>NZ_JAQFIL010000001.1:5000-4805000 GCF_029504655.1 Catalinimonas alkaloidigena
TAGGCGGGAGTCTAGGAAGCGGTGTCGCCAGGCATCGTGGAGACAACCTTGAAATACCGCCCTTCTTTTATCTAGTGCCTAACCCTATCTGGGGACAGTGTGTGGTGGGTAGTTTGACTGGGGTGGTCGCCTCCTAAAAGGTAACGGAGGCTTCCCAAGGTGCCCTCAATGCCGTCGGTAACGGCATGTGGAGTGCAATAGCATAAGGGCGCTTGACTGTGAGACCTACAAGTCGAGCAGGGACGAAAGTCGGGTATAGTGATCCGGTGGTTCCGCATGGAAGGGCCATCGCTCAAAGGATAAAAGGTACTCTGGGGATAACAGGCTGATCTCCCCCAAGAGCTCACATCGACGGGGAGGTTTGGCACCTCGATGTCGGCTCGTCACATCCTGGGGCTGGAGAAGGTCCCAAGGGTTGGGCTGTTCGCCCATTAAAGTGGCACGCGAGCTGGGTTCAGAACGTCGTGAGACAGTTCGGTCCCTATCTGTGGTGGGCGTAGAAAGCTTGAGAAGTTCTGACCTTAGTACGAGAGGACCGGGTTGGACGAACCGCTGGTGTGCCGGTTGTGGTGCCTACTGCACCGCCGGGTAGCTACGTTCGGAAAGGATAAGCGCTGAAAGCATCTAAGCGCGAAACCTTCTTCAAGATGAGGCTTTCCTTGAGGGTCGTGATAGACGATCACGTTGATAGGTGGCAGGTGCAAGTGTAGAAATATATGTAGCTGAGCCATACTAATTACCCAATAGTCTTTCTGTGCACAGATTAATCTAAGTTTACATCTCTCTTACATATCTCATGTCAATATGATATTGATCGTTAAAAGTGAAAGCTTGAAAGTTGAGCAGTATAAAAGCTGTAACTTGAAACTATAAGCATTCACCTTTAACCAAAATCTCAGGATGGCTCTAGCGCCGGGGATCAGTTGAAAGCAACCCCTGCTCTTCCCATTCCAAACACTTCATAAGCTCAATAGGAGTTATGATAATAAAGTATTTAAGATCTTAGGGTGGCTCTAGCGCCGGGGATCACCTCTTCCCATTCCGAACAGAGAAGTTAAGCCCGGCAGCGCCAATGGTACTGCATTCCGCGGGAGAGTAGGTCGCCGCCTTTCTATTATTATTGCCCCTTTCTTGCTTAGAAAAGGGCAATCAAAGCTAAGCCTTACTACTGAAGTAGTAAGGCTTTTTTTTTGCTTATATGCTTATATGCTTATATGCTTATATCTAACATCTCATCTATCTCTTTCATTATAGTGGATCAAGCTTAAAAGTTGTGGGGTAAGTTGTTAGGGTATAATTTAGCCGTCAAAAAGAATCATTGGATAAAGCTATCATTTCTTTGTTTCTACCGGATGGGATGCTTGACTATTTTGAAGTTACTTCAGTAGAAAAGACAGAAGAGAGCTACACTATTAGTTTAGCAGAGAAGAACCAGCATCCGGAGGAATATGCAGGTGAGAACCTCATCTCCAAAGGCTATTTTGCAGAAATTACTGTAAAAGATTTTCCCATACGCGGTAAAGCCTGCTATCTGAAAGTAAAACGCAGAAGGTGGTGGAATGAAGATACAGGAAAGGTAGTTTTTAGAAACTGGGAATTGGTGGCTCAGGGCACGCGAATGACTATGGAATTCGCGTCTTTTTTAAAAGCATTGCATCGATACCACACCGGTAAGCTGTAAAAGCTTAGGCAACTACTTCCATATAAACGGCAAGTTATTAGAAGAGCAATATGCTGCTCATTTGAGTGACTACAGGCATTGGGATCAGTTAGAGCATGCCGAGGATTATGTTGTTTTTCCTGAGAATGTTGGTGAATATATCACTATTGATGAAACAGCAGTTTCACAGGGTGAACTTTACACAGTGATCACCAACAAAGCGGCCAGGGGGAATAAAGGCTGCCTTATTGCAATGATCAAGGGTACTAACAGTGAACGAGTAAAGTCTATCCTGCTTAGAAAGATCCCATTAGAAAAAAGGAGGCTGGTCAAAGAAGTCACCTTAGACATGGCGGCCATTCCATGGGGGCCAGTATGGAACAGATCGTGACTAAGACATTTACCAAAGCTGTTTTAGTCACCGATCGTTTTCATGTGCAAAAACTGGCTTATGAAGCAGTTCAGGAAATGAGGATAGCTTATCGCTGGGAAGCTATTGAGCAAGAGAACCAAGAAATGGAATTGAGCAAAGAAGTAGGCAGAACCTTCGTTGCCAACAGGTTAGAAAATGGTGATACTCCTAAACAACTACTGGTCAGGAGCAGGTACCTGCTCTTCAAGGACAAAAGCAAATGGACGTCTTCCCAAGTCCACAGGGCAGAAATCCTGTTCAAACTCTATCCACAGCTTGAGCAAGCTTATGAATTAGCTCAAAAGCTAGGACATATATACCAAAACACTAAAGAGAAAGGTGTCGCTTTCACCAGACTGGCCAGATGGTATGATCAGGTAGAAAAAGCTGGCTTTAAATCTTTCAATACAGTCTCTAGAACCATTCAGCAACACTATAAAACTATCTTAAACTTCTTTGATAGAAGAAGTACTAATGCTGCTGCTGAATCTTTCAATGCCAAAATCAAAGCTTTCAGGTCACAGTTCAGAGGGGTGAGAAACATTAGCTTCTTCCTCTACAGACTTTCCAAAATCTATGCTTAGTACTACTGTCCCCCAGATTTGTTGCTTGATCCATTATAGTGCTATCCATGAACATGAAACTGAGTTATGACAGGGCTGGCTTGGTTGTATGTTTATTTCCAAAAGCTCTTAAGGTACAATGTTGAACCTCATGTAATAGAGTGGAGCATTGCGTAGACAAGAAAATCAAATAGAAAAAACTTTTATAGTGTACTTGAGTTAGTTAGTCAAATAAGAATGTAGTAAGCCAGACTATCATTAGTATGGCTAAAAAATAATGCTGTTAACATTCACAACACCATGTTAATCTTCCTGTAGTTGTAGTTTTACAAGATTACTGTAATCTCCTTGAAGGGTATTTAATTGTTCATGCGTACCTTGCTCTACAATTTCGCCACCTTTGAGGACATAAATCCTGTCCACTTTTTTGATGGTAGCTAATCGATGCGCTATAATAATCGTAGTGCGATTTTCCATAAGGCGGTCAAGTGCCTGCTGGACAAGATGTTCTGATTCAGCATCTAATGAGCTGGTGGCTTCATCTAATATCAGAATTTCCGGATTCTTTAAAATAGCCCTGGCGATAGCCACTCTTTGTCTTTGTCCACCGGATAGTTTGACCCCTCGCTCTCCAACTTTAGTGTGATAACCTTCAGGAAATCCTTCTATGAAGTCGTGAGCGTTAGCTTTTTGAGCTGCAAGACGGACCTCTTCAAGGGAAGCTCCAGGTCTGCCATACATAATGTTTTCTTTAATACTTCCCCCAAACAAAATCACTTCCTGAGGGACGATTCCGATATGTTTGCGAAATTCCAGAAGATCATAAGCGCTGATATTTTGCCCATCAACCATAATTTTCCCCTGGTCAACATCATAATATCTGAGTAGCAATTGAGTAATTGTAGATTTACCCGCCCCACTATGCCCGACCAATGCTATTTTTTCACCTTTATTAATTTGAAAGCTAATATCTGTAAGTACTTGAACATCATTACGTGTAGGATATGAAAAAGCTACATTTTTAAATGCTATGCTACCTTGAATTACAGGGTCAGGTTTAGCCTTATAATATTGAGTTGGGTCTAACTCTTCTTGTTGATTCAGTATATCAAGCACCCGTTCAGAAGCACCTACAGCTTTTTGAATCTGTCCGTACAAATCACCCAAGCCTGCAATGGAACCACCGATTAAAGTAGTGTAAAGTATAAATGAAATTAGCTCCCCTATGGTAATATCACCTTGTTCTACTAAAGATGCACCGTACCATATTACTGCGACGATACCGCCAAAAAGTACAAAAATGACAAACGAAATAAATAAACCCCGATAAACAGCTGCTTTCAGCGCAATACTTACCACTGAAGTAAGAGCACTATTGTATTTTTTAATTTCAAAAAGCTCACTGGTGAAGGATTTTACTGCTTGTATTGCTTGAAGCGTTTCTTCTACGATAACATTAGTGTCAGCAAGTTGATCCTGTGTATTTTTAGATAGCTCACGAATTTTTCTGCCAAATAAAATAGATAGAATGACCAATACCGGGAAAGTAGCTAGCATAAATGCCGTAAGCTTGGGGGCCATCAGTGAAATGACAATGATACCAATAAAGAGCGTAGCAAATTGTCTTAAAAACTCCGCCAGCGTAGTGGAAAAAGTGTTCTGAAGTAGAGATACGTCGGAAGTAATTCGGCTAATAATTTCTCCGGTACGGTGTTGGTCATAAAAAGTCATTGGCAATGACATCAATTTACTGTACAAAGTCAGCCTAATATCTGCCATGGACTTTTCATTTACCTGGGCAAAAAAGTATACTCTAATGAAAGAGAAAATACTCTGAATCAAAAAAATACCCAACAGGGTGAGTGCAATCATATCTATGCTTTCACCGATCCAGGAAGTGTTACCGGACGCAACATCTATCAGTTCACCAGAAGCTAAGGGGAAGGTAAGCAGGGTCAGGCTGGAGAAAACCAGACTGACAATGCCTATTGTGAACTGCCATCTGTACGGCACTATAAATTTATAGATACCTAAAAGGCTCTGAAAACTTTTCTTGTTAAGTTTTACTTTTTTGGTCTTATCATCAGCAATAGTATCTACTGCCTGATGAGTATCCTTGTCTGCCATGTGCTAAAAAGAAATTGAAATACTTAAGCGCTAAAATAAAGAGAAATATACGATACAGCAGCTTCTTGTAAAAGTGTCATAAAACCTGAACAAACTACCAGCCGGGTAATTAAGCAGGGAAGCTGTATATTTGTTGGACTCATAAGAAAAGAAAATATTTTGACATGGTATTAGTTACGGGTGCCAATGGACTCATAGGCAGTTTTATTTGCAGAAAGCTTCTGGCAGAAGGATACATTATCAAGGCATTGAAAAGGGAGCATTCTGACCTGAAACTTCTGGAAGATATACAACAACAAATTACATGGGTCACTGGAGATTTGTTACAAGTAGGGGAGATGAAGGAGTATTTAGAGGGAGTGGAGCAGGTTGTTCATTGTGCAGCGATTGTTTCTTACGATAGCAAACATGAAGATCTGATGCGACGTGTAAATGTAGAGAGCACAGCTAATCTGGTTAATGCCTCTCTCCAGTCAGGAATAAAATGCTTCTTACATGTAAGTTCAGTGGCCTCAATAGGTAAAGATAAAAGTGCTGATATAAGTACAGAAGAAACCCAGTGGACGGATGGAGAAAAAAACACAGCCTATGCCCGCAGCAAACATCAAGCAGAATTGGAGGTTTGGAGAGCTTACGCGGAAGGTTTAAATACCGTGATCATTAACCCCTCCCTAGTATTAGGACCAGGCGATTGGGACAAAAGTAGCACGCAGGTATTTAAATACGTTTGGGAAGAAAACCGCTTTTATACAGAAGGAAAAGTAAACTATGTAGATGTCCGAGACGTAGCAGAAGTAGCAGTTCGACTATTGGGTTCAGAAATTAGAGGAGAACGCTTTATTATCAGTGCCGGTAGTGTGAGCTACAAAGAACTTTTTGAAACAATAGCCAGAGGGTTTGGCAAGCGGCCACCCCATATCAAAGTGAAAGGACTTATGATTAAGCTGGCTGTAATAATGGATAAAGTGAGAACAACACTAAGTAGGGGAACTCCTTTAGTCACTGATGAGATAGAGCAAATTTCTAAGAATCAACATACGTATGATAATGCTAAAATTAAGCAGGTATTAGATATAGAATTTACAGATTTTGAAAATACAGTCCGCTGGTGTTGCCGGCAACTAAAACCTGAAAGCATGGCCTGAGATAGTGCATTTAAAGAACTAAAGAACAGTTGGCGATGGTTGAAGTATTATATATATTTAAAGCAGGTCATCTGTAAATGGCACTCTTTACAGATGATTATTTTTCGATAACAACATGAATGTCAAGATGTATGGGAGAAAACTATAAAAGAAGAGAGGATGGTAATCAGCTGGCGGCGTGGTTTGAGGAGCAGAAGCAGAACAATGCCACGCAGTTTTTTGACTTAAATGTTTATATTGACCTTATTGACCACTATCTGCAGACAGACGATAATTCAAAAGCGTTGGACGTCTGTCATATGGGAACTGAACAATATCCCTACTCTGCTGAGCTACTCATGAACAAAGCTCAGATTCTTACCAATCTGGAAGAGTACGAAGAAGCCTTGGAGGCAATAGACAAAGCTTCTAACCTTCAGCCTAATGATACTGAGATACTAATGCTTAAAGGTAATATCCTTACCTACTCAGGGAGACATCAGGAAGCCATCCATGAATTTGAACATTTACTCAGCTTCAGTGCTGAGAAAGATGAGATATATTACAACATGGGGCTTGTCTATCAAAACGCTGCGGAATATGGTAAGGCGATAGATTGTTATAAACAGGCTATTGAACAAAATATTCATCATGAAGATGCTATGTATGAGCTGGCGTTCTGCCTTGATATGACTGGTGAACTGGAAGATAGTCTGGGGTACTACGAACGGTTCATTAACCAGGACCCCTACTCTCAGCATGCCTGGTACAATATGGGAATTGTATATAATAAGCTGGGTGAATATGATAAGGCAGTACAGGCTTATGAGTATGCCGTAGCCATTGACGAGCAGTTTTCATCTGCTTATTTCAATTTGGGTAATGCTCGGATGAACCTTAAGCAGTATCAAAAAGCGGTAGACGCTTATCTGCAAACCCATAAAATTGAAGGAGCCAGTCCCGAAACTTACTGTTATTTAGGAGGAGCTTACGAAAAGCTTAATCAGTACGAAAAAGCAATCAAATATTACCATAAGTCTGCTAAGCTGGACTATCTGTACGATGAAGCTTGGTTCGGCATAGGGTCGTCACTCAGCAAGCAGCAAAAATGGATGGAAGCAGTACATTTCTTCAATAAGGCTATCAAAATCAATGGTGATAATGCGCAGTACTGGCTGAAACTGGCTGAAGCTGAATATCAGGTGGGAAATATTGTCTCTTGTATGGATGCCTATCAGGAGGCTAGCCTGATAGACCCTGAAAACGTAGAAGTATGGCTGGACTGGTCTAATGTATATTATGAACAGGGAGATTATGAAAAAGCCTTAGAGCTAATAATTGACGGGATAGATGAGCTCCCAGAACAGGTAGATCTCTACTATTATGCTACCGCTTACCTTATTTGTGCCGGTAAATTCCGCGAAGCGTTTAATTTTCTGGAAAATGCTTTAACTTTGGATTTTGACAGACATGAAATTCTGTATGAGTTCTTTCCAAGGTTAGAAACTCAAAAAGCATTGTTTAAAATCATAGATCAGTACAGAAAATAAATCTTTTTTAATGAATTATACGCTAAGTCAGGTTCCTGAGCGGACACTGAAGCCCAGAGTTTATGGCTATACCATGGCAATGGACAAAGGTTTGAGTTTAAGAGAAGTAGAAGACTTTATTAGTGTAGCTGGTGAGTACGTAGATATAGTTAAACTCGGGTGGGGTACTTCTTTTGTCACCCCCAATTTACAGGAAAAAATCAAGATTTATCACGACGCTCAAATTCCAGTTTATTTTGGTGGCACCCTCTTTGAAGCATTTGCTATAAGAAGTCAGTTTGATGATTACCGTAAGATACTGGATAAGTACGGAGTATCATTTGCTGAAGTATCAGATGGCTCTGTAGATATGGAGCATGGACAAAAGTGTGAATATATCAGTAAGCTGGCAGAGCAGGTAACTGTACTTTCGGAAGTAGGCTCTAAAGATGCTGCCAAGATTATGCCTCCTTATAAATGGATAGAGTTAATGCAGGCAGAGTTGGAGGCTGGCGCCTGGAAAGTAATTGGTGAGGCTCGTGAGGGAGGTAATGTTGGCCTGTTTCGTTCCAGCGGAGAAGTCAGGTCAGGATTAGTAGAAGAAATATTGACCAAAATCCCTTTTGAAAAAATTATATGGGAGGCACCCCAAAAGGAGCAGCAGGTCTGGTTTATTAAGCTATTAGGGGCCAATGTGAATGTAGGAAATATTGCTCCTAACGAAGTTATTCCTCTGGAGACAATACGTTTAGGGCTGAGAGGCGATACCTTTAATCATTTTCTGGAACAGAAATAAATACCTGTTGAGCAAGAACTTTTCAACTTTGCTCAGATGACCATTTCATGCCCTAAAAAATCATGCAAAGACTCAGAAATTATATACAGCTTTTCTTGAAAGGTGTAGCTATGGGCGGTGCCGATGTGGTGCCTGGCGTATCAGGCGGTACTATCGCATTTATCACAGGTATTTATGGCACCCTGCTTGACTCAATCAAGTCATTTAATCTGGAAGCCATACAGCTCTTGCTGAAGTTTAAAATCAAGCCATTGTGGGAGCATGTGAACGGAAGTTTTCTGCTTACACTGCTGAGTGGCATTGCGCTAAGCATTATTACCTTAGCCCAGCTAATTCATATTTTTCTGGAAAACTACCCTATTCAGTTATGGTCGTTTTTCTTTGGGCTGGTGATTATAGCAGCAGTATCGGTATCCAGGGAGATTAAAAATTGGAGTGTAGGCGTTATTATAGCAGGAGGACTAGGTATAGTGATAGCCTTTATCATCACCTTGGCTACTCCTGCCGAAACCCCCACTGCAAGTTGGTTTGTGTTCCTGTCAGGTGCAGTAGCCATCTGTGCAATGATATTGCCTGGCATCTCCGGAAGTTTTATCTTACTTATCTTAGGCAAGTATGCTTACATCCTGGAAGCAGTGAATGAAAGAGATTTGGGAGTAATTGCAATCTTTGGAGTAGGTTGTATTATAGGGCTTTTAAGCTTTGCCCGCATCATTTCGTGGTTACTTCACAAATTTCATGATGTAGCAGTAGCCCTCTTAGCAGGTTTTATGATAGGCTCCTTAAACAAAATATGGCCCTGGAAAGAAGTAGTACAGACAAGAGTTAACAGCAAAGGCGAAGAGGTTCCTTTTATTACCGAAAACGTATTGCCCGGAGAGTACTTAGAAGCAACATCAATGGACCCCTTGCTTTGGCAGGCGCTGCTTTTTATGCTGCTTGGCATAGGCATTGTCGTCTTTTTGGAGCAATTTGCTACCCGAAGGAGCCGCAAAATAACATCTGCATCATAATTTGATTTATAGATAAAACTACCTTTTTAGCAATGGATAAAGCAACTGACGAAGCACTTAAGCAAGAATATCAGAGCAAAATACAACAGGTTTTTACTGAAGTAAAAAAAGTAGTAGTAGGACAGGAGTATATGGTAAACCGTCTGCTGATTGGCTTATTTACGCAGGGGCATATTTTGCTGGAAGGTGTTCCTGGTCTTGCCAAGACGCTCACTGTAAATACCCTGGCTAAAGTGCTGCATCTTAATTTCCAGCGCATACAGTTCACTCCTGATCTCTTGCCTGCCGACCTGATCGGTACAATGATATATAACCAGCAGAAGGCTAATTTTGAGGTAAAGAAAGGCCCAATATTCGCCAATCTGATTCTGGCCGATGAGGTTAACCGCTCTCCTGCTAAGGTACAGTCAGCTTTGCTGGAAGCTATGCAGGAAAAGCAGGTAACCATCGGAGAGACTACTTATCCTCTGGATCGTCCCTTCTTGGTGCTGGCTACGCAAAACCCGGTAGAGCAGGAAGGAACCTATCCTTTGCCTGAAGCACAGGTAGACCGTTTTATGATGAAGGTACATGTAGACTACCCTTCTAAAGAAAATGAGCTGGAAGTGATGCGCCGTATGTCTAATATGTCATTTAGCGGCGATCTTCAATCTGTGCTTACCAAAGAAGATGTATTCGCCATTCGTGATGAAATCAATTCGGTAAGTATCTCTGATTCGCTGGAGAAATATATCGTTGAGCTGGTATTTGCTACCCGTTTTCCCGGGCAATACAATATGCAGGATATCGCTAGTTACATTCAGTTTGGCGCTTCTCCGCGAGCCAGTATCAATCTTAATATTGCTGCCAAAGCTATTGCCTTCTTTGACCAGCGCGATTATGTATTGCCGGAAGATATCAAAGAGGTAGCACATGATGTGTTTAACCACCGTATTCTGCTCAACTATGAGGCAGAAGCAGATGGTGTTAGTACTTCGGACATCATCAAGAAGATTCTTCAGAAAGTGCCTATCAACCGATAGTTGAATATTAGTCAACATATGTGTATTATGAGTAAACTCCTGTGAATCAGGAGTTTTCTTGTTTTATGTGTTAACAATAAATTAACATCAATTCTTTATCATTAATGATTTGTTAACATTTCGGTCGTGATAGGTTAATACTAGATATTGAATTTTGCAGGTGAAATTTTTAGCAAGAAACACTACAAAATTCAATTATGAAGAAATTATCGCTAACCCTACTATTAACCCTCGGCCTGATGGCCACATTTTTTACATCTTGTGATGATGAAGATGATCCGGATCCGGATACTACCCCATCCATCACCAGCACTTCTCCTAGCAGTGGACCAGAAGGAACGACTGTAACGATTTCAGGTTCTAATTTTGGGGATAGTCCAAGTGTAAGCTTTGGAAGCACCAGTGCTACAGTATCCAGTTCCACCACTAGTTCAATTACTACCACAGTTCCCAGTGGGTTATCTGTCGGTGATGTAGACGTAACTGTTACTGCCGGAGGTGAAACTTCTAATGCCGTTACTTTTGAAGTAACTGAAGGTGATACTGAAGGTCCTGCTACAGTATATATCACAGATGATGACCTGGTAGCTGGTGAAACGTATGAGTGGACAGCTGACAATGAGTATTTTCTGACTGGACTTGTGTATGTAGAAGATGGCGCGGTCCTGAATATTGAAGAAGGTACTACTGTACGCTTTACTGCAGAGACAGGTAATGACAATACCTCTGCACTAATTATTAGCCAGGGAGCTCAGATTCAGGCAGTGGGTACAGCAGAAAACCCAATCATATTTACTTCTGAAGCCGATACAGTTAATGCTGGTTTAACACCATTTGACTTCGGACAATGGGGTGGTTTGATTCTACTGGGACGTGCGCCTACAGAAAAAGGTGGGGCAACTTCTAACATAGCCATTGAAGGTATTTCATCGGATGAATCTCGTGGTGTGTATGGAGGCGACCAGCCGGATGACAACTCAGGTACGCTGCAATATGTATCTATTCGTTATAGCGGAGTAGGTATTGCTGCCAATAGTGAAATTCAGGGACTGACGCTGGGTGGAGTTGGAAGTGGTACAACCATTGACCATGTGGATATCTATTCCAGTGGAGATGATGGTGTAGAGATATTTGGAGGCACCGTAGATATCAGCCATGTGAGTGTAGCCTTTGCTACAGATGACGCCTTTGACTTTGACGAAGGCTGGAGAGGCAACGGACAGTTCTTGTTCGCTATTCAGCTAGAAGGAAGCGATGAAGCATATGATCAAGTTGGAGAGTGGGATGGAGCTAATCCAGATGATGCCAGTTTATTTGCCGCTCCTAACCTTTTCAATGCTACGCTAATTGGCCCTGGGCAAAGTGCTACAGGTGCTCAACGTGGGCTATTGCTTCGTGATGCTTTCGCAGGAAAGCTTGGAAATTCTATCATGGAAGATTTTCCGGGAGTTGCTCTTCAGGTGGAAGATCGTGAAGGAGATGAAAATGACTCTTACGGAAGATTGGTAACCGCTACTGCTGATGGATACCAGCTAGAGATACTTAATAACACTTTTGCAGTATTTGGAGGCGCAACTGACTTAGCCAGTTTGGTAGAGGCCACAAGTGGGGAAGATGAAGGTTACACCGCTCAAACTGAGGCTGTAGTGGCTGAATTAACAAATAACAACAATGTATTCTCTGCTGATGCCGTATTAAGCGGAATCAGCCGTATTACTGATGGCGGGCTTGATCCTCGTCCTGCTGCAACTACTGATGCTACAGTTACTGTTCCGGAAGGACTGGAGCAGGTTGACTATCGCGGCGCGTTTGTGCCTGGTGAAGCTACCTGGCTGTCTGGTTGGTCTACCCTGTCTCAGTTAGGATATTTAGTTGATTAATACATCCAAGAATAATCTCAAACTACAATGAGAAGGAGGACCGCCATTCAGGTGGTGGTCCTTTTACTCTCCCTAAGATTCCATTTCAATTAAATAGTTATGAAAACAAATCTAATCAGTGCTTTCTTGATTTGCATGATTGCGGGCTTACAGACTGTATGGGCACAGAGTACAGGTACCGTAAGTGGACAGATCATAGATGCACAAACCGGTGAAGAATTAATTGGAGCCACCGTCCAGTTAGAAGGCTCCTCCACTGGAACAGTTACCGATATCAGTGGTAATTATCAGCTTAAATTAGATCCGGGTACTTATACCCTGGTAGTCAGCTATGTATCCTATGCCAGCCAAAAGATTGAAGGTGTAGAAGTAATAGCTAGTCAGAATCAATCGTTGGATGTTGCTCTTCAAGAAGAAAATACAGAGTTGCAGGAAGTAGTAGTCACTGCGCAGGCCATCAGAGATAATGATGTAGCATTGCTTAAAATACAAAAGAATGCCTTGGCAGTACAGGATGGAATCTCTTCCAAAGAAATGGCACAATTAGGTAGTTCTAATGCTGCGGAATCAATCAAGCAGGTAACAGGCGCCTCTATAGAAGATGGTAAATATGTAGTCATGCGAGGTTTGGGAGACCGTTATTCTATTTCTCAGCTTAATGGAGTGACCTTACCGAGTACCGACCCCTATCGTAACAGTACAAGCCTGGACCTGATTCCCTCAGATGTAGTAGAAAATATGGTGACTGTAAAAACATTTACGCCTGACCAACCCGGAAACTTTACCGGGGGTAAAGTAGATATTACGACCAAGTCACTACCTGAGGAGTTCTTTTTCAATTTTGGGCTTTCTGCCACATACAATACCAAATCATCATTTATCAACAACTTTCTTACTGATGGAGCTGAAGGAGAATTGGATTTTCTTGGCTACGATGATGGTACCCGTGCATTACCTGATGCATTTACCCAGCACCGCGAAAGAATTGGCAATCCTGCATTGGCAGGTGGCTTAGAGAGAGCCGGAAGAGCACCTGCCAATCAGGAACAAAGAGACATTATTGAACAAACCTCTAATGCTTTTGAAACGCCCTTTCTGGCAACCCAACAATCAGTACCTCTCAATCATGGGGTTGATATCTCAGTGGGGAATAGAACAACATTATTTGGAAAAAATTTAGGTTATAGCGCAGCAATCAGCTACGATAAGTCTTATACCTTTTATGATGATGGAACGTATGGCTTGTATTTTGACGCAGGTACAGAGGAATTACGAAATGAACAGTCTTATGATGTTGTGAATGGTGATGAAAATACCCAATTAGGAGGTATCATTAGCATTGCATATCAGTTTTCTCCTAATCATGAAATTACTTTAGAAAACCTCTATAACCATGACAACCTGGTAAATGCCCGCACCTATAATGGCTATTGGCAGTCTTTCCGGGGAGGTACCAACTTTGAAGACCGTATCGTTTCTTTCCAGGAAAGAGAATTAAATAATACCCAGCTACGAGGCAGACATTTCTTTAAGGATTTCCTTAACGGCGCGAAATTGGAGTGGACCGCAGGCTATGCCTTGTCCACGCAGGAAGAACCCGATATCAGACTGGCCGGTTTCGGTGTGCCTGGTTATAACAGAGGATACTCACTTAATCAATCGGAAATAGGTATTTTACCTTCCCGTATCTACAGAAATCTGGAAGACAACCAACTTAATGGTAAGGTAGATATTACTATCCCTCTTTCCCAGGAGCAAAGCGATAACCAGCTGAAGTTCGGAGGATATTACTCAAATAAACAAAGGGATTTTAGAGAGGACTTTGTTTCAATAGTCTCTCAAAATCAAAATTTATATAATCCTGATTTTACTACTTTCTCAGAGGCAGGAGAAGATGATGACATCTCAGATTTCTTCGCTTTAAATAATTTTGGGTTAGTCAACACCCCAGAAAGCACAGGTACAGGCTTTTACGGATTTGGAAATTACTATGCAGACCAGACTTTCTCGGGCAATATTTATGAAGGGACCGAAGAGATTTGGGCTACCTATCTGATGGCTGCTTATAATGTTACCAACAGCTTGAAGCTTATAGGTGGAGCGCGCGTAGAGTCTACAGATTTTACTGCAGAAGCATCTAATGGACGTACGGGTGGAATTGAGCAACTGGATGTTTTGCCGGCATTGAGCGCAATTTATAAGTTAAATGATAATTCAAATTTAAGAGCGGCGGCGAGCCAGACCTTGGCAAGACCTAATTTAAGAGAGATTTCCCCTTTTGTATCATACAGTGGTATTTCTGTTCCTATATATACTGGAAATCCTGATCTGGAGCGCACATTGGTCCAAAACCTGGATCTGCGCTATGAGATATACCCTAATGCAGGCGAACTATTCGCAGTGAGTGTATATTACAAAAACTTTGATAATCCTATCGTACTACAACTTACACCTACCACCACTACTCCGGAGATCCGTCCCGTAAATGTAGATAATGGTAGGGTACTTGGTGCGGAAGTTGAGTTTCGTAAATCACTCGGATTTATCTCTGCAGCTCTGCAAAACTTACGTTTTTCTGTAAATGCCAGTTTTATCAATTCTGAGGCTGATCGTACTGATGAAGAGAAACAGGTGATTGCTAATGCTGACAGGCCAAATCTTGAAGAGACTCGTCCTTTTCAAGGACAGTCACCTTATATCGTAAATGCAGCCTTGTTTTACACTCATCCGGAGACAGGATGGGAAAGTGCGCTGTCATTCAATATTTGGGGAGAAAGACTTGCTTTTGCTACTCAGGCGCTTGACCCAGATGTGTATGACCAGACTAGACCAGCCTTAAATTATACTTTGTCAAAGCGTATTGGTGAAAGCTACTCTATTGGTTTTAAAGCTGAAAATTTACTTAATCCAAAGTATGAGCAGGCTTATGATTATAGCGGTAAACCTGTATACCAGTCATATCAATTGGGTCGTTCCTTCTCACTAAGCGTTTCATATAGCATCAATTAAAAGAACCAATGTAGGAATTCAACCAAAAGCGGCCATAGTGCCGCTTTTTTTGTGCTTATCCGAGTATGAACATAATAATGTGAGCGTCGTTTTTAATATTCAACTATAAATGATTTAATATGAGCAAGAACGTACTCATTACCGGAGGTACAGGCATGATCGGCAGCAGGCTTACACCTATGTTACAGGAAGAAGGCTATGAGGTCAGTCACCTCAGCCGATCCCGACCGGATCGTTCCCGATCGGGTCGTTCCCAAAAAGAGAATGAGCCAGTAAAAACCTATGTGTGGGATATTCAGAAGAAAGAAATAGAACCCGAAGCTGTAAAACAAGCTGACTATATCATCCACCTGGCGGGGGCAGGGATTGCTGATAGCCGCTGGACAGATAGCCGTAAGCAAATTATTGTCAAAAGCCGTACTGAAACCACTCGCCTCCTGCACGATACTTTGGCCCAATTGGGAGAACATAAGGTAAAGGCTTTTTTATCTGCCTCAGGAATTTCTATTTATGGTGCTGATACCGGAAGTACAGAAATCTATGAAAGCAGTCCCAAAAGCGATGAGTTTATCGCAGATGTGGTGAAGCAATGGGAGGCTTCAGTAGATGAGATCTCCCGGCTCAACATCCGTACCGTAAAGCTCAGAACGGGTGTGGTCCTCAGTATGAAGGGGGGCGCGCTACCCAAGATTGTACAACCCATCAAATTGGGAGCGGGAGCACCGCTGGGTAGCGGTCAGCAGTATATGAGCTGGATTCATATAGACGATATCTGCCGTATGTATATACATGCGCTGGAAAACGAAACAGTAGAGGGTGTTTACAATGCTGTAGCCCCCCGCCCCGTTACTAACAAAGAACTCACACAAACCGCCGCTAAAATATTACACAGACCACTCTTCCTTCCCAATGTTCCCGCTTTTGCACTCAGGCTTGCTTTTGGCGAAATGGCATCAATTGTGTTAGGAGGTAATAAGCTCTCTAACCAAAAAATAGAAAGTACCGGATTTGACTTCAGGTATAAAAGAGTAGAAGCTGCGCTGACCGACCTTTTGAAGTAAAATTAAGATTGTACGCACCGGGAATGTTAAGAGAGGTATTTCCGTTACATATAATGCATTTGACAAAAATATTTGTAGCGGCTATTGAAGTCATTGTTACCCTACAAGTGTCTGTTTTATACAGCTGATATATACATTAACCATCAATTTAAGAAGAATATAATGAAAAGTGAGACTGATACGAATACCAACGGATCGCCTAAGAAGTTACCTGAGCATATACCTAGTCCGGGAGAACGCATCAAGAAAGCATTTAAAGAACGCGACTGGAACGAGATCAAAATTAATGACTCCTGGGCAGTATTCAAGATCATGTCGGAGTTTGTGGAAGGTTTTGAAAGTCTGGCTAAGATAGGTCCCTGCGTGACCATATTTGGCTCGGCGCGTACACAAAATGATCATCCATACTACAAAACTGCAGAAGAAATAGCTGCCAAACTGGTAAGGCATGGCTACGGTGTGATCACCGGTGGAGGACCGGGCATTATGGAAGCCGGGAATAAAGGAGCAAGAAGGGAAGAAGGTAAATCGGTAGGTATCAATATTATTTTACCCTTTGAGCAGTCCAGTAATATTTATATTGATCCGGATAAACTGATCACTTTTGACTATTTTTTTGTTAGAAAAGTGATGTTCGTCAAATATTCTCAGGGATTTATCGTCATGCCCGGAGGATTTGGTACTTTAGATGAGCTTTTTGAAGCCTTGACGCTGATACAAACTAAAAAAATCGGTAGATTCCCGATTGTATTGGTCGGTACAGACTACTGGAAGGGACTTCTGCACTGGATAGAAGAGATGGTACTTAAGCAAGAGCAAAACATCAGCAGTGTAGATATGGATTTGATTAATCTCGTAGATACCCCTGAAGAAGCAGTAGAAGTGATCGATAATTTTTATTCAAAATATACTTTATCACCAAACTTCTAACATAATTTTGAAGACATTAAGAACGCAGGTCAGAGTACAGTTTATCATTATTTTACTCCTGGTTTTTTACCTGGGATGGAGGGAGCTTACGGATGAGAATCAAAGCTCAGGAGTAAAAGAGGCATCTCTGCGTGGAGAACAGACAAGCACTGATGGGAGGGAGATGGCAGGTACCAATAAACTTCCGAATTACCAGGCGTTTATTGTGCCTACGCCCGATGAAGTTACTTTTGCCGGCGAAAAAATCCCGCTACAGGAGCCTGATCTGCGGGAGCGTTTTGACCGTGAAATCCACGTCAATGCCAACTGGCATTCCAATACCATTCTGATGATCAAGCGTTCGCACCGCTGGATGTCGCGGATTTCGGAAGTGTTGAAAAAGAACGATATCCCCGATGATTTCAAATATATCGTAGCGATTGAAAGTAACTTTGAGGAGAATGCGATGTCGCACCGCAATGCGGTAGGTTTCTGGCAACTGCTGGAAGGTACTGCCGAGCAGTACGGACTGGAAGTCAATGGTGAGGTAGATGAAAGACGTGACCCTATCAAGGCGACTGAGGCAGCCTGTAAATACCTTCACGATGCTTATGATAAGTTTGGTGACTGGACCAGTGTGGCAGCCTCCTATAATGTAGGCATGCGGGGATTGGAGCGTAGATTAGATGAACAAAAAGTTGACTCTTATTTTGATGTGTTGCTCAATGATGAAACCTCCCGCTACTTTTTCAGAGTACTGGCCGCCAAGGCCATTCTGGAAGACCCTGGGCTATATGGCTTCAATATTCCGGAGGCAGCCCGTTATAAGCAGCCTGCTTTTGATACAGTGAAAGTAGAAGAAACTATTCCTGATCTGGTAGAATTTGCGCATGAGCATGGGGTGACTTACAAAACACTCAAGCGTTACAATCCCTGGTTGCGGGATGATGAGCTGACGGTGAAGAAGAATACTTATGAAATTCTGATCTCCAAAGACCCGGTAGAGCAGCATATAGTGCAAAAGCTGGCTGACTAAGCCATTCTTGTAGAATGTGAATTTTCAATAATGAGCCGTTAATGTTAAGCATGGACGGCTTTTCTTTTCTGCGAATGTCAGGAATAAGTTAGTTCTGATAGTAACAAACCTCACTTACAACTAAACAAAAGCTTGATTTTTTGCGTAAATTCTCAACTAGAAAAGCAACTCCCAAAATTGTCAGGGAACTGCAGTTGAATTTAAGTATTCCCTTACGACAAAGCTCATAGAAGAAATCTTGTGAGCACTAAGAATTCGTTATTTTTCGGTTAAGCTGATTTAACATGCTGGCTTCTAGTTTCTTAAAATTAAGCTGGCGTGGCAAAAATGTGTTTTTATTTCTACGGAGCTGGAAATGAGAAACATTGCTTTGAATAGAAGCATGTACAATACTCATAATAAAAAATAATAACTTAGCACCTTTTGTACCTTCCATTAGTTAGGGTATAGACCGAAATTGTAATGTAATCTTTGTATGGAGCAAACAGAAGCACAAACTATACAATCACGCACTGCTGAGCATGATATTTCTACTTCTTATGACCAGGAAGCCATAGAAATTTTTGGTGCCAGAGAGCATAATCTGAAGAATATAGATGTATGGCTGCCCCGAAATAAGCTAATCGTAGTTACAGGCATTAGTGGTAGTGGTAAATCTTCTCTGGCTTTTGATACCATTTATGCGGAAGGGCAGCGCCGTTATATGGAAAGCTTTTCGGCTTATGCTCGCTCTTTCATAGGCAACCTGGAACGCCCCGATGTAGACAAAATCAACGGGTTGAGTCCGGTGATTTCTATTGAACAAAAAACTACTTCCAAGAACCCGCGCTCTACTGTGGGTACGGTCACAGAGATTTATGACTTTATGCGTCTGCTCTTTGCCCGTGCCGGGGAAGCTTACTCCTACCTAACCGGTAAGAAAATGAAGCAGCAGTCGGAAGACCAGATCATAGATTATATCCTGGAGAGTTTTGACCAGCAGAAACTCATTATTCTGGCCCCGGTAGTAAAAGGGCGTAAAGGACATTACCGAGAGCTGTTTCAGCAGATTCGTAAGATGGGTTTTGCCAAAGTACGGGTAAATGGCGAGGTGATGGATCTGGTACCTAAAATGCAGGTGGATCGCTACAAGACCCACGATATAGAGATCGTCATAGACCGGGTAGTGGTAGAGTCAGAAGATCGTTACCGTATTGCTGAATCTATCAAGACCGCGCTCAGCCACGGAAAAGGCATCATGATGATATCGGACACGGAAGGTAATGTAAGCCATTTCTCCAAATTCCTGATGGACCCTGAGACCGGACTTTCCTATGATGAGCCAGCGCCCAATACTTTTTCTTTTAATTCTCCCTACGGCATGTGCCCCTCTTGTCACGGGCTAGGTAAGATAGATAAATTTGCCCTGGATGCTATCATTCCTGACAACAGCCTGAGCATCAGCCGGGGAGGTATCGCTCCCCTTGGAGAATACCGTGACATCTGGATATTCAAAAAGCTGGAAGCTGTGCTGAAAAAGCATAAGGTGAAACTGAGTACTCCCATCAAAGACATTCCTGAGGATGTGATGAAGGTAGTGATGCATGGTGACAAAGAAACAGTAGCAGTAAAATCTATCAAATATCCCGGTTCCAATTACAATGTGAAATTTGAAGGAGTAATTGGTTATCTGGAAAAACAACAGGAGACTGGTACCGACAAAACACAGAAGTGGGTAAAGCAGTTTGTAAGCAGTAATACCTGTCCTGAGTGCGAAGGTGCCCGCCTGAAAAAAGAATCTCTCCACTTTAAAATGGATGATAAAAATATCGCTGAGCTGGCGATGATGAATATTGATGACCTGAGCCAGTGGTTCGTAGGTTTGGAAGACAGGCTCAGCGACAGGCAGCGACTCATTGCTACCGAGATTCTGAAAGAAATACGCAAGCGCATTGGCTTCCTGGTAGATGTAGGGCTTACTTATTTAAGTCTAAACCGCCCACTCAAGACACTTTCCGGAGGTGAAGCGCAGCGGATTCGCCTGGCTACGCAGATCGGTACGCAACTGGTAGGGGTGCTCTATATCCTGGACGAGCCCAGTATCGGCTTACATCAGCGGGATAATGTAAAACTCATCAAAGCGCTACAGGATTTACGTGACCTGGGTAATACTGTGATCGTGGTAGAGCACGATAAAGATATGATGCTTTACTCAGACTATATTCTGGACATAGGACCGGGTGCAGGAAGACACGGAGGGAAGGTAATCGCTTCCGGTAGTCCTAAAGACTTTGTCAAAAACGGAGGCATTACCGCTGACTATCTGAATAATGTGCGTCAGATCAAAGTGCCTGAAAAAAGAAGGGAAGGCAGTGGAAAAGAATTAAAGCTGAGTGGGGCAAGCGGTAATAACCTGAAAGATGTAACCCTTACTTTACCACTAGGCAAGATGGTTTGTGTGACCGGAGTATCAGGAAGTGGGAAGTCTACCCTTATTCATAACACGCTGTTTCCGCTGCTGAGCCAGCACTTCTATCGTTCTCATACAGAACCTTACCCCTATAAAGGTTTCAAGGGTATCAAGAATATTGACAAAGTCATTGAAGTAGATCAGTCGCCTATCGGGCGTACGCCGCGTTCTAATCCAGCTACTTATACCGGCGTATTTTCAGACATCCGTTCATTGTTCTCTCAGTTACCGGAAGCTAAAATTCGGGGTTATAAGCCTGGACGCTTTTCTTTCAATGTCAAAGGCGGAAGGTGCGAAACCTGTGAAGGAGCAGGTATGCAACTCATAGAAATGGATTTTCTTCCTGACGTACATGTGCCCTGTCCAAGC
Organism: Catalinimonas alkaloidigena; assembly: GCF_029504655.1. Lineage (NCBI taxonomy): Bacteria > Pseudomonadati > Bacteroidota > Cytophagia > Cytophagales > Catalimonadaceae > Catalinimonas > Catalinimonas alkaloidigena. Next base: position 25,960 of record NZ_JAQFIL010000001.1, read on the forward strand.
TGCAAAGGGAAACGATATAATCGTGAAACGCTGGAAATTCGCTTCAAAGGAAAGTCTATCGCTGATGTGCTGGACATGACCGTAGAACAGGCAGTAGAGTTTTTTGAAAATCAGCCGCGTATCCTGCGAAGGATACAGACTTTGGATGATGTAGGGCTGGGCTATATCAGCCTGGGACAGCATGCTACTACGCTTTCCGGAGGGGAGGCACAACGTGTGAAACTCTCTACCGAGCTTTCTAAAAAAGATACAGGCAAAACGCTTTATATACTGGACGAGCCTACTACCGGCTTACATTTTCAGGATATTCAGCATCTTTTGGATGTACTCAACAAACTGGTGGATAAAGGAAACACCGTACTGATCATAGAACATAATATGGATGTGGTTAAGGTAGCAGATTATATCATTGACCTTGGCCCTGAAGGTGGAAGAGAGGGAGGGGAGATCATTTGCGAAGGTACCCCTGAAGAAGTAGCAAAGTGTAAAAAAGGATATACTGCGCAGTTTTTAAAGCAGGAGCTTTCCTAGAAAAACATAGCGTACTCACAATATAGAAAAAACCCATGAAGCTATTCATGGGTTTTTTTGTATAAATATGCACTTGTAAGCCACTTACATAAACACATGACAGCCGCATACGTTGAATTAATGTGTATTACAAATTTTTATTTTTTGAACTTAACAAACCTCAATACATATGGCGGTAATAGAAACTCCTTCAGAATATGCTTATGAAAGCAGACACCTGGCAACTCAACTCCCCGATATTGGCAAGCCCCGGGTGGTAATTATTGGCGGAGGCTTTGCGGGCATACAAATTATCAAAAATCTGCGCATGAAAGATGTACAGGTGGTAATGCTGGATCGCCATAATTATCATACTTTTCAGCCACTTTTATATCAGGTAGCCACTGCCGGACTGGAGCCTGACTCTATCGCAGGACCATTGCGTAAGGTGTTTGACGAAGAAAAAAACTTCTTCTTCCGTATGGCTACCGTAGAGTCTGTTAGCCCGGAAGAGAGTATGGTGAATACTAATATCGGACGTATACATTACGATTATCTGGTGATTGCTACCGGAACAAAGACTAACTATTTTGGTAACAAATCTATTGAAGAGTTAGCTTTTCCTCTTAAGCAGGTGCCGCAGGCGCTTAACCTGAGAAGTCACTTTCTGCAAAATTTTGAGCGTGCTGTAACCTCAGATAATGAAGACGAAATTGACCGGCTTACTAATTTTGTGATTGTCGGCGGAGGGCCTACCGGCGTAGAGTTGGCAGGAGCATTGGGTGAGCTCAAAACGCAGGTGCTTCCCCGGGATTATCCTGAACTGGATTTTAACGCGAAAATGAATATTTATTTGGTAGAAGGTTTAGGCCGCCTATTACCGGCTATGTCAGAGAAAGCTGGAGAAAAAGCGCAAAATGATCTTGAAAATCGCTTCAAAGTAAACGTCAAACTTAATACGATGGTAGAGGATTTTGACGGTTATCAGGTCAAGCTCAATAATGGTAATACGATTAATACTGAAACATTAATCTGGGCTGCCGGTGTGATGGGCGTTACGCTTCCGGGGCTGGACAAGGCTACTGTAGAGAAAAGTCGTTACATCGTCAATCAATTCAATCTGGTACAGGGCTATGATAATATCTATGCTGTTGGTGATGTGGCAAAGATGTCTACTGAAGATTATCCTGATGGACACCCCCAACTGGCACCGGTAGCACTACAGCAGGGTGAAAACCTGGGAAAAAATATAAGTAAGCAACTTAAGGGTAAGGACATAAAACCTTTCCACTACTTGGATAAAGGTACTATGGCTACGATTGGACGTAACCGGGCCGTAGCTGATCTGCCCGGCGGGCTTAAGTTTGGTGGTTTTGTTGCCTGGATCATCTGGATGTTTGTGCACCTGATGTATCTGGTAAGTTTTCGTCAGAAACTCATTACGCTGGGTAACTGGGTATGGAATTACTTTACCTATGACAAAGGCACACGCCTGATCATTCGTCCATTTGATTACCGCTCCGTAATTACCAGAAAGAAAGAGCAGTTGAAGAAGGAAAGTGAGGCAAAGGAAACCGCATAGGCAGTAGCTACTTTGTATAAATTTTAGAAAATAAAAAGCCGGTTGATTCCGGCTTTTTGCAAAAAAAAGACCAGGCAAGTGCCCGGTCTTTAATCTATATACATAGACTACTAAAATTTAAATGAGATCCCGAGGTTAACGGGTACGAATTTGATGTTTTGATTGATATTAAAATCAGCTATCGGAATAGTCTCGTTCACATACATAATATGGTATTGCGCATTGGCGAAGAAGTCTATCCGCTCACTAACTGGATATAGTACGCCCAGTGAAGGTGCCAATCCCCAATATTCACGAGTGATGTTAAATCCTGCAGCACCTACTTTGAAGTTGTACAATCCCCCTTCCAGCCCGATATAGGGACGGAGTTTAGCACCGGGCAGTACGTACTTTACAGAAGCAGTAATCGGACTGATGCTGAAGTCAATCATGTTAAAACTAAAACCCGCAATTTCATCATTAAAGCGATGCTGGCTAAAGGATGCTCCTACCCTTAAATTATCATTGATCGCATAATCCAGATCTAAGCCGTAGCCGAATCCATTTCCGGCTACATTGTCTATGAGGCCCTGAGGCATGGATAAGCCTAGGCGGGGAGTGATAGAAACCTGGGCTTGCGCCGTAGCGAAAAGGCCTATTAAGCATATGGTGAATATTATCTTTTTCATAGCGTTGATGTTACTTTGTGTAATCTTTTATAAACTTACATGGGCAACATCTATGCTAAAATCTAATTGGAAAAAGAAAAAGTGCATGATTTTTGCTATGCAAAATCATCAAATATCTGATTTTCAGTGGATTATATCACAAAAAATATTTTTCACCTGACTATAAAGAGGTCCGAAGCGATTCGGTCAGCTAATAATTTACCTGAATCTGTCAAAATTAAGTACTGATCTTGCATGAGAATTTTTCCATCTGCCAACAGTTGGTCCAGGTAAATTTTGTTCTCCTGGTATAGGTCATATTTATACTCTTCCTTGATTTTCCGCAGGTCACAACCCCATTTGGTACGCAGTCCGGTCATGATATACTCATTGATCTGATCATGTAGCGCAAGTATGTCCTGTTCAGCAGGAATTTTCTCTTCTGTTAAAGCTTTCAGATAAAGGTTGTTATTAGAGATATTAAACTGTCGATGCTGACCATTATAAGAATGTGCTCCCGGACCAACTCCCAGATAAGGTTCTTTTCGCCAGTAATTGCTGTTGTGCCGGGAGTAAAAGTCCGGCAGGCAAAAATTAGAAATTTCATACTGCTCATAGCCATTTGTTTTGAGCGTAGAGAGCAGCATTTCAAACTGCTCGGCAGCGTAATTATCTTCTACTTCCTTCAGTTTTCCTTTTCTCAGCCAGTTCCCAAAAACAGTTTTTTCCTCAATGGTAAGGCAGTAGGAAGAGATATGCTGAACTTGTAGCGCTATTGCCTTGGCTAAATCGCTTTCCCAGATAGCGTGGTCTTTTGCAGGTATAGCGTAGATGAGATCAATACTGATGTTATCGAAGCCAACATCCTGGGCGAATTGTACACAATTGCTTGCTTCATTAGCATTATGGGCACGGTTCAGAAACTTCAAATGAGGCTCATGAAAGGATTGAATACCAATGCTCAGTCTATTGATACCTGCTGTTTTGAGGATTTTCAGCTTATCAGCATTCAGATCATCAGGGTTAGCTTCCAGAGTGATTTCTGCTTTATCAGTAATGGGAAAGAGCTGATCCAGACTTTTTAGCAACTGGCTCAATTCTGAAGCAGACAATAGAGAAGGAGTACCTCCGCCAAAATAGATAGTATTTACCAATTCACCACCTAAATAATCTTTCTGTAGTTGTAACTCACGTATAATTGCCTGTACCATTTCAGTTTTACGACTGGTATTGGTACTAAAGTGAAAGTCACAGTAGTGACATGCCTGCTTGCAAAATGGTATATGTATGTAAATTCCTGCCAAAGCTTAAGGTGTTATGGTGTGAAAGTGTTAAAGTATTATGGAAAAGGGCTTGTGCCACGAATATCAACTATAACACCAAGAACAATAACACATGAAATTAATCACTAATTTTGCTGCATCTTACAAATTTTTTTTACTACCAAAGCCATGAGCGATTTGTTACATAAAGCTTTTGATCCCGAAAATTTCCGTCAGTCCGGACATCAGTTGATTGATATGCTGGCAGATTACCTTCGGGAAACCCAATCGGATACGAACCTCAAAGCTATACCCTGGAAGACTCCTGACGAACAGTTGAAAGCCTGGAAGGAGGACGAAGCACAAGGAAAAGGTGATGTGATGGCGCTTTTTAAGCGAGTCATGGAAGATTCTATTCATATCCATCACAAAAAATACATGGGCCATCAGGTCGTCCCCCCTGCCCCGGTGACAGCCCTGGCAAGCCTGCTAAGCAGCTTGTTAAACAATGGAAGTGCAGTCTATGAGATGGGAGCTGTTGCCAATGCGATTGAAAGGGTAGTCGTACAGCGTATTTGCCGTGAAATAGATTGGCAGGATGAAGCAGGTGGCTTTCTCACTTCGGGAGGTACCCTGGCTAACCTTACCGCCCTGCTGGCTGCTCGCCGTGCCAAATCTTCGGAAGATGTGTGGCTTAAAGGCTCTGGTAAGAAATTAGCTCTGATGGTATCAGAAGAAGCGCATTATTGTGTGGACCGTGCAGCTCGGGTCATGGGTTGGGGCGATGAAGGTATTATTAAAATCCCTGCGGATAAACGGCTGCGCATGCATACCGAATCGTTGGAAGATTATCTGCAACAGGCTAAAGCTCAAGGTATAGAAGTGGTCGCGGTGGTAGGTAGTGCCTGCACCACCTCATCCGGTACTTATGATGATCTGGAAGCCATTGCTAATTTTTGTCAGCAGCATAAGCTGTGGTTTCATGTAGATGGAGCACATGGCGGAACGGCGGTTTTTTCTCCTAAATACCGTCACCTGGTCAAAGGAATGGAGCAGGCTGATTCAGTAGTCATTGATCTTCATAAAATGATGCTCACACCGGCACTGACTACCGCTCTGCTTTTTAAGAATGAGGCGGATTCTTACCGTACTTTTGCCCAGCAGGCGCAATATCTGTGGAGCGATCAGGAAGAGCATGAGTGGTACAATATGGGAAAGCGCACCATGGAATGTACCAAATTGATGATGGGTGTAAAGGCTTATGCTTTGCTCAAAAGTTACGGAACAGAAATCATTAGTGAGTATGTAACTCGTCAGTATGATTTGGGAAAAACCTTTGCCAGTATGATTGAAAAACGGCAAGGCTGGGAACTGGCGATGCCTCCTGCTACCAATATTGTATGTTTCCGTTATCGTCCTGAGAAACAGGATGAGACAGAAGCTGAACAACTTAATGCATATATCCGGCAACAACTTTTAGAAGAGGGTGAATTTTATATCGTGCAGACGCGCTTAAAAAATAAATTATATCTTCGCACCACTTTAATGAATCCCTTTACTACCGAAAAAGAACTCAATGCGCTGCTGGAGCGCATAGAAGAAGTGGCAGCTACATGGAAATCAACTACATTGAATTATTAGCTTTATTTTTTGGTGTCTTATCCGTATGGTTCAATACCAGAGAGCTCGTCTGGGGCTGGCCCATGGGTATTGTGGGCACCGTACTGAGTGGCATCCTTTTCTTAGAAGCCCGTTTGTACTCTGACCTGATTCTGCATATATTTTATGTGATTCTGGGATTTTACGGCTGGTATGAATGGCTGTATGGAGGACGGAATAAACAGGAACTAAAGGTAGGTACATTAGGCAAAAGTCGCTTGCTCTTTCTTATGATTTTGGGTGGGTTAGCTTGGGCTGGATTCGGATACTTTTTTGATAACTATACGGATGCCGACCTGGCTTACTGGGATGCTTTTACTACTTCTTTCAGCTTCGTAGGTACCTATATGCTGGCCCGGAAAAGAATAGAAAACTGGATACTCTGGATCATAGTAGATGCTGTGGCGGCAGGTATTTACATGTATAAAGAGCTTTTTCTCCTGTCGCTCTTATATTTTTTATACCTGGGCTTGGCTACCTATGGTTTTATCAACTGGAGGAAGTCTTTATTAGAGGAAAAAAAAGCAGCTTACTAAGCCGGTAGGAAATTCTGATAATAAGCTGCATATGGATGGAGCAGGGTTTACTGGCTTATAGGAGCGACTGCTGGAATCATACTTCAGCTTTGAGCGAAATCAAAAACAGTTAGGTGCGTAGTCGGGGCCATCGGAAGCGTAAGTAACAAAATAGCGTTCGCCGTTGAGCAGTGTCTTGTTATCCTGATAAGCCAAAGTATACTCATAGACTTCGCCACTGTTAAATAATAGCCTGAGCATAGCTTCTCCCTGTTGATTCCCTACAACCTCCCATCGGCCGTCTCCGGCGCTGCTGCCCCCGGAGCTACCAAACGCTCCTCCTGTATCTACTGACATGCTACTACTACCACTGTACTTAAAGAAACCTTGTCCGCAGAGATGAATTTCTTTTTGTATCTGATAGCCACCGCTTCCACCTCCGCTGCTGTAGGATTCCATATAAGTAAGCCTGGCATTAGAAAATTTTTGCTTCCATTGTGCTGCCACGGGTGGTACCTGAGGTTTGCTGAATATCATGCTATTCGCCAGATCTATTGCCAGCTGCCGGTGAGTTACCGAATACTGTTCGGGTGTAGAGGCGGCGATAATCACCACTCCGCTTCCATGAGGGTTTAGTATCCCTAACAAATAGGCGGTAACAGCAGTATTTTGTAAAGTGCCTTTGAAAACACCACCCAGACTGCTGTTACTTATTGCTTCCATCTGGTCTTGAAGTTGCAGATGAGTACCACCAGCTTCTATGATTCCCTGCTGGCCCTGCACTCTGATTTCTTCCAATGACTTTGCCTCCATGGGACTTAAAAAGGCAAACCCTGGTTTGGACTGATGTCCTACAATAAAACCTCCTTCTGCTTCCTGGCCTACCCAGCCTTCTGGTATGGTGAATTGTATTCCAAGATGTTCATAGTTTACTACCCCTGTAGTCTGAGCATTTACATGATTCATAGCTGAAAAAAAGATGAATAGTATGAAGAGGGAATAATAGGTTCTCACGGCTGGGGTATTTATTGTTAATCTAACAGCTTGGTAAACTTCATTTGCTTCAGAGTACGAGTTCGTACAAAACCAGGCTCAAGCCTGTTTTCTCACTCTGAATACTGAACTCTAATTGTAATGTGTTTTCATTGAGTTCAGGCATCCTTAATGATTGCTCCCGATCAGTATTACGATCCAGAATCAGCAGATTGGCACTGGAGGCAAACTCCCACCTTCCTACATGTTCATCCGGCATCAGAAAACGGTAGGTCTGGTCTGTGTTGAAAGTAAAACGGTAGCTACTGTAGTTCCTCGTTTCATCTAACTGACCGTCTATAGATACGGCCTGTACACGCCAGGTACGGGCAATCATTTCTGAGGGTGTAGTCTGTTCAACGGGAGCGTTTTCTTCTTCTTTACAGGCTACAAGTAGCAGGCATATAAAGAATGTAAAGACATATTTTTTCATAGTAATATCTATTGTTTAATTAGCTTCCTGAGGTTTACGCCTTTTTCGCTCATCAGCTGTACCATGTACAAGCCAGGAGATAACTGGCCTAATTTTATGTCTAAGCGTTGCGTATTAGGAGAGATTGCTTTTTTATACAGCAGTTGTCCGTTAGCTGAATAGATCAGTACTTCTACCGGCTCATCCAACTGGGAGTCTATAAATAATTGTGAGTAAGCAGGATTAGGGTAAGTACGTACTTGCCTCACCAGTCGTGGGTCTTGAATGCTGGTAATAGTAATTTCCACTTCTTCTGAAGTAGTTACACAACCTGTAGCATCAGTAACTTCTACGCTGTAGTTACCACTTTCAGAAACTTCAATACTTTGCGTGGTTTCAGAAAGTAACTCACCGTTCAAAAAACCAGCGATAATTACCTTCTAAGTCTACCTTAAGGGTAGCGCCATTTACCTGGATTACAGGTGTATCGGCAGTACAAATAAGCACTTCCACTTCCTCTGAGGTAGCCACGCAGCCCGTAGCATCAGTGACCTCAACGCTGTAGCTGCCACTTTCGGAAGCTTCAATACTTTGGGAAGTTTCGGAAAGTAACTCTCCATTTAGAAACCAGCGGTAGGTACCGGCCTCGCTCACTATAAGAGAAGTACCGTCTACCTGTACGTTTGGCACTTCAGCCGTACAAACGATCACTTCTACTTCCTCGGATCGGGCTATACAACCCGATGCATTGCTTATCTCCACCTGGTAGCTACCGCTTTCCTGTACAGTGATGGAACGAGTGGTGTCAGACAGAAGAATGCCCTCGTAGAACCACCGGTAGAAGCTACCTTCGGAGGCTGTCAGAGCGTTCCCTGACACTGTGATTTTGGGGGATAGGGTGGAGAAATCAATGGCAAAGGGTTCGGAAAGTACACTATCATTGAGTGCCCAGATATCTTTACCAGCCTTCACCAGCACTTTTACCTTATCGCCATCGCTAAAACCATTAGTCTTGAAAGTCTGGCTGTTTTGATCTGCTACAGCTTGGTCATTTACATACCACTGATAGGTCAGATTTGCACTCACATTGGTAGTAGAAACGGTAAAGGTGATGCTGTCTTCTGCCGAACAGACAGTACTGCTACTGGCGCTTACCTGAGTCTGCAAACGGAAAGGAGACAAGGCCCAGAGCTCACGTCCGTTGCTTTCATCAAGAGCGGTGAAAAAGAGCGTTTCATTGATAAAGCCTAATAAGCTGGGAGAACTATCATTTGGGCCGGTAAAAATATCCTGTACCAGTTGTGTGCCTTCAGGAGTACCATCGGTACGCCAAAGCTCTAATCCATGCTCTTCATCAGAGGCGGTAAAAAATAAAGTGCCATTCGCATTGATAAATCCACTATTGGCCTCAATATCTATGAGCAGTTGTGTTCCAGCTTCGGTGCCATCGCTGCGCCAGATTTTCCGGCCGGTACTATCGGTAGCGATAAACAGTAAAAGGTCGTTGTACACCGTTAAGCCTCTCGGGTTGCTGCTGCGAACGAAATTGTTGTTAGCCGGGTAGATATCCTTAACCATCACAGTTCCCTGCTCAGTGCCATCACTTTTCCAGAGCTCCGTGCCAAACTCACCGGTACTAGCACCGAAAAATAGCGTGCCCTGATAATTGACGAATTCAACGTTGGAAGGTATACCATCGTCATCCTCGTCTCCCGGAAAGATGTCTTTTACCAGTACCGTGCCATCGGTAGTACCGTTGGTCTTCCACAACTCCCGGCCCGAAGTGCCATCGTCAGCCGAGAAAAAGACCGTCCCGTCTATTTCCAGAAAGTGGCGGGGAATAGAGTTGCCAAGCGGGTTGATATCAGTTACCGGGACGGTACCCGTCTCGGTGCCATCGGTTTTCCACAGCTCGCTTCCTTGTAAGGAAGTACCAGCCCGGAAGTAAAGCGTATTGTTCAAGATAAAATAGTCATCCTCCTCGAGAATGTAGGCTCCATCTGCGTTGCCAGGGTTAATATCTTTGATCAATACCGTACTTTCGGCCGTACCGTCCGTTTTATACAGCTCCCAACCTAGTTCACTGGTTCGTCCGGCAAAAAACAGGCTGCCGTTTATCTGTGGTTGCTTTCGCTGAAATAGGATTGTCAGCCCGGCTGCTTCGGCGGAATCAAGTAATGGTTGGCTACCCTCATCGGTACCATCACTGGTCCAGATTGTCCGACTCGTGCCCGGTGCCGGGGCGGTGTAGAGGAGCTGATCATTAAATACTTGCAGACCAAAAGTAGCCTCACTTTCTTGCAGAAGGCTGGTATTTTCACTTGTTCCGTCGGTTTGCCAGACCCCTTCGTCGGTAACAAAGAAGGTCTGATTCTGAAAGCTGATCGGATTACTGTACAAACGGATATCTTCGGATTGTGAATTAATATCCTTCACCAAGGCCGTGCCTTCCGTAGTACCATCACTTTTCCATAGTTCGCGGCCATTTACCTCGTCAAAACCGGCAAACATCAGTCGTCCTCCCACAGCATGAAAATTCACATCTTCGTACGTACGAAAGCCGTCTTCCTCCCCGGGTTTAGAATCTACCAGCATGAAGGTGCCCTCCTCGGTACCGTCGCTGGTCCAGAGCTCCCGCCCGAACTCGTGGGTGCTAGCAATAAAGAACAGCCTATTAAGAGATGCTGCATTAACGGCAGTGAGATATTCTATATTCCTATTACTGGCGGTAGTGACTTTTTTCACCAGGGAAGTGCCCTCGGTAGTGCCGTCGGTTTTCCATAATTCCCTACCCCCTACTGTTTCCGCCCCTTCGAAGTACAGTGTATCGTTCATAATGGCAAACTCTCCTGCAATGGGTACATCGGATATTTGTTCAGTTCCCTCATCGGTGCCATCAACTTTCCACAGCCTGAAATTTCCCTGTAAAAACAGTTGATTTTGGTAAGGAATGAATGCCCGAGTATTGATATCGTTTCCGTTTTCATCCAGTACTATCTCAGCATTACCTTGCAGGCCATTAGTCTTCCAAAGTCTTCTAAACACTGATTCTCTTACTGTAAAGTACATAAAGTTACCTACTACCTCTAGCAAATTAATATCGCTTCCTGCTTCGCCCCCGGTGATGTCTGCAATCATGTAGGTGCTTTCAGCCGTGCCTAAGCTAATCCATAGCTCCCGGCCGTTTACCCCATCATCGGCGGTAAAAATGAGAGTGTTTTCAAAAGCTTTCATCTGATAGAAATTTGTGGAGCTGATCCCTTCACTAATGTCTTTTACCAATACCGTTCCCGCGGCGGTGCCGTCGGTTCTCCACAGTTCATTCCCATGTTCCCCATCATTGGCTACGAAGTAGATAAAATCCTGTGCGGCTGTCATATGGGAAGGCAAACTGCTGAACGGAAGACCGCTGCCGGTTACATTGGGGTTAATATCCTTGACCAGGGAGGTGCCCTGGGCGGTGCCATCGGTACGATAAAGCTCGGTGCCTTTATCCTTTGATCCGCTGAAGTACAATATGTCGTTAAAGTACACGTGCCGCCCGTTGCCAGTACTGATCCCGCTACCGCTTCCTTCGTTCAGGTCTACCACCATCTGGGTACTGGCGGCGGTTCCCTGGCTTTTCCATAGCTCATAGCCGTGCTCCCCGTCCGTGGCAGCAAAGTACACTGTGTTCCCTATTGCTTCCAGGAAGTTGATACTCGAGTCATCTTCTCCGGGCCGGATGTCTTTTACGAGCTGGGTCCCTACCTCAGTGCCGTCGCTGCGCCAAAGCTCCTCGCCATTTGTTCCGTCGTTGGCTACGAAGAACAGCCGGTCGGCACCATCAACGCCGGGGGATGGTTTCATCACGATCCCCTCAATTTCAGGGTCAAAATCGAAAGTGCTGGCGCCGCTGGTGGTGAAGTCGTTGAGCAGTACAGGTTCCTGGGCAAAAGAAGCAAAAGCGAATAGGGTCAGGGGGATGAGTGCCGCCAGTTTCATAGACAGTGGGTTTTAAGAATATGAGTGTAGTCCTAAAATTCACTGAATTATCAATAAAAAAACTCATGGTTTTCAGTGAGTTTTAAAAATCACGGTTTTCCGTGATGAAGGAAGGGCTATAATTATGGCAGCTTAGTCTACCAGCCCTTTCTCAATGGCAAAGCGAACTAGGCCGGCAGTGTTACGTACGTTGAGTTTTTGCAGCAGATTCTTTCGGTGAGTCTCTACCGTGTTTTGGCTAATGAACAGTTTGTCGGCGATCTCCTGGGTGGTGAATTCCTGTATGATGAGCTCCAGTACTTCTCTTTCACGCCGGGAGAGTCTGGGAATCATAGTGTGGCTCGTTTTACTTTCGGGTAATATGCCTTGCATAAGGGCTTCCTTTACCTCTTCTCCGAAATAGGTATCACCGGCTGCTACAGTGATAATGGCCTGCTGGAGCTGTTCCTGTCCGCTATTTTTCAGCACATAGGCCCGGGCTCCGTGTCTGATCATGGTCTGTATGAAGCTGGCCTCATGGTGCATGGTAAGCGCTATCACTTTGATTTGAGGAAATTTCTGATGCAGCAATTTATTGAGCTCTATACCGTCCATATCCGGTAGGTTGATGTCCAGTAACACCACATCAGGTACTGATTTTTTGAGCTGACGGAGCGCTTCATTGCCACTTGTACTTGCTCCTATTATTCTGATGCGTGCATGATTGACAAACATAGACTGAATGCCATTGATAAACATCTGATGGTCATCAATAATAAATACGCTGATTTTTGATGTGTCTTTAGAACCCATGCTGGCTTAAGTATGTAATAGGACTTCCTTTTCTTTTTGAACTATAGGTACATAAATAAGAACGCTGGTTCCTCTTCCCGGAACGGTGTCTATTTCTAAAGTTCCGTCTACGTAGCTGACACGTGATTGCAGGCTTTTCATACCCAAGCCTCCTTTTTTCTGAGCTTGTTGCAGGTCAAAACCTATACCATTATCTTCTACCAGCAGATTGAGATCTTCTCCCTGTTGTGTCAGTTGTATCATCACTTCGGTAGCCTGTGCATGTTTGATAATATTGTTCATCAACTCCTGAATAATACGGTAAAGGTTTATTTCTACTTTCTCTTCCAGCCTTTTTTTGATTCCGTATACCTGCACATCTACTGATATTTTTTTTGTTTTTTCTATGGTATTCTTCATGTCCAGAATAGCCGATACCAGTCCAAATTTGGTAAGGGTGCCGGGCATCATGTTATGGGCAATTTTTCTCACTTCACCACAGGCCTCTCCCAGCAGTTGGTTAGCTTCCTGGTAAGAGCCAAGCCTTTCCTGTCTGATATGATCCTGTACAGTGCTAAACTGCATTTGTACATTGGCCAGTAGATTACCGAGGCCATCATGCAGGTCTTTGGCGATACGTTTTCGCTCCTCTTCCTGTCCGGCTACCATAGCTTCCATAGAGATGATTTTCTGCTGTTTTTCCAGCTGGTCTACTCTCCGCTGGTGTAGTTCCTCATTTTTAAGGGTGATTAGCTTCTGGTTTTTGATTTTGGCTCTGAAAAAGAAAATCAAAGTGAGGATAAACAGAAAGGCAAGTACAAAAACAACCGTAAGCGCCTTAATTTCAGTGTCTTTCTGTACAATAGTAGCTTGTTGTATTTCCTTATCCCGGGAGAGTAGCACGATCTCTTTTTCTTTCTTTTCTGTTTCGTATTGCGCCTGTAAAGTGTTGATCTGCCTGGTATTAGATTCATTTAGCATACTATCGTGCAGTACGGTATATGACAGGTGATGCTGATAGGCCAGGCGATAGTTGCCCATATGCTCATAAGCCAGGGCCAGCATTTTGTAAGCATCTCTCAAAGTAGGGCGGTCACCTATTTCGGCAGATAGCGCTATAGCCTGCTGAGCGTATTGTTGGGCTTCTAAAGCTTTATTTTGGAGGTTATTCAAAAAAGCCAGTTTCAGGTAGCTTTCGGCGATTTCTTTTCTCTGCCCCAGTTCCTTTCTGATGGTTAAACCTTCCAGCAGAAAATCAGAAGCCAGTGCATAATCCCCTTTTTCTGTGTATACCTCTCCAATATTGGTCAGTTGATGAGCAATACCCCAGGCTACATTTTGAATTTTATCTATTTCATACGCTTTTTGAAAATACATAAGCGCACTGTCAAATTCCAGGGTTTCGGCATAGAGGCTCCCAATATTACTCAGGCAGTTGGCCTGTTGGTTTAAATTCTCCTGTTCTTCAGCTATTTGTAGCGCAGTGTGGGTCATTTCCAGTGATTGCCCGTAGTTTTTAAGTTTCTTGTGAATAATGCCCATGCTGTTGAGAACATCAGCCACCATGTACTGGTCATCTACGTCCTCAGCTATTTTTAGTGCTTTAAGGTAATGCTCCAGACTTTTTTCGTACAAACCCTGAAAGCTCGTAACTACGCCCATGTTAAAGCGAGCCTGCAGGGTATTAGATTCACGTCCGTTTCGCAGGTGAAAATCTATTACTTTTTGAAAATAATACAGGGATGAATCATAATTGCTCTCTAGACGATGGATCAAGCCCCAGTAATGATACACTCTGTGTATACCCAGGCTATCGCCCATTTTTTTGCTTAGGTTTAGGCCCTGCGTAGCGTAATGTTTGCTTTTTTGCAAGTCGTAAAGTAAATGTTGCCAGGTAAGGCCAAAGTAAGCCTTAGCTTTAAGAGAGTCGGGATTAGGAGTCCGAACCACTTTTTCCAGGCTATCAATCAATTCCAGGTTTTGGGAGATGCTTTGATTAATAATTATAAACGAAAGCAGTAAGCTAAGAAAGACAGGAGATTTCATGACAGGCAAGTTTTGACTTTATACAAAATAAAGATTCCTTAGTAGAATTGCTAAACACAGTATTAGAAACGTACCTTAGCATGCAGATAAAAATCACCATCACGGGACCTGAGTCCAGCGGAAAGACAACTTTATCCAGAACATTGGCAGAGAAGTTTAATACGCTCTGGGTACCTGAGTATGCCCGTGATTACATCAATCAGCTCCATCGTCCTTATGAGGAAAGTGACCTGCTGGAAATTGCCCGCGGTCAGTTAGCCAGAGAAGATGAGTATGCCCAACAAACCCGTCAGATATATTTTTGTGATACCAGTTTGGAGGTGATCAAGATCTGGAGCGAGTTCAAATTCAAAAGGTGTCATCCCTGGATACTGGAACAGCATCAAAAACGGAAAGCCGACTTCTATTTACTCTGTGCACCTGATCTCCCCTGGGAGGATGATCCTCAGCGTGAAAACCCTGATGATCGGGAAGAACTTTTTGAAATCTATCAGCAGGAATTATCCGGTGAGCCTGTGCAGGAGGTTTGGGGTGGAGAAGGAAAAAGACTTCAAGCAGCAGAGGAAGCGATTCGTGTTTTGCTTCCTTAACATTTACTTCATAGCTTTGTTACTTTACTAAGTAAAAGGGGTGCCCTATGGTACGGGCTGAGATTATACCCATTGAACCTGATTCCGGTAATGCGGGCGAAGGGAAGGTATAGTAAATAAAGATTTGGGAGCTATCCCCTGGCTTCCTGTTTACTAACCATTTTAAGTTTTTTAACATGCGAGTTTTTTTGTTGCAGATACTGGCTGCATTGATATTGCCAGTAGGTGCATGGGCGCAGGTGACCGTTAGCGGAAAGGTAACGGATGCGCAGACCAACGAAGCATTAGCAGGTGCTAATGTGACAATTGCAGGTACCACCCAGGGTACAGTGACTAATTCTGAAGGTAAATACAGCCTTCAGGTGAATCAAACACCGGCCACGCTCAAAGTAAGTTTTGTGGGCTTTGACAGTAAGGCAGTTAGGATTAGTGCGGAAACAGGAAGTGTAACGAAGAATTTCAGCCTTCCTGCTGCCCGTTCTCTGGAAGAAGTGATGATCAAAGCCATTCGTGCTGACCAAAAAATTCCTGTTACGCAGAAGACCATCACCCGGCAGGAGATTGAGGAAGTTTATGTAGGTCAGGACGCCCTCTTTGTATTGGAAAGAAAGACCCCTTCCATTCTGGCCTATTCTGAGTCAGGGACTAACCTGAGCAACTACGGGCAAATGCGTTTGAGAGGCATTGACCAGACGCGCATCAATATCACACTGAATGGTGTACCCCTCAATGACATGATTGATCAGGGCGTGTTCTTCTCAAATTTCACGGACTTTGGCAATAGTATAGAGTCGGTGCAGGTGCAGCGTGGTGTAGGGACCAGCACCAATGGAACTGCCTCTTACGCTGGCTCCATCAACTTTGAGTCAGTCAACCTGAGAGATAGCGTTGCCAGTGCGGAGGTACAGCTTCTGGGAGGCTCTTTTGATACCTACCGTGCCAGTGGTGAGGTGAAAACAGGCTTGCTCAACGATAAATTTGCCTTCTACACCCGCTTTACCCGCACTACTTCAGAAGGCTATCGCTATCATAGCGGTACGGACTCTTACTCTTTCTTCTTCTCAGGAGGTTATTTCGGAGAGAAAGATATGGTGAAGATTACCGGCTTTACCGGTCGTACCAAAAATGACCTGGCTTACCTTCCCGTGGCTTTGCCCGATATTGAAGCTGATCCCCGCACCAATTATGTCTCAGAAAATGATACGGATGATTTCGGGCAGCATTTGGTGCAGTTAGAGTACACACGCTTTCTAGGTCAGAATACTTCATTAGTATCCTCTGTTTACTATGGAGGAGCAGGGGGAGACTTTCCGGCAGGTTTTCCGGACGAAGAGGGTAATTTCATGCAGATCAATTACCCACTCTTCAATGACCACTATGGCTTTATGTCATATCTGAACCATACTTCTGATAATGGACAATGGGAGATAAACGGAGGCCTCCACGCTTACACTTTTCAGCGGGAAAATATAGAAGCTATTATTCCCAACTATGCAGAGCCGTATTACCAGGATGAGTCACGAAAAGATGAGTTGAGCTTATTTGCCAAAGCCAGCTACGAATTGGGTAATCTGATTCTTTTTGGTGACTTGCAATTCCGCACTGTCCAACTGGACATGACGGCAGACGAAACTTTCCTTGGTCAGGAAGCCGCTATCCCTACCCGTAGCTGGACATTTTTTAACCCCAAGGTTGGGCTAACGTATGAATTGAACAGCTATATGAATTTGTATGCTTCTTATGGCAGAAGTGGTCGGGAGCCTACACGTACGGATATTTTGGGCTCTACCCAGATCAATACTTTTAACCTGGAGGATGCTCAGAACCCGGATGCCGTGCAGGCTGAGTATGTCAATGATTTTGAAGGCGGCGTGCGCATGAGCAACAGCCAGCTTTCTGGTCAGGCCAATGTTTTCTACATGCAGTTTGAAAATGAAATTGCACCCATTGGAGAAGCTATTCCCGAAGGCTTTATCCAACTACGGAAAAACATGCCCAGCAGCTATCGCCGTGGTGTAGAGGTAGACTGGGAGTATCGCCCGGTTACACAGTTTACCTTCAGTGGAGATGTAACCTATATGCAGAGCCAGATTGATGAGTACGCCCCGGAAGGTGCCGATCAGGTGTATACGAATGTAGCGCCGATCATCAGCCCGGAGTGGATTGTTAATGCAAGCTTGGAGTATAGACCAATCAATTGGCTTACTGTAGCCGTGAGTCCACGCTATGTGAGTGAGTCGTATCTGGAGCCTACCAATCAGGAAGATTTGGTGTTGCCGGAATTTTTTCTGCTGGATACGCGAGCTACACTTTCTTTCGGGAAACATACTCTAAGCCTGCAACTCAATAATTTACTGGACAAAGAATACTACAGTTATGGGCAGCCGGTAAGTTATAATGGTCAATTGGTCCCCGGCTATTTTGTGCAGCCTCCCCGTAATTTTTATGCTATCCTAAGGCTAAGGTTTTAGCCGATCACACTTTTACAGTTCAGCGTTCACGGTTTTTCAGACTGGGGGCGCTGAACTTTAAACACAAATACTATTCATATGAAACTAAAAATAGCGCTGGACTGGACACCCAACGTAATTCATGCAGGAATGTATCTGGCCCAGCTTGAAAATATATTTGCAGAACACGGACTGGAAGTAGAATTAATTTCTACCGATGTTGATAATTACACCAAAAAACCGATTGAACGCCTCATTGAAGGTGAGGTAGACATTGCCCTAGGCCCTTCCGAACATCTGATCAACTATCGTCTGCTCAAAGAAGAAAGTTTTCCTGTCAAGGCCATTGCTACCGTGATGCAGGAAGAAACCAGTGCTTTCGTTACGCTCAAGTCCAGCGGAATTGATCGCCCGGCTAAGCTGGATGGAAAAACCTATGCCGGGTATAAAACAGTGCTGGAAGAGAATTTGATCACGACCATAATTCGCAATGATGGAGGGAAAGGAGAAATTGAGCTGACTACTCCTCCACGCCTTAGCGTATTTGATGGCTTTCTACAGAGAAAAGCGGATACCTGCTGGGTGTTTATGCCCTGGGAAGGTATCATTGCGCAGCAAAAAGGATACGAACTGAATGCTTTTCACCTCAAAGATTATCAAGTGCCTTATGGGTATTCTCCGATACTAATGACATTGGAAAGTACTCTTAAAGAAAAGGGGGCAGCTTTGCAGCACCTTTTACAGGCTTGTGGGCAAGGCTATATTCGGGCTGCAAGCGAGCCGGAAAAAGCCGCTGCATTTCTGGTACAGGGTATAGCTCACAGTAATTTTGAGGATATCAGTTTTATCATGCGTGCGATGCAGGTCATTGCTCCTACATTTTTAAATCAAAATGACCGCTGGGGAGTTATGAGTAATGAACGATGGAATGATTACACCCGGTGGTTGATCAAACATAAAATGCTGAAAAAAGCAGATGGTATTGTATTGGAAGAAGCTGATACGGAAAGTTTCTTCACCAATACGCTGCTGGATTAATCGGATGAAGAGCCTCATTGGCTCTTCATCGTTTTTATGTTTTCCTCCACGAAG
Source organism: Catalinimonas alkaloidigena (assembly GCF_029504655.1). NCBI lineage: Bacteria > Pseudomonadati > Bacteroidota > Cytophagia > Cytophagales > Catalimonadaceae > Catalinimonas > Catalinimonas alkaloidigena. Next base: position 44,512 of record NZ_JAQFIL010000001.1, read on the forward strand.
TGATAGCACGCGAAATATTAGCACATTTTTTATTCTGAGCTTTGAAGTTATAAAGGTTGAAAATAAATTTTTTTGACATGAAACTTACATTGGCACTCGACTGGACGCCCAATAGCATGCATGCTGGAATATTGGTAGCAGAAGCAAAAGAATATTTTGAAGACAATGGCCTTGGTTTGGAAATAATTAACCCTGCTTCGGATAATTATGCCACAACTCCGGCCAAAAAGCTTTCACAAAAGCTGGTAGACCTGGCCATTGCACCCTCTGAAAGTGTGATCATATAATATGCGTAAAGAGCCTACTCCTTTGGTAGCAATCGCTGCCAATCTGCAAAAAGATACCAGTGCGATAGTAGCGTTGGAGCATAGTGGTATAGATAGACCTAAAAAAATGGATAATAAAACTTTCGCTTCGTATGAGGCAAGGTTTGAAAACGATATGATTAGACAGTTGGTGAAAAATGATGGAGGAGAGGGTAGTTTTAAAATCAGCAATCCTGCGGTACTCAGTATGTGGGAAGCATTGCTGGAAGGCAAGGCAGACGCTAGCTGGGTTTTTCTTCCCTGGGAAGGGATGAAAGCAAAGTACGAACGGGATAATCTGAAATTTTATGCTTTTCAATTGGGAAACTATGACATTCCTTATGGCTATTCTCCACTAATCATTAGTCATCAGGATGTAGTAGATCAGAAAGGAATAGCTATCAAAGTGTTTTTAGAAGCAGTAGAAGAAGGATGGCGCTATGTATACAATTCTCCTGAAAAAGCGGCTAAAGAGCTGCATAAGCATGCTAAACAATCTGAGTTTGAAAATTTGGCTTTTTTAGAAGAATCACTAACAATGCTTCAGCCTGCCATTAATACTTCTTACGATCGCTGGGGATTTATGGAAGGTGAACGCTGGGTAGGCTTTATTGACTGGATGATACGGCATCAAATCCTGCAAGATGAAGAAGGGGTACCCATGAACTACGGGCAGATAGATTCTTCTATGTTGTATACTAATGAATTTTTCAAATGGCATGAAAAGAATAAGGCTTTTTAACGCCCACTTCTTACCTGCACGATCATAAATTCTTCCTGAGATTCTTACATCTCAAATATGATGACATATTACTTTTTTGCTTTTCAAGCTTTTTTGGTGAGCTTTACAACTGTTCCTGTTATAACGTATTTGGATGAAGGTCAGGGAGTTATCAGTAATTTTTGCTTACATGCTTATGTGGCTTTTCTCTGCACAAGAGGGAGCAGCGCAGGCTGTAATATTGAATGGTAATGCAGAAGACAAAAAGATACTGAAAAACTATCCTTTTGAAGCAGAGGTTACCGATAGTTTGAGTGCTGTGCAATTCCTTAAGGAACTCATTAGCCGTCTACAGGGAGATGGCTATTTTACTGCCAGTGCTACAGTATTAGAAAAAGTAGATGGTAGTCGTTGGCAGTCTCATATCACCCTAGGTGAACAATACCAATGGGCATATCTTGATCCCGGAAATCTGGATCCATTGATGCAGGAGCGTTCAGGTTTTAGGGAGAAATTTTTTCTGCATCGCCCCTTCTCCTATCAGGATCTGAACAAAATGATAGAGCGCATCCTGCAGGAAGCCGAAAATAGTGGCTTCCCATTTGCCAGTGTTCAACTCACAGAAATAAAAGTGTATCAAGGAGAGGTGAGTGCAAGTCTTCATTATGAATCCGGGCCTTATATCACATTTGGAGATTTACAGCTTAGCGGTACCAACAAAGTAAAAGCAGATTTTCTTGCTTCTTACCTCAAAATTCCTTCAGGCAGCGCGTACAGTGAAAAAAAAGTTGAGCAAATTACGCAATCCATACGAAGCTTACCATATGTCGAAATGACAGTTCCATTGGAAGTGAGCTTTCAAAATGATGAGGCAGAAGTACATCTTGCACTAGCAAACCGTAAGGTAAACCAGATGGATGGACTGGTGAACTTACTACCTAATGAAAATGAAGGCGGAATATTGCTAACAGGTAGCCTGGAAATACTGCTTAATAACCTGATGAAAAGCGGAAAACAATTGAGTTTGCAGTGGCAGCGCCTCCAAGTTGAATCGCAGCAATTGTCAATTAGCTATCAGCATCCGTATCTGTTTCGCACTCCTTACCAGGCAGGTTTTTCGTTTAACCTCTTGAAGGAAGATACGTCGTTTATCAACCGTAGTCTTGCCTTTAATCTGTCTTATCCACTTCCTCGGGCCAGTCTGATTAGTTTAAATGTCGATTTTCGAAGCAGCAGTGTTCTTAGTGACCTGGATTTACAGCCAATGAATTCTGGTACATTGGGAGAAGTTGGTGATTTTGGCTTACTGAACTTAGGCATCAATCTACAACTCAATCGTCTAAATGATGTGTTGTTACCTACAAACGGATGGAGCTTTTCCAGTACTATAGGAGTAGGAAGAAAGCATATCACATCTACTACTATAGAAGCCGATAAGCAAGTGAGCTGGCAACCCTTCTCACAATTGACACTGAGGCAATATTATAGGTTGGGTAAGCTTTGGGTACTCTATCATCGTCTGAGTGGAGCATATTTGGCAGGAGAGAGTTTGTATCTGAACGATTTGTACCGGCTGGGTGGTTTACGGTCTTTGAGAGGCTTTAACGATAATTTCTTCTATGCATCTTATTATGGTATGTCTAATCTGGAAGTTCGCTTATTGCTAGAACAGGCAGCACAGACACAATCTTATTTGTATATTTTTTACGATCAGGCCATTTTAGGGCATCAGCTGGCAGAGCATTATCAGGAGAGGCCGCTTGGTTTAGGGCTGGGGCTAAGCATTACTACAGATGTGGGAGTGTTTAATTTTGCTTATGCAGTAGGCAAGATAAAATACCAAACTTTAGATTTTAGCTTATCAAAAATCCATTTTGGGTACATTAGCCGATTTTAATCTTAATTTTGCAAATAGCATTAAAATTTATTACATCAAAATCACCCCCTAATGGTAAGGCACATTAAATTTGCGGTATAATAAGTGCTGCGTTTTGTTAGAATAAGCTAGTTTGGTAGATATCTTATGAGAAATTATTTCTTGATTTTAATATGTTCTTTACTCAGTGCTAATGTACTCATGAGCAAACCCTTACCTGAGGCTTGGCAGAGTCAGTATGAAGTTATCAAAAACCTCAATAGGGAGTGGGTCACTATTGACGATAACAATCGTTATGTGCCTTACATAGATAAGAGCATGGCAGAGGTCCCTGTAGTAGGAGTTATTCTTGAAGTATCAAGATACAGTAGTAACAAATTGCTGGTCTGTACTCCTGCTAATAGCGCAGTGCTTATCGAGAAGAAAATATCTTCTTATCATCAGGAAGAAGCTTGTGTGCTTCTTGACGTAGATAGCTTGAAAACAGTATATCAGAAAGATAAAATACTCATCTCTGTATTTCAGTCCAAAAAAAAGTTTGAGAATGTAGGAATCTGGGCAGTACAATCTAAGACTACCTCTGCACTGCACAGTGCTAATTTGTCTTATAAGAGAGACATCAGTATTCTTCAGGATTTTTTTACATCAGCTATACTTACACTTTTGATTTTCTATGCTGTACTCATCAACCAATACCCAAGAATTTATAAAAACTTATATAGCCTGACGCGTGTATTTTCGTTTAAGGTAAGGGAAGATAATAGTAGAATTCGCTTGATTAATGAAGCACATATTATGTTCCTTATACAGCATTGTTTTTTGGTAGCGTTCTTGTTCATCATGTTGGTTTCTACGACTGACTTAATACAAGTTGAAGTACCTTATCTTGATTTTCAGCCTACTACTTACGTTAGGTATATGCTTTTGTGGGGACAGGTATCCCTGTTGGTGTTAGCCGCTATATGGCTGAAGTATATTATTGTAATGCTTTTTGGTACACTTTTCAAATTGAGACAACTTCGCGTTCTCTATATGCTTGATTATATGCGGATGTCTTTGATTTATAGTGCCTTCCTTTTTGTATTGCTGATCATCATTTTTGCGGGTATAGGATATTATAATAACTACTATTTTAATCTGATTATTTATCTTTTTATTTTACTGGCTTCACTTCGGGTTATCGTTCTGTATTTCAGGCTTTTCAGGAGTGCCTCATTTAGAAATATATATTTATTTTCGTACATTTGCGTCGCAGAAGTCATACCCTTATTAATAGGCCTTGAAATACTTGTTATTTGATTTCTTAATTACAGGTATAAATAATGGAACAGAATTAATATGATTTATTCTTTGTTTCATTAGGGTGTGTTATTCATCAATGAAGCCCGTTATATAAAATTTACCAAAATAAATAGGTGTTAGTATGAGCGAAAGCACGATCAAAATCCCCAAAGACAGGTTATACAAAGTAAAAAGTATCCTTGTTTCACAGCCCGAACCACAAAATGAGAAGTCTCCTTATTATGACCTTGCCCAAAAATACAGTATTCAAGTAGACTTTAGACCATTTATAGAAGTAAAGCCCGTAAATGTTAAGGACTTTAGGAAGCAGAAGGTAGATATTCTTGAACATACGGCGATTATTTTTACTAGCAGAAACGCAATTGACCACTTTTTTAGCATATGTACCGAGCTTAAAATTGAGATGCCTGCTGAAATGAAGTATTTCTGTATCTCAGAGCAAACAGCTAATTATCTTCAGAAGTACATTGTGATTAGGAAAAGAAAAATTTTTACAGGATTTAGAACTGCTCAGGACCTTATTGAAATTCTCAAAAAGCATAAAGGTGAGAAGTATTTATTCCCCTGCTCAAGTATTCGTAAAAACGATATTCCTGATTTTCTAGAAAAAAATGGGTATAAATATTCCGAGGCGGTAATGTATGAGACTGTGGCGGCCGACCTTTCTGACCTGGCAGATGTAAACTATGATGTCATTGCTTTTTTTAGCCCGTCTGGAATCAATTCACTGTTCGTAAACTTCCCTGATTTTAAACAAAATAGAACAAGAATAGCCGCTTTTGGCCCTACTACTGCCAAAGCAGTAGAGGATGCAGGCTTATTTCTGGATATTCAGGCGCCTATCCCTAATGCGCCTTCTATGACTGGGGCACTTGAAGCCTATATTAAGGAAGCAAACAAACAATAATTATTTTTTTCAATTGGATTATTGTAAACAGAGGTACAATTAGATACATTAGTATACGTTGTATGTTATACCTATAATTGAATAAATTAATTATTGTTGAACTGTTACCTTTGGGCGTGATCAGTGCTTTTTGTAGTCGCGTATGAATAAAACATTACTTATACTTGTTTGTATCACGATTATTGGCTTAACCAACAGCCAGGGGCAGCAAAGTGCGCAGTTTAGTCAATATATGTTCAATACACTTTTTTATAATCCTGCTTATGCAGGAGTAGAAGGTGTTACTACATTAACAGCTTTTCATAGAACACAGTGGGCAGGCTATCAGCCTACTTTGGATAATGCTGGAGGCATTAATACTCAGGTAGTTAGTTTGAATGCCCCTATTCTACGATTAAGGAGTGGTTTTGGACTGCACATCGTTAACGATAATATAGGTCCGTTGACCAATCTGGAGGCGCAGGCTTCTTTTGCTTACCATCTTGGGGTGGGTGATGGCAAACTTAGTTTAGGAATAAGAGTAGGAGCCTTTTCTCAAACTGTCGACTATGACCAATACCGACCTGTAGATCCCGATGATGAATTATTACAAGGTAACGGGAGAATTTCTCAGTTGCGCCCTGATTTCTCGGCGGGAGTGTTCTATAGAGCAAGGCAATACTACATCGGGGTAGGCTTTAAACATTTAATTGATAGTCAATTTGAATTTGTTGGAGTGGATACTTTGAACAATCCACTGGAAAGTCACATTACTGTAACAGGAGGGCTCGATTATGAGCCTACATATAAAGTACGTCTAACTCCATCTTTTTTAGTGCAGTCAGACTTAAACTCTTACTCATTTGATATTGGTATACTAGGTACTTATGATGATACCATGTGGGGAGGAGTTTCTTTTAGGCAACAAGAAGCTTTGGTGGGTATGATAGGATATAGCTTTTTTAAAGAAAAGTCTCTTAAACTGGGCTATGCTTTTGATTATACGCTTATTGCTCAGGAAGCTAAAGCTGCTACTTCCCATGAGATCATGGTGACATACAGTTTGCCTATGTCTTCTGCCAATGATAAGAAAATCATCAGAACGCCTAGATTTAGGCAATAAATAATTAATATAGTTATATTAATTATTTGAATGGTTATGTTTTTTGAAAAAACTGATGAAATCTTACAAGACAGAAAATTGCTAGAATTTGAGTGGTCTGTTTGAAACTTGATCACAATATTTGTGTTGATATTTCGTGTATGTATAAAAACAATTTGTGTTATGAGCAAAACTCTTCTAAGAAGCGGGAGTGCAATCTTCTCTTTTGCGCTACTTCTTGCGCTACAAGGTTGTGGGCTCTTCGGTGATAGTGGCGAGGATTTCGGCCAGCTAGTAGGAGTTCAGGGCAGAGAATATGATGGAATGCCTACTCCTTACGGAATGGTGCAGATTCCTGCCGGAACATTCCACACCGGACAGTCTGATGAAGACCCAATCGCATCCCAGATTAACTTCAATAAGCAAATCACTATTGGAGCTTTCTACATGGATGATACTGAGATTACCAATAATGAATATCGTCAGTTCATTTATGAAGTTCAGGAAGGTCAGGGTGAGTATGAATTTTTAGTAGGCATGGGTGCTAACTTTGTTGATGACGAGTTATATCCTGATACTACAGTATGGTCAAGGAATTATACTCACCATATGGGAGATCCTCTTGTACAATACTACTGGTCGCATCCTGCGTTTGACAATTATCCTGTAGTAGGTGTAGATTGGGAAGCTGCTAAGGTCTTTTGTCAATGGAGAACAGCATATCTTAATAACTATCGCGAGAGCAATGGCATGTTTGTGATGCCAAACTTTCGACTTCCTTCTGAAGCAGAATGGGAATATGCCGCGAGAGGCGGCCGTGATATGGCAAAATATCCCTGGGGAGGGCCTTATATCCGTAACTCTAAAGGATGCATGCTAGCCAACTTCAAGCCAGGACGTGGTAATTACTTTGATGATGGCTTTGCATATACTGCTCCTGTAGCTGCATATTTTGCTAATGATTTTGGTCTGTATGATATGTCTGGTAACGTATCAGAGTGGTGCGAAGACGCCTACAATCCTGCTGCGACAGCTATCGTATGGGACTTAAACCCAACCTATAATGACGATAACGAGCCTCGTAAAGTTGTAAGAGGTGGTTCATGGAAGGACGTATCCTACTTCCTTCAGACAGGAACCAGGACTTTTGCACACAAAGATTCTACAACAGCTTATACCGGCTTCAGATGTGCCATGACGTACATTGGCAGATCATCTGGAAACGAATTCTAGTCAATATTTAACAATCTAAATCAGTAAATCACTCGAAAATTTTAAAACAATGAGCAAGAAAAAAGGTGGATTCTCAGAACTACTTTATGGCACAATAATGCCCAAAATTTATGGTATCGGTGCTGCAGTTGTAATTGTTGGTGCTATGTTCAAAATCCTTCACCTACCAGGAGCTGGTATTATGTTAGGTGTGGGTCTTACCACAGAAGCCATAATATTCTTATTTAGTGCGTTTGAACCTAAGCATAATGAATATGACTGGTCTTTAGTATATCCCGAACTTATGGGCGATACTGAAGCTAGTGATAGAAGAAAGATTTCTAACGGAAAAAGTAATGGTGATTCTGTTACTAAGAAGTTAGATGCAATGCTAGAAAGTTCTAAGGTTGGGCCTGAATTGATCGACAGTTTAGGAAGAGGAATGAAAAATCTTTCGGACTCAGTTACTAAAATGGGATCTCTTTCTAATGCAGCATTAGCTACTGACGAATATGCTAAAAATGTGAAAGTTGCATCCTCTTCATTATCGGAAATGAATAAATCTTATTCTACTGCAATTCAAGCTATGTCATCAATGTCTGATGCTAGTAAAGATACCAAAGAGTATCATGTACAGGTACAGCAGGTAACTAAAAACTTGGCTTCTTTGAACTCAGTTTACGAATTGGAGCTGCAAGATGCTAATAGCCACTTGAAAGCGATGAATAAATTTTATTCTAATCTGAGCAGTGCTATGGAAAATGTTTCCGAGGCAAGTAAAGATGCTGAAAGTTTCAAGAATAACTTTGCTTCATTGAACAATAACATTTCTTCATTGAATAGGGTTTACGGAAACATGCTTAGTGCCATGAAGGCCTAATTATTTATATCGATTTAAACATTATTTTAACTTAAAAATAATATGGCTGGAGGAAAAGAAACCCCGAGGCAAAAGATGATCGGTATGATGTACTTAGTACTTACCGCACTTTTAGCCTTGCAAGTTAGTAACACAGTACTGGAGAAATTTATCTTCATTGATAATAGCTTGGAACAATCTGCGGATGGTGCCAAGTCTCAGAACAGCAATACTGTTGACCGTATTCAGTCAGCAGTAGAAGATGCTGGAAATCGTAAAGAAGACGTAGCAGTGCTTGAAAAAGCCAGAGAAGTAAGGGCAAAAACTAATCAGGTATTAAATACGCTTGATTCCTTAAAGAAAGAGTTTGTGGTAGTCACTGGTGGAACTGAAGAAGATGGGACTTATGTAGGTGGAAAAAGCGAAGATGAGATAGCTGACATCATGGTAAGACAAGGTAAAGGAGAAGAGCTTAAGAAAGCTTTAAATGGTTACGCAAGCTATTTAGCAAGTACTACCGGGCAAGATGTGGCTCCCATTGCACTTGATGCTATTGAGAACCCTGTATTTAAAGATAATCCTGAGCAAAATATGAAGAGCTTCTCAGAGATCACTTTCCAGAGTACTCCTATGGTAGCTGGTTTAGCATCACTGAGCCAGTTGAAAAATGAGGTTCTTTCTCGTGAGACAATTGCTTTAGATCGTCTGGCACGTCAGGTAGGTGCAGCAGATATGAAGTTTGATAACATTGTGGCTATGGTTAGGCCTGAGTCAAATGTAGTAGCTGCAGGTACCAAGTATAAGGCGGATTTATTTATTGCTGCTTCATCAAGTGCGGTAGATCCTGTCATGACCGTGAATGGTAAGTCTATTCCTGTAAATGGCGGTATGGGTCAAATCGAGTTTACAGCCAGTGCAGACAAATATGATGAAAGCAATAAGGCTGAAAAGTCATTTAAAGCTTCAATCGCTATTGAGCAAGGGGGTAAGAAAGAAGTTTACGAAGAGACTTTTAGCTACTTTGTAACTAAGCCGGTGATCCAGATTCAGTCTGAGTCAGTGCAAGCACTATACTTAAACTGTGGAAATGAACTTCAGGTTAATGTTCCAGCATTAGGAACTACTTATGATCCTTCATTTACTGCTCAGGGTGGTACTGCTATCAAAGGCCAAAAGACAGGTTCAGTTACTGTAATTCCTAAAGCTCCAAAGCTTACACTGGGAGTAAGCAGTGGTGGTAACAAAATTGGTGACGAGACTTTCACTGTTAAGAGAGTTCCTAAGCCTATGATAGTAGTTAAAGGTCCCGGAGGAGGATTGGTGAATATGCAAAAAGGAGAAACTGCAAGTAGGTTGAGATCTATCAAAATAGAGGCTGTTGCCGATGAGGATTTTAAAAACTTCTTACCTAAAGATGCGCGATACAAAGTTATTGAGGCAGACATCATTTTAGCAAGAGGTAGCCGTCCTATTGATAAAGCTTCTTTATCAAATGAAACTGCTAACCTGGGCCGCATGATGTCACAGGCTAAGGCAGGAGATAGATTATCTATAGAAATTAAGAAAGTACAGCGAATGAATTTTAAAAATGAGTTAGAAGACGTGCCTTTAGGGGCTAGTGAGTCTTTCATTAACGTTCCGCTGAACTAATATTGAAAGTTATAAACAGGTGTTATGATGCAAATAAAAAGATTTATTACACACAGTTTGGGGGCCTCCATGGTTGCCCTCTGTGTATCCAGTTCGCTATTCGCCCAAGAATCTGATGGGTATAATGCAAATTCTATCAGACCGATACATGAATCAGATCAACTCTATAAAACCAGAGTTTGGAGACGCATGGATCTGGAGGAAAAGCAAAATAAACCTTTCTTCTCAACAAACCGCGAGATTACGCAGGTAATGATTAATGCTGTTATGAACGGCACTTTATATCCTTACACCAGTGATTCTTTAAATGAGCGGATGTCAAAGGAGCAGTTTATTGAAAACTTAACAATTCCTGCCGATGGTCCGGCTCTATCTGAAGATGAAATAGCGATGGGCTTTGGGCAACAAGAAGAAGCTCAGGAAGATGATGGCTGGGGCGGAGGATGGGGAGACGACTCCTCTTCATCAAGTGGTCAAGGTGCTGAAGGTACAGCTGTGGAGTCTTCTGCTTCAACTTCAGAAGCTTCAGCTTCTACGAATAATCTCTTTTATGCAACAGATGTAACTATTCTTGAGATTATGGAGGACATAATCTTTGATAAGTCACGTGGTCGCCAGTATTATGACATACAGTCAGTGACAATGATCTTACCCCCTGAGATGTTTCCTCTGACAGGTTTACAGAAGCCTGTAGCTACTTTCAAGTATATGGATCTGATGCGTGTATTTGAGGAAAACCCTGAAATCGCAGTTTGGGTCAACCCTTACAATGATGCTAAACATCTGAACTTGAAGCACGCTTTTGATCTGAGATTGTTTAATGCTCATATCGTTAAGTACTCAAATCCTGAGGATGAATATATCATTGACAAAACAGGTGGAGACAGGAGATCAGCTTTGATGGAGTCATTGAATTATGAATATAATCTGTTAGAAAGAGAGCACGAACTCTGGGAATATTAATGCTATCATAACACAATTGTTTATACTATAAGAAAGGAGAGGGTGACCTCTCCTTTTTTTATGTTTGTGTCTGAAGCGCTTCTTTAATGGCTTTTGCCTTGGCAGGACCGATAAGGTCAGTTAACTTTTGGTCATCAGCTTCACGGATATTTTTGACAGACTTGAAATTTTTAAGTAAAGACATAGCGGTTTTTTTTCCGATACCGGGAATTTCTTCTAAAGCAGATTTTAGAGCTGCGTTTGACCTCTTTTGCCTATGAAAGGTAATAGCAAAACGGTGTGCCTCATCACGAATACGCTGAAGTAATTTCAAAGACTCCGATTTTTTATCGATGTGCAAAGGGTAGGGGTCTTCAGGCATGTAAATTTCCTCCAGTCTTTTAGCGATGCCTACAATAGGAATAGAGCCGTATAATTCTAAGTCTTTTAAAGCTTTACACGCAGCACTGAGTTGTCCTTTCCCTCCATCAATTACAATAAGATCGGGCAAAGGTAGTTCCTCCATTTTTAAACGGTGGTATCTGCGATAAACAATTTCATTCATTGAACCAAAATCATCAGGCCCTACCACTGTTTTGATATTGAATTTACGATAGTCTTTTTTTGAAGGCTTTCCATCTTTAAAGCAGACCATAGAGGCTACCGGATTACTACCCTGAATATTTGAGTTGTCAAAGCACTCTATCTGCATGGGAAGGGTTTTTAACCTAAGGTCTTCTTTAAGAGTAACCAAAACTCTATTTTCTTTTTGCTTGGTATTCAAGACTTGATTGTAACGCTCTTTCTTATAGAAAAGAACATTCTTGATAGACATATCTACGAGCTTACGTTTATCTCCAATTTTAGGAACTATGATGTTGACAGCCTCTATCTGTATAGAAATATCAATATTTGTTAAAAGGTCTGTAGCATTGCTAAGGTACCTGTTTCGCAGTTCTACAATCATCAGGGCAAGTACTTCTTCATCTGGCTCATCTAGCTTTTTCTTTACCTCAATAGTTTTGGTAAGTACAATGGAGCCATTGTTTACTTTAAGATAATTAATGAAAGCGATCTTTCCATCCGAGACAATAGTGAAGACATCAGTATCTCCAATTTGAGGATTTACGACCAGTGATTTTGCCTGGTATTTTGAGAGAAGCTCGGTTTTTTCTTTGAACATCTGGGCAGTTTCAAATTCTAAGTTTGAGGCTGCTTCCTGCATTTTTACTTTAAAGTAATTGCGGGCTATGCCCAAATTACCTTTCAGAATATTAGTAGCTTGTTCTATATCACGATTGTAATCTTCTTCACTTTGTAAATTTTCGCATGGCCCTTTGCAATTACCAATATGATATTCCAGGCAGACCTTAAACTTACCGGATCTGATATTTTCATCGGATAGATCGTACCGACAGGTTCGGATAGTATAGAGATTTCTAAGTAATTCCAGAATGTTGTTCATGGCCTTGATACTGGCAAAAGGCCCGAAATAGTGACCTGCTCCAGGTACCATTCTCCGGGTGGGGATGATACGGGGAAAACGCTCTCTGGTAAGCAAAATATAAGGGTAGCTCTTATCATCTTTCAGCAGTATGTTATACTTAGGCTGATTTTTTTTGATCAGACTGTTTTCCAGAAGCAGCGCATCAAACTCAGAGTTTACGATGGTAAACTCAATGGAAGTAATTTCACTTACCATTTTTTTCGTCTTGCGACTACTGCCTGCCGAGCGGTTAAAATAACTACTAACTCTCTTCTTCAGGTCTTTTGCCTTACCTACATAAATTAGATCATGCTGGTGATTATAAAACTTGTAAACTCCGGGCTGATGAGGGAGTTTATTAATATCTGCTACGTTGTAGTAAGTAACTTCCATGCTACCTGAATATCAAAATCTTAAGCTCAAACCTATGCCGTTGACTGAACTGCTAAGTAAAGGTAATAATTCACTGGAACGAGCATCTAAAACAAAATATAATACAGTATCAAAAACGAGCAGGAAAGCTCCCTGGAGGATTAGCGCTTGGCCATAGCCAGTAAATCTTTTTGAATTTCTTTCTATGCTTTTTGCCTTTTCTAATAAATAAAGACCTCCTGCCATATAAGCCACATCTAGGCCAGCATTAAATAACAACGTTTTTTGTAAGCCAAAAAATTCGTCAGTAGTAGTAGAAAGTTGGAGGGTGTCGGGAGCTATTTGTAAGCTGTTATAGTACCCAAAACCCGCTAAAGCGAGGTTTACCACATTCCAAAAGGTGTTCATCTGATAAAAGTAATACCGACTCCCGGAAGCCTGCGTCATCAACAAGCTATTGACAGCGATATTGCCTACTGCCCACCCCCCCAGCGTGAGCATACCTATTTTGGTAATCTGTTTTTGTTGCTTATAAAAGCTGATAATTTCATTATCAGCTTGGCCAAAGGCCTGAAAAAAAGCCCAGCAGAAGATAAGTGTAAGTATATATTTTTTCATCAAAAGCTTAATTTTTACCCTTAACCTGTTTTGTCTAAATTACCGACTATTAAACAACACTGCTGTAAAAGCATTGTTGATATCAAGTGAATAATAAAAGTATTAATAAATATGAGTGTTGCGAAAAATTTAGAAGAGTTGCGAGCAAAGGTTAGCTCATATCCCTGCACGCTGGTGGCAGTGAGTAAAACCAAACCCGTAGAAATGCTAGAAGAAGCTTACAAAGCAGGTGTAAGAGACTTTGGAGAAAACAAGGTACAGGAATTGGTAGACAAGTATGAGCAACTGCCCAAGGATATTCAATGGCATATGATAGGTCACTTGCAGCGAAACAAAGTAAAGTATATCACTCCCTTCGTGCATATGATCCATTCGGTAGATAGTGCTCGCCTCCTTAAGGAGATAGAAAAGCAAGCCAGAAAGGAAGAGAGAGTCGTGGACTGTCTGCTACAAATGCATATTGCTGAAGAGGAAAGTAAGTATGGTTTATCTGAAGAGGAGCTATTTGAAATTCTTAATGGTGAGATGCTGGCTAAGGCCAGGTATGTTAGGATCAAAGGTTTGATGGGCATGGCTACCTTCACTGAGAATGAACAACAAATAAGAAAAGAGTTCAAATCTCTGAAACGGATTTTTGAAAAAGTGAAAGCAGATCAACAATTGCCGCAGAACGTAGAGATAAAAGAGCTTTCCATGGGCATGAGTGGAGATTATCAAATTGCCTTGGAAGAAGGAAGCACTATGTTGAGGATAGGGACTACAATTTTTGGAGAAAGGAACTACAATTAAAATATGCAGAAAATTATTTTATTGAGTGCTTCAGCTTTGGGAGCGCTCTCAGTGATGATAGGCGCATTCGGGGCGCATGCGTTAAAAGCTAGTCTGGAAGCAAGTAACAGGCTGGATACTTTTGAAACAGCAGTGAAGTATCAATTTTATCACACATTGGCACTTTTGGCTATTGGCTTACTCATGTACAGGCTCAATGATAAATTGCTGGATTATGCAGGCTTAACTATGATTGGGGGAATATTAGTTTTCTCCGGCTCGCTTTATATCTTATGTCTTTCTGGCATACGTTGGCTGGGTGCTGTTACTCCTATTGGTGGCTTACTTATGATTGCAGGTTGGGTATTACTATTTTGGGCAATTGCCAGGGCAGGTTGAGCTAGCTTTGTTCATAAGCTTTGCGACCCAGAATACTTCTTCCCAAAGTTATTTCATCAGTATACTCAAGCTCACTCCCAATAGGTACGCCCCGGGCAAGGCTGGTAATTTTTACCGGATGATCTTTCAGTTTTTTAGTAATGAAAAAGGCAGTGGTATCTCCCTCCATAGTAGAACTGAGCGCCAGGATGATTTCTTTTACTTCAGATTCAGGGGAAATAACCCTGTTAATGACCGACTGCAAATGTAAATCGCCGGGGCCAATGCCTTCAATAGGTGAGATGACACCACCCAGTACATGATAAAGCCCTCGGTACTGAGAAGTGTTCTCTATGGCAATAAGATCGGTGACTGTCTCAACTACGCAAATGATGCTATGGTCACGCCTTTCGTTAGCACAGATGCCGCAGATCTCACTATCAGAAATATTGTGGCAACTTTTACAGTACTGGGTCTTAGTCCGAAGGTTTACCATAGCCTCTGAAAGAGACTTAGTGAAATCTTCTTCTTCCCGTAGCATATGTAACGCCAACCTGAGGGCTGTTTTTTTTCCAATTCCTGGAAGCTTGGCTATCTCATTGACAGCATCTTCTATCAATTTAGAAGGATACTCCATAAAAGTTTAGGTGATAAGAGGGTTGATGATAGTGCTTACAGAAAAAATTAACGGATAACTGCACCGATACCTGCATCACAAATTGCGTCACGTTGTGGCTTGAGCTCTTCATAGCTTCCTTTCTTTACAGAACACTTTCCTTTATAATGAATAATAAGTGTACACTGTTCTGCCTGTTCAGGGCTATGTTTACAGACCTTAATCAAGGTGTTAATCACATGATCGAAAGTATTGTAATCATCGTTTAACACGATGAGATCTTTGTTTTCAACAACTTCTTCTTTTTCCTCATGTAGAACTTCTTCTAATACTTCTACTTCTTCTTCAATTGCTGCGTATCTCATAGGTTCAAACATATCCATTTAGCAAATTTAAAAAAAAAGACCCAATTTCGTGCCCCATTACTTAACAATAACACATGTCACCAATATTAGTTCTAAGCGTAATTGCCGGATATTTTGTTGTCCTTTTACTGATTTCTTATTTCACATCTCGTGGCGCTACTACCCAGACATTCTTCAATGCCAACCGTTCATCACCCTGGTACCTGGTAGCGTTTGGAATGATCGGTGCTTCCTTATCTGGAGTAACATTTATCTCAGTACCTGGTGAGGTAGGTAACTCTCAATTCTCGTATTTTCAGGTAGTGTTAGGCTATGTTCCGGGCTATGCTTTTATCGCATTAGTATTAATGCCCTTGTATTACCGGCTTAATTTAGTATCCATCTATGGGTACTTGGAGCGGCGTTTTGGATTCTGGTCGTATAAAACTGGTGCTTTTTTCTTTCTGCTCTCGCGACTCATAGGGTCTTCTGCACGCTTATTCCTGGTAGCAGGGGTACTACAAATAGCAATCTTTGATAGCTTTGATGTGCCTTTCTGGATAACAGTTTTTGTTACGATTGTACTCATCTGGTTGTATACTTTTCGGGGAGGTATCAAAACCATCGTATGGACAGATACACTGCAAACGTTCTTTATGCTATCTTCCGTAGCCATTAGCATTTTTCTTATAGGGCAGGAATTAGAAATGTCTCTTGGAGATATGATCGCTAATGTAGAACGTCGCAAAATTTCCAAGATCTTTTTCTGGGACTGGGATAGTGCCAATAACTTTTTTAAGCAGTTTATTTCCGGCGCTTTTATTGCCATTGTGATGACCGGTTTGGACCAGGATATGATGCAAAAAAATCTAACCTGCAAGAACCTGGGAGAAGCTCAGAAGAACATGAAATGGTTTACCGTGACAATAGTTTTTGTAACGCTGATGTTTTTGACATTAGGGGCATTACTTTTTTTATATGCTGATACTAAAGGGATCGCGATTCCTGAAAGTACGGATGACCTTTACCCTATGCTGGCTGTAAATCATTTTGATACTTATGCAGGTATTATTTTTATGTTGGGTATTATCGCTGCCGCTTACTCAAGTGCAGATTCAGCTCTGACAGCGCTCACTACTTCATTTTGTGTGGATTTTCTGGGATTAGGAAATGAACGTGCTGAGACAAGAAATGAGAAAGGTAAAGATATTGACAAAGCAGTACGTATGAGAGTACATGTAATGTTTTCAGTCCTCTTATTTTTAGTGATTCTGCTCTTTAATGCCTTCAACAGTGAGAGTGTGATTGTGGCTGTATTCAAAATAGCGGGTTATACATATGGCCCTCTTCTAGGACTATACTCTTATGGCCTCTATACGTCAAAGAAAGCTCAGGACCGCTTAGTCCCCTGGGTGTGTTTGCTGGCACCGGTCATCAGCTTTGTACTGGATACTAACTCAGCTATCTTGTTTAATGGTTTTCAGTTTGGCTTTTTCATACTGATCGTAAATGGAGCGCTTACTTTTATTGGCCTGTTACTGATCAGCAAGGGGCAAGTAGAAAAAGAGCGTTTACAAAAAGCTTAACTGGAATAAAGCTTCTTTTGGTGGTGTAGCTTCCATATTGCAAGTTCTCGGTTAGAATAAAGAATATGAAAAGTCTCAAGATCATGAAGTAAAACAGCGTCCTTATTCATATACTGAAATATCTGGGCAATAATATCTCTCGCCTGCTGCTTGATGCGATAGTACACAAACTGGTCTACTTTACGGGAACTGACCAGGCCTGCATTTTTGAGAAAGCGCAGATGACGTGAAGTTTTAGTCTGGGTAAAGTCCAGGATGTGCTCCAGGTCAGTAATACACATTTCTTCCTGTTTGTAGAGAAGAAACAGTATTCTTACCCGCGCCTCATCAGAAAGTGCTTTGAATACGCCAAGTCCAAAGGATAAGCTGAAATTTTTTACTCGCATATTAAGTTGTTCTATGTAGCTAGGCTTATTGATCTATGTTTTATGGTATAATTAACTTAACATAAAACATATAAATTCTCTAAGTGTATTATTAATATTAATTTTCTGTGACTATTTTAGTAGAACGTTCGTTAATGTTACAAAAGAAATAAAAGCTGATTTGAAGTATATAGGTAAAATATTTGGCGTTGCGGTATTGATGAGTTTTCTTTTGACTTTTGCTGTTAACACAGCTCAGGCACAGGGAAAAAGTAGTGTTATTCAGCTTTCAGGTCTAGTTTTAGGAGAAGACAGTACTTCAGCACTGGCAGGCGCTAACATTTACGTGCCCGCTGCTGGTCGGGGTACTTCTACCAATCAGTACGGATATTTTTCCTTGCCGGTACTGGCTGGTGATAGTGTAATTCTTAGTTCTATTGGTTATAAGAAGCAGTACTATCTTGTTCCAGAAGATCAAAAAGAGAGTCTCACTATCGTGGTTGAACTTCAGACAGATACCACTTACTTACCGGGAGTAGTCGTTTTCCCTTTCCCTACCGAAGAAATTTTTAAAGAGGCCGTGTTGGCTCTGGAGTTACCTGATCAGGATCAGTATGATAATATGAATGAGAACCTTAATGCTGATCTACTAGCCCGCATGTTTGAGGCCATGCCCATGGATGGCAGTATGAACCATCGCTATTTTATGAATCAGCAGTTTGATCGTTTACAGTATGGTTCCGGACCTCGCCCCAATCCCCTGCTTAACCCTTTTGCCTGGGCAGAGTTTATCAAATCCTTGAAGCGGGGAGACTTCAAGAAAAAATAAAGCAGACAATTATCTGCTCCTTTTCGCAGACAATTTTATACCTATTTAGAAGGGATAGCCTGACCTAATAAGGCTCTCCAGGCATTGATTTTGAGCAGATAACGTCATAAATAAAGAATATAGATAAAAATATGTCTGTACAATTTATCTTTCCATCAGAATAGCTAATTTTGGGGCTTCATTAACAAGCGGTACAAACTGAGTTAGCTTGATTGCATGGATTCATACCTACTTTCCCTTTTAATTTTCATACCGCTGGCAGTTGCATTGATCCTGTTACTGCTTCCTGCACGATATGTACAGGTCTTTAAGTGGATGACTCTACTGGCTACCCTGCTACAATTAGGAGTAGCCATTTTTGTATACATCAACTTTGAAAAGAGACCTGAGCAGATAGCTCAGGATAGTGAAGAGACTACCTCACAGTTGATACAGGCTCAACTGTCTGAAAAAGTAGAATGGATACAGATAGACATGGGAAGCCTGGGTACACTCTCTATAGATTACAATCTGGGGGTAGATGGCCTTAGCATCAGCATGGTATTATTGTCAGTGCTGGTATTGACAATAGGAGCCATTTCTTCCTGGAAGATCCATAGTAATGTTAAAGGGTATTTCTTGCTTTACCTTCTGCTAAGTTCCTCAGTCGTGGGTTGCTTTGTGGCATTAGACTTTTTCCTTTTCTACCTGTTCTTTGAGTTTATGCTCCTCCCAATGTACTTCCTGATAGGGATGTGGGGAGGTCCGAGAAGAGAATACGCAGCGATCAAGTTCTTTTTGTATACACTATTAGGATCCATATTTATATTGATAGCTATCATAGGGCTGTATGTGAGTGTAATTGACCCGCTTGAAACCGCAGTTTCTCTGGGGCTTGCATCTAATGTTGACGCTGTAACACCACAGCTCATTGAGCAGGTACAAAATATGCTGGCCGAAGGGCAGATTGCCTCACAATATATGGTACGTACCTTCAGCATGATTGCGATGACTGACGCTGGCAATTTCATTCCTGGTACGATACTGAGCCTACTAAGCCAGTCTACTCTCTTAGGGGTTTCTGTCAGGCTTTGGGCATTTCTGGCCCTATTGATTGGTTTTGCCATAAAATTACCGGCAGTGCCGCTACATACGTGGCTGCCGGATGCCCACGTGGAAGCGCCCACCCCTATCTCGGTAGTTTTAGCGGGGATCTTGTTGAAAATAGGAGCCTATGGTATACTCCGCACAGCTTACAGTATTTTTCCAGAGGGGGCAGTATACTATGCCTGGTGGATAGGTTTGTTTGGCCTGATTGCTATTATATATGGTGGCATGAATGCTTTAGCTCAGAAAGATGTAAAAAAGCTGATTGCTTATTCTTCGGTATCTCATATGGGCTTTGTCCTCCTGGGCCTGGCTTCTATTACGGTGGAAGGTATCAGTGGAAGCATCTATCAAATGTTTAGCCATGGCCTTATCTCTTCCATGCTCTTTCTTATTGCCGGAGTACTCTATGACCGTACCCATGATCGTATGATTGCTCACTATGGAGGTTTGACAGCCCGTATGCCTTATTTTACCGGTTTGGTAGTAATCGCTTTCTTCGCTTCTTTAGGCTTGCCTGGCTTCTCTGGTTTTGTAGCGGAAGTATTGGTTTTTCTGGGTGCGTTCAACTCAGCAACACTCAATGAACTGCTTCCTCGCTGGATGCCTATCTTAGCCACCTTCGGGCTAATACTGGGTGCAGCTTACTACTTATGGACGCTCCAGCGTATGTTTTTTGGAACCTACTATGTTCGGGACAGCAGTTGGACCCCTAAACTTAAAGATTTGAATGCCAGGGAATATATCATGCTGGTGCCTTTGGCATTAGCCATTATAGCTTTTGGTATTTTTCCTCAAATCTTAATAGATATGATTGATGTTACCGTGAGTAAGTTCGTGTACTACGTGAACACCACAGGTCAGGAAAATTTACAGCTCATACTCAGATAAATTTACGTGCAGCAAACGATAGATACCGGACTACTAGGGCAGAAGCTTAGCGAGATAACAGCGAGCCTGAGCTATCTGATGCCTGAGGCGGTGCTCACTGCTTTCCTGCTATTGCTGTTGTTGGTAGATCTTATTGCTGGCCGTAGGGGGGCTTACTGGCTGATCAGCTTGTCTCTGATAGGCTTTGGTGTGCATCTGTTTATGCTCTTCAAACAATGGGAGTTGCTGGCTGTACTGCAGGAACCTCCCCTGTTATTGGGTATGCTAAGGCTGGATGGGATAGGAGTTTTTTTTAAAGCTTTATTCTCTCTTTCAGGAATTTTTACGGTATTGCTGAATATGCATTACCGCAGCGGCTCAGAAAAAGTAGAGAGCGAATCTTTAAAGCAGGTAGGAGAGTTTTATGTAATACTATATGGACTTTTACTCGGAGCTACTCTTATGGTGATGTCAGCCAACCTACTGATGCTCTATCTCGCCATTGAAATCGTCTCCATTGCTTCCTACATCCTCACAAACTTTAATTTTGATAAGAGAAGCGCTGAAGCAGGTATAAAATACCTTCTTTTTGGAGGAATAGCGTCAGGATTGTTACTCTATGGCATCTCCTTATTATATGGTTTTAGTGGCTCATTACTGTGGAATGAGCCCGGTTTTATTAACAGCCTTGGTCAAATACCCTCTCTGGCCCTGACCCCTGCCTTACTATTGATCGCTGCCGGATTATTATTTAAAGTTTCCGCGGTTCCCTTTCATATCTGGGCTCCTGATGTATATGAAGGAGCGCCTACTCCTGTTGTCGCAATGTTCTCAGTGGTACCCAAAATAGCAGGGATTGCTGTGCTCATACACTTTTCCGGCTTCTTTGATGCTCTGCAGACACAAATAGTGGCAATAGATTGGCAATGGGTGGTCGGAATTATTGCAATTGTTACTATAGTCTTAGGCAACTTTGCTGCCCTGTCTCAGACAAATGCCAAACGTATGATGGCTTATTCTTCCATCGCCCATTCGGGTTTTCTGCTGGTAGGTATAGTGGCATATTCTGAGTTTGGGACCCACAGCATCATGTTTTACGGAGCGGTATATCTGCTTATGAATTTTGCCGCCTTTTTATTGATCAAGATGGTTAGCCGGGAGACTGGCTATGAGTATATTAAAGATTACAAAGGCTTAGGAATGGAGTTCCCGGTCATCGGTGTGCTATTTCTTATTGTGATGATTTCGCTTACTGGGCTTCCGCCTACTGCCGGCTTTACGGCAAAACTCTTTATTTTTTCTTCTTTGTGGCAAACTTATCAGGCATCAGATAGCACTATTATGGTACTGCTGTTGTTAGTAGGGTTGCTTAATACTGTAGTTTCATTATTCTATTATTTAAAAATTCCTTATTACATGTTTTTTCGTGAGAAAGAAGAAGATAATGAGGAAAGACAGCAGATGCTAAAACCAAAAGGGCAATTAAACCCATTCAGAGCAGTAAATACCAGTGATATGTTCCTGGCTTTCTTGTTGGTTATTCCCTTATTGGTACTGTTCTTCAAAGCAAACTGGCTGATGGAACTGATAAATTTTATTCACTTTTGACAGTAGGTTTCGTATTTTAATATAAAGCGCTAAAAAGTCTGTTATGACCGATATCATCAAACATGAATGTGGCATCGCAATGATCCGTCTGCGGAAGCCTCTGCAGTATTATATTGACAAATATGGTACTCCCCTCTACGGCGTCAACAAGCTTTATTTGTTGATGGAAAAGCAGCACAACCGGGGACAGGATGGTGTGGGAGTAGCCAATATAAAAATTGACGTGCCTCCCGGCTCCAGGTACATCAGTCGATATCGTTCCATAGCAGAACGGCCTATTTCGGAAGTTTTTAAGAAGATCAACAAAAAGTTCAGAAAAGCCAAGAAACAGTACGGAAGCGAAAAACTTAAAGATGCTGCCTGGCTACAAAAGAACGTCGCTTTTACCGGCGAGCTTTGGTTGGGCCATCTTCGCTACGGCACGCATGGCAAAAACTCCATAGAATACTGTCACCCCATGCTACGGCAAAACAACTGGCGTAGCCGTAACCTGGTAGTAGCCGGCAACTTTAACATGACTAATGTGGATGAGCTTTTCGATATCCTGGTGAAGCTAGGGCAGCATCCCAAAGAGAAAGCAGATACTGTTACAGTGATGGAGAAGATCGGTCACTTTCTGGATCAGGAAAACCAGGAGCTTTTTGATCAGTATAAATTCAGCCATACCAATCAGCAGGTTACTGAGATTATAGAAGATACATTGAATTTGCAAAGGGTACTACAACGTTCCTGCAAAGACTTTGACGGGGGCTACGCTATGGCTGGCCTCATTGGTAGCGGATCCTCTTTTGTAGCCCGTGACCCCGCAGGAATCCGTCCTGCTTACTACTATGCCGACGATGAAGTAGTGGTGGTTGCTTCCGAGAAACCTGCGATCAAAACAGCATTCAATGTACCTTATGATAGCATCAAAGAAATTGAGCCTGCACATGCACTGATCATTGATAAAAAAGGCAATTACAGCGAGCAGCAGTTTATTGAAAAGCTGGAAAAACGTTCATGCAGCTTTGAGCGTATTTACTTCTCCCGGGGTTCCGACCCTAATATTTATCATGAGCGCAAAAAACTGGGCCAGCTTCTGATTCCACAGATTCTGAAAGGTATTGATTATGACTTGCAGAACACAGTGTTTTCCTATATTCCTAACAGTGCTGAAACTTCATTCTTAGGGATTCTACAGGGCTTGGAAGATCATTTGAGCAATGAGCGCATTATGGCGATACAGGAAGCTCAGAAAAAAGGGGACAATATTGATGAGTCTTATATCACCCGTTTACTTTCTTTTCGCCCAAGAGTGGAAAAGCTGGTTGTAAAAGATGCCAAACTGCGCACTTTTATCACAGACGATGACCATCGTGATGAGTTGGTGGCACACGTTTATGATACTACTTATGAAGTAATCAAAAAAGGAGTAGACAATATTGTGGTAGTAGATGATTCTATTGTCCGCGGAACTACTCTGGAAAAAAGTATATTACGGATGCTGGACAGGCTGGAGCCTAAGAAAATCATCATCGCTTCTTCTGCTCCTCAGATTCGTTTCCCTGACTGTTATGGCATTGATATGTCTAAGATGAATGATTTTGTAGCTTTCAGAGCCGTACTTGCCTTACTTAAAGAAGCACACATGGAAAACCTGATTGACGATGTATATGAGCAGTGTGTGGCTGAAGGTACTAAACATGGAGCACCTAACTTTGTCAAAGAGCTTTATGTGCCATTCAGCTACGAACAGGTTTCGGAGATGATCGGCAAAATTGTACGTCCTGATGACCTCAAGGCTGAGTTGGAAATTGTGTATCAAACCGTAGAGAATCTACATAAGGCCTGTCCTGAACATAAAGGTGACTGGTATTTCACTGGTGATTATCCCACCCATGGCGGGAACAAAGTGGTGAATAAAGCTTTTGTCAACTTTATGGAAGGTAAAGCAGTGCGTGCCTATTAAAGTCAATACGTAAGTATAAATATTGTAAAGCCATCTTCCGGATAATAGAAGATGGTTTTTTTATATTTCAGCTCCAAAGGAAATCACTTTCGAGGAGCCTGTGGTTGTGGGAAGGAATTGTGATCAGTTCAACAGCAAATCCCTAAACTGTGAGCTCTATCGGATTGCCGTCCGGGTCCAGCATCTGGCTTTCGTAATACCCATCGCCGGTAGTACGTGGGCCATCCATTTTCTTGTATCCATCTTTTACCAGCCTTGCAGTAAGCTCGTCAACTTTTGCTTTACTCCCCAACGAAAACGCCAAGTGAGTAAAGCCAATAAGAAAAGTTTGATGTTCTGCCTCCTGCACTTCCGGCCTCTTCATAATTTCCAGTCTGGCTCCGGCATCAAACTCCAGGAAATAGGTCTCTAATCCTTTTTTAGGGTTAAAATATTTATCATTACTTTTTGCCCCAAAGTATTTGATATAAAAATCTCTGGAGCGCTCCAGGTCTTTTGTCCAGAGAGCAATGTGTTCAATCTTGATCATGGATGTTTTGTTGATTGTGAACTACTCACTAATTAAAATTCACCTTTATACTTTTTTGCTTGTCGTACGTGAGCGAGATGGTGATTGGAATGCCAGGCGTACATTCCCAGGGCTTCATTTAAAGTGAACACTTTGCCATGCTCTGGGTGTACAAATGGACGTTCAAAGTCTTCATCACTCATGCGCTCCAATAAAAACACCCACTTCTTGTGCAATCCATCAAGTAACTGGAGAGACCATGCGATAGGGCTCTCGGTGGTGTCTGTGAGTTTGGCCCATAGCGCTTCTTCATAGGGACGAATGCTAGGCTGATCTTCTGTCAAAGCCAGTTTGAAGCGCATGAGGCAGTTCATATGGCTATCGGCACAGTGATGTACGACTTGCTGGATAGTCCAGCCCTCGGGCCGGTAAGGCCAGGAGAGTTCATTATCAGTAAGTGCAGAAGTTTCAAAGGCAAGTTTATCAGGAAATTGAGCGATTGCTTTTATCCACTCTTCTCTATGCGAAGAGGAAATACTACTGGGTTTCACGAATGATCCTATAGGGTAACGAAGGGTATTGAGGTCAATGCTCATAATATTTCAAATGTGGGTTGACATCGCTAAAATAATATATGTAATGGGTTTTATGATTCTTTGTCATGTGTAAACAGTAGAATTTATTTATGCCAGGCTGTATCTGATAATTCAAAACGACTCTGGTCATTATTAGTTAATATAGCACTAGACGGTATGAATTGGAAGTCCATTGATGGGAAATGAGGCCAGACTTGTTTTCGAGGAATGAAGGTGAGCGAGCAGCGGCATGGAAGGCTCATCATATGATGCTGAATGGTATGTTCTGGATATTTTGTGGTGGCCGCTTATACATCATTTGACCATTGCTGATCAATGGCTTCTATGATACTTTGGTTCCTCTTTAAATGAAAATAAAGTTTTCTGCTTCAGCCTCGATGCCAAGACTTTTCAAGTGATGTAAAAGCCTAAAGTGATAATTGTACATACCTTTAGCTTAAACATCTGCGGCTGATTCAATTCCAAAAGTTTTGAGTTGATTAGCATAAAGATGCTCTGCCATTAAATCATCGGTGATATGATAACGGGCACCCATGTAATTACAGACCTCTCCCTTTTCGTTTTTAATGGGCACATTAGTAGCATCTACCCAGTTGTGGGTTCCATCTTTTGTCCTGTTTTTAATGACTCCTTTAAATACTTTGCCCTGTTTAATAGTCTGCCAGAATATTTTAAATAAGGCTTTGGGCATCTCAGGATGGCGAAAAATATTGTGGCTTTGTCCGATCAATTCCTCACGGGAATATTTAGAGACTTCACATAGCTTCTCATTGGCAAAAGTAATGGTGCCGTAAAGATCAGCCTCTGATAAAATTGTGGTTAAGCCAAAGACACGCTCTCTGACATGCAGTTTTTCATACAGTTTCTTATTCTCTTCCACCTGCCGTTGTGAATGCTCCTGCGTAGCAGCAAGTTCTTCCATATTTTGCCGCATTTCTTCTGAATGTTCCTGCGTCTGCTGGAGTAATTGCTGGGTTTGCTCTACCACCCTTTGGCTGTTGATATGTGCCGCGATGATTTCACCCAGTTTTTCCAGAAAGTCAATTTCAAAAGCAGCTATTTTTTGGAAGGAAGCCAATTCGAGTATACCCTGAACGGTATCATTTACCATTAAAGGAATCACGAGAAGCGCCGTGGGAGTTGCTTCCCCTAGACCAGAAGTAATATTGACATAGTTTTGAGGGATATCGGTAAGATACACATGCTGCCTTTCCAGAAAAGCCTGACCTATAATGCCCTGACCGGGAAGGATTGTTTTTTCGGCATGTTTTTTCTTGCCATAGGTATAACATGCCTTCAGTATCCTAAGGTTGATTATAAAGGAAATAATTGAACATAGAGGCTCCTGCTCCTACCGGGGTATACAGAAAATGCGCTGCTTCACCTCCTGCCGTGCAGGCTTTTTATGAAGCAGCCAACCTTCTGCCAGTACCTCAATATCTCCTTCGTTGCTGATGCCCTGGGCAAACTTGTACGGCTTTACGAAGAAGAGTACGAAAAGTAAAGCCTGATCAATTGCACGGGAAATTTTTAGAGCAGGCCATCAAAGCAGAGCATTCGCAGGTAGTACGAGAATATTTATTTGAGGCAGATTTTTTTAAAGATTTGGAAGTAATGCCCGAAAGTGAGGAAGTGATCAGGGCGATGCATAAGCGCTATGAGATCTTTATTGTCTCTGCCGCTATGGAATTTCCGGATTCATTATGGCATAAATACAACTGGTTGCAGGAGTACCCCTTCTTACGCTGGAAAAACTTTGCTGTTTTGTGGTGATAAAAGCATCATTCAGGCCGATTACCTGATTGATGACCATCCTAAAAATCTGCTTACATTTTCTAGTGAGCCTATTATTTTTACTTCACCTCATAATGTAGATGAAACCCGTTTTCTCAGGGCTAATAACTGGAAAGAAGTAGGAGATATATTTCTCTGAGAAAGTACTTATAGCTGAAAAATGATGGTACTTACAACTTCTTTGTATTTTAATGGTTAACCATAGAATACTTACTGATTTTGAAGGTGTTTGAGATATACCGTCAATTAAGTAAGAGAAATACATTATTTTCATATCGCTATTAACCAAAACCTATATTTTTTCAGCTATGCGACAAACAAGAGGCAGTTATACAGGCACCCATACGCGTGAAGCACCAGATTTGAGCTGGGTGGATAGCCTTACTAATCTGATGGATAGCCGTTTCAAGTTGCCAGGAACTAATTTTCGTTTCGGCTTAGACCCTATTTTAGGACTGATCCCCGGAATAGGAGACGCTACCAGCTTACTGATTTCCGGAAGTTTAATCTTTTACATGTACCGGCATGGGGCCAGCCGCAAAGCAATGATCCTGATGGTTGGCAATGTATTGTTAGACGCAATCATAGGGAGTATTCCTATCCTGGGAAATATCTTTGACTTTGCTTATAAAGCTAATGAACGCAACATACGCATCATGAAGCGGCACTATCAGGAGGGGAAGTATCAGGGAAAAGGAACAGGAGTGTTGATTATGATAGGCCTGGTCCTTCTGGGCATTATCGGGTTGATTCTCTGGGGGACCTGGGAGCTGGTTTCATGGTTATTCGCGGGACTTCAGACAGGCTTCTAAAAACAAGTCTATCTTCTCACAGTTATCTCAGTAGTAATCAATTTTTTGAACTATAAATAACAGAAGATATGAGTAGAGTTGAAGAAGTGAGCAAGCATAACGAAGTTTCTCAGGCCCTGAAGAAAATCACCTACGGGTTTTATATCGTCACTTCCAGGAAAAATAGTGATGAGATGAGTACACGTGAAAAAGACTATATCGCTGCTGCTACAGTAAGCTGGGTTAGCCAGGGGTCATTTGATCCGCCATTGGTTACCTTAGCGGTTAAAAAACAGTCTGACTTACACGAAACGATAGAGAAGAGCCGAGTTTTTGCAGTAAACATTATAGGAAAGGATCATAAAGATATGCTATCATCTTTTGCAAAAGATAGCTCAGTAGAAGGAAATAAAATTAATGGGTTCTCTTTCTCTTCAGGCAAGACAGGTGCTCCCATACTTGATGAAGTCCCCGCTTATTTTGAGTGTGAGCTGCGCGAAGATGTAACTATCGGTGATCATAGTATTTTTGTAGGAGAGGTAGTAGCAGGTGATACCCGTGATGCTGAATCTGTCCCTTTGGTAGAGTGGGACACAAATATGCACTATGGAGGTTAAAGCATAGTGACAATATAATAAAAAAACAAGAAAGGGGGCCACGCCCCCTTTTTCGTATCTTAAGTTTAGTAAAAATTATTGTTTATTGTTGCCTTAGCTGTCCTACACTATTGTTGGGTATGTTCTGGATATTTTGAGCTTCAGGAGTCACACTGTTATCAGTAGCGGCGTCAATCTTTTCAATTTTTTGCAAAGGCTGAACACTTTTAACTGCCTCTGTCTGTCCTTTCGCATCATCTTCAGCCTCTGAAGATTTTTCGGCTGCCTTCTCTTCTTTCTGAGCGCTTTCCCCCTTGCTAATCTCTGAAGCCTCAGCAAGTGTGTTTTCTGGAACAGGTGTTTTTTCTACTTTCTCAGCAGCTTTTGCTGGCTTTTTTTCTTTTTCTACTTTGGTCTTTACTGAGGCAGGTTTAGGCTGAGAAGAAGTAGCTGATTTGCTTTGGCTCTTTTTCACCGCAACTTTTGGTGCTTCTTTTTCCTCTGGCTTTTCTTCACTTTTTACCTCATCGGTCTTTTTCTTTATGGTGGTAGAAGTATTTGCTTTTGGTTTTGGTTTTTGAGTTTTCTTTGCGCTTGCGCCTAGTTTTGGGAGTTCATTGCCTGTTTTATCAGCTTTTGAAATCAGGTTAAAGTCATTTTCAACCATGGTATTTACAGCAAAAAAAGAAAAAATAAATAACGCACCTACCGCGGCAGCGGCTCTGATCAGCTTGATACGACCTTGGGTAAATCCACGTTTGCGCGGTTTTACATCACTGGTGAGCTTACCTTTCAGCTTACTCATATAAGCTTTGTAATGTTCCTGCTCCTCATTTTCAACATATTCTACGATAATACCAGAGCAGTGTGAGCAGTGCTTAAGGTGTAATTCTACTTCCTCTTGCTCACTTGCTGAAAGCGCATTCATTAAGTATTTGCGCATCTTGGATCTGGATAGATGTAAACTAAACTCTGTGGTTTTGTATTCCTTGCTCATTGTATATCTATTTTTCTGTAAGATTTTTTTCCATTGACACCTTGCCATGATTTCATGGCATGAGATTCAATTTTTGTACCTCCCCAAGAAAAAGTAATGCGTAGGAGGCATTTTCTAAGCAACGCTATTGTAATAAAAGAGGATAATAGATGAAAAAACCTATAATAAATTAAAGAAAAATAGGGTAAAGTTAAATTATTTGTATTTGTCTGAGGCAATGAAGTACGGGTATAGCACTATTTTAATGTCCGGAAATCGTGTCTATGGTTAAGATAGATGAATATCAAGGTCTCCAGAAAGATAATAAGAGCAATTGATGGTAAATTTTTACTAATCTATGGTACTGCTGTAAGGTAAGCTGATAATAATATATAAAAAAGCCCACCCATAGGGTGAGCCTCATTGTGTAATTATTCCACAGGAGATGATTTAACTTTTGTCAAAAAACTCATGGTTCAACAAACGGCTGAGCGTATCTACATGATCTTCAGGTTTAACCTGCTGAATATCATTTTCAATAAGATGATCATGCCCCAGTATCATGGATCGTTGAATTTCATCGGGATTTTCAGGGCGACTATAGTATAAGGCTACGTATTCATCATCGCTTATGCCATACTCATTAAGTATTTCTTTTATTTTATCCTCAACGCCAGCCTGATTACGGGATGATAACGCCAGGTACCTGATTTCCTCAGTATTTTCTTCGTGATAACGAGGAAAGCTTTCTTTTATCTTTTTCTCAAAAGACGCCTGATCCTGCTCTTCATTGAAATGAGATATAATTATATAGTTAGTCATAAAAATTAAAGTTTAAAAAAAATAATCTTACAAAAAATGAACAGGCAAATGGCGTAAAAGTTATAAAATTTACGTCTCGTAGATCATCTTTACTGTCATGCCTCCATCAATAATCATATTTTGCCCGGTCATAAAGGTAGATTCGCCGGAACATAAAAAAACTGCGGCTCTGCCAATATCTTCGGGAGTTCCTACCCTGCCGACCAGATGCTGTGTTTTGTCAATTTCACGATGTATGACTTCTTCTCTTTCTGAAGCTTTCTTCCAGTCTCTTACTTCAATCCAGCCGGGGCTGATCGCATTGACTCTTACCTGAGGAGAGAGACTGTTGGCAAGGGCATGGGTGAGTGCTAAAATTCCACCTTTGCTGGCAGCATAAGCTTCGGAGTCAGGCTCAGACATCAGCGCACGGGTAGAAGCAATGTTGACAATCGCGCTTTTGCCTGTTTTTTTGAGATAGGGAGCCGCATACTTGCTAAAAATAAAGGCACTTCTAAGGTTGATGGAGAGCACTTCGTCAAACTCCTCAACACTAAGCTCACTTATGGGCTTAAAGCGTGAAACACCTGCATTATTGACCAGAAAATCTATCCTGCCTTCCTGTTCAGCTACTTTTTGGATAAGTGATTTGATAGCATCTTCCCGGGAAACGTCACAGGGAATAAAGGTAGCTTTGCTTCCTTTGTCATTTAGCCATTGTTGTGTTTCAAGCCCGGCTTCTTCGTCTTTTTCAGCTATGATGGCATGCGCCTCGTGATGTGAGAATGCCTGGACAATGGCTTTTCCTATACCTTGTCCGGCGCCGGTGACGATGACAACTTTGTTTGCAAATGAATCCATGCTAAGCTAACTGTACAAGCCTGCTGCTGGTTTGGAAAAATCACCCGAGGAATAAAAAAAGTCAGAAGCTTAAATCCGAATCATATCTGACAGGATTGATGCTTCTGACTAGCCAATAATAAAGGTGTGCAAAGAGATCTAATGTATTTGCATTGATGACTTTTTCTTTTTCCGAAACTCTCTTTCTACTTCATCAAACAGGCGAATGGATTCCTCCCAGCCCCGAGCATAACTCATATTGACCATAAGTAGGTAATTACGTACTGTTGTGAATCTCTTCATAACAAAAAGGTTAAGTTGGGTTAATGATCTAAAATCTTAGTCCTAGGTGAAAGCCAGGCCACATCTGTAGGTTAGTACCACTATAAGTTCTGTCAAAAACAGTCCACGGAGCCAGGTCTGTACCTATGCTTCCGTCAATGTCATTCCTTCTTTGCGATACCATTACGTTGAAAGTGGGTGCCACAAAAATCCCAAAATGTTCAGAGAACTGATGGTTATAAGCAATTCTCAGTGTGTTGAGCAGATTCAGTTCTGTATTTTCAAAGACACGGTCTCCATCTTCCTCCACCTGAAAGCTCATCAGATCTATATTGAGATGATCACGTGAAGACAGGTTGAGCTGAGTGCCTACACCGTAACCAAAGCCCCATCTGAGGCTTTCAGCAGCAAACTGTGAGCCGAAAGCGAAGATGTTATAAAATTTTTCTACGCCTATTTTGAAGCCAACATTAGCATGCAATGTTTCACTTCCCCATACTTCCAGGCGGCGATATCCATTCTTTCTGACTATGCTTAAAAAGCCGATAGGGATACCATCCACACTATCAGCCACATTAAAAACACCTAACTGAGCTCCTTTTACATTTCGGGCCAAATTAATAAAGCCCGAACCTTGAAACCCTTCTACATCTCCCGAAGCGACATTCATAAAGCCCGCCAACTGAACATTGGCGTCATGGCTGTAATTGATAAAGCCACTAAGCTGCCCGCCGCTCATATCACCCGAAGTAAAGTTACCAAAACCGGCAGCCTGTAATGCCTGTGCATTATCGGTCACAACGTTCATAAACCCGGACAGTTGAGCGCCCTTGGTGTAGCCGGTACTCATATTCATAAAGCCGGAAGCCTGTATACCTTCCACCTCTCCTGCTGCCGTATTGATGAAACCTGCAAACTGCCCGCCTTTCATATTTCCTCCATTTACGTTGGCAAAACCTGCAAACTGCGCACCATCCACATCATTTTTCACCACATTGAAAAAGCCGGCAAACTGTGCCCCTCTTACAAAGTCATTTTCAATATTGCCAAAGCCGGAAAACTCAACTCCATCCAGCCCGGCAGCATAACCTACCAGCAAGTTGAGAGAAAATTCATTTACGTACTTCCCTGCCTGTGTTCCGTTGGTACTTAGTGGGTAGATCAGGCCGAACTGAAAGCTCTTTCTTTCATAATCGTTTTCATCTTCGCCGGGCATTTTCTGGAAAAGCTTTCTGAGCCCTATGCCTACTCTTTCAAATCTCCTGCCCAGATTTGTTTTCTCTCTTTTCTTATTAGTCGGAATATCAGGCCTATTATTTTGTGTGTTTGCAGAATTTTCTAATGATTTTTCAGGAATTTCATGCGCTTCTTTCTGATTTGGCTTAACCTTTTCAGTAGGAATAGTGCTTATTACCTGCGGTTGTTTGCTGATAGACACAGAAGCGGTGTTGTCATTTGCTTCTGCTAAACTGTCGGCTTCTTCGTTTTCAGCAGTATAGCCGGGCGCAGGAGGAGTAGCCCTGTTATGTACACTTCCCTGAGAGCTTACTTTAGTCTCCTGTTTTTCCTCCTCAGGCGTACTCTCTTTCTTGACCTTCTGCAGGTTTTTCTTCAGAATCACCTGTCCACTGACTACCTGATAAGAGATCATGGTCTCTTCAAAAATTTTGTCCAGAGCCAGGTAAAGAGGTTGATTTTCCAAGTTGATCGTGACCTTTATATCTTCCGGTATTTCATTATTCAAGTAAGAGAAGCGAACCTCATATTCCCGCTGTATATTTTGTATTATTTCTGTAATGGGAGCATCCCGATAGCTGAGGCTAACCTTTTGGTTAAGGATAGAGTCCTGATGCAGAGGGTAAATGGCCAGGCAAAGCCAGGCCATATGAATAATCGTAGCCAGTTTCATGTCTTCGTAAGTTAAAAGTTTCACTTATTGGCAACCCTGGCCGGAGATCATGTATGTTGAGCCTTGTCGCTCAAATGACAAGTTTCCGGTGACAGACAGCACGTGCAGTACATCTTGCAGCTGCTCTCCTTCAAAAGTTGCCGTATATCGGCAGTTGGCCAGATCGGGATTATTCAATTGTATATCTGTATGGTACACATCTTCCAGTACATCAATTACCTCCTGAAGGCTGGTATTCTGAAACTGTATATGCTGATTTTGCCATGCTCTGAAGTTCGGGTTTTCTATAGGCTCTTTCTTTTCAATAGCCTTCTTTTCACTACCCAGCGTAGCTTCATAGCCCGGTTCAAGGAATACCGCATTGTCATCATCAGCAGGCGAGAAAGCTACCTTTCCGCTCACCACCTGTACCTTTACTGGTGTGTCAGGATAAGCCCTGAGGTTAAAAGAAGTACCGATCACTTCAGTTTTGGCGCCTTCACTGAAGATGGTAAACCTTCTCCCTTCTGCTTCTTTGATTTCAAAGAATGCTTCGCCGCTCAAATGAACTAAGCGATGCTCAACATTAAACTCTTCAGCGTACTGTAGCTGACTGTTTTCGTTAAGCCATACCTGGCTGCTATCCGGGAGCAGGAGTGTGGTCCGTTCATTTTCACCGGTACTTAGCGTAAGCATTTCGGGAGTACCTGTGCTGTACCACCACCAGGTTCCGGCAGACAAGAGCAGAACGACAGAAGCAGCAATAGCTGCAATACGCTGATAACCCCAGTGGACTACTTTGGCTAAAGGTTTATTTTCTGCATGCTCTTTCTGGTAATACTCTTGCTCACTTTCTGCCCGGAACTTAAACCGCTGCCAGCCTTTGTCTACCTCCGGATGATAGTCGTCAGCAGGGCGAGGTGTTTGTTCCCACATGTGTAGCACCTGGTCAAAAGTAGTCTGATTCTCAGCTTTGCTCTCTTTCCAGGATTGAAGCTTTTGTTTTTCCTTTTCAGAAAGTTCGTCGCTGAGATATTTTCCAATAAGTGACCAGATATCTTCTTGAGCTTGTCCCATAAATCTATCCAACTATCATTAATACAGGTGAGCTTACATTTACCCTACCCCGGTTTGAAAAAAATTATGTAGAATGATTAATAAAGTTTTGTAAATGCATTCGCATCATCTTAAGCGCTTTGCCCATATGTTTTTCTACTGCCTTGACCGATATGCTTAGCTGATCCGCAATTTCGGCATAGCTCATTTCCTCGTAACGACTCAAGGCAAACACAGTGCGGCACCTGGGAGGTAATGCTTGTACTGCATGGTCTATGTGCAGGCTTACTTCCTGATAGCGGAGCTCATCTTCAGTATTGTTGTTACTGTAGCGTAGGTTGTTAACGTCACTTTCACCCATGCTGGTATTTCTGCGATTTTTCTCCAGATAGTTCAGTGCGGTATTGACAGAGGAACGGAAAAGGTAAGATTTGACAGACTGACTTAAATCCAACTGATCTTTTCTGCGCCATACTTTCATAAACACATCCTGCACAATATCTTCTGTCGCCTCGGTATCGTGGGTGATGTTATAGACCGTTTTGCAGAGGGGGGCATAAAAGCTACGGAAAATATGCTCCATGAACTTCTCTTCATCTTCTTCTTTGAGCCGGATCAGAAAAGTATTATCCTGCCTGTCCTGAGAAGTGTAGTATGGATTAGGTTTAAATTTACTGTAGGAAGCTGTATATGCGCCTAATCGGCGGTAAAGGGATAAAAGCCCTAAAGCAATGGTTGGCTGATGGATTAACATGGGTATGGCCAGTAGAGTATTGGTAGATCAAGTTAGCATGTATATGAGCTCCATACCAATATATATGCCACCCCGATAAAGAGGCATGCAGGTAAGAAAATAAGGCTTCAGGCAAGTGATATTGTTCAAAAGCGAGCAAATATGTTCATTAACGGACAAAAAAAGGGTTGCAACCTATTGCTGCAACCCTATAATAAAGTTTGGAAATTTTATGAAGGCTTATTTTTTTCTGCCTCTTCTTCCTTTAGGCTCTTCTTCTTCCTCTACTTCCTCAACATCAGCAAGGATACGGCCAGAGTATTCGTCAAAGATGATACGTCTTTTTTCTTTAATTTCTACCAAACGTTGAGGAGGGATAATAATGTTACAACCTTCTGCGGCTCCTCTTTTTACTTTCACCACAGCCAGGCCATTGGAGAGACTATTTCTTAGCTTTTCGTAATAATGATAAAGCTTTTCGTCAATATTAAGAATTTCGTTCACAACTGACTCTCTCTCTTTGGCAAGCTTATCCTCATCTTCCTGGCTTTCGGCGATGATCTTTTCCAGTTCCTGACGTTTGGTTTCAAGGTCTTTGGTACGATGATCAATCAACTCCTTAGTAGTATTGATCTCTTCTTTCTTAGCCTCAATTTTGGCGTAGCCTTCTTTGATGCGTTTTTCAGAAATCTGGATTTCCAGGTTTTGAAGCTCTATTTCTTTAGTGATGGCGTCGTACTCACGGTTATTACGGACGTTCATCTGCTGCTCTTCATATTTTCTGATGAGCTCTTCCGCTTTTTTGATAGCAGCCCGGTTAGACTCTATCTCCTGCTCCATATTCTCTACATCATTCTCAAACTTGTCAAGGCGTGTCTGATAACCGGCAAGCTCATCTTCCAGATCACTGACCTCTTCTGGCAAGGCACCACGGATCTTCTTGATATCGTCCAGTTCCAGGTCTATGTTTTGTAATTTAAGAAGGATGTCTAGCTTGTCTGCTACCGTCTTGGGTTGCGCTGTTGAACTTTCCATATTACTTGTAGTAAAATATTGGGTTTGTATTGGTCTTGGCCAAATGAACTGCGAAATTAACAAATTTCCGCGACAATAATTCCATTATCAGCTCTTTTGTGTAAACTTCGCTTTCATAATGGCCAATATCGGCAATCATGAGGTGATCTTCGGCATCAAAAAACTCATGATATTTAAAATCAGCGGTCACAAAAGCATCCGCTTGCATGTGGATAGCCTGGGGAAGCAGAAAACTACCCGCACCACCACATACCGCTACCCGCTCAATTTTACGGGCGGGCGCCTGCGTATACCGGATACACTGAAGCCGCATACTTTGTTTTAGGTGATCTAAATAATCCTCTGCTGGCATGGCTTCGGGCAACTTACCTATCATCCCTGAGCCCACCTCCTGGTTTTCGTTTTCCAGCGCATGCAGATAGTAGGCTACTTCTTCATAAGGATGCGCCCGGCGCATGGCAGAAAGCACCTGGCTAGTCAGTGGTGCAGGAAATATTACCTCTATACGTTGTTCTTTTACCTTTTCCAGCTTTCCCCGCTCTCCAATAGCAGGGTTTGCCTGCTCATTAGGTTGAAAAGTACCGGTGCCCTCCACCTGAAAGCTACAATTGGTATAGTTCCCAATATGCCCGGCTCCTGCTTCACTTAAAGCATTCAGCAGGCTTTCGCTGTCTTCTGTAGGCACAAATACAGTAAGCTTATTCAGTAATTGTTTTTTAGGCAGCAGGGTCTGAGTTTGTTGCAGTCCAATTTTCTCACATATTTTTTTATTCACACCCTGACTCACATTATCCAGATTGGTATGGATAGCATAAATCGCAATATCATTTTTGATGGCTTTGATCACAGTCCGCTCTACATAATTGCGTCCGGTAAGACTCTTAAGGCCTCTAAATACGATGGGGTGGTGTGCTATGATCAGGTTGCAGCCTTTATCTATGGCTTCATCTACAATAGCTTCGGTAGCATCCAGGCTGATCATGACTCCCTCTATTGTATCGTTTCTGTTGCCTGTAATCAATCCGGCATTATCATAACTTTCCTGATACGCCCGCGGTGCTATGCTTTCCAGGTGGGCGATTACTTCTTTAATCTTGCTCATAGCTTCGTAAGTGTTTGATAGGAAATAGGTTTTACGTTATTTCGCAATAATTTTTGCAAAAGATATATAGAATTTGTCGCAAAGAAACAACAGCGGTTTGAGCTCCTTGTTACGTCCCCTTCGCTGGGTACTGTCCCCTTTAGCAGGAATTTACTGGGGAATAACCGCTTTACGTAATCACCTGTTCAACATTGGCTATACGCCTTCACTGAGCTTTGAACCGCTGATCATCAGCGTGGGCAATCTGAGTGTAGGTGGCACCGGCAAGTCGCCCATGATTGAATATCTGGTAAGGATGTTGAGCAAAGAATATGATTTAGCCATACTGAGCAGGGGATACCGTCGTAAGACTAGTGGAGTACGTTTGGCTGGAGAAAATGATACTGCTGAAACCCTGGGAGATGAACCTTTTCAGTTTTATCGCAAATTCGCCGGGACAAGCAAGTCAGGTAGAAAAGTGGTGGTAGCAGTAGGTGAAGAGCGGGCGCTGGCGATCCCTGAGATTCTGCATCACCATCCGGAGGTAAAGCTCATACTATTGGACGATGCTTTTCAGCACCGCAAGGTGAAAGCGGATGTGCAGATATTGTTGACTACCTATCAGCGTCCATTTTATCAGGATCGTATATTACCTTTGGGCCTGCTGAGAGAGAGCAGAAAAGGGGCGCGGCGGGCAGATATCGTGGTAGTCACTAAATGTCCGGAAAATATAGGAGAAGAAGAGCGGCAAAAGATGACAAAGAGGGTACACGCTTATGCGGCTAAAGATGTGCTGGTTTTGTTTTCAACCATCAGCTATCAGGAGCCGAAAACAGTATTTAAAACAGAAGAAAAATTGGAGGAGCCTTTGCTGTTATTCTCAGGTATTGCCAATGCTGACCTTTTTGCTCACTATGCCCGACAACAATTTAATGTATGTGAAGATATAAGATGGGGAGATCATCACCGTTATAGTGAGTCGGATGTACAAAAAGTACAGCGCATAATGAAAACAAGTGGTGCGAAGTCTGCGCTTACCACTGAAAAGGACATGGTAAAATTATTGGAACCTGTACAAAGCCAGCTATGGGAAGCTATCCCGCTTTATTACCTGCCAATACAACTTTCATTTTTAGAGAGTGAAAGCAATTTTCAGCAATATATCAGCCATAAATTACGATCAGTAGAAAAAGAATAACCATACTGTTTTGAACAATAAGTTTGCTAACCTCCTACTTTTTTTAGTCGTTATGCTATTGCTCTCTGACTTTGCATATGCTCAGAGAGTGGTGATTCCCGGGGATACAGCTACCAGCAACCGCCAGAACAAGGAGGATTCGGTGCAATATGGTCCTGCTACCACCAGCTACATTTACGAGGATGCCTTTAAGTATAACAGGGTAAAGTATGATACGCTGGATACTTTGATTGAGTTTGCTCATCGTTATGACCGGGTAGAGGCTGTAGGTAGCAAACGACAATATCTGGGTACACTGGGTACGGCCAACCGCTCAATATTTCCTCAGATTCCTGAAGTAAGCGGAGCTACCTCAGGACTAAATGCCTACGACATATATGTCAATGAGCCTAAGAGTGTTAGGTATTACGATACCCGCTCTCCTTATTCTCAGTTATATCTCACCTTCGGGGGCAATAACCGGAGCGTAGTAGATGTGGACTTTGCCAGAAATGTAACGCCCAACTGGAGTGTAGGAGCGGCAGTAAGGACAATAACCGCTGACAAGCAAAGCGCGAGAAGTAGCCGGGGTGACCGACGATCAGAATCCTATTTTCTGGAGTTCTCCACTTTTTTTCGTTCCAAAAATGAACGCTATCATCTTATGGCGCACTACGGCAGGCTGAACCACAGAGTAAATGAGACCGGGGGCATAGTAGGCGATGCTTTTGATGATGACCTTTTTGAGGATTTCTTTCGGTACAACAATTCTGATATATACCTAAATAGCTTCGTAAACCGGGAATTCAGGCTTAATTATCACGTGTACCATGAGTACAAGCTGAACGATCGCTTGCAACTCTATCATGAGTTTGATCGTCGTCATCAGAATACTTTTTTCTTTTATGAACCTCCTTCCGGCACCATTGACCCGGATGGATATTTCAGAAGAATTCTGGTAGATACGACTGGAACTGCTGACAGGGTTAATTATGACGAGCTGGACACGGAGGTGGGACTCAAGGGAGACCTGGGACCGTTGTTCTATAGTGTGCATTACCGACTGCGTCGCCCGGAGATGGACTATCTTTTTGCGGAAGATACTTCTAACCTGGAACTCTACGGTGGCTTTGACCTTCGTCTGGAGTTGGGAGAGAATACATTTCTGCGTGGTGGTGCTGATTATCAATCTACGCAAAACTACCGCATAGAAGCCGCGTTTAATAGTCCAATCCTGAAAGGTAGCTATACGCGCTCAAGGAATCTGCCTGCCTATCTTGCTTTGCGCTATCTGGGCAACCATAATGCCTGGGAAAATGATTTTGAGCCAATAGGTATGGACCAGATTACTGGTTCCATTGAGTATCAGTTCCCTTACATCTATCTGCGCCCTTTTGTGACCCTTACCAATGTAAACAGGCCCATCTACTACCAACGTGACACCCCTATACGAGCTGATACATTACTTTTACAAAGCAAGCAGGCGGTTCCAGTACAGGCAGATGGCGCTGCTCAAATCCTTTCTCCCGGACTGGAGTTCTCTTTTGACTTTCTGAAAAAGATGCATTTTCAGGGAGAAGTAATTTACACGCTTACGACCGGCAGGGCTACTGAAGCCTTTGCCATACCCTCACTTTATACCAATGGTAGCCTTTATTATCAGAGTAAACTGATAGATGACAAAATCACCTTGCAGGTAGGCGTTGACTTTCAGGCACTACCCTCATATCTGGCCTATGATTATGATGTGGGAACGCAGCAGTTTTTTATCCAGCAGCAGTTGTATGGTACTGAGGAACAGCTATTGGATAATTTTGACACACCACTTCCCAATGAGATAGGGTACGTGGTTTTTGATGCCTTCCTGAACCTGAAGGTGCGTACTGCAATTGTATATGTTAAAATGCCCTATGTCAATCAGGGCATGTTAGAGAACGGCTACTTTGCCACGCCTTACTATGTAGGGCAACCCCGTGTACTGGATCTGGGTATCAAGTGGCAGTTCTTCGATTAGTGCACTTTTAAGTATGAAGGCTTGTTTACAATAAACGTATCCTTGTATCTTGCCTGTGTAAACAAAGCCGGAGAGAAGCATGATAGAACCAAAACAGACGATTCTCAAATTACAGTTGCCCACTGATCCGCGCTGGGTGACACTGGTAGACGAAAATCTGGAAGAAATACTCACAGACCATGCTTATTGTGAGCAGAAGGCAGCTTCTTCCTGTATTTCATTGATCATTCAGTTTCCTGAAAGAGACAAGCTGGTAGAAGTATTGACGCCAATTGTGGCCGAAGAATGGGAACATTTCAGCAGAGTAGTATATCAGCTTAGAAAGCGAGGCTATACACTGGGAAAGAAACGTACCGATGCTTATGTAGTGGAATTAGGCAAGCAGGAACGAAAAGGGGGACGCATAGAACGTCAGCTGATGGACAAACTGCTAATCAATGCCTTAATAGAGGCACGCAGTTGTGAGCGCTTTAAAATCCTCTGGAAGAATCTACAGGAAGAAGAGCTTAAGCAGTTTTATTACGAACTTATGGCTTCCGAAGCTGGACATTATGTTACCTTTATCAAACTGGCGAAGGAGTATATGCCTGAAGATGTGGTGAAAGCCCGTTGGGAAGAGTTGCTAAAGATAGAAGCGGATATTATCAGTCGTATGGAAGTAAGAGCCGACAGAATGCATTAGATGTAGTATTAAAACTATTTTTTACTTCCTGATAGTCAATTTTTTAACCATTTTAGACGTTTATTTTTTGTATACTTTTTCATAAAATACCGGTGCTCAAAACAGTATTTCTCAGTATGCTTACCAGCCTATTGGCGGTTCAAAGCCTCATAGCACAGCAGGAAATCACGCTGTATTATGATAGTGAGAAAACTGTACCTAAAGAACGCTTCTCTGTAAAGCCCTCTGACTTAAGCATTTTAGATGGGCCATATACAGCTTTTTTTACCGATGGCGCTGTGCGTATTCAAGGAAATTATGAGGAAAACGTAGCCAGTGGATTTTGGGAGTACTTTTACGAAAACGGACATCCCAAAATGCGGGGGAATCTGGAAGACAATATTAATTATGGCTTCTGGGAATACTTTTATGAAAATGGCAATCCTCAAATGAAAGGCGCAGTGTATGATAGTATACGGCAGGGGCCTTGGGAGTTTTTTTATGAAAATGGTAATATCAAAAGTTCCGGCATCTTTGAAGATAATGAGAAGGCAGGAAAGTGGCGCTACTACTATGAAGAAGGGCCATTAAAGTCGGAAGAAGTATACAAGGGAGACACCTTACACTACACAGAGTATTACGCGAGCGGCGATATTAAACTGGAAGGCACCAAGGTAAAAGGAGAGAATGTAGGCCTGTGGGTATCTTACTATGAAAATGGTACTATTCGCTCCGAAGGCAGATATAAAGCAGGAAGTCGGAATGGCCCCTGGAAGTTTTATCATGACAATGGCAAACTCTCATCGGTAGGAGATTTTCTGGATGGCTCTACCGTAGGAAAATGGACGTATTATTACGAAAATGGAAACATCAGTGCTGAAGGAGCGGAGAAAGATGGAGCGAAAGAAGGCTACTGGAAACTATACCATAGCGATGGAGATTTTAAGGGAGAAGCCATTTTTAACGAAGGAGAAGGGACTTATCGTGAATTTTATGAAGATGGCAGCCCCAAAGTAAAGGGCTACATAGTAAACGGACTTAATCAGGGCAAGTGGGAATATTACTATGAGGACGGGAGTATAGAAGGAGAATGTATTTTTGTGAAAGGCAAAGGAGCTTACACCGGCTATTATCGTGATGGAAGCCTTAAAATGAAAGGAACAGTAGAGCAGGGGGAACGTACTGGCGTCTGGGAACTCTACAAACCCAGCGGAGAGCTGGCTGGCTATTACGAGAGTATTTACGAAGATAATAAGCAGGCATTCCGGGCTTTGCGCAGTGTGGAAGCTAAAAATGAAAAACAGGAAAAAGAAGGCTTTGCGCTTAACCCTGATTACTTGTACCGCAAGAAGAAACCCCGCTATTTTAAGCCAAGAGTTAATGAGCTAAGAGCAGTAATCGTCGGCATTAACCCCCTGGGCCTGGTGCTGCAACGTTTGCCTCTCAGCATTGAATATTATATGCAGGAACGGCTGGGCTATGAAGTAGAGATAGGTATAGAAAGAAACCCCTTCTTTTATTCTGGCAAGAACATGGATGCCGGTTCAGTTTATCAAAGGGGAGGCTTTGTGGCCATTAAGCAGAAGTTTTACCATCCTGATACACGTTCTGGTATCTTATATTTTGGCCACAGGTTGGGTTTTGACTTCCTCTACCACATGGCTACTATAGAAGATACCAGTGCCCCCGAACCTGATGTTGAACTGATAGCAAAAGAACAAAAAGCAACGTATGCGCTTATTGTGGGTACAAGGCTCATGAAAGACGCAGAAGTAATCAATACCAGACTCAATAAAGAGAGACGCTCCCATAGCCTGACTTTTGACCTCTCAGCAGGTTTAGGAATAGGATACCGTTTTTTTCACAAAGACTATCATAACAACGGGAAATTTGACGAAATGCTGGAAGAAGTAAGTCAGGCCAAAGTCTTATTTCCCATATACCTGGGGGCTACCATAGGTTATGTATTCTGATTTTTTTGCGGATTAGATTGTAGTCTTATTTTTTATCATTCATCTGAAGAAAAATTTTTATGACAGATAGTAAGAAAACCGTAGTAGTAGGCGCCAGCCCTAACCCCTCTCGCTATGCCTATCAGGCAGCACACATGCTGAGCCGGTTTGGACATGAGTTTATTCCCCTAAGCATCAAACGGGGTAGCGTGGCCGGAGAAGAAATTATGAATCTTAAAGAAAAACCCCCTATCTCTGAAGTGGATACGCTAAGCTTGTATATCGGCCCTCAGCATCATGATGAGTGGATGGACTATTGGCTTAGTCTCTCGCCAAAGCGTATTATCTTTAACCCCGGCACGGAAAACCTTGAATTTATGGAAAAAGCCAAAGCGGAAGGAATAGAAGTGGTTAGCGGATGTACACTGGTGATGCTACAGAGCGGAATTTATTAAATTTTCTTTTCTGTTGATAAACAGTAAGTTATGGGTAATACACGATTGGCAAAATTTTTATGTTATTGCCCTGGGCTAATGCATAAAAAAGCATGCGAAATCCGTTAAAAAATTGTATTTTTGCACATTAAGGACTTACAAACATATGGACGAACTGAAGGATTCTAATATCAAAACTGACTCACTAGCAAAAACGAGGGAAGGCGAATATTCCGCCAACAATATTCAGGTGCTGGAAGGCCTGGAGGCTGTTAGGAAAAGGCCTGCGATGTACATTGGAGATGTTAATGTCAAAGGACTACACCATATGGTGTATGAGGTGGTGGATAACTCCATTGATGAGGCCCTTGCCGGCTACTGTGATAGAATA
Organism: Catalinimonas alkaloidigena; assembly: GCF_029504655.1. NCBI lineage: Bacteria > Pseudomonadati > Bacteroidota > Cytophagia > Cytophagales > Catalimonadaceae > Catalinimonas > Catalinimonas alkaloidigena. The sequence goes on from NZ_JAQFIL010000001.1 coordinate 87,847, forward strand.
GATGTCACTATACATGAAGATAATTCTATTTCCGTAACAGATAACGGTAGAGGTATTCCTACCGATATCCACACCAAAGAGAATCGTTCTGCACTGGAAGTGGTAATGACCGTACTCCATGCCGGAGGTAAATTTGACAAAAATACCTATAAGGTTTCCGGAGGATTGCATGGTGTAGGGGTTTCCTGTGTAAACGCTCTCTCTGAGAATCTGAATGCCACTGTACACCGTAATGGTAAAATCTTTGAGCAAGAGTATTCAAGAGGAGTGCCTCTTTACCCAGTCCGGGAGATAGGTGCTACTGATAAAAATGGTACTATAGTTCGCTTTAAGCCTGATTCTGAAATTTTTCAGGTCAGAGAATATAAGTACGAGACCATTGCTTCACGCCTACGCGAACTGGCTTTTCTGAATGCCGGAATCCGTATCGGTTTGACAGACCTGCGTGACCTGGACGAAGATGGAAAGCCCGCAAGCGAAGAGTTTCATTTTGAGGGGGGATTGGTAGAATTTGTCAGCTACCTGGATAACAATCGTGAAAAACTGATTCCTGAGCCTATCTACATTGATAGTGAAAAAGGGGAGGTGCCGGTACAGGTAGCTTTGACCTATAACACTTCTTTTACCGAGAACGTGGTTTCTTATGTAAATAACATTAACACCATTGAAGGAGGTACCCACGTCTCTGGTTTTCGCAGAGCACTTACCCGCACGCTTAAATCTTATGCCGACCGTTCCGGCTTGCTGGACAAAGTAAAAATTGATATCAGTGGAGATGACTTCCGTGAAGGTTTGACAGCTGTCATCTCGGTAAAAGTAGCCGAGCCTCAGTTTGAAGGGCAGACCAAAACCAAATTGGGTAATTCTGACGTAATGGGCGCAGTAGAAACCTGTCTGGGAGAAGCCCTGTACACTTTCCTGGAAGAACATCCCAAAGAAGCCAGAGCGATCATCAACAAAGTGATTTTGGCTGCTCAGGCCCGCCATGCGGCACGCAAGGCTCGTGAGATGGTACAGCGTAAAAACGTGCTCACCGGTACAGGCCTGCCTGGTAAGCTTGCCGACTGCTCAGACACTGACCCCAGCTACTGTGAACTTTACCTGGTGGAGGGTGACTCGGCCGGAGGAAGTGCCAAGCAAGGTCGTGACCGTAAGTTTCAGGCAATTCTGCCGCTGAGAGGTAAGATCCTTAATGTGGAGAAAGCCCAGGAGCACAAAATTTATGATAATGAGGAGATCAAAAATATCCTCACTGCCTTAGGGGTAAGCTTTGGTACTGAAGATGATGATAAGGCACTGAATACTGAAAAGCTGCGCTACCACAAGATTGTGATCATGACCGATGCCGATGTGGATGGTAGCCATATTCGTACACTGATTCTTACTTTTTTCTTCCGTTACATGAGAGAACTGATCGAGAGCGGCTACGTATATATCGCACTGCCACCACTTTATCTGATCAAGAAAGGGAAGGAAGAGCATTACTGCTGGACAGAAGAAGAGCGGGAAAGAATAGTGAAAGAACTGGCTGGCGATGGGAAAATAGAGAATGTAGGCGTACAACGCTACAAAGGTTTGGGAGAAATGAACCCCGAACAGCTCTGGGAGACTACCATGAACCCTGAATCTCGTAGCCTTAAGCAGGTGACTATTGATTCTGCTGCCGAGGCAGATCACCTCTTCTCTATGCTGATGGGTGATGATGTAGCCCCTCGTCGGGAATTTATTGAGAAAAACGCTAAATACGCGAATGTAGATATCTAACCCAGCCTACTTTCGTCTTTTTTAGCATAAATATTTTTTGCAAAAAACCGTCCTGAAAATTAGTTCTACTAACCTAGAAAAAGCGTTTTGCTTTTTTTAGTAACATTGCTAACAAAATGCTGGGGCGGTTTTTTTATGCGTTTCAGTCTGTACATTGTGAGGCACATTTTAGTAGTAAAACTGGATGAATGAGTAGAACATTTTTTCGTATTTCATCATTAGAATAATTAAGTTGAGATTTATTAAGCAAAGCCTTATAACCTTTATACACTGGATGTTAGTCAAAGACAGAGTACAATCTTCAATAGCCACAAGTAATTACATAAGCCGTGATCTGAGTTGGATGCAGTTTAACTACCGAGTGCTGGAACAGGCCAAAAAATCCAACCGTAATATTTTCGAGAAGCTTAAGTTCATGGCCATCACCTCCTCTAACCTTGATGAGTTTTTTATGATCAGGCTGGGTAGCTTATACAATTACCTGGACTACGGAAAAGAGAGAATAGACTACTCAGGCCTCCGGGAAAGACCTTTCCGTAAAAAGCTACTGAAAGAAGCGCACCAATTTTTCAAGGAGCAGAATAATTACTATCTGGAAAAACTGGTGCCGGAATTTAAGAAACAGCATTTCCGGATTGTCAAAAATATCAAAGCGCTGGAAGCAAATGAGCAAAAAAAGATTTCCGATTATTTCAACCGGACGATTTATCCTATGCTCACGCCGATGGTGTATGACAGCTATCATGCCTTCCCTACGCTGATGAATAAGATACTTATCTTTGGAGTAGTGACACGCAATCCGCAGGAAAAGAAAGATCAGAAGAAGCTTTCCTTCGTACAGATTCCGCAGAACCTGCCTCGCTTTTATGAAATTGACAGGGGGGATGAATTATTATTTGTCCCCATTGAAGAGGCGATCCGTGAGCATATAGACCTGCTTTTCAGAAACATAGAGATGGTATCCGTCAGTCTGTTTCGTATTACGCGTAATGGCGATTTTACCCTGGATGAGAGTGACGATATTGAAGCCAACTTTATTGAAGAAGTAAGGCGAAAACTGAAAACCAGGAAAACAGGAAGGGTAGTAAGGGTAGAGGTAGAAGAAGGGTATAGCCACTGGATGATGAGGCTGCTGGTTAACCGCTGGAATATAGATAAAGATAATATATTTGAGGTGCCTAAAGGCGGGCTGATTGATTACACAGTGCTCTTTGAAGTAATTGGTAATAGCGAATTTAAGAATAAGCTGCCCAAGCAGCATTTGCCCGTGCCGCCACTGACTTATCCTGAAACTGGTACCGAAGATATTTTTGAGGTGTTAAAGGATAGAGATATTCTCCTGCACCATCCATATAACGATATTGAACCACTTTTAGACCTTATTGAGCAGTCGGCTGAAGATTCTAATGTGCTGGCAATCAAGTTGACTATTTACCGGCTTGCCAAGGACTCCCGCATCACTACTGCATTGCTCAAGGCAGCAGAAAGTGGGAAACATGTTTCGGTTCTGTTTGAGGTGAAAGCTCGTTTTGACGAAGAGAATAATATGCGCGAAGCGCAGAAATTACATAAAGCAGGCTGCTTTGTTATCTATGGAATCAGTAATTTTAAAACCCATACCAAGCTTCTGCTGATCGTAAGAAGAGACGGAAAGAGCATTACGCGCTACGTTCATATGTCCAGTGGCAACTATAATGAGAAAACAGCCAAACTGTATACAGACCTGGGCTTACTAAGTACCAATGAAGTTTACGCTCATGATGTATCAGAATTCTTCAATGTAATCACCGGACACTCCCTGCCTTCTAACTACCAGTACCTGCTTACCGCCCCCAAAGATATGCGGCAGCAGTTGATAGAACTGATCAGAGCGGAAGCTGAAAATGCTAAAAATGGCCTGCCCAGTGGTGTGGTAATCAAAATAAATTCGCTGGAAGACCGGGAAACTATCGAAGAACTGTACAAGGCATCACAGGCGGGCGTGACTATCAAACTGATAGTGAGGGGTATCTGCTGTCTGCGCCCCGGACGTTCCGGCCTGAGTGAAAATATCAGTGTACGCTCTATCGTAGGAGACTATCTTGAGCATTCGCGTATTTACTATTTCCACAACAACAATGACCCTAAGGTGTATGGGGGTAGTGCCGATGTGATGGTACGAAGCTTTGACAGACGCTTGGAATCTCTGTTCCTGTTTGTAGATCCAATCGTTAAAAAGCAGGCCATTAATATTCTGGCTTATAATCTTAGGGATAATGTAAACACCTATATTATGCAGGAAAGTGGCGAATATGTGATCAAGGAAAGAGGCAAAACTCCTGCTTTTAATATTCACCGGGAGTTTTATAAAGTTACACGTGATGAGTTAGACAAAGTAAAGCTGTTTTAAACCGCAAAAAGTCAATGCTCATTCTCAAGGATAGCAAGAAGATCATTGTACCTTTTGGTACTGAATTTTGGTAGATGAAGGCAAAAAGTAACGTATTCGGCACTGGAGGTTATAGAGATATCACCCCCCATTCTCCGTAATGCGTAGCGGGCGGTATAGAATTCTAAACCATGATCTTCAGGCATGGCAGAGCTGCGGTAAAACATAGTAAAGAGGTTTTTTAAGGTTTCAGGGGGAATAGCCAAATGCTCTTCCTGGATACAAATGATGTCATAGCTCTCATCCTGCTTAAGTTTGACTTGGATATCACGCTGAGAAAAGCGGTTTTGTGACCAGAATCTGGTGTTTCCCTGTAAAATCTTATAAATGGCGGTGGTAAGCAGGTATGCGTCTGCATGAAGATAGGTCTTCTCCGGAAACAATAAATTAAGGTGAAGAGAGCTTACTAAAGTGGCTTTGGACTTCTCTTTTAACTCTTCAAAGAGAGCATTAAGGTGGATAGACTCAAAATTAAGCTTCCAGTCATGGATATGGGATATCTCCAGCAGCTTCTCCAGCATGGTTTGCATATTATCCGACACACTACTTATTTTGCTGAAGTAATCATCCTGTTGCTTCTTTTCCAGCAGCGCAATGTTACAAATTCCTCTTATCGTTGCGATAGGCCCAAGAAAATTATGATAAGCTTTATAAAGGAAAATTTCAATATCCTGATTGGCAAGCGAAAGCTCCTGATAAAGGTCAACAAGGTGTTTGGTACGTTCTTCTATCTTTTTTTCTAATTTACTACTGTACTGCTGAAGCTCCTCATACTGGCGGTCTATGTGATGGGTCCCTACCTTTTCCTTTTTGGCCCCTTTTTTACTCAAGAAAAAAGGAAAAAATGTATTGTGAAATTTTTCCGACCTGAAATGGCTGATGGAAATCCAGATCAGAAGTAAGCCAGCTACAATCCAGAGCATAATCCAAGGCCAGGTAATAAATTTCATATAAAAAACGAAAAACACTGTAAAAATACTGAGTCCATAACACGCCAGTAATACACCATGATATTGAGGTAGGTCATCAGGTACACTCAGTAGAAAATTTTTCATAACTAATTAAAAATTATATAATTTAATGAAAAAGCTTACTTTCGTTTGTATTTGTTAGTTGATGATTCAAATTTGATAAAAAATATATGTGAGAGGGGCATTACTCGATAAATGCGGGTAAACGCGGGGTGCTTTCCACGAAAAGCTCGGTGAATTAATAATTATTAGTGTGCAATAAAATGAAACGCTTAGCCTTTTTAGTCATCATCATCGCTCTACCAATACTTGTTTATTTTCAGTATAGCAATTATGAGCGTTTTCACCCTCCTAGTACATATGACTATGTCATCAATGATAGTATTGATGTTCATTATCACGATCAGTCGGTTTTGCAGCAGTACTATAAAAATGCTTTTGAGATCGGAACTTTTGCCAGGAGCAGCTGGCGAACTTACGAGATTGACGTGCAATTTCCTGATCAGGAAGACGAGCAATCCCGCCAAGCTGTTGAGTATTATCAACAGCTACTCACGACAACTGCTCATCTGGAGGATGTGCTGATCTACTCAAAAGGATTGAAAGACAAGGGGTTTGATAATCAGCAGATTGCGGAAATAGAAAAGCAAGGTATATCTCCCAGAGGGTTTTTGTTGCAGCAATCCGGGCTTCTGCAGGGGCTGGAACGTGGTGACAAAGGAGAAGCGGTATGGGAGTTACAAAGAATACTGCAGCAAAAAGGCTATGACCTTCCCGTGGATGGGGTATTTGATGTAGTTACCGAAGACGCTCTCAAAAAATATCAGCAGGCTGAGGAGTTATACCCCTCAGGAAAAGTGGATGCATCATCTCACCACGAATTAATACGTAGCTTATAAACATTGAGCCATCATAAAATACCATTTAGTAAACACATATGCCATGAACAAAGTATCTGAGAAATCGCAAGGGGCTGAAAAAGATCCTAAGATAGAAGCCATTAAAGAGATCATCTTTGGTGAAAATATCAAAGAAATTGAAAAGGATTTTAGTGAGACAAGGACACTTATAAAGCAACAGAAAGAAAACCTCAATACTTATATTGAACAGACAAAGGTAGAGTTGGAGAAGAGCATTGAGCAAATGAAAAAAGATTTTGACCAACAAATGAATGTCTTCAAAGAGGATATGACCCAAAAAATTAATCACCTTCAGGAGTCATCATCCAATCGCCACAAACTAGGCAAAATGTTAGAAGAGTTAGGCAAGAACCTGCAGGCTTAACTTTAGCTAAAAAATGAAATCTGTAAGCACACTCTCTTATCTACAGAAAACAGTGGAAGCATAAATAATGCTTCATAAGTAAATTTCACATGATCAAGTGAATAATCCGTTTGCCTGGCTATATAGTATTGGCAAATTTTGTATTTTATTTAATTATAAAAGCTTACGAGCATAATTCGGATGGACAAGTACGATGCATTTGACCAATTACGTCAGCTACTTCTGGAAGAAGATCAGCAAGAGCACGAGTTGCTTGTGAAGCAAGTCAAAGAGCTGGAAGAGAGTATTAACATCCGGAAGCGCCTTCAACAAAAAGTAGAGCCTATCATAGATGAAAAGTTTGAGATGTTAAAAGAAAACTTTCCTGAGATCTATGGACAGGTGATCACCAAAACGATCAAAACGCAGATACGGGAATCCAGAGATGAAGTAATTGATGCGCTTTATCCTATTATAGGAAAGTTGATTCAAAAGTATATAGTAAGTGAGATCTCTGCTTTATCCGAACGCATTGATCGTCAGCTCGCGCATATGTTTTCATGGGAAATATGGCTTGCTCATATCAAGTCATGGTTTAGCGGACAGCCCGTTGCTCAGCATTTGCTTAGCCACGCTTTACCTCCCACCATAGAAGAGGTGTTTGTAGTAAGGCAGTATTCCAGCACACTTATCGGTAGCTACTCCCGCGAAGGGCTTATGGATGGAGATATGGTGGCCAGCATGCTTACTGCTATTAAGAGTTTTGTAAAAGAGGCCTTTGCCAAGCATAAGCAAGACCTGGAAGTGATAGAGTATGAAACATACAAGATATTCATCAAGAATTTCCAGACTTTCTATATCGCGATAACTATCTCAGGCGTAGTCAACCAAACGATCAGAAAGCGAATAGATAACCTGACACTTGATTTCGCCCAAATGTATATGCAATCCCTGCCGATAAAGGAAATGGAGCGGGAAGATTACCTTTCAGAGCCCCTCAATCAGTTTTTTACCAACGTTAAACTGTGAGTTTCAGTAAGAAGATCATATTGCTGGGCCACTATGGAGTAGGAAAGACCTCTCTTGTACAGCGCTTTGTGTATCGCAAGTTTTCTGAACAATACCTCACCACCATAGGAGTAACAATAGAGAAGAAGGTAGTAAAAGTCGGAGAAAACGAGGTCTCCATGATCATATGGGATATTGCCGGCGAGTCAACCCATGCCAAAGTACCAAATGTATACAAACTAGGGGCTGACGGGGTAATTTATGTTTTTGACATGACCAGGCCAGCTACTTATCAGCACCTGGAAGAAGAGTTGGAAAGCCTTCGCCAATTGCTATTGAACGTGCCAATATTACTAGTGGGCAATAAAAAAGACCTACTCATCGAGAAAGAGCAAAATACAATCATAGAGCATCTACCTTTGTACCCGTGTGCACTGACAAGTGCCAAGACCGGAGAAAATGTAGAAAATATTTTTGCAGCACTGGCTAAAAAAATGCTATGAAAGATGATATTCTAAAAGCTAAGCTCGACTATTTTGATAAGCGCTCTCAGTATGTTGTGCTTGATAATGAAGGCCTGGCAGTAGACTCTTGTAACTCTCTTTTTCGTGTTCCCCATAAAGCTTCCTTATTTCAGTTGATCCCTTTTCTGGAGGGGATGGAAAGTACGCTAAAAAGGTTAGAGCCTGGCAAAGACCTTCGTTTTTTGTGCATCAAAACCAGCCTGATGAATAGAGAAGGCTACTTTAACTTTATCTTCAAAAAACAGGAGCAGGGGCAAATCTTGTGGTTTATATATGACTTTACTGAGTTTTATACCTTCTTACTACCCTGGCAGCAGGAGCGAAATGAACGGAGCATAGAAAGTGAGTTACTGCTCGTTCAGCAAAAAACGGCAGAGATGGAAAAACAACTTCTGCAATATCAGAATGAAGAGCTGAAGCGTATACAGGAAATGAAAACAGTGTTTTTTTCTCAGGTAAGTCATGAAATCCGTACGCCTCTCCATAGCCTCATAGGGCTAATCAATCTGATTGAGCCCTATGGTAATGCAGAAAACCGCTCCCATCTGTCTACTTTGCGGTCAGTTTCAAATCACTTGGCTTCTATTATCAACGATGTATTAGATCTCTCCAAACTTGATTCAGGGAAAATTCGTCTTCAGAAAGAAGCTTTCTCTTTACATGATACCATCAAAAAACTGATACAGGCATTTACGTATCAGAGTCAGGAGAAGAACATTGGCTTGTGGTATGAAATAGACGCATCACTACCTGATTACCTGAAAGGAGATGCTGTCCGTTTGTCACAGATCCTGTACAATCTTGTTGGTAATGCTGTAAAATTTACCAGTAAGGGTGAGGTTAGCCTTCATATAACATCATTACAGCAGAATAAGCATGAGGTGCTTATAAATTTTGAAATCGTAGATAGCGGAATCGGTATTGCCGAAGATGAAATCAAGAAAATTTTCACCCCCTTTGTGCAGGCAAGTGAAAATACTCACCAATGCTATGGAGGGACAGGCCTGGGGCTAAGCATAGTACAGAAACTGGTTGACTTATTTGGTGGAACACTGGAAGTAAATAGCGCAGTCAACCAAGGAACCAGGCTCATAGTAAGCCTGCCTTTTACTATAGAGGAAAACATTCCGGATAGTAAAATTAAGAAAGATGACCTCACTGAATTTACGTTAACACGTATTCAGACAGTGCTGATCGGAGAAGATGACCAGATGAACCAGAAAGTACTTAGCCAACTGCTCAAACGCTGGGGGATAGCAACTACGGTTAAAAATAATGGCAAAGAAGTACTCCGCAGTTTGTCAGCGGATGAACCCTATGATCTGTTGATTTTGGATTATCAGATGCCTGAAATGGATGGTATTGAAGTGCTTCAGCAAATGAAAACCCTGAATCTCAACATCCCGGTGATCATGCTCTCGGGTAATTTATTGAAAGAACTAAAAATACCTGAGCGAGACAACAGCCTTACCTTTATGCTTCACAAACCGGTGCAGGCAGTTGATCTACAACAAAAGTTACTGATAATAGACCAGTTCACAGGCCCGGCTATAGATCTGCGATATATGCGACAGATCACGGATGGTGACCTCATGTTGATGTCTGAGTTGATGGATACCTTTGTTGTACAGGCTCCGAAAGAAGTTGAAAAAATCAGGGAGGCCTGGTTGCGTGAAGATTACACGACACTATACAAAGCGGTGCACAAGGCTAAGCCAGGCTTTCAGTGTGTAGGCACAGCAGAAGTTAACAAGCTTCTGGACCAATTTGAAGAAGCGTTAGAAGAAAAAAAACAACAGCGGGAGTACACGGAAACTATTCAGTTTATCACGCAGTGGGCCAGCCGTGCTATTCATAGCATTAAGCATGAGCGGAAGAAACTCCTGGAGCAGGAATTATGAATCACTTTTATCCGTGAAAATTATCGGAAAAGCTGGTATATTAACACTTACAAACATGCTTTAGGAGTTTTTTCATAAAAACTATGGATGGTAAGATAGATTGTGTAGTGGTAGATGACGACCAGATGATGCTGAAAATAATAGAGTCGCTCATTAAAAAAACTGACCAACTAAATCTGGTAGGTTCTTATGACCATGCGGTTAATGCTATCAATATCCTGGAGCAGCAGCCCATTGACCTGATATTTCTGGATATAGAAATGCCTGAAATGAATGGGCTGGAATTTATCAAGGCTTTATCTTACCATCCCCAGATCATTCTGATCAGCAATAAAAAGCAGTATGCCCTGGATGCTTTTGAATATGATGTAGCTGATTACCTCTTAAAACCTATTGCCAGCTACGCCCGCTTCATGCAGGCTATAGGTAGGGCAAAAATGAACCTGCAGCAGCGTGCGGCCAAGAATACCAAAACCCAAAAACATATATATTTGAAAGTAGACTCTTTACTCGTGAAGTTTGACCTGGAAGATATCCACTGGATAGAGGCTTTTGGGGATTATGTAAGGGTGAAGACCACCGATAACTTATCTACCGTGTATGCTACATTAAAGTCGGTGGAAGATGCCTTGCCTCCATTGGATTTTGTGCGTATACATCGCTCTTACATTGTACGTGTGGATAAGATTGAAAATATTGATATTGGTAATCTGCAAATAAAGGATAAAATACTCCCCATCAGCCAATCTCATAAGAAAAAGCTCATGGGTATGATCAACTCACTTTGAGCTGATGCTTTTCGTAGAGCATCTGCATCACACCGTCTTTGAGCCCAAGTTTTGGAACCAGTATTTTGCTGGTTCTGGCCCATTGCATGGCCGAAATGTAAATATTGGAAGCGGGAATGATTACATCAGCACGGTCGGGGTTGAGTTGTAGTTTATTGATGCGCTCTTCCAGCGTATGACTAGCCAAAAAATCCCGGGTGCTGATAAGTTTGTTGAGCGTGAGTATCTTACCGTTTTTCGTACCAGAGAGATCAAATATTTTATTGATGTTCCCTCCCGTACCAATAGCGATAGGCGTGCCGTAATTTTTTTTGACATTCTCTTTGACCCACTGTCCCATTTCATTCCATACCTGCTCTAAGGACTTGCGAGTATTAAGCTTTCTTACAGAACCGATAGGAAAGGAGTGAGCCACTACTTTTTCTTTATTTACATAGAGGTTTAGTTCGGTACTTCCTCCTCCCACATCAATATGAAGATAGGTTTTATTTTCTTCCAGAAAGCTTTTCAGGGCATTATTCAAAATTTCTGCTTCGGCATCCCCGTCAATAATTTCCAGTTCAAGCCCATACTCATCGCGCACCTGCGCTATCAGTTGATGTCCGTTTTCAGCTTCACGCATGGCAGAGGTGGCACAGCCCATATAGTCATCTACTTCGTAAAGGTCTATCAGCAGTTTGAATGCCTTCATTAGCTTTAAAAATTTAGCAGAGCTTGTGGCCCCTATGCGGTGCGAAGGCTCGTCTTCATTGTCCCCAAAAACATCTTGTCCCAGGCGCAGGGGAAAACGAACGTATTCCAGCTTTTTGAAAGTAGTTTTTTCTTCATAGCTAATGACACTGCTTACCTGAAGGCGTATGGCATTTGACCCTATATCAATTGCGGCTAATTTTCTCATATAAAAAATATTCGTCTACTACACAAAAGTAAAAAAGAAATTGGTCCGTATACGGTAACATAAAGGCAGCTAAAGGTATAATTGTTAAACAATAAGTGCACTCAGAAATTCTAAAATCAATGGGCAATATACTGTTGTCTCATAAGAGTTTTTGTAATTTCGCATCACCATGAAAGTAATTGAACATATACAAAAAGCGAATCGTACACTATTTACCATTGAAATTCTTCCTCCCAAGAAAGGAGAGGACATTAACACGCTTTTCAATCATGTAGAAACTTTATTGGAGTTTGAACCCTCTTTTATTGATGTTACCTATCACAGGGAAGAGTATATCTATAAAGAACAGGGGGACGGAAGCTTTAAGAAACTTACCACCCGTAAGCGGCCAGGTACTGTAGGAATCTGTGCCTCTATTCAAAACCGCTATAACATAGATACCGTACCTCATCTAATCTGTGGTGGGTTCTCAAAAGAAGATACCGAAAATATGCTCATAGAGCTGGACTTTCTGGGCATTGAGAATGTGCTGGCGCTGAGGGGAGATCCCATCAAATCGGAGCCGGGGTTTAAAGCACACCCCGACGGGCATTGTTATGCCAGTGAACTGATCAAACAGGTGACCGATATGAATAAGGGAACTTATCTGAATTCAGGGCTGGAAGAAGCAACGCCTACCAACTTTTGCATAGGAGCGGCGGGCTATCCTGAAAAACATTTTGAGTCTCCCAATCTGGATACTGACTTTCAGCATCTCAAGACAAAGGTAGATAATGGAGCTGAGTTTATTGTGACTCAGATGTTTTTCAATAATCAGGCTTACTTTGATTTTGTCAAACGCTGCCGTGAACATGACATAAATGTTCCCATTATCCCCGGCCTGAAGCCGATGGCTACGCTGAAGCACCTGACGCTGCTGCCGCAGTTTTTCCATCTGGATATACCTGCTGAATTAGCCTGCGAAGTAGAGAAGTGTAAGGATAACAAACAAGTCAAAGAAGTAGGGGTGGAATGGTGTGTGCAGCAGTGCAAAGAGCTCATTGAATTTGGGGCACCAGTACTTCATTTCTATACCATGAGCCGTTCTGAGCTGGTAAAAAGGGTAGCTGAGAAAGTATTTTAAATCAAAAAAAGAGTTAAGCCTTCGGTTAATTTTCCGAGAAGAGACTCACTGTAAATTATACAGCTAAGTAAAAATATTAGAAGTCTTCATTTTTTATGAAATGAAGGCTTCTTTGATGAAAAAAGAGATTAAAACGAAACGCGGTGGCGGTGCTGAGAAACCCTTTTAGAAACGTTTTACTTTTTCAAAGGACGGATGTGCCAGATATTTCCGTCTTCTTCATCGGTAAGCACATAAAGGGTGCCATCAGCGGCCTGTTCCACATCCCGGATGCGCCCTCCCAAGGGAATTCGTTCTACCGCAGAGGCGCTGTCCTTCTGTATTTCCACACGTACCAGACCTCCGCTGGTTAATCTGCCAATCAGCAGGCTGCCTTGTCACTCGGCAAACGCCTCTCCTGTATAGTACTCCATGCCTGAAGGAGAAATGGTAGGTGTCCAGTGAATCAAGGCATCGGCAAACTCAGGGTGAGTAGTAGGATCAGGGATGTCCGTACCATCATAGTTATTCCCCCAGCTTACCACCGGCCAGCCGTAATTGCGGGATGCTTCGGGCTGGTTGAGTTTATCCCCCCATAGGACCCATTTCAGCTACCCGGTGTTGGGATCAATGGTTGCACTTTCAATATTACGGTGTCCATACGACCAGATTTTATCTTCTGCCTCCTGCTGGTTTACAAAAGAGTTATCTTCAGGAATGCTGCCATCCGTATTGATACGTACAATGCTTCCGAGGTGATTGGATGGACTTTGGGCTGGTTCAAATTTAAACCTTTCTCCCAGAGTCAGGAACAGTGTTTCTTCTTTAGCGAATACGATTCTGCCTCTGAAGTGGTTAGGTCCTTTTACTTTGGGTTCCTGACTAAAAATCACTGTAAAATTATGGGTCCTTCCGTTTTCAAATTTTCCCCGGCCCAGTGCAGTGGAAGCAGTACTGTCAGTACCGGGCTCAGCAAATGAAAGATAGATATATTGACAGAGATGCTCAAACACAAAAAGATGCATATGGCACCAAAAAAATATTTTATATCGCTCATTTTTGCTTTTATGTTTGATAAAAAAATCTTTCTCCAGCCATAACCTGGTATCCAAACCAATGTTCATATATCTAAAATATTGGTGAAAAGTGACTAAAGGATTTAAGTTTTATTTAAGGAAAAAAAATGCTTTATCGGGCAATTTGAAGTCGGAATACCAATAAGTTCGTTCGTTGCTAGTAAGTTCTAGCTCAGGATATTACCGAACTTCAAGAGCCAGATTAAAAATAAATATCCGCATGTAGAATTAGTAAACCCTGCGTTCCACCCACTGCCTGAGGTTTCTTAATACTTCATCTCGGGCAACCGGAATTTCGTTGATCATCTCGTGAAACAGCTTATCATAAAACTTTATTGTCTTGTCTTCACTGCCAGCCAGCTCATAAAACTTCTGAGAGCCTTTAGGCATCGTAATTTTGTCACCGGTTCCGTGTATCACATAGAGCGGTATACGTAGCTGAGGTGCCTTAGCATACAGTGTCTCATGTACTTTAAACATCTCATATCCCAGCCTTACTGAAGCGTACCCATGTACAAGAGGATCTGCTTTGTAGTCAGCGATCATTTCCTTATCATGTGAAATGTATTTTAGGTTAAGGTTTACGCCTAAAGTAAGGGAGGGCGCCAGCTTAATCAGGCCTGAGGCGGCTGCCCTGGCTAATTTCGTATATGTGTTTAAATGAGGTTCGATTCCTGCCGAGCTAAGGATTAATGCCTGTAGATATTTTTGGTAAGTAATAGCATAGAGGGCGGCTATGGTTCCTCCCAGAGAATGGCCCATCAGCAAAACCTGCTTTACCCCCTGCTCCTCGGTAACCAGCTTGATTAGCTCATGCAGGTCTTCCACATATACCATCAGGGAGCTGACATGCCCTCTTTTTCCTTCACTTTGTCCATGTCCACGTGCATCCATAGCATAGAAAGCAGTACCGCTTCCGGCAAAGTAATTTATCAGGTTAGTGTAGCGGTTGCTATGCTCCCCCAAGCCATGCTGGAAGACAATCGTACGTTGCGTCTGTGCTTCAGGTATCCATTTTTGCCAGAAGCATTTGCAATTGTCTTTGGGTGTGTAGAAGAAATCCTGTGTATTTTGATAGCTCATTTGATGTACACTTGATGAGAAGCTTTTAAAATCTTATGAGTTTTTATAATATAGACACCTCTGTTACTGAATCCAAGACTATGAAAAACTACAACAATTACCTGCTCAGATTTATCGCGATCTTATTTATTGCCATGCTAGGCTTTACTTCATGTGAAAGCCCCGATGCTACTGGTGTGGAAATACACCAGCTTTTTTCAGATCATGCCGTACTCCAGCGGGAGATACCTCTGAAAATCTGGGGAAACGCTGACCCCGGAGGAACAGTGGAAGTAAGCCTGGGTGAGCAAAGCCAGAGGGCAGAAGCTGACGCTGATGGTAACTGGATGGTAGAGCTCTCCGAAATGACAGCCGGGGGGCCCTATGAACTACAGATTACAGGAGGTGATACCACTATTATCTTGGATGATATTATGATAGGAGATGTATGGCTGGCTTCGGGACAGTCCAATATGCAGTGGCCGCTTAGCGCACAGGTTGACAATTTTGAAGAAGAAATTGCCAATGCTAACTACCCTGAGATTAGGCTGTTTACCGTGGAGCGCAATACCAGTTATGAGCCTCTGGAAAGCTTAGCGCAAAGTTCCTGGGCGCAAACTTCGCCTGAAACGATCGGGAGCTTTTCGGCAGTAGCCTACTTCTTCGGCCGTGAGATTCATCAGGAACTGGATGTACCTATCGGCTTGATCAACTCCAGCTGGGGAGGTACGCCAGCCGAAGCCTGGACCAGTGAAGAGGCAGTAAGCGATATGAGCGAATTTGCCGATACTCTTCAGCAGATTGAGCAACAATTACAAACAGACCCCTCCACGACTGACGTAGAGAAAAGAAAAGAGCGTGACCGCATTGTTGTCAGAGGCTAACGCCCAGATGCAGCAGGAAAATTTTTCGCCTGATCTTGATACTGAGGAATGGCCTAGCATGCAGCTACCCGCCTCCTGGGAAGAAGCTGATACGGCTCTGGCAGCCTTTGATGGTTTTGTGTGGTTTCAGAAAACCATTGATATCCCTGAGAGATATGCCGGTCAGGCAATGACTTTGCACCTGGGCAGAATTGATGATGCTGATATCACCTGGTTCAATGATGAAAAAGTAGGGCAGACCTATGGCAACAATAATTTCAGGACGTATGAAGTCCCTGCATCAGTTGTAAAAGCTGGAGAAAATACCATTACTGTAAGGGTACAGGACAATGCTGGTAATGGGGGCCTTATGGGACCTGTCAACCAAATGTATATGGAACTCAGTGGTGAACAGACAGGCATTTCGCTGGACGGACCGTGGAAATACAATGCCACTGAACCTCTGCCTAAAGTAGACATGTTCCCCAGCGAACCGGCTATTTTATACAATGCGATGATCAACCCGCTGATTCCTTTTATGCTAAAGGGAGTGATCTGGTACCAGGGAGAGAGCAATGCTTCACGAGCCAAGCAATACCAGACATTATTCCCTCTCATGATAGAAGACTGGCGTAATCAGTGGGGCATCGGTAAGTTTCCTTTCCTTTTTGTACAGCTTGCTAATTTCATTACCGGAGGGCCGGGTGATGATAGCTGGGCTGAATTGAGAGAAGCACAACTTATGGCTTTAGATCTGGATAATACGGGAATGGCCGTAACGATAGACATTGGAGATTCTACTGATATCCACCCCCGTAACAAGCAGGATGTAGGGAAAAGGCTGGCTATAGCAGCACTCAAAGTAGCTTATGGGCAGGAGAATGCATGGAGTGGCCCTATGTATGAGTCTATGCGGGTAGAAGGAGATTCAGTTATACTTACATTTTCCGAAGTAGCTGAAGGGCTTATGGTTGTACCCGGAGAGAAGTTAAAAGGCTTTACCATTGCGGGTGCCGATCAGCAGTTTTATCCTGCAACAGCGAAAATTATCAGTGAAAATGAAGTTTCTGTTAAAAGCCCACAAGTGGCAGAGCCGGAAGCTGTGCGTTATGGATGGGCCAATAATCCAAAAACAAATTTATATAATGAAGCTTTCCTACCTGCATCACCCTTCCGTACTGATGACTGGGAAAATTTACAGAATAATCAAAATGAAATTTGAGGACTTATAGTACATTCATTCTGTGTAAATGATTATCCATTATGAAACATTTTGATGTAGCAACAGTTAATATGACTTGTTTAAAACAAACAATTTTTATTAATCAAGCTAATTTATGAAGACATTGAAGTATTTCTCTTTGGCTATTTTTGCCTCTTTTGTGATGGTAAGCTGTGCCCAAAAACCGCAAAGTGATAATGCTGAAGTATCAGAAGCGCAAGAAGTAGAAGAAGTAAGCGCCAGTGCTGGTACTTATGGTTTGGACCTATCGCAAAGTGAGTTGATGTGGAACGGTTTTAAGCCTACCGGACAGCACTATGGCACTATCGCTATAGAGGATGGGGCTATTGCAGTAGAGAATGATGAAGTAGTAGGAGGAAGTTTTACAGTGAACCTTAACGAAATCGACGTGCAGGATCTGGAAGGTGAAGACCGCGATAAGCTTACCGGCCATTTGAAATCAAAAGATTTCTTTCATGTAGAGCAGTATCCTACCGCTAAGTTTGTCATCACTGATGTAAATTCCTACAGTGGAACTACTGCTTCAACTGAGGAAAATGATAATATGGCAGTTAAAGTAAATGATGAAGAAGTCAGTGAGTATAAGCTGGAAAATCCCACGCACATGGTTACCGGTAATCTTAGCATGCGCGATACTACGCTTAGCATCACTTTTCCTGCTCAAATTAATATTACCAATGATCAGGTAACTGCTGAAGCTAAATTTAATATTGATCGTACCAAATGGAATGTGTCTTACAATGATGAGGGAGATCCGGTTCGTGTAGCCAAAGACAAATTCATTTATAATACTGTAAATATCGGCTTTGATATTACTGCTAACAAGGGCAACCAGCCTCAGGCACCTGCCAGTGAAAAAACTGATGGTTAACAGTAGAATCAGGTCATTATGTAACAAGAAAGGCTACCCAAAAGAGTAGCCTTTTTTATTCATGCTGTTGTTATTTATTATTACTCGCTATCTGAGTTAGCTAGTTACTCTTCCATTAATTGTAATTTGCTGAGTAGGAGATTTAGGGTCATTAGAAAAGATAGTTACCATTTTTTGCTGTCTGCCTCTTCTTCCGTTAGAATTAAAAGTAACCGTAATCTTGCTGCTTTCCCCGGGAGCCAGTGTGTCTTTTTCCGGTGCTGAAACTGTACAACCGCAGTTGGCCCTGGTTTCACGAATGTTTAAAGGGCTTTTTCCGGTATTGGTAAATGTAAAGTTAGCTCTTACCAATTCTCCTTCCTGTATGCTGCCAAAGTCATGGCTGGTTTTTTCTAAAGTAAGCCGGGGCGCCTGCCTGAGTTCTTCCTCAGTCATAGGCGGGAAGTACTCTTCAATGGTAGCCATAACAGTAAATTCTTTTACACTATCTTCAGCTTCGTTGGTAAAAATACGAATACGGTCAGAGGCAAAGCCCAAACTTTTGCGCGCTTGAGCGTCATAAGTTAGATTGATGCTTCCCTTCTGATTGGGTAATAATTCTTTAGGCGCTACATCTATAGTGATATAGTCTGGAGTATCTGAGTTTGCACTGAAGATTACACTTTCCTCACTGTCGTTAAAAACCTCAAATGACTTGGTCACTGGCTCTTTGGTCAGCACTTTACCCATATTGAACGAACGGTATTTTACCCTTAAACGGCCAAGCTGAGTAGGAAAATCATCCTCAGGAGTTTTGGGCTTAGGCTGTACAATACCCTGAATGTACAATACTGCATTGCTGGTTTCAGCATTGGAGGTGACAGTAATGGATTTTCTGAAAGTTCCCGGACGGTTCATGGGATTGTATTGTGCTACTATGGTGCCGCTCTCTCCGGGAGGAATAGGGTCTTTGGACCAGGTAGGCGTAGTACATCCGCAAGAGGGACGCACATTGCTGATGATAAGCGGCGACTTACCGGTATTGGTGAATGAGAATTCATGAGCTACCGGACCTCCTTCTTCCCGTATGGCACCAAAATCATGGCTGGTGTTTTCAAATTTGATAGAAGGCTTCTCATCCTGGGCCCAGGCAAAGGGTGACAGAAAAATCAAACAAGCGATAAACGACAACTTTCTTTTCATGAGAGATATTTTAGCTTATGTTTTGGGCTGAATAAGTTTTTCAGGTAGACGAACAATTTTTGTGCTATACATGTCATTTCCGTAGGGAATTCGGTTTTTTATCTTACCCACTTTCATACCATATCAACTTAAAATGAATTTGTTGAGAAAAGTTCGTCTTCTCACTTTATTTTGTCCTTGAAGTGATATTTTCATTTACTTTGTCAAAAAAACTGAAGAATAAAGATGTCAAGAATATTAACAGGAATACAAAGTACAGGCAGGCCGCACCTGGGAAATATATTGGGCGCTATTGTTCCGGCTATTACCCTTTCTAACCAAGAAAATAATGAGTCGTTATTTTTTATCGCTGACCTTCATTCTCTGACCACAATCAAAGATGCTGAAACCAGGAGACATAATACGGATGCAGTAGCTGCTGCCTGGTTAGCTTTTGGCTTTGACACTGATAAAAACATTTTCTATAGACAGTCGCGTATTCCTGAGGTGTGCGAAATGACCTGGTATCTCAACTGCTTTACGCCTTATCCGATGCTGGCAAATGCGCATTCTTTTAAAGATAAGTCAGACAGGCTGGCTGATGTCAATGCAGGCCTGTTTACCTATCCTGTACTGATGACTTCAGACATCATCATGTACGATGCGGATTTTGTGCCGGTAGGCAAAGATCAGCAGCAACATCTGGAAATGGCCCGTGATATTGCCAACACTTTTAACAAACAGTACGGAGAGACCTTCGTGCTGCCGGAAGCTAAAATTGATGAAAGCCGTATGACGATTCCCGGTACGGATGGCCAAAAGATGAGTAAGTCTTATGGCAATACCATTGATATATTTTTGCCGGATAAAAAACTGCGAAAGCAGGTAATGAGTATTGTGACAGATAGTACCCCTTTGGAAGAACCTAAGAACCCGGATGGTGATACAGTATTTGCGCTATACAGCTTATTGGCTTCTGATGAGCAGGTTGCGGAAATGCGCAAGAAGTATGAAGGCGGTAACTACGGCTACGGTCATGCCAAGCAGGAACTGTACGAACTAATCTTAGAAAAGTACGGGGAAGAGCGTAAGGCCTTTAACTACTATATGAAGAACCTGCCGGAACTGCACGCCAAGCTTGAAAAAGGAGAAGCGAAAGCTCGAGAAATTGCCCGTAAGGTTTTAGGAAAAGTGAAAGAGAAATTAGGATACTGACGATGGTGTTATGCTGCGATAGTATTATAGTTGGTTTATTGCTTTTCAACCATAACACTATCGCAGCAAGAACTACGAACTACTATTCTCTGGAGTTTTTGTCCTTAAACCGATCAAACTTAGACTTCTCTTCCTGTCTTGGGAAAACATTATCGCTTAAGTCAGTGTCGGCAGTTTCCTGATCAGGATCAAGCGTGATAGAAGCCAGTTCTTTATCCAAAGCAAATACTTTACTAGCCTTATTCTCATTCTTACGCCAGATCTCAGCCGGAATCTTACGCGTTTCAGAAGTGCCATCAGCATAATTGAACTGTATGATGATTGGCATCACTAAGCCTCCTTCATTCTTAAAAGTAACTTCGTAGATATTTTTACCTTCGTACTGCTTACGAATGGCGTCATCATTCTGTCGGTTCATAAACTCACCGTAGAAACGCTCGTCAGTGTCAGAAACTGTAAGCGGTTCGTAGGTATCAGGCCATTCTTTAGTTTCTTCATTGGCTTCCGCAGAAGCTTCTTCTTCATTAAGGTTACCTTTTTTGGTCTGAACGTTGTGCTCTACACTTACTTCTTCAGGTTGAAGTTTGTACCATTTCACATCCTCCACGGTAAGATCCACATGATCGGTGGTATAGAACCAGCCTTTCCAGAACCAGTCCAGGTCTACGGCAGAAGCATCTTCCATGGTGCGGAAAAAGTCAGCAGGAGTAGGGCTTTTGAATTTCCAGCGCTGAGCATATTCTTTAAAAGCTGCATCAAATAGTTCAGGTCCCATAATCGTATTGCGGAGGGTATAGAGTGCAGCAGAAGGCTTGCCGTAAGCATTGTATCCAAACTGCATGATCTGCTCAGAGTTAGTCATAACAGGGCGAATATGATTCTTATCGCCGCCCATGTAAGCAGTAATAGTCTGCGGCGTACCAAACTTGAGAGGCATATCAGGATAAAACTCTTCACTGGTCAGGTTTTCCAGAAAGGTGTTCAAACCTTCGTCCATCCATGTCCACTGACGTTCATCGGAGTTCACGATCATTGGAAAGAAGTTGTGTCCTACTTCATGGATAATCACACTAATCATCCCCCACTTTTTGCTGTCAGTATAAGAACCATCAGGGTTAGGGCGGCCAAAATTGAAGCAGATCATGGGGTACTCCATGCCGATAGAAGCTGCATGAACCGAAATGGCTACCGGGTAGGGATATTCAAAGGTGCGGTTTGAGTAACCTAGCAGGGTATTCTTAACCGCCATAGTAGACTCTTTTTCCCAAAGTGGGTTGCCTTCTTTAGGGTAAAAAGACATTGCCATAGGCTGGTTTTGGTCAAGTTTTACTGCCATAGCATCCCAGATAAACTTACGGGATGAGGCAAAGGCAAAATCTCGTACTCTGTCAGCTTTAAAGACCCAGGTCTTTTTGCCAGTGGCTTTGGTTTGCTCATTTTCTCTTGCCTCTTCTTCGGTCACGATCATCACTGGTTTTTCAAACTCATTTTTGGCCTGAGCCAATCTCTTGCTTTGCTCGGAAGTGAGCACATTCTTAGCATTTTGCAACTCACCGGTAGCGGCTACGATATGGTCTTCAGGTACGGTAATAGCCACCTGAAAATCGCCGAAGGAAAGAGCAAACTCTCCATTGCCTAAGAACTGTTTGTTCTGCCAACCATTCACATCATCGTACCTTGCCATGCGAGGGTAAAACTGGGCAATGGTATAAAGGTAGTTGTCGTCTTCAGGAAAATACTCATAACCAGAGCGACCTCCATCCATCATACGGTCATTGATGTTATAAGACCAGTCTACGTGAAAACTGAAGTTTTCTCCGGGATTAAGCGGCTGAGGCAGATCCACCTTCATCATCGTTTTGTTGATAATGTGTTCCAGCGGTTTTCCATTATCATCCGTGACAGATTTGATGTCAAAACCTCCGTCAAAATTATCTTCGTACATCACGTATTTTTGAAACATACGGGCAGGTAAAGAATCTCTTATACTGCTTTGTTCTGTGATGGGCGTATTAGAGTCCTGCGCTCTCATATTCTGGTCAAGCTGCAGCCAGAGATAGGTAAGCGGCTCAGGTGAATTATTATAATAAGTAATTCTTTCCGCCCCCCTTACAGATTGCTTGTCATCATTAAGCTCAACTTCTATATCATAGTCGGCCTGCTGTTGCCAGTACTTATAGCCAGGAGCACCGGAGGCTGTACGGTACTCATTGGGTGTAGGTAGGGTGGTTCCCAACTGCTCAAACTTTCCCTTATGTTCCTGCCTTTCTTGCGCCCAGGCTGTGCTAAAGCCTAACAGAAGCGTTAGCATCGCTGAAATATATCTCATAATATTGTATCTGTTTATTCCTGCATATATCACATAAACTTGCAATATACGCAGGAATAAAATGACAATTGGAATTAATAAGTTCTATTATGGAGAGAATTGCTGTGGAAAAAGGCAGGAAAGAGAATAAAAAAAGCCTGCTATATAACAGGCTCAAAATTTATTTAGCTATCCAGACTTGTTCTTCCTGATGGTTGCCAATCTGAAGCATCAGGCGGGTGGGTTTGGGCACTAATACAAGCCGGGTAAGCTTATCCGGGTATTCGTCTACATCTACCAATACTCCCCCATCAGCTGCATGATAAACCACTTTCCCCTTATCTTCTTCTTTTACATATTTATTGGCCAGATAGGCAATTGGCAGCAAAACATCATTATCCGGACATAATTCATCATGTACATCAGCCAGGATATCTTCTAAATACTCACCATACTGCTCTACAAAGTCATCTTCCAAATCATGAAGTTCTTCTTCCACCTGATCGTAATTCTTATCATTATAGTTAAGCTGACTCAGGATGTTTTTCTTTTCTACAATTTTTACCAGTACTTGGTCAAGCGCTTCAATATCCATAAAAAATAATTTTAATCATCAGTGTTTGTTACAATTTCAATCGGAATACGCAAAATTCATAAGTCTAATCGGAACTTGCAAAGCAAGTACCTAAAATGTTTTCAAACTTATCTGATAGTGAGCAATAAATAAATTAAGCATTTCGTTTACTTTTTGTTTTACTAAGTTAAACGGAACATAAAATATTGTATACATATCAAAATGGGAAGGTTGGATTTTTGAGCGAGTAAATTGCACGAAGATTTTTTGCTGAAATACACCTGCTGTACATCACAAAGCGAAAACTAGCTACACACACCTTGAGTGAGCCCACTTCTGTACCTAATAATCATTCATTACTTTAATTTCATAAGTGGATACTTAGGGTTTCAATAAGGATAATAATCTATTATTTTGCATTTTTAGTAGAATAATCGGATAGTTTGTGTGTATCTTTCCAAGATTATATTGATTTTAGTAATCTTGATAAAGCATGTGCAAACACTTTGGAATCAGCGTGCTAGTACCTGTTAAATAGAATCATCTTTTTTTGGAGAGGAATAATAGAAAGTAGTAATTACAAAGTTTTTTAATTTATACATAGATATATAAATGCATCAGGTTAATATCCTTTTAGTGGATGATCATCAGATAATTCGTGACGGCATAAAATTAATGTTACAGAGTTGTGATTTTATCAACATAGCAGAAGAGGCTTCAAATGTTACAGAAGCACTACAGGTATTGGAGAGGAGTAGTGATATTGGCATGGTGATCTCAGATATTTCTTTGCCTAGAGAGGATGGCTTTGAGTTGCTCAGGGCAGTTAAGAAAAATTACGATGATGTTCGGTTTTTATTTCTGAGCATGTACATAGAAGAGCAATATGCATTACAGGCAGTAGAACACGGTGCTGACGGGTATCTCCCCAAAGATGTATCAGTAAATGCATTGATCGGAGCCATCAAGACAATTCGCGAAGGAGATATTTGCTATGATAAAAAAATATCAGATCTCATCATCAAGGCTTTTATCAATAAGAATATTCGCAGGTACGGCATAGGTGAGTCTAGCCGCTCACTTACTAAACGTGAAAAAGAGATTCTTGCTCAGGTGATTGATGGGGTAAGTAATGCAAACATAGCAGAAAAGCTGGACATCAGCGTACGTACAGTAGAAAACCATAGAGCCAATATTCTAAGAAAAGTAGGGGTGAAAAATACCGCAGAACTGGTTCGTTATACATTACAGCATGATGTGCTGAACTGATTACCTTTTTAGCCTAATATTGATTATTTCACTTCTAAGCTTAGCGCACTAAGACATTTTTCTAAGAGGATTTCTTTTGAGATAGACTTATCATAGACTATTTTGTTTTCTGTATACATGTTTTCCCAATTTAGAAAGTACACGCCTATAGAAGTCCTTTGTATAATTAATTAGACTGGAGGTGATTCTCTCTTTCAAAAAGCCTACTCAAGCTATTTTAATCAAAATTATCCTGTAAATTTAAGCTGTCGTCTCTCGGGGACAACCTAAACTTTTTTATAATTTTGAGTATAGCTAATCATCCAAAACTTACATTATGGATATTAAAATAAAAGAAAAAGCCCAAAAATGGTTAGATAGCAATATTGACGATGAGAGTAAACTCACCATCAAAAAAATGTTGCAAGACAGTAATGAAGAGGAACTGGTTGATGCCTTTTATAAGGATCTGGAATTTGGTACCGGAGGACTAAGAGGCGTGATGGGAGTAGGCTCAAATCGTATCAATAAATATACGGTGGGTATGGCCACTCAGGGACTGAGTAATTATCTTTTACAAACCTATCCTGATAAAGACATTAGCGTGGCCATTGCTCACGACAGTAGAAACAATAGCCGTTACTTCGCCCAGGTAACCGCAGATGTCTTCTCTGCCAATGGCATCAAAGTTTACTTTTTTGATGACCTAAGGCCTACACCGGAACTTTCGTTTGCAATTCGTACGCTTAACTGCGATAGTGGAGTAGTGCTCACTGCCTCTCATAACCCCAAAGAATATAATGGGTACAAAGCCTACTGGAACGACGGAGGGCAGTTGATAGCGCCTCACGATAAAAATGTCATTCGTGAAGTAGGTAAAATTGAGGGCATCAATGCTGTAAAGTTTGATAAAGACGAAAGCAAAATTCAAGTCATAGGCAAAGACATAGATGACCAGTACCTGAGTATGTTAAAAGGGCTTTCGCTATCTCCTGAAGCGATTGAGCGACAGAAAGACCTGAAGATTGTTTTTACCTCTATTCATGGTACGGCTATCAAGCTCGTTCCTCCCGCATTAGAAAAACTCGGTTTTACGAATGTGCACATTGTGCAGGAGCAAGCTAAGCCAGATGGTAATTTTCCTACTGTGGTGTATCCCAACCCTGAAGAGTCTGAAGCTTTAGATATTGCGCTCAAGCAAGCCACTGAAATAGATGCTGATATCCTAATGGGAACAGACCCTGACGCTGACCGGGTGGGTATAGCTGCAAAAAACCCTCACGGAAAATTTCAATTGCTTAATGGGAATCAGACTGGTAGCATGCTGATTCACTACCTTCTGAAAATGTGGCAGGAGAAAGGTAAGCTAGACGGTAAACAGTTTGTTGCTAAAACAATTGTGACTACCGACCTGATTGAGAAAATAGCTGAAAACTTTGATGTCAGTTGTTACGATACGCTTACCGGGTTCAAATATATCGCTGCTTTGATTCGGGAAAAAGAAGGACAAGAAGAGTTCATCGGAGGGGGAGAGGAAAGCTACGGATATCTTTTCGGGGATAAAGTAAGAGATAAAGATGCAGTGGCTTCCTGTGTAATGATTGCCGAGATGGCAGCTTACGTTAAAGATCAGGGTATGAGCCTGTTTGACTTCCTCTTAGATACCTATCTGAAGTTTGGTTTATACCATGAACGTTTGCACTCACTAACCAAGAAAGGTAAAAGTGGAGTAGAAGAAATACAGCAGATGATGCTGGATCTGAGAAATGATCCTCCGAAGACCATAGGAGGGGAGAAAGTAGTTAAGATCATAGATTATCAGGAAGGTAAGGAAAAGGATATGACAAATGGAGATGTCAAACCTATTGACTTTCCAGAGTCTAATGTGCTACAGTTTTTTACTGAAGGAGGAAGCAAAATATCAGCCCGTCCGTCCGGCACCGAGCCCAAGATAAAGTTCTACTTTAGCATCAGAGGGGAACTGGATAACAAATCAGACTATGACAAGAAAGTAGAACAACTGGAAGAGAAAATTTCTGGAATTATTCGGGAAATGCAGATATAAACTTTTCTGATCAATATTTTAAGCTATCCTTCTTTTGTGAATGGGGGATAGCTTTTTTATTTTAAATGAGACAGATGACATAGATATGATTGTAGAGTCTTTATTATTATTAGCAGCAGTAATCTTAGGTGCTATGGGAGGCTGGTTTGCAGCACGCTTCAGGTATCAGCGACCTTTTACCAACCCTCAGGAAATTGAGAGAAAGTACATTTCCAAAGAACTGTATAGCGATGCCAAACGAGAACTGTACGATAGTCAGCAGCAGGTACTGAGACTAACCAAAACACTGGCAGCAAAAGAGCAGCAAAATCAATCCCTACATGAACAACTACTGAATCAGAAAAGTGATATTCAGGACCTTCAGCAACAGTTCAGACATGAGTTTAAAAGTTTGGCCAATGAACTACTAGAGGAAAAAAGCCAAAAATTTACCGCTTTAAACGAAGAAAAGCTTAGTTATATCCTCAATCCTCTCAAGGAGAAAATTACTGATTTTCGCAGCAAAATGGAGCAGACCTATCATGAGGAAATTCGTGAGCGAGCCTCTTTAAGAAAAGAAATTGAACAACTAATGCACTTGAATCAGCAAATTAGCGAAGATGCTATTCGTCTTACCAAAGCACTCAAAGGAGATAGTAAAGTGCAGGGAGACTGGGGGGAGATGCAGTTAGAACTTATTCTGGAAAAGGCCGGCCTGGAAAAAAATATTCACTATAGCAGTCAGAGTAGCTTTAATGATCAAACTGAAGAGCGAACCCAGCGTCCTGATTATATCATTAATCTGCCAGAGAGCAAACATCTTATTCTGGATGCCAAAGTCTCATTGACTGCCTACGAAAACTACTACAATACGGAAGATCAGGGTGAGAGGAATCATTATCTAAAAGAACATCTGGATAGCATATATCGACATATGAAAGGCCTGAGTGAGAAAAATTACCAGCAATTATACCAGATCAATCAGCCTGATTATGTGATTATGTTTGTGCCTCTTGAGCCAGCGTTAACAGCAGCCCTTCGTGAAGATGCTAAAGTTTTTGAGAAGTGCCTTGATAAGAACATCGTTTTGGTCTCTACTTCTACCCTGCTAGCGACCCTGCGTACAATCTCTTACATCTGGAAGCAGGAAAATCAGAAAAAAAATGTCGTAGAGATTGCCGTAGAAAGTGGTAAATTGTATGATAAGTTTGTAGGCTTTGTAGATGACCTTGGAAAGATTGAAAACAGTTTGCAGTCTGCTCAGGGACATTACCAACAAGCTGTTAATAAACTATGTTATGGTAAGGGAAACCTGGTCAGAAGGGTAGAAAAGCTGAAAGAATTAGGAGCCAATGCGAGCAAATCTATTCCTGATACTTTTCTGGACAAGAGTATAGAAGTAAGAAAGATGTAATATTTAACTTTATTTATTTAAAATATTACTTTTTTAATTAAAATATCATTAAATTAGCATCTTCAATAGGAATAAGATGCAGCTTAACGCAAAGCACACACATATGACCTATAAAGAAAAAGAAATTGAGAAGAAATACTTTTCCATAGGAGAAGTAGCCGAGCAACTTAACATTGCACCTTCTCAGATAAGGTTCTGGGAAGGAGAATTTGATGTCATCAAGCCGCAGAAGAACCGGAATGGAAAACGGCAGTTTACGAAGGAAGATATTGAGAAGCTTAAGATGGTATATCATCTGGTAAAAGAAAAAGGATATACCTTGCAGGGGGCCAAACAAATGATAAAGAATAACAATAAAGGTCTCAAAGATAAAATGGAAATGATTGAGTCTCTGGAAGAAGTGAAAGCATTTTTAGTTGAGTTAAAACAAAAGCTGGATAACCAATAAGCATGAGTGTGGCAAGCAATAGTTTTTCTGAAATAGATACCAGAATTAATCAGGTTGCGCTAAGCATGTTGCCTTTTGTAGGCGGGGCATTAGCGAAGCAGTTAATTAACTATTGTGGGTCCGCAGAGGCGGTTTTTACTAGTCCGATCAGGCACTTAAAACGTATTCCCGGAATTGGAGATAAGATTATTGGAGGGATAAAAAATGCTACTGACTTATTAGAGAAAGCGGAAAAAGAGGTTTTTCGTTGTCAACAAGCAGACATTAACATCTTGGCTTATACTGATGAAGAGTATCCGGAACGACTCAGGCACATTTACGACGCACCCATTCTTATTTATTATAAAGGAAAAGCTAACCTCAACCATCATCGGATACTGAGTATTGTAGGAACTCGCCAGGCAACCCCTTATGGTAGAGAAGTAGTAGAGTCCCTGATTAGTGAACTAAGCATGTACCAACCTCTGATTGTCAGTGGGCTTGCTTATGGTGTAGATATCAGCACGCATCGTGCAGCATTAAAGTACGGATTGCCTACAGTGGGTGTAATGGGGAGTGGTATGGATATTATCTATCCTGCTGTGCACCGTGAAGAAGCTTATCAAATGCTAGCAGAGGGTGGTTTACTCACTGAGAATCCTTTGGGAACTAAACCAGATGCAAGAAAATTTCCGGCAAGGAATAGAATAATTGCAGCGCTGTCAGATGCAACAATTGTAATTGAAGCGGCTGAAAAAGGAGGGGCGCTAATAACTGCAAATCTGGCAAATGATTACGACAGAGAAGTTTTTGCAGTGCCTGGAAACTGGAATCAACCTTATTCAAAAGGCTGTAACAAACTCATAAAACAACACAAAGCACATATCCTTACCCAGGTAAATGATATTGTTGAAATGTTAAATTGGGATTGTGAGTTCAATGCGAAGAAAAAACTGAATCAGCCTGTTTTACAGGTAGCAATAGATGAAGATGAACAGCAAGTTGTAGATGTGTTGAGCAGACAATCAGAAGCCATGATTATGGATAATCTAAGTTGGCATACTCAGTTTTCAATTAGCAAGCTTGCATCAATACTATTGAGTCTAGAGTTTAAAGGTGTTATTAAGTCACTACCTGGAAAGAAGTACCAGATGGTAGGGTATTAAGGTGTATGATAATTATTCAACATTAGAGCATTTAGCTATGGTGAAAAATTATTATCATTTGTTGGGAGTTGACTATGATGTCTCTTCCGCTGATTTGAAATTGGCATACCGTAATCTTGCCAAAAAATACCATCCGGATGTAAATCCGGGTGATAGTGAGAAAGAAGAAATGTTTAAGCTCGTAAGCGAGGCTTATGACATATTGTCTGATCAGAACAAGAAGGCAGCTTACGATCTCACATTATTGCTTGGACTTAATGACCTTTACGCAAGTCTTGAGGAAGAGGAAAGAAGGTATCGTTACGCACGGAGACGTGCTTACTATTCTGGTAACTATTATCCTCCTAAGAAAGAGCCCATTACCTATTCTAAAAAAGTATATGCCGCGGTAATTTCATTAGTGGTTGTGGCTGCTTTGTCCGCGCTGATTGTCCCTTTTGGCTTATCACATTATTCTTCTGCATACCATTACGACAAAGGTCTTGAGTATTATAATGATCACCAGTATTTTGCTGCACTTAATAGCCTGCACCGTGCTATTATTGACTTTGGAAGCAAAGAAATTGAAGCCTGCTTACTTTCCGGGAACATACTGATGAATCAGTATGGACAGTATTCTGCTGCGATGGAATATGCCAACATTGGTTTAAAAAGAGCTTCCACAGATATTGAAAAAGTTCAGCTACTTTATCTGAAAGGTATGTGTATGAAAGAAGGTGGTGACTATCATAATGCAATCAATCAATTTGAAGAGGCCAAAGCAATCTGGCCGGAGTATGATAGTCTTTATTTTCAGATGGGTACTATACAAGCTTATCATTTGGGAAATTATCAAGAAGCTAAAGACCTCATTGATCACCTCATGGTAGTAAACCCAAGTTTTCATGAGGCGTATTATACCCGTGCTTATTGTAATTATCGGCTAGGAAATTATGAAGATGCTTCAAAAGATATCACTGCTTTTTTATCTACTGGCCAAACTAAGGAAGGGGAAGCTTATTTGATGCAAGCATTGGTGGCTGATAAGCTACACCATTCAGAAGAGGCATGTATTGCCATAAAAAAAGCTTCTCATCACGATGTGAGAGAAGCTATTAAACTTAAAATGAAATACTGCCTGTAGTGACTATCTATTGAATAGCACGGCGGTTACAGATATTTCTTATCATATCATAAGCTTTTAAATCACCTAATTCGCCTGCCTTGCTAAGGTCAAGGCAGCCTTCTTGCATTAGCCCATGTTCTATGCGTAACACACCTCTGAGAAAGTAGGCATCAATATTTTTAGGGTGAATCTGTAGTATTTTTGTACAGTCATTGATAGCATCCTTGTAGGCCTCTAATTCTCGGCGTGCTTGTCCTCTTTGGTAATAGGCATTTACATGATTTTCGTTGAGTTTAATAGCTTCCCCAAAATCCTCAATGGCACCGTAGTAATCCTGAAGCGAGAATTTAATGCTACCCCGTTCATAATACGCTTCTGCATATTCAGGGTTGATCTCTAGTACCATGTTGTAATCCTTCATAGCACCATGGTAATCTTCAAATATTTTTTTAGTATTACCGCGAAAAAAATAAGCGTGATAGCGTAATGAGTCAGCATCTATAGCCTTATTGAAGTTTATTAGTGCTTCTTTATACATCCCTTCCCCAAATAGCTTTCTTCCTTTCTCTACATACGCTGTAACCTCTTCTTGCGCTCTGGCCCCAAATATGACTGAGATAGATAGAGCTAAAGCTAAATATAATTTTCCAAGCATATCTCTATGTTTTTTAATAGTAACATGCTAGCAAAGTACTATAAAATAGTCCTTAAATTAAAGTTGTATGAGTTCTACTAAGAGCATATGTAATATTTGAAATCAAATTTAGATTATATCCAACCAATTAATACCCTTACGTAAATATTTTTGTGTGGTATGTTCTTTACTACCTTCTATTGGCTGATGGCTGTAGATCCAATTCGCTTGTGGAGGAAGACTCATTAAAATAGATTCGGTACGTCCCTGAGTATCAAGGCCAAATTTAGTCCCCTTATCCCAAACCAGGTTAAATTCTACATAGCGTCCTCTTCTGACCAACTGCCATTCTTTTTCACGCTCTTCAAAAGGCAAATTTTTATTTTTATGGATCAAGTATGTATAAATAGGCGAAAAAGCATTGCCTACATCCTGTACAAAGTGAAATAGTTGCTCCAAACTCATTTCTTTTGAAGGAGATAACCTATCAAAAAAAATCCCTCCTACTCCTCTGGTTTCCTGTCGGTGTCTTACATAAAAATAATCATCAGCCCATGCTTTAAATTTTGTATAGTACTCGGGGTGATGCTTATCGCATATTTTCTTTAGTTCTTTGTGAAAATACTGAGCATCAGACAGATCTATATAATGAGGAGTGAGGTCAATACCACCACCAAACCAACTGGTGCCATTTTCCATTTCAAAGTAACGAACGTTCATATGGATAATGGGTACCATAGGACTTAGCGGATGCATGACAATGGAGACACCAGTGGCATAAAAATCTGTTTCAGAGAGTTGGAGAGCCTTTAATATTTTTTCTGGGGTTTTGCCATGAACCGCTGAAAATGCTACTCCTCCTTTCTCAATAACATCACCCTGAATAATGCGAGTTCTACCGCCGCCGCCGCCTTCTCGTTTCCAGCGGTCTTCTATGAATTTACCACCATCGGCCTTTTCCAATTGATTACATATATTGTCTTGTAAGGACATGAACCAATTTGTGATCTCTTCTTTATTGTACATAAGGTTTGATGCTTTTAACGGTTAGATGAAAGGGCCCTTCCTGTTGCTCAGAGATAAGAAAACCAACCATAGAAATACGAGAAGGATCAAAACTTTCCTCGACTTTTCTACCCCGAATAGATGCTTCAAGTTCTAAAAATGGTATATGAACTATTTGCTCGGTTGTACATGAGTGAAAACGGGCTTGAAAACGAGGGCTTTTTGGAGTGAGTTGATTGGCCAGGTTTAGTTTATAGGACTTATTATCTCCAATAATCACAATACTAAGCCCCTGATATGCTTGTAAGTTAATTGTTGGCAAAATCTCATAGCGCACCGAAGCAAAGCCTCCATTATTTTTCAAAGATAGTTCACCTGACCACTCTAGGTGATTGTTATGATTTTGGTAAGCTGTACTCTTTGAAATACCTCCCATGATAGTATCATTGATGCATTTCCAATCTGCCTGATACTGTGGGTTAGAAAGAAAAAAAAAGTCATTATCCATACTATGGTTATTGTTCAGAACCAGATAGGTGCCAATATTAGGATGAAGAACGTTGATTGCAAATTATGTAGAGAAGACATTTGAAATCATTTCAATGACAGTTACCAACGAAAAGGTTATTCCTGGCCTGGCATAGCCATAAATAATAGATATAGCGTATAAAATACTTTACCTGTCTGCTTTGTGCTCAGGTATATTTGATGTTGTTTTATCAGTGACTTCCAAAAAAATGTCATCTACTATTCCCAAGGTTTCGCCTTCTATCTTTAATGGTGCAGACATCATTCCACAGGAGTTATTTGAAATAAACACAGAATATTCACCCGGTTCACTTACAGTGCATAGATGACTGGATTCTTCGTCAAGAGGCTCCCCATTTTTAAACCAACGATACTTGTATGAAGGCTTCTCATTAGCTTGCAGCACTATTTTACGTTGCTTGCTATCTTTATCGTGTATCTGTACATCAGCTTCAAAAGTTGAAAAGGTATCAAAAGCAACTGGCCGTGACCATTTGCTGTTTGTAAAAGCGTTATATGCTTTTACTCTGCAGAAATAAGCGCTATCTTCTTCCAGGCCATTAACAACTGTATGAGAAGCATCAGCGATCACGGTATCTTGTACTATTAGTTCTTTCCCATGCTCGTAGGTATAGACCTGAAAGTGAAAATTTTCTACAGCAGGGGTCTTGATCCATTGAAATAAATATTCACCACATACATTAAGCTGGAGGGAGTCAGGGGTGCTTACAAACTGTGGAGCAGGAATACTATGGGCTACGGTAATATCGTCTACGTAAATTCCTCCCTTGAGATTGCCAGTTCCTGTAAATTTTCTGTCTCCTGACTGCTGAAAACGTATCACATACACCTCAGAAAAATGAATGTTGGAAGTGATGGCAAGTGAGTCCAGGTTTAGAGAATAAGCTTGATATCTCCCTTTAGCCTCAGGAAGGTTCCATGCTTTTTTGAAATTTCTTCCTCCATCACTACTAAGCCATATACCATCCTCATCATCAACAATATCATAGTTATTATAAAGCGAGAAATTAAGTCGTAAGTCTTGCTGGCTGTTCAGATCAAGATTGAGATCTATGGCATTGGTAGTTTGTTTTCCGTCTTCAGCCCTGCCTAAAGCAAGACCTTTAGAGTTTTTGTAGCCTACTGAATCCAAGACTTTGACGAAGCCTCCTGGTTTTATATGCTGAACTGAAGCTGTCAGCATCGGGTTTCCGAAATGCCAGTATGTACCCAGTGAGTCTTCGAAGCTTTCTGAAAAAGGAACCTTATGGTAAGTAAGCTCCACCGGATCCACGATGCTGATATTATCCAGATAGATACCATCACTAATAGTACGTGTTCCTTCAAAATCATCATCATCGTATTGTTGAAAACGAATAACAAAATTTCGCGTTAAATTCAGGTTTTGTTTTTTCGCTAACTGGAAGATATTGAGCGAAAGAATATCCCCAAACCGGCCGTCAGCCCAGTTATCGCAATCAAAATCAAAAACTTTTTTGAAGCTTTTACCCCCATTACTACTAAAGAAAATTCCATCTAACTCGTGAGATTCATCGTAATTATCATAAAAGTCAAAATTGAGAGAAGCCTCATTATGCCCTTCCAAATTTATGAATAGGTCTAAAGCATTGGTAGTGTAGTTTTTATCAGTATTGCTCCCTAACCTTACGGCCCTGTTTCCATCCTGCATAGCTACTATTTCCACTATGCCATTTGGCTTTACGTCACCATCATATGATGCAAATCCTACTTGCCAGTAAGGAGCAAATTCCTTATCATCAAAGTTTTCGTATAAGGGAAGCGAAGTAAAGACGGGAGGATCATTGTAAACATATATATTATCTATCATCAGCCCATCACTAGAGAGCCTGCTGCCTTCAAAGTCATCATCATCATGCTGCTGAAATCTGATTACAAAGCGCTCATTTGTTTTTAGACCGTATTTTTTAGCCAGCTCATTAATATCAAGGGGGGGGAGAGAGCCGAAATGATCGTCACTCCAATGGTCAGGATTAAAAGCGTAAACTTTGTTGAAAGATAAACCTCCATTGTCGCTGAAAAATATGCCATCTGCCGCATTTGTCTCATCCCGATTGTCATATATATCAAACCGAAGTTTGGCATGATGGTAGGATGCTAAGTTGAGATGTATGTCCAGTGCATTGGTAGCCGGGCTTTTATCAATCTTACTGCCCATGCGAAGTACGTTTCCTCTAAGGCTGTCAAACGATACAATATCTATGAGAGAGGCGGGAGACACCACACCCGTACTATCTGATAAGCCAGGACTGCCAATGAGTGTAGTAGGTGACATCTGTAATAATTTATCGTCAGAGAAGTCTTCAGAAAAAGGGAGTGAGGCATATGTGATATCATAACTTGTTACAGATACATGGTCTAGATAAATACCATCGCTAAACTCCTGCCCTCCATTAAAGTCATCTTTACCATATTGCTGAAAACGGATAATGCTTTGTTCGCTTGGTAAAATACCTTTTGCTCTGGCTAGTGCATTCAGGTGTAGTGGTGGTAATGAAGAGCTATACTTCTGAGGCCATTTTTCAAATTCAAAAGTAAAGATTTTCTCAAAAGTAACTCCTCCGTCAACACTTAGAAAGATTCCATCCTGTACGTGAGATTCTTCATGGTTGCTGTAAACCATAAATTTTAGCATAAACTGATGGTCGCCGGATAGGTCTATGGGTAAGTCTAGCCGGTTAAGGGTATGCGTATCGTCTTTACTTTTACCCATGCGTACTGCATAGTTACCTTCCAAACCTTCGGTAGGAAAAACCTCAATTACTCCGTTTTGTTGACCTGGGTTGATTTGCCATTGAGGAAGAAAGCTTCCATTTTCAAAGTTGTCAGAAAAAATGACCTGTTGACCCAGAATACTATTATAGCTCAGGAGTAGAAAAGCGAGGGTTAATCTCGCCATTTTTATTTTTGAGTAGACTGTCATCACTACTATTTTCAAAAATGGTAAAAACCTTACATAGGTTATGTTTAACAAATATAATAATAAATATATTAAATTGCGTTAATCTAATAGATAAAATATATTAATTATGTACTCGAATGATATATTTATATGGTATATACTGTAAACTGCAGTAGTTAAGCTATTAAAACATCATGAATTTACAGAGAATGAGAGTAAATCTCAACGAAAAAGCACACATGTAATAACTAAATGTTATAAGTAAGAGCTGATAAAAAAATTAGAAAGGGTATCCAATACCGATGTTGAACACACCATGAGAGACCTCATCCCAAACGTCAAACTTCTGACC
Source organism: Catalinimonas alkaloidigena (assembly GCF_029504655.1). NCBI lineage: Bacteria > Pseudomonadati > Bacteroidota > Cytophagia > Cytophagales > Catalimonadaceae > Catalinimonas > Catalinimonas alkaloidigena. The sequence continues at coordinate 123,731 of NZ_JAQFIL010000001.1, forward strand.
GATCCAACGCTGTCCCGCATCACGAGCAGGGTCATACATTTTTACACCATAGTCGAAGCGGATGATTAAGAATGAGAAATCCAGTCTTAAGCCTAAGCCAGAACCAACAGCAATCTGCTTATAAAAAGAATCTAACTCAAAATTGGCGGCCGGACGAGATTGTGTTTCATAAAAAAGCCAAACATTACCTGCATCTATGAAAAAGGCTCCACTTACAAAACCAAATAGTTCTCTTCTGAGCTCTACACTAGCTTCTAACAGGATTTCTCCGGGTTGCTCATTGTTATAAACGAAATAGCCATCTTCATCAACAGGTGTCTGAGGAGGGGATCCTCCGGGACCTAGACGTCTGGGTCTCCAGGCTCTGATGCTATTACTTCCACCGGCAAAAAAGTATTTTTCGTAAGGAAGCACGTTCCCCGTAGTATCACCATAGGGGACTGCCACTCCGATATTCAAGCGGTATGCAAGGTCAGAAGTTCTTGAGATAGGAATATACTTACGATAGTCGGTATTAACTTTTACATATTTGAAATATTCCAGTCCTCTGTCAGTGACTATGTCAGGGTTAATAAAGTTAAATATGGTTCCTCCGCTCTCCAGATATAATTTAAGGTAAGATGCACTATTCTTTCTGTCTGCATAATTACCATAATTGTTGAAATTAAAGATGGTTGAGAAGTTAATGCTACTTACAAAGGATGGCTCAAACGAACGGCTTAGAGGAATACCTAGTGAATCCTGCGTATCCAAAATGTTTTGAAATGCATCACTGATATTTCTTGAATCTATCAGGTTAATATCTACCGGGGTAAACGTATAACTTATTTTCTGCTGCTTCTGCCAGGTATAAGAAAGTGAGGTATTGAAGTTTGTTCTCACATATTCCTGTCGGTCGGTGTAATTGTAGCCCGTCTGTAGTCGTGTACGTGGGTTTAATACGCCAAAATGTGACTTCCATTCTTCCGGTAGCGGAAAGATAAACTGAGGAAAAGTAACTGACAGATTACCACCTGCGTCAACACTGCGGTAAGCTCCCTGGCCTTCTGTACCTGAGGGAGGAGGTACACCTTCAATACCCGCTCTGGCATTGAGTTCCATGATTTCAAGCCCTCCAAACACATTTCTTATTTTGAGAGATGAGTTGATAAAAGGCCCTGGTAAGCCCTGGCTTACGTTAAGTCCTACCTCATTTGAGGTCTGGTATTTTTTGAGTGGGCTGGCGTATACACGGGCAACAAAATGGTTTCCTGTAGTATCGTAATTGATATTGATAAACTTAAAAACATCTAGGTTGGATAGTTGTCGCTGTGTCTGTAGAGATTCTTCAAGGCTATACAAACTATCAGGGTAAATAAATATACGTCGGTCAAGTATTTTTTTATAATACTGATACTCGTAGTAGCGGTAAACAATATTGTTATGTTCACTTGATTTTCTTAGTCCTAATGTACGGTCCGTACCGATATCAGAATCTGTAACAAATATGACAGAGTCTATTTTGAACCTTTTATGGTACCCTCTTTTGGCGGGTTCGCGGATGAGGGTATTTATGCGTACCTCTCGTTCGCTAATGGTTGAGTCAACCTCGTATTCTACATATTGTCGACTAAAGTCATAGAAACCATTATTTCTCAGCAGGGTCTCAATACGCTCTCTTTCCTGAGATAGTTTTTCCTGATCATATACCTGTCCTTCTCTCACCAGACGCTCATCAAAACTTTCATGGATCAATCTTCGGATCACGGAATCTTGAATCAAATAGGTAATGGTATCAATGCTGTAAGGCAGGCGTTCATTGATAGTATAGTTGGAGGTGATTTTTCTGCCCTCTAAAGTTGTTCCGTGATCAACGCTACCATTAAAGTAGCCTTTGGTATGAAGATAATTTTCCATTTGCTGACGCGTTATCTCTGCCTGTGAGCTATCATATATGCTCAAAGGCTCTCCCCAGCGCATCAGAAGGTTCCCTTCCTCCAACTTACGATCTATCTTGTTTGTCTTCTTTTCCTTTTTCTTTTCAAGCCTTTGTATTTTCTTTTCCTTCTCAGCTTTTTCAATTTTAGTGTTATACTTGTCAATGACATCTTGCTTATCCTCCCGTAATTCTTCCTCATCATAGAAGTCTTGTCCGATATGGTAAATCCATACAAAAGGAGTGAAGGGAATGACAGGAAACTTTCGGTTGGGTTCCTGGCGGTAAAAGTCAGACAGATCATCTTCATTTACCTTATTGGCTTTTTTTATATTTTGCTTATATAGCAGGTATTCTCCTTCATCCAGATAGCGGGTACCCAGACAGCTAGAAAGGAGAAGCCCTGTTAACAGAGTAAGAGAAATACTCTTTAGGATACGGTATATTGGTACAGTATTAATGGCTAAAAATGATTTCAAAAAGGATTCTAAAATTAATTAAGTCTCTTCAACAAAAGAAGTATAGAAAAAAATATAAGCTTTTTTTGGTTGAAGGAGGTAAAAATATACTGGAACTCCTGTCAACGCATTTTAGCATTAGAACACTAATAGCCACTCCAGTGTTTATAGAAGTGCACAAAGATCTGATAAATAAGCATGAAGTTGCCGAAATTATTTCAACAGATGAAAAACAGCTTTCTACTGCCAGTACACTCAAATCCAATAATGCAGCGATAGCTATTGTAGAAATTCCGGAAAATTTACCCTATCAAAGTTCTCCCGGAGCGTACGAACTGGTGCTGGATGACATCAATGACCCTGGTAACCTGGGAACAATTTTGCGCATAGCTGACTGGTACGGGATACCGCAGATTATCTGCTCACCTGAAACCACTGACTTGTACAGCCCCAAGGTGATCAGCGCAAGCATGGGCTCTTTTTTAAGGGTCAACGTTTTTTATATGGATCTGGAATCTTTTTTTAAGAAAAACAGAAAGCCGGTCTATGCCGCTTATGCAGCCGCTGGCGAAAATGTACACACTTTAAATTTTAGCAAAGAAGGTGTTTTGCTGATGGGTAGCGAATCTCATGGTATTCATCCACGCTATGCCAAATACGTAAATTGTAGTGTTCATATCCCATCATACGGAAAAGCAGAATCGTTAAATGTAAGTATAGCTACCTCTGTAATCTGTGATAATATGAGAAGGCTTAGTGAATAATAGCGTTGGCTTCTTCATTTAAAAGTGGAAAAAAAAACGCACCCCGGAACTTCCTCCTGAATATTTTTAGTTTATTTTAAATCATAAATTATAAAAGTATTTTTACTCAATAATTTCAGGGGAAAATTATAAATTATAAGTTGTCTAAGCATTTCAGTTTAAAGGTAAGACCAAAGACTTGCGATAAATAACTAAACTATATTTCATCCGGCCATTACTGAGTAGCATGTAAGGGTGAATACTAATACATTAGAGGAAGAAGACTCTACAGGCCTGACCATATGAGAAACAATCTAAAACTGATCATTGTAGATGATCATCAGCTTTTTCGCCAAGGACTTATTAAGTTATTGAAGGAGAGATTAGAAAATGTAAGCATAAAAGAAGCAAGTAATGGTAAAGAGCTATTATCTATGTTGGAAGTGCAAAAACCAGATATCGTACTCTTGGATCTGGAGATGCCAGTGATGGATGGATTAGAAACTTCCAATGTCCTTCTGAATAACCCTAAGTTTAGCGATATCAAGATCATCGTACTTAGTATGCATGAGCATGAGAAGTTCGTGATTGAGCTTATTGAGAGCGGCGTGTACGGATACATCCTAAAGGACGCAGATATAGATGAGGTGCTGGAAGCTATTCATGCGGTGGATAATGGGCAGTACTACGTCAGTCAGCATACTTTCAATGCTATGCGGAAAGATATTAGTGAACAAAGTAAGTTTCAACACTCCTTTGCTCAGGAGAGTGAAAAGTTATCATCCCGAGAAGAAGAAATACTGAAGCTTATCTGTAAAGAGTATACGAATAAAGAAATGGCTGAAGAGCTTAACCTTAGTGTGCGCACCATTGATGGACACCGCAACCGTCTTCTCAAAAAGACAGGCATGAAAAATACTGCAGGTCTAATCAAATACGCACTACAAACGGGCATTTATCGTATGGACTAATCAAGAGAGGTGTTTTGCGTAGCCTCGTGCATCATGTTTTCGGCCAGTTCTTTCCCCAGATAGTTGTCAATTAGGTAATGGGCTATATAGAGCAATGGAGTAAGCACTACGGCTACTGTAAACTTATAAATGTAATTGACAATCCCTACAGCAAAGACCTGGGCAATGGGCCAGTTGCCAAATACATAGAAAGCAATAAACAGCACCACAAAACTATCTACTAACTGAGAGACTAAGGTAGAACCAGTAGCTCTGAGCCATATTTTGCTGTTGCCTGTAATTCGTCTCAGTCTTTGAAAAACAATCACATCCAGTAACTGACCAATAAGAAAAGCGAATAAGGAGCCTATAATAATGCCCAGGCCCTGCCGGAATATCTTCCGAAAAGCAAAATCAATATCAAAGTAATTTCCAGCCTCATCTGTACTATTGACATCCAGCCAGAAGGAAGCGGGAGCCAGTTCTGTAACAAGGTAAATGACCACAAAAGAGTAAGCGATAAATACGACAGTTAGGTAGCTGATTTGCTTCACACCTCTTTTACCAAAGTACTCATTGATCACATCAGTAGTAATAAACACCACAGGCCAGATAACTGCCCCGGCAGTGAGGTTAAAGTCTAATATGAAATCACCAAGCAAAGGAATTTGAGCAGGCGGAAGCCCTAAAGTAGCTTCTGCCGAAAAGATTTTAACACCAATCAACTCAGCCAATAGGGCATTGGTCAGAAAAATACCGCTGAGGACAATAAAAAGGATATTTCTTTTGTGCTTGTTAGTTGTGGTCACAGTTATTTGTCATCTATAAAGTAATCTTCTCCTTCCAGGGCAAGTGAGGTATTGGGAAATACCATTTTAGCTTCTTCTAATAAAGGTTTTAGCGTCTTATATCTGCTGGAATAATGTCCGATAATCAGGTGTGTCACATTAGCTTTTTTTGCTATGGTTGCAGCTTCTATGGTAGTACTATGATACCTTTCATTTGCTTTTTTGGCTTCATCATGCATAAAGGTAGCTTCGTGATAAAGCAGATCCACTCCTTCTATGTACTCAATCAGTTTTTCCTGATAACGGGTATCCGAACAATAAGCATAGGAACGACTTTTTTTAGGGGGCAGCGTAAGCGCTTCATTAGCATAGCGTAGGCTCCCATCAGCATCATACAGGTTTTTGCCTTCCTTGAGATCAAGAATATCCGCTACTGAAATGTCAGGCTTAAGCTTTTCTTTATCAATCCGTCTGGGCTTTTCTTTTTCTCGGAAAAGAAAGCCGCTACAAGCAATGCCATGGTCCAGCGGAAGGCTGTGTACGGTAAATAATGGGTTTTCGTATAAAACTTGTGACTGTAAATGATCAGTCACACTAAAATGAATTTTGAATTTCAGGTTGGCATGGGTAGCTCTCATTTGTACAGTAACCATTTCAGAGAGCTGATAAGGACCGTAGATGTACAAATCTTCGGTCCTTCCAGTAAGGTTTAAAGTATTGAGCAAGCCGATAAGGCCAAACACATGATCTCCATGCAGATGGCTAATAAAAATATGATTTATTCGGCTTACTTTGGCTTTGTATTTCAGCAGCTGCATCTGTGCACCTTCTCCACAGTCTATCAGCATAAAATGATTTTCCAGATTAAGTAACTGGCTGCTTTGGTGTCGGCCGTAAGCGGGTGTTGCTGAGTTAGCGCCTAATATTTTAAGCTGGAAAGCCAAGGTTTAGTCAACACCATTATCATTTTCAGAACCACTGTTGTTCAGGTCTTTCTCAATCTCATTCATAAACACAGCATCTACAGCTTCCTCTAATGTTGGGATTACCGTCATTACGTTGTCCAACTGAGAAATTTTGATCAGCTTCATGACATGCTCATTCAGGCTACACATGATGAACATGCCTCCATCCTCACGAAAAATACGGTTTCCAACCAGCAACGCGCTGAGGCCAGACGAATCAGTATATTTTACCTGATCCATATTCAGAATCAGGTTTTTTACGCCTTCGGCGTGCATAGTGATAAGTTCTGATTTAAGTTCAGGAGCAATAGAAGCATCTAATTTTTCTTCCTGAAGGAGAAAAGTACTGTACTGCTCTTTTTTGTCTATAGAATATTTCATCTGATAATTATTTGTTTTTTTAGGTTTGATGAAGAAATCTATAAGCTTGACCACATACTAATGTATAAGGTTTAATTTCCTGCGATCACTTCATCAAATACGCGATTTATGAGTATTGTAAGATGCTAATTTACAAAACTATAAGGCATTTATTATGTTTTGCTGTATTCTATTAAGGATATTGTCTGTTTTCTCTCTCACAAAATTTTTCCCGGTAACTTTCTCGTAGAGCTCAATATACCTTTCAGAAATACTATTTACTACCTCATCAGTCATTTCCGGCATTTGCTGCCCTTCTTTTCCCTGAAAACCTTGGGAAATTAACCACTGACGAACAAACTCTTTGGAGAGCTGTTTCTGAGCTTCTCCTTTAGCCTGTCTTTCCTCATAGCCTTCAGCGTAGAAGTAGCGCGAAGAGTCAGGGGTATGAATTTCATCAATCAAATGTATGCTATCGTCAAAGGTACCAAATTCATATTTAGTGTCTACCAGAATCAGGCCTCTGTTCCGGGCTATGTTACTCCCTTTTTCGTACAAGCGATAGGTATAGTCTTCCAGTCGTTTGTAGTGTTCCTCAGGAACCAAGCCCCGAGAGATAATTTCCTCACGAGAAATATCTTCATCATGCCCTTCCTGGGCTTTGGTGGCCGGTGTGATGATCGGCTGTGGCAGCGGGTCGTTCTCCTTTAGCCCTTCGGGTAGGCTTACACCACAGAGACTACGCTTACCATCCCGGTATTCACGCCAAGCATGACCTGCCAGATATCCGCGGATAACCATCTCTATCGGATAAGGCTTGCAGTTAAAGCCCAACATGGCATTGGGGTCAGGCATCCCGGTTACCCAATTGGGCACAATGTCAGCAGTGGCATTTAAAAACTCAAAAGCGATCTGGCTGAGAACCTGTCCTTTATAAGGAATAGCACGAGGTAATATCACATCAAAAGCAGAAATACGATCAGTGGCGATGAGAACGATCTGCTTGTCCAAAAAATATACATCCCGCACTTTTCCACGATAAAAGCTGGTTTGCCCCGGAAGCTCAAAACGGGTTTCTGTAATTGTATTTCCCATAAGCGGGCAATTTAGTGATATGTAAAGAAAAAAAATACGTTATATCAAACTAGATACAAAAATACCTGCTATACTCAAAAAATACAGGCTTTACATGAGCTTATTTGTTGCTTTCGTAATTCTGCGTCTCTAATATATTGCCCTCTTGATCGTAAGTAGTCCATTTCCCTACTTTTTTACCTCCATTATACATGCCTTCTTCTGCCAGTTGGCCACTCTCATGGTAGGCACGATAGGTTCCCTGTGCAACTCCGTAGTAATAGGCAGTTTCACTTTTTAACTCTCCTGAAGGGTAATATTCTTTCCCTGTTCCGGTTTTTCGGCCTTTGTTAAAATCCTGGGTGCTTTTGATTCTACCGCCAGGGTAATAGGTAATTGTAGCGCCTTGTTGCACCCCATTTGCGTAGGTTTCTTCTTTTTCTGGTTTACCATCAACATAATATGTCTTCCAGGTGCCAGTAGGCTTTTTTTCATTATTGTATGAGCGTTCAGCTTTTAGTGTACCATCCTCATAGTATTGCTTTTCAGTTTTTACGCCTTCAACATGAGTTACGATTGAAGAAAGCTCACCATTTTCATAGTAGGTTTTACGCTCACCTGCCTCCTTGCCATTGCGGTAAGTGCTCTCCATTTTGAGCGTGCCATCCGGATAATAATATTTAACTTCTCCATCCAGGAAGCCCTCTTTGTAGTATTCATCTCGTAGTAACTGCCCTTCCCTACTAAAGGATTGTGAACTGCCGTGGCGCTGTCCTTTGCGGAAAATGGTTTTATCAGCGATTTCACCATTGCGGTGGTATTCGGTGACTAGCCCATTTATCACAGCATTTTGGTAGGTAAATTCTGACCGCAAACTACCGTCTTCATAATAGCGTTTGGCTGGTCCATGCTGCTTACCACCCTGATAGGTAATGACTTCCTGCAAATTGCCATTAGGGTAATAGGCTTCAATAGGCCCATCAGGCTTACCGTTTACAAACTGTGTTTTATTCTTAAGTGTACCGTCATTATAGTAAAGGCGCAAATCGCCCTGAAGGGTATCGTTGATATAAGTAGCGACCTGTATGGTATCGCCTTCGGGGCTAAATACTACCACTTCACCATTTTTGATACCTTCTTCATAGGGGGTAAGCCTTTGGAGAGAGCCATCAGTATAGTAGTCTTTTAGCGCGCCATATAGCTTTCCTTTTTCAAAACGTGCAGCAGCAGCCAGGCTTCCATTGTCATAATATTTCTGATAAAGCCCCTGAACCTGTGTGCTGTCCTCATTGAGGATGTAGTACTTCTCTCTCAGCATGGTCTGGGCAGAATCGTAATAGGTCTGGACAAGGGTGGTATCCTGAGAAAAAGCGAAGCTGATGCTGCTACTTGATAAGATGCATATGGCAAAAATCGCTATCCAATATTTCATTTTACGTACTGTTTGATCAAAAGCGTGATTTATCCACTAACAAAGGATAACGTTATTTGATCCGAACTAGCGTGGCACCGTAGCCAAATTTTTCTTTCATGCTATCTTCAAAGTATTTGATGCCTTCCATTTTAGACAATTTTTTATGAATCTGATTTCTGAGGGTGCCATTCCCTACCCCATGGATAAAAGTGATTTCATCCATACCCGTAGCTATCGCTTTGTCCAGTGCGTCTTCAAAAGTTTTGATTTGCAGCTCCACCATATCGTTATTATTCATGGTATCATAGTTTTTGGTGAGCTTTTCTATGTGCAGGTCTACCTGGCTGGGTGGGCGACTGAAGGTGATACTGTTAGCTACATCCTGCTCCTGAGTGTTGGCATAAATTCTTTCTTTGACCTTATCAGGGTTAATAGGTTTGCCTCCGGCACCACCTTCATCCAGTTGAAATAAGAAAGCTGGCTTGTTGAGCAAGGGAGCCTGACGCTGACTTTTGAAGAAGGTAGAAGCCTTGAACTTCATCTTACGGGTAAGCGGTTCACGCAAACTATAGTAGCCGTTGCGATAAAATAAGCTCTGAATCACCAGGGTAGGCCATTGGTCAAACTCGCTGACCAGTACATCTTTGATCTTTACATAGTTATTGGCATTGACCATTCCGGCCGTAATTCCCTTGAAATTTTCGTTGGCTTCCTCCCCAATCAGATAAGGCATGTCAAATTCCGTAGCATTGACAAAATAAGCACTGAGCTGCTTATCATTGAACTGCACAAAAGCCAGATAAACCCCCTGTCCGGTTTTTACCTTTTTTATTTCTTCCCGGGTAGTAGCAGGTTTTGAAGTTCTGGGGGCTTCCTCCCGCCGGAAATAGTCAGCTTCTTCTTTAGCGATCACTACCACCTCTTCCCGCATCACCGGAATAGGGAAGCCGTCTTCAATTTCTACTTCTATCAATCCTTTATCCAGAAAGCGGGTGATGACGCCTTCTTCGCTGCCGCGCAGCATCCTGACTTTATCTCCTATGTTCATATGATGGGTCTTTAAGGTTGTTAAAACAATATACAAAGGTAAGCGCTAAGGCTGACTTCCTAAAGCTTTAAAAATATAGAGGATAGAAACGGAGGCCTTTGCCTTCTTCGTAACTCAGAGTAGGAGCGGGTAAATGGATAAGATTCACTATATACAGTGCTCCGTTGAGCAACTTGTTGCCAAAAGTGGTAGGAGGCTGGCGAAAATGGCTAAGGTCAAGATCCGGCGCAAGATAATACTGGCGGTAAGCTTGTAAGCCGTATTCCTCGTTTTGCGAAGTTCTGGCATAGACCATATTTTCCGCTCCGTAACCGAGTGTTACGTTAAGCCATTTAGGTATACCTGAGTCAGGAAAAAAACGATAAAGATCAAAAGAGAACCAGTAGGTTTGTCCATTGTAATCTTTCAGGATTTCTTCGTTCCAGCTTTTGCCTAAAGTATTGGGGCGCAGTGAAGGAAAGTCAGTGCGGTGAAAGGAGAACTTAGGCTGTATGCGCACTTCTTTCCAGACTTCATATTGTAGCGGAAGCAAGAGTGCTCCCAGGCTATTGGCAGCTACATCGCTCCAGGAAAAGCCATAAGCTTCAGAAAAACCGTCAAATAATTCTACCGGAAGCAACATCAAACTGCCTGCCAGCGCTCCATACCACTGGCTTTTCCGCTCCGCCAAGCCCACACTTTGAAAAGCATGACTTCCCAAATGACTGAGCTGAAAAGCAGAGTAAAAATGTCCCAGCTTATCTACCTGCTTCCATTGCGGGCTGTCATCAAAAAACTGAAATGACTGGCTTTGCTGATCTCTGTACCAGAGCGAATACAACCCCACATTCGCGGCAGCGTAGCCTATTCCTCCAAAAATCAGATAACGATTGAGTTTTGCCTGATCCACCACCAGGCGCGCGTTTGCAACGCGTGCCGAACCTGCCTGGCGCATATTTGCATCGCGTACCGAATCTTCAAACTGAGGCTGCGCTTCTACCGTTGATAGCAGTAAGGTAAATGCGATGAAAATAAAGAGAAATTTCTTCACAGGGCGCAATTTAGGAAAAGTCCTAAAACTGATGCAGTGGATTTGAATGGAATGCACAAATTTTGATGCTCATTTGCAACCAGTACTCATGTATCTCAGCATCTATGATGTGAATAGCGTTGTAAATGCAAATAAGTACGCTTTGCAAAAGCGCAACAGTTCAAAAGTACCTTACCATAAATGAAGTGAATGGCATGCATGCCCATTTCTCTCAATCCTTCCCCACCGCCTTTTTATATTCTTTCAGTGCCCTTTCTCTGGCTTCTTTATGATCTACCATCGGTTCAGGATAGTCATCGGTATCTACTTCCGGCACCCAGCGCTTAATGTATTCCCGCGCTTTGTCAAACTTATCAGTCTGGCTGTAAGGATTAAAGATTCTGAAATAAGGCTGTGCGTCCACGCCACTACCAGCAGCCCACTGCCAGCCCCCGTTATTGTTAGCCAACTCGTAATCCAAAAGTTTTTCCGCAAAGTAAGCCTCGCCCCAGCGCCAGTCAATGAGCAGGTGCTTGGTCAGGAAACTGGCAGTAACCATCCGCACACGGTTATGCATATAACCAATTTCGTTAAGCTGTCGCATGCCGGCATCTACTAAGGGGTAACCGGTTTTTCCCTCACACCAGCGTTTAAACGCTTCTTCATCGTTTCTCCAATTGATTTTGTCGTACTGCGGTTTGAAAGCTTTGTCTACTACCTGTGGATTATGATGCAGGATTTGCATATAAAACTCCCGCCAGATTAGTTCATTTAGAAAAGTATCGTTGAGTTTTTGGGCTTCATTTACCAACTTCCGGATGCTAATTGTTCCAAAACGAAGATGAATCCCCAGGCGGCTGGTACCTTGCTCAGCGGGAAAATCCCGGGCTTTGTCATATTTTTTAATGACATCTTCGTCAGTATCGCTGCTGGGAATGTCCACAGATGAACGCTTGAAATTCATATCTTCCAGGCTTGGCATGCTATCCTCTTTTTTGGCCTGGTGCCAGTTGTCAAACTTAAGTGCGGAAGAGTGTGGAGAAATCTCGGTCCGTGAGAATTTGTCCAGCCAGGCGCGCTTGTAGGGCGTAAACACCTTATAAAATCCTCCATCATTAGTTTGGATCTCATCTTTCTCAAATATCACCTGGTCTTTGCAGGTGATAAAAAGTATGTCATGCGCAGAGAGTAGCTTATCTAGTGCATCATCCCTTTCTTTCGCGTAAGGCTCATAATCACGGTTAGTATATACATTGGCAATATCATATTCCTTGAGCAACTCTTCATAGACATCCAAAGGTTTACCATATTTTATGAGCAGGGTGCTCCCCTTTTCCTTAAGCCGGTCTCGCATTTCTTTTACTGTATCATAAATAAAAGTGACGCGGGCATCTTCAGGATTTTCCAGATCCTCCAGAATATTCTTATCAAAAATAAAAAGGGGAAGGACTGGCTGTTGGTCCTTCAGGGCATAGTAAAGGGCAGTATTATCTTCAAATCGCAGATCACGGCGAAACCAGAAGATAGTAATCTTAGAAGCACTCATGCTAAATCTCAGTTCATTAAAGCAAACAGTCACTACAACCTGTGTTGGACTCAAAGTGTTTGTTCAGAAAGTATTGTTATATTGGCAATTCTTGGCTAAGACTTCATTAAGCCATTGAAAATTGTTTAATTTGCCCGAAATTTTTTTTAAATACCAAACCTCATCAATCAATGAGTGAACAAAAGATTACAATCAACAACGGTCAACTGAATGTACCTGACCAACCTATAATCCCTTTTATTGAAGGCGATGGCATCGGTGTAGACATCTGGCCTGCTGCTCAGAAAGTATTGGACGCAGCAGTGGAGAAAGCATACAACGGTAGCAAAAGTATTGTCTGGAAAGAGGTGCTTGCCGGAGAAAAAGCGTACAATGATAGTGGAGAATGGATGCCTAAAGCGACATTAGATGCTTTCAGAGAATATCTGGTTGGTATCAAAGGCCCACTGACTACTCCCGTAGGTGGTGGTATCCGCTCCTTGAATGTGGCCCTTCGTCAGGAGCTTGACCTATATGCCTGTGTGCGTCCGGTACGCTGGTACAAAGGAACTCCCTCTCCGGTAAAAGATCCCGGTGCCACTGATATGGTGATCTTCCGTGAGAATACCGAAGATATCTATGCTGGCATAGAATACATGAACGGTACGCCGGAGTGTGATAAAGTGAAGAACTTTTTGATCAATGAAATGGGGGTGAAAAATATTCGTTTCCCTGAAACTACCTCTCTGGGCGTAAAGCCAGTTTCTGTAGAAGGAACGGAGCGCCTGGTGAAAGGTGCTATTGATTATGCGCTTACTCATAAGCTACCTTCAGTTACGCTGGTACATAAAGGTAATATTATGAAGTTTACTGAAGGAGCCTTCAAGCAGTGGGGATACGACCTGGCCAAAAGAGAATATGGCGCGAAAGACTACGAAGGTGGTCCCTGGCAGATCATTGAGCAAGACGGTCACAAGGTGATTATCAAGGATGTGATTGCTGATGCCTTTTTACAGCAAATCCTGTTGCGTCCTGCTGAGTACTCAGTAGTAGCTACATTGAACCTTAACGGTGATTATATCTCTGATGCCCTGGCAGCCATTGTGGGAGGTATCGGTATTGCTCCCGGGGCGAACATTAACTATAATGAAGGCAGTGCAATCTTCGAAGCTACGCATGGTACAGCACCTAAATATGCTGGTCAGGATAAAGTAAACCCTGGTTCAGTAATTCTTTCCGGTGCTATGATGCTTGACTATATGGGCTGGACCGAAGCGGCTGCGCTGATTAGAAAAGGATTGGAAGGCTCTGTTGCCAATAAGAAAGTGACTTATGACTTTGAGCGTCTGATGGAAGGAGCTACTTTGTTGAAGTGCTCTGAATTTGGGGATAGCATCATCAGCTATATGTAGTTACAATAAAAAAGCAGGTGGCCCGGACCACCTGCTCATATAGTAAGTTTTCTGCATTCCTTATTTCGACCAGATTTTTTGTACTTCTGCTACCATTGTTTCCACTAAGGTCTTTTCTAAACCCAACCTATCAGCAATATTCAAACAAAGCTGGTATTCGGTTTCCGCAATTTCTCCGTCAATAATTGACATGAATATGGCGTCGTTTAACTGCTCTTCACGCTCAATCTGATTTAAAGGTACCATATACTGTAACTGATGAGCATCTAAAAGTAGATGGTCAATTTCTTCAGCTTCCAGGCCAAACTCTTCTCCACGCTCTGACAGAAACTCTCGTTCCCTAAAATTCAAGTAGCCGTCAGCAGCGGCTACAGCTATCAGGTTTTTAAAATGCTCTAATTTAATTTTTCTTTCCAGCATAAGGATATTGAATAATGAATAATCAAGTGTACAAGTATAGATAAGTGCCTTTAGATTGCCAATTATGGCTGTTTTGAGGAATGTAATGTCAACTATTTGCCGAAGTATTTTTCATATTTTCAGCAAGTATCTCTTATTATGTTACGCTAAAAAGTTGCAAGCACTTACTGAAAGTAAAGCATATATTCGCTGGCTTTCAGGCTGAAGTTTGGCAAAAAGCTATGTTTAGGCCATTTCGGAGGCGAACAAGCTTGCTTATTCACTGAATTATTACCATATCCACTACATATACAATGAAAATAATTTTCTCACCTCTGCTGCTTTTTCTCATATTCGTTTCTGGGGCCTGCTCAAGCAACACTGAAGCTATATTGCTTAGGGGAAACGCACTGTTAGAAGATAAACAATATGCCCAAGCTATTGCCCGGCTGGATAGTGTAATTGAGCAACAACCCATGTGGAGTAGCGCTTATCATATGCGAGCTGTCGCATATTTTGAACAGCAATCATATGAGCAGGCTGTTGCGGATTTCAGTCGTGCCATAGATTTAGATAGCACTACATACAAGCGCTATTATTACCGTGCTAATGCATATCAGGAGTTGGGAGAGTACCAAAACGCTCTGGATGATTATGATACGGCCATTCGTAAAAATCGCGGGTTTAAAGATGCATATGTCAACCGTGGAGTAGTATTTTATATGCTGCAGGAATATCAGCAAGCTGCGCAAGATTTTGAGTATGCTTACCAGCTAGACAGTAGTGATACGGAGATATTGCTCAACCTAACTAAATCATATATCGCTTTACAAGCGTGGGGTGCTGCATTGCACAACTTGGAGCTACTCTCAGGCATGAGAGCGGAAAATGCAGAAGTTTTTTACCTTCTGGGAATAGCTTATTTGCAAAGGCAGCAGCAGGAAAAAGGCTGTATGGCATGGCAAAAAGCTGCAAGCCTGGGCTATAGCCAGGCAGGAAAAGCTTTGGAAGCTTACTGTAGCGAATGAACTATCGGGCCCCTAGTACCAATCCGTAAGCGATCACCATAAGCCAGAATTTGTATTGCATCAGGCCGGGAATAATTACGATACCAAATTGCATCAATACCGCGAGAAGAGCGAGAATTACAGAGGTCAATAAAATGAGGTTACGTGACTTTTTGGTTGCCATATGCTGAAGTATTTCTATGAATTATGAGTTTATTTTATCATTGACAAAAGCCTTGCCATCATTGGGCAGTAAAGAATACCAGCATCTGAATCACAAAAAGCATGAATAATATGACGATGAGGCCAATTTTGTTGTCTGAGGTATTTGGCCAACGAAAATAGAGTACACTCAAAAGTATAACTGCTGGAATTAGAAAAAAGAAAAAATTATACACACTAAAGATAGGCTGCAGTTCTATGGGTCGGGAGTTCAATATAATATTAGCACTGATAATTGTACCAAAAATAGGGGTGGCAGAGATAGTGGCATTAGGACTTACCTCCTTCCATTCATCGGTTACTTCCCTGTCAACCAGCATGGCGTGGTTTTCAAAATGAATTACACTGTGTTTATAAATCAGGTTCTGTCCGTATTGGTTAGCGCTTTCGTAAGAGCGGGTTACCCGGATCACTTTTTCCGCCTCTTGAACAGTAGGCAGAAGGTAATCTACCAAAAAAAGTATATTGACAAATAAGCATATACTCACCAGGTAATCCGCATACTTATAGAGTAAAGATAAGGTGCGTGATTTCTCTTCGGCAGCCTGCCTTTGCTTTTCTTTGGCATATGCTCTGGCTTTTCTTCTACGTTCCGCATACTCACGCGCATGAGCATCGTAAGCATAATTTATATGTTCTGCATTGGGCTTGGCACCAACTGCCAGAAGAAAGTTATAGGCTTCAGTAATTTCTACAAACTTGCGCTGTGCATCCGGATCTTGGTTAACATCAGGATGATAAAGTTTGGCAAGTCTACGATACGCTCTCTTGATATCAGCTTCCGTAACGCCCGGCTGCAGCCCCAGAGTGTCCAGGTATTGATTCATTATTGCAAATCTATCAATTACTTAACACATATGGCAGAATTCTTATTTTGCGTGAAGTGCTCATTGTAGATTGCTAAATTTAGAATTATTAACGTAAATTGGGAGTTATATTTCCTCAAATGGCGCAAACAGGTAAAGATATAGTACAAGCCATACACTACCTTCAAAATGATGGGCTGGTGGCTATCCCCACAGAGACAGTATATGGGCTGGCTGCGAACGCATTCAGTGCTAATGCGGTAAGTAAAATTTTTGCTGCCAAAAACCGCCCATCGTTTAACCCTCTGATTACCCATACCCATGATATTGAGCGGGTAGAAAAATATGTAAAGCAGATACCGGATATGGCTTTTCAGTTAGCCCGTGCTTTCTGGCCCGGCCCTCTCACCTTATTGCTTCCTAAAAAAGATATTATTCCCGACTTAGTTACCGCAGGCTCAGAATATGTGGCAGTCAGAATTCCCAATCATTCATTAACATTAGACTTACTAGAAAAGCTGGAGTTTCCCCTTGCTGCTCCCAGTGCCAATCCCTTCGGTTATATCAGTCCCACCCGTCCTTCTCATGTAGAGGAGCAATTAGGTGATAAGATAGATTATATTTTGGATGGGGGCGAATGTTCAGTAGGTATAGAGTCTACCATTGTGGGTTTTGAAGAGGGGCAGCTCGTAATCTACCGCTTGGGAGGTACGAGTCAGGAAACTATTGAAGGAATAGTGGGAAAGCCTAATGTGAGAATCAGTAAAAAAGTAGAAAGTAACCTAAACCCCAAGGCCCCGGGCATGCTCAAAAGTCATTATGCACCAGGCAAAAAAGTTATCCTCGGAAACCTAAGTGATTTGCTGAGTAAATATGGTAAAGAAGATGTTGCCCTGATTTCCCTTAAGGACTACTACCCCCAGGTCCCTAATGAACGGCAGGTAGCACTATCTGTAGTGGGTGACCTGAACGAGGCGGCCCAGGGGCTTTTTTCTGCCTTAAGGGAACTAGACAAACTTCCTGTAAAATACATACTGGCTGAATTTATGCCAGAATACGGCCTCGGCAAAGCCATTAACGACCGTCTGCAAAGAGCCTCCGCTGAAAAAGAATAGGCAGGATTCAGGTGGTTGAGGTTTTTTATGAAAGCATAATGAAACCAAGTGTATAAACCAATACTAACTATAAGAGCACCATAACACTTAGAACTATTACTTTTTCTACTGCATATTTAAGGACTGCCTGGGAATCAGCATCATTTCCCTTTGTCTACCATCAATGTAGTGCACCTTCCCATCTTTAAAGACAGCCGTTTCTTCCAGCATCATACGGATTTCTTTGTTGTTCCACTCGGGAATCTTTACTCTGGTATTAAGCTCAATCGCATAACAGGTGTTATTGTAAATTTTATGCTCCCCTGAAGGTACACCCTCCTGATTGTCCCACATTCCTACTGCAGGTCCGGCCGCGTGTCCATGATAACCTATAGGGTGACTGTAAATGCTGGGCACCAAACCTTCGTCTATCGCTTGTTGACGTGTTAAGCGCAGGGCCTCATTACCGGTACGGCCTTCCTCGAAATGAGAGGTAAGGATATCCTGCAGCCGGTTTCCTTTTTCCAGGGCTTTTACCAGTCCCTGAGGAGGGGCGGTTTCTCCGGGCTTGAGCACATAAGCATTTTGCTGCATATCAGTATTCAGGCGCAGATAGGTAATCCCAAAATCAATATGTATCATGTCACCAGGCATGATCACTCCTTCGTTGGGAGTTGTCTGGGCAGCAAAAGAACGGCTGGCCTCATCAGTTTCCGGGTCGGCTCTGATGATGTCTACCGAAGGGTGAAACCAGGCTTGAAGTTTTAGACCGGCAATGCGTTCTCTGTACCACCATTTTACATCTTCATTGGTAGTTACTCCCGGTTGAATAACTTTTTCCGAAAGCCCTTCGGCAATGATAGTATGGGCAATGCGGCAAACCTGCTCATAAATAGCCAGTTCGGTATTGGTACGGGTTTCCAGCCAGCGTACCGCCAAAGTCTCGGCAGAAATCACACGGTTTTGAAATTTTTTGGATAAGCTGTTCAGGAAAGCCTGATGTTCTGTACTGGTCAGCCCATCGGCGTGATTGAAGGTTTCAGAAATATTAATACCAATTTTTTCAGGATTTTTTTCGGCAATAACCGCTGCCAGTCGCTTCCACTGGTCTGGTTCCTCCTCGGGCTTCCATGCGCTGGCAAAGATATTTCCCACATTATAGCGTGCGATAGCTTGCCCCTCTACAGAATCACTCCCCGGTTCATGATAAATAGCCAGAATAGTACGGCGACGGGCTGACAGCCAGGTGGAGGGTAGCATGGTTCTGATGATCGGATCTTCATTGTATTCGCGGGCTATGACAAGCCACATGTCAATCCCTTCCTCTTCCATGATTTTGGGAAGCAGCCTGTGAAAGCGCTCCTCCAGCACCTGGTCCATCGTAGTAGCCCTGTCCTTCAGTGGAAGGATGTGCGGCATGATAGCGGGCTGAGCATAGCTTGCATATATGACCAAACAAGCGAGAAAGCTTAAGGGAAATCTGCGCATAATGTAGGTGGGTTTGTTAGGGCAAATGGCAAATATAGGCTTTAGAATGAATTTAGGGTAATGGAAATAGTAAGATAATTTGATTAGTATTACCAACTTTTTTGCATTTGCATGCGTTATGAGGATGATTTTGTACAGCATAGAATTTGAGTACATATATTCATCGTAATCCCAATTTATTAAATATATTTGCAGTCCAACTTTTAATGTATAAATCTAACACGCTAGTCAAATGACGCAGGTTGTTGTAACATCTATTATTGCTTTTACACTGATCATCCTGCTGTTGGTAATGTTGCTACTGTATGCCCAATCCAAACTGGTGCAGCAGGGCGATGTAAAGATCATTGTCAACGGAGATGAAAAAAACCCTATTGTCACCCAAGCAGGTAGTACCTTACTATCTACACTTTCCGGTGAGAAAATATTTTTACCATCAGCCTGTGGCGGCGGTGGTACTTGTGCCATGTGCAAATGTGCTATTGATGAAGGGGGAGGAGATGTACTTCCCACTGAAGTAGGTCATTTGAGCCGTAAAGAACAACAGGAGAATGTGCGTCTTTCTTGTCAGGTTAAGGTCAAGAACGATATGCGTATTCGTATTCCTGAAGAGATCTTTGGTATCAAAAAGTGGGAGTGCGAAGTGGTCTCCAATTACAACGTATCTACCTTTATCAAAGAGTTTGTGGTAAAGCTACCTGAAGGCGAAACACTGGATTTTGAGTCAGGAGGATATATTCAAATTGACGTTCCTGAGATTGAGGTGGATTATAAAACTATGGATATCACACCTAAGCCGGAGCTTGAGCACCCCGAGGATGTATATCAGAGCGACTGGGATAAATTTAAGCTATGGGATCTGAAGATGAAGAACCCTGAGCCTATCTTCCGTGCTTATTCTATGGCTAATCACCCTGCCGAAGGTAATATCATTATGTTGACGATTCGTATCGCGACGCCGCCTTGGGACAGAGCCGCAGGCAAGTGGATGGATGTCAATCCTGGTATCTGCTCTTCTTATGTATTCTCCAGAAAGCCAGGAGATAAAGTTACAATTTCCGGGCCTTATGGTGAGTTCTTTATCAACCCTACCGACCGTGAGATGGTCTACATAGGTGGTGGTGCAGGTATGGCTCCTTTGAGATCACATATTTTCCATCTCTTCCATACGGAGAAAACTGATCGTAAAGTGTCTTACTGGTATGGTGGACGTTCAAAGCGTGAGCTGTTCTATACTAACCACTTCCGTAAGATTGAAGAAGAGTTTCCAAATTTCACTTATAATATTGCGCTTTCTGAGCCGCTTCCTGAAGATAACTGGAAAGGGTACACCGGGTTTATCCACCAGGCTTTGTATGATAACTATCTGAAAGATCATCCTGAGCCGGACGAAGTAGAGTTTTATCTCTGTGGTCCTCCTTTGATGAATGCTGCCGTTCTCAAAATGCTGGATGACATGGGAGTACCACCTGAAAATGTCAGGTTTGACGATTTCGGTGGTTAATAAAAATCCGATCAAATAGTACAAGGAGTGAGAGATCACTCCTTTTTTTGTGTCTTAAGCTTACATGAAAGACTTCATTTCCAGCGCAGCAATTTGTAATTTGCCCCACTTAATGATTTGATTTTGCTATGAACCTAAGTATTTTCTTTCAGCCTGTTGAAGCAGATGTGTACAGAGAAGTTAGTGCTGCCAATAGCTTTTTTCGTGCTATTCAAGTTTATACGGATACATTTCCTAACTATGAAGAAGCGGATATAGCCATCGTCGGACTATCAGAAAATAGAGGAAATCATGAGAACGGAGGAGCAGAGCGGGCAGCCAATAGTGTAAGACAGGTCTTATATCACCTTAAGAAAGGTAGCGGAGCGTACAAAGTTGTGGATTTGGGAAATCTCAACAGTGGACATAGTCTGGAAGAGACCTATTTGAGGATCAAAGAAGTGTGTGAAACACTGATAAATCATAATACTTTTCCAATACTAATAGGCGGGACACATGATCTAGATTATGGTCAGTACCAGGCCTACGAAAGTATGGAAAAGCTGATCAATGTACTGAGTGTAGATGCCTTTATAGATATTGACCCTAACAATACTGAGGGGGTTGAAGGAAATGAACATAGAAACCACCTGCACAAGACCTTGGTGCATGATCCTAACTATTTGCTGAACTACAGCCATATTGCTTACCAAAGCTACCTGGTGGATAATTCAGTGCCAATACTGCTAGATAAATTTTATTTTGATACTTATCGCTTGGGATTAGTCAACCAAAACCTCAATGCAATGGAGCCGGTTATACGTGCAGCGGATATGCTGAGCTTTGATATTACTGCTATCAGAATGGATGATGCGCCGGGCAACCGCCATGCACAGGCTTTTGGACTTAGCGGGCAGGAGGCCTGCCAACTTTGTTGGTATGCCGGGCACAGCGAAAAGCTGACCTCGGCTGGTTTTTATGAATATAATCCTGATTGGGATAATGAGCGTAAAAAGACAGCTTCAGTAATAGCTACGATGGTCTGGTATATAATAGAAGGTTACTATCATCGTACTTACGAAAGTAATTTTGAAAGCAATGACTTCATCAAATACATTGTTCCCATGCCTTCCAAACCCTCGGTACTGACTTTTTACAAAGCCAAAAAAAGTGAGAAATGGTGGATGGAAGTGCCCAACCCACAGGTAGAAGCGGTAAAGGAACGGCAAAGTATCGTGCCCTGTGATCCTTCAGACTACGAAATGGCTACCAAAGGCGAACTCCCTGACCGCTGGATACAAAACCACGCTAAGTACCTTTAAGGGACAATCAATATTATATGGCAGCAATGCTAAAAGAATATAGCCACTCACAATTATCACTACGCAACGGACAGGACAAGGAAGAAATCTGGATCGCTTATCAGGGAATAATTTATGATGTAAGTGCTTCCCGCCTCTGGTACAAGGGCAAACATTACGAACACTGGGCCGGGCAAGACCTTACTCACGAACTGCCTGATGCGCCCCATACTGATAAGGTTTTTGCAAAATTTAGTGTGGTGGGAAAGTTAAAGGTTTCAGGTTGATGATTCAAACCTTCAACTTTTAACCTGTAACCTTAAACTAGAGCTAGATCCAGAAACAAGTTCCGGGTAGAACTTATTCAACAGCAATCATGGAAATTTCCAGATGCGCGCCTTTGGGTAAAGAAGCTACGCCTACCGTCACCCGTGAAGGTGCCATATTATCAAAATAGCTGCCATAGATTTCATTTACCTTGCCAAAGTCGTTCAGGTCAGTCATGTAAATGGTAGTGTGGACAACATTGTTCATGTCCATACCTCCTTCATTTAGTATCGCCTTTAGGTTATTCATTACCTGCGTAGCCTCCTCTTCTATGCTGGAAGTAATCATCTCACCACTTTCAGGCTTGATAGCAATTTGGCCGGCAAGGTAGAGCGTATTACCCGCCATGATCGCCTGATTATAAGGTCCTACCGGATTGGGAGCCTTATCCGTTTTGATAATCTGCTTGGAAGTAGCTTCGTCCATTTCTGTTGCTGCTTCAGTTTTGGCTCCTTCGTTTGTAGTAGGGTTACTTTGACTATTGCAGGATACAAGAAATACTGTGAAAGTAAATGTTAGGTAGTAAAGTGATTTAAACATGGTTTAGGTTTAGTTAAAATAGCATTATGGTGCAATGATGCTATTGTATGATCGCTAAGCTATCACAGCGCTCCGCGGGGGCTATAACATCAAGAACAATAATACTATATGGTTTAGATATTCTGATAATACTGGCTTAGCTGATCTGTCAACTGACTATAAATAGGTTTAGTAAATTCCACAAAAAGGTCTTGAGGCAGCGGAGGGGTCATTTCTAGGCTATTGCATACTTTGGTCTGCTCTTCGCTCAGTGCCCTTTCATCACCTTTAAAAGTTCCCCATTCAGCGAACCACAAGAACTCGCCTGGCATCTCATCTCGATAAATTCGGGTCTTATTGAAACCATTATTAACAGTCATGCTCAGAATGCCTCCTGAGAGCACTTCTAATCTTCGTGTGATTAACTTTGCTGATACTGTACCTAAAACCGGCTTCTTGGTACCATCTTCCAACTCTACTACACCCACTTCTACGCTATCTCGGGTAATGGTTTCCTCTTTCTGAAAAGCTTTACTCTGCCCGACAGAAAAGTCTTCAAACCGCAGCTTAAGCACCTGATCTGGAACCGTAATACCTGCTCTTTTGGCATCTTTCTCAGTATAAAAAGCCAGAAACTGATTACGGCTCATTAGTGTTCTTAAATGTTTATCTACCTGATCATAAAAGAAATCGGCACTTACCTTGAAGTATCGGGAGGGTACAGGTACTGCCTCTACCACTACTATCAGTGTAGCGGCTTCTTTTGCCATTTTCAGTTTACGGTCTACATCTTTGTAGCTGGGCTGAAAATCATTGGCATTCAAAAAATAATAGTAAGCCTCTTTAGCATCTTCTCTGCTACCTCTCTTAAGTGCCTTTTCGCCCTCAGCATATTGTTCTCCCGCGGCTTTTTCCTTTACCTGGGCGTATTGCTTATAATACTCCTGAGGATTACGAATAATTTGCCTTGCCTTAGGCGAAGCGTTAATGGCTTCATACATATTGTTTAGCGCCTGATAAGCGTCAGCGATATTGGTCCAGGGCATATGTACCGCATTACTTTTGGCCTTTTTAATCTCGTTCAAAAAATTCTGCGTAGCCAGTGGATAGGCCTTAAGCAATGCCCTCTGAGATTTTTTGTTATTGGGGTTTTTCTGCAATTTATCTACTGCTGCCATCACTGACTGATAATACGCTCCTTGTTCCAGTAGCTTTTTGCTTGAATTACAGGATGCCAGTACTGTAAATGCAAATAAAATGATGTATATATAACGAAGCTTTAGCATGATACGGAGATATTGTTGTACCTAAATGCCATGCTAAAAGTGCGCCAAAACGCCTGTAGCTGTACCAAATCAATTCATTTTCATGGATTGTTTGGACTGTTCATCAGCAAAAGTAAGTAAAGCCTTTTCCAGTCTGTCAAGATCACTGAGCTTGGTATATACATGAGGAGTGATGCGAACCCCATTAATTGCTTCCCATTTTACGGGTGTAGCATGTATTTTGTACTCCTTGAATAGTCTGTTATTGACATCACCGGCTTCCATCCCTTCTATACCCACATTACAAAGCGCACAAGAGAATTCTGCTGATAAAGGTGTGTTTATTCTGACCTGAGGATGATTTTTCACTTTATCAGCCCAATAACGCTTGAGGTAGTGCAAGCGTGCTCTTTTGCGTTCAGCGCCTATGGCATTATGGAAATCAATCGCCTGTCCTATTGCCTGTTCAGGAGCAAAGGAGCGGGTCCCCAAGCTTTCAAATTTACGAATATCATCACGTTCAGGCTCATGATCTGGGATAAGTGGCCATAAGTCCGCTATGTTTTCTTTTTTTACATGGATCATTCCGGTGCCGAAAGGCGCACACAGCCACTTATGCAAACTAGTTCCGAAGTAGTCACAATCCATAGCCGTGAGGTCAGAGTCTATGTGGGCGAAGGCATGTGCTCCGTCTACAATGGTTTTGATTCCTCGTTTTTTCATCTCCGCGCAAATTTTTCCGGCAGGTACGATCTGCCCCGACCAGTTGATAAGCTGGGTGATATGTGCGACTTTAGTTTTTGGCGTAAGGCCGTCCAGATAGCGCTGCACAATGGCATCTTCATCTTCCATCGCTAAATCCAGCGTAATCCAGTTGAGCTTGATGCCTGTACGCTTGGCGCGTGTTTTCCAGGCATTGAACATATTAGGATAATCGTACTTGCAAAGCAGCACTTCATCCCCTTTTTGTAAATCCATGCCGAAGATGATAGTATCCAGGGCTTCCGTAGCATTGCGGTTGATGGCTACCTCTTCAGGAGAGCAGTGAGCTACATCAGCCAGTTTCATGCGCAGTGACTCTCTACCCTGATCTAATATGCGCCACATATAGTAAGAGGGAGCTTCATTAGAATAATGATAGTAGCGATCTACGGCATCCTGCACAATTTTAGGCTGCGGACTTACACCACCATTGTTAAGATTGATAATGTTAGGAGATACTGTATATGCCTGCTGGATACGATGCCACAGCTCTTCATCCTGGGCAGCATCTTCAGGACTGAGTCGGTTCAAATGTACTAATGCGTCTTTGACATCTTCGGCCAGCACTTTGGTCATGAAAGGGCTTAGAGATAAGGCTCCGGATGCTCCGGCCAGTTTTTTGAGAAAGCTTCGTCTTAAGGTCATGATAGAGAGTTTAGAGTTTTAGCCGTTCAGAGTTCGCAGTTTACGTTTTTCAAACCCTGAACTGTTAAGTATACATCTGATCGGCTACATTTTTGATAGCCATCACCATCTTTTCGGTATCTTCTTTACTGGGAGTAGTATTCCAGCTACCCATATTATGCGTACCACCCACGATCATCCCATCTTTGCGATTGATAGTGTAAGCACCACGGGTATTGATGCGGTAGTCTACGTAATTTTGTGGAATCAAAAAAGCCAGTTGGCCGGATATGGGTGTCAGGCATTCATCATTGGTAATTTGCTTGGCACCGATACCGGTACAGTTAACCACACACTTTTCAGCCAGGGCATCAAAATCTTCCAGTGACTTAAATTCCTGAATTTTTACTTTTCCTCCAAATCTCAGGAAGTCATCAGTATAAAGTTTCAGGAGTGAAGGGATATTAAACACCATAGAGGTGCTGCGATATACATAGTCTGCTTTAAAAGGATGCTCGTCTTTCTTGAGCGCTACTGTCTGAGGTAGCACATTCATAAAGGCATATTTTTCATCACTTTCGTCCACGTCATGATCCTGCTCCAGGCGAGGTTCATTACGGACAGAGTAGCTGTCTGTCCAGACTACATAATCTCCCAGGCCGAGTAAGTTCTGATAAGTACGGAAAGAGGTAGTATGTGCACGTTTGAATTTCTCAAAAAACTCAGGGCTAATATTTTCTTTGTCAATCAGGCGGTGGGAGGGCGACCAGGTGCCGGTAGCTTTGCTGGAAGTAATGTTGGGCGCCATCTCTTTGGTATAGATGGTAACATCGTAACCTCTGAACTGAAGCATACGGGCAGTAGTGAGACCTATGACTCCACAACCTACTACCGCGACTTTCTTTTCTCCACTACTAATCACCAGGTCGGCAGCGAGCTCAGCTGAGCCCCAGGAAAGCGACCAGCCGCTACCGCCATGACCATAGTTATGTACCAAAGTTTTGCTGCCTAGCTCTTCCTTTTCTATCCTTGGTCCCAGGGTTCGGTACGGACGCAAACCAACGGTCTCCTTAATAACACGATCCATAGAGATGCGCAGTTTGGGCAGGTAACGGGATGAATGTAAAATGTTGACCTGTTTTTTAGCAATGCGCATGGCGCTTGGTGTGCAGGCCGCAGCACTGGCAGCAAGAGTAAGCACTCCAGTGTTTTTCAGAAACAGGCGTCGGTTCATGAGGAAGATGATTTAGATTTGATATATAATTTTGCAAATCTATTAAATATCAAAATAAATATTAAGATAAATTGTAAAAAAATAGTTTAATATTTTATAATATCGTGGTTTTTCCCTGGTCTGGATAAAAAGTTTGATTCTGTGTAAACTTGTACAGAACTAAACGTTACGCTGTGACTTCAGAACAAGCACTTTTTTCATTTGGCGTCATTGCCGATGCTCAGTACTGCGATTGTGAATCTGCCATTGGACGACACTATCGGAAATCCACCCAAAAACTAGCTGATTGTTTACAAACGCTTAATCAGCACAAGCTGAGTTTTGTCCTGGATGTAGGCGATCTGATTGACCGTGACTTCAGCAGCTTTGATAAAATTCTGGAAGTGTATGGTCAGTCCAAATTTCGCGTGTACCGCACCTTAGGCAATCATGACTATGCGGTGGAGGAAAACAAAAAGCAGCAAGTAGCCACTCGCCTGGGCATGCATGATTCGGCTTACTACAATTTCTCTTACTTGGGCTGGCGCTTTATCATTTTGAATGGTAATGAGGTCTCTACTTTTGCTCATCCTCAGGATAGTAAGGCAACCAAAGAAGCAGAAGCAAGGCTTAAGCAAATGCAGGAAAACAATGCCATCAATGCCAAGGAATGGAATGGGGGCATAAGCCGAAAGCAATTAGGATGGCTGCGAACAAAGGTGGAAGAAGCCGCCTCTCAGGGAGAAAGAATAATAGTGATGGGGCATTATCCGCTTTACCCTAAAGACGCTCATAACCTCTGGAATGATGAGGAAGTCGTAAACCTACTGACAAGGTATCCGCAGGTGGTAGCTTACTTCAACGGCCATAACCATAGTGGTAATTATGGGCAGAAAGAACATGTGCACTTTCTCAATTTCAAAGGTATGGTAGAAAGCGAGCAGGAAAATAGCTTTGCCATTGTAGAAGTCTATCAGGACCGGCTGACTGTCAAAGGGTTCGGTAGGGAAGACAATCGTGAGCTGATGATAGGTTAAATGTCATGACTGATGCAAACCTCATTACAACAAGTACTGTCTGATTGGGAGGGTAAAAAGGTTGATATGCTGAAAAGAGCTTACCAAAAATACCATGATCAGCCATTTTTTGTAGAAGAAATACTCTCATCACTTAATTCAGAAGCAGAGCAAAAAGCAGCGAGTTGGTTGCTCAAACACCATCTGGAGCAGGCTTACTCATTATCTTCAAAAGAAATTCTAACCTTAACCCATCACCTGCAACATATAAGCGGTTGGGAAAGCCGCCGGCATCTGCTGCAAATCTTACCCTTAATTGACATTCCAAAAGAAGCTCAGCTTGCCGTTGAAGATTTTGTGAGAGAAAGTCTGCCCAGCGATAATAAATTTGTAAGAGCCTGGGCGATACAGGGCATGTACGAACTTTCACGACAGCGGCCTGAACTGCAAAAAGAAGTCTATTTCCTATGCGAAAAAGCCATGCAGACCGAAGCCGCCTCTGTAAAAGCCAGAGTACGGAAAATCCTTGCTCATTTGGAAAAGCAATAAAACTTGTTGCTAGTAAGTTGCTCTGCCTCCCGAAATATCATACAAAAAGCCGGTAGAAAAACTGTTTTCTTCAGAGACGATAAAGCTTACCATAGCAGCTACCTCTTCCGGTTCTCCGAGACGATTCATAGGAATTTTAGCAGTAAGATAAGCCAACTGATCAGGAGAGGTATCGGCATTCATGGCGGTTCTGATCACCGCTGGGGCCAGGGCATTGATGGTGATTCCGGCGGTTGCATATTCTTTACCCACCGATTTCACCAGTCCGATGACGCCTGCTTTAGTAGTGGAGTAGCCTATCATACCGGGGTTCCCTTCCTTACCGGCCATGGAAGCGATCAGCAGTATTCTACCGTATTTACGAGTTTCCATTTTCTTGATCACATACTTGGTCATCAGAAAGCTTCCCTTCAGGTTGATGGCGTAGATATTGTCAAAATCCTGAGTAGAGTAGTCAGTAATCTTAGTGCTGGTGGGTCCAACGATTCCGGCAGAATGTATTAATATATCAATTTTGCCCAAGTCTTTTTCAACTTGCTCTATGCCCTCTATTACCTGCTCTTCGTTTGCAACATCTATAGTGTATGCTTTGGCTGAGAGACTTTTAGCAAGAAACTCATCTTTGGTTTTTTGAAGTAGTGCATTGTTTCTGTCAAAAAGGGCCAGAGAGGCTCCTTCTTCGCCTAACCTTTGGGCAATGGCTTTGCCTAGTCCGCTGGCAGCACCCGTAATAAGTGCTACCTGACCTTTGAACCTATCGGGAAAAAAAGACATAATTGTAATTTTAGGAATTGTTGTATAAGTGCTGAATATAACGAGTTTTCACAATTTAAGCCTAATCTTTTACTTATTCAGTCAGGCCCTTATAAGTAGCAAGCAAAGCTGTCTGCCTGTAAAAAGAGATAAATCTGGGAGGATAAATACGATTTAAAGCCTAAATCATTATTTTAAAGTTTTTAAGAGAAATAAGACACTCTTTTTATTGACAACTAACCAACGACCTAAAACTATATTATGCTCACATTACTATTTGTCTTATTAGCTTTTGCCTTTATCATTGTTGCCATCATCAAGTTTGAGATACACCCTTTCCTGGCTCTTTTTGTAGGAGCCATTTTTTATGGATTGATAGCGGGTATGCCTGCCGAGCTTATTGTTCAATCCATCTCTGATGGTTTTGGCGGCGTACTGGGCAGCATAGGCTTGCTCATATTGTTTGGGGTTATCATCGGTACTTTTTTGGAGAAAACCGGTGGTGCTTTTGTGATTGCTCAGAAAATACTCGCCTGGATCGGAGAAAAATCGGTCACACTAGCGATGATGGTCACCGGTTATATACTGTCAATTCCGGTATTTGGAGACAGTACCTTTATCATGCTTAATCCGATCAGTAAGTCTTTGTCTTTTAAAGGTAAAATACCTTACGCTGCCACCACAATTGCCATAACTTTGGGCGTGACAGCCAGCCATTCATTGGTGCCGCCTACCCCCGGACCTATTGCCGCTGCAGGTATCCTGGAAGCTGATCTTGGCATGGTGATAATGTGGGGCTTTATTGTAAGTTCACTGGCACTGGTACCCTGCTTCTTTTTTGCCAAATACTATGCCTCCCGCATTGACCTGGTTCCCGAATTTGCTGAAGAGGAAAGGACTACAGAAGTCAAAAAATATCCTTCCCTGGTAAAGTGCTTTTTGCCAATTGCGGTGCCTCTGCTATTGATTGTACTGGCTTCTATTGCCAACTATCCTACCAGGCCTTTTGGCGAAAATACATTTACATATATACTGTCATTTCTGGGAAGCCCGGTAATCGCCTTGTTGCTGGGTACATTTTTATCTTTCGTCCTGCCAGCCAAATTTGACAAAAAACTGCTATCGTCCTCGGGTTGGTTTGGTGAAGCCCTTCTCATTGCCGCTCCGGTGATTTTGATTACCGGTGCAGGGGGGGTATTTGGCAAAATGCTGCAAAACTCAGGTTTGGGAGATATGGTAAGTGGGATCATTGAGCCAGGAAACTTAAGTCTTTTACTGCCCTTTCTGTTGGCCTTTGCCCTAAAAAGTGCGCAAGGCTCATCTACAGTAGCCCTCGTGACCACTGCCTCTATTGTAGCGCCTCTGCTGGGAACGCTGGGACTGGATTCCGAAATGTCTAAAGTATTTACAGTACTGGCGATTGGAGCAGGTGCTACCGCTATCTCTCATGCCAACGACAGTTTCTTCTGGGCGATGACGCAGTTAACAGGTATGAATGTAAAACAGGGCTATATGTCGCATAGTATCGGAACGCTGATCATGGCGTTCACAGCCATTTCGTTAATATTTATCATCAGCTCGTTTTTCTAATAGTTTCTAAAAAAAACTCCGGGAGAGCTAACATTCGTTGTCCCGGAGCTGTAAAATTGATTCTGAAAGGCGTGTTTTTGAAGCATTATTACTTTGCTGTCCAGCCGCCATCTACGGTGAGCATGGAGCCGACCATATAGGTGGCCGCATCGCTGGACAGGTAAATGGCAGCGCCCTGAATTTCCTTCAACTCGCCCCATCGTCCTAGGGCGGTGGCACCTACGATGAATTTTTTGGCCTCTTCAGTCTCTGCAATGGGGATATTCATTTCGGTTAAAAAAGGACCGGGACAAATCGCATTCACATTGATGTTGAAGGGTGCAAGTTCCAGCGCAAGCGCCCTTGTCATCTGTACCACTGCGCCTTTGCTGGCGGTATATGGTGTGCGATTGGCTAAGCCTACTAAGCCGAGAGTACTGGCAAGATTGATGATACTACCTTGTTTTTTCTGCTTCATATAAGGCGTTACCGCTTTGCTGCATAACCAGGTTCCGTTCACATTGACATCCATGACCTGCTTAAAATCTTTGGAAGTCAGCTCGTCAATCGCTCCACGGATATTGATGCCTGCACTGTTGATCAGGATATCTATCTGCCCAAAAGCCTCAATTGCTGCCTTTGCCATAGCTTCTGTCTGCTGTTCGTTGGTAATGTCTGCACTGAATGAGATAGCCCGGGTACCATATTCCTCATCTGATAGCTTTGGCAGCATTAGCACCCTGTTCGGCATTTCGGTTGACCAACATCACGCTGGCTCCGGCTGAGGCCAGCCCGGCAGCCATCGCCAGTCCGAGTCCCTTAGAGCCTCCGGTGATGATGGCAGCTTTGCCACTTAAGTCAAATAGTTTGATGCCTGGTAGTTTTTCTTCGCTCATAAGAAGTTAAAGGTTATAAGTTATTGATTTAATAATTTAAGTTCAGAGCACACAGTTGAACGGGTGCAGCAGCAGTTATACAAAGCTTAAACTGTGCGCACTGAGTGAATAAATTTAAGCATGTTCAAGATGATTTTTACTATAAGATAAGGAAGTAACTACATTTTTCTCTTCTACGGCCAGCCGTTCTTCAGGCAGAAGTTGGGTGACACTTGGCAGTTCGCTAGGGTATTTCTTATGCCTCACCATCCGGAGCGTACGTGCCAGTTCGCTACCTGATATTCCCTCAAATGTAGCCCAATACTCTTCGGTAAGGCAGGGAACTTCCAGCGGATCACGGGTGATCATTTCCAGATTGAAAGTAACCTGCGGATTGTGCTGCCGACAAAGCGAGATCATCTTAGGTAAATCCAGTATGCCTTGCCCCAGCGGTACTTCCGAGAGCAGAAAGCCATCTTCATATTCTCTCACCCCCATATCTTTTACGTGCGTGGTAAAAACATAAGGTGCCAGCCTCTGCACCACTTCCATCGGGTCTTCCAGCAGGGAGATACTATTGCCAAAATCCAGCGTTACGCCCAGCCATTCGCTATCTATCTGCTTGAGTAAGCTGACCAATTCATCGGCACGCCAGTCTTTGTGGTTTTCTACGGCCAGCCTGATTTTATGCTTGCGAACTATAGGCTCAGCCCATTGCAGCGATTGTACAGATTGCTTCTTGAAATTCTTGAAATTTTCCAGCGTAGGGAAATTCTCATAGCGACGGCCACTCAGGCAAACGGTTCGTAGTACCCGCACACCGGCTTCTTTGACAGTTTTCACTTCCTGCTCAAACGCAGCCACTTCATGTGGGTTTTTAGGTAAGCCAATAGAGCCTTCCAGGTACAAGCCTAACTGCTCTGCTTGGTCCCGGATTTTTTCAGAAAACTCGCTCGTCCAGTCATGTACGCCTACCTGCACTCCACCGCCACCCAATTCATGACAATGTTCCAGAAGTTGGATAGCATCGTAAAATCCGGGATACTTTTTGCTCTCGTGCTTGGAGTGCCAGCGGCTGGCGTAAGAATGTACTACTATACCCATAGGCAAATCTTTCAATAATGAAGGTATGTTGAGCGAAGGCAGGCTCAATGCCATAGCTCCCAGGCCTGCTTTTTGTAGAAAAGTCCTTCTATCTTCTGAATGACAGCTTGCATCTTTTTTGATTGATCTCATCCGTTAGTTTGTTTTGATAGTAACTTGATACAGGTTGCAAGTCTAAAGTTTCCTTTAAACTTGTAACCTTTAACTTGCAACTCTTTTCTTACTGCTCCATCTGTTCCTCCGTTTCTTTGATATACTGGTTGAGTTCATCTGCTTTCCAGGGCATCACCCTTCCCTGAGAAGTCAGTCTGGTTTTTCCTACCAGTCCTCTGCTGATTGCTCCTGCACTATTGCCCCACTCGTTGCGAATGTAAGTCAGGATAGAGGCAATAGTCGCATCATCCAGGGTAGAGTGAGCAGGCATTACCGGCAGTATCTCTGGTGCATCATAGAGCTTACCGCCAACTTCAAGTGAGCCTTCCATGCCATGTAGTACGATCAATGCAAGGCGCTTTTCATCGCCTATTACCCACTCCGAGTCTCTTAGTGGAGGAGCAAAGCGGGTTAATCCAGCCCCATCGGTGCCGTGGCAACCGGCACAGGTGGTGAGGTAATGCTGCCTTCCCAGCGTAAACAGTTGCTGATCTTCTTCCTTGAGTAAGCTTTGTTTTTCAACCATAGTCGTATCGGCTACATGTCCCGGCCATTCAAAAAGTGAGGTCAGGACTGCAAAGTTTGATGAACCTGACTGCCCTTTCCTTTCTAAAATCTGCGGAGCAGATGCCAGCATGATAGGTTTCATCTTACCTTGTTTGCCCTGTATGGAGATACTGGTAAGTAGCGCTTTTTCCCGCCAGCCAAAAGAATTCTCGTTGACATCCAGCATGCTCAGTAAAGCAGTCAGTTCGGCAGGTTCTCTCTTACGGATTACCGAAGTTGCCAGCATTTCCAGAAAAATTGCTTTGGAAGGCTCCTGCTTTTGCCACTGTGGAGACTGCCAGAGGGTTTGTAAAAAACGAAACTCCTGATCTTCCAGGCTGCTGAGTACAGCATCCCTGATCAGTGGAGAGTTTCCACTTCGCTCCGCGATGCCCGCCAGCAGTGGATAGGCTGTTCGGGCATTGAGTACTTCAGCAGATAATGCCATTTGTAGCGTGAGTTCTTCAGGAGCACCTTCCGCTAGTTGCAGTAGTTTTTCTCCCAGCTTTTCCTGCAACTGCTGATCTTTCGCAGCCATAGGCTCCAGAAGTCGTAAGGCATTGGCACTGATGAGTGGACTTGAGTCGCTAAGCAAGTCTAGAAGCAGCTCAGGCTGGAGTATATCCATGCCTTCCAGCGTCCATAAAGCATGGAAACGGGCGAGGGCATTCTTTCCATTTTCAACCAATTCACTTAGCGGAGCCTTAGTAGCTGTGTCATGACGCTCAATGAGCAGACGCTGCGCCATGTCTCTGTGCCACCCGTTAGGGCTTGACAGTTGCGCAACCAACTCCTGAGAGGAAGCTTGTGATAGCTGCTGTGGCTTCCGGGGTGCCCAACCTTCGGGTACCACTCGCCAGATACGTCCTCTGTTGATGGGTAAGACCAGCTTGCGTTCCAGTGTTTTTTCTTTCAGGTAGGGCGTAATGTATTTGCCATGCTGCACCAGGCCACGATACATATCAGCGATGTACAGTGCACCGTCAGGACCGGAGGTGATCGCTACCGGGCGAAAACGTTCGTCGGTAGAGGCCAGAAACTCTTTGCCGGGATGAGGGTCATGGGCATTCAGTTGTAAGCCATTTTCTACTACTATATTACGCTTGACCAGATTTCCTGAAGGCTCACAAACGAATACATTGCCGTAGAAAGGCTCTGGCAGGGCGGTTCCTCGGTAATAGAAAGGCGAGCAGGCAGAGGTAAATTCCAGCAGTTTGCCTTCCTCATCCAGCGTACCGGGTATGTAGCCGCGGTTAATGGCAGGATTGGGGCGTATGGGATAAATTCTTCTGTCTACGGTAAGTCCGTGGTCAATGCCGGTGGTAGGCGTATGATGCGCGTTTCTGGAAAGGTAGTTGGGCGGTACCAGGTCGGCATGCAGTTGCGACCAGTTGTAGTTGTAATAGAGCCTGCCCTCATCATCCTGGCTGATGCCCCACTGCCCTCTGAACTCGGTGCTATCGCGCATCCATTCGTCATCTACCAGACGATAACGAAAGCGAGATTTGGCATTGTAGTACCAGTTGTCAGCAGCGCGTAACAAGCCATTACCAGAGTGCTCCGGTAAAGGGCTTCCGGCATAGTCCGGGTCAATAAGCGTTTTGGTATCGGCGATGAGATCACCATCCAGGTCTTTAGTAAGCCATAGCGCTTCGTTCTCCGCTACCAGGGCACCGCTGTCAATCAGAGCCAGGGCTCGGGGCATGATAAGGCTATCCAGATAGATAGTGCTTTTGTCCATTTGCCCGTCAAAGTCAGTATCTTCCAGTATAGAAATGCGGCCTACCGGATCGTCTTCTCCTTCACCTTCAATGGTGGGCATAAAGCCCCGCATTTCTACCACCCACAGTCGTCCGTCGGCATCAAATCTCATCACCACAGGTTCTTGTACCATAGGCTCAGCGGCTACCAATTGTATTTTGAGACCGGGTTCCAGTTGAAATGTGCTGAGTTCTTCTTCAGGAGTTTTGGCCGGGGAGGGGCCTTCGTGTGTTTTACTCTCAAAGTCGCCAGTACAGCTTGCTAAACTTAAGAGAACAGTGCCAATCAGGTAGGCATAGGAGTTAGATCTGACCATGCGTCATGCTACAGCTTTTGAGTATTAGGTTGTTATAAAAGAATAATATACTACAAATTAGGAAATTGGCAAAGTGCGCTGGTAGTATAAAAGCCTGGTTTGAGTGCCTGATATGAAGTTGCTTGCTTGTATTTTAAGGAATGAAAAATGAGGCTTAACCCTATAATGATTAAATAGATTTTTATCCATAAAGAAGGAGCCTACAGTTGGGCCTATACAGGACTTTTTTATAATGCTGAATAGCTAGGGGTAAATAGTATTTTCCTATGAATGGTCTCTAGGTATCCTCCATAGATCCTTGGTTTTTTCTCCATCATAGCTTCATTTTTTTTGTTTTTGTACTTTTTGGGGATGGTGCGCTTGGCGTTCGCCTAAAAATAGAGCATCTTCTTTCCGATAAATATGTGAGGTGGCAAAAGAACGTTTATCTTGCTCCTCATAACATGACTGAAATCAAATATATGAGGTCTGGATCAACAAAACTTCTATTTCTACTTGCCCTCACAGGGCTTGTAGCCTGTAGAAAAGCCCGGAATCACAATTTAGAAGTATGGAATGTGCTCAGACCTTCATGCCTGAATATGATGGCAGTACGTTTCTATGCCGGATGATGAAACCGGAGAAGCATTGAGAGGTACTTTGGCAGAGAAAATTGAAAAGACCAGAAATATATTTAAGCCTTGCAGACAGTACATCTACAGCGCTGTTTATAAGGATAAAAATGGAGTGCTGATTTCTGACGGCAGGGTTTGGATGATGGCTACCGGAAATCGGTGGGCGTATCAGCCGGAAATGCAGGACGAAGTAACATTTCAGTATGCGTTCTCCGAAGAGCAGGTTGCTGAGATAAAGGAGTATGCTGTAAACAAAGCTTTTTCCAAGCATCAGCAATTTGCTCCTGAAGGCACAACAGGTATCATTGAAATGTAGACGTGGTCTGGATGCACCCTTTCAGAGACAATCAGTATCATTTTACGGAAGTAGCCGCTTTCCCCTATGTGAGACTTCCTCTGGAAGTGAGTAAGTCATGGACCAATAGACTGCAATTAGGGGAAGGCTGGGAAGATTGGGAGAATAAGAACGTTTATAGCGAGTATAAAATTGCTATCGGGTCAGTGTGAGTACGCCTTATCGGAAGTTTGAAAGCTGCTGGTATATACAGACCACAAGCTCTGCTTCTTTTGGGGATTCACAGCATAACTTCTGGTTTGACGAAAATTATGGATTTGTAAAGATGGAATACTTAAATTATGAAGGACAAAGCCTTGTTTTTGAACTGATTGAGATGATAGAATCCTGAGAGCTTATAAGGTGAAACTTTTATTCTGAATAGTATGAACATTGAGCCTGTTACCGAAGCTAGCCTTGAAGTGCTGACGGAACTGGCGATAGCGCTGTGGCCGGACTGTGTTTTTGAGGAAGAATATGAGTATTACAAAAAGCTGCTTGGCTCAGAGACTAATATTTGTTTTCTGGCAAGAGATAAGGAAGCATATATTGCTTTTATCCAGCTGGCACTGCGTAATGAGCATGTAGAAGGCTCTTCCAGCTCGCCGGTTGGCTATGTGGAGGGCATCTATGTGAAGCCAGAATATCAGAAACTGGGTATAGGCAGACAACTTATCGCAGCAGGAGAAGACTGGGCCAGACAAAAAGGGTGTGTAGAGTTTGCCTCTGATGCGGAATTGTCTAACGCGATAAGCATAGACTTTCATAAAAAAGCAGGTTTTGAGGAAGTAAACCGCATTGTTTGTTTCGTGAAAAGACTGGAATAAAGATTTTGCCTAAATTAGCTATATCTTTTTATGTAAAGCTTTAGGGATGGAACCTGTATTTTTTGCAACACCCGACGAATTCAGAGCATGGCTGGAAGATAATCATGATCAGGCTTCTGAGTTACTGGTGGGTTACTACAAAGTGAGTTGCGAGCAGCCTAGTATGCGCTGGTCGGAATCGGTAGATCAGGCACTTTGCTTTGGCTGGATTGATGGTGTTCGTAAGTCCATTGATAGTGACAGCTATTGCATCCGCTTTACACCGCGTAAACCTAAGAGCAACTGGAGTGCGGTGAATATTAAGAAAGTAGAAGAACTGAAAGCGAAAGGGCTGATGCGTAGAGCAGGTTTGGAGAAGTACAGCCAGCGCAAAGAGAGCAGGTCAAGAGTGTATGCTTATGAAAATCCAGAAAAGCTGGATAAAGCTTTGGAAAAGCAGTTTATGCATAATAAGCAAGCCTGGTCATTTTTTCAGGCGCAGCCCCCTTATTACAGAAGGCAGATGATACATTGGGTGATGAGCGCCAAGCAGGAAGTTACCCGTGTGAGAAGGCTTGACAAGCTAATGGAAGCATGTAAAAGAGAAGAGAGAATTTAACTAATATATCGTCAGATGAGTGTTTCTTTTGTACTCGCCCAAGAAGATGATCTGAAGGATGTTCTCCATATGATGGAGGAATTCTACGCAATAGATTACTATCCTTTTGACAAGATAATGACCGCCGATAACCTGAAAAAGTTTGCGATGAACCCCGAATTAGGGCGGCTTTGGGTGATTATCTCTGGGGGAGAAATTATTGGCTATATCGTGCTGACTTTTGGCTTTAGCTTTGAGTTCAAAGGCAGAGATGCCTTTCTGGATGAGTTTTACCTGAAAGAAGCTTACCGGGGCCGAGGTATAGGGAGTCATGCGGTAGATTTTGTGCTGAAGCAGGCAGAGGCACTGGGCATCAAAGCTGTGCACCTGGAAGTGGAGCGACACAATGAAAAGGGAACAAGGCTGTATAGGCGCAAAGGCTTTGAAGAACATAAACGAGCCCTGATGACCAGATGGTTAAGCTGATACTTGTATCTTGACATAGTATGCTGTTCCGATCACATATCACCTCACTGCAAAAGCTGGCCAGTGGTTTATCTTATCTGGTATGATTGTTTTGCCTTTCCGCTTTTTCTGGCTATGCAGGATATGTGCCTGCACTGCCGGAGGAGTCTATTCGTACAGAAGTAGTCATTTCCAATGATCAGCAGGTTTTATAAAACATTGTCCTGGCAACGGGCTGTCACAATCCTGCATGGCAGCAAGCTTACGGCAGAGAGTAGTAAAGCTGGCTGAAGCATGCAATAGGTTAGGTACATGCCATTGTGCTTAGCCCATTCTTCTACATAGTACAAGTAATAAGTTGCATAAAGAGCAGAAATAACGAGTAAAATTTAGTATTTTGAAAGAGCTTGCTTAGCTGATTTTTTCATTATACGCTTCCGATATGTTACGGCTCTTTCTCCTATTGCTTTTTTTATCTGCTCATGTTATTCACGATGCTTGTGCCCAGGCTGAAAAGCGGAAAGTGTGGGGTGAGATCAAAGATGCTCAAAGCTATGAAGCCATTCCTATTGCCAATATCAGTACTTCGGGACAAGGAACGTTTACTGATCTGGATGGCCACTTCTCCTTGATAATCGCCCCCAAGGATACCCTGCGTATATCGCATATCAGTTATTATCCCTTTGAAATAGTAGTGAAGGAAATCGAAAAGGATACACTGATAGTTCTCCTGATCCCTCGGGTTAATACCATGCAGGAACTGATCATTCAAGGCTTTCCTTCGGAGGAAAAGTTTAAGCAGGATATGCTGCAGTCAGAAGTACAGCTTATCACAGAAGAACAGCAGGCCAGGTCTAATGTGAATTTTGCCCGTTATTATTTTCTTTCCGGCTACGTGCCTCAGATGAACAGCGAAGATAATCACGACTGGTATGTAGCCGGCCCTCAGGAT
The DNA here is from genome assembly GCF_029504655.1 of Catalinimonas alkaloidigena. Classification (NCBI taxonomy): domain Bacteria; kingdom Pseudomonadati; phylum Bacteroidota; class Cytophagia; order Cytophagales; family Catalimonadaceae; genus Catalinimonas; species Catalinimonas alkaloidigena. Next base: position 162,313 of record NZ_JAQFIL010000001.1, read on the forward strand.
GTCACCTTTTTCTCCAGCGGCCCATCCGGCGGATTGGTCAGGGCTTTTAGAAATGCAAACCGCAGCCAGGGCCTGCTCAGGCCAGTGAGGACAAACTCATCCATGCCGGACTCTCTTTGGCAACAGTTGAAGACAGCCAGTGATTCGGTAACTCAGGATAGTCTGTTGAGCAAAAAGAAGAAGTAGGAAGCGGAGACCTGAGTTGGAAGAGCGGGAATCCTGACTTCCTGTATATTTATCAATCATTTTACCATAAGCCCCAACATATTTAACCTACACCATTTATGAAAAAGTCTGCTAAAAAAGTTACGGGTATTGGAGGTATATTCTTCAAAACCAAAGATCCGGCCGGAATGAAAGATTGGTACAGCCAGCATTTGGGGTTAATGACCAATGAGTACGGCTCTCTGTTTGAATTTATCCAATCTGATAAACCCGATCAGAAAGGCTATCTGCAATGGAGTCCTTTTGATGAGAATACCGAATATTTCAGGCCTTCTGAAAAAGAGTTTATGATCAATTATCGGGTAGAAAATATTGAGACGTTGGTAGAGGAGCTCAAAGCCAGCGGAGTGAAAGTTTTGGATGAAATAGAAAGCTATGAGTATGGTAAGTTTGTGCATATCCTTGATCCTGAAAATAATAAAATAGAACTTTGGGAACCCGTAGATAGTGTTTTTACTAAACTTTATGAAGGCAAGACCACTAAGTAAATGCTTGGTTTTTTATGATCTATTTTTACCTCATACCGCGCTTTTTATGCGAACATTATTTTCAATTTGTAGTCTGTTGGTGATATTTAGTATGCTAGCATGCAGTAGTTCCGACTCACAGGAACAAAGCTCTTCAACAGTTGCTGAGATAAAGACTGCAACAGAAATAAGGCGTGATGGGGTAAATATCGCTTATGAGAATTGCGGTACTCAGGATACGACTTTACTTTTTGTCCATGGCTGGTGCATTGATCAGTCTTACTGGACTTCTCAGGTAGATGCGTTTTGTGGAGATTATCGGGTGGTGACCATGGACCTACCCGGTTTTGGCATGTCAGGAAAAAAGCGGGACAGTTGGAAAATAGAAGATTACGGACAGGATGTCGCTGCCGTAATTAATCAGCTTGATTTGCAAAATGTAGTGCTCATCGGGCATTCCATGGGAGGCGACATCATTCTGGAAGCTGCACTGGCTGAGCCTGAATCAGTGATTGCGCTGATAGGCATAGATAACTTCAAGGAGGTAGGCGTGGAAACTACCGAAGAGATGCAGACTGAAATAGATTCTTTTATGACGATGATAGAGCGGGATTTTGCCAATACCGCCACCGCCTACGCCTACCAGGCACTATTTCATCCTACTACCGACAGTGCTGTAGTCAAAAGAGTAACCGAAGATTTTCGTGCGGCTGATTCGGTGGTAGCTACCGCCAGTTTGAAGGCGCTCATGGATTATGGCCCCAAGGAGAAAGAGCAGCTTTCTAATTTGGATAAAAAGTTATACCTGATCAACAGTAACGCTACGCCTACTGCCATAGAAGGTCTGGAGGAAACCGGTGTGGACTACGATTTGATAGATATACACGATAGTGGACATTATCCGATGATAGAGCAAGCAGAGGAACTTAACCGCCTGCTTCGTCAGGTTTTGAACAAAATATAAGATTTTAAAGGACATAGTCAAATGTTATGAAGCCATATAAGACGCTCATTAGTCCTCAGCAGTCAGAATTCTTTCGGGAGCAGGGCTATCTGAAAATCGCACAGCTACTTACTGCTGAACAGCTCAGCTATTACCGGGAACTATATGAGGATTTTCTGGAGAATAAAATTGATGCTTCCCGCTATCGCTCTGATCTGGGTGGGCATGCGGAAGATACTAAGTCAGAGGGGATTCAGGAGCGTATCACTCAGATCATGGTGCCTGGCAGGCTGATTCCTGATTTGCTGGATAAGCCATTGCATCAGCAAAGCTTAGCCATAGCCAAGGCCCTTTTGGGAGATGATATGGCGCTGGATTTTGATATGCTGATTGACAAAGCCCCTTTTTCCAACACACCTACGCCCTGGCATCAGGACTGTGCCTACTGGATTGATATGCCTGATCTGCGGGCGGTGAGCTGCTGGGTGGCGCTGGATACAGCTATCATAGATAATGGCTGCATGTGGTATGTCCCCCAATCTCACCAGCTTCCTATGCGCCCTCATCGTCCTGCCGGTAAGGGAGGAGGCGCTTTGGAATGTGAAGCTTCTGAAGAAGAAGGCATAGCCGTTGAGCTTCAGGCGGGAGATTGTGTACTGCATCAGGGAGGAACTTTACACTACAGTCGGGGCAATACCACAGCCCATCGGCGCAGAGCCTTCATCACCAATTTCAGGCCGCAGCAAATGATTGAACTGGAAAGAGCGCAGGGTTATGACCATACCGGAGAAAGGGAGGTAAGAAGGAAATAAGTATGTAAAGTATTCATAATCAGTAATTAATAATTAATTACTTTTTCTTTCCAAAGATTTTTATACCTTGCATGGATCATTGGGGTGCTTGACGAAAGTCAGGCTGAGATTACACCCATGACCTGATCTGGATAATACCAGCGTAGGAAATGACCTTATTAGCTAATTGTTTACTAATTGCCATTGCCTCTCTGTATGATCCGGGTCTTGGCATTTTTTATTTTTAAATGATTAGCGATGAGCACAGAGATAGAACAGAAGAAATTTGACCTTGTTACCCAGGACCTGCGGCAGTGGCAGGGACGAGAAGAGTGGTTTTTTAACCGCGAACATACCGACACCTACGAACTTTGGTACGAGGGGCGCTACAAGCGTGCTGAGATCTGGCAGAAGAAAGTCATCGGGCAACTCATTAAAAAAGATGAGCGGGTCAAAACCCTGCTGGAATTTGGCTGCGGTACTACCCGCTTTACCCGCTGGTGGCATGAGATCGATATAGAAGCCAGTGGTGGCGATATCTCACCATTTATGCTGGGGCAAGGCACCCACCTCTTTAATGGAGACCTGGTGCTGGCCGATTCTCATCACATGCCTTTTAAGGATCATACCTTTGACGTCCTGGCGTTTATCACCACTTTTGAATACTACAAAGATCCGGTAAAGGTCATCCGTGAAGCGGTAAGGGTAGGGAAATATGGCATCGTATTCGGCATGATGAACCGAAACTCACCCAAAGTAGCCAGAAGAAGGATACAGGAGATGTTTGGTAAAAACCCATTCTATGTTACCGCTACTTTCTATACGCCTAAAAAGTTGATAGCAACTATTGAAGAGGCCTTGGCAGGCAGAGATTATACTATTGAATGGACAACCACCGGTCTGCCCAAGTGGTTTCCTGTACAGCAATGGGGCTTACCTTATGGCGATTTCTTTGGCTTGCATGTACGCCTAAACGATGTGGAATGAGTGCTTTTGAAGACCATTCCGGCAAAATCAACAGTGCTTCTTTCAAAGAAATACTGCTGCCTCAAAGTGGTTATGCACGAAAAGAAGTGCTGGTCGGGCCCAAATACGGAGTAGACACCTCAGTCATTGATCTGGGTAATGGCTTAGGTATGGCAGTATCCAGCGATCCACTTTCGCTTATCCCATCTCTGGGACTGAAAGCATCTGCCTGGCTGTCGGTACACCTGCTGGCCAATGACATGGCGACTACCGGCTTACCTCCCATGTATGCCCAGTTTGTACTCAACCTGCCCACCAGCCTTTCACAGCAAGCATTTCAGGAATACTGGAAACATATTCATGCCTTTTGTGAGCAGATCGGTGTCAACATCACCGGAGGACATACCGGGCAGATAGAAGGGCAGAACTCCACCATTTCGGGGGGAGGGACCATGTTTCTGACGGCTCCACTGGACAAAATCATCAGCAGCCATCAGGCTGAGCCGGGAGATGTGATCGTTGTAACCAAAGAAACGGCCCTGACGTCCTCAGCCATACTGGCGATGAGCTTTCCGGAGACTGTGATAAACAAATTGGGGAAAGAAGTGTATGAAGCCGCCTGCGAGAATTTCTACCGGACCTCTTCTTTGTCTGATGCGCTGGTAGCGGTGGAGGTACTACAGCCCAATATCGAGCTAAAAGCTATGCATGATGTAACCGAAGGAGGGGTGGTAGGAGCGATTTGTGAAATGGCTGCTGCTTCAGACTGCGGGTTTGAACTGCACAATGAAGAACTGCCGGTAGGTGAAGCACCTTACCGGATCACACAGCTCTTTGAGATTGACCATCGCTATTGTGTAGGTGCCGGCGCAATGATCATGGCCGTAAAAAAAGGTAAGGAACAGGCTTTGGTGGATCATCTGGCGTCCAAATCTATACGGGCCAGCATTGTTGGAGAGATGACTGCTTCGCAACAGGGCTTTAAAATGATTGAAAATGATGAAGCACAAAGCATTGCCTTTGACGGAAACGATCCCTACTGGGGAGCATTCTTTAAAGCATTGAAAAACGGGCTGAGATAGATAGTGTTATGGTACGATGGTGTTATTGTTTTTTAAACAGAGAACTTTTAACCATAACACTTTCGCACTATAACACCCTAACATTATAAAAATGGATAAAAAAATAAAAGGAGGGGTATACCTGGTCATTGATCCAGTAATGGATGAGCAGGTACTGTTAGAAAAAGTAACGCAGGCTTTAGAAGGAGGTGTGCAGGTATTACAAATCTGGAACCACTGGCCCGAGCACTTTGCATTAGCAGACAAGCAGGCATTGGTAGAAGCGATTCTAAAAGTCAGCCGTCAATACCATGTGCCTACTTTGATCAATGAAGCGTGGGAATTGCTTCAGCATACTGCTTTAGATGGCGTACACTTTGACAGTATTCCTGAAGATTATGAAAATATCAAAAAGGAAGTAGGGAGGTTATTCGTTAGTGGAATTACCTGTAGCAATGACCTGGCAGTGATTACGTGGGCAGAAAAACACAAGCTGGATTATGTCTCATTCTGCTCCATGTTCCCTTCCAGTTCGGTAGATAGCTGCGAGATTGTAAGACCGGAAACGGTCAAAAGTGCCAGAGCTATTACGCAGATGCCAATCTTTCTTTCGGGAGGGATTACTACAGGAAATCTGGCGACTTTAGAAGCACTGGATTTCAATGGAGTGGCCGTGATATCGGGTATTCTAAGTGCTGACTCTCCCAAAGCTTCGGCTGCTTCTTACCAAAACGCATTACAAACGATTAAATAAACAAACTCATGCATACATCATTGATGAAGAAACTTTGCTGCCCAATGGATAAGGCAGACCTTAACCTTCAGATTTTTCTGAAAGATGAAAATGGAGAAGTTATTGAAGGGCTGCTGACTTGCCCGGATTGCCAAAGATATTATCCTATCGTATACGGGATTCCTATTATGACACCGGATGAATACCGGGAAAAATCGCTGGAAGCACCCATACTGGAAAAGTGGGGACTCCAACTGGAAGAAGGCAGCACCAAAATGTTGTTGCTGAAGAAATAATGTGTAGCAACAAATAATTGTCTAATCCTCGGTTTGTGCCTCACAAACCGGACAAGCATCATGGTATGGAGTTATTTCATAACAAATAATTCATATATAAATTTGCCAAACCCGCAAAAAAAGTTTTAGCTTTGTGTCATTATGAAGTTAAGGCTCACCATATAGTTAGGGAGCGATGTCTCCCTCCATTCTTTTCAGGCAATGCTGATACTTTTCCTCAACAGATAAGGCTATTGCTGACCGTTTGATTTTTCTCTGTACTTTCTTTAGAAGGTTTTACTAGGATTTTCTTAGCTCACTGAGCTTTTGTTTTGCTACGTTTTTGCATATACATGCGGGTTACAAAATTATTATATCATTTCAGACACGCCCTGGAGGGCGATTACGATAAATATACTTCCGGAAGCATCAGAAAGGCTGTTTTCTATCTGGCAGTGCCCATGATTTTGGAGATGATCATGGAGTCATTGTTTGCCATCGTGGACATCTTTTTTGTAGGCAGGCTGGGCGTGAACGCAGTAGCTACTGTAGGCCTGACCGAATCGGTAGTGACTATTGTTTATTCCATCGGTATAGGCTTCAGTATGGCTGCCACAGCAGTGATTTCACGCAGGGTAGGTGAGAAGCGTTTTGACAAAGCCTCATCAGCAGCTTTTCAGGTGATTCTGCTAGGTGCAGCTTTTTCTATACTTATTAGTATTACAGGCTATTTATATGGTGCTGAGGTGCTGACACTGATGGGAGCCAGTGAGGGAATATTGCGTGAAGGTACGCGCTACACGCAGATTATCTTTGCCGGTAATATTAGCATCATGCTGCTTTTTATCATCAATGGTGCATTTAGGGGAGCCGGAAATGCAGCGATTGCTATGCGTACCCTCTGGATTGCCAACGGTATCAATATCTTTCTGGACCCCTTACTGATTTTTGGCTTGTGGATTATACCAGGAATGGGTATTGAGGGTGCAGCCTGGGCCACAACCATTGGCAGGAGCATAGGCGTGCTGTATCAGCTTTATCATTTGGTGAAAGGCAGTACGCACATTAAGCTGGATAGGCAGGCGATTAAACTAAGATGGAAAACAGTGCTCAATATCATTAAGGTATCCTCCGGGGGTATGGGGCAATTTCTCATTGACTCCGCCAGTTGGATCTTCCTGACACGCATTGTCTCTGAGTTTGGAAGTGTGGCTCTGGCAGGGTATACCATTGCCTTCAGGATTGTAATGTTTACGCTCCTGCCTGCCTGGGGCCTATCTAATGCTGCAGCTACCATGGTAGGACAAAATCTGGGGGCTAAACATCCTGAGAGAGCAGAGAAGTCCGTCTGGTATACCGCCAAGTACAATGTCTATTTTCTGGGCTTTATCTCAGTGCTGTTTTTATTTACTGCTGATATTTTTGTGAACTGGTTTTCACCCGAAGCTGAAGTGGTTAAAGCAGGAGCTACCGCTCTAAAAATCTTCTGCCTGGGATACATTTTCTTTGCCTTTGGTATGGTCATCGTACAGGCATTTAACGGGGCCGGAGATACCCGAACGCCTACCATCATCAATTTGGGAGTACTGTGGGCTTTTCAGTTACCTCTGGCCTATCTGCTGGCTATTTATTATGACTTGGGTGCTTTAGGCGTATACATCACCATCGCCATAAGCCACTCCCTGCATGCGCTGGTAAGCTTGTGGATATTCAGGAAAGGGAAATGGAAAGAAATGAAAGTGTAAACGCTTGACCTAGGATAAAAACAGAAACCGGATAGAAAACCATAGTTATCTATATGTGTAGCCCAGGGAGAGGGTGTAATACGCATAGAGCTCTATCCGGTTTCTCCAAGAATCAACGTCCAAATATGAATACTATTGAAGTCCTCATCCGGCCTGAGCAAGCAGAAGATACTGAAGCAATTCATGCGCTTAATGTGGCGGCCTTTGGCAGAGAAAACGAATCTCAACTCATTGAGTTGTTGAGAAAAAGTGACGCGTTTATCCCTAAACTTTCTTTGGTAGCTGTGCTTGATCATGAAATTGCAGGGCATATCTTATTCACCAAAATCAATATTATGGGTAACAATGATCAGGAATATCCTTCGCTGGCACTTGCCCCTATGGCAGTGGCTCCGGATTTCCAGCATCAGGGCATTGGAAGTCAATTGATCAGCCAAGGGCTGGAGAAAGCCAAAGCACTCGCTTATACCTCAGTCATCGTGCTGGGGCATGAAAAGTATTACCCCAGGTTCGGTTTTGTACCCACGAGCCAATGGAACATTGTTCCTCCGTTTGAGGTGCCTGCTTCTGCCTTTATGGGCATAGAGCTACAAGCGGGTGCTTTACAAGATATCTCCGGCACGGTACGTTATCCTAAAGAGTTTGAAATGGTCTGAAGTAGCTTCAAAAGTTATTCAGCGCTACAAATCCCAGCGGAGAAAGCAAAACATGCTGTGAGGCAGTATGCAGATCACGCCAGCAACGGTTGAGTTCAGTTGCTGGATTCAACACCGTCATTCCTGTCAGTGGATAAAGCATTTCAGAGGCTTCTCTGGCTACCTTTGCAGCATGCTTGGTAGATAAGCTGATCTTTCTGAGTAATTCTTCCGGTATAGCTTTTTCTGCTTCGCAAAATTCCCAGGCTTCCTGAACCAGCCAATACAACCAGCTTTTCGCGGATTCCAATTGGGCTTCCGCTTGCGCTAAGGTATCTTTCACCTTGTCATGATCTCTCAGGGCTTCTCCCTGCATTCCTTTTTTGTGTGTAAGCAATGCGCTGACTTCATCAAAGAAATGGCAGGCCATACCCGTGAGTTGCAGGCAGGTCGTGAGTTCGGCAAACTGCATAAAGGGAAAGCGGTAAAGCGGCCCCTGCTCATAAGGAGAAGGCTTGAGTAAGCTGAAAATTCTTTCTTCAGGCACTTGAATATGATCAATCTCAAAGTCATGGCTGGAAGTGGCCTGTAAGCCGTAGGAACGCCAGGTATCTTTTACATGCACTTCTTCGGGAAAGAAAACAAAAGAGTAAAATTCAGGGGCATTGTCTGTGCCATCGGTTTTGAGCCGGCAATTGGCAGTGAAAGCGGTAGCATGGCTGGAGGCACTGCCATATTTCCAACTACCTTTTACATTATAGCCCCCCTTCACTTGCGTAGCAATGCCGGAAAGTGCTCCACTGCCTGCTGTACAAGCCTTGGGATCTGTATAAATACGTTCGCTCAGAGCAGGCTGAATATAGGCGGCAAAGAGGTTAGCGCCCGCAGCCAGGTTGACGGTCCAGCCCAGACTACCATCGGCATAGGCCAGGGCTTCCAGTATCTGTAAAGCATCCGGTAAGGGCATTTCCAACCCCTGATACTTTTTAGGAATAAACAGCCGTAGCCATTCTTCCTGATATATTAGCGAAAGTTGTTCCTGCGTGAGCTTTTTTTGCTGCTCTGCCTTTGGAGCTTCTTCTCGGATTTTCTGAATGCTGTGCTGATCTAATATATCGCCGGGATGCTGTATAAACTTCATATGAGTCAATAAAACTAAAAGGTATCAAAGTAAAATGTTAAATTTAGTAAAGGCATATAAATTCATAGCTTAAAACCTATAAGAAGTATACCCATAAGCTCAGCATGAGTTTAGAATTAAGGCATAATTATTCATCCAATGGAGCTAGATCACCTGATGATATTTTCTTCTCAGCATGGTGCTGAAGCAGACAAATTACTACAATATGCTTTTGTTGAAGGAAGTAGCAATACACACCCCGGACAGGGGACTGCTAACCGGAGATTCTTTTTTGAAAATGCTTTTTTTGAATGGGCTTTCGTGGTCAATGAAGCTGAGCTTAGCAGTGAAATTGTCCAGCCAACTTTTTTGTGGGAGCGCTCTCAATGGCAAACATCTCCTTACTCTCCTTTTGGTATGTGCATACGCTTTGTCAAAGAAGAAACCGTTTTTGATAATGCCTTACGCTATGCGCCTCCATATATGCCGGAAGGTGCGCATATCGATATACTCACCATGAAAAACTATTCGGAACTACCCATGATCTTCAGGACACCTTTTGAAAAAAATGGCTATACCCAAATTAATGAACCTTACCTCCATCCTAATGGCGTAAAGCAGATCACAAAGGTAATTTTTGGAGTTTCAGATGTGGAGCAGGCAAAGCTACATCTAAAATCTATCAATAATCAGGATTGGTTTGGGTTAACAGAAAGTCAAACTCCTAAAATGGAGGTTGTTTTTGATGATCATAAACAGAGACAGCGAATCAGTTTTGAGCCTGACCTACCTTTAGTATTCAGTTATTGAATTTCCTTTTTCTGAGATGTATATGAGAATTGCTCCCGGAGAAAATCGTTGATGCTATTCTATTATTGTTGCAGTTCATCCAGACTTTCACTTAGCGTTTGAAGCCATTTAAAATAGGTGCTCTTATAATAAAGATGATTGCCCAAGAGAGAAATCACGGACAAAACTCCACTAATGCTCACTTCAGTGAGCAGGGAGAGCTCTACATGAAATAGCTGCAACACAACTTCAACTACTATATAATAAATCAGTGGAAAGACAATGACATAGATCAGAGTAGTGAGCAGGTACCATCTTTTAAAACGTCCCATTGTATTCTTTAAAGCTGCTTTGATATTCACAGCATCGGAGATATCAAATATCTTCACCTGTTCATAATAGGCCCACAAGGTAACGAGTCCGAATAAGGCTACCATGCCAAAAAACCGGAAGCGCATTTTCAAGATTTTGAAACCTTTCCGGGAAAATGAAAAAAAGTAAAAGGTTGAGCACCAGACAGGCAAATAAAAGAAGTATTGCGTTTCTAGTAAGTTTCCACCAGTAGAGGGTAGTACTGCTCAGTTTGGATAAAGTGTTGGATACATTCATATTTTTTTTATTTAAATGTTCTGATAAGGATTGTACATGCTCTTTCTCTTGCCTGAGATAAGCCTGCCAGGTATTTTTTAAGTCATCAAGTTCCATTGTGAATTTTTTGTATAGTGCTTCTCAGTTTGTGTTTGATCCGGTTGATTTTATAGCCCACATTGGATTCGGATATCCCCATCACCTGCGCGATTTCCTTATAAGTCTGCTCTTCCAAATATAAAAGTGTAATGGCCTTCTCTACGTCCGAAAGCCTGTCAATGGCCTGTATCATGCTGCTGAACTGCTCATCCTCTACCGATAATTCCGGTGAGGGTATTTGCAGTACATTCTGATCAATATCCTGAGGAAGTGGTTTTTTAGTTTCTTTTCGTAAGCGGGTAATTGCCGTATTCAGGGCAATACGATACATCCAGGTAGATAACTTAGCTTCTTTTCTGAACTTGGGAAAAGCCTTCCACAACTGTAGTACAATGTCCTGGAACAGGTCCTGCCGGTCCTCGTGCTGATGGCAGTACATCTTACAGACCTTGTGGATGATGCCCTCATGTGTAGTTGTTTTGGCAATAAATTCTTCCTTCAAGGGATTTTACTTTACCTATTAGTCGCTAAAATGCGGAAAAACTTAGGGAAAGAGTGAAATTTTTATTGGAGGCGATGGTAAAATAATTACGAACACCAGAGAAGAATAGTGTGTAGTGAAAAATTCAGCTTTCCTATACGTGTGAATGAGGAATAGACAAACACTCTAAAAATTAAAAGAAGAAGATTTTTTTAGTATATCGTTCCACCCGCATGGGGAGGGCAAAAGATGTACATGTCCTTAAACCCTATTACAGTATATTTATGGCAAGTAAGGTAGCTTGATGCTCAAGTTCTTTTATATTAAAGGCACTTTCTTATGTATCTGAATTCTTTAAACTTACTATGACACAAACTAAACTTCTCCTGTTCTCACTTTTTTTTGCTGGTTTATTTATGGCCTGTGATTCAGTCAACAATGTGGAAAATGATAGCCTCCCTAATATTGTCTATATCAATGTAGATGATCTGGGCTGGGCAGACTTAGCCTTCATGGGTAGTAAATTTTATGAAACGCCAAATTTAGATAGGCTGGCATCTCGTTCCATGCTTTTTACCCAGGCTTATGCCGGAGCCGCCAATTGTGCGCCCAGTCGTGCCTGCCTGCTTTCCGGTATGAATACGCCTCGGCATAGAATTTATACGGTAGCTAATTCTAATCGGGGAGATAAAAGAACCCGCAAAATTATTCCGACATCTAATACTGAAACTTTGGCCGATTCAGTCTACACGCTGGCAGAGATGCTTAGAGATCAGGGCTATGTGACCGGCACCTTTGGGAAATGGCATCTGGGCGAGGACCCCAGGACTCAGGGTTTTGATATAAATGTGGGAGGCAGCCATAATGGTAATCCCGGAAGAAATGGATATTTCAGTCCTTACAATGTGAAGTATCTCAGCGATGGGCCGGAAGGCGAATATCTTACAGACAGACTGGCCGGGGAAGCTATGGATTTTGTAGCGCAGTATCAGGATTCTACTTTTTTTCTCTATTTACCTTTTTATACAGTGCATACGCCTATCATGGGAAAAGAAGCTTTGGTAGAGAAATTTGAAGGTAAAAAAGGGTCAGAAGGGCAGGACCGTGCCGATTATGCGGCTATGGTAGCTTCTATGGATGAAAATGTGGGGCGTTTACTGGACCAACTGGATAGCCTGGGCTTAACAGAAAACACCCTCATCCTCTTCACTTCTGACAATGGGGGGATACGCTCTATCTCTAGTCAGCAGCCATTGAGAGCAGGAAAGGGCTCCTACTACGAAGGCGGTATACGTGTACCAATGTTGGTATCCTGGCCAGGAAAGGTTGAGGCAGGTAGCCAATGTGATGTGCCGGTAACCAATCTGGATATTTATCCTACTATACAAAATATTGTAGGGACAGAGCAGCGAAACAAACTGTTGGATGGCAATGATATTTCTCCTCTGTTTTACGGAGATAGTATTGCCGAACGCCCTTTATACTGGCACTTCCCCATCTATCTGCAGGCCTATAATATGCAGGATGACGATGGACGTGATCCTTTGTTCCGTACGCGTCCCGGCTCGGTCGTTCGTCTGGGTGACTGGAAACTGCACGAATACTTTGAAGAGGGAGGATTGGAGCTATATAATTTGACAGAAGATATCGGTGAAAGACAAAATCTGATAAAGGAGTACCCTGAGAAAGCGGAAGAACTTTACCAATTACTGCAAGACTGGCGACAGCAAACCCATGCGCCAGTACCTACTGAAAAAAATCCGGCTTATGATGCCGCTTACGAACAGCAAATCATTAGTGAGGTAGGAAAGTGATTTTTTAGCCTAAAAAAAACATTCTTTTTAGGCAAGTACATCGTGGATGATATGGCCATGCACATCGGTCAGACGTATATCCCGACCGCTGAAATGGAAGGTTAGCTTTTCATGATGAACACCTAAAAGGTGCAGCATAGTAGCATGTAGGTCATGAATGCTCACTTTGTTTTCTACTACCCGGTAGCCATATTCATCAGTACGTCCGAAGATGGTTCCTCCTTTGACACCCGCTCCTGCCATCCACATACTGAAAGCTGAGGGATTATGATCCCGTCCGTTGGTGCCTTGTGCAAAGGGGGTTCTGCCAAACTCTCCGGTCCAGATCACCAGGGTTTCATCCAGCAGCCCTCTGCCTTTCAGGTCTTTGAGCAGGCCGGCAATGGGCTGGTCTACCGCATGGGCATTGCGCTCGTGTCCATCCCTGAGGTTATGGTGTTGATCCCAGCGGTCGGCTTCCACGCTGGGGCAGGTAAGTTCAATAAAACGTACACCTCTTTCTACCAGCCGTCTTGCCAGCAGGCACTGGGCAGCGTAGCCTCGTGTATGCGGATCATCTGACTCAAAGCCGTAAAGCTTTTTAGTCGCTTTGCTTTCTGAAGCAAATTCCGTCAGTTCGGGTACAGAAGACTGCATGCGGTAAGCCAGCTCATAGTTTGAAATCGCTGATTCTACAGCATCGGCATTGCCTAGTTTACCGATCAGGCTTTGGTCCATCTGTTTGATATAGTCCAGTTTGGAATCCTGTATGGTTTTGCCTTCCTGCGGCTGAATATTGGCCAGCGGTACTGCCTGCCCTTTGAGTACGGACGCCTGGTAAGAGGCGGGGAGGAACCCACTGTTGAAGTTGTCCAGCCCACCCGGAGGAACCAGCCCGCCATCCAATACTACATAGCCGGGCAGGTTGTCATTTTCGCTCCCCAGTCCGTAGGTTACCCAGGCGCCCATACTAGGGCGTCCCTGTAGCCCACTGCCGGTATGGAGAAAATAGTTGGCATTGGTATGCTCGGGAAAATCGGAAGTCATGGAGCGGATCAGGGCGAGCTCATCTACGCAGGTGGCGATGTGAGGAAACAAATCACTGACCGGCATGCCGCATTCACCGTACTGCTTAAAGCCCCAGGGGCTTTTCAGGATCTTACCTATGTTGTCAAACTGTGTATTATCTACCTTAAATTTTTTGTAAGGATCTTCCCCGTTTTCTTTAGCCAGCCGAGGTTTAGGGTCAAAAGAATCAACCTGGGATACGCCACCGTCCATGTACAGAAAGATCACATGCTTGGCTTTGGGAATGTAGTGGGGCGATACTCCAGATTTAGTTAGCGTATCAGAAAGCTTTTCTACTTCGGTGCAGGCAGCGCCCAGTCCTCCGAAAAGACTAGCAAAGGCCAGCGAGCCGAAGCCACTACCACAGCTAGCCAGCATTTCACGGCGGCTGAGAGGACGGTGGACGATATGTTGCTTGTTTCCCATAACTCAGATTAGATAGATAAATTCTTTCATATTAAAAATGGTGTGGCAGTAGTCTTTCCAGACCTCTACCGACTGCAGAAGATTTCCTGCCGATACTTCATATGTCTTTGCCTGTTGCTGTAAAAAGATTTTGGCCTGATTTACTTCCTCTACTTTGGCATCTCGGGCAAATGACCATCGATAAATCCACTGGATACGTTCTTCCAGGCTGAGGTTTGACTGAGCAATGATTCTCCTGGCCATTACCTCTGCCTGATCAGCTACGAAGGGATCATTCATCAGCATCAGCGATTGAGCCGGTACATTGGTGACATTCCGCTTACCAAAGGTAGAGAAGGGAATAGGTCGGTCAAAAGTCAGCATCATGGGTGACAGAAAGTTTCTTCTCACTTCCACGTAAATGCTACGTCGCCCCTCTCCATCCAGCGGCCCCGAATGCTGCGGACGTCCCCGCCCCTGCATGAAGTCGGTAAGATGGACAGCCACTGACGGACCGTACATGCTGGAATCCAGCCTGCCGGATGCGGTGAGCATGCCGTCGCGTATGGCTTCAGCTTCCAGGCGTCGCAATGGGAAGCCGGAAAGCAGAAGGTTTTCAGGGTCATTTTTGGGTAGCGCCGCTCCGGTGACGACTTCTCTCCGGAAGGTATTGGACATGGCAATAAGTTTTACCATCTTTTTCAGTGACCACCCTTCTTCCTGAAATTGTATCGCCAGGTAATCCAGCAGCGCCGGATGAGTGGGTAATTTCCCCTGTAAACCAAAGTTATCCACAGTTTCTACAATCCCCCTGCCAAAGAGGTAGTGCCAGATACGGTTAACCATCACCCGCGAGGTGAGCGGATTATCAGGGTTCACAATGGCTTCAGCCAGTTCCACTCTTCCACTGCCTGATGAGCTGAAGATAGAGTCCCCGGAAGGAATGCTGCTGAGAAAACGGTGAGCTACTTTTTCTTCAGAAGGGGTGTTGGGGTTACCCCTGACAAAGACCGGGCTGTTAATGCTAAAACCATCAGTGATACCCGCAATGTAGGCAGTATCCCTGAAGCTATGCGTTAATTGTTGCTCCAACTGATCAAGTTGCTGGATCTCAACAGAGAGATTTTTCAATGGCTTTTGTTGCAGCGCCTGGTTCAGAAACTGTATCTCTTCAGTGCTACTCTGGCCCTTAACCCACTGCTGTACTGACTGATAGAGGTCCAGGTTTTGAGATGCTGGTGGCGTTGGTAACTCTGGCCATTCCTCATCATAAGCCAAAGCATAAGATACTTCTACAAACGCTTCTGGAGGGAGCTTATAGTAATGCCTGTCAAAATAACCGGGAATGACTTCAATATACGCTTTATGTCCTTTCCAGGGAGAGACATCTACGGTATAATTATGCCAATCAGCCTGATCTACACGCATTTCCAGTTCACCGTAAATAGGGTTTTGGATGAGCTGAAAATTGTCAATGATGATGCGGATGGAAGACTGCTTGCCCAAGGCACGGATGCCAATGAAATCCTTGCTGATGGTGAAATCGGGTGAGCGTAAGGCGCCCACCACACCGGTATTGATACTACGGCTGGAGGCTTTTCCTTCAGAAAGGCCAACGAGCTGGGTAGCACTTTTGTTAAAAATAGGTTCGCCCAGGCTTGTTTGGTTGCCAAAGGCCTTACCGACACTTTGCCAGTCGTCCAAACCTTGCCCTCTGAAGTCTCCGATTACTTCATAAGAAGTTTCGCTGCTTTCTGCTTCATGCGATTCATGTAAAGCTACTTTCTGTATTGGCAAAACCTCATTCCCTATCCAGGATTCGGCCACTAAGGTTCTGATGTTTTCTTTGACTTGTTGGAGCTTTTCCAAATCCTCAACTTCTTCCAGTTGTAGATCAGCATCGCGTATGCTAAACCGGCTGCTTTTGATTACCCCATACAGCGCATAATAGTCAGTAGTAGGAATAGGGTCAAACTTATGATCATGGCAGCGGGCGCAGGCAACAGTAAGCGCCTGAAAGGTTTTGCTCGTCACATCTATGATATTATCTATCCTTTCGGACTCATCAATCACCAGGTCTACCGGACTATGTTTACCTTCTGTCATGGTGAAAAAAGTAGTGCCCAACACTGATTCATTACGACCTGTCTCTTTATTCCAGCGAGGGGACTCCAGCAGGTCGCCCGCCAGATGTTCCCTGACCAGTTGAGGATAAGGTAGATCGGCGTTGAAAGCTCTGATCAGGTAATCCCGGTATTGCCAGGCGCCCTGTACCGGATAGTCAAACTCATGTCCTTTGGTTTCCGCGTAGCGCACCAGGTCCATCCAGTGCCTGGCCCAGCGCTCGCCAAATTGCGGACTGTCCAGGTACTGATCTACTATCTTCTCATACGCCCGAGGGCTTTTATCCTCTAGGAATTTCTTTACATCTGAAGGATGAGGGGGCAAGCCGGTTAGTAAATAAGCCAGCCGCCGAATGAGCGTCTGTTTGTTGGCTAGAGGTGCGGGGGCAATTTGTTGCTCTTCCAGCCTGTCCAGTACAAAAGCGTCTATCTCATTAGTGACTTCCTGCTCATTTTTCACCCGAGGGATTTCATGTTTTTCAGGAGGAATAAATGCCCAGTGTGGTTTCCACTCGGCGCCCTTGGCTATCCATTTTTCCAGCAGCGCTTTTTCCTGCTCGCTCAGACTCAGGTTGCTCTCGGGAGGAGGCATCACTTCATTGGGATCATCTGCATGGATGCGTCTGATCATTTCACTCTTGGTGGGATGGCCGGGCAGTACAGCATAAGTATCTTCATCCCTCAGGGTGGTAGCCCCTTCAAAAGTATCCAGGCGCAAGTCCGCTTCCCGGCTGCTGGAATCCGGCCCATGGCAGAGATAACAGTTTTTGACCAGAATGGGACGGATATGAAAATTAAAATCTACAGTCTCAGGTAAGTTAAAAGAAGGTTTATCCGTACAGTGATTAAAAAGTACTGTTGCTAAAAAGAGCAAAGCAGCGGGTAATACAAATCTGAAATCCGTAGCTTTCATACAAACTGTATTATTTGCTGACAGCAAGTAGAGAGGTTCTTTGAGACCAGGCTCCGTATATGCATCAGGCTTGGGTTGTTGTAAATTTTACCTATCAATATACTGATAACAGGATTCCTCTACAAATCTAAGTTTGACTCTTAAATTGAAGCACATCTCTTTAAAACTGAAGCGTTGTGGTTTAACCTGTTATTCTGAAGTGAGTACTACTTTTTTTGAGGAAAAGTCACCTGCGTTTGAACAAAATCTTTATACCACGATCTGCTACTGTACTTCCTGTTAATTTAGTAAGTTGAAAAATTGGTAAACTAACATACTAAAAAAGTGGATAAAGAAACGCTGGCAGCTCTTGAAAACGCTTTACAGGCCTCCCCGGATAACGTTCTGTTGAGAAAACAGATAGGCAAAGCATTGTTTAATAACGCAGAATATGAGCGGGCAAAAGATCATTTTAACATTATTCTGCAAACCGAAGCCGATGATGAAATCAAACTGTGTTTGGCGCAATGTTATTCCTATCTGAAAAATTTTAGCCCTGCGCTGATTATCTGTGAAGAGCTGCTAAAAAACGAATTGAGTGAAAAAGTGGTGGAAGTTTATCTGCAAACTCTGATTAACGATGGACAGCTACAGGAGGCTGTTGACCAGTATCAGTCTTTTCAGCTCAGGCTGCCGGGCTGGAAAAATGAAGAAATTGAAGCCCAGCTAAAATTACCTGCACAACCCCAGACTTATGATGATGACGAAGAGGAGGAAGATGACTATAATCCTTTTCTTGAAAAGCCGGATACAGACTTTTCCAAAGTGGGAGGAATGGAAGAGGTAAAGGATGAGATCAGGATGAAAATTATCCAGCCTTTGAAAAATCCTGAACTTTTTAAAGCCTACGGTAAGAAAGCAGGAGGTGGAATTCTGATGTACGGCCCTCCGGGTTGTGGCAAAACCTACCTTTCCCGGGCTACTGCCGGTGAAATTGACTCTCGTTTTCTCTCGGTGGGTATAGAAGAAGTGATGGATATGTGGCTGGGCAGTAGTGAGAAGAACCTTCATCAGAAATTTGAGCTGGCCCGGAAATACACGCCCTGCGTTGTCTTTTTTGATGAGATTGATGCGCTCGGCAGTAAGCGAAACGATCTGAAGCAGTCTGCTGGCAGAAATATCATCAACCAGTTTCTCAAAGAGCTGGATGGCGTAAATGCCAATAATGATGGGGTGCTCATACTGGGTGCTACCAACTCACCCTGGCATATGGATTCCGCTTTCCTGAGGCCGGGCAGGTTTGACAGGATTATCTTTGTCCCCCCACCGGACAAAGACGCTCGTGAAAAAATCATAGCACTTTTACTGGAAGGAAAACCTACTCAAAAGATAGACCATGCTAAAATTGCGGCTAAATCAGAAGGCTTTAGCGGGGCTGACCTCAAACTGCTGGTAGACCTTGCGGTAGAAGAAAAACTAAAGCGCTCCATGAAAAGCGGCAAAGTAGAAGCCCTTGAGACCAGCGATCTTCTGACACAGTGCAAAAAGGTACGTCCCAGTACCAAAGATTGGTTCAATACCGCTAAAAATTATGCGCTCTATGCCAATGTCTCCGGTATTTATGATGACATCATTTCCTATTTAAACTTGTAAGCATGCTCGCCGAACATATTTCCAGAATTCACCTGCTTATTGAAAGAGATAAACTGGACATTGCCCAGCAAAAAATAGCTAAAACACTTGCCGAGTTTCCTGACTCAGATGATCTGCATATTTTGCAGGCTGAGCTTTATCTCAAAAAAGACGAATACAAAAATGCGCTTGAAGCTGCTGAAAGAGTAATTGGCCTAAACCCTGAGAACGAGGACGCTTATTTCATTCAGGCAAGGGTATATGTTGCTCGTGAAGAATATAAAAAAGCGCACAAAGCTATTGATAGAGCTTTGGAGTTAAACCCTTATGCTTCTGCTTATTACGCGATAAAAGCTATTGCCTATCTGGATACGCAGAAACATGCCGAAGCCATAGAGTATGCAAAAAAAGGCCTGGAAATTTATCCTGATGATCTTTTGTGTAACAATGTGTTATCATTGGCACAAACTAAAGCCGGGCACTCTGAAGAGGCTTTTGAACGTCTGGAATACATGCTTGCTGAAGACCCCGAAAATAGCCTTACCCAAGCCAATATGGGTTATCATTTTCTGAGAAAAGGAGACATAAAAAAAGCCAAAGAACATTTCTCTATTGCACTACAAAAAGATCCCACCAATGAGTTTACCAAAGCCGGTATGATGCAAGCGATCAAATCTACCAACTGGTTTTACCGCAAGTTTTTGCAGTACTCCTTGTGGATAGATAAGATAGGAAGGAAAAACAAATTTGCGCTTTATATCGGAGTGATCATCCTGGTAAAGGTTCTGCCTCTCCTTTTACCTTTTTATCTGTTGCTGATTTTGTGGAGTTGGTTTGCCGGTCCGCTCAGCGATGTCATTCTTTATTTTGACCGCTACGGCCGATACCTGATGACCAGAGAGAATTATCAACTAACCAAAGTCAACATCTGCATACTTTTAGCAGCTGTTTTTTGTGTTTTTCTCTCCTTTATGGTAGACAGCAGCTTTTTCGGTTTGGCGTTTGCTCTCGGCTTATCTATCGTTCCTATTTATCTTATTGATTCCAGCGCCCGGCCCGGCAAGCGTATTGCGATGGGCGTTTTTGCCAGTGCATTTATAGGAGTAGGGCTCTGGGGCGTTTATATATCTTATTTTATGGAAGAAAGCGGATGGGCAGCCTGGGGTGTATTGATATTTGGATCAGTAGCCTTTTCATGGGTGGCTTCACTGATGAAATAAACTTAAGTTCTCTCTGTATCCTGTAACTGAATTTAAAAGATGGAGATAAGTTCTGATCAGAGAAGCCAGGAGTAAGCCATGACAATAGATGGTAGGTTTTTGCTGAGGCTTACAGGTTTAATCTTAGTTTTATCCGGTTTATTGGTGATTGTACAATCAGTCAGTAGACATTTCTTTCCCCATCTGGTTTGTTTTGCGGTGAGCCTGAGAAGAGCAAAGCCTCCTATCTATCTTCTGCAGATTGTATGTTTGGCTATGAGTATAGGCTTTGGTATTGCCATAGGGGGCATTTCGTGATCATATATACAGATTTTATTTATTTGGACTTCAGCATAGTCAGGAATGTTATTCTGCTATTTCGAACTGATGCTTACCTGATAATCCAATAAGAAACTAAATCAGTTGTTCTCTGGTTTTGCTCGTTGCCATTGACTGATACTATCTTTGCAAAAAGATGAAAAATATTCACCTCTTTCTATTGTCCATTTTTTTATTAGTATTATAGTATGTCTTTTTGAACAAATATGGTACAATAATGGTTAATAATGAGTAAAATGCTGAGATGCACACGTGCAAGCCTTCATAATTGGATCATTTTCATCAGGCTTTTTTGTAGATTTTTCTACACCCTTTGAGTTAGTTATCTAGCATTACACATTCATTTGACCCACTTAAAGTTTTATTGAAGTTTACATGCGATGTTTCCTAAGGTGAATCAGCGTGTACGTTGACATTCAAGTTAAATTGACTTATATTTATATTTTTTGTTAATATAAAGAGTAAGGTTTTAATTAAATTTGCAGATGTTTTTTTGCAATTATGTTCGTTATCTAAATAATAGCAATGTTTGAGGTTTCAGTCTCATTCATATCTAAATGCTTTCTTCTGCACTGATTTTTAATAGATTAACTGGATTAATAGAGATAAATGGAGATTATTAATTTGAAGGACAAGTATCATCTTATTACTTCTGATGCAGTTAATAATCAATTTATAGTATGTAATTTTTTGTGCGTTTTTGTCTTGAAAATATGGTTAAAAAAGATGCAAATACGCACAACCAATAATTGGTCAACAAATCCATCATCTTTTAAACTTCAATTCAACCTATTCCGGCTTAACCCTTTCTAAGCACTTTAACCTCATCGCTAAAATATAATGCTTTTATGTATATATAGTCTGCTTATGTCAAGTCAATAATTTAACTTTTAAAGTATTTTTCATGAATATTAAAATAAATCTATTCTGCCTACTCTTCCCTTTTTCGTTAGTGTTCTTTGTATCCTGTAGTGATAAAGTACAAAATGCAGAGAAGAAAGGAGAAATGCAGAGCCTTCCCGTAACTGAAATAATGGTAAAAGATACCGTGCTTCATCACAGCTATGTAGCTGATATTCAGGCGGTACAAAATGTGGAGTTGCGTGCAAGAGTACAGGGTTTTCTGGAAAGAATTTATGTGGATGAAGGCCAGGAAGTGAAGAAAGGGCAACTGCTCTTTAAAATCAATGATGAAGAATACAAAGCAGAACTGGCTAAAGCTAAAGCTAACCTGAAAAGTGCTATCGCAGAAGCAAAAGCTTCAGAACTTGAAGTAGACAGGCTGAAAGTATTGGTTGAAAAAAATGTAATCTCCAATACAGAGTTGGAAGTAGCACAGGCTAAACTGGACGCCATGAAAGCACGCATAGAAGAAGCTCGCTCAGCAGAATCTAATGCTGCCATGCGCCTCTCTTATACTAGTATCAGAGCTCCTTTTGACGGTATCCTTGACCGTATTCCACTCAAAACTGGAAGTTTAATAGATCACGGCACGCTACTTACTACTGCTTCTGATGTTAGCTCAGTGTATGTATACTTTAACGTCTCTGAAAGTGAGTATCTGGAATATGTCAAGAGTAAATCTAACGATCCTACTGCACAAAATGATGTGGTCAGTCTTACACTAGCCGATGGAAGTGGGTATCCTTATCAGGGAAGCATAGAGACCATGGAAGGTGAATTTAAAGCCAGTACCGGTTCTATTGCCTTTCGTGCACATTTCCCTAATCCGGAAAAGATATTAAAGCATGGAGCTACAGGAAGAGTCAGTTTATCTAATATAATCAATGATGCGTTGATGGTGCCACAGAAAGCAGTATTTGAGATTCAGGATAAAAATTTTGTGTTTGTGGTAGATACTAATAACCAGGTAAGAATGAGAAGCTTCGTCCCTAAGCTTCGTTTCTCGCACTATTATATTGTAGAATCCGGGCTTCAAGCTGGTGATAAAATTGTGTATGAAGGAATTCAAAATATCACTGAAGGTACGCAAATCATGCCACAACCAGTAAAAATGGATAGCCTGATTGCACAGAATCCATGATGGTCTACGCACAAATGTACGATTCTTTAACCCTAAGCCCTGATAGAAAAAATGTTTGATATCTTTATCAAGAGACCTGTACTTTCTCTGGTGATTTCTCTGCTCATTACATTACTGGGAGTACTCTCATTCTTTACCTTACCTATAGCTCTTTTTCCTGATATCGCTCCTCCTTCGGTTAAAGTAAGAGCAAAATACAGAGGTGCCAACGCAGAAGTAGGAGCCAGTACGGTAGCCACTCAGTTGGAAAAAGTAATCAACGGTGTACCTGGCATGACTTACATGACTTCTGTGTCCAGTAATAGGGGAACCAATGTCATCAAAGTATTTTTTGAAGTAGGTACAGATCCTAATATGGCGGCAGTAGAAGTACAGAACCGTGTATCTACTGTGGTCAACAATTTGCCTGAGGAAGTGGTCAAGGCTGGTGTCTCCACCGAAAAAGAGGTAGAGGGCCTGTTGATGTATATTAACGTAATGAGCGAAGATACATCTCTGGATGAGAAGTTCATTTACAACTTTGCTGACCTGAACGTACTGCAGGAATTGAGAAGGGTCCCCGGAGTAGGCTATGCGGAGATGATGAGTACCAAGGATTACTCTATGAGAGTGTGGCTCAAGCCAGACCGTATGACGGCTTATGAGGTATCTACCGATGAGGTAATCAGTGCTATACAGGATCAGAATATAGAGGCCGCTCCAGGAATTGTGGGAATCAGTAATGATAAGTATCCGCAAATGCTGCAATATGTCCTTCGCTATAGCGGTAAGTTTGATGACCCCAAGCAATATGAAAACCTTGTAATCAGAGCTAATGATGATGGTTCTATCCTCAGACTTGGAGATGTAGCAGGTGTGGAGCTGGGAAACCTGAACTACGGCCGAATTTCAAGAACAGACGGTAAGCCTGCAGCTTCTATCATGATTATCCAACAACCCGGCTCTAATGCCAGAGCGGTAATCCAAAGGGTCAAAGAACGTATGATTGATCTGAAAGCCAGCTCTTTCCCCCCGGCTATGGACTACAAAATTAGTTATGACGTATCAGAGTTCCTAGATGCGTCAATACGAGAAGTAGCCAAAACACTGATTGAGGCGTATATTCTTGTGTTTCTGGTTGTATTTATCTTCTTGCAGGACTTCCGGTCCACACTCATACCTGCGTTGGCAGTGCCAGTGGCGCTCATCGGTACGCTGTTCTTCATGGAGCTAATGGGATTTTCTATCAATTTGCTGACTTTATTCGCTTTGGTACTGGCTATAGGTATTGTAGTGGATAATGCAATTGTGGTAGTAGAGGCAGTACATGCTAAAATGGAGGAAACCGGAATGTCTCCACGAAAGGCAACCTTCGCTGCCATGCATGAAATCAACGGAGCGATTATCGCTATTACCCTGGTAATGTCTGCTGTATTTGTTCCGGTAGCTTTCTTATCTGGACCGGTAGGTATTTTCTATCGTCAGTTTTCACTTACCCTGGCGGTAGCTATTGTGATCTCAGGAGTCAATGCCCTTACGCTGACTCCCGCATTGTGTGCGCTTTTCCTCAAAAATAACCATCACAGTGAAAAAAGAAGAAACTTATTACAGCGCTTCTTCCATAAGTTTAACCAAGGATATTTTGCCTTTGCCAATCGTTACAAACATAGTATATCATTCTTAGCAGGCAGGAGGGTAATCACTGTTTTACTGTTGCTGGCATTTTTTGCAGCCACATGGGGAGTGAATCGTGTGCTTCCTAAAGGCTTTATTCCCACGGAAGATCAAAGTATGATCTATGTGGATGTAGCTGCTCCTTCTGGCGCTACTGTAGAGCGTACCAAGAAAGTGCTGGATGAGATACAGCAGGCTTCTGAAGAGGTAGATGCGATTGAGTCTTTTACTTCATTGGCAGGTTATAGTATTACGAACGGTCTGTCCGGTGCTGCTTATGGCATGGGCATGGTCAACCTTAAAAACTGGGAAGAACGTGAAGAAAGTATTGAGGAAGTAATGCAGCAGCTTGAAGAAAAAACGAGTTATATCAGTGATGCTCAGATCAAATATTTTCTTCCTCCTACCGTCCCTGGTTTTGGTAACTCCAGTGGATTTCAAATGAAAGTGCTGGACCGGTCCGGAAGCGGTAATCTGGAAAGGACAGCTCAGGTCACCAATGACTTTATTGCTGCGCTGGTTAAAGCCCCTGAGATTAATAACGCCTTTACCGATTTTGACCCCGGCTTTCCCCAGTATATGATACATGTAGATCAAGATATGGCTGCCAAAAAAGGCGTATCCATCACTACTGCGATGAAGACCTTACAAACTTTAGTGGGTGGTCTCTATACTTCTGACTTTGTCAGGTTCGGACAAATGTATGATGTGATGATACAAGCTGCCCCTGAGTATCGTGCGAAACCTGAGGATGTATTAAGTCTGCACGTGAAAAACAATAAAGGTGAAATGGTGCCTTACTCTACCTTCGTAACCATGGAAAGAGTATATGGGCCTGAGCAGCTTACTCGTTTCAATATGTATACCTCAGCGACTGTAAAAGGCAGCCCGGCTCCGGGATATAGTAGTGGAGATGCTATTGCCGCGATAGAGCGGGTAGCCAAGGAAGAACTGCCCCGTGGATACAGTTACGATTGGTATGGTATGACAAGAGAAGAAGTTCAGTCAGGAAACCAGGCAATCTATATTTTTATTATCTGTCTGGTATTTGTTTATCTGCTTTTGGCTGCACAGTACGAAAGCTTTCTTTTGCCTCTGCCTGTAATACTTTCTCTCCCGGCAGGGGTATTCGGCTCATTCCTGGCTTTGCATCTGTTTGGTCTTCAGAACAATATCTATGCACAGGTATCCTTGATTATGCTGATAGGCCTTTTAGGTAAAAATGCCATTCTCATCGTAGAGTTTGCGATACTGAGAAAAAAAGAAGGGGCCTCCGTACTGAGTGCGGCTATTGAGGGTGCAGTATCAAGGTTAAGGCCTGTACTGATGACCTCTTTTGCTTTTATCGCCGGCCTTATTCCTCTGTGTATGGCTACTGGCGCAGGAGCTATTGGAAACCGGTCTATCGGGACAGCGGCAGCGGGTGGTATGTTGGTTGGAACTATAGCAGGCCTGGTTCTCATCCCCGGACTGTACGTGCTTTTCGCTAAAGTTACTGAGAAGAAGGACGAGCATCCTTCTCAATCCGAAAGTTCACAGAAAATGAAAGTTTCCATCTCAAGTAATTAAGTGAAATACTGTTATGCATTTGAATAAAACTATCAAAAACGCTTTATATATCGTATGTTTTCTGGGGTTGGTCAGTAGCTGTAAAATAACTGAGCCTCCCCAGATGCCTAATACCACTCAACTTCCCCCCACCTTTACAGGAAGTACTGATACCATCAGTATGGGAGACCTTATCTGGGAAGACTTTTTCAATGACCCTCATCTGGTAGGACTTATTGAAATTGCGCTTAAAAATAATCTGGATATGCTTACTGCCGTGCAAAGGATTGAAGTAGCGAAAGCAAATTTTCAGATTAGAAAAGGAGCGATGCTGCCTTCTTTAGATTTGAGGTTCAGGGCCAGAACCGGAAATGTAAAGGAAAACTTGCTGGACAATACAATCAACGGAGATAATGTAGCCAACCAGACTCAGAACTACTTTCTTGGCTTGCAAAGCTCCTGGGAGATTGACGTGTGGGGAAAATTGAGGAGCAGAAAGGAAGCTGCTTACGCCCGTTACCTGGCTACTGAAAAGGGAAAACATTTAATCACAACTTCGCTGGTCGCTGAAGTAGCCCGTATGTACTACGAACTGCTGGGACTTGATAATGAGCTAAAAACTTTAGAGAAAAACATAGAATTTCAGGAGATTGCTCTTGAAATGATTGAGATTCAAAAAGTGGGAGGGCGAGC
This sequence comes from Catalinimonas alkaloidigena, assembly GCF_029504655.1. Classification (NCBI taxonomy): domain Bacteria; kingdom Pseudomonadati; phylum Bacteroidota; class Cytophagia; order Cytophagales; family Catalimonadaceae; genus Catalinimonas; species Catalinimonas alkaloidigena. Next base: position 188,620 of record NZ_JAQFIL010000001.1, read on the forward strand.
GACTGAGCTGGCTGTGCAGCAATTTAAAGCACAACTTCTAAGGACTAAAAGTCTGAGGTTTGAAAAACAGCAGCGGATCGTAGAAGTTGAAAATGAGTTGAACCTTTTGCTGGGTAGGTATCCCCAGCCTATTGAAAGAGGGGAGTCCATCCTCAAGCAGCGCTTGCCTGAAGTTGTAAGAGCAGGTATCCCTCCTGACATGCTTCTGAGAAGGCCGGATATACAGCAGGCAGAATTGGAATTAGCAGCGGCAGAAGCTGATGTGGAAGCAGCCAGAGCAGAGTTTTTACCCTCTTTTGAAATTACTCCTTATGCGGGTTTCAATACTACCAGCCTCCCTTCTTTAATGAATATGCCTGAGGCTCTCACATTGGGAATGATAGGAGGGATAACAGCCCCTTTACTCTACAGAAATCGCATAAGAGCAGAATATGATCAGTCAGTGGCGCGTAATCTGGAAGAGTTTTACACTTATCAGCAGAAAGTACTGACGGGTTATCAGGAAGTAGTGTCTTGTCTGAATAGGGTTGACAACTTTACCAAGATATTTGAACTGAGGGAACAGGAAGTAGAAGTGCTTACCAACTCAATAAACACTTCCAATGATCTTTTTGCTGCAGGCTATGCGACTTACCTGGAAGTAATTACTGCCCAGGGCAGGGCACTGGAGGCTGAGTTGAGTATGACCAATACCCGGAAGGAAATATTTGTTTCCCTGATTGATCTTTATCGTGCATTGGGTGGCGGCTGGAAGTAGGAGAAAACAAATACATAAGTAAGCAGACTGTTATCTGGTGTTTATTACTTCTTCTGAGAACAGGCTATCTTAAAACTTTTATGAGATAGCCTGTTTTTTTATTATCAGGGCTTATGGATAATATAAGTTACCAGCCCCCAAACCATAAACTGATGCTCTTCTGTAATCACAATAGGTTGATAAGCAGGATTTTCAGGCCTGAGCGTAACCTGCTTGCCACTAAAGCAGATTCTCTTTACTGTAAACTCTCCATTGATGATACAGACAGCAATATCATTGTCTCTCACTTCTTTTGACCGGTCTACAATCAGAATATCTCCTTCATGTATACCGGCATCCTCCATGCTGTGCCCTTTTACTTTGGCGAAAAAAGTAGCACTCTGATTCTGAACCAGGTGCTTGTTCAGGTCTAACGCTAATTCCATATAGTCGTCAGCTGGAGAAGGAAAACCTGCTGGCAAGAGTGAATGATGTAATGGCAAAGCTAATGTGGTCTCAAGCTCAGGCTGATATATGGTGAGCTGTACATTGATATTTTGACTTCTAAATCTGGTCATGATATATGGTTAGTTATAAGTTATCATAATACTTAATTAAAGTATTTTTTGTTCTCAAATTAAGTATAATTTATACAATAAAGCATAAATTTTAGCAAGAAAGTCTATCTATTTGATACCGAACTCATATATTAAGCCTGACTTTATGGTAGTAAAATGGGAAAAAGAGACTGGCTACTATCGTAGGCAAATCAAAAAAGATTTTATTACCATAGTATAAAAATTACCCATACATATATTCTCACTTGTTTTATAGTAACTATTGAAATGAAAGAAAATATAAAGTATAATCAAACATACTTATGGCTTATCAGCATGACAGCGGCAATGGGGGGGTTCCTCTTTGGTTACGATTGGGTAGTAATCGGCGGAGCCAAACCCTACTATGAACCTTTTTTTAATCTAAATACGCCGGCCTTACAGGGCTGGGGAACCAGCTCGGCACTGGTAGGCTGTATGGTCGGTGCGATAGCCTGTGTGTTCTTAAGTGATAAATATGGACGTAAACGCCTGCTGATTTTCGCAGGCTTTCTTTTTTCTCTTTCTGCAATAGGGACCGCGTTGGCATCTGATTTCAGCTGGTTCAATATTTACAGAATTATCGGGGGTGTCGCTATGGGAATTGCACTGAATCTCTCGCCCATGTACATTTCTGAAATCTCTCCCCCAGAGAAAAGAGGGATGTTCGTAACCATCAATCAGCTACTGGTAATGATAGGAGTGTTGATGGCACAATTAGTTAACTGGCGTATATCACTGCTGGATACAGCTCTGCCAGTAGATGCGACCAATGAGGTGATCGCCCAGAGCTGGAGCGGTCAGGCCGGATGGAGGTGGATGTTTGGGGCAGAAGTTTTACCTGCCTTTTTGTTTTTTGTACTCATGTTTTTTGTACCGGAAAGCGTACGCTGGCTGGTGAAAAATGGACAGGAAGAAAGTGCGCTGCGCGTGCTGAATAGAATAGGAGGTAGCGAGTATGCCCAATACCAGGTGAAAGAGGTGAAAAGGACAATTTCCAAAGAAGATGTATCGCATGTCAATTTTAAACAGCTGCTCAACTCCCGAGTGCTCAAATTTATAGGTTTAGGTGTGTTCCTGGCTTTTCTTCAACAATGGAGTGGCCTCAATGTAATCATCTATTATGCGTCTGATATTTTCCAGGCTGCCGGCTATAATCTTAAGCAGATGATGCTCAATATTGTGGTCATTGGTACTGTCATGGTATTGTCAGTAGTGGTGACTATGGCTACGGTAGATAAGCTAGGCAGAAAAACATTACTGCTATTTGGTACATTCTCTATGGCAATAACATATGCTCTGATCGGCTATTGTTTTTATGCCAACTACGAAGGTTTCCTCATTGTACTTCTGGTGCTGGCTAATGTCATGTTCTACTCTATCACTCTTGCTCCGCTTCTGTGGGTAGTGCTGTCCGAAATATTTCCTAACCGTATCCGGGGGGCGGCCATGTCTATCGCCGCTTTTGCCCATTGGCTAGGTAATTTTACGCTTACTTTTAGTTTTCCTACCATCAAAGAAAACCTGGGCTGGGCCAATAATTTCTGGCTGTATGGGGTAATTTGTGCTATAGGCTTCGTAGTACTATATTATATCCTGCCCGAGACCAAAGGCAAATCCCTTGAAGAGATTGAGCATGAACTGATTGATGGTAGCCCCAAAAAGGAAGAAGTGTTACAGTCAGCGATAAACGACTGACTTCAGGAGAAAAGACAAAGCTTTTTACAGTAAAACGAAGTGCTTGTAGCTACATATCTACAGGCACTTTGTATGTTGTCCTACCTCTAAAAATCAATTTACCAAAAAATAAAATTGATAGTGACAAATCTTCAACATTACTTTATGTTTCTTGAAAAATAAGTAATGATTATGCTTAATGAATAGATGAAATGAAAAAGTAAAAAAATAGTTATCTCAGTTTGAAGGTGTTTGCTAATCCTCTCTCCACTTGATTATCAGATACTCTGAATATCTGCAAACGAAGAGTGTCTGAAGCATTTTGGCAGTAGAGAAAAATATGAAGAAGAAATAGCTTCTGTTGCTCAAAGCACAATGCTAAAGCGAAACCATTAACAACCTAAAACTAATAACTATGTACACATCGCTACTCTATGTGAAGAGAATACCTCTCTTCATTATTTATTTATGCTTTAGCATACCTGTGCTTGCTCAGGATTTTGCAAGTAATCAGCAAATGTCCGGTGAGCAGGAAAAGCTCTCTGAAACCCAACAAAAGTCGAACAATGAAAATCAGGTTTTTGCCACAGTTACCGGTACAGTGACCGATGCTACAAATGGCGGTGCATTACCTGGAGTCAATGTACTGGTAAAAGGAAGTACTACCGGTACGGTAACTGATATTGAGGGAAAGTACAGCATCAATGTCCCAAATGAGGATGACATACTGGTGTTTTCTTCTATCGGTTATGCTCCGCAGGAGATCGCCGTAAATGGAAGAACAGTGATAGACATATCACTGTCAGAGGATGTGCAGAGCCTGGAGGAAATTGTGGTTGTGGGTTATGGCAGCCAGCTGAAAAAGGAAGTCACCGGCTCAGTACAGACTGTAGATGCTACGGAGCTTCAGGATGTCCCGGTATCACAGGTGACACAAAAGTTGCAAGGCCGGCTGGCAGGTGTGCAGATCAACCAGACTACCGGTAAGCCCGGGCAGGGTATGAGCGTGAGAATCCGTGGGCAGCTATCTGTTTCAGGAGGTAGTGACCCTCTTTATGTAGTAGATGGTTTTCCGATCACCGGAGATATCAGCAACATCAACCCCGATGAAATACAGGATATTTCAATCCTGAAAGATGCAGCTTCTACCTCGCTTTATGGTTCCAGGGCTGCCAATGGTGTGGTATTGATTACTACCAAAAAAGGTAAAGCAGGCCAAACGAATGTGAGTTTCACCGCTTACGGTGGTATACAGGAAGTACCCGAAAGAGGGAGACTGGAAATGATGAACGCTGAAGAATTCGTTCAGTTTAAGAAAGAGTACTATGAAGATGCTGGGCAGCCGGTGCCTGAAATTTTCCAAAATCCAGCTGAGTACCGTGGAAAGAATAATGATTGGTATGATGCATTATTGAGAAAAGCACCTATCCAAAGTTATAACCTGACCATTACATCTAATAAAGAAAAAGTCAATACAGCCATCATTGCCGGGGTATTTGATCAGCAAGGTGTAGTGAAAAACTCTGACTTTAAGAGATATTCTTTGCGTATGAATACTACCTATGATGTTTCTGATAAGGTTAGGTTGGGTTTCAATATTGCGCCTTCTTACATAGAGGATAATATACCGAGAACAGATGGAACACGGGGTACAGGGATCTTATTTAATGCGCTGCACACCTGGCCTATTATGCCTATCTATGATGAAAATGGTGAGCTGACCTTATTTAACAGGTTTCCTGCCGAAACAGGTAATATCTTCGCTTATGCCAACTGGGTTAGATCAGTTGAAGAGTTGAGGAATGAAACTAAAGATGTTAATGTCTTATCTAATGCCTTTGTTGAGTTTAATCCTATCCCTGGTCTTACACTAAAGTCTACATTTAACGCGGAAATCTATAATTCAAAGTTTTTCTATTTTAATCCATCTACTGCTACAGGAAGTATCAACGTTCCTCTGCCTACTACAGCGGTCTCTGTCAGAGAAAACGTAGAAGATTTTTCCTGGCTGAATGAAAACCTGGCCACCTATTCCAAGTCCTTTGGAGAGCATAATTTTGAGCTACTGGGCGGTTTTACTGTTCAGAAGTTCCGCAGAGAAAGAACCCGGATTCAGGCGGATACCTATGCAGATGACAGGATCCCTACCATTCAGGGTGCGATTAACATTAATAGAGGTGGAACCAATAGTGGTGTGGAAGAGTGGAGCCTGATGTCTTTTCTATCCCGACTTACCTACAATTACAGAGGGAAGTATCTGCTGACTGCCGCAGTGCGTTCTGATGGCTCTTCTCGCTTTGGCTCTGAAAATCAGTGGGGTGTGTTTCCCTCTGCATCTGCTGGTTGGGTAGTATCTGATGAAGGTTTTATGCAGGATGTTCCTGCCATCTCATTTGCCAAGCTTAGAGCCAGCTATGGGATAACCGGTAACAACAATATTGGTAACTATACCCAGTATGCTCTGATTAACAATACTGTAAATGCTGCTTTTGGAGAAAATATAGCTCCCGGAGCAGTAGTTACCTCTTTAGCGAATAGCAACCTGGGCTGGGAAACCACCAAGCAATTTGATATCGGTTTAGACTTAGGTTTGTTTGAGGACAGAATTCAGTTTGTGTACGACTATTATACCAAGCGTACTACAAATCTTTTGTATAGGGTACAGGTTCCTCAAGAATCTGGTTTTAATGATTTTAGTGATAATATTGGCGAAATCAGGTTCTGGGGACATGAATTTGCTATTACATCACTCAATACAGTTGGAAAGTTCAGATGGACTACCAACGCTAATATTTCATTTAACCGAAATATTGTAGAAGAGCTGGCCGAAGGTATTGACAGAGTGTATGGACAATATCATATCACTAAGGTAGGTGAGCCTTTCGGACAGTTTTATGGGCACATAGCCGATGGTGTTTACCTAAACCAGGCTGACCTTGACAATTCTCCTCAGGTACCTGGTCGCTCCACTGTAGGTAGTATTAAGCTGGTAGATATAAATGGCGATGGCGTAATCACTCGCGGAGGTGATAATGATGACCGTGCGATTATGGGAAGCCCATTTCCTGACTTCACTTATGGTATTACCAATAATTTCAGGTACGGCAATTTTGATTTGAGCATCGTAGGTACCGGTTCTCATGGTAATGAGTTGTTAGTCCGTCACCTCTACAGTACTACCAACCTGGATGGTGTATTTAACTTGATGAAAGAAGTGAAATATCGCTTTAGGTCACCCGAAAACCCCGGTAAAGGCTTCTTTGGTACTACCGTAGGTGGAGGTAATGTAACCGGTATAGAGAGAGACTGGATGAATAGTCGTTTTGTAGCGGATGCCTCTTTTTTCACCATCAGAAACATTACCCTGGGTTATACTTTTGAAGAACTGGGAAGTGTGTTTAGATCAGCTCGTCTTTATACTTCTATACAAAACGCTTATATCTTTACTGATTATTGGGGCGGCTCTAACCCTGAAACAAGTATGGAAAATGATGGAGATGGAGATGGCGGTAACCTGAGCCAGGGTGTAGACCTTTCAGGTTATCCTGTGCCTCGCACCTACACCATCGGTGTAAACCTGAATTTCTAATATGAGAAATGTACTTCCTTATATTTTGACAACCTTACGCTATTATACCATGAAAAAAATATATGTTTTACTAATATCACTAGGCTTAGCATTGCCTGGCTGTCAGGATGATTTCCTGACCATTGTTCCTGAAACATCCTTAAGTTCAGCTACTTTCTTTAAAACCGCCTCAGATTTTGAGCAGGCGGTTAACGGAACTTATGTTCCGTTGAGAACTATTTTTGATGACAGAGCCTGGCTGTTAGGTGAGATGCACTCTGATAATACTTATTTTGCCCGTAATATTCTTTTCGGTGCCACTGAGCAGCAGGAAGATATTGCCGACTTTGCCATACCCAGTGACGGAGGGGTGACTACCAATACACATGTTACCAACCAGTACATCCAGGATTATCAGATCATTGCCCGTGCCAACCAGGTTTTATCTACGATTGACGATGTTGAGTTTGATGCGGATCTGAAAAGTAATCTGAAAGGTCAGGCTTTGTTTTTAAGAGGCTTTGCCTACTTTGAACTAGCCCGCTATTTTGGAAGCGTACCCTTGCACCTGGAACCGGTTACTGTTCGTCAGGAGGCTGCACTGCCGCTTTCGCCGGAAGAGGATATTTACGCCCAGGTGATCAGCGACGTAGGGCAAGCAGCCAGCTTATTACCACCTAAGTCTCAGCAGGAAGAGGGTAGGGCTACCTCAGGAGCAGCCAAAACATTGTTGGCGAATGTGTATATCATACAAGAAAAATGGGCGGAGGCAGAAAGTCTGCTCAAAGAAGTTGTCAACAGCGGTGAGTATGCCCTGATGGAAGACTATGCGGAAGCTTTTACTACCAGCACTGGTAATAAGAACAATAAAGAATCCGTGTTTGAGGTTCAGTTTAAAGAAGGGCCTGATGGGCTTAATGGTGACTTTATCTATGCTTTCATGCCTCGCCCGATGGCGCCTGAAGAATTGGTTACCATTACCGGCACTTCCAATCCCCAGCCTCTTAATGGTGAAGGGAATAACATCCCCACCCCTGATATTATTGCGGCATATGAGGAAGGCGATGAAAGAGAAGAGGCTTCTGTAGGATATATCACTATTGATGGAAGTTTCTGGGCAGACAAAACTTATCCTTACATTAAGAAATTTGCCCACCCTCACTCTCTACATGGTAATCACGGTATGAACTGGCCGGTATATCGCTATGCTGAAGTGTTGTTGTTTTTAGCGGAAGCACTGAATGAGCAGGGCAAAGGTGGTGAAGCTGAAGGCTATCTGAACCAGGTACGTAGCCGGGCAGGCTTAGGTCCCGCTACCGGCGATCTGAGAGAAGCCATCTATCGGGAAAGAAGGGTAGAGCTTGCCTTTGAAAACAAGCGGTGGTTTGACCTGGTCAGGACAGGCAGGGCGGTAGATGTAATTACTGCCTACGGTAACAGGATTAAGGCTAATCCTCAGGCTTATTATTATCCTGAAGGTGCAGAGCCCCGTAGTAATGCCTTTACCAATATCAGTTTATATTATGCATTGCCGGCTGCAGAAGCTGACCTAAGCCCTCATTTTTAGTAGAGCTCATTCACAACCCCCAATTGCTTCTCAAGCTTTCCAACACACCGGTGAGATGAGCATATGCTCATCTCATTGGCGTGTTATTGTTTTAATAGATAGATAAACTCTTGATAGATTTGCAAAAAATGTATCAGACCATAATGGTACAGGATACGTTTTTTTATAGAACTTATAAATTTACTGTTTCTATAATTTTGCTAAATAGGAAGTTAATACGGACAAATTGAATTACCTTTTAAGAAATTACTACTGATACATGCACTTATGAATCTGAATCATTTAACTAAAGCGTTCGCCCTCCTCTACGTGTTGACTCTTTCAGCCTGTAACACTACACCAGAGACTGAGGCTGATATGGAAAGCGGTCCTGTTGACCCTAATATAGAAAAGCTCAAGCTTCAGAGCGGGTTTAAGGCTGAGCATTTATACAGCCCTTCGGAAAATGAAATGGGTTCCTGGGTGTCCATGACTTTCGACGATAAAGGCAGGCTGATTACCTCTGACCAGTACGGGGCTTTGTACCGTATGGAACTGGCACCTATCGGTTCCGATTCCTTAACACCGAAAATAGAAAAACTTAAAATTGAGGCTGAAGAGCCCGTGGCAGATTCCGTTATACAGATGGGTTACGCACAGGGCCTGCTGTGGCACTTCAACAGCCTGTATGTGATGGTAAATCACCGTGGCAATGATGAATTTGAGAAAGGAAGCGGCTTGTACCGCTTGCAGGATATTGATAACAATGACCAGTTTGACAAAATTACTTTACTAAAAGCTTTAGAAGGCGCTGGTGAGCATGGGCCTCACAGCATTGTCCCCAGCCCTGACGGACAGTCGCTATACGTAATTGCCGGAAACCATACCGACATACCGGAGATGGACGCTTATCGCCTTCCTAAGATATGGACCAATGATAACCTTTTTCCATTGATCAAAGACCCCCGGGGACATGCAAACGACCGGGAAGCCCCGGGGGGATGGATTGCTAAAATTGACTCGCTAGGTGAGCATTGGGAGTTGGTCGGTGCAGGTTTTCGTAATCCTTTTGACTTAGCTTTTAATGAAGCCGGGGATATGTTTACCTATGATTCGGATATGGAATGGGACTTGGGCATGCCCTGGTACCGTCCTACGCGTATTTGTCATGTGACCAGCGGTGCCGAGTTTGGATGGCGTACCGGTAATGGAAAATGGTCTCCCGCCTATCCCGATAACCTTCCACCTGTGCTGAACATCGGCCAGGGGTCACCTACCGGGGTGCTGCACGGAAAAGCTGCTGCTTTCCCTGAGCCTTACCGCCGTGCCTTGTTTGCTTTTGACTGGAGCTTTGGTATCATCTATGCTATCCATTTAACGCCCGAGGGCGCGTCTTATCAGGGTGAGCAAGAAGAGTTCATTTCAGGAATGCCTCTGCCACTGACTGATGGCGTGATAGGACCCGATGGTGCAATGTACTTCATGACCGGAGGCCGCCGTCTGGACTCTGACCTATATAGAGTTTACTATGATGGAGAAGAAGAAAGCAATATTGCGCTGGCATCTCTTGAGGAAGCAAATGTTACGGAAGCGCATCAACTTAGAATCCGTTTGGAGCAGTATCATGAAGATAATAAATCCGGTGGCCTGGAAGCGGCATGGCCTTACCTGAATCATGCTGACCGTTTTGTAAGATATGCTGCTCGTATTGCAGTAGAGCACCAGCCGGTAAGCAACTGGCAGGATAAAGTGCTGAATGCAGAAGACCCGATCACGCAGATCCAGGGTACAATAGCTCTGGCAAGACATGGTAACAAGAGTTTGAAAAATCAGATGTTGAGTAAACTTGCTGAAATAGATTACAATACACTCAGCGAAGCCCAGCAGGTGGACTTACTAAGAGCATTTGAAGTTACGCTTGCACGTATGGGCATGCCCTCTGCCACAACTCGTCAGGCCACGATAGATTACCTCAGTCCGCATTATCCGGCTGATAAAGAAGTGCTTAATGGTTCTTTAAGTAAGCTGTTAGTATATCTGGATGACCCTGATGTCATTGGAACTACATTGACCTTACTGGAAGAAGATGATAGCGGGCTTACAGAACAAGCCGATGCTGCTACCGATGGCTCAGACCTGATCCTGCGAAATCCTCAGTATGGACTTGATATCGCTCAAATGCTCAAAAATGTGCCCCCTGCCCAGCAAACATATTATGCTACTGTGCTCAGCAAGCAACGTTCAGGCTGGACACCGGAATTGAGAGAAAGATATTTTAAGTGGTTTTACGAAGCTTTTGATTTTAAGGGAGGTAACAGCTACGTCGGATTTATTGATAAAGCTCGTCAGGAAGCCCTTACCCATGTGCCTAAGAGCGAGTTTGACTACTATAACGAAATGTCCGGCGACTCACTTATCGCTAATAATGGTAGAGACCTGGCAGATGTGCCCCAGCCTAAAGGCCCCCGTAATAACTGGGAGCTGGAAGAAGCAGTAGCCGTACTGGATAGTGGTGGGTTGGAAAACAGAGACTTTGAAAATGGTAAAAATATGTATTTGGCCACACGCTGTGTTACCTGCCATAGCATGCGGGGAGAAGGTGGTATCATCGGACCTGACCTTACCCAATTAGGGACTCGTTTTTCTGCCGAAGATATGATTGAGGCAATTGTAGAGCCTAACAAAACCATCTCCGATCAGTATGCTTCTACCGTCTTATACCTCAAAAACGGTCAATCGATAGTTGGAAGACTTACCGACCAGGATGAGGAGAATTATTACCTGTCACAAAATCCATTTGCTCCGGATGTAATCCGTGAAGTTCCTAAGGAAGATGTAACAGACACCAAAATGTCTGCTGTCTCAGTGATGCCTCCCGGTACGATCAATGCACTGGGCGAAGATGAGCTGAGAGATCTTATCGCTTATTTGATGGCAGGAGGTAATCCTGAGCATCCTATTTATCAGGAGGGAGAAGATGAAGGAAGTGCGGAATAAGCTTTAATCTCTTAATTCAATAGTATAGTTTTAATGCAACCAAACTACGGAATCAAACCATATGCTGAAGATAAATTTTTTTAAATCCCTACCCTCAGGAGCGCTGCTGTTAACTTTATTGCTGAGCAGTTGCCAAAGCTCCGGTGACAACAGTAATGAAGCTCCGGCTGCGGAAGACAACCTCTCCGGTCAAAGCACCTCAAGTAAAGATGAAGAGGGTTTTGTGACCATATTTGACGGAGCATCTCTTGACGGCTGGGAAGGAGATCCCGACTTATGGAGGGTAGAAAATGGCAGTCTGGTAGGAGAGATCAGCCCGGGCAATGAACTGAAAGCTAACTCATTCATTATCTGGCAGGGGGGCGAGCCTGCTGACTTTGAACTGATCACCGAGTTTAGGATCACAGAAAACGGGAATAGCGGTATCAATTACCGCAGCGAAAGGCTGGATACGATACCTTACGCGCTCCGAGGCTATCAGGCTGATATAGACGGGAAAAACCGATATACCGGACAGAACTATGAAGAGCGAAAGCGTACAACGCTGGCCTACCGTGGCCAGAAAACGACCATCAGCAGTCAGCCTAATCCTGATGAAGAAGGTTCGTTAAGGGCAAATGTAGAAAGGAATGCCTGGAAAAACGCCGAAGTGACAGGAAGCCTGGGTGAAGATGAAGCATTGAAGGCTGAAATTAATGCCCAGGACTGGAATGAAGCCCACCTGGTAATAAAAGGAAACCGTCTGCAGCACTATATCAATGGCGTGTTAATGAGTGACGTTACAGATGACGATAATGTAAACCGGAAGATGAGTGGTCTTTTGGGTGTGCAGGTACATGTCGGCCCTCCTATGAAAGTAGAATACAGAAATATCCGCCTCAAAGAGTTATAGTTTTTTATGGTAGAAGCTTCAGCACTACAACACAACTGGAAAGATAAAATCTCTAACCCTGCCCAGCTCGGAGGTATAGAAACTTCCGTGCTGGACAATGGGGCGGGACGGGGGAGTCGTATCGCATGGGTCAACACTGGCACAGGTTTACGTTTTAAGCTGGTACTGGACCGGGCCATGGATATCGCCGACGCATTTTATAATGAACATAGCCTGGCCTGGCTGAGCCATGTAGGGATCACCTCTCCCCAACCGATTGCTCTCAAAGGTATTGACTGGATCAAAACGTTTGGCGGAGGCTTACTCACTACCTGTGGGCTTACTCATGTAGGAGGACCTGAGTCTGATGAATATGGTGAGCGGAGCCTACACGGAAGAATCAGTAACCTGCCTGCCGAAATTGAGTCTGTCATCCAACCTGATCCCTTTGCCGGGAAGATGGAAATGAGCATTACCGCCAGGATCAGGCAAACGCAGGTATTTGGCCCAAGTTTAGAACTTAAACGTACCATTTCAGCCACCTTAGGACAAGCTTCTATACGAATCCATGATGAAGTTACCAATAGAGCGAATACCCCTGCTCCCCATATGCTATTGTATCATATGAACTTGGGCTGGCCTCTGGTAGATGAAGGTGCTGATATTTTATGGAAAGGCGAGTGGGAATCAAGGGAAGGGAAAACAGCCCGGATTTTTCACGATGAGAACAACTTTCGGAAATGCCCTCCGCCCATGGAAAGCCATAGTGGGGGCGGTGAAGAAGTGGCTTTTATTGATATCAAAGCCGATCCGTCCGGAACATGTAAGTGTGGTATACACAACGCAAAGCTGGGTATGGCATTAGCCATTCGCTTTCAGAAAAGTCAGTTGCCCTGGCTTACTAACTGGCAGCATTGGGGAAAGGGAGAATATGTTACCGGGCTTGAGCCAGGCACTCATCCGCCAATCGGTCAGGCAAAGGCCAGAGAAATGAAAACCCTGCTGCAACTAGAGCCTGGTGAAAGCAAACATTATGACCTGGAATTTGAAGTACTAAAAGACGAAGTAAGCATTAAAAATTTTTTACAGCACTACAATTAAAGACGAAAAATTAACCTATGGAAACTACCGAAAAAAAGAGTTTAGCACATAACGCACTGGAGCAGGGAAAAGGAATATTACGACTGGCACCCACATGGGTTCCTCGCTCCTTTTGTGTGCCGGGAAGAAGAATTAAGTTACACCCCGATGATTATTATGTGCTAGGTGGAGAGCGTGGTGGCATAGACGAACGCTGGTTTTCTTCTACTACTCCCGCCAAAAATGGACCTTTGACCGGAGAAAATGAGGGATTGAGTCCGGTTGTTTTTACCGACGGGGCTAAAGAAAAACAATTTTTGCTGAAAGATGCCGTAGATGAGCTCAAGGGAGAGTTGATCGGTGACCGTATCTGGAAAGAGCATGAAAGCTGGCCAATGTACTCCAAGTTTTTTGACAACATGGGACCACTTCCTCATCATGTGCATCACAGTGATGAGTACGCCAAACTTGTGGGACAATTGGGTAAGCCGGAAGCTTACTACTTTCCTCCCCAGGTGAATAATCACGGGGGAGACTTTCCTTATACTTTCATTGGTATCTCTCCTGGTACCACCAAAGAAGAAGTTCGCCAGTGCCTGGAAAACTTTACCAAAGGAGATAATAAAATCACTAATTTATCTGCCGCTTATCGTCTGGAGCCCGGTACAGGCTGGGATGTGCCTCCCGGATTGCTACACGCTCCCGGAAGTATGTGTACCTATGAGCCACAAAAAGCCTCTGACGTATTTGCCATGTATCAGTCACTGGTCAACGAAGCTATTATTCCTGAAGAGCTACTCTGGAATTGTACGCCTCAAGATAAAGTGGGTGATTTTGACCATCTCATGAATGTGCTGGACTGGGAGTTAAACGTAGATCCCAATATGAAAGAAAACCGTTTTATGGCACCTGTGCCGGTCAGGGCAATGGAAGAGATGCAGGCCGATGGCTATGTGGAAAACTGGATTTGCTATAAATCCGATGCTTTCAGTGCCAAAGAGCTTACCGTTCTCCCCGGTGCCACTGTGACCATCAAAGACAGTGCGGCTTATGGTATGATCATGATGCAGGGACGAGGCACTATGGGTGTGTGGGAAATTGAAACACCTTCACTCATCCGCTATGGTCAGCTTACCCATGATGAATACTTCGTCAGTGAAAGTGCAGCCAAGGATGGGGTGAAAATTGTGAATACATCTAAGACAGATCCTATTGTAATGCTTAAGCACTTCGGGCCTGGAAATCCTGACCTGAAGCTGTAATGATTGTACCAAAACCATGATGTCCAATCGTCATGGTTTTGAACACCGCCTATATGCTCGCCGGATGTGTAATCTTCAATAATTTTCCATATTTTGTTGTGATAAGCATACCGCTGACAATTATTTTTTTAACCATAAATTTATACAACCTGAACGATGAACAATTATCCAAAACTACACAATGCTACCTGGCCTGGTTTAGTAGGTAAAGGACCTGATTCTGAGCCGGTAATTCCTTTTGATACCATGCTGGAAATGACTGCCGCCGCTGAGGTAGATGGCGTCAAATTTGACGGCGTAGACCTTGGGCTTTTAGATCCGCATATTAATGTGGATAGCTCGGATGATGAAATCAAAAAAATAGCGGATAAAATCGCCGGATATAACCTTAAAGTAGGAAGCCTGGTGGCTCCTATATGGGGTGGGCCTATACTTGGTAGTGCTGATGACCGCAAAACTTTTGTGGAAATGGTGCGTAAGGCCTGTCATTTTGGAAAAGTATTACGTGAACATGGCGTCCGTTCTTATGGTGTCATCCGTATTGATACAGCTTCCAGTCCCGAAGCCTGGACCAAAGATCCTGTAGGTAGCAACAAACTGATTGCTCAGACTTTTCGTGAGGCCTGCGATGTCGCTGCTGATTTTGACGAAAAGCTGGCGGCTGAGGGTGAAATTTGCTGGGGAGGTATGCACAGTTGGAAAACGATGGTAGATACTTTAGAAGCCGTAGATCGACCTAATATGGGGTTCCAGGCAGATATGTCACATACGCTTTTGTATCTACTGGGCTACAACCGTCCGGAAGATCGTATCCTGCCCAAAGATTTTGACTGGTCGGACCGTAAAACGCTGGAAGAAGGGCTGAAAACCATTACTGACGCACTTCGTCCCTGGACCATTGACTTCCACGTTGCTCAGAATGACGGTACAGTACACGGAACAGGCTCACATGACAAAACCGGCCGCCACTGTCTGGCAACGGACCCTAATGGTAAGCTTGATGTCGCTCATGATGCCGGTTACTGGTTGAGAGATGAAAACGGTAAACTTACCAAAGCTTTTCAACACATCTGCTGGGATGGCTGTATGTTTGATAATGCGGTCATGGAAAAGCAACAAACCTGGAATGATATCTTAGCTACTTTGATCAAAGTCAGAGAAGCCCATGGCTGGGAAGCCTAAGCCTAACAGATTAGTCAAAACGTTTCTTTTAAGACTTTGAAAAAATATTAGCAAGGATATGCCATACGTTAATACGAATGGAATACAGCTGTACTATGAGGAGAGAGGTTCTGGCGAACCTTTGCTTCTCATCATGGGGATCACGGCTCCGGGAGCAGTTTGGGAAAAACATGTAGCATACTGGTCACAGCACTTTCGCTGTATTATGCCTGACAATCGTGGTGTTGGCTTTTCTGACAAACCGGAAGGCGTTTATACTACCGCTCAGATGGCAGATGACTGTGCCGGACTGCTTGATGCATTGTCAATAGGCAGCACTGCTGTGGTAGGTGTATCTATGGGAAGTACCATTGCCCAACAGCTGGCAATCCGTCATTCTGAAAAAGTACGTGCCACGGTGCAAATGTGTCCCTGGGCACGCTGTGACCGTAGGGGTGAAGCTATTTTCAGACATATGATGCACGCCAAGGCACACCTGAGGCCTGAGGACTTTGCCAATTTTGTGCAATTACTGATTTACCACAAAGCCAGCTGGGATGATGATGGTGTGTATCAGGAACTGATGCAAGGTCAAAAGGACGCCGCTACCGATGCCTACCCCCAACCCTTACATGGACTGGAAGGACAGGCACATGCATGCATATCACATCATGTATTAGCCGAATTGTTTAAAGTCAAACAGCCATCTCTGGTTATTGGCGGCTTGGATGATGCATTCGTTCCTGCCTGGATGGTACGTGAAGTGGCAGAAGCCATTCCAAATAGTGAGCTTCATCTGTATGAAAATGCCGGTCATGCCTTCCACTGGGAGAAGATAGAAGATTTTAACCCAAGAGTGTTGAACTGGCTAAGAGAGCATAATTAAAATTATTAAAAGATTAAGCATTAGCAATGAGTAACATACGCATAGGTTGTGAGACCTATACCTGGCAGATGCCGGGAGAGCAATACAAAGATAAGCTGGAACATATTCTTGAAGTTACTTCAAGGGCCGGCTTTGAGAGCATTGAGCCGGATACCAGTTTTATGGGACGCTTTTCTGACCCTGTACTAATGCAGGAAGCTTTGGATAAATATAAGCTGGAGCTATCCGTGCTATGCCTGGCTGAAGACTGGCAAAATCCACAGGAGACTGAAGATGAAAGAGCAAGGGCCGAACAGTGGATCAAATTTCTAAAGCATTTTCCTGATACGATTCTTTTGCTCGTACAAAAACCAGGAAAGGACCGGGAGAATCTTGTACAGCGTCAGCAAAACCTGCTATCATGTGTAAACGGGATCGCCAAAAGAGCTACAGAGCAGGGCATTGTCTGTTCTTATCATCCCAACTCACCCGCAGGGTCTGTTTACAGAACCGAAGAAGACTATAAAATTCTCCTGAACGGCCTGGATAAGCAGGTAATTCAGTATACTCCGGATGTAGGACATATTGCCAAGGGGGGTATGGATCCTCTCAAAATCATTCGTCAGTACCGTGATTTGGTGAACTGTGTACATTACAAAGATATGTATGAAGATGGCAGATGGGCTCCCATGGGTAAGGGTATCATTGATTTTGAAGGAATCACTCTGGAACTCAAGCATACCGGCTTTGAAGGGTGGATCATTGTAGAAGATGAATGTGATGAAGCTATCACAGATCCTGATCAGGTGACGCTAGATGATGGTATATACAATGATGAAGTATTGAAGCCCTTGCTTCGTTAAGTAAATGATTTTTAATGTACAATCTAAAATTTAGACACTAATGAGCAACAAAAAAGACTTAAGAATAGGTATGATTGGTACAGGACTTATGGCTCGTACGCATACCAATGGCTATAAACAAGTTGGACAATTCTTTCCTGAGCTAACCCACCGACCGGTATTAAAAGTGGTATGTTCCCGTAATCCGGAAAAAGTAAAAACATTTGCTGAGCAGTGGGGCTATGAGTCTGCTGAAACTGACTGGAAAGCTGTTATCGCCCGTGATGATATAGATGCGGTGGATATTTGCACGCCTAATGATATGCATGCTGAAATAGCGATTGCAGCGGCAGAAGCAGGCAAAATGATACTTTGTGAGAAACCTCTGGCACGTACAGTAGCCGAAGGTAAACCTATGGTAGATGCAGTCAAAAAGGCAGGAGTTCCTAATACAGTGTGGTATAATTACCGTCGTGTACCTGCGGTTAGCCTGATTAAGCAGATTGTGGATTCAGGTAAGCTGGGTAAAATTTTTCATTACCGCTCTAATTTTCTTCAGGATTGGACCATCAGTCCCGAACTACCCCAGGGGGGGGAAGCTCTCTGGCGTCTGGATGCTGACGCGGCTGGCTCCGGAGTAACCGGTGATCTGCTGGCGCACTGCATTGATACCGCAATGTGGTTGAATGGCGGGATCAAAGATGTATCTGCCATGACCGAGACCTTCATCAAAGAAAGAGTACATCAGGCGAGTGGCAAAAAGCAGAAAGTAGGCATAGATGATGCCTGTATTTTTCACTGCCACTTTGATAATGGCTCATTAGGTCTGTTTGAAGCTACCCGCTATGCTCGCGGTCATAAGGCGCTTTATACACTTGAGATCAATGGGGAACATGCCTCGCTCCGCTGGGATTTGCACGACATGAACCGACTTGAGTATTTTGATCATGATGATGAAGGCATTGTACGTGGCTGGCGTTCCATCCTGGTTACAGATGGAGACCAACCTTATATGGATAGGTGGTGGATTCCCGGAACGTCAATTGGTTATGAACATTCCTTTACACATCAGGTAGCCGATTTTCTGAAGAGCCTTGAAACCGGAGAGCCTTGTTCACCTACTTTTGAAGATGCGTTGGAGACACAAAAAGTATGTGAGGCTGTCTTAGATTCTGCCAAAGACAGAAGTTGGAAAGACACTGATGTAAAGTGGAATAAAAGTTAAGCAATGCGTTGAATGCAACAGGGGTAGAAATCTGTCCGAAACAAATTGTTAGGGGGAACTACCCGTCTTTTTGTAAGCATAAAATAAAAGCCACTTACTCAGTGGCTTTTTTCATTGGTTTGGATAGCTTAGCCTGCTTAAGGGTGATCTTTTAAATAAAGGTAAAGGGATTTCAACTCTTCATCAGTGAATTCACTGGTCATCTTCCAGGGCATAAATTCGTTCTGCATCATTTTTCCCTGGGGTGTAGTGCCTGTACGTAGCGTTTGCATAAATTCACCCTCGGTCCAGTTAGCCAGGTTACCGGTAGATGTGATGTCAGGTACTGGCGGTGAACCCGGTACCTGAGGGCTCCCTCCTTTAAAATTGCTGTAGTGACATCCGGTGCAGGTTACCGCAAGGTATTCACCAAATTCGGGAGATACACTTTTATCCATGTCAGCAGGAGGGATAAAATCATGATCAATCATCTCCACCGGGAACATATGCATCTTACCAAAGTAATTTAGCAATTTGCCCACCGGGCGTATTTCAATCGAGGGAAGTTCGCGAGTAACAGTAGCTGACTGAGTACAATAGGCGATGAGGGCAGCCAGGTCTTTGTCAGTCATATTGGCGGTTTCATGGGCGGGCATAAACAAAAGAGGCTTTTGGTCAGGGCCAATGCCATGCCGTAGTGCTCTTACCCAGTCTTCAAGCGAGTATTGTGCGCCAACCCCACCTTTGGTAAGGTTAGTAGGTACCACTCGACCTAAAGCCGGATCATCAATCATTACTCTGCCCCCCAGGTCATCATTGTGACAATCGCGACAGCCTTTGATGACAGATAGGTGTGCTCCTAGCGCTAAGCTGGCAGAGTCATAACTAATGTTAGGAACAGTGACATCGTAAACATAACTTTTTGCAGCCCTCTGATTGAAATCCCAGGAAACATAGACATAGAATAATAGAAGCACCAACACAATCCCCAGCACAGAAAAGAGTAAAACTTTCAAAATACGCTTGATCATAATAGACATAGTTTTAGAGGTATAGAGGTAAAAAGAAACATCTTATTTATCTTAAGTAGATAATGCTGATGCTGAGATAAAATCTGATGCAACTTGTAGGCTTTGCTTCTTCAGGAATGTGAATATATACCCTTAATTTATAAATAAATTAAAGAAATTGCATATATACTTGTAGATTTTCTTCTAAAAATTTGGATAAAGCAAGTTAAGTGAAGTGACAACACGACTTTATATAAAAAATGCGTCGGGATATTTCAGGCAAAAGAAAAAACTGTTTACAGGGGAACTCCTCAAATATCGGTGGGCAATCGCTGTATATGATCATGAATTTAGATCACTTCTTTTTAGTCAGTTGGGTAGACCGTTAGAAAAGATGTATAAGCCATTCCTACTACTGAAAAAAGCTGTGAATAAGCTTTTTTATCTTGCTTAAGCAATCGGAAGCTTTGCCACCCCATTCCTATTTCCTTCAAACGATAAAAATATATGTTGCTACATCAATATAGTATACTTTGTAATGATTGTAACAATATTTTGTAATAGATGGCAAAAGCAAAATATCAATTTATTAAATCATCAGTATTTGCAATAGTTAGGCTTATTCTCTCCACTTTTTTCATTACAGCTGACTACACCTCACTTTGAATTTGTACGAATTCATGCTACTTTAACAGACTTACTACAGTACTCTAAATACAGCAACCTACAAAGCGCCTATTATGGGTGATCAGAATATTACTTCACATGAGCCTCCTCAAAATTGGGAGCAATTATACATAGAGTATGCTTCTTTACTTTATAATTATGGATGCAAGATTACTTCTCAGAAATCTTTAATAGAGGATTGTGTTCATGATGTATTTGTCAACTTACTGAAGGCCCCTCAATGCGCCACAACGATTAATAACCCTAAAGCCTACCTTTTCAAATCCTTTCGTCGCTTGTTAATAAATAAACTGAAAACTGACACCAGATCTCAGGAGCTTGTGTTGGATAGAGGGGGGGAAGCATATCAATTTAATATTGAGTTATCCAGTGAAGCCTACCGGATAATAGAAGAAAATAATGATGAGCAAAGAAAAAAAATTGCTGAAGCTATCCGGCAACTTTCCCCCCGTCAGAAAGAAGCAATCTATTTGAAGTTTTACGAAAATCAAAGCTATGAAGAGGTAGCCGGTATTATGAAAATAGAGAAATCTGCTCTCTATTCAATGATTTACAAGTCCCTTGCTCAACTGAGAAGAGCGCTCTCTCCTATCTTATCCACAAAAACTTCAGCGGGCTACTATTTCAGCCTGTTTGCCTCCGGCTTGCTACTATTGGTTTAGCAGCTTTTTGTTGAAAGTATAGCAATAAAAAGATGTGTTCATTGTCAATAGACAAAGAGTAGTTATTGCTATTTGAGCTTATTGTAATTTTTGAAAATAAATTAAATTCATTGGTCAAATTTCCTGCTCTTTCTTCTCTATAATAGTAGTTTATCATACGAGCATGTTTTACAATCAATACACAGCCTTAGACTTTGCGATGGATGAATACTTTCAGCGTTGGGTATTTACCCGGGATGCTGAAGTATCTGACTACTGGCAAACGTGGCTGGCGTTACACCCTGAAAAAAAAGAGGCCATTGAGGAAGCTAAAATCTTACTCAGTTTACAAAAACTAAGGAAAGATGAATGGTCTGCTGATCGCATGCTTATGACCAAAGAAAGAATCAGAGAAAGTCTTGATGAACAAAATAAACCTGATGCTTCTTCTGCCCCTCCTAAAGATAAAGACAACAAAAGACTGATGTCACCCTGGCTGGCTATTGCTGCCTCCCTATTACTAATTGTGAGCATCATGTTACCTGTCTACATATTGAGTCAGGATGAGCAGGTATTTTCTACTACCTATGGGGAAACCCAGAAGTTTGAGCTGCCTGATGGTTCAGAAGTAATTCTTAATGCAAACTCCAGCCTGCGTTTTGCGGAGGACTGGCAAAAAAAAGAGCAAAGGCAGGTGTGGCTGGAGGGAGAAGCCTTCTTTAAGGTGAGTAAGCTCACTATACCTGATCGTAATGAGGCTATAAAATTTATAGTGCGTTTACAGGATATTGATGTTGAGGTCGTAGGCACGGCTTTTAACGTAAACCATCGTTCAGGAAAAGTAGAAGTGAGCCTGGATGAAGGAATTGTAGACCTGAAAATGACTGGTGGGGAAAGGCTACGCATGGAGCCGGGAGATATGGTAGCTTACTCTGCGGCAACCCAGAGGCTGGATAAGCTGAATGCAAACCCAAAAAAAGTAACCGCCTGGCGTAACCATCAGATGATACTGGACGGACAGCCCCTTTCAGACTTAGCTATATTAATAAATAATTATTATGGCGTAGAAATACGGTTTAGTTCGGATGAGCTTGCCGATAAAAAGATCAAGACTACGCTACCAACAGATAACCTGGACCTGGTGCTGGAGACTTTGGAACTTATGCTTGATGTACAATTGGAAAGAAGTGAAGATGAGATCATTATGAAATAATCAATTACAGAAATTTTTAAACCAGCAAATTAAACCACTTATGTTATGAAAAAAAAGCTACTCTTTCGTGTGCAGTTGGCATGGCTTCTGGCCTTGCTCTGTAGCTTCGGCTATGCACTGCCACCCCAAGAACTGGCAATTGCCAGTAATGTAAATGTCAATCACCTGGCTACAGGTGATGAAAACAAAGATCAGCAGAAAGAAAGCCAGACACTCAAGAGTGTACTGGAAAAACTGCAGTCTGAGTATAAAGTATACTTCACCTATGACCTTAGCCTGGTAGAAAACCAAAAAATACAGCTAGAGGAAAATGCAGTACAAGGCTCAGTAGAGGATATACTGGAAAATTACCTGACCCCTCTTGACCTCAAATACAGAAAAACCGGAGACAAGTACTATGTGATCTATCGCCAGAGTAAGCAGGTAGATAAAATACAGCGTACCGAGCCTCAGGTGAGTGATGCACAAAGTCAGGATGCCAGAGCGAAAGACTCTGAAAGTCAGCCCTGGCTAAGTTCTACTGCAGCTACCATGATACAGTTGGAAGTGATGGAGAAAAACATCTCCGGCAAAGTAACAGACGCCGAAGATGGTTCAGGGCTTCCTGGCGTAAACATCTTGGCCAAAGGAACTACCATCGGTACCATTACCGATGTGGAAGGTAACTATAACCTAAGCGTTCCTGATGAGACTACTACTTTGATTTATTCATCTGTAGGTTACGAAGCGCAGGAGGTGGAAATTGGCGGACGTACTACGATTAATGTGAGTCTGGCTGCTGATGTACAATCTCTCTCTGAGGTTGTAGTGGTAGGTTATGGTGAGCAGAAAAAAGTAACGGTAACCGGTTCAGTGGCAGCGGTAGAAGGAAGAGAGCTTACTAAATCTCCTACGGTTAACCTTTCCAATTCACTTGCCGGTCGTATTCCTGGAGTGTTTGCAGTAAACAGAAGCGGTGAGCCGGGTTATGATGGCTCTGCGATCCGTATCAGAGGAACAAATACACTGGGTAATAATAACGCGCTCGTAGTAGTTGATGGTATACCTGATAGAGCAGGGGGCCTGGAGCGTATAAATCCTGCAGACATTGAAAGTGTATCTGTGCTAAAAGACGCATCGGCAGCGATTTATGGAGCACGTGCGGCGAATGGGGTAATCCTGATTACTACCAAACGTGGAAAAAGCGGAAAACCTCAGTTATCCTACTCTTTCAATCAGGGCTGGGCGCAACCCACCAGAGTGCCTGATTTGGCAGATGCTGCCCAGTTTGCTGAGATGAGAAACGAGCTGGAGATTTTTAATTTACCGGTAGAAGAATGGGAAGCTGCTCAGGCCGCTTTTGATTCGGAAGGAGTTTATACAAGAAATGATGGTAGTGAATTACCGGCTACGTATACTCCGGAAGATATTGAGCTTTTCAGAAATGGTAATGACCCCTGGGGACACCCTAATACGAACTGGTATGATGAGACGCTCAAAAACTGGTCTCCTCAGTCACAACATAATGTGCAGCTTTCCGGTGGTTCAGAGAGCTTCAAGTACCTGGCATCATTGGGTTATCAAAATCAGGATGCTTTCTACAAAAACTCAGCCACCGGCTATAAGCAGTATGATATTCGTATCAACCTGGATGGGCAAATCAATGAATATATCAAAGCTTCAATTGGTATGTTAGGGCGTCAGGAAAGACGCTACTTCCCTACAGTATCTGCCGGACAGATTTTCAGAATGCAGATGCGAGGAATACCCACTTCACCTGCCTATTGGCCTAACGGATTACCGGGTCCTGATATTGAAAATGGCACCCAACCCGTCGTAGTAACCACAGGTGCTACCGGATATGATAATGACGACAGAAATTACATTCAAACGAACGGGTCACTGGAGATTTCTATCCCCGGTGTTGAAGGTTTGAAAGTAACGGGAACAGCAGCGATTGATAAATACATACGCCAGACTAAGAGATGGAATACTCCCTGGGATCTTTACACCTGGGATGGATTTGATGAAGCCGATGAGCCTATCATGAATAGAGTACAACGTGGCCCGGCTGAACCTAACCTGTCACAAGGCAATGAAGACCAGTTGAATATATTGTTGGGTACAACTATTAACTATACTAAAGCATTTGGAGATCATAACCTGACTTTCCTGGCAGGTGTAAACAGAGAAACCATAGAGTGGAGTGGATTTAATGCCTACCGCAGGTTTTTCATCTCCGATGCGGTTGACCAGTTGTTTGCCGGTGGTACAAACGAGCAAAGGATCGGCGGTAGTGCCTGGGAGCGTGCTCGTCTGAACTACTTTGGTCGTGTCGCTTATAACTATCAGGAAAAATATCTTGCTGAGTTCTTATGGCGCTATGATGGCTCATACATGTTCCCTGAGGATACTCGCTACGGATTCTTCCCTGGCTTCCTGGCAGGTTGGGTGATTTCAGAAGAAAATTTCTGGAAAGACAACATCAGCTTCATGGACTATCTGAAAATCCGTGGATCATGGGGGCAAATGGGTAATGATAATATTACTCAAGGGCCGAACGGTTCGCTGCAAGAATACCAATACCTTTCTACTTATGGCCTCAGTAGCTTTATTATTAATCAGCAGGAAGTTACCACACTATTTGAGACCCGTGTGCCTAACAATTCAATTACCTGGGAGGTAGCCAATAATGCCAATATCGGTATTGAAGGTCAGATGCTGGAAGGCAGAATCTTCTTCGAGTTTGATTACTTTATGAACAATAGAACCGATATTTTATGGCCCAGATTTGGCTCAGTGCCTCAGCATACTGGTATGACTTTGCCTCCTGAAAACATAGCTGAAGTGAAAAATATGGGCTATGACTTTAATGTAGGGTATAATGGTCAGGTTGGTGACTTTAGCTTTAGCGCCAGCGTAAATGGTGGTTATGCACAAAATGAAATTGTTTACTGGGATGAGGCGCCTGGTGCTCCTGATTGGCAAAGAACTACTGGAAAGCCCATGTACACTTATCAGCTTTATGAGTATGATGGTGTATTTGCTACCCAGGAAGAAATTGACGCCAATACCATTGACTATAGCGAATTGACCAACAACTTACGTCCCGGAGATATGAAGTACAAAGATCTGTACGGTCCTGATGGCGTACCTGATGGTAAAATTACCGCTGATGACCAGGTGAGGACTGACTATACATCTATTCCACTTTTCCAAGGAGGTATAAATCTAAGTGCTAACTATAAAAACTTTGATTTATCTATCTTATTCCAGGGAGCTGCCGGAGCAAAGGTATTCGTGATTACTGAATCCGGAAGTATTGGTAACTTTTTGCTGGATACCTATGAAAATCGCTGGCAGATAGATAACCCTAGTAGTGTACACCCTCGCATCGCCGACAGAAACAATCAGTGGTATTCTTCCGGTAACTCTTACTGGCTGAGGGATGCGGACTATATTCGTTTAAAGAACTTTGAGATAGGGTATAATTTACCGGTAGATCTGACTGAAAAAGTTGGTATTGGTAATTTGAGAATTTATGCTAACGGGCTCAATCTGTTTACTATTGATGAGTTAGATGTATATGACCCTGAGTCTAATAGCCAGAGCGGTCAGTATTATCCGCAGTCACGTATTATTAACCTGGGTGCAACCGTAACATTTTAAGAATTGATAAACGCAAAAAGATGAATAAGGTAAAATATATATCTTTAACTGTCGTCATGGCTTTGGGTATTGCTACGGGCTGTAATGATGACTTTGTGAACACCGAGCCTCTGGATGAAATATCAGAAAATGCCGTGTGGGTAGACCCAGGGCTGGCTGAAGCAGCGGTAACCGATATTTATAATGGTTTAAATGACGGCGGGTTCAATGAAGAAATGCTGGCTTCTACTACAGATGAGGCTATCTTCACCCACCCCGGCCGGGGAATAACTACCGTTACTGAGTCTCGTACCACTCCTGATAATGTAATCAACTGGGGAGACCCCCGTTTGAGATATGGAGATATGTTTAGCAGACTCAGGGCTACGAATATTGCGATAGAAAACCTGACTGAACCTCAGTTTGATGATGCTGAATTAGCTGAAAGGCTTTTGGGAGAAGCCCGTTTTATGCGAGCGTTTTTCTATCATCAACTAGTCCGGTTATGGGGTGGAGTGCCTATAATTGACAGAGTATATGAGTTAGGAGAAGCTGATTATAGCCTGCAGAGAAGCTCCTTTGAAGAGTGTGTTAATTTTATTGTGGCAGACTGTGATGCTGCTGCTCAGTTATTGGAAGGTAAAGCTTTGGGTGATGGTCGCGCTAACAGAGCCGCTGCTTTGGCATTAAAGTCTCGTATACTGTTGTATGCTGCCAGCGACTTGCATCATATCCCTACAGCTTCAGCTAACTCGAGCGTAATAGCGGGCTATTCTAATCCTGAGCTTATAGGTTATACAGGTGGTGATCAAACCTCACGTTGGCAAGCTGCTCAGGCAGCAGCAAAAGCTGTTTTGGACGAAGCGAATGGCTATATGACAGACTTAACGGCTCCGGTATCACCTGAAGAGGGTGAGCAGAATTACGAAAATATGTCTTTGTCTAAGAATGGAGGAGAAAGCGAGCTTTTATTTGCAAGATATTTTATCAATGCGAAAGTTGAGGATGGAAGTAGAGCTGCTCTGGATAACGGACCTAACGGCTATCATAACTGGGCAGGTAATACCCCTACGCAAAATCTGGTAGATGACTATGAAATGATGGATGGCAGTGAGTTTGACTGGAATAATCCTGAGCACGCGGCCGCTCCTTATGAGAACAGGGACCCTCGCTTTTATGCTACTATTCTCCATGATGGTGCTGGCTGGAAACCTCGTACCGCTGATGTTGCGCCTAGAGATCCTGCCAATGAGATTCAAACCGGACAGTATGAAGTCATTCAAGATGGTGAAGTTGCCACCCATTTTGGTTTGGATACCCGTCAGAGTCCTATTGAAGACTGGAACGGTACCCGTACCGGCTATTATATGCATAAGTTCATCAACAAAGACCCTAGTATCGTAGACCAGAATACACGTCAGGAAATTCCCTGGCCAGAGTTACGATATACAGAAGCTATGCTAAATTACGCGGAAGCAAGCATAGAGTTGGGTCAGGATGCAGAAGCACGAGAATGGTTGAATAAGATCCGATTCCGTGCCGGTATGCCGGCAATCACTGCTACTGGTGATGAACTGATGAATCAATATAGAAATGAGCGCAGGGTTGAGTTGGTGTATGAAGAGCATCGTTTCCATGACGCACGCCGCTGGATGATAGCTGAAGAGACTTTAGGACAACAACCTCAGATTATTCTGATAGAAGGTACTTTGAAGCCGGGCGCCAATGTAACGCTTTATCAATACAATCCTGATAATTACGATTATACTTATACTGTTGCTGATCTGGATCCTGGGTTTGAGAATCGTCAATGGTTAGATAAAATGTATTTTATGCCATTTGAAAGAGATGAGATCAATAGAAATGAGGCTTTGGTTCAGAACCCGGGCTACTAATCATAAAGTAAGAGCGTGACGGTCGCCGCGCGATTAATCACATGCTTACTTGAATTTTTTAAAATCTATGCTGGTTATAAAATACCAGCATAGATTTTCTGTTTTAGGACATATCTAAAGAATAAATAAAATTGGCTCGGAATACACACTCCCTGATTTATTGGCTTTTCTTGGCAGCAGTTCTCGTGTCAAGTTGCAGTGACCAGAATACAGATACCACACAGGAGAAGGCATCTTCCAAAGCTACTTCTTCCCCTCCACCACTGTTTACCTTACTCTCACCACAAGCTACCAATGTAAAGTTCAATAATGAGCTTACCGAAGGGCTGAATACCAATGTGATGGCTTATGAGTACTTTTACAATGGAGGTGGCGTAGCCATCGGGGATGTTAATAATGATGGCTGGGAAGACATCTATTTCTCTGGCAATATGATCTCCAATAAGCTTTATCTGAATAAAGGGGCAGAAGGGAATGCATCCCTTCAATTTGAAGATGTCACCGAAGAGGCTGGTGTTTCCGGAAAGAAAGCACCCTGGAAAACAGGGGTTACCATGGCGGATGTCAATAGCGATGGCTGGCTGGACATCTACGTGTGCTATTCAGGAAACGTAAGGCCGGAGAATCGACGTAACCAGCTATTTATCAACCAGGGCGTGGATGCATCAGGTAAACTTAGCTTCAGAGAAATGGCGGAAGAGTATGATCTGGCCAGCACCGCCACCAGTACACAAGCTACTTTCTTTGACTATGACCGGGATGGTGACCTGGATATGTTTCTGTTAAATCATAGCCCTTTTCCCTTACCGGTATTAGATGAAGCCTCTACGGCAGACCTGCTCAAAAAAGAAGATCCTTCTAATGGTGTACGACTCTTTAAGAATCATACGCCTTTTTCGTCGGGAGAAGCGGGCGAGCGGAGGGTTTTTGTTGATGTAACCGCAGAGTCGGGCATCCAGAGTACTTCTCTTTCTTATGGCCTGGGAGTAGGTATAGCCGATATCAATGCTGATGGCTGGCCGGATATTTACATTTCTAATGATTATGCCATACCAGATTTTCTCTACATCAATAATGGTTATGGGCCCGACGGGAAAGTCACATTCACAGATCAGATACAGTCACAGTTAGGGCATACTTCACACTTTTCTATGGGCAATGATATTGCCGACATCAACAATGATGGTTTGCAGGATATCTATACCCTGGACATGTTACCTGAAGATAACAGAAGGCAAAAGCTGCTGTTTGCTCCTGATAATTATGAGCTGTTTAACCTGAACCTGAACGTGGGGTTTTATTATCAGTATATGCGGAACATGCTGCATACCAACAATGGCCCGGGAGCCGATGGTCAGCCTACTTTTAGCGAAATAGGACAACTGGCGGGTGTCTCCAATACGGACTGGAGTTGGGCTGCCCTGCTGGCGGATTATGACAATGATGGCTGGAAAGACCTCTTTGTTACCAATGGCTATGTGCGCGATTATACCAATATGGATTTTATGAAGCACATGGGCGATTACCTGAACAGAAGAGAAGGGAACCTTTTGCGTAAAGATATACTGGAGTTGGTGTACCAGATGCCCTCATCCAATGTGGTCAACTATATGTACAAAAATAATGGAGGCACCTCTGACCACGCTACAACCTTTTCTGACGCTACTACTGAATGGGGCTTGCGCATGGCATCTAATAGCAATGGAGCAGCCTACGCTGACCTGGATAATGATGGCGATCTGGACCTGGTCGTAAACAACATTAACCGCCCTGCTTTTATCTTTCAAAATGAAGCTAAGCAGGAGAGAGAGCATCACTACCTGCAGCTTAAGCTGGAAGGGGAGGGAATGAACCGCTTTGGTATCGGAGCCAAAGTGATGCTCTATGCAGAGGGTAAAGTGCAGTACCTGGAGCAGATGCCTTCACGAGGCTATCAGTCCAGCGTTTCTCCTATTTTGCACTTTGGTTTGGGAGAGCACAGCGAAATTGACTCCCTCCGTATCGTATGGCAAAGTGGCAAGCAGCAATTGCTTACAAGCTTAAGCATAGATCAGCGCATTACATTGAATGAAAAAGATGCCACTGAAAACTATCCTTTTCCAAAGCCGCAACAAACAATTTATCAGGAGGTAAACGCTCCACTCGCCTTTGAACATAAAGAAAACAGGCTGAATGATTTCAAGCGTCAGCCGCTGATGGTAAATCCGCTGTCTTTTTCCGGCCCTGCTATGGCAAAGGCTGATGTAAACGGAGATGGCCGGGAAGATGTGTATGTAGGAGGAAGTAGTGGGCAGGCGGGCGCTTTATACCTACAGCAGGCCAACGGAAAATTTGTACAGCAAAACACTTCCGCTTTTACTGAAGACCAGCGGAGTGAAGATGTGGATGCCCTGTTTTTTGATGCCAATAGTGATGGTGCTGCCGACCTTTATGTGTGTAGTGGGGGCTATAATGATTTTATGCCTGAAGATGAAGCATTGCAGGATCGGCTCTACCTCAATGATGGCCAGGGAAATTATGCCAAAAGCAAAGGAGCTTTACCTGCAATGCTCACCAGCAGTAGCTGTGCTCGTGCCTCTGATATTGATGGAGACGGAAAGCTTGACCTTTTTGTAGGTAGCCGCGTGATTCCCGGACGTTATCCTGAAGTTCCGCCTAGCTATGTACTGATCAATGATGGTCAGGCTAAGTTCAAAGACATGACACAGACCGTGTCGCCTCAGCTACAGCAGGCAGGCATGGTGACCGACGCTGCCTGGGTAGACCTGAATGACGATCAGGAGGAAGAACTCATAGTAGTAGGAGAGTGGATGCCAGTGCAGGTATATGCCAAAAACAATGGAAAGCTGGAAGAGAAAACCAGTGATTACTTTGAGAAAACGTATAGCGGTTGGTGGAATAGTATTCTGGCTGATGATTTGAATGGCGATGGTAAAGTTGATCTGGTACTAGGCAATATGGGATTGAATACCCAATGCAAAGTCAGCGACAGTGAACCGGCTGAGCTGTTCTACAAAGATTTTGATGACAACGGATCGGTTGACCCCATCTTCTGTTTTTACATACAGGGTCAAAGTTATCCCTCCGTAACCCGCGACGAACTGCTGGACCAGATGGCGATGATGCGTACCCGTTTTCCCGACTATGATAGTTACGCAGATGCCCAACTGAAGGATATTTTTACCGAAGAGGAATTAGAAGGAGTACAACGCTTACAAGCCAATGAATTGAAAACCACTTACTTTGAAAGTAACAAAAGAGGAAAGTTTAAGCAAAAAGAATTGCCTTTGGTGGTGCAATCCTCTCCGGTCTTCACCATCAACTCTTTTGATTATAATCAGGATGGTAACAAAGATCTGCTGCTGAGTGGTAATATTAGCCAGGCACGCTTACGCTTTGGAAAATGTGACGCGAATTATGGGATCTTGCTGGAAGGCGATGGAAAAGGTAACTTTGCCTACATCCCTCAGCAGCATTCTGGTTTAGAAGTGTGGGGCGATGTGAGAAGTGTGATAGAAGTGAATAATACACTATTATTTGGAATCAATCAGGCTGAGATAAAAGCTTATAAAATCAACTAGTTATGAGAGGAAGAGCATGTTTTTTATTGCTGGGGATGAGCATACTGATGTTTGCTTGTGGGCAAAAGCAGGAAGAACTTCCGGAATTTAGCAATGAAGACATTCAGAGGCTGATGGCAAAAGTAACCGAAGTGATGGTGCATGATGTGACCAACCCTCCTTTAGCAGCGCGTTTCTTTGCCTACATCAATCTATCCGGCTACGAGGTAATGGTACAACATGATGCTACTTTGAGCAGCATGGCTGGGGTCCTCAATGAATTTCCTGAAATCACCAAGCCTGAAGTTGAAGGGCATTCGCCTTCGCTCGCTGCCATACTAGCCATGATGGAAACAGCCCAGAAGATTCAACCTTCTGGCAGTATGATACAGGCTTATGAGCAGCAATTTTTAGATTCCTGTAAGCAACTTGGTTATGCAGAAGAAGTCATCACTCAGTCAAAAAACTACGCGCAGGAGATCAGTAAGCAGGTGCTGGCGTATGTGAAAAGCGATCATTATCGTGAGATCAGCAATTACCCCAAATACACACCGCTGGAAGGAAAAGGTTATTGGTACCCCACTCCGCCCGCCTACTTCGCGGCGGTAGAGCCGCATTTCAACACGGTGCGTCCACTTACCATGGATTCCGCCAGTCAGTTTAAGCCGGCTCCTCCGGTAGCTTTCAGTGAAGACAAAAACTCTCCCTACTTCCAAATGCTGATGGAAGTCTACGAAGAAGGTAAGTCACTGCCTCAGGAGCACAGAAGAATCGCTTCTTTCTGGGACTGTAATCCGTTTGCCATGGAAAATAATGGTCATCTTATGGTAGGCTTGAAGAAAATCTCTCCCGGTGCGCATTGGATGGGCATCACCAGCATCGCCTGCGAAAAGGCACAGAAAAGTTTTCCTGAATCAGTGAAGCTACATACCGTAGTGGCAGTGGGTCTGATGGATGCCTTCATCTCCTGCTGGGATGAGAAATACCGCAGTAACCGGATAAGGCCTGAGACGGCGATCAGAAAATATATTGACCCCACCTGGGAACCGCTTTTGCAAACACCTCCCTTTCCTGAGTATACCAGCGGTCACTCTACCATTTCAGGTGCTTCCGCTTATATACTGACCTATTATTTCGGGGATGGTTTCAGCTACACTGATGATGTGGAGGTTAGTTATGGTATTCCTGCCCGTGATTTTACGTCTTTTATGTCAGCAGCTAAGGAAGCCGCGGTATCCCGTTTGTACGGAGGTATTCATTATCGTGATGCCAACGAAAATGGTACGGCACAAGGGCTAAAAGTAGGCGAATGGGTGATCCGTACTATTGAGAAAGAAGACATACAAAGTCTGGCGAAAGCAGAATAAGATCAGGAGGAGAGTTCGCTACAGTATTGTAGCAGCTTTCTCAGGTCTTCGTCCTTATTGAAATCTATTTTCTCTTCTTTTACAAAATCTCGGATGATATTTTTCTTCTCAGGAAAAATTTTCTTTAAAGCAGATTTATTGGCTTTGTAAGTACGGTTATTTTGATCAACAAAATAAAAGCTAGACTCTATAGCCAGTACCAAATCTCCTTTAAGCTTCAGGTTTTGTCGCTGACCAGTATTGGTAGTGAAAGATTTGTAAGTTCTGATAGAAGATACTGCCGAAGACTGTTCATAAGCTCCCATTTTTTCAGCATTTATAGTCGTAAATTTCTGATGAACCGCGAGCTTTACCGGTGAGTAATCCGCGATTGTCTCAACAAAGCCCGACTGCTCACCATAGTAGAAGGTTTTATCGCCTATACTGATCTGCTTCACCAACTGCTCATCTGCCAGCGCCATGGTATCTCCGGTGAGGTTGATGAACTGTATCTCTTCCAGGAGTAGGTTATAATTGAGTCTGGCGTTTGCTTTAGTACCATTGTGGAGGCTGACAATTCCTTGCTGAAATTGCTCAAGCAGATAGCGATCGCTGGCGGGGATAGCCTGCTCTATCTCTTCTTCAGAGCTTACCCGGAACCTTTCTTGATCCTGGGCAAAGGAAAAGTTACAGATACAGCATAAACAGAACAGCAACGATAAAAATAATGGATACATAAAAAGTGTTTGGGTATAATTATGCTTGAATTAATATAAGTATTTATCAGGTCAGAGACAATGGAATTTCGCTGACAAAATGGTTTATGCTCACAGTCTAAAACCGCATTACTGAATTAAATAACGCTTTTGAACATCAGATACGATGCTCAACTGTTCATAAACTAATTAGCTTGTAATTACTCGGCCAGTATACGGTAGAGCTCCTGGTTCAGGTAGTAATGGTGCCCTTCTATGCTTTTCTTTTCCAGTATGCCCATATCATTCAACTGATTGAGGTAGTTGCGAGCGGTATTTTCCGCATAATATCCACGATCGGTCAAATGTTTTACCTTGGTAAGCGGTTGGTTGAAAATGGCGAGAATCAGCTGTTCCGGCCTTCTTATCTCAGTCTCTTTCTCCACCACTTCCAGTATAGCGTCTTTGGTAGCGATGATGTCATTTATTTTCTGGTAGGTAATGTTAGAGGTGATTTCTACTGCTTTCAACATATACTGTATCCAGGCTTTCCAGTCTCCCCTTTGTGAAACTCCTGCCAGATAAGCGTAATAATCACTTTTGTTTTCAATAATGTAGCGGCTGAGAAAAAGAATAGGTAAGTCTAATAAGCCCTTTTTGGTCAGGTAATGAATGTTTAGCAACCTGCCTGTTCTCCCGTTACCATCCCGAAAAGGGTGGATAGCTTCAAACTGAAAGTGTCCGATAGCCATTTTTAGCAAGGGATCAACCGCATACTGTTCGTCATTATTAAGAAAGTTCAGCAGGTTTTGTAATTTTTCTTCTATCAGTTTAGCACCCCGGGGAGGGGTATAAATTACTTGTCCTGCCTGCGGGCCACTGTCGCCACGGCGAATAACAATCTGGGTAAAAGGAGGACGGATACCATCGCTACTTTGCTTTACGGTGCGGTACATCTGGATGAGGTAATCCATGTCAAAATCCTGCTGTTGTAAATGCTCATAGCCGGCCCACAGTGCCTGCCGGTAATAAAGCACCTCTTTGGAAGGGCCGGTAGTTTCGTAAAAATTATCTTCAGAATAAGCCCTGTAAAGATCATCATCGGTAGTAAAGATGTTTTCTATGGCACTGGAGGCTTTAGCTTCCTGCAAGCTAATGGTGTTGATCAGCATGCCGGGATTAGGAATCGCCACACTTCGCCCCTGCAAACGCCCCAGGGCTAATTTAGCCTGACCCAGGGCTTCTAATACCTCTATGGTTTTGTATAAATCCTTGGCAATGGGGAGAGGGGGAAGAGCATTCCAGGGTTGATTGCGATCGGAATTAATGGAGTAAAGGGTATTAGACATCAGATAATGTGTTTTTTGATGTTTGTAAGGTAAGAAAAACTCCTTTTAATGTCTAGTAACACAATAAACATTATTAAATGTGTTTTTTAATGTTTAGTACCGAAGTGCGTATTAAAAGGGTAAAAATAAATACTACAAACATTAAAATTATTGAGGCAAAGTCAGCGAAGCATCAGTGAACAAAAAAATAGCCGGGGAGTCTTCACCCGGCTAATATCTGATGACAAGCTAATAAATGAGTTAATTACTCATTCCAAAGCCCTTCCATGCTGTAAGGAGAGCCTTCCATAGCCCAAAATGCACCGTCAATAAAGCGGTGATGCTTATCCAGACCGGCAATGGTTTGCATTTCATCATCGCTTAGGTTGATCTTAGCAGCGTCAATGTTCTGCTGAATACGCTTAGGATTGACAGACTTGGGAATAACGGCGGTGCCTCTGTTGACAGCCCAGCTGATCAATACCTGAGCAGGGGAACAATCATGTTTTTTGGCTATGTTGTGGATCGTTTTATCCTCCATCAACACCGGGTCGCTTTCTTTTTTTGATCTGGCAGGGCGGTCTCCTGAGCCTAGCGGAGAGTAGGCAGTCAGGTGAATCCCCTGCTCTTTACAGTATGCCACCAATTCTTTTTGTTGCAGATAGGGATGCATCTCTACCTGATTCATTTCAGGTTTACTTTCTGACTGTTGAAGAAGCTCCCTGATCTTTTTCTCACTGAAGTTAGATACCCCAATGTGTTTAGCCAGGCCTTTGTGCTTAGCTTCTTCCATGCCTTTCCAGGTTTCAGTAATGGGCACTTCTTCCAGGCTCAAAAAGTCATCGGGCCCTTCGGGGAAAGTCACATCCTTATTCAAAGCTATCGGCCAGTGTACCAGATAGAGGTTAAGGTACTCCAGTTGCAAATCTTTCAACGTCTTTTCCAGGGCAGGAATTATCTGCTCCCTTCGGTGAGAATTATTCCAGAGCTTGGAAGTGACCCAAAGCTCTTCTCTTTTCACCATGCCATCGGCAAATGCTTTTTTTAGTGCCTCGCCCACTTCAGACTCATTACCATAGATGGCCGCACAATCAATATGGCGGTAGCCACTCTGAATGGCAGCTATCACCGCATCATGTACATCTCCCGGATCAGATTTCCAGGTTCCCAGCCCAATGGCGGGCATTGTATCTCCGTTTTTAAAGCTTAGTTTTTCCATACTTTGAGAAATAGGCCCGGGTAAAAAATGTTTGCGAAAAGGGTGAAAAAGGTAAAAATCAATATGTATGCATCAATAGCTTTAGCATTACAGGGAAGAATTCATGGTTTTTCTCCAGCGGAATGATTGCTTGTCAATTGCCCTTTGCGTAGCCAGAATACCTTCCAGATGATCATATTCATGTTGTAAAAGTTCAGACAAAGCCCCCTCCGCATTGATTTGCTGCTTTTCAAAATGTTCATCAAAGTATTCCATCAAACAGCTTTGGTGGCGCTCTACTTTTACCAGCAGATTGGGAAAACACATGCAGTCATCCCAGAGCTCAAGCTTATCTTCACTCAGATAGCTAAACGATGGATTGATGATGATTAGCGGATGGTCAATATTCATATAAATCAGGCGGATCATTTCACCAATCTGAGGAGCGGCAATAGCCCGGAAAGCCCCATACTTTGCTTTGAACTCAAAGAGGATGTCGTGTAATTCCTGTACGACTTCATTGATATAAGGAAGCTCATGCTGACCCAGCTCCCGGCTTTTTTCATTCAGGCGCGGATCACCCAGCAGGAGGATCTGATCTGACTTAGGACTATTTTTCATAGCGATAAACTTTTCCGTCTTTCATGAACAGCTTCATGTTTCTACTAAGATACCTTCAGCAGTCTTACTTCCACAGCGATCATACCAGCCAGCAAGGTCTCTTTGGTTCTGCATGCTTTAACCTGTATTAGAAGGGCATCCGCATAAGTGCTAAGTATAAACTTGCTGAAAATAAATAGAATCCTTGAGAATACTAACTAAGCTATCTTTCGCTTTTTCAGGTATTCCGGATTTGTTACTTATGGCTGAATCTATTATCATTATTGTTTGACTTTGAAGACAACCTAATTTATATCTTAATGACTCTATCCAAGTATTTATTCTTTGCGTGCTTTTTGCTTCTCTTAGGTTGTGCACAACCTCAGGCCAACGAAGAAGAAACAGTTAGCACTGAAAACAGAAAACCCAATATCGTTTTTATACTTGCCGATGATCTGGGCTATGGAGATCTGAGTGTGTACGGGCAAACGCATTTTGAAACACCCAATATTGATCAGTTGGCAGCAGAAGGTATGCGCTTTACGCAGCATTATTCCGGTAGCACTGTCTGTGCCCCATCCCGCTCGGTGATCATGACCGGCAAGCATAGCGGACATACCTTTATCCGGGGCAATAAAGAAGTAAGACCGGAGGGACAGTATCCAATAGCCGATAGCATTCGTATCTTACCAGAGATGCTCAAAGAGCAGGGCTATGTTACCGGTGCTTTCGGGAAGTGGGGACTTGGTTATCCCGGTTCGGAAGGCGACCCCCTCAATCAGGGATTTGATCGTTTTTATGGCTACAATTGCCAGCGTTTGGGTCATAATTATTATCCCTATTATCTCTGGGACAACGACCAGAAAGTCATGCTGGAGGACAATGAAGGCAAGCAGAAAGGACAATACGCCCCCTCACTCATTCATGAGCAGACGCTGAACTTTATTGAGCAAAACCAAGATACCAGCTTTTTTCTTTTTGTCCCCAGCATCATTCCTCATGCTGAACTGGCGGCACCGGAAGAATATATGGAAAAGTACCGCGGTAAATTTGAACCCGAAAAAGCTTATGAAGGCTATGATGAAGGACCGGATTACCGCCAGGGGCCTTATGAATCGCAGGCGGAAACCCATGCGGCTTTCGCTGCCATGGTCAATGTGCTGGATGATCAGGTAGGAGAGATTGTCGCTAAATTGAAAGAGCTAGGCTTAGATGAAAATACACTTATTGTTTTCTCCAGTGATAATGGTCCTCATCTGGAAGGAGGCGCAGATCCAGAATATTTTGACAGCAATGGTCCGCTGAGAGGATTTAAACGTGACCTTTACGATGGGGGAATTCGTGTACCTACCATCGCCCGCTGGCCGGGAAAAATTCCTGCCGCCAGTGAAAGTCAGCACATCTCAGCCTTCTGGGATTTGTACCCTACCTTTGCTGAAGTCGCTGAAGCTCCCTTGGAAAAAGAAGTGGACGGAATTTCCATGCTTCCTACACTGATGGGTGAAGAGGGTCAGGAGGAGCATGAGTATCTATACTGGGAGTTTCATGAGAAAGGAGGCAGGGTAGCGGTACGCAAAGGCGACTGGAAAGCAGTACGCTACGAGGTGCTGGAAAATCCTGACAACCCACTGGAACTCTATAACCTGGCTGAAGATATAGGTGAAGAAAACAACATTGCCGACCAACACCCGGAGGTCGTAGCCGAGATGAACAAAATTATCAACAATGCCCGTACTCCTTCTGAAATATTTGCCTTTGGCTCAGGAACGTATTTAGGAGAAAACTAAAAAGCTGCCAGGCTTAAAGTGCCTGGGGGATCAGCGTATCTTTCTGCTCGGTTTCCCGGCGCATCTCTTCCATTTTAGCTTTTAGTTGGGATACAATGGCCTGGAAGTCGGGCTCATCTTTGATGTTTTTAAAGAAAGGACTATGCTCTAACAGGGCATAGTCTATCCAGTTGTATGCTACCGCCTCTTTTAGCCATTTCAATGCTTCTTCTGTTCTGCCCTGTACCGCGTAGGTAGCCGCAAGATTATAAGGATGCTCATCTGCCTGCGCCCCCTTAGAAAATTCATTGAGCGCAAGTGCGGTAGCCCTGGCTAACAGAATGTTGCCTTCCATTTGCTTGCCATCTTCAATCAGAATTCTACCTAAGCCCAGCGGACTGACCGTATGGGGGTCATTCATTACCGATGGGTTCAGTTCAATAGACTGGCGATAATAAATCTTTGCCAGTGAGTCATTTCCGGCAAAGCTTGCGATCATCCCGGCGGTTTCCTTCACTCTGGCGTTGTCCTCTTCCAGCGCAAGTATGGCAGGTAGTAAAGACAAGGCTTCATCATTCTTTCCCTGACTTACATAAGTATAAGCCAGTTCCCTGTAGGCATCCTGCAAAGGACGCATATTGATAGACTTTTTTAGCCACAATTCCGCACTGGGCAGGTCTCCCAGGAGGCGGTAAATCCAGCCGATAATGTAAAAGGGTATAGCGTTGTTGGGATTGAGGGCGGCTGCTTTTTTCTCCCACACAAGCGCAGCAGCCAGCTCTCCTCTCAGGAAATAGCTGCTTCCCAGGTTACCTACTGCCGGGGCATTATTAGGGTTAAGCGCTACGGCTTTTTGCAGCAATTCAAAGGCTTTATCGTACTGCTGGGCATAGTTGTAAGCATTGGCTAGAGCTTTATACGCTTCGGAAGAGGCAGGATCAAGGAATATAGCTTTTTCTCCTGCTACTATGCTTGAATCGTTCCAGCTTACATCAAAGCCGAAGCGGATATTTTTCTGACTATAAGCATCACCCAGCCCTGCCCAGGCCAGTGCATATTCCGGATCAAGCGCAATGGCTTCTTTAAACTGCTCTATGGCCAGCTCATTATATTCACTGGTGTAGTGATAATAATAGTCACGACCTTTGAGGTAGTAATTATAAGCCGTTATATTCTTGGTAGGCTTTTTTTCTATGCTTTCCTTCTCAGAGGGCGTAAGCTGTGTTTCCAGTTTGGAGGCAATGGTCTGGGCAATCTCACTCTGTATCTCAAATACATCTTCCATGTCACGGTCATAAGACTCTGCCCACAGATGCCTGTCGTTGATGGCATCAATCAACTGTCCGGAGATGCGGATGCGGTTACCGATACGGCGAACGCTGCCCTCCAGAATTACAGACACCCCCAATTCACCGGCGATCTGCTTAACAGGCTTAGGGTTGTCTTTGTACTGCAATACAGAAGTTCGTGAAATCACCTTAAGCGCGTTGATCTTGGAAAGCTGGCTGATAATATCTTCGGTCAGGCCATCACTAAAATATTCATTTTCCTGGTTGCTGCTGATGTTTTCAAAAGGAAGCACAGCAATAGACTTGTCGTGGATCCCAGCAACTTCAGTAGAAGCAGTCTCCGAACTGCGCTCTGTCCAGTAGTTGAAGTACAGGTGTTGTAATATCAGTAATATAACCAGGCCTATATTGACCAGTGTACCAGTAAAAGGTTTCTTTTTGGCGGGAGGGTAAGGGTTATTCTCAGCCTCTACAGAAGTCGTTCTGATTATTCCTTCCGGACTTAGCTCAAATGCCCAGGCAAGTATTAGTGCAATCGGAAAGCCAAACAGGAAAAAGATAATTACGGCCGTGGTAAACCAGTCAGGTACGTTGAGGTAAGGGAAAATAGCCACGGCGATCTGGATCACCAGCCAGGCAGTGATGGCATATACACTGGCAACTCTGAAGACATTGCGTCTCTGGAGTTCCTGAAAAAAGGAAGACTTCTTTTCAACAGGTTTTTCAGGCATCAGCAATTAGGTTGTATGGCCTATATTAACAAAAAAAAACCGCAATTGATAGATAGCTGTAGCTACATTGAAAATATTTGGCAGGCTTAAAAATGTAATGCTAAATCAACATAGCCGGCATCTTATACCAACAGGTGTGGGCCATTGAGCGTTATTCTGACAGAAAAAATATAACTGATGCTGTTCAAAATCAGAGAAGTAAAAAATATTTCCCCAAAGTATATTCCAAATTCACACTTACGGTGTGTATAAATGTTTTGCAGGAAAGTATCAGTTTCACTAAATGCGTGATCATCTACATCGTTTCTGTAAGATTTAGCGGGTTTGAGCATTCTTATATGTCTGACTTACTCATGGGCCGGTTGGGCTGCACTATAAGGGCCAAATATACCACTAACTTCTCTTTCCGCATTATTATCGTTGAGGGTAATCACCTGATACGTTTTCCCGCCCGCCGCTACTCTAATGACGATATGCCCTTCGGTGCTTTGGTAAGCCTTTTCCAGCGATGGACCGATCACCTGCTTGTTGGCTTCCAGGATATTGGTGGCAAAAAGGTCACGCTCGCCGGGATAAATATGTCTGGAAGTCACTCGGCGGAGCACTTCGTGGCCAGGATGGTCGGACGACCAGGTCTGTTCTATCCACACCCGAGGACGAAGCGTGCTGATAAAGGTGGAATTGCAGCAATCACGGTTTCCATGATGGTTAAAGGCCACTACATCTACCGGCCCCACGGCTTTGGCGACAGGCGTTTCCACATCTTTCCATTCCGGCTCTCCCAGATCTGCGATGCCCGGCATATCACCTCCGGTAAAATAGTCAAAAGGTCCATATGAGATGCGGAGGGCATTGCTCAGCGGGTTTTCTCCCGGACGCTCCTGCACCGGCGTGTTACTGAAGTCAGGAAAATATTCATAAGTATCATTGCCTTGCCCGGTCCAGATGCTGCCGTTGGACTTGATGTTACGCACTTCAAACTCCGGGTATTTGTCCGACAGATATTTGAGCACGACTTGGGCATTACTGCCTGCCTTAAGCTGAGCGGCCTGCATGCCTTCCTCTTTTCGCTGGTATTCAATAAACTTCTGGTAGTTGTCAAAAGTCGCATACCACTGTTTGAAAGGCGGATTAAAGGCCATCATCTGTCGTACCCCTTCTCCCTTGAGCGGAACCGGATAGGCATAGTCGGGATAGCCTCTGTCCAGCAACATTTTGATAGGAATATGCTCTCCGACTTCAGTGATGCCGGTCAGTTTGTAATCTCCTTTTTGTGAAGTCTCAGATTGCTGGTGAAGACTTCCGTAATGATCAT
The DNA here is from genome assembly GCF_029504655.1 of Catalinimonas alkaloidigena. Taxonomy (NCBI): domain Bacteria; kingdom Pseudomonadati; phylum Bacteroidota; class Cytophagia; order Cytophagales; family Catalimonadaceae; genus Catalinimonas; species Catalinimonas alkaloidigena. The sequence goes on from NZ_JAQFIL010000001.1 coordinate 229,926, forward strand.
CGTGAAAGTGGGTGATCATGGCATAATCTAGCACAGGCGCACTGTTAGAAGGGGCAAACTGACGGATGTATTCTACAATCCAGAGCGGAGCGCTTTTGGTGCTGTCGGGATGGATGCGGGTATTGCGGGGCGTACCGATGCGCTCGCCAAAAGGATTCATGTCACCGGCATCTACCAGCAGAGTAGTGCCATCGGGAAAGATAAAATAAGCGGCATCGCCTCTTCCGGTATTGATATGGTGGATATCCAGCATGCCTTCCTGCCAGGGTGGAAGTTGTTCTCCCATCTGCTGGGCCCGGGCAGTGCTAACAAAAAGTAAGAAGCTTAGAAAAAATAAAGGCCAGGTGTTTCGTTTCATGACAGGTAGTTTTGATCATTGATATTCTTTACGTTTGTAGATTGACTTCCTATGTACGGCCTTTTTTTGTCAAGAGACATGCAATGTACGCTCAAAACGCAATTTGTCTACAGCTCTGAAAAAGTAAGTTTTCCATCTTTCATTTCCCAGCGTTTGGCTGATAAATAATAAGTGTAACCCTTATTGGGATTGCCCTGATAAAACAGGTATTTGCTGCCATCCTCATCTATAAACACGCCCGGATGGCCCGATTCGGTAGCATTCCAGGCATTAGGTGCTCCCTTAGGAAGGACAGGCTCCTCACTCATCCTCTCCCAGTGGATGCCATCCTGGCTGCTCGCCAGCCCGATCTGCTGCCCTTCGTGATTATAGGCTCCGGCATAAAACATATACCATGTATCCTTTATTTTACAGACCGAAGAGGCTTCTATGCAGTTTATCTCCCAGGCTAACTCAGGCTTCAGCAGCGGCTCCTGACTGATTTGCTTCCATGATGATCTCCCGAAGCCATCCGTCAGGGCGGCTACGGATACGCCTACCATCTGCTGTTCGTAAGCAGGGTCGCGGGTGGCCCAGTACAGATAAGCAGTATCTTCATTGATGAATACATCAGCGTCTATCGCCCGGCCTACGTTCCAGTCGCCCGTGGGAGAGAAAACGGGATTACTTTCATCCCGGCTAAAGTGAATACCATCCTCCGACCAGGCGTGGCAGATGGCATCATTTTCAGCATTGCCATAGGTCTGGTAGAAAAGGTGCACCTTACCCTCATGCACCAGCGCTCCGGGGGCGCACAGCCCTTTGTTTTCGTAGTCGGCCTGCGGCAGTATTTCATCCAGCTTTTTCCAATGCCTGAGGTCGTCGGATACGGCAATGCCGATATTCCATCCGCTTTTGTTTTCTGCGCCATTTTCGTCAGGAGGAAGAGAGTAATACATATAATAGCGGTCCTGAAACTTCACCACGGATGGATCTTTGGCATAGGGACGACCTTTGCGGGAGATATCCCGATAGAGCATAGACTGCGCTACTTCCTGCTCCTGTAGCTTTTGCAATACATCTCTGGAAACTCTGAAGATGGTACCATGGCGGATGCCTTCAGGCATTTCCAACTGTTCCGATTTTTCTTCCCACTTTTGCAGATCGTGCGATACCAGCAGACCAAACTCACCTTTGCGGTATTTGTCAAAGTACAGATGCCAGGTTCCGTCAATCTGCGCTGCCGTGGGGCCTTCCGCCCAGTAGTCGCCGCTGATGGGCTCGTCTGCTACCTCATAAGGCCCGGTGATGTCATCGGCATAAGCAATACTGATATTCTTTTGGGCTTCGGGCAATTCGGATTCGTCTTTGATAAACATCAGGTAGCGATCCTCCAGCGGATAAATACTGGCGTCAATCGCGTTGAAACCGGGATCATACAGCAACTGGGTAGGGCTGAAGTCCTCAAAGTCGGAGGTAAGCGTATAGTAAATGCGGTGGTTTCTTAGCGTACTGTCTTTGGTACTGTTGGCGGTTTCCGGAAATTTGTCGGTAATGGTAGACGACCAGTAGATGATGAACTGCTCCTCTTCCGGGATATAATTGATTTCCGGTGCCCAGCAGTTGCGCACGCTATCTTCGTGAGCCATCACCGGAATGGCGATCTGCTCCGACCAGTTTATCAGGTCGTCAGAATGTGCGTAGCCGATGGTATTGCCTTCCCAGGAGGTAGTCCAGACCATATGGAAAGTGCCATCGGGCGTTTGGGTAATGCAGGGGTCACGCATTAGCGTGCTTTCACCCACCAGAGGTTGTAAGTAAGGTAGTCCGTCATTCAGCGCTTCCCATTTAAGGCCATTTTCACTCCAGGCAAGGTGCAGTCCGTCTTCCCCATTGCCGGTAAAGTAAGAAAAGAGGTATACCGCTTCCTCTTCTTCCTGGGATGACGGAGTGCATTGCGTCATCCATACAGTGAAAGAGAATGATACAAGAAGGAATATATGATAAGTAGTACCAGCTTTGATCATGTGAGTTGAGTAGTTGTATTGTATAAATTTCCAGAAAGGTAATATATAAAGAAGGGCTTTATTTCCCATAGGTTAAAAATAAAGTCAGACAAAGTTCCCTTTCATCAAGTGAGAGATTTGACAAGTTTGGCCAAAAGCACAGAAGAGCGTATTTAAGATTAAGTCTCAGCAGCTATGAGCAAAAGTAAACATTGCCAGCAGGCAGAGAAGGAGCGACTACACACCTTATAGACCGGATAGCCGCAATAACAAGGCGATATAAAGGTAAAAGAGTAGGCTTTGAGGAGGGCTTATAAGTGTTTGTATAAGCGATAGGCAAAGAATAGAATACATCACACATGATCTTGTTCAGTGGCAATTCATCAATGAGCATGATGCTGAGCAGTCCTTTATACCTCAGGCTAAAGAATCACCTTCTATTGAATAAAATTGAGTAGATTCATATACATGTAAAAAAAATGAATTACATTAGATACATGTAAAAACACCTGAATGCTCTACGTAATTGCACGTTTTTGATGTGTCCATTAAATGCTATGGGGCGTTAAGCAGATGAAAGTATATGGAAGATGGCCGTAACTCTGCGCTATCCCTATGTTATAGGTCATTAAAAAACCAAACTCAAGTGAAAGATTTTATTATAATCTCATTTTTAATAATCTTATGTTTTACAAGTTGCAAACAAAAAGCATCATCAACTCAAAGTGATGAAACAGATTCAATCAATGCGGCGATAAATATGGTAAATGAGAAAATGTCAAATGAAAAATTTGTTGGTTCCTGGGAATTAAAGGAATGGACAGCCGAGTCAAACGATGAAGGTATAGTATTTCCCTTTGGCGAAGATGCAATAGGACGAATAACTTACGACAGCAATGGAAACATGGCAGTTCAGATAATGAAAAATAATAGATCTAAATTTCTTTCTGATGATCCCCTTCAAGCCCAGCCTGATGAGGTGGTTGTTGCTTATAATGGATTTATTGCTTATTGTGGAAATTATGAAGTAAATCTTACCACTAATCAAGTGGTTCATCAAATAAAAATAAGTTCTTTCCCAAATTGGGTTGGTCAAAATCAAATTAGATATTTTGAATTCAATGGGGATGACCTGACCTTAAGCACTGATCTAATAGGCTCAAATAGGCATAAATTGGTATGGAGTAAAATTGACAATGAATAAACAACCTATAATCGTGTAGGGAAAAGTAGGAATTGACATTTAAACCTACCCAAAAGGTGTCGTTTCCTACTTCAGCCCTCACACACCACTGGTCGTACGGGCCATCGTGGCGCGATCGCGTAACCAGCGGTTCGCTGAGATTGAGAGGTTTCCCTCCGCCCCTCTTAAGACAAGGCTAGCAGACTCTTAATCTGTAAACAGCGCGGCTGCCGCTTCCTTGCCGAATTCAGAGCATTCTCAGCGTTCGGTCGGGGCCCCCCGGTCCTTCATCACCTTGTGAGACCTCCGTAGCTCTTACGGCCCTCCAGGCTGGACTCATTTCCAGTGACTACTATGACCTCTGTCGGCAGCCGACGCTGTGACTTCTCAAACAACTTTTCCAGGCACTTGAGACCTCCCCATTGTGCGACAACCGGGTAAGAGCATATTCCCGGGCCACGGCGGCTTCCCCCGATTCCTGCGGCATCTACTTGCTAGAGTTTATTGGCTACGGGCCACCGTGGCAACGGCGTCGCAAAGATGTGCTTGCTTACCCACTCTAACCAGCCTCGGTATGCCGTTGCTGTCCGCCATGGAATGGTCGTCAGTACCGGGTTTTGCAGTCCTGCTTCCTTCAGACGGGGTCGCTCAGACCTCCGGTCACCCGAAGCGCCCTTGCAGTTTGCTAATAGGCTTCGCCAACTCGCCTATGAGAGACCGGGCCCCGGCGGCTTTCACTCTCTGGAATAATATGGTATCTTAGATACCAGATGCCCATGCTGGGCACACACAATGCGCATATTGCATATCGAGTTACATCGTAAACCGCAGACTTTTACGTTTTCTTACTACTTTTATCTACAGCGAATAATTAAACGATTTTAAAGGCCGATACGCAACATGCGCGGGACGTTAGTAATCATAAAATGACACAATGAAAAAGCTTAAGTTTTTCCTAAAGTGGATTTTGATTCCCTTGCTTTTTTTTGTTGTTACCAGTGCCATCATCTTATTAAACCCTAGTTTTAATGGAGAAATAGAAAGAATTAGTTTTCATTCCAATATTAATCTGGAAGGGGTTTTAATCAAACCCTCTGGCAACGGACCCTATCCAGCTATTCTATTATTGCATGGATCAGGAAGTACTCATCAGGATTACGATAAAGCCTATTTCAAATATCATGCAAATGCCTTTCTAGAAAAAGGTTTTGCGGTCATGATCTATTCCAAAAGAAGTTCGAAAGATGTGGACTATAAATATTTCATTTATGAAGATCTTTTGGGGGATGCTAATGCCGCGATTTCATTCCTAAGGAAAAGTAAGGATATAGACAGCCAAAATATCGGTGTAATGGGTTTAAGTGAGTCAGGCTGGTTTACACCTCAACTAGTTTATCAAAACCCCGACATTAGATTTCTAATAAATAGGGTGAGCTCTCCTCTAAATGTATTGCAAACGATTTTTCACGAGATTAAAAGTGATGCTTTGGAAGAAGGGTTTACAAATGAGGAAGTTGAGAATGTCATCCTCCCAATGCATGAACGCATTTGCCGATTTTATATTGATATTCATGAGGCTAAAATTTCAGCTAAAGGTTTAGAACGTGATCAAATTAATGTAGAACTCAAAAGGCTTAATGAGCACAAGCATTTTGGAAAATGGTTCAATTTCTCAAAACTGAATGATTATGACTCCTTAGAATATGCATCTCAAGCCAAGAGGCTCAGCTATGACCCTTTTCCATATTTCAAAAAAATTCAAATCCCTATGCTCTATGTGATGGCGGGGAAGGACAAGAACATTCCGACAAAAATAGTTGTGGACACGCTTCGAATATCAAAACAGTTATACGGGAAGGATATTACAATAAAAGTCTACCCTGAAGCAAGTCATTATCTATATAAATATGGGCTCAACGATGGCCCCTTTGAAGGCTGGATGTATTATGATGACTATTTAAATTTAATGGCAAATTGGGCTCAAGAAAAAGTCAACAAAAATGATTGATTCGTTTTGATCTATAACTTTCCTTGAGTTTACAAATAGCATTAAAACAGTTTAGCTCGTTTATTACGCTATGTTGTAGAAGTAAACTATCCATTAAAATATACAATTGAACACCAATAAAGGAGTAGGGAAACGAATGCTAACAAGATATATAAAAAATCAGGTTAAACGCATTTAATTTTTAGTCAAGTTTTTAAGAATGTTTAGCAGATAATTATCATCCCAACCTGCTATCTTTCTTCTGTTCTTCACGCTTTCCTTATCTTGAACTTGATTGAGCAGTTGCAGAGCTAACTTCCGAGCGGTTGTCATATTCTCAGCAGCATTGCCTGTTTTAGTTCTACTCATATCTTCTCGGAATACAACATCAAGTTTCCAATGCAGATGATTTTCAATGCTCCAATGATTTCTAATGAGTTTATTAAACTCTTTAGCAGTAACCTCTAAACTGCTTAAATAGAAGCGGTTTTCATAGGTAATTTTTCCACCCTTTTCCCGGTTTGCTTCCACCATTATGATTGACTTTAAATGTTTCCATTCTGATAAATCATCTAGTAATGCAAGCTGGGTTTCCACATAACAGACTCTCTTCTCAATGCGGCCACTACCAAAATCTATCCACTCATCAAAGCACATATGCTTTTTTCTTTTACTCATCCAGTCTGTAATCTGCTCATACATATGCTTATGATCTTTCTTGATAGCTATCAAATAGTCTCCTCCTTTCTCTATAATTAAATCGCACGGCGAACCGTCTGCATTCTTGAGCTGGCAACCGGCTGCATCACTGCTCACTAAGGAGCCTTCCAAATCCAAAGACTTCAACAATTCAGGAATAGCGGTCTTTTCATTGCTTTTAGCATCTACTTTTTCCTGACCTAATATCAAGTGGTGTTCGGCTACCCAGGCACTTAATATACAAATGCCGCTCTTCTTAAAGCCTGACTTTGCTGTACCGCAAAGCACCTTACCATCCACGTTGATTTGGACAATACTACTTTTGATAAACCCTAATAACTCCTTAGACCAACGATACAGGCAACCTCCAAAAGCTGATTTGTCCATATATTTGAACACGCGATTAAAAGTGTCATGAGAGGGAATACCATTCGGTAGCTCTAAAAATCCTCTCAAGAATACCTCCTTTCGTTTACCATAGGCTTCTATCTCTTCAAAATCATCTGCTCCACTTACTATCGCACATAAGGCTATGACTAAAATATCTACCAGATTATGCTTCTTGCGCCGATTTATCCTAAAATCAGGAACGCTTCCAAAAACCTTTTGCCAATTCATCTGGCAAAGTTAGCTCTCTCCTCTTTTTTTACATACGTTTAAATGCGTTTAACCTGATAAAAAATAGGCGAAATAGTGCTGAAATAAAGCTTTTTGCTTACTATAAGTTTTATCAATTCCCAAAAGTTCAGTCCTTATTAGTCGCCTACTTTTCATATACCCAACCGTTTATTCGCAACACAAATAGCCTGATTACAGTATGAGATACCTAACCATCATTTTTTTATTCTGTTGTATTCAAAGTAATGCACAAATCACAGGAAATCCTTATGTAAAGGATAGCAGTGCTATCAAGCTAGATACTAAAGCGGTCAACACCATGATTGGGAAATGGAAGTTGGTCAGGACTGAAGATCACTTTCAAAATGAGGAGCGAGTCAGTGACCGTGGGATGATTGTTGATTTTGAAGAAGACGGTGCCATGATAAGTTCGTGGTGCGTTGATTGCCACCAGGAAATACTGGGTCAATGGCAGGTGCTTAACGAACAGACCATAAAATTTGACAACAATCGGGCAGAAGCCACTAAATTTTTAGCTGGAGAGTGGGCAGTCTATAAGCTCACTGAGCAGGAAATGATACTGGCCAAGGTGTTAACCAGCAGCGGGAACTGGAAGAAATTTCAATATTACAGCCGAGATATTGGAAATTTGCCTGTTACTGAAGTTGACCCTAATTGTATTAATTGTTTAGGCGACTCATGGTGTTTTGGTGACAGGCCAGAAGAGGCTAAGCGGCAGTATTTATTACTGAATGATTTGTTAAGGTCTGACGAAAATCAACATCAGCATTCAGCTGAAATTCAGGAGCGATATGACTGGCTCCTAAACCATGCGCCTTGTATCAATACTTCTTTGTATATCAATGCTGTGAAGTACTATGAAGGTCTTCTCCAACGTGAGAAGAATGAGCAAGTGGCAAAATCGTACAGGGAAAAGATAAAGCAGATAAAAGAGCAACAGCTGCTGTATTTTACAAATTAAAAGCTGCGAATAACAACAGAATGAAGCAAGTTCCCAGCTATCTTACAGCCATTGATAGTGCAGGCAGCAAATTTTGTGAACGTGTAGCTAAGGTTGGTGAAGGTCGCCTGCTTTATTTAACGGACGTTGGGCCCATACTTTGACATTATTCTTATGACGCCAGAAAAATCTTCTTAAATCAATGTAGTTAAATTTTACAAATCATTGAGAGAATTTATCAACGACAAGAGAACAAGCGGATTGGATACCATAAAAAGATCAATACGGTTTACCCATTTGCTTTTGGATTGCTCTTGATTGGGGCAAGTGTATATTTCTATCAGCTAGGAGATGGAACGAATTTGATTAAAAAATCTAAAGGAGTTGCTTGGAATGAATACCGATATTTGATTAGAATGGTAATTTTTGTAGCTACTGGAATTTCCCTGATCTTACACGGATGGATGGGATGGAAGAAATAAAAACAGATGCTCACAAAATTCACCCGCGATATCTTTTTAAAAAGTAGCCGTACTTCTGTTTCTCCAGGGGCCAAACTTGAAGCATAAAAAAAACGTAAATAAACTCGGCCGGGCTGCTGTATCGGTCGTTGAAAAATATACTATGCAAAATATAAAATACCCGAAATCCTTTTCACACATCGGAATTACCGTTCCTGATATCAATAAAGCAGTAAACTTTTACCAAGATGTAATGGGGTGGTACATTATTATGTCACCTTCTAAAGTAAAAAAAGAAAGGGAAACAGCCATCGGACAGATGTGCATTGATGTGTTTGGAGAAGATTGGGAAGAATTTGAAATTGCTCATATGTCAACTTCTGACGGAATTGGGATAGAATTATTTTCCTTTCCGCAAGGAGATAAGGAGGCGCCGGAGTTTAACCCCTTTAATACCGGACTCTTTCATTTCTGTGTCCAGGATCCTGATATAGAAAACCTGACCAAAAAAATTGTTGAATGTGGAGGAAAGCAAAGAATGCCAATACGAGAGTATTACCCGAATGACAAACCTTACAAAATGGTTTATGTAGAAGACCCATTTGGAATCGTATTTGAAATTTATACGCACAGTTATGAATTGACATACTCTTCGGGAGCTTATCAGGATTAAAAACTGTATAAAACAATGGTTGCAGTTATTCGCGTATTCTTGCCAGTTCTGAATATTTGGCAGGAGTTTCCAGCATTAATTGCTAACCCACAAAACTACTCATAGCTTTAGCGAAAATGCTCGTGCATGAAGTCAAACTTTTGCTCTTAGCGACTATTCACTTACCGGCCTCAGGTAGTTGGCAATAATATGTTGGGCGACTGCTTTTCCCTGCCGTTTACCTTCTTCGGTAGCAAAACGGAAATGATAGCCATTCATGATGCGGGAATCCGCACAGTCGTCGGCTGCCTGCCTGAGGTTGGTATAAGTACGGGTTTTTCCCTCTGGCAACGCTGAAACAGACTCCATCGTAAATGATACCTCCGGACTGCCCAGTACCTCGCTGACTATTTCCGCACCCCCCGCTGCCACCGAGGCGTGGGCTGAGGGATATTCCGGCCAGGGGGGCGTCAGCATTTCAGGCTCCCAGTCGGGATCAGCTTCTGTATTCGGATTACCGTCCGTTTCTGCCTCCTGTATGGCGGTGAGCGGTCGCCAGGTATCGTAATAATATTTGCTTTCCAGAGAAGCCAGGTAGATATCGTAAATGTCCATGTTGATAAGGGCAAACATGCGAGCGGTTTCGTGGATAGCAAGCCCCTCTGCTTTCGCCACTATTCTTCCGATGCGGTTCCAGCCATGCTCAGCGAATTCAGCCCACCAATGGGCATAGTGCGTCTGATCTTCTGACCGTAGGGTGCTATTTTTCATCCCGTAGGCCTTTACCTCATTGTACGATTGGGTATATGCTTCGCTTGTCAAAGCAGGAGGAGGAGGAGATCGGAACTGCGTCACCGTATCTAATGCAAAAGGGCGGGCATAATCAAAATCAGGCTTGAGTACCCATTCATTCCATCCGGGAGTGTATTGATAGTCGCCAGGCTTAGTCATTGGCGTATAGTCTCCCTGCTTCTCATGACCGTCTCCCTCACGAAGCCGGATGTAGGTGTCCGCGATTTTTTTACCCAGACTGATGCTTCGCGCTTTCTCTTCTGATGCCGCAACAGAACTAACCCACTCATCACAGACCAGCTTGATGGTATCTGAGCGTTGAGGATACAGTTCCAGCAGGATGTTCCGGACAGCTTCCGTAGCAGCAGTCAGTGGGTCAGCATCCGGGTGTTTTTCGTGAAAGGCGTAGGTCTCGTAGCGTGACTGTACCACATTGAGCGCATCATGAATAGCCAAATGTACCATCGTCAGGGCGCGTACTCCGATGAATGAGTAAAAGTTATCATGTTCATTAGCAATGGTATACGTAAGCGCATTGAGGTCAATGATAAAGCTATTGTTTTCCTCAACCTTTTTTTGGGAGGCAGATGGCTCTTCCGAGGGGTCGCATGCCAGGAAAAACACCAGTAGTATAGCAAAGTAATTAGCTTGCATTGAAGTATAAGGTTAGTTGATAAATAATTACGCCAAGATACTTTCAATCAAACAACTAGGGTTTGCTGACACAGTCAAAAAATGTACTGTCCGGCTCAGGCGACTTCAACCACGGATTTTCTGAATTGTAACGGAGGATAGTGGTACTTTTTCTTAAAATTCCTGATAAAATGAGAAGTGTTTTCAAAGCCGGCCTCCAGGGTAATCTCACTGACATTAAGCTCAGTGGTTTCCAGTAGAAACTTAGCATAGGCAAGGCGTTTTTTCTTCAGCCATTTGCCCGGACTGCTATGGTAAACCTTTTCAAAATCACGTTTGAAAGAAGCAAGGCTCCTACCGCATAGCCTGGCGTATTCTTCCAGGCTAAGGTTATAGACAAAATTTTCTTCCATAATATTTTGTAGTTGATGCTTCTTATCCATATTAATGCTTTGGAAGTAAGAGGATAAAGCCGGGTTGCTGCTACTGGTCAAAATGTTGATGATCAACTCTTTGAACTTTACCTTCAGCAGGCTCTTGGAGGGAGCTGTGGACTGCGCGAAGTAGTTGAGTACACCTGCAAAGTAGTCAGAAAGCGTGGGGTCAACTTTTAAACGGATCACCGTGTCTGTATCTTCCACAGGATGATTTTGGCAGCCGTTAAGGGCTTCTTCTCGTAAGGTAGTACAGATAAAATCGTCCGGAAGAAAAATCATGAGTGCGCAGAACTCTCCGCTAAGTATTTTGTAGACCCGGTGTGCCCCCTTTTTGATGAATACTGCATCTCCCTGGTGGACTACGTAATCCTGCCTGGGCGTCTTCCACCGTAGCCCTCCTTTGGTAATAAAGGCAAAGTAGTTTTTAGGCGTCCAGTAGTCAAAGGGAGACTCTTCAATCGGGCAGTCGTAAGTGACGAAAGTAAGTTTGTCAACGGTAAACTGCTTAAAGCCGGGGTGGTTGCGGATAAAGTCAAGCGCGTTGAGCATCGCAGTGGTATTTGGGTGGAACTCAATTTACAAAATTGGAGCAATCAAATCCAGCCCGGAGGAACACATATCTCTCCAGCCTGTTAGGGTTAGTTGACCCAAGCAGAGAATGGTAACCTCTTTTACCGGGTGCGGGAACCACGATTTTTATTGTTTTGGGTTTGTCCTCCCACAAATTCCTTTAGCTTTGAAAAGATATATTTAAAGTTGAAACAGATAAGCATATGCATAGTCCCTTTGCGCTGATAGAAGTTTTTGATGATCCTGCTCGTGGATTTAAAGGGAATACCTCCACTGTGGTATGGCTGGAAAAAGAAATAGATGAAGCCAGCATGCAGTCCATCGCGGCGGATTTCAACCAGCCTGCTACTACCTTTTTATGGAAGAGCGAGGAGGACGAGCCATCTGATTTTCGTGTCCGCTGGTTTGCCCCTGACGCTGAGATCGGTCTTTGCGGACATGGCTCACTGGCAGCTATCGTGTACCTGAGCACCCAGCGCTCAGTTGAAGGAACGACAGTGCTTCACTTTCCCGAAGGGCAGTTGGAAGGACAAATGCAGGAAGATGGCAGCGCCTCTATTACCCTGGATGGTATTCCGGTACTTTCGGAGGATGAGATTCCCGAAACCCTGGAGGCTGGATTGGGTATTGCCATCAATGCCTATTATTCTACCCCCAACAAAAACATCGTACTGGTAGAAAGCGAAGCAGCACTGCGAGATATGAAGCCTGATTTTGCCAGGCTGAGAGAACTGGCTGCTTTTGGTTATGCTGTAACCGCTCCGGGTGATGAGGTGGATTTTGTGAGCCGTACTTTGGTCCCTCATGTGCAACAGCTGGAAGATCCTGCTACCGGTTCCTCGCACGCGGTGCTGGCACCCTTCTGGGGTAAGAAGCTGGATAAAAAACGTATGAGAGCCCATCAATTGAGCAAACGGGGAGGTAAATTCACCTGTGAGCTGCTGGAAGATGATAATGTAAGGCTCAGTGGAAAATTTAGTATACTGGCAGAAGGGAAATTGAAGACTGAATGAGCCTTTTTATCTGACTGGTGTTTTGAGGGTAATTTGTCACTAATAAAAATTGTCGTAGAATTGCCATGCCCTCTTGTTTTAAGGGCAGTTCGTACTTTTTAACTTTAATACTATTTATCAAAAATGGAAAAATTATCAACGATGCAGCATCATGTTTTCTTCTGGCTGAAGAACCCTGATTCCAAAGAAGATCTGGACAGTCTGATTAGCGGGCTGAAGTCAATGCAACAGATTGACTCACACCAGATGCTTAAAGTCGGTGTACCGGCGGCCACTCCAAAAAGAGAGGTGGTAGATCATTCATACGCAGTATCTCTACTCGTGACATTCAGCAGTGTAGAAGATCACAATGCTTATCAGGAAGACCCCATCCATAAGAAATTTGTAGAAGATTGCGCGCATCTGTGGGATAAGGTGCAGATCTATGACTCACAGGATGTGTAATCGTAATTCTTAGGCTTCTGTTTTCCACCATTCAATGCGGAAGCCTGGAGAGGGCTGACCAAAGCATCAGGGTTTAATTACATACACTTGGCCAGTACATACTAAAGCATATGAAAAGACTTTTAAATCATGAGCTTACCCATATGTATCAGCAGAGAGAAGGAATACCTGCTGCTTTGGTAGACTCACTACAAAAAGATAGCTTCACATTCCGTCCTTCATTGGTGGTGATGACGGGCGGTTCAGTCTTCCAAAAGAAAGCCGCGGCAGGCATGCTTGCCAGGAGTCTGGGTAAACAGCTTTATAGTGTTGACTTATCTGCTGTTTCTTCAAAATACCTAGGAGAAACAGAGAAGAATCTTGATAAAATTTTTCACAGTACCTCCTCATCAGGCTGGCTTTTGTTTTTTGACGAAGCTGACGCCCTTTTTGGGAAAAGAACAGCGGTGAGAGATTCCCACGATCGCTTTGCCAATCAGGAGACCAGCTATTTGCTGAGTAGAATAGAGCGTCATACAGGAATTGTCATTCTGTCCACTAACGTACACTCTCTGCTCTTCGAGGGAGAGAGCAGGGTTAGGAAATTTATACTAAAGTTTCCTCCTTTTGCATAAGAGAAAAACTATACTGCGGTACATTTTCGGTTTGTGAAGACCCTCCAGGCCGGACACAAACCGAGACCCAGATGCCGTGGGCTTGTGTGGGGCACCCCGTGTCGCCGTGACCCGGTCCCACAGCCCACTTCAGAAATGTACCATAGTATGGAAAAAAAACATATTTACAGCATAAAAAAAGCCTGTCTTGTTGAGACAGGCTAAGCCAATGTTTTAAAAGATAATGGTTTATTCTTCAATTTCATTACCTTCAGCATCATACTTCAGGATAGAAGAGTTTGTGCCATCAGTAATGTTGAGTTCGTAATGAGTGCCGTCTTCGGTGGTAACCTCGTATACCATAGTGACATCCATATCTTTGTGATCAGACTCTTCAAAAGCAGTCTTTACCGCCTGAGGAAGATTATCGTACTCCATTTCGGTACGGGTATCCTGCATAAACGCGACAACAGCATCCTGTTGTACGGGAATAGCATTTGCACCGACTGTAGTGAAAGAAAAAATTGCCAATGCAGCTAAAGCGATGATTGAACGTCTCATAATTAAAAATGTTTGTGTAAAAAAATAGTTTAAGTTTGCGCGCGCACTATACTATAATAGAAGAATCATGCCAGAAGTAATAAACTGAGCTGCAGTGTATTGCGTAGGCATTCGGTAAAAAAAGAAGAGCAAACGCTGGCCGTTAAGGCACCTCAATACGGGGTGTTTTTCTACACAATGATGCGTAGGTATGAGCATAACTTAAGGCGCTTTTTGGGGTTCTTATATTTACCGAGACTGGCTGCTCATCAATTCCGGCCCTGAGCTCGGCAGGCAAGGAATTAAGAGGAGTAGAGGAGATAAAAAAATTGCTTCTAAGGACAAGGATTCATCATACTTATCGTTTTAGTCTCATAAATTGATCCTTAACTTAAACTGCCAGACATAATAATTTTTACAAGAGCCACTTAGAACGACTTTTCAGTCCACCTTTTAACAGGCTGGTCGTTCATAAAACTAAATTAAACTTGAGCCTATGTTTGGGAGCAATGGAACTATCGATCAGCACATCATTTATACCCGGGAGGAGATTTATGCCCGTCTGCACAAAGAAATTACCGCGGCCCAGTCATCCATACTAATTGCAGTAGATCGCTTTTCCCATGATGAACTATTTCGCCTGCTATTCAAAAAAATTGAGGAAGGGGTAAAGATTGAAATCATCATCGCCGATCGTATGCATGGGCAGGAGTATGAGTACGAAGAAATATTTGAATACGAAGACTCTTCTCTTCAGCAACTTGTGCTTAAAGGGGCTTCTGTGCTGACCGTAGATCCGGCTGCGCATGATATGACGCAACAAAAGTTCTGCATAGTAGACAAAAAGCTAGCTTTTTATGGTGCCTACGACTGGAGCCGCGCAGAGCAGAGCAGTCAGCAGGAAAGCATTGTGCTCACCTATCATCAAGCTACGGTAGAGCGTCTGATCGCCTATTTCAATGAAATTAAAAACAAAGCTTTTGAGCTTCAGCCAGCTCAGCCGGAGAAAAAATCTTTGCTCTCCCAGATAAAAGCTTTCTTTGGCATGAAGTCACAGGAAAGACCGCAGCTTAGTAGTCAGCCCAGAGTTGATCAACAGCCAACTTCTTCTACAGCAACAGATACGCGCAGCGAATATGAGCATGTGCTGGACTCAATGATTGCAGCAGAGGTGAGTAATTTTGATCGTGAGCTGCTGCGCAAGCAGGGCTATGAGCGAGCCAGGGCCAACAATGGAGATGCACATGTGCTTAGCAAAGGGCTGGACAGTGTGTATTCGGTCTTTATCAATGAGGTCAATGTGATAGAAGACAAGAAGACGCGCCTGATCAGTAAGATAGAGGAGCAGCGGGTAAAAAGTACTGATAAGCTAAAAGAGCAACTGGCCCTGCAACTCCATACTTTGGATACGCAGTTTGAGAGCCGGAGGGAAAGCCTGCAACACAAGATCAGCAGCCTGGAGTCGCATATCGCCATCAATATGAAAGAGATAGAAGGCATACGCACTTCTAAGATACCGGCGGTGCAGGAAAAGAACCAGCAGATAGTACAGCAGATCAAGGAACAGGAGCGCAATTACGCGAAGCCGGCTTTTAAGTGGTTTGAGTTTATCCCGGTCACTCTCATTAATCTGGGCCTGATACTTTACCTCTTCTTCTTCTATTCTTCCGCCGCCTACATATTACTCTTTAGTGAGTTGGATGCCAAAGAGGCCCGGCTGAGAGGCATTACGGTGAACCCTCCCGAAGTCTTTAATCCCGATGCCATCGGCATGGCGGCAGACAAGGGAGGTTCGGCACTCTTCTTCATTATGCTCTTTGTCTTTGTACCCGTTTCGCTGGCGCTGATCGGCAGGTTTGTGCAAAAGATGAACTGGTGGAAAAACACCCTTATGACCCTGGGCATACTGCTGGTAGATGCTTTTATCGCTTACAAAGTAGCCGAGGCTATCCATAATGTAGACTACCTGACCGGTGAAGTAGATGTACAGTGGAAGTTTATGATGGCCTTTGAAGACCTGAACTTCTACCTGGTGTTTATTCTGGGAGCCTTGGGCTTATTGCTGTTTAAAATTACTTTTGAGAAGCTGATGCAGTTCTTTGAAGAACGCAATCCTGATATGAACTACCGCAAGAATCAGCAGCATATCCGGCATATGCAGGAGGACATTGCCCATAACCAGAGCCTGAGGTTGTCGCATGAAGAGGAGATTGCAAGGCTTGAAAAAGAGATCATTCAGTACAATACCGATATTAATATTTGCCGGGAAGAGGTGGCAGCCATGCCTGCCAAGCAGACGCAGCAGACAGAGCAGAAAAAGAGTGAGATGCACAACAAGACTCAGAGCATTGAAAGGGTAACGGATATCTACAAAAATCATATTGAGAATGACATTCTGCCTATTTCCATAGACTCTGTCAAGGATCGTATCAATGTGTTTCTGGAAGGATGGAACGACTTCCTGCATGATGAGTACGCTGTAAACAAAGCCATGGAAAAGAGTAAGGCCGCTGCCGAGGTAGCGACTCAGTGGCAGGTAGATAAGCTGAGTGGTAACCGATTTGACCAAAGAATAAAAGCCTAGTGATGAATAAAACATTTGTATTAGATCTGGCATATCTGAAGGATACATGTTTACGCCTTGGTTTGTGTCTCCACAAACCAATTGGAATTTGCCTCATACTGGCCATTACCCTGGCCTCCTGCTCCAGCAACAGCAAGAGTTTTAAGGAAGCGGAAAGAGAAGAAGGCGAAAGTATCAATCTGACGCACTATAACATCATCTTTGCGCCGGACTTATCCAACCGGGTCAACACTAAATTGCATCCTCGTCCGCTCAACGATCAGCAGATTGTGCATAGCGTGCTGGAGAATATCTATCCTGCCATTCTCAATCACCAGCGCTCTGACAATCAACTGGACAGATTCACGGTTTCTCTGGTGAATAAAAAGCTGGTCAATGAGTATGACATCAATAAATCACTGTTAAACATAGATTTCAGCCAGTTCAAAAACCAGCGGGAGAGGATAGACTACATCAAGGGTAGGAGTGAAGCGACGCTGGAAGCGGACATACAAAACTTCGCACAGGAGTTTGCCCGCGTCAACGAAATCGCCACAAAAAATACTTTTGGTGCGGACGTATGGTCTTACCTCAATGCGGGAGTAGATAATCTGGTGGTGCAGGAAGAGAAAGACCCAATTATTTTTAATGGTACTACTTACCGCAACCAGTACCGCAATGTGCTTATCCTGCTCACCGATGGCTACATAGAAGCGGGTATTTACGACAATAAAGGCTGCCCTGAAAAGAATCAGTGTTATTATCTGAGCGGAGAGCGGGTAAAACAGTTTCGGCAGGCCTTCAAGCAGTCGGGAGCAAAGGATATGAAATCTTTCTTTGAGGAAAACAACTACGGCATAGTGCCGGTCAGCAACCCTTATCTGGAAGAAGTGGAAGTGCTGGTGCTGGAAATGTACGACCGTTCCCTTTCGCAGGGGGGCAATGCTACCGTACACCCTACCGACACCGAAATCCTCAAGCTCTTCTGGTCCGACTGGCTGGAGAAGTCCAATGTCAAACGTTACGAACTGCGCCCCCTCATGACCACCGAAGCTGAAGTAGAGCAGGTGGTGATGAACTTTATGGGGGTGCGGTAGGGCCGATGCGAGAGGGCATTGATGTTAGGGTTCTTTTGAAAGTCTAATGTTAGCTTATAGGTAAATTTTAAGGAGGTAAGCTTATAGTACTACATTTACCACGCCCAGGCCTTTTCAATCTCCCAGCCCATGGTGATCATCATCTCCCAGCGGTGGGTGGTCATGTCGGCATTGTCAAAGATGGTGATTTCGTTTAACGTTTCCAGATAGCGACCTTCCAGGCGTACATAGGCGTTTTCTAGAGGTCGGTATTCAGTGCTTAGGGTAAGGCCGTAGAGCTCCAGGCCTGCTATGCTATCATCAAAGGTGGTATAGATACCGGAGATAAAACCTTCCGGGTCCTGAAAAATCTCTCCCCGGGCGGTAATGGAATACAACGGACTAAATTGCCATCTTACGGTAGTGAGTGCATTATACATGAAGGCAGTCCCATTCGGGTTCTCCAGTTCGGAATTCGTTTGGGTCCCCAGGTCGCCGCCAATGATCACAAACCAGCTATCGGCGGGTTGCCAGTTGGCATAGAGGTTATGGTAAGTGCGGTATTGCTCAGGCTCTTGCCCGTCTAAAGACTCTCTGCCGAACAGATTGGTATAAGTTAGATTCAGATTGTCAGAAAGCGCATATGATGTAGCAATACCAACTGATTTGGCATCATTGGCATCCAGAAAATAATTATAGCCACTTACTACCCAGAAGGCAAAGTCCAGCCGCTCACTACCTTCATAAGACAGTCGGGCTCCGCTCTGAAAAAAAGGCTCGTTGTAGGTGGCTACCGCGGTAGCACTGGTATAGTTGTTTTTGGGCAGAAAGCTTTCCGTACCGATGTGAGTGGCGAAGAATCCGGCATCTACCCACCACTTGTCAAAAAGCCGTACGCCCATATTGGCTTCCTGCACCGCCCTGAACTCCTCCGACCAGGTGGCCTCGGCAATGTCGCCGTAATGAATGATGACATTACCCCTGACTCTGTCAGCATTGTAGTGTACACCTAGCTGGGCGATATTCAGGCCGAAGCGCTCATCACGGGGAGAAACGGTAGTGACCGGCTGTAAGGAATTAGCCTCACTTTCACCGCTGAAGTTGGCGAAGTAGACATCCGAATGTGCAGAAAGGGTAAGGCTTTGGGTACTGTCGGCGGCTTCCTGTGCGACAAGAAACTGGCTGTTTAGCAAGTATAAAAAAAAGAAAACCCCTACTTTTTTCATATAGGGTTTACTAATTATAAAAGCTAATTGTTCAACAATATTGTACAATAGTTCTGAGTGTTATGGTTCTTGGAGTCGTGGTACGCTGGGTTAAAGTTCGTAGGCTTATAGTGTGTACTTAGAATTAATACACTCTGACACCAAAAACTAAAACATCACTCCGTAGCGACCAAGAACCATAACACTATGTTAAAAATCCGAATATTCAGCCGCGCGGAGGAAGATGATGTCAGACTTGGAAACATTGTTCTGGTATTCGTCCTTCACCTTAAGCTCCAGCCAGTCAGGATCTGCTCTGAAGTCATCCCAGCGCTTATCTCTTTCTGCACGGTTATTATAAGCAGTCATGTACATTAGGTTGGGCATACGACCACCGAATAATGTTTCTGCGTAAAATACCGACTCAAAGCCCAGGTTGTTAAAGATTTCAATTTCATCACCCTCATTAAACATTTTCACTTTGCTGGCATACAGTTTTTCCGTAGCCCCCTCGTAGCTACGCAACTCATACACACGTTCGCTTTTGGGGCTATTTAAATCAGGTACGATAGGAGCGGGCATATCAGAAAAAGCGTGTAGCAAAATGGTTTCAATCCGCTCATAAGGCGCATCGTCGTGAGCGGCATCCAGATAATCACTACCTGCTCGCTGGTACTTTTTGTCCTTTTCCAATGCATCCTCAGTCTGCAGGATTTTCTCAAAAGAGGAGTAAGGCACCAGCACATAGGTCATGGGCGTTTCGCTTTCCGTAGCATGAAATACCCCTATATTTTCAATGCCGGCACGGTGTATGGCCGGAACATAGGCATCTTTCAGATATTCGTCTACCCTTTGCTGCTGGCTTTCATCCGCCAGGTGATAGACTTTAAGCTGGTAAAAATACTTGTTGTTTTGCTGTCCGTAAGTCAGGGAGGTGCTGAGCATCATGCCCAGTAGCAGGCAAATCAGGTGTAGGTTGTACTTTTTCACTGTTATCATTGGTTTTAGTTGATCAAGCAATGATAAGCAGCTTTCTGTAAAATAACATCTTTCACAGCATATTAATCACTCTCATGGTACCAATCTACTCAGCAGATAGCCCGGAAGTTTTACCTGGGCAGTTTGGTCAACGTTTATATTCAAAGAATCAATGGCAGCATACCCAGCAGTAAAAGTGCTGGAATCGCGTACTTCTATCTTTGCCAGCTCCACTTTATTGTTCTCATCCAAAAGGACTAATCCCCCTTGCCTGATGCTGGCCGAAAGCTGTGCGATGGTGTTTTCTTTCAGTAGTATTCCTCTCTGGTATCCTTTCATATGGATGCTCATCTGTGCTTCGTCCCATCCCGATAGCCGGCAGGTGATGCCCTCAGTGAATAAAGCAGATAGGTGAGGAGCGATAATGTTTACTCCTGCGTGATTGTCGTAGAAAGCATAGTTCTGATTGTAGCTTGAGTTTGATTCAGGATATTGTATACTGATGACTAAGGTGTCGTCTTTGACCTCCCACAAGAGATTGGGTCGGGCATCATGGGTAGTTAGAAGTTCGTACGTATCGCCTTGCTGCAATTGTACCAGGTGTGGATAGTTACCGCTCAGTTTCACAGCGGTAAAAGGCTCCAGATTTTCCTGAGCATAGCCATAGAAAGGATTGTCACGGTCTATTTTCTCAAACTCAGACTTGAGCACCATAGAGGAAGCTAATATGCCCATAAAGAGCACTGTGACCAGGATGAAAAGAAGTTTATTACTGGTTTTCATGCAGTAGTAGTTTAGGTAGCAGGATAAGTTTCTTTGACAAAAGCATCGTAGCGTTCCTGTATCTCCTCCATGCTGATGTCCAGAAGATAGAGCGTACGGAAAAACTCGGGTAATTCTGTTTCCAGAAAGCGTTCTTTACGATAAGCTTTGATTCTTTCCGGAGCATGTAGGCTGGCAAAGTACCCTATGCCCCGCTTGTTGTAGATAATTTCTTTCTGCTGTAAAAAATCATAAGAACGCATGGCTGTGTTAGGGTTGACTTCCATCAGCGCTGCCAGATCCCTTACCGAAGGGATACGTTTCTCCGTAGGCCACTTTTCCAGCAGTATCTGCTCGCAGATATAGTCAGCGATTTGCAGGTAAATGGCTTGTGTATCGTTAAATTCCATGGTTCAGTCTTTAAATCTCCTTCTCCTTCAGGCGAACGTAAGTAGTCCCCCAGATCGCTACTACCAAGAAACTCAGGAAAACATATATCTGCTTTTGAGTAGAAAGGGGGAAAGTAACCACATATCGACGATCCATTATGACTTCCCAGAAAATGAATGGAAAGGTAGTCACTCTGCTAGGGTTTCCGGTAAACTGATAGGCCAGGATTAAATTAAATACAAAGGCTATAATGACAGTTCCCGTTAGTATGCCCAGTGTCTTAAGAAGCGCCTGCTTACTAAAGTAGATGGAGCCCAAAAAGCAGCTACTCTGTAGAATGAAATAAAAGAAACCAAAAAAACGAATTACTTCTGTAGGGATAGAGTTGTATTGTCTTCTGTCTTCAGCAATGTCCTGGTTAGCCGCTTCTATGATCCAGTGATGCAGGAAATAGAAGGAGACTGCCATTGACCCAATAAAAAGTAGATTAATCAGCCAGACGACCAGAAACTTTTCCAGCCGGGAGGCAGGCAACATGATGGCCGGAATCCCCTGTGAAGCGTTATTATAAGTGTTAAAAGCGCTACTGCTAAACAAACTGCTGCCGAGCATAACAGCAAAAAGAGCAGTTCCATGTAGAATGAATAAAAGGTCATTATATCCATTGGTGAATAGTATTGGCGACATCAGTACCAACATTACGCCTACACTTAGGCTGATTGCCATAAGAAAACTTCGGCCGTTTTCAGTTAAATGAAGCTTAAGCAATAAGCCGATGCGAGATATATTTAGGGTTTGATTCATAGGGTGGGGGCTTTAGAGAGGCTTGGTGTACTGAATAGCGCACGAATTCGCTCGGGCTGCTGTATGGCAGCATGAAACAGGCGTTCCAGGTCTACTTTAGATTCCGTCAGATTCTCTAACTGCGCAGAATCCTCCATCACTACGGTATAGCCTTGCAAAGAAGGTTCAGCATACAATACCCGATGGTCGTTTTCGACACTGCTGAGCGTAGTAAACCTAAGCCTTTTACTAATATCCTCCAGGCTTTGGTGCAATAGAATTTCGCTATCATCCAGTACGATTACGGCGTCTATCAGATTATCCAGATCTCTTACCTGATGGGTGGAGATGAGCATCAACCTGTCTTCCTCAAAAACAGAGGATACCAGCTTACGAAACTGACTTTTGGAAGGGATATCCAGCCCATTGGTCGGTTCATCCATGATAAGTACTCTGGTATTGCAGGCCAGCGCAAAGGCGATCAGCACTTTTTTCCGCTGGCCAAAAGAAAGGCCGTCAAGTTTGCTTTCATAAGTGATGTCAAATTCTGTGAGGTAATAGCGAAACTGCTGCTCATTAAATTTTGGGTAAAAAGGAGACTGTGTTTTGAGGTACTTTGTGATACTGATCGGCGGGAGATAAATTTCCTCAGGGATGAAGAGGACTTCCTGTAAAAAAGAGGGCTGACGCTTAAGAGGAATATGGCCCAGGACTTCTGTTTTACCGCCATTTGGATAAAGTAAGCCTGTCATAATTCTCAATAAACTGGATTTCCCAGCACCATTCTTTCCTAAAAGTCCATAAATGCGACCTGCCTCCAGTTGTAAGTTTAACCCATCAAAGAGCCGCCGATGTCGCGTATATCCAAATGTGATTTCCTGCAGCTTAATCATATCATAGTGTATTAGTGAAGTAGTACACTATAAATGTATGTAAAAAACCATTGGAAGCAAATAGATCACAAAAATTATTTAACTAGTCTCCTTGAAAAAAATGAAGACAAAGATGGAAAAGTCAGGTTTTTTTCCTGCTTTTTGGTAATTAGAAACAAATAGAACTACACGCTTACGGCCTGAAGGCATTCGGAAGTATCAAAACTAAAAAGGTCTGTACATCCCATTTTTACAAAGGATTGCTTACTAGCTGGATGATTTGGGAAATCGGAAAGATGGAAAGGGCTTAGGCGGTCAACAGCCAGATAGGTGAATGTGCAATGACCACAAAAGGATTCCAAGAGATAATTTTACATACGAAGAAGCTAATATCCGTAAATAAAAAAGTTATAAGTGGAAGTCGGTAACTTCGCGAATTAAATTAAAGTCAGGAGTTTTTTGGTCAAAACTCCCGACATTGGATTTCAGCAATTTCAATTTATTTCCTCTTCATCTGCCAGTTGCTGTAGTAGCTGTTGCAGGCGGTTCAACTGATCGGCTGCCGCATCAAAGTCTTTGTCCCCGGTAGATTCAAGGTACTGTTCAAAAGCTTCATTGGCTTGTTGAATTAACGTTTGGTCAGTAGAAGCTTGCTCGCTTTGCGCCTGTTGAGCCTGAGCCTGCTCAATCTGACTTTCGGGCAGCATTCCACTTACAGTAGATTCTATATCGGCGCTGGCAACTGTTCCACCAAAAATTCCCTGCAATGCATCTTCAAAATTTTCTGCATAGCTCAGATCATCATTGTGCATGACCACTACAAGTCTGAGTTCGGGATAGGCCGCGGTTTCAGATTGCAGGTAAATGGGTTCTACGTATATAATGGTTTCATCTACAGGAATAGCCAGCACATTACCCCGGATCACATTAGAACCTCTCTGATCCCACAGGCTGAGTTGGGAAGAAAGAAAACTGTTCTGATCTATTTTGGTCTCTACCTGTTGTGGACCCAGGATTCTTTTCTCTTTAGGAAACTGGTAGGCGATAAAGCGTCCGTAGTTTTCAGGGTCGCAAAGCCCTGCTATCCACCCGATGAGCACTTGTCGGTTCTTAGGGGTAAAAGGTTGTATAAGCGTAAATTCAAGCTCATCCGAGTCAGGGAGCTGCCACATGATATAGTAAGGCTGTACCGGTTGCACCTGATCGTAATATTTTTCCGTGGCTCTGATCCAGAGGTCTTCCTGATTGTAAAACACTTCCGGGTCGGTCATATGGTATTTGGCGTACACCAGTCCCTGGGTGAGTAACATTTTTTCTGGATAACGTACATGCTCCTGTAGTTTTTCCGGCATAGCTTCTCTGGGCTGAAATACATCGGGAAAGATGCGCTGCCAGACCTGAATGATAGGGTCTTCTTCGTCAAATACATAAAAGTCAACCTCACCGGAGTAGGCATCTACTACAGCTTTTACAGAATTACGGATATAATTGACACCCCGTAGCTGGTTGTCCAATCGAGTGATCAGCATTCTACGGTTATCTCCTTCCTGATATTCAATATTTTCCTGTGCAGTGAAAGGTTCGCTATAGGGGTAGTCATTGGAAGTCGTGTAGGCATCAATGATCCACTTCAGCTGACCATCTACCAGGGTGATGTAGGGGTCGTTTTCAAACTGCAGGAAAGGCGCCAGTATTTTGACCCGCTCTGATACCTTTCGGTTAAACATGATACGACTTTCGCTGGTGGGATAGGTTGAAAACAGCAGGCGAGAGCCATCAAACATATAGCCGTAAATGAACTTTCTGAAAAAGTTACTGATCTGTACACCTCCTGTTCCTTCGTAGCGAACATATACATTCTGCTCTCCCTGAGGGTAGTCAAATTCACTTTCTTCCGAGTTTACGATCACGTGGGAGTCGGTAAGTTCGCCATAATAAATCTCAGGCCTTTCTATCTCCAGGCTCTCATAGGCACTTTCGGGGGGTATGTTTTTGATCAGTAAATTGGGCAGGCCCTGGGGCGTAAACTCATTGACATTGGTAAGGGTGATGCCGTAGCCGTGCGTATACTTGAAGCGTTCATTCACAAAAGTCTGGCTTTGGGCGGGCAGGTTGTTGGGTTCCATTTCACGGGCAGATACCATTACCTGACGGTATTTACCATCTATCATATAGCGGTCGATATCCACATCGGCAAATTCATAGTATAATCGTATCTCCTGAAACTGCCGGTATACATCATCCAGTGCCCGCCAGTCCCACAGCCTCACATTGTTAAAAATCTCACGATTGTTATCTACCATTTCCGGGGTGAAACGGTCGGCGGCAGGAAACTCACGTTCTTCTACATCATGTAGTTTAAAGCCCCGGCGGGTAAATTCAATATTGTTAACAATATAAGGTTTCTCAAACGTAATTTCATTAGGCTCTACCCTCAGCCACTGAAACAGGCCAGGAATAGCTGAGAGGCCAATGAACCAGATAAGAAATACAGCGGGAAACATTAGCAGACCTACGATGGGATAGGCTTTGAGCGGCATAAACTGCTTACGCATAATCCAATGTCGGAACCGGTCACGGGTGGCAGGAATGAGTAGTATTAAGCCTGCAACAAACGTAATGACAATGATCACAATATAAGCAGGCAGGCGAATATGGTCGTCTGTCCAGCCGGGGCCATGTACAGCACCCATATTAGAATACATGAGTTGAAAACGGTCCAGGTACTTCCCAAAAGCCATCAGTATCAGTACAATACCGCTGTTGGAGAATACTGAAAGTATCAATTTGTTATCAATATCGCTTGGGTGGTCCGGGCTCACAAACTCAAAGGTGGTTTGTCCACTGCGGTTCACAAAAATAGAAAGTATGGATACGATCAGTGCGATGACTACCAGGGCTGATAATAGAGAATATGAAGAGCTAAGGAAAGGAAGTTTGAAAAGGTAGAATCCGGTATCTTTCCCCAATATAGGATCACTTACACCTGTATCGACAGCATACCAGAATTTGAGAAATACCTCCCAGCTTGCGTAACCCCATACGCCACCGATAAAAGCGCCTATGGCTACGCCCAGCCATTTGATATAGCGGTTTTGGTAAGTGACCAGCCAGCACAGCAGCCATACGAGGCCGCCACAAATTAGCATGCTGATGAGTCCCATGCCCCACTGGGTGAGGGTAGCAATCCAGAAACGCTCCCCGAAACCTACTGCCTGAAACCACAGCAGCTCCCCCCAGAATGTCATCAGACTGGATAAGGAAGCAGTAAAAAGACCGAGGATTACGCCCATCCATACTTTGCCTTTTTGCTCTTTACGTACGCCCTGGTAGACAAAGAAAAATGATAATCCGGCAAGTATGATAAAGATTGCTGTATACATAGGTTATATTTATGTTTTGACTGTAATGTATAAAGTTCTGGGAAAAAAATTTGTTTACGCCTGTATGAAATGTGTAAGCAAACCAACCCACTGCTAATAGTTAATTTACTCATTTGATGAAAGTATGGAAAGGAAAGAAGTAGCTAGTCAGTAAAATGGCTTATTCTGATAGGGTAGGCAATTATATTACTTAGCTCAGATGGTAAATGAATAAAAATATCTTCCTGGTGTATTTATGCTTGCACGGCAAATCCCAGCCAGGCAAAAGGCGAACAAAAATAAGTTCTGGCTGCTTTGAGCTTATGGGCTGGAGTTTGGGTCTTGATTATGATGGGTTATCTAAATAATTCAAGTTGCTACCTATGAAAAGTAGGGTTATCATATGGCCGAGTATCATATTTTTGAGGTTACCACACTTCAAAACAGCGATACCTATGCTTAACAAAAATACTGTTGTAAAGCCTTTTAACGATCATGGCTCTCAGATCGATCAAATATGTTAAGTTATAAATAACAACTTAGATCAATTAATATTCATGGATTTAAGCCTCTCTAAGTCAGTTTTTTCTTCTGACAATCGATAGCATTCCTTTCTTGTGCGTTGGGGATTGATCACAAATATTTTGATAGCTTAGGTTCCATACATATACACCCGCAGCGCAACTTTCACCCCAACGGGCATTAGGATCTTGCGTTTGGAATACCAGCTTTCCCAGCCTGTTGAAAATAGAAAGCTCGTATTTGATGGTGTTATTCAACGGAATGCCAAAGGTATCATTGACTCCATCGCCATTAGGCGTAATTACATTGCCCATTTCTTCTATGACGGTGGGCTCGTGTATTTTAACGTACTTCTTTTCAGACTTCCAGTCACACAGCCCGTAGCGGATATTAAGTTCATAATATCCAGTCAATTCTATTAGTAGTTTGTTTTCATTTCCTATGGCAATAGGTATTTCACCTTCTTCACTGTAGTAGTTCCAGGTATATGTAAAGCCCTCCTGAAGCGGTGCTTCCAGCCAGAGTTCCTGTGCGCAGGCTTCTATCTCAGTGGCTTCCGGAGTCACAGCCAGCCCGTCTATTTCTTTTCTGATAAAGTATTGTTTGTCGGAAGCCCAGCTACACTGGACATAATAGATAGTGACTTCATAATAGCCAGTTTTGTCAGCCAGTACTTTATAGGCACTGCCTATAGTAGTTGCCTGGTCATCTTCTTCAGGATAGCATTTCCAGCTATAGCTATATTGTTCTCCCTGAGGTGCTTTGAACCACTGATCCTGATAACAGCTTTCTGTGTTGGCAGCTTCAGTTGTAATATTAAAGTCCTCAATTTCTTTCAGTATAGTAAAAGTTTCAGACGTCCACTCGCAGGAGTTAAAGTTGCTTAACAATTGATAGCTACCTGGTCTACTTATATGGTATTCTGCTCTGTCTATTTCCTGAAATTGTAGAAAGTCACCATAGCTGTTTTGCCAGTATAGGCGATAAGTATAGTTCTGATTAAAGTTGTCAATACTCAGTATGGGGGAGGGATCGCAGGCATATTGCTGAGCGGGAAGCTGTAAAACAGGAGCTTGAGGCCTACTTATTTCTATACTATCGGAATTTGGCCATGAGCATTGACTGTGTATACGTATCCAGTATTTTCCGGGCTGGTTAACCTGAATCTGAGAGGTGTCACTTTCTAATGCCTTAGGTTTGCTTGAGTCTTCCGCTAAATAAAACCATTGATAGTTAAGTGAGTCCATAGGGGCAATGGAAAGCGGGATATACTCTTCATTGCAAAGCCATAATTCTTTATCATGCTGAAACTCAATGTGGGGTTGAGGTAAAACTTTGACTGTTCTCAATTCCCTATAACTACAATCATGTGTTTGGTAAAGTAATTTGTATTCTCCTGCTCCTGCTTTTATCGGACTAAAAGTGCCTGATTGAGAATCAATAATACCTGCACCCTTCCATACCCCACCAGTTACATTTACTTCCAGGTATACCAGCGTATCCGTAGCACAATAAGTCTCAACGATAGAATTCTCGTTGATCGCCATCAATGCGGTAATGGGCGTATGATATACTGCGCCTCCCCAACTCCCATTTTCATGACTGTCAAGGGGAGCGCCTACAATTAAAGTATCATTTTCCATCAATAGGGATTGTCCATATAAATCCCCGAGAGTATTCATATCACCCTGTATCTTTGCCAACTCTATGAACTGGTTGAAACTGGAATCCAGTACCTGGAAGATATATACTGAGCCAGGCACTTCAGTGAAATTTGCTTTATCATAAACATAATTAACTACCGGAGCGCCAATGGCTAATTTATCTCCCATGAGAGCCATGGAAGTCCCAAAGCGTTCCTGTTCAAGTGGCTCCTTAGGCCGGATGACTTGGTGCTCGTAAGTTGTTTGCCAGCTTGAGTCAGTTTTCTGAAAAACATATACGATTCCCTTATTGTATTCATATCTTTCTCCAAAGCCACTGGCACCTATGAGTGCTAGATTGTGCTTCAAAATTACCGAATGTCCAAATCGGTGACCATTTGGAGGGGCATTAGGGATAAGTTTAGCGGTAGTTTCCCATAGGCCATTCTCGTTTTTCTCAATGATAAACCCTTCTCTATCAACGGCAAGTATAGTTTGCTTATGTATGTCTAATGATACTGCGAATTGTTTATCCAGAGGGTTCGAGTTGTGTAAAAGGTAAAACTGTTGATACTCCCACTTATGGTGGCTTTTCTCAAATATAAAAAGCGCGTTTTTAATAGCCATTTTAGGAAGATGTACCTGACCGGTGGTTACTAATAATGAGCCTTCAATTTTGATATTATCTCCAAAATTAGTTATTGTGAGTGAGTCAGGAAGACTAATTTTTTTTAATGATGACCAACTTTGCCAATCGCTTTCTTTTTTATAAAGCCTGATGGAGTTTTTATCTGTAGCATACAAGGTGTCATTTTGAAATTGAAAAGAATTTCCCAGACTTAAGGAACCTGAGTCCGCAAGAATTTCGTGTTCTTTTTGCCAGCCCATAGCATCTTTTCTATACACTTGCACCGATCCCGAGGAGAAGTAGCTTCGTTTATCCCGAGGCGCCCCTACGAATAAACGATCTTTCACTTTGAGTAAGGAGTGTCCAAAATAATCCTGGGAAGTAGAAAAATAAGTAGTAGTAACTTCACTTTTTTGGCTAAACATCCATTGATCTAATGGTTTAGGAATTACCCAAACAGCTCCTCCATTATGGATGCCCGTAGGATCATTTTCGTAGCCTATGGCTAAATTGCCGTTACTGTCCACATCCACCTTACTGGGTGAATAGCGAAAATACTTTTCGGTATACAGAAGCTGGGGAGCTTCTTGTGTAAGCACAGTGTTCTCAGGTGTCAAGCGAAAAGAATATGCTTTGATTTGGTCCTCAGTTTTGGCAATAAATAGTAATGTGGAATCATGAGCAATTAAATTATTGGCTAGAGGATAGGGAGATGTATTAGAGAGGTAAAAAGTAGTATCAGAAATAGTATCCTGCCAAATTGCTCGAGGTTTAAATTGAAAGATTTTAAGAGAATAGGGAACTTTGGACTGAACAAAAATATTCCCTTTCATGATTTTCACTCTGTAACCAAAATAAGGGTTCTGTTCTGTCAGTGAAGAAGAAGTCAGCGTTGCCTGGTGTTGCAAGTTAGTCCAGTTACTGCTGCTCATATCTTTATAAACAAAAACACGACCACGACCACTGTCAGAACCAGGAGCCCCAATTACTAGCAAGTCTTCGCTAACATCTAAACTTCGGCCAAAATCTCTAGCCCTGTAGGAAGGGTCATGTGGCGGATCCAGAGCTATATAGCTTATATTTCCAGTTTTCCAGTCAGAATCTGTAGAGTATAAGTACACTACGCCATTACGTGTATACAGATCAGTGATAAGCAATTCTTGTTGATTAGGGATTTCTTTGATAATGTGTCCAAATGAATTTTCTTGATTTGGAGAGCTTATTTTACGGTCTTCTGTACCACTGCTCCATTCACTTCCCTTCGCAAATATATATATATATGAGGTGTTTGAGGGGAACTTACGAATAAGTAATTCTCTGTAAGCTCTATACTTTGACCAAACCAGCCTTCATCAGTAGGGTCAGAAGGAAAAAAAGTAGCAATCTGCCTCCAGTTTTCTCCCTTACGTTGATAGAGCAATACCATTCCACCATTATAGCTAAGAGAGTCATGCAGATAGTCCCCAACTGCGAGATAGTCCCCATGAATAGAAACTGCGCCAGCAAATCTATTATTTAGAGAAATATGCTTATCAGGAATTATTTTGTCATGAACTGTTAGACATTGAGAGAAGGATGGAAAATTAAAAAACAAACAATTATTAGTAGGCAGGTCTTAACACGCATAAATTTACATTTATCAATAAATAAAATTAATAATATAAAATATCTAAAAAGTGATATTACATATATTTTTTACTGATAAATTTTAAAGCTTATTGCTTATCGTCTTCATGGAAGGATATTCAAGTAATTATTTGTTGGTAGGAAAGAGAATGACAAAGTGTCGGCAGCCTTACAAATATTATATGGATGGTATCGATTTAAGCTAATGAAATGTGTGAAATGTGAAGATCGGCTGAGAAATAAATGTTCAGCTACAATCTGAGACTGAAAGAAAAAGCCACTCACAATTTTGATCGTAAGTGGCTGATTTAAAGTGATCCCGCCAGGACTCGAACCTGGAACCTACTGCTTAGAAGGCAGTTTTTATTAATTTTACTATTCTAATACATATTTTCATGTATTATGTAAATAACTGATAATCAATGAATTTAATTTGCATAATTCGAATACTATTTTCCCTTGTTTTCCTGTATTAAGCTGAAATGTTGGTGAAAATGTTGGTGAAATTTTTATTACCTTTGTTTTAAAGAAAAATATATGGCGAAGGTAAAAGAAGTCACCGTAAAAATAGTAGCTCCAAAGTACCGGAAGAAGAGCGATGGAAAACTGCCCATTTATCTTAGGGTTGTTTATGACCGGGATAAAAAAGAATATTCCATCAAGTTGTCAACCACCGAGACTAATTTTGATAATGCTACTGGACGTTACAAAAAAGATAAAGAAGGTAACATCAAACTAAATGCTATCCAGACTAAGGCAGAGGCTATCATCAGTGAATTACAGAGTGAAGGTAAATTCTCTTTTTACCAATTTGAGGAAAAGCTATTTGGCAGAGAAACTAAGCACACCGTATATACCTATTTGCAAAGTATTGCTGATGCTTTTGAAGAAGAAGGAAGGTTAGGTACTGCCAGACCCTACAAAAACGTATTATCTGAACTTAAGAAATACACCAGAAACAGGAGTCTTAAGTTTGAAGATATAACAGTAGCCTTTCTGCAAAAATTTGAAAGATCATTAAAACTCAAAGGAGTAAAGCAAACCAGCATAAGTATCTACTTAAGATCGCTAAGAGCAGCTTACAATAGAGCCATCAGGGAAAAAATAGTAAAGCAGGATTTTTACCCTTTTAAAGAATTCAAAATCAGGAATGGTTCTTCACAAAAAATTGCGCTCTCAAAAAATGATATGTTACGAATCATCGACTATCCTGCTGAGCTAAATTCTGAACAGAAAGATTGTATTAATTTTTTCGCACTCTCTTATTATCTCAGAGGTATGAACTTTACAGATATGTGTAAGCTAAGGTGGGATACAAATTTCTTTGATGGAAGGTTAGTTTATGAACGACAGAAAACAGAAAGAAGCAATCAAAATCCTTCCAAGATTAGTATTGAAGTAAAAGATCATATTGCTAAAATCATTCAGGAGTATGCTGATAATGACCCTTACATTTTGCCTGTTTTAGCCCCAGGAATAACGCACAAAACAGAAAGGTATCGTATTCATGGGTGGTTAAAGAAAATTAATTGTCATATTCGTACTATCGCTGAGGAACTGCAAATCCCTGAGCATGAAAAGTTAACCTTCTATACCGCACGACATACCTATGCAACCGTACTAAAATTTAATGGAGTATCAGTTGAGCAAATTTCTGAAAGTCTTGGTCATTCAAGTATTAATACCACCAAGAATTATCTACGCTCATTCGGAGACGAGGTATTAGATAAAAACGATGATTATTTGACTTAGATACTGACAATAATATTTGCATTGATAAGCCAATTACATAAACTCCCATTTCTCAGGCTGCTTGCTTACTTGTTTCATCCAACGGTTATTTGAATCACAGGCAAGCAAGCGACCGTTTTTTGGATTTTCAAACAGGGCAACTATGACTGCTCCAGTATCGGTAAGACCTAGAAAATTTAAAGGAGAGGTAAAGATGGGAGTGTTAGCGATGATTTTTCCATCAATTGCGGTAATGATTTTATCCAGCTTATTCATGAGGGGAAGGTCATGGGCTAGATATTTTAAACCACTAACTGCTGCACTTCCTAAAGCAGATTCACCTACAGCCTTCAGATCAATAGTTTGCTGAGTAGGGCTTGCTAGAGAAGGAGTACTTTTGGGTAAAGTCTTCGACTTTTTCTTGGCATTGCATTTCTGGACTTTGCAGGAGGCACTGCAATACATATGGTTTTTACGCCTGGGCCAAAACTCTCCACCGCAGTATTTGCAATTTCTGGTAAATACGATTCTGCTACCATTGGTCTTATAGTGACGGTTGTCTTCCCCTTCCTGGATTTTTCTCAAGATTCCAGGAGTGATTTTTTCGCTGTAGTACATAAGTTTGAGCTTATTATTTTCTTCTCTTATTTCTTGAAAGAAGTTCTTCAGCTTCCTCTTCCAATTCAGTTTTTGACTTTTTTCTTCCTCTGAGAATAAATGCTTCTAAATCTGATTTTTTGCACAGTATCCTTTTAGGGGTGCCATACCGAGGAATCTCCTTATTAAAAATCCTCTTATAAAAAGTACTCATGGTATCACCTATAAAAGCAGCGGATTCGCTTGCGTTTAGATATTCCTTATCATCATCTTTCTTTTTAAGTGCGTGATTGGGCAAGGATTCTCTTATCGCCTTTTTGACAGATTGTTCAATGATAGGTGCAACTGCTTGTTGTAAATACCTTTGGATTAACATTTCAAAATCATTCATAATGATTATTATTTTTCCCAAAGGTGCAGCCGGGAGGTCGAAGAACAAGGGAGTTGAGGACTCCAATTCATGTGTAGTGACCTATTTTACACTCTTAATTAGATCGTCACCGATTTTCTTTAGCTTGTTTCCTACAATTAATTTATCAGTATCTTCAATATTATTCATATTATACCCTTCTTTGACCAAATCTTTACCATAGCCGGTAGTGACCTTGGTGATTCTGTAAATATCTTCTTTATCTAGATATCCATCTCCTAAAAAAATGCGGTTCTCCTGCAATTTCCGCTTTAGTAATCCTGATTGTTTAGCCGTTAAATCAGTAAGTCTATCATTATTTCTTCTTTGGATGGTCCTGAAGTTATATTGAGTTTTTTTCACAGTTGATCTTGGGGTTTTCTTTTCACCTATATTGAACTTTAACTTATTAAAAAATTCATGCATTTCAGCAAAATGAAATAAGTGAGCTAAGCGGTTGATTAATTCTTTCTTTAATGCTTGATTATGATATTTATTGAGAAGGGCTTCCTCTGAGTAATACTCCAATTGATATTGGAAATTGGTAGGAGTTAGTTTTATAACAGTAGGAGGTAATTGTGAGGATTTGAGATAAGAAGAAAAGTACTCAGCTTTCATCTCCTTCACGAGGCTTCTTCGTTCGTCTTCATTTAAATATTTAGACCTTGGCTTGAATTCCTCCTTAATTTTTTTCTTGGCCTTACTGACTCTATCATTTAGCGCAGCACGAACTTCCTTATATAGAGTTTGTTCTATTTTTTCTATCTCAGACATACCTTAAAGCATTAATATTAATTCATACTAATGCTTTAAGGGTACATTACAAAACATCAAGCTTAATAATTTTAAGAGATAAATACTGTTGCATTACCAATCCTTTGGTATTTTCACTACAAACATAGGGAAGTTCCTTTCCTCATCAGCAACAAAAAGAATTTTTTGCTTATCAGCCCATGTCATATCTAAATTGGTTTCTTAGATAATAAATTCATCAAAGTTCTATTTAGACCACTAAAATAGTTTATTAGAACTAAAGTTTACAATGATATTTACCTTTGATTATAGATTACTCTACAGAGTCATCTGTAGGAGAATATGGGTTTCTATTGAACCTGAATGCGACTGAAAAAAATGGATTTATTACATTCTGTGTGGTCGTAAGGTCACTGTCAGAAATTGGAGATGGAATTGTTGAATTATTATCCATGTAATCCTGAAATTTTGCTTTCAATTTTTCTTGCTGGTGCCCGGCAATACCAAATATGAAAGATAAATTCTGATTATAGGTAAGGTTAAATCCTAAAAAAAATGAAATTTCTTGAAAGTTACTCCCTATTCCTCCCGTTGGACCAAAACTAAAGTTTTTATTTTCTCTTTTGCTTGGTAGCCAGGTAAAGAATAATGATGGGATAAATAGTAAGTCGTTATTAGCGCTTTCTTTTATTTGGGTATTATTGGTTCCGATGTAATAATCGTACCTGGGGTAAAAAATATCCGAAATGGCACTTACTCCAAAACTCGTTCTCCAGTTTCCCTTGGGGCCGGTAGTAAATTTCCAGACCCAGGTTTCAGTAGTATTATTGTCAATAACAGTAACTTCAATGTATTGCCCGTTATCTACAGTATACACAAAATCACTTTCATTGACAGTTGTCGTAATAAGTTTATTTATTTTATCGCGGTCACAATTATTTTTAAGCTTCTCTAAATCTTTAACAATGTCTTCTACATTTTGGGGGTCCTGAGCTGTATTCAATTTTATTTCTAAACGTGCTAATTCATCACAAGGTGCAGTTTCTCCTGCCATACTAGGAATACTTTTTGCCTCTATGCTAATAGGGAGTACAGGTAAATTTTTCAGATTTATTGAAATAGCATAATTATTTCGGTAACTACCGTTGTTACGAGGAACCATATTGATTATTGAAACTTTATATTGACCCTCTGCTATGGACACAGTTTTATAATTTGACTCTGCAAGGTCAACTTTTTTAAGCTCTTGTGAGAAAGCTTTATCAGGGTAAAGACAACCTGCGAAAGTGAATAAAATTGAAGTCAGTATAATATTTTTCATGGAAAATATAATTTATGCGTTAGAAATATCATTTAACAATGAATGTGGAGCATCTACATTTGGTGATTATGTACCTATTTAAGAATCTTTTTTGGCTACTCATTACATCTATTTGTAATTGGTATGAGGTTCTTTAGAAGATAAAAAAAAACAGTCTGAAAGTGAAAGTGACAAACTCATGCATTATATAGCAGTATAGTTAATTTTTTAAAATAGTGCAGATTATTAAGTGATTTCAATACCCATAAATGAGTAAAAAACAGGTGCTGTTAGTAAAACAGCTACCTGTTTTCTATATACTATTTTTTTGGGCTCAGCAAGCGGGCATTGATATTTGATGTTTCAAACCTTCCCTCTGGAAGTGTTTCTCCTAATGTGAATTCCACTATACCAATGGATTGACCTGATGTAATAGTACCGCTGTATTGCCTTGTTTGACCAAGCGCTTGTACTAATACTGTGTAGTTGGTAGGGGATTCACCGCTGAAATGGACTACTTCTACCTGATAAAGCCCTTGCGGAGATTGCTGAGTGGGCCAGAAAATGTTCTCCGGGCCAAATCCATCCCTATCATCCACATCCAGCATGCCTCCGGTGCTACTGCTGGGATAGTTATAATAAATTCTTTCTCCATTAGGCTCTATCACATGTAAATCAATATCCGCTGTATTGTCCCAACTGAGGGTGATTTGAACGTCGCCTCCTCCATATTGCATGGTTTGCCGGGCCAGTTCAATATTATCTGCTTGTTCGTCCTGCAAGAGACGGGATACTAATTCAAGGTCTATACCTTCTGCTACCAGAATATTGGCACAGTCAATTACGGTTTCGCCAAAAGGAGGGCTTAGGGTATTGGTACAGCCTAGTTCGTCGGTAAATATGCCAAATGCAGGCGCACTAGTCTCAATACTGTTATCCGGAGCATTATACAAGGCTCCGTTAGCGGTCAGTACCAATGGCGACCGGCAATGAGCTATACCATTGACAGCAGCTGAGGGGATGCCCGCCGCAAGCATAGGTTCACCAAGCACACATCCGGCAATCTGTTGAACCGAGGCCGCTGCTGTGAGTAAAGATATAGATCTTGCTGATGCTCTTCTGGCATTTTGTCCGTTTTCAAAGGAAGCCTCCAACTCGCGGTGTATCATCAATTCACCTTCAGGATTGATGACCGCTACATCAAAAGTAGTCTCCGTATAATTGTCAAATAACATCACATAGCCGTTGGTAGTCATGATATCGGGTAGCATGTTCTCATCCGTAGAAATATAAGTCTGGATATTGTCATTGATATAAATTGATCCTGTAACTGTATTGCTCTCAGGATCAATCTCAGGCATCAACATCTCCCCTTCTTCATTTACGGCTACAATAGGGTAATCTTCACTACTACTAAGGGCCATTGCCAAACCATCTACTGTAAGCTCACGATGATCCAGTACACTGAGCTGAATTGGACTGGAAAAGTCCTCCCCACTATAAGAAATAGTAACAGCATGATCTCCATGTTCAAGTTCAATGGGCACTTTTACTGATAAAGTGTTACTGTTTGTTGAAAGTACTTCGGCGGGTTCACCTCCAATTGAGACTGAATAATTAGAAAGTGTGTCAAAAGAAACATCAGCTTGAATATCTAACATCGTTTTTACGTAAGTAGCTTCAGGGGAAATAGAAGTTATAGCAATTGAAGCGTCTTCTACAGGCGGTACGGGCGGATCAACTATTTCTTCACAGGATGAGAATATTGTTGTGGCTACGAATAGCAAGCTGCTAATAATTATGTTTTTCATGGTTTAAGGTATTTAAGATTGAAAATTAGCGAAGTGAATAAGTTAGTTTGGCACCCCAGGTAGGCTGTAGCTGATTACCGTGTAGTACAAACTGTGTTTGAGGCTCTACTTTCAAATGAGAGATCAGGCCGTAGCGCTCATTGATTTTGTTTGCCGATACCGCAGCGTCAATAACCGAGTACAGATTGGTGGCTACTGCCAGTCCCATCCAGACAAAAGTGCCGGTGGTATTGGGTTCTTCGTAGTAGCCGCTGTACAAAGCATCATAGTCGTAAGTATTGTATGCACTATTCGCAGCCAGTACCCAACTGACAACATTGGCCCCAAACATGGCAATTCCCTTACCGTACTGCTTATTGTATACCTGCCCGGCGCCAGGAATGATCAGTGAAAGCACTCCTGCCAGCAAAGGTTCACGAGGATTGCTGTTCTCATACTTAGCTGCCTGGGTGTTTATCGTGGGATGATAGTTCGGTTGGTTCTGAGAGTAGCTCGTAGCCTGCGTAGCGGAATTAGCCTGTGCCGGAGGGGTAGTGGGCGGAGCAGAAGTAACGGCTTTTATCTCTTCCCGGAAACCATTGCTGTACGTAATGGCGCTCACCTGATTTTTGGCAATCGTATATACCGGTCCTTCCAGATTATTAGCATGTTTGTACTCAATGTGCTCTTCAGTTATTTTAATTACATTGCCTTCAATGAACGAAAGGTCAGTTTTCTCAATTCGGTCCAGAGGTGTTTGGGCAAAGAGAGGGCTGGCCGCTAAAAGCAGCAAAATGAATAAAGCTTTCATAGTAAAGAGATATTAGTTTGTGGTAAAAAAGATTCTAATGAATATAGGTGTATATAGTTGACCCTCCTGATGACAATGAGCCAGTTTCTGTACTTACAATGTTTCCATTTTTTAGGACCCTTAGCGTATAATTAATTTAAGTTGTGGATAATGTTTTGTTAAAAGTAAAAGCAAATAGGAAGAGAACGACCTTGAGCAAGAACCCCTGTGGGGTAACTGCATGGATTTTTCCGGGAAAGCGAGCAGTAACTTGGCTGAATCAGGTTTCAATACGCTTTCTGTAATGCTTTTTTAAAAAACGCATAGCTGCGTTATCCTGCCTTTTTGAGTTAGATTTTCGCTCTACCAATAGGCGCACCTGATCGCATTCTTCATAAAGGTCTTCCAACTCATAATGCGTATAAGCACTGTCAGCATAAAGTTCACTACCTTGAGGTAAGGATAGGGACATAGCTTGTAAAGCTGTATTGTCGTGAATAGAACCAGCCGTGATCAAATAATCCACTGGTATACCATCGGCGGTGGTAACTACCTGTACCTTAAAACCATAGAAATACTGTCGTTTGGAGGCATTGTATCCCCGATAAGATTCATGTTTTAGTAGCTTGCACCTCCCAATACGAATGTTTTTACAAACAGCTACTGGGAACGAATCTATTAAGTAGCGACTTGCAGTGTTGAGTTGCTTGAGACTCTCCCCCAATGCTAAAAAGATCCTGATTAAAGTATTTGATAGGCGATGCAGATGGCGATTAAAGTTAGACTTGTCTATTTTGGCCATCCCATGATGTTGCTGCATGTATTGACAAGTAGTGTGCTGGTTGCCATAAAAGTACTGGGCTGAGAGCAGGGCAGTAGTTAATATCTCCGCATCACTTACTTTGCGACGAATGTCTATGTGGGGTTGGCTGATTTTTAAATAATCGTCCATAAAACAATATATTGCAATAGTATAGTCTGTCATGTAATTGTTAGGTAAAGTGTGGTAACTTCACTTT
The DNA here is from genome assembly GCF_029504655.1 of Catalinimonas alkaloidigena. Classification (NCBI taxonomy): domain Bacteria; kingdom Pseudomonadati; phylum Bacteroidota; class Cytophagia; order Cytophagales; family Catalimonadaceae; genus Catalinimonas; species Catalinimonas alkaloidigena. Next base: position 268,651 of record NZ_JAQFIL010000001.1, read on the forward strand.
AACAATCTTTTGGCAGACTATGCTTCATTTAACCTTTTAATTCGCAACTTGAGTTAATTAGAGAAAGTAGTATTTGTGCCACATGAGCCATAATAATCTACCCAATAACGATAAGTTCCACTTGGTGCATTTCCATCCATAGGCCAGAATATATTTTCATTGGGTCCATTGGGGCAGTCTCCACATAAACAATCTACGTCTAATTGTCCACCTGAATTAGTAAAAACATTTCCATAGTAGATGATCTCACCATTGGGGTCTTCAACATACAGATCCAAATCAACACTTTCCGGATTGGTGAACTGAAGATTAAATTGCGGATTACCTATTTGACCGACTATTTCGTCTTCTGGTTCACACAAGCTTGGGTCTTCTTCACAGGGATCATCTGGTTTACAAGAAGCAATGACTAGCAACAATACCATGCATAATGGGTAGGTGAGATAATGAAGTGTTTTCATGGTTGAAAAGGTTTAGGAGTACTAAATATTTGCCCTTAATGGAAAGCACCGTAAAAGGTCACCCAGTCTCTGAAAAAAAAATTATTTAAAGTAAAATTCTTTTGTTCCAAAACAGAAATCTCTATTTTGGAAGGGTGACCTAGACCATAGGATTACATTAACAGCATCTATGGCAACTACCTCAACGGACAACAGAATTATTCAGCATATTCAAAAAGGTAATGAAGGTGAACTTGTAAAAGTTTACCAGAATTACCGGATGGAGTTTATCCATTGGGCTCAGAAGACTTTTCATTGTTCTGAGGAAGTAGCGAAAGATGCTTATCAGGTAGGCTTTTTGATTTTTTATGATAATGTGCTTTCAGGAAAGGTAAGCCATGTAACCAGCTCTATCAAAACATATTTATTCGCTATTGGTAAGAATAAGCTTTTTGAACAACATCGGCACGAAATGCGGTATTGTCATGAAGTCAAAGACGAGCTTTTAGGTTATGATAAAACCGATAATGATATATTGGAAAGTGAAGAAAATTTCAGACAACTTGAGACAGGTTTAGAAAAACTTGGCTCACCTTGTAAAGATATTTTAGAAATGATGTATTATGAAAAACGATCAGTAGATTATATCACAGAAAAATTAGGCTATAAGAACTCAGAAACTACTAAAAACCAGAAGTATAAATGTATGCAGAGGTTAAAGAAATTAGTAGTTAAAACCAAGCTATCATAAATGACTCAATGAATAACCCAATTGACGATAGTACCATACAACGCTACCTTGATGATGATATGTCGGGGGTAGAAAAAGCTGAGTTTGAAGCAGCCTTGTCATCGAATATTGAGTTGCAGAGAGTTGTTGCTGAATATCGTAATCTGTCTGAAGGAATATTATTTCAGAAACGCAGAGCGATGTGGAGTAAGATTCAGGATATGGAAGCTGAGGCTGAGCGAACATCACTTCAAAATAATAGAACCAATTTGACAAACTGGCTACCCTGGTCTATTGCCGCTGCTATAGCGCTTTTGATTGTGGGGGGAATATTGCTGTGGAACGAACAGCAACCTACCTCTCAGGAGTTGTTTGCTGATAATTTTAGTCCTTATCCTGCTTTAGCTTATGCTCCAGATAGGAGTGATACTTTAACTGAGAGCCTTAAAGAGCAGGCTTATAGGGCTTATAGCAATGAAAATTATAGCCAGGCTGTTAGTTTTTTTGAGCAAATGATTGCTGAAGAAAATGATACCCTGACCTGGTTCTATTTGGGCAATGCCTATCTTGAAAATGATGAACCACCTAAAGCGATTAATGCATTAAATAAATTTTTGGAATATGATACTGAGCTTAAGACGCAAGCCCAATGGTATCTGGGGCTTGCCTACCTCTCTGCAGGTGATACGGAAAAGGCAAAAGGAGTATTGGACCAATTGAGTAAGTCAAACACCTCCTACGCTGAAAATGCTAAAGAGATTATCCTACACTTATAAACCATATTAATAATGGAAGAAAGTCATAAAAATACCCAGACGAATAAACAAAATAAGAGGCCAGATTACGCAAGAGTAACTGATACGAGGAACAAAGAAACATTTCCAGAGCCCAATAAAATTTATGGGATAGAAAATGATCTTGGAGAGATTATGTTCGCAAAATATGAAGAAGGACTAACAGTTGAACATTTAGATTTTATTAAATTATCTGATCAAGAATTAAAGAGCTGTGATTGTGATGGTAGTCAAATCAATTACTATTTGGTCAAGAAAGTAGTTACTGATGAAAATGATTCAAATTATGCTGAAGGACTATTTGTTAACCTTGCAAGTCTTCCAAAAGGTACGGTAAGAATAGTTGGTAATAAAATTAAAATTATTCCATGTAGTGGCAGTAAACCACCTTTCTTTTCTCATGATCCTAATGCGCCTTATCTAGATGGCGACGTGGTATATTATAGTCCTATATCAAAAAAAGCTGTTAAAATAATAAGTAAAGTACCCTAATTATTTAGGTATAGCTTATCTTAATTTTTGAAAAAGAAAAATCATAGAAGAAAATAAAAATGTACTAATTAGTATGAATATTAAAACTCTATATGGATTGCTATTTTTATGTAAATCAATTGGAGATTTTTGGCCTGATAGATACATGCCAGCCCAGTATCTGGGGTGAGATAGGAGTTCATCGCTTTCTTGTAAATACGCTAGCTTCGCATTTCTCAAGACTGTGCTAATATCTTTCTGTTCTGTGATTTCTTCATAAAAGTACTTCATAATCTTTGAAGTTTGCATGTCATCAATTCTCCATAATGAGGCGACTACGGATCTACAACCTGCGTACTGAAAAGCTCTGGTAAGGTTGTAGACTCCTTCGCCATCAAAAAATTTACCCAGACCAGTTTCGCAGGCACTCAGAACCGCAAGCTCAGCATTTAGGTTCATTGTCATTAATTCATAATAATATAAGAAGGGAGAGGTATTATTATTTAGTGAGTTAAAATTCAGCCTACCCATTAATGGGTTATTATGATCTGATTCTCCATGTACAGCAAGATGAATGATTTGAAAGTCCGCTCCATATTTAATGAAATTTTGCTTGGTAGCGTTTTTCCCGGAAAAAATCTCTGTCTCAATATTATTTTTGATTTCTTCTGCTTCATTGAATGTTCCCATTATCTGAGTCCCTTTCGCATCTTCTTGCTGATGATCACTACTGTAGCTGAATACCAGAGCCTTGGGTTGCAGATTTAAATAGTCCTCTCTTTCAATTACCCCATTAGCTAATAAATTAGCTGAAAATGCGTAACTAATGATTTTCCTATTCAACAAGTAGGCAAGAGATTTATAATTTACGTCATTGTCTGTAGGCTTATCTCGAACTAGCACCTCAAAAGGAAGATATGCCAGTTTTCTGTCAGCAATTATGATCAGCTCATTATTTTCCCGAAGAAAATCAATTTCTTCACTGATCAATTTATTATAAAGATTTACTGAATTTTCAACAAAAGAATTGAATTCTTTATTCAAGTTCGTTAAGTCAATAGGGTTAGATACTATATTCAGTAAAATATCTAACGATTCATTTAGAGATAGTAACTCATTAGTTTTTCTAATTTTAGACTTTTTAGTTGACGGGTTATAACTGTAAATGTAAATAGCGGAGTCACCATAAAAATATTCAACTAAAGCTGTATTGTTTTTAACTAAATATTGTTTTACTTCAGTTAAATCTAAAGTTGGCTGCGATGAAATATTCATCAGCTTAGGATACTTAATACTTAGTAATTCATTTACTGTATTAAGTTTTCTCTCGGCATTAAAGATTTTACCTTGTAAAAGGTTTATTTCATGCTCTTCAGCTTTCTTTTGTACTTCATTGTTCAATCTAGCTTTAAGAAAGTGTAGTTCTTCATCTAATTTTTTTGACTTAGTGAATAATGTGTCCGCCTGTAAAATATTGGATGTTGAATAATGGAGATATTTGTCTAGTTCATTAGCAAGTATTTGCCCTTTATTTCTTTCCATAAAAACAAAGAATAAATCTGAAAGCGTATCATGCTTATTATGTTTATTGATTTCATAAATACAATTAAGCGCTCTTTCATAATGACTTCTATACCCTTTAGCCTGAGTAAGCTTATCAAACTCCCTATCGACTTCTTCCCTATTTAATACTAATAGCTGATCAATTTCTTTGTAGATGTTAAGTGCTTTGTATAAGTATTCTGTATCATTTTCTAGATGATATAACTTTTCATAACTATAAGCTTTTAAGCTCAAAGCATCTGTATGATCTTTGATTTTCGCAGGTAGATTTTCCCGATAAACCAGTTCTAAAGCCAGGTCTGAATATTTTTTGATCTCATTTATTTGATTGAAGTTGCGATAAAGCTTTGCTTTATCGATATAAATTTTCATTTCATGAAATTCTTGCTTAGCTGCATAACTCAAACTTAAGTCATAGTATGTTAAAGTAGAATCTATATCTGAAGTTATAAATGTGGTACCTAATTGTTGGTATGCCAAAGCTAAATTCAGGCTATCGTTTTCGCCCTTTGAATGAAGTAAGCTTAAACTTTTCCTAACGATTATTCTTGCACTATCGTATTGTTCTGTTTCCATATACGCCCCACCTAAATTGGTATAATATTTTTCTGTATTCTTGGCGTTTTTTGGAGCCAATTTTATGGCTTTATAATAATAGGTAATGGCTTGATCAAATTGGGCAGCATCAAAAAATGCATTTGCTATTGCATTATAGCAATTGGCAATTTTTTTATTATCATCAGGATTATTCTTAATAAGATAAAATAATGCCTGCCTGCCATAGGTAACTGCTTTTTCGTGCTCACCTTTTGAGCGGTATGTTGTGGCTAAATTATAGAAATTATTGGCTAATACTTCATACTTATGATATTCATGGATTTTCTCACGAATTGCTAATGCTTTCAGATAATGGCTTTCTGCATTAAAATAATCTTGTAATACCCATTTATACACATCTCCAATGGCTTCATGTACTTCTGCAACCTCATCCGATATTTCATCATATATCTTAAGTCTAAGTTCCAGGGCATTCATATGATAATAAAGGGCAGAGTCTGGTTGATAGGTCCTATCCAAAGTTTGTCCTTTTCTTAGATATAAATCAGAAAGTAGCTTATTATTACTGGTGTTCTTTTTATTGTACTCAGAAAAAGCAAGATCAAGATAGAAAAAAGCACTATCATAATTTGCCATATTTGTTTGCAAACTTCCTATAAGAATAAGGGTTGCAATATGATTTTGAGATTTTTCTGAATGGTTAAATTCTCTTAATGCTTTATGATAGATGGTTAGTGCTTGCTCATACTGCCTGCTTTCCTTTAAGGAATCAGCTTTTACCAGATAAGTATGGTTGTAGATATCCCCATAATCTGTTGAATCACTAGTAAGTGAAAAGGTGCAAAGTAGTAGAAATAGTGAGGCTATCATGGAAGTCAGGTTAATAGTAAACTCAGTAACAGTGACAAGTCTGTAGTTAGGTAATACTACTCTACAATGAAATTAAGAAATTTTTTTGATCATTCAAGGTTACTTTTCTAAGTGCTTCTCATAAAGGCTAAACTTAAAAATTATTATAGCCATGAGAACACACTACACTACCTTAGTCTTTTTATTTTGTCTTACTACTTTACTGTCCTTAAAAGGAAATGGACAATCTGTCAACCAAGAAAGTAGCAATAATAATATTGTTGACTTCCATACCAGGCTAGTTATAGCTTCTCCTAATCACACATTTTCCCAGGTAGAAACTATCAATTATGATTACTCAGATTACAAAGCGGCTAATATTGGGGGAAGCCTGAAAGTACAGTTTTTTGATGCTATTTATGGAGAGTATGCTCTCCTGTTCAATCTGTATAGTCAGAGAACCAGTCAGTTTTATGCTGGAATAGAAACACCTTCAAAAGGAATTCGTCTGGGCGTAAGGTATCTTTTCAGTAATGATCAGCTAATGCCTGTTCGGGAAGATGGAGAGGGGAGAGATCTGCAAATGTATATCACGCTTGGAGGTGCTAAGGGAGGTTTAGAAATCGCCTTAGGAAACATTAATAAGCTCTTATCCTCAAGTTCTACCATTGATCCTATTGCTTTAACTGATGTACAAGTAAGACTCAATATGGCACTTTGGAGTAGCAGGAAGTAAAAATTATTTACCAATAGATTTATGGAAAATTGTTTCACCCCTAGGATTTTAACTGATAGATCTCGTTTAGATGAGATCTATCAACTTAGAGTAAATGCGTATGAGCATTCTCCTAGCAGCAAATTTATTAATTGGTCAATATTTCCTATGGTTGGAAAGATAGTCTAGATAAAGAAGCAAATCATTGGGTTATTGAACATGAAGGGAAAATAATAGCAAGTTCGCGCCTTTGTATGATTAGTAATCTCAATATAATTGAAGAAAACTACCATCAATTTGGATTGCCTGTCACAGGAAATTACGCCTTCTTCTCAAGATTGGTTGTGGATAGTAAGTTTTGGAAAATAGGGTTAGCCCACAGAATGGATAAAGTAAGACTAGAATTTATAAGAGCGAATAATATTGAACTTACCTTGGCTTGGGCAAGGAAAGAAAGATTGCCATCACTACATAAACTGGGGTTCAAGAACCTTGGAAACATGAGCTTAACTTTTGGTACTAAAAAAGAAATTGTAAGTGCTGTTTTATTAGATTGTAGTTCTTTAGTTAAAGGGAAGGCTTTAAATTATGGAAATCGAAAAGAATTAAACTGTTTCTAAATAATGAATTGCTCCCAGTTGAAATGGACCAAAAAAGTAACCATCTCAAATCTGGACATGTGGTTCTTTCAAACTAAATAAAAGAGAATGGATACAAAACCCGGCATAAGAGAATTCTTTTTTGACCTCAAAGATATTTCAAAGCGTATCTGGTTTATTTACCTGATGATCATAGTAGGTGGACTTGCCTTTACACTACCTAGTCAGGCCCGAGACTTGTTTCAGTCTTTTATCGTTAAAAAGCTTGATATTTATATTCTTGGGTTTTCCGCTGCCTTACTGATTTGGTCCATTATTGTTTGGGTAGTTTGCAGGAGTACATTACTACTTTTACCTCCACCTGCTCATAATTTTGATCAAAGAAGTAAGTTTGATAAAAATATTCTAAGGGAGAGGCCTTATTTCAAATTAGCGAAAGTCTTACCTCCTTTATTAGGTACCATGCCCTACCTTATCGCTGCGCTAGGTTTTTATTCCGCACGTTTAGACGGACATGGTTTTACAGTATTCTGCTTTATATTAATTTACCTGATACTGGCAACCCTTACTTTTATTCTGATTTACCAAAAAGAAAAAAGTGACTTTCAATACAGGAGCCCTAAAGGAATACAACTATCCTATTATACTAATAGGCTTAGAAAGCTAAAATTCCTACCGGACCTATATCGTTTGCCTTACTTAATTGGTATAAGTTTGTCTATCTTATCATTGCTTCTCTTCTTACCATGGATTAGTATATTCACATCAGTATTCCTGGGCGCTCCTACCATTGTGGTTATGGGTTTAACGACAGTGACACTCATTCTAGGTACTTTGAACTATTTAGATTATCGTACCCGTTACCCCTTGATTGCTATGGCAATTATTTTCAGCATACTTTTTAGCATCATCAATAATAATCATGAGGTACGGACCGTTCCAAGCCCATTGGTTGACAAAAGACCAGACCTAACTGAGTATATTGAAAGTTGGATTAAGCAAAAATCCAAAGCCTCTAAAGACAGTGCTAGTATTCCTTTGATTATCGTAGCTGCCGAAGGTGGAGGCATACGTTCACTTAACTGGACAGCAGGCGTCTTAAAGCAGTTGAGTGATTCTATACCAGTATTCTATGAGCATGTATTTGCCCTCAGTACCGTATCCGGTGGGTCAGTAGGAAGTATCTTTTACCATACATTTCAATCAGATTTTTCCAGTGTGGAAAGAAAAAATCTGAGTGCTGAATTTGATACTTTAATTACAGCTGATTATTTGTCTAATGTCACGGCTGCCCTAATGTACCCTGAACTTCTTCAGGTTATTCTTCCTTTTCCTGTACCATTTTTTGATCGCGCAAGATATCTGGAAGATTCCTGGGCGCACAAATACGAACAGACAACTGGGAAAAATAGTATGAAAGATAATTTTCTTAGTTTTTGGAAGAATGATAGCACATATACTCCACGACTTTTTGTTAATTCTGCACTTACTGAAACTGGTCAAAAAGTTGTTCTAAGCAGCGTGAAACTGGATACAACATTTTTCCCTGATGTGATTGACTTTCATCTGGAGACAGGAAAAGATGTTGCTATGAAAGTAGCAGCTTCCATAAGCTCTCGCTTTCCCTACGTTACACCTGCTGGAACAATCAGAAATAGGTGTGAATATAAATCAGGAAATCTGGTAGATGGAGGTTATTATGAAAACACTGGTATGGGCACTGCAATTCAGCTTTTTAATGCTGTGACAAGTGTAGTTAGGGATAGCCTAAAAAGCGATACAGAGCTTAAGCCTGTCAAATTGATGCTCATATTTATCCAAAATAATGATTACTCTGAGAATGAGAAAAAAAATCCAGATTTTCTAATAGATCTTATCGCACCTCCCAAAGCACTATTGAATACCTGGGGGCGTCAGAGTGTTTCAGTTGACAAAACCACTGAAATACTGAGTAAAAAGTTAAGTTATCCCATTGCCTATACTAAGTTTGAGTTAGCTAATAAGTCAGAAAAGGGGGAGATTGTTTTACCCTTAGGTTGGTACATTTCTGATACAGCCAGAAATGTATCTAGAGAGCAAATATCAAACATTACTAACCCAAAGAAAGATTCTAGTAACTATTATTCTTTTCAGACAGTTAAAAGTTTTTTAAAAACAGCACCATAATCTTATTAACGGGTAAACATAACTGCTTCCTTCTCCCCCCACTCAAAACCATTGGATAATTCACTAGAGGCAAATTCCAGGTGGATGACTCTTCTGGATTGAGCATTGGTGGTTTTTTGGGAGGCGTGGAGGGTGAGGGGTTTCATGAGGTGGATTCCTCCTGCTTCTACTTCACAGTATGTTGGCGTTTTGGTTTGACGAAATTGTTCAATTTGCTGATGATCCCAAATGCCAAAATGAGACTTTGGATATACGTGAAGTGCGCCGTTCTCAGCGGTAGTTTTATCCAAATGAATGCGGATGGTATACATGTTCTTCAAAATATCTACGGGTGGCCTGACACTGATCACGCCCTTCTTGCTGGTCCATCCTGAGTATCCTTCGGTTTCTATTTTCTCTTGAACATTGATGGGGACATCCTGATGCCAAGACACGTACCAATTGGAAGTAGATGGTTTGTCAAAATAGATGGCTTTGCAGAGGAAATAGTCTTCTCCCATACCTTCTTTGATGAGGGTATGTAGCTTAAGGTTGAAAATATGTTCCTTCAATACAGGAAGTTCTTGCAGCAACTTTCTGATGGCGAAAACTTCAGTGCTGTTTTGTCCATCCACACTGGCTTTGTAACTATCTAATATCCGGCACATTTGCTCTACTTCTTTTGTAGTGTAGATACCATCCAGTACAGCAGTACCCCTGCGGTCAACTTTTTTAATGGTTTCTTTAGCTACTATGGGATGAAGGTCATAGGTGTACAATTGGTGAGCCATGGCTACTCTTTTTTTAAGACTACGAAACAGTCGGGGAGGGTTTAATATTTTGATGGTTTCACCATAGCCTAAAAGCTCCTTTTCTAACTCAAAATTCAGTTGCACATCCAGCGTAATGATACCTCCTCCGGGAAGTTTCTGTTTGAGTTGCTGAGAGTGATGAATAGGTTTGGTCAGAATATAGGGTAAGTGCTTCTGTTCTACGAAGATTTCAACATGTTCAGTACTACCGTTTATTTCCACACTCACACCTACCACATCTTTAAAATAGGTCTGTAAGTCATGTTGAGTATTGGGTATGTATGGAGCGTTGCAGGGAGCAATGTCAATTACCCTATCCAGGGCTAATAATAAAGGTAATTGCCTTTTCCCTTTAAAGCCCAGTACAAACCAGCGGTTACGAAATTCTTTCAAGAGCTGTGCATGAAAGTCGAAACTCTGAGGATTACGGGCTTTAAATGACTGATAGGTAAGATGTATTGCTTTTTTCTGAATGATTGCCTGATATAAATCGTCGATGAATTCCAGCCCTTTTACATTTTCGTTGGTCTCAAACTGGATGACAGACTCTTGCTTGGTTTTTTCAGTATAAACTCTGTCTTCCAGCTTTTGCACCATGCCCGATAAATCATGGAAATGGCTAAAGCCCTTGAACTGCTTAAGAATTTCAATGACTTCAGTTAGCTTGTTTAAATCCTTATCGGTAAGAGGAATATTGGTGATAGAGTAATATGGATCTTCATAAGTATAGTATTTCCTATCAGTTACCACGATAGGCGCATTATACCCAAGCTTTTCACTGCGCATCATTTGCAGGTCCAACTGCACAGTTCTGGTACTTACACCTTTCTCAATACCCTCATATTCGTAAAGAGCTTCGGAACAAGCTTCTACTAAATCTTCCAGTGTCCACTTACGAAAGCGGTTGCGCAGACATTGGTCAATGGTTTTGTAGCGTATGAGTGCATTTCTGTTAACAGGCATAAGCAAAAATTTTATCAAAAAAGTGAAATTTTTTCTACTACGCAAAAAGATTGCGTAGTGACTGCTTACACTTGTATCATTGATGAAGAAGATGATAAAAAGATGTTACTAACGATTTCAACTACATATTTGCTCGCTACCGATTTAGGTTATCTGTTGCACAAACATCCGGATCGCCTGCAAGAGGTAGCTCTTTCCAGTGGCAAAGCACATATTTTCTATCCTGAAGCAAATGAAGATAAATGCACCGTCGCTCTGCTGCTGGATATTGACCCTATATCATTGGTCAGGAATGCCAGAAATACGGCCAGTGAAGGCTTTACCTTAGGGCATTATGTCAATGACCGGCCTTATGTAGCCTCCTCTCTGATGAGCGTAGCAATTGCCAAAGCTTTTTCCACTGCGATGAACGGTACTTGTGCGAATAGGCCTGAAGCAGTAGATAAAGTAATGCCCTTTGAGGTGAGTTTATCAGCTTTGCCTGCACCAAAAGGAGGAGAGTTGCTGATCAGAAAACTGTTTGAGCCACTGGGATATGAAATAGTGGTAGAAAGACAAACACTGGATGAGATCTTCCCGGAATGGGGAGAAAGCAAATACTATCATCTCAAACTTACAGGTCAGACTCGTTTACAGGATCTACTTTCGCATCTGTACGTGCTGATCCCGGTATTGGATAATGATAAGCACTATTGGGTGAGTGAAGATGAAGTCAATAAGTTGCTCAAAAAAGGAGAAGGTTGGTTGAGCAACCACCCTGAAAAAGAGCAGATCATCAAACGCTATTTGCTCAACATTGGCAGGTTTACCAAAAGTGCTTTAGGGCAGTTGCTGGCTGAGGACACGGTAACAGATGAGGAAGACTCTGAAGAAGATGATGTGACAATCAAAAGAAAAGAGACCCTGCATCAGGAGAGGCTAAAGCAGGTCTTAAGTGAGCTAAAAGCATCTGGTGCTAAGTCAGTTTTAGATCTGGGTTGTGGAGAAGGAAAGTTGCTCAGGATGCTGCTTCGGGAGAAGCAGTTTGAAAATATTCTGGGCATGGATATCTCGTATCGCTCACTGGAAAAAGCAAAAGAGAGGCTTCATTTTCAGGAAATGGCTCCCAGACAAAAAGAAAGGATTAATCTGATTCATGGAGCACTGACTTATAGAGATAAAAGACTGGAAGGCTTTGATGGCGCAGCATTGGTTGAGGTCATTGAGCATTTAGATGAAAACCGATTGGCTGCACTGGAAAGAGTGTTGTTTGAGTTTGCAAGACCGACTACAGTTGTGCTTACTACACCCAACCGGGATTACAACCAGCTTTTTGAATCGTTGGAATCTGGTGCTTTTCGTCATAGTGATCATCGCTTTGAGTGGAGTAGGGCTGAGTTCAAAGCCTGGGCTGGCAGAGTAGCTGAAGCTCATGATTATGAAGTGAATTTTAAAGCTGTAGGAGAGGAGCATCCTAATTTCGGAGCACCTTCCCAGATGGCAATTTTCAACTTAAAGTAGCAACCAAAAATGAATATTATAAAAATACCAGAACTTTCTCTAGTAGCCCTAATTGGTGTATCAGGTTCAGGAAAATCTACTTTTGCCAGTAAGCATTTTAAGGCTACCGAGGTGATTTCTTCTGATCGGTGTCGGGCAATAGTATCAGATGATGAGAATGATCAGTCTGCTACACCTGATGCTTTTGATCTTTTGCATTTTATCGCTGCCAAACGACTCAAAAACGGATTTCTTACCGTAGTTGATGCGACCAACGTGCAGGAGGAAAGCAGAAGAAAGTTGGTGCATCTGGCTAAAGAATATCACTGTTTACCCGTAGCCATTGTACTGGATTTGCCGGAAGATGTATGTCAGGAAAGAAATGATCAGCGTAGCGACAGAAATTTTGGCAAGCATGTGATTCGTCAGCAACGCTCACAATTAAGAAGATCACTAAAAAAGCTGAAAAGAGAAGGCTTCCGTCATATCCATATTCTGAAATCTGCTGAAGAAGTAGAGAGCATAACGGAGGTTGTCCGTGAAAAACTCTACAATGATAAAAAAGAGGTTCACGGTCCATTTGATATCATCGGAGACATACATGGTTGCTATGAGGAGTTGGTTGCCTTACTTGGCAAACTAGGGTATGTACTGGAAAATACTCAAGATAATGGAAGTAACTTCGGTCTGGAAGTAAGCTCTCCCGAGGGTAGAAAAGTAATCTTCCTGGGCGACTTTGTGGATCGTGGCCCCGCATCTCCTGCGGTATTGAAGCTGGTCATGAATATGGTGCGTGCTAAGGTTGCCTATTGTGTGCCTGGTAACCATGATATGAAGTTGCAGAAGTATCTGAAAGGTAAAAATGTACAACTCAAACATGGGTTGGAAAAAACAGTAAAGCAGCTTTCTTCTGAGTCAGAAGAATTTCGCATGGAAGTGAAAGAATTTCTCTATAGCCTAGTAAGTCACTATGTTTTTGATGATGGTAAACTGGCGGTAGCGCATGCGGGAATCAAGGAGGAGATGCAGGGCAGAGGCAGTGGTGCGGTAAGAGCTTTCTGCATGTACGGTGAGACTACCGGAGAGATTGATGAATTTGGTTTGCCAGTACGCTATGACTGGGCATCTGAATATCGGGGTAAAGCTATGGTGGTGTACGGGCATACACCCGTACCCGAAGCGCAGTGGCTCAACAGAACGATTGACATAGATACCGGCTGTGTGTTTGGTGGAAAGCTAACGGCTTTGCGTTATCCTGAGGAAGAGTTGGTTTCAGTGGATGCTTTACAAGTATATGCTGAATCTGCCCGTCCTTTGCAAGCAGTCTCATCTTCTTTGAATCAGCAGCAGGAATATGATGATTTGCTGGATATGGAAGATGTGTTGGGGAAACGGATCATCAGCACCCGCTTGAGAAATAATGTGACCATCAGAGAGGAAAATGCAATGGCTGCCTTGGAGGTGATGAGTAGGTTCGCGGTGAATCCGAAGTGGCTTATTTATCTGCCGCCCACCATGTCACCTACCGAGACGAGTGAGCATCCTGATTATCTGGAAAGACCGGAAGAAGCATTAGAATTTTATCGCAGGCAAGGCATAGAGAAAGTGATTTGTGAAGAAAAGCATATGGGTTCCAGAGCGATACTCGTAGTGTGTAAAGATGAAGAAGTTGCTGTAAAGTGCTTTGGCATAGAAGGAGAAGGGATAGGCAAATGCTATACCCGTACCGGAAGAAGCTTTTTCAATGATCTGGCAGATGAAGAGGAGTTTTTGAGCAGAGTCAATGCTGCGCTAACAAAAACTGACTTTTGGGAAAAGTTTGATACGGATTGGGTTTGTCTGGATGCTGAGTTGATGCCCTGGTCGGCCAAAGCACAGGCACTCTTACAGGAACAGTACGCTTCAGTAGGAGCCGCTGCGAAAGCCTCTTTGTCCGCTACTGTAGAAGTACTTTCTTCAACGACTACTCGTCAGGTAGAAGGTATAGATGCTTTACTGGAAAAGTATATACAGAAGCAGGAGATGATCAAGGATTACCGTACAGCTTACCGTCAGTACTGCTGGCCGGTGAAAAGTATAGCAGATTACAAATTAGCCCCTTTTCATATTCTGGCAACTGAAGAGGCTGTACATATGGATAAATCGCATGAGTGGCATATGCAGCATATTCAGGAGATTTGTCAGGGAGATGAAGAATTGCTGATGGCAACCCCTTATCGGATTGTAGATTTCAGTGATGAAAAATCACAGCAAGCGCTAGTCCATTGGTGGGAAGACTTGACAGAAAAAGGAGGGGAGGGCATAGTCATCAAACCTCTGGATTTTGTCAGTCATGGCAAAAAAGGAGTGGTGCAGCCAGCGATCAAATGTAGAGGCAGAGAATATTTGAGGATTATCTACGGACCAGAATATACGGCTCCTGAGCATCTGGCAAGGCTCAAAAAGCGTGGGTTGTCTAGCAAGAGATCGCTGGCTATGCGAGAGTTTGCGTTGGGATTAGAAGGATTAGAAAGGTTTGTCAAAAAAGAGCCATTACGCCGAATCCATGAATGTGTGTTTGGAGTGCTGGCGCTGGAAAGCGAACCCATAGATCCAAGATTATAGACATGAATATGAAAAAGAATATCATCAACAAATTGAAAGCTATTGAGAAGGAATACCAGGTAAAGATCCTGCACGCCTGCGAGGCAGGTTCTCGTGCCTGGGGTTTTCCTTCTCCTGATAGTGATTACGATGTCCGCTTCATTTACAGGAAGCAGACAGATGCTTATCTCTCACTTTTCAAAAAGAGTGATGTGATCAATTCTGAGATAAGGGGAGATTTTGATGCTGGTGGGTGGGACATTGACAAAAGCCTGATGTTATTAGCTAAGTCTAATGTCCCGTTAATGGAGTGGATATATTCTCCACTGGTGTATTTTACAGATCAGCCTTTTCTTGAAAAACTTAGGAGCTTAGCGGAACGGCATTTTGCACCAGCAGCGGGTTTTTATCATTATCAAAGTATGGCTAAAAAGTACCATTCACTTTGTGATGTGGATAGGTATCGGTTGAAGGATCTTTTTTATGCACTGAGAACAGCTATGGCGGCATATTGGGTGGTGCTGTACCAGACTTTTCCACCAGTCAATTTCACAGAAATGCTCAAAGACTTATCCTTGCCTTCTGAGGTTTTAAAAGAAATTGATGCACTAAGAGTGTTAAAGTCAAACAAAGAAGAGTCTTATAAGCATCCATCCAGTGAAAAACTCTTGACTTTTCTTGAGGAGTTTATTGCAAGCAATGAGCAAGCGAGTAAAGCCTTAAACGCTCCTGCAAAGGATATGCATTTGCTGGATAGTTTTTTTAGAGAAACGGTGAAATCAGATTGAGATGACAATAGAGGAAATGAAGGAAAGAGGTTTACTGCTGCTGGAATGTATCAGCGGCAGTAAAGCCTATGGCCTGGCTACCGCTGAGTCGGATACCGATATCCGGGGTGTGTTTTATCTGTCTAAAGAACAGTTTTATGGCATGAACTATATCCCTCAGTTGAGTAATGAAAGTAATGATATCGTATACTATGAGTTGGGGAAATTTGTAGAACTTCTAGCCAAGAACAATCCTAATATTCTGGAATTGCTCAATACTCCGGAAGACTGCATACTCTATAAACACCCTTTTATGGAGCAGATTAGGGAAGAGGTATTTCTATCCCGTTTGTGTCAGCAGACCTTTGGTAATTATGCCATGACACAGGTAAAGAAAGCCAGAGGGTTGAATAAGAAGATTCTTAACCCGGTAGAAAAAGAAAGAAAGTCCGTACTTGACTTTTGCTATGTTGTGCAGGGGCAGGGATCAGTGCCAGTGAAGGATTTTCTTACTAAACACCAGATGAAGCAAGAAGACTGTGGTTTATCCAGCATTGCGCATATGAGAGAAGTGTATGGTATGTATCATGATCCGAAGCACCCTTATAAGGGTATTGTCCAGAGCGAGAAAGCCAATGATATTTCTTTGAGTTCTATTCCCAAAGAAGCTAAGCCGGTAGCCATCATGTCCTTCAATAAATCTGGCTATTCTTCTTATTGCAGAGATTACCGGGAATACTGGGAGTGGGTAGAAAAGCGAAATGATGCCCGCTATCAGAATACGCTTTCACACGGCAAAAACTACGATGCCAAAAACATGATGCATACTTTCCGGCTGCTAGCGATGGCAGAAGAAATAGGCAAAGAAGGTACGGTCAGAGTTAGGCGACCCGAACGTGACTTCTTACTAAACATCAAAAAAGGGTCTTTTGACTATGAAGCATTAGTAGAACAAGCCGAGCAGAGAATCAACGAAATGGAAGAAATCTATCAGCTGTCTCCTTTACCAGAAACTCCTGATTTAGAGAAGGTTGAAGCATTATTGGTGAGGATGAGAGATGAATTGTATTCCTGATCTCAAAAGAGCTCTTTGACTTTATAAGTAACTAAGTATGTTATTTGCCTAAATTTGTTGAGAAGTGATATTTTACTCTTCAGGCCAACTTGATAAGTTGGTAGTTTAGATTATAAAAGACATCGTTAAAAAGCTTACCTAACTCAGGGTTTAACTGAATCTTAGTATTTTAAGGCTTCAACTTTGTTTTCTTTTGCATAGGTCAAGTGTGTCCTTAAAAAGTAAATGAAACAAGTTAAATCCGAGAAGGCTATTCCGAATTTTCTTTTTGTAAGAATTACCCTTACAATCTTTGTGCATATGGTATACTTATCTATGTATGCACAAATACCTAAAGAAGTGAACATGGTAACCGCTCCTGATCCACAGCATAACCACCATTTTGGATTACCAGTAAGTATAGAAGGAAATTATGCTATTACTGGTGCAAATAATGATGCAACCAATGGTACTGGATCAGGCGCAGCGTATATTTTTAAGAAAGATGGAGAAAAATGGAGTTTTCATACTAAGCTTTTAGCTCCTGATGGAGTTCAAGGAGATAGTTTTGGAGAAGCTGTGAGCATTTACGGTAATTTTGCTATCGTAGGTGCTTCTTTTGATGACGACTTAGGTTCCAGATCTGGTTCAGCATACATATTTTATCGTGATATGGGTGAATGGAGATTTCACTCAAAAATTCATGCTTCTGAAGGTAAAGCAGATGAAATGTTTGGAAATTCTGTAAGCATACATGGTAACTACGCTCTAATTGGTTCAAAGGAAGGTGCTGCCTATGTTTTTGTGCTTCAAGGTGATAATTGGATTCAACAAGCTAAACTAACTAACCCGGATGATAATATATGGGCGGCACGTTTTGGTAGCTTTGTTAGTTTGGATCAAAATTATGCCATAGTTAGTGCGTATCGAGAAAATGAGGACTCAGGTGCTGCCTATATCTTTGCACGTAATGGAGAACAATGGACTTTTCAAGCTAAACTAACGGCATCAGATGCAAGTGAAGGAGCTTCTTTTGGAATTTCGGTAAGCATTGAAGACCCTTATGTTGTAATCGGAGCATTCCGAGATGATAACACAGCTGAAAATGCTGGAGCAGCCTATATATTTCTAAGAAATGGAGAAGACTGGATACAGCAAAAAAAAATAATTTCTCCCGATGGAGATAAGAATGACTGGTTTGGAGTAGGGATAAGTATTAGTGGCAACTATTTATTAGTAGGTGCTGATAGGGATAGTGAGTTGGCTTACAAAGCTGGTGCAGCTTATCTATATCACCGCGAAGGGAGCGATTGGAAGTTGCAAAGCAAGATAATGGCTTCAAATGGAAAGGCAAGTGATGTGTTTGGACAATGGCTTTCAATAGATCGTAAAAATATTATGATTGGTGCTAATTCGTCTGATATTTTTATCGACAACTTCACCTATTATAACGATGCAGGTTCAGCATACTTTTATAAACTGGATACTCTTGTAGTTGATGATGATTGTGAAAAATTTAACCTATATATGGACCTTGGCTCTGATACCTTATTGTGCCAGAATGCTGAGATCACGTTAGATGCAGGAATTGACAATGTTGCTTATTGGTGGAGTGATGGGCAAACGGATAGAAAAATATCTGTAAATGAACCGGGAAAGTATTGGGTATCAGTTTATAAAGATGGCTGCTTTGCCTCTGATACAATCCATATTGATTATTTAAATGTGGATCTTGGAAAAGATTCTCTTTTTTGTGGAGAAGTAGATCATATCTTAAGAGTTGATAATAGGGATGTAAGCATTCAATGGAGTACAGGAGAGATAGGTTCGGAAATACGTATTACTCAACCTGGCATATATTGGGTAGAAGTGAGTAATGGCACCTGTACTGTAAAAGATAGTATAAATGTTACCCTTTTACAGAAACCTGATCTTGGGCCGGATACTCTTTTATGCGATTCTCAGAAACAAGTTCTTAAAGTAGGGGGGAATAGTGGGGGTATTCTATGGAGTACTGGAGATACTACAGCACAGATTTCTGTTACATCTTCTGGATTGTATTGGGTGGAAGTACAAAACGGAAGTTGTGTAGTGATGGATAGTATAAATATAGATTTCAAATATACTCCTGAAGTATTGCCTGAATCAATAGATACATTAGTATGTGAGGGTGAAGTTTTTGAGTGGGATGTTTATTTAGAAGGCTTTCAGCAGGTATGGAATGATGGTAGTTCTTCTCCTTCTAGAGACTTTAGTAAATCAGGAAGATATACGGTTTTTTGGGAAAATGAATGTATGTCATTTACTCGAACACTTAATCTAGAAACAGAAAACTGTAATTGCGATATCTTTATGCCTAATGTTTTTACACCGAATGCTGACGGGAAAAATGATTTCTTTCAACCTGAACTTCATCATAATATTACAGATGCTACTCTCAAAATCTATAACCGTGTAGGCAAGCTTATATTTATCAGTAATCAGACTCCTTTCTGGAATGGAATCTTGAATGGTGTAGAAGCACCTGCTGGAAATTATTATTGGACACTGGAATATTATTGTTCTCAAAATGCTAAGACAATAAATTATCATCAAAAAGGGTGGGTAACCCTTCTTAGAAAAAAGAAGTAGCTTGTTATTACTTTTCTTTAAAGTTGTTTGGGTTGAGAACTTTAGTGAGTTTTTTAGAGCGTGTTTGAAAATATGACTTAAAGAAAACAGGTGTCAGTATCTTTGGGTAAAAAATCAAATTTCCTACAAGATGAACAATTACCCAAGCGATTTAACCGACACCCAATGGCAACTTATCGAAAAGATGTTTGATCCCCAAGAACGAAAGCGCAAAAGAAAGCATAAATTGAGGAAGATACTCAATGCGATATGGTATGTGGTAAAAGGGGGTGTTCAATGGCGTATGTTGCCCAGGGATTTTCCTAAGTGGCAGACGATCTATTGGTATTATCAAAAGTGGCGAAAAAACGGCTTTTGGGCTTTGTTGCACGATACGCTTAGTAAATTAGTACGTAGAAAAGTAAGGAAACATGATGCCCCTAGCGTAGGTATTTTTGATTCTCAAAGTGTCAAGACTACTGCTAATGTTGGACAGCGAGGCTATGATGTGGCTAAGTGTGTTAAGGGTAGGAAACGCCACGTGGTGGTAGATACACTGGGATTGATCCTAGCAGTTGTCGTCCACCGGGCTGATATTGATGAGCGCCAGGGTGCTAAATTTTTGCTACAACGGCTCGCCCAACACGTTTTCCAGTTTCATCGTTTGCAAGTATTCTTTGCTGACCAAGGGTATGGTGGGGATAAGATGAAAGAATGGGTACGCAAGACATTTCGTCATTTGGGCTGGACGTTACAGATAGTCAAAAAAATTCACCCCAAGAAATTTGAAGTATTGCCGAAACGATGGATCGTCGAGAGAACATTTGGCTGGTTCAATAACTACCGAAGGTTGGACAAAGACTACGAATACTATCCAAAAAACTCGGAGACAATAATTCAATTAGACATGATTCAACTGATGCTTAACAAACTTGACTAAATATTCTCAAACACGCTCTTAGAATCATGTCACTTATCTTTTTGTGTAACACAAATAGCCTTAAATATTTAATTTAATAGGCCCTTGGTGTCAGTTGTTGCAAATTTTGCAACAACTGAATTTCTTTTTAGCTCACCTTCTTTAAAAACATTAGCCAGGTGGCGGGAAATAACAGACTTATCCCGGTCAAAAAGCTTGGTCATTTGATCTAGAGATAGCCACATAGTATCCTGCTGTAGGCGGACCTGTATTTCAGTAGCAAATATTTCTATAGGATTGTTGTTACCCATAGCTGAAAGATAAGAAATGGGTAACTGTATCTGATTTTTAGATCATGTTAAATTTTGACAATAGCATTTCTTCTGAAGCTATGATGCTCGTGATGGTCAACATATCCAAGTTGATTGGTCAGCATCAAGGTTTTGCCAATTCTAAATTCAGGTATATTTCTATGACTATGGCCATAAATCCAGGCATCTATATTAAAATCCATGATCATAGGTGTTAGATCTACGCAAAACGCCTCATTCAGTTGGCTACCTTTAAACTCTTCAGCATTACATAATTCACTCGGCAGGTGGTGGCTAATGACCAATTGTTTTTTTGTGCTCTTTACCTGAAGCTCATGCTTCAAAAATTCTAGAGAAACATTATGGAGGTAGTTATAATGATCAATGGTAAGCCGTTGCTTCTGGAAATAAATCCTACGGAAATCAACCATCCCAAAGAGGATAGCTGGAATATTCTTTTCTATTCTGGACCAGAGGGTAGTAAAAATCAATCTGATATTTGGTTTTTCAATGACACAGTTATTAACCAACCATACATTGTCTCTCAAAGGCTTTTTTAATGCCCCTGAATGTAGCTCCACATCATAGCCCCCATAATACTCATGATTACCAGGAAGAATATAAGTTTCTGTAAAACTCTGAGAAAGGTAATCTAAAAATATCAGGTTCTCAAAATCTTCATCCAGATAAAAAAGATCTCCAGCAATAATCATAATTTCACCCTCAGCTTGGATTGGGTTCTCTTTCAACCACTTTTTGTTAGCATTGAATTCTAAATGTAAATCTGAACAGTACTGGATAGTCATTTGAGTACAAACTTACATATAATTCCTAGAGAGAAGAGGATCTTAGTCTTCAAATATTTGATTTTCAGTATTCTGAGCATAATGTTAAAGTCAGTTTTATGCAATTTCAATCTCCAATAAAGCTTGTGAAGCGCTTTTGGAAATCTTTAGGTTAGTTTACCATACATGTTAATAATACTCCTTAATATATCCGTAAGCCCTATCAAAAAGGACTTGGTCTTTATGGAGCTTATATTTTAGCAGGGCTTTGCGTAGGGATTTTTGTACCTCCCGTTCACCAGAGGCGGTACTCTGCCAGCCGGGGAAGCTTACTATCCGTACGATAGAATCTATATCTCCTACAATTCTTTCTACAACAGCGGGAGTTTGCTCAGTTTTTAACTCCATAAACAACTCAGTAAGTGCTGCTTGGGGAGATTTTTCCTGTACTTGCTGACTTACTTCTTTTTCTGCCTGAACGGTTTCCTTAGCCAGTTTGCAAAGTTCCTTAACAAACTCTATGGAAGTAATCAATCCTTGCTCCGCTTTATCTCTTAGTTCTTCCAAGCGTTCACTTAGCTTTTTAAATTGAGGGTTACCCGCATGCTTTTTAAAACGCTTGATCAGGATCTTCTCTAACTTCTTAGCATTCTTGGGATCAGGGTTATTGAAAATATCCTCTATCACATCAGCATCTAATACGAACTCTTCCAGGTGATGAACCTCTCCAACATGGATGTTATCATGAATCAGCTTAGTTGTTTGTGCCCCCAGGGAGAACCATAATAGTTTGCCAATATTATCAGAAGCCGGACGTACAGATTCAAATACCTGAGATAGCCATTGATAGTCTTTCAAATAAACATCTAAAATTCTATCCGGAGATAAGGATTCCCAGAGCTTAGATAAGTATTTATAATCTTTTGCAAAGGCATCCTTCTTATCATCTGTATTGATTGCATCCTGGGCTTTTTCCAATCCTTCAAACCCCTCTACAGAACGATCAACCCCATCAAAATGACTTAATGTATTTTTCATTGCTTCCGGGAGTTTAGCTCTTAATTCTGACAGGTTAGTGATCACTTCTTTGACACTTTTTTCATCAAACTCCAGGGCTTTGGCCATATCATCAAATACCCCAAAATAGTCTACGATCCTGCCAAAATGCTTGTTGGGAAACAGGCGGTTAGTGCGGCAGATGGCCTGCAAAAGCGTATGATCTTTGAGGGATTTGTCAAGGTACATGGTTTGCAGAATAGGAGCATCAAAACCAGTCAGCAGCTTGGCAGTAACTATGATAAACTTAAGTTCAGAATCTGGATCATTGAACTCTTCTACAATTTTTTCCTGCTGACTTTTATCTACTGCCCATTTTTGCTTGAACTCCAGATCATCATTGGCTGAAGTAGAAATAACTACCTTGCTCACAGTAGTTGGAAAATGCTTATCCAATTCTTCTTTATACTGTACGCAAGCGAAGCGGTCAGGAGTAACAATCATAGCTTTAAAGCCTTGTGGCCCTACCTTTTCCCTGAAGTGCTTTGCTATATCCTCTACAATCTTACCCACCCGCTCAGGAGATTTTAGGAAGGCAGCCATCTTAGCAGATTTCTTATTCAATGCATCTGCTTCTTCATCAGTGAGGGCACTGCTTTCTTTAAATTCCTGAAAGGCTTTATCAATGGTCTCTTTGTCAACGTGAATATCAACTAGCCGGGGTTCAAAGTGTAGGGGTTTGGTAGCTTCATCTCTGATGGAATTCTGAAAAGTATAGCGAGACATATATCCTCCCTGATCTTCTTCAGAACCAAAAGCCCAAAAGGTATTCTTATCCGCTTTATTAACTGGTGTTCCTGTTAGTCCAAATAAAAAGGCATTGGGTAAAGCAGCTCTCATTTGTCTTCCTAAATCTCCTTCTTGAGTTCTATGGGCTTCATCTACCAGTACAATGATATTATCCCTGGCATTCATATTGGGTTTAGCATCACGAAATTTATGGATCATGGAAATAATGATCTTGCGGGTATCTCGTTCCAATAAGGTTTGGAGTTCACTGATACTATCGGTTGTCTCTACATTGGGAACATCTGAAGCACTAAAGGTACCACTTATTTGAGTGTCAAGATCAGTACGGTCAACCAATACAAGTACGGTGGGGCTTTTTAATTCTTGGCTTTTGCGAAGCTTTTGGGCGGCAAAAACCATAAGGAGTGACTTACCTGAACCCTGAAAGTGCCATATGAGCCCTTTTTTTATTCTTCCTTCTTTTACTCTTTCTACAATTTTATTGGCTCCTTCATACTGCTGGAAGCGGCAAAGGATCTTGACCCTTTGCTTTTTCTTATTCGTACTGAATAGGGAGAAGTACTGCATAATATCCAATAGGCGTACTGGACTCAAAAGGTCAGAGAGCTCCTTACCAATTTCTCCCAAGCCTAACCGCTTGGAAAGGGCACCATCATCACCTTCAATCCTCCAGGGAGCCCAGAATTCTAAAGGAGTACGAACAGCGCCATAAAAAAGCTCCTTACCCTCGGAAGCAAAAGATAAAATGTTGGGCACAAAAAGTTGAGGTATAGCATTTTCATAAATGCTATGTATCTCATTGGCTCCATCTAACCAACTTACTGAGGGTCGGATTGGTGTTTTAGCTTCACCCACTACTATGGGTATGCCATTGATCAAAAGTACTACGTCCGGTATCTTGGTTTCACGATGGTGAACTCTGTACTGATTAGTGATAACGTAGCTATTCTTTTTTTTATCATCAAAGTCAATCAAGTGCACCGGTACGTGCCGGTTGTTTTTACCAAAAGGCATGGTCTTTTCTCCGCACAGCCATTTAAAGAATTCCTCGTTAGCTTTGACTAGGCCTATCTGATTTACAGAAATTAGAATAGCTCTTAGCTTATAGATTACCTCATCGGCTAATTCATGATGCTCAGCAATTTCAGGATTAAGCCGAATGAGGGCCGCCTTGAGTTCAGACTCTACTAGTACCTCATTGACTCCTCTGGAGAGTTCTTGTGCAGATTTATAGATCCAATGGGCTCCGTAGGGCACGGACTGTTCTTCTGCTTTCCCATTATTGAGATTAACCCCACTTAATTGGTGAATGATATAATGTTCTACGCTGTTGAGTTCGCTGAATGACATTATTTAATTGCTTCGTGAATTTTTGTTTTCAGTTCTTCAAAGTCTTTACCCAAAGGATCAATATATTCCTGTCGGATATGCACTTTCATGCTAGGATCTTTGATTTTTAGTTTAATAGAGTCCATTGATTTTACAATTTCATCCACAACTCTAGATTTATCTACTTCACTAATCACATCTTTTCCAATTTGGTAATTACAAATGATATTGTTTCGCAGGTACTCTTCAGTAATGCTATTTTCTGGTGGCCTTCTGATTAATAGAAGTGCATAGTTGTTTGGGTTATCCTTAGCCTTTCGTGCCTGATGAATCCCCATTTTTATAGGTTCTGTATTGTTTTCTTTTATTGATTTTAGTTCAATAAAATATTGATTTAAAGGGTGAAGCTTATTTCTAATAAGGATGTCATAATCTCTTTTACGATCCAAGCTAGCTTCATAAGACGGAAGTTCTCTTTTGAAGACATTATTCAAAATTTGTTCTACATTTTCACCAATCTCTTGTTTAAAAACCCTTTCTTCTTCTTCTCTAGCCAAATCTCTTGCCGACTCCAAGACTTCATCAATTCCAGCAGTCTTTGACAGATTGGCTAATTCAGACATTTTATTGATGTTTACGCCCGAATTACCTATTGCCACCATTGAATTGATATCCTCGTTAGTAAGTGAAGATTCTGCCAGTTTAGAAAGAGAGGCTAGCTTCCCGCTTTGAACTATACTGAAGGCTTTATCCCGATCGTTTTCATTAAATGTTTCCAAAAAGAGTTGCGGACGATGGCTTGCAAACCATTTAAAATGTTCTTTTAGTTCTTTTTCAGGTAGATCGGATTCACGTGCCCATTGAAATGTAAGCCTCAGTGCTTTTAGAAAATTGGGGGCTTGCTTGTTGCCCTGGTATTCACTGAATGAGTCATCAATTGCTTTTGCTAAATCACGGGTAGTTTTTTCTCTTTTCCCTTCGAGCAGATTAGCAATATTAATTTCAGGATGAACTAAAATTTCCTCGAAATCCTCTTTTGTCATTAAACGATAGACTTCAAATAAAGAGCTATCAACATCATTATTCCAGTAGATAGAGTCCTTTCTTCGTACAAAATTCCCAAGACGATTTGGAATAATTGCATACTTATCTAGCAGATCAGGGTCTTTCTGTAGAACAAAATTTAGAACCATATTGAACCAGGAATAATTTGTTGTCTCAGCTGCTATAATTTGTTCTAATGAACCAAGTTCTGACAGTTCTTTAACAAAATCCTCTAAAGAATAACGTAAGCCAGGGAAAATTGAAAAATCTAAGTTTCTATTCCAGTTGAGATAATCAGCATTTTTTGGTAAGCTTTCAGAACGGAGTGGACAAACTAAGTCATAGTAATTTAAGAGGTCTTCTTCGGAATAAGCGTCCTGGGGAGCATAAGGTATTATTGTATCATCAAGCTTGATCCAATCATCAGTAGTTTTTACGATTTTAGTAGCTAAGTACGTTGCCTTAATTTTATCAATGACTTCTGTTTTATACCAGGCTCTTTCTTGCTCTGTCTTGAATGATGCAGTTGGCCATTTAACTAAACAAGACCAGTTTTCAATCCTTTCTTCAGAAAGTGTTTCTAGTGCCTGACTATGAGCAATGACAGCATCTTCAAGAATGGTTCTGTTTTCTGTATCGTTAACTGTGAGACTTATTCCATCCCGCTCTAAGTGGGGGACAAACTTTTTGCTGTTTAATACTAAAGGAAAACTAAAAGCCTCCGTGCCAATCATTGGAAGTGAACAAAACAGCTTAGTAATCCCATTGGGATAGGGAATAATCCTATTGTTCTCAACTCGAATAACTAGTTGTGCATCATTTTTATTAAAAAGACGTAATAGGATAGAGTCGAAAAGGTGTTCAAATTCAAAAACATTAACTATAACAGATTTAGAGTCATCTGACGATTGTGGCTTGAATATTCTATTTGTATAAGCAATACGATCAGTATTGCTATTGTGGATGGTTACAGATTTAATCTTGGGCATAAAAGCCAAGGTATAGGGAAGGACATCGGCTATATATTTAAGGCCTTCTTTTACCACTTCTTTTGAATCTATATTCGGAAGTGAAGTATTGAGATCATAAGTGAATTTAGTATAAAATTCTCCTGGTTGATAAGTGATTGGCTTAATGCTTTCATCCAACTCTTTAGAAGTTTTGGGAATGGATATCTTAAGTGCTTCCTTATCATCGTAGGCTGTGCGATTCAGTGTGAAGTGAAACTTCAAATATTGATCGGTTTCTCTTTCTGATTTCATCACACCTTCTACCTTTACAATAGGAGAAACCACATGGGTAGAAATAAATCCAGTTCCAAACTGCCCAATCATATCCTGCTCACGTAATTCATCTGAGTCTTTTCCAGAGTCTGGCGCAATCAAATTCTCAGCATCAGAAGGCCGAAAGGGATTGCCATTGTGCATGAAGATAAGACGATCTTCATAAACTTCAAGACCCACATCCACAGAGTCATTGTAATCACTGGCATTTTGTAATAACTCCCAAAACCAGCGATGTTGAAGATCATTTACATTGCTTGGGATGGGACGAAGTTTTTCCATTAACCTTTTGGCTGGGATATTTAATCTATTCTGCTCTCTTGCCTCCCTTATTTCGTCTTGTATACTCATGGTTTAATTATTTCATACTTTATTCTTTGACATTTGGTATTCAAATCTATTTCACAGAGTTGGGGGATAATAAAATGCTATATTCTATCAATTTCGCTAAAAGCCATGATGGAGTATTTTTACGCACACATAAGTATATCATTTTTTGAAGAAAAAATAATGCTTTTTGTGAGATAAAGTAATCTTTTTGAGATTATTACCTAAAAGTAGGGAGAGGAAATGAAAGGCTACTTGGATTATACCATAAAAGCCTTCTCGCTTTGGTATTGCTTGAGGTGTTGATACGCTATTTCTACGTATTCTTTTTTGAACATTTTGGTCTTGCGATCAGACCACTCTGCTATTTGTGGAAGGAGTTCTTCTGCTGAGGCTTGTGGATTGTCTTTTAGTAGAAAATCTACGGATGCGAGTAGTTCAAGGGAGAAGGCTGACTCAAAACCATCTATGAGCTTTAGTAGGTCCTGAAGGCGATTATATTGCTCATTGCTGAGCTTGGTATGAACATACTGATTTACCTCCTCAAAGAGCTCATAATTGAGCAGAAGAGGCTCAAAAGGTTTGGCATTCTTTTGCTCCATACCCTGTATGTACTTGCCATTAAGATGATAAAGCACATGCCCTACAGCAGGGGAGTAGGGGCCATAATAGCTGGGAGTAAAATCTAACTTATTCAGTTGCTGTTCACCCATTCTTTGTAAAAAATAGACCAGTTTATTGGCTACAAATAGACTAGTCTCTTCACCTAAACGTTCGTACTGGAACATGGTAAAAAGCAACATAGCCCTGGCAGGAGTGAGTTTAACTTCCTTTGCAGGAGACTCTTTTCTTAATTGTGCTTTGATGTTAGGATTAGGCTCATATACCAGTACCTCCGTACCCAACGGAGCGAGATACTGTTCTATCACCGCTTTTACTTTATCCCACTTCAAGCCGCCATTGCCACAACCTAAGGGGGGGATAGCAATGCTCTTAATGTTGTTAGCTTTGAGATCGGAAGCCAGGGTTTTTAGGCCCTCCTCTACATATTTATAGCTGGATTTGCGGTAGTAAACGGTTTTGGTAGGGAAGTTGACAATCCACTTCTCCCCCTGGGGGGTGAGCTCTTTTACCCACAGCAGTTTACCGGGTACTAATTCTTTTTGCTCGCAGGCTTTTTTGTACGCCCGAAAGTTCTCTGGAAAAGCTTCCTTAAACTGCAAGGCAATACCCTTTCCCATAATACCCATCGTATTAACGGTATTCACAAGTGCCTCAGTAGGGGCATCTAAAAGGTTACCTTGGGTATACTGGATCATGGGCTAATAATAAAACATTTCATTTGGGTTTACAAGTACCTCAATTTCCAAACCATATTTGTTTACTTCCTGTTTCACCCACTCTGCTTTATCTTCAGTATAAGTAATAATATGGGTGATGCATTGAAGAGGTACATGATCTTTTACTAAAAACTCTGCCTGCTTTCGCCGCATTCTGTCCCGATCATCTGCCGTGTTTTTCCATACCCTTTTGTATACGATATCCCAATCTACTTTATCCAAATCGGCTTTGTCAGTATAGAACTTAGTTAACTCTTTTTTAGCATGGCCATCTGTGAAGACATAAGTGCATTGGCAAGGTTCTATTTGATCTAAGGTAGTGCGGAGATAAATAATATCTTCCTGAGGGAGCTTTTTGATGCCTCTATGACCACTTATGATATTAAGTAGCATAGGAGAAAGCGTACCAAAATAAAAGGGTATGTAGTCACCTACATTTCCGTAGCCAGATAACTTTATTGGATATTCAGTGCGTTTTCTGATAAGGTCAGAATCACCAATTTCTACATAATTGGGATCGAAATGAGGACTTTTACGAGTATAAAGCCCATGCTCCAGAATATGAGGCAGGTTCCGGTAGTGTACCAGCCTGTAAAGCCTTACGATATCTGGAACTTCTCCGGGCATACTTTAAAATATCTGATTGATGAGGCTTTTTTGGAGCGCTTTGGAGGAAGAAAGTTTTTTTTCAATAGCATCCAATGAGTCATCTATATGCTTTAGTATATTTACGATCCCCTTCTGTTCATCAAGACTAGGTACAGGAATATACATTGATCCTAACTCTTCTCTGTTAACTTTAGGCATACCTGTTCTATTTTGAAACCTTAGTAGCTTTTGGGTGAACTTATCTGTCAATAAATAATAAAAAAGATATTCTTTACAAAGAAGATCAGAATTGGGTTTAATAGGATAAATGTCGGCGCTACATAAACCTGTAAAATTAGGATTAGCGACTTTTTTAAAGTAGGGGCG
This sequence comes from Catalinimonas alkaloidigena, assembly GCF_029504655.1. Classification (NCBI taxonomy): domain Bacteria; kingdom Pseudomonadati; phylum Bacteroidota; class Cytophagia; order Cytophagales; family Catalimonadaceae; genus Catalinimonas; species Catalinimonas alkaloidigena. The sequence goes on from NZ_JAQFIL010000001.1 coordinate 297,902, forward strand.
AATCTTTGAATAAATTATATGTTCTTTTGAAAAAAGGTAGTTACCACTAGTTATATTCAATTCTTTAGCGGTTTTAAATTCTGTTATTCTACCAGTATTGGGTTCTATTCTCTCAGAACCAATTTGTACTAAACCTGAATACTTCTCATCCTTAGGGTCCACTTGCCCACTAGTGACTTCAGCGATATTAAAAAACTTATGTGCTTGCCATTCCTTATTGATTAAACCGCATTTTGAGTTTTTCAACTTAATATTCTTAGCATTATCAAGAGCAGCTATACCATAAGTAAATAGCTTCTCCCTATTAATTAGTCTAAGAAATTCAGTTTTTTCTTTTACAAAAATGATGTTTTCAATTACCTCATCCATAGCCCAGAGGAGTTCGGCCAGTTGGGCTTGCTGCTCTTTGGGAGGGAGGAGGAATTCGTAGTTGGCGAGATCATGAAACTTCACTCTGGGGGAGAGTCCACCAGCAGAATGCTTCACGGCATAATCAAAAAACTTGTCATTATTAACTACAAATGGAAGTAGTTTAGGCAAAAGTCCTTCTTTAGCCCGCATGACGGTAATATCACCAGAACAAATGCCATCAAAGTTTACCTGTGCTGCTTTTTTGAGATAAGCTCTTCTTCGTCCAAATAAGATATCTCCCTTTCTAAACTTTTTTGTAAAAGTAGTACTGTCTTCAATACTGGCAGCTCTTCTAAGGTGTATATCTTCAGGGTCAATGTGCTCAAGACCTACTACATGTGCAATGCCTTCGGCATGCATATCCTTCATCGTTTCCCTGGGTTCACTTACCACCTCTCCAAACTTTACTTTTTGCCAGGTTGATTTATCTAAACTTAGGCTTTTGCTCAGTACTGCTTCCATTAATTTTCAAGTATTTGAAAGAGTTCGTTCATCTTTGATTTCAATTCATCAGAAGATTTTTCCCACTTGTCATAGACTACTTCAAAATCTTCAGAAGAGTCAGGGTTGTGCTGGACTGGGCGAACATACAAATTGATAGCCATATTACCGTTTTTCTCCTTTAGTACTTCATTAGTAGCAACTAAAGCAGCAAAATTATTTTTTTCGGTAAAATCCTGATAAGCTTTGAAGATTTTATCAACATGGACCTTCTCTAAGAAACCCATTGTTTTATCCTGCCTAACTTCATTTACTGCATTAATGAATAGAATTTTACCCTTTTTATGCTCTTCTTTATTGGTTTTGGTAATCAGTAGACAGGCTTCCATAGGAGAGTTGTAAAAGAGGTTTGGTCCCAGACCAATGACACATTCTACCAGATCTTCTTCAATCATCTTCCGGCGCATATCAGCTTCAGAGTCCCTAAACAATATACCGTGAGGCCAGAGTGAGATAGACCTTCCGTTATGTTGATCCAGACTTTTTTGTATATGCTGCTGAAAGGCATAATCCGCACATCCTTGTGGAGGCGTGCCCCAGATATTCCTGCCGTAAGAATCTTGCTCAAAGCTTTTACGGTCCCAGGCTTTAATGGAGTAGGGGGGATTGGCCAAAATCACATTAAACTTTTTCAAAGTATCATGTTCCAGAAAGGCCGGATGCGTCAATGTATCTCCTCTTACTACCTGAAACTCCTCTATGCCGTGCAAAAACATATTCATACGGGCTATGGCTGAGGTGAGCAGGTTAATCTCCTGCCCATAGAGCCTTAGTGTGCGGTATTCCTTGCCTTCTTCCTTTAAATGTAAAGCACAGTTGAGCAGAAGCCCCCCAGAGCCACAGGTAGGGTCATACACGCTCTCCCCCGGTTGCGGGTCCATGATCATGGTCATGAGCTTTACCACCGTACGGTTGGTGTAAAACTCCGCAGCGGTATGTCCGCTATCATCAGCAAACTCCTTAATCAGGTACTCATAAGCATTGCCCAGCTGATCATCCGGTACATTGGCCAGGTTGAGCTTATGCTGAGAGAAGTGCTCAATGAGATTGGTGAGCGTTTCATCGGAGAGGCGGTTCTTATTGGTCCAACTGGCATCTCCAAAAATTCCGTATAATGTTTCCGGGTTGGCCTTCTCAATACCTCGCATCGCTTCCTGAATAGCCCTACCTACATTTACGGTAGTTTCCCGCACATCATTCCAGTGTGACCCTTTGGGTATCTGGAAGCGGTGGTTCTCTTCAAAAGAGGCGTACTCCAGGTCTCCGCCACTTTCCTGCATAGCCTGTTCAAACTCCTCATCATACACATCACAGATACGCTTAAAAAAGAGTAGGGGGAAGATGTATTGCTTATAATCTCCGGCATCTATAGTGCCTCGCAGGGCAATAGCGGCCCCCCAGAGATATTTTTCTAATTCCGCCTGGGTCATATTTTGTTTAGGTAGTTTTTATCAATTCTTTATTCTGCCTCACTTACAAGAAGGCTCTCCTCCAAATAAGGTCTAAGGATAGAATGAAACCATGCAATGGCGGCCTCCCCATCTTTCAGGGTAGCCTCAGTAATATCCCTGCTATGTCTTATGCTATTCCTGAGCTCTCCCAACTGACTGAAGCGTGTCATGATCATTCCTTTGCTACCAAAGTTCTCTTCAAATATAGGCCATACTCCCTTAGCTAGCATTACGTCTTTATATTCCTGTAGATCAAAAAAGTCTAATTTTCTCCGTAAGGCATCAAATTGCTTTTTATCCTCTCCAGGATTTTTTCTCAGCCAGTGATTAATTCGCCCTTCAGACTTTTCACGAATGTGTATAGGAATAAACTCCTCGTAGGCATTGAGTTCAGCAGTGTTTTCCAGTTTCATCGCAATTAGGTTCCTCATCGCAATTTCCAGATTTTCTACCTCCTTATCGTAGTGCTGAAGGTCTTCAGGTACTACATTCTCCTTTTTAGTTTCATGATATGACTTCAAGAATTTATTGATACCATCACATATTTTTTTCCTTCTTTCCTCCAAGAAAGTTTCGTATTGATCAATATCATACAGCTCTGTATTAGTAGGTACAAACTGTTTCCTTAACTGCTCAGCATCAATCTTGGGTAGATATTCCGCTGGGTCGGTATCCAAAATTTCAATGTTAGATTGCTGAGTAATGAAAGCAATATTGGCAATCTCATTAATCAGGGCCTTATGAACAGAGTTTTTAGAATTGTATTTTTTATAAAGAAAGGCTTTAGGGAATATATGATGGCGTTGAAGCTTATTATTATAGCCTATGCTTTTTGAGTAAAGACTTAATGCAGGATTGGTCCAGTCCTTAGCATTTTGAGCTCTAATAGCGCTGTAAAAAATATTATAAATTCTACTTCTAACCCCTTGGTAAGCCAGGTCTTCTGTTCTCAGATAGAGGTTAGTGCCCCGGTAAAGCTGCATCTCTTTGATCAGTGCATCTAATGAATCTGTTTCTTTGATAATGTTGATGTCCTTCTCCAGATAGGATTCAGAAGATCCACTAAAACGCCCCCAGAGCAATGCCATGAAAAGCCAGAAAATAGCCTTATTGGCTTCCTCTGCACTTTCAAACTTTAAATCTTTGCGAGATAGATAGTAGATTAATACATACAGTACATAGAATGAACTGTAACTATCAGAAGAGTCAATGTATGCACTATCCCTTAGAATATTGATGAGATACGATAATAGTTTTTTGAGTTTAGGCCATGCTTCCTCAAATTGCTCCTGGGTGACATCTGCAATTTCAGCAGTGTATTTTCCTCTGCCAGTTGTTAAGATGTTGATACATCTGGTCAGAAACCTGAAGCTAAAGTCGTAATTATAAGTTTTGTACTCCTCTATTACTTCCCTAAAACGTTCTTTTACCTGGGGCCAGTTAGAAGTAATGATGGCTAAGGCAAGATCCGATTCACTGAGCGTAGTACCTGTCTTATTTACTAGGTTAAATATCTCTACAACTTTGTCTAACTCGGTAATTGTAATTTCTTTGATATAGTATCCGTAGTTTTCAATTTCACCTAGCTTGTTGATAGTATCAATCTTGCTTAGATAAAAACTCTTTGTATCTGCGTCCAAGCTATTTAAATCCTTTAGAAAAGCAGATACTCCTCCCTTGCTCAAAAAATCGGAAACATGAATCCACTCCGGATTATTTTCCATCTTCCGAGGCATATAGTATTCAAATTCTTCAGTCTCCAGATTGAAGTATAAGTCCGTACGCAGAGATACCCCTTCATACCAGGAGGGTGTTTTACCTCTGAAAATAGTATAAATGGTAGTGAGTCTTTGTTGCCCATCAAGAATAAGCTGATGGTAAATAGAATTGGTATCAGGCTTATCTCCTCGTATTTTAGAAGGTTCTCTGGTTTTCCAGATCAGAAATGACCCTGAAGGGTACTCTAAAAAAAGAGATCTAAAAAACTCTTTTACCTGGGTGCTATTCCAAACATATCCTCTCTGAAACTCAGGGATAGTATACTCCCCATTGTCAATAGACATTAAAATGTCCTTAATCTTCTTTTCAATAGCCATCTTACAACCTTTAACTTAAGAATTTTTGAAGTACTGATTTAAATTTATCTTCTGCTTTCAAGCTCTCATTCCATGCCTCTTTTAGGTCAGCTAAGGCCTCTTCAACGGTAGGTAAATCATCTTCAATGATTTTTTCTACATACAGAGGAATATTGAGATTGAAGTCATTTTCTATGATATCTTCTAGAGATGTCACTTTTACATGGTTTTCTACATCTTCAAAGGCCGAATACCACTCATAAATCTGTTTTACGTGCAGCGGCTCCAGGAAATTCTTGGCTCTTCCTATTCTGATCTGATCAGCAGCATCAATAAATAGTACCTTATCTTTTTTAGCTGCTTCTTTTTGCTTTTTGAAGACCATAATACAGGCTGCTAGTTGTGTACCGTAGAAAATATTAGGTCCAATACCGATCACAGCTTCCAACAAATCATCTTCTAATAAGGCCTTTCGTATTTTGCCTTCTGCCCCTTTACGGAATAGCGCACCATGAGGAAGTACTACAGTCATTCTTCCACTCGCATTCATGGATTTGATCATATGCTGTACCCAGGCCATATCAGCATTACCCTGAGGGGGTACACCGGCTATGTTACGTCCAAAGGGGTCATTGGCCCAATTCTCCGCTCCCCAATTACCAAGTGAGAATGGAGGGTTAGCAATAACACAGTCAAAAGTCTTCAAACCATCAGCCTCAAAAAATACTGGGTTTTTCAGTGTATCACCTCTCTCTATAAAGAAATCCTCAACCCCATGCAGAAACATATTCATTCTGGCAATAGAGCTAGAAGTAAGGTTCTTCTCCTGACCATATAGCTTAAGTGTGCGGTAATCCTGCTGATGGTCTTTTAGGTGATCCACACATTCCAAGAGCATGCCTCCGGTACCGCAAGCCGGATCGTAGATGGTTTCACCTTCTTTAGGATCTAGGATATGACCCATAAGGTGAACTACTGAGCGAGGAGTATAAAACTCACCTGCTTTTTTGTTAGTGAGATCCGCAAAATGCTTGATCAGATACTCATAAGCCTGGCCTAAAATGTCAGGGTCTACCAGTTCATTAGATAAAGTATATTGGGAAAAATGCTCAATTAGATCAGTAAGAAGGCGATCCGAGAGTTTATTTTTATTGCTCCACTGGGCGTCACCAAAAATATCATATAAATACTCTTGGTTAGCCTGCTCTATACCTCTTAGGGCTTTTTCAATAGCTAACCCTACATTGGTAGTAGTCTCACTTACATCTTTCCAATGACACCCTTCAGGAATCTCAAATCTGTGAAATTCAGGTAATGAAGCATATTCTTCATCGCCACCAGATTCTTCTAAAGCTTGTCTATATTCTTCATCGTAAGTATCTGAGATTCTTTTAAAAAAAAGGAGAGGGAATATGTATACTTTAAAGTCTGAGGCATCTACTGGACCTTTAAGTATCCATGCTGCTTTTGAAAGGTATTGTTCTAATTGAGAGAGCGTTAGTTTGGTTTCTGTCATAGCATAAGTGTAAAATTCAGTATTATTCACTGTTTCCACCTTTTAAATTAAGATTGGCTAAATTGAGAGAATTCGTGAGCATTTATCGCAACCTGTTAAATTACACTTGAGACAGATATGATAATCTATCAATGCAATCTAAATCATTAATTTTGTAATAAGCAGTAACACTTTATTAAACACAAGCAAATAAAGATTTCAATATAGTAAAGAAATTGTGATGAAAAATCTAGGTGAAACCGATATTCCCAACGAAGTAAAATTTTCTTATGAATTCCCGGAAACTACAATCAAGAAGTTGAATAAGTAAATTGTAGACACACCTTAAACCGTTAATTTTAATTAATATTAATGGAATCAAGCTTTTACTCTCTATTATTTTACTCGGTGGGTGTATTTTAAGACATAGAAGCTTATTCCCATATGCTGATCATCATTGAGTGATCACTAAGCTTGTTTGTACGTACATTATGGTCATAGTAACAGTTTACTATGGTGAGGTTTTTAGATAGAATATGGTCAAACCTCCTTCCCACTTTATTGCTGTGTCCCACATGCCAGCTGTAGTCGTGCACATTGTAGCCCTGAATTGTACGATAATTATCCACAAAACCATAGGGCTCTAGTCCTTTCAGCAAGCCATATTCACCATCATGCCATCGGCTTCCCTGCTCTCTGCACCTGGCAAGGCGGATACTACCATCCTTACGAATTTTTTGCCCCCAGGTGACCAGTGTACCATCGCAAAGTTCAGTTTGGGGAGAGTTGAAATCTCCACAAAGAATAGCAGGGGTATCAGAAACACAGGTCAGATGATGATGTACACCTTCAAAGGTCTCAATCTTTATCCATCCATTGGAGGCTCCGGGTGGAATGTGCGTGGTAGTTATTTCAAGGTTGTCATAGGCTGGCACACACACAGTCAAAGCCTTCTCGGGCCAGATCAATTTGGGTTGGTCTGTAGGGTATATCTCTTCTTTGGCAGCAATCATCACAAAGTTGTTCCTGGATTTAGGAAGTTCAGGATCATAGTGATGAATTGTAGAGGTCACATGATAACCTTCTTGTTCTAATACTCCACACCATAGATCATGAGTAGAGGCCTTAATTTCTTGTAATGCAATAAAATCCGGTTTATGCGTAAGAATAGCTTCAAATTGGAAAGGTAATTTCTTTTTGCGACCAGCCGTATTCCAGGTAATGAGTTTCATAACCCTTAAATAAACATAGACAAGGCAAATCAAATAGACAGAACAAATGGGTACCTTACTCAGGTATAGTTTTATGACTTAATTTCTGTTCAATAAGAATTAATTTGACTTTCACATCTAATCTTTTTCAGAACATTGCAGCCTATGAGAAGGTGTTTTATTGGCCATAGAAGTTGTTATGTAATTGAAAAGATTTATAGCCTTATATTTCTTTTATGAATAGGATGAGTAAAGAGTTATAAACTAAGAATGTTGGTGAAATTGTTGGTGAAAAAGAAAAAGCCACTCACAATTTTGATCGTAAGTGGCTGATTGTCAAGTGATCCCGCCAGGACTCGAACCTGGAACCTACTGCTTAGAAGGCAGTTGCTCTATCCAGTTGAGCTACGAGACCAAAATTTTAAAGAGCAGAGTATTTGCAAAACTCTCATCCCCTTGGTCTGCGAGACCTTCAAGATTGCCTTAGTGTAGAAGGCTTTTCTTAAATGAGCTGCAAATGTACGCAATATCTGCTTAATTATGCAAGGCCATCTGCTAGAATTTCGCCTAGCGATAACCCTGGGCTTGTAAATCAAAGAGTTCAGCATACTTCCCTCCTTTAATCAGCAACTCTTCATGAGTGCCTATCTCCAGTAAACCTCCTTTTTCCAGTACCAATATCCGGTCGGCCATGCGAACAGTGGAGAAGCGGTGAGAAATTAAGACCGCGCTTTTGCCTTCAGTCAGGTCGGCAAAACGACGAAATACTTCGTACTCCGCCCGGGCATCTAATGCAGCAGTAGGTTCATCCAAAACCAGCAATTGAGCATCTCGCATGTAAGCCCGGCTGATAGCGATTTTCTGCCATTCCCCTCCCGAAAGGTTGACCCCTTCCGCAAACCTACGCCCAATCATCTGCTCATAACCTTTGGGCAACTTACTGATTACTTGGTCAGCCATGCCACGATATGCGGCATCATCTACTTTGAGGCGATTATCTTTTTCTTCTATTTTCCCTACCGCAATATTTGTGGAAGCATTCATCTGATAACGCACAAAATCCTGAAAGATCACACCAATGGCTTCCCGTAGTTCTGCAGGGTTATATTCTCTAAGATCACGGCCATCAAGTAATATTCTTCCTTCATTAGGGTCATAAAGACGAGTAATTAGTTTGATGATGGTGGTTTTTCCAGCACCGTTTTCTCCCACCAGAGCCAGCTTTTCTCCGGCATGAAGCGTAAAAGATAGATTCCTTACTGCCCATATATTTGTGTTAGGGTATTTAAATCCTACCTTTTCAAAGGTGAAGCCCCCTTGTATGGGCTGAGGTACAGGCAAGGATTTGTCATTTACCGCGATAAGGGGTTTCATTTCAAAGAAATCAAAGAAATCCTGCAGATAAAGCGCTCCTTCTGCCATGCTAGAAAACTGGTTCAGAACATTCTCAAGCAGCGTACGCAAACGTGAAAAAGAGCCAGCCAAGAAAGTAAGGTCACCAATGCTAAGCTGGCCATTTACGGTTTGGAGAATGATCATGACATAGGCGCCATAATACCCGGCGCTGCCGATGGTGGCAAACACACTCCCCCAGCGGGCACGGTCTATGGCTACTTTGCGGTTGGCCAAATAGTATTTATCAGCCAATCTGCTGAAGTGTTTGACCAGAAAATCTGATAAACCAAAGATTTTTACTTCTTTAGCTGTCTCATCACTGGCGCCGATAAAGCGGAAATAGTCCAGCTCTCTTCGCTCAGGTGTCCATTGGGTATTGAGCGAGTAGCTACGCTCATTGAAATGTGATTCTCCCAAAAATGCAGGGACTACCGCTACCAGTATGAGTAAAATGAGCCAGGGGTTAAAAGCTACCAATCCGGCAGCCAGAAAACCAATGGTAATGATGCTCTGAAACTGGCTGAGCACCTGTGTCATTAGCGTAGTACGCCTTACTGTTTGCCGACGAGCCCGCTCCAGTTTGTCATAAAAATCTGCGTCTTCAAACTGGGCGAGGTCTAGTGAACCAGCATGCTGCATCAGCCGTACAGAAGATTCGTTGGCGAATTTATCGCCCAAAAGACTATCCAAAAGTACAGTAGCCCGGTTGATGGCATCTGAAACAATCGCTAGTAATAGTTCCAGCCCTATGTAGGTAAAAAGTAATGTGAGCTCAGCCTCTCCGGAAGCTTGAGTTAGCCTTACGACTTCATCAATAATGAGTTTACCAATGTATAAGGTTGTAACCGGAATAGCAGCTCGCACCACACGCAAGATCACATTGGCCGTAAACATTTTAGGGCTTACCTGCCATATTAAGCGGAAGAAAGCAGGCAAGTGCTGTAGCGCCTGAAATCTTTCTCTTAGTGAAAGCCTTTCTCCTTGCTTTACTTTATCTTTGGCTGAAGTTTGTTTTTTATCTTTGTTTAAACTCATTTTCGGGTAGAAAGGGAAACTTTTTGTATACTTACTAAGTACTTTAGCTAATTGCTAATCAAAACCAACTGCCTTGAATACGGCGAGTCAAAATATCCGGTACCTCAGAAGAAAGTACCAGTTTACACAAGAACAAATGGCCCAAAAGCTGGGTATTAAGCGGTCCTTGCTAGGAGCATATGAGGAAGCCAGGGCCAACCCCCGGCTGGAGGTGCTGGTGAAAGCAGCCGAACTATTCAACGTCTCGGTGGATCAGTTGGTTTCCAAACCCCTGAGTAAACCCCTCGGAGAACCCCAGAAGTCTGGCCAGTCCGGGAATATCCATTCTGGGACTCGCCAGTCCAGGACTATCCAGTCCGAGAATATCCATTCTGAGAATATCCATTCTGGGAATATCCATTCTGGGAATATCCATTCTGGGACCCACCATACCAGGATGCAGCAAACTCATGAAGAGGAGGCAGATGACGCGTTTTATGGTGAGCATTTATCAGGAGAAGGGAAGTCCGCTAGCCGGGAAGCTAACAAGCTATCAGATGAATCAGATACATACGCTCATCAACCACCAGCTAAAAGACCTTATCTGCCTCCCAGGAAAATTAATTTTCCAGCTTCTGAGAGCAAAAAGGCTTTGCAGCGTGTGCGCTTAGTAGTGGAAGGTGAGTTTAAGCAGTATTTCTATAATGCAGTGGAAAGAGAATATCTGGAAACTTTGCCAGAACTAACACTCCCGCTACCTTCATCTGCCGACCAATACCGTGCTTTTGAGATCATTGATGATGCTATGCGGCCCCTAAAAAAGGGAGCAATAGCAGTAGGATGTAGGATAGAAAGTATCCAAAAGCTTAAAGATGGTAAACCGCATATTCTGATTACCCGAACTGAAGGTATTCTTTTCCGTCGCGTTTATAATCATATTGCCCGCTCAGGAAACTTACTGCTGGAAGCCAATCATCCGGCTTATGAGCGCATTAGCCTGCCTGTACTGGGTAAGGAGGTGGAAGCATGGGAAGTGGTCTTATATATCTCTGCTGATGATCCTTATCAGTTTTCTCCTGTTCGGGATAACAATGAAGCGATAGATTTACCCCGGCTCACGTCCATCGTATTAGAGCTGCAGCAGGAAGTGATGAAGCTGAAAGAGAATTTGTAGTTTTTCAGAAAAAGCTTCTGAACATCTTCTCCATTTCACCCACTGCATCCTTTTTTTTACTGGGGTTGCTCACTGCAGTTCCTAGCTTGTACCAAAGTCCATCTCCCTGATCAATATACTTTCCGGGCTTATTGGGAAGCTTGTTTTTAGCTTTTTCAGGATCATAATCAGGCAGGTAGACAGTCTGTAGAAGAGGCATAAGCTGCTCCCACTTGAGTGTTTTCTCTTCTTTCTTTCCATTTTTCTCTCTCATCACGGTAAGAGAACGATGGCTGAAGCGAGGCTGTACACTGATTGTTTGCTTATCGTTAGCGCCTAGTTCTACATAACTTATCTTCAAAGGAAGTTCTTTCTTGCTGATTTCATAAATTGCCTGGATAATCTCTTGCGTAAAGTATTCCCAACCCTCTATATTGTCAGGAATACCTTTCTCTGTCTCATCATTTTCGTAATTCAGCTTAAGTTCAAGTACCTGCTGGCTATCTGGTTTTGGCGATTCAAAAAGATGATTGGTACTGGCTACTACATCTAAGATGGCAGGTTTCCAGGGCTTAGGGAGCGAGCCTTTCCACTCAAAATCATCATAAAGCGTAAAGCCTTCTTCTATAATTTCTTCCTCACTAAGCTGCTCACGTTCAGTATATTTGATCTGAAAAGAAGTTTGAAGCTGGGCAGAGGAGAAGTCAATGCTCAGGCGATACTCGTGGGCGTAGGGAGGAGGTACTACCAGGGTTTGAAAAATGATTTCTATTTGTTTAATACGGGATTTAATGAGCGACATGGAATTTTATTAGGTATTTTAACTGTAAATATAGTGCCTTTTCCTAAGGTTGACACTACACTTATACTACCCTCAAGTTTCTCTAATGTTTCATTAACGATATAAAGCCCCAGGCCGGAGCCTATGCCATCCTGATTGGCCCGAAAAAACATCTCAAAAACTTTGTTCTGGTGATCTTTTGCTATACCCATGCCATTGTCTTCTACTTCCAGCATAGCCATATCATCTTTTGTAGTAACCCTGATCTTTACGAATGACTTTCTACGGTGGGGAGCCGAATAGCGAATAGCGTTGGACAACAAATTGCTGACAATAATGCTCAGCCTGTGTTTATCAGAATAAAATGGACTGTGCTGTTGTATACTGACGTATTTCTCTATGTGGATTGAGTTATCCATATAGTCTAATTGTTCAAATATCATATGGATTATGTCAGAAAAGTCAATTTCCACTTGTTGAATTTCTGTGCGGGCATTTTTGCTTACATGCACGATATCCTGAATGAACCCATCCAGCCTTTTGACGCTTTTTTCTTTAAGCAAAAGATACTCTTTTACCTTATCAATGTTTTTTTCCAGTTTGGCAAGGTGAATGAGGCCAAGGATAGAAGTAAGTGGCGCCCTGAGATCATGAGAAGCCCGGTAAACAAAACGATCCAGCTCATGATTAATCTTTTTCATTATCTGATTTTGAGATTCCAGAGCCTGCGTTCGTTCAGAAACCATGCTTTCCAGCTCAGTATTGTACGTTTTTACCTTGAGTGACTCTGCTTCAAGTCTTTGAATAAGGTTAGTAAAGGTCTTTAACATACGATATGCAATAATGCTTAGTATTGCGAAAATCATCATGTAGCTAAAGAGGAGGGAAAACGGATGGGTATCAAAAGGTTGTATAGATGTCTTGTATGCAATGATAAAGTAGTGAATGGCGATAGACACAAAACCTAAGCTGCAAACGATAAGCATTTGGTAAGTTTGCTGCATAAAAAACGCTACGCAGAGTATACACAAGGTAAACAGAAGGGTAGTTTCAAGTATTCGGTAATACGTAAGGTCGTGGGCATAAAAATAGTCAGTAAGTATACTATGGATGATGATGATGCTAACGAGACATATCAGGTAAATATGAGCGGCAATGTTTTGGCGGCAGGTTTTGATTAAATATAGGGCAAATGCAGAAGACAATAAGAAGATCAGGTCTCCAAATATCACCAATAAGGGCTTGGCATCAGCAATATGAATAATGATACCGATTAGAAGAGAAGGAATAGTAATAAGGCAAGCAATTACTAAAACTCTGGCTTTTTCCTTCTCATACAGCGATCCCTTTTCGTAAGTATGTGTAAAATATTGAGTCAACCCGTCCACAGCGAATTATTAATCAATGGGTGAAGTAGTAAGTAAGTTAGCAATTTTGTAATAGCTAGTCCAGTGTAGGGAGGTAAACAGTAAACTTAGTCATTTTTCCAGGCTCAGAGTAAACATCAATGGTCGCGTTAAGCTTATCAACAGTTTCTTTGACAATATATAAACCTAGCCCGCTACCGCTTTTATTCTGGTTGGCTCTGTAGAACATCTCATATATACGGGCTTGATGTTCATTATCTATGCCTACACCATTATCTTCTACCGCTATCTTAGCACCTTTCCGGTTGACTTGAACACATACTTTTACAAAGGGTTGGGGCTGGTTGAGGTTGGCATAACGTAAAGCATTAGAAATCAAATTTCTAAGTATGACTCGTATCCTTCGGGTATCAGAATAAAAGTCTAATGTTTGATCAATCTCGCTAATTTTTTTAATACTGTGACTTTCCTGATCATATTGTTGCTCTTCAAATATTTCATCTATAAGCTTCTGAAAATCAACAGCCTCTTTCTGAATAGTTAGGCGTGCGTTTTTAGAAAGGTCCATGATTTCTCTGATAAAGCTATCTAGCTTCAGTATGCTTTTTTCCTGCAGGTCCAGATAGTGCATTATTGTGGAGTGGTCTTCTTCTTCCCGGGCAATATGGATAAGGCCTAATACGGAAGAAAGGGGGGCTCTGAGATCATGAGACACACTATAGACAAACTGGTCCAGCTCACCATTAACTTTTTTGAGTGCCAGGTTTTGCTGGAGCAGTTGCTCTTCCGCCTCTTTCTGGGCAGTAATATCCTGAGATATCCCGAAGATTACCTTTGGCGCATTAGCCTTGTAATGCGAGTATAGCATGAATTGGAGCAGCGTTCCATTTTGGTGATAGAGGCGATAGGGAAACTGATCCTGAAAATGAGGGTCTCCTTCATTTTGCTCAGCCCAGGCTAGCCTTTCCTGTAAGAACGAAATATCCTCAGGGTAGAGAAAGCGCTCAACAAATTCTTCCATGCTAAGGATAAGATCTTCATCTGTAGGGAGTCCTATTACGTTGAGTCCTTCTTTACCGATTTTGATCATACGGGTTTGCAGGTCAAATTCCCAGCTGGCAGCGCCAGCGATTTTAAGTGCCTTAATCAGGTTGTATTCGTATTCTTTTGCTTTTTCTTCAACTTTTTTAAGGGTGGTGATATCCTGTCCGAATAATGAGACCTCTCTTACTTCCTGCTCTGTTTTGATTGGGTTGAACGTAATCTGGAAAAAAGTTTTTTCCTGCTTTACCATTTCCACAATCATCTCGCTAAAACCCTCTCCACGAAATGCTTTTTCAAAGCGAGTTTGCCAGAAGTCTCTGATATGCTCAGGGTATTTGGAAAGCAAAAAATCCCCGCTCTTTAGGTTTTGCCCGTAAGCTTCGTGAAAACGTCTCTGAAATGCTGTATTGATCACCTGTACCTGCCAGTTGCAGTTAACCGACATGATCATTTCCGAAGTATTTTCAATAACAGAGGATAGCTGAGAGGTTCTTGTGGCGACCTCTCTTTCCAGGGTTTGGTTGGCTCTCTTTTGTTGATTGAAAATCTCTTTCATGTCGTACTGCAGCAGTGCTAATGCGCCAAATACATTGTAAAAAGCATCATTATAGTCAGTGTGAAAGTCTGTGGTATCAAAGTCTTTGTGCCAGGTCATTCTCCCAACCATCTCTAGTAATTTCTGAGCCCTGTTTTTATGGAGATAGTGAAGCTTTTCGTGCTTATCTGTCAAATACAGGTATTCCTGTAAAAGCTCCTGATGACTTGCCTGATGGGGGTCAAAAGATGTATCTGAATGGCGTTTAGACCTCGCCTGTTCTGAATGTTCTTTTCTTAAGATAATATGGATAGCTTTGGGCAGAGACCTGGCTAAGGTGACCTTATCGGAAAAACCGGGATGGATGCTGGTATAGATTCTGAAAATGGTTGTCCCCAAGCCAGATAAGACATAATAACTGTGTTTCCAATGAGGAGCGAGTGCATTGGTGATGTCTTCATAAACCTTGCGGGCCGAGAGAGAAAACGCATTGATGTTAGAAAGGTCAAGTATATGATAAAGCTGTTGAGATTGATCAGCAAAAGCGACAACTTTTTTCATGCGTTCATAAACCGCCTTGCTGTGCTTTTTTCTTACGTTGCCTTTTACCCAGTACAAAATAATTTTCTGATTGATCAGAAAACCGATAAAAGCATATTCGTCAGCGATAAATTGCCATTCCTTTTTGCTAATTACTTCTAGCTCTTCACTACTTTCGTTAAGAATGAGATGGCGAATTGCATTGACATCTGATGCTACTGACTCCAGATCGTAACCATCACTTATTGGATATGTGTCGTTCTTGCTAATGTTGTTTTCAGGTTGCATAGGCCAAGAGGATATCAATCAACAATCTTCTTATCATGACCATTTATGCTGGAATTTAGCTGTTTTTCGGTCTATTCCAAGTGAACGATATGATATTATAGTGCTTTGGCCTTTATTTAGAATCAGCTTGAAGTAGCTTTAGCGTATGCTTTCGCCTGATCTTACCGCTGGGACTGAGGATAAATTCGGGAAGTTGAATAATTTGCTTAGGGACTTCATAAGGATGCAACTGCGCCTTCATCCATTTTATAAGGTCTTCTTTCTGAGCAAGCTGTAAATGGTTTTTTCTTTCTATGATAAGGCAGAGCTTTTCTCCCAGTTTTTCATCGGGCAGTCCGGCTAAAAAAAAACGTTCAGCAATTTTAAATGCTTCTATTGCAGGTTGTAGCGCCCCTTCCAGCTTATCTGCAAATAATTTTACCCCGCCACTATTGACCACATTATCCAACCTGCCGAGCCAGCGGAAATGCCTGTAATCAAGCATCTCCACAATGTCATTGGTTTGCAGCCACTGCTCTCCGCTGACTTTGCCTTTAACAGAAATACAGGCTCTTGCATCTTGTTTTATCTCTACTCCTGGCAGTACTTCGTACACATCCGATGCTTCTGGACCATTAATCTTTCGCAAAGCAATGTGGGAGACTGTTTCTGTCATGCCATAGGTGCTGTAAACCGGCGCTTTGAGCTGATCTTGGATTGATTGTTCCAGGCCTGCATCAATTGGAGCGCCGCCCACCAGTATGGCTTTCATAGCATTGAGGCTATGCTTAAACCTACGATCATCAGCTTCAAGCATGCTTTTAAGCTGGAGTGGCACCAGGGCCGTAAAATCTATAGGCTCATCTACCGCTTCCAAGGGCTTAGATGAAGGAGGGATAACTGTGAGGGGCATCCCCAGTTCAAGGCCTCTGACTAACATCATTTTTCCGCCGATATAAGCTGTGTTGATGCAGACAAGCGCCTGATCTCCTGCCTTTAAGCCTAGTGTAGAAATCGTAGCCTGTGCACTGTGCTGCATCTGCTCGCGGCTGATCAGGATCTTCTTTGGCGTACCTGTAGAACCAGAAGTATTTATTTCAAAAGAGGACTGTCCACTAAGCCAGGCATGGCAGAAGGCAAGCGTTTGCTGAGTATAGGGAGAAAGGTGCTCATATGCCGTAAGGTCCTGAATAGCTCGTAAGCTTGCGATTTCTTCGCTCAGGTAGGTGTTTCTTTCAATTCTGATCAGAGTGCCAGCTGTCATAGGATCAACCAGTATAAGAAGGCGATGAACACTAATAAAGTGATGATAAAATAGGTCTGAATTTTTCCCTGCTGGGCGGGACGAGCCAGCCAGCCAATAAAAGAGGAGAGCTTAGCCATAAGTGTTACCAGCCCATCTATAACGTAATGGTCAAACCAGGCGATCAGGTGGGCAAATACAACCTGAAAAACACCTAGAAAATCTATAAAGCTATTGATTACCTTCTGGTCAAAGTGATGGATAAAAACGGATATACGAATTATCGGAGTGATCACCACAAATCTGTAAAGGCTATCCAGATACCAGTTTTGGAAAGAAATGCTTCTTAGTCCTTTGTTCTGCTTATCATATGATGCATAATTTTTGGCAAACTTTCCCCCTGGCCGGTAAAATAAGTAAGCCAGCCCCACTCCGCCTGCTACTAAGCCTAACGCCAGTACGCTAGTAAAGAAGTGCCAGTTATCTTTGAGGATGATGATTTCTTCCAGATACCTGAAATCACCGGGCACCGCCAGTATCGGACTAATCAGCTGGGTAGTGATCCAACTCATGCTGCCTTCCAGCGGATTGAGAGAATACACAAAACCTATGGAGAGTGCTGACAATACCATCAGGGGTATGATCATCAGTATCGGAGACTCCTTAAGTTGACTCTGTACTGCCTGTAGTCTTGCGTATTTTTTCGTTGCCCGAAACTCTCCCCAAAAGACGAGTAGCAGCTGTCGCCCCATATATAAGGCTGTGAGAAAAGTAGTGATAAAAGCCAGTGCCGGTACCAGATAATAAAAGCTGAGCTGTGGTGGTGCAATGGCATCAGTCCAGGCAAGGGTGCTTGCCAGAATTGCGTCTTTGGATAAAAAGCCTGAGAACAATGGTACCCCTGCCAGTGATAAAGCTGCAATCAGATAAGCCGAAAAAGTGTAAGGTATTCTTTTTCTAAGCCCCCCCATCATCCGCATATCCTGAGCGTCAAAGTGCACCCCCTCCGCATGATGTTCCAATTGGTGCAGTGCATGAATGACTGAGCCTGCCGCCAGGAACAGGCAGGCCTTAAATGCTGCATGCGTGACGAGGTGAAAGAGTGCTGCATCATATGCGCCTATGCCCATCCCCATGATCATATAACCTAGCTGCGATACTGTAGAGAAAGCCAGCACCCTTTTAATATCATGCTGGGCAAGTGCCGCGATCGCGCCCATAAAAGCTGTGATAGCTCCGGTAAAAGCGATAACTGTTAGTGCGTCGCCATCTAATAATACAAAGACTCTGGCTAATAGGTACACACCGGCAGCAACCATTGTAGCAGCATGGATAAGTGCTGAAGCAGGAGTAGGACCTTGCATGGCATCGGGTAGCCAGGTTTGCAGGGGAAACTGTGCCGATTTACCTACCGAGCCGCAGAATAAACCAATACCGGCAAGGGTAAGCCAGTGGGCTGGGGCCGAGTTCTCAAAAATCTGCTCACCTATCCTGAAATAACTCAGCCAGTACCCGTCTTTGGTAAGTACCGACTGCTGCATGAGCCGCTCCAGTACCTGCAAATCTAGTGTGCCAAACTGTGA
Organism: Catalinimonas alkaloidigena; assembly: GCF_029504655.1. NCBI lineage: Bacteria > Pseudomonadati > Bacteroidota > Cytophagia > Cytophagales > Catalimonadaceae > Catalinimonas > Catalinimonas alkaloidigena. The sequence continues at coordinate 315,968 of NZ_JAQFIL010000001.1, forward strand.
CCAGAGAATCATAATGCCTACCAGGAATCCGGCATCACCTATGCGGTTCATGATAAAAGCTTTGCTCCCTGCCTGAAGGGCTGCTGGTTTTTCGTTCCAAAAGCTAATCAGCGCATATGAAGAAACCCCTACCAGTTCCCAAAAGACGAAGATCAGCAGCAGATTATCCATCAGCACTACGCCCAGCATAGCGAAGGTGAACAGGCCGAGGTAGGCAAAGTAGCGAGTGTAGTGTTTATCGCCCCGCATATACTCAATAGAGTAGAGGTTTACCAAAGCGGAAACCATCGTAACGACCAGCATCATGAGGGAGGCTACTTTATCTATCAGTAGCCCAATCGTAAAAGAGTATTGAAAACCGTCGGTAGTGAGCTGAAACCATACCGTACGGGCATGAATTGTTTCTCCGTTCCATACAGAAGTAAATACCAGGGCAGAGGCTACGGCTGCTCCCAGGTGAATACCGGTACTCAGCCAGGCCCAGGTTTCTCTTCCTCTTCCGAATGTGATCAGCAGCAAAAAGCTGAGAAAAGGAAGCATCATGACCAGCAGAGAAAGTAAGCTGCCGGTGTTGAGTGCCAAAGTTTTTGATAGTGATGCGTAATCCAAGTCGCTACAGGTTTGGCACAAAAGTAAAGGCTTAGCTGATAAATAAAAAGCCCGCCTGACACCAAGCGAGCTTTTTTACACCAGTAAGTTAGACTGATATGAAGAAGGTTTTTAAGATATTTCGTTAAATGCTTCGGCAAAGTATTCCATGTCCTGCATGGTACCGATACTTACCCTGCACCATTCCTGATTACTGAAGCTCCAGCTTCTTACGCCTACACCTCTTTTCATCATCTCGCCACGGAAGCGGTCGCTATCCAGACGAACAGGGAAGAGTACGAAGTTAGTATCGGAAGGGATGTACTCATAGCCTGCGTCTTCCAGTGTTTTGTAGAGGAACTGCTTAGATTTTTCATTCATCTCCTTGGCGTACTTCTGATATTCAGCATCTTTGTAAGACTCAATAGCCGCTGCCATAGAAGTAGATGAAATATTTCCGTTGCCATTGCTGTACTTGGACATTTCTTTAATTACTTCAGGCTGAGCCAGGGTATAGCCGATTCTCAGGCCAGCGAAGGCGTGTAGTTTGGAGAAGGTACGGGTAACGATCACGTTGTAACCTTCAGCAACCAGGTCCGCCATAGAGTATTTGACCGGATCGGGAGTGTAGTCAATATATGCTTCGTCAATGAAGATAGGCTTCTTCTTAGAAACTTCTTTGCAGAAAGATCTCAGCTCTTCCGGATCTACAGTGGTACCGGTTGGGTTATTAGGATTACAGATATACACCATGCTGTGCTCATCTGATACCGCATCGGCAAGCGCGTTTAGGTCATGCTTATAATCTTGAGTCAGGGGAACAGTATCCCACTCAGCACCTACGTTCTGGGCAGTACGGATAAGCGACATATACGTAGGGTCAGCGGAGAGTATACGGCCACCATTTTGTCCGTAAACTATGGAGGCTGCCAGCAAGAGTTCGGTAGAACCGGCACCCAGCATCAGTTGTGTGGGGCGAGAGCCTCCTCTACCTCTTTCATCCGTTTTGGAAAGCTTGAAGTCATCGGCTAATAGCTTAGCAAACTCCGATTTCTTTTCAAAGCCATACCGAAAACTTGAGTCAATCTCAGAAACCAATGCTTCACGCGCTTTTTTACAGGGACCGAAAGGGTTCTCATTGGCCAGCAGGCGGGCTTTCATTTCCGGCCTAGCCATTACCATATTACCTACCTGCTCCTGAGGAAGCATATAGAGCTGTGCTGCGATTTCGTTAGCAGCCTGAGCCGTATTCCACTTCATGGAAGAGCCAAAAGTAAGCCCTCCGGCAAGCATAGCTCCGGATTTTAACCAGTTTCTTCTATTCATCTGTGTAGACATTTTTAATAGATTTTGACTTTAAAGATTACGTAAGTGATTGAACGATGCGCCGCTCGTAATTTTTTATGTAAATTTATGAAAAATAAAATTTAATAGTTTGAAAAATCTTATTAATTCAAAATAAAATTTTTAATCATAAATTATTTAAGATTAATTGTTCTGTGAGTATGCCTTACTCTTGAGATCTATACTGTGCCTGTCCTTCGGTCACTCTGGCATGAATACTAGACACGGTACGACGGGCTGATTCAAAAGCGCCGGCCATCCAGGCGGTATGGTAAGAAGTGTGTTCGCCTGCCAGATAAATATTGTCATCTGGCTTGATCAGGTCAGGATAGAAACGCTGTCGGGTAGCCTCATTGTATTCTGCCCAGCCGCCTTTGCTATAAGGTATTTTATGCCAGGCCAGAGAGAAAGAGTTTTCAAACTCGTCTTTGTACTGAGGGTGAAGTTTACTTCCTTCTTCCAGCGCCAGTTGCTCTCTCTCTTTCAGGGAAAGGTTTCCGGTATATTCAGCTTTCTCACTAAAGTTATAGAAACCCTTCAGTACGCCTTTTTTGCCCAGATAATCATAATTAGGGTACATGATTTGGGTGATGGTGGTGTTGGTACGGGATAACCCACCAAAAATATTTTCGTCTTCTTCCCAGAAGCGGCGCTTAAACTGTAGACCTATTTTACAGGCCTTTTTATAATCTATAAAGTCACAGGCCCGCTGAACATTGGAGGAAAGGTCATTCTTTACATTAGCCAGGACAGGAAGAGGCAAGGTACAAATGCAGTAATCTCCTTTGATCTCCTGCGTTTTACCATTAGAGGTGTAAACGACCCTCACTCCTTTTTCTTCCTTACGAATCTCATTGACTACCGACTCGTACCGGATATTGTCTTTCACCTGCTCTGCCAGTGCATAAGGTAAGCGATCCATACCTCCCACCGGCTCAAAAAGCGTCATTTGCAGGTCATGGGTGTAGACAGGCAGGTTAGACATGGCCGGGTCAATGAAGCCTGAATTGATCAGGTCCATCAGCTCATAAGCATCGGCGGGAATTCCCGGCTGGTTACCTGCTCCGGGAGGCGTTTTATAGCCTCTTCTGGAATCACCGGTATATAGCATGTCGGGATTCAGACCACCCTCCACTCGCAAAAACTCAATAAGCTTTTCCTTATCTTCATTGGTCATAGGTAAATCAAGCGCCTCCTGATCAATAGCTTTGTTGAGAAGCTCGCAGATATAACCCTGCATATCATACTTGACCTCTCTGATGCGGACAGGCTTATTAGAAAGCGATCCGCTACCCTCACTGTAGAGAAAAGCATTTTCATTAATATTATTAAAAATCTGGAGAGGAATGCCCATTTCACGACAGTAGTGCATAGTAATTTCATGGTGGTGAGGGATACGGGCTGCTCCGGCATTGAGGTAGTGGCCTTTATCAAACTTACAGCTTTGAGGTGATCCATCTTCTTCAGTTTCCTGAGTTCCGCCTCTTACAGTCCACACCCTGCCTCCGGGACGGTTACGAGCTTCCAGGATGGTGCAGTCATAACCCAGCTTATTCATTTCATAAGCGGAGGTCATACCGGACAGGCCGGCACCTAAGATGATGACTTTAGTACCGTTAACCTTACCTTGTAGCTTGAAGGGGTGGTTAGGGGCTTTCTGGATCATACCCATGGCTACCATCGCTGGATAGCTGGCCCCGGCCAACACAGACACACGATTCAGGAATGCACGCCGGGAAATGGTGGATTTGCTCATAGTATTTTGTTAGGACTGTAGCGAGATATTATAAAGCACGAAAATGCTTTTTATATAAATGGAATATTATAATATAAAGTACTGATATTATAGAAAATATTGGTAAAAGTAATTGATATTATATAAAATATCAAAATATAATTTTGAATTGGATAAATGGTAAAATCTATTTTTTTGCGTTTTGCTATTTTAACAAAATCGCTAAGAAATCTCCTTTTTTTGTGTATTTGTCAATTCATTTGTCTCTAATTGCATCTGATTTAAATCAGCATTCATCAATTTTAGCGAATTAGCATGTGTGGAATCCACCTGATTTTTGATAAAAAGCTTCAGTTAGCAGCAGCAAAACCTACTCCTCTAATCCAAATGTTAAATGTATCTGCCTACCGAGGTCCTGATGCTCAGGGAACGCAGAGTCTGCCAATGCGGGGAGGGAATTTGCATCTAGGAAGTAATCGCCTCAAAATCATTGATCCCAGGGACAGTGCTAACCAACCCATGGTTTCGGCTGATGGTAGGTATTGGCTTTGCTTCAACGGTACAGTCTACAATTACTATGAACTTAGAAATGAACTGCTCGGTCAAGGTGTACAATTCTCTACTCAATCCGATACCGAGGTATTATTGTACCTACTGATCTCCGAAGGGAGAGCAGCATTAGATAAGCTGAATGGCATGTTCGCGCTATTTTTCTATGATAGCCAGAAGCAAAAGCTGTTGCTCGCTCGTGACCGTTTCGGCATGAAGCCTCTCTTTTACACGAATGATCAGGGGTATTTCATCTGCTCTTCTGAAGCAAAATGCATTACCAGCAGCGGGCTGCTAGAAAAAAAGCTGTACGCCCCGGCAGTGCAGGACTATATGTGCTTTCGCTACGTTAACCCTCCTTATACTTTTTTTGAAAAAGTGTACCAGCTACCGGCAGGAAGTTACATGGAAATCAATGGTGAAAAAGTGCCTGAAATCTGTTCTTATGCTGGTCAAATTACTCGGAAAAGTGAAATTTCAGAAGCTGAGGTGATGGAGAATACAGAAGAGTTGCTCCAGGATGCAGTGCTGAACCATTTGGTTGGTGATGTACCTTCAGGACTGTTGCTTAGCGGAGGTGTAGATTCTACATTATTGTTGAGCCTGATCAAAGAACAGGGGGCACATCCGGTGCCTACCTTTTCTATCATTAATAGCGAAAAAGAAGCGGCTTTTGGTACCCGAGACTATTATTATGCCCGCAAGGCAGCGGAATTGTACGGGAGTCGTCACTATGAGCTGACTTTGGAAAGCCAGATGCTGAGGAAGCATCATCAGGATTTTCTGACACACATAGATCAGCCGGTGGGGGATAGTGCAGCATTTATGACCTTTATGATTTCCGCAGAGGTTAAAAAACTGGCAGGCGTAGCTTTGAGCGGCGCCGGAGCCGATGAGCTTTTCGCAGGCTACAATCGTCATCAGGCTTATCGTCAGTATTTGAGATATTATGATATAGTGGTGAAGTTTAGTGGCTTTGTAAAAAATGGTACAAACTGCTTACCAACTGGCTTTGCTCACCCCCTTCGTAAGCAATTTCGGCTACTCAAAAAGCTGGGACAGAGTATGGAGAAAGACCCAGCCCTGACTTTCATTAATTTTACTGCACAGACTTCAGGCTTGCAAAACTCACAACAGCTATCTTCCCTGAAGAATTCTGAGGCCGGTGGTCACACTGATTTTGAAGAAAGGTGGCTTAGAGCAGCACTTGAGCACGATCTCAGCAACTACCTGCCGGCTGACGTGCTGGCGCTATCAGATAATATGAGCATGGCTCATAGCCTGGAAATGCGTATGCCTTATCTGGATTTGCCTCTGACAAACTATGTGCGCTCCCTACCAGCAGGCTTCCGGATGAAGCATGGAAAAAAATGGATACTCAAGAGGTTACTGGAGAAAAGAGGAGGAAAGGTATTCAGTACAAGATCCAAAGAGGGCTTCGGGCTTCCCTTCGGGCAATGGCTACACCATGATGAAACTGAGTACATTCGTCATAGCCTTCAACGCAGGGAGCAGTTGATATATGAACATATCTCCTACGAACAGGTTCAGTATATGCTTCAGGCACATTTACAGAAGAAAAAAGACTATAATCAGGGGCTATGGGCAGTATGGATGCTAGCCTCCTGGCTGGAAATTCACTTTCCCTGAGAACCCTTCGGACAGGTTTGCGCAGTCAATTGAAACTTCTGGGAAAAAAATTGGGATTGGTAAATAATTAAGATACAGAGTCTCGACTTTATGTAATATTCACTGTAATTTGCGAATACGTCTTTCTAATTTTTAGCAGGTATAGGCCCTGCTGATCGCTGATATGCATATACTTTATATTCACCAGTATTTTAGAACTCCTGAAGAGGGGGGAGCCATTCGTTCTTACTACCTGGCTAAGGGCATGGTTGATGCGGGGCATCATGTGGATTTGGTGACGGCCTACAAGGGTGACCGTTATAAGAAAGAGTTTATTGATGGCATTCATGTCCACTATTTGCCAGTTTCCTATGACCAGAATTTTACTTTTTTTCAGCGTATCAAAGCCTTTTTGAGCTTTGTCGTGCTGGCTTGCATCAAAATCTCAGCGTTTGAGAAAATAGATGTTTGCTATGTATCGTCCACTCCTCTTACCACCGGACTCATAGCGCTCTTTCTTAAGTGGAAGTTCAGGATTCCCTATTATTTTGAAGTTCGTGACCTTTGGCCGGAGGCTCCCATTCAGATGAAGGTAGTGCGTAAAAGCTGGCTAAAATATCAATTATATAGCCTTGAAAAGAAAATTTATCATAATGCCGAGGCTATTATTGCGCTGTCTGCAGACAGCCAGCGTCACATTTCTACACTGGTGCCTCATAAGGAGGTAGCCTTAGTTCCTAATATTGCGGATTGTAAGTTTTTCAGAAAGGCCGAAAAAAATACTTATCACGAAGCACAATTTGATGTAAAGGGCAAGTTTGTCGTCTCTTACTTCGGCGCAGTGGGAGAAGTCAATCAGTTAGAATATCTGCTTGAGGCAGCGGAAGCCTGTAAAAAGCAAATGCTGCTGGATGTAGTGTTTCTCATTGCGGGTGTAGGCAACCGGTTAGAAACTATACGGCAAAAGGCTGCTACACGAAACCTGGACAATGTCCGCTTCGTCCCTTACCATAACAAATATGGCCTTTTATCACTCCTCAATATTACCGATGCGGCTTACATCAGCTTTGCCGACGTCCCCGTTTTAAAATGTTGTAGCCCCAATAAGCTTTTTGATGCGTTAGCTGCCGGTAAGCTTTGTGTCACCAATATCTCGGGTTGGATGAAAGAGCTGCTGGAAGGAAACCAATGTGGCTTTTATGCCAATCCTCACTATCCTGATGAATTTGTCAAAAAAATTGCTCCTTTTGTCAACGACCGCAGCCTGCTGGACAATTACCAGAGCAATGCCCGAAATCTGGCCGAGCAGGAGTTTGACCGCCAGTTGCTGGTTGACAGGTTATTGGTTCAGATAGAAAAAGAACAGGCTGAAAAAGTTGCTAAGGCTTATACCTTGCCTGTGTAAATATCTCCTGAGCATCAGCATTGCTCATGACTGCCTGTACAGAAGTATCTGTTTTATCGACATACGTTTGGACGATCTGCCATCCCAGCCATCGCCCAATCCTACCCGGTATTTTAGCGTTAATCTCAGCTACGTTTGGCCTTTCACCTACATAGCGAGGTTTGATGATGTGGCTGGTTTCGTACAGCAGTTCACGGTTGATGAAGTGCGACCATATCAGCTGATCGTTTTCTTCGGCAATCGCTAAATCCTGATCCGTATATCCGGTAAGTACAGTGTCAGGCAGGCAGGGCATCATTTTTTGGGTGAAATAATAACTTTTTCCATAATACACCATTTCTGCCAGCAGTGTATTGTCTTCCATATCGGTTTGGTTCCACTTATTAGAAAGCAACATCACACAATTGGGTACGATATACTCCGGACGGTAGCGGTTAATGATATAATCATAAACTCGCGGACGAAAACGGGCATCTTCGCCCAAAAAGTGCTCAATACTGATCACAATCAGTTCATCACTCACAAATAAATCTGCTCCTACGGTGGCTAGGGCTGTAAAGGTCGCATATACTTTGGGGGGTGTGAAGGCGGGATAATAATGTTTAATATGTCGGAAGGCGTCTTCAAACTGGCTTTCCAGCATCTCAAGGTCAGGGAAAGCTGTTTGTGTTTGCTGATAAAGTGTATCTACGTGGGGATCATGAATAATCCTGTCCAACTCATTTACCAGAATGGAATCATGGGGGAATTGGTCAGCTTTCAGGAAATGTTCTGTCATAAGCGGATATCTGTCCAGAAAACCGGAAATTTCTTCCCTATTGTCCAAATCAAACATTTCCTGATCCAACCTTTGTATATTAACTTCCATGGGAATGCCCGAAATATTCGGTCCTTCATCGCAGGAATCACTACTACATGAAAACAATAGTGTACAAAAAAGATATATAATTATATATATGTACTTCATTAATCTAAATTTTGACCTTAGCAAATCAGCTTAATAACGACAAAAGCAAAACTATCATTTTTATGAACAGAAAAAATTCAATAGTTCTGGCACTCTTACTCACACTTTTAGCCACTCCCGCCTGGTCTCAGGTAGAACTGGGGCTGCAGTTTTCGCCCTCGTTATCTTTTAACCGCATAGATGACGATCAAGCTAGTGTGGCACTTTCTCCTGATGGAACGGGCTTCAGGGGAATATTTGGCTTACTAGGTGATATTTATTTTCAGGAAAACTATTATTTCAGTACCGGTCTATTCTTTGTTCCCAAGCGCGTGGGCATAGAAGATGCTACTAATAACATTGATGAAGCTTATCGACTGCACTATTTACAGGTACCAGCTACACTCAAGCTTTTTACCAACGAGGTAGCCTTAGATATGCGAATTTATTTTCAGGTAGGTTTGACAGCAGACATAAAAATTCTGGAAGACGAGCTCTCTGATGAGGTAAGGTACATAGAGGACTTTCGGTCTTTTGACTCCAACGTATTGCTGGGGACAGGCTTGGAGTATAGAATAGGTTACAGCACTACTGTGTACGGAGGCTTAACGTATCGCCGCGGGCTGATCAACGTAGTGAAGAACCAGTTTGAGCCCAATGTAGGAGACATTATTATCAAAAATGATATGCTAAGCCTGGATATGGGTGTGAAATTCTGAAGAAAAGCGCTGTATATCGTATAAAAGCACGTTTTTTATTATCTTAGGTGAGATCTTATTTAAGTCTCACCCATTATGTTTCCTAAGCGTGCTTTTGTCTTTTTATGTTGTACGGTTCTGTTGCTATCATTTGCTACTGTTAACGCAGGCTTCGCTCAGGATGCATCTCAGGTAGAGCAACTCTATACAAAGGCCAAACGGTACCAGGATCAGGCCCTGTATGACAGCGCACTGTACTATTTTGAAATCACAGAAAAGCTTGCCCGGCAGCAAAAAGACTGGCAGGGGGTGATGATGTGCCTTTATGGAGTAGGAGGCATACGTTCAGATCAAGGTAAATATGAAGATGCGGAAAAGCGTCTTTTGAAGGCACTGAAAATCTCTCAACAGCATTTTCCGGAACATATTTATGAGACGGGAGAAGCTTACTATATTCTGGCTTATAATTATTCACAAAAAGCCGATTATCCTGCGGCCTTAACGCATTACCAGAAAGCAATAGCCATTTATAAAAAAATACAGGGAGATCAGCATGTATCAGTGGCCAATACTTATGCTGCAATAGGAGCCATTTATAATAATTTAGATCATTCCAACGAACTGGCCATCCAATCTTTTCTGAAAGGAAATGATATACTCAAAGAAATTGGTAAGAGTGAGAGTATTGAGATGGCTCGTAACTATAATGACCTTGCCAATACCTATCAGGATCTGGAACAGTACGATCTGGCGCTGGATTATCATCATCAGAGCTTGAAGATCAAAGAGAACGTATTGCGAGAGAACCATCCTGAATTGGCAGTCAGTTATTTCAACCTGGCACAGGTATCATTGAGTAAAGGAGATCTGGATGCTGCCATTGCCCACTATCAAAATGCGCTGGAAGTAGACATTTCCAACTTTGGTCATGACCATCGTTGGGTTGCGGAAGATTATTTTAACCTAGCGCATTGCTACAATGTCAAAGGTAGCTACGACAAAGCCATTCGCTATGCGCACAAAGCCTATGACATGCTAAAAGCGAATTATGGAGAAAATAATCTGAGAGTCGCAGAATCTTTGTATGCTTTGGGAGATGCTTATTATTATACCGGAGACTTTTCTGCCGCTCAAAACGCTTACCTGAAGGCCGTAGCTACTTTTAAAGAACTTGCTGAAAGGTACCAGGCGCAGGATGCTCTGAATGGACAGGCGTTGGTGCTAAACAGCCTGGGAAAAGTAATGCGGGAGAGACAGGACTATGATGCAAGCATAAATTATCATCAGCAGGCACTTCGGCTACATTTAGTCATGCAAAATACCAAGAGGGCATCAGTGGGAGATACGCAGCTATTACTAGCGCAGGCTCATCTGGAAAATCAAAACTACGATCAAGCTGAAAAATTATTGAAAGAAGCTCATGCCAATCTGGCGCAAAGTCTGGGAGATAAGCACCCTGCTGTAGCAGATGCCTACCGCCTGCTGGGAGATGTCAATATGCAGCTTGGGGAGTATGATAAGGCCCTTAAATACTATCAGCATTCATTAGCATGCCTTACAGCTGATTATAATATAAAATTAATTGAAAAACTCCCTCCTAAAGAGGGCATTCACCTCACGCCAGCTTTGATTACTACGCTGAGGTACAAAGCTTTGAGTTTACGTAAACGTTTTGGCAAAACACAAAATGCTGAAGATCTACACTTAGCACTTTCGCATCTGGATTTTGCATCCGCTATGGTGGATAGTATGCGGGTACTCTATTTACAGGATGGCTCTAACCGTAATCCGCTACAAGATCATTTGCCGGTTTATGAAGATGCGCTTTCTATATTGTACGATCTGCATCGTATAGACCAGGATAAAAAATGGGTGGAAGCGGCCTTTAGCATGATGGAGCAAAGTAAAGCATTGCAATTGCTTTCTGCCCTGCGAGAGGCTGATGCCCGTAACTTTGCCGCTGTACCGGATGCTATCCTGCAGCAGGAAAAGCAAATGATGCTGGACTTGTCGTATTATGAAAATATGACGCGCAGAGCCGATAGTGCCCAGCAGGAATGGCGTAGTAAGGCCTTTAGCATAAAACAATCATACGATTCTCTGATCAGAAAAATTGCTGCCGACTATCCCGAATACCATGCCCTGAAATACAAGGCAGAGGTAATGAGTCTAAGCCAGGTGCAGGAAGAAATGCTCAGGCCTGATGAGGCCATGCTGACTTATCTGCAGGGTGATAGCAATATTTACAAAATTACCCTTACGCAGGAAAGCGCGAAACTAGAAAAGATTCCTAATACCCATCAACTTCAGGATGCGCTGGACATGGTGCGCTCTGCAATTACTGAAAAACGCTCTATTGATCAGTTTGCCAGTCCTGCCCACAAAGTATATTCAAAGCTTATTATGCCTTCCGAAGCTTTACTTCAGCACAAAAAGCTCATTATTATCCCGGATGGTAAGCTCAGCTACCTGCCTTTTGAAGTATTGTTGAAAGAAAAAGTTGTGCAGGGGGCTGGCTACCGTACTTTACCCTATTTGGTGCGGGAACATCAGCTCAACTACCAGTTTTCTGCTACACTTATGCAGATGCAGAGAGAGCAAAAGATGGAAAATAAAGCTGTGAGCTATCTGGCTTTTGCTCCTGAGTTTAATCAGGTTACACCACTTTTGGCCTCCGCGGACAAAAATCCGCTTCAGATTGAAGACACAGTAAGGGGCACTTTAGCAGAGCTCAGAGGTACAGTCAGGGAAGTCAAGGCTATTGGTCGCTGGATGGAGGGAAACTACTACGAAGGTAGGGATGCTGATGAGGCTACATTCAAACGGGAAGCTTCTAAATATCAGGTGTTGCATTTGGCGACCCATGCTATCGTAGACGATCAGTATCCTATGAACTCCCGATTGCTTTTTACCCCCTCAGCCTCAACTGAAGAAGATGGAAATCTGTATGCATGGGAACTCTATGGTCTGAAACTGGACGCAAAAATGGTAGTGCTTTCGGCCTGTAATACCGGCTATGGTAAAATACAAAGAGGAGAGGGCGTAATGAGCCTGGGAAGGGCTTTTGCCTATGCCGGTTGCCCTAGTGTAGTGATGAGCCTCTGGCCCGCTCAGGACAGAGCCACTGCCGATCTGATGGAAGCCTTTTACGAAGAAATTGCTGGCGGGCATGATAAAGATGTGGCAATGCAAAATGCCAAGCTGCGGTACCTGGGCGAAGCGAATGAACTCTTCGCCCATCCGTTCTATTGGGCAGGCTTTATAGTACAAGGAAATACCCAACCGCTGGAGAATCATAGCTCTTGGATAAATTATATCTGGATAGGTAGTGTATTGATAATTTTGCTCTTTAGCCTTTTGGCAGTGAAAAAAATCTTCTTCCAAAGGTAACCTTCTCCTTCAACGATCAACTAACCATAAGATTTGGAGCTAAAATCAACGCAAGAGATACTCAAAGGCATTCAGCAGCATGATACGCTTGTACTAAGACATCTTTACCAGGAGTATTATCCTGTAATTCGTAAGCTTGTCATCTCTAATAATGGGAGTGAAGAAGAAGCTAAAGATATTTTTCAGGAAACGCTGATGGTAATTTATGAAAAGCTTAGCAGTGACTCATTAAGTTTTCAGTGTAGTCTGAAAACATACTGCTATGCCATTGCCAGAAATATCTGGCTTATGACGCTTCGCCGTAAAAAAAGGGGTGGAGGCATGCTTAAAGATGCAGAAAGTACCGATGATTTGGGCGATAAACTGATTGAAGATATGACTTATGCCAGGCGAAGGATGGTTTTTCAGGAGCATATGAATAAGTTAGGGCAAGACTGCCAGCAGATACTGAAAGCTTTCTTTCAGGGAAAATCTTTAAAAGAAATTGCTGAAAGCATGAAGTTTAGCCCCGCCTATGCAAAAAAAAGAAAACACATCTGCCAACAGAGACTCATCAGCTCCATTGAGCAGGATATACTTTTTGATGAACTTACTGAGCACTGAAGATAATGATAGAGGAAAAAGACATTGAACTTGCAGAGCGATACCTTTGTGGTGCTTTAAGCAAGGCTGAGTATGTAAAGGTAGAGCAGCGTCTTGCTTCTGACCCGGTATTTAAGAGGCGAGTAGAGATGATGCGTGAACTCAGCAATATGTATAGTGGTGAAGCAGAAGATTTTCGTGCTTTGTTAGAGGATGCACATCTGGAATATACAAACCAAAACCAGCCTTCTGCATTCAAACGCTACTGGCTGGTGGCAGCGAGCCTAAGTCTCTTGCTATTAGCTGCTGCTTATTTTTTCTTTCAAAATGGCTCAGCAGACCCTCAGCAATTGTATGCAGAGCACTTTAGCCTGCCCCCGGATAATCTGACGGTCCGTACCGAACTACCAGAGCAGGAATTGATCAACACTGCGATGGAACAGTACAATGATGGACAACATCAGCAGGCTTCAGTATTATTTGCGCAGGCGCTGGAAGCACGGCCAGATAGTGTCCCCATCCTGTTCTACAGTGCAGTGAACCTTATGGCTCTGGGAAATATAGAGGAGGCAGTTCCTCAATTGCAAAATGTAGTGGCGAAGGGTAATTCATCCTATTTTATGCCAGCGCAATGGTATTTAGCCTTAATATACCTGCAAGTGAACCAGAAGGCTGAAGCTGAGAGAATTTTGAATGAACTGCAAAACGCTTCTTCTTCCTATGCCTCTAAAGCCGAAAGATTATTAGAAGAATTTGATTAAAAAATATTGATAAAGGGGTAACCTTCAGGGAGTCCATGCAACAAAGGTAGAAAATGAATAGCAGCAAAAATCTGCTGATTGTTAAACTACCTTTATCATGAGTCTCTTTAAAACCTATTTTCTCAGTTTCATGCCTTTTTTGCTCTGTACACTTCCCATGTTTGCTCAGGGGGGTAACGGATATGGACAAGGCAGCCCTTTTACTTTCTTTCCTCAAACATACCAAGCAGGACTTAGTAAATATTACCCTACCAGCCTATACCTGGAGCCAGGTATGGGTGCAGGAGTGTGGTACCAGTCAGATCAGCTAAATATGGAGCCCCAACGGCTACCGTTGGTAACGTTTCTGGAAGTCAGCAAAGATCTGAGTCCGCTTTCTTATGGCATTAGCTACAATACGTTTACTTCTTTCCGGCAGAGAGATTTTGTGCTCAACCCTGAGTATGCAAGTTTGTATGCCCGCTACTCTTTCTCTCAGCTTTTTTCTTTTGTACCCCTTCAGATAGATGCTTTCGTTATGGCGGGTGCTACTGCCTGGCAGGCAGAACTCAGAGATGAGCGGGCACCCGAATTCCGCTCTGCCGAGCCTATTGAAACCGAGCGTGGGGCAGGCTGGATGGCAGGAGCAGGAGTTCGCTACTACCTCAAAAATCTGGGGCTGGGGGCACAGTGGAATTATTACAATGCTCAGGCCTCATTCCTGGCGGGCGCCGATGAACTGGTAGAGGTAGCAGTGGGTAGCGCCCAGCTACAACTCACCCTGAGCTACCGCTTCCGCCTCAGCGACCCTATTCAATGTCCTACTTTCCGTTAATCTAAATCCTTATGAAAATGTCTTATCTAAAACTATCCGTCATCCTTACTATCAGTATATCCTTTGTATTTCTGGCCTGTCAGCGAGAAGAAAATGACTTTGACCGGCAGGTAAACGCAGCAGCCATTAATGATTTTCTGGATACCATTCCCACTTTTGAGCCCCCTCCTCCGGCCTCGCTCATTACTGGCGAGATAAGCTACTCCGAAGACCAGACTTCCGACAATCTGGATGTACTTTGCGAAAAGCAGGAGTTTGAGGAAACCTTTGTGCTGGACAATCTAACCCTCAATGCTTTTAATAATAAAACTGCTACCAATACCGCAGCTCTTTATCCGGGAGCGATTATCCACCTCAAAGACCTGAATGATATTGGAGACCTGAATACCATCGGTAGTTTTGAACGCGAGCCAATACAAATCAACAGTACACTGGGAGACTTCAGAGAGGTAGAGGATCCTTCCAGCCGGGGTAATGTAGATAAGATGATCAAAGAGATAGAAAATCAGGGAGAAGACTTTGCTGCCAATATCAGCGCGGAGATTGTAGAAGCCTATTCGCTGGAGCAGGCCATGTACCGCCTAGGCATAGATGCCAGTTACCTGGGGAATTCTGCCAGTGCTGATTTGAGTCTGGAAACCTCGGTAGAGAAGAAAAGTGTGTTCATCAAGTTCTTTCAGGTGTATCATACAGTTTCTATCACCCGTCCTACCAAAGCGGCTGATTTCTTCGGGTCTTCGGTAAACAAAGAAGACCTGGAATCCATTACCGGTCCTGACAAGCCGCTGGGCTATATTGAAGAAGTAGCCTATGGCAGAGTGCTGGTGGGCAACTTCACCTATACCGGTACAGAAATCAAATCTTCTGCTGACCTGAAAGTAACGGTAGAAAGAGGCGTAGGAAGTGGTGGCGTGTCTTTCAGTGCAGAAGATAGTAAGCTTTTGCAGAATTCAACTTTTAAAGTAGCCATACTGGGAGGAGACGCACAGGAAGCTTCTAAGATTTTTGGCAATGGAGTAAATGCTATTGAGAATGCCTGGAATTTTCTGGCTGAAGGAGGCAAGGATCGTTCACTCGGTGTTCCTGTACAATACAAAGTACGCTATCTGGCCAATAACCAGCTCTTCGCCCTGGGTGGCTCCACCGGCTTCCAGGCTCCCTACTGTGATATACTCAATAACCATGTGACCATCACTAAGATCAAGCTTACCAAATTCCCTCCTAACAATCCTGATGGAAAGAAATGGGATTGGGGTGCATTCCCTGCCGGCAACAGAGAGCCCGATGTATATCCGGTGATCTCCCGAAGAGTAGGAAGCAGTTGGAAACAGGAAGGTAACTGGGAGGATGAAACCTCTTACCAGCTAAGTAGCAGTGACCTGCCCAAAGACTATGGCGTAAGCTTCCCGGTGGGTAAGTCACAGTTGAGAAATGCCTTTTCTTTAGAATTATATGACAACGATTCTGGTGAACTAAAAGGACAACAATTGATGGGTAGAATCAATTATGGGTTTAGCAATTATTTACGAACGATCTCCAACCCCAAGCCGGAAAACCCTTACCCATCCTCCATTACCATTCAGTCCAATACCGGCTACAGCGCGGTCCTTTCTTTGAAATGGGAAGCCAGGGGAAATTGATGATTTATTGAGGTAGTGCTAAAGAGCAGCGTATTAAGTAATACGCTGCTCTTTTCTACAAAAACATAATCTTGCTTAACGGCCTGCTTCCGGCACTGATTTGAAATGCTTATCAGCAAAATCAATGTATTGCTCCCAGTCATAGGCTTTCAGGTCATGTCCTTCGGAACGGATATGGTAGCCTATCGTAGCCATTACCGGGCGGTTTACTACCGGCATTTCATCTGCCGGTAAGCCTTCTTTACCCAATAGTTCATAGACTTTGCTGGCATGCTTGCTACTTAAAAATTCTCCTTTTGGATCGGCCCAAAGGTCTTCGGCAGCGCTGGCTACGTAAACCGGACGGGGAGCCATCAGGCTGATCAGCATGTGTTGATCTACCGGAAGTGCCGACTCATTGTCATTATACTGATTGAAATTATCAGCAAACCAATGGGGAAAAGAAGTATTGATACGGGCTACTGTTTCTCCGAATTTACGCCGGGAAAGTGCCGCGCCCCCACAGCCGGAATCATTGGAGATGACCAGGGCAAAACGTTCATCAGTTGCGCCTGCCCATAGCGAAGCTTTACCCAGTCGGGAGTGCCCGATGACTGCTACCTTATCCGCGTCTATGTCACTATCGGTTTCCAGATAATCCAAGGCACGGGAAAGTCCCCAGGCCCAGGCGGCAATACTACCCCACTCATCATCGGCAGGTTTCTGCCCGGCCTCGTGAAATAATGCATGAATACCGTTTGCAAACCCATCATCAAAGTCAGGGTCAATGTCGCCATAATAGATGTTGATGAGGGCGTAGCCCCGGTCAATGATACGTGCTACCGGCCAGCGATTTATCCGTACACCGCGCGACTTTTCATCTGCCTGATTACCGCTGATTTGGAATTCTTCATTGTTTCTTACCCAGCTATCGCTAATGCTAATGCGTGGGTCAGGATGAATCGTGTGGTTACCGTAAAAGTTAAGCCCCAGAAAAGCCGGAACCGGCTGGACGGCATCATTGGGAATAAACATCAACAGACTCATGTCATGTGAAGCCTGTCCGTTGCTGAAGGTAACTTTTACCTCCCTGAGCGTGGCAGTACCATCCAAAGCCTCAGGATCGTTGGTAGTAACTTCGTAATCTACTTTTACGTCAGCCTCCGGCACTTTACCGTATACCTGTTCGGCAAACCGTTGTAGAATCTCCGGCCTGCGCAATGCTTGCCAGCTTTGCTGATCTTTTACCGGACGCCCATCGCTGAGCGTAAGTATATCGGGCAGCGTATAGTCCGGTACTTTAGTCTCATCATAATTATATTGGTCATGAGACTGGGTAAAAGCACTTGTTGATGTAAGAAGAAAAAGTAAGATGTAGGTTGTGGTACGTTTAAACATAGCTGTGAATTAAAAGCTTTTGTATCAATATAAAAATAATAATCTTTTGTAGCGTATTTAGCCCAGTGAATATTGCTGTTTGTAGCTTTTTGCACGTAGACAGAGCATAATCAATACATGTAGGGCCTGCTGTGTAAAATTATTTTGCACTAAAAAATTTGAGATGAATCCGACTAATATACTACACATTAAAAATATGGTTTGTAACCGCTGTATCATGGCGGTTGAAGAGATGCTGAATAAACTAAAAATTCCCTATCAAGCTATACGACTGGGAGAGGTGCAACTGACAGAACCCATCTCTGAAGAAAAAAAGACTGTGCTGGAAAAGGAATTGACCGCCATAGGCTTTGCCCTGATTGACGACCGCAAAAGCCAGATCATTGAAAAGATCATTAACATTCTGATTGAACAAATCTATCAGTCGGACGAGCCTCTCAAAGTTAATCTCTCTGACTATCTCTCAGAAAGGCTTCATTATGATTACAGTTATCTGAGCAATATTTTTTCAGAAGTAAAAGGGATTACGGTTGAGAAGTATTTCATCGCCCAGAAGATTGAGCGGGTAAAAGAGTTGATGGTGTATAATGAGCTTTCTCTGAGCGAAATTGCCTACCAACTAGGTTACAGCAGTGTAGCGCATCTGAGCAGTCAATTCAAAAAAGTTACTGGTCTTACCCCCAGCCACTTCAAAAGTATCAGAACTGAGAAGCGTAAACCGCTGGATGAGGTATGAAATTTATCTGTAATCTGACAGAAATATTTCTAAAGAAATTGAAGCTGATTTCATGATCAGCATTAAAAAATGAGTTGAACCGTAGCTCAACTCATTAACTATTATACGCTATCTGTTGAATCAGGGGATTATCTTCTTCCGCCGAACATATATCCACCGATTCTGATACCCATATAGCTGTTTTTAATCTTTCCGGTAGTTGTGCCAGATCCATCAGCCATTACTGATTCAGAGGATGAAATGATGTTATAATCAATGTTGATATTGAAATTACCGATATCTAACCCTAATCTTGGGTAAAATCCGATTTCTGATCCACCGCCTACTTCAGCATTGGTATCACTGGCAGAAACTGCGGCTAACATATAGACACCCACACCAGCACCTACATAAGGGCGAACTTTTGAAGAGGTTAAATAGTACTGACCATTCACAGTGTAAGAGCCATTGGCAGAAGCACTTGCTTCAGTGCCATCAGGACTAATTTTTGCCATTACTGCAGACTCTATTCTTAAACCTACAGCAATGTCATCGTTGATTCTGTAAGCAGGTTCAAGGTCTACTAAGATTCCCCCGCCACCACTACCGGGTTTGGCATAGCCTAATCCTAAGCCTAATTTAAAGGGCTTGTAATCCTGTGCTGAAGCAATACTTGCTACCAACATCATACTTAGTACACTCAGTACAAACTTTTTCATGCTTGTTCGATTATTTGTTGATTTAATGAGCGCAAGAAAAAGCTTTATTTAATAAAATAAACACTATAAAAAATTAAAATATTACAATGTTTCATTTATAACAGATTAATATCAAGCCCTTGAATGTGAAAAAGAAAATTTATCACCCTACACAAACGAATGAATGTTTGCTTATCAGGATCGTTGGTGAATAAAGATTTAGCATTAGCATTTACTTCCCCCGGGATGAAACTATCATGTAATTCAGGAATACCATCTCTCGTGAAGTCTTACTATTCTAGTGAGTGGTTTTTTTTGCAAGCCAACTTATCGGAAGGCATTTAAAATATGACTGACCAGGCACCCGTTTCGCCAGTCATCTTTGGCATAGTTGAATGTATTTTGCTGACAGATCCGAAAATCAGTCTTTTGCGCATAGTATTTCAATATGGTACATAGAGGGGAGCTTGGTGCCTGAAATGGTTGAAGGAGGAAAGTAGCCCTTTCCAGGCAGTGGGCAAAGTTTTGAAACTCTAAGACCAATGGAGCAAAGGATCGACAAATTTCCAAGCCATTTCCCCTTGCCTCTCAGTCTTCTGGAAAAGTTATAGAGCATTTCCCCCGGCCTACCCAATGCCTTGACAAAGCTGTGGTATGTTTATAGGCGGTGGAGCAGTCCCTGAGAAAAGTGTTGAGTCCTGGTAAACGGAGGTATCAGTGTGTGGATCACATTTCTGCTATTCAAACCCGGGAGAAATACTAAACAGTGCTTGACAAACATTTAAAGGCGTTTACAGACATGTAAAGAGAAAAATTGATAGGATGATAAATCATCTGCAAATAGTATTAAAAATGATGTAAATTGAGGATTATTTATAAAAAAATAAACGCAATTGCATTTATTCGGTCGTTGCATATAAAAACCTAATCACACAGACAAAATCTTATTAAAATTTAACTATGAGATTCATCAATAGATTTTTCAAAAAGGATTCCTCCTTTATACATTCCTTTGAGGGCAGGATGAATTTTGTTACCAAGTTCTGTTAAGCTGTACTCAACACGTGGAGGAACTTCAGGATAAACGTTTCGATGTATTAATCCATCCAATTCTAATTCTTTAAGTTGTTTAGTCAGCATTCGTTGGCTAATCTGGGGTAATAATTTTACTAACTCACTATATCTTTTTTCTCCTTGAAAAAGATGTAAAATGATAGTTGCCTTTCGTTTTCCTTTCACAACATTTATGAATGTATCAATCGGACAATAACTTTTTTTCATTTTTTTTCTCCCAAAGTCTTAATTATACTCAAATCAGAAATAAATGTTCGTATACCAACCTTTTGTAAGTTATTGATAAGCATAATATTTATCCTGACATTAGATCAAAAATAAATAAAATTTACCGACAAAAGATGGTACAGAACAAATCTACTTTTAAGGCATTTCGGGTTGAAGCGGTTGATGGCAATTACCATGGAGCTGTTAAAGAACTGGAATTTGACCTACTAAATAACGATGAGGTTTTAATAAAAGTGCACTATAGCTCATTGAATTACAAAGATGCATTGTCAGCCTCAGGTAATAAGGGAGTAACAAGAAACTATCCTCATACACCAGGCATTGACGCAGTAGGGACAATAGAAAAATCAAACAGCGATTCATTTGATATTGGAGAAAAAGTGATTGTAACCAGTTATGATTTAGGAATGAATACTGACGGTGGATTTGCCGAGTATATTCAAGTTCCAGCTGAATGGGTTGTGAGATTGCCTGATAATATGACGATGAAAGAGGCAATGATATTTGGTACTGCAGGGTTAACAGCTGGAATGTCTGTTTTAAGACTTACAGAATTGATAAAGCCTGAAGATGGAAAAATAGTGGTGTCTGGCGCAACTGGTGGAGTGGGTGCATTAAGTGTTTCCATCTTAAGTAAACTGGGATATTCAGTGGTTGCAATTACAGGTAAAACAACAGAACGGGAATACCTAATGAACCTTGGTGCAAAAGAAGTTCTAATGCGCAACGAAATAGAAAATTTTGATAAAAAGCCCTTACTAAAAACCCTATTTGCTGGCGCCATTGATACCGTTGGTGGTACAATTCTTGAAAATATTATTAAATCCACCAATTCTATGGGTGTTGTAACTTGTTGTGGCAATGTTGCTTCTCCAAAAATTGATTTGACAGTTTTTCCCTTTATCTTGAGAGGTGTTACATTAATTGGAATAGATTCACAAAACTACCCAATGAAATACAGGAAAATAGTATGGAACAAGTTAGCCCAAGAATGGAAACCAGAGCAATTAGATGATACTTGCACTGAAATTAAACTGGAGGATGTACAACCGAAGATTGAATTGATGCTAGATGGAAAACTAAAAGGAAGAACAGTTTTGGCTATGGTTAAATAAATACGCAACATAACATTTTGTATAAGTAGTGGCAGTGATGTGCTAAACATCAAGTTTTGTAACCCGCTCAAACGGCGTAGGGGCTTGAAGGAAATTACCACGCAATCTGCTACTTCATTAAGCTTGTCTTTGGGAAGCTTCTTGATGCTTTTGATGACATTTTCAATGACCGCTTGCTTATTCATGACATGCCGTGTATCAAAAACATACGTGAAATACTCGGTTTAGTATTTATCTCAAGCTGAATATAATTCAATACACCCAGCTTGAGACAATATACTACCGCATTACCTTCCCAAAGAAAATACTATTCAGGAAAATCTTGTTGGTGCCGTACCAGAAGGCGCGGAAGTTAGGGTTGTCCGTGAGGGCAATGATTACCCATCACCTCTCCTGACACATTACATTTTACTTCCACAAAGCTTGTACATGTATAGATTTTTGCATGTCAGGATCGTTAGTGATTATTGGAATGTTTAGCATCTTTCCACCTCCGGAAATAAGCCGGTCATGCAATTCGGGAATATCATCAATAGTGAAGGCTGACTGTACGAGTGAAAAAGTAAGGGGCAGATCCTGAAAGGATGGATATGTATTAAGGTAGTGTTCTGCTTCTTTTAAAGAAGTTTCAATTCTACCTTTTTCAGCTAAGTAAGCCAGTTCTGAGAAGACAATAGATGGAATATAAATCTTTGCGAGGGCGTTTTCAGTCTGTTCAAATATGTGTTTTACCTTCTTAGGCATTTTCCTTTCCTCTAAGCGGAGAATCAAAGCCATCGTATCACTTACATAGCTATTCATTGGGATAAAGACGTTTGTAGTCTTTAAACTCTTCTTCAAGGTGATTCAACTGGCCTTTATTGAGTTGGGAAAGCTCCTCAGAAAGTGATTTGGTATTGGGCGATTCCTCTTTTTTTAGCAGGAAACTAGCGAAATCTGCTACTTCATTAAGCTTGTCTTTGGGAAGCTTCTTTATGGTTTTAATCACATTTTCTATAACCGCTTGCTTATTCATGACATTCCATATTTTTAAAGTATACGTTAAACACTCTGTTTAGGTATTTATCTCAAGCTGAATATAATTCAATATACTCAGCTTGAGACAATATACTACCGCATCACCTTCCCAAAGAAGATACTATTCAGGAAAATCTTGTTGGTGCCGTACCAGAAGGCGCGGAAGTTAGGGTTGTCCGTGAGGGCAATGACTACGCCCTGCCCAAAAGGGGCAATGCCTACCGCAGCGGTATTGCGCAACTGTTCTTCTTTCTCTTCAGCAATATAGCCTGCCTTCAAAGGTGTGGTCGTGTACATGATCGGATTCACATAAGGATTACTGGCTTTTTCCATAAAGAGGGAATGGTCACGGAAGAGACTGATATCCTCCTTGTTCATGCCGTAAGCAATAGGATGCGTAAGGTCTATGCGGGCATCAAAGATAGCCCCGCCAATGACCTGCGCCCCCTGAAATTTTTCTCGCTCTCCAAAAGCACGCTGTGGTAGCGAATCATTTTTAGCAGACTTATATTTAAAACCACCGATACCATTATCCGACAGCCACTTACCAGCATCTTTGGTAGCGATCACTTTGTTGCCCTCCTGTATCCAGCTTTTGAGCTTGCTCTTGACACTTTCGCTAATATCGTTATAGCGTCCATCTACCATGATCAGAGTATTGTAAGGCTTGAGGCTGGCCCGGTTAAACATATCCAGCGACATCATTGTAATGGGCATATGCATACGCTGATCCAGCAGGTGCCAGACTTCTCCCGATTCATAGCTGCTTACGCCTCCTTCAATCAGCATCACGATTTCAGGCTTTTCCAGCGTTTCGTAAGTACGACTCCCCAGGCTGACTCCGGTGCTTGTCATGCCGGTATTGGCGGCATATACATTAATACCGTCTTCTTCAGCTACCGTTTGTAGCAATTCATAAATTTCATCAGCATCCATATCTTCCTGTATGCTGATGGGAATCAGGATGGTGCCAACATCAAAGTTTTTTCCATTCCGGTCAGTAAAGGCTTCGGTAGAAACTTTCAGATTGAGTCCGGCATCCTGCAATCTGTATAATGCTCGGTGCGCATAATAGCCATCCATTTCAAATAAATAGGCATACGCACTGCGTTCGCCTACTACTTCGCCTTGGGGAAACTCAGGCTGCTCTACTGCCTCACCCTGGCTGAGTTGTCGGCTGCTCAGCTCAGCAAAAGGAAGGTTGTAGGCCAGTGGAAAAGTCCAGGCGGATACATCATAGAAAAGACTGTCATTGAAAGTAGTACGTCTTTCAAAGAGTGCTTTGATCAGGCGGTACTGCGGCTGATTGGTAGGCACCAGATAGCTGCTTTCGGACTCAAAAGTATGTCCGTTGGCAGAAATATCCTGTGCCGGACGGTACAAATCTATCTGATGTCTTTTGAGTACTTCTGCCATATGGTAAGTGGTTGCCGCATCGGCTTCGCTACCAAAAACATAAGCTTTGATCGGATCGGCAGCAGCCTCATTCAAAGCGCCGGGATAGAAATCTACCTGATGTTGAAGGAGGTCATTCTTCAAAGCCTGTGCGCCTTTCAGCGTAGAAAAGCTGGCGCTGACCTGATTACGGATGGTAAAGGGAAAAGTCAGCACGCCATTATCAGTTTCCTGGGCATGAGCGCGGGAACTGGCCTGTTCAAAGAGAATACCCACCGCTCCGTTCACATCGGGATAGGTAGAGCCCTTACCGTAGTAAAAGTCGTCGTAGCTTTCTTTGGTATAATAAAAGGAACCGATTTCATCCAATCCTTCGGCATGAAACTCTCCTAAGGCTTCGGTAAGGCGGAAAGTGTTTTCGGGCGTAAGCGGATTGTTACGGGAAGGAATACCCGGCTGAAAGAAGAAAGTAGCATTGCTCCCCATCTCATGATGGTCGGTCACGATATTGGGTTTCCAGGCATGAAATTTTTCCAGCCTGCCTCTGGACTCAGGATGTTGCTGTAGCAGCCAGTCACGGTTGAGGTCAAACCAGTAATGATTGGTACGGCCACGGGGCCAGTGTTCGTTCTGCTCAATGTTATTAGGGTCGGTACTCAGATATTCCGCTTTGTGGGTATTGACCCAGGTAGCGAAGCGGTTCATTCCATCCGGGTTGATAAAAGGATCAATGAGGACGATGGTATTGTCCAGCATACTTTCTACTTCTTCACCCTGAGCTGCCGCCAGGTAATAGGAAACCAGCGCTGCAGCATTAGTGCCGCTGGGTTCATTGCCATGTACGCTATAACCTAACCATACCACTACCGGTTGTTCTTCTATACTTACATTGCTGGTCTGTTCAGCTTTGCTCAGATTGACATGAGCCTCTTTGATCTGCTCAATATTACTTTGGTTTTCCTCCGAAGTGATGGTGAGCAGGTAGAGTGGACGGTTTTCGTAAGAGCGTGCGTATTCTTCTAAAGTTACCCGCGGAGAGGCTTCGGCCAACGCTTTGTAAAAATTCATGAGCTGGGTGTGTTCAGCATGCATCTCACCCACCTGAAATCCCAGAATAGATTCAGGAGTAGGAATGCCGGAGTCGTAAGCAGCATCTTCAGGCAGGTAGTAATCTAAATCAACTTGCTGTGCCCAAAGCATTTGGGAGGTAAAAAGACATACTGACAGGAGTAATCGCTTTATCATAATTTGGTGTAAGGTTAAGTGTGTAATATTTTGTGGCTGAGCGGAGCCTCTAAATAATAGAGTATTGTTGAAATGTAAAAATCTGCGGCTGATTATTAAGAGAAGTTGAAAAAAAGTGAGGCTGTTTTAGCGAACAACATAATAAGCTTTAAATTTGTGTGAATAGCATAGACAATCATTTTTTAAAAATCTATCAAACTATGAAGACTATTGATGATATTAATTTTTCAGGAAAAAAAGCTCTGGTAAGAGTGGATTTCAATGTTCCGCTGGATAAGAATCATAAAATCACGGATGACAATCGTATGCAGGCAGCCGTGCCTACACTCAAAAAAATACTAAAAGATGGTGGTTCAGCCATACTGATGTCGCACCTTGGTCGTCCCAAAGAAGGCCCGGAGGAGAAGTTTTCTTTGAAGCATCTGGTAGATCATCTTTCCACACTACTGGATGGCACGCAAGTACATTTTGCCAACGACTGTGTAGGCGATGAAGCGGAAGAAAAAGCCAGTCAACTCAAAGCTGGAGAAATCCTGCTATTGGAAAACACTCGTTTCCACAAAGAAGAAAGCAAAGGCGACGAAGAGCTTGCCAAAAAAATGGCTAAGCTGGGCGATGTGTATGTAAATGACGCTTTCGGTTCAGCCCATCGCGCACACTCTTCTACCACCACGGTAGCCCAGTTTTTTGACGAAAAAGCTGCCGGTTATCTTCTCAAAGCTGAGATTGACAATGCCGACAAAGTGATGGAAAGTGGCGAGAAGCCTTTTACCGCCATTATGGGGGGGGCTAAGATCTCAGACAAGATTGAAATTATTGAGCGTCTGCTGGACAAGGTAAACCACCTGATTATTGGTGGAGCTATGAGTTATACCTTTTTCAAGGCAATGGGTGGTGAAATTGGTAAATCTCTGGTAGAGACCGACAAACTGGATCTGGCGAACGAACTGATTCGCAAAGCCAAAGATAAAGGCGTGGAGCTACACCTGCCTATTGATTCCATCATCACGCAGAAGATAGAAGAAGGTTCTGAAACAAGGGTAGCCAATAACCACGCGATACAGGAAGAGTGGATGGGCGTAGACATTGGTCCTGAAGCCCGACAGGTGTTTGCTGACACTATCGCCAGCTCCAAAATTATTCTCTGGAACGGACCTATGGGCATTTTTGAAATTCCTGACTACGCTGAAGGCACCAAGGCAGTTGCCGAAGCTGTAGTGAAAGCGACTGAAGGCGGCGCTTTTTCCCTCATCGGTGGTGGCGATTCCGCAGCGGCAGTCATCAGTATGGGATATGGCGATAAAGTCTCTTATGTATCTACCGGAGGTGGCGCCCTGCTGGAATATATGGAAGGCAAGGAACTTCCCGGCGTAAAAGCTTTGGGTTAAATCCTCTCTTCGCTAAAAATAAATCAAGACTTGAGAGGATGATTTTCCTTTCAGGTCTTTTTTTTATCTTAGTTTTATCTCTATGATCATACCAACAGCCAATCGTTTACAAAACGTTAAAGAATACTACTTTTCTATCAAGCTGCAGGAAATTCGTCGTATGCGCGAAGCTGGTCTGGATGTCATCAATATGGGCATAGGTAGCCCGGACCTTATGCCTTCAGAACAGACTATTGAAGAGCTGTATCAGTCGGCACGTCAAGCCAACCATCATGGTTATCAGCCTTATCAGGGCATTCCTGAGCTACGTAAGGCAATTGCGGACTGGTATGAACAGACTTATCAGGTAAAGCTGAATCCTGAAGGAGAAGTGTTGCCGCTGATGGGGTCCAAGGAGGGCATTACCCACGTTTCTCTTACTTTTCTCAATCCAGGAGATGAGGTGCTGGTTCCTGAACTGGGCTATCCCGCCTATACTTCAGTCTCAAATATGGTAGAAGCTAAAATCAGAAGCTACCCCCTGCGTGAACAGGACTGGCAGCCTGATCTGGAAGCTATGCGTAAGGAAGATTACAGTAAGGTAAAGTTAATGTGGCTCAACTATCCCCATATGCCAAGCGGAGCTCCTGCCCAGCCAGAGGTGCTCGAAGAAGTGATACAACTTGCCCGGGAGAGAAAGTTTTTGATCTGTCATGATAATCCTTACAGTTTGGTGCTGAACAAGGCCAAGCCACTGAGTATCTTATCGCTGCCCGCCGCCAGGGAGGTATGTCTGGAATTTAATTCCTTGAGCAAGTCACATAATATGGCAGGCTGGAGGGTAGGCTGGCTCTGTGGTGCCAGAGAATACCTGACCGAAGTGCTGAAAATCAAAAGTAATGTGGACTCTGGTATGTTTCGTCCGGTACAGGACGCGGCAATACAGGCACTTCAAAATACAGAAGCCTGGCATGCTGAGCGAAACGCTGAATACGCAGAACGAAGAAAGCTCATTTTTAAGCTGCTGGATACTTTGGGTTGTAGTTATCAAAAGGAACAGGAAGGGATGTTTGTCTGGGCTAAAATAAGCGATGCCGAAGCTTCTTCCGAAAAATTTGTTGACAGCATTTTGCAGAAATATCATGTTTTTTTGACGCCTGGTTTTATCTTTGGGGCAAAAGGTAATAGATATATCAGGGTTTCTTTATGTAATAAGAATAATATTTTGAAAGAAGCTATAAGTAGGGTAAATAATTTGGTATAAGAACTAACTTTTTATGAACATTTGCATTGTCGGATTAGGATTACTGGGTGGTTCTACCGCCCTTGGCTTGAAAGCAAAAGACAGTAGCTACCGGATTATTGGAGTAGACAATAACCGCGAGCATGCTGCGCGTGCTTTGGTAGGTGAGATAGCAGATAAGATTATGACGCTGGAAAAAGGAGTGCTCAATGCGGATGTTATCATATTGGCTACACCGGTCAATGTGATCCTCAAGCAACTCCCGCAAGTTTTGGATATTTTGCCTCGCAACGCGGTGCTCACTGATCTTGGATCTACCAAAGAGTTGATCTGCAGCTCCGTTAGTAACCATCCCAAGCGAGGACAATATGTAGCAGCCCATCCTATTGCGGGTACAGAGCGGTCAGGGCCTGATGCGGCATTCGCTGAATTATTGTTAGAGAAGCAGATGATTCTCTGCGAAAGAGAAAGGTCAGATATTGAAGCGCTTGAGGTGATAGAAAATCTTTTCAAACTGAAGCTCAACATGCGGATGAGCTATATGGACCCGGCAGCACACGACCGACATATCGCTTATGTATCGCACCTTAGCCATATTAGTTCGTTTGCTTTAAGTACTACGGTGCTGGACAAAGAAAAAGACGAGCTCAGCATTTTTGAGATGGCGGGCAGTGGGTTTTCTTCTACGGTTAGGCTTGCCAAAAGCTCTGCCAAAATGTGGGCCCCTATCTTTACCCAAAATACCAAAAATATATCTTCAGCCCTGGGGGCTTACATTAAAAACCTGCAGCGTTTTAAGGAAATTATTGATGCTGAGGACGAAATTGCCAGCAAGCAGGAAATCACTAAAGCCAACGATATCAAGAGAGTGCTTTCAGGAATTGAGAAGTAAGTTTTTTCAAAACGATTTTGTCTGTATTATAACATTCAGTGCTTAATTTTACTTTGGTAGATAAACAAGCCACTGAGACACACACGCTCCATACTTATTTTAAGCAGTCTGTTACTGCTTATCGCGCCCTTCCACAGGTCGTACGCGCAGAACGATTTCATAGGTGTCCTGAATGATACCATGAATGTAAAAGCTTTACTCATCAACCGTGGCCTGAATACTTCGCTACGTAACGTAGATAAGGGTAGCAGGATAGATTTCGCTCCAAACAACCTTAATTACATAGGAGTAGGGTGGTATTTTTGGGGAGTAGGGGTTAAGCTTCACTTTCCACTTCCTGTTTCCTGGTTTTATGAAAGAGCTGATATTTTTAAAAGCCAGGTGATTGACATTCGTGGTACATTGTACCAAAAACATTGGTTATTAGAAGGGGGGGTACAGCTATATCAAAACTTGTATTTAAGTGAAGGACAGACATTGGATGATGGTCTGAATAGTGCTAGTGAAACAGGCATACAAGCATTTCGGTTTACCTCTAGTGTTACCTACCTTTTTTCTGGCGAAGAGGTTTCAGTCAAAGCACCATTCAATCGTAATAATATCCAGTTGCAGAATGCCGGCACATGGATGCTGACGGGTGGTTTTTCCTACATTAACCTATCAGGTGAGGGTTCAGTAATTCCTGAACGTGCTCGTAACGAATTCGCTAATGACTCAACGATCACTGAGGTTAGTGCTAATTCTTTCTTTATACGCCCTGGTTACACATACAATTTTGTGTACCGCAACTTTTTTCTTCATGCTTCTGGATCGGTGGGGCTGGCCCTGCAACGAAAAAATCTGGAACGTGTGGATAGTGATATGGATAAGTTGGGGGTGGCCCCTCTCTATAATTTTGGTGCGGCTATAGGCTATGATAATGGAAAATATTTTGCGGGAATATCATCGGTATTTACATATGGCTATATGCAATTGGGTAACATCCGCCTGCAGGAACGTGCTAGAAATACCGAGCTTTTTATCGGCTATCGCTTTCCTGAGCCCAATTGGATAAAAAATAATAAACCCCGCTTTCTAAACTGGTTTACTAATTCCAAATAACTAAAAACATTGTACCCGGCTGTAGGTTGGATATATACAAGGACCGACAATATTTTTTGACCTTAAATTTAGCATGATGAATACACAGGATATGAAAGATTACAGGCCGCCCCTTACCGAAAAAATCAATGAACTCGCTAAGAAAGGGTTTGAGACTCAGTTCAAGTTTGAAAATGGAGCACTGAAAGACCGTACATCGGATAAAAATTATCAGGCTCAGGAGTTGAGCATCATTGAGGAGTATCGTTTTGAGGGAGAAAGTAATCCTGACGATATGTCTATTCTGTATGCCTTGGAAGCTCGTGATGGTACCAAAGGTATAGTGGTAAATGCTTATGGAACATATTCAGACGATGATCTGGGTGATTTCATGAAGCGTGTAAAAGAAAAAGGTAAACTACAGGGAGTGAAAAAATAATATCCCTATTCATATTTTTTATGTATAAAAATAAAACCTGTACCCTGGTACGGGTTTTTGTATATCTGCCTCAGGCTATTCAACGTTCTCTTTAACATCGCATGAAAGATGCTATCATTATTGAAAAATCTATTATATATAAGATCAAAACTATTATGGAAGTCAGAAAGAAGACTTCAACTTCCTTAAGTTCGCGTCTCATAGCACATAAGATATGATGAATTACCAGCCAGAGATCAGAACAGTCAATGTAATCCGCTATGTGACTCCCCTGCGGGAAGGAGGCTCGCTCCCTGCATTGGTAGAAGCCGATGATGAGTTTTTGTATGTGCTCAAGTTTCGTGGTGCCGGGCAGGGAGCAAAAGCACTGATTGCCGAACTCCTGGCAGGAGAAATTGCCCGTGTTCTAGGTTTTCGGGTCCCTGAGATTGTATTTGCCGAACTTGACGCTACCTTTGGGCGATCAGAGGGAGATGAAGAAATTCAGGATTTGCTCAGAGGCAGCGAAGGGCTCAATCTTGCCTTGCATTATCTTTCTGGAGCTATCAATTTTAATGCCCTGGTTACACCTATAGAGGCGAGACTTGCTTCACAGATTGTTTGGTTTGATGGGCTGGTGATGAATGTGGATCGCACTACCCGCAACACCAACATGCTTACCTGGCATAAAGAATTATGGCTCATTGACCACGGAGCCTCATTTTACTTTCACCATTCCTGGCAAAACCCTGAACAGCAGGCCCTCAGGCCCTTTGCGCATATCAAAGATCATGTATTGCTAGCCTGGGCTACTGAGCTGGAAGCGGTTGATACCGATTTTAAATCCAGGCTTACCACAGAACATATCAGAGCCATCGTCTCTTTAATTCCGGATGCATGGTTGCTGGAAGATTCTCCTTTTGAATCCCTCTCTGAGCATAGAGATGCCTACATCAATTTTTTGGTAACCCGTCTCTCTCATACAGAAGTTTTTATAAAAGAAGCACAAAATGCCAGAAAAGCACTTGTTTGAATATGCAGTCATTCGGCTAATGCCCCGTGTTGAACGCGAAGAGTTTATCAATGTGGGAGTTATTATGTATTGCGCAGAAGAGCGATTTCTGCAAACCGCCTATGCACTTAACAGAGACAGACTACTGGCTTTTTATGAAGTAATAGATATAAAAGAAGTTGAGGCACGATTGCTGCTCTTTCAGCGGATATGCAGAGGAGGAAAAGAGGCTGGCCCTATAGGTCAACTACCTATAGCCGCACGTTTCCGCTGGCTTACAGCAAGCTGCAGTACTGTCATTCAGACCTCCGCAGTCCATCCGGGTTTGTGTAAAGATGCTCAACAAACATTAGAGCACTTATTAAAACAATTGGTACTGTAAGCATCTCAATTCAGCATAATATTATAAAAATAGTACAATATATTATTGGTATAATACTATTACATACGTATTGTAAAAGAACTAAAAGCCCTTTTATCTCATCAAAAGAAAAAGCTATTTGCTGGTAGAAAATAAATGATTACATGATGAGACAGTTACTTATTATCTTATTAATCGCAATCAGTCCTTCTTTGCACGCACAACACCTGAATCGTAACTGGAAAAGTGAGCTAGAATCCTCACTAAGCAAGTTCATGGCGTGTGAAGAGAGTGAAAGTACACCTGCTTGTCACAACTTTGCCGGCGAATCTTTGCAAACTGTTTACAGAATCAACGACTTTTATTCCAGTGAAAAAGGAATGTTTTTGGAGCCACATGAGATCTATGAATTTCTTGATAAAAGTGACCAATGGACATTATTAGGGAAAGGTTATGATCAGAACGCCCTGAATAATGCACAGCAATATGCAAATGGAAACAAAGCGGTAGTGGCTGTGATGAAAGGAGAAACCTATGGTCATATGGTGCTTATCTTACCAGGAGAGTTACAGACCTCCGGCTCATGGAGTTTGAAAGTACCTAATTCAGCATCCTTTTTTACACACCAGACCGATAAATCTTATGTCAACAAAAAACTGTCTTATGCCTTTACACCCAGCGATCAGGGGCATGTGCTCTTATACGGAAGGAAATACTAGCGTAGAGGAAACAGTTTATGCATCGCAAAATTATCGCTTAGGTATACTGTAAAAACAATAACTATCAGCTAAAACTTAGTATAGAGCTCTATCCGACTTCGGATAGAGTTTTTTTGTTTTAGTGAATTTTTACCCTGCCTTAGGTAATCCAAATACCCGGAATAGGGTAGTGAAAATCCTGCTTTCATGGTATAGTAGAGTGCCGGCCTTGTCCCCAACTTTGTCATGACTCATGTGCTATGCATGTGTTTTTACACCATTAACCTATTTAATATTTTATGATGAAAAATCTCTTTCTGCTCTTAAGCATGCTTATGGTTTTTACTGCCGGTTGCAAAGAAAATGATACACAGTCTGATGCGTGGGATGACTCTCCCCGAACAGATGTGCCCCCAGTGCTCACAAACGCTATCTGGCAGGTGGGAAGCATTTCTTTTGGTAATTTCTGGGATGACCAGGGACAATACGTGGGTGCGGGACATGATGGGGCTATTCGTTATTACTTCAAAGCAGATGGTACTTACGAGTTATATTCTTATCTGAGCGTGCGCAGCTACAACTGTCTTAGCCAGTCTTATACCTATGTGAAGGGTACAGTGGAGGTCAGGGGTGATCAGCTGACATTCCATCCTGTAGAAGGAAAATACAAAGGGGCAGACAATTGTGTAAGTTCAAATAACTTTGTGCGCCCTGTAAGAGAAGATGAGAAAGTAAAATTTGCTAAAACGTATCAGTGGGAAGTATCGGAGGGTAATGATGGCAAGATTCATTTGTATATGCTGGAAGATGGGCTGGCCGCCGAACCAGAAAATATTCTCATCTACGATAACGAAATGTAACTGCAGTGATTCGCAGAGGTAACCCTCAAAATTGTAAGGCATAGCATAGCTATTGTACGCAGGGACTATGCCTGTTCTCCATTTATTGAAAAAATTAAATTGGAAAATGTAGGGGGTTTCTTGTATTTTGGGGCAAACAAAAACACAACCTAAGATGAAATATACAAGAAAAGACTTTCTACAATTGCTGGGACTGGGTGCACTGGCAACAGCTACTGCTTCTACAGCTTATGCTACCCAGCCTTCTAAGTACAGTATTAAGCCTCATGCGGAGCCTCTTACACTGGGCGTTGCTTCTTACTCTTTACGGAGCCTTTCTTTGGAAGAGGCTATTGCAGTAGCCAACCGCCTGAAACTAGACGCTATCTCATTAAAGAGCATGCACCTGCCACTGGATAGCTCTCCTCAGCAAATTAAGGCTGCTGCCAAAAAAGTGAGAGATGCCGGATTGGATTTCTACGGAGCTGGTGTAATCTACATGAAGTCTCCCGGAGAAGTAGACAATGCTTTTGCATATGCCAAAGCAGCCGATCTGAAAATGATAATTGGCGTACCCAATTATGATCTTCTTCCCCAGGTGGAAGAGAAAGTAAAGGATACAGGCATTATGCTGGCAATTCATAATCATGGTCCGGGAGATGATGTGTATCCCAGCCCCGATAATGTGTATGAAAAGGTGAAAGATCTGGATAAACGTATCGGGCTTTGTATTGATATCGGCCATACTTTCCGTATTGGTCAGGACCCGGCAGCTAAAGCCAAGCAGTATGCAGAACGACTTTATGATGTGCATCTTAAAGATGTAGACAAAAGAGGCGCTGAAGGGGGGACATTGGAATTGGGGCGTGGCATCATGGACATTCCGGCCTTTCTGAAAGCCCTGCAAGAAATCAACTATACCGGAGTAGTAGGATTGGAGTATGAAAAAGATGGTGATGATCCCGTACCCGGACTGGCTGAGTCAGTAGGTTACACCCGTGGTGTTTTGTCTGCGCTCGATATATGATGATTATCGCTAAAGGAGTGGCTCAAGGCTGGCGAAAGTTATTATATTGGGCACTCCTTTAGTGCTATACATACATTATCTATTATTCAAGACAATATCTATGAGAAAGTTGTCAGTCATCACACTTTTATTTATTGCCATTCTTACCTTCCAAGCCCGGGGCCAAGCAGAAAAAATACATATTTCCGAAGATTTAGAAATCATTCCCCTCACCGATAAGAGCTTCATTCATGTTTCTTACGTGACCTACCCGTCTTTTGGGCGAGTGGCCTGTAATGGACTGCTGTATGTCAACGGAAACGAAGCCGTAGTGATGGATACGCCGCCCAATGACGAGATATCCGGACAGTTGCTGGATTGGATCTCTCAGAAATTTCCCGAAACCAAGGTCACAAGTGTGGTCATCAATCACTTTCACAGTGATTGCCTGGGAGGACTGGGCGCTTTTCATGAAGCCGGAGCTACATCTTATGCTTCCAGGCTTACCTGCAGCCTGGCCGGGCAGGATAATGCTGTAGTTCCGCAAAATTCATTTGCCAGAAAAAAGAAAATCAAAGTTGGTGACCAAGAGGTGGTTTGTAGATTTTTAGGAGAGGCGCATACGCGGGACAATATCGTGACCTGGCTTCCTGAAGAAGAAATCCTCTTCGGGGGGTGTATGGTCAAATCTGTGAATGCCACAAAAGGAAACCTTGAAGATGCTAATGTAGATGAGTGGGCAAGCACCATCAGCAAGGTAAAAAGAAAGTATAAAGAAGCTAAAACCATCATCCCGGGACATGGAGATGCAGGAGGCGTAGAGCTATTGGATTATACCATGCAGCTTTTTGCTTTATAGCAGCTTCCTGTTTCTCTAGGTGTGTCATCGCAAAAGGCTGGTTTTATTCAGTCTTTTTGTAAATTGATGGGTAAGCAACATTTCTAAAATTGTCTGCATACATTTTCGTCCAGACAAACTGATTATTTACCTAATAGTATCCAACAAATGACACAGCCCAAACCTTTGTTTAAGCTTGCTATGCTTTTTCTTGCCCTATGTACCAGCAAAGAAATCCTAGCACAGGAATCTCGCTTATTAAGAAACCCCGCCATCAGTAATGAGCATATCTCTTTTGCCTATGCCGGAGATATCTGGCTGGCAGATACTGATGGCTTCAATGTGCGTAGACTGACTACATTTCCCGGGGTGGAGTCTGAGCCCCACTTTTCACCTGACGGTCAGCAGATTGCTTTTACCGGTGAATACGATGGTAATACTGATGTGTTTGTCGTGCCGGTAGCCGGAGGAAGCCCTCAGCGGTTGACCTGGCATCCGGAAGATGATTTTGTGAGAGGATGGACAAAAGATAGTGAAGTCCTGTTTGCCTCGGGTCGTACACGCGTACCTTACCCTCTGCCAGACCAGTTATGGACAGTGAAGACTGACGGAAGTATGCCAGAGCAGTTCATCGTACCCCGGGCGGTGAATGGTAAGTTTTCTCCTAATGGCGATCAGTTTGTGTATGAAATGATCTTTCCCTGGGAGTCTGAGTTCAGAAACTATCGTGGGGGGCAGCTCACCCCTTTGCGCATCATGGATCTACAGTCTTATGATGTAAAAAAGTTGCCCTGGGACAACAGCCGGGACATAGATCCGGTATGGATGGGCGATAAGGTTTATTTCCTCTCCGATCGTGCGCAGGTCATGAATATCTGGGAATACGATACCCAGTCCAGAGCAGTAAAGCAGCTTAGCTTTTTTGAAAAATTTGATTGCAAAAACCTGGAAGGAGGCAATGCTACGCTCATCTTCGAGAACGGAGGTTATCTTCATACTCTGAATCCGGAAGGCGGTGAGCCTGAAAAGTTATCCATTGAGGTAGTTGGAGATTTCCCCTGGGCGCGTCCGCACTGGAGCAAGATAGAAGACTATGTGGATCATCTGTCTATTTCTCCTACCGGCAAAAGGGTAGCTATCTCAGCGCGTGGCGATGTTTTTACCGTACCGGCCGATAAAGGCAGCGTCAGAAATCTGACCAACACTTCAGGCGTTGCAGACAGACAGGTAGCCTGGTCGCCGGATGGTAAATATATCAGCTGGTTTTCCGATGAAGGAGGAGAATATCAGTTGGTAATCTCCGGTCAATACGGCAAGGAGAAGAGAAAAATTGAAATAGAACACCCAACCTTTTACTATCATCCCACTTGGTCGCCTGATTCCAAATACCTCAGTTTTTACAATGAGAACAGAACGCTGATGATTGTGGAGGTAGAAAGTGGAGCACTTACTGAAGTGGATAATGAAGGTTTTGCCCATCCCCAGCATGTAATCTACGGAGAATGGGCCCCTGACTCTAAGTGGTTAGCCTATACCAAACGCCTGAGCAATGAATACGCTGCGATTTTTGTTTATTCTCTGGATCAGCAAAAGTCTTTTCAGCTTACCGATGGGATGGCCGATTGCCAGATGCCTGCCTGGGATGCCAGTGGTAAGTACATTTACTTCACCGCCAGTACAGATTACGGACTTAATGTAGGCTGGCTGGATATGTCCTCTTATGATCACCCTGTCAACAGAGCTATTTACCTGGCTGTACTTTCCAAAGATGAGCCTTCGCCTTTATCACCGGAAAGTGATGATGAGCCAGTGGGAGAAGAGGAGAAAGAAGAAAAGGAAGAGGCTGAAAAAGACAAGAAAAAGAAAAGTGAGGAAGGTGAGGATCAGGCCGAAGAAAAAAAGGTGGAAGTGAAAATTGACTTTGAGGAACTACAGCAGAGAGTTGTGGCGTTGCCCGTACCGGTCAGAAGCTACACCCAACTGGAGGCTGCCAAAGAAGGTGTAATTCTCTATACCGAGCAGGTACCTCAGCAGGATGGCCTGAGCTTACATCGTTTCAGCCTGGAGAAAAGAGAGCCGGAAAAGATTACGGACGGTGTGCAGGGCTTTGAAATATCTGCGGATAAAAATAAATACCTCTATATGGCCTCAGGGAAGCAGTACATACTGTCTGATCCGTATGGCAAGCCTGATCCGGGAGAGGAAAAGCTCGATATCAGTAATGTAAAAATCAAAGTAGATCCGGCAAAAGAGTGGCAGCAAATCTTTAGGGAAGCATGGAGATACCAGAGAGATTATTTTTATGTAGACAATGTACATGGCCTGGACCTGGACTGGGCTTATGAAACCTATGCCCCCTGGATTGAAGATGTAAAGCATCGCTCTGATCTCAACTATGTGCTGGATATTTTTGGTGGAGAAACCTCTATCGGCCACTCCTTCGTGGGTGGAGGTGATTATCCCGATGTGGATCGTGTACCGCTAGGTTTGCTGGGCGCGGATTATACCATTGAAAACAACCGCTACCGGATTCAGAAAATCTATAGCGGGGAAAGCTGGAACCCGCAGATCAAAGCACCATTAAGTGCCCCGAGTAGCAATGTCAACGAAGGCGATTATCTGCTGGCAGTAAACGGGGTGGAACTGGATGCTTCTCAAAACCTTTTCTCTGCTTTTGACCAAACCGCCGATCAACAAATTTTCATTACTGTCAACAGTACTCCCAGCATGGAAGGCGCCAGAGAATTAACGGTTGTTCCGGTTTCCAACGAACATCTGCTAAGACAATATGACTGGGTAGAAGGCAACCGCAGGAAAGTGGATGAATTATCTGATGGACAACTGGCCTACGTCTGGCTGCCCAATACTGGTGGTGGAGGTTATGCCAATTTCAACCGCTATTACTTTGCCCAGAAAGACAAAAAAGGTGCTGTCATAGACGAGCGTTTCAATCAGGGCGGTTCTATTGCCGACTATATCGTAGACTTGCTGGCCCGTGATCTTTTGGGGTATTTCAACAATCCTATCGGAGATCGTCAGCCCTTTACCGCACCCAATGGGGGCATCTGGGGCCCCAAGGTGATGGTCATCAACGAAATGGCAGGTTCTGGTGGCGATATGATGCCCTATATGTTCAAGATGAGAGATATAGGTCCGCTGGTAGGTACCAAAACCTGGGGTGGGCTGGTAGGTATCTGGGATGTACCACAGCTGATTGATAACGGTAGGATCACCGCTCCGCGAGGAGGTTTTTACAATCTGGAAGGGGAGTGGGATGTGGAAAACATTGGAGTAGCACCAGACATAGAGGTAGAACAGGGTGTTAGATCAGTCATTGAAGGCCATGATCCTCAACTGGAAAAAGCAGTGGAAGTTGCTCTGGAGCTACTTGAAGAAAATCCGGTAGAATTACTACCTCAGCCAGAAGATCCGGTACGCGTTGTTCAGCCTTCTTCAGAAAGATAAATCAGTTTTTGTGAAATTATGCCTGTGATTTGTAGAACGACTCTCAAAAGTCGTTCTACTATTTTATAGAAGCCACATTTTTGTTATCCAATCATATCTCTCCTTATATTGCCTGCTTGATTCACAACATAAACCCAAAAAATGAAAAACTATTTGTTCCTTTGTATACTGTTTACTTCTATTGCTTCATTCGCCCAGACCAAAGAAGTCTGCTTTACTATTGATGACTTGCCAGTCGTGAATTATGGCAATAATGACGAAGCTTATCTGCAGGACATTACCCATAAGCTCATCGCTACTTTTGATGCATATGATATCCCCGCCATCGGCTTCGTAAATGAAAGCAAGCTTTATCAGCAAGGCGGCTTAAGCGCTTTGCAGATAGAGCTACTGGAGCATTGGCTGGAAAATGGATATCAACTGGGCAATCATACCTACTCTCATATCAATTACCATCAGACGAGCTTTAAGGAATATACCGCTGAGATTTTGAAGGGTGAAGAAGTCACTAAGCCTTTATCGGAGAAGTATGCGCTGGAATACAATTACTTTCGTCATCCTTTTCTACGAGTAGGTTTAACCAAAGCCAGACATGATTCTTTAAATCATTTCCTGGAGCAACATGGCTATCAGGAAGCGCCGGTCACCATAGACAATGATGACTACTTATTCGCTAAAGCTTACCATGTCTCCTTTACGAAGAAAGATCTGACAATGATGAAAAAGATTGGGGAAGACTATATCAGCTATATGGAAGATAAGGTAGAGTTTTATGAAAAGCTTTCCGGTCAGTTGTGGGACAGAAACATCAAACATATTCTGTTGCTGCATGCCAACAAACTCAACGCGG
This sequence comes from Catalinimonas alkaloidigena, assembly GCF_029504655.1. Lineage (NCBI taxonomy): Bacteria > Pseudomonadati > Bacteroidota > Cytophagia > Cytophagales > Catalimonadaceae > Catalinimonas > Catalinimonas alkaloidigena. The sequence continues at coordinate 354,982 of NZ_JAQFIL010000001.1, forward strand.
AATACCTGGATGAACTGGCTGAGATGTATCAGCGCCATGGCTATGCTTTTATTTCCCTTCAGGAAGCACTGACTGACGAAGTATACAAGGAGGAAATCAGCCGCTACGGAGACTGGGGCATCTCCTGGATCGACCGCTGGGCACTGACCAAAGGTAAGAAAGGAGATTTCTTCGCCGGAGATCCGGTTACGCCTGAATATGTACAGGAACTGGCGCAATAAAAAGAGTGGTATTCATTCCGGTAAAGGTACTTTATACTTGTTGAAGATTAATTTTTTGCTCATTTTGAACGCATTGTCATACATATCACGTCCAGCAAATATCAAAATAATGATCTGCAAACCATTCCTTATCATTTTTTCTCTTCTACTCAGTCTAAACTTTGTAAATGCACAGTCTGAGGAAGTTCTCCAGTTCAGACCGCTCTTCAATGGCGAAGACCTGAGTGGCTGGGTGGATGTGAATACTTCGCCCGAAACCTGGAAAGTAGAAGATGGCGTACTCATCTGTTCCGGCCTGCCTATCGGTGTGATGCGTACTGATCGTCAGTACGAAAACTTTATCCTGGAAATTGAATGGAGGCATATGGAAGCCGGAGGAAACTCAGGGGTTTTCGTCTGGAGCGAGGGCACACCCTTTGAAGATGACCCCCTCACCAAAGCCATAGAAGTGCAGATGCTAGAGCTGGAATGGGCTGAGCAGCACAATCAAACCGACGCCTATGTACACGGCGAGCTTTTTCCTACCATGGGCATGACCGCTATTCCCGATAACCCACGAGGTATCCGTAGCAAATCCATTGAGAAGAGATGCAAAGGCAAGGGAGAGTGGAATAAATATGTAGTGGTATGTGTGGATGGCACAGTCAAACTATCGGTCAATGGAAAATTTGTGAACGGCCTCCGGGCCTCGGAACGTAAAAAAGGCTATATCTGCCTGGAAGCCGAAGGTGCGGAGATTCATTTTCGTAACATCAGAATTATGGAACTGCCTCCGGGAGTGACTACCGCTGCTCAAACTGCTCCTGTGGTAGGTGAATAGGACATGAAACAAAATAGTAAAAAAAAGAAGCAGTACATGAATCTTAGGAGGAGGATGATCCCTTATCTCTGTTGAAAGATTGTCAGCTTCATTAAGTTCTAGAACGCTATGCTATGATCTTTGACAACTTCTGGACATTTACCGATCAGTTTGTTTCCTTTTCCAGGCAGGAAAAAGAGCAGATCAAACGTCAGTTGAGCATCCGAGATGTGCCCAGACATCATGTGCTGATCAATACGGGTGAGGTGGCAGATGAAATATTCTTCATCAACAAAGGATGCGTACGCCTCTATTACCTTACCAATGAGGGCGAGGAAATTACCGGCTTTATCTTTCTGGAAAATATGATGGCAGGTTCTTCCGAAAGCTTCTTCTCTCAGATTCCCGGCACACAAATTATAGAAACTTTAGAGGAGTGTGAGCTGCTGGTACTTACCTATGAGAAATTGGAGCAGCTTTATACTGATGTACCCAGAATGAACATACTCGTTAGAAAGATATTGGAACAAAGGATGGCTTTTGCGCAGAAAGTGGTGGCTTCCCTCATCATCAACAAGCCCCAGGACAGATACTCCAGCTATCAGCAATTACATCCCGGCCTGGAGAACCGTATTCCTCAACACGTATTGGCGAGTTACATGGGCATCACCCCGGTATCGTTAAGCAGAATTCGGAAGAGATTAAGTAAAGGGGAGTGATTTTTACCAATAATATCAAGAATAAAAACATGTCAATGACACACTCGTGACAAACTGTGAAAATGAAGCATTAAAGAGATTTGTTAGCTTAGAGAATTATAGCGATTTTAGTTAAAATGTATGCTTATGGAAGGGATTAAGAAAAAATATATAGTTGACGAAAACCAAAAGAAGATAGCAGTACAAATTGATATTGCTGATTTTGAAAAAATAGAGCAAATTCTTGAAGATTATGCGCTGGGTCAATTGATGAAAGAAAATGACGCTTCAGAAAATTTGGATTTTGGAGCAGGCCAAAAAGTTCTATAATCAATTAGATAAAGCGTAACTAAGTGACAATCAGGGTCAATAAGAAGTTTTTAAAGGATTTGGCAAAGATTCCAGCCAATGAGCGGCAAAAGATTGAAGTCTTTGTTTTTGAAGAAAGTGAAAAGATCAAATCTCTGGAAAAGGACTATCTTATTCAGGTAGAAAATTTGGAAGTATTTGAGGAGATCGTATCTATTACTGAACTCTGATAGGGCGAAAATCATGTCAAGCTACGATTTCATCCAGAAGGAACATATCTGAAGTATCATACCTGCATCCTTGCTAATGGTACTAAATAAGCATATAAGGTTCTATCTTTTACATGATTATGTAAATCTAAATCTGTTATTTTATCAAATATATTGTAATGATCGGCAATCGCTAAAAAGTTTTTATATCCATGATTAATAGCTAAAGAATAGTAAAATAAAATTACAAGCTCATGAGTTGTTATTTGTGATATAAAAATGTTTCTGTAGAATTTATATTCAGTAGGGTATATTGATTCTAGTTTTTTGATGTACTTAAGGATTTCAAAAATTGTGTTAATATAATCCGTAAAAGTCTCTGAGTGATCTCTGATAAAATTATCAATAACCTCATCCATAACTCTTTTCCAGGCTGTGTTCTGATTTATTAATCGGTATTTTTCTTGATTGAAATGCCAAGTAGCCTCAATTCTATCTTTTAAACTTTCATTAGCTAATTTAAATACTTCTTTACCACTGTAGGATGCAGCACCCTCTCTAAAAATAACATTTCTAGAAATTTCACCATATGTATCCAGCAATTTAAAAAATACGTTTTCGTAGTTTTGCTTTATTAAAGTTTCATTTTGAGACTCCATTTCTTGTCTAGTAAGCCTGAGTTCTTCCTTTTGGCTTAAGTATGTCAGAAAAACTAAGAAAACTGCAACACCTGAAAAAATAGTCCCAACAAATCCACCTAAAAAAGTGCCAAATCCAGAGATAGTTTCATTATCAATTTCACCCTCAAAATCAATTAAACCCTGCTTGTAATAAATGAAAATTGTAACTCCAATTATAGCAAACATTGCTAACATAAATGCGATAAAGTAGTATACGAGCAAACCTTTCAAGGACTTAGCCATTACACTGTTTATCTCCTTTACAACTTTTGACCATTTATATTCTTTGGCATTTTCATTAAATTCTACCTTGCCTGTTTTTTTATTGAGTTTGATTTCCACCTGGTTTTTGATTAAGTGCTGCTAGTAAATAACTACAATCACAATTAATTTTCAAAGTGATATCGAACACCAAAATACGCCGCTGTCCGTTCCCGCCGTTCAAAATTTAACCAGTAAGATTTGCTTTTACTTTAAATGTCGATGTTGCAAAAACGCAGAATCACTCTCAAAACTTCAATAACATCAACAGTAAAAACGATCTTGATTATTAAACTAATAATCACTTTGCCTGGGGAATTATTATCCCCTTCTCCTCTTAACATAATTAATATGTTTTTTCCAATGCCAACAGCCCCACTGTGCTGGCTTCCAAATGTTAATACGTGATATTTTGAAAAAATGTTAAACTATAATGGGAGGTTATTTGCTTACCAAAAACTGAAAGAATAAATACACCATGCATGGTATTAAATCTGTAATCTTAAGTAGATTAGAAAAGTCCATTTTAAAATAGATCTCTAGCCAAACCTAAAAGCTATTTTTCTTTACAATTGTTAATGGAATAGACTGCGAATCAGATGAACTTTGGGGAAACAAAATGTAGAAATCATGAAAGAACTCAAAACTGAAATCATCCTGAATGCCCCTAAAGAACAAATCTGGAAAGTACTTACCGACTTCCAGAATTACCCCTCCTGGAATCCTTTTATCGTCTCTATTGAAGGCAAACCCCTACTGCATAGTCAGCTCAAAAATACCCTGATGAGCAAAGGTAAGCCTATGGTTTTTACTCCCACCGTCACCCGCCTGGAAGAGAACCGTATTTTTGAGTGGCTAGGCTCAGGTTTATTAGGTACCTTTAAAGGAAGGCATTACTTCATCCTGGAAGACATAGGAAACGGACAAACCAAACTTATCCACGGCGAAAAATTCAGTGGCTTACTTAGCGGTCCCATCCTGAAAATGATAGGCGACGAGACTTTGCTCAACTTCCAGCGCATGAACAAGGCCTTGAAAGAGAGAGTAGAACAGCAGCTAGCTGTGTAAATACTGCTAGGTGTATAAATAAGTGTAAGACATCATTTGAGATAATGCTAAATTAGCGAAAGGTTACATTAGGACTTTTAGGGTGACTAAATAGCGTTGACTTTATCCCCTGAGCTATTGCTCAGTCAAAGTATATTTATGGTAACACAACCTTAAAAAGCTATGAACTGTCGTAAAAATGTCAGTCGGATGACCGACGCTGAAAAAACAGCCTATGTCAATGCCGTATTGGCCCTCAAAGCTACTCCTATCATAGAGGCTGATCAGCCTGCTGCCTGGGCAGATGGTGCCAGAAATCGTTATGATGTATATGTATGGGTACATTTACAGGTGATGGACGGAGCTCATAAAGGCTCAGCTTTTCTACCCTGGCACCGGGAGTTCCTCCGGCAATTTGAACTGGAACTACAGGATGCCTCGGGAAACCCCAAGCTAACGATTCCCTACTGGGATTGGATAGACTACAGAGATGAAGGAGATAACAGTCCTGATCCTGATGGTACTGGAGCCGGTTATCCACTGACGGCTAATTTTATGGGAGGCATGGGCACCGGAGCTGATAATCGGGTAGAAACCGGAGCTTTTGCCGAAAGCGCGGGCTGGGAGCTTAATGTCATTACCGGCAACCCTAGTGGCAATGCCCGGGATGATACCACTTATTTGCGTCGGGCCGGTACCGCAAGCCCAAATTTCCTGCCTGGTAGTACCACTCAAAATGCTTGCCTTTCTACGAGTGATTATGATCAGTCTCCTTTTAATGAACCCAATTATGGTTCAGGAGGAATCAGTCCGGCTGAACAGGCAGAAATTGATGCCAGCTTTCGCAAGAAACTGGAATGGGGGCTGCATAATGGTCCTCACCTAGGAATAGGAGGAAATATGATCCCTATGACTTCTCCCAATGACCCGATATTCTTCCTTCACCATTCTAATGTAGACAAGATATGGGCAGTCTGGAGTCATATTAACCCTTCCGGATTTTCCAATTTCCAGCCCAATGCGGGTGCGCCGGGTCATAGTTTGAATTCTATCATGGCCATGCTGGACCAGACCTTTTTTAACCATCCGGTAAAACCCACACCTAATGAGTTATTGGATCATCGTGATCTGGGTTATATGTACGATACGGATTTGCCGGTAGTCACCCCTTCCAGCATGTCTATTAACTATGGACAGGTGCCGGAAAATACAGTGACCTATGGATGGGTGGAGTTTACCATCACCACCTGCCGAAAAGTCACTTTCAGCATTACCGGCCTGGGAGGAGATGCCGCTTTTCAGGTACCTGATCATATTATGCCCTATGAAGTAGAGGTAGACCCTAATGATGGGGAAGAGCAAACGATAAAGGTTTTTGTGAAGCTGGACACAGCTACAGGCCTGGGTAATAAGAATGGTATGGCAACCATCTCCGCGATTGTTGATGACGAAGAGGGCTACTATGGTCCGGAAGGAAATGAATTTACTGCCCAATCCTGGGATATCAATTTGTCTGCCAATGTGCAGGAGCGGGAAAAGTCCGCCATCTGCCTGGTACTGGATAAGTCAGGAAGTATGTCCAATACCGATGGGACCAGCCTCAGCCGTTTTGAAATGCTGGAAACCGCTGTAGACGTAGTACGCGATATTATGCTGCCCGACGATGGCATCGGCATGGTCTATTACGATACCAATGAAAACCGCCTCTTCGGCATTACCCAGATGTCGGCGGGAGGAAGTACCAATGTCAGCAATGCGCTGAGCGACCCGGCACTGAACCCCGGAGGTGATACGGCCATAGGTAAAGGGATGATAGAAGGAGCCGACGTGCTGGGCGATGAGATCAACCTTGCCGCTACGCCTTATGATAACTTTGCCATGCTGGTGATGAGTGATGGCAATCAGAATGTCTCTCCCTATGTAGGCACTCCGCCGGTAAACACGGCCATTACCGATATCAGCAGCGATGTATATGCCATAGGCTTGGGAGTACAAGGCTCAGTAAATGACGCTGTGCTGGGAGAAATCTCTAATTACCAACTGATTACCGGCAATATGACTGCCGATGAGCGTCTGTTTCTGCTGACTCATTATTTCGTGCAGATACTGGCTGATGTCAGCAACAATGATATTGTGGTTGACCCTATGGGCAGGCTGTTTTTCGGTCTTAAACATGAGATAGACTTTCACCTCAACGAAGCGGATATCTATGCCGATGTGATCATACTTTCACCTTTTGCGCCCCTCATTACTGCTTCTATCATTACCCCTGCCGGTGATGTGATACAGGGTAGTGGGGGCAATACCCAGCACAAGGTCAATATGAATGATCAACTCTACAGGATTACCTTGCCAGCCATTCCCGCGCAAGCCATAGGCTCACATGCAGGTAAGTGGAAGGTAGTGCTGGAACTATCAGCAGAGAAGGTCAGGGAAATATGGAAAGAAATTGCTGAAAACAATCAGGATCTGTTAAAACAGCTTAGTGAATATCAGTCGGTACCCTATAGTGTAATTGTACAGTCCTATACTGATCTTAATTTTGCCGCTGCCGTAGACCAGACCTCCAATGTAGCGGGAGCGAAGATCAATCTGTCAGCTACCATCAGGCAGTACAATGTGGCGATTGAAGGTGAAGTAAAAGCAGAGGTTAGCTATCCCAATGGCATCAAGAAAACATTAAAGTTAGATTCCCAGGGGGAGGGTAGCTATGCTACTGATTTTGAGGGAGATCACTCCGGTTTATACCAGATCAGGTTCAAAGCATCAGGCAATTCCATGTCCGGTAATGCATTTACCCGGGAGGCGGTACGTACGGTCTCTCTTTACAGAAGCGAACCTGTTCCTCCTATCAAGGAGGATGATGGAAGAGGAAGCGGCGATGCTTTGTGCAAAATTGCAGACTGTTTTTTAAGTGATAAGGGTATCATGGCATTGCTGAAAAAGCATGAGATTGATGCCCGGCGATTACGTGAATGTCTAAAGAAACATTGTATGGATCAGGAAAGAAATGATAAGCGGATAAGTGCTACGGCAGCGGGGCGGGAAAAAACCGCTGACAGCAGGCTCTCAGCTCAGGTGAAAGCAGTGGTATCCAATACAGATATTGAAAAGATTATCCTAACTGCACCGGAGATCAAAAAAATCCCCCCTCATAAGCCCAATATTCCAAAGCATAGCAAAGAGCATTTGTGGATGCCGGTACCTCCTGCCATTCGCATTGACGAAAACGGAAATATTGAGCTGATAGATTTTGACAAAGAGAATAAGGAAAAGAAAAAGACGAAAAAGAAAAAGTAAGTCATTATACAAGCAGGCAGTGTGATGCTTAGGGCATTATCACTGCCTTTTCCTTGAAAGATGTAATTACTGTTGACAACTGGCACTTCAGCCCTTTGGCATAGAGCGTATTCTTTCAATATTATCCTGCATATGAAGGTCATTGCCTCAGGCCTGATCAGCTAAGCACTTGCCACATACCGGAAATAGGTGAATTTTTTCACAGGCATCAGTTGGTACTCATTTCCGCTTTTTTCATCTTAGTACAGCAAAGATTTTTTTTAACTTATGGAAATACCTCTACTTACCGATATCATCATCATCCTAGGCGCGTCTGTATTCGTGATTTATCTCTTCCAGCGCCTCAACCTGCCTACCATTTTAGGCTATCTGATGACAGGTATCATCGCCGGGCCCTACGTGCTGGCATTGATTACTGCCTCTCATGAGATAGAAGTCATGGCAGAGATAGGGGTGATACTGCTGCTCTTTATCATCGGTATGGAGTTCTCGCTGAAAAGCCTGGCAGCCATCAAAAACAGCGTCCTGATCGGGGGAGCGGTACAGGTGGGGCTGACCATCCTCATCACTGCCCTGATCGCCATGTGGACTGGTTTTACAATGAACAAAGCTATCTTTCTGGGTTTTGTGTTTTCACTGAGTAGTACCGCCATCGTCCTTAAGCTTTTGCAGGAGAGAAATGAAGTCAACAGCCCGCATGGCAAGGTAGCGCTGGCAGTGCTGATCTTTCAGGACATCATCGTAGTCCCCATGATGTTGCTTACCCCTATTTTGTCCGGAAATGGAGGAGACATCTGGATTACCCTGGGAGAACTACTGCTTAAAGCAGGAGGAGTTATCGTAATTGTATTGTTCGGGGCTCGTTATCTTATTCCTTTCCTGCTGCACGAAGTTGCCAAGACCAAAAGTCGGGAGCTGTTCATTCTGTTTATCGTGGTCATCTGCTTTGCCGTAGCCTGGGCTACCTCCAGCATTGGCCTTTCCCTGGCACTGGGTGCTTTCCTGGCCGGGCTGATCATTTCAGAGTCCGATTACAGCTATCAGGCCACCGGATTTATCATTCCTTTTCGCGAGATATTTACCAGCTTCTTCTTTGTATCTATTGGCATGCTGCTGGATGTAGTTTTTCTCCTGGACAATTTGCTTCTGATCCTGGGCATACTGGCTTTGGTCTTTGTATTCAAAACCCTGATTGCAGGCTCTGCGGCTTTTATCCTGGGCTATCCACTGCGTACCGCGGTGCTTACCGGTCTGAGTCTCTTTCAGGTAGGGGAATTCGCTTTTATCCTTTCTGATGTAGGGATTGAAAATGAGCTTCTTTCAGAGAACACCTATCAGTACTTTCTCTCGGTGTCCATACTCTCCATGGCCATTACCCCCTTTATCATCCAAAACTCAGGAAAAGTCACGCGGCTGTTTTCCAAAACTAACCTGCCCGATAAGATGCCGGTAAAGACAGGCAGTGGTGCCGGAGAGGAAATGGAAGAACTGATAGAAAAGCTGAAAGACCATACCATCATCATTGGCTACGGAGTCAACGGTAGAAATGTAGCGCAGGCGGCTAAATTCGCTAAAATTCCTTATGTTATTATAGAAATGAATGCCGAGACCGTAAGGCTGGAGCGTGCCAAAGGCGAGCCCATCCTGTTTGGCGATGCTACCAATCCTTTCATTCTGGAGCATGTGAAGGTATATAGTGCCCGGGTGGCTATCGTCGCTATTTCTGACCCTCCCGCTACCAAAGGAGTGGTGAGTAGCATAAGGACGATCTGCCCTACTGTTCATATGATCGTACGTACCAGGTTTATGTATGAGATGCGTGAGCAGCTTCAGTTGGGTGCCAGCGAAGTGATCCCTGAGGAATTTGAGACTTCCGTTGAGATTTTTACGCGGCTGCTCCACAAATACCTGGTGCCCCATGATGAGATTGAACGCTTTGTGCAAACTGTACGCTCCGACAATTACGAAATGCTAAGGCCAAGGGAGTTTGTCTATAAAGGTATTGCCGGAATCAATATTCCCAATATGAATATCTCTTCGCTGAGGGTACAGAACACCAATAAGGAGGTAGTAGGTAAAAAAATTGATGAGTCAAAAATTCGTTCCCGCTTCGGAGTTAATATACTGGCGATACAACGCGAGGATGACTACCTTGCTCACATTGAAGCCGATACTGAGATCAGGCAGGATGATATTCTCTTCCTGGCCGGTAAGCCCGAAGATATCTCCCGCTTTCATGAGTTGATCAAGGTGTAAAAGAAATAATGCTCATCGCATTGTTTATTCCGTAGCGCAGCGAGGAATTTCGGCCCGAGGGCTTTACCAGCTTGTTGGCAATTGATAAGCTGACCTTAAGTGGGGGCAAGATGCCTGACGGCATGACTGATGTTTTCAGACCAAGGTTTGTGTCTCACAAAGCTTCAAAGCCGTTGTGAAAAGATCAGCATTTGTGACCTATACTGCTTTGGCTTTCAGGCGAAGGGGGTACTTCAAAGCTTCACATTTGAAGTTCCGAACCTCAGTTTTGTACTTTAGAACTTCAAATCAATACTTTGGAAGTGCTCGGCTGAATGACCAGAGCGCAATGCCGGACTTCTATTCCTTAATGTTGATGTATAAGGCTTATAACTTGTTAGTGGGAAGATTACTTTTTAGTGATTTAGATTTGCGAGTTACAAATTCAGTGAGCAGGAGGAGTAAGTGTTTTTCTTTTTTGTCATCCTGAACGGGTAATTTACAAGACTCATTGATAAACTATGCGATTTAGTCACCCTCCTGTCATCCTGAATAGACAATAAACGAAATTCATTGATAAAGTGTATGACATACTTCCCCCTCCCTGTCATCAAGGAGGGAACTTTTAAAATTTGAAATGGAAAGTAATTTTCTTATAAAACGTTTTATATCCTTGATAGGAACTTTTTAGGGTTGATTACCAAGCTATCTGAGGATATAAACAAACTTTCTCAATAGCAGAAAGCCACAACTGAGAAGGTTGGTCAGTGAGTGGAGGGGAAGCATCAAAAGTATAGGAATAATGTTAAGATGGAGGACAATAAAGAACATCTATTTAATTCCTGAAGAGATTCTTATCAACTGTATAAATCTTTTAAGGCCAAAAATCAATATATACGCAGGTCTTAGCAAGGTCTTTCGGCATCGGCCGTCCGACAGGATGACAAAGCATAAACATATCGTACATCAATCAATGAACGACAATTTTATTGTATGTTCTGAATGACAAGACTGGATAAATTGGTCAATTGAAAAAAGGAAGGTTGGTAAAGAATAGTGAAGTGACACAAAGCTCAAAACCATAAAGTAGACAAAAGGTCTACCCTGCTATCCACCATTTACTTCTTCTGAAAACGCTGGCTCAAATCCTCAAAAATAGACTTAGCCCCGGTACATTCATTTTGCTGGCCTGTTTTACCGAATTGTAATAAGCCAGAGCCGCGGCATAGGCTTCGCTACCCGAAAGCATCATGGTATCGTCCAGATTTTTGCACAACTGCTCCACTTCGCGATACAGTCTACGTAGATCATCCACTGCCTGAATGTCAATTTCCATCTCATCTACCTGCAGGTAAGAAGGCGTAAACTCGGGATTGGATTTAGTATACTCCAGTACCTTTTCTACAAAAGGAATCGTCTTATCGCTCATCTTGGGCAGGGACTGATGCTCTGCGGGCTGGAGGGCAATGAGATAAGACTTTAAGAGCGCACTGATCTCCTGCAACTTTTTGGTAAGTGTCTTCTGATCCTCTTGTGGGATCTGGATAGACCACATTTTCGTTTGACATAATTTTTAAAATTTTGGTAAATAAAAAAACCTCCCGAAATGATGCTTTTCTCCCAAAGCAGAAAGTGATGAAAAGAAACGGACTTACGGAGATAAGGAAGAAAGAGGAATAGTGAAAGAATGGAATGTGTTCACAAGCATTTAATAAGCGTTTGCAAACGGATAAGTATAAAACACAGTAATTTTATATATTATCATTATAAAATTAATAAAAAGCCTTTATCTTGGAGTGGTATATGGGAAATAGCCGTATATATGCGCTATCCCGATGTTACCCTGCATTAAAATTTGAAAAGAACTTGGAACTTTATGTGCATGTAATTACATTGTAAATACAAAAGTATAAACTATGGAAGTTTCAATCATACAAATCGGCAACTCGAGAGGCCTTAGATTAAACAAATCAGTTCTTGATAAATATAATATTAAAGATAAAGTTGAGGTGATTTTGGAGGAAGGGCAGATAATTCTTCGTCCAATAGATACACCTAGAAAGGGTTGGAATGAAGCTTTCAAGGAAATGCATGAGAATCAAGATGACCAATTATTGTTAGATGATGTCTTTGAAGATGAAAGTTTTGAAGAATGAAAATAAATCAATATGCAATAGTTTTAGTTAATCTAGATCCGACAGTAGGAAGCGAGATAAAGAAAACTAGGCCATGTTTGATTATATCTCCCAATGAAATCAATGACAATCTTAGAACAGTTGTTGTCGCTCCAATGACTACTAAAAGTAAACCTTATCCTTCTAGAATAAGAGTGCGACATAACAATCAAACAGGTTGGGTAGTCATTGATCAGATACGAACGATTGATAAAAGTAGGATCATCAAAGTGTTAGGAAAAATTACAGCGAAAGAAATTAAAAGCTGTAAATCAGTGATCAAAGAAACATTTGTTGATTGAAAACGCAGGGTAACAATGCTCAGCGGGCATGCTTCGGCTAAAGCCTTCGCCGTCCGCTGCATTAGCCGATAGAGACAATTGAGCTTTGAAAACCGTTATTTTACCTGAAGACTTAATACCCTACGAAAAAGCAGATGTGCTTGCTTATGACTACAGGGCTCAGCAAGAGTCTACGAAGCAGCAAGTCGATCTTTCTATGAATACGTTTAGTTTTCTTATGGAAGGCTATAAGGAAGTTCACTCTGATATTAAGTCAACCGCTATTTCAAATACTGAATTTCTTTTAATGAAAGCAGGCAAATGCTTAATGACAGAGAAATTAACGGGAACGAATAATAGCTATAGAAGTGTCCTTTTCTTTTTTCCAAATGAAGCTGTTTTACAGTTTGTTAAAAAGTATTCTATTACACTTTCAAAAAATATTGAGAGAAAAACCATTCAACCCATTCCATTTGATCGGTACCTCCGCACCTTTGCTGAAAGTTTGACCTGTCTCGATCATCTGTCTTCATCAAATAGGCAGAGAGTACTTCAAGTTAAATTTGAAGAATTGATATTATACCTGATTGATAATTTAGGTCATAGCTTCTTAGAATCCTTGATAACGAGTGTCAATGACTATGACTTACATTTTCAGCAGGTAATTGAAAACAACAAGTTGAACAAATTGACATTGAATGAATTGGCTTTCTTATGCAATATGAGTTTGTCAACTTTTAAAAGAACCTTTGAAAAACAATATCGTGTTTCACCTAGCAAGTGGTTTCAGGAAAGAAGGTTAGAATACGCTGCTATTTTGCTGAAAAATGAAAGGAAACGCCCATCTGATATCTATCTTGAGGTAGGCTATGAATCACTAACCAACTTTATTCAAGCCTTCAAATCCAAGTACGGGGTGACTCCAAAACAGTTTCAATCAACTTGAACTTTTAGCAATACTTTCTGACCTAGTCGCATGCACTAATTGGTCTTCCGAACCATGAGCTTTGTAACATTATTTAAACACAAAGATTCATGAAAAAGACAATCTTATTAATCACATTCAGTATTATTTCACAAATAACATTCAGTCAGTCAACCTTTACCTTATCAAGTAAAGACCTAGGAGGACAGGCTACTTTAACAGAAGAGTTCAATGGTTTTGGGTGTGTAGGAGATAATAAATCGCCTCAGCTCTCATGGGAGAATGCACCCGAAGGAACCAAAAGCTTTGCAGTGACGATGTACGATCCGGACGCACCAACAGGTAGCGGATGGTGGCATTGGGTAATGTTTGACATTCCTTCCAATACCTATGAATTAGTAAGTGGTGCTGGAGATGTATCAACAAAACTAGCTCCCAAAGGTGCTATTCAAAGCATCACCAACTATGGTGCTAAAGGATATGGAGGGCCGTGTCCACCTGAAGGTCATGGTTTACATCAGTATGTTATTACCATCTATGCCTTGAAAACTGATAAGTTGGGATTAGATGAAAACACAAACCCTGCGGTTGTTGGATACTACCTGTGGAACAACACTATTGCAAAAGCTAGTATCGTAACTTACTACCAACGAGAAGCTAAATAAAAGTCTCTAACATATGATATAGCACGTGCCTCAACTGAGTTTATTTGAAACTGAAATGCAAAACCGGTATTTGAGTAGATACTTAAAAAAGCTCAGAGGCACGTGCCCTATCTGGACGTAGGGAAATGTAATGAGACTGCTAAGTTTGAAAGTAAATCTCAGCTTGTAAAGCGTTTGTCAACGCTGATGAAATAGCCAGAGGATTATCTCCTTTTCAAGCCGAGAAGACAGCGACAGAGGCAGGAAGATTAAGGTTGAAAAGGACCAATACGCTAATTGAATCAGGTGAGAACTTTGCTTTTGAAACTAGGCGGTCTACTAAAAGCTATGTATAACAGATGAATCAAGTTAAAAATAAAGCATTTCAAGTAACCCTTCCGTTTTTTTTGCTTCATTCATTTGACCTGGCTATTTCAAGAGTAAAAGATCGGGTAAAAGAAGATATGAAAGTATACGAAGAGAGTCTAAAAGTCTATCGTGATAATGTATAGTGTCATTGAAACCGCTAAAAAAGAAGGAGCGATTAAAAAGAAATTGAGATTAACAGGGAAATGAAGAAAGATAATCATCCTATTGAGCTGATTATAAATACACTGGACTGACAAAAGCACAGATAGAAAAATTATAAGCTCCTCAAGCATAATTTCCCACTGTGACATAAGTCACTTTTTCTTTCCTCTTTTTTTACGTCCTTAGGTATTGTAAGCAGCAGATTGTAAGTCTGCGGTGATAATGATGGTTTAGCTCAATTTTGAATACCTAAAGATGAAAAAGATAAGCCCACGCAAACTGTTCTTATTAAGTCCTGTGCTTCTGTTGCTAAGCTGTGGGGGAAGGAATGCAAATGAGCAAAGCGATACTGCTCAGCTCAGCACGCCAGAAGACACTGTTGATTATCTGGCCTTAGGACAGGAATATGCTGCCCAGACCCAGTCAGTCCTGGGTAAAAACCTGATGCAGGCTATCCAAAGTGAGGGAAGCGCCCATGCGGTAGACTTTTGTAATACCCGGGCCTATCCGCTCACCGATAGTATGGCGCAGGTGCTGAATGTTCATCTGAAAAGAGTTTCTGATCAGCCCCGGAATCCTGATAATGCCGCCGATGGTTCACAACTGCAATACATTAAGGCAGGCAAAGAGAAGCTGGCGCAGGGAGGGAAAGTAAGTCCTCAGCTACAGGAGTTTGATGGGAAAATGATCGCTTACTATCCTATTATTACCAACACTATGTGTCTGCAATGCCACGGTGACCCTAACCGCCAGATCAATCAGGAGACTTTGGCTAAGCTCAATACGCTTTATCCTGAAGATCAGGCGAAGGGCTATGCCGAAAATCAGCTGAGGGGAATATGGGTAGTGGAAATGGATAAGGAATAAGGTGTGGAGAGCGCTTTACCCTTTCAGGGGTTAAACTGCTGAAGGCCAATACGCTAAACTCAGTAAAAGCAGTGCAAAACATACATTTTGTCAAAGTAATACCTGTGATGAACTATATTGGTTTACATAATCACATTTAAACTCACAAGCTATGAGTACGATGCAAAGGTATTTTGAGCAGTTGGTGGATGACATACGGGAGTCGGCAAAAAATAAAGATCAGAATGTGCAGTTCAATATTCCCACGGACCTTTTGGAGGTACCGGAAGAATATGAACACCTAGAGGTAGAGCCGGCCCAGAAGGCCAGCGAATGGTTCAGGCTTTCACCGGAAATGTTCCCCCCTGCTGAGAAATGGACAGAAAGACAATTGCTCTACATGTGTGCAATCCTTCGTCAGCTTTATGAGCATTATAACATAATCGTAGAGTTACCATCTTATCTTCCTTACGATTTAGTGTACACTTATCTTCTGAAAGCCATGGATGTGTATATCACCTGCGACCAGGAGAGCTTGAATGACATTCGCTTTTGTGATGGAAAAGGCTACGAATGTCCTTTTGGAAAGCATTGTACCAATGAGGGAGAGTACCACTGCGATACCTGGGAGTTTGGACAGGACTGGGAGGGTTTCAGCGATCTGAAGTACATGGAAGACAATGATGAAGAATAATGCCTACAAAGTGTTGAATGGTGCATGATGATCCTATCCATCTCCGGATAAAAGTGCAGGGCTACTGAATGCAAAGGTAGTCAGAAAGCTAATTTGCTGTTTTCTTCATTATTCGCTGGAAAAAGCTATTTTTAGAACAATAGGCGTACTTGTCTTTCAGAATACATAATATGGGGGAACATAGCGTAAATAGCCAACTCAATCATGAAAAGCGGGCAGCATTTATCAGGCATCTGCTTGATGACCTTCAGGCGCTGGAGTACATGCTTGCGCATGGGTTGATAGAAGATGACATCGTCCGCATCGGGGCGGAGCAGGAATTTTGCCTGGTGAATAACAACTGGCGGCCTACCAAAAATGCGGAGCAGGTGCTAAAATCTATTGATGATCCACACTTCACTACAGAGATTGCCCGCTACAATCTGGAGATCAACCTTGATCCGCAGAAGATGAATGCTGACTGCTTCTCCCGGCTGGAAAAGCAACTGAACAGCCTGCTGGCAAAGGCCAAGGCAGGAGCAGAAAAGCATGACACGAAAATTGTACTTAGCGGAATCCTGCCTACCATCAGCAAGAATGAACTGGAACTGGAGTACATGACGCCTACACCCCGCTATCGCGCATTGAATGAAATGATCAAGACATTGAGGGGTACAGATTTTTCTCTCCACCTGCGGGGCGTAGATGAACTTACCATTACTCATAACTCAGTACTTTTTGAGGCCTGTAATACGAGCTTTCAGCTGCACTTACAGATTGCCCCTCAGGATTTTATCGCCAG
The DNA here is from genome assembly GCF_029504655.1 of Catalinimonas alkaloidigena. NCBI lineage: Bacteria > Pseudomonadati > Bacteroidota > Cytophagia > Cytophagales > Catalimonadaceae > Catalinimonas > Catalinimonas alkaloidigena. The sequence goes on from NZ_JAQFIL010000001.1 coordinate 371,617, forward strand.
CTATAACTGGGCTCAGGCAATCTCAGGACCAGTATTGGGGATATGCGCAAACTCTCCCTTGCTGCTGGGCCGGGAGCTATGGAGTGAAACCCGTATCGCGCTCTTTCAGCAAAGTATTGACACCCGCAGTTCCTCTTATGCGCTCAAAGACCAGCAGGGGAGGGTAAGCTTCGGTAATGCCTGGGCTAGCGGTTCTATCGCTGAGATTTTTAAGGATAACATTGCTCAGCATAAAGTGATTCTTTCCAGGGAGATTGGCAGCAATGCAATGGAAGAGTTACAAAGAGGAAATACACCAAAGCTGGAAGCGCTCAACCTGCATAATGGTACTGTGTATCGCTGGAACCGTCCCTGTTATGGCGTAGGAGGGGGAAGAGCCCATGTACGTATTGAGAATCGGTATATTCCTGCTGGTCCTACTGTATTGGACGAAATGGCAAACTTTGCCTTTTGGGTAGGCTTGATGAAAGGCAGGCCCGCGAAATTTGAAGACATGTCTGGCTGCATGGATTTTCGTGATGCTAAGGCCAACTTTATCAAAGCGGCCAGAACGGGTAAAGAAACCATTCTACACTGGATGGGTAAGTCCGTATCAGTGGAGAAGCTAGTGACCAATGAGCTCTTGCCCATGGCCTATATAGGTTTACAAAAGGTGCAGATTGACCGGAAAGATATAGACCGGCTGCTGGGTATTATTGAGCGGCGTACCCAAGGGAAAACCGGTGCGCAATGGCAGGTAGAAAGCTATCGCAATTTCAGAAAGCAGATGAAGCAGGATGATGCATTGCTGGCACTTACCAAAGCTATTTATGAGCATCAACAAACGGACTTTCCTGTACATCAATGGCCAAAAGTAGAAAGCAAACCAGCCATTCATAAGGCAGCAGAGCAGGTGGGGCATATCATGTCTACCCAGATGTTTACCGTGCACGAAGGTGACCTCGCTACTTTGGCCACCAGTATGATGCAGTGGAAAAATATCCATCATGTACCGGTAGAAAACCAGTCAGGAAAGCTCTGCGGACTGCTGACCTGGTCACATATGGAAAGTCAAAAAAAAGAAAATAAGGGTGATGAACGTACCGTAGCTGATATTATGATCAAGGAAGTGGTCACGGTGCAGTACCACACCAAAATCAGTGAAGCCATCCAACTTATGAAAAAGCATGAAATCGGCTGTCTTCCGGTAGTGCATGAGCAGGACCTGGTAGGCATCATTACTAAGCATGATATTAGCGCGTTTCTGCATGGTGAAGGTAAATAGCAAGGCACTTAAGCAATCCATGAAAATTGGCCGTATGATTGGCCAACTTAAAGGGCGCGAAGCCGGACCGACCATCATCTTTACGGGAGGTATTCATGGCAACGAACCGGCAGGTATTTTTGCGCTGGATAAGGTGATGAAGGAAATAAAAGATAAGGATATCCGGCTTAATGGAAATATTTATGCGATCAGCGGTAATTTGTGGGCACTGGAAAGAGGCGTGAGATATCATCAGGAAGACCTGAACCGCCTCTGGACGAGCGAAAAGATGGAAAGCTTACTGACTGGCAAACTCGAGGTGAAACATGAAGATATTGCGCAACAGATAGAAATATACCGCGTTCTCAGAACAATTCTGGATACCGGAGAAAGTCCGTTCTACTTCATTGACCTGCATACTACTTCCAGCCAGACTATTCCTTTCCTTACGGTAAATGATAGCTTGCTCAACCGGAAGTTTACTACACAATATCCGGTGCCTATGATACTGGGGATAGAAGAGTATCTGGATGGCCCTTTGCTGAGCTATATCAATGAGTTGGGCTATGTGGCTTTTGGTTATGAGGGAGGACAGCATGACGCTCTGTTTACTATAGAAAGCATGATTTCTTTTATTTATCTCAGCCTGGTTTTTTCGGGTAGCATTGAGAAACAGGCGATTGATTTTGAGTATTATTATCAGTTGCTCTTACAGTCTTCGGAAGCCTCCCGGGGCATATATGAGATTTTTTCTCGTTACGAGATCAAATCAGGGGAGGCTTTCCGCATGAAAGCGGGCTTTAGTAATTTTCAGGAAATTGAGAAAGGGCAAGTACTCGCAGAAAGTGATGGGCAATACATCTTAGCCCCTCATGATGGAAAAATATTTATGCCCTTATACCAGAGCCAGGGCAATGATGGGTTCTTTCTCATCCGTAAAATTCCTCCAGTATTTCTTCGTCTGTCTGCTTTCCTGCGAAAATTTCGTTTTGACCGCCTCCTTCCTCTGCTCCCCGGTGTGCGTTGGCTTACAGATCAGCATGATGTATTGCGTGTCAACCAGAATGTAGCGCGCTTTTTTGCCAAACAGTTTTTTCATCTCCTGGGATACCGGAGTAAGCAAATGGATAAAAGCCACCTGATTATGAAAAACCGGGAAGCAGCTTCAAGGGAGCAGGAGTACCAGCAAAGCTTTTGGTACAAACCATAGGCACAGCGTGAAAAACTAATGTTGTTTAGCGCTGGTCTATAAATGTCTGCTCCTGAAAAAAACAAAAAGTGCCTGAGGTGATTTTAATTGTATCATCAATACTTTTTAAACTGTCTGTGCTGAAAATCCTAAAGTAAATGGAGTGAGTAAGCATGAGAACCTATGAACATGCGTATTTTTTTAACGAAAACTTCTTTTTTAATATTTCCTTTGCTATTATTCTTTTCTGCCGGATTTGCTCAAGAGAATAGCCTGAATATAGGCAGAGACCCTAAAATAAAAGTAGCAATCCATTCACAGCCCCCATACATCATTCAGGGTAAGAATGACACCTGGGATGGTATCAGTATACAATTATGGCGTGAAGTCGCCGAAAGCTTACAATTACAATATCAGTTAGTTAATGTGCCTGAGGAGGAGCAGCAAAGTGCTTTGCAAAATGGTAAAATTGATGTTGCATTACTTGCTAACGTATCTGCTGAGAAGGACACTTTACTGGATTTCAGCTATTTTTATCATACATCTCATCTGGGAATAGCAATGATGCAAAGTAATAATCTGCGCGACATTGCTTCAGCCTTCTTCAGCAAGCGTTTCTGGAAAATTGCGCTGATGCTTTCTGTACTGCTGCTCATCGTAGGTACAGCGATCTATTTAATTGAGCGTACCAGCAATGATGATAACTTTGGGGGTGAGCGTTCTATCATCAGGGGGATAGGCGCTGGTTTTTGGTGGGCCGGCGTGACCATGACGACCATTGGCTATGGAGACAAAGCCCCCGTAACCTTTTTTGGCCGCGCAGTAGCCTTGCTATGGATGCTGATTGCCATGGGGGTGACCTCAGTGCTTACGGCAAGTATTATATCCGCTATGGGAGGATCATACAGCAAAACACTTAGCATACCTGATGACTTACGTGATATGAAAGTGGCCGCTGTAGAAGACTCAGATGCTGCTACCTATCTCAAAGAAGAAAATGTCAGCTATCAATCCTACCCAAGTCTGAAGGAAGCATTGCAAGCGGTAGAAAATAAGCAGCTTGAGGTAGCAGTCAGCAGTGTCGCCTTGTTAAAATATACGATTGACAATAGCCAGAACATCACTTTAAAAATACAGCCTCAAAAGCGTAATCCTCAATATTATGCTTTAGGCATAAGAGAAGAACATGATTTACTGGAAGATATCAACCGCGAAGTGATAAGAGTAATCAAGACGGACCAGTGGCAGCAGCAACTGGAGCGTTATATGCCTGAAAAGGCCGCGAAGTAAAAGAAGTCATGTTTCTGCTATTCAAGGTGATAATCCCGGCGCTATGAAGGATTGAGCTCATCCAGAATGGTTTTAACGCTTTCTTCTTTCAGCGGTTTATCAATGAATTTACAGATTTTATAATCCTTAGCTTTCTGTAGATCTTTAGCGTTTTGAGAGCTTGTTAGTAAATACACCTTGATCTGTGAGTGAGAGAGGCTCATTTCGTTCAGGGCATCCAGCACCTCAAATCCATCCAGTGCAGGCATGTTGATATCCAGAAAAAGCAACAGCAGGGTGTTATTTTTTTTAAGCTTTTCGTTGGTATCATTCACAATATTTACGGCTTCGTCACCGTCTGTAGTCACCATAATTTCATCTTCCCCAAACCCTAACTTTTCCAGTAGTAATTGGTTAATAAAATTAGTGATGGGGTCATCATCTACTAATAAAATACATTCTATCCCTTGCATTACTTACTTTATTCGTTTAAAAAAAAGCAACTGAGCAGCGCTATGTGTTTAAAAAATGTACGATAAACTCACTTCCTTCGCCTTGCCGGCTATGCACTTTCAGGTTACCTCCATTACTTTCTATGATACGTTTGATGGTATAGAGCCCGATACCGGTGCCTTCCACATGTGTGTGAAGACGCTTAAACATTTGGAATAGCTTCTGCTGTTGTTCATCGCTCAGGCCCAGGCCATTATCTTTTACTGACAGTACCACTGCACCCTCCTCAAAAAAGGTGCTAATTTTAATTACAGGAGGACGCTCAGCAGCATAATATTTTACAGCATTTGAAAAGAGGTTATACAGAATACTTCTAAGATTAGGCCTTTTGTAAATAATACTCGGAACCTGAAAGTCAAGCTTGATTTCAGGTGCAGCAGCATCAAGCAGGTGCTGGACATCCGACTTAATTTCTTCAAATATTTCCTCAAAACTGACTTCTTCACGGGTGGCATAAGCATTTTCATGCTGCATTTTAGTAAACTCAACGAGGTCAGTTATGGTTTTGTTGAGTTTACCTACAGAGGTATCTATCATATCCAGAAGCATCTTTTCCTTTTGGTTCGTTTTTCCAAGTATAGTTCCCCGAATAGCGAGCATGAGTCCTTCCAGATTGGTAATAGGTGCTCTAAGGTCGTGAGAAGCGGTATACACAAAATTATCCAGGTCAGTATTGATCCGTTCTAGTTCCAGGTTCTTCTGCTTGATCTCAGTGATGTCCATCACCACGCCTGCCATACGCAGGGCTTTTTTATTCTCAAAAAAAGTTTTGCCTTTAAGGGCTATCCAGCGGTCTTCCTGTTTAGCGCTTCGTATCTGCGTTTCCAGGTTGAGTTGTCCTGTCTCTTTTGCCAGCTCAAACTGCTCTCTTACATATTCCCTTTCTTTCGGTAGTACATGCTCAATCAGGTTTTCAAATCCCCAGTCGGGAGGCTGCTCTTTGTACCCAAATATGTAGTCATATTGCAAAGAGTGCGAAAACTCCCCGCTGTCCAGATCAAAGTCCCAGGTGCCCATCTCTCCGGCGCTCAAGGCAATGCGCAGGCTTTCTTCGCTTCTTTCGGCCAGTTTACGGGCATTGATCTGCTCAGTTACTTCAAAGGCAAATACCAGTATTCCGGAGATATTGCCTTCGCTATTGCGCATGGCCTTGTATACAAAGGTAAAATAATGATCATTGAGCTGTCCTGTTCTTTCAAGGTCAAGAGGAACAGCTACTTCATTACCAACGTAAGTCTCTCCGGTGTGGTAAACATGTTCAATGATGTTCAAGAGGTCTTGACCTTTGAGTTCTGGTATGGCCTCCAGCAGAGGAAGGCCTTGTAGCTGGCGACCCTGAAAGAGTTGCTGATACTTAGGGTTTACCAAATCAAAAACATGTTCGGGACCTTTCGAAGAAGCAACAAGGGCGGGAATGTTCATGAAAAGCTCTTTTAGTGCTTCGTTTTGCCTTTCCTCTTCCTGCCGGGCAGCTTCTTCCATAGCTGCAATACGCTCTCTTTCAGCAGCTTCTTTCTGCTCACTAATGTCAGTAATAATGCCTGACATACTCACAGCCTGTCCCTTGAGGTTAAACAAAGCTTTACCTTTTACCTGGATCCAGTGAATACTTTGATCGGGCCATCTGATTCTTGCTTCATAATTCAGGATACCATTTTGTAATGATTCTTCATAGCACCTCTGTGCATAGGCTCTGTCTTCTTCCAGAATATGCTGCCAAAACTGTTCAACTCCCCAGTCGGCAGGAAGCTCCTTATAACCAAAAATGGCACTGTGCCCAATAGAACGTATCGTAGCGTCCTGTACAAAATCCATATACCAGCTCCCCATTTTTCCTGCTTCCAGCGAAAGCTTGAGTATATCTTCATTCCTTTCAGCCATCTGTCGGGCTTTCACTATCTCGGTGACTTCCGTAGCAGTCTGAATAATCCCTGTGATATTGCCTTCAGCGTCGCGTAGTGGCTTGTAGATAATATTGAAATAGCAAAGGTTCATTCTTCGGTTTCTCTCCAATGTGGCAGGAAGCTCATTCCCCGAGAAAGGTTCTCCTGTTTGAAGCACTTTGGCCAGTATCTCCTCAAAGCCCTGTTCGGCTACCTCGGGCAGAGCTTTAAAAAGCGGCTTGTTGATGACCTGCTCATATTGCCGCCCCCATAATTCACACATGGCAGGGTTGGCCATTTCAATTATGTGTTCCTGTCCAACATAAATGCCTATGGCTACCGGGGCCTGCATGTATAATTGATGAAACCATTGAGATTCTTTAGAGAAGAGAGAAGTGTTGATGACTGATTTCAAACTCAAAAAATTTTAATGCACAAAGGTAAAAGAATTTGCATGTTGTATACAGCTCACTTTTAATACAATACAAAGATGCTGAAATGTTTAAAGAGCGACAACATCAGGTTTCCTGTGTATGGTGGTTTATATTAAGGCTATAAAGTAATAAAGGAAAACCGTAATTCTATGAATCTCTCATTAAACGGTGAGCTGGCAGCAGATATTTTTATTCCTAAATCAGAAAAATTAACTTTCTAATTTACTAATTTGATAAAAGCAGGATTTTTTTGATCTGAAAGGCCAGATTATTAAGATTGGTAGAATATCAAAAATGGTAAATATTTTTGAATGAAAATTTATTGATAGTATTTTGAATAAATCATTCAACAAGGAACGCTTGAGAACATATCCACTATTGTTTTGCTGTATACTTCTGGGCTTACTGCTGCTTAGTCATATTAGCTGTGGGCAGCGACAATTGGTGGTGCTGAAATACAATGAGGTAGTCGCTCGTTTCAATCCCGGTCAGCCTTTTACTTTTAAGTACAAAGCAAGCCGGGAAAAGGTGTCTACTTACATTCGTGATATATCAGACACTGCGGTAGTTACGTATGACGATACCGTGTCTATACACGAAATAGACAGAATTTATTTTAAACAGCATGCTTTCCACCAAACCTTAGGGGCCGCATTAGTGATTGTAGGGGTAGGTAGGTTTGTGATTGATCAGATCAATAATTTAGCTGTACATGGCAATAAACCCTCGCTGGACAGCGAGGTCAATGAGTTTTCCATCTCTACAGTTACAGCGGGGCTACCTATGCTGTTGATTAGGAAGAAATCGCAGAAAATGCTGTATAAATATAAGGCTATTATCATAGAGAATGACTCTTACCTCTATGCCAGTCCTAATCCGGAACCATACCCGTCTTCGTATTCAGAGAGGGGAAATTAGCATCATAAACAGTACAGCTTATGATGCTCTGAATATTTACCGTCTCCGGATATAAATATTGCCATTGTGGTTCTTGAAGATCACTTTAGGTCCCCCGCCATTGATGTCTCCCATAATGCTTTTGTCTACAGTAACTTTGTATACGCCATTCTCTTTTCGTTTATCAACACTACCCGACGCATTTACGTTGATGTCAAAATCAGTATAGATTTCTCCATTGAGTGTTTTCATCTGGGCAGTCATTTTGGTATTGCTAGGAAAGCTCACATCTATATCTCCGTTGAGGCTGCTGAAGGCCATAGGTGTATCAGGTGTCACTTCCAGAAATTCAACCCTCACATCGCCATTGACGGTACTGGCTACCGCAGAACCCCTGATGCCTTCCAGGCGAATACCTCCATTGACATTGCTCACTTCCATCTCTCCACTGAGTCCGCTGATACTGATATGTCCGTCATTCACAGTGCCAGCGTTTACAGAGAAATTGGAGGGTACGAGTATTTCAAGGTTAGACATTTGATTGGGCGGGCCGGCATCAATACGTACTTCATTATCCTGCTCAGTAGCATCCAGCCCAAAACTTGGTCCGGAGATCCTGCGCATACCATTTTTCGTATCTTCTTTGGTCGCTTTTTTCTGCCCACCGATGATGCGTACCACTACCTCCTGCCCATCGTAACTCTGTACACTGATAGAGCCTCTTACCATTTGTACCTCCAGTTGCCCGGCTTCTCCGGGACGACTAAGTGGGATAGCGATCTGCTCCTGCGCATGGGCTAGTCCTATGGCTAACAGATAAGTCAGCAGGGCAATTAATATAACTTTTATCAGTCTCATATCAGTACTTTTTAACATATACATTTCCGTTTAACACATTGAAATCAAGGAGTGGCCCGCCATTATTGATTTGTAGGAGGGTAGATTGGTTCAGACGATACATTTTCTTGTTCCCCTTCTCAGCACTGGTTTGCTCAATACCGGGTTTGGTTTGTACTTCAGGATAATTGGTATACAGGTCACCATTCATACTTTTGAAGCGCACGTCAGCACTAAGGTTTTCAGGGCAGATCACATTGATATCTCCGTTGATGGTATGAAACTCCGCATCCTGCGTTGGCTTTTGCGTATAGCTCACTTCTATCTCTCCATTGACCGTATGGGCTTCTGTAAGTCCGCTGACCTTGTCTGCCTTGATACTTCCATTGACATTATGCAGTTGAATGTTTTTGCCTTCTACGTTTTTGACCCTCACTTCCCCATCATTGACAGTAGATGCTTGCAGACTAACATTGCGGGGTACCCGCAGTCTGAAATCATAATGGGAATGATAGTCAGGATCATGGCGGTTAACATGGTAGTGAAACCGCCGGCCTTTCAACTCCGCTTTGACGTCCGGGTCTTCAGGGTAGATCAGGATAATGTCGCCTTCTACCCTTGTGATCAGCCGCACCTCTTCTTTGGCGTGCTCCAGAGCGGCTTGGTCTCTTCCCTTCAAAACCTGCCGGGCTTCCATTTCTACCGTATTGCCCTCATAACCTTCAATTTCTATACTTCCGCTGATATTCTTAAGGATAAGAAGGCGGTCGGTATTTTGCGCAAAGCTGAGCGAACGCCTGATGGTTTCTTCTTCCTGCACCCGCATTTTTTGGGCATGGGAATGCAGCCCACAGCAAATGAGCAGGGCAGTAAATACAATTCTTTTCATGATGTTTTCAGGTTAAAGCTTTGATACTTTTTTTGATTTCTTCGGCTACCATTTCGTTGAGTTCCTGTTGTTCCATCAGTTGCTGGAGAGCCTCTACCGACCTTTTCTCCTGGAGCTGTACCATGGCTTCTGCCAGCGCGATTTGTACCATAGGAGCCTCCTGTGCCGGTATAGATTGTACCAGGCCTTCGCGTATTCGGGGGGTGTGTGCATAATTCAGCAAAGCATCCAAAGCCGCCAGCCGTACATTGACATGAGGGTCTTCATTGAGCACTTTCAGAAGCGCTACACCCACCTTCCCATCATTTTGAGGCAGCTGGTTACTTATGCTTACTGCTTTAAGTCTCTGCGTAGCGGAAGGCTGTTCCAGTAGGTTGATCACCATCGTCTCCTGCATATTTTGTAACTCAGCGCGCATCGCTGACATCTGCTGTTCATAGCCACGATTAGTATTAAACCATAGTCCTATCATCAGTCCCAGCAAGAAGATGAAAGCCGCGGACAAAACATGAGAAAGCTTGACATCTGCCTGCAGGCGGGGAAGCCAGCTTCTCCAGCTCTGCTTGCGCTTCTCTTTGACCATCTCCTGCTCGAGTTGAGCAAAAAAGTTATGTCTGAGCTGCTGCGAAGGTTCCGGCGTCGGATAAGTTTCTGTCTTCATGTAAAATTGACGTAACTCTTCTATCTGCTCCTGCCGGATCACCTTAGCCTCAAGTAACTCATCCAGTTGATGCTGCTGTGCTTCACTGAGTTTGCCCTCCAGATAGTCTAGAACCAATATGATATGTTTATCCTTCATAATGCACTGAACCTTTCCAGTTTTTGAAAAATCTCTTTTAGCTCCCGTAGCGCACGGTATACTTTTACTTTGATATTGGCTTCGCTGGTGTTCTGCATATCGGCGATCTCCTGATAGCGTAGTCCCTGATAGCGGCTGAGTACCAGTACCTCCCGCTTGTCATCGCTCAGGTACTGCATGGCCTTTTCCAGCAGCCTGATTCGTTCTTCTTTCGTTTCCTGTGCGGCTTCTTCTTCCCACAGTTTCTCCACTTCTTTAAAATTATCAGTAGTCATTTTCTTCTTTTTCCGGTAGTGGTCAGCCAGCAGGTTACGCGCCAGATGGTACATCCAGCTGGTAAATTTCCCCTCTCCAGTGAAGGTATGCCGATACTTGATCATCCGCAGAAAGAGATTCTGCACCAGATCCTCGCTCAGCTCAGCATCCTGACACATGCGATAGTAAAAGCCAAAAAGAGGCCTGTGATGACGCTCAAAAAGAAGACCCATCTTCTCGAGATCACCGCTTTTGACTTTTAGCATGATGGCGTTGTCAGTGCTGGAATCCAAGTTTGGTAGTTTTGTCCGGGGAAACTTTGACTTTAAGGAAAGGTTACAAATAAATTTAATATTTTTCTCACAAGATAGTTTTGGGGTATGATGGTACTTTAGTGTGAAAGAGCGATGGTTTATAAATTATTCGTAACCACAGACTCTAATATCAAAACACTACATACAGGATCTTAGCACAACACTCAGAACCATAACACTATCGCTCCCTAACGCTAAACTTTAAACGACAACCTCAATTATGAAATTACCCATTTTTATTGTAAGCATTGTTACTTTATGTTGTGCCTGTTCTACTTCTTCCGACACTCAGCAAGAGCAGGAAAATATTTCATCAATTACCCCATTAGTGCCCCAGATTGAAGGCGACTGGTGGCAGATCGCTGCTAATCCTGATTTGGGTGAGCTTACAAGTGAGGAGCAGCAACCCGTAGACTTTGGCATCTGGCAGGCTGCTGACGGTAGCTGGCAGGTCTGGTCCTGTATTCGTAAAACCAATGCTCCGGGCAAAACTCGTCTGTTTCATCGCTGGGAAGGTAAACAGCTTCGCGATACGCTTTGGCAGCCTATGGGCATAGCCATGCAGGCAGATACCAACCTGGGCGAAGAGCCGGGTGGCATGCAGGCTCCTTATGTGCTTCAGCATGAAGGAGAATACCTGATGTTTTATGGCGACTGGAACCGTATCTGCCTGGCCAAAAGTGAAGATGGAAAGGAATTTACCAGAGTGCTACGTGATGGTTCTCCCGCGCTTTTTGGTGACACCACCGAAACCAATACCCGCGACGCGATGGTGAAACAGATCAATGACCTCTGGTACTGCTACTATACAGCCCATCCTGGCGATGAAGGTGCGGTTTATCTGCGCACTTCCGATAACCTTTATGACTGGAGCGACTCTCAGATTGTAGCTTACGGAGGAGAAGCGGCAGGCAGGGGCAATGGGCAATTCTGGCTGGCGGAATGCCCGCATGTGGTACAGCCGGCAGAGGGTGGAGCGTACTACCTGTTTCGTACCCAGAGCTACGGCAGGCTAGTGGGTGGTAAGCTGGAGAAAGCACAAAAAACCACGGTTTATGCTTCACCAGACCCCACAGACTTCGGAATTGATGACGATCGTTATTTTGTGGATTCTCTGGAAGTGGCGGCACCGGAAATTTTCCAGCATGAAGGGCAGTGGTACATCGCTTCACTCCAGGCTGATCTGCAGGGAATTCAGCTGGCCAGGCTCAATTGGGTAGCAAAGGAAGATTAAAAAGCATATCTTTCTGTCAATTACCAAAATTAAATTTTTTAAGTATGAAGATTTTAAATTCCTTCCTTTTATCAGGCTTTGCTTTCTTGCTTACCTTTTGCTCCCCACAAAGCCCCTCGGCCACTTCTGAGGGAAGTATAGAAGGTGTTAATGTCAGTGTGGATTACAGTTCTCCGAGAGTAAAAGGGCGACAAGGTAAGATATGGGGAGATATGCTGCCTTATGGAGAAGTATGGCGTGCCGGAGCCAATGCCGCCACTGAAGTTACTTTTGATCAGCCGGTAATGGTGGAAGGAGAACGTCTGGATGCCGGGACCTACAGCCTGTTTATGATTCCTGGGGAGCAGGATTGGACAGTCATCTTCAATGCGGCCACTGGTATTTCAGGTACTGAATATGAATCGGTCAAAGATCAGAATGTACTGGAAGTATCGGTGCAGCCTCAGAAAAACAGTGATTTAAGAGAAGAACTGAATTATGAAGTTACTGATGGTGAGCTCAGGCTGAACTGGGAATATCTGACCATACCCCTGGATGTGCAGCCTGCCTGATTCCTATCGCTTTCTCAGGCTCACTTCTACATGCTGATTTTTTTTGGGAGGGAGGCTAATGTATCCCTCCTCCTGACTGACCTGATTCCAGGCCTTACCGTTAACCAGCACTTTTTCTATCTCATATGCCATTTCTTCTATGGGTAAAGGATAGAGTTTTTCTTCATCAGCGTTGGTGATAAAATAATGTAAAGTAATGCGCTTGTGATTGGCCCACACATCCAGGTAGAGGTAGTTGAGAAGTCCGTGTTCCATGGCATGGTAAGAAGTTTTGGTCCTTACCGCCTTGTTGCCATTATCAATGCTTCCATCGGCTAATGCGCTGAGGTAGGCTCCTCCCAGCTTTTTGTCTATCAAATTCTGGTTCCAGAACTCGGCTCCTTTACGGAAGTTGTCCAGATACTTTTGATCCCCACTGCTGTGATATAAATAAAGCTGAAACATATTACCATAAGCCTGTACCCACCAGGGGCTGTCTTCACTGTGCTGCTGCGCATCCGCTACTTTGATTTTGTGGTACCAAACTCCACTTTCCGGGTGAAAGGCATATTGTAGTAACTGCCTGTTCAAATCCATAGCCTGCTTTTGATATTCTTCTTTGCCGGTCAGATCGTACAGACGCATGAGCATCCAGGCTACTTCTACGTTATGCCCGGTGTTCATCCACGCATTGCCTTGGGGCAGCAACTTCCACTGCTGATCATAGCCCTCCATGATCCATCCGCTTTCCTCATCAGTCATATTTTCCACTACTGTTTGCAAAATACGCTCGCTCATTTGCAGATATTGGGCGTCGCGGGTAGCGGCATAGAGGTAAAGTAAATAGCCGGACAGTGGGGCCAGTTGGGGAGAAAATACTTTATCTCTGTTTTTGATCGTCAAATCCTGCTGTAGCGCCCGTACATAACCTCCGCCATTTTGCGTATCCCAGGCATGTTGTTCCAGGAGAGCTATTGAGCGGTCTACATATGCTTTGACCTCACTATCTTTACGCATTACATAATACATGGCAAGGCCGGTAATAGCATAAGTCTGCATAAAAAGGTCTTTGGAGGCATCAACTACCTTCCCTGACCGATCCAGTTCGTTGTACCAGCCACCGTACTGCTCATCCCAGCCATGGGTAATGAGGTAATCATAGGTTTGGGCAGCCTGCTGTCGATATTCATCCTTTCCGCTAAGCATATAGGCTACGGTAGCACTGAAGAGGTGACGGGCAATCATGCCGGGATATTTATGATCGCCATTGAATGGCTTCCAGTCCTGATCCAGAAAGCTATGGTAGGCTCCATATTCATGATCTATGGCATGTGCTGTCCAGGGTTTGATGATCTCTTCAATAGCCTGCTTTTTCCAGTAGTTTCCTTCAGTGATAGGTTGTCCGGAGAGGATAGAATATTGACCAAAGAGGACGCATAAAATGAGTGTGAGTGAAGCTTGGTAAAGGTGTAGTTTCATTGGAAATTGTTGTATAGCAGCTTATTTTAATGAGCCCATTCTGTGTAGAAGAGAAACTAACCTACCCTTATGGCACAGGACAGAGCCGAACGGCTAATATGCTAATTTTCTGATATTCTGAAAACTATACTTATGAAACAACTCTATTTTCTACTGATTTTTTGCGCCATAAGCAGCCTCTTGTCTGCTCAGGATCAGCCTGTCCGTCTCATTGTACGCAGCGATGATATGGGCTTTTCGCATGCCGCCAACCAGGCCATGATAGAAACTGTGGAGGAAGGCATCACCACATCCATAGAGGTGATGGTACCCACCCCCTGGTTTCCAGAAGCAGTAGAATTGTTGAAAGCCTATCCAGGCCTTGATGTAGGCATACATATTACGCTAACCAGCGAGTGGTCAAATGTCAAATGGCGACCACTGACCAAAGCCCCCAGCATCAGCGATGAGAATGGTTATTTTTATCCCATGATCTGGCCCAACGACAATTACGGCCCTGAGCAGGCACTACAGGCACAGGACTGGGATATCAGGGAAATAGAGGAGGAGATACGTGCCCAGATAGAAATAGCAGTACGTAATATTCCGCAGATCAGCCACCTTACGGCCCATATGGGATGCACCAGTATGGCTTCCGAAGTAGAAGAAGTGTATCGCAGGCTGGCAAAGGAGTATAAGCTGGATATTCATCCTGAAGACCTGGGGGTAGCACGTGCCCGCTATGCCGGGCCTACCGATACACCCGCCCTCAAGCGCCAGAGCTTTATCAATATGCTGCAGCAACTGACTCCCGGGACGTATCTATTTGTAGACCATCCGGCTTATGATGTGCCTGAAGTGCGCGGGATTCGGCATACCGGCTATGAAGATGTGGCTGTTGACCGCCAAGGGGTCACGGATTTGCTAACTGATCCGGAGATCATTCAACTGGTCAAAGATCTAAACATAGCGCTTATCAGCTACGCTGACCTTAGAAAGTCTTCTCATTGACCTCTAAAAGTAATTCCTTCTGCTTACAGCATTTTACGTGAAGGAGCACTTTGAGCTTTAGCACTTGGGCCTTTCCTCTTTCATTGCTGATGGCAATGTAGCAATGGGTGGAGACCTGAGTAATTCAATATGGATTGATTAGCGAACAAGTGAAAAACATGAAGATCACTGTTTTATTTTGAGCTGTCATCACCAGATTTTTCCTGCCATATAACAGAAATAATATTTGTAAAAATATAGGGGGTTATGCAGAAACTTTATGCTGGCATACACATGTTGTGCATTTAATGCAGGGTAGATTGAGAAAGCTGGTTTAGCAGATTCGTAAAGTTTTATTACTTACACTGAATTGTTACTGGACAAAAAAATCTTCTAGAAACAAAGAAATTTTGTAGCTTTACTTTTCACATTTGTCTCTTGGAAATACTGAATGTCTTCTTTCTCCTTCCCTGATTCACAATGCATCATTTATCACCTAAAAAACATATTTTAATTAGTAAACACCATTATGGGCAGATCAAAAGAAACTGTAAACAAAAAAGAAACTGAAAAGAAAAAACAGAAAAAGAAGAAGGAAAAAGAGCAAAGACGATTAGATAGAAAAGCTAATGCCAAAGATGGTAACAGCCTTGATGATATGATCATGTACGTGGATGAGGACGGTAATTTCACTTCTACCCCTCCTGATCCTACCAAAAAGACAGAAATTAACGAAGAAGACATCGTAATCGGTGTGCCTAAAAAAGAAGCCGAAGAGCCTGAGGATGTGGTCAGAAAAGGTAGAGTAAGCTTTTTCAATGATTCTAAAGGATATGGCTTTATCAAAGACATAGATACCCAAGAGAGTATTTTTGTGCACCTGAATGGACTGATAGACAGAATCGCAGAGAATGACAAAGTGACTTTTGAAGTAGAGATGGGTATGAAAGGTCCTAACGCAGTACGTGTAAAGCTGGCAGAATAACAGCCCCTTTCTAGCTCGCTGGTTTTGTGAACTTGCTTTTTTTAGCCCAAAGTACGTCTGTAAACCTACATACTTTTGGCAAATCGTTTTATGAAAGTATACCGTGCATAAACTGGTGAACCAGTCGGTTTACCAGTTCATCATTTGCACTGGCCTTCTGCTGATTTAATAGCTGCTCAATATAAGCATTGAGCGTACCCAGGAAACTCACCGTATATTCCTTCTGCCTGCCTTGCATATTACCGTGCTGCTTGGCTGCTTCCCTAAACATATTCTCCAAAAGCTCATATTGCCTTTCTTTCAAAGGCAATATGGTTGCGTAGGCCTCGCTTTGAGGAGGAGAAAACAGTAGACTGAGTTGCATTCTGTAAAACAGCGTATGCTCACTGGCAAAATCAATATAAGCAGTAGCGATCTTGCGTAATGTGATTGTTAGATCACCTTCATACACGCCGGTCGCTTGGGTAGAGGTATATAGCACATCAAAATATTGCTGTAGCACGGCTTTCAGCAAGCCTCGTTTGCTGTCAAAATAATAATATAGCGTAGGCTTCGTCACCTCCGCTGCTTTAACGATCTGCTGTACGCTCACCCCTTCGTAGCCATAAGCAGCAAAGAGTGATACTGCCTGGGATATGATTTCTGTCCTTTTATCCATTCTATTTGTTTGTTATGGTCTGATAAGTTTATGCTACTTTCATAATTCTTCCCCAGTAGGGGTATAAGTTGATTTGAGTAGTATTGGCATTGAACTCAACACTTTGTTCAGGATTAAGCAGGTCTACCAACCTACGCCCTTTCAGCTCAGGGAGCTTAATATCCACACTTACTTCTTCAGCTGCTGCATTCACTATCACCAGTATGGTTTCATCATCACTTTGCCGCAAGAAGGCCAGTTGCTCATGCGTAACATGTACTTGCTTATAATTTCCATGCCTGAGTGCCGAAGAGGTTTTACGGAGCTGAGCAAGTTTATGAATCGTTTGTGCCAGATCAGGATGAGGGCTTATCTGCTCCGCCCTGCCAAGTTCTATATCCGGACGAAGAGGATGGTCATTTCCATTGACCTTTTTGCCTTCCCAGCCCCATTCACTACCGTAGTATAAGGAAGGCACTCCGGGTATGCTAAAGAGCAAAGTATATAGGGGATACAGATGACGCTGATCCGTAAGCGTACTGGCTACACGGTCTACATCATGATTGTCAGCAAAATTATAGAGAGGTAAGCCTTTGTACATGCCCGGATCATCAAACTGACGTTTGAGGGAGTGAGCGATCTCAAAATAATTGGCATCCACATGGCTGGAATACAGCCCCTTGTACACTTCATAATTGGTGGTAGCATCCAAAGTATCTTCATTGGTCCACTGACGATAATCCCCATGGATCACTTCTCCCATCAGCCAGAAGTCGGGTTTCATCTGATCCCGGAAGGAAGAGAGGGCTTTAAGAAAATCAATGTCAATATCTTCGGCTACATCCAATCTTAAGCCATCAATATCAAACTCATCTTTCCAGAATTGTACTGCCTGAAAAATATGCTCCTTCACCTCAGGATGGTGAAGATTAAGCTTGACCAGGCTATAATGCCCATTCCATGCTTCGTACTGGAAAGGGTCTCCGTATGGGCTGCTGCCATCAAAGGAAAGTCCGGTAAACCAATCGCAATAAGGAGACTTTTCACCATGTTCCAGCACATCCCGGAAAGCCCAGAAATCCCGCCCCACATGGTGAAACACCCCATCCAGAATAACGCGTATGCCATTTTCATGAAGGGTCCTGATAAGCTGTGCAAGACTTTCATTCGTGCCCAGACGACGGTCAACCTTAAAGTAATCTGCGGTATCATATCCATGCTCGCCTGATTCAAATAAAGGTCCCAGATACAACGCGTTGATGCCTAAATACTTTAAATGATTTACCCAATCGTAAATTTTGTCCAAACGATTTACAGCCGGTTTAGTGAAATCATTTTTTTCCGGTGCTCCGCAAAATCCCAGAGGATAGATGTGATAAAATATGGCTTCATGAGCCCAATGCTTGTTCATTATTTCTGTGTTTATAGATCTAAAATTTTATATACCTACCGGTAAGTATACATATTCAGCCAAAGAATAATTCATCACCTCGGAAAAAAATAAGTATTGCTTAGTGTCTTAAGCTGATAATCAAGCCAGTTCCTTTAGAATCTGAGATTTTTTATAGATTTTGGATGCTTTGTCGATCGTTAGAAAAAGTAAATAATTTATGTCAGCTTAGAAAAGAGAAGAATGCTTTTACCAAAACCTGAAAATTTCCTTAGAAGATAGTTGTGGATTTCCTGTTATCCTTAGCTTCAATGCTTCAAGCCTATGACTATGCAGCTACCTGAATACTTTTCTAACCAAGTCACATTCTTTATTTGTCTTCTGGGACTGGCTTTGATAATCCTTGGATGCGAGCTTCAACAGCAGCAGCAAGCAGCAGAAACTCCACCCAATATTGTCTGGATCATGCTGGAAGACTGGGGCTATCAGCTTTCCGCTTATGGGGAGCCAGGCGTCAGCACTCCTAACATTGATAAGTTTGCCTCTGAAGGTATGCGATATACCAATTCATTCTGTACCGCTCCGGTCTGTTCGCCCTCCCGTTCCGCTATGATGACGGGCTTTCATCAGAATTACATAGGGGCGAGTCAGCACCGTACCAATGGCTCAGGCTTCGAAAGAAAACCTTTACCCCACGGCATTAAGCCGATCACCCATCTTTTGAAAGAAGCCGGCTACTTTACCTGCTTTATGCAGGCCAGAAAGGCCGATCTCAATTTTACCTTTGCGGGTGATCTGTATGAGGGAGAAGACTGGAGTGAAAGGGCTGAAGGGCAACCCTTTTTTGCGCAGCTCACTTTTCCCGGTACCCATAGGCGCTGGGAACGCGATTCTCTGAATCCTATTGACATTAGCGAAGTGCAGCTTCCTCCTTATTATCCACAGGTAGATTTAGCCAAAAGAGACTGGGCCAACGGCCTGGAAGCCATGCAGGTGGTAGATCGTAGGGTAGGAGAGGTCTTAAGCCGTCTGGAAGAAGAAGGTCTGGCCGAAAATACGCTGGTTTTTCTAATTGGAGATAATGGACGCTGTATGCCCCGAGGAAAACAGTTTTTATACGATGGAGGCATACAGGTGCCTATTATTGCCCGCTGGCCGGGGCATATAGAGGCTGGTAAAGTCTCAGATGATATGGTAATGACGATAGATATTTCTAAAACCATACTGGATGTAGCCGGAGCTGAATCCTCTCATCCTTTGCACGGTAGGAACCTTTTCAGTCCGGAGATCAGTGAACGTAAATACATATTTGCTGCCCGCGACAAGATGGACAGCACCCATGATGCCATGCGGGCGATCCGTTCTGACAAATTTAAGCTAATCCACAACCTGATGCCTGAGCGGGCTTACTGTCAGTATAATCGCTACAAAGAAAATAGCTATCCGGTTCTGGCCTTGCTCAATGTATTGCATCTAAAAGGTGAACTATCAGCTGAGCAGGCCCGCTTTATGGCTGCCACTAAGCCTGAATTTGAGCTCTATGATCTGGAAAATGATCCCTACGAACTCAATAATCTGGCAGATGATCCTGCCCATCAGGAGACCAGGGCAGAGCTGCTGGAAGCCTTGAATCAGTGGAGAATATCTATCAATGATGAGGGAGTTAGTGAAAGTTTTAGGGAAGGAGGCTGGGAAGCTACATATCCTGGCCGAACATTGGAAGAATGGGAAGAAAGGCTGGAGCAATTCAGGCCCTGGGTATTTCGTGAGCCTACTGAGGAGGTAGATCATCCCTTTTATTAAAAAGCGTATGCGCTTAAGGGGCTTGGATTTGTAAACTTCAACCAAGACTTCTTAAATTATTGATTCGGAAAAAAATAAACACTAATTAACAATCTAAAATATGCGAAGAAGAGATGCTGTTAAGGCGCTAGCCATCACTACTGTTACCCCCAAAGTATTTTTTAATGGAACTGCCTCAGCTAAAGATTCAGCAGCAAAAGCTGTATTGAGAGGAGTCAAAGCCTCATTTGAAAGTAAGTGGCAAAACTGGCCGGATATGCTGTGGGTAGGCCCTGATTACTGGGGAAACCGCCTGCAGGACTGGGAAATCCAATCGGGAAGGGTAGTATGTAACGTAAGTGGAAAGAACCGAGCCTTACATAATTTGTGCTGCCAGCTGAATGGGCAGAAAGGAGCTTTTAACAGCAGTGTGATCCTGGAGATACAAAATGTCCCTGAGCAGGCAAAAGGATATGCGGGCTTGAGATTAGGAGCTAAGGGACCTTTTGAAGATTACCGTTCAGCCGCCGTATTTGGTAAAGGTTTAGATGTCGGGATTAATCGTGAAGGACAGTTGTTTATCGGTGAAACTACGGGAGAAGGAGTTCCTGCCGTCAACCGGCCCATCCTCTTGAATCTGAAAGCTACACCACAAGGCAAAACCTATAGCCTTACACTTTCGGCTACTGCGCAGGAGCAGGGCGAGGCCGCTGAGCTAACAGTCAGTGATATTTCCGCAGAGATACTGCAGGGCAATATCGCCCTGGTATCACACTTTGAAGCAGAAGGAGAGGCGGCAAGTCAACCCTCAGCAATTTTTGATCAGTGGAATATAGAAGGAGAAAAAATAGATCATCAGCCGGAACAAAGCTTTGGGCCGGTATGCTTTGCTCAGTATACTTTGCAAAATAAAACCTTAAAACTAACCGCCCAGCTTACGCCCATAGAGTCAATTGAAGATTATAAAGTTTCACTTCAGGTGCAGGAAAAAGGGCAGTGGAAAACGATACAACAGAGAAGCATTGATCCTATGGGGCGCACTGCTCAGTTCAGGATAGAAAGCTGGCCTTATGAAGAAGGAATGCCTTATCGGGTGAAGCTGGATTTGCCCTTAGTAAATGAGACAGCTACTTACTTTTATGAAGGTACTATTGCCAAAGAACCTACTGCCGATGATCAGGTAAAAATGGCGGTCTTTAGCTGTAATGCCGACCACGGTTTCCCTGATCAGGAAGTGGCAGTGAATGTAGAAAAGCATCAGCCTCATCTGGCAGTATTTCTGGGAGATCAATACTACGAAGGTTCTGGGGGCTTTGGTATACAGAAAGACCCGGTAGAAAAGGCTGCGCTGGACTTTCTACACAAATGGTATATGTTCGGCTGGTCGTATCGCGATATTTTCAAAGATATTCCATCTGCCTGTATTCCTGACGATCATGATGTATACCATGGTAATGTGTGGGGAGAAGGGGGTAAACATGCTCCTTCTGATGAAGGATGGGGCTATGTGGCCCAGGACCAGGGAGGATATAAAATGCCGGTTACCTGGGTGAATATGGTGCAGCGTACGCAAACAGGACACTTACCCGATCCTTATGACCCCACGCCAGTCAAACGAGGTATTGGTGTCTATTATACCGGATGGAATTACGGAGGTGTCAGTATGGCTATTCTGGAAGACCGAAAGTTTAAGTCTGCACCCAAGAACGTATTGCCGGAGGAGGCCAGGGTGACCAACGGCTTTATACAAAACCGGGAATTTGATATCAAGAAGCATCGGGATATAGATGCGGAGCTTTTGGGAGAACGCCAACTGAGGTTTTTAGAAGATTGGGGGAATGACTGGAGCCATGGTGCGCAGATGAAAGCGGTGCTTTCACAGACCAATTTCTGTACAGTAGCTACTTTGCCTGAAGGCAGTATTATTGACAGCATTGTGCCTAGCCTCCCCACACCTGAAAAAGGTGAATATGTAAAAGGTGATGCCCCTACTACGGATATGGACTCCAATGGCTGGCCGCAGGAAGGCCGTGACAAAGCCGTGAGGGCATTACGCAAATGTTTTGCGCTCCACATTGCCGGTGATCAGCATTTGGCCAGTACGGTACGCTATGGCGTAGACGAGTTTGGCGATGCGGGTTTTGCCTTTGCCGGTCCGGCACTTAACAACCTCTGGCCTCGTCGCTGGTGGCCTACTATCGGAGAAGGTCATCAGCCACTTGAAGGGCAGCCCCCCTATACCGGCAACTTCCTGGATGGCTTTGGTAACCGGATGACCGTACATGCTGTCGCCAATCCATATCAGAGCGGTAGGGAGCCTGCCCGTATCTATGATCGTGGTACCGGTTACGGCATGATCACTTTTGATAAGCAGGCACGGGAAATGAAGATAGAATGCTGGCCTCGTTACGTAGACCCGATTGCCAATCCCGAAGGGCAGTATGATGGCTGGCCCATTACTGTCAGCCAGAAGGAAAATTACGGGCGCAAAGCAGTAGCCTATCTGGATGAGATTGAAATACAAGGCACTGCTGACCCGGTAGTAGAAGTGATCAATGAGGCTAGTCAGGAAACGGAATATGTATTACGGATTAAGGGTAACCGTATTCAGCCTTACGTCTTTGCTGAAGGCAGCTATACACTTAAGGTGAGCGCTCCTGAAGAAGGCAAAATGAAAAGCCTGAAGGGGCTTAAGACTCATGCTAAACAGTCAGATGGAGGGACAAAACAGATACAACTTTAAGCATATGAGTAAGAAGAGATAAAGCACAAATACTTTCTTATTTCTCATTTGTGACTTTATCCTTCTTTATCTTCAGAAATTGGTAAGGTGAGCGTAAATGTTGTGCCTTTTCCGAGTTGGCTACCTACTTTCACTTTGCCATTGAGGGCTTCAGTCTGGGTTTTTACCAAATGGAGTCCTAAGCCTTTACCTTGTACATGATGATGAAAGCGCTTATACAAGCCAAATACTTTTCCTTTATTTTTTAACAGGTCTATACCCAGGCCATTATCACTGACTTCAATGATGATATGACTGTTTGTTCTTTTTGTATGAATTTTGATCTCAGGAACACGGTCAGAGGCTTTATATTTTATGGCATTGGAGAGTAGGTTATGAAAAATACTTTGCAGATAGCTTTTGACAGTATAAATCCTGCTGACTTCAAACGAAGCTGATATTTGTGCGTCCGTAGCTTTTATGGATGATGCGATTAATACTTTTACATTGTCCAGCACATCTTCAAAATTGACCCATTCACGCTGAGCACTTAGCGATTTCTGATACTCTAAAATTTGATTGAGGTCCTGGATGATTTCATCCATTTTCTCAGCCGTCATACGTATGCGATGTATTGCCTGCACACATATTGGATTATTTATTTCATTTTCATCAACAACCTCTAAGAGGCCGAGTAAAGTAGCCACCGGGCTTCTGAGGTTATGAGAAGTAATATAACCAAACTGTTGTAACTGCTCATTCTGTTGTATCAGCTCTTTGTTCAGAGCCTTTTCCTGTTGCTCCCGCTGCAAACGAAGCGTGATATCTCTCATGATTATGGTAAGATATTTTTGAGTTCCTACTTCTACCTGTGATACAGAAGCTTCAATAGGAAACTCTTTACCCATATTGTTCATCCCGAAAACCGCCTGGTCATCCTCCATTATCCGGTTTGAGTTCTCGGAGTTCATTGTATAGGAGTGGTAAAAATTTTGGAAGCGAGCAGGAATAAGTACCGAGAGTGGTTTGCCAATAACCTGCTGAGCTGTATAACCAAACATCTTTTCGGCTGACTTATTGAATATCAAAATTTGCTGCTCCTCATTGGTAGTGATGATAGCGTCCATTGCTGAGTCAATAATTCCCTCCAGGCGTTGCTGCAGTTCCAGGATTTTGTTCTCATGAGCTTTTCTCTCACTGATGTTTCTGAAGTGTCCACCAAAGAACTCCCGGTCACCATATTTAAGGTAATTAGTGCTAATCTCTACCGGTATTTCCTCCCCTTCTCCGTTACGATGGATAGACTCAAAATTTAAGGATTTTTCTCTCTTGATGTTTTCCCAGTGTAAATGGCATCTTTCTGTAGTGAAAGTAGGATCCCATTCCGGTAGGCTCATGCCGAGTAGTTTTTCTTCTGGTAGGCCATAATGCCTGCAGGCGGCCTCGTTGACATATACAAAGCGGAAGTTGTTATGGGGGTCAATCCAATAGATAGGATCGTCAGTGTGGTCTATCAGATACTTAAAAAAGCGGTTACTTTCTTCTGCCTTTTTCATCTCAGTGATATCCTGCAAAACCCCGACAATTCGCAATGCTTTTCCTTCCGCATTACGTTTTATTATTTTGGCACTGCTCATCACCCATTTGTACTGACCGGAAGCTTCTGTTATACGGTACTGCTCCTGGTAGGAAGATGTGTTTCCTTCTTCATGCAGTCTTAGCTTTTCTAAAACTGAAGGTAAGTCGTCGGGATGAATCCGTTTGGTAAAATCACGAAGTCTGGTTTCATGGTTTTCACGATTCAGGCCCGTAATACTGAGGTACCGGTCATCGCAAAGTAAGGTGTCGTTTACCAGATCACGCTCCCATGTTCCCAGGTCGGCAGCCCAGAGCGCAAGTTCAAGTTGCTTTTTTTGTTCTTCTAATTGCTTTTGCGCCTGTTGCAAAGGTGTAATATCCACCGTGATGACCGATATGCCATCGGTAGTTGGGTAAGCGTTGACCTCATAGGTACGGTTTTCATATTCGGTACCGAACTGCTGAATGTATTTATCAGATTGGCCGGTTTGCATTACTTTTTTGTAAAACTGGTCAATCGGGGAGCCTTGCAGGTGGGGATACAACTCATACATACTTTTTCCTACTGCTTCTTCCGCTGGAATATTACTAAATGCTTCACTGGCTTTGTTCCAGTGTGTAAAGCAAAACGAAGTATCCAGGGCAAAGAAGATATCTGAAATACTCTCGGCAAGGTCTTTATATTTTTGCTGATTGTACTGAATCCTTTCGTACGAGAGCCTTTGTATTTCATCTTTGGCAGCTGACAACTGTTCATTGAGAAGTGTCAGTTCCTCATTGGCAGCTTGTAATTCTTCGTTTGCGGCATGCAGTTCCTCATTGGAAGCACTAAGCTCCTCATTTGTTGCAGAGAGCTCTTCGTTTACTTCAGCCCATTGTCTTCCAGTGGGGAGCAATACTATTTTGGGGATGTATTTAATCAATACATAGGCGGTCCCGATAGATGCAAGGGCTGTAACTATGCGTACAACTGAATCAATATGGTAAATGGGGTACCAGATATTTACAACATCAAACACATGTGTAAGCCCACAACCGAATATAAATATGGCGAAAAGGATCCCCATCCAACTGTAAACAAAGTCTTTTCGCCTGTAAAAAATGTAAAAAAGAGAGAAAGGAATGATCATATAGGCTAAGGCGATAATTCCGTCGGAAAGGGCATGGGACCAGAGGATATAAGGCTCCCAGAAGTAACAATGCCCATGAGGCATAAAATCAGCCACCGTTGATTGATCTTGCATACTGGAATGATGTTATTAGAGAATATACCTTGTTGATATTAAGTCGGATACTCTCTGATATTATAGGTGTTGACACTTATTGAATCTTTAAGCAATTATTGTTCTTTGTACGTATTATTTCATATTCTGTTTTACATAGCCTTACGAATCAGAAGCTTTACAAGGATTCCATTTTTGTAAAGCAAATTTTTTTAAAAAGGTTAAACTTACTACAAGATAAAGTTATTTCAATCCCATTTATTTGCCCGGGAAAACTAAGTACTCACTTTGTCCACCCACGGGTACGCATTGACCATTAACGGACAAAATTATTTTACAGTATGGGGCAAAACAACATTTTGAGGGTATGGTGCTGTAGTTGTTTTTTTAAGACATATACAATACACACACGAAAAGAACTCATCTGGAAAAATGCGTGGAAGGGGAACGGCCTGCTGCCAGCTTACAGGCTACCAAAGCTGATCAGGCCAATCCGGCAGACTGCCTGCACAATAAGCAAAAAAGGGTAGATATATTGTTTCTTAGCCGGTGGTCAACAGCTTTTTTAGCAAAATAGTCGGCTGAAAGCTCTGAACACTTTCAGGGACTATTCCATAAATTCCTCAGCCTCATAAAGTTGAGGGGCACTTTCCCAGTTGCCACCAGATGCCAGGCTAAGGTTAATCATGCTTTGGTAGAGTTGTCCTACAATGACTACAGCATCTACCTGATTGAGGAGTGCAGTACGCTCAGCATCTACTACTTCCAGGTAAGAGACCAGGCCAGCTTCATAACGTTGGCGCGCAAGGTCCAAAGTCCTGGTGGCTGCTGCCACTGTTTGTTGCTGTCTCCGGTACTGGTTATTGAGGTAATAGATGTTGGCTAACTCATTTTCAACTTCTTCAAAAGCTGATAATACCGACTGCTGATACAGCTCGGCTACCTCCTGATAGCGGGCATATGCTGCTTCAACCAACGCTTTATTTCTACCATAATTGAACACAGGCTGAAGCAAACCTCCGCCGATCGTCCAGGCAAAACTCTGTGGCGTAAGAATGTTTTCAAAAGACCTGCCCTGAAACCCAGCTTGAGCAGACAAAGTAATATTAGGGTAGAGGTTTGCTTTCGCAATTCCGATACGGGCGTTTTCTGCCTCCATACTCTTAAGCGCAATCCACACATCAGGCCTTCTGGTCAGTACTTCAGAGGGTATTTGTGAAGGAATAATAGGAGGCAATGAATCTAGCGGAGTGTCAGGCAAAGAGAAGTTTGAAGGTTCTCTGCCGGTCAGTACCGCCAGTGAATTTTCCAGTCGTGCCCGCTGGTTGATCAACGTCCACCGCTGGGCCTGGGCAGTGCGGAGCTGTGTTTCAGCTCTTGCAGGGTCCAGCGCATCGGAGGCTCCCGCTTCATAATTTAAGTTGGCGATTTGTAAAGAGCGCTCCCTTAGGCGAATTGTGGAATCATAGAGGGCGATTTGTGTATCCAGCTGACGAATACTGATATACTGAGAAGCAGCCTGGGCTCTTAGTATAGAAAGCAGGTTGTAATATTCCAACAAAGCTATTTCTGACTCAACAATTGAAGCTTCGTAATTATTTCTCAAGGCCCCCCACAGGTCAAGCTGGTAGCTGGCCAATCCTAAAAATGAATAATTGGTGAATTTGTTGGACTGGAAGCTTTGTACCGCATTTTCTGAAACTACCGTACGGGAGGTATTGATTTCTGTCCGCACTTCCGGCAGAAGGGGGGAGCGCTCAACTCTGGTCAATATATCAGCCTGCTCAAAACTTTGCAGCGCAGCCTGCAGGTTATTATTGTTCAGCGAGACCTGCCTGATGATGTTGTCCAAAGTACTATCCTCAAAATACTTCCACCAGATAGTATCTATAGTGATGGAAGAGAGGGAGTCAGCAAATGCTTTATATTTAAAGTCATCATAAATTTGCTGATCGGGCTTTTGAAAAACCGGAGCCAGATTGCAGGAGCCAATGCCGGCAATCAGTAAGATCAATAATACGTCTAGAAGCTTTTTTTTTACGCTGCTCAAATCAGGCAAGGTTAAGTTTTTCTTCATTCAAAGATTTTTCCAGTTCGTTGGCTACTGCATTGGGACTGGATGTGCCTCGGGCAATTAGCTTGTACATGGCAGGCACAGTATAGATGGTAAAAACAGAAGATACCAGTACGCCGAATAATATGGCTATTCCGATCACCAATCTTGTTTCACTACCTGCGCCGAAAGATATGATTAACGGAAGAGACCCCATAATCGTAGTGAGACCGGTCATCACAATAGGGCGTAGGCGCATCACTGATGCATCAATAATGGCGCTATCAAAGCTTTGGCCGCGATCCCGTAGCTGGTTGATGAATTCTACGATCAATATACCGTTTTTGGTGGCAAGGCCTACCAGCATAATCATCCCGATCTGGCTGTAAATATTAATGGATTGACTGAATATCCAAAGGCCCAGCAAGGCACCCAGCAGAGCAAAAGGAACAGTCAGAATCAGTACAAAAGGGTGTACAAAGCTTTCAAACTGAGCTGCCAGCACCAGGTATACTACTATCAGTGCCAGTATAAAAATAAAGATGACAGACTCACTGGAATCTTTATAATCAAGCGATTCGCCCTTGTAGCCGATGGAAACTTCTTCGGGTAGTTGTTCTACAGCTACTGCATCCAGATAGTCCAGTGCCTGTCCCAGCGTATAGCCATTGGCCAGGTTAGCCTCAATGGTGATGGCACGCATGCGGTTGTAACGGTTCAGGCTACCAGAGTCAGCAAACTCATCCAGACTTACCAGGTTAGACAATGGAATCAGATTGCCGGTACGTTCGGAGCGCACGAAGATATTCTTCAGGTCATACAACATCCTTTTCTGCTCAAAGTCAGATTCAACGATCACATCATATTCTTCCCCCCCTTTGATAAAGGTAGTCACCAGGCGAGAGCCTAATAGCGTCTCCAGCGTCCGCCCTATGTTGATGATAGAAACCCCCAGTTCAGCGGCTCTGGTTTTATCAATGTTGACCTTCAGTTGAGGTTTGGTTTCTTTGTAGTCATAGTCAATATCTGCCAGCCCGGGGTAGTCTTCTATTTCGTTAAGTAGCATGTCTCGCCATTCGGCAATCTCCTGATAGGTATCACCGCTCAGCACATACTGCACCGGTTTTCCGGAGCCGGAGCTCAGTCCCTGGCGCATGATGACTGAGATTTGTAGTCCGGTGAGATCAGAGAGTCTTTCCCTTACCTCATCCATTATCTCCCAGGCAGACCGTCTTTGGGAAAAGTCTGACAGCACGATGATTACCCTGCCATCATTGAAAGACTGTACAGTTGACCCAAAGCTTCCGGGCGTTCTTACCAGTATGGTCCCTGCTTCGCCAGTCTCTTCGTTCAGGTACATCAGCCTCTCCTCAATTTCATCCATATAGGATTTGGTGTAGGAATAGGTAGAACCTTCGGGGGCCAATGCGCTCAGGAAGAAAACCCCACGATCTTCTTTGGGAATGAATTCTTTAGGCACGATCATGAATAATCCTACTGAGCCAGCCAGGAAGAGCAGAATGATGATCACACTTATGTAAGGCTTAATGATAAAACGCTCCAGGCTGGAACGATAACCTTTTTGCAGATACCTGACGGCTCTGTCTACCGCATGAGTAAGCATATTGCCCCTTTTTGTTTTGTGCTTCAGCATCTTGGAACACAGCATGGGTGATAATGAAAGTGCTACCAGGGTAGAGAAAAATACGGCAGCAGCCATGGCAATGGCGAATTCAGTAAATAGCTTGCCAATATCGCCTGCCAGAAAGGTGATAGGAATAAAAACTGCAAGAAGCACCAATGAGGTAGCGATTACTGCAAACCCAACCTCTCTTGCTCCCTGATAGGCAGCGAGTAGAGGTTTCCCTCCCTTTTCTAATCGTGTGTAAATGTTCTCCAGTACTACGATGGCATCATCTACCACCAGGCCGATAGCCAGTACCAAAGCCAGGAGGGTAAGTAAGTTTAAGGAATAGCCGAAAATCAATAGCACAATGCAGGTGCCTACCAGGGAAACCGGTACGGTTACAGCAGGAATAATGGTAGCTCTTATATCTCCTAAAAAGATATATATGACAAATATTACCAGGATGATGGCAATGCCCAGCGTTTTATACACTTCTGAAATAGCCTCTGAAATAAATACTGAGCGGTCATAGCTATTGCTGATAGACATATGCTCAGGTAAAGTAGGCTTGATTTTTTCTACCTCCTTCTGTACGGCATTGGCGATATCCAATGTATTGGACTTAGACTGCTTGATGATTCCCAGCCCAACCCTCATTACGCCATTACCGGTATAACTCATTCTATGTTCCTCTGGCCCCAGCTGTACACGCGCTACTTCTTCCAGTTGAATATGGTGGCCATTTGCGTCTCTTTTGATTATGAGCTTATTAAAATCTTCTACCTCCTCAAATTCACGGTTCAGGCGCACAGTAAACTGGCGGTCCAATGACTCCAGAGAACCGGCTGGTAGTTCTACATTCTCGCTGCGTAGTGCATCTTCCACATCGGTTACTGTAAGCTGACGGGCTGCCAGCGCCTCCCTGTCAAGCCATATCCTCATGGCATAGCGCGATCCGCCTGAGATTCTGATTCTGGCTACACCGGGCAGGACGGAAAAGCGGTCTACCAGGTAGCGGTCGGCATAATCGGTAAGTTCCAGCATGCCCATTTCGGTGCTGGTAAGGTTCAGATACAATACGGCATCTGAGCCGGCGTCTACCTTATTGATTTCTGGTGGGTCAGCTTCTTCCGGCAGGTTGTCCAGCAGGTTGGAGACGGCTTCCCTTACATCATTTGCCGCTGCGTCAATATCCCGGTTCAGGTCAAATTCTATGGTAACCTCAGAGCGACCGTCTACACTACTGGAATTAATCAGCTTGATTGCCTCCACCTCGCTTACGCGTTGCTCCACCAACTGGGTAATGCGGGTTTCAACCACAGCAGCGGA
This sequence comes from Catalinimonas alkaloidigena, assembly GCF_029504655.1. Lineage (NCBI taxonomy): Bacteria > Pseudomonadati > Bacteroidota > Cytophagia > Cytophagales > Catalimonadaceae > Catalinimonas > Catalinimonas alkaloidigena. Next base: position 401,677 of record NZ_JAQFIL010000001.1, read on the forward strand.
AGCGCCCAGATAATTAGTCTCAACTGATACGATGGGTGGTTCAATGTCGGGATACTCCCGAACTACCAGCCGGGTGTAGCAAACCAGACCAAAAGCCAATATCAATAAACTTAAGACCGCAGCAAATACAGGTCTTTTGACAGAAATATCAGATAGTTTCATAGGAATATGGGCTTATTGAGACAACTGGCTTTCTAGGTCAATAATTTCTGTAGGTTCAGTAGGCTGTTCAAATACTCCATCTATTTGTACGCTTACCCCATCATCTAGATCCTGCAGGCCGGAGGTAGCTACCGAATCACCGAGGGTAAGCCCTGAGACCACTTCCACATAGCCGGGCTTTCTTCTTCCCAGCCTGATTTCGGTTCTTTGTACAAAGTCTTTGCTTACCTTATAGACGAATTGCCTTTCTCCGGTTTGTAATACTGATCTCTCCGGAATAGAAGGAGAAGTCCCTCTTTCCAGTGCCATTTCTACATATAGCAGCATGCCTGGCTTAAGCAATTGTCTTTCATTCGGAATCTCGGCTCTCACACGGATTGCTCTTGAGCTGGGATCTACCCGGGTATCTATTTCGGTCACCTTACCTTTAAACACTTGCTCCGGATAGGCCTGTGAAATGGCACTTATTTCCATGCCCGAGCTGATCTGCCCCAGGTAAATTTCCGGTACTGTAAAGTCTACACGCATGGTGCTCAGGTCGTCAATGGTGGTGATGACGTTTTGGGGAGATACCAGTGAACCCGCGCTGATATTGCGCAAACCCAGCACCCCGTCAAAGGGTGCTCTGATAATTCTGTCTGATATTTGAGCTTGAAACTGAAGGATTTGTTGTTCAGCTACCTGCTTTTGCGTGTTTCTGGCATCCAGGGCAGACACAGCCGCTGCTCCGCTTTTAACCAGTCCGGTAAGGCGTTCAATCTCTCTTTCCTGTTCTTTAAGATTGGCTTTGGCGGCACTGAGCTGCGCGCTTTCTTCAGCATAACGGAGCACCACGATGACGTCTCCTTTCTTGACCAGCTGCCCGTCCCTGAAATTAATTTTTTCAACTACTTCAGTAACATTAGGCGTAATTTCGGCAGACTCATAAGCGAAAGTAGAACCTACAGCCTCTACAAAGTCTGCAAACTCAGTGGCTGTAACTTCGGCTATTTTTATGGGAAGAATATTTTCCTTGCTAAGTGAATCTGCTTTTTTCTCCTTATGCATAAGAGAGGGGAAAATCAGAAGTGATAACAGTCCTAAAACTATAACACTTATCCCAATAAAAAGCCATTTTTTCATGATATATAATTAATTCCGGATTCGTAAAATTGTTTATGGTAAAGAAAAATAAGTTAAACTTTTCTTTTGCAATGCCAGTGCAAAATATGGTATTAAAATAAAACCAATCTCTGTGCTTACATAAACTGATAGTTTTTTTGTCTGTCCTGACAGATTTTTGGCATTAAATCACCTGTTTTATGAATTTTAAACTTATAAGTAATATTACTAAAATATACCCTTATTGGTCTAAAATTCGCAAAGGTTAGTCTAAAACTTAAACAATGCTGTAATAAAGTACAGGTTTCGCGCCCAATCTCTTATGCAAAGTGGAGAAACCAGGCTTCGTATTTCCAACTGTCTGTATGTATTAAGTAGAGATCTTTCTTTTCTCAAATTTTATACTCAGACTTTGTTTTAGTCTTATAAGCAATGGAGATGTGGTAAAGGAGCCTACCGGTCCGGGACCTGACCTAAGTATTATTACGACGTATTTATAAGAAGCGCATAAAAACCTGATAAAGAATATTATCGATACTTTATGATTTACAGAATAAGCTGTCAAATGACTTGCTACTTTCGCAGATCTTTGATAATCTGGATTTTACTGGCGACCAACAGCAGTGCTGGCATGAGGTTGATTTATCATTGGTCGGAAAACTGACTAGTCAGTAAAGGATTCAATTTCTCTGACAATCATACTCCCAAAACTAAAGAAGATAAAAAGTACAATTAGCTTTTTTTGATAGCCATTAAAAAGCCCCTGAATGTCATAAGTCATTCAGGGGCTCACACTGATATCAGCTTACCATTTGCAGTTTTGAGGCAGTCTCTTCTATCTCCCAATCCCCTTCTATCAGCCGATGGATGTAACAGCGATCTGCTTCTCCCAGCAACTCTTGCTTCTGCTCTTCAGTTAAATCACCTTCAATGGTGATCTCAACCTTTATACGAGGGAATAATTGCTTGCCATCTCTCTTAACTTCCATTGCTAATTCAGCATCTACCTCACCAATTTCCCATTGCTTCTTCCTCGCAATATATCTAACTGTGGCTACTTTGCAGAAAGCCAGACTGGATAGTAAAAGCTCTGTAGGACTGAAGCCAAGGTCAGTTCCCTTTGAAATGACTGGCTCATCACCGATAATAGCATGTCTTCCATTGGAAATTAAGGACTGAAATCCTTCCTCCATATTTGTTATTTTGATTTTCGTGGCCATGATTAACCTCTTTTTTGATGTTCAAAAATAGCAGAGATGATACTGTTACACATTTACTTCTTCCAGCACCGGAGCGGCAGGAAAATCAACAGCTACCTGTGTAGCCCCATGAATGAAGTTACTGATGATCTTGTCACCGATGACCATGATTACATCTACAAGATTGGCTTTTGTGTAACCAGCTTCAAAAAGCTTCTCCAGAGCATGAGGGGCAGGCTTACTTCGGTTGAGCGTAATGTTTTTTACAAACGCAGCCAATGCATCAAGTTTGTTGTCAAACGAAGCTTTTCCTGAACGGATTTCCAGTATTTGCTCGCTGGTAAAGCCATTCATTTTACCTATCGCTGTGTGCGCTGCTAAGCAGTACTCACATTCATTAACCTGACTTACTACCAAATTAATAACTTCCCTTTCTTTGGCTTTAAGGGTACTTTTCCTGTTTTGCAGGTTCAGGTAGTCACCTAGTGCAGTATCGTTATAAGCATAAGTGGCATACAAATTAGGAACAAAGCCTACTGTGTCTCTTAGCTTATCAAAAATCTGTTGGTTCGAAGGGTTTACTTCTTCTCTGGTTGGAACTTTGAAAGTTGTCATTTTTACATTTGTTTTTGTGTGCTGCTACTTTATACGACCATTTACTAGCTCCTGCAGAGTCTATTTTTCCCTTATGTATGTTCAAACTTCCTTTTCTTTCAATTTATTCCGGTATTGCTGAGGAGTTTGTTTAGTTATTCTCTTAAAAAGCTTATGAAAAGAGGCTACTTCTTTGTAGCCGAGTTCGTAAGCAATCTGTTTGAATGGCTTATCAGTATACAAAAGCAAGCGTTTGGCTTCGAGTATGATTCGGTGATGAATAATTTCCAAAGGTGTCTGTTGATGAAATTGGGCAAAAAGATTGGATAAGGTTTTGGGAGATTTGAACAATAAATCAGCATAGTCACTTACCTGATGCTTCTCCCGGAAATGCATGTCTACCAACACATTGAATTTACGAATGATATCTATCTGCTTATTGTCGGTTTTTTTATGTAGCAATTGAGCTTTGGCCAGGCGGGTAGTTTTGATGATAAGCCTCTTTAGCAGCATCCGCAACATCTCTCCCTGTATGTTATCCTTAGTCTGAAATTCTTCCAGAAATACCTGATACAACAGATTGAAAGAGTAATTCTGCTGCTCATCCAGACTGATCAGGGGAGTTTGCTGGGCGCCAAAAAAAAGTATGCCATTACAGGAAACTTCATGGTCATGATCCTGTATACAATAAAACTCGCGATTGAAGGCAAAAGCAGTAAGTGGACCGGTATTTTTGTCAAAAGAGATATGTTGCAGGTAAGTGCAACTGCTAAGCTGACCGGGCTGGAGTGAGTGGGGTACAGCATCCAGGTATAGATGTATGGGTTCTGACGTTCTGTTCCAGAAAATATAGATCAGGTTCCTGTAATACTGCATCTCTATTCTTTCTCTGGAAAAATCAGTGCTGATACAAAAAAAGGAGCCTAAGTCCTGCTTCTGATAAGTATATAGCATGTGTTTATAGGATTGAACTATTATAGGAAGTAAGTTAATATTTTAACCTTACCCAACAGCCTTGCAAAAGATACGCAAGAGCAATGATAAAGATTAAATGAAGAGGAGGATTCATAGACACATCACATTAGCTATAATAAGCTCAATGGCGTTTAGACATGCAGTAAGGGGGGGGCAGAAATAATAGCGTGTTTTGTTTCAGTATCTTTATTATATGTTTTGGGCGTAATGCTTTGTATCTCTTTTTTTATACCTATATTTTTTTAGCATGAATAACCCTTAATACGTTTATGAAACTCTATTTTATTGCCTTCATACCCCACGAAGCGCTCAAAGAAAATATCAGAGCATTGAAAGAGGAGATGAAAGAGAGGTTTAACGCTCAACATGCTTTGAAGTCTCCGGCCCATATAACATTGCAAATGCCTTTTAAACGGAAAGAGGAAGAGGAAAGCAGGTTCATTCCCACCTTAGAAAAGTTTGCCGGCCAACAGTCAGGATTTTTATCAAGGCTCAATGGTTTCGGCCACTTTTCCACTCGGGTGATTTATATAAATGTGGAGCCCTCCCAAGCTATTTTGGATATTCATGCGCACCTGAACCAAGTGCTGGCAGAGCAGTTGGGTTTTCCTGAGGGTGAGATTAGAACCGAGTTTCATCCGCATATGACGATTGCTACGCGCGACCTCAGCAAATCAGCTTTTAAGGAAGCCTGGAAAGAGTTTCAGTATCGAGATTTTCAGGACAGCTTTATGGCAGAGAGTATCTTTCTGCTGAAGCATAACGGAAAGCACTGGGATATTTACCGGGAATTTTATTTCGCTAAGAGTGTGTGAAAATTACGGCTATTACACCACCAGCTATACCTCTTCCAGCGCCTCTACAATTTTATCTATATCCGCCATAGTATTATAGATATGGGGAGATAGACGTAAGCCTCCGGTGGGGGCACAGGCGATGCCATGAACATCATATAGTTTTTGAAAAACTGCTGTCTGATCTTTGCCCGGCATACTCAGAATAGTGACCCCTCCACTTAATTCAGCTGAGAGAGGCGTAACAAACTTAACAGCATGAATTTTCTCTTTTACCTGCGCTTTAAGGTAAGCGTTCAAAGCTTTGATTCTCGCTTCTATCTGAGGTTTTCCGATGGAGTGATGAAAATCAACAATAGAGCCAAGTGCTGACGCGGTAGTTTCATTTCTTTGCCCTAGGACACAAAGCTTTTCATCTACTGTATTGCTTTCAGGATTCCAGCCAGCCCCGATTACTGCCGGATAGACGTGTGTAAGCTTATCTTTTTTGACATAAAGGATACCGTTTTCTAATGGTCCCATCAGCCATTTATGGGTACTGCTGGAGTAGAAGTCACAGCCCATCTCTTTGAGATCCAGATCCAGCGCGCCTAGTGATTGTGCTCCGTCTACCATGCTCAGGATGTTTTTTTCTCTGGCAAGCGCACATATTTCTTTTGCAGGTAAAGCAATGCCGGACGTATTGGAAATATGAGAAAAAGAGATAAGGCGGGTTTTGGGAGTAATAGCATCTGCAAAGGGCTGAATCAAATCATCAACAGAAGTTGGAGCGGTGGGCACACTTATCATTTTGACACTAAAGCCATAGCGTTTGGCCTGTTGTTCCCAGGCGATACCATTGGTAGGATGGTTTTGATCCCACAGCAACACTTCATCGCCCTTCTTAAGTGCTAGTCCGTGTACAATGATGTTGTTGCTTTCTGTGGTATTGCGGGTGATGCCCATTTCATCTTTGTCTACGCCTACAAAATCTGCCAGAGCTTTAAGGGCTTCTTCCCGTTCAGTGGAGAATACTGAGCGGTATTGGAAAGATACATCTTTCTCCAGCTTTTGCTGGGAGGTGAGTACCTGCTCAGTTACAAAATAGGGACTGGGGCAGAGGTTAGCGGCATTTACCATAATCAGCGCATCAGGAATGGTAAACTGCCTCTTGACCATCTCCCAATAACTTTCTTCATATTTATTTTCACGCCTTGACAATAGTTCCAGAATCTCATGAGGCTTAGCTGAGCTCTCGGCTAGTGCCGGTAAGGTGAATGAAGCCAACGATCCTCTTAAGCACTGCTTTAGAAATCTTCTTTTAGATTCAGAATTATTTATTGAATTATGCATAATATGTAGTGTAAAAATTTAAATAAATGCCATTCTAAAGAATTTTAATTTTTAATAAAAGATATTCTCCTTCTTTATTCGCTTGATGGATCAGGTATGATAGCCTTTCCCCAAAAATTTAGATGAAGGATGCTTCTCTTGAAAGGAGTAAAAGTATATAGCACCATGCACGGTTGATCAGCTTGAGGTAAGGTTTTCTATAAGTTTGAATAACTTTTCAGTGAGTATACTTGATAAAAGTTGAGAAAAAATCACTATCGTTGCTGAAAATAAAAATAAACATGACGATAAACACTCTAAAGTCCACGTTTCTATTACTGATAGTAATGCTTGTTGCAGCTTATCCTATTCATGCGCAAGAAAATGAAGATAAACCTGTCAGGGAAATAGGTATAGGGAGCAGTAACCTTAGCAGTAATTTCAGTTTTATCTACAAAAAGGAACTGGAGGAAAATAAATATAAAAGATATGATGCTTTCTTTTCAATGGTTTATTTGGATAGAAGAAGCACTTCTAACTCATATTTGCTTAGTACATTAGTTACCGATATATCATTCACGCTTGGTACTGAAAACAGGAAGTATATTAATGATAAATTTAAGTTTGTCCATGGGTTTTATTACGGAGGAGGTATCAAAATGTACTTTCAAGAAGGTAACACTGTGGTGGAGTTAATCCCTGAGTTTGGATATTTATTAGGTGTACAATATGATATCAATGATCAATTTTATATAGGTGCTACTACTTTTCCGGGTATAATCACTGATATTAGTTTAAATAGTGAAGATGTACATATATCAAAAGTAATGGTTGGGTTCACAACAATTGCTGAGTTAAGTTTACTTTACAGGTTTTAAGCCATAAAAAACGAAAAAGGCTTGTTCATTTATTTGAGTAAGTCTTTTTGTATATCATTATACCAGGCCTAATACTTTAGTTGTCATCTTCGTCAAAAGTATATGACCACTTACCGTATTCAATCTTTTCTACCAGCTCATCATTATGCAGGTGCCAGATTTTGAGGGTGGCATCCTGAGTGTTTTAGACAGTAGACTACCCCATCCCCTTTAGTTTCCATCCTTTTCTGCCTTTTACCCATATTGGTTATAAAAGTGAAAGATGATGCGGCTGCTTATATGTTGTCAAAGAGCTTATGTTGTTCCATGTAGTCAGGGACATGCACATTAGACCAGCCGAGCTTTTGCGTAAGTGTCTGTTGTAACGCTTGAGCACTTTCTATTTCTCCATGTACAATAAAGGTCCTTTTGGGAGCTTCTTGCAGCGTACTTACCCACTTGAGTAATTCGTTTTTATCAGCATGGGCTGATAGCCCGTCAATCTTGCGTACCTGCATTTTGAGCGGAACTTCCTGCCCAAACATTCTGATGGTTTCTTTTTGTTCCAAAATATCACGGCCTCGTGTGCCTTTTGCCTGGAAGCCGACAAACAGGATTGTATCTTCTTCTCGGGGAAGGCGATGGTAAAGGTGGTGCAGAATGCGGCCTCCGGTACACATACCACTGGAAGATACGATGATAGCATTGCGACGTATTTCATTGATCCCTTTAGAAGCCTCAGCACTGCGGTAGTAATTAAAAAGCTCATAGTCAAATATAGATTCTTTAGATAAGTCTTCATCACGTAGTTTATGATAAGAAAAATGATGCTTGTATAGCTTTGTCATGCTGATGGCCATCGGACTATCCAGGTATACCGGTACCTTGGGAATTGTACCTGCTTCCATAAGTGTCTTGAGATAATACATGACCATCTGGGTTCGTCCTAATGCAAAGGCGGGAATGAGCAGGCAACCGCCTCTTTCCAATGCCTCATTCACCACCTGGGCAAACTCTTCAGAAGGATCTTCAAATAAATTATCACGATCACCGTAGGTAGATTCGGTTACCAATACGTCAGCCTGTTTCATAGAAACCGGATCACGAAGTATCGGTTGGTGATAGCGTCCTAAGTCGCCGGAAAAAACGAGGGTTTTTTGCTGCCTTTCGGTCTGTACTGTCAGCTCCACCCAACCAGCTCCCAGTATGTGTCCGGCATTATGAAATTTTATCCGAATGTCATCTCGCAGGTAAATATCTTCGTCAAACTCATAGGGCTGAAATAACCGGAAAGTATTTTCTGCCTCTTCTGTAGTGTACAATGGCTTGGGTGGATGGTGTTTAGAGTAGCCTTTCTTCTTCGCCCATTCAGCTTCTTCTTCCTGTAGCTTGGCAGAGTCAAGCAGCAGAATTTTTGCCAGATCAGCGGTAGCGGAAGTGCAGTATACGGGACCATCAAAGCCTTCTTTAACGAACTTGGGCAGGTAGCCAATATGGTCAATGTGGGCATGGGTGAGTACCAGGGCTTCCACCTGAGAGACATCCATGGGGAAGGGATCCCAGTTGCGTAGCCGTAGTTCTTTGAGCCCCTGGAAAAGACCACAATCAATAAGTACCTGAAAATCATCAAAATGAAGCAGATGCTTGGAGCCGGTGACTGATTGGGCTGCGCCTAAAAAGTGAATGGAAATATTCATATGAGTAGTTTTGGTAATAATCTACCAAAACTACCGCTGCTAAAAAAGTAAAAGTCTAATTCATGGTTTTAGGCAATCACTTTGATTTTATTTAGAAAGGGAATCCAAACCAACTTATACTTTTTGTTTCTCATTAATGAACCGATCCTTCAGAAAAGTGCTTACCTCAGTTTCCAGCTTACGCCAGTCTGCATGAGGGTAATCAAAAGCGGAAAGTCCGGCACCAAAGAAAGTGTTTAACCAGATCATAAAGGCACTGAAAGGAGAAGCATAGGTGCCTTCAATCTGTATGATATTTTGTTTGCTATAAGAAATCTGCACCGCATGCAGGGGTGAACGGCTAAGGATAATACTTTTGTAGGGGCCAACGCCAAAAAAACGTATGTTATAATCTCTCCCCAAGCCTTCTTTTAAGACTCTTATTAGTGTTTCTTTTCTGGGTCGCTCTGATAATATCAATTGCTGCATCATATGGAGTTTTGGCTTAGAGTATCTTTTAAGATAAAGAAAAACAGGGAGATTACTCTACCCGATGATATTTATCAGTTGATAATCGCAGGCCCCAGTTCGCTCTACTCTTCGCAGAAATAGTTTAAGCAGCCTATCAAAGTCAGCTTGATGCTTGCCTTTTAAATACTGCCGGAACCAATCTAACCCTCTGCGGAAAGTACTCTTGGCTGGATAGCCGTGCTTTTTGATCGCTACTTTTTGTGTTTTATCCAAGAACTCTCTGCCTAAGGACAGGCAAATAGCAAAAGCAATACACACTAAAGCAAATAGTTTTTTCCACTTGTCTAGACTTCGTAAATGTGAACCTTCCAATTTGAAACCGCGTCCTTTCAAACTTTGAAAGAAAACCTCTATGGTCCAGCGTTTGCGATATATGTGCGGAAGCTGCTTAGCAAAGTGAGTACCGATGACATACAACATTTCTCGGTTAGCCAGTCTTCTAATAGCTACATTAACTCTTACTCCATCCACAATAGCATTTTGAAAGTACCGTGTAGACTGGTGAGCCATTAATTCTTCGGCTTGGTAGGTTTCACCGTTACGCAAGGTGATAGTATGATGTTTAGGAACGCGGACACAGAAGGGAATTTCAGCCTTCTGAAGCCAAGTCAGCCACTGATGGCCGATAAATTCTCTATCCATAATGACTGAAGCGATGCGTGCTTTACCTAGCAGCCTTACACACTGCTTCAGTAGATCGATCCGATCTTGATAGTTGCTATTCCCACTTTTATTATCCAACATCTCAAAGTATAAAGGCAAGCCCACTTTACCTACACAAGCGGTGATACATAAAATATTAACCTGGCACTGGCCAAAATCCCATTCCGTACGGTCAAGACTCAGACTCACTTCTCCGGGGGGTAGAAACCTAGATAGAAGGGCCGCTACTTGTTGATAATCAAGAAGAGCATCTTTGAAAAAAGCTTGGATGCGCCGTTCATTTGAAGTCTCTCGTACTTCATCATTCAGTTCCGTAGCTAACTCACAGAATTGCACAGTGCGCATTTTGATAACTGTTTTTACAAACTGCCAGACAAATTTCTGTCGTGACAAATGGCGGACAACAGGAAAGGCATTCAAAGTTTTTTTATCTTTGATTCTAATAAATATTTCATGGTAAAGCTGAGTTTAGAGTGTATGGTAACCTCAAAATTCAGCTTTTCTTTTTCTTACTCAAAATCATCGGGTAGAGTACAGGGAGATAATAATGACGTTTTCCGTTATAGCTTATGCCCCTGAATCAAGCACAACTCTCTGATAGACTGTTCTTTCAAATGCAATAATTGCTTGCGCGTTTTATCCAGTTTGAAGCTTTCAAAGTCTGCCTCAGAAAAAAAAGATACCAAATGAATTTCGTATGGCTTTTCAATAGTAGCATCAATAACAGTATCCTGAGTAGGTCTAAGCCTGAGAAGAAGCTCCCCTTTATGTTTGCGGATAATGGGTATGGCGACATCTTCAAAAGCATGGAAAACATCTTCCTGCCCTTCTTTGAGGTAGATAAACTGGGTGAAGTAAATCATGTTGAGCAAAAAAAAGAGAAATTAAACAGACTTGTTTTACAAGCTTCACCATTTAAGCTAAATTAAGAAAAGTGAAGCTTGATAACTGAATCAGATATGGAATCTTTTGCGATAAAATTTCCGGACAGGTTAAAACTGACTGACGATGAATTTTATGAGTTCTGTCGGGAAAATGAGCATGTCCGCATGGAAAAAAATAGTAAAGGAGAAGTCATTATTATGGCACCTACCGGAGGGAATACAGGAAGAATTAACAAAAATATCCTTTTTGAGCTTGAGTCATGGAATCGGAAAACAGGACTAGGTGAGACATTTGACTCTTCTACAGGTTTCGCTTTGTCTAATGGTGCTACACGTTCTCCCGATGCCTCCTGGATCGCTGGAAAGCTTTAACTGAAGATGAAAAAAAGAAATTTCCTCCACTTTGCCCCGACTTTGTGGTGGAATTGATGTCTGAATCTGATAATCTGAGTTCGGCACAACAAAAGATGGATGAGTGGATGAACAACGGTTGCCGCCTGGCCTGGCTGTTTCAGCCTTCGGAAGAAAAAGTGTTATTTATGCTACCGGACAGAAAGTAAAAGAGGTTAAAGGTTATCAGCAGCATATTTCAGGAGATGAAGTGTTGCCAGGTTTTACATTTGACTTAGGCTGGATTCAGAAGTAGGTAATTATGGCTTTTTTAATGTCCAGTCCATACGCTTCGCCCAGTCATCCAGATAAGCTTTGCGGTAGTGATTGACAGTCTTTGCGCCAGGGCGATCATTTTCTACCAGTTCCGGCTGTGGGTCATCGGTCCAGTAATGAGGTCCGTGTGCGGTTTTGACATAAGTGCCACCCCAACTTTTATCAGTTGGGTCAGCAGGGTCACCGGAGAGCAGATACAATACGGAAGGCGTATCGCCCATTTTGATGTCTTTTTTCTTTTCCCAGAACAGCTCACCTAAGGAGCCGTGTCCTTTTACGTGTTTTTCTACAAAGGCGGTGTTTTCATATGCACCTTCCTCCATGCCGCCCATGTACATACCTCTGAAGGTAGTATTGCTTTCAATCCACCAGAGGTCTGGATGATTTTCGTAGAGATAATCTCTGGAGTTGGGGTCCAGGCGGGTGTTCCAGGAGCCGATAGCGTAAACCCTGATATTCTTTTTGATAGAAGGATCTGCATGTACTGCCTGGGCTACATCCGTGATAGAGCCCCAAACCAGTACGTAAAGTGGTGCGGAATCTTCTTTGGCTTTTTGGATAATCCACTCAGCCCCTTCACTAAGCTCAGTAGGTTCGGCAGTAGAGAGGGAATCAATGGCACCTTGTTTAGTCAGTTGCAACAAAGCTTCCGGGGAGGGAAATTCTCCGTGTTGCCTGAGCTGCGGATAATCTTTGGCATAAGCTTGCAAAGCTTCTTCTATGTGTGTTTTTCTGCCTTCATGAGGGGGAGAACTGATCAGGCCCTCAATGTCAAAGCAGTCAGCATAGACCAGAAAGTGCACCATAGACTGAAAGTCGTCCGGATCGCTGCCTCCAATGTCGGTGGACACAATGACACGGGGCTTATCAGTATTAACAGATTGACAAAGTGATACATAGGGAAGCAGGATAAACAAAAAGAGCAGGTGGCGCATAGTTCTAATTTAGGCTAGGTTGATATTAAAACATCTGGTTCCCGATAATATAGATTATTTTGATAAAACACAGCTACTTTGCCAATATCACCTGCCGTTTTTTGGCATATTTCTGATGAATGATCCACTGGGCGATGAGCAGGTTGGGCACCCAGCATAGCCAGGCAATGATACGGTAGGATTCAACAAAAGACATTTGGAAGGCACCCATAAACAAGGGAAGCCATAGCCTGAGAGTTACTGCGGCGAAAGTAAGGGCGTAACTTCTGATCATCCAGTTTTCATGTACATCAGTATTTCCTCTCCTGATAGCCAGATAAGCCATGGCAGAGGTGAACAGCCAGAGTGAGCCCAGGGCTTCAAAGCCCAGCACTGCTATGATGCCTCCGGAGGTGTAATAAGCAATGTATAGACTGGAAAGTCCGCTGAGCAATACGGCCAGCAGATAAACTTTGCCTAAATTACGATGTAACCTAAGGTTTTTGTTTCTAATATTCTTAAAAAACTGGGACCATCCGCTTAGCAAAGCAATGCCCCCTAAGCCGACATGGGCATAAAAACATACATTCCAGAAGTTGCTGGCCAGAAGTTCCTGGGGTTTACTAGCCAGGATGCCACTCTGCTGAGTCATATCTGTAAGAAAGTAAATGGAAGGATACAGGCCTACGCCTATGGCAAGGAAGGCAAATAGAAACCAAAGTAGTCTGCGGGCATTCATGCTGTCTCTTGATGAAGGGTTGAGCAAAAGCTAATATTTCATACCTAATATAAAAAATATGTGCAACGATTTCCAATACTCAGGTTCAAGCTTATACATGAAGCCAGCGTTTGTTTGAAACAACAAGAAAGCCAATAATGCCTATTGTCGTGAGTGCGACAGGTGTCATAGTCTGTACTTTAGTTTCCGCCATTTGCTTCTTGATGTCGTTGGCTTCCTCTTGCCTGAAAGATGTATCCAGCCTCTTTCCATTAGTAAAAGCTCATTTCACTTATCTTGTCCTGCATAGTTTTTTTACTGCTCTATATCAGGGGCTCATTTTGTATTAGACTCATTTGTCGGCTATATTGCTTACTGATCTGGAGCCTGTGCTTAAATTGTTTTCTATTTTACATTTCATTTACCAAACCTAGCAAGATGAAAAACTACCTGCTTTTGGCTGTCCTATGCGTTGTCTTTTGTAGTGCATTACATGCCCAGGAATTGCGGGGCACTGACAAGAGCCCTATGGATATGGCCTATTTTCCCGACGACTTTGCTCATGACATACGTTTCGCGCCCGAAGAACTTGAGTTTGATTACCCAGTGATCAGAGTTACATATAGCCGTCCGGCCAAAAATGGCAGAGAAGTATTTGGAGAGTTAGTGCCCTACGGTAAAGTGTGGCGCAATGGAGCCAATGAAGCTCCTGAAATTAAGTTCTATGAAGACGTACAACTTAATGGTAAGCAGGTAAAAGCCGGTTCTTATGCTCTGCTAAGCATACCTGCTAAAGATGAGTGGACGATTATCCTTAGTAGCGATGTAGACCAGTGGGGGGCTTACAGCTATGATGAAGCGGATGATGTGCTGCGCGTTAGCGCTCCGGTATCCCAGCTTGATAGCCCAGTAGAAAATTTTACCATTCAGTTTGAAGGCAAAGGTAAAGGAGCAAAAGAAGGCGTTATGAAACTGGCCTGGGACCAGACTGTGGTGGAAGTTCCTTTTACGTTTTGAAAAGATCTGAACTTAGCCTTATCGGATATTCAAATTCCCTTTTTTGAAAGCTTCTGCCAATGCAATTGGTACTTCAGCCTGGGCAGCAATTACGTTAGCCCGGGCTTTTTGAGACTTCGCCCGCATCTCCTGCTCTGAAGCCACGGCCATAGCTCGTTTCTCTTCGGCTTTCGCTTTAGCGACTCTCAGGTCAGCAGAAGCCTGGTCTATCATCAGTTTGGCACCAATATTTTCTCCTACATCAATATCCGCGATATCTACCGAGAGAATGCTAAAAGCCGTACCCGCGTCCAGGCCTCTCTCCAGAATATTTTTAGAGATATTATCAGGGTTTTCCAGAATGATGGCATGTGAACGGGCTGAGCCAATAGTATTGATGATTCCTTCACCCACCCGTGCCAGAATAGTATCTTCACCAGCGCCACCTACCAGTTGCTGTATATTGGCCCGTACTGTTACCCGTGCCCGAACGATCAACTGAATACCATCTCCGGCTACTCCGGCAATGGAGGGAGTATCTATAATTTTTGGCGTCACTGAAGTCTGTACAGCTTGTAGTACATTTCTGCCGGCCAGGTCAATAGCAGTAGCCTGCTTAAAAGTGAGAGGAATATTGGCTTTGTCTGCCACGATTAATGCTTTTACTACGGTAGGCACATTTCCCCCTGCCAGATAATGCGTTTCCAACTCATCGGAACTCACATCGCTAAGCCCCGCTTTGTTGGCCAGGATCATAGCATTGGCAATGGTACTGGGAGGGACCCTGCGCACCCGCATGAAGGTCAGGTTTAGCAGCCTTACTCTTACCCCTGAAAACACAGCAGGAATCCATATGTTGATAGGCAGTATATAAAATAACACGATGATCCCTAAGACCACTGCGCCAATGATGATCAAAACATTAAAAAGTCCATCCATGGGGATAAATTTAGCTATGCCTGCCTTGGCATTTGTAGCCTAAAGCTAGAGTTTATGTGTGAGATAACCAGAAAATCCTTACTTATTTTAATAAAGAAAGTGCTTCTTCTGTACTCTTCTATCAATTGAAAATAAAGCTGGGTACTGTACTATACCCAAGCGAAGTTATTGCACTATGACTTAAAGCACTTAATTGACTCACGCATTCACTTACCAAAAAGCAGAAAACCACAGTAAAGAAGTATATCTCACAAGTTAACTTTTAATGCAATAAGTATTTATAGGTAAAATATTTTTCTAATTTAGGAAAGCCCTACGCATGAGTTATGCTGCATAATAATTCTTCCAACCGGTCATTTGAGTCAAGAGTGCTACTCACTTTATTTTTGATAGCGCTTGTGCGAACGCTCTTAGGGACTGTGCAAGATCTGATAGGAGAAGTGTCCTGGCAGGGAATCCTGATAGACTCCATATTACTATGTGTTTTTACAGCGGTAACTATTTTCGCTTTTAGAAACAAGTCCTTTACACATATTCATCCTTTGCTGGGTGTCCTTTTGGTGCTTTTGATTTCGCTGTTATTTGTACGCTCGGGTGGTGTGGAAGGTAGCACGGAGTATAATTTTTTTGCGTTAATGGTTTTACTTAGCTTGCTATATGATGGCCGATGGCAAAGAAGCCTGCTAGTGATCTCTTTCGTTATTGTTATCTATCTTTCTTACAGCGTATACGTCAAAAACTCCCTATTTTATCTCCTCTTCGTGCGTAACTCCCGGGGTTACGATAATTTCCTGTATACACTAGTCGCTTTAACTATTTTGGTCGCATATCTACAGATGCTCATAGAAGAAGAAGACAAAAAACTGAAAGCCAAACATGAGGAGCTAAAGAAAAAAGTAAAGCTGGTAAGTATAAAAAATGTGAAGCTTAGTAAGCAGCAAGCACAGTTAACCCAGATGAATCATCAACTGAAACAGAAAGTTGAGGAGAGTAAAGCATATCATGAGCAAAGGAACAGGGCACTGCAGCAGTACATTGAACAGCACACTAACAAAATCCAGCTTCCTATTCAAAACCTCCACGAAGTGATTCAGCAAGTAGGTACTCCTTATCCCTACCGCTATCAGGAAATGCTAAAAAAGTCTATGGATGATATATACAAGGTGTTGGACTCAATAAAAGAATCCATTTATTCAGAACGGCAATTCACAATCACTTCTCTTCCTCCAGAGCAGAATGAAAGCAAGCATTGAACAACCTATATTAAGAATATTTATCTATTGTAGCCTTTGCTACCAACTTATACAGCTGGGCTATGATTTTTTGTTTACAGAATATGTGTGGATTACCCAGATAGAAAACATAGTGACTATAAGTCTGTATGCTTTAGTACTGTATAAAAGCATCCATAAGGCACCTCATCATATCAATCCTTATTGGGTAATCATGATTGCGGCTCTTTCTTTAACTTTTGAATGGTTATTTTTTGGTGGCTTCAATAGCACAATGCCTTATAATGCTATTTTCCTGATGATGATGATTGTCATTTGCTGCCCGGGAAAGTTGCGCTTACAGTCATCCTCTTTTTTCTTTATCTGGATTGTTGCCCTGCTTTATCTGGATTACGCTCAGGTTTTGCCGGCATACGATACCACTATCTATCCTTCTGAGCTTACCCAGTTACTTGATTTTCTATTACACGCCTTGCTTGTCGCTTTTCTAACCCTGGTTCTTAAACAAAAATTTGTTGCATACCGTAATCGGATTGTCAGGAAGAATGAGGAGTTGAAGGCTTTGGATACAGCGCTTATAAGGAAAAATGATGAGTTGGCTATTCAACAGACTGAAATTCAACTATTGAATAGTAGGCTCGAGCAAATGGTAGTAATGGAAGTAGAGCATACGCAGGAAAAAAACCGTAGACTTGCTGAGTATGCTTATATTAATGCCCATCATCTAAGGGGGCCTCTTTGCCGTATAATTGGTTTAAGTGATCTTATGAAAGAAATTGATTCCGGGGCTCCTAATCATCTTTCCCAAATTATTAAAAAGCGTGCCGAAGAACTTGATGAGATTATCAAACAAATCAATAAGACCGTTTCTTAATTCGTTTCGCTTGCTCAGGCAGGAGAAAGCACAAAAATCACCGAGAGTGGAACATGCGTATGCGGATGGATTGGCTCATGGATTTTCTCCAGTTTCAACTGGCAATGCTCAAAAAGTTTTTTCCAGTCTTTTATACTTCTCAAATACCAGTGATAGGAATCCTTAAAATTTCCTGGAAGGTTCTGCCAGACATCAGCTTCCCAGCGGCTTACTTTACTGTTTGGCATAGCATCAGGGTGTAGACTTTGGATGACCATTTTTCCTTCAGTAGTTAAGTGCTTGCGTACCTTTTGTAGTAGTGGAGCAGTAGTGCTCTCATCAAAAAGAGCAAAATTGAATATAGCAGCTTCAAATGGGGAGCCATTCACTTTGCTACCGGAAACAATATCTCCATAGCTCATACACCCATAAGTACCGCTGCCTTTTTCTTTCGCCAGCTTGATAAGCTCAGCACTACCATCTATTCCCCAGCATTCAACCCCCTCTTTCTTCATGCTTCTTACCAGCCACCCTTCTCCACATCCAATATCCAGTATTTTTTTACAGCCAAGCGATAGCAAGACATCAATAATTGCTTGATTGGTAACCAGCCGACGACTTTCCAGGCTGTTTTCTTCAATGAGCTTATTCCAGCGCTTCGCGTTCTGGTTCCAGCTATGGAGTACAAAGGATTCTTCTGGTATCTTCATAAGCAAGTGTATGATATAGTAAGTATGAAGACTTATTTACATTAAACTAAAACTGGTTTCAGTCTTCAAGACTGAAATCATGAATGAAGGTAAAGTCTGAGACTTTGCTTCATTTGTCCACTTCAGTTAGAAACTGAAGCGAGTATCTTGCTACAAAGCAATGATTTAAACTAATAGTGTCAACTTACTTAAGGTAATTAGGCTTATATCAGTTTGCAAAATGATAAGGCTTTTCTAATATTGGGTTTCATGGATCAGCAGTACCGTGCCCTGTATGCCGCTTTTGACCCTTATCCTTCTCCCAAAGGAGCGGCTACCCATATTCGCTATTTTTCTGAAACACTCTTTCGGCAGTGGAATGGAGGGGTACTTTATACAATCGGTACTTACGATCAGCCTTCTTCTGAGGTAGATGGTAACATTGGCTACGAGCGATTTAACCTGCAGGTTAGAAATTATTTACATAGAGCTGAGGCTTTTGCTGAACAGCTTACAGACCTGAGGAATGCTTTGCCTGAATTGGAAATAGTGCATTTTCGGGATATCTGGAGTGGCATGGCACTGTTACAACAGGAGCATAAATACGCTACTGTTTTTGAAGTCAATGGTTTGCCATCCATAGAATTGCCTTACCGCTACGCAGAGCTGCCAGAGGCTACGCTGCACAAGATTTACCACTTGGAGCAGCATTGTCTGGAGCATGCAGACCATATTGTGGTACCTTCAAAAGTAATTGAGCATTATTTGCTAAATAGAGGAGTGTCTGACACAAAAATCACACTGATTCCGAATGGAGCAATTGTACCTCCCACCTTAAAATCTCCGGAAGATGCGCCCGAGCAGTACCTTATTTATTTTGGCGCTCTACAGCCCTGGCAGGGTATGGATATATTGCTCAGGACCTTACCTTATCTGCAGGATTTCAGCGATCTCAAGCTTATGATTTGCGCGGCGCACCATCGTCATTTTGTAAAACCTTATCGCAAACTGGCTGAAAAACTAGGTGTAGCAGAGCGAGTGATATGGAAATTCGGGCTCGAGCAGGAAGAGTTGTGGGCTTATGTACAACATGCTCAACTTTCATTGGCTCCCCTCAAAGAATGTAGCCGCAATCTGGAACAGGGTTGTTGTCCTCTAAAGATTCTGGAATCTATGGCTTGTGGTACTACGGTAATTGCCTCTGACCTGCCGGTGGTTCGTGAGTTATTACAAAATGACATAAACGCTAAACTGGTGAGAGCAGAGCGACCTGCCGAATTGGCCAGAGCCATCAGAATTTTACTGGACTATCCTGAAGAAAATAGTAAGTTAAGAGAAAGTGCTCGCCTGAAAGTGGAGAGCCAATTTGGCTGGGCAGAGCAGCAGGCTAAGTTGACAAAATTGTACCAAACTATCATCAACCATCGCATGTAACATGTTTAAAAATTCTATTAACGCATACCGGATTTACCGAAGGCTGACCGATGAAGAAAAAGAAATACTGCAGGACCGAAAAGTCAGCGGAAAATATACGATAAGAGAGTGGAATAAGAAGCTGAGCCATATTGCCCTGATGGACAGTTATGCCGATAAGGCGAGGCAAGGCTTGGTATTGGTCATGGTTTCTATGGCATTTCCATTATTTATTCTCATTATCCTGATGATAAATGGAGTTGTATTTGCCTTCTTCTTAGCTTTTCTGCTTGTTTTATTATTTGGCACTGCATTATGGCTGCATCTGAAGTTTAAGAAGCTGGATGTAGGGAATCAGCTTCGTTTCTTCGTGATTCCCAGCCTGAAATTGCTTAGTAGTAAAGTACGCAAAAGTCATAAAGTAGAACTGGATATCAACCTGGGAATCCCTACTGATGAACAATACCAAAGCAGCCAGGAAGTTGATGACAGGCCTGCTAATAAACGTTATCAAAAGATTACGACCACATTCTTCCGCCTTTCCTGGCTTACTGCCAAGGTTCCCCTGGCCGATGGGGCATTGCTCATTTGGGAAAATGAAGATATCGTAAGAGAACGCAGGGGAGTGAAGTATCATAAAAACAAACGCAAGACGAAGTATAAAAACAAGCATCTTCTCAAAGCTAAGTTGGTCTTGCCTAAGGCAAAATACCAATTGGCAGAAGATGTGTCGGAAGGAGTTAGCATTGAAGAAACCGAAAAATTTTATATGATCAGTCTGAAAGGCAAACAGCTGTCTAAATATCACCCTAACCTTCACGGAGATTATTTCAAAAGCATGAGCCCGAAATACTTTACCAGCTTACTAATTTCTGCATACAAGCAAGTAGAACCCATTCAACCCCTAGCATCATGAATCAGGATGAGATGTTTCCTAATGAAGACGGAGAAGAAAAAGATCCATACAAACGTGTAAAAAAACGGGCTGCCGGAGGGCGACTGTTTTCTGAAGATGACTACGATGCTTTTGATGAAGAGCATCTGCTGGAGTTTGATGAAGATGAGGAGGCTTTAACCTATCTGGATAGTTAAATTGGGGTTACGTTTACTTTGGCTTAGCGAAAACTATTTCCCTAATCGGGGAGGCATGGCACAGTCCTGCGACCGTATTGTGCATCATCTGAGGGAGGGAGGCGTGCAGATAGATATCATCCATTTTTCTCAGCGCAAAAAAGCTTACCAGTGGCAGGTACAGAAGAGAGGCAGGTATATGGCTTGCCCGTTTGAGGTAGATGCTGCCCATACGCTCAACAAGCTCTGGAATAAGCTGAGTGAAGAAAAAGAGCTGTATTCTCATCTTGTGGCTTTTGGGGGAAACTTACCAATACTGGCTGCTTCTGTCTATCCCACATGGATGCAGACTCCTCTGGTCACACTCTTCCGGGGTAATGATTTTGATGCGGCTATGTTTTCAACAAGAAGGCAGCCTATTCTGCTAAGGGCTATCCAACAGTCGGCAGCTATAGGAGCGGTAAGTCAGGATAAGGTCATTAAGATACAACGACTTTTCCCTGAGCATAAAGTTTTTTATACACCAAACGGGATTGATACTACCAACTGGCGACTTAGTTCTAGTGATCTTGAAAAGGCTATGCAGTGGCGAAAAGAAATTGCACCTGATAGAAAAGTGATCGGCCTTTTTGGTGACCTGAAGGCTAAGAAGGGCGTTCCCTTTTTCCTGGAGGCCATTCGTAAGAGCAGCTTGACAGACCACTTGCATTTGTTGTTGGTGGGAAATGTAGAAGATACATTATTAGAAACCCTGCAAGAAGAACCCGCTATTCGCTTTTCTTCCCTGGGCTTTTTGGATCGCTATGAACTGCTGGGCTATTACCCCGCATGTGATGCCATTGCTATCCCTTCTTACTATGATGGTATGCCTAATGTGATGCTGGAAGCCGGGAGCCTGGGTGTTCCTCTGATCACCTCAGCCATAGATGGGATGAAAGATGTATTGATAAATGATGAAGAACAGTTAGCTTGCTTGTTCCATGCTGGTGATGTCAGGGATGCTGCCCGTGCGTTGAAATGGTGGTACAGCTCTCCCGAACAGGCAAAGCAGCAGAAAGCAGCTAGGTGTCAGCGTATCATCAAAGAACGTTTCAACCATAAGCAGGAAGTTGCCAATTACCTGGAAATTTTTCATCAAACGCTAAAAAGACCGTGAAGCTGTATTATGCAGTAGGCGGGGGACTGGGGCATTTAAGCAGAGCCATCGCTTTCATCCACACCCGGCCCGACCTTAACATAGACAACACCATAGTAATGCTTGCAGACAGAGACATCTATCAAATGGAGCAGGCTGCTTTTATGGAAGAAAAATGGAGAGCGTTAAGAATAGCACCTATTCCATTATCTTTTTTTAAGCGTTTTGAGAAGTTGAGCGCTTATCTGAAAAATTGGGTCAATGATAATGTGCCCGACCAAATCTATCTGGATACTTTTCCTGAAGGGATCATGGGCGAATGGAATTTTGAAATTAGCAAGCCGGCACAGCTACATTATGTCGGGCGCTATCTCAACTGGCCAAATTATCAACAGCCGGTTTTTAAGAGCTTTGATACTCTCTACAAAGTAGATGACTGGCATCCTGAACAACAAAGCTATTTGCCCTTATTATCACCAAATACAGTTGAGGTGAAGCTCCAGTATCCTGAAGCGAAAGTGCCAGGTGGAATACTGACTCAATTTCAGCAATGGAAAGAAGAAGGTAAAGACATTTGGTTGGTCGTACACTCAGAGCCCGCGGAAGAAGTAGAAGCTTTGTTGCACTATGCCAGAGATGTGGCAAAAGCTGAGCAGACATCGCCGGTTTTTGTGCTTTGCAGCCAGAGTAAAGTAGATGATAAGCAGTTAGATTTGCACCTTTCACTATTTCCCGCCTACGGGCTTTTTGTGCATGTAGATAAAATCGTGACTGCCGGAGGGTTCAATTTGATGCAGCAGGCAAAACATTTCAGGGACAAGCACCGCTGTATGCCCTTCCCCCGCCGCTTTGATGATCAGTTTATGCGTGTCAGAATATGGAAGGCGTAAAAATAAAAAATTGAGATTTGCCAGATTACATAGAACCTGACAAATCCCAAAAGCTTACTTGGTTTTCAATCTGAAATTTGTAATTAATTAATCTCCGGAGTATCCAACTCTGCCAGTGAAGATCGGATTTCCTCATTGGTCAACTCGTGTTCTACCAGATTACCGGACAGATAATTTTCATAGGCAGCCATGTCAAAATTACCATGCCCGCAGAGGTTGAACAGAATGGTTTTGGATTTACCTTCTTGCTTGGCCTGTTCTGCTTCCTGAATCACTGTGGCGATAGCATGATTAGCTTCAGGAGCAGGTATTATGCCTTCTGCCTGGGCAAATTTAACGCCTGCCTCAAAACACTCCAGCTGATGATGGGCACGGGCTTCCATCAGCTTATCTTTCAGTAACTGACTTACCATCACACCTGCTCCGTGGTAGCGGAGACCACCGGCATGGATTGGAGCGGGCACAAAATTATGGCCAAGGGTAAACATGGGCAGGAGGGGTGTCATACCGACAGTGTCACCAAAATCGTAACGGAATACTCCTTTGGTGAGCTTGGGACAGGAAGCAGGCTCACTGGCGATGCAGCGTATATTTTTGCCTTCTTCAAAATTGAGACGCATGAAAGGAAAAGCGATACCCGCAAAATTTGAACCTCCACCAAAAGGAGCCACTACTATATCCGGCATATCTCCCGCTTTCTCCATTTGCTTAATAGCTTCTTGTCCGATCACAGTCTGGTGCATAAGCACATGATTGAGCACACTACCCAGTGAATATTTGGTGCCCTCATCCATAGCAGCGCGTTCTACTGCCTCAGAGATCGCAATACCCAGGCTACCTGGAGAGTCAGGGTTCTTGGCCAGGATTTTTCTTCCTGCTTCAGTTTTGTCACTGGGAGAAGCGATAACATTGGCGCCCCAGGTATTCATCATCAGCTTACGGTAGGGCTTCTGATTGTGGCTGATTTTCACCATGTATACTTCACATTCAATTCCAAAGTGACGACAGGCAAAGCTTAGCGCACTGCCCCACTGGCCGGCACCGGTTTCGGTAGTAATTCTTTTTACACCTTCCTGCTTATTGTAGTAAGCCTGCGCAATAGCAGTATTAGGCTTATGCGAACCGGAAGGGCTTACCCCTTCATATTTATAATATATCTTAGCGGGGGTATCCAGCATTTTTTCCAGCCCACGTGCACGGAATAGAGGAGTAGGACGCCAAATGCTATAAAGATTTCTAATCTCATCAGGGATTTCTATCCATTTGTCAGCTGACACTTCCTGCTTGATCAATTCCATGGGGAAAAGTGGGGCCAGAGCATCAGGTCCTATAGGTTCTTTGGTAGCTGGATTGAGCGGAGGCAAGGGCTTATTAGGCATATCGGCTACAATATTGTACCAATGCTCAGGCATTTCCTTTTCCTCCAGGGTAATCTTTCTTTGTTCTAGCATGATATAAAGGTTTGTTTACGTGACTGCTTTGCAGTTAATACAAGCTTCTAAAAATAAGTAATTTGAATTTTGAGAAAAAAAATGGCCTCAAAAAAAGCGTATTTTTAGTATTCATCCTATCTTTTGTCCGTTAGTTATTTATTAGCGTGCAGCCTTGTTCTGCACCTCAATTTCATGAACTTTTTACTTTAAAATTTTAAAAAAAGATGGCTAAAAAAAAGATTCTCTTCCTAACCGGTGATTATGCCGAAGACTACGAAACTATGGTGCCTTTCCAGATGCTGAATATGGTAGGCCATGAAGTACATGCAGTTTGCCCAAATAAAAAAAAGGGTGACACTATCATGACTGCCATACATGATTTTGATGGCTATCAGACTTATTCAGAGCGACAGGGACATCACTTCACGCTAAATGCTACTTTTGACGAAATTGATATCAAGAGTTATGATGCACTGATGATCGCCGGTGGTCGCGCTCCCGAATACCTCAGGTTAGATGCCAGGGTAATTGAGACTGCCAAATATTTTGCTGAAGCTGACAAGCCTATCGCAGCCATTTGCCACGGAATTCAGATACTGACTGCTGCTGATGTTGTAAGAGGTAAGAAATTGACCGCTTATCCTGCAGTAGGTCCGGAAGTAAGCATGGCAGGAGGAGAGTATGTGGATGTTCCTGCGACAGATGCGGTGGTAGATGGAAAACTGATCACTTCTCCCGCCTGGCCCGGCCACTCCGCCTTTATCGCTGAGTTTTTAAAAGTGCTGGGAACCAGAATTGAGCTTTAATCTATAGCCGGCTTATTTGAGTCGGCTTTTCTTTGCGTCTTCTGAGTGGATAATCAGCTGTAATTGAATATGCCGCTTTCTATGATTTTTCTTAACCCATTGACCTTACTAAACTGAATAGTTGTATTTTCACCTTCTCATTCCGAAAATAATATACACGATAAACAATAACCTTATCTGACATTTGAGGTTAAAAAACCTTGTTAAGGAAGCTTTTATGAAATTCTTAAGGAAAAAATGGAAGAGGCTAAAAAAGACATTGGTCTTCAAAATCATTGGAGATATTGTCAAAGGCTTTCAGCATGACCATCCTATGCTGTATGGGGCTTCTATTGCCTTTTATATGATCTTTTCCATGCCGGCGCTTTTGATTTTTACGCTCTTGATTGCCGGAACCATCTTTGAAGAGCAGGCAGCGGAAAACCAGCTTTTTTACTACATAGAAGACTTCGTGGGTACCCAGAGTGCCCAGCAAATACAAAACATCATTAAAAACGCAGCAATTGATGAAGCTGGCTACATTGCGCGCATTATTGGTATAGCTACCCTTACCTTCAGTGCTACTACGGTATTTGTGAATATTCAGCTCGCATTGAATGAGATATGGGGAGTACGCGCCAAGCCCCAGAAAGGCTGGCTTAAACTTATCATAGATCGTTTGTTTTCTTTTGCTTTGGTCATCCTGCTGGGCATGCTCCTGATCACTTCTATTTTGATAGATACTCTGCTGGATAGTTTTGAAGATATACTGACACGCATATTTTCGGATTATACTGTTTATTTACTACAGGTTATCAGTAAAGTAGTCTCCACTACAATTGTGACAGTGGTGTTTGCTATTATGTTTAAGCTCCTGCCAGATGCTAAAGTAAGATGGAAAGATGTATGGGTAGGGGCAATTTTTACTACCGTTCTCTTTGTTGTTGGTAAAGAGCTTATAGGTATATATCTGGGCAACAGTAATTTCTCATCCACTTATGGAGCAGCAGGCTCCTTGGTCATTATACTGATATGGATTTATTACTCAGCAGTGATATTTCTGATTGGGGCCGAATTCACCAAAGCTTATTCTCAAAGAATAGGTAAGGCAATCCGCCCTAAAAAGAATGCGGTAAAAGTGGTAAAGAGAGAGATAGAAAGAGAAGTGAAACAGGAAGAGAGTTAGGTAATCACCTTATATTGTTGGCTTTCATACCACTTTAATAAGCAGAGAAAAGTCATGAAATTTTATTTATTTGATGTGCAACTTTTTGTAGTGTTAGGCTGTATATGGAGTAAATATTATTACGATATAAAAAATGATTGCAATCTTATCTTACTTAGTACTAGCCCTTTTTTTGGGTGGGTCTTTGTATATTCTCGGCTTGATGTTTTACCTGGTGATTAAGAAGGGAGAAACTCGTGTAAAACCTATTGATCCTAAAGGAAACAAAAGTCAACGACTGCCAAAAGCTGCTTAAGTAAATTAACAAATAGCTTTTTTGCGACAGCGTCACTGAGACAGCGTCACTGCGACAGTATCCACCTACTGTCGCTTTTTTTATCTTTCCTGCTAATTGATTCAAGTCTTTTATTACATTTACCCTGAATTAACTTCAGGGTTTACCCTTATCTTATTTCCGGGTTTATTCTTTACTTTTTACAGATCATTTTCTGTGTCATGTATGAACTAAACTTACACTCACAAAAATAAATTTTATGTATACCGGACTTCTTCATTTACACTCTACACTTCGTTATATCGTACTTATTTTACTGGTCATTGCTGTAATCAAGGCCTTGATAAATTGGCAAAAGAATAAGGATTTCAAATCAGGAGATAAAAAAATCTATCTATTCACGCTGATTGCTACACATGTTCAATTACTTATTGGTCTTATTCTATATTTTGTCAGCCCGATTGTAGATCAGGTATATGCTGATTTTGGTGCTGCCATGAAAAATGCGATGCTCAGATTCTGGGGGGTAGAACACTTTGTAGTAATGCTTATTGCTATTATTCTGATCACTATAGGATATTCCTCCTCCAAGAAAGCAGCAGAAGCAGTTACTAAGCATAAGAGAGTAGCCATCTTTTATCTCATTGGCTTAGTTCTGATATTAATCTCCATACCCTGGCCGTTTAGTAGCGTTGCCAGGCCTTGGTTTTAAAAACTACCGCAAAAAAGCAAAGACAACTTAAGAAAGTTGTCTTTTTTTATTTTAATACATCCACTTATCAAAATCCACTATAGGTTTGGGGTAATCGGTGCCTAACTTGACTTTAGCGTAGTCAAGATTTTGCTTTTCCAGCCTTGCAGGAAAGTGTGCTTTTTTACCCTTCAGTTCAGACAACTCAGGTATCCAGCGTCTGACATATTCTCCCTGAGGATCATAGCGTTGTGCCTGACTCATAATATTAAAATAGCGGCCTTCACGTGGGTCATTGCCCACTCCTGCAATGTAGTTCCAGTTACCCCAGTTACTGCAGACATCGTAATCAATCAGCAGTGTTTCAAAGTAAGATGCTCCCCATGTCCAATTGACTTTCAGGTCTTTGACTAAGAAGCTCGCTACATTCTGTCTTCCCCGATTAGACATATAACCACTCGCATTGATTTCACGCATGTTAGCGTCAATGAATGGTATACCAGTACTTCCCTGTTTCCAACGCTCAAATGTCACTAAGTCATTATAGTATTCTATCTCTTTTTTCTGTATGCCCTCAACTTTGAAAATACGGGTGCCATATTTTTTTGCCATAAATCGAAAGTAGTCTCTCCATAGGAGTTCAAAAAAGAGCCAGTAAGTAGAGCTGTTTTTCTCACGCTCCTGCTCATATTTTTGAATTTCCTCATACACTTTACGTGGTGACAAAGCTCCAATGGATAACCAGGCAGAAAATTTGGATGAATATGCATCACCCAAGAGTCCATTGCGGGTTTCTTTGTAAACTTTAAGCTGATCCTTATTCCAGATATAATCATGTAGGCGGTCAAGGCCTGCCGTTTCCCCTCCAATATATTTCAACACTGCCCGTTTGTCATTAGGAGGCTCACTTAAACCCAACTCATCCAAAGAGGGAATACTACCCGTCTTGACGCCATCAAAAGCGTACATTTCATGAGGAGGAGGGAGCGCTTTATTAACAACAGTGCTTCGCTCTGCTTCCTTTCTAAATTGGGTAAATGTATCAGGAATGTTCTTAACAGGCCATGGGATTTCATCTATATGTAGAAGGGTAGCCTGCCAATGAAGCTCTAGATTAATGCCTTCTCTATGTAAAGCGGTCTCCAAAGATTGCTCTACTTGTAATTCTTCCGAACCCACTTCTCTGCTAGCATAAACAGCAGTTACATTCAGCTCTTTGGCAAGTAAGGGTATAATTTTTTCAGGTAGCCCTTGTCTTACGATTAAGTCTGAGCCTATATTCTGAAGGTTCTGCCGGAGGTCACGGATAGACTCTAAAATAAATTGACCACGGAAAGAACCTGTTTTGGGAAGACCAATTTCGGTCTCTTCATACTGTCTTGGGTCAAAACAGTATACCGGATAGATGAAATCAGATTTTTGGATGGCATGATGCAAGCATGTATTATCATGTAACCTCAAATCATTTCTAAACCAAACTATTATATTGCGGTGCATGTATTGTTTAATTATTATAAAATAATATTAAACATAAACAGGCGAAAGGAGCTATAGTTTAGACTTTTTGTGTAGATGATTTATCTAAACGTGCAAATTTTTTTGAAAAAAACCTGCAAAAATGCGTGAGGTCACATTTAGCGCATTTTGGGTTTCTGGCGATACAGACATAGCGACCGTGAAGGATGAGCCAGTGGTGAGCCTTACCGATGTATTGTTCAGGTATATGCCGTATGAGCTGTTTTTCAACTTCTAGGGGTGTTTTGGCAGATTGAGTTACTAACCCAAGCCTTTTGGATACTCTGAAAACATGGGTGTCCACCGCCATGGCCGGTTGGTTAAATATTACAGAGGAGATTACATTAGCAGTCTTTCGGCCTACACCGGGGAGTTTTTGTAGATCTTCGACGGTTTCCGGTACTTCACTATTGAATTGTTCAACTAGCATTTTGGCCATGCCAATCAGATGCTTGGTCTTGTTGTTTGGATAGGAAATGCTTTTAATGAAGGGAAATAACTCATCAAATGTAGCCTGAGCAAGTATTTCAGGCGCTGGATAGCTTTTAAAAAGAGAAGGCGTCACCATATTGACACGCTTATCAGTGCATTGGGCACTTAAAATAACAGCTACCAATAACTCATAAGGGTTACGGTAGCTTAATTCTGTTTGCGGCTCAGGCTTCGTTTCAGCAAAATGATGAACGAAAGCCTGAAAACGCTCCTTCTTGTTCATCATTATTCTTCAGCCATCTGCAAGTTATAAGACCTGGAATAATTCAGGATCTTATCAATTGAAGATTGGCGCGGCTCTTCTCTGACAGGGTTGCTGTCGAGCGTGCTTTTCACAATCAGCATTTGCTGATATTCATCCATGAGCTCACTATCAAGCAGCATGGATTCTTGAAACTTGTGCGCTTCATCTTCATTCATTTCATCATAAAGAAAGCGTACTACATCATCTAGGGTAAATGTTTGGATCATAGGCTATATTATGTTTTTGCATGTTTTTCCTCAGGTTAATGAGTGCATAACGCATACGCCCTAAAGCTGTGTTGATACTGACCCCTGTTGCATCTGCAATCTCTTTAAAACTCATGTCCATATAATGGCGCATTGTCAGTACCTGTCTCTGTGCTTCGGGTAACTCTTTAATCAATTGTCTCAATAATGCATGTGTATCTTTCCTGATTTGCAGAGACTCAGCAGAGTCTTCTGAAAAATCCAAAGTATTAAACACGCTTTTTCCATCCTCCATTACTACCGTTGGATACCTTTTGTTCTTTCGGAAGTAATCTATGGATAAGTTATGGGCTATACGCATGACCCATGGTAAAAACTTACCTTCTTCATTATATCTACCTGACTTTATCGTTTTTATCACTTTGATAAAAGTCTCTTGCAATATGTCTTCTGCCACAGACTCGTCTTTTACAATCAGGTATATAGTAGTAAAAACTCTTGACCTGTGACGGTTAACTAACTGCTCAAAAGCTGCTTCATTTCCTCTTTTGTACTGAGAAACTAGCTTGCTGTCGCTGACTGAATACTTCTTCATTAATCCAATTGTTTAGTTAACGTAGAAGTTTATCTCATATTGTCTATGGTTAAGAATGGAACATCAAAATTTATAGGCACATTTTTCAAATCTAAAAAAGTAGCAAATAATATGCAACTTTTATTTTCTCAATTGAAATAAAGTAAGAATAAAAGCATAATCTTACATATTTTACAAAATTTGCTCTACAGGTGCAATAACTTTTTTTTAATATTTTTTATTCTTAGAAAAAAGTTTTAAGAACATCAATAATCATAATATTCTGATTGTCAGTTTATTACTTAATAACCATGAACGCT
Source organism: Catalinimonas alkaloidigena (assembly GCF_029504655.1). Lineage (NCBI taxonomy): Bacteria > Pseudomonadati > Bacteroidota > Cytophagia > Cytophagales > Catalimonadaceae > Catalinimonas > Catalinimonas alkaloidigena. The sequence goes on from NZ_JAQFIL010000001.1 coordinate 431,660, forward strand.
GGTTATTGATTCACGCTAATATCAATATTATCGGTATCAGACTTGCCGCTGGGATCTGTAACTTTTAGCCGAAAGCTATATAGTCCAGCAGCAGTTGGTACAAAAGTAGCTATCTCTTTATCAGCATCGTTAAGCGTCACTTCCACATCTATCGGAGTAGTATTAGAAATCCATTCATAGGCAAGCACATCGCCATCAGGGTCAGAAGAAGCGCTTCCGTCGAGAGTTACGGTAGTATTCACCTGTACGGTTTGGTCTTCACCAGCATTTGCCACGGGTGGCCCTCCGGTAGGAGGTAAAATATTGATACTCAAATTGTCCCGTGCAGGCGGATGATTACCGTCATCCACAGACAAACTAACTTCATACATACCCTCTACATCAGGGGTAATAGAAGCATTCATCTCCTCATCGTTATTAAGTGTGGCCGTACTGCCATCAGGTTGAGAATTGAGAGTCCACTGGTAAGTAAGCTGGTCACCATCCGGATCTGAAGAGCCGGACCCACTTAGTGCAAGAGTTCCCGCTAAATCCAGGGGAACTTCCACATCATCACCAGCATCCGCTATGGGGGGTGAGCCGGGAATATCTTCATCCGAACTGCAACGGATAAAGCAGAGGAAGGGCAAAAGCAAGAAGCCCAACTTTTGATAATACATATACACCTGTTTTTACAAAAATCTAAACCTTAGATGTATAAGATAGGGATTTTTTCTGACTTTTTCTTTAGAGAATGCTAGAACTTTATCCTCAGTATCCCCTGCTTACCGGATTTTTCCACAGGAACAGTAAGTAGTCCAGGCTCAAGCATATTGGCATAGGCTGGAATTAAGCGAACACGGTAATCACTTCTGTCCATATAGGTGGTTAGGCTTATGTCACCTTCTTTTTGAAGTGTAACCAGAGAAATGTCTGAAGCATTTTTGATATCGTTATTGAACAGCAAATAGTAGGACGCATCGTCATAGGCAAATGCATAAGAAGCATAAATGTCTTTAGACTCACTGGAACGTTGATTTTTATCTATGATTTTTACCCAATTGCTGCTTTGGTCTGGAGCAATCTTGACTGCGAGAATTTTTTTGTAAATATCGCCCATCTCAACATCCGCACTTACCGGATTGAAGGCACTGAGACTAAGTTTAGGCTTAAGCAATGGGCCTCGCTTGTACGATTCAGCAAAAAACACCAGGCTGCCGTCATCTTCCAGCACCATATTATTTACAGTATATTCTTCTGCATGCTCTTTGTCTTCCTTCTCGTTGATGTCTTTCATTACCGCCTTATCAAAAGCAAACTGTTCAACCTGGGAGGAACCCTCCACATTCACTTTGATCATCATACCTCCCTCAATGTCATTGTTTTGCGGATTGGCATAAACTCCTGCCAGTACCGGTTGTTGATTTTCATTGAGTGCCAAACCCATATTAATGACAAACTTCCCCTGCGAATCAAAATCCAGGCTACTCGCCTCTCCGCTCTCAGGATCGTAGCTATATAGAAGATACTCAAAATCATTGGCAGACTTCTTAAAGTTATCATCTTCAAAAGAAGCCATAAGAATATAAAGCTTTCCATCGTTAGCCAGGGCATAGTCTTCCAGCAGTAAGTTGCTTCCCTCAGTAGGCAGATCTATTATGTTTGACCATTCTTCCTCAAGGTTTTCGTTGAGTACCACACATTGAAAATTGGCAACGGTGGAAGAAAAATAGTTGAAGTCAAAAAAGAGGGCCAGTTTATCTTCGGCAGCATTGGTTTTGGGGGTAATAAATAGTCCCTTACGCATTTTACCAAACTGATTGGAGAAGAAGCTCCGGAATGCCGAACTTACATCATAAGTAAAAATATAGGGATAAATCTGATCCAGGTCTTTTTCTTGGCCCACACTTTCCATTTGTTGATTGTAGCTGTTCAGATAAATATGAAACAGTCCATCGTCAGATTCTTTGGTGTCATGCGAAAGCGTATGTAGTTGATCTTTGTACGAAAAGGTATAAAAATAGTCTCTTGAACGGTCTTCCTGCTTCATTACTACCGATTTTACTTCATTTGGACCAGCTATATCGTAATAGGACACCACTTGCTTATTTCCTGTGCCACTGTAGTAGTAGTCTTCAGTAAGCCCTACAAAAAAACCATTGCTATTTCCCCCGATGATATGAAGGTCTTCATCATTCTTGACATTTATGTAATCACTGATAGCAGCATCCTGTGCCAGCAGGCAAAAAGAGGAGAAACAAATTAAGCTGGAAATAAATACAGAGCGTTGAAGTAGTTTCATGATTATGGGGTTTGTGTTTAAGTCTTTATGCCTTTTATGAGATAATTGTAAACAAAAAAATGAACAAATCAGAACCTTTCCTTGCTTTGTGCTCTTGTGGAATAGAGCATACTTTCCTGTTGTGAGGAAGAGAAATATCCACTATTTGATAACGATAAAATATAGTACATTTGCAGGCCTATGAGCACGGCTAGTATTTCTAAAAATAATAGTATTGAAGACCTTGATCCTAAGCAGTTTATCCTGATCAAAGGAGCTAAGGTCAATAATCTGAAAAATCTGACGGTAGCCATTCCCCGCAATAAGCTGGTAGTGGTGACCGGCCTGTCAGGTTCCGGTAAATCTTCACTGGCTTTTGATACCCTTTTCGCTGAAGGCCAGCGCATGTATGTAGAGAGCCTCAGCTCGTATGCGAGGCAGTTTCTGGGAAGAATGGAAAAACCGGAAGTAGAATATATCAAAGGTGTATCCCCGGCAATTGCCATTGAACAAAAAGTGAACACCCGCAATCCCCGTTCAACAGTAGGAACAACTACCGAAATTTACGATTACCTCAAGCTGTTGTATGCCCGTATCGGCAAAACTTATTCGCCGGTGAGTGGCAATCTGGTAAGCCGTGATACAGTGAGTGGCATTGTTGACTTTATCTTTAGCCAGCCGGATGGTACCAAGCTTATGGTGCTTTGTCCACTGCACCCAAAGGAAGATCGTCCTTTGGAAGATGAGCTGAATATTCTGATGCAAAAAGGTTTCACCCGTATCATGGTCAATGATGAGGTACTCTTCATAGAAGAGCTGCTGGAAAAGAACACCGAAGCATATACTGATGCGGAAATCAAAATTATGATAGACCGTGCCTCCGTAAGACAGGATGATCAGGATCTGGCTTATAGGATTGCCGACTCCGTACAAACAGCTTTTTTTGAAGGTGAAGGTATTTGTCAGGTAGATATCGTAGGACGAGAAGGTACACAACGTCATCATTTCTCTGATAAGTTTGAGCAGGATGGGATGGTGTTTGAAGAACCCAGTGTCAACCTTTTCACCTTTAATAATCCATATGGAGCCTGTCGTACTTGTGAAGGTTTTGGTAAGGTACTGGGCATAGATGCTGATTTGGTTATTCCCGACAAAAGCCTTTCTGTGTATGAAGGAGCGATTGCTCCCTGGCGCAGCCATTCCATGAAGAAGTGGCTGGAATCTTTACTCAAGCATGGAATAGAATTTGACTTCCCTATCCACCGGGCTTATGTAGACTTAAGCGAAGAACAAAAAGAATTGCTGTGGACAGGTAATCAATACTTCAAAGGGTTGAATGCTTTTTTCAAATACCTGGAGTCTAAAACGCACAAGATTCAATACAGAGTGATGCTCTCCCGCTATCGTGGACGTACCATCTGCCCTGAGTGTAAGGGAACTCGCCTTCGCAAAGACGCTTCCTACGTGAAAATTGATGGTACCGCCATTACCGAACTGGTGCTGATGCAGATAGAGCAGGTGATCAGCTTTTTTGAACGTTTGCAGCTTGACGAACATGATATTAAAGTTTCTAATCGCATCCTAAAAGAGATCAGAAGCAGGTTGGAATACCTCAATAAAGTAGGCTTGGGCTACTTGACGCTTAACCGCCTGACCAGTTCGCTTTCAGGCGGGGAATACCAGCGCATCAAGCTGGCTACTTCGCTGGGAAGTGCGCTAGTAGGCTCTATGTACATTCTGGATGAGCCTAGCATTGGCCTGCACCCTCGTGATACTGCACGTTTGGTAGAAGTGCTCAAAACCTTACGTAATTTGGGAAATACTGTGATTGTGGTAGAGCATGAAGAAGAAGTGATGCGGGCTGCCGATCAAATTATTGACATCGGGCCGGATGCAGGTTCACATGGAGGAGAGCTCGTTTTTCAGGGCACCATTAAGGACCTGGAGAAACAGAACGGTCATGCCAATACACATACTTCGCGTTATCTGAGTGGCAGAGATAGTATTCCTGTGCCCAAGCAGAGGCGTAAGTTTAAGTATAAGATTAGTATACAGGGGGCACGTGAAAATAATTTGAAGCATATCAATGTAGATATTCCACTGGGCGTACTTTCTGTGGTGACCGGTGTTAGTGGCTCCGGTAAATCTACGCTGATCAAGAGCATACTTTATCCTGCGCTAGGCAAGATCTTCGGTACAGTCAATGAGACTACCGGAAAGTTTGACAAACTGGAAGGTGATATCAAGAAAGTAAGCCAGGTAGAGTTTGTGGACCAGAATCCAATTGGAAAGTCATCCCGCTCTAACCCAGTGACCTATGTGAAAGCCTATGATGGCATCCGTCAGCTCTTTTCGGAGCAACCACTGGCGAAGCAAAGAGGGTACAAGCCGGCTTTCTTCTCTTTTAATGTGGATGGTGGGCGCTGCGAAAACTGCCAGGGCGAGGGAGAAGTGAAGATAGAGATGCAGTTTATGGCGGATATTCACCTTACCTGTGAGGCCTGTGGGGGAAAGAGGTTTAAAAAAGAAATACTGGAAGTGAAGTATGAGGGTAAAGATATTGCCGATGTGTTGGACATGACAGTAGATGATAGCGTAGCATTCTTTTCTGAGCAAAATACGATCGTCAACAAACTTCAGCCGCTACAGGATGTCGGTTTGGGCTACGTAAGGTTAGGGCAATCATCTAGCTCATTAAGTGGAGGAGAGGCCCAAAGAGTGAAGCTGGCTTCTTTTCTGGGCAAAGGTAATACGCCTCGCAGTCAGCAGGAGCATATCCTTTTCATCTTTGATGAACCTACCACCGGTTTGCATTTTCACGATATTCGTAAGCTGATGGACGCTATCAGTGCGTTGATAGAACAAGGTAACAGTGTGGTAATCATTGAGCACAATATGGAAATAATCAAAAGTGCGGACTGGGTCATTGATCTAGGGCCGGAAGGCGGTGAGCAGGGTGGGAAGCTTATTTTTTCAGGAACACCTGAAGAAATGATTAAAATAGATGATAACTATACAGCGAAGTATTTAAAGAACAAGTTTTGAAGTAGTTTAGCTTCTTCTATAAATTTTTTGGAATAGCAAAATTCTCAATAACTTAGCAGCCCCAAAACAGTAGGATCCTGAAAGACAGGATCTTCAAAATGCAGTAAATATGGCATGGTTTAGAAGAAAAGATAAGGGTATACAGACACCTACTGAAGCAAAGAAGGAAGCTCCTGACGGCTTATGGTACAAAACTCCGGGAGGAAAGATTATACATACCCGGGAACTGAAAAATAATGCTTATGTAGTTCCGGAAGATGGCTACCATGTTCGTATAGGCTCTAATGAATATTTTGAGGTGCTTTTTGATGACAACAAGTTTACTGAGCTTGATGCAAAGATAGAATCTGCAGACCCACTAAATTTTGTAGACAGTAAGCCATACCCAAAGAGGATTAAAGATTCACAGGAAAAAACCCAACTAAAAGATGCGCTTCGCTCTGCGCATGGGAAAATGAACGGACTTGAAATAGTCATTGCCTGCATGGATTTTAGCTTTATCGGGGGCTCTATGGGATCAGTAGTAGGAGAAAAAATAGCCAGAGCCATAGATTATTCCATCAATCATAAAGTGCCTTTCCTTATGATTTCAAAGTCGGGCGGAGCACGCATGATGGAGGCAGGTTTTTCGTTGATGCAAATGGCAAAAACTTCTGCCAAGCTGGCCTTACTTTCTGAGGCAAAGATACCTTATATCTCATTACTTACTGACCCTACTACCGGAGGCGTTACGGCTTCTTTTGCTATGTTGGGTGATTTTAATATTGCTGAGCCAGGAGCACTAATCGGCTTTGCCGGGCCCAGGGTGATAGAGCAGACGATTGGTAAGAGCCTGCCTAAGGGTTTTCAGAGTTCAGAATTTGTGCTTGAACATGGATTCCTGGATTTTATCGTTGACCGTAGAAATCTAAAGTCGGAGTTGACTACTCTGCTTAAAATGCTGGAAAATTAATTATTCACCTTTTATATACTGTTTATGAGTCTCTGGAACCTATTCAGCCCCGGAAAAAGAGCGCGTGAAGAAGATTTTATTCGTCAGCTGTTTCATCTGGCCCTGGCGGATGATGACCTGGATGAAGTAGAAATGGAATACATTCACGGCTTAGGTGATAAGCTTGGGTTAACCCGTGAAAGAGTAAATGAGTTACGGGATCAGTATGTCGAAGGAGACATTAAATACCTCAAGCCTCCTTCAGGAGAAAGCTTTTTTACGCTTTTTTACATGATCAACCTTATCCTGGTAGATGAAGAAGTGCATAACAAAGAGCTGATTATTGCTAAGCAAATGGTACTTAAGCTGGGTTATGCTCCGGATACAGTTGATGTGATTCTGGATGTGATAAGCCGTAATCAGGCGAATAATATTTCAGTAGAAGAGACTTACAAAAACCTGAAGGAAAGACTTTCCTGAGGCTTAGAGTGCTGACTTATCTGGTAGTTGGGTGGGCTGAAATGGAAGAAAAAAGTAAAATATGCTACCTGTGCCATAGGTACTGCTGAAGCCTATTTCACCCTGATGGGCTTCAATGATTTTTCTTACTATTGCCAGGCCCAATCCACTGGAGCGTTCGCCCCCGGTTGGCACATTCTGTGCTTTTTCAAAAGGGCGGAAGATTTTGTCTTTGTCCTGATCTCTAATTCCCATACCCTGGTCTATTACTTCTGTCTTAGCATACTGTCCATTAATACTTACCTTAATTTTGACTTCAGTTTTAGGAAAAGAATATTTCAGGGCGTTTGTCAGCAGGTTGTTCAATACCTGACCCAGATAGGATCTGTCAAATTCCAGGCTGACTTCAGAATTATCGCTCTCTAAGACGATTTTCTGCTCTTTATTAGTAGCTATATGCTGGTTGATTGCTATGATCTCTCTTATAAACTCCAGGTAATCATGCTTTTCTTTTTTGATTTTCAGCGTTCCTGCTTCAATTTGAGCTACATCCAGAAGGTTATCCAGGAGGCTCAGTGCGTTATAACTGGTCTTGTTGATTAAAGTTAGAAACTCCTGCTGGCTTACTGTAAGGTTGGCACTGCTCTTGGGGTCCAGCATAAGGTCGGAGAGGTTGTAAATATTGCCAACCGGACTTCTCAGGTCGTGGGCAGTGATACCGATGTATTTGTTTTTCTCTGCATTAAGCCTCTGTAATTCCAGGTTTGCCAGTTTCAGTTTTTGCTGTTCTCTGCTTAATGCATTCACAAAGATAGCGATAGAAAAAAAGATGCCTGCCCGTACCAAAGCATTCCAGTACAATATCCAGGCACTTGAATAAGGATGACGGGTGATAAGCTCAATGCTAAACCAGGATAAACTACATACTGCGGCAATAATGAGCACCGCACGTTTACTGGTAAGCCTGCTGGAAGCAATATAATAAATGGGTAAAAGATATAGAATAGAAGTAGAGACCTCATAGCCTGTTTGATGGTCTATGACGGTAATAAATGCTACTAGTAAGTAAGTGAGTATATAAACTCCGCGTTTTGTGAAAAAAAAATTCTTAGGCATACTTAGCTTGCTCTACTAATAGAAACGCAAATTTATTTCCAATCATATTATTGCAATACGTTTACCAGAGAAAAAAGCCAATTATTTGTCATTAAAACATACTTTGCTTAAGTCTTATTTTTGATGCGCCGCTTTTCTTCTTTTCAGCTCGCTTTTTACGAGCCGGTACTCGCGGCTACTTTGTCCTGCCACTGAGGTATTTTCTTCCGCTCTCCTGAATAAATAGGGCATTACTGCATCAATTGGACCATAGGGAAGATACTTCGTAACATTAAAGCCGGCATGTGCGAGATTGAAAGATAAGTTATCGCTCATCCCATAGAGCTGAGAAAAATAAACCCGCGAGTCGGAAGGAGACATACTGTGTTTTTGCATCAGGAGTACCAGGTATTGATTACTGTACTCATTATGAGAACCGGATACCAAAGCGATACGCTGCTTGTTATTGATACAATAAAGTAATGCCTTATTATAGTCATCATCGGTAGCCTGTTTGTTGGGTTGTATAGGGTCAGGGTAGCCCTCCTCTTCCGCTCTTTCGCGTTCCTTTTCCATATAAGCCCCTCTCACCAGCTTGGCTCCCAGAAAATACTGATGAGTTACTGCTCTCTGGAAAGCCAGTTTTAAATTACTGAGCATATCTTTGCGGTACATCTGATAGGTATTGAATACCGTAACACGTTCACGGTTATACCGGGCCATCATTTCTTCGGCCAGGTCGTCAATTACCTCCTGTATCCAACTCTCTTCTCCATCAATAAAAATACCTATCTGTGCCTCATAAGCGGCTTTACATAGCGTATCTACTCTCTGTCTTACACGCTCAAAGGCTTCCTGTTCTGCTGAACTAAGCTTGTGCTGAGCCTGCACTTTCTCCAATAGCCTGGTACTGGCTATTCCTGTTAGCTTGAATACACAGAAAGGCAGGTGTTCTGAGATTTTGGCCTTGGCTATGGCGGCCAGTACTTCCCGGGTCACTTTTTCAAATCCTTTCTCCGTTTTCTCACCTTCAGCAGAATAGTCCAGGATGGTCTTGACATGATGAGAGGCAAGGCGCTGAATGGTGGGCTCACACTGATGGATAGTCTCTCCTCCACAAAACTGCTGGAAAATAGTTTTACGTAAAATACCGTGTATAGGTAGTTTTAATTTTAAGGCAATTTTCACCAACTTTGTGCCTACTTTTGTCAATAGGGGTGAGTTAATCGCAGAAAATATCAGATAAGTCTTCCTCAATTCTTCATCCGACTTGTAGGAAAAAGCAATCTCTGTATTATCTAAAGAAACCGGTTGTACAGCGAACATTCTGAGCTTGATTTGAAATTAAGAACATTGAGCATTGCCCAACTGCTTTTTTTAGTACAGGCAATTATTTTCCAAAGGATACTGTTACCCTAAAACAAAACGCAATGATATTGTTTTAAGCTGAGATGCATATTCATTTGTATGTAAAAGTTTTAAGACACTCCGGTTGCAATATAATTGGCTTTTGTTGAGCTGAAATAAACCTCTTAATATCGTTCAAAACGTTTAAGCAATGAAAATTGAAAGCATTGAGTCTTGGAACACAGGTAGTACCCATCCTCTCATTATCGCCGGTCCCTGTAGTGCCGAAACTGAAGAGCAGTTGTACGAAACCGCCAAAGCTGTAAAGGAGCAGGGTGTTTCTGTCATCAGGGCAGGTGTATGGAAACCCCGTACCCGTCCCAATACTTTTGAAGGCATAGGGCAGGAAGCTTTACAGTGGATCAGTGACATCAAAAAAGAACTCAATGTGCAGTTTGCGGTAGAGGTAGCCAATGCCATGCATGTGGAGGAAGCACTTCACTTTGGTATTGATATCTTATGGATTGGAGCCCGCAGCACGGTAAGTCCTTTCATCGTGCAGGAAATCGCTGACGCGCTGAAAGGTGTGGATATCCCCGTACTGGTCAAAAACCCTATCAACCCCGACCTTGCCCTCTGGATGGGTGCATTGGAAAGGCTAAACCAGGCGGGTATAAATAAACTGGGAGCTATCCACCGGGGCTTCTCTACGCATCAGAAAACCCGCTACAGAAATGTGCCCATGTGGCAGATTCCTATAGAGCTTAAGCGCCAGCTTCCTGACCTGCCTATCATTTGTGACCCCAGTCATGTTGCCGGTAAACGGGAGATGATCGCTGAGATCTCGCAGGTGGCTATGGATGTAAACTTTGACGGGTTGATCATAGAAACACATCGTGATCCTGAGCATGCCTGGAGCGATGCCCGCCAGCAGGTAACACCGGCCTCTTTGGGAGAGATCATCAAGCACCTTCAGATCCGCAAGTCTTCTTCGGAGGATATTGAATACATCACCCATCTGGAAGAGCTACGTACCCAGATTGATCATGCCGACCGGGAAGTGGTAGAAACCCTGGCGCAGCGTATGGAAATGGTAGCTAAGATAGGAGAGTGGAAAAAGAAAAATAACGTAGCCGCTTTTCAGTTGGATCGCTGGAATGAGGTGTTCCGTAGCCGTAAAGAATGGGCAGAATCACTAGGCCTTCGTGAGAAGTTTATTACTGAGCTTTTTAACCTGCTACATGTTGAGTCTATCAAGAAGCAAACCGAAGTAATGGATAAACTTGATGAAGAATTGAATATTACAGATTGAAAATTGCAAATTGCAGTTTCTTAATTTGTAATCCGTAATTTTTAGTCTTCAATTTCAATGCCCGCAAAGAACGTTACCCTTACCCAGGACATTGCCCTTAGCCTCAAGGCGCATTTTAGCGAATACAAGCCCAGCCAGATAGGCGTAGTGGCAGATGAAAATACGAAGGAGCATTGTTACCCTCTCATCAAAGACAGTCTGCCTGAGCATAGTGTATGTGAGATCAGGAGTGGGGAACTCAATAAAAACCTCAATACCTGCTCTGACATCTGGGAGTGGATGACCACCGAGCATTTTGATCGCAAAGCGCTGCTGATCAACCTGGGGGGGGGCGTGATCGGAGATATGGGTGGCTTTTGTGCGGCTACTTATAAGCGGGGTATCCCTTTTATCAATCTGCCTACCAGCCTGCTGGCCCAGGTAGATGCCTCGGTAGGGGGGAAGCTGGGTATAGACTTCCAGGGCTACAAAAATCATATCGGACTGTTTCAGGAGCCGGAGCATGTATTTGTATATCCGCACTTTGTCAAGACTTTACCTCCGGAAGAAGTACGTTCCGGCTTTGGCGAGGTCATCAAACACAGCCTCATCCGTGATGCTGCCTACTGGCCCAATGTAAAAGCGCAGGGATTGGAAGTGGAAGACTGGAGCAAGCACATCGCCCATTCCATTGACATCAAATCCTCTGTGGTGGATGCTGATTTCAGGGAAGGCGGATTGCGGAAGATACTCAACTATGGGCATACCATCGGCCATGCCATTGAGAGCTATTTTTTAGAAACGGAGAAGCGCTTGCTGCATGGAGAGGCCATTGCCATCGGTATGGTAGCCGAAGGCATGCTTTCCGCCAAGCTTTGCGGCATGCCCCAGGCTGAAGTAGATGAGATGAGCCGCTTCATGCTTTCCATTTACGGTTATCACGCAATCAATAGCGCAGAAGAAGAGGCGATCATCAAACTCACCTTACAGGATAAGAAGAATGAAAAAGGGGTGATCAAATGCACCCTGCTGGAAGAGATTGGCAAAGCAGTCTACGACATTGACATCACTGCCGAAGATGTAGCCGAAGGACTGGCCTACTACCGCCAGTACCAACAGTAAGCTTCAGTTTGCCCTAGCGTAGTGTGCCGGGAGCTATCAGCGTGCTCTGGGAGTGACGCTGATCAGGTAAAGTATCAATCATAAGGTCTTAGCTGGAAGTTTTTGAGCATCTGGTGCGCGTATATAAGGGGTACATCGTACATCAATCTGCTGTATCCCTATACCTTACTCGGTACTAATATACTGAACATTTCCAGCATCTGCGGATTGTCTCTAAAAGTCAGGCGGGCGATGGCGCGAAACTCCATTACCCACAGACGCAAAGCTTTGAAAGCAGCTTTCTTTTCCTGCGTACAACTTTCCGCTATACCCTTCCTGCGTGTACGTTCTTCTTTCATTTGCATGGCCTGATGTATGGATGCAGTAGCCTGTTCCAGTTCTTTCTTGCTGACGCCAAAGGGCTGAAAGTTAAGCTCCATCTCTTCAATGCGGGCATAGAAGTAAGCTGCCTGCCGCATACAGGCCCAGCCATGATTGGCAAAGCGTTTGATCTTCAGGGCATGCAAAACTTCAGGCTGTTTGCGGAAAGCAGTGCGAGCTACCCAGGCATGCTCCTTAAACTGTGCTTCCAGCGTACCCAACTGCGCATTAAGCTGCTGCGACAAACTCCATTGGGCATCGTAGAGTACCTTATGTTTTTTCTGGTATTCCAGTGCTTTGTCTACCAGGCTTTGGCCCTGATGTTTCTTTTTGGGGCTTAGCCCGTAAGCTTCCATCTGTAGCCTTATACTTTCTTCCAGTTCCATAGTAGACAGGGCAAGCTGAGCCGCTTCCAATACTTTGTGTTCAGCATTTAACTTCATCCTTTTCAGTTTATGTGGTTTACAAGTAATGATGGACAGCATGTGCAGGACTACGACCATCAGTTCGTAGTACTTTACCGGCAAATAAGAGACAGTATTGGACTGACTTTCAGTAGTATACTTCTGATATACTACCAGGGTATTATTTATAGAAAAAGGAAATAAAAGAAGTTTTTTAGCCCGGTCGAGACCTCAGGCGAGCGCATAAGCTGCTGACTGACATACAGTAAAGCATATACTGCTAAGCCTGAGTAACAAGGCAGTCGCTAAATATTACCTGAAGGGTGCCCCGTCCCTTACTGCATTCCTTAACCGGTAGTGCATGAAAAGCTCGGGCGCCATGCGAAACGCTACACGTTTCTTACACATGCCCACGGTCGCCGCCCTCAATCGGCTTCGTCTGCACATGAGAACCTGCGGCGTCATGTAAAACCGTACTCGTTTCTTACCCACGACCAGCGCCGCCACCTGTAAACGACATCGTTTGGACATGAAATCCCGGGGCGCGGAGCATTAATGACTTCGTTTTTGGCCCACGTCCGCCTTCGCGGCCTTGATACGATTCTGTATAAGCATGAAATTTCCGGTCGCAAGGCGTAAAGAGCTTCGGTTGCTGTCTGCGTTCGCTGCCGCCCTCTTTAGCTGGGCTAGGTAAGCATCAGAACCAATAGAAGAGATGCTATATCATCATGACATGAGGGTATGGCAGAAGAAAAGGAAGCGTAGTGCATAGAAGAAAGTTGTGCAAAACGCTATCCCTAAGTATCTTACTGAGGGCCATAATATAAGTGTAAGGGGAGGGGGGGTATATGGAAGGTTGGCAGTCATTGAAACTGACGATAGCGCAAAAAGCAAAAACGAATAAAATAGATAGGTATGGATACAAAATTTGAAGCAGGAATTAACATCGCGATAAAGATCCCCAAAAGCAAATATGAGAAAACCGTTGCTTTTTACAGGGACATACTGAAGTTGGAAGTTGAAGAACAACCCATTGACAACCCTACCGTTTCGAGAACCCACGAAGTAAAGTTCGGAGACAATATCATATGGTTGGACTGCGTGGACAACTATACACATTCAGAAACCTGGTTACAGCTTACGGTTCCTGACGTAGAAGCAGCAACAAACTATCTGAAGTTAAACGGTGTGGAAACTTGTGACGAACTTGAAGAGCTTCCGGAAAACATGCATTGGATTCAAGATCCGGCAGGCACAGTATTCAACCTGCAAAAGAGAGAAACCAGATAACTCCCTGGCGTGTTTTCGTGCAACGAAAACGCGTGCTTCAAAGCAATGCCTTATATTGCTTTAACCTCATTAAATTAAGAGATAAACCTCTAATTTTAAGGTATGGAAACACCTCGTCCCTGGTCTGTGCCTCACCTAAAGTATATACACAACTTTATAAAGTTTTTATTATTAAATAGCTATAAAACTCAAAATCCTCGCTTCAGTGTGTCACTGAAGCGTAAATATAATGTCAATTCTGAGACTTGACATCATTGTACATCAGTGGATAATGAGGAATAAGCCTAACGGCCTACTTAAGCGTCAAATAATTTAGGAGTGGGAAGGTCAGGTCACTGATAGTTCCGGATAACTTTAGAGGCTAAAAAAATAGCCTCACAAGGAGGCTATATTACATGAAGTCTTGCTGACACTAGCTGTTGATCTTCTTGTTATACTTTTCAATTTCCTCTACAGCACTGTCCGCCAGGTCTTTGATTTTTTCAGCGCTGTCTTCCCAGGCATCTTCCAGGTCATCCATCAGGTCTTTGGCTGACTTATTAAGTTTACGTCGGGTTTTATCTCCGCTCTCAGGTGCTAACAAAAGGCCAGTGATGGCACCGGCAGCAGCTCCGATTAAAAGTGCAGAAAGTACTTTACCAGAATTATCCATGTTTATGATGTATTATTGTGTAAAAAAATAGCTCAATTTGCTCTAAGTTACGAAAAAAAAACGCATTTGTTTTAAAGCGCCCCGACAGATACTAAATTAGGGGCATCAAAATTAATTATTACTGTGGTAGAGAAAATAATAAGACTGCAAAGGGTGAATAAGCCCATACAGGCCCAAATCCGGCTGACCTCATCGAAGAGTGAAAGCAATCGTTCGCTGATCATTCAGGCACTGGCCAAAGATAATATTGAGCTGCAAAACCTTGCTGAAGCACGCGACACTCAGACTATGATGCGCCTGCTGAAGTCCGAAGAGGAAGAACTTGATGTGCTGGATGCCGGTACGACTATGCGCTTTCTGCTGGCCTATTGTACGGTTGCCAAGCCGGGCAGAGTGCTAAGGGGTACGCCCCGCATGCATCAGCGTCCGGTCAAACTGTTGGTAGACGCGCTTACCAAGCTAGGCGCTAGTATAGATTATTTACAGAATGAAGGTTATCCACCGGTGCGTCTCAATGGCCTGCCCGATGGACAAAAGCAGGCAGCCGTAAGCATCAGAGGTGATGTGAGTAGCCAGTATATCTCTGCCCTCTTGATGATTGCCCCCACCTTGCCGGAGGGACTGAAGTTGACACTTGAAGGTAAGATCGGTAGTCGCCCTTATATTGCCATGACACTGGGCCTGATGAAGCGCTTTGGCATTGAGTACCTGTGGGAAGACAATGTCATCACCATTGATCCCCAAGCCTATGGTAAAGGCAGCTATACGATAGAGTCCGACTGGTCTGGAGCGAGCTATTGGTACAGCCTGGTAGCTTTGGCAGAAGATGCAGAAATAAAATTACTGGGCCTGAGAAAAGACTCATTGCAGGGCGATATTGCTATCGTTGAGATCATGGATAAGCTGGGGGTAACTTCCACTTTTGATGAGACAGGTGTGCTTTTACAAAAAAAGGAAGCGGTAGAAGAGCTGGCCTATGACTTCAGTGATTGCCCTGACCTGGCACAAACCGTGGCAGTGACCTGTGCCGCCAAAGGCATTCCCTGCACCATGACAGGTTTGGAGAGCTTATACATCAAGGAGACGGATCGGATAGCAGCACTACGTGAAGAACTGAGTAAACTGGGGGCTAGTCTTTTAGAAGACAAAGATACCTGGGAACTTAAGCCCGGAATGAATCCTAAAGAAATAGCAGGGGTACAGATACACACCTACGAAGATCACCGAATGGCGATGGCCTTCGCTCCTCTGGCTGCCTTAATGGATGTAGTGATAGAAGAACCTGAGGTAGTCGTGAAATCCTATCCGGGATTCTGGAAAGATTTAGATCAGGCTGGAGTGGTACAGAAAATTACAAGCGTTTAGACGCTTGTTTTCCTTTTGCTTCAGCTGCGTTTAGCACCTGAATCATTTGCTTCTTTTGAATAGAATCTTCCGTTGCATAAGCCGGACAACTTTTGTAAGTGGAACAACTAGCTGCCAAACTGATAACACATATTGCTACTAAGCCTGTTTTTAGTAGTTTCATAGTCATTACTTTGTAGTTTACTTTAGAAAGTAAGAATTTATTTCACTTTAATAAAAGAATTAACGACAAAAAGTTTGTTAAAGTGCCTCTTTTAGGTGTTTATATTCTATCAGGCCCACACTTTAGTTCCTTCTGTGCAGTTTTTGCACATTTCAATCTCACTTCGTGAGTGCAGTAGGTTTTGCCGAAATTGCTGATATGCTTCACTTTGCCATATGGATTTGAAGTTGGTAGTCCGCATATCACCCAGCTGATAGTGTGCGTCTTTGTCAAAGCAGCAGGGTACTATTTTGCCATCCCAGCTCATTACACAGGAGTGCCACATCTTCCAGCAGTGATTCAGAATCTTGTTTTTGATCGCGTAGGTACCGTTGGGCAGTCTTCGGTAGCGAGAATATTTTTCTTGCCTGGGGATCAGAGGAGAGCCATGCTGATAATCATAAATCTGAGCGGTCTTAAAGGCTACCGTTTCTACACCCAAAGTCTTAGCCAGATGCTTTACCTCTTCCACCTGATGCTCATTGGGGCCTACTACCAGAAACTGAAAGATCACATGAGGGGTGGATGACTTTAGTTTTTTCTTCCAGCGAATGATGTTTTGGGTGCCTTCAATTACTTTTTGCAGCTTTCCCCCTTTGCGATATGCCTCGTAGGTTTCCTGCGTCGTACCGTCAATAGAGATGATCAGGCGGTCCAGACCGGACTCAACTGTGTTGCGGGCGTTTTGGTCATTGAGGTAATGAGCATTGGTAGAGGTGGCAGTATAAATCCCTTGCCCGGACGCATAGCTTACCCATTTCAGAAACTGGGGATGCAGATAAGGCTCTCCCTGGAAGTAGAATAGTAGATATAGGAGCGTGTCTTTTAGTTCATCAATTGTTTTTTGGAAGACCTTCTCCTGAAGCATTCCGGTAGGGCGGGTAAAAGAGCGTAGCCCGCTAGGGCACTCCGGGCAACGCAGATTGCAGGCAGTAGTAGGTTCTATAGAAAGGCTGATAGGCAAACCTGATTGTCTGGCATTACCACTAAGCCTTGAGATATAGTAGCTGCCCAGTACTTTGAGGGCATTGGTAGTTCGTTTTAAGGTGAGTTTGGAAATAAAATTAAAACTGTCCCGCAGATTGATCTCCATAGTAGCACTAATTTAAGGCGAAAGTTATAATTTTGCTTTCTGAACATGAAGAGTCTTTGAACATTACTCAAGCAGGGATGATATTAATCGCAGATAGTGGCTCCACCAAAACCGACTGGCGGGTAATAGATGAAGCCGGAAAGATAAGCCAGGCCAAGACTGTAGGACTTAATCCTTATCTGGAAACTCTGGATAAGATGGTAAAAGTTTTGCGGGAGGAGCTACATCCTCAGCTTCCCTCAACCATCCGGAACATTTATTTCTATGGCGCAGGTTGCGCTACGGATTCTGCCTGTAAAAAGGTGAGCAACGCACTCGGTGAGGTGTTTCATGATGCCGACATAGTGGTAAATAATGATCAGTTTGGCGCGGCAAGGGCACTCTGCGGCAAAGAAGCCGGTATCGCCTGCATTCTGGGCACAGGCTCCAACACCTGCCTTTATGATGGGGAGAAAATCATTGACAACATACCTCCTATGGGTTATATCCTCGGAGATGAAGGGAGTGGTTCCAATATAGGTAAAGAACTGCTAAACCGTTACTTCAGGCGTGAGTTGCCTACCGAAATCAAGGAAAGGCTGGAAAAACGTTTTGACATGAGCAAGGAAGCAGTGCTGGACAGCGTATACGGAAAGTCTTATCCTAATCGTTATATGGCTGCTTTTGCCAAATTTGTGTTTCAGAACCTGAAGGATCCCTATCTGACCCGTATGGTCTACGAAATATTTGCTAACTTCTTTGACAAAACTATCGCCCGTTACGATAACTATGGGCAATACAAAATACATTTTACCGGCTCTATCGCCTTTTACTTTGGTAACTTGCTTCGTCAGGTAGCCAATGACAAAGGGCTGCGGGTATTCAATATACTGGAAACCCCTATTGCCGGACTAACATTATATCACCAAGAAGCCTTAAAAACATGAGTACAACGGAATCCTCATCCCTCTATAATGACTTAGAAAAAATGCCTACCCGTGAGCTACTGCAGGGTATCAATAATGAAGACAAGAAGGTAGCCTATGCGGTAGAGAAAGTAATCCCCCAGGTAGAAAAACTGGTGGATGGTATTGTAGCCAGAATGAAAAAGGGCGGTCGTATCTTCTATATCGGTGCCGGTACCAGTGGCCGGCTGGGGATTGTAGATGCATCCGAATGCCCTCCAACATATGGTGTCCCTCACGACTGGGTGATTGGTATTATGGCCGGAGGAGATGACGCCATCCGTAAGGCGGTAGAGTTTGCTGAAGATGATCCCGACCAGGCATGGAAGGACCTAGCTGTGTATGACATCAACGAAAAGGATACGCTGATTGGTATTGCCGCTTCAGGGCGCACTCCTTATGTCATCGGAGGTATCAAAGATGCCAGGTCCAGAGGAATTCTTACCGGCTGCATCACCTGTAATCTGGATTCTGCCCTGGCTGAGGCTGCTGAGATTCCGATAGAAGTAGTAGTAGGCCCTGAGTTTGTGACTGGAAGTACCCGTATGAAGGCCGGAACAGCACAAAAGCTGGTACTTAACATGATTTCTACCACCACTATGATCGGCCTGGGAAGAGTGAAAGGCAACCGTATGATAGATATGCAACTGAGCAATAATAAACTGGTAGATAGGGGAACGAGAATGCTTATGGAAGAGTTAAATGTGGATAGGGAAAACGCTGAGGCATTACTCAGGAAGCATGGCTCTGTACGTCAGGCGTTGGCTGCTGAAAAGCACGACTTTTAAGCGCACTTCCGCACGCCTTCTTTCCCAGAACTGAGGATATAAATGGCTTTACCATCAGGCGTATGCACGATATTGAACCTTTTTACAACTGGCACAAATACTACAATCCGGCCGAGGATGAGCAGTCGCCCTATTTTGGGAAAGAATACAACTATGAGCTGTATACCAATACGATCTATGGGTACTATATAGATCCTGGCTGGGATTATATGGGTTCTGAAACCCTTTACATTAAAATTCTTTATGCTGACTATCAGCGGGGGTTTTGTGTGATCGAGCTGATTGGTGAGTGGAATGATGCGCTATACAACGATATTATGCATCTGAAGAGGAATATCATTGACCATCTTACCAATAGAGGAATCAATAAATTTATTTTGGTAGGGGAAAATATACTGAACTTTCACGGCTCAGACGACTGCTACTATGAAGAGTGGTTTGAAGATGTGGAAGATGGCTGGATAGCCGGGGTTGGGTTTCGTGATTTTGTGCTTGCCGAAATGACGGTCTTTAATATTGATTCTTTCATAAATTACGGTGGAAGCCTGCAAATAGAAAACTGGCGGACACTAAAACCCTTGCAGTTTTATGAAGTGGTCAGTTCTCTGATCACTCGTCGCTTATCTCTTCCCTGATCAATTGTACTCTCGCTATCTCAGATACCAGGTATCGCTTGCCACTATCAAGGTCGCGGCATAGAGCACGAGTACGGCGTACCGTCTCTTTCACAAAAACCATATCCCTGAACTGAAATGTCTGCTCCGGCTGAATTTTGGACAGAGGAACACTCCCATCCTGCTGGTCATAATTTTGTAAGGCCAAAGATAGCCTGTGGTCGGAACCACTGGCAGCTTTGGGGTTAAGCATATACTTCTTGAGCGGCCGGAGTACATCCTGAGGAAACACATGGGCATGAAGCATAGGCTCCATCAGTTGTTGAAAGCTTTTTTTCCATGCTGCACCGTGTGGCGCAATCTTAAAGCCGTATTTTTGGAAAGCGATAAGATGGGCAATCTCATGCAGATAAGTAATCAGAAATGAGTAAGGGTTAAGCGTAGCATTTAGCGTAATGATATGCGTATTCTTTTTTTTGTGGTAACGATAGTCTCCTAACTTACTGATACGCTTAGGCGTGATATGCAGGCTAAAAGGATGTTGTAACCAGAGGTCGATGCAATACGCCTGAGCTGCCTCGGGCACATGCCTGCTCATGATCTGGGTAATCTGATGGTTATGATTAGAGTTCATCAAAATTTTTGTCACTTCTTAACCACTGATTTTCCTCTTCACTAAGTTTCATGTCTTTGCTGATCCTCTGGTGGGTAGGTCGGTTGAGAGAAAAGACTACCAAAGCGATAGCATACAGGCCGGCAAACACCTGCTCACCGGTATAGTACATACTGATGACTGGCAGGAAATTGGCCAGGCTAAGTAGCCCGTACTTGTATAAAGATACTTCGTGAAATGCTTTAAGCTTTTCCTGAAAGCGAACAGCTTGGTGCTGACGTAACTTCAGCTTGTACACGCTGTAGGCGAAATATATGCTGGCGACTGTTGCCAGCGGAATGATAATGTGGGTGAGTATTTGCAGATTTTCCGTTGCTCTCAAACCTCCCTGCTCCTCATAAGAGAGATAGACCAGCACAAAAAAAACGAGCGGAATGCCTACCATCAGATAAAACACTAGGGTGAGGGTGTTGAAATATTCATAAGCATTGCTCAAAAAATGTCTTTTCCTGGACATAAAATTAGATAAAAACGCTGCTTTCAAGGATTAATGGCTCTCCAAACAATATTATGCAAGAGATTGTATTATATTTATACCGTTCAACTGCTTATCAAAAACTTAAGCATCGCCGTAAAACTAATCTTTCTGTATAAAACCGCATAGTTTTTTGATGAAGAATACACTCTGGCTTTTGTTGCTATTCCTTACTGTTGCTGCCTGTAGCTCACGCATCAATCGGCAGACTGAGGAGCAATTGACTGATGAACAGTTTGATTCATTACGTAGCGTGTATTATGGTCTTAACGATAGCCTCAAACATGCCTGGAACATAATGATGGAAGATGATAGCGAAAAAATCAACAACCTGCACCTTCTGTTGGATGAGATACAAAAGTTAGAGACCCGCGGAACAGATACGCTGGATTCACTCAATCAGATGGTAAGCATGCTGGAAGAAATGCGTTATGATTCTGTCAGCGTGCGTAGCTCGGCGCTGATTGATAAGTACGACAGTGCTAATACAGCAGTGAGCAATGCAGTGCTTGACTATGTAGAAAATATTCCTGAGGCCGAGTACAATCCGGTAGTTAATGTGCTGGTAGACCAGGTAATGAGTGCCAATAACAGTATATTGCTCTATCGTATTCGTTACGACCGCTTTAGCGAAGACTTCAATATCTTTTTAGAGAAATACAAAAATGTGATGTCCAATATAGACAGCAGTGGCGGACCGGTATACAAAAGGCCGATGTTTCGTCTGGTTAATGATTTTAGAGAAGAAGAAGAAAAATAATTTATGCTGGTCAAAGAGGCGGAATTTATTAAAAGTGCATCAAAGTTAACGCAATGTCCGGAGAGCAAGCTGCCGGAGTATGCTTTTATCGGGCGTTCTAATGTAGGTAAGTCATCGCTGATCAATATGCTGACTGGGCGGAAAAAGCTGGCAAAAACCTCAGCAAAGCCTGGAAAAACCCAGCTTATTAACCATTTTTTGATCAACCAGCAATGGCACCTGGTGGATTTACCCGGCTATGGCTGGGCGAAGGTAAGCAAAAGCAAAAGGGCGGACTGGGGTGATATGATAGAGGATTATCTGCTTAAGCGACCTCAACTGCTTTGTCTCTTTATCCTGATTGATTCGCGAATACCACCCCAGGAGATTGACTTAAGCTTTATGGAGTGGGCAGGCGTAAACCAGATTCCTTTTGCCATGGTATTTACCAAAGTGGATAAGCAATCTATCAACAAGACAGAAAAAGCTATTGCTGCCTATCATAAGACCATGAAGAAGAGCTGGGTAGAGCTGCCTCCTATGTTTGTCACCTCTGCTATAGACAATACCGGGAAAGAAGAAATACTGGACTATATTCACGAAACCATGAATGTAGGGTAATAGTGCAGCAGCTAAAAAATTGCCGGCTAAAAAAACAGAATTCTCAACAATTCACCTTTACTTTGCTGCGTATTAGTATAGCAAACCAATAAAAGGTTTACACTTTTCACTCTTAATTGAATAACCCAAAAAGATAAGATTCATGGATTTGAATGAGATTGCGTCTATTTCAGGAAAAGGAGGATTATTTCATATCGTAAAGCCTACGCGTAGTGGTGTGATTGTAGAATCATTGGATGAACAGAAAAAGAAGCTGGTCATCGGGGCTAATCATCGTGTATCCGTGCTTAAAGAAGTCTCCATCTACACTACCGATACTGAAGGCTCCGTACCGCTGGAAGAGGTGTTTAAAAAAATACATGAAGAGTTTGGCGATGATCCCGGCGTAGACACTTCGGATGCGGAAGAACTTAAAGCTTTTACCAAACACATCATCCCTGACTATGATGAAGAGAGAGTATACCCTTCGGACATGAAGAAGCTAGTCAACTGGTACGGGGTTTTGTTACAGTACGCTCCTGAGGTGTTTGAGCAAAAAGAAGAAGAAAATAAAGAAGCAAAGGCCGAAGAGAGTAGTAAAGAAGAGAAAGAATAAAAAAAGCAGGCCAAAAGCCTGCTTTCTCATTATATGCCAGCTCAATCTCCTCTGGCGGAGGAAAAAGCCCTTTTACCATTAAAGGTGTAGAGGTTTTCTGTTTTGATAAAGTCAAACTTAGCATCTTCGTGCAGGCGACGAAGCAGATCCAGAATTTGTGCATGGCTCACCAGTCCATCTTCTGCTTCAGATGATACGAAGCGACAGCGCCAGTGATCAGTAGCAAAAGTTTCTGGTTTACCTTCAGGATACACTTTAACACCACGGTTGGTGATCATATCCAGTTTTAGGCTGTTACCACTTACTGCTTCCAGTTTTTTACCCAATACCTGGGGATCTCTGTTGTCTTCTTTCCAGTCTAGAAATACATCCACACCGATTAATTCCTTCTTCAGGCTGGGATCAGAAGGGGTAGTCTGATGCAATTTGCTTCCCTTTACCGGCTTAAACTCAGCAGGTTTTAACTGCTTTGGTATTTTGCCCAGGTTGCCAATTACAGCTTTGGCAAAGCCTTGTGTACCAACAATTTCAGTACTGGAACCGGGGCGGTAGATATCCGCGGTATGTATGCCGTCTTCCATCGTCTTGAGCCAGGCATTATTGATATCAGTTGCGATATCCGGTTGTCCGATATGCACCAGCATCATGATGGCAGCATTAATCAGACCGGAGGGGTTGGCAATATCTTTACCGGCAATGGGAGGGGCCGAACCATGAATAGCTTCAAACATCGCACAGATTTCTCCTACATTGGCAGAGCCACCTAAACCTACCGAGCCGGCAATCTGGGCAGCGATATCAGAAATAATATCGCCATAGAGGTTCAGTGTAACCACAACATCCAGTGTCTCCGGCTTATCAGCAAGAATAGCAGACCCGATATCAATGATCATGTGATCTTTCTCAATCTCAGGGTACTCCTCACCAATTTCGTTAAAAATTCGGTGAAAAAGACCGTCAGCGAGCTTCATGATATTATCTTTTGTGAAACAAGTGACCTTTTTGCGGTTATAAGCCTTCGCATACTCAAAAGCGTAGCGAATGATTTTCTCACAACCCGGACGACTGATCAGTTTAAGGCTTTGTACAACTTCCTCGGTCTGCTGGTGTTCAATCCCTGCGTACAAATCTTCCTCATTTTCCCGTATGATCACCATATCCAGCGCATTATGGCGGGTGGCTACATAAGGGCTGTAGGAACGACAGGGACGTACATTGGCATATAAGCCCAGGGTAGTACGGGTAGTTACATTCAGGGATTTAAAACCTCCTCCCTGAGGAGTGGTGATGGGAGCCTTGAGGAAAACCTGTGTTTCTCGCAGAGAGTCCCAGGATGAGGGTTCAATACCCGCGGGATTGCCTTGCTTAAAAACCTTTTCTCCTATATCTATAACTTGTGGATCTATCTGTGCTCCAGCAGCATCCAGTATATTAAGTGTAGCTTTCATGATTTCAGGCCCGATGCCATCGCCATATGCTACAGTAATTTTTTTCTTCTCAGGCATAAAAAAGTAATTTTGGTTAGCGTGATGAAATAAGTAAAGTGGCTCTATATGTTAGCCTAAAGTAAAACTATATAGCTTAAAAAAACAGTATAGAGCAGGCTAAATGCAATAAATATGTGTAAATCGTAATACTTTAACATATTTACTCCATGTGAGTTTGAGCAGGCAATAAATAAGATATATCTGGATAATTGAGAAGGTAGCTTTTGAGTTTACTATACCACCTGTTATATTTGGGCAAAACATAAGGTATTGAGATGACGAACTTTAAGTTTCTCACGACTACCCTGAATGAGGGTATATTAACCATCACTATCAGTCGGGCAGATAAGATGAACGCGCTGAACAAAGCTACCCTTGAGGAATTAGGCGAGGCTTTTCAGGAAGTGTATGACGAGAAAGATATCAAAGGAATTATTGTTACAGGGGAAGGCGAGAAAGCATTTGCCGCTGGCGCAGACATAGCCGAAATCGCGGAACTTAATGAGCTTAACGGTAGAAAATTTTCTGAAATTGGCCAGGAAGTATTTGCTCTGATAGAAAAATGTGATAAGCCGGTGATTGCAGCAGTACATGGTTTTGCTTTGGGAGGAGGTTGTGAATTGGCTATGGCTTGCCATCTTAGGGTTGTGTCCAGCAATGCCGTATTTGGGCAGCCGGAGGTGAACTTAGGCTTGATTCCTGGTTTCGGAGGTACACAGAGATTGACTCAACTGGTAGGCAAAGGCAGAGCTTTGGAAATGATGATGACTGCTGATACTATTTCTGCTGAAAAGGCAAAAGAGTATGGTTTGGCAAATTTTCTTGTCAGTGATAAGAAAGAGTTAATGGAGTTTTCTCTTCGTTTAATGAAGAAAATACTGTCAAAAGCACCACTTGCCATCGGCATGGTAATAGACTGCGTAAATGCGGCATTTGCCGGAGATGAAAATGGCTATCAGACAGAAGCCAATAGTTTTGCTGCCTGTTGTAAATCAAGCGATTTTGAAGAAGGAACGCAGGCATTTCTTACCAAGCGTGAAGCACACTTTACCGGAGAGTAATTTAGCAGGGTACGTTGTTTGCAGGGCAGTAGTAAAAATTAATTTTTACTACTGATGCGCTTTTCCACTCTATGAATCCACTTAAAAAACTGGCTGGACAAACTGCCCTCTATGGTGGAAGCACCATATTAGGGAGGCTACTCAGCTATGCTCTTGTGCCACTGCATACCGCAGTCTTTGAAGATACTGCACAGTATGGTGCAGTTACTGAGTTTTATGCCTATGTGGCTTTTCTCAATATCTTTTATACCTATGGTATGGAGACCGCATTCTTTCGCTTTATTACTCGGCATAAAGGTGATATGGTAAGTATGCAGAAGGTATACAGCTCAGCCGTAACGGCGATCTTATCCACCAGTATTTTATTTTCCGGTATCATTATTGGTTTTTCCGGCGGAATCGCGGACTTGATCGGCTATCCGGAAAGCAGTCAGATCATTATCTGGTTGGCACTGATTATGTTTACCGATGCAGTAGTAGCTGTCCCCTACGCAAAACTAAGACAGGAAAACAGGCCCCTGATGTTTGCGGTTACCAAGGTATCCAGTATCGTGCTAACGGTTTTGCTTAACTTGTTTTTCCTGCTGCTTTTACCCAAAATACATACTCACTCACCTATTCTGGAAGCCATGTATTTTCCTGAGATGGGAGTGGCCTATGTTTTTTTAGCTAATTTGATTGGTAATGCGGTGATTCCGCTTTTCTTATGGCGTACTCTTTCAGAAGTAAGACTGAGCATTGATTGGCCAGTATTTAGGCAGATGCTTATTTATGGATATCCTATACTTATTATGGGGCTGGGAGGAATGATCAATGAAAATATCGATAAGCTCTTGCTCAGTGATTTGCTACCGGAAGACTTTTATCCTGATATGACCCCTAAAGAGGCTTTGGGAGCTTACGGTGCCTGTTTTAAGATTAGTGTTTTGATGACATTAGCAGTGCAGGCATTTCGCTACGCTGGTGAACCTTTCTTCTTTTCTCAGGCAGAGAATAAAGAAGCGCCGGAGCTCTTTGCCAAGGTGATGCACTACTTCACTCTATTGAGCATATTGATTTTGTTGGGTGTCAGTGTTAATCTGGAACTTATAGGTTCAATTTTTCTTCGCAGCCCAGGTTATCTGGATGCGCTTGTCGTCGTACCTTTTCTCTTGTTTGCAAAGTTACTCTTCGGCATTTATAATAACCTCACAGTCTGGTTTAAGCTGACTGACAGAACCAAGTACGGGACTTATTTTAGTGTATTAGGTGCTGCGATCACATTGGCTGGCAATTTTGTGCTAATACCTTATATAGGTTATTTGGGGTGCGCAGTAGCGAGTATTGCATGCTATCTCGTCATGTGTATTGTCTGCTACACATACGGACAAAAATATTACCCTATTCCTTACGACTTTAAGCCAAGCCTTATATATGCTATCGTGGCTTTGGTTATGGTTTATGTCTCTTTTCAGGTTAACCTCAATAACCCTTTACTTGAAAATACTTTAAATATAAGTGCAGTGCTTCTGTTTATGGCTGTGACCTTTTTGGTGGAAAGAAAAAGGCTTACTCACCGAAGTATTTCTTAACTTGTTCCGAAAAATTAAAAATATAAACCTTACAATAATTTATCTAATCGTTACAAAAATTGATGAAAGTAAGAATTATCAACCAATCTGACCAACCTCTTCCTGCTTATCAGACTGCGCATGCAGCCGGTATGGACTTACATGCTGATATTAAGGAAAAAGTAACTTTGAAACCTTTAGAAAGAGCATTGGTAGGAACAGGGCTATATATTGAGTTGCCGGTTGGCTTTGAGGCACAAATTCGTCCACGAAGCGGCATGGCTTACAAGCATGGGATCACCGTGCTGAATAGCCCTGGCACAATTGATGCTGACTACAGAGGAGAAATCAAGGTGCTGCTGGTTAATATTTCTAATGATACCTTTACCATTGATCACGGTGATAGAATTGCCCAAATGGTAGTCGCTCCTCATGCGCAGGTAGAGTGGGAAGAGACCAACAAGCTTAGCGACACTGACAGAGGTGTAGGTGGCTATGGCAGTACCGGGATTAATATTAAGTAAAGCAGTGAAGAAACACTAAAATCCACAAAGCGTGAAAATTATTGTACCTATGGCCGGTATGGGCAAGCGTATGCGCCCCCATACACTTACCATTCCCAAACCATTGATTCCAATTGCCGGAAAGCCTATCGTTCACCGTTTGGTAGAGGATATCGCAAAAGTGGTGAATGAGCCTGTTGCTGAAGTAGGTTTTGTCATCAACCGGAGTTTTGGGGAAGAAGTAGAAAACAGTCTTAAAGAAGTTGCCGGCACGATAGGGGCGTCAGGCAAAATATACTATCAGGATGAGCCACTGGGTACAGCCCATGCCTTGTACTGTGCTAAGGATATGCTGGAAGGCAATGTAATCGTTGCCTATGCAGATACCTTATTCAAAGCGGAATTTACGCTGGATAAAGAACAGGATGGAATTGTCTGGGTACATAAAGTCAAAGACCCAGCTGCTTTTGGCGTAGTAAAGCTGGATGATGACCAGGTCATTACCGGCTTTGTAGAGAAACCTGCCACCTATGTATCTGATCTGGCTATCATTGGAATTTACTACTTCAAAGACGGGGCTTTTCTGAAGCGGGAGCTTCAGTATTTAATTGATAATAATATCATGAACTCCGGTGAGTACCAGATTACCAACGCATTGGATAATATGAAAAATAAGGGGGTTCGCTTTGTGCCTGGTCAGGTAGATGAATGGCTGGACTGTGGAAATAAAGATGCGACCGTATATACCAACCAAAGATACCTGGAGTATATCAAGGATTCTCTTGCTAATCCAGATACTGCCGGTATGGAGAACTCTGCGATCATTCCTCCTGTTTATATCGGTAAAAATGTAAAGATTACTAATTCTGTTATTGGTCCTTATGTGTCTATAGGAGATGGAACAAGAATTAAAAACTCAAGGATTCGTAACTCTATATTGCAAACCAATACGATGGTGGATAATGCCAATCTTGAAAATTCTATGCTGGGTAATCATGTTACACTTAAGCTCAGCTCGTCTGACCTGAGCATAGGAGATTATAACTCAGTGGTTGAAAATATGCACTAGCAACAGAATAATCTTTAGGTTTTTGAAAAACTTGAAATAGAAAGTATATTAAATTCGTTTATAATCTTATATGAAAGCCAGATTTGTTATAGTCTGGTTTTATTTCATCGTCATGCCGGGCGATCTTAAAAACGCTTAATTACATTGAATATGCCAATTGGAAGTCATCTTTCGCGAGTCCTGTTTTTGCTGATAGCAGTAGTTCTTTCCTTTAGCGCTGAAGAGGTGGTTGCGCAAAAGAAAAAGAAATCCAGCCGTGAAGAAAGAAAAGTTAGAGAGGCAACTTTTTATTTTACTGAAGGAGTAAAATATTACATCCTTAGTGAGCCTGACTTTGATTCCGAAAATATGGACCGGGCGTTGATGCTTTTTAAGAAATCACTTGAAAGTGATGCTGACAATGCTACCGCATATTTCAAAATAGCAACCATCCTGGCAGGTAGAGGTGATCTGGATAATGCATTATCCAACGCTAACAAAGCGATGGAACTGGATCCTGAAAACCCTTATTTCTACACCCTTACGGCAGACATCCTTACCCGCAAGTCTAATTTTGCCGAGGCTGCTCAGATATACGAGCGTTTAATCGCAAATCTTGATGATACGGACGAATACCTTTTTGACCTGGCAGCTATTTATCTTTATCAGGGGGACTATGAGCAGGGACTGGAAGTTTATAACCAGGCAGAAAAGGTATTCGGAGTTAATCCTGAAGTCACGCGGGCAAAACAACAAATTTACCTGAAACTCAACAAGCTAGATAAAGCCATAGAAGAGGGGGAAAAGCTGGTGCAAACCTATCCTGGAGAAGTAAGCTATGTCATGGCCTTAGCAGAGATATTTGTTTCAAATGATAGAGAGAAAGATGCTATTCCATATCTGGAGGGACTTTTAGAAGTGTCTCCTAACAATCCGGAAGCTCGGTTGATGCTTTCTAAAATCTATCAGCAGACAGGCAGTGGAGAACAGGCTACCGAAAGTATGGAAGTGGCTTTTGCAAATCCGGACCTGAGCCTTAAGCTCAAATTGGATTTGATTGCTAAACACATCAGAGAGTTGCCAAATGCAGATACCGAAATAATGCTCCATGCACTTACTGATTTACTGATTGAAACCCACCCGGAAGAGGCGGATGCTTATGTAATCAAAGGAGATTTTCTGAATGCCATCAAAGATAGTGAAGGTGCAAGAGATAACTACCTGAAATCTCTGGAGTATGAAGATACTAACTTTAACGTCTGGCAAAACCTGCTGACCATTGAGTTTCAGGATCTGCAAGATACTGAAAGCGTGATTGAGCATTCAGAGTCCGCATTAGAGCTTTTCCCTAACCAGGCAGTAATTTACTTCTACAATGGTGCAGCAAATTCTGTAGCTAAAAACTATGATGAGGCTGCCTATGCGTTAGAACAGAGTAAGCGATTGGCTAATAACGATGAATTGGCTAAGTATAGTAATATGTACCTGGGAGATGTCTACAATGAAATGAAAGACTATAAAAAGTCCGAACAAGCTTATGAGACAGTACTAAAACTGGATCCTACCAATGACTATGTGTTAAATAATTATAGCTACTTCCTGGCCTTGCGTCAGGAAAAACTGGATTATGCCGATAAGCTTTCTACAAGACTATTGGAACTTAATCCGGAGAATGCCAATTACCTTGACACCCGTGCTTGGGTACTCTATAAGCGAGGAGAATTTAAGCAGGCTCGTAAACTTTTAGAAAAAGCCATAGAGAACAATGATGAAAGTGGCGTAATTGTAGAGCACTACGGGGATGTGTTATTCAAGCTGGGAGAAGTAGACCAGGCGGTGAAGCAGTGGATGAAAGCCAAAGGCATGGATGATACTTCAGAATTAATTGACAAAAAAATTGCGGACAGAAAGCTGTATGAATAAAAACACACTCATTTTATTTTTTTGCCTTAGTTTCATTTTCGCGGCTTGCAGCAAAAAAACACTAAGCTTCAAAGATGCTGAAATTGCTGAAGAATTTGCAGTCAATGATCTCGTGTTTGAGTATCTGACTACCAATAGTAAAATTAAGTTTAGCAATGACGGTAAGAACCTGAGTGCTACCGCAAACATTCGTTTGAAAAAGGATAGCATCATTTGGGTTTCCATCACTCCAGGCTTTGGTATTGAAGCAGCCCGGGGGTTAATTACCAAAGATTCTTTGATCTTTATCAACCGCATGAATAAAGAGTACTCAGCCTATAATTTTAAGGAGCTGAGCGAAAAATTTAATTTTAATATCAATTTTGAGCTTCTGCAATCCGTATTGCTGGGTGATATGCCGGTAGCACCGGATGATGAGGATCTGGTGAAAAAAGAAAGTAACTATTATATAGTAAAACAGGAAAAAGGACCGATCACTATTAATAACTTCGTTGATGCCAGAAGTCTGAAGCTTGAGCGTGTAGCGATGCAGGATAGAAGCAAAGAGGAAGCTTTTGGTAAAACCCGCACGCGAAATAACACGCTCACCTTGAAATACAATGATTTTAAGATGCTTAGTGAACAAGTTTTCCCCTATGAAAACCTTGTATCGCTAAACTATCAGCGTGATGGAAAAAAACGTAAAACAGAGATTGAAATTCAGCATAAAAAAGCAAACATTACCGATGAAGCGCTCCGTTTCCCTTTCTCTGTACCGGAAAAGTATGTTCAAAAGTAAGCGCTATCAAGTCAGCATGCTTATCATGCTACTGTGTACTTTGTTCGGGCAATCTGCTCTCCTGGCTCAGACTACCCCCAAGCGTTCTCAGCTTGAACAGGAAAAAAAAGTAACTTTACAGAAAATAAAAGAGGCGCAGCAGATCCTCACTGAAACATCTTCTCGTAAAAAAACCAGCCTGGGTCAGTTGAACGCAATCAATCGTCAAATTGAAGCCCGGGAGGCCTTAATAACGTCTATCAACGAAGAACTGGCCCTTCTGAAAAGTCAGATCCGTGAGATTACCGGAGTAATAGAAGCCCTGGAAGATGATTTGGTGAGGTTGAAAAAGGAATATGCCTATATGGTATACGCAACCAGTAAAACAAGCAACAGCTACGATCGGCTGATGTTCATTTTCTCAGCCTCTACCTTCAATCAGATGTTTATGCGAATCAAGTATATGCAGCAGTACGCTGAGGCCCGTAAAAATCAGGTAGAACAAATCCAGAAGGTAAAACAAACGCTGACCAACCAGCGAAGTACCCTGGAAGGTAAAGAGATGGAACAGCAGGTGCTTCTGGATCAGCAGGTAATGGCCAACAAAGACCTCCTGGCTTTGAAAACAAAGCAGCGTTCGGTAGTAAGGGATCTTAATCAGCAGGAGGCCGAATTGAGGAAAGAACTTGCGCAGCGCCAAAAAGATGTGGAAGAGCTTGATAAACTGATTGCTAACCTGATACGCAAAGAAATAGAAAAGAGCAATAAAGACAAAACCTCCGACAGAGTAGCACTAACTTCATCTAATGAAAAGGTATCAGTTTCTTTCGCTCAAAGCAAAAACAGTCTTACCTGGCCGGTCAATTCGGGTTTTATCTCTCAAAAATTTGGTCGTAATCCCCATCCCATCATGAAAAATATCATGGTGCCTAATGATGGCGTAGATATACAAACTATCCAAAATGCCGAGGTAAAAGCTGTATTTGATGGAATTGTCAAAGCAATTACGCCTATACCCGAACCAGGAGATCTGAAAGCAGTCATTATGCAACATGGAGAGTATTTTACCGTCTATTCACGCCTTAAAGAAGTCAATGTGAAGACCGGACAAGCACTTAAAGCTTCGGATTCAGTAGGCATGGTATATACTGATGGAAATGGCGTATCGATGTTACAATTTCAGATATGGAGAAATAGCCAGAAACTTAACCCTGAAGCCTGGCTTCAGAAAAAATAAATTGTTATTTCATTTGTTAGAAGAGTTTTACCGTATTTCTGCAACAATTATTGTGTTGCATTAGCATCTTTGAGCGAACTTTTTTTACATTGCCAACCTTTGATTATTGACAGATAACTTTTTCGCGGCGGATATATTGGGTATATTTACGTGATCGTGAAAGTTTTTTCACATTTAAAAAATTGACTTTATGCACACTACATTAGCATTTGTTGGCGGACTTGGAGGATGGGAGATTCTTCTGATAGTACTGGTTTTAGTAATCTTCTTTGGTGCCAAGAAAATTCCTGAACTAGCTCGTGGCATGGGACGCGGTATTCGCGAGTTCAAAGACGCCACTAAAGAAATTAAAGACGAGATCGAAGATAATTCTCATAATACCACTGCCAGCAAATAACTTATCACCTTGAAAAGATTTACGGTCTTTCAGCCGCATACAAACGTATTTGGTTGAGGAGGTACTTACCTGTCAGGACATCGTAAGGGAGTACCTGAAAAATATTCAGGAGCAAGATCATCTGAACGTTTTCCTGGAGGTTTATGCTGAGGAAGCTTTACAGCGTGCCGGGGAAATAGACCTGAAAATCAAAAATGGTACCGCTGGCCGTCTTGCTGGGATGGTTATCGGTCTGAAAGATATCTTATGCTACCAAGATCATAAACTTCAGGCAAGCAGTAAAATCCTCGAAGGCTTTCATTCTCAGTTTACAGGCACAGCCATTCAGCGTTTGCTAGATGAAGATGCAATTATCATCGGCAGACAAAACTGTGATGAATTTGCCATGGGATCTTCTAATGAAAACTCTGCTTATGGTGTAACGCGCAATGCGGCAGATCATGCTGCTGTGCCCGGAGGATCTTCAGGAGCTTCAGCAGTATCTGTTCAGGCTAACTTATGTACCGCTGCATTAGGCTCAGACACTGGAGGTTCGGTAAGGCAGCCTGCTGCCTTTTGTGGGGTAGTCGGGTTAAAGCCTACATATTCACGTATCTCCCGTTATGGCCTTCTCGCATACGCCTCTTCTTTTGATACTATCGGCATTTTTACCAACAACATTGAAGATAATGCGCTGCTGTTGGAAATAATTGCCGGGAAAGACGATTATGACAGTACAGTTTATCAGGGTGAAGTGCCTGCATACACTCAACGGCTAGCCTTTGATAAAAAAGTGAAAGTGGCTTATATAGAAGAGACACTGAACAATGAAGGGCTTAATGAAGAAGTACGTGAACGTACCGAGAAAGCGATTAAGTTTCTTCAGAATGACGGACATCAAGTAGAGGTAGTTCATTTTTCAATGCTAGACTACCTGCTTCCCACCTATTACATTCTGACCATGGCAGAGGCCTCATCTAATCTTTCACGCTTTGATGGAATAAAGTACGGACATAGAAATAAAGAAGCGCGTAATCTGGAGGCGATGTATAAGAAAAGTCGTTCCGAAGCTTTTGGCGAAGAGGTGAAACGGCGCATTATGCTTGGTACTTTTGTGCTGAGTGCTAGCTATTATGATGCTTATTATACAAAAGCCCAAAAAGTAAGGCGCTTGATACAGGAAGCCACACTCAAAATTCTGGAGGATTACGATTTCATTGTATTACCGACAACTCCTACTACTGCGTTTAAAATAGGCGATACAAATACTCCTCTTGAAATGTATCTCGCAGACCTTTTTACGGTGCAGGCTTCAATTGCCGGGGTACCGGCTGTTTCAATTCCTAATGGGGAAGACCAGGCAGGCTTGCCAATCGGATTACAAATCATGACAGGTAATTTCCAGGAAGACAAGCTTTTTGCATTTTCTAAATATATTTTAGATAATTTGGCCTAAATGCAATGTTTGATTGCTAAAAACGTTTTAAATATCCCAACTTTTTTCGTATTTTGTATAGATTTTGCATGTAGCAAATCTAGGTTTTGGATAAAGTAAAGCTAAATCAGTAAGGCAATGTCAAAAAATATGGGAATTTTGTTTGTCACCCTTTTTTCGGTGTCAATTTTAACGGTTAGTGAGAAAGCAAATGCGAGTACAAACGATCCTGTAGATTCTGTAGGTACTGATTTGTACGAACCAGCCTACGATTATGAGTATATTCCCGATGCTTCTTATGAGTTGGTTGAAGACCGTATTGCCTGCCTGGAAACTGATATGCCACTGGTTTTTAATGAAAGAGTAAAGGCTTTTGTTGACTATTTTACGATAAAGAACAGGGAGTATACCCGTATGGTAGTTAGGCGTCAGGAAGTATTTTTTCCTCTGTTTGAGAAGTATCTGAAAAAATATGGTATTCCTGAAGATCTAAAGTATCTCTCCATTGTTGAGTCAGGGTTGAACCCCGAAGCCCGCTCAAGAGTAGGAGCAGTGGGCTTGTGGCAGTTTATGCCAAGTACAGGTCGTATGTACGGGCTAGGTCAGGACTGGTATGTAGATGAGCGAATGAACCCTGAAAAATCTACTGAAGCTGCCTGTAAGTATCTGAAGCAGCTTTACAATATGTTTGATGACTGGGAACTGGCACTGGCTGCATACAATACTGGTCCTGGTAATGTACGAAAAGCCATACGCCGTTCGGGTTATAAAAGAGATTTCTGGTCTATCTATAACTACCTCCCTCGCGAAACAAGAAGTTATGTTCCTCAATTCGTTGCGGTATTGTATACCCTTAATTATCTGGATGAGCATAATCTCAGAGAAGAAATTCCTGAATACACGATAGCTTCAGACACGCTTTGGGTAAGTCAGTTCATAAGTTTGAAAGCCCTTGCTGAGCAAATCAATGTATGTGAAGAAGACCTTACCCGCCTCAATCCTGAGCTGAAAAGAGGAGCGGTTCCCGAAACGGCCAAAAACTACCCGCTATTAATCCCTTCTGATACGTACGATTTCATTGCAGCAAATACATCTGCTATTCTGGACTCAGCAGGCAAGAAGGAGTTACAGGAGCAAATGGACTATGTGGTACGCAATACGCCTGGCAACACTCATAATAAGGAGAAAATTTATTATCGTGTGCGCAGTGGTGATGTTTTAGGGGTGATCGCTGAGCGTCATGGCGTTCGTCTCTCGGATTTGCGGACGTGGAACAATATCAGTGGTAGCCGCATCTATGCCGGGCAAAAGTTAGCAATATGGGTACATCCCTCTTCCAATCAGATTGCCTCCTCAGGGACTACTAAAGCCATTCCCGACAGTAAAGTGCATTTGGTTCAACCGGGAGATTCTCTCTGGGAAATCTCCAGGCGCTACCAGGGCCTGAGTGTAAATAAGATCAAGCAGCTTAATAACCTGACAAGCAATAAGATAACTCCTGGGCAAAAACTGATCATAGGACGCTGAGAAAATTTCTGTACAGACAACTCTAAAAAGAAATTTGGTGTTATACAAGGTGAAAAAAACTGATTATCGTATTTTAAGCTTGTAAACATCAAAATAGCGTTACTGTGGATAAAAAGAAATTATCATCATACATTACACCTTTTTTACTTTCGTGTCTAATAGTTACTGTCACAGCATGTAGTGAAAGTGGAGGTAGTTCTTCATTAGATACCTTACCAATAGCAAGAGGAGCTTCAGGTGAGTTGCTATTAGTTATGGATTCCGCACTATGGCAAAGTGAACTGGGCGACGAATTGAGACAGACTTTCCTAAAAGCTATGCCGGGCTTACCCCAGGCAGAACCTTACTTTTCTGTAAGGTATATAGATCCTTTTAAACTGAATAAAGTATTACGAAGTGCAAAAAATATGCTTTTTGTAGCGACTTTGGATAACCAAAGCATCGCGGGCAAGAAAATGAAGAGTTTCTTCACCCAATCTTCAGTTGACAGAATAGAGAGTGATCCTAACCTTTATCAGTTTAGTAAGAAGAATCAGTTTGCCAGAGGGCAGGAAGTACTTTTTTTATTTGGTCAGTCGGATGAAGCTTTGATAGAGAACCTGAAAGATAACCGTAAAGAAATCAGGAATCACTTTCACGAAATTGAAATTGATAGATTACAATCAAATCTTTATAAAGCGAACGAAAGAAGAACAATTAACCGTACGCTTTTAGAAAAAGAAGGCTTTTACATTAGGGTACCATATGGATATGAGCAGGTTCCTAAAAAAAACACTGAAGATTTTGTCTGGATACGTAGTCTGGGGGATGAGGTAGATAAGAGTGTATTTGTTGCTTATAAGGAATATACCTCCGAAGAAGCATTTAAGCCAGAAAATATACTAGACTTCAGAGAAGAAATGTCCAAAAAGTATCTTGCCGATGATAGTACTGTTCATATGACGATTCAGTCTGAAATCCCAATAGAGTTTGATACTGTAAATTTTAATGGTAAATATGCTATTGAAGCCAGAGGGCTCTGGAAGTTAAATAACAATTCTATGGGAGGTCCTTTCCTTAGCTATACTTTTGTTGATGAAGAAAGTGGAAGACTATATTATATAGAAGGATTTATATATAGCCCAGGAAAGCAAAAAAGGCCCTTTATAAGAGAGATAGAAGCTATTTTGCATACCTTCAGGACTGCCAGCGAAATGGAAAAAAAGCAAGCCACGAGTTAAACGTGGCTTTTTTTATACATTTTTCTTTCCTTAGCGTTATGCACATTCATGCATGTTCCAGTTTTACTATGATGTAAGTGCCTATTAACCAGTGCTTTAGTGCTATTAAAAAATAGCTCTGGTGCTCAAAAGGTGGATGTAGGAATATTTACTACTTTTACAACACCAAAAAATGAAGAACATTGGAAGGAAAAGTACAACAATTCAGATCTATTAAGATCAGGAGGGAAGATGCCCTCAACTACCACACCCAGGGTCAGCCTGGTAAGATTGAAGTGGTCCCAACTAAGTTATTAAGCTCACAGATTGACCTGGCACTTGCCTATTCTCCTGGGGTGGCAGAGCCTTGTAAAGAGATTGCTGCTGACAAGGAAAATGTCTATAAGTATACCGCCAAAGGCAATCTGGTAGGCGTTATCTCCAACGGTACCGCGGTGCTCGGTTTGGGCAACATTGGTCCGGAAGCGTCTAAGCCGGTAATGGAAGGGAAAGGCGTATTATTTAAAAAATTTGCTGGTATAGATGTGTTTGATCTTGAGGTAGCTGTGACTGACCCTGACGTTTTTGTACAGACAGTCAAAGCACTGGAACCTACCTTTGGAGGAATTAACCTGGAAGATATTAAGGCCCCTGAGTGTTTTGAAATAGAAGAGCGACTGAAGAAGGAAATGAACATTCCTGTGATTCATGACGATCAGCATGGTACAGCGATCATCACAGGCGCAGCGCTACTAAATGCGCTAGAGGTAGTTGAGAAAGATATTTCTGAAATAAAACTTGTGGTGAGTGGAGCAGGCGCATCGGCTATTGCATGTACCAGGTTATTTCTGCTGTTAGGTGTGCGCAGGGAGAATGTGGTGATGTGCGATATTGATGGAGTGCTAAAGCAGGGAAGAGAAGACCTGGATGAAATCAGGGAGCACTTTGCTACGGAAAGAAATGTAAATTCAATGGCTGAGGCTATGCAGGAGGCAGATGTATTTTTAGGGCTTTCCGCCGCTAATATTGTATCACAGGATATGATACGCTCTATGGCTGATAATCCTGTCGTTTTTGCATTGGCAAATCCAGATCCGGAGATTAGTTATGATCTGGCAATGGCAAGTCGTGATGATATCGTGATGGCAACCGGCCGCTCAGATCATCCCAATCAGGTAAATAATGTGCTCGGTTTTCCTTATATATTCAGAGGGGCACTGGATGTGAGAGCTACAGCAATCAATGAGGAAATGAAGCTAGCCGCTGTGAAAGCTTTAGCCAATCTTGCCAAAGCACCCACTCCTGAAATTGTCAATAAAGCTTATAGCAGCGACAAAATTATTTTCGGTAAAGATTATCTTATTCCCAAACCCCTTGACCCACGCCTGATTACTACTATCTCTCCGGCAGTAGCTAAGGCAGCAATGAAATCTGGTGTAGCGAGAACACATATTACAGATTGGGAGCATTATCATGTAGAATTACAGCAGCGAATTGGCATTGACCAGAAGTTGATGTCACAGGTAATAAGCAAAGCTAAAAAGCAGCCTAAACGTGTGGTTTTTGCTGAAGCAGAAGACCAGAAAATTCTGAAAGCTGCTCAGATACTGCAGGATGAGCAGATCGCTATACCCATACTCCTTGGAAACAAAGAGAAAATTCAGACGCTGATAGAAGATCATAAGTTGGATCTGCCCTCATGTACGATCATTGACCCCTACTATGCGGAAGGTGATAAGATTGATGAATATGGAGATCTCCTTTATGAGAAACGTAAGCGTAAGGGAATGACGCGTTATGAGGCTCGTCGCTTGATGCGTTCGCGCAATTACTATGGTACAACTATGGTAGAGGTAGGTGAAGCAGATGCCTTTATTTCTGGTCTTACCAGTGATTATCCCAAAACGATATTACCGGCACTAAGAGTGATCGGGGTAAGTAATGAGGTGAAACGAGTGGCTGGGATGTACATAATCACCAATAAAAAAGGACCGTTCTTTTTTGCCGATACCACAGTGAACGTAAACCCTACAGCCGAAGAGCTTTTGGATGTTATCGGGTTGACCGCTTCATCAGTGAGCTCCTTTGGGATTGAGCCGCGTATGGCGGTTTTATCCTATTCAAATTTTGGCTCCAGCAAAGGTGAAGTACCTGACAAAGCAGCCAGAGCAGTAGAGATGGCAAGAGAACGTTGGCCCGAACTCATCATTGAGGGTGACATACAAGCCAATACAGCGCTTAATACTGAGATGCAAAGAGAAATTTATCCTTTCAGCCGTTTGGTAGAAGAGGGCGCTAATACTTTTATCTTCCCAAATCTGGCGTCTGGAAACATTGCCTATAAGCTGTTGATGGAAGTAGGAGGCGCGGAGGCCATAGGCCCTATTCTGCTGGGGATGAATCGTCCGGTACACATCCTACAGCAGGGAAGTACAATTCGTGAAATCGTAAATATGGTAGCCATCGCTGTACTGGACGCTCAGGCTTTTGAACGGATAAGAGTTTAATATATAGTGAAAGGAGGGGATAATTATACCACCTCCTTATACTGCATGCGGTGGAGCTGGGCATAATAACCTTTAAGCTCCAGTAGCTCCTGATGCGTACCACTTTCTTTGATTTCTCCATGATCCAACACAATGATCTGACTGGCACTTTGAATAGTTGAAAGTCGGTGAGCGATAACAATGGACGTTCTGCCCTTCATCAGCTTGGCCACAGCTTCCTGAATTAGTTCTTCGGTTTCAGTATCTACCGAGGAGGTGGCTTCATCTAGTACGATGATTTTTGGGTCATAAACCATTGCCCTCACAAAAGATATCAATTGTCTCTGGCCTACAGAAAGCGTGGCTCCTCTTTCCATCACATTATAATCAAGTCCTCCTGGTAAGCGTTCAATAAATTTTCTGGCACCAACCAGGTCCGCCGCTTCCATTACTTTTTCTCTGCTGATCTCCGGATTCCCAAGCGTGATATTATTTTTAATAGTATCTGAGAAAAGAAAGACATCCTGAAGCACCACACCGATGTGATGACGCAGGAAGTTGAGTTCATAATCTTTAATCTCAACTCCGTCAACTAGTATCTCTCCGCGTTTTATATCATAGAAACGGTTGAGCAGATTGATAATGGATGATTTTCCTGCTCCGGTAGCCCCTACCAGCGCCAACGTATCACCTGAAGCTACCTCAAAGTTTATGTCTTTCAGCACATAGTCTCTGTCATTATAAGCGAACCATACGTTACGAAAAACCACATTGCCATCAATACGATCAGGGGCGTAGCTGCCATTATTGGGAATATGATCATTACTATCCAGAATTTTAAGAATACGGGAAGAGCTGACGATGCCGAGTTGGAGTGTATTGAAACGGTCAGCAATCTGACGAATGGGACGGAAAAACATATTAATATACATGATAAAAGCAACCAGTATACCGATAGTAACATCGTCGTATAACACTCCCCGAGCGCCATACCAGACAAGCAGTCCGATACCAGTGGCCTGTATCACTTCAGCTACCGGGTAGTATACCGAGTAATACATCACTGACTTGAGGTGTGCCTGCTTATGTTCTTCGTTAATTTCTTTAAAACGGTCATACTCAACTTTTTCACTACCAAAAATCTGTACAATGCTCATTCCGGTAATATGTTCCTGCACAAAAGAGTTGAGGTTAGAAACAGCATTACGGACTTCGTTGAAGGCTACTTTGATTTTTTCCTTAAAGACATACGTGCTAAGAATGAGTAAAGGCAGCGTTGATAAACTTACCAGCGTAAGCTTCCAGTCAATGTATAGCATTACACTGAGGATTACTACAATCTGTAGCAGATCTCCAATAATAGCAGCCACACCCTGACTGAAGATATCTGATAGTGTTTCAATATCAGATACATTACGGGTTACCAGACGGCCTATAGGAGTGTTGTCAAAATATTTCAGTCTTAGATTCAACAAGTGACGGTAGAGCTTGATACGGATATCCTTGATTATGTGCTGACCCAGCCAGCCTGAAAGAAAAGTATGAGAATACTGCGTTACTCCCTGAACTACCAGAAGGGCTACCAACGCAAGGCTCATATATACCAGTCCCTGATAGTCTCCCACCAGTATGTAGCTGTCTATTGTTTTTTGGACAAGAAAGGGTAGTGCCGGGGAGAGAAAAGCTACAAATATGGTAAGCGCTACAAGTGCATAGAATCGACCTTTATAAGGTTTGACAAATTTGAATATCCTGCGAAGAACATCTAAATCAATGATATCACCACTGCTGGTTTTTTCTTTATCCATAATTACTAATACTCAAAAGCTGTTGGTAGGTTATACATTTTTCTTTTGCATTAAGAAAAAATTTCAGGAGGATAGCTGACCTGGCTAAGGTACAGGCCTTCGGCTGGTACTGACCTTCCTGCTCTTTTCCGATCCTTGCTCTGTAAAATTTTTTCAAAATCGTTAAGGGAAATTTTGTGGGTACCAATATCTAACATAGTACCTACAATGGCCCGAACCATATTTCTGAGAAAACGATTGGCCGAGATATAAAACACAATTCGTGAGTGATCTTTTTTTTGCCATTCAGCTTGCTCTATCTTACAAAGGTAATTTTGCTGGCTACTTCTTGATTTACTAAAACATTCATAATCCTGCTCTTCACCAGTAGCCAGTTGGGCAGCAGCGATATTCATCTTTTCAAGATCCAGCCTAGGACGAAAATAATAACTGAATCCATACAGAAAAGGACTCTTTACCTGATGAATATGGTACTGATAATTACGTTGATGGGCATCAAAGCGGCTGTGCGCATTATCTGTAACAGGAAGAACTGCCTGAATTGAAATATCATGCGGTAATAAAGCATTGAACCTATATTGGGATTCCTCAGGAATTAGTTTTTTTGAGGTGTCAAAATGAGCATACTGCTGTACCGCATGCACTCCTGTATCAGTACGGCCGCTACCAGTAATGCTGATCTCTTCACCCAGTATTTTGCTAAGTGTATCATTGATGATGGCCTGTATGCTTTTTGCATTTTTCTGAATCTGCCAACCATGATACCGGCTGCCTTTATAGCTAATTTGTAAAAAGTATCGCACAGTAGTTAGTTTCTAAGCATTTACGGTCTGGGTATACGAATTAATCTGAACAAGACGTTTGTATGACTAAACATGTGATATCACATGCATAATTCCGAGCTTTGCATATGTTATTTGTCTATAAAACAAAAACTTAACAATTGCTTCACAACAAAACTAAGTTTTATTGCTGTCTTATTCATAATTTTACTGCTTGAACTTAAATGCGAACGTAGTTCGCTGATTTTTATTCAGTCACCTGCTTGATCACAAATACTGGAAATAAGATTGTGTCGGCTGTCAAATACATTGAGACAGGAGTGAAAGTAATTGAACAAAGCAAAAAGAGAGAGAGCCTGATGGTTGTCGGAAAAGTGTTACTCGTCTTATTGACGGTTCTACTGTTTCTGATATCATTGGATATCATGGGAAATTCATTCCTGTCGTTGCGACAGACGGCAGCAGAGACTATCCTTTCGGTTACCGCAAATCCTTTCATCGGGCTTTTCATTGGTTTACTACTTACCGCCATCATTCAGAGCAGTTCTACCAGCACTGCTATGATTGTAGCCCTGGTGGGTTCTGGCGCCTTGAGCCTCTCTTCAGCGGTCCCTATCATCATGGGTGCAAATATCGGCACTACACTTACCAGTACCATTATATCGTTAGGCTTTATCACCAGTAAACGTGAATTCAGAAAGGCTATCAGTGCAGGATCTGTTCATGATATTTATAATCTTATCCTGACAGTCATTCTGTTTCCTCTTGAATATTACTACCAGTTTCTGTCCAGCATGAGCAATACGATTGCTGCCTTGTTAGTTAGGTTTACTACTGACACCAGAGTGGCAGCGCAGACCGAAAATGTACAAAGCTGGAGTCCGGGGGCTTATCTTACTGAGGCAGTAGACAACAGCTGGCTGCTGGTACTGCTTTCCTTCATCATGTTATTCGCGGCGATTAAGATCATGTCTCAGATTATTTACACTTCGCTGATAGGTAAGTCAAAAGATCATATGCAGGATTATATTTTTAATAACCCTTACAAATCCTTTGCCTGGGGAAGCGTGATCACTGCCGCTGTACAATCCAGCTCTATCACGACTTCGTTGATGGTTCCCCTGGTGGCGACCAGCAAAGTGTCATTGCAAAAATCTTTTCCGTTTATCATTGGAGCTAACATCGGCACTACGGTAACGGCTTTGATCGCGGCAATTTACAAGTCTGAGGCAGCAATTAGTATTGCCTTGGTTCACTTTCTGTTCAATTCTTTTGGCGTGCTGGTCTTTTTGCCTTATAAGCCCCTTCGCCGGATACCAGGTTTGCTTGCCGGGAGGTTCGGAAAGCTCACTCAGCGTAATCGTCTGATCGGTTTCATTTACATCGTATTAATGTTCTTCCTGATCCCTTTCCTGCTTATTTATTTAAACAATCGCTTCTAAAGCTGAATTCTATTCTAAAGGCTTATCTATAATTATTGATTATCTGATGGAACATGTATAAATTGCTCATCAGGATATTTTTAATCTGAATAAGTAACTTACTTAATTTTTTATTTTGATACTATGAGTAAAGAAACCGAATCACTGGAAGAACAAAAAGAAAAATTCTTTGAAGCAATTGCCAGCTTACAGGAATCCCTTGACCTGAACGATGAGGATGTGCAAAAGATTAAAGACTGGGGGCTCGGGCTATTGGTAGCGGGCATTTCTGTATACGTGATATACAAACTGCTGAATAGCGCTTTTAAAGGTACCAGCGTTGATGTAGAAACTAAAAAAGGCCACATGCCTAAGGTTAAGATGAAGCGTAAC
Source organism: Catalinimonas alkaloidigena (assembly GCF_029504655.1). NCBI lineage: Bacteria > Pseudomonadati > Bacteroidota > Cytophagia > Cytophagales > Catalimonadaceae > Catalinimonas > Catalinimonas alkaloidigena. The sequence continues at coordinate 475,018 of NZ_JAQFIL010000001.1, forward strand.
ACATCTATATCGCGTATGGTGAAAGAGCAGATTGTAGTCATATTAATCGCGGTTTTCAGGAAGAAGATTATGGAGTTCCTGCGCGAGAATGAACTTATTGATGAAGACTAAGCTATACCATAGTTTTTTACATAGTCAGGCAGAAGGAAAAAAAAGCTTTGCCGTACTCATTGATCCTGACAAGACTGAGGGACAGGCGGCTTGTATGCGTATTATCAATATGGCCCTGGAGAACAGGGTAGACTATTTTTTTGTAGGCGGTAGCCTGATTACCGGAAACAACTTTGGGCAAATCATAAGATTGCTCAAAGAGCATACAAATATTCCTGTCATTATCTTTCCGGGAAGCAGCATGCATATTGAACCGGAAGCCGATGCCATCCTTTTCCTTTCGCTGATTTCCGGAAGAAACCCCGACCTTCTGATCGGACAGCATGTAGTAGCTGCCCCGGTACTTAAGCGCAGTAATCTGGAAGTCCTTTCTACCGGCTATATGTTAGTGAGCTCAGGTAATTCAACTACAGTTTCTTATATGAGCAATACCATGCCGATTCCGGCAGATAAGTCTTCAGTGGCTGCGTGTACGGCAGTAGCCGGAGAAATGCTGGGGCTAAAGCTCATCTATCTGGATGCTGGTAGTGGTGCAGAACAACCCATAAGCAGCAAAATGATCAATATGGTGAGAAAATCTGTGGACGTGCCCTTAATTGTAGGAGGAGGCATCAACAATGCCCACAAAGCCGCACGTGCCTTTGAAGCCGGTGCGGACACCATAGTAATTGGAAATGGCATAGAAAAGAACCCTGAACTCCTGGTTGAAATAGCAGAACTCACTGAACGATACAATCAGCAATTAAAAATATAACTGTAAAATTATAAGTATTGAACCAATATTTGGTCTTATGCCGGTAGGAAGTCGTTTCTTATCGGCTATTTTTTTATATTTTAAGCTATAACAACCTAACAAAGCTATGTCAGTGATTTCACGCCGACGCATGCTCAAAGAGAGTGCGGCAGTGGCAGCTACACTTTCCTGTCTGCCAACCTATTCCTTATTTGCTTCTGAAAAACAAACTTACCGTATTGGGGCCTGCGACTGGTCTATTGGTCACCATAGTGAGGTGGAAGCGATGGCTACCGCCCAAAAAATTGGCCTTGATGGTGTACAGATCAGCCTGGGCAAAGTGGAAAATAATATGCACCTGCGCCAAAAAGAAGTGCAGCAGGCTTACAAGGCAGCAGCTAAAAAATATGGCGTGAAAGTTTCCAGCCTCGCCATCGGTGAACTGAACCAGGTGCCTTACAAATCTGCTCCTGAAACCATCGGATGGGTGAGCGATAGCATAGACGTAGCCCAAGCGATGGGCGTACCGCTAGTCCTGCTGGCTTTTTTTGGTAATGGCGATCTGAAGAACGATGTCCAAGGGATAAAGGAAGTGATCAAGCGTTTAAAGGATGTAGCCCCAAAAGCAGAAAAGCAAGGTATCATTCTGGGTATAGAATCCTGGCTGAGTGCCGATGAACATCTGGAAATTATTGAAGTCGTAGGCTCCCCCAATGTACGCGTCTATTATGATGTAGCCAATTCCCACAAAATGGGCTATGATATTTATGAAGAAATACAGCGGCTGGGCAGCGAATACATCTGCGAAGTACATGCCAAAGAAAATGGTTACCTGCTGGGAAAAGGAAGTATTGATTTTGAGCGGGTCAAAGCGATTCTGGATGATGTGAGCTATCAGGGCTGGGTGATCATAGAAGGAGCTATACCCGAAGGTATGGAAATGTTGGAAGCCTACCAGGCCAATTGTCAATTTGTGCAATCCGTATTCAATCAATCCTGATGCAAAAGCTTCTCTTATTTCTCCTGCTGTTATTGGCCGCCTGTGCTTCCGAATCCGAAGAGCTTGTTCGGGAAGTGCCTGAGCTTTACCTGCCCGATGATCTTCAGGCAAGCGTCTGGGCTGAATCTCCTCAGTTTTTCAATCCTACCAACATAGACGTAGACATCAAAGGGCGGGTATGGGTGGCCGAAGCCGTCAATTACCGGGATTTTAATAATCACGAAGGACATAGGACCCATGAGCAAGGCGACCGTATCATGATTCTGGAAGACCTGGATGGAGATGGTAAAAGCGATACTTCCAAAGTTTTTGTACAAGACCCCGACCTGCGTTCCCCTTTGGGTATAGCCGTACTGGGCAAACAGGTGGTAGTCTCCTGCTCTCCGAATGTGATTGTCTACACCGATGAAGATGGAGACGATCAGCCCGACCATAAAGAAATCCTGCTTACTGGCTTTGGCGGCAAGGATCATGATCACGGACTGCACTCCGTCACTGCCGGTCCGGATGGACGATGGTACTTCAATACTGGAAATGCCGGACCGCATGTCGTCACCGACCGTAGTGGCTGGACGCTCAGGGCTGGTAGCGTATACACCGGAGGTACGCCCTACAACAATGAAAATACGCCTGCCCTGCGTAGCGATGACGGTCGTATCTGGACAGGAGGCATGGCCCTTAGCATGAATCCTGATGGAACAGACCTGGAAGTACTGGCGCATAATTTTCGCAATTCTTATGAAGTGGCGGTGGATTCCTATGGCGATCTATGGCAAAATGACAATGACGATCAGAAGGACGCCAACCGTACCACCTGGCTCATGCGGGGTGCGAATGCGGGTTTTTTCTCTGCCGACGGTTCCCGTAGCTGGCAGGCAGATCGTCGTCCCGAGCAGAGCATACAGCAAGCCCATTGGCATCAGGGCGATCCCGGAGTACTACCTGTGGGAGATATTTTTGGCTCCGGCTCACCTACCGGTGTAGTCATGTACGAAGGAGACGCACTGGGAGAAAAGTACCGGGGTATGTTTCTCAGTGCCGATGCCGGACGTAATGTGGTCTTTGGTTATCATACTGAAGCTGAGGGCGCAGGCTTTGCCTTGCACCGAAGCAACCTCATCAGTTCGGTCAATGCGTCTACCGAAGGCTATCGCTGGTATGAAGTAGATGAAAACAAGCGCAAATGGTTTCGTCCCAGCGATGTGGCCGTAGGGCCGGATGGTGCTATCTATGTAGCTGACTGGTACGACCCCATTGTAGGCGGACACCAGATGCACGATAAGCAGGGCTACGGAAGAATCTACCGGATCACCCCTAAAAATAAATTACTGGACATTCCTGAGATTGACCTCAATACCACCGAAGGTCAGCTTCTGGCCCTGCAAAGTCCGGCAATCAATGTGCGTAACCAGGGCTTTGTAAAGCTACGGGAACAGGGAGAAGCGGTGATGGAAGAGGTGAAGACTTTGCTCACTGCCGAAAATCCTTACCATCAGGCAAGGGCCGTCTGGTTGCTGAGTCAGTTGGGGGAAAAGGGAATTCAGGAAGTGGAGCAGGTGCTTCGGCATGAAGATGCGCAACATGATAATCCGAGACTTAGGATTACTGCTTTACGAGCATTACAACAAGTGAAGCCTCAGGATTGGCTGGCTTATGCTGATCAACTCGCCAAAGATCCATCCATTGCTGTAAGACGGGAGGTGGCGCTATCGCTCAGAGACGTGCCGCTCACTCAGAGTAAAGCATTGATCTTGAATCTTATCAACAGCTATAAGGGTGAAGATCCCTGGTACCTGGAAGCTTTAGGTTCGGCCATGGATGGCAAAGAAGCTACCCTTTATCCTGAACTGCTTGAAACATTTGGTGATGAAAACCCAGAGTCGTGGAGTGAAGTTTTTGCAAGTTTAATCTGGCGTATACATCCTCCCCAGGCTGTTCAGGCCTTAAGAACAAGAGTGTTGTCCTCTAAGCTTACGCCCGAACAACAACAGCAGGCGATGGTGGCTCTGGCCTTTGTGCCTACTCAGGAAGCTGCCCAGGCCATGCTGGAGGTTGACAGCAAAGCTTCTGGCGACTTAAAGAAGCAATCCCTGTGGTGGCTGCAGTTCAGGAAGACCAACGATTGGAAAACCTATCTGCAGGACTGGAAAGCTCCCATTGACTATCTCCCTGAGGCTCATCCCGAACAACTGGCTTTGAAGAAACAGCTTCTGGACACCACAATCAGCTTGGAAAAAAGACTGGCATCAGCAAAAGAGATGCGTTTAACAGCAGCAGGAAGCTGGCATCTGCTGCAGGTTCTTGACTGGCTGGAAGAAGGCATGAAAGATACTGTACGTTCGGTAGCGATACCTAAAATGCTGCAAAGTGAAGACCTTTACCTGAAAGCGGTAGCCCGCCATTATCTACCAGATAAACAGAGGGCGTCGGTCTACGATAGTGAGCAACTTTTATCCTTAGCTGTCAGTGCAGAAAGTGGCAAAACCTTATTCTACCAAAACTGCACTACCTGTCATAAAATGGGTGATGCAGGGCAGGAGATTGGTCCGGAGCTCACGAACATTCATCGTAAATACGATCAGTTGGGCATGTTGGAAGGAGTAACCAACCCCGATGCAGCCATTGCTTTTGGCTACGAACCCTGGCTGGTCAGTACCCGGGATGGCGGTATTGTCTATGGATTAATGCTGTCGGATGGTCCTGTGATTACCATAATGGATATGTATGGCCGGCAGTATATAATGGAACAGGGCTTTGTGCAACACAAAAAGCAGTTTAACTTTAGTCCCATGCCCTCACCGGCGGATTTTTCGCTGAGTGAGCAGCAAGTCGCTGATATCACCGCTTTTTTACTCCAGGCAAACATTTGAAGTCAGAACCTTAGTTTGTAATCAAGTAATCATTTATTAATTGAATCATTAAGTCATTTAGCTATGCAACCGTCAATCAAGCGTAGAGAGTTTATCAAAAAAAGTGGGCTGGGTGCCTTAGGGCTCAGCACTTTTCCTTATCTCTCCAGAAGCGTAGCGCCCAGTGATACTTTACGGGTCGCTCATATTGGTATCAATGGCATGGGTACAGCTCACCTCAACTGGTTTGCGAATTTGCCTGAAGTAGATGTGGTAGGCATTTGCGATGTAGATGAGTTGCACCTGAGCAAAGGACTGGCGAAAGCCCGTGAGCTTCAGCCGGATGTAAAAGTAAAAGGCTACAACGATTTCCGACGGGTGCTGGAGCAGCAGGATATTGATGTGATTACCTGTGCCACACCCGATCACTGGCATGCACAGGTAGCCATGCTGGCGTTTGAAGCGGGTAAGGATGTGTACGGTGAAAAGCCGCTGGCCTATAGTGTTAAGGAAGGACAGCAGATGCTCAAGAGTATGGAAAAGCACAATAAGGTTTTTCAGTTGGGTACGCAGATTCATGCGACGGATAACTACCATCGGGTGGTGGAACTCATACAATCGGGTGTGATCGGTGACATAAAAGCAGTAAGGTTATGGAAAACAGGCGATACACCTGATCTGGGCAATCCTCCCAAGCAACCTGTGCCTAATCATCTGAACTGGGATATGTGGCTCGGGCCGGCTCCGTATGCAGACTATGTGCCCGAGCGATGTCATTTCAACTTTCGTTACTTTTCTGGACTATTCAGGAGGCATGTTTCAGGATTTCTGGTGCCACATAGCCGATATCGTATGGTGGGCTGCTAAGCCACAGGGCCTGAAAAGTGTAAAGGCGGAAGGAGAAGCGCCTAAAAACAGTATAGCTGATGTGCCCGAGTGGATCAATGTTGCCTATGAATTTGACAATATGGACATTCACTGGACGTCCACTCCTCCCGATGTGCCAGGGGCCAAAGACCGTAGCATAGGTGCGTATTTTGAAGGCAGCAAAGGTACATTGGTGTGCGACTACAATACCCGTGAGATTCGTATTGATGGAGAAGTGATGGAAGATGTGACAACAGTAGATCAGTTCATTCCCCGCTCTCCCGGACATCAGCAGAACTTTGTAGATGCTGTGAAGAACAGAACGCAACCAGAGAGTAATCTGGCTTACGCCCGTGAGATGACCCTGCCCATGCACCTGGCACTGATCTCTTTCCGCCTGGGAGGCAGAGCCCTGGAATGGAATGCCAAAAGAGAGAAGTTCAAAGGAGATAGGGATGCCAATGAGCTGCTGGAAAGAAAACCCAGGAAGGAATGGGATTTGGTGTAAAAGATTTGAGATGAGGCCGTCTCATAAGTCTTTAAAGTGTCATTTTGAGCGTTAGCGAAAAATCTTTTCTATTTGATAGGCAGATAATTACAGAAGAGAAAAGATGTTTCATTTCATTCAACATGACTTATGAGACAGCCCCATCTTTGTGCTTCTCTTACAACTCCCTGATCTTAATGTTCTTATAACGTACTTCCTGACCGATCTGCTCTTCCCGTCCAGCACCATGCAATTGCAAACCAATATGTCCGCTACTGGCCATGTCATCGGTATGATCCGCCACAGCTACGCCATTGATATAAGATTTGAACTGGTTGCCTTGGGCCTCTATGCGCATATGGTTCCACTCTCCGGGCCTGAAAGCCTGCTGAGCCTCCTCATTATCGGTGAGAGGTTGCAGCCAGCCGCGGCCACCTTCCTCATAAAAACCGCCTGTCCAGGCTCGCTCCGAAGGGTCTATCTCAATCTGGTAACCATGAAACCTTCCTGCTTCCCAGTCGCGGGTACTTTCTTCCAACTGTCCCGAAATGTAAGCCGTAGTGGTATCATTTTCATAGGTGCTGCTCCTGATCTGCACGCCTGAGTTAATGGCATCATCAATTTTAAAATCTAACTCCAGCACAAAGTCATCGTAAGTGTCGTCAGTGACCAGAAAGGTATTGGGCAGACCTTCTTCTGTCAGGCCTACCAACACGCTGTCTTCAATGTAAAAATTAGGATCACCGCCTACTTCATGCCAGCCGCCAAGGTCTTTCCCATTGAAAAGTACCTGCCAGTCGGCATTCGCATTGGGGCTGCTGCTGGTATCAGTCTCTTGTGTCTTCTCCTGACCAGCATCTTCATTATTGCCGGGCTGGCAACCGAAGCATAGAGTTGCAAAAAAGATAAATAGCTTGCCATGCAAAAAAATAGTGTTCATGTTCATTGCGATTAGATGTTAGGCTATAAATGTGAGAAAGGTAAAATAATAAAAAACAGGAAAATATGAATTTGATTAGCACAGACATCAGAATGCTGAAGGCGATAATTCCTCCTGCATTCTGAACAATAGTACATATTTATCAGATTATCATTAAGGTACTTCCTACAAATTATTTGGGGTAGAATAAATCTAATAAAATAAACATCAGATGAAAGATAAAATCTGTTTGATCACCGGGGCTAATTCGGGAATAGGAAAAATTACAGCGCGTGAACTGGCCAAAAAGGGCGCGCATGTGATCATGCTGTGCCGTAATGAAGAGAAAGCAGAGCGGGCCAAAGAAGATATTCTCAAAGTTTGCGGACACGATAGGGTAGATATCGTGCTGGCTGACCTAGCTTCCACGAAGCAGATTCGTGAAGCTGCCGCCCACATCAATGCTACTTACCCTCACATAGACGTGCTGAATAACAATGCCGGACTGCTGATGGGCAGCAAGCGTGAGACGACAGAAGATGGTTTTGAAATGACTTTTGGCGTTAACCACCTGGCACCCTTCCTGCTCACCCATCTGCTCATAGATAAAGTGTTTGCCAGCAAAAGAGGGAATATCATCAACGTTTCCTCGGAAGCCCATCGTATTGCCAATCTGGACTTCAATAACCTGCAATACGAAAAAAAATACGGTGGTCTGAAAGCCTATGCGCTATCCAAGCTCTGTAATCTGCTATTTACCTACGAACTGGCGAAGCGGCTGCAAGGTACCCATGTCGTGACCAACGCTTTGCATCCTGGAGGTATCGCTACCGGCTTGTATGAAGGTGTACCCGGCATTTTCGGAACGATCGCGAAATTGACTAAACCTTTTTTGCCAGGGGAGAAGAAAGGCGCCGAAACCAGCATCTATCTGGCTAGCAGTGAAGAAGGGTATACCGCTAATGGCCAATATTTCAAAAGCAAGAAGCCAAGCTCACCTACCAAAGTGGCAACCAATGACTACAATGCCCGTAGACTATGGGAGGTCAGTGAAGCTTTGCTGGATATCCGCTTTCAGCCGGAAAAGAAAAGCTTTAGTAAGAGCTGATCCTAAGCGAACACCATCTTTATTATGATTGTTGTATATTTGCAGCCGCGAGGTGCCCATAGCATGGCGCCCACCGCCTAGCGTAATACAAATCACAAAAAGAAGTACAATACACAAAATTTAGCAAAGCATGAACATTTATGATGTACTCATTGTCGGAGCAGGACCTTGTGGCTTAGCCTGCGGCATTGAGGCACAGCAAAACGGCTTAAATTATGCTGTTTTAGATAAAGGAAGCATTACCGAATCCATTCGTCGCTATCCTGTAGACATGACGTTCTTCTCCAGTGCGGATAACATTTCTATAGGAAATGTACCTTTTACTTCTCTAAACCTCAGGCCCAGCAGGGCAGAAGCCTTGAAATACTATCGTAAAGTGGTAGAGCATTTTGGGCTGAACATACACCCTTTTACCGAGGTGCAGAACATTGAAAAGGAAGACGAGCTTTTCATACTGAATACCGACAAAAGCCAGTACAAAGCTCGCAAAGTTATTCTGGCTATCGGTTATTATGATATTCCCCGCGAGCTTAACATACCCGGTGAGAACCTGCCGCACGTAACGCATTACTATGATGAACCATATAAGTATACCGGAACCAAAGCTGTAGTGGTAGGAGGAGCTAATTCAGCCATAGAAACTGCCCTGGATCTGTACCGCAATGGTGTAGACGTAACGGTGGTGCATCAGTTTGAAGGCTTTGACAAAACGGCCAAGTACTGGATCGTGCCTGATATGGAAAACCGGGTAAAGAAGGAAGAAGTACAAACCTATTTCAGAAGCGCGGTCACCGAGATTACGGAGAAAGAGGTACACCTTCAGAACCTGGATACCGGCGAAAAGAGTACCATCTCTGCCGATTTCGTATTCCTGATGGTAGGCTATCATCCCGACGCTAAGTTTCTGCGCAGGGTAGGCGTACAGCTCAATGGAGAAATGCTCATCCCGGAAATTAATTCGGAAACCTATGAGAGTAATATTCCCGGTATTTACATGGGAGGTTCAGTGATAGGAGGGGAAGAGACAGCTAAGGTCTTTATTGAAAACGGTAAGCTGCATGCCATACCTATCATCGCTGATATCAAAGCTAAGCTGAGCCAGGAAGCAATGCCTTCCGCCAAAGCTTCATCTTAGGAAATGTAGAAGCCAAGGGCTGTGTCTCACAGCACTTTAACTTTATATTAACATCTGCTTTGTAGGTTCAGGGCAGATGTTCTTTTTTAAAGGCAAGCGGGTTTTTGCCTGTCACTTTTTTGAAGGTGCGGTTAAAGTAAGAAAGGCTTTCAAACCCACATTCAAAACAGCTTTCTGTGACGTTCTTATCCATGAGCAGCAGCTTTTTCGCTTTGTCAATACGGTAATGATTCACAAATTCGGTAAAGGTAAGGCGTGTCATCTTTTTAAAATATCGGCAAAAAGCTGCCTTTGTCAGATTGCTCATTTGGGCTACCTCTTCAATCTTAATCTTCTGCTGATAATGTAGATCAATGAAGGCGTAAATGGCTTTGAGCCTATCCTGATCTTTGCGGGTATACTGATTTTTTACGGGTTCGACATGTAAAAGCTCTTTATCTTCAGCATGCATGAGCAGATGGAAGATACTTAACAGTTCCAGAAACTGCTCAAAAGATGAGTATTCCGGCAGCTTCTTCAGGCGTGGCCCTACTAGGTCCTTCGTTTTTTCTCCAAAAGCAATGCCATGCTGGGCAAGTTCCAGCAGTTGTTGTACTACTTTCAGCTCAGGAGCAACCGCTGTATGGTGCTTCAAAAAATCATGACGGATATGTACCACCACTTCTTCGTAAGATGTTTGGATACCGTAATCAAAATTCAGATGGGGTATGTAAGAACCAATCAGTACGAGGTCACTACCATTATAACGGGAAAAATGCTGGCCTACATGGCGGTTCCCGTCTGCTCCTTCTATAAAGACCAACTCATACTCAGGATGAAAATGCCAGAAGAAGAAGTCGCTCAGCTTAGGATTGACCATCAGGCTGAGAGAGCTGTCTTTGTCAGGAATGATCTTTTCCAGTTCAGTCTTCATAACCTTAATTTACATAAATGAGTACTGATTATGAATCATTATATCAATATTGTTCAAATACTGGTAATTATAGGAGCAGAAATCTGGCTTGAGAATAGGTAGCTTTGGTATATCATAAAGCACGAAGTCTGAAGACAGGAGTCCGAAGACAGAAGTCATAAGTTTACTTCGGGCTCCCGGCTTCTAACAATCAAAATGTATACGACATGAAAAATATGAAAGCACAGACTCTTGATCAGAACAGCCCAAACAAAAACCATAAGGAAATTCCGGGAAATCCTTCTACCGCTACCAGCAGCAAGCAGAAACTCAATGATCGTTCCAATGGAAAACCGCTTCGGGTTTTGACTGAGGATGACTGGAAGTTTTGGGTAGAGAATGGGTATGTAGTCATCAAAAACGCGCTACCCCCTGAGCAGGCTCAGAAGACCGCCGACTTTCTGTGGGAGTTTGAAGAGAAAGATAAAAATGATCCCTCCACCTGGTATACAGCTCCCCGTGCGGAAATGCAGATGAAAGAACTGGCCGGCACCGGCATGGTGGAAGTCTACAATACGCAGGCTTTATGGAACAACCGGCAGACACAGAGAATATATGATGCTTTTGTGGATATCTGGGGCACCGAGAAGCTTTGGGTCACCATTGATCGGGCCAACCTTAATTTTCCGATCCGCCCAGGTTTTGAATACAAAGGCTTCATCCACTGGGATTATGACCCTGAGACCAAACCACAAAATGTGCAGGGTGTACTGGCTCTGGCTGATCAAAATGATGAGAACATGGGCGGCTTTCAGTGCATCCCCTGGCTCTACAGAAATTACGATAGCTGGAAACTCACTCAGCCGGATGACAGGGACCATTTCAAGCCTGATGTAAGTGGTTTGGAAGACAAGCTTGTGAAGGTAAAACTGAATGCCGGTGATTTACTCATTTTCAACAGCTTACAACCGCATGGCATTCGGCCCAACAGATCAGAAGACAAAGTGCGGATTGCCCAGTATATCTCCATGATGCCTGCTGAGGAAGATAATGAAGAACTGAGACAGTGGCGTATTAACTCCTGGAAAAACCGTATCGCGCCCAGCGGCTATGCATTCCCTGGCGACCCACGCAATTATGAGCAGCAGAACTACGAAACAGCGAAGCTTAATGATTTGGGCAAAAAGCTGTTGGGGTTAGAGAAATGGGAATAGCAGCAGCCTAAAGGTTAAAAGTGAAAAGAGCACTTGAAGTAATCAAGTGCTCTTTGATATTAAAGTGCCACGACTACCGTCCGGAAAGGTGTAATGTCTATCGGAGGGATGTCTGCCTCAAAGGCTTCATTCATGACTTCAATGATCGCATTGGCTACCAGCGCATGACCTTTGGGGTTGGGGTGAACTCCATCGGTAGAGATGATCCCATTAGGTGAAAAGTCAGGTTGTAGGCTTACTCCGTCAACGACAATACCCTGAACCCCATCCGCTGAGGCAATTGCTTCAGATGACAAACCTAATTGAGTGGCTTGCTCGGCCGTCAGTCCTGCCACATCAGCGAAGATTGTATTGACATCTACCAAAGCTACTCTACCTCCGGTGCTGGCTACTATCTGAGCGATGATACCGTTGAAAAATGCGATACGTGTGTTCAGCACAATTTGTTCGTTAAGTGTGAGTACATACTGGTTTTCCACCGGGGCCTCTAATCCGTAAATGCCTGCTTCGGTACTGGTCCCCAGCAAAGTCGCTACATTAAATGTCAGCAGATCAGAGGCATTGGCCTGACGAAGTTTAGGTAGTACAATGGGGTCTCCTCCCTGTGGGTCAGGTAAGGTAATATCAGAAAGGTCTTCATCCAGAATTACCACCGCATTAGTTTCATTTGCATTCGTAGTTAGCTGAAAACTGATATTGCGCAATGCAGCTTCTTCTTCCGTAATCATTCCAAACTGCGCTGCTGCCTGTACGCCCTGATTGTAATCGGCATAACCGGCATTCAGTGCATCCGCATTGGCCTGATCCAGCGCGATAGGATCATAAGTGACGGCTCGGAAAAAGGGTAAGAGAGTGATGGAAGGAATCGTAATGGCTACACCTCTTGCATCTGTATGGGCAGCCAGCATGCTATTGATCACATTTGAGTATGCCTGGGTAAAACTGTTGATGCTGCTCAGTGTATTGGCCTCAGTTTGTTCTGCATCAGGATTTTCTTCTCCATCCGGGGCTGCACCACCTACTCTTGCCCAGGAGAGAACATCATTCCCCCCCAGCCAGACAGTGAAGAAGCTTCCCTGAGCGGCAGAGGCATCGCCCAGCATGGAGGCATTGGCAGATGAGGCGAAGCGAGCGAAAAAAGGATTGACTTGCCCATAACCCGAAGCAGCTACATCCAGGACCCTGGCGCCGGGCACGCCGAAATTATTCAACTGCGAGCGGTCGCCTCCGTATGGAGTGGGTAGCTCTCCTACGGTAGGTATTGGCCCTGGAATACTTGTATCCAGTATAAACCTTCCTGCTACTTGTCCGCCAACATTGTTGATAGAGATATTATAGCCGTTGGTTGAGCTGATATCCGGTTGGTTAAAAGTACCGGCATCTAAGCCTTCTACAGCCTGGAAATGATTAGCCAAAATATTGGGAAATGAATTCTGCTGACCGCTGCTATAGAGGGCAGCGTCCATCAGCCCGGCGGTAAGAGAATTACCGATAGCGACGAATTTGCCAAGGTTCACTGTCCCAGGATCACCGCTAATCGCGCCCACCGGAGGCAAAGGATTATTCTCTAACCGTTCTTCAATCAGTTCATCCTCCGTTTCACAAGCTGAAAAGAACAATGACAGGCTAAGTAAAGAAACATAAACTCTATATAACTTTTTCATATCAGTTCAGGAATTCATCAAAGGTGAGTGATACATAATACAGGGCACCCATACGGGGGTTGGCAAAGGAGGTGGTAAAGCGTTCGTTCAGAATGTTAGAGCCCCCAACCTTCAGCACGGTCTTCAGTTCAGGAATTTTGTAGCTCACCTGAGCATCCAGTGTCTGATAGGCCGGAATAACTCCTTCTCCTATTGAAGATTCCCACAAGAAAGCATCCTGCCATCTCCATACGATATTAAAGCCCAGCTCTTCTGTGACCTTGCGATTGGCAAAGCGGATATTATATCTCCACTCAGGAGTGTTGTAGGCCGCGCGGAAGCCCTGAGCAATCAGATCATCCTGATCTATGAGCTTGTTGTAAGCTACGTTTCCTCCCAGGGTATATCCTTTGCTTAGAGAATAATCTACCGCTGCTGCAAATCCGTGAGCATTCACCGTACCATCCGCATTGACATCAAAGCCAAAACGCTGAAGAGGAACAGACTGGGTTACGATTCCATCAGGATTGGCTGGCCCTTCATAAGGAGGGTTCCCGTTGTTACCTCCCAGCGCAGTTTGGGCGAAATCAATTTCAGCGACAAAATCCTGATAAGCACTGTAATAGTAATAGGCATCTATCAGCAGTTTATTATTGATCAGGCCTTTATAGCCTACTTCAAATGTGTTGACTTTCTCTGTATCAAACGCTTCAAACTCCACCGGGTCAAGTATTGCACGGGCAGCAGCCAAATCTCCATCGGCCTGGTAAGCCTGCTGGGCAGCAATAACACTTTGGGTAGTGTATACTGTGTTACTTTCAAAATTATAACGGTCTACTAATACGGAATTGCTTCCAATCAGTCGGCGGGTAACTACATCCAGGTCAATGAACTGATCCTGCGTAGTAGGAATGCGGAAGCCACGCTGAAAGGATGCCCTGAAATTATGATTTCCCTGCGCAGTATATACCCCTGAAATTCGGGGAGAGAACTGGCCGTCAAAATATTCATTCTTATCATAGCGCACTGAGCCGGTGAGGTCCAGCTTATCATCCAGCAGCTTTTTGGTGAGCTGTATGTAGGCTCCCCATTCATCAATGTCAAATTCATCTCCATTGTCTTGCAGGGCAAAGAGGGTACCATCAGATTTTAAGTTATAGCGACGGTAATTGGCTCCCACGATTACCTCAGCAAAATCTACCTGTTCACTCAGGTTGTACATACCTTCAAAATGAGTCAGGCTGGTTTCATCCAGAAATTTGGCCCCTCCTTCTGAAATTGGTACCTGCCGTAGAGAATCATATAGCTCCTGAAAGCGACCATTGTTAAGATTTTGCTCTCTCAGGTTGTCACTCACAGTCCTGGCCAGTGCATGAGCGTCATCTATAGATCCGCCTACAAGCCGTACAGCGGCGAAGCCTTGTACATAAGTAGGAATAGTCGTTTGTACGTTGATTAAGGTAGCTAATGTGTTAGCGGCATAGCTATCTCCTGAGTTTTCCTGGGTGCGATAGCCTCTCAGGAAGAAGTTGGTTCCTCTCAGCTCTGCTTTGGCTGTCCAGATAGAGAAATCGTCCAGTACAAAACGGTCGTTGGCAGTATATACCGTGCTTCCAAAACCCTGATTGAATTGGGCTAGCGCTTCCAGCTTATCATTGATACGATAGTGTATTGCTCCTCCAAGTTTTAAACTTTCCGTGGTGTTGTCTACAAATTCCTTTTCTGTGTAGCCGGTAGGGGTAAAGTTTCCTCTTTCATCCAGGGGCAACAATGCTTCAGCGCCCGAGCCAATGCCCAAAATACCTACGTTTAACAAAGGGTCACCATACACATTGACTCCATCATAAGTGCGGGAGTTGCGCTCATTTGGATCAATGCCTTCAGGACTGCGCTCTACCAGGTCCTGAGCATCCCGGTAATCCACACCGATAAAATCTACTGCCTTCAGGTATTCAGCATTAAGCTTGAAAGCAATTCTGTTGTTAAAAGCTTTAGCATAGCGTAAACCATAAGATTGATATAATCCCGGATCATCGTCCTCACCGTCAATATGGGTTATCCCTAGCTTGGCTGCTACGCTCAATCCCTGGTACTCAAAGGGGTTTTTGCTGTTCATTAGGATGATGCCGTTGATCGCGTTCGGGCCATAAAGGGCAGAGGCTGAGCCAGGCAGTAATTCTACACTTTCCAGATCAAGCTCAGGAATACCGACAATATTACCCACAGGAAAGTTAAGGCCGGGCGCCTGATTGTCTATGCCATCTATCAGTTGCACTACACGGGTATTGCCGTTAGCGCCAAAACCTCGGGGGTTAATAGATTTAAAGGTTAGGCTCTGAGCACTGACATCAATCCCTTTAAGATTGGCGATCTGATCATAAAAACTGGGTGCCGCGGCAGATTGAATATCGCGAATGTCCATTTTTTCAATGGAAACCGGAGACTGTAAGATAGATTCTTCTACTCTGGATGCTGAAACAACTATTTCCTGTCCCAATATAGCCTGCTCACTAAGCATGATAGTGAGGTCAGTCGATTGTGCTTCGGAAACGACAACTTCCTTCGGTTGATAACCTACACTGGAAACAACCAGGGTAAGAGGAGGAGAGTCATTGATAGTAAGTTCAAAATTACCATCGGTGTCAGTGATCGTTCCAATTACCTTACCTTTTACTAGAATATTTACTCCAATTAAAGGGGCATTACTTGCTTCATCTAGCACCTTTCCTGAAACACTGGTACTGGATTGGGCTTTAAGAGGGCTTATCGATATGCAGAGTAAATTTACTCCTAATATCAAAAGGCGTAAATATGTTCTCATAAATCCGTATTATATGATATTCATAATAATAACGGTAAATATGAGAATTAAATTGAAAAATTTGCAAAAATAAAAAAATGGTATTAATAGGTGTAAATTAAGGCCAGAATAAAAGGAGCAAAGTTAAGCGGTATCAGAAAATCAAATAAATGCTTGCAAAAGGTAAGGGGTGGGGATGGAAAAAATAAAAGGTAGAGATCTTTTCTCTACCTTAGTGTTTTATATTTTATTTAACTCATCTCGGACAAAATGCATGAGAGAGTGTATGTACGTTGTGCTAAAGTCAAACTTGATTCCTGCTGCCTCATAGACTTCAGGAATGGTACGCGTGTAGCCTAGTTTGAGGGCGTTTTTGTAACCTTTTAATCCCTTTTCAGGATCGTCCTTATAGTTTTTCCATACAGCGACTGCCCCAAGCTGTGCAAAACCATATTCTATATAATAAAACGGTACTTCAAATAAATGAAGCTGCTTTTGCCAAAGGTTGCTACGTTCTTCTTCCAGATCGCTCCAATCTGTAATACTATCGGAGAAAGTGCCAAAGATCTCATTCCACGCTTGCTTGCGCTCTTCTGTACTATGTTCAGGGTGCTCATATATCCAATGTTGAAACTTATCTATAGTGGCTACCCAGGGCAGGGTCTCTATGATCTGTTCCAGATGCTGGCGCTTGGCGCGCTTAAGATCATCTTCATCGGTGAAAAAAAGGTCCCAATGATCCATTGCGATGAGTTCCATAGACATGGAAGCCAGCTCAGCTATTTCCGAAGGCGCATGCTTGAAGTTATTAAGCTCCAGATCACGGGTTAAGAAAGAATGTACCGCATGTCCTCCTTCGTGCATGATGGTCACCATATCACGCAGATTAGAGGTTGCGTTCATAAAAATAAAAGGTACACCTGTTTCAGCCAGCGGATAGTTATAGCCGCCCGGAGCTTTTCCTTTGCGTGATTCCAGATCAAGATGCCCCATCGCCTGCATAATGGCAATACGTTCGCCCAGATAATCATCAAGCTTACTAAAGCATTCTATTGTTTTTACAGTTAACTCATTACCGTGCTGGAACGGTTTTAAGGGAGGCTCTCCGCTAGGATCTACGGCTTTATCCCAGGGACGTAGCTTCTCCAGACCCAGGCTTGATTTACGGTCTTTTGCCAAATCATTAAGCATAGGCACTACTTCTTTAGCTACTGCTTCATGAAAATCAAAGCAGTCCTCTTTGCTATAGTCAAAGCGACCCATAGCAGCAAACATATAGTCGCGGTAGTTTTCAAAACCGGCGTTCTTTCCGATTTTATCGCGTACGCTTATCAGTTTGCCAAAGAGGGCGTCCAGCTTTTCTTTGTCTTGCAAGCGGCGTTTGGTGATTTTACGGTAAGCATCTTCCCGTTCTACACGGTCAACGGATTGGAGCAGGTTTGCAGCTTGTTGTAGTGTCATTTCCTGCCCGTCAATTTCTACGCTCATGTCACCGGATATAGCACCAAAATTCTGAGCTTCCTGCTGCTCTTCAGTTTTGAGCGGAATGTTTTCTTCGCGGTAGATCTTAGCATCCTTTTCCAATTCACGGATCATAATAGGGTAGCCTTCCTCCTGCTTTAATTCTTCTAAGTACGGAGATTTAAGGGCTTTCTGATTAAGTTCATTGCTCACCGGCTCAATTTTAGGCTGAATCTGGGTGATGAACTCATTATAGCTTTCCCGTATCTTTTCGTTGGTAGTGTCACAGGTCATTTTGATGTAGCGCCAGGCCAGATTTTCTGAAAGTACGGCTTCCAGTTCGCTACGGTCCTGAAACCATTTGCGAAGGTCTGCTGCTGAACCTATATCACGCTGCAGCAAATCGTCAAAATAAGGCTTTACAGCTTCCCAACTGCTTACTTGAAAATCTTCGGGTAAGAAAGCTCTGTCTTTCTTTTCGGGTATCTTGATGTCTTCCATATTTAATAATGATTAATGATCAGTGAATAATGATCAATACGTAATTTTCAGTTTTGATCCTTTAGTCAATTTCAATTCTTACATTAGGAGTTAAAGGGTGGCCGACACAGGTCAATACGAATCCCTGCTGAAGTTCACCATCCGTAAGCGTATCTTCCTCGTCCAGCTTTACTCTTCCTGAAGTACACTTACCCATACAAGCGGTGCAGATACCACTCTGGCATGAGTAAGGCAAGTCAATGTCCAGCGCCAGTGCGGTATGAAGAATGGAGTTACCAGGTTCAACAGGAAAAGTATACTCTTCTCCATCATATACTACGGTAACTTCCTGTACCTCTTTAACAGTTTCGTTTTCAGTTTTAAAAGCTCCAATGAGGCCGTCCTCTACCGGTTTATCGGCTGATTCCTCAGAAACCTCACTATTCTCCGGCGAAGGAATAAACTCTTGCTCTTTTCCTTCTGAGGGAGAAGTAATACCTGCCACAAAGCTTTCTTTATGAATACGATTGTGATCCACAGCCAGCATCTTCAATCCCTCTATAGCATTATGCATCATTCCACTAGGGCCACAGATAAAGTATTCGGTATCTACCGCGGGAAGTTGTGGTAAGTCAGCTAAAAGCGCTCTTACCTGCTCCGGTTCTATCCGCCCATGCAAAGAAGGAAAGTCTGGTGAGGGTTCTTCCAGAATATGAATAACCTTAAAGGTGCGATCATATTTCCTGCTTAAGGCGTCCAGTTGATTCTTGAATATAATGGACTCTTCATCGCGATTAGCGTAGATCAGCGAGACTTTGGTTTTAGGTTCGGCATACAATACCGATTTCATGATGGACATAAGGGGTGTGATGCCGCTTCCCCCGCCAAACATGATAAGGTGCCTTTGCTCTGTGCCGATCAAAGTCGTGGTAAACTTACCCATAGGCTGCATTACCTCTAAAGTATCTCCCGCTTTGAGCTGATCGTTCAGATAGTTAGACACTTTACCGGATGCTACTCGCTTTACTGTCACTGCCGGATACTTATCCAGAAAAGGGCAGGTTGATAATGAATAAGAGCGTCTGACTCTTTCTCCATCTATAGGTAAAATAAGGGTAAGAAACTGTCCGGCCTCATATTGCAGTCTTTCTTCAGTCTGATCAAAAACGATCGTAATGGCATCTGATGTTTCTCTTATAATTTCTCGTACTGTAAGTTGATGGTATTTGTTACTCATCCTTTCTTTCTATTGCTTTAAAATTTATAAAATGATTGCTAAACTTCACTTATATATTCGCTTGGTAAGGCAAAATTGTTTGAATTTTAGGATTTGATACGCAAATATTCAATGTTTGACTGAATTGGAAGGTGAAATTCCTAAATTGCGCCCGAATTATATCGCTATATAACAAGCCTTAGGTAGAATAAAAAAGCAGGCATCTATAGCGTTAACATTTCCCAAAACATTGTTATCACTATGAACTTAAGCACTTTGACGGCCATCTCACCTATAGATGGCAGATATAGAAGTAAAACGGACGCTTTAGCACAGTATTTCTCAGAATACGCGTTAATCCGATACCGTGTACAGGTAGAAGTAGAGTATTTTATTGCGCTATGTGAACTGCGTCTTCCTCAGCTTTCGGGGGTAGATACGGCTGTTTTTCCTGAATTGAGGAAAGTTTATGAAGATTTTAGTGAGAAAGACGCAGCCTCTATTAAAGAAATAGAGAAAGTTACCAATCATGATGTCAAAGCGGTTGAATATTTTCTGAAAGAAAAGTGGGATGCGCTGGGGCTTACCGAATCCAAAGAGTTTATTCACTTTGGACTCACCTCGCAGGACATTAACAATACCGCTATTCCTGCCTCCATGAAAGATGCAATACAGCAGGAGGTACTGCCTCTGCTAAAAGAGGTAATGGATAAGATTCTTCAAAAAGCGGAGGAATGGAAAGATATTCCTATGCTGGCACGTACTCACGGTCAACCCGCTTCGCCTACCAGGGTAGGTAAAGAGTGGATGGTGTTTTACGAAAGACTTCAGCAGCAACGGGCCTTACTGGAAACACTTCCTCATGCTGCTAAATTTGGTGGTGCAACCGGCAACTTCAACGCTCATGCTGTGGCTTACCCTGACACAGACTGGCTGGCCTTCGGAAATCAGTTTACAGAAAAATATTTAGGCTTACGCCGCAGTCATCCGACTACCCAGATCGAGCATTATGATATGCTGGCTGCCCTTTTTGATAACCTGAAGCGGATTAACGTAATTCTGCTGGATTTCAGCCGCGATGTATGGCAGTATGTTGCTATGAACTACCTGAAGCAGAAAGTGGTAGCCAATGAAGTAGGCTCATCAGCCATGCCGCATAAAGTGAACCCCATAGATTTTGAAAATGCTGAAGGTAACCTGGGCATTGCCAATGCCTTGTTTGAGCATATGGCGGCCAAGCTACCGATCTCTCGCCTGCAGCGGGACCTGACTGACTCTACGGTATTGCGTAACATTGGCGTTCCTTTAGGACATACTTTAATCGCTTTTCATTCACTGCTTAAAGGTTTGGGTAAGATTGAAATCAATGAAGAAGCGATACATGATGATTTGGAAGAAAACTGGGCGGTAGTGGCCGAAGGCATACAGACCATATTGAGGCGCGAAGGTTTCCCCAATCCATATGAAGCGCTGAAAACCCTGACTCGCAAGCAGGAAAGAATTACTGAGGCAGCGATTAAGCAATTCGTACACTCGCTGGAAGTGAGTGAAGAGGTGAAACAAGAGCTATTGACAGTAACTCCTTTTAATTATACGGGGATAAGCAGTGACAAGAAATAATAAAACATTTTTTATAAAATCTTAGTATATTAACCTAGTTAATTAGATGTAGAGAAGCAATTGTATGCCAAATATTGAAATGCATGTATTAATTCTCTAATTTTACATGCTTAATTAACGTTCTGCGAGAGGCTTCAGACAGAAGCATTTAAAGGAAAAATTTCATATTATAGCTATATCTTAAGAAACGGCTGCTTTTGTATGCCGTTCTTTTGTTTTTTATAGTAGTACACAAAGTTTTAACATAAATAAGTATGGCACAGGTATCTTATTACACACAAGAAGGATTACAGAAGCTCAAGGATGAGCTGAATGAACTCAAAACTAAGGGCAGAACAGATATTGCCAAGCAGATAGCAGAAGCACGCGATAAGGGTGATTTGAGTGAAAATGCTGAATATGATGCTGCCAAAGATGCCCAGGGGATGCTGGAAATGAAAATCGCCAAACTGGAAGAGGTAGTGGGGAATGCCCGTGTGTTGGATGAGTCAAAGCTTGACACTTCCAAGGTTTCAATACTTTCTAAGGTGAAGATCAAGAATCAGCAGAATGGAGCTGAGATGACTTATACACTGGTTTCTGAAGAAGAAGCAGATCTCAAAAACGGAAAAATTTCCGTTAAGTCACCCATTGGCAAAGGCTTGTTGGGAAAGAAAGTAGGGGATACTGCCGAAATCCAGGCTCCCGCCGGTACCATGAAATTTGAGATCAAAGACATATCCATTTAGATCATGGCTAGCATATTCACCAAAATCATCAATCGCGAAATACCTGCATATATTGTTGCTGAGAATGACCATGCGCTGGCGTTTCTGGACATTCGCCCTTTGACCAAAGGACATACCCTGGTCATCCCTAAGCAAGAAGTAGATTATCTTTTTGATCTGGACGATGACTCCTATACGCAACTGCAACTATTTGCTAAAGAGGTAGCGCTTAAAATAGACAAAGTTATTCCCTGTGAGCGAATTAGCACTGCGGTGATTGGACTGGAAGTGCCTCATGCCCACATTCACCTCATTCCTATTAATAGCATGAGTGATGCTAACTTTGGTAATCCTAAACTGCAGCTTGCTGATGAAGAAATGGAGCAGATTGCTGAAAAAATACGCTCCGCTACATAAGTGTAGATTTTAATTCCCCTTTTTGAAACCAGCGTTAGGTGTGCTTCCGGCTCACCTGGCGCTGGTTTTTTATTTCCCGCCCTTTCTTATTCATGCCTGAATTTGACTAAAAGATTCATTCTTTCTGCAGATTCTCCATCACTACCCCACTTTACTACATCCCTCTCATAGTACACTTCGTGCCTTACCCTTTTTTATATCCCAATTACTCTAAATTTAATAAATATGTAGAGTATACATTGAATAATTGCAAATAGATATGGTTGTAAATACAATAAAAAATTAGATAAATCATATTTATTAAATAATGTAAAATGAGAGAAAACAGAATATAATATCGGCGTAGTGCAAAAAAGACTAAAAAAATTGCCGTGTACCTTTTTGTCAATTTTGAAGTCTGGAATGAGCGATCAGTTGATATTATTTACTAAAGAATAGACCACAAAGTAAGCTACGATTATCAAAAAGATGCTTTTATGAGCAAGTTTTACACATTTATCATCAGCCTGTGCATTTGTTTTTTGAGCCTGGAAGAGAGTTGGGCGCAATGTCCACAGCTTGATCAAATAAGTATACATACCAGCAATGCACAATCATTTGAGAAAGATGAGGGAACACTCCTCTTTACCATCTCAGCAGATATTGCTTTCAATAAAGATCAGTACAGAATCAGACTCTGGGATCATGATAAGCAACGCTACATCTATGATGATAACAACCCTGATTTTTTGAACATCACTGAGGTCAAAGTTGACCAAAATCAAATCAGTTTTGCCTCACTTCCCAAAGGCAAATATGCGCTTGAACTACATGGTGGAAACTGCCAGTACACTCGCTTTGAGGTAAGTGGTCATTCTGAAACTAAATCTAACTAGGCATGACAGTGGTAAATTTGAAAAATAGATTATTGGTAAGTGGGATAATCAGTTTCATCTGTCTGCTGATGAATGGTTCACCAGCATTAGCCCAATGCCCTACAACAGGCGGAACAACCATTACAAAGACAGACGAGCTTTGCTTTAGTGCAAATGATGGTACAATTACTTTTACTTTTAGTGATGGTTCATACCCTTCAGTGACCGATTATAGAGTAAGGCTGTGGAATTTTGAAGAAGGCGCAACGGGTGCTTACGTATATGACGATAATAACCCTCCTTTTCTCAATATAGTCCCTGCTCCATCTATTGTAGCAGATATGTTGGTTTTTTCTAATGTTCCTCCGGGAGATTATCTGCTGGTATTGGACGGAGGAAGTTGTTCTAACGAAGATTATGGGTTCCTTTTTTCAGGAGCTCCAAATAGCGGTATCAGAATCAATGCCGCAACAGAAATCGTTATTGATGAGCCAACCATAGCTACGGTCGGTAACGATCAGTGTAATGCGCCATTTAATGGGTCAATAGATGCTAGCGGAGCCGTTAGCGGTGGCACTGGAGGATATGAATATTCTATTGATGGAGGAACAAACTATCAGCCAAGCCCGGTATTCAGTAATTTAGAAAACAATACCTACACACTGACTGTCAGAGACACTAATGGTTGTATCAAAGAAGAAGCGAATATTGTCATTAATGATAATCGTGTGACACCCACAGCAGGCATTACGCCTTCACCTGCTTCTGTTTGTGCTGGAGAAGATTTAGTATTGGATGGAAACCCTGCGGGAGGAGCCGGAGGTTTTACTCATAGCTGGACCGGAGATACGGGTTTTCTTTCGGCTACCAATGTAAGTAATCCAACCTTTAATGCAGCTACGGATGGCAATTACTCATTGACATATACAGTAACGGATGCAAGTGGATGTACGGCTACCAGCAATATTTCTGTAACAGTTAATGCCCTACCAGTAGTAGCAGATCAGATGCCTACGGTTTGTGCAGATATACCCGGAGGTACCCAGGCGACTGCTGTTGATTTGACCACATTAAATGTGTCAATAGATGGAGGAAATGGCTACACTATCAATTGGTACGCTGATGCAGGTCCTGCTTCCCCAATAGCTGACCCAAGCAATGTGACAGTAAATGGCGGAGACGATTTCTTTGCCGAAGTAATTGATGGAAATGGCTGTTCTTCTGTGGCAACGATCAGCTATAGTGTTGTTTCTGCTCCTATTGCTCCTGCAAATGTAACAACATCCAATATTATTTGTGATGGTTTTGATTTAAGCTGGGATGTATCAGCGACAGCTACTTCCTATAGAATAGAAATTGACGAAGACCCTGCTTATGGAAGTCCGGAAGTAAATGCAACGCAAGCTGGAAATACTTTAAATGTAAGTGGGTTAACACAGGGTACAGTATATAACATTCGTATTACACCTATTAATAGTTGTGGAGACGGAACCTCAGCCACAGATACAGAAACGACTACAGATGTACCGCTAGCATTGGCGAATTTAGCCTCAGCCAACCCGGTCTGTGATGGTTTTGATGTAAGCTGGGATGCTTCAGCAGGTGCGGTAGATTACCTGATAGAAATAGATGATGACCCTGGCTTTGGGAGCATAGAGGTGACTACCACGCAGGCAGGTATTACTTACAATGCCAGTGGCTTGTCACAGGGCATAACATACAACATCAGGGTAACGCCCAGAAATACCTGTGGAAATGGTGCTTCAGCCACCGATACCGAGACGACTACCGATGTACCGGTGGCGCTAGCGAATTTAGCTTTGGCCAACCCGGTCTGTGATGGCTTTGAAGTAAGCTGGGATGCCTCGGCAGGTGCGGTAGATTACCTGATAGAAATAGATGATGACCCTGGCTTTGGGAGCATAGAGGTGACTACCACGCAGGCAGGCACGACATACAATGCCACAGGCTTGTCACAGGGCATAACATACAACATCAGGGTAACGCCTAGAAATACCTGTGGAAATGGTGCTTCAGCCACAGACACCGAGACGACTACCGATGTACCAGTGGCACTTGCGAATTTAGCTTTGGCTAATCCGGTCTGTGATGGCTTTGAAGTAAGCTGGGATGCTTCAGCAGGTGCGGTAGATTACCTGATAGAAATAGATGATGACCCTGGCTTTGGGAGCATAGAGGTGACTACCACGCAGGCAGGCACGACATACATTGCCACAGGCTTGACACAGGGCATAACATACAACATCAGGGTAACGCCCAGAAATACCTGTGGAAATGGTGCTTCAGCCACAGACACCGAGACGACTACGGATGTACCGGTGGCGCTAGCGAATTTAGCTTTGGCTAATCCGATCTGTGATGGCTTTGAAGTAAGCTGGGATGCATCGGCAGGAGCGGTGGATTATTTGATAGAGATAGATGATGATCCTGCCTTTGGCAGCATAGATTTGACCACGACTCAGGCAGGTATTACTTACAATGCCACAGGCTTGTTACAGGGCACTACTTATAACATCAGAGTAACGCCCAGAAATACCTGCGGCGATGGAGCCTCAGCCACAGACACCGAGACGACTACGGATGTACCGCTGGCCCTGGCGAATTTAGCTACAGCCAACCCGGTCTGCGATGGCTTTGAAGTAAGCTGGGATGCTTCAGCAGGAGCGGTGGATTATTTGATAGAGATAGATGATGACCCTGCCTTTGGCAGCATAGATCTGAGTACTACTCAGGCAGGTATTACTTACAATGCCACAGGCTTGTTACAGGGCATAACATACAACATCAGGGTAACGCCCAGAAATACCTGTGGAGACGGAACCTCAGCCACAGATACAGAAACGACTACAGATGTACCGGAGCAGCCTATCAATCTGCTCAGCAGTGGAGAAGTCTGTGATGGATTTGATGCAGCCTGGGACCCGGCTTTGGGAGCAGCAAGTTATCGGGTAGAAGTGAGTGATGATAATTTTGCCACAACAGTAGCGACAGCCACTCCCTCAGCAGGTACCGAGATTGTAAGCTTTTCTGGTTTGAGTCAGGGGGTAACTTATGCGTGGAGAGTGACAGCGATCAACAGCTGTGGCAATAGTATAGTATCCGCAGAACAGACCGCTACTACGACTACTGCTCCAGTTGTAATCGACCCTGCACCAGCACTTTGTTCAGATGACATCGGAGGCAATACTGCCTCAAATATAGACTTGAGAGCACAGGAAGCAGTCATGGATGGAGGAGCAGGATATCCTTTTGTATGGTACAGTGATGCTGCAGCAACAATATCAGTTCCTGATCCAACCGATGTTACAGCCACCGATGGACAAAGCTTTTATGCCAGAGTAGGTACAGGTTCCTGTGAAGTAATTGCCAGTCTTACCTTCGCTGTCAACTCGACAGATGACTCAGGCTTTGACTATGTACAGGCAGCCTACTGTGAGAATGAGTTGAATCCTGTAGCCCAGAATGTGATGACTGCCGGTGGTACTTTTTCTTCCACGGCAGGCCTAAACTTTCTGGATACTACCACCGGAGAGATAGACCTGGCAAGTAGTACAGCAGGTACTTATGTAATTACTTATACTACTGCTGGTGCTTGTCCTTCTTCATCAACGTATGGAATAGAAATTTATGAGGTTCCTACAGCGAATCACCTTTCAGAGGTAGTTTGCGAAGATGCTGAAGGAAGTAGCTCTGCCACAGTAGACCTGACTGTACTTGAAAGTGCTATCAACAATGAGGGAGGCTTAACTTTTACCTGGTATGATGATCCCGGCCTGGCTCCGGCTAATGAAGTAGCTACTCCCAACAATATTAGTGTGGGTAATGGCGATACCTATTATGCTGTAGTGAGCAATGGCAATTGTCAGGCAGTAGGTGAGGTGAGCTATACCATAAATAGTCTTCCAGCGGTAGTTGACTTAACGCCTGAGGCTTGTGAAACGACTGCCGGTGGTGGTAGCGCTTCAGCAAGCCTGAGAGATTTGGAAATGGCTATGGATGGTGGCGCGGGACTTACCTTCACCTGGTTTGAAGATAATCTATTTGCTACACCAGTAGCTGACCCTACCAATGTAACGGTGAGCAATGGTGATGATTTTTACGCCTTGGCTAGTGATGGCACTTGTGAGAGCTCTGCTTCAGTAACTTATACGGTTAATGCGCTGCCAGTGATAAGTTTCAGCGGATTGAGTTCTCCCTACTGTGAAACAGATGGTGCTGTATTGTTAACTGGGGATCAGGCCCCGAATGGTACATTCTCCGGACCTGGTATCACGGATAATGGGGACGGAACGGCTAGCTTTGATCCGGCAACTGCCTTGGCAGGTACACATACTATTACTTATTTTTTTACAGATGGCAATGGATGCGCTGCCGAAAGTGCGCAAACAGTTGTGGTCAATGACTGTACCCTGCCGGTAAGCGCTAATTTTACCGCTGATGTCACCAGCATATGTGATGGTGAGACAGTAACATTTACCAATCAGTCATCGGGAACCATTACGACTTACAATTGGGACTTCGGAGTAGGAGCTACCCCGGCTACAGCTACCGGTGCAGGACCACACGTAGTTACTTATAATGGCGTAGCCAGTTATACAGTTTCTCTGGAGGTAAGTGATGGCGTAGATACAGATACAGAAAGTAAGACTGATTTCATCACCGTTAACCCGGCAGATGACTCAGGCTTTGACTATGCACAGGCAGCCTACTGTGAGAATGAGTTGAATCCTGTAGCCCAGAATGTGATGACTGCCGGTGGTACTTTTTCTTCCACGGCAGGCCTAAACTTTCTGGATACTACCACCGGAGAGATAGACCTGGCAAGTAGTACAGCAGGTACTTATGTAATTACTTATACTACTGCTGGTGCTTGTCCTTCTTCATCAACGTATGGAATAGAAATTTATGAGGTTCCTACAGCGAATCACCTTTCAGAGGTAGTTTGCGAAGATGCTGAAGGAAGTAGCTCTGCCACAGTAGACCTGACTGTACTTGAAAGTGCTATCAACAATGAGGGAGGCTTAACTTTTACCTGGTATGATGATCCCGGCCTGGCTCCGGCTAATGAAGTAGCTACTCCCAACAATATTAGTGTGGGTAATGGCGATACCTATTATGCTGTAGTGAGCAATGGCAATTGTCAGGCAGTAGGTGAGGTGAGCTATACCATAAATAGTCTTCCAGCGGTAGTTGACTTAACGCCTGAGGCTTGTGAAACGACTGCCGGTGGTGGTAGCGCTTCAGCAAGCCTGAGAGATTTGGAAATGGCTATGGATGGTGGCGCGGGACTTACCTTCACCTGGTTTGAAGATAATCTATTTGCTACACCAGTAGCTGACCCTACCAATGTAACGGTGAGCAATGGTGATGATTTTTACGCCTTGGCTAGTGATGGCACTTGTGAGAGCTCTGCTTCAGTAACTTATACGGTTAATGCGCTGCCAGTGATAAGTTTCAGCGGATTGAGTTCTCCCTACTGTGAAACAGATGGTGCTGTATTGTTAACTGGGGATCAGGCCCCGAATGGTACATTCTCCGGACCTGGTATCACGGATAATGGGGACGGAACGGCTAGCTTTGATCCGGCAACTGCCTTGGCAGGTACACATACTATTACTTATTTTTTTACAGATGGCAATGGATGCGCTGCCGAAAGTGCGCAAACAGTTGTGGTCAATGACTGTACCCTGCCGGTAAGCGCTAATTTTACCGCTGATGTCACCAGCATATGTGATGGTGAGACAGTAACATTTACCAATCAGTCATCGGGAACCATTACGACTTACAATTGGGACTTCGGAGTAGGAGCTACCCCGGCTACAGCTACCGGTGCAGGACCACACGTAGTTACTTATAATGGCGTAGCCAGTTATACAGTTTCTCTGGAGGTAAGTGATGGCGTAGATACAGATACAGAAAGTAAGACTGATTTCATCACCGTTAACCCGGCAGATGATTCGGGCTTTGCTTATGGGGCTACCGATTACTGCCCCGGTGATGCTGACCCTACTCCTGTTTTAAGCGATGTATTGATTAGTGGTACATTCACGGCAAGCCCGGCTGGTTTGGTGATTAATGCAAACACCGGTGAAATAAATATAGCGGGGAGCACTCCAAATGCATACGTTGTAAGATATACTACTACTGGAGCTTGCCCAACATTTACAGAAGCGCCAATTAACATTAA
This sequence comes from Catalinimonas alkaloidigena, assembly GCF_029504655.1. Taxonomy (NCBI): domain Bacteria; kingdom Pseudomonadati; phylum Bacteroidota; class Cytophagia; order Cytophagales; family Catalimonadaceae; genus Catalinimonas; species Catalinimonas alkaloidigena. The sequence goes on from NZ_JAQFIL010000001.1 coordinate 503,739, forward strand.
TCCTGCAGAAGATCCGAACTTTAACTATGCCAGCAATACCTATTGTAAAAGTGATCCGGTAAATCCTGTCGCGAATGTTACGGGAGATACAGGTGGTACTTTTGATGAGCCTAGCGGAGATCTGATAATTAATGCCTCTACTGGCGAGATAGATTTGGCAGTAAGTACAGCAGGTACATATACAATTACTTATACAACAGGAGGCCCATGCCCTGCTTCAACAATGTTTGACATCACCATAGAAGAAGCACCAGATGCTACTTTCAGTTATACCTCTGCTTCTTTCTGCCAGACAGCTGGTAATCAGTTGCCAAATCTGATAGTACAGAGTGGTGGAGGTTTCTCTATCGTAGGACCGGCTCCGGCAGGATTTCTGGTAGACACTGGCACTGGTGAAATTGATCCTTCTCTTGGAGTGGTAGGAGATACGTATACCATTGCTTACGAGATCGTTGGTGCAAGCTGTAATGATATACACACCTTTGATGTTACCATCACCGGTGCGCCTGATGCTACTTTTGAATACGATCTTACAGTAGATGGCGAGTCTTCTTTCTGTCAGAACGAAGCTAATCCATTACCTGACTTCGCGACAGGGGCCTCAGCGGGCACATTCTCGGCTTTATCTCCTGACCTGGTGTTTGCGGATGTCAATACCGGTGAAATTGATCTAACTGCTAGTACACCGGGTGTCTATTCGGTGACCAATACCATTCCTGCTGCAGGCTCTTGCCTTGCTGCCACACATACTGATCTGGTAGAGGTCAGAGCGCAGGAGGATGCCAGCTTTACTTACGATCAGGCCAGCTATTGTAAAAGTGAAACTACCAATCCGGTAGCCAATATTACCGGAGATGCAGGTGCCTTTGATCCGGTCGCTGGCATTGTGTGGGAAGATGATACAAGGGGTGAAATTGACCTGGCAAATAGTACAGCAGGTACTTACGTAATTACTTATACTACCGCCGGTGTTTGTAGTACAACACAAACTTTTGACCTTGAAATTACAGAGGTAGAAGATGCCAGCTTCCACTACGGTGGGGTTACAGAATTTTGCAAAGCAGATGCGAACCCAACGGTCACTATTGATGGCGTGGGTGGAGGTACATTCAGTGCTGGTGCCGGCTTAGTGTTTACCGCTAATCCGGGTGAGATAGATCTGGCTGCCAGTGATGCAGGTGAATATGAAATCACTTACGTTACTCCCGGTACCACACCTGGCTTCTGTGCGGGTAGCAGTACACTTACCATTACGATTTATGATGATGTTACTGCCAATGCCGGATTAGATGGCGCTTCTTGCAGTTTTGATTATACTTTGGATGCGGGCGTACCAGCAAGTGGTACCGGTACCTGGACATTGGTGGGCACACCTCCGGGTACTGCTTTCTTCAATGATCCGAATGACCCTGCTACCGATGTGCAGGTGGATAGCCCGGGCTCTTACGAATTTCAGTGGGAAGTTGTGAATGGAGCCTGTACAAGTACTGATATTGTAGAAGTTGTTTTTACTGATCCTCTAATAATAACTCCCGTGGGAAGTCCTAGTACAGCCAATTGTACAGCTACCCCTGGAGGACGTAGAATAGTAACAGTTTCCGGAGGCAGTGGAAATTATACTTTGCTCTGGAGCCCCAATGGAGAGGCTGATGATTTCTTAAATGGAACAGCGGCAGCTGGTTTTGGCCCGGGAGTACCTGGAGGGGTTTATGTTCTGACAGTGACAGATGATGATACCGGATGTGAAGCTACTTTCGTACAGGAAATAACCAATTCCGGAATAGATGGAGCAGTATCCATAACATCTAATGACAATGCTTGTAGCGGGGATGGTGCAGGAAGTATAGAAGTAGAGTACCTGACAGGCACGGGTCCTTATGTAGTCACTTACTATGATGAGTTTGGAATAGAACTAGATTCTCATAACTCAGTAGCCGGACCACTCAACGACCAGCTAAGTGGGCTTTACGGAGGTATATATTATGTAGATGTACAGGATCAGGGTGCAGGCTGTTCAACAGGGCGAAAGGTAATCATTGCCGAACCGGCTCCAATTACAGTCATGCCGGATGATATCACGGATGCTTCTTGTTTTGGGAGGGCTGATGGCAGCATTACTGTGGATGTAACCGGAGGCACGGGAGGACCCTATACTTTTAGTTGGAAAGATGATACAAATACCGAAATTAGTACTGACGAAGTTCCTATAGATTTGGCAGCAGGAGATTATTATGTAGAAGTAAGTGATGGTTCTGCCTGTCCTTCTATCACCTCAGCGATATTTACTATTGGTGAACCTGCTCCTGAAGCTGCTCCGGTAGCAAATACTGCTATCAACATCACTTGTAACAGTTTTGAAATCAGTTGGAGTGATGAGAGCGTATTGAATTATAATATAGACATCAGCGAACTTGCGGACTTCAGCAGTGGTGTGATAACCACCAACATTACAGACGGTAGTACTAGTTTATCGGTAAATACTGGAATTAATGCTGCGACTACTTATTATTACAGAGTGAGTGCTAAAAAAGGATGTGGGTTTACAGAATTTTCAAATGTAGAAAGTGTAGATACTGAAACAGTACCTGCTCCGGTAGCACAGGCAGTCAATGGGTTCTGCGATTCATTTACCGCAGAGTGGACCAGTGTAGCGGGTGCGACAGACTATTATCTGGATGTATCTACTGACCCTGATTTCACTACGAATGATATCATAGATAATCAGGCAGTAGGCGTAGTGAATAGTTATGATGTAACAGGGCTGACTGATGCTGGGCCATTCTATTACAGAGTAAGAGCAGAAACATGTGATATTTCAGCAAATTCTAATGTAGAGACCGTAGAGCTTTTAGGAATTCCTGCCCAGCCTGATGGTTTGACTACAAGTTTAGAGAAATGTACAAGCTTCCAGGCGAGTTGGAATCCGGTAGCTGGTGCAGCTAATTACCTGATTGAAGTAAGTGCAGATGGAAACATAACCTCACATTATGCAAGTACTGAAACTTTCGTAGTGACAGGATTGACTGCAGGCACAGACTATGAATGGCGAGTAACCGCGCTGCACCCTTGTGGAGACCGCCCCGCATCAGCACCTATTCCGGCGAGCACTTTAGATGTACCGGAAGATTTGACAAATCTCAGTGCCACTCCTGCCTGCGAAGGATTTGATTTGAGCTGGAATACTTCTGATGGGGCAAATGAATATCGTGTAGAAATATTTGACAATCCTGGTTTTGCCGGGCTGGCTATTGAAAGTGTAACTCAGCCAGGCACTACTTATACTACGCCCGTACTAGCGGAAGGTACAGAATACTTCTATCGGGTTACACCAGTCAATACTTGTGGAGATGGTATAGGTGATGACAATAGTGTAATCACATTAGAAAAACCAGCAGCGCTTTCAGGCTTAACAGTAGACAATGTCTTCTGTGATGGCTTTGAAATAAGCTGGGATGCGGCAGATAGAGCAGGTGAGTATCATATAGAAATAGACGATGATAATCTGTTTGGTAGTCCCGAGTTTGATCTACTGCAGTCTGAAACTAGTTATTTAGCATCAGGATTAACCGATGGCGTGACTTACTACTACCGTATTACCCCTGGAAATGGATGCGGAGATGGAACGGAAAGCACAGGGAGTGAAGTCCCTACGCTTACACCTTTGGCGGCACCAGTGAATCTAAGTATTAGTGCATCAAACTGTACAGGATTTACCCTAAGCTGGGATGGAGTTAGCGGCGCTGCTCAGTATAGAGTTGAGGTTTCTTCTGACAACTTTAGCACAATTGCTGAAAGCATGTTGGTGAGTACATTGACCCACGACTTTGTATCGCTTTCTTCAGACATCATGGATTACAAAGTGAGAGTAGTGGCAATAGACAATTGTGGAAACGATGGTACTCAATCCACAGAGGTAGATGCCCAAACCTCTCCTCAGGAGGATTGTGGCTGTGGGTTTGATCCTGACAGAGCATCTTTCGTGGTTTCTTCCGAAAATGTGAACTGTCCGGGTAGTGAAGATGGTGCCTTGATGGTGTATCTGAACCCCACTTCTACGGTAAATCCTGGCAGGTATGAATATAGCTATGTTAGTGGTCAGGATTCAGTTGGCTTTGTGGCAGGAGGAAATTCCACAGGATTAGTTTTTCTGGCTGATAATCTTTCTGCCGGAGATTACACCCTATACGTTTGGGATAAAAACGGAGATCCTGCAACCTGTGACACCCTTCGTACTTTTACAAGAACGGTTGAAGTACAAAATAACGCTTCACTCACGACAACACCCGAAACTTGTGCAGGTAGTGATGGAGGGATCACCGTAAATATCCCTTCAGGCTGTAGCGCTAACCAGGCTTATGAGATTATTGGTAATAATGTAGATACTGGAGATCCGATAAATTTTGCCGGAAATATAGCAGAGAACCTGATGGCTGGTAGTTACGAGATTGTCTTGCGTGATGATCTTGGCAATAGCCTGGATACCCTATACACTTCAGTGATTACGACCTGTAGTAATAATGGGGGCGGCGGCTCAGGGCTTACCTGTGAACTGGGGGATAAAACAGTAGATGTTTCAGTGACTGCTGCGAGCTGTGATACTGGTGAAGGCGCAGTTATCCTTTCGGTCATAGGAGGAGAAACTGAGGTGTATAACTTCCGGGTAGTCAGTGTGTCAGGCGCTATTGACAAAACAGTGACCAGTGTTGGTTCAGCTACTTTTGATGAATTACCTGCTGGTCAGTATGAGTACATTGTCATTGACGAAGCCGGTTCGCCCAGATGCCAGTCTTCTTTTAATGTGGTTGAGAATATTGTCGTGATCAATACCATTGGCATGACACTTCCTTCATGTGAGGATGAGGAGCAGACAGCTACACTGGATGTACTGTTGAGCGCTGCTACCACAGCCCCTGCTCCTTATGATGTGTTTGTCATCAATGGAAGTGATACGGTAAGTACAGCGATCATAGAAGCAGGCACTAATAGCACGGAAGTAAGCGGCGTACCTACCGGTGGTGACTTCAATGTAGTGGTTAAATCTCGCGGTGCGCAAACCTGTCCTGCTTCTCGTATCATGAATATTCCGGCGACAGGCACAGTGGCCATTAGCTTTGACCATACTTCTGAAGATATTACCTGCTTTGGTGATGGAGGTACAGTAACCATCAACAATATTGTGGTGGCAGAAGATACTGAGTTTACGATTAACCTGATGAGTGTGGAGCAGACACAGCCTTATGCCACACGTATCTTCTCCGCCATACCAAGCAGCTATACGTTTGCTAACCTTGAAAAAGGAGATTATCGTATTCAGCTCGTTCAGCAACAGTCAAGCTGCGGAATCATCAGCACCGAAAGTTCTCCGGTATTTACCATTGATGGAGGTGATGAGGAACTTTCAGCAGTTGTGCCTGAAGAAGTGTTTGTAGATGTAAATAATCCTTATGGTACCATCAAACTGGATAGTATAGAAGGAGGAGGCTTGCCTTATGAAGTACGTATTGCAGCTGACCCTAACGGAAATACTACTGATTGGATAGAAGTAACCAACGATAATCCGGTCATCAAGCCTTATGCTCATGCGTATAACGATCTGGAGATAGGTAACTATTTTGTAGAGTTAAGGGATCGTTTTGGTTGCTCTATCTTGTTTGAGGTAGATATCCATTATACGGCAGATCTGTATATCCCCAATATCATTACTCCTAATGGCGATGGTGATAACGACACTTTCAGGATCATTAACCTTACTCCTGAAGATAGTAACAATGGAGCGAAAATGATGATATCCAATCGCTGGGGTAAAATTGTGTACCGTTCAAACAACTATAGTAATGATGATGGATGGGATGGAGGTGAAAGCGCTGACGGTATGTACTTCTACCAATTGATCATGCCGGATGGTAGCGAGTATACTGGGTGGATAGAAGTGTGGAGAGGAAGAACCCCTTAAAAATTGAATAGTTATAGAAAAGGCTGTCTTCTATACAGGAGACAGCCTTTTTAATTTTCTTTTAGTATTAGGCTTAAACGAGCTTGGCATCCAGCTCAATCTTTACTGCTGATAAAGCTTTTGAGACCGGGCAATTTTCTTTGGCTCCATTGGCATGCTTTTCAAAATCCTCCTGGCTGATTTCAGGAATTTTGGCTTGGGTAACTAGTTTGATCTTCGAGATGGAAAATCCTCCATCAGATTTGGTTAAGCTCACCTGTGCTTCAGTTTTTACACTTTCTGGAGAGAATCCAGCTCCTTCCAATGCACCTGATAAGGCCATGCTGTAACAACCAGCGTGGGCCGCAGCAATGAGTTCCTCAGGATTGGTGCCGTCCCCTTCTTCAAAACGAGACTGGAAGCTGTAAGCGCCTTCATAGGCGCCACTGCCCAAGGCCATATTGCCTTTTCCGTTTTTAAGACCGCCGTTCCACTCAGCATTTGATTTTCTTAGTGCCATAAAATTTGATATTAAAGGTTGAAAAAATAGTACTATCATAAAACGTCTGCGCTTGGTAAAAGTTAATAATAAAACGAAATTGCAGTACCCATCTCCAAGAATGGGATTTTATAAACATCAGATATGAACAATAGAGAAATAGTTGAGCATCACCGCCTCAAGTTACGCCAGCTTCGTCTGAGTGATCATGACGATATCAAGGAAATTATGAAAATTGTCTATGCACAGGCAGGTGGTGCGTGGACCAAGAAAGAGTTTAAAAACCAGTTAAAGGCTTTTCCTGAAGGACAAATATGTATTGAAGTAGACGATAAAGTAGTAGCTGGTGCCTTAAGTATCATTGTAGACTATAGGAAGTTTGGAGACAACCATACCTATGACGAAATTACCGGATACGGTAAGTTTGATACGCATGATGACAATGGAGATACCCTCTATGGTACTGACGTATTCGTTCATCCTGAATATCGTGATATGCGATTGGGAAGGCGTCTGTATGATGCCCGCAAAGAGCTGTGCGAAAACCTTAACTTAAGAGCCATCATCGCCGGAGGGCGAATTCCGGGTTATAACAAGTACCGGAATGAGATGACACCCAAAAGGTATATTGAGGAAGTAAAAAACAAAGAGATTTATGATCCTGTACTTAGCTTCCAGCTTGCCAATGATTTTCACGTCCGCAAGGTCATTACTAAATATTCTGACGATGATGTCGCTTCGCACTACTATGCGACATTGCTGGAATGGCTCAATGTATATTATGATGAGTCGGAGAAACTGATCGGCGGTACCAAGTCGGTTGTAAGGGTAGGAGCGGTGCAGTGGCAGATGAGAAGAGTCGTCTCTCTGGAAGATTTACTTCACCAGATGGAATTCTTCGTTGATACCGTATCCAGTTACAATGCCGACTTTGCTATGTTTCCTGAGTTTTTCAATGCTCCGCTCATGGCGATGTTTAAGGATGTGGATGCTGCTGATGCCGTTCGTATGCTGGCCGATTATACCGAAAAGATCAAAGATAAGATGTTGGAGTTTGCCATATCTTACAACATCAATATTATTGCTGGTTCCATGCCGGTCTATGAAGACCATAAGCTGTACAATGTAAGTTACCTGCTACACCGTGATGGCAAAGTAGATGCCCAATACAAGCTGCATATTACCCCGGACGAACAAAGCTACTGGGGCTTACAAGGCGGAGATGAAGTAAAGGTATTCAATACCGATGCTGGCAGGATTGGAATTCTGATCTGTTACGATGTAGAATTTCCTGAGCTTAGCAGAATTATGGCTGACCAGCAGATGGATATCCTGTTTGTCCCTTACTGGACAGATACTAAAAATGCCTATCTCAGGGTAAGAAGATGCGCACAGGCAAGAGCCATAGAAAATGAGTGCTATGTGGTAGTATCGGGTAGTGTGGGTAACCTGCCTAGGGTAGAAAATATGGATATTCAGTACTCTCAGTCGGCGGTATTTTCACCATCTGATTTTTCCTTTCCACATGATGCTATTGTAGCAGAAGCCACACCCAATACCGAGACGACCTTAGTCTCTGATCTGGACCTTGAACTCCTCAAGAAACTGAGGACCCAGGGTAGTGTGCGTAACCTGCAACAACGCCGAAAAGATATCTACGATGTAGTGATGAAAAAGAAAAAAAAGCAGAAGAAAGAGTCCTTACCAGAAGAAGAACCACTGGATGAGAAACAGGAAGTAAATGCATAAAAAAAAGAAAGCTGGCTCATAAGCCAGCTTTCTTTCTAAGAGAGCTTCTTGACAAAGGCTAATGTATTAACGTCATCAGCATAGTCCCATAGTTCAGGTTGCTGTGCTTTACCTAATGGTAAACTGGAGGGAAACCAAGCATCTCGGGAAACTATACACTGGATTTTGTCTTCCAAAGTTTTCAATTTTTCTTGAAGCACTTCCTTTTGCTGATATTTTTCATAAAAAACTACTGAAATCGGAGAGACCAGCTGTTCGCTTTCCCGCAACAAAGCAAAACCTGTATCAAAATGCGGCTCATTGTTTACCAAAAAGATAGACTTGTTGTAATCGTAATTGTTGTTGTACTTATGATGATTGATAATGGAAGCATAACCTTGCCAGGCATCTAAGAGCTTTTTAAAATCAAAACCTTCAGGAACATAAATTTTGGAAACATTCCTACACCCCAGACCAAAATGCTGGAATATGTCATCTGCCAGGTCTGTTAGTTCCGCCTGACTTTCTTTCCCATCTATTACTGCTACAGAAGTACGGTTGTGCCGTATGATATGAGGAATTTTGGCGAAATAGTATTCAAAGTAGCGTGCTGTGTTGTCGCTGCCGGTGGCAATCATAGCTTCGGCTTCATTTAACTTATCCAGAAAATGAATTTGTGCTTTAAAATAGGGCTCAATGTCGGTAAGTATCTCAGCAATGTATTTGATCAGAAAGCTATCCTGAGAGCTTAGCTTGGCCAGTAACTGATGTCCACTGATCAGTACAGTGAGAAAATCGTGAAAACCTACCAGAGGAATATTCCCCGCCATGACTACGCCTATTTTTTTTGCATACTCAGGCTTATCAGGAAGGTCTTGCGTCCATGTTTTAAGCTTATTTTCATCCAGATAACGGATAACACCTTGTAAAGCTATGTCCAGATTTTCATCAGTAAACCAACTGTTTTCTCCTTTCGCACGCTGGTAAATGTGGGTTTTTTCGTCTTCAGATAAGTTGTCAAGGATATTTCCAACCGTATGAAAGGCCTTTATTCTATCTTCTAGTTTGATCATTTCTTAATAAATCATTCAAATGATTGTAAAATAAAACTAATGGTTGTTTAATTCGTTAATTAAATTAGTAAAAAATAAGTAACCAAATATCAAGAGTTGATATGGCGATAATGATTACCGATGAATGCATCAACTGTGGTGCATGCGAGCCGGAATGCCCTAATACTGCAATATATGAAGGTGGTGTAGAATGGTCGTGGGCAGATGGTACCGACTTGAGTGAAGTAGAACTGGATGACGGAACGGTAGTAGATGGCTCAGAGCCTCAAGAGCCCGTTTCCGACGAATTTTATTATATCGTAACTGGAAAATGTACTGAGTGTATGGGTTTCCATGAGGAGCCCCAGTGTGCGGCAGTTTGTCCGGTTGACTGTTGTGTGGAAGACCCGGATGCCAGAGAGTCCGAAGAAGAGCTTCTTGGCAAAAAAGCCTGGATGCATAATGAATAAGTTGAAAGTTAAAGGTTAAAAGTTGATGAGCGTAAACTCTCAACTTTTAACCTTTGATTCATTTCATACTTGCCCTTTTTATCAGATAAGACCTCAAAATGTGGTCAAACCCCTCATTTATATCGGCCTCTATAAAGTCAATCTTTGCCTGTCCGCATTTTATTTTTAGCTCGTGGTAGTACTCTTCCATTTGCTTACGGTAGGCCTCTTTGATTTGAGAAGGCTGAAGCTTTAGGCGATCTCCTTTTTCTACATCAATAAATTCATAAGGACGCTCATCAAAGTCAAAATCAAGCTCAGTTTTATGATCAGTAACATGAAATAGGAGTACTTCATGTTTATTGTGCTTTAGATGTTGTAGAGCACCAAATATTTTCTCCTTATCATGAAAATTCTCAAACATGTCACTGAAAATAATCACAAGCGATCGTTTGTTGATTTTTTCTGCAACCTGATGTAGTACGCTGGCTACAGAAGTCTGCTGCATTTTGGGCTGACTTTTCAGCATAGCTTCCAGGATAATAAATAGCTTATGAAGGTGTGAAGAGGTAGACTTTACCTGAGTCTGCTGCTCGATATCGTCAGAAAAAATGCACAAGCCGAAAGCGTCACGCTGCTTTTGCAACAGATAGGCCAGTGCGGCGGCTGTCATAATGCTAAAAGTGATTTTACCCATATTTTCCTGCGGGTAGTACATAGAAGAAGAATTGTCAATAACTAGCTGGCAGCGCAGGTTTGTCTCTTCTTCATATCGTTTAGTGTAGAGACGGTCAGTTTTTGCATATACTTTCCAGTCAATATGACGAGTGCTTTCTCCGGAATTGTATAGCCGATGTTCAGCGAACTCTACCGAAAAACCGTGGTAGGGTGACTTGTGAAGGCCGGTAATAAAGCCTTCTACCATTTGTTTGGCAAGCATCTCTATATTTCCAAATTCTCGGATTTCTCTTAATTGCAGCATAAAAAATACATTCCGTGTATGTGTATAACGAAATTCAATATATCAATTTGTGTTCATAATAAAAGGAAGTGCATTATATATCCACTACGTTAGCCTTCGGATAAGCACAAACTTATGAGAAGTCTGAGTTCCCTCCCATAACGTAAAAATTTTAGCCTTAGCTCATATTGCAGTTTTTTATTTGTAATAATGGTTGGATTTATACTATATTTAGGACAATTTAGTGTCAAACTAAACAAAACTTTAATCTAAAGTACTCACTTTAAAACCTAAATTTAGCTGTTGTGGAAGATAATCAAGGTAAAGAAAGGGCAGAAATTTATTCGCAGAGAGTAAGGGCCGGTAAACGTACATACTTCTTTGATGTGAAGTCTACACGTTCAAATGATTATTATCTTACTATCACCGAGAGTAGAAGAAGATACAAGGATGATGGTTATTTTTATGAGAAGCACAAAGTTTTTCTTTACAAAGAAGACTTTAACAAATTCATCAATGCGCTTCAGGAGACCATCAATCATGTGAAGGAGGAGTTAATGCCTGAATACGATTTTGATCAGTACGAAACTGCAAACAAGGAAGAAACAAGCATTGATGATGAATTAAAGTGGGACTAGGTCATCTTTAGTCATTGACGATGTAAGCCCTTGAATCTTCTTGGGCTTTATTTTTTTCTTCGGTCTAATATTTTTATGTACAATCATGATCAATAAGGGTGTCCTCTATATCATCTTATTTGTGCTGGGCTTTTTACTTCTGGCGTGGATATTCTCTGATATTTTTGGCTACTTCGTGATTGCATTGGTCTTGTCGGCTATATTTTCACCGCTAACAAATTACATCAACCAGCTGCATTTTTTTGGCTACCACATGCCACGCTTTATTGCTGTGTTGATTTCATTCGCAGTGATTATTATATTGATTTCTTCATTTATTATACTTTTTATCCCTCTTATTGATGATCAGGTAAATATCATTACCAGTATTAATTATGAGGATCTTTATTATAAGGCAAGTGCCCCTTTGCAGCGTGTTGAGACTTTTCTCTATAATAACGGCATCATTGAAGATGAAGACCTGTTAGTAGAAAGTTTACGGTCCAGCCTTCTCGCCCTAATTGGTACTATTAATTTTGGAGAGTTTTTCAATCAGTTGATCTCCCTGACAGGAACTTTTTTTGTAGGGATTCTCGCGGTAGTTTTTATCACTTTTATATTACTGTATGAGAAAGGCATAGTACGCCGGCTAGTCATTAAGTTGATCCCTAATCATTATTTTGAAGTATTTATTGCAGCCATTTATAAAATAGAGACGCTCCTCTCTAACTACCTGATTGGCTTGCTCCTTCAGATATTCTCTATTTTTTGTATCGCCTCATTGGGGCTCAGCTTGTTTGGTATCAACTATGCGCTTACCATTGCTATTTTTGCGGCAGTGGCGAACCTCATTCCATATGCCGGGCCTATTTTAGGCTCTGCCTTTGGTATCGCAGTGGGTTTGTCTACTACAATACTTGATGCCTCAACCAACGAGATGATCATTCTCGCCATTAAAGTTATTTCTGTCTTTGCTGTAGTACAACTCACTGATAATCTTGTACTTCAACCATTGATTTTCTCAAAAAGCGTAAAAGCTCATCCTTTAGAAATATTTATAGTTATTTTTGCGGGCGCTACCATTGCAGGGGTTATTGGCATGGTAGCAGCTATTCCGGCATATACTATATTAAAAGTAGTGTACATGGAACTTTATAACGGATACAAACAGTATCATATTTTTAAGACTAAATAAAATTAGCATAAAGTAGCATATGAGTTTACAGTGTGGAATAGTAGGCTTGCCTAATGTAGGCAAATCAACTTTGTTTAATGCTTTATCAAGTGCCAAGGCAGAAGCGGCAAATTTTCCTTTTTGTACGATTGAGCCAAATGTGGGTGTAATTACAGTGCCTGATGAGCGGCTGAATACGCTGCAGTCTCTGGTCAATCCGCAGAAGGTAATCCCAACAACTATAGAATTTGTAGATATTGCAGGCTTAGTAAAAGGAGCAAGCAAAGGAGAAGGTTTGGGAAATAAATTTTTAGCGAACATTAGAGAGGTTGACGCCATTATTCATGTGGTGAGATGTTTTGCGGATGATAATGTAGTGCACGTAGCTGGTTCAGTAGATCCGGTATTTGACAAAGAGGTGATTGATACCGAACTGCAACTTAAAGACCTGGAGTCGGTAGACAAGAAAATATTGCGATTGGAAAAAATCGCCAAATCAGGGGACGCCAAGGCCAGAAAACATCTGGCGACTTTACAAAGTTATAAACAGCATTTAGAGGCAGGTAAAAATGCCCGTAGTATAGATGTGGCAGAGGAAGATAAAGAGGCTGTACAGGATTTACAATTACTCACTGCCAAGCCAGTCATTTATGTGGCTAATGTAGATGAAGCTTCGGTACACGATGGCAATGAATATGTAGAAGCTTTGAAAAAAGGGGTAAGCGATGAAGAAGCAGAAATCATTTTGATTTCCGCATCTATTGAATCGCAAATCGCGGAACTGGACCCGGAAGAGCGTACTGTTTTTCTAGAGGAGTATGGCTTGACTGAGTCAGGATTGAACAAATTAATAAGGGCATCTTATAGAATCCTGAATTTAATTACATACTTTACTGCTGGTGAGAAAGAAGTAAGAGCCTGGACGATTATGAGAGGGTGGAAAGCGCCACAGGCTGCCGGAGTAATCCATACTGACTTTGAAAAAGGGTTTATCAAAGCTGAAGTCATCAAATTAGCGGATTATAAGCAGTATAAGTCAGAGCAGGGGTGCAGAGAAGCAGGTAAATTAGCCATTGAAGGGAAAGAATATGTTGTAGAAGATGGAGATATAATGCACTTCAGGTTCAATGTTTGATTTGGAATTTGTAAATTCATCTTTAATAATTACGTGAGTATCAATCAATCTGAAAAGGTTTTTGACTAATTGCTTAATAAATAAGTATTTTTACATATAAATGGTAGGTCTATATAAACAATTTCCATTATATTCTATTCCTACATTTTAGATAAGACTTTTATTCGGTCAAATTTTTTTTGGTTTAATTTAAACAGCTGGTTTTTTGAGAATACGTATCATTTTTATACTGCGGAACAAGGGCTCATATGTTCCTTTCCATCATCAGTATTTGTTGGCCCAACTAATTAAAGGGATACTGGTGAAAGGAGGCGAAGAAAAATTTATAAATTCAAGGCTCTATAATTTTTCAGGACTGAAAGGGCAGACAAAAATCAGTCGCAACGGCCTTCATTTTTATTCTAGCCGTGTTACACTGGTGTTATCAGCAACCAACAAAGACTTTATAGATTATTTTCTGAAACACCTCTTTGCTTTTCCTCAGATCGATATCGGTACCATGAGCCTGATACCGGAAGCTGTTGAGCTAGAAGACAAGCCCACTCTGAAAGATGCCATGAAGTATGTGTGCATCTCTCCATTGGTATTGGTAGAGCCCTCATTTAGCGATGATCGTGGAAAAAAGTTTATCATTCCCACCTCTGATACTTTCTCGGATCTTTTGTATGAGTCTATCATGATCCGAATGGAGAAGTCTGGTATCTATTCCGCAGATCAGATGGCTGATTTCTATAAGTTTCAGCTCGTGCCTGACAAAAATTATCTACTCAGAATTAAAGAGCAGCAGAAAAAGTTTGCCCGTATCTATCCCCTCTACGATCAAGATGTAAAATATGAAGTTAGAGGCTATACCTTCCCTTTCGTACTATATGCTGCTAAAGAGGTACAGGACTTTATCTTCAATAATGGACTGGGGTTATATGCCCATAAAGGCTTTGGCATGCTTGACTTGGCTACAGCGGATCCTGGTAAAGGTACTTCAAAGTACGAATTCGAAGGAGCTCCTGCTGCCAAACCCAACAATAAAGAAAGAGAGGATAGAGAAATTGAGTCCTAGCGTAAGTTAGATACAAAGCGACTATAGCCAATCAAAAGATCAGCCCTCTGGCCCAGTGGCCGGGTGTAAATGAAGATTTCGTACAAGTTTTCTGTCTCGTAATGGTTTCCATCAAATGGGTAAGGATCCTGGCCTTCTCCATGGTCTACATAATAAAGGTAATTATAGAATCCTTGTTTGAGTAACACATCCAGTGTATAACCCTGCTGGAGTTCATCATATGTCATTCTTACCCGCTCATTGAGTACCCGGTGGTTAAAAGCTCCTATGACATATACATCTCCGTTGAGAGGCTCGTCAGCATCCAGGAAAAAATGAGTATTGATATAATCCGCAGTGAGTTCCCCTCCTCTGTTTTCCAGATTTCCAATAATGTAACTACCATTCAAGTCATTGTATTGACTGTAAGCTTCATTAGCGCGATTACGATCGGGCAGCAGAAAAGCCTCCATTGGCTGTTGGTCCTGCAAAACTTCAGCTACATTTTGCCCCAAAGCTTTTGAAGTTCTCAGGTCAAAATAGCGATACTCGTTACCAGCCCAAAAATTATTTTCAAGATCAAAAAAGGTATACTCCAGCTGCTTTATATCTTCCCGTACAAAACTTGGTTTGAGTCCGCTAATGGTATTAAACCACTGCTGATTCTGCCGGATCACCACATAGATGTCGTTATAAGGGTTAGGGAGATTGAAGTTCTGATAATTGATGAGAAAGTCAATCTGGTGGCGGGTATCCCTTGCCTGTACACCACTGGAAAGCTTTACGTTGGCCTGAATATTTACTCTCGGATCATACACCATAAACCGTTTAGTAAATAATGGCTGATCTTCCGCATTTCTTTCATAGACTACAATAGCATAATTGCCAGGTAATTTCACCCTGGGTATAGCTAAAGTGTAGCGCGCAAAAGGTACTTTGGTATTGAAAGAAAGTTCCTCATCGATGATCCTGAATTCATTATACTCATACAGATAATCCATGCTGTATAACTTGGATTGACGCCAGTCGGAATTGCAGTGGATAATTTTAGCATTTAGCTCTCCATACACTTCTCGTTCGCCCAGTTCCAGCCAGTCAAACGACAGCAGGGTAGGAGTATTCTGATTGATATTAATAACAGCTTCATACTGTTGCTCATCGGGCTGAATCAGCCTGACAGTCTGTATTTCATCACTGAAAGTACGGTCTTCGTAAACGCCATCATCAGCTAAAGTAGAAGTGCTACTGCCGGTAGGGCTGCTGCTGTTAGTAGTAGAAGTACCTGCTACGGGCACACAGGCCAACAAATACGAAATGGAAACTAAAAAAAATGTGACTTTATACAGTAGCTGATTCATGAAGTATTAATTCAATTGCTTCTCAAGTTCTTCTACCTTCATGGCGAGTGCCTCCCAGCTTTCTGTGGCTTGCGTGAGTTCATGTTCCACAGCATCAAATTTCTGAGAGTTTTCTGCCAAAAGATCAACATTGCCAAATACAGAAGGTTTAGCTAATTCCTTTTCAAGCTGTTCTTTTTGCTCTTCCAGTTCCATTACCCTATTTTCTGCTTTTTCCAGCTCGCCTTTTAGCCTTTTCAGCTCTTTTTGAGCCTCATGATTATTGTTTTGCGGTTTGGGCGCACTGGATTTTGGCTTTGCTTTGGGCTGTTCCTGCTTTTCCTCTTGCTTACCATTGGACGGCGCTTGCTGGCTTTGCCAATAGGCATACTCTTCATACGTACCGGGATACTCTTTTATTTCCTTATCTTCTATATACCAGATCTTGTTCGCCACTTCGGAAATAAAGTAGCGATCGTGAGAAACGATGATGAACGTGCCCTTATACTGCTGCAAAGCCTGTATCAGAATATTTACCGACTGCATGTCCAGGTGGTTGGTAGGCTCATCCAGCAGCAGAAAGTTTGATTCTCCGATCAGCGTTTTGGCCAGCGCCACTCTTGACTTTTCCCCTCCGGAAAGCACTTTGACCTTTTTAAATACTTCTTCATCCGTAAATAAAAACAGCCTAAAACCCCTCTCAATTCCTGCTCGGTTTTCTCGCTACCCGCCTGCTTAAGTTCTCCCAAAATGTCATTGCTAACATTTAACGCTTCCAACTGATGCTGCGCAAAAAAGCCCATATCAACATTATAACCCAGCTTGCTTTCTCCCTCAACAGCTTCAGTACCGGCAATGATGCGCAGTAGGGTGGACTTACCTTTGCCATTGGCACCGATCAGGGCAATTTTATCTCCTCTTTCAATGGCACGAGAAGTGTTCTTCAAAATCTGCAGATCACCATAAGATTTGGAGACATCATCGAGCTCTACCACAAAACGCCCCGACTGCTTCTTGAAGTTAAACCTGAAATTAACACTGGCGTTTTCATCCACCACTTCATCTACCTTATCCATACGGTCCAGCGCTTTTACGCGGGATTGTACCTGTCGGGCTTTGGTAGCCTTGGCACGAAAGCGCTCAATAAACTTTTCGGTTTGCTTAATTTTCTGCTGCTGGTTTTCATAAGCATTTTGCTGTATTTCTCTGCGCAGCTCCCTTTCTTCCAGATAAAAGGAGTAGTTGCCAGAATAGACATTAAGCTGCTGATTGGATACCTCCACCACCATATTAATGGTATTATCCAGAAACTGCCGGTCGTGAGATACTACAATTACAGCACCCTCATATGAGCGCAAATAGTTTTCAATCCACTGGATAGAAGGGAGGTCCAGGTGGTTGGTAGGCTCATCCAGCATAAGCAGTGAAGGCTTTTCCAGCAGAAGTTTGGCCAGCATCACGCGCATGCGCCAGCCTCCGGAAAACTCTCTGAGCGGGCGTTTCAGGTCTTCGGTATTGAAGCCTATACCTTCCAGAATTTCCTCCGCTTTGGCCTGTAGTGCATAGCCCTCCATCATCTCAAACTTCTCCTGCAGCTTGGCAAGTTTATCTACCAGGGCATCATCATAGTCGGTTTCCATCTTTTTGAGCACCTTTTCAATTTCATGCTCAATCTTAAGTGCCTCTTCAAAAGCCTGCATGGCTACGTTCAGGATAGAATCATCCGACTGAAAAGAGAGCAGGTCCTGGTTGAGGTAGCCTATGCTACAGTCATTGGCTTTGCTGATCTCTCCGCCATCAGCGGTGTACTCACCATTGATCAGGCGTAACAAAGTAGTTTTGCCGGTTCCGTTCAGGCCGATCAGGCCAATTTTGTCTTTGGGCTTAATGTGCAGACTGGCATCCTCATAGATGGGCCTGCTGCCGATATAGTACGATAAGTTATTAATGGCTAACATATGCGTGCAAAAATAGAAAATATAAAACGCAGATGTAACGTCAGCCGGAAATTAAACATTCCTTGTGCTTGCCGGAAAGTTTTAGCGTGCAGCGGAAAGTGTAAAAGTTTTCAGCAATTTGACCTTAGCCTCCCGCTGATACCAGTCGTTTCCTAACAGTTCAAGCTGGCGGGCCGTGACAAGCCCAAAATCTGCTTCTCGGTATTTTTCCAGGCTATCAATAAATTTTTGAGGATTGAGCAGTGGCTCTCTGAAACGAATAACAGTACTATGTGCTGTAAAAAGCCTGTAGCGGGAATCTATGGAATGCTGTAGCTCAGAACTTTTGAAAACTTCCCTGAGCTGATCTCTTAGCCGTTCCAGGGCACCATCTTCTGGAAAACCCTGGATGAGTACAGTGGAAGGAGAGGCAGTAACACCTTTGAAGAGAATTTTGATAGGAGGAATGCCATCCAAAGCTTTCTGAATCAACTTGTTGTAAGCCAACACATCAATATCTTCCAATTCAAAACCTGAGTAGCAGGAAATGATAGAAAGAATGGTCATATGCTGATCTGACAAAGGATAATAATACTGATGAGGTTCTACCTGAGCGATCTCATCCAAAAATGCATTGATATTTTGAGCGGTAGCATTATCAGGGCGCAGCAGTAAAGTAATCCCGTAGCGATCATCACCCGGCTCATCCAGCAGGGTGTCTGTCTGCTGATTTCCTTCCAGAAAGCTGTTACGGGCTTTTGTCCACATTTGAGTATAGTGTTCAGAGAGAGCTTGGTTCATGAAAAGCTTTTAGGTTGATCATCATTTAGTGAAGGTACGGTCAAATTTGCGAAATTTTTATAACTTCAAACTGCTAACCTAAGCTATTACCCCTATGGATGTTTCATTTCAAGCACATACTGCTACTAAAAAAGTAAGGTCAGACTCTGCTTCTGTAAAGATGCTGGGCATTCCGCTATTTGTTTTTGCTACTGCCTTTGCCTCTCTAAGTATTATCATCGGGCTTATCTGGGATATCTCCTGGCATACCAGCATAGGCCGCGATGGTTTACTTTCACCTCCTCACCTGGGGATGTACCTGGGAGCGATAGTCTCCGGCCTGTTTTCCGGCTATCAGGTTCTGAAAACCAGTTTTTGGGGTAGCAAAGAAGTGAAGCAGCGTTCAGTACGCTTTTGGGGTATTTTCTCAGGTTCACTGGGAGCGCTTTTCTGTATCTGGGGCTGCTTTGCTATGCTTACCTCCGCACCTTTTGATGACTGGTGGCACAATACCTACGGTCTGGACGTTACCATACTTTCCCCTCCTCACACAGTACTGCTCCTGGGGATGATGATGGTGCAATTTGGTGCGATGATCAGTGTACTGGCTATGCAGAATCAGACTATACCCGCTGGTCTTTCTGCTTTGCAGGAAAATAAGCGCAACAGACTGCTGAGAACAATTTACGTAATTACCTCCGGCTTTTTTCTGGTGATGCTATATACGATGGCCTCCGAATTCCAGAGCAGGCATGATATGCACGGCGGCACTTTTTACATTGTTGGTGGACTACTTTACCCCTTCTTTCTCTCAGCCATAGCACGTTCTTCCAAGCTCAAATGGGCCGCCACTGCCACCGCCGGAGTATATATGTTGGTGCTGATGCTTCTCGCCTGGATGCTTCCGCTTTTTCCTGCCGAACCATTGCTAGGCCCCATATTGAATGATATTACCCACTATCAGGCCTTTGATTTTCCTTTGCTGCTGATCATTCCGGCAATTGCGATTGATATGATTATGCAGCGGAAAGAAGAAAATAATAAGTGGCTACTTGCGCTGATGATTGGTCCCCTTTTCGTCTTACTGCTTCTGGCAGTGCAATGGCCGTTCGGAGACTTTCTGATGTCGCCTTATGCGCGCAACTGGTTTTTTGCACAGGAAAGTTGGTATTTTGGCAGTAATCCTGACTGGGAATATCGCTATGCCTACGCCCCCTGGATGGTGAGTAGCGGTTGGCCCTTAATTAAGAGCCTGCTGATCGCAGGAGGAATCTCTATCCTGACTACCCGCCTGGGACTACACTGGGGTGGCTGGATGAAAAAAGTAATGCGCTAAAGCCTGAGCTTATGAAATATATCATAAATCCAGTTCGTCTTTTTATCTTATTCCTGCTGGTATTATCTCCTGCCTATGCCCACGTAGGAAGCCCGGGAGTCATCTATGAGGGAGAAGCCGGTCCTTATAGAATTATGGTAAATGTAAATCCTCCGGACGTAATACCCGGTACGGCTACGGTGCAGGTGTACGTGACCAATGGAGGTGTAGAGCAGGTGCTGCTCAAACCCATTTATTGGTTCAGCGGGGCTGATGGAGCACCCAAGGCAGATGAAGCTTTACCGCTTGCCGCTAGTCCGGGGCAGTATGAAGGGTTGACCTGGCTGATGAGCAATGGCACTGCCAGCATAGAAGTCAAGGTGAGTGGCGAATTAGGAGAAGGAACAGCACTGGTGCCGGTAATGGCGATGTCTACTGCCCAGAAAGAAATGGACCCAGCCCTGGGCTGGATACTGGGAGCTTTAGGTTTATTTCTGGTCATCCTCATGATCACCATCATTGGTGTGAGTGTCAGTGATGCAGTAGTACCTCCCGGGGATGAAAAGAAGAAAACAGGACACCGTAAAACCAAAGGTATGGTAGTCGCCGCTGCTTTTCTTTGCCTTATCCTCTATGGTGGAATGAGCTGGTGGAACAACTGGGCTGAGGATTATCGCCGTTATATGTATAAGCCCTACCAGGCAAACACTAAAGTGGTGACAACAGATAATGGCAGGAAGATGATCTTTGAAATTGACTCAGCCTATAAAGAATATCGCCAAAACTATTTACCAATCAGCTATCTTATCCCCGATCACGGTAAGCTTATGCATATGTTTTTGGTCAGGGAAGGGAGCCTGGATGCCTTCGCCCACTTGCATCCTGTTCGTACGGATTCGCTCACTTTTGAAGTAGATTTACCTCCGCTACCCAACGGACGTTACTTTGTTTTTGGCGACATCGTGAGAGGCAATGGTTTTCACGAAACTATCACTGATACTATGGAAATCATGGGTTTAGAATTGCCGGTAAGTTTGACTACGTCTGACGAAAATGATGGATGGCAACCTTCCGACCCTGATGATACTTACATTATTTCCAATCCGGTTTTACCTAACCAGGTGCAGCTGGCTGCCGGAGATATTGTGGTCTGCGGCAAGCCGGGTATTCGTACGCCACTTCCGGATGGTTCTTCGGCAATCTGGGAACATGAAGGTGAAAGCTTTCAGGCCAACCGTCTTTATCCCATGACCTTCAGTATTCTTGACCCCGATGGTGAACCCGCTGAACTGGAACCTTATATGGGTATGATGGGGCACGCGGTAGTTATGAAGCATGATGGTAGTGTTTATATACATCTTCATCCGGTAGGTAACTATTCATCTGCTTCTCAGGATCTGATCAAGCGGCGCATGGAGGATGACAGCCGACTGGTCGAACTGCCTTCAGCCGATCAGTTTCGTGATAGTGTAGACCAGGTGGTAGCCAGTATCAAGGCTATGAGTGAAGAAGAAAGAAATGATTATCTGATGGAATTGATGGGACATACTTATGAGGAAGAAGAAAATGGTGAGCATGCCGGCCATGCTACCGTTACCTTTCCCTACGCTTTTCCTGAGCCGGGCAATTACCGTATCTGGATACAAATGAAACGCAATGGGCAGGTACTTAACACTGCTTTTGATGCGGTAGTGGAGTAGTAGGAAGAGAATTACTAATCTTAATCATTGATGCTGAAAAGGCTAATCTAAATATAGCTAAGCTTTCAATGTTGTTAATCATATGCCTACTTTCTTTATATTAAAATAAAGCGATTCATTCTAAATCAGTTCTTGCTGATAATTCTCCATCCTTTTCCAATAGATTTGATGGGCTTGCTTAGCGCTTAGCAAATTTTCATTAAATTCACCGGCTAAAAGATTAGCTAAAGTATACATGAAACTTACAGAACCTACCTTATTGCTGGACGAAGAAAAAGCCAGAAATAATATAGCCGTGATGGCTGATAAAGCCCGTAAGCTGGGCGTAGAACTGCACCCCCACTTCAAAACCCATCAATCTCAGGCAGTGGGAGGATGGTTTGCCGAGGAAGGCATCAAAGCCATTACTGTTTCTTCTTTGCGCATGGCTTCCTACTTCGCTGACGATGGCTGGGAAGAAATTACTGTAGCTTTTCCGGTCAATGTGCTCCGCAAAGACATCATCAAAGACCTTTCAAAACGAATCCGGCTCAACCTTTATATCAATAACCTGGAATCAGCTCAGTACCTGGAAAAGCACCTGAAAAGACCTGTTGGCGTATTCACTGAAATTGATACGGGCTATCATCGTTCCGGCATCCCATATCAAGCTGATGAGGAAATTTCTCGCCTGCTTTCTTTTTTTAAGCATGCTGAGCATCTGCAGTTTCAGGGTATTTATGCCCATGCCGGTCATTCCTATCATGTGCAGGGCAAGGAAGCGGTAAGCAAAATCCATCGTGAAACGGCTGGTCGACTCAACGAAGTCAGGAATAAGTTTGAAGCGGATTTTGGCCCGATCAAAGTCAGCCTGGGAGATACACCATCCTGTAGCCTGGCCGACGATTTTAGTGATGTGGATATCATCCGTCCCGGAAACTATGTGTTCTATGATTTGGTTCAGGCTCAGATTGGTGCCTGCACTACTGAAGAGATTGCGGTATGCATGGCTTCGCCTATTGTAGAAAAACATTCGGATAGAGGCGAGGTGATTATACATGGAGGAGCCGTTCACTTTTCTAAAGATACACTGGCTGAAGGTGAGCAAAAGATGTATGGTAAGGTGGTCCCTTTGCATAATGAAGGCTGGGGTGAGCCTCTGGAGGGGTGCTATGTAAAATCGCTATCTCAGGAACATGGTGTAGTAAAGCTGAGTGAAACTGTCATGAAGCAGATTAAAGTGGGAGACTGGATCGGTATCCTGCCCGTACATTCCTGCCTTACGGCTGACCTGATGCGCTCCTACTGCACTTTGGGGGGACAGGTATTACGTTGCATGCCTTAACTAAAAAAATCAATATCTCTAAATCAAAATACGTCATTTTCTTTATGAAGAAACAAGTACTTCATTTCCTGTTTTTTGCTGCCATCATTATATTCATCAGTGCCTGTGCCAGCAGGCCGGGCATCAGCTCCCGAAAGTTCAAAGATTATATAGCGGAGTCTCCTGTATTTAAAACTAACTTTACCGGCTTTGCACTGTATGATACCAGACTGGATGAAATGGTGTATACCTATCAGGGAGATAAATATTATACTCCGGCTTCTAATACCAAGATATTTAGCCTATATGCCTCTCTGAAGCTGATGGGAGATTCTATCCCGGCGCTTGAATACACCGTTCAGGGAGATTCACTGCTGTTTACCGGTACAGGTGATCCTACTTTTTTGCATCATGATATTACGGATCTGGATACTACTTATAGTCAGCATGTTTACAATTTCCTGAAAGACTATGACGGACAGCTGGTATATGTGCCCAGGCCTACCGAAGATAGATATTTCGGACCCGGTTGGGCGTGGAGTGACTATAATTTTTATTATTCTCCGGAGAAATCCGTTTTTCCTATGTATGCCAATGTGGTACGCTTCAATTTTAAGGAAGGTTTTAATAAGCCTCTGGTGAGCCCTGATTTTTTTACCAGTTATGTAGAAGGCTTTCCCGATCCAAAAGCACCCTATTCGGTCTTCAGACAACAGCACGAAAATTACTTTAGCTATGCACCCAAAGATGATACACTGAGCTTTGAAAGGGATGTACCTTTTATACAGTCAGATCGGCTAGTAGCCAGATTGCTTTCCGATACGTTAAAGAGAAATGTACAACTGATGCAGCCAAAACTAAGTGTACAGGATAGTTTTCCGGTCTTTACGTATAAGCTATATAGTTTGCCTGCCGATAGTGTCTATAAGCGGATGATGCAGCATAGTGACAACTTTTTTGCCGAACAGTTGCTTATGACCTGTTCTTCAGTTTTTCAGGATACATTGAGTACCGAATGGACGATTGACTATATGAAAGAGCATTATCTGAACGACCTGCCGGACGAACCTATCTGGAGAGATGGGTCAGGCTTGTCACGCTATAATCTGCAGACGCCTCGCAGTATTGTTGCTCTCTTGCGAAAAGTAGGCGAAGAATTGAACGATGAAAGGATCAAAGATATTTTCCCGGCGGGAGGGGAGTCCGGTACCATAAGCTCCTGGTATCCTAATCCTGAGGGTAGTGAGCCTTTTGTGTTTGCCAAGACCGGGACACTCAGCAACAAGTCTGCCTTGAGTGGATTTATTTATACTAAATCCGGTAAAAAGTTGATCTTCAGTTTTTTACATAACAACTATATTACTTCTACTACCCCACTGAAGAAAGAAATGGAAAGGATATTACAGGATATTTATCTGAATTATTAAAAGTTCTAAGCCATAAGCTGAAATGACTTAAAAAAGTCATCAGCTGAAAAATTCTTATCTACTGCAAAATTACGTACGTAGAATCTTTGAAGGCCTCCGTCTAATACAAATGTGGCTAATTTGTAGAAAGTGTACCTTCAATTTTGTATAATCATGTAATATGTCTACTCATATAAATTCGCCGCTCACCTTTCGTTTGGTGATGATCCATGTGGGGGCATGGGTTGCTTTTATTCTCCTGTTGTTCGTGATATTCGGTACGCCAATAGATGATCCGAGTGTAACGATGAGAACTTTACTGTCAACCATTCCTCTGATCGCACTATTTTATTCTAACACCTCTTTTCTGATCCCTCGCCTGTTGGCTAAGAAAAGAGTGATTCCTTATATACTGGCAGTGATAGGAGCCGTGGGCCTGGTAGCCCTGCTCACTTTATGGATTGAAAGAACCTTCAACTGGGAGTTTTATGAGAGTCACAGCTGGTATCCCGGAATCGTAACCAGCCGCTCGGTACTCAATAGCCTTTTGATTCTTACTGTGAGCGGAGGCTTGAAAATGACCAAAGAATGGTTCAGAAATGAGCGCCTGAAGAATGAGATGGAGAAAGAGAAAATGGCTTCTGAACTGGCCATGCTCAAATCACAGATCAATCCTCACTTTTTATTTAACAACCTCAATAACATCTATTCACTGGCTATCAAAAAGTCGGAAGACGCTCCCAAAGGCATAGTGATGCTTTCGGAAATGATGCGCTATGTGCTGTACGATTCCAGCGCCGACAAGATTAGTCTGAGTAAGGAAGTAGAGCATTTGCAAAACTATATTGATTTGCAGAAGCTACGTTTAAAGCAGGGTAAGAAAATTTGCTTTGAAACTGAAGGTGATCTGGAAATCAAGAAAATTGAACCTATGCTTCTGGAACCCTTTGTGGAAAACGCATTCAAGCATGGTGACATTTTCAGGCAGGAGGGTAATATTTGTATCAAGTTAAAAGTGGAGGGGGACGAGTTGAGCTTCAAGGTAAAAAATACAGTAAGCAGAAACGGACACGTTAAAGATAAGCACTCGGGTATTGGGTTGAAAAACATAGAAAAGCGGCTTGACCTACTTTATCCCAAACGCTATCAGCTAAATATAGAAGAGAAAGAAGGAACATTTGAAGTGGATTTGAAGCTAAACTTGACCCATGATTAGATGCATAGCGATTGATGATGAGCCCCTGGCACTTGATGTGTTAGAAGATTTTATCAAAAAAGTGCCTTTCCTGCAACTGGTAAAATGCTGTCAGAGCGCGGTGGAAGCTATAGAGCTTCTCCATCAGGAAAATATCCAGCTTATCTTTCTGGACATTCAGATGCCGCAAATCTCAGGAGTGCAGTTTCTGAAAAGCCTGGAGCATCGTCCGAAAGTCATTTTTACTACTGCCTATTCAGATTATGCACTGGAGGGCTTTAACCTGGACGCGGTAGATTACCTGCTCAAGCCTTTTACCTTTGAGCGTTTCCTCAAGGCAGTGAATAAAGCGTATCAGCAGATCAATATGCAGACTGCTCCCCCAGAACAGGCGGCGCCCCTGGTAAAGGATTATATGTTTGTAAAATCGGGCTATGACATTATCAAGGTACATTATAAGGATATTCGCTATATAGAAGGGCTGAAAGATTATGTAAAAATACATACTGACGAAAAGGTTGTGGTATCTTTGATGAGCATGAAGACTCTGGCAGATGATCTGCCTGAGCAATTTATAAGGGTACATCGCAGTTTTATCGTTAATTTTGAACGAATCACCCTGGTACAAAAACGGAAAGTATTTATTCAAAAAGTAGAGATACCTATTGGGGAGGTATACAGAGATGCTTTTTTTGAGAGACTGAAGCAAGAACGTTAGCCAACATGACCACAACCATCCAAAACAAGAGGTTGCACCTCTTTGTCACCCTTCTGTTAATTCTTCTTGCTATAGCTGGCAGGGCTCAATCCGTTGAAGATGACCCTTTGGTCTTAAGCTTACAGGAAAGTATTGAGCGTGCGATCAATAATAATGTCTCTGTTAAGCAGACTGAACTACAGGTGATAGGAAGCCAGGTGGCACTCAAGCAGTCAAAAGCTGACCTGCTGCCCTCGCTGAATGCCAGTACCGGCATCAGCTATAGCGTAGGGCGTACCATCAACCAATTTACCAATGAATATGTAGACCAGCCGGTGCGGCAGCAGAATATGGGCATAAATTCCCAGCTCACTATATTTAACGGGCTGCAGCGTCTGAATACAATTAAGCAAAATAAAATTAACCTGGAAGGCAGTCAGTATGAGCTGGAAGCCAGTAAAGATGCGGTGACCCTCAATGTGATACAGGCCTATACTCAGATTTTGTTTAATATTGAGTTGTTGGAAACCGCCGACTTTCAGCTACAGACGACACAACAACAGTTGCAGCGTACGGAAAAGCTGGTGAATGCAGGTTCGTTACCTATCGCTAATCAATTGCAGCTAGAAGCGCAACTGGCCAGTGATGAGCTTAATATCGTTAATGCGGAAAATGACCTGGAACTGGCATATCTCAATCTGAAACAACTACTGCAAATTCCTGAGAGCGACGCTATAGAAATTATCATTCCCGAACTGGAAGCCCCTACATCAGCAGAACTGCCTTTCTCTGCCGGAGTGGTGTATGAAGGGGCTGTACAAAACTGGGCAAACTTGCAGAGTGCCGAACTACAGATAAACAGTGCCCGCTACGGCCTGGCCATCGCAAAAGGTGGCTACTATCCTACACTTTCCCTTAGTGCTGGAATTTTTTCGCAATATTCCAGCATAGCCCCGGACCAGATTCCCCGAGCAGGTACGGATAATATTACCAGCGTGCTTCCTACCGGAGATTTTCTCCAGGTGCCCGATGGCCTGATACCGGATTTACCAGCCGGAACACGTATTCCTGTGCTGACGGAAACGCAGATCCCTTCAGAGTTTACAGACAATACCTACTGGAATCAGTTGGACTTTAACCTACGCCGTTTCATCAGCCTGGACCTGAACATACCTATCTTCAACAATTGGAGGGTACGCTCTAATGTCGCCAATGCCCGGATCAATATGGAGAGTGCCCGCCTGGAGGTGATCAATCAGCGAAACCAGCTGCGCCAAACTATTGAGCAGGTATACCTGGATGCTAAGGCCGCCGCCAAGAGTTTTGAAGCCAATAATAAGAGAGTAGCCTCTTTACAGGAAGCTTTCAGGAATACCGAAACCCGCTACCAGGTAGGAGCCATAGACGCAGTGGATTTCAATCAGGCGAAGAATGACCTGAATGCAGCAGAATCCGATCTGATAAGAGCAAAGTACAATTATATCTTTAGCCTCAAGGTGCTGGATTTTTATCAGGGTAAACCGCTGGATTTCTAGTATAGAATTTGTCTATCTTAGGTTATGGGGATAAAAGATCTTTTAATAACACCGGTCTGGTTAGGCATCATTTACATGATAGCCTATGCACTGAAGCCTGCTTTCACTGATCTCCGAATCAAACGCTACTTCATTCCTGGCCTTAGTGTTAAGATCATCGGTGCTTTATCCGTAGGTTTTATCTATCAGTTTTACTATGGGGGAGGCCGACCCAGTGGGGATACTTTCGCTTACTTTAAGGATGCCAATGTAATCTTCGGGGCTTTTTGGGAGAACCCGGTCGCCGGCATTAAACTCTTTCTAGCGAGGGGAGAAGTATCACCTGAAACTTTCCAATATGCCAATCGCATGTACTGGTTTAATTCCCCTACGGAATATTTTGTGATAAGGGTGATTGCTCTCTGTAGTTTACTTACCTTTCATAGCTATGCTGCCAATGCTCTACTCTTTGCAGCAATCAGCTTCTCAGGGATATGGGCAATGTATCGTGCTTTTTATAAACTATTTCCTTCCCTGCACAAAGAGTTTGCGATAGCCATGCTTTTCATCCCTTCAGTTTTCTTCTGGGGTTCCGGTATTCTTAAAGATACTATTACCTTAGGAGCATTGGGTTGGGCTACCTGGGCAATAGTTCGCATTTTCTTTGAGCGCAAAGGAGTGGTAGTAGCTGGGATTGTTCTCTTTCTTAGTCTTTATACCATTTACTCCATCAAAATTTACATTGTACTTTGCTTTCTTCCGGCAGCTATTCTGTGGGTATTCCTGGCAAATGCCGAAAGGATAAAGTCAGTGATAGTTCGGATAATGATTCTTCCATTTGTACTGCTTATTAGTGGGGTGCTGGGCTATTATGCCATGCTGGAAATTGGGGAAGACAATGCCCGCTACTCCCTGGACAAAGTATCGGAGACCGCAGAAATCACTGCCCGCTACCTGACCTATGTAGGGGAAAGCCAGGGTGGTTCGGTTTATACCTTAGGTGAAGACTATGACTTTAGCCTGGCAGGCATGCTCAGGAAATTCCCTCTGGCAGTCAATGTTACGCTTTTCAGACCTTATCTATGGGAAGCTCATAATGTAGTCATGCTTTTATCCGCGCTGGAAAGCTTTGCGACTTTATTATTGACCCTATGGGTAATCTATCAGGCCGGTCTGGTCAATCTTATCAGATATCTATTGGCTAAGCCCATCATTAGTTTTTGTTTGCTCTTTGCCATCGCCTTTAGCTTTGCGGTGGGTATCTCTACTTACAATTTTGGCTCTCTGGTAAGATATAAGATCCCAATGTTCCCATTTTATTTGGCAGGCTTATTCATCTTGCGCTATCTTGCCCAGCGAAAAAAAATAAAACCCAAACGGCGCACTAAAGTCCTTGTAAAACCTTGAAAAAACTTTTCCTCTCTTTCTGCCTGCCTCTTTTTTTGTACTCTCTTCCCACATTTGCCCAGAGCACCTATGCCCCTCTGCAGGAATCTTATTACCAACTGCTGCATCGCTATGAGCTTTTGAATGGGCAGTGGTCATCTGAACTGGGTTCCATGGTCAAGCCTTTCCAGCGAGAAGCTATTGCTACTTTTTTAGATTCCTTAGAGCTTGGCTCACCCTCACAGGCAGATCAGTTTAACCTTGACTATCTCAGGCTGGACAATTGGGAATATACGGATACGCTGGCAGAAAACAGTCGTAAAGCCATCTTTGGTGTTTTTTACAAAAACCAGCGTGATTTACTTAGTGTAAGGGAGAAAGATTTTGAACTCTATGTGAACCCGGTATTGCATTTGGGGGTGGGAGCAGATCAGGCGGAGGGAAATCCTTATATTAATACACGAGCTGTGCAATTGCACGGGACCATTGACCGTAAAATTGGCTTTTATACGTATATCGGTGAAAATCAGATCGCTTTTCCTGACTATGTGGATCGCCATATCAGAAATAAGCTTAACGTACCTCAGGAAGGTTTCTGGAAAGGCTACGGCGAAAGAGGTGTAGACTTCCTGACGGCACGAGGACATATCAGTTTCAGCGCCAGTAAGCATATTGATCTGCAACTAGGCCACGGACGTCATTCTGTAGGGAATGGCTATCGCTCCATGCTACTTTCTGACTTTGCCAATAATTACCTCTTTCTCCGTATCAATACAAAAGTCTGGAAGTTACAGTATACCAATATCTTCGCCCAAATGACGGCTGACCTCACCGGCAATAGTACCGGCCTTTATGGAACAGCAGCCTTCCCTCATAAGTATTTTGCCATGCATAGGCTGGGCGCCAGTATTACCCCTAAGCTACAGCTTGGCTTGTTTGAGAGTATTACCTATGGAGATGCGTCGGGCAATTTTGATTTTAACTACCTGAATCCCATCATTTTTTACCGAGCTGTAGAGCAACAGGGAGGTAGTGCCGGTAATGCATTACTGGGTCTGGACTTACGCTGGCTTCCGCTCAGAGGGGTCGCGCTCTACACCCAGGCTTTGATTGATGAGTTTGTGATTTCTGAAATTCGCTCAGGAAAGAACTGGTGGGGCAATAAGTACGCGCTTCAATTTGGTCTTGAATATGCCAATGCCCTGAGCATTGATAATCTGGATTTGCAGTTAGAGTATAATAGGGTACGGCCTTATACTTATGCCCATGAGGATCTCTATCGCAGTTATACTCACTACGAACAGCCACTGGCCCACCCTCTGGGCGCTAATTTTAAGGAGCTAATAGGTATAGCACGTTTTCAACCTATTGGCAGATTGCAGCTACAGGCCAAACTTATTGGGGCACAGTATGGAGGAGATACACTAAACTCCAATTGGGGGCATAATATCCTGCTGGATAATCGTACCAAGGAGCGTGACTATAATAACACCCTGGGACAAGGGGTGGAGAACAATTTGTTGATCGCTGATTTTATTGCCTCTTATCAGCTGTGGCACAATATGTTCATAGACTTACGCTACCTGCATCGCAGCCGTCAGAATGATTTGCTGCCGGAAGCGGAAACCACCAATTTTACTTCTATCGCGCTGCGCTGGAACATCCGGCAGCGCTACTATGATTTCTAACAGTTCTACCAGGTTTCAGAAACTTGGCAGATATACTTATTTAAACAAACCCAAAAAGTTGCTGGTATTGGCTTTTACCGAGTATTCCTCCTCCACTTTATTCCTTCCTGCCGCTCCCATCCTTGTACGCAGTTCCTGATCATTCAGTAGTTTGGACAAACTGTCATACCACTCCTGATCAGAGGAACAGAGGTAACCGTTCACCCCCTGTGCTACGATTTTGGCATTTACGCCTACCGGAGACACCAGCGCCGGGATCCCCAATGATAAATACTGTAAGGCTTTGAAGCCACACTTGCCTTTCGCCCACAAGTCATCAGGCAGGGGCATGATTCCGATATGAAGTTGAAGTAAGTCATCTATTTCCGTAGCTTCTTTCCAGGGGATAAAGTGCAGGTTCTTCAGCTTCATTTCCGGAGGGCGGTTAGAGATCACTACAAAGCGAAAGGCGTAAACTTTTTCTAGTTGTTGTAATACGTCTTCAATAGCATACAGGTATTTCATGGTAGAGTGTGAGCCTGTCCACCCGATCGTGAGCGGACTATCATGCTGGTTTTTGCGTTGATTGTGATAATGTTCCGTGTCAATCGTGGTAGGATTGAGCACTATCTGCTGACAGTACTGCTTTGCAAAATCGTATAGATAATTATTACCTGCGCTTACTTTATAGCTCCATCTACAGATACTGGCTACTTTTTGCTGCCATTTAATTTTGGCCATAAAACTATTGATTCCAGAAGTATCTCTCAGCCAGATAGCATCATCAAAATCATAGATGATCTTTTTCTTCAAAATTTTGGCGATGATCCATTCTACGATAGGTGGTCCCACAGGGGTGGCTTCCCGATGGATAAACACATAATCTGCTTTATTCAGGGTAGGCAGGAACAAAAGTCTGCGCAGAAAACCTTTAAGCACCCCCAGCAACTTTTTTGCGGTTTGACCCGGCTGATAGAGTATACGGTTGGTCTTTTCATCCAGGAAACCCTCAATGCGATATTGAAAGCCATTATCGTTTAGCGCTTGCAGATATTGCTCAAAACGAAAGCGTTGGCTGGGCGCTCCTCCTTCAGGGTAAGGACATAAAAAAACAATCAGCCTGGGCTTATTAAGATTCATAGGCGCAAAACAAATTTTGCACAAGATATGCCAGATTTTTGAAATGGCGACGCCAAGTCCTGGCATATCTACGCTCCTGTATGCATTTCAAATATTAATTTGCGTTCCATAAGCCATATTGTTTCAAATGATCAGAGAAGCATTACCCCCAACAACTTGCTCACCAAGCCCATAATGTCGTAGATTGCGGTATGTTAGCCGAATTCACCAGCTTTATCAGAGAATATTACCAAAGGCCGGAAGGTGAAATACCGCTGCACGAAGCCTTTATCGCTGAGCAGGATTATCTGCGACTGAAGGCCTGTCTGGATTCGGGCATCGTTTCTACGGTAGGTAGTTTGGTAGAGGAGTTTGAGCGGAAAATTGCAGAGACTGTCAATGCGGAGTATGCAGTGGCTACCAATACGGGAACAGCCGCCCTGCATCTGGCTTTGCTTTGTTCAGGAGTAAAAGCCCATGATCTGGTCATTACCCAGCCCTTTAGTTTCGTAGCTTCCTGCAATGCCATCCGCTACTGTGGTGCCGATCCCCTTTTTATTGATATTGACCGGCTTACCTTAGGCTTATCCGCTGATGCGTTGGCGACTTTTCTGGAAGAGGAAACAGAAGTCAGAGAGGATGGAAAATCCTATCATAAAGCCAGTGGTAGGAGGGTAAGTCATTGCCTGCCGGTTTGTACGTTTGGTCATCCGCCGGAGCTGGATAAAATACAAACGCTTTGCCAGAAGCATGGTATTGGCGTGATCGTAGATGCCGCCGAGGCCCTGGGAAGTAGCTATCAGGGAAAGCCCGCTGCCAGCTGGGGAGATGCAGCGGTGCTGAGTTTCAATGGGAATAAGATCGTGACCAGCGGGGGTGGAGGGATGCTACTTACCAAGCATAAACATTTGGCTGACCAAGCCCGGCATCTGTCAGTACAGGCCAGGCGACACGAAAGTATTCATATTAGCCATGATCATGTGGGCTATAACTACCGCATGCCCAATCTCAATGCTGCTTTGGGACTAGCGCAGTTGGAAAGTCTGAAAGAAAAAATGAAAAAGTTACGTCAGCTGGCAGAAGTCTATCATACTTTCTTCTGTGCATACGATTTAGAAGTAGTAAAAGAATACGAGGAAGCGAAGTCTAATTACTGGTTAAATGCAGTAGCTTTCTCCAAACAGGCGGAACGCGACGGTTTTGTGCAGGAAACCAATGCAAAGGGCATACTGACCCGCCCTGCCTGGACGCTGATGAACCACCTGCCTATGTACCAGAATTGTATCAGCACAGCCTTACCCAATGCCGAAGGGGCAGCGCAACAACTGGCACTTTTACCGAGTATCGTTGTAAATACGCCTATGGATTCTAAGTTGTAGTGGAAGAAACACTTCCTTTTTCTTATACGTTTGGTTAAATTGAAAATAAAATAAAGTCATTATGAATACTATCACCATAAGCGTACCTACCGAAAAGGATGTGAAACTATTGGAGCAATTAGCCCATAAAATGGGGTATAAAGTTCAGATTTCATTAGGCACAAAGAGTGAAAAGAAAAAGAATCATGAAGTGGGTGAAGTTACTTTGCTGTCTGAGCCAGCACTTGCAGAAGCTTGGTTAGATCCTGAAGATGATGTATACAACAACTTATGAGATACGACCAGGGTGATATAGTACTGATACCATTTCCTTTTACAGATTTAAGCCAGACAAAAAAACGACCGGCATTAGTGATAAGTAATTCAACAGCAAACCAAAGCGGTGATTACTTATTAATGCAGATAACCTCAAAGTATAGCGCTGACCTATGTGTAAAAATTTTGCTAGCTGATTATGAGGAAGAGAGATTACCTATACAAAGTTTTGTGAGGATAAATAAGATTTTTTGCCTGAACGGATCGCTCATTGAAAAAAAGATTTCCTCTGTTACTGCCGGGTTTAGCAAGCGTATCACTCAAGAAATAATAGCGATTATCAAAAGGTAGAAGTGAATTTATGGCTAAAGAAATCATACTCATCGGTGGAGGCGGGCATTGTAAGTCAGTCATAGATGTGATCGAACAGGAAGGTAGTTATACCATTAAAGGTATCATAGATGTAGCTGAGAAGGTAGGGCAGCAGGTATCGGCTTATAACATTATCGGTACTGAAGAGGAACTGCCGGAATTTCTGGAAGCATCACCCTATGCGGTAGTAACTGTCGGACAGGTAAGAGACTCAGCGCTTCGCATAAAACTTTTTGAACGTATTAAAAAAGCTGGCGGGCAGCTGCCAGTGATCATTTCTCCCCGGGCTTATGTCTCTCCCCGGGCAGAAATTGGGGAAGGAAGCGTGGTCATGCATGCGGCCTGTGTCAATGCCGGGGTAAAAGTGGGGCTGAATGCCATTATCAACAGCCAGGCCCTGATAGAGCATGATGCGGTGGTGGGTGATTATTGCCATATCTCTACCGCCGCGGTAATCAACGGCGACTGTCAGGTGGGCAATGAGGTTCTGATAGGCAGCCGGGCCGCACTGCGACAGGGAGTGAAAATAGCCGATAAAGTGCTGGTCGGGATGGGTAGCGTCGTATTACACGACATCTTAACTGCGGGTATTTATGCCGGTGTACCTGCGCATAAGTTATCATAGCGTGGTTTTTATTGCTTATTTCTCTTCACTAGCTGTAAGCTAAATCTTCTTCACTTTACCTTTCACCAAAATATCGCGTAAAAAACTGAATTTCTGTGGATTACATATTTTGCAATTTTTACTCGCTATTTTTACTTAAGACATATCACTCAATAGACAATTATTTTATCGTGTAGGTACACGATGGTAAGAAGCGTGCGTATGTTATTTTAGTAAGTAATAAAACTAAAATTTAGAAAATATACGTGATTTATATTAAGTGTTTTTGGTTTGTTTAACGTGAGTTATGTATTGAAAATTGATAGTATATACTCAAGTGTCTGCTTAATTTTGAGCATGTTAAAAAAAATAATAAAATTATGCTTGATTTCTTTTTGGTAGACAATCATCTGACGGCAGATCCCAATGATTGCCGGGCCATTACCCAACACAAGAAGACGATTACGATGGATCAGCTTATCAAGCTGATCATGTTACGCAGTGCCGGACTTACCGAGTCTGAGATTTCATCGGTACTGAAGGAGTACTTTGTGGCTTTGGAGTATTTTCTGGAAGAGGGCAATCGCATCACCACCCCTTATTTCAATATTACCCCTACGGTATGTGGGGTGTTTGAAGATAAGAAAGCGAGTTTTGAAAAAGGTAAGCACCGCATCAAAATCAATGTGACAGCGGGCGTACAGCTAAAAAAGGTAGCGGATAATATAGGAACTGAGAAAATCCGGGGCAACAAAAATGTACCTTATGTGGATGATGTATACGATCATGCCAGCGATAGTATGGATGACGTTCTTACGCCCGGAAAGCCGATCCGCATTAGCGGAGAATTTCTGAAGCTGGATCCGCAAGATGTTGCCCAGGGCGTATTCTTTGTAAACATGGCCGATCAGGCGGAGAGCCGGGCCGACATGTATATGGAAAGCCGCAATAAGCAACTCTCTTTGATGGTACCGGATACATTGGTCAGTGGGAACTATAGTCTCAAGATCAGAGCCCACATGGGCAGCGAGATCAGGGTAGGGGAGTTTAGCAGCCCACTTACAGTAAGCTGATCAGCTGTTTCCTTAGTAGCGAGCCTGTTCCTTTAGGGACAGGTTTTTTTGTTTTTGCTCACTTTTGGTAGCCTGCCATTTACTTTCCCCATCACATTTTTTTATAAACCCTCTACTGCTTCATACCGAGGGTGTCGCCCTGACCGGTAATAAACGAGATTCATTGATAAAGTATATGCCCTCCCTCTTGTCCTCCTGTCGGACGGCCGATGCCGAGGGATCTTTTTAAGTTATGAAAATGATAGTTTCTTGTGCTCAGATACATCATGTCATTGGTAGGAAACTTGCTTGATCCTGCTTGAAGCTTGGCACGAGGAGCAAAAAGTGAAGTGTTGAGGTAGGTGCTTTTAATAAAGCGATGATCTAGTACCTATACTTGGTTCACCACTCTAAAAAGTTCCTTCCAGGATGACATGCGTTGTGGATACAGCCCCTGTGGACACAGCCCCTGTGGAATAGCCCCTGCGAAGCAGCAGCTACGCCAGAGTTTGTGTCCCTGACTGAGGGTCTTACAAACCTTCATTTTTCAACAATAAAATGCAGTGAAAATAGAAGTTTTACTGATTTCAACAAAAGAAAATTTGCCCTCATACGCTTTGTCATCTCGTAACGCAGTGGAGAGATCTTAGCCTCTAAGGATAAGCTAATTTTCATAATGTATGAAATTTTATGAGATGGCTAACAAATGAATAGGCTTTGATCCATACAGGTCCTTCTAAGTCACTAGTAAGAAAGATAAAGATGGTGCAGTGAAAGCTCCCTTTGCTGCCCCAGAAAAAGAATCCTTTATTGCACCAATGAATTTATTTTCCTGCACCAGAAAAACCTTTTTCCTGCACCACTTAAGCTATTTCTCTGCCCCAGAAAAAGTATTTTACTGCCTCAAGTAAGCTTCACTTCTGTACCTGCAAGTATTTATTAGCCTAATAAAGTAGCATCTAAAAAAGCTTCAAAGCTTAGATGCCTGGCATAAAATAGTGGTATAAGCTCCCAAAGTTATGTCCATCTCCCGGAAATATCTTTCATTTACTTTTTTTCTTACAAGCTTTTCCTTCTAATTTAGCGCAGCAATATTGAGGCCTCATAGCGTAAACAGGGTGTATGTGAGCCTTCCTTTTAGCAATGAACGTATAGTTTGTGATTAGCAGCAAGCTAGTCGATGATTCGCTTTTTCTGCTTAACTTGCAGCGTAAATAATTGATTTATAGCTTTATGCACAATGTAAAGCGTATTGTATATACTCCTGAGTCTGGCTTAAGGAGACCGGGAGAACTGATCCGTGATTTTGTAGAGAGCCTGCCGCAGGCACATGCTCTGGGATATCGTCTATTTTTGAGAAATCTGAAAGGGATGTACCGTCAATCTCTGCTGGGTATGTTCTGGTCAGTCATTCCTCCCCTGATTACCTCTCTGATCTGGATATTGCTCAATGGACAGCGGGTAGTGAACATAGACGTGCCGGGTGTCTCATATCCTCTTTTTGTGATCATTGGTACCATCCTCTGGCAGAGTTTTGCAGAAGGGGTAAATGGGCCGATCAAAGGGGTGACCATGGGTAAATCCATGCTGGCCAAGATCAACTTTCCCCGCGAATCCCTTATCCTCTCCGGTATTTATGAGGTGATCTTTAATACTTTGATCAAGATTGGACTGCTGGTGCTGGTGTTTATCGCTTTTCAGCAAGTGCCCTCCTGGACTACGCTTTTTGGTTTGGTAGGTTTTGCTTCTCTTATTCTGATGGGCAGTACCATCGGGCTGCTGCTAACACCTTTGGGTATGCTGTACAATGATGTGCAGAAAGGAGTGGTGATTGTACTGCAATTTGCCATTTACCTGACGCCGGTAATCTATCCTGAACCCAAGAGTGGCTTGGTGGCTGAATTGATGAAATTTAATCCGGTAGCCCCCTTGCTGACCACTACCCGTAACCTGATGATTGGCGCACCTACACCGGGATTAGATACTTTCTTCTGGGTAAGTGGGGGGGCATTGCTATTATTTTTGCTGGGCGTTCTGATTTACCGCCTGACTATGCCCATCATCATAGAACGTATCGGGAGCTAATTATGGAAAAGATGAAGGAAAGCAAAGCCACGCAGAAGTTGGAAGTGCAGGAAAACAACAAGCCAACTGCCGCTAAGGATGAAGATGAGGTGCTGGTGAGGGTAGAGAATCTCTCCAAAAAGTTTTGTCGAGACCTCAAGCGTTCCCTCTGGTATGGGGTACAGGATATGGCAGGTGAGGTAGTAGGGCGTACTAAGAAAGACACTTTACGTAAGGATGAATTCTGGGCAGTAAAGGATGTGAGCTTCGAACTGAGACGGGGTGAGTGCCTGGGGCTGATCGGCCATAATGGAGCAGGCAAAAGTACGCTCTTGAAGATGCTCAACGGCTTGATTAAACCTGATCAGGGACGCATAGAAATGAACGGCCGGGTAGGTGCCCTGATAGAACTAGGGGCAGGCTTTAATCCGGTACTCACGGGTAGAGAGAATGTCTATATTAATGGGCAAATACTAGGCTTTACGAAGAAAGAGATAGACGAAAAATACGAAGCCATTGTAGAGTTTGCTGAGCTACAGGATTTTATGGAAACCCCGGTACAAAGCTACAGTTCCGGCATGAAAGTACGTCTGGGCTTTGCCATCGCAGCCCAAATGGAACCGGATATCCTGATCATTGATGAGGTGCTGGCTGTGGGTGATGCTAGTTTTAGGATGAAATGCCTGAACAAGATCAGTAATATGCTATTCAATGCGGCAGTTATCTTTGTTTCTCATAACATGACTCAGGTGGGCAGGATCACTAATCATTTACTAATGTTGGCAAAAGGTAAGGTGTTGTATGACAGTGATGATGTGAGAACCGGGGTTAATGAGTTCCTTGCCGCTCAGGTAAGTAGTACTAAAAGCAGCTCTGGGGAATTTAACAATGATGAGCTTGGACAAGTAGAAATAGAGCATTTGGCATTCTTAAACGATGAAGGAAAAGAAGTAGATACCCTTATCTGGAATCAGGCATATGTTATTCATGTTGTATTGAACAGCTCTTATGCTATGGATGAGTGCCTGTTGACTTTTATATTTGATAATGGAGAAATGCAGCCCATTGCTAGCTGTTATAAAAAACTAGATTTGAAAATAGGTGAAAATAGTATTCATTTAAACCTTGGTAAAGCATATCTGTCTTCTTCACGTTATTCTTTGAGGTTTATTCTCAGAAAGGATATTAATGATCTAATGCTTAGAAGAAAAGAATATCCCAATTTTTTTGTGGTTAAGGGAGTAAAAAATATAGATCAGGCTTATACTCAAATTCAAGTTTTAAATGCTTAATTAAGCTATAAACATATGAATATTTTTAGTACCATAATGACTTGTTAAAGGGTAATTGAAAGTGGAAAAGCTATTCTCTTATTTTTATCAAAATATGTTTCAAATCAAACAGAGGTTGACAGGTAGGCCTACTGACCAGAGTAAATTATTGATTAAGAAAATTCAAGGTAATTCTAAAATTAGAAATTCTAAATCTCTTGCAGATCAAATCCTTAAACAGGTAAATGAGCTAAAAGTAGAGTATGAACAATTTACTTTTTATATAAATCATGATGGCCCAGCTTTGTACCACATTCTTAATTCCATTGATAAAGTGGAAAAACTTGTTGTTTCAGTATATGAGCAAACAAAAGGGACAAAAGTACCAAGCGTTTTTTTTGATGTAGGAGCTAATTTAGGTCTTTTTAGTGTTTTCGTAAAACATTACTTTCCTGAATCTACATTGTATATTTTTGAAGCTGATCCACAATTAATACCATTCATTGAGAAAAACACCCAGGGGCTTCAAAATATCCATATTCATAATCTGGCAGTTTCTAATCTACACGGTGAGGAACTTAAATTCTACAGAAATAGGAATAGTTTTCAAACCAATTCACTTTTACAAGAAGCAGTTCTGCCTTTTTCCAAGGGACATGAATTAGAAGAGTTTGATGTAATGTCTTGTTCTATAGATAGCTTTGTATCTGAAATGAACATACCTAAAGTAGATGTAATAAAGCTTGATATACAGGGAGCAGAATATATTGCTTTAAAAGGTGGTGAGGAAACACTTAAAGCATGTAGCTTTTTATTTTTGGAAGTTTGCTTTCTAATGCCACAGGCTATTGAAAGTCTAAAACTTGCATACGATTTTTTCCCAAATCAAAAACCCATTAATGACATTATTATGGGCGCAGATTTATTAATGACAAAATAAAAATTTTATTTGATATAATGATGAACAGTTTCCTTACAAGGGTGAGTCAATCAATTCAACAATCAGAGCAGTTTGGTCTTCTATCCGATAACAAAAATTTATCAGGTTATTCAGGTAAAAAACTAGTCGGAGTTTTACAGAGATTATCTAACACTTTGATTGACGAAGATGAATGCTACTTGGAAATTGGTGTATTTCAGGGGTTAACATTGCTTTCAGTAGCTTTAGCCTTAGAAGATAGGTCTGCCTATGGGATTGATAATTTTGCTTTTTTTGATCCGGAAGGCAAAAACTTTGGCACTGTAAAGGAGCGAATACAACATCTACAGCTTAAAAATGCATTTGTTATCAATGAGGATTACGAGGATGCCATGGAAACTTTACCTAAACATGTAGATAAGAAGGTAAAAGTTTTTTTTATAGATGGGCCGCATGACTATCGCAGTCAGCTTATGTGTCTACTTTTAAGCATACCATATCTTGCAGATGATGCAGTTATCATAATAGATGACTGTAATTATAAACACGTCAGACAGGCGAATCGCGATTTCTTAATTACACATCCCGAGTTCAAAATGATCTTTGAAGCTTATACGAGTAGTCATCCTGCAAATATGTCTGATGAAGAAAAAAAAACAGCTACAGAAGGATGGTGGAATGGAGTAAATATCATAGTTAAAGATACTGCTAATAAAATTGATCCTATGTATCCTCCAACGGAAAGAAGTAGGACAGTATTTGAAAATGAACACTTATTACATGCCAAAAAGTATCCGCTAAGACAACTAGAATATGCTCGCTTGCTTCAGGCTTATGACTCTTTTGATGTAAAAAAGATTATTAATTTAAACCTTAAACTATACAGGGAAAGAAACTTCATAAGAAGTGGTGAAATAGTTGGAAAATATACAGCCTTAAATACCTATAGTGATAGCCTACCAAAAGCAAGGTATAATACATCAATAGATAGATCTTGATGTAATGAACAAATAAATTGTGTTTATGATGAAAAAAGCTTCTATCATCATCCGTTCTTTTAATGAGGAAGAGCATATTGCCAAATTACTGAGTGGTATCCTGGCGCAGGATTATCAGAATTATGAGATTATACTGGTAGATTCTGGCTCAACGGACGCTACTGTCAGTATTGCTTTCCATTATCCGGTGAAGATTATTTCTATACGTCCGGAAGAATTTTCCTTTGGTTATGCTCTTAATAAAGGTTGTGCTGAGGCTAGTGGGGAAGTTTTGGTTTTTGGCAGTGCGCATGTCTATCCGGTATATACCGACTGGCTGAGAGAGTTAGTAAAGCCTTTTAACAATGATGATGTTGGCTTAGTGTATGGAAAACAGCGGGGTAATGAGCAAAGCCAATATTCAGAGCATCAGGTATTTGCTAAATGGTTTCCTGAAGTTTCTGATCAAAATCAATTGCACCCTTTCTGCAACAATGCTAATGCAGCAATAAGAAGGTCATTATGGCAGATAATACCTTATGATGAATCGCTAACCGGCCTTGAGGATCTGGACTGGGCCAGAAAAGTGAAAGCGATAGGATATAAAATTGTGTATTCTGCCAAAGCAGAAATTATCCATGTGCATCAGGAAACTCCTAAGAAGATACTTAATCGGTACAGACGAGAGGCCATGGCCATGAAACAGATTATTAAGGAAAGCAGCTTCACTTTTTTTGACTTCATTAATTTTTTAGTATACAGCATATTTCATGATATGCTACACGCTTTACATGACAGAGTTTTTTTAAAGGAATTTAGAAATATTCTGATGTTTCGGTTTATGCAGTATTATGGAACCTATAGGGGGCATAAAGAAAGTAAGATACTAAATAATGAACTACGTCAGCGTTTTTACTATCCTAAAAGCTTTAACTTGAGGCGTAACGATTGTAATAGTTTAGAAAGTACAACTACAAACTTGATAGATTATAGTCAACTGCTTTCTACTAAAAAAGAATCTTTGTATGAGTAAAAAAGTAGCTGCGATTGTGCCGATGAGGCATAATAGTGAAAGAGTGCTGGGAAAAAACTATCGATTATTTGCTGGTAAGCCTCTTTACCATCATGTGATGCATGCACTCATAGCGGTACCAGGCATTCATGAGATTATTATTGATACTGATAGTCCAAACATTATGGAAGATGCTGCGAAGCATTTTCCTCAGGTAAAGCTTTTGGAGAGGCCCGAACATCTTAGAGATGGAGGCATCCCTATGAATGATGTATTGCTTAATATTATCTCTCAGGTTGAAAGTGATTTTTACCTGCAGACGCATAGCACCAATCCATTGTTGAGCAGCAGGTCAATTGACAAGGCAGTTCAATTTTTACTGGAAAACTATCCTATTTACGATTCTCTATTTGGTGTAACCCGTCTACAGACCAGACTGTGGGATAGTTTAGCCAGGCCGGTCAATCACAATGCAGCTATCCTTCTCAGGACACAAGATTTGCCTCCTATTTATGAGGAGAATTCCTGTATCTATATCTTTACAGAAGAAACGCTCAGACAACGTCATAATCGTATAGGAGAAAGGCCTTATCTGTTTGAGATTTCCAAACATGAAGCTCATGATATTGATATTGAAACTGACTTTTTAGTAGCGGAAACACTATATAAAGCACAGCAAAAAAATGCGTAGAGTACTGATAACAGCCCCCTATCTGAAAAATGAAATTCATAAGTTTGAGGAAGAACTTAGAGAGAAAGGGATTGATTTTTTTGTATATCCGGTCAAGGAGCGGGTAGAAGAAGATGAGTTGTTGAAAATCATAGAGCAGTATGAAGGAATAGTATGTGGGGATGACAGGATAACAGCTAAAGTAATTGATCAGGCGAAAAACCTTAAAGTAATCGTTAAATGGGGTACAGGTATAGATTCAATCAATAAAGTTTATGCTGAGGAACATGGAATACCAGTAAGGAATACGCTTAATGCGTTTACTGAGCCAGTTTCGGACTCTGTGCTGGCAATCATGCTGGCTTTTTCCAGAAAGCTTTTTGAATCTGACAGGATTATGAAATCAGGTCAGTGGGAAAAGGCCTTTGGGGTTTGTCTGAGTGAAGTGAGCTTAGGAATTATTGGATTGGGAAATATCGGTAAGGCAGTAGCCCGAAAGATCAAAACATTTGGTACAAAAGTGTATGCAAACGATATTATTGATATCCCTAAAAGTATTGTGGATGAATTAGATGTGGAGATGGTTCCATTGGAGGTTTTACTGGAAAAGTCTGATTTTGTCAATACCTGTTGTACCCTCAATGAGACCAGCCATCATTTGATCAATTCAGATACCCTGGGTAAAATGAAATCTACGGCTTACCTTATCAACGTAGCCAGAGGTCCGATTGTAAAAGAGTCTGATTTGATAAAAGCACTGGAGGAAAAAAGAATAGCTGGAGCTGGTCTTGATGTATTTGAGCATGAGCCTCTGCCTATTAACTCCCCACTCAGGAGTATGGATAACTGTATATTATCCTCTCATAATGTGAATGCCAGTCCTAAGTACTGGAATAAAGTACATAGAAACACACTGGATATGTTATACGAAGGATTAGGAATCAAATGAAGAAAGTAGTAGTCGTAACAGGATGTAATGGCGGCATTGGAAGTGCCAGCTGTACCAAATTTAAATCTGAGGGCTGGATGGTTATAGGTATTGATGTTCGTAAAGTAGAGAATCAGGCCGGATTAGATAGGTTTATTCAGGCAGATATTGTGGATGTTGACCAGATCAATACTTTAGCTCAATCCATACAGAAACAGGAAGGTAGAGTAGATGCAATTGTAAACAATGCTGCTCTTCAGGTTTGCAAGCCGTTTCAGGAGACGAAAGTGGAAGAGTGGGATCAGGTGATTAATGTTAATATGCGTGCCCCTTTCTTTTTAGTAAGCGCTTTGTATGACCTGCTAAAGGAAAATAAAGGAGCTGTTGTCAATGTAAGCTCAGTACATGCGATAGCTACTTCTAAAAATATATTGGCTTATGCAGCTAGTAAAGGAGGATTAACAACATTAACGCGTTCTCTTGCGGTAGAATGTGCAGATGATGGGGTGAGAGTCAATGCAGTATTACCAGGAGCAGTTGACACAACTATGTTGAGAGATGGACTAAAAAGAGGGCATGTAAAAGGAAGTTCTGAAGATTCCCTGGTAAGAGCTTTAGGCTTAAAGCACCTGATAGGTAGAGTAGGACAACCAGAAGAAATAGCTGAAGCAATATATTATTTAGCTGATAGTAGCAAATCTTCCTTTATTACTGGTCAGTGTATTACCATTGATGGTGGAGCCACGATTAAATTAAGTACTGAATAAATAAGGTAGCGCAGGATATGAAATTATTTTCTCCAAAAAAAGAATGGTATGTACTTAAAGATGCTATTCAAAACTACAGGGAAAATCGTTATAAGCCTCTGGATTATTATATCTGGAAAAATCAATACGCAGAACGATTAAAAAGATTCAAAGATATTCACAAAGGAGAAGACTGTTTCATTATTGGCAATGGGCCTTCTTTAAATAAGATAGACATAGAAAAGCTGAATGATTATTACACCTTTGGGCTGAATAAAATATACCTGATTAATAAAAATAAAAATTTAAAAATTGACTATTTAGCTTCTATCAATCCCTATGTAATTGAGCAAAGTATAGAACAGTTTAAGTCAATGGATCTAGAGGTATTTTTATCTTTACAATCTTGTATTGAGAAGGAGCTTAAAATTGAGAGTGGAATAAATTATCTTAATATAAAAAGAGGGATTCAATTTTCAAGGGATTGTAGTACACATGTTGGTGCAGGGCATACTGTAACCTTTACTGCTATGCAGTTGGCATATTATATGGGGTTCAAAAGAGTTTTTTTAGTAGGTATTGACCATAATTTCTTTCAGACTGGAAAGCCTAATGAGGAGC
Source organism: Catalinimonas alkaloidigena (assembly GCF_029504655.1). NCBI lineage: Bacteria > Pseudomonadati > Bacteroidota > Cytophagia > Cytophagales > Catalimonadaceae > Catalinimonas > Catalinimonas alkaloidigena. Next base: position 548,548 of record NZ_JAQFIL010000001.1, read on the forward strand.
AAGTATTAACGGGAGATGATATTAATCATTTTGATAATAATTATTTTAGTGGTCAAAAATGGCAATTAGCTGACCTAGAAGGAAGTGAAGCTGCATATTCACTTGCAAAGTATTATTTTAATAAAGATGAAAAACAAATAATTGATGCTACATATGAAGGTAAATTAACCATCTTCCCCAAAATATCATATCATGAAGCTCTAACAATGGCTAATAAGAAACTAAAATAGTGATAGAAAAAGCTTTATTTTTTAATTTCTTTCAAAAAAAATTAACTTTTCTGCTTCACACTATATACACTCTTTTAGGTAGGAACCAAAAAATTTCTATCCTACTGTATGCAAGCAGACGTGGAGGGTCTACCCTATTGGCCCAGTCAATTGCAGCTAAGCGTAGTATTAGTATCATCGACCAACCTTTTGATCTGTGGAAGCCCGATACGGAGAGGGGTAAAATCATTACCAGTCATATACCAGCCAAGGCCATGAGCCAGTTTTTTGAACTCAGCCCTGTTGAAAAAAGCCAGGTAAACCATTATTTGAACAGCATCTATCAGCGCAAACTCAATCAGTTAGCAGACCGGCCAAATAGTTCTCAGTTTGTTCTAAAAATTGTAAACGCCCACGGACTTATAGATGAATTGAGCGATATGGTACCAAGCCGGTCTGTGGCTTTAATCAGACATCCCTGTGCGCAGGCAAGTTCTGTAGTAAGAAATAAATGGGGAACCTGCGAAGAGCCTTTTCTTTATTCTACAGATTGGGCAAAAAAATACCTGAGTCCGGCGCAATTGGCTTTTGGGTTAAAAATATCAAAGGAAGGGAGCTATTTTTCCAAGGCAGTACTAAACTGGTGTCTTGAATGGCAATATCCCTTAAAATATGCTGCTTCTGAATATTATCTTATCAGGTATGAAGATTTGATCATATCACCGGAGCCAACGATAAAGAAACTTTTTAATTTTCTTCATTTAAACCATGTTGAAGAAGCCATTTCGGTTTTAAAAAAACCGTCAAACTCATCTTCGTTCAGTACCGAGGCTACCCTGGAAGATATTGAGAAAGGGACAAAAGAAAACTTACTGTCCAACTGGCGGAAATATCTTTCAGATGAAGCCATTATAGAAGCTCAGCAAATTTTAGATATCTTTGAAATTGAATTATATCATACAAAGCATAACCTGCCTCAGTAAGTCTTGGTTTCCATAATACTGCCTACGTACAATAGCATAAGATTTTTAGAAGCAAGACTAAAATCTATCATAAACCAGACATTAACCGGATGGGAGTGCATCGTCATTGATGGATACTCTTCTGATGGAAGTTGGGAAATGCTGCAGGAAATTGCAGCTTCTGATAATCGTTTCCTCTTGTATAAATACCCTCCTAAGGGTCCTTATGATGCATGGAATAAAGGATTAATACATGCCCAGGGAGCATATGTTTATATCGCAACCAGCGATGATACGATGTCTCCAGATTGCTTAGAAAAGCTATTTGTTGCGTTAGAAGAACATCAGGACTGTGAGATCGCCCATTGTAATCTGACTATTATAGATGAGGAAGGTAATGATCTAAGAGCTAAAGGCTGGGATTGGGCGAAATTCCCTCCCGGTCAGTATTTTGGGGAATGGTACCATAAAAAGCACAAAAGAATTGCGCCTCATGATGCTATTTTATATGCCTCTTTACATACGATTTATCATTCCATTACTCAACTTTTATTTAGAAAAAGCCTGTGTGAAAAGATCGGTTATTTCAGAACAGATAGAGGCTCTGCCGCTGATTTTGAATGGGGAATGCGGGCTGCTTTTGTGACTAATACTTTGCATATACCAGAATACTTAGCTACCTGGCGAGTGCATAAAAAGCAAGTAACAAATATAGACCTTTTATATAGCTCTGAACATAGGGAAATGCTATTGAAAATGGTAGAGGCTGCTTACCAAAATAAATTGAATAATACAATAAAGTTAGAGGATCTGACGCATACCTACCTATTAGAAATGTGGAGTTTTTCAATTAAAGAAGGAAAACTTTATAGCTTTACCTTGTCCTTTTTGCGTACAATCATAAAAAATCCAGCTTATATCAAAAATCTATATTATCTGATAAGATACAACAATATTATAGGGGAGAACTCTGTAGAATATGCTAATAAAATGGTGATTAAATATAACTTAATGGGGTATTTGGTGCATATTTGAACTCCTAAATAGAAGAATTAGGATAAGCAGTATTATATGAAAATATTAAGGATTTCTTTTTTTGACTCAAATCCTTGGGGAGATGGAGGTGCTAAAAGAACTGCCCAAATTACTGAAATACTGAGTAGGATTGAATCAGGAGAGCAGTGTATTAAGTTTGAAGATTATTATGCAAACTCATTTAGCAGGATACACTTTACCAAACTTCAGGTATTGAAAATCGGCATTGCTATTTTATCTAGATATAAGCTATTATATCATCTCGCCAATAAAAAAAGACCTCATACTTTTCTTGCGAATGTGGGAGTGACGTTTCTGGTTACTAAAGATATACTTAATAGTTTTGTATTTGAACGTGTAATATTAGAAAACACCAGGTCAGAATACTGGTATTTGCCCTATTTTCTTGATTATCTGGGTATTGATTTTATTGCGCTGCCTCATAATCTGGAAGCTTTAGTTCCAGGTCAGGTTTCATTTTTATCTCAAAAACGTGCACCAAATTGGTTAACAGAAGAACTAAAAAAGTTGACTTTGGCCGAAAAGTTATTTACTATCTCTCATGAAGAGGCATGGCTGCTAAGTATTTATCAATTGGGTGGAACGTATTTGCCTTACTGGCCAGCAGATGAAGTATATCAACATTTAAAGAAGATAAGGGTAAAAAGAAAAAATACAGAAAAACAAGGAGCATTAATCATCGGCTCTGCCACAAACCCTCCGACTTATCAGGGAATGGCTCTGGTTATTGATTATTTTTCAAACAAAAAAAGCTTTCAGTATCCCATTTATCTTGCTGGCTATCAAACCGATAAGATATTTAACCATCTCTATAAAGATTGTCCCGATACAATTCAATTTCTTGGAGCCATATCCCAGGAAAGGCTTACCGAGTTATTAACGGAGGTTAAGTGTGTGATTATCAACCAACAAAACAGTAGCGGTGCATTAACAAAAATCTTAGAATTTTTGATTGCAGGTATCCCCTTGGTTGTCAATCAGGAAAGTATCAGGTCTTATCAAAATGTAAATGGAATTTATCCTTTCTATTGTCATGATCAGATTGAGAGTTATTTAGACCAAAAATTAGGTATACCCTCTATGCCTCAATATCCCGAAAGAGAGATTAATTATTTTGTAAACTTTGTAAACACATGGATACAAAAAAGATCTCAGTTCTGACACCTTCTTATAATTCGGGTAAGTATATTGAGCGGGCTATCCAAAATGTGCTTAGCCAAGATTATCAGAATTGGGAACATATTATTGTAGATGGTCAAAGTAAGGATGAAACAATCAATATATTAAAGAAGTATCCTCATTTGAAGTGGATATCCGAGCCTGATCAGGGACAATCTGATGCCATGAATAAGGCCTTTCAGATGTGTACTGGCGATATCATTGTATATTTAAATGCGGATGACTGGTTTGAGGATAATATTTTTTTGCATGTTTGCAGCGAGTTCGACAGAAACCAAAATGTAGACATGTTGGTGGGTAACCTAATTGTATATTTTGAAGGTAAGAAGAAAGAATTGAGAAAGCCTTCTATAGTATATGAGGACATATTGAGCTACTGGAAAACATTATTTCCTGGAAATCCGGTGAGTTATTTTTATAAAAGAGAGCTACAATCTAAAATAGGCCAATTTCCTATCAATTATCACTATACTATGGATTATTGGTTTCTCTTAAAGGCATATCAAATTGGTAAGGTCGGGTATTTGGATGAAACATTTGGCACTTTTTATATAGACGGTTTTAATAAAACGGCAACTTCTTTTGTCTTACAGAATTTACATATTACGTTGCTTAAGCATTTAGCACTTAGGGACCCACTTAACATATTTAACATATACAAAAAATACATAAGTTTTTTTGGTTTTAGAAGGACAATAGAGTATCAGCAGTTTTTTTGGTACGTAAGAAGAATTATGCAACTTGCAGGCCTGAAACGAAAATGAATAATAATAAGAATCTGGTAGCCGTAGTGATACCATTTCATAAGAGTGAAATGAGTGAGATAGAAGAGGTATCATTTATTAATAATACTAAGATACTTAACAGGTATCCAATTTACCTCCTGTTACCTGAGGGTACTAACGCAGATAGGTTCCTGCAAATTGCGCCTAACATTAGATTATTATTTTTTCATCCTAGATATTTTAGTTCTTACTCAGCAGCCAATCATTTTTGGATACAAAAAGACCTTTATGATTATTTTAAGCAGTTTAAATTCATTTTAAAATGTGAGCTGGATTCTTATGTCTTTAAAGATGAACTTGAGTACTGGTGTGCTAGAAATTATGATTATATAGGTGCCCCTTGGATTGATAGCAAAAAATGGATACCTATTTTACAAAACGCTTTACATTCGGAAAACATAATTTTTAAGAAAATAAAGTATGTCTTAAGTAAGAGGACAAGAAGTAAGAATATTTTTGTTGGGAATAGTGGATTATCATTAAGAAAAGTAAGTGTATTTAGATTGGTAAGCAGGTTGTTACCTCTCTTTATTCCTAATCTAGAAAAGTTTAGCGTACAAGAAGACTTCATTTGGTCTTTTTACGTAGCAAGTTATTTCTCATTCTTCAATATACCTGATTACAAAGAGGCCTTACAATTCTCTATAGAGACTGAACCAAGGGAATGTTATCGCTTAAACAATTATCAGCTTCCTTTTGGGTGTCATGCCTGGGAAAAGTATGATATGGATTTCTGGAAAAACCATATGAAGGTTTAAAATGAGTACTTATCATAAACAAGGTGGAGGTGAACAAAGACCACCTTACATTGATGCTAAATTCAATATCCATGATATAGTATTAAGTACTCCAAGGCAATGGCCGAAAATATCCATTGTCACTCCAAGCTACAATCAAGGACAGTTTATTGAAGAAACTATTCTTTCAGTGATTAATCAAAACTATCCTAACTTAGAATACATTATCATTGACGGAGGAAGTACAGATAATACGATTGATGTTATAAGAAAATATGAAAAGTATATTACTTATTGGATAAGTGAAGCAGATGAAGGTCAAACTGATGCTATTAACAAAGGTTTAGCTAAGTGTACAGGAGAAGTATTTAATTGGCTAAATAGTGATGATTATTTCGAGCCAGAGGCATTAATACAAATTGGCAAAGCTTTTAAAGACTCAAGTACATATGTGTTTTCTGGAAAAGAAAGAAGAGTTAATGAAAAAGGAGGTGAAATTGAAATTAGTGATGGCACAAGTATATTAGACACTTTGTCAAAGACAATTGGTAAATGTCATATAGATCAACCTTCCACGTTTTTCAGATTGTCTGCGCTAAAGCCTTTATTGCCCCTAAATAATGCTTTCCATTACTTAATGGATGGAGAAATATGGATGAGGTATTTACTGTATTGGGGACAGGAAAATGTAGTGAAATCTAATGCGATATTAGTTAACTTTAGGCATCATAACACCTCAAAAACAATTTCATTGTACACTAATTTTCAAATTGATAAAAACACCTTTGAAAACAATCTGATAAAAAAATTCGCAATAGATAATATAATAAAAAATATTTTATTAGGCAGAGAATCTTGGAATTATTCAAAAAAACTTAAGATCAATTTTCACATTGATGAAAATGTGATTATAAGTTTTTTTTGTGCAAGATCAATTACTCAGCTTTACAGTGATGGCAAATATACAAGTGCAAAAAAGTGCTTGATGTTTATTAAAACTCATTATCCTAACCTTTTTAATTTGTATCCTGCCTTAAATTATTATATGAAAGTTCTTTTAATTCCTGTTGATATTTTATCTTTTGTTCGGAATGTAAAAAAATCATTGTCAGGCTATTTCTATAAATAAAAAATTGTAGCATGTTCACTGCTTATTATAGATTGAAGGAGAGAATAGTTATAGCTTTGAAATGGAGGATCATACACTTAACCAGATTAGCGCGAAAGAAATTAGAAAAATATAAATTTCTTCCACCGAAACCAGAGCTTAAGCAAGAAGCATTATTTTGGGAAGCCTTACAAGAAACTGGAATGGATGGAGAAAAAAGAATAGACCATATCAATGCGCGATGCTATCTGAATGATAAAGAATTTTACGTTATTTTCCCTTTAAGGTACCTTGCAAGTGTAAAAAAATTAGACAAAACGAAAACACTACATTATGTTTTTGTTGGTAAAGAAGAAGAAGGAAGGGAATGGGTCAATGAGTTTAGTGGAGATAAATCCTTTATTAGTCTTACAGATAAAGGGTGGAAAATGCCTAAAAATTTATTTGATTCAACTTACTATCAGCTTCTATGCAATAGTAAATTTACTTTGTGCCCAAGGGGAAAGTTTTTATGGACATATAGGTTTTACGAAGCGATCATGTGTAAGTCGATTCCAATAGTAGATAAGCATTATGAAGAACCAAGTATGTGGGGTTTCAAATATTATTACTATCAGGAATCATCTACCCATTTATTTTCCCAAGACATTGTGGAACATAATTACAGGTTATTTCTTCAACGACATACTTTAATTGATGAGTTCTTAGAATTGGTTTTGTAAAAGACCAGAATAGTGAATTTATTTATGTCTCCTTACAGAAAAAAAAAATTACTGATCGTAAGTATATCGGCTCCGCCCAAAAATGCCCCTGAAAGTTTGCAAGCTGCCAAATATTTTAAATATCTTTCTTATGAAGATTTTAACACTACTTTAATTACTTCTAAAATAAGTGATGGTTGGCGGCCTAATGATGATACATTAAAACCTTATTTAAAAAATATACACAAAGTTATTGAAATACCTATCTGGCCTAATCGGTATATACATGCTCTTACTAGCTTGTTGTGCCCTTTTCTTTTAGAGAAACCTGATGGTGATGCCCCTTTCCACTGGCGTTATCAACAAGTGAAAAAAAAGTTAAAAAACGATGAGCCAGATATAATATATTCAAGATCAACCCCTATAAGTTCATCTATCTTAGCATTAAAGCTTAAAATGAATTACAAAGTGCCCTGGGTGATGCATCTTAGTGATCCTTGGGTGGATAATCCTTATTTGAACCTTAAAAAAAAAGGTAAGTCATATAATAAAAAAAAGGAATCGCTTTGCTTTAAATATGCTGATAGAGTAACTGTTACCTCAAAAAAAACTTTGGAGCTTTATCAGGAGAAGTATCCAGAACATACAGACAAATTATTGTTATATCCTAATGTATATGACCCCGATCTACTAAATGAAATAGATTTAACTTTAAATGAAAAGTTGACATTTGTGCATACAGGGAGACTATATGAGAGTAGGAACGTAAAGTCTATGCTTAGTGCTATTGAGAAGTTTATTTCCAGGAATCCTGCGGCTCAGGGTCATGTAGATTTCATATTTGCTGGTTTTGCTGATGAAAAAAACAAACAAATCATGACAAATTGTAGCCTTGGTTGTGTAAAATATTTAGGGGCACTGCCTTTTGATAAATCTCTGTATTTACAGCGAAGTGCACATGTTTTAATAAATATTGATAGTGATGAGCAAGATAGTAGGTTTCAGCTTTTTTTTCCTTCTAAACTATTGGACTATTTTGTGGCTAAAAAGACGATGTTATGCATAACAGCAGAAGGGTCTACTACCTATGATCTCATTGAAGACAAATACGGCCGTTGCTTTACTCATGATGATATAGAGGGATTGGCAGATTATATCACAGTTTGTTATGAAAAGTTTGTATTAGGTGATAAACAGTTTTTCTATAATGCAGATGTTCCTACTGAGTTTTCAGCAAGCGTAAATGGAAAAAGGTTAAGCACACTTCTAAAAGAATTATGAAAAAAATTGCCATAGTAGTAGGTACCCGACCAGAAGCAATCAAATTGATTCCGCTATACTTAGCCCTTAAGAAAAATGAAAATTATAACGTAATTCTGATTTCTACAGGACAGCATCAGAAAATGCTTAATCAGATTTTTGATTTTTTTGAAACTACTCCAAATTATGATTTGGGTGTAATGGTTCACAATCAAACGCTAACATCACTTACAGCAAAGCTTTTACTAAAACTCGGAAGTTTATTTGAAGACATAAAGCCTGATGCAGTAATTGTGCAGGGGGATACAACTACCTGTCTGACAGGGGCTTTAGCTGCGTACTACCAACAAATTAGAGTAGTTCATATAGAGGCAGGTTTAAGAACAGGAAATAAATTTGCTCCTTTTCCTGAAGAAGTCAACAGGAAGTTAGTAGCCGATATTGCTGATATGCATTTTCCTCCAACTCATAGAGCATTACATGCTCTTAAGCAAGAGAATATCAATGAAAGTGTTTATGTAGTAGGAAATACTGTGGTGGATAGTTTATTGATTGCTAAAGAGAAAATATATAAACAAGAAAATAAGTATAAAATACTCTTCAAGTATGCTCTGTGTACGTACGAACGACTTATTTTGATTACTTGCCACAGAAGGGAAAGCTTTGGTACCGGCCTTAATAGTATTTGCCAAGCAATTAAGAGCTTAGCTATTCTTTTCCCAAACTTTTCATTTTTTTTTCCAGTCCACCTAAATCCCAATATTCAAAGAATTGTTAACGAGATTCTGTGTGAAATAGACAATGTTTTTTTAAGCTCTCCTCTTCCTTATGATCAGATGGTTTATTTGATGAATGAAGCATACTTAATCATGACAGACTCTGGAGGTATACAAGAAGAAGCTCCCAGCTTAAAAAAGCCTGTTATGATAATGAGAGAGACTACTGAGAGGCCGGAAGGTGTGGAGGCAGGTTGTAGTGTACTTGTAGGTACCAATAAATCTGTAATAGAAAAAGCTTTTTTGAGGATACTTAATGACCCGGATGTCTATGATAACATGAGCAAAGGCAATAATCCTTATGGAGATGGTAAGGCCTCTTTGCATATTGTAAAATATATTGATCAATTGTGGTGAAAAGAAATATACTCTTAGTTATTCCTAATCTGGGATTTGGAGGAGCGCAGCGAGATTTTAGTAAATTAAGTATAGAGCTTGCTAAAAAATATTGCATTTACGTATGCGTATTCAATAAAATTGGGGGCGTAGATTTTCCTCTTGGAGGCAAATTAATTGATATGTCAGTTTCTGGAGGGGGTAGTGTTTTTAAAAAGTTGCTGAATTTTATTAAACGAGTAAAAAAGTTAAAGGCAATAAAACAAGCATACGAAATTGATGCTACTATTAGCTATTTAGAGGGGGCTAATTATGTTAATGTCTTGTCTAAATCAAATGATAAAATTATCATTAGTATTCGAGGTAGTCAACAGTATGATGAAACCATAAAAGGCTTTTTAGGCTGGTTACGCAAAAATATTTTTATTAAGCTACTTTATTCCAGAGCAGATAAATTGGTTGCACTAAATTATGGAATTAGTAAAGAGTTGACCGATATTTATAAAATTAATGCTGATAAGGTGAATATTATCAGGAACTATTTTGATCTTGAAGAGATACGAATTAAGTCTAAAGAAAATTTGAGTGGTGAATTGGCTAATTTTTTTGATGGCTTTATTATTTGTACAGCGGGTAGGCTAGCACCTGAAAAAGGTTACTTTCATCTAATGAATGTAGTAGCAGAGGTAAGAAAAGTAAAGGCTAATATTAAACTTTTGATCATAGGTGACGGCCCATTAAAGTATCAGCTATTTGAATATGCTAAACAATTAGGTTTGAAGCCCTATGCAGAGTGGAATGAGAGGCATCCATTTAGTATAGATGAAACCCAATTGTTATTTACCGGATATGAAAATAATCCCTTTAAATTTATAGCCAAAAGTCAACTGTTCACTATTACCTCCTCTAGTGAAGGAGGGCCTAACATTCTGTCTGAAGCCATGATATGTAATGTGCCAGTAATTTCAGTAGATTGTCCGAGTGGGCCTAGAGAAAAACTGTCAAAAAATTGTGAAAGGCCGAGCAAAAGTATTACAAAAGCAGAATGTAGTGATTATGGAATTTTAATGCCTGTTTTTGAACAAAATAATAGACAGCCGATCCAAGAATGGATAAGAGTAATTTCAGAATTAGTAGATAATAAAGATATACTTAGTCGATATGTAAAACGAGCAAATCAAATGATTGCGCGATATGATATATCGTTAATGAGTAAGGCATGGGAAAAAGTAATGTAGCATGTAAATCAGAGTGTAAAAAAATTTTAATCAAAGGATACTATGGGTTTGGGAATTTAGGTGATGATATCTTAATGATGACCTCATATTCCTTTTTAAAGGAAAAATATCCAGATGCTACCTATTACGTTTTTAGCAATAATGATGATGAAGTTTTCAGGCAGTATATATATAAGTTACTAAACAAGGAAGTACTAATCATTGATTGGAAGAGTCAGGAAAACTTTGATATAATATGGAGAGGAGGAGGGGGAGTCTTCTTTGACTTTAAAACAGGAAAACTCAAGGACCTTATAATAAATTTATCCATCAAATTAATGGGGATTTATTCATATAAGACTCTTTTTAATTTATATAAAAAACTAACTAAGCAAAAAAATATTAGTACCAAAAGACAATTGGGAATTGGTATAGGATTAGGGAAGCACACATTATCTTCCAGAAAATTTAGAGATCATTGTATAGAGCTTGCTAATTTCAATGCATTAATAGTCAGGGATTCTATTAGTATAAGTTATTTGAAGAAGCTAAAATTTAAAAAGTTTTATAGTCAGCGCACGGATTTAGCTTTTTTTTGTAATGCTTGGGAGCAGAGAAGTTTGAAGAGTAATAATGGGGTTTTCCACAACAAGATAGGTTTTGTACTAAGAGATTGGAATTACGAAGATATAACTGCTGAGGATAACATATTTCAAGTGGCATTGCAGTTACAAGAAAAAGGAATACAAACTAGTTTTTTTTCTTTTGATGAAAGTGGAGATGCTCATGTAATTGAAAAAGCAAAACAATTAAATTTTATTGTTTATGTCTGGAATCCTAATAATATTTCTTTGAGTGACTACTTGGAATATTTGGCATTAAACTCTTTGCTAATCACTGCAAGAGCACATGGTGCTATTATTGGTAATTGTTTACAAATCCCCAGCATATGTCTAGCTATTGAACCAAAACTTGTACAAGTTCACCAAATGTTGTCAATATCCACGGAATTGATTAATCCTCCCTTCTTAAATGAGGAGTTACTTCATTCAGTTAATAAAATTATTTTAAGCTATCAATCTTATTTTGAAGCCACATTGGTGGATTTCTACAAAAACAAACAAATGATTAATAAAGGTTTTGATGAGATAAGTAACTTCTTTTGATAAGCATTAAATCTGAGAGCATATAGTGAAAAACTGTTTAGAGTCTTTAGATAAGTAGAGATTTCCTTTAAAGAAAATGTGTGATACATTACTTCTGTTTAAGAGTATTGTTCTGGCAGTTGTAAGTTTTAGTCTTGTATTCCCAAAAAACATATGGAAAGATAGTCTATACCCTTATCGTCAGAATATTCCATAATATCACTATTACAACTTATTATTCAGCGCATAGGGTGTAAATGATGACTTCGACCAAAGATACTGCTTATGAAAAAAATGAAGTAACTACACTATGGTAAACGAAAAAGACAAGCCCGTAGTCTTGGTCATAGAGAATTCCATAGATACTACCGGTGCATTTAAAGCAATTTTAAATTATGCTATTTATGCCAGAGCATCATATGAATTTATATTTGTACTCCCACGAAAAAGCAGTTTAATACAAAGGGTGAAAAAAGAGAGGTTTAGAGTTGAAACGCTTCCTTTTTTAGAAATCAGGAAGCATCCAATTCATATCTTTCTTTATCTTCCTTTACTTATCATGAATGCAATTCGGCTAAAGCGATTAGTACACCGTTATCAGGTAAACTTGGTGCATGTCAATGACTTTTATAATCTAGTAGCTGTAGTAGTAAAAATGCTAGGCGGGCATTTTGCTTTATTGACCCATGTTCGTTTTATGCCAGACAGATTTCCATGGCTCCTGGTAAAAATATGGATAAGCCTTAATTTGAAATACAGCGAACGTATCATTTGCGTATCAGAAGCTGTGAGAAAATGTCTGAAAGATCATCCTAAAATCCATGTCATTTATGATGGTCTAAGCAATACTATTTCGAAAAGGGTAAAATCAAAAAAGGATGACGGGCTTATCAAATTACTTTATTTAGCACACTATATTCCTGGTAAAGGTCAGGACTTCGCACTACAAGCTTTTTTCAAAGCTTATCAACAAAACCCTAAACTTCGGCTTCGCTTTGTAGGAGGCGATATGGGAAAGAAAAAGAACCAATTATATAAAGAATATTTAAAAACACAATCTATAGTATTAGAAATTGAGCAGGTAGTAACTTTTGCCGGTCCAGCCACGAATATTGAACACGAATTTGCCAAAGCAGATATTGCTCTAAATTTTTCTGAATCTGAATCTTTTTCCTTCACCTGTCTGGAAGCTTTGTTAAATGCCGTTCCTCTTGTAGCTTCTGATAGTGGGGGACCATCTGAACTATTTGAAGCTGGAAAGTCTGGCGTTTTAGTATCCAACAGGAATGTAGATGAGATGACCAACGCAATACTATATTTAACAAAGGACAATAATTTGAGAAAAACTTACGCACAGGAAGGTTTTCAGTATGTTAGCCATAAATTTGCAAAAAGTAATACCTTAGAAGTTCTCAAAGAAGCTTATAATCAGATATTACCTTAATGACCACCCGTTTCTATATCCTTGTTATTTGTTTAGTTTTTTCGGGTAAAGCCTATGTCCAGGCACAGTGCCCTGTGGTTGAATTCACGGCACCAGATACGGTTTGTATAAGAGAGAATATCAGGGTTGAAAATAGTAGTACAGGTGCAATAAAATATGAATGGGATTTTTGCATGCTGGATGTTTATGAGCTACCTACACAAGAAACAGTATTGGAACATAGTCTTATTAATAGAATTGCTTCAATAGATTTGGTACAACAAGAGGGTATTTGGTATGGGCTTGCAGTAGATGATGCCAATGGCAATATCATTAGACTGGTATTTAAGGATGGATTAGATAGCGTACCAACTCTTGAGAACCTTGGGGATTTTAATCAATTTGACCGTCCTGTTGATATTGATATTATTAATGATAATGGTAATTGGTTAGCGATACTTGCAGATTTTGGTAGTTCAGCTCTAGGCATGCTAAATTTTGGGAGTGACTTGAATAATATTCCTACAGCTCATGATTTAGGAGATTTTAGCATACTTAACCAACCCAGAAGTCTTGAGGTAGAAAATGATAATGGTAATTGGGTGGGAATAATAAGCAATGCTGCTGGAAAAAGCATTACTCTTATCAATTGGGGTGTGTCAATTTTATCTAGTCCAAACCCTCCAATAATAAATCGTGTAATAGGAGTAAGTTTATACAGTGTTGACATAATTTATACTAATTCAGGTTGGTATGGATTAACATCCTCAAGGGATAATTCAGCGGTTTACAGATTAGTTTTTGGTACAAGTTTATTTAAAATACCAAATGTAATCGGTATGTCTACTCTACCTCAATGGCCGGGAGGAATATCCTTAATTGAGGATGAAGGGAGGTATGTCGGGTTTATTAATGGATTAGCTGGGGACTTGTATAGATTTAATTTTGGCAACAGTATGGCTAATAATACTGGCTATAAAAAAGTAAATGACTTAATTGATTTTAAACTAAGATTCAATTTTAACATAATAAAAGACAAAGGAACAATCTCTCTTTATTCATCAGAGGTTCAGTCAAATAAAATAGATAAGCTAACCTTTCACAAACAGTGTGATCAATCTACTGATTATTCAGAAGAAGTTGAGCCTGAAATTGCTTATCAGTCAACAGGTAATAAAAATATAAGACTAACTATATCTAATGATAACTGTACAATAGACTCAACCTTTTCTATTTACGTTAAAGAAGATATTGCCCCCACGCTTGATATTCAGGCAGGAGATATTTGCGAAGGAAGTACTACACAGTTAACTTTTTCAACTGAAAATACTGATAATATTATAAGCCAGCTTTGGACTATTGAAAATACTACATTCACTGAGGATACTATCAACTACACCTTTCCCTCACCTGGCACCTACCCTGTCACCCTGGAAGTAGAGACTGCTGATGGCTGTGGGCAGCGGGTGACGAAAGACATCACCATTTATGAGCCGCCGGAGCCTGAGTTTGTGGTGGATAAGGAGGTCATTTGCACTAATGGGGAGATTGCTTTTCAGAACCTTACGGATACCAAAGGGGCGGATGAAATTATCACCTACACATGGGATTTTAACGGAGAAGGGAGTTCTACCGAAGCTAATCCTACTTTTGCCTTTAGCAGCGGAGGGAGTAAAACAGTCAGCCTTACGGCCAGCATACCCGGCTGCTCCAATACCTATGATACTACCTTCGTGGTAGAGCAGGGGCCGGTGGTAGATTTCAGTACGCCACCTCAGATCTGCCAGGGCGATGAAGTCACTTTTGAAAATCTTACTGCTGGTGAAAACATTACGGGCTTTAGCTGGAATTTTGGGGATGGGGGCACTTATAGCAGTACAGCATTGGAAAGTCCCAGCTATGTCTATGATTCTGCCGGTACCTATATTGCTAGCCTGGAGGTAAATAATACTGTGGGCTGCGCCAATAGCCTGAGCAAAACCATCACCATCTACGCCCGTCCGCAGGCGGCTTTTACCGCGGATATCGCCTGTGCGGGAGCGCCTACCCAGTTTATAGATGAGAGTACCACCGGCATCAATTCCAATGTGGTGGCCTGGGAATGGAGTTTTGGTGACGGTGGAGAGGCCGCCCCGGAGGGGACCGCCCAGGAGGGGCGTTCACAGGCACGTAATCCGCAGTATACCTATGCCTTGCCAGGTGTTTACGACGCGACCCTGGTCGTGCTTACCAGCGCCGGCTGTACCGATACCCTGAGTCAGGAGATCGTCGTAGAATCCGCGGTGCAGGCAGATTTCAGTACCCAGACGCTTTGCCCTTCAGATTCGAATCCTTTTACAGTTCAGTTCACCGATATGTCGACAGTCAATGATGATGAAGAGATAAGTGAGTGGCTGTGGACCATCAACGGAGAGAACTTTGTCATCGCCAATCCTGAGTATGCTTTTGAAGAGCCGGGTACTTATCAGGTATCGCTGACGGTCTTCTCGGCTACCGCCTGTAATGCGTCGGTCACTAAAAACATCACCATAAATACGCCTCCCACGCCTGACTTTAGCTTCGTCGCCAATTGTGCGGGGCAAGCCATAAGCTTTAGTAATGAAAGCCTCAGTGAGGAGGTAGAAATCAGCGAGTACCGCTGGGACTTTGGAGGACTGGGTGTCAGCTATGAGGAAAATCCTGCCTTTGTGTTTGAGGAAGCGGGTAACTATCAGGTAAGCTTTAGCCTGGAGACTAGTGAAGGCTGTGAATATACCTATAGTCAGGAAGTAAGTGTGCCTGCCGCGCCACAGGCAGCTTTTACTGCCGATGTGGTCTATGGAGGAGTTCCGCTGACGGTAAACTTTAGCAATACCAGCACTGATGCAGATAGCTTAAGCTGGGATTTTGGAGGAGCAGCCAGCTCAAATGAAGCCAATCCTTCCTATACTTTTAGCGAGCCGGGCATTTATACAGTCTCTTTGGAGGTTCAATCTGATCTGGGCTGTACCGATGTTTATCGCGAAACTGTAGAAGTTGTGGCACCTTCCTATGACCTGCAATTGCAAAGAATAAGTTTGTTGTCTGAAGAAGGTGATCCCAATATCAGCCTATTATTGACCATGCGGAACCTGAGCAATCTGACCGTCAGCGATTTTGACATCTCCATTACCCTGGACGAAGTGCTGACCATCACGGAATCTTTTGAGGGAAGTCTGGAGCCGGGCGAGATCATCAATTATCCTCTGGACTTTACGATATCTTCCCAGCTCAATCAGGATATTGACCTGCGTTACATATGTACCAGGCTTTCGGCATTGCCGGATGAAAAAAATATTACCAATAACCGTACATGCCTAAGCCTCAACAACACCCTTAGTGTGATGTCTCCACACCCCAATCCTTCCTCTGAGAGGGTTATGGTAGAAATGGTGTTGCCCCAGAAGGACATAGTCCGTTTCAGCCTGCTGACCACAAAAGGCGAATTGGTAGAAAATATCGTTTTTAACGATACTAAAGTCGGCCTTAATACGTTTGAGATTGATGTGTCAAAGATGATCACAGGGAATTATCTCTTGCAGGTAGGCTATTCGGATCACTCAGAAACCTACCGCCTGATGGTGGGGCCTTAAAAACAGTTTCAAAAGCTTTTTAAATATTATTCTGCGCCTTAGCGAAGCATCTTTTTTAGGTATTGGTATGAATACTCCATCATAAAGATATTTATTCCAGTTTTCCCTGATGAATAAAAATTGTAAAAAGGAAAGGTACTAAACCAAGGCTCACCTTAACCCGTTCAATGCAGATTTGTCCACGATGATCGCAGGAAATTACCGCTTACAGGTAGGCCATTCGGACCGCTCATAAACTTACTGCCTGATGATAAGGGAAGTAAGGAACTTTACTGTTTTCTCCTCATTTAAATAAAATATATGTTCCCTCAGGATGTAAAAAAATTATGAACTTGATAAATTTAGTTGATTATTTGTTCGCTATAAAACTATATTATTTTTAATTTTAACAAATTACAGTAACAAAGTTCTGTAATGTTTAGTAAAATGATTACGATCACCTATCTTTGCAGCAATTTTTTCAGTTTAAATGATACCAATAAAAATGACAACAAGTCCGAAGTTAGATAAGGTAGACCGGAAGATATTGGAGATATTACAGCGGAACGCTAAAATCACCAATGCCCAGCTTTCAAAAGAAATTGGTTTATCTCCGGCGCCTACCCTGGAGCGTGTAAAAAAACTTGAGCAATCAGGCGTAATTGATAGCTATCATGCCAAATTAAATACCTCTAAAATAGGTTTAGGCATCAGCACTTTTGTGCAAATTAAGCTTACAGGACACGACAAAGAGAGTATTAAGACATTTATTAATGCGATTAACAAGATTGACGAGGTCATTGAGTGCCATCACGTTACAGGTTCCAGTGATTTTATTCTCAGAGTTATAGCCAAGGATATCGCTTCCTATCAGCAACTGATGTTGGATAAGGTTAACGAAGTTCCTGTAGTGGATAGTCTTCAGTCACTGGTCATATTATCTACTTTCAAAGACAGTAAGACTCTTCCTGTACCTGAAGATGAGAAAGTGAAAGTATAATAAAAAGATAAGCTACAACATCTCTTTGCCCCAGCCAGTAAATAACTTTATCAAGGCTGGGGTTTTTTGATTTTAAGGAGTTTTATTTAGACTTGTCACCGAGTGATGATTGTAAATTACTAATTTGAAATCGCAGATCGGCAAACCAATGATACCTAGGGAATTAAGTACTTAGTAATCCGCAATTTGGCACTGACTAAGATCGTACTTGGTTTGAAGCATCTTCATGTGAACTCAAGCAAGCTAAAACATTTTTAAAATGGTAACTGAAACAAGCGAATCGCCTCGTATTATTCTAAATGCGGATCAGATACAACAAAAGATCAGACGTATTGCCTATGAAATTTATGAACGTAACTTCAAAGATCAGCAACTGATACTGGCCGGTATAGTAGATCGTGGCTTTGCACTGGCTGAGCGAATAGGCCATGAGCTGAATGCGATCAGTCATTTTAAGTACGAAGGAAGTCCCTCCTCACCTGATGCGCATACCGAAGCTAGTCTACAGTTGGTGAAAATTCATCTGGAAAAGTTTACGGAAAAGCAATGTGAAGTGAAATTGGACTACCCCATAGAACAACTGGATGGTAAGCGGATTATATTGGTTGATGATGTGCTTAATACCGGAAGAACGTTGGCTTATAGTATGCGTCCGTTTTTAGAAAGAAATATCAGTCAGATGGAGATCGCGGTACTGGTCAACCGCAGTCATAGTAAGTTTCCTGTAGTCGCTAACTATACAGGCTATGAACTAGCCACTACCTTAGAAGAACATATAGAAGTCATACTGGATGGAAAAACTGATGCCGTGCACTTAAAATAATCAAGGCATATATTCCTAAAGTGAAATTTCATTCAGATAAAAAATACTTTATCAGTAAAAAACTTACCTGAAAGAATAAAATAATGCTTTTTTGGCATATAATTGTGTAATTATCATGTAATACTTATTATGTTATTAAAATAAAAACTTATTTTCGTTACATAATGAGTTATTTTTTTTCATTTTCTTTTACCCTAGCGTAGATGCCCCGCAGCTCAGGATCTGAAATTGCGCATAAGCAGCAAGTAAAAGCTTTACGAAAGGAAAAGCAGGAGCTTGAGGAAGCCTTACTAAGGCTTAAGAAGGATAAGTTTGCGCTGGCAGATAAGCTGCATTGGCAGGAAGAAGTGCTGAGTGCTAACCGTTCCGGTTTGTTTGAGTGGAAGATCGGTAGCAAAGAATTTTACCTGCAGTTTCCCTGGAAGAAAGTAATAGGGGAGTCCAGGGAAGGAGAAAAAGATTTTGGTAAACTGCTGGAATTCATCGTTCCGGAACATCGCTTTAGTGTGAAGAGAATGTTCTGGAAAATGGCAAAAGGCATAAATGATCAATATCAACTTAGAGTTAAAATGCTGAATAACAGCACCGGCACTATCTTCTTACTGATCAAAGCTGCCCTAGTGTACGATGAAAACAAAAAGCCTTTAAACGTTGCCGGTACCTTGCTGGCAATTGAACAGGAAGCAGTAGCTGAACAGGAAAGCTTAAGCTTACTGGATCATGTTCCCGCCGCAATACTGAAGGCGGATCGTGAGGGTAATATCCGTTATCAGAATAAGCTTTCCCAGGCGCTGTTGACCTCCCTGCACCGTACAGATATGGTAAGGCGGCTACAGGATGTGATGGGAGAAGAAGTATGGCATAACTTTAACGAAGAGCTAACCAAAGAAAGTTTAATCGAGTACTGGTCATTCTCTCCCGAAGAAAATAAGCATTGGCAGCTCAATGCGCAGTATAGCGATAGAGATATTTTTTTGCTGATCCAGGAGGTAAGTGAGCAGGTCAATACCATAGAAGAATTGCAGCAGGTCAATGTAGACCTGGATAATTTTGTGTATCATGCTTCCCATGATCTCAGAGCTCCCCTGCGTACAGTTTTAGGTATGCTGGGCATACTCAAGTCAGAGACCAATAAAGAGCAGCGGAAGCGGTGTGTAGACCTCATTGAAGGTAGTATAAAAAGGTTAGACACGTTGGTAGTGGATCTCCTGAGTATTTCAAGAAACAAGCGATCCACAGATCCCCTTGTCAAAATCAATTTTATGGTAGAGGTAAATCTGGCAGTGGCCAACTTTTACCATGTAGGCAATACTAAAAACCTTGAAATCACTACGAAGATCAGCCAGCCGGTAAGCTTCGTTTCTGATCTGACTCGCGTCAGGATCATCTTAAATAACCTGGTCTCCAATGCGATTAAATATCGGCGCTACTATCTGGATCGTTCATTTATTGACATCAGGATATGGGTAGATGAAGCAGCCGCGCATATCGAGATTGAAGACAATGGAGAAGGCATTCCTGAAGAAGAACTTCCCCGCATTTTTGATATGTTTTCCCGTGCTTCTGAGCGTAGTGAAGGTTCAGGCTTGGGACTCTATATTGTAAAAGATGTACTCCACAAACTTAATGGCAAGATTGACGTTCAATCTACCTTTGATAAGGGCAGCACATTTGCAGTAACTATTCCGAACCAGCATACATAAGCCTTTCTTTTGATTTTTGTCTGATTATTGTTGCTCTTTTATGTTAGAGGCTTTAGTTAGTTTGCGAAAAAATAATATTCTATTATATATATTCGGAATAAAAGAAATTAGCTTTCGTTCTAACAAAGTATACTTACTCATTATTAAAATGAAGTCTGATATGCTTGCTTGTGGGACTTAAGCTGATCAGAGAACAGTCTGAAATAAAATAATAGCTTGATTTGCCAGCGCTCAATGCCATTAAGTTAAGCTTTTTACGAACCTCACTTCAGTCTCTGACTGAAGTGGTAAGCTTGTTTAAGTCTTAGACTTGAATA
The DNA here is from genome assembly GCF_029504655.1 of Catalinimonas alkaloidigena. Taxonomy (NCBI): domain Bacteria; kingdom Pseudomonadati; phylum Bacteroidota; class Cytophagia; order Cytophagales; family Catalimonadaceae; genus Catalinimonas; species Catalinimonas alkaloidigena. Next base: position 568,875 of record NZ_JAQFIL010000001.1, read on the forward strand.
CATCTAGAGGCTTCAGATACAATCGGCCCTCCGACGCGGCTGAAGCTGGTTATTTCCTTAACTTAATGACATTGTGCCAGCGCTGGTAAGAGCCAAAATTTAATGTAAACAGGTAATTTGAAGAATAAAAGAGTTTTTTGGGTAATTGCGATACTGCTTTTACTTACGGTAGTATTATTTTATGTAGAACGTCGATGGAAGCAGGAAGAAGAGATTCCACTTTGGGCTATGGTGCCCGAGAGTGCGGCTCTGGTATATGAAACCGCTGAATTACCGGCCACCTGGGAAAAACTACAAAGTAGTCAGCTTTGGAAAAACCTGCAAGGTATTGAGGCGTACCAAAGCATGGAAGGGCATATGGAGTTGATGGATAGCCTGGCAAATATTAAGCAGTTCTTCACGGGGAAACAGTTACTGATAGGTACCCATGTGATCTCCAAAGATAACTTTGACTTCACCTACTTTTTTAGATTAGACAATGCCAGAGAGCACAATGGGCTAAGTCAGGCACTCAAACGGTTTCAGGAAAAAGAAAATATAAAAAGCGAGAGCAGAATGTTCAACGGCTTCCGCATCAGTGAACTGACTGATGAGAATAGTGGGAGACAGTTTTCTTATCTAGTTCATCGTGACATTTTTGTAGGTAGTTTTACACCATTTCTGATTGAAGATGTAGTAAGAAATATAGAGACTGAGTTTCAGGAGCATAGTTTTCTTTATCATAATGCCTCAAGAGATGAGGTCCCTAAGCTGGCAAACGATGAAGGTAATCTCTACCTGAACATGGCCAAGTTGCCTCTTCTTCTGTCAGTATTTACCACCAATGAATTCTTACCCTATTTGCAGCCCCTGGCCCAGTTAAGTGAGACTGTGTTTTTGGATGTAAACCTTACAGATAATCAAATCTTGTTCAATGGGTTCAGCAAAGTTGAACAAAAAGAAGCAGAGGCAGGCTCCGTTCAAGATCAAGAGACTCCTGTATGGCTTAGTACCTTTGAGGAAGAGCAGCCCCAGGCCATCAATCTATACCAGTATGTACCCGAAAGAACGGCAGTGCTCTATCATTTTGCCGCTCAGAATGGGGAGGGATGGTTACAGAAACTGTATCGTCAGCAGGAGCAGGCAAATGAGAAGCTGGTAAAGCAAACCCAACGCTACCGTAAGAATCTTAGCGAGCTTTATGATGTCCGCCTGCAAAACCTCCTTAGCTGGTTTGAAGGTGAAATGGGATTGATGGTATTGGAATCCATAGATACCAAAATGCCGGATAAGATTTTGCTTCTGGAGACCAAAGATACTGCGAAAGCCAGTATAAGCCTACGCCAACTGGAAACCAAGTTAAGTCGTGAAGTGGAAGGCATAAGCTATTCAGAGCAGTTTGCTGGTTACCAGATCGGTGAAATAAGTTACAAAGAGTTTCCTGCCGCCATGCTGGGACCTATAGCCCTTGGTTTTGACCAATGTTTTTACATGCTCACAGATCGCTATGTTATTTTCGCCAATAGTATACGTGCCCTCAAGCGCCTGATTGCTGACCGTGAGGCTGAAAATACCTGGGATAAATCCATTCAGGAGGTCAGGTTTCTGGAGTCGGCATTAGATGAGTCTAATGTAAGTGTGTTTGTCAATACCTCACGCTGCTGGAGTCTGTTACGAGAGCACCTTTCTTCAAAATGGAAGCAGTTTGCAAATACTCATGCCGATGTGCTTAAAAACTTTGATCACCTAGCCATACAATTTAGTAAGGCAGACGAGGATTTTTATACGAGCTTTGCAATAAGCTATGAGCCATTATCTTCTTCAGAAGGAGAATCAGAGCAGTTTAGCGATGTGAGTCGCTTGTTTGTAGATTATCCCTTACAGACCAAACCTTTTGTGGTTCGGGATCACACAGATCAGACACTTGAAGTGCTTTTTCAGGATCAGAAAAATCAACTTTATCTGGCCGAAACCGATGGTGAAATTCTCTGGAAAGACTCTCTCCAGAATGCCATCATCGGAGAAGTATATCAGATAGATTATTTCAAAAACGGAAATCTACAGTATCTATTTGCTACTGATAGTGCTATCCACCTCATAGACCGTACCGGGGCGTACGTCTCAGGTTACCCTTCTTATATGCCAGAGGATGTTCGTATCCGTTACCTTAGCCTGATAGACTATGATAACAGCAAAAACTACCGCTTTTTGGTCAGCGATACAGCGGGGAGGCTCTGGATGTTCAATAAAGACAGGGAATCCCTTGAAGGGTGGAATCCCAATGCCACTGTCAATGCTGCGCTGGCTACCGCTCCCTTTCACGTTAGGGTAGGCAATAAAGATTTTATTATCGCTATTCAACAGGATGGTTCTATCTACTCCCTCAACAGGAGGGGGCAACCTTATGCCGGTTTTCCTATTAACCTGGACAAACCTATCCAGAGTGTAGCCTATACAGACTTAGGCAGTAATCCGACAAATACAGTTCTTACCACGGTGAGTCTGCATGGTGAAATCATTTCATTTAACCTTCAGGGAAATATCACCAAAAGAGAGCAGCTTTATCGCCCATCCACACAGACGCGCTTTCAGCTAAGCATAGATGCATTAGGGAAGACATTTATCATTGCCCGACAGGATGAGCGTTTGTTTGGCGTGCTGAATTATGAGGGTAAGCTCATGTTTGAAAAAAATTACATGAGTCCGGCGGCTATGACTTCAGATATGCTGGAAGTACAGTATTATGACTTTGGGGCCGGAAACGAAATTTACGCAGTGACGGACGAAGTGCAGGAATTCACCTACCTTTTCAACCGGCAGGGCACGCTCATCAAGGATCGCCCTATTGAAAGCAGATATCCGGTGGGAATCTTGTTTTATGATAACGACGATCAGTTTCATGTGTATAGAAACTTTGAAAACGAATTCTCTATTCTTTCTTTCTCTCGTTAATTAGAATTTTTTTCTTGACGGCAGGATAAACACTCTTAGCGCTTGCTGGTTGAAATATTACGTTTTTTCAACTGCTAAATTTTATCCCATGACCTATCAGCAAGCAAAAGTGGCCCGCAAAGATGAATTGGCTCCCGGCGAAATGAAACAGGTAAAAGTAGGAGAAACCGAAGTCCTGCTTGCCCGTTATCAGGATGATTTTTTTGCGACGGCCGCCCATTGTACACATTATGGCGCACCATTGAAAGATGGTTTACTCCATGGCAAGCGCATAATATGTCCCTGGCACCATGCCTGTTTTGATGTTACAAACGGTGATCACCTCGAGCCGCCTGGTTGTGATAGTCTTCCTAGCTTTGAAGTGAAGGTTGAAGGAGAGGATATTATCGTAAAAGTTCCCGACGATGCGCCGTCTCAGCGTATGCCTGATATGCAAAGCAGAGATAAAAAAGATTCACAACTGAATCTGATAGTGGGAGCAGGTACTGCCGCCCAATACGCGGCTGAAGCCATGCGTAGTAACGGTTTTCGGGGAAGAATACTAATGCTTACTCCAGAGTTGGAAAAACCCTATGACCGGCCGAACTGCAGTAAGGAGTACTTGCAGGGTGAAGCCCCTGATGAGTGGATGCCTTTACGTCCGGCCGAATTTTATGAAGATCATGATATTGAAGTCATGCATAAAGTTGAGGTTAGTGAGCTGGATGTCTCCCAAAAGCAAGTTAGCCTTACTGATGGACAAACAATAAAATACGACAAAGTGCTACTCTGTACGGGGGGTAAAGCGATAAAGCCTGACATGCCGGGAACAAATTTACAGAATGTGTTTACGCTTCGTTCAATGGCTGATAGCAAAGCGATCATGGAAGCTGCCAAACAAGTGAAAAAAGTACTTATTGTAGGCTCTTCTTTCATCGGAATGGAAAGTGCCTGGAGCCTGAATAAACTGGGGTGTGAAGTTACGGTGGTAGCCCCGGAAGAGTACCCTTTTGCTTCGCTTTGGGGAGACAAAGTAGGTAAAATGATACAGGAGATACATGCAAAGGAGGGGATTAACTTCTTTATGGGCCGAAAAGTAGAACAGTTGAAAGGCAATCAACATGTCCAATCGGCCGTACTGGATAAGGGCGACGAACTAGAAACTGAGCTGGTGCTTATTGGCGTAGGGGTAAAACCGGCCACATCATATGTTAAAGCTCTTACACTGGCCGATGATGGGGGAGTAGTTGTAGACAAACATTTTAGTGCCGGCCAGGATGTCTATGCCGCTGGGGATATTGCGGAATTTACTTATCACGGTCGGCAGGTTCGTATCGAGCACTGGCGGGTAGCTGGCCAGCAGGGTCGTATCGCGGGCGCGAATATGAGTGGTCAGAGTAAAACTTATGATAGTGTACCCTTCTTCTGGACTGCCCAGCACAGTATAAAGCTCCGCTACGTAGGGCATGTCAAGGCCTATGATGATATTATTTTTGATGGAAAGGTAGAGGAGCAGGAGTTTCTGGCTTACTATGTGAAAGAAGGAGATGTAAAAGCTGTCTTAGGGCTCAACCGGGATGGGGATATGTTGATGGTTGAAGAATTACTGAGGCTGAAAAAAATGCCTTCGCCTTCTGAAATCAAAAGCTCTGAATTTAAACTAAAGCAATACTTTAATGCTCAAAAACAGTTGTCTTAGACTGCAGAAGTAAATTTTTGCATCAGCAGGTGTGCTGTTTTGCCAGGTGTGGTTGTGCCTTTAATAACCGCTTCCTCAAAAGCTGCTAGCTCTTTCTGTATTGCGGGATGTTGGTAAAAAAGTTGTTTCAATTGGTGGCCTAGCGTCTCGTGCAGCCACTGAAGTCTTTGCTTTTGCCTCCTTTGCAGAAAATAGCCATTAGCCTGGGTCACTTTTGTATATGCCTGTATGGCTTTCCATACCTCAGGTATGCCCTTATTTTCCAGGGCTGAGCAAGTGAGTATCTTAGGTAAAACCTGGCTTTCAGGTTCAGGGAAAAGGTGCAAGGCATTCTGATATTCTTTCCTGGCTTGCTGTGCAGGAGCAGCGTACGGCCCATCCGCTTTATTGATCACGAGTAAATCAGTCATTTCCATGATGCCTCTTTTAATGCCTTGCAGTTCATCTCCCGCACCTGCCAGCATGAGTAACATAAAACAGTCTACCATCTGGTGTACCAGTGTTTCTGACTGCCCTACACCGACAGTCTCCACAAAGATGACATCATATCCTGCTGCCTCACAGAGCAGCATGCTTTCACGTGTTTTTTGAGCTACTCCCCCCAGGGTATTGCCCGTAGCCGAAGGACGGATATACGCATTTGCAGATTGTGCCAGCACAGGCATGCGTGTTTTGTCACCTAATATGCTTCCCCTGCTTTTCTCACTGCTTGGATCTATGGACAACACGGCTAGCTTATGTCCTTCACTGATCAGATATGGGCCGATAGCATTGATAAAAGTACTTTTTCCTACACCGGGGACGCCCGTAATTCCTACCCGTACTGACTTTCCGCTAAAGGGAAGTAGTGCCTCAAGAATTTCCTCAGCAAGCTGTTGGTCAGTCGGTAATGTGCTCTCAGTCAGGGTAATTGCCTGGCTGAGAACAAAGCGTTTCCCCTCCTTAACTCCTTTAATATACTCCTGAGATGAGAGCCTTTTTCTGACCATGGTGCAAGCATTATTACGTAATAAAAAGTCAATATTTATCAATAAAACTAAAATTTATCACCGAATAAGCTACATTCTGATAAATTGTTTACAATAGGAGTCCAATTTTTAAACTTAGTAGAAGTAAGAGAGTTTTTATTAGGAGGGCTAAAAGTAATGATTGGATATTAAAGACCAACTATTGTTTTTGTGCTAAAAAGTAGGGTGATTTTTTGTGTTATTTAAAGATTTTTCAAGCAAATAGCTGCTTTCAGTAGGGTATATTTTAAATTATAATTATAAATATTTATTTTTGTGTATATTTGATAAATACCATCAGGTGAGTGATGTTAAAATTTTCTTGATCTGAAGTCACGATTGTAATTTTTTACCACTTAACCAGTTGTATGCTTTTTTGTAATGAACGAATTTAGCATAGTATTTTAGCAGAATATCATACATAGCTTATACTTACGGAAGGAAAAATTATGAAGATCAAAAAATTATTTCTGAACGTCTCTTTAATACTGGGCCTGATTTTATCAGCGAACACGCTTCTTTGTGCCCAGGATTATGTCTTTCAGGTTTTGGCAATAGATGGTGAAGCGCTATATATGAAGGGCGATCATTGGCAAGCTGTGGAATTAGGGCAATCTTTGATGGCCAATGATATAGTCAGAGTAGAACGTAACACTTACTTAGGACTAGCTCATCAGAATGGAGCTACCCTTTCTTTAAGAAAAGAAGGTACCTATGAAATAGATCATCTAAGCAGCAAAGTAGGCAACCAAAAGCGAAATGTAGCCAGCAAGTATGCTAATTTATACGTTAAAAGTCTTAAGAATGCCAGCAATAAAACTGTCACTGCCTCTGCCGAGAGGGGCATAGATCAAAACCGTGTTAAAATTTTCCTTCCTAACTCGGTAGACGTTTTTAACGATGAAGTGATTCTCCGATGGAAAAACATGTCAACTATTGATGAAAAGTATGAGGTAAAGCTAAAGAACATGTTCAATGAGGTAATTGCAGTTGAAGAGGTGCAGGATACTAAAACTGTGCTTAACTTTAAAGACGAAAAAATTGCTAAGGAACGAATGATCATAGTCTCTGTGAACAGTACTGAGTTCAAAGATCAGCAGTCTAATGATTATGGTATGAAACATCTTACCCCTGAAGAAGCTGCACCTATCGCTCAGGAGCTAAAAGAACTCAAACTTGAAATTACTGATGAGCAATCAGCTCTTGATAAACTGATTTTAGCATCATTTTACGAGCAAAATAATTTATTGGCTGATGCCTTGACTAATTATGAGTATGCTATTTCTCTAGCGCCCGAAGTAGAAGCTTTTCGTGTAGCTTATAATCAGTTTATATTCAGGAATGGTTTGGCCAATTAGCTGACCATCAACCCATCAAACCGTAGACGCCATTAACCGCTTATCTTAAGCGGTTTTTTTTATTTCCTTTTATTTTGGTTGCCCTCCTCTGTATCATCGCTGTATTTATAAAATTGATCCGGCAGAAATAGCTTCAATAAGGCTAAACTATTTGAATGAATTGTGCCTATTAAGGAGGCAGTTGAAGTTTTTCTCTGTCAGTTGTTATAAATTGCTAAGACTTTTTAAGGACAGATTCGCAGGATAATTTATGATTGAAAAACTAGAAGAGTTAGACAGACAGTTATTTATATATCTCAACAGCCTGAATACCGAATGGCTGGATATTTTAATGTATTGGATAACCTATAAATTTACCTGGTATCCCATATATGTGTTACTTGTTGTTCTGGTAGTTATCAGGTTCAAATGGAAAGGGGCTCTCCTTATGCTAATTGTGGTAGTTGCTGTAGGATTGGCTGATCAACTTACCTCGGGTTTCATGAAACCTTATTTCGGAAGGCTTAGACCTTGTCACGAACCAGAGATTAGTTCTCTTATCAATGTAGTCTCCGGTTGTGGAGGCAGGTTTGGTTTCGCTTCTTCCCATGCCTCAACGACTTTTGCCTTGGCTACCTCTTTATGGCTTTTACTAAAAGACTGGTCTCGCTGGTTTATGTGGGGCTTCCTGTGGGCAGCTATTGTAGCTTACAGTCGGGTATATGTAGGAGTACATTATCCAGGGGATATTTTAATAGGTGCAATGGGTGGAATAATGGTGGGTTGGATAACGGTTCAGCTCTATTTATGGCTGACAAAACGATTCTACGGAACTCCAATTTCTTCAAAGACCCTACTTGAGTAAGAGAACACGCTTCGTTAAGATTTCTTACGAGCTATGATCTTGCTGATATATTTACCTATAATATCAAACTCCAGGTTTACAGCGTCTCCTGTTTTGAGTTGATGAAAATTAGTATGTTCATAAGTATAAGGAATAATGGCTACCCTAAAACTTTCAAAAGTAGAATCAAAGCAGGTTAGACTTACTCCGTTAATCGTAATTGAACCCTTCTCCACAGTAAGGTACTCTTGATTTTCCGTTTGGTATGAAAAATCAAAAAGCCAACTGCCTGCTTCCTCCTGTATACCAGTACATTTGGCGGTTAAATCTACATGCCCTTGTACAATGTGCCCGTCAAACCGGCCATGGGAGGGCATACAGCGCTCAAGGTTCACCTTACTCCCTTTTTTTAACGCGCTCAGATTACTTCTTTTCAAAGTTTCGTCAATGGCAGTAACCTTATAAGTCTCATCTGATAAAGAGGTGACAGTGAGGCACACTCCATTATGACATACGCTCTGGTCTATTTTGAGCTCAGGAGTCAGGTGGCTGCTAATTTCAAAATGTTGATTACTTCCTTCTTCTACAATATCAACAACTTCTCCTATGGCTTCAATTATTCCGGTAAACATAATTCATGAGGTTTAGAATTGTAAACCTAAATAATAAGCCCGGAAGTTCGGAAACAATTGCAGAAAATTGCTCTTTTCTACCTGCTGGCTGCCTGAAGAATGGCAGAAGGATGTGTTTTTAGAAATTCCAGCAGATCAGCCATCTGTTGCTTATCAATCTGATTCTCTAGTCCGGCAGGCATTGCGGAAACTCCAATATCTTTGATCTCCTCAATATCACTGCGCTGTATTGTGCTTTCATTGGCACTTAAATCTGTCAGGTTTAGGGCGCTCACTGACTCCGCACTGATGATTCCCGAGAGTTGCTTGTTACTGTTGAGCTTAATTTGCCAGAATTCAAAACCGTCGGCAATAGACTTGTTGGGCATCAATATATCTTGCATAATGGCTTCTTTACTTCTGTTTCTTACTGCAGATAAGTCCGGGCCTATGCTCGTCCCAAGCTGCCCACCAAACTGATGGCAGCGGGCACAGCTTTCGGTAAAAACGTTCAGCCCCCTTTTTGCATTCCCTTCCAAAGTAAGAGCACTTTGGTAATTTTTGAGTACCTGGGCTTCATTAGGTTTGCTATCTGCCAATAAGCTACGGGCTTTCACTCGCACGGCTTCAGTGTCATGGTTCATCAGTTCTACACTTCTTCTCCAACCGATAGTGGCCGGACTTACCTGTTCTTTTTCCACAGCTTCCAGGAGCAGAAGCATACGCTCATCGCTATTGGCAAATACGTTGATGGCTTCGTCTCTAAGCTCCGGGGTAAGGCTAGGCCATTTTTCCAGCACGAATTCGCATGGAGCCATATCGTAGGTATTGTGTAAGCTCTGTATCGCTGCTTTTTGCACAAGCACAGGCTCCTGAGGCCGTAGTAGTTGCAGCAATTGCTTCCAGTAGCGTTCAGGAGCAGTACTAGCCAGCAGTTGTATAGCGTCCATGCGCCAGTACGGGTCTGCGTTCTGGTCTGAAACGGCTTCAATTGCCAGTTGTAGTGCTGAACTGAGCAGTTTTTTATCTTTAGGACTATCCAAAGCTGCTATCAAACGAAGACCTGCTGACCTAAGTTTTGGATCCGTCTCAGGCTTGACCAGTGAAAGTAATTCACGATACATCCGGGGAGAAACATCAGCTGGAGAAATGCTATTGGCTAACCCTCTTAAAGAAGCTGCCTGCCACCACTGAGGCTCCTGAACCTTTGCTGTAGCCTGATTAATCAGCTTCTGTATGGCTTGTTGGTTACCAGAGTGCCCAATCATCGTAGCCAGCTTGCTAAATAAGGGAGCAGCTCTTTGCTCCTGTTCATGAGTTAATTCAGCTAGGGCCATGTCTAGCCATTCTGCTTCCTGATCGTGGGCGGAACTCAGCGCAGCATATTGTACCCACTCATCATGGATATCCTGCTTTAGCATTTGCCATATCAGCTGTTGTGCTTTATGTTCTCGCATAGAGCCCAGGCTACATATTAGCTGAAAACGGACTTTAGCATTTTCATCATCCACCAGTTGGTAAAGCGCTTCTTTGATAGCAGGTGATTGATTCATATAGCTTTCTGAAATTTTGATGGCATTTTCTCTTAGGCCGGCTTCCTGATCCTGCAATGCGGATAAGAGATATTTTTCATCCAAGGTATTAAGCCCTTCTAATGTCCATAGCGCATGCAATCTACCCACCGCAGACTCATGTTCTGTTAGCATTTGTTGGAGTAAGTTTACCTGCTCACTAGCCTGCCGATCAATGAGAAGGCGCTGCGCGTGTCTGCGCCACCATAAGTTGGGGTGTGCCAGCTTTTCTACCAATGATGCATTAGTCTCATTACCTAAATTGATATTATCTAAAAATGACATTTTTGCTGCGCCCTCAGGCACAATTCTGTAAATTCTGCCCTGATGGGTGCCGTCATAAAGCTCTCCAGATTCATTTACTTCTTCAGCCATCCACTCCGGGTGCTCAATAATTTTACGGTAATAGTCTAGCAGATAGAGGGCGCCATCTGGTCCCTGGTAAAAGTTGACCGGACGAAACCAGCTATCGGTAGAAGCCAGAAACTCAGCGTTTTCTAGTAAGCGGTCGGCTTTAAAGGTGGCTCCATCGTCGCTGATCACATCGGCATGTACCAGGTTATGCACCGGTTCAGCTACAAAGGCCACTTGTTTAAACTCTTCGGGAAACAGATCAGCCTGGTACCAGTTGACACCACAGGCAGAGGTTATGGTACCCACATCGGTAAGAAGCTGATGTTCCGGGTTTTTGGTAATTGGAAAAATTTCTACGCCATAACCGTAGGAGGGGAGATACTGGCTAACCTCCGGAATGGCCAGGTTAGGGTTACGCTGCACATAGGGCGCGGCTAACACCTCATGAAAAAGATGTGTAGCATTGCTGGTCATCAGCATATGGCCCCAGCTATCAAAGCTAAGTCCAAACTGGGTTTCTCCCGACAGAGCTTCTAATTCATAAGTGTCGGGCTTGAATCTTACATTTCTACCATTAGCATTGGTAGGGAGCTTGATTTCCGGTTTTGCATTAAACCTGACTTCTTCCCCTTCACCTCCGAACTTTTCGTGAAAAAATTTAGTAGAAACTGTACTTTCATGAGCCAGGTAAATCCAGTTATCCAAGCCATAGAGCGGTGTGTTTAGGTTGTGCTGAGGGTTAGAGCGGGCAAAGCCGGTAAGTATCTTTTCTTTGATATCTGCCTGCCCATCATTGTCACTATCCTCCAGGTACCAGACGTCTGGAGCATCAGTGACAATCACTCCATTCTTCCAGCGCATAATGCCGGTGGGGAGTATGAGACTATCGGCAAAGACAGTGCTCTTATCGGGTAAGCCATCATCATTGGTATCTTCAAGTAGCTTCACTTTTCCGCTACCTGCAACGTCCAGGGGGTAGCCATGCATTTCCACTACATACATGCGTCCGTATTCATCTATTTCCATGGCTAGCGGGTCGGCTACCAAGGGTTCTGAAGCTACTAACTCTATCCTAAAACCATCCATAATTTCAAAAGTGTGGATGGGGTTTTGATAGTTCGCAGATAAGTCAGACGGTTCTTGTTGGCAGGCAGTGAAAGCTACCAGCAAAAAGAAAGGCAATACATGTTTCATAAGCTATAGTGTGCAGTGTAGTAGTGATGATGAATAAGTTATGGATTTAACTTCTATGAATCAATAGTTGCGAGCGTAAGACCAGAATCTAATCGCTGATGAACTTACGTTCTCTATAAGTCAGAGCCCTTTAATAGAAAATAATAAAATTAAACACACGTTTAAAAAACTTATTTAAAGTTATGTCCGTTAATAAGAAAAGTCTACTTTTGTGAAAGCGAAAAACTAGATTATAGGTAAATAAAGTTTAGCTTGCTTAAGGCATAGGTAATCTTTTTTTGATGATTTTAAGATACACAGCATAGAGTTATGACGGAACATATTCAAACTGAAAAAGATAATACCGAACAAAAGATACGTCAGGTGGCTAAGCGCTTGTTTACCGAACGCGGCTATGCGGGTACTAAAATTCGGGATGTGGCTGAAGAGGCAGGCGTAAATATTGCACTTTTGAATTACTACTTTAGAAGCAAAGAGCGTCTTTACGAAACTATTCTTAGTGAAAATTTTGAAGAGTATGCTTGTGCTATCAGCGAAACACTAAATGCGCAAGATATTCCTTTGCATGACAGAATAAAGGCTTATATATCTCAACTGATAGATCATCTGGAAAAAAATCCCGACTTGCCTTTCTTTATTATGAGTGAATGCCGGAACAATTCTGAGTTTTGTGTGCACATCATGAACAAAAAAATGAAAAAGTTTAATGAGTCTGTGTTAGCACAACAGCTGAAAAAAGAAGCTGAGAAAGGGAATATCCGTTCTATAGACCCTCTGCACTTTGAGCATATAGTCGTTTCTCAGATTGTGATGCCTTACCTGGGAACACCTATTTTCAAGCATGTCCATAAGATGGATGAAGATGCCTTCAAAAAGTTTATGGAAGAGCAAAAAGAGATTGTGCCTGATATGATTATGGCTTATCTAAAAAACACCTAAGATAAGCTGCAAAATTTTTTTATTCCTCAATTAAACAACCGTTTAAAAATAATATTTAAAAAATTTGATCAACATTAAACCCATGTGTAATGCTTGCGTTTAAACAAATGTTTAAAAAAGAAATTTAACCTCATGTTTAAAAAATATTTACCTACTATGTTATTAGCTGTTATGACGCTCCCCCTGTGGGCGCAATCTACGGACAGCTACTCCTTAGAAGAGGTGCTGGACAAAGCGCTGGAGAGAAATCTGAGCCTGAAAATCAGCCAACAAAACCAAACCTTGTTTGCGGAGCAGGTAAGAGAAGTTAAAAATAACTTCCTACCCAATATCAATCTAAATGCCCAGCATCAATACTATTTTGATATTCCTACGCAGGTAGCACCGGCAGCAGCATTGGGGCTCGGAGGAGAAGGCGGGCCGGAATATATTCCACTTTCGTTTGGCCTGCCCCATCAAACCAATATTAGTGCTCAGCTGCAGCAGGTAATCTATAACCCTCAGCTTCCGGTGGGGATTAAAGCCGCTCAAACAGGGCAGGATATAGCTGAGCTTCAGTTGCGGCAGTCAAAAGAAGAAGTGGTGTATGGTGTATCCAGTACCTACTATCAGGCGCAGTCTGTGGCCCAACAGATCAACTTACTTAACCAAAATATTAATTCAATAGAGCGACTGGTGAAAATTACCGATTTGCTCAGACAGAATGACCTTGCCAAAAGCACTGATGTAGAGCGTCTTCAACTGAACCAGGCTAACCTTTCTAATCAAATGGCTAACCTTAAGGTGACTTATCAGCAGTTAATTAACGGGCTGAAGCTGATGACTAACACACCTATGTCAGAAGAGTTTGCCATTGATACTGAGATACATGTGCAGGAAGAAGAAACGTTGGTATTGGTCGATAGTGTAACGCGTACTGATGTGGCACTGGCAGAGAAACAACTGGAAGTGCAGAGGCTGGAAGAGAAGCAGATTTTGGCGGGCTACCTACCCTCTGTATACGCTACTGGCGTTTATGGACAGACCGGTTTCGGAGAGTTTGACAAAGACTATTATGAGATGTTCCCGGTCAGTTACGTAGGACTACAATTGTCAGTTCCCATTTTTGATGGGCTTAGCAAGCGTTCTCAACGTATGCAGAAGCAAATTCAGCAAAGCCAGACCCGCGACCAGATTGCCTTACTGGAACAGCAGGTAGAAAACGAAATTGCCAATGCTGTGGCAAGTCTGGAAACTCAGCAGCAGGCAGTAAGCATACAAAAAAGAGCCCTGGCCCTTGCTGAGAAGGTATATGACAATATGCAACTACAGTACAAAGAAGGGGTAAGCGGAGTAAGTGATGTCATTGACTCCGAAAACGAACTACGTCAGGCTCAGACTGACTACCTCACCGCCTGGGTTAAGCTCAAGCTGGCTGAACTGGAAATCAAGCAAGCTACTGGAAATCTAATAGAATAATCAACATATCAAGTAAAGAACCATTTAAGCAGAACATATATGAAAATCAATACCAAAGTTTGGAGATTCGTGATAGCCGGAGTCCTTCTGACTGTACTCGGTGCATGGACCTACACCTCACTAATGGATAACAAAGCAGCAGTAGAAGGTCGTGTATATGAAAGAGACTTTTCCCGTCGTACACCCGTACAGGTAGAAAAAGTTAGTAAAAAAGTATTGTCACAGTCTAAACGTTTGCTAGGCACATTTGAGCCTAATCGTGAGCTGGACGTAAAAGTACAGGCCCAGGGTGAAGTAGTAAGAGAGGCGATCAGTGAGGGGCAGAGCATAAAGCAAGGGGCACTTATTGCCAAAATTGACGATGACCAGCTACGTTATCAGCTTATTGCTGCAGAAGCAGACCTCAAAGACGCACAACAGTCAGTGAGCAGATACCAGAACCTGACTGATAATGATGCGGTAGCGAAAGTACAGTTAGATAATGCCCAGCTTAGACTTGCCCGTGCTGAGAGCCAGGTAAAAGTTTTGAGAAAGCAGATCAACCAGACAGCGGTTACCGCTCCTTTTTCCGGAGTTGTTACTGAGAAAATGTTTGAAAAAGGTACTGTAGTATCTTCCGGCATGCCTCTGGCACATTTGGTAGAGCTATCTAAGCTTAAGCTAATAGTTCAGGTACCTGAAGCCGATCTTTTATCCTTCCGCGAAGGGCAGAACGTTACTGTGGTAACAGATGTACACCCATCGGCAAAATATGAAGGTACCATCAGCATGGTAGGTGCAAAAGGAGACAAAGCTCACAATTTTCCGGTACACATCACTGTAGCAAACTCTGAGGAGTATCCTCTGAGAGCAGGAATGTACGGTAGCCTGCAGTTTGAGAGCGATGACCAGACAGAAACGATGGTAATTTCTCGCGAGGCGCTGGTAGGCTCTACCCAAAACGCAAGTGTATACAAAGTGAATGAGGGTGTAGCCTATAAGCAGCCTATCGTGATTGGTTCAACTTCTGGCGAGGAGCTTGAAGTCATTTCCGGTCTGCAGATCAATGATCAGGTAGTAGTAAACGGACAAATCAACCTGAGCGACAGTACTGAAGTTGTGATCCGCTAACCCATCCCAAACAAAAGAATTTATGAGTATCTCAGAAATATCCGTAAAACGCCCTACGCTGATTGTAGTACTGTTCCTGGTAACAGTACTGGCAGGGGTGCTGGCCTTTCCTAACATAGGCTATCAATTGATTCCTGACATTTCTGCTCCTACCATCACCATTACTACTATCTATCCGGGAGCTTCTCCCAGCGAAGTAGAAAATAGTGTAACCCGTGAAATTGAGGATGCAGTAGCAGACCTGGAGCGTATAGATGATATTACCTCAAAATCTCTGGAAAGTGCTTCTCTGGTAATTGTAAACTTTGAAGCAGGCACCGATATAAACCAAAGGGTAGAGGAGGCACAGCGTAATATTAACAATGTGCTCAGCGAACTTCCAGAGGATGCAGAAGCACCATCTATCTCAAAAGTATCGCCTAGTGACCTGCCCATCATGCAGATTAGCGCTACTTCCAGCCTAAGTAGTAAGGTGTTCTATAATGAGATGGAAGACCAGATTGTACCTGAGCTACAGCAGATAGAAGGTGTGGCAGAAGTAAGCCTGTTGGGGGGAGAAGAGCGCGAGATAAAAGTGGCAGTAGACCCAGGTAAACTAGAGTATTATGGAGTTTCCCTTCTGCAAGTGAGCCAGGCCATCAACCAGGCTAATATGGAATTTCCGACAGGAAGTGTGAAGAATGAAGGAGATGAAATTACTGTAAGGCTGGCCGGTAAATTTACTGATCTTGAGCAGATCAGAGAGCAGATAGTAGTTGCCGGTGAAGGTGGTAGTCAAATCAGAGTGCGTGATGTAGCAGAAGTTACTGATGGCACTAAAGATACTGAGAGTATCGCTCGTTTAAATGGTGCAAATGCCATTGCGCTTAGAGTACAGAAGCAGAATGATGCCAATACTGTAGATGTGAGTGAAGCTATTCGTGATCAGCTTGTTGAGTTGGAAGCACGCTATGCCGACAGCAACCTTAAGTTTGATGTTGCCCAGGACGAGTCCGAATTTACACTGGAAGCGGTAGAAGCGGTGCTTCATGATTTGGTTATCGCTATTATACTGGTTGCTGTGGTGATGTTATTCTTCCTGCACAGTTTCAGAAACGCACTCATCGTAATGATTGCCATACCAGTATCCCTCATCTCTACTGTTGCCTTTATGTACATGATGGGCTATACTTTTAACCTGATGACCTTATTGGCCATGTCACTGGTAATTGGTATTCTGGTGGATGACTCTATCGTGGTATTGGAAAACATCTACCGACATATGGAGATGGGCAAGAAGCCTTATAAAGCAGTGCTGGATGGTACTAAAGAAATTGGGCTTACCGCACTTTCCATCACCCTGGTAATTGTGATTGTGTTTATACCGGTGACCATGGTTGAGTCACTGATAGCTGATGTATTCCGCCAGTTCTCATGGACGGTAGCCATCGCCACCCTCTTTAGCTTATTGGTGTCCTTTACATTAATTCCATGGCTGATGTCACGCTTCTCTAAGCTTACTCATCTGAATCCTAAAAATCCGCTACAATGGGTACTGATTCAGTTTGAGAAAGGACTAAGCAACTTAAATGACTTCTATGAAAGTACGCTGAAGTGGACGCTTGGCCGTAAGTGGGTAGTTGTAACCATAGTCATCTTACTTTTTGGTTTTACTGGCTGGGTCGGTAGCCTGGGGATCATCGGTCAGGAGCAGTTCTCTTCTGGTGACAAAGGAGAATTTACGCTGAGCTTAGAATATGACAAGAGCACTTCAGTTCGTAGTAATAACCTTGCTACTTACGAAATAGAGCAGTGGCTGCTGGAAAAAGAAGAAGTAGTATCTGTATTGGCCAACATAGGTGGACCTAGTGTAGGTGTAGGAAGTACTGGTCTGGGTAATCCTTATTTATCTGAGCTTACTGTAAAGCTGGTAGACAAAGCTGACCGTAGTACGAGCACGGAGCAGTTTATGATCGGTGTGATGGAAGATGCACGTGAGCAGTTTAGTGGCGTGGAAGTTGGTGCTGCAGTAAGCGGCATGGTACAGTCAGGTCGTGCACCTATAGAGCTCACACTGAGCGGAGGCGACTATGATAAACTGGTAGCGAGTGGAGAGAAGCTAAAAGAACTGATAGAGCGCACACCAGGAGCAAATGATGTAAGCGTATCTGTGGAGAGTGGAAAACCTGAAGTGTCCGTAGAAATTGACCGTGATAAAATGTCTGAGTTGGGACTCAATATTGCCATGGTAGGAGCTACTTTGCAGAATGCATTCAGTGGTAATGACGATAGCGAGTTTCGTGATGGCGATTATGAGTACGACATACGCATTCAACTGGATGAATTTAATCGGCAGAACCCTGAAGATGTTAAGAATATTCTTTTTGTCAACAACAGTGGAGGGTCGGTTAAGCTGTCACAATTTGCGACAGTGAGCCAGTCAAGTGGGCCTTCAGTGCTTGAGCGTAAAGATCGTCGCCCTTCAGTTACTGTAACTTCCTATGCCCTGGGCGTTCCTTCCGGTACACTTGCTCAAAGTATAGAGGCGAAAATGGCTGGTGCTGACTTTATGAAAGATGTGGGCTACGTATGGGGGGGAGATATCAAAGGGCAGAATGAGAGCTTTGGCGCTTTAGGCACTGCTTTTGGTATCTCACTGATCCTGATTTATCTCATCCTGGTAGCGCTATACGATAACTTTATCTATCCTTTTGTCGTGTTGTTCTCCATACCTGTAGCTCTGATTGGTTCATTTCTGGCCCTGGCCCTTTCTATGTCTACCATGAGCGTGTTCGCTATTCTGGGGGTGATCATGTTACTGGGGCTGGTAGCCAAGAATGCGATTCTGATCGTGGACTTTGCCGGACAGCTAAAGTCTGAAGGCCTAGGCACTCGCGAGGCAGTAATCAAGGCAGGGAAAGAACGCCTGCGCCCCATCCTGATGACTACCCTGGCGATGGCAATCGGTATGCTGCCCATTGCGCTGGCAGATGGAGCTGGCGCTGAATGGAAAAATGCAATGGCCTGGGTAATCATAGGAGGCTTACTTTCTTCACTGGTACTCACCATTTATGTTGTACCTGTGGCTTATGATTTTGTGGATTGGGTAAAAGATATAATAAGTGACTTTACTCAGAAAAAGGAGCGGTCAAGAAAAAAATTAGAAAAAGTCTAACAAAAAAAGGATGCTAAGGGTAACGTACATCTGCGTTACCCGTATTTTCTAAAAGTAAATTTATAAGATTATGACTGACGTATACCATATAAAAGCAGAGATCGCTATGCAGTATGAGCATGGCTGGACTATTGCACAGGATAATTTCAATCGTTATCTGCATGAGCAAAGCAGGTACGGAAACCCGGGAAAAAAAGTGAGGAGAAACTTTATGTCCTCCGCAGTGAATAAATAAACGCCAACCCGGAGTTTATCAATCCCATGGGAAAAACTGATTTTTATAGGAAGAGCTTCGGCTCTTTCTTTGGTTAATACACCTGAATCAGCAAGTCCACGAGCTATTCATGTCTTATAAAAGTTGTAAATTAGGTTGAAAAAAAAGGGAGGTAAACAGATGGAAGAGAGTTGGGGCATGCAAGAGTTTATGGGAAGTGCAGTAGAAGATAAACGCGAGGCAAAGAGTTTGTCACTGATGGCTGATCGTCTTTTAGCTAACCCTGAGCTTTCCTTTAGTAGTGCAGTAGGAGAGAATTTCCGTAAATCAGCCTGGCGGATATTTTCCAAACAGGAAGTAGACGTCAGCTACGGCCACTATAGGCAAACGAGCAAGCGCTGTGCCGACCAGGATGTGGTTTTGGTGAGTCAGGATACAACAGACTTGAATTATGCCAGTCATGTCGCTACTGAAGGTCTGGGCGACTTAGGCGGCAGTCATGTAAATCCAGGGCTTTGCCTGCATACGGCCATGGCTCTGAGTGAGCAGGGAACGGCTTTGGGCCTGGTAGGACAAAAGCTGTGGCCTCCCCAATCCACAGGACGTACAAAGCAGGTGCAGTTTTATCCTTTAGAAGAAAAAGAAAGTTATCGGTGGGTAGAAGCCCTACAGTGGGTGGATCAGCATTTAGCTAAAGCCAAGAAGGTGATCGTAATCTCCGACAGAGAATCTGATTTTTATGAGTACATGGCTGCTCGCCGCTCCAAACATGTAGAATTACTCTTCAGGGCACATCATCTCAACCGAAAGGTGCATTATGAGCAAGAAAAGATGCTTCTTAAAGAAGTGGTTTTTCCCAATACTACTAAAGTAGAAGTTTACCTGCCCAGGACCAGCAAGAGAAAAGAGCGTAATGCTAAGCTGCAGGTAAGCTGGGGTAAGATCACATGCCCTGTCCCTACTTATAAAAAAGGAGAAGATATTGACTTATGGGTGGTAGTAGCTCAAGAAACACATACTCCGGCAGGAGAAGAACCGCGCAGCGAACCGCCTCTGCTATGGTATTTACTCACTACCATCAATATAGAAGATCAAGCTGCTGCTTTGCTGATGATAGATTATTACCGGAAACGATGGGTGATTGAACGCTGGCATATGGTGCTGAAGAGTGGTATGCAGATAGAAAAGCTACAGTTTGATACTTTCACACGACTATCTCATGCCATTGCTATGCTCTGTATTGTAGCCTGGCAATTGATCTGGCTTAAGCATCTGGCAGCAGAAAGTGCCCAATTAGCTGCAGAGAAAATATTTGAACCGCTACAAATAGAAGTCTTAGAAAAGCATAGTGGCAGAAAAGAACTCAGTGTACAGCAGGCATTGATCATCATCGCTGCCCTGGCCGGGTTTACGCCTACTAAAAAGCAGCCCTTCCCTGGAGAAAAAACCATGTGGAGAGGGTGGGCCATCTTCTCTCAACTCTGCCATGGATACCTTCTCGCTTCGCAGATAAATTATGAGACAGGATAAGGTCCACGAGTTGCTATCATGATTTCAGAAAATAAAAAAGAACATATCCTGACGAATGCACTGGCGTTGATTAAGCAAAGCGGTGTAATTCATACCACCATGGATATGGTTGCTGCGCAGTCAGGGGTATCTAAAAAGACGCTTTACGCCTACTTTTCCAATAAAAAGGTATTGCTTGCAGAGGCATTGGAGATGGAGGCTACCCTTTTAAGACAGGAGCTTGATAAGCCTGTGTATCCCAAAATGTCTTTGACTGACTACTGGTGCAGAACATTGCATATTGTAAGCGACCGCTTATCAGGATATTCTCCCCAACTGATGGAGGAGTTTACGGATTACTTTCCTCTGAAACATTGGGCGGATGAACAAAAAAAACTGGTGCTGGAACTGATATTAAAGAACACCACCAATCTGGAAGTTCGGCAAAAAGTGGAAATACTGTTTCGCTCATTTTTAGCTTTGATAGGGAGAAGTATTGTACAAAAAGGGTTTTATTTTAATAAGGAAGCCCTTGAAAAAACAGTAATACCCTTTTATTGTAAAGGTGTGGAATAAGAATTATTTACGATACTCGTGAAGTGATCCTTCGCTTATTTAATTCTTCAGTGCTGGCACATCAAGCATAATGCTAAAAACAATCAGTCAAAGTATCTTTGTTATATCTAAAAAGTATATACCAAAGACAAATGACATCCGTACTAACCTTAATCATCATTATCTCTATCTCAATATTGGTGACGCGCTTTGCTACCATGTCACTGATACATACCGGACTTTCCGAGCAGACAGCGCGCTTTCAGGCTCGTTCTGCCTTCACAGGTGTTGGCTTTACTACTCGTGAGTCAGAGCGAATTGTTGCTCATCCTGTGCGTCGCCGTATCATTATGGTTTTGATGTTACTCGGTAATGTAGGGATTGTTTCGGTATTGGCTACCCTCGTACTTACGTTTGTTGACGATCAGGCCGGGGCATCCGAATGGTTAGAGAAAATGGCTACCCTCATCGGAGGGCTGGGTTTGATCTGGGGCCTTTCCAAAAGTAAATGGGTAGACAGAGGGCTGTCCCGCTGGATTAATCATTTGCTGAATAAGTATACAGATATCAAAGTAAGGGATTATGCCGGTATACTTCATCTTTCCGGTGAATACGAGATCACTGAAATGCTGGTAGACAGTAAACACTGGATGACTGACAAGCCTCTGAGGGTGCTTAACCTCCGGCAGGAGGGGCTTAACCTGATTGGCGTAGAACGTGAAGACCGTACGTATGTGGGCTTACCCAATGGTGATACGGTGATCAGGGAGGGCGATACCCTGATTTTGTATGGCCGTGAATCGGCCCTCAAATTATTGAGCGAACGTAAAAAAGGAAGAGCAGGCGTAATGAATCGTCAACAGGCCATCTCGGAAAATATGGAAGCAGAGCGCAGGGAAGCTATAGCTGAGCAGAAGTCCAATGAGGCTACTAAAGTCTAAAGGTGCTAAAACACTTTTACATACATTTCTTCTTCTTCCTTCTTAACATTAGAATAGAGATAGAGAATTTGATGTACATTTTGGTTAATCGTTTCTGCAATAGTGCCCGTAGGAAGGTCATTACAATCCAGGCCGAAAGGATCTTCAATTTCTTCCCCAATGAGTTCTACACCAGCCATGGCAAAAAAAACAAACATAACCATAGGAATAGTATAGTACCCGAATTCTAAGACTAGCCCAAAGGGTAGGGTAAAGCAATAAGCGATGATGAACACTTTGATATACACATTATAGGAGAATGGTATGGGCGTTTTTTTAATCCGTTCACAAGCGCCCATCACATCCAGCAGAGCTTGTACTTGTGGCTTCAGGTTGATCATGTCAGCTTCAGAAAATACTCCGGCACCGTACAGCCTTTGGATTCTTTGAAAAATCTGCAAACTGATAAAATTAGGCATATGCCCCTGATGAGGGTAAACCTTTTTCTCTTCTTCGGTGAGCCTTATCATTTCTTCAATCTTTGTCCCTTTGCGCAAATGTTCTTTTAGTGAGATGCAGAAGTTAGCGATGTGCTTGGCGAAGTAGGAGCGGTTTTCCATGTCACCTTCGGGTAACATGGCCTGTAGCATTACCGCCAAAGTGCGGCAGGTATTGACCAGTGTCCCCCATTGTTTGCGACCTTCCCACCAGCGGTCATAAGCAGTGTTGGTACGAAACACCAGTAATATGCTCAGCACAATACCGAGTAAAGAAAAGAAACCGGAATGTAGCCTTACTTCCCAGGCCATTACGTCAATGATAAGCCAGCAGAAAAAGCCGGTAAATAAACCGATATATAAAACATAGCGGAGTAAGACCTGTAGTGTATAACTTTTATAAAAGTTGACTAAGTTTTTGAGCCACTCTTTGGAATTGTACCTTACCATAATTCTGTTTGATTAAGCATTGACGCTTTTTATATACTCGCGAGATATTCATGCACCATTTTAATTGCCATAGCTCCTTCTCCTACAGCGGAAGCTACGCGGTTCATCGCTCCGGCGCGAACATCGCCCGCAGTGAGTATGCCCGGTATGCTGGTTTCTAGCAGGTAAGGCTCTCGTTGAAGTTTCCATAGCTTTTTAAAAGACTCATACTTCATAAGTTCACGTCCGGTTTCTATAAAGCCTTTTTTATCCTTAATTACATCCAGATTGATCCAGTCGGTAAAGGGTCGGTTACCAATAAAAATGAAAAGTGCGGCAGCAGCGACCGCTCGCTTTTCTTCCGTCCTTACATCTTCAAGGGTAAGCGCTTCCAGGTGACCATTACCTTTAGCTGCCACCACCTGGGTATGGGGTACCACTTCAATGGTGGGAGTCTGGTTAATCTGGTCAATAAGGTATTGCGACATAGAGGAGCTTAAGTCAGCTTTACGAATAAGGATGTATACTTTACAGGCATAGTTGGATAAATACATGGCAGCCTGACCGGCCGAGTTTCCTCCTCCTACGATATAAATGTCTTTGTCTTCGCAGGCATTTGCCTCAGTTGTGGCTGCCCCGTAGTATACGCCCGCCCCTGTAAAAGTGTGTACTCCTTCTGCTTCCAGTTTACGGTAATTCACTCCCGTTGAAATGATAATACTCTTGGTCTTAATTTCACTTTCATCAGAGAGCGTTAGAATTTTGTACTGATCCTGAAGGCGTAAGCTTTTTACTTCCAGCGGGGAAAGAAATTCAGTACCCAGGCGTTTGGCCTGAGAGATAGCCCTCCGGGTAAGGTCTGCACCACTCAGGCCGTTAGGAAAGCCCAGGTAATTTTCTATGCGTGAGCTGGTCCCTGCCTGCCCTCCCGGAGCACGCTTTTCTATGAGTAGCGTTTTCAGCCCCTCCGACCCCCCGTAAACAGCGGCTGCCAAGCCTGCGGGACCTGCGCCAATGATGACCACATCATACAAAGGTTCAGCAGCCTGTACTTTCATGCCTATCTTTTGCGCTATTTCATTGATTTCTGGTTTAGCCAGAGCAGACTGATCTTCAAAAACTACCGCTGGTAGTGATTTTTCTTCAATCTGATGCAACTGAAGTAATTCTCTGGCCTTATCACTTTTCTCTATATCCAGCCACTGATAAGGTACAAGGTTACCTGCCAGGAAATCCTTGATCTCATGAGATTTAGGGTTGTACTGATAACCAATCACCCTTATGCCCTGGTAATCGGGGATATACTGCATCTGCCAGGCTTCCAGCAGATCGTTGATGATAGGGTAGAGCTTCTCTTCAGGGGGATCCCAGGGTTTAGTAAGGTAATAATCCAGTTGAACCTCATTTATCGCTTTGATGGCAGCATCAATGTCAGAGTAGGCAGTGAGGAGTACTTTTTTAGCTTTCGGAAAATGTGCTTTAGCCTTTTCCAGCATCTCTACGCCCAGCATGTCAGGCATTCTCTGATCAGAGATAAAGAGCGCTACTTCATCCCCTTTTTTCTTTAATTCTGGCAAGGCATCCAGGGCATCCTGGGTGTTGACAGTGCTCATGATCCGGTAGTCTTTGCGATACTGCTGGCGTAAGTCACGTGAAATGGCACGCAAGACCTGAGGGTCATCATCTACTGCAAAAATGATTGGGCGTTTCATATGGCTAATGGTAGAAGTTTTGTAAAAGATGGAAGCTAAGAGGTAAAGAGCATAAAAGCGCTTTTTTGTTTAATAAGGTAACGGTTTTAAGAAACAGGAAAGCTGACTTTGAACACAGTAGCACCTGGTTTGGATTTTACATCTATATCGGCCTGATGCTGATCCAGTATTTTTTTGACAATATCCAGTCCAAGCCCGGTACCTTGCCCTATGCTCTTCGTAGTAAAAAAGGGATCAAAAATGTGACTTAACAAATCAGGAGGTATGCCTGAGCCATTATCTTGTATGGTGACTTCAGTCCGCTCCCCTATGCTACGGCTACGTATAGTAAGCCTACCCTTCTGTTCCATCGCGTCAATGGCATTGTCTATGATATTGGTCCAGACCTGATTCAGTTCACTGACAAAAGCTTTTACCCTGGGAAGGTCATCTTCATATTTTTTTATGACTTCAATGTTTTTCTGCTTTAGCTTGTGGCTGAGCATGGTCAGGGTACTGTCAATGCCAGTATGTAAATTAACAAACTCTTTATCCTGGGCACGGTCCATATGAGAGTACGTCTTGACTGACTGCACCAGAGCAGAAATTCTGGAGGAAGCCTGTTCTATTTCAGCGACAAGCCTTTCGGTGTTCAGTACATTTTGTATCCAGCCCAAAACCTGTGGCAGGTATTCACCCTTAGTGATCTCTCCCACTTCTTCCACATCAGCAATTGTAAGCCCGAAGGAAACAAAAGTTTCAGCTATGTCATACGCGTCTTCAAAGCCCTGATCTTCCAGCCATTCGGCAATTTCATCCTCCTGGTTATTGCGTTCCAGCATACTAAGCTCGGGAAACTCATGCTGGTTGATTTTGGCAAAAAGAATATCATTCACTTCGTCTACCTGATCTGGTGTTAGCCGCACAGAAATGATCTGCTTGAAACTTTCGGGTGTATTATGCAGGTGGCTTTTTAGCGCTGCCGAACAGCGGATGATGGCTGATGCAGGATTATTTAGTTCATGTGCCAGTCCTGCAGAAAGCTTCCCCAGCGCCATCATTTTATCATTCTGCTGTTGTCTTCTGGTATAGTCTCTGGTTCTGCTGGTCATGACCGATACCAATGCCTGTACCATGGCATGGCTTTCGGTCTCCATCTCCTGGAAATGGGTTTTATGCAGGCTGAAAATAGTGGTTTTGGTGGTCGCAACGCCATATCCGCCAGCTTCTTTCATGCGGGAGTAAGGGAGTATGCCTGTAATATCTCCTTTTTCTAAGAGGCTTACATCCCTGAGCTGGCTACCCTGAGGAATTTTTAATTGTATAATGCCTTCCAGCATGATATACATATGCTCAGCCGGCTCTCCTTTTTTAAACAAATAATCACCGGGAGACAAAAAG
This sequence comes from Catalinimonas alkaloidigena, assembly GCF_029504655.1. Lineage (NCBI taxonomy): Bacteria > Pseudomonadati > Bacteroidota > Cytophagia > Cytophagales > Catalimonadaceae > Catalinimonas > Catalinimonas alkaloidigena. The sequence goes on from NZ_JAQFIL010000001.1 coordinate 594,279, forward strand.
ATAAGTTCTCCTTTATCAGCAAGCCATTGCAGATGCTGATCTTCTATACCTTCAAAATTAGGAATTTCACGAAGGGCAGAAAGTAAATCCATTTTCATACTGGCTAGGGTTTAGGAGGTATTGATTCACAAGAATGAAGGTCAATCTAGTGAAAGTCTGTCAATCATTTTTTTCATGACCTTCTTGGCTGATTTTAAGTCTTTTTTGTCAATATCATGTGTAGCTTCCCGGGTAGTCTCTTTCACAACTTTGACAAGTTCTTCCTGCAGACTTTTTCCTTCTTCAGTCAGGTAGACCCTTTTATTTCTACGATCATTGGGATCAGCCTTACGGCTCACCAGTTTTCTTTTCTCAAGGTTGTCAATAAGATGGGTGATGCTGGCTTTGTTTTTACTGACCATATTTGCCAGGGTTTGCTGGCTCTGGCCGTCGTGTCTCCAGAGGCTAGCCAGTATTACCCATTGTTCTACAGTTACATGGTATTTCCCCATGTTCTTGCTGATCTTATTGTTAAGCAGGCGAGAACTAGTGCCCATGATGGTAGAAAGCGAGTTTTCTACTTTAACTTTTTTGCCCATGGCTTTTTTGTTGGATATTCAACTACTTACTAAATATAGTGCTTCTCATTGAGATGCAAAAAGTTATTTGGTATATTCTGGAAAGGTTTTGGGGCTTTATTTTGCTGCAAAGAACTGTATATTCGCAGCTTTAAGATTAATTCATCAATAACATGCCTATTGAAGACAATTACAAACATAAAGGAATGAGAAGGCAACTGGTCAATAAAATCCATAGAAAAGGAATTACAGACCAGAAAGTGCTAAAGGCCGTCAATACCGTACCTCGCCATGCTTTCCTGGATAATGCTTTTCTGGAGCATGCTTATCAGGACAAAGCTTTTCAGATAGGAGAGGGACAGACCATTTCTCAACCTTATACCGTGGCCTTTCAAACCCAACTTCTACAGCTTAAGCCGGGAGAAAAAGTGCTGGAAATTGGTACGGGCTCTGGTTACCAGTGCAGCATACTTCTGGAAATGGGTGCAAAAGTCTATTCTATTGAGTACAACTGGCCCCTGCATCAGAGGGCGGCAAGCCTGTTGAAAAGTATGGGTTACCAACCACATCTTTTCCATGGAGATGGAACCAAAGGCCTGCCCGCTTTTGCTCCTTATGATGGAATTATTGTGACTGCTGGGGCACCTACTGTTCCAATGGCTTTGATAGAGCAGTTGGCTCCCGGAGGAAGGCTGGTGATTCCGGTAGGAGATAGAAGAACACAAAAGATGCTTCTGGTGATCAAGGAGAAGAATGGAAAAATAAGTAAAAAAGAATTTGACCATTTTAGTTTTGTCCCCTTATTGGGTCAACATGGTTGGGAAAATCATTAAGTTTAAGGTATGAGTGAATCAAAAAAATCTGTTAAAGCCTCATTGACCACCATGACTGAAATGGTATTTCCAAACGATACTAATGGCCTGAACGGACTGATGGGTGGCAGGCTGCTGTATTGGATGGATATAGTATCGGCTATTGCAGCCCAGAAGCATGCGAACAGCCTGGTGGTGACCGCCTCAGTAGATAATGTGTCTTTCTCGCATCCTATCAAGATTGGGAATGTAGTAACCCTAAAAGCCCAGGTAACCCGTGCCTTTAACACCTCCATGGAAGTACATATAGAAGTAAAAGCCGAAGATGTGCCTAACGGTAAAATTGTAGAAAGCCATCGCGCTTTTTTCACCATGGTGGCCGTAGATATGGAAGGGCAAAAAGTAGGCGTGGCAGAAGTAGTACCGGAAACTGAAGAAGAGCAGAAATTATTTGACAGTGCATTACGTCGGAGACAGCTGCGTTTAGTCCTGGCCGGTAGAATGAAGCCTACTGAAGCCCATGAGCTTCGTTCCATTTTTGATATTAACGAAAAAAGGTAGAAGCGATGCATGCACAAGAAGACTTAAATTTCCTGCGTTTTTTCCTCACGGAGCCTATCTATCTGGTACCTGAAGCAGAACCACCGATAATAGCGCAGAAAGCAGGAGCTGCGGAGGCGGAGGGTATCGTTGAAACAGAGACAGTACAGCAAATGGCTGTACAGGATAAAGAAGAGAGTAAAGCAGCTCCTGCTGCCAGACCAGCTGCTCCCTTGCCCATTCCCGAGACTGAAGGAGGAAATCACAAAGGGGTGGTAGTACTATTTTATGATCAGAAGAATAGATCTCTGGGCAAAGAGGAACGCGGTTTTTTAGGAAATATTCTCAAAGCGGTTAAGCTTAACTTTGATGATGTAGCACTATGTAATTGGGCACTACTGGAAGCTGAATTTGAGCAGCGAAAGAATATCTTTGAATCTATACAGCATGTTGAATGCAATACTATATTAGCATTTGGCCAGCTTCCCCTTTCGTGGTCGCTGAGTCATTTTTTTCAAAAATATCACATTACTGAAGATGCCGAAGGGAGAAAACTACTGCTGGCCGATGATTTGCTGTCAATTGCACAAAACAGAGATTTCAAAGTACAGCTTTGGAATGCGCTGAAAAAGATGTTTCAGTAAATGATTGCGAATGAAGCGGAGGTATGTAGACCGGTATCGTAATGTCAAAAGTTTTGTTCTCTGGGGAGTGCTGCTCTGCCTCGCCACTTTTTTGATTGCTGCTGGTTTTTCAACTACGCCAGATTCAGCTACATCCATAGAGGCAGCAAAGGATAGTCTGCTCTGTGTAGCTTTTAGGCTGGAGGGTACACCTTATCGCTTCGGGGGTAAAAATGAACAAGCTTTTGATTGTTCCGGGTATACCCGATATCTCTATCAGCAGTTAGGTGTGAGTTTACACGCTTCGGCTGCCCAACAATATAAACAGGGAGTAGCTGTGCATGCAGATAGCTTGCAGCAGGGGGATCTGGTTTTTTTTCAGCATAGCAACGGTAGAGTTTTTCATGTGGGCGTATATATAGGAGAAAGAGAGGGCAGTCCGGCTTTTATTCATGCTTCCAGCAGCAGAGGCGTAGTAGTGGATCACTTATATCAGGATTATTTTCATACACGTTGGGCAGGAGCAAAACGAATTTTTAATCCATAAGAAAAAAGTTTCCCTTGCTAACTTCCCAACTAAATGTTTACTTTGTGCTCCCTTTTGAAAAGAATAGCTTTTCAAAGTTTATCAATGCTGGAGTGGCGGAATTGGTAGACGCGCACGTTTCAGGGACGTGTGAGTTTTACTCGTGCGGGTTCGACTCCCGCCTCTAGCACATCAGGCCCGGGCAATTTGTCCGGGTTTTTTTTGTTTTACCCTAATTTCCTGTTAAGCTTTCACTTTTATCGTGTTCCATGTAAGACAGGCAAGGAATTTGTCTGTCCCTGTAGTGAAGAAAGACTGTTTTGTAAAGCTTTAAACGGAAAAGCACATTTGTAACACCTTTCTCATTACCAAGGCTTTACAAAACATGACATTGTGGTACTTTGTAACATCACTTTAATCTAGGATTGCTATGCTGATAGCAGAATCAAAACTGACTGACAGACAAAATTGGCTGAATAACCGCAAGAAGCTGGAAGCATTACGCTTCAACCAACTCAGCGAATACGAAAAAGAAAAAGGACTTGTCACCTGGATTGATTACTTGCTCCCTGTGGCTTCATTAGGTCTCAAAGCGAGTGGCCTATACCCCATTGGTAAAAGGAATGCGCAAAAAATACAGCTACATGAATTTGAACTGTATTTTGATCAGCTACCTGCTGCATTTGATGGTTACAGTATTCTGCATCTGACAGATCTGCATCTTGACTGTCTGCCCGGAATTGAAGAAGCCATTTCCAACAAGCTACAAGACCTTCATTACCATAGCTGCTTTATTACTGGGGATTACCGCAAGAGATTGATGGGTGACTATGATGATAAAGTACTTAGTCCACTGCGAGACATCATTGCTTGTATACAGGCTGAAGATGGGATTTTTGCGACGCTGGGTAACCATGATACCCACCAGGTTGTGGAGCCACTGGAAAATATGGGAGTCAGGGTGCTCACCAATGAGTCGGTACAACTAGAGCGTGGGCAGGATAGTATTTTGGTAACAGGTTTGGACGACCCGCACTTTTACTTTACCCATCATGCTAAAACCGCCCTAAATACAAAGCAGGACAGTTTCAAAATAGCACTGGTACACTCTCCTGAAATGTACCAGGAAGTAGCGGACCAAAACTATGCCTTGTACCTTTGTGGGCATACCCATGCCGGACAAATCTGTTTACCAGGTGGTATACCCCTGATCAAGCACTTGAAAAAAGGAAAGAAGCTGTACAAGGGCTTATGGAATATTGGTAAAATGCAGGGATATACCAGCCCCGGCTGTGGTGTTTCCGGCTTGCCAGTAAGATTTAACAGCCAGGGGGAAATTACCCTTTTTACCTTAAGGAAAAAAGCTTAGACCACCTGCTGCCCTGAACAGACTTCAGGGCAGCAGGTACAGGTTTAAGTGGATCTAAAATACAAAGTTATTTGGGCCAACGCCTACACTATATGTTTCTAGCAGTGTCCCCTCACTATCATACTCCAGCACAGTACCTTCTCCCTGAAAAGAGTTGCTGTTGCCAACAAACAGATTGTTGGTAAGCGGGTCACTGCCAACTGCATAAAAGTATTCTCCGCTAATTACTTCTTCAGGACTGGCTGAAACCTCGTCAATAGCCAGTGAGTAGATTGAAGTGGCAGTAGCAGGCCAGGGCTCAGCGCCGATAAAGTAAATCACATTAAGGTTATCATTGATAGTAAACTTTCCATTACTATTGCTTCCCGCTACATCTACAGTAGCTGCCACACTGTTATTATCAGGGTTGATTCTGACAAACTGAGCTGCCGCTCCGGTTACGCTTACCCACAGATCATTTTCATGCACTTCCAGCCACTGGGGGCTGCCCTCCAGCGTAAGTACTTCTTCAACCTCATCAGTGTTCGTATTGATAACGGTTAGCTTGTTGGTATAACTATTGGCTACAAAGATTTTGTCATCTACAGCCTGTACGTCTTCTGCACCGTCTTCGGTAGCTATGTATTTGATGATGCTGTAATCATTAAGGTCAATTACCGCAACTTTAGATTCGGGGAGCATATAGTTTGCATCAAAATTTCCCCAAACCGAAACATAGGCCTTATCACCCACTACATCCATATAACGAGGGCTGATCAGTCCTGCGTCCTCAAGAGGTGCCTGAATAGCTACAAAAGTTTCTGCATCTACAATTTCAATCTTGTCAGAAGTATTACAAATGATGAAGGCTTCGTTGCCCTCAACCGTAACGGATTGTACACTAGCTTCCAGTTCACGAGGTGCATTGGCAGAGGCAAACACATTATTGCTTAGTGTATCCATATCTCGATCAAGAAGCGTGACAGAGCCATTGCCCTGGCCAAAGTTCCCTTCATTCACAACAATGATATTGTCTCCTAAAGCTGGTCCTTCCGGTGAATCTTCCTCGCAGGCAAAGGTTACTACAAGTAGGGTAGACAGAAAAAAATACGATAAAAGTTGTTTCGTCAAGTTCATGTGTTTTTAATGGATAATGATTAGTGAAAAATTAAATTTTGCTAGTCTGAAAAATGCAGTTGAATGCTGAGTTGGTAATTTCTACCTGGCATGGCCCTTCGGGCTACATTCTGATAGTCAGTATTGAGGATATTATTAATTCTCAGGCTTACTGCATGCTGTGTCTTCCACCATTCAAAAGTCCTGCTCAGGCGAAGGTTGACTAAGGCGTAGCCTTCCAAAGCACTTTCATTGGTAGTGGTCAGGAAGCGCTGGCTGGTCCACTGACTGAGCAGACCGGTTGACCACTCCCGCCATTCCGCATGCGTATTGAAAGTGAGTCGGTGACGTGGTACATAAGGCAGCTGCTTATTTTCCGAGCGGTCGTATTCGTTAATCGGCACTTTGTTAAGGGAGGAGGTAAAAGCATAACTGCTGCTAAACCTGAGCTTAAGTTTTTTCAATGTAAATTGATATTGCCCACGACCTTCAATACCATTTACCACTACGTTTCTGAAATTCTGCGGACGCCAAAACGTCCCCTGATCAAGCCATACAATCCAGTCTTCCATATCGGAATGGTAGTAGGTGACTTCAGTATTCAGCCTTTTGGTCTGGTAGTGCAAACCACTCTCATAGCTCCAGCCATTCTCGGCATTGAGCTCAGGGTTACCTCCCGGCTGCCAATACAGATCATTGAAAGTGGGCACACGATAATTTCTTGCGACCTGACTTTTTAAGCTTAGCTGCTGAGTGTTGTTATTGAGTAGCAGAATTTCACTGCCCAGACTGGGGGAGAAAGGCGGATCATAGCCACTGACCCACGACTGACGTAGGTTAAGGCTGAGCTTCCACCATTCCAGCGCCTGATAATTGGCTGAAGCAAAAGCATCTACTCTGTGTTGAAAGCGGATTTGTTCATAACTTTCTACAGCGGCCTTTACATATCTCCAGTCGCTGCCCACCTTTATACTAAGACGTTCGCTCAAATTTTTATCGTATTGTAGTCTGGCCAGAGTATGCTGCGCGATGATTGGAGCCTGCTGATCATATATCTGCTGATCACGTACAAAACCAGCGGTAGCCTGCAAATGTCCCCAACGCTCCTGCTGCTGATACTGCATAGATAAGCGCAGGTGGGTATCTTCTATGCGCTCATAAGTTTCTTCTTTTAGGTTGTTGCTCATCAGCGGAAGCACGCCATTCTCGCTCTCCTCATACCAGGCATTCAGGCTTAATCTTTTATTGCTGGCAGGTTGGTAGCTGATTTCCTGCATCACCCCAAAATTGTGTAGATCAGCATTCTCCTGTCTTTCTTCCGGTAGGCCGTACCTGGCAGTATTTTCAAAGGGAAAATTATTTTCGGCGGTATTGCGGTAGACCGTGGTCGCCAGCTGCCAGTCTTGTAGGCCTATATTGGCTTTGATACCGGAGAAAAGCTGCCCAAAACTGCCAATCGTCTGGCTGGCCTGTAGTTGCAACCCTTCCTGCTCAGGGGCATTACTTTGTAGAGTAATACTTCCGCCCAGGGCATCGCTGCCGTAGAGTGAGCTGCCCCCTCCATAATGCACTTGCACTTCATCAAACATGAAAGCAGGGAGATTAGAAAAGTCCGTAGAGCCCAGGGTAGGAGAGTTGATGTTAAGCCCATTCCAGAGCACCGCAGTATGGCTGGAAGATGTACCGCGCATGCTGATGCTGGATACCATGCCATAACCATATTCTTTGAAATACAAAGAAGTCTCCTGTTGCAGCAGGTCTTGTAAACTACCATTGACCTGAGATGCCTTGGCGACGGAATCAATGCGTACAATAGAGCTTCCACTGGCATATTTGCTAGCAGGGATACCGAAAATTTCTACGGCATCCAGCAAGATACTATCAGCTTCCTGTGCTATAGCATCCAGCGAACAAAATGTAAAAAATAATATGGTGAGCAGTCGCCTCATTCCTTGTCCCTTAATTCTCTTGAAACATAGTAACGCTTGTCCTTTAGCTTGCTGAGTAGTGCGGAAAGCGAGCGGCACATAATGGAATTGCCCTGCCCCTGAATGATCCAGGTGGGGGTAGGGCTGGTCTGCTGTATTTGTACAGACAGCTTTGTATCTGCATTTTCTACAATTTTATAGCCCACTCTTTCCAACGCCTGCTGTGTCCAGTGCGTGAGTATTCCCTCTCCATTTAGCCTGATCGGCAGTGTGGGTTTCCGACGAATAACAAAGCTGCCTTTCTGCTGGTCAAAGCGGAGGTTTTTACTTTGGAAACAAGCTTCCACTTTACCCTGTAACACCAAATCTTCCGGTATGCCTGACCAGATATTTTGCTTATGCAAGAGCCATAACTGATCTGCTGATTGTATCACCAGTTCCAGATCGTGCGAACTCATGAGTATGGCTTTTTGCTTCTCGTGGGTAAGCCGGTGCAATAGCTGCATGATCTCCACCCGATTGGGCAAGTCCAGGTGAACCGTAGGCTCATCCAGAATGATGAGAGGCGTATCCTGGGCTAAAGCTCTGGCGATCATGACTTTCTGCTTTTCACCATCACTCAGTTCGTAAAACGGACGATTGGCAAACTCCAGCGTAGCTGTATCTTCCATTGCCTGATCAATAAGCTTGCGGTCGACCTGACTGAGACGGCCAAACCAGCCACTGTAAGGGTGGCGGCCCATGGCGATCAGCTCATGTACCCGTAAGTTGAGCGCTATGCCTCTTTCTGTAAGCACCAGGCTAAGTTGCTGCGCCAGCCTTCGGGGAGAAATTTCGGAGAGCAGCTTTCCCGCTATGCTTACTTCTCCTTCCAGCGCAGCTTGCATGCCTGCCAGGGTGCGCAGCAAGGTAGATTTACCTGCGCCATTGGTACCCAGCAGACAAATCAATTCTCCTCTTTTTACCTTCAGATCCAGTTTGCTGATCAGTAGCTTATCGGGAGAATAGCCTACTGATAGTCCTCTGGTAAACAATATGGTGTTTTCGTTCTGCATCTTTAAACTTTCAGCCTCAACTATTAACCCTAATGAAAAGCACTTTGCTGTCTTCGGTTTTTAAGAATGACATAAATGACGACGGGCGAGCCGATTAGTGCGGTAATCGCATTTAAGGGCAGGGTAATGCTACTGCCCGGTACCTGCGCAATCAGGTCGCAGCCCAGAAGGGTAATGGCGCCCAGCAAGGCCGAAGCGGGTACCAATATACTGTGACTGGCCGTATGGAAAAGTCCTCTGCTCAGGTGGGGTACAGCGATGCCGATAAAACCGATAGGCCCGCAAAAAGCCGTTACCACGCCCGCCAGTAAGCTGGTAGCGATGATAACACCAATGCGCAGTTGTTTGATGTTGACGCCCAGGCTCTGCGCATAATGTTCGCCCAGCAAAAGTGCGTTCAGAGGCTTAGTCAGCAGAAGCGTGAGCAGTAAGCCTAGTGAAACGACTATAACCATCACCCAAAGATGCTTCTGAGTAACGCCATGCAAGCTGCCAAAGGTCCAGAGTAAGTAGTTTTGAATCTGTTCAGGATTGCTAAAATACTGCCAGAGGCTGACCAGAGATAGGGTGATATTGCCAATCATGATACCGGCAATCAGCAGCACTACATAATCATTGACCCTGAAAGAGATACCTAACACGATAAATAAAACCAGAGCAGCACCTAAACTCGCGGCTATCGCCACCAGCCAGCTACTGCTGATGCCTAACTGCTGTATCGCATAAACGGTAGTAGCCTGCCCGCTGGAAAGTGTGACCAAAGCTACGCCCAGGCTTGCTCCTGAGGTAACGCCCAGCACAGATGGACCCGCCAAAGGATTGCGGAAAAGCGTCTGCATCTGCAAGCCTCCTACCGATAGCGCAGCACCTGCCAGTACCGCGGTGATGGCTTTGGGCAGCCGGATTTTCATGACGATATTTTCAAAAGCCTGATTGTCCAGCGTTTTTCCCAGAAGTTTGTTGATGACTTCGGATAGAGGTATAGCGACTGAACCCAGCGCAATATCCGCCAGCCACAGCATTAGCGTCAACACCAGCAGCCCTAAAAGGAGAAGGCCTGTGCGCGGATAGCCTAATGCTTCTTTACTATGGTCCTTTTTTATTGTGGCAGGCATGGCTATTTCAGCTTTTGGTAGTAATACAACTGATGGCTGGGTAGCAAGTCCGGATGAAGAATATGGGTGAGATCCGCCAGGATGAGGTGAGGATTGACTACCCCGCTTTCGTAATAGTCATTGCCCTGCCCCTTGGGTGTCAGCCTGCGGTTATGATTGTAGACCTTTCCGTTCTGAAAAGCTTTAAAATCTGCGAAGCGCTCGTCCTTGGCCAGCAGTTCATCCATGGTATTTACCATGCCGGGATTAAGCCAATAGTCGGCTTCCAGTCCATAAGCGTATATGTTTTCAAAGGCTACAGGTAGACTTACTTCTTCGCTATCGCTCCAGGGCCAGTGGGCTCCTGCCTGCTCAAACATTTTGCTGCGATAACTTTTCCCTCCCGGCACATACCATGATCCCTGAAAAGGGGAGCCGCTGATGACTTCAGGTCTTTCTTCCAGATTATTTGTTAACTGAGCGATCTGCTGATAGGTTTGGGCAAGGGAGTCAAATTTGGCGTTTGCGATTTCCTCCCGATTGAGTAAAGCCGCCATCAGTTTTACCCACTCCGCTTTGCCCAAGGCGGTATTTTCCATCCACTCGGTATTGATGAGTACCGGAATATCAGAGCTGCTCAACGTATTATATTTTTGCAAATCGGTATTGGGCATACCGGATACCATAAGCAGGTCAGGCTGCAGGGCGAGTACCATTTCCTGGTTAAGGCTGCCCGCCTCACCAATGGCAGTGACTTCTCCTGCTTCTATTCTGGCTCTTACCTCAGGGTCATAGACATAGTCTGTATTGTCCAGAGCGATGATGATACTGTCGGCGTCAACAAAATCTGCCAGCGCAACATGGGTGGTAGACAAAGCTGCCAGGCTGTAGATAGGAATACTGATTGTCTGGGCCTCAGGATAAGCAGCGGGGCGAGTAGTCCCTTCTGGTAAAAGGATATAGTGTGTAGTGTCTTCACCCTGCATCAGGTGGAGTACTTTATAATCGTCTTCATAGCTGATATCAAAGCCCTGGGCATAGTTGACCTGTGCTTCTTCCGTCCAGAAAGGGGATGCTACGGAAGAAGTATTGTTTTGCTGCTGATGAGGGGTGCTTTCGCAAGCGCCAAGCAGCAGATAAATGCATATAATACTACAATAGCATGGCCAAAACATGCGCAATGCTATATGCCTGTTCAAAAATTTCATAAGATTGTTCTGTAAGCTTCCTTTTTGTTTCAACCCTCGGAAACAAGTCGGCGAAGTACGATGGCAGGTCTTCTGGCTTCTCTTGCTTTCCGGCTGTCTTCCCATGCTGGCGTAGGCCAGTAAAGTGACTGTGGCAGTGCCGGAAAGTTTGCTTCCGATGAGTGATCGGAAAAAGAGTTACAGCAGCGAGGACTGCAGCGGATTTGCACCGCATTCCCTATTTACAGCTTGTCCGTGTAGTCAGCAACGGACGAAGCCACCATAGTACGAGGCAAAGGTAAGGCTTATTTGAGGAAAAGAAAATGTTTGCAGATTATGTTAGTTTAGTTCGAGCTATTCAAACAGTAATAATGAAATACCAGGTAAGTAAAGCATTTTTCGAGCCCTTAAACTGTATACAAGTATAGAAAATCCTGCAAATTCACGAACTTGCCACCCCAAAAAAGCATTGATTGCTTTGTGCTAAGCACTTCACTAAACTGATGAATTGATCCTATGCGAGAGGAAATACAATTACAGGTCTCACCCGAAATAGCTGCCCATGAAGAAGCTCTAATGAAAGAGGTTTCGCGTAAGCTGGCCATTGCCTCCGCAGAGATCAGGCATCTGGAAGTGCTCAAGCGCTCTATTGATGCCCGCCAGCGTAAGGTGAAAATCAATCTGAAGCTAGGAGTTTTTGTAGATGAAGACTTTGAGGAAGTGCCGATACAACTACCCGACTATCCTGATGTGTCTCAGGCGCAGGAGGTGATTGTGGTGGGCGCAGGTCCGGCAGGCTTGTTTGCCGCGCTCAGGCTCATTGAAAAAGGACTGAAGCCCATTGTACTGGAGCGAGGCAAAGATGTGAAAAATCGCCGACGTGACCTGGCCGCCATTACCCGTGCGCATATCGTTAACGAAGATTCTAATTATTGCTTTGGAGAGGGGGGAGCCGGCACCTATTCTGATGGCAAGCTGTACACCCGTTCCAAGAAAAGAGGGGATGTACAGCGTATCCTGCATTTACTGGTAGCTCATGGTGCTCATCCCGATATTATGGTTGATGCGCATCCGCATATTGGTACCAATAAGCTACCCCAGATCGTGACCGCTGTCCGTGAAACCATTATCCGACAGGGAGGGAAAGTGGTTTTTGACGCTAAGGTCAGCGATATTCTCATTCAGCAAAATGAAGTGAAGGGTGTCAGGTTAGAGCGTGGTGATATCCTTGAAGCCTCTAAACTCATTCTGGCTACCGGACATTCAGCCCGGGATATTTTTGCATTACTGCAGCAAAAAGGAATCAGGATAGAAGCCAAGCCTTTTGCGCTGGGTGTGAGGGTAGAACATAGTCAGACGCTGATAGACAGCGTACAATACAATTGTGAAAGTAGGGGAGATTATCTGCCGCCCGCACCTTACAACATTGTCAGGCAGGTGCAGGGAAGGGGAGTTTATTCTTTCTGTATGTGTCCGGGAGGCATCATTGCCCCCTGCGCTACCGCTCCGGGAGAAGTAGTGACCAATGGCTGGTCGCCTTCCAAGAGAAATCAGCCTACTTCCAATTCCGGTATTGTGGTGGAACTGAAAGTAGCAGATTTTAAAGAGTATCAGAAAATGGGGCCGTTGGCAGGCGTAGAATTTCAAAAGAGCATTGAGCAAAAAGCCTGGACTCTGGCAGGAAAAACGCAAAAAGTACCCGCCCAGCGTCTGGTAGATTTTACCCAAGGAAAAGTTTCACAGGATATTCCTTTTACTTCTTATCTTCCGGGCACCAGCTCAGTAGAATTGGGAGAAGTATTACCCAGTTTCATCTACCGCGCACTGCAGGAGGGATTCCGGCAGTTCGGTAAAGCAATGCGTGGCTATCTGACCAATGAAGCAGTAGTGCATGCGCCTGAATCGCGAACTTCTTCTCCGGTACGTATTCCCCGTGATTACCAAAGCCTGGAACATGTAGAGGTCAAAGGTTTATATCCCTGCGGAGAAGGAGCGGGATATGCCGGAGGTATCATCTCTGCTGCCATAGACGGAGAGAAATGTGCCGAACAATGTGCAATCAGTTTAGGGAAAGCTCAGCGTGTCTCTTAACCGTTACCAATAAAACCGGGGTAGAGGCTCATCCCTCCATCGACATATATCGTTTGCCCGTTTACATAATCTGATTCATCAGAAGCCAGCCATACCGCAGCATTGCTAATATCTTCAGGTTCTCCTATTCTTTTATAAGGAATAAGCGCTAGTAGCTCATTTCGCTGTTCTTCATCCTTCCATACTTCTTCATTGATAGGCGTTTTGATAGCTCCCGGACTCAATGCGTTTACCCTGATTTTATGGTGAGCCAGTTCCTGCGCCATCGTTTTCATCAGCATCATCACCCCCCCTTTAGCAGTCGCGTAATTGATATGGCCTGCCCAGGGGATGATGTCATGCACTGAGCTCATACAGATGATTTTACCAGCTGCTTTGGAGCGTTCGTTTACAACACCTCTTTTTATAAATTCTTTGGCGGCGTGCTGGGCACAGAGAAATTGTCCGTTCAGATTTATTGCAAGTACCTTCTGCCAGTCTTCAAAACTCATGTCCAGAAAGGCAGCATCTTTCTGGATGCCAGCATTGCTGACCAGAATATCTATGGTGCCAAAACGCTCCATAAACTGACCGAACATATTATTTACGCTTTCTGGATCGCTCACATCTGCCTGTATGATCATACCTTCGCTGCCAGCCTGTTTTACCTGCCGTAAGGTCTCTTTGGCTCCATCCTCACTGCTGGAATAGTTGATACCTACAACAGCACCTTCATTGGCCATCGCAATAGCAATATTCTGTCCGATGCCAGAGCTGGCACCTGTAATTAAAGCAGCTTGTCCTTTAAGTCTTTGCATATCAAAAAAATTAATACCTCAATCATCAAAAAAGTATTCAGAGTATACCTTAATATAACAAGCATATTAACAATGTTTGAGGTCAGCTGTTTTATCTATGCAGATTCAAACATCATTTTTTTTAGCTATGAAAGATTTTTTAGGTGTATTCGTACTTCTGATTTTAGTATTTGGCTCCATGGCTTTATTTGTATACCTGATGTTTTATCTTGATTATGCCTGGTTTGCCTTTTTCCAGATCGTACTTTCTACAGTGATTATTCTGCTTTTTATCAAATATTTTCGCTCGCATCGCTATAAAAAATAGCTTGTAAATATAAGTGTAGTTGCTTAAGACTCAATACTTACATTTTATGAGCGCTAGAGATGAGCATTCAACTTATCAAGCAAAAATCAAGTGTTAGCCACATTGGTAATGTTTGCTTTTATCTGGGAATAGCTTTAGGAGTATTTGCGGCGGTTACGCTGAGTTTGTTTTTTAATTATGGCCGAGAGCTCTTCCGCTTTCTGTTCAGCGCTTTGCGAAATCTGGTAGAACTTAATGCTGAGAAGAAGCAGTTTTTTACTATTTCTATGCCGCGCTGTCTGGCAGTCTGGGTACGAATCTGATGTTATGGATATGGCAGCAAAAGATGGATGTCCGACATCTTTTCAAGAGACGTTACATTCGTCTGGCTTAACTCTCTGCGATATTTATTTTCTGGATGATCTTAGAAGTGGTCGTTCGCTTTGGTTCCGGCACTCCCTGGGGCTATGCAGGGTACTTTGGAGACCAGCCTATTCCAGTATTCACCGGGGCAAGTGGTTTACTTTTTTACCTTTTACCTTTAGTTATTTTTTTGCATGGATGGCATACTTTCCGGCTTGCTGTTCGCTGTTTTAGCTGGATGGGATATACATTTGTCGCAGGCTGTCTTTTGTCCTTTGTACTGGCACACATCACTTCAGTGGATAGTTCAGTAGTTACTAAGGTAGATGCTGAGTTACGTGCAGAATTTTACGCTTATATAGATTCTGCGCTGACTGAGGCTGAACAGAAATATAATATTAAGTTTAGCGAAGAGGAGGTCGATGACCTAAAGGAAAGAAGTACGGTAGCGACAGCTGCCCAACTTGAGCGCATGCAAAAAGCTTTTGAAGACAAACAGCCGGTTCCCCTCAAAACAATTGTTATACAGCGGGTTTCAGTGGCAGCCCTCAGACTGGGAAGTAACTTCCATGATTTTGCCAATTACTGGCCTTACGCTTATCCTGAAGATGTTGGGCAGCAGCTAAAAAACTTCTCGCCAGACTCGGATGAGGCGAAAGAGTGTATTCATGTACTTCAGTCTTTCGTTGATATTTACAATACTCCTACCCCTAAGCATTGGGACAATATTGACCGTTGGGAAATACAAAAGCATGCTAATAAATGGAGCTCGTTTAGATTACCTTCAGTGGTTGATTCATTAGAAAAAGTGATCCAAGCTATCCAGGCCGATCCTAAATATGAGCAGTATCACATAGACAACTTAGCGCATGCCCGCTGATTACTTTTTGATCTTTTTAGAGCAGATGTCTTCCCATCTTTAAAAAATGATCAGAGAAATAAGAGAGTTAGGTGAAGAATTGATTATTATCTTAAATTTGGTTGAGTAATTTGAATATTCGCATTTTGTGTAATTATTAAACTCAAGTTGCGAATTAAAAGGTTAAATGAAGCATAGTCTGCCAAAAGATTGTTAAAGTGAAGTTACCACACTTTACCTAACAATTACATGACAGACTATACTATTGCAATATATTGTTTTATGGACGATTATTTAAAAATCAGCCAACCCCACATAGACATTCGTCGCAAAGTAAGTGATGCGGAGATATTAACTACTGCCCTGCTCTCAGCCCAGTACTTTTATGGCAACCAGCACACTACTTGTCAATACATGCAGCAACATCATGGGATGGCCAAAATAGACAAGTCTAACTTTAATCGCCATCTGCATCGCCTATCAAATACTTTAATCAGGATCTTTTTAGCATTGGGGGAGAGTCTCAAGCAACTCAACACTGCAAGTCGCTACTTAATAGATTCGTTCCCAGTAGCTGTTTGTAAAAACATTCGTATTGGGAGGTGCAAGCTACTAAAACATGAATCTTATCGGGGATACAATGCCTCCAAACGACAGTATTTCTATGGTTTTAAGGTACAGGTAGTTACCACCGCCGATGGTATACCAGTGGATTATTTGATCACGGCTGGTTCTATTCACGACAATACAGCTTTACAAGCTATGTCCCTATACTTACCTCAAGGTAGTGAACTTTATGCTGACAGTGCTTATACGCATTATGAGTTGGAAGACCTTTATGAAGAATGCGATCAGGTGCGCCTATTGGTAGAGCGAAAATCTAACTCAAAAAGGCAGGATAACGCAGCTATGCGTTTTTTAAAAAAGCATTACAGAAAGCGTATTGAAACCTGCTTCAGCCAAGTTACTGCTCGCTTTCCCGGAAAAATCCATGCAGTTACCCCACAGGGGTTCTTGCTCAAGGTCGTTCTGTTCCTATTTGCTTTTACTTTTAACAAAACATTATCCACAACTTAAATTATTAAATATATAATTTGCGAAATCATTAAACATTTAGCCTTTGTTGTCTTTTTATACTCTTAGGTTTGAAAGAAAACATTTTAATGCTGGCCACTTGTGTATAAGATCGGAAATTTACACACTACCTATTCTATGGAAACTACGATTGAGCAGGTTGCCCAAAAACCTCGCCTGAGTTTTTGGCAAATATGGAATATGAATTTTGGATTCCTGGGCATTCAGTTTGGTTTTGCCCTTCAAAATGCCAATACCAGCCGTATTTTTGAAACCCTGGGAGCGAGTAAAGATGAGATTCCAATATTGTGGCTGGCAGCTCCAACTACCGGTTTACTGGTTCAACCTATCATCGGTTACTTCAGTGACCGTACCTGGCATCCCAGGCTGGGGAGAAGAAGGCCATATTTTCTGATAGGAGCGATACTTGCCAGCATTGCGCTGGTATTTATGCCTAACTCTCCTGTGCTTTGGGTGGCGGCAGGGATGCTGTGGATTATGGATGCATCCATCAATATTTCTATGGAACCGTTTCGGGCTTTGGTCGCCGACATGCTTCCTTCTATTCAGCGAACCACCGGCTTTGCGGTTCAGACTTTCTTCATAGGAGTGGGGGCTGTGGTAGCTTCTGCTTTACCCTATATGATGACCGAATGGTTCGGTGTGAGCAATACTGCTCCTGCCGGTCAGATACCAGATTCAGTCAAAATCTCCTTTTATCTGGGAGCATTCGCTTTCTTTTCGGCGGTAATCTGGTCAGTCATCAAAACTAAGGAATATCCTCCAAAAGAGTTTAAGCATTTTCATGGAGAAGAATATACAGAAGAGCAGGATCAAGGTATGGTACAGATCCTGATTGATTTTGTGAGAATGCCCAAAACGATGGTGCAATTGGCCTTAGTTCAGTTTTTTACTTGGTTTGCGCTCTTTTGTATGTGGCTCTATACGACAGCCGCAGTTACCGAGCATGTGTATGGTACAACCGATCCTACCTCATCATTATACAATGAAGGAGCCAACTGGGTAGGTGTATGCTTTGCCGTTTATAATGGGGTTTCAGCTATTCTGGCTTTTATGTTGCCCAGGCTGGCATTAAGTATGGGCAGAAAAAAAGTACATGCCCTATCACTTATAGTAGGAGGTATGAGTTTGATCTCTGTTTTTTTTATTGATGACCCTGTCATTCTTCTAGTCACTATGTTAGGTGTTGGGTTGGCCTGGGCAAGCATACTTACCATGCCTTATGCCATACTTGCAGGCTCATTACCAGCCTCTAAGATGGGCATCTATATGGGGATTTTTAATTTTTTTATTGTCATTCCCCAGATCATCGCTTCCAGTACGCTAGGTTATATTTCCCGTACTTTCTTTGACAACCATGGAATTTATGTGCTGATGCTGGGTGGCGCAGCCATGATACTTGCCGGATTTATGGTCACCTTTGTAAACGATGTGGATGATGTGGTGGAATGAATCGTGTTAGTGTTCTTTTGACCACTCATTTAGCAATATGAAGTTGCACCCTCTCACACCCTAAAAGCTCCAAGACGACCTACTCCATTAGCTCAGCCAGCTCCAGCCAACGGTCAGATTTTTCGTCAATCTGTTTGCTGATGCTTTCAATTTTTTGGGAAACTTCGGTTAATGCGTGGTGGTCAGGAGCAGCAGAGGAAGAAATCTGGTTGAGTTCTTCAGTTAGCTGTTCTTTTTCAGCTTCCAGTTTTTCAATTTCCTCTTCTAGAAGAGCATATTCACGTTTTTCTTTATAGGAAGCTTTACGACTCTTGCTTTCATCAGCAGCTTTGGGAGAAGTCTTTTGCTCTTTTTTTGCTGAAGATTTTTCAGAAGACGATTTCTTTTCACTCTCTTCTTGAAGAGTCTCCCTATAATCAGTATAATTCCCGGGGAAGTCCTTGATTTCACCTCCCTGATCACTAAATACGAACAGGTGTTCCACCAATCGGTCCATAAAGTAGCGGTCGTGAGAAACCAGGAGCAGACAACCATCAAAATTAAACAGAAAATCTTCCAATACATTCAGCGTCATCAAGTCCAGGTCATTGGTAGGCTCATCAAGAATGAGGAAATTCGGGTTTTTCATTAAGACGCGGAGAAGTTGAAGCCTACGCTTTTCACCACCACTCAGATTTCTCACCTTGTTATAGTGCATCTCCGGAGGAAACATAAAATGTTGCAGAAACTGAGAAGCAGAAATAAAGTTACCCTTGCTGACCTCCACAATTTCAGCGACTTCCTTCACTACATCAATCACCCTTTGGTCATCGTTGAAGCTGATTTCCTGTTGGGTATAGTACCCAAATACCGTATTTTGTCCAAGGTCAATCTCACCTGCATCAGGGGGCAGCTGCCCGGTAAGCATATTCAGAAAGGTAGTTTTGCCGGAGCCATTTTTTCCTATCACTCCAATGCGGTCACTTCTTTTGAAGGTGTAGGAAAAATCATCTACAATTTTTTTCTCATCATATGCCTTTTGGATATGTGAAAGCTCCAGAATTTTTTTTCCTTGTCGTCTTCCTTTCAGACCCAGCTCTATGTTTCGGTCTTCTACCTTTTTATTGGCCTGGTCCTTCAAATCGTAAAAAGCCTCTACCCTGTATTTCGCTTTTGTGCCCCTTGCTTTAGGTTGTCTACGCATCCATTCCAGTTCTTTGCGCATCAGGTTTTGCGCCTTGTCAATGCTGGCCTGCTGCTGTGCCATGCGCTCATTTTTCTTTTCCAGAAAATACTGGTAGTTCCCTTTGTAGCGATATACATTGCCCTGATCCAGTTCCAGTATCTCATTGGTTACTCGCTCCAGAAAGTAACGGTCGTGTGTGACCAGCAAAAGGGACATTTTTTGGGTAGACAAATAATTTTCCAGCCACTCTATGGTGTCCAGATCAAGGTGGTTGGTAGGTTCGTCCAGAATCAAAAAGTCAGGGCGTTCTATGAGTGCACGGGCAAGGGCTACCCTCTTACGTTGCCCTCCGGAAAGCTGACTTACCTGCTGCTCAAGATCATATATGCCCAACTGACCAAGTATTTGTTCAATCTGATGTTCATAATCCCAGGCATTAAGACTATCTACTCGGCTCATGAGGCCTTGAAGGCGGTCAGAAGTAGCATCTTTGTATAATTCCTGACGGTAGTCTCTTAGTAGCTGAAGCACTTCGTTTTCACTTTCATAAATTGCTGATAACACTGTCGCGTTTTGATCAAACTGTGGTTGTTGCTCGGCAAAAGCCAGTCTTACATCTTTACTAACCACCACCTGGCCCTTATCCTGAACTTCAAGTCCTGAGATAATCCGGAGCAAAGTAGACTTACCTGTGCCATTTACACCAACTAATGCTACTTTTTGACCTTGTTCTATCCCAAAGGAGATATTTTCAAAAAGAAATTTTTCCCTGCCCTCAGCGGTCAGGTAATGTTTGCTCAAAGAATCTACGGAGATGTGAATCATATAGCTAAAGAAAAATAATCAGCAAGATAGGGATATAAACAAAAAAAAAGTGAACCTAAAAGGATCACTTTTTTCACTACTAATACAACAACCTAAAACTACTCAATCAAATCTTAAATATTTGGCATTTGCCAAACTATATATCTTTAATATTTTTACTTCTCTTTACAACGTTTATCAATAAAGACGTGATTATACGACAAAGGTTACATAAAAATGATAAAAACAATAAAAAAATCTTAATTTTCTGTTTTTATATTACTCGCCATGTATAGAAACGAGATGACTAACCTTATAGTATTGCATTATCGCAAAAGTTGCAATAAATCCTGAGGCAGTACCTTCAATCAAAATCGCTATACTTACCAGCAAAGGATTTAAATAACTACCGAAAGGTTCGTTTTGTTTGATGATCTCCATAAATGCCGGATCTAAAATGGTAACATACAATAGTACCAAAGTTGCAAAAACAAATACCCCTACCACTGAAGTCAGCAGGCCCAAACCTACACCTTTCAGGTAGGTCAGGTGTAGCCCTTTCTTCTTTTTGTATTTGTCTATGGCCATCAACACAAAGCTAGACAGTATAATCAGGTTAAAAACTCTGAGCTCCAGATTTTGTTCCAAATTAACAGCCTTCATAAGAAGAAAATAACCTACCAATGCCAAGGTCATTAATACCCCATATTTTACTCCCAAGCGTTCAATGGTATTTTTACTATTAGTTTCCATGAGCTTTACGGTTTAGGCCTAAAAAGTTATAACCTGTTGATTTTCAAGATTGTTTTAAATGATGTGAAATATTTAAAAAAAAAGAAACAATAGAACAAGGTGCTCCAAGTAAGATGATTCTTTATCTTATGAATTATTTGTAAGCACAAATTCGTTTCTTTGACAAAAATGACGAGAGCTTATGATTGGATGGAAAAAAATTAGGTTATCAATGATGTGCGTTATACTTTTGATCGGTCTTATGAGTGCATGCGCTACCAATAAGCCCAGGAAGTTACCCAAAAAAGGGGCCATTCCCTGTCCCATAAGAGACTGTTAACCTTACACTGCATTATGCAGGATATTATCATAGCTTTAGATGGTTATTCCGGTTGTGGCAAGAGTTCTACTGCTAAAGAGGTAGCGAAGGCTCTTAAGTACACTTATCTCGACTCAGGCGCTATGTATCGTGCGGTAACACTTTACTTCCTCCGACACCAGGTAAATTTGCAGGACTCAGAAGTGGTAGCAGAAGCTTTGGATGCTATTAATATCCGCTTTTCACGTAATGAAGATAGCCTGCTTAATGAAACTTATTTAAATGGCGAAAACGTTGAGGAGGAGATTAGAAAAATGGAAGTTTCCAAAAACGTAAGTGCAGTTAGTGCACTGCCAGTGGTACGAAAAAAAATGGTCAGTCAGCAAAGAGCGCTAGGTAAAGATAAAAGAGTAGTGATGGATGGACGTGATATTGGAAGTCATGTTTTTCCTGAAGCCGAGCTAAAAATTTTTATGACAGCAGACCTGAAAGTGCGCGCTGAAAGAAGAATGAAAGAACTGGCTGAGAAAGGGGGGGGAGCGTCACTGGAAGAAATAGAAAATAATCTTAGAGAAAGAGATAAACTGGATAGCAGCAGAGCGCAGAGCCCCTTGATCAGAACAGAAGATGCCATAGAGATAGATACTACTTATCTGAATTTTGATGAGCAGGTAAAAAAGATTGTAGATCTCGCAAAAAAACTGATAGAAAGATAACAATTTGCACTGTATACTTTTAAGAAACTAAAAAGTGATTTCTTCCTATGGAAGTAACAATTGATAGTAACTCAGGTTATTGTTTTGGAGTTGAATTTGCCATCCAAATGGCTGAAGATGAAATGCAGGATGGTAACAAACTCTACTGCTTGGGAGACATAGTGCACAATGACATGGAAGTCAAAAGACTACATGACAAAGGGTTGCGCATTATTAACAGAGACGATCTTTCCAGAGTTACTGACTGCAAAGTGCTAATAAGGGCACATGGTGAGCCTCCCGAGACTTATCAAACCGCATTAAAAAATAATATTGAACTTATTGATGCTTCTTGTCCGGTCGTGCTCAAACTGCAAAACCGAGTGAAAAATGCTTACGATGCCATGCAGGAGAAGAGCGGGCAGGTTGTGATTTACGGCCAGCCTGGGCATGCCGAAATTATTGGCTTGACTGGACAAACAAGAGGAGATGCTATTATTATTCTTAAGGATGAAGATCTGGACGAAATAGATTTCGCACGTCCCGTCACCTTGTTTAGCCAGACCACCAAAAGCACTAAAGGGTTCTACCGTATAAAAGCAATGATAGAAGAGCGGATGCGCGCTTCCAGCCATGATTTAAAAACCATTGAGTTTAACGCAAATGACAGTATTTGCAGGCAGGTTTCTAACAGAGAACCTCAGTTACAAAGGTTTTCTAGGGAGCAGGACGTTATTATATTTGTGAGTAGTAAAAAAAGCTCAAACGGCAAAGCCTTATACAGTGTTTGCAAAGCCGAAAACGAAAGAAGCTATTTCATCGCCAATGAGGAAGAGTTGGAGGCAGAGTGGTTTGAAAATGCTGAAAAAGCAGGTGTCTGTGGAGCTACCTCCACGCCTATGTGGCTCATGGAAAACGTAGCTAATGCCATCAAAAGTATCGGTGAAAGATGCGTTACGACTGCCTGAGATACTTAGCTGAATGGTATTGAACCATAACATAAACTGAATATGCTGCATAGATCAGAAGTAACTGAGAAAAATTAAGGTTATTAGCTGATTTTGATTATTTTTGCAGCGTTTTTCCAATGGAAACGATCATATAAACCTTATTTGCAACGGTAAATGTCTCAGCACATCAAACTTAAAAAAGGATTTAACATAAATCTTGCAGGTAAACCTCAACAAGTAGTTGCCGAAGCTGACAGATCAGAAACTTTCTCTGTAAAACCTACTGACTTTATCGGTATCATTCGTCCCAAAGTTACTGTACGGGAAGGAGATGTCGTCAAGGCTGGTACACCGGTTTTATTTGACAAGAAAATGAACCAGGTCATGTACTGCGCTCCGGTAAGTGGAGAGGTTGTAGAAATAGTAAGAGGAGAGAAGCGAAAGCTGCTTGAAATTAAAATTTTGGCTGACAAGCAAATTGAATACGAACAGTTTAAGGAGCATTCAGCATCAGAATTGTCAGGCATTAGTAGAGAGCAGGCTCAGGAAACTATGCTTAAAGGAGGCGTTTGGCCACAGCTTATCCAACGTCCCTATGGTATTGTCGCCAATCCTGAAGATACCCCCAAGGCTATTTTTATTTCTACCTTTGATACTCATCCTCTGGCCCCTGACTATGATGTTCTACTGAAGAATCAGGCAAGCTTTTTTGAAGCGGGCATTGAAATCCTCAAGAAATTTACAAGCGGAAAAGTAAACCTGGGTGTAAATGCCGACGCAGAGGTTTCTCCTATATTCTCCAACGTAAAAGGCGTTCAGGTCAACAAGTTTTCAGGACCTCACCCTGCCGGTAATGTAGGAGTACATATTCACCACACAGACCCTATTGGTAAAGGTGATTTGGTATGGACTATTGATCCATATGGCGTAGTACAAATAGGTAAAATGTTTTTGAATGGAGTATTTGATGCTTCCAAGACTATTGCCCTTACCGGCTCTGAAGTGAAGGAACCTAAGTACTACCAGACTTATATAGGCGCTTGCATAGATAAACTCGTGGAAGGTAATATCAAGCAGGAGCATGTGCGCTATATCTCTGGAAATGTGCTTACCGGGGAAAAAATCAGTAAACAAGGATACCTTGGATTTTACCATCATCAACTGACAGTAATTCCTGAAGGAGACCAATACGAATTTCTAGGATGGTTAAAGCCTACGACCAGTAAGTTAAGCTTTCACAGGGCGTTAGGTTTACTGTCTTTTCTCAATCCCAAGAAAGAATTTGTGTTAACCACCAATACACTGGGCGAGGAGAGAGCCTTTGTGCAAACCGGGATATTTGAGAAAGTAACTCCTATGGATATCCTGCCGGAATACTTGATCAAAGCAATCATGGCGGAAGATTATGACGATATGGAAGCACTTGGGATATTTGAAGTCATTGAAGAAGACCTTGCCCTATGCGAATTTATAGATGTATCCAAACATGAAATTCAGGCCATACTACGCGAAGGTATTAACCTGATTAAAGCTACTACATAAATATTGTAAAGGTATATATGAAAGCGATTAGAGATATATTAGACAAGCAGAAGCCACTATTTGAAAAAGGTGGTAAGTTTGAGAAGTATTATTACCTCTTTGAGGCTAATGAGACCTTCTTATTTGTACCCAATGAAACTACTGGAATTAAAGGTGCTCAGGTGCGCGATGCGATCAATCTGAAGCGCTTAATGATTACCGTAGTAGTAGCGATGATTCCATGCCTGTTGTTCGGCATATATAATGTAGGACATACACATTTTCTGGCTACCGGCCAGTTGGCTACCTTCGGCGAAAAAGTTCTGCTAGGTGCTACCGTGGTATTGCCGGTTGTACTTACTGCCTATGTAGCCGGAGGCTTGGTAGAAGTGGTATTCTCTCTTATCCGCCGCCATCCGATCAACGAAGGCTTTTTGGTAACAGGAATGTTAATTCCATTGATTTTGCCACCTACTATTCCATTGTGGCAGGTAGCATTAGCATCTGTCTTTGCCGTGGTGATTGCCAAAGAAGTATTTGGAGGGACGGGCATGAATGTACTGAACGTTGCCATGACAGCCCGTGCTTTCTTGTATTTTGCTTACCCTTCGGATATGTCGGGAGATGTGTGGTACTATTTAGGTGACCAGCAATATGCTGACGGTTTTACCGGAGCTACCGCATTGGGACTGGCTGCAGAGACTATACTTGTTGACGGAACACAGGAAGTTACTTCTACATTGGCTACCACTAATGATGGTCTTTTTTCTTTCTGGAATATGTTTATAGGCTTTATTCCGGGATCAATTGGGGAAACCTCTACGTTGATGGCATTGGTTGGAGCCATTATTCTTATCGCTACTGGAGTGGGTAGCTGGAAAATTATTTTAAGTGTATTTGGTGGTGCCTTAGGCTTGGGATATTTACTGACTGCTTTTGGTGCTAACGAATTTATGATGATGCCTGCTCATTACCACTGGGTAATGGGTGGTTTAGCTTTTGGTGCGGTATTTATGGCGACTGATCCTGTATCTGCTGCACATACAGAATCCGGAAAATGGGTTTACGGTGCACTAATCGGAATTATTACAGTAATCATAAGAGTATTAAATCCTGCTTATCCGGAAGGAATCATGTTGGCAGTACTCTTCATGAATGTATTTGCACCGCTTATTGACCATGTAGTTGTTCAATCAAACAAAAAAAGAAGATTACAACGTGCGACAGTCTAACACTTATATTATCGTATTCTCCGCTGTATTGACCATCATACTTGGCGGATTGATTTCACTTGCGTCTGTAGGGCTTAAGCCTATGCAGGATATGCAAGTCGCTTTGGATACGCAGAAGAAGATCTTAGGTGCAGTAATGGACCTGCAGCCTACAGATGATATTCCTGCTATTTATAACGAAAGAGTTGAGACACTGGTGGTAAACGCTAGTGGAGAAGAAGTTCAGGAAGTAGACGGAGAGCCTGTAATAGCTGAAAAAGTGAACATTGCCTCTCAGTATGATAAGGCTCCTGAAGACCGACTTTATCCAGTTTACAAATACAAGGGAGAGGATGGAGAAGTAAGTTCTTATGTATTGCCTGTCTATGGTAGCGGTCTCTGGGATGATATCTGGGGATATGTTGCGCTGGAAAGCGACCTCGAAACCATCAGAGGAGTGGTATTTGATCATGCCGGTGAAACCCCTGGTCTGGGAGCGAGAATCACTACAGTAGAAGTACAGGAACGCTTCGCAGGTAAGAAGATTTATGATGACATAGGAGAACTTGTAGCAGTGCGTATGATGAAAGGGGAGACCGGAGATCCTAGCGCCTACAATGCTAATCAGGTGGATGGTATGTCAGGTGCAACGATTACTGCTGTAGGTGTTAATGATATGTTGTCTAATTATCTTACTTATTATCAACCTTACCTGGAAAGGGCTGCAAAAGCGAATGATGTTGAAAAGCCTGATTCAGAAGAGCAGTATACTGATGTATAAAAACTTTTTTATTAAAAAGCAGATATTATTATGAGCACAGAAGTAGCTGATAAACCAGTAAAAGAAAAAGAGAAATCGGAAGCTTTATTGTCAAAAAGGAGACGGAGGTTTGTATCCGACCCTCTCAATGACGATAATCCTATTACCGTCCAGGTTTTAGGAATCTGCTCTGCCCTTGCGGTAACTACCCAGCTGAGCCCTACCCTGATCATGGCGGTCTCAGTGGTTTTCGTAATTGTTTTTTCTAATCTGATTATTTCTCTGATTAGAAATTTGGTCCCCGGTAGAGTTAGAATTATTGTGCAACTAGCCGTCATTGCTACCCTGGTAACATTAGTAGACCAGGTGCTGAAAGCTTATTTCTACGATGCATGGAAAGTGTTGTCAGTATTTGTAGGTCTGATCATTACCAACTGTATAGTAATGGGTAGGCTGGAAGCCTTTGCCATGGGTAATAAACCTTACGATTCTGTGCTGGACGGTCTTGGCAGTGGCTTTGGATATGCGTGGGTGATTTTGGCTGTGGCCTTTTTCAGAGAGCTTCTTGGATCAGCATCTATTTTTGGCTTTAAAGTTTTTGAAGCTATTGGCATTGAAAACTTCCCTACTAATGGACTAATGGTATCTCCAGTGGGAGCCTTTATGATCCTCGGAATTATTATTTGGGTACAGCGTAGCTTAACTGGATACGTAGAAAGATAAGCGATCAATAACATTTACTATGGATTTAATAAATTTAGGAATTAAGGCAATTTTTATTGAGAACATGGTACTCGCCTATTTCTTAGGTATGTGTTCTTATCTGGCAGTATCCAAGAAGGTGTCTACCGCTGTTGGTCTGGGGTCCGCCGTTGTTTTCGTACTTACGATTACTGTACCGATTAACTGGGTACTGCAAGAGCTTGTGTTAAAGGAAGGTGCACTAACATGGGCAGGCGATCAGTTTGCAACCATTGACCTGAGCTTTTTACGCTTTATCATGTTTATTGCGGTAATTGCAGCAATGGTACAATTGGTTGAAATGGTAATTGAAAAAGTTTCTCCTGCGCTGTATGGTACGCTGGGAATTTTCTTACCGCTGATTGCTGTAAACTGTGCGATATTAGGGTCTTCACTTTTTATGGTCCAGAGAGATTATACTATTGGTGAAGCCGCAGTATTTGGTTTTGGATCTGGTACGGGATTTCTGCTGGCGATTGTAGCCCTGGCCGCAATCCGTGAACGTTTGAAATATTCCAACGTTCCCGATGGACTCAAAGGACTGGGAATTACGATGTTGATTACTGGACTTATGGGTATTGCTTTTTTATCTTTTGTGGGAATCTCTATCTAAAACAACACAAGCAATATTGACATTTGTAAAGGGTTTTACATTATCAATGTAAAGCCTTTTTTTTTTAACTTAGTGTATCCTATGAACCGCTTCGTTTCTTATTTTTTTCGTGGTCTTCTCTTTGTAGTGCCTGTTGCACTCACTATGTATATCATTATTCTAGCCATTAGCTGGCTGGATAGCTTGATTCCTTTTGCAGTTCCGGGTTTAGGAATGCTTACCATTTTAGTATTCATCACACTCATAGGATACCTGGCATCTACTCTACTGGCCGGCCCGATATTTAAGCTTCTGGAAGAATTACTGGTTAAGGTTCCGCTAATCAATATAATCTATTCGTCGTTAAAAGATTTGATATCCGCTTTTGTGGGAGATAAAAAGAAATTTAACCAGCCGGTGCTGGTCACACTTAACCCTGAATTTGTTATCCAGAAACCTGGTTTTATTACTCAGAAAGATTTGTCACAACTGGGTTTGGTAGATCAGGTAGCAGTATATCTGCCACATTCATATAACTTTTCAGGTAATTTATACATCGTCCCTGCCAAATTTGTGGTGCCCATCAAAGCAGCATCCAGTGCGGATATCATGAAGTTCATTGTATCCGGAGGTGTATCGGGCTTACAAGAAGTTGAAAACCAGACTGATGAAGGAGATAGGCCGGGCTTGCACTGATCTTAAAGGAATACTGAACAAGTGGTTTAGGTTATAGGGATTTTATTATATTTTTGCCCCATGTCAGAAATGATTCTAATTATCGATTTTGGTTCTCAATATACGCAGCTTATTGCGCGTAGGGTAAGAGAACTGAATGTGTATTGTGAGATACACCCGTTCAACCACCTTCCAGAGCCGGATAGCCTGGAAGGAAACGTAAAAGGAGTAATACTTTCAGGTAGCCCGTGCTCAGTGAAAGACGAGGAAGCACCTCATATTGACTTGCAGGATTATCTGGGCAAGCTTCCGGTACTAGGTATATGCTATGGAGCTCAATTAATGGCTGAAAAATACGGGGGAGAGATAGTCCCTTCTCGCATCAGAGAGTATGGCAGAGCCAAACTGAGCAAAATAGATACCCACAAAGACCTGCTCAAGGAGCTAACTCAGGATACACAGGTATGGATGTCACATGGGGATACGATTAACAGTGTACCTGATTCTTTTGAAGTGATAGCAAAGACCCCTACAGTGGCAGTCGCTGCTTTCAAAATTAAAGACCAGGAGACATATGGTATACAGTTTCACCCTGAAGTAACACATTCGCTGGAAGGTAAAACAGTACTCAGAAATTTTGTGGTGCATATTTGTAAGTGCGCTCAGGACTGGACTCCTGATATTTTTGTGGAGGCTACGATTGCTTCATTACAGGAAACTTTAGGAAATGATAAAGTAGTATTAGGGCTCTCAGGAGGGGTAGACTCTTCAGTGGCTGCTACTTTGCTACACAGGGCAATAGGTAAAAACCTGCACTGTATTTTTGTAGATAACGGACTTCTCCGTAAAAATGAATTTGAGGATGTGCTGACGTCATATAAAGACCTGGGGCTCAACGTAAAAGGAGTAGATGCCCATGAAGAGTTTTATACGGCATTGGCCGGCATTTCTGATCCTGAAGAAAAAAGAAAAGCTATCGGCAGAGTATTTATTGAAATATTTGATGCTGAAGCACACAAGATCAAAGATGTAAAATGGCTGGGTCAAGGTACCATTTACCCAGATGTAATTGAATCAGTATCAGTCAAAGGGCCTTCAGCCACAATTAAGTCACACCATAATGTAGGAGGTCTGCCCGAAAAGATGCATCTCAAAGTGGTTGAGCCACTCAAAACACTTTTTAAAGATGAAGTAAGGGAAGTGGGTAAGACATTGGAAATCCCGCGAAACATTCTGCAAAGACATCCTTTCCCCGGGCCGGGACTGGCTATCCGGATTTTGGGTGATATCACTGCTGAAAGGGTAAGAATATTGCAGGAGGTAGATCATATCTTCATTAGTAAGCTCAAACAGGAAAAGCTCTATGACCAGGTCTGGCAGGCAGGAGTCATTCTTTTACCTATTCAATCCGTAGGAGTAATGGGTGACGAAAGAACATATGAGGGTGTTGTGAGTTTAAGAGCAGTAAGCAGTGTGGATGGTATGACCGCCGACTGGAGTCATTTACCTTATGAATTTTTAAGTGATGTGTCCAATGAGATTATTAACAATGTAAAAGGAGTAAACAGAGTGGTTTATGATATCAGCTCTAAACCTCCGGCTACCATTGAATGGGAATAGTTATTTACGTATATTCTTTTATATGAAAAGTATGATGATCAGATGTATTTGCATTTTTTGCTTGTTGTCTTTTACAGTACAAGCGCAAACGAATCAGGGAAGTGCCTCATTAAAAGGGCGCTATGAACAGGGCAAAAGATTATACGAACAAGCGCAATATTCACAAGCCATTGAAGTATTCCGTACGCTAAGCAGGCAAGAACAAAGTAATCCCTATGTAGAATATGCCAACTATTATTTTGGGCTTTCTGCACTTAAAGCCGGTCAATACGATCTGGCAAAGAATATGTTCTTACAGGTGATTAGTAAATTTCCAAAATGGGATAAACTGGGAGAAGTAGATTATTGGCTGGCCGTTACCTATTTTAAAATGGGAGATTATGTTCAGGCAATGGGCTTAGTAAATGAAATTAATAACAGTCAGCTCAGTGCCTCTCTTAAAGAAGATGTAGCTTTTGCGAAAGAATATTTTTTAGGACAAGCTACTTCTGAAGAGTTAGATGTATTGCTCAGACAGCATCCCAAAGATAAAATGCTTGCCGAACAATTGGTAAAAAATATGTCCAGCAGACTCTACGATGCTGAGGGGCAGAGAGTGATAGATTCACTTGTAAATGCATTTGACATTGATCTGGCCAGCCTTGGTACGGTAAGTAAAGAAGCTTCAGTAAAGAAAAACAGCTATCAGATCGCAGTGCTTTTACCTTTTTTATACGGCAACCTAAAGCCTGAAGCCAGGCAACAGGGAAATCAATTTGTACTTGATCTGTACAAAGGTATTAAGATAGCGAGTGAAGAATTACAACAGAATGGGTTCAACATAAATATCCATGCCTACGATACAGAAAGGAGCGGTGATAAAACCAAGAGTCTGTTGAGCAGGCCTGAAATGGAGCAGATGGATGTGTTTATTGGTCCCTTATATGCTGGACCTATCCAGGAGGTTACGCAGTATACCAAGGAGAACCAAAAGTATATGTTCAACCCATTGTCCAGCAACCCTGCGGTTATCGGAGAAAACCCGTTTTCTTATCTGATGCTTCCCAGCTTGATTACACAAGGGCGAAGAGCGGCACAGTTTGCCATTGACTCTCTGGATAAAAATCATGCGGTGGTCATTACCAGTACTTCTGTTCAGGATTCTCTTAGAGTATCAAGTTTCGTAGAAGCCTTTGAAAAGGCAGGTCGTGAAACCACTGTTTTGGAAGAAGAAAATTTCAATAGAGAACGTATTGAAGAGCTGGTAGAAATGCTGGACGAACTGGGAGAAGATAATATGATTTATGTAGCTACTGATAAGGAACTGATCATCAGCAATACCGTCAGTGCTGTAGTGATGGCAGAAAATAACATCCCGGTGATCGGTAATGAAGATTGGCTAGGCATCAGCTCCATTTCATACGATCAGCTGGAAGGGTTTGAGGAGTACCTGATTGCTCCGGGCTATATCAACCCGGAAAATGAGAACTTCAAAGCTTTTAAAGAGCAGTACCGTAAAAAGTACTATGACATACCCAATAAATATGCTTATGCCGGCTATGATCTGCTTATGTACATAGGAAATATGCTGGACAAGTATGGCGTTTATTTCCAGGAGTTCTATACACAGAAAGATAAAATCAACAGTCTTCTATATTCTGGCTATGATTACTTCAATGCCAACGATAATCAATTGGTGCCTATTGTCAAATATGAAGAAGCTGAACTCAAAGAGGTAGATGTGCGTCCTTAATAAGGAGCCCGAAAACCAAATTTATTAAATCAAACTCGAGAACTCATTCATGCATAGCATTGACAGAAGTCGTTCATTATTTGCAAAAGCCCAAGAATTTATACCCGGAGGAGTAAACTCTCCTGTTAGAGCTTTCAAAGCCGTAGGCGGAGACCCACTCTTCATTAAATCTGCTAAGGGAGCCTACATCTATGATGAGGATGACAATCAATATATAGAGCTGATCAATTCCTGGGGCCCCATGATTTTGGGTCATGGGAATGAAATGATAGAGGAAGCAGTTTCTAAAGCTATTTCTCATTCTCTTTCTTTTGGAGCGCCTACTGCCAAAGAAGTGGAAATTGCCGAGTTGATCGTAAGCATGGTCCCTTCCATTGAAAAAGTAAGGATGGTGAATTCAGGTACTGAAGCGACCATGTCGGCAGCCCGATTGGCGAGAGGCTATACCGGAAAAGATAAGCTTATCAAGTTCTCAGGTTGTTATCACGGTCATGGCGATTCTTTCCTCATAGCGGCAGGAAGCGGTGCAATGACGATGGGTGTGCCTAATAGTCCAGGAGTTACTGCAGGTACCGCGAAAGATACACTACTGGCAAACTTCAATGATATTGAATCAGTAAGAAGTCTGGTAGAAAAAAATAAAAACGAAATTGCTGCCATTATCCTGGAACCTGTAGCCGGTAATATGGGCTGCATTCTTCCTAAAGATGGTTTTCTTCAGGATTTACGTAAACTCTGTGATCAGGAGGGTATTGTACTGATTTTTGATGAGGTGATGACGGGTTTCAGGCTAGCCAAAGGCGGTGGACAGGAAGTATATGGCGTTACTCCCGATATGACTACACTGGGTAAAATCATCGGTGGGGGTATGCCGGTAGGTGCTTATGGAGGTAAAAAAGAAATCATGGATTTTGTCTCTCCCAGTGGTCCGGTATATCAGGCAGGTACACTCTCAGGAAATCCTATTGCTATGGCAGCAGGTTATGCTATGCTCAATCATCTCAATGAGAACCCTGCTATCTATCAAGAGCTGGACAAGATAACCAACAAACTGGTAGAAGGCTATCGCCAGAATTTAGAAAAGCTCGGCCTGAACTATACCCTAACTCATCTGGGGTCTATGTTTTCTTTGTTTTTTACCGAACAGGAAGTATATGATCTGGATTCTGCCAGCAGTTCAGATACTGAACTTTTTGGAAAGTATTTCCGCAGTATGCTCAATCAGGGCATATACCTGGCTCCTTCTCAGTTTGAGGCCTTATTCGTTTCTCATGCCATCAATGATAAGATTGCCGATAGAATTATCCTCGCCAATTACCATGCACTGAAAGAAATTCATGAGTTGTAAGCAAAATTGAGCCACTTTTATATTGGCTTTATTACTTGTGCAATGTCTTAATCTTATTAAGGATTTTTTTTGCATAAATGTCTCTAGCTTCGCAATGGTGATAATGTTTCTATTTAAAGCGAAGCGAAGTGAATCTGAGATATACCTTATACGTGGTCATTACCCTCCTTATCACGGCCAATAGCGCCTTTGCGCAGAGTGACATGATAAAAGAGGCCATCACCTACGAAGAGCTATATGATGACCCTTATGCCATCAACAAGCTCTTTGTGCATTTACAACCCCTTTATACAGAGTTGTTTGCCACCAACGTAAATGCGGGCTTTGGACTGGGAGCAAATTACCTGCATAAAGATAAAGCTGATTTCTTTGCTAATTTTCGCCATGCTTACTCTCGCTCTACAGATTTTGTCAGAAATATTGCCTATAAAAACTCTTCCGTAGCGAATAAGCCTAACAGCTTTACCTATATGGAACTGGGCGGCACTTATCATGTGAGGGATGAGGAGACCGATACCGAGACCAAAATGATTTTATATTCCAAGAGGTACCAAAAGGGAAATCGCTGGGCATCACATGTACCGGAGCATACCATCATACCTTCCAAAGTTAGAAAAGTGGTCGGAGCACGCTTGGGAGCGTTTGCTTATGCCACTTCTATTGATTTAAAGAGGGTGGCACAAGAACAGGAAGTAGTAATTGAAGACGAATTTGGAACGTTCCCCGCAGATTTATATTCACATACTAACCAAAGTGTGACCGGCGCTTTCGTCGGAGGTTCTATGTCATGGATTAAGAACATGGCAATCAAGCCAGACAAAGGCTATGGAGTACTTTCTGACGATCTGCTACTTACCACCTTTCTTGACTTTATGTTCGCACCCAGTATTACGATAGAGGATATTCAGTATAGAGATCCTGTAAGTGGTGATATGCGTACTTTCTCTACCCAAGAGCTGGAAACCAAAAAAGTTGGCTTTCGCCTGGGGATAGAAGGAAAATACAACCGCGAGCTGAGCTGGGCATACGGAGCAGAAATTGGTGCCAGACCTACGGTGAACGGTAAAGGGTTTTTTGCTTTGATCAAAATCAGTCTTCCGGTATACAGTACCAATCTTGATTACGGAAGAGAAGCTTTTGGTAAGTAGGAAATGATAGTTCAACCACAAAGTGAGAATCACGCTCAGAGGCTAGTCTGAGCGTTTTTTCTTTTACAGCACTCCCTTAGTGCTCGGCAGTTTATCCATATTTTTTATATCCCTGCTCACCGCCATTTTGATTGCTTTTGCCAGCGCTTTGAAGGTAGCCTCAATTTTATGGTGCTCATTACTGCCTTCAACCTTGATGTTGATATTGCTCAGTGAAGCATCAGAAAAGGATTTGAAGAAGTGGTAAAACATTTCGGTAGGCATATCTCCAACCTTTTCCCGCTTGTACTCAGCCTCCCAGATCAGCCAGGGGCGGCCGCCAAAATCAATGGCTACCTGAGCAAGCGACTCATCCATAGGAAGCAGAAAACCATAGCGCATGATCCCTTTTTTATCGCCAATGGCTTTGCGATAAGCTTCGCCCAGCGCCAGCGCAGTATCCTCAATTGTGTGGTGTTCATCAATATGTAAATCTCCTTTGACCTTTAGCTTGAGGTCCGCACCTGAGTGGCGCCCCAGTTGATCCAGCATATGATCAAAAAAGCCTAAGCCCGTGTAGATTTCAGTTTGCCCTTGTCCATCCAGATTCAGGTAAATTTCAATATCTGTTTCTTTGGTAGTACGGCGCACATCAGCAGTACGGGCGGGAAGTCGTAGGTGTTCATATATTTTATCCCAGTCGGTTGTGCTGAGGGCTGCATCTTCGGAAATCTCATCTGAGATATAAATGGCTTTAGTCCCCAGATTTTGGGCAAGCTCTAGGTCGGTGAGCCGGTCGCCCAGCACATAAGAATTAGCCAGGTCATACTGATCGTTGTTCATATAACCCGTTAGCATAGCGGTGCCCGGCTTACGTGTAGGCTTATTTTCATGACTGAAACTGCGGTCAATGTGGATGTCTTTGAAGGTGATTCCTTCTCCTTCCAGAATTTTCAGCATTTTGTTGTGGGCAGGCCAGAAAGTTTCTTCAGGAAAAGAATCAGTGCCTAAGCCATCCTGGTTGGTTACCATCACAAATTCATAATCAGTTTCCTCTGCTAATTTACGTAGATTGGAAATAGCTTTGGGCAAAAATTCCAGCTTCTCTAAAGAATCTATCTGCTTGTCTTCCGGCTCTATGATGATGGTGCCGTCACGATCTATAAAGAGTACTTTTTTCATTTATGTGTATTTCTGATTAATGTTAAAGCTTAGCTTCGCTAAATCAAAGTGATATTAGGTCACAAATCAAAAAAATACGCTCCTCACTTCCAATTTCTGACAGGCTCAAGGATATGAGTAGCTATCCAGCCTGTAGAATTTCACAGCCATGCGGAAGGGCAGCTTATAAAAGAGAATCAGTCTCTTCAGCGATTGAAAGCTATTGGATTCCTTCTGAAACCGGCACCGGAATAACTGTATCAAACTCCTGAGGCATTACTAAAATACCGGCAAGAAGGAGGCAATCAGGCTTAGCTGGTAAAACAAGAGAGTGGATGGCACAAAATAGAGGACAAAGCAAATCAGAATAATCTTAAGAAATTTTTTTAGGGAACAGGTAGGGTAACAGAAGTCTTGGCTGTATTAGCTATAGAATCAACAATTAGCTAAAGCAACATTAACCCAAACCCCATGAAAAAATTCATATTTCTGTCATTTATGCTACTGACAGGATTTAACCTGACCTTATATGCTCAGCAAAAAGTTACACTGAACGGCTACATTAAAGATGCTACCAATGGCGAAGAGCTCATCGGTGTAACCGTAATAGTAAAAGAAAAAGGGGCAGGCGTAGTGACCAATGTTTATGGGTTCTATGCCCTTAGCCTGCCTCCCGCTACTTATGAAGTGGAGTTTAGCTATGTAGGTTTTCAGACATTGACAAAAACAATAGTACTGAATAGCAATCAGGAGCTGAATATCTCTTTGTCACCTTCGGTCACCGAAATGCAGGAAGTAGTTATTACAGAAGAGCGTACGGACGAATTCAAGAATGTAGAGCGTATAGAGATGAGCCGGAATGATATTCCGGTAGACTTGGTCAAGAAAACCCCCGCACTTTTTGGTGAGCCGGATATCATCAAAACTGTGCAGATGATGCCCGGCGTAGTCTCGGCCGGTGAAGGTACTTCCGGCTACTTCGTGAGAGGTGGCGGAGCCGACCAGAATCTGATTCTTATTGACGAAGCGCCTATCTATGATCCTTCTCACTTCTTTGGACTGTTCTCTGTCTTTAATGCGGATGTGATCAAAGACTCCGAACTTTACAAGGGCGGTATTCCCTCACAGTTTGGTGGTCGTCTTTCTTCCATTCTGGAAGTACGCACCAAAGACGGTAACAACCAGCAGCTTTCCGGTTCGGGCAGCATAGGTTTACTGGCCAGCAAAGTAATGCTGGAGGGGCCTATTGCCAATGAAAACAGCTCTTTCCTACTTTCTGCCCGTCGTTCTTATGCCGATGTATTTTTAAAAATGTCGCCTGACGAAAACTTGAGACAGAACCAGGTATATTTTTACGATATCAATGCGAAAGTGAATTGGAAACCGGATAATAAGAACCGCTTTTTTCTGGCAGCTTATACCGGAAGAGATTCCTTCAATTTTGACAATCTTTTCGGATTTAACTGGGGGAATATGACCGGGACATTTCGTTGGAATCACCTCTTCAATGAAAAATTGTTTTCCAATACCACCCTTATTGCCAGTAACTTTGATTATACCCTGGCAAGTGAGCAGTCTGCCGCTGAGTTTGACTGGGATGCCAATCTGCAGGAGTTTTCACTTAAGCAGGATTTCAACTATTTTGTTAACCCCGAAAATGTGTTGAGTTTCGGCTTACAGGCTTCCTATCGCCGCTTTTCTCCCGGTACGATTAGTCCGGGAAGTGAAGAGTCTTACTTTGGCAACATAGTAATGGATAAGATGTATGCGATGGACTATGCCTTGTACGCAAGCAACGAGCACCAGATTTCTGAGCGATTATCGCTTCTGTACGGACTGCGCTTGTCTGTTTTCCAGAATGTTGGAGAGACTACCATTTATGAGTATGCTAAAAACGAGCAGGGCCTTCCAGATAACATCAACATTAGGATCACTGACTCTACTTATTACGGTAGCATGGAGCCGATCAAGACTTTCGCTAATCTGGAGCCTCGTTTTAGTGCTCGATACCTGTTGGGAAGCGAAAGCTCGCTGAAACTCTCCTACAACCGGATGTTTCAGTATGTACATCTGCTGTCCAACTCTACCGTTCCTGTACCTTTCAATACCTGGACCCCCAGCTCTCCTTATCTGAACCCCCAGCAGGCAGACCAGTTGGCTTTAGGTTATTTCAAAAACTTCAACGACAATATGTACGCTTTCTCGGTAGAGTCTTACTATAAAAAGATGCAGGATGTCACTGACTTTGCTGATAATGCCAACCTGCTACTGAATCATGATGCTCCGGTAGAGTACCGACAGGGTGAAGGAGAATCTTACGGAATGGAGTTCTTTCTACAAAAGAATAAAGGCCGTATGACAGGCTTTGCCAGCTATACCTTGTCTAAAACGGAATTAAATATACCAGGCGTAAACCGTAATGTGGTATTTCCTGCCAACTATGACCGTCGTCATGTCGCCAATATTGTTGCCAATTATGGAGTGAATAATCAGTGGTCAATCGGAGCGAACTTCACATATTCGACCGGAAGGCCTTTTACAGTACCCGTTGGCCGCTATGTATTTGATGATTACAGTGTAGATCTATATTCAGAGCGCAACCCCTACCGTTTGCCTGACTTCCACCGTCTGGACCTGTCGGCTAATTTTGAACCTCGCAGAAATGCTACTCGTCGCTGGAAGACCGCATGGAGTTTCGCAATTTATAATGCTTATAACCGAAGAAACCCATTTACCATCTACACCCGGGCGCTTCAAGACGAAGAGGGCAATGTGATAGATCCCAATATGAAGGAAGCCAGAATGGTCTACCTATTTCCAATACTGCCTTCTGTCTCTTATAAAATCTCTTTCTAAATACCAGATCAAAAAACACAATGAAAACAATTATAAAAATCATATTGCTCAGCTTTAGCGCGGCAGCTTTCTTTGGTTGTGACGAACCCATAGAACTGGACCTTAAGCAGATACCCCCTCAATACGTAGTGGATGCATTGATCACAGATGAACTTACTGATCACTACCTAAAGTTGACAACTTCAGTAGGCTTCTATACCGAAGGGAGAACGCCCGGTGTAAGTGGGGCTGAAGTAATAGTAAGTGACAATGAAGGTAATCATTATCAATATTTGGAAAGTGAAACTGAAGCAGGTTTATATAAGGCGAATTTTGAGGGAAAGCCGGGGAATACTTACAGCCTGCAGATATCATTGCCCGGTGGTGAAAGCTTTTCTGCCCAGGAAGAGATGACTCCATTAGGCTCTATTGATAGTCTGGTGTGGGATATAGATGAACGCGCTCAGGGTGACCCTGAAGAGGAAGGCTTATATTACAGGATACGTATTTATGCCCGGGAGCCGACAGCTACTGAAGATTACTATTTGTTCAAATTCTTTCGCAATGATTCTATCCAGAATTTTGACTCCAATACCGGAATATTTTATGCAGATGACGAACTGATTTCTGGCTATATTTATGGATTAGAATCTCCGCAATTGTACCGTAAAGGCGACAAAGCTACCTTTGAGATGTATCGTATCAGCCGTGATGCGTATCTTTTCTATAATGATCTGGACAATATCCTGAACGGTGATGGCGGTATGTACGGTCCTTCACCTGCTAATCCGCGTACCAATATCATCAGCGCTGATGGTTTGGGATTAGGCCTTTTCCAGGTTTCAGCTATTGATCGAACTACAATTGTAGTGGGTGAATAAGGAAAAGAAGAATAAATGTTTGTTGTGGCTAAAAATAAAAATGCCGGGCTGTTTTGGCCGGCATTTTTTATATCTGTATCACCATTACTGCTTGTTAGGCTATTGAAGATTTAGGCTGATAAGCTTTCATCTTTTCTACTAGCTTGCGATTTTCATCAGCAGTACCTACTGTAATGCGGAGACAACCTTCGCAGAATACCACTTTGGAGCGATCACGCACAATGACCTTTTCATCAATCAGGTAATGGAAAAGTTCAGCGGCATGCTGCATCTTCACTAGCAGAAAGTTTGCGTCAGAAGGAAATATTTTTTCAACGATGGGTAATGTTTCCAGGTCGTTTTGGAGCTCTACCCTGTGGGTGAGTATCTGCTGAACAATGCTTTGCTGCTGCTCCGTCTGCTCCAGTACTTTAAGCGCAGCCTGCTGGGTCAGCGCATTGATATTATAAGGAGGTTTGATCTTATTCAGTACCGCAATGATCTCTTCGGAAGCAAAGGCCATTCCTAATCTGAGTGCCGCCATGCCCCAGGCTTTGCTCATGGTCTGCAGGACTACCAGATTTGGGTATTCGGCCAGCTTTTGTGACCAGCTTTCAGTGTCAGCAAAGTCAATGTAGGCTTCGTCGACGACGACCACACCTTCAAAGTGTTGTAAATAATATTCTATCAGATCAGGCTGAAGCAGGTTTCCGCTGGGATTGTTGGGTGAGCAGAAGAACAGCAGCTTGCTGTTGATATCAATTGCACCATCTAAAGTTTGAGCATCAATTTTGAAGTCAGGGGTGAGTTGCGCTTTTTTCAGTGTCACATCATTGATGGCAGCACTCACCTCATACATACCGTAAGTAGGAGGGAGGATAACAATATTATCTACCCCAGGACGGCAAAAAGCTCTGATCAGCAAGTCAATGGCTTCATCACTTCCGTTGCCCAGAAAGATGTTTTTTGCCGGTACATGCTTGATCTCGGCAATGCGCTTTTTAAGCAACTGCTGATAAGGATCAGGATAACGATGATAACCGGCTGCTGGGTCAGGAGTGCCGGGCGTACCAAAGGCGTTTTCATTTGCATCCAGAAACACTCCTTCCGTACCGGAGTATTCATCACGGGCAGAGGAATAAGGTTTGATACTGCTAATGTGAGGGCGTAATAATTTGTGTAGATCAAAAGCCATAAAATAATGAAGCTAGGTATGGTAATATTTTGAAGAGAAGGAAAGAAGGCTGAAGTTGATCATTCAGCCATTTTCAGTCTTAGTTTTCAAACAGCTTTCTGATGTTTGATCTCAGCCAGACGCAAAGAAACAGCTTTCTTATGAGCAAGTAGTTTTTCTGCTTCAGCCATAACTTCCACCGTTGGCCCTAACAACTGAAGCCCCTCTTCGGTAAGCTCCTGGTAAGTAATCTTTTTCACAAAGCTATCCAGAGACACTCCGCTATACGACTTGGCATAACCATTGGTCGGTAAGGTATGATTGGTACCCGAAGCATAATCACCTGCCGATTCAGGGGTGTAATGACCCAGAAAGACCGATCCGGCATTGAAGATTCTTTCCATTACCTCTCTGGGGTCATGGATGGCAAGAATAAGGTGTTCTGCTCCATATTCATTGAGCAGGTCTATGCAATCTTTAGAAGATTTCATGATGCAAACTACACTGTTTTCCAAAGCCGCAATAGCGAATTCACGACGAGGCAACATACTGAGCTGTTTGCTGATCTCTTCCCGAACCCTTTCTACCAGTCTTTTCTCGGTAGTTACCAGTAACACCTGGCTATCTGCTCCGTGCTCTGCCTGAGACAATAAGTCAGCCGCTACAAAAGAGGGGTTGGCGGATTTATCGGCAAATACTGCTACTTCTGAAGGACCGGCGGGCATATCTATGGCTACCCCTTTCTGACTGACTATCTGCTTGGCTGCAGTCACATACTGATTACCGGGGCCAAATATTTTATGGACTTTGGGAATAGTTTTGGTACCATAAGTCATAGCAGCGATGGCCTGGGCACCACCCACTTTACAGATTCTGTCTATCCCGATGAGCTTGGCAGCGTATAAAATCGCCGGGTGTAGCTTGCCCTCCCGATTAGGGGGGCTGCATAATACAATTTCCTGACAACCGGCCAGCTTGGCAGGTATGCCCAGCATAAGCACCGAGGAAAAAAGAGGTGCTGTACCTCCAGGTATATATAGGCCTACCTTCTGGATCGCCACACTCTTACGCATGCACATTACCCCGGGCATGGTCTGTACCGCTAAGGGTTCGTCCCGTTGTGCGGCATGAAATTTCTCAATATTCTGATATGCAGTTTGAATAGCCTCTTTTAGCTCTCTGCTCAGGAGTTTCTCGGCTTTGTTAATTTCTGCACCGCTCACCTTGATGTCATCAAGCTCCACATGATCATATTCCAGGGCGAACTGCCTTAGCGCTTTATCTCCTTTCTTCTTTACCTTTTTGATGATCGGTTTGACAATCTTCTCAATTTTTTTGAATCGCTGGGTAGGGCGTGTTAGAATTTCTTCCCAGTCTTCAGGAGAAGGGTTTGTATATATATTCATCAGAGAATCATTTTTTCTATGGGTACTACCAATATACCTTCTGCCCCGGCAGCTTTGAGCTGTTCAATCACATCCCAAAATTCATCTTCTTTGATCACGGAGTGCACTGAGTTCCAGCCGGACATGGCCAATGGCAAAACTGTGGGGCTACGCATGCCCGGAAGAATTTCTATAATTTGCTCGGTTTTATCAGCGGGAGCATTGAGTAGTACATATTTATTGCCACTACCTCTCTGCACAGCATCTATTCTGAACAGAAGCTGGTCCAGGGCTTTAAGGCGTTCATCTGACATGCCTTTATGCCCTATCAGTACCGCTTCGGATTTAAGTATGGTTTCAACCTCTTTGAGGCCATTGCTCAGCAAGGTACTACCCGAGCTTACGATATCGCAGACGGCGTCGGCAAGTCCTATGCTGGGCGCGATCTCAACCGAACCACTGATTTCGTGCAGATGGGCATTGATCCCTTTTTCCGCAAAAAAGCGCTCCAGAATTACCGGATATGAGGTGGCGATGCTCATTCCCTCAAAGTCCTGCACTCCCTTGTATTCCTTATCGCGGGCAATAGCCAATGATAGGCGGCATTTTGAAAAACCGAGCTTTTTGATCAGGCTTACATCTTTTCCTTTCTCCAGCATCACATTTTCGCCGACTATGCCAATGTCAGCTACGCCATCTTCTACATAGCCGGGGATATCATCATCCCGTAAAAAAAGAAACTCAGCAGGAAAAGTATGTGAAACAGCTTTGAGCCTACCTTTCCCATTGTTGAAATGTATCCCACACTCTTTGATCAGTTTGATGGAACTATCACTAAGTCGTCCTGATTTTTGAACCGCAATGCGTATTCTCTCTTTCATGAAAATTTATGGTGAAAATGATAAAAAAAGGGTTGATGAAGCGCTTGCTTACAAGCGTCTACACATGATGACAATGGGCGATATGATGCCAATGGTATTGCATAAAACTCTGTTCGGCTTATCCCGAAAGTATTGCCTGCAAATATATAAAATGCTCTCAATTCAGCACGAAAATCATGAAGTATTCTATTCATCTTACCGATAGAAACAAAAGCCGCTTGAAAAAAGTCATATTTAAGCTGGATTTCTTGTGTAAACTTGTATTCAGCATTTCACAGATTAACTTTGAAGTCTGAAGACAGAGCAGTAGAAAGTGAGAAGCTGGAAGTTTTGATTCACTGCTTCTTCCTGCTTTCGCATTCTAACCCAAAAACAAAAAACCATGCCCAGATACGCTCCACTTAATACTTCCCTATTCGTAGAAAACAGAAAACGACTATATAGCGAGCTGCATTCTTGTTCTTTACTAGTATTAAACAGCAATGATATCATGCCTACCAATGCGGATGGGAGCATGCGCTTTATTCAGAACAGTGATCTTTTTTACCTCACCGGCATTGATCAGGAGGAAAGCATACTGTTGATGTTTCCCGACTTTCCTAATGAAGATTTTCGGGAAATATTATTTCTCAGGGAGACTAATGAGGAGATCGCCATCTGGGAAGGACATAAGTATACCAAAGAAGAAGCACGGGAAGTCTCAGGCATACAGACAGTGCTATGGTTATCGCAGTTTGAGCGTATCTTCAGCATGCTGATGGCGGAAGCCAATCATGTATACCTCAATGCCAATGAGCACATACGCGCTGATGTAAAAGTAGAAACCCGCGATGCCCGCTTTATCAAATGGTGCCAGCAGCAGTATCCCTTGCATCGCTACGAACGGCTAGCACCTCATCTTTACCACCTGAGAGCAGTAAAGTCTGAAGAAGAAGTCAAAGTAATGCAGGAGGCCTGTAATATTACCGAAAAAGGTTTTCGCCGGGTGTTGCAGTTTGTAAAACCCGGGGTTATGGAATATGAAATTGAGGCGGAGTATCTGCATGAGTTTGTCAGGAACCGCTCCCGGGGTTTTGCCTATGAGCCTATCGTAGCCTCTGGCAAAAATGCCTGTGTGCTGCATTACATCGCCAATAGCGAAATGTGTAAAGAAGGCGACCTCCTTCTGATGGATGTAGGCGCTGAATATGGTAATTATAATGCTGATATGACACGCACCATTCCTGTCAGTGGTAAGTTCACAGATCGGCAGAAGCAAGTGTACAATGCGGTGCTGAAGGTACAGCGCGAAGCAATGAAAATGCTCAGGCCGGGCAATGTAGTAAAGGATTACCAGAAGGAGGTAGAGAAAATCATGGAGAGTGAACTGATTGGTCTGGGCTTACTGGACAAGCATGATGTAAAAAACCAAAACCCCAAGCAGCCTCTGCTCAAAAAATACTTTATGCACGGTACTTCGCATCATCTGGGGCTGGATGTACATGATGTAGGCAATGTGTACCGCATCTTTGAGCCGGGTATGGTCTTTACCGTAGAGCCGGGGATTTACATACGGGAAGAGGACATCGGCATCCGCCTGGAAAATAATGTGGTGATCCGTGAAGATGGCATTCATGACCTTATGGCCAACATCCCGATAGAAGCAGAGGAAATTGAAGCGCTGATGAATTAGGTTTAATAGAGTCTTCTTAGGGGCTACGGACTGGTGTTATAGTTTTCTTTAGCTTTCCAAGCTATAATATCCAGAATTATAACACTATCTAGGTTTTTGGAAGTACATCATCCAGTTTAATCTGCATATCCAGTACAGTAAACCGGCCTGTCGCGACCTGTTTCAGCTTGTACTGAGCGCCTTCCGGCTGGGTATAGACTTCCGCCTGTCGCTGATTCAGGTTAATGATGACTTAGGTCGGGATGCCAGCCGAGGCATAGAGGAGTGTTTTTATGCACAGCAGCGGTACGGAGTAAAGGGTAGCGCGCCTGCGCAATAATTGCAAAAGCAAACAGAGCTTCGCTATTCCCAAAGGGATGAAGAAATGAAGTACGCACCACTATCAGCGGTTCCAGGAAGGTGTGCAGTGGAAAAATAGAAATGGCTTTTGAGGTAGTATAGCCAGCACTGATCATGCCACTGTCAGACAGGCCACTGTATTTGAAAACAGTGGAGGTGAAGTGAGCTATGCAACAGATATGAAAAGGTCAATCCCTGATGTGGACTTTCGTCTGAGAGGGATGCGATCGGCCTATTACCACAAGCTGGGCATGAACACCGGCTACGCTTTCGGCCTGACAAATTACAAATCAGAGCGTATTGGCGCAGAGCAGGAAGTATACTCCAGGCTTTTCAGGTTCGTATTAGCCTGGAGGGTATAGTGCAGGAAGGTAACTATAGCATATAGTTTCTGTGGCTTAGCTTGTCAACTCCTTACAGGATGACCTTTTTATTTACCCATGCGTAGGGCTGGATGTTTTGGGAGAACCTGTCTGCTCTTTAGCTTTGGTCTGTTTGGTCTCTACTTTTACCTCACTGTCTTCCCAGGCAGCTTCATGCTTTTTTTCATAATGTTCAAAAGCAGTATGTAGTCCTTTTAGTACTTCGGCGGAGGTTTCAAATAAGGCTCTGGCCTGTGGATCGTCCAGCTTTTGTACGTCTTCTCTAAGCTGCCTCTGCAAACTATCCAGCTTTAGCTTTATCTCATCCAAATGATGTTCACGCATTGTCATATCAATCTCTCTTTAGGTTAAAGTATACACTTTCTCATCAAACAGCTTCATTGTGCTGAATGTTAGACGCGCAAGACAGGAAAACTAACAATGTCTATTCAAATTCAAAAGCCTGGGGCTTGCGCACACTGAAATCCATAAGCCGGGGAATAGGAAGTCCCGCTATAGTAACTTTAAATT
Organism: Catalinimonas alkaloidigena; assembly: GCF_029504655.1. Lineage (NCBI taxonomy): Bacteria > Pseudomonadati > Bacteroidota > Cytophagia > Cytophagales > Catalimonadaceae > Catalinimonas > Catalinimonas alkaloidigena. The sequence continues at coordinate 639,200 of NZ_JAQFIL010000001.1, forward strand.
GTGATTCTCCTAGCGGAGCTACCGGATAACAGGCAAACCTTAGCTGAAAAGTTTTATAAGCCAGCCGTTCGTTCCTGATCCTCAGTCCCAGGCCATAGCCCTGATATAAAGGGCTGTTCAATAGCTTCTCATCATGATTAGCGATGAGGCCGGCATCGGCAAAAAAGAAAGTGGCCATCCTGAAACTGTAAAACTCAAAGGGTAAATAGGCTACGGTTTCCAGGCTGAGCACAAGCCGCTTGTTGCCGTGCATACGATAGCTCCGCATGCCCCGTATACCCTGCCGGTCATTAAGGCTAATCATATTTTCCCGAAAATCTTCTTTGCCGTTTTGGGAAATACCCAGGGCATAATCAGCATTAAAAAACAATCTGTAAGTAGTTCGTTTCCACTGAATAGGATAAGAGAAGGTTCGCGCGGCAAGCTGTAAGAGCCCATCTTCCAACTCTCTGCTATGCCAGTAACCTCCCAGCCTTAATCCGCCCGAGATATAGCCCAGGGGACGAATGTAGTTTCCACGGGCTAAACGTATACCCGTGAAGAAGCGATTGTAAAACTCACCTTTCTCCGGCCCGAAGATAAGTTCCGTCACTTTGCCCAGAGGAATGTCTTCCGTACGGCCATAGCCATATACCAGCCGCTCCCGGGTGAAGTTGTTTCGTGAATAGCCCAGGCTCATCAGCAACAGGTGCCGGTTATGAAACGCCCGGTTTGTGTTGATACTTACTTCGGGGCGATCAAAAAACTGTTTGTGCTGATAGCGCATGGCCACTACTAACCTGGCACGTGGGTCGGCAGCGGTGATGAATCCGGGGGAGAAGCTTCTCCCTATCCAATAATCTTGTTTAAAACGCTTATAAAGATGCCTGGGAACATCTTCTTCATGCTCATAGGTATGTAGTATGTCATAATTATTGATCCAGGGAGCATACGCAAGTTCACGGCTATAATCCAGTGAGATGCCTCCGGCGAAATTGATGCCGGGAGTCAGGAAGCTGCGTTCTGCTGATACATTGTATCGCTGGCGGAAGACAGTATTTTCATATGCAGCAAGTCCCTCAATGAGCGTTCCCCGAATATTTGGAATGTAGTACTCACCTTCATATCCCACTTTTTGAGACTTATCTCTGTCGATGATCACTTTGTTATTTAACTGATGGCCATAGCCCAGAATATTGAGGTTGTTCAGGCTGAAGTCACCTCCATCCAACCCATTGGGAGAAGCAGACACTGTATAAGCGACCAGGTCCTGGGTGATCAGCAGGAGGTCAACCGTATCTCCTCTGACTGAAGAAACGCTGAAGCGCGCATCCCTGATATAAGGCAAAGAGCGAATCAGCCTTTCATTATCCAGAAGGCGGGCTGCACTAAGGTAATCCCCCTTTTCCAGTATCAAGCGGTTACGGATCACGTTTTCCCGTGTGTACATATGGAGTTTATTGATAAACCTACTGATGGTACTGGTCTTGTCAGAGGTAGTATCAGTTACACTGGGGCCAAAGATCTCTATTCCCTGAATGGTGATTTCACCAACGATTTTTCCGTCAAGATCAAGCTCAGGAGAGTAGGAAGTCTCTTGTGGCGCTGATGCACTTGAGTCAGCTTTATCTTCGGCGTCAATGAGCAGGTCTATGATTTTTTCGCGAAGCTGGCTGCTGTCGTTTTTTTTGGTAAGGTTTTCATAAAACTCCTTTTCAGGGGCAGATTCATGTTTCTGTAATAAAGACTCAATCTTACTCTTTATCGTGTCCTGCACGTACATGACCGTATCATTTTTTGAAAAGTAGATACTGTCAGCGTCAATGATGAGTGTGTTTTTTTCAATATGAATGGTATCCACCTGAGGGTGTGGCGTGTATCCTTTCTCCTTTTCCTGGGCATGTACACCAAATGCGTAAAGGCACAATATGATAATGAACCGAATGCGCAAAGCTTAAAAAATCAGTAAAAAAATTAAAAAATGAAGTAAGTAAGAGCTGCTTAATATAACTGATTTATGGTCAAAGTGTTCCGGAGAAGGAAGTAGGTTTAATTGAGCTTATCTTTTTCCAGTTTAATCAAAATCAGATCAATATACACGCTAGGGTAGGATTTCATAAAGCTGGCAAGCTCATCATAATAGTATTCGCTAACCCTGATGGGCGAATTAACTTTGCCCTCATCATCAAGGGCACGCTCTCTGGCCTGAGAGAGGAGCCTTTCTTTGAGGGCTTCCTGAGCATTGATGGTTAGCCTGTCTTGCTTTTCATCTATGAAGCTAAGCTCACGTATTTGAATACCATTATCCATCATTAATATAATAATTTTATCAGTGCCAAAGCATTAAAAAGTAAAATGACTAAAGCTAAAGACGTATAGAAATTAGCAAGGAATCAACTAAAACGCAAATAATTCAAACCATGTCTTTATCGCAGATAAAAAGTTATTAATAAGGCAGTATTTTTTTGTGATTAATTAATACAATAAAGGCTGACTGCAAATATGGATGTAACTGGAAACTATTGATACGCTTGATTATTTAGGGTGAACTTGAATAATAGCTCAACTCCTTAAGGTATTTTGTAGTTCATTATATTGCAAAATACTTCAATTAATTGTTCAATTTTTTAAGTATGAGATTACAAGAATTTTTTAAGCTGCATAGTTAAGACTAATTATCCAGAACAAGTTTATGGGAGCAGAAAAAACTACTTAGCGAAACGAAATAAAGGGTGAAAGAGCCTTTTTCACCACAGTAGGCGTAAGGTAGATAAATGCTCAGAACAGACTTATAAAAGTCAGGCAATCAGGTTTACTCCTTAAACAAGAAACCAGTCAGCATTTGCGCAAAATTTTATCTGAGATAAATCAGAGTAGGGTGCAGGCTGCATTATCCAGTATAATTGTGTTATATTAAAGCCTGCTAAATATTATTTGAAAAACAAACAACAACCTCAACTTGCTTACTCAGGAAAACAAAAAGCTGCTGGACAATCCTTATGTGCAGGATTCATCAGGTATCCAGGAACCTCCGACCCGCTTTAAAGATCGCTTAAAAAAACTTGGCCCTGGCTTTATTCTATCTGCTGCAATCGTAGGTTCTGGTGAACTAATTGCCACTACTACTTTAGGAGCGGAAGCCGGATTTGCCACATTTTGGGTAGTTATCATTTCCTGTCTGGTTAAAGTAACCTTACAACTGGAGTTTGGTAAGCATGCCATCTATTCCGGCGAAACGGTAATGTATGCTTTCAATCGCCTGCCAGGTCCTAAACTAAGGGGCACTAACTGGAGTATCTGGACATGGTTGTTTATCCAGATATTTAAGCTTTTGCAGGTGGGAGGTATCGTAGGGGGGGTGGCCATCACCCTGAATATCGCATTTCCTCAGGTAAATGATGCGATCTGGGCCATATTTGCGGCAGTGCTTTCTTCACTGCTGATCTTCAAAGGTTACTATCGCTTTATAGAAAAGTTTTCTATCAGTATGATTGGCCTGTTTACCCTTATGACTTTCGCTTCTCTTTTCTTTCTTCAATACACTGGCTTTGCATTAAGCTGGGACAATCTGCTGGAAGGCTTGAGCTTTAATTTGCCTCCTGAGGCAGTAGGTGTAGCCATTGCTGCTTTTGGCATCACCGGCGTGGGGGGGGATGAGATCATGTATTATAACTACTGGTGTCTGGAAAAAGGTTATGCACGTTTCGTAGGCCCTAAAGATGATAGTGAAGCGTGGCTAGGCAGGGCTAAAGGCTGGATAAGAGTAATGTATCTGGATGCGCTGCTCTCTATGCTGGTATACACGATAGTTACGGCTGCCTTTTATCTTCTCGGAGCTGCCGTACTCCATCAGTCGGGCCTGGTACCTGAAGGCTACGAAATGATAGAGTCTCTGTCAAGAATCTATACTGAGACATTAGGAACCTGGGCTATGTCCATTTATTTGTTCGGTGCGCTTATCGTATTGTTTTCTACCCTCTTCGCAGCTTTAGCCAGTTGGACACGTATATTTTCGGACGCTTTCGGGCAGATAGGCTGGATCAATTTTTATGATCCGAAAGTAAGGAAAAAGAGCATCGCCATTTTAGCATGGGTGTTCCCGCTTTGTTGGGCAGTGCTCTTTATTTTTATCAAATTACCTGTACTGATGATATTAGTAGGTGGATTTGTGACTTCCATCCTTCTGCTGGTGGTCGTGTACGCTGCCTTTCAGTTTCGCTACAAACGTTTACCAGAGCGGCTTAAACCGAGCAAATTCTATGATATTGCCCTCATGCTCAGTGCAATAGTTATTGTAGCAGTAGGGGTGTATAGTATAGTGAAAGTTTTCTAGTAGCAAATTTACTTTCCTACAACAACATTCTTTCCATAATCCTCTGATAAATTACGCCAGAGAGAGTGGATATGCCAGTATTCATAACTACGGTTATCGTATTCAATAATACATGCCGGCCCTTGAATACGATAGTAACGGGCTTCGTGTAAGCCTTTTTCACCAGACCAGGCAAAATGTAGCTTGTCAATACCGGCCTTTTCTATCTTATCCATCTCCTGCTGAGCCAGTGGATAGACGAGGTTATAGACCCAGGCCCGTACCAAAGCCATTACATCTGCCCGCTGCTTCTCAGTCATATCAGCTACTTCTAGGCCTGTAGCTTTTTGGGTATGTGGTTCATTCCCTTCCCGGGTAAGGATGTCGTCAGGCATCTTCCCTTCCATCAGTGCCTGCGAAGCCTGTTGTTCGTTGAAAGAGTTAATCAGCTCCCAGGCAACATTGGCTTCGGTGTGCATAAAACCGTATCCGGCATAAGGGCCTTCAGTAATTTCCCGGGGATCAACCCCTACAAACATAGGCGTAACACTTATTCCCTCGGGGGCTACGGTAAAATGCAGCGAAATGTGATGTCCTTCAAAACGCCAGCCCCAGGCAGATGTCATGCTTGGTTCACCAAAAAGGGTCAGGTAATAGTAGTCATGACCATACATGGTCATATTGGTTTCAAAGCCAAATTCCTCAAATACTTCTTCTCTACGGTTCTGATCCTGTTCAATAATGTTCTGCACCTTAAGGTAGCCTTGTTCGCTCAGAGCCGTCTGTAAGAGCTTGTGCAGTGCCATTTTTTGTGCCGGGTTGAGTTCACCCAGAGGTAGTCCTTTTCTCAAGAAGCTATGCGTAGGCAGGTTATTCCATACTTGCCTCTCATCATCGTCAAAAGAGTGTTTTAGCTTTTCCAGTTGTTCGCTGTATAGTACGCTCATCAGCTGATTGCTGGCGTCTACCATATCCTGTTTTACCCTTTCTATAGGATCATATGACTGGCTGAAGCTGCTGAATGAAAGGCTTAATAAAATAAGTAAGGTTGTGTATCGCTTATGCATAATCTGTTTATGTAAAACTCAAAACCTGAAAGTAAATAAATTTTACAGAGTAGGGAAGGGAAAAGTAAAGGAAAACCAGGCTTTTAAGTGCAGCACAATTGATGCAACGTGAAAAGCTGATTATATCAAGGCTACGATTCTCCCTCTTATTCTTCTTCACTCTCCCATGAGCTTTTACCTGCCCGATAAACTTCTTATGTAGAATGCTTCTATTTTCCAGTGGCCCTGGATTATATAGAACATGGGCTGTGGTGTATAGGTAGCGTAGCGGTAGGATTGTATCTGGATCATAGCTGATGCAATGCGTATCAGGCAAAATGATTTTGAATGCTTCGGCAGATGATCGTGGTGATTGTTCTATAGAATAGATGAGAATGTACGTTTGATGTATAAGCGAAATTCTACTAAGTTTGTACCATCTTGCGACTGCTTGCCACCATATTATCCTTTTATGTGTTGCTACTGGCTTTTATGCCCTGTGCAGACGAATTTTCCATAGAAGACATTCGGGAACAGACCTGCCAGATACAGGATGATTGCGGTTCGGATGAAGCCGCCCATCAAAAGTCCTGTACACCTTTCTGCCACTGTCATTGCTGTCATTCTCATGTTACTTTCTTGGAGATGGACTGGCATTCGCAACCTTTTTCTCCTTACAGTGAGAAGCATACGCTTTACACCAGGCAGAAAGAATGTATTTTTCCCTTCTCTATTTTCCAGCCCCCCAGGGTTTAACTCAGTTTTAGGCTTAGTATGTCGCACCCTCAGAGTTCTCCACGAGTAACTCTGAATGGGTAATCATTATCTATTTACTGATGCTAAACAAAAATATATGATCAATAAAATCATAGCATTTTCTATAGACAATAAACTTGTCATAGGATTGCTGACCCTTGCTTTGATTGGTGCGGGGATTTGGAGCATGAAAGAAGTGCCCATTGATGCAGTGCCTGACATCACCAACAATCAAGTGCAGGTAATTACACAAGCCCCCAATCTGGGTACCGAAGATATAGAACAGTTTGTCACCTATCCGGTAGAAGTAGCGATGGCCAATCTGCCGGGCGTGGTGGAGATACGCTCGGTTTCCCGCTTCGGTATCTCAGTGGTCACCATCGTCTTTGAAGATGATATGGGGACTTATCTGCCCCGCCAGTTGGTCAACGAAAAGCTGGCGATGGTGAAAGAAGATATACCTGAAGGCTTTGGCGAATCTTTTATGGGACCCATCTCCACCGGACTGGGCGAAATTTACCAGTACACCCTGGAGGTAGAGCCTGGATTTCAACATGAATACTCAGCCACCGATTTGCGCACCCTACAGGACTGGATCGTGCGTCGGCAGATGGCGATGGTACCCGGCGTGGTAGAGGTCAATGCTTTTGGCGGTAAGATGAAGCAGTATGAAGTAGCCATTGATCCCGAAGAGCTCAGGGCCATTGACCTGACCATCACCGATGTGTTTGAGGCGCTGGAACAAAATAACCAGAACACCGGTGGCGCCTACATAGAAAGAGACCATCAGGCTAACTTTATCCGGGGCGAAGGACTGGCACGAAGCATTGCAGATATAGAAAATATTGTGGTCCAAAACGCAGAAGGTATCCCCATCCGTATTAAGGATATCGCTAAGGTGCAGTTTGGCAATGCGGTGCGTTACGGTGCCTTTACCAAAGATGGGAAAGGTGAAGCCGTAGGCGGTATGATACTGATGCTGAAAGGAGCCAATTCCAATGAGGTGATAGAAGCTGTGAAGGAACGTATGGCACAAATACAAACGTCATTGCCCGAAGGCGTGGCTATAGCCCCTTTTCTGGATCGCAGTGCCTTGATAGCTGAGACCACCAGTACGGTTACTACCAATCTGCTGGAAGGTGCACTGATCGTTATTTTTGTGCTGGTATTTCTGCTGGGCAACTGGCGAGGTGGTCTGATCGTAGCTTCTACCATTCCGCTTTCCCTACTCTTTGCCTTTATCCTGATGAATACTTTTGATGTCTGGGCCAACCTTATGTCACTCGGAGCTATTGACTTTGGCATCATCGTGGACGGAGCAGTAATCATTGTAGAAGGGACTGTCTTCTTTCTGGTACAGCGCCTAAGACAGGGAGAAAAGATTAACGCTGCTGCTCGTGATAAACTGACTTACAGTGCATCCAGCAAGATGATGAACGCTGCTTTCTTCGGTCAGCTCATCATTCTTATCGTGTTTCTACCTATCCTTTTTCTGGAAGGTGTAGAAGGGAAGATGTTCAAGCCTATGGCCCTGACCTTTATGTTTGCCATGCTGGGAGCCATGATCCTCTGTCTCACTTATGTGCCTATGATGTCAGCCCTTTTTATTAAAGTTTCCAAAAGTGATAAGCTATCCTGGGGAGACAGAATAGTGATGTGGTTAGAAAATAGATACGAAAAACTGCTGAGTAAAGCTTTAAAAAGAAGAATGATTGTCCTTAGCTCAGCTGTAGCACTCTTTGTACTGGCCATCTTCACTTTTACACGTATGGGCGGTGAGTTCATCCCCCAACTGGATGAAGGGGATATTGCTTTTCATGTCATTCTGAAACCCGGAAGCTCGTTGGCGGAAGCCACCCGGACGTCTTCCCGTATTGAGGCAATTCTGCTGGAAAATTTTCCCGAGATAGAACATGCCATGACGCGCTTTGGTGTAGCCGATGTGCCTACCGATCCCATGCCGATGGATCTGGGCGATTGTATCCTTGTGCTGAAGCCTAAAGATGAATGGGTTTCGGCAGAGACCAAGGAAGAACTGATTGCTAAAATAAAGGAAAAGATCAGCGTAGTGCCCGGAGTCAATTATGAGTTTACCCAGCCCATAGAAATGCGTTTTAATGAGTTGCTTACCGGTGTGCGGGAAGATATTGCCATCAAGCTCTACGGGGAAGACTTGCAGGTATTGGCCAACAAAGCCCAGGAGATGGGAGAAATCATTGCCACGGTAGAAGGTGTGGGTGATATGAGGGTAGAAGCGACTACCGGTCTGCCCCAGATGACGATCCACTATGAGCGGGATGAACTGGCACAATATGGCATGAATGTGAACGATATCAACAGAGTGATAGAAACCGCATTCGCCGGGGGGAAAGCAGGGGTTATTTTTGAAGGAGAAAGAAGGTTTGATTTGGTAGTACGCCTTGATTCGGCTTACCGAACAGGCATAAACGATATCAAAAACATGTACATCAATACGCCGGATGGTGCCCAGATTCCTCTCAAGGAAGTAGCCAGCATCAGCTATCAGCCCGGTCCCATGCAGATCAGCCGCGACAATACCAATCGCAGAACTTCTGTCGGGGTCAATGTACGGGGAAGAGATGTACAAACGCTGGTAGAAGAGATACAGCAGAAGTTAAACCAGCAGTTGAATCTGCCTCCCGGCTATTATATCCGCTACGGCGGTGCTTTTGAAAACCTGGAAAGAGCCACAGATCGTCTGCAGCTAGTGGTCCCCATTGCACTGGCGTTGATCTTCATCCTGATTTTCTTCGCCCTGCAATCTTTCAAGCAGACCCTAATGATCTATATGTCAATTCCGCTGGCAGCGATCGGTGGTATTTTCGCGCTTTGGTTGAGAGGTATGCCTTTCAGCATTTCTGCCGGAGTGGGCTTTATCGTCCTCTTTGGCGTAGCGGTGCTGAACGGTTTGGTACTGATCAGTGGCTGGAATGAGTTGAAGGAAGAAGGTTTGAACGATCTGGGAGAAAGAATCCGGCAAGGCGCAAGAAGGAGAATACGTCCGATCCTGTTGACAGCCCTAACTGATATTCTTGGTTTTCTTCCGATGGCCCTGTCCGTATCCGCCGGAGCCGAAGTGCAGCGTCCATTGGCTACGGTGGTGATTGGCGGGCTGCTTACTTCTACCTTGCTCACACTCTTTATCCTGCCTGTCCTCTACCGTTGGACAGAGACGCATACTTTACGTCCAAGTCTGAGCAAAAGCGCAGCGGTACTTTTGGTGGGCTTAGGGATAAGCATATCTGTTTCCGCACCCTCTTATGCCCAGCATGGAGATGCCCAGAACTCTGCTTCAGTACCGAGAAGTGTACAGCAGACTGACTCACTTCGCTCCATCACTTTTCAGGAGGCAGTAGAGAAAGCTTTAGCCAATTATCCGAAGATAAAAGCGGCCAGACTGGAGGTGGAGCAGCAAGAGGCATTGAAAAAGACAGCCTGGAACCTGGGAAATACGCAGATATTTACTGCTGGCGAAGAGTTAGGAGAAGAGGGGCAAGGCGTTTATACTACGATAGGCATTCAGCAGCAAAACATGGACGTCTTTGGCATTGCTCCTGCTCTTGAAGTGCAAAAGCAGAAAGTAGCCCTGGCAGAAGCAGCCTTACAGCTCAACGAATATGAATTGCGACAGCAGGTAAAACTAGCCTATGGCGAAGCTTATATTGCCCTGAAAAATGTACAGCTTTATGAGCAGTTGGATTCTATCTACCAGGAATTTGAAAGGGCTGCCCGAATCAGATATGAAGTGGAAGAAACCTCCCGCTTAGCTTACCTTGCCGCCAGCAATCAGGTGAAGCAGATTACACTCCAAAAGACACAGGCGGAATATGACTACCAGGCTGCTCTGTATAAATTCAACCTTTGGCTGGTAAGCGATACCCTATATCAGGTAGTAAGCGCTGAAGAGACTCCCTGGTTAGAACCATTAATACAGCAGGATACCATCACCAATCATCCTTTGCTCAGGGTAGCCAGTCAGGGTATGGAGGTGGCGGAAGCAGAACGTAAAGCTGCAACTGCCGATTATCTGCCCAAGCTCTATGCTCAATATGGTATTCAGGAGATCGCCGGTGAGCCGGGCTTTTATCAGTTCCAACTGGGCATAACAGTGCCTCTGTTCTTTTTTCCGCAGCAGGGGAAGCTTCAGGCCAGTAAAATCCAGCAGAAGATTGCTCAACAGCAGTTTCAGCAAAGCCAGTACGAAATACAGGCAGCGTACCAATCCCTTTTGCAGGAATACAGAAAGTGGCTGGCTTCCTGGCAGTTTTATCAGGATGAAGCATTACCACTGGCCCGTGAACAGCGGGAGGGAAGTGTGCTTGCCTACGAGGAAGGAGCCATTGACTATGTCTCTTTTATTCAGAATCTAAAGGAAGCTGTGCAGGTAGAAGTCAAGGCTCAGGAAGCACTGAATCAGTACCTGCAATCCAAATTCCAACTGGAGTATTATCTCAATGCATCTAATCAGCAATAAACATGAAATCCAAGAAATATAACTTGTGCAATCTAAACCCAGGCTTTTGTCTTCACAGGCTATTCGGGCAAAATAAAAATGATAAATTAACCCGCTTCTTTCTATCTGGTTTGGTCATTCTCCTGTTTCTCTTTTCAAGCTGCGCCGGTGAAAATCATGCAGGAGAGGAGCAGCATGCGCATGAAGAGGAAGTCCACCATGGCAATGGCCACCATGAAGATGAGGGCGTCCATTTCTCTTCCGAGCAGTTTGTCGCCCTGGCTATGGAAGTAGGCGAGCTGCCCATGCGCAACCTTTCATCTCTGGTAGAAGCCAATGGTCAACTGGAAGTACCGCCCCAGAACGAAGCCACTGTCACCGCCATTATGGGTGCCACCGTAACTTCCATACAGGTGATAGAAGGAGATGAGGTGAGGAAGGGACAGGTGCTGGCTTATCTTTCTCATCCCAACCTGACGCGTTTGCAAAGTGATTATCTGGAAGCTCATAGCAGTTTGCAGTATCTGGAACAGGAGTTTCAACGTCAGAAAAGACTGTACGAAGAGGAAGTAGGTTCGGGTAAAAACTATCAGCAGACTCAGGCCGATTATCGTTCCCAGCAGGCGATGGTCAAAAGCCTGGAAGCACAACTCAGACAGTTAGGCATGAATCCCAGCCGACTTCGTGATGGTAATTTCTATGATCAGGTGCCGGTTGTAAGTCCTATTGAGGGAGCCGTGACAGCGGTAGAGGTCAAAACCGGGCAGTATGTACAGCCGGAGAAAGAACTTTTTGAGGTAGTCAATACACACCATATCCATGCCGACCTGATGGTCTTTGAGAAAGATATTTACAAAGTGGAAGAAGGGCAGCAGGTGCGCTTTTCAGTAGAGACGCTGCCAGGGCAGGAACTGTATGCTGAGATATATTCAGTAGGCAAAAAGTTTGAGCAAAATCCCAAAGCAGTGCATATCCATGCTGAAATAGAAAATTCAACTGGCAAGTTAATCCCCGGCATGTATATTCAGGGAGAAGTGCTCACCGATAGTGTGGAAACCTACGCTTTACCGGAAGAAGCTATTGCCAGCGAAGGCGATGGGTACATAGCGTTTTTGGCTACTAAAGAAATGGAAGGTGAATCTGAAAGCTGGATGTTCACTCCGGTAGCTGTCATCACGGGTACTTCGTCCAAAGGTTGGGTAGCGGTCAAATTTATGGAGACTTTGCCCGAGAACGCGCTTTTTGCCATCAACAATGCTTACTATCTGGTGGCTGAGATGCAGAAAGGTGAGGCTGGACATAGTCATTGACACCAGCATTTTATTGTAAAGGCTAGTGTTTCTCGGATAACGACAGTTTGAGTAACACTATCCTTTCCTCTCGGTTTTATAGGTAGAAGAGTTGATTTGATGACGATAGAGATGTTTAGTCTATATTTTTTAACCTGTAAAACCTATAAAGATGTTACAACTTTTAGATTTCACTCAAAATAATATTATCGCTACCCGTGCTACCGGAAAGGTGACCGGAGAAGACTATGAAAGGCTAAAACCTATGCTGGATAATATCACCAGTAAAGGCCAGAAGATCCGCTGGTATTATGAGCTGCAGCATGAAGAAGGCTTTAATATGGGAGCGATTCTGGAAGACTTGAAAGTGGATATCCGGCATGCCAGCGATTACGAAAAGATAGCTGTGGTAGGGGATAAGAAGTGGCAGGAAACAGTAACGAAAGCTTTCAGGCCCTTTACCAATGCTAACGTTCATTTCTTTGAGATGAATGAGAAGCAAGAAGCCCGGCATTGGATTATGAACTAGAAAGAAGTAGATCTGGCAGATTTTCGAAATCTGCCAGATCCTTTTGTTTTATGCCTGATGCTGTTCCCGCAGCAGGTCATTCACGGTTTTAACCGGATTGAAAGTAATAATGGGTACTTCCACAAAGATGGTGTTCCAGTCCGACATGCTGCCGTTCCACAGCCCGGGCAGCTCCAGGGCTTTTAGGTCTTTGCCATCTTTTGATTTTTGAGAAATAAAGCCTGTTTGAGGATCTATAAATCGCTTAAGGTCAAACTTATTCTCCTCAAAATCTTTAAGAGAGCAGACAATATCTACAGGGTTAAAGTGGGTAGAGTTTTTGAAGATAGACATCTGCTCAGGATCATTGGTATCTACCTGTGCACTCTCTACGATCTGCAGTGAAGTAGAGCCGTCACTGTTTTCTGCCCAGAAAGGGCCACCCCCAGGTTCACCTTCATTTTTCACCATACCACAAACCCGGATAGGACGATCCAGCTTCTGGAAAAGATAGGCCACTTTTTCATCATCTTCCATGGTGCTGAAGACCTGCGGAGAAATGGTGCAAAGCTGGTTTTCTACAAAGTGCTGGATTTCTTCTATCTTTTCAGCGGACAAATCATCCGACTCATGAATAAGCTTGAGATACGAAAAGATAATTTCCTGATAGCGTAACAGTATGCCTCCCAGCATCTTCTTGTTGCGGTAAGTAGCCTCTTTGATGGAATCGGGTACTACATTGTCAATATTTTTGATAAAGACGATATCTGCTTCCAGGTCGTTCAGGTTTTCTATCAATGCGCCATGCCCACCGGGGCGTAGTAGAATGCTGCCGTCTTCATTGCGGAAGGGCTTATTCTCCATATCTACCGCAATGGTATCCGTAGAGGGTTTTTGCTCGGAAAAAGAAATGTAATAAGTGACACCATATTCTTTTTCATACGATACTTTTACCTCTTCAATGTGCTGCTCAAACCCCTGACGGTGTTCAGGAGAGACTGTAAAATGAATAAAAACCTCATTGTTGGCATTCTTGCAGTATTTGGCCCCCTCAACCAGATGTTCTTCTACCGGGCTACGTGTAGTATCGGTATAGGCATGGAATTCCAGCAGTCCTTTGGGCAAACTCCCGTATTGTAGGCCCTCCTCATTGAGCAGCGTTTCCAGTACACTCACATACTGACGTTGAAGTATAGCTTCGTTCAGGCCTATTCCATGCTTTTCGTAGTGCTTTTCTTTAAGGCTGTCGTAAAAAGCAAAATCTTCAATACGCTTAAAGAAGTTAAAAATGGGACGTAGCTTCTCATCGCTGATAAGTTTGTCGTACTCCTCGTCACTTCCACTATACGAACCCATAAAGCTGAAGAGTGCTTTGAACATCCGGCTGGCCGCCCCGGAAGCCGGTACAAACTTTACTACCTTTACCTGAGGAGATTCGCTCTCATACGTACTGATGTATTTTTCAGCGAGTTGTTCATCTATTTGCAGTAAACCATCGTTGATGGTGGCAGCTTTGATAATTTTCAGAAAAGGAAAACCTTCCTCAAACTGTTGTATTTGCTGCTTAATGGTATCCAGGTTGGCACCATATGCTTTGAGATGGTTTAAGTCTTGGTCGGAAAACATATAGAAAAAAATTAGTTGGGTTGAAAAAGACGTTGTGCCTGAAAATAGTAATAAAAGCTAATATTACACAAAATGCGTTAAGGAAATGAAATTTTTGATACAATGAAGAACGCAGGAGAAGTTCAGCCTGTAAAAATAAAAAGCTCCCGAGTGTATCAGGAACTTTAATAAATACTTTTTGATCAGTTCTTTTTTCCACCAAAGATGCCTCTGATCACATCTATCAGCTTGGTTTTTTCTTTCTCCTGTCTCTGAGGCCTTTCCGGGACTTTCTGTACCCGTTCGGCTACTTTTTCTTCTTCTTTTTTATCTTCATCTCCGGCAAACAATCTCCAGAAGAAACCTTTATCTTCGTCCAGGTCCTCTTTATAGAAATCGCAGTCCAGCTTATCTTTGGCCCTACGGTTTAACTCAGGAAAGTGGCCATTGCTGACCATTCGGAAATCGGGTTCCCGGTTGACCTGCTGCATAAATTTCGCCCAGATAGGCAAAGCAGTATTGGCACCCTGGCCTAAAGTAAGGCTACGAAAACGAATCAGGCGGCTGGAGCCTCCAACCCATGCTCCGGCTACCAACTTAGGGGTAGCCCCCACAAACCATCCGTCCGCCTGCGACTGGGTAGTACCTGTTTTTCCGGCGATCTCATTTCGGAGCCCATACGCATAGCGAATACGGCGGGCACTACCGCTGTCCACTACATTTTTGAGCATATGTACCATGATATCGGCCACCTCCGAATGCAATACTTTTTTGATATCCTGCTTTTCTTTTTTGGTAAAGTCTACGATCACATTACCGTACTGATCTTCAATGCCTAACAAATACTTAGGTTTTACTCTGTATCCGCGATTTACAAAAGTGCCATACACAGTAAGCATTTCAGAGAGTGTAAGGTCGGCTGTGCCCAGGGCAATGGAAGGTTGAAGTGGCAGGTCATTTTCTATACCCATATCGTGAGCCAGTGAAGATACCTTCCTGACGCCAGTCTTCATCATCAGATCTACCGTAACAGTATTCACAGAATGAGCCAAAGCACCGGGCATGGAGTAATAGCCTTCATATTTGTTATCTGAGTTGCGAGGAGCCCAGCCTTCGTATTCTTCATAAGTTCTTAGCTCATTGCTGATGAAGTCGCAGGGGTCTACGCCATCTTCAATAGCAGCGGCATATACGATGGGCTTAAAAGTAGAGCCTACCTGTCTGCGGGCAGTGACATGATCATACTTAAAGTGTTCGTGGTTAATGCCTCCTACCCAGGCTTTTACATGACCATTTTCCGGCCGCATGGCCAGGAATCCGGCGTTGAGAAACATCTGGTAATACGCGATGGAGTCCAAGGGGCTCATGGTTTTTTCCTTTTCACCTTCCCAGGTAAATACTGTCATCGGAATAGGCTCCTTAAAGCTGGCTTCCGCCTCTTCTGCCGTTTTTCCATTGGCGACCATTTGCCTATAGCGGGAAGAGCGTTGCATCAAGGTTTTGAGGTAATCGTTGTGCTGATCCCAGGGTGCGCGGCCCTGCCAGTGCTTGAAGAAGGTGGATTGTAACTCTTTCATATGGTCTTTTACCGCCTTCTCGGCAAAAGCCTGCATACGTGCGTCTATGGTCGTGAAGATCTTCAGCCCATCCGTATAAAGGTTGTAAGTGGTACCATCTTCCTTAGGATGATCATTTAGCCATCGCTGAACCTCATGACGGAGCTTCTCCCGGAAATATGGTGCAAGCCCTTCGTTGTGAGACACATAAGTATAATCCAGTTCCATGGGAATGGACTTCAGAGAGTCTGCCTGAAAGGAAGTAATATATTCAGACTTGGCCATTTGATTGAGCACCACATTGCGCCGTCCTTTGGCACGCTCGGGGTGGAGCCTGGGGCTATAATAAGTCGTAGCTTTGAGCATGCCTACCAGTACGGCAGCCTCTTCAGGCCTGATATCTTTTGCCGACTTATTAAAAAAGCGCTTGGTAGCTGCCTCTATTCCAAATACATTGCCTCCAAAAGGAACTGTATTAAGGTATAAGGTCAGAATTTCTTCTTTGCTGTAAATTTCTTCCAGGCTGGTAGCGATGAATATCTCCTTAAGTTTGTTGACCGGCATACTCAGCAGCCAGAAATCCTGACGGGGGAAGAGGTTTTTGGCCAGTTGCTGGCTGATCGTACTTCCACCACCAGAACTTTCATTGCCCAACATAATACTCTTGACCAACACACGTGCCAGGCTGCGATAGTCTATCCCTTCATGTTTATAGAAACGCGAGTCTTCGGTAGATACCAGTGCCTGGATAATATAAGGAGAGATATTTTCGTAGCGGGCATTGGTACGATTCTCTATATAGTATTTTCCCAATAACTGACGATCGTAGGAATAAACCTCTGAGGCATTGAAATTTTTGATATTGCGTAACTCCTGCTCATTAGGAAGCCGGCCAAAAAAGCCCATATGCACCAGAAAGACAAATACCAATCCGGATAGCAGAACGCCAAAAAAAGTATATACACCCAGACGAAACCACTGTCGCCAGCCAAAATGCCTGACCGTACGAAATAAAGCTTTGAACATATGCTGTATCACCCGGAAGAACTTCCGAATGATTTTCATAAATGTTTTTTTGACTTTGGGGTTCAATGAAATGTCAGTTTGGTAAAACAATCTACAATACTACGCTAAAGTGCTCGCTTTGTTATGCCTTATTATCACAAATGAAGATAAATACACAAAGCGAAAGACTAACAAGCAGATGGGATGCATAATTCCTACTGCTGCTTTTACAAGCTAACTTTTTTTGGCATATTGAAATCTTGGTCCGCTCAGGCTTTTGATCACTCTAACCAACTAAACTTTATGAAGAGAATTTGCCTTCCGTTACTGCTGTGTATTTTTTACTTGCATACTTTATGCCATGCACAAACGCATGATGAGCTCATTGAACAAGTAGAGTCTCTTGAAGAGGAAATTAGCGATCTGCGTCATGAGTTCAATGCTTTGGAAAAAGCCATTGATGACCTGGCCTGGCAACAATCCATGGACAACATAGCCTTTGTAGATAAAGTTACCTTGACCGGGCCACCCAAAAGAGTAATTGAGAATCCTACAGCTCAGGGAGCCAATAACCCGCTTAAGTTCAGCGCCTATGTTTTCCTTCCTAAAAATATTGATTTCTCTAAAAAGTACCCTTTGCTCGTATTACCACATGGTGGGGTACACAGTAATTTCAATACTTTTTACCAGCACATCGTCCGGGAACTGATGGTGCAGGAGTATATAGTAGTAGCTCCGGAATATAGGGGGAGTACCGGCTACGGCAAGGGATTTTACGAGACCATTGACTATGGAGGGCTGGAAGTAGAAGATGTGTACAGCAGCAGAAACTATATGCTGGAAAACTATGACTTTATTGATGCCAATCGGGTGGGCATACTAGGTTGGAGTCATGGAGGATTGATCACCTTACATAATATATTTGAGCATCCTGACGATTATAAGGTGGCCTATGCGGGGGTGCCCGTAAGCGATCTGATTGCACGCATGGGTTATAAAACGCAAAGGTATCGTGAGTTGTATTCCGCTGATTATCACATCGGTAAGTCTGCCTATGAGGATGTGGACGAGTACAGGCGTCGTTCTCCTGCCTGGCAGGCGCATAAGCTACAAAGCCCGCTGCTGATTCATACCAATACCAATGACGGAGATGTCAATGTCTTTGAGGTGGAGCACCTGATCAAATCCCTAAAAGCGGAAGATAAAGACTTTGAATACGAGATATACGAAGATATTCCCGGTGGTCATACTTTTGACAGGATAGATACACAAAAAGCTAAAGAAGTGAGGCTTAAGGTGTATAACTTTTTAGCAGACTACCTGAAACCAAATGTCACCTTTCGCAATGTCAGGGAGCTGCAGCAGGCTAGTTATTTGCCGCGTTAGTGGATTGGCTTGATGCTTTGGTCGTTGTACTCGCGGGTTTTGCTGCCGGCTTCATCAACACTTTGGCGGGAGGGGGTTCACTGATTGCTTTATCAGCATTAATTTTTATGGGGCTGCCTCCCGCCGTTGCCAATGCGACCAACAGGGTGGCGGTTTTTTCGCAGAATGTTTTTGGTGTACTGGGCTTTAAAAGTAAAGGGATTTCTTCTTTCCGCTTTAGCCTCTGGCTGGGACTTTCCGCGCTGCTAGGGGCTGCCATAGGCGCTAAGATTGCTGTAGATATTGACGCTGAACTGTTCAATAAGCTGCTGGCGCTAATTATGCTTATTGTGGTTATTTTCATCGTTTTTAACCCCAATAAGGGGATTATTGAAACAGTGGAGCGGATGGATAAGAAGCATCAGGCCCTTAGTATTTTTCTGTTTTTCTTTATCGGCTTGTGGGGAGGCTTTATCCAGGTAGGGGTAGGCTTTCTGGTAATTGCCGTGCTCTCTACCGTCAATCGTTTTAGCCTCGTCAAGAGCAATAGTGTGAAGGTCTTTGTGATATTGATCTATACAGTAGCTGCACTGGGTGTTTTTATCTGGGAAGGAAAAATTAACTGGGGCTACGGTTTGGTCCTTGCCCTGGGCAACTCTTCAGGGGCCTGGTTCGCCTCTCGCTGGTCGGTAGAGAAAGGCGATCGCTGGATAAAGGTTTTTCTGATCGCTACCGTGCTTGTGATTGCTGTGAAGCTCTGGTTTTTTAGCGAATAAGCGTAAGTCTGGTTACCTCACGTCTTTGTAAAATTTCCTCTTGAGCCAGTGGGGGGAGGCTCCCAAAACCCATAGTATCAATACAGTAAAATAGAGTGCGTGGGCTTTCCAGAAACCCAGGTCCCTTACCCTGCGGTCAGAAGTGTAAACAACATCAGCTAACTGCCTGATGTGGCCAAGCTGGTTGATGCGTAAACAAAAATCAGCTTCTTCCATGATGGGTAAATTCTGGTCAAAGCCTCCTATCTTCCGGAAATCTATCCTCCGGCAAAACATCGCCTGATCTCCAAATAGCAACCTTAAACCCCTGAAGAAGTAACGGTAAGGACGATAAAGCAGTGGGCTGAGGAATGTTTTTACATAATTGAGCCAGGATGTGAAGTGCTGCGTTCTTCCATCTCCCTTCATTACTGATACAAATCCTCCTAATACAAGTTTGGGGTCGGTCAGCGCACTTCTGATTTTCAGTACTAGGCTTGAAGGTACCTTGGTGTCGGCGTGCAGAAAGCAGAGAAGCTCACCCTTAGCCTCATAAGCCCCGGCATTCATCTGAACAGCTCTGCCTTTTTGGGGACTTAAGATAAGCTTTACCGGAAAACGTTTCGCAACTTCAACTGTCTGATCGGTACTTCCTCCATCCACCACAATAATCTCATAGGGCGGCGGTGAGATTTTTACAAGCTGATGAAGGGTATCCGCCAGATAACGTTCTTCGTTCAGACATGGAATAATAACACTTACCCGGCGCATGCTAAGAACAAAATAGGTGAAAGTAGACTTATCAAAATAAACGATAGCATATGAACATCAAACATTTTTTTACCTTAACAGCACTTATTTTTTTTATACAAGCGCATGCCCAGATTGATGAAACTGAACCAGGCCAGTCACAGTTGAGAGAAGCCCGGCAGTTTGAACAGCTTTCTAACTTTGATATAGGGTTAAGAAGGGGTGGTATTCTGATGCAACTGGACTACCAGCATATCCATAGGTTGAATCCGGAAAACCGTTTTCGTATGGGCTATGGTTTGGCCTTGACCCGCTTTCGGGGGTTTAACGATATTCCTTATACCATAGTAGGAGAACCTTCCAATGCAGACGCGGGAGTTGGTCTGGATACCTTTCAGGTTGAGAATGCGAAAATATCTTCTCTTAATCTTTTTTTACTGGTCAACTACGCGCCCAATAACCGGATAGATTTCGGATTGTTAGTAGATGCCATAGGTCTAAGCTGGGGAGATGTACAGAAGGGCCTTTTTGCCAGCGGGCCTAATGATCCCAACCCCAGGGGAGGAAACGCTGCGCCTGTTCAACTGAATACGTCTTTCGGATCTTTAGGCTCCTGGCGGTCCAGGTTTCAACTCCGGTACTGGGTATACCCTCGCTGGTCATTACAGACCGCGGCTACTTTTTGGCGATCGGCTTATCAGATATCAGAAGATACAAATCTGGGAAACGGAGGCAGCAAGTACAGTAGTGGACTGTGGTTTTGGCAGATGGGTTTGGCTTTTCGGTGGGGTGAAGTTTATTACTAATCTGCTGCAATGCGCTGAAATTTGGCGGAGGCATAAAAAAGCAAAAGGTGGGCAATACCCACCTTCTGCTATGACTTATATCAAACCAAACTTATATGATCATAATTTTTTGTTGATGCTGTTTTCCATTGTTACTCAGGACGATGAGTAAGTAGGCTCCAGGCTTTACGCTAGAGGGTAAGCTAAATTTGTTACTGTCTAACCGGGTTGTTTGCTTATAGACGGTACGTCCGCTGAAGTCCATTAACCTGATTTCTTCCATCTCCGTATCGGAGATTACTGTTAAAGTATGATTGGTGACGAGATTAGGATAAACAGTGGTATTATTTACCCTGGCAGTAAAACCGTTATAATGAACACTGATAGTTTTGTGGTATTCCACTGAGCCGTCATAATCAGTAGCTTTGAGGCGGTAGAAGGCCTGTCCCTGAAGCGGGTTTGTGTCAGTAAAATCGTAAGCTATTTCCGCAGTGGAATCACCCGTACCATTAACGTTGCCAATGGCTTTGAACTTAAGATCAGCGCCGGCACGCTCTAGGGTGAAGTAGTCAAAGTTTTCTTCAAAGGCGGTGACCCAGTCCAGTTGTATTGAAGACATGTTTGCCTGTCCGGTGAAGGAGAGGAGTTTGATGGGTAAAGGCTGGTTTGGAGTTGAGTTTTTGTTCATTTCACCAGGACCTTCTAATGAGCCGCTGGTACAACCATCGCACTCATTACCCCATACTCCATTTTCTCCAATCTGAATCAATGTTCCCTTACTGTTATTGCTGGCTATTACAGTTCCTCCACTTTCAAATTCAATGGTGGTATTTTCTGGTAGTATGAGCTTGGAATTTGATTTAAAAACTATACTACCACTACTTTTAATTATAATTTTTGAAACAGAGGAAGAAGAAAGGTCAACAGTCTTATTGACCGCAATGTCAACAATATCATCAATAATAATATACGTCCCTCCAGTCCATGCGCCATTAGGTGGGAGGCCAACCGATCCATCAGCAGTCCATGTACCGGAAGAGAGCCAGGTTCCATCTCCATTTGAAGTCGCGGTATAGTTCTGCCCAAATGCTGAAAAACTAAATACAAGCAAAGTTATTGGTATAAATAAGTCTTTTCATTTCTGAACCATTGTTAATCTTATTGTACATTTCTTATGTACTATCTGGGGCAAATATAATTATTTTTATTTAAAATATAAATATTTACATAAAAAATTTAAATTTTCTTACCTGTAGCAAAGCATATCCCTGTTAAATAGGCTTTTTTAAAGTGATTTAGGGGTTTTTGGGATTTCAGCGCCTGATTACAAGCATAAAAAGGTGCCTGTTAGTGTATGTTTGAGGTATGAAAAAAGAGCTGTTTTGATAAAAAAGTGCTACTAAAAGCTGTGAATGCTGTTTTTCTTTCGTGCTCAGATATTCAATTTCATAATAACAGCCAGCTATTTTGGCAAAGAAATGTACTTAATTTCGCTAAAATGGTATAGCGTAAGGAGTTAAAGGAAAAGGTAAAGAGAGAAAAATAATGGGAAACAAGCAGGAGTATTGTAAAAGTATCTGGTAATTCTATCGTCCAGTTTGAATTTCCCTTAATAGATCAATAGAGGGAGGCATAAAAAAGCAAAAGGTGGGCATTGCCCACCTTCTGCTATGACTTATATCAAACCAAACTTATATGACCATAATTTTTTGTTGATGCTGTTTTCCATTGTTACTCAGTACGATGAGTAAGTAGGCTCCAGGCTTTACGCTAGAGGGTAAGCTAAATTTGTTACTGTCTAACCGGGCTGTTTGCTTATAGACGGTACGTCCGCTGAAGTCCATTAACCTGATTTCTTCCATCTCCGTATCGGAGATTACTGTTAAAGTATGATTGGTGACGGGATTAGGATAAACAGTGGTATTATTTACCCTGGCAGTAAAGCCACTATAATGGACACTGATAATTTTGTGGTATTCCACTGAGCCGTCATAATCAGTAGCTTTGAGGCGGTAGAAGGCCTGTCCCTGAAGCGGGTTTGTGTCAGTAAAATCGTAAGCTATTTCCGCAGTGGAATCACCCGTACCATTAACGTTGCCAATGGCTTTGAACTTAAGATCAGCGCCGGCACGCTCTACGGTAAAGTAGTCAAAGTTTTCTTCAAAGGCAGTGATCCAGTCCAGTTGTATTGAAGACATGTTTGCCTGTCCGGTGAAGGAGAGGAGTTTGATGGGGAGGGTCCCGTTGGCTATTTGATTGAACAAAGAATTATGGTTTAATTCTAAATTGTCGTCATCTCTAAACCCTTCCGGATCAGATGAACTAATCGTTCCTACTCCCCCATAATAGCTGTTATCCAGATCAAATACATAAAATTCTAAATTATTGATCAAATTACCACCTCTTACATCATAACGGTCAATGAGTACACTAATTCCTTGATTAGTTAAAGTGCCTCCTCTCATGTACAAAACACCGCTGATTATTAGTACCCCATCTGGTTTAATAGTTAGCGAAGAACCAGGCCGGATTGTAACATCCCCTTGCACCCATAAAGTATCATAGATTTCAGAGTGGTTATTATTGTCTAAAACCAAATTATCCTCCAGGGTAACTTTTCCATAAATATGTACACTGCTATTTTCTTCACCATTATTACCGGGTATACTACCCTCAACCCAGGTTCCATTGGCTTTCCAATTGCCTAAAGTATTGTTTTTTGAAGTTAAATCTTGAGCTATTATAGGGTTGCTCAAAAAAAGAATAAGGTAGATTAAGTATAAATTTTTCACTGCCAGTACAATTTTAAGTGTGTATTACTGACTTAAGTAATATTTAATGTAAATATAATCACATTTTAGAAACTATCTAAATTTTTTTGTTATTTTTTTAATATTTCTTACATGAAAAATTATAGAATAGTGAGACTAGAAAAAAAAATAGTATCCCAAAACTTTCAAATTTGCAGTGAAATGGAAAAAAGAGAGCTTTAATAGGTTCAAGACGGGTAAATTATCGCTAAGTTTGACACATCTGGATTTAGAAGTAATAAATACATATATTTCTAACAAAGCAGTCCTGAAGCTTTGGCCCCGTTCCTTCAATGATAATGCACAATGAAAAAGATATTGTACGGCCTCGCTATATTCGCACTCTTAATGGCAGGCGTATATAGCATGGGACCTACGCCTGAACATGGAGAACTGAGTGGGCAATTACCTGAAGTGCCTACTGACCTCATTGCGCTTGAACAGGAAGTCGTCACCCAGGAGCGGAGTAATCCTTACATCAAAGCTGATAATGAAGCCCGCATCATCTGGGCAGATAGCAGTAAACAGAAAACACCATATAGTATAGTTTATCTGCATGGCTTTGGAGCCAGCCAGGGTGAAGGAGAGCCGGTACATCGCTTGATAGCCGAAAAGTATGGGTTCAACCTCTATCTCTCACGACTCAAAGAACAGGGTATAGAGTCCGATAGCGCATTCAAAAGTATGACTACCGAGAACCTGCTGGAAACCGCCAAACGAGCAGTGGCGATTGGGAAAGTTTTGGGTGACAAGGTGATTATTATGGGAACCTCCACTGGCGGGGCGCTGGGCTTGTACATCACTGCTGAAAACCCTGAAATTGCCGGACTGATTCTCTACTCTCCTATTATCGCTCCTAAAGACGAAAATTTACTCCTGCTCAACCGTCCCTGGGGAAGGCAGATGATGGAAGCAGTAGCCGGAGGGGAATATATCATAGAGGAGAGAGAAGGATTGCAGAAACAATACTGGTCCAGGCTGTATTATATAGAAGGCTACATCGCATTGGCGGGTCTGGTTGAAAATGCCATGACTGCAGCAACCTTCGCAAAAGTCAAATGTCCGGTGTTTTTAGGTTACTATTACAAGAATGAAGAAGAGCAGGATAATGTGGTATCTGTAGAAGCTATGTTGGAGATGTTTGACCAACTTGGCACTGCTTCTGAAGACAAAGTAAAAGTAGCATTTCCTGAGGCGGGAAACCACGTGATCAGCTCGTATATCAGGTCTGGAGACTGGAAAGGTGTTTATCATGAAACCGATAATTTTATGCGGAAAATATTTGGTTTTTCACCTGAAAAGGAAGTAATTATTCCTGAATACGATGAATCGCAAAAACCAAACTCTTAGAAGTTTAAGTGCGATTTTCATAACTGAGCCCACCTGCAGCGCGTCTGTGATTAAACAAGTAATTGGTGTTAAGTAATTATTAAATTCTTTTTGCCTGAATTAACTTTTTGATAAAACTTAAAGAAGCATGAAAGCTTCGGGATTTTTAGAAATTTGCGGTCGTTTTTTACTTATAAACTTTACCTTTTGCTATGAAGAAATATTTACTCATTTGCCTTAGCCTGATGTGTCTAAGCTTTCAGGCCTATGCCCAAACGGGTTCGGTGAGCGGAAAAATCACCGATGAAGGAACCCGGGAAGGCCTCATCGGCGCCAACGTGATTCTGGAAGGAACTGCCACCGGTACAGTGACTGACATAGATGGAAGCTTTACGCTTAATGGAGTGGAAGCCGGCAACCAAACTTTAAATATCACCTTTTTAGGATATGAGTCTATCAGCCTTCCTGTGGTGGTAAAAGCCAATGAAAACACCGATATAGGTACAATTTCCCTGGGGGAAGGAGCCGTAGGGCTGGAAGAAGTAGAAGTTATCGCTTCAGTAGCTATTGACAGAAAAACACCTGTAGCAGTATCTACTATTAAGGGAGCAGAGATAGAACAGAAAATAGGCAATCAGGAATTTCCTGAAATCCTTCGCTCAACGCCTTCCATCTATGTTACCAAGCAAGGCGGTGGTTTCGGTGACTCACGTATTAATGTCCGTGGCTTTGATCAGCGCAACGTAGCCGTGATGATTAACGGTATTCCTGTAAATGATATGGAGAATGGCTGGGTATACTGGTCAAACTGGGCCGGTCTCAGTGATGTGACCAGCAGTATACAGGTACAAAGAGGCCTCAGTGCTTCCAAACTGGCAGTCTCTTCAGTAGGAGGAACAATCAACATTATTACCAATGCTGCCGAAATGAAAAAGGGCGGTGCTGTATCTGTAGGCGTCGGAAATGACGGCTACCAGAAGTACGGGCTGGTGCTTTCTACCGGACTAGGTGAGAATGGCTGGGCCTTTACCCTACAAGGTACGCACACCCGAGGTATGGGTTATGCTGATGGAACTCAGTTCCGCGGCTGGTCATATTTTGCTTCGCTGGCTAAGCAGTTTAATAATCAGCATGCGCTTAACTTTACTGTTTTAGGAGCGCCTCAATGGCATCACCAGAGAGAATACGGAAGCTTTGATGGCGTTACGATACAGACTATAGAAGAAAGAGGAATCAGGTATAACCCTCAGTGGGGCTATCTTGAGGGTGATGAGTTTTCATGGAGAAAGAACTTTTACCATAAGCCTAAAGCGTTCCTAAACCATTACTGGACAATTTCAGACAAGACAGAGTTAGCTACCTCCGCTTATGTTTCATTGGGAAGAGGAGGCGGAACAGGAGACCTGGGAAGAATCAACGGAAGTTACAGAACCTCCAGTAAATTTAGAAATGAGCAGGGCATCGTACGCTGGAATGATATTCAGTCCTGGAACCAGGGCGGGGCAGTACCGGATTTTGGCGATAACCGTATTCCATGGTCCGGACCAGGTACTGAGACATTTGATCCTGGCTATAACGGCCCCTTCGCCGGACAAAACGTAGCAGAATCCTACAGAAACGGATTCATCAGAAGAGCCTCTATGAATGAGCACAACTGGTTTGGGGTCCTGTCTAACCTGACGCATGAAATCACTCAGGACCTGACTTTGGTGGCCGGTATTGACGCACGCTACTACAAAGGAGCCCACTATCGCAGATTAGAAGATCTCTTAGGCCTGGATGCTTACTTTGATGATGATGATATCAATAATCCGGAACATTATGTAACGGATGAAGGCAGGGAAGAGGGTAACGAAATTGACTATTACAATGATGGCCTGGTAAATTGGCTGGGAGCATTTGCTCAGCTTGAATACACCCTTGGCGATTTGTCAATCTTCGGATCAGGCTCATTGTCAAACCAGGGCTTCAAAAGAATTGATTACTTCCTGTACGAAGACAGCGACCCTATGCAGGAGTCAGACTGGCAAAACTTTATGGGAGGAACCGTAAAGATGGGCGCCAATTATAATATCAATGATCAGCACAATGTCTTTGTAAACGGAGGTTATTTTTCTCAGCAGCCCCTCTTTGACAATGTATTTGTTAATTATTCTAACGAGGTTGATCCCGATGTGGAGAACCAGAACGTATATGCTATAGAAGCTGGCTATGGCTTTAGAAGCGCCTACCTGAGTGCCAATATAAATGCATACAGTACCCAGTGGTCTAACCGTCAGATTAGCCGCGGAATTCAGGTAGAAGGCACCGATGGTACCGCCAACTTTACCAACATCAGCCAGTTGCATCAGGGGATAGAGATTGACCTTACCGCATCACCAGTAGACCGTTTGAGTATCAGTGCTATGGCATCTTTTGGTAACTGGAGATATACCGATAACTTCAATGCCTCAGTATTTGACAATGACCAGCAACTGATAGGTACAGGCACTTTGTACATGGAAGATGTAAAAATACCGGATGCGGCGCAGACTACTTTTAACTTAAGCGCAAATTACGAGCTTATAAGTGGGCTTAGCTTATACGGTTCTTATTATTATGCTGATCGTGTGTTTGCTGACTTTGATATTGCTTCCGACGACTCATTCTCTGAGCCGGGAAATCAGGCGTGGCAGCTGCCTTCTTACAACTTGCTGGACGGAGGCCTTACTTACAATTTTACCCTAAGTGGACTGGATCTTACCGTTAACTTAAACGTTAACAATATTCTGAACGAAGAGTACATGGCCGAATCTGAATCTAATATACTATATGACCCCAGTGAAGAGGGAGACCGTGAAGTGGGCGAAAACGGAAGTGTTTTTAACAGAGTTTACTACGGATTTGGTAGAACCTGGAATGCAGGCCTGAAAGTTAGATTCTAAAATAGCTGACTTGCAATTAACATAAACTTCATACTTAAAAAAGAGGCCTTAAGGGTCTCTTTTTTTATTTTAGCACGATCACTACTTTCTAACCTTAAGCAAACAAGCTATGAAAACTTTCATTTTTTCTTTTGCCCTCCTACTTGCTTTTTCTTTTTCAGAAGCGCAGCAAGAGGCAAGTGGCATTGTATACGAAGACCAGAACGCCAATGGCAAAAAGGAGAGGAGAGAACCCGGCATTGCGGGAGTATCAGTTTCCAATGGTGTACAAGTTGTACAAACTGACGAAGAGGGGCGGTATACCCTTCCGGTTGATAATGATGATATTCTTTTTGTCATCAAGCCCAGCGGCTATGAGGTTCCGGTTAATGACTTAAACCTACCCCAGTTTTACTATATCCACAAACCGGCAGGCTCTCCCGATTTAGATTTTGAAGGCGTAGCACCCACCGGAAAGTTGCCCAAATCTGTAGACTTTGCCCTGCTGCCAGCTGAAGCAAGAGAAAGCTTCAGCGGACTATTCTTCGGTGACCCTCAACCCTATACCCGAGAGGAAGTAGCCTTTTTTGACCGGGCGGTGGTAGAAGAAGTAGTAGGCATACAGGATATTCCTTTTGGCCTGAGCCTAGGTGATCTGGTAGGCAATGATCTGGATCTTTTTCAACCCTATAACGAAGCCATTAGCCGGGTAGGTATCCCCTGGTGGAATGTATATGGTAACCACGACATGAATTTTGATGTTGAAGCAGATACACTGGCTGATGAAACTTTTGAAGCCACCTATGGTCCTGCCAATTATGCTTTTAATTACGGCAAAGTTCATTTTATCGTGCTGGACAATGTAATGTACCCCGATCCAAGGGATGGCAAAGGTTACTGGGGTGGTTTTCGCGAAGATATGTTTCAGTTCATGGAAAATGACCTGAAGCACGTGCCTAAAGATCACCTGATTGTAATTTCTTTTCACATACCTCTGTTTGACCCCAGTGAAGACAACGATACTTTTAAGGATGAGGATAGAGAGCGTTTCTTTGCGCTTCTGGAAGATTATCCTCATACATTGTCCTTATCAGCACATACCCATCTGCAAAGACACGATTTCTTCACCAACAAAGAAGGCTGGAAGCAGGATACCCCTCATCACCACTATAATGTAGGTACTACTTCAGGAGACTGGTATTCTGGTAAGCTTGATGAAAATGGAGTGCCAGTTTCTACTATGCGGGATGGGACCCCTAAAGGTTATGCGTTTATTAGCTTTGAGGGTAATCAATATGAAATTGACTATAAGGTGGTAGGTAAAGAAGAAGATTACAGAATGCGTATATTCGCTCCCAAAGTAGTCCCTCATGAAGGTCGTACTTCAGCAGGGATTTATGTGAATTTCTTTCAGGGTAGTGAAAAAGCCTCTTTGAGGTATAGAATAGACCAGGGGGCGTGGAAAGATATGTATTATACCATAGATGTTGACCCAACTTATCTGGGCTTTCTCCACGAATGGGACTATACTGAAGAACTGATGCCGGGCAGAAGACCTTCCAATGCGGTAGCTTCCCGTCATCTCTGGCGTGCAAGTATCCCAACTGACCTAAGTGTGGGGACACACACGATAGAAGTAGAAGCGACAGATATGTTTGGTAGAAAATTTACAGAAAGCTCAACCTATAAAGTTGCTCTACCTGCTAAGGTGGAAGAAGTAAAAGGGACTGAAGAATAAATGAATAAAAGATACTCATATCTCCTGCAGGGGCTGGCCTTGGTCAGCCTCTTTTCACATTGCAGTATATCCGATAGAACGGAAGCTGAAGTCAATACAGAGCCGGTTGAAGTTAAAAGCCAGCATGCCGCCGAGATTGATACGCAGGCTGTAGTGAGCACCATTGCCTTTGGCTCATGCAATAGGCAGGATCAACCACAGCCTCTCTGGCAGCCTATCCTGGCCAATGATCCTGACCTTTGGATTTGGCTGGGTGACAATATCTATGGAGATACCGATGATATGAAGGAGATGGCAGCGATGTATGCCCAGCAAAAACAGCAGCCTGGCTATCAGCAACTTTATCAAAATGTGCCGGTCATTGGGATCTGGGATGACCATGACTACGGAATCAACGATGGGGGTAAAGCTTTTCATAAGAAAAAAGAAAGCCGTGACCTGATGCTTGATTTTCTGGATGTGGATGATGAGGCGAAGGTGAGAAAAAGAGAGGGCGGCTATCAGGCTTATACTTTCGGACCTGAAGGGAGACAAGTAAAAGTAATACTTCTGGATACCCGATACTTTCGGGATACATTACTAAATAATGAAGAAGTTGGCAGGCGTTACAAACCTGATCCCGACGGCGATATGTTGGGTGAAGCACAATGGATATGGCTGGAAAAAGAATTAGCAGAAAGCTCGGCTGAAATTAACATCATCGCCAGCAGCATACAGGTAATTTCTGAGGAGCATGGCTTTGAGAAATGGGCTAACTTACCAACTTCCAGAGAACGCTTGTTTCAATACATAGAAGATTCAGGTGCGAGAGGAGTAGTCTTATTGAGTGGTGACCGACATATCGGGGAAATATCAAAGATCAACATTTCAGGAGTTCCTTATCCTATTTATGATATCACATCAAGTGGGCTTACCCATGTTTATGAAGACGCTGACGAAAGCAACCGGCATAGAGTCGGAGAACTGGTTACAAACTTAAATTTTGGTATCATTGAAATTAAATGGGAAAGCCCTATCAGCCTTACCTATAGCATAAAAGGGCGGAATAACCAGACCTATCAATCTGCTTACACTACCCTCTAAGCACTTTTTACATAATTCCACTTTATAGGATTAAAAGCAATCGGCTTTTAATCCCTTTGCTCCTTCGCTTTCTATAGCCATAGAATAGCCCAAATCACCTATAAATCTCTGGTGTCAATATTTAGGCACGTACCTTCCACATGTACCTTATGTAATCTATATCAAACATTGCAAAAAAAACTATTATTTAATTATCATTTTTTTATAACAATTACAATAACCTTCTTGTAATTATTCTATTAAGCCTTATCTCAAGAGCTAATAGGGCATAAAAAAAGAAAAAACTAAAAAAAATTACATTATTTAGTTTAATAATTAAAAATCATTTTTTAACTTCATGGTATGGAAAATCATTACGCAATTGTTACACCCTGTTTTAATGAGAATGAGACTATTATTAAGTTTCTATTGTCATTAGAAGACACCCTGCAAAACCTGCCATACCATTTCACAGTAGTGGTAGTTAATGATTGTTCTACAGATAAAACTTTAGATCTGCTTTCAGATTTTACTTTCAAGGCGCGCAATTTGTCATTGGACTTATTATCACTAAGAGTTAATCTGGGGCATCAGGGGGCAATATTTCAGGGCTTGCTTTATGCAAGAGGTCTTGAGGTAGATAGGTTTATCATCATGGACGCTGATGGAGAAGATGATCCTCATGCTATCTTAAGCTTACTGGTTCATCAGGAATCTGACATTGTACACGTTGTTCGGGGTAAGCGGAATGAGAGCCTCTTTTTTAGAGTGGCCTATTATTTCTATAAGTTATTGTTCAAGGCGATTACCCAT
This sequence comes from Catalinimonas alkaloidigena, assembly GCF_029504655.1. Classification (NCBI taxonomy): domain Bacteria; kingdom Pseudomonadati; phylum Bacteroidota; class Cytophagia; order Cytophagales; family Catalimonadaceae; genus Catalinimonas; species Catalinimonas alkaloidigena. The sequence goes on from NZ_JAQFIL010000001.1 coordinate 670,040, forward strand.
AAGAATATGAACTTCGGGAACTTCTGTATGATCAACAGAAGAGTGCTGGAAGCCGCAACACATTCATCGTTCATTCATTTTGCGGCATATCTGTCTAAGGTGCGTGGAAGTCATGCCTACATCACCTTTGACAGACAGAAACGTATTGGTGGTGAGTCAAAAATGAAAGCCAGCAGTTTGGTCTACCATGCTTTTAAGTCTCTTACTGAATACGCTGAAGATTTGCTGATGATATTTCTGAAGTTATTTATGGTATTGGCAAGTGGGTTTGTAGGGCTGATAGGTTATATTTTTTATCTGAAATTATTTACAGATAAAGCTATCCTTGGTTGGGCCAGTACCATGTCTGTGGGTTTATTTAACACAGCCCTGATTTCAATAGGGTTTTACGTCATCGGAATTATTTTGCTCAACATTTCACATTATCGGAATGCTGCTTCTAAAGAGCCGGTATATGAGTTAGTTGATGATCATTATGAGCATGAATTTAACTGACTGAGATATTAACACCTGCTAGATATTAAGCATACTGGTTAATATAAATTTACTAGCTCCTACACTACCTACACATAAAATTAACATATAAGTTTGTGTAAAATGCTAAACAGAGAGAGTAAGACTAATCTGAATTCTATCTTAGACATCCTGTACAATTACGCAGCTAAGAATGGGTTCAGGCTTATTTTGGCGGTGGTATTGCTAGGCCTAATGGCAACTGTGGTGCTACGTATTGTATTAATTTTCACATTTATTCCGGATTTAGGAGGAGTTGAGAGTAATGTGATCTACAGTATTCAGAGGGTGATGGATGGTTATCCTTTGTATATGGACCCTTCAGACCCTCCCTATTCTATTACGCAATACACGCCGATCTATTATTTCATTATCTATGCGCTGGGAAAGCTTTTTCAAATCAGTGCAAGTGATGTGGAAAGTATTTACATATTGAGCAGGAGTGTGTCTTTCATTTTCAATTTGGGATTCGCATATCTATCGGCACTCATCCTTGTAGATATTTTTAAAGGAAAAAAGTGGATGGGGTTTATCGCTTTTACCTTTGCTTTTGTATTCCTTGACGAAGAAAGCTTCTCCCGTCCCGATAGTTTGTACAATGTAATGGTGATGGCAACCATATATGTTTTCCTTCTTTTTTTCAGGAAAGGTGTTAAGCCTAAAAAAGTTAGCCTGTTGGTATTAGCTTCTCTGCTTTCGGTATTCACAATTTATGTCAAGCAATCCGGAATATTTTTACCTGTATTACTGGTATTCTTCGTGCTGGTTTATTGTCAGAATATCAGGTGGGCTTCTATTTCGGTAGCCACAATGTTGGTATCGTTTACAGCATTACTTTTCCTGTTTACAGGAGGTAATCTGGTGCCGTTTTTTCAAAATGTTGTGGAAGGTGTAAATAATGGAATAAGTCTGAAATGGTTCGTCGAGAAAATAGTGATTGAGCATTTTCAAAAAGAAAGGTTTATCAACATTTTTGGTATTTCGTTGTCAATCTATTGGCTTGTAAAAGGAGGAAGCCACCAATTGAAGTTTTTGGGGCTAGCCATGTTGGGGTCCTTCTTATTTGCCCTTATTACTGGCGTAAAAGTTGGTGCGGCACCTAATTATTTTACTGAGTTTATTGCACTCACAGTGATTGCTACCCTCATCTTCTTACAAAAGTATGATAGACTTATTTACGAGGAGAAAACACATCATCATGATGCTCCGGATAACTTTAAGATATTATTTTACTTAATTCTGGTAGGAATGACGCTCCTGCCCAGGCTTGCAGGAAAAGTAGATACCGAATTAATTAAGGCACAGCCTCACATATTAGGTAAAGCAGGCTATCAGAGTAATAAAGCGATCGCCGACTTTATGTATGAAGAGGAAAAAATACAGCCGGAAGATCAAGTGTTTATTACTACTCATGTACATGACTACTTAAATAAATTTCTGTACAGAAATGCTATTTTTCCTCAGAAAGAGATTGTGTACCGTAACCCCGAAGGTGTATATGACTACAATAAATTTAAACAAGGATTACAAAACGGTGATGTTAAATATATCATCGCAAGTGTAGCGGAAGGAAATATTGTAACTGAGGGTGGTGAACAAGTAATTTCTGAAGATTTTCTGAGTGCTGACTATTCAGATTATAAGCCTATCAAAGAACTTAATGGTTATGTGATATTTAAAAGTAAATCTGCTCCTTAAGTAGTTTTTCTTTTAAAGATAAATTCCAGGCCTGTTTTGGTAACCTTTACTGAGACAGGCTTTTATTTTTTTTTGCTACAAAAAATGATTTTTTTGATCAGTATGAAAGAGATAGCGTAGAAAGAATATTACTTTGTGGGCATGGATAGAATGAGTTTTCTACAAAAGATTGTTACCAATGTAATCAGAGATTTTTCAGATGAGCTGAAAGATGCTACAGTAGTTTTTCCTAATCGTAGGGCAGGAATATTTTTTAAAGATTTGCTTGCTAAAAGGCTGGATAACGCCAGTTGGATGCCTCAGGTTTGTACTTTGGAAGATCTGGCAGCACGCCTGTCTGATTTAGTTTTGGCAGATAAGCTAAGTCTCGTATATCAGCTTTATGAAGTGTTTCGGCAAAATGATAGACAAATAGAAAGCTTTGACCGCTTTTACTTCTGGGGTGAGTTACTGCTCGCTGATTTTAGCGAAGTAGACATGGCTATGGTCAATGCTAAAGACTTGTTCTCAAACCTTAAAGACCTCAAGTCCATTGAAGCGGGTTATGACTACCTCACGGAAGACCAGAAAAAAGTAATTGCTCGTTTCTGGGAAAGCTTTCAATATGAGGAAGAAAAAAAAGCTGTAGGTAGCTCTCAAGAAAGATTTCTTTTATTCTGGAATAAGCTCTATCCGATTTATCAGCAGTATAGAGAGGCGTTGACCAAGCAGGGACTTGCTTACGAAGGATTGGTTTTCAGGCATGTCGCTGACCAACTAAAAAATGATGCAGTGTCTTTACCATCTGGTTCTTTCGTTTTTGTTGGCCTGAATGCTTTGAAAAATGCTGAATTGCAGATTGTCAAACAATTGGTGAGTCAGGAAAAAGCAACAGTTTATTGGGATATTGATGCATATTACTTAAATAATGAGGTGCAGGAAGCAGGTGTTTTTTTGAGAAAATATCTTCGCTCCACTACACTTGCACCCACCTTTCCCAAAGCGATACCTAACCAATACCATAGTGGAAAAGAAAGACAGATCCATATACATGGGGTGCCTTTGGAAGTGGGACAAGCAAAAAAAACAGGAGAATTTTTACAGGAACTCAGCAAAAAAGAAGGCTTTAATCCCGAGCGATGTGTGGTAGTACTTCCTGACGAGCATATGCTTTTTCCGGTACTACATGCTTTGCCCCCTGTCATCCCGAAAGTAAACGTAACGATGGGGTATCCACTGCGGAACACTTCTCTCTATAGCTTTATTGAGCATTTACTAGACTTACAATTAGAAAAAAAGCAAGTCCAACAGCAGTATACCTATCATTATGAGAGTTTATTAGCATTACTTCGCCATCCCTTTATAAAAAACTATGCTCCGGCACTGGCAGAACTTAACATTCAGCATATTATACAGAGTAATGCCGTTTATATTCATCAGGAGGATCTTGAAGGGGATACAACTTTCTTTCAGAATTTATTGACGGCTGTAGAGGATGTCCCTCACTTATTCAGCTACTTACTGCACTGGAGTGCCCAGCTTCATCAATTACTAAACCAGGAAGAAGAAAACGCGAATAACGCAGCTCATGAATTATCAGAAAGTGAAGATGGCGCTTCCAGTCAGAACATCCCCATGCTGGAGCAGGAGCTCCTGTATCACTTCTATATCCATCTCAACCGACTAAAATCGCTTACCCAGGAACGTCAGTTTGATTTTGAGCTACCGGCTTTTATTAAGTTACTAAGGCAAATCTTCCAATCGCTTAGAGTCCCTTTTACCGGTGAGCCACTGCGGGGTCTGCAGATTATGGGCTTATTAGAAACCCGAAACCTTGATTTTGACCACGTTTTTGTCCTTTCCATGAATGAAGGTGTTATGCCTGCCTCCAGCAGTCAAACTTCGTTTATACCTGCTAACCTGAAGAAAGGCTTCGGCTTATTTGGTGTAGATCAGCAGGATGCCTTTTATGCACATGCTTTTTTTCGTTTGCTGCATCATGCCCAGCATGTTCACCTTTTTTATAATACAGAGGATACCTCCCAGCTGAGTGGTGAAATGAGTCGTTTCCTTTATCAGTTGTACTATGAATCTGCGTACAATGAGTCTGATGAACTTCGTTTTCCTGATGCCAAGGGTGATTTTATTGTGCATAGAGACTATTTGAGCATGCAGGTTTCCCCTTCTATCGTAAAGCCTATTTCTATCACAAAGTCAGAAGATGTCTGGAAACAAATGCTGAGGTACATCAATACAGATGAAAATAGTGCGAGATCAAGTCTGACACCTTCAGCGCTAAATACATACCTGGATTGCCGACTTAAATTTTATTACAAATATGTAGCCCGGCTAAAAGAGACTGAGGAAGTGGAAGAAGAACTGGACGCCAGGGTGTTCGGGAATATACTTCACAAGACGATGGAAGTACTATATAAGCGTTTGATCAGCCTGAAAGGAAGTAAAAAAATTGAGGCGGAAGACTGTCTTCAGCTCAAAGGCGAAAAACTTGAGGAAGCTATCCAGAAAGGCTTCAAAGAGCATTATCAGCCGGAGAAAGCGCAAGCGTTTACTTTTGAAGGAAGAAATATTATTGCCAGGGAAATTGTGAAGAAAATGGCTAAGCAGATACTGGATCATGATAGCCGCTACGCTCCTTTTGAAATTGTGAGCCTGGAAAAAGGAGGTAAAGCAGGACACCATGCTCAGTTGACTGTAAGTGTGAACGGAACAAATATCAGTATTCCGTTGAGAGGGATTATTGATAGGATAGACCGGAAAGAGGGAGTGGTAAGAGTTTTAGACTATAAAACCGGGCGTGATGAGAGAAAAGCCGTTGACATTCAGTCCATGTTTGACAGAGAACATCCGGGACGAAATAAAGCTGCAATGCAGGCATTATTGTATGCCTGGCTTTATCAAAAAAATCAATACCATGAAAATGAAAGCATTGTACCAGGTTTGGTAAATGCTACCGAACTTTTCAAAGAAGACTTTGATCCAAGCCTCATCCTGGAGGGGGAGAAGGTCAACAGTTTTGAGAGGTATCAAGATGAGTTTATCAGCAGTCTTTCCAGGCTTTTGGAAGAAATTTTTAATAAAGAAGTGCCATTTGATCAGACAGATGATGAGAAGAAGTGCGGATTTTGCCCCTACGCCAATATTTGTTACTGATCCTTATATATTTTTATTCATTTTTAGTAAAATACATCTCTGAAAGAGGCCTTTCAAGATTTTTCACAGACATTCATTGAGCCATGCATGTAGTAAGCACTATACTCAATATTTACAATGAGCAAAACTATACCGTAAGAAGAGTGTGTATGGTCGTATTTTTTTGGACTTTATTCGTAGGGGCAAAGCTTGAAGCCCAGTCGCTTTTTATAGGAAGCGAACAGACAGTCTGGGTGGAAGAAGGAGGGCTGATCAGCCTGAATGGTGATGCTGAAAACTATGGACAAATTACAAACCAGGGCGAGATCAGCATAAGTGGTGATTGGCAGAATCAGGGGCAGTACGTAGCTGGCACGGGGCTCTTGACGCTTGCAGGTAGTGAAACCCAAAACTTTGCTCATGGAGATCAGGAAGTATATCAGTTGGCACTGATGAACGGGGGAGATAAGATCCTTCTGGATGATGTAAGTATATCCTCTCTGCTTAAGCTTACAAATGGTATTTTAAGAGCAGAAAATAATGCGACAGTATATTTGGAAGCAGAGGCCCAGTCAAACGGTGGAAATAATTCATCTTTTGTTGAGGGTAAGGTTGTCAGCACAGGAACCGGGTACAAACAGTTTCCGCTGGGAAGCGGAGAACTTTACCACCCCCTGACATTGCTTGACGTACAAGGTAACAACCCGCTCATTGGTGTTGAAGTATCCGAACCTCATCCGGCTCCCGCAAGTCTGAGTGGGCTGGAAAGCATTTCCACCAGCCGCTACTGGCAGTTAGATGTATTGTCAGGAACCTATGAAGGTTCAGTAGTCAGGATAGGGATTACAGATGAGCCTGACTTTAGTGATCTTACAGGCCTGGTCGTAGCGGCTGCACCAGCAGTAGCTACCACTTATGAGAGCTTAGGTGCCTCAGAAATAGTAGGCAAATTGGATGATGGTAGTGTTACTAGTGCTGAACCTACGACACTATCAGTAATTTCATTGGGACTAAGTTCAGAGTTTTCCGAAAGGGGTAAAGTATTGGTGCCTAATGCTTTTGCCCCTGACTCCCCATTGGAAGAAGACAGAAGCTTATCCATTTTCGCGGTTAATCTTTTGCCTGAGAGTTTTGTTTTCCGCATCTTCAACCGCTGGGGTAAACTGGTTTACGAAACGACTTCTCTGGGTGAAGCTTTACAGACAGGGTGGAATGGGATTAACCAGGAAACTAATCAGCCTGCTCAGTTTGGGGTATATAGCTATTACCTGAGCGGTAAGTTCAGTAATGATGAAACAGTGATTCAAAAGGGAACACTGACACTTTTCCGTTGATTTATGCAGCTGACTTTTTTACATATCTTTAAAAAAAATATTCCGGTATTTTTTCTGCTGAATGTGCTTAGTTTACTACACTTACAGGCACAGGAAGTTCGTTTTTCTCAGTATCAGACCGTCCCCCTCTTGGTCAACCCGGCTTTCGCGGGCACACAGTCTGACTATGCGCTGCATCTCAATTATAGAGTACAGAACATTGGCCTGCTTGCTTACCGTACCGGCTATTTTTCATTTACGCTACCTTTATATGATCAGTCCCAGGACCCCAGGCATGTAGGTGGACTTTCTTTGGGAGCTATCAATGATATGGCGGGTGAGGCGGGTGAAATAAAGACCAATGGAGTGAATTTATCAGGAGCTTATAGCCTGCTCTTTGATCGTTATGGCGTTCAGTCCCTTACTTTTGGCCTGCAAGGCGAATATATGCTGACCAGCATAGACTATGGCGTGCTCAACTGGCCTTCGCAGGTAACGTACTTTGGCTTTGATCCGGGACGTCGCCCGCTAGATGTGATTGAAGGTAGAAATAGCTTTGTCAGGTTCAATGCGGGTGTAATATGGTCTTATAATCCCGCGAATAATCAGCTGAATTCAGAGCAGAAGCTCAGGTTTTTTACAGGTTTTGCGGTATCAAATCTGAATTCTCCATCGCAAAGTTTTTTGAAGGATAGCTCATATGAGCTGCCCTTTCTTTATAAGATTCATGGTGGAGCTGAAGTGATGCTAGGCAAAAGAATGAGTCTGGCCCCGGATTTTGTTATAATGCTGCAAAATGGGCTATCTCAGTTTACGCTTGGTACTTTGCTCAATTATGAGAAAGATGTTCGTTCTGCAAATAACCCTAACCTTAGCAAAGTCAATTTATTTGCGGGCGCATGGTTTCGTTCCACCGATGCGCTTATATTACTGTTAGGAGCTTCAAACCGTCGGTTCAACGTAGCATTAAGCTATGACGTTAACACTGTTCCGGCCCAGGCAGGGATAGAAAGTCAGGGGGCGGTTGAACTATCTTTGGCGCTAAAGTTTTTAAAAGAAAAAAACCTCAGAAAAATATCATCACCGCTTTTTTGACCTGCCTGAATTATGCAAGTAACTCTTGAATACATAGCCAAGCTTCAAAAAAGCGCTTATCTTTATTTAGCAGTCACGGGCTGTATTTGCTTTTTTGCCTTAAACCTTGCCTCCGCGCAAAGTATAGTTCAGGCTGATAATTATTATAGTGCCCAACAATATTATAAAGCCTCTCAACTCTATCAAAAGATCGTCTCAGGAGATAGTAGCCATTATCAGGCTGCATATCAGCTTGCCCATTGTTACCGCTACCTATATAAATACCAGCGGGCCGAAAAGTACTACGGCGACGTAGCCCAAAATGCAGGAAGAAATTTTCCTCTCGCACCTTACTATTATGCCCAGATGCTGAAATATAATCAGCGTTATGAAGACGCATTATTCTGGTATAATCAGTTTCTTAAGAACTATGCTGACAAATCTTCCAAATTTGTGATTCAGGCGGAGAAAGAAAAAGAGGGTTGCGTTCAGGCGATATTAAGCCAGCCAGAAGGTAATGATAAAGTTAAACTTAACAGACTGTCTGAGGACGTCAATACTGTGGATTATCAGGAGTTTGCGCCGGCGCTTTATCAGCACGACTCCATCATAGCCTATAGCTCCACACGAATTGACTCACATGATAACATCAGCAACAGATCAGGAGAAGCATTTTCCAATCAGTATTTGGTAAAAAAAGATAGCCAGGCGTGGAAAGATATTTCCAGAGAAACGCGTTTCAGCCAGCTCAACACAAAATGGTCTGATGCCAACGGCTCTTTTACGGCTGATGGTATGTATTACTATTTTACCCGTTGTAGCCCGACTACCGACGGTTTTTGCCATATCTATGTCACTACTCAGAAAAACGGAAAATGGCAGGAAGCCAGGCTTTTGGGAGAAGACATTAATGCTCCGAACAGCAATACAAAACATCCATCCATTTCTGCAAATGGCGACACCTTATTTTTTGTATCTGATAGGGCAGGTGGCCTGGGAGGCACAGATATCTGGATGAGCAGGCGAGTAGAAGGCGAGTGGAAAGCAGCAGTAAATCTTGGCAATGATACCAACACAGTGGATGATGAGATTTCTCCTTTTTACAGTACTAAGCATAAACTGCTGATTTTTGCGTCGGATGGCCGGAGTGGAATAGGAGGGATGGATTTATATATGGCTGAAATCAATCAGGCTACTCCTGAAACGCCAGTTCCCTTAGCATCTCCATTTAACTCCAGCAAAGATGATTGCTACCTGGTATTGGGTGAAAATGTAGCCTATATGGCTTCTAACAGAGAAGGAAGCTTTGATATTTATAGTGTTCATAAACAGGAAAAGCAGTCCTTTTTCCGGCTATTACAAGGTATTCATGCTGATCAGCTTGTAAAGCAACAAAAGGAGGGGGAAGTGTTTGAAGATATTATCACTGATTATTCAGTTTTAATGTCTCAAAAAGAGGAAAATATAACAGTTATGCATTCCAGTGGGCAGGACTTCCTGAGAAACGGGTCTTCTCGTTTTGTGTTGAGTGCCGATGTTAATGATATTTTATTAGAACAGCTCCGCGATAAAAAAGCATTGACAGAAGGAACTACGTATACGCCAACCGCTGAGAACAGTGCAGATACATTGTCAGAAAATAACCTGTTGGTATCATTTTCAACCTTTCAGATCAGCAGTGATGAGATGGTTGAAATAAGCGGATCAGTATCTTACAGAAATCAGGAAAATACCCCTGTCGCCAAGCTTAGCTTATACCTGCTTGACGAAGAGGGTAACATTACCAAAATTACCACCACCAACGCTCAGGGAGAGTTTAGGTTTGTTAACCTGGAAGCTGAAGCTGCTTACGAAATACGATATTCTGAAACTTTGGAAGCACAGCAGCCTAACTATAAGCTGGAAAACTTAAGAGTGTTTGGTTACGGAAATGACTTTGTGACGCTTCACTTTGAAAATATCTATTTTGATTTTAACCAATCCTATCTGAGAAATGAAGCCAAAGTAGCTTTAGATCAGTTAGCAGCGTTTCATGAGCGTTACCCTGAGTCAGTCATTGAAATTAATGCTTTTACCGACAGTACAGGCAATGATGTATATAATCTGCAACTGAGCCGGGAACGAGGCCAGTCCGCATTTAATTATCTTTTGGAACAGGGGGTAGACCGTTCGGCTTTGGTGTTCAATGCCAAGGGCGTATCTACTGCTATTGAATCCTCCAACTCATTTATCAGTCAGCAACTCAATCGTAGGGTAGAATTTTATGTATTGGGAAAAGACCTGAAGTTTGAGCAGGAAGTAGTAACCCGGATGTTGCGGCCTAAAATTACACTTTACACGCTTGCAAACGAAACAGGGATGAGCCTGGAAGAAATCAAACGCTTAAATGGACTTAATGGAAACGAGTTACAGGCATACAAACCCATAAGAATATATCGTTGGGCTTATGAGCAGGCTCAGGGATTATTCTATCAGATGCAGCTTCGCTCTGAATAGCCAACGAATTGATGAAGTATGTGAAAATAATGCTAAATTGTGAAATCTAGATGTAATTAGACGTATATATGAAGTTTAATGTAAGATACTGTTTGGCAACAGTGGTAGTCATTTTTTTTGTGCTTGTGCACCAGGCATGGTCACAAAATAATGTAGGTATTGGCACCAGAGAACCCAATAGCAATGCTGCCTTACATGTTGTTGCTCCTAACGGTGATCAAGGCTTACTTATTCCCACCCTTACTACGACTCAAAGAGAGTCACCAGATTTACTGTCACGTCTAGGTAGTAGTGAAAATGGCTTATTGGTTTACGATCTTGATCGCAACTCTTTCTTCTATTGGATGGATGAGCAGTGGCAACCTATCGTGAGTGGCAATATTACTGAGTTTTTAACTGGTGGTGAAGGTATAAGTATTGCTGATAATGGTGTTATTACAAATATCGGTGACGCTGATTCTACCAACGACATTACGACTTCTACCTTAGCTGAAGGTGATATTGAAGGCACATTTCCATCGCTCAGCATTGCTCCGCAAGCTGTAACGACCGAAAAGCTTGGAGATGGGGCTGTGACTTCGTCTAAAGTAGCCAATAATACGCTGCTTCCCCAGGATATGCAGTCGCCGGGTGCGGGCAAAGTGCTGATCACTACCAGTGGGGGGACAGTCTTTTGGGAGAATCAGTCTATTTTTGGTATTACTTTCTTACCCAGAGGAAGAATGTATATAGGAGATAGTGAGAATAAACCTTCTCCCGTTGATGTAAGGGGAGAGGGGAACATCCTTATTGGTAATGGAACTTCCGCCAACAGCCTGGCCATCAGCGGAGATTTGAGCCTGAGCAGTACCGGTGACGCACAAATTCAGGCAGACGCGGTTACTGCTAATGAAATAACCAGCGGGGCCGTAGGTACCGATGAAATTGCCGACGGTCAGGTAGGAACCGCTGATATGGCAGATTCTGCCATTACGAATTCAAAACTGGCCGAAAATGCTGTAACTTCTTCAAAAATTCTGGATGGAGAAATCATCGGCAGTAAAATCGCTGCCAATGCTGTGAATTCTAATACCATAGCAGATGGTAGTATTATCAATGCTGATATTAGTGCGACGGCTGCCATAGATGGAGCCAAGATAGTGCCCAACTTTACCGAAAAAGCATCGTCTACTTCCTCAACTTTACCTACGGATGGAGCAGGAACACTGACTACTAAAGATTATGTAGATGCGGTCAATACAGAAGACCTTAGTGGAGGCAATGGAATCTCTTCATTTACCTACGATGGAACTTCAGTAGCTACGGTAGGAGTAAATGCAGGAGCAGGCTTGGGCTTTGATGCAGGTGGGGCTTTACAGGTCAACAGTATGGGAATTACTGAAAGTATGCTGGCTAATGATGCGGTTACGTCTGCCAAAATAGCCAATGAAAGTATTATCAATGATGATATTAGTACTTCAGCTAATATTGCTGGCGTTAAAATCAGCCCTAACTTTGGGAGTCAGAACATAAGTGCTGATGGAAATATAAATATTACCGGCAAAGCTACCTCCGCCGAGACCTTGGCTGGCGACCCGAATAATACGCTTGCTACCAAAGGATATGTAGACAATGCAGTTAGCAGTGACCGTCGTTTGAAAAAAGATATTCAGGCTGTTGACAGCTCATTAGAGCAAATACTTCTTCTTAAGCCTTCACAATACAAATGGAAGAACCCACAAAAAGAAGGCATCAGCTATGGGTTGATTGCGCAGGAACTGGCCGAGACATATCCCGAACTGGTAAGAGAACGCAATGACGGATATTTGGGTATTGATTATTATGAGCTTATCCCTCTTCTGATAAAAGCAATACAAGAACAGCAATTACAAATGCAGCAACTTCAAACCGCTAAATCTGAGGCCACAATCGATACGGATGTAAAAGTTGAGCTACAAGATTTGAGAAACGAAAACCAACGGCTAAAGCAGGAAATTGAGGACATCAAGAAGGCACTGGGACTAAAAGCAGCAGCTACTGCTGACGAATAGGCTACCATGCGTAACTTACCCCTGCACTGATAAAATAGGGAGAGCCTATGGACAATTCACCTCCCACATGTAAAGCTTCATTAATAGGTATGTCTCCTCCCACTAATATAAGTTGAGGTGCGAAAGCAGCCCCCAGTGCAATATTTATATACTGGTCTATATCAAAGTTAGGGTCTCCGGTATTCGTATCTGCTCTCCAGTTGGAAACTCCCAATCTTAATCCTGAATATAAGCGAAAGGTGCTATTAGGATTGTACCAGAATAATGCTCTCGCAGAAAAATTAAGCCTCGTTAATTCCGCATTGATATTTTCAGTAATCGTTTCTCCACCTGACTCATACTCATAGCCATCATAAAAAGCACTGATTTGCTGATAGGCTATGCCTACGCCCAGACTCAGCCTTTCATAAAAAAAATAATTGTACTCTATATGCAATGCAGGACTGGCGCTGAAACGAATATCATCTACCACATTAAAAGTATTGGCGATATTGGCTGACAAACCGATCCAGCTAAAGCCTCCCTGTAATTGCACAAGATGTTTTTGTTGATTCTGCGCCTTAGCGCTTCCTACTAACAAGACAAAAAAAATGGTTATAACGATATGAATATTTCTCATACAGCTATAACCATCTAAATACAGGAAAGATTATATCCTTAGGTCAATTCTTCAGAAACATTTTGAACTTCCTTCCAGACTCTGAACACATTCTTGTAACATATTTTGGCTATATCCTCTTCGGTATACCCTCTCAAGAGCAGTTCGGCAATCAGGTTTGGGTATTCAGAAGCGTCTTTCAGTCCTGTAGGAAGTGTATCGCCTACACCGTCAAAGTCTGAACCAAAGCCTACATGATCCACACCTACCAGACTTACTACATGGTCAATGTGGTCCGCCACTTTCTTGACAGTAGAATAAGCCGGGTTTTCTTTCATATAGCCTTCTATATAAGCTTGTGCAGCTGAGTCTTCATAGGTCAAATTATTTTCTTCTAACCAGCTACGGAGATGTCCTCTTACCTCTTCTGACTTTTCCCTTGATTTGTCATCGACAAAAGTAGAGCCGAAATTGATCTGAATAACGCCACCGTTTTCGCCCAACACTTTGATCATATCATCATCCATATTTCGCTCAAAGCCAGGCACAAATTCCCGGCAGGATGAATGAGAAGCAATCACCGGGGCTTTGGTAATTTTCATCACATCATAAAAAGTGCTGTCTGAAATGTGAGAGACATCTACCATGATGCCTACCTTATTCATTTCCTGTACTACTTCTTCTCCAAAAGGGCTTAAGCCGTTCCAGACTCTTACTGAGTCGTAAGAAGAATCACAAATCTGGTTGACTTTGCTATGGGTTAATGTGATGTAGCGAATGCCACGATCGTAGAAGTACTTTACATTGGCTAAGTCGTCTCCAATAGGTGCGCCATTTTCCATACCCATGGGTAGAGCAATCAAGCCTTTCTCAAAATGTGCCTCTACCTCCTGAGGGCTGGTGGCAATGGCAAATTTGTCAGGATATTTCTCACTTATGCCTTCTACCAGAGTGATGAGTGAGTCCGCCACTTCCTTGGCTCGGTTCTTTTCACCTTCCAGCAAATTACCATATTCATGATCAAAGGCAGCCTGATAAGAAGCGGGAATGTAGATAGACATGAAAGGTGCATCAAGTCCACCTTCTTTGGCTTTTACATAATCAAAATCCCCATCAGTTTCTACAGATGGATCAACGAATTCGCGTTCTAATCGGAAATTAGCGATTCTCATACGGTAAGGAAGGTCTATGTGCCCATCCACAATGATGAACTCTTTGGCAAGTGCCATAGCCTTTTCGTCTACATTTTCTTCAGTAACTTCAGTGTCACTTTCCTGCGCTTCCGTGTTGCAAGCAGATAGCAGCGCCAGTGATAAGGCGGAAAATATGAAGGATAGGTAATAATTTTTCATGTGTAGCTATTTGTCAATAATATATACCCAATTTTATTGAAAAACTTAAATATATAAAGGTGTATGGTGGTAAAATTAAAATAATATTTCATTATTTATACCATTGGGAATATTTAATATAATTTTTCGCAATTCTTTCCATCATGGCTTTATTTTCTGAACCTATAGTTTTTATCTTCTTTGCGGGTACTCCTGCGTAGATGCTATTAGCTTCTACAACAGTATTTTCTAACACCACAGCGCCTGCGGCGATCATCGCCCCGCTTTGTACTACAGCATGGTCCATGACAATAGCCCCCATACCTACCATTGTCTGGTCTTCCAGGGTGCAACCGTGTACAATGGCTCGGTGTCCGATAGTTACATGATTGCCTATGTACGTAGCGGCTTTTTCATAGGTGCAATGAATGATGGCCCCATCCTGGATATTGGAATGATGGCCGACACTGATCTCATTCACATCAGCCCTGACTACTGCATTAAACCATACACTGCAATAATCTCCCATGCTGAGCTGTCCTACCAGGGTAGCGTTTTCCGCGATAAAGCAGTCTTCTCCCCACTTTGGGGTAAACCCTCTAACTGATATTATTTTTGCCATACTGTAAAAATAAAAAAAACCGCCCAATTTGGGCGGCCTTAGTTTAGGTAGTTAATATTTTATGCTTAATGTATAGCTGTTAGTTTTGAGAGATCCACACTATTACTGTTGGTAGGCTCAAGGAAGAAAATCACATCATCGTAGTCCTTATCTCCCCCGGGCAAGCGAATATCTTCAAATGTAAGAATACCTAGCTGGTGATCTTCTGCTCTGAGCAGCAAACTTGCCTGACGATACTTTTCAGGCCGATCCGTATTTAAGTGCTTGCTGGTAAAATGTGTATATACCCCGGAAGTAACTTCAGAACCCTTCCATCCCGAAGTGATCAGGAAGAAACCTATAGCCGTACCTGCCTTTAAATCAGTTATACAAACTTTATCCCCTTTTCTTAAGCCCCCTCCTTTTCCCTCAGCAGAGGCATTAGCAAACAAGATCGTCATATTTTTGATCTCATCCTGTGTTGTAGGAGGATTGGAAGGATCATAAATATAGTAACCCAGTGTGTTTTTGAATAAAGTAGCTTCGCTATAAAATGTAATTTTAAGATCAGTATCTTCTTCAATGTAAAGGTCAGTAACTACATCATCAGCAAAATAACTGGGCTTTCTCTCAATAAGATTTTCTGTCTCAATAAAGTTATTGACAATCAGGTTTTCCAGTTCAGTGTCTATTTGAGTGGCCTTTTCACATAAATTTTTGGGGGTACCATCATCTTCCCACTCATCACCAGGGATATAGTCACCCTCTCCGGGATTGTAGTTTACGATTTCAATAATTTTTAGGCCGCCGGCACCGGTAGCTACGAACATGGCTTGCCCCTGGCTTTCCACATAATTTGCCGAAGCCTGAAACCCTACACTCCCAATCAGGCTTGTACTAGCCGAATGGTGTTCTGACAGGTACATTCCGGCAGCGCCATTGGCACAGAAAATTTTCTCCTCATTGACCGAAACACCATTGGTTACAATCATTTCATCCTCAATGCCTTCAATGCTAGGTAAGCCCATTTCCGACAGTATTTCACCAGTATGGAAATCAATGATTTTCAATCCTCCTTTACCTACGGGCAGGAAAATTTTATCATTCGTAATGTTCAAAATAGATTTGGCTTCAGGTATATCAGCCCCCCCCACATTATATCCATTGACATAGCTGTGATCTGCTCTACGATAGATTTTGACCCTTGCCGGTGTGCCCTGCATTACCGCGTAGTATTCATCATTGAAAGCGATAGAGCGGGCATCGTCCATGCCTGTAGCTGTAACTACTTCCAGTGTTTCTTTGTCAAGCACAGTAATACCACCATGTGAGCCTGAAGTAACATAAATGTGGTTATCTCGCACTTTTACATCGGTAGCTACAAAACTGGAAATATCTACCACCTGGCTTTCACTTTCCTCAGAAGATGGATAGTCTATAATTTCCAGCACCGCATTGGAGTTGAGGTTAAACTCTTCCGTATTTTCTGTAGCCCCGGCCAGGTAGATTTTCCCATCTGCATAAAATACAGAACTATAATCAGTATCATCCACCAGCATCTGGAAGATAAGAGAAGGAGCCTGAATATTACTGATATCAAAAACCTCTACACCCCCTTTGTACATAGGCCCTTCGGTATTGTAAGATACAAATGCTTTATCGCCATCAATGAATACGTGGGACGCTTTTAATATATTTCCGCCTGCCTCGGGAGCTTCTACCTCAGCACGCATGACTAGCACATAGTCTGAGCTTCCTGAAGTAATATTTTTTAATCGTGCATTATTGTGTGTGATATTCAAAGGAGCATCGTATAAGGAAAGCATCTCTTCGTACTCCGGAATGCGCACACGACTATTTAAATCAACTTCATTATTGTTGATATTGAATCTCTGATTGAGCTTTTCCTTTTCTATAGTATCCTCATTACATGCGTTAAATATCAATAGAGAGAATAGCATCAAGGGTGAGAGTATTTTATGCTTAATGTGCTTTGTCTTTTTCATATGATTGAATATTTACAATCCCACAATCAACTGTGTAGCACAAATGTAATAATTTTTATATTAATTATAAAATAATTATGAAAAATATAACTTAAATAAAAAATATTGTGAGAAATGATTGGAGTTAAGATAAGCTGAATTATAGCCTGTAAACACAATTAATTGCTGCTGATAAGCATAATTGCTAACTTCCCTTTGTAATTCAACTTTTACTACTCACCACAAGCGTTTACTAGCAACTCATAACTTACAGATGAAGAAGCCTGGAATAAAAAGAAGAAAATTCATTCAAAATACCTCCTTATTATTGGGTACAACCAGTTTAACTACCCTTACTACCATGATGCAGGAAAATGAGCCACGCGACCCGAATCCCCCTTATCTGGGTGAAGAAATCAATCTTTGGGAAGATGAATCGCCTAATAATGGAAGTCATAAAAATTACCGTCCTAAGCTCAGGTTGTATTATCCTTCCCTGAAACGAAATTTGTACGAGAATAGAAAATTTCCAGTAGTGCTGATTTGTCCGGGAGGGGGATACCATGTGCAGGCGCATCATGAGGGGCAGCCTTTCGCGCAGTTATTTGCTCTGCATGGTATAGTAGGAGCAGTACTTACTTATCGTGTACATCCTGACCCCTATCCGGGAGCTTATGCCGATGCTACCCGAGCCATGCGTATCCTTCGTTCCAAAGCAGATCAATATCAATTGGATGCGAAGAAGGTGGGGATCATGGGCTTCAGCGCGGGAGGTCATCTGGCTTCCACTGTGGCTACGCAACCGGAATTGTATAAAGAACCCGAAGATGATTTGGTAGATCAATTTTCTGCCCGTCCTGAGAAAGTGATTTTGGGATATCCGGTGATTTCCTTTGAGGAGCATGCTCACCAAGGTTCGGTAAAAGCGCAGTTAGGGGAGAATCCTGATCCGCAGATGATGGAACAACTGTCCAATCAAAAACAGGTTACGGCTGATACCCCTCCTGCTTTTCTCTTTCATGCGGCGGATGATGGGGGAGTACCAATACAGAACAGCCTGATGTTTGCCAATGCCTGTGTGGAACATGAAGTGCCGCTGGAATTACATGTCTTTCCCAAAGGCGGACACGGTATGGGTATGGCTTTGGATAATCCCAGCCTAAGCATCTGGTCAGAAAACCTGATGAACTGGATGGGAGATTGGAAGTTGGGGTAGGTTTACTATGTCTTTTTGATTTAGGGGATGTTTTTATTTTTATGAAAAAACTAAAGAAGTGAGCCATTCATCTAACATATTATTGTCTTGTAAAAAATACTCTGAATCAGTATTTATTATCTTTAGTAATAAAATGCGAGTTAACTGATCTATCTCTTTTGAAATATTAATCAATTTTTCTCTTGACTTAAATTTTGAACCTAAATGTTGACCGTGGACAAATTTTGATCTAATTGTATAAGCAGTCTTTATTAGCTTAAAAGTATCTATCTTAGTTTCAAATTCTGATGCTAAATAATAGCTTATTCGTTCTGAGACTTTGTGGGTAACTTCAGAATTATCAGTCGTAAATAGAGTTTCAAAAATTGCTACATAAAATGAGATTTTTAGTGGTAAAAAAGAGTTAGATCGAGCTAGAGATAAAAACATTAATGCCCTATCAATTCTGTTGCGATCATTGTAAGGAATATAATGCATGCTGCCTAGAGTGGTTTGAGCATTATTAACAGGTTTGCTTTCAATGAACTTTTTTGCATCAAGTCCTTTATTCATTAAAGAAGCAGCTTTATGAAATATGGAATATGCATTTGCTAGCTCTTCGTATGAAAATTTTGTGTTTGTATATTCACCGCTTGCATTGCTATTAAAAATATTTCTGTATCTCGGATATGCATTATTTTCCTCTATGTTATAAGTATAAAGTGTATCAGCATTAGATGAACAGTCTTTTATAAACCATAAACACATAAAAAAGAATTGTACATGTTCATGCTTAATTTCAGAAAGTTTAATGTCACTATCTACTTTTAATTGTTTAAAATAATAAGAGCTATCTGCTTTAGAAAGCAAAAAAGGGTTGTTATCCAGCGAATAACAGGATTTTAGTCCAATGTTTGTTACAAATGTTTTGTTTTGAATTTCTTTTCTAAGGAGAGTTTTGTCATTTGAAATGATAAAATCTTCAACTTTAAATCCATTTGCTGATTTTTCAATTTCAAAAAAGACAGTACTACAAACTAATTTGATTTCCATAGTGAAAAGGGCTTTATGAGAAAGTAAAATAACTCTTTATCAATCTTTTCATTACAAACTCATGACTAGTCCTAAAATAGGTTGACACTTTTTAGTGTTAAAATTAAGACCACTGGAGATATTCTTCAATGGCATTTTGATGTACAAATTCAGGTGTTTGATACCCTAAACTTAAGTGTGGTCTTTCATGATTATACGTTTTTATGGATTCGTCTATGACTTGGGAGAGTTCATTGAAGGTGTTACACTTATGAAGTAAGAACTCATCTTTTAAAATTCCATTCACTCTTTCAGCCAGTGCGTTCTGATAACAATCATATCCTTCTGTCATTGAGGGTATCATTTTGTTTTTTCGTAGTTCCTTCTGGTATACTTCTGAGCAATACTGTAGCCCCCTGTCTGAATGGTGGATAGTATTCTGATCACTCATTTTGTTACTGACAGCCTTTTGAAGAGCTTTTACTACATTTTCACTACTCATGTCCTTGCTGAGATGATACCCCATAATTTTTCTTGAATAGACGTCGGTGACCAGCGATAAGTAATGTATCCCTTCCGATGACTTCACATAGGTTATATCACTGACAAAACAACGCTCCGGCTTGATAAACACCTTGTCCTGATACAAGTTAGGGTATTTTTTGAGCCAATGTTTGGAGTCAGTGGTTTTGGTATACTTCTTCCTGGGTTTTATCAACAAACGCTCTTGGCGCAAGTAAGAAAACAGCCCATCTCTACCAATCTTGACGCCCATAGTATCAAACGCACCGGAAAGCAAGGTACAGTTTCCTGGTACCTATGCGAGGCATACGTCTACGCGTATCAACTACTAATTCTTTTACCTTCAGCAGTACTGATGTACGCCGGGTATATCGTCTCTCTCCCTGATAGATAGCCTGACGGCTTACCCCGAACAAACTACAAGAGGATGCCAGGCTTACTTGGCGCTCTTGCTGGAGTTCTCTTGTTGCCCGGGGGAAAACTTTTTTCGGATCGCCGTCCCATATTCTTTATCAGAGATGTCGATCATCCTATTCAGAATCAGGTTTCTGGCCTTCTCATCGGCCAACTCCTTCTCTAAACGCTTAATCTGCTGGGCAGGAGTTTCTTTGGATTTAGGCATAGGATGCATGTTGTGTGAAGGTTTACTCCAATCTAGCTTCCCATGCTTTCTTAACCAAACTAAAACTGTGCTCCTTCCCTGAATACCATATCTCTGCTGGGCTTGTTTATAGCTCAGTTCGCCTTTTTCTACCTGATCTAATACCGATAATTTAAAGCCCAGTGTATAGTCCCGTTGCGTGCGCTTTTTTTGAGATTCTTCTGCATTTTGATGTCTTTTCATAAATAAGTCAAGCTTCTGTCAACTTATTTTAGGACGAGACATCAAAATAAAAAAAGCCTGAAACAAGGATCATCCTGCTTCAGGCTTTTATGTGTGCGCACGAGAAGATTCGAGCATCCCATGCTAACTAGTTGATTTATAGCCTCATTGTAGAGCGTATCGTACAGGGGTCACTGAACCAGAGATTACTTTTGGTAAACTCTCGGCCAAAATATCAATGACCTCATCCTTTCCCGAAGTTACATTATTCAGTAAATTCTGAAGGTATTCTTTATCCTTACGAAGCTCAGCAATAACGTTTCTCATCATTTGCTTTTCAATGTCATCTCCGAACGTGCCATTATCCATAGGCTTACTGGAAGAAGGATCTGAATCAAAGTTAGGTTCCTCACCTCCTTTTGTAAGCCAATCTACAGTGACATTACATAAATTGCTGATATTGACAAGAACTTCTATGCTAGGCTTACTTTTACCAGTTTCATAGTTTCCTACACCACTAGTTGTAATACCTAAAAGTTGAGCTAGCTTTTCCTGGCTCAAGCCGTTTTTTTTTCTGGAAAAACGTATTCGCTTTCCCAGATTATCTAATCCATCCATAACTTTTATTGATATTTTATATACCATTGGTTGTAAAATACACTAACAGTTGTATATTTGCTCATATCTTGTTACAAGATAACTACTATTAGTTTATTCTACAAGATATTATCATTTACAGTTGTAAATAATTGGGATATGCCAACACCTTATGAGATAGAGATGTGTAAAAGGATTTTGAGGGATATTGAACCACATATACCACTAAGGCACTACGTCAAACCAGTTCAAAGGATAATAGAGAGAAAAGGTTTGGAGGTCCCTAACAAGTTTAAAATCCAAAATGTAAGACACGGACGGGTATACGACTTAGATATAGTCTTAGCATTATCTGAAATAAGTAAACCAAGAGATGAGAAGGGGGAACGGGTACCAAGAAAAAAGTATAAGATAGATGAAAAATAGGGTAGGGGGTGAAAATAAAAAGCACTCCCAATTGATGAAAGTGCTTTCTGGTACTTTAAAACTTTAATAAGTCTCAAACCACAAGATTTTAAGACATAATCATCCACAATAAAACACCTTAAGAATGAAAATCATTAAGCCACCTTAATCATTCATGACCATATAGAACTCCCTAAAATCAGTGACTCGCAGCCGGTTTAAA
This sequence comes from Catalinimonas alkaloidigena, assembly GCF_029504655.1. NCBI lineage: Bacteria > Pseudomonadati > Bacteroidota > Cytophagia > Cytophagales > Catalimonadaceae > Catalinimonas > Catalinimonas alkaloidigena. The sequence goes on from NZ_JAQFIL010000001.1 coordinate 691,605, forward strand.
ATTGCTTGTAACTGGTTCTGAGGTAAGTCCGCAATGGCGGCATTAATACTGCGGAATTTGCTCCCAAGATAGCAAAAAATTCCGAGAAGAGAATCTTATTGTCCTAATAGCAGCATAGCTATTTTTTTCAGGATTGACTTAGTTTTCCATTAAGCCCAAACTATGTTTTCAACATAAGTTCTCTACCCTTTATACTTTCTTACTTTAAAACTTTAATAAGTTAACTAACGCAAACTATGCCTAATAAAAAATTTGAACTAGCTCCCTACGATACCGATAATGCCACCTATATGCAAGTGATCAGATTTCTGAACGGAAAAGTGATACCAGGATACAGCAAAAAAGTAGGTTTTGACGAAAATGTAGATCCTACCAATACGCTGACCAACTTCATTTTGAGAATGTATGTGAAAGGCTATCTGAGACCCAGCAAAAGAATTACCCCGGTTAAGGAAATTGAATATAAACTGAATCAACCACCCTATACCACCATTGTCACCTGCACCTACAAAATGCCTTATTTGAACCCTGAATATTTACGAGATAAAAGACTTAGTAAATGGCTCAGTGGATTCTATGATGCCATAGAGAGAGGACAACCCAAAGAGCATATTGAGCGAAACTTTCACCGACAAGGAAGAGCCTCAGAAGTGGACAAACTAGATTCTAATGTACATGCCTTTCTGAATCCCAGGCATCTGTTACAGTACTGCATAGAATTAATAGAAAAGAATGAGTATCCTATAGGACACATTATCCATTTCTATCAGAACTGTAAAAACAAGTATTTCAGCAGGATAGATACCCGAAAGTTTGACAATGAGATGTTTAACCGGACTCAGAACCTGGCGGAAGAAGCAGCTCTGAAATTCAAATTCTGATACTATGCACTACCTGGATGTTTACATACAATCGGTAAGGATCAAAAACAGAGTGCGGCTACAACCTCTAGCCGACCAGAATATTCCTCTACTTTTTGTATCAGCATCCAGGAAGTCTCGCTTACAGTGGCCGGTAGGTACCATTTTCAAGGCAGACCTGGTACTGGTCAAAAAGGAGAAGATCAAGAATTTCTATCGCTTGCGCAAAGGTCAAAAGCTGGAAAGAGCCATAGAATACTTTGATCATAACCTACAGCTGCAGCAAAATGATTCTTCCAAACTAGAGCAAACATGAACAACCCTAGCATGAAATATATCTGGCTGGAAATATTTCCTGAAACTGATAGTGAAGGTAGATACAATCCCCGGTTAATGGCCTGCCATACCTGTAATGAAAATGACTTCTTATTGGCATTGAACAAGCTGTTGGAAGCTCATGATATCAATATAGGCGAGTTAGTCAATGAATATGCCTGTGACAGTATAGAACATATGTTGAGCAATGACCTATTGAAAAGAGGTGCTTATATGCCTTTTATCAATGACAAACTTTCCCACCGCTACTACCTCACCAAGTTTATCACTTATGTTGCCTGGAAAGCCAAGGGCTTCTTACAAATCAATGATCAACAGGTCCGTAAAATCTATTTTTGAATGACAAAACTCTACGAAAAAGCAGCCGATTCGCTTTTCTCTCTTCCTCCCATCCTGATTGGATTCTTTGCCATATTTGGTTATTTAATTTTTGAATCGCAAGCGCTGATTAGTGGCTTACTACCTGCTGAGATGGGTGATTTATCCAGAGAGGTAGCTGCTGGCTTTCTCGCCGTAGCCATCCACCTGATGATATTGCTCACTGCAACCAACAGCAAACTGGTAAGTCATGCATTTACTATTTTCTATGCTTTTTGCTCCTATGGAATTACGGCTCTCTTCTTTGATGCCTTTGAGTTTACGGGTAAGAGTAACAGAGCTATCTTTTCAGCGCATCTGTTTTCAATCCTTATTGCCAGCATCAATTATCTGGTTGTATATCTTTTGGTGGGTAAATATTATGAAGTGAAAGACAATCGCTCAGCTGTAGAAAAACTACAAGAGGCTAACGAACTGCTATCGCAAAGGGAGGAAACCATCAGGCTTCTCAACGAAACGCTTACGAAAACGGAACGGCAGCTAACGAGCTTCCAACAAGAAGCAACCAAATCCAACGAAGCGGTTACCAAGCTTAACGAAGAATTACAAAAGGTGAATCAGGAGCTTACAAAATCCAAAGAAGCAGCTACCACTTACTATCAGGAATGCAGTGAAGCCAACGAACAGAAGCAAAGTCTTGAACAAAAGCTTCTTCAAGCCCAACGGATTTTAAAAGACCAGAAAGACAAAATCTTCAGAGCCTACGAGAAACTATACTGCCCCCACTGTGAATCCACCTTTACTAATGTCAATGCGCATAATGTACATAAAAGGATTTGCAAATGAATGAAGTATCTCTAGTTAGCTTATTATTTTGATTTTTTTCTAGTTAGTTGGGCATTTGCTCTTTGACACTTTCATAAGCCATTTCCAAATGATTCTCTGATATTTGCCCTCGAGTTCTTGTTGCAAATTGTTCAGTAATATAGAGAATACGCCCATCATGTGAGTCTATTAAGCAGTAAAGATATAATGGTGTACTACTTTGTCCCACTCCTGTAGGTATAACGATTGGGTATACAAACCCCTTCTTATGAGTAGTAATGATTTCAATCGCATTCTCGTCATTTGATGATTGGTATTGATATCCATACATTTCTTTCAGACTTCCATCATTGATTACTGACTGTAGACTAGAAGTAACGACTTTTTCATAAAGTATTAGGTTTCTGTCTTGTAATTGCATGGAACGTTTAGAAATTTCTTTCTTAAACTTTGATTTTTTATCAATTCCATTATTGGTATAATCAAATAACTGATTTTTAAGATGTTGTATCATAAATGTCATTGATACCTCGGGTAAGTCAACTAAAGGTATTGCAGAACGAACTATGGCTTTTTTAGGTTTACCACCCCATACAATCATAGCATATGAGGTAATATCATTACCAAATGCGCCACTAAAGTAATTACCTGTTCCAGTGCTCATTCTGTAATTAGCAACAGAAATTTTGTCTAAGATACAGTACTCTGGATTTTTGCTTTTTTTTATTTGCTCTGCCCTTTCAGGGCTTACAAATTCAAAATTCTTAGAGACATCCCACTCTCTTTCTATAACTGTCTTTAACATTGAGTTATACTTCGTAATGCTCTCTTTGTAAGACTTTAACTCTTCTGGTTTATCCTTGAGTTTTTTAAGTTCCTTGGTATCTTCCGTCATAAGAACGACAGCTAAAGTTGTTTCAGATACCTTGTCAACGTATTTACCATTCATTGGAACATACTGAGCAAACACTTCAAAATTGTTTACAACTATTGATAACAAAACGAATAAGAAGAACTTTTTCATTAATTATGAATTTAGTATTGCATTGAAAAATGCAAATAAGTATGTAATTATTTTTATTTTTCAATAATCAATTCACAATAACTTACCGTGTAATTTTTGATAGATATAACCAGTGAGAATTAAGAGTAAATACCTATCCTTTAAATATCAATTTCTATTTCAATCTTTTTACATTTTCCTTTTTCAAAACTAAGCTCCTAATTAACACCACCCCGCCCAATAGTGCACCTCCAATGATCAGAGGTTTAGGTATATCTCCGAAGCCTGCAGTCATAGAAGAGGCATCTGCAATGTTGGGAGTATTGTGTGCTCTGTTAGCAATGCGAGCTTCTCTTGCTTGCTGAACTGAGTATGTGTTTCCTGAATTACTTCTTACTGAGTCCCGAATGATCACTCCTTGCTCATTGGTCACATAGCTTTTTGGGGCATAAGGATCGTAATTACGCACACGAGGATCATAATCACTGGATCTGTTAAGTGATCCTAATTGCTGAAAATCATATTGATCTATCATTATTGTATTCTTTATAGTTGAGTATATTATTTGTCGTTACGCTTAGCCATTTTCTTGATAAGTACCAATCCCAGCAGTCCAGCCCCTATGTAGATAGCTTTTTTGGAATCTATATCTCCAAACGCAGCCATCATAGGGTTTGAAGTAGGTCTACCTCCTTCCACTTCCAATTGGCTGTACTGCATCATCAGACTTAGGGTAGCCGAATCACCATTGCTTTGCTGGTATTGGGCAATGATATTTTGCAGCTCTGAATATTGAGATTGGGTAAGTACAAAGCCCTGTTCCTCAACTTGTTTAGCCAAATCTTTAAACTCATTTAGATAATAGGTGGCCTGCATCCTTTGGCTATTTTCTTCCGGAGTTTCTGCTCGGGTTGCCCTTTGTCCTGACTGCCCGGTAGTGACTTGTCGGGGAGCATTGGGATCATGTTCTACCCCACTTCTACCCGTAGTCTTGGTCACAGTACTCGTACTACTCCTGCTACCTCCGCTTGAAGAGGTGCTACCACTAGCAGCATTTCTGCTGGAAGATGAACTACTGTTTGAACTTGTAGCAGGCGCAGAAGCAGTCCTATCCTGAGCCTGATTGACTACCTGTACCGCTCTGGAAGTAGCGTCTCTCAAACGGTCCAGAAAGGAAGTACTGGTAGCACTTGACCTGCTGGTAGAAGAACTTCCGGAACGAGAACTAGTACTGGAAGAAGTTCTGCTTGTGGAACTACCAGCGGATCGGGCATTGGAATAGGAAGTGGACCGGGTGGCTCCCAGCTTATCCGGATTTTGATTGAACTCTAGCTGATCTATCATATGTACAATATTTACCTGGTTGTTGGTGGTTGCTCATGGTTGTAATGGGCCCATGGGCTAATCTTACATTACTAACAAGCTAACTTTGTGTTATTCCAAGAGCTATTCAATTCATAGTCTGCGATATCTTCCAGGCTTCGGGGAGAAAGGGAGTAGGTATTAAAAAAGGCGGAAACTATTTCAGAATCAAGCAGTTCGTATCTTTTTTGCTCAATACCTTGCACCCGGTTCATTTTTCTTTTCAGCGTGGCCTCACTAATTCCCAAACGGTCAGCTAACTCCTTTCTGCTTACAAATCTTCGCAAATATATCCTCATCATGCTTTTATGGTTTTTGCTTTTTTTAAGAAATATAGAGAGCCCAAACATTAAAAATTTGTCAAAATCCCCAAAAAGTCGACATGGTACAGCTTAGTGCTTCATAGTCGGTCAGGCAGTTGGATGAAAGCCGGAAAGCCCCCAGTTTTGGGACATAACAAGCCCAATACAGGTGCTATGAACAAGTCAAATTTTGCATTATTATCGGCAGGTTTGGTTGCTGCCGGAGGTTACTACCTCTACCAACTCAAAGCAACCGGGGAGGCGCTGGAAACCGTCACTGATATCAAGCTCCATAGCCTTAGCATGGACCGTGCAGTGCTCAAAGCCCATGTGAAGCTGATCAATAAAGGCACAACTACGCTTAGAATAGAAAATCCCGATGTGGAAGTGTTTTATGTCCTTCCTAAAGGAAGCCAAAAATCAATATTAGTCACCAAACCAAAGGATCAAACCATAGTGGTAAAGCCTGGCGGAAGCAATGAGTTTGACTTGTATTTAGAGACCTTATCCAAAGCTGAGCTACTCTCTATTGTCGGGCAAAGCAAAGCTTTACAGCTGATCACCTCAGGCTTAACTTTCTTAATGAAGACCAAAGCCAAAGTGAACTACTTCATTCCCATTGAGGAAGAAGAACCCATAGTGCTCAAATTATTCAAATAGGTTATGCAATCAGCCAAAAGACAAATACTTCCAGGGGCCCAGTATGATATGTACTTTGCTAAGCCCAAAGGACTAAGGCAGATCATTGTCAAATCCGGAGGAAGTGTTGAGGAAACCGTAGCCCTTTGCAAAAAAGTAGTGGCAGAAACTTTATCTGAGACCAAAAAGATTGCCCCTCTCTTGAAAGGAGAAACTCGGGAGCAAACGGCTAAAAACATATGGGAGTTCATTGTGACCTATATCCAGTATCAGTTGGATAACCGGGCAGAAGATGTAGGCTCAGTAGAAAGAGTGAGAACCCCAGCCCGTACCTGGCATGACCGAAAAATGGGAGCAGATTGTGAGGACTATTCTATCTTCATAAGTTCAGTATTAACCAATCTGGGGATTCCTCACTCTTTTAGGATTACCAAGTACAATGGTAAATCTCACTGGCAGCATATTTATGTGGTGATTCCTTATGAATCTGAAAGAGGAAGTCGTGGATACATCACCTGTGATCCGGTGGTAGACTACCGCTTCAATTATGAAGTGCCTTACAGTCAGAAGCGGGATTATGAGATGCCTGTATCCGTGAGTAAGGCAGGTTTATCAGGAACATCCAGTAATGCTCTCTGCTGTGCTGGAGGTATTGATGCCGCTGAATTTAGTGAGGAAAATCATCTGTCGGGCTTGCCAGCAGTGAGACTGCCTTTGTATCCTAAAAGAACACTTAGTGGGTTCAATGCAGGTATACTAAAAGCATACGCTACGCCTAAAAACATGGCGATTGCTGCAGGGGCAGGTATGCTGCTTTATATCTTTTTCAAAAGAAAATAATCATTTAATATGAGCAATATAGATCAATTAGAGTTTGCTACCAGCTTTTCAGGTTTGTCAGGTTCATCCAAAGCTTCCCATGTGGCTGAATGGTGGAAAATCATTTACCCTCAGGGGAATTATGCTACTCCTGAATCCCTGGCAGATCGCACCAAGTCAAGTTTGGAATATGTAAGCAGACAAAAGCAGGCTGATCATCCCCTGTATAAATATGCCGGATTATTGGCTAAAGGGTGGAATACTGCAAGAGCAGCCATTGTCTCTGATATCAAAGCCAACTGGACTTATATCACCGGAAAATCAGGCAGTGCTCCTTTACCCAATGGAGGCAATGTACAAGCTACATCTGCCCCCAACATGAATAGTGCTCCCGTGAGTTCTACCAGTTCTACTACATCAGTGCCGGCAGTACCTACCAGCACAGGAGTTTCCACTACTTCTGAAGTGGAAGGATTTAAGAAGTATCTCACGACTAAGAACATGATCATTGGTGGCGTGGCTACAGCAGCCATTCTCTATTTCGTGCTTAAATAATTATTCATGAATATTGATAGTAAAGAATTTCAATCCTTAGGGAGAGTAGCCAGATCTTCAGCGGACATTATCTCTGACATTGATGCTGATATTGATGCCTGGGCGAATAGCGAGTCAGCTGCTTCTAGCAATACCAAAAGTGGTGGGAATTGGTTGGATACCGTTACCAAAGCCACCACCACTGCAGCTGATCTGTTTAGCAAGTACACCCAATCCAAAACGCCTACGGTAACCCAAAATCAGGTATCAAGTTCTGCTACCCCCTCATGGTTGCTGCCGGTGGGGCTGGGAGCAGCAGGCCTGATTCTATTGATCGCTTTTGACAGCAAGAAAAACTAATCATGCAAATACAACTATTATCAGGAGTAGCTGAGTCTAAAGGATTACGAGAATACAGCACCACTGCTGTAAACGCTGATCCTAATCAGCTCAAAAGATTAGGAGTGCTTATCGGGCTCAAAATAGATTGGAATAAAACTGCCGATATGTTGCGGTGGGGTTATCTCAAAACGGAGAGCTTAAGAGGTAGAGGGCTTAATGATAGACAAATCATGAGTCTTAAAAGCAAGCTTAACCGTGCGGAAGCAGAATATACCAAGCTGGGAGGCAACCGTAAAGACTTTGCCAAAGCCATTGTAGAAGGTTTTGGTAATCGAGACTATGCCGTAAGGGTTGATTATGATGCCCTCGGAGAAATCTCTATTAGAGCTGAAGAAAGAATACTGCTTACTTCCCCTGCGCAACTGATTGCTGATCTTAAAGCAGGTGTTTCAACTACTGGGTTAGGCAATCCTGAAAGTAATGCTAATGCGGATGCTTTTGCCAAAGCTGGTAGTACACTTTCCAAGATTTCAGAGATTGCCTCAGGGGTTTCAAGTATTACGGGGTCTCTTGCTACCATCACGCAGAAAGAGGATAAGGTCAATGCCAGCATTGATGAACCAGCTACTACACAACAAGCAGGCATGGGGTCATGGATAGATACCCACCGAAAGAAACTGCTGGCAGGAGGAGCATTACTATTTGCCGGTCTTTTCATTACTCAAATGAAGCATGCCGATGGTGATCCGGGAAGCAACTCTCGTTCAAGAAGCAGAAAGTCTGGTGCTAAGAAAACTACAAAGCCTAAAAAAAGGCCTGTGAGCAGGAAACGACCAGCTAAGAAAAAGTCTACTTCATCTTTAGGCATAATACCACTTCAATAATTCACTCAATCAAATATCTAAATCAATTCATTTCCAATGAGAAAAAAGAGAAATACTGCTGCTGTAGCTACCAGAGGTGCTAAGAAAATAGGCAGCCGTTTGGGCAATACCGCTCTTCTGTTGCTGCCGGCAATTGCGGGTGGTGCTGTAGGTGCAGGTATCGGACGTAACAGCTTTTTAGCTGGATTCGCTTTGCTGGCTTCAGCCAATCATTTTAAATGGCCGGAGTGGACCAAAACCATGGCCGTAGGTATGGCAGTCAATGGTGTGGCAACCACCAAACCGGTTACAGAGTCACAAAAAGTAGCCGAAGTCACTACTGATAGCGCTACTGTGTCAGGTTTCCTTCCCTCAGGTCTGATAGAGGACAACTTCAAAGAACGGGGAGAGCAGTACTTGAAAAACATCATGCTCAATGCCTACATAGACAAAATCCCTATGGTCAATAAAATGGTTGGCCTTGCCGGTATTGAGTCAGAAAGCATGTTTGCTCCTAACAAATCGGCAAAGATCAATCTGAAACCTCATCAGCGACAGGAACTCAATCGCCTGATTGCAGAAATGAGCAGTGTATCAGGAATTGATCAGACTGAATTTGCCGATCGTACTACTGAGCTCAGCAGTATGGGAAGCATTGATCAGTATGCTTTTGAAGAATCATCGGTAAGAGCCTTTGATCGCAGAAGAGCCTCATAAGGAATACCACAATAACTCAATCAATAATCAATTAACATCTAAATCAGAATCAAAAAAATGGGATTGCTAACTCAAATTAAAACCTCTCGTGAGCACTTCATTGAGCAAGCGAAAGCTTCACAAAACCCCGACATTAGAAAAATTGCTGAGGCGGTGGCTGCTGGCCGTTCCCGACTGGCTGACTTTGCTGCATACGCTATTGTAGATGGCAGTACTAAAACCATGATCCGCTTCTTTGAATCTCAGGACAAAGAAGAGATCGGTATCAAAAACATTGCTACCGCACGCCTGGAAAAAGGCGAAGTCTTTATGGCTACTTCTATTGCCATTCTTGCCAAGACAAGTGTAGAGGCTACTTATGATGAGGAAGCCATGTCCAAACTCAAATTCGGTATGGTAGATGATATTCCCGGACTTGCCAATGGAGAATGGGAGTTTGAAGTGAACAACTCCATCATTGTTCCCAAATCTTCCATGCAGATGTTTGTGACTACTGGCTTTAATGTTCCGCTGGGAATTTGTCCTCTGACCAATCCTAAGATCCTGGAGGATAACGTTCCATTGTCATTGACCATTGAAACCAAAATTGCGCTTCCGGCAAAAACTGCTTTGAAAGCGATTCTTTACGGAACAGTCGCAGTACCTGCTTAATACTCTGGTAAAAAGACGGATACATACCCCGTCTTTTTACCCTATTATTTATTCAATCATGCAACAAGAGCAATTAGAAAACTATAAAGTAGCCTATAAGACCTTCAAGTTTGAAGCTGTAGAAGATGGCCTTGCCAGAGGAACCAATTTTGAACTGGATAAAAACACGGTCTTTGTTACAGGCTTTCAGTTGGGTTCAGACAACAAAAGTAAGCTGAACTTCAGAGGATCATTGGGCCTGCGCATTGGAGGAGATACGCTACTAGAAAATGGTACACCCTGTCAGCTGTTTGTCTCTTCAGTAGGCGTACCGGTAGAAAAGCGTTTCTTCCCGCTAGGTGAAGTAAAGCCAGGCAACTACAAGGTGGAGCTCAACTTCCAGGATGAAGACAATGCCATTGCTCCCTTTGAAGCTGGGTATACCGTCTATATTACTTTTGCTTATTTACTTCCTAAAGAAAATCTCTAAAGAAAAGCTGTAATGCTGAGACACAAAGTGCTGCATAGAACCTTAGCAGGAGGTAAAGAAAAAGAAACCAAAAGAAGGTTGCTTGCCAAACGTATCCGGATAGAAAGCAAAGGGGCTTACAAAGTAGCTACTATGGATATTGATGGCTGCAAAGTAGTGGGAGCCTACATTGTACCCATGGTGTATGTAGATCAGCCGATCAAGACTTTCAGAAGATTCTACGGCATAGGTGCAGCAGGACAAAACTCAGCATCATTTATAAACTCGCTCAACCGTGAACTGATCCAGAGCAAGATAGGTCAGGTATCCGTAAGTGCAGGATTGAATGAGCATATCTATATCGCTCAACCGGTAGAGGCTGGTTTACCGCTGCTTTCCTATGGGGGTCTATCCGGTGGGTTTAAATCACCCATCATCGTAACAGTGACTGATCCTCAAACAGGATCTGCTATGGATTACTATCTCTTTGAAAGTGTAAATGATAATCTGGGACAAACGACTATTGAAATAGAATAAGGAAATAGAATAAGTTGAAATAGCATAACATGATACCCTTCTTAGGAGAACTATCGCTTCAGTCCAGAGACACATCAGACCTCTTTTACCAACACCAGGTGGAAGCAGCTTTCATTACTTATGAAGTAGAAGGTGATCAGTTGATAGATACCCCACATATCAACGGTTTTGATGCGGATACCGAATTGGACTATCCACTTGTTGAAAGCCTTCCCGATCTGGAAATGATACCGGTGGAACTGGAAGCAGGGAACCAGGAAGTAAAAATCATGTACCGGGATGCTGAACAATTTGGATCTCAATATGAAGTCATTGTCTACCTACTGATTGAAGAAGAATAAGAATGGATGCTACACTACTCAAAGAACTTATTGCGCAGCGGATTGCTGAAAAGGGCTACTCTGTCCAAAAGAGCCAGATTGTATACCGGGATATTGCTCTACCTGCTAAAGCAAGCAAAGAATTTAGAGCTTACAACCAATTATGGATACTCATTGATGATGTAGCAGGAATCAAAATAGAAAGCAGCTACGGCATGTATAACCTTTCCAACATTGTAGCTGATGAACAGCAGCACGAACACAGCGACCAGATCACGATTGAAAACCTAACAAGCCAAGCGGTACAGATCAAGATGTATCAGATAATTCTAAAAAAATAACTCAACACTATTAACCCATGACTACCCAGGAAAACCATACCCTTCAAAAATATTCGCATGTGGTAGAGGACATCATGAACAACCGCTCTACCTCCCAGATGCTGAGAAAAAACTACCTCATAGACAATGGGGTGGAAAAAGTAGCCGAAGATACCATTTATGGATTGCGCCAGATGGTAGCGAAAAAGAAGGCTGAATTAAGACGTAAAGGTCTAAATGGGATTGATGCCCAAGATATCACTGCTCCTAATTCAGAGGTAGTAGGAAGCCTATCAATGACTAATGCTGGTGGCTACAAGCCTCAGCAACCGATGACCACCTCTTCTACTGGACCAGCATATGCTGATGAAAGACCTGCTCCCAATTACATGCAGGCACCTGTCTCGGATATGCAGGCCCACGTACAAAATGCTGAGCTAAGAGCTGAAATCCGTTTTTTAAAGCATCAACTTTCAAGTACTGAAAAAGAGCTTGGCAAACTCCAAAATGAAGGTCTGGGCAATACCAACCTCAATACCGAGCATATCTTTTTAAAAAGGGACTTCTCAGACCTGCAAAAGCAATATGATGAGGCCAAAAAGAAGCTGGAAAGCTTAGAACCAGAGTATGAAGATCTCAAAGAAGATGCTAAAACATGGGCCAAGCTGGAAAAAGCAGCTACGCTTATTACTTCTCAGCCACAGATGTTCATCTCGGTCTTATCGGCTATCAATCCGGTAGCAGGTAGAAATGCAGCCAGTGCTTTGGCAGGCATGTCGGGAGAGCAGCAGCAGTTGCCGGCAGGATCACAGACTGCCATGCAGATCGCCCAGGCCATAGACCAGGCTTTCAACCAGGATGAGCAACGACAGCTGGCCCAAATCATCAATCATTGCGCAAGCCGCAAAGAACTTGTCACTGAGCTTGCCTATATGTTGCAACGCCGATTAGAAGAGATTGCCGCCAAAGCAGAAAAGCTTACTGCTGAAGGCTCCGAAAACGCTGAAATGATATAGATCCCGGCTGCTCCACAGCGGAACAAGCCACTGTGGAGCAGCCCGGGATGACAAAAAAGAAAAAACCAATGGCAGATTTTAAAATGGAAATCCTTGTAGATGCGAAAAGCAAGGAGGAAGCACTCAAACTCAAAGGTATCATTCTGGAAATGTACCAGGATTATGGTACCGAAGGCTTAGTGGGCTTGTACCAGCTAGGCAAAAGCCCGGCTGGAAAGATGTTCACGAGCAAGTTCAAAAAGAAGAAAAAGTAAGCTGCTATGCTCCCGCTCATCGCATCACAATTAGCAACCAAAGACAATATGAATAGTCTGGGAGAGGCTCTGTCTACTGTAGGCAAAGTTGGCTTAGGAGTGCTGGTAGCAGGGGGAACTTTCATGCTTTTACGCTCTGGTTACCGTAAGCTGACAGCAGACTTACAGGACGATAAAGCTACTGAAATAGGTACTCCTGCATATTATGCCGCCCAAATTGGCAAAGCCATTCATACCGGAGATGTATGGTGGGGATGGCTGCAGGATGACGATGAAGAGTACCTCTACAACATCCTGCGGGAAATCCCTTCCGGGACATGGGAAAGAGTTGAGATTGCCTTTAGACAGCTCTTCAATAATAAAAGCCTGACGAGCGAGCTTTTGCGTGCCCTTTCTACTTATGAGTACACCAAAGCACTTTCCATCATCAACAGCAAATAGGAAAATGAAGAGAAATAGAAAAGGACAAAAATTAACAACGGGAAAAATCATCATGTATGCCGCCGGGGCAGGAGCTATTCTGGGTACTGGCTATGTGAGTTACAACTTCTTGCGAGACCTGAATTTTGGCTCAGTGAAGACTAGTGAAGATTTTCCCAATGGCAGTGGCTCTACAGCACCTAACGGTAACACCGGAGTAGTTGGCCCGAATGCTACTTCTTCTTTGCCCAAGCCCACCTACCACGATGCTTTTCCTTTGGAAGTAGGAGACAGGAACTGGTATGTGCAGCAAATGCAGTTGGCCCTCATCAACCACGGAGGCAAAACCAAAGACTTGATTGAACAAAGTGGAGGAGCGGATGGCGCTTTCGGTCAAGGTACTTTGAATGCTTTGGTGGCTGCCCGATACATTGGAGTCCTGGATCAATATTTAGGCGCCAGAGTCACTGATGTTACTTATGAGCGAATCCTCAATAAAGGATCACTATCAGGACTTTCCGGTCTGGGCTACGCTCCTAAAGTGGCGATTACCACCCAACAGACTTTCATGATTAATGCTGACTCCATTAACCAGGCTGATCCCCAGGCCTATCCGGTACAGCAAGGAATTCTGCTGGGCTATCTGATGGATGAAAGTAAAGGCTTATCCAGGATACAAACCGAGCAAGGAGATATTTTCTATACCGTTTCTTCAGGCATTAAAGTAATCTAATCATGAGTTTTGAAACAGCATTTACCCACCTGATGCAATTTGAAGGCAATTATGCCCATGTAAAAGGAGATATGGGAGGTGAAACCTATAAAGGCATTGCCCGCCGCTTTCACCCGCATTGGAGCGGGTGGGCAAGCATTGATAAATACAAAACCCAGCACGGACCACTAAAAAGGAATCACTACATCCCTGATCCGGAGCTGGACCAGAAGGTAAAAGCATTTTATCTGGCAAATTACTGGCATGAGATCTACTGCAGCAAAATTGCAGATGAACGAGTGGCTCACTTCATGTTTGACTTTTATGTGCATAGCGGTCATGTAGGCATGAAAATAGTCCAGCGTTGTGTGAATCAACTCCTAGACCGGGATGTACTCAAAATAGATGGCGTTATTGGCAAAATAACGCTCAACTGGATCAATAAAATACCGGGAGAGTTACTCCATGATCTCATTAAAGAACGGAGACGGGACTTTTTAGAAGGACTGGCTTTGCGACCAGGACAGTCTAAATTCTTAAAAGGCTGGATGAGACGTGTTGATTCATTTCCAACCTTAACAGAAGATGCTGGATCATGGGTATAAAAAACATTCTAACCGGCCTCTTTTCAGGAGGACTTGCTGAAATCCGTCAACTGGTGGATGAGGTCACTACCAGCAAGGAAGAAAAGCTCAGGCTGCAAAATGAGATTGATAAGGTCTTTTATGGTCTGCAGTCTCAGTTATTTGAAGCAGATCTGAAGCGCTTCCAGGAATCACATGAGACTTTCAGAAAAGACGGGCAAATGCAGAAGGTCTATGCGCTGACCTTTCTAATTGCTTATGTAGGTTTATCAATCGTGATGCTTTTGATCATCACTCGCATGACTGATCTACAGGATTATGCGATATCATTGATATCTACTATTTGGGGAGGGATGTCGGTCAAAGTCAATACCATTACTGATTTCTTCTTTGGCTCTTCTTCGGGAAGTCAGCACAAAGATGATAGAATCTTAAAGAAATAAGTTTACCGAATGAGTTTTACTGCCCAGCTATCAACTTATTCCAAAGTGAATTCCTTATTGCGAAAGCTAAGAAGCAAGGGCTATAGGATATTTGATCGCCCCCTGGAGTTGAACCTCATCGCTGAGCGTAGCAATACGGTTCGCTCAGAAGTCATGGATGATAAACTGCACATGCTTTATAAAGACCTGGAAGGTAAGTGGGTACTCAAAAGCTATCAAGTGACCACTGATCCAAGTGCCTATTATATTGACAACCCGATTGTACCGCAAGGCTATGGGTTCATCAAAAAAGGACAGTGGCTAGATGTGTATTCTCTCGGCTATCATAAAGGCAGACCGGCACTCGTGCAGGTAAAACCTATGACCGTCATTAGAAATTATGCCTTGAAAGGTATTTTTAAAACCTATACCGGTACAGAAGAAACTGGAATCTTTGGCAATAACATCCATGATAGGAAGGGTAGCATGATCAATGCCTCAGCAGGTTGTGTGGTCTTTGCAAGAGACAATGACTATCAACAGTTTTTAAATCAATGCCAGGTTCATCGTAATCGCTATGGTAATGCATTTACTTTAAGCCTGTTGGATTTTAGAGACAATCATAAGACTCGCAATACCATGATTGCTGCAAGTCTGTTAGGTCTGGGAGGACTGGCAACCATACTATTCAAAAAATGAAGAAAAGCGATAAAGTAAGTCTAATCAGTGGCCTTGCCGCCATTGCAGGGGTATCTGTCCATGAATATCTAAAAAAGAAAAAGCTTATCAGTAAGCAGGTGAAGACGATCTATACCGTTACGCCAATATCATTGCTTTCTGCACTAGTTGCCAATAGCGTGATTCCAGAAGATGCTCCCCGGACCTATGATGATTACTTGCAAGAGGTAGCTCAAAAAAATATCAGATAATGGAAAGATATGTCCAGCTCAACTATGGAGAAAGTGGCACTTACTTCATAGGTGATAGTAAGACCGGAATCATTTATGCTGCCACTGGCCCCCTTGCTGAACTTAAGAAAAGATATCCTATTCAATTTGGTTTAGGGGCACTGGGAATCATTCCAGTGATAGTGGGAGCGGTAGCTGCAGTAACACCTGCAGTGATTGGTGCGGTGAATGCTTCCAAGAACCGTAAAGCAGCTGAAAAGGAAGCGGCCCGTCAGCAGGAAATGTTGCAGCAACAAGCCTACATGCAAACTTCAGCGCAGGCCAACCAACAGCAAATGCTAATGACAGTGGGTGGTTTAGGGCTAGCAAGTCTCTTAATGTTTATGCTTCTTAAATAACACTCTTATGACAAATCAAGCTTATCACTACTCTTCTCAGCACAACAGCAACTACCAGCAACATATAGAAAGGCAACAGAGACTTAAAGCGATTGAGTTTTCAGGGGAAGATGACTTCAAAATTAAGGCCTACACCAAATCAGAGTTAGCCGATATGTATGGAGTGCACGTCAATACCCTATCCAAATGGATAGACAGACATTTGCCAGCATTTGAAGAATTAGGCTACACCAAAACCCTGAAGATGCTTGATCCTGCTATGGTTAGGCTCTTCATAAGTATTTTTTCTACTCCCTAGGAAATAATGTCTTAAGAAATGAAAATTAAACTATTATGAATTTCAAGGAGTATATAGGTAGTCGGCCTTAATTGTGATGCTCTCCTACATTATATTATCCAAATAGTTTTGTACATAGGGCTGCAATTTTACAATCAGCATCTTGTCTTTTCCTAAAACACAATACCCATAATCATAGCAGTAATAATAAAGATGTCCTTGCTGTGTTTCATAACGACCGGTATAATAACCAAACTTAAATCCATCTTTATGCAGAATAGCTTTAGTTACTTTCCCTTTTCCATGTAAGCAATACTTTGCCAGAAGTTCCCTATTCATTTTCAGAGTTGTATTCACTTTTTTGATATAGGCTCTCTGATTTTTTTGATCCCTATTGTGATGAATAGATCTGCACTTGTCAGAACAATATATTTTATCTGCTCTGCCTTGAATGACTTTGTTACATGTAACACACTTTTTCATAACCGTTTTCAGAAAAACTAAACGTTTGTAAACGTATCATTTTTCTTCATCGCTTATAAACGTTTATAAACGCTTAGCTTACGACTACTATAAACTACTTTTTTTATCATAGTCCCATGAAGGACGTGAATGTGTTTTTATCGGTAGTAAGGCAAAAATTGGTCTTAAGAGGCTATAGTGTTAGTACCATTCAGGGTTACAGCCAAATGTTGCAACTCTTTGCCAATAGCTTTCCTGAAAGAGAATTAAGTACTGTTTCAGAAGAAGAAATAAAAAACTTCCTGCTTCATCAGGTTTCAAGTAGAAACCTTTCTCGTTCTTATCAGAACCAAATGATTAATGCCATTAAATTCTACTATGAACATGTTTTAGGCAGGCCCAGAACCTATTATAATCTGGATAGACCTAGAAAAGTATTCCGTCTTCCTATCGTGCTTTCACCAACAGAAGTTAAAAACATTTTATCTCAGGTAGATAATCTCAAGCACCAAGCAATACTTCAGACAATTTATGGATGTGGCCTTCGCTTATCAGAACTTATTCATTTAAGAATTAAGGACATTGATTCCCAGAGGATGATTGTAATTATAAAACATGGTAAAGGTGCCAAGGATAGGATAGTACCTTTATCAGAAAAACTACTTAAACTTCTTAGAAGATACTATTTAGCTTATCGACCTAAGGAATATTTGTTTGAGGGACAATTTGGGGGAAAGTATGGTAAAAGTAGTGTCCAACAGATATTGAGAAGGGCAAGGAAAGCAGCTGGAATCCAGAAAAATGCTACAGTCCATACCTTAAGGCATAGTTATGCAACACACTTGCTGGAAGCTGGTACCGATTTACGGTATATACAGGTACTCTTGGGGCATAATAGCAGCAAAACTACTGAGATTTACACACACGTAAGTAGTACACATATCAAAAGAATAAGTTCTCCTCTGGATGCTATTACTTAGTAAATGATTATCTTAGAGATTATCTATAAGTGAAACATGCACAATATGCATGTTCGGATGTTGATAGGCAATTCAATCATTTTCGGGGATCATTTTTCCTAATTTTGCCAGTAAGAAGATGGAGATTTCCTTCTGTAGGAGCGGGATGTATGTAGGGAGAAAATCTTTGATTTTGGCCCAAGTCTTCTGTCGGCTTTGCCGTTCAAACCGTGTTTGATGACGCTAAGACGTCAATGAAGACTTGAAGATAAAGAATTTAGATCAAAATTGCTGGATAGACTTTATCGGAAACATACATTGGAGGGGGTCAGAAGGAAATAATGATACAAGATAAAGCTCTTTAGGCTTCTTACTGGCCCAATTTAGACCACGAACGTCTATGCAGACATAAACATCATAGTCTAAATTTAAAATCAGGAAAAGGGAAGGAGCGGAGAAAATGATAGAACACCGTGCCCTACATGATAAAGATAAAAGGGGAGGCACTGCCTACAACATCCCGCTACCGGTCATACAACTATCAGGACGTAATAAAGCCAGCAAGATGAAGCAGAATATCTCATCAAAAAGTCACATCTTGCCTCTACGACCGGTAGCTATAACGTTATGTGCAATTAGAAATGAAAAAAACGGATTTTTTAACCAAGTTGATCTTTTCCAGACAATTAGTTTCTGTAATGAACAGAACTAAGTGGAAAGAATTAGCTGATGAGATGACCTCAAATCAAGATTTCAACCCTAAAGTCCGAATTAAATATCTAGAAGATGAATTGCCATTAGGATTCAGCCATTTAGATTGGGAATGGGTAAAATTTGGCGACTCAAGAGTAATTGAATGGATGGAAATTGATTCAGTTAAAAGAGAATACGTTGGCCGACTCATTGATGACAAAGAAAAAGATTACAGTGAATGGATTAGAAAAAGACTAAAAGCTAATTCAATTCCATTTGATGAGAGCGATGGTATTTTTCGGATTCTCGGTTATTTAAGCCCAACAAAAGAATAGTGAAAAAGCACATAACAAAACGCAGCCATCAGCCTAGCCAAAATGAGCTTGAACATTCATTGCTCCAAGCACGAAAAATGATAATTTGAAAGACAAACGCCAACTAGTCCGGCCGTTGGCTTGCGTTGGTCGTTGTAAAACATATGAAAAAAGAATACTTCATATTTGTTTTTCTGATTTTTGGATTTACATGTGCTGACCAATCTTGTAATCTGAAAGACGGAAAATATAAAGTAGTTTACGATAAGCAATTTTCAGGTTATGCGGAATCAGAATTTGTAATTATAGATCAAACTTTGATTGAATTAAAGAATAACCAAAAATCTGAATACAAGATTAATTGGATTGCGGAAGACCAATTTCGACTAGACCCGATTAATAAGGAAACAGATTCTTTGACAAGCATTCAAGAGGAATTGAACTCTTTGGGAGAGCCATATTATCAAATTACCGGATGCAAAGCTGGCGATATTATGTTTGAGTTTTACCGTAATCCACATATACTTATAAATTCTGGGAAACTAATTAGAAAAGATTAAATACGTTTTACAACATTATGCATCGGTCAGCCCTATTTGAAACGCACCTGGGAGTTTATTGCTCCAAGCACCATTTTGATATTCGAACAGAAAACGCAAACAACGCCAGGCCGTCCGCTGCATCGATCGTTAGCAGGCACTTAAAAAATGAGAGAATTAGATGATCCAATTTGGAAAGATTTGACTGGTGGATATCAAGTTCCTTATGATGCATCGGATGCTTTAAAGAGACTTGAAGCTTCTGCTGATGAAAAGGATGAGGAATTGATCTGGGAGGAACTCTGGAATGAATTGTATCATCAGGGAGACGTGGGAACAGCTTCTTTCTTAGCCATCCCCCAACTCGTTAGGATTTACAAGATAAAAAATAGAGCTTCTTATCATGTATTTGCTTTTATCACAACGATTGAATTAGTCAGGATCAATGATTCAATTCATCTTCCGGATGAATTTAACAATGAATATGAAGAAGCTCTCGATCGGATTCCGGAATTGATTGATCTGATAAAAGATCAGATTTGGGATTCGGTATTGGCAGCCAGTGTATTATCAGCCACCGCGATTTGGAAGAAAAAGTATAAGATGGCGGAGCTGATAGCTGAATTAGAAGATGATAATTTGACGGATTACTTATTGGATCAGATAAATGAATATTGAAAGCGCCTGCTAACAGTATGCAGCGCCCAGCCCTGTTAAATAGCGATTGAAAGTCGATCGCCCTAAGCACTATTTTTGCAACTTGAAAGAAAAACGCAAACAAGACCAGGGCCGTGCTCTGCATCGGTCGTTGTAGCCAATTTGAAAAATGACAAAGCGACTTCTTTTAATGTTCCTAGTTTTAATTGGATTTTTAGTATTCTGGAATAATTTCTATCCGAGATTTTCAGTTGAGGGAGTTTATGTCAGTAACAATACCAGACCGATAATCGAAGGGCCGAAATCCATAGACACTTTGACAATTTACAGTAACGGGACTTTTGAAAACGGATCTTGGGGGAAAGGAGAATATTCAATTGACGGTGACCAAATTCACTTTGACATAACATACGACTATGGAAAATTTGGATTCAATACATATTTATCAAGAACATATTTTATAGGTTCACCGAAAATCCAATTGGATTCAGATCTAGGGTTTTATTATGAAAAAATTAAATAAAAAAACTGGCTACAACAACACCTAAAGCTAATGCGGCCATTTCGTCTTCGGTAGACACTGACACGGTTGACGATGACGATCTCGGTTCTTTAGGAATTTACGGAAAGCCGCACTAGCTTTAGCCAAACCGTTCTATGCCATTGAAATGAATGAAAGGATTGAGAATAGAGATAAATGAAATTCCACTTCCCCAGAAGAGTTCAAAAATAGGAAGCCTATTCGGAGGAGGACTCTTGATTTTGATAGGTATCCTGTCACTTCCTTTGATTTTAATTTTTTGGATCGGTGGAATGATTATCAATCTCATCCCATCAAGAAAAGCAGTCACTGTTGCCAATGATTGGCAAACTATCGTTTCTGATAACCATTGGATATTAAAATTTAGATGGATTAACGTGGATGATTTAGCAGATTATTTATACGGTTACTTTGATACTCAACCCTTAATTGAATATTGGTCCGATCCTGAAATAGATTTCTTTCAAGGCTACTTTACGGATTTCAGATTAGAAAGAACGGATGGTATTTTTGTTCAGAAAGTAATCCACGATCCAGCAAACAAGGAAGTGCTGTCATTACCGGTATGTTTTTTCAGTTATCTAACGAAGGAGGTGGAAGAAATCAGAGACTTGAAGGATTATGAATTTGATACCAAAGGAAATCCGGATGACTTCATGATTTCGGCCATTGGAGACGGACACGAACTACAGATTCGATTGAAAAGAGAGTGAAAGCGGCATAGAACATCGTGCAGCCCTCAGCCTAGCGATGATTAGCTAGATTGTCTGTTGCGCCAAGCAGGGAAATTGATACTCGTAAATTAAACTGCAAACAAGTCGGCCGAGGGCTCGCACTTGTCGTTATACCCAATTTAAATGAGAAATGCGATCATACTTGATCTGGATGGAGTCTTGATCACGACACCGAAATGGAAAGCGGATGCAATACATGCTGATGGATATTCAGATTTTAATCGGCATGCAGTAGATAACCTCAATTTGTTATTAAAAGATATCTCGGCTGAATTATGGTTAAGTTCAAGCCGAAGAATAGGAAAAACGATGGATGAATTTAGGACCATATTTCATAATCGGGGAATAGAGAGTAACTTGATTGGATTTCTGCCAGGCGATGAACTAGGAATACAAAGGAAGATTGAGGTAACTAATTTCTTGGAAAATGAATCGTTCATAAACTTCTTGATCATTGATGATGATGCTTCCCTGCATGGATTGGAATTAGAAAAAAAGAAGTACTGGATAAGAACAGATCCCCATCTGGGATTTGATTCCAACAAATTAGATGAGGCGAAGGAAAAGATAAAAAACTGGGTATAACACTGCTCAGCCCTCACCCTAGCAATATAAATGCTAGAACATTAGTCGCTCTAAGTAGCGAAAATGATAAATGAAAGTAAAACAGCCAACAAGCCGGGCGACGGCTGCGCTTATCGTTGGCAGTAATTAGAAAAAATGAAAATAACACTTAAAGCAGACCACAAGTCGATTAAAGAACGAATAGATTTTGAATTACCAAATTTTTCTGTTTTAACCGGTAAAAATGGGAGCGGTAAAACTCATTTACTCGAAGCTCTTGCCAATAAAGATTTGACAGATGTAATTGTTAATGGGGCAAAAATTAAAAATGCAAGATATATTCCTTTCAACGGCCTAAACCCCAATATTCAGGAAAATTGCGATCCAGACACAATTACAAAGCATATAAAAAATGTTTGGAAAGAATATGAAAGAGCAAAAAATCAATCAACCAGAAGAGGGCAGCAAAATGTAAACAATGAAACAGTTCTCAATCAAATTAATAACCAACATATACGGAAGCATTGTGCTAAAGCATTAGAAGAAACTGGCAAAAATTATGATGTCCTCACAGAAGACGATTTACAAGACTCTTTTGACATTGCCTTTATGGGCCAAAATGATTTTTTTACGGCACAATTTGCATTAATCTTTAAAAATTACCACAAACTTTGGCTCGAAAATCAAGAGAATAAATTTTACGAATCACAAGGTATCGCAACAACATCATCGGTTTTAACTGATGAGGAGTTTTTAAATAAGAATGGAGAACCACCATGGGAATTCGTGAATAAGATTTTAGAGGAAACAAGTATTCCCTATGAAGTAAATAGCCCAATGGGCAGTAGGAAAGACACTTCGTTCTCCTTTAAACTAAAGGATAAAGTGGAGGGTTTTGAAATTAGCTCTGCTAATCTTTCAACTGGTGAAAAGGTTTTAATGTCATTAGCTTTGGCAATTTATAACACAGGTGGTGAACAAGGAAAACCTGAACTGTTGTTGATTGATGAGCCAGATGCTGCATTACACCCTTCAATGACAAAAAAGATGGTTGGTGTTTTAAAAAAGAATATTGTTGAAGAAAATAATATTCCAACAATAATAACCACTCATTCACCAACTACTGCTGTTGCGGCAGAAGGAATTTCTATTTATCAGCTTGAAAGAGGCAATAATAATCCTAAAAAAATACCCACACAGAAAGCTGTAGAGTTGTTATCAGGAGATATTCCGTTTTTAAAAATATCAACAGAAAGAAGACGTCAAGTTTTTGTAGAAAGTAAATATGACGTAATCTACTATGAACTCTTGACTAACATTTATGGTCGTATAGAAACTTTCCCATCAGAACCAATTTATATTCCAGCAAGAACTTCTAATGGTTCTAATTGCACTGATGTTATAGAGGTTGTTAATAGTTTATTTTCTAATGGAAATGACCAGATTTATGGAATAATCGATTGGGATCTAAACAATCCTTCTACGAATAGAATTATTGTCCTTGGCGATGGTGAAAGGTATTCCATTGAAAATTATTTGCTAGATCCTTTATTAATGGGGATTCTGATGTTAAGAGAAAACAAAATCCCTGTAACTGATTTTGGAGCAATCAGTGTATCAAATTACCCCCAATTTGGACAATTGACACAAGGAGATGCTCAAGTCATAATAACTAAAGTATTAACTGATTTGGGATTACAATCCGCAAATACAGTGACCTATAAATCTTTTAATGGTTGGGAGTTAGAAGTTTCAGAAGAGTTTAATAAGCATCAAGGTCATGATCTAGAGCAGCTATATAAGTCAAAATATCCTTTTTTGAACTCTTACCAAAGAGAAGATGCTTTGAAGAAAGATGTGATTGAAAAAGTAATAAATGATTACCCTGACTTTGCACCAATTGCACTTAGTAAGGTAATAATGAAAATAATATAACATACCGCCAACAAAGTGTATAGTGCATACCCTGCGGGATACGCACCATACACAGAACGTTGTGGTGCATTAAAATGAAACAGTGAAAACAAAGAAAATCCGCGGACATAAAAGAAGATGGAATGATATTGACCATTGGGTTGAAACTCATAAGAATCTCGACTTGGACTATTTGAAAGAATACCAAAGAGATTATGCGAAAATTCGAGTTCACCCTTGGAGCGGAATTTCTTTGACTAATAGCCAAACACCCGAACCAAAAGGACAAACAAAGACCAAAATTATAAGTGGACTTATTGAAATTTATGATTCTTGGAAAAGGGAATTGGACAAACTTGGCGAAAATTATTATTTGAGAATATGGCTCTTTGAACCAAGGTTTGCTAATTCTCAAGTTGTTTGCGCGATTGGAGACTATTTAGACTTTTATGAAAACACATTTTTCAAACCAGAAGATTCGAAGAAAATGAATCCCGAGAATTATGGAGCATTGAAAAATGAAATTGAAAAGTTTAATTGGGAATATAGGCTTGACGAAGATCACTTTGATAATAGTGAGCCAGGTGCTCCGGACTTATACGCAACGATGGCGGACTATGAAGAAAGCAAAATGTATTTTAAAAAAATGCTAAAGAAACCGCACAGGACAACGAAATTTAAAGAACCGATTGGAGAAGCCACAGAATCATATTCATTTAAGAAAGGAGTTGTTTGGCTTGGAGAAAAATAAAAAACGACACCACAACAAGGTGTATAGCCAATAGTGCATTTAGAGATAAATTGAAAGTCCCGTTCTTTGAGCAGGCAGCGCCAAAACAAAGTTTTGACGTTTAACAAAAAAGAAAATTAAAAGTAAAAACGTTTGTTTTGGCTTTGTGGTAAACCGAAAGTGATTTGCTTTGAACCTGCCCTACTGTCCATACACAGAACGTTACAGCCCATTATAAAAATGATAATCACAGGACTGATAAAATTTACAATTGGATTAATAGGTTTACTATTGACGTTCGTTTATTTTATAGTTGCGGTAGCCAATAAGAACAAAAGAGAAAAATTCAAAACTGCAGCCAAGGTGTTCTTTTCAACAGCCGCTTTTGTGATAATAATCAGCGTGATTGAATTTTTAGTTTATCCTTCTAATAGTAAATCGAGTGAAATAATTTTGGAAGCATATCGTGAAGCTCCAATTGGTGGTATTTGGCTAGCCCTGTATGAAGATAAAACATGGGAATTAGGCAATTCGTCGAGAGAAGTAAGGATAAAAGGTCAATATCAAATTTCTGGAGACACATTGATAATTATTGCTGATCAAGAAAATGAAATAAATGCTGATGTTAAAAGAACATTTGTTATTGATCGAGAAAGATTAATAGAAACTACTAAAACTGGCATTCATTCCTTGGAAATACTAACTAACAAAATAAATGAAAACGGGCTGTAACATCGCTCAGCCACCATACTTCGGCTAAAGCCTTCGTCGTCGGCTGCGCAAACGTTATCTACAAGGTAAATATAATACAGAGAGAATTTTCATGAAAAACCTGAATCTCGTTCTAATGCTCTTTCTGACAATATGCTGCCTAACAGTTAACGCACAAAATAAAGAAATCACAGGTAAAGTGATTTGTTCAGACTTTCCTAGTAAGGATGATTCAACTGAACACGAATTTTGGAACGGGTCTGGAGCCGTGATATTTGGGAATGATTCAATTCGATTGGGAACGGCAAACAATAACGGAGAATTTAAACTCTCAGTGACTGATAACATTCACTCAATCAGCGTTGGTTGGGTTGGCATGTACCCTGAAAAAATTGAATTGACCGGCAATTGCAAATTTCTTGAAGTTATATTGCTACCTGACGTGATCTACGATTTTGTAACGTATAAAAAAGAACAAAGACTAAGAAAGAAGGATCGGAAGGTGCTTCCTGATTTGTACAGAAAAGCTTATGAACAAGGAATATTTAAAAATGAAGAACCCTGTAGATAACATTGGCTAGCCACAACCGGGCGGAAATAAGTGCCTGAAAGCTAGTCGCTCCAACGGTAGAAAATTGTAAATTGAAAGAAAAATACCAACAAGGCCCGGTATGATGGCTAGCCTGGTCGTTATGTGGCATTTAAAAAAACATGAGACAACTATTCATAATATTCACTTTGATTTCATTTAATGCTTGTTCACAGGACAAGCAGAAGAATGATATAGATGTAAATGAATTACCTGAAAGAATTCAATACATAAACAATCCTAACTCAAATGACACTCTCTGTATATCTGAAATTGAAAGAGCAAAAAAAGATATTGATAATGGAAAGATTGTATTTACACAAAGTGCAGGGTTTCTTTTCGGAGACATTCGATATGAAAGAGAACTGAGAGAACTCTGCAAGGAAAATGGACTTGTATTTGACTTTGATTTAATTGGTTGTGTTGTATTTGAAGGTCAAACTCAAGGTTGTTATGGAGATTACATGGATAAAATAATCATCGACAAATATGGAATTGACTTCAAAGAAAATCTTCATAAAGAAGCAGATAGTCTTTTTCTATCTCGGACACAATCAGAAAATAAACTTGTAGAATATTGGGATTGTGACGAAAGACCAAGACTGCCGAATGAAACTAAAAGAACAAGTGATTACATTCCAAGTATAACTGTTGACAGTCTTGATATAATAGAGAAAAAAGGAAATTATGGTGGTTGGCCATTCTTTGACCTAGGGTTTACTGTAGAAAAGGATAGTACAATTTCAGGGTTTTATTCTCGCAACTTTGTAGCTCAACTTGAAGAAAATGAAAAATATAAAAACGAACTTTTTGAAATTGCTGTAACACACATAAAGAAGAAATACCCGACTTGGGTTCCTGGAAAAGTCAATGGTGTGCCAGTAAGGACAAAAAATAATGTTCGAATATTTATAAAAAAAGAATAAAAAACGCCACATAATCGAGTAGACGGCTGACAGTCTCTGACTGCCAGTGCGCCTCTCACACCACCCGGCATACGGTCCTCGTACCGGGCGGTTCATTGAATTTCAGGACTGAGTTTCTGGTAATAGCTTGCCATCTGTTCATAACCTCTTTTTCTTAGGCGTGCAACAGTAATTGTAGTTCCAAGTATAGGGCTTTGGGCCACTGCCCATCCTCCCATATTGGTTCTGCTCCAGGCATAAGCCTGCCCTTGTTTTACGCCTAATCTAATGAGGTTTTTACGCTTTCTTTCCGGCTTTTTCCAATCATGCCATATGCAATACCTGAGGCGGTTTCTTAGCCATTCATCCAGTGATTTGAGCTTGGTATAAATACTTGCCAGTCGGTAGTTGTTTACCCAACCCCTGTACACTTCATTTATTTTGGCTATTCTTTCCTCAAAACTATAAGGCAGTGTTTTCTTGGTCATTGCCTTTAGTTTGCGCTTTAGACTTGCCCAACTGCTCTTCTTGGCAACCAGTTGATATCTACCTTTTTCTCCTTTACGGTAAGTTGGTACAAACCCATGACCTAGTAATTCAAAGTCCGAAGGTCTACGTATACCGCTTTTTTCTGGGTTAATAGGTAAATCCAGCTTATCTCTTAGAAAGAGATATGTTTCGTTTCCTATCTTCCTTGCCTCCTCTTTTGTCTTAGCGTAAATACTAAAATCATCGGCATACCTGATGAACCGGTATCCTTTAGATTTCAGATGTTTATCCAGTTGGTCTAACAGTATGTTAGATAAAAGGGGGCTTAGGGGACTTCCTTGTGGCATTCCTTTTCTGCGCTTATGAAGCTTCCCATTGATTAAAATAGGAGCCCGTAGCCACTTGCGGATTAGCCATAAGGTAGTAGGGCATTTAACTTTGTTGTAGATGAGTTGCAGTAGCTTATAATGCTGGACTTCATCGAAGAAACTCTTCAGGTCTATATCCACAATATCCTGATATCCATCATTGATGTGTATCAAGGATTTCTGGACTGTCTGATGAAGGTTCTTGTTAGGGCGGAAGCCATAGCTTTCTTCTTCAAAATCTAGTTCGAATTTGATTGCTAATTGTTGACTTACCGCCTGCTGAAGCCATCTGTCAACTACTGTGGGCACTCCCAGCAATCTGGTTTTGCCATTCCCTTTGGGTATCTCTACCCCTCTGATAGCTTGCGGTACATACGTCCTGTTCAGGATAGATGTCACCGTGGATACACGGTGGTAATCCAGGTATGAGCGTAGCTGATCTACCTTCATGTCATCTACTCCTGGTGCCCCTTTATTACCTACCACTTTGCGGTAGGCTCTGTACAGGTTTTTCGGTTGTAGTACTTTTTCTATCATCTTTTGTTCTGTCCTTGTCCGCTTAAGGGAAAGCTATCTCGTCTTAAGACGACATTCTGACCCGAATTTGGACGCAATTCAATGTTCGGTCCTTCGCTGTTCTGTGAGACCTCAGGGGTATGGTATTCGCAATCCCTGCTCGTTCATCCAGCTACTATGACCTCTGTCGGCAGCCGACGCTGTGACTTCTCAGATATCTGTTAATATCTGAGACCTCCCTCGGTAAGGTAAATACCCCGCGCCGCGTCGGCTTGTGCCTATTCCTGCTACATCTACTATTTCGGTGCTGGCCTCTTTCGAGGAGTTGGACTTCGGTATCATGTGCTACCTCATCCGACCTCATAGCCTCGGTATGTAGTTTCTGTTCGTCAGTACAGACACCGCAGTCTGGCCGCTCGGCGGTCCGATTACTTCAGTTCCAGAGTCACCTCTGACAACCTTGCCGCTTGCTTAGCTTGGGGTAACGACTCCCCCGCCTACGGGACTATTTCCTGGTGAACATTACACCAGAACTTTCACCCTTTGGGACGTCCTTTTAAAGAACTATATTTACCATTCAAGGCACACACAAAGCATATAGCTTATGGCGGGTGAACGGCTGCCAGCATGGTTTTCGCTCCGTAGCCAGCTTTGGTTTCGCGGGACAGGAAAGTGCTTCGAAACCGCCACAAGCCATATGCAAACCGTTAGTGCGCCACGAAGTGGTGCCATTCCAGTGGGTGAAAATCCCCCCAAGGTAATTGACTGTTCACCTTGAAGAAAAACAAACAGTCATGCCCGTGAGGGTATTGCTGAAGCTTTGTTCTTTCAAATAATCAAGCTGTAATGCGCAAGCGTGGGGGCGGCCCCCCGCAACCCATAGTAGCTTCGAGAGGTGTACCCGTAGTTTGGGGAGAGTGTTAACGGTGTCTGCGAGACCCGCTTGAACCCTGCCATACTAAGAGGATTAACAGTCACAAGAATCTTAGTAAACTGCCGGAGTCCTAGGGATAGCGTGATTATAGATGGAATGGGATTAAACGTGGGAGATCTGATTTTCTGTAAGATAGCCACTTACAACTCTCTGCTATAAGTATAACGAAGTGCAGAAGGGGGAAGGTCAGAAGTCGGAGGGGCACATAGTACTGTAGATGACAGAGACAACAAAACTCTGTTGGAGGGAAGGTGCCCTACTTTGAAAGCGCTCATATAATTCATTGATAGTTGATACTGGCTTAGTCCTATACGGTTAACCTTCTTGCTTGTCAAGTCGAATGTGTCAGATGAGATTAAAAGGAGCTATAGTTTGAGCCAAATATGGGGATACAAGTTGAGGGGTGTTATAGCTAAATACCAAAACCGAAACTTGTAGACATGTATGCACGCTTAAACCTGAATTTCATCGGTAAGCCGGGGCGGCCCCGCCGGATGAGGGAAAACTTCAAGTCCGGTTTGATGAAGGTCGCCATGAAATGGGGTCACTGATAGTCTACAGAATTTGCTATCTTTTAGTAAGTTTAACGGTGGGCTATCAGGGCCTACTCTACTGCAGCAGTAAAAAAAAGAATTTGAAAACTATTCCGACCATATTACTTATTTTGATGTTCTGTGCTTCATTTGCAGTTGCTCAGACCGATTCAAAAAAATTATGGATTTCTGGTAAGGTAAA
Organism: Catalinimonas alkaloidigena; assembly: GCF_029504655.1. Taxonomy (NCBI): domain Bacteria; kingdom Pseudomonadati; phylum Bacteroidota; class Cytophagia; order Cytophagales; family Catalimonadaceae; genus Catalinimonas; species Catalinimonas alkaloidigena. Next base: position 721,146 of record NZ_JAQFIL010000001.1, read on the forward strand.
AGTATTAGCAGGTTTGGAAGTTGTAGATCCTTTGGATGCATTCGCAGAAATAGAACAACTTCATAAACTTGAACTGATTGATCCTCTTGGAAGATTCAGATTTGATTATTTAATGCCTGGAGATTATAAGATCAAAATACATGGTCTGGGTTACTCAACTTTGGATACCTTAATTAGCATTCGAAAGGAATCTGTCAAAGATTTACAATTATTGATTGTAGCCGATTGCGAGGTAAGCCGAAAAATGGCTGAATTAGACATTAAAAACGGTAAACCGAATTTACTACTCATCGGTGGTATTGCACCTGTAGTCTATATGGATCAATACAAATTTGAGGAGAAATATGATATAGAATATAAGGATTATGGTTGTACCCCACCGGCTCAGGAATGTGTAGAACAATACAATAAAAGAATCTTCGAGCATTTGGACTCACGATACGGTAAATCATGGAGAAAGAAAGTGAGAAAGGATGTTATTGGATTGAAATAAAGGAAACCGCTGCATAACATCGGGCAGCCTTCAGCCTGGCATCAGTGAGCCTGAACATTTATCGCTCCAAGCACGGAAATTGATAACTGAAAGATACATGCAAACAATCTCGGCCGTCGGCTCGCCCTGGTCGTAGAATGCTTCATCGTGACCTTGATACTTTATCAATTGAAGCATTAAGAAGTAAAATAAATAGGTAGATTAAATCTACATGTTTCGCATTTTAATGCGCCATATTCTAATCGTTTTCAGCATCTAACAAATGAAATTGACGGATGAACATATTGCAGAAATTGCAGAACTCCTTGAAAGTGGAATGATTTGTTTCTTTCATCGAGAAAATGGAACGATTGAATTTCATCCTGATCAAAGTGATCTCTACTATGATCCGGAACCTTGGCAAGACATTATTGATAAAATTGAAAATGATTGGGACAATTACAACCAATTTGTAAAAATGGACTCGAACCAGGGGTTTAGAGTAATGGAGGAATTTGCTTATTCAATATCTGATTCAAATTTTAGGAGCAGCTTACTCAACCGTCTCTCCGGAAGAAAACCTTTTCAGAACTTTAAAATTTTAATAGATGCCTCTGCCTATCGGCAAGATTGGTTTGACTTTAAAAAGAGAGCCTATATCAAATGGGTTGAACAACAAATTGAAATAGATACTTAATAGCTGTGCGTAACAAAAACACAGACTGATATGCAAAATCTCAAAAATAAAGATGATACAGCGAAGAAAGGTTGCCTGAAATCGCTTCAAACAACAGCGGAAACCTTAATTACTACTGTATAGCTCTTAATGTACTTTTGAAGTCTTCACATATTTATAAAGTGTGGGCTTGGAGATATTCATCATCTGGCAGATCTCTTTTACTGATATGCTGTCATCTTTGTATAACTGCATCAGAAGTTTTTGCTTGTCTTTGGTGAGTGCTTTAGGTCTGTCCCTTGTTTTGCCTCTTTGAAAAGCACATCAATCATTGAATAAAATATACATCAATCAGTGAATTTTTTATGCCAAAAATACCATGTTAAAATAATTTATTTAATAATTATATTGATATATTTACAATTTATTATACTAAAAGTAAATTTAATTTATCAATAAAGCAGTATGTGGCGAATTTCCTTCCTAATATTTTCAATTTTTTTATTTCAAGAAGCAAACTGTCAACTTATTAATGCTACAATTCATTTCAAGACAGACAGTACAAAAAACCTGAAGCTTGATAAGCAAAGTTTTTTTTCTGATCATCTTTTAATAACAAAGGAAGGAAAGAGAATTCCAGTTGAGAGTGTAAATCAAATAAGCATAGCTGACATTACATATTTTCCAGAGGTTGTTTCTTATCAGACTCATGACTCACTTCTTTTCCTAGAAAAAATAGTGGATGGAAAATTAAGCTTATATATTACCCCAAGACAGTCTCAGGATGTCTCTTTCATTTTGCAGAAGAAAGACAGAGCTATAGTCCTCAAAAACGCACGAACACAATATAAAGCAGTATTACGAACAGTGAGTAATGACTGTTCAAACATAAATGATGAAGATATAAGTAGAGTAAAGCTAAATTATGAGTCAATTTACGAGTTTGTAAACTTTTATAATCAATCTTGTGGCTGGACTAATTTTAAAGAAGAATTATCATCCAACTCAAGGTTTCAGATAAACACTAATGTACTTATAGGATATTCTAGTTCGAAGTTTGAGTTAAAGGATAGTTTTATGAGTCCCTACTTTTTTTTCGAACCAGATGAAAAATTAATGGTAGGAAATAGGCTTTTTTACGGTGTCGGACTAGACCTGAAATTTAAAAGATTAACAATTTCCAATAATTTAATAATTGAGAATTTTCGTTCAGATATAGCATACCAAAATGTAAAGGAAAAGTATGCTGGAACTCTGAATATTTATGATATAAAGTCACAGTTTCATTACAGTTTCACAGACCTTCGCAATCAACTTTCATTTCAATTACATTTTCTTAAAAAAGGTGGTTTTAGTGCTTTTGCGGGCTTAGGAGCAAGTATAAATTATATTTTGATTGATCAATCATCCTACACATACAATGGTACTTATACTAATTACTTAGATGGTACTGTCACTTACGATGAACATAAAGCGATTCCTATCCAGAAAAGATTAAGAGGAACTATATTTCCGTATATAGGCATTGATTTCAACCGAGTAAGTTTGAAGTATCAAGTAATACTCAATGGAGGGTTTGTAGAAGAAATAGAAATGCCACATCTAGAAAACAGATTTCTCCTTTCATATGCTTTTTTTAAAATGAACTAGTATGTTAATGTGGTTATAATAAAAATCCTCGGATTAAGTATTATAAACTTTTGCTTAGCCAACTTTCAAATACTTGTAGAGGGTAGGTTTGCTAATCCCCATCATCTGGCAAATCTCTTTTACTGATATGCTATCATCTTTGTAAAGCTGCATCAGGAGCTTTTGCTTGTCTTTGGTGAGTGCTTTAGGTCTGCCTCCCATTTTTCCCCTCGATCGTGCTGCCTGAAGACCAGCCATAGTTCTTTCACGAATCAGGTTTCGCTCAAACTCGGCCAGGGCACCGAACATATGAAACACCAGCTTACCGGTGGAAGAACTTGTATCAATGGATTCCTGAAGGCTTACTAACCCTATGCCTCTTTCTTCCAGGTAACCTGACCAGTTGATGAGGTCTTTGAGCGAACGGCCCAGGCGGTCCAATCTCCATACCACTAATGAATCTCCTTCTCGGAGTTGTTCTTTCACCTTTTCCAAACCAGGACGTAGCACAACAGATCCGCTGATGGTATCAACTATGATTTTCTCACAGCCTGCATTCGCAAGTGCATCTTTTTGAAGGTGTAAATTCTGATCTATGGTAGAAACTCTGGCGTAACCTATTTTCATATCTCAAGGGTTAAAATACCCTAATTTATAGAAAATAACTTTACTTAGATTTTTTAACACATTTTCTTTACTATATTAAGAGGCAATACGAGGGAATTTGGAGGGTGTGCACTGAATACGCTCACCAGTAAGTTAAACCTTCGTTTATTTTACGGTATTGCCAGATAGTCAACATTCAAGTTTCTAAATAAGTGTTTTAAGAAAAATTAGGTAAAAAGAATGACTCTGCTTGTTTCATGGATTGGAGTTGATGATAAGAAAAATGGTAAAAGTGTAGCTTCACTATATATTGCTTCAGATAGCAGATATAGTTGGGGGAAATATGGAAAGTATGATTATGGAATAAAAGTTTTTGGATCCACTCGTTATCCTGATATTTTTGGCTTTTGTGGTGATGTTTTATTTCCTTCAATTGTATTCGGACAACTTATTCCTCAAATAGATTCTGGGTTAATTTTTAATGATTCTGACATTGGTGAAATCAAAAACAAAAAGTTTTGTGATTTTTTAAGAACTTCATTAGAAAGTTACCCTAAAGAGCAATTAGCTGGTTCATTTACTATACTGCATGGAACAAGAATAAGTAAAGAATTTAAGTGTTATAAGACTACTTACAGCACTCTATATGGATTGAAAAATATAGAAATAAGACTCCCTAGCTTTTCTACAAAGGTTTGTAGTGAAGGTTCAGGTAAAAATGAATTTGATAAAAATTTTGCGATTTGGGAAAGTGAAAAACATAATAATCATAGGACAAGCAGAGGTGTTTATCATTGTCTTATTACAACTCTCAATAACATAAAAGATCTTCAAACTGGTGGAAAACCGCAAATCGTTGGATTATATAGGGTGAGTAATATGAGGTTATTTGGTATCGTTGACAATGGACAAAAGTACATCTATGGTAAAGAAAGCTCAGAAAACATATTCTCCTCTACAGTTGAGTGGAGAAACGAAAACTTTGAAAGAGTTAACCCTGAAACAATGAAGTTATTCACTGGTGCACAGCGCCAGCCAATATAAAGACGCAACTCCCTGGCTCTCCACTAGCATATTTTATAAGTTTCATGGGGAGGTCGAGGTGTCTAGTAACTTGGTTATTTTACCAAGTTACTATCAGGGTAGTTTTATTGTCTAACTGTGGTGTAATTAGATAGCACATCCATATCTAAATGGAAGGTCCTGGGGCAGAGCCAGGCAGCATTATTTCTCATAGATATTACAAGGTTTACACTTCACAAAACTTTGATAAAATGGCCTTCAAAACTGTTAAAAAGAAAAGTGACAATTATGATGATATAGAATCATTGTTCAGAGACTTACCCACTCACGATATTCAATCTCTATATTCTCATCAAGCAGATATTATAAGGGACTATCAGGAAAAGGCTATATCTAAAACAGATGTAGCAATTGAGCTTCCTACTGGTAGTGGCAAAACTTTAGTAGGATTGCTAATTGCTGAATTTAGAAGAAGGAAGGATAACTACAGAGTTTTGTATTTATGCCCAACGAAACAACTTGTAAATCAAGTAGTTGAAACTTCTAATTCTTCATATGGAATAAAATGTATTGCATTTACTGGCTCACACAGGTATTTTAAAGAGAAAGATAAATATGCTTATAATAATGGGGAGGCAATAGCAGTAACAACTTACTCCTCTCTTTTTAACATAAATCCTTGGTTTGAAAAGCCTAATATTATTATACTCGATGATGCACATACATCAGAAAACTATATATCTTCATGTTGGTCATTATCTGTTTTTAGATCTAGGGATTCTAATATTTATAGAGCTCTCATTGATACAATTAAAGATAATATATCATATGCTAGCTATAATAAGCTTATTAATGATGATTTAGACTACTTTGATAGAGATTTGGTCGAGAAATTTCCAAGCCCAAAGCTTTTTCAAGCGAAGGAACGTATATTTGATTGTCTATCTACTTATTTAGATGATCATGCAGATTTAAAATATCAGTGGTCTATGATAAAAGACCACTTAGATGCCTGCCAGTTTTATTATTCTTGGAATGAAATATTAATTAGACCCTTAATACCACCTTCTTTATCAAATAAGCAATTTGAATCTGCAGCTCAGAGAATATTTATGTCTGCAACATTAGGAAAAGGAGGAGACTTAGAAAGAATTACAGGAATAAATAGCTTTTATAAAATCCCTATACCAGCAGGGTGGGAAAAACAAGGTTTGGGAAGAAGGTTTTTTATGTTTCCTTCTCTTAGTTTAGAGCAAAGTGAATTAGTGAGATTACTAGAAGAATTTTTAAAGCTTAATAATAGAACCGTTTTTTTGGTTTCAAGTGAAGATCAAGTTAAGAGTTTACGTTCACAAATTAAATCTATTGATTCAAATATAGAATTTTTTACAGCATATGATATTGAAGAGTCTAAATCAAACTTTGTAAATTCTAAGAAAGCCGCTATCGTATTGGCAAATAGATTTGATGGAATCGATTTTGCAGGAGATCAGTCAAGGCTTTTGTTTTTAATAGGACTTCCTTATGCTTCCAACTTGCAAGAAAAATTCTTGCAATCAAGAATGAATGCTTCAATCATCTTCAATGACAGAAATAGGACAAGGTTAATCCAAGCTATAGGAAGATGTACAAGAAGCCCAAAAGATTACTCAGCAATTTGTGTTTTCGGTGAAAAGGATTTATCGGAATGGCTTTTATTGAAAAATAAAAGAAAATATCTTCATCCTGAACTCCAGGCAGAAATTGAGTTTGGGATTGACAATAGCAGTGATATAGATTTTAATTCATTTTTCGACAATTTTAGAGAGTTTATCAATCAAACAGACGATTGGAAAAATGCAGATAGAAATATTATTGAGTTAAGAAATGATGCAATTCAAACTAATTTAGAAGGCGCTGACCAACTTGAAAAAGCAGCAAAACATGAAGTAGACTTTCAATATGCATATTGGTACAAAGATTATTTAAAGTGTTTCTCAATTGTAGATAATGTTATTTCTAGTTTGGATGGTGGTCCCGAATTAAGAGGATATAGGGCTTTTTGGAATTATCAAGCTGGTTCCATAGCTCACTTACTCTTTATAGACACTCAAAAACCGATTTATAAAGAGACTAGCGAGAAATATTTGGAAAAACTGGTTAAAATATGCCCATCTGCTACATGGTCCAGATTTATTACTAAAATTGATTCTGAAAGCAGTATTGATACTAATTTAATTTCAAATATTGAATATTTACAACAGTTTCTAAACTGGAAAAAAATTAGCCAAACACAGTCATATTTTAAGTATTTAAAAAATATTGAAGAGTTCATCAATAATAATGATTTGGAAAATATGAACCTTCATGTTGGGGAATTATTAGGGTTTAAATGTGAAAACCCTGGTAGCAATGCTGCACCTGACCCTTACTGGATATCTAGTGACGACTTAATCATTGTATTCGAAGACAAGTTATATGAAAATTCAGATGGAGAAATATCTGTTGAGCATATCAGGCAGGCAACTCATCATGAAGATTGGATTAAAGAAAATGTTAAGGAAGTAAGCGCGCAGTGTAAAATCATTACGGTTTTCGTTAGCAACCGAACAAAGGTAACCGAAGAAGGCAGGCTTTTTGGTAAAAAATTAAAATATTGGAATTATTCTGACTTCAAAAACTTTTGTATTGAAATAATTTCATTAGGCAGAGAGTATTCAAGGTATTACAATGGGGTAAATGACAGTAATTGGAAAGACTACTTTATTGATGAGTTTCTTAAAAGAAAGTTAAGCCCTGCTGAGATAATAAAATCTTTAAGAGATTTTGATTCATTGTAGAATTCAAGAAGTGCAATAGACATTATTTTGAATGACTAAGAGATCAAACCAGTAACAATTCCTTTTCTTTTTAGCATCGTTACATCAAACGAGCACAAACTATCCTAAATCACATCCAGCTAACCCGGTACACCTACCTTGCTCTCAAAAATAGGCAATGCTGGAATCGATAGGTTTTTCAGGGGCACAGGCAGAAAGCAAAGCAGAAATAGAAGCGATGATCCGCAGAAAAAATGCTGCGGGGGAATTGTATTCTGAAGAAGAAAAAGCTTTACTCCGTGAATATGAAGGTGCTGGTGGTATCTCCGATGCTGAGGATGAATATGCAGGGGCAGCAGATGAGTTCTATACTCCGGATTTCCTTATTGAAATCATGTGGGATTTGGCTAAGCATTATGGCTTTCCTCAGGATGGCAAAGCACTGGAACCTTCATGTGGTACCGGAAGATTCTTTGACCATGCACCTGATCAGGTAAAACTATATGGAATGGAGATTAATCCTATCAGTTTTCGGATTGCCCAAATACTGCACCCCCAAGCAACCCTTTACAACCAATATTTTGAAACGCTCTTTTTAGAACCCCCACGCTACACCACCAAAGCCAGCAAACCCTGGTTAAGAGAATTTGAATTGATTATTGGCAATCCTCCCTATGGCACCCACTTAGGACCTTACGCCAGTTACTTTAACACCAAGCCAAGGCATCATACCATTGAGAATTTCTTCCTGTACTATGGGTTGAAACTCCTTAAAAAGAATGGCCTAATCGTGTTCCTGACTTCTTCTAATTTCCTGCGCAATGGAGATAAGTATAAGGAGATCAAACAAGCTATGGGTAAGGTAGCAAATCTGGTGGATGCTTACCGACTACCGGCAGTATTTAGAAATTCCAGCGTACCTACCGACATTCTGGTGCTTAAAAAACTATAACCATGAGAAAAAAAAGAGAAAACACCATCATCCAGCTACGCCAAAAAGTGCGCGATCTGCTGTTGAGTCTTGATCCGAAAAGCTATCCTGGTATTTCTGCTATCCTTAATGATGCAGACGGATACCGGCAGATGGAGAACATGCTGCTTAATTATGCAGCCACCAACCAAATCAGCTTGTCTGCAGCAGTCAACCAACTGGAAATGGAGCTCTCATGAAACATCCAGCCAGCCATTACCGGGCAAGGATTCAAATCATAGAAGACTACATCAATGAGTTACCCATAGACCGAAAGGCAAAAAATGATGTGCGTTCACTGCTCAAGCAAGGCTATATCTCTCCGGAGCTTTATGCGAAAGACAATCTTTTTGTATTACCCGCTGCCGAAAGTGAAGAAGCACTTATCAAAGACTATCTCTTTGCTAATATGGTATCTGAAGAGCCTTTGAGCTTTGAAGAGAAAGCCAGTTACTCTACTTGGTTTGCTATGCATCCGGAAAAGCAGCTAGGAGAAGAAAAAGTGACTTCTTCCTTTCACTTTCCTCTGCAGATCAGGGGCAAAAAAGCGGATATCCCCAGGCTGATTAGAGCACAGCTCAATAAGCAAACCCCAGAACAACCAACCCAAAGCAACCCAAAATTACTGGCTGCAGCGAAAGCTAGGGCCATCATCATCAAAATGAACATGCTCAAAATGAAGAATACAAATAGAACTACTCAAATTACGCTTTCCGGACTTGCTGGTTTAGCAGGGCTTTCCGGGCATCAACTCCATGCCACTTTAGGAGCATTGCCTACCGGTACTTTAAGAAAGCTGGATGATTACACATTAGGAAGGCTTGTGAAGCCTGAGCGGAAAGAAGAGGGGAAACGCAGCTTTGAGGAAGTGATTCAAATGTATAACCAGGGTATTAGTGAAGATGAAATCAAAGTATGGGTGTGGTATCGCAGGTCATTAGGCTCTCCCATGACAAGCTGGAAGAAATACTTCCTGGACAACAATACCGGTGCGGATAGAGACAATGTAGCATACGCAAACGCTGCTACTTCCATCTTAGACAACAAGTGGCACAAAATAGCAACCGTTCCCACCGGTTCTATTCTGGGTAAACCCACCAGATTTGAGCATGAATACAACAATAAAGTGTATCTGGTACTCACCAATCCTCAGGGCCAAAAGATCATTGTGCTTAAGGATCACTGTACCATCAAAGCTACTACTCAGCAAGTCAGTGAAGAAAGCCTTAGCAGCTTTGTTCAAAAGGGGCTGCTTTTCTACTCCAACGGAGAATTATTGCCCTTGCCCATTTATGCCTATGGCAATATGTATGAAAGGGCGAAGCAGTTAGAAGATGACAAAGAGGAAATCATCTCAAGGTTTGGAGAGTCCGTATATGCCAAGCATCAAAACATCATCGCTGAGCGTACTCCCAAGCCAATTTCTATTCAGCATGTAGATCCTAACGAACGTCCTAAGATTCTGGCATTCTCTGAGTTTTCTAAATCCTTCAGGATTGAGAATCTTGCTGAAGAAACGGGTTATGAAATAGCCGATAGCTATAAAGATTCTCAAACTGCTAAAATCTCTTTAAGAGATGCTTTCTGGCATTATCTGCAGACTTTAGAAAGAACGGATTTTGGCAACCTATCCGCCCATCAAATCTACTATTATTATGTACTGGGCAGAAGCATGAACCGCATGGATAAAGCCGAACAGCAGATGATCATGCAGTACGGTCCAGAAGAAGGCGAAAAGCTTTTCTCCCGATTCCTGCACGAAGGCTTACAACTGGAAGACAAGCAAAAGATAGATTTTGAATGGAACAGGCTTTATAATGGTACTGCTGATATCATGTATCATCGCATTCCGGTAGGTTTTGAGTGCAGCAAAACCTTTGGCAAAAACCATGGTACACTCCAATTTACCCCTCCCCAAAGAGAAGCCATTGCCTTTATGCAGGCCGCTGGTTCCGGTATTATAGCCTATGATGTAGGTGTCGGTAAAACCATGTCGGCCATCATCACTATGGCCAATAATCTTTACGAAGGCAGAGTGAAGCGTCCGGTGGTAGTGGTTCCCAACCCCACTTACGAAAAGTGGAAGCGAGAAATCATCGGATATACTGATAAAAAGAGCAAGCAGTTTGTACCTGGAGTGCTTTCTCATACCGGTATTACCATCAATGACTGGTATAATCTGGGCACTCAGATCCGTAAAGGCATAGACTTAGAGCAAGAAGTACCGGAGAACAGCATCACCCTGCTTACCTATGAAGGTTTTATCCAGTTGGGCTATTCAGAAAACCTGCAAAGAGAATTCTTTGATGAGCTCAATGACATCGTGATGATGAAAGATGTGGGCAAAACCAATAGGGACTGGTCCAAGATGAAAAAGAAGAACCAGAAAACAGTGGGTCAGGCGCAGAAAGGAACCCGGGTAGATGTAGACAGCTTAGGCTTTGACTTTATCGTAGTAGATGAAGCCCATAACTTCAAGAACGTATTTACCAATACTCCCACCGATGATGAAGGCAACAAGCGTTTCAAAATGGAGTCGCAAGCCTCAGACCGAGCCATCAAAATGTTCTTTATGACCAACTACATTCAGCGTAAGTTTGGTCGTAATGTGATGCTCTTAACCGCTACTCCTTTTACCAATTCTCCGCTGGAAGTATTCTCTATGTTGTCCATGGTTGCTTATGACAAAATGGTGCAGATGGGCTTAAAAAACATAGGCTCCTTTCTGGAAACCTTTGTACTACAGGAAATGGAATATGCCAACAGTTATGATGGCACTATCCAGCAGAAATATGTAGTGAAGCGATTCAACAACCGATTGCTACTCCAAAAACTCATTCACAACCATATCAGCTACAAAACAGGAGAGGATGCAGGGGTATTAAGACCTATTAAAGTTAATTTACCCAAGCTCTACCGTACTACGCCTTCCGGAGAAGTACAGCGATTAAAAGGAGATGAGCAGATCCTTACCTACCTTACCATGACTGAAGACCAGTATGCGGTACAAAACCAGGTGATCAAACTGGCAATGGACAAAAGCAGAGGGGGAAGTATACTGGAAAGTATGGGGCAATCTTTAAGCAATGCCATAAGCCCCTACTTTACCAAGCTCTACAATGGCTTGCCGCCCAAAGATCATATAGAGTTTGTCAAAAACTCTCCCAAGATTGACTATACCTGTCAATGTATAGCCTCAGTGAAGCAGTACCATGAAGAAAAAGGAGAAGCCGTTTCCGGCCAGGTGATCTATATGAACCGGGGGAAAGACTATTTCCCCATGCTCAAAAAATACCTCATTGAAGAAGTAGGCTACAAGCAGAACGTCAAACACAACAGAAAGTCTTTTGATGAGGTAGAGATCATTACTTCTGGTATTTCCGGAACACGCAAAGAAGCCATCAAAGATGCTTTCCAGGCTAATGTTGTTAAAGTCATTATCGGCACGAGCACCATCACTGAAGGAATTGATTTGCAGAACCATGGTACCGTACTCTATATTTTGCTGCCCGACTGGAATCCTACCAGTATCAGGCAGGTAGAAGGAAGAATTCACCGGCAGAAAAACCGCTTTGGCTATGTGCGTATTGTTATGCCTTTGGTCAATGACTCCATGGATGTGTTTGTCTTCCAAAAGCTGGAAGAGAAGTCCAGCAGGATTAACGACATCTGGTACCGTAGTGATAGAGGCAATGTACTGGATCAGGAATCCCTCGATCCGGAAGAAGTAAAGTTCGCGCTGTACACCAATATCGGTGAATTGGTCAAAATGGAACTGGACAAGCAGGAAAAAGAGAATACCCGCAAAAAAGAAGTATTGGAATCTGAGCACAAGACTTTGCTTACCCTGAAAGGTAGAATCAAGACCTACCAGAATTTCAGAGACAGCTTGCCTCGTAAAATGGAGGATTTGGTCAATCGGACTAATGACTATTTCTTTGGCCACCATGGAAATGGAGTATCCAAGAACTACGAACAGCAATATTACTGGCGCAGTAAAGATGAAAAGCAGCGTAAAGCTTTATTAGAACGTATTCAGGATGTAGTCAAAGACGTACAGGAGTTTCTTGCCTCTTCAGATAGGGATGATAAAGAGTTGATCAGGGCTGGAAAGCGACTGCTTAATCTATTGGGAGACATCAATTCTTCAAACTGGCAGTTCAATGCTGACTTTTCCGAATTCAGAGCCATTGTTCCCCAGGTTCGGAAAGCGGAGACCACAACCCTTGCCAAACGAAGTATGAGCATCCATGATGATCTTTCTCCAATTTTAGAAGAGATGGAAACTGAAATCCAGAAGGTGGAAGAAGAGCGGCAGTTTTTACGCTCAGAAGAAAATCTGAGCAAGCTGGAAGCCATAGTTAGGGAAAAGAAAGCCAAACTACAGATCAGGCCGGGAACCATCACCGAACGAGCGCAAGAATTTGCTTCTCTCAACTATCTGCTGGACTACTCACAGGCTGATACCATGAATCAAGGGCACTCTTTACTTCCTAATGAAGTGGATGCTTTCTCTGACGAAATCAATAAGATCCAGCAGTATAAGCAGATTAGTATGGTTAAGGAGGTAGCCGAAGAAGAGAGAGAAGTGCCTTCAGTAGCTTCTGACAAGCTCAAAGCCAAGGCAAAAGCCAAAGCTATTATCATTAAGATGAAGATGTTGAAAATGAAGAGGGCTGCATAAGTCTTTTTTCATGAGAACTGAAGTAAGGAAACGATCGCAGCGGCGCACCGCACCTTGCCTTTTGGGTAGGTTTAAATGTCAATTCCTACTTTTCCCTACACGATTGGTGGTTCGTTGTTTATTTTTTCCGTTTGTAATGTAACTGCGTTAACCCTGTGTCAAAAGTTTTTGCAGTTACAAATTCAAGCGTTTGTTCAGGTCTTCCATTTTTAAATAGCCTCGTTCCATTACCTACCAATATTGGAATGACCGAAATAATAAATTCATCAATCAAGTCATTTTTTAAAAGTTCATTTATTACTTCTGCCCCTCCATCACAATAGATGTTTTTTCCGTTTTCGCTTTTTAGTTTATGCACTAATTCAGTTAGATTTCCGGTATAGAACTTTACTTTGCCTACACTTGGCCTTTCAGTTCTTGTGATCACATATACGTCCCTTTCCCCATTGTCATAATGAGATGAACCGATTTCTTTAAGCACATAATCGTAGGTTTTCCTACCAATAATAAGAGTGTCAATCGTTGAGGTAAATTTCTCATAACCATAATCTTCGCCTTCTTTTTCTACTATTTTTAAGAAGCTGAGGTCATCATTAGGTTTTGCAATGTACCCGTCCAGACTTGTCGCAATGAAAAGTGATAATTTTCGCATTCGTATTATATTTAAAGTTTCTGCAAAATTAATAGGGAGCACTTATCACTACTTTGGAAAAAAACGACAGACTAAAGTTCGGATGGTGAAAATCCTGTATTTCGCTTGACTTCGTTGGTAAGATGGGAATGGTCATAAAAGCCACATTCAAAAGCAATATCTAACAAACTTCGATTTTCGCTTGAGTTTTTAATTATGTTCAAAGCATTTTGAAAGCGAATAATGTTTGAGTATTCTTTTGGTGAAATTCCTATGTACGTTTTAAAATTTCGTTCTAGCTGGCGCACAGTTGTATAATTCCGTTTCGAGAGCTCGTAAATACTCAACTGTCCATTTGAAGAATGTATATCATTGATTACTGATTGGAGTCGGTTCTTGTTGCTTTTAATTCTATCTATATAAAATTGATTGAAATGATTAAGAGGGTCTTTTAATATTTTGTCAACATCAAATGAATTGTATTTTTCAAGCTCAACGGTGTTGTTGGTCAGTTCATTTTGTGCTACATAATTATAGAAATTTGAAAAAGTTGCAGGCTTGAGGCAAACTCCTAATAAATGTGTATTGCGGTCTATAAAACTATCTTTGAATGAACTCATTGCACCAACAGCATAAGTTTTCCCAAACTCCATAGAAACCAAGCCGTTGTCTGTCAAACAAGAATCTCCCAAATTCACCACTAATCCTGCACATCCATCAGGAAAATTCCGTTCCCATTGTCTATCTTTTTCGTCTCCTTTCAGTTCCCAATAGGAATGAATAAAGAGTTCTAATTTTTTGTGAGGCTTTATTTCTTTGTATTTCATCAATCTCGAGGTGTTGTTTTACAATGACTGCAAACATTAAAACAGCTGAAAGAAGGATATAAGTGCTCAATCCAACTCCACTAATCTTTACCTTCCTAGAATAGCATTCTCAAAGTTAATGAGAAGAATCCGCTATTCATGAAAATAACAAAAAGCAATCATAACAGCATTATAACTGCCGGTTTGGTAAAGGAAATGCCCTCTGAGTTGAAGGAAGCTCACAGCTTCTATGAAGAATCAGTACAGTTTTATGAGGAAGTGCCAGAGGTTAAAGAGGCCATAGATTTATATCTGGAAAATGTTTCTGATTGGGTTGGAAAAGCTAAGGATAAGCCCAATCAGAACAGCGGTAAAGAGAAAAAATCAACTGCCAGCAAAAGCAGCAGTACCGCTAAAAAAACTAGCTCTGCTGCAAATAAAAGAAGCAATACAGCCAAAAAGAAGTCAACTCCCAGGAAATCTACTCCAAAAAAGACTACTCAAAAGAGAAAAACCACAGCCACTAAAAGGCCAAAAACAACTCAGAAAAAGACTGTCAGACAAGAAAATGCAAAGCCTGTCAATAAAATCAGTCCTGAGGTCCGCTTTGCCAAACGGGCCAAGTCATTGCATGAGAAAGTAGCTACCAAGACTCAGATTGCAGCATTTGTTAAAGCTTTGCAACGAGCCATTCTTAAAAAAGAAATTCGCAAGAACAGCCCTCATGCTAATTTTATTATGGATATGCAGCGAATGCTGGTCAATTTCCACAATGGCATGAGCAAATCTCAGGAAAAGTTTAACCTCCCTGCAAGTCTTCTCAAAAAAGCAGTAGATCTCTCTGATGATGAAAGGGTAAGGACTTCAGTAAGGCTGGTAAATCGCTACATTGGCCTCATCAATACCGATAAAATTGCTTCCATGAAGCGATTACTGGATGCTATTGAGAAAGCCATAAAGCAGGGCAAGATCAAAAAAGAAGATGATTACTATTCAGTCATCAACAGTATCACTAAAAAGCTGAAGAATCATACCAGCAACCATACCGTTCTGGATGCCACGCAAACCGAACTGGCAGGTCTACAGGATGTGCTCAAAAAATACAACACCCTTCCTTCCAGACTTGCTCAGCCTAAAGCAAGAAAAGCCAGCGCTGTAAAAAAAAAGTAAGTACCAGATCAGTAAAAGCTAAGCCTAGAAAAAAGATGCTCACTCAAGCACCGGAAGTTGCCAAGAAGGTTGCTACAACCACCAAAAGCAAAGCTGTTGTTTTACCCGGCTTTCAAAGTGTAGATCAGCTTAAAAAAGCTGAGAACACCTTTAGGCTAAAAGGCCACCGTGGCAACGGAGACATCGGTAAACTCTTGGGTGATCTTGAAAAGTATATGCTGGCGCTCACTATAGAAGGAGATCAGGGAGCAGGAAAGACCAGATTTACCTATCAATTAGCCAATGCCTTTGCAGGCTCAGGATTTAATGTAGGGGTGTTTTCTTTAGAAATGGGGGATAAGTCGGATGTAGTGCGCAAGATGATCAATAGCTACATTTCTAAACCCAACAGATCAAGAGTACAGCTGACAGGAAAAGCCAGTGAGGGTATACAAAGCATCCGCAAGCATGCCAAACACTTTGATGTGGTCATCATTGACTCCTGGAACAAGCTGGATACCGATTCCAGTGAATTTGATAAGCTCAGAAAAGACTTCCCTGATACCATCTGGGTAGTAATCTTCCAACGCACTACGCAAGGTATGATCCGGGGAGGGACAGCTCCTTTGTATGATGCGGGCATTAACCTGGAAGCGGTCAAATCCGATGCTGGCTTTGAGCACAACTATGTGCAGGCTACTAAAAACCGATATGGAGAGACCTTCATTCCTTATTCCATAGCTACTAAGAAAATCATCCAACCCAAGCAGGATAACAAACCCACTGAAGAACAAGCATGAGCCTATTTACTGAAGTCTTAAGCAAACTCAAGCCCAAGAACTGGCAGAACGGCAATCACTTCTTTGTGCTGGATTCTCATTATGTAGAGTTTGCCTATCAAGCTACTGTGAAATACCCCAATGGAGCTATAGTCATCTTTCAGGGTAAGTTCTATCAGCGTAATCAGGTGACAGCAGGCTACAATCCGGGTATTGCTCCTACCAATAGCAACTACTGGATTGCCGCTAATCCGGGAAGAGACTTAGGAGATCACCTTTCTTTACTAGCCTTACAAACTGCTCATCCCAATCCCGCTCCTGGAAGTATTGCCACAGTGGAAGATGAGGATGCTTTTTATAAGTGGGACAAGGATAATGGGGAATGGGTACAAATTTCCGGAGGCGGGGGCTCTGATTTGCTGGTATTGTTTGATTCAGACCTGGACACTGTAAGCCCTCCCTTAATGTTCAAAGGGCTGATTGAGAACATTCAAATCAATCTCCCAGTGAATCTGGCAAGCTATTCTTTTCAGGCCCGACTGAATGGAGGCAGTTCTACAGTATTAGCAGATATCAATGCCCTGCAGAGTTGGATCAATACCCATGTAGTAGCAGATGATACGCTTTGGCTATTGGAGATCATTGTCAGCTATCAGTCTGGGGAAAGCGGAGAAGCGGTTGTATTGATGCAGTACGAAAAAACGAGTGTGTAATGATGTTAGTAGTCTCAAAAAGCAAGCAGTTACGACAGGATAGGGTAAATGTGGATTCAATGGTGTCCTTTGATGGGATAGATCAGTATGGAACGATTGAATCAAATCCTAATATCCGAAATGCAGTAGACTGGAATAAGAATTGGGGAGTTTCCTTTTTTTTCTATTTCAATGAGTTTACGCAGTCTGGAAATTACACACAAGTCATTTTTTCGCATAGGAAAAGGTTAACCTCAGCTACCAATACATTAGGTTATAATTTTGGGGTTAGTCATATAAATGGACAATACCATGTATCTATATTTGCTACAAACGGTAGCAATAGGAACGATGGCTTTAGGATGGGTAATGTAAAGCCAAACCAAATTTATCATTGCATTTTAAACTACGACAGCAATTCTCATCAACCTGGAATTTATATTAACAGTGTACCACAAGCTTATTATAGTATAACTTATGATGATGTAAACGGCAGTTGGCAGAATGATGATATTTATACCATTGGATGCTCTAAAGTTGATGCTTTAGATAACTTTTTTGATGGAGGTATATCACATTTAGTTGTTTGTGATAGAAAGATATTGCAACCGGAAGCAAGGCAAATACATTCGTTAGGTGGCGTTATCCCAACTTCCCTTCATTCCGCAGTAGTGGCGCACTATCCATGCACACATTCAGAAGGTGATGTGCTGGTAGATGTGGTAGATCAGTACAGTTATGCGAAGCCACTGAGCAACATATACATTGATTATGGTAGCAATAATGATGGTAGTGGAGAGTGGACAAAAAGCAATGGTGCAAATGTAAATGAATTAGCTACCTACATTACAATCGGTAATAGTGCCACTACTAGCAAAAGAATTTATAATCCTTCCAATGCACTAAGCAAGTATAGATATTCTGCCAATATCAGAACAGCCAGAGCAACAGGTATTTTTGAGGTGTATCAGGATAATACTTTGATTGCTGCAAGTAATGGCTTTGGGGATATTGTTAATGGAAATTTAACCAACAATATCAGCTTTGACTTTGAAGTAGCAGGAAGCT
The DNA here is from genome assembly GCF_029504655.1 of Catalinimonas alkaloidigena. Taxonomy (NCBI): domain Bacteria; kingdom Pseudomonadati; phylum Bacteroidota; class Cytophagia; order Cytophagales; family Catalimonadaceae; genus Catalinimonas; species Catalinimonas alkaloidigena. The sequence goes on from NZ_JAQFIL010000001.1 coordinate 739,129, forward strand.
TTGAAATACGTTACAGGCAGACAGATCAGGGAGCAGGCTCATCTAGCGACTTGTTTCACGATACGCTTCAAAACACTGAAGGTTTAAGCCCTCACCACGCCTATCTGCAAAACTTCACTGAAAGTGAGCATACCGGAAGTGCGCAAACTGCCTGGAAGGATTTTTACAGCAAATTGCCCGTAGCAAACTATGGCGTTCACTTTGCCAGCAGTACAAGTAAATGGTTTGGTACGCATATTAATAATACGCCCCTGGTAGGTAATTCATGGAGTACAATGATTGAGTTTACTCCTACCAATCAAAACAGTTTTCCCAATGACAATTACTCTTTTAGGTTTGGCTTTGATCTTTTAATCCAATTCAGAATTAGAGGACAGCTAAATAGCCAACAGTTAGTATTTCAATGGCTGAACAATAATGTGAAAAGCGGTAATTTGACAGGTTATTTACCTTTAAATAATCCCACAAAGATTATCATTACTTACGATGTAGAAACCTATACCCTTACTGCTTATCATGGTAATGGAGTCAGGGTATTTTCTAATGTTCCTCCTATATCAGCTACCAATGGGAGCTATGATATTAACAATACAAATTATAGTGTTTCAGCCTATGCCCTATTGCGCAACGTCTGGTATAACAAAGCTTTATCAGTAAAAGAAGTAGCTTATTTGCAATCAGGCAAAGAGCTGGATAGTGCTTTCATGGATTATGCCTTTACTGATTTTGAAGGTCTGCAAAACCGTATTAGCAGTTCGCCTGCTTGGCCATTGAGCTATACCGGAGGAACCGGACAAATCATTGATAGAGAGCTACAACCTCCCTTTACCAAAAAAGCCCTGCAAATACAGGCTACAAGCAAAGCACAAAGGATATTGCTTGATTCGTTGACTGAATCCTGGAGTGGAGAAATGCACTTCTTCCTGTATCTGGATAGTAAGCCTTCGGGAGCAGAGCGATACCTGTTTACCTCACAACATAATAGCAGCCAGACACACTTTTTTATTGAATATGGAAACAGGCTTTACTTTGAAAATACTTATGGCCCTGGGGTTATCCGTATGCAGTCAGATGTGATCAACATTCAAAAAGGATGGAATCATTTTGGAATCAGGTGCGGAAGTGTGAGCAATGCCAATAGCTTTAAATTTTATCATCAAGGTAGATACGTTGGTAATAACGTAGTGACCAACAACTACAACTCCATTTACAGCGATTTTTTTCCAAGATACATTAGTCGTCAGTACCTTTTCACCGCATGGGCAAGTAGCAATAATACCTTTCCTGCTGGTACGCAATTGGATTGCCGTTTGGTGGCTTTCTATGCTAGTAGAGGAGTGTTTACAAGTAATGACAAGGAAATCCTGGAAGCCATACAACAATGGGCTATTTCAGGGATTGGGCAAAGTGCATACGGTTTTGTATGGGGATTACAAGAATGTACATTCTTTAAGTGATGCCAATAGCAATTTCACAAGCGGTCACAGTTGGGTAACTGGTGAAGGATGGACGGTAACTGCTAATACTTTGCAGTTTAGTGGAGCTGGGGGAGGCCGTAACAGTTCGGTAGCAGTGAATGGCATTGGCGATGGTGGAAGCAATATAGGCAAGAAGATCATGGTTACGGTCAATGTTTCTGCTATTAGCAAGCCTAGCGGTGGTAATGGGATCGGTTTAGCACTTGGTAGTACCTCTAACAAGAAATACATCAATAGTGTAGGTTCGCATACCTATCAGCTAACCTATGAAGGGGGAGGACAAGGAAGGTTATTCATTTCAAATGATAAAGGAGCAGACAGCTATACCATTACTTCTATTGTGGTCTGGTGGTATAACGTAAAAGATGTAGGCAATGCCCGTAGTTGTGAGTTGGAAAACTATACTCCCAACGATGAATCTCCAGTCATCAACATAGACCGTTTTCAAGCTGGTGAACTGGACACGAATTATAGCCCATACCCAACAGTTTTCAGTAGCCGTAGTGCTAGAATTAGCTGGAATACCGATGTAGACGAGACTAAATTCTCAGTATCGTTCTGGTATTATGCAACAGGCTATAATGGCAGTACAGGCTCTAATAACCTCTTTTTTGCTGGATTGGCAGGGGGAGGCTATATTTCGGTCAAATACCAAAACACAAGCGGGCCGCTTTATTTTGTCTGGGCACATACTGACAATGGTAATAATAATGGGGAAAGGACTACCTTAAACTTTGGTAGCCCCCCCATAGGTCAGTGGACGCATATTGCATTTAGTTTTGAGCAAAATGTGTTGGGTAAATGCAATAGGCATGGTTATCAATTATCAAGTGCAGACAATGTTTTTTTAGCTGGAAACATCAACTACATAGGCTTTTTTGGTAGTACCGATGGCAATGAAAATCCCGCACCCGCTTTTGTGCGCAATCTCCAAGTATACAATGGTCACGTACTGACAACCGCAGAGATCAACGAACTCAGAGCATTAGGCCACAATGCGATTAATCCTCCTATAAACTTAGTCAACAAGCTTAGTCTGCATGCCCCATGCATGCAAAAGGCAGGTGTGCCAATGGATTTGATCAGTGGCAAACGTGCTTATATGGAAGAAAGCAGATTGCAATGGGCTAAGAGTCCTTGATAGAAAAATTCACTTTAAAATTAAGATAATGACCTATGATTACTTATAAGATTAATGAGCTAGATGTCCATGTATATGCAGATTTCGTGGATGATGAAACGGATTGGCGCATTGAGTATCTGGATGCTGATGGATTGCTTAACCGCTACAAGATTAAAGGTTATCCCATACCTTTTAATAAGAAAATCAAGGTGAGCTATTCTTATGCTCTCATCAGGCCCAGTAATGGAGAGGTATTAAAAAGCTTTGCTGATGCTTACGATGAGCCTAATGTCTCTACTTTTTACCATACGGTTCTCCCTCAGAGTGTTAGTTATGGCTATTTTGCTGCTTTTCAAAGCCTGAATGGATTGTGTGCAAGGCTACCTGAACTAGCGGGTAACAATCAATGTCCACATAAAGGTTATAGGCCTTTCAATACGGTGGGTGAATTTGTGCAGCCGGTACAATTTCGCACTGAAATTACCGATGAAACACAATCTAACCTAGAAGTTGAAGGACAACAGCAACTGGTTGCTAACAGTGACGGAAATATCACAGTAACTGTTATCAATGGAGTAGGTCCTTATGAATACAAGCTGAACGATAACATCTATCAGTCCACCAATGTATTTGATAACCTTGCTGCCGGTGATTATACCATCTATGTACGAGATAGTGTAGGTACTGAGCGATATGCCCAGCTCACAGTAAAACTTCAGGATTTTGAAAGAGAAGCTATCCAAATATGATCATACTTCAGGTAATAGAAGCCACTAACGCCCTGATGGAAACCAGCAAAGAGCAGGGATTTCTCGTTTTTTTCCTTTGCTTTTTGTTGGTGGTGCTTGGTGGCTTGATTTGGTGGTACATGCAAAAGCTGGAAACCAAAAACCAGGCAATACAGGATTGTTACAAAGATCAGGTAAAGGTAGAAGTCTCTGTCCAACAATATGCAAAACAAGTGGATGAAAGACTAAAAGATATCAACAATGCCATGAGAAATAATGATACTCATCTATTAAGGCAGTTGATTGCAGATTTAGGGTTTTCGGTCAGGAACAATCAATACAGGGATGAATAAGGGGTTGATTCTAGGAATAATTGTGATCGCAATCGTTTGGGTTACGGTCACACTAGCGCTAAAAAAGCAGGAAGAGCAGCAGATACAGATCAGGCGTATTGAAATGCATGTCCAGGAGCAGGATTCACTTATCACATCTTTAGTAACTGTCAATGGAAAACTTCAAACTACGATTATCCAGCGGGATTCTCTCTTACATCATCAAAAGCATCTTATTCACAGCTATGAAAGGGCTATGGATAGTTTGTCTGTTATCATGCAGTATCTTGAGCGTAGCGACTTATCAAAACGTTATCGCTCAAGGTAGCGATAGCCTGATCATTGAGAGAGTTACTATTCCTCAATCCCTATCCGGACAGATCGAGAAAAGTGATATCCTGATTGACAGAAGAACTTATCAACTGCTATTAAGAGACCTGGATAAGTATGATAAGTTCAAAAGTAAATTCGCAGTCCTTCAGCAGCAGAATGACAGCCTGTTTGCTGAATTAAGATTTCAGATAGCTCAGTTGAACCAGCTTTACCAAAAAGCAGATCTACTACAAAACAAGCTATTGAATAATCAAATAGAATTGATTCGTACTGAAGAGTCTCTCAATGACTACAAGGTGAAGTATGACGAATATTTGGATGAAACTGGAACTCAGGAAGAGAAGATCAGGTACCGGACTCGCTATATTTTCAGAAATAAACAGGAAAGAAGGTGGTTCTGGATCACCTGGGGAGTCTTTACATTGGTGCCTGCCGGTATAGTGGTTCTTACACGATAGATAAGGTTATCGTTTAGTATATGGCGAGTAGGGGAGTTGAAAGCGATGGACTTTCAAGTTTGCATTAAACTAAATCGTTGTATTTTGTTTTAATATCGATTTTCGTTTTAGAAATATGACTGTGAAAATTACTAGGTCTAATAGCATCAAGATAATTAGTACATTTTTCTCCAATGCAGTTGCTTCTTTAATATTGAGAATTTCATGGTCATCAATTTGAATATTGAAAATATGAGCGGTCCTGTTATTGCTGAACCCATTAAATCCATTTGGGTCATACATTATCGATATACTCTTGCCTAAAACTCTGTTTGTCTTTAGAAACGAAAATGCCCTTTCATATTTTTCATGTACTGAAAAACGTAATGGTTCATTCACGATACTAAGAACAATGGATTTATTATTTCCCTTTCCTGGAACTCTTTCAAGTTGTTGAGAGTAAACAGTTCCAGAAACTTCCTTAAGGTCTGATTCAGTAATAAAAACTTGATTCAGAACAAATGAATGGACAAAAACATAAATTATTATTAAGAATAATATGAGTGCTATCTTTCCTTTATAATTCATTATTCTTTTTCTAGATGCTTGGCTAAATGAATGCCAACATTAAAAATAAACATACCCTTTGAAGAAGTTCGGAAAGCACCTCTTCTACTTCAATTTCTATCTTAGAATGAGATTCATTTCAGCCAATTCCTGCCCAATTTGGTGAATGCCATCTAATATCTTCCTTTGTTGCTTGGGAGAAGGTGTCTTTTTGCCTTTTGCATACTGAGAAAGCAATGAGGCATTTACCCCAATGCGTTGGGCAAGCAGGTTAGCATTGATGATTTTGTACTCCTGAAAAAAGTGCTGCCAGTCTATCTCAAATTGTATGTTTGAAGCATCAGCTACATACCCTTCTTCTTCAAAGTAAAAGTTTACTGCCTCAACTGTGTTCCCTAACAAATCAGCTACCGACTTTCCAGTAGTATAAATAGGATAGTCTTTAGCATAAGCAGAAAAACCTGTATTGGTTTTTTCTACTACTATCGGTATTTTTTTTCTTAGCTTTTTCATTTTAATCCAGCGTCTTTTAAGATTTTCTTTTCCGTGCGACGTCCGCTAACCCTTTACCCATCTCCTGGCTTCCATGATTAGGAAAAATGATAATACCCTCTTTTGTAGGGTGCTTCATTTTTACATGAGAGCCTTTCTGAGATATTGGATACCAGCCATTCCATGGGGGCCATCCTTCTTAAGAATTCTAAATAATTCTGAACACTTCATTCACGTAAATTTAACAAAAAAAGGTAAATAATAATTTACCTTTTGATAAAAAAGAAGGGAGTAGATTACTTGCTACTCCCTTATATGATTAAAACTGTTTTTATAAATTTCTAATAGCTTCTGTTTCCTTTGCCACTTTTACTGCTGACACATCTACATAATAACTTCTTGTCATACGAGTATCAGCATGGCCATACATGCCAGAGATACTTTCTATACTGACTCCATTTTCCTGTAAGACATTTCCGAAAGTTTTACGACCAACATGCGTAGTTAGATGTTTATCAATACCTACAATGAATGCTACCTCTTTGAGATAACGATTATATTGTTGGTTGTCTAAAGTTGGAACAGTGTATTTCCATTTTTCCAGGATTTTTTTTGCTGTTGTGAACAAAGGAATCTCACACTGAGCACCATGTACTTTTTTTCTGTCGGTGAATATCCATTCTTTGCCATCTACACCAATTTTAATCCATGAAGGGTCAAATCGTATGAGTTCGGCATAACTTAAGCCAGTATAGCATTGAAAGGTAAATAATTCAGCTACTTGCGCCAGCCTCCAGCTGGCAAACTTATGATTTACCAGCTTTTGAAGCTCATTTTGGGTTAAGTAGACCTTTTTTTTACGTTCAACTCTTCTATACTTAAAGCTGTTTAAGGGATTATATTCAATCCATTCTTGAAGTACTGCGAAATCCAAAACGGTTTTGACAAAACCAATAATCCTATTGCAGTATACCTGTTTAAACCTTCTCTCGCCTCTGAGATAATTATCTAAATTTGCCAGAGTACGGACATTGACATCAGAACATAAAAGATTAAGGTCCTTTTGGAAGACTAAGAAATGATGAACGTTTTTCATCTGTCTTCTGAAATTACTTACCGTACTTTTGGAAAGTTCAGGTTCATAAGAGCGATTCTGGATGTACTTTTGCATTGCATGCACGAGAGTAGCTCTTTCTTTTAGCTCGCCTGTAAAGATTCCCTTTACAATGGCTGGAGTTGATCGTTTACCACGTCGTTCTAAGTCACTGTGGATACTAATTATCTCCGCCCTAATGTCAATGAGCTTATTGTTGTACACATTAGCCAAACGATCTTCGCCTAGCACTTTACCATTTCCTCGGGAATCCCACTGTTCAGGTAAAATAAATATACCCGTAGAAAACTCTACTGTCTTTTGGCTTTTCATTTGAAGCCTGGCATATAACGGCGCCAATCCCGTCCTCTTCGCCTTCGCCTTGCGAACGACATAGAGGAGCTTCATAATAGATTTATTTCTCTCATATTGCCCCGAAAATTGGTCACTAATAGATAGTGAGGTCACTGAAAGGGTCACTGGTCACTGATTCGGGCTAAGGTTTGGGGAAAGAAAAAGCCCGAAAAAGAGCTCTTCGGGCTATAAATTAACAAGTTAGTGCGCACGAGAAGATTCGAACTTCCACGCCAGTTAAGGCACTGCCCCCTCAAGACAGCGTGTCTACCAATTCCACCACGTGCGCGTAGGGGAGCACAAAATTAGAAAAATTGTGATAGTACACAATGGTTTTTTCCGCATTTTAGTGTATACTCTCCAACATTCAAGCATATAAAAAAAGAAAAAGCATGTATCAATACATTCAATATGAAGAGCAAGGGGGCAGAGCTACCATCACCATGAACCGTCCGGAGGTGTATAATGCTTTAAATCAGGGGATTAAAGAAGAGTTATTACAAGCTTTTAAGGCTGCTGAAAACAATCCTGAGATCAGGGTAGTAGTATTAGCAGGGGCAGGTAATGCTTTTTGTTCCGGTCAGGACCTTAAGTCCGCCCAGGAAGAAATGAAGGGAAAGTCCTATGCTGACGCTATTCGGACCTATTATAACCCTCTTATACTTCAGATGCGGCACATGCCTAAACCTATTATCGCCCGTATTCAGGGCATTGCAGCCGGTGCAGGTTGTTCATTAGCACTGGCCTGCGATGTAGTGGTTGCGTCAGAAGATGCGATCCTCAGCGAACTTTTTGTAGGCATTGGCCTGGTCATGGATTCTGGTTCTACCTATTTTTTACCCCGGATGATCGGTAGACTGAAAGCTTTTGAGCTGGCTAGTCTGGGTACGCAGGTACAGTCGGCAGTGGCGCTCGAACTAGGCTTGGTAAATAAAGTAGTATCTGAAGAGTCATTGGATAAGGCTGTTCAAACTTATGTAGAAGGATATCTGAATGCACCCTCGACCACAGTAGGGCTGATCAAGCAGATGCTGCATCAGTCAGCCAATATGAGCCTGGAAGAAGTGCTGGAACTGGAAGCGGAATATCAGGATAAAGCCGCTGTTACCCAGGATCATCAGGAAGGAATGAAAGCTTTTCTCGAGAAAAGAGATCCGAAATTTACAGGAAAATAATACTGAATCATGAAATTTTTTAAAGTTAACGTATCACTCATTTTTTTATCTCTAATTCCCCTCACAGCTTACGCACAGGAAGAAAATGCGCCTGTACATCAGCAAGAAATTGAAAAGCTAGGTAGCGATATGGCACAGAGCTATGCTTCCCGCTATGAGGGGGTAAAAGGGAGCCCTTATTTTACAGAAAAATGGATTTCAGGGGAAATAGAATTTGACGACAGAAGTAAGTACGATGACGTAGAATTGCTTTACAATGTTTATGAAGATGAGCTGCTGGCTCGCGATAAGGGAGGAAATCCAGTAATCGTTAACAAAGAGATAGTGCGTTCATTCACCATGGGGAAAAATGACAATACCAATATGGGTAACTTTCTCAAAGCAGATTACTTGGAATATGAATTGGATGATGTTGATGATAGTCAGTATGTACAGGAACTCTATAAAGGTGAAGGGGCACTATATGCCGTAAATAAGAAAAGCCTTGGTCAAAATAGTAGTGCTGAAAATAGAGGAGATACCTATGATGCGTTTACAGAACTGAAGGCTGACTATTATTTTATTTCTCCTAGTGGTAAGATTCACCAGTTAGAACCCGAACAGAATTCAATATTGAAAGCTATGAGTGCGCGTAGGGAAGCGGTAGGAAACTATATTGAGGAACAAAACCTAGATCTGAATGAAAGAAACGACCTGGTAGAACTGGTCATGTTCTATGAAATAAAAGATTGACTGTCAGGGGGCTAAAACTGTAGAATTTGCAGGCTATGGCAGGCAGCCAGCCCCGCGGTCTCAGTTCTTAGCCGGCTGTTTCCCAAGCTTACCGGGCTAAAGCCCGCTTCTAGGGCATTTTCTACTTCTTGGGGACTAAAGTCTCCTTCCGGACCGATAAGTACCACGTAGTTCTGATGTGCCTTGGCGGTATGGATAAGCTGAGGGCATGCTTCTTCTCCCAGGTAAGCGATGAACTTATGCGTATTGGTTTCTCTTTTTTGCCCCTGGACAAAATCTTTGAATTTGGTCAAAGTGCTGAACACAGGTAAGTAAGCATGTTGTGACTGCTTCATGGCACTAATAGCTTTACGTTCCAGGCGATCCATTTTCAGTACTTTCCTTTCCGAATGATCACAGAGGATAAAGCTGATCTGATGTATGCCGACCTCAACGGCTTTCTCCACAAACCACTCGGTACGATCTATATTTTTGGTAGGAGAGAGCGCAATGTGGATGTTAAAGTTATCCCGGGGAATTGTAGTTTGTTTGATAATGTCAAACTCACATTTCTTGTCATTGGCTTTAGAAATGCTGGCCTCATAAAAATGCCCTTTTCCGTCTACCACCTGAATCTGATCGCCTTCCTGTTTTCTTAACACCTTAATACAGTGCTTAGATTCGTCTCTATCTAAATAATGCGCTCCTTCACTTACAGATGGCTGGTAAAATATAAACATAGACTACTGTTGATCTGCCGTTTCTAAGCTAGCATGTTGAACGAGTGCCTTTTTAATTTCCTTCAGGACAGAGGGGCCCTCATATACAAATCCGGTATAGAGTTGTATCAAACTGGCACCGGCCTCTATCTTTTCCAATGCATCCCGGGCTGAAGCGATGCCACCTACCCCTATTATGGGAATTTGATTTCCCAACTGTCGGTGGAGATAACGAATTACTTCGGTAGAACGCTTACGAATCGCCTGACCGCTGAGTCCTCCGGCTCCTATTGCTTTCACTTTGGCGTCAGAGGTTTTTAATCCTTCGCGGCTAATGGTGGTATTGTTAGCGATAATACCATCCATTTTCAGCTCCACGCAAATCTCCACAATATCATCTAACTGATGTGGACTGAGGTCGGGAGCGATCTTGAGCAGGATAGGTTTTGCCTTGGGTTTTTGCCGGTTCAGCGAGCTTATATGGTGAAGTAACCGTTTAAGCGGTTCTTTTTCCTGTAGCTCTCTGAGATCTGGGGTATTAGGTGAGCTTACATTTACCGTAAAATAATCAACCACATCATACAGGGCTTCATAACATTTTTCATAATCATCCTGTGCCTGGGCATTGGGAGTGACTTTGTTCTTCCCAATGTTTCCCCCTACAATAATATCAGACTTTCTCTTCCTCAGTCGTTTAACCGCATCTTTCACGCCTTTGTTATTGAAGCCCATCCGGTTGACCAGGCTTTCGTCATCAGATAAGCGAAATAAACGTGGCTTAGGATTACCCTCCTGAGGCAAGGGTGTGAGCGTCCCTATTTCCACAAAGCTAAAACCCAGTGCTGCCATGGCATCAATCATTTCCGCATTCTTGTCAAAGCCGGCAGCCAACCCTATCGGGTTCTTGAATTTGAGTCCAAACAATTCTTTTTCCAGCTTGTGGTCTTCCATGCCATACATGCTATGTAAGAGAGAAGCCCCTCCCGGGCTGTGATACAACATTCGCAGCATTCGGGTAGTAAAATGATGCGCACTTTCCGGTGCCATCTGAAAAAGTAAAGGTCTTATGAGTTCTTTATACACGCTCAATATCAGTTTGGTGAGTTAAGTCTATCGTCAGCAATAGGTCTGCGGGAACGAGGGTGACAATCAGTAATCACCTGCTTCAGGTAGTCACGATCCAGGTGTGTGTAAATTTCAGTTGTAGTAATAGACACATGGCCCAGCATATCCTGCACTGCTCTCAAATTTGCCCCTCCCTCAATCAGGTGGGTAGCAAAAGAATGGCGAAAAGTATGGGGACTTACCTTTTTGTTGATGCCGGAGGCTAATGCAGCGTCCCTGATGATATAAAAGATCATGACCCGGCTCAGTTTTTTTCCCCTACGGTTAAGAAAAACAAAATTCTCGTGACCCGGCTCAATCTCCAGGTATTGCCTGATCTCCTGTATATATTGCTTGGTGAATTTTAATGCGTCTTTTCCAATGGGAACAATCCTTTCTTTACTGCCCTTTCCCAAAATTCTTAAGAAGCCGATATCCTCAAAAATATTATTCATTTTAAGTTCGGTCAACTCGGTCACCCTGAGCCCGGAACTGTAGAGCGTTTCCAGTATCGCCCGGTTTCTAAGCCCCTCAGCGGTAGAGACATCTATCGCCTCCAAAATACTTTCTATCTCAAAGTAGCTTAAGGTATCAGGCAGCTTACGGTCGAGCCGCGGGCCTTCCAGTAGTAATGCCGGGTCTTCAGGGATCAAGTCCTGTAGCAGTAGAAATTTGTAGAAGGCTTTGATCCCCGCAAGTATGCGAGCCTGCGTAGCCGCACTTAAGCCCAGGTCACAGATATGTTGTAGCATCTTCTCCAGATGATCCTGCTGTATGTCCAGAGGAGAAAGATCCAAGTCAGACATTTCTACAAACTGCTGTAGCTTCTCTATATCGCTGATGTAGGCTTTCAGGGAATTCTCAGAAAGAGAGCGTTCAAGCTTAAGGTAGTCCTCAAACTCGCTCATATATGTTTCCCATGCTTTATACTGTGTCATACCTCAATTTACTCCTTTTGGGTAAGGATAAAAATGCCGGGCTTATGGCAATATAAACGACGAATAATATTCTGCTAAAGCTGCCTCCAAAAATATTGACTAAAAACGAAAGCTTTCTATTAAAGCCAAAGATATATTTACAACAATAAATTTAAGGAGTTAAATAAATCCATCTGGCTCCGGCAAATTAAAGACATTTTCTAACTTTACAGTACTAAACGATTATGCAGTATATTTTTTTACTTACTGGACACCCAACATATGAAAGTTCTGATTATTAATGGCCCAAACCTCAATCTGCTGGGAAAGCGCGAACCCGGTATTTACGGTGCTACTTCTTTTGAAGCGTATTACAAAACGCTTGAGAAAGATTTTGCAGAACTAGCACTCAGTTATTTTCAGTCCAATCATGAGGGAGCGATAGTAGATAAGCTGCATGAGACAGGTTTTTCATACGATGGTATCGTAATGAATGCCGCTGCCTATACACATACTTCTGTGGCCATTGCCGATGCCATTTCAGCAATCAAAACTCCAGTGATTGAGGTGCATATTTCCAATGTGCATGCCCGCGAGGCGTTCCGCCATCATAGTTATCTGAGTAAAGTATGTGCCGGCGTGATTTTAGGCTTTGGGTTGGAGAGCTATCGTTTGGCAGTACAGTATTTTGCAAATCAAGCCAGATCACAATGATTTCTTTTTATCCCGGCCCTTCCAAAGTATACCCTGAAGTGCCCCGCTATGTACAGGAGGCTTACGAGCAGGGCTTACTGAGTGCCAACCATAGAAGTTCGGAATTTGTAGCCATTTCTTCCAAGACCATCAAACTGCTTAAAGAGAAACTGCACATACCTCAGGATTATATGGTGTTCTTTACTTCTTCGGCCACAGAGTGCTGGGAAATCATTAGTCAGTCACTGGTCAGTGCGGCATCTTTTCATATCTATAATGGAGCGTTTGGGCAAAAATGGTATCAGTACGCACAAAAACTCCAACCTGCCGCAAAAGGTTTTAGCTTTGGGTTGAACGAAGTGTTGGAAACAGAAGATGTGACAGTAACGGAAGAAGCAGAACTGATCGCCCTGACCCATAATGAGACCTCAAACGGGACAGCCATAAGTCAGCAACTGATCGGAGCAGTGAAAAGGCAATATCCTGATAAACTGATAGCAGTAGATGCTACTTCATCTATGGCAGGCGTAGCACTGGATTTCAGCCTGGCTGATGTCTGGTACGCTTCTGTACAAAAGTGCTTTGGCCTACCGGCGGGCATGGCAGTACTGATTTGCTCTCCCCGGGCATTGGAAAAAGCAGCTCGTTTGAAGGAGAACAAGCATTACAATAGCCTGGTATATATGCGGGAAATGATGGATAAGTGGCAGACCACTTACACTCCTAATGTGTTGAATATCTATTTGCTTAAGCGAGTAATGGAGGCACGACCCGAAATTGAAGATACAGAAAAGGTGCTGCTTAAAAGGTACAGGCAGTGGATAGAGCTACTAGGAGAGTTAGGTTATGTAAATTTAATGGTGGGCAATGATGAGCTTAGATCCAAAACAGTAATCCCATTAACAGCAGAAAAAGAAGTAATAGATAAATTGAGAGCTGACAGTAAGCAAGCTGGTATTACATTAGGAAATGGCTATGGCCAATGGAAGGAAAGCAGCCTTCGTATTGCTAACTTTCCTGCTATTGAAGAATGGGAAATAGAAAAACTCTCCAATTTCCTGAAATCTTTTTCGGTTTAGTTTTTTATCACTAGCATTGTGATTTTATAGATAGTACGCCACAAAGATGATCCACTGGAAAGAACTGATATCAGTTACACTCATATTATTTTCAGTAATAGATATACTGGGAAGCATCCCTGTCATCATAGAACTTAGAAAAAAACATGGTCATATACAGTCTGGCAAAGCCACACTGGTAGCCGGCCTGATCATGGTCTCATTTCTGTTTTTAGGTGAATCTATTTTGTCATTGTTTGGGGTAGATGTAGCTTCGTTTGCTATAGCCGGAGCTATCGTCATGTTCCTGATTGGCATGGAAATGATATTGGGCGTAGAAATATTCAAATCTGAGGCGGATACCGGTGGAGGGGGAAGCCATTCTATTGTACCTCTGGCTTTTCCTTTGCTGGCGGGAGCAGGTACTATGACTACACTGATCTCCCTTAGGGCAGCCTTTACCTATCCCAACATTCTACTCGGTATAGTAATTAATCTTATATTAGTGTTTATAGTGCTTAAATCTTCTGCCTGGTTAGAAGACAAATTAGGCCAAGCAGGGTTTAATATTTTGAGAAAAATTTTTGGCATTATACTATTGTCAATTGCCATCAAACTAGTGAAAAACCAGTTTACCTAATGATTACAATGTTCACTGACGGTGCAGCGAGAGGGAACCCGGGAAGAGGAGGATATGGCACCATACTTATTTATAAAAAACACCGGAAGGAGTTGGCTGCAGGCTACCGTCAGACGACTAACAATCGTATGGAACTATTAGCGGTGATCGTGGGTCTGGAAGCGATCAAGAAACCTGACATGAAGGTGAAAATATTCTCTGACTCACAATATGTAGTAGACGCAATCAATAAGGGTTGGGTATGGAACTGGGAGAAGAAAAATTTTAAAGACAAAAAAAACGCTGACCTCTGGAAGCGCCTTATCCCGCTATTTAAAAAGCATGATGTAGAGATTAGCTGGATCAAAGGTCACTCCGGTATACCTGAAAATGAACGCTGTGATGAGCTGGCAGTAGCTTGTGCAGACGGCGGCAACCTATTGGTAGATGAAGGATATGAGAATAGTATAAGCAAGTAGTGAACAACTTCCTGTCTCAGGAGTTTTATTTTTTTATGTTACAAAACTATTTTTTAGATATGAAGGAAGAAGATCAGATTCACCTGAATAATATCACCACCATGATAAATGAGATTGATGCTTATGTAGCCCATATGGACTACAATCAATTTTCTAAAGAAGAAAGTGTAAGGCAGTCAGTGGCAGTTAACCTGCAACAGATTGGTGAAGCATCAGATTTGCTTTCTCCTGAGTTCAAAGCTGACTTTACCGAGGTAGACTATCGTGTGCTGGATGTGCTGAAAAGAGCCAAGTTTAATGAGGCAATGGAAGTAGACCACCGCCAGATCTGGAATGTGATACAAAATGACTTACCGGAATTCCGTAATATGATAGAAACCCGTTCTGAGCAAATGGACAAAGATGAGCAGCCGGGTGAATAAATAGAGTTATTTGCCTGATTGGCGTTACAAATGCACGCGAGTTTCATCGCCAGATTTTAGCTATCCTGTCTTGCGCTCGTTTGCAAGGTGTGCATTTAATGCTAAAAAAATCCTCCTGAAGAGACTCAGGAGGATTTTTTAATTTGTACTACTTCCACTTTCTTAGAGTGGTAATCCGTAGTATTGCTTTTCATCAGGTGAGTCAGGGTAAACACCTTCTACCAATACTCCACCTCTTTCGTTTTGAATGACTTCAGTAAGGTCATCTACGTCTGTAACAGCCTTACCTGCTACTCCGGTGATGATAAATCCAGGGCGGATGCCTTGCTGTCTTAGCTTACCGGCAAATGTTCTGACAACTTTTACACCACCACTCACATTCAACTCATCCGCTTCTTCTTCAGTTAGCGACTGAAATTCCGCGCCAAGGTCTTCTAAAGCTTCTACGCGCTCTTTGGCAGCGAGCGTGGTAGTTCCATCTAGTGTTTTGAGTGTCATTTCATATTCCTGGCGCTCTCCATCACGAAGTATGATAACATTCACTTCATCACCCGGGCGTTTTCTTCCTATGTAAGAAAGCAGGTCAGAAGTCTGGGCGATTTTCTTGTTATCTACCTGAATGATAACGTCTCCCTGTTCAATGCCAGCAGAGGCAGCAGAACCACTTTCTACAACATCGGCTACATATACACCCTGATTAGTAGAAAGATCATACTCTTCAGCCATAGCAGCATTTACTTCCTGTATACTTACGCCCAGGAATCCTCTCTGTACACTTCCGTATTCTTTCAGGTCGCTTACCACTTTGGCGGCAATATTAGTAGGAACTGCAAACGCATAACCTGCATACGCACCAGTCGGGCTGGCAATCGCGGAGTTGATACCAATGAGGTCACCATCAAGGTTAACCAATGCACCACCGCTATTACCCGGATTTACCGCTGCATCCGTCTGAATGAAAGATTCAATGGCATATTGCTCATCACGAAGAATGTTAATGTTTCTTCCTGTAGCGCTTACAATACCGGCAGTAACTGTTGAATTAAGTCCTCTGAAAGGGTTGCCTATCGCAGCTACCCACTGTCCTACCTTTACATCATCTGAATTAGCAAACTTCAGGAAAGGCAATGCTTCTTCGTCAATTTTGATCAAAGCTAAGTCAGTAGTTGGGTCAGTACCAATGACAGTAGCGACATAACTTCTGTTATCTACCAATACTACAGTAAGCTCATCAGCATCAGCCACCACATGATTGTTGGTAATGATATAACCATCATCACTGATGATTACTCCTGAGCCAGAACCTACACGAGGCTGACGTTGCCCCTGCTGAGGCAACTGATCTCCGAAGAAATCTCTGAAAAACTCAGGAATTTGTTGTTGCTGCTGGCCATTATAGGCCTGAGCCTCCTGCTTTGAGGTAATATGTACAACCGCCGGAGTTGCTTTTTCAGCCGCAAGGGTAAAATCAAACGGGGCTTCAGCTGCACTGCTCGCGCTAGTGTCATCATCATAATAACTGGCTGAAACCGCCGGAAAAGCATCTGCCTCTGACTGGTTTTTGTTAAATTTATCTCCTGCAAAATACAAGAAGGCTGCGATAGTGATCAGACTGGCTATCACCGCCGAAATAACTGGAGTGATTATATTTTTCATTATATATTTAATGTTTGGGTTTAACTTAGCATCGGAAAAATTTATTACTATCCAATAACATACATACTACTTACTTATTGTGTAAAACTGGATAGTGTTTGCTCAGGTCAAGGATTTTATGGAAGTTCTATGCAAAACAACATTATATGCTGATAACTTATAGTTCCATATCCATAGCCCTAATCTTTCTTTCTCTTTGCTATCTTACTCACAATGATAATACCATCGTAAAAGTTCTTTTTTGTTCTTAAGATATTAAGTCAAAATGTCAAGAAAAACTTGATTTATGTAAAATTGTCATGAATAGGTTGTCATATTGTATAAATAAAATCATAAACAGGTATACTACACATGGAGAAATATGATGCAGTAGTAGTCGGTAGTGGTCCCAATGGTTATGCGGCTGGAATCAGGTTGCTCCAGGCTGGCTATTCAGTATTAATATTAGAAGCAAATGCTCAAAGTGGAGGGGGGGCGCGTTCCTCCGCACTTACTCTACCAGGCTATATACATGACATAGGCTCCGCTATACACCCGCTGGCTTATGCATCACCTTTCTTTAAGACTTTACCTCTTGAGCAGTTTGGCTTAAAGTGGCTTTACTCTGAAGCAGCGCTGGCCCATCCTCTTGAGCATGGTGAAACCCTCTTGATGTATCAGGATCTGAATAAAACGGCCGCGCAACTGGGCAGAGACACAGGCGCCTATACCAGACTTATGCAGCCTGCGGTAGAAAATTGGGATCAAATCGCTCCTGATTTTCTGGGAAACTTACGCTGGCCCAGCCACCCTCTCAAGCTGGCTCAGTTTGGCTTACGCGCAGTGCAGCCTTTAAGCCTACTGAATAAAATTTCTTTCAAAGAGGAACGTACCAAAGCATTGATGGCGGGCCTGGCAGCCCATGCTATGCTGCCTCTGAGCAAATGGGCTTCCTCAGGGATCGCCATGGTACTGGGAGTTTTGGCGCATAAGGTAGGTTGGCCTTTTCCGGAAGGAGGAGCGCAATCTATCACCAATGCACTTGACAGTTTATATAAGTCATTGGGCGGAGAGATACGCCTGAATACAAAAGTAAGTACAGTATCGGATATCCCTCCTTGCAAGATAATCATGCTGGACACTGCTCCCCAACTTTTGCTGGATATGAAAGGAATTCGCCTTCCCTGGGTTTATCGACAGGATCTAAAGCGCTATCAGTATGGCCAGGGAATATTTAAGCTGGATTGGGCATTGCGTGAACCTGTACCTTTTACCAATAAGGATTGCCTGAAAGCGGCTACTGTGCATTTTGGACCTACATATGGGGAAATAGCCAGATCAGAAAAAGAGATATGGAAGGGAAAACATCCTGAAAAGCCCTATGTGTTATTCGTACAGCCTTCCCTTTTTGACAAAAGCCGTGCGCCGGAAGGCAAGCATACTGCCTGGGCTTACTGCCATGTGCCCCGCTATTCTGAACAGGACATGACTGAGGTGATTGAAAACCAGATAGAACGCTTTGCCCCGGGTTTCAAAGATGTGATACTGGAAAGACATAGCATGAATACCAGGGCTGTGCAGCAGATCAGTACTAATTATATAGGGGGAGATATCAATTGCGGTGCGCAGACACTCAATCAACAGTTTACCCGCCCTGTGTATCGCCTTAACCCTTATCGTACGCCGGTGACAGGCATGTATATATGTTCATCAGCGACTCCTCCCGGAGGTGGCGTACATGGTATGGGAGGCTTCCATGCTGCTGAAACCGCGATCAGAGATTTACAGAGAAATAAGCTATAGGCTTTTTCACAAATAGTACATATTCCTTCAAAGGCTATGAGACTCAATAATTCAACTATTCCTGAAAATTAAGCGTAGGGCTCATTTTAGGAGATATGATATCTGCTATACTGTCTTCTTTTATTCTTAGATGAAGAAATCCTTATCTCTACTACATACCGGGCTGAAGAAAAGAGTTCGTATGCTTTCTTTCCATCAGTCATAAAGCCTCCTTGCCAGGAAAATAGGAGAAACCCCTAGAGGCTTACCCCTCTTTCTCGCAAAAATACCTAACTTACCAGGATATTAAACTACACAACTCATGATGATCAAGAAAACAGTCTTTACGCTGCTGTTTGTTATAGCCAGTCTGACTACCTTCGCTCAGGTTAAGATCGCTTTCGCAGAAGTAAATTATATACTCAATCAGCTTCCTGAAACTCAGACGATAGATACGCAATTGCAAGCGTTTGAGACGCAGCTCTCCAGCGAGATACAGACGATGAGCCAGCAGTTTCAGCAAAGCGTTCAGGAGTATCAGAGTAGCTCAGGCACTATGACCGATGAAGCCAAAGCTACCAAAGAGGGAGAACTACAGACTTTACAGCAGCAGATCCAGCAAAAACAGCAGGAGGCTCAGCAGAAATTACAACAGCGATATGCTGAGTTGCTTGGTCCGGTTCGGGATAAGGTAATGAATGCGATAGAAACAGTAGCTGAAGCGAATGGTTACACCCATGTTTTTGCTAAATCAATCTCCGGAAATTTGATTGCTGTCTATCCTGATGTGCAGGATAATAGCTTCTCAGATATGGTATTACAGGAACTGGGAGTCACCGTGGAATAAAACACCTTCAGACGTAATAAAAAAAATAACGCCAATCTAAACTGGCGTTATTTTTTTGAGTTTATCGCACTCGCCTCTCATTATATTTCATCTGAAGCAGGGACTAACTGAGCGTCTAACTCAGGATCTTCCATATCTTTATCCAAAGGAAATATTGGTCTCTGAAGCCTTTTGTAGTCAAGGCGTTCCAGGTCCTGATCCACCCCTCCGGGAGTCAGTGCCAGTAGCCAGTCAGCACGCATGTCATACAATTCGGGAACAAGGTAACCGATCTTCACGACTACAATATCTGTCTCTCTGGGGTATAGACCCAGATTGGTAAAATCACTTTCGTGATGGTAAGGCTTGCGTTTTTTGGTGACAATGACATGCGCACTACCTACCTTCACCACCACTTCAGTTTCGGCATCTCTGTCGCCATGTTCTATCGCTTCTACTGTACCTGCAAGACGCACCGGAGGGGCAAAGCGGTCGTCCACATTGGCACCAGCTAGTGCATCTATCTTTCCGCCAACACCAGCTTCTATTGCTTTTTCTACAAACTTAGGTCCGGGAATAGAGGCATAAATCAGGGAGGGGCCCTCAGCGGTTTTGAACTCAGGTCGCTCCAGTATTTCTTTCAATGTCCAGGTGACGTCACCGGCACCTCCGGCAGTTGGGTTATCGCCCGAATCGCTGATCATAAAAGGTTGTTTATCACTGACTACTGCCTTGTCCAGGGCTTCGTGTAGAGTAGCGGTAGGCGCTACGAATTCAAATTCATTTCTAACTTCCCAGAAGCTTTTGGCTAGTTTTTCAGCAGCACTGCTCACTTTTTCCTGGTCATCACCGGTCACCATCACCACTCCGTGGTTGCGTGGTTCGTCAGCCCAGGGGTAACCCATCCAGATGGCTGCGTCAATCACTCCTTCCTGCTGGGTAGCGGGATCAACCTGGGCATACAGGCTTTTACCCGGTTCTATACGTGTACTGGTTTTTTCTCCCGGCAGCAGGATAGGCACTCGTATCCAGGCTTTATAAGCAGGCTTCCCTTTGCCATTTTCCAGTCGGGTGAGCAGATTATCCAGCGCCCTTTCTTTAGACTCCAGCGCATCTTCGTGAGGCGCCATACGGTAGCAGGTGATCAGGTCAGTATGCTGAGCCAGTCGCATGGAAACATTACCATGTAAATCCATGGAGGTAGAAATGAGTGTTTCAGTGCCGACTACTTCACGTATTCTTTTGATATAATCTCCTTCAGGATCGTCAAGTCCTACTACACTCATCGCTCCGTGTATATCCAGAAACAGACCATCATAAGGGAGGTTTTCCTCAAGCCTTTCCAGGGTTTGGTTTACCAATGACTCGTAAGTTTCGCGGGTCACTGCTCCTCCGGGGATGGATTTACCTACTACGGTAGGGAACCACACTGCCCGATTCCGATGGGGCTCATCCTGAGATAAAAAGGGATAACGGCTGAAAACTTCATCTCCATATCTGGCATGAAAAGCTTCTTCATGAGTAAGTGCTGGTGAAAAGGTACTGGATTCTATGCCCAGGCCGGCAATAGCCACTCTCGGCAGCGTTTCCTGCGGGCTCCCCGATTCGGCTTCCTCTGCCTCTTTATTGGAGGTGCAGGAATAAAATGTGAAAGAAATGAGGAGAAAAAAAGTTGTGGTCAGATAGCAAACAAATTTCATGTATAGCGTATTTGGTAAAAATTTTTAGAACCGGAAATATAAATAATTTTTGATTGACAAATTAGTCCTGCCTACTAAGCCGGTACATAGGGTTTATCAGTGAACATGAATGCTTTCCAGAAAACAGCCTTGATTTCATATTGAGTGGCCAAAAGCAAAACCCAGGTTTTATAATCAATTCTTTACTTTTCTCATACTATGGTTCTCACAATTATTCAGGCGATTCTTTAAAAGAATAATCGCTCTCAGTGCATAATATTACGAAAATTTAATATTGACTTTGGTTAAAATTTTAGAATTTAATTTTAATTTATACATTTATATTAGAATATTATTCCAATATTAAAATCATTACTTAACTAATCTACTGCGTTATGAGAAAAGTTCTACTCATTTATTTTGTTCTTCTAAGCACTTTTCAGCTATACGCCCAGGAGCGTATAATATCCGGGAAAGTAAGCAGCGAAGAAGACGACTCTCCCATACCGGGAGCAAATATAATCGTCAAAGGAACCACTACTGGCACGTTGACGGATATTTCCGGCAGTTATAGCTTATCCGTACCCGAAGATGCTTCTACGCTTGTTTTCTCCTTCATCGGGATGACCACCATGGAAGTAGATATTAATGGACAAAGCGAGATTGATATCCAATTAGCTACAGATGCCAAGGAGCTCTCGGAAGTGGTGGTGACTGCCCTGGGGGAGCGGGTAGACAGAGATGAACTTGGCACAGCGATCACTTCTGTAGAAGGGCAAAAAATAGCCGAGTCTGGTGAAACCAGTGCGCTTACAGGATTGAGTGGAAAAGCTGCCGGAGTTCAGATCACCCGTTCCGGTGGAGATCCCGGGGCCGGTGCTTTTATACAGATAAGAGGACAAAATACCATCAATGGACTATCTCAACCCCTGATCGTAATTGACGGTATCCCCATGAGCAACAGCAGCGAAGGCTCAGAAGAAGTGATGCAGCAGTCACGGCTCAATGACCTTAATCCTGCGGATATTGCATCTATGGAAATCCTGAAAGGAGCTTCGGCGGCGGCCCTCTGGGGAACAAGAGCGGCCAATGGAGTAATCATGATAACCACTAAACAGGGGGAGGATACCGAAGGAAAAGTGAATATTGATTTTTCTTCTACCTTTTCTATAGATAAGATAAACAAACTCCATCCGATCCAATCTTCATATGGACAAGGCACCGGCGGTATGTACGACATGTTTACAACTCGCTCCTGGGGAGATAAAATTGCCGACAGATCAGGCGGTGAAGATGTCTACATCACTGACCCTAACGATCCTGCTTATGCCGGCTATGTGACATTTCCCGACGGTACTCGCAAGTATGTCATTCCAGGGGGGACAGAAGAAAACCCTCACGGCGGTAAAAACTCTCAATTTATTGATGATCATACCAATGATGTTTTCAGAACCGGTTATTATACGGATAATAATCTGGCGGTTTCTGGTGGCAATACCAATACCAATTTTTATCTGAGCCTGGCAAATCTTAACCAGAAAGGAATAATTGAGGGGAATAGTGATTATGTGAAAAACAGCATTCGCTTTAATGTAAACAGTAATCTGACAGACTGGCTAACGGTGAGGGTAAATAGTAATTACATTAGCATGAACTCTAACCGGGTACAGCAGGGCGATAATGTAAATGGGCTGCTGCTGGGCATGCTGCGTACTCCACCTGATTTCAATAACGATTATGATGTGGGTGATTATACAGACCCTGCTGGTAACACCTATGTGGATCGGCATATTGCTTTCAGAAATCCTCTGGGAATCAGCGATAACCCTGGCTTTTCTAATCCGGTCTGGAACGTGCACAATATTGACAATACCACGAATGTAGACCGCATTCTGGGTAATGTGGAACTGTCTATCAATCCAACAGACTGGCTAAGCATTACCGGCCGCTCAGGAATTGACAATTTTGTTGATAAGCGAGTATATGACTTTCCGATTTATTCGGCAGCCAATACCACTGGTGAACTCACTCAACAATATATCACGGAGCGTCAGTTCAATAATGATTTGTTTGCCCGGGTAACCAAGCAGGTTAGTTCATCTTTGTCAGTACGTGCTTTGGTTGGGGCAAACTATAATAGCCGCTATTATGAAAATGTAGATGTGTCACTCAACAACTTCATTATTCCGGATGCTCCTCCTTTACTGAACAATGCGCTAAACAGCAATTTAAGCGCTGAAAATGAGACCCGGCTCATCAGAACGTATGCCTACTATGCTCAGCTGAATTTTGATATCATGAATATGCTGTACCTGGAATTTACCGGAAGAAATGAAAGTGCCTCAACTTTTGGTACACAGGCCGAAAACAGTTTCTTCTTCCCTTCTGCTTCCATGGCCTGGCAGTTTACCAATCTGCCCGGTTTTCCGGAAGCTTCCTTTCTAAGTTTTGGTAAGTTAAGAGCCAGCTATGGAGAGGTAGGGATTCAGCCCAGACCTTATCTGACCACCACTCCTTTTAACCTGGCCAACTACAATGTGCCTTATGCTTCTAACCTGATAGGAAGTAGCGACAATTATCAGGGGGCTTATATCCGGGATTATACCTCTGGAAACTTTGGTTTGAAGCCTGAACGCAAAGCTGAGTTTGAAATCGGAACAGACCTCAGATTTTTTAATGACAGGCTGAACCTGAGTGCCACCTATTATAAAAATGATACCCGTGACGTTATTATGGAGCTTACCACTTCACCTTCTACCGGCTTTACCTCTTCATGGGAAAATGCGGCTCATCTGCAAAACAAAGGGGTAGAAATTGAACTGGGTTACGATATTTTCAGTAGACCCAATTTCTCCTGGAATATAGCTGGAAATTACTCATTTAACCGAAATGAAGTCATATCTCTGGCAGGTTCTGATGCCCAGGAAATAGGATACCGTTCTGCTATTATTGAAGGACAGCCCTTCGGAGTTTTCTATGGGGTAGATTTTGCAAAAGATGAAAATGGAAACTATGCGCTGGATGAGAATGGTTTCCCAACAGTAGGTACTTCTAATGAAGTACTTGGAAATCCTAATCCAGCCTGGCAGGCTGGTTTAAACAATGCTTTCAGGTTCAAAAACATCACATTTTCCTTCCTTTTCAGCGGTGTGTTTGGCAATGACATCTGGTCAGGCGCACGAGGAGCCTTGTTCAACTATGGTACCCATGCCCTGATTGGTAAAGAAAGGGTGTCTGACGTAGATCTCGTTACCAATACTGGCGTAGTGATACCAGCCGGAACGCCGTTCAGAGGTAACATTGGTGACTTTGGTGGAGGTCCGGTAGCCCTCACTGAAACATGGTATAATGGTGGTGGAGGCGGTGCTTTTGATGGCGCTTCGGACGGACAATTTGTCTTTGATGGCTCTCACATCCGCCTGCGTCAGGTCTCATTGAGCTATACCCTTAACACCCCAGGCTTCCGGGACTTTACCAAGCTCAGTTCGGTAGAGATTGGTTTTACTGGACGTAACCTGGGGCTCTGGACAGACTATATAGGGGTAGACCCTGAGTCCAACCAAACCCAGGCTGATTCTCAGGCAAGAGGCGAAGACTGGTTTGTCAACCCCAGTACCAAGTCTTATATCTTCTCAATTCGCATTAGTTACTAACCATTAACCTACTATTGACATGAAATCCAGCATAAAATATATACTGCTTTTATTAGCTTTCTTGTTAGGGGCCTGTGAAGATGTGTTTGATCACGAACTGATTACCACTAATCCGAATGCGGTGACCCGGGAATCCGTCCCTATGGAAACCTTATTATCAGGCACCTTATTGGGAGTAACTGCCCTGCATGAGGATACCGATACCAGAATTTCCTATATGTGGTCTGGTCAGATGACCGGCGCTGCCCGGCAGCACCTGGCTTTTTCCCAGTACATTGTCTCAGCAGATAGGTTCACCTGGGATGACTATTATGCTACTGGGGCTGATGCCAGAATTGTGCAGGAAAAAGCTGATGAAAATGGAGACAGCTGGCATAAGGGAATCGCCCAGGTAGCCGAGGCTCTCATCATTGCCAAGCTTACCTCCTTCTGGGGAGATGTACCCTACAGTCAGGCTTTTAACATTGATGAGTATCCATCACCGGTATACGATAGTCAACCAGATGTATACAGTCAGTTGCAAACTACTTTGGATGTGGCGATTGAGAATCTTTCAGTGAGCTCAGGTACCAGTCCGGGAAGCAACGATATTATTTATGGAGGAGATGTAGACAAATGGGTCAGAGCAGCTTACACTCTGAAAGCCCGCCTCTATATGCACTTGGGAGAATATGAAGCTGCGGTAGAAAATGCGTTACAGGGAATCAGCACTCCGGAAGAGGATGCTTTAGCACCTCATGGCAACAGCCAGGGCATTGATCAGAATTCAAATTATGCGTTTTTTGTAGTTACCCGTTCTGGTGATACCAATTTTAGCCCTCCGGCTGTCTTGCCTACCTTAATGGAGCCTAACAGAAATGCTAAGACAGATGATACAGCCCTGTATAATCATTTCTTCCAGTTTGGCCTCATCCAAAGTGGAGTGCTGGATGCCAATGTAAACCCTGATGGCTTCTTTGCCGCTGATGCTTACCAGCCCCTGCTCACTTACTATGAGAATCAACTGATACTGGCCGAGTCCTATGCAAGACTTAATGATTTACCCGCTGCTTTAGAAGCCTTGAACTCTGTACGTTCCGTACTTTCTACCGGATACATTAATGGGAAGTACATCAGTGAAGATAACCTGGCTTCGGGTATCAAATATGAGCCTTATGTACTGGGAGACTTTTCAGGACAGACTGATCTACTATATGAAATCATGCTCACCAAGTATATGGTAAGCCTTTCTCAGTATGAGTCTTTTAATGATGTGAGAAGGTTGAAAGTGGCCAGTCCGGTGGTAACATTACCAGTAGAGCCTATCGTTTCTACCCGAACCGGTAATCTACCCGGTAAATACATTTATCCTACTGCTGAGATCACTACGAACCCTAATATTCCTGAGGTTACTGATCAGTTTGAAACACTGCCCATCTTTTAAGCTTGTTTTCTCTTAACTTTCTGATATACTTTAGAGGCTGCTCCGATTGGGGTGGTCTCTATTTTTTTGTCAGACCTTAAGGTTATACCTGAAAGAGAATAAGCTGCTTTTGGTGGTGTGATTCCAAATACCAGCACTCCATTATGGATGTTCCACATTGGGTGCTCTTTTCCTTAAAATTCCGCTAAGGGGTATAAAATGTTGCACATCAACATTCTACAGCAAAGAAATGCCTTGTTGTTTATGCTCTACTACTAAAAGCGAATGGATAGATAAAGCAGCTAGATAATTTATCCTTCCAGAAAGGAAAGTCTTTCAACACTCAAGTTAAAGTTCGTCAACGCAAAAAAAAGGGAGCATCTCAAGTTCATCCTGAGTGTTGGCAAAGCATCTTTTTACTCTTTAACCAATAGTTTAGAGAATTAAAAAAGATGCTCCACTTTGTTCAGCATGACTTATGAGATGTTACCCTTTTTGAGTAAAGGGAGAAGTGTTAATTATCTGCTCACGGTAAGCGGCCCGATTTCATTGTCTTGTAAGGTGTCAATCAGTTCTTTCATAGGGCCTTCCATATAAGTATTCCACTCTCCCTGCACCGCTTCCCATCGGGCGTGCAATTCTTCATATACTTCTACATGTTGGTTTGCCGGCCTGAAATCGGCTGTGGCCACGGCTGATGATAGGTAAGATAGTTTTTCCAATAGCATACCCGGAAAGCGTACTCCATCCTGACCAGTACCAGTACGTTTGAGTTGAATCATTTTGTTTTCAAGCACCAAGACCGTACTATCAACAGATGCCAGTTGTAGGTGAACTTCTTCCATATCTCCAGAAAGCAAAGGCTTTAAATCCAGCAACTGTCTGCGGATTTTTTCTGCTTTATTTACCGTTAGTGAGATATCCTCTATGTCTTGCTTGATTTTAGTCAATAATTCGTCTTGCAATTCAATATCTTCCAGCGTGCCTTCCGAATTCGGATCTTTGAGTACTTTAATCGTTTGAGTCTGTACCTCATCACCGATCATTAAATGCACCTGATAAGTTCCCGGGGGTACGAGCTTAGACATAGGAGAGAGCGGGGCTTCTCTGGTTCTGTCTTCCTCCATCGGAAACCAGTCCGCATACATGGGTTTGGTTCGCATCACCAGCTCAGTAGTTGGGTTATCATTAAAATCCCACCATAAACGGTTGAAGCCTGCTTTTCCCTCATGCTCCATAGTCCGCAGGGTATCGCCTGACTGATCTGTAATGACCAGCGAAATGCTGTCTTTCATCGTGTCTGCCATTTCTTCAGACAGCCAATAGTTCAGCGATGCTCCGAATGGAGGGTCAGTACCAAAGGTGGGTTCATCAAAGAATTGCATGATCCCGGTTACAGGATGAAAGCGGTAGGCATCTTTGGGCGCAAATAAATGGGCGTCGGATGCAGCTACTTCATCCGTAAATTGCTGTATGGGAGTAAGGTCATCCAGTATCCAGATGCCACGACCGTAAGTGCCCACGACCAGGTCATTGAAATGTTCAGGAATGTCCATCCAGTACATAGGGCTGGCGGGTAGGTTTGTCATCAGTGATTGCCACTGTCCTCCATTGTCAAGAGACACATACAGTGCGTTTTCTGTACCGAGATAAAGCAAACCAGGACGTGTAGGATCTTCTTTGATCATACGGCAGTAGCTAAGTTGAGAGTCTTCAATGCCATGGGTGATCTTCTCCCAGCTTTTACCATAGTCTGTAGTACGGTAGACGTAAGGCCTAAAGTCACCCATTTCATGCGCATCCACGGTCATGTAAGCGGTCCCTTCTTCATGCGTAGAGGCTTCAATATTTCTGACAGCCCCATACTCAGGCATGTCCGGCACATTGGCAGTCAGGTTTTCCCAGTTCTCTCCATTATCGCGACTGACATGAATCAGTCCATCATTGGTACCTGCCCAGAATAAACCTTCTTTTAGGGGAGACTCTTCAAAAGCATAAATCACATTCGCATATTCCACACCGATGTTATCGCCGGTTAGCCCACCGGAAAACTGCTGCTTGGACTTATCATTGAGCGTGAGGTCGGGGCTGATAATCTCCCAGGATTGCCCCCCGTTTTGTGTACGGTGTACAAACTGACTGGTGACATATACTGTGTTATGGTCATGGGAGGATACAAGTAAAGGGAATGTCCACTGGAAGCGATATTTTACATCGGCGGCAGCGCTTCCCGCGGTATTTTCAGGCCATACTTCTACCTGACGAAATTGTCTACTCTCTTCATTATAACGAACAACCACACCGCCCAGGGCTCCTGATCCCGAAGCGCTAGACCATACAATATCAGGATTGCTGGGATCAGGGGTTGCAAAACCACTTTCTCCTCCACCTAAGTCATGCCACATGCCGGAAGGGATAAAAACACCGCGAAAGCTTTTTGTCCGGCTACGGCTGGGGCCTTTCATAGAGGGACCATCCTGCCGGTTGGTCAGCACATTATATGGAATCTCAGTGTCGGTGGTAACATGATAAAGCTGTGCGATGGGAAGCTCCATGCGAAACCAGGATTTGCCTCTGTTCTGGCTGATGGCAAGGCCACCATCTCCCACTACGATCTGGCGGTTGCCATCAGTTGGGTCAATCCACATTTCGTGATGATCCCAGTTGGGAGCCTTCTGTCTTTCTATAGCATGAGCAGTAGCCCCACCATCTATGCTGGTATAAAAGCTTGCTGCCATAAAGTAAATCTCGTTGGGATTATCAGGCGAGGCTTTGGTGCGGGTATAGTAAGCCCCTCTGCCTCCAAGGTTGCGGTTGGAGTTGATCAGGCTAAAAGAATTACCACGATCTTCTGACCGCCATAATTCGCCGCTATTGGTAGGTTCACCATTCAAAGGCACGCCATCTCCGGTTTCAATAAGGGCAAAAAGGCGTCCCTGCTTGGCAGCAGTCATGCTCAGGGCGATTTTGCCTACATTCCCTTCGGGCAGGCCATTGCCTTCCAGCTTTTCCCAGCTCGCACCGGCATCCAGAGAGCGGTAAATTCCTCCACCGGGACCTCCACTGGTTCGTGTCCAGGGTTTGATTTCCAGGTGCCACATGCCGGCAAAAAGGATGCGGGGATTATGAGGATCCATCACCAGATCAGAAGCACCGGTGCTATCGTTGACATGGAGTACATTCTCCCACGTCTTTCCTCCGTCCGTACTCTTATAAATCCCTCTTTCCTTTTGTGGCGTAAAACCGTGGCCCAGGGCAGCCACATATACAATGTCCGGGTTTTCAGGGTGAACCACTATCCTGCTGATCCTTGAAGTCTCTTTCAAACCCAGATATTCCCAGTTTTCCCCGCCGTCAGTAGATTTATATACTCCTTCACCTATAGAAACATTGGAGCGGATAAAAGATTCTCCGGTACCCGCATAGATAATCTCGGGATCAGATTCAGCCAAAGCCAGCGCTCCGATGGAGTGCACCGACTGATCGTCAAAAACAGGCTTCCAGTCAAGGCCGCCATCAGTGGTTTTCCAGATACCGCCGGATGCCGCGCCTACATAGTATACCATTGGGTCTTCGGGAACTCCGGCTACTGAAATAACACGGTTACCCACCGGGCCGATGTGGCGAAACTCAAGTTGCTCCATCTGTTGAGGCTGGAGTTTCTGGGCAATGAGCTTTACATTGAGTAATGTGCTGGCGAAAAGTACCAGCATTGATAGTTTGAAAAAGCGTTTCATCATAAGTTTAAGTTAGGCTTAAGGTTTACTTGCTGAAAGTACTAAACAGGGATTATGCAACAAAGGTGTTTTGGATAAAATTTCAAAATTATATACTGAAATAGATTTAAATACTTTTAATAAATTTTATTATTGAATATTAATTCAATATTATATTTCCAGTATGTGATTGCTTTTATATATTGCGTGCTCACTATAAAAGAACGCGCTGCTTTTTGGTTAATGGTGGAGCAACAAGTTGTTTCAGAAGGGAAGGCTGGGAGAAAGCAGAACATGAGTTTCCATGAGAATAGCTTGCCCTCCAGGACGAAAATCAGGCAACATCATGGGTAAGAGCACGGCAAGAGCTTAGCAGAATAAATAATGAGACAGAATTAGGTTAGGTTTTGCTTATTAACATCGCTAGATATCAGCAATTTAATAACATGCAACTTTTAGCCAACCTCTGTACCCTGACGACAGGTGCTAGTCATGCTGTCAGGAGTCAGGGTGAAACTGTTATTCTACTTAAGCCAGCCGCATTAAAATTTACGAACTAATAGAATTTTCACATTTCATTAAAAAGATATTGAGAATGGACAGAAGGTCCCTGACGGCTACACCCCTCCCAGCTTTTCTGATTTTCAGCGCTATCGTATCGGGCATTGCCGGCTATCATTTCCAAACAAGTCTGCATCCGCTACTCATGATGGGGTTGGGTGCTATTATTGGCCTGCTGGCTAATCTCCTGTTTTACTACCTGATCAAATACTCAGGAAAAGCCTTAAGGCAGATTTCTATGGGCCTGATGGCGGCTGTTTTGAGCACAGTAGCGGCTCTCATTCTGGTAAAAACCTATGCTTTTCGCTGGCCAGACCAGGTCTTTTACATCGCTGCGCTTCTGGGGATTATATGCTCCATCATCAGCTTCTATAGTTTCAAAAAGTTATCAGTAGACCAAAAATCTGTGCGAGCCTGGATAGGAGTGGTGATTGTTGTACTATGTGCAGGCGGTGGCATATACTGGCTGTTGCAGGAAGGTCATGATCCCTATGCCGAAACATTAGCGCCGTTTTTTGAAGATGTAAAAGTAAGTACATTGTCTGAGCAGGGACTGGAAGGTCCTGGCTCACAGGGAAAATATGCAGTTCAGATATTCACTTATGGAAGCGGTAATGATCAGAAAAGAGAAGAATACGCCAAAGCAGTAAAGTTCAAAACCCCAACGGTAGACGCCAGCTTACTGCTTCCTGAATGGAAGGGTGACAAAAAAAAGTGGCGTGAACGCTACTGGGGATTTGGCGTTACTGACTTTCCTTTGAATGGACGGGTGTATATGCCGGAAGGAGATGGCCCTTTTCCGTTGGTATTGATTGTACATGGGAACCACAGCATGATAGATTATTCAGATGGAGGCTATGCTTATCTGGGAGAACTACTGGCAAGCCGTGGTTTTATTACCGTTTCGGTAGATGAAAATTTTATCAATGGGCATTGGTCAGGAGATTTCAGAGGTAAAGAAATGCCAAGCCGGGCATGGCTGCTGCTGAAACATTTGGAGCAGTGGGAAAAATGGAACAATAGCCCGGAGCACGAGCTCTCTGGAAAAATTGACATGGACAATATCATGCTGATCGGGCATTCCCGGGGAGGCGAGGCGGTGTCTATCGCAGCTGCGTTTAATGAACTGAAATACTTTCCTGATAATGCTGAGGAAACGTTTGACTTCAACTTCAACATAAAAGGTGTGGTAGCAATCGCTCCCACCGATTATCGTTACCACCGACAAGTCAATTTAGAGAATGTCAATTACTTATCACTGCAAGGCTCATATGATGCTGATGAGGTGAGCTTCTGGGGGCTGCGTACTTATCGCCGCCTGACTTTCAGTGAAAGTAGCAATTTTTTCAAGGCAGGTGTGTATATCCATCAGGCCAATCATGGGCAATTTAATGCAAGCTGGGGCAGGGCAGACTTTGGTGCTCCTGCCAAGTGGTTATTAAACACCGAACCTATGCTTACGGGCGAAGCGCAGCGGGAGGCGGCAAAAGTCTTTATCAGTGCATTTGCTGAGGCAGCTTTGCATAATGATCATAGCTATCTGCCCCTCTTCAAAAATGTGGCATTAGCCAGAGACTGGCTTCCCGAAGAATATTACCTTACGCATTTTCATAGTCAGCATACCGAAACGCTGGTAGATTTTGAAGGTGACATGGATCTGACGACTGCCAAAGAAAATATGAGATTGCAAGCAGAAAATGCAGCCATCTGGAGAGAAGAAAACCTGAGCACGCGCGATGGGGGTAGCCAGCAGAATAATGCTGTGGTACTGGGCTGGGATTATGGGAAGCAGATGAAT
The DNA here is from genome assembly GCF_029504655.1 of Catalinimonas alkaloidigena. Lineage (NCBI taxonomy): Bacteria > Pseudomonadati > Bacteroidota > Cytophagia > Cytophagales > Catalimonadaceae > Catalinimonas > Catalinimonas alkaloidigena. Next base: position 771,015 of record NZ_JAQFIL010000001.1, read on the forward strand.
CCTGACACTCTTGCCAGCTATGCAGTCACTCTGCCTGATAGCTTAGGCGTTACAATAGATAGTAGTGGAAGCATGCTGCTTACGCTGGCTGCCGGAGATTATCACGAACTGAAAAACAAAGAGGGACAGCCAGCTTCTGAAGAAAGAAAAGAGCCTGCCCTTGATTTCAGCATCCTGCTTTCCGACCAAAATGGCAATAGCGCACGTATGCAGCTTAGTGATGAAAAAAAGCTGGCTCCCATGTTAAAAACCAGGTTTATGAAGACCGCCTCGCTGAGCAAAGACATGATAGGAGATGAATGGGAAGTACAGCCGGAAACCTTTCATCTGCCGCTCTCTAAATTTCAGCAAAACGATTCCTCTTTCAATATTCAGCAGCTAAAGAAAGTTGAATTAATATTTGACCAGAGCAACTATGGTGTAATCATCCTGGACGATATAGGATTTGAAACCATAAAGTAAACAGGAAATACTGCTAAAGCTATTTGATGCTATAGTCCGCAAAGACTTCGGCAAAGAGCTGGCACAGCTCTTCCATGCTGGAAGCAACAGTAAAAGCCCCAACCTCCCTTACGGTATTTTCGTGTCCGTCAGGAATGTGGCTGGCTCCCAGAAAACCGATGACATGCATACCGGCACTATGCGCGGCAGTTACTCCACTCTGGCTATCCTCTACCACCAGGCACTCGGAAGGCTTTACCCCTAACTGGCTGGCAGCATGAAGATACACATCGGGAGCGGGTTTAGGACGCTCTACCATTTCAGCGGCAAACAGCTTTTTACCGAAGAGCTCAGTCAGTCCGGCTACCTTAAGCGAAGAAATCACCCTCACCAAACGGCTGTTGGACACCACTGCTTTAGTAACAGGAAGGGGAGAAATGGTTTCTACAACTCCGGGTATCGCCTGTAAATCGTGGTCTAAGCTATGTTCTATCTCCAAGCGTACTTTAGAGAGAAAATCATCGGGCAGGTTGATGTTAAAATCTTTTTTGAACACTGGCGAGTATATCTTCCTCTTTTTTGCCGGCATATAAATGGGCGTATTCTTTGGGTGTCATGCTGAAGCCATAAGGTTCAAGCATACGCAGTGAAGCCTGCGAGGCTAGTATCTCACTGTCTACCAGTACGCCATCACAATCAAAAATGACACAGCTAATGTTTGGGGGGAGTTTTTTTAAGTCAGGGTTTTTCATCGTTGATTTATATAAATGAACAGCATTTAGCTTGGCTGAAAAAACTTGCAGGGGCGAAATTAAGCTAAGAATCCCGAAAACAGAAATGATTGGGCTTTATGTGCATTTCGGGAGTTCTTTCTGATGGAATAATAATCTTTGTTGAGCACTATGAGTAGAGGATTTATCATTAAAATGCTCTTTAAACACCATAAAATTCTGCCCATCTCAAAACCATTCTGGAAGAACTTACGATAGAGAGTCTATAGAAATGACTTAGTACATTTAAGCTTGGTCAATTAACGGAAATATAGATTCTTAAAATGTCACAACATCATAAAAATATACCTTATTCTATTTTAGAGCTGGCCTCCGTCGGGGCAGGTTTTTCTCCGGCTGAAGTATTCAGAAATAGCCTGGATCTGGCACAAAAAGCCGAAGCTATGGGCTATACCCGCTTCTGGCTGGCGGAGCATCATAACATGATCAGCATTGCCAGTTCCGCTACTTCGGTGCTGATTGGGCATATTGCGGGAGGCACCGAGAAGATCAGAGTTGGTTCAGGCGGGATCATGCTGCCCAACCATTCCCCTCTGATTGTCGCTGAGCAGTTTGGTACTTTAGGCGCATTGTATCCCGGGCGTATTGATCTGGGACTGGGCCGGGCTCCGGGTACAGATCAGGCGACCGCACAGGCCATACGATCCGACAGGATGCAGGCAGTGCACCAGTTTCCCGAAGAAGTGGGTGAGATTCAGCAGTATTTCTCGGTAGATAATGCTGATCATCAGGTAAGGGCAACGGTAGCAGAAGGGGTTGAAGTACCTATTTACATTCTGGGTTCCAGTACTGACAGCGCGCATCTGGCCGCTAAAAAAGGACTTCCATACGCCTTTGCCAGTCACTTTGCTCCTGCGCATCTGTTTGAAGCTTTGCATATTTATCATAACAATTTTCAGCCTTCCGAATACCTGAAAGAGCCTTACACTATTGCCTGTATTAATGTAATTGCTGCGGAAAGTGATCAGAAGGCAGAAAAGATGTCTACTTCACTGGTAAGAATGATGCTGGGCGTGCTGACCAATAACCTGGATTATATGCAGCCTCCTACTGAGATGAATGCTGAGATCAGGGAGCTTATGCAACACCCTGCTTTTCAGCGTATGCTCAAATATGCTTTTATCGGTAGCAAAGAGACGGTGAAGCAAAAAACAGAAGCATTTTTACAGGAGACGGGCGTCAATGAGCTGATGGTAGCTTCTCATATTTACCATCATGAGGACAGGCTAAGATCTTATCGTATCTTTTCAGAAATCATGAAAGGAGAGTGATAAGAATAGAGGTAGTCTTATAGCTGACTACCTCTTTGTTTTCTGGAATCACCTGAAAATTAGAATAATTACCTGACTAACCAAGGTCTTTAACTCTCTATCCTAAGATTGAAAGGCTTCCAGCATTTCATCCTCCTTGAGTTTTTGGGCATCATAATGACGAATCATGGCTCGGGCCAGCACCCGCGTTGCATCAATGAGCAACATACCTTTGTATTCATTCTCTGTAATGGCCAGGGGAATCTCTGTACATCCCAAAATGATAGCCTCAGCCCCCTGCTTTTTCATCAGGTCCATCACATGATATAACTGAGCTTTGGATAAGTCTGTAATCCTTCTTCCTACTGATTTGATACCATAAGAAGGGTGGTAAATAGCAGTATGCACCAGCTCTTTTTGCATATCGGCATCCGGCAGTATGCATGCATAACCCGCAGCCTCCAGGTGGGAAGAGTAGATTTTTTGTTCAAAAGTTCCGGTAGTACTCAATACACCAATCCGGCTGCCCTTTTTAAACTTGCCATGCAAATAGTTAATATTTTCATGAATCAGGTGTACCAGGGTAAGCTGGCTATTTGCTTTCTTTAGCTCCTCTTCCAGGCGGCTAAATATAGGTGCGGCATGTGCCGTATTGCAGGGAATACCAGCCACACATACTCCACTGGCTTCCATGTTCAGGCATATTTCTGCCAGGTTGATGCCGGGATTCTGAAACTCTTTACCTTCTAAAAAAGCAGTCCTGTCCACTATCCGATGGGGCAGAGAATACAAAAGTACTGGTAGATGTTCCTGGTCTTTATGCGCAGCAGTCTCTTCTGTAATTTTGCTAAGTAAATCCGCCCCGGCTGCCGGGCCCACGCCCCCTACTATTCCTATCATCTCAATGGTGTATTATATGTATGTTATCAAATTTTCTAGTCGTCACTACTCCGGGGTAAGCCTTCCAGTTCAAAAGTGTTGAGTTCATCCTGTAGCTCATCCCACTGCGCTTTTAGTTCTTCATAGCGCTGATAAGCATCACTTCCGGGGCGCTGGTCGGCCTGCTCCAGCATAGAGCGGAGATAGCTCAATTGGTCAATCAGCATGGGACGCATGTAAATGCCTTCTGCCGTAACCAACTGGTCCTGAATCTGGGCTAATTTCTGATCTTCCTTTTTGTATTTGTTACGCTTACCGCTCTCTTCCATCAGCTTGACCAGTTCTTCTCTTCTCTCTTCAATCTTTGCCGCAGCAACTTTGGTGCTGTCTTCCAACCCGATGATGTTCATAACCAGCTGAATCTGCGCATTAATATCTGCTTCGCTTACATTCTGATATTTCAGGCGAGGGTCAGCCAGCACTTCAAAGCTTTGCGTATAGGTTTCTCCATCTACTGTCAGACGAGCGCTATAGGTGCCGGGACTTACCATAGGCCCTCTCTGGTAGCTTCGCTTAGGATTCTGATCCCAGGGGCCGGGATACTGCATATTCCAGCGGAAACGGTGTGCGCCTGCCGAGCTTTTTAGCGCATCCGAAGTTTCTCCTTTGTAAAAGCCTGTAGCCATGTCTACCATCACTTCTTGTGTGCTGTTCTCAATATCACTGCTGCTGAAGGAGCGTACCAACTGCTGTCTGGCGTTGAGAATATCGAGCCTGACTTCCTCGGGGGCGTCATTTAGAAAGTAATCAATGATGACCGAAGGCTCAGGATAGTAAGGAATGTCATCTTCATCGGTATCTCTGTAGCGATAGCGGTAGGCATCTTCGGGTTGGTAAAGGTAAGCGCTGGCTGCTTCTTTTGCCTCTGCCAACTGGTGCAAAGGTGTAATATTATCCAGTATCCAGAAGGAGCGACCCATCGTAGAAAGCAGCAGGTCGTTACGGAAAACTTTGATATCAGTGACCGGCGTAACCGGCAGGTTTTGCTGAAATGCCTGCCAGCTACTGCCATCATCCAAAGAAATAAACAGGCCATACTCGGTACCTGCGTACAAGACGCCTTCTTTTACAGGATCTTCACGTACTACCCGTGTAGGATAATCTGCCGGAATTCCATTGGTGCCATCAGTCAGCAAGCTCCAGCTTACACCATAGTCTTCAGTTTTATAAATATAAGGCTGCCAGTCGCCTACTTGATAGAGTAGTACGGAGGCATAGGCTTTGCCCGGCTTGTGAGGGGAAGGCTCCACGCTATCTACCCGGCCACCATCCGGCAGGTCGGTAGGTGTCACATTTTCCCAGGTTTTTCCTCCATCTTTGGTGACATGGATAGGGCCGTCATTAGCACCCACCCAGATTACTCCTTCTTCCAAAGGAGATTCCCTGATAGAGTAAATGGTGCTGTAGTATTCTTCTCCGGTCACATCACGGGTGATCGGGCTGCCGGATACCATCTGTTTTGTAGGGTCGTTGGCAGTCAGGTCAGGGGATATTCTTTCCCAGGTCTTACCATCATCGGTGGTCTTATGTACGTACTGTGAACCGTGATAAACGACATCAGGGTTATGAGGCGATACATGGATAGGAGATACCCTTTGGAAACGGTAGGTCAGATTCTCCGGATTGTGCCCGTAGATGTAAGCCGCTCCCACATAATACTGCTGTTCCTGCCCGGTACGTTTGTCATAGACACCGAAACGTCCCTTGCAATTGGAGTAGACAATATTCGGATTACCGGGCTTAGGCACTGCCGGGCCGGTTTCACAGCCACCTACCGCCAGCCAGAATCCTGCTGCTCCGCCGGGTGCGTCATAGGGCGGCAGGCTTGGCACAGCTATCGTACTATTGTCCTGCTGACCGGCATATATCCAGTAGGGGTGCTGGTCATCCACTTCAATCTGATATAGCTCAGCGGTAGGCTGGTTACTTTGGGTAGACCAGCTTTTTCCTCCATTGGTGGTTACGTTTACCCCTCCATCATTGGCCTGGATAAAAAGGGAAGTGTCATTGGGGTTGATCCAGATGTCATGGTTGTCTCCGTGTGGAGTACGCATGGTTTTCCAGTTTTTCCCTCCGTCAGTAGATTTAAAAAAGCGGGTTGCCATGGCAAAGATTACATCGGCATCCAGCGGATTAGCGGCGATGTTACAATAGTAAAAAGGGCGGTCCAGCAGGCCATCGTGATTGCTGACAAACTCAAAAGTTTCGCCTCGGTCATCGGAACGGTAGAGTCCTCCACCTTCACCGGGAGTTTCCACTCCGGGAGTATCCACTCTGGGAGTATCCACTAAGGGGGCCTCTATTAAGGCATAAAGACGATCGGGATCAGCCGGAGAGACGGCCAGGTCAATTTTACCGATCAGTCCCTGGGGAAGTCCATTTTTCAGCCTGTTCCAGCTATCACCTCCATCCGTGGATTTGTAAATACCCCCTGATTCATTAGCCCCTCCACTGATGATGGTCCAGGGTTTACGCTCGGCCCGCCAAAGTCCGGCGTATATTGTTTCAGGATTATCGGGAGCAAATTCAAGGTCAACCGCACCTACTGTATCCGAATGGTAAAATACCTTTTCCCAGCTTTTGCCACCGTCATAGGTACGAAATATTCCTCTTTGTTCATTGGGCTGGAAAGGCTGACCGATGGCTGCAACAAACACGGTGTCGGGATGCTGAGGGTGGATTTCTACCGCCCCGATCAGGCCGGCATCGTCCAGCCCGATATGCTGCCAGCTTTTACCGGCATCGCTTGATTTGTACATGCCTTTCCCCGCTATGATATTGGAGCGAAGTCCGTCTGAGCCTGTACCCACATAAATAATATTGGGATCATCCTGAAACACGCTGATGGCGCCGATAGAGGGGGAGGCAAAATAGCCATCAGAAAGGTTTTCATAGCTTATTCCGTAGTCTTCGGTTTTCCATACTCCCCCGCCGGTGCTGCCCATATAAAAAGTACCGGGTTTTGAAGCTACTCCAGCCACAGCAGTTACCCTCCCTCCGCGGGTAGGCCCAACATTTCTGAACTTTAGTGATTCCAGATAGACTTCATCAGAAGAAGAAATTTGCTGTGCCTGCATGGAGGTTGGATAAATCAGAAATAAGCATGCTACAGAGAGCATACTGTATAGTAAAGATTTCATAAGGTTAAGTTTAAAATAGGTGTCAGTAGAAACAATCTATATGAGGTTAAAAAACACTTATTGTGTAACATAAAGTGTAAATAAGCTGCTAATATAATTATGAATTATGAACTAAGATTGATTTTGACAATAAAATAACGCAAATATATATTGTAATAATATTTTATTCTTCATATGGTTATTTTTGCAGTTTATAATTTCAGATTATCCTGAAATTTTCAACGTTTTACTTCTTTTTATTCAGATAATCATGTTGATAAACAGATAATATCATATTTTCATGCAACACACTGAAAGACTAGAATTTAGCAAGCTGATAAAGCGATACCTGAGGAAATAAGCAATTAAATAATATATCTTTTTGAACACACAAAACTATCTGTTATGAGGAAATTTTTCATCTTATGCAGTCTTCTTGCTTTGAGCTTTATGGGGATGGCTCAAAAGAATACTGATAAGCAAATGATGCTGGATTATATAGATGAGCATAAAAGTACGTACGGCGACATGGCCCAAAAGATTTGGGAGTATGCGGAAGTTGGCTATCAGGAAGAAAAAAGTGTAGCCTTATTGCAGCAGCATTTGCAGGAAGAAGGCTTTGAGGTCACTGCCGGCGTGGCTGACATCCCTACGGCTTTCACGGCCAGCTACGGCAGCGGAGCGCCGGTTATCGCTATTTTGGGAGAATACGATGCGCTGCCGGGTTTGTCACAGGCGGCTGTTCCCCAGCGAGAGGTAATGGTAGAAGGAGGAGCGGGGCATGGCTGTGGACATAATTTATTTGGTTCGGGTTCTGCCGCTGCAGCAGTTGCCATTAAAGAATGGCTTAAAGCATCAGGGGCTCAGGGTACTATTCGCTTCTATGGCACACCGGCTGAAGAAGGGGGAGCCGGTAAAGTTTATATGGTTAGAGCCGGCCTTTTTGATGATGTAGATGCTGTCTTGCATTGGCATCCTGGCAGCAGTAATTCTGCGGTGGCGGCATCCTCACTGGCCAACAAATCTGCCAAGTTCCGCTTTCATGGAATTGCCGCGCATGCTTCTTCTTCTCCTGACAAAGCACGCTCAGCGTTGGATGGGGTAGAGGCTATGAATGACATGGTCAACCTGTTGCGTGAGCACGTGCCTATGGAAACCCGTATCCATTACGTGATCACCAGTGGAGGTGAGGCTCCTAATGTGGTACCTGCCTTTGCAGAAGTGTACTATTATGTGCGCCACCCAGAGGTGGGCAGCGTAAAAGAAATTTTTGAACGGGTAGTGAAAGCCGCTGAAGGCGCAGCGATAGGAACGGGTACGGAAATGGATTATGAGATTATTCACGGTATATACAATGTACAACCGAATGAGACCCTGGCTAAGCTGATGGATCAAAACCTGCGTGTAGTGGGTGGAGTACATTATTCGGAAGAAGAAAAAGCCTTTGCAGAAAAATTACAGACTTCACTGAATGAGCAGGTACCTATATCCAAAGCTGAAGAAGTAGAGCCTTTTGAAGTGATAGAAAGAGGTAGGGGAGGCTCAACCGATGTCGGTGATATCAGTTGGGTAGTCCCCACAGCCGGTTTACGTACTGCCTGTTTTGTGCCTGGCACCCCGGGACATAGCTGGCAGTCAACCGCGGCGGGAGGCACCAGCATAGGAACTAAGGGACTAATCGTAGCTGCCAAAACTCTGGCGATTACTGCTTATGACCTTTTTAGCAATCCTGAGATCATAAGAGAAGCCAATCAGGAGTTGGAAAAGCGGCAGGGAGAAAATTTTGAATACGAGTCTCTGGTAGGTGACAGGGAACCACCCCTGGACTATCGAGGGTCAGAATAATATATACCGAATTAAAATTGAAGTACTTACTGAAGTGTGTCGGTAAGTACTTTTTTATTTACTCTAACAGCTTAGGTGCCTTTCGGTGTTGTGTAGCTTGTTCATAGGCGTACATGAGTTTGATCAGAGTAGGCTCATCGTACATACGGCCTAAAAACTGAAGTCCTGCCGGTAAATTTCCCTCAGTATAACCCATAGGTACCGTAAAAGCAGGCTGACCGGTATGAGGGGCAATGATTTGACTGTTGTCGCCTTCGTATTCTTCGGAAAAACGCTCAATATGCGCAGGAGGATGATTCCAGGAAGGGTATATGATGGCATCCACTTGCAGCGAGTCCATGACTCGCTCAATCGCAGTACGGAAGGCAATGCGCCTCTCGTCTTCGTAAGGGTTCAGACAAGGCACTTCCGGTTCCTCATATCTTCCGCGGTTTTCTGCCTGTCTTTCCAGTCGGCCTTGCGCGAATTCAGACTTGGTGCCAATTCTTATGATATCTTCCAAAGTTTTGAGCGTATCAGACCGTACATAAGTGGCCAAAAAAGTTTCCAGATCTTCCCGGAATGCTGCGCACCACTGATTTTGTCGCAAGCTGTCAAAGTCAGGGATCACAAGGGTATCAACAATTATAGCTCCGAGGGAATCCAGGTCTGAGATGGCCTGCTCAAAGAGTGCGTGTATCTCCGGATCTGGCTCATTTTCACTCAGCGTTCTGAGTACGCCAATTCTGGCTCCTTCTAATCCATCTTTTTGTAAATATTGCTGGTAGTTTCCGGGTATTTTTCCTTCAGCATAAGCGGTAAGCGGGTCAGCAGGATCTTCTCCGGCAATCACTTCCAGGACACGGGTAGCATCCTCTACGGTTCGGCACATAGGTCCAACCACATCATTGCGCAGGTACAAAGGTACTATGGCACTTCTGCTTACCAGGCCCAGCGTAGTGCGGAATCCTACCAAAGCGCAGTGAGAAGAAGGGCCACGAATAGAGTTTCCGGTATCCGTTCCTAATCCTATAATTCCTAAATTGGCAGCTATCGCTGCTGCCGTTCCACCGCTGGAACCTGCCGGCACATAGTCAGGATTATAAGGGTTATGGGTAGTGCCTGCCGTGGAGCTTTCGGTATGCATAGGACTGAAAGCCCACTCCGCCATATTGGATTTAGCAAGAATGATCGCTCCCGCATCTAGCAGTTTTTGGATGATGAATGCGTCTTGTTCCGCTACGAAATTTTCTAATGCCAGTGAACCGGCGGTGGTAGGCATCCCCTGGGTATTGATATTATCTTTGACGACCAATGGAATGCCATGTAACGGGCGTAACCTATTGGTTTCAGCATATTCGTCATCAAGCTTACGGGCGATCTCCAATGCGTCGGGATTGATGTAGGTAAGTGCGTTGAGGTCAGTGTCCACCTGGCTGATCCTGTCCAGGTAAGCCTGTACTAATTGCTCGCTATTGTATTCCTTGTTTTCAAAAGACTGATGAATATCAGCGATGGTGAGTTCTTCAAGCCTTACAGCTTCATTCTGCTTAGGAGAAGTGCAGGCTATAAAGCACAGGCTGAGCGAGAAGCACAACATGATGAATTTGTTCATCTGGTAAATCGGTTTAAAATTGTGTGAAGATGAAAGTGCCTGAAAATAAGCTGAGAAAGTTATTTATGAGTATCATCAATTCTGGCAATAAGGTCGTTCCAATGAATTCTGCTCATTTTGTCAGCGTTTCTCTGGCTGTGATTTTTTAGATCTCTAGACAATTGTTCCAGCTCAGCCCTCATCAGGGGAATGATATCTGAAATGATAATTTCTTCATCATCGCGCTCAGGCTGCTCCTGCTGAAGTAAGTCCAGTTTGGATTTTGCGATGTCTATATAAGCTCTGTGCAAATTTCTACGGTAAGCGTCTACTGCTTTTCCGTTGTACAGTTCAGCGAAAATCCCTCTTCTCAAATTATCCAGCATGTCAAGTACAGAATAGGCTTCGCTTCCGTTGAAGCTTTCATTTTCTACCATGCGCAGCAGCCGTTCCTCATCCAGCAAACGCTCCAGGCTCCATGTCTGAATGGCCTTTGCTCGCTTTATGGCTCCGGCGGGTTCTATCCTGTCCAGAATCTCAGCATTCATCAGCCAGTCAGGACTACTGAAGGCGTGCTCATTCAGAAAAGCCATGGCCTTCTTTTGCATAGATAAGGGCACATGCTCATACATAGCGCCATCCTGATTGGCAGTTTTTCTGGTTTCATAAACGCCGCCGATATTGGTGATCACATGTGAAATGTAGCCGCGCCACATATAACTGAGTTCACGATACACTTCCGCCAGTTCGTCATATCCCTGTCCATCTACCGAAGTCCATGCGACAAGATTGGGAACTACTTTTTTCATATTCGCCAAGCCGTACTCGCTGGCTTTGACCTGATCTTTCCCCAGGCTTTCTGTCTGTGATTGCGGATCAATTCCTGAATTACTGCTCCCAAACTCATACCAGGGATTTCCGGCTTTCTCCAAAATCCAGGAGTCCAGTACATTTTTTTCATCCTCTTTAGTTTGTGCTTCGGGCAGATAACGGTAGCCCCAGTTGATGGCATATTCATCATAAGGTCCCATCATTCTGATATAGCGCACCCCTTTATCTTCAGGCTGGGCAACATAGTTTACACGGGCATAATCCATGATGGAAGGTGTAAGCCCATATTGTTGAGTAAAGTCAGCCGAACGTAGAGAATCAGTTGGGTAAGCAGCACTGGCTTTCATATTGTGCGGTAGGCCCAGGGCATGCCCCACTTCGTGGGCAATCACCATGCGCATCATCTCTCCGATTTCAGCTTCCGGAGTTTGTAATGTTCTGGCAGATGGGTTTTGGGCGCCTGCCTCAATCATGTAGCGGTTGCGGTAAGAACGTAAATGGTTGTGGTACCAGATGATATCGCTTTCAATAATTTCTCCGGTGCGGGGATCAGTCACTGAGGGACCGATAGCATTTCGGGTGGTACTGGCTACATACCTGACCACTGAGTAGCGTACATCTTCGGGACTAAACGCCGGATCTTCTTCTTCAGAAGGAGCGTCTTTGGCGATGATCGCATTTTTGAAACCTGCTTTCTCAAAGGCCTGGTTCCAGTCTTCTATGCCCTGCTTGAAATACGGTCTCCATTTCTCGGGTGTAGCAGGGTCAAGGTAATACACGATAGGCTTGACGGGTTCTACCAATTCGCCTCGCTTGTAGGCTTCTATGTCTTTGGGCATAAGTCTCCACCGGCGAATAAGCTCATAATCATCAGACTTGAGGGCATCCGAATCATAATTGTATTTTTTGATCGTAAACCACCCTACACGATAGTCAGCCAGGCGGGACTGCATCTTGTCTTCGGGCAGCAGTATCATGGATTGGTTGAGCAGTAAGCTGATGGTACCGGCCTGGTCACTTTCCGGTGGGTTAGCCGCATCGTATGTCATGACATGTTTTATCTCAATATTCTCGGGAAATGACTTTACAGATTCAATATATGTGCGGCTCTTGTCTAATTGCTTTACTTCATATTGCTTTCTCAAACGGTCAGGCATAGCATTGATGGCCCTTACTTCATCAGTAAAAATGGAAGTGATATCAATGAGCAAAGCTGTAGAGTCTGGATTAAAGCTCTCTATTTTGCTGCTGAATAAGATGGAGTAAAAATTATTCGCCTGTACAGATTGATAAATCGGGGACTCCTCATCGCTCACATTCTGAAAGCTGATCACTTTTAAATCCACATGATCTCCTCTCCGGTACCATCGTACAACCTGCTCATTGATTTTGGACCCCGCATTGGTATAGCCTCCCCCAAAATTACCAGGAAGCTTGGCGATACGGCTCACCCACAGCATGTCTTTTTTAAGTTTATCAAAAGGCATTTCATAATACACTTTGTCATCCACCCAATGGGTAGTGAATAGACCTTCATCGCTCCGGGCATCGGCGGTGATAAGTTGGTCATAATCAGTGAATTTGCTCTCTTTCTCTGCTTCTTTACTTTCCTTTTTCTTCTTTTGAAAGAGCTGCGCATGGAGATTTCCTTGAACAGAGAAGATTAAAATACTGCAAATTAGTAGTGCCTGTTTTGTCATAATAGGTTTTTTGAATGTCCTGTGCTTGAAAAATATGTATGCAGATTGCCCATTGCTTTTGTTGTGTACGAAAAACGATTTTCTGACAATTGATCTTGGGAATGTAAAATGATCTGATCAAAACACATGGGTATATTTTGTCATTTTTCTACAAAGCTGAGAAAACTAATATTCAACTTTCCCGGGACTATGGAGACAAGGCAAATGTTTTGAATTTTTTTGGCTAAAGGAGTATGTAAATATAAAAAACACTTTCCTTCAGCCCCAAGCTCCCAATATGTTTTTAGCAGAAGCGAGTGACTGAAGGAAAGGTTTAGTCAGTCAGGAATTGTAAATGGGAATTATTTAACACTCATTTACATACAATTCCTGCCTGCAGGGATGCTAAGACAGATCAGGTGCCGTAACCGGGAGCCTGCTCAATATTTGGATTCACATCCGTTTCCTCCTGCGGTAACGGTAGGATAAAATTAGGATCAGGGAACTCTACTATACAGGTAGGGGAAGTACAATCCGTACGTACCAGGTCCTGTCCGTTTCTTGTAATATCAAATACGCGGTGCCCTTCCGCAAACAGCTCTCTTCTTCTTTCCAGCAGGATTTCATCCACCAAAGCCTGTCCACTCAGGCCACTCAGTGGGTCTACGCCAGCACGTTCGCGAATCATATTTAAGTCAGCCAGCGCGCCAGCGTCATCTCCGGTTTTGGCAAGTGCCTCGGCACGATTCAAAAGCACTTCGGAATAACGTATTACCGGCACATTGTCAGTAGCAATGATAGCTCCTTCACTGGGGTATTTATAAACACGCTTTCCTTCCCCTTCGGCATTGGCATAAATAGTCCCGTCCAGGTTATCGTCGTCGGCAAATAATGTTGCTCTAATATCACCTTCTTCAAAAAGCGCAAATAGTTGCTGAGAAGGGAGGTAGTCACCATAACCTGAGCTTTTGTACATATTCCCTAAATGATCTGAGCCGGGATTGTCCAACTGGCTGAAGATAATTTCAAAGATAGCCTCAGAAGAGTTGCCTTCCAGAAACTGATTAGGGTAAGCTGCTTGGCTCACGAGAGTAAATCTTCCGCTGTTGACCACCTCAGTTGCCAAAGCAGCAGCTTCGGTGTAGCGGCCCATGTAAAGATATACTCTTGAAAGCAGGGCTTGCGCCGCCTCTCTGCTTATTGTCCCTGCATTGTCCGGGTCCGAAGTCAGGAGAGGGATCGCAGTTTCAAAGTCAGCGATAATCTGGTCATAAACCTGCGCTACCGTATTACGCACAGGGCGTGCTTCCGGGTCAAATTCAGTCACTACAGGGATACCCGGATGTGAAGCATCCGGAGTGAATGTATAGGTCTGAGCAAATAATCGGACCAGATCAAAATGGCCTAATGCACGAATGGCATAAGCCTGTCCCAGTAAGTTTTCAAACTCCTCCTGACGGCTGGCAGGGGGGGCAAACTCAGCATTGATCATTTGATTCGCCATGTTGACGATCTCATAGATTTCTGCCCAGAACTCACGATGTTCACTCTGGTTGGTAGTAGGGGCACCATTATACTCAGCCCACTCTTTTCCCCGGTTGGCACTGGCGTTTTGCTTGATGTCTTCTCCCATAATATCTGGGACCAGCACAAAGTAGCGCCCGTAGTAGTCGGCCAGCTGCATCTGGTCGTAAGCTCCGAGTACAGCAGCCTGAAAGTCGTCTACAGTTTCCAGAAAATCAGAATTAGCTACCTGCAAGGGAGGCTGCAGGTCCAGGAAATCCTCCCCGCAGGAAACACTCAACAGCGTTAGCGGGATCAATAGGAGCGATTTATATATATATCTTATAGTCTTCATATGATTCTTTTCTACAATTAAATACCAATGTTTAACACAAAACTGACAGTCTTATTGATGGGTGTAACTGTATTGTAAACACCGCTAATAGTCTGTTCAGGATCAAAATATAATTGATCATCTTTGGTCCAGGTCCAGAAATTATTCATCAATACTGAAAGTTGCAGTGAACGGAGGTTCAGTGTACTGAGCACACTGGCAGGAAGATTATATGCTAAGCTTACAGTTCTAAGTCTCATATAATCTCCTTCAAAGAGGTAGCGGTCTGAGTCCTGCTGGTTAGAGCTTTGGTTACCACCCCAGCGGTGCTGAGGAAAGATAGCCTGCTGACCGGGAGTGGTCCATCGGTTATTAAAAGCATAGGTAGAAGTACTACGAGGTGTAAATCTGCCATCACCATGGATTACCCATCCGGGGCCATCATACACATAGTTTCCGAACTGGTAGTTCAACTGCCCTGAGAGAGTAAAAGCCTTGTATTGAGCTCTCAGGTTGAAAGCACCGAAGAAGTCAGGGGTCGCACTTTTGCCATCATAAAAGCGAAGCGCGTTATTGATCTGGTTGGTAGTTTCTGACTTGGTTTCATCAGTATACCAGAGTGGATCACCATTGGCCGGGTCAACCCCCGCCCATCCGTAGAGGTAATATTCCTGGAAATCACGCCCTTCTTCTCTCCGTTTGGTACCATCCACGATAGCTTCGTCCAGGCTGGTGATTTCGTTGGTAATGGCCGTAAAGTTTATTCCTGCATTCAATAAGAAATCAGGCGTTGAAATCAGGTCAGCACCCAGTTGTATCTCAATACCTCTGTTTTCCATATCACTGATATTGGAAAGCTGCTCACGGAATCCGGTGGTACGGGAAAGAGGCCGGTTGAGGATTAGATCAGTAGACTGTCTGATGAAATACTCTACATTAGCATTCACTCGGTTATTGAAACCGGTAAAGTCAACACCTACATTGAAGTTACCTTGTGATTCCCAGGTAAGCCCCGGGTTTCCGATAGAGAGGGGGGCCGCACCAGGAGTACCATCATACTCACGGGCAAACCCATAGGTCTCAGCCCACAGGTAGTTATCATCAGTATCGGCATTGTTGTCATCAATATTGGCGTTACCTGTTTTACCATAACTGGCTCTAAGCTTCAGAAAATCAACAAAGCCGACATTCTGCATAAAGCCTTCTTCGCTTATGGAGTATGCACCTCCTATCGACCAGAAAGTACCATAGCGAGACTCTGGGCCAAAGCGGGAAGATCCGTCCCTTCTCAGGGAAGCGGTAAGGTAATATTTCTGATCAAAATCATAGCTTACCCGGCTGAAGAGAGATTGAAACGCAAACTCTGAGCGGCTGTTAAAGGTCTCTGACTGTGGGTTGGCCCCTGCAGAAACGTAGATCAGTGAAGGGTGTGAAAATCCTTCAGTAGAGATGTCTAACTGATCGGTTTTTACATGTTGTGCTTCGTATCCCAGCAGTACATCTATGTTGTGAGCCTCTCCAAAAGTGTTGTTGTAATTCAGGGTCTGTGTGCCCAGCCAGTTGAGTTGGTCAGTGGCTGCTTCCTGTGCACTTCCGTTGGCGTTTCTACCGTCACCATAACGACCATTATTAAATATATAGTCATCTACCTGAATCAGGTCAAAGGACCAGGCTGAACGGAAAGAAAGGTTATCAAGGATTTCGTAATCAATGCTCAGGTTGTCAATGATGCGGGTTTGTTCACGCTCTCTTCTATCATCAGAAAGGTGGCCCCGAGGGTTGTTGCCCCCCATAAAAAAATCAGCATGTTCGGCATAGAATAAGCCCTGATCATCATACACCGGTATGGTAGGTGCCATAAGGTAAGCTACATAAAAAGGTGCCTGCCAGCGTGTACCATCAGTGATACCTCTCTGGTTAAAATAAGAGAGTGTTAAATTATTGGTAAGGGTAAGCCTATCGGTCAGGCTGGCGCTTAGGTTGGCTCTGCTTGAATAACGGTCAAATTTGTTATTGACTACAATACCATCCTGTTGCAATACATTTCCGGATACAAAGTATCTCAGTTTTTCTGAGCCACCTGAGACACTTATGTTATAATCCTGGGTAACACCCGTCTGGGTAATTTCATCAAGCCAGTCTGTGTCTGCCTGATCAGGAAATTGCTGATTGTAAAATTCCAGTGCTTCCTGCTCAGTATCATAACTTCCGTTATTAACATAACCTTCAACGTAGAGCTGACGGTATTGCTCTTCATTCAGAGGCTCAAGTAAGTTATTAAAGGCCGGAGATGAAAACCCGACACGAGCTTTCAGATCAATCTTGGCCGCTCCCTGGGAGCCTTGCTTGGTAGTGATCAATACTACTCCATTGGCACCCCTTGCACCGTAGATAGCAGTGGAGGAAGCATCTTTCAAAATCACAATATTTTCAATATCGTTGGGGTTGATTGATGCCAGAGGGTTAGCACTTCTTCCGCCATTGTCGAAGTCAGTGGTAGTTAGCGATCCGCTGCCCGAGGTAATAGGAATACCATCTATGACATACAAAGGCTCATTGGAAGCATTGATAGAGCCAATACCCCGTATACGAATAGAGATGCCTGCCCCGGGAGCACCATCCTGAGAAACCACCTGCACCCCAGGTGAACTTCCCTGTAAGGCATCTTGAAAAGAAGGAGTAGGAACCTGCTGAATAGACTCTGAGTCTACTACATTCACAGAGCCGGTAAGTTCTTCCTTTCTCTTGGTGCCGTAACCTACCACCACCACTTCGGATAGTTCAGTCAGGTCAGGTTCCATGTTTACGTTGATGGTTGACTGGTTACCCACCTGAATCTCCTGATTTTTAAAGCCCAGAAAAGAAAATTCAAGGATGGCGTCATTACTGCCAACGCTGAGGCTATAGTTACCCTCAATGTCGCTAATCGTACCAATGGTGGTTCCTTTCACGACCACATTAACTCCGGGAAGCGGGTCTTCATTTTCATCCAGAATTTTTCCGGATACAGTACGCTCCTGCCCATATCCCTGAAAAGAGATAAAAAGCAAAAGGCTGAAAATCATCAATAGATGTTTCATCATAATGGTAAAATTTAGGTAGTAAATGTTTACTTTGAGAAGTAAGAAAAAAGATTTACACGAGATGTGTTATTATGCTGCAATTATAGGAAGTTATGTTATAATATTCATGTATGAACATCAAAAACATAATTTTGTTTGTGTTTGGCTTAAACAGATAAAATAAAATACTCAAAATTTTTCAAAAATTCAACTTTAAATAGTTAAATGAAAATGAAATAATTATACCTAAGCCAGGCAGTCAAATGCTGGAGTAAAGTCGTATACAAGACTTTAGTCAAAAAAATGAAATTTCTCCAAAAAAAGTAAGGGCTAAGCAGCGTAAACAGGATGTCAGGCATAGCTTTATCCAGGGGCTTTATGGTAAAAAGAGCGTAATGATTCTTGCTGTGTAGAAGATGCGCATAAGATCATCTGACTTTGACAAACCGCATATTTCTCACTCTGCCATTACTAGCTGTGAATCCCGCTATTTTACCGCTAGGGTTTCGTTTAAGTACAATCTCCCGCATAGCATAATGATCTCCGGAAAGCGTATCCTGACTTAGCATTTGCATATCAAAAGTACCATGGCGAGTATGCCCAATGGTGACGGTTTCATCATCGCTTAGCTTCAGGTAATAGGTAGTACTTAACTCGGGACTGTAGTACTCACCTGAAACCTCAGGTGAAACTGCCATAGGCTTTGCGGTTTCTGTCTCTGCTTCTTCGTCAGAAGTTTCCTCTTCTATAGCTTTTTCCAGCACAATATCTATGATGCGAAATGCTTTTTCCGCTGGCTCACTGTTAGAAAAATTAGTTAATACAACCACATTAAGTTGATGTTCAGGCACCGACTGAATAGAAGCCCTGAATCCCCCAATTGAACCACCATGACCAAATCCCTGCTCTCCGTGATAGTCCTGAAAAGTACTCATGCCAAAGGCGTAATCAAGTGTATCGCCATTGTTGAGTATTCCCCTTTCAAACATAGCTGCCACGGTCTCTTTTTGCCCATCGGGTGGGTTGTTTAGAAAGTCCTGCCACTTGAGCAGATCATAGATGTTGGTATGAATGTTACCCGAACCTACATAGCCCCAGTAAGGGACCGCATATCTGTAGGAGGAGTCTTGACTGTACCAATTGTATGAGGTGGCATTATTTTTAGATACCAGATCATACTCTTCCTCGACATAGGTATGCTCCATACCTACAGGCGTAAAAACATTTTCATCCATCCATGAGATAAAATTTTGACCGCTGATTTGCTCCACAATCTCAGCCATCAGCATATAACCCGTATTGCAATAAAGATATTCATCGCCGGGTCTGAAGTTTAGCGCCTCCTGCCTGTGCATCAGTCGCATAAGATCTTCATTGGTACGCTTATCCTGCCCTCTCCAGCCTGCCATGTGCATGAGGGCGTGCAGGCTTCTGAGACCGCTGGTATGATGGACCATTTGCTTGATAGTGATAGGGTAGCCCAGCTCGTGCAGGTCAGGGAAGTATTGATGTATTTCATCATTCAGTGATAGTTTTCCCTGACTTTGTAGTAATAGCATGGCGTAAGCAGTAAACTGCTTGGAAACGGAAGCGATATTGTATAAGGTGCTGTCGGTATTGGGAATACCATATTCCAGGCTGGCCAGGCCAAAGCCTTTCGCATATACAATCTCTCCATCTCGCATGATTCCCACACTGCCCCCCGGATAGTCAGCCATCTCCCATTCCAGAAAGAGGGAGTCAATTTGCGACTCGGTTTCAGCCGAAAGCGAGGAAGATTCTTCAGTGTCAGGATTTTCTTTGCAGGAGATTAAAATTAAAAACAGTAGGGGAAAAAGAATCAGTTTTATATTTTGTGCTTGATTCATTATTTAAAATTTTATCATGTATATGAAATATTTAAGTAATATATATTTCTTATTATTTGCAAAGAAGAGATGGTATTCTGTGAAAATATGTGTTTTGAAATGCTCTTCCGTCAACCTTAAAAAAAGTGCTCAGATGAGCACATATCCTTTTTTTTGTGTTTTATGCCTCTTGCTGACTCCTCTCATATTTTCGTGTAATGTAGGTTCTTCTGAATATACAGACAGTGCTGAAAATCAGCCTTATAAAATCGGAGTAGCCTACTTCAGTCATGAAACCTGTACTTTTTGTCCCGAGCCTACCGGCATAGAACAGTTTGAATACCATGGCCCACCCCTTCAGCAAGAAGAGGTGCTGGATTACAGTTCCTACATCAAAGGTTTTGTGAAAAGAGCTAAGGAATACGGAAACTTTGAGCTGCTAGGATTAACTTCCCCTCGCTCACCCTACGGAGGCTCCTCAGGCAGTTGGGTAAGCCAGGAAGCTTTTGATAAATACACCCAGGCTATGGTGGAAGATATCAAAGCCTATGGTCCTTTTGATGGCATCTACCTGTCTCTGCATGGTGCGATGGCGGTGACCGGTATTCCCAAACCCGAGGCCGAGATCGTAAGACGGGTCAGAAGTGAAGTAGGGGATATACCCATCATTGTCACCCTGGACTTGCACGGCAATGAAGACCAGGAACTGAGTGAGGCGGCTGATGCAGTTCTCGTAGTCAAACGTTATCCTCATTATGATACCGGAGAGCAGGGCGAGAGAGCTGCCCGCCTAATGCATCGTATCTTGCAGGGAGAGTACCAACCGGTGATGGCAACCCGCAAGCCCGGAGTCATTACGCCTACGGTGAT
The DNA here is from genome assembly GCF_029504655.1 of Catalinimonas alkaloidigena. NCBI lineage: Bacteria > Pseudomonadati > Bacteroidota > Cytophagia > Cytophagales > Catalimonadaceae > Catalinimonas > Catalinimonas alkaloidigena. Next base: position 791,099 of record NZ_JAQFIL010000001.1, read on the forward strand.
GCAGGATACCAAGACCTACCCTTCCATAGAAATTATGGAAAGGGGCCGTATCTGGGAAGATCATGAAGAAGATGTGTATGTGTCGGTGCTGTATGGCTTTCCCTGGTCGGATGTGCCTGATGTTGGTGCTACGGTGATGGTCATCACGAACAATGATCAGGCGCTGGCAGACGAAATCGCTGAAGATATGAGCAGCTTCATCTGGAAGGTGAGAGAAAGTTTCGCCAACAAACAATATCCCCGGCCAGAGGTAGCTGCCGCGCAAATTATAGAAGCCGTAGAGCAGGGACAGACACCGGTAGTGGTAGGAGACTATAGCGATCGTATGGGTGATGCCACATTTATTCTCAGAGAACTGATGGAAAAAAATGCTTCTAACTTTTGTATCGCTACGCTCAAAGATGCCCCCTTACTGGATTCACTTTCTGAAAATAATGTTCAGCAGGGGGAAGAGGTGAGTGTGACAGTGGGAGGCTATCTGGCAGAATCAAGCGGTGAGCCTGTGATCATCAACGGTACATTAGAATATTTTGGTGCTTATGCTAATCCCAAAGATGGATGGGAATTTGAAAAAATTGCTGTAATCCGGTTTGGTCAAAATAACCGCCTGATCATCAGCCCTGATCTTTATCAGGTAACTTATCCGGCAATCTTTAATGTGTTGGACATTGATCAGAGTGAGCTGGACATCATCGTACTGAAATCCAGGGCTCATTTTCGCAGAGGCTTTGACCTGGTTGATTATGCTGGCTCTATCTTTATCGTAGATGCGCCTGAGCCCTATTTTGGCACGGTACATCTGAGTGAGTTGGATTATCAGCATATTCCCGATGGGCTTTACCCTCTCAATGAAACTGATATCCAAACCTACTGATCCTCAGAGAGATTTTTTACTTAAAAATTTACAGCTATGGCCTTTTCTATTCAGCAGATTTTTGAATGTAAATTGTGTTTTTACTGCTCAAAGTTGTTGTTAGTGTTTTTACTTCTGTGTACTTATTCTTTCCATACTTCTGCGCAGCAGCGGGATTTTACGCTGGAGCAGGTTACTTCTTATCCATTTCCCAATGCACTCACTTCAGGAGGAGAGAACCGGATTGCCTGGGCTGTAAATGCGCTAGGAAAAAGAAATATCTACGTAGCAGAGGGATCTGATTTTGAAGTCCGCCAACTTACGAATTACCAGCAGGATGATGGACAGGAATTGTCATCCGTGATCCTCTCACCCGACGGGAAATGGGTCGTGTATATCAGAGGGGGTGATTTCGGCAGCAATTGGGATGATGCCCGTCCGGTAAATCCCGCTTCTCAGCCAGTACTTCCTAAAGTCCGGTTATGGAGCATCCCTTTTGATGGTGGTGAAACAATATTGTTGGGAGAGGGGATATCGCCTGCCATTTCTCCCGACAGTAAGCAGGTAGCTTTCATCAAAAACGATCAGGTATGGACAGTACCCGTAGATGGAAGTAAGGAAGCCGAACAGCTTTTTTATGCCCGGGGTGAGAGCGAATCACCAGTCTGGTCGCCCGATGAGAGTATGCTGGCCTTTACCTCCGACAGAGATGATCATTCTTATGTAGGCATCTTTGAGAATCGTGAAACACCCATACAATGGATAGCCCCTTCCTTTCACTTTGACAGTAACCCAAGCTGGTCACCTGATGGTCAGTCACTGGCATTTATACGACAGCCAATAAGGGCTGGAAAGCCCGACTCTATCCTGGCGGCAATACCTCGTCCCTGGTCGGTGATGAAAGCAGAAGTAGTTTCTTCCAAAGTGGCTTCGGAGGAAGCGGCTTCGGAGGAAGTAGAAAAGCTATGGGAATCTCCCCATACGATGCGAGGCTCAGCGCCTACCACACAGGGGAGGTTCAACCTCAATTATGCTGATGGTCATATTACTTTTCTGTCTTATCATGATGGCTGGCCTCACCTGTACAGCATAGATGAGCAGGGAGGAGATCCTTTGCTACTTACTCCCGGTGACTATATGGCCGAGTATATTTCACTGTGCCCTGACAAAAAATCCCTGGTGTTTACCGCCAATACCGGCCCCGATGAATTTGATATTGACCGTAGGCATATTGTCAAAGTTTCGGTAGATAAGGCAGATGCTCAGGTAATGACGCCCGGTAAAGGCAATGAATGGACCCCGCTGATTACCGGAGATGGTGAAAGTCTCATTTATCTGAGTGCTGGAGCCAAAAGGCCTCCTCTTCCGGCTGTAATGAATCTGGCGAGTGAAGAACCAGACTTAATTGGTGAAGAACTGATTCCAGCAGATTTCCCTACAGATCAGCTTGTAGTACCTGAGCAGGTTGTTTTTGATGCTCCCGACGGAAAGCAAATTCATGCTAGCATGTTTAGTACTGAGAATGGCGAGGGGCAGAAACCCGCAGTGATTTATGTGCATGGTGGGCCTCCCCGCCAGATGTTGCTGGGTTGGCATTACTCTTCGTATTACTCTAATGCCTATGCGCTAAATCAGTACCTCGCCAGCCAGGGGTTCGTGGTACTATCGGTAAATTACCGGCTGGGCATTGGCTATGGTTATGAGTTTCACAGGCCTGTAGATGGTGGATCCCGAGGAGCATCAGAATATCAGGATGTAAAAGCAGCGGGAGAATGGTTGGCGGAACAGTCATTTGTAGATCCTGACAGAATTGGTATCTATGGTGGCTCCTACGGTGGTTATCTCACGGCCCTGGCATTGGGACGCGATTCCGACCTCTTCGCCGCGGGAGTAGATATTCATGGCGTACACAATCGTGTAGGGGGACGCTACGCTTTTGATGCTGCTGAGTATGAGCAGGCTCCTGATTTGCAAGAGGCTATGGATGTAGCCTGGCAATCTTCGCCGGTTTCGGCAGTAGACAGCTGGACATCTCCCGTTTTGATTATTCACGGAGATGATGATCGTAATGTAAACTTTCATCAGAGTGTAGACCTGGTAGGCAGGTTGATGAAAAAAGATGTGCCTATGGAAACTATCGTGATTGTAGACGATACACATCATTTTATGAAGTATGCCAACCAGCACAAGGTAAACGAGGCTGCCGCGGAATACCTCATCAGGAAGTTAGGCGCAGTAAAATCTACTCCTTAAGTGATGGATGTAAGCAAGGAGCTTATGGCTAAGGGTTTGCTTTATATTCTTGTACATTTCCAGTTTGTGAAGACACAAGCTGAGGCGCAGAAGCCGTGGGCCTGCGTCGCACTGGCTCCACAGTCCGATTCAGAAAATGTACCGTAGTATGGATTAGACCAAAAAAATGCTGCTGATTAGACCTGATTTTTATTCTGGCAAAAATATTTATGGTACTATTGCTTCCTCCTTACTCAAAAAATCATAATAGATTGACCTTGACGGGGTTTTCTTGTAAATGTAATGCTCTACCCTCATAGAGACTTACGGATAATCAGTTTGGTGGTATTGGCGACTTTCTTTTTTTTACCGCTAATAATCATTTCAGCTGCTTTTTTACCCATACTGGCAAAGTCAGTAGTTATTACCGTGATGCCACCTTCCAGTACTTCTTTTACGGGGGTATCATTATAGGAAATGAGGCCAACTTCTCTTCCTAATTGCCAGCCCTTTTCATGAGTCAGTTTGATGATTTTGACTTCGTCAATGTCATAAGCGGCGAGGGTGATATAAACGTTATTCTGATGAAAATTTGTGATATCAATGCCATCCACTTCCTGATGTTTGAAATGATGTTCTTTACAAAACCGCAGGAAGCCTTTTCTTGCACGGGCCAGGTGGAAAAGGGTAGAGGGAGCTACGAGTGTGAGGCAATCGTATTGTTGGAGCAGTTCATAAGCTTCTTTCAGGGAACGGTAAATGTCATTTTCAAAGTCCTGATATACGCTGGCATACTCCTCACCCATGCTTTTCTCCAATGCATCCAGAATAATCAGTTTGTCTGAAGGAATTTTTTGTAGCACGGCTCCTACATCACCCTTTAAATATGTGACTATGACGAAATGGGTATAATTCTGTAGGTTATTTTCAATCAGTTGCTGAAAAAGCCTGAAATTATGGTGATGGAAGTAGACATCTATTTCTCCGTATTCTATGAGTGTGTCATAGAATGCATGATAAAGTTCATCCTTGAAAGTGGTCATTTTATCCAGCATGAAGAATATACGCAGCCCTAATCTGACATCAGTTCTTTGTACATAGTATCCCTTGCGAAAGACAGCACGGATAATGCCTTGCTCACTGAGGTAATTCAGCCCTTTAAGTGCTGTTTCCCGGCTCATCTTCATGTTTTTGATGATCTCGTTTACCGAAGGAAGGCGGTCATCCTGCTTGAGCTTACCTTTCTCGATTTGTTCTATTACCACATCAGCCAGCTGAAGAAACTTAGGTCTAGTAGAGTTCTGGCCTGTATTGGGTAGTGTCATACTGAAAGACTTGCTGTTGAGATTTTTTAATAGTAAAGCTTGAAATTACTTTCAATAAAATACAATTAAAATAATTCACATAATTTAAAAATTTGAATAAAAAATTACAAATATTCAAAAAAACATAAATTCAAAAAGTTTATTTTTTCATTAATGGATAATATTTAATAATATTACTGACCAGACCAAACCAAACCAGATTTTGCTAAAACAACCTAAATTATATTCATGGAAATATTGGACTACATCGTCATTGCTGTTTTTACCCTGATCATCGTTGGGGCAGGAATGTCTTTCCGGAATGGTAATGCGAACCTGAAGTCATATTTTGCCGCGGGAGGAGCTGTGCCCTGGCCCATCAGTTCTCTGTCTCTCTTCATGAGTTTCTTTTCTGCGGGAACATTCGTAGTCTGGGGTTCTATCGCCTATGAATATGGTCTGGTAGCTGTTTCCATACAGCTTACCATGTGTGTGGGTGGATTTTTGGTAGGTATGTTTATTGCACCTGCCTGGAGAAAAACAGGAGCACTCACTGCAGCAGAATTTTTAAGAAATCGCCTAAACGCTAAGACGCAGCAATTTTACACCTACCTGGTGCTCTTTATCTCACTGGGCTATACAGGTGCGTTTCTATATCCGGTAGCCAAGATTATCAATGTTTCTACGGGAATTGACATTAGTAGCTGTATTATAGGATTGGGTATACTCATTATTCTCTACACAGCCAGCGGAGGGCTTTGGGCAGTGATTGTTACCGATGTTTTGCAGTTCGTAGTACTAACCGCAGCGGTTTTGATTGTGGTGCCTTTAGCGATTGATAAAGTAGGAGGGTTTGTAAATTTTCAGGAAAGTGTGCCAGCTGACTTCTTTGCTATTACGCAGGGAGAATACAGCTGGACTTTTCTAATAGCTTTCAGCATTTACAACGCCATTTTTATTGGTGGCAACTGGGCCTATGTACAGCGCTATACCTCGGTCTCCAGCAACAGGTCGGCCAAAAAAGTAGGCTACTTATTTAGCTTTCTTTATTTGGTTAGCCCGCTGATCTGGATGCTTCCTCCTATGCTTTACAGAGGAGTGAGCACAGATTTGAGCGGGTTGGAAAATGAAGGAGCCTATCTTTTGATGTGTCAGGCAGTATTACCAGCCGGTATGATAGGTTTAATGTTGGGAGGGATGATATTTGCCACGGCCAGTTCAGTAAATACTACGCTCAACCTGGCATCTGCCATATTTACCAATGATTTATTTAAAGTATTTCGTCCCTCGGCCTCCGAAAAAAAGGTGATGCAGGTAGCCAGATTGGCTACTGTCGTTTTTGGGATAGGTACCATACTGGTAGCGCTGATGGTGCCTGCTGTCGGCGGTATTGTGGAAGTAGTCCTGAGTATTGGCGCAGTAACGGGTTGCTCCCTCTACGGGCCACCCATCTGGGCGCTCTTTTCCAAAAGACATACCTCTGTTTCCATACTTTCCTGCACCATTCTAAGCTTAGCTATCAACCTTTTTTTCAAGTTTCTTAGTCCCCTTTTTCTGGATATTACATTAGGCCGTTCTGCTGAGATGCTGTTGGGGGCTATGCTGCCTTTCTTGCTACTTGCCATCTATGAGGTGTATGCAGTTGTAAAAAGCAGCGTGAGCAAGGAATATCTGAGATATCAGGCGGACTGCCTTGCGAGCAGTAAAATTGCTGAACAGGAATCGGAGGATGAAGCCTCATTATCAGAAGAAAATCGCTACGGGATTAAAGTCTTGTCTTATACACTTAGCGCTATTGGAATACTGATCGGCATACTTGGGGTAATTGCTAACTCTAATGGGTGGCTGGTAGCAGGTATGGGGCTTCTCATCGTGCTGGTAGGCCAATGGCTCAATCAAAAGAAAAAAATGAAAAATCTTAAATCAGAAAACGCATGATCAGGGAGGGTTTTAAAAGTAAAAGACAGCTCAGGGAAGAGCCTTACTCGGCAGATCTGGTAATCGTAGGAGGAGGAATGTCGGGAGTGTGCTGTGCGATTACAGCTGCCAGAGAAGGGCTGAAGGTAGTACTGGTTCAGGATCGTCCGGTTTTAGGAGGGAATGCTTCCAGCGAAGTCCGTCTCTGGATCCTGGGGGCTACTTCTCATATGGGTAACAATAACCGCTGGGCCAGAGAAGGAGGAGTGATTGATGAAATTCTTCTGGAAAATGTCTACCGGAACAAAGAGGGTAACCCCCTGATGCTGGATACCATTCTGCTGGAGAAAATCAAGCTTGAAGAGAATATCACCTTGCTGCTAAATACGGCAGTGTATGAAATTGAAAAAAAGTCAGACAGGGAGATCAAAGCTGTAAAAGCATTTTGTAGTCAAAATTCTACCCAATACCGACTGGAAGCTCCTCTTTTCTGTGATGCTTCCGGTGACGGAATAGTGGCCTTTTTGTCGGGTGCTTCTTTTCGTATGGGTGCGGAACCACCTGAAGAGTTTGAGGAAGGGTTTGCCCCTGATGTAGAAGATTATGGAGAGTTACTGGGCCATTCTATCTATTTCTACACCAAGGACGCTGGCCACCCTGTCAAGTTTCAGGCGCCATCATTTGCCATCAAAGATGCGGGTGAACTTCCCCGAATCCGCAACTTCCAGTTGCAGGACCACGGTTGTCGCCTTTGGTGGGTAGAGTACGGAGGAAGGATGGATACCATACATCAGGCAGAAGAAATCAAATGGGAATTATGGAAGGTGGTCTATGGAATTTTTGACTATATCAAAAACAGTGGAGAATTTCCTGAAGCAGAAAATCTGACGTTGGAATGGTTAGGTACTATTCCCGGTAAGCGAGAAAGTCGCCGTTTTATCGGGGATTATATCCTCAACCAGAAAGATGTGGTAGAGCAAAGAGAGCATGAAGATGCGGTAGCGATTGGGGGATGGTCGCTGGATCTGCATCCTGCCGATGGGGTATATAGTGATAAAATGGGCTGTAACCAATGGCACAGCAAGGGTGCTTATCAGATCCCCTACCGCTGCTACTATAGCAAGGACATCTCAAATCTCTTTCTGGCCGGCCGTATCATTAGTGCTACTCATGTAGCTTTTGGCTCCAGCCGGGTGATGGCTACCTGTGCCCATGGCGCGCAGGCGGTAGGCATGGCCGCTTCATTATGTAAAGCATATCAGCTTAAACCTGTTCAAATCTATCAGCAAGGTAAAATCAAAGTGCTGCAAAACAAGCTTAACCTGAGGGGACAGAGCATACCTGATACTCCTTTGGAAGGAGAAGAAAATCGCTTGTATAAGGCAAAAATAGAAGCCTCCAGCACGCTGAATATTCATGAAATTCCATTTGACGGGCCTTGGATGTCGCTGAAGCATGGTGCTGCTCAAATGCTGCCTCTACAGGCCGGACAAAAATATCAATTCAGGCTACTTATCAATGCCGAAGAAGTCACTGAGCTAAGCTGTGAACTGAGAGTAAGCAGCAAGGTAAAGAATTATACGCCTGACATCACACTCAGCAGTAAAACGCTCTCATTGCATAAAGGTGAGCAGTACCTGGATATCTCTTTTGATAAAACGCTCAAAGAAGATCAATATGCTTTTTTGACATTCCTCAATCATGAGCATGTACAGTTGAAAGGAAGTCGACAGAGGCTGAGTGGTATCCTTTCAGTATTCAACCACGGAAATAAAGCTGTTTCCAACACAGGAAAGCAGGAGCCTCCCGAAGCATTAGGCATAGACAGTTTTGAGTTCTGGACACCTATCAGGCGCCCTGAGGGACACAATATAGGCATGCAAATCAGCCCCGGTCTGGAAGCTTACGGGACTGAACTACTCTTGAATGGTTTTACGCGTCCTTATATAAGAAGCAATGCATGGGTGGCCAATCCGCTGGATACGCATCCCACCTTACAGCTACAGTGGACAGAAACTCAGCAGATCCAAAACATTCAACTGCATTTTGATACCGATTTTGATCATCCGCTGGAATCTTCTCTCATGGGACATCCGGAACATGTAATGCCCTTTTGTGTCAGAGAATATATTCTTAGAGATGAAACAGGAAAGGTAATTCATCATGAAAAAGAAAATCATCAAACCATCAATAATATCAGACTTGATCAAGTGATTCAAACTAAAAGCCTGACAATAGAACTGCTGCACCCCTCAGCGGATGTTCCGGCAGGCTTATTTTTTATACATCTAACATAAAACTAATACACATGTACAACCTAAACATCAGTGCTTATGAAAGCTTTTAAACTATGTGCGATACTGCTTCTTGTCAGCATGCAGTTGCTGGCACAGGAGAGAAACGTCACGGGTACTGTGACATCCTTAAATGATTCTGGTCCATTGCCGGGAGTCAATATACTGGTAAAAGGCACTACCCAGGGAACGGTAACAGATGTGGAGGGAAATTACTCCATTACTGTACCTGGGTCAGATGCGGTGCTGGTTTTCAGTTCCGTAGGTTATGAGACACAGGAAGTAAATGTAGGTAACCATTCTACAATTGACTTAGAACTTTCTCCCGATCTGCAAAGCCTGCAGGAAGTCGTAGTAGTAGGGTACGGTGAACAGCAACGAGAAAACCTTACCGGTTCGGTAGAAACCCTGGAGGGACAGGAAATCTCCAGACAACCCGTGATGCAGACCTCCCAAGCCTTGCAGGGCAAAATGCCGGGCGTTACTGTAACATCAAATTCCAGCCAGCCCGGAGCGGATGGCGCTACCATCAGAATTCGTGGAATAGGCACATTGGGTAATTCTAATCCTTTGGTATTGATTGATGGAGTGCCCGGCGATATGAATGGCGTAGATCCTCGTGACATAGCAAGCATGTCAGTCTTGAAAGATGCGGCGGCGGCTTCCATTTATGGCTCCCGTGCAGCCAATGGTGTAATACTGATCACTACCAAAAGAGGTGCAAGCGGAGAGTTCAAAGTAAATTATAGCGGCTATGGAGGATGGCAGCAGCCTACCAACTTTCCCGAATATCTGGGGGGCTATGAGTATATGACCTATCATAACCTGGCCCGCGAAAACCTGGGACAGGACCCGCTTTACAGCCAGGAGTCTATCAATGAGTGGCAACAAAATTATCAAAGTAATCCCGACCTCTACCCCAATACTGACTGGATAGATGAGGTGTTTACCGAAAATGGTTTTCAGCAGCATCATCACCTGAGCTTGTCAGGAGGTAATGAATTTGCTAAGGTTTTAGGCTCCGTCTCTTTTATGGACCAGAACGGTAATGTGCCTAATTATAATTTCAAGAGGTATCAGGCCAGACTGAATACTGATCTCACTGTATCTGAAAAGCTATCGGTTAACTTTGACCTGAACATCAGGAGATCTATCCGTAATCAACCTTCCGGAAGTCTGGATGATGTGATCCGGCAGGCCTATAGAATTCCGCCCATTGCCGCGGCCGTTTACTCAGATGGTAGCTGGGGGCCGGGCTGGAATGGGAAAAACCCTGTAGCTATAGCAAATGAAGGAGGTTTTGATGAAGATCAATACAATTACTTCCGGGGAATTTTAAGGGCCGTATATCAGCCCCTTGAAGGAATGGAAGTATCATTTATGTATGCTCCTGAATACACAGATGATGTAGGTAAAGAATTTACCCGTAATTACGAAGTCTACAACTTTGAAACAGCTGACCTGGAGTATGTTTTTCCGGGAAGAAACTCTCTTTCACAGTACAACCAAAGGGCGCTGACTAACAACATGAACGCAGTAGCCACCTACGAAAAGCAATTGGGTGATCACTTTTTCAAGGGCTTATTAGGCTATGAACTGATCACCTATCACTGGGACCGTTTTACTGCCTACCGTGATAATTTCCCACTGCAGGACTATCCCCAGCTCAACGTAGGTTCTCAGGAAAATATGCAGAACTCAGGCACTGCCGAAGAGTGGGGGCTACAATCTTATTTTGCCCGGCTTAACTACGATTTTCAGGGGAAGTACTTACTTGAAGCAAATGTAAGAAGAGATGGCTCATCCCGCTTTGCCAAAGGCAATCAGTACGGTATTTTTCCAGCCTTCTCAGCCGGATGGAGAATCTCTGAAGAAGCTTTTATGTCCAACGTGGGTTTGATTAGCAACCTAAAGCTAAGAGCTTCATGGGGACAGTTGGGTAACCAGAATTTAGTGGATAACAATAATAATCCTATCATTTATCCTTTTGCTTCAGTGATAGCATTGGGCAATGATTTTCTATTCGGCGGTACCCCCCAAAGCGGAGCTGCCCAAACTGATCTGGCCAATAAGGATATCAGTTGGGAGACCACGGAAACGACAAACTTCGGCCTTGATGTGGGAATGTTTGCCAATAGGTTTACTCTTTCGGCTGAGTATTATATCCGCAATACCAAAGACATACTACTTCAGCTGCCTATACCTGTTACTATTGGACTGAATGCCCCTTTCCAGAATGCCGGACAGGTAAAAAATGCCGGCTGGGATCTGGGATTAGGATGGAGAAATAATGCAGGTGAATTTAGCTACAGTATCAACGCCAATGTTTCAAACGTAATCAATGAAGTGACTGATCTTGTAGGAACAGGCCCCTACATCAGCGGCTCCAGCATTATCAGAGAAGGTGATCCTATCAACTCCATCTACGGTTATCAATCCATCAGCTATTTCCAGACCCAGGAAGAAATAGATAATGCCCCGCAACAATTCGGAGCTTTGGCCCCTGGAGATATTCGTTATGTGAATATGCTGACCGAAGATACGAACGGTGATGGAGTGCCCGATGAAGTGGATGATGCGATTAATTCTGAAGACAGGGTTATCATCGGAAATCCCTTTCCCAGATTGACATATGGATTAAATATATCGTTGGATTATAAGGGCTTTGACCTTTCAGTTTTTGCCCAGGGGGTAGGTAAAAAAGACCTTTACCTGAGCGGAGATGCGGTATGGGCCTTCCAGAATGCGGGTAAAATACAGGACTGGCATCTGGATTACTGGACACCTGAAAATCCGGATGCAGCGCATCCTCGTTTGGTGGCTACTACCAGCCATAACAATTATGAAACCTCAGACTTCTGGGTTTGGAATGCATCCTATTTGAGGTTGAGAAACTTAACCCTCGGATATACTTTCTCCGATCAGGTAATACAGAATGATTTTCTTGACAACCTGAGAGTTTACTTCTCCGGACAAAACCTCTTTACCATTGACAATATGCCCCAGGGAATTGATCCTGAAGCACCCAATGGTACGGCAGGGGCGGCCTATCCGATTACCTCAGTCTATACTTTCGGACTAAACCTCAACTTCTAACCTAAAACTGCTTAAATCATGAAATTGATACATAAAATATTTAGCGTACTGCTATTGCTTTTTGTAATAAGCAGTTGTGAAGATGCCCTTGAGAAATTACCTCTGGATGCGCCTTCTGATGAAACCTTTTTTTCCAATCAGGCTGAGTTGACCTTAGCTATCAATGGCGTATATCGCGATCTGTACTGGCGTTCAGGGGGGATGCCTTATCCGCTAACCCTGGATAATGCTACCGATCTTGGTTTTCTGCGCTCAGACTTTAGTGGAATGCAAACCTACTCTCGTGGTGCACATACTTCAGAGACTTCCGGATTTGCCGAAACCTGGGAAAAGATGTACAGTGGTATCAACCGGGCTAATAACTTGCTGGTCAATATGGAAAGAGCTCAGGATGTTGTTACTGAGGATTTTTATACAAGGATACAGGCAGAAGCCAGGTTTTTGCGAGCTTATTTCTATTCCTGGCTGATAGCACTGTACGGTGATGTACCCTATGTGACCGAGATACCTTCTAATATAGATGATGCAAAAGTGGCAAGAACGCCCAAAGCAGAAGTATATGCCAATATCATAGATGACCTCGATTTTGCTGCTCAGAACTTGCCAGAAAGTTGGGGAGGTTCAGAAGAAGGCAGGGCTACGCAAGGGGCGGCACTTGCCCTTAAGGCCCGCATTGCTTTGATGAACGAAGAGTATGAGGTGGCGGCGCAGGCAGCCCAGAAAGTGATAGACGCTCAGGTATACAGCCTGCATCCCAATTACGCTGAACTATTTACCTATGCCGGAGAAAGATCGGAAGAAGTGATTTTGGACATGCCATTTCTGGTAGGCTTTCTGGATACTCCTATTCCCAGAGAGCAGGGCCCTCGTAATACCAGCTGCTGGAGTCGTTTTGTGCCTTCACAGTTCATGATTGATTCTTACGAATGTGTAGATGGTTTGCCAATTGACGAATCTCCTCTTTATGATCCGGCAAACCCTTTTGAAAATCGTGACCCCCGCTTAGACGCTTCCATTATCAGGCCTCAAAGTCTGTTTGCCACTTATGTATTTGAGACCCATCCTGACAGCGTAGAAACCTGGCAGGTTGTAGATGGAGTACAGAAACGTGTGGCTAACCAGGATGTTACCAATCCATTTGCGTCTTTTACGGGTTATCTTTGGAGAAAGTACACCAGCGAAGAGGACCTACCCATCAACCGCCAGAATTCTCAGCTGAATTTTATCCTGATGCGTTATGCTGAAGTGCTGCTTACCTATGCAGAAGCTAAAATTGAGATGGGCCAGGTAGACAATAGCATCCTGGACGCCATTAATGCCATAAGAGCAAGGGCTTATCAGGTAGATCCTTCCCAGACCAGCGAGTATCCTGCTATCACTACTACCAATATAGAAGAGCTAAGAGCTATAGTGCGGAGGGAAAGGAAAGTAGAACTGGCCGATGAGGGATTTCGTATGCTGGATATCCACCGCTGGCGCATTGCGGATCACGTGATGTCAGGTACTTTGGTGGGACGCCCTAAAGGCGCTTATGTAGATTTGAATGCTGCCCCTGAAATTGATGAATTTGGTCACCCCAATTACGGAGGTATGGCTGACTTATATAGGGCGGTAGACGAAAGGGTATTTAACGCTGATAAAGATTATCTATGGCCTATTCCTCAGAAGGATATGGACGTCAACAATCAGTTGGAACAAAATCCCGGGTACTAACCCATTGAGCAAAGCACCTTCTTCTAATAGAGAAGGTGTACTTTACACATAACATAACCTTATTACATGAATAGCATAGTCACCAGTCTTCTTTTAGCTGTCTTATTGAGTTTTAATCAGATGATTATGGCGAGTGAGATCAGCCTGACCAATCTGGCCTTGGATCAGCACACCAGGGCTTCCAGTGAGGAAGAACCGGCCAGGGCAGCGGTAGATGGAAATCCTGAGAGTTACTGGCAGTCAGCAGGCACGGTAGGAAATCATTGGCTGGAGATTACCCTGGATCAGGAATACAATATTGACCGTATTGTACTGCCTTTGGTGAGCGGTGCTGATAGTTTGCTGGCTGAAGTATGGAAAGATGAAAAATGGGTGATGGTAGGCAGTCTTCCCAATGACAATCCCATGATCGCTTTTGAGCCGGTAAAAACACAAAAAATCAAGCTGAGAAGTGTGCGAAGCCAGCCGCTCAGGATTTATGAAGTGCAGGTCTTTGCCTATGATCCGCAGCCTGTTTTTGTGAATCAGCTGGGTTATGACAAAGCTAAACCCAAACGCTTTACTGCACCTCTGGCTCAGGAAGGTACTTCTTTTAGTATTGTCAAAGTGGGAGAGGAGCGAGCACTATTTGAAGGTAAAATTTATTCTCAGCTTGGTGATTTTACGGGTTTTCAGCCGGAAGACCGGGGAAGCTACCAAGTGATCGTCCAGGGAGAAGCACATATCGGTAGGTCAGTACCTTTCTGGATTGCCGACGGGCTGATTGAACAGGCCTCTTATCAGCCGGCTATTAATTTTATGGTGGATGTGCGCTGCTGGTTTGGCGACTCCCAGAATTATTCGCCCACTGACGAAAGCGCGGATTGTCCAAACCTGGGCGTAGCCTGGAGGGATAGCCATCAGTTTTCTTTTGAAATTCCCTCTTTGCTCAACCTCTACTTTGCCAATCCTTCAGCCTTTTCCACTGAGCGTATGCCGGTGCAGGGCATGTATCTGGGGGTGAGAGAAGAACTGCCGGAAAATACGCCAGAAATCATCCGGCTGATTTACTGGGCAGTAGATATTTACCTGAGGGGAGAAGTGAACCATACGCTGCTCAAAGAACAACTGGCTTATTTTCTTTATGCCTATCCTTATCTGGATGATTATATTCCTCTTACAGTTTATGAAGAAGCCAGAGACTATCTGTTTGCGATCTGGGGAGATGAAGCGATCAACCGCTGGCAGTGGCACGACATTGAGCATAATGGAAACCTGTTTCAGGTCTATGATTTCATAGGCACCGGAAAAGGGCAGTTTCCTCCCGGACATAGTATTGTGCCTAACCTCATGATGTACGAAGTTGCCCAAAGAGAAGGGAGAGAGGATGCTGAACAATACTTTGAAGCCGCTTATGCCCAGACCAAATGGCTTCTGGACAACCTTGACTGGCAGGACCCACGAACCACCAAAGGACAAAGACAGGGAGAGCATATAACGCTTACCGCTTTAACCTATTTTCTGGAAAACTATCCTAAGCGAGCGCCTAAGGGTATTCAGGAAAAAATGGAAAGCTGGGCAGATGAGATGATTCGCCGCTCCGAAAATATGTGGGACTATCGCCGATACTCGAATGATAAGTGGATTATCCCCAGTATCAGGCCGGAAAATGATGCTAGATTTGATTCAAAAACCGGTTTTAATGAAGTAGGTAACATTGCTGGCTTTCCTGCTCCGGCCCTGGCAGTAGCAGCCCATCTGGAAAGCACTCAAAAGCAAGCCCGCCTGGAAGAAATGGCCATAGCCTATGTAGACCATATATTTGGCAGAAATCCTAGTGGGAGACATTTTGGCTTTGATGCGGTAACTGATTTTGAAGGTGTGGAAATGGGTTGGTACAAAGAATGGCAGGGGGGCGCAGGTATCTTACAAACAGCCCGTGGAGTACTGGATGGCAATCCTAAAGAAACCACTTACCCATACGATCCCTATGCCGGAGATCCTGGTCACACCGAAGGCTGGGTGACTTTCAATACCGCCTGGAACATTGGCCTTGCCTATCTGAGTAGCAACAGCATAGCCCTCAAAATCTACAATCAGGATTTTAGCGAAGAAATCAGCAAAGCTAAGCAGGGAGAGACGATTGGTATAGCGTTGACAGCTCCCCTCAACTTTGACAATAGCTGTCCTGAGAAAGCGGAAGTGATGCTGCATATCAATAACGAACTTATACCGCTCACGCTTACCGAAACAGGAGATCAGTCTACGGTATTCAGGGCTGAATATGTGCTGGGTGAAGCGTTAGAAGAGCGTGAACTGAAAGTAAGCTATGGGTATGCCTGGCATGAAAAACAGCAAACCATCAGGCTAAGATGAAAAAATATAGTAGTACCCTATTAATTATTTTGCTGGGCTTATTCACCCCTTGGCAACTAAAGGCACAGACACAGCCCATGAATGTGTTGTGGATCATTGCCGAGGACTTATCTCCCGATCTGAAATGCTATGGAAATAGTCTGGTCAATACTCCGCATCTGGATAGTCTGGCGGCGCATGGGATGCGATTTACTGAGGCTTTTTCGGCAGCTCCGGTTTGTTCTCCCAGCCGAACGGCTTTTGCCACTGGCATGTACCAGACATCCATAGGAGCGTATCATATGCGCTATCCTGAGGAGTTGCTTCCCGAGCTGTCTGAAGGTATCAAGACAGTTGCCCAGATTGTAAATGAGCAGGGCTATACCAGTGCCAATATCAAGGATGTGCCGGGCAAAGGAAAAATAGACTGGATGTTCAAGCATGAGCCGGGCGAGCATTTCAATGCGGAGCATTGGCAGGAGATTGCTGAAAAGAACGAACCTTTTTTTGCACAAGTCTCTTTGGGATTGACCCACCGACCTTTTGAAGAACCTCAGCCCGGACAGTTTGATCTGGATAAAATTTCTATCCCGCCCTATTATCCTGATCATACTGTAAGCAGGAAAGATTTTGCCGGTTACTATGCCAGCATTGAAAAACTGGATGAGCAGGTAGGGATGGTACTGGATAGCCTGAAAAAGTACGGGCTGGATGAAAATACGGCTATCATTTTCTTTTCCGATCATGGCCGTCCGATGACCAGAGGCAAAAATTACCATTATGATTCCGGCCTTAGAGTTCCCCTGATCATTTCACTGCCTCCCGACAAAAGTATAGAAGGCTATACTGAAGGGCAGACTTCTGATCAACTGCATAGCCTGATAGATGTCACCGCAACTAGCCTGAAGTTGATGCAAATACCACGTACAGAATATGAATTTATGCAGGGCAGAGTTTTTCTGGGTGAACATCAGGAGGAAGAGAGTGCATACGTTTTTAGTGCAAGCAACCGAATTGGTGGTACAGATTTCAGAAGCAGAAGTGTGCGAAGCGAAAACTTTCGCTACACCCGCAACTACCATCATGATTTTTCAGTGAATAGCTCGGCTACTGCTTACCGTAAGCAGATGCATCCTATTTACCATCTGCTCAACATCATGCATGAGCAGGGAACATTGACACCTGCGCAGGAAGCGCTGGTAGAAGATATGCCTTATGAAGAATTGTATGAGCTGAAAAACGACCCTTATGAAACAGTCAACTTGATTGAGCAGGAGGAGTACGCTCAGGAGCTGTCTCAATTAAGAAAAGCACTTGACGACTGGATCAAAGAGACCAGTGATCAGGGGCTGGGAGAAGATAATGATGAGATCAAAGCAGCCTTTCAGCAGTATCACGATGCGTCGCACAACAGCAGAAAAGAAAAAATTGAACAACTACATCAGGAGGTGCTTCATGCAGTTAGCAGGGAATAACATATTTCAGAGATTCTGTCTGGGAATCCTTGCCCTGCTCTTCTTCGCATCCTGTCAGGAAGGGGAAGAAAGGGCGGAACGTCCCAATATTGTAGTGATTCTGGCCGATGATATGGGGTATTCAGACCTGGGTAGTATGGGTAGTGAAATTGCTACACCTAATCTGGATGCGCTGGCTAAAGATGGTTTATTATTCACAAACTTCTACAATACCTCCCGCTGCTGTCCGTCCCGTGCCAGTCTGCTCACCGGCCTGTATCAGCATAGAGCGGGGGTAGGAGCGATGAACCATGATCTGGGCACCCCTTCTTACCAGGGTTTTCTGAATGACAAATGTGTGACCATCGCGGAAGTGCTCAAAGAAAATGGTTACCATACCATCATGTCCGGTAAGTGGCATGTGGGAGATGAAAGGTCACAGTGGCCTGACCAAAGAGGATTTCAGGATTTTTATGGTATCCCCAAAGGAGGAGGTTTGTATTTTTATCCTTCTGAATTTATAGACCGACCCATTTTTAGAAATAGTGAGCAGGTTTTCCCTGAGCCGGAAAGCTACTACTCTACCGACAACTTTACTGATGAGGCCATCCAATTCATAAAAAACGGGAAGGAAAAAGACCATCCCTTCTTTCTCTATCTGGCCTATATTGCTCCGCATTATCCTTTACAAGCCTGGCCGGAAGACATTGCCAAGTATGAAGGGGTTTATACAGAAGGATATGAAACTATCCGCCAGAGAAGGTTTGCCAGACAAAAGGAGTTAGGCATTATACCCGCTGATCTGGATTTATCACCTTCAGATTTTCAGTCCTGGGATAGCCTGCAAAATAAAAGTGAGGAAGCCAGAAAAATGGCGGTGTATGCTGCCCAGGTAGATAGGATGGATCAGAATATTGGCAAACTGATACAAGCTTTGAAAGAAGAAGGGAAAATGAATAATACCCTCATCCTGTTTCTTTCCGACAATGGGGCCTGTGCGGAAGATGTGAACCGCTCCCCCGAGGCTGAAGTAGGAGGGGCAGATTCCTTTGTGGCCTACGGACAAAACTGGGCCAATGTGAGCAATACACCCTATCGTCTTTACAAGAGCATGACGCATGAAGGGGGGATAAGAACTCCACTCATCGCCCATTGGCCAAACGGAATTAAAGGTGAGGGACAAATTATCAGGCAGGTAGCCCACATTAATGATATTCTACCTACCTGTCTGGCAGTAGCGGGAGCCGAGTATCCTGAAATTTATGAGGGAAGAGAAGTCATAGCCTATGATGGAAATAGCTTTGCTGGAATATTCGCGCAGGTAAATGATAGTGAAAAAAATAAGACTGCTTCAGAAGATGCACTGTATTGGGAGCATATTGGTAACCAGGCCATACGGGAAGAAGATTGGAAACTGGTGAAGAGAGGAAAGCAGTCATGGGAGCTCTATGACTTGTCTCAGGACCCTACTGAATTGAATGACCTGAGTCTGTCCTATCCGGAAAAAGCTTCCAGTATGGAAATGCGCTGGCAACACTGGGCGGATAGCGTAGGTGTAATGGAAAGATCAAAATAATTTTATGCAAATACACAACCTAGACTTAGCTATGAGACAGCAACATTTTCTAATATGGATTTTACTTCTTCTAAGCTTTGCTTTCGCCTGTGAGCAAAAGACTAATGAACGAATCACGGAAAATGAAGATCATATACTCGTCAATACAGAAAATTATCAGCTAGTCATTCAGAAGGGAGGCTTTCGGTATGAAATCAGCAATGCCAGTGGTGAAGTTTTAGCCGCAGCCCATCCGCTTTCAGGTTTGCAAATTTCTGCTGATAGCCTGGAAAGTGGAAATGTAGTAAGTACACAACTGAGCTGGGAGAGTGGAGACCAACTCACGTTCACCGTAGAGACTGAAAACGGCCTGACCGCCGATGTGAATCTTAGTTTGGCCCCCCATCATTTTAAGCTGGGCGTATCTCCCCAGCAGCAGGGTAATTATACCATCGTAGCAAGAACGCAAGGTGTTACTCCTGCCTATGGGTTAGCCGATCATGCTGCCCATGGAAATGGCCAGTGGGATAAAGATGTACGCGCCTCTACCGACCTTACCGGCTTTGAGATGAACCCCCTGCACGGCCATCGTATGGTCAGTAACTTTGCTATTTTCCCCCAACAGGGACTGGCACAGGTCAATATTGAGCCGGGCGATAAACTGGTGAGGTTTACGGAAGAAGAAAACGCACAGGGCTCTATTGGCGTAGCCGAGATGCCTGCTTTCTACTACTTTATCGGTTCGCCAAAAGCGATTTACAAAGATTTTCTGGAAGTGCGCAATGAAGAAGGCTATCCGGTGTATAAACCTAAATACGAATGGTTTGGCGTGGGCTGGGAGGCCTTCGGGGCTCTGGCCTGGAATACCAATCATGAAACTGTCACCAAGAACGTAAACCAGTATCTTGAATTAGGCTATCCCCTCCGCTGGATGGTGGTAGGTTCCGGCTTCTGGCCCAGCAGCAGTGGTGAGTTTGACGAGCATGGCACCCCTTATGGTTCAGATTCGGAATCAGAAGAAGCCAAGGTGCTGCAGGCAACCACTAGCTTTGGCATGTGGGATTCGCAGCTTTATCCTAATCCTAAGGAGATGATTGATTATTTCCATGATCAGGGGCTGATCTTTACCATCGGATTGAGAATTGGTTTTATTCCCGGAGGGTCCTTTACCGGGGAAGGTCTGGAAAATGATTATTTCATCCAGGACGCGGAAGGCAATCCCAAATTATTCAAAGCCGGTTTCCCCGAGCCGGATATTTATCTGATTGACGCACAGAATCCCGCAGCAGTAGACTGGTATGTAAAGCTCTGCCAGAAGTGGATGGATTTTGGGGTGGATGGTTTCAAAGAAGATCTATTTGGCTATCCCCAATCTTTACCTGATGATTTGATTGACCCCATAAACAGAGCCTTGATGGATAAAGGTGTATATATCATGGGCAGAAATAATTACCTGGGTTCCCCCGCTGATATTCACCGTTACAATGATTTTAATTATAATCAGCCGCAGGATCGTGGCCCGCTCAACGGCCTGGCTTATGCCTATGCGGGCTTTCCTTATGTATACCCTGACATCATAGGCGGTACAGGGCTGGCTACCGGTAGATTTGGCGATGAACCCCAAGAGCAATTACGGGTATATCTGATGCGCTATGCCCAGTATGCAGCCGTAAATCCTTCCATGTCCTACGGTTATGGTCCCTGGCAGTTTGATAAAGAGACCAATGCAGTAGCTTTGGAAGCTGCCCAACTGCATGAGCGCCTGCTTCCCTATATCTATGATGCCGCTTTAGATGCTTATGAAACCGGCTATCCCTATCCCATGACACCCATGCCTGTTGCTTATCCTGAAGATGAGCAGGTATACCATCTGGCAGATACCAGTCGCCGGAGTTATCAGTGGATGATAGGCGAGTCCTTACTGGCTACGCCTCTCTTTGGAGATGATTATGCTACTGCTGAAGGACGGGATATCTATTTACCTGAGGGAAAATGGATGGATTATGACAGCGGAGAGACCTTTGAAGGTCCTACGACACTGGAAGATTACCCTTTACCCATCGGTAAAACGCCTTTGTTTGTTGGCGGCAAAGGTATCGTAATAGAATTAAAAGATGGGGTGCTGAAAGCCAGAGTCTATCCCATTGCGCAGGAAACAGAAATGATTTTTACCGATAAAGACGGAGAAACCCAGAGTACGATCAGCATTGTAAGCCCCGACTGGGAAAATGCTAAAATCCTCAATACGACCAGTGGGGAAGAAGTAGCGTTTGAGGAAATCAATCATGCTATGGAGTTCACCTTGAATCCGGGTGAATCTTATCGGGTGGAATAAAAAAATAGACTGAATTATGGAAAAGTACCATAGAACTATATTACGCATTACCCTAACCTTTCTTCTCATCAGTTTTGGTGGAGTATTGTTAGCGCTTGCCCAGTCTGAGTACCGACATTCTCTTAATGGTGAATGGTCTTTTAAAACGGATTTATACAATCAGGGTGAAAAAGAGAACTGGTACCAAAGTGAAGTTGATTTAGCCGGCTGGGACGAGATGGAAGTACCGGGAAACTGGGATGTGAAAAATGAATATGCCGATTATGTAGGGAAGGCCTGGTATACACATGATTTCAATGTGAATGAGAGTTGGGAAAATAAAAATGTGCGTATTTACTTTGAGTCAGTCTACAATGATGCGCAGCTCTGGATCAACGGTAAAAAAGTAGGGGAGCATCATGTAGGCTTTTTACCCTTTTGGTTTGATATCAATAGCTATCTGAAGTTTGGTGAGAGAAACCGAATCACTTTGCAGGTAGATAATACCTTCAAACGGGGAGCCATCTGGAACTGGGGAGGTATCAGACGACCTGTATGGCTGGAAGTCACCGAGCCGGTAAGGCTGGAATACCAGCATATCACAGCCATGCCTGATCTGGAGCAAGGTACTGCGGAGGTGAGTATCAAAGCTAAAATCTCCAATTTAAGCGAGCAAGCACAAACCGTAAACCTGCTGGCAAGTGTGCTGAAAGATGGGCGGCAAATATGGAAGGGAGATGCGCTTACCGTGAGCCTGTCACCGGACAGTGAAGAGGAAGTGAATATGAGCTTTAGCATGACTGAGGAACAACTTCAGCTTTGGCACTTTAACCATCCTGAGTTATACTTCTGCCAGCTCATTTTACAACAGGATAATAAAAGCATTCACCGCCTTACGGATCGCTTTGGCGTGAGAAAGATAGAGGTAAAAGGGGAAACGCTGCTCTTGAATGGAGAAGCGATTCGTAGCGTAGGTTTTAACCTTGTTCCCGAAGACCGCACTACAGGAAACGCACTACCGCTCTGGCGCATCAGGCAGGACGTGGACATGATGAAATCTCTGGGGGCTAATATGGCGCGACTGAGTCACCTGCCTCTACCTAAGGATTTTCTGGATTATCTGGATGAAAAGGGCATCATGACTTTTGAAGAAGTCTCCCTTTGGGGTAAAGATGAAATGGTGGATCCTGAGCATCCCCTGCCCCAATACTGGTTGGATAAGATGGTTGAGGTAAAATATAATCACCCCTCAGTCATCGGGTGGAGTATAGGTAACGAAATTGGTTTCGTTGACAGGAATCCCAAAGTGATGGAATATGTTGAAGGTGCCATCCAGCGTGCCAAAGCCCTTGATCCTACCCGTTTAGCCATCTATGTGTCTCATTCCGCTTCTGCTCAGGAAGATGATCCGGTAAAATACGCAGACATGATTATGTTCAACAGCTATGGAGCTTGGGGAGCAAGGGCAGAGAAAGTAAACCAACTGCATCCTGGCAAACCCATCTTCATGGCAGAGTATGGTCATAACCTGAATGATGAAAATCTGAACGAAGCCCATATTGAGGCTGCTGAAATGCTTGATGAGTTCAGAGGTAAGGAATACATGGCAGGCGTTTCTCTCTGGACTTTCAATGACTACCGTAGCTTCTGGAAAGCCAATGAAAGCTGGACGACCCCGCCATCGCAAAACCGAACCTGGGGCGTGGTAGATGTCTTCCGTCAGAAAAAGCGGCCCCATTATGCTTTCAAAAGAGAGTATGCACCGGTTAAGGATATGACTGTAAAAATGAATGGAAATGAAGTTACTGTGTCTATTATGCCTCGTAATAGATTGGACATACCTGCTTATACTTTAAGAGACTACACACTGGTTTGGAAGCTAGTGCAAAAGTCGGGTGAAGTAGTGGAAGGTGGCATAATCGGTTTACCTGAAATCAAGCCGGATGGTTCTCTCCTGCATAGAGGTTTTTCATGGGAAGAAGGTGATCAGTCTGCCTTTGGCCTGCGGGTAGAACTGCTGGATCCTCAATCTTATTCTGTGCGGGATACGACGATCTATTTTGCTGCTCCTGAAACACCTGAAATCCGCATCGTGCATACGGCTGATGAAGAAGCAAGAGTAGTGTTTACTCCCGTAGAGGGAGCGAGTGGATATAAAATAGTATACGGAAAAGATGGGTTGGATCAGGAAAGCCCGCTCACCATCAATGATTACATGGATATCCAAAATCTGGATAAACTGGCCCGCTACCAATTCGCGGTGGTAGCAGTCAATAATGCCGGTGAAAGTGAAGCTTCTACCGCGGTGCAAGCCCAACTGGACGAAGATGAGTTGCCACCAATTATCCGGGCTACTATTCCTTTTGATGACCACTTTTTTATTGGCTATTCGGTAGACAGGCTGGACTACATGTACGAAATTGAATATGGTACTGAGCCGGGAGAATATAGCCAGCGCATAGGATTACGCAATGTAGGCGTATGTCAGCTGCCTAATTTAGTGCCGGGAGAGACATATTATTACCGCATGCGCAGCCGTAAGCAGTGGGGCTTCGCCAGTGAATGGACGCATGAGGTGGAGGTAAAATTAAAAGGAGGTGAAGAAAAAGAAAGCATAGCGCTCCAAGGTGTACTCAGGGACGCTGATCAAGCTGTACTTGTATTTGAGCCGGAAGATAGAGCCGTTGGATATCTGGTGAGTTATCGGGAAAAAAATAAACGGGATTGGTCAACAAAAGCCTTGAATGCTTCCCAGATAAGACATATCCTTATACCAGAGCTGAAGAAAAATAAAGCCTATACTTTTACATTGGAAGCCTTATTTGAACAGCAGCCCCTTACTCAAGACACTGATGCGTTAGGAAAATGATTAGTACAAAAGACATATTGCCCATTCTAATCTTGCTCTCTTTGCTCCTGTCCTTTTCTGGAAAAGAAACTGTACGCAGAGAGAAAGCTTTTGATGTTTATACACAGGATTCTATCCGTATGGAGGTAGAACTGGTATACAATGCGGACAATCTTCCTGATCATTATTTTAGTCATGTTCGCACTCCGGTCTGTGAAGACGGACTTTGTGATTTGCTGGTCATTGACCTGTACTGGGACCTGCTGGGCAATTTCCGGAAATACGAAACGGTCAGTGGACGTCCGCTAACCAAGTTTGATCATGAAGCCTTTAAGGAAGAAGATCATGAGAAACTACAGAAAATATTAACAGACAGCCGCTCTCTCCTGGGTGAAAATCAATTAGAGGACTTGATTGATGAGGGTACTAAAAAAGTATCGGAAGAAGTGGATGCCGTGACTGGCGCTACCAAAAAATCGGTAGAGAATGCAGTAGTAAGCGGAGCGGTGTATAGCACCTATGTGCTCTGGCATATCGTTCATGGAGAAATCGCGGAGCGCATTCCTAAGCATACCCAAAGTATATGGAACGAAAATATACTTGAGCATTTCCTGACGGCTGACAATTACGATTATCAGTACCATGCGCTGGATCAGCTTTCCCCAGAGCAGTATGAGGAATATATGCCTGAAGTTCTGCGTATGCTTGATGGTGAAAGCATATTTGTTGCGCTCTACACTTTAGCCCATCTGCCTGCGCAGCAACTGAAAAATGAAAAGTGGCAGATAGCGCTTGCCAGGTGTTATCCGGACTTAAGTTATCGTGCTCAGAACAAGCTCCTGGAAAGATTAAGTGAAACGAAACTGAGTGGTGAAAGCATGGAAATACTGGCAGGCGCTATGGACAGCATGAACATTATCCAGCTGGAAGCAGTGTTAGGGATTTTCCTGAAAAACAAAAGTTTGCTGACCAGTGAAAGCATATACAAGCTAACTGCACTGCTGAAGCAGGCTAAGTCTGTCTATGCCGATAAAGTATATCAGACGCTTAAAGCTATGAAGCTGAAAGATAAAAAGATCAGAAAAGCTATTAAGAATTATGAAAACAATTGACGAACGCAATACAACAACCTATGAAAACATTACAATGCACACTATTGCTACTTTTATTTACCGGACTACTCTTCACCCATAAAGCTGTGGCACAGCAGAGTGCCGACAAAGCCACGGTTTTTGTGGAAACAGAATCTTTCAGCGAGAAAGGAGGCTGGAAAGTCGATCAGCAAGCCTTTGATGTCATGGGTTCTTCTTATCTGCTTGCCCACGGCATGGGAAGACCAGTGCAAAACGCCTCTACAGAAGTGGAGTTTCCTGAAAAAGGAAAATACTATATCTGGGTAAGAACCAAAGACTGGGCACCCTATCCAAAAGGTCCTGGTAAGTTTAAAATTTTAATCAATGACCAGCCTTTGGAACAGGTGTTTGGTTCCAGCGGCTCTGAAGGTTGGCAATGGTACCATGGCGGGACTACCGAAATCAAGGATACGCAGGTGAAGCTTGCGCTGGAAGACATGAGCGGTTTTGACGGCAGGTGTGATGCCCTGCTTTTTACCAAAGACAAAAACTTTAGGGCCCCCCAGGAAAATGATGCTTTGCTGGCTTATAGAAAAAAGATGCTGGGCCTTAGCGACAAGCCCAAAGTCGGAGGACATTATGATTTGGTAGTGGTAGGAGGCGGAATGGCGGGCACCTGTGCGGCCATTTCGGGAGCCAGAATGGGATTGAACGTTGCATTGATACAGAACCGTCCCGTACTGGGAGGAAACAATAGCTCCGAAATCAGGGTACACCTAATGGGTGATGTGGATAAAAACTACTACTCCAAGCTGGGCAGAATAGTGCGTGAACTGGATAACGGTGATCCGGGTAATGGCAATCCGGATGGAGACCGCTACGGCGATAAAAGAAAGTTATCGGTCGTAAGTGCAGAAGAAAATATATCGCTCTTTCTCAACACTCACGTAGATCAGGTAGAAACCAAAGACAACAAAATCATAGCTGTTATCGGCAGAAATATTGAAACTAACCAGGAGTACCGTTTCAGCGGAGAACTGTTTTCTGATTGTACCGGCGATGGAACAGTAGGCTTTCTGGCCGGCGCGGATTATAGGGTAGGTAGGGAAAGTCAGGAAGAAACCGGTGAGTCATTAGCCCCCAAAAAATCTGACGACTTTACGCTGGGTACTTCTAACCTCTGGGCATCGGTGGAAACAGATTCCGCTACCACTTTTCCTGAGACTCCCTGGGCTATACAGTTTTCAGACGAATACCACATTGATGAGCATAAAGCCGACTGGCAGTGGGAAACGGGTTTTGGCAATTTCAATACCATCAAAGAAGCAGAAGAGATCAGAGATCATAACCTGAGAGCCATTTATGGTAATTGGTCGTATCTTAAAAATGAGAAAAAAGAAAAATATAAAAACTACGAATTAGCCTGGGTAGCATATATAGGCGGTAAAAGAGAATCCAGAAGGTTGCTGGGGGATCATATCCTCACCCAGATGGACATACAGGAAGGCAAGATGTATCCTGACGCTACCGTTACTGCTACCTGGACCATTGACCTGCATTTTCCGGATGAGGAAAATTCGCAATACTTTCCCGGAGAAGAGTTTTTTGCGGCTACCAAGCATATCAGGGTAAAGCCCTATACCATTCCTTACCGCTGTCTGTATTCACGCAACATTGAAAACCTGTTTATGGCCGGACGTGACATCAGCACAACCCATGTAGCTTTTGGAAGTACCCGCGTGATGCGTACCTGCGGTATGATGGGTGAGGCAGTAGGTTATGCGGCTTATGTAGCCCGAAAACACAATACCAATCCCCGGGGCGTATATCAGCAACATCTGGATGAATTCATAGGAATACTGGAAAGTCCTTCTATGGATCTACAGTCAAAACCTATCAATCAGGAACTAAAAAGAAGAAAAAAAATTAAAGCAGTCACCGCTTAGACTACGTAAAAAATAGCGCTAAACGCATGAAGCATTTTTGTGAGTTATTTTATTGCCTCAGAAATTTAGGTTCAGCTGAAGTTAGTTTCTGATCTATAAAGCAAGTGCTATTGGTCGCATTGGCTTATTTAAAAAATATTCAGTGCTCTTTAGCCTTTTTTTGCAATGAAACTCTGATTCTACCTAAGAATTAATAGATCCGAACAGAGATGACTTGATGCCAACCCCAGCCAATGAGTTAATATCAAATAATAATCTGACTTAGCAGCTGAATTGGTGGGAACTTAAAAATATGATTTGGTATAAAGGTACTGGCTCAACTGCGCCAGTACCTTTTTTATTCTGTCAAAAGTAGAGCGTTTCGTGCAATCCTTCGCATTAAAGTCAGATGCTGATGTAGCACTTACAAAAAAAAGCGTTTATTTGGGTAGTCTATGCGCTATGAGAAAATGAAATATATTCTAATCCTTCTTCTTCTGCCAGGGCTGTTTGCCTGCAATAGCAATGAAAAAGACGTAAATCAGCTTATATTTTACAAAAACCAGCCAGCCAACTGGATTACTGATGGTAGGGAGTTACCAGACAGTGATTCTCTATTTTATCTTAACAATCCAGCACCAGTTTTTAGAAAAGCATTCAGCATAAATAAGCAGATCGAGGCTGCGACACTCTATATCACTGCAGCTGGCTACTATCAGGCTTCGCTCAACGGTGCACGCATAGGCAAAAATGTACTTGACCCTGCCTGGACGGATTTCAGTAAGAGAATCTATTTTTCCGAATACGATGTGACTTCCCTCATTGGTGACGGAGAGAATTGCATGGGCGTATTGCTGGGCAACGGCTTTTACAATCCTCTGCCCATGAGAAAATGGGGGCGAAGGAACCCCCGGGTAGATCTCCATGTGGGTAAGCCTGCTTTCATCGCCAAACTCCTCATCAACTATGCAGACGGATCTTTTGATGAGCTTATTTCGGACACTTCCTGGAAGTACAATTATGGGCCGCTCATCAAAAATAGTGTATACCTGGGCGTAGCTTATGATGCCCGAGAGGAAATTGATGACTGGAACAAACCTGATTTTGATGCCAGTGCCTGGCAGCCTGCCCTGGTTGATGAAGGTCCCGGAGGTAAACTGCAGCCAGCCTTTTTTCCTCCCGTTCAGGTTACGCAAGAAATATCACCTGTAGCTATTTACACTCCTGAGCCTGGGGTATGGATGGTAGATATGGGCGTAAACTTTACCGGAACGTATAAAATAAAACTGGCCGGCGACTACGGGGATACCATTTCCTTCCGTTTTGGTGAGCGTATTTACGAGGATAGTACACTAAATCCCATGACCACTGTCATCGGGCAGATCAAGAAAAAAGGTATCGGAGGACCCGGTGCCCCCGATGTGGCCTGGCAGACCGATAGTTATGTGATCAGTGATGATACCACCAACTGGTTTCAGCCTGACTTCACCTATCATGTGTACCGCTATATGGAGATCAGGGGGCTGAGTGAAAAACCGGACATTTCAGATGTTACTGGCCTGGCGCTGAACTCTACTGTTGCCGGTCAGAATCATTTTTCCAGCTCTTCAGCCTTGCTCAATCAAATTCAGGAAGCCACAGAACGTACCTTTCTTTCTAACCTGGTAAGCGTGCAGTCTGACTGTGCCGCCCGGGAAAAATTCGGTTACGGGGGTGATCTCAACGCCACCAGTGAGTCGTTTATTTACAACTACGACATGCAGTCATTCTACCGCAAAACCATATACGACTGGGTAGACGCGATGAATGACTCTACCTTTGTGGATACAGCCCCTTATGCCGGAGTACAATACTGTGGTATCAGCTGGGAATCAGCATTCCTGACTACCCAGTATTACCTCTACCTCTACTACAATGATACTGATATTGTCAGGGAGCTTTATGCCTTGGATAAGCAATGGATGGATAAAGTCGCCCGGATTCATCCGGATGGTCTGGTGGAAGAGGGCCTCAGCGATCATGAGTCTCTGAAGCCCGTACCGGTGGAACTGACCGGAACCACCCATTACCTGCAGTGCGCCCGTATCATGCAGGAGTTTGCTACCCTCATGGGAGACCAGGAAAGTGAGCAGCAATACCGGCAACTGGCCGGTAAACTGGAAACACTGGTCAGAAAAAAATTCTGGGACCAGCCGGTAACAGGAGACATCAACCGCCAAACTCTGTTTTCTACCCTGCTGTACCATGATATCGTTCCCGAAGAAGAAATTGAGGCAGCCCGGGACTCTTTGCTAAACGCAGTCAATAAGGCGACTTCCGGACACTTTATCACCGGTATCTTCGGGACCAAATATGTGCTGGAGACCCTTTCCGAATACGTCTCCGCTGACAGGGTTTTTGAGATTGTCAACAGCACTGAGTATCCGGGCTGGGGCCATATGATTGATAATGGCGCTACCACCATCTGGGAAACCTGGAAAGAGAGCGACAATGTGTACTCCAATAACCACCCTATGTTTGGCTCAGTAACCGAATGGTACTACCGCTGGCTGGCTGGCATTCGTCCGGATGATGACTACCCGGGTTTTGAGACATTTACGCTGGCCCCCTCTATGCCCGGGGGGCTTGATTCGGTGGACTGCACCTATCATTCTCCTTATGGGGCTATCGTCTCCAGGTGGGAAAAACTGGCAGCCGACACTTACAGATATACCTTCGCTGTGCCTGACGGTAGTTCAGCAAATGTGCAGCTACCCCTTGGGCCAAACCAAAAGATATCGCTCACCAGCAGTCAGGATGAGCTTGATCCCGGTACCATTGAAGGCCTGGAAACTGGAAGCTTTAGATTGCAGGGAGGTGAATATACTTTTACTATATTGCCAGTGAGTGGATAAACCAATAGAAATTAAACACAGAATCTCAATGATCAAAAAGCTATTACACATCACGTTCTCAATCTTTATCTTCGGTGCATGCTCAGAAGCAGAGCAATGCAGAGGCTCCACAGCGCCCTAATATTCTTTTCATCATGTCTGACGACCACGCCTACCAGGCCATCAGTGCCTATTCGGATGAGTTAATCCATACGCCCAACATAGACCGTTTGGCTGATGAAGGCATGCTATTTACCAATGCCTCGGTGACCAATTCCATCTGTGCACCTTCCCGGGCGACTATCCTGACCGGGAAGCATACCCATATCAACGGTAAGATTGACAATGTCATGCCCTTTGATACCACGCAGACTACCTTCCCTCAGCTGTTTCAAAAGGCAGGATATGAAACCGCCATGTACGGCAAGCTGCACTTTGGCAATAACCCCAAAGGGGTAGATGATTTCATGATTTTACCGGGACAGGGCAGCTATATCAACCCTCGCTTTATCACATCCGAAGGAGACACCACCATCACCGGATACGTAACCGATATCATCACTGACCTGACCATTGACTGGCTGGATCAAAAAAGAGACAAAGAAAAACCTTTTCTGATGATGTACCTCCACAAAGCACCCCACCGTGCCTGGTGGCCCAGCCCTGAAAAATTTAAGGAGTTTTCTGCCAAAACATTTCCTGAACCTGAAACGCTGTATGACGACTACCAGAACAGAGGAACAGCAGCCAAAGAAGCTGCAATGACCATCTCGGATGAAATGCTGCTAAGCTACGATAATAAGGTGCTTCCCCGAGCCATTTCAACTGCAGTTGTAAAGGATGATCCACGAAATGTAAAATACTTTGAAGGCAGTGAGTATCCTCGTATCAACGAAGAACAAAGCATGCTGTACCAACCCATCCTGGATTCTATCGCTGATTCCTTTGAGGCTAACTGGCCCAACATGACTGATAAAGAAAAAACGAGCTGGAAATACCAGCGTTACATGCAGGATTATCTGGCCTGTATTTCTTCGGTAGATGATAATGTAGGCCGTGTACTGGACTACCTGGATGAAAGCGGGCTGGCTGAAAATACCCTCGTTGTTTATACTTCTGACCAGGGATTTTATCTGGGCGAGCACGGATGGTTTGACAAAAGGTTTATCTACGACGAGTCTTTCAAAACGCCGCTGTTGATTCGCTGGCCCAACGAAATAGACGCAGGTACAACCACCGATGAGATGGTACAGAACCTGGATTTTGCTCAGACTTTATTAGAAGCGGCTCAGATTGCTGCCCCTGACGACATGCAGGGAGAAAGCCTGATACCCCTGCTGAAGGGTGATACGGACAGCTGGACCCGCGATGCGGTCTATTATCACTATTATGAGTATCCCGGAGCACATATGGTGAAGCGACACTATGGCATCGTAACCAAAGATTATAAACTGGCACACTTCTACCACGATGTTGATGAGTGGGAGCTTTACGACCGAAAAAATGATCCGCAGGAGATGAGGAATGTCTATAATGATCCGGTTTATTCTGAAGTGCTGGCCCGCCTTCATAAGAAGCTCAATGAGCTGAGAACCAAGTACAAGGATTCAGAAGAACTGGACAACAGATACATAGAACTGTATAATAAGTGATCTGGTTTTGCCTGTCTATGACCACTGTAATCCGGATTGCCCTGCTGGTTTGCCTCTGTTTTTTGTGTTTACACTTCATAGTGATTTGGTAAAACACAAGAAGTTAGTAGAGAAAATCAGCACCCTGAAGACCACCATCATCGGTTTCGTCCTCAACTTTTTGGATGTACTGGGCACCGGTGCCATTGCTCCACTGACGGCTTTACTAAAATCTACCCGGCAAACAGAAGGCCGGGTACTTTTTGAATGTCACCAAAATGATTCCTGTCCTCATACAGGCATTGGTTTTTATCCAGCTCGTAGAAGTAGAGTCTATTATATCGGTGAGTATGTTGCTGTCCGCTATCCTGGGAGCAGGAATAGTGTACAGCTTAGCGGTAAAGAAAATTCAGTTATGAAATTGATACATATAC
The DNA here is from genome assembly GCF_029504655.1 of Catalinimonas alkaloidigena. Lineage (NCBI taxonomy): Bacteria > Pseudomonadati > Bacteroidota > Cytophagia > Cytophagales > Catalimonadaceae > Catalinimonas > Catalinimonas alkaloidigena. Next base: position 822,949 of record NZ_JAQFIL010000001.1, read on the forward strand.
TTTAGCGTAAAGAAAAGCCTGATGCTAAATCAACTTCAGCGCGCCACACTACAATGTCAGGGATTAACGACAAGGTATCCGTTTGGAAAGGGTAAGCAGGCAGTGCTCTCTGCCCTGGAGCGTCTTGGCTATATCCAAATTGATACGCTCTCAGTCGTTGAACGCGCCCATCACCATACCCTATGGACAAGGATACCAGGCTACCAGACTGAGTACTTAGCGCAGTTGGTAGAAGAGCGTAAGGCATTTGAATATTGGTTTCACGCCGCTTCTTACTTACCCATGAAGGATTACCGCTACGCCTTACCACAAATGCTTCAGGTCAGACGAGGAGAAGCTCCTTATTATAGAAATGCTGATCCCAAAGTGCTGGATGATGTAATGGATAAAATTCGTATTGATGGTCCACAGAAAGCGAGAGATTTCACATCTTTTTCTAAAAAACCGGGAAGTTGGTGGAACTGGAAGCCTACAAAAATTGCCTTGGAACAACTTTTTATGCAGGGAGATTTAATGGTATGCGGACGTGAGGGTATGGAAAAAATCTATGACCTGACAGAAAGAGTATTACCCAAAACTACCAATACCACTGAGCCCAGTGCCTGGGAGTTTGCCGAATATCTGGTCAACACGTATTTGCGGGCTTATGGAGTTACCACAGTTAAACAAATCACCCATCTGAGAAAGGGTAATGCTCTGCGAAAAAATACGGAACTCGTGCTGCAAAGCATGCTGGAAGAAAAAACAGTGCAAGAGATACATTTGGATGGCATGCCGACTATGTATGCACTCAGCGAGCTACTTGAAAACTCAATCAAAAAGCCGTCTTCCGGCATCAGACTATTATCTCCTTTTGATAATGCATTGATTCACCGTGAGCGTCTGGCGCTGCTTTTTAATTATGATTTTCGTCTTGAGTGTTATGTTCCGAAAGCAAAAAGGCAGTACGGCTATTTTTGTTTGCCCATATTATTTGGCGACGAATTTATAGGGCGTATAGATTGCAAAGCACACCGTAAAGACAATCAATTTGAGCTTATTCATCTGCACATAGAAAAGAAACAGGATGCCATAGCCTTGTGGTTGAAACCATTGATGAAAGCCGTACAGCAGTTCGCGATTTTTAATGGTTGTCCATCCATCAAAATTTCTCAGGTAAGCCCTGCCAAATTATCAGAGATGGTAAAACGCTCTTTTGAAGAATAAATTCCGACAATAGCATAATTGAGCATCAAAAAAACTCCACTGCAGGTTTTGTGCATAACAGCATGCGAAGTATCATTCAGAGGCGCTGTAAATGATAAAAAAAATGTAAATTATCTGTGTCTTTGGTGGTTCAGCTGAAGCATTTAACATGAAATCAAAATGAGCTTTTTGAGCGCAGAGTGGAGAAAACTCGCACTGGCAAATTATATCGTTGATAAAAAACTACTTTCTCAATATGTGCCTGCCGGAACGGAATTAGATTTCTGGGAAGGAAGATGCTATGTCAGTCTGATCGGTTTTATGTTTCAAAACACCAGGCTTTTAGGCATTAAAGTCCCATTTCATGTCAACTTTGAAGAAGTGAATTTGCGTTTTTACGTGAAAAGGCTTGAGCATGGAGAATGGAAAAGAGGTGTGGTTTTTATCAAAGAGATTGTACCCAAATGGGCTTTGGCCTTCGTAGCTAATTCTTTGTATAAGGAGAATTATGAAAGCCTACCCATGAAACATGTATGGGCAACAGAAAGTAATCAACGAATTATTGAATATACATGGAAAAGGCTTACTAAGTGGAATAAATTCCAGGTTCAGGCCAGCATTGCCCATCATGAGATGGAGTCAGGCAGTGAAGCGGAGTTTATCACTGAGCACTATTGGGGATACGCTAAAGTGAACGATCATAAAACGAATGAGTATGAAGTCACACATCCGAGATGGAAAACTTATCAGGTGATTGACTATCAAATAGATGTTGACTTTGAAGCCAACTATGGTCCTGCATTTGGTTTTTTAAAGCATGAAAAGCCGGTATCAGTCATGCTGGCCGAGGGCTCTGAGATTACCGTAGAAAAGAAGAAAGCAGTAAGTATTTGACTTCCCAACAATAGCCGGGCATCATTTTATAAACATCATTCTGTCCAGGTGCTGGCGGGAAGAAAACCTCCAAAATCATCAATGAAAATCCAGGTCTACAACTTGTTTGTCTTTTTTGCTAAATGATTGTTTAGCAGTCAGCAGGCCCCCTTGTGGAGCAAAGAGAAAGGCCAGCATAAATTCCAGTCCGATGCAGGCTGCCATCGCTCCGGCGATAGAACCATCTACCGCCACGGCCAGTAGGTAGCCACCTACCGCCGCCACAATGCCTGCACCTACTGCAATGAATAACATCTTCCTGAGGTTTTCAGTGAGCAGATAAGCAGTGGCTGCCGGGCCTATCAGAAAAGCTACCACTAGTATGGCTCCTACTGATTCAAAAGAAAGTACAGTAGTCAGTGAGACCGCGCTCATGAGCGCATAGTGCCAGAAAGCGGTTGAAATGCCTACGGTGGCCGCCAGCATAGGATCAAAACTGGTGATCAGTAAGCCTTTGTAGCCGATGAGTACAAAAGCCAGCACGATCAACAGATTAGCACCCATCAGCCACACACTGATCGGTCCCAGATTGCTGCCATTATTGCTGATCCACACATCCAGCGGGACATAAGCGATTTCTCCGTATAATACGCATTCCTGATCCAGATCCACTTTGTCAGCAAAAAAAGTGATGAGAATGACACCTATGGCAAAGAGCCAGGTAAAAGAAACGCCAATGGCAGCATCTACCTGAAGCTTGCCATTTTTGTGCAGCACTTCTATCAGTACCGTAGTAAGCACGCCAAACAAGGCCGCACCTATCAGCATGGGCAAAGAAGCACGGGTTTGCGCCACCAGATAAGCCAGCACGATGCCCGGCAATACCGCATGGGAGATGGCATCACCAACCATTGTCATTTTTCTGAGCAGCAGAAAGCAACCCAGCAGGGCGCAGCTTGATGCAACCAGCGCGCCGGTGAGTATGATCCAAAAATCATCCATTTTGATTGGGGTTATAAGTAATCGGCCTGTCGTGGGGGTCTACCAAAGGGTAAGCCAGCTGGCTCTCTAACTCCTGTTCCAGTTCAGGCGTGATGATATGCTCAATAGCTTCTGCATCTTCGTGAACGTGATCGGCAGGCAACTGCATATACTGGGTAAGGTAAAGCTCCCAGAGGCGGTGAATCCTGGTAATCCTTGCACCTGCTTCTATGCCTTTCTCAGTCAGGCCAGCCTGTTGGTTGTATAGCTTAACCAGTTTCCTGCGTTTTAGCTTTTTAAGCCCTTTCAGCAGGTTAGCCTGCTCAAACGCTCTTTTTTGCTGTATCTCATCAAAGCTACGCATCTGTCCGAATCTGCCATCATCTTCGCCTAAGTGGTACAGGCACTTTAAGATATTCTCCCGCAGCATCTTGCGTTCGTTTCTTTGCCTTTGTAAAATGTTGTATAAAACCCCTTTGCGCCGCCCCAGCATGACGGAAACAAAGGTAAATAATGTCAAAACCGTAACAATCCAGGGGCCGGTAGGCATGCGGGGAATTTCGTAAGAGACATATGTGCCCAGCAGTCCGGAAGCTACTGAAAATAGTACCGCCAGTATCACCATGATGCCCAGCTTATTGGTCCAGTAGCGGGCAGCGGCTGCCGGAGTGATCAGAAAGGCCGCCATCAGTACCACACCCACCGCCTGTATGCCGATGGCAATGGCCAGCACGGTAAGCACAGAGAGTAGAAATTCTAACTTCCTGACCGGAAAACCTTTGACCAGTGCAAAGTCACGGTCAAAAGAGATGAGCTTGAAAGTGTTGAATAGAGCGATGACGATAATGAGCAGTATGGCGCTGAAAATTGTAAACACCACTACATCCTGCTGATCCATAGCAGCGGCTTTGCCAAACAAAAACTTATCCAGACCCGATTGGGCAGCGTTGCCACTGCTCTGAATGATGGTCAGCAGCAATATACCGATGCCGTAGAACACGGAAAGCACCAGCCCCAGGGCAGCATCAGTTTTAAGCTTGGAGCGCTCCACGATCAGGTCAATCAGCAATACGCCCAACCAGCCGCTTACAAATGCCCCCACCAGCAGAATCAGGGGGTTTTTGGTCTGAGCGATCATAAAGGCCAGGCAGATACCGGGCAGAATGGCATGGGCGATGGCATCTCCGATCAGGGCTCTTTTCCGCAGAAAGGTAAAGCAGCCCACTACGGAGGCGCTGGTACAGATCAGGCTTACCGCAATGATCACCCAGCGTACATTCGGGTCTTGTAAAGGGCTAAGGAAATCCATCGTCTATTCTTTTTCTCGTACCGGATGTTGGTGCTGCCTGAGAATTTCACCGATCTCACTAAGAATGTTCAGCCGCCCTCCGTAGGTTTCGGTAAGGGTAGTTTCGGTATACACCTCTTTCGTCTTGCCCGCGGCGATCAGTCGGGTATTCATCATGATCAGCCAGTCGTAGTAACGATGGGCAGTCTGTAAGTCATGATGCACTACAATGATGGTTTTACCTTCGTCTCTCATCTCCCTCAGCAGACTGATGATGGTATCTTCGGTAGCAGCATCCACACCGGCCATGGGTTCATCCAGCAGGTACAGGTCGGCTTCTAATGCCAGTGCACGGGCAATAAATACGCGCTGTTGCTGCCCTCCCGAAAGCTGGGAAATCTGTCGATTGACAAACTTCTCCATACCTACCTTCTGAAGGCATTCCAGTGCGATGGCTTTATCTTCTTTAGTAGTTCTCCTGAACAGGTTTTTAGGGTTATAACGCCCCATCAATACGGTGTCCAGCACGCTTACGGGAAAGTCCCAGTCTACCGAATTCCGCTGGGGCACATAGGCTATGCGTCCTCTCACCTTGTCCAATGGCTGACCGAATATTTTGACATACCCGCTGCTGGGTTCAACTAAGCCCATAATCGCTTTGATCATGGTGGTTTTGCCCGAGCCATTGGGACCGATAATGCCCACCATTTGCTTTTCAGGAATTTCGTAATCTACGTTCCACACAGCAGGCTTGTTCTGGTAAGTCACTGTCAGGTTATGTAGTTCCAGTATTGGCTGTGCCATAGGTTGCTATTTTAATGATGCTACAATGGTATTCACATTAGCCCTTACGGTACCTATATAGGTGCCTGCGTCTGTCCCTTTTTCGCCCAGGGCGTCAGAATAAAGTGTGCCGCCTATGCTCACCTCATGTCCTCTTTCTCTGGCTCCCGAAACTACTGATTCCAGTGATTTGCTAGGTACAGAAGATTCTACAAATACCGCTTTGATGCCTCGCTCACTGATAAAGTCTACCAATGCTGAAATATCTTTCAGGCCAAACTCGGAGATGGTGGATATGCCCTGCAAGCCTCTTACTTCTATATCATAAGCCTGGCCAAAATAGTTAAAGGCATCGTGTGCGGTGATGAGCACCCGGCTTTGTTGAGGGATAGATTCAATCTGCGTGCTGGTCCACTGATGTAGCTCAGCCAGTTTTTGGGTATAAGCCTCAGTATTACTTTTGTAATAGGTAGCGTTAGCTGTATCTACTTCTGCAAGTTTCTCTCCCATATAAGCTACTGCTTCGTTCCATAAGGAAACATCAAACCAGATGTGGGGATCATAAACATTCTCTTCCAAGGCTATCAATCTTTGCTGACCAATGCCATCCGCTACGGCAAATACTGGTTTTTGGGTAGATAGTTTTTCCAGCACTTCTCCCATTTTACCTTCCAGATGGATGCCATTGTACAAAATAATATCCGCTTCACGTAATTTGCTGAGATCGCTGCGGGTAGCTTTGTAAAGGTGAGGGTCTACACCCGGACCCATCAGTCCTTCTACTACTGCTGAATCTCCTGCAATATTAGCTGCCGCATCGGCAATCATACCGGTGGTGGCAACTACATATAATTTATGCTGGCTATCTTCTGCTGAAGGGCCGCTACAGCTAATGAAGAAGGCTGCCAGAAATATCCAAAGTAAATGTCTCATACGCCTAGCGCTCCGGTGATTATTGTAGAAAAAATAAAAAATCGGATTTGTATCTACAATTTCATCTCCGGACCACATTAATATTTTAGTTGGTCTTACACTCTTTATTTAGCAAATTTTAATTTAATAATTTGACTTGCCTAAATATAATCCTAAACTACTGCATTATTGTATAAGTTCAAAAGTTTTATACTCTTCTATTCATATTCTGCATAAGCATCTTCTTCTTTTTCGTCAATTAAGATTTTTAAGAGCGCCCTGAGTTGTTTTGCGCTCACAAAGCCCACCCGCTGGTATATGATTTCATAGTCGGCGTTGAGAAAGCAAAGGGTAGGGAAGCTGAGTTTTCCTTCCACATTACCCAATAGCTGGGCCAGTTCGTGCTGCCCTGTGCCATTGCCGGTAGGGCGATACTGAAAAGCCTGCCCCTGCAGCATGATATCCTGCTTGCTCTCCGCATCCAGACTTATAAAGTAGAAGGCACTCTCCAGCCTTGCTCGTACGGTCTCATCCTGAAAAGTGGTATGCTTCATGTTCTGGCAATATCTACACCAGTCGGTATGGATAAATACCAGCACAGGTCTTTCCTCTATCTGTTGCAGGCTATCTAGCTGCTGAAAAGAAAAGGCAGACCCAGCCTGACCATAGCCAAGCTGGGTGCTTCCAAACCAAATCCATAACAAACCAATAAAAACCCGAACCATATTCTTTATTGAATTACATATCTCACTCCTAAAAAACCTCTGATTCCCTGATTGGGCGCATATACATAAGCCGGATCAAATGTTAGCCCATAGGGATTGTTAGGTGTAGGAACCACCTCTCCTCCCTCACCGAAAGTTACTTCCCTGTCAAAAGGATCATCAGGGCGCGCGATGCTGTTAGCCGGAGGCGTGAAGTTCAACAGGTTTTTTACGCCTCCATAAATTTCCCAGGAGCCTCCCGACTGCGCCCAGCTCAGTTGTATGTTCTGCAGGCTCCACCAGGGCGACATCTCATCGCGTGGATCCAGATCACTGAGCAAAGGCAAGCGCATGGGGCCATAAAGGTTTCCGGTATAATCTATACCGAGGTTGAGCTTGTCAATCGTATAAGATACTGCCCAGGTACCTGTCCAGCGTTCGGTCAAAACAGGTCTGCGTTTCTCCAGCTTACCTTCAGCATCTTCTTCGGCAAAGAATACATTCATAAAGCTACCACCTGCCAGCACATTGATGCCGTTGGCAAACTCAGTATCCAGATTAACTGAAATTCCCTGCGTTACCGCGTAAGCATCCAGGTTGCGGTAGATAATCTGGTTAGGATCAGTATCGTAATCCGGCAAAATCTGGTTAGTGAAATAGGTGTGCCATGCCGTAGCATCCAGCCCGATGTATGAGCCCTCTCTGAGATACATCTTTTTGATGTAGTTCAGATTTAGGTTATAACTCTGTTCAGGGTGCAGTGCTTCAGCGATCACCACTTCCCGTGATCCGGTGAGGGCGGCGTGTTCTTCAGTAAACAAATTAACAACCCTAAAGCCGGTACCGGCATTCAGGCGAAGGATGTTATTGTCATCCAGAGTAATTTTATAGGCTAAACGAGGGGTGAATATGCTTCCGTGATTGGAATTATAATCATAACGCATACCTAATAACAATCGCTGTCTGTCGGTGAGTGAGATATCGTCCTGCACAAATAAACCGGGCAGCCAGGTTTCGTCAGCAAGATTTCTATCTTCGCTGGCGGTAGCTGGTGTATTATCATCATAATAGGTATAGCGAAGGGCAGAGCCAAGCAGGAGATCGTGGCTTTTCACATTTTTATCCCAGGTGAGCTGACCAAAAGCAATTTTCTGATCGGCCATGTAGGGAACATCGCCATAGTAGGAGTTTTGGTTATGAGCGTTATAAGAAAAAGTAAAAAGCATTTCTTCTTGTACAGGCAACTGATAGTTACCGATCAGCTCCCAGCGCTTGGTATAAATGCTCTCCCCATATACTTCATCGCCACCTCTGTAGTCCGGAGCCCAGTTCATTTCTCCACCCCATCGGTCTTCGTATAAGTAGCGACCTGCCAGCGAAAAAAGGCGGTTATCTTTGCGTTCAAAATTCCACTTCTGAAAAATAGAAAGTCTGTCCTGCAGCGTGACATCCGTAAAGCCATCATTATTATTGTCAATCGACTTATTGTAATTGAAATAATTGACACCTGTTAATACTGATACCTTATCGCCAAGTTTTAGACGGTGCCCCACGTCAATATTATATTCCTGCCAGCTGGTAGACATGACATCTATCGAAAGCGGAAGAGCGTTCTTAGGATCTTTGGTGATGATATTGATCAGGCCGCCTACTGCCTCGGAACCATAAAGAGAAGAAGCAGGCCCTTTGACAATTTCAATACGGCGAATCATGGAATTAGGGATGCCAAACAGCCCGTACACACTTGCTAAACCACTGACGATGGGCATCCCGTCAATTAGAATCATGGTGTAAGGGCCTTCCAGTCCATTGATATGGATGTCACCGGTATTACACACATTACAGTTGAGCTGAGGACGCACGCCATTAACATTTTGCAGCGCATCATAGATAGTAGGTGTAGGGTTCTTCTTGAAGAAGGTAGGATTATATACTTCTACCGGCACAGCACTTTCCAGCCGGTTCACCTCTTTGAGCGTGCCAGTGATGACCACTTCTTCTAACGCATCTGCAACTTCGCTAAGGTTAAAATTTACTGTGAGCTTTTGCCCTTCTTTCAGGTTTATACTTTTTGTGAGAGCTTCATAGCCAACACTACTTGCGCGTAGTTGGTAAGTTCCTGCTTCCAGGTTTTGAAGCACAAAATAACCTTCCCCATTGGCTGATGCTCCTTGTTTGGTACCGAGGATTTCTACATTGGCAAAAGGGATAGACTGTTCATCAGCGGTAATTTTGCCCGCAATCCTTCCTTCAGCTTGACCATAAACTGCATAAATAGTTGACAAACTAAGGGATATGATCGTAAAGAGTGTTTTCATAAGCTTAAAGTTGGATAAACCAATTCATTATTAATTTCAAAGCTAGATAATTTTAAAGTAATAAAAAATAATAATTAGGTTAATCTAATAAATTTATTAGAATATATACGGAGCAAAAGTTTTTTTGGTTTGACTTCACTTTGATAATGAATAATTACGAGGGGAAATAATGAAAGAAAAAAGCCTTTCAAAAGGTGAATTTGAAAATCTTCATCTGTTGATGAGCAAGGATTAATTTTCTTCCTCACATCATTGATATGTTTGGAATTATACTACGGTACATTTTCTGAAGTGGGCTGTGGGACACAAGCCCACGGCGTCTGAGCCTCGGTTTGTGTCTTCACAAACCGAAAATGTACCGTAGTATAGTTTGGAATACTAAGAAACTACTGCCGCCGCATATTCGGAAGGAGTTTGTCCGTATTGCTTGTGGAAACTCTTGCTGAAGTAAAAAGGATCGTTGAATCCCACAGCATAGGCTACTTCTGCAATGCTGCCTGAGTCCCGGCTTAATAAGTCTGCTGCTCTTTTCAGACGCATCATGCGGATAAAATCTCCTGGTGCCTGGTTGGTCAGGGCTTTGAGCTTGCGGTACAGTTGTACCCTGCTCATGCCCAGCTCCTTACCCATGCTTTCTACACCAAAAGTAAAGTCTGCCATGTGCGCTTCCATGATTGCCAGCAGCCGCTGTAGGAACTGCTCATCGGCTGAGCTTACTTTGACCGAGCTGGGCTGCAGGGTGATCTCCCGGCTGAACTGCTCTCTGAGCTTTCTGCGGCTCTCAATCAGGTTTTTGATCCTGACCAAAAGCTCATCGGCTTTGAAGGGCTTGATGATGTAGTCATCGGCTCCGGTCTCCAACCCTTCTATCTTGTCTCCTCCACTGGCTTTGGCGGTGAGCAGAATCACTGGAATGTGAGCGGTCTTTTCATTGGTTTTGAGCTTCTGACATAGTTCCACCCCATCCATCTTCGGCATCTCTACGGTAGGCATCATCACATCGCTTAAGATCAGGTCGGGGATGTGTTCAATGGCCTGCTGATAAGCGGCCATACCATTCGCTGCTTCCATGACCCGGTAGACAGCCTGCAGGTTCTCCCGGATGAATGCCCGCACATCGGCATTGTCTTCTACGACTAAAATCAGAGGCGCTTCTGAATGGCTTTCGGAGATTGGTGATCCATTCGTTTGGTAGCCGGAAGCGGCTGGGGGTAATACCTGTTCTTTTCCATTACCCTCTTGACCTACTACAATTTCGGCGAATTCAGTCTGCCAGAGGGGAAGTTTTACTGTAAAACAGCTGCCTTTTTCGGCTTCACTGCTGGCTGAGACTTCTCCGCCGTGTAGTTCTACCAGTTCCCTGACCAGCGACAGACCGATGCCACTGCCTTCGCTAGCCTGCTGGCTGTCATCTGCCTGGTAGAAGCGGTGGAAGACATGAGCCAGTTGCTCTTCAGACATACCTACCCCACTGTCCTGTACTTTGAGTTCCAGCAGGCTGAGCTGAGCAGCATCCTGAGGTTTCTGGACAGGAGTAGTGATTGATTTTTCCGCGGCATGCAGGCGGGCAGAGAAAGTAATACTTCCTCCTGCTGGTGTAAACTTGAAAGCATTGGAAAGCAGATTGGTGATGATCTTCTCCAGCTTGTCAGCATCAAAGTACACTACAGGGCGATCATTAGGATACTGAAAATGATAGCTGATCTGCTGTCGCTCGGCCAGGGTGGTAAAAGACAGTCCGATGGACTGGAGGAAAGGTACAATGGCGCCGGCTTTTACTTCTGCCTGCATCCTGCCAGCTTCCAGTTTGGAGAGGTCCAGCAGCTGGTTGATGAGGTGCAGGAGTCGCTGGGCGTTGCGCTGCATCATGCTGAAGAGGGAGTGCTCTTTGGCATAGGCAGGCTCAGTCATCAGTTTGTCAAGTGGTCCCAGAAGAAGAGTGAGGGGGGTACGGAACTCATGGGAAATGTTGGCGAAGAAGCGGCTTTTGAGCTGGTCTACCTCATGCATTTTCTCGGCTTCCATGCGCTGTATATTCAGTTCATGTCTGAGTCTTTCTCTTTTGACGGTGTATTGTCTGAGGCTGTACAGAAGGCTCAAGCCCAAAACAGTATACAAAGCATAGGCCCAGCCGGTCTGCCACCAGGGCGGGAGGATGGTGACCACTATTGTTGCTCCTTCTTCGTTCCAGATCCCATCGTTGTTGGAAGCTTTGACCCGGAAAGTATATTCTCCGGGATCCAGGTCGGTATAGCTGGCAAAGCGGCGGGTATCGCTGTAAACCCAGTCTTTGTCTACACCTTCCAGCATATAGGCATACTGGTTTTTCTCAGGAGCATCATAATTGAGCGCGACGAAGTCAAAAGAGAGGAAATTCTCATCGTATGCTAATTCAATTGATCCGGCAGGGACTTCTCTATCTTCATCCATCATCTGAAAGCCGGTGATGTAAACCGGAGGTACAGTAGTATTATCCTGAATGCTATCCGGATCAAAGATGACAAAGCCATTGATACTGCCAAACATTAGCTTACCATCACTCGCATATACACTCCCTACTCTAAATTCATTGGCAGGTAATCCATCATTTACATCAAAGTTGCGAAATTCTTTTGTTTTTGGGTTAAAGCGACTGATGCCGTTGGTAGTACCCAGCCATAAGTTTCCACCTTCATCACCAATAATACTCACGATATGGTTACTGGGTAGCCCATCTTTCATGGTGAAGTTTGTAAACGTATTGGTTTTAGGGTCTAAACGGTTGAGTCCTCCCTGCTTAGTACCTGCCCATATGATACCCTCCGGATCTTCGTAAAGCGCATGGACAATTTTATAGTTTAAGAATTTTTGCGAGGATGTAAGCTGAACAATATTTGAAATTGAGGCCTGAGTGTTGGGTTCTAAGCGATTGTGTCCTTTCTGATAGACGGTTGCATTGATTGTATCCTCAGTATTGACAGTATAATTTGGAAGGTAAGTTGTAAAAGTATTGGTTTGCTGATCCAAACGAGCAAGCCCTCCCGAAAATCCCATCCATATATCACCATTTTGACTTGCCAATATATCATAAACTGATAGATATAATAAACTATTAGCCATTCTGGAGTCATAGTCGTAATAAGTAAAACTTTTGGTATTCGGATCAAAAGAAGCTATAGGGGAAATAATAGGATATACAAAGCAATTACCTTTTCCAATCCATATTTTACCATTCGGATCTTCAACGATTTGTTCTACAGGTATATCGGTAGGGTAGCGAGTAAACTTACCCGTACTTCTGTCTCTCATATATAGCGCTTCCACTGTTCCTACCCAGAGCCTGTTTTTCTTGTCCAGATGTAATGACCAAACCTGATTAGTTGCTAAACTTCCCGGATCGGTAGGATCTGCCGGATAGTGTATGATGCTATTTGTATTTGAATCAAACTGGTACAGTCCCTCAAAAGAATTAAAATAAAAAAAGGAATCCCCTCCCGTACCCAGCCAAATATTTCCCTCATTATCCTCTACCAAAGAACCAATCGTATTCTTATCAAGTATAACAGATAGAGAAGTGGGTACAATTTGTTGGGTTTGGAATCTTTTGGGATGTGCTGCTACTTTGTTGATGCCATTTACCGTACAAACCCAAAATGTACCTGACCGGGTTTTATACACTGCATTTGTTTGCTTATGGCTGAGACTGCCCGGTTTTTCCGGATTGGCCTCTATGGTTAATACCTGATCAGTTTGTTTGTTAATACGATAAAGCCCTTCAGAACCGCAAACCCATAAATAATCCGGTTCAACTCCATAAATAAAAGGGTGTTGCTTTTTGATCTGGCCGCCAGGGTTGTATCGGGTAAAATAAAAAGGTTTTTTATTGGTATCCATACGAAACAAACCTTCTTCATATGAACCTGCCCAGAGTATACCTTCTTCATCAATATAGACGGAATTACAATTGGGTTGGCGATCTAAGGAAGCATCTAAAACCATGGGAGTGAATTTTCCTGTTTCCTTGTCCAGTTGATAAATTCCGTTTTCACCGCTTGTCCATAGACGTTGAGAGTTATCTTCAGTGATACTTTTGAACCATAGCATTTTGCCAGGGGGAACATAGGGGGTAAACTGACCTGTCGAAGGATCAAACCGGACAATACCTCCTACTGCACTTAACCAGAGAATACCATCCTGGCTTTCATGGATTGACCAGATATAATTCCATTTGTTGATACCTACCGGTTCTATATCAAAGTGCTTCACTTCACCGGTAAATTTATCCACCTGATGAAAACCTCCTCCATAGGTAGTTACCCATAATCTACCTGTTTTATCTTCGTGTATATCTGAGATGTAGCTATGATTTAAAGTATGCTCAGGATCATCGGGGTCCGGTCGGAAAACTGTAAAGTTATAACCATCATATTTATTTAGCCCATCTAATGTGCCAAACCACATGAAACCTTCGCTATCCTGCTCAATACATTTTACAGTGTTTTGTGAGAGGCCCTGCTGATCGGTTAGGTATTCAAAACGAAACTCTTCTTCCTGGGCATAACCTATCGCAACAAAAAAATAGAGGCATGCAAAAAGAGTAGCGGTTGTGAGTAGTATTCGTTTCATAAGCCTGGAGGTTAGATACATATCACACTCAGGGTTAAAATAAAAGCGTGATCGTATTGTAGATATCTCTTTTAGGTTCAGTAGAAGCGAGCTGGAATCTTACTGAAACCATGTATTAGTGGCATTAATGCAAAAACCAGAAGGAAAACTATTCTGTTATTTGTCAAGTAATAGTAGTGAGAAGGTAATGATTTTTTTATAAATATTCATTGGAATGATTATAAATATCACGCTAAAAGCTCAACTACTGGCTAATTTGTAAATACTTTCCCAGGTCAATATCTGTTGACCTGTACACTTTACGGATGCAATAAAACTGAGGAAATTAACCCATGTTATCATACTCATCTACCATTACCGCATAGGTTTTTTCCATGTCCAGAAAAGTGCTGGCATCTTCATTGGCGGCTACCATTTCAGGCGAACTCATCGCCAGCGTCATGGCTTCATCATGATCAAACCACAATTCACCTATCGCATCGGGCGCATTTGGGTTGGCGTTGGGCTTCACATCGTTGAGTATCTCTTTGTTCAAGCCTTTTACTTTACTTACGATAGAGATATGACGGTCGCTCCTTAATTCTGCAATGCAGTCCTCATGGCTAAACCCAGCCTTTCTGAATATGATAAAAACTACTTTGCTCATGACTATTAGGTTTTTTTCTGACAATTAAAGCCTCATTCATATGCATTAAAGTTACGCAACAGCCTTAGAAGAAGCTGGTAAATATGTTACCATCTTTGGTAATTTGGTTACATGGTGTGAAAATCAAAATAAGCTTGAGTGCTTACTTATATCTGGTAATATAGCTTAAGGATTATTTTGGGAGGCTAAAGTAGGGGATTGTATAGGATAGCCTTCATCAAAAATATTGACAAGCTCTCTATCATGACGATAGGCTTCCTGCTCCCAGGGGGCTAGTAAACGATCTTTATTGTGTAGATATGAGTATTGAGTACCTTTCCATATTATGTGATGCCTGTTGACCACTTCCAGTTCTCCTTTCACATACTGTTTGACATGGATCATTTCGTGAGCCAGCGCAAGTTTTTGCCTTTTTTTATTCAAATGAGCATCTATACGTACTTCAATAAGTTGATCGTTAGGATAACCATTATTGGGAAAGGTCTTCTGCACATAAGTAACTGCCTTCATATTCTCCGGCATTTTGTTGTAGAAGCCGATATGAATGAAAACATTTTCGTCAACATCAAGATGCTTTAGGTGCTGAGATACCTGAGCAAGTATGCCCAAAGAATCTTTACTTCCACTGATGTATACAGTAGGTTGAGATAAAGAGATACCTACTCCCAAAACACCTAACAGTAATAACAATACTAGCTTTATCATTGGACAGGAGGTTAAGATTGACTAATGAATTAAAGCTAGCCAATAAGTCAGGAACAGGCTGTAAATATTATTTCAAATGCTGGTAATCTGGTAACTGGTAAAAATGAGATACTCTCTTAGTAGGTATAAGCCGGGAATGGGGCTATAAAACAAAAAGAAAAGGCCTAGACGGCCTCATCTTCATTCAGTTCCGCGATCAGGTCTACGTAGCGGTTGTAGCGACTGGTGATCTCTTTGACATATTTGTAGGGTTCAAGCCCACGACAGTAGCCATATTTGACTACGGCATCTCTATAATACTCTTTTTGTGCTTTGAGCAGTATGCAGTCTTCCACATTATTGTCCCAAACCAGTGAGTCCTTGCCCAGCTTGGCTGCCAGTCTTTGTGCATCTTCTACATGATAGGGGCCCGCATTGTAAGAGGCCAGCATAAACTTCACTTTCTGTGACTCATCGGGGATATGACTCCAGAACTCATTCAGGTGATTCAGATAGGCAATGCCCGCCTGAAGGTTCTGCTCAGGATCATTGAGGTTGGTAACGCCAAAAGATTGAGCGGTACGAGGCATCACCTGCATCAGCCCGCGAGCACCTGCCCAGGACCTGGCTCTGATCTGGAAGCGGGACTCCTGAAAAGCCTGAGAAGCCAGCAGACGCCAGTCCCAGCCCAGACTATCGGCATATTGCTGTAGCAGACTGTCAAACTCAGAGATTTTTCCGGTTCTGGCGAGTGAGGAATATTCGTACTCATGGCGTTCTCTAAACTTACGCTTGTTCTTGAAATAGCGATTGTAGATCACATTAAAGGTAGCTGTCCGCTGAATTTTGTTGAGCCACTGGTTCACCTCTTCCAGCAATTCGGGGGAGGAGGTACGGACTGCCCAGGCGATGTCCTGTTGTTCGGAAACAGGCAGCTGCACATCAACATTTTCGTGTAGTGTCTGGGTAATCTCCGCGATGTTGTTGTCAGCTAGGGTGTAGTCAATCAGCCCTTCAGCAACTTCAGCGATCAGTGCTCCTGTTTCTTTGGTTCCGCTGGCTTTTCTGACCTTAACCTGGCCTTTGATGTTTTCAGAAAGTTCTTTAAGCCTCTCATAATATGAAGAATTCTTCCTGACGTATATTTTCTTGCCTGCCAGTTGAGAAGTGTCTCTCAGCAGCACGGCTTCTATTTCTTCCTTCTCCATGTCTTTCCAACCTTCAGGCATTTGCTGAACCAATCTTTGTTCTACTTGACGTAAAGGCACTGTGAATGCCATTTGCTCCTGACGGCTAGGGGTGATGGTTAAGTTGTGGGCGATGATGTCGCCTTCTCCACTGCGGAGCATATTGGTAAGTTCGTCTATATCTTCTGCTACTTTGATTTCCAGGTCCAGCGCTAAAGACTCCGCAAAGCGCTGCATGAGCTCGTATTCAAAACCCATGGTCTTACCACGGTATAAGAAATAACTGGTGGGGCTATAGGTGGTAAGCGCAATCAGCGTACCTCTTTCTTTGATCTCCGGCAGATCATAAGTGATCTCATCAGCCAGCCGATCATTGCATTGGTTAAGTCCGAGAAAAATGAAAAGTGATGCAAACAGAAAAAGCGCTGATGATTTTCGGGTAATCATGTTTCATGGTTTTATTTATCAATGTTCTATGTATATAAAACAAAAAAAAACGTATTGTTCAAATTTTAGGCTTATGCAAATAAATAATATGATTATACCAATTAAATTTTACTGTTCCGACATAATCGTCTAAAGAGTAGGTGCATCAAAGCTTAATCATATCTACCTATTTTAAGCGATTTGATTGAAGTGGTGGGTTGCTTTCTATGGGTTAGGGGCTATCCACATTCGGTGCCATGAAACTTTGGATATTCGCTTCAGCAGCAAAACGCTTGTTTTTGGTAAATGAAATGGATAATTTTTTCACTGGAAATAATAAAACTGATCAAATTACCCTAGCTTCACATATCAATGAACTCAAACTTTAATTATCCTGGCCGCAGACATTTTGTCAAGCACACTGCCCTAGCCGGAGCGGGCATCGTAGTAGGAGCAGACAGAAGTCTGTTCGCTCAATCACTTTTTGCTGATAAGGTAAAAGTATTGAACCCTAAAGATCAGGTCCCAGTGAGCTTTATCATTGACGATTCTACTACTTTGGTGAATATGGCTTATTATGGCATTCCGCAATTCAAGGAAGTGTTTCCTGATCAATATCGGCAGGATTGGAAGAAGCTGCCCCAGGAGATTCCCGATGATTTTGTAAGGGAGTTCAGAGATTACTGCCAGCAGCATGGGGTAAAAGGCAAATACAGTATTGTGCCATACCCTGCCTGTACGGGCTGGGTAGATCGCTTTATTCCGGGCTGGTCAAAGCAGGAACTTCAGGACAGCCTGAAACTGGTGCGGGAGACCATGCAGCCCGACTGGGACATTCATCCCGAGATGATCAGCCACACCAGAGTAATAGACATCAAAACCGGACGCCCCTTTCCTTATGCTGATGAACAGTATATGGAAAACTGGGGCTGGAGCCAGGATAAGAGTGCCGATGAACTGGGAGAGTATCTTGCCTATGCACTCAATGTGCTGAAAAATGCTGAACTAGATTGCGAAGGTGTGACAACCCCTGGGGGCTTTGCCAGTGAAAACAAGGAAAATCTGGCTCAGGCTACCCTGGCAGCGGTGAGAGAGGTATATGGAAATGTAGATGTGTCGCATTATTTCAGAGATCTCTACACTGAGCCTACCCAAAGCGTAGTGCCACTGGTCAAGTACCCGGCTGACTTGCGTGGCAATGATCCTAAGTGTGTAGTATCAGTAATTGGCTGTACCGGCGACTGGTTTGGTGGCTGGGATGGGCTGACGCCTGGCTCGGTAGATAAATTTATCACGGAAGACTTAAGCCAGGGACGCATGGTAGAAGTCATGGACAGTGGTGAGCCAGCCATTATGGTTTGTCACTGGCCGGGTATATATTACAATGGAGAAAAAACAGGGTTCAACATTTTTAAAGAGGTAGTGAGTCGCCTGGAGCAGAAGTACGGTACCCTAAACTGGATGAAGAACAGTGAAATCGCTCGCTACTGGGCTGCCAAAGAGCTGACTGAGATTAACTATGATGGCAAAAAAGTGAGCCTGTATGCTCCCTTCTCAGCTAATCATTTTACTATACAAATTAGTGCTTCAAAAGCAAGAAAACTACGCCTGCTAAATGAAGGACAGCAACAAACGCTGGAGCAAGTGAAGTCCGGAGAGGCTTTGAAGCAAGGCAGTTACTATCATCAGGGAAATGATTTGATAGTATGTATCAATCTGAAGCGAGGAAATTCTGAGCTGTTGATAGGCTGATATACTTAGCATATTTTAGAATAATAAAAGAAAGCGCCAAGATCACAGGTGCTTTCTTCCTTATCATTTCCGGACTGATAATCCCAGTGGTATCCGTCGGCCCGCTAACATAGGTTACAAATCTACCATGACTGGAAAGTAGAGGGTTTACGCTGGCCTGCTGACCTCCTGAATGGCACCTGCTATATTATTTTCCCATCGGATAGCCACGGAGCTTTCGGTGAATGTCGCACTCTGAGAAGCTGTAAAGTCATTAACACAGCTGCCATAATCAGAGCTACTGGCTGAGAAAGCATGGCTTACCAGGCCTAACAGGAATATCGCCAGGGCAAAAAGAAGTTTGAATGAGTCTTTCATGGCATTGGTGTTTTTATGTTGAAGAATGTATGTTGTCTACATTCCTTCTATAGCGCTCCAATGAGAAAGGTCATCAATGAGAGGGAGTTTTTGTAATGGTGTTTATTCGTCAGGGGTTGATGGGGACGGCTCGTGCCTGCTAACATGTCTTGTGCTTTACATTTTGTTACTGAGCATGGAAAATGACTCTTTTCGCAAATAAAAAGACCATTAATTCCTTGCGAAACCAGCGTTTTCTCTTTCTCTCTGGCTCACTTACCCCTAATACACTTCGGAGAGCTGTACGATACCCGTCAAACGACCCCTGAAGGTCAGTTAGGGCCATAATCAGCAGAAAGATAGCCGTATAAAACCCTAGTGCATTATGCAAGTTGTGATTGAATCTCTTTCGCTTCTCATACCATTTGAGTTTAAGCCCTTGCTTCCATGATTTTGCTTTTTGTGGAAACCAGATCACCAGCCCGCACATAATGAGAAGCGCAAATATCACGGTGCTCCACCTGACAATCGGCCGACCAATCTCGGTATCCAGCATCAGCCATCGGTGAAGCCTGAACATTTACATAAAGAATTTAAATGAAGCAGGCTTTCTGGAGAGCAAAATGAATCGCTTCGCAGAAAGCCTACTGTATTGAATAACAAATAAAAATCACATTTTAGAAAACACCGATGTAGTGGTTTCCTGCTTTGTTTGCCAGGGTAGCTCCTTTAGTAACTTCTCCTGTTTGACTGTTTAAAACATAAATATTTCCATCCTTACCTATGGGAGTCACTGCCATTAACAATTCATCTCCACTCACAAGAAAGCCCTGGTATTGATGAAGGCTAAGGTCGGCATCATCAGGTATTTCTTCTACACGCTCGGCAGTTTGGTTATTCAGGTCAACACGGGCTACATAGCTTTGGTCAGACTCACCATACCGATAAACAATGTAGCCTACACCATTCTTCACATATCTCCAGGTCTGCACATAGACATCGTCAACTCCCAGCGCCTGATCCAGACTGAAAACATAGGAGTTGTCGTACTCATTATCTGCAGTGATCTTAAGTATATGAGAACCATTGGTATCTCTTTGGGTAGCCTGATAGATACTTCCATCTTCAGCCAGGAAGTTGACATTACTACGATATCCGGAGCAGTCACCATTGGCAACCGTAGATGTAATCACCTTCGGATTCTCCAGAGAAGGGTAATCTACTACCACAGACTTAGTGCCGAGTCTTTCCCATTCACTTTCTCTCTCACCTGTAGCAGGGTCGTACTTACGCATCCAGGTACCTATAATCAATTTGTCTTCTGCCTGATTCAACACCGGAGCATCTAAGCGGAAAATAGCATGTCCTTCGCTCTCTTCTTCTTCTGAAAGAGGGATTTCATATTGCTTATAATCGGAGATAAGCACATCCTGCAAGTCTAAAGCAAGTACAGTAGCTGTTCCACGGTAGTATGCAAAGGTTTCTTCGGTCTCAGCATTGTTTGCGGTAATATCCGCTATATTAACCGCAATGCCCGTTTGATCGCCATCATATAGTTTTCCCCATCTGGGGGCAGTTCCGGCATATTGGGCAATACTGACTGTAACATCTTCTTCCACATAATTGGCACCACCCTGAACATCAAACCTGGAAAACTCACCGCCATTTTCTCCGGCATACGCTATGTTGAACAATGTTTCACCATCTTGTGAAACCTGCAAACGCGCGGTACGGTTAGATTTTACCGGTTCTCCTTCGTCATATAAATTGATCGTTGTTTCCGGGTTGATGGCATCTTCGTAACTCACAGCGTAGATCATGGTTCCTCCATTGCCATCTCCAGGATCATCACCCATAAGGGCTCCCGCTACGGTCACCCAACGTGAGTCCTCCACCGGATCTTCTGTATCTACCGGGTCTGAAAGCTCGTCTTCATCACAACTGGTCAATGTAAAAGCAATTGCTATCGCACTGAATAGCCAAAATTTAATAAACAGATTCTTCATGTTAAGCATGATAAAAATTTACAAATTTGTGAGTGTATAGTTTAGTTTCAGATAAAAAGCCCTTCCTGGTTTTTGTACAGCGAAATTGTCATACACCTGACTATCAAAAATATTCCTCACATCGGCACTTACGACAAATTTTTTGTTGGGAAATATGTAATTGAGACCGAAATCATGAATGAATTGGCGAGGGGTTCTGAAATCCTCAATCTCTAACCATGTGGTGTAAAAACGGTCAACAAAACCAAAGTTGTAAGACAGGTTTAAGTTAGCGTGCTTCGCTATCAGGTCTTTGAAGGTGTACTGTACAGCGCTGTTGATGGTAAAGAAAGGTTCATTAGGCAGCTGTTGGTTGAAGTTATCGTAGACATTACCATGGGTATCATATTGCATGTTGAATACCGAGTTAAAGCGGGACATATTCAGCATTACATTCAGACGTTTATCGTACAGGTAGTTTAGCTCCGCTTCAAAACCTAGGGACTTTGTTTTTCCTAAATTTTCAAAGGGATTGGTCTGTACTGCATCATTAATTCTGGGATTGATCCTTTGTACAATTTTATCTCTCGTATCCCGCACGAATCCTGTACCTGAAAATGACAGCTTATGGTCTTCTATCGTATAATTTCCAGCCTGAAACCCGATGTTTACATTATTGCTGATCTCAGGATTTATCCCCAGGTTCTCTACTATATTATCACCAGGGCTTCCGAATATTTCGTTTTCAGAGGGCATTCTGACGGCCTTCTCCGCGGAAGCAAGGATCACCAGATGACGCATGGCGGAATAAGACAAAGCCACGCCATATCCGCTAGTATTTCTATTGCTGCTCACCCTATCTTCTGCACGCACGGATGCTCCATTTTCCTCTAGCAATATAGGGTCCATCCGCTTTATGCTTTGCTGATATAACTTGCCAAACAGATTGGCTTTCAGCCGTGAGTCAAGAGCGTTAAACTCATAGGCCAGAGAGGAAATATTCTTCTGCAAATCACGGGTGCCTATAAACTCTCGTTCTACAGCACTGCGCTTTTCATCCTGCTGAGTCCGGTCTATATTATAAAAGGCATGGCTGAAAATGAGCTTATGATGGTCATTGATAACGTAATTGAGCCCTGACCTGAAGGTAGCAATATTTCTGTCTATATGATTGATTGTGGGTGCGCCCTGCTGCGCTCCCTGGGGTCTTAAGATCGGGTTGCCATCCAGCCCTACACTCTTTTCGCCAAACCAGTTGTAGTTCCATTTGACCGTATCATTAACCACCTGATCTCTATCACTCATGACTCCGTTAAAAGTAAGCTCCAAGCCGGGAATGAACAGATCATTTTTTCGGTAGGTAATACCAGCCACATTGGCCTGAGATTTGGTAAACCTTCCTTTGTAGGGAATAGACATATAAGTGCCATGCTGTATCTCATTATAATCATCAGAACCATTGTAGCTGATGAAGAACTGATCGGCCCACTTCACATTGGTAAAGCCAAGCGCTAGCTGACCACCAATAGATCGGTAGGCATCGTTAAACCTTTTGGCCCGCACATAATCATACCGACCGTTTGGCAATATGTTCCTCACAAATTTGCCCCACACTTCATAATCATTGTCTGAGTAATTATAAAAACCAGACGCTTTTACAGTAAAGCCTGACTGATCATTGCGGTACATCCCGCTAAAGTTGCTTTGGAACGTATTAAAAGAGCCGTAAGAAACCGATGCTGTCAGGTTGTTGGCAACTTCTTTTTTTAAAACCACATTGATAGCCCCCCCTAAAGCATCATCAGCCAGGTGCGCGGGAAGTACGCCTTTGTATACCTCAATGCGCTCTATGAGGGCTGGTGGAATACTGTTCAGGCTGAAAGATCTACCATAAGTAGATACGGGCAGGCCATCTATGAAAATCCGCACGGAGTTTCCTGACATCCCATTGAGGTTGTAGTCTACTGATGAACCTAAGCCTCCATTCTGGCGGACCCTCACTCCGGCAGTCCGGTTAAGCAAATCATTGGTCTGCACTGACTGGAGCGATGCAGCTTTCGTTTCTATCACATTAACAGCAAAGCCTTGGGTTTCAATTTCCTTCTTTTCGGTCATTCCCTCAACAATCACCTCGTTCAGCACGCTGGCATCTGCTCTTTCTAAAACCAAAGCCCCATCTACAGCGTGGCTGTCAACATTTATATTGTAAGCGTTTTTTTTAATTTCAATACTGCTGACTTCCAACTGGTGAGTTCCATAAGGAATATTGGCAATCTCATACCAGCCATTCTCACTTGAGAGGGTATGTTTTTTAATAGAAGTAATGAAAACCGTAGCAAATGTCACGGGCGATCCATCTTCAAAAGTTAGTTTTCCGGAAATCTTTCCTGTCTGCGAAAAGCATAAGCTGGTTGAAAGAAAGCTCACAGTAATAAATGTCAGGACCGATGATCTCCACATATGACACACACTGATTTAGGCAGAAAAACTGCCATTATTCATATTTAGATTAATTATAAATAGGTGTGCAATTTTAGGAATAGTATCTTATTAAAGCAAGTTATTTAGATAAACTCTAAATAAAATTATAAGCTTTTTTCATCCGATTGGAGAGGCTTCCGTTCATTAGGATATGCATTGAGTAAAGCTTAGCGTAAACTCTGGCTCTTTTCGTGAGTTTAGTAATTGTATCTATACTATTACTATGAAAAAAAGAATCTGGATTCCTCTACTCATCATTGTAGTCCTGCTTATAGCTTATCTTGTCGGGCCGATGCCTCCCAACCCTACGTATTCAGAAGCATGGCCGGAATTACCATCCTCTTTAACCAACTTGGAAAAGTATATCAAAATCACTGAAGCCAAGCATGCGGTGCGAGAAGATAACCAGGCCAGAATTATTTGGCATAACAATACACCTCAGCTTAGCGAATATAGCTTTGTCTATCTTCATGGTTTTGCGGGTAGCTATCGTGACGGCTATCCACTTAATGTAAGCGTCGCCGATACTTTTAATGCTAATATTTACCTTTCTCGCTGGGCTGGTCACGGCTTAAAACCATCAGTCGCTTTAAAAAGTTTTTCAGCAGAAGCCGCCTGGGAGTCGGCTAAGGAGGCTCTCGCGATAGGGCAGCGTATTGGACGAAAAGTAATCATTATGAGTACTTCTACCGGAGGCACACTGGCACTGAAGCTGGCTTCCACCTATCCCGATTCAGTATTTGCGCTGATCAATATTTCTCCCAATATTCGGGATGATGCCTTCGGAGCATTTCTGTTGAATTCTCCCTGGGGATATGAAATTGCACATTTAGCAGCCTTGGGAGAGCATCGTAAAGTCAGGCATGAAAAAGAAATTGCTGCGCAATATTGGGACACCATATATCCAGCTGAAGCTTTGCTCAATCTTGAGGTATTAGTGACATCAACTATGCATGCGGAGACGTTCAATAAGATTAATTGTCCGATGATTACCTTATACTACTACAAAAACTTTTTGTTAGAAGATGAACATGTAGAAGTAGACCGGTACCCGGAAGTTTATCAGGCGCTTTCTACTCCCGACTCGCTGCTTAGGCTTATTGCACTCGGGGAGCCGGAAACGCACTTTATAGGCAGTGCCATCAAGTCAAAAAACTGGAGGGGTGCCCAGCAGGAAATCATCTTATTTTGTCGCCGAGTTCTAGGTATGCCTGTTTTGGCAGATTCTGCATCACAAGCTTTATAGAAACTGCCGGAGGCAGTTTCCCTGCTTATCAGGCCACTTGCGTATATTATTGTCAATCCGCGGTCAGCAAGTCATCAGGCAAATTATCCATCAGTTCTATGGCTTCTTCCGCTGACATATAAAACTGCTTGATTCTTTCCTTGTACTCCAGAGGAATATCAGTATGGTTTTGAATGAAATTTTTCTTAATCACCAGGTACTCACCCAGATTACAATGAATAGCTTGTACATCAGCAGTCCTTTCGGCTTCTATCATATACTCGCGTGAAGTGAGATAGGACCAGCCAAACTTCATCAGAGCAAAAGCACTTTTATCCTGATAATCCATGATATGGCCGAGTTCGTGGGCCAGCCAGCCAATAATTATATCTTTGGGCAATTTTTCTATCGGAATAGTATGACCTTCCATCTGAAAGTTGCGAGAAATTTTAATAACGTAATCTCTTTTACTTTTAGATTGAAAAAAACCATACCATTTAGGTTGAGCCTGCATAAAGGATTTATTGATCCTATCTTTGAACACGAAATCTATTTGTGTATTCGCCAGTTCGGGAAAATAGGATAATACTTCCGCAATCTCCTCTCTTATGATAGAAGGTGCTTTTTTGTTTTTTAAAATTTGTTTTTCACTCTCCTCAATTTTTGTCTCTACAAATTGCTTTGTTGCTACATCATGCTTATGATAAACAGTACTCGCATCGTTTTGGCCAAAATTGAAGGTAGAGAAAACTATTAACAGTAAAACTGATAAGTGTTGGAACATGCGTGGAGATATTTCAATTAACAATTCACATCATTACTGAAAAGCCAACAACATAGTCTTATTATGAGTTTATTATATGAAAAAATACCGCAACTTTTTTTTGATAAATGGGATTTTTATTCATCAAAAAGGTAAAAAAATAGCATTATTATGATTTTTTATTAGATCAAAAAATAATCATCGTAATAGAAGTTATTCTTATTTTTCACAGGCTCTATCTTTAAAAATAGTGAAAGATAACTTTTCAGTCATCACGAAAGGGCGTGGCCACGCAGAGTCATCCCGAAGGGATTCCTGCCTGATGGACTTTACCACTTGATAATGCCCCACAGAAAGTCAGTTGTTTGCTGGCTAGGGCAACTGATTGATAAAGCCCACTAGCTCGGATGGTGGCTATTCCAGTTCTTCCAGTATCTCAAGGCTCTGCTTACGGTAGGCGCTGCCTTCCGCGGATAGTTCGTTGAGGATAGCTCTGGCCTCTTCTTCCTGCTCGTTCAACAGATACGCCAGCGCCTGGTACCAATGGGCATCATTAGAAAATACAGAACTTTCGGTTTGCGCCACTTTCTCCAGATAGCCAAGAGCCTGGGCAGGGGCTTCTTCAGCCAGGAAGGAGATTCCCACATAATAGTTGAGTGTATCATTACTGGGGGCAGCTTTCAAGAGAGGCTGCCAGTAGCTTCTGGCTTCTGCATATTCTCCCAGCTTATAAGATACCATGCCTTCAGCAAAATCCGTGCTGTTGGAGTAGCCAAGGGTAGTAGGTAGGCCGGTGGCTGGAGCAAAATAGGAAGCATAGAGCGTAGCCGGTTGAGAAGGTTGCACACTGAAAAACCACCATCCGGCGAGGACAAAGAGTGCCAGAGAGGCTGCCACAGCCCAGGTGAAGTAAGAACGTCTTGATTGCATGGAGACTACAGGCGTCTCCTCCTCAAAGTGCGCTTCATGAATCTGATCCAGCATTTGACGCAATGACTCGGTTTCTATAGAAGAAATGAGTTTTTTGTGAAGTGCTACTTCCTCCCAAAGTGCTTCATCTTTTTCAAGTTCAGTCTCAAAGCTGTCCTTTTCAGAAGCTGAGAGCCTTCCGTGAATGTAATCTTCCATTTTTTCAAAAAGTTTTTCGTCCATGATGCTTATGTCAAGACTGGGTTAGCACTATTTTTTTGAGCCGCTGCATGCAACGGTACTTTTCATTTTTGGCTGAAGCCTCGCCAATAGTCATCACCTCAGCGATTTCCTGTAGGCTTTGCTTCAAAAAGTAGAAGCGTTTCAGTAAGTTCTGGCAACGTTCTCCTAACTGAGCAAACTGCTGCTGGAACTGAGACTGTTCTTCTTTGTCAATCCACTCTACCATCACCTCAGCCTCTTCCGCAGGTTCCATATACACTTCCTGTTTTACTTCGTAACGGGAGCTTGCTTTCTTCATTTTGTCCATCCATCGGAGTTTACAAATCTGTATCAGGTAAGTACTGAGCTTGACCCCTTCACGAAGCTGATAAGTGCCGGAGCGTATGTTGTTCCAAAGTGCGATAACTCCTTCCTGAAAGATGTCTTTGGCATCGTCTTCACTGCCTCTGTACTGAAATATTAACTGGCGCACTGCCGGAAAATTCTGGGTATAGAGGTATTCAAAAGCGCTTTGGTCATTTTTAAGTAATCCCTGATACAGGCTGGAGTCATCATATTCGGAGGCAGGCTTAGATTTCGTCGTCATATTTACAGTGGGTTACTCACCAGTACAGCAGGTTAAGATGAGAAAACAAACTGTAAAATATACATATAAATATTGATTTACGACTAATATGGCGCTCTTTGCGTGCCCATTCCCCGGTAAGAACTACTGTTTTGTACAGTGCCGGTAGGATACCCTCCATTATTGTAATCAGGCTGCGCATTTCCAGGAGCCTGAGTAACCGTTTGATTCTGTGGTGCTTGTCGCATGGGCTGAGCAGGTAAATTACTACGATTCATCTGCCGTTCCGGTGCATATTGTCCATTCTGAGAGGACTGAGGTGCAGCAGGAGCATAGGGTTGCTGAGTAGCATAAGGCGCTTGCTGCGGTGCTGATGAAGTAGAATCGTCCATACCATAGGCAATAACCACACCGACTACAACGATCCACAGGATAACCTTTTTGGATTTAAATCCTGAGAAATAATCTTTAAGCATTTTTTCTGAAGTTTTCATAATCTTAAGTGTTTGAATGATTGTTTCTATCAATGAATAGAGTAGGTGAGGGGAAGGTCATCATGAAAATGAGATTTTTTTTAGTCTGGCTTTCCAGCCCATGAAAGCTTCTATAAAAGCCACTTCAATCGCGTAGAATCAGCAACGCTATGAAAGCAAAAAGCCCGCGGCACAATGTCCACAGGCTTGGGGAAGATGGGTTAAGCGTAAGGTTAATAAGGGTATTCAGGCTCTATCTGCTGCCAGTCACCCTGGAGTGAATTCTGGTCAAAGCTAGGGTCATCAGTACGGTAGTAATCTCCCAGGCCATTGGTGTAATTGTAGTCATACTGTCCATCCATATGCCTCTCCTGTTCAGACCAGGGGTCATTAAAAGTGCTGCGCTCATGGATTTGGTCAATATATGCATCCTGACTGCTGTAGCCATTTGTGCTGTATGAGCCGCTATTACTCATGCTGTTCATATAGCTATTATGCTGGGCATCCCGAATCTGGTTCATTTCACTTATGTTTCTTTGGCTTGCGTCAAAAGCGGCCTGATTGTTAGCCATTCTTTGGCGGTGCGCTGCTGCGGCATTGGCACTGCGCTGCTGGTTGGCTACCGCCATCTGCTGCATTACCTGCTGGTTGATCTGATCCATACGCTGCTCATGTGCAGGATTACTTACTGTATTCTCTCCTATTTTTTTGATGATAGCCTCAGACTGCTCATAATGTTTTGTCGGAGCAAGCATAAGCGCCATAGGCATTAATGTTCCCATTTCACCCATAACAGTGGACTGGGTAAGCTTGGCAATAGCTATTTTACCTTTATATGCCTGTCCGTTTCTCTGCCCGTTTACTGCCACTTCCAGCGCGCTTACCCGCATACCCTGAGCACTCAGTTTCTGGGCCATTTTTCTAAAGTCTTTATTTTGCTCTCCCTCCTGGCTAGGGACTAAGTTAGCTACTGAAGCCTGATTTAATGTATTGTTAAGAATTAGCCCAAGCGCTTCCTGATAGGCTTGTTCAAAGCTTTTACGATTACGTACGCCGTACTCAAAAAGCTGGGCATAAGCCCGGCTCAACTCTCCTCCGGGACCGCTAATATCAAGTTTGAAGTTAATGGGGCGAGCTGTATTAGGGTCAAAAGCGATGTCTTGTTCCACTTTCCAGCCCTCAGGTAAAGTAATAGTGGAAATAGGCATTTGCAAGCCTTTATCATAAATTACGACTTTTCTGTCATCATTGGCAGAGGCAGTAAAACTTGACTGAGGATTGGCTACTTGCTGCTGGGCATTGTCCTGATATTGTCCGCTCTCACTGATGAAGCCTCCATTCTCAATATAACCTGCATCATAGCTGTTATCCTGATCATCAAAAAGAAAGAAAGAGCCGACGAGCAGAATGCCAGCGATGGCGATTATTTTTATAGTGCGAGAAAGTTCTTTAAAGGATTTCATAGTAAAGTAAATTTAGTTTTGTTATTCTGTTTATCTATCTATAGAACCAGTGGTCAGGAGGTCATCAGGCATCATCAAAAAAATTAAATTTTTTTTTACGTGGGGTTTCTGTCCAAGACAGGCCTGACTTAATTATAGCTCATCATGTTGTTGGTCGGTGTGCCCACCACCACTGAGTAATTCCATTTCCAGTCATTGTAAAGTTGCTGTGGTGCCTGAGCATAGGTCTGTCCGTTAGCAGGATCGCTTACTCGTATCAGTCCTTCTGGTGTAAGTCCTTGTAAGATGATGAAATGACCTACATTGGGATTATTACTGGGATTGACCAGGGCGATAAGTTTCCATCCATTGGCTAAAGTAGAGTACAACTGTTCGGGCGATGCCGGGTAACTCACCTCCCAGGCTCTGAACTGATAAGACTGTAGTAGCTGCACTACCTCTTTGACATGAGCAGGGCGATTCTGCGGGCTTCCGGTCAGGCGGCTCACAATTTCTGTTTGTGTCTGATTGACCTGTGCCTGGGCGAGCACACTTTGCACACAGGCAGCCCAGCACCACATTGTGTTTTCCTGTACTCTGATCTGGGCCTGCGCCTCGCTTATGATTAAGACAAATAAGAGAAGAAGCAGGTAGCTGATTTTTTTGAATGACTGGGTACTTTTCATCGTTCTGTAATTTTTTACTTGTCATTAAGTTATGGTGAATCAGTTAGCGTACTCTTTTCTCATTTTCTGAGGTAATAAGGTGTCCGTAGAAACTCTGAACCTGTTGGGATCAACGGTATAGAGCGCAGAGTGCATGCTGCTGCCTCTGTCCTCTAGCTTGTTGTTTACGTCGGGCGTATGATTTGTGAAAGCGAGTACGGCTTTTAACACTGCGATCAGGAAGAGTATGAGTATGTGCTGGCGTTTCATGGCGTGAAAGTTTAAGAAGTTTAGCTTGTCTACTGATATATAGAGGAGTGCTGAGGCTGGTCATCAGATGCTGAGGAATTTTTCATAAAAAAAAGCCACTGTATGAAACTACAGTGGCTTTGGGTGAAAGAGTGAGGCTATGGTTTAGTATGTATTGCTTTGCATATAGTTCCAATCATTATAATCTGTATAATAGCTGGAATCAGGGTGCCAGCCAATTCTCTCAGGTATATATCTATCCATTGCCCTTTGGTAAGCTTTGTATAAGTGAAGACAGTATTCTTCAAAGGCGGGATTAGCCTGATAGCTGAATGCGATTTGCTCCTCTTTTTTCAGAGTTTCAGCCAACTTGTCCTCCGGTGCAGTGACAATACCTAGTGTTATTTGGCGTAGATCGTAATAGCTAGAAGTAGGATAAACAATCCTGACCAGACCCTGATAGGCTTCGCCATCCAGTATCCCTTTGAAAGGGACTTCCAGATATTGATACGTACTGTCAATATCGATATAGGTACGCAGATAACGAGCTTCAGTGGGCTTGCCGGACCTTATCTCTTCCAGATGCATTTCATCCATAAAACCTTTCAAACTCTGCTTGAGGAGCGGCTGTAATTCCTCTTCAAAGTCTTTAAAGTCCGAGGCTTTGCCAAGCTTATAATAACCATTATAGACGTGACTCCTGATTATTTCTCCCTCAGGGCCGTTAAAACTTAGAAAAAAATTGCTAAGACTACCTCCGCTGTAAGGATCAGTGGAAATGTCCTGCTGTACCAGCCAGTTGTGAGGTATCAGGTAAGACCCCCTGATCATTTGCAGGCCACGATCATAGACCGCTACTTTTTTGACTGTGTCGTTGAGTGCCTGGTCTTCTTTCATAAAAGCAATGCTACCAAGTTTGACTGCCTCCGTATCCTGCATATTCATATCTGGCATGATAGGATAGCCGATGAACATTAAACCGAAGCAGATGGCCAATATGACTTCCGCAATGAGTAGAAAATAAGTGAAGGACTTCATAGCATAATTTCGTTTAGGAGTTCTACCCATTTATAGAAACCGAAGCACTAAGGTCATCATACGCGAAAGGTTTTTTACTGAAAATACCCCTAAAAAAAAGCCCGTGGTACAATGTCCACAGGCTTAGGGGAGATAGGTTAAGCGTAAGATTAATAAGGGTATTCAGGTTCTATCTGCTGCCAGTCACCCTGGAGTGAGTTCTGGTCAAAGCTAGGATCATTTGTGCGGTAGTAGTCTCCCAGGCCATTGGTGTAATTGTAGTCATATTGTCCATCCATATGCATCTCCTGACCAGACCAGGGGTCGTTGAAAGTACTACGCTCATGGATTTGGTCAATGAAAGCATCCTGACTGCTGTAGCCATTTGTGTTGTATGAACCACTATTTCTCATGCCATCCATAAAGCTATTATAGCTATCATCTCTTAATTGATTCATTTCACTAATATTTCTTTGGCTTGCATCAAAAGCTGCCTGGTTGTTTGCCATTCTCTGCTGATGGGCAGCACTTGAGTTAGCCATTTGCTGATTGTGGAAGTTGTTGAAGCGTTGCATAACGGTCTGTTGGATTTGTTCTCTGCGCTGCTCGTAAGCAGGGTTCAGGCTATAGCTCTCATCAATCATAGTCTTTACTTTGGTCAGAGATGCCAGCTTACCGGCAGGAGCGATTGAGCCGCTTACTGTCAGAGAACCTGCTTGTGAGCCTACTTTATTGATTTGAACGAAGCCTTCATAACGCTGACCATTGTAGTAGCCGGATACCGGAGCTTTCAGGCACTGAATCTGAGTACCGCTGTTTACGAGTCGCTGATACACTCCGAGTTTCATGAGTGTTTGCTGAGCCTTTGGATCCTGCTCCAGATTGCCCACGCGCAACTGCTCAAGCTGTAAGCCTGAAAGGGCTCTCTGCAGTCCCTGCTCAAAGCTTATGCCTGACATCGCTCCAAATTTGGTAGTACCCAAAGAGCGGATCAACTCTCCCTGAGGGCCGCTTATTTCTACATGATATCTGGCAGATTCATTGGTATTAGGATCTACGGCGATGTCCTGGCTTAGTTTCCAGTCTTCGGGAATGGTATATGTGCCTATAGGCATTTGCAAACCTTTGTCGTACAGTACGATCTTTCCGCCTTCAGAGGAAGGGTTAGAGGTGATTTGGTTGGCGGTAGCCGCAGTGGCTTGTCCGTCGTTTGAATACTGACCAGGCTCATAGACATAGCCGCCATTTTCAGCGTAGCTCTCGTCCTGATCGTCTAACATAAAAAAGCCTCCGGCGAGTATACCGCTGGCGATGATAAGTATTTTGCGGGTGCTGGATAGTTCTTTAAAAGATTTCATAGTGTTGAGGATTTAAATAGTTTGTTTACTTATCTATAGAGCCGGTCATATCAAGGTCATCATGTTTTTCTTAGAAAAGATAAAAAATATTTTACTCAATCTTTATATGTAGAGTAAGCAGTATAAAAACTAGCGCTTAAGCGATGCCTTGCGCTTTTGTAGGTGTCTGATAAAAAAGAGAGCGATTATGATGAAAATGCCCAGGCCCAGTCCTATGCTCCAGCCTGCATATTGGGTGGAGTTCAAATGGATTTCAGTATTGTCACCGGTAAGCACCAGTCCACCCCAGTAGTAAGGAGATTGTAAACTGCCTTCTGCTTTTTCTAAAAAAGAGAGCTTGGCAGCCCTTAGCGCTTCTGCTGCCGTCATATTGTCATGAAGATGCCTGTAAAAACCCTCTGCAATTTGGTTGGACTGCTGATCGTCTATGCTCCACAGACTGTAGATCACAGTAGGACATCCGGCGTAGCGGAAGGCGTGAGCGAGCGATAACACCCCTTCTCCACGGCGGTACTTCCCCAGGCCTGTTTCGCAAGCGGTAAGTACTGCCAGTTGGACATTTAGTGGCTTACTGTACAATTCGTACGCATACAGATAGCCATCCTGCTCTTGCTGAGGTTGTGGGGTGAGTGCCAGAAAACTGTAGAGTGGAGACTCATTCTGAAGGCGGGCGTGGGTACCAAAATGCAATACGCTGGCCTCATTTGCCTGAGTGAGTAAAAGCGTTTCGGTAGCCGACTGCTCAGTGAGGGAAGTGCCCCATCCTTCTTCCTGTAATTGCCTGGCAAATGCCAGGGACCAGGGGGTACGGAGCCAGCTCAAAAAGGTAGAGTCAGCTTGCTGATGCTGCGGCAGTTGATCCAGATAGTTATTTTTGAGGTCCTGAGAGAAGCCCGGTGCTATGCCTAAAACGCCCTTCCCGGCACTACCCCTGACAGTATTTGAGCCTGCTAAGCTATGGCCGTAATACACGCAGTAGTCTCTGAGGAGCCAGGGCCAGGCTGCCATCGGACTTTCTTCTGCTGTTTGATGCGTGAGTAGCGTCTCAAAGTTTAGATAATGCAAAGGCCCGTCAGCCAGAATTTTAACCGGAGCATCAGCAGGAATGTCCAGTGGCTGCCAAAGTTGTTGGTAGAGGAAATATCCTAATGCAGCCTTTTGCTTTGCTTTCCCCTCTTGCCGGTAAAGCTGCTGATACTGCTGCAGAGAATCCTGCCAGCCGGCAGGCATATTGAGCCAGCTGGTTTTCAGTTGCCTGGGCTCTATTTGCACAGTCAGTAGGGCAGAGTCCAGATCAAAATAGGCAAGCGCAGTATACTTTTGTTCAGCTAAACGAGCCTGTATTTCCTTTTTCGTCGGAGGCTGAATGGCATAGCGGGCTTCATAATACTGAGGGTAATCCTGCTTCAGCTGTTGTTGAAGTTCCTGCCAGGATTGAAGGATGGACTGTTGTTGTATAGCGATTTCGGCAGCCTCTTCATTATTCTCACTGTCCTGCTGGCGCAGCAGAGAAAAGCGGAGCTGCTCCTTTAAGACCTGGCTCCGGGCTACCAGGGAATCGGGAACCCCGGCAAAGCTTATCGCCTGTCGATCTTTGAAAGCCAGCTGTATCGTAGCGCCCCGGCTGGCCTGTATGCAGTTGAGCAATAAGTTCTCCCATACCTCCTGATCACCCTGCTCATACGCTAAAGCCCGGTGGGCCAGGACCGCACTCTGCCGGTAAAGGGTCTGTAACTGGTCGGATACCGATTCATACAGAGATGCATCATTGTAGAGGGATTGAAAAGTAGGCAGCCAATGCTGCACCGCAGTAAAAATATTGCTGGCAATATGCAGGTCTTCTTTCTTAATGTTATGGCCCTGCGCCAGAAACAAGCCCAGGTGAAAATTAACCAGGTCCAGCACTTTAGGACTGTACACACGGATTTGTAGGGTATCCAACTGCTTAAAATCAGTAATAGGCGCATTCATGCCGGAAGCGCCTCCCCAGGCCATATGCAGATAATTTCGTAAGCTATCCTGCATCTGAAGCTGCTCGTAAGCGATGGCCAACTGAAGCAGGTTTTCCTGAGCGTGGTGGTGAGTAAGCCCAAATTTCTGATGATAGATGTTGAAGGCTTTTTTCCAGTAGGAGATAGCTTGTGCCTGTTGATCAAGCTCCCAGGCGATGCTGCCTAATTCATAAAGCGCATCTGCCCGTTTAGGATGATCAGCCCCTACTGTCTCTGCCCGTATTTGCTCCGACTGTGCAAAATAGCTTTTAGCCTGCTGCCAGTCCTTTCTTTCCTCTGCGATAAGCCCCAGGTTAAAAAAGCTTTGCGCGATTTCAGCGGTCTCAGTCTTGTATAAGTCTCTTTTTTCTGCCAAAGCCGCCGAAAACATAGAATCTGCTTTTACATATTGTTCCTGCTGATAATAGGCTGCTCCCAGTGCATCCCTGATGTTGGCACGCTGATAATCGGGATAGCTGATGAGGGTATCCGCGATTTCCCAGGCTTGCAGGTAGTACGATTCCGCCGTTTTGCTTTCGTTGAGGTTGAGGTACAAAAGCCCCAGGTTGACATAGTTTTGTGCCAGGGGCAGATATCTTTCTCCTTTTCGGTTGGAAACGATGGCTTTCAGCAAAAAGGTTTTGGCCTGCTGAGGATCACCCATATCCAGTAAATGGGTGCTATAGTTATTGGCGAGTACTGCAATATGGGGATGTTCTTCCGGGAGGTGGTGTTGGAGGATGGTCCAGGCTTCAGCGATGGCTGCCTCTGCCTCCTCCAGCTTTCCCAGGGCCGAGAGAATGATGTAAAGTGTATTGGCGCTGTAACCCAGTTCCTTATCTACCGGGTCCAGCACATTTTTTCTCAACTGATGCGCATGCTTCACCCACTTTTCCGCTTCTCCATAAGCTCCGGCCTGCATAGACATAAAGCCTTTCAGTTCATAGTACTTTGCCAGCTGGAAAGAGTCTGTGGCTGCTCTTCCGAGTTCTGTGTCTATACTTTTGCGGGAGTATTCCATGGCCTGCTCCAGATCCCCTTCGCCCATATAGGTGTAGCCAATCTCATGGTATACCTTGCTCAGCAATGAAGGGTTAAGGGTGAGTGCTGAGGCAGACAAAATACCTTCCAGTATGCTTCTTCCCTCATCATATGCATACTGCTGAATGTAGCACTTTGCCTCCCAGTATTGGTAAAAAACTAAGCTGTCATTTTGTTCTTCAGATTGTTGATATGTAGCCAGTTGATGATAGGCTTCAGCGGCCTCGGCATAGCTTCCCTGCTGGTACAAATTATCGGCATACTCGCGTGAAACGTTTTGTGCAAAACAATGACTGTTGGCCAGTAAGAAAAGGAAGGTCAGCACCCAAAATAGCCTGCTATGGTTTTGATGGCATTGTTTCACATCCTAAGAAACTAAATTGAAGCTATATTCGCAATAGTTTACAGCTGAACGTTCAGGATAAAGGCAGATTATTATTAGCTAAAAAAACTAAAACCTGATTATCAAGTCCGATCCTGAAAAGTGTGCTGGAGTTTAATGAGAAGAAAATAGTAGGGCGGGAATTCAGGGATGTCTATACTTTTTTTCCTGAGCATCATATTTATAAGGCAGTCTTGAGGAAGGTCAGTGACAGGAATGGTACAATCGGCAACGCTTTGCTCAAAAGGTATTGCATCGTGCTTGACTATGCCTAAGAGACCATCTACACAAAGGAAGATCATGGCGAAAGACCTGGCTTTACAAAACTCTTTGCCGAGAATGTCAAATAATAATGCTCAACAGAGAAATAGAAAAAACACATAAATTCCTCAAGCAATCTATTCATTTGTACCTAAACCTGCTTTGAATTATCTTACCGGCTTACTAACTGCCCAACTATGAAAAGCTATTGTTTTCTGCTGCTATTTATTGCTTTTGTAATATCGTGTAAACAAAATCAGGAAGAATCAAGAATAAAAGCCTGGAAGGCTCAGGCTGAGAATATTAGCATCATACGCGATGATTTTGGTGTACCTCATATCTATGGCAAGACGGATGCGGACGCGGTTTTTGGAATGATTTACGCTCAGTGCGAAGATGACTTCAATAGGGTAGAGATGAATTATATTACGGCTATCGGACGACTGGCAGAAGTGGAAGGGGAGGAAGCACTTTTTAATGATCTGCGTGCCCGGCTTTACATGACCGAAGCCGAAGCCAAGGCCTACTACGAAGCTAGTCCTGACTGGCTCAAAAAACTTTGTGATGCCTTTGCGGATGGTGCCAATTACTATCTGCATACCCATCCTGAAGTGCAGCCCAGACTGATCACCCGCTTTGAACCCTGGATGCCTATGTACTTCAGCGAAGGTTCCATCGGAGGAGATATTGAAAGAATCTCTACCAGAAGGCTTCAGGCATTCTATGAAGAAAACCAATCGCTGGCCCTGAATGAATTTGGAGATGGGCTGGTACATCCCGATCCTTTTGAAGAACCCCAGGGTTCCAATGGTTTTGCAATTTCTCCGGAACTCACTAAGTCGGGAAATGCCATGTTGCTGATTAACCCGCATACCTCATTTTTCTTCAGAGGTGAGACGCATATGGTCAGTGAAGAAGGACTGAATGCTTACGGTGCCGTTACCTGGGGGCAGTTTTTTGTCTATCAGGGCTTCAACGAAAAGACTGGCTGGATGCATACTTCTACCCGCACAGACTGTATAGATGAGTTTCTGGAAACTGTAGTGGAAGAAGATGGGCAGCTCATGTATAAGTATGGAGATGAAATGAGGCCGGTAGAAGTATCGGAAGTAAGCCTTTTTTATAAAGATGGAGAAGAGGTAAAAAGCAGGACTTTCCCGATGTACCGCACACACCATGGCCCAATCGTCAGGAAGCAGGACGAGCATTGGGTAGCGACCAGCATCATGTGGAAACCCATAGAGGCGTTTACACAATCCTACACCCGCACCAAAACTACTGGCTATGACTCTTTTCATGAGATGATGGCCATCAGTACCAACTCTTCAAACAATACGGTCTATGCTGATGCTGAAGGAAACATCGCTTACTATCATGGAAATTTTGTGCCTAAAAGAGACACCAGCTTCAACTATGCTCAGCCAGTGGACGGCAGCAACCCGGCTACCGACTGGCAGGAACCTCATCCGCTCAGCGAGCAGCTTACCCTACTGAATCCACAGAATGGCTGGATACAGAACTGTAATTCCACGCCTTTCACCGCCGCAGCAGAGTTCAGCCCCAGGCGGGAAGACTTTCCTGCTTACCTGGCTCCTGATGATGAAAATTTCCGAGGCATACAGGCGGTAAGGGTTTTGACAGGCCAAAAAGATGTTACGCTGGATAAACTCATTAAGGTCGCTTATGATCCTTATCTGACTGCTTTTGAGATGTTGATTCCCGGCCTGCTGGAAGCTTATGATGGGGCAGGGCAGGATATGCCTGAGCTAAGTGCAGCGATTGATACACTCAGAAATTGGGATTATACCGTTTCTGGAAATTCAGTAGCCATGTCATTGGCTGTCTACTATGGGCAGCACTATCTGAAGGCGTCTACCGCACCTGAAGGTTTGAATTATATTGAAAGGGTTGCCTATTACGGAGAAGGGTCTCCTTATAAGGAGCGTTTACAAATCTTTGCTGAAGCCAGGCAAAATCTGGAAGATGACTTTGGGCAGTGGCAAACCGAATGGCGGGAGATCAACCGTTATCAGCGGTTGAACGGTGATATTCAGCAGCCTTTTGACGATGATAAACCCAGTGTAGGTGTACCCATGGCTTCTTCCCGCTGGGGTGCTTTAGCCTCATTTGGCGCACGTACTTATCCGGGCACCAAGCGGATGTACGGAACTTCAGGCAACAGCTTCGTGGCCGTGGTAGAGTTTGGCGATAAAGTAAAAGCCAAGAGCCTGCTGGCGGGAGGGCAAAGTGGCGACCCCAACTCCCCGCACTTTGACGATCAGGTAGATATGTATGTGGATGCTGAGTTCAAAGATGTCGCTTATTACCGCGAAGATGTAGAGGCCAGGGCTGCGAAGACCTATTATCCGGGACAAATAAAGGAATAGCTTCTTCGCCCCGGAAGGTATTCAGACGTTTATTTCTGCGCATGACATACCTGATGTACAAAGCGCAGCTTTTCAATCACAGGAGGCGGTATCACAAAAGGGTACATATCCGCTTGTCCCATGCTTCGATTGATGCTGTTCATCGCAAAAGTGAGTGGCAACCATAAATTGATGATATCGTCAAAGTTTGTCAGTGTGTAGGGATTGATATCCATATTGGCATCCATACTATCATCTTGTTCGGCCGCCTGGGGAGAAACCTGTAAGCCGAAAGCGTAGGCAGTTTCCAGTGTGTCTAAGAGATGGAGGTAATGAGCCCAGGTCTCTGCCCAGTCTTCCCAGGGGTGGGCAGTAGCATATTCGCTGATAAAATTCTCCTTCCAGTTTGAGGGAGGCCCTTGTTGATAATGCCTTTTGAGTGCTTCGCTATAATCCTGGCGCTCATCGCCAAATAAACTGCGAAATGAAGAAAGAAAGTTAGAGTTGGCAATGAGCCTGTCCCAATAGTAATGTCCGACCTCGTGCCTGAAATGTCCGAGCAGGGTACGGTAAGGCTCTCCCATCTCCTCACGCCTTTTGGCACGCTCAGCGTCATCAGCTTCGGCAATGTTGAGTGTGATTAACCCTTGGTCATGTCCGGTAAGCACTGCTTCTTGCCGATCTGCTTTGAAGTCAAAGGCTAAGCCGGTTTCAGACTGTTGGGTTTTGCTTATAAGCGGAAGGTGTAAGCATAACAAAGTGTAGATCAGCCGGTGTTTTGCTAATTCCATCTTTTGCCAAAGCTGCATATGGTTTGCTTCCTGTAAATTAGGTATTGTATGATTCAATTGGCATGCTTCGCAAAAAGGATCTTCTTGCTTAACAGGAATTAACCAGTTGCAAGCCTGATGCTGCGCATTCTCACAGTAACGGTACTGCTCAGACTTTCTGGGCAGGCTAAAGGTATTGCCAGGCTGAGCAGGTAGCGTGTACAGCTCCATGTCCTCTGCCAAAAAACCAAGTGTGCTTCCACAGCTTTCGCAGCGAGTATTTTCAAAATACAACAACTGCCCACATTGCTTACAGGTGAATAATTTCATATGGCTAAAAATTGAAGGCCTATAATGTAAATACTGAATATAAGCGGTAAATATCAGATTAAGTTTGATATTTCCTGTAAATATTTTTAAGTGGGCAAATGCTCATTATAATGATGCTGAGTAAACCTTAATTTTCATGTTAATACAGGTTAAACGCATTTAATTTTTAGTCAAGTTTTTAAGAATGTTTAGCAGATAATTATCATCCCAACCTGCTGTCTTTCTTCTGTTCTTCACGCTTTCCTTATCTTGAACTTGATTGAGCAGTTGCAGAGCTAACTTCCGAGCGGTTGTCATATTCTCAGCAGCATTGCCTGTTTTAGTTCTACTCATATCTTCTCGGAATACAACATCAAGTTTCCAATGCAGATGATTTTCAATGCTCCAATGATTTCTAATGAGTTTATTAAACTCTTTAGCAGTAACCTCTAAACTGCTTAAATAGAAGCGGTTTTCATAGGTAATTTTTCCACCCTTTTCCCGGTTTGCTTCCACCATTATGATTGACTTTAAATGTTTCCATTCTGATAAATCATCTAGTAATGCAAGCTGGGTTTCCACATAACAGACTCTCTTCTCAATGCGGCCACTACCAAAATCTATCCACTCATCAAAGCACATATGCTTTTTTCTTTTACTCATCCAGTCTGTAATCTGCTCATACATATGCTTATGATCTTTCTTGATAGCTATCAAATAGTCTCCTCCTTTCTCTATAATTAAATCGCACGGCGAACCGTCTGCATTCTTGAGCTGGCAACCGGCTGCATCACTGCTCACTAAGGAGCCTTCCAAATCCAAAGACTTCAACAATTCAGGAATAGCGGTCTTTTCATTGCTTTTAGCATCTACTTTTTCCTGACCTAATATCAAGTGGTGTTCGGCTACCCAGGCACTTAATATACAAATGCCGCTCTTCTTAAAGCCTGACTTTGCTGTACCGCAAAGCACCTTACCATCCACGTTGATTTGGACAATACTACTTTTGATAAACCCTAATAACTCCTTAGACCAACGATACAGGCAACCTCCAAAAGCTGATTTGTCCATATATTTGAACACGCGATTAAAAGTGTCATGAGAGGGAATACCATTCGGTAGCTCTAAAAATCCTCTCAAGAATACCTCCTTTCGTTTACCATAGGCTTCTATCTCTTCAAAATCATCTGCTCCACTTACTATCGCACATAAGGCTATGACTAAAATATCTACCAGATTATGCTTCTTGCGCCGATTTATCCTAAAATCAGGAACGCTTCCAAAAACCTTTTGCCAATTCATCTGGCAAAGTTAGCTCTCTCCTCTTTTTTTACATACGTTTAAATGCGTTTAACCTGATGTTAATAGAAGTTTTACCCTTGCTAATCAAGATATGTTAACTGTGTAATGGCGAGAACAAAGGAAATAAAAGGAGCTTGAAAGTATCTAAGCTTTCAAGATTATAGGCAGATGATTCCAAGCCAATAAAAAATATAATTCCTTGAGAGCAATAGGTAATACTTCAGTGGGGAGTTATTTAAATTCTGCCATGACCGGCAGGTGATCGCTTAAAGCAAAAGAGCGCTCATCCAGGAGGTTGGTGCGGAAGTTACCTTCATACATAACTTTACAGCGCAGTAGTCTTTTGCCCAATGCTTCATTTACCCAAATGTAGTCTACCGTTCGGTTAGGAACAGTGCTTTTAATGGTATTCCTTTGTTCCACTCCTTTAGCCATATAACAGTCTTTGAGCCCTGCTTCTTTCCATCGCGCATACTCATTTTGTATTGGCTCATGATTGAGGTCTCCCTGAAAGATAAAGTTGCGTTTATCTTTTGCATCAGCCTTAATCACTTTCAGCACTTCTTTCACCTCCTGCTCACGAATTACATCATCACTGGGATGCAAATGAGCGCTGTAGATCATCAGTTCTTCATCAGCAGTTTTGAGCAGGGCTTTGCCCCAATGCCGGGAAAAAAGATCACCGGGTTCTTTTTTTTCCACCAAGGGGCAGTTTTGGGTGGAGACAATTTCAAATTTAGTCAGCAAGGCTCCCGGAAATCCGCCGGGGAAATAAGTGTAGTCCATGTCTAGTTTTCGGGCCACTTTGCTCACCTCACTTTCAGCAGGCGCTTCCTGAAAAGTAATAATATCCGGGCGATATATGGCCATCTCTAAGGCCATCCTTTCAGGCATTTGAGCATGTACATCTTTTAAAATAAACTGTGTGTCGTCTGTCTTGGGATAGCCCTGAAAGGCATATACATTATAGGTGATGGTGGTAATCTTTTTTTTAGGAAACCATTGCCAGCTTCTGGCTGACAGCGTGCCGGATGCCATAGCTAAATTGGTTAGGGTGAATAATGTGTTTTCAATAAATTTCCGTCTTTTCATGCCTGTATTTTATGCGGGTTTCACCTAAATGTCGAAGACTTAGAAGCTGTTTGAATTAGTTTCTTTACGCTACAAACACGTCTTTTGAGCTACAACTTTGTTGCTTTTTCGGCCCGTAGCTTTGGCTACGCCCTTCAAAAGTGCCTCGTTTCGCCTCAAAACTCATTGTTTTCGCTAGTAAATAAATAACTCAAACAGCTTCTGAAAACAACTAATCGCTTTCACAATTGTCACTCAGCTTATGCGCTTTAAGATAGTAGTATACCTCTTTTGGTCTGGCAATCAAAAAATAATAATTTGTATTTTAGAAACGAGAAGCTTTATCCGGCAGACAGCCTATCGCAAATAATACTAAGCATACAACCTATACGATGAAGATTAAAAAAGTTACCAGCAAAGTATACCAATGGAAAGGGGAAGTTAAAACCTCCGACACCATTTTTGCCACCCCACTGAGCACCTTGCCTTTCCAAAAGGATTCACAGGCGCCTTTCCGCTTTTTCAGCTGGCTGGTGGTGGAAATAGAAACTGACAATGGCCTGACAGGCATCGGCAATGCCGGCCTTTCTCCCGACATCACCAAAAATATTATTGACAGCAGATTAGCCCCGCTTTTGGCCGGAGAGAATCCCTTGAATACCGAATATCTTTATGAGAAAATGTATCGCTCCAGTGTAGCTTATGGGCGAAAAGGAGCCGTGATGGCTGCCCTCAGCGCGGTGGATATCGCCCTCTGGGATATCAAAGGGCTGCATTTGCGCCAGCCGGTGTTTATGCTTCTGGGCGGCAGAACCAAAGCTTCTATTCCTGCCTACTACAGCAGATTATATACTCGTAATTTGGATGAACTGCAAGAAGAAGCGGCCGCCTTTAAAGCCCAGGGGTTTGATGCTATGAAACTTCGCTGCGGTTACCCAATGACCGAAGGTCTGAAGGGCATGAAGAAAAATGTAGAGATGGTAAAAGTAGTAAGAGAAACTGTAGGCGATGAAGTAGATGTGATGCTGGATGCCTACATGGGCTTTGACTTTTATTTTGCCAAGCGCTTTCTCAAAGCTCTTGAGCCTTATAACCTTCGCTGGGTAGAAGAGCTTCTGCTACCCGACGAGATCTCCAACTTCGCGAAGCTTAAGCAGACCACAGATATTCCCATCTCCGGGGGGGAACATGAATTTGGTCGCTATGGCTTTCATGAGTTATTGCAGGCCAATGCTCTGGATATCATACAATTTGATACCAATCGGGTGGGGGGCTTTACCGAAGCGCAAAGAATTTGTCATATGGCGCAGGTCCATGGGGTGGAGATAATCCCTCACGGCGGACAGATGCACAACCTGCATGTGGTAATGAGCTCATTTGCCAGTCCGATGGCTGAATACTTTCCTAAGACC
The DNA here is from genome assembly GCF_029504655.1 of Catalinimonas alkaloidigena. Taxonomy (NCBI): domain Bacteria; kingdom Pseudomonadati; phylum Bacteroidota; class Cytophagia; order Cytophagales; family Catalimonadaceae; genus Catalinimonas; species Catalinimonas alkaloidigena. Next base: position 865,909 of record NZ_JAQFIL010000001.1, read on the forward strand.
CCGGTTGAAGTAGGTAATGAGCTATTCTGGTATATCTTTGATGGAGAAGCGGAGGCAGAAAACGGTCAACTGCAATTGGATGATCAGAAACCTGGCATGGGTTTGACCCTGAAAATGGAAGGGCTGGAAAATTTTGAAATCATTGAATAAGTTCAGCCTGAAGTGGGGCGGCTTGAAAAGCTCGGCTTAATTTCCGATATGCACGGGAAGAAGTTATACAGTAAAGCAGGAATTTATCAATATATCGCTGACATGATACATTTAGTCCAGTTAATACACCCTAATGAAGGCAGGAGAATAGCCTTGGTAGATGAAGCCCGCCTGATACTCTTAGATAACCATTATTCTGTATATGAGCTGGCACAGGAAGCCTTGAAAGAAGGAAAAAAGCTGGGCGCTTGCATAGATGCTTCGCTCAGCCAAGGTACACTTGATTACGAAAAAGTTTATGAGTGCAAATCAGACTGGCAGCTTTTACCGGCTTTTGACCTGCCCGAGAATCCTGCTGCCTGTATAGTTTCAGGCACTGGACTCACCCATAAGAGCAGCGCCTTGAACCGGCAGAGCATGCATCAGGCAGAGCAGCATGAATTGACAGACAGTATGCAAATGTACCAGTGGGGGGTGGAGGGAGGTAAACCTTCGGAAAATAGCATAGGCATTCAGGCGGAATGGTTTTATAAAGGACAAGCTGATGTGTTGCGAGCACACGGTGAGGCGCTGGAAGTTCCCTCCTTTGGAGAGGACGGTGGTGAAGAACCTGAAGTAGCAGGTATCTATGTCGTTGACTCCCATGGTACCCCCCGTAGACTGGGCTTCTGTACCGCCAATGAGTTCTCCGACCATAAGATGGAGAAAAAGAACTATCTGTACCTGGCTCCCTCCAAGTTGCGTAATTGTGCCATTGGTCCTGAACTGGTATTAGGCCATGACTTTCAGGATATAAGTGGTAAGGTGAGAATTTACAGGGAGGGTAAAAGTATCTGGACTAAAGAAATCCATACTGGAGAAAAATATATGGCGCACAGTCTGGCCAATCTGGAGTATCATCATTTTAAATATCCGGGACACAGAATACCTTTTCAGGCGCATGTCCATTTTTTCGGTGCCGACGCCTTCAGCTTTGGCGAACAGATTCAATTGGAAGATAAAGACCTGATGGAAGTACATTGGGAGGGGATGGGTAGAGCATTGAGGAATACTTTACATATTTCTTCAGAAAAAGAAAAGATGTTTTATATCCGAAAAATGGAAGTATAGCGTAATTATTATATAAGGCGAGTCAATGCTGTAAGTCTTACCCTTATCTGTTCATCTACTCCCCCTGTCATCCCTTCAGAGATCTTTTGTAAGTTTGAAATGGGAAGCTATGGAATAATCTTGCATTATTTTATGAGCAGTAATTTTTGATGCCTATCTGAATGCAGGTACAGCCTTATAGGCTCCTACTGAGATTTATGCCCCTAAACTTTTCTTCAAATAATCAGCAGGTTCCTTCCTGGATGACAAAGGAGGGAGGGAACTTTGTCAATATGAAATTCAACTGACTATTTAATAAAGACAGTAAAATTATTATTATAATGACTAATAATTAAACTTTAGCAACATAAGGAGTTAAAAATTATTATTTTTGTCTACTTTGGTATAAACGGCTTGTTAGTTTTATCCCATTTGGAAACACAACAAGTAATAATCAGACTAACCTAACTACCTATCATGATTACTATTCTCTTTATTGTTTTTACACTTGGTTTACCTTTCATATTCAGAAATAAATTACCTGCGAATACTTTAGCCAATATAGCTGCCTCCATTGGGATACTTGGAACATTCGTAGGAGTAACAATTAGTCTTTTTAATTTTGATGTAAATGATGTAGCGAGAAGTGTACCGCAATTACTTGAAGGTTTAAAGATAGCATTTATCACCTCCATCTCTGGCATGGGAGTTTCCTTATTGATTAAAGTTTTTCCTGACTTTTTTGGGCATGATGTAGATTCTTCTGAAGAAACGCAAAGAAATTTCCAAATGAACGAGATGATGAGGGAACTCAGGTTGATTAATCAGGGTATTTCAGGAGAAAGAGAGGGTTCTTTATTCACCCAATTGAAGCAATTCAGGCACTCTAATGCTCATCGCTTAGAACTGATAGATAATTCATTAAGGGAGTTTGGGGAAAAGATGGTAGCAGATAGTACTCAATCATTGATTGATGCATTAACACAGGTGATGCAGGATTTTAATACTAAGATTAATGAGCAATTGGGAGATAATTTTAAAAAGTTCAATGAAGCATTAGGTATAATGCACCAGTGGCAACAAGAATATGCGAAACAGGTGCAGCAAATGACAGATCAATTTTACCGCTCCCTTGAAACTATTGAGGAGTGTGAAGCAGTGCTACAGAGTATAAGCAAGGAAGCCAGTACCTACCATCAATCAGCGAAAAAACTAGATGTATTGTTGGAGAATCTGAATGTAAACCTGGTAGGATTGAGCGAAATGTCTGAAAATGTGAAAGAAGCTTTTCCAATCATTGATAAGAAAATCAATGAACTGATTACTCGTTTTGCTTCTTCGGTAGAATCCGCGGTAAGGGAAAATAACCGTATGATGCAGTCTCAACGTGAAGCTATAGACTCACAAATCAATACTTTCCAGAAATCTTATGAAGAGATTGGGCAACAACAGCATAAGTTAATCTCTGATCTAAGTGGCAGGATGGATAAATTGATGTTTGAAAACTCAGATCGTATCAAAACTCAAATGACTGCATTGGATGAAGAATTGGGAGAACAATTAAAGAAATCTATTGATTCATTGGGTAAGCAACTTACCTCGCTTTCTATGCAGTTTGTTGAGGATTACACACCTCTTACTACAAAACTCAAAGACCTTGTGCAACTTTCTTCACGCATCTCATAATGTTTTATCCTAGTAAGAATCAGGAAGCTCAGGAAGGAGAAAGTCAGTGGATATCTATCTCCGATCTGATGTCAGTGTTGATGATGATTTTTTTGTTCATCGCTATAAGTTATATGATCAATGTGGTTAAAGAAAGAGAAAGGATAAAAGAGATAGCTGTTGCTTATAATCAGTTACAAGATGAACTCTATCAGGACTTACATAGTGAATTTGAAAATGATCTGGAAAAGTGGAACGCCAGCATTGACAGGCAAACTTTATCCATCAAATTTGAATCACCCGAAGTATTATTTGAGCAGGGTAGTGATGTTTTAAGAAATGAATTCAGAACTATTCTCATGGATTTTTTTCCTCGCTACATTAATATTCTTACCAGTGAAAAATATATAGATGATATAGAAGAAATCAGGATAGAAGGCCATACTTCCAGTGAGTGGGCGACTAATAACTATCCTCAGGAAGCCTATATCGGAAACATGAAACTTTCTCAAGATCGTACCCGAGAAGTATTAGCTTATGTGCTTCTTTTAGATCAGGTCAAGGATAATAGAGCATGGATTAAAGATAAAGTTACGGCCAATGGTCTTTCTTCCAGCAAATTAGTAATAACAGAAGAGGGTGAAGAGGATAAAGATAAATCAAGAAGGGTTGAATTTAGGGTCAGAACCAATGCCGAAAAAAGAATGGTTAAAATATTAACTGGAACAGAATGAAACTCACAGATTTTAGCAAGGACGATGACTTTAATAAGCTGAGGAAAATGATGGGGGCAAGCCTTCGGGACTATTCTTCTAAAGTAACATGGGAGGGAACAACAATCAGTACTGAACTTGATTTACACGGTGAAGTTGAGGTACCCTTTGAGTTACTTACTGTTGAAGATGATAAGACAATTACATTAGCAGGTAGGAGAGTTTTAGTATATATCCGTGACCAACATGCAGAGTATTATCCAAATTACAGATATCATCTTGCAAATTGTAGAACCTTAGTAGATTTTCAAAATAGTGGAAGGTTTAACAAATATGTTGCATCCATTAGAACAGATGGGACTTTTCGTGTTAATGTAATTCACGAAAATGGCGATGTTGAAAAAGATAAAGATGAAAACCTTTATGTATGTAAAAATTGCTTATCAGCACTTAATTACAAAGGTTATAACCAATCGTCTGAGATAAAAAGAAAGGTATTTAAAAATTTTGACCTGGATGAGTTTTTCAAATTGTACAACCGCCAGAATATTTTAAAGCCTACGAAAACTGATGCCACAGCGCCGATCAATGATTACCCTCCTGAGTGGAATTTAATCTCATTAAATTACCGAATTAGGAAAAGCTTTAAGTGTGAGGAATGCAAGCTTGATTTGAGTCATACTCCTAAATACCTTCAAGTTCATCATAAGAATGGATTAAAGAACGAATGTGGTGAGGAAAATCTTGAAGCTCTATGTTTAAGGTGTCATGCTCGTCAGTCTGGGCATGGCCATATGTTTGCCCATCCTGATTACAATTCATTTATAACGCTGTATCCTGAACTGTCTTGAGTTTTAATTCCTGCTGCATGTTTAATACTAAGTAAGGCGAGCTAATTCCATGAGTATTACACTTTAACTACTTTGCTAATCCCCCCCCTGTCATCCCGTCAGGGATCTTTTTTGGTTTGAAATGGGAGGTTTTGAATAAACTCCACATTATTTTATGAGTAGTGACCTTTGATGTCTTATGCTATTGCAAATACAGCCTTATATGCTCCGAATGAGATTTATGATCTTTAAATTTTCTTCAAACAATCAGCAGGTTCCATCCTGGAGGACAAAGTAGAGGGGTTTATTGCACCTCAAAGGATTTTGCTGCTTCTGATTTACCGACTTTCTTATTCCTTCCTACTCATTCACTGAAGTTATGTGCCTTTCCGGCATTCGCAGTAATGATAGACTTTTGTGCTTCCCCTTTATCAGTCCTGGCTGAATATGAATTTATTGGATATGAACAAAGGCTTGTTCAGTGAAAAGAAGAGCAGCGGCAATGCAGGAGAAAATCAGGCCATTAAGGAATTGAGCGCCTGATATGAGGACTTTCCTAAGCTGGCGCGTATCGCTTTCAAGGATAATCCACAGGTATTAGAGTCTTTTGGCATGGTGATGTCCACGCAGCAGAAAAAAAGGTGGAAAGCATTACTTAAGAATAAAATAAAACTGCCACCCTGAAATTACTTCAGGTTGGCAGTTCTTTACTTAAGAGCTAAATTAATTAGCTGCTGTAGTGTCGGCAGGGGTTTCTGCGGTATTCTCAGCAGCATCCAGGCCTTTGTAACGCTTATTCAGACCTTCCACTACGGTTTTGGTAATGTCCAGGCTGTCGTCAGCATATAGTACGCCGCTATTTTTGGTATAAGTCAATACGACCTTAAAATTCTGGTCTGTACCATATTCTTCAAGGTAGTCAGCTACCTTATCATACAGTTCTTCCTGTACTTTGGCTTCGTCCTGCATCAGCTGGTTACTCAGGTTTTGCTGATACTGCATAAGGTTCTGCTGCTTCTTCATCAGGTCTTCTTCCAGCGCACGTGCCTGGTTCATGGTCATAGTACCCGCATTACGCTGAAAAGCGGTGATCTCACCTTGCAAACCTTTCGCGCGGTTTTCGTAGTCGGCCTGTAGCTTCTGGGCTTTTTCTTCTAACTCAGCTCTTTTGTCTTTGAAGAAGTCATAGTTCTCCAATAAAGTATCTGAATTAACATAAGCAATTTTAGGCATGGCACCAGTAGCCGTTGTGCCAGCAGTCTCTTCGGTCTGCGCAGGACTATCACCACTAAAGTGCAGCACATAAAGATAGATGACAGCGACTGCCAAAATACCATTAAGGATTAGGGATAAGTTTTTCACGATAAACTTTTTTGTTAATTACAATTTCTAATGAACAACAAATATAAGTAAAGCAAAACGAATGTTATACATGCTCGCTTATTCAAATATGAATTAACGTTTAAAGTATAGGTTGTCAAGCTTATGCGCTAGAAACCAAAATCATATTGTTAAAATTCCAAAAAAAACTCTTCTTCAGGGAGGAAGAAGAGTCTGATGTTATGAAATCGCTCGGTAGTAAGCAAACTGTTTATACAGCTTTGGTTTCGGCGATCCCTTCGGCAGTGGCATCGTCAGTTGTTTCTCCCGGTTTTTTGATCTCCTTTTTCTCTCTGAAGAAAATAGTGAAGAGTACCAGTACAATCACTGAAAGCACGGCAGGTACCAGCCATATCTTATCCCAGAGATATTCATTGACATCATCGGAAACTATGGTATTTGCTTCTACGATGATGCCCGACAGCCAGGAACCAATGAACATACCTACGCCATAGGTAGCAAATGTAATCAACCCCTGCGCCGCGTTTTTTACCGCCTTGGGAGCTCTTTCATCCACATAAATTTGCCCGGTCACGAAGAAAAAGTCGTAACAGATGCCGTGCAGAATAATACCGCCATAGAGCATCCAGACCAGCTCTGTAGGGTTACCAAACATAAATAAAGCATAGCGTGCCCCCCAGGCTGCCATCCCTACCATCAGCATGATTTTGTAACCAAATCTTTTGAAGAAGAAAGGCATCAGCAAAAGGAACAGAATTTCTGAGCCTTGTCCCATAGTCATCTTCCCAGCGGCATTCTCAACACCTAAGTCATTGAGGAAGAGATTAGCGAAGCTATAATAGAAGGAGAGGGGAATACAGATGAGCAATGAAGCGATGAACAGGACTGAGAAAGAACGATCTTTCATTAACTTTAGCGCGTCCAGCCCTAAAATATCCTTTACACTGGCTTTCTGTCCTTTGCTTTTAGGCGGAGTATGGGGTAAGGTGAAGCAGTACAAGCCCATCACCACAGATGAAGCGGAAGCAAGAAGGATAGGCGTGTTAAGAGCTTCAATATCCAGATAACCTACAATCAACCCTACGATAATCCAGCTGATAGTTCCCACTACTCTTATGGCGGGAAACTGCTCACCAGGATTTTCCATATTCTCAAAAGAAAGAGAATTGGTCAGAGCTATGGTAGGCATAAAGCAAAGTGTGTAAGCAATGATCACCGGATAAAAAAGGCTAAAATCTTCAATTTGGGCTAGCCAGTAAAGTAATGCCGCTCCAATAAGGTGCAATACTGCCAGCACCCTTTCAGTAGGAAAAAAACGGTCGGCAACCATACCGACAAAGAAGGGTGAAATCATAGCAGCTATCGCAAACGCACTGTAGGCCAGTCCAATTTGTGAGCCTTCAAATTTAAGCGTAACGCCCAGGTAAGTACCTAAGGTTACATACCATGCGCCCCAGACAAAAAATTGCAGGAACATCATCCCAGATAGCTGCAAACGAGTTTTTATAGTCATAGCCAGAAAGTTTTATAATTGCCGCACGCTGTTCAAATAGCCCAATGAACGGATTTTTGATTTTAGTTTTCAAATTAGCCGTAAATTGTATGATTCCAAAAAATAGAAAGGCTGAGTCAAAAAAAAAGCTCCATTTAACTGGAGCGGAGAGGTTCATTTTCAAATGCAATATCAATAGACTAGTCACTGCCCGGCCCAAAGTTACGGCCGCTGTTTTCAGCTTTTTTGATCTCACTTCCATCTTTGAGCTGCTGAGAAACCGCAATGTAGGGCCCTGAAACCACCCTGTCTCCTTCGGAGAGCCCTTCCAGTATTTCAATATTCTCATAGTCGCTGATGCCGGTTCTTACAATTACCCGTTCCACAGTATTTTCATCTTTCACCCTGAAGACAACCTCAGCCAGGTTCTCTTCTTCATTAAAAGACGGATTATCCTCAGTTTCGCTACTGGATGTATCTTCCTGGTTTTCCCCTTCCGGCTGCGCTGAAGTATTCTCAGGGCGGGTAGTAACGGCTGCCAAAGGTACGGATAGTGTGTTTTCTTTCTTTTGGGTGATGATATCCACGCTGGCAGTCATCCCCGGACGAAAAGGGTATTTTTTTTCTTCAAGCAGGTCCTGATAAGATTGATTGAGTAACAGGATACGCACTTCAAATTCGGTTACGGCTTCCGCGGTAACTTTTTCATTGGCAGTGCTGGCAATAGAAGTCACTATGCCTTGAAACTCCTTATCCATATATGAATAGGCATCTACGTCTACAACGGCAGTGTCACCCAGATCTACCCTGATGATATCATTTTCATTGACATCTACCCTTACTTCCATACGGTTGAGGTCAGCGATACGTAACATCTCAGTTCCTGCCATCTGTGAGGTTCCTACTACGCGCTCCCCCTGCTCTACATCCAGCTTGGATACGATGCCGCTCACCGGTGCGTAAATATTGGTCAGGGAAAGGTTTTCACGGGCTTCTTCTACCGAAGCCTCAGCGCTTTTGACCGCGAAACGGGCTGCTTCTACAGTTTGTCTGGCAGATTCCAGCTCCTGCCTGGCCACCTGAAAGTTACTTTCAGCGGTTTCAAAATCAGCATCAGAGATTACATTATCATTGTATAGGGATTTATTTCGTTCGTAAGCAGCCTGGGCCTGAGTGAACTGGGCGTTGGCACTGGCAGCTCTGGCTTCGGACTGTGCCAGATTAGCGCGTTGCTGGTTAAGTGTAGCCAGGGTGCGGGATACTACCGACTGAAAGTTATCGGGGCGAATCTTTACCAGCAGGGCACCCATAGCAACAGAGTCACCCTCTTCTATATTGAGCTCAATAATTTCACCGGGTACTTCAGGGGAGATTTTTACTTCTTTTTCAGGTTGAACCGTACCGGAGGCCGTCACCCTTTCTATAATAGTACGGTGCTTCACCTGGGCAAAATTGACGGCGATGACATCATCCCTACCAATCCAGCCCATTTGTTTAGCTGCGAACAGCAGGCCTATAATAACAACGGCTACAACCCCTACGATGAGGACTGGATTTCTTTTTTTCTTTTTCTTTGTTTGTACGGGCATAAGACAAACGCTTGATTGTGTTTGTAAATTAGCATTTCTCACTGTAAATTTTTAAAACCGAGTGCGAAAACTATTGGTTTTTTTAAATGTGTTGACAAACCAAATGAATAAATGATGCAAAAGGTAGTCGTATTATCCGGGTCGGGAATAAGTGCGGAAAGCGGAATTCCAACTTTTCGGGATTCCGGGGGCTTATGGGAAGGTCATGACATCAATGATGTAGCCACGCCGCAGGCCTGGGCAAAGCATCCTGAGCTAGTGCTGGACTTCTACAATCAGAGAAGAAAGGCGGCACAAAAGGCAAAACCTAATGCCGGTCACTTCAGTCTTGTGGAATTAGAGAAATACTTTGATGTGGTGATTATTACCCAGAATGTTGACGCCTTGCATGAAAGAGCAGGCTCATCAAAAGTAATTCATCTACACGGAGAGCTGGATAAAGCGCGTAGTACGCTCGATGAAAATTTGGTCTATGATATCGAAGGTTGGGAAATTAAATGGGGAGAGAAGTGTGAGAGAGGTTCCCAGTTACGCCCTCATATTGTCTGGTTTGGTGAAATGGTACCAATGATGGAAGTGGCTTATAATGAGGTTGTTAAAGCCGATTTTTTTATCGTAGTAGGAACCTCATTGCAAGTATATCCTGCAGCAGGACTACTCTATGATGTTACTCCCGGAACTCCAATCTATATTGTCGACCCGGCGACACCAGAGTACAGAGAACAGCCCTATATTAGCCCGATAAAAGAGTCAGCCAGTACGGGATTGCCAAAATTGGCCGCCCAACTGATAAAAGAGGCACAATAATGGCGGATTAACTAATTAGGTTGTAGACAGATATGAGTATTATATCGTATTTGATAAAAAAAATTATTAATGCTTTAAACGTTATCAGTACAACTGGTGTCATACAACCGAATCAACAACTAAACTCATTCGCATATGAAAACCGGTAACCGATCTCTGCGAAACTTTTTTGTAAAAGAACCTAAGTTTTCAATTCTGATCGTCTTGATTGCGATTATATTATTGATCACCATCTTTCTTACGACAGATTTTAGTGCTGTATCGTCATTCTCTTTTTCGGAAGTTAAGCTTCAGCAACTCAGTTTTTCGCTGAAGACTCAATGTAGCTTGTTCTAAGCTGCTCCTACCAACGCATCAAAACTGACCCCCAGGTAAACCCACTTCCAAAGGCAGCCAGGCAAATGAGGTCATTCTCTTTTATTTTTCCCTGTTCCCAGGCCTCGCTCATGGCAATAGGAATTGAAGCAGCCGTAGTATTTCCGTATTTCATAATATTGTTAAATACCTGATCATCTCTCAGTTTTAACTGTTTTTGTACCATCTGGCTAATCCTCAGGTTTGCCTGATGGGGGATAAGGAGGTCCAGATCCTCAGGCTTATAGCCATTATGGTTGAGTGCTTCCATTACTGCCTGAGGAAAGCGGGTAGAGGCATGCTTAAAAACAAAATTACCATTCATGACAGGAAATATGGTGCCCTCTTCAATCATTTCAGGCTTTACCCTTGGAACAGAACGGCTGCTACCCACATCCAGTACAGCCAATTCTTCGGCATGTTTCCCTTCGGAATGTAGGTGAGAAGACATAATCCCTTTTTCTTCACTTGCCTGGAGTACGGCAGCCCCGGCACCATCACCAAATAAGACAGAGACGCCCCTGCCTCGCGTAGTAAGGTCCAGGCCGCTGCTGTGGATTTCAGAGCCTATAACCAGTACAGTGTCATACATGCCGGTTTTGATAAACTGATCAGCAACAGATATGCCATATACAAAGCCCGTACATTGGGTGCGTACATCCAGGGCTCCTACTTCCTTGATGCCCAGTTCCCGTTGAACCAGCACCCCCGAGCCGGGAAAATCATAATCAGGGCTGAGGGTAGCAAACACGATGAAGTCTACATCATTGGGCTGAAGACCGGCATTCTCCAAAGCCATGCGGGCTGCACGAGTTCCCATATTGGCAGTGGTATCTTTACCCAGTTCAAAGAAACGTCTTTCCTCAATGCCGGACCGTTCTCTGATCCATTCGTCTGAGGTATCCATCATCTTAGCTAGGTCGTCGTTGGTTACAATCTTCTCAGGCAGGTATCTCCCTACTCCTGTAATTCTGGAATTTCTCATGCTTTTAAGGTTGTAGTAAAAGTTTTTTCATTGGACCGTTCATCAGTACTCAACGCTTTCATTGTAATACTAAGTCATCCTGTAAGGACTAGATAAAATATACCGTAAAATTCATTGAATGTTTGAATTAGGCAAGAATAATCAAACCCTAATTTTATTTGTTTGGCAATCTAATGGAATGAATTGCTTACTCCCCTTAACTGTCTGGAAAAACAGGTGATTTTTGTGCTTTCAGAATTGCGGGTAATATTTATTGGTTGATTTTTGTTGTAATTATGACCAGCATAAGGTATGGGCTTATTTAAAGCTAATTGACATAGCCTTGCGTATTATATTTGTCATGCTTCTTATAAACATTATTAAATAAGTTTTTATGCTTTTACTAAAACTTATCTCATGGCAAATATCTGTGAACAGTATACTTTTATATGTATGTTTTCCTTTATTTTCCTTTGCTCAACCCTCTCCGGATAAAACAGCAACTACAGGTGATTGGGATAACGATTTAACATGGATACCTTCAGGAAAACCCGGCGTTGGAGATGTAATTCTCATTCCTGCCGGAGAAACTGTAACTGTTAGAGGAACTGATCATATACTTAATGATGCTGTAATGATCATTGAAGGAGATTTAGTAATGGAATCAGCCTGTCCGGCTTGCGCTGATTATAGTAGTTTAACATTTAACGGTGAAAATTCAGGAGTAATTATCGAGGATGGTGGTCAAGTTATTGATGGAACTGCTTTAGGAGGCGATACACATTTTATAGCAGTTCAGGGTGAAACAGTATGGTCTGGAGATAACTGCTTGTCTAATTGTGGTGATATTGAGGGTGATTATACCTCTACCGGGACAGCCACTTCTATACCCCCTGCCTTATCAAGCCTCTTACCGGTAGAGTTAATCCATTTCTCGGGACATTATCAAAATAGATCTGTGTATTTAGAGTGGACTACTGCTTCTGAAACAAATAACAGCCACTTTGTAATTGAAAGGGCTATAGACGATTTTGAATTCGAGATAATAGGAGAAATGCAGGGGGCAGGAAATTCCTTAAGTGAAATTGAATATATTTTTGAAGATCAACAGGTGTCGTCCGATAAGGAAAGTACATTTTATTACCGTCTCCGACAGGAAGATTATGACGGACAGCACAAGTACTCTAAAAATATTGCTGTTTTTAATGAAATTTCCGGGGTCTTAAATGTGTGGCCTACTTCATTTACTGATCATATTGACATTTCAATAAATAGTATGACCACCGAGTCATTAGAATTAAAGATATATGATGTCAAAGGAAATATACTAGTATTGAATGTTTATGAAATCATAAAGGGAAAAAACATACTTGAAGTCAAGGACTTAGAAGTTTTATCCAAGGGTATATGTTTTTTGAACATGGGTAGTAAAAACCTTCAATACAAACGAAAACTGATTAAGCATTGAAGGTGTAAAACTGAAGCTATTGCAATAAAAGGTAACTCAAACCGGCCAGCACCCCACCGATGGATGGACCTATCACAGGTACCCAGGCATAGCGCCAGTCACTGTCTCTCTTTTTATGTACGGGAAGAAACTGATGCATCAGGCGTGGTCCTAAATCTCTTGCCGGGTTAATAGCATAGCCGGTAGTGCCTCCTAAAGAAAGCCCTATAGAAAAAACCAACAATGCTACGGGTAAAGCACCTAGTGCACCCAGGCCAAATTCAGTGTCACTGGAAAAGTCAGCTGAAGTAAAAGAAGGTGCGGCAATATAAAGCACCGCAAATACCAACACAAAGGTGCCGATGATCTCCGAGATCATATTGTTTAGTGGGCTTCTGAGGGCTGGTATGGTGGAGAAAATGGCCAGTTTCGCATCCTGGTCCTCAGTAACTTCTACATGTTGGCGGTAAAACAGCCAGACCAGGAAAGCTCCGAAGGCGGCACCAGACATTTGAGCGAGGATATAGATGGGTACTTTTGCCCATTCAAATACGCCTGCTGCGGCCAGGCCCAAAGTTACGGCAGGATTAATATGCGCTCCACTATATTCAGTAACGGTGAATACGGCTACAAAAACAGCCATGCCCCAACCAAAAGTAATTACGATCCATCCGGAATTATTGCCTTTTGTCTGGTTGAGGACAACATTGGCTACTACCCCATTTCCTAATAAAATGAGCAGAGCGGTGCCGATAAACTCAGCTGTGAAGTTTGACATAGATTGATGAGTAGTTTAGTGATATGAGGTTGTGTATAACTTATTTTAGTATATATCCTTCAGCTAGTTTGGTATATGCTTCTACTTGTTGATCTTCCCACTGCTTATCCTTTCCTAATTCACGAGCCATCAGTTTAGCGACTTCCGGAGCCATTTCCATGCTTGCCCGGGCATTAAGAAGCAAAGAACGGGTTCTTCTTGAAAGGAAATCTTCCACGGTACGTGCCATTTCATGCTGAGCTGCCCATACGACCTGCGCCTTGACAACAGGGAGATCTTTATGAATTTGCTCTCCTAAGGCTGGTTCTTTGTTGATCAGTTTGCGAATGGCAATAATATCTGAGCCATAAAAAAACAGAGGGTCTTCTTTGTTCACGTTTTTCAGCCACCCGTGAATACGCAAATCCTTGGTCTTGGTCTGTCTTTCTTCTAAGCCTGCGATCAGGGAAGCTTTATCAATGGTATCCTCACCCATCTTACGATAGGTTGTCCATTTCCCTCCCGTAATAGTTACCAGACCGCTTATAGATACGATAAGTGAATGACTGCGTGAAATCTGAGCCGTACTTTTGCCATCGTCGGTGCTTACCAGCGGACGAAGGCCTGCAAATACACTTTGTACATCTTCCCGGGTAGGGTCTTTTGTCAAGTATTTGGCCGCATGCTCAAGAATAAAATCAACTTCTTCTTCCAAGGCTTTAGGTTCCAGTGAAGGGCTTTCTACCGGGGTGTCGGTCGTGCCGACAATGGCCTTGTTGTTCCAGGGTACCACGAAAAGTACCCGCCCATCTTCAGTCTTGGGTACCATAATCGCTGAGTCTCCGGGTAAGAAATCTTTATCCAGTACGATATGCACTCCCTGGCTGGGGCGGACAATATCTTTAGCCTTCGGATTATCCATTTTGATTACACCATCCACAAAAACACCAGTGGCGTTAACCACCACCCTGGATTGTATCTGATACTCTTTTCCGGTTTCCATATCCTCAGCGATTACTCCACTTACCATATCGCTGCTTTTGAGTAAACCTTTTACCTTCATGTAGTTTACCAGAGTACCACCTGCGTCAGCACAGGTCTGAGCCAGGTTAATCGCCAAGCGGGCATCATCAAACTGTCCGTCATAGTAGATTACTCCTCCGCGAAGTCCTTCCGGCTCTACTGTAGGTAGAAGTTCAAGGGTTTCCTCCTTGGTGAGGCTTTTGGAAGGACCCAGGCCAAGCTTACCCGCCAGCACATCGTATACTTTCATGCCTACGGTATAGAATGGACCTCCCCACCAGTCGTAGGTAGGGATGACGAAAGCCTGGTTTCGTACCAGGTGGGGAGCGTTTTTCATCATCAGGCCGCGCTCATGCAGCGCTTCCACAACCAGAGAAACGTCACCCTGCTGGAGATAACGGACGCCTCCGTGAGCCAGTTTGGTGCTGCGGCTGGAAGTGCCCTTGGCAAAGTCTGCCTGTTCCAGAAGTAAAGTGGTATATCCACGGGAGGCAGATTCCAATGCTGTACCGAGTCCGGTAGCACCTCCGCCAATCACGATAACATCCCAAACCGTATCATGCTCGGTTATGGTGTTAATCATAATATCTCTATCCATCTCGTAGGGTTTAGATTAGTGTTAGCAGTTATAAAAGTGTGGGGAGAAAAATGTTTACTCCTCAATCCAGGATTTAGACCTACCAACGGCCTTGTCCCATTGCTTACCTAATTCTTTAGAGTCAAAATTTTTATCCGGCTCAAAAGTACGGTCCATTTGCCATTGATCCTGAATTTCTTCTAAACTATTCCAATAGCCTACTGCGAGTCCTGCCAGATAGGCTGCTCCCAGCGCAGTCGTTTCCATTACTTTAGGTCGGACAACCGGAATTTGCAGTAGATCTGCCTGAAACTGCATCAGCGTATTATTTGCGGTTGCTCCGCCATCTACTCTTAATTCTTTGAATTCAATATCGGCGTCTGCCCGCATGGCCCTGAGTACGTCCATGGCCTGATAAGCAATACTTTCCAGGGCTGCACGAGCGATATGTCCATCGGTAGTACCACGGGTGAGCCCTAAGATTGCTCCCCTGGCATACTGATCCCAGTGGGGAGCCCCCAGCCCGGTAAGTGCAGGGACCAGGTATACACCTCCATTATCTTCTACGGTTTTTGCGAGTGCTTCTATTTCATCGGAAGACTTGATAATGCCTAAGCCATCTCTAAGCCACTGCACAATAGCTCCCGCGATGAATATACTGCCCTCCAGCGCGTAGGTAGTTTTTCCTTCAAGCTGCCAGGCAATCGTAGTGAGAAGTTTATTTTTGGACAGTATGGGTTTGTTGCCAGTATTCAGCACTACAAAGCTACCTGTTCCGTAGGTGTTCTTAATCATACCGGGCTGAGTACACATTTGCCCGAAAAGGGCTGCCTGCTGGTCTCCGGCAATACCTCCGATAGGAATCGGTTCGCCAAATAGCTCAGGGGCTGTTTCACCATATTCCTGGCTGCTGGGCACTACCTGCGGGAGCATGGCCATGGGTACGTCAAATTTTTTGGTAATCGTCGTACTCCACCACAGCTTATGAATATCATACAACAAAGTACGGCTGGCATTGGTCACATCAGTAATATGAAGATGGCCACCTGTAAGTTTCCATATTAGAAAACTATCCACAGTGCCAAAAGCAAGCTCACCCTGTTCTGCTTTTTTTCTGGCATCCTGCACATTGTCTAAAATCCACTTGACCTTGGTTCCACTGAAGTAGGCGTCGGAGATCAGCCCGGTCTTGTTTCGGATGGTTTCTTCAAAGCCTTCCTCTTTGAGCTGGTCACAGTACTTGGAGGTACGTCTGTCTTGCCAGACAATCGCTTTATGAATGGGTTCTCCACTCTTTTTATCCCAGATGATTGTAGTTTCTCGTTGGTTAGTGATACCAATGCCTGCAATCTGTTTTGGCTTAAGATGAGCTTTCTTGATCGCCTGCTTGGCTACCTCAAGCTGCGTTTCCCAGATTTCGTTGGCATCATGTTCTATCCAGCCCGGCTTGGGATAATATTGCTTAAATTCTTTTTGGGCTACGGCAACCATTGAGCCCTGGTGGTCAAAAATGATAGCGCGCGAGCTGGTAGTCCCCTGGTCAAGGGCAAGCATGTATTTTTCCATAGGTTAGTTGTTATAAAAAAACCGAAGTCTCTTTTCAGTAAAGTATTGAATTTGTCGGCTTAGAAACATGGCTTTTTTATGACTCAAAAAATATTTTTACTATTGCTACCCATGATACTAAAAATCTCTTAATTCCATCAGAAAAAGGGTGTTCTTTTTAGTTTATTCATGAGAATAAAGGTGAAACTTAAGCGTTTGAATAAAGTAAAAATAAGTTTGCCGTTTTTTACCAAAATGATCTTTCAAAATCATTAAATCAACTTTGTGGATTAAAAATAATTCTTTCTATTCATCTGGATTAGCAAAGGATTTGGGTATATTTCTTCTATATTGTATCAGATTTTATCGCTTCTTCAGCTTTTAAAATGTTTAAAAAACTCGCTATTGCGTTAGCATTTTCCCCTCGTTATGAAGCTATCCTGCATGAGTCCAGGCGTTTTCAGGAGCTTTTCAATGCATATTTAGTAATTATTCACGTAGGCAATAAGACCGATGACAAAGAACAGCTGCTACAAGAGAAGCTGGACGAAATCGGTTTTGAAAAAGATAAAGTAAAAGTAGTCTGGCAAAAAGGTGAACCTGCCAAGCAAATTCTTAAAGTTTGTCATAAGGAAAAGGTAGATCTGCTGGTAGCAGGAGCCATGAAAAAGGAAAATATATTCCGCTATTACATAGGTTCTGTAGCTCGTACCATACTGAGGAAGGCAGAGTGTTCTGTTCTGGTGCTGATTCACCCTTCACACAAACCGCAGCCATTTCGCAAAATCGTGATCAATGGAGGAGAAAAGCAATCTTTATTTGCCACTCTCTCTAAGGGTGTAGCACTGGGTAAAATGGAACATGCACTTCAGATTCATATTTTGCGAGAGGTACGTATGCTGGGATTGGCAATGGCAGTGGCAGGAGAAGAGGGAAATGAAAATCAATACGGGCTTGCCAAGAGAAAAATCGTTGAAGAAGAAATACAGAACGTCAATAAGTTACTCAAAAAACTGGATACAGGTGAAATCAATGTTCACGTAAAAGTTTTTGCTGGAAAACCAGAATTTGAAATTGCCAAGTTCTCTCGTAAAGTAAAATCTGATCTTCTAATACTGAGCGCCCCCAGGCATAAACTGAATCTGATAGACCGAATTTTTCCTCACGACATGGAATATTTACTGGCTGACCTTCCTTCTAACCTACTTGTAGTTCAGAATCTCTAATTAGCTTGTATTTATTTTTTTCTATTATCTTTAGAAAGGGATCGCTGCATAAAACCTTATGGAAAAACTTAACCATGCTGAAGTAGTCAGTCTGCTCATACAGCTAAGCCTGATGTTAGGAGTTGGAAGGCTTATGGCTGAGTTATTCCGAGTCTTCAAGCAGCCTGCTGTAGTAGGGGAGATTATCGCAGGCATCATTCT
Organism: Catalinimonas alkaloidigena; assembly: GCF_029504655.1. Lineage (NCBI taxonomy): Bacteria > Pseudomonadati > Bacteroidota > Cytophagia > Cytophagales > Catalimonadaceae > Catalinimonas > Catalinimonas alkaloidigena. Next base: position 883,679 of record NZ_JAQFIL010000001.1, read on the forward strand.
GGGACCTACCATTTTGGGGGCTATTTCGCCTGAGGCTTTCCAGTGGCTTTTTCCTTCAAGTGGCCCTACCTCTATCGCACTGGACGGCTTTATACAAATGTCAGTTATATTGCTGCTATTTATCGCCGGTATGGAAGTTGAATTACATATTGTATGGCAGCAGGGAAAGCAGGCTTTACTTACCAGTTTGTTTGCTCTGACCGTACCTTTTATTATTGGCTTTCTGGTCACCTATTATTTTCCTGATTTTTTTAGTTTGAGCAGCGACAGTGAGCAGAGGTTAGTGTTTGCGCTCTTTATAGGTACAACGATGGCCATTACTGCTTTACCCGTAATCGCTCGCATCTTAATGGATTTATCACTTTTTAAATCGGGCATGGGCATGCTGATTATTGCTTCGGCGATGATCAACGATCTCTTGGGCTGGTTAATCTTTACCGTGATCTTAAGTATGATGGGTAATAGCGCTGGTATGGCAGTCTGGCAGACGATTTTGTTAACGATCGGTTTTACACTGGGTATGTTGACATTAGGTAAAGGGTTGATCAACAAAGGTCTGCCCTGGATTAACAAAAAAATGTCCTGGCCGGGAGGCGTTCTTTCCATAGCTATGGCCTTCTGCCTCTTGGCCGCTGCTTTCACAGAGTTTATTGGCATTCATGCAATTTTTGGGGCATTTATCATTGGTGTTGCAGTGGGGGACTCTCAGCACCTTACTGAAAGAGCCAAAGAGATTTTACACCATTTTATTAATAGCATTTTTGCCCCTTTGTTCTTTGTATCCATTGGCTTGCACATCAACTTTGTAAGTAGCTTTAACCTTCCTCTGGTAGTGGTATTGATTGTACTGGCTTTTGTAGGAAAAGTAAGCGGCGCCTATTTCGGCGCAAGAAGTGGTGGGCTGGAACGTCCTCAGGCTTTAGCCGTTGGTTTTGGCATGAATACCCATGGGACCCTGGAAGTGATACTGGGAGCAATTGCGCTGGAAGCAGGCCTGATCAGTGACGAGATATTTGTGGCGATATTAGTGATGGTAATTTTAACTATTGTCACCTCAGCCCCTCTGATGAAATATTGTTTGCAGTGGCAGGAAAGAACGGATGCCATGAGTAAGGCAAGCGCTGAGCGCTCTCCAAATCCTAAATAATATTTAGTTTCGTATGGCTTCTACCGGGTCCATGCGTGAAGCAAGCAGGGCAGGTATCAAACCCGAAATTACTCCTACCAAGCTTGATACAGTAAGGCCTAATATGATGTTTTTAGGTGTCAAAATTAAGACCAGCGAACCAATGGGTATGAAGGTGACCAGGTAAACAAGAAATAAACCTGCCAATCCGCCGAATAGGCTTAAGAATACTGACTCAAATAGAAACTGAAAGAGAATAAAATGGTTTTTTGCTCCCAGCGCTTTTTGTATACCAATGATATTTGTGCGCTCTTTCACTGAAACAAACATAATATTGGCGATACCAAAACCCCCGACAAGAATAGAAAAACTACCGATAATCCATCCGGCGATACCTATCACATCAAAGATATTACTTACCACTTCCGCGAAGGCTTCGGGACGGTTGATCGCAAAGTCATCTTCTTCCAGCGGGCGAAGTCCGCGCCGGCTACGCATCAGGCCAATCACTTCGTTTTCCAGCTCTTTCAGCCCTTCATCTTCCTCATACCCCCGAATCCCGATAGTGGAACCAATTCCAAACCTGCTGCCACTGGCGTACAGTTTCAAAAAGCTATTGTAAGGAATAAGGCAGGTGGCATCCAGGCTGGGTGTTTCAATAAAATTTTCGCCCTGCTCCTCAAATATGCCGATTATTACGAACTTGAGGCCTTGTATTTTTACTTCTTTGCCCAAAGGATTAGAATAAGGAAACAGGGTCTGGGCTATTTCATTGCCAATCAGGGCAACGTTTCTGGCCAGATCCACTTCACGAGGAGAGAAGTAGCGTCCATAAGACAGGGGGGCATCATATACCTGATTGTATTCAAAAGAAACACCAATCAGTTGCACATCATTCATACTGCTGCTTTCGTGCTGAAGCAGCGCATTTCCTCTTTCGGCAAAAATGGTGAGGCTGGAGGCTAGTGTGATATTTTCCTGCAAAAAATCAAATTCAGTAAGGGTAGGCTGAGGTCTTTTGTAGTATTTCCACCAGGGGTAGTTATCTTCAAATATCCAGGGCCATTTTTCTATCCGGATTACCTGATCACCTAAAAAAGACAGACTGTCACGGATACTGCGCTCCAGAGAATCAACAACCGTAAATACTGTAATGATCGCAAAAATACCAACCGTGACTCCCAAAAGGGAAAGTATGGTGCGCAAAACATTGGCTTTTAAGGCTTGCCACGCAAAAACCAGGCTCTCAGCAACTAATTTGATAAAGATCATGTTAACCCTATCTGCCAGCTAATTGGTGAATTTAAATATGAATATGTGACGATTTCAAAACAAATGTGTAACTTTGCGATTTGCTTTACAGGCACATCTGTCTTGGCAGACATATTCCTTAATATAATAGCAAGCTAATTAATTCTGATTACATCTTATGAAATTATCGGCATTTAAGTTTGAACTTCCTTCAGAACTTATTGCACAGTATCCTGCAGAAGTGAGAGACGAAGCACGCATGATGGTAGTTCATCGTGATACGGGTGAAATTGAGCACAAGGTTTTCAAAGACATTGTAGATTACTTTGACGAAGGGGATGTTTTAGTAATCAATGATACTAAAGTTTTTCCTGCCAGATTATATGGCAACAAAGAAAAAACCGGTGCTCAGATTGAAGTTTTTTTGCTAAGAGAGCTTAATCAGGAAATGCATCTATGGGATGTGCTGGTAGACCCTGCTCGTAAAATCAGAGTAGGTAACAAACTCTATTTTGGCGAGGGAGAACTGGTAGCCGAGGTAATTGATAATACCACTTCTCGTGGTAGAACGATCCGTTTCCTCTATGAAGGGGAAAATGAGGAGTTTTACAAGATCATTGATTCCCTGGGGGAGACTCCGCTGCCTAAATACATCAAAAGAAAGGTAGAAGCAGAAGATCGCGAGCGGTTCCAGACCATTTATGCCAAAAATGTGGGTGCGGTTGCTGCCCCTACTGCTGGCCTCCATTTTACCCAGCAAGTGATGAAAAGGATGGAGATCAAAGGCGTGCATATGCCTCCTATCACCTTGCACGTAGGTTTAGGCACATTCCGCTCGGTGGATGTGGAAGACCTTACCAAGCACAAAATGGATTCTGAGAACTTTGAGATTGGTAAGATTACAGAAAAGTTGGTTAATGAGTCTTTGGATCATAAGCGAAGAGTCTGTTCAATCGGAACAACTTCCATGAGAGCATTGGAATCTTCAGTCTCTGCAAATGGTCGCCTGAAAGCTAATAATGGCTGGACAGATAAATTTATCTTCCCTCCTTATGAGTTTAAGATTTGTAATGCGCTGTTGACTAATTTCCATCTTCCCCAGTCTACTTTGTTGATGATGGCTTGTGCATTCGGTGGTTATGAGCTGGTTATGCACGCCTATGAAACAGCTGTGAAAGAAAAATACAAGTTTTTCTCTTACGGTGATGTTATGCTAATCATCTAAAAATTTTTCTTTCCCGTGCAAAAATTTGCTGTAATTGTAGCAGGAGGAAGTGGCAGCAGAATGGGCTTATCTACGCCTAAGCAGTTTATCATGCTTCACGATAAGCCCATTTTGATGCATACAATTGATGCTTTTCACAACTATAATCAGCAAATCAGTATTATTCTCGTCCTTCCCGAACAGGAAAAAAAGAGATGGCAGCAACTCTGTGACAAATTTAACTTTCAAGTGAAGCATCAGGTAGTGAGCGGAGGAAAAAACAGAACTGATTCTGTAAAGAATGGCTTGTACGCAATTGACGCTGAAGAGGGACTTGTAGCCATACATGATGGTGTCAGGCCCTTGGTGTCATCTGAAATAATCAGGAACTCATACGTGGAAGCAGCATTACAAGGGAACGCGATAGCCTCAGTACCACTCAAAGATTCTATCCGGTGGCATAAGGGTGATGAGAATCGGGCTATTGACCGTAGTGAATACTGTCTTATTCAAACGCCTCAAACATTTAGGCTTTCTTTAATCAAAGAAGCCTATTATTCATTAAGCGACGAGATAAAGACTGATGATGCAAGTGTTTTGGAAGCCAGAGGTGCCAAAATAAATCTGATACAGGGGGATTACACCAATATTAAGATAACAACCCAGGAAGATTTAAAAGTGGCAGAGGCACTGTGGAGCTCCCTGCCCTTATAGTATTTATGCAGTTTATCTTCTACTCCTATTAAATACTAATCTGTTAGTATTCATCTTCATTAAAGAAGAAATCTTCTTTAGTGGGGTAGTCAGGCCAAATTTCTTCAATATTTTCGTAAGGCTGACCATCATCCTCAAGTTCCTGCAAGTTTTCTACTACCTCTAAAGGAGCTCCCGAACGGATGGAGAAATCTATAAGTTCATCCTTAGTTGCGGGCCAGGGGGCATCCTCAAGGTAAGAAGCTAATTCTAATGTCCAGTACATGATCCTAATCTTTTTCTTTTCTAACTAATTGATTCAAACAATAAAATGTAATAAAGTAATATTGCAAGTGAAATCTCAAAAATCATTCTTAGGAAAACAAATTCCTTACCATTTCAGAGACTCTGTGTTTTCACAGCGTGAATAATTACGTGATTAATAACATGCAATAAAAAAAAGTTCAAAACAACAAATAACAGGATGATTATTTTTGAGATTTTAAGTCATTTATTAACTCTTCCATCAAAGCTTTCTTTACAGCCACTTTTCTTTGCTGAGATTTGAGCTTGATCTGGACCTCTCTATCCATATTATTGTAACTGCTACTGCTCGAGAACTTGTCTATGTTTTCTTTGTACAGATCAAGTTCTTTTTCGTCTCTTACGATTAGGTTACTTAAAAGATTTATTTTTTGGTTAATTTTTTCCTGAGGGTCAGAATGATTATAATCTGGGTTTTTAGATCGTACCAAGCGGTTAAGAAAACTTTTTTCACTTGCCATATCACAGGCTCGGATAAAGTCAGAAGTAATGCTGCCACCTACATCACGGGGAAGTTTTCCGGTTCTTTTCCATAAAAACCTAAGCCTTTTTACATCTTCCACGACATCTTCGCTGTCTTTTTCAGCAAGTTGGTTGGCTTGAGAAAGCAGCTCTTTTTTACGTTCCAGCATTTCACTTACATTGTATTCAGAGTTCTGCTGGAAGTCAGGTCTTTTGCGAGGAGAATAGCTTCTGCCTTCGGAAGAGCGATACCCACTACTACCCTGGCGAGGTCGAAAACCGCCTCCACTTCCCTGGGAGGAACGATATCCACCACTTCCCCCGGAAGAGTAACGGCTTTGGGGTTTGAAAAATTTACCGCTTAGATATCTAAAGTCTTTAAAGAGCTTGCCATATAGTTTTGGAGGAATCTTACCTATATCGCGCCAATTTGACTGCAATTCTTTTACACGTTCTTTCGCTGCCTGCCGGTCATCTTCACGCATCAACCGTCTCAGCTCATAGATGATATCATAATATTTCTGAATGCGATCGCCAATCATTTTTTTGCGATCTTCGAAAAATTGATTGCGACGTTGGAAGAAATTATCTAAAACTTCCGTAAAGCGCCCTTCTATTTCCTCCTCATGCTCTTTATCAACAGCTCCGGTACGTATCCATTTATTTTTGATTTCTTTGAGCTGATCAGCCGCTTCCTGCCAGTCAGTACTGTTTTCATATACTTCAGCTTCAGCGATTAAAGCTTGTTTGATTTCAAGGTTCTTTACTCTGTTTTGAGAGATGATTTCTCTCAGCATTTCCTCTAGCTCATCAAGTTTTTCGTACAAAACTACGTAATCGCCCAGTGCGTCAAAATTCGCAAGCTGTTCACGCATATGTACCAACTTCATCAGATATGATCCCTTATTATCAGACTCTTCAATAGCCTTGCTAAGGTTATGTACTTTGGTTTCCGCCATGGCAAAGCGGTCTTCAAAGTATTTTATGGTCGATTCTTCACTTTCTCTGACCTCTCCGATTTCTCTTTCGGGATATTCAAGAAAAGCATTACGATAGATTTTACCGTCTTTGATAAAACCGTAGGGATTCTTTGACTCCACTTTTCTAATGTTAGTTTAAGATTGATTATTAGCGGTAAAAGGCGCTTGGTAAATGCATACTTTACCCTTTACGATGATAATTAAATTTTGTGCTACGCGCAAAAATATGTTGAATTTATAATTAATTTGTTATTCTTTATTCATAATAATCTGCAAGATATTTTTTTAGTACATCTTGTATTGTACAACACTATAAAATTCTACCAACAATGAGTAATGAAAAAATAATTTTTTCTATGTCGGGTGTAAGTAAAATTTACCCGCCCCAAAAACAGGTGTTAAAGAACATATATTTATCTTTTTATTACGGAGCCAAGATCGGCGTGCTCGGACTGAATGGTGCGGGTAAATCTACTTTACTTAGAATTATCGCAGGAACTGAAAAGAATTATCAGGGAGAAGTAGTCTTCTCTCCCGGTTACTCAGTAGGTATGCTGGAACAGGAACCCAAGCTTGATCCCGAAAAAACAGTAAAAGAAGTAGTAGAAGAAGGGGTACAAGAGGTAGTGGATTTGCTTAAAGAATTTGAAAAAGTGAATGAGGCTTTCGCTGACCCTGCTGTAATGGAAGATCCTGATGGTATGCAGAAGCTGATTGATAAACAGGCAAAAATACAGGAAGAGCTGGACAGAGTAAATGCCTGGGAGCTGGATAGTAGACTGGAGAGGGCAATGGATGCACTACGTACTCCTCCATCTGAGGCTAAAGTCAGCAAGCTCTCGGGAGGTGAAAAAAGGAGGGTCGCACTATGCCGTCTACTTCTACAGGAGCCCGATGTTTTGTTGCTGGACGAGCCTACCAACCACCTGGATGCTGAATCTGTCCTTTGGCTTGAACAACATCTGCAGCAGTACAGAGGAACAGTAATTGCTGTTACGCACGATCGCTACTTTTTAGATAATGTAGCCGGATGGATACTGGAGTTGGATAGGGGAGAAGGCATTCCCTGGAAGGGCAACTATTCCAGTTGGCTGGAGCAGAAGCAGAAAAGGTTATCTGAGGAAGAAAAATCCGAGTCTAAAAGGCAAAAGACCTTACAACGTGAACTGGAATGGGTGCGCATGACCCCCAAAGGCAGACAGGCAAAAGCTAAGGCACGTCTCAGTGCTTACGATAAGTTATATAATGAAGAAGCGAAAGAGGGAGAATCTAAATTGGAATTATTTATTCCACCGGGACCACGCTTAGGCAGCAAAGTACTGGAAGCAGAACATGTTTCTAAAGCATTCGGAGAAAAGCTGCTGTATGAAGATTTATCCTTTAACCTTCCTCAGGCTGGTATAGTGGGTGTCATCGGCCCTAATGGAGCTGGAAAAACCACGCTGTTTAATTTAATCACCGGTAAGGACAGCCCTGATCAGGGCGAGTTAGACCTGGGACCAACGGTAGAGTTGGCTTATGTAGATCAGGAGCATGATCAGCTGGCTCCCGATAAAAGTGTGTGGGAAACGATTTCAGGTGGCAATGAGCTCATTGAACTGGGAGGAAGACAGGTTAATTCACGCGCTTATGTGAGTAAATTTAATTTTAGTGGTGCCGATCAGGAAAAGAAAGTGGGTAAGCTGTCGGGTGGTGAACGTAACCGGGTACATCTGGCGATGATGCTAAAAAAAGGAGCCAATTTACTCTTACTGGATGAGCCTACCAACGACCTGGATGTTAACACACTGCGTGCCCTGGAAGAAGCATTGGAAAATTTTGCGGGTTGTGCAGTGATTATTTCTCACGACCGCTGGTTTCTGGACAGAGTAGCTACCCATATCTTGGCTTTTGAAGGCGACTCACAGGTATATTGGTTTGAAGGTAACTTCACGGAGTATGAAGAAAACCGTAAGAAAAGACTGGGAGATACCGAACCTAAGCGCATCAAATACAAGAAGATAGCCTAAGGAAATTAATCCGCACCTTACAACGTTAACTTTGCAAACCTGTGTAAGAAAACTATAGGTTGTGGGTTAGAAAATAGCAGCTAATCCATGACCTTTGAAAGAAAAAGGTGATATGAGAAAGTTGACATTATTAAGCTGGCTGCTGTTGTTTTTTCAGTACAGCATGGCAAACCCTCCGTCTGAGTTTAGCAAAATAGATGAACATGCCAGAAATACGCCTGCCAAGTATGCGCGGAATGTAGAAGACCTGGCACAATATTTATCAAAGCCGGCTAAGAATGACTTTCAAAAAGTACGGAGCTTTTTTGTATGGATGGCAGAAAATATCACTTACGATGTTGATTTATTTCGTCGTTACCGTCCGGGAACTTCATTGAATGTTACGGCTGAAGATGTGCTGAAGAAAAAAAAAGCAGTATGTCAGGGCTATGCTGATTTGTTCACTGCCCTCTGTGATGAGGTAGGTATCAGCAGTAGAATGGTGCCTGGCTACAGTAAAGGCTTTGGTAATCGTAACCGTACCGACTTCAGCACTGCTGACCATGCCTGGAATGCGGTGTATCTGGATGGAAAGTGGTACTTACTTGATGCTACCTGGGGAGCTGGTGGACTAAACGATAAAATGCAGTATGTAGCGCACTTCAATGAACAGTATTTCCTTGCTGACCCCAAAGTGTTCATCAAAGATCATATGCCTTTGTATCCTATGTGGCAATTGCTGGACTGTCCGGTAAGTCTCAAAGCTTTCTCCAAAGGAGATGAAGCTGTAGCTCAAGAAATTGCAGCCGGGAAAAACTGCTCAGACTTTAAGCAGCAGATTGCGACAATATATAAGTTAGAGGATGCTGAGCGTACGATTAAATTAGCTGAGGCAGCTTATGTGTTTAATCCGGAAAATCATGTAGTGATGGCCCGAGGCTATATGGACTATGCCCATCACATTATGAGTACAATTAAGAGAGAGCTAAGGTCAAGAGAAGAAATTGAGCATGCCATAAATACTCAGGAAGACGCGTTACAGTATCTCAAGAAAGCTCATGATTTATTGCACAAAGTAAAAGATGGAAGCGCTGATGTAGAAAAGGACTTTGTCAGCAAAAATATCAAAAACAGCGAATCTAACCTCAAGGCTATGAAGGCAGCCCTAAAAGGCTAGATGATAAAATTATAGGGTCTTAGGTTGGAGGTTTAACCTTTTGATTTCGTTGTTTCTCTTAATGACAATTTCAATATTACGAGCCGATTGGTTCAGAAGGCCGTTCACTTCAAAAGAAGAGCGGCCTTCTGTTTTAATATTATCGATCATCACGATCTCATCATCTTCTGCCAAACCAGCCACAGATGCAGGTGAGTTGTCAAAAACATGCTTTACAAATATTCGGTCTTCCTTCTGGTCAGATTTGACTACTAAGCCCGAGTAGGCGTCTTTGAACTCTTCAACGAAAGACTCATTAGGATACCAATACGTGATACCATTTTTGTAGTCAAATGCGATGTTAAATCGCTTAAGCAGTCCATTACCGATGTGTCCCACACCATCTTTGAAAGCTCTTTTACGATACCTTGATCGGTTAAGCCGTATAGGAATATTGGTAAGGCGGTAATTTCCTACATCCAGCCCTTCAAGTCTGCCCGCATAATTTTTGTCAATCAGCCCGGTAAAACTCATGGTATACACCAACTCCGTACGGCCTACCTTAGAAGATAACTTGTATTCATCTACAAAAGGTGAATACACGGTGATGGAAGAACCCGAACCATTATCAATTTGCAAACGACCCTCAAGGGTTTCACCATTGGCAAGGGTAAGCGCAGCCTGGATATAAGGTCTTCCCGATAATAACTCTACTTTATGCGCTGTAAAATTTTTGGGAGGCTGAAAGTCATCAGGGTCATAAAAGTCCAGCGCAAAATCATCGTAATTCACGATAATTACATATTGGTTGAGCAGGTCATGACCAATAATACCGTCTACATTTTTCTCTAGCACCCTGTCCAGATGAGACAATGAGAGATGAGAGATACGTACATCATCGATGGATAGCCCGCCGATGTTGACCTGATTACGTTTAGAGTAATAGATAAGCGATGGTCCCTTGGCAGTCTTTACTGAAGTAAGGCCATCACTTGCAAGTTTTATGCGCTCCGCTTTTTGCTGGCTGATGACGGTAGATGCAGCTCCTGTATCAAAAATGAAGTGAAGTGGATCAGATTCGTTTACCTGAAGTTGAATAAAAATATGCTCAGCATATAACTCGAAAGGGACGGAAGCCAATGTGCCTTTGGCAAGAACGTGTGAGCCAGAAAACAGCCCGCCCAAAAATAATAATAACAGAAAGTATAATCTGGCTTGAGTGATTCTTATTACTGACAAATTACACTGTGGTTTGATTAAAAAAACAAAGTAAACTAACTATAACAATCTTGATACCAGTACGATCAATCAACTTAAAATATACCTATTAAAACTGTGAAATAAAACCCTCTCTCCTACACATGTTCGGTGAAGAGGGTATTTGTCAATACTTTCGGCCGAGAATCTAAATGAATAGATGTGAGAAGCCATTCTTGACAAAGTTTTTAAATGATGGAATTCGTGATTTATTTTTAACTTTATAGTTCTTTAAATCACTAAGCCGCAGGAATGTTTTATGAAAAGCATATTCAATAAATTAATCTTCTTTTTACTCCCTTTGTTGTATCTCTCACTCTGTGCTGAAAGTCAGTCCCTGGATAAACGTGATGCTATTAGTAAAATTTTTAGCAAATATCACGAATTTGAAGGCTTTGAGGGGGCAGTATTGGTGGCTGAAAAAGGCGAAGTAATCTATAAAAATGCTTTTGGCTTAGCAAATCGTGAATGGAACATCCCTAACCAGGTGGATAGCCGGTTTGACATTGCCTCCATCAGTAAGCAATTTACTGCAATGCTGGTCATGCAGTTGTACGAAGAAGGTAAAATTCATCCTGACAGTAGCATTTCTGCATACTATCCTGAATATCGTTCTGATATTGGCGAACAGGTTACAATCCATCATCTGTTGACACATCGCTCCGGTATTCCTAACTATACCAGTATTCCTTACGTCTGGTCAGATTCTTTGGTCAATCGCTATAGTAAAGAGCAGTTGGTTCAGAAATTTTGCAGTGGTGATCTGGAGTTCATGCCGGGCACGAAGTATAGTTATAACAACACTGGTTATTTTCTGTTGAGTGTGATTTTAGAAAAGGTAAGTGGTTTACCTTTTAATCATCTTCTACAGGAAAAAATTCTCATACCTGCAAACATGACCGCTTCCGGTGTAGATGAGCGAGGGCAACTTATTGATAAGCGAGCCTACGGTTATATAAGAGAATTGGAAACTTATGAGAACGCACGTCCTATGCATATGGGTAATCTACAGGGAGCTGGTAATATGTATGCTACGGTGGAAGACCTTTACTTGTGGGACAGAGCTTTATATACACACAAGCTGCTTTCTAAAAAAGGTATCCGGCAAATGATGACACCCTATAGCGATCCGGGTGACTCATGGATTCCTCCTTATCGTAATTCCTATGGCTATGGTATGGGAGTAGCTTCTATTCCTATCGGAAATAATAAAGAGACAAAACTGGTTTTTCATAGTGGACATATTTCCGGATACAGTTCTTTCATTGCCCGCTTTCCGGATGACGAACACCTGGTAGTAATGTTGAGCAACACTGGAAATGTAAGTACTGCCCGCATGAATGAGATCGCTCAGGAAGTAAAAAATGTACTTTACGGTTTGCCTTATGAAGCATCAAAACGTTCACTCCGTACTTCACTGTTAAAGGTAGCCAGAGAGCAGAGTGTCAGAGAAGCCATTCTGAAATATTATGAATTGATTGAGTCATTTCCCTATGAATATAATGATACTGAAGATGACCTTAGGTTAGTGGGGCAGGATTTGCTAGCCTCTGACATGAGGTCAGCAGCAGTAGAATTTTTCAAATTAAACGCTAAAGTTAATCCCGGATGGCGTACTTATAATACACTAGGAGATGTGTATTATTATGAAAAAAAATATGAAGATGCCTCTTATTTCTACAAAAAATCTATACAGGTAAATCCCAAAAAGACGGATAAGGAAATCAATGCTTTCAATGCTTCCCAGAGAGCCCTTTCCAGCCTAAGCCAATAACTTAAGGATGACAGCCAAATACTTCGTATTGTTCATTTATTTTTTAGCGTTGTTCGGTATAGGCGTTTTCGCTGCGGGCAAGGTAAAAAACATAAAAGACTACTACGTAGGTGGGAAGAAGCTTGGGTTTTGGGTAGTAGCATTCTCCACTCGCGCTACCGGAGCATCAGCCTGGGTGCTTTTAGGCCTTACTGGCATGGGGGCTATTTTTGGTATATATGCATACTGGGTAGCACTGGGGACTTTATTGGGAGAGATTATCTCCTGGTTCTTCATGGCAAAACCTTTTAAACGGCTTACGGATAAGTATGATAGCATTACCATACCAGACTATCTGGAAAGCCGCTTTAAAGCTACCACGCACTGGCTAAGAGGGATAGCTGCTACTGCGCTTTCTCTTTTCGTAATGATATACGTGAGCGCCCAGATAGACGCTACCGGTACCGCTTTTGAAACATTTTTGGGCTGGAATTACTTTTTAGGAGCAGTTTTTGGGTTTCTGATTGTAGTAGCATATATGTCTTTTGGAGGCTTCGTAGCAGTAGCCTGGTCAGATGTTTTTCAGGGCACTATCATGCTTATTGGGCTGCTTATCATTCCGGCTTATTTTTTCTTTACAGAAGATATAGCAGAAATAGCTCCGAGTCTCAGGAGCATTGATCCAGCTTTATTGAATATTTGGGGAAGTGAAGGCTTTACTGCTGAAAGCATTAGCAAGATTATTGGCTTTCTGATGATTGGCTTAGGCTATTTGGGTTCCCCGCAGCTATTTGTCAGGTATATGTCAATTAAAGATACTGCTGAAATTGATATTGGCAAGTGGGTATCTGTTACGCTTACGCTATTTATGAATGTATCAGCAGTTACAATTGGCATATTAGGCCGATACTATCTCACTTCTCCCGCTGATGATCCTGTAATGGTTTTAGGAAATGGTGGACAGAGTGTTCTTATCTTATTGGTGGAAGTCTTAATGCCCAATATTATCAGTGGATTGTATATTGCTGCAATATTAGCGGCTATTATGTCAACCATTGATTCACTATTAGTATTGGCCTCCAGCGCAATTTCACGTGATTTCTATCAAAAAATATTTCATCCAGACCTGCAAGATTCACAGCTTTCATTATTTTCCAAGAAAGTTACGCTGGCTTTATCCTTCTTCGCGCTGTTACTAGCCATGGTGGTAGCCTTAATCTCGCCCAACAGAACAATTTTCTGGTTTGTAATTTTTGGGTGGTCGGGCATAGCTGCTACTTTTTGTCCGGTAATGATCCTTTCATTATTCTGGAAATCTTTTAATGAAAAAGGGGCCATTGCTTCTATGATAAGTGGCTTTTTGTGTGTACCACTTTTCAAATTTGCTCTTCCCGCATTGCCTGAATACGGTATTTACTTTCAGAATATGGCTGAGCTCTTTCCTTCTTTCATCACTTCTATCTTCTTAGGAATTGTTGTTAGTAAACTAACAGCCAGTAAGTAATAAACTCATAAAATTTAAATTTCTTTGATTTTATATCAAACAGCCTCTATATGCTTTATTGCATTTTGTTTTTAAATAATTCGTTTTTAGTATGGAAAGTTGAAAAAATAGCATTATTTATTGCGATTATTATAAACTTTTAGATTTTGGTCTTAAAAAAAAGTACCTAAGCTAGATATTTTCATACATATGTGCTATTTTGCATAAAAAAAGTAATATATATAATCATATGGATAATTTGTATTCGTTTCACAGACTATCTCTAGAAGAAAGGACCCAATTCATCCTTGGAAATGGAGTTTTACTATGTAGCCGTTACTTTGCCGGAAGAAAAGTATTTTTATACTTTACCGGTAAGTTTTATGCAGAAATATGGTTTGACACGCGTAAGAGCAAAGTCTCAAATATCATCCCTTTTACTACCACCAAGTGTCTCAAGCCTTATCTGGAACTGATTGATATTAATGATGTATTTAAACCCAAGGTAGACTAAGCCTGAGTTAATCAACTGCTAATCTACCTTGCTCATCATAATACAACTCTCCGTAGTCAAGCATAAGGCGAATTGTTTCCAACAGCTGTTGTTCATTATCAGGTTGTAGGTCAGAGAGCAGCTTTTCAGAAGCGGTTGGGGTGTTGCTAAGGTACTTTCTAACCAAAGTATTCAGCTCTTTATATTGGGCTTGACTTAGCTCCTCACGTGGATGAGAGCGGAGGTTTTTCTTTTCAACGCATATATCACATATACCACAGGCATCGTAACTGATTTCATCAAAGTATTCAAGTAGTAATTGCGTTCTGCAACGATGCTGGTGTTCAGTATAGTGAATCACAGCATTTACTTTATCTTTATAAATTGACTTTTTTTGCTCAATGGCTTTGCTGGTAATCGGTATGTGATTGCTATCATAGCGGGGCGTCATAAAAGTTAACTGCGGTTTGTCTTTCTGTTCCTGATACATTACCACATCCATATCTGCCATAGCATTGAGTTGGCTTCGGATCTCTACGGCAGGAATTTTTAACTGGCGTGCCAGTTCTTTTTCTGAGATACTTACATAATTGGCGTACAACTCTCCACCGTATAGCCTTTGAAGTGCTTTTGTCAGTGGGTCAAATTTGCCATTAGCTACCTGAAACTTATACATCTCAGTGTGGTCTATTAAGATATGAAGTTTGGACGGTGTAAAGTAAGCTTCATTAAGCTGTATGAGTCCATGTTCTTCCAGTCGTTGCAGAGCATAATAGGACGGTGCACTATGCAGCCTGTAAGTTTTAATGAAGTCAGTGAGGTCAAAATCATAGCTGGCCATATTGCTGCTACCGACCGCAATATGATAGTAGTTGGCAAGGCTTTGATACACTTTTTTTATATGAGTCAGATCAGGGTGAGAGTCTTCTATTCTTCGCTCTAATCTTTGAACATCATTCTGATCATACAAAATGATCGCGTAGGCTTTCTTTTCATCTCTGCCAGCACGTCCTGCTTCCTGATAATATGCTTCAAGGTTGTCAGGTAAGTCTACATGTACCACTACTCGCACGTCAGGTTTATCTATTCCCATGCCGAAAGCATTGGTGGCTACAATGACTCTGGTTTTATTTGCTATCCACTCTTCCTGTTTTCTTGCACGCTCATCATTTCTAAGACCAGCATGGTAGAAGTCACTACTAATTTTGTGCCTTTGGAGCCACTGAGCTATGGTCTGGGTACGCTTGCGGCTACGCACATATATGACTGCCGTTCCAGGAACTTTACGTAGTATTTCCAGTAACTTTTGTTCTTTGTTTTCAACCTGCCTTACCGCATATGATAAATTAGCCCTCGCAAAACTCTTTTGAAAAAGTTTAGCATGCTTAAATGAAAGTTTGTTCTGTATATCCTGCTTTACTTCTCGTGTAGCAGTAGCAGTAAGGGCAATTAAATTGATATCAGGGAAAAGCGCTCTAAAATCGGCGATCTCAAGATATGGCGGACGAAAATCGTAGCCCCACTGCGAAATGCAGTGGGCTTCGTCTACGGCAATAAGTCCGATATGCATACGTTTTGCCCGCTCAATAAAGATATCAGTTTTCAGGCGTTCCGGTGATACATATAAAAATTTGATATTGCCATATACACAGTTATCAAGATGCAGATCAATCTCGCGCCTGCTCATCCCGGAATAGATGGCTACCGCCGAAATTTTTCTCCGTCGGAGCTGCTCAACCTGATCTTTCATCAAGGCAATAAGTGGAGAAATGACTATACACACACCTTCCCGCATGAGGGCAGGTACCTGAAAACAAATGCTTTTTCCGCCGCCGGTAGGGAGTAAGGCAAGCGTATCATGCCCTGAGAGCACACTCTCAATGATTTCTTCCTGCATCGGACGGAAGTGATCATAGCCCCAATACTGTTTCAGAATTGCTCTTGCGGACATGGAAAATCAATGTTTTAGTCAGGCAAAAAGTAACTAAATGTGAATTGATTTCAAACCTTAATTTTCTTCCTCTTCCTCAATGGTCGCTCCTCCTCCCAAGGCAGAGGAGACCTGAAAGAACCCTAACGGTGGCTGGTCAGGATTAGTTTTGTTAACAATATTTGTGGTAGGGTTGCTGGGAGGAGAGCTAAACAAGCCCCCGTCGTTGAATAGAAGTTCCAGCAACTCGTTGTAGTATCGGAATATTTTTTTTTCCAGGCTATACATCTCTATACGCACTGAGTCGCCTACTTCAAAAGCATAATTTGCAAGTTGTAAGGTATCTATCTCAGCACGGAGAAACTCATCGCTTTGGATCAGATAGTCTCCTCTTTCATTGTAGAGAGAGTCATCTTCGTAGATTTTAAACCTATAATAGTTAATACCCCTTTCTTTGGGTGTTCTTCCACTAAAGAAAAAATAGTAGCCCTCCTCCAAAAATGCTGTCTCTTCACGGTAGCGATATGAAAAAGAATCTAATTCAGCAACAGGTAAGATGGTACCAGTAGACTCGTATTCATTGCCATTGTAGCTTACCCTTAAGCGATAAGTGTCTTCCAGGGCTAAAGGAATCGTTAAATTTTGGTATACACCTTTCTGGTCTTCTATAGAAAACAAATCATAGGTAATACCATTAGTCAAATCATCAATTTGGACACTGGCATCATTTACTGGCTTAAATACATCCTGATCATAATAGTTACCTGACTGAGAAACAGTAACGCTTACCTCATTCCTTTCGGGGGCGTCAGCCCAATAAGTAAGGTTTCCTTCAATGACCAACTGTGCCTCGTTTACAGGTAACTCATAATCAATGACTTCCTGGCAGGCTCCCAAACTTATCAATAGAATTATAAGGTATGCTAAACGATTTTTCATACTTAAAACTTGAAATTATAAGTAATGGATGGAATAATGCTGAACAGATATGTTTTGATTGCTGCCGGACGCACGCTTTCTACGGCTTCGTCCCCATCCAGATCAAAATTAGGGTCTTCGTTATAGAGATCCTCAAAGGTAATGACAAAGGGGTTTTTTTGAGCATAGGCATTATAGACTGAGAAACTCCAACTGCTGTTCCAGCGTTTTTCCTCTTTTTGTCTGCCCTCCAATACTAAGGATAGGTCTAACCTGTGAAAATCAGGCATACGGTAGGCATTGCGTCCATAAGGATCATAAAATGGCACGGACTGACCATCCAGTGTGTACCTGCCCGAAGGTAACGAAACTGCCAGCCCGGTAGAGTACACCCAGGTTCCTGCCAGTGTAAGCCTTTTGTTGAACTGATGTGATACCACCAGCGAAAGGTCATGGATACGGTCATAGCGAGCATTATATGCTTTTCCGTTATTGATGCCATCTATTTGCCGGCGAGTTCTGGATAAGGTATAACTTAGCCAGCCGGTGGTTTTCCCTACATTCTTTTTTAGTAGAAACTCCGCACCGTAGGCCCAGCCTCTTCCCGCTGAAATTTCTGTTTCAATGTTATTATTAAGTAGAATGTCAGAGCCAGACTTGAAATCAATTACATTTTGCATCCACTTGTAATAAAACTCTATCGAGGCTTCCAGGGTATTGTTCGCAAAATTACGGAAGTAACCGGCGGCCACCTGATCTCCGATCAATGGCTGAACATAAGTATCGGCAGGTATCCAACGGTCAATGGGTAAACCAGCTGTAGCATTGGACGCTACCTGTAAGTACTGGCGCATGCGGTTGTATGAAGCTTTTACCGAACTATTGCTGGTGATGAGGTAGCGAGCTGAAAAACGTGGCTCCAGCCCATGATAAAGCTTGATATTTTTCCCGGTAGAATACGCCTCAGTATCCACAATCGTTTCGTCAGCGTAAGGAAGACCCTCTTCGTACATAAATACTTTACCGGGGCCGATCTGCTGAAAGAGTGAATACCTTAGACCATACTCCATAGAGACACGCTCGCTGATCTGCTGTTGGTTGCCCATATAGAAAGCCTGTTCCAGCGCGAATTTGTCATCAAGGATGAGCGGGGCAAAGTTGGTATCACCGGAAGGCGTTATGCTGGGCGAGCCAAATTTATGAAGCTGTACCTGATAGCCAAAATCAATAGAGTTTTTAGGGTTAGGGAAAAAGTTGAAATCCATTTTGGTACTCATTTCCCGGAGCCTTGACGTCCAGGTAAACTCAACAGCTTCTGTGTCAATTTCAAATCCATAATCAAAATTGCTGTAGACAAAAGTAGTGTTTAAGAAAAGCTGATCAGAAATCAGATAATTCCAACGGGCAGTTGCTGTAGCATTTCCCCAGTTTAGCCCAAATTCATCAGCAATGCCAAAGCGGTCACGCCCAAAATAACCAGATACGAAAAGCTTATGCTTATCATTAAATTGATAATTGGCTTTGGCGTTAAAATCATAGAAATAAAGCGTATTGTTCCGTATGTCTTCATCATTGGAGAGCTTAAGAAAAAGGTCTGCATAGGTTCTTCTACCGGAAAGAATAAATGAAGACTGATCCTTTACGATAGGTCCTTCAACAGTCAGGCGGCTGGAAATGGAACCTATGCCCCCGGACAGGCTGTATTTTTTATTATTCCCCTCTTTCATCTGTATGTCCAGTATGGAGGAGAGACGCCCTCCAAATCGTGCGGGAATTCCCCCTTTGTAGATTTCTAGATTTTTGATGGCATCAGGATTGAATACTGAAAAGAAGCCTAAAAAGTGAGAAGGGTTGAATACTGTTGCTTCGTCAAGCAGTACCAGGTTTTGGTCAGCAGAGCCTCCTCTGACAAATAAACCAGTAGTGCCCTCTCCCGCTGACTGCACACCTGGGAGGAGTTGAACGGTTCGCAAGACGTCTACCTCCCCAAACAGTGCCGGTAAGGATTTTATTTTTTCTATCTGAAGTTCCTCTCTGCTCATTTTTACATCCCGAAAGTTATCTTCCGGACGCGTAGCCGAGATAATTACTTCCTGTAGCTCCATTTCTTCATCACTTAACTCAACGGTAAGGGAGGTATCTGCCTGGAGGGAAAGTGAAAAGCTTTGGGTTTCATAGCCTAAATAGGAGTAATCAATGGTGTGGCTACCCTGCGGCAGGGTAAGTGAATAGAAACCATATACGTTGGTAATAGTGCCGGTAGCTGGTTTTTCACTGACTGAAACAGTAGCCCCTATCAAAGCTTCTCCATTACTGATATCTTTGATATATCCGCTTATGGTATATTGATTTTGTGCATAAAGTTGATGGGAGAATAAGGCTAAGAGGGTTAAACAGAAAAACTGCTTCATGTAATTTGAGTTCAGATGCTAAGGTATATGTCTGCAAAAATATGACTATCCTATCTTACTTTAGGTAACAACGCTATTGCAGGCTAAGGGGTGTGATTTTCATGAAAAAATTTGGAAACTTTCTACACCAAAACCGACTACCCGTGGAGAATTATGAACTTATCTTGCTATTGGGAATGACTGAATTGTAATATATCAATCAATAGTTGTGTCTAAAATTGTATTTAACAAAGTTGCTACCGCTCAATTTCAATGAGGGGCTTAATTTTCGTATATTTGCGAGATATTTTATTCGGGCAAAATGCCTGATTTTAGCATGTAATTTTATATAAATATTATTTTTTATGACTGTTGCTAAGAATGGAAACACAGTAAAAGTACATTATACCGGGAAGCTCAAAGACGGTACCGTTTTTGACTCTTCCCTGCAACGCAATGAACCATTAGAGTTTACTCTGGGCCAGGGAAATATGATTGCTGGTTTTGAGAAAGCCGTTGATGGGATGCAAGTAGGCGATTCTACGGTGGCTGATATTCCAGTGGCTGAAGCTTACGGAGAAGTACGGGATGATATGATTCTGGAAGTTCCTAAAAAGGATGTTCCTGAAAACATTACTCCTGAAGTAGGGCAGCGTCTTGCTGTTCAGCAAAAAGATGGACAATCTATTCCGGTTACAATTTCAAAAGTTTCAGAAGAAAGCATTACGCTGGATGCTAACCATCCTCTTGCAGGCAAAGACCTGGTATTTGAGATCGAGCTTTTAGAGATTAAATAAATAATAATTTATTTTTTAGAATTCTGAGGCCTGTACATTGTGTACAGGCCTCTTTTTTTAAAAAAAAATTGGGAAACATTGAACAAATGCCAAACATAGATGTTTTTCTATCGTATGTGATAGTATTACTATTTTTTTACATAGTTTAACTAATGAACAATCAACAGATCCCGGAAATTCTAAGCAGCTTTGGGAAAATACTGAAGCATGAGCCCTTGCCTCATGCCAGTGGTGACGCTCATCAAAATTTCAGATCCTATAAGCCAGATGAGGTCAATGATTTTATTTATGATCTCACAGAAGCAGGAAATCGCAATCGTCTGGTGTTTATGCCCAACACCATTGGAGTTGATGAACTACAAGGTTTTTTGGATGAGTTAGAATTTCCGGTTCTTTTTTTTATCAGTGAAAATGGTAGCATAAGACCCGTGATGTTCTGGTTGGGAAAAGATGCATTAGAAGCCAAGCTGTTTACTGATGATGGGTACAAAGCATATGAGGAGGCAACTGCTTTGAGGGATGAAGCTTTTTATCAAGATGCCCATGGACAGGTGGTGTTTCTGACAGTTTTTCCTTATCGGAGTATGGTAAGCGAGGATAATGAAACTTCTGATGAGCATCTTAGTCCTCTGAAGCGTTTGCTAAACCTGCTTGGTACCGAGCGGAGAGATATTTGGTATATATATATATATGCGGTAGCAGTAGGAATAATCAGTTTATCATTGCCACTAGGTACACAGGCTATCGTAGGTTTTATTTCCGGTGGCATGTGGTTTAATTCCGTCGTGCTGCTGATAAGCCTGGTAGTAATAGGAGTATTGGTAGCGGGAGGCTTACAAATTATGCAGATTTCTATGGTAGAAGTTCTGCAAAGAAGAATTTTTGCGAAAGCTTCATTTGAGTTTGCCTATCGTATCCCGCGAATCCGAAGCGAGGCCTTGTTTAACTACCATGCCCCCGAGTTAATCAACCGCTTTTTTGATATCATGACAATACAAAAAGGCTTACCTAAACTATTGATTGATCTTTCTACTGCTGTACTTCAGATATTTTTCAGCCTGATTCTCTTGTCTTTTTACCATCCTTTCTTTGTTTTTTTCGGCCTCTTGCTGGTAGCTATCCTTGTCACTATTTTTTACATTACAGGACCCAAAGGACTTAAATCATCCATAGTAGAGTCCAAGTATAAGTACAAAGTTGCTTTTTGGCTGGAAGAATTGGCCCGTACCATTGGCTCATTCAAAATAGCAGGTACTACCCAGTTACCTATGAAAAAGGCAGATTTTAACATCAACAATTACTTAAAATATCGTAAAGAACATTTTAGTGTACTTATCAAGCAGTTTTCTTATGTAGTGATTTTCAAAACCTTCATTACAGGGGGCTTGCTGATACTGGGTACCCTATTGGTAATAGACCGTCAGATTACGCTGGGACAGTTTGTGGCTTCTGAGATTATCATCGTCCTGATTTTGGGAGCTGTAGAAAAAATTATCCTTAATATGGATACCGTTTACGATATGCTTACCGCAGTGGATAAGATAGGACATGTGACTGACTTGCCTCTAGAGAAAAATGAAGGTATTAAGCTCCCTGCAAATTATTTTGAAAACGGAATTAATATCAACATAAAAAACCTGAGTTACACTTATCCGGGAGGTAAAAAAGCAGCGCTGAAGAATATCAATCTTAGCATCAAAGCAGGGGAGAAGCTGTGCATAGCAGGTTATCATAGCGGAGGAAAATCAACGCTGGCAAACATTATTGATGGTATCTATCAGTCGTATGATGGTATTGTAACATTCAACCAGCTCTCATTGAGAGACGTAGACCTGAATACACTAAGAGACCATATAGCTAAAAACGTATCACAGGATGATATTTTTGATGGGACAGTACTGGATAATGTGACAGTGGGTAAACCACGCTCAGATTATAGCACTGCCATCAAAGCAATTGATGAAGTGGGTATAAGTGATGAAGTAAATCAGTGGCCAGATGGCCTGCATACCAATCTGGTAAGCGGAGGAAAAAACATCTCCACCTCTACTGCTCATAAGCTCACTCTGGCACGCTGTGTTGCAAAAAATCCCAAAGTAATCATCCTTAACGACTTTTTTCAATTTTTTGAAGGAGCCGAGAAATTGAAACTTATCAAATACCTTACTAGTTCAGAACATACATGGACTTTACTGCTGGTTTCCAACGACCCGATGATCATGAAGTACTGTGATAGAGTTATCATTATGAAAGACGGAGAGATAGTTTCTGAAGGCCAATATGAGGAATTAAGTGCAGATCATCATTTACAAGAAGTAGTAGTAAACGAATAATCGTATTGATATGAGCAATATGTTTAGCACTGATAAGACAGGTGCTACAAAAGATATCTGGTTGGGTACTAGCATGTCATCCCGGCTGGAGTCTATGAAAGTGCTGGAATCTCCCAGAGCAGGAAGAGTACTGGCCCGTTGGATAGGGGGCATCGGTATATTCTTGTTTTTAGTCCTTTTTCTTCCCTGGCAGCAAAATATCGTTGCTACTGGAGAAGTAACTGCCTTTTCGCCTAAAAACCGTCCTCAGACTATTGAAACTGCAATTCCCGGTCGTATTGACCAATGGTATATCAGAGAAGGGCAGTCCGTGAGCAAAGGTGATACTATCCTGACCATAGCTGAAATAAAAGATAAGTTTTTTGACCCTGAGTTACTTATCCGTTTGCAGGAGCAGATTACTGCTAAAGAAAACAGTATTGATGCTAAAGAGCAGAAGGCTTTAGCACTGGAGCGTCAGGTGAAGGCGCTCAGAGAGGGGCTGGGTTTAAAAATCAGACAGGCCAGGAATAAAGTGAAGCAATCAGAGCTAAAGCTTGCCAGCGATAGCATGGACTTCCAGGCCGAAAAAATAAGCTTTGATATTGCTAAAAATCAGTTTGAGCGTCAGAAAGTCATGTTTGATCAGGGCTTAAAATCGCTCACCGAGTTACAGGAGAAAGAACAGAAATTTCAGCAGTCGCAGGCAAAATTACTTTCCAGTGAAAATAAGTTTCTGGCCAGCAAAAACGAGTTGATCAATGCAGTGATTGAATTAAGCTCCATTGAAGCTGAGTATTTAGAAAAAATCAGTAAAGCTGAATCAGACCTGAGCATGACCCGTGCTGACTTGTATGATGCAAGCGGTAGCCTGGCAAAGCTCAGAAATGAATACGCTAACATGAAGATCAGATCTGATCAGTATCACATTATCGCCCCCCAGGATGGTTTTGTAGTGAAAGCCCTGAAGACCGGAATTGGAGAAACAATCAAGGAAGGAGATGGCGTGGTAACTATCATGCCTAAGGATCCCGATATCGCTGTAGAATTATATGTGAAACCTATGGATGTGCCCTTGCTCTCTGAAGGTAGACATGTACGTGTGGAATTTGACGGATGGCCGGCTTTACAGTTCTCAGGCTGGCCCAGTGTGGCAGTAGGTACATTTGGCGGTAAAATAGAGGTTATTGATTATGTAGAAACAGAACTCAAACAGGGTAAATACAGGGTATTGGTAAAGCCTGATCCCGGAAACGATGGTGACTGGCCTGAGCAATTAAGGGTGGGTTCTGGCGCAAATGGTTTCATTATGCTGGATGAGGTGCCTCTCTGGTATGAGATATGGCGTTTATATAATGGTTTCCCTCCCAGTCTTGAAGAAGAGCCAGATGCCGGAGAAAGTGGAGAAGCCTATCAGGCGAAAGCAAAAAAGTAAACAAAGATGAAGCATAAAAACAGAGGGATATATGCGCTATTCTTATTACTAAGTCTGGGGCTTACTTTCTCGGCCCGGGGGCAGAATGAAGATGTATGGATTGAAGAACAGGCATTTTCAATGGAGGAGTTTTTTACTAACATTATTCAGCATCACCCCGTAGTAAGGCAGGCAAGGTTTCTTTCCGATTTGGCACAACAGGAGCTACGGCTGGCAAGAGGAGCTTTTGACCCCAAGCTCAAATCAAACTTTGATATTAAGGAGTTTGGGGGTACAACATATTATAAAACCTGGGATAGCAAACTTGAGGTACCTATCTGGTTTAATACAGATTTAAATGTTGGCTATGAGCAAAATGAAGGAGAATACCTGAACGAGCAGCTGCAAAATACCAGCGAGGGATTAATCTATGCAGGTGTTTCCCTTCCGGTAGGCAGAAGGCTTTTCATTGATGAAAGGCGAGCTGCTGTACGTCAGGCAAACCTTATGCAGGATATGGCTGAAGCTGAAAAGATTAAAGAAATTAATAAAGTACTACTCAAGGCCGCCAAAGCATATTGGGATTGGTATAACGCTTACCAAAACTATCTTATTTATGAAGAAGTAGAAGAACTGGCAAGGGAAAGGTATAATGCTATTGTGCAGCAGGTGATCAATGGAGATGTTGCTCCTTTTGATTCTTTGAAAGCCTTTATCAACTATCAGCAGCGTGAAGTGCAAAAAGAACAGGCTGAACTTGATTATACTAATGCCGGGGTAATGGTCTCTAATTTTCTCTGGCGTAGTGCACAGAATGACGATATGAAGGCAATCCCTTTGCAGCTCGCCCCTTCAACCTACCCTGTAGTAAGTGATTCTCTTGTCAAAAACCAGTTACTGGATGTACAGATGCTTACTATTTTGAGAGATAGCGCCCGTGTAAACCATCCGGAAATAATAAAGCTAGATACTAAGATCAGTCAGCTTGAAATAGAGCAGCGGTTAAACAGGGAATTTCTAAAACCGGAAGTTAATCTTAAGTATAACTTTTTGACGAAGACTACTGGTGAAGGCAGTGACTCAAGTAATGGCAGTGGAAATGAAAGTTTTTTTCTGAACGACTACAAATTAGGCATGGAGCTTTATTTCCCCCTTTTTCTTCGTAAAGAAAGGGCCAAGCTTGAAAAAACCACTATCAAACTGGAACAGAATTATTATGAAAGGCAGAATCAGGCAAGGACGATAGAAAATGAGATCATCATGGTCTACAATTCACTTTCTAACTTCAGTGAGCTGATGAGGATGCAGCAAAGGATGGTGGATAATTATCAGGCTTTACTCAATGGGGAGCTGATCAAATTTGAAAATGGTGAAAGTTCAGTTTTTTTGATTAACACCCGGGAGACAGAGTTATTAGATGCCCGTATTAAATTGCTAAAACTACAGACACAGTACGAAAAATCTAAGATTGAATTATTATACGCGGCAGGTATCCCTTATTTACAGCTTTAAGAGACTACAATACTTTTGGTCTTGTTAAATTCTTTATTACCTACTTCTACGATAAAAAATTTGGTTTTTAAAGTAGAGAGGTCAAACTCTTTTTTGAATGACCCACGGATTCTAACGTTCTCTTCGTAAAGTAAATTTCCAATAATGTCGTACACTTTAATGGATACCATCGCTTTGGTATCATGAAGCACATTTAAAGAAAACTTACCTTGATCCAAAGAGCTGAGTTCAAAATCAAATTCTTGATTAAGGGGATTTTTGCTGTATTTCAGCTTGGTTTCATTAACCTTGGTAGTATTTTCCTGTATAGAAGTGTCTTGTACTACTACAGGGGTACGAAAAATCGCTACATCCTGAGCTATGGTCCAGGTACTAATCAAGCAGAAAAAAATGCCAGTGAGTAAACAAAATCTAAGATGTGCTGAGTAGTTTGTCATGCTTTCCAAAAGTAAGGAATAATATAAAAAAAAACGACACAAAACAATATTTTGTAATGGATGGTGTTACAGCTCCATCAGATGCACTTTGATTTGTTTATTCGTAATTGTGACAAGTCTTTCCTCCATTAAAATCACAAATTTTATATCATCAGTGCTTCTTAAACTATATTTTTTTTGTTCCATTGTCAAAAGGTTGACAAAAAAGACATCCTTGCCGGAAGCATAGTAAAGTTGATTGTTGCTTATCTGAAAAGGTTGATTGATTTCTATAGGTAGCTTATCAATCAGGTTTCCTAAAAAATCAAATACCAGTATTTCATTTCCCTGATGAAGGTACAGCCTATTGCCATATTCTTTCAAAGACTGAACATCAGCCCTTTCCGGTAAAAAATAGTGTAGATTTACTTTAAGCACTACATTTTCAACAATCGGGTTATACTTAACCACTTGTATATTATTTTCATCAAAAAGCCAGATCATCTGGTCATTGCTCAAAGTAGCTGCACTAAAGTGGCTGAATGGAGCTGTTTTAATGCTGCTGGTCTGCGAAGGGGTAAGAAAACGGTCAAAATACTGAAACTCCTGCCTGTTTTCGTAAAAGGCAAATACCTTCAGCATTTGTGTAGCATCCAGGCTAGTAATTTTACCCAGAGCGGGAGAAGAGTAGGATTGTACTTCCTCCAGTTGTCTGTCATACTTACTTAGTACTCCTGGCTCTGAAGCTATATATAGGTGACCCAGCGCGTCAAAAGAAACAGAAAGCGGAACATTGATAGCAATGCTATCCTGAATCACAAGAGGTTGTGCTTCTAAAGGAACTTGAATTAAAAAAATTATTGCTATGAGTATATTAGCTCTGCTTCGGATAAGTTTCAAGTGAAAATTTACTGCCATCGTGTACGCCATAGGTCTGAAAACTAATCCATTCCCCAATGTTAAAATAACGACTGTTTTCGTTGAGTGGTATTTCTAAAGGAAGATGTCTATGTCCAAACACATAATAATGATGATGAGCGTTGGCTTCTACTTCCAGGCAGTATTGATAAATCCATTCGTATTCTTTGCCCTTGAATGAATCATCAACTTTCATGTTCTTCTTGCGACTTTCTTTCGACCAAAAATGCGCCAGCCCCATACCCCATCTAGGATGAATTGCCGCGAAAAGCGTTTGAAGAAACCTGGCATGAAAAAGTTTTTTTAAAAACTTGAAGAAATGATCTCCCCCTCCCAGGCCATCGCCATGGCCAATGTGTAAAAGCTGGTCATTGATTTTTATACTTACAGGCTCTCTGATGACAGGTACGTCTAGTTCCTCAGGTAAGTAGTCAAACATCCACATATCATGATTGCCGGTAAAAATGATGATCGGAATGCCCCTGTCTCGTAATTCAGCGAGCTTGCCCAGAAACCGGATGAACCCTTTGGGAACCGTATACTTGTACTCAAACCAAAAATCAAATAAGTCTCCTAACAGGATGATAGCTTCAGCATCATGGGATACTATGTCCAGCCAGCTAATGATTTGTCGTTCTCTGGCTCTACTTTCTTTATAGGAGGGAGTCCCCAGATGAAAATCAGATGCAAAATAAACTTTTTTAGTAGCAGATAAAGTAAATTCTAAAGCAGGGTTGACTTGCATAATGCCCGCAAAGGTAATCTGATTGGATTAATGTTGAGTATTTAAAGAAAAAACTTAAGAACAAAAAAAGCTGCACTGAGCAGCTTTTTTATCCTTATGTAAAACCATAACTATCTTATGAGTTTTTATTTTCTTCTTCTACAGAAGTCTTTTCTTCTTCGGAAGGCTCAGGCTTGCCATTCGCTTTAGCCTGCTTATCTGAGGCTTCAGCCTGGCTTTCATCTTCAGACTTTTCGGCTTTTGACTTGGCTGTACTTTTTGCAGTTTCCTGTTCCTTCGCCTCCTCTTCATCTGTATAAGCCTGATAAGTGGTTGGCTTGTTGAATGGTCGCTTACCAATCAGACGGTCCAGATCAGACTGGAACAGTATTTCTTTATCCAGCAGCTCTTTGGCAAGTACTTCCAACTGCTCCTTCTTATCTAAAAGGAGTTGCTTAGTACGCTCATAAGCATCGTTGATAATTTTCCTTACCTCTTCATCAATGGTCTCAGCTGTAGCTTCAGAGTAGGGCTTGTTAAAATTATAATCTCCCTGCTGAGAATCATGGAATGAGATATTCCCGATTTTATCGTTCATACCATAAATAGTCACCATACTGTAAGCCATTTTGGTAATACGCTCCAGGTCATTTTGTGCGCCGGTTGATATCTTACCAAAGATTACATCCTCAGCTGCTCTACCTCCCAATGCCATACACATCTGATCCAGCATCTGCTCGGTAGTGTAAAGGAATTGCTCTTTAGGCAGGTATTGCGCATAACCTAAAGCGGCTACCCCACGAGGCACAATACTTACCTTTACTAAGGGGTCAGCGTGCTCTAAGAACCATCCGGCAATGGCGTGTCCTGCTTCATGATAAGCCACAATGGTTTTTTCCTCAGGAGAAATGATTTTGTTCTTTTTCTCCAGTCCACCGATCACACGATCTATTGCGTCGTGGAAATCCTGGGTTTCAACCATTTTCTTATTTCTTCTGGCGGCAATCAGCGCGGCTTCGTTACAGATATTGGCAATTTCAGCACCGGCAAAGCCGGGAGTTTGTGCTGCCAGTTTCTTAGGGTTAACATCTTTAGAGACCTTGATAGGCTTGAGATGTACCTTGAAGATAGCTTCACGACCCACAATATCCGGCTTGTCAATAGATATCTGACGGTCAAATCTTCCCGGACGCAAGAGGGCAGAATCCAGCACGTCGGGACGGTTGGTAGCTGCCAGTATAATTACTCCGGAGTCAGTAGAGAAGCCGTCCATTTCTGCTAAGAGTGAATTGAGTGTATTCTCTCGCTCATCATTAGAGCCAGGCATGGCTCCTTTGCCACGGGCACGGCCTACCGCGTCAATTTCATCAATGAAAATGATGCAGGGAGCTTTCTCTTTGGCCTGTTTAAATAAGTCGCGTACACGAGCAGCACCCACACCTACGAACATTTCTACGAAGTCTGAGCCTGACAATGAGAAGAAAGGTACTCCTGCCTCACCGGCTACTGCTTTTGCCAGCAGGGTTTTACCCGTACCGGGTGTTCCTACTAAAAGTGCTCCTTTAGGAATTTTACCTCCCAGATTGGTATACTTGGAAGGGTTCTTCAGGAACTCAACAATTTCTCTGATTTCTTCTTTGGCTTCATCCAGCCCCGCGACATTATCAAAAGTGACATTTACGCGGTTTTCAGCATCAAATAAAGCTGCTTTGGATTTACCGATATTAAATATTTGCCCCCCGGGGCCTCCACCCCCTGCCATGCGGCGCATCAGGAACCAGAAACCAAAGAGTATCAGAAACAGGAATCCCCAGTTCAACAAAAAGCTGGTGATATCTGAACGTTCTTCTACCCGATAGTCTATCCTGTCTTCTGCTGGTATATCTTCCTGAGCTTCCTCAAAGTTCTTGTCAAATATATCCGGATTGGGAATCTTAAGCTTATAGTGAGGGCCATTTGAAACTGAGAACGGATTCTGTTCTTCTACTTCATTTTTATATTCACTTTCCTGTAATGCCTCATCAGTAAGGGTTACTTCTACCAAGTTTTGATTTCTTACCAGCACTACATCTTCTACATCACCTTCCTGCAACATCTTATCAAATTGCCGCTGGGTAATTTCTATGGCTGATGAGTTTTTATTAAGATAAGTGATGGCGAATATAAGCAGCACCAGCGAGAGAATGATCCAAATCTGATAATTGGGTCTCTGTGGCGGCTTACTGATTGGTTTTTTCTTCCTTTTGGTGTTATTTGCCATTTATTTCCTCTTCTAATCCAGGTTTAACTAAACAAACGCTAGAACGGTTATTAATAAATTATAAAGTTTTATACTGAGGCTCTGTTTCTACTTCCGTAATTATTGCATCTCCCCAAAGTTCTTCAAGGGCATAAAAATCCCTACGGTCTTTCTTAAAAACATGCGCTACTACATTCACGTAGTCGAGTAAGACCCACTCTTTATTTTCTTTTCCTTCTCTATGCCAGGGATTTTCTTTATTATTTTTGTGAACTTCTTTCTCTACAGCATCAGAAATTGCGTCTATGTGCGTATCAGAGTTTCCGGAACATATGATAAAATAATCAGCAATCGCATTTTTTACCTGACGTAAATCCATGAGCAAGATACCTTCGGCCTTTTTTTCCTGCATCCCCAGTATTACAACTTTACTAAGATCTTCTGAATTCATGAAATATTTATACCTTGTTTTTCCAATAATTGAAATTGAATTACAATATTACTAAAAGTTGCCCATAAATTCTTTCAACACGCAATTCATAGGCCGACAATTCTTACATTATCCTGTCTGTGATTCTACCAACGCAGTGGTGATGCAAAAGTTGGCAACACCCCAGTCTGAACACAGCCTGGAAAACGGAGCGATTGTTATGGCTGATTTCCAGACCGCGGGCCGTGGTCAGCGTGATGCCCGATGGACCGCCTCTCCAGGCCTTAACCTTACATTTACCATCGCTCTGCTTCCCAATTTGCCGGTACAGCAGCAGTTTTACCTCAACATCATTACTACACTGGCCATTTCTGACAGCTTAAAACCGCAATTGGGTGAATCACTCTCCGAGCAGCCCTCCAGGCGGCTCAAAATAAAATGGCCAAATGACCTATATTATGATGACCACAAGCTTTGCGGGATTCTGATTCAGAACAACCTGAAAGTCAATATGATTCAATCCTGTGCCATTGGTATTGGCTTAAATGTAAATCAGCTTCATTTTGATGGTGTTCAGGCCACTTCTCTTAAGACTATTACTAAGTCTTCCTGGGATCGGTACGCAACATTGAAAGAAATTGCCCTTCACTTTGAAGAACGTTATTTCCAGCTCAAAGCTATGGAGTTGACGCAACTAAAAAAAGAATACTTGGCACAACTCTATTGGTATAATACTTTCCACAGCTTTCAGGATAAAGATGGCGTTTTTCAGGGTAGAATTATTGATGTGTTGGAAGGAGGAGAACTTTTGGTAGAAAGGGAGGCAATAGTTAAACAATATCAACTGAAAGAAATTACCTATCTATACTAATCAAAAGACGAAGTTAAGAAGCTTGCACTTCAATTTGATGTTGAAGTATTATATCGTAATTTCGTGTCATAATTTTCAAGAACCTAGTAAAAAAAAATTCAAATGGTTGACGAAAAAGTTCGCTACAAGGTAAAAGATATCTCACTTGCTGACTGGGGGAGAAAGGAAATCCGCCTGGCGGAAGCAGAGATGCCCGGTCTCATGGCTATCCGTGAGGAGTATGGTGCACAAAAACCTTTAAAGGGAGCTAGAATTGCCGGATGTCTGCACATGACTATACAAACGGCGGTTTTAATTGAAACATTGGTTGAACTGGGAGCAGACGTAACCTGGTCTTCTTGTAATATTTTCTCCACACAGGACCATGCTGCTGCTGCTATTGCCGCTGCCGGAATTCCTGTATTTGCCTGGAAAGGTATGAACGAAGAGGAATTCAACTGGTGTATTGAGCAGACGCTCTTCTTTGATGAGGATAAGAAAACGCACCTTAATATGATTCTGGATGATGGGGGAGACCTTACCAATATGGTACTGGATCACTACCCTGAGTTCGTGAAAGATATCAAAGGGCTTTCAGAAGAAACTACTACCGGAGTACATCGCCTGTATGAGCGTATGAGAAAAGGTACACTTCCTCTTCCTGCAATCAATGTAAATGACTCAGTAACCAAGTCCAAGTTTGACAACAAGTATGGTTGTAAAGAGTCTCTGGTAGATGCTATCAGAAGGGCTACTGACGTAATGCTGGCTGGAAAAGTAGCAGTAGTAGCCGGATATGGTGATGTAGGAAAAGGATCTGCACAGTCATTGAGAGGCGCCGGGGTAAGAGTTATTGTTACTGAAATTGATCCGATTTGTGCTTTACAGGCTGCCATGGACGGTTTTGAAGTGAAAAAAATGGATAATGCAGTTCCCCGTGCAGATATAGTTGTGACCGCTACCGGCAACAAAGACATTCTGGTAGACCGTCATTTCAAAGGCATGAAAGACAAGGCGATTGTTTGTAATATCGGACACTTTGATAATGAGATTGATGTGGCCTGGTTAAATAATAATGCCAAAACTAAAACCGAAATTAAGCCTCAGGTAGATCTGTATGAGCTTGAAAATGGAAATGAGATCATTCTATTGGCTGAAGGACGTCTGGTAAACCTGGGCTGTGCTACCGGTCACCCATCTTTTGTGATGTCCAACTCATTCTCTAATCAGGTACTGGCACAAATAGAACTGTGGAAGTATTCTGACAAATATGAAAATGCGGTTTATACGCTTCCCAAGCATCTGGATGAGAAAGTAGCAGCTTTCCACCTGGCTAAGATTGGGGTTGAACTTGAGGAGCTTTCTCAGGATCAGGCTGAATACATAGGTGTAGAGGTGAAAGGACCTTTCAAGCCTGACTATTATAGATATTAATCTGTAAAAATGAATCATCTAAAGGGATGGGCTGGAGACAGTTCATCCCTTTTTTTTATAAATTCAGAATTTTAGCAAATGAGTTTTGCAGTTTTTCCCACTTTTGCTGATGTGAGCTGACATCAAAAAGCTGTGCCATGGGAGTCGCTTTACTACCAATCCACATGCCTCCGGCGCTTCTTCTGAAGTCGGTAAACAAAGCCTGATGCTGCCATGCCGGTAACTCTGCCTGATAATATTTACGGTTAGCATCGTGTAAAATAATAACCCCTTCCTCAGTAACGATATCCATTGCCTTCTTCAGGCAAGCTCGTCTGGCTCTTCCATCAATCAAAATAAAATCAAAGGGAGCAAATTTTATGGGGTAGTCTATGTAATCTTTTAAATCCTCGTAAGAGCCATCTTTTTCAGCATCACTAAAAGGATAATTGTTCCAGGGAACGTGATAGATATTTACCCGATCGGACTGGTTTAAATCAACGATTCGCTTTCGCCATACTTCATCAGTTTCTATGGCTGACCATTTTGCCTGGGGTGGAAGTAATTTTGGAAAATACAGCGTACTGTGCCCGGAACCCCACTCCAAACAATTTTGAGGTTGAAGCGAAGCAAAAATTTCTTCCAAAATCTCCTGCTCACGAAACTTCATGTAGGGGCGTAACTTTTTAAAACGGTATTTTTTTCCCAGTATGTTGTCTTTGGTTTCTTGACAGGATTGGATGAATAGGTTTTTCATAGAAGGATAGGAGTGTAAAAGCTAGCGAAAAGTAAAAGGTCTGAACTTCAAAAGAAATATTGTATGAAAATTTATATATCTATTTACCCAAGCCAAATAAACTTAAAAATCTTCTTTTGTTTACCTTAAAATAATATTCTATTTGATTAGGTTTTCGGTTGGCGTGGGGAAACGGAACATTTGGAACAGGCTTAACTAGAAAATCACAAAGTTTTCCCCAGCTATCGCCCTGATCAATATACATGACCAACAGATCTTCCTTTCTGTCGGCAAAGTGATGTAGCACGTCTTCTTTATGTTTTAAATAACATTCAATGTATTCTTTTTCATGATGGTGTGGCATCTCATAGCCATAGGTGATTTTTCTGATTTTTTTGGTGCCGGCACCTCTGTTGGCATGGTCATAAATGCTCTTGAACCACTTGTTTACATCGGAGCGTAATGTCAGGACAAATTTACTTCCCGGATAGCGCCGGTCCAACTCTTTGTAAAGCAGGGGCCAGGGAAAATCCTCAAAACTGTCATACTGGTCTGCTACCTCAAAAATGGGCTGCAAATTGCCTTTATCGTATTCAAGAACAAGGTCAGCTCTGAAGTTCATATGGCGATAGCCCAGTACCTTTAATGCTCTGCCTAATGATGAAGTGCCCGTTTTACCTAAGCCAATGCCAAAAACTTTATTACTTGTATGATGCGCCATAAAGATGAATACTAAAAAAAAATTTCACTAATCTGAGTAATGCAAAACTAACACTAAGAGTAATGTAGGGGAACCTTCTCAATTCAAGGTGCCGAATGAAACTTAGCTTCTGCATTATTTATCCTTCCTGAACTTTTCTCCCTGCTGTATCCGGTAAAGCTTAACATACCGGAGAAAAACAGTATAAGCCATAAGTTGCGCATAAATAAAGCCCTGCCTACCATCCAGAATAGCCAGTTGTATGATGTACTGTTTAAAAAATCTCCAGGCAGGCTTAAGCCAGAGGTGAAAAAGTGTTACTTTCTTGGTTTTGGGCAGCTTATCATATGCGCCCCAGGTAGAATACTGATCTACTTTGGAAAGAAAGTGATCAAACCCCTTATAAGTATTATGCAAAAGTTTGTACTTGAATATCCCTATGCTCCCCTCAGTGAGTATGCCGGCATGCACATGTTTATCCTGGTATTTTGACTTGTCTCTGAGGAAAAGTCGCACAACATTGTCAGAACGAAGTTCACCATGCTTCATCATACGGCCCATAAACATATTTTTTCTCCAAATACGAAAAGCCGTATGCTGCGTACCTTTTTTTAGTGTTTTCTGAATTTCCTCTGCCAACTCGGGTGTTACTCTTTCATCCGCGTCTAAGAGAAATATCCAGGGATACTTGGCCTGGGGAATCGCCCAATTCTTCTGGGCAGCAGAGTTGACGTACTGATGCTGCAGTACAAAATCAGTATGCTTCCGGGCAATTTCCACCGTGGCATCGGTACTGAAAGAGTCCACCACCATAATCTCATCTGCCCAGCTTACCGACTTGATGGCCTCTTCTATATTATCTTCCTCATTAAAGGTAGGAATGATTGCGGTTACTTTATGCATAGCTTAGTGTTCTTCCAAAATTTGCGTAAATAAATCTACGTGCCTGTCAATGGTTCTTTCAATAGAGAACTTTTCCAGGGCCGTTTCCTTGCCGTATGCTCCCAGCTCCTTTCTTAGGCTTGCTGATTGCATCACTTGCTTAATTAGTGACGCCAATTGCTGAATGTTCTCATTTTCAAACAAATAACCATTTTTTCCTTCTTCAATCAACTCCCGATTGCCCCCCAGATCGGTGGCAATCACCGGAACTTGCAAAGCCATGGCTTCTAATAGAGACTGGGAAAGCCCTTCAATGGTAGAAGGCAGCACTTTAATATCAAAGAGAGGATAATAATTAAGTACCTCATCATTAGAAATGGCGCCAGCGAAATGCACCTCATGAGGAAGGGTATAGCCGGAGATAATTTCCTGAAATTCAGAAGAAGGCTCTATGCCGACAAAGATCACTTTTACCGTTTTGTCTAATAACGCGATGGCTTTAAGGATCTGCTTTTGTTCTTTCAGGCGGGCCACACAGCCAATCACAAAATCACCCTCTTGTATGTCATATTTTTCTTTGAGAGCATTTACCTGCTGTGGATTTACCTTATCGTACTTTTCCCGCGGCGTACCATTGTAGATTACTTCTATATGCTCAGCGCTGATGCCAATTTTTACCAGCGATGCTTTTACCCCCTCACTCACTGCAATGACCTTGTCGGTTCCTTTTTCATAGAACCAACTCTGCCCCAGAATGCCCATGCTTAGTGCCAGCTGCCTGCGGGTGTGTACCAGCTTAACCGGAAGTTTATAATACCAGCGGGCTAAAATGGTAGTGTAGCGGTCTTTGCTGGATTGCCCATCAATGATATCTATTTTGTAATCCCGAACCATCTGCGCAATATGTTGGATGTTTCTGCGATCCAGCTTATGCCGGATTTGCATGGGGATGTGTACTACCTTAGAGCCTTTCAGTAGCGTTTTCATAAGCGAATCAGCAGGACAGGCCACGTATACCTTATGTCCTCTTTCACTGAGCCCCTTTGCCAGGTAAGTGGTAGAATAGGTAGAACCCGCCATGCCGGCGTATTGTGAAGTGATCAGAATATTCATAAGCTGCACTAAGGTGCCGCAATATTAAAAAAAGCTGATCAAAACACCATCAAGGTGCTACGGTGAGTATCCAGGATTGCTGAAAAGAAGCGTTTTGTTTAAGCCTTTCCAACTCCTTGATAACCTGATCTTTATCAGAGGACTGGTAGACATGCACGTAAAAGTATTTTTTCTCGCTATGGTAGCCAATTTCAGGGAAGAAACCTTGTTGAGTCAACTGACCCACCATCTTTTCTGCATTATCCTGGGTGGAGAATGTCCCGGCGATGATGTAAAAACCACCTTTCATGGCCAGAGAGTGAGCATCTTCTGCAGCTTGAGCTTCTTCAAAAGGAGAATTATTCCACGCTATTTCCTGCTTTTCCTCGACCTCTTCTTGCTCCTGAGTTTGGGCAGGAGTAGACAAAGCAGGCTTTGACTCAATAGCTTCAGGCCTGGCAGTATTTTTAGCGGGAGCTGAAGTATTCGTATGCTTGCCCAATTGAATTACGCCTTTATTTTCTGAAGTATTTTCAAAAGAATCAAATCGCAGGTCTTCGTAATTACTTTCTTGCTGCGGCTTCTCCCGGGCAGGAGTACTTGCTTCATCTGCTACCGAAGGAGTAAGTTCTTTTTGTTCAGTTTCATTAGCTCTTGAATGCTCTTCAATAATAATATGATCATTGTGGTCTGCATTTTCTGACACCTCAGGCGTATCATTAACAGAAGGTTCGTTTTCAATGATGGTAATGCCGGAAGTCGGATTAACTTTCTTTCTGTCAGGTACTTCTTCTTTTTTCTTCTTTTTCCGCTTGCGCTGTGATTTCTCCTGACTTTTGGCATGTTTCTCCAAGAGGGCTTCGTCTGGAATATCATCAATGGTATTTTGAGTAGAAAGTCGGGGCTTCCTTTTAAGTACTTCTTTCTTCTTGCCGATTACCAACCCTAACTGTAATTCATGTGTCCCCGCTCCATAGGCTGATATTTTACTTCCGCCAGTGCTGTAGGCATAGCTGAATTTTAGGTTTTTTACTTTAAAGCCAGCAGTTCCGCTGAACCCACTTTGCTGTTGGTAGCCGCCACCCGCCCAGAAAGAGTCATTAAAGTAGAATATACCTAATGCTTCTAGCTGGCTGGATTCCAGGCTAGAATAATGATATAATACTGTAGGCTCAAAGGCTGTAGTACCCTCCTCATTAAAGTTGAAGCGATAATGTGTACTGAAGATCATGCGGCTGAACTGATCAAAATTTATATCGCTGAAGCCATCAATCAACATGGGAGGGGGAGTGAAAAGATGGGGTAAAGCTACACTCAGGTTGAATCCGCGGTTATGATATTTGAAGCCAAAACGACCATCCAGAAAAGTTTGGTTCGCCAGGGCTGCCTGCAATACGAGATCATCTCCGATGTCCATGCCGACCAGGTCATAAGTATGCATGCCTATACCTGCTGAGAAAGCTGTTTTGATGTAGTGCTCATGTTCGGAGGAAAGAGGAATCATATAAGCCAGTGAGAACTTCACCGCATTGTGCTTTAAGGCTCCGATGCGGTCATCCACGATATCAGCACCGATGAAAATGGGATTGGCATTGCCTAAGGGGGAATGAAAGCTGAGTTGGGAACTGACGGGTGCTCCCTCTACCCCATACCACTGCTGACGGTGAGTAAGGTAAAAAACAGTATGCTTGTCATAACCGGCGTAAGCAGGATTGTAAAGATAGGGATTGTTATAGTAGTGAGCAAAATAAGGCATGCGCTGAGCCTCTGAGGTACAGATACTGATGAGTAGAAATAAAAATATGATGACAGTCTTTCTCATTGGGGCTTCATCTCTGCATACTTTCTCAGAAACAAAACTAGCAAAGATCAACAAGCTAAAATTTTGACTTAAGCCATGAACTTACCAATGAATTATTCTGCCCTGAATTGAAGAAAAACAAAATCCAGGCATTTTTTCGTTACTCATTCCGAAAAGCTTAGTTTTGAGCAATCAAAAACCGCTTATGGAACAAGTAGTAGAAGAAACTCCTTTTTTCACGAATGATGCAGTTGTTCTGGGGATTCTCTTTATAATTCTGGCATTGGTATTTCGTACATCGGCCAGTAGAAATCCTTTCTGGCAAAAGTTTTACACTTATGTCCCCTCAGTGTTGCTATGTTATTTTATTCCCGCTATTCTTAATTCTTTAAATATCATTTCGGGAGAAGATTCCAGCCTGTATTTTGTGTCCTCCCGTTATTTACTGCCCGCCAGTTTGATACTGTTTACCCTGGGCATTGACCTCAAGGCGATTTCCAGACTAGGTTTTAAGGCTGTGATCATGTTTTTTGCCGGTACGCTGGGCATTATCATTGGGGGGCCCCTGGCGATGATTATTGTCTCCACATTTTCTCCTGAAACCCTCGGAGGTGCTGGGCCTGATGCTGTTTGGCGTGGCCTGGCTACCATCGCGGGAAGTTGGATAGGGGGGGGAGCCAACCAGACCGCCATGCTGGAAGTGTTTGGCGCGAGCACGGATCTTTTTTCAGCGGTGCTGGCAGTAGATATTATTGTGGCCAACCTGTGGCTGGCGGTATTACTTTACGGGAGTGGGAGAGCGGACAAAATTGATAATTACTTCAAAGCTGATGCTTCCGCTATTCATTATGTAAAAAAACAGATAGAAGAATATGCAGCCAGCATCGCCAAAATCCCTACCACTGCCGATACCATGACGATTCTGGCGATTGCTTTCGGAATTACAGGCTTTTCGCACTTTGCTTCCGACCTTATCGCGCCATTTCTGGAAGCTAACTACCCTGCATTAAATAAATTCAGCCTGACTTCAGGCTTTTTCTGGATAGTGGTAATTGCCACTACCGCAGGTTTAATTCTCTCCTTTACCAAAGCCCGTAAACTGGAAGGAGCAGGTTCCTCGCGCTTTGCCACGATTTTTCTTTATGTGTTGATCGCCAGTATCGGGATGCAAATGGATATTACAACGGTGGTGAGCAACCCTGGTTTATTCATGGTAGGAGGGATATGGATACTGGTACATATCAGCTTTTTGCTAATCGTCGCTAAATTAATCAAAGCCCCTTTCTTTTTTGTTGCTGTCGGTAGTCAGGCTAATGTAGGAGGAGCAGCCTCTGCTCCGGTGGTAGCTTCTGCTTTTAGTCCTTCTTTAGCACCGGTAGGTGTGTTGTTGGCCGTACTTGGCTATTTCGTAGGAACGTATGGTGCCTGGCTTTGCGGCATTTTAATGCAATTAGTTGCCGGTTCTTGATGTTAGGATGAAAAGTATAAAGAAATGAGCAAAGAAAAAGAGATACATCAGCAGTTTATTTTTGTGTGCAATGGAAAAGACTGCAAGAAAAATGGCTGCAAGGATATTCAAAAAGCAATCAAAAGCGAGCTGAAAAGAACTAAGAAGCAGAAAACTGTCAAACTGATTGGTACCAAATGTACTGGTAAATGCAAAAAGGCACCGGTAATCATTGCCAAAGAACAATGGATGACAGCCATGGATGTGCCTAAAGCCCTGGAAGTAGTAAAATCAATGTTGTAGTCAGCTTCGGTCAGCTAGCCAAGCTATTTGTAAAATTGTAGCTACACTCAAGTTTTGATACTGAATATATTTGTTAAAGCTTAACAGCAATGCCCCATACGCCTGAATCTGTACTTAAATCATTACGTGAAAAGCAGTATGCTCCTCTTTATTTTCTGCAAGGTGAGGAACCTTACCATATTGACCTGATTGCCGACTACATTGAGGAAAATGTATTGGAAGAAAGTGAGCGAGGCTTTAATCAGATTATCATGTACGGCAAGGATGTGGACGTAAGTACCGTCCTTAATAATGCGAAGCGATACCCTATGATGTCGGAGCGGCAAGTGGTGATCGTACGTGAAGCTCAGGAGGTGCAGGATCTAAACGCCAAGGGTGGACAGCAGCAGATGGAGGCTTATGTAAAGAACCCTATGCCCTCTACTATTCTGGTTTTTTGTTATAAGTACAAAACCATTGATGGCAGAAAACCCCTGAGCAAATTGCTGGACAAATTCGGGGTGCTGGTAGAGTCTAAAAAGATGTACGACAACCAGTTACCGGACTGGATTGCACAATACATAAAGCAGAAAGGTTTTCAGATAGATGATAAGGCTGTACAAATGCTGGCCGACTACATCGGTAACAACCTGAAACGTCTGACTAACGAGATTGAAAAAGTGCTGATCAACTTCAGGCAGGGAGATGAGGAGGGTGAAATTACTCCGGCTGTTATCCAAAAGTATATTGGTATCAGCAAGGAGTATAATGTATTTGAACTCCAGAAAGCTTTGGCCGTACGTGATGTATTGAAGGCCAATCGTATTATTCAATATTTTGAAGCCAATCAAAAAGCTAATCCCATCATACCGGTAATAGCACTCCTGTTTACATTTTTTAGTAAGTTGTTATTGGTACATCAGTCTTCCGACAAGTCGGAAAGGGCGTTGGCAGGCGTGTTGAAAATTAATCCTTTTTTTGCTAAGGAATATAAAATAGCTGCTGTAAACTACCCTTTACCTAAAGTAATCGCTAACATTCATCACCTGCGCATGGCCGACCAGCATGCCAAAGGCATAGATAATAGTGCTGGAAATGATGCTCAGATTATGAAAGAACTGGTATTTCGTTTGATGCATTAAAATCCGGACTAAAGAATTTTTGAGGTGTAAAACCGTTTAAGAAATATATTTATTATAGTATTCATATGCTCGTACAAGTGAAAAAGTTATCATTTCTATTTTTTGTTCTGCTGTTTACTTTTTCTGCTCAATTGCAGGCCCAGCAGTACCTTGCCGAAGTAGAGCCTATCTCTTCTTATCAAAAAGGATTGGACCTTTTGGATAAACAAAAGTACAGTGCTGCCCGTGAAGCATTTGAAGAGTACCTTGAAGCAGACCAAAACAGTGAACGGGCTGTGGAGGCCGAATACTACATCGCTTATGCTGCCCTAAGGCTCTACAATGCTGATGGCGAAGCCAAACTGGCAGAGTTTGTCAAAGCCCATAGTAGTCATCCTAAAGCCATAAGAGCCAATTACGAGTTGGGTAATTTTTATTTCAAAGACGAAAATTACGATAAGGCGATCGCTTATTTTGAAAAAACAGATACGCAAAATCTCACCGCGGAAGAGAGAAATACACGAAACTTCAAGCTTGCTTATGCTTATTTTACGCAGCAAAACTTTTATGAAGCCAAACCTTATTTTGATCAGGTAAAAGCTTCAAGCAGTCCCTTTACCAGTGCAGCCAGTTACTATTCGGGCTATATCGCTTATCAGCAGAGCGACTTTGAGAAAGCTTTACGGGATCTGAGAAGAGCTGAGCAGGAAGAGTCATATGCTCAGGTGGTGCCCTACCTGATTGCAAATATTTATTATAAGCAGGGTGATTATGCCCAGCTTCAACGTTATGCTCAAGGCATTCTGGACGATGCAGGAACAAGCAGAAACCAGATTAAGAACCTGCCTGATATTATGCTGCTGGCAGGAGAGGCTTACTTTATGCAGGGTGATTATGCCAAGGCAGAGCCTTTTTTGAGTGAATTCGCTACACTACGCCGTCCGGAAGCTCCCATGATGTACCGTCTGGCGTTTGCTCAGTACAAAACCGGAAAAGAGCAGCCCGCCATTGATAATTTTAAGCAAATCGCTTCTCGTAAAGACAGTATCGGTCAGTTCTCCTCATACTACCTCGGCTTGTTGTATGTAAAGCAGGGTAACGAAACTTTTGCGTCTACTGCTTTTGAAAATGCCGCTGGCATGAGTTTTAGTCCTCAGATTAAAGAGGAAGCGATGTTTAAGCTAGCGAAAGTACAAGTAGCGCTGAATGAACATGGCAGGGCGGTTCAAACTTTGCAGAATTTCAAGCAGGTTTACCCGAATAGTGAGCATACCATAGAAGTAAATGACCTGCTAAGCGAAGCATACCTCAACACACAAAATTATGCGCAGGCCATTGAGTTTATTGAAAGCCTGCCTAACAAGACTTTGCAAGTCCGAAAGGCATATCAAAAAGTGAGCTTTTATGCCGGCACCCAGGCTTTTAATCAAGCCGCGTATTATGAATCTGTACAGCTGTTTGATAAATCTCTGCAATACCCTATTGACCGTGAGTTAGTAGCAGGGGCAAACTTCTGGAAAGGTGAAGCCTATTCGGTGGGTAAAAAATATGAAGAAGCAATCAATGCTTATGCTGCTGTATTTAGAGCCTTGGGTGATGAAAGACGCCTGGAAGGGGTGAGCGAGATGTATTTTCTTAAATCCCGCTATGGCATAGGCTATGCCTACTATAATACGAAGGAGTATGGCAAAGCAAAAGAGCATTTTGAGCGATATGTACAAATTATAGAGCAGAAATCTAATGGCAATCCTAATAGAAAGCTGAACTATGAGGATGCGCTCATCAGGTTAGCAGATACATATTATGTGACGAAAAGCTATGGTCAGGCCATCAATACTTATGATAAAGCGATTCGTCAGAATAACCCTGACATTAGTTATGCTTATTACCAGAAAGGCGTAATTCAGGGTATTCAAGGTAAAATGAATGAGGCCCGTGCCAGCCTGGATGTGGTGGTTGACCGCTATCGTGACTCTCGCTACCGGGATGATGCGATTTTTCAGCAAGCGCAGCTTTATCTGGAAGAAGGTAACTATCAGCAGGCGATCAGTGGTTTTAGCAGATTATTGGAGTCCAACAGTCAAAGCAATCTGTTGCCTTATGCCTATTTGCGGAGGGCTTTGGCCTATACCAACTTGCAGAAGTATGATCAGGCTTCGGCTGATTACAAACAGATTATCAAAAACTACACTAACCACACCACAGCTAATTCTGCACTTTTGGGATTGCAGGAAGTACAGTCGTTGGGTGGGGCTAGCGAAGACTTTTCCGAATATCTGGCGATTTACAAAGAAGCAAACCCTGAAGATAAAGAGTTGGGCAATATTGAATTTGAGTCGGCCAAAAATCTGTACTTCACCCAAAAGTATCAGCAGGCTGTTTCCAGTTTGCAGGCCTTTATCAATAACTATCCCGATAATGCTAATGTGGGAGAAGCAAAGTATTATATCGCTGAGTCCTACTACCGCTCCGACCAGATTGATAAAGCTTTAGAAGTTTATTATGACATTGCTGAAGAGGGTAGCTCTTCTCGTCTGAACCGCTCAGTGCAGCGAATTGCAGAACTGGAAGAAGGCCGAGAAAACTACAGAGATGCTATCCAGTATTATGGACAACTCGCAGCCATGGCACAGAATAAACGGGAGCAGTTTAACGCCTGGTCAGGCATGATGACTTCTTACTATGCATTAGGTCAGGAAAATGAAAGCTTACTTGATTCAGTTAACCACTATGCCGAGCTGATTTTGGAGAAGGGAAATGTGTCCGCAGCGGCTGAAAATATGGCTATG
This sequence comes from Catalinimonas alkaloidigena, assembly GCF_029504655.1. NCBI lineage: Bacteria > Pseudomonadati > Bacteroidota > Cytophagia > Cytophagales > Catalimonadaceae > Catalinimonas > Catalinimonas alkaloidigena. Next base: position 926,962 of record NZ_JAQFIL010000001.1, read on the forward strand.
CTCTATCAGGGTAAAGTAGCTTATGAAAAGAAAAATTATGAGAAAGCCATTGACAGCTTCCTGAAAACGCTCAATACTGCCAAAGATGAGTATGGTGCTGAGGCACAATACTTAATGGCTTTGATTCAATATGATCAGGAAAATTATGCTGAGTCTATTGAGACACTTTATGACCTTAACAAGAATTTTTCATTATATGAGAACTGGCTGGGACTATCATTTCTGCTGATTGCTGAAAACTACATTGCGCTGGAAGAAAACTTTCAGGCAAAAGCCACCCTCAACTCTCTTATTGAAAACTCTCCCTTGCCAGTTATCAGAGAGCAAGCAGAGCAAAAGCTTCAGGCACTGGATAAGATGGAAGCAGAAAAAGAGGCTGAAGAACGGAAGCAGGACAGCCTGCAAATTGAGGAAGAAAACCAGATTATTATTGAAGAAAATGCTGTAGATACACTAAAAAGTGAAGAAAACAGGCCTAAGCAGTAGTTTTCTTAACAAATGTGATTGTTGATAGGTTGAAAAAGCAGAGAGCTATTTTTTAATCCGAATAATCATATTGATATGAAAATTTTTGCACATATTTTATTAAGCCTACTCATTATTGGTACTGTTTCTTGTGTCAAGAGCAAGGAAGAACCTGAAGAGAAAAGTGATATAGAGTTTGAGTCAGATGTAATGGTAGGCAAAGAGGACAACGAGTTGAGAATAGGAGATGGTAACATCTATCAAACTGTTGGAGATAATCAGGCTTTGGCTATACTTCATAATGCCTTGAGAGCCACCGGCTTGGATTCACTGCTGTCTCAGGAAGGACCATATACGCTTTTTGCTCCTTCTGACCTTGCACTTGATCAGCTAAGTCCAAATCATGATGATGCTGTTCCAGGTTCTGTTGAGCGTGAGGAATTGAGAAAAATTTTAATGCACCATGTAGTGAAAGGTAGTTATAGCGATACCGAAATTGCCAATATGAAAGAACTGAAGCCCCTGTATGGCAATCCTTTGAAAGTAATTAAAGTAGATGGCACACTCACTTTAGATAGTGCCGCCCTGGTATTCAGCGACCGTGAAGCTGACAACGGCTATGTACATATAGTTGACGAAGTTCTTTTCCCTGAGTAAATTTGCTTCTGATCTTTTGAAATTTAATTGCTTCAGGTGAAAGTAGGGCTTTTTTTTGGGTCTTTTAACCCGATCCATATTGGACATCTTATCATTGCGAATACCATAAGAGGCTATGCTGACTTAGATCAGGTGTGGTTTGTAGTATCACCTCAAAATCCATTCAAGAGTGCGAAGTCTCTGTTATCTGATGTAGACCGCCTGCGAATGGTAGAGTTGGCTATTGAGGATAACTTTGAGCTAAGGGTTTCCAATGTGGAGTTCAGCATGCCCAAACCAAGTTATACTGTAGATACCTTGGCTTATCTGAAAGACCGTTACCCCCAGCATCATTTCAGTCTGGTACTCGGCAGCGATAATCTGAAGCATTTTCACAAATGGAAAAATTATCAGGAAATCCTTAATCACTACGGAATGATAGTCTATCCCAGGCCAAACACCGACGAAAAAAAAGTAAAGGAGCAAATAAAAAACCATCCTAATATCAGGATGGTTAATGCTCCTTTGATTGATATATCAGCTACCTTTATCAGAGATAGTATCAAAAATGATGTGCCTATAAGGTATCTGGTACATGACAGAGTGGTAGAATATATAAACGCAAAAAAATTCTACCTTTAAAGATGATCAGACGGTCATAATTTCTTTGTCCTTTTCTTCAAAAAGACTGTCAATCTTGTTACTGTATTTATCAGTAAGCTCCTGAACATTATCTTCTCCTTCTTTGACATCGTCTTCGGAAGTACCATCTTTTAATAGTTTCTTGATGGAATCATTCGCATCTTTCCTGATATTACGCACACTCACCTTGCCATTTTCCGCTTCGTTTTTTGCCTGTTTTACCAGATTTTTCCTTCTCTCTTCTGTAAGTGGGGGAATGTTAAGCCGAACTACCTCTCCATCATTTTGAGGATTAAGTCCCAGATCAGAGTTGATAATAGCACGTTCGATTTCGTTAACCATCTTTTTTTCCCAGGGCTTTATCATTACCGTACGTGCATCGGGTGTAGTGATAGATGCTACCTGATTGATGGGGGTATTATTTCCATAATATTCAACCATAAGACCATCCAGCATGTTGGGTTGTGCTTTTCCTGCCCTGATCTTTTTAAACTCTCCTATGACGTGCTCTACGGCTTTTTTCATGTTTTCTTCAGCCTCGTCAAGGTACATTTGAATTTCTTCAGTCATTGTTTAAAAATTAAATCAACAATAGTGGGTATTAAATATTGTAAATTAAATCAACCTTAAAAAAGGTAGTAAGCCTTTAATTGATCAAAGTGCCTACTTCCTGACCGCTGAGTAAGTTATACAAGTTACCTGGCTTATTCATATCAAATACGATGATAGGCAAATTGTTTTCCTGACAAAGGGTAAAGGCCGTCATATCCATAACATTCAGTCCTTTTTGGTAAACTTCTGTAAAGGTAATGTTGGAAAAACGTTTGGCGTTAGGGTCTTTCTCAGGGTCAGCGGTGTACACTCCATCTACTCGGGTACCTTTGAGCACCACGTCTGCTTCTATCTCAATAGCCCGGAGACTTGCAGTAGAGTCAGTAGTAAAATAAGGGTTACCAATACCTGCGCCGAAGATGACAACTCTTCCTTTTTCCAAATGGCGGACTGCTCTCCTGCGGATGAACGGCTCACAAACCTGTTCAATCTTGATCCCTGACATCAGGCGTGTATACAAACCGATCTTTTCCAAAGCACTCTGCAAAGCCATGGCGTTGATGACAGTAGCCAGCATACCCATATAATCTCCCTGTACACGGTCCATACCGGACTTCTCAGCCTGTACACCTCTGAATATGTTGCCCCCTCCGATCACGATAGCAATTTCTACACCTGCATCTTTTACCCTTTTGATTTCCTGGGCATATTGCTGAAGCCGGTCAGAGTCTATACCGTACTGCTGGCTTCCCATGAGCGCTTCACCGCTCAGCTTTAAAAGGATTCTTTTATATTTCATTCAATTGGGTTTTGAGAGACAAATATAGAAATACCAAAAATAAGTTGACAGACAAAACGAACTCGATTTTCAAAAAAGACAGTTATAGCTTTTTTAAGACAAAAAAACTCATTCCAATACTACCATTAATTGATTTTTCTCTACACTTTTTCCTGCTTCCACATGGATTTTAGCCACCTTACCATCTCCGGGGGATTTGAGTACATTTTCCATCTTCATGGCTTCCAATGTTAGCAATGGAGAACCTTTTTTTACTTCGTCGCCTTCATTTACATGAAACTGTAGTACAAGTCCGGGCATAGGCGCAAGTATTTCTTTATCAGCAAGTTCGTCAGCAGCCTGCATCCCCATGGCTTCAATCAACTGATCAAAACGGTCTTGTAATTTTACCGGTATTTGCCTGCCGTTGATTTTTAGTAAAAAATCTTTCCGGGAGTAATCGGATTTTACGACTTCAATCTTGTATGAGCGATGTTCATGTAAGAGGTGAAAAGTATGCTCAGTAAGAGAGGAAAGCTTGTGGGAAAAATCCTGATTGTTGATTAGTGTTTGTTCCGATTTTAGTTCAACTTCGTACTTTTGTTGCTCGTGGATGTTTGCCTTTAGCAGCATTATGTTTGTGTCAGGTTTAGATTACGCGTTTAAGTTAACATTTCATTCTTATTAATCCATACTTCATGCAGTTTCTTCGTGCTTGTTTGATTTGCTTATTGTTATTTAACCTAGCTTGTAGATCTACCCAATTAGAGGCCAGGAAAGATGATGTGAATGTTCAGGATTCGCTCCGACAGGACTCGCTTCAAAGCAATACCATTACGCCCCCTATAGACGAAATCAAAGAAGAAACAATTCCTTATCGTGCTTCTCACACCCGTGAGTTTGATCTCTTACATACCAGGCTGGAGGTAGAACCAAATATATTGGCACATACGCTGGAAGGTATCGCCACGCTGCAACTCAAGCCTTATTTTTATCCTAAAGATAGGTTGATGTTAGATGCTAAAGGCTTTGATATTCAAAAACTTGTGTTGTGGAAAGATGATCAGGAGAAGACACTTGAGTACGATTACGATGGCTATCAACTGAATATACAACTGGATCGTGAATATAGTCGTCAGGAAGAATTTTTTGTCAAAATATTCTATACCGCAAGGCCGGATGAAATAGAGTTGAAGGGAAGTGCTGCTATTACGCAGGACAAAGGACTGTATTTTATCGGTACTGATTCTACCCAGCTAGGACCTAAACCTACGCAGGTGTGGACACAAGGAGAAACTCAGGCAAATTCATGCTGGTTTCCTACTATTGATGCCCCTAATGAGCGTACCACTCAGGAGATGTTCATTACTGTCGATAGTGCTTTCAAGACTCTTTCCAACGGGCTATTGGTCTCTTCTCAATTCAATGACGATAATACTCGTACTGATTACTGGAAAATGGACCAGCCACATGCCCCATACCTCTTCATGATGGCGATAGGAGATTATGCGATTGTAGAAGACCAGTGGCAGGACAAAGAATTAAGTTATTATGTAGAGCCTGCCTTTGAACCTTATGCCAGAGATATATTCGGTCGTACACCTGAAATGATGAAGTATTTTTCTAACCTACTGGGGGTAGAGTATGTCTGGCCTAAGTACAGTCAGGTGGTTGTGCGTGATTTTGTTTCCGGAGCTATGGAAAATACAACGGCTTCAGTGTTTATGGAAAGCCTACAGGTGGATGACAGAGAACTTATTGACTATCACTGGGACGACATAATCGCTCATGAGCTTTTCCATCATTGGTTCGGTGACCTGGTAACCTGTGAGTCCTGGGCAAATTTACCTTTGAATGAGTCTTTCGCTACATATTCGGAATATCTGTGGAGCAACTACAAGTACGGTAAAAATGAAGGAGAATATACCCTTTGGGAGCAAGGTCAAAATTATTTTGCTGAAGCTGAAGAAAAACAGGTGGATCTCATTCGCTACCGTTATGAGGATCAGGAAGATATGTTTGATCGTCATTCGTATGACAAGGGCAGTAGGATTCTGCACATGCTCAGAACGTATTTGGGCGACGAAGCATTTTTCACAGCTTTACACAATTACCTGAATGAGCACGCTTATACTTCGGTAGAAATACATGATTTAAGGTTGGCTTTTGAAGAAGTAAGTGGTCAGGATCTGAACTGGTTTTTCAATCAGTGGTTTCTTGCTTCAGGTCACCCACAACTAGAGGTTAAACATCTGTACGATAGTGGAAAGCTACGGCTAAACATTCAACAGGTACAGAATACTGAAATCACACCTGTATTTACCATTCCTCTTCAGATGGAAGTTTGGGTCAACGATAAGCCTCAACAGTTTTCACTTTTAGTTGATGAAGAAGAGAAAAGCTGGAGTTTTGAGCTCAGTCAAAATCCTGATCTGATGATTTTTGACCCCGGGGCAGACCTACTTATGGAAATCAATCACGATAAAACCCCTCAGGAGTGGACATATCAGTATCAGCATGCCTCCAACCCCATTAAAAGAATGGAAGCACTGGAAGCTTTAGCGCAGGATAGTGTAGGAAGTGAGGTCGCTCAGGTATATAAAAAAGCACTCAATGACGAATTTTGGATGATCAGGCAGATGGCACTGAATACATTGGAATTGTTTCCTCAGTTTTTGAGCTCAGAGGATGTTAATAAGGTGCTCCAAATGGCCGGACAGGATGATAAATCGTTGGTGCGAGCAGATGCTATCTCGGTACTTGCTGCCTTAGATGCTGATAAATACAGGGCGGTTTATTTACAGGGAATGAATGACAGTTCTTATGCGGTAGTCGGTTCTTCTATTGCCGCTTATACCTTAAGTGGTGCAAATGACAAAGGAGAAGTATTTGCGCCTTATGAAGAGTATTCAAACTTCAATGTAGTCATAGCGTTGGCTGATTATTATGTGGAAAATCAAATTCAGGACAAATATTCCTGGTTTTCGGATAAGTTTACACAAATAAATGATGAAGCTTTATATTACTTACTTAACTATTTTGCCAGATTTTTAATAAATTTGCCTCCGGAAGACCAGCAAGGTGGTATTGATTTACTTGCAGAATATGCTGAAAAGCATCCAAAATATTACATTCGGCTAAATGCCTATCGTTCTCTTAGTTTTTTTGACGATCGAGAAGAAGTACAGAGGCTTAGACAAAATATCAAAGAAGAGGAAAAAGACCAGCGCTTACGTTCTATATACGAAAGTATCCCATAAACAGGGAATTTTTTTTGTTTCTTTTAAAGCATAAGTTTGAATAAATCAAAAAAGCGTTTACTTTTGCACTTCCATTAGAAACAGAGGGGTTTTAAATCCGTGAAAAAATCTGTTTTTAATCGTTTTTTCACATCATGGGGAGATACCAAAGCGGCCAACTGGGGCAGACTGTAAATCTGTTGTCTTACGACTTCGTAGGTTCGAATCCTGCTCTCCCCACTTGTTTTTAATAGTTATTTTGAATTTTTCTTTCAAAGTAACTGTTTGGTTTGAACTTTAAGCGGGAGTAGCTCAGTTGGTAGAGCGACAGCCTTCCAAGCTGTAGGTCGCGGGTTCGACCCCCGTCTCCCGCTCTCTCTTGTAATGCTTGAGCATTGCTTAAGCCGATGTAGCTCAGGGGTAGAGCGCTTCCTTGGTAAGGACGAGGTCACGGGTTCAAATCCCGTCATTGGCTCAAAAGCTGTGGGTTCATTACCTTAATGACTTAAATTTATTTGAAACTGTAACTTATTTAGAAAATGGCTAAAGCAACCTTTGACCGTTCTAAACCACACTTGAACATTGGTACAATTGGTCACGTCGATCACGGTAAAACAACATTAACTGCAGCGATCACAAAAGTGCTTGCTGATAAGGGTTTGGCTGACCTCCGTGATTTCGCTACGATTGATAATGCTCCTGAAGAAAAAGAAAGAGGTATTACAATCAACACTGCTCACGTAGAGTATCAGACAGAAAATCGTCACTATGCTCACGTTGACTGCCCAGGTCACGCTGACTATGTTAAGAACATGGTTACTGGTGCTGCGCAGATGGACGGTGCTATTTTGGTGGTAGCTGCTACTGACGGCCCTATGCCTCAGACCAGAGAGCATATTCTTTTGGCTCGTCAGGTAGGTGTGCCTGCTATCGTAGTTTTCATGAACAAGGTTGACTTGGTTGATGACCCTGAGCTACTTGAGTTAGTAGAAATGGAAATCAGAGAGTTGCTTTCGTTCTATGAATTCCCTGGTGATGATATTCCTGTAATTCAGGGTTCTGCATTAGGAGCTTTGAATGGTGAAGAAAAATGGGTTGAGAAAATTATGGAGTTGATGAGTGCTGTTGATGAGCACATTCCTCTTCCTGAGCGTCTTATTGACAAAGATTTCTTGATGCCTGTTGAAGATGTATTTTCTATCACTGGCCGTGGTACTGTAGCTACCGGTAGAATAGAGCGTGGAGTTATCAATTCTGGTGATCCTGTTGAGATTATGGGAATGGGTGCTGAAAACCTTAAGTCTACAATTACTGGTGTTGAGATGTTCCGTAAAATTCTTGACCGTGGAGAGGCTGGAGATAATGTAGGTCTTTTGTTAAGAGGTATTGAAAAATCTCAGATCAGAAGAGGTATGGTTATCGCTAAACCCGGTACAGTTACTCCTCACCATAAGTTTAAAGCTGAGGTTTATGTATTGTCAAAAGAAGAAGGTGGACGTCATACTCCTTTCTTCAAGAAATACCGTCCTCAGTTCTACTTTAGAACCACTGACGTTACCGGAGAGATATCTCTTCCTGAAAACGTAGAGATGGTGATGCCTGGAGATAACGTTTCTATTTCTGTTGAGTTAATCAGCCCTATTGCAATGGACAAAGGGTTAAGGTTTGCGATACGCGAAGGAGGTAGAACTGTTGGTGCAGGTCAGGTTACTGACATCATAGAGTAATTCTATAACAATATTCAGTAAAGGCTTGGCTTCCAGGGAGTACTCTGTAAAGTCAAGTCTTTACACTTATACGGGTGTAGCTCAGCTGGTAGAGCAACGGTCTCCAAAACCGTAGGTCGTGAGTTCGAATCTTACCGCCCGTGCTATAAATTGCTAAAGAGATGAATAATTTAGTTGAGTTTGTCAAAGCTTCCTATGATGAGATGAAGAATAAGGTGACATGGCCGAATTATTCGTCATTGCAAAGAAGCTCTGTCTTAGTGTTGATCGCTTCCTTGATATTCGCCTTATTGATAGGTTTAATTGATCTGGGCTTTGAGAACACGATGACTTGGTTTTATAACGCGTTTTAAATATGGGTGACTTCAAGTGGTATGTGGTTAGGGCTATTAGTGGAAAGGAAAGGAAGGTAAAGGAGTACCTGGAGAAGGAAATTGCCATTAACAATCTGGGGGAATATATTCCTCAGGTGCTAATTCCATCTGAAAAAGTGATGGAGATGAGAAATGGTAAGAAAAGAGTGAGAGAGAGAAACTTTTTTCCTGGATACATCATGATTTCTGCAGATCTGCAGAAAGCAAATGTGTATGATACCATCACCAATATCCCAAATGTGATCGGTTTTTTGGGCTCTAATGAAAAAGGAGCAGACAAAACGCCTATCCCGCTGCGCCCCAGTGAAGTTAACAGAATACTCGGCAAAGTTGAAGATACGGATGAGGATGAAGTAAAACTGGAGACACCGTATATGGTAGGCGAAGAAGTGAAGGTAATGGATGGTCCTTTCAGTGGGTTTATCGGTAACATAGAGGAAGTGTTTGAAGAGCGGAAAAAGCTGAAAGTGATGGTCAAAATCTTTGGTAGAAATACGCCTGTGGAACTTAATTACATGCAAGTAGAGAAATTAGATAATAGTAGCAACAATGGCTAAGGAAATAGTTGGATTTTTAAAGTTACAAATAAGGGGTGGGCAAGCTAACCCTTCACCTCCGGTAGGTCCGGCGCTTGGTAGTAAAGGCTTGAATATCATGGAGTTCTGCAAGCAATTTAACGGTAGAACTCAAGACAAACAGGGACAGGTATTACCAGTGGTAGTGACCATATTCTCTGACAAGTCTTTTGACTTCGTGATCAAAACGCCTCCGGCGGCAGTTATGCTTCTGGAAGCTGCTAAGCAGAAAAAAGGATCTTCCGAGCCCAACCGTAGTAAAGTGGGTTCAGTAAGTTGGGATCAGGTCAAGGAAATAGCTGAAACCAAAATGCCTGACCTTAACGCATTCAAAGTTGAGTCAGCCATGAAAATGGTTGCGGGTACCGCGAAGAGTATGGGTATCACAGTAAAAGGTAAAGCTCCCTGGGATAATTAATAAAACTGACAAATGGCTAAGTTATCTAAAAAGAAAGCAGATATTTTAAAGAAATATGATTTCACCAAGTCATATTCTCTGGAAGAAGCATCTTCAATGGTAAAAGATATTACCACTACAAGTTTTGATGCCTCTGTAGATTTGGATGTTAATCTGGGAGTTGATCCTCGTAAAGCGGACCAAATGGTTAGAGGTGTTGTAGCTTTACCTCATGGAACGGGTAAAGAAGTGAAAGTATTGGTCCTTTGTACACCAGACAAAGAAGAGGAAGCTAAAGAAGCAGGTGCAGACTATGTGGGGCTGGACGATTATATCCAGAAGATTGAGGGTGGATGGACAGATGTAGATGTAATCATCACCATGCCTACGGTAATGGCTAAAGTAGGTCGTCTGGGTAGAGTGCTAGGACCTCGCGGACTAATGCCCAATCCTAAAGCGGGTACAGTTACCATGGATATTGGTAAAGCAGTACAGGAAGTAAAGGGTGGTAAGATTGATTTCAAAGTAGATAAATTCGGTATCATTCATACCAGCGTAGGAAAGGCTTCTTTTGACGCTCAGAGAATTGCTGAAAATGCTAATGAAGTTATTCAGACATTAAGCAGACTTAAGCCTGCTTCCACCAAAGGAACATACATAAAAGGAATTTACTTGTCTAGTACGATGAGTAAAGGAATCCAAATTGATAAAAACAGTATAGCTGGATTATAATCATGACTAGAGAAGAAAAAGGTGTCCTGATAGAAGAATTAGCTGAAAAGTTAAAAAACACAAGCCATTTTTACATTGCTGATACCGGAGGCCTAACTGTTGCTGAGGTAAATAACTTTCGTGAAATGTGCTATAAAAGAGGTGTTGAGTACAGAATTGTAAAAAACACCCTGATCAAAAAGGCGCTGGAGAAACTAGATACAGATTACGCTCCTTTTGACGAAGCGTTAAAAGGTACTTCAGGGATTATGTTTTCTCCTGAAGTTAGTAATGCTCCGGCCAAAATAATTAAAGAATATAAAAAGAAAGATAAAGAGCTTACAAAGCCTGCTTTCAAAGCCGCTTCTATAGATAGCGATTTATTTATAGGAGCTGAGCATTTGGATATGTTAAGCTCATTGAAGTCCAAAGAGGAACTTATTGGTGAGATTATCACTTTATTACAATCTCCTGCAACCAATGTTATCTCTGCGCTTCAGAGTGGAAAGCATAAACTGGCGGGGATTGTAAAAACATTGTCCGAAAGAGAAGGATAGTATATTAATTTAGTAATAAACAAATCAATTTAAATAGCGTTTTAAAATGGCAGACTTGAAAGATTTCGCAGAACAGCTGGTTAACCTTACAGTTAAGGAAGTTAACGAACTTGCTACCATCCTAAAAGAGGAATATGGCATTGAGCCAGCTGCAGCCGCTGCTCCTGTTGCTGTTGCAGGTGGAGGTGGTGATGCTGCTGCCGAGGAAGAAAAGACTTCATTTGACGTAGTGCTGAAGTCACCTGGCGGTTCTAAACTAGCAGTTGTGAAACTTGTTAAAGAATTAACTGGTTTAGGTCTTAAAGAAGCAAAAGAACTTGTAGACAGTGCACCTAAAGAAATTAAAGAAGGTGTAAGTAAGGACGAAGCTGAAGGACTAAAAAAGCAGCTTGAAGAAGCTGGTGCAGAAGTAGAACTCAAGTAATCATTGAAATATTACTAGATTGCTTTGCAATTAGGCCTGGCCATTCAGTCAGGTCTTTTCCTGTTTGTATATACTTTTAAGTCTAAAGGTTCCTTGCACTTTTCAGGGTAGCACCTGCAAGTTTTGAAAACTACCTTTTTTATTCCAAATAAAACCTTAAAAAAACTAGAAGGCTTTGGCTAATTTATATAAACCCACTGAGCGCGTCAATTTTGCTTCCATAAAAACTGTACTTGACTATCCCGATTTTCTGGATGTTCAAGTAAAGTCATTTAAGGATTTTCTGCAAATTGAGACGCCCGCTGAAAGAAGAAGTAATGAGGGGCTGTTCAAAGTTTTCTCTGAGAACTTCCCGATTTCAGATTCTCGCGAAAACTTTGTTTTGGAATTCATTGATTATGTCATTGACCCTCCTAAATATTCTGTTGATGAGAGTATTGATAGAGGTTTGACCTTCTCTGTTCCATTGAAAGCAAAGCTTCGTCTTTCTTGTAATGATGAAGATAATGAAGATTTTGAAACCATAGAGCAGGAAGTTTTCCTAGGAAATATTCCCTACATGACCGAAAAAGGCTCTTTCATTATCAATGGTGCTGAAAGAGTGATCGTATCACAACTACACAGGTCTCCCGGGGTATTTTTTGCTCAGAGTAAACATACGAATGGTACAAAACTTTACTCCGCCAGAATTATTCCTTTCAAAGGGTCCTGGATAGAGTTTGCAACTGATGTAAACGGAGTAATGTATGCTTACATCGATAGAAAGAAAAAGTTTCCGGTTACTACCCTTCTGCGTGCCATAGGCTATGGTAGTGACAAGGATATCTTAGACTTGTTCGGACTATCTGAAGAAGTAAAAGCTGAAGAAAAAAGTCTCAAGCAATATGTCGGAAGAAAGCTAGCCGCGCGGGTACTTAGAACATGGACAGAAGACTTTGTTGACGAAGATACAGGGGAAGTGGTGTCTATTGACAGGAATGAGGTGCTGCTAGAAAGAGATTCGGTATTGTCCGAGGAAGATATAGATACTATTCTAGAGTCAGGTACTGATTCCATCATTCTTCACCGTGAAGATGTGAATATTACTGACTATTCTATCATTTACAATACCCTTCAGAAAGACAATTCTAACTCTGAGAAAGAAGCTGTTGAGCAGATTTACCGTCAGCTTAGAAATACTGAAGCTCCTGATGAACAGACTGCACGCGATATTATTCAGAGCTTGTTTTTCAGTGATAAACGTTATGACCTTGGTGAAGTAGGGCGTTACAGAATCAACAAAAAGCTGAATCTGGAAATAGATTCAGATGTGCGCGTGCTGACCACTGAAGACATCATCAAGATTGTGAAATATCTTATTGGTCTCATCAATTCTCGTGCGGTAGTGGATGATATTGACCACTTAAGCAACAGAAGGGTAAGAACAGTAGGAGAGCAGCTTTACAGTCAGTTTGGTGTAGGTCTTGCTCGTATGGCGCGTACCATTAAAGAAAGAATGAATGTGCGTGACAATGAGGATTTCAAGCCAGTGGACTTGATCAACGCCCGTACCTTGTCTTCGGTAATCAACTCATTTTTCGGAACCAACCAGCTTTCTCAGTTTATGGATCAAACCAATCCATTGGCTGAAGTAACCCATAAGCGTCGTATGTCGGCATTAGGGCCTGGTGGTTTATCCAGAGAAAGAGCCGGTTTTGAGGTAAGGGACGTTCATTATACTCACTACGGTAGATTGTGTACAATTGAAACTCCTGAAGGACCAAACATTGGTCTGATTTCTTCACTTTGCGTACACGCTAAAGTGAACCATATGGGATTCATAGAAACTCCTTATCGGAAAGTAGAAGAAGGTAAGGTAGACATGAGTGGTAATGTGCTTTATCTGACGGCTGAAGAAGAGGATACGCATAATATCGCTCAGGCAAACGCTCCGCTAGAAACAAATGGTAAATTCATAAACGAAACTGTAAAGGCTCGTTATGAAGGCGACTTTCCAGTAGTAGAACCAGGCAATGTTTCATATATGGACGTTGCTCCTAACCAGATTGTATCGGTTGCGGCTTCTATGATTCCATTTTTGGAGCATGATGATGCCAACCGTGCATTGATGGGGTCCAACATGCAGCGTCAGGCAGTACCATTGTTGAAGCCTGAAGCGCCTATCGTAGGGACAGGGCTTGAAGCAAGAGTAGCATTAGATTCTCGTTCACTAATATTAGCAGAAGAGAATGGTGAGGTTGAATATGTTGACGGACAAAAGATTGTAATGCGTTATGACCTTACTGATGAACAAAGGTTGATCAGCTTTGACGGGGATCTTAAAACGTATAATCTGACCAAGTTCCGTAGAACAAATCAGGACACCTGCGTCAATCTTAAGCCCATTGTATTGAAAGGTGAGAGAGTGAAAAAAGGGCAGCCTCTTTGTGAAGGTTATGCAACTGAAAATGGTGAACTTGCCCTAGGAAGAAATATGATGGTAGCCTTTATGCCTTGGCAAGGGTATAACTTTGAGGATGCTATCGTAATTTCTGAAAAAGTAGTAAGAGACGACATCTTTACTTCTCTTCACATTGAAGAGTTTGAACTGGAAGTGAGAGATACCAAAAGAGGTGAAGAAGAACTGACTTCTGAAATCCCCAACGTGAGCGAAGAGGCAGTAAAGAACCTTGATGAGAATGGTATCATCCGTGTAGGCGCAGATGTGAAAGAAGGTGATATCCTGATTGGAAAAATTACTCCTAAAGGTGAAACTGACCCTACTCCTGAAGAAAAGCTTTTAAGAGCTATATTCGGCGATAAGGCTGGTGATGTTAAAGACGCTTCTCTGAAAGCCTCTCCTTCACTTCGCGGAGTAGTTATTGATACCAAACTTTTCTCTCGCCCTAAAAAAGATAAAGAACTTCGGGCCAAGGCGAAAAAAGAAGTAGAGAACCTTAAGGTAAAATATAAGAAAGACCTGCTAGGCATAAGAGCTACCATGATTAATAAATTGGTAGGTCTTCTGGAAGGTAAATCTTCTCAGGGTGTGAAACATAAATTTGGAGATGAAATTATATCCAAAGGGATGAAGTTCTCCAGAGCGAATATCGAGAATAATCTGTTCCCTGAAAAGAATATCTACAGAGACGAAAGCAACTATAACGTACCTGAAGAAGCGAATCTGATTTCGGATTTAATCATTGAAAACTGGACTGAGGATGATCATATAAATCATCTAGTTTTTGAGATGGTTAAAAATTACAACCAGACTCGTAATGAGCTTACTGCTCATTTCAAGCGTGAACGCTTTACTTTAGAAGTCGGTGATGAACTTCCGGCAGGAATTGTTCAGCTAGCTAAAGTATACGTTGCTAAAAAGCGTAAGCTGAAAGTAGGAGATAAAATGGCGGGTCGTCACGGAAACAAAGGTGTTGTAGCCAAAATCGTACGTGAAGAAGATATGCCATTTATGGCCGACGGTACTCCGGTTGACATTGTACTTAACCCATTAGGTGTGCCCTCTCGTATGAACCTGGGTCAGATCTATGAGACTGTATTAGGTTGGGCTGGATTGAAGCTGGGTAGAAAGTACAGTACACCAATCTTTGACGGAGCCACACTAGATGATGTGGCCAAAGAACTCAAAGATGCAGGGCTTCCTGATTTTGGTCGTGCGGAACTATACGATGGCTTATCTGGCGAAAAATTTGACCAGAAAGTAACTGTCGGTGTTATCTACATGTTGAAATTAGGACACTTGGTGGATGATAAAATGCATGCGCGTTCTATCGGCCCCTACTCTCTCATCACCCAGCAGCCACTCGGTGGTAAAGCTCAGTTTGGTGGACAGCGTTTTGGAGAGATGGAAGTATGGGCATTAGAAGCTTTCGGAGCTTCACACGTTCTCCAAGAAATCCTTACTGTCAAGTCTGATGATGTGGTGGGTAGAGCTAAGGCTTATGAAGCCATTGTGAAAGGTGAAAACCTACCTAAGCCTAACATTCCTGAGTCATTTAATGTACTTGTACATGAGCTCAGAGGTTTGGCACTTGAAATTACACTTGACTAAAATATTGAATGCCCCATGCCATAAAAAGCATGGGCTTTCTTCCATTCATGAAATAAACATTCACCTATGGCATTCAAGAAAAATAGAAAAATCTCTAATGATTTCTCCAATGTGACTATCAGTTTGGCTTCTCCTGAGTCAATACTGGAAAGCTCTCATGGTGAGGTAACACAACCAGAAACCATTAATTACAGGACTTATAAGCCTGAAATGGGAGGTTTGTTTTGTGAGCGTATCTTCGGTCCTGTAAAAGACTGGGAATGCCACTGCGGGAAATATAAGAGAATTAGATATAAAGGTATTATATGTGATAGATGTGGTGTAGAGGTTACTGAGAAAAAAGTGCGCCGTGAAAGAATGGGGCATATTGAGCTAGTAGTACCTGTAGCACACATCTGGTATTTTAGATCACTTCCTAATAAAATAGGTTATCTGCTTGGCCTTCCTACCAAGAAGCTTGATCAGATCATCTATTACGAAAGATATGCGGTAATCCAGCCTGGTATCAAAGCAGAAGATGGGATCAGCTACTTGGATTTCTTGACTGAAGATGAATATCTGGATATCATCGATAAATTACCTGCTGACAACCAGAAGCTGGACGATACTGATCCTAATAAATTTATTGCTAAGATGGGTGCAGATGCATTAGAAATGCTATTGGCCCGTCTGGAACTGGATGAATTATCATATAGCTTAAGACATCAGGCACAAACGGATACTTCGCAGCAGCGTAAAGCAGAAGCATTGAAGCGCCTGAAAGTAGTGGAATCTTTCCGCGATGCTAAAACCAGAATTGAGAACCGCCCCGAGTGGATGGTAATCAAAATGGTGCCTGTGATTCCTCCCGAATTGCGTCCTTTGGTACCATTGGATGGTGGAAGATTCGCTACCTCTGATTTGAACGACCTCTATCGTAGGGTAATCATCAGAAACAACCGTCTGAAGCGTCTAATAGATATTAAAGCACCTGAAGTAATTCTTAGAAACGAGAAACGTATGCTTCAGGAAGCAGTAGATTCATTATTTGATAATTCACGCAAAGTGAATGCAGTGCGCTCTGATGGAAACCGTGCACTGAAATCTTTGAGCGATATGCTTAAAGGTAAGCAGGGGCGCTTCCGTCAAAACCTACTGGGTAAGCGTGTTGACTATTCCGGTCGTTCTGTTATTGTGGTGGGTCCTGAGCTAAAAATGCATGAGTGCGGTCTGCCTAAAGATATGGCAGCGGAGCTATTCAAACCGTTTATTATCCGCAAATTGATCGAGCGTGGCATAGTAAAAACTGTTAAGTCTGCCAAGAAAATTGTAGACCGCAAAGACCCGGTTGTTTGGGATATTCTGGAAAATGTACTGAAAGGACATCCGGTTATGCTTAACCGTGCTCCTACACTTCACCGTCTGGGTATACAGGCATTCCAGCCTAAGCTGATAGAAGGAAAAGCTATTCAGCTTCACCCCTTAGTATGTACAGCTTTTAACGCTGACTTTGACGGTGACCAAATGGCGGTACACGTGCCTCTGGGACATGAAGCGATATTAGAGGCTTCCATGCTGATGCTTTCTTCTCATAATATTATGAACCCTGCCAATGGTGCACCTATTACAGTACCTTCTCAGGACATGGTATTAGGTCTTTATTATGTAACGAAAGGAAGAAAGAGCACCAAAGAATTAGCAGTAGAAGGAGAAGGGATGACTTTCTACTCTCCTGAGGAAGTTATCATTGCGATCAACGAGAAGCGTATCTCCAAACATGCTCACATCAAAGTAAAGACAAAGGTCAGAGACCTTGAGACAGGTGAGTTCAGTGAACAGTTAGTTGATACAGTAGCAGGACGAGTGATTTTTAATCAGTTGATTCCTGAGGAGGTTGGATATGTGAATGAGTTGTTAACTAAGAAAAAACTTCAGCAGATTATTGCAACGGTATTCAAAATTGCTGGGGTTTCAAGAGCTGCTAAGTTCTTAGATGACATAAAAGAGCTTGGTTTTCAATCTGCTTACAAAGGTGGCTTATCATTCGGTTTGGATGATATTGTGGTTCCCGAACAAAAAGATAACCTCGTTGAACAGGCTAAGAATGAAGTAGATGCTGTGAAAAATAACTACTTCATGGGATTGATCACTGACAACGAGCGATATAATCAGGTCATTGACATCTGGACGAGAGTAAACTCTCAGATTACAGGTGCACTCATGAAACAGATGGAAGAAGACCGTCAGGGATTTAACTCCATCTATATGATGATGCACTCTGGAGCAAGAGGCTCTCGTGAGCAGATCAGGCAGTTGGGTGGAATGAGAGGATTGATGGCAAAGCCCCAGAAAAACCTACAAGGTTCAGTAGGAGAGATTATTGAAAACCCAATTCTTTCCAACTTTAAAGAAGGACTGGACGTAATAGAGTACTTTATCTCAACCCACGGTGCGCGTAAAGGTCTGGCGGATACAGCATTGAAAACTGCAGATGCCGGTTACTTGACTCGCCGACTAGTGGATGTAGCTCAGGATGTGGTAATTCGCGATTTTGACTGTGGAACGGTAAGAGGTTTGAGAGTTGCCGCACTGAAAGACAATGAAGAAATTGTTGAGCCGCTGTCTGAGAGGATTCTTGGTCGTGTATCAGTAAACGATGAGTTTGACCCTGTTTCCAATGAGGTACTGGTAAAATCCGGTGAGGAAATTACTGAAGAAATTGCCCAACGCATTGATAATAGCGGTATAGATGAAATGGAGATTCGTTCTCCGCTGACTTGTGAGACGCGTCATGGTATCTGTTCTAAGTGCTACGGTAGAAACCTGGCATCAGGACAAATGGTACAGATTGGAGAAGCTGTAGGAGTGATTGCTGCTCAGTCTATTGGTGAACCAGGTACGCAGCTTACGTTAAGAACATTCCACGTGGGTGGTACAGCTTCAAACATTGCAGTAGATGCGATGATTAAGTCTAAATTTGACGGTATTGTAGAATACGAGGAGATCAAGTATTTAAAAACCACGGATGAGGAAGGTGAAGAGAAGACTGTAGTGATGGGTAGATCTGGAGAAGTTAAGATTGTTGATGAAAAGAGTGGTAAAGTTTTCTCCAGTAACAACGTCCCTTATGGATCTTTCCTTAAGGTAAAAGACGGTGAGAAAGTGAAGAAAGGACAGGAGCTTTGCAACTGGGATCCATACAATGCTGTAATACTTTCAGAGTATGAGGGTACGGTAGATTTTGAGTCCATCGAGCAGGGGATTACTTACAAAGAGGAGTTTGACGAACATACCGGACACCGAGAAAAAGTAATCACTGAGACTAAGGATAAAACTAAAAACCCGGCTATCCTAATCAATCCTACCAAGAAGTCAGAACTGGATGAGCCTAAGGCTTATAACATACCAGTAGGGGCACACTTGGCAGTAGACAAAGGAGACTCTGTAAGAGCAGGTCAAGTATTGGTGAAGATCCCTCGTATGATGAGTAAATCAAGGGATATTACTGGTGGTTTGCCTAGAGTAACTGAACTTTTTGAAGCGCGTAATCCTTCTAATCCTGCTGTGGTTAGTGCTATCAATGGTGCAGTCACTTACGGCGGAGTAAAAAGAGGTAATCGTGAGATATTTATTGAGTCCAAAGATGGTGTCAAGAAAAGGTATTTAGTACCGCTTTCTAAGCACATATTGGTACAAGATAATGACTATGTGAAAGCTGGTATGGCACTTTCTGATGGTGCAATCACACCTGCTGACATATTATCTATCAAAGGTCCCACTGCAGTTCAGGAGTATCTGGTAGATGAAATTCAGGAAGTATATCGCTTACAGGGAGTAAAAATCAACGATAAGCACATTGAGGTAATTGTAAGCCAGATGATGCAGAAAGTTGAGATTGAAGATGAGGGGGATACTAGTTTCTTAAGAAGACAGGTGGTAGATAAATTTAGCTTCAGAGAAGAAAATGATTCTATCCTTGACAAGAAAGTCGTATTAGATGTAGGGGACTCTACAAAGCTGAAGCCAGGTATGATCGTTACTCAACGTCAGCTGAGAGATGAAAACTCATCCTTGAAGCGTCAGGATAAAAAGACGGTTCAGGTGAGAGATGCTGAGCCTGCTTTGGCAAAACCTACACTTCAGGGTATCACGCAGTCATCTTTAGGTACGGAGAGCTTCTTGTCAGCGGCTTCATTTCAGGAAACTACCAAAGTACTAAGTGAAGCTTCAATTCGTGGTAAGCGCGATGAACTAAAAGGGTTAAAGGAAAATATTATTGTTGGACATCCTATCCCTGCAGGTACTGGAACCCGTGCATACAACAAGATTATTGTTCACTCCAAAGAGGAATATGAGCAGTTGAAGACTTCTCGTGAAGGAAGGAAAGAGGAGAATGTAAGCACAATGGAAACAAATAGTTAATCCATGGCTGAAGATCACAAAGAAGAAAAAAGTACAAACAAACGTAACCAGATTAGTATTGAACTTTCAGAAGAAATGGCTGAAGGGGAGTATGCTAATCTGGCTACTATAGCTCACTCTAACAGTGAATTTGTAATAGACTTTATCAGGCTGATGCCTGGAACGCCCAAGGCAAAAGTAAAGTCGAGAATCATTGTTACACCAGAGCATGCTAAAAGGCTACTGTTGGCCCTCAAAGATAATATTGATAAATTTGAGGAAGCCTTTGGGCCTATTAAGCAAAACAATGATACACCGAAGTTCCCAATAAATTTTGGAGGTACAATCGGAGAAGCTTAATAAGCATAAAATCACAGTATTCAATTTGTTTTACATTAACATTATCCGTAGCTTTGCACCTTAATTTGCAAAAGCAGTACGTAAACGTAAGAAATTAATGCCGACTATACAGCAATTAGTAAGGAAAGGAAGGAAAAAATTAACTTCCAAATCAAAGTCTCCTGCGCTGGATGCCTGTCCTCAAAGACGTGGTGTGTGTACTCGTGTGTATACAACTACTCCTAAGAAACCTAACTCGGCCATGCGTAAAGTAGCCAGGGTAAGGCTTACCAATGGAAGAGAAGTTAATGCTTATATTCCGGGAGAGGGTCACAACCTTCAGGAGCACTCTATTGTTCTTATTCGTGGCGGAAGAGTAAAAGACTTACCTGGTGTGAGGTATCACATCATTAGAGGAGCATTGGATACCGCTGGAGTAAATGGTAGACTGCAGGCAAGATCTAAGTATGGAGCAAAAAGACCGAAAAAATAATCCGCTATGAGGAAGACGAAACCTAAGAAACGGTATGTATTACCCGATCCTAAATTTAAAGATACACAGGTAACCCGCTTTGTAAACTACATGATGGTAGATGGAAAAAAAAGCGTGGCATATACTATTTTCTATGATGCAATAAAAATTGTAGAAGAGCGAACTAATGAGAACGGTTTAGAGGTTTGGAAGAAAGCATTAGGTAACATTACGCCATCTGTTGAGGTCAAAAGTAGAAGGGTAGGAGGAGCAACTTTTCAGGTTCCTTTAGAAGTTCGCCCTTCAAGAAAAGTTTCTTTGGGGATTAAATGGATGATTCGTTACGCAAGATTGCGTGGAGAAAAAACTATGGCTCAAAGATTAGCTGGCGAAATAGTGGCGGCTTCAAAAGGAGAAGGTGCAGCTGTGAAGAAAAAAGATGATACTCACAGAATGGCGGAAGCAAATAAAGCGTTCTCACACTTTAAGTTTTAAGAAATGGCAAAGAGAGACTTACGATTTTTACGTAATATAGGCATCATGGCGCACATTGATGCCGGAAAAACTACGACTACTGAGCGCATCTTATTTTACACTGGTTTGACTCATAAAATTGGTGAAGTTCATGAAGGTGCAGCTACCATGGACTGGATGGAGCAGGAGCAGGAGCGAGGTATCACGATTACTTCGGCTGCTACCACAACTTTCTGGAAATATCCAATGGAGCAAGGTGAGCCAGTAGATGATACTAAAGATTATAGAGTAAATATTATTGACACTCCCGGTCACGTTGACTTTACTGTAGAAGTGGAGCGTTCATTGCGTGTATTAGATGGAGCAATTGCACTTTTCTGTGCAGTATCAGGTGTTGAACCTCAGTCCGAAACAGTGTGGCGCCAGGCCGATAAATATAAAGTCCCCAGAATCTGTTTTGTGAACAAAATGGATCGTGCAGGTGCGGATTTCTTTAATGTAATCAAAGAAATTCAGGATAAACTTAAAGCTAAGCCTGTGCCTTTGCAGATTCCTATCGGCGCTGAAGATACATTCAAAGGGGTGGTGGATTTGATTGTTAATAAGGCCATTATTTGGGATGAGGAGAACTTCGGAATGACATATAAATATATGGATATTCCTGAAGAATTGAAGGAGACTGCAAATGAATGGCGTCAGAATTTGATTGAGTCAGTAGCTGAATATGATGATACATTGCTTGAAAAATTCTTTGAGGATCCTGATTCAATTTCTGTAGAGGAAATGATGGAAGCAATCCGTAAGGCGGTGATAGACATGTCATTCTCACCGGTTCTCTGTGGCTCTGCTTTCAAAAATAAAGGAGTTCAGGCGCTGTTAGACGCGGTTTGTGAATATTTGCCTTCTCCATTGGACATGCCTCCAGTGATAGGACATGATCCAGATAATGAAGAGAAGAAAATGACACGTAAGCCTGATCCGGATGAGCCATTTTCTGCATTAGCATTTAAAATCGCTACCGACCCTTATGTTGGACGCTTGGCATTCTTCCGTGTTTATTCAGGTAAACTGGAAGCAGGATCTTATATCCATAACATGAGAACCGATAAGAAGGAGCGTATTTCTCGTCTCCTCCAAATGCATGCCAACAAGCAGAATCAAATTCAAGCGGTGGAAGCAGGTGATATTGCTGCTGGTGTAGGTTTTAAAGATATCAAGACAGGTGATACACTTACAGACGAAAAGCATAAAATTGTGCTTGAGTCTATGAGTTTTCCTGAGCCAGTAATTGGATATGCTATTGAGCCGAGATCTCAGGAAGATGTAGATAAATTGGGAATGGCTGTTGCAAAATTAGTTGAAGAAGATCCTACATTACAGGTTAATACTGATCATGAAACAGGTCAGACTATCCTAAGAGGAATGGGAGAGCTGCATCTTGATATTATTATTGACCGTTTGAAGCGAGAGTTTAAGGTTGAGATCAACCAAGGAGCTCCCCAGGTGGCATATAAAGAAGCTATCACTGCGACAGTGGATCATAAAGAAGTTTACAAGAAGCAGTCAGGTGGTAAAGGTAAATTCGCTGATATTGTATTTGAAATCGGACCGAAAGAAGATGAAAAACCTGGTCTTGAGTTTCAAAATGCAATTGTAGGTGGTAAAATTCCTAAAGAATTTATTCCTTCTGTACAGAAAGGTTTTGAGGCTGCGATGTCTAATGGACCTTTGGCTGGTTATCCAATTGAAGCAATGAGAGTGAAGCTTTATGATGGTTCATTCCACGATGTTGACTCAGATGCTATTTCGTTTGAAATGGCTGCAAGGTTGGGATACAAAGCCGCAGCTAAAAAGGCTAAGCCAGTATTGCTTGAACCTATTATGGCAGTAGAAGTTGTATGTCCTGAAGAGTACACCGGTCCTGTTACAGGTGACCTCAATAAAAGAAGAGGTTTGATGAAAGGTATGGATTCAAAAGGTGGTGGACAGATATTAAAAGCAGATGTACCTTTGTCAGAACTATTTGGATATATCACTGACTTAAGAACAATATCATCTGGAAGAGCAGTAGCCAGTCTTACTTTCTCTCACTATGATCCTGTTCCTACAAACATCGCAGAGACGATCATAGCGAAAGCAAACGGTGAAGCAGTAAAAAGTTAGAAACAATTCTGAGTATATAAATATCATGAATCAGAAAATTCGCATTAAACTTAAGTCATACGATCATAACTTAGTGGATAAATCCTCTGAGAAGATAGTACGTGCAGTAAAGACAACAGGTGCTGTGGTAAGTGGTCCTATTCCGTTGCCTACCCGTAAAGAAATATTTACTGTGTTGCGTTCACCGCACGTCAACAAAAAAGCTCGTGAACAGTTTCAGCTTTGCACTTACAAAAGGTTGGTAGATATTTATTCTAGCAGCACTAAAACTGTAGATGCTTTAATGAAACTTGAACTTCCGAGTGGAGTTGATGTAGAGATCAAGGTATAATTGAATATATATATTTATTGAAAGAGCCAATTCTCCCGTAGAATTGGTTCTTTTTTATGTTCATAGTAGATACGCTTAGTAAAAAAATCAAAATTTACATCAAATAAGCAGGTGTAATAATTTGATAAGGAAGAAATAATTATCTAAATTTGCAGTCTTTTACGGAAAAAACGCCTGAAAATAGAAAGTTAATAATTAGAAAATGTCAGGAATAATTGGAAAAAAAATCGGTATGACTAGCGTCTACGGTGCCGATGGACGAAGCGTCGCATGCACGTTGATAGAAGCTGGTCCCTGCGTGATTACGCATGTCAAGAACGAAGATACTGATGGCTATACAGCCGTCCAGTTAGCTTATGGCGAGAGAAAAGATAAAAACACGCCAAGAGCGCTTAAGGGCCACTTTGATAGAGCCAAAACTACTCCAAAGAAGAAAGTAGTGGAATTCAGAGACTTCAGGGTAGAATTCGAAGATGATGATGGTGTAAAACTTGGGAAAGAAATTCTTGTTGGTGAAGTATTTAAAGAAGGGGAGTTTCTGGATGCAATAGGTACATCAAAAGGTAAAGGTTTTCAGGGAGTTGTGAAAAGACATGGTTTTGGTGGTGTCGGCCAGGCAACGCATGGACAGCACAATCGTGGAAGGGCTCCTGGATCTATAGGTGCATGTTCTTTCCCCTCACGCGTATTCAAAGGGATGCGTATGGCTGGTAGAACCGGTGGAAGAAGGGTTAAAATGATTAACCTCAGAGTACTAAAAATAGTACCTGAAAAGAATTTGATTTTAGTAAGTGGTTCCGTGCCTGGTTCAAAAAACTCTTACATCGTATTAGAGAAGTAATATCATGAAAGTTAATATAAAAAATATAAAGGGAGAAGATACTGGTAAGTCAGTAGAGCTTTTAGATGATATCTACGCTGTTGAGCCTAGTGACCATGCTATATATCTTGATGTAAAACAATATCTAGCAAATCAGCGTCAAGGGACTCACAAATCTAAGGAAAGAGCTGAAATTGCGGGTTCTACCAAAAAAATTAAAAGGCAAAAGGGTACAGGTACTGCTCGTGCTGGTAGCATGAAGTCACCCATTTTCAGAGGTGGCGGTAGGGTGTTTGGTCCTCGTCCACGTGACTATGGTTTCAAGTTGAACAAAAAGTTAAAGAAACTTGCCCGTAAATCTGCTTTGACTTATAAAGCAAAAGATGAAAAGGTAACTATAGTTGAGAGCTTTGACATAGATACTCCTAAAACTAAGTCATTCCTTAATATACTGTCTTCACTTGCAGTTCAGCAAGAAAAGTCATTGTTGGTGGTAGACAATGTAAAGACTAATGTGTATCTCTCTTCTCGTAATATCGCAAATACTAAAGTGGTGACAGTTGAAAAGCTTAACACTTATGAGATCATGAGTGCTAGCCACTTAATAATCAGCGAAGGAGCAGTGGAGAAAATAGAATCCATGTTTAACTCAAAAGTTACCGCATAATTTATGGATATATTAAAAAAGCCTTTGGTAACAGAAAAAATTTCTGAATTGAACGAAAGTGGTAAGTATGGGTTCATAGTAGACCGGCGGGCCAATAAAGTTCAAATTCGTGAAGCTGTTGAAAAAATGTACGGTGTTACGGTTGAGAAAGTTCGTACCATGAATTACATGGGCAAAGAGAAGAGCCGCTATACTAAAACTAGAGTAATTAGTGGAAGAAAACCTTCTTTCAAAAAAGCTATTGTTCAGGTAGCGGAAGGTGAGATTATAGATTTTTATAGTGGAATATAATTAAGAATATTAGAGTGCTATGGCAATAAAGAAATTAAGGCCGACAACTCCAGGACAGAGACATAGATTAGTTCCCAGTTTTTCTGACGTAAGTAAAAAGGAACCAGAAAAGTCTCTGCTTGTTACTTTAAAGAAATCAGGCGGTAGAAACAACAAGGGACGCATGACAATGCGATACCTTGGAGGTGGACATAAGCGTAAAATACGTGTAGTTGATTTCAAGAGGAGTAAAACAGATGTCCCTGCAACAGTAAAAGCAATTGAGTATGATCCTAATCGTTCAGCTCGTTTAGCTTTGCTTTATTATGCAGATGGAACCAAAACATATATTATAGCTCCGGTAGGGATTGAGGTTGGGCAGCAGGTAATTGCGGGAAAAGAGGTGGCTCCAGAAGTAGGCAATGCTCTCCCTCTTGCATCAATTCCCTTGGGTACCATTGTCCATAATATTGAGATTACTCCCGGCAAAGGAGGTCAGCTTGCAAGAAGTGCAGGTTCGTATGCACAGCTATTAGCCCGTGAAGGTAAGTATGCAACTTTAAAACTTCCTTCTGGCGAAATGAGAATGGTTTTGAGTGCATGTTTAGCTACTGTTGGTTCAGTGTCTAATGTAGATCACATGAACGAAACGCTTGGAAAAGCAGGAAGAAAAAGGTGGAAAGGTAGAAGACCAAGAGTAAGGGGTGTAGTAATGAACCCTGTAGATCACCCCATGGGAGGTGGTGAAGGTAGAGCATCAGGTGGTCATCCTCGCTCAAGAAACGGACTCAAAGCTAAAGGCCAAAAAACCAGAACGCCTAAGAAGTATTCTAATCGTTTAATCATCAGTAGAAAGAAAAAATAATGGCACGTTCTCTAAAAAAAGGACCATATATAGATTTCCGATTGGAGAAGAAGGTTGATACAATGAATCAATCCAATAAAAAGTCAGTGATCAAAACTTGGTCACGTCGTTCCATGGTTTCTCCAGACTTTGTCGGACACACGTTTGCTGTTCATAACGGAAATAAATTCATTCCGGTGTATGTAACTGAAAATATGGTAGGGCATAAACTTGGAGAGTTTGCTCCTACTAGGAATTTCCGAGGTCATATCTCTAAAAAAGATAAAGGAAAAAGATAATCATGGAAGCAATAGCTAAGTTAAATAATGTGCCTACACCACCTCGTAAGATGAGGCTTGTGGCTGATATGATTCGCGGACGTAAAGTCAGCGAAGCACTGAATATTTTGAAATTTGAAGCTAAGCAAGGCGCTCCTAAAATGGAGAAGTTACTGTTATCTGCAGTAGCTAATTGGCAGGAAAAGAATGAGGATGCGAGGTTAGAGGATGCAGACCTATTTGTGAAAGAGGTGAAAGTAGATGGCGGGAGAATACTGAAGAGGTTAAGACCTGCTCCTCAAGGACGTGCACACCGTATTCGCAAGCGCTCCAATCACATTACTTTGGTGGTAGATAGCCATAATGAAGTAGCGGAAACATCTGAAGACAAAGAATAAAAGCAAAGGAACTAATAAAGTAGCTTAAATGGGACAGAAAATAAATCCTATAGGTTTTAGACTAGGAATTGTAAAAGGATGGGATTCTAACTGGTATGGCGGTAAAGATTTCTCTAACAAACTGGTTGAAGACCACGAAATAAGAAAATACATAGATGCTCGTCTGCCCAGAGGAGGTATATCTAAAGTAGTAATTGAGCGTACTATAAAACGTATTACGCTTACCATTCATACTGCTCGTCCTGGAGTAGTTATCGGTAAAGGAGGTTCAGAAGTTGATCGTCTGAAAGAGGAGTTGAAAAAACTTACCGGTAAGGATGTACAGATTAACATCTATGAAATTAAGCGTCCTGAATTAGATGCTAAACTCATTAGTGCTTCTATTGCTCAACAGTTAGCAGCTCGTATTTCATACCGCCGTGCCATGAAACAGGCTTTAGCTTCAGCACTACGTGTGGGTGCGCAAGGAATTAAAATTAAAGTTTCTGGTAGATTAGGTGGGGCTGAAATGGCTCGTACTGAACAATATAAGGAAGGAAGAATTCCTTTGCATACGCTTAGAGCAGATATTGATTATGCACTTACTGAAGCTCAGACTGTTTATGGTAAGATAGGTGTAAAAGTTTGGGTGTTTAAAGGTGAGGTTTATGGCAAAAGAGATCTTTCTCCCAATGTTGGCGGTCAGCAGCAGGAAAGCAGAGGTAACAGTGGAGGAGGACGCGGTGAGAGAAGAAGCAGAAGGAGAAAAAAGTAAGATCACCATCAATCACTGAAATTTAACATTCTGAAACATGTTACAACCGAAAAGAACTAAATATAGAAAAAAGCAAAAAGGAAGAGTCAAAGGTATTGCTCAAAGAGGACATACCATTGCTTTCGGAAACTTTGCCCTAAAAACACTTGAGCCGGGTTGGATCAACAGCCGACAAATTGAGGCTGCTCGTATTGCTATGACTCGCTTTATGAAAAGAGAAGGTCAGGTGTGGATTCGCATTTTTCCTGATAAACCAGTCACCAAGAAACCTGCAGAGGTTCGTATGGGTAAAGGTAAAGGTGCTCCTGAATATTGGGTAGCCACGGTGAAGCCAGGTCGTATCCTTTTTGAGGTTACAGGTGTTACTACAGCAGTAGCTCAAGAGGCGCTTAGATTAGCTGCTCAAAAATTACCTGTGAAGACAAAATTTAGTGTACGTAGAGATTACGCCGGACAATAGATATGAAAAATTCAGAAATTAAATCTCTTAGTAAAGAGGAACTTCTTGAAAAATTAGAGGCAGAGAGGGAAACTCTCTTGAAGCTGAAATTTGCGCATGGTATTTCTCCTATTGAAAATCCCATGAAAATCAGAGCATCACGCAAGCTCGTTGCCCGTTTAAAAACTGAACTAAAAGCTAAAGAGTTAGCTAAATAAGTGCTTTATGAGTACCGAAAGAAATTTAAGAAAAGAAAGAATTGGTTTGGTTGTCAGTAATAAGATGGATAAGTCCGTTACAGTTGCTGTACAAAGAAAACTTAAGCATCCTATCTATGGTAAATTCATAGGTAAGACAACCAGGTTTATGGCTCATGATGAAAAAAATGAGTGTGGTATCGGTGATACTGTTAGAATAATGGAGACGAGACCGCTTAGCAAAAATAAGCGCTGGCGTTTATTAGAAATTTTAGAAAGAGCTAAATAAACAATGATACAGCAAGAATCCAGACTGAATGTAGCGGATAACAGCGGTGCAAAGGAAGTACTTTGCATTCGTGTTTTAGGTGGTACAGGTAAAAGATATGCCTCCGTCGGAGATAAGATTATCGTTACCGTTAAGTCCGCTCTTTCTTCAAGCAATTTGAAGAAAGGAACTGTTTCAAGAGCAGTGATCGTAAGAGCTAAAAAAGAAGTTCGCAGAAAAGATGGCTCTTACATTCGTTTTGAAGAAAATGCGGCAGTGTTACTTACTGCAAATGATGAACCTCGTGGCACACGTATATTTGGACCTGTGGCACGTGAACTGCGCGAAAAGCAGTTTATGAAAATTGTTTCACTCGCACCAGAAGTATTATAATTATGAAAAAGCTACATATCAAGAAGGAAGACACAGTCAAGATAATTGCTGGAAACCACAAAGGCCGAACTGCTAAGGTACTGGAAGTCCTTCCTGAGAAAAATAAAGCTATCGTAGAAGGAATTAATATGGTGATGAAACATGTTAAGCCTTCTGCACAGAATCCTGAAGGAGGAAGAAGTGAACAGGAAGCGCCGATTCATGTAAGTAAACTGATGGTAATTGACCCTTCAACTGGTGAACCTTCTCGCATGGGTAGAAAAAAGAATGATAAGGGCAAGCTCCAAAGGTATTCAAAAAAAACCGGTGAATTTATTTAGAAATGGCAACTACTACAGAGACATATATACCAAGGCTGAAAACTAAATATCTTGAAGAGATTGTTCCAGCTTTGAATGAAAAGTTTGGTTATAAATCCATAATGCAAGTCCCTCGTATTGAGAAAGTTTGTATCAATAAAGGAATTGGCGCTGCAGTAGCAGATAAGAAGCTTGTAGATGTTGGTGTGGAAGAATTATCATCCATTTCCGGACAGAAAGCAGTTCCTACTTATGCAAAGAAGTCAGTATCTAACTTCAAACTTCGTGAGGGAATGCCGATTGGTGCCAAAGTTACCTTAAGAGGTAATAAAATGTATGAATTTTTGGATCGTCTATTAAATGTTGCTCTTCCTCGAGTAAGAGATTTTAGAGGAGTAAATGATAAAGGGTTTGACGGAAGAGGAAACTATACATTAGGCGTAAAAGAGCAAATCATTTTCCCTGAAATTAGCATCGATAAAGTAAATCGTATTTCTGGAATGGATATTACATTTGTTACGAATGCTAATACCGACGAAGAATGTTATGAATTGCTAAAGACAATGGGAATGCCATTTGCCAATAGCTCAAATAATCGATAAATAACTATGGCTAGAAAATCAGTAATAGCAAGAGAAAGAAAGAGAAAAAGGTTAGTCGAGAAATATGCCCAGAAAAGGGCTGAACTTAAAGCCAATGGGGATTATGAAGCATTAGACAAATTGCCTAAAAATGCTTCTCCCGTGCGTTTGCATAATCGCTGCAAGCTAACTGGCAGACCTAAAGGTTATATGAGAAAGTTTGGTATTTCTAGGGTTACTTTCAGAGAAATGGCATCTAATGGAAAAATACCAGGTGTGACCAAAGCAAGCTGGTAAAAGTTTTAGTTTATTAAAAAAAGTTTTACCTTTGCACTTCGTTTTTTCAAGAGCATGTAATATTTAGCTATAATGATAACCGATCCCATATCAGATTATTTGACAAGAGTCAGGAATGCCATCAAGGCAAGACACAGAATCGTGGAAATACCGGCTTCCAACATTAAAAAGGAAATTACCAAGGTGCTTCACGATAAGGGATATATTCAAAACTATAAGTTTGAAGATGGTACCGGCCATCAGGGAGTAATTAAGATTGCACTTAAGTACAATCCTAAAAATAAAAACTCAGCCATTGTGCATCTGGAAAGAATCAGTAAGCCTGGTTTGAGAAAATATACCAGTGCAGAAAATTTGCCACGCGTGCTTAATGGGCTAGGCTTAGCTATCTTATCTACTTCAAGAGGAGTAATTACAGATAAGGAAGCAAGAGAGCTAAATGTGGGTGGTGAGGTTCTATGTTACGTCTATTAAATTATAGAATATGTCACGTATAGGAAAATTAGCCATAGAGATACCGCAAGGAGTCACCGTCACAAATAATAAAAATGTGATCACGGTTAAAGGGCCCAAAGGTGAATTGACTCAAGTGGTAGATAAGGATATAGAAGTTAAAATTGAGGATAACCAAATCCGTTTACACAGGCCTACTGAGCAAAAAAGACATAAAGCTTTACATGGCCTGTACCGAGCACTTATCTATAATATGATAGAAGGTGTTGATAAAGGATATCAGAAGCAATTAGAACTAGTGGGAGTTGGATACAGAGCTACTGTACAACAAAATGTCCTCGAGTTAAACTTAGGTTACTCACATAATATTTTTATGGGTTTACCTGAGGGCATAAATGCATCTGCTGAAACTGCTAAAGGTAAAAATCCTACGATCACTTTAGAGAGTTATGATAAGCAGTTGATCGGACAGGTAGCTGCAAAGATAAAATCCCTGAGACCTGTAGAACCCTATAAAGGTAAAGGTGTAAGGTTTGTAGGAGAAAGAATCAGACGTAAGGCTGGTAAGACGGCAAGTAAATAATTATACCAATGGCTGTTAGTAATAAAAAGCTTCAAAGAAGACTTAAGATAAGAAAAAGTATCCGCAGAAAGCTGAGCGGAACTACTGAACGTCCTCGTTTGTCAGTATATAAGAGTAATAAAGCTATTTATGCCCAGATTATCAATGATGAACTTGGTAATACCTTAGCCTATGCAACCTCACTAGAAATGGAAGCCAATAATGCTAATTTAGATATTGCCAAAGAGGTTGGTAAAAAAATAGCTGAAAAAGCAGTTGCTAATGGAATTTCTCAGGTTGTATTTGATAGAGGAGGCTATATTTATCATGGAAAAGTGAAAGCTTTAGCTGAAGGTGCTAGAGAAGGAGGATTAAAATTTTAATTAAATGGCACAAAACGTAAGATCAGTAAAAGCTAGTGAAATTGACCTCAAAGAACGCGTAGTTGCAATTAAGAGAGTTGCAAAAGTTGTTAAAGGAGGTAGAAGGTTTAGTTTCGCAGCAATAGTAGTAGTTGGAAATGGAGATGGAGTTGTAGGTTATGGATTAGGTAAAGCCAATGAAGTGACAGATGCAATTACCAAAGGAGTTGATGATGCGAAGAAAAATCTTCTAAAGGTACCTATACTTAAAGGAACTATTCCTCATGAAACTCTAGGGAAGTTTGGCGGAGGTTTTGTCCTTATTAAACCAGCATCTCCTGGTACAGGAGTTATAGCAGGTGGTGCTATGCGTGCCGTATTGGAAAGTGCCGGAGTGCATGATGTTTTGGCTAAGTCAAAAGGATCTTCGAATCCGCATAATGTGGTAAAAGCAACTTTTGACGCATTATCTAATATGCGTGATCCTTATGCGGTTGCTGAACAAAGAGGTGTTACTTTAGAAAAAGTTTTTAACGGTTAATACCATGGCAAAAATCAAAATTACTCAGGTTAAAAGCTCTATAAAGCGACCTAAAAAACAAAAGGCCACTATTCAGGCTTTAGGCTTAGGAAAAATTAATAAAACTGTTGAATTGGAGAACACACCTCAAATCAGCGGAATGGTATCTAAGGTATCTCATTTGGTTAACGTTACAGAAGCTTAATATAAATGAATTTACATACAATTAAACCAGCTCAAGGGTCTGTAAAGACGAAAAAAAGATTGGGAAGAGGTGCCGGTTCAGGCTTTGGAGGTACTGCTTCCAGAGGACATAAAGGTGCTAAGTCGAGATCAGGTTACAAGACAAAAGCAGGTTTTGAAGGTGGTCAAATGCCACTTCAAAGAAGAGTGCCTAAATTTGGTTTTAGAAACCCAAATAGAACTTCTTACAGCGCTATCAACATAGATCAGCTTCAGCGCTTATCCGAAAAGTCTGGTGAGACTTCTTTTACTTTAGAGAGCCTGCATAAGCATGGACTTGTGGGAAAAAACGATAAAGTAAAAGTTTTAGGAAACGGTGAGCTTTCAGCTAAGATAGAGGTTGAAGCACATGCTTTTTCTGCTTCGGCTGAAAAAGCGATAGAGGCAGTTGGAGGATCAGTTAAAAAACTATAGAGCCATGAAGAAATTTATTACCACCATAAGGAATATATTTTCAATTGAAGAGCTCAGGACCAGAATACTTAATACTTTAGGCTTTTTAATCATTTTCAGATTAGGGTCTTTCGTTGTATTACCTGGGGTAGACCCTTCACGATTAGAGGGAGATGCTGGTGGTATATTTGGCTTATTAGATACTTTTTTAGGAGGAGCATTTAGTAATGCTTCTATTTTTGGGCTGGGAATCATGCCCTACATTTCTGCTTCTATCGTAATTCAGCTACTTACAGTAGCAGTACCTTATTTTCAGAGATTACAGAAAGAGGGTGATTCCGGCAGAAAGAAAATTACGCAAATTACCAGAGTGTTGACCATCTTCATTACTTTTGGTCAGGGCATTGGTTACCTGTCTTATGCGGTACCTGCTGAGGCGATATTAATAGATAGATTTTTCTTTACTGTTTCCGCACTTATTATTCTAACCTCAGGTACTATCTTTTGTATGTGGTTAGGAGAAAAAATCACTGATAAAGGGATTGGAAACGGTATCTCAATGCTGATTATGATTGGTATTATTTCTCGTTTTCCAGGAGCGATAGTAGCAGAATTCCTATCTAAAGGCATGAATGGAGCACTCCTATTTGTTATTGAGATCGTTGCATTGTTCTTTGTTGTAATGGCGGCAGTTATGCTAACCCAGGCGGTAAGGCGTATACCTGTACAGTATGCCAAGCAAGTGGTAGGGAATAAAGTTTATGGTGGGCAACGTCAATATATCCCACTAAAAGTAAATGCTTCAGGGGTAATGCCTATCATATTTGCGCAATCATTGATGTTTCTTCCTGGACTGATTGCTAGCATCTGGGCAGACAGTAATGATCTGGCGCAGTCCATTGGTAGTACCTTTGCTGATTTTACATCATGGCAGTACAATTTAGTATTTGGGGTGTTAATAATTCTTTTTACATTTTTCTATACCGCAATTACGATTAATTCAAAGCAGATTGCGGATGATATGAAACGTAATGGGGGCTTTGTCCCCGGGGTGAAACCTGGTCAGCCTACGGCAGAATTCATTGACTCAGTACTATCAAGGATTACATTACCAGGATCTTTGTTTTTAGCAATAATAGCTATTATGCCAGCTATTGCGAGTGTTGCAGGAATAACCACAGAGTTTTCATATTTCTACGGTGGAACCTCATTACTCATTATGGTAGGAGTAATACTGGATACACTTCAGCAAATTGAGAGCTATCTGTTAATGCGTCATTACGAAGGTATGATGAAGTCTGGTAGGATTAAAGGTAGGTCTGAAAACGCTGCTGTTGCTTGATATTAAATTTTTTTATACCTAAAAGGAACCTGAATTTAAATATATATGGCTAAACAAGCATCAATAGAACAAGATGGTACTATAACGGAAGCATTGTCTAATGCAATGTTTAGAGTTGAGCTTGAAAATGGCCACCAGGTAATTGCCCATATATCTGGTAAGATGAGAATGAACTATATCAAAATATTACCTGGTGACAGAGTAAAGCTTGAAATGTCACCTTATGATTTAACTAAAGGACGAATAGTATACAGATATAAGTAACTATGAAAGTAAAAGCATCTATTAAAAAGCGCAGTTCCGACTGCAAAATTGTCAGAAGGAAGGGCAAGTTATACGTTATTAATAAGAAGAACCCTAGATTTAAGCAAAGACAAGGTTAATTATGGCTAGAATTGCAGGCGTAGATATCCCCGATAATAAAAGAGGAGAAATAGGTCTTACCTATATCTTTGGCATTGGTAAGAGCTCTGCTCAAAACATTCTTACTCAAGCAGGTATTGACTGGAGTAAGAAAGTTGGAGAGTGGGATGACGAAGAGTCCAATGCCATTCGTAGCATTATCGCTAACGAATTCAAAGTGGAAGGTGTACTTAAATCTGAGGTACAAATGAGTATAAAGCGACTGATGGATATTGGTTGTTACCGTGGCTTAAGACATCGTAAAGGTCTTCCTGTTAGAGGACAAAAGACAAAGAATAACGCACGTACACGCAAAGGTAAGCGTAAGACAGTTGCAAATAAAAAGAAAGCTACTAAGTAGAGTTAAATAGTTATGGCTCAGAAAAGAAAAGATAAAGCAAAAAAGAGAGTGGTTGCGGTTGAGGCCGTAGGGCAAGCTCATATTAAAGCTTCATTTAATAATATCATTATCTCTATTACCAACATGTCAGGACAAGTAGTGTCATGGGCATCGGCAGGTAAGATGGGTTTCAAAGGTTCTAAGAAAAATACGCCTTACGCAGCTCAAACTGCTGCAGCTAACTGCGCTCAAACTGCTTACGATCTGGGAATGCGTAAGGTTGAAGTATTCATCAAAGGACCTGGCGCCGGACGTGAATCAGCAATCAGAACCCTACAGAATACAGGCTTGGAAGTTACTATGATTAAAGATGTAACTCCCCTACCGCATAACGGTTGCCGCCCACCTAAAAGAAGAAGAGTATAAAATACGATACACGATTATGGCAAGATATAGAGGCCCTAAGTCTAAAGTAGCAAGAAAATTTAATGATCCTATATTCGGCCCAAGCAAAGCGCTGCAGAAGAAGGGATACCCTCCCGGGCAGCATGGCCGAGGAAGACGTCGTAAGCAGTCAGAATATGCAATTCAGCTTATGGCTAAACAAAAAGCTAAGTATACCTATGGTGTATTAGAAAGACAGTTTGCAAATCTTTTTGAAAAAGCAAACAGTAGCCAGGGTATTACTGGTGAAATCCTTTTGCAATTACTTGAATCTAGGCTTGATAATGTTGTGTTTAGACTAGGCATTGCGCCTACCAGAAGAGGTGCCAGACAACTGGTAAGTCATAAGCATATCACTGTCAATGGGGAAGTGGTTAATGTACCTTCATTTCAGGTAAAGCCAGGTGATTTAGTAGGTGTAAGAGAAAAATCAAAATCTTTGGAAGCTATCACCAACAGTTTAGCCACACATAGTGCAAACCGTTTTAGCTGGTTAGAATGGGATAAATCTCAAATGGCAGGAAGATTTAATAATGTTCCTCAAAGAGATGAAATACCAGAGAACTTACAAGAGCAGTTGATTGTTGAACTTTACTCTAAGTAAGTTTATACGTTTTTTCGTCTCAATTTTTAAACGAAGTATACCTAACAAATATGTCAATACTAGCATTTCAAATGCCTGAAAAGGTGGTAATGGAAAAGGCAGACAACTTTCATGGTCTGTTCACTTTCAAGCCATTAGAAAGAGGTTATGGGGTTACTGTTGGTAATGCACTAAGAAGAATTTTGTTGTCATCACTGGAAGGCTATGCAATCACAGGTGTTAAAATGCCTGGAGTAATGCATGAGTTTTCTACAGTAGAAGGAATAGTTGAAGATGTCTCTGAAATTATTTTGAGTCTGAAAAAAGTGCGCTTTAAGAAAGTCACTGATGACTTCGTAGATAACAAAATTGTGATTCCTATAAAAAATCAGTCCAGTTTTACCGGTGCTGATATTCAAGAGCATGTAACTTCATTTGAAGTTCTTAATCCTGATCATGTGATCTGTCATATGGATGAATCACTGGATGTGGAAATTGAGCTCTATGTTGAGAAAGGTAGAGGATATGTGCCTTCTGAAGAAAATAAGCAGAATGATCAGAGTTATGGAGTGATAGCAATAGATTCCATCTTTACTCCAATCAAAAATGTGAAGTTTAGTGTAGAAAATACCAGGGTTGAACAACGTACTGACTATGAACAGCTTATTCTGGATATAGAGACTGATGGTTCAATTCACCCTGAAGATGCCCTAAAAGGAGCCGCAAATATTCTGATCAAACATTTTATGTTATTCTCTGATCAGAACATGATTTTGGAAACACCTCAACAGGGTGAGCCAGATACTGTAGATGAGGAAATGCTTCATATGAGAAAGCTTTTGAAGACACCTCTCAATGATTTAGACCTTTCAGTAAGAGCATACAACTGTTTAAAAGCAGCTGATGTGAAAACTCTAGGAGATCTAGCACAGCTTGAGATTTCTGACATGATGAAGTTTCGTAACTTTGGTAAAAAATCATTGGCAGAATTAGAGCAGCTCATAGCAGATAAGAATTTGACATTCGGAATGGATGTGAGTAAATATAAACTAGAAGAAGATTAATCTCGTAGCAGAAGCAGTTAGCTGAAGTAAATAGCAAGGAAGTAATGAGACACGCAAAAAAATTTAACCATTTAGGACGTACCGCACCCCATCGTAAAGCGATGTTGGCAAATATGGCTTCGTCTTTGATTCTTCATAAACGGATCACCACTACTGTGGCTAAAGCGAAGGCGTTAAGGAAATATGTAGAGCCTTTGATAACCAGGTCTAAGGCAGATACCACCCATTCCAGAAGGGTTGTATTCTCATATTTACAAGATAAAACTTCAGCCCAAGTACTTTTTAATGAAGTAGCTGAAAGAGTAGCTGAAAGGCCCGGTGGATATACTCGTATCATAAAGCTAGGTAACCGTCTTGGAGACAATGCGGATATGTGTTTGATTGAGTTGGTTGACTTCAATGAGACATACATGCAGGAGGATACTACTAAGAAGAAAAGCACTAGGAGAAGTCGTAGATCTGGTAAGAAAAGTTCTTCTAAAAGTGAAGCTAAGTCGTCAACTGCAGAAGCAACAGAGGTAGAAGATAAGAAAGAGTCTCAACCTACTACTGCTGGAGATACAGTAACTGATGAAGCTGAAACCACTGAAGTAGAAGAAAAAAAAGAAGCTTCAACAACAGATGAAAAAGTTGAAGGTAAAGCAGATGATCAATCTAAAGAAGCAGACGATTCCAGTGATTCTGAAGATAAAGAGAACAAATAGCATCATATTATCCTTTATAGAGGGGTTAAGCTGTTTTAGTCAACAGCTTAATCCCTTTTTTTTTATTAGTTTATTATTAAAATTGCTCAAAACTACCCTATGAAGCCCGACAAAAAAGCAACAGCTGTCTTACTCCTTGAAGATGGCACATATTTTCATGGTAATGCAATAGGAAAAATTGGGACTAAAGGTGGAGAAATTTGTTTTAACACTGGTATGTCCGGTTACCAAGAAATTTACACCGATCCTTCATATTATGGTCAGATAATCGTCAATACAACCTCTCATATTGGTAATTATGGAGTCTTGGATTCTGAACAGGAGTCTAATACGCCGAAAATTAGCGCTTTGGTTGTAAATGATTTTTCTAATGTTTATAGCCGTGAAAAAGCTGATCATGATCTTCAGCATTTTTTAGAAAATGCTGGAATTGTCGGTATTACGAATATAGATACAAGAAAGCTTGTCAGACATATCAGGTCTAAGGGAGCTATGAATGCAGTAATTTCCTCAGAACTTACTGATCTCAAAGAGTTGAAGAAAATATTAGATGAGGTTCCTTCAATGGCTGGGCTGGAACTTTCCTCCCAAGTATGTACTAAGGACGAGTATTATTATGGACATGAGAGTGCTCCAAAAAAAGTGGCAGTAATTGATTTGGGGATTAAGACAAGCATCTTGAAAAACCTTACCGAGCGTGGTTGTTATTGCAAAATTTTCCCCGCCAAAACAAGCTATGAAAAGATTAAAGCATGGGGGGCTGATGGGTATTTCGTGTCCAACGGACCAGGGGATCCCGGAGCTATGGAATACGCTGTAGACACCGTAAAGAAGATTTTAGAAGAAGATCGCCCCTTGTTTGGCATTTGTCTAGGTCACCAGATCTTAGCAAGAGCAAATAATATTTCTACCTACAAAATGCATCACGGTCATCGTGGATTAAATCATCCGGTAAAAAATTTAGAGACTGGTAAAAGTGAAATTACTTCTCAGAACCATGGTTTCTCAGTAAACTTGGAAGAGGCTGAGAAGATGAAAAATCTCAAGGTGACACACATCAATTTAAATGATAATACTGTGGCAGGCATTAAAATGCTGGACAAAAAAGCATTTTCAGTACAATACCACCCTGAATCGTCACCTGGTCCTCATGATTCACGTTATCTTTTTGATCAATTCGTGAAGCTGATGAATACTTAATCCATAACATTCTTTAAATTTGCCCCTAATCTAAAAGCGCACTTAATTTTTATCTTATGAGTATTATTAAGAAAATTCACGCCCGTCAAATCCTTGATTCCAGAGGTAATCCAACAGTTGAAGTTGATGTCATTACAGAAAATAATGTTTTGGGAAGAGCCGCTGTGCCTTCAGGAGCTTCTACCGGTCAACATGAGGCAGTAGAGCTGAGGGATAATGACAAAAGTCTTTTCATGGGAAAAGGAGTAACTAAAGCGGTTGATAATGTAAATAGTGCAATTGCCCAGAAATTATTAGGAGTATCTATATTTGAGCAAACGCTCATAGACCATACCATGCTCGATATTGATGGTACTGCCAACAAGTCTAAGCTTGGTGCAAACGCGATACTTGGAGTCTCATTGGCAGTTGCTAAAGCTGCTGCACTTGAGCTGGGCCAACCATTATATAAGTATATCGGAGGTGTAAATGCTAACACGCTTCCTGTACCTATGATGAATATTCTGAATGGAGGAAGCCATGCGGATAATGCGATAGATTTTCAGGAGTTCATGATCATGCCCGTAAAGGCTGAAAGCTTTTCTGAGGCCCTTCGTATGGGTACTGAGGTTTTTCATCACCTGAAAAATGTACTGAAAAGTAAAAATCTTTCTACAAATGTAGGAGATGAAGGTGGTTTTGCTCCTAATATTACTTCAAATAAAGAAGCAATTGAAGTCGTACTTCAGGCTATTGAAAAAGCTGGCTACAAGCCAGGTGAAGAAATTTTTATTGCTCTTGATGCTGCCTCTACTGAGTTTTATGACAGCGAAAAGGGCGTTTATAAGTTTGAGTCTTCAGGAGAAGAGCTGAATTCCTCCGATATGGCGAATTACTGGAAGGAATGGGTAGATCAATACCCTATTATTTCAATTGAAGACGGAATGAGTGAAGATGATTGGGCTGGTTGGAAGACTCATACCGACTTACTGAAAGATAAATGCCAACTGGTAGGTGATGATCTTTTTGTTACTAACGTTAAACGTCTACAGGATGGAATTGATCAAGGTGTTGGTAATTCTATTTTAATCAAAGTGAATCAGATTGGTTCTCTTACCGAGACAATTGATACAGTGAATCTTGCTAAAAGAAATGGTTACAAAAGTGTAATCTCACACCGTTCAGGAGAAACTGAAGATAATTTCATCGCAGATTTAGCTGTGGCACTAAATGCTGGTCAGATCAAGACAGGCTCAGCCTCTCGTTCTGATAGAATGGCTAAGTATAATCAACTATTGAGAATTCAGGAGCAATTGGGGCAAGTAGCCTACTTTCCTGGAAAATTGTTGTAACAGATTATCAGAATTAGTACAAAATTGATTAGTTTAATGCAACCCAATTTTGGGTTGCATTTTCTTTTTATAGTGAATGCAATCAATTTAATTTGCTATACGTTTACTTACTAAACAGATATGCATGCGCTTCCTCAATAAAATTCCAAAATTTATTAAGAGTTTTTACTTCCTTTTCACTTTGGGGTTTGTGATATGGATGCTTTTTCTGGATACCAATGATATAGGTTCACAGATAATGCTGACCAGGAAGCTTAATGCACTAGAAAAAGAGAAAGAATTTTATCAGGAAAAAATTGACCAGGTGGAGAAAGACCGTAAAGAATTGCTGAGTAACGATGAACTGCTTGAGAAGTTTGCCCGTGAAAAGTACCTGATGAAAAAGCCTGATGAAGATGTATATGTCATTATTAAGCAATAAACAACATTTACATATGAAGCAAATGATTGCCGCTATAGTCCTTATTTTTAGTAGTCATATTTTATTTGCACAAGAAGAAACAACAAGAGAAGAAAGAAGCAGCAGCGATTTTTGGGAAAGAATTTCAGTAGGCGGTAATTTTGGTTTACAGTTTGGATCAGTGACCTATATTGATCTTTCTCCTATGATAGGCTATCGCTTCACTGATCAGTTTACTGCTGGCCCAGGCTTTACTTATCGTTACTTAAAATATAGAGGGTACGAGGCAAGCAGTATTTATGGAGGAAGCTTTTTTGCCCGTCACCTTATCGGAAAACAGTTCTTTGCTCAGGTACAGTATGAAAGCCTGAGTACCGAATATCTTACTGTCGTAAACCAGGAACCCTATTTCAAACGAGACTGGGTGTCAGGATTTTTTGTAGGTGGAGGTTTGTACCAACCTTTGGGAAGAAGAGGAGCTGTATTACTCTCTGCGATGTATAACCTAATGTATGATAACATCAAGTCTCCTTACAATAGCCCCTGGGTGCTAAATGTGGGTTTTACTTTATAAAAGGGATAGAAAATTTTTCTGCTAATCCTCTTAAATCTTTTACAACAGGTTCAAGAATAGGTATTCCCTCTTTACTTCTGATACTTTCCATTTCTCTTTCAGGGTCACCTGGTATCTGTACTTTTTCCTGATGATCAACCGTATCGGCAGAACGAAAACGTTGAATCCACTGATCCATGTGTTTCTTAAATTCATCTGCAGGACGAAAAGCATCTACCCGCATTGCACCCAAAAAATGTCCAATTCCTTCACCTACAGGATCTTTGACTAAGGGTAGAAAGCTAACAAAAGGAGGTACCCAGGGACCGTAATTTGCTCCCGAAAAAATTGCTGAAAATATATCTACGATGGAACCCAGGCAATATCCTTTGTGACTACCATGGACTCTGTCACTGCCCAATGGAAGCAATGCACCACCTTCAGAAAGCTCGCCGGGATTCTCAGAAGGCTGACCTTGGGCATTTTGGACCCATCCGAGAGGTGCTTTTTCCTGTTTTCTTTGCAAAATTTCTAATTTGCCATTCGCTACAGTGGTTGTCGCAAAATCAGCGACAAAAGGCGGCTGTTGATTAGCAGGGATGGCAACTGCGATAGGATTAGTGCCTAGTAAGCGTTCGGTTGCAAAGGTAGGAGCTACCAGGGGGCTGGCGTTGGTCATGGCAAGTCCAATCATATCTTTTTCTAAGCCCATCATAGCGTGGTAGCCAGCTATACCGAAGTGGTTTGAGTTTCTTACACTAACCCAACCGGTACCAGCAGAGGATGCTTTTTCCATAGCCACTTTCATGGCAAAAGGAGCTACAACCAGCCCTAAACCTTCATCTCCATCAATTACAGCAGTACTTGGAGTTTCATGTACGATCTGTATAGCAGGCTTAACATTAATTCTTTTCTTCTCCCATAACCTCACATAGCCAGTAAGCCGTGCTACTCCATGAGAGTCCACTCCCCGGAGATCTGCTTTGAGTAGAACTTCTGCTGCCAGCTCAGCATCATTATTGGGACAGCCTATTTTCCTAAATACATTATAAGTAAAATTGTAGAGGTCAGTGTGTTTGAAGTGCTGCATGTAACTACTGTTACTGATTTGCTATGAGTTGATTAGAAACACATCGTAATAAGCCTTCTTTAAGTGCAAAGGCTGAAACTCTGATATTTCGTATCTGATATTTATCCAAAACATAGTGGATTAACCATGAGGCTACCACAATCATATCAGCTCTTAGTTCAATCATTCCTGGGATGGTCATCCTCTCAGCATGATTTTTTTCATTGAGAGCCTGATGAGTTTTTAAATAGTGCTCGTAAGTAAGTGGTAACTCAGATGCATCGGGCTTAACATTGATATCTTGATCAATGACATAAATATCGCTTAATGTATCGAAAGTACCTGATGCACCGATTAATGTTTTTGGTTGAAATTTTTTGACGGCTTTAGTTAAACTAAGTAGCTTATTATCAAAATATTGTAAAAGTTGTTCTACATTCTCTCTGGAGATAGGGTCCGTAATATCAAATAATTCCAAAAGACGTTGCGCACCAATTTCATAGCTCTGCTTCCAGAGCACAAACTGATCGTTGCAAATAATAAATTCCACGCTTCCTCCGCCAATGTCCATGATAAGAGCATTTTCAGCCTCAAGAGCCATGGCCTCTCTTACACCATAGTAAATATAATCAGCCTCAAGCTCACCAGGAATAATATCTATGGATATACTCGTTTCATCATAAATCCGCTTTGCTAAAGATGCTCCATTTTTAGCATTACGAAAAGCACTTGTGGCGGTAGCTACTACATGATCTATCTTGAACTTATCAATCATGTCTTTAAAGTGCTGAACGGTTGAAAGAGCTCTTAACTGAGCTTCTTCATTAATCATTCCCTGATTAATTCCTCCACGACCAATCATCACAGCTTTACGCTCACGATGTATTATGTGAAAGCGTTGATAACTGTCAATGCTTACAATAAGCAAATGAAAGGTGTTGGTACCTAAATCAATTACGGCAATTTTTTGCTTCTCCATATCTGAAAGCTATCCCACAATGAATAGCATATATGCATTTGTTTAATGTAAATGCACTGCGAAAATAAATGGTTTCTTATATATAACTATATTTAACACAAATAAATTAATATTTACTATGAAAGAAAGGCAAAATAACGCTTCGCATGAAGATGCTCGGCATGATAATGCTCAGCAAGGATATGTAGCAATTACTAAAGCTGAAAAACTACAACAACTTGAAGAAAAAAATAAGATGGCATTGCTGGGGGGGGGAGAGAAACGAATCAAAGCCCAACATGATAAAGGGAAGCTAACGGCTAGAGAAAGGGTAACCCTTTTGCTGGATGAAGGTTCGTTTGAAGAAACAGGTAAGTTTGTTGAGCATCGCAGTACTTCATTCGGACTGGAAAAACAAAAGTATTTAGGTGATGGCGTAGTTACGGGTTATGGTACATTGGATGGACGTTTGGTCTATGTTTACTCTCAGGACTTTACAGTCTTTGGAGGATCTTTATCAGAAGCTCATGCTGAAAAAATTGTAAAAATCATGGATCTGGCTATGAAAAACGGAGCACCTATCATTGGCTTGAATGACTCAGGAGGTGCCAGAATTCAGGAAGGCGTGGTCTCATTAGGTGGATACGCCGATATATTTTACCGAAATACTTTAGCTTCAGGCGTTATTCCACAGATTTCAGCGGTAATGGGGCCTTGTGCCGGTGGTGCAGTCTATTCTCCTGCTATAACCGATTTTATCTTTATGGTTGAAAAAACCTCCTATATGTTTGTTACAGGTCCTCACGTAGTAAAGACCGTCACTCAGGAAGATGTAACAGCTGAAGAGTTAGGGGGAGCGATTACCCATAGTACAAAAAGTGGAGTGACACATTTTGCGTGTAAAAATGAATTACAGTGTATAAAAGACATTCGTCACTTGGTAAGCTATCTACCCCAGAACTGTGAAGAGGATGCCCCACACCTTGAATACCAGCCTAAAGAAGACGAAAGTAGGGCAGCTTTGGATGATATCGTACCAGAAAACCCTAATCAGCCCTATGATATGCGTGATGTGGTCAGTGGCATAGTGGATGAGGGTAGCTTTATGGAAGTTCATAAGAATTTTGCTGAAAACATAGTAGTTGGTTTTGCCAGGCTAGGGGGGAGGAGTATAGGAATAGTAGGCAATCAACCAGCTACTTTGGCGGGTGTATTGGATATCAATGCCAGTGTAAAAGGAGCTCGTTTTGTTCGTTTCTGTGATAGTTTTAATATCCCTTTACTGGTTTTAGAAGATGTACCAGGCTTTTTACCCGGAACAGACCAGGAGTGGAATGCGATTATTACCAATGGTGCAAA
The DNA here is from genome assembly GCF_029504655.1 of Catalinimonas alkaloidigena. Taxonomy (NCBI): domain Bacteria; kingdom Pseudomonadati; phylum Bacteroidota; class Cytophagia; order Cytophagales; family Catalimonadaceae; genus Catalinimonas; species Catalinimonas alkaloidigena. Next base: position 971,036 of record NZ_JAQFIL010000001.1, read on the forward strand.
GTTACTTTATGCTTTCAGTGAGGCTACGGTTCCTCGCGTGACAGTAATTACGCGTAAAGCTTATGGAGGGGCTTATGATGTGATGAATTCTAAACATATTGGCGCTGATATGAATTATGCCTGGCCTAGTGCAGAAATTGCAGTAATGGGGGCCAAAGGAGCGTCTGAGATTATTTTCAGGAAGGAAATCAAAGAGGCTGATGATCCGGAGGCTAAACTTCAGGAAAAAATAGATGAATATACCACCACTTTTGCTAATCCTTATATGGCGGCTAAAAGAGGATATATTGATGAAGTAATCTATCCTCATCAAACAAGAGCTAAGCTGATGAGGGCTTTCAAAATGCTGGAAAATAAAGTGGATAAGTTACCAAAGAAGAAACATGGCAATATTCCTCTTTAGGTAATGTAAGGCAGAAGTTTGTTGTGTATTAGGATCTAGCCAGACTTATCTTGTAGCTAAATTGGTTGCAGATGAAGCAGATTGTTTTTGGGTTAGTATTTTTATCAGTAATTAGGGTTGGGTATTCACAGGAGAATTTTGACCAGCCTTCTGACGAAGTACAAATTATTTTCTGGAATGTAGAGAATCTTTTTGATACGCAGGATGACAGCCTGAAAAACGACGACGAATTTTTGCCTTATGGCATCAGAGGATGGAATAGAGAACGTTATCAAAAAAAATTATTCCACATATATAAAACCTTACTTGCTGCCGGTCAATGGAAGTTCCCGGGGCTTATTGCACTCGCTGAAATTGAAAATGTAAGTGTGTTGAGAGATCTGCTTGAACAAACTCCATTGCAAAGAGCTGGTTATGACATCATTCATCAGGAATCAGAAGACAGGAGAGGAATTGATTTGGCAATATTATACAGGCCGGCGCTTATCCAGCCTTTAGATACAAACTTTATCCGACTTACATTTCCTGATGATACGTATCGGAAAACAAGAGATATAATCTATCTGAAAGCCAAGCTTCAGGAAAGCTTGGAATTTCATCTTTTTGTCAATCACTGGCCATCTCGTTACGGCGGCGGTAAATCATCAGAGTCACGCAGAATCTATGCTGCTTCGGTAGTGAGAGAAAGAGTGGAAAGAATCATAGATCAGGAAGCTAATGCGTCAGTGATAGTCACCGGAGACTTCAATGACTCTCCTGATGATCCAAGTTTACAACTGTTAGCGGGCAAAGATTCCAGCCTGGTGATCATCTCTAACAAGCATTTTGACGGGACGCATAAGCATCAAGGTTTGTGGAGTCATTTTGATCAAATGTGGGTTAGCAAGCCGCTGTTGATGAGTGACAGATTTTATGTGAAGAGTCAAACAGCAAAGGTTTTTCATCCTGATTGGTTACTTGAAAAAGATAAGACCTATGGTGGTGTTAAACCCAATAGAACTTATGCTGGTTACCAATATCATGGAGGATTTAGTGATCATCTGCCGCTTATGCTTACATTAAAGACTATGGCTGAAACATCAGCAGAAAAAGAACAAAAATAATAATATGCAAAGTATCAGCAGAAGTATTATTGTACCGGCAAGATTAATTATGGTCATGTGGGCGGTATTGCTCTTTGAGTATACCTATCGGATTGATTTAGCGCTTTTTGGTATCATGCCCCGTACAATAAGAGGGATGGTGGGTATAGTAACTTCCCCTTTACTTCATGGCAGTGTCAGACATTTAGCTTCTAACACTATTCCATTGCTTTTCCTGGGAACAATGTTATATATGTTCTATACCAAAATTGCTACCCGGGTTTTTCTGCAGTGTTATTTTCTGACAGGAGTATTGGTTTGGGTTTTTGCCCGCCCTGCTTTTCATATAGGAGCCAGTGGACTTATATATGGTCTGGCTTCATTTCTTATCTTTTTCGGAATATTCAGGCAGGACTTTAAATCCCTGCTGATCTCACTGCTTATAATGTTCATTTATGGTGGGTTATTTTATGGTGTACTTCCTACGCTGGCAGGTGTATCCTGGGAGTCGCATCTATTGGGAGGAGTAGTAGGGTTTTACAATGCAGTAAGTACCAGCAAAACCAGAAGTGTGAGCTATTAAGTAAGCAACTCTTTGGCGTTTTCAAAGGCAATATTGGAAGGATTATTACCCCCAATCATTTTTGCGATTTCCTGCACTCGCTCTTCTTGTGTGAGCTTCTTTATTTTACTAACCGCCTTACTTGAACTGTTGTCTTTATACACGAAATAATGCGCATTACCTTTGGCAGCTACCTGCGGTAAATGACTGATGGCTATCACCTGATGATTTTTGGCCATTTCCTTCATCATGTTTACCATTTTGATGGCAATTTCTCCAGACACACCCGTATCAATCTCATCAAAAATAATAGTAGGCAAAGAGATTTTATCTGCCAATATATATTTGATGCAGAACATTAGCCGGGAAAACTCTCCTCCTGAAGCTACTCCTTTAATTTCCTGTGGAGCAATTCCCTTGTTTGCACTAAAAAGTATATTAATTTCATCCACGCCACTGTCACTTGGAGGCACCTGAATTCGTGCTACTTTCAGATGAGCATCGGGAATGCCCAGGTTTTTTAGCAGTTTGGCAATTGTTTCGGCAAAGTCATGGAATACCTTTTGTCTGGAGTTACTTAGATTCTCGGCATGTACCATCATTTCATTGTAAGCGGCATCCTTAACCGACTTGAGTCTTTGCAGTTCCTGGTCAAGATTGAGAACTTTATCCAATTTATGTTCAAGCTCATACTGGATTTCCAATAACTCTTCTACAGTATCTACCTGATGCTTCTGCTGCAATTGATAAATGAAGTTGACTCTTTCACGTACTGTTTCTACTTTATCAATATCAAAGTCTACTTCAAGCGCTTCACCTTCAGCTTCGCTATTAATGTCTCTTAACTCTATAAGGCAGCTTTCCAGTCTTTGATAGAGTAGCTCATACTTATGTGAAAAAGAAGAAATCTTAGCAAGTGACTGTTTGGCCTGCACCAGCATGTCCTCAACACTATGGGTATCATTTGCCAAAAGTGTGTTAAGAAGGTTGAGCTGTTCTTTAATATTACCCGCATTTTCCATTACCCGAAGTTCATCCTCAAGTTTGTCCTGCTCTCCGGCCTGAAGCTTGGCTTTATGAAGCTCTTTCAGCAAAAACTCATGATAATCAGCCTCTCTTTTCATTTCGGTAGCCTGCTGTTTCAGCTGTTCATATTCACTTTGCGCTCTACGGTGGTGGTAATAGCTTTGCTGATAGATTTTTAGCAGATTTTCATTGTCTGCAAAGGCATCAATAATTTCTAATTGGTAGATATTGTTAGCTAGTAGGAGGCTGTCATGCTGGCTATGGATATCAACCATAAATTTGCCAACGCCTTTCATCGTTTCCAGTCTTACTGGGGTATCATTGATAAATGCACGTGATTTTCCGCTGGGGGTGATTTCTCTGCGTAATATACAAACCGGGTCATAGTCCAGCTCTTCTTGATCAAAAATTGACTCAAGCTGGTATTTGTTTACTGTAAATGTGCCTTCAATTACGCATTTAGAATCCTCATTATAAAGAGTTTTCTTGTCAGCACGGTTGCCAAGCAGTAAACCTATTGCTCCGAGCATTATAGATTTTCCCGCTCCCGTTTCTCCAGTAATGATATTCAGAGATTCAGAAGGCTCCATTTCCAGGGCCTCCAGCAATGCGTAATTTTTAATTACTAAGTTTTTGAGCATACAATACTGAAAAGTAAAGCAGTCAGTTTATGTCTAAAATACAATAAATTAATCAGACTAGTCTTTAAACAGTCATAAGCATGTATTTTGTTTACCCGATTGGGAATTAAGTAATGCGTTAAAACCGCTCAAAAAATAAGTAAAGACTTAGCCACTATTTTATACTTGAACTAAGTACACAAAGCTACAACATGGGATGAGGAATAACAATAGTCGCAAAAATACTTATCAAAAGTATTAATTGTTAATGATAACACTATAGTCATCTGTCATGGTAGGATTAATCTCTACTAATGCGTTATAAGCATTTCTGCGGATCTGGGTATCACCTTTAGAAAAGGTGCTAATAATCTCATCATTTTTAGCATCAAAAAAAGATATCAACAAAATAGATTGGGGAAATACTTTACTTACCTTTTGTATTTCTTCCAGTGCTGAAAGCATATTTTTACGGCTTTCAGCTTCATCCTCCATAAAAGTGTCTAACCCTTTGCGATGATAATTATATATGCCTCTTCGGACGGCTGTCATTTGTGGGTTAATAAAGTTTTCTGCCAGCCAGTAACGGTTGCGCCTGCGGTTGCTCCCAAACTGGTCCCACCCTGCACCACCTAGTTGCTGTGCGTTACTGACAATCAGTTGGGCTCTTTCAAAAAATGTCTGTCCCCCTAATTCGCTAAAAGAATCATAGTCCAGTCCCAAAATGATGTTCGCATAATAAGCGAGCAGACTGGTAATATTACTGGTATAAGAATTAAGATTAAACTCTAAAGGTTGTGATTCTACATACTGAAACTGCCAGTCACGGTCTGCAAAATTGAGCATCAGTGACTCATAGTTAGTTCCGTATACAGGACGTGAAGACTGTACCTGTACAGTTGCCTGGAAATTACCTACAGAGGGCATTTGCTCTATGTTGATCACGAAATTGCAGTTGACTCTTTCTTCGGGAGCAAAAGCATCATCTGTCCATTTTCGGTTGTTCAAAAATTGCTGAAAAGCATTTTCCATGTCTGTAAATACTCTCGTCTCAGTAGTCTGTACATTCTGAAAGTTTACGACAACATTTGCGTTAAGCTCCTGAGCAGCTAATGGCAAACGAGAAATGAAGAGGAGTGAGAATAATATAGAAAATACACTTTTAAGCATGGTAATTATCTTTTATAAGCTGAATGATATCCCGGGCAACTTCCTGTTTTGACTTTAACGAAAACACTTTTACGTCATCTTTTTCAGCGAAAAAAACTTTTATCTTGTTAGTATCATACCCAAAGCCTGCACCTTTATCATTTAGTGAGTTCAGCACGATCATATCAAAGTTTTTGCCTTTTATCTTTTTGTAAGCATTGGCTTCCTCATCATTTGTTTCCAGTGCAAAACCGACCGTAAACTGATTCTTTTTTTTCTTGATACTTAAGGTTTTCGCGATATCAGGCGTTTTATGAAGTTCTAGACGCAGTGTATTGCTATTTTTCTTTATTTTTTGCTTTTGTATGTCTACGGGCGCATAATCAGATACTGCAGCCGCAAAAATCGCTATATCACATGTATCAAAATAAACTTGAGCCGCGTCCAACATTTCCTGAGCCGATTTTACAGGTGCTAGTGTGATTAATTTGTTTGTTACCTTAAGATTTGTGGGGCCACTGACAAGATATACTTCAGCACCATTATTCGCTAACTCAGTAGCCAGTGCATACCCCATCTTACCCGAAGAAGCATTACTGATATAACGTACTGGATCAATAGCTTCTTGTGTGGGGCCAGCTGTTAGTAGTACTTTTTTGCCTTTGAGAGGTAAATCATTAGCAAAGAAAGTCTTTACTGTCTGCAAAATATTTTCGGGCTCTGCCATCCGTCCCTGTCCACTCAAACCACTGGCAAGTTCACCGGATTCTGCTTCTATAATCAGATTACCATAGTCTCTCAATTTTTGCAAATTAGCTTGCGTAGAGGGATGTGAATACATATCCAAATCCATAGCCGGAGCAAGCATTACTTTACATCGGGCAGACAAATAAACTGCCGTGAGTAAATCATTACAAAGTCCCTGAGAAAATTTAGCGAGCGTGTGGGCACTGGCAGGTGCGATTAACATTAGGTCGGCCCACAGCCCTAATTCTATATGGTTATTCCAGCTACCCTCTTGAGGATTAGAGAAAAAAGTAGAAAGCACTGGATTTTTGGAAAGCGTGGAAAGTGTAAGGGGGGTGATAAAATCTTTAGCCGCATCAGTCATAACCACTCTGACCGCTGCCCCTTCTTTCGTAAGTAGACGAACGAGAAAAGCGGCCTTATATGCCGCTATACTCCCGCAAATTCCTAATATTATTTTTTTGCCTTGCAGCAAAATAATGAATTATTGTTCGTCTTCTTCAATACGTCTGAACCCTATTTCTCCATCCAAAAACTCCTCAATCGCCATAGAGGTAGGTTTAGGCATTCTTTCATAAAATTTGGAGATCTCAATCTGCTCTCTGTTTTCAAAGACCTCTTCAAGGTTATCTACTGTTGAGGCAAATTCAGCAAGCTTGCCGTTTAATTCCTCCTTCATAGCTACAGAAATTTGACGAGCTCTCTTAGAGATAATAGCTACAGATTCGTAAATATTGCCAGTTGGCTCGGCAATTTTATCCATGTCACGTGTTACAATGGAGGCGGAAATGTTAGTTTTTTTATTCATTGCTTTATAGATGCTTTACTGTCACTAGTGTCTTTTTGAATTTTACTTATACAAGTTTCGTAAATGTCTTCTGCTTCTTCTACAAACTTGCTTTCAGGATACTTGTCTATAAAATATTGATAGTATTCAATAGTTGTATAATATCTTTCTTTCTGCTTTACTAAAATACTTTGTTCTGCCAGTTTAAACTGTGCTGCCACTTTCCAGTAACTAATTTCTTCATTCAGATGAGAATCAGGATAGTCTTTCTGAAAATTATTGAAAGCGATTATTGCTGCTTTATAATTTTCAAGCCTAAAATATAGTGTTGCATTTTCGTAAGCTTTTACTTCCAACTTGGCCTGTAACTCATCAAGAATCTGCTCAGCTTTGTCGGTGTATTCGCTGTAAGGGTACTTGTTGATGAAAAGCTGCATGGCCTCAATAGCCTCAAAAGTACTTGTTTGGTCTAAATTAGGAACAGGAGACTGAAGATAAAGAGAGTAGGCATGCATATAAAGTGCCTCGGTTGCAAATTGGCTTCGCGTATAAGTATCGAAGAAGTTTTTGAAGTAATGCGCACTTAAAATATATTTTCTTTCATAATAGTGAGCATATGCATAGTAGAATTGAGCTTCTTCGGCAGTTTTTGTCCCCTTTATAATAGGTAATACTTCTTCTAACAAAACAATGGCCCTATAATAGTCCTTGTCCTGATAGTACTCTAGCGCGGCATCGTATTTTACCTGCCAGTCTGAGCTTTTTTGAATTTTCCTAAAGTCACTGCACGAAGTAGTGAACAATATGAAAAGACCTAAAACTGTGAAGTATATATTTTTTTGCAATGCTTATGTATTTATGTATTTATGTGCTGCAAAGTTAATCGTATCTTAATGAAAATACAATGTATGTCGCAGAAACAAAGTTCCTAAGATTATGTCAATCAGATAAATAAACGTAAACAGAAGGGGCTTATTTCCTTACAACCATCTTTTTGGTAGCTACATTCTTACCGTTGAGTTGCAAAGTGTAGAAATAAATTCCATTTGAAAGTTGCTCGGTAGGAATTTTAATACTGTTTTCAGAATAAGGAAGCTCTTGTTCAATTACCTGATTGCCCAGTAAATTGAGAATCACAATCTTGGCTGACTGACCAAAATCTAATGAATAGTCAATAGTTGCAGAATTAGCGATAGGGTTTGGATAAGCATTGCTTACTTTCAAGTCAGGACGCTGATACAAAATTCCACTAGGAAAATCTCCTTGTACGTGAAATCGGAAGGAACGCTCGATAGCATTAGTAGGATTGTCGGTATCAAAGAAAAGAAAACGGATGTTACCTTGTACCTCATCAAAAATAGCACTGAGGTTAAATGAAATACCATCGTAGGTTTCACCAGGCTCCAAGGTTTTAATTTCTAGCAAACCATTTTTATCAAGGCAATTGTCACCGGAACAAATGGAAGCCAATAATTCTTCGTTTTCCTGATCAGTGTCCAGTATTTTAATAGCCAATCTTAAAGGCTGGTCGGAGTCATTTCGAATACTGAGGGGGGATTTATGAAATTCACCAGTCTGCATGTAATATTCTTCCTGTGAGTTTAGCAGCGTAAACCCCTGAGGATAAGCACTTAAGCTACAGAAGAATAAAAAAACTGGTAGAAGAAATCTCATAAAACGGTGATCAAAAGTATTTATTTCATAAAATTAACTCAATTTTTTTCTATAAATCAACTAATTTTTAGCATTTTCTTACATGTAGTTCAAAAAGAAATTATTCTCCCGGAGGAGAATTTTGCATACCTTTTTGCCCTCCTTCCGATATTGATTTTTCAATATCCTCCTCGTCTTTGTTACGTTTTAAAGCAGTTCTCTCGATAACCTGTATTTTGGTTGGCCGTTCTTCAATTCTCCACTGGAAACCCTGAAGTTGTTTGTCATCTTTGCTTAATTCGTGTAGAGGGATGAGCTTGCCATTGGGTTGAGTATAAAAAGAAATGTTATCAAGAGCTCCTTCAGCAAACCTCAATACCATATCACTGCATAAGATATAGTTCATGCCAACCATAATAGAATCTTGCTCAAGTACAAAATAAATGCTTTCTCCATTGCCATTGACATCAATGTTTTTTATCTGTCCCTGATCAAAATCTACTACCATTTTACGGCCTTTCACCTGATTAAAGTTGTTAATAGTATCTTTAGAAATCACAAAAGAATTTTGTATTACATTCATTTTTTCTATCTGTCCATTCACAATCTCGAGGTTGATAGAATCAGCTACGATCTGGCTTTCATCATTCCACAAAATGGGATCACGGTAGAGATAAAGGATAGAATCGGTGATATGGTAGGCAAGAGAATCTGATAAAGCCTGTAAATCACTTCTGTAAATTCTTACATCGTGATAAGCCAGTATTCTTTCCTTGGCTGGAATAGAATCCTCTACACTCACCAGAGTGTCTGCTGATAGAAAAAGAGTATCCAAACCCATAGGTCTCCTCATCACTGCCTGACCATATACTTTGGTTATCCCGATATTTCTACGGTAGATTGCGCTATCCCCGGTGATTATTACATCATTGTCTTTAGAGACCATTTCTACATTAGAAGTAGCCCGGTAGAGTTTTTGTACATCATCCAGAAAGAGCCGATCCGCACTAATAACGTACTTTTCAGTTTCTACAGTTCCTAAGCCAAATATAGACTGCTTTTCAGTGGTAAGGTACTCGCTACCTGCTTGAGCCGTCAACTCAGTGCCATCATTAGAGGTGATGAGTGTAGGGCCTAAAGTGTATGCGACTTTCGTTTCAGTATTGTATTGAAGTGTATCAGACTCAAGTTTATAGTCCGGATTCGTCAGTACAACACTATCTTTGAAAGAGGCCATATTGGATACAGTATGATAGGAACCTTCTATACTTGTCAGTACATTGGTGGAGTCTACCAGTCTGCCTCCCTCATAATAATATGCCAAATTAGCAGGCAGGTCATAATCCAGATAGTCAGAGTACAACGTCATACTTGGAGTGGTATAAATTACATTGCCACGCATTTGGGCTACCCTTACATTTCCATCATAAATTAGTCTGTCTCCCACTACCTTAATGGTGTCGCCCTCTTCAACGCGGACGCGTTCCCCAAATACTTCAGTTAAATTTTTCTGATTGTATAAAATCACTGAATCACCAAAAATACGGGTATTACCCTGCCTGAGAATTACATTGCCAATGAGCTTACGAAACTGTTCATCGGTCTCTGGGTTTTTTCCTCCCTGAAAAACTTCAGCATTTTCAATTTGTATGTTTTTTTGTCCAAAGGCTGAGAAAGTACAAACAAAAAAGAACAGGAGAGGTAAGTAGAAATATGCTATCTTCATTATTTAATGATGCTTACATTTTAAGTCAAAAGACCCTAACTCTCTTTGACGAATAATCTTAAAGTATGGTTAACAAATTCGGGGCATTTATTAACGAAACAAACTTATTTACTAAAAATACTCCTATACTGCTAGCCGTCAGCGGTGGAGTAGACTCGGCTGTGATGGCTGACTTATTTGCTGAGGCTAATTTCAGTTTTGCAATGGCACATTGCAACTTTCATCTAAGAGCAGAGGAATCCGATGGCGATGAGACTTTTGTGCGCCAGCTTGCAAGTCAGTATGGAGTTGAGTGTTACATCCAAGATTTTGATACGATTGACTATGCTGAGCGTGAGAAAATGTCTATAGAAATGGCTGCCAGAAAGCTTCGTTATGCTTGGTTTAAGTCTCTGCTATCGCAGCATAATTATACTTATGTTGCGACCGCTCATCACAAAAATGATGTGTTAGAAACTGTACTTTTTAATTTGAGTAGGGGCACCGGTATTGCCGGTTTGCATGGCATTAAGCCCAAAAAGGGTAATGTGATACGTCCATTGCTGTTTGCTGACAGAAAACAGATTGAGAATTACGCTCGGGAAAAACAACTACTATGGAGAGAAGACCGCTCTAACCAGGATGAAAAACATAGAAGAAATCTGATCAGGCGTAAGGTGATTCCTGTATTAGAAGAAGTTAATCCTAATTTACTACAGACGATGGAGATAAGCCTTGAGAGGATTTCAGAAACAGAAGATGTATTCAGGGCAGTTGTCAAAGACCTGAGATCGGTCAGTGTTCGTAGTGATGGTAAAGATGTTTATTTGAATATCAAAATTTTAAAAAATCAGCCGGGTTTAAAAGTAATTCTACATGAATTAATCAAAGAATATGGTTTTCAGTATCATCAAAGCAGAGAAATCGCGGAAGCTATTAAGAAGCGAGAGCATAACTCTCAAGTAGGAAAAGTTTTTGACTCGTCCACGCATCGCTTGAATATTGATCGTAAAGAATTAGTGATTAGTTCTACTACCGACTATATAGCAAGTTTATACGAAATAGATGGAAAAGAACATACTTTACAGACTGATGAGTTTACATTAAACTTTAGCGTACTGGACGCCCACAAGTATAAAATAGTCCCCCTGGCTAATATCGCCGCTTTGGATCATGAGAAACTGCAGTTCCCATTAAAGTTACGTACCTGGAAAAAGGGTGATCACTTTTTCCCATTGGGAATGAACCGCAAAAAAAAACTCAGCGATTTTATGATAGACCTCAAAATTCCGCTAAACTTGAAAAAAAGAGTCATGGTATTGACCTCTGGTAACGATATCGTATGGGTAGTAGGCCAAAGAATTGACCATCGTTACAGAGTGACAGAAAACACCAAGCAGGTTTTTGAGATCAAACAAGAGGTTAAACCCCTGCCATGAAAATTTTGATATAAACGCCAGAAAAGCAGGATTACCTATCTGAACCTATGAAAAACCCGTTTCAACGCTCATATTCTGCTGAGGAGACCAGTATTTTTAATTTTTTGTCAGGCATCAAAATCTTTGAAGCACTCTCGGATGATGAGAAAGCATTTTTTTTACCCTATCTCTACCTCAGAAAATACAAGCAGGATGAAGTTGTTTTTTTTAGAAAAGATCCCAGTCATGCCCTTTATGTGATTAAGAGAGGTAAAGTCTCAATTTCATTTGATGTAGGTGAAGAATTAGAAGTACTGAATCAAATTGGAACAGGGCATTCATTTGGAAACAACGCCTGTATAGAAAATACCAATCGCTTTTATAATGCTATTGTTACCTCTCCTGATGCTGATCTTTATGTAATTCCTCATGTAAATATCATGGATATTTTCTCAAGTCAGCCAAAGATTAAAGCAAAAATGTTAGCTTCGCTAACTGAGATGTACGATGAGTATACCAAGCAGCTATTTGCTTCGTATCGTTCTTCCAAAGGGTTTTTTAGCCTGGACCTGCTCTATACTACTTTTTGAGTAGGGTGACCCTCAATGAATAAACTAGCGCAATGCAATTGGCGCAATGCAATTGGCGCAATGCAATTGGCGCAATGCAATTGGCGCAATGCAATTGGCGCAATAATTACTATCTTCTTTGCGCTACTTTATTAAATTTGTGTCTTATAGACGATAATTTTTTCACCAAACTATAAAATACGTATATACTATGAAAGTAACTGTAGTAGGAGCTGGAAACGTGGGAGCAACCTGTGCCGATGTATTGGCCTATCGTGAGGTAGCCAATGAAGTTGTATTGGTAGATATAAAAGAAGGGCTAGCCGAAGGAAAAGCCCTGGATATCTGGGAAAAGTCTCCGATCAACCTTTATGATACACGTACCATTGGTTCCACCAATGATTACTCTAAAACTGCCGGATCGGATGTGGTAGTAATCACTTCCGGGCTTCCCCGCAAGCCTGGTATGTCGCGCGACGACCTGATTGAAACTAACGCTGGTATTGTAAAAACGGTAACCGAAAATGTTGTAAAGCATTCGCCGGAGGCTATCATTATCATCGTGTCTAACCCGCTGGATGTGATGACCTACCAGGCACACCTGACCTCAAAAGCATCTCGTAATAAAGTAATGGGTATGGCGGGAATTCTGGATACCGCTCGTTATCGTTCGTTCCTGGCGGAGGCAATTAATGTTTCTCCCAAAGATATACAGGCTGTACTGATGGGTGGTCATGGCGATACTATGGTTCCTCTGCCCCGTTACACTACTGTGGGAGGTATTCCGGTAACCGAACTTATTGAAAAGGAGAAGCTTGACGCTATTGTAGACCGTACCAAGTCCGGAGGTGGAGAGTTGGTGAAGCTGATGGGCACATCAGCCTGGTATGCTCCGGGTTCAGCAGCGGCTCAAATGGTTGAAGCTATCGTAAAAGATCAGCGTCGTGTATTCCCAGTATGTGTGAAACTTGAGGGAGAATATGGTATAAGTGACTGCTACCTGGGAGCGCCGGTAATTCTTGGTAAAAATGGAATTGAAAAGATTATTGAGCTTGAGCTTACCGATGATGAAATGCAACTGCTCAAAACTTCTGAAGGACATGTAAGAGAAGTAATGCAGGTATTGGATAAGATGTCCTAAATTAGTAAAACACTATATCTTTTGGAAAAAGGCTTTATCACTAAAGCCTTTTTTTTTGCGTAAACATGAATACCCATTTGAGAGAAAGAAATCTAAAACCAAACTAAATGTCATCATGAAAAATTGCCTCACTTTCTTTATGCTTGTTGTTGTTTTCGCCTGTGAACCTTCAGCTAAAAATGATCAAGAGTCTACCAAACTAAGTCCTGAAGAAACCGCCCAAGACTCCCTGTTCAATGAAATGATGGCGATCCACGATGAAGTGATGCCTGAGATGGATCATATTTTCCGCTTACAAAAGAAATTAAAAACACTTATTGATAGTTTACAAAATGAAGAAGCAACCGACCCAGGTATGCTTGACTCACTTACAAACTATAATGATGATCTGCAAGATGCAGATGAAGCCATGATGCACTGGATGCGTTCTAATGACTTTGAGTTTGAAGGTATGGAGCATGAAGAAATTATGACTGAACTGGCATCAGAAAAAGAGAATATCATCGTTGTTAGAGAGAAAATGCTAAACAGTATTCGTAAAGCTGAAGACATTTTACAACAAATTGAAACCCCTTAGCTATTTGCTTTATTACAACTATTTCTTGACTGCCCTGCTTGTGTTGTTACTCGCCTGTAGTAATGAAAATGAGCCAGAGAAAGAAGTTGTATATGATCCTACCCCATATCAACCAAATTTACCTTGGTACTTTCCCGATCAAATAAGTTTACCTGCAGATAACCTGTTGACTGAAGAAGGTGTAGCGCTGGGCCGTATGCTTTTTTATGAGAAACAGTTATCAGCAGACCAAAGTATATCCTGTGCCTCCTGTCATCAACAGGAGAAAGCTTTTACCGATGGCTTGCAGTTTCCACAGGGAATTGATGGGGGGCAGGTAAATAAAAATACTATGTCACTCCATAACTTATTATGGGTAAGCCGTCTGAATTGGGATGGCAGGTCAGTCAGCTTGGAAGAACAGGCAATTGGTCCGTTGACCAATCCCTTGGAGATGGGCCTAACCGATGTAGATGAAGCCGTCTTACGTTTGCAAGCTACCGAAATTTATCCGCCCAAATTTTTTGAAGCTTTTGGTACGGACAGCATTACTGCGGAATACCTACTTAAAGCACTGGCTCAGTTTGAGCGAACACTCATCAGCAATCAATCTAAACTGGATCGCTACTGGCGCAATGAGTACGAGCCCACAGCGCTGGAACTCAAAGGAATGACTCTTTTTTTTACCCATCCTGAGGCCTCTCAGGGTATTCGGGGAGGAAACTGTGGAGACTGCCACCTTGGTCCTTTTACCGGAGGTTCTGCTGATGCATTTAATGGCTTTCATAATAATGGATTAGATCAGGATAGTGAACTGGAAGAAGGACTTGCCGGACATACCGGAAATGCATTTGACCAAGGCAAATTCCGTGCTCCTTCCTTACGAAATATTGCTTTGACTGCCCCCTACATGCACGATGGCCGGTTCAGTACGCTTGAAGAAGTATTAGTGCATTACGATGAGCACATCCAGATGAGTAGTACACTTGACCCATTGATACAGGAAGCTAGTAATGAGCCCATCAATGAAGGAGAGCCCATAAAATTACATCTTTTACCGGAGGAAAAAGACGCGATCCTTGCCTTTCTACATATGTTGACTGATAGTACATTTATTGAAGATGAACGTTTTTCAAATCCATTCGCCCAATGAGAATACTATCTAATGCATTGAGTTTATTGATAGTGGTTTTCGCTGTCTCCTGTAAAGATGCAGAGAAGCCTGAAGGAAGGGCTTCATTAAAGTTAAATTTTAGCCATTATGTTGACGGAGAAGCTTTGCAGTTTAATACAGCTCGGTATACCAATGCCCTAGGAGAGGTTTTCAGTCTCTCAAAGGTTAGGTATTATATTAGCAATATCAAATTAAGGAATAAGCTGAAGGGGGAGGTATACTTAATGCCGGAAAGCTACCATTTGGTAGGTACTGAAGATGGTGATGTGTTTGAAATTCTCATTGAAGATGTACCAATAGGTGACTACAACCAAATGGAGTTTGCCATTGGTGTAGATAACAGTACCAGTACTTCTACTGATAAAGTTGGTGCCCTAGATCCTAGTAATGATATGGCATGGAACTGGAATACTGGTTATAAGTTTCTATTAGTAGAAGGTACATATTATGCTGCTAATGATCAGCACAAAGCCTTAGTGTATCATGTAGGGGGTGATCCAAGTTACCGTAAACTAACGTATACACTTGGGGAGGATGGTATACCTGAACTCAGTATCATTGCCGCTAGTGAAGTACAAGTGAATGTTTGGTTAGATATCGCTGAACTTTTCAGGGGACCAAATACTCTTAGCTTTGAAGAGTATCCGGTGGTGAAATTTGATCCTTTTGCAGTAAATATCGCTGACAATTATGCTTCAGACATGTTTATCATAAAAAGTATTGAATAGTTTATGAATGTACATATCACAAGAATAGAAAACGGACTATCACCATTAAAACAGCAGTTAGTAAGTCACCCGCTTTATCAGAAAATCAAGACTCCTCAGCATCTGCATACTTTTATGGAGCAGCATGTATTTGCAGTCTGGGACTTCATGTCTCTGCTTAAATTTTTACAGAGAGAACTGACCTGCATTCAGCATCCTTGGCTTCCCGCTCAGCATACTTCGGCCGCGAGAATGATTAACGAAATCGTGTTGGGTGAAGAAACAGATGTAGATCGCCATGGAAGACCTGCCAGTCATTATCAATTGTACCTGCAAGCAATGGATCAGGCAGGGGCTGATTATTCTTCGATTAAGCGACTGGAGATACTGCTTCGTCAGGGGACACCGCTCATTCGTGCCATTTCCTCACTACAACTTCCTAAGCAAGTTAAAACTTTTATGGATTTTACTTTCCAAACTATTGACAGGGGGGTAGTACACGAAGTAGCCGCAGTATTTACCTGGGGTAGGGAAGACCTGATTCCCGATATGTTTACCTCACTCGTGAAAGATATACAGAAAAACCATCATACAAATCTGGGTGACTTTGTGTACTATCTTGAGCGTCATATTGAACTGGATGCAGATGAGCATGGCCCTATGGCAATGCAGATGATGGAAGCTCTATGCGGTGATGATCAGCTAAAGTGGAATCAATGCTATAAAGTGGCCCAGAAAGCACTAAAAGCAAGAATTAACTTGTGGGATGGTATAACAAAGGCCATTCATTGATTAAACGATGACAGCTTATGAAAGCAGGTGGTATGGTGACTGTTTGTTGGTTTTTGTGCTTTCTGTCTGCCTGTTCTACTCAGCAGGAAGGCCCCAGGCCTTACAACTTTAATACCCCGGATAACCTTCAGAAACCAATGCCTGTGCCTGTGCATAACCCTACCACAGAAGAAGGAGTTGCCTTGGGAAAGAAGCTTTTTTTTGATCCTAAACTTTCTGACAATAATCAGATTTCCTGTGCAAGCTGCCATATTCCTTCACTGTCTTTTTCTGATGGCAAGGCATTGAGTAGCGAAGGTATAAGTGGAAAGAAACTGGATAGACATGTACCCCAATTGATAAATGTCGCCTGGAGCGAAGGTCTTTTCTGGGATGGCGGTGTGAGAAACCTTGAGTCTGTGGTTTTCGGGCCAATCACTCATCCTGACGAAATGGGAAAAAATCTCGGACAATTGGTCCGTGAGCTTCAGAAGGATGCTGCCTACCCAGCGTTGTTCAGCAGTGCTTTTGGGGCAGACTCAGTTCAGTCAGCTTTGATTGCCCGTGCATTAGCACAATATATGCGCACCTTGATCAGTGCCGATAGCCGGTATGATCATTTTGTAAGAGAAGAGCCAGGTGGACAACTTTCCCGGCTGGAAAGGGAGGGGATGGAACTGGTCAAAGAGAAATGCGCTGCGTGCCATAGTTTTGATGCAGGTAAAAATGATTTTTTTACTGATTTTTCCTACCATAACATTGGGCTGGATACATCTTTTTCAGATAAGGATGAACGGGTATTGATGGGTAGATTCCGAATTACATTTGACTCTACGCAAATAGGCGCTTACAAAACTCCAAGCTTACGAAACCTTGCTTTTACTGCACCATATATGCATGATGGACGTTTCCAAACGTTAGAAGAGGTGCTGGACCATTACAGTGAAAATGTTCAAGCTACGCCCTATCTTGACCCTCTCCTTAAAGAGAATACTGATACCCCCGGTATTTTATTGAGGGAACATGAAAAAAAAGCAATTCTCGCTTTCCTCAAAACTTTGGGCAGTCCAACATTTTCTCACTAAATAATTTGTTTACTCAATTAGTGACAAAATCATATCCAAGCTAAGTCCTGCAATTTGCACTGACTCTTATAAATAACTTAGAAAGCCTGTCAAAATGTTTAAGATTCACCATATAAGCTTAATCAAAAAAATATATTCTCAAGGGTGAATGTTGTTTAACTAATAATTAATTTGACTCAGTTGATAAATATTGAGAATTTGAAAATTTCTTAAAATAATTTATCTGATTCAAGTAAATTTTCATATATTAGTAGTAAGAATTGTAAACATTTATTAATTATACAATTCCTGATCGCACTTTTTCGCTCTATTACAACAATCTATTACACTTAATTAAAGCTTCTGTCTTATTTTTTTAGGACTTGAAGCTTTTTTTTGTGTAATGCTGCTTAAAACACACAAGCTATTGAGAAAGACGAAAAAGGCAGTACAATTATTGGGTTTTTGCTAATAAGGCATGTTAGATTCAAAATAGGGTAAGATCTTAAGCTTCTACTTCAATTAACTCTAAAAGCAATCCGGTCTGTGCCAAAAATTTACTAACGCTCTCACTTTGTGTTTCAGGTCTAACCTCATTATTGATAGCGTCAGCTAATTGTTGTAAACTTTGCATTTCTACCTGCAGGCGTCCTGTATCACTAATAGCAATGGATTGCATCGCTCCTGAAATCATCCCCACAGTATTTTTAATAGCATGTATCGTATTGGATGTATCAGAAGTAGATAAACTTTTTGACTGACGATCTAACTGCTTTATCACTGAGGGGTTAAGCTGGATTATGTTTTCTTCTGATAAGTCCTGTAAGGCTGCTGTCAAGTAAATTACGGCATTAGCAATATATTCTTCGGTATTGACAGTTCCATCATCAGGAGTGTGATCACTAATATAAGTGAGGTAATTGTCTACGGCTGAGTCAGATGAATTGTGGGATTGTGATTTATATTGCTCAGTATCATCTTTACCTTGTGTTGAATGTTGCTCTTCACTATCATCAAGCAGTAACAATTGCACTACAACAAAACCTATGATGAGTGCAATGATGAACAGGAAGTACCACCTGGAGTGTCTTTTTTTCTTCTTTTGCATAATAATATAAAAAGCTGTAGCAAAAAATTATGTTTAAAAAATAGCAAAAGTAAGACGCTAAAAATTATTTAAAAAAGTCCATGCTTACCTTCTTGCTTTTCTACGAGAAGAGCAAGAAGAAGGTACATATATGCTGAATTTATTTAGCTTCATTGAGATCAAAAGGGACGGCGGTCACTTTAGAAATTAAAAGAAGCTCATCGACTACCGGTTTAATTAAAGGGATGCCACTAACGCTTCTGATAGCCTCAGCTGCTCGTTCGGGGTCACCCGGGATGAGAGGGCCAGGTGTTCCAGGGACAGCTTTGGTTTTCCTGAAAGTACGAATCCAATCATCCATCTGCCGTTTAAATTCGTCAGTTTCAATAAAGCCATCTATCTGCATCGCACCAAAAAAGTGGCCGATTCCTTTGCCCACACTTCTTTCCGGCATGGTCTGCTGGATGGTAAAAGGAGGAGTAAATGGCCCCCAGTTAGCACCGCTCAAGACTGCCGAAAGTATATCTACCATTGAACTCAAAGCATAGCCTTTATGCGCTCCAAGCGTACCATTTGTGCCGAGGGGAAGTAAAGCCCCTCCCTCTATCAACGCATCAGCTATTTGCGTATCATTCCCTTTGCTATCGATACCCCAACCTGTAGGGATAGGTTTTTGCTCACGTTTGGCGATTTCTACTTTGCCGAAAGCAGCTACGCTGGTAGCCATGTCAATTACGATGGGAGGTTCTTCAAGGGCGGGAAAAGCAATGGCAATAGGGTTAGTTCCCAGCATACGCTCCATTCCCCAAAGGGGGGTGACGATTTTGGTAGTATTTGTCAAAGCCCAGCCAATCATATCGCGTTTGAGCGCTTGTAATGGATAGTATCCTGCAATACCAAAATGATTGGTATGACAGACGCCCACCCAGCCGGAACCGACCTGTTCTGCTTTTTCCATAGCAATCTCGTTTGCTTTGGGACCAACCACAAGGCCTAAACCGTTGTCTCCGTCAACAGTAGCAGTACTTGGCTTCTGCCTAATAATTTTAATGTTTGGCTTGGGGTTGATTCTTCCTGCTTTGAGTAAGCCAACGTAAGTTTGTAAACGTGCGACACCATGAGATTCAATACCACGAAGATCACTCATTGCCAAAATATCAGATGCCAGTTCTGCGTCCTGTTCTGAAACTCCATAATATCTGAAAACTTCTCTGGTAAAATTTTTCAGATAAGCAGAAGAGAAGGTGAAGCTTTCTATATTGGCCATAGGAACGGTATTTTATGTCTTTACTTTTCCTCTTACAAAAAGTGTATCAGAACATCAGGAACCAATGGCTCTGTCCAGGTGTGTATAGCCGCCATCCGGGAAGAGGTACTGACCGGTCGTATGCGCTGATTTATCTGAAGCTGTAAAGAGTACTGTGTAAGCAATCTCTTCAGGAGTAGTCATGCGCTGCCCTAATGGAATACGGCTGGTAATTTCTTTGAGCTTTTCTTCCGGATGATCATAAGTATCCAGCCAACCCCGGTACATGGGGGTCATTACTTCGGCGGGCAATACGGCATTTACGCGAATGCCATAGGGGAGAAGCTCTACCGCCCACTCCCGGGTCAAACCCAGTTGTCCGGCTTTGCTGGCAATATAGGCAGAAGAATTACCCTGACCCGTGATAGCGGTTTTAGAACTAATATTGATAATGTTTCCCTTACTTTTAATCAGGTAGGGTAAGGCATAGTGGGCAAGTGTATAGTAATGAAAAATATTACTCTGAATAGATTCCATAAACTGTTCCGGAGAACCATTCTCCAGCCCTACACTATCATTATAACCGGCATTATTCACCAATACATCAATCTTTCCAAATTTTTCTACAGCTTCCTCAATCACTTTACGACAGGCTTCTTTTTGACTGAGGTCAGCTTGAACAAACAGACAGGAGTGGCCTTTTTCCAGAAGTTCGTTTTCCAGTGCTTCTCCCTTCTCCCGGCTTCGGTTTACAATGATGGGAATAGCCTCTTCCTCTACAGCTTCACGAACAATGGCTTCTCCAATACCACTGCCACCGCCAGTTACAATAATCACTTTGTCAGTTAGGTTGAGATTCATAGTGGAGCAAATTTTCAGGTGTTGTGATTTATATTGAAAGTTGATAAAAATCAATAGCGTTTCCGCCTAATATCCTTGCTTGTTCATCCTGAGAAAGCTGACTGATATAGTTTTCTACAACAGCCATTACCTCCTCATATTCAGCAGCCAGACGACATACCGGCCAGTCTGAGCCTATCATTAATTTGTTAGTGCCAAAGGCTTCAAAAACAACATCAAGATAGATCTTGAAGTCATCAGGTTTCCAGTTTTTCCAGTCAGCCTCAGTGACCATACCTGAGAGTTTGCAGTAGACATTCGGATATTCGGCCAGTGAGCGTATATTTTCTTTCCAGGGAGACAATTCCGCAGTGGCTATTCTGGGCTTAGCAATATGGTCTACGACCAATCTACTTTCGGGGAAATAAGAAACATACTGAAGCGTGACAGCTAGGTGCTTTTCAAAAATCAGGATATCGTATGTGAGGTCAAATTCTTTTAGCATCTTAACTCCACGCATGAAATCTGGTCTGAGCAGAAAATAATCGTCCTCCTCATCATGAACAATATGTCTCATTCCGCAAAGCTTGGGAAACTGGGCATAGTGGGTCAAACGATTCTTTACATTGTAGTCGCACAAATCTACCCAGCCCACTACTCCTTTGATGTAATTATATTGCTCAGCCTGAGCTAGTAAAAAGTCTGTCTCTTCTTCACTCTGACTTGCCTGCACTGCCACACAACCATCAAAACCTGTTTTATCCATTTCCCTCTTTAAGTCTGGAGGTAAATAGTCGCGTTTAAGTACCTGCATGGCATCATTAATCCACCCGAGCTTTAGTGGGTCATATTTCCAAAAATGTTGATGTGCATCAATTTTCATGATCTATAGTATGAGTAAAAGACCGAAGCGTTGCATTATTAATATTTCTTTTTTGAATTATTTTGTAACTTTTTTCTGAAGTTTTTCTGATATCAACTTCAGCAAGTAATTCCCAACAGACTATGGACACATCTGCTTGTTCTTTTACAATGCAATGTTTACTGAATAATCAATTACCTATCAGGACACGCACTACAAGCGGCTTTGAGATTAGCGGCTACCATGGTTGCAGATCGTAACAATTGTTTAGTTCTATGCTTTAACTCTTTTCTAAATAACACTTGCTACCCATCAGCAATTCTACTCTTTTCAAATTCAGTTAATCAAAATTCAAAAATTTTCTTCATCTGTACCCATTTTTCTCCCGGACCGGCTTCCGGTAATGGCTCCTGAAAAGTACCCATCAGATCCTCCCACTCCTGGCAACGCTCATCTAATTTAAGGTATTTAGGGAAGCCAACCTCTGGCTCAAAGCTATCTTCAGTTTGCATAAACATAAATAACCTTCTACCCAGGCGATAGATTTTCATGTCAAGCACACCTACCTTTTTGAGTGAGGGAATTACTTCCGGCCAGGGCTGTGCATGATAATGCTCATACTGCTTAATAGCTTCCTCTTCATCTCTCAGATTAACTGACATGGCAAAGTCTTTCATAAGTAAGGGTTCTGCATTTAGGGTGCGATGGTGTTATGGTTTTTAGTATTGAAGATCACCAATTTATTAGCAACCATAACCCCTTCGCACCAAAAAAACTATCAAACTATTCGTATGCTTTGGCCACCTGCCTGGAAGAACCTAAGCCTTCAATGCCTAATTCTATCACATCCCCGGCATGGATAAACTGGGGAGGGTTGAAGCCTAAACCGACTCCGGCAGGTGTACCGGTAGAGATTATGTCTCCCGGCATTAGGGTCATAAACTGGCTAAGATAACTTACCAGATGAGGAATTTTAAAGATCAGGTCAGAAGTATTGCCATCCTGCTTGGTCTCTCCATTTACTGTTAACCATAAACGCAAGTTATTGATATCAGCAATTTCCTCTTTGGTAACCACATAGGGGCCTAAGGGGGCAAATGTGTCACAACTTTTGCCTTTAACCCACTGTCCGGAACGTTCTAGCTGAAACGCTCTTTCACTATAATCATTATGTAATACGTAGCCGGCCACATGGTCCATTGCCTCGGTTTCCGCTACGTAGCTTGCCTTTTTACCTATTACAACGCCTAACTCTACTTCCCAGTCTGTTTTTTCGCTTCCTTTAGGAATGATTAGGTCATCGTTTGGCCCGACTATGGATGAAGTAGCTTTAAAGAAAATAATAGGCTCAACAGGCAACTCCATTTTGCTTTCAGCGGCATGATCTTTATAGTTCAGACCGATACATACTATTTTTCCCGGTTTTTTGATAGGAGGAGCCAGCCTTTCCTGATCACTTAGCTGTGGACAATTACTGATATTATCATTCAGCCATTTGTCCAGTCTATTGAGCCCGTCATTGGCCAAAAATTCTTCAGTAAAATCTTCTCCAAATCCAGAGACATCCAGCTTCTGTTCATTGTGTAATACACCCGGTTTTTCTGATCCGGGATTTCCAAAACGAAATAGTTTCATGGGTTAGCTTAAATTATTGGTTAGGTATTTTGATTAATTGATTAACTATTGAGCGTAATGAACCCTCCATCAATCGGATAATTGCTTCCAGTGATGAATCCGGCTTCGTCTGAACAAAGAAACAATGCCAGATTAGCGATTTCTTCAGGTTTACCCATCCTTCCGATGGGCTGGGTTTTGGATAGCTTTTCAAACATTTCGCTTTCCTTGCCCGGATAGTTTTTCTTTAAGAATCCATCTACGAAAGGAGTATGGACTCTTCCGGGGGCAATACTGTTACAACGGATATTATCCGCTACATAATCCTTGGCTACTGACAATGTCATGGTAAGTACTGCGCCCTTGCTCATAGAGTAAGCAAAACGGTCAGCAATACCCAATACAGACGCTACGGAGGCTAGATTAAGTATCACTCCTCCACCCTGGGCTTTCATATATGGGATACAGGCGTATAAGCAGTTATATACCCCTTTGATATTGATGCTGTAAATTCTATCCAGGTCTTCTTCGCTTGTTTTCTCCACATTACCCACATGGGCTACACCTGCATTATTGACGAGTATGTCTATTTTTTCGTTTTCATCAGCTATGTGCTGTATTACCTGCCTTACTTCTGTCTGAGAGGCAACATTGCAGAATCTGTAGAGAGCCTCTCCTCCATTTGAAGTAATTTGCTCCACTACTTTTGTTGCTGAACTTTCATCAACATCTAAAATATAAACTTTTGCACTGTGCCGTGAAAAAACTTCTGCTATGCTTTTACCGATACCACTTCCCGCGCCGGTGATTACTGCTACTTTTTGAGAAAGGCTAAATGCTTGCATGAGAAAAATAATTATTCAAATCCAAAAAAGGCATATATGTTGTGCTTGTTCACCAAATCTACAAATAAACAGCAGATTTGCATGACCCTCACATAATATCACTCAGGGCTCGGCAGGGAAAATTTACAATAGTGATAAATTAGGAATACTTTTCTGCGGAATAATTATCAATAAGATATTTAATGTTTAACTTTATTTTTGAAATAATAAAATTTAAACCATCTGCTTACATATATGTATTTATAGTAGAGCAGATTGATCATCTAAAAGCTATTTTTAGAAATAACAGATGAATATGAATACAATAGTAGAAGTGGATTCAAAAACTCTTATTGATGAAGCTAAAAATGTATTATTGAATAACAGAATAGGAAAGTTTACCAAACCAGCACCAGCATTGTATCCTCATCAATGGAATTGGGACGCAGGTTTTATTGCTATTGGCTACGCGCATTTTGATATGGATCAGGCCGAGTCGGAATTAAGGCACTTATTCAGTGGACAATGGGCTAATGGCATGCTTCCGCATATTATTTTTAATCCTGAAGGTGATGGGCATTATTTTCCTGGGATTAACTTTTGGGAAACCTGGAGGTCATTTGATGCTCCAAAAATAGCTGAGACTTCAGGAATCTCCAATCCCGCCGTCCATGGTTTTGTACTTCAACGGATGTATCAGGTCGCAAAAGATAAAGATAGGGCACTTAACTTTATCAGGGAAATGTTCCCGAAGATCAAAGCCATGCACGCTTACTTCTACAATGAACGCGATCCTCAAAATGAAGGTCTTGTATACATTCGCCACCCTTGGGAGTCTGGAAATGATAACTCACCCACCTGGGATATTCCTCTTGAAACCATAGACTTTTCTAAGGTCAAAGTGCCTCCTTTCACCAGAAAAGACTTAAACTCAGGTCATGCAGAGCACCGTCCTACTAATCTTGACTATGATCGTTATATCTATTTGATAGATGTATTTAGAAAAGGTGATTATCGGGAAGATAAAATCTTTGAGTTAACACCTTTTGCTGTACAGGATCCTCTTTTTAATACTATTTTGATCAGGTCCAATCAGGCAATGATAGAATTAGGTGCTCTGATTGGTGAAGATATCCAGGTATTTAAAACGTGGAATGAAAAGTCCATCTCAGCTATGAACAATAAGCTGTGGAATGAAAGCACAGGCATGTATGATGCCTATGATCTGATTAACGGGCAAAAGATAGAAATGGAAGCCTCTTCCGGGCTTATGCCTCTCTATGCAAATATACCTTCTGATCTGCAGGCCAAGAAAATGGTGGATACCTTGATAGGGCCTAAGTTTCTTAGTAATGAAAGTTTGCCCTACTATCTTTGTTCTTCATTTACACCACTTAGTGATAAGTTTGATCCTAAAAAATATTGGAGAGGCCCCGTTTGGATCAATATGAACTGGATGCTTTACCACGGATTACACAGTTATGGATATGCGCAGGAAGCGGCAATGGTTAAATCAGACTCTATTGATCTGATCAACTACTATGGCTTCTATGAATACTTTGACCCAAAAAAAGATGTAATCAACAACAGACAGGGGTATGGAAGTCATCAGTTCTCATGGTCAGCAGCGCTTTGCCTGGACTGGCTTAATGAATAGCCTAATGCGGATGCAAAAGCTTATGTCATATTTCAGCTTTTAGAATTTTTCTAGAAGCTTTCTTAACGCCTGTCCCTTTTAAAAACTCATGTAATCATGAATACTTAGGTATTAAGATTTATTTTTAGCTGCCTGAAACATACCTAACTTCTATAGATAAAAAATAAATTCGCAGCATTTTATATTGATTTTTGAGTATATGCACTCAAATGATGTCAAAATCTAAATTTTTTTATGCCAAATGAATGTGAAAGTAGTTAGAAATATTTCAGGACTTTTTACTTAATGTATATGAGCGCTTTTTACATTTATTACAGTATATTCTGCTATTATATTAAATATTACATCTAGTTGTAAGCCTGTCTTTTAGTTCAAAGTAAAATTTTAGTTGTATGCATTGATTCTGAGCGTTTACTGAAAATAATGGCAAGATATATTGCCAAAAATATTTCATCTCAAAAATGACCGCTTTTTCGAGCTTTTTTCTGCATACCTCATTCGTAATTTGGTCCCCAAAATATCAAACATCTAATTCATCAAAATTTATGATTACTACAAGTAAAGCACTTTACACTGATAAGTGTGCGGAAATTACTAATGAGGAGAATATCATCATCGCTAAATGGAGTGGGTTTTTGAATCTGGAAAGCACCAAAAAAGGTTGCGATGCAATGGTTGAATATGTGAGAAAAAACAAAATCACTAAGCATCTGAGTGACCAAAGTACGCTGAAAGTTCTTTCTAAAGAAGTTCAGGGGTATCTGGTAGGTGAAGCTTTTCCTGCCCTCGATAGAGCAGGCTTAAGAAAATTAGCTGTATTGGTATCCGAAGATGTGTTTGCTAAAGCTACAGTAGACAATGTGAATAGCGCAACTATGATGGGAAATATTGAAGTGAAAACGTTTAACTCACGTAGAGAATGCGTTGATTGGTTAAATGAATAATTAGTCACTTATGAAAACCGGAGAGTTTCACTTTCCGGTTTTTTTTAATGTTTGTCACAAAGCTATTTTTTTTAGATAATACTTTAAACTATGTCAGTTACAATCCCTGTTCAAGTAGATCCTTTTAAAATTATTCAGGTAGGATTAAGTTTTTGGTCATCCAAAACCCTACTCTCTGCTACCAAGCTGGGTTTATTCACTTTATTAGGTGAAAAACCTTTAAACGCCGAGCATATTAAATTGAAGCTAGGCTTAAACAAAGAAGGTTTGTATGTACGTGACTTTCTTGATGCTCTGTATTCCTTAGGCTTTTTGGAAAGAATAGGCAGTGGTGAATCCGCTGTGTATCAAAATACTCCTGATACTGCTATGTTTCTTGATAAAAATCAGCCCAGCTACCTTGGAGGCTTTCTGGAAATGGCAAATGATCGCGAGTACAGATTTTGGGGAGATCTTGAAGAGGGCTTGAAAACAGGCCAACCCCAGAATGAGGCTAAGTATACTGGTAAGGAATCCTTTGAGGCTATATATGAAAAACCAGAAGCTTTAGCCCAGTTTACTGAGGCTATGTCAGGTATACAAAAGCTAAGCTTTATGGCTTTTGCAGAACGGTTTGATTTTTCTGCTTACAACACTCTGGTAGATGCCGGTGGTTCTGCCGGGCTTCTCTCCGCACTGGTTGCTCAACAGCATGCTCATATGCACTGTACCACTTTTGACCTTCCACAGTTAGAGCCTTTCGCTAAAGCTACCGCTGAAAAACATGGGGTCTCAGATCGGGTAAGTGTACGTAATGGTGATTTTTTCAATGAGCCTTTTCCCAAAGCAGATATAGTTACCATGGGTAACATATTACACAGTTTTGACCTTGAGAAAAAGAAAATGCTTATCACTAAAGCCTACGAGGCTTTACCCGAAGGAGGTTGTCTTGTAGCAATAGAAATGGTTCTGGATAATGAGCGCAAAGAAAATACTTTTGGCTTATTGATGTCTCTCAATATGCTGATAGAATCTGACAGTGGCTTTAACTATACTCAGAAACAATATGAGGAATGGACAAAGAATATAGGTTTTAGTGCTGTAGAATTTATTTCTTTAGGTGGCCCTGTAAGCGCTGCAATTGCTTATAAATAACCGATAAAATTGGACTATGACTTTTAAAACAGTTGCATATGAGGCTCAGTGTATTCCTGCCTTAGAAGAGCAAAAGAAAGAAGACCAATATATTTGTTGCCTTGACCCACTTCAATCGGATGAGCGACTGAAAGCTGTACCTGCTCTGAATAAGGGAAAGGATACTATAGCGTTAGTCCTGATGCTGGTAGACATGCTACCCTCAATAAAGGAGGCAGCAGACATGGATTTTTATGAGGCATGTGCAGCAATGCGTGATATTGGTATTATGCTCGGCTCGTTAAAGCGACATGGGGTAGAGCCAGTTCATGTGATCCCTGAGCTGGAAGAAAAACTCAATATTTTAGCTGATATCACAGATCTTCCTCCTCGTGATACTTTGATCCACTATGTAAGATGGAATCCGGAAGGAAAGCGTCAGCGTACCTACACTGGTACTGAAGATGAAATACAATTAATTAAAAGTGTAAAAGTGGCCATACTGCCCTTGCATGAGGCTATACGTGCATTAAATGAGTTATACAACATACCTTTAAGTTCTCCCGAATTTGTTCCAGTGTGTGAAAGAGTAATCACCCACTTTGATGGGATGGTACAAGGTATGGTGAATGCCAAGAGGAATGTAAGCCCCCGGTATTTCGCGGAAGAACTAAGGTTTTATTTTGATCCCATTGAACTAAACGAACAAGAATATTTGGGACCCGGTGCAGTGGAGATGCCGGTATTCGTTTTTGATCACATACTGTGGAACTGTGATCTAGGTGAAGCTTTTTATAATGAATTTAAGCAAGCATATCTGCCTTACAATCAGGCAGTGATGCGAGAGTTGTATGATGCCTATAAGCATCTGCCCAGCCTGGTGAATAAGTGTATTCAGGAACTTAGGCAGGCAAATGATTATTCAGTGGTCCGACTTGACAGTGCAAAGCATCTCATTAAGCTGTTTAACTTGCTGAAAAGCTTCAGAGCCCCACACAAAAAGATGGCAGATGAGGCTTACGAGCATGCTGCTAAAGATGCTTATCGGGAGAAAGGTAGTGGCGGTTATGAACCTGGAGTGCTGCATCTCATCCTCAAACTAAACCTGGAAGCGCTTGAAAGGCTAAAAAGCAGTATTCAAGACTATAAAAATAAACAAGCATATCAATATTAATTGTAGCAAAGCCTCTCTTTTAATGGGAGGCTTTCGCATTTTCTCTCAACAAAAAATAAGTTATATATATAGCCCTTTGAAGGAGAGGAGTTACATCTTAATAACTTATTGCTTACTACATAAATAGCTTGGCAAGCTTTTTCTTATGCTTGGTGTAAGGTGCGTACCGAACAGGTAGATCAATCCAGGTTCCCCGCCTCATAATACTTTTTTTATGGGTAAAAGTATCAAAACTATGTTTTCCATGATAGGCATCATATCCGCTACTGCCAATGCCTCCGAAAGGCAAGTTAGGGTTACTTAAATGAACTATTGTATCATTTACTGCTCCCCCTCCGAATTGAACTTTCTTCCTGATCAGTTTTTCATTTTTTTTGTCTGAGGTAAAATGGTAAAGCGATAGCGGATGAGAGTTAATAGAGATCGTCTCTATTACCTCTTGATAATTTGAAAATGTCAATACGGGTAGAATTGGCCCAAAAATTTCTTCCTGCATGATCGGGCTTTCCATATCTACATTATCTATTAGAGTAGGCCCAATAAATAATTTCTCACGATCAGTCTTTCCGCCATACATGATATTACCCTGATCCAGATAAGCAATGAGTGTATCAAATCGCTTTTGATTTAATATACGTCCATAATTCTGGTGGTCAGGATGCAGTTCACCATAAAACTGTTCTATTGCGTTATGAAAGTGAGTAATAAACTCCTCTTTGATACTCTTTTCCAGGAGCAGATAGTCAGGGCTAACGCAGGTTTGCCCCGCATTGAATGCTTTTCCCCAGGCTATTCTTCGTGCAGCGACTTTGAGTTTGGCCGTATGGTCAACAATGGCAGGGCTTTTACCTCCTAATTCTAATGTTACTGGTGTGAGTTTTTCAGCGGCCTGCTTAGCAATAATTTTTCCAACAGGAACACTTCCGGTAAAGAAAATATGATCAAAGCGATGGTTTTCCATAAGCTGGGGTACTATTTTAGCTCCGTCACCCTGTATTACACTGATATATTTCCTGTCAAAAGTATGGCTAATCATATCCTCGATGACTTTTGAAGTGTGCGGAGTAAGCTCTGAGGGCTTCAGTACTACTGTATTTCCTGCGGCAATGGCACCAATCAGCGGTGCTATTAATAGCTGGAACGGATAGTTCCAGGGACCAATGATGAGACTGACACCTAAAGGCTCTTTATACACTTTACTTTTTGAGGGAAAATGTATGAGAGAGGTTGGTACACTTTCCGGCTTCATCCACTTTTTCAAATGTTTCAATGTATGATTGACCTCAGCGTGAAGAAGTGCCACTTCGCTGGTGTATGCTTCAAAGTCAGGTTTATGCAGGTCAGCTTTTAGCGCCTGACCGATATCATACTCATAACCTACAATGGCGGCTTTTAGCTTTTTGAGCTGCTCTTTTCTAAAAGTGTATGGTAGCGTATTTCCAGACTTAAAAAAAGTTTTTTTGTCATCAAAATAGGCATTTGCAGTCGTATCTTTTGATTCTTTAGAAAGTGTTGTTGTACTCATCACTACAGTATTTAATTTCTATAATTCAGCTCGAAAACTCTGAGGAAGTTGTATACAACTACAAGCTTGTCATTTATCACGATATTTATTTGAATCAGTTTCAAATTATAAATGCCCCCTTAGATTTAGATTGACTATGGCTATATTCGTCAAAAAAGGAAAATGATAGGTCAGAAGAAGCCAAAGTCAGAAGATAAGTTGCACGGAGCTAACTCTTCTTTAGGAAAATTGCAGGATTACCTTGGTGAGTTTGTATACGGGGGGATAGATGGAAGCGTCACCACATTTGCAGTAGTGGCCGGAGCAGCAGGAGCGGATTTAGGAGCAGCCGTAGTATTGATCCTGGGTTTTGCCAATTTGATCGCTGATGGCTTTTCCATGTCAGTAGGGGCGTATCTCTCTACCAAAACTCAAGCTGACAATTACGAAAAACATAAAAATATAGAGTACTGGGAGGTAGAACATATGCCCGACAGAGAAGTAGAAGAAGTGAGAGAGATTTACGAAGCGAAAGGATTTGAAGGTGAATTACTTGAACAGGTAGTGGCCAAGATCACCGAAGACAAAGACCGCTGGGTAGATATCATGATGAAAGAAGAACTGGAAATGACTCCCGAGACCAAATCTCCCTGGACGATAGGACTGGTGACTTTTCTGTCATTCATTGTGGTGGGTTTAGTCCCTCTGCTTGTTTATGTTTACAACTATTTGCAGGGTGTAGATATACAACACACTTTTATGATTGCCAGTATTTTGACATCCTTTGCTTTCATCGGGATTGGATGGCTAAAAAGTTATGTCAACCAGACTCCTCGTTTTCGCAGCATAGTGGAAACACTTTTACTAGGAGCTTCAGCCGCAGTTTTGGCCTACTGGGTGGGTAATGTTTTGGAAAAAATAGTGAATTGAGATCAGATGGAAAGAGGTAGCAAAAATAGGCTAATTGTACTGATAGATCAAACGTAGCGCATAGAGTTGTAATCTTAGGAAGAGGGTTGCTACCCGCTAACCCTCTTGTTAACTGCGCTAATACGCTTATATTGCATATAGCTAGGTGCCTGATTGTAAAGCCAAGATAGTTTGTTTTGCCAACGCCTCTACTTTATTGAACAACAAATGAAAGCCATCCTGTTTGAGCAATACGGACCTCCGGAGAAAGTTCTCTCTTTAAGGGAAGTAGAAAAACCATCTCCTAAACACAACGAAGTCCTGATAAAAATTAAGGCTACTGCGGTCAATGATTATGACTGGAGCCTTGTGAGGGGTCAACCTTATCTGTACAGACTCATGTTTGGTTTTCTTAAACCCAAACATCCTATTTCAGGAATGGAA
Organism: Catalinimonas alkaloidigena; assembly: GCF_029504655.1. Taxonomy (NCBI): domain Bacteria; kingdom Pseudomonadati; phylum Bacteroidota; class Cytophagia; order Cytophagales; family Catalimonadaceae; genus Catalinimonas; species Catalinimonas alkaloidigena. Next base: position 1,002,388 of record NZ_JAQFIL010000001.1, read on the forward strand.
CTTTCGGGTATTGTGGCAGAGATTGGTGCTGATGTCCATAATCATAAGGTTGGCGAGGCAGTATTTGGTGACATATCGGAATACGGTTTCGGGACTTTTGCCGAATATATATGTATCAATAAAAATGCGGTAATTAAGCAACCTGAAACAATAAGCTTTGAAGAAGCAGCGGCCCTTCCGCATGCATCCACCCTTGCTTTACAAGCCCTGAGAGATATTGGTAAAATTGAGCAAGGTCAAAAAGTCCTGATCAATGGCGGTGGGGGAGGTGTGGGAACCATAGGCCTACAATTGGCCAAGCTTTACCACTGCCATGTGACTGGGGTTGATGCTCAGGAGAAAATAGAAATGATGAAATCCATTGGTTTTGATACCACCATAGATTATAAGCAGATAAATTTTACTAAAGCAGGGGAAAAGTATGATTTGATTCTGGATTGTAAAACCAACAAATCCGCTTTTTCTTATTTGAGCGCATTAAAGGTAAATGGCAGGTATGTTACCATAGGAGGTAAGGTAGGTAGCTTGATTAAAGTTTTGTTGTGGAGTAAGCTAATAAATCTGTTCTCAACGAAAAAACTTCAAGTTCTTAGTTTAAAACCCAATAAAGATCTGGACTACATCTGTGAGCTGTTCAGGGAAGGTAAAATTAAGTGCGAAATTGATGGCCCGTACGCCCTAGCGGAGACTCCTGGATTAATTCAGTATTTCGGTGAAGGTAAACATAAAGGTAAAGTTGTGATAAAAACAGATTCACCATGACATCAAAAGAAGGTGTTTTACCATTTATTTCCCTGCCCTTACTAGCTAAGGTAATCAGCCTAAAACTATGATTTGCAAAGCCTGACTTTTTGGCTAGTTTTATGAACCAAAATCAAGTGAACATGCGGAAGATGTTGTGGTCGGCGTTGCTGTTGTTCGGCATCGCCTGCCATAATCAGCAGACCGAAGAAAAAAAAGAGAGCAACCTTCCCGGGAGTGCTCTTGCCTTGCAGCACTGTAGTAGTTGTCATGCTTATGTAGCTCCTGATCAACTGCCCAAAGAGGTGTGGGAAAAGAATGTGCTTCCTGCTATGGGCTTCCGCATGGGTATTTTTGAAGGTTCCCACCCACCTGACAGCCTGTTTGAAAATGGCAAAGCACGGCAGCTGGTAGAAGACGCAAATATTTACCCTGAGGAACCTGTACTTTCAAAAGTAGATTGGGAAAAGATCGTAGATTACTACATTGAAAATGCTCCTGATTCTCTTTCTGCATCTCCCAAAGAAAAGCCAATGCAAATAGGCTTGCCGCATTTTGCATATAAGCCTTCTCAATTCTCAGTAAGACCGCCGCTTTGTACAATGGTCAAGATTATTCCCGAACGATCGCAGATTGCTTTTTCTGACGGTAAAGATAATGTAAGCCGCCTGGTGATGCTGAATCAACAGATGGAGAAGCAGTATGAAGTATTCATGCCCAGTACGCCGGTTGATTATCAAATCCTGAACGATACCGCATATCTTACGACTATAGGAAAGAAAGCATTTCCCACTGACCATGCTCAGGGTACAGTAGAGAAAATCTTCAGTGTAAGTCAGGAAGAAAAGCCCGACCGGTCAACAATGCTTCTGGAAAAGCTGCAACGCCCGGTGCATGTCAGTTACAGCGACCTGAACCTGGATGGCAGAACAGATATCCTGGTTTGTGATTTTGGAAACTTAGTAGGTAAACTAGCCTGGTATGAAAATATGGGGGGTAGTGAATATAATATTCGTTACCTGAAACACGATCCAGGGGCAACACTTACTGTCGTGAAGGATATTGATGAAGATGGCAGACCAGATATTATCGCGCTGATGGCTCAGGCGAGGGAAGGAATCTTTTTGTTCAAAAACAGTCCGGGTGGATTTTTAAAAGCACAACCGCTGCTTACTTTTTCTCCCCTCAATGGCTCCACTTACTTTGAGTTAGTGGATTTCAATCAGGACAGACATCTGGATATTCTCTACACCTGCGGTGACAATGCGGACACTTCGCCTGTTCTCAAAAATTATCACGGTATTTATATCTATCTTAATGATGGGAACTTTCAATTCAAGCAAGAGTGGTTTTATCCTCTCAATGGTGCTTATAAAGCGCTGGCCAGGGATTTTGATCAGGATGGTGACCTGGATATTGCCGCCATTTCTTTCTTCCCCGATTATGCCCATTCTCCGGAGGAGAGCTTTGTCTATTTGCAAAATGGCGGGGAAATGAATTTTACTGCCTTTTCCTTTCCCGAATCTACTGCTGGCCGCTGGATGGTAATGGATGCCAACGATATAGATCAGGACGGAGATATTGATCTGGCATTAGGCGCCTTTGTAAGCTTTTTTCCTGAAGGAGATACTACCGGATTGTACCAGAGATGGATAGAAGAGAGTCCTTCAGTAGTTTTATTGGAGAATACAATAGGTAATTGATAAGTGCCGCATATAAAGTAAAGTGCCGAGGGGCCTTCACCATTTGTTTTTTTGATGATGAGGGTTGATAGTTAATAAGATGATTCAACTCGCTAATCCGGTCATTCATGCCCCTTTCCCTTAATTTTTTCGTAGTTTTGGACTATGAAAAACATTCCACTATATATAGATAACCAGCACTATCAGGGATCAGGAAAAAGCTTTAACAATTATAATCCCGCCACCGGAGAAATCATTCACGAGGTAAGTGGTACATCTCCGGATGACTTTGAAAAAGCCATAGCTTCAGCCAAACGAGGTTTCAAAGTGTGGTCTGCCATGTCGCCTACCGAAAGAGGACGTATCTTGCACAGAGCTTCTCAGATCCTGAGAGAGCGTAATGACGAGTTGGCACATTTAGAAATGCTGGATGCAGGAAAACCTATTCGCGAAGCCCTGGAAGTTGATGTGATTTCGGGAGCCGACTGCCTGGAATATTATGCCGGAATCGCTGCCAGCCTACATGGGGACCATATTCAGTTGGGAGGCGATTTTGCCTATACCCGCAGAGAGCCTTTAGGCATCTGTGCCGGCATTGGTGCCTGGAATTATCCCATTCAGATCGCTTGCTGGAAAGCGGCTCCAGCACTGGCCTGTGGTAATGTGATGATCTTCAAGCCTGCTGAGCTCACACCACTTACCGCATTTAAGCTTGGAGAGATATTTACCGAAGCAGGTCTGCCCGATGGTGTCTTTAATGTGATACAGGGAGATGCCATTGTCGGCCAGATGATGACCGGGCATCCTGACATTGCCAAAGTATCCATTACCGGAGAGGTAGGCACCGGAAAAGCAGTAATGGCTGCGTCCGCCACCACCTTAAAAAAAGTGACACTGGAGCTAGGAGGTAAGTCACCCATCATCGTTTTTGATGATGCTGATCTGGACGAAGCAGTTTTTGGAGCGATGCTGGGTAACTTTTATACACAAGGAGAGATCTGTAGTAATGGCACAAGAGTGTATGTACATGAATCAGTGAAAGATGCGTTTATGGATAGATTAATCCGGCAAACCCAGGCGCTCAAAGTAGGCGATCCCGCAGACCCTGAGACACGGGTAGGAGCGTTGATAAGCAAAAACCATTTTGAAAAAGTAATGCAATACATCTCCCTGGGTACGGAGCAGGGAGCCGAGCTGGCATGCGGAGGTCAGCAGGTAGAAGTGAAAGGTTGCGAAGGGGGGTACTTCGTGGAACCTACTATTTTTGTTGCGCCTGAAGACAATTTACGCATCGTAGAAGAAGAAATCTTTGGTCCGGTAATGACGGTGCTCACATTTAGCGAAGAGGAAGAAGTACTGCAAAGGGCTAATAACACTCCCTTTGGACTAGCTGCCGGCGTATTTACGAAAGACCTAAGAAAAGCGCACCGTATGGTAGCTGGCCTGGAAGCCGGTATGTGCTGGATCAATACATTTAATATCAATCCGGTAGAAATTCCGTTCGGAGGTTACAAACAATCTGGTATCGGGCGGGAGAACGGCCTGGCAGCAATAGAACATTACACACAATTAAAAACAGTTTATGTGGCCATGGATAAAATGGTCAACCCATTCTGAAAATCTACACACAAAACCAATGAAATACGATTACATCATCGTCGGAGGAGGAACTGCCGGTGTAGTTACGGCATACCGTCTTGCCGAAAAAAGAGCAGGAAAAGTATTACTGATTGAAGCAGGTATCTCGGATGAAAAGCGAGAGGATGTATTGCAACTGAAACAGTGGTCCAGCCTGCTGGAAGGGGATCTGGACTATGATTTCACAATTGCTCCACAAAAATACGGCAACAGTAATATGCGTCATAGCCGTGCTAAGGTAATGGGCGGTTGCAGTTCGCATAACTCAGCCATCGCCTTTCAGGCCCCTGACTATGACTTTGAAGAGTGGACGAGGCTAGGTGTAGAAAACTGGGCACCGGAAGTGGTCCGCCCTTTCTACGATAAAGTTTTGGAAAAAGTGAATCTGGAGCAGTCAGGTTCTGACAATGCCTGTGGCATAGCCATGATTAAAGCTAGTGAACAGTATGGTATTCCTGCACAGGATTTTGAGCAGGGAAACTATCATCACAGTGCCGGTTGGTTTTCGCTGAACAAAAAAGGAGGGTTAAGACATTCCAGTTCTGTGGCATATCTGCATCCCTATGATCAGATTCCCGAAGACCTGACCATCATCACGGAAACCTTCGCCACTAAACTTCTCATTGATGAGCATAATAAGGTTACAGGCGTAGAAACCAACAAAGGTATATTTGAAGCAGAGAAAGAAGTCATTCTTTCCGGAGGGGCTTTTCATACTCCTCATCTACTCATGCTTTCCGGTATAGGTCCTGCGGACCATCTGAAAGAAATTGGTGTTCCTGTGGTACAAAGCCTCCCCGGGGTAGGAGAACATTTAGTAGATCATCCGGAGGGCGTAATAATGTGGGAATCTGCCCAGCCGGTGCCTGAAGCTACTGCTCAGAAATATGAAATTGGTATTTTCTGCAAAACACAAAAGGAGTTACCCATTGCTGATATGATGTTTCATTTCGGTACAGAGGCATTTGATATGCATACGGCTCCGGCAGGCTATCCCACAGCTGATCAGGCTTTTTCACTGACTCCTAATGTGATGCATGCTAAGAGCGAAGGCACAGTCAGGCTGCGTTCAGCCAACCCACAGGATGCTCCGCTGATTGACCCTAAGTACTTCACCGATCCTGAAGGCTATGATATTCAGGTGATGATGGAGGGAATCAAAATTGCCCGCAAAATCGCTGAACAGCCCGCATTGAAACCCTGGATTAAACGCGAACTCGCTCCCGGTCCTGAAGTACAGACCGATGAGGAGATCAGGGCGTATATATACAAAACGCATAATACGGTCTATCATCCCGCAGGCACCTGTAAGATGGGCGCTGAAGAGGATGAAAAGGCGGTGACAAATTCCAGCCTGAAGGTGAAAGGCATTCAGAATCTGCGGATTGCTGATGCTTCCGTCTTTCCGGCCATCACCAGCATCAATCCCTGTATCACCTGCATGATGATAGGCGAACGTTGCGCTGATTTTATCCTTCAGGAAAAGTAATTAAAAATAATTGCCTACCCCAGCTTATGGAGCACTTGGGGGAAGCACAAACATCATGTTTTCATCTTACAACTTCAGTACGAGTAATTTATGATATATCTTCTCCGTTTGAAAAACGTTATCTTTAGAAAAAAAACTTATGACAACTATCGCAGAAATTAAGTCTACACTCCACCAGTATATTGTAGAAACTGATGATATTGAGGTGTTGAATCAGTTGCGGATTTATTTTGAGAATTTAACCCAACAACAAGCTAAAACAGTGGCCTATACAGCAGATGGGAAAGCGCTTTCACGAGAAGCTTATCGTAAAGATCTGGATGAGGCTATTGAGCAGGCTGATCGGGGAGAAGTTATAAGTCAAAAGGATATTGAGCAGGCAAAACCATGAGTAAGAGAGAAGTAGTCTGGACACGTAAAGCGCAATTTGCTTTAGATTGCCACTACGCTTATTTACATGACATATCACCACAACAGGCATGGAAAGTGCGGCAGGAAATTATACGTTCTGCCAAAAGTTTATCAACACAAGCAGAAATCTATCAGCTAGATGAATATTATCCAGAGAACCTAGGTAATATCAGGCGATTTTTCTGATGGAGTTATCGGATAGTATATCAGGTTAGAGAACACCAAGTAGTTATTTTAAATATATATCACACCAGCCAAGCCCCTGAAGAATAATATTCTTTTTTAGAATGCTAATCTTCATTCTTATCCCAGCTTATGGAGCGCTTGGGGTGGGCACTGCTTTTGACTGAGGCGAGAAACCAACAAAATCGTAATAAGCCCGCTGACCATCGCTAATGTTCGGAAAGGAAAAAGTACTGTGCCATCTTCCAATGCCATAGGGTAGGGGATAATGCCCTCCAAGCCTAAAGTAGGTTCACCACCTCCAAAACGTAGGACTACTGAGACTATAAGTCCTGCTATGGCTCCGTAGCGATTGGCTTTCTTATCAAAAAGAGCGCAGACAAGCTGAGGAAACAAAATACAGTAGACAAAATCGCTGCACAGAAACCAGAGTGCATAAACACTCTTTACCTGCAAAGCAATCAGCGTAGCTGACACTCCAATGATCCAGATCACTTTTTTGATAACTCTTGATAAAGTCTGGGAGTCAACTTTAGGTCTGAGCAGGGTACGATAAAGGTTCCAGGAAGCCATAGAAGAAGCCGAAAGGATAGAAGAGTCTACCGATGACATGACGGCGGCGGCAATCGCTCCCAGCCCAATTGTAGCGACTATAGGATTGGTCAGATACCGGACGACATAAGGTAAGGTAAGGGCTGCTTCATCCGGCGGTGCCACACCAAATGCATTCCAATCTGCCACATTACCGATCACGCCAATCATAATAGCTGGAATAGCAGCTAACAGGCAAACAAAACCTGCGATGATAGAAAGCCGCATGGCTACCTGCTCATTCTTAGAAGCAAGCACCCTTTGAAAATATACCTGCCAGGGTATTCCCCCAAAGATCAGGAGCAGCGCTGAGTCCCACCAGTTCCAGTAATAGTCTCCCCAGGCATCATTTTTCCATCCATCCAGTGGAGGGAGCACATTGGCTAAAATACCTTTATTTTCTTTGTATGTATTCCACGCATAATCCCAACCCCCGACTTTATCCAAGGCAAAAGGAATGACTAATGTAAGACCAACCAGCAGCAATATCATCTGTATGACATCGGTAAAGGCTACAGCCCAAAGACCACCCAGGGCCGTATAGGCAATTGCGATTGCTGCGGAAACAATGATGGAAGGGACAAAATCCATCCCTAATACGGTACCAAAGGTTGTACCCAGGGCAGTAAGAATTGCTGAAGTCCAGAAAAGCTCACCTGAGATAGCAGGTAAAGAAAGTACTGCGGCTACTTTTTTACCGAAACGCTGTTCTAATGGGTCTACCATTGTTTTGAATTCGTAGCGGCGCATTTTTCGGGCAAAAAACAGCCCCCCTATGATGAGGCTCATGGCATATCCCCAGGGCGCCTGTACCCAGGCTATTCCTGAAGAACTTGTATATTCAGCTGTGCCGTTGATATATCCTCCGCCTACCCAGGTAGCACTCATGGTGAATACAGCCACACCCAATGGTATAGACCTTCCTGCAAGCATCACACTGTTTTCGTTTTCCTCTCCCTTCATGGAAGCAGCGTAAGTTCCTATGTAAAAAATGACAGCATAGAAAAACATCATGGCAATGAAGCCCGGCCAATATACCGCTCTACCCATCCAGTGCATGACAGCACCCACCAGGAGTAGGATAATCATGATGGCAAGGGAAGGGAGTAGTTTTTTGAATAGTGTAGATGACATCTTATATAATGGACGATGGTTTGATTTGATGAAAGCCCTAAGTGGTTTGGGCTTGTAAGCTAATATGAATCTGGCAGTGCAAAAAAGTAAAGGCCCAAAATTAGGCCTTCACAATTTTCCAGACTTAAAAAAATCTTATTCCCAGCCAAAAATCTGTTCCAGATTCGGGTTGAGTACCACATCAGACTGTGGAATAGGACGATAGTAATACTTAGGCGCAACAAAGGTTCCCCGGTCAGCCATGGTCTGAATAGTGCCGGAAGTACCATTTTCCAGAAAGACACCTACATCCTCACCGAATGCTCCGGCGCGGTAGTAGACGAGTTGCTCACCCAGTTCATTCACCTCTTTGTTTTCAGGAATAGATTCAGAAGCATCTATCAGGAAGATATCTTCAACATCGTCGCCGGTGAGATCATATTTACCCAGAGAAGGAAAGTAAATGCCTTCGGGCTCATTATCTAATAACTCACCCGCGCCCCAGCGCATCAGGTCATCAAAACGAAAGCCTTCCAGCGCCAGCTCAATTCTACGCTCTCTACGGATTTCCAGTAAAACGTCTTTTTGCGTAGAGGTGATGTTGGGATAACGGGCTGCCTGCATATCATCAATCATAGGATTGATGCTGAGGTCTGGCATCCCTGCTCTTGCCCTCAGTTGGTTCACTGTCATATCCAGGTCAGCCTGGGTAAGCTCTCCCAGCTCAGCTTTGGCTTCGGCATAAATCAACATAGGCTCAGCCAGACGAAGCACCGGATAATCGGCACTGTTCTGTACAGTAATATCTGTATCATTGATAAAGCCTTTGATCTGATGGTAGCCGGTAAAGCTTTTTGCCAACTCCTGCACATACACTCCGGCACCCTGTGCATAAGTTGAGGTGTTTACCAATTCCCAACCCGGATAAGCATAGGTCTGAGAAAGACGAGGGTCACGATCCTGAAATTCCTCTACGAATAAATTAGTCTCATATCCCGGCTGATCGGTATAGTATGAGCCATCAGTCATCAGGTAGGCCTGTAATAAATCTTTGGTTGGGCACACTTCGTAGTTACCAAATATATAGGCCCACCAACCACTATTTAGTGTTTCATTTTCAAATGCACGTACCAGAATTACCTCAGGGTTTCCTCCCAGGCTAGTGTTGTTGAAGAGGCGACTGTAATCAGTCGTTGGGTCGCCGGTATTGTATAGTGCAAAACCTCCATTTTCAATGATGTCTTGAGCAACATCTCTGGCGACTGTGATAAACTCATCTGCCGTAGTTTGCAAGTTGAGTTCCGGATGATACTTTCGGTAGGTGCCTTCATACAGGGCAAAGCGTGCCAGGTAAGTTTTTATGACCCAACTGTTGACTTCACCTTCTACAGATTCGGTATCTACGTTTTCGGCAGCAAAGCTAAAGTCATCCATAATGTTCTGGACTACCTCTTCACGTGAATCCCTACCTTTGAGCAGCAACTCTTCATCATTGGAAGCAATCACCTGATCGTACCAGGGCACATCTGAGTAGCGCTTTATTTTTTCAACATAAAAGCGAGCACGAAAAAATCTGCCAAGGCCTTCGTAGTGATTCAGCCTGCTTTCCGGTAAATCAGCATTTCTGAAGTTTTCCAGAAAAAAATTGATATCCCTTAAGCCTGCCCAATTCCAACCACCAGTGATCGTTGTTGACGATGGATCGCCAATCATCATGTTCTTAATTTCGGTAACACCGGTTGTTACCGCGTTATCCGTAGAACGATCTTCAATCAGTTGACCATGGGCAGGAAAATTATACAGTCCGTAAACGTACAGGTCCAGGTCTTCTTCCGTATTGAAAAAGTTTTCTTTACCGATAGATGTTTCTGGCACCCTGTCCAGAAAATCATCATTACAGGCTACTATCAGTAGTGATAAACTGATTGTGAGTAGTGATTTATATATTAAATTCATCTTTGTTCTCATGATTATTTAAAAGTTAACATTCACACCGACAGCAAACCTTCTCTGTACAGGATATGCATATCCACTTCCTACTTGTCTTGAATTTCCGGTTGCCGGATTGTAGTTATTATTATCATTGATGGCTTCCGGGTCATAATAATCCTTAAGCTCTGACCACTCAAACACATTTTCGCCACTTACAAAGACTCTCAGACGCTCAATTCCCACACGATCCAGCATTGCCTGCGGCAGGGTATATCCAACTGTCAGGTTTTTGAGCCTCAGGTATGATCCATTGAGTAAGTAGCGTGTTTGAGGTATGGCCAGTCCCTGGGCCTGGTCAATACGCTCTCCCAGATTACGGTCTGCCAGCCAGGCCTGTAATACGGGGTAGTAAGCATCAAGATTCTGATCGGCAAGTCCTGCCTCAATGTAAGACTGAGAATGTCTGGAACGATCCACGTCACTGTCAGCAGTGGCACGATAGAAATCGTTAAGGTGGGCGTACCCTCCGGCATAAGGCTGCTGGTAGAATCCCCAGTACAGGTAATCTCTTGGGTAGTAGTCACGTTTTGCAACGCCCTGAAAGAAGGTGCGCAGGTCAAAACCTTTCCATGACATATTCAGGTCCAGACCGAAACGGTAGCGAGGTGAAATATTTCCAATAACACTTAGGTCTTTAGGATCATCTACGGTAGTTCCTTTTTCAATGACACCATTACCGTCCTGATCAATGTACCTGGGCCATCCTGGAACAATTGAAAGTGCTCCCCAGGGAACAACAGCCGTTTGATCTAACTGCTGTATTTCATCTTCTGACGCAAACAAACCATCGCTTTCCAAACCCCAGATTTCTCCCAGGTCCATACCCTCATAGTATTGGGTCAGGTTGCGGTTGGGATTGTCAAAGCTGGTAATGGTAGCGCGGCTGTCAGACAAAACAAATTTGGTATTGAAGCTCAGCGGGCTGCCTCCTACGTTGAAGTCATTTCGGTAATTCAATGCCAACTCCCATCCATTGTTACGTAAATCGGCAGCATTTTCTGCCGGCTCACTTGCTCCTAACACATCGGGCAGGTCTCTTCCCAGCGTCAGCATACCGAGCGTATTTCTTTCGTAGATATCAAAGTTAGCGGTAAGCCTGTCACCGAAGAATCCAAGGTCAACACCAAAGTTAACTGTGTTTACCTGCTCCCAGGTGTAGTTAGGCGATACCAGGCCGGGGGAAGAAATTTCCTGGGGGCGATTGCCGCCGATCAGATAATCAGACTGGTAAGCAGCCATCGTAGGGATATAACCATAATAATTGTAGTCAGAAACCGCCTGATTACCTAATGAACCATAAGAGGCCCTGAGTTTAAAGGTACTTACCACATTGGTCAGCGGATCAAAGAACTGTTCCTGGTCTACCCGCCATGCGGCAGATGCGGAAGGGAAGAAGCCGAATCGCTTATCTTCCGGGAAACGAGAACTTCCGTCATAACGGCCGTTGAATTCTACAATGTAGCGATCAAGCAAGATATAGTTCAAGCGGTAGAAGGCTCCACGGATGGCCCAGTCACCGATGACCTCATTTACATTGGCATCCCCGGTAGCCAGTGCTACGGTGGGCAGAGAGGAGGAAATCACATTGTTACGTTCAGCACTGAAAAACTCAGAACGGTAATATTCCTGATTATATCCGACAATAGCGGTAAAGTCATGGACACCAAATTCTTTATTGAGTGTACCATAGACGTTAAAAACATTATAGTCTTCAAATCCCGCACTGCGATGAGCAAAATTCTGACCTTCTTCACGGACGTCATCGGGCCCAAATCCAATATTATACTTGTTTGTGTGGTAATTGAAGTTGGTGCTCCCTCGGCGATAGGTATAGTCTGCATTTACTTTCAACAGGTCATCCCAAAAAGAAAGTTGGGCGGTAAAACGAGACTGTAGACTGTTGTACCTTTCGCTGGTTGATCCTCCGTCAGACATGCGGGCCGCTAGTCTACCGGTAGCATTATTTCCCCAGCTTCCGTCCGGGTTTACATGCCAGTCAGTAGGCCATAGGTTATAAATCTCCCAGAAAGAAGAACCTCCTGCACCCTGTTGCAGGGTATTGGAAAGCAGGCTTGAATTGACAATTGCTGAAGGCTGTTTACGCGTGGTATTGGTAAGGAAAGTATTGTTTCCTAAGGTGAACCAATCTGTAACATCATAGTCTACCTTACTTCTGAAGCTATAGCGGTCAAAATAATCGTCGGCAACTTTGATGATACCATTCTGACGGTTGTAATTACCCGAAATAAAATAGCGGGCTTTCTCAGACATTCCGTCAACGGATACCGAGTGGTTTTGAGAAAAGCTGCTTTCCGACATAAAGTAGTTGCTCCAGTCACGGTTACCCATATATTCCCACTGCTCGCTGTTGGTTAAGTCTTGTCTTACCGGAGCTATGGATGGGTCTTCTGAACGCTGCTTGGCGTAAAGGTAAGTTTGGTCAGTATAGTTGTTATAATCCCAGGGAGTATTATCAGTAGCCGTTTCTGCCAATCTGAGGTAGATATAGGGGTCTGTAATTTTATCAGGCACTATCGTAGGCCTGTCCCAGGAGAAATTGTTGGAATAGCTTACGCTTACCCCTTCCTGATCTCCCATTTTGGTAGTAATCAGAATTACCCCGAAAGCGGCTCTTGCACCATAGATGGCGGCTGCGGAAGCATCCTTGATTACTGATATATTCTGAATATCCTGAGGAGAAATTCGGTTAAGTTCTACTGCATCTGAAGGTACACCATCAATCAGGATGAGGGGGTTCCCTCCGTTGATAGAGGTTAATCCACGAATGTTAATATTTGCTGCGGCACCGGGCTCCCCTGAAAGGAAGTCTACGTTCAGGTTAGGGATGATACCCTGTAGCCCCTGTGATATATTAGAGATAGGACGGTTCTCAATCACCTCTGCATCTATCTGATCTACCGCTCCGGAAAGGTTTACTTTCTTTTGAGTTCCGTAACCTACCACTACAACTTCATCCAGTTGAGCAGCGTCTTCTGACAATTGTACATTAATCTCAGACTGGTTATTTACCGCTACTTCTTTAGTTTCATAACCTACAAAGCTGAAGATGAGCACATCGTCTCCATTAGCCTGCAAATTGAAGTTTCCTTCTACATTGGTGATTGTACCTTGACCGGATCCTTTGATTAAGACATTCACCCCTGGCAGGGGATTATCTTGCTCATCCAGCACCTTACCGCTAACGGTTTGAGACTGGCTGTAAGCGAAAGCCGGAAGCAGGCACAGCAAGGCAGAATAAACCACAGTGTACGTAAGCCTCTTAAGCTTTTGTGATGGGTCGAATTGTTTCATTGCGATTTTTTTTGGTTGAATTGAAATCAATTCCAAAAGTAAGGGACATTTTTTCTACCCTGCATAAGGGATATTCAGAAAGCCTGTAGATATCGTTAACTCAAGGCTACAAATCATCATGAATCAGTAACAAATCTTCACATGCTATATGTAACTAATTGTTTTACAGTAATTTAAGTAGTATTTTATTTCCTGGTTAAGTCCCTACAGATACGCTTAACCTTTGCGTAATACGGTCAACATGTATTAATCCATATTTAATAGTATCTTTGTCCCTGCATATGATCAGGTTATCGTCAGCATTATTCGTTATATTTTTTTTTAACTGCCTATTTAATACTACACTAACTGCCCAGAAATTATCTTTTGAAGCATTTACTGCTGAAGATGGGCTTTCTAAAAACTACATAGGCAGCATCACACAGGACAACTATGGCTTTGTGTGGATTGCCAGCAGCCACGGGCTCAACCGTTACGATGGCTATAGCTTCCGAAGCTATTACCATTATCCCTTGGACAGTAGCAGTCTGTCTCACAGTTCAATTAATACAGTATTTACCGACAGCAATGGACAGCTCTGGGTAGGTACCGCCCTTGGACTAAACCTTTACGATCCCACATTGGATAAGTTTGAAAGAATACAAGAGCTGGCAGATAGGCAGATATTTACCATCTATGAAGATACACAGGGCGTACTTTGGGTGGGCACAGACCAAGGTGTTTTTGTGTATCAAAAAAAATCATTTCAGTTTTTAGCATCCACTCAAGATTTTCATATCAGGAAGATGATTAAGCTAAAAGGAGAAAAGCTTCTTCTGGCTACTGATGCAGGACTGTTTACCGCCTCGGCGAATGAGTCTGATATTCATCAGGTGGCCGCGTTGGAAGGAGTACATTATATTTCTGATTTGCTGATTTTTCAGGAAAAGCTCTGGGTTTCCACCCGTGAAGAAGGGATCTATACGCTTGATACTGAAAATTTATCAATCTATACACATCTTGCCCATGCACCCGAAGATCCGCGAAGTCTAAATGCCAATGATGTGCTTTGTATGCTCAGTACTTCTGATGAGAATCTTTGGGTAGGCACCGACTTGGGAGGACTGCATCTTTTGGATTCTACCGGCACTGGCTTTATCCATTATACGAGTGATAGCAGAGCGGAAAACAGCCTGAGTAGTAACAATATTCTCACCCTCTTTGAAGACAAAGACGAGAATCTATGGATAGGAACTAACTATGGAGGGCTGAACTTCTCGGCTAAAGATGAATTTTTCCATTATTACAAAAGTAACCCCTATCATTATCGCAGCAGTTCTGTGCATGCCATTCTTCAGGATAGTAAAGAGCGGTTATGGGTGGGCAGTGGGGGTAACGGACTGACTGTGATGTCTCAGGATGGTAAACTTCTGGCCACCTACAGCAGAGAGGCTGAAAAGAAGAAGTATCGACTGGAAGGAAACACCATTCAAACTCTGGCTGAAGATCATCAGGGCCGTATCTGGGTGGGGATGTATGAACGCGGAATAAACGTCATTGAGCCGGGTAGAGGTGTGATCAAAACTTTCAGAGCAAGAGCGGATGGAGGTTTACAGCATGATGATGTTCGTAACATTTTGATAGATGAGCAAGCTCGCATCTGGATTGCTACCAAGGGAGGAGGCTTGCATACCTATAGTCCTGATCATAAGGATATTGTACCTGTCAACTTGCTGGGGAGCGATACGCAACAAACCGAAATGCTTATCTGGTTATATGAAGGTGATGATGGCAATTTGTGGCTTGGTAATTATGAAGGAAAGGCTTATTTCATCACTCCTGATCGTACTTCTAAGGAGTATCAACTCCAACCAGCACCCTGGAGTGCTTTACCTTCTTTCGTTACTGCCCTGCAGGAAGATCAGCACGGTAATTACTGGATTGGTACCTGGAATGACGGAGTTTATTATTGGGATACACAGCAAAGTCACCTCAAGCACTACGAACAGCACAAAGGCTTAAAAGATACTAAAATACGTGCTGTTTTAGGTAGTGAGGCCGCTGACCTTTGGATAAGTACCAGCAGTGGTTTAGCAAAATACCATGCTGAGAGCGATACTTTCAAATGGTTTGATAACAGTTCCTCACTTCGGTATACAGACTTCCTGTTTGGCGCATCTTTTCAGTCTGCGGATGGTACTTTTTTCTTTGGCGGTGGACAGGGGCTCTATGCGTTTCAATCTGAAAAAAAATATGAAAAAACTCAAACCCACGCTGTCTTCCTGAATGGCTTAAAAATAATGGGCAAACAGGTGGAAGCGGGTACTACTTTGCTGCCTCAGCATATTGCATTTGCAGATTCTATAAACCTTTCACATGAGCATTCAGTGTTCACCATTGACTTTGTCGCCTCACAGTATCCAAGAGCAGGGCAGCAGCAATATGTGGTAAAACTTGAAGGTTTTGAGGATGAATGGCGTAATATAGGTAGCGAAACTTCGGCGACTTTTACCAATATTAAACCAGGAAAATATCTCTTTCGGGTAAGAATACTGGGTGAAAATACCGCTACTGAAAAGCAGGAAGCTTCTATAAAAATCATCGTTCATCCCCCTTTCTGGCAGACACCCGCAGCTTTTTTTCTTTATTGCCTGGCGCTGCTTTTTATCATTTATCTGGCCAGAAGGTTCACCATCGCCCGCATTCAGCTTAAAAACGATCTGATACAGGAGAGAAAAGAAAGAGAAAGAGAGGAAGAAACCCACCAGATGAAACTCAACTTTTTTACCGGTCTATCTCACGAATTTCGTACACCGCTGATGCTGATCATTAACCCTTTGGAAAAATTGTTGAAAGATAAAAAAAGTGATGCTTTGAGAGTGGGTAGAAAAGAAGCGGTGATGATGGAAAGAAACGCCAAGCGCTTACTTAGGTTGATCAATCAGTTACTTACTTTCCGTAAACTGGAAACTTCGCATGATGAACTTCACCTGGCAGCATATGAGGTAGAACCTTTTATCAAGCATGTATTCCAATATTTTGATGATCTGGCAGATAGGGAGCACATTGCCTTTCGTTATGTTATCAAAGCTGGGCTTCCTCAAATCTACTTTGATCTTGAGAAGATGGAAACTGTGCTTTATAACTTATTATCCAATGCTTTTAAATTTACCCCTGCTGATGGTAGTATTAGTGTTTCTGTAGATACAGGCTATGCCGGCGCTGCTGAAGAAGAAGCGCTGTTTATTAAAGTTGAAGATAATGGAATCGGTATTCCTCAACACCTGCAGCAGTATATATTTGACCGGTACTATCAGGTGGATGAGCACCATATGAATGGAAATAGCGGTACGGGTATTGGCCTGGCGCTAGTGAAAAAAATCGTTGAAATGCATGGTGGAGCTGTGAGCGTACAAAGCCAGGAAGGTCGTGGAAGCTGTTTCACGGTTAGCTTACCACTTAAAAAGCAGCCGGAGAACACCATTGATCCTCAGCCTGAGGTGATGGTGGACAATAATATGCCATTGCTGCCTGTAGAGGCTATTTTTCACGCAGATGGAGAGCTGGACTCTTTAGAAGATAATCATAAACAATCCTCCCTGTTATTGGTAGATGATAACGATGAAATAAGGTCCTATTTAAAATCTGCTTTCTATCCTGTTTTTTCCATATTAGAAGCACGCAACGGCCAGGAGGCGCTACATTTATTATCTGAGCACAAGCCTTCACTAATAATCTCTGATGTGATGATGCCCGAAATGGACGGAATTTCATTCTGTAAAAAAGTAAAATCCAATCCTGATACTCATCATATTCCTCTGATCCTGCTCACTGCCCGCAGTGGTGAGGAGAGTATGCTGCAGGCGCTTCGCGCCGGAGCAGATGATTATCTGGAGAAACCGATTCAACTGGAAGCGCTTCAGTTAAAAGTAAAAAATACGCTCGCATACAGAGAAGAGGTAAAAAAAGAATTAAGTAGAGACCTGATACCTGATCCTCAGACAGAAACACATCAGTCGTCTGATCAGGAGTTTCTAGAAGCCGCTATGCAGGTAGTTGAGCAGAATATAGAAAATGCTGAATTTAGTGTGGAGGGTTTTGCTGCTACTATGGGGGTGAGCAAAACTCACCTCTATAAAAAGCTCAAAGGTCTTACCGGCTTATCTGCCAATGAGTTTACCCGTAGTGTACGCTTAAAGAAAGCTACTTCACTACTGAAACAGGAACGCTGGAGTGTGTCAGAAGTAGCTTATATGGTAGGCTTTAATAACCCTAACTACTTCTCTAAATGTTTTATCCGTGAATATGGCATCGCACCATCAAAGTTTGAGTCCCCCCAGCATAAGTTGGAAGATGAGTAATTGTATGATTTTAGCTTTGATTCATATGAATAATTAAAGCTAAAATGATTTATACTATTTTTTTGAAGATTCATTTCCTTTCTCCTTTCATTAATCTCATAATATGCCGAGGATTGAAATGGACAAATGTTATGATCAGGGAAAAGGAAAGAAAAAAAAAATCAGAAAAGAAAACACTGCGTAAAGCGTTTATTCTTGAAGTCTTTTTTTATCTGATGATTGTCATATTTTTTGTGCTTTCCTTTTACTTCCTTCTGTGAAGTAAAGGTTAGTCAATCACACCTGTAAATTTATTTTCAAACTTAATTAGCTAAGTAAAACCAATGTGGACTAAAATCATATGCTTGTTTTTATGTGTCTTTGCAGTCAATAGCCTGAATGCACAATCTCCCGAAAAGAAAGCACTCTTTATCATTGTGGATGGCATTTCTGCCGATGTCATAGAAAAGATCAACACCCCTCATCTGGATGATATTGCAAGTGCAGGTGGTTATACTCACGCCTATGTGGGAGGTGAAAAGGATGCTTATTCCGAAACACCTACTATCTCTGCAGTAGGTTATAACAGCCTGCTGACTGGCACCTGGGTCAATAAACATAATGTATGGGGCAATAGCATTAAAAAACCTAATTATCAGTATTGGACGTTATTTCGCTTTCTGAAAGAACAATACCCTGAAAAAGAAACGGCTATCTTCTCCACTTGGCTGGATAACCGGACTAAACTGGTGGGCGAAGGATTGGAGGCAACAGGAAACCTACAGTTAGATTATGCCTTTGATGGTTTTGAACATGATACCGTACAGTTTCCTCACGGAAATGACAGAAAATATATACACCTGATTGATGAACATGTTACTGATGAGGCGGCCAGCTATGTCAAAGTAGAAGGGCCTGATCTGTCATGGGTATACCTGGAATACACTGATGATATGGGCCATCAGTTTGGCGACAGTCCGCAAATGTACGATGCGGTGGAAGTAGCCGATGATCAGATCGGAAGAATCTGGAATGCTATTCAGTACAGGGAAGAGAACTACGATGAAGACTGGCTGATTGTCATCACTACTGACCATGGTCGGGATGCGGAAAGTGGTAAGCATCATGGTGGGCAGTCAGACAGGGAGCGCTCTACCTGGATCACTACAAACGCTAAAAATCTGAATGCCTATTTTAAAAATGGTGTGCCGGGTGTAGTATCTATTTTCCCCACCATTGCCCGCCATATGAATCTGGAAATTCCAAGAGCGCAGGCGATGGAAATTGATGGCGTACCTTTGACAGGAGAAGTTTCATTGGCTAATCCAACTGCAAAATTGGAGAATGAGCAAATTGAGCTGGGATGGGAGGCTATGGAGAAAAAAGGGAATGTGAAAGTCTGGCTCAGCACAACCAACCATTTTAAGGAGGGGCGTGAAGATGAATATACATTGATAGGAGAAGTGCCCCTGAGTAAGGAAAAATATAGCTTTGATGCAGGCAACAAGCCTTCTTCTTTTTATAAGATAGTACTAGAAGGCCCCCATAACTTTGTGAATAAGTGGGTAGTTCTGGAAGAAGAAGAGTTGTAAAAGAATATTTTGCTTGATGAGTAGAACGACTCAACAGAGTCGTTCTACATAAAAGCTTACTGTTTAGAGGCAACAAACGACTCCCACGACGCTAGCTGATGTCCTTTGAGTACGCGGGGAAACTTATGCTGGCCTCCTACTTTGCCCTCCATTTTCATCCAGTTGAGAAATACATCGTGGTGTAGAATGGTGGTTTTGACTTCTTTAAGTGCTGCACTACGTTCCGTGCGGTAATCATCATTGAGATATTTCAAATACTCATCTAGTTTTTGCCTCACATATTCTTCACTCACTTCTTTGTCGATGGCCAGGTACCAATGATGGGCAAAAAGATTATTATGCTTGACACCTGCTACCGTGTATTCATTAATTTCTGCATTCAATTCTTCAGAAAGCATCTGGATAGCATGGTTCATATTATCTACCGATAAATGCTCCCCGCATAAGCTCAGAAAGTGCTTGGTACGTCCGGTAATTACAATTTGGGTGTTCTGTACATCGGTAAACTTAATGACGTCGCCAATAAGGTAGCGCCAGGCTCCCGCACAGCTGCTGAGCAATAGGGCATATTCTTTACCTTCTTCCACCTGATGGATCATCAGCGTTTCCGGATGAGCTACCAGTTCGCCATCAGCCCTAAAATTACGCTCGTTGAAAGGGATAAACTCAAAGAAAATTCCGCTGTTGAGCATCATTTCCATAGAGCTGACATTAGGCTTGCTTTGAAAAGCGATAAACCCCTCGGAAGCCAGGTAAGTCTCAATGTAAGTGAGAGGTCGAGCAGTCAGGCGTTCAAAGCTTTTCAGATAAGGTGTCAGCGATACGCCGCCGTGGATGAAGATGCTCAGGTTGGGCCAGATGTCATGGATGGTATTCAGGCCGTAATGATCTATGATTTTTTCCAGCAGCATCTGCAGCCAGGCCGGTACACCTACAATGACTCCGATATCCCATTTGTAAGCATTCAGCATAATCTCATCCAGCTTCTTGGCCCAGTCTTTCTCCTTAGAAATTTTATGGCCAGGCTTATAAAAGCTGTAAAACCAGTAAGGCATCCGCTTACAGGTAATGCCGCTCAGGTCACCTTCATAACTATATTTATTTCTGTTCAGAGCAGTACTCCCTCCCAGCATGAGTATCCCTTTTTGAAACAAGCTTTCCGGCAAATCATACTGATTGAGCGAAAGAATCTGCCGAACACTCACCTTATTGATGGCCTTAAGCATATCTTTTGTAATAGGAATGTATTTGGAAGCAGCTTCCGAGGTCCCTGAACTGAGCGCAAAGTATTTGACACGTTCCGGCCAGCTGATGTCCTTTTGTCCCTCACGGCTCAGGTGCCACCAGTCAGCGTGCATTTTGTTATAGTCATGGATGGGCACGGCTTGCTTATAGGCAGAATAAAAAGCGTCAGGGGCTAAGGAGTGAAACTGGTCAAGCAATTGTTCAAAATGATAACATTGACCGAATTGGGTATGACGAGCGGTAAACAAAAGATATCGGAGCTGCTCTTTTTGCAGGCTAAAGGGGTGCTTGTAATGATGCTCAACAGCTTGTCTCAATTGAAGCCCTTTCTTCACCAGTTTTCCTAAAATGGGCATGGGTCTTAAGTTGTATGTAGTATCTATTTACACAATTTTAAGGCCGATTTAAATAGTTATTTGTTATTAATTCATTAACAATTTTATATTTAAGTGAGGTTTAGTCTGAAGATTAGCCTAATATACATTTAATAGAGACATGATTTTTGATAATCTCAAATAATAAGATAAATTCACTGTGATCTCTTTTTCTTTTTTATAAAGCTAAAATTTTGAAACCTAAAAAGTCACGATAGCGTTAGCGAAGTACCAAAACAGTCCATGATCAGGAAACTTATCCATATCATCTTAAGTATGATTTTGCTTCTCTCCACTACCGGGGTAGCCATCAGCAAGCATTACTGCGGGGGCGAGCTATCGGCTGTGGAAGTGGGGCATGAGAAAATGAGTTGCTGTGATGAGCCAGATGATATGCCGGAAGACTGCTGTCATGATGAGCAACTCACCTTTTTAGTTGAGCAAGACTTTCAGCTTTCCGCTTTTCAGTTTGACTGTTTTGCGCTGGCCGTGACTGCCCTCTTACCTTACCTGGATTTGTCTGCCCTCTTTGATGAGCAAAAGGCAAATGTAACTGAATTCAAACTTTATCTTTCTCCTCTCATTGCGCAGGATATTCCAGTGTTGCTGCAATCCTTTCTGATTTAGGCCATGTCCGAATCCATTTTACTACAGTATGAGCCTGCATAGGTGTCATCCCTTTGTCGTTTTTGGAATTATTGATCGGAAATGAAAGATGTTAAATCAACTGATTAAGTTTTTTCTGTACAACCGTCTGGTGACGGTACTCATATTGCTTTTTCTGCTGGGCTGGGGAATCGTAACTTCTCCCTTTGATCTGGGATTTGGTTTTCTGCCTCAGGACCCCGTAGCGGTAGATGCTATTCCGGATATTGGCGAAAATCAGCAGATTGTCTTTACCGAATGGAAAGGGCGTTCTCCGCAGGATGTGGAAGATCAGATCACCTATCCACTTACTACTGCCATGCTGGGTATGCCCGGTGTAAAGACCATTCGCAGTTCCTCAGCCTTTGGCTTTTCAAGCATCTACATCATTTTTGATGAAGATATTGAGTTTTACTGGAGTCGCTCCCGCATACTGGAGAAGCTCAATGCTTTACCTACGGGTACGCTGCCTGATGGTGTACAACCTTCATTGGGGCCGGATGCTACTGCGCTGGGACAGATTTACTGGTATACGCTGGAAGGAAGAGATGAGCAGGGAAATGTGACTGGCGGCTGGGATCTGCAGGAGCTTCGTTCAGCGCAGGATTATCTGGTACGATATGCACTGGCTTCAGCCGAAGGTGTATCTGAAGTGGCTTCTGTTGGTGGATTTATAAAAGAGTATCAGGTAGAAATTGATCCTGATGCGCTTAAAGTGCACGGAGCAACGCTGGCGCAGGTGGCTGAAAGTGTGCGTAATAGCAACCTGGATGTAGGCGCAAGAACTTTGGAGATCAATAATGCGGAGTATTTTGTAAGAGGCTTAGGCTATATTGAAAAGCTGGAAGACCTGGAGAATGCGGTGGTAAAGGTAGAAAACAATACCCCGATACGGATCAAAGATGTGGCCCGGGTACAGTACGGACCGGCAAGCCGCCGTGGAGTGCTGGACAAAGCGGGGGCAGAAGCAGTGGGAGGCGTAGTAGTGGCTCGCTATGGTTCTAATCCTCTGGAAGTGATCAACAACATAAAAGAAAAGATTAAGGAAATAGAAGGCGGTTTGCCCACCAAAACTTTGGATGATGGCACAGTCTCTCATATAGAAATCGTTCCTTTCTACGATCGTACCCAACTCATACAGGAGACTTTAGGGACCCTGGAAGAAGCACTGTCGCTGGAAATCTTAATTACTGTCATTGTCATCATTGTGATGGTGGTCAACCTGCGGGCTTCACTGCTGATTTCCGCTTTGCTGCCGCTGGCGGTACTCATGTGTTTTATTGCCATGCGTTACACCGGGGTAGTGGCTAACATCGTTTCCCTTTCCGGTATTGCCATTGCCATTGGTACAGTGGTAGATGTGGGAATTATCCTGTCTGAAAATATCCTCAAGCATATTGAGGCCAATCGCAATACTGGTAAGTCCTATCTGGATATTGTCTATGAAGGTACAATAGAAGTAGCCTCCGCCATCGTGACGGCAGTAGCTACCACCATCATCAGCTTTATTCCGGTATTCAGCCTGCAGGCAGCCGAAGGTAAGTTGTTCACCCCCCTGGCTTTTACCAAAACGTATGTGCTGGCGGCATCGGTATTTATCACGCTCATCATCATGCCTACCTTCGCGTACTGGTTCTTTTCTATCAGAATTCAAAAGAAAAAGCTCAGTATGAGCATCAACCTGCTGATTACAGTAATAGGTTTGGTGGCCTTAGTTTTCGGCTTAGTGTGGGCAGGCGTATTTCTAATATTGATAGGGGCAGTAAATTTCCTTGCCGCCTGGGATCATCCTAAATTCCTGTGGGCCTCTACCTATCGGCTGTGGATCAATATTGGCATCACGCTGGCGCTGATTACCTTCTGGCTTACTGTGGAATGGTTACCTTTGGGAGCTGGTGTTAGTCTGTTACTCAATTTTATCTTCGTTATTTTAGGGATTGCGCTTATTCTGGGAAGCTTCCTTTTGTTTTATCATTACTATACCCCTATTCTGCGCTGGTGTCTCAGGCACAAAGCAGTATTTCTTGTTATTCCAGCGACACTGGTGCTGTGGGGAGCAGTGATATGGCAGGGGGTAGATGGCGTGTTTGGTGCCATTACCCGCGGACTGGAAAAGGTAAATGTAAACATGCGTGGGACTGAATTTTACAGTGATCTACAGCATGCTTTCCCTGGAATAGGAGAGGAATTTATGCCCGCCCTGGACGAAGGTGCTTTTCTGCTAATGCCTACCTCCATGCCCCATGCCGGAATTGAAGAAAATAAAGCCACCCTGCAGAAACTGGATATGCTGGCCACCGCTATTCCCGAAGTGCAGTCGGTGGTGGGAAAACTAGGAAGGATAGAGTCACCTTTAGATCCTGCGCCTATCTCCATGTATGAGAATATCATCAATTATAAAAGCGAATATCTGACTAACGAAAACGGTCGGCGTATACGCTTCCGTACCGATGAGGATGGAAATTACCTGATGCAAAAGGAAGACACATTAGTCGCCATTTCCGCAGAAGAAGCCCCTTATATAGATACTGAACTGTTGATTCCCGATGAAGATGGGAAGTATTTCAGGCAGTGGCGAGATGCGATACAGTCTCCTGACGATATCTGGGGTGAGATTGTCAAAGCTACCCGCTTACCCGGCGTGACTTCAGCACCCAAACTACAGCCGATAGAGACCAGACTGGTAATGCTACAAACCGGTATGCGTGCGCCTATGGGTATCAAAGTGAAAGGGCCTGACTTAAAAACCATTGAAGCTTTTGGTTTGGAACTGGAAGGCTATCTCAGAGAAATACCGGCAGTTAAAGAAGAAGCGGTCTTTGCCGAAAGAATTGTAGGTAAGCCCTACATGGAAATCCGGATTGAGCGGGAAAAGATTGCTCGCTACGGACTGAGTATTCAGGATGTGCAGAATTACATAGAAGTGGCGATAGGGGGGATTCGCTTGAGTACCAGCGTAGAGGGCAGGGAACGCTATCCTATACGGGTGCGCTACCCCCGAGAGTTGCGGGATGATCCTGAGAAGATCATGCAAATCCTGATACCTACCCCTTCCGGCAGCCAGATACCTTTGGGTGAATTGAGCAGCATTGATTATGTGCAAGGGCCACAAATGATCAAAAGTGAAGATACTTTTCTGGTGTCTTATGTGCTTTTTGACAAACGTACTGGCTATTCTGAAGTGGAGACAGTAGAAGCGGCTCAAGCCTATTTACAGCAGAAAATAGACAGCGGTGAACTGGAAGTACCCGCCGGAGTCAGCTACCGCTTTTCTGGTAGCTACGAAAACCAGATCAGGGCAGCGCAAAGGTTAAGCATCGTCATACCTGTTTGTCTTCTGGTAATTTTCCTGATTCTTTACTTTCAGTTTCGTTCGGTAACTACTACGCTGATGGTATTCAGTGGGATCGCGGTGGCATTCGCCGGAGGATTTATCCTGATCTGGCTATATGGCAATGAGTGGTTTTTCAACTTTTCTCTCCTGGGAACCGACATGCGCGATCTGTTTCAGGTCAAGACAATCTACCTCAGCGTGGCCGTCTGGGTAGGTTTCATTGCGCTCTTTGGCATCGCTACTGACGATGGTGTACTGATCGCTACTTATCTGGATCAATCCTTTGACAGAAACCGAACTAAAACAATT
The DNA here is from genome assembly GCF_029504655.1 of Catalinimonas alkaloidigena. Lineage (NCBI taxonomy): Bacteria > Pseudomonadati > Bacteroidota > Cytophagia > Cytophagales > Catalimonadaceae > Catalinimonas > Catalinimonas alkaloidigena. Next base: position 1,027,358 of record NZ_JAQFIL010000001.1, read on the forward strand.
CCTGAAATCAGAGCTGCGGTAGTGGAAGCCGGTCAAAAGAGAGTACGTCCTGCGCTGATGACCTCTGCTACGACATTGCTGGCCTTGCTACCGGTACTTACCTCCTCAGGCCGTGGTTCTGATATCATGATTCCTATGGCCATTCCCATCTTCGGAGGGATGTGTGTTGCGCTGATCACGCTTTTTGTTGTACCTACCTTGTATTGTTGGAGGGAAGAGAAGAAAATTCAAGGATCAAAGTTGAAAGTTTAAAAATTGAAATAAGAAAATGAATAAGGATTATACAAAGATGCTGGCGTTACACCAGAGACTTCAGGCCAAACTTAATAACTTCATTACAGCTATCTCTAAAAGCGCAAAGAAATGAACGCTCTCAACACATTATTTTTCCCTTTACTTCTACTTATTTCACTTACAATGACGATAGAAGTTAAAGCGCAGTCCTTATCAGAGTATATGAAAGTTGGTGCTGAAAACAACCCCAGCTTAAAAGCAAAATATCAGGAGTATCTGTCCGCATTAGAGAAAATTCCGCAGGTAGGCGCATTACCTGATCCCAGACTGAGTTTTGGCTATTTTATCAATCCTGTGCAAACCCGGGCAGGAGATCAGGTAGCACGTATCTCTTTGGAGCAAATGCTGCCTTGGTTTGGAACATTGAAGGCGCGCAAAGATGCAAGCTCGCAAGAAGCCAAAGTGCGCTTTGAAGAATTCATGAGGCTGCGTAATGAGCTCTATTTTGATGTGAAGAAGTCCTACTTCCAGCTTCACAATATCCAACAGGATATCAGGCTTAGTAAGGAGAATATTGAAATTCTTAAATCATACGAACAGATAGCTACCCAGAAATATGAAAATGATCTCAGTACGATGGTAGATATCTTAACAATACAAATGCAAATCAGAAATGAACAGAATAAACTGTTTACACTGGAAGAAAATCTTACTGCTCAGTATGCTCAGCTAAACGCACTGCTCAACAGAGCTCCTGATGCGGTTGTGGAAACCCCTGAAGGTTTGCCTTTATCTTTTGATTTGATGAACATAGATAGCTTAAGGGCTCAGGTGCTGGAAAACCATCCTTCTTTGAGTATCCTTAGAGAAGAAAGTGAGTTGCTGGCCCTGGAAGCACGCCTTGCGGATCTAAGCAGCAAGCCGGAAATTGGCATAGGCCTGGACTACGGGTTCATGAGAGCGCGAACAGACATGGAAGTACCTGATAACGGAATGGATATGATCATGCCTATGGTAAGCCTGTCAATCCCTGTGTTTAATAAAGGAAAGTATACTGCCTCCCTTCAGGAGGTGAAGTTCAGGCAGGAAAATAATGTGTTGGCTACTGAATCTCAGCGGAATGAGCTGATCGCTACTTTGGAAGCAACGCTCAGCGATTATCAGATTGCTCAAAATAAAGTTAAGCTTTATGAAGCGCAGATTGAAAGCACTCAGCAGGCAATCAGCATACTGAATAGTGCGTATGAAACTAACAGTGAGAACTTTGAAGATGTACTGGAATTCCAGATTCAACTACTGGAGTACAGAATCATGCTGAATGAGGCGTTGACAGCAGCAAGGATTGCACTTGCCAGGCTGGAGGCACTCACCGCAGTAGAACTAATAATGAATAATGATCAATGAAAAAAAAATAAAAATATATACAAGATGAGAAATACATTATATCCAGGCTTCGTAGCCTTAATGCTGCTCATGGTGGCATGCAACTCTTCCCGCCAGGAGGAAGGTGGTGAGACTTCCGAGCAGGGCAATGCACCGCAAGAGGAGCAGAGTGGCCCCCTGAGTAAAGTAGTACTGAAAGACCTGGAAGGCAATGCCATCAACCTAAATGATTATGCTGAGAAAACCATCGTGCTCAATTTCTGGGCAACCTGGTGCAAGCCATGCATCATAGAGATGCCTTCTATGGAAGAGGCCAGAGCTACTTTAGGAGATGAATTTGTGTTTTTACTAGCCTCCGACGAAAGCATAGAAAAGATCAGCAAGTTCGCTGAGCGTCAAAATCTTGAGCTGCCTTTTGTACAGTTACAAACCGGGGTACAGAACCTTCAGATTACTGCGCTGCCGACTACCTGGATCATTAAAGACGGAGAAGTGGTGAGTGAAATTATTGGGGCAAGAGAATGGAATACCGAAGCGCATATTGAAGAACTCAAAAATTTATGAAAATATATGTGTTCATATTGCTGAATCTGAGTTTTCTGGCCTGTCAGCCACCATTAAGTTCTGAAACAGAAGAGACACAATGGAAGTTGAAGTCAGTAGAGACAACAGCTTCTTCACAGAGTGGTGAACCAAATTTGTTTGTCGCCGAAAACGGAGAAGTATATCTCTCCTGGATTGAAGCACTCCCCAATGAAGAGCATGCCTTAAAATTTTCCAGTTGGGAAGACACACAGTGGTCTGTACCCCAGACCATCGCTCAGGATAGTGGGTGGTTCGTCAATTGGGCAGACTTTCCTTCCATGGCGGTGCATCAAGACTTTATGGCTGCTCATTGGCTGACAAAAAGTGATGAAGGAACTTTTGATTATGATGTGCACGTAGCCCTTTCTAAAGATCAGGGACAAAGCTGGTCTGAGCCCTTTGTGCTCCATCAGGATGGTATTTTCGCCGAACATGGTTTTGTGAGCATGTTACCGTATGGTGACGAAATATTTGCCGTTTGGCTGGACGGACGTTTCACCAAAAGCCATGCGCATGAAACTCATGAAGAGGGGGGAGTAGGAGCAATGACTTTGTATTCCACTACCTTTGATCAGTATGCTAATGTAGGCGAAGAGGTGGAACTGGATCACCGCATTTGCGACTGCTGTCAGACCGATGCAGTGATCACTGATCAGGGAGCAGTAGTTGTATATCGCGATCGTACGGAAGATGAGATTCGGGATATTTATATTACCCGTGAGCAGAATGGAATATGGAGCGAACCGCAAGCTGTTCACGCTGACAAATGGCAGATCAATGCCTGTCCTGTAAATGGCCCTGCTATCGAGGCACAAGGGCAAACAATAGCGGTGGTCTGGTTTACAGGTGCTGATAACACCCCCAAAGTTCAACTGGCTTTTTCTGATGACCATGGCGCTACTTTTGGGAAGCCGGTACGGCTGGATCACGGAAATCCTTTAGGGCGTGTAGATGTTATTATGTTGAATGATACCAGTGCGATGGTTAGCTGGCTGGAGGCTCATGAAGAAGGAGCAGAGATACGTTCGGCAATTATTGACAAAAAGTTAAATGTGATAGCTGATAAAAGCATTGCTAACACCGCCTCCTCCCGTTCCAGCGGTTTTCCGATTATGGAAAAAGCAGGAGAACAGGTATTCTTTGCCTGGACGCGTATTAAAGGACAAAGCTCAAAGATTATGACCGCAATGTTAGATATGAATAAAATATTGCCATGACACTCAAATCCAAAACCATACTTAGATATTTGCTGATGCTTGGCTTGGGCATGCTTCTTGGCTGGATGTTTTTTGTCCCGCCTCATGTGGAGACTGCCGAACATGAGCATGAATTTGTGCCGACTGAGACGGCGGAAGGTACCATATGGACCTGTTCCATGCATCCTCAGGTGCGTCAGAATGAAGCCGGTCAATGTCCTATTTGCGGGATGGATCTGATCCGGCTGGAATCATCTTCTGATGAGGAGGAGAGCTCTAATCCTTATCAGCTTACCATGAGCGCTGATGCCGTAAAACTGGCCAATGTGCAGACTACCAAAATCGGTACTACCGGCACATATGCAGAAGATTCCAAAGAATTATTGCTTAATGGAAAAATAGAGCTGGACGAGACACGTATCAAAGCTCAGACCGCCCATTTTTCCGGCAGGGTTGAGAAAATGTATATCACTTATGAAGGAGAAAAAGTGTCGCATGGGCAGATCATTGCCCTGATTTATTCCCCTCAGCTAGTTAGTGCCCAACAGGAATTACTGGAAGCTAAAAAGTTTCAGGAAAGTAACCCTAGCTTATTTGCAGCAGCCAAACGCAAGCTAAAAAACTGGAAGTTGTCAGACGCGCAGGTTGAGCAGGTGATAGAAAATGAAAAAATCATCTCTTACTGGCCTTTGCGGGCCCATGCATCCGGAGTTGTCACTAGCATTGATGTAGAAACGGGTGAGCACGTGATGGAAGGTTCAGTAATCTATGAAGCGGCTGACCTGACACAACTTTGGGCCGTTTTTGATGCCTATGAAAGCAATCTCAACTGGATCAAAGCTGGCGGGAGCATCAGCTTTAGTGTGGCTGCCTATCCTGACAGAGAGTTTACCAGCGAAATTACCTTTGTTGACCCGTTTATTGACCCGCAAAGCCGAGTGGCTAAAGTGAGAACGGAGGTGCGGAACGCTGATGGGTTGCTGAAGCCTGCTATGTTCGTAAGAGGTCGCCTGAGTAATCATCAGCAAAACAGCTTGGTGTCCGATCAAAAAGATGAACTTCTGGTGCCCAAATCAGCGGTGATGTGGACCGGTAAACGTTCGGTAGTGTATGTGAAGGTACCTCAAACCAATGTGCCAACCTATGAGATGCGGGAAGTCACTTTGGGCGCAAGTCTGGGAGATACTTATCTGGTAGAAGAGGGACTTTCTTCGGGAGAAGAAGTGGTGACCAATGGAACATTTACGGTAGATGCTGCCGCCCAACTCAATAACAAATCCAGCATGATGAACCGCAATATTCAGGTAAAGTCAAAAGAAACATCCCCCAGGGAGATGAATATGAAAACTCCTGATTTTGTGATGGTTACACCCAAAGCTTTTCGTGAGCAACTACAGAATGTGTTAGCAGACTATCTGGCCTTAAAAGATGCGCTGGTGATCTCTGAAAAAGAGCAGGCACAGCAAAAAGCTGAAGCTTTGCAGGCCTCTCTCCAAAAAGTAGATATGCAGCTTTTACCCCACGAACCTCATATGTACTGGATGGAAAGGCTGGAAGAGATTAAAGCCTCGGCTGAGGAGATCATTGGTACAGGAAATATTGATACCCAGCGAAAAAACTTTAAAAGTCTTTCTTCAGCTGTTATCCAAGCGGCTAGGGCATTCGGAACGGCAGAAAAATTGTATGTGCAATATTGCCCCATGGCCGATGATGACGAAGGGGCCAACTGGCTGAGCCAGTCAGAAGAAATCCGCAATCCGTATTATGGTGACATGATGCTGAACTGCGGAAATGTAGAAAATATTTTAAATCCATAAATCAACCATATTCAAATCATGAAGTCAATCATCCTAAATTTTAAATTTTTTGCTTTCGGACTGATTATTTTTAGCATAAGTGCCTGCTCTGGTCCTCAGGAAAGCGGAACTGATACGACAGCAGAGCAAGCTACTGATGAAGTAGGAGGAGTAAAAAAAGTAGGGAGTGTGGTAGATGGTTATCTCAAACTCAAAGATGCATTGGTTGCATCCGACGCAGAAGAAGCAAAAGAATATGCTGTAGCGACGCTGGGAGTGGTAGATGCCATAGCCATGCCAGAAGTGCAGCAGTCTGTTAAAGAGATAGCCGCCACTACAGATATTGAGGAACAGCGGAAGGTATTTGAGCATTTCACTATCCATCTATATAGAGACCTGAAAGCATCAGATGCTAATAAGCAAATACTATATAAACAATACTGTCCCATGGCTTTTGACAACCAGGGAGCTTATTGGTTAAGTGCCCAGGAAGAAATCCGTAATCCTTACTTTGGAGATCGTATGCTGAAATGCGGAAGGGTAGAAGAAGAGTTACCGGTTAATAACTGATCAGTTTGTGAACGTTATCAATTAACCTCTCACTGGTACTGAGAGGTTTTTTTATATTTTTAAGATACCTAAAGCTTGAACATGAGGCCCCACTCCACATGTTCTGCCTTGCCCAGGTAGACTTTTAATCCGCCGCTTACAGCAAGCCTGGGATTGACATAGATGCGCAAGCTATACCTTTGAAAGAACTCTCTGTACAAATCTTTATAAGGACGATAGATATAGTACCCCACTTGAGTCACAAATGATATTTTATTGATCATCAGTTCATGTCCACCAGTGATCGCAAGACTTTTATGATCAATATGCTCCTCAGGTTTTTTCCGGGAAATCCTTTTTTTTATTGCAATATCGTGATAAGCATCCACTCCAAAGTTTAAAGTGCTGATATGAGAAACGGGTTTGTTGATATGGACTCCCAGGTTGTATGAAGGGAAAATGGAACTCCCTATGCCCAACTCTTTAAGGCTGAAGCTAGGCAAAATGGTGAAGTAAATCTCTTTCTCCTGAAGGGGTACTTTTTCCCACTGCCGGTGTGTTGCCTTTACATAAGGCTTTAACTTATGGTTGATAAAGAAGCCTCCCTGAAGCAGATTCGCACCGGAATTAGGTTTTTTATAACCACCGTTGGAGTAGTGCTCAAAATGAACTAGCAGACCCGTTGAAAAAACATTGCTGATGCTTAGCTGGTATTTCAGGCTTGCATTGAGAGAGAAAGAAAAGTGAGAACCTAAAGCTACATTTCGGTCATTATTTTTACTGTGGTATGGATTGGTATGATAAGCTACTCCTATCCCAAAGTCAGCCAAAAGATTGGAAACTCTGCCCCTGTGCATATACAATTGCATAAATGGCATCAGGCAAAGCGACTTGCCAAGCGTGGGGTTGAGGTAATCCTGATAACTAAAACTAATTCCTATATCAGGATAAGCATACAGTTGCTGCCAGTATTTATTTCCATTTGTGTGTATTAAATAACTGGCCCTGAAACCCTGAGGGTGGCTTTTTACAAGATGCCCCATTTGCTCCTTATGTTTTATAAGCATCCCCTGATAAAGTGAGAGTTCTAGAGAAGTAGCAGAGGGTAAAGGTGAGTGATATTCATTTGCAGAAAACTGGGACTTGGCAGGAGGGATCAAACTAAGTAGTAAAACCAATATATTAAGAATGTGAAACTGATGTAACCTCATAACTCCTGAAAGCCTAGATTATTGATTCAACTGCTATCGCCATTTACTTGTATGTTTAAGATAAAATTTTTGGGCATAATTACAATCTTTATCAATCACGTTTAGCCTGTATGTTTTGTAGCACGTATCATATTTCTTTTCCAACTTTGAATAGTATACTCAGATTGATATCTCCATTAAGATAAGGCTGCATCATGGTTTTTAAGCCTAATAGCATACCATTTCGAAGCCTGAATTCATTTTCTATAATGGCATTAATCCCTAAACTCAACCTTTCTTTCTCACTCTCCAGGCTAGTGTCGTCATATAAATATAGTAATGAAGCCCCTGTGCCGAATTTCAGATTGTAGATTTTATCATTACCTAAAGGAGATATAAATAGGTTAGCATCCAGGTGCGTGAGGAAGACCGGTTCAAATTCCTTTTTCCTGTAAACTACACTGTTAGGATCACTTGTAGGTTGAGGAATTTTTCTGGAATAAAAATCACCGTATCCTAAGCCTAGGAGAAAAGAATGGCTAAGCAGCCTGTTCCACTTGTGGGTAATCTCTCCTTCTATTATAACGATCAGTTTATCCCCAGTGCCTAAATTAGATGCTCCTAAGCCTAGTAAAAGATCAGTATTGGATTGAGCAACACTAACCATCGGTAAAAAACTGATGAGTATTAATATTATTTTGCGCATATACTTTTACAAAAGCTGTATCAAGAATTCTGCCACGTGAAATACACACAAGTGTTTATTTAAAAATTAAAGTATATACACTCAATAATTGTTCTGCCAAAACATTTAGTAAGCATCCTAATGTCAAATTGCTGACAATTTTATTAAGAATAGTGCTTCATATTCATGCAGTAAAACTACTTCTCTCAGGAAGTCGTACATTGTAAAGAGCAAAACCTCATTTGTGATGATCAAAACTATTTTATACGGAATATCAGTTTTAATTGGCCTGAGCGCCTGTATGCAGTCAGAAAGCAGTGCCTCGGCTAACAATGCCTCAATTTCAGTGTTAGAAACAAAAAACAATGATATGGATATAGCAACTTTTGGGAATGGATGCTTTTGGTGCACAGAAGCGATCTTTCAAAACTTGAATGGTGTAGAAAAAGTAGTATCCGGATACTCCGGCGGGCATGTGGATAACCCGACTTATAAACAGGTATGTTCAGGAACGACCGGTCATGCCGAGGTAATTCAGATCACCTATGACCCTGCTATCATCAGCTACGATGAACTCCTAGAAGTATTCTGGAAAACGCATGATCCTACAACACCTAATCGTCAGGGCAATGACATTGGACCGCAGTATCGCTCGGCGGTTTTTTATCATAACGAAGAACAAAGAGAAAAAGCAGAAAAATATAAGCAAGAACTAAATGAAGCCGGTGCTTATGACAATCCTATTGTCACTGAAATTACCGCTTTTGAAAAGTTTTATCCGGCTGAGGATTATCACCAAAACTATTTTAACCAGAATGGTAGTCAGCCATACTGCTCTTTTGTGATTCGTCCCAAGGTAGAGAAGTTTGAAAAAGTATTTAAAGACAAACTTAAGAAAGTAAATAATTAACTCAAGTTGCGAATTAAAAGGTTAAATGAAGCATAGTCTGCCAAAAGATTGTTAAAGTGAAGTTACCACACTTTACCTAACAATTACATGACAGACTATACTATTGCAATATATTGTTTTATGGACGATTATTTAAAAATCAGCCAACCCCACATAGACATTCGTCGCAAAGTAAGTGATGCGGAGATATTAACTACTGCCCTGCTCTCAGCCCAGTACTTTTATGGCAACCAGCACACTACTTGTCAATACATGCAGCAACATCATGGGATGGCCAAAATAGACAAGTCTAACTTTAATCGCCATCTGCATCGCCTATCAAATACTTTAATCAGGATCTTTTTAGCATTGGGGGAGAGTCTCAAGCAACTCAACACTGCAAGTCGCTACTTAATAGATTCGTTCCCAGTAGCTGTTTGTAAAAACATTCGTATTGGGAGGTGCAAGCTACTAAAACATGAATCTTATCGGGGATACAATGCCTCCAAACGACAGTATTTCTATGGTTTTAAGGTACAGGTAGTTACCACCGCCGATGGTATACCAGTGGATTATTTGATCACGGCTGGTTCTATTCACGACAATACAGCTTTACAAGCTATGTCCCTATACTTACCTCAAGGTAGTGAACTTTATGCTGACAGTGCTTATACGCATTATGAGTTGGAAGACCTTTATGAAGAATGCGATCAGGTGCGCCTATTGGTAGAGCGAAAATCTAACTCAAAAAGGCAGGATAACGCAGCTATGCGTTTTTTAAAAAAGCATTACAGAAAGCGTATTGAAACCTGCTTCAGCCAAGTTACTGCTCGCTTTCCCGGAAAAATCCATGCAGTTACCCCACAGGGGTTCTTGCTCAAGGTCGTTCTGTTCCTATTTGCTTTTACTTTTAACAAAACATTATCCACAACTTAAATTAATTAATTATTGTTGAGCAAAAAAACGAAAGCCACTGTCTGTATAGGCAGTGGCTTTTTTATTGATGTTACATAATATGAAAATATCATTGTGTTTATCCGGTTACTTCTTCAGCCATCAGACGGATGCGTATTCCGTCCATTTCTTCAGTGATAGGCATCTGACAGGCCAGACGGCTGCTGTTGCTGACTACAGGCAGTGTATCCAGCATATCCATTTCCGCATCATTGGCTTCCTCATTGTAAGTATTGTCCAACACCTCAACATGGCATGAGGCACAGAGTGCCATACCTCCGCAGGTAGCGGCTACCGGATAGTCTGAGGCTTTCAGAATTTCCATCAGGCTAAGAGACATGTCAGTAGGGGCTTCAATGGTATTGATATTTCCATCAGCTTCTTCAATGTGAATTTTGATATCCATATTGTAATTATTAGTTAAGCTTTTTAAGTGTTTAAAAGCTTTGAATTCCATTAACAGTTGTATACTTCAGACTGGCTTTTTTGCCTCCACTTACCACACGATAGGCACTCTGTGCCATCAGCGCAGCCTCATGGAAACCGCTCAAAATCAGCTTCAGCTTACCGGGATATTGGTTGATGTCACCAATTGCATAAACACCGGGCACATTAGTAGAATAATCTTCTACATTAACATTAATGGCATTACGGTCCAGGTTAAGGTTCCAGCTGGCAATAGGGCCAAGTTTAGGACTCAGTCCAAAAAGGGGAACAAAGTAGTCACTGGCTACCAATTCTGCTTTTCCTGCTTTATCAGTAATCAGACACTCTTTTAACACGCCATTACCATGTAGTGCTGTAACCTGGCTGTTGAGCTTCAGGTTTAACTTACCTTCTTCTGCCAGCTTGAATATTTTTTCTGCAGAATCAGGCGCACCTCTAAAACTGCTGCCCCGGTGTACCAGCGTAAGCTCTTCCACCATATCAGCTAGATAGATGGTCCAGTCTAGCGCGGAGTCGCCTCCACCGGCAACCACCACTTTTTTGTTAGTATATTTTTCGGGGTGGCGTACCATATAATCTATGCCTTTACCCTCATAATTTTCCAGCTTTTCTAAGGCAGGCTTTCGCGGCTCAAAGCAACCTAAGCCACCTGCTATTACTACAGCTTTAGCGTGGCATTGTGTACCTTCATTGGTTTCCAGGATAAAAGATTCATCTTCCTGTCTTTCAATTTTTTCTACTCTTTCACCTAGTGTATATGTCGGATTAAAGGGTTCTATCTGTTTTGACAGATTATCTACCAGTTCCTGTGCCAACACCACCGGGTAACCAGGAATATCATAGATCGGTTTTTTGGGATAGATTTCAGATAACTGCCCCCCAATCTGAGGTAACACATCCATCACATGACATCGCATTTTGAGCAATCCAGCTTCAAAAACGGCAAATAAACCAACAGGTCCGGCTCCAATAATGCAAAGGTCTGTGTGTATCATATTTTTCTATTTTTTTGAATAAACGAAGTAAACAATAAAATAGTTGTTATACTAATTATTTGTGTACGACTTAATTGCACAAAAATTTTTAGGGCTTCAGGTTATCGTAGATGGTGTTCAGAATTCTGACAAACTGCTTGAAGTCATCTTCGCTGAGGTGTTGCCAGGCGTGCATACGGATCTTTCTTACCTCAGGAAGCATATTATTGACCGTCTCCATACCTGATGATGTCAGACATACATTGATTTTTCTTCTGTCAGTTTCGTCATACTGTCTCAAAATGAGATCCTTCTGACTCAATAAATCAAGGATTCTGGTCACAGTAGGAGTGTCCTTATGAATCAGCTGCGCAAGCGTTACCTGGTTAAGGGTTGTATGTTCAGCCAGAATTTTCAGAACGGCCCATTGGTCAACAGTAACTTCAAAGCCTAATGCTCTGAATTGCTGCTTGGCATATTGCTTAATTTTTTTATTCGTTTTTTCTAATAGAAACGAGTAGTTACTGTATATATCTTCTTCAGGTATAGCCATAACGGCTAAAATAGACTTTTGTGCTGATTAATTAAAATATGGGGAATTGTTGAGGAAATTATTCCCCATCATACGGGGAATATGTTAGACATTAATAGGATACATATGTTGAACTTGTTCCAATGTCGTACTTGGCATGGTATTGTTATAAGTATAAGTGTATTCGATTACTTTTTAAGCTAAGATTGATATAGATTTTTTAAACTTTACGTGGGGTTACATAAGCGTGAGGGCTGTACTACAGCCCTTTTGCTTTTTGTACCTGTTATAAAGAACTGCGTTCCCTCATTATTGTTTTTCCAATCCCTTTTTAATTTTCTTTTCTACCGTGTCTTCTTCTTTTGCGTTAGTGGGTTCAAGCGGTTCCTGCTCTTCGGTTTCAGTGGGTTGATAGCTCAGTGAAAAATACACCGGAAAGTGATCCGAACCTATATGGGGAAGTACTTCCAGCGCATTAAGCTGAAAAGTTTCGGTATGAAAAACATGATCCAGAGACCAGCGCATCATAGGCATCTCCGCACTAAAAGTATTGTAAAAACCCCTTCCGATCCGCGGGTCTAGCATCTGGCTTGACTTGAGAAACAAACGGGTAGTGTAGGACCATGCTACGTCGTTTAGGTCACCCATCAAGATCGCAGGTTCTTGACTCTTTTTGACCAGCTGACCGGCGAGTAAGAGCTCAGCATCTCTTTTGGTACTGCTTTCGCTCTCCGGAGGAACCGGAGGTTTAGGATGTAAACAATAAAGTTTCACATTTTGACCGGAACGTAACTTAACATAGGCATGAATAGAAGGAATGCTGTCTTCCATCATATACTTAACTTCTGCATCTTCAAGCTGCAGTTGAGAATATAAAATCATTCCATAGGTATTGTCTAGAGGTTTACTGACAATGTGAGGATATTTGTATTTTAAAGTATCCATTTTTTCTGCCCACCATTCATCGGTTTCTAATAACAGAACCAGGTCAGGGTTTTTCTGCTCAATGAGTAGCAAGAGTTTTTCATACTCATGGTTTTTCATATACACATTAGAAGTGATGGCGCTAATATTCGTAAGTGTATCCTGACCCTGTGCATAATCAGTTTGTGTTCTGGAAAAGATAGTGTAGGGATAAATACGAAAGCTCTGGTAGAAAAATGAAGCTCCCAGGAGTATGACCATGACCACATTAAGACCTTTGCGGAAACGAAAGAAAATAAGCCAGAGTGCAATCAGTAAAATGATGATCACACTGATCTGGATTCTGGGAAACACAAATATCTGAACCCACCAGATATCCATGGGAAGCAATGGTAAGAGCGTCCCTATGATAAAAAATATACTAAAGAAAACCAGAATCGCTTTGAAGGTTCTCATAGATAAAAAATACTACTGTGCAGTTAAAAAAGTAATGGTATATCTGAGTAATAAATGCCAAAAGGCTGTAATTGTTTATTTTTTCTCTGTTAGTCGTAAAAAATAAGTAGTAAAACTTTGCCTGTAAATAAAAAATGGGTGAACTCCCTGCATAGGAAATTCACCCTGGACATCATTGGTTTTCATCAGGGCCGAACAGGGGTGCCGTCAGGTTTTCTAAGCTGCGTCCAGTTATAGTCATTCTTCTCAGGAAGCGGGTATTTCAGTGCCAGTTCCTCGTTTATCTCTACGCCCAGACCGGGGGCTTCGTTGACATGCATATAGCCATTTTTCATTTCCGGACTACCGGGAAAAATTTCCCTGAGCAAATCTGAAAAATTTACTGACTCCTGTATGCCGAAGTTCCATACGGCCAGGTCAATATGGGCATTGGCAGCGTGGCCTACCGGGGATACATCTCCCGGCCCATGCCAGGCGGTTTTGACGTTAAACCATTCTCCTAATCTGGCGACTTTCATGGCAGGAGAGATACCGCCGATCTGGGAAATATGAATGCGTATGTAGTCAATCAGGCGGTCTTTGATGAGGTCTACCCATTCATGCTGGTTATTGAAAAGTTCACCCATGGCTATGGGTACGGTGGTATGATTGCGCAATACTTCAAAGTAGCCATTATTTTCTGGTGAGAAAGGATCTTCAATAAAGAAAGGTCGGTATTCTTCCAGCTTTTCTATCATGCTGATTGCCTCCATGGGCTGTACCCTTTCATGGATATCGTGGAGTAACTCAACCGCTTCACCACAACTTTTACGTACCTCGGCAAACATGTCTACCACACTCTTGGTATAGGCCAGGGTATTCATCACATTGTCATCGGGAGTTCCGAAACCTGCCGCTTTGAAGTCCGGTTGCTGGCTCCTGGCAGCACCTTCGCCATAGCCCCCCAGTAGCTGGGCAGCCCCATAGCCACCCATCTGTATCCTCACGTGGCGAAAGCCCTGGTCAATGTAAGATTGAACACTTTCGGCTACCTCCTGCGGGCTGCTGCCGCTGGCATGGGCATAGCAGTCTACCGCAAAGCGTAATTTACCACCTAATAACTGATAGACCGGCATACCGGCTCTTTTGCCCTTGATATCCCAGAGGGCCTGATCCAGACCGCTGAGGGCATTGTTCAGTACCGGCCCGTTGCGCCAGTAAGAGCTCACATAGGCAGTCTGCCAGATATCTTCAATATTGTCTACGTCTTTGCCTACGCAAAAATCGTTCAGGTAATCGTCAATGGCGGAGACCACCGCATGGGCACGCTGGCGAAAGGTAGCGCAGCCTATACCGTAGAGTCCCGGTTCGGAGGTTTCTACCTTGACCACAATCAGTTCAATGTTATGAGGACAGGTGGGTATGGCTTTGACTTTGGTGATCTTTACCGGAGGCATGCCATTTTTATAGTTTGAGTTTGATTGTGCCTGGGCAGAAGGCATACCGGCTCCCATCAGGCCTGCAGATAGTCCCATGCCCATATTCTTGAGCAGATTTCTTCGGTTCATGTAATGTTAGGTTATTGTTAGAAAACGTTTCCCTGTAAGTTAAAGAAAAATGGGGAAATGTTGGGGGGAGGTAAGACATCACTTCTATTCCATGAAAAGAGTAAATGCATTAATCAGCCGCTATTAAAGGACTTGTTGAAAGCAAGGCTTACCTATTTTCCATCAATATCACTCATAGCCAGCCCCTGGCAAATCAGCGTAAACAGGCTTGATAAAAAGAAAATAAATATTACTCTAACGCTGTGCGTATACCAGGAGTTGGCTGAAAGCTTTTGTAGTCAGTGGTCCATCAACTTACCCATAGGTTGCTGTAGTATGTTTTTAGAAAAGCTTGTTTTCTTAATATATATTTATTTGAAAAGCTTAACAAAACACCCAGCAGGATCAGATAGGTAAGCGCATAGCTTTTGCCCGATAGACTCTAATGCATAAATGTTATGCTGGCGATGCTGCGCAGAAAAGCAAGGAATTTTACTTCCCCAGCATAGGAAAAAGCTGCCTGATCATAGCTTCGTTGGGTTGGGTGCCGTATTCACAGACCTCAAAAGCTTCAGCATGTTTTACCTTCTCTGCTCTTTCCTGCCCATACCAACGTACCAATGCTTTCCGCATGCTGGGCGTAATTCTGGTAGTACGAGATGCCTTTAGCCACGCCTTACGCTGTGCCGGATCATCAGGCACTTCCTGACGGCCATAAATCCAGGGCAGCCACTCATAAAATTGTGACTTATGGGCATCCAATGCGTTGATCTTCTGGTCAAACACATCATCTATCGCCACAACGATGTCCGGCTGAAAGGGGTAAGGTTTGTCAAAGCCATCCTGTAAGTACATAAAGACCGGGTTTTTCTCCAAAGGAGGTGTATCGGGGCAGATATTAGGTACTGTGACCATAAAGGCAGCGTCTTGCACTAGTACGCCAGTATAGCGGTGGTCAGGGTGATAGTCATTGGTCCGATGAGAGATCACCAGGTCGGCATCCCATTTTCTGATTTCGCGAATGATCTGCTTACGTACATCCAGGCTGGGCACCAGTTCTCCATCATGGTTATCCAGTACCACATAAGCATCAATATCCATACGTTTGGCCGATTCGCGGGCTTCCTGCATCCGACGGATAGCCAAAGCTCCCCCCCCCTCGTTCTGGTGGCCGGCGTCCCCATTGGTAACGGCAACAAACTTCACTTCATGGCCCATTTTGGCCCATAATATGGCAGTGCCTCCCGCTTTGATATCCGCATCGTCGGGATGGCCTCCGATCACTACCACTCTTAGGATTTCGGATTGGGCTTGTACGAATAAGGTTGTCGAGATAAGAAGTAATAAGGCTATTGAAATATTTTTGAGCATAGGTAATTTATATTAATGTGATAAAGATAATATTTAATGGTGAATGATTAATGAGGTTTACCATTTGTCATCAATCTTTCCTTATCCATCATTGGTTAAAACTCATATTGGTCAAGAAAGGCTTTGATTTCCAGCTGAGTGGGTGCCGAAGGTTGTGCCCCCAGCTTGGTCGTAGACAGGGCTGCAGCGGCATTGGCATACTTGATCGCTTCGGCTAACTTCTTGTTTTCTACGAGTTGAGAGGCCAGCACCCCACAAAATACATCTCCGGCAGCAGTAGTATCTACCGGCTTCACCGGATAGGCTTCTATCATCTTTTGCTCTCTTTTGGTCATGTAAAAGACCCCACGGGAGCCCAGGGTGATGACGATCATTTCTGGCCCCATCTCCAGCAGTTTTTTAGCGGCTGCTGTTACCTGCTCTGGTGTTTCTACGGCTAATCCGCTGATCATAGCGGCTTCAGTCTCATTGACTGTCAGGTTGTAGAGCGGCTTCAGATGCTTTCTTTCCAAAGGCAGCGCAGGCGCAGGGTTAAGCATTACCTTTTTTCCCAGGCTGGCCGCCAGATCAATGATATATTCTACTGTTTCAAATGGTATTTCCAGTTGCAGCAGTATAAGCTCAGCAGCTGACAATAGTATTCTGCATTCGTCAATATAAGCAGGGCTCAGCTTATAATTAGCGCCGGGGGCTACGGCTATGCTGTTTTCTCCCTGCTGGTCTACCCAGATCAGTGCGGTGCCGGTAGGCGTGTTTTTGTTCTCCAGTATATAGTCGGTATTGATGCCACTATGCTTAAAATCCTGTATCATACTTTTCCCGAAGGCATCGTCACCGAGGGAAGAAATAAAGCTGACTTCCGCACCTGCCCGTGCTGCTGCCACTGCCTGATTGGCTCCCTTACCTCCATGTGCCTGGCTAAACTCGGCATCGCCTACAGTTTCTCCCGGCTTAGGCAGGTGACTGACTTTGGCAATTAAATCAATGTTAGAACTGCCGACTACGACAACTTGCTTGCCCATGCTATTTCATTTTTAGGTTGTGAGATGGTAGCAAATTAAGAAAATCACTTCAATCATTTAGTCCATTCGTGAGTTTATTGCTTAATTGCATGCCATGTCAGAAGTATTGCAGGGAAATATTGCCACTTATATCCTCAAGCAGTCGGGAGTTTTACTCTTGGGAGTACTGATGATGGCTTCGTTTATGCTGGTAGATGTATATTTTATCAGTCAGTTAGGAAGTGATGCGCTTACTGCCATTAGTTATGCAACACCTGTCATGACTTTACTGGTGAGTATGCTGCTGGGGGTAGGCGCAGGAATGGTGGTAGTGGTTTCTAATGCAGTGGGAAGAAATAAAGCCAATGCCCTGCATTCATTAATCATCAGCTGTTTGACCTTTGCGCTCAGCTTTGGCTTGTTGCTGTGGGGTGTGCTTGTCTTGGGAGATCGCTTACTTTTTGTACAATTAGGTGCCAGAAAAGAAGTGCTCAGACTGCTATTAGCGTATTTTGAGGTACTGATCCCCGGCATGTTTTTCCTTTGCCTGTTGGTCGCTGTAACCAGCCTTGCCCGCGCCTTGGGTAACCATAAGCTGCTAACCTATACCATGCTGGTATTGGTAGCCATCAATGCCCTGCTGGACCCCTTGTTAATTTTTGGTTTTCTGGGTTTTCCCAGGCTGGGAATAGCCGGTGCCGCATGGGCTACCAGTATTGCGGTCTTTATCAGTATGTGGCTGCCAGTACCTTATTTGTGGAAATCACTAAGAGAAGGCAATAACATAGCCTGGAACAAGATACGTAGTTTTCGCTGGAGGCCTATTGTAGTCATGGCTTTTCCTATTGCCCTTACCAATATTATGGTGCCGCTGGGTAATACACTCTTTGTCAAGCTGCTGAGTCATTTTGGTAATGCGGCAGTATCTGCTTATGGTGCAGGCTCAAGGATAGATATGCTGGTGGTACTCTCATTTACCTCATTAACGGCAGTGCTGGCTCCTTTTATTGGGCAGAACCTGGGCGCTGAAAAGACGCAGAGAGCCCATAAGGGTTTGCAGTATGGTATCACTTACGCTTTTATGCTTGGCATAATTGCCGCAGGGCTTATTGGTCTTTTTAAAGAGGACATCAGTGGGGTTTTTGCTACTAATCCTGCTACTTTCAGCGCATTAAATAACTATCTGGCTATTGTTCCCTGGGGGTATGCCGTCAATGGATTTGTCATGATTAGTCTGACAGTGCTCAATGTTTATCAGCGTCCCTGGTGGGCTACAGCTTTAGGCTTGAGCCATTTGTTTTTATTTTATTTACCCATAGCTTATGCGGCAGTACTGATGGATAGCTTTGATCTTGTGCTTGCTGCCTATCCCGTATCCCATGTGTTGGCTACAATAGTATTATATGTTCTTGTCAATAAAGTGAGCGCAGTCAAAATGTTAGAGGTAGAAGTTTCCGGGTAAAGGTATTTAATGTATTTTGGTGAACTTTATGTTCAATATTTGTTAAAATTAAATCATTTGTACTTCTACAGATGTAGTAAGCCCTTGATGAGCTGAGAATCCTTATGACACATAAATTAATAAGACAAGCTGAGACAAATCTACCGACGCGTTTTGGTACTTTCAAAATGATTGGATATGCTGAAGAATCAGATAACCCCATGCCTCACCTGGCAATGGTGAGCACGCAAACAGATCTGACAAAGCCTGTCTTGGTACGCATCCATTCTGAGTGTATGACAGGAGACGTATTTGGTTCTTTACGTTGTGATTGCGGTGAACAGCTGGATCAGTCCATGATGATGACCGGTAAAGACGGTGGGGTAGTGATCTACCTCAGGCAGGAAGGGCGTGGTATTGGGCTGATCAATAAAATGAAAGCCTACAATCTACAGGATCAGGGGCTTAATACTGCTGAAGCCAATGTGCATCTGGGTTTTGAGATAGATGAAAGAGACTACAGCATCGCTATTGAAATTTTAAGGGATCTGGGAGTAACTTCAGTGCTGCTCATGACCAACAATCCTGATAAGCTGGAAAGCCTCAAAAAGTCCGGAGTAGAAGTGTTAGGAAGAGTACCTATTGAGATAAAGCCTCATCAGGAAAATCTGGATTATTTACAGACCAAACAAAATCTTATGGGGCATCTTTTAGATATTAGCAAGTAAGTTTAAAGTTGAAGGTTAAAGGTTGAAAGTTTATAAATCTTCAACCTTTAACTTTTAGCCTCCAACCTTTTACTTAATATGGAAATTGAAGACTATTGGTCAGGTTTACTTTTACTTTCTGAAGCCATCAAAAATTCAGAAGAAACGATTGACTATTGCTTTCTACAGCTGGGTGCTGAACCTGAGGTGCGTATCAATCATCTGCCGGTACCGGTTAAAGGGAGCTTGCTCCTGATGATAATCACTAACCCTGAATTGGAAATCATGCACGAACAAGCCAGTATATTTAAGCTTGATGCCTTCTCTGTACAATTGGTTCAGAATATGGGCCTGCCAGATGATGTCCTTAATTTTATCAATGCCTATTTGCCTTACTGTTTTTTGTCATTACGAGCGAGGCAAATGCAAAGGGCCGTAGCTATTTCACATTTTGCTCAGACACTGGATGGAAAAATCGCTACACTGAGCGGGGACTCCAAGTGGATAGGTAATCAGGAGAACCTGACACATGCCCACCGGATGAGAGCGTTAACTGACAGTATTCTTATAGGAGCCAATACACTGAATTATGATCAGCCGGCGCTCACGGTAAGACTGGTAGAAGGTAAGAATCCTCAGCGAATTGTTATCTGCTCTTCAGATGCTGACTTCAGCAGCTTACAAAAACAATGTAAAGATGATGTCATCATTGTAGGTACCTGCGAAGATCCTCAGATTCCGCAAACTGAATTTTTTGCTTTCAAGGCTAATGCTAATGGCAGAGTAGATTGTCATGAACTGCTTCGTTTCCTTTTCAAACGTGGTATTTACTCTGTCTATATAGAAGGCGGAGCCACAACTACCTCCGGATTCGTAGAAGAGCGGGCTACAGATATCGTTCAGCTTCATATTTCACCCCTGATCTTCGGCTCGGGCATCAACAGCTTCAGCTTGCCGCAGATCGCTCAGGTAGAGGAAGCCATACATTTTGATAGCTTCTTTTTCCGTCCTATGGGTGATACTTTCATGTTCGTAGGAGCAATGAATATCCCAAAACATGGATAAGCCCAGCTTGGATAAGCCCAGCTTGGATAAGCCCAGCTTGGATAAGCCCAGCTTGGATAAGCCCAGCTCGCTATGGCACATCGCTGCTGACCAATCTGTTATTAAGAAGTCAGAATCAATTCCCGATAAGTCTGAATGTGTGATCAAAAGTCTTTACAGCCTTATAAGTACCGGAACGGAACGCCTGGTGGCCAGTGGGAAAGTACCAGTGGGTTTGCAGGAACATATGCAGGTGCCCTATATGGAAGGTAACTTTGGTTTACCGCTTAAATATGGATATTCACTGGTGGGCGAAGTTGTGGAAGGAACAGCTGAATTACAGGGCAAGACTGTGCATCTCATGCATCCTCACCAGGACGTATGTTACGTAAAGGCTGCTGATCTGTGTATTGTTCCTTCTGACATTCCGCCTGTACGTGCTACCCTGGCCAGTAATATGGAAACGGCACTTAATGCAGTCTGGGACTCTGAAGTAAGCATAGGGGATAAGGTGCTACTGGTGGGCTTTGGCATCATCGGTTCACTCACGGCAAGTCTGTTAAAGGACATCCCGGGTGTTGAGCTATCTGTTTTTGATAAAAATCAGCAGAGATGTGAAATGGCAGAGACGATGGGGTTTCGTGTGGCAGATGCTTTCCAGCCTTATGATATCGCTTTTCATTGCAGTGGTAGTGGAGAAGGTCTGCAGCTTTGTATTGATCAGGTGGGCAAAGAAGGAAAAGTCATAGAACTGAGCTGGTATGGTGAGCAGGAGGTCAGGCTTCAACTGGGGAAAAGCTTTCATTATCAACGTAAACAGATTATCAGCTCGCAGGTTTCTCAGATTCCTGTGAAGAAACAACATCGCTGGGATTATCAGAGGCGTAAAGCGGTAGTCATGGAATTACTAAAGAATTCCGAATATGATCAATATATTGGGGCTGTCATAGCTTTTGAAAAAGCTCCTGAGCTATTTGACAAATTAAAAAAAGGTGAACTCAGCGAACTAAGCTGGGCCATTGATTATACATAGCTTATCATCAGCTGAACTCTTTTTTACGAATATAGAACAACTTTTAACTCATAACTTTTAATTTACTCATGTACACTGTCACGATTCGCGACCATATGATGATTGCCCATTCTCTACCTTCCAAAGCCTTTGGGCCTGCCCAGAATCTGCATGGAGCTACCTATGTGGTTGATGCTGAGTTTAAATCTGCGAAACTTGATGAAAACAATATTGTGATAGATATAGATATAGCCACTAAAAAGTTACAAAAAGCTTTGGAGCCTCTGAAATATCAAAATCTTGATGAGTTGCCTCAGTTTCAGGGGAAGCTGACCACTACTGAGTTTCTGGCAAAGTACGTACATGAAGTAATTAGTAGTGAGATCAGAGATAGTTTCAAGGGTAGCCTTAAAATTACACTGGGAGAATCTCATGTAGCATGGGCAGCTTATGAGGGAGAAGTTGTTTAAGCCAATCTCGCTATGGGTGAGCCTCAGCCTTTAAACCAAAGCCTCTATTTTGTGCTCCCTCATGACCGGCATTTGCCGTCCGGGGGTAATGTTTATAATGAACAGCTGATGGCGGCACTTCGAAGGTATGGTCAGGACGTGGAGATTATGGAATTTTCTCATTATCGTAAAGCGATACTTCGTGACCAGGCAGGTTTTTACGCTGTTGACAGTCTTTTTGTAGAAGATATGAAGCCCTTACTGAATCATAATCCTCAGAGGGCTTTTTCTTTTTTTATACTACATCACCTTCAAAGTCTCTTTCCTCCTGCTGACTTAGATGCAGAACAGTATTTTGAAACCTATGAAAAGGAAGTGCTCAACTTCTTCCAGGGCTTTCTGTTGACAAGCGAATACTCCAAAAAATATCTGTTGGACAGAGGAATAAAAGCTCCCCTAATGGTAGTGGAGCCCGCATTAAGTTCATCAGTACAGCCTGCTATTGCGCTGAATTACCCACTCAAAACCCTGATGGTCGCTAATGTAATAGAACGTAAAGGCATACTGGCTTTTCTACAAGCTTTATCTACGCAAGTGAAGGAAGAAGATGAGTTCAAATTACACATCATTGGTCGTACTGATATGGAGCCTGCTTATTATGAAGCTTGTCTGAAGTTAGTAGAGACATCTGAGCTAAGCAATAAGGTTTACTTTTTGGGAGAGATGAGCCATGAAAACACGCTGAAGCAGTATGCGCAACATCATCTGTTCATTTCCGCAGCCCGGATGGAGACTTTTGGAATGGCTATACAGGAAGCCAAAGCTTACGGTCTGCCACTTTTACTGTGTAAAGGAGGAAATACTGAGCAGCATTTGACAAAAAGGGGAGGGATGCTTTGTCCAAATATTTTCAAATTAGCCGGAAATTTCATAGAATTATGTAGGAATGATGCGCTGATGCGTGAATTATGGCAGTCAGCAAAAGCTGAAAAAAATACTACTAATAGGTATACCTGGGATCAGGCAGCTGCTCATTTTTTAAAGTTATTTTCAGATTTTTACATCTAATACTATGCATATCAACTACGACGATCCTATTATGTGGCTGGACCATCGCTATGCATGTGATGCCGAAGCGCGAAACGCCAGTATTGAAAAGAAGTTTCTGGAGTTTTTTACCGAAAAAGAGGCCCTTACTATTCTGGATGCAGGATGTGGTACGGGATCAAACTTTCAATATTATTTTGATAAACTCCCCAGTCAACAGGAGTGGATATTTCTGGACTGTGAAAAAAACCTGCTGGAAGCCTGCCGTTCCAAACTTCATGAATTTGCTAAAAAAAATAAATACCAATACAAAGAACAGAACGGCACTATTCGTATAAAAGCAGGTAAGAAGCAGGCCAACATCCGTACCGTTGATGGGGAGCTTGCAGAGGTTGAGCAACATACAGACCTTAAAGAAACAGATGTCATCACTGCCAACGCACTTTTTGACCTTTTGAGTTATGATCAGTTTGATCATTTTGCCTGTAAGCTCTCTGCTTACAATGTTTGTCTGATGGCAACGCTCAATTATTACGAGACCTCTTTTCTCCCTTACTCCGAAGATGATGGCCGCTTTGTCCGGTATTTTCATACCCATATGACCCGTCCTCAAAAATTTGGTGCGGCTATGGGACCCAATTGTACCGAGGAGATGCTGGATCTGCTGGCTGAACATCAGATGATGATAGAGCAGGAGGGAAGTCAGTGGCATCTGAAGAGGTACGATACTACCATGCACCATTATCTGCTACACTTTTTTGAGCATGCCGTTCGCGATCTTAGCCTAAGCGATACTGAAATTTCAGAACTGGAAGCCTGGCTGGAAAATAAAAAAAGAATGTCACAGGATCATAAACTGGAGATCATTGTAGATCATAGTGATATTTTTGCTTTTCCCTGATGGCTAAGCCTGATAGCGGTTCTTCTTCAGCATTAGGTAAATATCTTTCATGAAAGAATAAGCGAGCATCGTAGTGGCGAAGAGCATCCCGGCGGTATAGACAGGGCGGGGGAGCACAAAACAGCCCATGATGGTGCCCATAAACCACATACCGATAAACCTTCGCCGGTAAGATTTGCTGAGACTGATATTTTCAATGTTAAAAAGATAAAGGATAAGTACAAAAGCATATCGCATGAGCCCGGGTATGATTACCCAGGCACCGGCAAGCGATTGTTCCATCAGAATGATACAAAAGGCCAATACAAAAAAAGCATCAGTCTCTTTGTCAAAAAAATCGCCGAATTCAGAAACTGTATTATGCTTTCGGGCAAAATAACCATCT
Source organism: Catalinimonas alkaloidigena (assembly GCF_029504655.1). NCBI lineage: Bacteria > Pseudomonadati > Bacteroidota > Cytophagia > Cytophagales > Catalimonadaceae > Catalinimonas > Catalinimonas alkaloidigena. Next base: position 1,051,036 of record NZ_JAQFIL010000001.1, read on the forward strand.
AACCCATCTGCGATCAGAATCAAGATGCCCAGTACGAAAAAAGCAAGGGCAGGTAAATCATGCTGAAAGAATAGTAACAAAAGTATTCCAATTACTCGTGCAGCGGTGATTTGATTGGCTAGTCCTCCTGCTATTCCTAAGCTTTTCCAGAAAGGTCTGCCACCGTAGATAAAACTAGTGAAAAGCAGCATGCAAAGTACAGTAAATAAAACTACTGATTCCCAATAGAGAAAAAGAGCTACAAAAAGGCAGGCCGCAACAGCAAAGTATCGCGGCCATCGGCTGAAAAAACGATTGGTTAGAAAGTTTAAGCTAGAGTCTGCCTGCATATGTGTTAAGTGTAAACAAACTTAACCAATCAGGCAAATAATTGTGTTGAATGGTTTCTTACTTTATATTTTTGCTCATACAGGTAGGTAAATACTATCTCTCTGTAAAAGTACGGAACTAAGTTCCTCACTAGAGTACTGGGCCTGTTCCTGTGGCGGAACTTAGTTCCATAAATTTCCATACAAGATTTGCGAACTATTCACCGAGTTGTACTACTGCTTTGACAAATACTCGGCAATTGCTTTTAGGCTTTGTGAAATGTCATCCATTTTGGCTACGGCATGACCCATGCCATTATCACCATAGCCTTTACTTTGCTGGTTTTTGAGGAAAATCTTTTTGATCTCCTGCCAGCGTTGTACTTCTTCTTCAGAAATGCGCTTCGTCATTTCTTTGAATTTCAGCAAATTGGCTTCTGCACCAGTGGTGAGTGTCTGTGCTTCATTTTCGTAGTGTGACATGATCAGGGTGTGCAATTCTGAGTCGTTCATGATCGGCTGCACCTTCTCGGCAATTTTGTTCATATCACGATAAGAGCCCTGGAGCTTGAAGGGCGGTTCAGTACGATACGCATCCGCCTGAGCAGCAGAATGTATGTACTCCATATTGACTCGCAGTACCGTATCTCTGACTAGCAAAAGCTTTTTGAGTACAGCTACATACGCATTGACCTCTTCCGCAGCATGATTGGCTTCAAAGCTGATGTCTTCCCGACTGTCGCTTTCAGCAATTTTGATCATGGCATGGATATCTTTCTGGCTTTTACTGGACAGTTTGTGCAAAACGGGATTGGCAGTCAGGCAGTTTTCCACATAACTCAGCTTAAAGTCTTCGGCTGCATCTCCGGTAATATCCCCCAGGTTGTAAATATCAGCCCGGTTGGAAAGCATATCCGGTATCTGAAATTTTTCACCACTTTCAGTATAAGGATTCCCTGCCATCACAACACAGACTTTCTTAGCCCGGAAATCATAGGTTTTGCTTCTGCCTTTATAGACACCTTCTATTTTGCGTTGCGCATCACAGAGAGAAATGAACTTCTGCAGAAACTCTGGATGACAATGCTGTATGTCGTCCAGGTAAATCATCACATTATCTCCCATTTCAAAAGCCAGATTAAGCTTGTGTAACTCTTCTCTGGCAGCCGCATTAGGCGCAGCCTCAGGGTCAACCGATGTCACAGCATGTCCGATGGCCGGTCCGTTGATTTTCATCAAAATGATACCCAAACGATTGGCGATGTATTCCATCAGCGTGGTCTTGCCATAACCTGGAGGAGAGATTAAAAGCAGCATGCCCATACGGTCAGTACGTTTGTTCTCTCCTGCGGCACCGATCTGCTTGGCAAGGTTGGTCCCAATCAATGGAAAGTACACTTTATCAATCAGGCGGTTGCGTACAAAAGAACTCATCACCTTGGGTTTGAAAGATTCCAGTTTCAGCGCTTCTTCAAACTGATGGCTAAGTTGTTTCTTGAGCGTTTGATAATGAGTAAAGGCAGGAACATCTAGGGTGCTAAAGTTTTGCAGCTTTTTCATGAACCGGATGTAGTGCAGATGGTAATTTCCTTGCTCAATCAGGGGATGACTACCTTGCATTTCGCTCAATTCAGTTTCCAGGCTGGCACTTTGAGTTGCATAAGGATGCTTTCCTTCCGCAAACAGCAGATAGGCTGCCTCCTCCGCATAGATTTCAGCGTGCTTGCTGTTCTGGTTCCAGGAAAGTACCCATTTTCGGATCAACTCAAACTGGGTGTAGGGATGATCTTTCAGGCTTTTTACAGAATTACGATAGGCCTCCTGACTTTTGCTTCTTTCAAGGTGTTTGAGAAATGCTTCTTTCTGTGTAGCTGCTTCTTCTACGAAGGTAAACTCATCGTCACTCGCCAGTTCTTCAAACAAATAATGAGCAGCTTCCTCTGACAGACTTATGTCAAACAAGCGGATTTCTTGTATAAACTGGCTGAGTTCGTTAGCGATCAGGGCGATCAGCTCAGCGAAAGCGGAACTGTTGGGAAACACTTTCAAAATGGCACCCGCCCCTTTTAGCTGATGGTTGATAAAATTCTTTTGCTCAGCTTTAAGATAGTAGTTCCAGCACAAGGCAGCACAGATGCGGGCAGGTGAGGCGTAGCGCAACAGTCCCGCCTGTTGGTGGATATTGAGCAAATTTTTGAGCATCAGGCTGGCATCCTGATCATGTATGCCTTTGACATAAGCTTCTTCATAGCGGGAAGTCATGAACTGTTGCACATGGACTTTCAGCTCATCATCAGAAAAAGCAGTGAGTTCGGGGAGAGAAAGCGTCTTCCTTTCCTGGGCTGCTTTGAAAATCTGATATGCCAGATATTCTCCCCGGTACACGCTTTCATTCTCCGATACTAGCGATTGTTCCCAGTAGGGACGGTAACTCAGTAGCTCTTTATTCTCAACTGGCTCATAAAAATTGGTGCCGGTAAGATGGTAAAATAACTTTTCATTTTTGATCAAAGTGGTCAGTGCCAGGCTGGAAGTGGTGACCAGAAAAGTATGGTTGCCAAAACGAATGGTATTACCACCTTCGGCAAAAATCTCCGAACGATCACGAATCTGCCGGATGGTATCTTCTTTCAAGCCTTTGAGTTTACTCTGAATATCCTCTGCCTTGGTGGTATCTTCCAGGGCTTTAAGTTCTTCAATGAGACTGTTCACTTTACCCACCATCAGGTCAGAAGCAAAGTAACCGTTCAATTCATTGACTGAGCCGATATTTTGTGCCCGATTGGCAATGGCTTTCAAAATGCGCTCAGCGGATTGGGCCAGGGCATTGGCTCTTTTGTTTCTGGCTTCTACCAACTGTACTTTACGGGCTTCAAAGGCATTATAAAGTTCTTCTCTAAGGTCATTGATCTGCGCAATGAACTCTTCAAACTCAGCAAACTTCCCCTCCAACTCTTCCAACTGTACCATGAGTTTGTTGAGGTATTCATCACAGCGTGAAGGCGTGTCTGCGACATCCAGATAGCTAAGCATGGCCTGGCTGACCAATTTCTTTTGTGCCTCAAACTCTGCTTTACCTTCTACACTCAGCAGTGCTTTCTTTTTGCGTTTCTGGAAAGCTTTAACCTTGTTAAACTCAGCAAAGAGTACCGAAATACGGTCAATGATCCGGGTGGTGAGTGTGGCATCTTCAATTTTCAGGTTGCTGACAATTTCCACCAGCATCTCCAGGTCGGTAGAGCTTTGCTGAATATCCTGCTCAATCTTGTCGGCATCTACTACTTTGTTGAGATTATCTATCGCCTGCTGTATTTGCTCAATTTTCTTCTGATAGGGAAGCAGGGCGTTTTCTTTGGATAAAAAGCGGATGCAATCATGGGCTACTTTCTCAGTGATTTCCTGAAGTTGAATTTCATATGCTTTGACAACCTTGAGGTCAATAAAGCGCAAATCTGCCAGGGAAACCATTTCACCTCGTACTTGCCGTAGCGCATTCAGATGACTGACAAAATCATTGATATGCTCATAACGGGTGAGCTTTACTTTTTTAAGCAACTGCTCGGTAGCCCGGGCGGTTATTGTAAGCTGCTCATTCGTTTGTCTGCGGATGCTGATGACTTTTTCATATTCCTCAATAGCCGCCGCCGCCGTATCCCTGATCTGACTGATGGGCTCACCCACTTGAAAGGCATCGGCTTTGTCCAGCCAGTAATAGGCTTCCAGAATGGTAGAAGCCTGCTTCTTCAGGTCTACGTAGAGGTTTTCATAGTTTTCTCCTTTGTCTATCAGCTTGATCAGCAACTGGCTTTCGGCCATCAGGCGGACAATATCTTTGTTACCTACTTTGTAGAGGTAGGAATCGTTTTGCTGAGCAATGGCGAAATCCGGTGCTACAAAAGGAGTCTGCCAGATACGGATAGCATGGTGTTTTTTGGGGTCCTGATCCGCATTAAAATAGCACAGCTCACCATTGTCAAAGATGGCGTAGCCGTGGCAGATGATAGGCGTACTGATCTGTTGGGTAATTACGTTGTAAAACAACAGCTGGTAAATGCCCTGTGCCCGATTATAAAAAACGTACAGAAAATCTTCTCCATTGGGCGAAAGAATCTTTTTCTCAAAGCGCAGATTAGTTAGGTCATTTTCAAAGATCCTGATGGCTCCGGTTTGGAGGTAGTAGCCATTAGGAAATAAAATTCCCTGATCATCTGGTAATAACAGGCAGGCATCTTCCAGCGCATCTATTCTTTTGACTTCTTGTAACTTGGCATTGAAGACCAGATAGCGGTACTCTTTTTCCTGATACGGTCTGATTTTGAGCAATACCAGATTCTCGAGTACAGCATAATAAATTTCTACATCATCTAAAGTCTGGTCAGGGTCTTCCACTTCTTCGTGGTAGATACCCTGTCCACTATCGGTATTGTCTTCTACTTTGATGGTAAGATCGCCATGCAGGGTTTCCACAAACACTTTATCCTCAATGGAAATATGGGGGAATTTCCCTTTGCGGTGGGCATCCCGGGAAACGCGTCGCCAGCGAAATTCATGCTGCTCCGCCGGTTTGATCTCCAACTCACTGCGATCATCCAGATACACCAGCTGCCTGCCTTGTATCTGCCACTTGAAAGCTTTAATATCATCCAGCCCCTTGCTGATGCGGAATACCATGTAGAGGTAGGGACCTGATAATACAAAGCGAGTGAAAATGGTATCTTTGTAATACTTATACAGCTTCTGAAAGTCATCTGCAAAGCCTGAGTGATTAATCAAGTCATACCCCTGCTCCTGGAAGCTATGCTCATGATAACTGTAAATACTGAATACATCCGACAGTTCCACATGCGTTTTTAAACCCAGGTGGACATTATATCCGAAAATAAAGTTATCGCCCAAAGCTACCATATCGTGGGGAACACAATTATTAGCAGTATGTATTCGCTCGGTGGTGAGTAGGGTGGTTTCCAATGAGCCGAAAACTTCTTTTCGGGCTTCATTGAGCTGCTCCAGCCTTTTCTGAAGCTCGTTTTTGCTTTGGTTGAGCCGATTTTGCAGTACTTCGTAAGCACCGTTTTCTATCTGGGCTTCTGCTGTAGTAGTTGTAGGGTTTTGCATAACTGGAGCAGTGTTGGTGTACAGGTTAAAGGCTAAAAAAAGTAGAACGACTGATCTCATTTGAGCCTGTCGTTCTACTCACACTTCATTTATGGGTCAGAGCTTAATGCTTTGCACCGGCTGATCGGCCATACCGGCTGATTGAGCTACTGCAAGTAGCTTGCTCAGCTCATCCTTGACACCTGGCTGATCAGCTTTGTTCATCATTTTGTAGAGCAGTGCCGACACCGTCAGGTTTTTCAGGTCTTCTGAGTTCATGCCGAATTGCCCGATGAACTTTCTGAGGTTTTCACCAAAAGAGGTACTTCCGTTACCATTTCCCAGCAGATTATTTTTGAGTCCGGTAAGGGCCTGGCTGTTGCCGATCATGCCGTCAATGGCTTTGCCTTTGGCAATGGAGCCCATGATCTGGTCAAAGAGCATAGTTTCTCCACCGATGATGTCAATCTTAGCGGTTTTTAAAGCATCACCGATGACTTGAGCCTGGGCATCGGCAATGTCTTTCTGTATATTGATCTTCGCCATTTCCAGTATCTTTTCGGTTTCCAGTCTGAGCCTGAATTCCTCATGATCTTTACCGGCACCATCCAGTGCCTGCATGGCTTGTGCTTTTTCTTTGATACCACTCGCTTCGGCTTTCATTTTTTCCTGTAGTACACGTGCTTCCGCCATGCCGTGCTTTTCTTCGGCAGCGGCTTTCTCCTGAATCACATCAGCATCGGACTTGCCTTTTTCACGATTTATTTTGGCGGCAACAAGTCCGAGTTTTTCGTCGGCTTCTGCCTGTGCCTGAGCACGCATGCGTATTCCTTTAGCATCAGCTTCTGCCTGCGCCTCAATGACGCCGGCTTCTGCTTCTCCCTCTTTCTCACGGGCGGCGGCTTTGGCTTCCATGACCTGTGCCTCAGACAAACCAATGGCTGCTTTCTGAGCGGCTTCAGCTTCGGCCATGGTTTTGATGGCCTTCGCTTTATGCGCAGCAGAATCTTCTTCAGCCTGAGCATCAATCATGAGTTGCCTGGCGCGGTGTTCAGATGCCTCCTTGGCCGCTTCAGCAGATTTGATTTCTTTCACCAGCGCTTCCTGAGCGTCACGCTCGGCATTCTTGATGGCTACCAGTTTGTTTCTTTCCGCTTCTGCCATCGCACGGGTGTCTTTGATCTTTTCTTCTTCTTCAACTGTTGCTTTTTCTACGATCACCCGTTCACGAATCACATCCTGAATATTTTTGCGCTCTTCTTCCAGTGCTTTTTCTTTCTCTATTCTGGCCAGTTCTACTACCCGCTCACGCTCAGTAGCCTCCAGCATACGGGCCTGCTCTACCCTTTCCTGTTCTATGGCATCAGCACGTTCTTTGTTGCGCTGGGCAACTAGTATCTGACGTTCTTTATTTTGCTCGGCTACACCGACTTCTTCTTCGGTCAGGATGCGAGCACCTTCAGATTTTTTGTGTTCCTCCTGTCTTACTTTTTCTCTTTCTGCTGCTTCTCTCGCTCTGATATTAGACACCTCACGCTGCTGTCTTTCCTGCTTTTCTATTAACTGCCTTTCTAACTCCAGTATGGTTTCTTCTGCTTCTACATCCTGCTTCTTCAGGGTCTTTCTTTTCTCATTCTCAATCAGGTTGGATTGAACCTTCTGCTGGGCAGTCAAGTCTATGATCTTTTTGATACCTTCAGAGTCCAGGATATTTTCAGCATTCAGATGCTCTATGGGCGTTTGCTCCAGATAGTCTATGGCGCAGTCGTCCAGAATGTAGCCATTTAAGTCGGTGCCAATTTCTTCCAGAATTTTTTCCTTGAATTTGGCACGAGAATTATACAGTTCTACAAATTCAAAGTGCTTTCCTACTGTTTTGAGCGCTTCAGAGAATTTGGCGTCAAACAGCATTTGCAATTGTTCCTGGTCAGAAGCGCGGGCACACCCGATAGACTGTGCCACATGGATTACGTCTTCGGTGGTCTTGTTAACCCGGATGAAAAAGGATACCTTGATGTCGGCACGCAAATTATCTCTGCAAATCAGGCCATCTCTTCCCAAGCGTGATATTTCCATGGCCTTCAGGGTGATGTCCATGAATTCCAGCTTGTGCAGAACTGGCACCACAAAAATACCAGAGAAAGAGACTTTTACGTCACCCAGTCCTGTCCGCACCAGGGCTTCCCCCTGTACGGCTTTGTTGTACATTTTGATGACAAAGGCGATGAGGCCGATGATGAAGACTGCGCCAATAATAAGTAGCGCATAGAGCATTTGTTGTTCCATGATGGTTCGTTTTTAGGGTGTTATGAATAGCGCTAAGCTATATATGGTTCTATGAGGTAGACATTACTATCTGGTATGTATTCTAGTACGATGGCAGTATCTCCGCTAAACAAATTGACACCATCATCGGTAACGACATTCAATAATAGAGGGGCTCCGCTGGTGTTGATTCTGGCTTGTCCGGCTTTGATATTCGTTGCATTGGTCATCAGAGTACAGATTTTACCAATTTGCCTTTCCCCCTGGTCATAATTACTATCCAGATGACTGAAAAGCTTAACAAAAGGCTGGGTAGCAAATTTCGCGATAAACGCACTGACAATCAGTATGGGAACTAAGAGCACAAGTGACAACATGAAAGACTGATTTTCCAGATAGTAGTTAGTCATCACTGAGATAGCCCACATCGGGACGATCAGAAAGGTCATAAAAACCATGAAAGGTAGCTGGCCCAGGTTGAAAAAAGCCAACACATGGTTGAGCCAGGATACCGAAATTTCTCCATCAACGTCCGTCTCCATATCCACATCTATGTCAATGGAATCTACATCTATCGCTCCTAAAATCACTACGATCCAATAGACCAGCACAAAAATGAGCAGGGCAGTCGGGATAATGTTGGGTGCGGCGACAGCGGCGTTGAAAAGATCATTCATGACTAAGGGGTGTTAGGGTTAATACCTAATTTTTGTTTGAGTTCCTGTAATTTCTGCGAAGAACCTGCCTGATCATCACCTATGGCTTTGTCTATTTCATCATCAATAGTCTTAGGTTCGGCAGCGATTTCCCCATAAGACTGTGCCAGAGCTTCTTCCTGTTCGACTTTGTTCTTCATACGCTCCAGCATAGATACAGTACCTGAAGTGTCAATTTTGGCCAGTTGCTTGTTCATCGTCTTGGTGGCAGTACTTACTTTCATGCGTGCTTTAAGTGTGCGCAGTTCATTTTCCCACTGACTGATATTAGATTTGAGCGAATTGATATTATGTTCCAATTTTAGCACGGATTCATCATATTTTTTCTTTTCAGTAGTCAGATTTCTTACCTGCTGCTCAGCCTGTTCTTTTTTATTCAAAGCTTCAGAAGCCAGGCGGTCAGCTTCCTGCTGGTTCAGTTCTCCGCGCTGTGCTTTCTGCAGTAAAAGAATGGCCTTCTTTTCGTACTGGCTGTTGACCTCCTGCTGCTGTGTCAACTCTCTCTGGGTACGAATGGATAAGGCTTTTACTTCAGCTAAAGCGTGCAAAGCTTTATCCAAATCTACTCGCATGTCGCGTATTCCCTGCTCAGTGAGCTTGATTGGGTCTTCCAGTCGATCTATGGCTGAATGAGTTTCAGCTTCTCCTACTTTTAAAATTCTTCTAAAGATGTTCATGTCTATAATGATTAGTGTTAATAATTTTGAGTTACTTTTTTGTTGAAATTTCTATGATTTGCTGCGTAAACTCACTGAGTAAAAGGCCCAGGGAGTTGAAGGTAGATTCCAGTTCATCCAGATCCAGGGTTTCCAGTACCAGCGTGTCACGGAAAATCAGTTTGGTGCCCGAAATATCCAGGGCAAAAGCGCCATGGATAATGTCACGATTCTTCTGCAATAACATGCGGTATGTTTCCAGACTCAGCTGTTTGATTTCGCAGAGATACTGCTCCATAATCAGGATAGGATCTGCGCAGCATAATACCATATGGCTGACTCCTGTATCTTCATTGTCAATGATCAGGATGCCTTCTTTCTCACTTTCCTCAACTATCTCATAGTTAAGTTCGGTCAGGTAGTTTTTAACTTTGGTAAATGAAGGGTTCATTGTATTTGTCATTTACATAGTGTTTACGTATAATTGCTAATAAAGTTAGCATAACTAATATAATTTGCAAAAAAAAATGTCAACGATTGGAAAAAATATTAAAAAGATAAGAGCTGTTAAAAAGATCAGCCAGGCTGCATTCGCGGAAATGTTCAATTTATCTAGAGGGACAGTAGGTTCTTATGAGGAGGAGAGGGCAGAACCTAAAATAGAAACGATTATACAAATTGCTCAAAAATTTGGCTTGTCTATTGATATATTGCTTACCAAAGAATTGACAGTTAATGAGCTCTTTAAATTTGATTTGTTCAAACACGAAAAAAACAATCAAAAAATTCAACTGGAAGTAGATAAAGATGAACAGGAAGAAGCTACACCTTTAGTGAAAAGTGCTCAACGCATTGAATACATAGTTAATTATCAGAATAAGGATTTTATCAATCGTCTCCCTTTTATAAGACTGCCTAACACCAGGCAAAAAAAATCCAGAGCTTTTGAAGTTGGAGGTGATGCCATGAACTGGCTTGATAAAGGTTTGCAAGCCGGTGATATTCTCTCTTGCTACCCCATATCTCAGCCCTTTGGGAAGCAACTGAAGGGGGGATTTGTATATGTTGTGGTCACAGAAAAAGACATTTACATAAGACGTTTTAGCCGGGCTGATAAACAGTTACATTTTAGTCCGGATAACCCTCAGGCAGAAGTTTTGAAGTTAGAAGAAAAAGAAATTCTTGAGCTATGGCAGGTTGAAGGCTTTTATAGTACAATCTTAACTCCCCCTATACTTATTGAGGAACGTATTTCTTTACTGGAAAAAAAGGTAATTGCCATTGAAAGGAAGCTTAACCTTTGAGGTGCATAATTTCCGTGTAACCATAATAACTAAGTATGTATTTTTAAAGCTGTACCTAACCATATTCAGGGTGAAATTACTTTAAATTTGAAGTATTAAGATTTACCCACACCACCGATTACAGTCTTTTGAAGGTATCTGAAGGTTGTAGTTTTGAAAGTATAAAATCTGGATTTTTGGAATCTATTTTGAACTATTACCCTTTTTTTGTTAATAGCTGCTAAGTGATGCTATTTCTAAATTGATATATTAGCCGCATCAAGTAAATGAAAATAAATTTTACCTTTCACATTTTCAGTTCGCATGAAAGATGAGGAATTATGAATAATCAATTTGATCATCTTAATCAACTCTCCAAGAAGCAACTTATCAGCTTACTTCAGCAACAAAAAGAAGCAGCTTCTGCCAAGCTCTCAGAAGGAAAAAATACAGACTTATTTTATCAACAAATCTTTGAAGCCACTCCTGATGCATTATTACTTGTTCTGCAAGAAGACAAGATCATAAAAGAATGCAATGAGCGTGCAGTACGGCTGTTTGAACTGGATTGTAAAACTCAGCTTATTGGTGAACAGGAAAGTTTATTCATTCATAAAAAGCAGCTGATATTTAATGATGAAAGGCCTGAAGAGGTTGAATATCTTAGCAAAAAGAACAACTGCTTTTGGGGCGTCAGAGAAGCAAGAAATATACATCTGCATGGTCAGGATTATCAGCTGGTCAGGATTACCGACATAACAGCAAAAAAAACAGTGGAAAAGGACTTAGCCTTTGATAAAGCAAGGTTAAAGATGCTGATTGAGTACACTGACGATCTGGCTTGGTCAATTGATAAAAATCTCGTTGTCACAGAATTTAATGCCAAAGCAAAGGCAATTGCTCAAAAATTTGCAGAGGTACATCTCCAATTAAATGAAGCTTTTTTCCCTCCCAATACTAAGCAAAGATCAAGAAAAGAGGTATGTTGGCGAAATTATTTTAGCAGAGTATTGTCAGGAGAAAAATTTACGGTACAATATTATTTTCATCATGCAGGCAAAGACCATTATTATGAGTTTCATTTTCATCCTATAAAAAATAAGCAGGAAGTAATTGGTGCTACGATATTTGGTCGGGATATTTCTGAAAGAAAAGAGCAGGAAGAAAGACTCAGGTATACCGAAAATCTGTTCAAAAGTGTTGTAAACACACAGCATGAAATGATTTGTAGGTTCAAACCAGATACTGAAATCACCTTTGTTAATCATGCCTGTGTCAGGCATTTAGGTAAACCGGTGATGCAACTGTTAGGCAAAAAGTTTCTGGAACTGGTACCTGCAGAAGAGCAGCAGACATTTGCCAAAGGGCTAAAGCAAACTGCCAAAGAAGGTAAGCCCTCTTCTTACAAATACATCAAGGAGAGTTCAGAAGGGCAGCGTTGCTGGCACCATTGGACTATTATTCCGGTATACAGTCATGATGGTATTCTTGAAGAATATCAGGCAGCAGGGCTGGATATTACTTCCCGGATGATAGCTGAACATAAACTTAAAGCGAGCGAAGAAAAGTTTCGCACACTCGTACTTGCAGCGCCAGTAGGTATTTTCTTAACTAACAAAAAGGGGTATTGCACCTGGACAAACAAAAGGCTACAGGAAATTGGTGGTTTTTCATTTGAAGACGCGCTAGGTGATGGTATTTTCCAAAATTTGCACCCTGAAGACAAATCACAGATTTTTCGGCTGTGGTATGAGTATAAAGATAATGATGTACTGTTTCATAAAAAGGTAGAATGCAGGTATCTGCATAAATCGGGGGAAATGCGCTGGATATTTGTGACCTTCACACCATTAACCTCAGAAGATGAAAGAGTAATAGGCTTTGTAGGTATAGTAGAAGACTTTACTGATAGAAAGAAATACGAAAATGAGCTGATAAGTACCAAGCGTGAACTTGAAGAAGCACTTAGTGCGAAGGATGAGTTTTTATCTGTGATGAGCCATGAGATAAGAACTCCCCTAAACACGATTATTGGCTTGTCACACCTGCTAAAAGAAAAAGATCACCTGCAATCACAGGAACAAGAGCTTGCTACCCTTAGTTTTTCTGCAGATCACTTGCTTACATTAATCAATGATGTATTAGATTTCTCAAAGCTGAAGGCTGGAAAACTAGTACTCGAAAATATTCCTTATGATATCCATGATCTGGTAAAACAAATAGTACAGCTATTTCAGGTACAGGTTAATGATAAGGCAGTTTCTTTAAATCTTGAGATTGATGAGAAGCTACCTGTAATGATGTCTGGAGACCCTACTCGTATAAGTCAGATCCTCAATAACTTATTAAGTAATGCCGTAAAGTTTACCGAAGAGGGAGAAATCAATGTTCGCTTGAAGAAAAAAAATAATGATAGGTTCAGCATTACAGTACAGGATAGTGGGATCGGTATGTCTGATAAAGAGCAAAGCCAGATATTTGAAGCCTTTACACAGGCAAACTCAGCAACGAACAGAAAATATGGTGGCACAGGCTTGGGTCTCACCATTACAAGAAAACTGATAGCATTACTGGGTGGAAATTTGAGCCTAACCAGTAAGCCTGGAGTCGGTACGACTTTTATTCTTGATTTTCCATTAACCCAGTTGCACTCAAGCAAGATAAGTGATGAAGAGCTGATAGGAGATGAAAAACAATTAAAAGGCTTACGTATTCTGTACGTAGATGACATTCAGGCCAATCAGTTTTTGATGAAAAGCTTTTGTAAACATTGGGGCATTACATTAGTGTTGGCTTCAAGTGGTCATCAGGCAATAGAGATCATGAAGTCAATCCAGAAGTTTGACGTTGTTTTGATGGATATTATGATGCCGCTTATGGATGGTTATGAAACCTCTCAACGAATCAGGAAGATTAATGGGGACTATTTCAAAAACATACCGATTATTGCTGTAACCGCTTCGGTTTCCAATAAAGAGGCAAAAAAATATTTGCGGTTTGGTATGAATGATTTTTTAGAGAAACCAATAAAACCTCGCGACTTACTTAAAAAGCTTAATACAAACCTTCCAAAAGGGGAAAAAAAACTGCCCGATGCCTATGAAAATGGCAATAAAAATATGTTTATGCTGCTGGAAGAGTATCATGCTCAAAACCCTGAAGAGTATGTCAACCTTCTGGAGACTTCACAAAATAACATTCAACACTACCGCAAGCTGATTTTATCTACGCTTGATAAAAAAAGAGAGGAAGAGTTCCGAAATCAAAGTCATAACCTCATCAATTTATTGGCTCCTTTCGGGCAGGATGACTTTATAGCATTGCTAAGAAACAATGCGCATAGAGTTAAAAATGATACTATTAGTTTTAAGGAAGAACTGGAGCAGGCATTTCAGAAATTGTTTATAAACTTGGAGCACAAAAGCCTGAAAAGTAAAAACCTGCTCAAATGAGCAGGTTTTACTCCTAAACTACCTAAACTATGAGAAACAATTCTGTGTGCTCTGTTCATATGGGATATGAACTTGAGTACCTTACAAAGGTGGCTTGGTTTTTAGGAATTTCATATTAACGAAAACACATAATAGCACGAGTGTAAGGCATTGTCGATATTATGTGTTTTTCTAAATGTGACACAAAATTACTGGAATGGAAAATTTCCTATAGGTTCATTAATTGTTCTGCTCTTAGACCGGTTTGAAATTTATTTCGGCTCTTCCTCAATTTTTCTGTACATTTTAAATGGCAAAAACCTGTTTTTTTATCATTGTATTTGACTACAAATTACGCTAAGCTGTTATCAAGGAATAAGTTGAGTTCCTGCTTCATTATAGGTAATTGATGTAATTTTTTGACTGAACGCGTCATTAAATGATGTTTTCGTACAAATGCGCGACTTCGCCATCAATTTAAGGCTCTGTAGCAATGCCAAAGTGGCCCTGTAAATCAAAAAAATTGAATTGGTAAGACTGAAAAGTTTTGCTAACTCTTTCAGTGAGTCGTAGTTATCATACACAAAATCAAATTAATGTTAAACTGTTAAATGAGGTATACAAATCGATTGATTACCTCTTGATAAATTTTTTTAAATGAGTAATATATCAGAAGTCAAAATACATCAATCTGTTGCGATTTTAGTAGATGGGAATAATATTGAAATCAGCTTGCACAAGCTGTTTAAGAGTGATGACATTATGATCAATTTTGACACGCTTATTCCAAAGCTACTGAGTGAGCGCGGTCTCAATCGCTTGATTTACTTTAGAGAAGGAGAGAGTATCTCTTCCAAGCTTGCCGAACGGCTGCATAAATACTACTACGGTTCAGTAGTACCCTGTTATAAGGGAGCCGATATACCATTGAGCATCAAAGCAACACAACTGGCCCATAAAGTGGATACAATAATTATACTTTCCGGAGATGCTGATTTTGTAGAGTTGGTACGACATCTCAAATCTGAAGGCGTGAGGGTAGAAATCGCGGCTGTTGAGCAGACGACTGCGGAAATCCTCATAGAAGAAGCAGATTATTTTACCCCCATCACTAAAGAAGACTGTTTTGAGTATAAACCTTTAGGAAAAAAAGGTTAGCAGATACGTAATGGTCCATGTATGTTTACCAGAAAATTTGATGCATTAATTGGTGAAATAGTATGAGTCATGCTAAATATTAAAATAATGCATCGTTTTATTGTGAAATGCTTATAATAAATTTTATCGTTTTGTATTTTTTATTTCTTCTTTTTAAAGTATCTGGAGTAAGTTTTTTGAAAAAAAATCATCATATTGAATAAGCTTCCTTTCTGACCATTCTATCTGCAAGAAATAAGATTTCGCACTTACAGATTTGAATACATTAACTATACATATTAATTCTATTATCATGAAGCAACGCATTAACCGTAACCCAAGTATTTTGGCCTTGCTCCTGAGTATTATCTGTAGCTACTCATGGGCACAGGAGTTTCCCGACAATATAGAAGCAGACATACCTAATGACTTAAGTACTGAAATACCGCTGGATTCCAAGATCATCAAGGGTAAATTAGATAACGGACTTACCTATTATATCCGTCAAAATAGCCGCCCTGAAAACAGGGTAGAATTAAGGCTGGCAGTTAATGCCGGATCACTGATGGAAGATGATGATCAGTTGGGCCTGGCACACTTCACTGAACATATGGCTTTTAATGGTACAAGGAATTTTGAGAAAAATGAACTGATTAACGTACTGCAAATGGCAGGAGTGAAGTTTGGTGCTCACTTAAATGCCTATACCAGCTTTGACGAAACCGTTTACATGTTGACGGTGCCTACTGCCGATACCACTTTGGAGAAGTCACTTCAGATATTGGAAGATTGGGCAGATGGTATTTCTTTTGAAGACGAGGAAATTGACAAAGAGAGGGGAGTGGTGATTGAAGAGTGGCGCATAGGTCAGGGAGCTCAACGTCGTATGTTAGATGAATACCTACCCGTATTACTTGCCGACTCTCGTTATGCTGAACGTTTGCCTATTGGTACCAAAGAAATATTAGAAAACTTTGATTATCAGACTCTGAAACGCTTCTATGAGGAGTGGTATCGTCCTGATCTCATGGCAGTAGTGGCAGTAGGGGATATAGATCCTGCTGAAATGAAAGCTGAAATTGAGCGTCGTTTTGGTGACCTTAAAGCGCCTGATAAAGAAAGAGCAAGAGAAGTATTTGATGTGCCTGCGCATGAAGATAACAAAGTTGTAGTAGTTACCGATAAAGAAGCAACGTTTAATCAGATTCAACTCTTTTACAAAGAAGAGGGCTTACCTGAACCAGAAGAGACTTTCAGAGATTACCTGGAAATGACTAAGCATAATCTTTTTACCGGCATGTTGAGTCAAAGGTTGAATGAGCTAACGCAAAAAGCTGACCCTCCTTTCATGAACGCCGGGGCCTACTATGGCAATATAATAAGGACGAGTAATGCCTTTCAGCAGTATGCAGTGGTCCCTGAAAATGGAATAGAGCGAGGTTTGCAGGTCTTGTTAGAAGAGAATGAAAAAGTAAAGCGCTTTGGATTTACTGAAACTGAATTTGAGCGTTATAAAAAACGTATGCTCACCAATTATGAAGCTTCATACAAAGAAAGAGAAAAAACTGAATCATCAGGCTATGCTGCTGAGTATGTGCGTAACTTTCTGGAAAATGAACCTGTTCCGGGTATAGCATTTGAATACAAATTCCTCCTGCAGTTTTTATCGGAGATAAGTTTGGATGAAGTAAACGCTTTGGCTGAAGAATGGATGGCAGAGGGTAACATGGTTGCCGTAGTGATGGCTCCTGAAAAAGAAGGTGTTCAGGTGCCGAATGAAGCAGCAATTGAGAATATTATTCAGCAGGTAGCTGAGTCAGAAGTTGAAGCGTATGAAGATGAGGAAATAGCTTCCACACTGATGGAGGATGTACCTGCTCCGGCAGAAATAACCAGCGAAAAAGTAATTGAAGAGATCGACATAACTGAGCTTACTTTTGCAAATGGCGTAAAAGCTGTCGTAAAATCTACCGATTTTAAAGATGATGAGATCTTGATGACAGCTCATAGCCCAGGAGGTCATTCTGTATATAGTGATGAAAAGTACTTTTCAGCCGCAAACGCAGATGGGATTGTACAGCAAAGTGGTGTCAAAGACTTTTCAGGTATTGCACTTCAAAAGTTTTTATCAGATAAAAATGCAGCTGCGAGTCCATTCATTGGAGAACTGAAAGAAGGTGTTTCGGGAAGTGCTGCTCCTGAAGACTTAGAAACTATGCTTCAACTTACTCATTTATATTTTACTTCCCCACGTGAAGATCAGGAGACCTTTCAGTCGTATATCAGTAAATACAAATCCTTATACCAAAACTTGTTGTCAAATCCTCAGTATTACTACCAGGATAAGGTGATGCGTATTATGTCGCAAAACAACCCGAGAGGTGGAGGTTTTCCTACACAGGAAGATTGGGAGAGCGTCAGTTTTGATGAGGCTATGGACGCTTATAAAGACCGTTTTGCAGATGCCAGTGATTTTACTTTCTTTTTTGTTGGAAATATTGATTTAGAAGAAGCTAAGCCTTTGCTAGCTACATACCTGGGTAATCTGCCTGCAACAGGTCGGGAAGAAGACTGGAAAGACGTGGGTGTAAGACCTCCGGGTGGAATAGTAGATGAAAAAGTATACAAAGGCACTGATCCTAAAAGTATGGTAAGAATTTCTTTTACTGGTGAAATGCCATATAGCAAAGAAGAGGCTTATGAACTGAACTCTCTTATTCAGGCACTAAATATCAAACTGATAGAAGAGATTAGAGAAAAGAAAAGTGGCGTTTATGGCATAGGCGCTAACGCAAATGCCTCAAAGTATCCTTACGAACATTATACTATCACCATTTCTTTCCCCTGTGCACCTGAAAATGTGGAGGATTTGAGTCAGGCGGTATTTGATGAGATTAAAAAGATTCAGGACAACGGGCCTACTCAGGAAGATATCATGAAAGTGAAAGAGACCCAGAGAAGGGAAATGGAAACGAATCTAAAACAAAATAATTATTGGCTTCAGGCTCTGGAAAGAGCTTACTTTACACAGGTGGACCCCAAAAACATAGTAGAGTATGAAGATGCTATTGAGGACCTGAATGCTGAAGATTTAAAAGAAACAGCTAATAAATATTTCAATTTTGATCAATACGTAAAGGTCGTACTATATCCTGAAGAAACTACAGAGTCAGCAGATGAGTCAGGAAAATAATAAGAATTGATATCCGGACGATTAAATAGAATTAAGTTGTTAAAACCCTTCGTGAATTCATTCATGAAGGGTTTTGTATTTTAATCTAAAAGATAATACTTGATACATAATGTCCTACAGATATATTTTATGTGAGTTAATGCGGATCAAGCAACAAATCTGGGGGACAGTAGTACTAAGCATAGATTTTGGAAAGTCTGTAGAGGAAGAAGCTAATGTTTCTCACCCCTCTGAACTGTGACCTGAAAGCTTTGATTTTGGCATTGAAAGATTCAGCAGCAGCATTAGTACTTCTTCTATCAAAGAAGTTTAAGATAGTTTTATAGTGTTGCTGAATGGTTCTAGAGACTGTATTGAAAGATTTAAAGCCAGCTTTTTCTACCTGATCATACCATCTGGCCAGTCTGGTGAAAGCGACACCTTTCTCTTTAGTGTTTTGGTATATATGTCCTAGCTTTTGAGCTAATTCATAAGCTTGCTCAAGCTGTGGATAGAGTTTGAACAGGATTTCTGCCCTGTGGACTTGGGAAGACGTCCATTTGCTTTTGTCCTTGAAGAGCAGGTACCTGCTCCTGACCAGTAGTTGTTTAGGAGTATCACCATTTTCTAACCTGTTGGCAACGAAGGTTCTGCCTACTTCTTTGCTCAATTCCATTTCTTGGTTCTCTTGCTCAATAGCTTCCCAGCGATAAGCTATCCTCATTTCCTGAACTGCTTCATAAGCCAGTTTTTGCACATGAAAACGATCGGTGACTAAAACAGCTTTGGTAAATGTCTTAGTCACGATCTGTTCCATACTGGCCCCCATGGAATGGCCGCCATGTCTAAGGTGACTTCTTTGACCAGCCTCCTTTTTTCTAATGGGATCTTTCTAAGCAGGATAGACTTTACTCGTTCACTGTTAGTACCCTTGATCATTGCAATAAGGCAGCCTTTATTCCCCCTGGCCGCTTTGTTGGTGATCACTGTGTAAAGTTCACCCTGTGAAACTGCTGTTTCATCAATAGTGATATATTCACCAACATTCTCAGGAAAAACAACATAATCCTCGGCATGCTCTAACTGATCCCAATGCCTGTAGTCACTCAAATGAGCAGCATATTGCTCTTCTAATAACTTGCCGTTTATATGGAAGTAGTTGCCTAAGCTTTTACAGCTTACCGGTGTGGTATCGATGCAATGCTTTTAAAAAAGACGCGAATTCCATAGTCATTCGCGTGCCCTGAGCCACCAATTCCCAGTTTCTAAAAACTACCTTTCCTGTATCTTCATTCCACCACCTTCTGCGTTTTACTTTCAGATAGCAGGCTTTACCGCGTATGGGAAAATCTTTTACAGTAATTTCTGCAAAATAGCCTTTGGAGATGAGGTTCTCACCTGCATATTCCTCCGGATGCTGGTTCTTCTCTGCTAAACTAATAGTGTAGCTCTCTTCTGTCTTTTCTACTGAAGTAACTTCAAAATAGTCAAGCATCCCATCCGGTAGAAACAAAGAAATGATAGCTTTATCCAATGATTCTTTTTGACGGCTAAATTATACCCTAACAACTTACCCCACAACTTTTAAGCTTGATCCGTTAATGCGCTGTATCCTCCAACTAATATATCAAAACAAACTCACGGTGTATATAAATAAAAAACCCACCTAATAGGTGGGTTAGTGGTTTGGTCTAGACTACTCTTTTCTCGGAGGAGTCTTAATCTGATCTTTTGGCGGCATTGCACTGGGATCTACTGCATCTTCACTGCAACTACTGAACATAAATGTTACAGGAACTAACAAGGCCAATGACAATTTTGCCAATCCTTTAAAGGAAACTCTCATAATTAAGGTAGTTTGGTAGTTAAGAAAATTTATAAGTATCAATTACAAGTTTGCGTGTGTAAGGTTCCCTTGAATTAATACTCTCACAATATATAACAATAAATATATAATATCAATTTTTTGTGATATTTTAGTCTGTAATGTATATTTTTTGCTTAAAAATTACATAATAAGCTAGGGGAAACCTACTTGTCTACGTAAGTATATATTTTTTCAATTATAGGCTTAAGTTTAATTATTCTGATATAGCAAAGGTTGAATGAGGTAAATTGCCATTCATACTTAACTACCAATTGTATTTAATTTTTCCAGTAAGTTATTTAATTAGTCCACTTGTTTAACTGCTTATTAAATAATAGTAGAAGTTTCTATGGTGATAATATATGCGCATAATAACGCCAGTTACACATAACTAGTGGGCCTAGTTAAATTGTACTAATTAGTTAGAGTGTATTTACTAGTCAACTTTCGGCATAAGTATATAGAAGTTAATCTTACACGATTGTATAGAAGTAAGGTTTTTAGTGAGTATTTAGCTTTTTGTGATAATATATGAGCTTTTTTATTATTAGATTGGTTGTATTTGCAGTTAAAGGATTAGATTTAAGAAGAAAACCTTTCACTTTATAACAGTATAATACATACAGTAATAAGCTATATTATTATTTGAAGAATAGTATTGTTATATTTGAATATTGGGTAGCTAGTGAAGTATGTATACAAAAATTATTCAGTCACCAATTTTAGAGCTTACTGCTAAAGGGATACAGTTTACTTTCAGAGATGGAAGAAAATTAGCAAGCTTGATCATTGTTATATTGTTACCATTTATTGGTAAGCTGTGGGAAATGGTTCCACAGAACATTGAGTTCCCTTATTACGGATATTTACATCTGTTTCTCTACCCCTTCTCAATCAATTTTATTTGTGTGCTCATCTCTGTTGCCTGGTTCTTGACAATACACCGAAAAGATTTTGCATTACAGATCATCGCATTGGCCTCCATTTTCTACTCAGTCTTCATGACTTACGATACTTTACCATTTACCCAAAGGACACCTTTATGGATAGACCTTTCAGCTATATTCTGCATTTTTAACGGACTGGTAATTTATCTCTTTTATATATATAGAAATTATTTGGATCGATTTTCAGATTATAAAGTCCTCCATGATGGCATAGTACACGATTTACATCACCAGCGTTTTCTTAGTGATATTAGCAGGATTGAAGGGCTAATTGAGATTGCTGAAATGGAAGAACCATACAGAAGTATGTGCAAAAAAGAAATCAGCAAACTAAAAGAATCAGTAACCTATATTGCTGATAAGTATAGTGATCTCAAGTGATGATGCTCTTTTTCCAGGAGGAAACCATATTTCTTAAAGATTTTACCCCTTTCAATTATTAATTTTTTTGCGCTTTTTCTTTTATCATTATAAGTGCGGTAGCGTTAAAAAGTCAAAGACTGATACGCATATCGGCTTAAATTTTGATTGAGTTTCTTACTTCAACTGTATTCTGCACTGAATTACTGAAGAGGGTAGTTTTTGCATTGCCAATCAAGCAGATCAGTATATTTTGGATACAAACCAACTATTCTACTTTTAGTGAATTCATGAATGACATGTTTAATATCCTGCCTTAACTTTACAGCTAAATTAGTATTCAGGCCAGCTAAAACTCCAGAAGAAAACGGGGAGCACTATTCACATCTATGTTTTACATATATGAGTAAATATTTTTGAGCAAGCCATTTTGTGTTTAATTAACAAAGACACCTGATAAAAAAAACGGTAGATGAGAGATCACCTACCGTATTATAGCTTTTTTGTGAGAAACTAAGTTACAAAGCTCAGTTAGCTTGATACTTCATGATTGTACTTTCAATAATATCACAGCAATCATGTAACTGTTCTTCAGTAATTATTAATGGAGGGGCAAAGCGGATAATATTTCCATGGGTAGGTTTTGCCAGCAATCCATTTTCTTTTAGTTGAAGACAAATATTCCAGGCGGTGTCGCTATCTTCACTATCATTGATTACTATAGCGTTCAGTAAGCCTTTACCACGAACAAGAGAAACCAGGTCGCTCTTGGTTACCAATTGTTCCATCCTGTTGCGGAAAACCTGGCCTAAGCTTTCAGCATTTTTAGAAAGTTTTTCATCTTCCACTACCTGTAAAGCAGCCATAGCTACGGCACACGCAAGCGGGTTTCCACCGAATGTGGATCCATGTTCGCCGGGTTTAATACATAACATGACTTCATCATCAGCAAGTACTGCTGAAACAGGCATTACGCCCCCTGAAAGTGCTTTACCCAGAATCAGTATATCGGGACGAAAATCATCATGCTGGCAGGCATATAGCTTGCCAGTTCTTGCGATACCAGTTTGTACTTCATCAGCAATAAAGAGTACATTTTTTTGCTTACAAAGTTCGTAAGCTTTCTTTAGATAACCAGCTTCAGGCACAACTACACCAGCTTCACCTTGTATAGGTTCTACCATAAAACCGGCTACGTTGGGATCTTCTAATGCTTTTTCCAGTGCTTGCAGGTCATTATATGGTATCAATTCATAACCAGGCATATAGGGGCCAAATCCATTTCGGCTTGAAGGGTCAGTAGAGGATGAGATAGCGGCTAGGGTTCTTCCCCAGAAATTACCGTGGACAAAAACAATTTTTGCCTGATTTTCAGGTACTCCTTTTATAGTATAAGCCCACTTTCTACAAAGCTTAAGCGCCGTTTCTCCACCTTCTACACCGGTATTCATCGGCAGTACTCTGTCAAAACCGAAGAGTTCGGTGATGTACTTTTCGTAATTACCCAATACATCATTATGAAAAGCACGTGAAGTTAAGGTAAGTTTTTTGGCCTGTTCAGTCAGTGCATCTAATATTCTGGGGTGACAGTGCCCCTGGTTTACAGCACTGTAGGCTGAAAGAAAATCATAATATTTTTTCCCTTCCACATCCCACAAAAAAACGCCCTCTCCTCTGGACAAGACAACAGGTAAGGGATGATAATTGTGGGCTCCAAATTTATCCTCCAGAGCAATTGCTTCCTGACTTGTAGTAATATGATCAATCATTTAATCTGTGTGTTTCTATCATAAAATAATTAAGTCACCAAATGTGACATTGAAATCTAAATGTTCATGTGAACAAAGGCAAAATCTAGTTAGTTTAATGTTAAATCCATAGTGCTATCCTTATAAACTGTGTCAAGGATATTTTAATATTATTTGAACTGTCAACTGGTGAATACAGTTATATTTCAGTCAATGCAATTAACAACATAATATGCTGTTCAAAAAAGCCTATGTAACTTTTTTGAATGTGGAATATTTTATTGATATTTGCAACCTTAAATATCTGGAAGAAGAAATATTGAGATAAAATGGCTAAAGTTTGTCAGATCACCGGTAAAAGACCTAGGGTTGGAAACAACGTTTCCAAAGCAAATAACAAGACCAAGCGTAAATTTTACCCTAATCTTCAGAAAAAACGTTTTTACCTACCTGAAGAAGATCGCTGGGTAACATTAAAAGTATCTACCTCTGTATTGAGAACCATCAATAAAAGAGGAATTACTTCTGTGCTGAAAGAGGCTAGAGAAAAAGGTACAGCTTTAGTATAAATAACAGAACCCAAGTCAGTTTATACTGATTATCAAAAATATTATTTAAACAATGGCTAAGAAAAGTAAAGGTAATCGTGTACAGGTAATACTGGAGTGTACAGAGCACAAAAATAGTGGTGAGGCTGGTACTTCTCGTTACATCACTACCAAAAACCGTAAAAATACTACTGAAAGATTGGAGCGAAAAAAGTACAATCCTGTTTTAAAGAAATATACTGTTCACAGAGAAATTAAATAACCATGGCAAAGAAATCCGTTGCGTCAATGCGAAAAGAAGGTGGTAAAACCGTTGCTAAGGTAATCAAAGCGGTTAAATCACCTAAAACTGGTGCATACACATTCAGAGAAGAAATGGTACCAGTTGATTCAGTAAAAGATTATTTGACAAAGAAATAATCACAAATTATTTCTTGAAAATTTTAATTAAGCCCATTTAGGGCTTTTTTTGTATATTATTATTTCACTTTTTATCTAATCGGTCTTATGGCACTGTTTGGTTTCTTCTCTAAAGAAAAAAAAGAATCCCTGGATAAAGGGCTCGAAAAATCAAAAGAGAGCTTTTTCTCTAAAATGGGGAAGGCGATAGCCGGAAAGTCAACGGTAGATGATGAAGTTCTTGATGAGCTGGAGGGTATACTGGCAACAAGTGATGTAGGAGTAGATACGATCATTAAAATTATAGATCGGATAGAAGCCCGCGTGGCTAAAGATAAGTATCTGAGTACCTCAGAGCTTGACAAGCTATTACGGGAAGAAATCGCTGGTTTATTGGCTGAAAATGATGACTCTTCTACTGCCAAAGCTACTGACTTCTACGTTCCGGAAGGAAATAAGCCACATGTAATACTTGTGGTTGGCGTTAATGGAGTAGGCAAAACCACTACAATCGGTAAACTCGCTTATCAATTTAAAAAGCAAGGGAAAAGCGTTTTACTCGGAGCAGCCGATACATTCAGGGCTGCAGCAGTTGATCAGATTAAACTCTGGGGAGAAAGAGTTGATGTACCTGTAGTTGCCCATGGTATGAACACAGACCCCGCCTCAGTAGCATTTGATACTGCTAAGCAGGGTAAAGAAAATGGGGTGGATGTTGTTATTATTGATACTGCCGGCCGTTTGCATAATAAAGTGAACCTGATGAATGAGCTTTCAAAAATTAAAAGAGTCATTCAGAAATTTATTCCTGAAGCGCCTCACGAAGTCCTTTTGGTTTTGGATGGGAGTACCGGGCAAAATGCTTTTCTTCAGGCCAAAGAGTTCACCAAAGCGACTGAAGTAACGGCCTTAGCAATTACTAAACTAGATGGTACAGCCAAAGGCGGAGTTGTCATTGGAATTTCTGATCAGTTCAATATACCTGTCAAATACATTGGCGTAGGAGAAAAAATGGAAGACTTGCAGGTATTTAACAAAATGGAATTTGTAGATTCACTTTTCGGCAAATAGACTCAGAAACTACAAGAACAGGACGATTGAACTTAAGCTGAGGGTTAGCCCCAGCACACTTCCAATGAGTACTTCTACCGGCCGGTGGGTATCAAGGTAGAGCCGGGCTGACATGACCAAACCTCCAAACAATAGTATCAATAAAAGTGGCCAGACTAATTTTTCCTGAGGGTACTTAAGCCCTAAACCAAGCAGAAAGCCAATAAATGCTGATGCGCTTGCACTATGTGCACTTACCTTGATAAAAAGTGTTAGCAGACTTACCGATAGAATAATAAGGGTAATAGCGGCCAAAATTATTACCAGCACCTGGCTTACCTTGAACTTCGAGAAGAACATATAAGTCGTAATAATGTAAAAGAGCGACGTAAAAAAGAAAGGGATAACCCTGTCTTTTCGGCGTGGAATGCTGAAGGCATTAAGCTTACCTTTATGTAGAAAGTCAGAAAAGCGAAGCGCGGTAATGCTTACCATCGGTAGTAAAAAAGTGGTGATAAATACTGCCAACAACAGATAATTAGCCGCCTTGCTATTAATAGGCTGGGTTATTACAGGAGAGTAATAAAATAGCAAAGCGAACAGAAACGTTGGCATTAGCAATGGATGCATAAGAACGGATATGGTAATAGAGAGTTTTCTAACCATTTATAGTTCCTTTCTTAACCTTGCTACCGGAATCTGTAACTGCTCTCTATATTTTGCAACGGTTCGCCTGGCAATACTATATCCTTTATCCTTTAAGAGTTTTTCTAATTTGTCATCCGACAGAGGCTTCCGCTTATCTTCATTGTCAACCAAGCCTTTGAGGTAGTTCTTAACCTCACGACTACTCACATCTTCACCTGATTCAGTTGCGATACCTTCAGAGAAGAAATATTTGAGTGGGTATACTCCAAATTCAGTCTGCACAGATTTACTGTTAGCTACCCTTGATACTGTAGAAATATCCATTCCAATCTCGTTAGCAATGTCTTTAAGGATCATTGGTCGTAGTTTACTTTCGTCTCCGGTGAGAAAAAAGTCGTATTGGTATTTAATGATAGTTTCCATGGTGGTGAGCAAGGTTTGCTGCCGCTGGCGTATGGCATCAATGAACCATTTGGCTGAATCCAACTTCTGCTTCACAAAAGTAACAGTTTCTTTTAATTTTTTGTCTTTCTTATTTTTATCATATGCTTGAAGCATATCAGAGTATGATCTGCTAATCTTGAGATCCGGAGCATTTCTGGAATTCAGAGAAAGCTCTAGCTTTCCACTGTTGTTGTTCAGGATGAAATCAGGAATAAGGTATTGGGTGCGAACATTGCTATCCACGAAACCTCCGGGCTTGGGATTAAGCTTAGTAATGATACTGATAGCTTCACGCAATGCATTCTCATCCACCCCTTGTTTACGGCATATCTTATCGTAGTGCTTTTTAGTAAATTCTTTAAAGTGGTCTCTAAGAATTACTATAGCAAGCTTATGGTACTTATCAGGGTCTTGTTTCCGTTCTAACTGGAGAAGCAAACATTCCTGTAAGTTACGGGCAGCGATTCCGGGAGGATCAAAGAGCTGTATTTTTCTCAATAGATCTTCAACCTCATCCAGATCGGTGTCTATATTCTGGGAGAACGCCAGGTCATTAATAATCGCCTCCAACTCTCTTCGTATGTAGCCATCACTTTCAATACTACCAATGAGCTGCAAAGCAATTTGATGCCTCCTGTCGTCTAAACCCAGAAAATTGAGTTGAGAAATCAGTTGCTCGCCGAGCGTAGTATTTGTAGGAATGGGCATATCACGGTCTTCCTCCTCAGAGTAGTTTCCGTCCCCATACATTTTATATCCACCGAACTCATCTTCAGACAAATAATCATCTATACTTAACTCATCATTAAGTTCATCTCTTTCAGACTCCCCCTCAAAATCGTCTTCATTGTTTGTGATTCCTTCATCTTCGTCTCTACCTTCTTCCAAAGCTGGATTCACTTCTAACTCTTGTTCTATCCTGGCGTCAAGTTCGGCCGTCGGGATTTGTAAGAGCTTTATGAACTGAATTTGCTGAGGAGAAAGCTTCTGACTTAAGGTCTGGCTTAAACCTAGCTTCTGCATGTATTTTCTCCGTTAATCATCTTTACCAAACTGTGTCCAAATTTATTATATTCTATCAAATCTTTGATAAAAAGAGCAAAATATCGTTGTTTTGCAAACACTATTTAGTACACTAGTAAGATAATATTTCATTATATCAAAAGTTATCTACCGCTATTTATTTTTGACTATTCTGTCTTAAATTTTTGCCACAGCTTATGCGATTAACGAGGACCAAAATCAATTTATTATTGCAGGAAATGCCACTCAATCAGGAGGTAATAGTAAAGGGTTGGGTTAGGACAAAACGGGGCAGCAAAAATGTTGCATTTATTGCGCTCAATGATGGATCTACTATTCACAATTTACAGGTTGTGGCAGATCCTGATACTATCGGTGAAGAAATACTGAGAAAAGTTACATCAGGAGCATGCATATCTGTGAAAGGTAAGCTGGCCGCCTCTCAGGGGCAAGGGCAAAAAATTGAACTTCCTGCAGATGCTATAGAAGTATTAGGAGAGGCAGATCCTGAAACATATCCGCTTCAACCTAAAAAACATTCTTTTGAGATGCTGCGTAAGCATGCGCATTTACGCCCCCGTACTACTACTTTTGGAGCTATCTATCGTATTCGTCATGCAATGACTTTCGCGATCCATAAGTTTTTTAATGATCATGGTTTTTATTGTGTTCACACCCCTATCATTACAGGATCTGATGCGGAAGGAGCAGGGGAGATGTTTAGAGTAACTACGCTAGATTTAGAAAAACCTCCTCGTAATGAAGAAGGAGAAATAAATTATAAAGAAGATTT
Organism: Catalinimonas alkaloidigena; assembly: GCF_029504655.1. Classification (NCBI taxonomy): domain Bacteria; kingdom Pseudomonadati; phylum Bacteroidota; class Cytophagia; order Cytophagales; family Catalimonadaceae; genus Catalinimonas; species Catalinimonas alkaloidigena. The sequence goes on from NZ_JAQFIL010000001.1 coordinate 1,078,925, forward strand.
CTTCGCCAAGGAAACTAACCTTACTGTTTCCGGGCAGTTAGAGGCAGAACTGGCAGCGCTAGCTTTATCAGACGTATATACTTTTGGCCCAACTTTCAGGGCTGAGAACTCTAACACTTCTCGCCATCTGGCCGAATTCTGGATGATTGAGCCAGAAATGGCTTTCTATGACATCAATGATAATATGGATTTGTCAGAAGCCTTTCTGAAATATCTGGTCCAGTATGCTTTGGATAATTGTAAAGACGACCTTGAGTTTCTGAACAAAAGAGCGCTGGATGAAGAAAAAGATAAGAAGAAAGAAGAAAGAAGTGACATGTCTCTTCTTGAGCGCCTCAACTTTGTCGTTGAACACGAATTTGCCAGAGTCACCTATACTGAAGCTATTGATATTCTGCGGAACTCAAAGCCAAACAAGAAGAAAAAATTTCAGTATTTAATAGAAGCCTGGGGGGCAGATTTGCAGTCTGAACATGAGCGTTTTTTGGTTGAGAAGCATTTCAAGCGCCCGGTCATACTCTATAATTATCCTAAAGACATCAAAGCATTTTATATGCGTAGCAATGAGGGTGAGGATACAGTGGCAGCCATGGACGTATTATTTCCCGGTATCGGAGAAATTATCGGTGGTTCTCAGCGTGAAGAACGTCTGGATAAGCTGACCCAAAGAATGGAGGAGATGAATGTTCCACAAGAAGAAATGTGGTGGTATCTGGATACTCGCAGATTCGGATCCACTCCGCATAGCGGTTTCGGGCTTGGTTTTGAACGCTTATTGCTTTTTGTAACCGGAATGGGCAACATCCGTGATGTGATTCCTTTTCCCAGAACACCGGAAAACGCAGAGTTTTAGCAGATCAGCATGCTTATAAATATCGGCTTTGCCTAAACCTTCTCAAATTATTCAGAAAAAGTTTCCCCATAGTCCTACCCAGGGACAGAGGAAGCTTTTTTTGCTTTTTGACCACTTCCTGAGTAGTGATCAGGAGCCCCGTATGACCATTTTGCTTAGAGGATATGCAGGTACAGGAAAAACCAGCGTATTAAGTGCCCTGGTAAAAGCTTTGCCATCTTTTGATTTTCGTTTTGTTTTGCTTGCGCCTACGGGGAGAGCGGCAAAAGTCATGGCTAGCTATACCGAGCGTAGCGCATTTACCATTCATAAGATTATTTACCAGCGTGTCGCTGATCCGGGTACTGGTAAAATTCAATTCAAGCGCAGGAAAAACTATTACCAAAAAACACTCTTCATTATTGATGAATCTTCCATGCTTTCTGATGAAGCCGGGATGGACAATAAAAGCCTGCTGGCCGATGTCATTGACTTTGTATTTGAAAATGATACAAACAAATTAATGCTTATTGGTGACGCCGCGCAACTTCCTCCTGTAGGTCAGGTACTTAGCAGAGGATTAGATGCTGCATACCTTGCTTCTTTTTTCCGACTGTCAATACAGGAAATAGAACTTAAAGAAGTAATGCGTCAGGACTTAGCTTCTGGTATTCTTCACAATGCCACTTCTATCCGCGAAGAAATAGATAAAGAAGAGTTTAACATTGCCTTTCAGACACGCAAGTTTAAGGATATCTTTCGTATGACGTCTGAAAAGCTGGAAGATGGCTTGAGGTATGCCTATGATAAGTTTGGAAGAGAAAACACAATTGTAGTCTGCCGCTCTAACCGGGAAGCTGTTCAGTACAATCAGTATATCCGTAGAAATATTTTTTTCTACGATAATGAGCTGGAAGCAGGAGATTACCTGATGATTGTTAAGAATAACTACTATTTTTTAGGTGATGATGCGCCAGCAGGTTTTCTCGCAAATGGCGACTTTGTTGAAGTTTTACGGATTGTTGACTTTGAGGATCAATACGGTTTAAGGTTTGCCACGCTGGAGCTGAAATTACTTGATTACCCTGAACAGCTACCATTTGAAGCTAAAGTGATTTTAGATACACTGCATTCTCCCGGACCAGCCCTGGCGGAAGAAGATTATCATAAACTTTATCAACAGGTATTCGCTGACTATCAGGATGCTGAGACAAGAAAAGAGCAGTTGGAAATGGTACGTAGTGATATGTACCTTAATGCACTACAGGTCAAATATGCTTATGCACTTACCTGTCATAAATCACAGGGAGGGCAATGGGATGTTGTATTCGTAAGTCAGGGGTATCTGAAAGATGAAATGATCAATCAAGAATATTTAAGATGGCTATATACAGCAGTTACACGTGCCAAGTCAGAGTTATACCTCATGAATTTCAAGTCTGAATTTTTTATATAATAAAACGACCAGATTGTAATCTGGCCGTTTTATTATATGATGCTATCTTAATTTAGTTACTCCACTATCTCCAACTCAAAAATAAGTGTCTGAAAAGGGGGAATATCCCTCAGTTGAAATGTTTTCATAAAATCTTCCCTGATAAATCCAGGGATGACTTGCGTACCTTGTGCGTAAGCTAGTTCAGATGGAATAATAATCCTTCCTTTTTCACCTTTTTTCATGAGTTTTATTCCTTCTTCGAAGCCTTTGATGACCTGGTCAATGCCCAGAACGAAGGTCAAAGGTTTATTGCTTTCAGATTTGTCAAAAACTTCTCCGTTCATAAACTCACCTTTATAAGCCACCTTTACTACTTGCCCGGTTTTTAAGGTTTCACCAGAACCCTCTTGTAATCTTTGGTAATAAATACCAGTAGATTTTTTAGAAACACCCTCTAATTCACGCGCGCTGATGTAATCTTCTATTGCCTCAATTTCCTCTTTCTGCACATCATCTAATGATTGTACCTGTACGATTTCAGCTTCAACATTAAGAATCGTTTCTGAAGGAATAAGTGTTTTGTATGAATAATTTTTAAATGCCTTATCAGAAGGGATATAAAACCTGAATTTTTCTCCTTCATTCATAAGTCTTACTCCCCAATTGAAGCCTTCTGGAAATATTGCTCCCGGAACATGCTGAAAGCGTACTACAGTATCTACTTCTGCCCCCATAGTTAAGCTATCAATCAGTTTTCCCCCTAAAGTTCTCATGATGTAGCGAATTGAGATTACATCTTCCTGTTCTACCGGTGTACCAGAAGTATTTTCTTTGAGTACCTCATAGTAAATTCCACTGTTATTATCTTTTGTAGCTGTAATACTGTTTTGCTCTAAATGTTGGGAAATGAGTTGGTCATCAAATTTTGCCTGTTTTTCAAATTCTGAGTCTTCATTGTCTAGACAGCCGCTCATTAGTATCACCAAGCCAGGGATGATAAGAAATTGCTTTTGTTTAAAAATCTTTTTCATAAAAGTTTACAATTCTTTAAGTTGATCTAATAATAAGTTGTGCGATTGTGTGTATCAGACTAGACACTAAGAAAAAAAGGAAGGTTGGAAAAGGGAATAAGTTTACTCTCGGCTTCTAAAAAATGCATAAACAAAAACATTATGCACTTGAGTGAACTTAAAGAGATTTAATTGCACTTCTTTAACAGGAATGGTTTTTGTATAATCAGCTTTAAATCTACATATATTGAGTATCATGAAAAAAATTTTCTTACTATCCACCGTATTACTTTTTTCTCTCCATCTTTTTGCACAAGATGAAACAAAAGATAATGGGCCTGTAGATGGACCTCAGGTTACTTTCGCGAAGAGTTCACACGATTTTGGTGACATACAACAGGGAGACAAAGTAAATTATGTATTTGAGTTTGAGAACACAGGGACTGAACCGCTAATTCTTTCCAATGTACTGACTACATGTGGCTGTACCGCAACTTCATGGCCTCGTGAGCCCCTTGCTCCTGGCGAGAGAGGAGAAATTGCAGTTTCTTTTAATAGTGCAGGAAAGATGGGCAAACAGAATAAAGTAGTGACTGTTGTCTCTAATGCTGTAAATGCACAGGAAAGGGTAAAGATCATCACCAATGTGCTTCCTAAGAAGGATAGTACGCAGTAAAAATTGCAGTAAACAGGTTTATTTATATAAATGCGTCTCTCCAGAGGCGCATTTTTTTTATTATAATAGAGGCAGGAGCTAAAAACCCTTCACCTTAATCTAACAGCTAATACGCTTAATGCATGATTAGAAATAAGTATTACAGCTACAGAATGCATATGACCTCCTTTCTTTCCAAATGAGTTACACCTAATTAAAATCCAAATGTAAGGTGGGGCAAGGACTAGAATTCGTCTTAGTATCCAGCCTTTTAAAATTCTGAATGCGCTTCTATGCGCTATATGTCTACTCAAACTAGGAAAGATGAAAGTGGGGGTAGGGCGTGGTTTATTTCAAAAATCTATGATTATTCTCGGTGAATTTTATGGCGTAAATAAAACAGAGGCTAGTGCAGGTTTAGGCTAAGGAGAAAAAGAAAAAAAAAGCCGGAACACTAAGTGAACCGGCTTTATTGCTAATAATCAATATTAACATCTAAATCAAATCTTTATCCAAGCTTGAAGGTAATAGGAAGTACCATTCTTACTCTTACAGGTCTACCCCTTTGCTTACCAGGTTTCCACTTAGGAGCGTTTTCCAATACACGAACAGCTTCAGCATCACAACCTGCACCAATACCTTTAATGGCTTGTACTTGCGTGATAGAACCGTCAGTGTTTACTACAAACTGAACAAATACTTTTCCTTCAATACCCATTCTACGAGCCTGAGAAGGATATTTTAAGTTTTTCCCTACATATTCGTAGAAAGCCTGCATACCACCTTGTGGCTCAGGTTGATCCTCAACAACCATGAAGATTTCATCAGAAACTTCTTCTTCGGGTGCTTCTTCAAACACCATCTCTTCAATCTGAGTATCTTCGGTTATCTCTACATCAAGGTCAATTTCAATTTCCTCTTCAATCTCTTCCTCATCAGGAACCTCAATAATTTCGGGTTGTTGGATTTTTGGTGGTGGCGGCGGTGGCTGCTCGGTAGGCGGTATTTCCATCACATCCTCAAAGTCATCTTCCACAACACCTAAGTCAACAAGAGATTGATCGTCGTAAGACTTCCATTCAAATGCAAGCGTCACAACGGCCAAACTGATCACTAAGCCTATGCTTAGGTGAAGTCCGGTCCTATTGTTCAGATCGGCTTTGGGTGTTTTCTTAGATTCCATAAACAAGTTTTTATTATTATTACTATGTAATATTAGCACTTAAATTACAAAATTGAAACCGGATGTACAAGAAAATTGAATGAACAACCAACTTAAAGTCTGTAAATCAACAAAAAAATCAGATAACCGGAAATACATCCAACAAGATTTGCAGTAGCATCCAAAAATTCAACCATTCTTGCGTTACTTAAAAATTGAAGTATTTCAAGAATGATTGCATATATCATCGATATTAACAACGAATATTTTGCTGCATTGTTTCGGAGCACCGGATACGTATATTGTTTAGTGAAGCCAATGATCATAAGTAATACTAAAACACAAAACACGAATGCGTGTGCAAGTTTATCTATGCTTAAGAAGAATTTAACACTTATTTCAGGCATCTGCTGGCCGGGTAACAGGATTAACGCTAAGATGATTAGCGCCCACACCATTGTGTAAAAATTAAATCTGAAAAACATAGAAAGCAGATACACAGGCCACTAAAAAGTACGTTTGATCAGGCTAACCTCCGATAAGCTCATTATAAGCTTCTGCGTCAAGGAGTTCATTAAGCTTAGAGGTATCATCCAGGCTGATCTTTACCATCCAGCCCTTATCATAAGGGTCCTCATTGACAAGTTCAGGGGATGATTCCAGTTCACTATTAAATTCAAGAATTTTAGCATCAATAGGCATGAAAAGGTCAGAAACAGTTTTGACAGCCTCTACAGTGCCGAAGACTTCGCCCTGGCTCAACTCTTCACCTTCAGTTTCTATTTCTACAAATACAATATCGCCCAGTTCACCCTGAGCAAAATCGGTGATTCCCACATAAGCTTCATTTCCCTCAACCCTTACCCACTCGTGGTCTTTAGTGTATTTCAAATTATCAGGTAGATTCATAGTATTAATTTTACTTTTGGTCAAAAGTAAGTGCTTTTTTAGCAAAGCGCAAAGCCAGTGAATACAATAATAAGCGGGGGCTCGGCTTTAAACCTATCCCGGCTATTGTGCAAGGTTAAAGCGTGCCTGTACGCCAAACTCTGTAGTGGTACGTTTGAATGAGTTTGTTACCCGGGGATCATTGAGCGTACGGGCAAAATACAGCTGAATATTTAACTTTTCATTGACATTATAGTCCAGCGTAGGTCTCAGCTGGAAATTGATATTTCCGTTGGTTACCGTGCTTTCTTCATCCAGCTTTCTTTGCACTGTTTTGGTATCTTTGAAAGTCATACCCAGGTTGAAAGTAAGGTCGTTTTCCAGTGTAACTGCTCTGCCTTCTACCCTGAATGGAAGCGTTAATTCTGACTTTGTAAAACCAAAATTAACATTAATTGACTTACTGTTCAGCTCAGTAACCTGAGTATTGGACATATTTAAGGCAAGGCTTCTTTCAATATCATAAGAGATTCTACCAGTGAGACGACTACGGGTACGAACATTTAAGCCTATGAGCGGTGAAAATCTTTCGGTGATGGTAACCTGTTGTATGATGTACACTGGTGCAAATGTCCCCTGATCGTTATCATTGAGCTGACTGGCCAAGGGGTAGTCTTCTACATTTCTACTCAGTAACAATAAACTTTCATCTCCATAAAGCAAATTGCTGGTATAATTACTTACCGCATAGTTTGATATGTATCCATGAGAAATATTGAATGATAAAAAGACATCACTCAGCTCAGGAATCAAGCGGGGAAGACCGGCGTAATCAATCCGCCAGTTGGGTAAAGGAATTTTCGGGAATGGACTTAGATTGACATCACTGGCATCCTGACCTGAATAAGCAGCCAGAAAAGCAGGGATGAGTACGTCCTGAGAGTTCAAGTCATAGCTTCCCGGATTAGGATTCTCACTTTCCAGTCGAGACTGAATAATAGCTCTGTTCTGTTCAAACTCTCTGAAGATCTCAGAGTTGTTTTCCGCATCTTCTTCGGCAAAGGCTGTTCTCAGCGTGAGGGCCGAGATATTGTAATTACCAATACGGGCAGGGTTTTGTGCGGTATAATCATAAGTAACCTCACCGGTACGTGGATCTACGATAGAATCCAGCTGATAAATTTCCTGGTAAGTACCGGTTTTGGTTTTCTTAAAATCCACCTGAATCCGGAAATCCTGGAAAGGTTCTATGTCTGCCCTGACGTTAATATTTTCAACTCTTGACTGCTGAAAGGGCATGGTAAGCGCGCTGCTGGTAGTAAGCCAGCCATTACTTACTGCTTCATTCCGTATTTCAGGATCCTGGCTACCCAACAGAAAGGGCAGGCCGGGCGCGCTGAAAGTACTATCCATACCAAAAAAACGAGCTTCTGGCATATAACCGGGAAGAAGCGTACCCTCGCTTAGATTATAGGTGGCATTGATAGAACGTAATGACATCAATAATCGTAAAAATCCTTTGGCAAATTTAGCCTCACGCTGTGGTTTTTCCTGAGCCGTAGAATCAGCTTCATTTTGAGGGTTTGTGGCAGGTTGCGGGCGTCTCGCTCGTCCTCGGGACGGAGGACTGTTAATGTCTCGCAATAGGGCGATTTTATTGTATAAACCTACCATATCCACCCTGCCGTTTAAGCTTTGGTCACGACTGTTTTCAATAGTATTTCCCAAAGTGTCCGCAATTCCGAGGGCCCCTGCCCGCCAGGTATAATTCGCAGCATAGCGTACATCAGCACTGATCCAGTCGGTTAATGGAAGCTTGTCAAAGGGGAGGGTATAAGTAGCTGTGATGTTTTGGTCAAAGTTTTTCATGCGGCCAAACTGCTTCAGGTTTGTAAATACCGTATCTTTTTTTTCCTCGGAATCCAGCTCTCCAAAAGGTTCATCAATGATGGCAAACGCTCTCGCCCCATAGTCTACCGATAAGCTTTGGGTCAGATTCCAGCGCATATCGTAGATACGATTAAAGGTGAACGCTTTTTCGTAAAGTGCTTCTCCCAATGGATTCAAGTCTACGCCGCGGTAGAGCGTTTTCACAAAAGTACGGTTAAGATCTCCGCGTATACTGATCGTAGAAGGAAGAGGGGAGAAGTTGAAGTCTTTGATCAGGGCCAACCAGGGAGAGTTCAGAAAGTTAATATTTGCGAAAGGCTGCACATTTGTATCCGGGAAACTATAGTTGTATCCGATGCCACCCCTGACTATTTTTTGTGAGTATAGAGCTGTGTTAAAATTAGTCCTTTCAATATCGCTGTAGGAGTACGAGAAGGAAAAGTTAGAAAGGTCAAAAAAGTTTGAGCGCGCGTTTTCATTGAGCTTAATCTTACGCACGTTGGTAAAGTTAAGGCTTCGCCGGGTCACCTGATCGGTTACAATCTGCCGGTATTCTGCTCTTTCGGAAGGTGGTAAGGCAGAAAGCGCAGCGTCCAGGGGGATATCAGGGTCACGGGGGTCAAACTGGGGTTCAATTTCACCTTTTTCGTAACTCACAAACATAGGAATACTTAAGCCTAACTTCTGGGGCAAAAACTTATCTACTGTAACATTGGCAGACACATCATATTCGGTAGCTTCTTCGCGTGAGCGCTCAGAGATACGGGACTGTACACCACCAAAACCAAAAGTCATATGACGGGCAGAGGCCGTGATGTTGGCCACATCTGCCAGTTGGGCATTTACTCGTGCGTTGGCAGCCCAGCCACTGGTACGATCAAAATCACCCACGCGCAACTCATTGGCCCAGATACAGACATCCTTGGGAGCACGGTCGGGTGTTTGTGGGTTTCGGATACCAATCATTACAGTTTGAACGGTACTCAACTCAGGACGTCCAACTACGGTAATAATATTTCTGCCTCTCTTTTCAGTATAGGGTAAGTTGATCGCATCTCCACTGTTATTTCTTCTGGACTTGACAGCATACAGGTCATTTAAATCAATATCCAGCTCATTCTCTTCCGGCCATACGACTCTTTCGTCAAGGACTCCAGGCTCTGACATTACCAGAGGGATGGCCACTTCGTAGTAATTTTCAGTGAAATCGGTACCCAATCTCAAAAATGCCTGAACAGTACTGTCCTCAGCCGTTTGGCTCTCTGCATGAAGGAACATACGGATCTTACCGTAGTTGATCAGGTCCAGTGTCATGTTTTTGTAGGCAGCACGTGCATCTCCATCTTGCAGGTCTTCTACGCAAAGCTGTAAAGACTGCTCATTTACACGCCGGTCAATAGGAGAAGTATTATCTCTGTCACGGATGACACCGGGAGGCACCATGTAGGGTGAGCCTTCTCCGTCATTGGTAGCGTTTTCCTCAATATTTACTACCGAAATAGTGAAGTTAGGATCATAGGGCTCAGTATATTCGCCGAGGCCTTTGCGGTTGAGGTCATCATTATACCTTCTCCACTGACTCCCTACAAATTGGAATTTCGCAATCCTGAGCGCGGCTTTTTGCCTCCAGCCTGTCATATAAGTTCGGATGTAGCGGATAGATTTAAAGCCCTGTATGTTCCCTATCTTCTTTTCGGGCTGACGAATTGGAATACGGAATAAGTACCAGGTTACGCCAGTGTTTTGCCCTTCTGTTTTGTCTACGATATAGTTCTGACCCACTCTGAGCTGCCCAGGGCGAAGGTTGATGGTATACTCATAATACTCTTCCAGGTCACTGAGTGTATTGTCACGGTTAAGATCTTCATTATCTGGTTTTTGAGTGCCGGAAGGAGTGTACCTTTCGTTATTACCAGACAATATGGGCGTGTTACCTTCCTGTCCGTTAAAGTTTTTATAACGCTCAATAATCTGGGCATTACGCTCATCAAAAGCTGGGTCCAGATAATACTGAAAGTTATCCGCGGAAGGGTCGTCCTGTATGGCTGTCTGAGCGGGAGCAGGCATTCTACTTATCAGGTCATTAAAGTAACTGGCTTCGTCATCATTGCGGATACCTTCAAAGCCGACATCCTGATTGTTTCTTACTTCCGCCGAACTGTTATTGAAAAAGTCTGTAAGAAATGGGCTGGCCGGTGTACGTCCCCATTGACCAGTATTTACGTTTTCTTCGTTATAGTCTTCCGGCAGGCCATTCTCAAAAAAGTGCTTGTCATCAGGGATCACATCTTCCGAAATACTTCCCAGGTTGAATACCAACTGGCCACCTGTAGTGTTATTTTCATCTATGACCTGACCATTTTCTCCGCTGATGAAAGGGTCCATGAGCCAGAACTCCAGATATTCAATATTGGTTTTGTCAAAGTCAACTTCAGAAGTAATTCCTCTGGTAATACCGCCCCAGTTGTCTTCCGGATTAGGGAGTTTCCCTTCGGGCGTCAGATTGGGGTTATAGTTATATGGCCCTCGTTCTTCAGGAAAGAATACCATATCAAACACAGGTAAGTTGAGATTGATTACCTCACGGTTCTGTTCAGGAAATATTTCCTGCGGAATAACGGGACGTTCATAATGATTGCCAATTTTATCTGGTATATTGGGTGGCTTTAAGTTTCCACTGTTTGCATAAAACGCGCTATTATCTACGACATACCAGGCAAGCTTTGCTCGTTTGTAACCTTCACCCAGATCATCATTAACAAAAAAACGTTCATCGTCAGTCGTTGGAGTAGCTGCCAATTGCCAGTTTTGCCATCCTCCCAGATTGAAAGGCGTATTGGTGTTCTCAAAATCGTCTATATAAGAAGTGCCATCGCCATCAACCACATTGGAAGTACCTGGGATCAACTGAGCAAACTCGGCATTTACCGTAATGCTGGAGGGCGCTTTGGTCTGAACGATAGGGAGCAGGTCTACCATTTTGGTCAGGAAGCGTGACTCCTTGCGGTAATTAAAGTCAAATCCATATTTGGTATTTTGGGTAGGCTCACTGCCAATGGCAACACGGGTAACTACCGGACGCTCATTGAGGTGAAGTACTGTCGCTCCCAGGTTAATGTCATCATTAAAGCGATAATCCAGGCGTGTACCCAGCAAGGTGCGTTGCTGAAAGTTAAACAGGTCGGCTTTCTCAAATTGTATCTGGATACGCTTCCCTGAACTCAATACACCTTCATTAATAATGGTTACTTTTCCTAAATTGTAATCAACGGTAAAGTCTACATTTTCTACTAGGGGAGTATTTCCAGCCAATACTTGTACTGAGCCCTCGGCGATATTAAAACCTGGCAGCATAATTTCATTGGCTGAGCCGGCTTGGAAACTTCCGGTAAGGAAGTACTTATTTTTTGTGGTAATCAGCTCGGCATCGGCTTTGGTAGTTTCATACAAAGCATCATAAACATACTTGTTTACCAAGTCTTCTTCCGGTGCCCCTTCACTGATCAATTCTTCCAGATGATTTCCAAATGGCTGAAGCACCGGGAAAATGACGATACCTAAGTCCGGGTTGATCGTGACACCTTCTACAAAGTCAAAGTTACCGTCGGGCTGGGTATCATTGTTTTGGTTGAGCTGGTCAAGGCCAAGCAGGCGTATCAGCGGTTCATTAGCGATCTCACCTTCCTGCAAGGCTGGGTTGTCAATACCGGTACGGTCGTCGCGATACACCACCCTGAACTGAAAGCCCAGAGGTTCTATCTGGGTAGCATTCAGCGAATAAATGTTCTTCATCATCAGGTCCCAGGTAGGCACTTCAGGATTGATCTTGCTGGGGCGCAGCAGTTTAAGGAAAATCACTTTATCGTCTCCCTGATTCTGATAGTCTTCTGTGAGTTCTCCTACTTTGTATCGCTGCCCCTGGTATGTGTATTCAAAAGAAACAGCCAATACTTCATCATTCTGCAACTTCCTGTTCAGAGAAATAAAACCCAGCTGGCTGTTAAAGGTATACTCTCGCTCAGTTAGTTTTCTAGCAGAAGTAATGATCTCAAAATCAGTGGCTTTTTGGAGGTTAAAATCTTCTGTAAGCGCTGTGTTCACCTGGTCAATATCTCTGGCGGCTGGAGAATTGATCAGGCTGTTGAATAGTTGGTTTGCGTTATTACGGGTTGGGCCGGGACCTTCAGCGGGTACAATATTAGAATTTTCGTCTCTATAAATAGTTTCACCTTCCGCCAGGTCCATAAAGGCTGCGATATTGCGTAGTGTTTCGGTATTGTTATTTCTGTTGAGCACATATACCTCAACCCTGGTTACATTAAGACCTGAAGTAATCTGGGGCAGGCGGCTGAGCCAGTTTTCGTAATTTTTTCTGAAGAAATGTCCCAGGAAGAAATGCCGGTTTTCATCGTAGTCAGAGGCTCTCAGTTCAAACTCCCTGTTTTGAGAGCCGCTTTCAATGGTGATGGCATCGGTCTGTCCACGCTGCACGGAAGCTACACTGGTAACAAACAGTTTTCCAAACTGAAGTTGAGTTTTCAGGCCAAACAGGCTTTGAGAGCCGGTAATAAGGCTATTGCTGACCGGTAAACTGACATTTCCCAGTTCTATTTTCTGGATGATTTCCTCTTCATAACCGGTATATTCTACCTTAACGTTGTTCTGAAAGTCAAAAGAGTTATTGTTATCAAAGTTGGCCGTAACTGCCAGCTTATCACCGATCTTACCTACTACGTTGAGGCTTATTTGCTGGTCAAATTCAAAATTACCGTTACGTTGCTGTCTCAGTGGTATTTGCGGGTTATCAATACGTTGAAAGCGGCCACCAAAATCCAGGGTTACAAAACCATTAGGACGAATATCTACGAAAGAGCCTCCGAAAAGCCGGTCAAAAATGGGCGTGGTATAGATGGGAGGGATTAGTCTTTTTCCACTTACTGCGCTTTCGCCATCCAGCCCGATAGAACGTGTTTTGAAGTAGTCTTTTTTAATCTGCTTGTTCTGATACTGAGAGTATTCATCAAAGCTCAGGTTTGTGGGAGCACGATAGTCCAGTCCATTGATTCTTTCATATAGAGAATAGTTAATGGTACTATCACCCACCTGAATGTCATAGTCTAGCTGTGCCGGTGTGCTAAGCTGGAAAGGAGAAGGTGTGGTGGGCGTAGCAAAAGGGTTCCCATAACGATCTTGCAAACGAAATGAAGGCTGTTTGCTCGGTTCATAGTCTACAATGGTAGAATCTGTCTGAACAGTATCCGCAGGAGGGTTAGTCTCCTGAGCCATAAGCTGACCGGAAAATAAGCACGAGAGGCCAATCAGGCACCAGAGTGAGTCCTTAAATATGCGTACACTTTCCTTGCTTCTGTGGACTAGCAGGAGTTTACGTAGGTTAATCAAGGTTTGCTTATGATTGATTTTTATTTACTAAGTGGTTTTTAGCGCTAGCTTAATCAATTCTTCCAGGCGAATTTCTGCTTCAGAGGTACCCGAATCTCCAGCTGGTAGGCTGCGTTGTTTTTTTTGCCATTCACTAAGCGCCTTGTCTATGCTTTTCTCAGCTGCTGAGCGGCTTACACCAAGCGTTATCAAAGCTGATAACGCTTCGCTTTTTACAGTATTGTATCTCCCTGAAATTGTAGTAGATCCTTGTCCTCCGGAAGATGTAATTAATTGTTCTTTTTTGACTTTATCCTGAAGCTCAAGTACAAGTCTCTGTGCCGTTTTTGCTCCTATTCCCTTCACGCGTTGAATTGTTTTTACTTCGCCTTCGGCAATTGCTATTTTTAATTCTTCTACCTGCATAGAAGATAGCAGCATTAATGCCAAACTTGGCCCAACTCCGGATATTGAAAGAAGATCAAGAAATAGTCTCTTTTCTTCCTCCCTGGCGAAGCCGAATAAGATTTGAGCATCTTCTCTTACATGTAAATAGGTATATAATTTGAATTTAGATTGACGCTCAAGGGCATCAAAAGTATTAAGTGATATTTTGATTTCATACCCTATGCCCTGCACATCCAGAACCACAAAGGTGGGGTCTTTGTATGTAATATTTCCCTCAATGTATGCAAACATAAATGTAGTTTAGGTAGTTGGATTGGGTTTCCGCAATAATAAGAATTTTTCGTAGTCACTTATGATAATACAGTTGCTTTTTGTCTCTTGTATCTAAGATATTTGAATGCTGAACGCATCAATGAATCTATAAAATTGTTATGCGCACATTGACTGGCAAGCCTACGCAGCCATTTATATCGGTAGAAAGCAGTTTGGCGATTAGCTAAACTGGAGAAAAATCATATAGTTCACTTTTCAATAAAAGAAATCAATCATCAATATGAAAAAAAAGCTTGTAATGATTGGCCTGCCGCTAATCGTGTTAATATTACTTATCTATTATTTTCTGGGAGGCTTCAATCAGGTTGAAATTCAGAGAGTGACTGTAGATGATTATTATTTTACAGGCCATCTTTATCGTGGGCCTTACCAAGAAGAAGAGCTAAAATCTCAATTTTTTCAAATGCATGAATATGTTGAAACAGGAACCCTTAACGGTATTGTGGGTGTGCTTAACTATGACATTGAAAATCTTTCTGAAGACAGTATTCAACAATTCATAGGAGTCATTTTGGATGAAAAAACTCAGCAGATCCCTACAGGCCTGGAACAAGATACGGTTTTCGCAAACGAAGCCTTGCGAGCTGTGATCAGAGCGCATCCTATTGTAATGCCAAATCCGGATCAGGTCGTGGATATGATCAGGTCGCAGGCAAGGGATAGAGGAATTTCACTTAAAGAATTTTCTATAGAACAATATGTTGGGGAACAGGAAATTTGGGTAGATATCCCCCTGGATATAACACTGAACTGAAAAAGTTTTGCTTAACTTTCTAATAATCAGTGTGGAACATTTGAAGATTGATGGATAAGTTCGTACGTTTAATATGTACTTATAGCTAAGCGTTGCGCAAAGATTTACATGAAGAGTAGTAGACCATATCGTGAGATTTTGAGTGTACGTAAGGGGGGCTTTTTTTTCCTTTTGTTTTTTATGCTCACTGGTCAGCTGCATGCCCAGCTTGACAGTCTGAACCGTGTTTATGAACAAGCCAATAGTCTTGAAGAGCAAGCAGACGCGCTTAATAACATATTTTATTTTTTTGAATATACCCAGCCCGATACTGCGAAATACCTGGCACAGCAGGCGCTTTCGCTTGCTCAAAAAGCACAATACCAAAAAGGGATTGCTAACGCATACCTACACCTGGCGGAGTATTACTGTCATAACAACTACTACGTATTCGATAGCGTAGATTTCTATCTAAATAAGAGTGTAGCGATTTATCGCACTCATCAGGATTCTGTGGGTATGGCTAACGCTTACTACAGTGTTGGAAATAGTTGTTATCAAAATGATAATTTCATTTTAGCCATGGAGTACTGTCAGACCTCAGCTGATTTGTATGAGGCAATAGGCGATAAGCTTAAACTGGCTCATGTTTTATCGCTTCTCTGCGATATACATAACTATATGGGAGAAAATGAGCTGGCTACCCAGAAATGTGTTCGCTCCCTGACCATATACGATGAGCTGGGTATTGAAGAGCATAAGCCAGCACTCCTGAATACCATGGGCAGTATCAATTATGACTTACGTGCATTTGAAAGAGCACGTGAGTATTTATTGCTTTCAATGGAGTTGTCCCGTAAATACAACAAAGATTATGAGTTATCCTCGGCTTATATCAGTATGGGAGAAGTACTCCGTGAAACAGAAGACTACGAAGGCGCGCTGGACTTTTTCAGAAAAGCGCTTGCCTTAGACCGTTCCAATGAAGACGACAGAGGCATGAGCTATGCCTATTACAACATAGGTAGAACAAGAATATTACAGCAGGAAAACGAGAGGGCCATCAGCCTGCTGGAAGGCGCGCTTGATTTAGCAGAAGATTTTGATGATTTGATGCTTCAGACCAAAGCGACGCTGGAATTAGGCAGGGCCTATATGAGCCTTAATCAGCTTGACAAAGCTTTTGAGTATCTAAACCGCAGCCTTGGTCATGCCAAGAAAATAGGTGCCAGTCCGATTCTTAAAGATTGCTATCTGAACATTGCAAACTATTACAGCCGGGTGGGTAATCTGGAGCAGGCGATGGTCAACTTCAAATTTTACGATCTGGAGCAGCAACGGCTTTATGAGTATGAAAGCGCCAAGAGGATAGCAGAGATTGAAACAGTATATGAAACGGATAAGAAAACGGCCCAGATAGAACAGTATCAGAAAGAAAAGGAAATTCAGGAATTGCAGGCCAATGAAAGGAAAATGGTTAACTATGGCCTGATTATCGGTATTATCCTCTTTGGCGTCATGGGAATGGTGCTTTACAGTAAATACAATCTCAAAAATAAAGCAAACCTTGAACTGGAAAGGCAAAAAGAAGCGATCAATGTTCAGAAAGTAAAAATTGAAAAGCAAAGAGATGAGATTGTCAACAAGAGTAAGCTTCTGGAAGAGAGTAAACAGGATATTACAGACAGCATCATGTATGCTAAGCGTATACAACTTTCTTTACTCCCCGAGAAAAATCAGCTAAAACACCTCTTCCCTGATTCCATGGTTTTCTTTCGCCCAAAAGACATTGTAAGTGGCGATTTCTACTGGATACACGAAATAGGGGACAAGGTTATCGTAGCAGTACTGGATTGTACCGGGCACGGTGTACCGGGAGCTTTCATGACAGTTTTATCAAACTCAATTTTGAATGAGCTTATCCTTGAAAATTGTGTAAACAGCCCTAACGTGATTCTGTCAGTAATGGACACCAAGATCAGAGAGGCGCTGCATCAGCACCAGGGGCATGAAGAAGCTACCAGTGATGGCCTGGATATGTCGGTATGCATTATAGATAGAAAAACACTGGAAATTAGTTATAGCGGTGCACAGATGCCAATCTATGTTACTCAGCAGGGAAAGTTAATTCAGTTGGATCCCAATCGTTATTCACTTGGAGGGTCGTTTTACTCAGACAAAAACTTTTCTAACCAGTGTATCAAATTGAATCGCAATGATATGATATACATGGCTACCGATGGCTTTCAGGATCAGTTTGGTGGGCCTAAGGACAAAAAATTCATGCGCAGAAACTTTATGGCTTTGCTGGAGAATATACAGGAAGAGCCGGTTACCTCACAAATTGCCTTGATTACAGAAGCTTTCGAAGTTTGGAAAGGAGATCAGGTCCAAACCGATGATGTACTAGTGATAGGATTAAGAATATAAAATAAAAAAAGGTGCGGATTGTGATCCGCACCTTTTCGTCTCAGTTACAACCTAATCTAGATTTTAACCTCATCAAGGTTAATAAAATTAATATTTTTGTTTCCATCAAGTTCAATCCCCACGACCGCATCCTTGTCAATCTTCCCTGAAAGAATATCTTTAGAAAGCTTGTTCAGTACCTCTCTCTGAATCACTCGCTTCAGAGGACGGGCTCCAAACTGAGGGTCAAAGCCAAGGTCTCCCAGGTAGCGCAGTACTTCATCGGTAGCTTCCAGCTTGATACCATTCTCTTCCAGGCGATGCTGAATAAGTTTAAACTGTATGTCCACAATCTTCCGCATATCCTTTTTAGACAATGGACGGAACATGATGGTCTCGTCTATACGATTGAGGAACTCAGGGCGCACTGATTTTTTCAGCATTTCATAAACTTCCAACTTGGTTTCTTCAACCACCTCATCTTCATTGCTTTCATTTATATTCATGAAGCGCTCCTGTATCAATCCGGAGCCAATATTGGTCGTCATGATGATGATGGTGTTTTTGAAGTTGGCTACCCTTCCTTTGTTGTCAGTAAGGCGTCCATCGTCCAGCACCTGAAGCAGGATGTTAAATACATCAGGATGTGCTTTCTCAATCTCATCCAGCAGGATTACTGAATAAGGTTTGCGCCTTACCGCTTCAGTCAACTGTCCCCCTTCATCATAACCTACATATCCGGGAGGGGCGCCGATAAGTCTACTCACCGCATGTCGCTCCTGATATTCCGACATGTCAATTCTCACCATATTGTTCTCATCGTCAAAGAGAAATTCAGCCAGTGCTTTGGCAAGCTCAGTTTTACCTACCCCGGTAGTTCCAAGAAAGATAAACGAGCCGATTGGTCGCTTAGGGTCCTGCAAACCGGCACGGCTTCTACGTACCGCATCAGATAATGCTTCAATGGCTTCTGCCTGTCCCGCTACGCGCCTGCCTAGCTCTTCTTCCAGATAAAGCAGCTTCTCTCTTTCGCTTTGCAGCATTTTGGAAACAGGAATTCCTGTCCATTTGGCTACCACATCGGCAATGTCTTCGGCATCCACTTCTTCTTTCAGTAACGAACTGCCGCTTTGCATTTCTGTAAGCTGTTTCTGCAGTTCCTGCAGTTTGCTTTCGCTCTCTCCGATTTTTCCGTAACGGATTTCAGCCACTCTACCGTAGTCACCACTACGCTCAGCCTGTTCAGCTTCTACTTTCAGGTGGTCAATCGCTTCTTTCTGCTCGCGAATGCCTTTGATCACTGCTTTTTCATTTTCCCACTTGGCTTTCAGGTCGTTTCTCCTCTCAGAAAGCTCAGAGATGTCTTTGTTAAGCTGTGTTTCTTTTTCTTTGTCTTTTTCACGGCGGATAGCCTCACGCTCAATTTCCAGCTGCATTATCCGTCGGTTCAGTTCATCCAGTTCTTCCGGCAAAGAGTCAATCTCAATGCGGAGCTTGGAAGCCGCCTCATCCATCAGGTCAATGGCTTTATCCGGTAAAAAGCGATCAGAAATGTAACGGTTAGAGAGCTCTACCGCAGCGATTACCGCATCATCTTTAATCCGTACCCCGTGGTGAAGTTCATAACGATCTTTGATACCTCTCAGGATGGAGATTGAATCCGGTAAATCAGGTTCGTTTACCATGACAGCCTGGAAGCGCCTTTCCAGTGCTTTATCTTTCTCCACATACTTTTGGTATTCTTTCAGAGTAGTAGCTCCGATAGCATGGAGTTCACCTCTGGCCAGCGCTGGCTTCAACAGGTTAGCCGCGTCCATAGCGCCTTCCCCACCGCCTCCGGCACCGATCAGCGTATGGATCTCATCAATGAAGAGGATAATCTCACCATCAGAATCAGTAACCTCTTTGATGACTGACTTCAGCCTTTCTTCAAATTCACCTTTGTATTTGGCTCCGGCCACCAGCAATCCCATATCCAAAGCGATGATGGTTTTGGTCTTGAGGTTTTCAGGCACGTCACCATCCACAATACGCTGAGCCATACCCTCCACGATGGCGGTTTTACCAACGCCCGGCTCCCCGAGCAATATGGGGTTATTTTTAGTACGACGGGCAAGAATCTGCAATACCCGACGGATTTCGTCATCTCTACCGATCACAGGGTCTATTTTTCCGGCTTTGGCCAGTTGGTTCAGGTTTTTAGAATACCTTTCCAGAGACTTGTACTTAGCTTCGGCATTCTGGTCAGTTACTCTGTCGTTTCCTCTAAGTTCTTTGATGGCGAGTTTCAGCTCCTTTTCAGCAAATCCCTGCTGCTTCATCAGCTTGGCAGTTTTATCATTACCTGCCAGGACACCTAGTATCATATGCTCAATGGTGATAAACTCATCACCAAACTCTTTCAGATGAGATTCAGCTTTCCTCAGCGCGGCGGCAGCATCATTGGATAAATACGGCTGCTGGCCACTTACTTTAGGATAAGCGTTAATGATATCATCTAAGCCCTGCTCAATGGCATTTCTGTTTACACTCAACTTATTGAGCACGAAGGAGATGATATTCTCATCGGACTGGAGCACTGCTTTCAGCAAATGGGCTGGCTCAATTGCCTGCTGGTTATTGCTTCCGGCAATCTCAGTAGCTTTTTGCAGTGCTTCCTGTGCTTTTATAGTATAATTATTAAAGTTCATAGGGCTAATGCGATTTTGATTTTCTTTACTACTATAAGATGAATCAAATCTGAAACCAAGTGCAAAATCGGAAATTTTTCAGACATAATGTCACAAAAATCCAAATTTATGGTAAAAATAGTGACAATATGTCTTGTTAAAATGAAATTAGCGCCTGTTTCTGGATAGCACAATTATCAGGTGAGTTAAAATAATAGTAATAAAATTGCGCATTTATTAAATGATTCAGCATAATATTCTATTAATAATTGAAAATAAGTTATAATAATTCGTTATTTGCCAATTATAAAGTAATTATGATTGATCAGGAACAAAAATCTCACACACGACTTATGAAAAGGACTTTTTACCCTTTATTTATCGCCGCGCTAATGTTTTGCAGCATGACGAACTTACTGGCGCAGGATTCTCCTCGTGGCATGACCAAAGAGGAATATGAATTAGCAATAACCGCCACAGTAGAAGATCTGGACAATGATACTTATGTCAAAGTAGGTTCAGGTGACTATGTACTGGATCGTTATGAAATGAAACCTCCTTATTTTATCACCGGAGATAGTGGAGTGAAGAAAAGGTTAGATGTATATAAACTCATTGACCGTGCAAGCATGGGAGAATTGGGTTTAGTAGTGTTCTTTACCAATACCGAAGCGAATGAAACGTTTAACCTGGTTATCCCTAATATGGCTACTACAGGTGATGTCTGGAATATGTACTTTGATGATATCCACCAGCATGATCGTGAGGAAGGCGATGTGGCGCTCAAAATGTCTTATGTACTCTCTAAAGAAGTAGCATACCTGATGCAGAAAAGCAGTGGAGTAGACATGAGTGTTATGGATCAGGAAAACTCAGATTATGATTTTTGCTTTGCCGCTGATGCATTGGTGAGTATGGCAGATGGATCTGCTAAAACTATAGAAATGGTAAATCCCGGAGATCAGGTTTTGGCATATGAAAACGGACAGTTTTCTCCGGTGACAGTAGAAGCTGTTAATGTACATCGCAAGCAGTCAATCGCGCTGTCAAAAGCTATTTTGTTTCCACTGGAAAATATCACAGCTTCAGCAGCTGACCTGGCTGCTACCGAAGAAATGACTGAGCTAGTAGCTACTGCAAATCATCCGGTGATGACCGAAAGTGGCGTAAAAGCATTGGGAGACTTACAGTCAGGAGATGTACTGTATAAATATAATGCTCAGACTCAATCCAGCAGAGCTTATCAGGTGCATTTTATTACCAACCAGTACGCTTCTGTGCGTGAAGTCTATAGCCTGGAGGTAGCAGGTGAAAGCTATCTGGTTAGCGAAATGGTAGTAATGGAAAAATAATAAATATCATATTTCTCATGATCATAAAAATACCTTGTCTGTTGTTTGGACAAGGTATTTTCTTTTGAAGAAAACTAATAACTATCTAAAAGCCTGAATCATACCAATCGGCGTATTCTTCAGCCTGAACAAGGCCATCTCCATCGGTATCCCAGGTAGAGAAGGTGCCTTTCGCAAATTCTTTTTCACTAAGCTGCTCATCCCCGTCAGAATCCCACTCGTCAAAATAATCGCTTTCGGCTAAGGAAGATGTAATTTCCTCTTTGGAAAGATTTCCATCACTATTTTGGTCCCATTCTTCCATCAGGTTTTCTACTTTAAAATCGTATCCGCTGAAGTAGGAGTTGACAGCGGCATCCCATTCCTCATTACTGATATTCCCATCTTCATTCTCATCTATCATAGCTGCATAGCTCTGATAAAACTCATTCTCACTGATATATTGATCCCCATCCTGATTCCAATTGTCAAAATAGGGTGAGTTGGTAAAAGCATTATCAAACTCATTATTGTCAAGTAATTCGTCCTGATTGGAATCCCAATCCTGAAAAGCAGTGCCTTCATTGTTGGAACTGTTGCAGGCAGAAAAACCTAACATCATGATAAATCCTAATGCAAAAAATACTATGTGGTGTCTCATAAAATATAATTCTTTAGTTCAAAAAATGTGATTGTGTGCAATGAAAACTGATGAGATGAAGGCTTGTTTTAGAAAGTAGATGGGTATTTGAGAAATTATTTATTGATGGAAAAAAAGCTTTTTGAAAAAAAAGTGTGAATTGATGTCTTTTTCACAATTACATCCGTATGATACACTGAGTGTTTTTTTAGCAATCAAAGCAGATTGTTGTCTGAAATGCTCATTAATTGATTTTAGTATTAATTTTTTCATCAAACCTAAACAAACAACATGGAACTTAAACTAGGAGATACCGCACCTGACTTTACCGCGGAAACTACCGAAGGAACAATCAACTTTCACGAATGGCTGGGAGATAATTGGGGAATGATCTTTTCTCATCCTGCTGATTATACGCCAGTATGTACTACTGAATTGGGAAGAACAGCCAAGCTTAAGTCAGAGTTTGAGAAAAGAAATGTTAAAGTGATAGCCGTAAGTGTTGATGATCTTGATTCTCACAAAGGCTGGATCAATGACATCAACGAGACGCAGAATACTACAGTAAACTTTCCAATCATCGCGGATGCCGATAAGAAAGTTGCAGAACTGTATGGAATGATGCACCCCAATGCTTCCGACAGCATGACCGTTCGCTCAGTATTCATCATAAGCCCAGACAAAAAGATAAAGCTTACGCTGACTTATCCTGCATCTACTGGTCGTAACTTCCTAGAATTGTTAAGGGTAATTGATTCTTTACAGCTTACTGCCAACTACAGTGTAGCTACACCAGCAGACTGGAAAGATGGAGAGGATGTGGTAATTGCACCTGCTATAGCTGATGCGGATATCCCTGAGAAATTTCCCAAAGGACATAAGGTAATCAAGCCATATCTGAGAACTACACCTCAGCCCAACCGCTAATTAAAAGCCCTTATTGAAGCCTGCAAGAGTCATTTTGCAGGCTTTTTTTATGTCAGAGCCCCGTCAATAAATCTTCTGATTCTTATCATAAAATTGTTTGCCAGAGGGGAAGGGTAAGTAGACTTAACGAACTTTATACTGTTTCTTTCAAGTAATATTGGTAAATTATGAGATTTAAAAAGTATTAGTAAGTGAACATACACTTATCCTAATCACCCCAAGATAAGTAGCAATACAGATTTATGACTAAAAAATTAAAGATTAAAGTAAGGCCAGCCACACCAGATGAGCAGGAAGTAGTGACAAGCTTGTTCAGAGACACAATATTGAACATTAGTACGCAGGATTATAGTGAAAAGCAGGTAAACGCCTGGGCAGCCAGGTATGAAAAGACCCACCGCTGGTCTGACCGGATCAAACATCAATATTTTATAGTTGCAGAGCACAATAAGCAGGTGATAGGTTTTGGCTCAGCCACTTCAGATGGTTACATTGATACACTCTTCGTACATAAAGATCATCAGGGAGTAGGGGCAGGTACTACTATTTTACTGCAGCTGTTGGATTATATCACCCAACAGGGTAGAAATGAGGCTCACCTGGATGCCAGCATTACTGCGCGTTCATTTTTTGAAAAGCATGGCTTTCGTATGATCAAACCTCAGCAGAAAGTTATTGATGGAGTTGTGTTCGTTAACTTTATGATGGTAAAAAATATTGAGAGATAAAAGGTGAACCAATAAGCAGGTTAGACCATACGCTAATATCAACAATTGAGTTGAGGTAAACGCATAATGAGTATTATCTACTCTGTAATCTATGATAAAGTCTGCTTGTCTTTTAGGTCTACCTCTCGGTATCACAGCATGCGCACCAACACCGGTCGCTCTTTTCAATGCTGAAATCTATACCCGTCCATACTATACAGAGTTTGAGGATACACTAATGATAAGTATTGGGTGAAGCCATACCAGGTCACTTTGATGGGCAGGATATAGACCATTTGAACCCAAAGCTTCACCCGCGCTGAAGCATTTCAGCCGGTTTCCATGGGCCAAATTGTAAATATCCAGGGGTACCAGGGGCTCAGGCTTAGAAGTAAAGATGTAAACCAACAGGCATCTGAACTTGTGATTTATATGAATACCGATGGTGGTTTCAACTTCTTTACCTACCATCAGGGACGCATAATTACCTTCATTTCATCTATAAGCTCGCGGCAGGAGCTATTTAGCAGTATGAGCGCCATTAATAGGCTCATTAAGCTAATTTGGGCAGGTAGTATTTTACTGACATGAGAAAAAATTTTTTATAGATAAAAAAAGAGCAACATGCTATGCTGCTCTACTAAATCTATGGATAAATTATTTGTTCTTGCTCAGTGCCAAGCAAGACAGCTTATATAGGTAATTATTCTAAACTAATATTCACACTACCAATGCCAGCTTTTACATCCAGGCTAATAACATATTTAGATTCTCCGTAAAGATCATTGGTAAACACCCGGCCATCTTTGTTCAATTCAGGGGCGTTAACTGAGCCTAAAGCTCCGTTTACTTCTATCCGTATCCCAATTTCACGTGGCAACAGCAGGTTGAGCTCTCCTATCCCTCCATTGACTTCCGCATCCAGGTCATTATACCACTGACCACTCAAGTCAATAGATACTTCACCTACACCGGCATTCACTGTTAAGTCTGGCAGGGAGGTATTGGCCAGGTTTAGACTATGCTCACCTACGCCAGCATCCAGGCTTACGCTATTAAGTTTGAGTCCTCTCAGGTCTATTTCAGTCTCTCCCGCCCCTATGGAGAGGTTCAAATCCTGCCTAAGTGCATCATTCAGCTGTATGATCCAGTTATTGGCATCATCGTCACCTATATTAAAATTAAAGTTGTTGATATCAGGCTGTTCTATACGCAGCCGTCCGGTGTTTCCGGTGGAAGTATATTCAATTTCTGGCTGCCAATCTTCATGACTATAGGTAATGTCAGTATCTACCAGATTTTCAGCTCCACCTTTTACGGTCAGCCTCCCGGCTTTCATGGAGATATCGGTTTTGACAGTTTCTACTTCATCCAGCTTGATCGTCTGAGAGGCCTGTCTTACCCCTCCGTTATTCCTGGACTCACTGTTGAATTCGCAAGCCACTAAGCATGGGAGTAAAAGAAATAATAGCTGCTTATTACTCATGATAAAAGAGTTTTTGATAAGTTAGGCAAATTATTTATGACCTGCAGCATCTATTTCAGTGGCAGCGGGCTTCACCGAATGATTAGCATAACGTTCAAAAAACTCCACGATACGGTTAAGCCGGTCCATTCGCCGCAGGGGGTTTCCTGAGCGTGAAAGCTCATGCCCTTCTCCCGGATAGCGTACATATTCTACCGGTCTTTCCAAAACTTTCAGGCTTCTGTACAGCAGTTCGGATTGTCTTACTCCGGTGCGTAAGTCTGTATCGGCATGCATGATGAGTAGTGGTGTTTGAATATTGGCGACAAAGGTTTGCGGGGAATTGGCTTCCATAGCGGCTTTGGCATCCGCTTCCCAGGGATACCCTCCGAAATGATCAGGCACAAGTCTCCAGGCATTACCTTCGCCAAAGAAAAACTCCAACTCATACACTCCTCGTTGGGCAACTGCCGCCTCAAAGCGATTCGTTTGAGAAACAATCCAGGCAGTGAGGTAACCGGCATAGCTACCTCCCGTCAGGAACTGCTGCTCACTGTCTATCCAGCTGTGTTTTTGCATAGCATCATCCAGGGCTGCCAGTACATCACTGGCTGGTCCTTCACCCCAGTTTTGGTAATTTGCCCGGCGAAAGCTATCTCCATAGCCGCTACTTCCTATGGGGTTAGCATAAACCACTGCATACCCCCAACTGCACAGCAACTGAAACTCATGCCACATGCTGAATTCACCGGGGCCCCACATGGCTGAAGGGCCTCCGTGCATTTCAAGCACTACCGGATATTGGGCATTGTCCTGGCGGTTTACGGGTTCCATCAGCCAGTATTCTACTTCATGACCATCATTTTGAACGCTGAAGCGTTTGGGCTGAACAAGCTGTTTCTCTGCCAGCCAATTCTGATTGAGGGAGGTTAACTGCTGAGCATTTCTTCCTTTAGCATCTGCCATGTATACTTCATAAGGTTGGTTGACTTCGGTAGCTGCATAGACAATTACTTCCTCATGCAGGTCGTAATTGTTAACGCCAAGGTTTTCTCCCAGCACTAAATCTGTTCGGGCATTGCGCACATTGATATTATACAAAGGAACATAACCTTCATTAGAGGCGGTGAAAAATATTTCTTTGCCATCGTATCCCCATTTGATGTCACCGATACTTCGGTCAAAGTCATGGGTAAGGATTTCTGCTCCTGAGCCATCGGCCTGAGCTACACCCAGTTCAGTTTGCGCATATGTAATATCAGTCATTGAAGCAGCTGAAAAAGCAATCATTTCGCCATCAGGCGAGTAAGTGGGACTATACAGGCGCATATCAGGCATGTCCAGGAGTTGCCTGCTGCCGGAGCCATCGGCCATCACTTCCCAAAGGTCACTGTCAATGACTCTGTCTGGCATTTGCTCATAATTAATAGAGCTACACACAATGCGGCTACCATCCGGTGACCAGGAAGGGGATTGGAAATTCTGGTAACCATCTGTGAGCTGTGTGGCTTCGGCTTCTTGTTTAGCGTCTATCACGAACAGGTGCTGAAACAGCATTGTATTGTCCAGTCCCAGCTCACCCTGAAAATCCAGTCGGTTGATTACCATAGGGTTTTCTTTGCTGGCATTTTTGGCAAGCCAGGCTCGCACCGATTCCAGGTCACCATCGGGACTCAGCTGGCTTTCTTCTGTACTATCCTTTTTAAAGTCCGGAGTGTCACCCAAGGTCCGGCCCGGCCTTTCGTAATCCCATGTAGGTGTACCGGATAGCTCTTCCATAGGAATGCTGGAAGTAAAAAGGATTTTAGTACCATCCGGTGACCATTGTGGGTTAGAGGCTCCATTTTCGGTATGTGTAAGTACATAAGCTTCGCCACCGGTGAGGGGCAATATCCAGATTTGTGACTGATCTTCATGCTTTCGTACAAAGGCAATCTTGTTTCCATCAGGAGACCAGACGGGTTGGCTGTCGCTATGGTCTCCATAGGTAAGTTGCTGTACCGAAGGATTGTCATTTTCCAGATTGGCTAGCCATAGGTGGTGCAGGTATTTGTAATCCTGCTCCTCATCTTCTGTCATGCTCGTCACTATGTATACCGCTCGGTTGCCATAAGGTGAAACACGGATCTGGCTAGCAGTTTTTATTTTCAGTACATCTGAAGTGAGGATGGGCTGCTTTGCCTGGGCCCACAACATCATAGGCAGGCTCAATGAAAATAAAATGCAGTATATTTTTGCTCTCAAATTTGTGGTTAAAGTCATATTAAAAAATTAGTAAATAATTACGATTTGGGATCTGCAATATAATAAGTCCTGTCTATGTTTTGGCCACCAGTTATTGTTAAGCAAGTAAAACAGTTTGCTCAATGGATAGGAACTTATAAGGTATTAGCATTTTATTATATTCGCTGCACCAATTAGTATTATTACTTGTGAAGGGTTGTACATAAATAATTGACTTTCAGGTATCAATGCTTACGCTTGATGTTTGCAAACCCATAAGTGCGACAGAATAACCAGTCAGCTAGGGGAAAGCAGATTCCAACAAAATCGGTGAAAGTTATGAATTACGAAAAAAGCTGCTTTGCGTAAAGCTTAAAGGACAAGCTTTTTTTAATGTTGATAATAAAGACAAAAGCATTTTGACTTTTCAAAAAAAAATACAAAAATTAAAATGCTATTGTTGTTAAAAAGTTTAGATGAAGCCAATCTGTTTACCTTGAAAATGCAACTTACCTACTACCTTTCATTAGGATTTGCAGGAGCGTTACTGTTATCTTCCTGTGCGCGAGAGCCTAACTTATCTCAAGAAGAAGAAGAAGAATTTACAGAATGGAATAGCTATCTGGGTGATCCTGGCAGGTCTCACTATTCTGTTCTTGATCAGATCAATAAAAGTAACGTCACAGACCTGGAGGTAGCCTGGACTTACAATGCCGGTCAGCAAGGTAGTGGAGGCCCTGATTATATACAGGCCAATCCTCTTATTGTTGACGGTGTGCTGTATGGAGTTTCTCCCGGACTTAAAGTTTTCGCAATCAACGCGGCTAATGGAAATAAAATATGGGAGTTTAATCCTTTTGAAGGCACTGACAAAAGCAGCTTTAGCAGGGGGCTGGTATATTGGGAAGACGGAGAGAATCAGAGGATCATGTTTTCTGCGGAACAATATCTATATGCGCTGGATGCTTCGGATGGTATGCCCATTCGGGATTTTGGCGAAAAAGGCAAAATTGATCTGACCCAGGGGCTAGGTCGTGAGCTGGAAGGGCTTGTCTACAGAAGCCATAGTCCGGGCGCAGTGTACAAAGACCTGATTATCATGGGGGCACTCAACTCGGAGCGACTGCCTTCAGCTCCCGGTCATATTCGGGCCTTTAATATTCATACTGGAAAACAGGAATGGATTTTTCATACTATTCCTCAGCCCGATGAGTTTGGCTATGACACCTGGGAAGACTCCATGGCTTACCAGTTTGTTGGTGGAGCGAATAACTGGTCGGGAATGTCTATAGATGAAGAGCGAGGAATCGTCTTTGTGCCTACAGGATCAGCTGCCTTTGATTTTTACGGAGGAAATCGTAAAGGGCAAAATCTTTTTGCCAACAGCTTACTGGCTTTGGATGCAAATACCGGCAAGCGGATCTGGCATTTTCAGACAGTTCATCATGATTTGTGGGATAGAGATTTGCCGGCCCCACCTAACCTGGTGAAAGTAGTACGAGAAGGGGAGAAGGTTGATGCTGTTGCGCAGATTACCAAGTCGGGCCATGTCTACGTGCTGGATCGTGAAACTGGCGAATCATTGTTCCCTATTGAAGAAAAGCATTATCCGGAATCTGATCTGATGGGTGAACAAACCTGGCCTACGCAGCCCTTGCCGACTAGCCCTCCACCTTTTGCCCGTCAAAGATTTACTGAAGCGGATATCAACCCTTTCTCCCCTGATAAAGATTCACTCCTGGCTGTATTCAAAAAAACGCGTTCCAATGGTCAGTTTGTACCTCCCAGTACTGAGGGTACAATGATTTTTCCCGGCTTTGATGGGGGAGGAGAATGGGGGGGCGCCGGCTATGATCCTTCTTCTGGTATTTTATACGTAAACGCTAACGAAATGCCCTGGATACTTACTATGATAGAGGTGCAGGATGTCAATACCCAGGATATGGTTGTTTTGGGGAAAAGTGTGTATCAGGCAAATTGTATGGGTTGTCACGGAGCTGATTTGCAGGGGAGTAATTTTCATGGTAATGCTCCTGAACTTGTCAATGTCAAACAGAGACTTAGTCATCAGGAAATAGCTACACTGGTCAAAGAAGGTAGGGGTTCGATGCCCTCTTTTGCTTTTCTGAACGATGCCCAGATTGATGCAATTACTTCTTACTTGTTGGGAGAGGAAGCAGGTGTACAAATGCAAATGGAAAAAACGGCGGCTAATCAACCTGTAGATAAAGAAATAGGTAACCTGCGTTATAACCATACGGGTTACAATCGCTTTTTGGATTCTGAAGGTTATCCGGCTGTGAAGCCTCCCTGGGGTACACTCAATGCTATTGATCTTAATGAGGGAGAGATTCTATGGTCAGTACCCTTAGGGGAATTTGACGAACTTACAAAGAGAGGTATCCCTAAAACAGGTACTGAAAATTATGGAGGGCCGGTAGTAACAGCAGGAGGGCTCATCTTTATCGCAGCCACTAAAGATGAATATATTCGTGCGTTTGATAAAGATACCGGAGCTGAATTGTGGAAATATAAGCTGCCGGCAGCAGGTATGGCTACTCCTGCCACCTATCAAGTTGATGGTCGTCAATACCTGGTTATCGCAGCCGGAGGAGGAAAAGGAACGAAGACTCATTCTGATGCTTATGTAGCTTTTGCCCTTCCAAATAAAGAGTGATGATTGATGAATAATGATGCATGCTTATATTTTGCCATGACTAATACCTGTTTTTAACAGTCATTCTCCATTTTTTCAATAAACATTAAAAACAACCTATGCACAGCAATCACAAGAATAGCCGAAGAAATTTTTTAAGTACATTGGCAGCAGGAAGCGCCGCGTTAACCATTTCACAGCCTTCATTTGCAGAGGCCAGAGGGAAGAAGCAAAAAGAACCTGTCAGCTTTCACGTATTCTCCAAACACTTACAGTTTTTGGATTATGACCATATGGCGGAGGCTGCCGCTGAAATTGGCTTTGATGGTGTGGATCTTACGGTACGTCCCGGTGGTCATGTACTGCCTGAAAATGTGGCTCGGGATTTACCTAAGGCAGTTGAAGCTGTCAAAAAACAAGGACTACAGGCCAAGATGATGACTACCGCACTGCTTGATCCTGACAATGCCACCAATCAGACATTATTAAATACTGCTAGCGAGCAGGGAATCCAATATTACCGCACCAATTGGCTTAAATATCCCGAAAAAATAAGCATTCCTGAGTACATGAAAGAATGTCGTAAAAAACTTACGAAGCTGGCCAAATACAATCAGAAGCTTGATATTTATGGTTCTTATCAAAATCATTCCGGTCGGCAATATGTAGGTGCGCCGGTTTGGGATATTGCCCTTATTCTTTCAGAAATCAATTCTCCACATTTGGGTAAT
Source organism: Catalinimonas alkaloidigena (assembly GCF_029504655.1). Classification (NCBI taxonomy): domain Bacteria; kingdom Pseudomonadati; phylum Bacteroidota; class Cytophagia; order Cytophagales; family Catalimonadaceae; genus Catalinimonas; species Catalinimonas alkaloidigena. Next base: position 1,109,411 of record NZ_JAQFIL010000001.1, read on the forward strand.
CAGTATGACATTCGCCATGCCACAGTGGAAGGAGGAGAGGCCTGGCCATTAGGTTTACAATACATACACCCCCATATCAACACAATAGTGATGAAGGATTTCAGGTGGGAAGAGAAAGACGGAAAATGGCAGGTATTCAATACGCCTATAGGAGAAGGTATGGTGGACTTTGCCAGCTACTTTAACATGCTAAAAGAATTGAACCTGAGCGCCCCGGTCTCTTTTCATTATGAGTATGAGATGCCTGAGCATGACGATAGCTTAAGCGAACAACAAAAGCTTGCCAGGACCAAAGAAGTAATGAAAAAAGATCTGACAGCAGTAAAGGAAATGATGAAAGACGCTGGTTTGATTTGATAGAGTTATGGCTTTACGCGGATATTACCATAATATTATAGCACCTAAAACTATTATACTTAGAACTAAAACGCCATAATGAGATCACTGCTTTTCCCTTTTTTTATTTGCATTATTTCTAACCTTTTTGCCCAAAATCAACGTCCTAATGTTATTCTAATCTACACCGATGATCAGGGTAGTATAGATATGAATTGCTATGGTGCTCAAGATCTGGCTACCCCAAATATGGATGCCTTAGCCAAAAGGGGTGTGAGGTTTACCCAGTTTTATTCAGCCGCTCCGGTCTGTTCTCCTTCCCGGGCAGGTTTACTGACAGGTAAAGTGCCCCAAAAAGCAGGCTTGCCAGGTAATGCTTCTTCCAGAGAGGGGCATGCTGGTATGCCTGGCGAGCAGATCACGATTGCAGAAATGCTCAAAGAAGCAGGTTACACCACCGGCCATGTAGGCAAATGGCACTTGGGCTATACTCCCGAAACTATGCCCAACGGTCAGGGCTTTGACTACTCCTTTGGCCATATGGGTGGCTGTATTGATAACTATTCTCACTTCTTTTACTGGAATGGCCCAAATCGTCATGATCTCTGGCAGAATGGTGAAGAAATCTTCAGAGATGGAGAATTTTTTCCTGATCTGATGGTGGAGGAAGCCAGCCAGTTTATAGAAGCCCATCAGCAAGAACCCTTCTTTTTGTATTGGGCAATCAATACACCACATTATCCTTTGCAGGGAGAAGAGAAATGGAGGGAGCATTACAAAGATTTACCTTCGCCGCGTAGGGAGTACGCAGCCTTTGTATCTACGACTGACGAAAAGGTTGGTGAGCTAGTCAATAAAGTGGATGAGCTTGGCTTAAGAGAAAATACCATCATCATTCTGATGTCAGACCATGGGCATTCCGTGGAAGAACGTACTTTTGGTGGAGGTGGAAATGCCGGGCCTTATCGTGGAGCCAAGTTTAGCCTATTTGAAGGTGGGATCAGGGTGCCTGCTATCATAAGCTGGCCCGCACAGCTACCTGAAAACGAAGTGCGTGAGCAGATGGGTGTGGGCGTAGACTGGTATCCTACCATTGCTGAGCTTTGTGGTGTTTCCCTCAATCAAACAGATCTGGATGGTATTAGCATAGTCCCTGTCATTCGCTCAAGTAAGGCTAAATCTCCTCATAAGACTTTTTACTGGGCTACAGGCAGAGAGCAGTGGGCAGTTAGAGAAGGGGACTGGAAACTGATTGGTAACCCTTATGATCCTACCGACAAAGCCCCGATACCCGAAAACCAAAAATATTTTCTGGTGAATTTGAAGGAAGACATTTCAGAAATGAATAATCTGGCCGAACAGCAGCCGGAGAAAGTAAAACAGATGAAAAAAATTCATGCTGAATGGGATGAGAAGTTCTCCCGGCACTAGCATATTGATATATCAAATCACTTAAAAATCAGGTATAATCCTGTCTTTTTCATTTTTCTACTGGGGCTGAATCTTTACTTTTGAAAGATTGTCAGGTGTGTGAATCTATTATTATCGTGAGTAAGCTACCTTTTCCTCTATTACCAACACTCATGCAAAGACTGCTTATTCTTTCTTTAGATCTGCTGAACCTTTGTTGTTGTCTGCGCTAATATTAGCAGGTGCATATAGGACAAGCGTAGCCTCAAAATATGCTAAAGAAGGCAATTAGCATGAATGTAGAACGTTTACTAGCCTGGCGAGGTATGCTGAAAGAGGCTGTTTTACGGCCTTGATAAACCCATACTGTATTTTGCGACAGAGGTGAAGAGCTGAATTGAAGGTATTTTCAGAAAAGGCTGGTATATAAAGTTTGTAAGCCTATTTTTGTCGCTTAAAATAATGATAAAAGCCTCAATGAATGTTGAGCCAGTTAACGTACACGCTCAACGAATTTTGTATTCTAACCTTATTTTGAATTACAAATGCAAACAACACAATTTAATGATTTGAAACGATGGCTGCCGCGTATAGCTTCAGGTGTTTTTACCCTTGTATTGATTACGCAGAATGCTTTCGGACAAGCAGGGAAGATTGACCTTAATGATTTATCTGCCTTTGAAGATCCGGGAAAAACCTGGTCAGTAGTAGCGCGTGTCTCAGCGGATCTGGAAGAAGTAAATGGATTTGAGATCACAAGAGGAAAAGGAGTGCTGGTTAACCAGCCTACTGAGCGTAGACATGGTGAAGACCTTTACACAAAACTTGAACACGGAGACATAGACCTTGAGCTGGACTATATGATGGCCACAGGGTCTAATTCGGGCATTTATCTCCAAGGCATGTACGAAATTCAGTTGTTGGATAGCTGGGGTAAAAAATACCCTTCATCCGCTGATAATGGTGGCATCTATGAGCGTTGGGATGAAAACCGGCCCGAAGGAGAAAAAGGCTATCAGGGCTTTCCGCCTCGCCAAAACGTGAGCAAGGCACCTGGCCTGTGGCAACATCTGAAGATCTCGTTCCAGGCTCCCCGTTTTGATGCACAGGGTAATAAAACAGAGAACGCCAGAATCCTTCTGGTGGAACTTAATGGCGTGACCATACATGAAGATGTGGAGTTGCAAGGCCCGACACGTGGTGCAATGGCTCAGAAAGAAGTGGCCAAGGGCCCTTTGCGCATTCAGGGGGATCATGGAGCTGTTGCTTTTAAAAATATCAAGTACACTACTTATGAAAGCGAATATCCTTCCTTATCAGATCTGAACTTTAGTTTATATGAAGGTGAGTTTGAAGAAAAACCCAACTTTGATGCGGTAGAACCAACGCTGGAAGGTGAATCTGCCGCCCTTACTTCCAACCTGCCTTTTGATTCAGACCAGGTGCTGATCCGCTATCAGGGAAATCTTAATGCCGATAAAGCAGGTGACTATACTTTTAACCTGCTGATGTCTGGTGGAATGGGTAGCCTTAGCATTGGTGGAGAGGAAGTAATCAGTGAGGCCAGAAACAATGGTAGCGCTACCGTAAACCTCAAAGCAGGCAGTACTCCATTTGAATTAACCTATTATAAATATGTGAGCTGGATGGACCCTTCCTTGGGATTGACCGTCTCCGGCTCAGCATTACGGGAGACCATCATCAGCGATGAAGATGATTTTCAGCGCAGCAATGCTGCTAACCCTATCCTTAAAGAAGCGGAAGTAAATACTACGCTAAGAAGTTTTATGAGGCTTCCCGATAATGAAATCGTAGTGCATGCTATTTCAGTAGGTAGCCCTGAACAAATCCATTATACCTACGACCTTGATCATGGAACTATCGTGCAGGTTTGGAGAGGAAGGTTTTTAGACGCTACTCCTATGTGGAACAGTCGGGGGAATGGTACCAGCCGTCCATTAGGATCGGTGCAGTACCTGAGCGAACCGGAGATGACTGTATCTACCATGAGCTCTGCCAATGCCAGCTGGAATAATGATACTACCCAGTACCGTCCTAAGGGGTATATTATGGATCAGGACAATCGCCCCACCTTCCGCTATCTGATGAATGGGGTCATGGTTAATGATGAGATCAGGGCAACAGAAGGAGGTAAAGGTATTCGCAGAGAGCTAAGCATAGAAAAGCCTTCAGATAACCTTTATGTACGCTTGGCAGAAGGTAACTCTATCTTAGCTATGGAGAATGGAATGTATGCAGTTGATGATAAGGCATATTACCTGAAGCTGGAAGGTGATGGAAACACAAAACCTACAGTTAGAGAAGTAAATGGTAAGCAGCAACTGATCATGCCCTTGCGTGATAAATTGACGTATTCTATTCTTTTCTAATTCCCAATGAGATTAATTTCAACAAAATGAAATCAATAAATATTAAGCTATCAAAGGTTTACATTCCCCTCTTGCTGATTGGAATGTTGACGATGAATTTAAATGTATTTGCTCAGGAATCTCCAAAAGAAGAAGACTATTTCAGCATCATGCGAGTGCCGGTTCCTGAAAACGTATTATTAGAAGTAGGTGGAATGGTAATGTTGCCCAATGGTGACTTAGGCGTTTCTACCCGGAGAGGAGATATTTATGTTGTAGAAAATCCCAGTAGTAATCAACCGTTTTTTCGCCTTTTCGCCTCAGGATTGCATGAAGTATTGGGCTTGACCTATAAAGATGGATCATTCTACTGCTCGCAGCGTGGTGAACTGACCCGTCTGGAAGATACCGATATGGATGGCAAAGCCGATGTGTACGAGACCGTTTATGCATGGCCGCTTTCCGGTCACTACCATGAGTATAGCTACGGCCCTAAAATAGCACCTGACGGCTCTTTCTTCGTATCGGGCAACGTAGCCTTTGGCGATGAGCAATGGTGGAGCGGTGAAAGTAGGGTGCCCTGGAGAGGATGGATATTGAAAGTGACTCAGGAAGGTGAATTAGTGCCCTGGGCTGCCGGAGTGCGTTCTCCCGCCGGTTTAGGTATGATTGATGGCGAACTCTTCTATACTGACAATCAGGGTGACTGGGTTGGTTCAGGCGGAGTTTGGCATGTAGAGAAAGGAGACTGGCTGGGACATCCTGCCAGCCTACGCTGGACCTCCAGGCCTAATTCTCCCGTCAAGCTTAGTGCCGAAGAAGTCTATGCAAAAGTAGACCCCCGGGTAGAAAAAGATGAAAACGGAAGATACATCAAGCCCGAGAATGTGCAGAATGGAGACTTCGTAACTTTATATGAACTTCAGGATGAGTTTTCTGAAATCAAGCTTCCAGCAGTGTGGTTGCCTCACGGTATTTTGGGCATCTCAAACTCTGAGATTGTAGAGATCCCTGACAATCATTTCGGGCCTTTTGAAGGACAACTGCTGGTAGGTGATCAGGGGCAAAGCAAAATTTCGCGGGTGGTATTGGAAAAAGTCAATGGCGAGTATCAGGGCGTCGCTTTTGATTTCAGAAGCGGCTTTCAGTCAGGTGTATTACGCATGGCCTGGGGGCAGGACAAATCTCTTTTTGTAGGTGAAACCAACCGGGGTTGGGGTTCTGCCGGTACTGCCGACGAAGGGTTACAAAGACTGGTCTGGAACAAGAGGGTCCCCTTTGAAATGAAGACCGTGAAGGCCATGCCTGATGGTTTTGAAATTGAGTTCACCCAGCCGGTAGACCGCAAATCTGCTGAGGATATCGCTTCTTATGATGTATATAGCTACATCTACAAGTACCATCCGGTATATGGCAGCCCTCCTGTCAAAAACAATAATGCTATTGTGAGGGGAGTAAAAGTGTCTGAAGACGGCATGAAAGCCCGTATCATTGTAGATGGATTAGAACGTTACCATGTACATACAATCCGTCTTTCAGGTGTGCGTGAGAAAGAGCATTTCTACTCTTTGGTACATCCTACGGCTTACTACACTTTAAATAATATTCCCGAAGGGCCCAAGCTACAGCTGAGTGAAGTTAGCACCTATAACTCTGCCAGTCAGCAGACCAGTGCTACGCTTCCTGATAGAAAAGAAGCGCCTAAAAATCTGGTGTCTCCCGATGGTCCCGGACAGGATAGTTCGGGGAGAGGAGCAGGAAATGGTGCTGCAAAAGCTACAGCAGGAGTAGAAGAAAAAGCTGCTCCTACCTTCGCTGAAATAGAGCCATTGCTGGCGAACAACACATGTACCGCATGTCACAATGCTGACAGTCGCCAGGTTGGTCCGGCTTTCAAAGAAATCGCCAAGCGTAAATACTCCGACGAGGAGATCGTAGATTTGATTTATGTGCCGCAGCCCAAGAACTGGCCTGATTATGCTACCGAGATGCCTCCTATGCCTCAGGTGCCCCGGGATGAAGCACTGAAAATTGCGGCATGGATTAATTCGCTAGTCGGAGAATAAGAACTTTTTAAGTTAAATTTTATGTACTAAGCCTCTTTGCCAGTTTGGGCAGAGAGGCTTTTTCTGTTTATATAAAATGCATCATTGTAAGAGGCCAGAATAACCTAAGAGGAAGTTATTTTTATGTCTTTTGAGTACCCAATAGAGTGCATTAATGCAGATGTTTCTAATTTCATTGTATTGGTTGGCAGAATGAGTAAGTCTATATAGAGCATGTCTGTGCCAATATACATGAAGCACATTGTGAGCTTAAAAAAGGTATCTGTAACAGACAGTGCGGTTTTGAAAGTGATTTTAACATAAAAATTAGATCATAGCTGCTTCTATGCCGGGAAGTAGTTTCCCTGTTCTTTTTTTGTATAACTCATTTTTATGCCTTCCTTTGTGAAAATAATATTTTACTAATTGAAATATATTTACAATAAAGGAACTACCTTTAAGTATTAATTGTGTATATACCATCTGCAGGAATAGCCTGCTGATGAATTTGCTGTTTTAGATGAATTAAGTTCCCGTCCACACGGCCCTCTTGCATTTAGGCCAGCCTTATTTTTAATAATTACGAATGACATTTAACGAATTGAATCTGATAGAGCCTATCTTAAAGGCGCTCCGTCAGGAAGGTTATAGTAAACCTACGCCTATACAGGCAAAATCTATCCCCCCTATACTAGAAGGAAAAGATCTTTTGGGCTGTGCCCAGACCGGTACCGGAAAAACCGCTGCATTTGCCATCCCCATGTTACAATTACTGGAGGAGCAAGGACCGCGAGGAAAATTCCGTAACCCAATACGTGCGCTCATATTAACCCCTACACGAGAGCTTGCTATTCAAATAGGAGAAAGTTTTCAGGCGTATGGCCGACATCTGCCCATCAGGCATACTGTAATTTTTGGTGGTGTTTCTCAAAAGTCACAAACTGATGCTTTGAGAAAAGGTCCGGACATACTCGTAGCTACCCCGGGACGCTTGCTGGATTTAATGCAGCAAGGTTTTATAGACCTGAGGAAGCTTGAGCTTTTTGTGCTGGATGAAGCAGACCGCATGCTGGATATGGGCTTTGTGCATGATGTAAAAAAGGTAATTGCCAAGATTCCTAAAGAAAGGCAAACCCTTTTCTTCTCAGCAACTATGCCACCCGACATCGTTAGCCTTGCTGACAGAATTTTGGATCATCCTGTAAAGGTAGAAGTAGCTCCGGTATCATCTACGGCAGATACTATTCAGCAGTCTGTGTATTATGTAGACAAGGGGAATAAAAAAGCCCTGCTCAACCATATCCTTCAGGATGCTGCAATAGAAAGTGCTCTGGTATTTACACGTACCAAACATGGAGCGAATAAAGTGACTAAAGATCTGGCAAAGTCAGGGATTACCGCTGAAGCTATTCACGGTAATAAGTCGCAAAACGCCCGCCAGAATGCACTGAAGAACTTTAAAAACCGCCGTACAAGGGTATTGGTAGCTACTGATATTGCAGCCAGAGGAATTGATGTAGATGACCTTTCGCATGTGATCAATTTTGAGCTTCCCAATGTACCTGAAACCTATGTACACCGTATCGGCCGTACCGGTAGGGCGGGAGCCAGCGGTACCGCCTATTCTTTCTGTGATCAGGAAGAAAAAGCTTTTTTGCGGGATATACATAAGCTTATAGATAAACGGATTCCGATAGTAGATGATCATCCTTTTCCTTTAGGGGCTATGCCGGCAAGACCTTCGGGTGAACAAGATAAGCAAAGAAGAAATCAGCCGAATCAGGCTGCCAAACCTAAGAAAAAGAATTTCAATAGGTTCTCTGACAAGAAATCCCGTAAGTGGTAAAAATAGACACCAGGTAAATAAGCTTTATTTCTAATGAATCGTGAAGATAAACTAGGCCATTCAGAACAATACTTCGGTAGATACCGGGATCATTGGTGGAATGATAGTTTTCTTATGGCTTTAGCTTCCCGTATCTCCCTGAAGCAGTGCAAGCAGATGTTGGATGTAGGTAGTGGTATGGGGCATTGGAGTAAAGTTCTTTTTCCGTTTCTGGCCGAGGCAGCAGAAGTTCATGCCGTTGACAATGACCCCGTCTGGTCTGATCTACAGGATAGCAATATTGAGTATTTTAGTCAAAAAGGGGGAAGCTTTAGCTTTGAATGTGCCTCCGCCGATAGATTACCTTATGAGGATAATACTTTTGATCTGGTAACCTGTCAAACCTTATTGATTCACGTACGTGAGCCGGAAATGGTGATTATGGAGATGAAAAGAGTATTAAAACCGGGGGGTATCGTATTGTGTGCTGAGCCAAATAACCAGGTACAGCATCTCATCAGAAATTCTTTGTCGGCAACTGCTTCCATAGAAGAAACTATGGAGCACGTAAAATACGCTCTGCTCTATGAAAAAGGGAAGAAACATTACGGGCATGGAGATAACTCTCTGGGCGACCTGCTTCCCGGCCTTATGGCTAAGGCTGAATTTGAAAAAATTGAAGTCAGAATTTCTGATAAGGCTATTGCCATGTATCCTCCCTACGATAAGCAGGAGCAGATCGCTACACTGCATCAGTGGGCAGAAGGAGGCCATTCTTCACCTTCGGGTACTGATAATAGAGATTATTTTGCTATTTTAGGTGAAGAGTATTTGGATTTTTATGACTCCTACCATAAAAAATACGTTAATAAACTGGATCAATTGCTTGTTGCTTTGGAGGAAGAGTCTTTTCATACTGCAGGCGGAGCTTTGATGTATGTGGTTAGCGGGCGGAAAAATAATAAAATCAAAAACTAATGAGTTATTTAGGTGTTTAACACACTTTAGTACTTACTTAATCAATTAATACAGAACAATTATCACAAATCAATTTATATCATGAATCACGGAACAGTTAAATTTTTTAATGAATCAAAAGGATACGGATTTATTAAAGATGATGAAACAGGAAAAGAGTACTTTGTGCACGTATCTGGTCTGATAGACGAAATCAGAGAAAATGACGAAGTTACTTACGAACTGGAAGAAGGAAGAAAAGGACTAAATGCAGTAAATGTAAAGCTTGCTTAGTTTACATATATCTAATTTATAAATTTTCTCAGGGCTACTTTATCAGGTTAACTTTGCCAGCATCAGCTATGGCATTCTGGCCTTTTGAAGTAGCCACTTTTTTTTAATGTATTTCTCAAAAAAGATTAAAACCATAAGAATATTTTTCTGATGGGTATGACCACATTTGAGATCCCTCCGGCCCGATATTATCCCTTCTCTTCAGGAATCTACAGTACTTCAGCAGGGCTGAATAAGCTACCTACAGATTTTGGAAATAGAGAGGCAGATCAAAATATCTTCCAGATAGATACGGCCTGGCATAATTACCACAGCAATAAAGAAGAGTGCCGAAAAGAAGGCATCCAAAAATACTATAAGACCCATACCCTTAGAGATGATACGCGTATGAGTCTGAGCAGGTATGTTATTCAGCAACTTCTGACGGCTTATCCCAATATATTTCAGGAAAAAAACATAAAGGGGCTGAGATACCTTCATTGCCTGCTTAGTGGTGAGACAATTACGTATGACCAAAGCTATCAGCTTACAGAAAACAGCAAGTACCTTTCCCTCCTAGATGCATTGGCAAGTTTTGTACAGGAAGACATTGCCGTCTGGCAATGGGATGGTGAGCGTGACTGGATGTCTTTGATTCACCTTTGCGCTCCTAACCACTGGGCCCCTGCCGATAAGATCGGCAAGCCCTTTTCCGAAGTGCATCAGCCGGTAGCCGGTATGGAAAAGATGCGGCAACGCTATCAACCCATGCTCAGCAGCCTGATCAAAGGGGGTAAATATGTGCGTTTTGCCTGGGGGTTAAGTACAGACAAACGCCTTAATCATCATCCTGATCCACAGGCAGGGTGGGATGAAGATGCATGGCAGGGTAGAAGGTTTGATCCTGAAAATCCCTCACTTTTCGTGCGTATTGAAAGACAGACCCTCAGTGGGCTTCCTGAAGTAAATGCTGTATTTTTTACCATACGTACTTACTTTGAGGAGGTCAATGCATTGGAGGCTACCCATCGCAAAGCATTATTGGAAGCGCTTAGCAGCATGTCTTCAGCATCTTTGAAATATAAGGGGCTAAATGATGATATTGAAAACATAAAAGCCTATCTCAATACGTAAGAGTCAAGAAGCTGTTTGCATTAGCTTCATCGCGCTGCAAACATGTCTGATGAGCTATAGCTTTCTTACTTACTCGGACCGTAGCTTTGGCCACGCTCCTCAAAATCCATTGTTTTCGCCAGTAAATAAATAACTCAAACAGCTTCTAATATTTTTAGTGTTCTACAGGCACTTTAAAGTGAGAAAAGTAACTAATGGAAGCATAGGGAGTTACTTAATTCATAACCACTATTTTTATTCTAATCAATGCTTTTCATTTCATGTTTGCGTCTTTCTAAAGACGAATGACCTCTCTGGTAAGTTGAAAATTAGAAGTGAAGGGTTTAATCCGACATTATGATAAACAAATGGAAAAGAAAATTTTTGAATCAAGCTGCTTATTTTGTTTCGTATCTAAAGTTATATCCCCTCATTCAAAAAGACCTAAGTAATACCCTGGTCATTGACTGCGGAGCTAACCAAGGTGATATTTCTGCTCTTTTTGCCAGAACAGGGGCAAAAATTTATGCGTATGAACCCGATCCAATTGCGTTTAAGATTTTAGAGAGCAAGTTTTCCTCAAACCCTGATGTAAAATGTGTCCCCAAAGCCGTCTGGGTTGAAAATGGGCAAATAGATTTATACCTGCATAGCGATCAGGAAGGTGAAAATATTGATTTTACGGTGAGCTCTTCCATTGTCAAGGGAAAAAAGAATGTTTCGGAGCGTAATAATATACAGGTAGAGACTATCAACCTCATTGAGTTAATTAAAAATGAATCAAGCCCGATTTCAGTACTAAAATTGGATGTGGAAGGGGCAGAAATAGCGCTTTTACAAAGAATTATAGAAGAAGAGTTATATAAGAAAATAGCGCTTATTTTGGTTGAGACACATGAAAATAAAATTGAAGCTCATGTACAGCCTGTCCAGGAGATGCGAAAGCTTATAGAAAAGAAGGAGATCACCAATATCAAACTGAACTGGGTTTAGTTTGATATTAGTGATCATGCTTAGTGCCTTTGTACACTTTCTGTTACATCCTGGAGGCTTTCCAGTTTTACAAAAGCCCCACTCAGCGAAGTGATTGTGGTAATCAGAAAAAAGAGCAGGCCCAGGGTGAGGGCTGTATCTTGCGCTAGTTCAGCACCAAACAATTGAGGGGCATACACAAGTACAGCTTCTCTTGCACCTACTCCACCAATTGTAAAGGGAAGCATTGCTGCCAGTGCAGCAAGCATAAAGAAAACATAATAATCAGCATATCCGCTACTGATGTTTAAGGCAAAAAGGATGGAAAGTACACTGCCTAAAGTCAGTACCTGAACGGCTATAGAGTAGAGGCTGCTCGTCCAGTAGATAGATGTAAATTTTGGGAATAAAATTTTTAACCCCAGGTAATACAGCGGAAAGGCGAAAATTATTCCGAGCCAGATCAGCCAGCTCCATGCTTCAATTGAAGCATAAATCTGACTGAAAAATAAGGCGATGAGCGTAAGCAATCCTAATGCTACCACACCACTTACTCTGTCAAGCAAAGAGGCTGTAATCAGACCTCTGGTAGAGACTCCATCTATTCTTCTCAATATTACTATTTTGTATCCATCTCCTCCCATGCCGCCAGGTAAGAACAGGTTATAAAACATGCCTACCATATAGAGTTTGATATTAAAGAAAGTATTGAGATAGAGGCCAATACAGGAAAAAAATGCCTGTAGCCGAATCGCATTAAATAGCTTGGATAAAATAAAGAGCAAAAGCGCTGGAATAAGCCAGGCAATATCTGCTGCTTTCAGAATCTGCCAAACCTCATGAATATTTACTTTTCTAAAAACCAGATAGAGCGCTAATGTTGTCAACCCAAGCTTGAGTAACAGTTTTAGGTATCGCTTATAGGCTTTTTGTGGTACTGGTAGCTTTTCCAATAAATACTTCTTTGACGCGATAAGGTGTTTTATTTTGAGATTCAAAGTAGGTACGCATGATGAGCTCGGCCATAAAACCAAAAGTAACCAATTGTATTCCACCAATAACGAGCACTACACCAAGCAGGAGTAATGGCCTGCCCCAGATGTCATGTCCCAGAAATTTCTCAATCAACATATAGAAATTAATGATTGCTCCTAAGAAAAAGGAAATAATCCCCATTGTTCCAAACAAGTGCATGGGTTTTTGTATGTACTTCTGAAAGAATAGCATTAGCATCAGATCACTGACCACCCTGAATGTACGTCCCAAACCATATTTGGATTGGCCGTAAATACGGGGATGATGCCTTACACTCATTTCTGTCACACTTGCCCCCTGCAGCTTGGCCAATACCGGAATAAAGCGGTGTAGCTCTCCGTATAGTCCCAGGTTATGAGCAATGTCACTACGAAATATTTTTAAGGAGCATCCGTAGTCACTGATGTATACGCCCGTAAGTTTGCGGATAATCGCATTGGCGATTTTGCTGGGAAACTTCCTTAGAATAAAGCCATCTTTACGCTTTTCCCGTTTACCGGCTACCAAACCCCAGCCTTCATTTTCTATCTTATCCAGCATGGCTGGAATGTCCAGAGGATCATTCTGCAGGTCACCATCCATAGTCACAATATATTCGCCTTTGGCATAATGGATTCCGGCTGACATAGCGGTGGTCTGACCATGATTGCGGTTGAATACGATGAGTCGCACATTTTCATTGGCATATTTTTTTACCATAAAAACTGTCCGGTCGGTAGAGCCATCATCTACCAGCAAAACCTCATATTCAAGGCCCTGAAGTGCATCCTCAATGCGTTTCAGTAATGGTTGTACATTGTCTTCTTCGTTATAAAGTGTAATGACCAGCGATAACTTCATCTTATTTAAATTTCACGAGCTGTAATGTGTCTTCTTTATATTGAAAGTTATACAGGCTTTCATATTTATATCCCTGCTCAGCTAAAATATCCTTATAAGCCATATAATAATGATCTGGTAAAATTTCCTCCTCAAAATTCAATACCTCTTCGCGTTGCCATTCAATATAAAATACGGTTGTTCGGGAGATCATAGAACCTTCCAATACATGAAGGGGGGCATTTTTGCTTATACTTACGATTTTGTCCGCATCACGTTTGTCCTGAGCTTCGGAGCTATTCGCTGACCTGATGGGAATTACCGTAAGGTTGAATACGATTCTAAACCAGACCAACAGCAATATCAAACTTAATACCCTTCCTGTGGGGAATTTTATATAAAGCCCGAGAATGGCCAGAGCACCACTGCTAGTAAGTAATGCCACCCACCAAAGTCCGGGTACATTTGCCTGTAAAACAGGTACAAATGGTATTGCCATGCCTGAGGCCGCTACTATGACAATAAGTACCAGAATGATGCGGTGTAACAGTTTAACCTTAACTGCTTTGGCTTCATCCCCTGGCAGAAGGAAGTAGTATACCAGCATCATAATAGGAAAAGGGTACAACATGTAGGTGTAGCGTGCCCTTGCTCCGGGTGATAGCCAGTATAGTAGAAAGTTAGCAATAAAAATGAGAGTGATAAAAGTGATCACTGGCTGCCTTTTAAGCTGATTAATAAAACCCCTGCGAAACATAAATGCCAATAACAAGCTGGAGGGCATGATGTTGACGAAAGTTGTTAGGGGAAATTCAAAAATATGTGCAACCAGCTTAAGGAAACCGTTTCCTTCATCTACCGCTGTACGACTGCTGGACTCGGAAAATAACCGCTCAATGAAGCCTGTAGGATCATTATACAAGCTATACGCCCAAAAGTAGCTGCCTACGAGCAAGAGGAAAAGAAAAATACCTGCAAAATGTGCAGGTAGAAAGAGTTTGCGGAAGTCTCTCCGGTAAATGAACCACGTCAACAAAGTAATTCCCGTAAAGGCGATAGAAGGTAAACCTTTGGTTAATGTTCCTATGGCAGTAAGCAGATAAACCCAGAGAAATAGTGACCAGAAGCGCTGCTGATGGTAGAAATGATATACCGCCAACAGGCTTGCTAATGTGACGAGAGAATAGAAGAGGTCAATTTCTCCGGTAAGCGAAAAATAATAGAGAATATCTACCGAGACCAAAAAGAATAGCGCTGTGTATATGCCAAAAGATAGGCTGACATATTTTCTGCCAAAAATGAAAATAAGCCCTCCCATTCCCAAAAAGGAGAGTACCGAAAAAAATCGTACTGCAAACTCAGCATAGCTACCGAATAGCTTAAAGGAAAGGATAATGAGCCAGTTATAAATGGGAGGTTTATTGTAGTAGAGTGCTCCTACCTCAGTGGGGACTATCCAGTTTCCCCTAAAAATCATTTCTAAAGCCACAAGTGCCCGGCGCGGTTCTTCATGTTTAAGCGGGTGTACACCCAATTGAAAAAAAAGCGCAAAAAGAAGCAATACAAATATACTGGCAGCCAGGTACGCTTCATTTCTGCTCAAGTTGGGCAAGGCTTGCTTATTGTGAGTGCTAAGAGGCTTGCGTGACATTCTTACTTGAAGAGCTTAGATATTGTTATTCTGTTATTAGCGCAAAGCTATGAAAATTATGATTGGTCACTTCATCCAAGAGTGCTTATTTAATTTACTGCCAAACAGAGAACCTTTGGATGCTGACAATACAGTTCACCAATGTAATGGACGATCATACTGTTTAGAACTCATCTCAATATTATCCTAGCTCAAACCTAGGGAGCGTACATGTAGCATAGCAATGATGAAGTTGGAATATTTATCAATTTTGGAATGTAATTTTTATTGAAAAAAAGCATTTATTTTTTTTGCAAGCTTAGCAACAGTCAAATAACACACTTCTGAAGTAGCAGGATTTTCCTGTTAGAAAAGGAAAAGTTTTATGTCGCTGCTCGACAAGTTATCATAGTAAATCGCTGAATAAAGTAGCAGTGCAATGGTGAATATAAACAGGAAGGTAAAAAGGCAAACTTACTTTGAAGTAGAAGATATTTGTTAATCCTCTATTATTTCACAAAAATTTAATAAAATATATTTGAATATTAATTATCTATACTATATTTTTATTATGTAATATTTGCCAAAAGATTCAACTGACTTTGCTTGTATATTATGAAGAGAATACTACAACAGTTTTTTGATAAACAGCTTAGATACAGCCCTTACTTTTATAAAAGGCTCAAAGAAGTTCAGAAACTTGAAAGCATGAAGCATGCTACCGTGAATAGTTTACTGGAAAAAAAGTTTATTTATTTACTACGTAAAGCAAGCCAGGAATCTGTGTTTTATGCATTGCTTTACAAAAAACATAAGGTAAATATTGATAAAATAAAGACAGTTGGTGACCTGAAGTACCTTCCCGTCATCACTAAACATGATGTTGTACCTAATAGAGAAGAGATTTTTATCGGGAGTAAGTTCAACAAATTAAAAGCCAATACGAGTGGCACGTCAGGGTATACAGTAAGAATATATAGAGATTACCAGTCAGTTGTTGAAGAAGGAGCATATCAATGGGCCCACCGTATGAAGTTTGGCCATTTTCCGGGAATGAAGACTGTAGTGCTGAGGGCTAATCTGAATATTCATGAGAAAGATGTCTACGACCCCTTTACTAAGACACTTTATCTGTCCAGTTATCATCTTAAGCAACAAAATGTTGAGTGGTATTATCAGGGAATTAAGGAGTTCGCACCCAATGCAATATTTGCTTATCCCAGTTCATTGGAGTCCTTGGCTAACTTTTTTATTCAAGCAGGTAAAAAGCTAAGCATACCTGTAATTTTTACATCTTCAGAAACATTATACAGCTACCAAAGAGAAAAGATTGAAAAAGTTTTTTCTTCCCGCATCATAGATTGGTACGGAAATGCAGAGCGTACCATAGCTCTGAAAGAGCAAGAAGATGGCTTATATGATCAGGTGCCGCTATATTCAATTAATGAATTTGAGCAAGATCATATCATTACCACCAGTCTAATCAATACCAGTTTCCCACTGATTAGGTACAAAGTAGATGATATCGTGCATCTGGATGAGGTAGGTCCAGAAACGAACGCGGGTAAGCGGGTGAAAGAAATACAGGGCAGGAGTGATGATGTATTATTACTACCTGACGGTACACGCATAGGATTACTTTGTGGTGCCTTTGACGGTATAGACCATGTGCTGCTTAGCCAGATTGTACAGGAAGATAATTATACTTTCTATGTCAATGTGGTTGTCACTGATGAGTATTGTAGTGATGATGAAGCGCTGCTTAGAAAACAATTAGAAGAGTATATCGGATCAGATTTGCATTATACAATCCGCTACGTGAGTGAGGATCAGATCATCAAGTCTAAATCGGGTAAGTTTAAGCTTATTGTAAACAAAACGCGACAGCCTGGCCAGAACGTTAAGGCCTCAGTTCTTAATTGATTGAAAAGCTTGCATTTTCTTCATTATAACAGCTTCAATATTTTAAGCGTATCTTAGCCAGGAAATAATTCTTTAGTTTTCGCTCTACAGCTGACAGTTAGATAAACTTATTTTTGTCAATCAGGGAATAGCAGATTGAAGCTTCCCCTCATAAAAAAGTTTGGAAATCAACATCAGTTTACAAGCCTGCTACTCGCAAAATAACAATGAAAGATCTATGCGATACAATTTTAGCGCTCATTGAAGAGGCAAGTAAATATGTAAATGGCTTAGATCAAAACGTGCTGTCATATAAGGAAAATGAGCTCAAGTGGTAAAAAAGAAATTTTGGGGCATTTGGTTGATTCTGCTATCCGTAATCTTAAGCGTTTCACAGAAGTTCAGTTTTCCTCTCAACCTTATAGAATTCAAAAATACCAACAAGATGAGCTTTTAAGATCTAATCATTATCAAAATCAAAATTACGAGGAAATATTGACACTTGGCAGAGGCTAAATCTTCAAATCAGACATGTGCTTGCTTTCTTAGGTGCAGAAGAATTGAACTACAAAACTGTTATAAATGAAACCGTTACGATGGTTGATTGAGGACTACGTGGCACATATGCAGCACCATTTAAAGCAGATCAAAGCTGAGAATTAACTGATGATGTGTTCATCAAGTATAGGAATAATCACTTCAAATATTTACATTATGTAAGCCACTTTTACTACTTAGGATCAGCGTAATGCATGTTGTATTCATCATAAAACTTCAAAGCCTGCTGCTTACAATATTCTTCATTATTGTACTTCCCTATTTTAGTCATGGCCAGCACATAGATATTGATACACTTAAATATAAATTGTGGAGTGCTCATGATTCATTGCAGTGGTCTGATTTTCAAAAATCCCCGGTGGAGAAAGAACTTAAGTATGGTTTTAGGGCAAAGACGCTTACCTCACTTGTATATTTTTATACACCAGCGCTTTGGCATATTGACTCCTGCATGAACGTATACGTTGCAGTGAGCAGGCAAAATTCTTTCACTAAAGATACTACAGACAAAATTCTATTAGGACACGAACGCATTCACTTTGATATTGCAGAACTATTTGCCCGCTATTTGAGAAAAGAGTTTATCATGCTATCCCAGTCAGATGAAAACACACTTGAACAGTACTTATCATTGAGAGATAGCCTGTTTCAGTCCGCCAATGTTTTCCAGGACATATATGATGAAGAAACCATGTATGGCCTTAATGCCAGGGAGCAAAAGAAATGGACAGAATACATCGATAAAGAGCTTGAAACATGGAAGGGGTATACTTTTGATCAAATACCTCAACACTGCAAAAAATACATCACTAAAAATGAAGGGAACTGAGTACTCGTGGAATTTTTTGCAATAAATTACTATAGTAGAGGTAAAGTAAAGCTATAATTTTTATTATATATAAAGTACAATTACGTATGCGGATTTTTGCAATCAGTGATATACATGCTTGCTATCGCACATTTGAGGCACTGCTCCAGAAAATTGACCTGAATAAAGAAGATGAGTTGTACTTATTAGGAGACTATATTGATCGTGGGCCAAGCAGCAAAGAGGTAATAGAGCTGATCCTAAAGCTTCAGAAAGAGAATTATAACGTTCACTGTCTGCTCGGAAACCATGAGGTCATGATGTTGCATGCGCTACGTTACCCTCACTCACCCGAAGCACAAAGCTGGCAGCACTGGAATGGGGGAGATAGTACACTGAAAAGCTTCGGAGTAACTTTTGTAAGCGACATTGATGAAAAGTATATCCGGTTTATGCTGTCTCTCTCATACTATCTGGAAAAAGATCATTTTCTTTTTGTTCATGCCGGATTGAATTTTAAGTTAGCCGATCCGCTGGGAGATAAAGAAAGCATGTTATGGTCTTTTGATGACCGTCCGAAAGTCAATAAAAAGTGGTTAGGAGATAGGATTATAGTGCACGGGCATCGCATCCATACCAGAAGTAGAATAAGGCAAAATATCAGCGAACTGGATACATTTCCTGTGCTTGGTATTGACAATGGATGTGTCTATCCCAAAAGAGAATACAATAAACTTTGTGCAGTAGAATTAAATAATATGGAACTATATTTTCAGAAGAATATTGAAATCCATTAAGCTTTACGGCCTATTCTACTGCTAACTAACTTTCTTTTTTTTGGATGTCCTGCTTTACGAGCTCTTCTAATGTAGCATCATCTTCCATTTCCAAAAGAAGGTTTGCAATAAGGGCTGTCCACCCCGTTTGATGTGACGCCCCCAAGCCCTGTCCGGTATCACCATCAAAAAATTCGTAAAAAAGGTGATGGTTCTTAAAGTGTGGATCCTCAATATATTGCCGGTACGAGTGATTGGTGTGGTACCGAAACTTCCCTTCATCATCTCTTTCAAATATTCTCAACAGTCTTTTACTCAGTTCGTTAGCAATTTGCTTTAGGTTGAGCTTTGTGCCTGAGCCGGTAGGGAATTCATATACGTAAGAGGAGCCATAAAACTTGTAATATTTGCGTAAAGACTGGATAATCAGGTAATTAAGAGGTAGCCAGATAGGACCTCTCCAGTTGGAGTTGCCGCCAAACATACTGCTGCTGCTTTCACCTGCTTCATATTGAATTACATGTTTACCATGATGCTCAAAAATAAAAGGGTTTTCTTTATGATGCTTAGACAAGGAACGTATACCATAATCAGATAAAAATTCATCTTCATCCAGTAAGCGCTTGAGCAGTTGCTCTAACCGGTAAGCCCTGAGTACAGAAAATAGATATTCATTTTTTTCATTCTTTTCTTCAATTCTGGAGATAAGCGATGCCAGGTCAGGGCGGGTACGGATAATGTTGATTGCGCGGGTTTTAAACTCATACAGGTGGTCAAAGGCACTCTTATTGAAGATTTCAACGGCAAAAAGAGGGATGATACCTACCAGCGAACGAACCTTAAGTCGCTGCGTGCTACCGTTCTCCATTTGTATCACATCATAATAAAAAGCATCTTCCTCATCCCACAAAGAGATATCTTTCTCACCTATGTGGTGCATAGCCCAGGCAATATTCAGAAAATGACGGAAAAATTTTGCGGCAGACTCTTCGTAAGCATTATTGTGCTTAGCCAGTTCCAAAGACATCCTCAGCATATTAAGGGCAAACATCGCCATCCAGCTGGTAGCATCTGCCTGCTGCATTTTTCTGATGCCGGGCGGCATTTGGTTACGGTCAAAAACACCAATATTGTCAAGGCCTAAAAAACCGCCTTCAAATAAATCAATTCCGTTAACATCTTTTTGGTTGACCCACCAGGTAAAATTCATCAGGAGCTTCTGAAAGGCTCTTTCCAGGAAGTCCCAATCGGGAATACCGCTCTTTTGTTTATCCTTTTCATATACTTCCCATACTGCCCATGCATGCACGGGAGGGTTTACGTCGCTGAAGTTCCATTCATAGGCGGGAATCTGCCCGTTAGGGTGCATATAGTACTCGCGTAGCATCAGTTGGAGTTGTTCCTTGGCAAAGTCTGGGTCAACCTGAACAAATGAAGTAGCATGGAAAGCCAGGTCCCAAGCTGCATACCAGGGGTACTCCCACTTATCGGGCATTGATATGATGTGACGATTGGTAAGGTGCTGCCAGTTAAAGTTTCTTTTATCAAGACGAAAAGGAGGCTCATCACCAGGTTCTCCAAATAGCCATTTGAATACGTCCAGGTAATAGAACTGCTTGGTCCAGAGTAACCCTCCCAAGGCATTTCTTAATAGTTTTTGGTGTGCATTTTTTAAATGAGGCGGAGAAAGCTCTTTATAGTACGCTTCACTTTCAAATCTTCTTTGCTGAAATATTTGGTCAAAATCTTTCCAGGGAATATCCAAACGTTGCTTGCTGAGGCGTACTTTAAAAGTATGCGATTTTCCTGAAGGTATATTTGCCTTAAACCAAATCGCAGCTTTGGTGCCTTTCTTCTCCGGATTTACAGATTTACTACCGAGTGTAACATGGTCATTGATCCCATCTTTTACCCAGGGATGTTTATTTTTGGTATTGTAGATGCGTAAGTCATTGCTCTCATTTTCACAAAATAACTGCTTGCCTCCATGATGATGCAGATAATAGCTGCCATTTCTGCTGGAGTTAGCCAGTATACAAGAAGGTGAAACTGCTTTGAGCTTGGGTTTCTGATAGCGCTTGTTATGCTTCCAGTAATTTCTGAACCAGAGGTGAGGGAGTACGTGTATGGGAGCTGCTTCAGGGCCGCGATTATGCACTGTGATTTTCATCAGCACATCATCTACTCCAGCTTTGGCGTATTCAATATAACAATCAAAGTAACGGTTATCCTCAAAAGCATCGGTGTCCAGTAGTTCATACTCAGGCTGCGTGCGATCTCGCTGATTAGCCTCAATTAATTCATCGTAAGGAAATGCCGACTGAGGGTATTTATAAAGATATTTGCAGTAAGAATGAGTAGGGGAGGACTCCTGATGAAAGTAAAGTTCTTTTACATCTTCACCGTGATTGCCCTGCTGATTAGTGAGGCCAAAAAGCCTTTCTTTGATAATAGTATCTTTCCCGTTCCAGAAGGCGGGTGCGAAACAAAGAATTTGCTGCAAATCACAAAACCCGGCAATAGCTTCTTCCCCCCAACGATAAGCGATGCTACGTGCCTGATCATGTGAAATGCATCCCCATGCATTGCCATCAATGCTGTAATCTTCGCGTACAGTACCCCACTGTCTTTCAGTTATATAAGGTCCCCACTTTTTCCATTGTCTGTTTTCAGCCGAGTCAAGCAGACGTTCTTTTTCAATACTGATTTTAACATTATGCTTCCGGCTGTCCGTCATATTTGGAAAAATATTACTTTAAAGAGTAAATCAATCAAATATTGTTAAAAATAACAAATAATATGCATATTTTATTTTTTATTACAATAAAATATTTTGTATGGGTTGTGGACGACTGGTGCTAACTATCAGTTTACTCAGATGAAGTGGAAGCTTTAGTATTGGAATTGTGTAGCACAGGTTTTAGCAAAGCTTTTAGTATTCTTAAGTGATGCTGAAACAAGGGAAGGTTCTGGAAATTATTTCAAATTTCTATGAAGAGAACAAGCATTTGTATGATGCCAATAAGCATTATAAAAAAGTAGAGCCAGTTAACAGCTAGGACAAAAAAAACACGGCCTCAAAAATATTGAAGCCGTGTTTGAATCAAATTAACGTAATGTATTCTGTCAGTTACTTGCTTATGAAATCTTAATCATTACTAATGATTTATGCTGTCTTCTCTACTGGCAATTGTCTTTATCTCCTGTCTTTTTATCTCCCAGGGCCTGGTGTTTTTTGCTTTAGGTCCGGTTACTTTTGCGCGGGTAGTTGAAACATCCACCAGTTGGGCATTTTCAATCACTTCCGGCGTATTTCTCCAGGGTTTCTGATTTTTTGCCGCAGGTCCTTTGGGAGCAACTTCTGAAGTAAATAGTATAGCAGACTTACTATCTTCATGCTTCCAGTGCTTATAATTTTTAGCCTTCGGCCCTTTCAGGTCATTCCTACTCTGAGCCATGCTCATCGTACTCAACAATATTCCGGCAAATAATAATATACTTAGTTTTTTCATGATGTAAATCTTTGTATCGTTTGTCAAGTAATTATACGCTTTAAATAACGCTTTGCAGCTCTAAAAAATATGGTAATTATTTATCCGTATTTATACGGATGCTCAGATAAGTTTAAGGTGTGCTGCTTTTTTGATCAGTTCCGCAGTGTTTTGTACTTTCAGCTTTTTCATCATGTTTACCCGGTGGGTCTCTACAGTACGGGTACTAACAAAGAGCTGGTCTGCTATTTCTTTTGTCGTTTTTCCATTTGAGACGAGTTTGAGCACTTCCCTTTCTCTTTTGGACAAATTCTTGTGAGGCTCGCCTTCCATAGCCATATTACCAATCATCAATTGAGAAATCTCCTCATTAAAATGTTTTTTACCTTCAAATACATTGTGGATAGCTTCAATAAGCTCTTTTTCATCAGCATTTTTAAGTAAGTAACCATATGCTCCGTTTCTTACCGCTTTTACTACATATTGCCCCTCAGCATGCATGGTAAGTACGATAAACCTGATATTAGGATGGCTGTCATTAGCTTTAAGAATAGTCTCAAGACCATCCGTCTCTCCCAATGAAATATCAATCAATACTACATGAGGCTGCTTGGATTTCAGGGCATGAAAAAGCTCTTTGGCGGAAGAAGCTTCGCCGATCACATCTATGTCTTCATCTTTACTGAGCAAAGACACAATCCCCCCCCTAAACAATTGGTGATCGTCCACGATCATGATTTTAATAAAGGCCATTTAAAAAGGAATTTCAACTTCTATACTGGTACCATTTGCGTCTGAGTAGATTACCAGACTGCCATCTACCAGTCTGGCACGCTCCCTCATGTTTCTCAGTCCATTGCCTGGAAGTACCGTACTCTGATCAAAGCCGGAGCCATTGTCAGAAATGAACAGACTGACATGTTCATCAAACTCTGTCAGAGAAAGTCTGATTTCAGTAGCCTGAGCATGTCTAATCGCATTGTTAAGTGCTTCCTGAGCGATACGGTACAGCACTATATTTACTTTCTGAGGGATTTTAGATTCTTCAAGTGTATCTTGATTATAACGAATATCAAGGGGTGAACTCTGATCAAGTTGTATCACCAGGTTCTTAATGGCCTCGCCGGCACCAAAGTCTTCCAGTACGCTGGGCATAAGATTGTTGGCCATACGCCGGGTTTCTGTTATGGTATCATCCAGCGTTTTCAGTAATTGCTTTTTGTGAGTTTCTTCAAGAGGTATGGCCTGTATTGAAAGTCTCAGGCTGGTAAGCAGGGGGCCTAGCCCGTCGTGAATCTCTTTAGACAATCTGGAGCGTTCCTGTTCCTCACCATTAATGATTGACTGCTGATTTTCTTTCAGTAACCTTTCTTCATTTTTCTGGTAGTCTCTGAGTTTTTGTTTCATCTGCAAAAGCGCAGCCCCCAGGGTATCCTCTTCACTGAGTAGTTGATAGTTGGCGCTGAAATTCCCTTCGCCTATCCTTCCTGCAAATTCTATAGTTTGTTGTAATGCAGTAGTGAGCTTATCCAAAGCCCTGAACATGCCGCCAATTTCGTCATTTCTGTCTACATCTTTCTGTGGCTCAAGAATAACTCCTCTGGACATTGTGTTGAGGTATTGTTCCATTCTGAGTATAGGCTTCACCAGTAGCCTCGCCAGTTGGTATGACGCCAGAAGCACAAAAGCCAGCATGATGACCAGCATAATGTAAAAATTTCTTCTCAGGCTTTTCAAGGGAAATAGGGCTTCCTGATAATCAATTTCTGAGAGAATAACCCATTCCAGTCCATTGATGGCTATCTTTTCAAAGGCACTAAATACAGAGACCCCTCTGTAGTCCAATATAATGCCTTCTCCTGTTTCCCCTCTCAGAGCTCTAACTGCTCCTGAAGTCCTGGCCAGTATCGTTGTGGGGTTTTTGTCAGGAAAAAAACGAGATGTGCTACGCATAGTATAGTCTTCACCTACCAGGTAAGACTCACCGCTTTGTCCTAAGCCGGTTCTTTCCAGCAAAATAGATTGTATTTCAGTTAATGTGTCAATACAAACCAAATATTGACCTGAGTTATACGCCATAAACGCAAGCGTAGCAAAGCCTTCATCATTCTCCGGGCTTAAGTCCTTGATAAATATATTGCCCTGATTAAGTGTGTCAGGTAGCGTTAGTTCATATGAATTAATATGCACTGAGCCTGGACTCTTTAAATAAACTACTGAATTAAAAAACTGCTGATTATAGGTTGAATCTGATTGAGCAAGCAGGTGTTTTATAGCCTCCACGCGGCTGTTGATTACATTTTCTATTTGAACCACTTTAAGTTTTTTGACCGAAGAAAGCTGGAGCAGTACCCGCTCTTTGAGTGCTATTTCAAACTGTAGATAGAATAAGGTGCTGAAGATTCCGATCACAATACAGGAGAGGGCGGTCATCACCAGGGCCAGCTTATTTTTTATCCTTACATGTCGGAACATCAGACTTACTTATTCTGAAGGGGTTTGAGTAAAAAAACAAATGATTGACAAATGAAAGTGGACAAATCTATAATATTTGTGGAGAAATGTTTGGGAAAAAAGAATTTTGTTGAAATTTTTTAATGCTGATGAAATAAAAACTGTTTTGTTATTTTTGCATCCTTAAAATATTTTCTGATATACGACTCATGCGTTAAACACGCTCAACCTATATGCTGAGACATCTGACTTTTGTATTTACGCTCCTTATCTTCGCCAGCCCTATGCTACGGGCACAGTCACATATACCCACATTTGACCCCAAGCAGTACATTTGCTACCAAAGCCTTGATTCCCTGCTTATTGATGGCAAGTTGGATGAGGAAAGCTGGCAAAGTGCCGCCTGGACTGATGCCTTCATAGATATTCAGGGTGAGCATATGGCCGGGCCGAGGTTCAGAACCCGGGCGAAAATGCTGTGGGATGATCAGTATTTGTACATCGCTGCCTATCTGGATGAGCCGCATGTCTGGGGCACGATTACCGAAAGAGATGCTGTCATCTTCCATGACAATGATTTTGAAGTATTTATTGATCCTGATGGAGATACACATTTCTATTACGAATTTGAGATGAATGCCCTCAATACCATCTGGGACCTGATGCTTACCGCGCCCTACCGTGATGATAAAAATGTGGTGCTCAATGCATGGGACATTCGAGGTATCAAGACAGGAGTACATGTAGACGGAAGCCTGAATGATCCTAATGATACCGATCAGGGCTGGTCGGTGGAAATTGCCATGCCCTGGAAGGTACTGCTTGAGAAGTCAGAAAGCAGAAAAATTCCTGCAGATGGTGAGTATTGGCGGATCAACTTCTCCCGAGTAGAATGGCAGATAGACATTACAGCTGAAGGCTATCAAAAGAAGATCAATCCTGATACTGGCAAGCCTTATCCCGAAGATAACTGGGTGTGGACATCACAGGAATACATCAATATGCACCGCCCCGAGACATGGGGCTTCCTTGCCTTTTCAGATACTGAGGTTGGGCAGGGAACAGAAAGTTTTACCATACCTGAAGCAGAATATTTGAAATGGGAGCTGAGAAAAGTCTATTACCGGCAAAATGATTATTTTCAAGCCCATCACAAGTATGCGGATCGGCTAGAGGACCTGAATCTGGAAATCCCTGAGGGACATACGGTTGAAATCAACGCTCAGCCTACTTATTATGTAGCCCGTCTTAAAACTGCTGATGCGTCAAAAACATGGCTGATCAATGAAAAGGGCAAAGTTTGGAGTATTGAGTAGTGTGTAGATGATAAGTGGTACATTTATTTTTTGTAAAATCATAAAGAGTTAATCTAAACCTGATGCGCCAAACAGCACTAAACCTAAGTCTTAATGTATTGGTCAGTATATTTCTGATCACCTCATGTACCCAGCCCAGTCAGCAAAGCGAAAATGCAGAAACTGATACTGTGGCTGTATCAGGTAATCCTGTATTTGAAGGCTGGTATGCCGATCCAGAGGGAATCATCTTTGACGATCAATACTGGATATTCCCCACTTACTCCGCGCCATTTGAGGAGCAGGTGTTTATGGACGCTTTCTCTTCTCCTGATCTTGTCCACTGGACCAGGCACGAAAAAATTATAGATACCAGCCGGGTAAAATGGGCGCAGAAAGCTATGTGGGCTCCTGCGGTGGTGGAAAACAATGGGAAGTACTTCCTCTTTTTTGGTGCCAATGACATTCAGACTCCGGAAAGGCGCGGGTGGAAAGAGGGCGAGTCATTAACCTACGGGGCATAGGTGTTGGGGTGGCAGATCAACCTCAGGGGCCGTATTCCGATTATCTGGGTGAACCATTAATTCCGGAGGTGCATAATGGCGCCCAGCCTATTGATCAGTTTGTGTTCAAAGATCAGGATGGCAAGCACTACCTGATCTATGGTGGCTGGGGGCATTGTAATATCGCACAGCTCAATCAGGATTATACCGGCTTTATCCCTTTTGAAGATGGTACTACTTTCAAGGAAATTACGCCTGATAGTTATGTGGAAGGGCCTTTTATGTTTATCAGAGATGGAAAATACTACTTTATGTGGTCGGAGGGCAACTGGACTGGCCCGGATTACAGTGTTTCTTATGCGATTGCCGACTCTCCCTTTGGTCCTTTTGAAAGAATAGGTACAGTTTTGCAGCAAGATCCTGAGATTGCTACCGGAGCCGGGCATCATTCGGTGCTTCACCCTGAGGGAACAAACGACTGGTACATTGTATATCATCGCCGACCGCTGGGCAGAACGGATGCCAACCATAGAGTTACCTGCATTGACCGCATGGAATTTGATGAAAACGGAATGATTCAGCCGGTCAGGATTACACAGGAAGGGGTGGTCGCTAATTCTTTAAGATAAATTAAGCCAAGAGATTTAGCAAAAGCCAGCTGAAATTATTGTGCAAAGCATGTTGCTTTTTTTGATGGTATGTTTGCCTACTGTATCTAAAATTTTTTTGAAGTCGATAATTATCTATACAAGAACGGGAAGGAACTGCCAAGCCGCCTCAAAAATCAGGTCAGTAAAGCTATCTCATACTTGTATCATGCTTACAGCCCCTCTCTGTAGGGCAAGATTGTTAGAATGCTAGGTGATGTAGTAAAGCCTGGATGTTTGATGTCAGCGCTGGTTCATTTCCCCTAATGATCGCCATGCAGGCTGTGGAATATGCAAACATGTTTTTACTTATCTTTGAAGAAGAAAGAAGCGATCAACTTCCGTAGATGGCATGCATTACGCGATAAGCATTCCCTACAGGGCTCGGGACATAGGGGTTGCAAAAAAGCATGGAATAGCTTTAGCATGATAAAAACAGAACTACTTACTGCCAGGTTAAGCCTAAAAAAGCCGGTTTGGGAAGACATCATGTCTATTCATCATCTGCATTCACTGGCTGAAACCGATCAGTACAATACTTTGGGTATTCCTCAGCATGTAGAGGAAACAGAAAATGTTGTCAAAGAGTGGATACAGGCCTATGCGCAGGAACCCGTCAGCTATTATACTTTCGTAATTAGAGAAGTGAATATGAGTATTTCAGCATTTGTAGGGGTGATTGCGCTCAAATTGGGTAGCCCCAAATACAAAATTGCAGAAGTATGGTATAAAGTACTTCCCCAACATTGGGGAAAAGGCTATGCTACTGAAGCTTTGTTGTCGCTCATTGATTTTGGGTTTAAGGAACTCAAACTGCATCGTATAGAAGCAGGATGCGCAGTCGACAATCTGGCCTCCATCAGGGTGCTGGAAAAGGTGGGTATGCAGCGTGAGGGCAGGAAAAGAAAAATACTGCCTCTCAAAAGTGGTTGGTCAGACAATTATGGATATGCCATCCTTGAGGAAGACTATACTGGAAAGTGAGACTCTCTTTGTGAAGGCTTTAATACCGCAATAGAGTGACCTCATTTTGGAAATGCAGACGCCTGGGCCCGGCAAACCTTAGCTGATCATTTGTACAAATCTTCGCATGGCTACAAAGCATCCCTTCAGCATTCATATCCCCGATTCGGCCCATTTTGCAATCAAGGGGGCTACCAAGTGAATTGATATTGGACGTTTTACGCCTAAAATGTAATATTCCGCTGTCCTAAAAGTGATGATTTACACGTAAGATTCCTCATAGACAGTATCTACAGGGCTTGTTTTACACCTGAAACGGAGGGAGTAGGTATTGCAATTGTCCATTCTGAGCTAAAATATCCTGTTTTAAAGTGAAGTGTTATTTTTTAGGGCTAAGGTGTGGCACTCATGCTCTCATTTATGACAAATCTATTGTTACAAACAATCAAGCAGGTTGCGGGTTAGTCTTAATCGATGTAAACCCATAATTATACTGAAAAGAATGGCTGAAATAACGCTTGGGGGCAATCCCATACATACCCTTGGTAAGCTTCCTGCTGTAGGAGAACTGGCTCCGGATGCAGTACTTACGAAAAATGATCTAAAAAGAGTCTCCCTCAAAGATTTTCGTGGTGCTAAACTCGTACTGAATATCTTTCCCAGCCTCAATACTTCAGTTTGTGCTACTTCAGTGAGGGAGTTCAACAAAAGAGCAGGGGCGTTGGGAAATACCAAAGTGCTCTGTATTTCCCGTGATTTGCCTTTTGCCCAGGCGCAGTTTTGTGGTGCGGAAGGTATAGAAAATGCGATCACACTTTCGGACTTTGCTCAGGGAGAGTTTGGAAAAAATTATCACCTGGAAATCATTGATGGTCCTTTCGCAGCATTGCATTCACGTGCAGTAATCGTAGTAGATGAAGAAGGCAGAATTGTTTAAAAAGAACAGGTAGGAGAGATAGATGAAGAACCTGATTATGATGCGGCTCTTGCTGCCCTGAAATAAATATGAGAAACGTCATGCTT
This sequence comes from Catalinimonas alkaloidigena, assembly GCF_029504655.1. Classification (NCBI taxonomy): domain Bacteria; kingdom Pseudomonadati; phylum Bacteroidota; class Cytophagia; order Cytophagales; family Catalimonadaceae; genus Catalinimonas; species Catalinimonas alkaloidigena. The sequence goes on from NZ_JAQFIL010000001.1 coordinate 1,138,615, forward strand.
AAGTCTGCATACAAATGGTTAAGCAGATTTCTTTACAGACATCTTAGACTATTGCCTTAGCTGAGGCATGCGAATGTACAGTATCACGCTTTAATGAACCAATTACATGAAACTTGCCGCTATAGACATTGGAACCAACTCAATTCACATGGTAATCGCCGAGGCAGCCCATAAAAATAGCTTTCAGATTATTGATCGTGAAAAAGAGATGGTTAAGCTGGGTGTAGGGGTTTTTTCAACCAATCGCCTGAGTGAACGTGCATTTAAGGAAGGCTTAGAGACCATCAAGCGTTATGTGCAGTTGGCCGACCAGCGTGGTGCTGATGAAATTATTACCGCTGCTACCAGTGCTACTCGCGAAGCCCATAATGGCAGTGATTTTTTGAATGAACTTGTCCGGCAGACTGGTATTTCGCCCGAAGTAATTTCGGGTGGAAAAGAAGCACGGTTGATCTTCAAGGCAGTACGAAACGAAATAGCGCTACGGGGTGAGAATGCGATGATTATTGATATTGGGGGAGGGAGTACTGAGATAGTTGTTGGCAATGAAAAAGAAATTCTGATGGGCAAAAGCATGAAGCTAGGGGTACTGCGCCTGCTGGATATGTTTAATGGAGACAATACAGTAGGAGAAGAAGCCCTGGGGGTACTACAGGCACACATTCGTTTTGTAGCCCAAAGCATCATGACTGAGGCAAAAGAGATTGGCTTTACCAGGATAATAGGTACTTCAGGAACCATACGAACACTGGGCGAAGCTGCCCATATTGCTGCCGGAGGGAAGTCCATGAAATCTGTCAATGCTGAAGTAGTTAAGTTGAATGATCTGGACAATCTCACCAAAGAACTACTGAAAATGAAGGCTGAAAAGCGGGCTGAGATCAACGCGATAGGGGAGAAGAGGGCAGATGCCATCCATCTGGGCGGAGCCCTGCTGGTCCAGCTACTTCAGATGGCAGGGGTAGAGGAGATAACCTTATGTGATGCCTCTCTTAGAGAAGGGCTGATATTGGACTACCTGGATAATCATGCACAAAATATCGCTGACTTTCCGGAGTCGCAGGATTTAAGACATCGTTCGGCTTTCCAACTTGCGCATCAATTTAATGTAGACTGGCAGCAAAAAATTCATGTAGCCTCTCTTTCACTTCAGCTCTTTGACCAGACGCAAAAGTTGCATGAGCTTGAACATTTTGAAAGAGATATTCTAGAGTACGCATCCTTACTGCACAGTGTGGGGCAGTATATCCGTTTTGAGCATTATCACAAACACTCCCGCTACATCATCGCCCATGCCGGTCTGAGAGGTTTTAATGACGAGGAAATTTTGCTTATCAGTCATGTGGCACGTTACCATCGTAAGGCCGAGCCCAAGAAGAAACATAAGAAGTACAAGAAGCTTTCCAAGCGTCAGAGAAAGGTAGTGAAGGTTTTATCAGCCGTATTAAGAGTGGCGGTAAGCCTTGACCGTACCAAGAATCAACTGGTAAAAGAAGTAGCCTGTAAGCACGCCAAGAAAAAGCTGGTACTACAAGTAGCAGGACGTCCTGAAAATATGAAACTGGAACTCTGGGCTACCCGCAAGCATGTAGATCCGCTGGCAAAAGCACTAAAAAAAGAAGTGTCGGTTGAAGCTATTCCCGGTGACCTATAGCGTATCTATGGAATAGTAAAGTGAATACTATAAACATTAGCTACTCTACATCCTGGAGCTTAGCTTTAATGGGTTTTTCTATTTTTTCATGTATTAGCGGCGGATGCTTCCGGTACGGCTGAAAAGGAATCATAAGTAAATTAGATAAACGGTCATGCTCTACTACTTTCATATGGGTATCAATGCCATAGTTTAGCATTTTTGTATGCTTTACTTTACGATAAGTACCAAAAATCCTGTCCCAAAACGCGAAAATATTTCCGTAGTTGGAGTCGGTAAGCGGTTGTTGATAATGGTGATGCACCTTGTGCATATTTGGGGTAATAAATATGTAGGAGAATAGCCGGTCAGCCTTCTCCGGCATTTGTATGTTAGCATGGGTAAGATGAGCAAACAGTACCGAGAGACTTTGATATAGCATGACAATCCCTATCGGCGCACCAATGAGTATAACAGCCAATGCGGAAAACTGTCTCTCCAGGATGATGGCGTAGCCCGGTAGTCACGTCTACCGTAGTATCACTATGATGCACCAGGTGGAACTTCCACATCCACCTCACCTGATGCTCCAGCCAGTGAACAAAGTAAGCGCCGATCAGATCCAGGAGCAACACCCCCACTACAATTTGTGTCCAGAGTGGCAAATCTACCAGATATAACAATCCGATCTGGCGGGAAGAAGTAAAATCAGAAGCCCAGAGGAGTACTCCGGCCAGGCCAAAGCCGATGATCATAGTGGTGAGCGTGAAGAAAAGGTTGAGCCCTGCATGTCGCACTTTTTTGTAGCGGAAGCGGAATAAAGGCAATATTCCTTCCAATACCCAGAAGAAAACAATCCCCCCTATCAACAGTGAAGCTCTGAAACTAGTGGGAATTTCGGTAAAGAAATTAATCAGCGATTCCATAAGGCTTAGGTCTTAGATCATCCTATGGCTGGAGCTATCATAGGATATCCAATAGTCTACTCGGGTTTAAACCTCAGCTTCTCCAGCATCTCAGGAGAAATACTCTCAGCATAAGCTCCATAAGCGTCTACCAGTATACCCTTATCTCCTACACTGGTTTTGATCGCATAGAGTACCTCATTATCGTCAGGGTTGCTCATACCTTCAAAGCGGTATGTTTCCTGAATTTCAAACTCTTTGGGCCTGTAGTACATGTTTAGGTGTTTACAGTAGATTTTATCTTTTTCCAGGTTAAAATCGTGTTGATAGCCTTCAGTGCGTAGTGCTTTGATAGCTTCCTGCAAAGTGTCATAACTTTTCATAATGATATTAATTGTTTAAGCTATCCTAATATAGCTTTTGTTGAGAATAAATATGGCTAAGTAGGGTGGAAAAAAGATGAATTTATGGCAAATTCGTGAAGTCTTATGTCAATCTTTCGTTAAATTATAAGCAGTAGAAAACTAACCATCATGCTATTCATCAAAAGAACTGCTGTATTGCTCGGGTTTGTACTGCTCATTACATCCTGTTATTATACAATTGTAGTACTGGAAGCACGTAATGAAACGCCTCGTATAGTTCAAAGCATCATAGATTCAGATAAGATCAAACTCAAGTTGGCTGACTTTACTGAACGGCAGATTGATATACTTTTATCCGTGCAGGACCCTAAATTCTATGAGCATAAAGGCATTGACCTGAAAACTCCGGGAGCAGGAAAAACTACCCTCGCCCAGGGCTTGTGCAAGTTTTATTATTTTGATGGGTTTAAAAGAGGCTGGGATAAGATCAAGCTGATGCTCATCACCCGCTATGCATTTGACCCCCTTGTTACCAAGGATACACAGATGTTACTGATTATCAATGACATCTATCTTGGTTCTTATCAGGGGCAGCATATCAGAGGGTTTGAAGATGCAGCTCAGGTATATTTTGACAAAACTTTTAAAGAGCTGAGTGAAGACGAATACATCTCGCTGGTAGCCATGATACGTCGCCCCAATGGAGATAACATCAAGAAGAAGCCAAAAGAGCACGAGCTTAGGGTGATGCGAGTCAACAGATTTCTAAAGGGAGAGTATACCCCCCAGGATAACAGTGATCAGTTTTACGACAGAGATTAACTTCACCGTTCTGCCACTTCCAATTTTCAGAATGCGTTTTATGTACCTACCTTTGCGCTTATTTTGAAATCATAAGCTTTGAGTAAAAAAATTATTGTGTGCGGTGGGGGGGCTTCCGGCTTCTTTACAGCGATTAATATTGCCAGTAAACACCCTGATTATCAGCTTATATTGCTGGAAAAGACCAATAAGGTGCTGAGCAAGGTCAAGATTTCGGGAGGAGGACGCTGTAATGTGACCAACGCAAGGTCCAAGCCTTCCGATCTTGTGAAGTTTTATCCCCGTGGACAAAAGAAGTTACATTCCATCTTTAAATCATTTTCTACCAGTGATATGGTGGAGTGGCTGGATAAATCCGGCGTAAAAACACATACTGAAGCGGACCTGCGGATGTTTCCCGTCAGTAACTCTTCCCAGACTATTATAGATTGCTTTATGGAGGCAGCCCATGAAACGGGGGTGGAGATCAGAAAAAACTGTGGGCTAACAGGCTTCTCGCAGACTAAGAAGGGATGGAAAGTAGAAACTCAGCAGGGCGAAACATTAGAAGCCGATGCACTGGTCATTGCGACCGGCTCCGCTCCTTCGGTTTGGAAGATACTGGGGAAGATGGGACTTGCGGTAGAGAAAGCAGTGCCCTCACTCTTTACTTTTAATATCAAAGATTCCCGGCTGCAGGGCTTGTCCGGGATGAGCTTCGGTGATGTGAGCATACGAATTAGCGGAACCAAATTAGAAGAACAGGGCCCCTTACTGATTACCCACTGGGGGTTGAGCGGACCGGCTGTACTCAAGCTCTCAGCCTGGGGAGCCAGGTGGATGGAGGAACAAAAGTACCGGTTTAATGTTCAGCTTAATTTTCTCCCTACATCCAACTTTGAGCAGTTTCGTGAAGAACTGCTCAGTTTTAAAGCCACTCATCCCGGTCGCAAAGTTAAGAACTTTCAAAAAGAAGAAATTCCTAAGCGTTATTGGGAGTGCATATTAAGTTTTCTGGACATTAATCCTGATCTTACTTTTGGAGAACTGCCCAACAAAATGATCAACAAGCTGACCGTGGAGATAATGCAGGCTGGCTTTGAGGTTAGAGGGAAAAGCACATTTAAAGAAGAGTTTGTCACCTGTGGGGGAGTGGCACTCGCTGAAGTAGACTTGAAAACCATGGAAGCCAAACGCTTCCCCGGGCTCTACTTTAGTGGTGAAGTGCTGGATATAGACGCCCTTACGGGTGGGTTTAACTTTCAGTCCTGCTGGTCTACTGCCTGGCTGATTTCTGAAATGATTTAGTTTGAATAATTATAACTAATAGGATATAATATAGTATTTTTGGGGCTTTAACTTCGTGAAAATGCTATTCTATGGCTTTCAGGGTACTTATTGTCACTTTTCTTTTCAAATTCATTTCACCCGCTTTTGCTCAGACTGAAGGTATTAAAGTAGGTGCATATTCCAGTTTTTACAGTTTTATAGAAAATAGACCCATTCCAGGAATATCAGTAAGCATAGTAGAAGCTGATAATTCTAGAGACCGACTTTTTGTCCCATTTACGTTACTTAGATTTGAAGCCCCTTTTAAAATAAAAAGGAAAGAATATGCGAAGAGTAGACTTTGGGGCTTCTATGATGGAAATAATCTTTACATCAGTTCAAAAAATTATACACTATCAACGATAGTAAGATTCAGTAAAATCCTTCACCTGGGCAGATACGCGTATTTCAGAGGAACAGAAGAAATCTCAAATAAGACAAACTGGGCAATAGGGGGATTAATAGGGACCATACCTATAGGAAGTTATTTTGTGCTCGATATGAGTAATGGAGATGTTTTTCCGCTAACGATAGAAACATTAAAAATTATTTTGAGAGATAATCCTGATTTGTATCAAAAACTCGAAAAAGACCCAAATGGAGCAAACAATCTGTTAAAGTACATAGAAAAATTTAACAGTTTATTTCGTATCAAAGAAGAAAGTTATATCAAACAATAACTTCTTCAAGGTTTGCGAATGCTTATCAACTACTGTCCCGAGACCTAGCTTCGTGATCAATGCTTCACTCGGTCTTTGCTCAGCACTTTGTTTCGCATGAAATATTAAAACACTACCTTCCCCAAAGCTTTTTTATGCTCTGTCTCATCTCGGGGATCAGCGGAGGGAGCATGGCAATATTGAGCAAGGCACCGGCAATGCAATACGTGTATGCCTTCTTCTGCTTAAAGATGATGTTGATCATATAATTGATGCCTCCTGCTACCGAACTGATAATAATACCGCCCAGTAGCACGTCAAAAATAGGATGACGGCCGGATTTTTAACTGCCAGCTGCTGAAGCCAGCACAATATTAAGCGCATAAAGTAGCAGGCTGACTGGGCCATCAGGTACACCTATTACGTAAGCGTCCTTAGCGCCATTAGCTTTCTCGGAGTCAAATATTCTTCCGGGCAAATCAGGCATAGGTCGGATCATACCCAACTGGTAAAAAGAGATGATGATAAAGTCAAGCATTCCAAAGCTGGAAAGCAATGCAATCTGTCACCTTCTCTTCAGCGACCTATTTTGACCGTGGAGCAGTTCCCGGCGAATGGCGTTGATATTCATCAGTATGAAATTAATGATTAGATTTTTTAAACACCGAGATTGGGCAATTGTTGGGGTAAGCACTTCAATGAAAGCACTATGCTTGCATGTCCCAGACTCCCCCAAAGTGGGGGAATTTTATATGAATAGCTTCTAAAAATTTCCCAAAGCATTGATATTCTTAGCATAAGGTTAAAGCTTAGTTCAGGAATCCATATCTTAGTAAACTGTTCAGTATCAGTTAGCTGCTTATGAGATATGTGTTGATTATCATATTTTCCCTGTGGAGTACACTTGCTTATCCCCAAAGCTATAGCTTCTCTCAGTATGAAGTTGAGGACGGCTTGATTCAATCATCTGTTAACTGCTTTTTGCAGGATCATTACGGAAATCTATGGGTGGGAACTTCCGGCGGACTGAGTAGTTTTGATGGCAAAGAATTTGTTAACTATGGTTTACAGGATGGCCTTGCCGGGACTGAAGTCTATGACTTGTATCAGTATGGCGACTCACTGCTCATTGGCAATAACCAGGGGCTTGCTGTGTTTGATGGTGCTACATTTCATAATTTTGAAATTACTGACAGTAGTGGACAGGTACTGAAAGTAAACCTCATCTTTAAGGATCAGCAAGGTCAGTTGAACCTGATCCTGTCAGAACAACGCTTGGCTGTATTTTACGGTAATAATGTTCAATATAAAGGTAAGCTTACCGATGAGCATATTTCTGCCGTAGCCATCGACGCTCAGGGACTTCCCTGGCTGACTACCTATCAGGGCAATTTATTCACGCTTGAGGATGGACAGCTTATACATAGAGCTTCCAGCCCTCATCAGGACTTTCATTTTGCAGACCTAATCTTTGACGATCAACAGCGACTATGGGTAGCTGGTGTGTACTATGGCTTTCTCACATATGATTCAGCCAGCGCGCAGCTTCAAAAGTTTCCGCTGGATTTACCAGACATCGGGCGAACCTTCAAAATGTCTCTGGACCGAGAAGGAATGATGTGGGTAGGCACCTCCGGCGGCACCTATTGCTTTGATCCGGAAAGTGCTGAAATTGATCATAAGAGTTTTGCTTTTGAGGGTTCAATCGTTAGAGATATTTACCAGGATGATGAAGGAAATCTTTGGTTTGGTTCTTTTGGTGATGGTTTTTACAAATTTAAAGGCAGGCTGTTTACCAAGTTGAGGCACGAAGAAGGGTTAAGGGGAAAAACCTTTATGGCTGTCATGAAAGACAGCAGAAATAGATACTGGTTTGGTTCCTATGGTGGAGGAGTAGACTTCTTACATGAACGAGATGTTGACAATTTTAACGTAGAAAATGGGCTGAGCAGTAATTTTGTCTCCAGCCTGGGAGAAGATAGTCTGGGCGGCATCTGGATTGGTACCTTCAACGGGCTGAATTACTATGACGGAAAAACTATTGCGTACTTTGGTGAGAAAGAAGGGCTGCCCTCAGCGGCAGTCTATGCTATTTTCAGGGACAGCGACCAACGCATGTGGTTTGGCACCAAGAGCGGAGTCGTTTATTTGAAAAATGGAGCATTTCATCCTTTGATGGACGATCAGGGTAAAGCTTTTGATGAGCCTGTTATGATCATGCAGGCCTGGAAAGATGATGCCTACCTCTTTGCTTCCGGCAAAAACATTTATCAGCTTAGAGGAGAGCGTGTTTCCCTGTTTTTATCTTCTGAGACCTTTGATCAGGGGCATATCATCGCCCTTGCGCAGGACCAAAAAGGGCAGTTATGGATAGCCACAGTGAATGGTCAGTTATTTCGTTATCAGCCGGAAACACAAGAAGTACTTCACTTGAACAAGCTCTACGATATCCCCGGTAGCCTGATCTATTCTATGATTTTTGCTGATGATGGAAGTTTACTGCTGGGCACACAGAGAGGGATCAACCGCCTGTTTTTTTATGAGGATGGTAGCCTCGCCAAGCTACAACACTATGGAAAAAATGAGGGCTTTCTGGGGGTGGAAGCCAATGCCAATGCCATCCTCAAAGAGGATGATGGAAGCGTCTGGTTTGGTACTGTCAACGGTATGTACCGCTATAACCTTCAGGAAGAGCAGGAGAGTTTTGAGCAGATCAGACCGCATTTGACGGGGCTTCGACTGTTCTATGAAAATACCAACTGGAAACGCTTTACCGATTCCGTGAGTAATTGGTATAGCATACCTAATCAACTGAGTCTGTCCTATAAACACAATCACCTCATGTTTACCTTTAAGGCAGTAAGCCTTGACAAACCGGAACAGGTGATGTATAGCTTTATACTGGAAGGCTACGAAGAAGACTGGTCTCCGGCAACCGAGCGCTCAGAAGCAGTGTACCCCAACTTACCTCCCGGGGAGTATACTTTTAAGGTAAAGGCAAGAAGTCCGGGAGGAGTCTGGTCAGAGGAGCCGGTAACTTATGCTTTTATAATCAATCCACCGTACTGGCAGACCTGGTGGTTTTATCTGATTTGTCTCTTGCTCTCCATTCTCCTGATTCGTCTGTATATCTTCTTAAATTTAAGACGTGAACGTGAACAGAGAGTACAATTGGAACTGGAAGTAAAAGGGCGAACACGTGAGATACAGGCACTGAATAGCTCATTGGAGAAAAGGGTAAAAGAAAGAACTGCCGAACTGGAGCTTACCAACAAAAAGTTTGAGGTAGAGTTTGAACTACGCAAACTTGACCAGGAGAAACTGGCTCAGCGGGAAAGAGAATATCGTCAGCTGGTGAATAACCTGCGGGAAATTATTTTCAAGACTGACACCCGAGGAAGGCTTACCTTCCTAAATGACCGCTGGCAGGAATACATGGGTTACCAGTCTGCTGAGTCTGTGGGCAGGCAGTTCACAAAATATCTATATGGGCCTGAGTTAGAAAAAGAACGTTATATTCAGGTCTTTGAGTCCATCATCGCCAAGGAGCTGCCCTACTTTGAGGCTGAGCTTCGCATGACGCGTAAAGATGGTGATAAGTTCTGGGCAAAGGTGTCAGTCAGAATTGAGTATGACGAAGATGGAGAGATCATCGGAACCAATGGTAGTTTGGTAGATATAGACCAACGCAAAAAAGCAGAGTTTGCCCTTAAGGCCAGTGAAGACCGCTATAAGTTCCTGATTGAAAATACCCAGGATATCATTACCCTGCAGTCGCTGAACCTGATCTATTTTTATGCCTCGCCTCGTATTTTTGAAGTGGCCGGCCACGAGCCGGAAGATATTATTGGCAAGTCCAGTATGGACTATCTGCATCCTGATGATGTAGAGGGCTACCTTAAGCTGAAAGAAGAGGTGGTCCGGCTAAAACACAGCAAAGGAATGGTAGTCCGCTTCCTGGATGGAAGTGGTGAATACCGTTGGTATGAAACCTTCCTGAAACCAATTTTTGACGAAAATGGAGAGCTGCGCAATTTCATTTCTTCCAGCCGTGATGTAACTGAAAAGGTGGAGCTCTCCAAAGAGATTGAAAAGGTTCGTAAAAAAGTAGCGCAGGATTTCCATGATGAGATGGGGAACAACCTGGCCAGTATCTCAGTACTCTCTCAGATTATCCAGAATAAGCTGGGGCAACAGAGCAATGGCGTAGAAACTTTGCTTAACAAAATTGATGTAGCATCTAAAAATCTTTTCAGTGGTACTCGGGATTTTATCTGGGCAATTGATCCTAAAAATGATAACTTAAAGGAAGTGTATTTTAACCTGAAAGATTTTGCAGAGGAGCTATTTGACAATACCGGTATTAACTTCTATGCCAGCTTTGACCAGGAAGATGAAGACATACGTTTAAAATTACCTTCTGGCTGGAGCCGTCAGCTGGTACTGATTTTTAAGGAAGCCTTTACCAATGCACTCAAGTATTCCAACGGAAGCTGTGTGAGCATGTGTTTTTATGTAGATAATGAATCATTTTGCATACAGGTCAAAGACAATGGTCAGGGGTTCTCCTTCAAAAATGAGAATAACTTCCGAGGTATAAAAAATATGCGTGACCGTGCCAGCAAGATAAAAGCCCGTTTTGATATTCAATCTATAGCAAAAGATGGCACATCGGTAGTTTTAAAGAAAAAAATCACCCAATTTGGGTTAGTCAATCTTGAGGCTAAATAGGAAGAATTTACGTTACACTAGTAAGAGCGTATACAGACTATGAATGACCATACGAACAGAATAACCATCGTTGAAGACAATGAGGTGGTGAGGGATGGCTTTGCCTTACTCATTGACAGTGTGAGCGAGCACCAGGTTGTCAGCACTTATGACAATTGTGAAGACGCACTAAAAAACCTCAAAAAAGACCGACCAGACATCATTTTGATGGACCTGGAACTGCCAGGGATGCATGGCGTAGAGGGTACGCGTCGTATCAAAAAACAGCTGCCTGAAGTCAATATCATTGTAATCACCGTTCATGCCAATAGTGAACTGGTTTTTCAGGCTTTATGTGCCGGAGCTTCGGGTTACATCACAAAAAATGCCGGACATAACAAACTCCTGGATGCCATCGCTGAAGTTCAGAAAGGTGGTGCGCCTATGAGCAGCCAGATCGCTCGTATGGTCGTGCAGTCCTTCCAGAAAAATACAGACTCACCACTTACCGCCCGTGAGACTGAAGTCTTGGAGTTGTTAGCCAAAGGGAAAAGCTATACGGTAATCGCCGATGAACTCTTTGTGCATAAAGAAACCATCAAGTCACACATCAAAAATATTTATACCAAGCTCCAGGTAAACAGTAAAGCTGATGCTATAGAAAAGGCGCTCAGAGATCGCCTGATTTAGCTGTCCTATACACAGCAGTATTGCTATACTTTGGTTAAATAAAAAACCTGAATACTTAGTTTAAGCTTAGAAAGCTTGTCCAGAAGCTGTTGCTGGTATAAAATGGCCGCCCATCCAATTCTTATCATAATTGCTCTTGGCGAGCTTCATCTTTTACCAGCATAGGGCTCCAGCCTAGGTGCTCTCGGATGTAAAACGTATTGTGGGCGTAGTCCAGTACCACACAAAACTGCTTCAGGAGCGCATTGCCTATGATGCCATCACGGTATGAGATAGTAGCTTCATCGGCCTTATATGCCTTAAAGGTTGGGAAAAAAGTATTTACTTTAAAAAGCTTTCTTTTACCAAGCTTCAGCATAGGTAAGTTACTACTACTTCCGGTGATACTCCCACTGTAGCCAAACCCCAGCCGCTCAAATTTTGGCGAACTTTCCTCTATGGAAGTATTGTCATAAATGAGCAGGTGATGGTTAAATCCCGTGTCTATCATCAAATTTAGCATATGTATTTCATCATTCCATCGGGCTTCAGACCGGACGATAGGTCGGCTCATCACCACCTGCATAGGGTGAGGTGAAAAAGTGTTTTCTTCCAGAAAGCCAGAGCCCTCATGTAGGCGGATGACTTGGGTGAGGTAGTCTATTTCTACAGCAAAACTGCGGAACAATGAAGCTCCAATGATGCCATGGATGGTAGTTCCCTTAAGTTTTAACCGTGCCAATGGGTTATTTTGCAGAACAACCGCCCCCATCTGCTTGGCATAAGCGTCCCCCACTTGTATGCTAATACAGCTGATCACAGTGCCTTCCACTGCTTTTCCACGGCCTGCACCCTGAAAATGTATTTTTCTTCCCAAGTGAAGTTCCAGGTCTTTTACATAACGTTCGTGCAAAATCACGGGTGAGTTGGTACCTGTATCTACTAAAAAATTAAGGTCTTTCTCTCCATTGATATTTACGGGTACGATGATGAGGTCGTTGATTAAGCGAAATGGGATCTCGGTATATGGCAAGCCATTTAACAAGCTAAATATTTTACTGTTTGGCTCAGTCATCGCCTTAGTCTGGAGTACAATGATAAAGCTCAGGATGAATAGCATCCATTTTCTGGGGAGGGTTAATGCTATGCTCATGTGGGTGAATTTTGTGATATCAAAATACATGCACACGGGCTGGCATACTATCGCTTCATATTGGGGAATCTTGTATTACAGGTCTCACCCGGATTAGGGGGCGGATAGTCACAAAATGATCTCACAGAAAGAATATGCCCGTTTTTGCCCCCTCTTTTGCGGTATAAATACAAGTTTATTTTTACCCCAAGCATAGGTATAATGAGCAACCAAAAGGCATTAATCAGTAAGCTTGGAAAGCAAATGACCAGAAATGAGTGAAAGACGTCTACCTATGTCTGGGGGATAAATTTCTTAGGCAGAAGTATAGTTTTGAGGCTTGAAATTTTTTGTGCATTCTCATTAAGTCAAATTTCTGACCTGAAAACAGGAGGAATCACAAAAGCGGATTACCAATAATATTCTCCTTGTACAACATACGACTGACCTTTATAAACTCACTCATATTATCTTAAAAAGTAACATTTCAAATTGATTTTTTGAACTTCATTTCTCCTTCCAAAAAACCCTTAAAATGGGGTATGGGTAAGCCTGTTTTATTTTGTAAAATTTGTAAAATATTGAATTTCAATTGTTAAAAATCATCACACTACTGTGAAAACTGATACTGTCTCCTACAAAAGAACAGCTCATTTCAAAACAGGTGATGCTTACCTCAACTAAACATTTTTTTATATGAAAGTAAAATTCTACATGCTAATGATACTGTTGGCTGCAGGGGTTTTTAGTGCTTTTTCACTGATGGCCCAATCCACAGTGTCCGGTAAGATAACTTCTTCGGAGGATGAAAACCCGCTGCCGGGTGTAAACATCATCGTGAAAGGGACTACCATTGGAACTGTGACTGATATAGATGGTAACTATCGTATCAACGTTCCGGAAGGAAAAAACACATTGTCGTTTTCATTCATCGGTTATGTCTCGCAGGATGTACCGGTAAACGGACGCAATGAAATCAATGTCGTATTAAATTCTGATGCGCAGCAACTTTCTGAAGTTGTTGTTACTGCCGTAAACATTGAGCGTGAAAAAAGAGCCCTAGGCTATGCAGTAACTGACCTTGATGGTGAAAAGATAGCACAAAAGGCAGAGCCTGATCCGGTTAGGGCATTACAGGGAAAAGTACCAGGCGTTAACATCATTGGTGGGGGTGGGGCGGTCGCTGCCGGGACGAATATTACCATACGTGGAAATTCATCATTACTAGGTAACAACCAGCCGCTATTTGTGGTAGATGGTGTGCCTTTTGACAATTCTACCTTTCAGACAGGAAGCTTTTCTCAGGGAGGAACTACTTCTTCCAACCGTTCTTTTGACCTTGATCCTAATAACATTGAGTCTATGACTGTACTTAAAGGAGCGGCTGCTTCGGCACTGTATGGGTCCAGAGCGGCGAATGGGGTGATAGTTATTACGACCAAGGCGGGGCGCAAAGGTACAAGCAAAGGCTTGGAAGTAACTTATAATGGTTCTTACTCCGTTGAACAGGTGTCAAATTTGCCCGATTACCAATTCCAGTATATGCAGGGCAACAACTTTAAATATGTAGATGGAAATTTTGGTACCTGGGGTGCTCCCTTTGATACCAACCATCCCGCCTGGCAGAATCCCTTAAACGCAGACCTGATTTTGGGTACCGATGATCAGGGGAGGGCATTAGTAGCGCACCCTTACGATCGCTATCCTGATCGTTTTCCTAATCTGGTGGAGGCTACCGTTCCTATTGAGGGATATAATACACCTGAGGCATTTTTCAGGAATGGATATGTTTTTGAAAATGCGGTAACGGTCTCTGCCGGTAACGAAAAAGCCAATTTTACTGCCGGTGCTTCCCGAACGACAAATGAAGGAATTGTGCCAAACAATTCTGTGACACGTACCAGCGTCAATGTAGGAGGTAACGCAACTTTGGAGAACGGAATCTTTATCAATGGAAGTATTAACTATGTAAATACTGACCTCACTTCTCCTCCCATCACAGGTTTGGGAACCGCTGGTACCAGTGTCAACGAGCGCCTGCTTTTTACGCCACCCAATGTAAATGTAGCAGGCTATCCTATACAGGATGCGGAAGGAAACAGTGCATTTTATCGCCCTGATAATGACAACCCCTACTGGTTGGCACGTTATGCTCCTCACACTTCCAAGGTAGACCGCTATTACGGTAAGGTATCAGTAGGCTATGACCTCACTGACTGGTTGACCGTACAATATCAGGCAGGATTTAATGCTTACACTGACCGTCGGCTGAATGTAATTCCGGCAGGTAGTAGCCAGTGGCCGGTAGGGCTAATGACCTCCGATGATATAGCACGTTCCGAAATAGATGGCAACCTTCTTCTGACTGCAAATACCAATCTCACAGAGGACATTGGGCTGAAGGTAATTGCCGGACATAATGCGAATCAGCGCACAATAGAAAGACAATCTTTTCAGGGTACCGGTATCATTGTCAGGGGAATTCATGATATGGACAATCTGCAAACAGTGATCCCTAATCGTGGGGGTTTTGAAAGAGTCCGCTATCAGGCGCTATTCGCCGATGTGGGGCTGTCCTATAAAAACTGGGCATTTTTGAACCTGGTAGGGCGTAATGACTGGCACTCAGGACTGCCCGAAGATGAGCGGAGCTTTTTCTACTCAGGGGTGAGCGGCTCTTTTGTACTTACTGATGCGCTGGAGATAGAGTCAGGCTTTCTTGATTTCGTAAAAATAAGAGCAGGTTTGGCTACCTCAGGAAACGACCTTGACCCTTATCTGACCCGTACCGTGTTTGTGACTAATTCCGCGTTAGGAAATAACATCGCCAGATTGGAATATCCCTTTAATAGTGTGAATGTACAGTCCTTGAGCAATCAGATAGGTAATGCTGACTTAAAACCTGAATTTACTACAGAGTTTGAAGTGGGGGCGGAAATTAGGCTGCTGGATAACCGGATCGGGATTGATTTCACTTACTACGATCGCTGGACGAGGGATCAGATCGTGCCTATTGATGTGGCTCCATCTACCGGATACTGGACATCTATCGCGAATATAGGTCAGGTAAGTAATACCGGGGTTGAAGTGGGATTAGACCTTACGCCAATTCGTACCAGTGGCGGGTTTAGCTGGAACATCTTCTCTGCCTTTACCAAAAACAAAAATACAGTAGACGAAATAGGCAATGGCCTGACAGAGATTTTTGTCGGTGGTTTTGGTAATGCTGTCAGGATCGTACATCGCGAGGGAGAGCCCTATGGCCAGATTTTAGGTTCAGTGGCAGCACGCCATACTGATGGCCAGTTGCTGGTAGATCCCGGCACCGGTAAGCTGATTGAAAAGACAGAGTTTGAAATTATCGGTGACCCTAATCCTGACTTTATCCTGGGCGTAACCAATACGTTCAGCTGGAAAGGACTTTCACTCAATGTGTTGGTTGACTGGCGTAAGGGAGGCGATATGTATTCAGACTCTTATACGCAGATATTTGGTCGCGGACTGACTACCGAAACCATACCTGATGGCCCCAGAGGCAGGGAAGTAACTTTGGTTATTCCGGGAGTATTAGGCGACCCCAGCTCACAGGAAGCCGTACTGGATGAGAACGGACAGGTGATTCAGAATGGCACGCAGCTAACGGTAAACGACTGGTTTTTTATCAATTCATTTGGAAGTGCCGGTCCGGAAGAGTTTGCGGTGTTTGATGCTTCTACGATACGCCTTAGAGAGGTTACCCTTTCTTATGAACTTCCCAACGGACTGCTGGAAAGAACGCCCTTCGGCTCTGCCAGTATTGCGTTTACCGGCCGCAACCTGTGGTACGAAGCCTATAATTTCCCTAAAAGCCTGAACCTGGACCCTGAGACAAGCTCTCTGGGTGCGGGCAATGTGCAAAACCTGGGCGCTAGCTCAGATGGTTCAGGAAACGCTCAGGGGATAGACTTTGGCGTAATTCCCACTACCCGTCGTTTTGGAGTAAACCTTCGCTTAACTTTCTAAAGGCATAGACATGAGAACAATAAACAAATATACATTATTAGTACTGCTCATCTTTGTTTTCAGCGCCTGTGGTGAAGATTGGCTGGATATCAACCAGGACCCCAATAATCCGCAGGATGGTACATTGAACCTGATTTTACCTGCGGCTCAGTCAGCCAAGGCATTTCGTATGACAAGAGACATCAACAAAAATACGATGGTATTTACCCGGCAGATTTACGACCTCAGTGAAAGCCAGTACACTCAGGACCCTACTACTTATTCTAATGACTATGATGGGCTTTTTGCCAATTCGTTGAAGGAAATGCAGGAAGTCATTGAGCAGGGAACTGAGCAGGAAGCCTGGAACTATGTAGGCGTGGCAAAGATCATGAAAGCCCATACCTACTCCATTATGGTTGATCTGTGGGGGGACCTGCCATTCTCTGAGTCATTAAACGGAGAAGAAGTACGCTCTCCGGAGTTTACCTCTGCCAATACCATTTACGATGCGCTCCTCACGCTCATAGATGAAGCCCTGACTGATCTGGAGAAAGAGTCTACCCTAACATTGGAAGGGGATTTGATTTATGGAGGTGACCTGGAGCAGTGGACAATGGCTGCCAATACGCTCAAACTCAGGCTTTATCTGAACCTCAGATTAGTTGATCCACAGAGAGCAACCACTGGTATCAACACATTGATCAGTGGAGGGAATTTGATTACCGACAATGCAGATGACTACGAATTTCAGTTTGCCAGTTCATTGACACCTAACAATCGCCATCCACTTTATCAGATAGAGTATGTGGATGGAGATAAGGATTATTACATGAGCAACTATTTTATGTATAACCTGATCAAAAAAGCAGACCCTCGTCTGCCGTTTTATATCTACCGCCAGGGAAGTGATGACGAGCTGGATTTTGAGACTACCCCTTGTAGTAACCGTACCGACTGTGTATACGGGCTGCTCAGCGCTACTGACTTGGGGGAAGCGGGAGAAGGCTACATCGGCAGGGATCACGGAGATCCTTCCGGCATCCCCGGTGACAATGAGATCAGGGCTACTTTTGGGGTGTATCCGATTGGTGGGGAATATGATGATAATGAGCGGGATGAAGCCGGTCAGGGTGATGGTGGACAAGGAGCAGGCATAATTCCCTACCTCAGCAATGCTATGCGGGCGTTTATGCTGGCAGAAGCTAAAATTACATTGCCTGGCGTAACAGTAGGTGAAACCGTAGAAGCCTATTTGGAAGAAGGGATACGTGCCTCCATGGGAAAGGTAGAGGCAATAGGCCTGGCACTGGATGAAGATGCCGAGCCTATGGATGAAGATGCCATTGATGCCTATGTCGCTGATCGTCTACAGGAGTTTAGTGATGCAGAGGGGAATAATCTCAAACTGAATGTAGTGATCAAAGAGAAATATTATTCACTCTTTGGCAATGGTATGGAAGCTTTTACCGATCTCCGCAGAACCGGTTTTCCTGCTGATTTGCCAAATAGCCTTGCTCCGGCAGCTCCATTTCCATTGCGCTTGCCCTACTCTATCACTGAGTTAAATACCAACAGTAACGCGCCATCACCTCCTCCGGCTTTGGACACACCGATATTTTGGGATATCAACTGAAGCCAAATTTTCCACTAAGATGAAACTAAGATGAAGAAATATAATATAGTAGCACTTTGTATAGGGGTATTGGTCTCCTTGAATGCCTGTGAAGAAGAGCGATGGGGAAATATCCCCAATTTGAATGAAAATGTTGGAGCTATTACGCTCATAGATGTCAATGAAGAGAAGTCTTTTTTCAACGCGCTGAATGCCCTGGAAGGGCAGGAGGTAGAATTTGAAATAGACGTAGATGGCTTTGATGAGACCGATGTAAACACGGTAGATATTGAACTGACTTTTACAGAGAAAGACGCCACTACTGATGCCGAAGGTAATCCTGCTGATCTGGCTTATGATCCTGTATTGCTCAAAACGGTTAACACCTTTCCTTCTACAGTAACTGTTACTGTTGAAGAAGTAATTGCCGCAATTCAGGCGTTTAAACCGGAGTTTACCGTAAAAGACCTTGAGGTGGGAGATAATTTCAACCTTACTTTCCCAATTAATACCGCTGACGGCAGACGGTTGACCACCGCCCTGAACTCAGACTTATGTCAGGAACCGGTACAGCCCTCATTTGGAGGTTGTAATGTGACCTGGAGTGTATCCTGTCCTTCCGAAATTCCTGAAGGGACGTATACCGCGGTCACGGATGCTACTTCTACCGATCCCTGTTGTACGGTTCCACTGGAAGGTTATACATATGAAGTTACCTTAACCGAAGAAGCTCCCGGTGAATATGCGCTGAGTGATATCTACGGTGGAATTTACATTGAATGGTATGACGTATACGGCGCTGATAGTGAAGAAAAGCGTACGCTGACAGACGTGTGCAACACCCTTTCAGCATCCTTTAATGATATATTTGGAGGTGGAGTCACCATCACCGGCACGTATGACCCTACAACAGGTAGTATTCAACTGGAAGGTAATAATACGTTTGGGGACGTGTGGTCAACTACCTTGACACCAGATGAATAATCATATCTGCCTGTCAGACAAGTTATATGGAAAACTATACTACGGTACATTTCTGGTTTGTGTCTCACAGACCAGGGCATAGCCGTGGGCTTGTGTCTCACAGCCCATTTGTACCGTAGTATAATGGAAAACTATGTCTAAGCTATCGCAACGAGGAGATATTTATCTACTGATTAGCTTTGACAAGTTCAAATCAAATATTGAAAAAGGAAGCCCCGGAGTTTCCTTTTTTCTTTTCAATACAAATTTGAGCATCATGAAAACCTTTTTATCCTTATTAATTGTCGCAATAATTTATTCTTCGGCATATGGGCAACTTGATCCGGGTATTGAGTCTGGAATTTTCCGTTTGGAGAAGGGTACATTTGACAGCCATCAGCTCATGATTGGCAGGAAGCTTCCTCCCCCGGAGGTAGAGGGAACTTACTATCTCAGCGAAAATTGGCAGGAGGGTAGTTTTGTAATGAAAGACGGAAGAAAGTCAGCCAGGTATCCATTAAGATATGATGTTGAAAATGCGTTACTGGAGATTGACTGGAACGGACAAATTAAAGTGGTCGGAGAAGAACTACTCACTTTATTTATGTGGAAAAATAGTGAGACAGACAAAACGCAGACCTTCATCAATGGACAGCGGTTTACTTATGCAGGAGCTGCTTTGTCAGGCTTCCTAGAGCTAATTTATAGTGGCTCAGACACCTTACTCTTAAAAACAGAAGCTTATATCAAAGAACCCACCTATGTAGAAGGTTTGGACATGGGAAAAAGAAGCGCTGAAATTCATAAGCGTGACATATTTTATGTATGTCAGGATGCTAAACTTACTGAAATTAAAAGGCGAAAAGATGTACTAAACGCAGTTGAGCCCTCACAACGCCAGGCGGTCAGGGATTTTATGAAGAAATCAAATGTAAAACCAGACAGCAGGGAAGGGCTAAGCAGTCTCTGGCAGTTTTATGAGTCGGAAGTTCAGCCCTAAGCAGTAGAATAGAGAGGAAGCTGGTTTTTCCAGAATTAAAACGAACTAAAATTCTGATTCTTAAAAAAAGCTGTGCCCCATCGTAACAAATGCGCCAAGCATTTTAAGCGAATTACAGTCTGATTTTGTAAAATCGTTAGATAATCACCCTGGTTTTTGGCAAGAGTTCTAAAAATTACCACAAAGTAGGGGATAGCGTTTTGCGTCTTAAACCGCAATATTTGTAAAGTAACCTTCAAAAAAACGAATACAATTTTTGACTTTTTTTATTAACCCAATTAACACCACAGCCCATGATTAGAATTAATTTTAGAGAGGACGAAGTTGAAGCCCTCAAGTTTGAACGCTATCACAATGCGAGTGCCCGTATCCAGCAAAAAATGGAAGCATTGTACCTGAAAAGCAAGGGCCTGCCTCATAATGAAATATGCCGTATCTGTGAGATATCAAAAACCACTTTGATTACTTATCTGAGAGAGTACCAGAAAGGTGGAATAGACAAGCTGAAATCTGAAACCAAGTACAAAGGTAGAGTGAAAGAAGTAAAACCTACCCGTATGGGATACAAGTATATTTCTGAGCAGGCTTATGCCTGAAGCCCGCTTAGGCTTTAGTAGAAGCAGGTATCTCTGGTGCCTGCTTTTTTTGTTTCCAGCGGTTATGTGACCATAACCATTCCGCAGGGCGTTCCCGGATCGCCTCCTCAATCAACCTCACATACTGTTCAGTGATATAATGCGCATCCTGTCTGAAAGGAGGCGCATCTATCACTTTGAAATCTATGCTATAGTACCCACGCTTGATACGCTTCATATTGACCACGAAGGCCGGTCGCTTCAGCTTATGCGCAATACGTTCAGGTCCTTCATAAAAGCCTGTTTCCTGGTTTAGAAAACTGGTGTAGTGTTGATACTGACTGCTTTTTGCCCTTTGGTCGGCTACCATAGCGGTAATGCTGACTTTTTTTTGTAGCATCATACTTCGGAAAGAAGTGCGTTTTTCTATGGGCGTGGCCCCGAACCTGCCCCTGATTTTTCGCATGAGCTGGTCAAAAAAGTTGTTTTTCAGGCGCATATAGACAGCGTCAATATGAAAGGGTAACTGTGCGCTGCATGATACCAACATCCATTCCCAGTTTCCCTGATGGGAAGAAAGTCCGATGACTGACTGACCTTTTTCAAAGAAAGGAGTGATAGCTTCGGGATTAAGCAACTGTACTCTTCGGTTGAGGTCTTCTTTTGAAATCGTTAAGGTTTTTACACATTCTACCACTACATCCCCCAAATGACGGTAGAACTGATTTTTGATCTGATGGAGCTCCTTTTCAGTTTTTTCAGGAAATGAAGCGCTGAGGTTTTTGAGAATTACCTGTTTGCGGTAACCCACCACATATCTCAGCAAAAAATACATAAAGTCTGAGATCAGATAGAGTACCGGAAAAGGTAAGTGCGATATGAGTTTAAGGAAGATCATAAAAAGCAGGCGAAATTATAGGTAATCAACGGAAAATGCTGAACTTTGCGGCATAAAATTTAAGCATAAAAGTATAAGCAAGAGGATAAAGCATTGAAAATTTCCGCATCATTATATTCAAATAAAGTTAAGTCGCTGGAAGAACTGGTAAAAGAACTGGATGCGCTTAATATTGATTCCTTTCATATTGATTGCAACGATAATCCGGCAGTCTTTGATGATATCGCACAGATCAGGAAGATCAGTGGTACACCCATTGACCTGCATATCATTTCTTCGGAGCCAGAGAAATACCTGGACCAGATTGTACGCCATGAGATAGAGTACGTGCAATTTCAGTATGAGGATATGCGAGGGAAAAATTTCAGCCTCCCGAAAAACCGTACGCAGTATGGTCTGGCGGTGGTTTCAGATACGCCGCTGGAAATTTTTGAGCAGTATCAGGATCAATATTCCTTTATTCTGCTGATGACGACCACGCCCGGCCAGAGTGGAGGTGTCTTCCGGAAAGACAATTTTAACCGCATTCGCAGATTTGGAAAGATGTTTCCCGCTAAGAAAATCCATGTGGATGGTGGAGTGAATGATGAAGTCTCTTTTATCCTGAGAAGTATGGGCGTAGATTCTGCGGTATCCGGTTCTTTTTTGGTCAATCATACCTCTATGGGCGCCGCCCTGATGGGACTTAAAATGCAGGACGTAAGCTCTCACTACCAGGTAAAAGATATAGTCATTGACAAAGAAAATCTTCCGGTACTGGACATTAACACCTGCACTTTCCCTGAAGTGCTCCAAGCCATAGAAAGCTTTGACCTTGGCTTTACTTTGTTTACAGATAATAGCCAAAAACTCGCTGGAATTGCGAGTAATGCTGATGTGAGAAGAGGGTTACTCAATAATATTGAAGATTTCAACCAAACCCGTGTGGCTGATGTAGTAAACACTACACCCATAAGCATACGGGAAGAGGCCACTATTTCTGATATGCTGGCTTTGGTCACCAGTAAATCATTTCCTATTTTGTTTTTGCCGGTAGTCAACGCAAACCAGCAACTTACCGGCGCGGTAACATTTAATAACCTAATCAGAGGAGAAGTATGATTATTCATCTGAAAGAAAATATAGACGAAATTGAAGCGGTTAAGCTTGCGGAGCAAAGCAGGTCAGCTTATTACAAAAAGCACGGTCAGTATGTGCTGATCACCTCCTCTTCGGATAAGGAACTTCCTGCTGCCCTGGAATCTGTTGCCGACGAATATTTTGTGATGAGCAGTGATATTCAACTGGCGAGCAGGCAGTATAGAGCGCAGGTACGGGAAGTTCAGGTAGGAAAAAACGTGCAACTGGGTGGTGCTCATGATAATACCCTGCTAATCACCGGCCCCTGTTCTATTGAGTCCAAAGAGCAGATTACCCAAAGTGCGAACTTACTGAAAGAGCTGAACATCACTACGCTGCGTGCCGGTTGCTTTAAGCCCAGAACCTCGCCCTACTCTTTTCAGGGATTAGGGATGGAAGGCCTGCGAATGCTGGCTGAAGTACGCGAAGAGTACGGACTCAATATTATTACTGAAGTAAGAGATGCCACCCATGTAGATGCGGTCATTGAATATGCGGATATTGTACAGGTAGGCTCCAAGGCTATGTATGATCAGGGGATTTTGAGGACTTGTGGCAAAGCGAACAAACCGGTACTGCTGAAAAGACATTTCGGGGCTACTTTGCAGGAGTTTGTACAGGCTGCCGAGTTTATTCTTTCCGGAGGTAATGAGCAGGTGATGCTATGCGAAAGAGGGATTCGTACCTTTGAAACCAAAACCCGTTTCTCCTTAGACTTATGTGGAGTAGCTTATCTGAAAGAACACACCAACCTGCCGGTAGTGCTTGATCCCAGCCATGCAATGGGGATTGCTTACGGTATTCCTGATTTGACGCGTGCCTGTGTAGCGATGGGTGTGGATGGGCTGCTGATAGAAACGCACCCTACGCCTAAAACCGCCAAGTCCGATGCTGCGCAGCAACTTAATCATGATGAGTTCCGTGCCTTGTATCGCACCCTTGAGCCCATTGCCGGAGCAATAGGAAGGAGAATTATATAGTATAATGCGATGCAACACTTTGTTTTAAGGTTCTTATCCTGACCAAAACCATAACACTAAGAACTAACGCACTAAAAACTATAAGCACCCAGAACTTTTTTAAACTCATGTTCCTAGAACTCCGCCACATCAAACTTATAGTATTGGATATTGATGGTACACTTACCGACGGAGGTGTATACATCACCGAGAATGGAGATGAATTCAAAAAATACAATACCAAAGATGGGATGGCCATCAAGCGTCTGATCAAAAAAGGAATACATATCGCTTTCCTGAGTGCCAGCAGTAGCTTAAGAACGGTGACCAAAAGAGCGGAAATGCTGGGCGTAAAATATTGCTATGTTGGTAACCACCCTAAAACCGAAGTGCTACATTCCTGGCTAGAAGAGCTGAAGCTTGAGCTGTCACAGGTACTTTTTATGGGAGATGATATAAACGACCTGGAAATTATGAGGAAAGTAGGAGTGTCTGCCTGTCCGGCGGATGCAGTTCCGCATATCAGAGAAGAAGCTAAAATCGTGCTCTCCCGCAAAGGAGGGGATGCCTGCTTCCGTGAATTAGTTGACCTTTATTTTCCTCTGTTGGATTAGCATTTTATTTGTATCTTTCTGATGAGGATTTTTTTGCATCGGAAAACAATAAGCATGAGATTCATGCTTTTTTACAATAGTAAATCGTCTCTATGATTTCCGGAGGCGTAGCTTTACCGCTAACTTATCGCTAATGAGTTTTGTATATCCGCAGTTTTTGTGGGGGTTGTTGGCTTTGAGCATCCCCATTATTATACATTTATTTAATTTCAGAAGGACCAAAAAAGTATATTTTAGCAATACCTTTTTTCTAAGAAATGTAAAAGAAACAACCACTTCCAAGCTGAAGGTGAAGCATTTGCTCATTCTTCTTGCCCGCTTACTCTTTATCACTTTCCTTGTGCTCACTTTTGCACAGCCTTTTCTTCCGGGAAAAGAAAGTGCTGATAGCGGCAACAACGCCGAAAAAATGGTTTATATCTATATGGACAATTCTCTGAGCATGTCGTCAGAATTGAGTTCCAATGCACGGGCGATAGATCAGGGTGTCAATTATATTGAAGAGATTCTTGCTCTCTACCCCCGCAATACGCAATATAAATTTTTGACCAATGAGTTTGGTAATTTCTCAAGGGTACCCAAGAGCAGTGACGAACTAAGTGAACTGATTGCTGAAGTAGAACTGAGCGGTGTCATCAGGAGCGGTAGTGAAATACTGAATAAAATACAAAGCGATATCAGTAGCAGTGCATTCGGACAGGAGACTGATGCGCAAGCTGATATTTATGTGATCTCTGATTTTCAACGTTCTACTTTTGGTGACCCTGAAGCATTTACTGAAGATACTACCCATAACATTAAACTGGTACCTATCAGCAGCAGCTTTGAATCCAATGTGTTTGTAGATTCTATCTACCTGGCCAACCCATTCGTACTGGCTGATGAGGCTAATGAACTGGCGGTAACCCTAAAGAATGATGGTAACGAAGACATAACTGATCAGATCGTCAGACTGCTTATCAATGAAGAACAGGTAGCCAGCGCCAGCCTTAATATTCCTTCCGATGCCAGTGGCACAGTACGGTTCAGCCTGAATTTTCCCCTGCAGCAAAACAATCGTAGTCAGATCGTTTTTGATGACTATCCGGTAACTTTTGACAATGAGTTCTATTTTACCCTAAACCTGGGAGATAAAATTTCAGTGCTGGAAATTAAATCTGAACAACTCAGCGTTCAGGATAGTAGCTCAGTAGCCAAAGTTTATGCTAATAAGAGCATATTTGATCTCCAGTCCTTTGGAGTGGGAAACCTGGATTATAGTCTGATAGAAAGCTCAGACTTAATCGTGATGAACGAAATCGGGAACACAGGCGATGAGGCTAACCGGGCGGTTATTCCCTACCTGCGCGAGTACATCAGTCAGGGCGGGCACATCATGTTTATTCCCCCCTCCAGTGGTGATATATCCCTACTGTCTGAGATTACCGGCAATACAGGAATATCGGCAGAGCGCATCGTAGTTCCTGACTCAGTAGATGTGGATCGTCCTCCGCTCGCAAATCTGGACATGGCGAATCCTTTCTACGATGGTATGTTTGAAGGTGAAACTGAAAACTTTGTAATGCCTTATGCTGAGAAGATTCTTCAACACAATCTCCAGGGAGAAGCTTTACTCAACTATCGTACTGGTGAACCATATTTATTGAATCTCAGTAAGCGCTACATCATGGCTGAAAATGGCTCTTCTGACCAGATTTCTTTTTTCTCCACACCATTACGAGATCCTGTTACCAATATACACCGCCATGCGATTTTTGTGCCTGTGATGTATCGGCTGGCATCCCGAAGCAAATCCATGAACAATCAGTTATATTATTATGTAGATAATCCGGTAATCGCCCTGGAGACGGCAAGTTTTAACAATGAATCTTCAGATGAGCAATCTGATGGTCCTGACCGCAGGTATCTTTATAAACTTATCAGGGAGGGAGAAGAAGTAATCCCCTCGCAGCGGATGATCAGTGGTCGTCTGCTTATGGAAATTCCTCAGGGAGTAATTCAGGCAGGCTTTTACGAACTTGTGCGGGTAGAGGAGAGTGCTTCCGGTGAGGGAAATCCTGAGCCCCTTACGACACTTTCTTTCAATATTGATGAAAATGAGTCACTGATCATGCAGTATGATGTGAGTGACCTGGAGGATATTTTTGAGAACTCCGCCAATGTCAATATTTATGAAGCAGAAAATGTAGAGGCATTTGCAGGTATGATTCGTAGTGAGCAAACCAATACCGCACTCTGGAAATATACTTTGCTCATGGCATTATTATGTTTGCTGACGGAAATATTACTCATCAGATTTCTGTAGGACAGGCTGAGTCATTATTTTTTATAAAAAAAGCGACCAAGTCAAATGCCAGCCACTTGAATAGAAGCAGCACTTCTTCTTAAGTTTGTTCTGCAATCAGATAATCCGTAAAATTGTCCGAAATCCGGAAATCAAAAGCGCTGATCTTTTTATCATGAATGTACTGCTTCGGTCCGTAAAGCTTATACACCCAAGTTCTTCCTTGCACCAAAAAGAAGTAGACCTCCTTATTCAAAATGGAGTCATCAAGCAACTTGCTCCCGCAGGTGAAGTCAAGCTCACTGACGATAGCATAGAAGTAATAAATGCCAGCGGAAAAATGGTTTCGGCAGGTTGGTTTGATATGCAGGTTAGCTTTGGTGACCCCGGAGAGGAGCATAAGGAAGACTTACTAAGCGGCGCTGCTGCTGCTGCTGCTGGTGGATTTACCGAACTTGCACTACTACCCAACACTTCTCCTGTAGTGCAGAGTAAGAGTGATATTCGCTATCTGATCAGCGATCTAGAAGAGCCGGTCAAGATTCATCCCATAGCTGCAGTGACCCGTGATGCTAAAGGGGATGAGCTGACTGAAATGATTGATCTTCATCATGCAGGTGCTATAGCGTTTTCGGACGGGCTAAATCCGCTCTGGCATACGCAAGTAATGCTTAAAGCATTGCAGTACATGCAGAAGATGGATAGCTTACTGATCAACCGACCGGAAGATTTGCACCTGACGCAGTATGCGGATATGCACGAAGGGCTTCAGAGCACCATTCTGGGCATGAAAGGGATGCCTGTGCTGGCAGAAACGCTGGCTATTGAAAGAGACCTCAGGCTTCTGGAATATGTATCGGAAATGTCAGTAGGTGCCTCACCCAGATTGCATTTTAGCAACATATCTTCGGCCGCAGCGGTAAAACTGATCAGAGAAGCCAAACAGAAAGGGCTGGCGGTAAGCTGCGACGTGGCAGCGCATCAATTGTACTTTACTGACCAAGCGCTTTCGGAATTTGATACCAACCTTCGGGTAAACCCTCCTTTGCGGACAGAAGAAGATCGTCAGGCATTGATTGAGGGTATTATTGACGGAACTATTGATACGATTGTCTCTTCCCATCAGCCTCACGAAGAGGAAAGCAAAAAGTGTGAGTTTGAACTTGCTGCCTTTGGGATGAGTGGACTGCAGACGGTACTTCCTATTCTATCGCAGGTCTTTACTGCTGAGCAGTTGCTGAATATAGTGCTGGACAAAATGATTACAACACCACGTGCATTACTGAAAATTGAGCCTGTTAAGATTGAAGAAGGTGCGGAGGCGAACCTTACTTTATTTGACCTGGAAAGTGGCTGGACGTTAAACGATAAAAGCAATCGTTCCAAATCCAGAAATTCACCATTCTGGGGACAAGCATTAAAAGGAAAAGTATGGGGAACGTTCTACCAAAACCGCTATCGTACAGATATATACTGAGGAATGGCTAAGCAATCAATTATGAAGTCCCCCTATTTAATTTTGCCCTTAAAATATGGAGTAGCCGGGGGAGTTTTGTCAATAATATTGTTTTTTATTGTTTTGGTAGTAGGAGGCAACCCATTGATTTCGAACCCTCTGGACTTTATTGTAAATTCTGTAATACTTCTAGTGTTTATTATTTTCAGTATCAGAGAATTTAAAAAGATTTATAATTCAAACACACTTCATTTTTGGCAAGGTATCAATGTTGGTTTTTTTACAGCCATCATTATTGGGTTCACAACTTCTTTTTTTATATATATTCACCTGACTTATATAAATCCTGAACTGTTAGCTTCTTACAGAGCAATAATTAGTGAGCAGTTAGCTACCAATAAGGAAGGATTCGTTGAACAGTTTGGAGAAGAAGTATATAATAAATCTTTACAAGATAATGAAAGTGTTACACCATTGAAGTTGGCTTTAGATGAGTTGATTAAGAAGAAATTAGTGATCGGCTTTTTTATTACTACCATCATCTCGGTGGTAATGCGACAACAACCTCTAACCAAAAAATCTAACTAAAATGAATCACGATCTTAAATACGGATTGATTCTGGGAATTATCAGCATCGTTATTTCTGCCTCCATTCTTATCATTGATTATACTTTACTAGCCAGCGCGTGGTGGATCGGGCTTGTCAACATCGCAATTACTGTGGGTATACTTATTTACGCAGGTTATCAGCTGAGATCAGAAAATGAAGGTGTACTTTCATTCAAAGATGCGTTTATGTCTACCTGGCTCATCATCGTGATTGCGGGTGCTATGGCCACGATATATAGTATCATACAGTACCATCTCATCACTCCGGAACTTCCCGCCCTGATTCAGGAGTCTATCATCAACCAGTCGGCTGCAATGATGGAAAGGTTTGGTGCTGACGACCAGACCATAGACGAAATGGTAGCCGAACTTGAGTCTGATAATTCATTTAGTGTAAACAATCTGCTGCTCAGCTTTTTTTATACCAGTATACTGGGTGGTGCGGTGCTGGCCATGATCATCGGACTCATTGTGAAGAAAAAACCGGAAGCAGATTTTAGATAATGGAAATCAATCAGAGGAAAGACATATCCGTAGTAGTTCCGCTTCTCAACGAAGAAGAGTCTCTTCCTGAACTGTGCGCGTGGATTGATAGCGTAATGCAAGCCCATGAACTACGCTACGAGATATTGCTGATTGATGATGGAAGCCGGGATCGTTCCTGGGAGGTAATCATAGATATTGCCAAGATGAACCCCAACGTGGAAGGTATTCGCTTTAACCGAAATTACGGTAAGTCAGCAGCTCTGAATACGGGCTTTGAACATGTAAAGGGAGAAGTAGTAATCACCATGGATGCCGACCTGCAGGATAGCCCTGATGAAATACCGGAGCTGTACCGTATGATCAAAAAAGAGGGGTACGATATGGTTTCCGGCTGGAAAAAGAAAAGGCATGACCCGCTGAGTAAGACTATCCCATCTCTGTTCTTCAATTATGTTACCCGCAAAATTTCAGGAATCAGGCTGCATGATTTTAACTGTGGATTGAAAGCTTATGATATTCACGTAGTTAAAAATTTGGAACTGTACGGGGAAATGCACCGCTATATTCCTATGCTTGCCCAGCGCCATGGTTTTGACAAGATCGGAGAAAAGGTAGTGGAACACCGTGCCCGAAAATACGGCAACTCTAAATTTGGCCTAGAAAGGTTCATTTACGGTTTTCTGGACCTGCTTTCTATTTCTTTCGTTTCTAAATTTAAGAAAAGGCCCATGCATTTTTTTGGTACCATGGGTACCTTGAGCTTCTTCTTCGGAATCATAGTCACCATCGGCCTGATCGCTGATAAACTTTATAAGTTAAATACTCATCTGCCAGTAAGAGAAGTTACAGACCAGCCATTGTTTTATCTGGCATTGGTAGCAGTTATCGTTGGGGTGCAGTTGTTTATGGCTGGTTTTGTAGCCGAAATGCTCACCATGAATTCTGAGAAAAAGAATGATTACATCATCTCTGAAAAAGTAAGTTTCCCTCGTAATAAAGTATTCTGATATGTTTTTTTCCCTGATCATTCCGGTATACAACAGGCCGGAAGACATGCAGGTAGTGTTAGATGGGCTGAGCCGACAAAGCTACAACCACTTTGAAGTAATTGTGGTAGAAAGTGGCTCTGAAATCAAATCAGATCAGGTCGTAGCCGCTTTTAAAGACCGACTGGATATACACTATTACCTCAAAGGGAATGATGGACAAGGCTTTTCCAGAAATTATGGCCTTGCCAGGGCAAAAGGAGATTACCTGATCATTCTGGACTCTGACATCATTATACCCTCTCACTATCTTCAAAGTGTATACGATTACCTGAAACACGATTATCTGAATGCCTTTGGGGGGCCGGATAAGGCTCATACATCATTTACTACAGTTCAGAAAGCTGCTGACTTTGCCCTTACATCCTATCTTACTACCGGAGGAACCCGGGGCAGAAAAAAAGGGGCCGGTACGTATTACCCCCGTAGCTTTAACATGGGGATGTCTCGTGCGGTGTATGAAAAAACCAAAGGCTTTGCCTTACCCAATTGTGGAGAGGATATTGAACTCAGCATTCGCATTCAAAAGTGGGGTTTTAAGACAGGCCTTATTCCAGATGCTTATGTATATCATAAGCGAAAGGACACGCTTGGTGGTTTTTTAAAACAAATGGAATGGTTTGGCAAATCACGCATCAATCTGTACCGAATTTATCCGGAAAGTCTGAAGCTAATGCATTTGCTACCGCTGGGTTTTTACCTTTATACGCTATTGATGCTCGTGCTACTTATAGTATTACCAATGTTAGGCTTTTCAATGCTTACCGCATTCTTCATCTATTTTGTAGCGGTATTTGTTGAGGCAATGCTGCGCTATCAATCTATTAAAGTAGCAGCCTTCAGTATTTGTACTTCGGCATCGGTTTTTATAGGATACGGATATGGTCTGATCAAGTATTTTTTTCTTCAGAAAGCTCCCTATACCAACTTCCCTGACATTTCTCAGCAGCCAAATGCGAACATTTAACCTGAGTTGCTGTTTACTACATAAGAAATAAAAAATTTTTTAACTATGAAAAAGACAATTTTTGTTTATATTTTTAGCTTCTTTTTATTAATTTTCATCATAAGTGCTTGCGATAGCAGTTCCACTAATGAAACGAGTGATCAAACTGCTGAAAGTGCTTCTGATACGGTTCTGGTAGAAAGTGCTGATGAAGAAATGGCTGCCAGCGGAGTTGATTTAGTGTTGTTAGCTTTTATGAATAACCGCTTGCAATACTATATGAGCGATCTCGCAGCGAAAAAAGCAAGTGCTGAAGAAGTACGCGAACTTGCTCAGTCAATCAACAACGTTGAGGAAGATGCCAGAGTGAAGCTTGAGGAACTTGCGCAGGCAACGGAAACAGATTTGCCTGAAGCCATCGGTGCTGGTCAAAAGATGAAGATTGATAGTATTGATGCTTTACCTCAGGAGCAGTTTGACCAAGCTTACCTGACAGAGGTAGTTGAGGAATACAAAGAAAATGTTGAGCGCCTGAACGAGCTGATCATAGAGGAAGAAGATAACCCTATAGTAGCTGGTTTAGTGGCAGATATAAAAGATTACCATGAGGAGCAAATGGAAAAAGCAGTCTCCTTATTGGAAGAATTAAGTTAATTTTGGTTTTACTCTTTTTGTGGTTTAAAGCCGGCCTTCACGTGGAGGCTGGCTTTTTTTATGGTTGAAAGTCAGGATGATTTTGGTCTTTTTCAGATACAATGGGCTGATCGGTTGGCCATTCTACATTGAAGTAGGGGTCATTCCAGCGAATGCCTCTTTCTTTGCCTGGTGCATAAAAGTTTGAGACCAGATAATACGCTTCAGTGTGATCTTCAAGCGTAATGAAAGAATGAGCAAAATGTTCAGGTACGTACAATGCCCTATGGTTTTCATCTGATAGCTCTACTGCTACGTATTGGCAATAAGTCGGTGAGTCCTTGCGCAGGTCAATGATGACATCCAGTAACTTACCTTTAACACATCTTATGGTTTTTGCCTCTTCAGCTCCTTCTACCTGATAGTGAAAGCCCCTAAGGGTGTGCTTTTTTTCTGAACGGGATAAGTTAGCCTGAGCGACAGTAGGATTTAGGCCATGCTCTTTGTACTCATTGGCACAAAATGCACGCGAAAAAAATCCTCGCTCATCACCTATTTTTTTTAAGTCTAGAATATATGCTCCGGCTAATTTGGTCTCTGTAAATATCATTCCTTAAGTTATTCTTCTTATCTAAAATAATATCATAAGTCAGTTCTCTGATATGTATTACTGGATCAGGCTCAATCTCTTGGCCAGCGTTTTGAGACGGACAAACTGATCGCCATCAAAATCTTTGGCACTGAAGTGATGCTCAATCAGCTTATCAAAAAGCTCCTGCATACCTTTTTGCAGATCGTATTCCAACTTAAAATCTGGCAGTAAAGAATAGAGTAAATCAAAATTCACTTTATAGTTTCTCGGATCTTCACCAACTTCCCCCGTGTAGACGATTTCGGCATCAGGAAGTAACTTCTGTACCTGATCTGCGACATCGCGAACCTGATAATTCTCACTGTTTGCTCCGATATTAATGATACGGTTGTGCATTTTATCTTTTGGTGCTTCCGCCAGAGCGACGAAAGCATGAGCAATGTCTTTGCAGTGGATCAGTGGACGCCAGGGTGACCCATCACTTTTGATGGCGATATTGCCTTTAGACACAGCGCATGCCAGGAGGTTATTCACTACCAGATCTATGCGTAGCATGGGGGAGTAGCCATAAGCCGTAGCATTGCGTAAAAAAACGGGTGAAAAGTTTTCATCGGCCATGGCTCCAATACGCTTCTCTGACTCAATTTTGGATTTGGCATAAGCAGTTAGTGGGTTGACCGGGTCATTTTCGTCCATGTCCAGCTTGGCGCCTTTTCCGTAGATAGAACAGCTACTGGCAAAGAGAAAGCGAGATACGCCCGTACTTTTGGCTAGCCTTGCCAGGCGCACGCTTCCCTCCAGATTGATCTGGTAAGTAAGTTCTGGATCTACATCCCCCATAGGGTCGTTGGACAGAGCGGCCAGATGCATGACTGCGTCATGGCCACGAAGATCCTCTTCCTGCACTTCCCTCACATCTTTAATCAGCTCATGGTCGGGTTTTTCATATGCTTCCCAGGCGCAGCCTTCGTAGAGGTTGATGTCACAGCCGGTAACTTCATGCCCTTTGGCCTTAAGCAAACTTATAAGGTGGGCACCTATGTATCCATTATGTCCGCTTACAAATATTTTCATGAATTAGAATTTAACATTTTGAAAATGTTTTTGGCTTCTTCCTTAAAACGCAGCTGAACTTCATACTCATAACAGGATTGTAGCTTTTGCGCACTTACCTTCAAGTCATCAGGATAGACTGTTTGGTCTTCTCGATTAATTTTGATGGGAAGCACCTTACCATACATTTCCTGGTAGGCCTCTCGTACCTGCTCAGCTACATACAGCATGGTATAGGTTTCCTCTCCGGCAATGTTAAAGTAATCGTTTGGAGCAGGGCGCTCCAATGCTTCCTGCACAATTTTACAAACATCGCCCATCCAGATAAAGTCACGTGTAGCCTGCCCGTTTGATTTCAGTACAATCTGCCCTTCGGTAGCAGCCATTCTTGAAAGGTCATTCAGTACCAGGTACCATTTAGAAGAATCATGGTCTTTGGGGCAACCATAGCTATTTGTCAGCCTGAATATGGTATAAGGTATATGATGTGTACTGAAGAACTGCTTGACATAGTATTCGGCAAAAAGGTGCGTACTGCCATAGTCATTTTTGGGTTCGGTGGGTGTCTCTTCAGTAATCAGCCCACTTCTCTGTCCATATACCTGAAAAGTAGAGAAGTATATAAAGTTTTTCAGTGCTTTATCCTTAAAATAATCCAGCAGGTTTCTGGTGCCCAGCGCATTGACCAATAGTGCATCTTTGGCAAAGTTGTCTTTAAAGTAGTCATTGACACTGGCAGTATGTACTACATGGTCAAAAGTATAAGGACTTAACTGCTGTTGACAGGACTTGGCATCCGAAATGTCACAAGTGATGAAAGTGAAGTTCAGATCCTGAAATATCGGTCGCTTACGACTGGCGAGTACAAATACATTCATATCGGTATAACGGCAGAAGTAATCGGTAAGCCAACTGCCCAGATTGCCAAGACCACCGGTGATCAAAAGGTTTTTACTCATCTTATATTGTTTACCAGATTTTCCAACGAGGACTATCTGTTTCCCACATATCTTCCAGCATACGTTTATCACGAAGGGTATCCATACACTGCCAGAACCCTTTGTGTTTGTAGGCTACTAATTGTCTGTCACGTACCAGCATGTTCAAGGGTTCCCTTTCAAACATAGTTTCATCTCCTTTGATGTAATCCAGCACCTTAGGTTCACAGACAAAAAAACCGCCGTTGATCCAGCCTCCTTCTCCTTCTGGTTTTTCCTCAAAGCTATTGACCGTCATGTCTTCTCCGATCCTCATGGCCCCAAATCGGCCTTCGGGCTGTACAGAGGTCATAGTGATCATTTTATCGTGCTTTTTATGAAAGGACAACAAAGCATTAATATCAATATTGGAAACACCATCACCATAGGTAAACATGAAAGGCTCGTCCTGATTGAGATAAGGTTGAGCACGTTTCAGCCTTCCACCTGTCATAGTCTCCAATCCGGTATTAACCAGCGTTACCTTCCAGGGTTCCTCATTGCTCTTACTGTGTGTTTCAATTTTATTATTGGCGATGTCTATGGTAACATCATTTTGATGCAGGAAGTAATTGGCAAAATATTCTTTGATCACATACCCTTTGTATCCCAGCAGGATGACAAAATCATTGAATCCGTAGGAAGAGTAGATCTTCATAATATGCCACAGGATGGGTCGCCCACCAATTTCTACCATGGGCTTGGGTATCAGATGTGTTTCTTCGCTCAAACGTGTGCCAAACCCTCCGGCCAGTATTAATACTTTCATACTTGTTTTATTATGGTATCCATAAATGACAAAACTCTTATTCTCTCTTCTTCAATTTACTTTTGTGCCTCAAGCTTCTCGCAGAAGTAAATGGTTTCGCTATCCATTAACGCATGCCATTTAACTACAGCCGCAGGTAATGTTCGTACATAATCATCTTCAGTCACTTTAAAACCTGCTTTTCGCAAACGATCTGCGTAATCAAGTCCATACATACGTACATGATCACGTTGTCCGAAGGCCTTCTCCCGCTCCACCGGATCAGTAATTGTAGGGTCTTCTTTGGTAATCGGGAAATTATAAACAGGTGATTGTATAATGGCCCACCCCCCTGGTCTGAGTACTCTGTAAAGCTCGCTCATGCAGCGAATATCGTCATCAACATGCTCCATCACATGATTACAAAAAACAATATCAAACGAACTGTCCTCAAAAGGTACATCATGCAGATCCATCTTTACTTTTGCCCAGGGAGACTCCAGATCTGCAGTAATGTATTCCAGGTTGGGCATTTTTTCAAAACGGTGGATAAAACAAATTTCAGGAGCTACGTGGAGCACCTTATGTTTAGCTGAAAAAAAATCAGTTTTATTTTTTAAAAATAACCACATCAGACGGTGCCTTTCCAGTGTTAATGAGCTGGGGCATAGTGCATTAGGTCGGGTTTCAATTCTTCCATAGGGTAAAAACCTGCGATATTTTTTCTCATCTACCGGACATTGGACATTGTTTCCCCGATAAAAAAACGCTATAATGTTGAGAAATTTCTGCCCGAAACGCTGCAAATACTTGCGAGGTATGTAACGTATGGCCCAGCGGATCAATTTTTTCATGGCACAAATATAAGCCTGTTTACCTACTTATGAAGGGCTTGAATTGATTTGTAAGGATAAGTTTTAGCTAAGGAACTATTATTGTTAAGATTGTATTCTCTATACTTGTAATTCTTTAAGAAGAATATGCTTATGAAAACCTATAAGTTTAAAACTAACATTAATTGTGGCGGCTGTGTTGAAACCGTTTCATCGTACCTAAACAACTCCCAGGAAGTATTACAATGGGAGGTAGATACGGAAAACGAGGACAAAGTTTTGACCGTCATGGGGCAGGAGTCCCTGGAATCAAGAGATGTCGTGGATATTATTAATCTGGCCGGCTTCTCTGCAAAACCACTAAAGAAAGGAATTTTAACTAAAATCTTCGGAAGTTGATTTTAGTAACATGTACAGAACAAATGAAAAAGGACGACTGCGAAGTCGTCCTTTTTCATTTAATGGTAAATTTCTGGCCTTGATTTAAATAAGTCGTTGTTTTTCTCCTCATCATCGCTTTTGCAAAGCGCTTTAAGTAAACTTGTATCGTTATTCCATTTGCTTCCGTCAAAGAATTCAGCGCCTTTGTGATCTCTCACTTTGTACAATGATTTCTCTCTGTAACAGGTACCAATGTAAACATGAGCCAGATTTTGTTCATGTGCCCAGTTAATGACTTTCCACATCATCCATTTTCCTAAAGAGTGTGAGCGCATGTATTCGGTATCGTAAAAAGAGAACCAATAATGGAGCATATCACCTTCCATCACAGTAAAAACATAACCAAAGACCTTCTCATTAGAACAGAAAGTGATAATATGGGTAAGCATATCCCTGTTTAGCACATACTGCAAGCGTTCGGCTTGCATAGCGCCTCCCGAGAAGCGTTCTTCGGCATAATCGGAGCAAAACTGACGGAATGTTTCGTCCTGAAAATCAAAGTTTTCTTTTTTATACACTTCCATACTAATATCAAGAGGCTCTATTTTGCGGTTTACCCGACGATTTTCAGAACTGTTTTTAAATTCCTGTAAGTTGACTCTCAGACTTCTGGCAAGGTAAAAAGTATCTTCTTCCAGGCTGGTATTTCCTGTATAGGGAAGAAATCCTTTTGCATAAATTTCAGGAAGCTCTTTCTGAGCCTCTTTGATGCAATATACCGCGTAAGAAAAAGTGTAAGTTGAGTAATCCGTTTTGTATTCGGAGAATAGTGTTTTCATTTCAGTTTTCGTCTCTTTTGTAAAAAATATAATCTGTCACAGGCGGCTCCATACCATTTTCACGAATCAGTGTAGCCACTTGTCCTCTGTGGTAAGTAGAGTGATTGACTATGTGCAGCAGAATGTCCCTGATGGTATTTTGATAAGTGTTGCCCTTTGAGTTAGTATAATTAATTACTTTGTGCAGATCGTTTGCCTCCTGCAGTAGTTGTATAGATCGGGAATAATTGTCTTCATTAACTTTTGCAAAGCTATTGATCACATGGATTTCCCAAACGTCAAAAATGGGGGCTTCATCTTTTATTCGGGCTAGCCAGATATGGTGTGCATTGATGATATGACTAA
Organism: Catalinimonas alkaloidigena; assembly: GCF_029504655.1. Lineage (NCBI taxonomy): Bacteria > Pseudomonadati > Bacteroidota > Cytophagia > Cytophagales > Catalimonadaceae > Catalinimonas > Catalinimonas alkaloidigena. The sequence continues at coordinate 1,175,771 of NZ_JAQFIL010000001.1, forward strand.
AAAGTTTAATGCCTTTTTCTACATTAAAATTATTTTCAGTAAAGCTGCGAATGAATAATTTGTTCGCATACTGGTTGTAGTCAAATAAACTTTTTAAGGTGGTGTCCATTTCAAATATGTTTATATAAACAAAGATAATAGCTCAAACCAGTGGGAAAAAATTTCTGAACTCACGAATTTATTTTTCGTTACTATCAGTTATATATTTGTTATCTCACATTTAATTTTCCCATCACTAACAGAGGAGTATATTGTGAAATTTGAGCAGATTCAACAACAATTGGGTAAATACAAGCAGGAGGGGAAAAAGGTATTCACTTCATCATCTTTTCAGACACACAGCCTGGTACTTTTGCATATACTTAGCCGAATTGATCGCAGCATTCCTATTTATTTTCTCAATACCGGTTATCATTTTCCAGAGTCCGTAGCTTTCGCGGAAGAAGTCGCTGAAAGTTTTGGACTAAGTCTGGTCAGGCTAAACCCCATAGTACCCAAGCATCAGCAGAAAGATGCCGAAGGCAACCTTTTATTTACTTCAGACCCTGATTATTGCTGTTACCTCAATAAAACTCAGCCTATGGATGCAGTTTTGCGTGAGTATGATGTTTGGATCAATGGTATTCGCGCTGAGCAAAGCCGAGTGCGTCAGGCTATGAAAATAGAACAGGCAGCCCCTCATGACGTCATCCGATTCCACCCTATGCTGGACTGGACTATTCAGGAAATATTTGCCTACATTCGTGAGTATGACCTGCCTCGTCATCCCTTGGATGCCAAGGGGTACGCAAGCATTGGATGTGAGCCTTGTACCAAAAAGCCTGATCCTGATATGCAGGAGAGAGAGGCGCGCTGGTATGGTATGAACAAAACGGAATGTGGACTTAATACAGATCTGGTAAAATCTTAATATATGAATGTTTTAGTAACTGGAGGTGCCGGCTATTTAGGCACACAATTGGTTGCGCAACTGGTAAATGACCCCGCTGTTTCTCGTATTATTGTTTATGATAATCTATCACGAGATAACTTTCACTTATTTTTAGGTCACCCTTTTACTGATAAAAGCACTAAAGAGCTTAAAATTGATTTTGTACACGGTGAGCTTTTAGATACCCGTAAGCTGCGATCTGTAGTTAAAGATGCTGACATTGTGTATCATTTGGCGGCAAAGGTTGTTACACCTTTTGCTACTACCGATGGACATGCTTATGAGCAGACAAATCATTGGGGCACAGCTGAGCTAGTCTATGCTATAGAAGAGTCTTCGAAGGTACAAAAGTTGATTTATCTAAGCAGTACCTCAGTATATGGTTCTTCTGAGACCCTGGTGGATGAAAATACCCGGCCCAATCCCCAGACAATATATGGAATCTCTAAGCTTAGGGCTGAGGATCATGTCAAGCGTATGTTTACCAAGATACCTACTTACATCATGCGCTGCGGCAATGTATATGGATATAACAAAAGCCTACGCTTTGACGCTGTGATCAATCGCTTTATGTTTGAGGCCAATTTTAAAAGACGCATCTCCATACATGGTGATGGAAAGCAAAGAAGAGCATTTGTCAATGTGCAGCGGGTAGGGGAGGTGCTGGGCGCTTTGCTTCATACCGACATGCCCTCAGATATCTATAATCTCGTGGATAAAAATTTCCAGATCCTGGACATCGTGGATGTGGTAAAGGCCATTTATTTTGATCTGGAGTTTATTTTTGTCAATCGCCATCTGGGGCTTAGGGAACTCTCTGTAGATACAGAACTAAAACTTTTTAAGTATCTGCCTGAATGGGAAGAAGCTTCCTTATTAGATGAAATGGAAGAGTTTAAAACCCGCTTTTCATTTTAGTTCTTTCCCGTAAAAAAACATAAAAAAAAGGAGGTCTAATCCTCCTTTCTCTTTTTATTGGTCATTACTTTTTAGCAAAACTCGTTGAATACATCAATAAGATGTTCGGCAATCATTTCTGCCGGACGGCCTTCTATATGATGTCTTTCTACAAAGTGAACCAGTTCTCCATTTTTAAAGAGTGCGATTGAAGGAGAGGAAGGAGGGTAGGGCAAAGTAAATTCACGCGCTTTCTCCACTGCTTCTTTATCTACCCCTGCAAAAACGGTAGTAAGGTGATCAGGTTGCTTTTCACTATGCTGCAAAGCATATTTTACCCCTGGACGGGCGGCACCGGCAGCACATCCACACACTGAATTAATTACCATTAAGGTGGTGCCTTTGTGTTCACTCAAATGCGTTTCAACCTCTTCTGCTGTCTTAAACTCCTGAAATCCTGCTACGGTCAGGTCTTCGCGCATGGGTGCTACTAATTGTTCTGGATACATATCTTGTCTTATTTTACTTTAAATAAAAAATTACATAAACCCTAATTCCAACTTAGCTGCCTCAGACATCATATCCTGAGTAAAAGGAGGGTCAAAGGTAAGTTCAACTTTAACATCTCCTATACCTTCTATAGCCTTTACTTTTTGTTCTACCTCAGCGGGAATGGTCTCAGCAGCAGGACAAGCCGGAGAAGTGAGTGTCATCAGTATATATACGTTATTAACCGGATAAGTACTGATCTCGTAAATTAATCCTAACTCATAAACATCTACCGGAATTTCAGGATCATATACGGTTTTAATTGCATTGATAACCTTGTCCCTCAAACTTTCCGTTGTTGAATTTTCTGTAGTATCTGTGCTCATAATATTTAATTACTTGGTTGCTTCAATACGATCTTTTTGTACTAAGGCAAATAGCTTGATCTGCTTAATCATGGCAGCAAATCCATTGGAACGCTGCGTACCAATAAAGCGGTTCATTCCGATTTTGTCTATAAAGTAAAGATCAGCGTCCAGGATGTCTTTTACCTTTTGATGATCAAAAATACGTACTAACAAACTTACTAACCCTTTGGTAATCGCAGAATTACTATCAGCCTTGAAATGCAATCTGTCGTCTTCAGCTTCAGGTACTACCCAAACTTTTGACTGGCAGCCTTTAATAATATTATCTTCAATTTTGTACTTCTCCTCCAATTCGGGTAGTTTCTGACCAAGCTCCATAATATAAAAGTTAGTCATTTCCTGATCGCCCTCTAGAAGAGAAAACTCTTCAATAATCTCATCTTGTATTTCGCTTATCTTCTCCGCCATATTAAGCAATTATGCTTTCACTAATAAACTTAAGCTTTTGTTTACGCTTATCGTAATTAACAGCTTATTTACGCATCATTTTTACAATTCTATGTATACCTTCCAGCATACTATCAATTTCCTCTCTAGTATTATAAACAGAAAATGAAGCCCTGGCCGTTCCTTCAATACCATACCAATCCATAAGGGGTTGAGTACAGTGGTGTCCAGTACGGATGGCTACACCACGGGCATCCAGCATTTGTCCCAAATCAAAATGAAAAATGTCTTCCACAACAAAAGAAACCACACTTACCTTTGTTGAAGCCGTTCCGATAATTTTTAGTCCTTCAATTTTTTCTAATTCCTGCTGGGCATACGTTAACAGTTCCTGCTCATAAGTATGTATTTGTGGCTTTCCAATTTTTTGAACGAAGTCAATTGCCTGCTTAAAAGACACAACTCCGGCTATATTGGGGGTCCCTGCCTCAAACTTGTAAGGAATATCGTTGTAGGTGGTATGCTTAAAACTTACGTTGCTGATCATTTCCCCACCCGATTGGTAAGGAGGCATCTTTTCCAGCAACTTTCTTTTGCCATAAAGCACCCCTACACCTGTAGGCCCGTACATTTTATGTGCAGAAAGTGCATAAAAGTCACAATTTAGTTTTTGAACGTCAATCTCCAAATGAGCTGATGCCTGAGCACCATCTACTATCACTACCGCATTCTGCGCATGTGCCAGCTCAATGATTTCCTGCACAGGATTAATTGTTCCCAAGCTATTAGAAGCGTAGACAACACTGACGATTTTAGTTTTTTCGCTAAGCAGCTTGCGGTATTCATCCAATATAATTTCTCCCTGCTCATTTACCGGAATGATCTTCAGCTCAGCTCCTTTTTCTTCACACAGGATTTGCCAGGGAACAATGTTGGAATGATGTTCCATTGCTGAAATGATGATTTCATCACCCTCTTTCACAAAGGCTCTCCCGTATGAAGATGCTACAAGATTGATACTGTCAGTAGTACCTTTGGTAAAAATGATTTCTTCAGCCTCGCGAGCACCTAAAAAATTTTTTAAGGACTGTCTTGTAGCTTCAAAATCCGCAGTAGCCCTTTCTGCCAAAGTATGTATGCCTCTGTGAATGTTTGCGTTATCGCGCTTGTAATAATGGTTCAGCGCATCTATAACCTGTTGAGGCTTCTGAGTAGTAGCAGCATTGTCAAAATAAACCAGGGGTTTACCATTAACTTCTTGACTCAGCACAGGAAACTGCTTACGCACTTCCTGTACGTCAAAAGCTGTACTCAAGGTATCGATATGTTGAGACGAAGTATCGCTCATATTATAGCTCTTTTTCCAAACGCTTACTGATCTCCTGTTCAATAACCTCCAGAAGTGCATCAGTTTTGATGTGTTGAATTACATCTCCGGCAAAAGCTTTGAGCAATACAGCTCTGGCCTGGGTTTTGCTCAGGCCGCGCGTTTGAAGATAAAACATTTGCTCTGCATCCAATTGCCCAGTAGTAGCACCGTGAGAACACTTTACATCATCTGCCCAGATTTCCAACTGGGGTTTGGTGTCAATAGAGGCCTCATCAGTGAGCAGAATATTAGCATTGGACTGAAAAGCATTGGTCTTTTGTGCGTTGGGACGCACAAAAATCTTCCCGTTAAATACACCTTTAGACTGATCATCCATAATACCTTTGTACAGCTCATTGCTAAAAGCATTAGGTTTTTTGTGGTCTACAGAAGTGTGATTGTCCACATGGCTTTGACCATCTAACATATAGAGGCCATACATATGCGATTCGCAGTATTCAGCATCCAGTACAGCATTTATATTATTACGGATCATGGCTCCTTTGAGTGAAATACTGGTACCGTGGAAATGACTATTCTGTGCTTGTAATATCTGCGTGGTGCCTGTATGATAAGCTGCGTCACTTTCGTTTTGATATTTGCAGTAGTGTAGATGGGCAGCATCCTTGAGCACAACCTCTGTAACAGGATTATTATAACTGGATGATTTTCCAAAAGTATGGAATATCTCAATCAGCTGAGCTTGCGCGTTTTCTTCTACTACAAACAGGTTACGAGGATGCGCTATCACATTATCTGTACTGGCATCACTGAAAAAATAGGTGATGACAGGTTTCTCAGTAGCTTTATTTTTTGGGACATGTAAAAAAACACCGTCATCAATCATTGCCGTGTTAAGCGCAATAAAAGGGTCACTATTCACATCAGCTTGCTTACCGAGATACGCACTTAGCTCTTCATTTTGCTCTTCAAATGCTTGTTGAAGTGTCAGAAGAGTTATTCCGTCACTCAAAGAGACATTTGTAGATAGTGATTCTATAAAATGACCATTGACAAATACTAAATGATTTGCTTCTACATCTACTAAATTCTCCTTAACCTGTTTCTCCAGCTCAGCAGAAATTTTGGGAGTAGGAGATGGCGTTACATCCAAACTATTGAACTGCTTCTCTAACTGCCGAGTGATAGGGGTATACTTATATTCTTCTTCTTTTTTAGCCGGCAAACCTTTGGCAGCAAAGCTCTCTATGGCTTCCTGGCGCAGGGAGGCAAGGGCATTATTTGAAGATTGCTTATCTGACAGACTATATTGCTCAATAAAAGCAGATGTCAAATCTGTCTTTTTACTTTTTGTTACCTGACTCATAGCTATGCTTTATAAGTTTGATAAAAAATTTAAGCAACAGCCTGATCGGCGATTTCTTTAATCCAGTCATATCCTTTGTCTTCAAGTTCAAGAGCAAGCTCTTTGGTACCTGATTTTACTATTCTTCCGTTATAAAGGACATGCACATAATCAGGAATAATGTACTCAAGAAGTCGCTGGTAGTGGGTAACTACGATAGTAGCATTATCTTTATTTTTAAGCTTATTGACACCATTTGCTACAATACGAAGCGCATCTATATCCAGACCAGAGTCTGTCTCATCTAAAATGGATAATTTAGGCTCTAACATTGCCATCTGGAAAATCTCATTTCTTTTCTTTTCTCCTCCGGAAAAGCCTTCATTTAATGAACGGTTCAACAAAGACTGATCAATATCTACCAATTTCATCTTTTCTTTCATCGTCTTAAGAAAAGATACGGCATCCAGAGGGTCCAGACCTTTGTGCTGTCTAATCTGGTTGATAGCTGTTTTCAGAAAATTAGTGGTGCTCACACCAGGAATTTCAACCGGGTACTGGAAGGCAAGAAATATGCCTTCACGCGCACGCTCTTCAGGATCCATCTCCAGAAGGTCATTGCCAAGATATTCTATGCTACCCTCAGTAACTTCAAAATCCTCTCTTCCGGCCATAACTGAAGCCAGAGTACTTTTGCCAGAACCATTAGGCCCCATGATGGCATGGACCTCACCGGCTTTTACTTCCAGGTTAATACCCTTCAGGATATCTTTATCTTCTATTTTTGCTTTAAGGTTATTTATCTTCAGCATCTTCCAACTTGTGTATGTGTATATAGTATAAACAAAATCAGAAGGAAACCACCTTCTGATTTGATAAAATATCGAGATTAATAATGTTTGATTAGCCTACGCTACCCTCTAATGTAAGCGCCAGAAGCTTTTGTGCTTCCACTGCAAACTCCATGGGCAGCTGATTTAATACTTCTTTACAGTACCCATTAACAATCAGGGCGACAGCATCTTCTTCACCTATGCCTCGCTGATTACAGTAGAAAATCTGGTCCTCGCCGATTTTAGAAGTAGTGGCTTCATGCTCTATCTGAGCAGTATTGTTATCAGACTCTATATAAGGAAAGGTGTGCGCACCACATTGATCACCCATCAATAAAGAATCGCACTGGGAGAAGTTACGCGCGTTATCTGCACGTTTCATTACTTTTACAAGTCCACGGTAGCTGTTCTGGCTATGCCCAGCTGATACTCCTTTGGATACGATACGGCTCTTAGTATTTTTACCGATATGTATCATTTTGGTGCCGGTATCAGCCTGCTGATAGTTATTTGTAACTGCCACAGAATAAAACTCTCCGATGGAATTGTCACCTTTCAGAATACAGCTTGGGTATTTCCAGGTCACAGAAGATCCGGTTTCTACTTGTGTCCAGGAAATTTTAGAATTGTCTCCTGAACAGATGCCACGCTTGGTTACAAAATTATAAATTCCACCTTTACCATTCTTGTCACCGGGATACCAGTTTTGTACGGTAGAATATTTGACTTCAGCATCTTTAGCGGCATAGATTTCTACTACTGCAGCATGTAACTGATTCTCGTCACGCTGAGGAGCGGTACAACCTTCCAGATAACTAACATAAGAACCCTCTTCGGCTACGATAAGCGTACGCTCAAACTGTCCGGTATTAGCCGCATTAATACGGAAGTATGTAGACAATTCCATAGGACATCTTACTCCTTTGGGAATGTAGCAGAAAGATCCATCGCTAAACACTGCTGAATTTAGCGCGGCAAAATAATTATCATTCTGAGGGACAACTGACCCAATATACTTCTTTACCAGTTCAGGGTGATTATGAACAGCTTCGCTGAATGAGCAGAAAATAATTCCCAGATCGCCGAGCTTCTCCTTAAAAGTAGTAGCTACTGAAACACTGTCCATTACCGCATCTACTGCCACACCGGTAAGCCTTTTTTGCTCTTCCAGAGAGATACCAAGGCGTTTAAACGTATCAAGCAATTCCGGATCAACCTCTTCTAAACTCTTCGGTTTAACCTTTTGCTTAGGTGCTGCATAATAAATGATATCTTGGTAATCAATTTCAGGATATTTTACATTATGCCAGCTAGGCTCCTTCATGGTAAGCCAATGACGATAAGCTTTTAGGCGCCATTCCAAAAGCCATTCAGGTTCTTCCTTTTTAGCAGAAATAAATCTTATAATATCTTCGTTGAGACCTTTGGGAGCTGAATCAGATTCAATATTAGATTCAAAGCCATACTTATAATCTGAGTTGGTAAATTCCTCAAGAATCTGGTTGTCCTTACTCATAGTTAATTATTGGTAAACAAATATTTCTAAAGACTTGTACATATGGTTAACACGCAAAAAAATTAAACGTTTCCATACGTGTCAAAATTTGACTGTAAATTGCTGGAGTGGACGTTTTTCCACTAATTACTTATTTGGAACGAATTTAAACAAGCAGTGTTACAGTTCAAAATTTATTATTTATTCACCAAGCTGAATATGACGGTTGAGGCTTTCTTCGAGAGAGATAAGCGTTTCAGTACGCACGATTCCATCAATTTTTTGGATTTTGTCGTGCAAAACTTCTCTGAGATGTTTGGTATCCCGACAATGGATTTTGATGAAGATACTGTAGTTACCAGTAGTATAGTGAATCTTAACTACCTCAGGGACTTTCTTAAGTTCATCCACCACTTGGTTGTACAAAGAACTTTTTTCAAGGTAAATTCCCAAAAAAGCTGTAATATCGTAGCCAAGTTTTGAGTAATCCATATTGAGGGTAGTGCCTCTCACAATGCCCATCTCTTCCATTTTGCGCATGCGGACGTGAACAGTTCCCCCGGATACGTATACTTTTTTGGCAATTTCAGTGTAAGGAATTTTTGCATCTTCAGATAGTAGTGCAAGGATTTTGAGGTCGATGTTATCAATTTCTAAATTTTTGCTCATTTTGATGGGGCAAATTAGGTTTGGTTTAATTTTAACTGCTTAAAATTACGACATATATAAATTTTAATCAAATTTATTAAATTTTTTTTAAGTTGAAAGATTAAATCTTAATTTAGCAAATGAACAGAGAGATAAACGAATCTCTTATATCACACTGTAGGGTGATGAAACTGGCAGACATGCCCTCCCGTCTCGAGGGTGGAGACAACGGAATAAACGCTGATCTATATTAGCGCTAACCGCTCCGTGGAGGTTCGATTCCTCCCCCTACAGCACTTCATTTTTTGGGTTAATGTTGTTTTCAAAAAAGGCCATGAGTTTTCATGGCCTTTTTTGGTATATAACTACCACTTAAAAATCCACTTAAACCAGTTTTTTGCAATCCTTCCGAATTATAATCATTCCATTAGAAAATTTTAAATAATATTCATATTATTAGCATGACTATTTAATTATTTAAAATAATTAAGCTACTAAAATGAATGTTAAAGAAGAGTTGCCTTGGTTAGAAAATTATCCTGACAGTGTTCCTAAGGATATTAACCCTCATGAATATGAGTCATTAGCAGAGCTTTTTGAAGAATGCTTTAGTAAATATAGTGACCTTACTGCTTATGAGTGCATGGGTAAAAGTTTAAGCTTTAAAGAATTGGGAGAGCAATCTGCACATTTTGGGGCCTTTTTGCAGCAAGAGCTAGGCTTGCGAAAAGGAGATCGGATTGCCATTCAGTTGCCCAATCTCCTGCAGTATCCTATAGTAGCCTTCGGTGCATTACGAGCGGGATTGATTATTGTAAATACAAATCCCCTTTACACTGCCAGAGAAATGGAACATCAGTTTAAAGACTCAGGGGTAAAGGCTATCGTAATATTGGCAAATTTTGCTTGCAATCTTGAAAAAATCATTGACAAAACCGCTATTGAACATGTCATCATTACAGAGATAGGAGATAGGCTGGGAGGGCTGAAGAAGACGATAGTTAACTTCGTGGTAAAAAACATTAAAAAGATGGTTCCCACTTATCACCTCCCTCAAGCCATTAAATTAAATGATGCACTGAGCAAAGGCAGGTCATATACGCTCAAGCAACCAGAAATAAAAGGAAGTGATACGGCTTGTTTACAATATACAGGAGGTACTACCGGAATTTCCAAAGGGGCCATTCTTTCCCACACTAATCTGGTTGCCAATATAGAGCAGATGGTGATATGGATGAAGGTGAGGCTTAACGAAAGAGAGGAAGTGATTATTACAGCTTTGCCCCTGTACCATATCTATGCTTTTACAGTAAATTGTCTGGGCATGCTTAAGCTTGGGGCTAAAAATATCCTGATCACCAATCCCAGGGATATGAAGTCATTTCTAAAGGACCTTAAGAAGTATCCTTTCACAGTCATTACCGGAGTGAACACCCTCTACAATGCGTTACTGAATCAAACTGAGTTTACGAAGCTGGACTTTAGCCACCTTAAAGTGGTGAGTGCAGGAGGTATGGCCGTGCAGAAAGTCGTAGCTGAAAAATTTAAGCAAGTGACGGGGATTGGCATCGCAGAAGGTTATGGCCTTACTGAAACTTCACCGGTACTCACTACCAATAGAATAGACGGGAAGGAAAGGATCGGTACGATTGGATTGCCGGTACCGAGCACAAAACTGATTATCGCGGATGATAATGAGCAGGAAGTTCCTATTGGTGAAGCAGGTGAAATATATGCCAAAGGTCCTCAGGTGATGTCCGGCTATTGGGAAAAGGAAGAGGAGAGCAAAAATGCCTTTAGCAAAGATGGATGGTTCAAAACCGGAGATATTGGTATTATGGACAATGATGGGTTTGTAAAGATCATAGACAGGAAAAAAGAGATGATCAATGTGTCTGGATTTAATGTGTATCCAAATGACATTGAAGACACTGTAGCAGCACATCCCAAAGTGATGGAAGTTGGTGCCATCGGCGTGCCCGACGAAAAATCAACTGAAGTTGTAAAAATATGTGTAGTGAAAAAAGACCCGAGCCTGACGGCACAGGAATTAAAAGAATATTGCAAGGAGAACATGACTCCTTACAAAGTACCCAAATTCATTGAATTCCGGGATGAGTTACCCAAATCTAATGTAGGCAAAATTCTGAGAAGGTTATTGAAGGAGGGTGAAACGAAAGTTTGATCCGTTTTGCTTGACTAAGTTTGTAATGAAAGAAGCATGAGGTAAAACTTCATGCTTTTTTTATCTCTACATATTAATTTTAGCATACTTGACAATCATTACTACTAATCTGACCTAATTATGAGCGTAAGCAGAACCAAACTATGTTCAGACGGACCTGAGTTTTCTCGTCTGGTTACGGGTACCTGGCGATTGTTAGATCAACCTCCTCAATCTTCTCAAGAGACACTTGGCATGATAGAGCAGTGTGTTGATTTGGGCATTACTACATTTGATGAAGCAGATATTTATGGTGATTATGGTAGCGAAGCGCTATTCGGCAAGGCGCTGGAACTTAATCCTTCTCTTAAATATAAAATTGAGATAGTCACTAAATGTGGTATTAAGCTGATCTCAGATAAGCGTCCTTCTCATTATATCAAACATTATGATACTACCAAAAACCATATTATTGCTTCAGTAGAAAATTCTTTGAAAGTGCTAGGGGTGGATCATATAGACTTGCTTTTACTCCATCGCCCTGATCCGCTGATGAACCCTGATGAGATCGCTGAGGCTTTTATGCTACTTAATGAACATGGAAAGGTTTTTCATTTTGGGGTCTCTAACTTTACTGTACGACAGTTTGAATTGCTACAATCCCGTATGAGAACCCCTTTAGTTACCAATCAGCTTGAAGCCTCTTTGTTGAAGAGAGATGCTTTTCTGGATGGTAATATTGATTACCTCATGCAACATAAAAAATCTCCCATGGCCTGGTCACCGTTTGGAGGAGGTTCTCTTTTTAGCAATAGTGAAGGAAACAAAAGATTACATAAAGCAATGAGTGAACTAAGCGACAAGTATGGTGGTGCAGGCTACGATCAGCTTGCGCTTGCCTGGCTTTTTCATCACCCTGCTAACTTGTTACCTATTCTGGGAACGAGAAAATTAGAAAGAATTTGTGCTGCAGCAATGTCAGAAACTATACAGCTTACAAGAGAAGAATGGTTTCAGTTATGGGTTGCGGCAGGAGGACAGATCCCCTGAAAATTTATTGCTCCGCGATGTATATAGTACGATAATCGTATGAATCTGTTTTTTTTCTGCTGGTGGCAAAAAAATAAGCACAACATTTTGTTTAATAATTACGTGTTGATAATTAAACAATTTTTAAACTCTTTAGTCAACTTTATTGGAGCAAATGCAGTTATTAAAGCATGGAAAATTCAGCGACAAAAAAAAGCAGTAAAGCCAATACTGATCAGTCCTCCAAAATTAAGGAGGCATATATAGACTATCTTCTAGAACATGGCAAACAGCCTGCTTCAGTTTACCAATTTATGAAGCAGCTTAAAATGAAAGAAGGTGTTTTTTACGATTACTACAATTCCTTTTCTGCCATAGATAAAGATATTTGGAAAGGATACCTGGATGAAACGCTATCTAGAATTCAGAGTGAAAGTGTTTATAATGAGTACACAGTAAGGGAAAAGCTTCTTGCATTCTACTATACTTGGATAGAAATACTCAAAGATAACCGAAGCTACGTAACTTATTCAGTTGGACAAGTGAAAAGGCGGGGCTTAATGTGGACAAACACTGATTTTTTAAGTGCTTTCAAGGCATCTTTTCTTGATTTTGCCAACGAACTATTATCAGAAGGTAAAGAAACAGAAGAGATTGTGGACCGTCCGATTGTCGGAAATCGTTATGACAATGGCTTATGGCAACAGCTTTTGTTCGTGCTTAAGTTTTGGGTTAATGACGATAGCCAGGGGTTTGAGCGTACAGACGCCGCTATAGAAAAGGCTGTTAACCTCTCATTTGATTTGATGAGTCGAAGCGCATTGGATGCTGCTTTTGACTTTGCCCGCTTTCTATATCAGGGACGTAAGTAGAGAAACTGCGTTCCATCTCAAATTATTTACCATAAGTATCAGAAACTAATGAAGGAGCAATCAAGAATACCTACCTCCAAAGTGCAGAGGGCCAGCAGATTTGTGCGTACCGGAGCAAAAGTAGGAGGAAATTACGTTAAATATTACGCAAAAAGAGCATTCAACCCTCAACATAGCCGCGAAGATTTGCATCTGGATAATGCGGAAGATATATACGAAGGCCTGAGCGAACTGAAGGGAAGTGCCCTCAAAGTACTTCAGATGATGAGCATGGACAAAAATCTGTTGCCTACTGCTTATGGCGACCGCTTTGCTATGGCACAGTATAGTGCCCCGCCACTATCATTTCCTCTGGTTATTAAAACATTCAATAAATATTTTGGTAAGTCACCCGATCAGCTGTATGACACTTTCAGCAAGAATGCGAAAAACGCAGCGTCAATAGGTCAGGTACATGAAGCCACTTTGGAGGGAAAAACTTTAGCAGTAAAAATTCAGTACCCAGGGGTGGCGAGTAGTGTAAGCTCAGATCTGAAAATTGTTAAACCTTTCGCCATTAGATTGTTCAATATCAATGAGAGAGATTTGGATCACTATATGGAAGAAGTAGAATCCAAACTTTTGGAGGAAACGGATTATGATCTTGAACTGAAACGCTCTGTTGAGATTTCTGAGCAGTGTGGGCATATAGATAATTTATATTTCCCTAATTATTACCCGGAATTGTCCTGTGAGAAGATCATCACCATGGATTGGCTGGAGGGAAAGCATATGAAAGAGTTTTTACAGGATAACCCCTCTCAGGAAGTTCGCAATAGTATTGGTCAGGCTCTTTGGGATTTTTATGATTTCCAGATCCATCAATTACAGCAAGTACATGCTGATCCTCATCCTGGTAACTTTCTGATGAGAAAAGATGGCACACTGGGCATTATTGATTTTGGCTGTGTCAAAGTAATTCCTGAAGATTTCTACCAAAAGTACTTCAAATTGATTCGTAAAGATATGCTTATCAATGAGCAGGAGTTAGATGATATCTTCTTTGATTTGCAGTTTATCAACGAGAATGATAGTGAGCAGGACAAAAAGTTGTTCAAGGGAATCTTCAAAGAGATGATCGGCTTATTAGGAAAACCATTTCATCATGATGAGTTTGACTTTGCTGATGACACTTACTTTCAGCAGATTTTTGCGTTGAGTGAAAAGGTTTCTAATATGAAAGAAGTAAGAGAGTCACGCTCTGCTCGTGGACCTCGGGATGCATTGTATATCAACCGTACATATTTTGGCTTATATAATCTTCTCAACGCTTTACAAGCTAATGTAGTCACAAGAAAGCCAGAGTGGTTACAGGTTCAGGAAGCTTAACTCAAGGTATTAATGCGTATATTTTTTTTGATCACTTTGAGTAGCATCCTTATCACTCCTCTTATCGGGTTATCGCAAGAGCTGGAGTACCTGGAAGTCACAAATAATGAAAAAATGCGTCTGAACATCAATATTACTCCACTTTCCAATGGTAAAGAACTGGTATTTACAGATATTCATACGTATTCAAAGCATATTTTTTCTCCGGTAGGCTATACGCAAAAGTGGTTGCACAAGGACGAAAAAGACATTCATGATTTTGAAGCCGTAAGAAAAGGTAATTTTATCCATATTGATGGTGTGTTTAAGGGAGAGAGAATCCAGAAAACTGTTGAAATTGACGAAAAACGCTGGATCAACAAGCTGGACCATGGTTTGAGCAGTTGGGCTATCGGAAATGAAGATGAGTTAGTTTTCTGGACACTGAAATTATCTTCCGATTTGGACCCTATTGAGTTCAGAGCAGAGAAAGTTGGGCAAGAGGCCATAGAACTTTCAGGAGAAGAATATCAGACAGTCAAAGTCAAATTGACTTTGGATGGTATGTTGTTATCAAAGTTGTGGTCTGCCTACTGTTGGTATGAGCGTGAGACCGGGCTTTTTCTGAAGTTTGAAGGTACAAACGGCGGGCCTGGTACACCTTTAACCATCATTAAGCTGGATCATAAACTATCTCCGCAAGTTACTCCCGCGGATAAAAAAACAGATGAGGGATAATTCCGAATCGCTTTTCACTAATGGTATAAAATCCATCTCCTTTAGGAGTAAATGTGATGGCTTCTCCCTGTGGCTCCGGTGTATATGCTAAAGTGTCTGGTTTGGTTTGCAACAATGAAGGAATAGATGTTTGTCCGTCTTCACGCCTCCAGTAATAAATAGCGCCATAAGTTTTCACTAAAACTTCCAGCCCATCCGTACTTATGTCAGCTGCTGTTATTAAATCAGGTGGACCTTTGGACTCAATATTTAACAAGCCTGTTTTTTCTAAAATTGCTGTCTGAGTTGTAGATTGCTTTGCGTAAGCTAAGCGATAAAGCGCTGGATTCTCCAAGTTTTTTGCGATGATATAAATGTCTTTGCTTAAAGGGTCTATCAGCAAGGCCTCGGCATTCTGAGTTTTTTCGGGATATTGAAACGCAATAGTTTCTATTCTACTGATGGTATCAACTTTTTCGGCATTTGTATCAACTTCCGGCTCTAGTAGCCTGTAAATGTATTTATTATCATATTGGGTGTTGTTATCACCTATTTCACCCAGGTAAAGGTATGTTTGTCCGTCTATTGGTCCTGGTCCAAGTGTCATATCTTCCCAATCTCTGTTTTCAACCCCTTTGATATAGAAAGTCTTGAGTATTTTTGCCTGTGAGCTGATCAGGAATAATTCAGGCTCGTTGCCACTGTCGTTATGTACCCATAGTGCCTGTTCAATTTTGTTGCTAGCGGCAATACCGGATGCTTCAGTAATCCTATCGTCTGATAATTCACCCAAATCTTCTGCCGGCCCAAAAATATGGGGAGCAGCATCTTCATTGCCGGTGGTATGCTCTTCATTTTCCTGACAGCTGGCCAGGCTAGTGAAAAGCACAAAAAATACAAGAAAAGGAGAAAATGACTTCATGCTATGCTTGTTAGATAATAATCGTAGCGAACACGATTATCTAGTGTCCTGACTTATAGACATACAAGTCAAATTAACACTGACTATTTTAAAGTAAAAAGAAAATAATGAGATAAAACTAAATTATATTCAGACTGATTTTTTAAGAGCTTAAGAAGCTTTTTAAAGATCCTTAATTGTACTTAGACGGATAGAAAGTTTGAAGGGCAAATGTATATTTACATTCTTTGAAAATATCATAAGCTTAATAAAACACATAATTTTAAAACGCAGTTGATTTTTCAGGACTTTTCAAAAAATAGCAAATGAATAATTTGATACTTCAGTTTGTTAGGCTTTAAACAATATTTTATAAAAGTTAAGAACATGAGAATGATGAGAAAATGGATAATGCTGCTGGCATTAGCTCTTTTAACAAGCCTTCACACTAAAGCTCAACAGCCAATTGATTCTGTTGCTCTTGAATATGGCAATACAATCACTGCGGAAGAATTAAAAGAGCATCTTTACACATTTGCTTCTGACTCGTTTGGAGGTAGAGATACAGGCTCTGAGGAGTTGAAAATGGCAGCAGATTATCTGATCAAACATTATCAGGGAAATCAACTTGAGGGTATAGTAGAGGGAAGTAAATATCAGCAGCCTTTTCCGGTAGTTGAGTCCAAGTGGGATGCACCTAGCATAGAAGTAAATGGTCAAAAATTTAACTTTATTGAAGATTTTTACGGTTTTCCCCGTATGAATCAGGGATTGAGTGAATCAATAGAAAGTGTAACTTTTGCAGGCTATGGTATTGAGAGCGAAAAGTATAATGACTACAAAAAACTGGAAATAAATGGCGATGCACTGATGATTCTCTCTGGAGAACCTATGGCTGCTGATAGCACTTACTTTGTCACGGGTACCACTGCTAAATCCAGGTTTACTTCTAATTTTTCTGCGAGCATGCGTACTAAGCAGGAAATTGCTGCTGACAAGGGGGCAAGTATTGTTATGATGATAGATGAAAATTTTGCTTCTAATTCGCGTCGTTATGGTGCGTATGTTCAAATGCCTTCTATGCTATTGCCCCAAAACACTCCTGAGATCAGTACCAACTTTGTTTTTGTTTCTCCTAAACTGGCTCAGGCGATACTGGGCAAAAAAGATCTTGAAAAGATCAAACGCAAAATCAGTAAGAAGGGAAAATCAAAACCATTTAATGTTAAAGCAGATATCCAACTGGCTTTGGAGAAGCATGAGGAAAAAATAACTACTTCCAATGTATTAGCATATATCGAAGGTAGCGACCTCAAGGATGAGGTAATTGTAATTACTTCTCATTACGATCATGTGGGGACTACCGACGGGCAGGTATATAATGGCGCAGACGATGATGGAAGTGGAACTGTAGCAGTTATGGAAATCGCTGAAGCTTTTGCCGAAGCAAAGGGAGAGGGAAATGGACCTCGTCGCAGCCTTTTGTTTATGAATGTATCTGGAGAGGAAAAAGGTCTTTTGGGTTCAGAATACTATACTAGTAATCCAGTTATCCCCCTTGAGAATACAATTGCTAATCTCAATATTGATATGATTGGAAGAACAGACGTAGAGCATGAAAATAATCCTGAGTATGTATATATTATTGGTTCAGACCGACTTAGTACTGAATTACATCAGATCAACGAAGAGGCCAATGCTATATATACCAATCTTATATTAGATTATAAATATAATGCGTCGGATGATCCCAACCGTTTTTACTATCGCTCTGATCATTATAATTTTGCCAAGCACAGGGTACCTATTATTTTTTACTTCAACGGAGTGCATCAAGATTATCATCAGCCTAGTGATACTCCCGATAAGATTCGCTACGATTTGTTAGAACGAAGAGCAAGGTTGGTTTTCCATACGGCATGGAAACTCGCCAATCAGGATAAAAGAATAGAAGTAGATGTTGCAGGAGAGTAAAGTTCAAATTGCAGGATTGTTAAGTATATTTTTGGGTATTGCATTACTAACTGCCTGTGAAAAAAATATTACACGTGAAAGAGACTCATTCTTTGTCAAAGCTAATGTTAAGCTTAATGAAGGAGAATATAATGAGGCGATCCGTTATTATAACGAAGCCATAAATATTGATTCTACTTTTGCCGATGCGTATAACAATAGAGGGATAGCCCTTTATGAAGAAGGTAAATACGGGAAAGCTGTTCTTGATTATAACCAAGCAATCAATCTCAAGGAAAGCTATGCAGATGCTTTCTATAACAGAGCCAATGCTTACTATGAGTTAGGTAAACTTGATCAAAGCCTTCAGGATCTGGATAGCGTGCAAAAATACTATCCGGATTCTGCTTATGTTTTTTTCACTAAAGGACTTACGTTAAGCGAGGCAGGCGAGTACGAAAGGGCCGTCCAAGCCATGAATCAGGCAATTTTGTTAGATTCTACCAATGCGGAGGCATTTGTCAACCGAGGTACTGTATATTACTATCAGCAAAATTTGGACTCGGCAAAAAAAGATATTAATAAAGCCCTTTTGCTCAATAGTAAAGAGGCGAATGCTTACAATGTCAAAGGGTTGATTTTAACTGAGGAAAAAGATTATCAGGAAGCACTCAAAGCATTCAATAAATCATTAGCATTGGCACCTTATCAACCTTACTATCTGAATAATAGAGGCTATTTGTTTCTGCAGATGGATAGCTTAGAGCGGGCAAAACTGGATATCAATCAAAGTATCAAGTTAGATACGCAAAATAGCTATGCCTATCGGAATAAAGGTTTATACTATCTGATGAGTGGACATGCGGAGGAAGCAGTTCGCTTGCTCAGGCAGGCTTTGTCAATAAATAAGCGAACTGATAAAACTCATTATTATCTGGGGCTGGCTTTGATAGAGATTGGGGAGAATGAAGAAGCATGTAATGCCCTTAATGCCGCTAAATTAACACATATTGAAGAAGTAGATAGCATTTATCAGCAGCATTGCCTATAGTTGAATCACTCTTACTTCCACTCTCCTGTTTTGCTTTCTTGCTTTTGCAGATTTTTCATTAGAAATAGGCTTGGTGCCACCAAATGCTTTCGTCTTGATTCTCTTTTTGTTTACTCCATTTACTTCTACTAAGTATCTTTTTACTTCCTCAACACGGTTTTCTGATAAATAGAATAATGATTTTAATGTGCCCCTATCAGTATGGCCTTCCAGACGTATTTTCATATCCGGGTGAGCTTGCATGATATCGGCCAGGGCTTGAAGTGTAGGAATGGAAGCTTCGTTGATGGTAAACTTTCCTCTTTCAAAGTAAATTTTGTCAGAAAGGTCAAACACCTCGCCTTTTTGAGGGATTTTATATAAGTGAAAGTCATTTTGGATTATCCTATCATTGTTTGTGCTCAACTCAATCTCCAGCGGTTGATAATCCTCCGAGCTTACTTCAATTTTGTATTTTTGATATTTCTGTAGCTGTACCAGGTATTCTCCGTTCTCGTTTGCAAACATTCTGATTCCGGTTACACTGCCTGAAGGGATCATTTTATATACAAATTTAGCAGAAACCGGCTTTAGGGTAGCTGCATCTAAGATTTTTCCTTCCAGCCTAACAAGTACTTCATCGTCATTATTTGCCATCGTATGTTGGAAGAAGCCTTCTACTACCAAGAATACTAATACAATGGCACAATTCCTTATCCAGCACATAATAAGTCTTATTGAATTGACACGCAATTTTCATTTTGATAGTAAATTTATTAAAATAATAAAATATAATATTTATATAATTATATTTTTTAGTACACGCATAAAAAAAGCTCTCCTTATAAAAGAGAGCTCTGTATAAATATTGATCAAAGTTTAATTATCTCTCACTGTAAACTCAACTCTTCTGTTTATTTTACGATTGGAAGGATTTGAGTTTTGTACCAAGGGCTCGCTTTCACCATAACCTCTTGTTTCAATCCTTAAAGGGGAAACACCTTGTCTTTCCAGAAAACCTGCAACGGCTTCTGCTCTGTTTTGAGATAGTTTCATATTGAACTGACTTCTTCCTAAATCACAGGTATGACCAGTGATGAGTAATTTCGCTTCTGGGTTTTCATTCATAAACTCAGCGACTCTCCGAAGCTGTCGGTAGGCTCTTTTACTCAATTTCGCCTGGTTGATATCAAATAATACCTCT
Organism: Catalinimonas alkaloidigena; assembly: GCF_029504655.1. Classification (NCBI taxonomy): domain Bacteria; kingdom Pseudomonadati; phylum Bacteroidota; class Cytophagia; order Cytophagales; family Catalimonadaceae; genus Catalinimonas; species Catalinimonas alkaloidigena. The sequence continues at coordinate 1,195,771 of NZ_JAQFIL010000001.1, forward strand.
TCTGCTGCAATGGCTGCACGGTTTGTTAATAACTCGTCTTTGATGTCCACATCTCTAAAGTCACGGATAAGGTACAAGTCTCTAAGCACTATCCTATCGCCATCATCGTCAAGTGCAGCAAGGTTGATATGCTGAGGGTCAACGCTAGTGTAGCCCTCTTTTCTAGCGGAAATCTCATATTCACCGGGCGTTAATGTTATGGAATAATTACCATCTTCCTGACTTTGTTCGGCAATATTATCTTCACCCTGAGAAATGGGAGTGATAATTATTTCCGCGTCTACCGGCATATTATTTTTTACATTATATACCAGGCCCTGTACGAGATATTGGTTAGCGGGCACTGCAGGTTTTGTGAAGATCGGCATGGTAACACGGTAAAGGTCTGCCTGGTCAATTTTTCCACGGGTCAGATAAGCGTATTCTTCATTGAGGCCAATATTAAAAAATGTATCATCACGCGAAGAATTGATGTCTGATCCAAGGTTTTTGGGTTCAGACCAGTTTTGCCAGCTGTCGTCTAGTCTGTATGAAACATACACATCTTCCCCTCCAAAGCCACTATAGCCTCTTGAAGAGAAAAATAATGTGGAATCATCAGCAGCGATAAAGGGTGAAGATTCTATATCAGGTGTATTGATCTGGTTTCCAAGATTGATGGGTTGCGTCCAGCTGTTACTGCCCTGCTTAAAACTGATGTACAAATCAAGTCCGCCATAGGTATCGTCTCTTTCTACTGCCATCAGTAAGTACCTTTGATCGTTAGAAAGAAAATAGTTGGCAGACATTGCGTAATTATAAAAATTACTAATGTTCTGAGATCTGGGATTTGACCAGCCATTTTCTTGTTTAGTACTGGTGGAAACTCCAGATATCATCTTATTGTCATCCAGATAAGCATTACCCAATAATAATACATAATTATTATTCTCGTCTACCGTAACGGCACTTACAAAATTACTTCCTTTATTATTTAGCGGACGGCCAATATTTTTAGGGTCACTCCAACTGTTAGTACTTAGGTTTCTTTCAGAGTACCAGATGTCTTCGGGGTCGGTTTCTCCTCCTACATTTTCAGGAGACCTTCTGCTAAAAAATAACATATTGCCGTCAGGAGCTATGATAGGTTTTAGGCTAATAAAATTTTGCTCAGTATTGAAATCCAATACTTCAGTTTCCAGGTTAGGATTGACATTCTCTGCAATATTGATCTCTGCATTAATGGGGATGGGTGAGGATGAAATCGCTACTGCATCTATGGCATTAATGCCGGCTACCTTACTCCCGTCTATCACGATTTTTATGGAATATACCTCATAGCCGGTTGGATCAATAAATACATTGTACAACCTGCTACTGGAATTAACCGGGCTTGCCTCAAGCTCTGCAACCAGCTCTTCATTGCCTTGCAAATCATAGGTGTAGATTTCAGTAACCGCACCGGGGTTTCTGGACTCAGCAATAGCGATTTGCTGTATTTTTATAGGATACTCAAAACCGATTTTTACAAATTCTTTACGGTCAGGTTTTTGAGGTACCCATGCATTGGGACTGTCTCCAGAATTTCCCGGTAGAACATCCGGATTGCCTAATATTCTTTCAGCAGGATATTTGTTGTAACGCAGGCCATCTTTAAATAACAAACCTTGCTTATATGATGATGAAACATCAATAACTTTGTTTGCCCATAAAGTTTCCACATCCTGGGCATGTAGATTAATAGTGAATACAGTAGAAATACTGAATATTATAAAGAACAAGTAATTTTTTTTCATAGTAGTGAGTAACTTTTGAAATAAAAAATGAACACATTCATACACCTGCTTACTGAATAGTTTCATTTTTCATACCGATACAAAAGTTTGTAAACATGGATATAAGAATAATACAATGTTGATAAATCAAAATTTAATGTTTGAATAGTTATATTTATAACGTTTAAACAGAATTTTCTTTTAATTTAAATAATTAATTTAATACTAAATATTAATTGGTTTATAAATTTTGTAATTGGTATATCTATTTCTCCAAACCCAATAATAAGTTTGTGTAATTGAACAAAAAATTGAATTTAAGTTGTTTGCTTTGAGGTTAAATGAAAATGCAATCCCCTGGTTCTACCATGAAAAAAATATTTTTGATCATATTATTTTTCTTCCCCTTGTTAGGTTATACCCAGCACCGGGAGGAGGATTATGAGCAAGTTAAAAATCTTTATGAGGATCGGAAGTATGAAGAAGCTTTATCTCTGGGGGTTCAATATTTAGCCAGTGCCAAACAGCAAGCAGGGGTAAAAAGTGCTATACATGCACAATACCTTAAGTTGTTAGTACTCATCAGTTATTCAGCCGGTTGGAATGAACAGGGTAGAGAATATGCGCAACAGGAGGTAGCTCTAAGAAAGCTACTCAATGAGCAGCCGCCAAAAGCTTATGCTGAGTCTCTTTACAATCTGGCAGTACTTAAACTAAACAATGACGATCCTTTTACAGCAATACAGCTGTTTGAGCAATCTGAAAAATTGTTTCAAAGTCTGGAAGGAGAGCAGGATGAGCTAAGTCAGTTACATTTATTTTTAGCAGATGCTTATATCCAAGCTCATCAATATCAACAGGCAGATAGTTTATTAGTCAGCATGAAGTCCAATCTATCTGAAGGTACAGAAGAGGGGGTTCAATACTATCTCGCATTTAAAAAAAGTAAGAAAGCCGGTGAGGTCACATCGTTAGATTATCTGGAGCAAGCCGTTCATTGCTTTGAAGGAAGCACCGACAAAAATACGCTAATATTTAAAGGAGAAACATTATATGCGATGGCCTCAGAGTATTTGTTGAGAGAAGACTTTGACAAAGCATTTGAGTGCTATGCTGACTTAAACAAGCTGTTTGAAAACAATCAGTTGAAGGATAGCCTTCGGTGGGCTTCTGTGCTCAATAATCTAGGAAGGTTATCTTTAAAGATTCGCCCTGAAGAAGCAAGAGCGTGGTTAAAACAGGCCTACACTATAAATGTCCAATTTACCAGGCCTGAAGATGACAGGCTTTGGGCCAGTATTGATAATTACGCAATGGCCCTCTATGAACAAGGAAAAGCGGAGGATGCAATACAGCTTTATAACCAGCATCAGGCATTACTCACAGACACTACAGGGGTAGTTGATATGGCTTATGTGTCAGCGCTTAACAACAAGGCGCTGATTCATAAAGATAAAGGTGAGTCTGAAACAGCGCTTGACTGTCTTTATCAGGCAGAAAAAATACTAAACCAATTAGACTTAAAAAGTAAAAGTGAACAGTTAAGGGTAGCTACGCTTTACTATAATTTTGCACGAACTTATCAGGAACTGACTCAGCACGACAGTGCTATTTATTATTACAAGCGGTCAACTGAAATCAGTAAGCTTGCAAATGCCAGCTTGAGCTCAGAATATCTTGCTGCAATCACTGGAATGGCAGCATTGTATCAGGATATAGGACTATTTACCGAATCTGAAATATTCTATCAGGAAGCATTACGGATTCAAAATACCCTCGGAGGTAAGGAGAATAATGTTTATGCTAGTATTCTGAGTAATTATGCCCTCCTGCATCAGGAAAAAGGTGACTTTAAAAATGCTAAACAAACTTTTGATGAGGCACTGAGCATCAAAAGGCAGCTGTTGGGCTTAGACCACCCAGAGTATATTGCGGTATTGTCCAATCTTGGATTACTTGCCTTGGAGCAGGCTAATTACGAGCAAGCCAGAAGGATGCTGGAAACTGTACTGATCAAAAACGAAAATTTATATGGTGAAATGCATCCTTTGGTTGCACAAAACCTGAGTAATCTGGCAAGGCTTGAAGTAGCTTTAGGAAGTTATCCTGAAGCAGAACCCTTGTTAAAACAAGCATTAGATATTCAGAAAAGTATCTATTCTGAAAACCACCCTGCTTACGCAATTACAGCAATTGAAATGGCTAATTTTTATATGCAGTTGGGTAATTATGATGCCGCTGAACCCCTACTTATGAAAAGTAGAGATGTGTTGCGAAAAAGTTATGGCAGATATCATCCGGATTATGCTACTGCTACACAAAACTTGGCTTCACTGTATGAAATCAAGGGAAATAATCAGCTAGCTGAGAATTACCTGCTTGAGACCCTGGAAATTGATGAACAAACTTTGGGTAAGCAACATCCGTCTTACGCGATAGCATTAAACAGTCTGGCATCATTTTACCAAAATAATGACGACCTGAGCAAAGCTGAACCATTGCTGAAAGAAGCCCAGCTTATCTGTCAAAATAGCCTGGGAAAAGAGCACCCTTTATATTCTACTATTCTATTGAACCTTTCGCTTCTCTACCAAGATCTGGAAGCGTATGAAAGAGCAGCTCCTTTATTAGATGAAGTGGTCTCATTAAGAGCAAAGCTTTTAGGGAAACAGCATCCCGATTATGCCTATGCTTTGTATGGAAAAGCTGTAAATAGCTATCGGCTTAAGCAATACACAGAGGTGGAGGGACTATTTGAAGAAGTAATAAACTTGTATTCATTGCAACTCAAGGAGTATTTTCCTGCTTTAAGCGAAAAGGAGAAGAGTGCGTTTTATCAGCGCATTGAACCTGTGCTAAACTCCTATAGAGATTTCGCGATGAACATGAATCTAAAAGAAGGCCTGATTTCCCCGCAAAGTCAACAGAAACTACTATCAAAGCTCTATAATTTGCAGCTGATCACGAAAGCTATGTTATTGGATGCATCCAGCCGTATTCGCAGAAGTATTTTTCAAAGTGGTGACGAAGATTTGATTGAGCTCTATGAAGAATGGTTGCTGAAAAAAGAACAGCTGGCAAAATATTACACATTATCTTCTCAGGAGCTAACCAATAGAAAGTTGAATATCAGCGCCGTGGAGGAAGATGCCAATGAGCTTGAGAAAAAGCTTTCTGCAAGTTCTCAAATATTTGCAAGAAGTCTGGAAAACCGTATGCTTACCTGGAAAGATGTGCAAAGCAGACTTCAACCGGGTGAAGCCGCCGTTGAAGTGCTACGCATCAGTAAAAATCAGGAGCAACCGATCGTATATATTGCACTAATCGTAGAGCCTGGTCAGGCCTCTCCAAAGCTTACAGTACTACCGGATGGTCAGGCTATGGAAACCAAGAACTTCAATTACTACAAAAACGCCATTGAATATCATATTGAAGATGAACTTTCTTATGCACTGTACTGGAGGGGTATAGGTGAAGCATTGTCTGCTGAGGTTAAAACTGTCTATTTTGCTCCGGATGGTGTCTATAATAAAATCAGCTTGAACAGTCTTTATAATCAAAATAGCAAGACTTTTTTATTAGATGAAATAAACCTTCGTATGCTTAGCAGTACCCGGGAGCTTACTGAAGATGTGTCTGAGGGTAGAACAGATCCGTACAAGGAGGCGCTGATTCTAGGATACCCCGATTATCAGCTGGATTTATTGAGCCAGGCTGAAGTACCATATCTAAGGGATGGTAATGGTGTATTTATTGATGGAGGGGAGTTTAAGTGGAATAAGAGCAGTCAAAAGGAAGACTATAACTTGCACCCATTGCCTGGCACCAGAGTAGAAGTGAACACCATAGAGAGAATGATGCAGGCAAAGAATTGGAGAGTAAAAAAATTAACTGAAGCACAGGCAAAAGAAGAAGCAATCAAGCAGGTACTTATGCCTGATGTATTACACTTTGCCACGCATGGTTATTTTCTGAGCGATTTACCGCTTGAGGTGGATCAGCGGGCCTTCGGTATTCATATGCAAAATGTGTCTGCTAACCCCTTGTTACGTTCAGGCTTACTATTGGCAGGCGCTGCCAGTGTTTTGAGAAATGCGGATAGCCTGAATCTGGAAATGGAAGATGGCGTGCTTACTGCCTACGAGGCTATGAACCTCAATTTGAGCGGTACTGATCTTGTGGTTCTTAGTGCTTGTGAAACGGGGCTGGGAGAAGTGAAAAATGGTGAGGGTGTTTATGGATTGCAACGGGCATTCCTGGTGGCTGGCGCAAAGAGTGTATTGATGAGTTTGTGGAAAGTTGACGATGCATCTACAACAGAACTGATTTCACTTTTTTACGAAAACTGGTTATCAGGACAAAGCAAATCCCTCGCGCTTTTAAATGCACAACGGACGATGAGGGAAAAATATGAAGAACCCTATCACTGGGCTGGCTTTGTTCTCATAGGTCGTTAAGCCCGTGTAAATTCCTTAACAGCATCCCGGATTCTGTTAAAAGTTTCCACAAGTATTTCTTCGTTATTCTCCAGCAAAGTTACCCTGAAACCCTGCAAGTCAGAACAAAAAGATGATATAGGAACTACACATACCCCTTTAGCAGCCAATAGTGAATAAACAAAACGTTTGTCCAGCGGCATATCCGGCTCAGCGTCCAGCCAGCTATTCAGTAGAGAGGCTACTGCAGGATCATCAATTTTCAAACTTTGGTGAGGTGAAAGTACCCCTTCCTTAAAGATAATGGTATTGTAAAAAGCCCCATAGGTGGGATTGAAGGTAATCTCAGGGATGTCTTGTAACATCTCTGTGATAATAGCGCTTCTTCTGCCGATTGCGTTGTTAAATTCAATACGATACTCTGGATATCTAGGACTACCCATAATTCGTGGAATAGCCATTTGAGGTAATTTGGTAGAACATACCTCTATCATTTTGGCATTTTCTAAAGTAGAGCAGTACTTGCTGAACTCAGTTGAGTTGTCCCGGTTGTAAAACTCCATCCAGCCACAGCGTGAGCCGGGCCAAGGCAGTTCTTTAGAGATTCCTTTCATAGAAATACCGGGCAGATCTTCTATAATATCTGCTAAAGCAATGTGTTTAGCACCATTATATGTGATGTTCAGGTAAATTTCATCGGCCACCAGGAAGAGGTCAAATTCACGGGCAATCTCCACCATTTGCTGCAAAATTTCCAGCGGATATACCACACCCGTAGGATTATCGGGATTGATCACCAGTATGCCCACAATATTAGGATTGTACTTCACCTTCATGTACAAATCATCCATGTCGGGATACCAGTTATTGTTGGGGTCCAACTGATAGGTAATTGGATGGTGGTTGGCATGAGAAGCTTCGGCAGAGGAATGCGTAGAGTAGGAGGGAGAAGGGCCTATCACTCTGGAAGTAGGCACCAGGTATTGATAAAGTTTGGAGATACCATCGCCCAGCCCATTGAAGAAAAGAATATCATCTGCGGTAATCTGTGCACCATTTCGCTGATTATTGAGCCTGGCTAGAAATTCACGGGTCTCCAACACGCCTTTGGAGTCGCAATAGCCATAAGTGGTATTTTCCTTAAGAAGCTCAGCGATGATCTCTTTGATCCATTCAGGAACCTGATAATTCTTTTGGATAGGATCTCCTATATTTTCCCAGAAAATGGGCTTGCCTAGCTTTTGTAATTGCTGTGCTTTTCTAACAATTCCACGGATTTCGTAACTCAATTCCTTTGCGCCTTCGCTCAATAACCTTTGTCTCATGATCTGCTTCTAATCCCTTACTTTTTGTGATTTTGATGAATTGCCTATAAAATTGAGAAAATAATCCGACTTTCTAACAGATTAGCTAATAAAATGGCCCTTTTTTGCTACTGAATGGATGTAATGTTCTGTGGTATGCCTCACCTCCTTATGTGTCACCTACTATTTCATTGCCCCAATGGATTGCCCCTACGGCCCTTAGGTTGGCAGAGAAGACACTGAAAATGATAATGAAAAAATGCAGTTTCCTGTGGCAGCTGCTTACAGGAAAGATTGAGGGAGGTGAATGGCATATTCAGGTGAGTATATTTGTATACCAAATTACATACTATAAAAATCTACACTCATGGAGCGAACAAGGATAGCGCTTAAGAAAGCCAGCCGGATAAGGTCCATGCGCTCTTCTTCTTTTACGGTCTTGCTGAACAAGAGGTAAGGAGTTATGCGGTCTTTTTTATTGAGGATAATATAGTTGGGATTACTTTGAAAGATTGCTATCGGCTCTGCTTCCAGCATGATAAGTGATGCAAAATGGCTACCACTGCTCAGTATGGTGTATAAGTTTCCGCGAAGCACCGCGATCAGCTGAAAATTATAGTGCATCTGGCCTGCTTCATATTTTTTTAACTTATCTCTCACCTGGCTTTGTTCCTCACCGATACGTGCCAGCCAGGACATACTGGCAGTATCATCCTCGAGATTGGTGATCAGGGTAAAACCACCCAGAGAATCGCCTTGACTAAGAATGAGTCCATATGCACCACGACTCCAGTCTACATACACTCCCTTCTGTGTCTCCACGCTGCTGCTGCCATCGTCATTTTCTACACGTTCCCTATTTTTCATATACGCTCCGTGAAAGAAAAGAGGAACCTGCCAGGTATAGGCTGGGTCAGCAAACTTAATCTCGTTTTCCGATACCCATAATGCATCCTCTGTTGAACTGGTACTAAAGCCTGTCAATAAGGTGAAAGTCCCCTCTCTCAGGTTTGCCCAGAATTTTCTCGGAACATAGCTCACAGCTTCAGGCGCCCTGTTGATGAGAGAGATTTCGCTCACTATGGTATGGTTTACCTGGTATCTAGGCTTGAGCGACTTAAGCTTAGAAATGGAAATGGAATCAAATTCGGCAAGTATGTGCTGAGCTGAAATGTTTACAGCGGAGAGAAGCATGACAGCATACAGAACGAACATAAGTTTTCTGATGGACATGGCTTGGGTGGGGTGAGGGGAAATTCACTCCCTTTGTGTGTATAATAAAGCTAATCAAATACTGAATACGTTGTATCATACAGGACCAGATTTAATTCAAGAGTAATCCCTTACTTCAGTATTGCCCCTGGTAATTGCTGCGCAATGCGCAGATAGACATATTGGATAAGTGGATGCGCGACTTTATGAAAGTAGCCAGTGTGGCCCTGGACGAATCTCCTCAGCAATCAGAAGCCCCGAACAAAGTAGTGCTATGATGAATTGTACTTTCCCTGATACAATTCAAACGACTTCACAAGTCTTATCAGGTTCCCTACTGGATGAAAGACCCTTCCTTTTCTGTCATCCTGGAGGGATCTTTTGTGTTAAGAGTATAATAAAAAAACTAAGTCTAATTGTATTTGCTAGCAAGTCCCAACCCCAAATCATTTTACTCATCCTGCTATCGGCTCAAGTTCGAATAAATTTCCTTTTGAAGGACTACCTATTATTTTCAGTCAGGATGGTTTTGATTCTATACTTGGTGGCTAAAGACTAGCAGCCTTTCTTTTTTGCTTTCATCCTGCTAGATTACCGAAAATTGTAAACAGAGATTTTTTTCCCTATGAGTATTAACGTATCCTTATTAAAAGACATATGTGAGATAGCCGGCGCACCCGGCTTTGAGTCCCGTATTCGGAATCTAGTCATCAAAGAAGTAGAACCACTGGTGGATAGCCTGGAAGTGGACAATATGGGCAGCGTAGTGACTGTCAAGAAAGCCAAAAATAATCCTGACGGCAAAAAGGTAATGATCGCCGCCCATATGGATGAGATCGGCTTTATCGTCACCCACATTGATGATAAAGGTTTCCTGCGCTTTCATACTTTGGGTGGATTTGATCCCAAAACACTGACCGCGCAGCGGGTAGTGGTGCATGGCAAGAAGGATCTCATCGGCGTAATGGGCAGTAAGCCTATTCACGTGATGAGTCCTGAAGAAAGAAACAAAAACCCCAAGCTTAGCGACTATTTCATTGATCTGGGCATGAATGCTGACGAGGTAAAAGAGATCGTGAAGGTTGGGGATCCCATTACCCGTGAAAGAGAACTGGTAGAGATGGGAGAGTGCGTCAACTGCAAGTCTATAGATAACCGCGTGTCGGTCTTTATCCTGATAGAAACGCTGCGACAGTTACAGGAAGTGCCCTATGATGTCTATGGCGTATTTACCGTACAGGAAGAAGTGGGGCTGAGAGGTGCCAATGTGGCTGCGCATAATATCAATCCAGATTTCGGCATCGGACTGGATACAACTATCGCTTTTGACCTGCCCGGAGCGCAGGCACATGAGAAGATTACCAATCTCGGTGAGGGTGCGGCCATCAAAGTCATGGATGCCTCAGCCATTGCCGACTACCGCATGGTAGAATTCCTGAAAGAGACTGCCGAGAAGAACAATATCAAATGGCAGCCTGAGATTTTGACTGCCGGAGGTACCGATACTGCGGGCATACAGCGTATGGGTAAGCAGGGAGCCATCGCGGGAGCCATATCCATACCTACACGTCATCTTCACCAGGTGATTGAGATGGCCAACAAAAAAGACATAGATGCCTGCATCCAACTGCTGAAAGCTTCACTGGAAAGTCTGGATAAGTTTGATTGGAAACATCGGTAATGGTAGTATGATAGTTCTAAGTGTTATGGCTTTCTCTATTTATAACAAATATAACACTTAGAACTATTGTACTCTCAAAAAACAAACACCAGCTTAAACATCTGACTGGCTTGTGGGTCAAGGTGGAAGCCCTTGGTATTTGTTTCCAAATTTTTTCCTTTGGTCGTTTCATGTAGGCGGGGAATAAAATAGCCGAGTGCAGCTCCTATCACATATCCGGTGAGGATATCAGTGATATAATGCTTACCGGCGGCATATCTGAAGTAGCCAGTAGCAGCGGGCCAGGCAATCGCCCCTGCCCAGATCACTTTACGTGTGGTAGGATTATCTATGTACTGTGAGAGTACCTGCGCAGAAAAAAAAGAAAGCGCAGCGGTATAGGAAGTATGTCCGGAGAAGAAGGAGAGATTATTGTCTTCCTGTATTCTCTCCTCAAAAGGAACGTCAGCATTATGCGTAAACGGTCGTGGACGACTGACCAATACTTTACTAAGCCCCGTAAACGTCTCATTGAGAAGTATTGTTTCCAGCAGCATTACACTGATAATCCCAAATTCCTGACGGGCATCCTTAATGAGCAAAGGAGCTAGAGGAAATAAATATGATACGTTTAAAAATACATCACTGGCAATACGTGCGTCCTGGTTATAGTTTTCTGTTGCGGGTAAATCAAAACCTAAAAGGTGATCACGATTTAGTTCAATGATCTGCATTGAATCAAGTGGGCTCTGATTGACTCTAAGTACCAGGCTGCTAACTGTGCCAAGTGTTCCGGTAGTGAGCAGTGGTATTTCTTTATCAGGTGATAATCGGTAGGCTTTTTCCTGTGCTTGTGACGGTGATTTTGGTAAGAAAACTACCAACAAAAGGTAGAGACTGAATAATAAAGTGTTTTGTTTAAAAAATTTCATGAACTTTTGGGAACGGTCTTGTAATTTTGGAAAAAAATGATATAATCATAAGTACTATATTTACCTAACTGTTTACCTAAACTATTAAATATTTCATGCTCAAGAGATTTATGGTGCTGATTGTATTATGTATTGTTTTGTTCGTGTTATCAAATACTGTTGCTCACGCCAGCCCACCAGCTACAGTTTCATCCTCGTACTTTGTGAATAATCATCAGATACCCATCCACTTGGATACAAGTTTCACAAATAAATTGCCGGACTCTAATTAATTTATAAGTATTTGCCCTCAGGCTGAAGAAGGTTATTTTTCAGGAGCTTAATATATTATTTTCAATACTTGGCAGAAAATAACGTTAAAAAGATAGATAAATCTTTTATTTTTCATAAGTTAGATAACTAAAAGCTTAGTTAAGCAGCAGTTGACTCTGCTGACTCTTAGCATGCGTTTTTTTACTCTAACCTGAACTACCATAGCCTCAACTACATGAAGCCTATTATTGAAACTAATGCTATTGCCAAGTTTTACCACATGGGGGAAGAGGAGATTCATGCCCTGGAATCCATTTCTATCAAAGTAGATCGTGGAGAGTACGTAGCTTTTATGGGGCCTTCCGGCTCAGGAAAGTCTACGCTAATGAATATTATCGGTTGTCTGGATACACCTACTTCTGGCACTTATTTTTTAAATGATCAAAATGTCAGTCACATGAGTGAAAATGAGCTGGCTACGGTGCGTAACAAAGAAATTGGCTTTGTTTTTCAGACTTTCAACTTGCTACCTCGCTCATCTTCACTGGATAATGTTGCCCTACCTTTAATATATGCTGGTATCAATAAGTCAGAAAGGCAAGATAGAGCGTTGCAGGCGCTGGAAAGCGTGGGACTGGGAAGTAGAGCTTATCACAAACCTAACGAACTTTCCGGTGGACAGCGGCAGAGAGTCGCTATTGCCAGAGCATTGGTAAACAACCCCAGTATCATACTGGCAGATGAGCCCACCGGTAATCTGGATACCAAAACTTCATATGATGTGATGGATCTTTTTCAGGACCTGCACGATCAGGGAAATACCATCATTATGGTTACGCATGAAGATGATATAGCGCATTATTCACATCGCATCATCAGGCTTAAAGATGGCCTAATAGAAAAAGATGAAGTCAACACCGAGATCAGAAGAAGTAGCATAGAAAAATCTGTGTAAATATATATTCATATTCGTCAGCACTTTCAATACAAAACCTATCATGTTAAAAAAAATTCTTATTCCATTGATTATACTGATCGTGGCGGTCAGTGCTTACTACTACTTTGATGATCAAGGTAATGAAGAGACAGGTGATATTCTTACTGAGGTAAAACGTACAAGCCTGAAAATAGATGTTACTGTTTCCGGAGAGCTACAGGCAAGAAATTCTGTAGAAATCAGAGGCCCTATGGGTATGCAGAGAGCGCGAATCTACCAGGCTAATATCGAAGATATTGTTCCTGAAGGTACAGTGGTGGAAAAAGGTGATTATGTAGCAAGACTCGATAATTCTGAATTAAGCGAACGTATTAGCAGCGAAGAGCTGGATATGCAGGAAAGCCAGAATGCTTTCGAGCAAACACAAATAGATACTGCCATTACACTGCGTGAGCAGAGGGAGAAGATGATTACGCTGGGTTATGAAATGGAACAGAAAAAACTCACGCTGGAGCAATCTCAGTACGAACCCCCGGCAACAATCAAACAGGCAGAACTGGAACTGGAAAAAGCCAAGCGTGCGATGGAGCAGGCGAAACAAGAATATAATTTGCTGCTGAGAAAGAGTAAAACTCAGATGGCGCAAGCTAGTGCTGATTTGCAGGATGATCGAATGGATGTAAACAGGCTGAAAGAGCTAAATACTGAGTTTGTAATTCGCGCCCCTGAAAACGGAATGGTAATCTATGAAAGAGAGCGGGATGGTCGTAAGAAAGGCAAAGGTTCACAGGTTCGTGCCTGGGATCCGGTGGTAGCAACGCTTCCTGATCTTTCGTCTATGATTTCCAGGACCTATGTAAACGAAGTAGACATCAGCAGGATCAATGTTGGCCAGCAGGTAGAAATAGGCCTGGACGCTTTTCCTGAAAAAAGACTTACTGGAGAGGTAACAGATGTAGCCAATGTGGGGGAGCAAAGACCAAATTCAGATGCTAAAGTGTTTGAGGTTTCTATACGAGTAAACGAAAGTGATACTACCCTTCGCCCTGCCATGACAACCAGTAATATGATCATTACAAATTTCATGGAAAATGTGCTGGTCGTGCCCCTGGAGGCAATTCAGAGTCAGGGAGACACGCTGGTGTATGTATTTAAGAGAAGTGGCCTTACCACAGTAAAACAGCAAGTAGCACTTGGCCCGAAAGGTAATGATGTGGCAGTAGTAAGCCGTGGCTTAGAAGAAGAAGATGTCATTTATCTGTCTATTCCGGATAATCCAGATGACAAAAGAATTGCTTACCTGGATGAAGAACCACAACCATTAACTGAGGTAGGAAATGAATGAAAAGATAGTTGGGAATTTTAGTATTGCGCTGGAAGCTATTCTGGCTAACAAGCTTCGTTCTTTCCTTACTGCTTTGGGCATTATCTTCGGTGTGGCGGCTGTAATCGCCATGCTGGGTATTGGTGCCGGAGCACAGGAAGAGATACTGGAACAGATCAAACTGGTAGGTGTAAATAATATCATAGTACAACCAGTGGTTGAGCAGACGGAAGAAGAAGTAAATGAAAGCAGTAATATTGCTAATCAGAAGCCCAAGTTCTCCCCGGGGCTTACCATGCTGGATGTGAACAGCATTCAGGAGATCATTCCTGGCATCAGCACGATTAGTCCGGAGATAATAATGGATAAACATATCATCAAAAATGGTATCCGTCGTTCGGCCAAACTGGTAGGTGTAGAGAAAAGCTATTTTGGGCTGGCTAATTTCCGCTTAGGGTATGGAGAGATGTTTTCTGCCAAGCAGATTGAAGAAGGAGAACCCGTTTGTATTATTGGTAAATCCATTGAGGATAGGTTTTTTAGCGAAGAAGATCCTCTGAATAAAATGATCAAAGTGGGTAATCAGTGGCTGAAAGTGATCGGGGTGTTAGAACGTCGTTTGATTTCTCAGGAAAATATTAATCGCTTGGGGATCAGGGATTATAATATGGATGTTTATGTGCCTATTAGCACGATGCTCATCAGGTACAGAGATCGTTCTCTTATTACACAAACCCAGATTCAGGAAGCTAACAGCAGGAATACACAAAGCGATGATACAGAAACTACTGATGAGGAGTTTATGGAAAGTAGGAATTACCATCAGTTGGATCGCTTGGTAATCAGAGCGGACGAAACAGAATCATTAAGCAAGATTGCCGATGTATTATCCAGGATGCTACAGCGGCGCCATTTCGGGGTTGTTGACTATGAAATTGCCATACCTGAACTTTTGATCAAACAGCAACAAAGGACCAACCAGATATTCAATTTTGTATTGGGAGCATTGGCTGGAATTTCCTTACTGGTTGGTGGAATTGGTATCATGAATATCATGCTGGCCTCGGTGATGGAGCGGATCAAAGAAATTGGCCTCAGATTGGCAGTCGGGGCGCAGAAGTCAGATATCATCCTGCAGTTCCTTTTTGAAGCCATGCTGATCAGTCTTGCCGGAGGCTTGATTGGTGTTATTTTAGGAATGCTGATCGCTATGGGTATTTCCAACATCGCTGACATACCTACCGTAATTACTCTTACTTCAATTATGCTTTCTTTCGGTGTAGCCGCAACAGTCGGCCTTATTTTTGGAATCGCACCTGCCCGAAAAGCAGCTAACCAAGATCCTATAACCTCACTTAGATATGAATAAACGCCTTTGTTATAAGCTAATATTTGTCAACCTAAGCCTAATTTTTTTCTTTCACTCAAGTACAGCACAGGAAAGCCCTCAAATTGTTCAGGAATATACATTAGAGGAAATCATCACTCTTGCTAAAGAACAATCGCCTTCCTCATTATTCGCGGAGACCAGAAAGCAAAACCGTTTTTGGGCATATCGTTCTTTTATGTCTGAATATCGCCCACAACTCTATTTGAGTGGGGATTTTCCATTCTATCAGCGTAGCAACAATCCTATTACACAACCTGATGGAAGTATAGAGTTTAGAAGAGTCAATCAGAACCTTACCAGTCTCAACTTAGGTGTAAGGCAGGTGATCGGGCTTACTGGCGGTAGTATTTTCATAGAGTCAGAAATGCAGCGTTTTGACAATTTTGAAACGGATCAAACAACATATAGCGGTAATCCGGCAGTCATAGGCTTTGAGCAGCAGCTTTTTGGATTTAATCCGTATAAATGGGATAAAGAAATAGCACCTCTTCAGTATGAGGAATCCCTGAAAGAATATGCTGAAGATATGGAAGAACTTTCTATTCAGGCTACTAATCTGTTTTTTGATGTATTGCTTGCGCAGATCAACCTGGAACTCGCTGAAAAAAACCTTTCCAGCAATGATACGGTATACCAAATTTCTGAAGGACGTTATAATCTGGGGAAAATAGGAGAGAATGAGCTGTTAAGAGTAGAGTTTAATGTGATGAAATCTAGGCAGGAGGTAGCCCAGGCACGTCTGGATTTGGAAACCAGTACCCTAAGGCTAAGATCTTTCATCGGACTTAATAATACCGAAAGTTTTGTATTGGCTCTACCGGATGATATTCCCGAATTTGAAGTGAATGAGCAGACGGCGATTAGCGAAGCGCTCAAAAATAATCCTAATACCGTAGAGTTTGCCCGTCAGATAAAAGAAGCAGAACGAGATATGGCAGAAGCCAAAGGAAATACTGGGCTAAACGCTTCTTTGGAAGCTACTTACGGGCTTACTAATCGCGCGGATGACTTTCCCGACATTTACAACAATCCTGAGAATCAGCAACGGCTGGGCGTAAGCTTTTTTATCCCTATTGTGAACTGGGGAAGGCAAAAGTCAATTGTCAAAACACAGGAAGCGCTTTTGAACCTTACCCAGTACCAGGTGGATCAGGAGAGGATCAATTTTGAGCAGGAAGTGTATACCCAGGTGAAGACCTATCAAATGTTACGCAATAAGGTAGAGATTACTGAAATATCAAATGATATTGCTGCCCGTAAATATGAAATTACCAAACAACGATACCTGATTGGTAAGATTAATATTACTGATCTGATTATCTCTTTGCAAGAGAAAGACCAGGCGAGAAGAGACTATATTCAGGCGCTTAACGATTTTTGGACTGATTATTATAACCTAAGAGCGCTTACGCTTTATGATTTTGAAGCTGGACAATCTCTATTAACCCCTGATATTATGCAGGGTTACGAATAAGCAAAGATACTGTCTAATTAAATGGTAAGGGCTGGAGAAACTTTCTAGCCCTTTTTATTTGCGTATTCAGATGTAACATTCTGAATTATTTACCGGCAATTTATTGGCCTGGTATATTCATTTTTGATACTTTGAGCATAAAGCCAGGTTGAATAGGCATTCAATAACGGGTTTGAGGCCAATTTAGAGGGAGTTGGTTTAAATTCTTTCAAAAGTACTAACCCACAAAATTCAGCACGTTTACCATCGCAAATATATTGTATTTTAGCAGGAAAAAATTTAATATATGATAGTTTACGATGTGGAAGCTTTTTTGGGAAAAGTAAGTACAATGATAGAGAGTGCCTTAAACAAGCCTGAAATTCAAAATAAATTAGAATCGTATAATTATGACCTGGATCAATTAGTAACCGGTCGTGATCTACTAGAAGAATTAATCAAACTACAGGAGCATTTCCAGAGAGAATATGGCAGGAAAAGCAAGTTTTTTGAAATGATCAAAAGAGATCAAAAGTTCGCATTTGATACCTACATGCGTCATCAAAAGCTCATTTATCAGGCTTTAAAAGATTCCCCAGGTTTGAAAGAGGCATTACATTTTAACGAAAATACCGCGGATGTTGCTGAAGGATGGCTTAATCAGGCGAGTGTTTTTTATAAAAAAGTGGGTTTTATTGTAAAAGATTTTAGTGTATATGATCTGGATGATTCAGAGCTTTTGCAAAGTCGTGCAATGATAGAAGCCCTCAAAGATGCTAAAATTATGGAGCGAAAAATCCAACAGAAGGCACAGGAAGCGATAGTACAAAGAGATAAAGTCTTAAACGTATTACAACAGTGGGTTTATCAATTCAATAGCATTGCTCAAATCGCTCTCCATGATGATTTGCTGAGTTTGGAATCATTGGGTATTGAGCTGGAGTCCTGAATTGTTCAGTAAGATTGACAAAAAGTGTTGATCCAATTACAAATTCCTACGGCTTAGGCCAAATTTTTCGTCTACCTCATAATTTCCTTTGGGCTCAATGTGTATCATGATGTCGTACACATTTTCCAGTCGTTCTTTGATCTCCTGCTCTACGGCGATACTGATTTTATGTGATTCTGCCACGCTCAAACGTGCATCTACCTCAATGTCCAGGTCAATAAGGTAAAGATTTGACATTTTACGGATGCGAGCCCGATGTGGGTTATGAGCCCCTTTTACAGCATCTGCTGCCTCAAACACCTTTTCATATGCAGAGGTGTCGTCCACACCGTCCATTAGCTCAGTATTTGATTCCATGAATATTTTGAAACCAATACGTAAAATCCACAGACTTACGCCGATTGCTATAACTGTGTCTATGATAGGCATTTTCAGCAGGAGCGTAACTGCAATGCCAATCAGTACAGAAAGCGAAAGTATAATATCTGCTCGCATATTTTTGGCATTAGCGATCAACATACTGCTATTGGTCTTTTTTCCGACCTTGAACTGCCAACTGGCCATCAAAAATTTTACGAGCATAGAAAATACAGTAGCGTATACTGCAAGCATATCAGGTAAATCACGCTGAACACCGCTGATCAGGTCTTTTACATTTACATAAAACAGTTGTGCGCCGGCAAAAAATATAAAGAATGAAAGGAATTTGCTGGCAATAGTTTCAGCACGCTGGTATCCGTAAGGATATTTCACAGAGGGAGGTTTTTGACTGATTCGCGCCGTAAAGAGGATAATCACATAAGTAGCTACATCTGAAAGAGTATCTATACCATCTCCTATTACCGCCTGACTGTTCGCTGTGAAGCCAACTACCATTTTGATCAGCGCGAGTAATGCATTCCCAACTATGCCTACCCAGGCTGCTCGGATAATTTTATCAATTCTATCTGACACCTCAATCCTATTTAAAAAAACAAGCTTATTCGTTTAGGCCGACAAAAGTACGCACTAAGTTTTGTAAAAAAATAATGATTTTGAATAGTCGTTTATATAAATTGTAGAGACAAAGATCATTTCAATGATGATTTTTTTAATATTTTTTTAAACCTTAAATAAACAAACCAATGGCATTCCAATTACCTGACTTACCTTACTCTTCTGACGCACTTGAGCCTCATATCGATGCCAAAACTATGGAAATCCACCATGATAAACACCATGGCGGTTATGTGACTAAACTTAACAAAGCAATTGAAGGGACTCCCCAGGCTGATATGTCTTTGGATGACCTGATGAAGAGCATAGGAAGTTTGTCCACCGCTGTACGTAATAATGGGGGAGGACATTATAATCACTCTCTTTTCTGGACAGTCTTATCTCCTGATGGAGGTGGAAAGCCCAGTGGTGAATTAGCTGAGGCTATTGACAAGGCTTACGGCTCATTTGACAGTTTCAAAGAAGAATTTAATAATGCTGCCGCTACCCGTTTCGGTTCAGGTTGGGCCTGGTTGATTGTTGAGCCTGGCGGTTCACTTAAAATTACCTCAACGCCTAACCAGGACAATCCTGCTATGGAGATTGCCGAAGTGAAAGGAACACCTATCCTGGGCTTAGATGTGTGGGAACACGCTTACTATTTAAATTATCAAAACAAACGTCCCGAATATATTTCAGCCTTCTGGAATGTGGTAAACTGGGATGAAGTAAGCAAGCGCTACTCAGCAGCCAAGTAAGGAAAAGTAAATCTATAATTGTGACCCTTTCCTCCATGGAAAGGGTTTTTTTAGCTTATTGCTACATTAAGGTAGCGTATGAAAGGCTCAATCGTTTTGAACATCCGAATAGCATCATCTTTAAAATTTTCGCTTTTGATCTCATCATCACTCAGCTTATGGATTACTACATAGTCTTTTAGTTTGAGCAATTCAATATTTGGATGATCTGTTTCGTAGCCTTTGGGAGCCTTCTTCAGTTTGTCTCCTTGTATTGTGCCATAATATTCCTGAAAGTCAGCTTTAGAAACGATCTTTTTTAACTCTGATGCATTATAATCAATCTCCTGCCTCACTTTGGATATTACCTCTGAACTGGGATGGTACATACCTCCTCCAATAAAAGATTCTCCATGAGGTTGTATATGGAGATAATAGCCAGCATTGGGTGATTTTTTACCCCCCTCCGACATATAAGCGCCAAAATTATTTTTGTATGGTGCTTTGTCTTTGGAAAAACGTATATCTCTGTTGATTCTGAAGATACAGTGCTTAGGTGCCAGTCCCACGAGCCCTTCATCTATAACAGAGAGTTCGCTCAGCAGCTGGGTTACCAGAACTTTAAATTCTTCTTTAGCCTCTTCATACCACGAGCGGTGGGCATCCATCCAATCTTTATTATTATTCTGGGCCAGTTCATCCAGAAAGCTGAGTACAAGTTGCGAATTCATAGATCGTCTAGTATGGTCTCTAAAGCAATGCCCCTTGAGGCTTTCAGCAATATGGTTGCATGCTCATAATTTTGAGTCTGCAAATAGGTTTTGAGTTGCTCTTTATTTGGAAAAAAGTGAGCCTCTGGATATGTTTTTTTTGCGTCTTCCATCATGCTACCACAAAGCAGCACGTCATTGATGTTACACTGGGTGAGTAGTGTGCCAATAGCAACATGCTCAGCAGGGCTGTCTTTTCCCAGTTCAAACATATCTCCCAGTATGGCTACTTTATGCCCTACCTTCATCTTATTCAGATTAATAATTGCAGCCTGCATAGAATCGGGATTAGCATTGTATGCGTCCATGATGATGGTATTGCTACCTTTCTCAATCAGCTGAGAACGTTTGTTAGAAGGTTGGTACTGGCTTACTGTCTGATTAGCAGCTTCAGCTGGTATTTCAAAATATTTACCTATACAAAGCGCCGCAGCAATATTTTCAAAGTTATAAGCACCAATCAGCTTAGTCTCAGTTACTTGGCCGTTTTCATGCTTATATATGATAAATGGGTCAGCACTGATCAGCTTGCAATGAAAATAATCACCTTCTGCGGGATAAAACAGTGGCGCTTCAAAGCGCTTTGCCATATTACTGAGAATGGGGTTTTCCGAATTAATAAAGACAGTGCCCCTTGTTTGGATAAGATAGTGGTACTGCTCACTTTCACCGCGAATAGCACCTTCAAAGCCCCCGAAACCTTCCATGTGAGCTTTCCCGATGTTGGTAGTCAAACCATGCGAAGGTTCGGCGATTTCACATAACATGGCAATTTCACCAACGCTATTTGCTCCCAGTTCAATAATTGCTATCTCATGCTCTTTTCGGAGCTGAAGTAAGGTCAGAGGTACACCAATATGATTGTTGAGGTTACCTTGCGTAGCCAGCGTTTTGTATTTCACACTTAATACCCGGTTTACAAGTTCTTTGGTCGTTGTTTTACCATTAGTACCATTAATTCCTAGTACGGGTATATCAAATTGACGGCGGTGATGACGGGCTAATTTCTGCAAGGTCTGCAGCGTATCCTGAACTAGAATAAACCGTTCATCCTGCTGGTATTCTGCCTCATCAATCAGGGCATAGCGGGCGCCTTTCTCCAGTGCATCGGCAGCAAATTGATTTGCATTAAACTTTTCCCCTTTTAGTGCTATAAACAAGCTGCCTTGTATGATATTGCGGGTATCTGTAGAAACTTGGACACATTCCAAAAATTTCTCGTAAATATCTTCTATCATTGTGATTTAATAGTTCTTAGAGTTATGGTTCTATAGTTTTAGGGATAATGATATCAAAGATTTTGAAACATATAAATGCTGTTTCATGTAAAACCTCACTTAAGGAAAAATGATTACGTCTATGAAAATCATATAGCCTTGAATCACATACAACACTAAGAACTATAATACCATCGTATCTCACGCAAGTAAGCAAAAAAATTAACTATGAGCTATATTCTGAGCCTGGAAACCGCTACCAAAACATGCTCAGTTGCACTGCATCGTGACAGACAACTTTTAGCCTTGCAGGATTTTCATCTGGAAAAATCACACTCCTCCATTTTGCACCCACTTATTGCTGATCTTATGGAATATTGTGAGGTAGATAGAAAACAGTTAAGTGCGGTAGCACTTTCTATGGGGCCCGGTTCATATACAGGCTTGCGGATAGGTACATCTACTGCTAAAGGCTTGTGCTTTGCGCTGGAGATACCTCTAATTGCTATTAACACATTGGAAGCGATGGCTCTAAGTGTTCAAAAATATAACAAGAAAAATGCTTTGCTCTGCCCTATGCTGGATGCGCGAAGAATGGAAGTGTATTATCAGATAAGAGACTCAGCAGGTGAAGAAGTGCATGCTACAGCCCCTTTAGTAGTAGAAGAAAATAGTTTTGATAAGTACTTAAACGACAGGGAAGTTTGGTTTTTTGGTGATGGAAGCGATAAGTGCCGCTCCTTCTTAGAAAATCGTTCAGAACATGCTATTTTCATAGAACACATACAGCCTTCAGCCAAAGAGGTCGGAGAACTGGCATGGCAAAAATTTGATGCAAAAAGCTTTGAGGATGTTGCCTACTTTGAACCTTTTTATCTCAAAGAATTTCGCACGACTAAACCTAAAAAGAAATAGTTGCGTTGCCTAAATTGTAAAGCATTGAAGAAAAATTATGAGACAGCAGGAAGGAGAAATTATCAATAAAGTCGCCCAAAGTCCTCTGGTAACATTTAATCTGGAAGACTACTATCCAAAGGGTGAAAGAATAGTGTATGACATCAAAGATAATCTTTTTCAGGAAGCTATCCTGAGGGAAAAAGACTTTAGGGCTTTTGTCAAAGAACACGACTGGTCTCAATATGAAGGGAAGTATGTAGCACTTAACTGCTCGGTAGATGCTATCGTACCTACCTGGGCTTATATGCTTCTTACTATTAAGCTGGAGCCATATGCGGCCATGGTAACCTATGGAAGTTTAGAAACTTTAGAAGTGGCACTTTTTACTAAAGCATTGGAAAAAGTAGATATTGAAAAATTCAAAGACGCAAAAGTTGTAGTAAAGGGCTGTGGAAACTTGCCGGTGCCTACTTATGCTTATGTTGAGATCACACGCATGCTTCGCCCTTATGTAAGCAGTATCATGTATGGTGAGCCTTGTAGTACAGTTCCATTGTATAAAAAGCCAAAGAAATAAATTTATTCCCAATATTTTCATAACGTTAAGAGCAGGTGCCAATTGGGTATTTGCTCTTTCTTTTTTTTAAGAAATTTTTTTATGCTCATCACTTTACAGATTTAATGAAGTGAAATTAGTCAAGTGTCTGATTTTCTAGCTTTTGTAGCTAAGCATAGAATTCCTACCTGCCTGGTAGAGCATTGCGCTGACCAAAAACGACTTTTTTATCCGACATATATCTATAAATTCGTAAGCTCCTTAAATCTCTATATCATTAAAATACAATCTAACCTCATGATACGAACCGAAAGGTTGCTGGATACGCTCATTGGTGCTGCTAATCTTGGTATGTGTGTAGTAGATGACCGTAACAAGATTATTGATGTCAATGAATTTTTCTGTGCTATTTATGAATACGAAAGAGAAGAGCTGATCAACAAATCTTACTCTATCTTGCAACCTGAGAGTTATCGTGCTCGTGCTAGTTTATACTACCAGAATTATATTGAAGGGCATCAGAAGTCTGGACTGCGTCAGATTATCAGTAAAAATGGTACTCGCAAAAATGTTTATTCGTTTACTGCTAATACTGTAGATGAAGAAGGCAATAAACTAAAGGTTTTCAATGTGGTGGAGGCCACAGAGCCGTCCGAAATTAGTAAGGAAGCTCCTTCTACACCTTTACAAACAAGCACTCAGGAAGTTGTAATCGGAAATAATGTAAAGACAGGAATTCTCAGGTGTAGCCAAGAAGGAGAATTACAATACGCCAACCCTCATGCACGAACTTTATTATTCTTACCAGCAGGATCAAAGAGTTTGCATAATGAAGTTACGGTTTATAAAGGGCAGCATTCAAGAAAGCTTACTTTAGTGCAACTGTTAAATGAGGAGCGCTTTGTCGACAATCAATCACTATTAATAGAACGACCGGATCACCCTCCGTTCTGGGCCGTATTAAGCGCATCTACAACCATTACCGATGAAGGGCAGGTTTGCTTTGACATTACAATCGTAAGCCTGGAAGATCAGAAACTACTGGAGCGAAAACTCAACAAGAGGATTGAAGAACTGAAAAATTCTAATAAGAGCTTAGATCAT
Source organism: Catalinimonas alkaloidigena (assembly GCF_029504655.1). Lineage (NCBI taxonomy): Bacteria > Pseudomonadati > Bacteroidota > Cytophagia > Cytophagales > Catalimonadaceae > Catalinimonas > Catalinimonas alkaloidigena. The sequence continues at coordinate 1,219,630 of NZ_JAQFIL010000001.1, forward strand.
TTTGTATATGGTGCCACACACGATCTGAAAGCACCTCTCGCATCTATTTCTGGCTTGATTAATATTTTGAAGAGAGAGCAGGATTTCAGTCAAAGAGAGCTGTATATTCAGATGATGGAAAAGAGTGTGCACCGTCTTAATGAATTTATTAAAGAGATCGTTGACTATTCTCGTAATGCTAATCAAGATTTGAAGCATGATCATATAGAATTTCAACCCCTGGTGGAAGAGATCTTCGAGAGTATGGCTCATTTGGAAAATGCTGCCAAAATAAGACCTGTGATACAGGTTGAGCAGGATTATCCCTTTCTCACAGACGCACACCGCCTCAAAGTAGTATTAAACAACTTAGTGAGCAATGCTTACAAATACAGCAGCACTCATAGAAGAGATTGCTTTATAGAAGTTAAGGTAAAGGTTAGTCCGGTAAAAGCTACTATTCACGTGAAAGACAATGGCCAGGGCATTGGAGAAAGTCATATTGAAAAGATTTTTGATATGTTTTTTCGTGCTTCTGAAGGACAGACGGGTACAGGCCTAGGACTCTACATCGTCAAGGAGACACTTGACAAAATGCAAGGTTCAATCCACGTAGTTTCTGAGCTGGGTCAGGGAACGAGCTTTGTTGTAAATATACCCTCTGCAAGTACATTTGGCAGTAACGAGAAGCAAATGAAACTGGATATATAGCGGCAGCATGCCTACCGTAAGGGACAATATGATAAGCCGTTAGCAGTAAACGCTAAGCTGTTTCAGCCTGCATTTTTTCTTTGATAGCCTCAAGATCTTCTGTAAGCAGAGGCTTGACAATATAATCAGTAACCAGATGGTAGTTTTTTGCTTTGTTAATATCTGACTGCTCAGAGGAAGAAGTCAGCATATAAATGGCGGTACCCTCAAAATAATGATTTTTATTGAGCTTACTTAATCTTTCCAGGAACTCCCATCCATTGACAATGGGCATTCTGATATCCAGAAAGATTATGTTAGGGGGAGGGGCTTGCTCTTCTTCCAGCTTTTGTAAGTAGTCAAGGCTATCCACCGCACTAAGAAATGGTATGATTTCCTCTGCAAAATCTACAAATTCCGATAATTTCTGAAAAATAATGTTGTTTATAGGGTCATCATCAATGACAAATACTTGCTTAATTTTCTCCATCGTATGCTTTCTACAATCTAAAGATCAACACCATGTATTTCGTTGGGCAAAATCACCTCAAAGCAACTCCCTTCTTTGAGTTTGGATTGTACACTTATACTACCGTCCAGTTTGTTGATCGTTTCTTTAACTATAAATAAACCTAAACCTGAACCTGAAGATTCGCGGGCTGCCTGAAAAAACATGCCAAATATTTTATCCAGGTGCTTCTCTTCTATTCCTATACCATTATCTTCCACCAAAATATGTGCCTCATCGGGTTTGATCATTACTTTTATGTTGATATAGGGGTTAGTTTCCTCGTATTTATGATATTTTATAGCGTTAGAAATCAGATTTATCAGTATGACGTACAGGCGAATTTTGTCAGTATAGAATTTACTTTCTCCCCCGATAAAGGTGTGAATATTAACATCATCAATATGTTCCAGGTACTTTAAGCGTTGCAGCACGTCAGTGATCAGGCTTTCAAAATGGATCTCTTCACACTCTATTTCCAGGCGGGCGTTTCTGGAATAGTCAGTAATATCCTGAATGATTTTATCCATTTTATTTAAGCTTTGCTCCATCATATCCAGATAGCTCATGCGCTCACTTTCATTTTGTGTGAACCTTGATATATTGATGAGGCCTAAACTTGACGCAAGTGGAGCCCTCAGGTCATGTGAGGCACTGTATACAAAGCGGTCAAGCTCTTCATTCGTTTTTTGAAGCGCAGTATTTTTTTCCTGCAAAATCTTTTCAGATTCTTTGCGCTCAGTGATATCCCGAATGGCCCCATCATAGTATTTGATACCCTGATCTTCGTTGATGATGAAGCTGGTAAGTCCCCAAAAGGTTGTTCCATCTTTACGTTTAAATTGGAATGACCTGTTATTGACCATCCCTTTGTTTAAGGCTTCTTCAAATTTTGTGGCAGCTTCTTTATTCGCGAATAATTCTTCCAGGCTGATGTTTTCATCCCTATAGCCAAAAAGATCCCGGAATGACTGATTGGTATATTGAAGGTGTTTCAATGCATCAGTACGCAAAATGGCTTCCTTGATATTCTTATTGATAGACTCAAGAAAACGCTCCTGATGTCTTACCTTTTCTTCGGCTTTTTTTCTGGCACTAATGTCCCGATGGATTGAGATCCAATGTGTTACCTCACCCTGATCGTTTTTGAGGGGTACAATTGAGAAGTCAACCCAGTAATAACTTGCGTCTTTTTTATAGTTAATGATTTCGGTACGGACCGGTTCACCATTCTGTACAGCCTGATTAATGGTATCTAAAGCATCAGTAGACGTAAGCGAGCCATATAAGAGGTTATGACTATTACCAATCACCTCATCTTCCTCATATCCGGTAAGAGAGGTAAAAGATCGGTTGACATAAATGATATGACCATGGATAAAGTCTAATGATTTTACTTCAGTGATCAAAATCGCATCATTGGTGTGAACTATAGCAGAATTCAGAAGTCGAAAGAGTGCTTCCTCTTGTTGTTTTTTTGTAAGATCCTGAATGAAGCAGGAAATCCCTCTTACTTTTTGTTCTCTGAAGATTGGAAAAAGTTTAATGTTAAGTATTGCGCTTTTACCATTTGTACTTAGAATTTCAGAAAACTGACACTGCTCACCCTTGATTGCTTCATTGAAGTATTGCTGCCATTGCTGCTGGAAAGTAGACATACCTTCCAAAGTCATCAGTTTTTGACCTGCTTCAAGCTGTTGGCCAAAGAAGTTTTCAAAGAAAGAAGTAAAACGTTGATTGCAGTCTACCAGATTACCTTCTTCATCCAGCAAGCCTACACACATATCCGTACTTTCGATTACTGCATATAAATTGGCCGTTTTACGGTTAAGTGCTTCCTCTTTTTCCTGCAGCTGATTGAGCACATCATTTTCAAAGTTATTAAGTAGCGCTTTGATATCATTCAGTGAAGAAGGATTATTATCTTCTTTCTCTTTTACATCAATTTTTTCACGAATCTGACTGATGGCTTCTTGTGTATGCTCAGACGAAGACATCATTAATGAAATGATGGCATCCTGCTGAAGCTTCTGGGCCTGGACGATGTTGATCAGGTCATGTTTATCAAGATGTTCCAGGTTCTGATAATCACTCACATGCTGTTTATACTTGTACTTCATACACATTTTGTAAGCTTCTTCAGAAGTAGAAGCGATCGTAATGCTTTCGTTGTGTACAAGGGCAGCCTGTACTTCGCTCACCTGACTTTTTGGAACCACATAGAAAATAAAGCCATGCTCAGAAAATAACTCATCAGTACGCCTGCTGATCAACTGGGCTGTTGCAAGAGATAAGTTTTTGACTAAACTTAAGTCACACACATAATAGGGATAGGGTTTGTCTTTAATTACATCTCTTAGCGCATGTTTAGAAAAGAAAAAAGTCTTTTCATCCAGATTTCCCTTATCCTGAGAGTAAATCATGTCTGGAAGAAATTGCTGAACATTCAGACTATATTCTGCTATTGCATGAAAAAAAGAGTAATTATTAGAAGAATTGTTAAGTGTATGAAATGACAACTGCTGCTCTTGACGTTTTTGTGGTTCGTTTGATTCCTGGTACAAGTAATTCATACGATTGTAAAAAGCTTATTCTTGATGGATTTTCTTACAGAAAGTGAAAATATGTAAAATCAGTTTGACCAAGAAATCAGGCAAAAATCTGCCAGTTGATAACAAGTAACAAAATGGAAACAATTTCAGAAATAATAAACTATACGTAGTGACTTTGATTTTATGGAATAAGAAACATTGCTGCAGAAAAAACAGATTGATAAAGTGAATTCAAGATCAACAAATAGCTCTCTACAACAGTAAAATTTCAGGCTTCTGAACCGAGGAATATGGCTGGATAAATATTGTGGTTATAGCGAATTTTTATTGTATTATTTTAATACTAATATTTATAAAGTTTCATTTTGATTTTAAATAGTTATGGATTGACTACATCAAAAAAGCCCACCATTTGTATTAACTTTAACTGAAATCATTACACAAAACCGACTTGCTACAAATAATATTTTTATAGGATAAATGAACTCTGTTTATGTTTTCTTAGACTGAGATTTTTACTTTGAAAGCAAGATGTAAGTTATTTGCTCAAAAAATGTATCCATTTAAACAATAAAGGGCTCTATCGCAAGGACAGTAAAGCCACATTCTCTACATGATGAGTGTGAGGAAACATATCAACTGGCTGGAGCTTTTCTACCACATATTTTTCACCAAGTAATGCAATGTCCCTAGCTTGGGTAGCTGGGTTACAGCTTACGTATACAATACGAGAAGCGTCAAGCGAAAGTAGCTTTTGAATCACATCAGGATGCATGCCACTTCTGGGTGGGTCGGTTATGACCACATCTGGCTTTTCGTGTTCATTGAGAAAGTTATCATTGAGCATATCTTTAATGTCTCCGGCAAAAAATTGAGTGTTATCAAGCTGATTAAGCTCAGCATTAATTTTCGCGTCCTCAATTGCTTCCTCAATATATTCAATGCCAATCACCTGCTTGGCAGATCTGGCTACAAAGTTAGCGATGGTACCAGTACCAGTGTACAGGTCATAGACTGTCTCATGCCTTTGAATATCCGCAAAGTTACGTGCAAGCTGGTATAAATGATAAGCCTGTCCGGCATTGGTCTGATAAAATGCTTTAGGGCTGATCCTAAAGGTCAGGTCTTCCATTTTTTCGGTGATATAGGGCTTTCCGTCGTATAAAGTTACCGGAAGGTCATAGTAAGTATCGTTTTTCTTGGGATTAATAATGTATTGCAGAGCGCTAATTTCAGGAAACCTTTCTTTCAGGAAGCTCATCACCTGCTCTACTGTTTCCTTTTTTGCTGATGCATCACCGCCAAACTGCACAATTACCATCACCTCCTGGGTATTGCTGGTTCGTATAATCAGGTTCCGCAGCATCCCTTCGTGTTTTACATGATCGTAAAATGCAATATCATGCCTTTTGGCAAAATCATCCAGGGCCAGTCTGATCTGGTTTGAAGGTTCAGGTTGGAGATAACAATGCTCAATGGGTAGTATTTTCTCAAAACTCTGAGGAATATGAAAGCCAAGTGCCCTACGGTCAAAGTCCTCACCAGTACTGATCTCCTCTTTGGTCAGCCAGCGGTTAACGGAAAAAGTGTATTCAAGTTTATTGCGATAGTAGGTGGTTTCTTCGGAGGGAAGAATCGGCAGTATTTCGCCAATCTGAATCTTGCCGATACGCTCAAAGTGATCAATAACCTGCTGTTGTTTGTATTCTAATTGTAATTCATAGGGAATATGCTGCCATTTGCAGCCCCCGCAGATTCCAAAGTGACTACAAAAGGGCTCAGTACGGAGTGAAGAAAGTTGATGAAAGTGTACGGGACGCGCTTCCATAAATGATTTTTTCTTCTTAGTAACTTTAAGATCTACCACATCTCCGGGAGCTACATCCTTTACAAAAATCACCATGTCATCATGATGGGCTACACATTTCCCTTCAGCAGCCATACGTTCTACCGTGATATTTTTCAGCTTCAAGTTTTTCCTTTTTCCCATAGCGCGCAAAGGTATCATATTTGAATTTTAGATGTATGGATTTAGGATAATATTGTTAAATTTAGAGATTAGCCTACAACCAATGCTATGAAACAGCTTGTCTTTGAGTAGATAGCAAGGTTTACATCCATATGAAGAAGCTTCTCACATTCTTGTTAATCATTCTTCCATGTATCAGTATGGCTACTCATATTGTTGGGGGTGAGTTCAGACTAATTCATATTGAAGGAACACGTTATGAGCTTCGGCTGATTCAATACTTTGATGAAGTAAATGGCGATCCTGAGGCAGAGGATGACTTCGCTCAGATTCATATCTTCCGAAAAAGTGATGATGTGAATATGAGGATTTTGAATGTGTATCAGGTTTCATCCGCATTTGTGCCCTACACTAACCCTTCTTGTACAGATGAGAGTATTCTTTTCCGACAAATCATTTACAGTGCGGAGCTGAACCTACCTCCGGCTCAGTTTAATGACCCGGAAGGATATTATGCTGTTTTTGAGCGATGCTGCCGTAATAATATTGTCAGCAATGTGGTATCGCCTGAAACTACCGGACAAACCTTTTACATGGAGTTTCCTCCGGTTTCTTTTAACAACCAGTCATTCCTCAACTCTTCTCCTGAGCTATCAGCGCCCATCAGCGATTATGCCTGTATCAATGAAAGTTTTGTATACGATTTCAGTGCTACTGATCCTGATGGTGACTCCCTGGTTTACAGCCTGGAAGCACCGCTCAACAGTTCTCGCTTTGAAGCAGTGCCTACACCAACGCCTGCACCGCATTATCCTGTAAATTTTACGGATGGAATTGAGGTCAATAACATGATCCCCGGAGCACCACCTTTGCGCATTGACAATGAAGGTAAGCTCAGAGTTATTCCCAGCGAATTGGGAGTTTTTGTGTTTGGAATCAAAGTAGAAGAGTTTAGGAATGGTAATAAAATAGGAGAGGTGAGGCGTGATTACCAGCTTTTGGTAGTAGACTGTAATCCCGGCGAAGCACCTGAAATATTTGCACGGCATGAGGGTGTTTTTTACAATGAGGGTGAACTGTTAAGTCTTTCTAAAAATGGAAACCGCTGCCTGGAAATTTTAGTAACAGACCAGGATCCTTCTGAAGTAATTCGGGTAAGTGCCGAAGGAATCAATTTTGATGATGACATAGCTTCGCTCATTAACCCTTCTTTGCAATTAATGGAAGGCCCTGACGATACTTTGAGGTTTGAGCTTTGTCTTCCCCAGTGTCCCTATACCGAAAGACCTATGCAGATCAACCTAATCGCCTATGATGATGCCTGTAGCCAGCCCCTCTCGGACACATTGCGCATTGACGTAGTCATAGACGGAGCTGAAGATAACGATCCGTTTATCGTGGGTAACCCTAATGTAGTGGAGGTAAGTCTTGAAGAAGGTGAATCTTTTAGCTACCCAATTCGGGGGCTGGATGAAGATGGGGATCTGCTGCAACTGGAAGCGGTAGGGGATGGCTTTGACGTTGCTGATCTGGGCATGAGGCTGCAAGAACGACTACTTATTCCCGGTGAAGTGCAGAAAGTATTTGAATGGACGCCCAGCTGTGAGCAGGTGGACTTTAGTGAGGGCAATGAGTTTGAGGTAGATGTAATTTTGAGCGATAATAGTGATTGTCCGTTTGGTGAACCTGACATATTACGGTTTCGTTTTACAGTTAACCCACCTGATAATGAGCGCCCCATACTTACTACCTCAGGACTGGAGGAAACAGAAATCAGTATACGTATTGACGAAACGCTCTCCTTTAAGGTTCTTGCCGAAGATATTGACAATGATTTTATCGTACTAAGTGCCGAAGGTGATGGATTTGAACTAAATGACTATAACATCTATTTTCCGGGAAATCAGGGGATCAAGAGTATAGAAAGCCCATTTAGCTGGCGACTTTCTTGTAATGTGATTGATCTTGCGGAAAGAAGCAGGTTTGAAATTACATTTCTTGCCCGGGATAATAGTTCTTGCGGAGCACCTTCTGTGGACAGTTTGAAATTAATTGTAAACGTATTGCCTCCTCTCAATGAAGCCCCCGAACTATATGTGAGAAATTTTTCTAACGGTGATACCATAATTGCACAGGTGAACAGGCTGGTCAGTTTTGATGTGATCAGCACCGATGCCGATAATGACATCGTAACCCTCAGGCTGGCAGGTGCAGTATTTAATGGAAATGAAGTAGATACCGAGATTATTAATTTCAACTTTTTTCCGGTAAGAGGAAGAGGATCAGTAGGTTCTATTTTTAATTGGGCACCTCGCTGTGAAACCGTAGCGGCTGATAACCGCGACTCTTATTTGGAGCTCTTTTTTGTCGCTATAGACAGTAAGTGCTTTAACAATAAAGAGGATACCGTTAGCATAGTATTGCGTATCGTGGATGAACCACTGAACCTGGAAGCTTATGAGCCAAGAAATGCGATTACTCCCAATGGTGATCAGCAGGGTGACTTCTTCTTTTTACGACTTTGTAATGATCCTGACGGAAATTGTGATCTCCCTTCTGGTAATTGTTCCAATATTTTTCAGAGAATAGACATTTTTAATCGTTGGGGTAAAAAAGTGTTTTCTTCGGATGATATCAACTTTGAGTGGCATGCTGAAGGAGTACCGGCTGGTGTATACTACTACACACTTTACTACAATACCGAAAGCTACAAAGGACAGGTATATGTATTTCTTAGAAAGCCTGACTAGGCTACGTTAAGTACGGCTGTTGTATTAAATCTAAAGCAGTAAGAACGATGGCTCATTCATATCGCAATGACTCAATCGGGTCCAGGCGGGAAGCTTTGAAGGCAGGGTAGTAGCCTGAAAATAAGCCAACCCCGATACAAATGAAAAGAGAGGATAAAATCCATACCCAGGGAACCAGAAAGCGTTCTACATCCATAAAGGTAGCTACTACGTTGCCCATGCCCATGCCCATAAGTACACCAGCTATGCCTCCGATCTGACATATGACAATCGCTTCAATCAAAAATTGCTGCCTTATTCTTTTTGGTGAAGCTCCCAGTGCTTTTCGGATGCCAATTTCACGGGTACGCTCAGTTACAGATACCATCATAATATTCATCAAGGCTACGGATGCACCCAGGAGTGTGATCAGGCCAATGGCAAAACCGCCGATTCTCAGATAGCCGGTAATTTCACCCAGTTGATCACTCAGGGACTTTTTTTCCTGTATTTCAAAGGATAATTCTGCGCCTATCGGATCCTGGCGAACAGCACGCATAAGGCTGGTGGCCTCGCCCATTGCCGCTTCAAGTGTTCCTGTGTTACTTACAAGTACATCTATCCTGTAGTCAAGCTCACGGTTTGAGCCTAGCTGTCTTCCTTTGGCGAGAGGGATCAAAATCTTACGGTCAGCATTACCCCCTCCACCTACTGAGCCCATCTTTTCCATGAGCCCGATTACTTTAAATATGTTGCCATAAAGAGAAATCTCCTTGTCTATAGGATCTTCATTATCATCAAATAAGGCTTCATAGGTTTCATAACCAATGATGGCTACATTCAACCCCTTTTCAAGATCAAAACTGCTAAAGTTACGTCCCCACTCAATGTTATATCCTTCCGTAATGATATAACTTTCGTCAGTACCATATAAACGGATGTTGGGGTTCGTTTTCTCAGAACTACGTTTTACTTCAGCATTTCCGGTTACTTGGGTATTCACCGAAATCTTAGCGGGATAATCATAACGTTTCTTGAACTCTCTTACATCGCTAAACCTGATGGGTGGGTAACTTTTCTCTGTTCTTCCCTGCTGCCGCCTTCCGCTTCCACTTCTCTCATCAATAGAAAAAGTATTTACGCCTAGACCGGCAAAACTATCATCTACTGAAGCCTGAATTCCGTCTATGGCGGTAAGTATACCTACCAATGCAGTAATCCCTATTGCGATAATCAAAGCTGTAAGCGTGGTGCGCAGTAGATTCTCCCGGATAGACTTAAGACTTTCTTCTATATTATTCAGTATATTCATTCAATAACCTACATGAGTTAAACAAATAACGGAAGGTACGAGTAGTTAATTTAAAATGCTCAAAATATTTTAGTAGTTTCAATAATAGCCAGTCTTAAGTTGATAACTGCTTTCTTTCGCAATAAAATACTTATACGGGCATTTTATTATAAACAGGGATTCATATGATGAAGCTAAGGTTATTTATTTTCTTTTGTGTATTTAGTTTTCTTTCATTTAATGTGAGGGCTTCGCATTTATTAATGCCAATGGATCAGGCACAAGCTAACCACCTGAAAGCCTATGGCATCTCCTACTGGGTTTTGCAAAATGAGGGAACGGTGGATTGGCTGTTGAATTACAGAGGCGGAAGTTTTGCCGTTGAGTATTCTCAGAAACTGGAAAATGAGTGTGTGATTCGTGGGGTAAGTTATGAGGTGATCTCCGATGCTCAGTACAATCAAATCATCAGTACGATTGCCAGCCCATCTTCAAACAAAGATCTGATGAAGCTGGAAAAGCATCCCAAAATTGCGGTCTATTCTCCTAAAAGCAAACAACCCTGGGATGATGCTGTAACCCTGGCGCTTACGTATGCTGAAATTCCTTATGATGTGATATTTGATGATGAAGTGATGTACGATAAGCTGCCCGAATATGACTGGCTGCATCTGCACCATGAAGATTTTACCGGACAGTACGGTAAATTTTATCGCATTTACCGCAACACTCCCTGGTATATTGAGCGACAAAGAAAATATGAGGAAACTGCGCGTGAACATGGATTGGAGAAGGTCTCACACCTCAAGCTGGCTGTGGTAAAGAAAATCAGAGAGTTTGTCTCTGGCGGAGGTTTTATGTTTGCTATGTGTTCAGCCACAGATACTTACGATATTGCCTTAGCTGCTGATGGAGTAGATATCGTAGAGTCTATGTACGATGGTGACCGAGCAGATCCCAATGCGCAGGAAAAGCTTGACTACAGTAACACCTTTGCATTTCAGGATTTTAAATTAGTGCGGAATCCTTATGAATATGAATACTCAAACATTGATGTTGACCCTCGCTCCCGTGGATTGAGTCAGGACAATGACTATTTCAATCTTTTTGAGTTTTCAGCCAAATGGGACCCCATCCCTACCATGCTTACCCAAAACCATGAACGCATAGTGCAAGGATTTATGGGCCAAACCACTGCTTTTAATAAAGCGCTGATACGTCCTGATGTGGTGGTACTAGGTGAGAATAAAGCCGCCGGCGAGGCCAAATACATACATGGTGTCTACGGAAAAGGCTTCTGGACATTTTATGGTGGCCATGATCCTGAAGATTATCAGCACAGGGTAGGTGAGGCTCCGACGGACTTAAATCTTTACCCCAACTCGCCGGGCTATAGGTTGATCCTTAACAATATTCTGTTTCCGGCAGCGAAAAAGAAGAAACAAAAAACCTGATTTCTTTCAAACCGTTGAAAATCTCAACGGTTTTTTTTGTGTTGCCGCCCCTGAGGGGAGTCAGATTATTACAAAATATGGCATCTTTGAAAAGTGATGAAAGATGGGCCAGAAGAATTTACAAAGGCACATAAAGCACAAATTTTTCTTTAAAATAATCTTCTTTGAAATAATCAGATATTGGGTATAGTGCGTAATTCAACTGTACCTCCTTCACTTCATCATCCAAATTTCCTCCTTTCAGACAGATCAATCCATTGTATAAATCATGCTGAGATTTGGTTTTGACCTTTTGTCTTGACCAATGATAAAGGGTTTTAAGAGGAGCGACGGCACGAGTGATAACAAAATCATACTTGCCTTTAACTTTTTCTGCCCTCAGGTGGTCAGAACGTACGTTTTTAAGTTCCATTGCATCTGCTACGGCCTGTACTACTTTAATTTTTTTGCCGATAGAATCTACCAGGTAGAATTGCGTTTTGGGAAACATAATCGCCAGAGGTATTCCGGGAAATCCGCCACCCGTACCAATATCAAGTATATCAGTACCCGGTTTGAAAGGGCTTACTTTGGCTATAGCTAATGAATGAAGTACATGATGAAGATAGATATGAGCAATATCTTTACGTGAAATAACATTTATTTTAGCGTTCCAGTCCTGGTAGAGGTCAAATAATTGGGCAAACTGGTTCATTTGCTTTTCACTCAACTCCGGGAAATAAACAGATATTTTTGAAAATTCGTCCTCTACAATTTTATCAGTAAACATGGCTGGTTTTTTCTTGATTCAACTTGTTTAAGAGTGATTTCAGTTCTTGATACACCAAAGGTGCGGTTTCAGGACCCACTGAGTTAACCTCTCCGTAGGGTGATTTCTCAGCGTCATAGAGATAAGGAGGTTCCGCATCCCATTCACTTTTCGGTATGATGTAACCAATCTGGTCATTGGCTAACCCAATGACAAATTTGTACTTCCCCGGCATGAGTGAGCGCAATGGAGGAGTTTCAATAGGAGCAATCTCAAAATCCTGTCCTTCGGGGCTTTCAATGCCGCCATTTACTATTTCGGGATAGATCTCTCCCGGTACACAAATGATGCTCACCGGACCTAGTCGTAGGGCTGCTACCTCGGTACGAATCTTCATCCAACCGCTATAGCCCCGGTCCAGAAGTCCGATGATGGAAGCTAGCCGGAAGTTGGTATTATCCAGGGGAATATTAAATGAGCTGGCTTCAATCTGAATGGGGGCTTGTGCTGCACTGATTATTTCTGCTGAATCGCTTAAGGTCCTGAGTACAATCTGAGCCAGTTGCTTTCCCTGTGTTGCCGCTTTGGCAAAAGATGGCGCCAAAAAAGTAGTATCCAGCCATGGGTCTTGTATTGGCCAGTCAGGATCGGTAGTCATGAGGCCACCTATGGCTCCGTTTATATATACGCAGACTCCCCCCAGGCCAGGAGCAATTAAGCTGTCATTCACATAAATACCTTCTTCAACACCTTGTCTGAGGTAGTGAGGGAAGTCTGAACTAATCATTAAATTTTTACTCCATAGTGTTTCCGGATGATTGCCCCAACTCACCAAAGTACCCAAGGTTACAGATGAATCAATGGCGATAGCCTGAATTACTCTGATCCCAGGATCTAACACTTCGGGCTTGCGGGAATCTGTAACAAAAGGAATGGCTGAAGATCTATCTCTTCCTATTTTTAATATGGCTTCCTCCCGCTGCTTATATGCCTGTACAATGGACTTAGCGGCCTGCTGTTTAACAAATTCCATATAAGCGGTGTCTACTCCGCTTTTGAATATACCAGGTCCCCAGATTCCCTGTAAGTCGGGAGCTTCATGTGTATGTGTACTGCTAATAATGGGAAAAGTGATTTCTGCCTCCTCAGTAACCCGTGCTCTGACATCCAAAACATCATCATGCCCAAATCCGATAGCATCCAGGGCTGTAATAGAAATGACCGAGCTGCCATCATCAATGACCATCGTACGTGCCCACAGCTCATCATGTATGCCTTGTGCAGGGCGGTTCTGGTGGAAACCGGCCATCCAGACAGCATCAAATTTTCCGTTATTATTATTGTCGGAATAGGTATCACCGTCGCTAAGCTTATAGCGGGCGTCATTATTGACATCAACCCATGTATCTGTTACTTCCGGGCTGATAGGCAGTGCAGCAAAACCAATTTTAAATGTAGGCGCACTATTTTCTGAATTTACCTCCAGGTTTAACTGATAGTTAGGGTGTCTGTCTCTAACATTAGAATATGCCCAGAAAAAAGTGCTGATGAAAAATAGCATAACAATAGCACCGATACCCTGCCACCATCTTTTCATATACAATAGTTTAAAAGTTGGCCTGAAGGTAAGAAAAGAGATAGAGACTCACTATGCTGAATATAAGAAGTTCAGATATGCTCTTTCTTATTTTTCACCAGGTCGTACATCAACTCACGGGCACGGTGTAGCTGTGCCTTAACGGTACCCAGGGGAGCATCCAGCTCTTTGGCTATTTCGTCGTAGGAATACTCCTGAAAATAGCGAAGTTTTACAAGTCGCTGGTATTTAGGCGGCAGTTTGGTTACAAAAACACGTACCAGTTCTTTCTTCTGGCTTTTGATGGCCTCTTCCTGGGGATCAAGATTATTGTCTTCTACATCAATATTTACCGCATCGCCATTATCATCCTTGAAAGAAGTGTTCAAGCTAAGCGTCTCCAGCTTCTTTTTACGGATAAAGTCAATGGTATTATTAGTCGCAATACGAAAGAGCCAGGTACTAAAAGTATAATCTTTCTTAAAACGGTGCAGGCTGCGGAAGGCTTTGGCAAAAGCTTCTATTGTAAGGTCTTCAGCATCATCGACATTGCGCACCATTTTCAGTATCATATGGTAAACCGGCTTCTTATAGCGACGCATCAGTTCTGCATATGCCTGCTGGTCTTTATTCTCTGTCGCTTCATCTATTAGTCTGAAATCTTCTAAGGCCTTTTTAGAAAACTGTTTTTTTAATTCCATCTGGTATTATTTGAGGAGAGTGCGCGAATCCCAAGAACTACATAGTAAATAACGTACAAAAAATCTAATATTGGCAATAGTACTAGATCAATAGGATCGTTTAACTTACGACTGGCAGTTTTTATAAATATAAACTGCACATAACCCTTTATTATCAAACCTGATATTATAAAGTAAGGTTCAGTTCCCGCCAATATAAGCACTATAAGTCCTATCCAGAAAATTATTTGCGAAATAGATAATGCACCCAACCATTTTTTGTCAAATTGTTTATAATATTTGCCTACACTTAGATGACGTATTTTCTGGCGATAATATGCTAACAAAGTAGTTTTTGGGATGGAATGCACCTTGGTCTGTGGGCTTATACGTATAGCTACATTATCTGAAGTGGCATGCTCATTGATAAACAGATCATCATCCCCTCCGGCTATCCTTATGTATTTGTAAAACCCTTTTTTTGCTAAAAAAAATGACTTACGGTAAGCAAGGTTCCTTCCAACGCCCATATAGGGCTTGCCAGCCAACGCTGCCGAGCAGTATAATGTTGCTGTAAGCAGGGTTTCATAGCGTATGAAAGCATTGAGCAAGCCTTTTCTTTTTTCGTAGGGTGAATAACCAAGCACAAAGTCCTTTTTATTCCGCAGAGTGGAGCTCTCCGGAGTGGAGCTCTCCAGAGGGGCACTCTCCAGTGCGGCACTCATTCCCCGGATCCAGTTATTGCTATCGGGCAGGCAGTCGGCATCGGTAAGCAGAATTTTGTCATGACTTGCCGCCCTTATGCCTAATGTAAGTGCGTATTTCTTTCCTTTGATATATTCGGGGCGAGCACGTACCCACACGATTTTAAGATTGGGATGATTTTTTTTTTCCTGATACAGGAATTCAAGCGTTCCATCAGTTGAGCGGTCATCTACCACCACTATCTCAAACCTTTTAAAATTCTGTGCATAAAGCACTGGCAGTAGTTGCTTCAGTCTTTCTTTTTCATTGTGAGCACAGACAATGACTGATACGGCTTCAGGCAGACTTTTATTCCTGTGAAGGTAAGGAGTATCGTCTTCAGTATATTTGCTCAATAGAGCATGAGCATACCAATAAATCCCAGATTGATATAGGATACAAATCATCCAGAATATCCAAAACCCCCAAACCCACATACTGAAAATGCTTGAATCATATTGACTAAAATGTCAAAAATAATAATAATATCAGGCTGATTATTATGCAGATTGAAAAATTCGCTTAATTATTTATATCTTTAATTGTAATGAATATTATCATTTATACGAATTTTTTACTTTAGATTTTACGTTCTTCAGTTAAAATCATCTGAATACTGTGGCAGACCTAGATTTCTTTATTCTTGCGATACTCGTACTTTTTTTCCAATACCTGGCAGTATATCTATTTATCCGTTTAGGTGGGAGGTGGCAGCCTAAGCATCCTCTCAGTTTTTATGTGCTGGCAGCCCTTGTAGGAACGATTGGCTTCAGCCTTATTTTCAGCCTTTTTAAATGGTATTTTAATTATACTTTCGTAAGCCTCAATTTTGAATTTGCCCGTAACTGCATGGGCTTTGCCATGTTTTTGATGATCGGGAAAATCTACGGTCTGATGCCCATGGAATTTATGGTCAGACATCTGCAACGCTAATTCTTCCACAAAAAGTTTGTATTGCTGAGCGGCTTGGTATATTTATGGCATTTTAAACCAAGCCCTTTTTGCTATGGAGCAAATATCAACCTCTTCTAACTGGGAAAAGCTTAAGGAGATCATTGAACTCAGGGATAAGCAGCGATTAGAAGAACATATAGAGAGTATCAGTACAGCTGAGATGGTGCATGCCATGGCGCATTTGGACAAAGAAGATCAGCTGCGCTTGCTCAACCTGCTCTCCCCCGATTATTCAGCTTATCTTTTTGAGGAAATTCCAGATGCTCAGGCTTCTGAGCTGATTGAAAAACTGTCAGCAGAAAAAGCGGCTACTATCATACAGGAAATGTGGAGTAATGACCAGGCTGATCTGATAAGCAGTCTGGAGAAAGAAGATGCTGAGGCTATTCTCGCAAAAATGAGCCCCGAAGAGGCGGAAGAAGTACGCCGACTTGCCCGCTATGCTGATGATACCGCCGGAGGACTGATGATCACCGAATTTCTGGTTTTTCCGGAATCTGACAAAGTTTCTGATGTCATTGAAGATATGAATGAGCATGCGGAAGAATACTCCGACTATAACGTACAGTATTGTTATGTCAAGTCTGTGAAAAATAAGCTGATAGGGGTGCTAAGGCTACGCGACCTGCTCTTATCACCTCCCAGAACACCTATCCGAAATATCATGCTCAAAAATATACTATCAGTTCCAGCAGACCAAAAGCTGGATCAGTTGCTGGACTTTTTTGAAGAACATGATTTTGTAGGCGTTCCCGTCACAGATTATCATGAACAGTTGGTAGGAGTGGTACTGAGAAAAGATGTGCTGGAAGCCGCTGCTGATCGTAGTGACGCTGAGCTTATGAGGACCCGTGGTATAGTTGGGGGTGAAGAGCTGAGAAGCATGCCTCTCTTTTTACGTTCCAGACGCAGGCTTTCCTGGCTAAGTGTGAATATAGTGCTGAATGTGATTGCTGCCAGTGTCATCGCTATCTATCAGGATACACTTAGTTCAGTGATTGCTCTGGCTGTTTTTTTACCGATCATTTCCGATATGAGCGGTTGTTCAGGCAACCAGGCCGTTGCAGTAAGTATGCGGGAACTTTCACTTAATATTCTTAAGCCTAATGAAATTATCAGGGTGGTATGGCAGGAGTTATCGGTAGGGATTATCAATGGAATAGTGCTGGGTGTGCTCATTGGCATTGCTGCCTGGATATGGAAAGGTAATCCGTATCTGGGGATAGTAGTGGGAGGAGCTTTGGCTTTGAATACTTTGGTGGCAGTAGGGCTGGGAGGTGCAATTCCTCTTTTTCTAAAAAGAATAGGTATGGATCCTGCTCTGGCTTCCAGTCCTATCCTAACTACGGTAACCGACATGTTTGGCTTCTTTTTAGTGCTAAGTCTGGCTTCCGTCATGCTGCCTTTATTAACCTAGTGCATAATCTTAAAACCATTTCCACGGTTAATGATTATATATAAGTAGGATCTGCCACAAGGGTCCTGCCTATTTTTTAAAATTATATACATGAGCCGTGTGAAAGATAATCCATCTACGGCTTCTGAAAAGGATAAAAAGAGAGATATAATCAGCTATCTCCCTAAAGGCTTACAGGATAATTTTTTAACAGCTGCAGGACTTTTTCAGTTTGCCGTAAATTTTTTTAAAGAGCTATTCAGAAGACCATATGAGTTTAAAGAAGTCCTGAATCAGGCCTATCGCCTGGGGTTTGGATCTTTGCTGCTGGTAGGTGTATCCAGCTTTATCATGGGCATGGTATTTACCTTACAGACACGTCCTACTTTAGTGGAGTTTGGTGCGGAGTCTTACATTCCTGCCATGGTATCGGTAGCGATCATCAGAGAGATCGGCCCGGTCATTACCGCCATGATATGTGCGGGAAAGGTAGGTTCGGGTATTGGTGCGGAGCTGGGTTCTATGAAGGTTACTGAACAAATAGACGCCATGGCGGTTTCAGGTACTAATCCCTTCAAATATGTAGTGGTTACCCGTATTCTTGCGATGACCATCGCTTTGCCGATTCTGGTTTTTTACGCTGATTTTGTGGGGTTAATTGGTTCTTTTCTGGGAGCCAATATAGAAGGAAATATTTCTTTGCCCTTGTATTTTATTGAAAGCATAGGGGCAATCAATTTTATAGACATTTTTCCTGCTACCGTAAAATCGTTCTTTTTTGGCTTTGCCATTGCCCTGGTAGGTTGCTATAAAGGCTATACTACTGGCAAAGGAACTGTAGGTGTAGGTATTTCAGCAAATTCTGCGGTGGTAGTGGCTTCATTGCTGGTTTTTATCATTGACCTGATCACAGTACAGATCACACAATTTTTTAACTGATTTATGGAACGTCAGGAAGTACATACACAAATGAATGAGCAGCAGAGGAATGAGGAGCCTGTTCTGGTGAGGGCAAGAGGTTTTAGAAAAAGCTTTGGAGATACTGATGTACTACGCGATATCAATTTTGAGCTCCGAGAAGGAGAGAACATGGTGGTGCTTGGCAAGTCTGGTACCGGCAAGTCAGTACTGATCAAAAGCATGGTGGGCTTGCACATGCCGGATGAAGGTGAACTCAACGTCTTGGATTATAACCTCACCGGTATTAATGATGAAGACCTGCTGAAATTAAGAAGAAAAGTAGGCTACCTGTTTCAGGGTGGTGCTCTATACGATTCCATGACAGTCAGGGACAATATGCGTTTTCCTTTGGAAAGACAGGTAGAAACAAAGCCGGAGGATGAAATTGAGGAACTGGTGGAAGAAGGACTTAAGAGTGTAGGTTTGATTGATGCCATTGATAAACTACCCGCCGAGCTTTCTGGAGGTATGCAGAAAAGGATTGCCCTGGCAAGGACGCTTATCTTGCGTCCGAAGATCATGCTTTATGATGAGCCAACCACTGGTCTTGATCCCGTTACTTCCAAAGAAATCAGCCATCTGCTGATGGATATGCGGGATCGTTATAATATAACTTCTATCATCGTTACGCATGATATTGCCAGTGCGGAAATGACAGCTGACAGAATACATATCCTGCGTAATGGCACACTGGACATACAAGGAACTTTTAACGAACTAGCGAATTCTGACGATGAATGGGTTCGCGCATTTTTTCAATGATAACAATTTATTAGCTATGGATGATAGCAAGAAAAAAAATATAAAACTGGGTTTATTCGTAATCCTGGGTCTGTTGCTCTTCGTGGCAGCCATCTTTTTTATAGGAGCACGTCAGAATCTCTTTGGATCTAATATTGAAGTAACTGCTACATTCAAAAATGTAGAAGGTTTGCAGGTAGGAAGTCAGGTGCGATTTTCAGGCATCAATATAGGTACAGTTGAAAGTGTAACGCTGAAAAATGATTCGGCAGTACAGACTACGCTCCTGCTGGAGCAGAGGGCAAGCCAGTTTATCAAAGAAGATGCGGTAGCAGCAATATCTACTGCCGGCCTGATGGGGAACAAGATCATTACCATATCCTCAGGTTCGCAAACAGCGGCAAGCATAAGCGATGGGGATCAGTTAGAAACCACTTCACCGGCAAGTGTTGAAGACATTATGGCCAACCTGAAAGAAACCAGTAATAGCGCCATGCAAATTGCCAGCAATATAGAACGAATCAGTACAAGAATAGAAGAAGGGAAAGGTGTAATTGGCAACCTGGTAGCGGATACTACCAATGCCGAACAGGTAGAAAGTATGATCAATTCTTTTGAGATGGCTACAGGAAATGTACAGAGCATATTACAGGATATAGATGCCCTGGCAGAACGTACACGAAACGGAGAAGGCGCTTTAGGTAAGCTGATGGCTGACCAGGAAACCGCAGAGAAGGTAG
This sequence comes from Catalinimonas alkaloidigena, assembly GCF_029504655.1. Classification (NCBI taxonomy): domain Bacteria; kingdom Pseudomonadati; phylum Bacteroidota; class Cytophagia; order Cytophagales; family Catalimonadaceae; genus Catalinimonas; species Catalinimonas alkaloidigena. The sequence continues at coordinate 1,239,341 of NZ_JAQFIL010000001.1, forward strand.
AGATGATCATTGATTCTTTGGCTAAGACCGGATCTATTTCAACCGATGTAGCACAGAATATCCTTGAGTTTAGCGAAAAGCTAAGCAGTGACAGAGGAGCACTGGATAAAGTGCTGACAGATACAGCCTTTGCCAATGATATCAATGAAACGGTGAATTCTGTAAAACAGACTTCAGAAAGTATTGATCAGACTACAGAAAGAATTAACGACAGCTGGATTCTAAACATATTTGGTGGCGGAAAGGACCGGGATAAAATTGAGGAAGAAAATAAAAGTGATACAAGCAGCGTGGAAGAATGATAATCCTTGTGAGTTGGCAGGCGGAAGACCACATTTACGGCAAAGCCTAAACCTGCGGTAGTGGGGGAGGGACTATCAACTCACTAGCCGTATATACAAATGGGTTGGTTATTTTTTGATTTCCTTTATTTCTTCTTTGAGGACAGGAATATCCTTGAGCAATATTCGCCATAACGTGGTTGGATCAATTGAGTCATAAGCATGAACGATCATGTTTCTTAGCCCAATGATTTGTTTGTAGCCGGATATCTTTAAGTGTGGATCAATTTCTTTGAGTTTTCGGACTGCCTCACCGATAATTTCTAAATCACGTTCTACGGTTCTTACTGCCATGAAATTTGAGCTAAACTTTGTGTAGTCTCCGGCATGTAAGCTTATTACATTCTCAAGTTCCTTGATTAAAGACTCAATATCAAGAATATATTTAAGCACTTCTTTAGGCGGCATAAAGAACTACTTTAGTTTTGTCAAGTTCCTCCTTAAATATAGGGTTTTTAACGACTCTATAAGACAATAAATCAATTTCACGACCAAATAAATTCTCCAGGTCTTCTTTCAAGGAAAAAAATGCATCTCCATGTTCTAAGGGCGACAAAGACTCAAAAAATAGTACAGCAAAATCTAAATCGCTCTTGTCAGTAAATTCTCCGGTGGTAGCTGATCCAAATAAATAAAGCTCAGAAACCTTGTTTAATTTACATATGGAATTAAGCGCTTCAATATTTTCCTCTATTATCCTGATCATATTCCAAATATATTGAATTAGTAAGATATATAGCTTTGTACACCAGGGCTTTAAAAATCCCAGTGGATGAAGTAAATCACTAACGCACTATCTGCACACATCAAGGTAATAAAGGGTAGTAAAACTTGCTACTCCAATAAACCAACCGCTATTATTTTCTTGCTTGTGGTGAGCATGGGAATACGGAAGACCACAACTTACGGCCAGGCCTAAACTTGCGGTAGTGGGGGGAGTTTTCATAAATTGTTCAATCATACCTTATGCCGGGTATATGTAGAGTTTAAACAGTTGGTTTTCTTTCAAGTTTTTTCATTCATTTTAATCTTCAAAAATTGGATCTATTAATCCGCGAGTTCGCCACCGGTTCCCGTTAACTAAAGATTCAAATGAAACCCCATTAGACAATGTCAAATTATCCGCATGGTCTGTCACGATGATTTGAGGGCTAAAGCCTTGACTTTGCTCTAACTCATCACAATAAATCGAAAGGCGACTGAATAGATTTTCTACAGCTTTAATGTCCTCATCGACGTCTTGTTGTATGTCAGATTGTTTTCGTTGTTCGGCTTCTTTACTCTTTTGCTCTTCGAAAGTCGTAGAATTATCTCTATTGAAATTCGGGAAATACACCTGAGTGGGTTGATCGAAGAATATTAGCGAAGGTATTGCGCATTTATCACCCAGTTCTACAAAATATTTGTGTAATGCCAGAAAGAGCGTTACATGGCAATACAACCAGTTTGCACCGCTGCCCATTGATCTTAGGTAGATTTTTTCGTCCTCTGATGTTAAGTGGTACAGGTCAAATGTCTCAAAAGAAAAATGAAGATTGATAGGCTTATAACTAGTTTCAAATTCAAAATAACTACCAATTTCAGCCATATATTCATTCACTTTTTTAGAGGCATTTTCTAGTCCTTTTTGCACGTCGTATTGTTTAAGAGCTTTGTTGATATCTTTAAGCTGTTTGTTTAATGCCTTAATTTGCTTTTCAAGCTTGGCATCATCTGCCATGTTGAGTATGTCAAGAAGTGTAAAAAGCTTGGCCTTCTGCATCAATATGCTTTCATATAGGCTCTTCTGTTCAGCCAACTGTTTTTCAGACTTCTCTATTTCCACTATTTGCTGGTTTAGCGCCGTAAGTTCTTTATCAGAAACCTCAATGTTGCGTTGAACTTCAACCAAAGAAGATTCAAACTTCGCTTTCATCGGTCGAGCTTGCGCAAGATTACCGGATACTTTAGTTATGGCTTGCTGTAACTTAACTGCACTTTTATGCAAAGAATCTTTTTCAGTATTGCAAAACGGGCAAATTGAAGCTGATATGTGAACATGTTTTGGGGAGCTGAATTCCTTTATGTTGTCAACAAAGCGTTCTTCTTCTTGAATATGTTTCTCAATCGACGTTGCTTGGCGCTGTAACTTTCTTAGTTCGGCTGTCTTTTGGTTCCTCTCCAACTTGAGTTGATTGTAACGTTGAGTACCCGCATCAGAGTTATAATTGATTTTTTCCGGGACGATAATTCCATCGAGCTGGTCTTTTGCGTCCCGAGGGTGACGAAGTACCTCTTCTAAAGATAGCGGCCACTCCTTAAAACCCATCGAAGCATAAAGCTGACTTAAAACAGGACTAACCTCTTGTTTATAGTTTTCAGAGGCACGTTTGTTTGTTTCTTTCCGACGTTCCAAGCGTTTAACATCTGCGCTTAAACGCTCTTTTTCTTGTGACAAGTGAAAGTATTTCTGATCAACTAATCCTAAGAAAATCTTAGTGTGACTTATTACCTGATCACGCTTTTCCTTTTCATCAAACCGATAAAACAGAGCATGTTTATTGGCGATAAGGTTTTGATGCTGAAGAATGAACGACGAAAAACTACGTATTGATGGGGTAGCAGCTTTAGCGTTAAAGCGACGGTTAGATCTAGCAGCCAAAGATTCATCCACATCATCTATGTCTAAAAAAAAGTCTCTTAGATGTTTTTTAAAATCATCTAACGGTCGGAAATAGCTATTACTAAAATAATTACGCTCTATATCCTCAGAATTGAATGAATCGACTCGACGAAAGAAGCCCTTACTTGCTATTTCAGGGTCACGGGCAATCACAATATCTTGCTCATTTATTGAAAGTGCAACATAATAGATTGAGGCTGTCTTAGTAATAACCCCCATAGGAATCGTGTTTTCAACGCTCCCGAAGCAATAATCGAAAATTTCAATCAAGGCGCTTTTACCAGTAGATGACTTTCCTGTAACGACGTTTAGCCCCTTTTTGAAATTAACAGGATGTTTACTCCCTTGCTTATCAATGACGCCAATTTCATGAATTAATGTTTTCATCGCGGTTTCCCTCCTAAAAATGCATATATTTCAACCACTGAGTGACCGATAAATAATCGCCCTAACTTCTCAGCACTTTTTTGATTGGTAAAGACTAAATTAGAATCATCATATGCATAAAGTGATAAACACTCTTCATTCACAAACAGCCAATCATTAACTAAGCAATATTGAATGCTTTGCTCTGTTAACTCTTGAAATCCATCTATTCGTTCTTGTAAATCATAAAGCTTGGTACGATCGCTAAAAACTGACCAGATAGTGCTTCTAACATTAGAGTTGAATAACTTCTGGCCAAATATAGGATGGCTACAAAGAGGGATCACCAATGGAGCGAGTAAAAGATTATTTTCTAACTCGCCTAAAGCACGGTAAAACGAAGCAAAATATGCCCCGTACTCAAACGGGTTATACTTCAACTCGTACAGGGTATCGACAATACTGCTCATAGCTCAACTCTCCATTTTAGGTTACGTTCATCATCATCCATAGCATCATGTATTAGGCCATTTTTGTATTCTAAAGGAGGGATATTATTACCCATATTTAGCGGTGGTTCGCCAATAGTTTTGTTATAGAGTAATTTGGAACTTTTGATTGGATCTGTGGCTTCGAGTTTAGCACTTGAATAGGCAAGCTTATATTTAGTGACCAGTTGATTTTGGTATGTAATTGTCTTTTCTTTATAGAATGCGAACTCATCTAGTTGTTCTAGCAGAGAGTTTTGCAACTCAATCCAATTACCTACAGCATCAGGAATCATCTCAATATGCTCAATTTCAGCAATCTTTTGTACAAAAGGCCTATCTTGGTGTGATTCTACTTCTAGCTCAGAGGCTTCATAGCCTGAAAAAATCGGGAAGGTAAACTCCTTTTTACAGAGAAGCGTGGTTAATTCTTCACACTTAGCGTAAAATTCTTGATGCTTAATAACCCAAGATTGCTGAGTCGCTTTTGCATACACAAAACCAATAAGCCCATGTAAGTAACTTTTTAGGTTGTTTTTTGGAATGCCTACAGGTTTGGAGAGTATCTGCTTTTCCAGCATTTCTTTGTTATCAGATTGCGTAAACAAGGTGACTTTGCCTAGTAGACTCTTAAGTAATAAATCATCAGATGCCATTACTGCCTTATGTAGTTTGATAACTTCTGAGGGCTGTTCGGCGTTCAGTTGATCTTTGGATCGTTCAGCAAAAATATCACTAAGTACTTGCAGGCGTTGTTCTGCACTTTGTGAGTTCCAGTCTTTTAGAAGAGTAGTGGTCCCAAATGCTTGTGTTGTGTGAAGTACCAAAACCCCGTATTGCTCGTGGTTAAACTCTGGTGCAAGCCAGTTCTTCAGGGTTTTCCAAAGGTTTTCATGATGATCAGTCAGTGGTGCAGCGTAGTCTTTAACTTCAGTTTGTGTAGATTCCAAAGTATCTGGTGAAATCAGGCTTACATCACCGTCTTTTTCAAACCAAACTGACTGGTTCTCTTCAAGCGAGAAGCATTTATCTAAGCCAATCAGTACTTGGTAGTGAAAGGCTAAGGCGGTTGTTAACGCTGCATTTTTAGTCTTTCCCTCATTCATCTTTCAGGTTAAACGCATTTAAACGTATGTAAAAAAAGAGGAGAGAGCTAACTTTGCCAGATGAATTGGCAAAAGGTTTTTGGAAGCGTTCCTGATTTTAGGATAAATCGGCGCAAGAAGCATAATCTGGTAGATATTTTAGTCATAGCCTTATGTGCGATAGTAAGTGGAGCAGATGATTTTGAAGAGATAGAAGCCTATGGTAAACGAAAGGAGGTATTCTTGAGAGGATTTTTAGAGCTACCGAATGGTATTCCCTCTCATGACACTTTTAATCGCGTGTTCAAATATATGGACAAATCAGCTTTTGGAGGTTGCCTGTATCGTTGGTCTAAGGAGTTATTAGGGTTTATCAAAAGTAGTATTGTCCAAATCAACGTGGATGGTAAGGTGCTTTGCGGTACAGCAAAGTCAGGCTTTAAGAAGAGCGGCATTTGTATATTAAGTGCCTGGGTAGCCGAACACCACTTGATATTAGGTCAGGAAAAAGTAGATGCTAAAAGCAATGAAAAGACCGCTATTCCTGAATTGTTGAAGTCTTTGGATTTGGAAGGCTCCTTAGTGAGCAGTGATGCAGCCGGTTGCCAGCTCAAGAATGCAGACGGTTCGCCGTGCGATTTAATTATAGAGAAAGGAGGAGACTATTTGATAGCTATCAAGAAAGATCATAAGCATATGTATGAGCAGATTACAGACTGGATGAGTAAAAGAAAAAAGCATATGTGCTTTGATGAGTGGATAGATTTTGGTAGTGGCCGCATTGAGAAGAGAGTCTGTTATGTGGAAACCCAGCTTGCATTACTAGATGATTTATCAGAATGGAAACATTTAAAGTCAATCATAATGGTGGAAGCAAACCGGGAAAAGGGTGGAAAAATTACCTATGAAAACCGCTTCTATTTAAGCAGTTTAGAGGTTACTGCTAAAGAGTTTAATAAACTCATTAGAAATCATTGGAGCATTGAAAATCATCTGCATTGGAAACTTGATGTTGTATTCCGAGAAGATATGAGTAGAACTAAAACAGGCAATGCTGCTGAGAATATGACAACCGCTCGGAAGTTAGCTCTGCAACTGCTCAATCAAGTTCAAGATAAGGAAAGCGTGAAGAACAGAAGAAAGACAGCAGGTTGGGATGATAATTATCTGCTAAACATTCTTAAAAACTTGACTAAAAATTAAATGCGTTTAACCTGTTCATCTTTGACTACCAAATATTTTTTCAAATATTTATTTTTCATTTTTTCTATCTGCAAAGGATAGCAAATTTTTTTGGCAAGTATTCTACTTATATAACCCAAATCGAATTTGGATAAGCCATATAGGGGTTATTTCTAATACAATCTTCAATATAGGTTTAATTTATATACTTTTTAAATATAATGTATGAAAAAAATGGGGAGTTACCCGATTGGTTATAATCATTTACAAAGGTTTGTACACATTTTTATTGCTTTTTGCTCTACAGCGGAAGGTTTTGCTAATCATCTTATTGAGCTGGCATACAAAAAGCCTGAAAATGCCTAAGCTAATGCCCTGCATACTCCCAAAAATTGTAAAATTCTCATGACTTAGGGGCTAACATATCCCGAAAAACCGTTTTTCATGACCATTTCCCAGCTAAATGGTGACGAAATGACATAAAACGTGAGTGTTTACCTACTGAGCAGTGACGAAAAACGGTTTTTTGCCACCCTTTCGCAAGGTAGCAGTGTGCAAGGTGTAAGTTTTGTGACTATGGACTTAGTGAGCAGTAATGTCGGTGTAATTTTTCAGACTGATACAAACCTCCCCATAAAGGTGAAAATGACAGTGTGACAGAAAAATAGTCTGAAAACAGGCTTTATTGCATTTTTTGCCTAAAAATTACGGGGTAATGGCATTATTCATTTGCCTAAGTATATGATACACAATCATGCTTACTTGCGGGGCTGTAATTTTATAGCTACAGCACTATTAGTAGAGCAACATTATTCTTCATTTAAATTACGCATCATGCCAAGTCTTTCTATATCCAAGCAACTTACTACTGCCCAGTCGGCGATCTATAACGCGATGGAACTACCCGGCATACAGGAAAAACTGAACAAATACGGTTTTAATGCCAAGCGTATGCAGGAAGGCAATGCGCTGGTGACCCATGCGGTTCTGCTCCATAATGCCAAACATGATATTTATGGTGAAAAGCAGGAAGTAGCCAGCCAGCTGAATGCCCAGGAAAAAGAAACGCGCCAATTGTTTAGAAAACATATAGATACGGTCAGACTTGCTTTCCGTGAGGATGAGGTAACGCTGGCAAAGTTTCGCGTAGAGCGTATTGCTAGCAGAAAAGACGCATGGCAGCTACAGGCCAGCTATTTCTATAGCAAGGCTATCCTCCATGCGAATGTATTGGCAGGTTATCAACTATCACAGGAAGAACTGGCACAAAACCAGGCCAGTGTAGAGGCCCTTATTGCCATACGCAATCGTCGTTTGCAGAAAAAAGGGGAAGCCGAAGAGGCCACATTACAGCGAAATAATGTGATGAAGGAGTTGAATGCATGGATGAAAGAATTCCGTACCATTGCACGCCTTGCTCTGAAAGATAGCCCCCAGTTGCTGGAGGCATTGGGCATGAAAGTACCGAGTAAGAAGGTGTTTTAGGGAAGACCGAAGTCGGTAGATAGGAGACCGAAGTTTAACTTCCGTCCCGGAGGGGCACCACTTCGGACTCCTGACTTATACGTTTTCAAAGTCTCACTTACTCTCCTTAATTGCTTCCAGCATTACGTCCACTACCGTATTCAGTTCATCCAGGCTGATGACCAATGGAGGCACGAGTCTAATGATATTATCTCCGATAGCATTAGCAATCACGCCTTTCTCCATCATTTTCATGACAATAGGGCGGGAAGGGATATTAAGTTCAATACCAATCATCAGCCCTTTGCCCCGAACGTCCTGGATGGCAGTTTCCTGATGAGCCTCTTTGCGGACACGCTCCATGATTTTATTTCCGTTTTCCAGCGCTTTTTCCATCAGGCCTTCCTCTTCTATTGCTTCAATAGTAGCCAGGGCAGCCGCACAGCCTAAGGGATTACCGCCGAAAGTAGTGCCATGATCTCCATAGGTTAGCGCATTTGCTACATGCTCACGGGCAAGAGAAGCGCCAATAGGAAAACCTCCTCCTAATGATTTAGCCAAAGACATGATATCCGGCATCACGCCATAGCCCTGAAAAGCGAAGAAATCACCGGTACGGGCCATGCCGCACTGTATCTCATCAAAGATCAATGCCATTTTGTGCTTATCGCATAGCTCACGGAGTCCTTGAAGAAATGAAGCATCCGCAGGGTGAATACCACCTTCCCCCTGTATAGGCTCAACCATAATCGCTGCTGTCATGTCAGAAACAGCTGCTTTTACTGCATCCAGGTCATTGAACTCAATAAGTTGAAAACCTGAAGGTATAGGGGCAAAGCCTTTCTGATATTTAGGTCTGCCGGCTGCAATGGTCGCTAATGTACGGCCATGAAAACAGCCGTCCATCGTAATGATCTCTCCACCGCGCCCATTCATATGACCATATTTACGTGCCATTTTGATGGCAAGCTCATTGGACTCAGCACCTGAGTTAGTAAAGAATACCCTGTCCATACCGGACACTTCTACCAGCTTTTTGGCCAGGTTCATTTGCGGCTCGCTGATAAAGAGATTGGAGATATGTATCAGTTTAGCTGCCTGATCCTGTATTGCCTGGACTACCTTAGGGTGGCAGTGTCCTACACCATTTACCGCGATGCCCGCCAAAGCATCAATGTATTCCTTTCCGTCAGCATCCCACACTTTAGCCCCCTTGCCATGAGAGAGTGTCAGCGGGTATCTCTTAAAGACTTTGAGGTGATAGGCATCATCAATTTCTTTGAGATTGGTAGCAGTATGAATATCTTCCTGAGAGGATTGCATAAGTTTTAAAAATTTACGAGATAAAATAAATGCGAATTTACCAATAATATCGTCAAGGTGCTAGTCTTTCTATTGTCCAGCCCTTTTCTGAGCGAGTGTAGAGAATTCTGTCGTGGAGTCGGCTCGGCCTGCCTTGCCAGAATTCAATACTACTAGGGTAAACTGCGAAGCCTCCCCAATGTTCGGGATAGGGGACTTCCTGTCCCTCAAACTTTTCTTCAAGCTCCTTCAGGCGATCCTCCAGAAATTTACGCTCAGGAATAACATCGCTCTGAGGCGACACCCAGGCTCCGATCTGGCTGGCTCGGGGGCGGCTATGAAAATAACTGGCAGAACGCTCAGCTGATACTTTTTTTACTTCACCTTCTATTCTGACTTGCCTTTCCAGTTCTACCCAAAAAAAAGTAAGCGCTGCCCAGCCACTATTTGTAAGCTCTTTCCCTTTTCTACTTTGATAGTTGGTAAAAAAAACGAATGATTCATTTTCTATGCCTTTCAATAATACTATCCTGCCGGCGGGTTTACCTTCTGAAGTAGTGGTAGAAAGATGCATGGCATTGGGTTCGGGAAGCTGAGCCTGAGTAGCCTCATCAAACCACTTTTCAAACTGGAGGATAGGACTACGTAATACATCATCTGCGTCTAATGACTGTTGGGAATAATCCTTGCGCATATCTGCGATAGACATACTCATAAGCTTGTAAAATAGATATGATCAGCTATGCTGATAGTGAAAAAATTAGTAACTGTCAAAAGGGGGCACCCTCATCCGGATCCTCATCCTGCCTGTCCGCATCACTGGACTGCTGATTAAAGCGGTTATTCGCTTTGCTGGCAAAAGTCATGATGTTAGGATCATTAAATGATTCGGATGAGCCGGCACTCATTAAGGTATTTCCATAGGGGTTACCATCAAAGGAAGAATCGTCAAGGTCAGTAAATTTGGTGTATTTGCCGATAAACTTGAGTCTCACTGTATCCAACGCCCCGTTACGGTGCTTAGCAATGATCACCTCACCGGTACCCTGTACAGGGTGATTGTCTTCATCTTCGGTAATACCATAATACTCAGGACGATAGAGAAACATCACCATATCGGCATCCTGCTCAATAGAACCGGATTCCCTAAGGTCAGAAAGCTGAGGGCGTTTATCACCCCCTCTGGTTTCCACCGCACGGCTTAGCTGAGAAAGAGCGAGTACGGGTACATCCAGTTCCTTGGCGATGTTTTTCATGGCCCGGGAGATAGATGCAATTTCCTGCTCACGGTTACCCTGGTTGCTTTTAGTGCTATCGCCCGACATCAACTGAAGGTAATCCACGATGATGAGCTCAATATTGTGCTGCGCTTTGAGGCGGCGACATTTGGAACGCAGTTCCCGAATTGATAACGCAGGTGTATCGTCAATAAAAATAGGAGCTTCGGTCAGGTCAGCCGTTTTGTGGTATAGCTGTTCCCATTCAAAATCTGCCAGGTTTCCCTTTTTTATTTTCTCACTTTCCAGTTGTGCTTCAGCAGAGATAAGACGATTGACAAGCTGTACGGAAGACATCTCCAGAGAGAAGATGGCTACCGCATGTCCAAAGTCTACCGCTGCGTTTCGAAGGGCAGAGAGTACAAAGGCGGTTTTACCCATACCCGGCCTGGCTGCAATAATAACCAGGTCAGATTTTTGCCAGCCAGACGTTACCCTGTCCAGTGCGGTGAAGCCGGTAGGCACTCCCGTCAGTCCGTCTTTGCGATGCTTCTTAGCCTCCAGTTCGTTAATCGCATCCCGCATGATAGAGCGCATATCCGCGTAGTTTTTCCGGATGTTGGACTCAGACACGCTGAATATTCTTTGCTCTACCTTATCCAGTAAATTGAAAGTATCGGTAGTATCTTCGTAGGCTTCATGTTCAATTTCGGAAGCTATGGTGATCAGCTCTCTTTTGATTGCCATCTCGGATACGATGCGGGCATGAAACTCCACATTGGCAGCAGAGTTTACTTTTTGTGTGAGCCCACTAACATAGAATGCTCCACCCGCGAACTCCAGCGTACCTATCTTCCTCAGCTGATTAGTGACTGTAAGAATATCAATAGGCTCCGAATTATCAAAAAGCTGAAGGATCGCCTTATAGATTTCTTTATGACTGTCTTTGTAAAAACTATCTATCTGCAGGATATCGATCACGGTGGTGAGGGCTTCTTTCTCAAGCATTAATGCTCCAAGTACTGCTTCTTCCAGATCAGTCGCCTGAGGAGGGAGTTTCCCCATCGTATTATTAACCCCAGCCTTATTGAGAATGCCATCAATCCTGTTTCTCCGGTTTCTCTGGTTGGTCGCTCTACTACTTCCTGGATTTTCGCTGCTCATAGCTTTGGTTAAAGTTGATTCGGTACACTTTAAGTGTGAAGTGATTTTTAATTTACAAAATTTTATGCCTTACTCACAACGCTTTGCCAGCGCTTCCTATGATTTATTATCTAACTCACTGACAATCATAAAGTAAGAATTTTACTATGCGTTTTGCTATCATTTCCTATCAAAAAAAGGGAGGCAATATTAAGTAAATTTCTTTACAGAAGTAAGGAGATGGAACGAAGTTTTAGCAGAAATTTTACGAAAAAAAATAAACCCTTTTTACAAAAAATCGGACCGGTTTTTAGTCTGAAAACTGAGGGTCATCAGGGGTTTCTTTAGCTTTCAGATAATCATCAAGATTGGTCTGTCTCCAGAATGGTACTCTGATCAAGCTGGCTGCTTTGGCAATAACATGGGAAGAAATAGGGGAGCTAAGTACCACAAAAACCGATATGGAAATAGTTTTAATAATGGTTTCAATCGTATTGAAGTAAATGCCTACTCCTGTCAGGAGTAGTCCTAAGCCGATTGTAGAAGCCTTGGTCACTACCGACATACGGATGTAAAAGTCAGGAAAGCGAATAATCCCAATAGAGGCAATCATCATAAATGCTACGCCTGAGAGGATAAATATGGCAGCTAGTATTTCAGTCATGATTCACTTTGGTTAATGAGGTAATAAGCAAAAGCTAAGGTGCCCAAAAAAGCGATTAGCGACAAAATAACCGCGGCATCTATCAGCAGTGTATCTTTGCTGATCGCAGCGTACAAAGCGATTATTCCAATGAGGTTAAAAGACATCAGGTCCAGGGCGGTAAGCCGGTCTACGATGCTTGGTCCTTTCACAAAACGTATGGCGACTAAGACTACTCCAAAAGTCATAAAAATGATGCTGATGATGAATACTGTTTCCATAATGTGTTATTTTATTCTGGTAGCCAGCAATTTTTTTTCAAAGCCCTGTTTAATATTCCGGCGAAAAGTCTCCAGATCTCCTTCCGTATAAAGCGTATGTACATACAAATGCCGGTGGTCTTCGGCCACGTCAATGCTCAATGTGCCCGGAGTAAGGGTAATCATATTGGCCAGTATCATAATTTCCAGCTCAGTGTCTATTGCCAGGGGTACGGATATAACAGCAGGCTTAAGGTTGTTTCTAGGAGTGAGTACCTCGTAACTGACGCGTAAGTTTGCTACGATCAACTCTTTTATGAAGAAAATCGTCAGGTTGATAATGCTGGAAAACTGGCTGAAGCGATCACGACTGTAGAGTGCTGAGAGTAGCCATAAAATCAAAATGCACAGCAGAAAAGCTATTAAGGTAAGTAAGCCGGATACGTACAAAACCTCAATATTATTTCTGAGCGTGATAGTCGCAAAGATGGCAACGAAAAAATTAATAATGTAGAACCACATACTTTTAAAATCTTGTGACCTGTATTCTTCAATGTTATTTTCCTAAAACATTTTCAATGTACTCCTGGCGATTTAGCAGTTGCTCAGCAGCAGTCTCTGACCAATACACAAATGGCTGAGCATAAAAGCTCATCACCAATATGATAAACATCAACAAAATTACCGTAGTGTACATCCCTTTGTGCCGTCCCACAAAATAGCGCTCCTTTTCTTCGTTTTTTTGTTCTGCCTTCTCTTCAGGTTTTTCTTTTAAAAATACCTGGAGCCAAACCCTGCTGATGACATACAGGGTGAGTAAGCCGGTAAGCAATGATACCGCTACAATGATATAGTCACCCCTGATAAGTCCTGCCTGCGCAAGGGCATATTTCCCCCAAAAACCACTCAGAGGAGGTATACCCGAAAGCGACATGGCAGAAATGAAGAAGCAGGTAGATAATAGTGGCAGTCTTTTATATATGCCTCCCGCACGGTCTAAGGCAAATGTGTCACTGCATTGACCGACCAGCCCTCCGATAAAGAATAAATTAGACTTAACTACGATGCTGTGCAAAATGTAAAATATAGCTCCCGTAAGTGCGGCAGTAGTGCCTATACCCAGGCCCATTACCATATACCCCATATGGCTGATGATAAGGTAAGAAAGTACTTTGCGATAATCTTTCTGAGCAATTGCTCCCATAATGCCGGTCAGCATCGTAAGTCCGGCCAGTACTAATATCAACTGACGTAGTGATGGGTTATCGGAAGGAAAAATAAAAATGGCAGTACGGAAAAGCGCATAGATACCCACCTTGGTCAGCAGACCGGCAATGATCGCCGAGATCGCGATAGGCGGTGTATGATAAGAGGCAGGTAGCCAGAAAAAAAGTGGGAATAAAGCCGCTTTAATGCCAAAACTGGTTATAAAGAAAAGCAGACCCACGTGCAGGAGGGGCGAAGCTTCTTCAGCATGTAATTGTACTGAAAGCTGTGCCATATTGGTACTACCCGTAATGCCGTATACAATGCCAATTCCCGCCAGAAAGAGGGCAGAAGCAACAAAATTTATCGTTACGTATTTTACCGCTCCTTCCAGTTGCCCTTTTTCTCCTCCCAGTGTAAGCAATACAAAGGAGGCGATCAGCATTACCTCAAACCAGACGTAAAGGTTGAAAATATCGCCCGTAATCAGCGCTCCGTGTATGCCGAAGAGCATCAGAAGCAAAGCAGGATAAAACCCAAAAGCTTTACGCTCATAGGTGACACTGGTATGTGAGAGGGAGAAAAAATGGATGACTACGCCTAAAATCGCACTGGCGCTAAGCATGAGTGCACTTAGCATATCCACGATCAAAGTAATACCGAAAGGAGCTTTCCAGTTGCCTGCCTGTATAGTAAGCATGCCTTGTTCCTGAACCTGCTGGATAAGCACCAGGCTTCCGATAAGTGTGATGAGGGTAAAAATGAGATAAACAGTTTTCTGTACTTTAAGGTGTTTCCAGAAGAAAATACAAATTATCCCTCCAATGAAAGGAGAAAGCAGTGGAGTGAGTATCATCAATGATTCAGACATTCTCCTCCTCTCTGTCTGTGGTTCTGAGTTGATCCAGGTCGCTGGTACCTGCTACATGATATACACGTTTGAGCAAAACAATGGCAAAAGCCTGAATGCCCAAGCCAATTACTATAGCAGTTAGGATAAGCGCCTGAGGCAAAGGATCGGCAAGCTCATCTACCGACGGCTTGCCATCGTGTACAAAGGCGGGCATAGCCCGAGTAATGCCTCCGGCGGTGAAAAGAAAAAAATTGCTGGCATGAGCAAACAGAATAATCCCAAGAACCAGCTTGATAAAGCTTCTCTGCATCAGCAGGTAAAGTCCTGCTGCGTAGATGATGCCTGTTATGATTGCCATGAGAATTTCCATTACTTTTTGTCTTCAAAGAGGTTAAAAGTTATTTTGAGCGTAATACCGATCACCAGCAGGTAAACTCCCAGGTCAAAAAGGGTAGGCGTACCTACTTTTCCGATGAGTGGTATTTCAACTCCTAGCCACATACCTTCCAGAAAGTGCTTCCCCAGCAATAGAGGGAGCAGGGCGGCACAAACAGCAGCCAAAAGCCCGCTACCTATCAGCGCAAAGGCATTGATTCTGTACTTTCTCTCCGTCTTGTCAATACCAAAGGCCAGCATATGTAGTATGAAGCCTATGGAAGCGATGAGCGCAGCGATAAATCCCCCGCCCGGTTGGTTATGACCTCTAAAGAAAACATAGACCGAAATGAGGATAAAGACTGGCATCAAAATGCTGATCGCTTTGGAAAGTATGACAGTTCTCATTTTTCGTGTTCTTTTAAATTAAGGCTGCTTAGCGCCAGTATGCCGATCGCAGTGATTGCCAGAACGGTAATCTCTCCCATAGTATCCAGTGCTCTGAAATCAATCAAAATCACATTTACCACATTCTCTCCTTTTGCTTTGGGGTAGCTTTGGCTTAGATAGTATTCCTTCATAGCTGAGGCTACCGGCACCTCATGTATGCTTAATAAAATCAGGCACATCATCAGGCCAAATACCAGGGACAGGGCCAGTTGACCATATTTCTTTTTTCCACTGATGGAAATAAGCTTGGGTGGCAGGCGGTGCAGTATCAGCATGAAAAAGACCAAGGTGATGGTTTCTACCAGAAACTGGGTCATGGAAACATCCGGAGCACTGAAAAACACAAAGACTGAAGCTACACCAAAACCCAGCATGCTGGTGGCAATGAGAAGGCTTAGACGAGAGCGGGTTTTGAAAATCATGTACATGCCTAGCAGAATGAGCACGTAAGGTACAAACTCATAAAGCCGCTCTGCCATAACAGGTATTTCTAAATGAAATTCCTGCGGGAAAAGCCCCTGCAGAATATAAGTACTGCCAGACACCAACACTAAAAAGCTGAAAATGGTAAATATGTAAGCCCGTAAATAACCATTTTGCAAACCATGACTAACCCTTACCGAAAGTCGGTGAAGCAGGGCAAGGCCGCTGAAATATAGATTCTCAGGAGCTATCCGGTATTCACGATTCAGGAAACTAAGCGCTTGATTTGCTTTGTTTTGGAAACGGTAAAGCACAAATCCCGCCAGGTAAGTGATAAGGCTAAGCCCCAGCACCCAGGTGAAGCCGTGCCATAGCGATAGGCTGATCTCACTTTTTTTGCCGATGATATTTCCAATAGCCGGACTCAGCAGCCCTTTATTTAAGTCACTATTGATGAAGCCGAAAGCTAAACCTGCTCCGGCCATCAAAACTGGTGGTAGCCACATTGCCCAGGGCGCAGCATGAGGGGATTTAGGAGCCTCTTCATTTTTTTGACTAAAAAATATGCCCCAGGCAATGATAAGCGCGATAGTTACATAGAGCATACTACTGATGAAGGCAGCGGTAGTTAGAAAGATTGCCAGCTCAGGGGCATGTAGCGTAGCTTCATACAACTTCTCTTTGGCAATAAAACCCAAAGCAGGCGGTAAGCCAGCCATGGAGAGGCTAGCCATAATCGCAGCGGTAGCGGTCCAGGGCATTTTTGAAGCGAGTTTACCCAGCTTTCTGATATCTTTGCTGCCTGCCTCGTGGTCCAGGTTACCAGCTACCAAAAACAAGGCTCCCTTATAAAATGCATGTACCAGCAAGTACAGGAAGGCGGCTTTTAGTGCTAGCTCAGTGCCTATCCCGATAGCTGCCACCATCAGCCCCAGCGCACTTACGGTGATGTATGCCAGTATTTTCTTAATATCAAACTGGGTGAATGACATGAGGGCAGCAAATACCATTGTGATACTGCCTACAATCATCAGCGTGACTGACCATCCTTCAACACCAGACAGTACAGGCTGAAAGCGTAAAAGCAAAAAGATGCCTGCTTTGACCATGGTAGCAGAATGTAGGAAAGCACTGACCGGGGTAGGGGCTGCCATAGCGTTAGGGAGCCAGAAGTGAAAGGGAAACTGAGCTGACTTTGTAAAACTCCCCAGTAACACCAGTATCAGGATGGCTGTCAGGTAAGGGCTATCTTGCACTCCCAGCTTCAAGATTTCGGCAAGCTCATAACTACCCGCTGCCATTCCTATCAGGATCAACCCTGCCAGTAATGCCAGTCCGCCCCCTGCAGTGACCACCAGTGCCTGCAAAGCAGACTTACGGGCTTCTGCCTCTTCGTTTTCGTAGGCAATCAACAGAAACGAGCTTATGCTGGTAAGTTCCCAGAAAATGTAGAGTTGAACCAGGTTTCCGGAAAGTACCAAGCCCAACATAGAGGCCATAAAGGTAAGCATGTAGGCAAAAAAGCGGTTGGCTTGCCTATCACCTTCCATGTACGCGGTGCTGTAAAGTAATATCAATGCACCAAAAATGGTAATCAGCAGGGCGAAAAACAGGCTGAGGCTATCCAGATAAAAGGATAATTCAACTCTCAGTGAAGGTACCCAATCGTATGTAAACAAAAGGGGGTGACTCTCATTGACCTCACCCCAAAGTGAAAAAAAGTAAACTGAGATACATGCCACCCCGACCACTGAGAGATAGCCCAATGCTTTGGGAAATCGTTTGTAAAATACTGCGCACGTTAAGGCCAGAACATAGCCGGTGAGAACTGCTATAAGCATGAGGTCAAAAAATAAGGCTCAGCACAAAATGTATTAGGTCAACTAAGACACTGAAAACTTGTTTGAATCAGATTTAAATCTTCAGCAATGCTTCCAGAAAGCTCATATTATGATTTTTCTCTTTGACGATAAAAACAGGAATATTGTTATTGTAGTGTAGAATGTGTTCGGCCACACTTCCGAGGAGTATAGAAGCAGCGGCAGTTCTACCCTGTGAACCTACCATAATCAGGTCAACATCCTTTTCAACAGCAAAGTCATTCAGCTCGTCATGAACTTTATCGTCATCACTTAAGGTAAAATGCATCTCGCACATGTCCTGTTCAATATGGTGTTTCTTGAAGAACTTTTGTGCGTCTTTCTCTGCATGGCCTTTCATAATTTCGGCAAATTCATCATAGCTTTTGCCAGTCTTATGGTAGCCATGCGGTACGGTGTATACATTATGCCCATATATTTTAACATCGTCATTTTTTTCTTTGATGTGCATAGCCTGTTCCAGCGCTCTTTTGGAGTTTTCTGAAAAGTCGGCAGCTACCATGATACTACGAATTTGAATATTTGCTCCCTTGGGGACAAAAAGTACTGAACAATGGCTTAATTCGGCAATTTTTCCCTGGTTGATTTTAGGCTTCCCTTTATGGGTATGTTTACCCAAAATGATAAGGTCTACGTTTTTACGTTTAGCGTATTTTAGGACAGTGTCGGTAGGTTTACCTTCCAGTATATCAATATGCTCTTCGGTATTATCCTCTTTACTAAAGTATGAGTAAACTGTGTCTTCTACCTGACGTTTGATGGTTTCGTCTACAGGAGCCAACACATCCTGATATTTGTTAGCTACATCCTGAGGAAGGTTAAGGTCTTTGGCCGCATGCAAAAAATACACACTGTCAGCCTCAGTGATTTTTGCTATCTCGGATGAATACCTTATTACATCCTCGTCCATTTCACTTAGGTCTACACACACCAAAATTCTTTTGAGCTGGTACATAGATTTGTGTTTACAATTAAAATTTAGGTTAAGTCATGCCCTTTCTGCTGCCTTCAACTGTTAACAAATAAAAATAACTTATTTTACAGCCAGAAATTAATTTTCCTATTTTAATAAAAAAATATCATTCCTGGGCCAAAGCTTCGCTTTTCTGCACATATTCTTACTAAAGTACCCGGCATCTGACGCTTAAGCACGACAGTGATTTGTCGCTAAGGGTTTTTGTCTTAATTTTGAACCATTAAATTGGAATTTGAGGAGGTTTAATCAATCAAAGTTTCTATGCAAAACAACATTTCCAGGGTACACTTTATTGCTATAGGTGGTAGCGTCATGCATGATCTGGCCTTGCACCTTGCCAAAAAAGGTGTGAAGGTGAGCGGGTCTGATGATGAAATATATGATCCTGCTAAATCCGCTTTAAAAGCCCAGGGGCTTCTTCCCGAGCAATTCGGATGGTTTCCCGAAAAAATTACTGACGAAATAGACGCTATTGTACTGGGAATGCATGCACGTCCGGATAATCCTGAACTGAAAAGAGCGCAGGAGCTGGGTTTGAAGGTTTATTCTTACCCTGAATATATATACGAACAAAGCAAAGATAAGCAACGTATCGTGATTGCCGGTAGTCATGGCAAAACAACGATTACGTCCATGATACTCCATGTGCTGCAATATCTAGATAGGGAATTTGATTACGTTATCGGAGCTAAAACAGCTACAGTAGAAGGGCTGGTAAAACTTAGTGACGCACCGGTCATCGTGATTGAAGGAGACGAATATCTGACTTCTCCAATAGACCCCTCCCCCAAATGTTTGAAATACCAGCATCATATCGGTCTGATCAGCGGTATTGCCTGGGATCATTACAATGTGTTTCCTACGCTGGATGATTACGTAAAACAGTTTGAGCTGTTTGCCGATGCTTCCCCCAAAGGAGGCTCGCTGATTTACTGCGAGGAGGATGACCTGGCTACCATGATTGGTGGCAAAGAAAGAGCAGATGTGAACCGTATTGAATACAGGGCGCATCCCCACCTTGTCAAAGATGGTGTTACCTATCTGAAAACTGAGGAAGGGGATGTGAAAATACAGTTGTTTGGTTACCACAATATGCAGAATATCAGTGGTGCTATGGAAGTATGCCTGCGGATCGGGGTACTCAAAAAAGATTTCTACCAGGCTATGCCTTCATTTGGCGGTGCCAGCAAAAGGCTGGAACTGGTGGCCTCCAACGCGCACACTTCAGTTTTCAAGGATTTTGCACATGCCCCTTCCAAGCTTCTGGCTTCTTCCAAGGCTGTTAAGCAGCAGTATCCCGGTCGTACACTGGTCGCTTGCATGGAGTTGCATACGTTCAGCAGCCTCAATAAAGAGTTTATTACGCAGTACCAGGATACGCTTAATGATGCTGATATAGGGGTGGTGTATCATAATCCTGAGGTGTCTCGTCATAAGAAACTGGAACCTCTTACTGATGGACTTATCAAGGAGGCTTTCAACCGGAATGACCTTAAAATATTTACTGACAGTCAAAGCCTGAAGAACTTTTTAGAGGAACAGGAATGGACAAATAAAAATCTGCTACTTATGAGTTCAGGTAATTATGGAGGAATAGACCTGGATGCTTTCGGCAAATCAATCGTAGCAAGTAATTAAAGAATAGTTGTTGACAGAAAAATGAACATGAACCTTAAGCTGAAGAACCCTCTCGCATTTTTTGACCTTGAAACTACCGGGACCAATGTATCCAACGACAGGATCATTGAAATACACATCATCAAGATGAAACCCAATGGGGAGCATGAAGAAAAGAATTTACGCGTAAATCCTCAGATTCCTATTCCTGAGGAGTCCAGCCTAATACATGGCATATACGATAAGGATGTTAAAGACCTTCCTCCATTCAAAGCAATTGCCAAAGAGCTGCATAAATTTTTGGAAGGCTGCGATCTGTCAGGTTTTAATATCATTCGTTTTGACGTGCCCATGCTGGTAGAAGAGTTTCTCAGAGAGAATATTGACTTTGACATCAGCAACAGGAAACTGGTAGATTCTCAGAAAATTTTTCACCTGATGGAAAAGAGGACGCTATCCGCTGCCTATGAGTTTTATTGTAAGAAGTCACTGGAAGATGCGCATAGTGCTGAGGCCGATACCCGTGCATGTATGGAGGTCTTATTTGCTCAGGTGGAAAAGTACCAGGACAGGCAGGTCGTAGATACCAAGGGTAATCCGCTGGGTACTATTAAAGGTGATGTAAACTCTCTCCACAATATTTCCAGTACCAAAATGGTTGATCTTGCCGGGCGCTTTGTTTTTAATGATCAGGGGGTGGAAGTGTTTAATTTCGGAAAATTTAAAAACCGCCCTATTTTAGATGTATTACAGTCAGAGCCAGCCTATTATGACTGGATGATGCGCGGTGATTTTCCTCTGGATACAAAAAGAAAATTAACAGAAATCAGGTTGAAGAGTTTTAAATACAAGCGATAAGGCCATTGTATTAATTTAGTATTCCTTGTCTTTTTGCTTTTAGTTGATTCTAATCATTACTACTTTGATAGAGAAAATCACAAATACACCACACCAAACAACCTGTAACACATGGCTAAAACCATTATTGTATCTAATCGCCTGCCGATCAAAATACAGCGAAATGAAAAAAGACAGCTAGAATATCATACAAGTGCCGGAGGCCTGGCCACTGGCCTGGGGTCTATTTACAAAGAGGGTAATAACCTCTGGATTGGATGGCCGGGACTGGTCTCTTCCCGCAAGGATGAAAAAGCTGAAATCACTGATGCTATCGCCAAGGAAAGCATGATTCCGGTTTTTCTTACCGAAGATGACATCAAGGATTTTTATGAAGGTTTTAGTAATGAAACCCTCTGGCCGAATTTCCATTACTTTATACAGTACGCTATCTATGATCCCAAGCTATGGGAAGCATACAAGCGGGTAAACCGTAAATTTGCTGAAGAGATAGCAAAAAAATGTGACCCTGACGATACACTTTGGATACACGATTATCAGTTGATGCTGGTGCCTGGCATGCTGAGGGAGCGTTTTCCTCAGGCAAGCATCGGCTTTTTCCTGCATATCCCATTTCCTTCTTATGAAATCTTTCGCCTCTTACCCTGGCGTAAAGAGTTGCTCAACGGGGTGCTGGGCTCTGACCTGATTGGTTTTCATACGTATGATGACATGCGTCACTTCCTGAGTTCGGTGAGCCGACTGGCAGGCTTGAGTAATACGCAGGGTCAGGTAATGGTAGGCAATCGCTCGGTGATGGTAGACTCTTTTCCCATGGGAATAGACTATGACAAATACGCGGAGGCAGCGGCTTCACCTGAAGCCCTGGAACGTGAAGTACATTACCGTATTTCCCTGGGCGATCAGAAACTGATACTTTCTATTGATAGACTGGATTATTCCAAAGGAATTCCCCAGCGGCTGAAAGCTTTTGAGCTATTTTTTGAACGCTACCCGCAATACCGGGACAAAATCTCTCTGATTATGGTCGTAGTACCATCCCGAGATCAGGTAGGTAAATACAAAGAACTGAAAGAAGAGGTAGATAGATTGGTAGGACGTATCAACGGTCGCTATGGTAAAATCAACTGGACGCCAGTGCACTTTTTCTACCGTTCTTTCCCTCTGGAAGAGCTTTCCGCTTTTTACCGCATGGCCGATGTAGCGCTGGTTACCCCTATGCGTGATGGCATGAACCTGGTGTGCAAAGAGTTTATCGCCAGTAAAATCAATAAGAAGGGCGTATTAATTCTGAGTGAGATGTGCGGAGCTTCCAAAGAGCTTTCTGATGCCATTTTGATCAATCCCAATGATATGGATCAGCTGGTAGAAGCCCTGCATCGGGCGCTTACTATGCCTGAATCTGAGCAAATTCTGCACAACACCAATATGCAGAACTCTCTGAAGCGTTATAATATTTCTCATTGGGTAGATCTGTTTATGACCAGCCTGACCAATATCAAGAAAGCGCAGGGAGGCATGCAGACAAGAAAGCTTGATGAGCTCTCTATGGAAAAGATGCTGAACGTATTCTCCAAAGCGGATCACCGGCTCATCTTTCTTGACTATGATGGTACTCTTACCGGCTTCCATCCCGATCCCAAAGATGCCAAGCCTGATGATGAACTCAGAGGAATTATCAAAAAGCTCACCGAGGAAGAGAAGAACAAGGTAGTCATCATCAGTGGCAGGGATAAGGATACCCTACAGGAATGGTTGGGAGACCAACAGGTAGACATCATCGCTGAACATGGAGTCTGGATGCGGGAACATGCTAAGGATTGGCGTACGATTACCGCCATGAAAAATGAGTGGAAGAAAGAAATATTTCCTGTACTGGAGCTTTATGTTAACCGTACGCCCGGCTCATTCATTGAAGAAAAAGACTATTCATTGGTATGGCACTACCGTAAAGTGGAAACAGGTCTGGGAGAGTTACGTACCCGCGAACTGACCAGCCATCTGAAATATTTGTCTTCCAACAGCAATTTACAGGTACTGGAAGGGGATATGGTGGTGGAGATCAAAGACAGGGAAGTGAACAAGGGGCGTACCGCTTTGCAGTTTCTCAACCAATACAAGCACGACTTTGTAGTTGCTATTGGCGATGATTTTACCGATGAAGATACATTCAAGGCTATGCCTAAGGATGCTTATACGATCAAAGTAGGAAGTAAAACATCAGCCGCCCGTTTTAGTGTCAACACTTTTAAAGATGTGAGGGATTTGTTGAAAGCTTTATTGGCATACTAACAAAAAATAACAAGCCGGAAGTCAACTTCCGGCTTTATCTATTTCTGAGCTACTGTTCTTTCATCCTTACTCCAGAAAATCAGGAGCATCTAGTTTGGTGGCAATACGGAATGCTGCGTTTACCAAACCTACATGACTGTAAGCCTGAGGGAAATTACCCCACTGGCTGCCAGTCGCGGCATCAACATCTTCACTGAAAAGGCCCAGGTGATTACTGTAGCCCATGATATTTTCAAAAGTGCGGGCAGCTTCATCCACACGCCCTACACAGGCTAGCGCTTCTACATACCAGAAAGCACAAATCAGAAATGTCGTTTCAGGCATACCAAAATCATCCATGTGCAGATAGCGATAGAAGAGACCATCTTCAGACTTCAATTCTTTTTCCAGACTCTTTAGATGGTTCTTTGCTTTGTCTGAATTGCCATCCAGGTAGTTCATCATGATAAGCTGTAAAGTGCTGGCATCCAGGTTTTTGGTGCCTACTGCCTGAGTGTATACAGTTCGGTTAGGATCATAGCATTCCTCTATTTTATCAACGGCAGCCTGTTTTAGCTGAGTTGCTTTCTGTTCCAGTTTTTTGTCTTTGAGTCTTTTAGCAATCTTTAATGCAGCGGAACTGCCAGCCCAGTGGAAAAGATAAGTATAGCAATGGTACTGACTCAGGTCGCGGAATTCCCAGAGACCGGCGTCCGGTTCATACATCACTTCCTCTATTTTGTGAAGTACATCATACACCAGGTTTTGTGAGCCTGTCCGCTCATCATTGATAAAGCGGTGGTCGACATACAGGGGTAATAAGGATAATAATACCTGCCCGTACACATCGTTCTGAATGTGCTCATACGCCTGATTTCCTACCCTTACCGGCTGGTTTCCCAGATATCCTTTCAGGTCCATAATCTTTTCAACCAGCAAGTCACTTCCACTGATGGAGTAGAGCGGCTGATACCGGCTTTTCTGGCTGGCAGAAATATTAGCGATATAGTAAAAGTACTTTTCCAGTTCTTCAAAGTGACCGATATGATTAAAAGCCGTAAGGGTATAATAAGTATCGCGGAGCCAGCAATAACGGTAATCCCAGTTTCGACCACTGCCCGGTGCTTCGGGTAAGCTGGTGGTAGTAGAAGCAATAATGCCTCCGGTATCCTCAAACTGGTGAATCTTCAACACCAAAGCAGAGCGGATTACCTGTTGCTGATAAAAGTCGCTGATACTGGTACTTTTTACCCAGTGCTGCCAGTAGTTGACAGTCTTCTGTTGAAATATCTCGGAAGTACTTTCTACCGGAGCCTCCAGAGGGGCACCATAAGTGAGCACCAGATAGCGGGTATCATTCAGCACAAAGTGCTGATCTTCCATGATGTAAGTCAATGAGATATTGGTAGTTAGCCTGATCTCACTTTTAAGGCCCAGAAATTTGATGTGGTTGCTAGCCTGATTCATAGAAGGCTTCAAGCCACCATACTCACCCACAGGCTCACATTTCACCTTGACCCTGGGAGTACCTGAAAGGGGCTCTATCTTACGGACCAGCATCAGAGGCTTAAAATACCGATCATACTGAAAGAAACGGGGGGCAAAGTCAGTGACCCTGTACTTACCATCTTCATTTTCTATCTCAGTACATAAGACATTGGTGTTTTCTATATAGTACTGGTGTGATTTATATGTATCGGAAGAAGGTAGAATACTAAATTCACCCCCCTTTTCGTCATCAAGAAGTCCTCCAAAAACAAAGCTGCTATCAAAGCGGGGCCAGCAAAGCCAGTTTACATTCGTATTCTTATGAACCAGTGCCAAAAAAGCACAGTTTCCTATCACGCCAAAGTCGTATGTATGTTTGCTCATGCTTAAATCTTGATTTTTCGCATATTAGACATCTCCTTAGAGAAATCAAATATTTTCTACTTTGTTATACAAGTAACATGCTCGTTAGAAAGTAAAGAGATTGTCAAACAATGACCAAGACAGCAAAGAATTTTTTGATTTAATTTGATTTTTGTCAATAATATGATTGTATCACCGATGTACTTACTTGCAAATAAACCATACGCTTCATTAATTTAAGCCTTAGCGATTTTACTCAACCTTCACCTATGAAAATATTAGCCATCGGCCGTAATTATGCCGAACACATAAAAGAATTAAATAATGAAAGCTCTGGAGAGCCGGTAGTCTTTATGAAGCCGGATACTGCTTTGCTTAAAAACAATGACCCTTTTTATTATCCTGACTTTACTAATGATATACATTTTGAAGTAGAAATTTTGCTAAAAATTGCAAAAGAGGGAAAGTACATACAGGAGAAATTTGCGCACAAATATTACGAAGAAATAGGTATAGGCATTGACTTTACGGCTCGGGATTTGCAACAGAAAGCCAAAGAAAAAGGCCTTCCCTGGTTGCTGGCTAAAGGCTTTAACGGTTCTGCGCCAATCTCAGAATTTGTGCCCAAAGATCAGTTTGACCTGGGAGATCTCAATTTCAGCCTGAAGGTAGATGAGCAAATAAGACAGCAGGGGAATACAAGTATGATGTTGTTTAAGTTTGACTTCCTGGTAAGCTATCTGTCAAAGTATTTTACCTTAAAAAAGGGTGATATCATCTTTACCGGAACTCCCAAGGGAGTCGGTGCTATTGAGAAAGGGGAGGTCTTAACGGCTTATATAGAAGACAAAAAAATGTTGGAGTGTGAAATCAAATAGAATTACTTTACTGCTATCGTTACTTTTAGTTTCAACCATATTTACCTCTCTAAAACCTGAAGGGGAGCCTGCAGAGGATTATTATATCTTTCCTATCAACCCGGGGCAGCGAAATTATCTCTCGGGTAATTTTTGCGAGCTCAGGAGCTCTCATATGCATGCGGGGCTGGATATTAAGGTTGGAGGAGTGGTGGGTGCTCCGGTGCATGCCGCAGCACAAGGTTATATCAGCAGGATAAAAATTTCATGGGGGGGGTACGGTAATGCGCTTTATCTTCAGCATCCCAACGGTACAACGACAGTCTACGCTCACCTGGATCAGTTTAACGACAGGATAGCAGAGTATGTCCGTGAGGCGCAGTACAGAAACAAAACTTTTGACATAGAGCTTTTTCCTGACAAAGCTGACCTTCAGGTAAAGAGAGGAGAGGTAATTGGTAAAGCCGGCAACTCCGGCTCCTCCGGCGGACCACACCTACACTTTGAGATCAGAGATGCCAATCAGGTTCCTATGGACCCTTTACAATATAACTTTAGTGAGATTGTAGACAATATTGCTCCATATGTGCGCAAAGTAGCATTAGTGACTCTGGATAAAGACGCTCGTATTAATGGTCAGTTTGGCAGATTTGAATTTCCGGTTCGCAGTAACGGAAATCGCTATGAAGTGAGTGAAAACATCAAAGTACATGGTAAGATAGGCGTAGAAATCGCTGCTTTTGACCGGGCCGATGGCGTGCGTAATGTATATGGAGTAACGGCTGCCGCAATGACTTTTGATGGAGAGCCTCAGTTTAGTTACCTCACTGATAAAATGTCTTTCTCACAGACTAAGAATATTCATGTTTTTACGAATTACGAAGAGCGCTATCGTCAGGACCGTACTTTCTTCAGGTTATATGTAGCAGATGGTAATACCTTACCGCTCTATAAAACCTCGCGCAACCAGGGAAAGCTTATTATCAAAGATAATGAACAGCATCAGGTAGATGTGAAATTGACCGATCACTATGGGAACAGTAGCAGCTTACGTTTGTCTTTGAAAGGTGCACAGCCTGAGCCGGAAAGCAACTTTAAGATTCGTTATTTCAGCAAGCCTTATAACAATAAAAACTACCATGTCCGGGGAAACACCTTACAACTCTATGTACCGGTAGAAAAGGACCCCGAAGGAATGTATGAGAGAAAACTGGCTAAGTTCTTCGCTAACCGTATGGATTATGAAGAGCCTCCTGCTTATGTAGTAAATGATATGGCCATTTACCTTTGGGACTTGAGACGTGGCACCCCGGATTCAGTGGATCTGTGTGGAAGTCAAGAGAAGCTTCCAATTAAAATGAAAGTGCCGGCCTATAATGCTTTCAGCTTCTATCAGCCTGAGATGGATATCTACTTTTCCAAATCCGCTCTTTTTGATACTTTATACCTGACTACTGACTATAAAGTAGATGCTGACCGCGAGATATTTACCATTCATGAAGATAATACTCCCCTTAAAGGTAGTATCAATATCAAACTGAAGCCTAAAATGCTACCCCCCGGCCCTAGAGATAAAATGAACGTGTATCGTATCTCTAATTCAGGTGATTTAAGTTACGAAGGAGGTGAGTGGAATGGTAACACCATCTCATTCAATACCCGTTCGTTCGGAGATTATGTGCTGGCTACTGATACGATCTCTCCGGTAATTACGCCTATCAATGTGAGTGCCAAGCAGCTAAAATTCAAGATTGAAGACCAGATGTCAGGTATCAAAAGCTACAATATGTATGTTGACGGTAAGTGGGTTTTGATGCGCTATGATTACAAATGGGATGTAATCTGGACTGATTCTGATGACCAAAGAGCGGATCTTTCAGGAGATTACAAGCTTGTGGTGGAAGATATAGCTGGCAATGAAATGGTGTTTGAAGGAAAAATATGATGGGGAATGTTATAGTTCACCCTTGTGTTGGTATGATTTAGTAAAAAGTAAAGCGATAACAAATACACTCAGACCCAAAGCACAATAACCATAGGAATCATCGCAACTCTAAAATGAAACTTAAACTCCACAAAGACATCATAGCCATCGTTGTATTTGTACTGGTTTTTCTTATTCTTTGGCTTTTCTTTCGCTGACAGTCTAGTCTTTGCCACATGTTTTTCATCCTTTCCAAAACTTTGTATTTTCTGATCATGCCGGTTACATTGATTGTGCTGGCGTTTTTGTTAAGCTGGTTTTATAAAAAATACCGCCGGCTTTTTTTGTTGACCGGGCTTATATTGTTACTGCTATTTACAAACTACATGATCGGCAATGCCTTGGTACGCTGGTGGGAAATACCTCCTACACCCCTCAATGAACTCCCTGCCTACCAAGTAGGAATCGTTTTAGGAGGAATTACTTCAGATAAAGATCCTCGTGACAGAGTGCATGTAAGTGGTGCTGCTGACAGAATTCTGCATGCTATTCATTTATACCGTGAAGGAAAAATTGATAAGATATTAATCAGCGGCGGGTCAGGGAAAATTCTGAAAGATGATATTCCTGAGGCAGAGCTGCTTAAGAAAATTCTACTGCTCAGCAAAGTGCCGGAAAAAGATATCATGATAGAAGCTTCCTCAAGAAATACACGCGAGAATGCCTTGTTCAGTGCAAAAATTTTAAATGAGAATTATAAACCGGAACGATTTCTTCTGATCACTTCTGCTTTTCATATGCGGAGAGCCAAAGCTTGTTTTGAAAAAGTGGGGTTGGAAGTGGATACTTATAGCGTAGACATGCGTGGCAATGAATTTGAGTTTACGCCTGACGAGCTGTTCATCCCTACCTCTACAGCTATTGGAAGCTGGGAAGTCGTAATACGTGAACTAACGGGAATGCTGGCCTACAAAATCTCCGGATACATCTGATCGCTTGTGAATAAGGCCTGAAAGTCATAAATTCTGTACTTTTAGAGATTAACCTATTTTTCCATGATCAAAATATTAGATCTTAACTTTTTAGGCATCAACAGAGCCATTGCATCTTTCCTTGTGGAGACTTCCGAAGGACCAATCCTTTTTGAAACCGGCCCCTATAGTACTTTCCCGCATTTGGTAGAACAGGTCAAAAATGCTGGTCATGCCCCCACTGACATCAAACATGTATTTCTCACCCACATACACTTTGACCATGCTGGTGCTGCCTGGGCATTTGCTAAGCAGGGGGCAAAAATTTATGTCCATCCGTTCGGAGAAAAACATCTGGCTAATCCTGAAAAGCTGTGGAATTCAGCTAAGCAAATTTACAAGAACGATATGGAAAGACTCTGGGGTGATATGCAGCCTATTCCTGAAGATCAGCTCACAGCTGTGGAGCATGAATCCGAGGTTACCATAGGAAATACTAAAATCAAAGCCTGGCATACCCCCGGCCACGCGGTACACCATATTGCCTGGCAGCTAGATGATATCATTTTTACCGGTGATGTAGCCGGTGTTCGGGTAAATCCTGAAGATCAGGTAGTAGAGCCTCCTTGTCCTCCTCCCGATATCAATGTAGAAGACTGGCTGGATTCTATCAGAACCATCCGAACACTTAGCCCCCAAGCCTTGTACTTGACCCACTTTGGAAAAATAGAAGATATCAGCTGGCATCTGGACGAGCTGGAAAAAAGGTTGATTGAGTGGAGTAACTGGATCAAAACGAAAATGGAATTGGGAAAAAATGCTGAAGAAACTGTGCCCGAGTTTAAAGCATTTGTGGCCAACCAGCTGAGTGAGATGGGGGTAGGAGAAAAAGCCATCCGGCAATACGAAGCTGCTAACCCTTCCTACATGAGCGTAGCAGGGCTTATGCGCTACTGGAAGAAGAAAAAAGAAAGAGAGCAGGCTTAATAACTGCTTTCATTAAGCTTGGTCTTTCCCCGATACGTCCAGTAGATCAATGAAGTATAGCCCAGAACAAAAGGTAGACCCCAGATTGCTACAAAAAACATGGTGCGCAGAGTATATCCGGAGGAGGCACCATTGTAAATATCCAGATTAAATTCAGGCGATAGGCTGGAAATCATCATATTGGGAAAAATGCCCAGGGCGAAAAGTCCTATAATGGCACCCATGGTACAAGCTGATGAAATGAATGTCTGCATGGGTTTATCTTTCGCTAGCGTACGAGGAATGTTCGCAATAGACAACAAATTAAGCAATACGATAAACCAGGCCAGGATAGAGATTAAAGTATGATGCTCAGCTACTAATGCATGATAAGCTCCTGGCAGCTCTATCAGACCAAAGGAAAAATTAGCGACCATTTCTGGTCTTAAGTAAAGCGTGGCGGCGGTAGTAATGGCAAACATGATCACAAAAATGATATAGCTACTTCTTATCCATCCTTTTACCTGGTTTTGAAGGGCGCCTTCAGTTTTTAAATTCAAATAGATAGCTCCATGCATAGTAAACATTGACAAATTGAAGAACCCGGTCAAAATGGTGTAAGGCGTGATTAGGTCAAAAAAAGTACCCTGATAAACTTTGTCTGAGCCTATTGCGAAACCCATCACGACATTGCCAATGGCAATACCAAATAGTATGGCCGCGATCATGGAAGCCATGCCAAAGCTGGTATCCCAGGTGCTGCGCCACCTTTTACTGGGCTCTTTACTACGAAACTCAATGGATACTGCTCTGAAAATTAGTGCGATGAGTAACAGCATAAAGGGAAGATAAAACCCTGAAAAAGCGGTAGCATACACCTCAGGAAAAGCTGCGAATAAAGCTCCCCCTGCGGTAATCAGCCACACCTCGTTGCCATCCCAGACCGGTCCGATAGAATTAAGCATAATACGGCGGTTATGGTCACCTTTGCTGAACAGATGGAGTATCCCTACACCAAGATCAAAGCCATCCAGAATAGCGTAGCCTACCAGTAAAAGACCAATAAGAATGTACCAGATTACATTAAAATCCATAGTTTTATGCGCTTATTTTATCAGTTTCGACAAAGGATCAATGCGTTCTTCACGGTGATGATAGGTTTCAGGTCCGTGAACGTGATCTTCCGGCCCATGCTTTATTTCCCTGTCCAGTACATACAGCCAGACAAAGAAGAGCAGGGTATAGACGATGAAAAACAGAATCAATGAGATTAACACTTCAGGAGCAGTGACGGATTTGGATAAGCCGTCAGATGTTCTCAGCAAATCTTGTACAATCCAGGGCTGCCTTCCTCTTTCTGCTGACACCCAGCCGGCTTGATTGGCAATGACAGGCAGCACTACGAGAGGGACATATAATTTCATGAGCCAGGTTTTATCAAAGAGTTTTTTTCTGAAGAGGAGGAAAAGACTCAGCAGGGTCAAAAGAATAAAAAACATGCCCAAAGCTACCATTAGGTGATAGGTCTGGAACACCTGAGCTACCGGAGGCCAGTCTTCCTTTTTAATTTGGTCTAGTCCTTTCACTTCAGCTTCAAAGTCCCCATACAATAGGAAGCTGAGCAGCCCTGGAATTTCTATACCATAGGTTGCCTGCTCTTCCGGATCCGTCCAGCCAATAATGGAAAGTGGGGCAGCTTTTTGTGTCTCGTACAATCCCTCAAAAGCAGCAAGCTTGGCGGGTTGATATTCTCCCACTACCTGTGCATGATAATGCCCGATTGCCGGTTGAATAAGCGCAGCGGTGGCTGCCACAATCAGAGCCAAAGAGAAAGAACGGTAGGCAAACTCCAGATCCCGCTTTTTGATAATAAAATAGGCCGCGACACTCATGATCAGAAAAGCGCCCTGTATCCAGGACCCTACGATTACATGAAAAAAACGCACCATAGAAGAAGGGTTGAAGACTACTCCCCAAAAATCGGTGATGACTGCCCGGGTGTAACCATCTGCAGTAACGGCAAGTTCGTAGGCGACAGGAGTTTGCTGCCATGAGTTGGCCACCACAATCCAAAAGGCCGACATCATTGAGCCAAAGGCTACCATACAGGTGGCAAAAAGATGCATACCCGGTTTTACCCGGTTCCAGCCAAACAGCAGGATCGCCAGAAATCCGGATTCCAGAAAAAAGGCAAAAATGCCTTCCGCTGCCAGAGGGGAACCAAAAATATCGCCCACAAATCTGGAATAAGTAGCCCAGTTGGTTCCAAACTCAAATTCCATAACAATACCGGTAGCTACCCCTATGGAAAAGTTGGCCGCGAATATTTTTATCCAGAATCGGGTAATAGACTCGTAGATTTTTTTACGGGTCACATAGTAAAGCGTCTCGTAGATGACCAGTAGCAGCCCCATCCCAATGCTGAAGGGGGGGAAGATGTAATGAAACATGATAGTAAAGGCAAACTGTAGGCGTGATAAAAACTCAATGTCCAGTTCCATGGTCGGCTTTTTTGTGTAGTAAATAAACAAGCAGGACGCCCAGACTGAAAGCCAGGCCACAAACGATTTTCATGATTTTGGTGAAAGGAAAGCCCATCACCAGTTCAGGGATGAAGGGCAAACTGGTCATCAACCGATAAAAAATCATGGTAATAAAGACCAGGATAAACACTTGCTGTACGGGTGACTTCTGTCTCAAGTGCTTCATAAAAATACTTCAGTTTGGAGGTGAAGCTACAGCCCAAACTTTGCATTTACAATAAGTATTCATAGAATACTTATGCGAAATAGCAGTTCCATAAAGGCTATAAAATTAATGATGAATTAATCATAAAAAATGAAAATACTATTGCTATCCGATACACATAGCTACATAGACGCATCAATTTTAAGTCATGCCGAACAAGCTGATGAAATATGGCATGCAGGCGATATAGGAGATTTTTCAGTAGCACAATCTTTGGAAGAAGTTAAACCGCTCAGAGCTGTTTACGGAAACATAGATGGAGAAGAGGTCAGGAAGTCTTTTCCTGAAGATCTATGGTTTGAAGTAGAGGGGATAACCGTTTGGATAACACACATTGGGGGATACCCTCCAAAATACAATAGGCGGGTAAAAAAAGTGCTTTCAGAAAGACGAGCAGATATATTTGTTAGTGGACATTCTCACATACTTAAAGTAGTCAGAGATCAGGAAAGAGGAGGAATGTTGTGTATGAACCCCGGAGCCATAGGTAAGCAAGGCTTCCAAAAAGTACGTACCATGCTCCGATTTGAAATTAATGATCAAAAGGTGAAGCATCTGGAGGTGATAGAAATGCAAAGATAAAAAAAAAGACACCCCTTATTGGAATGTCTTCAGAATAGATAGAGTCCTGGTCTTACTCCTCTGTTTTCTCTTTTGTATCTTTTACCTGAGCTTTAGCTGGCTCTTTTTTCTCGGCGGTAGTATCTCCTTTTTTCAGATCTTCTGCGGCATCTTTTTTTACAGCAGCTTCTTCTTTAGTTTTAGAAGTATCAGCTTTTTTGCTTCCGCCTTTTTTCTCAAACTCAGCCTTAATTGCCTCTACATCTACTGACTTGATAGGAGGCTGCTTGGTAAGCTGTTTTATTTTATCCTGCCTCTTTTTGGCATTCGCTTTATTCCTTAGTCCTTTTCTTTTAAGTCTGGTAACTCCCATGGCTTTATATCCTTATTGTTTCTATGATTCCGAAATAAGGTGCGAATTTAATAAATCGCATTTATTTATAAAAGTAATTAGCAATGCATCCGCCGAAATAGTTTAAATATCATCACTTTAGCTATTGGACAAGTGATCGCATTTTATAAAATAGATAGACAGACAAAGCTGAATGAAAAAAGGAATGAAGCTATTTATTCAAATCAATCTGTGCAGATTTAACCAACAAAAGGTTGATTCTTATCCATCAAACCATAAATAATAAATAGCTTGAGGCTTGTCTATCTGTTAAAAGTAGGATGGTTTCTTATGCTTAAGTAGTGATTCTTTATAGTTTATACTATTTTAAGTTAATATTGCTGCAAAATATTGATAAGAAGACTACGTTCACCGGGAGTGATCATCGGAAAATAAATCAGTAGTAAGTGCCAAGCTGAATTTTTTATCATATTTGTGTACAATAATTGCACAGCTTAAGCTTCTTACTTTTTAGATACATGGAACGAATCCACTGAGTAAAATATTTTTAGGGTATGAATAAACATTATATAGTCTTATCAATTCTATTTCTTTTTACGGTATTCAACCTACAGGCTCAGGAAGAAGGCAATATAAAGATTGAATTTCCTGATGGACAGAAGTGGAATGAAATCAGTGAAGGAACCACCCTTGAATTTAAACTTAACGCGAGTGGAGGGTTAAGTGGAAACTATAAGTTCTCAGCAAATAGTGAAACTTCTCTCAACTTTCAGCTTAATGAAGATGGTTTTTTCCGTTGGCAGCCAGCCTATGATCTGGTTACTCCCGAAGAAAGAAGAAAAACCTATCCCATTCTCTTTGAGGTAACGAATGAAGGGGGACAGGTGACTACCCGACAAGTAGAGTTTGTGGTGAAAAACCAGGCCAGAATTACTTCATTTTTTAATATTGAGCCTTTTTACGTCAATCCTGATCAGTCAAACACCTATGAACTATCAGTTAATGGAAGCGATTACAGTTTTTCACTCATAGAAAGTACTGCTCCGGAAGGCATGGAAATAAATAATGATGGCATATTTAGCTGGACACCAACTTCAGAGCAATTTACCTCCTTACAAAAAAATCCGCTTACCGTGGAGTTTATGCTTGAAGATAAACAGTACGGAGATAAAATCCCCGGTAAACTGGAAGTCGCAGCTTCTCCCGAAGCTGCTCAGCCCGTGGCACAAACGCCTGAACTTAAGTTGGTATTACCGAAGGGTAAAAGCTGGAACGTGGTTAGCGAAGGCAATACACTTACTTTCCAACTGAGTGCCAGTGGAGGTAAAGACAAGCAGTATACTTTCAATATGATTCAGGGGTCTTCCGAAGATGTGGGTATAATCTTTGACGAGCAGGGGAATTTTTATTGGACCCCCTCCTTTGATTTAGTAGACAGGTTGGAAGAAACGAAGACGTTTCAGGTTATTTTTGAGGTAAATAATAGTAGCGGTGAAAGTGACCGCCAACAGGTGAACCTGCTGGTATACCATACCAATCGTGCTCCCGAGATTGCGGACCTGAAGACATTCTATGTGCAGTATAATGTGCAGAATGTATATCAGTTAGGTACTGCCAATGCAATCACTGACCCTGACAATGACCCTCTGGTGTTCAAGCCTATTTTGGCACAGATGCCTCAGGGAATGACACTTTCAGGACAGGGAGAATTAAGCTGGAAACCTTCCTATGGGCAATATACTCGTCTGCAGAAAGAACCTATGGAGTTGGAGTACATTGTGGAGGATCAACCGTATAAAGCACAGACAAAAGGCAAGATTCGCATAGCTGTTACGCAACAGGATCATCCACCAGAAATTTCAATGGTGCCTAATGAGGATGCGTTTAGTATTCGTGAAGATGAAGCATTGAATCTCAAATTTTACCTTTCTGATCCTAATGGGGATCAGGATATTGCGAGCTTTGATTTCGTATCTGAGACCAACAGAATCCCTAAAAGCTCATTAATCAAAAATGACATGACCCAGTGGGAATTCATCTGGAGTCCGGGCTACGATTTCTTTTTGGAACCTGGTATGAAAGATACTTACGAAATTACTTTCTTTGTGGTGGATCAAACCAATCAGCGAGCGCAGCGTTCGGTAAGCGTAACGGTAGAGGATGCTGAAAACCTGGAGGAGAAAGACAGACTTCTCTATAACCAGTATCGTACCAGCCTCGTCAGAATCTGGAATTTGATGGAACAGCTTAAGGAGAAACAAAAAGAGTTGCAGAAAGAGTACAAGAAGGCCAAAAAAACCAAGAAACATCGGGCGGTGACAACCGCCTCCCTGGGGGCTATCACCGGACTTT
The DNA here is from genome assembly GCF_029504655.1 of Catalinimonas alkaloidigena. Taxonomy (NCBI): domain Bacteria; kingdom Pseudomonadati; phylum Bacteroidota; class Cytophagia; order Cytophagales; family Catalimonadaceae; genus Catalinimonas; species Catalinimonas alkaloidigena. The sequence continues at coordinate 1,274,985 of NZ_JAQFIL010000001.1, forward strand.
CTCCGGTAGTACTATCTGATAATCAGGATACCCAAAAATATGTGAGCGGTGTGGGAGGAACCACCTCCATGACGCTTGGCAGTCTGGAAGCCAGCAATGTGATTGGTCAGGACCCCAGCGGCGTATTTGAAAAGCTGAGCTACATTACCCAGAAGCTCAACGCGCTGGAAACCCAGGGCAATGTATTCGCTGGAAAATACGCGCTGTCAAATACGCGAAGACAAGGCTCTTTCAATGAGGATTTGAAAAAGATTATAGAAATGATCAGCCTTAAAGATGTGACTACGTTGGAGTTAGACCCTACATGGGAAAACCCTAAAAATCCTTCTGATAAAAACATTCAGGATACTTTCAAAGATTTTAATCCTGACCCTGAGAAATCATCAATCATTAATGAGTAAACAAAAACCAAGTATACCTAAAGGTACCCGGGATTTCGGGCCGGCCGAAATGGCCAAACGTAACTATATTCTAGATCATATTCGTGAAGTATACCGTCGCTACGGCTATCAGCAACTGGAAACCCCCAGCATGGAAAACTTATCCGTACTCACCGGTAAGTATGGAGATGAAGGGGATCAATTGCTGTTTAAAATTCTGAATTCAGGAGATTTTCTCTCTAAGACCGAACCCACTGACTACAATAATGGTTCGGCTGGTTTACTTCCCAAAATTGCAGAAAAAGGCCTCCGTTATGATCTTACTGTGCCTTTTGCCCGTTATGTGGTGATGAACCAGAGCCAGCTTACTTTTCCTTTTCGCCGCTTTCAGATACAGCCGGTTTGGCGGGCTGATCGGCCTCAGAAAGGACGTTACCGTGAATTTTATCAGTGCGATGCCGATGTAGTGGGCACGGATTCCCTTACCAGCGAAGCTGAGATTGTGCTGATGATTGAAGAGGTTTTTGAGCGTTTAGGCATCAAAGACATAAGCATCAAAGTCAATAATCGTAAAATTCTGGCAGGTTTGGTAGAAGCAGTAGGGGCACAGGGTAAAGAAAGTGACCTTTTGATTGCGATTGACAAACTGGATAAAATAGGGCAGGAGAAAGTTATCGCCGAACTGCAAGAGAAAAGTTTCGGTCAGGAGGCTATAGATAAGCTGATGCCCATTTTCAATGTTGAAGGGAGTAATCAAAGCCGGCTGGATAGCATACGTACCTTACTTGCTGGTTCTGAGACTGGCTTACAAGGGGTAAGTGAAATTGAGGAAGTCATTGAAAGAGTACAAATGATGGGTTCAGAGGCTGCTTCTCTGGAATTTGATATCACATTGGCCAGAGGTTTATCGTACTATACCGGGGCTATTTTTGAGGTAAAAGCCAATCATGCGGTGATTAGCAGTAGCATCAGCGGAGGAGGACGTTATGATGATCTTACCGGTGTTTTTGGCTTGCCCAATGTCTCCGGTGTAGGCATTTCATTTGGGGTGGACCGTATTTATGATGTAATGGAAGGTTTAGGACTTTTTCCCGAAGAAAACCTTGCCGCGACGCAGGTCTTATTCATTTGCTTTGATGAGGAGACCGAAAAACATGCGCTTGCTTTGCTTAGCCAGGTTCGTAAAGCAGGTATAAGCGCTGAGATTTATCCCGATAGGGTAAAACTCAAGAAGCAGTTTGCTTATGCTGATAAGAAGGGAATTCCCTATACCATCGTAGTAGGTGTGGAAGAAATACAGCAAAAAGCTTACGGGCTAAAAAATCTTAAAAGTGGAGAACAGGAAAACTTAAGCATTGAAGAGATCATTGAGAGGCTCAAACAATGAATGTTGATCATCTGCGTTTCATATAACAAACCGAAGCCCAACCATCACTGCATTGCGAATTTGTAAACTCTTAAGCTTAATCCTATGCTGCTGTAGCCTGGCATTCACTGCTTATGGGCAGACATTAAGTACCAAGGAACGCTTTGAAGTAAATGTCACCCAGGGTTGCGCTCCCCTTACTGTCACTGCCAGCAACCTTTTTACTGCTATACCAGATGTGCCTATCGTATGGAACTTTGATTGGGATGGAGATGAGGGCAACATTACGGTTGATCCCGACGCCTCTCCTCAAAGTGCAAGTTTTGAATATACTGAGCCAGGTACATACAAACTTTTGCAGGTGATAGGAAACATCAATGATCCTATTGATACGATTATTATCGAGGTGATGGAACCCAGAGAACCCAGGTATAAAGTATATAACTGTATTAACAATACGGTTTTTATTGACTTTAGCGAAGAGGACTATTATGACCAATTATTTTTTGATTTTGGCGACGGGGGCATCCAGACCGTCTCCACAGATCAGGAATCTATATCCTACCAATATTATGATCAGGGGGAATATACCATAGCTGCAGAGGGGCTTTTTGATGATGCGGCTCCTAATTGCGGATTGGCTGATACAACGATTAATACCGTTGAAAACCTGGATATCGCAACCCTCTCACGAGTACAGGTAGAAAATGAGCAGGAAATTCAACTGGCTTTTGAACTTGCTGATAATGACGTGTCATACCGGCTGGAAGTAGCTGAAAATGGAAGTAGTGATTTTAGTTTTGCTTCACTTGATTTGGATGGTAAGGCTACTACTTTTATCTGGAATGATCCTGATGTCAATGCCCGAGATACCTATTACTGTTTTCGTATAGTGGCGGTAAATCGCTGTGATGAAAGTCTTAACCAATTTTCAAACATGGTTTGCAGTATAGCTTTACAAGCCACAGCAGAAGATCTTCAGAACCAACTGGAATGGCAAAGCGATGGGTTTGATCAATATCAGGTTATTCGGGATGGAAATCAGATTGATGAGATCAACGCTACATTATATACCGACACTGAGGTCACGTGTCAGGAAGATTATACATATAGTATTGTAGCTGAACAAAACGGAGCAGTGAGTATTTCTCTAGGAGAAGATATTACCGCTATTTCAACCACTGTTCCTCCTGCGCCTGATAATCTGGATGCAAGCCTAGCGGGCACTGGCGCTGATTTACAATGGCCGGCAGAAAATGAAGCGGTTCAGTATTATATTTATAGAGCTGAAGATGGAGGCAGCAGCCAATTGTATGACTCTCTCTTACAGAGCACTTCTGTAAATCTTAGGTACACTGACCCACAGGAGCTTACAGTAGATATTGAATATTGTTATCAAATAACATATGTCAACGATTGTGGAAACGAGTCTGAGCGGAGCGAAGAAGTATGTGTTACACTTCCAAGACAGGCCAGGGTATTCTTTCCCAATGCTTTTACTCCCAATGGAGACGGGCTGAATGATATTTTTGTTTATAAGGCTGAGCTTCTGGAAACTGTACAATTTCAGGTGTATAATCGCTGGGGCGAACTCTTATTTTCAACCACGGACATAGGAGAGGGGTGGGATGGAACATATAAGGGGGGACTTGCTCCGCAGGGCACATATATGTATGTACTTCAGGTGGTTGATCAGTTGGGAAACGCTTTCAGCAGATCAGGAAATTTTACATTGCTCAATGCTGCGCCCTGACTAAACAACAGGCTGTAAATTACGTTGAATAAATTCTATATTTGCGAAGTCTTAGTTTACACAAAATCGACAAAGCTATGTTTGACATGAATAAAATGATGGAGAAGGTAAAAGAAGTGCAGGAGAAGATGAAAGAAGCACAGGAAAAGCTGGAGGAGATCACCGCCACAGCGGAAGCTGGCGCAGGTATGGTGAAGGCTACTGTAAACGGTAAAAAAGAAGTGATAGATATTGAGATTGACAATGATATAATAAAGCCAGAAGACAAAGAGATCATTCAGGATTTGGTAGTAGCGGCAGTCAACAAAGCATTAGCAGAAGTTGATCTTAAAGCCAAAGAAGAAATGAAAAAATCAACTCAAGGTTTTATGCCTAATATACCGGGCTTTGATTTTGGTAATATGGCCTGATGGAACAGGCGGCAGTAATAATATTAAATTATAATGGGCTTCATTTTCTGAAGCAGTTTTTACCCTCAGTTATCAAATACAGCCGGGGGCACCGGCTTATCGTAGCGGATAATGGTTCCACTGACGATTCACTTACCTATTTAAAAGCACATTTTCCGGAAGTAGAAATTATTGCTTTTCAAGAGAACCATGGTTTTGCTAAGGGTTATGATTTAGCTCTTAGCCAGATTAGCAATAAGTACAGTATACTCCTGAACTCAGATGTAGAGGTTACAGAAAACTGGATTAACCCGATTATAGAGTTCATGGAGTCAGATGAAAAAATTGCTGCCTGTCAGCCAAAGATCAGGGCTTATCATCAGAAAGACTCTTTTGAGCATGCTGGTGCTGCGGGTGGGTTTATAGATCTTATCGCTTATCCATTTTGCCGAGGTCGTATATTGGATACGCTGGAAAAAGACCACGGACAGTACGATGATGTCAAACAGATTTTTTGGGCGACAGGAGCCTGCTTTTTTGCCAGAACTGAAGTTTATAAACAGTTAGGTGGTTTTGACGATATTTTCCATGCTCATATGGAAGAGATTGATTTATGCTGGAGGATAAACGCCTCTGGATATAAGATTTTTTACCATCCTGCAAGTACAGTTTATCATGTGGGCGGAGGGACGATGCCAGTAACAAATCCTAAGAAGACTTATCTGAACTTTAGAAATAGCACTGGAATGTTGTTTAAGAATACACCATTATCAAGAGTTTGGTGGAAAATTCCGGTTAAAATTATGGTGGATACTGTGGCAGCCTTAAAGTTTTTTCTGGATGGAAAAATAAAAGATGGGAAAGCAGTTATGCTGGCAAATGCGCATTTTCTTCTTAACTTGAAGCGCTGGAACAAAAGGCGTGCAATAGTTAAGAAATTACATTCAGTAGAGACAAAAGAAATCGTTTACCCCAGACTACTGGTTTTTGAGAGGTATCTGAAAAAGAAAAAATTGTTTAGCCAACTTAATTTTTAGTTCCAGATCTGATTATACTGTTTCCTGAGGTGTCTCCTTAAATTCATGATAAAAGCTAATCCCATATAAATAATCAATGGAGAACCAAAGGTGAGAAATGAGGCATAAATAAAGAATAGTCTGATGCTTGAAGTTGAAATACTCAGTATTTCGCCCAGGCGAGTACATACACCAAACGCCTGTTCTTCAAAGAAATGCTGTAACTTTCTCATATTCATAGGTAAAAACTAAACAAAAATGTTATCATTTTGTTCAAATCTTATCAAAAATAACTATTTTTTCGCCAAAATTGTAATATTGGTAATAACCTAATAATTTCGCATCACCAACTAACCAAACTTTTAAATTATGAATCAAGTGAAAAATTTACTATTTACTTTTATACTTCTTGGCTTGGTCGCTTTTTCGGGCTGTAACTCCCTTAAAAAGATGGTTAAGATGGCTGAAGATCAGGAACTGACTGTGGAACCTTCTCCTTTAGAAGTTCATGCAGATCAGGTTGATTTTGAAATGTCAGCTGTACTACCGGTCAAAATGCTTAAAAAAGAGAAAGTTTACACTGTTAATACTTTCTATAAATATGGTACTGATAGCGTAGAAGTAGGAAGTATTGAGTTCCGTGCAGAGGATTTCCCTAACGGAGCAGAACAACAGCCTAGAAAATCCGAATCTTTTTCTTTTGCTTACGATGGTGAAGCTATGGATGATGGATATCTTATGGTACAAGGTGTAGCATCAGATCCTAATTCAGGTAAAACTGCTTCAACTCCTATGTTACAAGTAGCTGAAGGTTTAATTACTACTTCACAACTTGTTCAAGTCCCTTCAGGATTAGATGGCGTTTTGTATGCAGATCATGGATACAATACAGCAGAAGAATTAGAGCCAACTTATGTAAACTTCTATTTTGCTCAAGGTAGCTCTTACCTGAGACCTTCTGAAGTGCGCAGCGACCGCGGTGAAAGATTCAGAAACTTTATTGCTGAGAAAAATGTGACCCGTTCAGTTACTATCACAGGTACTCACTCACCTGAAGGACCTGAAAGAGTAAACGAAAACTTATCAAATGATCGTGCCGCTCGTATTGAGGAGTATTACAGAACTCAAATGGACCGTTACGACTATTCTGATGCTGCCGATGAAATCAACTTCATCCTGAAGCCAGTAGTAGAAGACTGGAGTGGCTTAAGAGAAGCTCTTCAGGAGTATGATGGCTTAGACCAGTCTGAAAAGCAGGCTTATTATGATATAATTGATGGTTCTGGTTCTTTTGAGGAAAAAGAAGATCAGATGCATCAGTTGCCTACTTATAATGAAGTATTCAGAGAATTGTATCCTGATTTAAGAGCTGCCAAAACAGAGGTATTAACAGTAAAAGAAAAGAAAACTGAATCTCAGATCTCTGTGCTTTCAAAGCAGGTTTCTGAAGATGCAGTAAAATCTGATACGCTTTCTGAGCAGGAACTTCTTTATGGTGCTACTTTAACGCCATCATTGGATGAGAAAGCTGCTATCTACGAAAAAGCAATTGAGTTGCACAACAGTTGGGTTGCTCATAATAACCTCGGCGCAGTTTACTTGCAACAGGCTATGGAAGCTAGTAGCTCTCAAATGGAAGACTATCTCGGACAAGCTCAGACTCAACTTGAGACCGCAGCACGTATGAATGATAATGCGGAAGCACATGCTAACCTTGCTATTATCTATGCGCTTCAAGGAAACAAAGAGAAAGCAATGGATGAAATCTCTAGCGCCAGCGGCATGCAACCTACTATGCAGGGAGCTACTGCTTCTATCAACGGAATTAAAGGCGCGGTAGAGATCATGCTAGCTGAGTACGACCAGGCAGTTTCTTCTCTTTCTAATGCTTCTGAAAGTGCAGTAAACCTATTTAATTTAGGCTTAGCTCAGGTGCTTTCTGAGAACTATGAAAATGCGATTACCAGCTTTGAAGAAGCGCTGAACGAAGATAGCGAGATGGGATTAGCGAGCTACGGTATTGCGATAGCTAATGCCAGACTTCAGAATGAAAGTGCTGTTTATGAAGCCTTAGGTAATGCTGTAAGTGCTACATCTGATCTGAGAGAAAAAGCAGTTACAGATCTTGAATTTGTAAATTATAATGAATCTGAGCAATTCAGAGAAGCACTTCAATAGTTCAAGTTTAAGATTTGGTGATGAATTTATTAAGCCTTCCTGCGTTAGGAAGGCTTTTTTCTTAATATTCATGCCTTCAAGCTACTTGTTATTTTGTTAATTAGTAGTTGAAATACTAATTTTAGGCTCTTTATACAACTAAGCATAAAGCATGAGAGAAATACAATTCAGAGAGGCCGTACAGGAGGCCATGTCAGAAGAAATGCGCAGGGATAAAAATGTGTTCCTGATGGGTGAAGAAGTAGCAGAATATAATGGCGCATATAAGGCCAGTCAGGGAATGCTGGACGAGTTTGGGCCTGAGCGAGTAATAGATACACCCATTGCAGAATTAGGCTTTACCGGTATTGGTATTGGGGCCGCAATGAACGGCCTAAGACCGATAATTGAATTTATGACATTCAATTTCTCGCTGGTAGCTATTGACCAGATAATCAATGGCGCTGCAAAAATGATGTCAATGTCAGGTGGCCAATTGCCTGTGCCTATAGTATTCCGTGGTCCCACTGGTAACGCGGGGCAGCTTAGCTCTCAACACTCTCAAAACTTTGATAACTGGTATGCTAATACGCCGGGACTTAAAGTTGTAGTTCCCAGCTCACCCAAACAGGCTAAAGGCTTGTTGAAAGCTTCAGTCCGCGACAATGACCCGGTTATTTTCATGGAGTCTGAGTTGATGTATGGTGATAAGGGTGATGTTCCTGAAGATAATGAGTTTTTACTTCCTTTAGGTAAGGCTGAGGTAGTTCGTGAGGGCAGTGATGTTACAATCGTCTCTTTTGGAAAAATGATGAAAGTTGCATTTGAATCGGCTGAAGAGCTGGCAAAAGATAATGTAAATGCTGAAGTCATAGATTTGATGACAATTCGCCCGATTGACTATCAAACTGTTGTTGATTCTGTTAAGAAAACCAACCGATTGGTCATAGTAGAAGAAGCATGGCCCTTGGGAGCTATATCATCCGAAATTACTTACCATATTCAACGTCATGCTTTTGATTATTTAGATGCTCCGATCAGAAGAATTAATAACTGGGATGTGCCTCTACCTTATGCCCCAACTTTGATTGAAGAAATTTTACCAAATGCCAAAAAAACTGTGCAAGCTTGCAAAGATGTTATGTACATCTCTTAGACTTGTTACGTATATACAAAAGCAGAAAAGAGCAGCTTAACAACTGCTCTTTTTTTATGTTTTTTTTTAACCTTTAATTTTTAAGAAAATGGATTGATGTTCGCTAAACCTTTGTTTTTGCCCATCTTATTCATTTTCTTCATCATTTTACGCATTTCCTCAAACTGCTTTAGCAGGTTATTAACTTCCTGTACAGAGGTACCACTTCCACTAGCTATCCTTTTTTTACGGCTACCATTAATTACACTGGGCGTGCCTCTTTCTTCAAGGGTCATTGATCGGATTATTGCTTCAATGGGCTTAAAGGAATCATCATCAATATCAATATTTTTAAGGGCTTTATTCATCCCAGGCAGCAAACCCAATAAGTCTTTGATGTTACCCATCTTTTTGATTTGCTGAAGTTGAGATAGAAAGTCGTCAAAATCAAATTGATTTTTGCGGATCTTTTTGTTTAGACGCTCTGCTTCTTCTTCATCAAAAGCCTGCTGAGCTTTCTCCACCAATGTAGTAACGTCACCCATGTCCAAAATACGGCGAGCCATACGGTCCGGGTAAAAAATGTCAATAGCGTCCATTTTTTCACCATTACTCACAAACTTGATAGGCTTCTCTACTACCTTTCTGATGGAAAGAGCAGCACCGCCTCTTGTATCTCCATCAAGTTTAGTCAATACTACACCATCAAAATCAATCTGCTCATCAAAGGCTTTGGCAGTATTAACCGCATCCTGACCAGTCATGGAGTCAACCACAAAAAGTGTCTCGGAAGGCTTTAATGTTTGCTTGAGAGAGGAAATTTCATTCATCATTGCCTCATCAATAGCCAAACGCCCGGCAGTATCTACAATCACGATTTTTTTGTGATTCTGCTTAGCATAAGCAATAGCATCCTGAGCTATTTTTAAGGGGTCTTTTGTATCCTTATCTGCATAAACCTCAACACCTACCTGCTCACCTAGTACTTTTAACTGATCAATGGCGGCGGGGCGATATACATCACAGGCAGTAAGCAATACTTCGCGATTTTGTTTTTTTAAGTGATTCGCGAGCTTACCCGAAAAAGTAGTTTTTCCAGAACCTTGCAAACCAGAAATTAATATAATAGCGGGTTCGCCACTCACTTCAATACTACTCTGGGAGCCACCCATCAGGTCAGTCAGCTCCTCCTCTACAATTTTGGTAAGTAACTGTCCGGGAGAAACAGAGATTAACACTTTGCGGCCAATTGCCTTTTCTTTAATGGAATCAGTGACTTCTTTAGCTACCTTAAAATTAACGTCGGCATCAATAAGAGCCCTTCGTATTTCTTTTACGGTGGTGGCTACGTTTACTTCAGTAATGGCCCCCTGCCCCTTGAGAGTTTTAAATGCCCTATCTAATCGTGTACTTAAACTATCAAACATATATTTTTCTCTTTTATAGTTTGTTCTATCAGGAGTTTGCTACCCAAGGATAACAATTAAGAACGCTTTTCCAGTAAATATGAAAAACATAAACTAAAACAAGTGCTATTATTGAAGTCAATAACACCTCATTTTAACAAACTCCAAAGTTAATCAACTTTCAAAGTTCGTGAAAAAATAGGCGCGATAAAAGACTCAAAAGAACGAATAATAAGAATTATAGGCTTTCTTTTTAGTATGATACGAGTAGAATAGGCTGGTGTTCTTTGCCTTGAAGAGAGAAGCTTTATCACATCTGCATGTTGAAAAATGCACTATGCAGTAAAGTGAGGGCTATGCCTTTGAACAGTACATGTGTATTTTATATCCCTACCTGTTGACAGTATTTGTGTGTTGACTTCCGTACAAATAGCAAAGAGAGTTTGGCCATAGGTTCAGAGCAATTCTTTTTATTTAATATTATCCCTCCTGAGTAAGAAAGTGATACTTTTCTAAAAGATAAGTTTCAGTAAATCATGTTTTTTTGTTGTGTTAGCTGTTTTACAATTTTTTATATGGGTAATGCAGACCCATATGACTGTAATGCACATATGTAAAATGTGAAGCTTTATGTGAAATTATTTCCGTGTTCTATAAATAAAACAACCATAAAATTCATTTTATGAATATTTATTATTAATAAAACAATATATTACTATATTTGTTATAATAATATTTATAAAAAATAAAAATTATCTATGAGTATCCTAGAACTTCTTACTGGCAAAAAGAAAAAAAGAGCTAAGGGTCACCTGAGTAATCTTTTTGCTGTTGCTGCCTCCGACGGGTCATTTGATGGAATGGAGATAGATTATTTACTGTCTATGGCTCAGAGATATAATATTTCGGAAGAAGAAGTAAAACTTATAAAAGATAATCCTCAGGCATTTGAGTATGAACCTCCGGTAAATGACCGTGAGCGATTTGATCATTTACATCATTTAGTTTGTATGATGATGATAGATGGTGAGGTGCATGTCAATGAACTGGAAATCTGCAAAAGACTAGCATCTACACTAGGATTGAAAAAAGAATTCGTTGATGATTTTATTCAAGTGATTCAGGAAGACCACAAAAGAGAAGCGCCAACAGAAGTCATTATAGGAAAATTACTCAAATTGGCTCAGGAAAGAGAGAGTAATTAAGTTATACTAGTGTAATTCAAAAGATTAATTGGAAGATACGGTTGCTTCGCTCTACAATAGCGAAAATAGCCGTATTTTTTTTTATATATTTGTTGAACTGTAAAATCAAAGTTTTAAAAAATACCAATTAATCAGAAAATTTGAGTTTCAAGAATTTTAAATTTCAAGCTGAACTTCAGGAAGGAATAAGTGCGATGGGTTTTGAAGAACCAACACCTGTTCAGCAACAAGCCATCCCTCCCATATTATCAGGAAAAGACGTAATTGCCTGTGCACAAACAGGTACAGGAAAAACGGCGGCATACCTTTTACCCATCCTTAACGATCTGGTTATGCAGCCGACAGAATATATAAGCTCCCTAATAATTGTTCCCACACGTGAGTTAGCTGTTCAGATTGATCAACAGCTTGAGGGGTTTTCATATTTTACGTCTGTAAGTTCAATTACTATATACGGTGGAAGTGATGGGGCTACTTTTGACAGGCAGAAATCAGCTCTTAAGAAAGGTACAGGTATCATTGTTGCAACGCCAGGTAAGTTGATGTCTCATTTAAATCTAGGTTATGTTGACCTGAAGCACCTTCGGCATTTTATATTGGATGAAGCTGATCGCATGCTGGATATGGGTTTCTATGAAGATATTATGCGTATTGCCAGCTACCTGCCCGAGAAAAAACAGACATTGATGTTTTCAGCGACTATGCCTCCAAAAATAAGGCAGTTGGCTAAAAATGTTCAAGTAGATCCTGAAGAGATCAACATTGCCATCTCCAAAACCGCATCAGGAATACTCCAAGCAGCTTTTATATTGTATGATAATCAAAAACTACCATTACTTGAACACCTGCTAAAAGCTAAAAAAATAGGCTCACTTATCGTTTTTTGCGCTCGTAAAGTAACTGTAAAAGAAATTAGTAAGGCATTAGACAAACTTGATTATCAAATTTCTGCCATTCACTCTGATCTAGAACAAAGTGAAAGAGAAGAGATTATGCGCAAGTTTCGTAATAAACAGATACAGGTGCTTGTCGCTACGGATATTCTGTCCAGAGGGATTGATGTTGAGGGAATTGAGCTTGTTATCAATTATGATGTTCCAAATGACGCTGAGGATTACGTGCATCGTGTAGGGAGAACAGCTCGCGCTGATAAAAAAGGAGCTGCTTTTACGTTTGTAGGACCTAAAGAACAGCGTTCTTTTAGTCAGATTGAAAGTCTGATAGAAAAAGAGATCACTAAAGCAAAATTACCCGATTATATCGGTGATGGACCTGCTTATAACCCCGGCTCTTTTGGAAAAGGAAAAGGTAAGAGCTTTAAAAAAGGCAGGAAAAAGAATAAATAAATTTTAGCGTTCCCTTAGTTTGGTAACAACCTCAGTTGGAGTATGCAGAGTTTTATGAACCGGGCATTTGTTCGCGATTTCTATCAATCTCTCTTTTTGCTTTCTACTGAGATCTCCTTCTAATTCAATTACTCTTTCAATCTGATCTATTTTTTTTGCGTCATCTTCGCAAGCTTCACAGTCTTTTGAATGAATTTTCTGATGTTGCAAGTGTACTCTAACTTCTCTGAGCGGCCATTTTTTATGATCAGCATACATCCTGAGTGTCATACCCGTACAGGCTCCCAAGCTAGCAGACAACAATTCGTAAGGAGAGGGCCCTAGATCGCTTCCTCCTGCATCAATTGGTTCATCTGCAATAAGCGCGTGCTCATCAGTCATAATCTCAGTGACGAAGCTTTCCTGGGTTCTGGCGACTACCTGCTTATCAGAGGTTAAACGGCTAGCGTTTTGTGTTCGGATGTAGCGACTCACCCAGCTTGCAATCATACTTCCTGCATATAAGGAATCTTCCTTATTAGTAAGTAAATGGTCAGCCTGATCTAAGGAAACAAATGATTTGGGGTGGAATGTATGTCTGTAAATGTCAGACGCATTGTCAATAGAAACAATGTTGTCAATTGGCGAATGCATAATTAATAAAGGCTTTCTGATATTTTTTAACTCATGGCCTTCTTGGAACTTACTTATATCATCAAGAAATTGCTTTTTTATAAGAAATGGTCGCCCTCCAATATCTACTTCGGCCTTACCTTCTCTTTCGATGACAGCTTTATCTTCACGAAAAAGTTTTGTGACATGAGTAGGAGAAGAGGGAGAGCCAATGGTAACAAGTGCTTCTGCTGATTTAATGTGTAAGCTGGCAATTAGTACCGCAGTACCTCCCAGAGAATGGCCTACCAGTAATTTTGGTGCTTCGTAGTTTTCATTCAAATAATCAGATGCAGTTATCAAGTCCTGAATGTTAGAGGAGAAGTTAGTATCAGCGAAATCCCCTTCACTTTCACCCAGGCCTGTAAAATCAAAGCGGAGCACCGCAAACCCCCTTTGCACCAATGCGCGGCTGATGTTGCTAATAGCAGTAAGGTTTTTTCCACAGGTAAAACAGTGTGCAAGAATAGCATACGCCTTGGGATGACCATTGGCAGGTTTCTCTAAACGGGCAGATAGTTCCTGGCCTTGTGGGTTTTCAAACGTAATTTTAATAGCGGTCATGGTGTTTTATTTTGGATAAGGTAAGCAGATTAGGCTCATTTAAAAAGTCCGGGGAATGACAAAATTAAGAGAGAGCTGAAGTATGAGTTTCATGCTCTACTGATCCTGAAAAAATTGCATAAAAAAAGACAGATCAATTACTGATCTGTCTTATTCAAGGGTAGTAGCGAAGACGGGAATCGAACCCGTGACCTCAGGGTTATGAATCCTGCGCTCTAACCATCTGAGCTACCTCGCCATACGGTATCATTCACTTTCAGCAGCATAACAATAAAGCTGAATTGCTAATGTGTATGCTACCTGTTGCGAAATGAGTTGCAAAATTACGAACTTACATTTTAAGTACAAGTTTCTTAAGGATAAAAATTTGTCTGGTAAATAAATTTTGGTTGTTGGTCTAATAAAATAATTATACATTGCATAAAGGCGTATCTGCGCAAGACAGGCCTATAACCGTATTCTATATGGAAAATGACCATTTTACGGCCGAATTTGAATTTAAAGCATCTCAAAAAATGCTTTATCCTTATCTGAACACCCCAGGGGGATTGGCACAGTGGTTTGCTGATGATGTTATAGTCAATGATGACAAAGTGCTTATATTCTTTTGGGATGAAGAGCAACATAAAGCTCGCATTGCTTCTCAACGTTTGAATAAGTCAATTAAGTTTGAGTTTTTAGATGGTGAAGAAGGAGCTGCAAATAATACGAGTAATGGATTAACTGATTCTCCTTTCATTGAAATAGACCTAGATTCCAATGAGCTTACGGGTACAGTATTTATGCGCATTACTGATACTGCTACTTCTGATGACTCAGAGGAACTCCATGAAATTTGGCAGCAGCTTACCGACAGCCTTAAGGAAATAGTAGGTGGGTAATAAAATTACACCTGGGTTTTATCTTTTCTTTGCCAAATCTTTTGCAAAGTGAATATTTGCGCAACTTCTTGCGTTAAATGATAAGAATGAAAAAACTCGATAAATTTATCATATCGTCATTTGTTGGGCCATTTCTGCTCACCTTTGTGGTGGTAGTCTTTATACTGCTGACGCAGTATATGCTCAAGTACTTTGATGATTTTGTAGGCAAAGATTTAGGAATGGACGTTTTTGCCGAACTCATCATGTATTTTAGCATTAATATGACCCCTGTAGCCTTGCCATTGGCAGTACTTTTGTCATCCTTGATGACGTTCGGGAACATGGGAGAACATTTTGAGCTGACTGCGATCAAAGGTGCAGGGATTTCTTTGACCCGTGCGGTAAAACCTCTTTTCTTTTTTGTGCTATTGATATCATTTCTAGGCTTCCTTTCCAATAATTACGTAGTTCCAAAGGCTAACCTCAAAGCATATAGCTTACTTTATGATATCAAGCAGAAAAAACCAGCCTTAGATATTCGTGAGGGAGTTTTTTATGGTGGTATACCCCAATATGAGATTAAGGTAAATAAAAAATACCCAGACGGGGAAACGCTAAAGGAAATTATCATTTACGACCACCGAAACGGCCTGGGTAATAAAAACGTGATCCTGGCCGACTCCGGACGTATGTATACCGTAAATAACGATCGTTTTCTAAAACTTGAGTTGTATAATGGAAATCGTTACTCTGAAGAAAATATGCCGGGAACGAGGGGGAGCGTGAGCAATGACACCCGCTTTACACGCAATAGTTTTGAGGCTACTACAATGGTGTTCAGTCTCGCTTCTTTTGATATGCAGAGAACAAAAGAAGAATACTTTGCTCAGCATAGAAGAATGAAAACCATGGGGGAACTCGCTACAGCTATAGACTCACTTTCAGGAGAGAAACTAGCCATAGAATATCAGGCATTTGTAAGCTCTCCCACATTCTATACGTACCATTTACGTTATGATTCCCTTATGCCTGAGAATATTCGCCAGAAAGCATTGGCGATGGCTGAAAGTGATACCAGTTTGCTTACTTACGAAACTGACACAATAGCAGATGATAGTCTCCGTGTGAGTATTGAACGCCATCAACAGGAAATGAACGAAGTTTCTAATTCTGCCCGTCAGCGTATGCTTCGTCAGGTAAAAGAACAGGCTAGACAGCAAAGGCTAAGAAATAGCGGCAGCCCACTTAAAAAAGAAAAATATATCCCAAGCGTAGTAGATTCAAGTCTTATTCAGCGGGCTGATACCTTTATTTCAGATACAGAATACAGCTCTGTAATTGCCAAGGCATTAAACCAAAGCAAAACAATCAATAATACATTACAAATAAATACTTCCAAAATTCAGAAACTTGAACGGGAGGTTAATAAAGATCTATACGAAAGCCGCAAAAAAATTGCCCAGGCTATATCTTGTATTATCATGTTTTTGATAGGAGCACCTTTGGGAGCTATTATCAAAAAAGGGGGCTTAGGCTTTCCGGTGTTGATTTCTATTTGCTTTTTTATTGCTTTTTATGTGCTGACTGAAATGAGCAGGAAATGGGCGGATGAACTGTTGATGGATGCGGAAGTCGCGGTGTGGTTTCCAAATATTGTACTGTTGCCTTTTGGCATTCTGTTTATGCTTCAGGCAAGGCTGGATACGCGTATATTAGAACCAGACTTTTATAAAGTTTGGCTGGATAAACTGAGCAAAAGGTTTCAGTTGGTTCGCAAAAAAGTCTCTTTGCAGTAAAAGTATGCCGGAAAAGATAAATACGTTTATCTGAACTAGTTAAAAGAAGGGGCAGTTTATTATGCATAAAAAAAAATAATATTAAATTGCGGGCTATTTTGAAAAAATACTTAATAGTCTCTACCTTTGTGCAAATTTTTGAAGAACCATACTTTATATAGGCATGTATTTAACCAATGAAAAAAAGCAGGAGATATTTGAAAAGCACGGCATTGATAAGTCGAAGACTGACACTGGCTCTCCTGAATCTCAAATAGCGCTTTTTACGCACAGGATTAATCACCTGACTGAGCACCTTAAAATTAACAAGAAAGATCACTCTTCTCGTCTGGGTTTATTGAAGTTGGTAGGTAAGAGAAGAAGACTGCTCGAGTATCTTCAAGCAAATGATATTGAGCGTTATAGAGCAACTTTAGCTGATTTGAATCTGAGAAAATAATAACATCTGGGGAATCTTTGAACGATTCCCCTTCTGCATTCCATTCGTTCCCTTTTTTTTTTCTTATCTTTTGTTGATAACTCTTTTTTAGCTTGCCAAGCGGTTTTTAACCATTTCAGCTTACCGTAGTTATCATCTTCACTAGATGGAATCACTTTTAGAAATTTAGATTTTAGATATGCACCTTAACGCAATTACAAAAGAAATTACACTTGCTGACGGCAGAACGATTACCATAGAAACAGGTAAATTGGCAAGACAGGCTGATGGGGCCGTAGTAGTACGTATGGGCGATACGATGTTGCTCGCTACTGTGGTAGCTAACCGTGAAGCCAGAGAGGGCGTAGATTTTCTTCCTTTATCAGTAGATTATCAGGAAAAATTTGCCGCTGCAGGTAGAATTCCTGGGGGATTTATCAAGCGGGAAGGAAGGCTCTCTGAACATGAAATTCTGGTAAGCCGACTGGTTGACAGGGCTTTGCGCCCCATTTTTCCTGAGGATTTTCATGCTGAAGTGCAGGTAAATATTAACCTGATCTCAGCTGACAAAGAAGTGATGCCTGATGCACTGGCAGCGCTGGCTGCATCTTCAGCAATCGCGGTTTCTGATATACCTTTTGGTGAACCAATTTCAGAAGTTAGGGTAGTAAAATTTAATGGTGCTTATATAATTAACCCAAATGCCCAGCAAACTGAAGAAGCTGAGCTTGATATGATAGTTGCTGGATCCAGCAAAAATATTATCATGGTAGAGGGGGAGATGAACGAGGTGAGTGAAGCTGAAATGCTAGAAGCTATCAATGCTGCACATGAGGCTATTAAAATTCAGTGCCAGGCTCAAAAAGAGCTTTCCGATCAACTTAACCCCAACAAGCGTGAGTATGAGCATGAAGTGCATGATGAGGAGTTAAAGAAAGAGCTTTTTGAAAAATATTATGACCAGGTATATGCTATCTATGCAGAAGGTATACCCAGTAAGGATGTGCGCAGAGAGCGTTTTAAAGAAATTAAAGACAGCTATACCGAAAGTCTGCCTGAAGAGCACGAAATAGATTTAGGACTGGTAAGCAAGTATTTTGGAGAGATCCAGAAAAAAGCTGCCCGCAACCTGGTACTAGACGAACAGAAAAGATTGGATGGACGTAAATTAGATGAGGTTCGTCCTATTTTCTCAGAAGTAGGATACCTACCTACTGCACATGGCTCAGCGGTTTTTACCAGAGGAGAAACGCAGTCACTTACCACAGTAACTTTAGGTACCAAACTGGATGAGCAGATGATTGATGGTGCTATGGTTTCGGGAAGTAATAAGTTTATTCTACATTATAACTTTCCTGCCTTTTCTACAGGTGAGGTTAGACCCAACCGTGGTCCTGGCCGACGCGAAATTGGTCATGGAAACCTTGCTTTTAGAGCACTGAAAAAAGTTTTACCTAAAGATGAGGATAATCCTTACACCATTAGAGTCGTATCAGATATTCTAGAATCCAACGGCTCTTCATCAATGGCTACTGTATGTGCAGGATCGCTGGCACTTATGGATACTGGTATACCCATAACTGCTTCAGTATCAGGTATTGCCATGGGCCTAATTACGGATAATGAATCAGGGAAATATGCCGTATTATCTGATATTTTAGGTGATGAAGATCACTTGGGCGATATGGACTTCAAGGTCGCTGGTACGAGCAAAGGTATTACTGCCTGCCAGATGGATATCAAAATAGACGGACTTTCATTCCAAGTATTGGAAGAGGCACTGAAGCAAGCCAATCAAGGGCGACTGCATATCTTAAATGAGATGGACAAAACCATTTCAGCTCCCAACGAAAGTCTTAAACCAAATGCTCCACGCTCGGCATCTCTTAAAATTGAGCGAGACATGATTGGTGCCTTAATAGGCCCCGGTGGTAAGGTAGTACAGGAAATTCAAAAAGAAACCAACACAACTATAGTTATCGAAGAAGTGGGTGACAAAGGGCATGTAAACATATTTGCTTCCGATGAGCAGGATATGAACAAAGCACTTTCTCGAGTAAAAGCGATCGTTGCTGTACCTACCGTAGGTGAAACTTATGATGGTACTGTGAAGTCAATTATGCCATTTGGTGCATTCGTTGAGTTTATGCCTGGTAAAGACGGTCTGCTACATATATCAGAAATTAAGTGGGAGCGCGTTGAAAGTATGGATGGGGTAATGGAAGTAGGAGAGGAAGTAAGAGTTAAGCTGGTAGATGTAGATAAAAAGACTGGAAAGTATCGTTTGTCAAGAAAGGTACTTCTCCCAAAACCAGAAAAAAAGCAATAGCACAGAAATTGCAGCATTTCATTGGTTTTTAGAAAAAGTAGCATATTAGTTTGATATCCTACGTCCTTAAGGAACTAACAAATCACCTATGCTTGTTGCATGCTTGTACATCACAAAAATCACTCAAACCCTAAGTGAATGAGACAACTAAAGATTAGTAAACAGATTACTAATAGGGAAAGTCAGTCGCTGGACAAATACCTGCAAGAGATTGGAAAAGTTGATTTGCTTACGCCAGATGAAGAAGTAGACCTGGCAAAGAGAATACGGTCAGGTGACCAACTTGCGCTTGAAAAGCTTACTAAAGCCAATCTAAGGTTTGTCGTGTCAGTAGCAAAACAGTATCAGAATCAAGGTTTAACTTTAGGGGACCTTATTAACGAAGGTAATCTGGGCCTAATCAAAGCCGCACAAAGGTTTGATGAAACGCGTGGTTTTAAGTTTATTTCTTATGCTGTCTGGTGGATTCGCCAATCTATCCTTCAAGCCCTGGCTGAACAATCCAGGATTGTAAGATTACCACTCAACCGTGTAGGATCACTCAACAAGATCTCGAAAACATTTTCCGAACTTGAGCAAAAATATGAGAGAGAACCTTCTCCGGATGAACTCGCTGATGTATTGGAAGTGACTACTAATGAGGTGGTAGACACTATGAAAATCTCGGGAAGACACGTTTCTATGGATGCTCCCTTTGTGCAGGGTGAGGAAAACAGTCTACTTGATGTACTGGAAAATGACACTGAAGAGACTCCTGATTCATCACTAATGAATGACTCTCTACGTAGAGAGGTTCAAAGGGCTCTTTCAACCCTCACACAACGTGAAGCAGATGTAATTACCCTTTATTTTGGCCTCAATGGAGAACATGCCATGACATTGGAAGAAATTGGCGAAAGGTTCAACCTGACCCGTGAGCGCGTAAGACAAATTAAAGAAAAAGCGATTCGTCGTCTACGTCACACCTCTCGTAGTAAGGCCCTGAAACCTTATTTAGGCTAAGATATTTCATCTTTAAAATTTTAGAAGGTCTCTTACAGGAGACCTTTTCTGTTTTACAGGAAAGCGATAACTTTGTCCGTAAGCCAGTCGTATTAATAAACGAATATCTATATTTTTATATATACAAACTAATTAAGAAGAAATGACGAAAGAAAAAGTCAACTTATTGATATTGGGATCTGGTCCTGCAGGTTATACTGCTGCTATTTATGCATCTCGAGCCAATCTTAACCCTGTACTTTATCATGGTGACCAGCCCGGAGGACAGTTGACAATCACTACAGATGTAGAAAACTACCCTGGCTATCCTGAAGGAATTATGGGACCGCAGATGATGATAGATTTCCAGAAGCAGGCAGAACGTTTCGGCACAGACATTCGTAATGGGCTAGCCACATCGGTAGATTTTTCTTCCTATCCTCATAAAGTTATTATAGATGAGCAGCATGAGGTTGAAGCAAATGCTGTAATCATTGCTACCGGTGCTTCTGCCAAATGGTTAGGCTTGCATTCTGAAGAAAGGCTGAATGGTAGAGGAGTTTCAGCCTGTGCTGTTTGTGACGGCTTCTTTTTCCGTGGACAGGAAGTAGCTGTAGTAGGGGGCGGTGACACGGCTGCGGAAGAAGCCAGTTATCTCTCAAAACTTTGCAAGAAAGTGTACATGCTAGTGAGACGAGATGAAATGAGAGCTTCTGCGATCATGCAACAACGTGTTGAAAATGCTGAGAATATTGAAATACTATGGAATACAGAAACTGAAGAGATTCTTGGTGAAGAAGAGGTGGAAGCTATGCGTATAGTAAACAATCAGACCGGGGAGAAAAAAGAGATTCCTGTTCAGGGTTTCTTTGTAGCGATTGGTCACGAGCCCAATACATCCATTTTCAAGGATTATATTAATATGGATGAAAGTGGCTACATCAAGACTGTTCCGGGAAGCGCCAGAACCAATGTAGAGGGTGTATTTGCTTCAGGTGATGCGCAGGATCATATTTATCGTCAGGCAGTTACTGCAGCAGGTACTGGCTGCATGGCAGCATTGGATGCAGAACGCTTCCTGGCGGCAAAAGAGTTAGGTATTGTGGAAGGAATTCCAACAATTTCTATGAAAGAATAGGTGACTATAGTATGTCAGCAAAATAAAAAAGGGATTAATGCTAATCTCTTTTTTATTTTTCCATCGTAAAGTGTTTGATACCACATTCTACGAATTCATTTCCTACCACTTCAAAACCAAACTTTTTGTAAAAATCAATAGCAGCAGTCTGGGCATGCATATATATTTTTTGCTGACTGACATTAGGGTCATTTTCAATATCGCTTAATACAGCTTTTACAATACTTTGCCCAACACCTGTCATCCGACAGGAACTTAGTACTGCAAACCTTTCCAGCTTAATGCCATGTTCGGTTACTCTCCAGCGGCCTGTTCCACACGGATTGCCATCTTTATCAAAAGCCAGGAAGTGGGTTGAACTGTTTTCAAACTCATCAAACTCCTCTTCGGGGTTTACTTCCTGTTCTTTAATAAAAACTTCTTCTCTGATTTTGAACGCCTGCTCAAGCTCTTCCTCATTAACTACTTTTCTGACTCTGGTCAATGTAAATCTGATTAATTGATAATGTAATAAATAAAACCGCCTGGTGAAAAATTATTCATTAATCTGAAGGTTATCAGCTCGTTCATAAGCTTCAATGATATCTTTCACCAATTTATGTCGTACTACATCCTCTCCACCAAGTTCAACAAAACCTATTCCCTTTACGCCTTTCAATACTTCCAGCGTTTCAATAAGTCCGGACTTATGATTTTTAGGCAAGTCGATCTGTGAACGGTCCCCGGTTACAATCACCTTGGAATTTGGCCCCATACGCGTAAGAAACATCTTGATCTGCATAGGAGTAGTGTTTTGCGCTTCATCCAGCAGAATAAATGCATTCTGTAAGGTACGTCCTCGCATATAGGCCAGCGGAGCAATCTCAATTACCTTATTTTCTTCGTAGAACTTTAGTTTTTCGCTAGGCACCATGTCAAATAGCGCGTCGTAAATGGGGCGAAGATAGGGGTCTATCTTTTCTTTAAGGTCTCCGGGAAGAAAACCCAGGTTTTCACCTGCCTCTACTGCCGGACGGGTAATGATAATTTTTTTAACCCGCTTATTTTTTAAGGCTTTGACTGCCAGAGCCACTGAAATATAAGTTTTTCCGGTACCGGCAGGACCAATCGCAAAAACCAGATCATTTTGGGCTGCTGACTCCACCAGTGATTTCTGATTAGGTGTTTTGGGCTTTATTACTGCTCCACGCGTTCCGTAGATAAGAATATCATCGTCTGTCGCAATAAAGTCCGGTTTGTTTTCACTATTGATTAGTAACTGTACGCTCTCTTCAGTGAGCTTTCCATATTTGTGGTAATGCGTCAGCAGTGAATTCAGGATATCATTGATTTTGATAATTTCTGGAGTGCTTCCCTGTATCAATATCTCATTACCACGAGACACAATTTTACTTTCAGGAAAAGCGTTGGAAATCTTTTTAATGTTTTTATTTTCCACTCCCAGAAAATCTAAAAGTGAAATGTTTTCTAGTGTAATAACTTTTTCTACCAAATGCTCAAGGGTCTTGTTGAATAATTTATCTATCTAACGATTAATGTCTTGAATAATGTTTACTTTTGCTACCTAAAATTAGAGAAATTTTTAGACCGTTTCCATGCCGCTGATCACATTTATGTCAGATTTTGGTCTGACCGATTATTATATCGCTGCGGTCAAGGCTAAGCTTTATACGAGTGACTCTTCTCTTCAGATAGTTGATATTAGCCATCAGATCGACAGTTTTGACCTTTCACATGCATCATTTATACTACGTTCAGTATATAGGGATTTTCCTCAAAATACTGTCCATTTGATAGCAGTAGGTGCTTCTTCTTTCGCAGAAGAATATATTGCTGTACAACTGGATAATCATTTTTTTGTTAGTGCAGATAATGGCATCATCAGCCTGTTAAGTGAGCAGGAACCACAGAAAATCGTGCGTCTATCTGCTAATACTTCTTCTACTTTTGCTGCCAAAGATATACTGGCGCCTGCTGTTGCTGCCATTGCCTCAGGCAAAAAGCTGGAGGAAATCGGGCAAGTTGTCAATAGCATGAATCGTAAGATTCCTCGACAACTGAAAGCCAATAAAAAGATGATATCCGGAAACATCATTCATGTAGATAATTATGGGAATCTCATCACCAATATTGATCGCTATACTTTTGATGTACTGAGTAAAGATATCAACTATGAAATCACTGTAGGCAGAGAACATTTTAGCGAAATACAACAAAATTATTTTGATGTAGATTATGGAGAATGTGCTTTATTTTTTAATCATCAGGGACTTTTAGAAATTAGCATCAATCACGGAAGTGCCTCAGTGCTGCTAGGATTAGCATTTGACAGTCCGGTTCATATCCGTTTTGAACGATAGTAGGAAAAAATATCCGGCAACCTTTGTTATTTATGCATACATACATAATTTTGCAAACCTTTAAGCCTGGATGGCGGAATTGGTAGACGCGTTGGTCTCAAACACCAATGGGGTAACACCCGTGCCGGTTCGACTCCGGCTCCAGGTACTTAAGCCTGTAAGTCTTTGATTTACAGGCTTTATTTTTTTGCTTCCTACTTCCTTCCTGATACTTTTTTTTGAGAGGCAGGATTACTTAATTGTATTTGCCAAACGCAATAGCAAAGAACTTTTTGAGTTTAATGCGCAAAGACCTATGAGAAAAAACTTTAATTCATCAGGATGCCGGAAAATTGTAAGTATAGCCGCTCTTGCTTGTTTTTCTTTAATTCACGTGGGCTCAGCTCAGCATCTCAGAGAACTCGCTGATCAGCATGACTTACTTATAGGTTGTCAAACAGGGTGGGGGGATTTTGCTACTGACAACCCTTTGAATAATGCTCGCAGAAAGTTAATAGAAAGGGAATTCAATATTCATACGGGTGGAGCCAGCTTTTCACCGAAAAACCTGCAGCCTATCAAGGGTGTATTTTCTCTGGAACGTACCGATCAGATAGTATCGGCCATACATGCAATGCAGGGTGGTGTTAAAATCCATGCAGCCCATCTACTTGGTCGTAATACATACATGCCAGGCTGGTGGGTGAAGGATACGAATGCTGCATCTCAGCAAAAACTCTTAGAAAGCCATATAGACAAAGTGGTGGCTCATTACAGGGGAAAAATAGATATCTGGGATGTGGTGAATGAATCTTTGAATGCGGAAGGGCATTTTGGAAGATGGCACTGGGGAGCAAATATGGGTTTAAAGAAAATAGGTATGGAGCCTATGTCAAATACAGATGACCATATCCCTGTCTTCATTCGCCTGGCTTTTGAGCGGGCAGAAGTAAATGATCCTGAGTCAGTGAAGATCATCAACGAAAATCAAAATGCTGCTCTGGGAGAAAAACACACGGAAATTTGCTATGAGATGGTAGAAGATCTAAAAAATCGCTCAGTGCCTATTGATGGTGTCGGCTTTCAGCTACATTTAAAAGTGGACGAAGACGGAAGCTTGCTCAATGCGAAAGGAGATACCTTCTCAATCAATGGCTTCAAAGAAAATATGAAAAGGTATGAGACACTGGGGGTAGATATTTACATTACAGAAATGGATATTCAGATACCGGACACTTCTGAATCTTCTTACGAACTCCAGCGTAAAGCGTATTTTGATGTGGTAACCGCTTGTTTGTCACAGCCTCGCTGCCGCGCAATAATGATGTGGGGATCGGATGATGGCAACTCCTGGCATGCGGATAATTTCCCTACCCTATTTGACGCAAACCGGCAAAATAAGCCTGCTTACTATGGGTTTCAGGAAGCATTGCAATCATTTGGGGAGAGGAAAGTAATAAAAGGTCAAAATTCAGAGCCATAATTTTTATGCTCCTAACCGCTATAACTATTACACACCTTTTAATCTGTGTAAGTAAATCTGTATCTATTTAAACAAAAATGCTATGATTTACCTTGTATTGGTACACATTGTAAATCAAAACTTTTTAAACTATGAATACGATTTATTCAAGCAAAGTTACTTCCAAAGGAGGGCTATATGGGCACATTTCTTCGGAAGATAACGCTTTAGACATAGATGTTTATATGCCTACAGGCACTCAGGCTGACCAACCAAAGGGAAGTACACCTGAGCAACTTTTCGCCGCGAGCTATGCTGCCTGCCTGGAAGGTACACTGTATCATATCGCAAAGTTACATCAGGTTGAGATCAGTAACACTGAAGTAAGTGCTAAGGTAAATGCTGTACAGGTAGAAAAAGGTGACCTGCGCTTCTCTTTGGACATGGATGTAGTAATACCTGAGGTAGACAGAGAAAAGGCTCAAAAACTGCTGGATGATGCATATAGAAATTGTCCACTTACCAAGGCTACCAGTGGAAATATGGAAGTAAATGTAAATTTACGATAGTAAGCATACTTTGATCGTACAGCCTGATATTCACAAACAAGATGTTGAATATTGGGCTTTTTCATACTAGCAACAGGCGCTTCAGGGAGTATATGTTGTGATCCCTTTTTCTTTTCTTGACAGCCTGAATCCCCTTTCTTATTTTTAGGCGATGAAATTGCTACACACTGCCGATTGGCACCTGGGAAAGCGTCTGGGTGATTACATGCGCCTGGAAGAGCAGAAAGAAGTGCTGGAAGAAATTTGCGAGATCGCGGAAAGGGAGGAGGTAGATGCGGTTCTCATTGCAGGTGATTTGTTTGATACTTTCAACCCCGGAAACGAAGCGGTAGAGCTGTTTTACAAAATAATTCATCGCCTCGCTGACGATGGCCGCCGGGCTGTGGTGGCAATTGCCGGTAATCATGACTCTCCTGACAGGGTAGAAGCTCCGGATCCGCTGGCTCGTGAGTTAGGCATCATCTTCCATGGAAAACCATCCACACAAATTCGCCCATTTGAGACCCGAAAAGGCCTCAGATTAATGCATGCAGACGAAGGTTTTGTAGCATTAAAACTCCCTGACTACGATTATACCCTACGCCTGCTGCTTACCCCCTATGCCAATGAGGTGATACTGCGCCAGTATTTAGGCACCGATGATAAAGAAGAAGCTTTACGCAACATATTGAGAAAAAGCTGGCAGGAGATGGCTGATCGGTATTGTGATGATAAAGGTGTTAATTTGTTAATGGCGCATCTTTATTTTATGCAAAGGGGAGGCGAGGCACCCCAGGAGCCGGAAGATGAAAAACCTATTCTACATATGGGGGGCGCACAGGCTATCTTTACTGAAGATATTCCTCAACAAATGCAATATGTTGCCCTGGGCCATTTGCACCGGTATCAGCATGTAGGAGGCACCAGCTGCCCTGTCATTTATAGCAGCAGTCCTCTAGGCTATAGCTTTAGTGAAGCCCATCAGCAAAAGTATGTGGTGTTGATTGAAGCTGAACCCGGACAGCCGGTAGCAACCCAAAAAGTTTCTCTGCAAAAAGGAAGAAAACTGGTCAGAAAGACCTTTAAATCTAAAGAAGAGGCAGTAAGCTGGCTGAGAGAAAACCCTGATACTTTTGTAGAGCTGACTTTCGTCAGTGATACATATATAGAAAGTGAAACAAAAAAAGCGCTTTATGATGCGCACGATGGCATCGTAAGCATTATCCCGGAGCTTCACTTACAGGAAGAGCAAAAAATAAAAACGAAGGTAAATTTGCAGCAGGACATCCGTCTCCTCTTCAAAGATTTTTTTGTTCATAAAAAAGGGCAGCAACCTTCAGATGAGCTGATGGACTTATTCAATGAAATATTGGAAACTGATGAAGATGAGGATGAAAGGGGATAAACAATGATTCCAGAGAAGCTTACGCTAAAAGGACTCTATTCTTACCGTGAACCACAAACGATTGATTTTGGTAGATTAACTTCTTCTCAATTGTTTGGAATTTTTGGCGCAGTTGGCTGTGGCAAATCTTCTATACTGGAAGCCATAATATTTGTGCTTTTTGACCGTAGCGACCGTCTCAATTTAAAAGATAACCGCTACTATAACATGCTCAACTTACAGAGTGATGAGATAGAAATTGATTTTACCTTCAGGGCCGAAGTCAACAGTAAGTCAGTTTATCGTTTTTATTTTAGGGCAGGTCGTAATCGAAACAACTATGACCAGGTAGTAGTACGAGATCGCAACTACTATAAGGATGAAGAAGGCAACTGGCTGCCGATTGCGGTCAAGGATGCATCCCAGTTGCTAGGTATGAATTACGAGCACTTCATGCAAACCGTAATCATACCGCAGGGTAAGTTCAGGGAGTTTGTAGATCAGGGCGCTGCCCAACGGACCCAAATGCTAAAGGAATTATTTAACCTGGGCCAATATGAGTTGGGTAGCAAGGTTAAAATCCTGCAGAGTAGAAATAAAACCGAGCTTACTGAGATCCAGGCAAGGTTAGCTGAGATAGGTGGAGTGAGTGAAGAAGAAATCAGAGAAATAAAGCAAAAGCAAAATGTGCTGGCTACCAAACTTAAGTCAGCAGCGAATGAAGCAAATGAGATAGAAAGAAAATGTCAGGCGCAGGATGCCCTTCACAAACTGTTCAGTGATATCCGTATTGCTGAAGAAGAAATAAAGAAGCTTCATGAACAAAAAACTCATTTTGCTCAGAAAGAACAGCAGCTTAGGAATTACAACCGTGCATATACGTATTTCAAAGAAAGGTTTCAGCTACAGATAGAGACGCAGGAAGAAGTTCATGCTGTCAAAGAGAAACGTAAGCACCTACTGGCACAGATAGATGAGCAAAAAATAAGACTAGCTTCAGCGCTCGAAGAATTACAAATACGACAAAAAGCATATGAGCAGCGCGAAACGGATATTCTCAAGTGCCAGGATCTGGAATATGTGATCAAGGTTAGAGAGTTCAAAGACGAGTTAATGCACGAAACAGAACAATTAGCTAAGCTCCAAAGAAATGTCAAAGCCATTGAGCAGTCTGTAGCGCAAAATAAACAAGAGCTTGTTCTGGAGGAGAAGCAACTGGATGAGATGGATACTAAGTTGCGTTTCAGATCTACGCTTCATGATATATACCACTGGCATCTACAACAAAGCCGGCTGTTAAGAGAAAAACAATCCTGTGAAGATTATCACAAACAGTATATTGCTCAGATTGATGAGTTGAGAGCTAAAAAAGCTCAGCGCATTGAAAGTTTTAGCTGGGCTAAAGCAGCTCCGGATATTGATGCGCTGAAAGTACTGATTCGTGAGCAGCTCAAGCATAACCAAGAAAAGCAGGCTAAAGCCGCTGAAAAGATGCGAGAGCTACAAATCAAGGAGAAGTTGGCAATCTATGCTGATAATCTAATAGAAGGAAAAGCCTGTCCGCTCTGCGGCTCTGAGCACCATCCACAGGCAGCACATGACGACTCAATACATGAGGAATTACAATCTCATGAAGAACAGCAAAAGGTTTTACAGCAAGAGGAGCATCAGCTAAGGCAGCTCAATGATGATATTATGCAATTGGAAAGTGACTTTAAAAGTACGGCCACGCTAATGCAAAAAGCCAAAACCGAACTTGAAGATGTGCAGAAAAAGATAGGACAGCATCAGCAGCAGTTTCACTGGGAGAAATTCAAAGGATATGACATTGAAGACATCAATGAATTTATCCAGAAGCTGGAAGTATTGGATAAAAAAGCGCATGAGCTACGTCAGCACATTCAACAGAGAAAGAAGCAACTTCCCGAACTAGAGCAGAAGTATCAGTTGGTTCAGGAGCAACTGAGAGCACACCAGCAAAAAGAACATGCGCTAAAAACCAGCATTGACAACCATCTCTCCTTACTCAGAGTGTACAATTACGAGGGCTGGAAAAATTATGAGTTGCCCGTACTCAAAGAAAGCCTGGAAAGAGGGCAGCGCCAGGTAGAAGAGGCGGCTGAGAAGTATAATCATGCGGTGAAAAACTTTAATGAGTGTGAAAAAGAACTGCATGGCACACAAAGCAAAGCAGACACCGAAAAAGAGAGGCTGGAGCAACAGGAACAAAAACAACAAAAACTAAATGCTGAAATAGAGACCCTCTGTAAAGAAAAAAACTTTGAAAGCCTGGCTCAGGTACATCAATTGCTTAGCCTGAAGCTGGATGTAGAAGAAGAGCAGCGACAGATACAATCCTACAATACCCGACTTAGTAGTCAGGAAGACCAGCTGCAAAAGCTGCGTAAAGAAGCGGAAGGAAAGACTTATTTGAAGGAGGAGCATGAAGGGTTAGTACAAAAAAAAGAGGAAGAAAAGCAAAAAGTACAACAATTACAGGAGCAATTGGCTGTGACAGGTGAGCAGCTTAAACGGATGGAAGAGCGACTGCAAAATAGTCTACAGCTCCAGAATAAGCAGGAAAAGCTACTTATCAGGGAAGGTAATTTAAAGGAACTGGCATCGCTATTTAAGGGGAGTGGCTTTGTAAGGTACGTATCTTCCGTATATTTGGATAATCTTTGCCGTACTGCTAATGAGCGATTTATGAAGCTCACCCGCAACAACCTTAGTCTGGAGCTTAACGAAGATGGAGAATTTATCGTCAGGGATTTTCTTAATAACGGCAAAACCCGCTTACTCAAAACCTTATCCGGTGGACAAACTTTTCAGGCAGCATTGTGCCTGGCTTTGGCGCTGGCAGAAAATGTAAAAACGCTCAATCAGGCGGAGCAGAGTTTCTTTTTCCTTGATGAAGGCTTCGGTTCGTTGGATAAAGAATCGCTCAGGCTAGTCTTTGATACGCTTAAATCTTTGCGCCAGGAGCAAAGAATAGTAGGCATCATTTCCCATGTGGAAGAGTTGCAGCAGGAGATAGATGTATACCTCAAAATCGTCAATGACAAAGAACGAGGCAGCCTGATCAGTCGTAGCTGGGAATGAAATGGTGCAATGTTCTAATAGTGCAGTGTGATAGTTTTACATCAAAGTGTAAAACTTTCTTCTGTTGTAATGATAAAATATATAATAAAATTTTGAAAAAAAATAAGTGCGATCCATAACATCGCTCCACGGGCGACCATAAAATCATAATACTAAGAACCATAACACCATTTCATGCAAGAGTTAAACGATTTCTTAAGCACCATTGATGGCTATATCGGTGGAGGCCAGTGGTTTGTCTTTGTACTTTTAGGTACCGGGCTTTTTTTTACGATCTATCTTAAATTCCCTCAGATACGTTATTTTGGTCATGCGCTCCGCTCAGTAAGAGGGAAATATGATAAGGAAGGCGATGAGGGTGATACATCACACTTTCAGGCACTTACTACAGCACTATCGGGTACGGTAGGAACCGGTAACATCGCCGGGGTAGCTTATGCCATCCACCTGGGTGGTCCTCCTGCCATCTTCTGGATGGTGGTCACTGCTTTCTTGGGTATGACTACCAAGTTTGTGGAGGTGACACTTTCTCACAAATATCGTGAAGTAGACGAAGAGGGCAGAATCGCCGGTGGACCTATGTACTACATGAAGAACAAGCTTAACTATCGTTGGCTGGCTGTCATATTCGCTGTAGCTACGATCCTTTCTTCATTCGGAACAGGTAATATGCCCCAGATCAATAGTATTTCCACTTCCATGTATGCTACTTTTGGAATCAACCAGATGCTGACAGGAGCCGTGCTGGCGATTCTACTTGGTTTTGTGATCATCGGAGGCATTACCAGAATTGCCAAGGTGACTGAGCGTTTGGTGCCCTTCATGGCAACTGTTTATGTCCTGGGTGCGTTGGCGGTAATTTTTTATAATATAGGAGAGATCCCTTCGGCCTTTTCCGCCATCTTCTCCGATCTGTTTACCGGTACTGCCGCAACCGGAGGGTTCCTGGGAGCCAGTATTGCTTATGCATTCAATCGGGGGGTAAACCGGGGTTTGTTTTCTAATGAAGCAGGCCAGGGATCAGCACCGATTGCACACGCTGCTGCCCGTGCCCATGAGCCGGTTTCAGAAGGTCTGGTAGCAATTCTGGAACCCTTTATTGACACCATCATCATCTGTAGTATTACGGGATTGGTGATCCTGACTTCGGGGGTATGGGATGATAAGATGCTCAACCGTTTTGAGAGTGCAGACTTGCTTATTATTAACGGAAGCCTGGAGGAAAGTAATGAAGCTGACCTGGATAAGCTCTATGGTTTACTGGTAAGAGGAGACGAAGTGGATGCTTTTTGATGGTCAATTACAGGTACAAAATGGTGAAATACAAAGTGATGTGACGGTAGTGCATGCCCGCTCAGTTGCCGAAAATATTGAAGTGTATCAGAATGGTAAGCCATTTAGTGGCGAGATCAATATTAGTTATGGTAAGCTTGATTTTGAGAAAGAGGAGAATCTAGGTGTAGAGATGCGGGGAGAGTCACTGGTCCACAGCGCACCGCTAACTGCTGAAGCCTTTACCCGTTCCTATCTGGGCAGCTATGGTCAATACATCATCTCTATCGGTCTCTTGTTATTCGCTTTTTCTACCGCCATTTCATGGTCCTACTACGGTGACCGGGCTACCACTTATTTGTTTGGCGTAAAGTATGTCAACATCTTTCGTATTTTCTATGTGGTAGGCTTTTTCCTGGCTTCCTTTGCTGATACTACCATCATCTGGACCCTCTCAGGCATCGCCATTGCCCTGATGACCCTGCCCAACCTGCTGGGTATATTGCTGCTAAGTAAGGATATGAAAAATACTGTAAAAGAGTACTGGACCGGCTTCCATGAAGAATATCCTGATGAAAAGATACCGGAGAAATTGAAATGATATCATGGTATTTAGAAAGTCAAAGATTCTAAGAAATGCAGTGATAAAATTTACCGTAGCCAATTCTGAATTCGATAACTAACACAAAGTCTGGAAACTCAATTTTTTTTATAGTTTTGCGACTGGACATTTTTTATTCTATAACCATATCGCCGTAGCGAAATAATATAAGCTTGTGAAAGTATTTTTAACAGGGACCAGCGGTCTGCTCGGTAGTAACACAGCCAAAGAACTATTAATGCGGGGGCATCATGTAAGAGGCTTATTTCATAATTCTATAGAAGCTGAACTTTTGGAGAAGCATCCGAACTTTGAGGAGTTTCATGGCGACATTACTGATCCTGACAAAATGATTGAGGGAGTGGCAGGATGTGATGCCGTAGTTCATGCGGCTGCGGATACCAGCCAATGGCCGGATCGTTCCCCCGACTATATCAATACCAATGTAAAGGGTACGCTAAACGTAGTAGAGGCTGCTAAGAAAGCTAAGGTAAGACGCGGTATTTTTGTGAGTACTGCCAACTCAGTAGGCTTCGGTACTAAAGCGCATCCCGGAGATGAAACTTCACCCCCCAAATTTCAGCAGTACGGCATTGGTTATATGGAGACCAAGTATCAGGCGCAGCAGATCGTCCTGAACGAAGTAAAAGAAGGTGGATACCCCTTCATTGTAGTCAATCCTACATTTATGATAGGTCCGAATGACTTTAAGCCCAGCTCCGGAAAGATGGTAATCGCAGTGGCTAAAGGCAAAGTGCCCGGCTATCCGGTAGGGGGGAAGAACTACGTATACGTAGGCGATGCTGCTAATGCCATTGCCAATGCCCTGACCATGGGAAGGCCGGGAGAATGTTATATTCTGGGAAATGAAAACCTTAGCTACCAGGAGATGTTTACCAAGATAGCTGAAGTAGTAGGTGCGAAACCTCCAAAGTTGGCGATTCCCCCTTTTGCCACTAAAGCTTTTGGGATGTTAGGAACAATCGCCGGAAACATTTTTGGAATTACACCTAATGTCAGCTATAAAATGGCTGTCGTTTCCTGTGATGGACATTATTTTTCAGCAAAAAAGGCAGTTGAAGAGCTCAACATGCCACAAACACCGATAGAAACCGCAATCAAAGAATGTTATGAATGGTTCAAAGAACACGGCTACCTCGACCAATGATACTCAGACTGTCACACAGAAATATTTTTTAGAGGAAGTAAAGACTAAAGCACAGAAAGAAGAGTTTCGTAAGCTGCCTTTCAAGATTTATGAGGGTGATCCTAACTGGATTCCGCATATCAGGCAGGAGGTAGAGCAGGTTTTTGACAAAAATCACAATACCTATTTTGGCCATGGAGAGGCTACACGCTGGATCATGCGCAATGCGGTAGGTAATGTAGTTGGACGTGTAGCGGCTTTTATCAACTGGCGAAGAGCCAAAACCTATGATCAGCCTACCGGTGGTATGGGCTTCTTTGAGTGTATTGATGATCAGGAAGCCGCTAATGTTCTCTTTGACCAGTGTAAAGCCTGGTTGGAAGAAAGAGAAATTGAAGCCATGGATGGACCCATAAATTTTGGCGAGAACAATAAATACTGGGGCCTGATTGTAGATAATTTTAACAAACCTCCCTATTACGGCCAAAACTATAATCCTGAGTATTATGTCAGGCTTTTTGAGAACTATGGTTTTCAGGTCTATTATCGCCAGATCGTTTTTGATAAGACCTTCTATGATCCGTTACCGGAAATTTATCAGCGCAGGGCTGACCGGCTGAAAAAAGAAGGGCACTACAAAGTAACTAACTTTAAAAAATCACAGGCGGAATTGTTTGCAAGACATTTTATAGAGATTTACAATGACGCTTGGCAGACGCATGATGGGTTCAAGGCAATGAAAGAGGAGCAGGCGCTGGCTATGCTAAGGCAGATCAAACCAGTAGCTGATGAAGACCTGATATACTTTGTATACTATGATGATGAGCCTATCGCTTTCATGGTAGCATTGCCCAATATCAACGAAGTGTATCAAAAAGTAGGAGACAATATGAATCTCTGGGGTAAGTTGAAATTCCTTTATCATAAAATGACCATGAAGTTTCATTCCTGCTATGGCGTAGCTTTTGGGGTGAAGCGCAAATACCAGGCGAGAGGTGTAGAGGGACTTATCTTTGACGATCTGCAGACCAAAGCCCTTACAGAGAAGAATTACAAATACGATAACTATATCGTAACCTGGGTGGGTGATTTTAACCCCAAAATGATTCGTGTGATGGAAGCGCTGGGATGTGTGAAGAGCAGAACCATGGCCACTTACCGCAAGCTTTTTGATGAAAATGCAGTTTTTGAGCGTTCTCCAATTATTGGGGTTAAGAAAGAAGATAAAAAAGAAAATAGTTGACCTTATATTTCTGAATTATGCCAGAATAGTAATGATTTTATCTTTGGGTATGTTGAGCCTGACCTGATCACCTACTTTAATATGGTTGGTCCGGTGATAAAGTACCCAGTTCTGCTGGGCATACTCCACTGCGACTTCATAAAAAGCACCCATAAAACGGATGTTTTTTATGGTAGCTTGATGTTTGCTATCCTTAACGTCAGGCTCAATCAGAATATCTTCTGACCGTATACAAAGGGTGCTTTGCCTTTTTGTTGGCAAGTTCAGCGCTGATTTTGCTTCATGGGTGCTGATGATATTGCAGTATCCAAAAAGCCCGGCAATATAGGTATTGGAAGGTTGCTTATAAATTTTTTCTGGTTTATCCAGTTGAAGTAACTTTCCCTGACGCATTACGGCTACCTGGTCGGCCATGGATAGCGCATCCTGTGGATCATGAGATACAATAATAGTAGTGATTTCAAGGGCTTCTAAAATATCAATAATTTCACGCTTCAGATGCGCTTTAAGGCTCAAATCAATATTACTGAAAGGTTCATCCATTAATAGCAGTAGCGGCTCTTCAGCGAGCGCTCTTGCCAATGCTACTCTTTGTTTCTCACCGCCGGATAGTTCCCGGGGAAAAGAATCTCTGAGGTGTTGCAATTTGCATATTTCCATAAGTTCTTCAGCTCGCTCCTCCTGATACTCTTTTACATAAGCTCTTAGAATACGCTTGATATTTTGTGCTACATTAAGCTTGGGAGATAGCTCATAATGTTGATATACCATCTTGATCTCCGGGTGCCCGGGAACCAGTCTGCGTGATGGCCCCTTCACCCATTCTCCGTTGAGGTAAATCTTTCCTTCATCAGGTTCCAGCAATCCGGCGATGATTTTGAGCAAACTGGTTTTTCCTGAGCCACTTTCTCCGGTAAGCGTCAATATTTGACCTTTATCTAAACTAAAACTGATATTCTTAACAGCATTTTGATCTTTACCTTCATAGGCTTTGCTGACATTTTTTACTTCAAGGATTGTAGACATATTTGGCTGCTTAACTATCTTAAGTTAAATGGTGTAGACTGATAAAAGTTGCGAAATACATGAAAAAAGCTCCAATTTCAGGAAACTGGAGCTTGAGCTGTTAATAAATCAACATTTTATCTACAATCGCGACATGCGTTACGTTTATCTTAGCGAAATTTTTTTAGCAGTCTGTTCTCTCATGTCTGAAGTAAGGTTAAAATATTCAACCAGTTCTATCTGGTCACCAATGTCATAAGGCCTAAGTTGATTCTTCTTCATATAAGTATGAAGGCTTCTTTCTTTATTTTGCATAATAGGTAGTACTTCACGCTTGAAACTTTTAGATTTTATAAGTTCGTTTTCGTAGTGCACAAAGTACTCATAGCAAACCTTATGTTGGTTGAGACGTTTGTTTCTGTTTGCCAAATAGCCTTCCTTGGCATTATAGGCTGGATATTTATTGCGTTTTCTGACGTAACTGATATCACCTTCCAGCACCACTTCGTAAAAAGCTTTTTGCTGATATCTGGGGTTGATGTAATTGGTTAATGTTACAAAATCATGAAAGAGGTTTTCACTCTCCTCATAATACTTGAACGCTGTTACCTGATGGGGTGTAAATGTTTTGATGACATCATCAATTTTGCACATGACAATATCGTGAGAGTAATCGTAACTGATGTCACCTTTTACAACTTCGGTGTTTTCTAGTATTATCACTCCCGGATACCAATCAGTAGTACTATTGGAAAGTTGTGCATTAGCAGATACAGCGAGGGTAAAAATAAAAGCAGAAAAAATTGAAATAGTCTTCATATTAATCAGTGGTTTTGAGCTTACTTACCAAATTATATTTGGTGAATTGTAAGCAATTTATCTATTCTATCATGCATTTGTGCTACTGAAAAATGACAATAATGCTGATGTAAGAACTAACCAAAAAAATTATTAAAATGTTAAATTTTCTGATTAATAAATATTTATTATTGCCATTTTTTGAATATACGAAATGATTTTATATAAGATTTGATTTCTAAAGGACTTTTTTTTGCATGATAAAATGGAATACTATGATGCATTTTACTTGATAAACAGAATATTATTCTGATAAATATGGGTGAGGCAAAGGAAAAATTACATACGGAATGGAGTGCTGAATATTCTTTAAGTCAGAAGGAGGGGAAAAAGAAAAAAAAAGCATAAAAAAAGCCGAATCTTACGATCCGGCTATCATTTTTTTTAAGAAAAGTATTAGTATTCTCTAATATCAATTTTCTTGACTTTCATCGTGTCCTGCTCACCATTGTATGGCATATGCACTTTGAGTAATCCTTTATCAAATATGGCATCAATCTGCTCTTTATCCACAAAGGGTGGTATCTCAAAGGTCTGATTGAATACAGGTACCGTATATCGGGCTGCTTTCTGAATATCATCCTCAAATAATTCAGAGCCCTTAAGTACCGCATATACTACTAACTGATTTCCTCTCAAAAATATATTGAACGCATCACTACTCACACTTGGAGCATGGATTACTATTGTAAAATGATCTTTCTGTCTATCTATATTTACTGAGGCAGCAGTACTACCACCACCAATGGTATTCATCGCATCAAACTGATGAACAAAGTCTTTTAGTACATTTTTCATCATTTCCTCCTTTTGTTTAACCTATAAGGATCAAATCTTATACCATAGCCAAAAATGTACATTTCACAAGGCCTTTAATGTCAATTTGTCTTGCCTCTGTAAAAATAAAGACTTTATGTCATCTATTTTCTAATTTGATATGAAATGATACTGAATAAGCCTAGTGCCATCAAAAGGAAAAGGTCCATTCTAAGGAAACCTACTTCTGATGGGATGAGCCCTAACAATGAAAGGATAAAGATTATCAAAGCAGCAGCAGTTGCCACAATTATTTCATTACCCAATGTCTTCTTGCTCAATACTCCAGTGAGTATCATCGGAGCCAGCATGGAAGTACCGGCAAAGCTTACCCTGGCTAACATGACCAGCTGATCGCCGGCAAGCACTGAGAATATGAGCGCGACAACTGCAAAGCCAAAGATAGAATAACGGGTAATGCTCAACACCTTTTTTTCATGCCCCTTCAGCAGAGAGCGAACTTCCGTACCCAATGCAAATATTTGCGAGTCAGTAGTAGAAAGCCCGGCGGCCAATAGTCCCACTACGGCTACAGCAGCAACAAAATCAGGTTGTTCATAGAGTAATACTCGTGAAAGAAAGTCAGCTGTAGGAAGATCAGGGTACCTGACTGCGCCGTACATACCGATAAATGCGGTTGGCAGGATGATCAATATGGCGAATATACCTACCGCAACTGCCATCATGTGCGTGGTTTTCAGGTTTCGCATGATAACCAGCCTGATTGTAAGCTGAGGCTGTGTGACAGGTATAAAAAGAATTACCATAAAAGAGGCAATTAGGAATTGCACACTAAATAAGCCTGTGGGACCTGGAGTGGAAAGCAGAGCCGCGTTGGCAGCTTCTACCTGGTCAAACATATTTCCAAGGTCTCCAAAGTATTCTACACAGCGGATTCCAATAATCCAGGTCACGATCAGGAGCGTCAAACCTTGTATGGCATCTGCATTCATGATGGCTTTCAACCCTCCGATTTCACTATAGGTAAGCATGACCGCGACTATAATAATTGCCCATCCCCAGAATGGCATGGCATCAGGAAATACCGCGGTAAGGAAGATAGCAATACCCCTGATCTGAATGGCCACATACGGAACGAGGAAAAGAAAGACACCAGCAAAGCTGACATATCCCGCCCATTTGTTCTGATAGCATTTCACCAAAAGTCCGGCTACGCCATTGAAACCTTTTTCGGCTACTTTCTTGCGTAAATGATAACCCCACCAAAGTATAAAAAATACCATTCCTCCATCAGATACCGCCAGAAAAAGCCATGCTCCAATACCATTGAGGCGAAAGAAATCAGGCATACCCAAAAGTGTAAATGTACTGAAAAGTGTGGCAGCAAAAGTCAAGAAGCCCAGGATAATACCTATGTTAGAGCCTGCTAGAAGATAATCCTCCGCGCTTTTGTTTTTCTTAAATGATCGTGTAGCTACAAAGGCCAGCATGCCCAAATAGAGAGTGCCTAATATAATAATCCAGGTAGTCATAATTATTTGTCAGTATCTTTTCCGGGATGAACTCTAGTGCCAATGAAAGTAAGCACTACATACAATATGGTTACTAAAATTGATATCCAAAGGGTGTAGGGCATCCCGAATAACTCGGGTTTAATTACTCCCTGAGGAATTACCAGCGGAGAAAAAGTGATAATGGTAAGTAATACAGCGCAGACGATGAGTACTCGCCATACCGTCATTTTCTTGGAAGAGTCCATATATTGGTTGTGATTAGTTTGGTTTTAGTAATGGTTATGTCTTAAGCAATCGATTGTTCTCTGTTAAGAAAAAACTTTAAAGTCTGGGGACCGCCAATCCGCCGTCAACCATGATGGTTTGTCCGCTGGAGTAAGGAAAATAGCCCTGGGCCAGTGCGGAAACAGCTTTTCCTACATCTTCAGGCATTCCCCAGCGTGGTTGTGCGCAGAGGCCATCTTCTATCAATTTATCATATTTTTCTGTTACTGCGGAAGTCATATCCGTTTTGATGAGCCCGGGGCGAACATCAAATACAGGGATGTCAAATTCTCCCAGGCGAGAAGCAAAGAGAAGTGTCATCATGCTCATGCCTGCTTTGGAGATGCAATATTCACCCCGGTTGACTGAAGCGATGCTCGCAGAAATGGAAGAAATATTGATTATGGAAGCATCAAAATCAGCGTTAGCCTTTTTCAGCTCAATCATCCAGTTAGCGGCTTGTTGGGTCAGAAAATAAGGACCCTGCAAATTGGTTTTGACCACGTATTCAAAGCTCTCTTCGCTCGCATCCAACAGGTCTTTTCTTTCTTTTGGTGCTACGCCAGCATTGTTGACCAATACGTTAAGTTGGCCGTAGTGCTCTTTGATGGCTGACAGCATATTTTGTCTGGCTTCGGTAGAACCAATATCGCCCTGGCAGTACAATGCATCTACTCCATACGATTTGATTCCCTCCAGAACATCACGAACTGCTTCAGCAGGACGCATTCCGTTGATAGCAATATCAAAGCCTGCTTTGGCAAGCTCTTCCGCGATTCCCAGTCCTATACCCCGGCTACCGCCAGTTACAAATGCTACTTTTTTCATGAATGTAGTTGAAAGTTGAAGGTTAAAAGTGAATAGATAAACGAATAGCTTAAGGTTAAAAGCTAGCCAGCCTTTAACCTTAAAAGTATAGCATTTAACTCAGCGAAGGAATATCTACCCAGCAGCGTTTCTCCCAGCTTTCCAGCCCTTTTTCCGCCAATTGAACGCCTTTGGCTCCTTCTAGCAGGGAATATGGAAACGGCTCATCTTTCACGACATGACGCAGGAACATCTCCCACTGCACTTTGAAAGCATTGTCATGAAATTCCTGATCCGGTACTTTTGCCCAGCCTTCATAAAAGTTGATAGGCTGCGGAATATCAGGATTCCAGACCGGCTTGGGGGTATTGCCATAGTGCTGTATCCAGCAATCACGCAGGCCGGCCACTGCTGAGCCTTTGGTACCATCAATCTGCAGGGTGAGCAGATCGTCACGGCGGACACGTACGGTCCATGAGGAGTTGAAATGTGCGATGATACCACCGTCTAGCTCAAAAGTAGCATAGGCAGAATCATCAGCGGTGGCTTTGTAAGTATTGCCTTGTTCATCCACACGTTCAGGAATATGCGTAGCGCCGAGGCAGGAGACAGCTTTTACATTACCAAAGATACCATCCAGTACATAGCGCCAGTGGCAAAGCATATCTACAATAATACCACCATCTTCTTCTTTCTTGTAGTTCCATGAAGGGCGTTGTGCGGGAATAGTGTCTCCTTCAAATACCCAGTAGCCAAACTCTCCACGGATAGAAAGAATTTCTCCGAAGAAGCCATTCTCAATGAGTCGCTGCACTTTGCGCATACCTGGCAGAAAGAGCTTATCCTGAACTACACCATTTTTCACACCTTTTTCCTGGCAGAATTTGTAGATGTCTAAGGCAGTGGCTGTATCTACGGCAGTAGGTTTTTCACAATATACGTGCTTCCCAGCCTCAGCAGCCTGCTTTACGGCAGTGGCACGGCGGCCGGTAGTCTGTGAGTCAAAATAAATGGAGTAGTGGTCATCATGCATCACCTCATCCAGATTAGTGGTATATTTTTCAATACCTGACATCTTGCACAGCTTCTCCAGTTTTGCTGCATTACGACCTACTAAAATAGGATCGGGCATGATCGTCTCAGTAGGGCTGATCCTGACGCCACCTTGCTTGATAATTTCAACGATAGAACGCATCAGGTGTTGGTTGGTGCCCATGCGTCCGGTCACTCCGTTCATAATAATACCTACCGTATGGGTAGTCGTGCTCTTTTCGCTCATTTCAATTCAATAGGTTAGTATATATTTAATAATTATAGTTTAGCTTTTTTCCAAATAGGCTTTGATGATCTTGTCCAGAAATTCCTGCTGGTCCATCCTCCAGTAGCGCTCAGAGAATATTTCTACTTCATACATGCCTGTAAATCCTGCATCTTCTACCCAGCTCCGGATTTCTGGTACATTGATACAGCCTTCACCCATCAGTCCTCTGTCCAGCAGCATATCTTCAGTAGGTGATTTCCAGTCACAAATATGGAATGCAAACAGGTTTCCGTTACGACCACATCGCATTATTTCTGCCTGTAAAAGATCGTCCCACCAGAGGTGATACACATCTACCGCTATACCCACCCAGGGTGAGTTGATAGACTCTGCCATGTCATTAGCCTGTGCCAGGGTATTGATGGCTGAGCGGGTGTCCGCATACATGGGATGCAGCGGTTCTATGGATAATTTTACTTGATTGGCTTCCGCATGAGGAATGAGGACTTCAATAGCCTCCTGTATCTGCTTGCGAGATGTTGATAAAGGCTGGGCAGGATCAGCGCCACAGACCAAAACGACCGCTGGCGCTCCCAGCGCTGCGGCTTCGTCTATGGCTTT
The DNA here is from genome assembly GCF_029504655.1 of Catalinimonas alkaloidigena. NCBI lineage: Bacteria > Pseudomonadati > Bacteroidota > Cytophagia > Cytophagales > Catalimonadaceae > Catalinimonas > Catalinimonas alkaloidigena. Next base: position 1,316,083 of record NZ_JAQFIL010000001.1, read on the forward strand.
TTTGTTGTCGTCAATCGCTAGTTTTCGTTTGTCAGCAGAAGTAGCAGGAAAGAAACCCCCACGACAAAGCGATACAATTTCCAGCTTGTGCTGCCTGAGCATGTCACCGGTCTGTTGAATATCGCGTCCGTCCAATGCATCTCTCCAGACTGTAATCCCACTGACTCCAGCCTGAGCAAACTTTTCTGCGGCTATTTCTATCGGCCAGGGCTTGGTTGTGACCGTATGTACACAAAGTTGATTTAAGTTTTCCAAGAGTAAAAAATTGAGGTTGCTGTCTAATCAATCAAGCCTCAAATTAATAAAAAAATTAAACCTAAATGAATGAATATTGAACAATGTGCAATGATTGACCAATAATGGGATGCTTTGCACTATTGATGATAAAGTCTGAAGCTAGTCAATGTAGTCTTTTTTTACGACCAAGGTAAAATAATCATCATCGGATACGATATAGCCCTGATCGTAGCAAAAGTGATAAATCGTGCCACTTTTGGTCTGGTACACATTCGTAATATAATTGAAATTGAAACCTTTCCGGTTGAGTTGATCCCGGTGTACTCTGGCTTTTCCCTGCGGATTGAGCTCGGCCAGGATATGGCGGTTTTTACGCAGCGTATAGTTTACATTACGCATCAGGTTATTGGCATCGCTGGTATGCTTATTATGATAGGCGTTGCGACAGGCATCAGAACAATATTTTTTATCTGCTCTGCCCCGAATAGGCGTGCCGCATTCCAGGCAGACCTTTTCGCTTTCTTCAACAGATTCGTTCATATCAGTTCGTTATTTTTTTTTCAAAAAACATGGCATTGTCAAAAGGATTATAACAGTAAGCCGGTATTTCGTAAAAGCCTGCTTCCCGATAAAGATGGATGGCCGGCAGCATGCTGGAAAGTGTATCCAGACGGATAAGGTCATAACCCAATGTTTTGCTGATAGCTAATGCGCTTTGCAAAAGTTTTTTGCCCGCACCATTTCCTCTGCATTGCTCGGTCACATACATTCTTTTGAGCTCAGCTACTTTAGGTTCCAGCGGACGAACAGCAACACAGCCAAGTGTCTGCCCATCATCTTGCTTTGCCAATAGCAGTACGCCCTTGGGACGTGCATACATGCTTTGCAAATGGGCTAGTTCGTCTTCAAATTTTTGAAAATCCAGAGGAAAGCCTAAGTGCTCTGCATACTGCATAAATAATAACCTGCCCAGGGTGTAATCCTCTTCCGATGAAGCTTCTGTGATTTGGATGGGTTTCGTATGCATTTTTAGAAAGGTTACTTATGTGCCAGTGCACATTATTTCTTATTAGCCAAAGTGGCATGAGTATTAAAGAATGCTTTTATCTTACTGTAATTTTTTATTACAAATGAACATATTAAAGTTTTTCAAAAAGGATGATGAGCCCTCATTCATGGTTTCAAACAAAGATTTCTCAGTCAAACACCCATTCTCTTCATCTATTGAAGAATTACAGTTTGTTTTTAGCCAAATTGAAAAGCGATTAGACGAAAGCGGAAAAATTTATGATGCAACTACTAACAAAACAGTTGTTTTACTTTCTATTAGTATTGGTTTAATGACAACATTGACAGCTTATTTCTTCATAAATAACGAATTAAAAGGTGTATTTTCCCCGAAGCTTTTTACTGTCTTTGTCATGAGTTTTAAGTCTTTTTTTATTCTTTTTTATCTATCAAAAAATATTTTGCCAACCAATTATCACCCCCTTGGCTCGAAAGCAAGTCTGTTGCTGAATAAAGAATTCTATATCGACATGAAAAATAATGAAACTTTAAAGTCAATGATTTATTCAGAGATTGTTAATTATGATTCAAGGGCTAATGACAATTTTCAGATAAATGAAAAAAGATTAAAAAGGATCAAAAACGCTATTATATCTTTAATCATTCTTCCGCTACTTGGTTTAGTAATTTATTTATTGTCCTCTCTTTTCTGTTTTTTCATTTGACTTGCTCTTTTTTTCATATTGGCTTGTGTCAATAATCACAGCTTGTCTCCCTCCTGATTGTTGGTTGAGTTGATTGTTTTGTTGATTCTGCTGATCACTTGAATTATTTTGCTTAGCCATAACATCAATTTTTGATTAGTTGGTATTTTATAAAAGTGATATAAATATACAAATAAAATTAACCGTTAGCAAACGTTTACAAACGACTATACACGACTGTAAACGCTTAACAACCGATTAAAGTTTGCCTGCTGTAGTTACTTTGCTGATGTCAAACGACAATTTGTTTAACTCAAAATTTTACAGACATGAATGCAATGAAAAATCGCGTACAATTGATTGGAAGGTTAGGGCAGGATCCTGAAGTGAGAACTTTGAACAGTGGCAGGATGGTCGCGCAGTTTTCTTTGGCTACTTCTGAAGTTTACAAGAATAGTGCTGGCGAACGTGTACAGGATACGCAGTGGCATCAGGTAATTGCCTGGGGCAAGCTTGCCGAGATCAGTGAAAACCTGCTGATCAAAGGGCAGGAAGTAGTGGTAGAAGGTAAAATCAGCTACCGCAATTATGAAGATAAAAATGGTATCAAAAGATATGTGACTGAAATCATCGCTTCGGATATCATGCTGGTAGGTAAGCGACTGAAAGAAAAAGGCTCTGAAGTAGCTGAGCAGGAAGCCGCTTACGAAGAACTACCCTTTTAAATAAGCATGAGCGAATAAAGCAAAAGTGTTTAATATATGGTTTAGTTATAAAGGCGAAAAGCCGGATCTTCTGGGTCCGGCTTTTGTCATTTCTAGGATTTATTAACGTGATTTATTCTCCGCAGCGATAGAATGTATAGTAAGGCTCATTTTTAGCGAGTCGCTGGACATACAGTGCTACTTCACGGGCATGGTAATCTCCCCACATACTGGACTCTCCATTGGCAATTTTGCTGCCTTCCGGTACATAATCCCAGCCATTGGGTTCATGGTAAATAGAGTGCAGCAGTAACCCCTGGTGGTTTTCATCTACACTGATGTAAGGCTCTTCAAAAAGCGAGTCCAATACAGTCAGACCTGCCTGATAATATTTCTTGCCAGCCTCGTCTTTACCTTTAGACATTAGGTATTTGCCAAGCCTTAATAATCCTTGCGCACCTATGGCTGCTGCCGAACTATCAATGGGTTCATAATCATTATATGGGTCGGAAGGACGATTGAGGTAGTCACCTAACTTATGCAGTTTAGGGGCACCAGTATCCCAGTAAGGAATGCCATCGGTGGGAGTGTTTTCAATGAAAAAATCGCAGGCAGCCTGGGCTGCTTTCAGCATGAAGCCTACGATTTCGTCTCTTTCCCCATAGGCTGACAGGTCCTCATCACTGAGCGTATCAACAAATTCTAACTCTTCCGGGAAGCCACACATCGCCCAGGCAAGTCCTCTGGTCCAGGTACTGAATCCGGTATAGCCTTGCTGAGAGTTAGGGCAGCGGTAGTTGCCATCTTTGGTATTGAATATCTGTTCGTGCGCAGTACGTCCCCGTACATCGTAGCTGTCCCTCCCTTCTCCGTAGTACACTGAGTAGTCGGCCGTAGCTTTGATATGCATCAGGGCTCTTTTCAGCAAATTAATCTTAACATCATTCTCAGTTTGCAATACATGTCCAAACTGATGACCTACCATAAGAGAACGGCAGGAGCGAATGGTATCTACGAAAAGGGAGTGAGGACCGTTGAAAGAGTGGATAAATCCGCCGGTTTTGATAGGCGTCCAGCGGGTAGCCTGTACCGCTCCGGAGATTTTGAGCGCCAGCTCGTAAAAATTTTGCTCCCATTCGTTATGCGCAATTTTGCCTTCCTTCATCAGGCGGAGCAGGTTACCGTAGGTACTTACATTATTGAAGCCATGGTCATGCACCCCAATGTGGCTGACATGAGGAGCCATGAGTTTAACAGTATTTTCCTTTCCGCTTTTCAAAAATTTTTGATCACCGGTAGCATCAAACTGTAAGATGGCAGAGCCGTACTGAAAACCCTGTGTCCATTCCGTCCAGCCACGGGTGGTGTATCTGCCTTTTACAGTAAATACCGGAGAACCTTTGGATTTATCGTACTTGTCTTCAATGTTCTGAATTTTAGCAGCAGAAAGCTCCCAAAGACGTTCAATTTTAGGTAGAAGATCTTCTGCTTTAAGTTGTTGATTGATTTTTAGCATGCTTAATTATCGGTTAGAAAAAATTAATACTTGAATGTTTAGTTTGCGATTAGTAATCATAGCGGTGGTGAAATCGATTGTTTGCGAATTTACAAATTTGAATGAAAATAATAGGAAACATCTTTCTAAGTTCAAAAAGAGTCTGCCATCACAGTAATCCTATGGATAGCCTTTAATTGCTCTACAAAGCTATGTTTAACCATTTCTCAAAACTCTGCTTCTCAGCTTCTGAAGCATCGCCTCTTTGTGCAATGGTGTACTGCTTAAAATAAGTTTTGCTATCCTGTACCAAAGTCACGGTCATCAGTTTTTGCCTTCTCACCACCGTGATTTCCACCTGGTGGCTATCATCCAGCAGTTCATCGGGAGACTCATTGTATTTTTGACCATTGATGGCTATAATCTCATCCTCTTTAGATAGGGCCTTATCCGCCGGAGAGTCGGGTTCAATAGTACCCACCAATAATTTTCCTTCTTTCTGCATAGCTCTGAATCCGTACCATCTCTCACTCAGACTTCCGGAATCATTCACTTTCAGCTGGCAGCCTACCGTACGGAGGAGAGCGTTTAGTTCTTCTTCTACTGGCACTACACCTTCTACATATTTGTTGAAAAAACGATCCAGAGGTTTGCCGGCCAGTCGGGAGGCTATTTCTAGGATGTCCTGAGGCGAGTAGCCTCTTTTTTCTTTTCCAAAATTGATCCACAACTCTTTCATCAGCGTATCCAGGGAATGCTGGTTTTGCGTATGCTTACGTAGTGTAAGGTCAAGCATCAGGCTGATGATGGCTCCTTTTACATAGATGGAGACTTTACGATTGGGAATACCAGCTACGTAGCCATCCAGCCAAAGGTCAAAAGAAGAGGCCGCCAGCGAATAATAGAACCTCCCGAAGTTTTCAAAGTGCCGCTTAAAGATCTTATTCAGTTCGTCAAAATATTCCTGCTTGCTGATCACTCCTCCGCGGGCCAGGAATAAGTCACCATAGTAAGTTGTAGCCCCTTCAGCTACATAGCCGGTAGTAAAGTAATTTTCCCGGCTGTAGTCATAGGGCATCATTTCTTTGGGACGAATGCGGATGATATTCCAGGTATGAAAAAGTTCGTGTGAGCTTACTCCGATAAAATCGTGATAAAGCTTACTTCTTTGCCTGATCTCTTCTGCCGGGCCGAGGACGACGAGCGTGGAGTTGAAATGCTCCACCCCATGATAAGAACGATAGGGAAGGAACTGATAAATAAAATGATAATCTTCACAAGGGAAGTCTCCCATAGCGTCTATCTGTACTTTGGTGAAGCGCTCAAAATCCCGCAGTGTAGCTTCTTTATCCAGGTGTACATTGCCCTGAAACCAAAGGTGAAAGCGTGAGCCATTTACTTCATACTGCCAGTGCGTTGGTTTGCTGCTGGCGATCATGGGTGACTCAGCAAGCTGGTAAAAATTAGGCGCTTCCAGCACAAACTTTTTTACTTCTTTGAGGCCACAAACAATTTTGTAGTGCTCAGGGAGATTAAGTTTGATACGGTAAGGTTCTTCCAGTCTCTCCAGAGGAAAAATAATACAATTTACAAAGTTGATGTATATTTGCTCCTCGTCAAGCCAGCAGGAGCCGGCGGTCATCTCAGCGGCATAGTAGCTGTATCTTACTGTCAGGGTTTGGATATTATGTGTACTGACCTGCCACTGATCTTTGCTGACTTTACGGAAGGCGACAGTCTTACCTTTTTCATCCTGCATGCTCAGGCTTTGGATGTTTTTGGCGAAGTTGCCTAACTCATAGCGTCCTGGCCTCCAGGCAGGCAGTTGTAGCAAGGTGGTTTTTTCCTGAGGCGTAAATTCAAGCTCAAAATCTATTAGCTGGCGATTGGGATATGTATAAGATATGTTATAATGAATCATAGCAAATATTTTCAGAGAAGAAAATTAGTAATTATACAGACAAGCTTACAGCAGATGCTTGAAAATACTAAATTTTGCTCCGCTTTTTTGAGTATAAAAAATTGCAAAACCATTAAGCCAAAAATTCATGATTGTCACTAAACCCAAATTCAATACATTTTTCGCGATAGGGGTATTTTTGATTCTGAGCTATGGTTCGGCAATCTATCTTCTCAGCGATATCATGACCAGCGCTGAGGTTTCTGTGTGGATGTATGTATTGCTCGTGCTGGTGCTGATTATTGCATTCTTCGTAACTATTAAAATGCTTGCTAGTTACAAGAAGGTAATCATTGATAAAAACAGAGTTGATGTTTTCAGCTTGTTTGGCTTAGTCAGAAGACGTTTGTATCTCAAAGAACTTGAGCACTGGAAGGAAGAAAGTGTGAAAACGGCAAATGGTACTTTTAAACAACTGGAGGTCAACTTCGCAAACAGAAAAACTTTTCGCATTGCGAATCAGGAGCATGATAATTATGAAAAAGCGGTGAATTTTTTTCGCAAACATTACCGAAAAAATGAGATGAAGTCTGATTCAGCATAGTACCTTGCCATGATGTTAACTTGGAAATAATATATGTTATCAAATCTATTACTTGTAGGCATTGGAGGCTTTTTGGGTAGTGCTCTACGTTTTCTGATTTCAGTAATGATCAACCGCCAGGTAAGTACACATTTTCCGTTTGGTACTTTTACGGTAAATATTTTTGGAAGCCTTTTGATAGGTATACTCTATGGTTTGTGGGTGCGTGAGTTTGTGGATGATAATGCCAGTAGAATATGGATATCGGGTTTTTGCGGGGGCTTTACCACCTTTTCTACCTTTTCTTACGATAGCCTCACCCTTATCAATCATGGTCAGTACCTCACCTTTATTATTTATGCTGCCGCCAGCGTAGTTTTAGGTCTGGCCGCGGTCTTTGCCGGCATGTCACTCGTACGCTTCACTTAATTTTTATTCCAGATTGTGGACACCCAGATTCAGTTGCTGCAGCTCGTTGACACTACGAGGCCAGCGGGCAGGGTTAAGAAAATTATTTTTTGGAATAGGACCTTATTGGTTATTATACATTCTTCCCTAGCCAAAGTTAATGTCCATAGGTTGGTATTTACTCAGAAAATTTCTTCATCTTCCATAGTGTCAATAAGCGCAATGTTTCCACGCATAGCTTCATATGTATCGGTATATATGGTTCCCGGATCTTTAAAAGAGTTGACAAACTCATCGGCAGAAGGGGGCGAATAGATGGTTACTTCATCCAGCCGCATGGTGTCAGGTACGAGTGTTTCTCCGAGTAAGTAATTTTTATCTAAAGCCCTTCAGGAACCACAAATTTTCTCCCTCTATAGCAATGAAGTAAAAGTGATGGTGTCGTAGAGCTGTGCAAAAATTGAGAAATAACCACTCGTATCAGTAGCAAAACCAAACGGTTGGCCATTGACTAAAATGCTGGCGTTAGGTATCTGTTGCAAACTATCCGCATAGGTGACCAATCCCGCTGATCTGTACGCTATCCGCAACATTGAGGGCATCAGGCTTCCTTGTATAGGCGCAAAATTGGTAGATAGTAAAAGCATGGCTATATAATATCTGATCATACTTAAAAAATTAGTAAGGGATTACGCCGTCGGTCATCCAGCAGTCAGCATAAGGCTCTTCCTGCTGACGTGATAGCTTAAAATAGAATACCGCAGGCTTGTCATCTTCGTTGATCAGTGTCACTTTCTGAATCGCTTTATCACCTTTAACATCTACGTCATCCAATCCGTACTGCTTGAAGTTTAGTAGAGATGAATAAGTATCATTTTGTACCAGTTTTATAAATTGGTTTAGCGGACCGGTATTTTCTTTGTTAGAGGGTGAAGCAAAACGAAAAGCTACTTCAATACCATGATTTTCATAGGGTTGATTATTATTTTGCATAGCTTGCAATTGGATGTTAACCACTTCCTGCGGGCCTAAAGAAGGTAATGGGACCAATTCTTCTCGCACACTCTTAACGGAAATAGATTCAGGCTCAGTAGAAGTTGGCTCATTATTATTCCAAAGAATATATGCTAAAAACAGCACCGTTAGCACTGAAAAACTGATGAGTAAAGTTCTTTTCATGGTCTTACATTTTTTTAATCAAACTTAGAGAGGTGCAATGATGTTTAACAATATGTTAATCATTTGATAGTGAAACGATTACCCATACATTCCTGGCTTAGGAACAATGCTGTGCTTGAACGTTACTTAGAGATTTAATTTTTCACAATACCATCAATGAGTTAACATACCTGATAAGGGGAGGTAATTAAGGCAATGCCCCAATTTTGGAAAAAGTCAACAATACTTATTTAATAAAAGGTTGATGAAGCCCGTTTATTTATTGGTATTGGTATTGGTATAATATTTTCCCTGTTTAAGTATTCTATCTTATGCGTATGAACCGTTCTTTTTACCTCAAGTCAAAAGTACTCCTTGGTTTCGGTTTTATCCTCATAGCTATTGCGGTGGCATCAGGGATAGCATACAATAGCTATGACCAATTATCATATGCGGTGCAGACAATCTCAAATCCGGATGCTAAGCTTCAGCAGATAGATAGTATTATGTTTATGGTTGACAGGTCTGAGAATAGTCTTCAGGAGTATACCATTACCAAAAGCGCCAGAAAGCTTCGTGAGTACGATTCCAGAGTTTTGGAAATTCGCTCCAGAGTCCAGGCCCTTAAAGAAATGAGTGCATTTGATGAAAGTGAGCTAGACTCTATTCTCGCCTTAATCAATGCTAAACTGGTAAGTATGGATGATTTTATGAGGATCAAAGAGCAGCGTGATGCCTTTCAGTTTTATGATAAAGCCTTGGCGCAGCTTAATGCTGAAGCTCCACAGAAAAAAGATTCAACCCAACTAGCCGTAGCCAGTGATACTGTAAATGCAAACGATAATGCCCCAAATAAAGTAGAGCCTAATCGTATAGATAATGAAGCAGATAAAAAATGGCTTCAGAATTTGAAAAAAAGTGTTGTTGGATTTTTTAGTAAAAAAGATCAAGAAACAGATAGTACCTCATTAGCCACGGCCCAAGATTCATTGTCCGTTGATACCACCTCCTTAGCAAATTTAAGTGTAGATTCAGTGCGACAGATGCTGACTACACTTAAAAGTGAGCAGGCTGCTACTGAAAAGTACCTGGACAAGCAAGAGTTAAAATATTTGTCTAACAATGCTGAGGTGATGAACCGAATCAATGACCTGATTAGCAGAGTGAAGCAAGCCCAGCAGGAAAAGTATCAGGCACAGTCGGCTGAAGCCAGAAATATACTACAAAGCTCTTTGTCACGACTAGGAATTATCTTGCTGGTAGCTTTAGGCAGCACTTTTATCTTCATCTATCTTATCTTTTCTGACATTGCCAAAAGTGACTCTCTAAAGTTACAGCTGGAAAAAGCCAAGGCGCAGGCCGAGCAGCTTGCCAGCGTGAAGGAAGATTTTCTCGCCAACATGAGTCATGAAATCCGTACCCCTCTCACGGCTATCCTTGGCTTTACCCATCAACTGAAAAAAACCAGCATGAAAAAAACGCAGGAAGAGTACCTTTCTGCAGTTGACAGTTCTTCTTCTCACCTCCTGGCACTGGTCAATGATATCCTTGATTTTTCTAAAATTGAAGCTGGGCAACTAAATTTTGAACACCAGCCTTTTGACATTAAGGAACTCATTGAGCAGGTACAGCGCGACATGAGCTTCCAGGCTGATAAGAAAGGTTTACAGATTCACATTGAAATAGAAGGAGAAAACTATCGCTATCTGAACGGAGACGCATTTCGGCTTAGACAGGTTTTATATAATCTGGTTTCCAATGCGATTAAATTTACCGAAGAAGGAGGGGTAATTATTCGTTGCAAACTGAAGTCAATGAGTGAGGGTAAAGTGAAGGCTCAGCTAGAAGTAATTGATACTGGAATTGGCATTCCTCAGGAAAAACAACAGCATGTTTTTGAAGCCTTTGTTCAATCTGATGTATCTGATACCCGAAAGTACGGAGGTACTGGTCTGGGATTGTCTATCAGTAAGAGAATCGTGGAGTCACAAGGGGGTGAGATGGCATTAGAAAGTGAGGTAGGAGAGGGGGCTACCTTTTATGTAGCTTTACCATTTGATGTATCTTCTAAAGAAGAGGTAGAAAGTACTGTCAAAACTTCAGATTCCTCAAGAGAGTTTATGTTTTCGGACAGTAAGATACTAATTATTGACGATGACCAGCTTAATACCAAGTTACTAACCTTGCTCATGGAAAAGAGGGGGGTGCAGAGCTATATAGCCCATAGTGGTGAAGAAGGATTGCAAATACTAAAAGATAGGTCCGTAGATCTAGTTTTCACCGATTTGCAGATGCCGGGTATGCATGGTGATGAGGTGGCCGCGCATATCAGGGCTTCTGAAAAAGCTGATCTTATAATTGTGGCTTTTACAGCCAGGGTGACTGAGGATAAGCATTATTTTGAAGACCGAGGTTTTACGGATGTCTTGCACAAGCCTTTCAATGAAAAGGAGGTATATCAGCTTCTTGATAAATATCTTCTTCCTATACCGGAAACCTCAGAGACAGCTTCAACAATAAATGGGTTTCAGGAAGTAGAGAGTTTAGATAAAGAAGCTAACGATAAGTTTTACACTCTTGATAATATTGTTCGCTTTATAGGTGATGATCAGGATGCGCTTTTAGGATTCATTGAGAGTTTTAGTGGCGTATTACAGGACTCTAGTGAAAAAATGAAAAATGCTATTGAATCAGGTGACTATGAAGCTGTGGCTTATCATGCGCATAAGTTGTTTCCTAATATTCAGCAACTTCAAGTACAAGAACTCACACCGCTCCTGAGAAAACTAGAACATCAGGGGCAGCAGTTGAAAGATGGAGAGGTAGAAAACAAATTTCCCTGGAAAGAAAAAGTAAGTGAGGTACTAAAACTAACCGAAAAGTTGTTAGCAGCTCTTAATCAAAAGAAAGAACTGCTAAAAACGCAAGTAAGTTAGTCAAGATTGTACCGCTTTAGTTTATTATAAAGTGTTTTGCGGTCAATATTAAGCATCTTGGCGGCCAATGTTTTATTATATTTTACCTTAATAAGGGTTTCTTCTATCAGTGCTTTCTCGGTTTTTTCCTGTATTGCTTTTAGGTCAGGATTGTGTGGATTCACTGATGAAGTGTGGTTTTGTTGCTCCATTTCATTACTAACAGGACTGATAATTTCAGGAGGTAGCGTTTCTAGAGACATCTTTTCTCCAGTAGTAAGCAGCACAGCCCGACGAATGACATTCTTAAGCTCTCTGATATTACCTGGCCAGTGATACTCCTCCAGTTTTTCTAAAACTTCAGGCTCTATTCCCTTTACTTCTTTTCCCAGCTCATGATTAGACTGATTTAAGAAGTGATCTACAAACTCTGGGATATCAGCTTTCCTTTCTCTCAAGGCAGGCACCTTAATTTGAAATTCATTAAGCCTGTGATACAGATCTTCCCGAAATTCCCCTTCTTTTACGGCTTGGTCAAGGTTTTCGTTGGTAGCAACGATAAGCCTTACATCTACATCTAGATTTTTATTACTTCCTATCTGACGTATCGTACGCTCCTGAATTGCTCGCAGTAATTTAACCTGAATGTCGTAAGACAGGTTACCTATTTCATCTAAGAACAGGGTACCTCCATTTGCGGCCTGGAACTGGCCCATCTTGTCTTGTAATGCCCCAGTAAACGAGCCTTTTAAATGACCGAAAAGCTCACTGCCGGCCAGATCTTCGGAAAGTGCTCCACAATCCAGGGCTACAAAAGGCTTCTTCCTGCGTTCACTTTTTTCATGAATTTTTCGTGACACATACTCTTTACCGGTCCCGCTTTCGCCCTGCACTATTACCGACAGGTTAGTAGGTCCCACCAGGTCAATGTGTTTTTTCACCTGCTTTGCGAGCGGGCTGTTACCTTCCACAAACCTAAACGAAGGGGAAGGAGACTTAGGTTTTTCAGCTTCTTTGGCATTTGGACTGCTAGAATTTTCATGCACAGACTTGAGTGCATTACCAATTGTCAGCAGAATTTCATCCGGATTGATCGGTTTAGTCACATATTCAAATGCACCTAACTTCATCGCATCTACCGCTGTTCTGATATTGGCGTAATTAGTCATGATAATGACAGGCAGATGAAAATACTTCTTCTTAATATTTTTCAATAACTCTAAACCATCCAGATCGGGTAGGCGATAGTCTATCAAAACCAGGTCAAAATTATGATCGTATACAGCCCTCAGCCCCTCTCTTGCCGTATGGGCTTCTTCTACTTTGTAGTCATTCTTTGATAAAAAAGATTTTAACAAAGAACAAAAAGAAGGGTCGTCATCTATTACTAGTACTAGAGGTTTATCGCTCATACTTATGTTCTATGGGTAAACAGTTTTGTTCAGTTACAAAATTAACAAGTTTGTAAAAGAGGTATTGCACATCAATAAATTTAAGCATCTTCAGTATTCATTGATAGCGATACATGAATCAAATGAAAATGGTTTAGCTGAATTTTCAAAGAGGTATTGAAAGTAACAATTTAGTAGCTCTCATCATCATTGGGAAACTGCGTATCTTTCACGTCTTTAATATAGTTTTTTACTGCTGATTCCATAATAGTGTTCAGGTCAGCATAACGCCTGAGAAAGCGAGGCTGAAAATCTTTAGTGATGCCTAACATATCATGTACCACCAGAACTTGACCATCAGTTCCGCTACCCGCACCAATGCCTATGGTAGGTATTGTTATATGCTGAGAGACTTCCCTTGCCAGGTCGGCAGGTACTTTTTCAAGAACAAGACCAAAACAGCCGCTCTCTTCTAAAATTTTTGCGTCCTTCATCAATTTTTCTGCTTCAGCTTTTTCTTTGGCTCTTACTGTATAAGTTCCAAATTGATAAATGGATTGTGGGGTAAGGCCCAGATGCCCCATCACCGGCACACCTGCCTTTACTATTCTCTCCACCGATTGTTGTATTTCTTCTCCTCCTTCCACCTTTACGCCATGTGCTCCGGATTCTTTCATAATTCGGATAGCAGAGCGTAGCGCTTCAGATGAGTTGCCCTGATAGCTGCCAAAAGGTATATCCACGAGGATGAAAGCTCGCTGAATGCCTCTTACTACAGATGATGCATGATAGATCATTTGATCCAGTGTGATGGGCAAAGTAGTCTCATGTCCTGCCATGACATTTGATGCAGAATCACCAACAAGTATCACATCAATGCCAGCCTGATCAAGCACACGAGCCATGGAATAATCATATGCGGTTAGCATAGCTATTTTTTCCCCGCGATTTTTCATCATTTGTAGCTGATGCGTAGTGACCCTTTTTAGCTTGCCACTCTTGCTTTCTGATGGGTGTACTGACATGTTGATTATATGTTTTTAATTATTTCAAATTTTTTCTGAAAACAATTGCCCATGTTATGGGGTGAAAAAACCGTTAAAAATATGCAAATTATGATGGACTTAGGCTAATTTATGTTTCCGATATTCAACTTCATCCTATTTGATTTCAAGAGTAAGACTCTCAGAATAGTTTGACAATATAAAGGAAAGATACTAAATTATAATGTTTGGTATAGGCATATTCGTTTCTGAAATGCCTGTAATGGTCTCCATTTCATTATAGAACACTTTCGTCACCAAGTAATTTTTATGGTGTCTGTAGAGTTTTGTTACTCTTTTGGGTTTAACTTCTCAAAATCATAGCATGTTGCATTTAAGGGATTAGTATTTTTTTAATATTATTTATCTAATATATAATTGCATTATATAAATAACTAAGCAATCGGAACAAGATAATGCATAAGTATCCTGAATTATTGAGAATGCCAGAAACCGGGGCTAAATTCTATCAAGAATTTCATCAGATTTTGCCTAAGGATAAATTTTTTACAGAATACGGATTTGTAAACCACTGTGACAATTTCCAATGGGCTTTTAATAAATTCCTGAGCCAGGATAAAGGCAGCTTATATAAAACGAACTCATTGATCAGATCTTATTTTTATGATAACAAAGATCACGTCAAGAGACTGATGTTATTCTCTGTATTTGTAAAAGAATACTTGGTAAATATGGAGTCTGTGCTGCTTTATTATGAGTATTACGAACTCATGAGAAAGTTTCTTGAGGCAAGAGAAAAAATCAATAATTTAATTAATATGTTGTTCAGCTTTTCATTTGAGGAGCCCATGCTCATCAATTAGCTGAATCACTTTTTCTTCAGGCAATGCATTTACTTCTCCAAGATGCCCGCTTAAGGTTTCAGCCGTAAATAGAGCATTGTAGATGGCCTCTTCGGTGGCTTCAATAGTAGCCAGAAACAGTGAGCTGATGTTATCATTGCTCAGTACCTCCATATCAAGCAGATCGCTATCTGTTTTGTAGGGGATTCTTAAACTTTCGGCAGTGGAAAAGGCAATTACATAATCTCCACTACCATTGGAAGCAATACCGCCTGTACGGGCAAGCCCCAGCATTGCTCTTTTGGCTAATCTTTTCAGGTTTCTGCTATCCAGGGGAGCATCAGTAGCTACTACCATCATGCAGGAGCCATCCGTGTCTTTTTGGGCAGGCTCTTTCTTGGTTTTATTCATCAGCTGCTCAATAGGAAGACCTTTAATATGGAGTATGCCACCAAAGTTAGCTTGTACCAATACTCCCACAGTATATCCCCCGTTTTTTTTAGAAACCACCCGGGAGGAGGTACCGATGCCTCCTTTGTACGCAAAGCAACGGGTGCCGGTACCAGCACCCACATTGCCCTGGGCTACAGGACCGGAAGCTGCCTGTTCAAGGGCAGTAAATACATCTTCCTCTTTCACATGTTGACCACGAATGTCATTCAGGTATCCGTCATTGGTCTCACCAACTACGGCATTGACCGAGCGAACGTCTTCATTCCCAGCCAGCCCCAGCGTATATTGTACCAGTGCATTGATTCCAGTTGCGACATTCAGTGTATTTGTAAGCACAATAGGGGTTTCCAGATTTCCTAATTCTTCAACCTGAGAATATCCGGCAAGTTTACCGAACCCATTACCAATGTAGATAGCAGCAGGGACTTTGTATTGAAAAATATTGTCTGAATGTGGGATGATAGCCGTTACACCAGTTCTTACGCTACTTCCTTCAATCAGGGTTTTATGGCCTACCAGCACGCCACTCACATCAGTAATTGCATTATTTTCACCTGTAGGCAGTACCCCTATGCTTACACCATAGGATCGGAGCGTGCGGTTTTGCGCTTTTATATTATGGATGTTAAAAAAGAGGAAAAAGATAAAAAGTGTAAAAAGGGGTTTCCACATCAGCCTATTTTTTTATCTGCGTTTAGTTTTTTCATGAGCATAGAGTAATCAATAAAATAAAGGACCCTTACTGAGATACTGTTGCTTTGAGGCAGATTACCCAGAGTTTCCACGTTCTTTAAATACCCGGGCCTTACAAACTCCTCATCACTGGCAATGTTATTTTTCCAGACAATGCTAATTTCACTGGCAGGGGCAAAGGTATAACTATAGACCATGTCAATATTAAAAGCATTGTAATTTCTATCTTCATTGCCAGAATAATCACTGTCTAAAAGCTGGCCTTCTTCACCCAGGGTATAAAACTCTTCGTATTCTGCAGCCGACCAGTAATGTCTCATTCTGAAGGTTAAGCCCATCTTATTATTAAAGGTATATTTGGTATTAAAGATATTATTGATGGTGTTGATATCACGTTTTCCAAAAGTGATCAGATCATCTTCATGATCGGCATAGCCGATATTACTTTGACTGTTACTCAGGCTGAGATAGGTAGAAAAAGCAAGTTTATTATTGATTCTGATACTAGGACTCAGGCTCAAATACAGACTTTCTTGATCTTCAAAATCGTAATCGGTATAACTTACCGAACTTCCGATCACAAAACGATTTCGGTTATCTGATCTCAGGTAAAATCTAAGCTGATTATATGAAGGCTCCACAATATAGCGGCCGTCCACACGAGGCTCAAAATAATCATAACGCTTGGTAGGAGCAGCTGCATAATTGAAACTGAAATCCATAAAGTTGCTTAATGTGCCTCGTACCCGGGCTTCCATATTAAAATTTGTGAATACGGAAGGCTCATATAATCTGCTGTAGGTAAAATCCAGGTCTGTATATAAGTCAAGGAACTGCCAAAACGGCTCGTATATGTTATAGCCTATATTTGCAGAAGTACGTATCTCATTATTGGCCCTTAAAAAGCCCAGGTCATTTGGGTCAAAAGTGTCGCTCTCAACATAATTCGTCAGACTTGCACGTAGGTTACCGCCGGTTTTAGCAACAGATAATGAATAGGAGTGACCAAATTCATTACGTCCATCATCCAGTCCATACTTCTGGCTAATGGCTCCTCTTCCGTATACAGCATAGCGATTTCCCTTGTTGGCAAGGCGAAAAGCTGTACCAGTTAGATTGGCATCATAATATGCTCCCTGACGAATCACATTGGTGTTCACAAAGCTTATGTAAGAATTATTTTTTAGATTCTGGTCCAGTGCAATCACATTATAATTGGTCAAGGGATCAGAAAGGACTTTTCTGCTCTCTCCTGTTTCATTGTCTTTGATAACCGCATGCATTTCGCGGGTAAGCCCATTAAATACGCCTAAGCCCAGACCTTTACTTGTACGGCCGGAGATTTTGGTAGCATTGATCAAAGAACTTTCCTGAGGGTTACTGAGCACCTCTTCGTTTTTACCTAAATCGTCATCAACATTATCATACAGCAAGGGCTTGCCCCCAACCCTTCTGGAATAGAAATATCCCCCTTTTTCAAATAGCTCAGTGCCTTCTTTAAAGAATTGTCGGTTTTCGTTAAACTGAACTTCAAAGGGAGATAGGTTTAATACTTTATTATCTGAAACAACCTGACCAAAGTCTGGGACCAGTATCATATCCAGGGTGAAAGCATCATTGATACCGTAACGAAGGTCCATTCCTCCATTAATACGTTTATTTAGTTGCGAGGGATTTTCAGCGTCGCCGGTATAGTGATCTACATATGTTGAAAGATAGGGAGATACTGACAAACGTATAGGAGACTTGATATTGGTGATACCACTAAGGCGGCCAAATTGGTTCACAAATCCGTTGACTTGCGGGTCAATTTTATTCCAGTAATTGTGTTCGTTTTTACGACGGATCGTACGACGAAAATTGACCCCCCACTCTTGAATGGGGGTTTTTGGAAAACGCAGTGCGGAAAGAGGAATTTCCATTTCTACGTACCAGTTAGTTTCATCTATGCTTACTGCGCTCAACCAACCTGCGTTCCAGCTTCTATCTGAGCCCATAGCTGTCCAGCGACGGTCAAACTGGACCCCGGCAGCTGATACGATAAACTCAAATGCGTTAATATCATCATCATAAGTATCAAAATACACTCCAAAAACATCTGAAAAACCGCTATAATCACGGCTGGTAAATTCCCGCATGATACTGTCGGCAGATACATCGTACAATACAGCACCTATGTAAATAGATGAATTATCATATAGTACACTTACCTCAGTAGGAGCAGAAGGGGCTTTTCCCGGATTAGGGCTTCGTTGAGTAAATCCACTTGCCGGACAAAGCACATGCTGCCAAACTTCATCATCCAGTATTCCGTCAATTTTTGGAGAACTATTAATACGTGTAGCGAAAAAGTCTTTAGGGAAATCATCGTTAGCGTACACGTTAACTCCAAAAAGCATAAAAAACGAAAAAGCCAATAAGGCAATGAATGTCTTTGACATGTGTTTTTATTACAACAAGGTTTACAACAAAGAAGGTAGAACGTGAAATTAAGCAGCTAATTTAGTCGCTGAACTCAACCATTGAGTTTATGCATAGATAAAGTAACTGCTTTGCATCCCAAGAAAGTAAAAAATCAGCTTTACTTCTATTGACAATAAAATATAATATTACACCCGTTATGTTGAAAATAATATTGACAAGTTGATGTAATATTGATTTCTAATTAAGAAATTTGCATGAATATAGTTTTTTTTGCAATTCCATGAAAGAAACGTCCTTAATATTATCAGTCGTTCTAAGCTTATCTTTTTTCACTCAGGCACAAACACTTAAAGTCGTGGACATTACTACTTCCCAAGGGATTCCAGAGGTTGTGGTATACTCATCTGACAGGACATTTTTTCTTCAAACTAATACCTCCGGAGAAGTGTATTTGGCTAATTTTACCAATTCGGATTCATTGTATTTTCAACATCCTGCATACCAAGATCTTGCACTGACCTTGGAGCGTATAAGAAAAGCAGACTTCGTGGTAAGTATGCGTGAGAAAGTGATTCAGATGGAAGAAGCAGTTATCACTGTAAACCGTTGGGAGCAGAAGAAAGCAGAAATTCCTCATCAAATCGTTTCCATGAAACCCTCTGATATAGCGTTTGAAAATCCTCAGACGGCCGCCGATTTATTAGACAGAACCGGGCAGGTGTTTGTACAGAAAAGTCAGTTGGGAGGTGGAAGCCCCATGCTCAGAGGTTTTGCTGCCAATGCTGTACTGATTGTAGTGGATGGTGTAAGGATGAATAACGCTATTTTTAGAGGTGGAAATTTGCAGAATGTCATCAATATTGATCCGACTATCATTGAAGAAGCCGAAGTAGTGTTTGGTCCCGGTTCGGTAATATACGGAAGCGATGCTCTGGGAGGAGTGATGGACTTTCATACGCGCACTCCTGCTTACGCAAGCAGCGATTCATTTGAAACAGAGACTTCAGCAATGGTAAGATACGCTTCTGCCAACCAAGAGAAAACGGGTCATATCGATGTTAGCCTCAAAGGCAAGCGGCTAAGTTCGTTAACGTCTTTTTCTTACAGTGACTTCGATGATTTACGTGCGGGCAGCCAGCATTCAGAGCAGTATCCTGATTTTGGAAAACGTTACAATTATGTAGTCCGTGCTCGGGGAGAAGATTCATTAGTGAATAATCCCGATGTAAATGTACAGGTCCCCTCTGCTTACAGGCAGCTTAATCTGATGCAGAAATTGCGTTACCGGCTGACAGATAAAATTGATTTGGTTTATGGTTTGATTTACAGCACTACATCAGACATTCCGCGCTATGATCGCCTGATCGTATATGATGAAAATGGCTTACCTGAAGATGCTGAATGGTATTATGGGCCGCAAAAATGGGCGATGCATTCTATAAAAGCCCGCCTTTATGATAAGAACCCTTTTTTTGATGAAGCCAAGCTTACCCTGGCTTACCAGGGGTTTGAAGAAAGCCGTAACGACAGAGGTTTTCAGCGTAGCGAGCTAAGACGCAGAGTGGAAAATGTAAATGCTTACACTTTAAATTTTGATGCTGATAAAGTATTCAACCAGTTTCATCATCTTTTTTATGGGATAGAAGTTGTTCATAATACAGTGGCATCTGAGGCATTGCGTGAAAATCTGAATACAGGAGCCCTTGAACCAAGTTCAACCCGCTATCCGGATGGCGGAAGCGACTATTCTACTGCTGCATTCTACCTTAACCACAAATGGAATTTTAATAAAAGGTTCACTTTAAACACAGGCTTGAGGTATAGTGGTGTGTGTTTAACATCGCGCTTCACCGATAGTTCTTTTTATAAGTTTCCCTACGATGAAATTAACTTAAAAACTGGTGCAATGAGTGGAAGTGCCGGTCTGGTTTTTCGTCCTGCTGAAGGTTGGCAGTTGAATTTTCTTCTATCCTCAGGTTTTCGTGCGCCTAATCTAGACGATGTAGGTAAAGTTTTTGACTCAGAGCCAGGAAATGTGGTGGTCCCGAATCCAAACCTTGGGCCGGAGTATAGTTATAATGTAGAAATAGGAGCCAGTAAAAGTGTGGAGAATAAGTTCAGGGTAGAAGGAGTCGTGTATTATTCCTCACTTAGGGATGCGATGGTGCGAAGAAACTTTAGTTTTAATGGTATGGATAGTATTGTCTATGATGGAGAAATGAGCCGTGTGCAGGCGATAGTCAATGCCGGTGAAGCTTATGTGTTTGGCTTTAGCATGAATGCTACTTACTCTATTCTGTCAGAACTTGCGTTATACGCTACACTAACGTATACAACAGGCAGAGATTTAGAAGAAGATGCTGCTTTAAGACATGCTGCACCTACCTTCGGAAGTACTGCAATAAAATACCAAAGCGGTAAATTCATAGGAGAATTTAACATCCGATATAATGGAGCAATTGTTTACCAGGACTTAGCACCTTCTGAGCAGAATAAACCCTATTTATATACAGAAGAGGGAGCATTATCATGGTACACACTGAATCTGACTACCAGCTATCAGCTTAACCAATACATTCAGATCAGTGGCGGATTAGAAAATATTCTGGACAAACATTATTGGCCTTATTCTTCGGGTATCGGGGCTCCAGGGAGAAACTTTGTTGTATCCTTGAGGACTATGTTTTGATCATAGTCCTCAGTGATTAGTACTTTAGGTGAAATTTTAAACCTGCATAAAAGTTACGATCAGGAGCGGGTTGATAATAACGCCCCCCAAATGCGTTAAGGTCATTCCCTAAGCTGTATTTTTCGTCAAGGAGGTTATTTATACCTCCGAAAATTTCAATATCCAGATCATCTGAAAGGGTAGCGCGATAACCCGCTTTGAGCAAAATCAACTGATAAGCATCAGCATAAACGGTGTTGGCATCATTGAGGGGGATCTCATCCGTGAAATTGAATGATCCATTGAGATATAGCCCGAAATTCGTTTTAAGTGTGGTAGCGAAGACCAGAATATTAGGGGCAACCCCCGTTAGGTCATTTCCGGAGTAATCTTGCAGTTCCTCGCCTTCAAACTTAGTATAGTTTTTAAAAACAAAATCATGCAGTGTATATGAAAGCTGAAACTCCAGATCGCTGACAAAACCAGACTGCTGTTGCAGTGCAAAATAAGTAAATGCTGTTTCCAGGCCTCGCTGGTCGGTTGAGCCGGTATTGGTAAACAAGACAGTACCTCGCTCGGATTGCTGCTGTACAATGGTTTCGTCTAGCTGAAAGTAAAAAGCGCTAATGTCAAAATTGAGCTTACCATTTAATGTATTACCTCTCAACCCTACTTCATAGTTTACGCCTTCTTCGGGATTTAGGCCTAAATTAATGCTTCCTTCATTGGTACGCACATCTTCAATGGTGGGAGGGGAGAATCCATAGCTGATGCTGGCATGAGCAGCTACGCTATTAAATTGCTTTGCTACGCCAATACGAGGAACCCACACCGGGTCAAATTCTTTGATCACTCTGTAAGCTGAATCTAAATTGTTATCTACCAATCGGTTAATGTCATAGTTCAGATGGTTGCGACTTACGCCTAAGGTCAGGAAGAAATCTTTGGGTAACTCAAACTCAGCTCTTCCGAACACAAGTGACTGACGGCTTCTGAGTTCGTCGTCGAAGTTGAGGGCGCCGGGATCACCGTAGTCATTTTCAAAATTTCTGGCCACATTGGTACCTGCCTGAATTTCTCCACCCAGCGTAAAGCGCGTTTCCTGACCGAAGACCTGGGTAAGATAATCAAAACGGGTACGTCCGCCACCAGCCATGCGGCTATCGCGCTTATAGTCCAGGTTAAAAGGGTTCTCAAAAAAGCTGAAATCCCCGTATATTGTAGTCAGGTTACTCAGCTTATCATTCCACTGATAGTCGTGGCTCAGGCCAAAAAGCAGGTATTCCTGATCAATGCCTGCCTCTGCTTCTTCACTACCCAGCACAAACTGATTTCCGGGGCGTGCCTGTCTGGGGTTTTCATTATACTGCTCTAGCGTAAGACCTCCAGGTATTTCATAAAAAAGGTTGGAATAAAGAAAGTTGGCTGATACTTCTCTTCTTTCAGATAGGTCAAATTTACCATGCAATTCAATGACATCCCTATCCAGCGCGGTGTGATCCCGATAGCCATCAGCTTCCTGATGTGCATATTTGAAGGTATAGGTGCCATTATCCGTAACCTGATTGACAGTAGTGGCATAGCGTTGCAAACCATAAGAACCGAGCACAGCCTCTGCGCCTATGTAGTCGTGTGCTTGTTGGGGGCTTTCACTTTGAATATTAATTATCCCCCCGGTACCTGCTCCGTATATACTTCCTGCCGGTCCTTTGATGAGCTCGATTTTACCCATATTAATAATATCCAACAGGTTGAAATTGGTACTGCCTGAAGGTTCGGTGAAAGGAATGTTGTTCCAGTATACTTTGATGTTTCTTACACCAAAAGGTGCTCTCAGCGTGCTTCCACGAACGGCAATGCGGTAACTGCCGGGAGAGCGTTCTTCCATACGTACCCCGGGAATAAGATTGATGGAAGGTAATGCTGAAGTCTGATCAAAGGCAGTGATCTGCTGAGAGGTAATCAGGGCTACTGCACCCGGTGTCTGAAGGAGTTTACGGTTGGCATCATACCCAATAACAGTGATTTCATTCAGTAATTTAGTCTCTACACTGTCTTCTTCTTGCGCAAGAACAAAAGGGATATAAGTAAATGAAATCAGAAAAAGGGTAAAAAAAACTTTCATGCTATGTTTTATAAAAATTAAAGCATGAAAGTAAGGTAATGATTAGAGAATTGGTAGTATGTCATATAAATTATTTGTTAATCTACTTTCCAGGAAATAGCCACTTCCTGTTTCCCAAACTCTTTGGCTTCTTCTACATTATTTCCCATGTAGATATCAATACGCTTGGTCCAGCGTTTGTTCATTTTATCTAAAACTCTATAAGTACCGGGAAAACCTTCTATTTTGACTTTGGTGTTATGTTCAAACCCTTCTTCCTCCAACAAATCACGAGAGACAGCGATAGCTTTCATTCCAGGCTTGAGTTGATCGCCCCAGGCAGCGGTGACAGGGTCGCCTTTTTTGGTTTGAGCCTCAACAGAATTATAGGCGGTAGCCGTAACTTCTACCGTTTTGGTTTCTGCACAGGAAACCAGAAAAACCAAAGCGATGAAGATGACAAAATTATGTTGTCTGGTAAAATATTTCATAGGTTTTATAAGATTGGTGTGTCGATACAACTACAAAACCCTTCTATTTGTTCAAAAAAGCGTTTTTTGTATCCCCCCCTGCATGATCCTGGGCGGCCTGAGATTCATTTTTAGCCTTTTGTTGAGATGGTCAACTAGATAAATGGCTAAGTCAATACAAAGGGTGTCTTCCGGTTGGTGAACGATGAAGTAAAGCTCTTGTAAGCCTTGCTCAACCCAATTACCAATACAACTTACCCATTGGTCAATTCTTTGATAATCAGTAGGGTGTAATGCATTGCCTACAAAGCGTACCATAAGTTTAGGATTCGTAAGCTGCATATGAATCACATCTCTTCTGCCTGCCGTATCAGTGATCACTGTGCTCATATTATTTTCTTCCAGGAGGTCAAAAGCTCTTTCTCTGATTCTACTGTTTTCAAACCAGGCCGGATGCCGCAGTTCTATAGCCAAAGGAATTTCACCGGGCCAATTGGAGAGATAGTCAAAAAGAGCTTTCCCATCATGTCGGGGTTCAAGTGTTGGGGGGAGCTGTAAAAAAGCTAAGCCTAACTGATCCTCAAAAGCGCGTAGCGCCTCCAGAAACAAATGGGTAGCGCGAATACCTTCACCAAAATCGCTACTGTGACTGATGACTTGCGGTAGCTTAGGACAAAATTTAAAATGAACAGGCGTTTTTTCCTTCCATTGCTCCACCATGTCTGTCGTCGGGATACGATAATGGGTAGTATTCATCTCAATGGTACTGAACTGCCGCGCATATTGATACAAATAATCTTTGGAAGTCGTACCCTTTGGATACAGTTTGCCCACCAGTTTTCTTTCTCCCCAGCGGGCCATGCCAATGTATATTTTTGTTTGAGATTGTGCTGCGGACTCTGTAAGTATCCGCTGCGTGCGATCCGCATCCTCGGGCAAGCTAAAGTCCACCCGGCTGATATCGCTAAGTTTTCCGAACTCCATACTGATCAAAGATAGTCATAATGATATTACTTGAATATAGCGCTTCTTGTTGTGAATAAACATCAAAGGCAGTAGTTTTACGCCTACTGCCTATGCGCTACTTTTTTATATGTACACTGCATTTTTTGCTCCTTAGCAAGCTACAGGCCCAGACGGCACAACCTTATGCTTTTGATTTTCTAAACTTCTCACCCTCAGCCAGAATTACAGCGCTGGGAGGTGTGCAGGCAGTATCAGCCAGAGATTCAAGTATCATTTCTCCCTCATTATGGTTCACCAATCCGGCAGTAAGTGAACCTTCCTTTGACCGACAATTGAGCCTTGGCTATCAGCCCTATTACGCAGATGTGGATTATGCAACACTTTCCTATAATCATAGAATAGGTGAGCAGGGCGCATGGGGACTGGGCATACAATACCTGAAATATGGAGAGTTTGATAGCTATGATATAACAGGATTACCAACAGGAACTTATCATGCACAGGAGTATGCTATTTATTTTAACCGTAGCCATCAATCAGGTCCTTTTCGCTTCGGAATCAACGCCAAGTTTATGACTTCTAACTTTGGGGCTTATGGGGCCTCAGCCCTTCTATTTGACGCTGGCGGAATGTTTATACATCCGAATTATGATTTTGTGATCGGCCTCGCTATCAATAATCTGGGGCTTTTGCTTAATGACTACACTTCAATGAGGCAAAGCAGAATGCCCACCGATCTTAAAATCAGCCTGGCTATCAAGCCGGAACACATGCCTTTCCGGTTTTATCTGA
This sequence comes from Catalinimonas alkaloidigena, assembly GCF_029504655.1. Lineage (NCBI taxonomy): Bacteria > Pseudomonadati > Bacteroidota > Cytophagia > Cytophagales > Catalimonadaceae > Catalinimonas > Catalinimonas alkaloidigena. Next base: position 1,341,002 of record NZ_JAQFIL010000001.1, read on the forward strand.
CCGGCTTTCACCTGATCAATCATTATGGTGCCTACTACAGTCAGGATAACAATGAAAAGCCGGGATACGTTAACAAAATATTAAGACATTTGAGCTTTGGTGGTGAGCTTTTGCTAAGTAAAAGCTTTCATGTACAGGTGGGTTATAACCATCTTAAAAGAAATACGCTACAATTAGAACAATTAACCGGCGGAGCAGGATTATCATTTGGATTTGCGCTTCGCCTGCGTTTTATACAGCTTGAATACGCACGAGCTTTTTACCATGTTGGGGGAGGGTTTAATCACTTTACTTTAAACATGAATCTTAATAGACTAAATTTTAAACGAAACTAGTATATACATATCCATGATAGAAGCAAATTTGACTCCGAGACAGATTGTCGCTGAACTTGACAAATATATTATCGGTCAGCAGGATGCTAAAAAAAATGTGGCGATCGCCCTGCGTAACCGTTGGCGCAGAATGAATGTGAAGGATGAAATGCAGAAGGAGATTGTCCCTAACAACATCCTGATGATTGGTACTACAGGAGTAGGTAAAACAGAGATCGCCCGCCGCCTGGCCAAAATCGCAGACGCTCCGTTCACAAAGGTGGAAGCCTCTAAGTTTACTGAAGTGGGCTATGTAGGTCGTGATGTGGAAAGCATGGTGCGTGACCTGGTGGAGCAATCCGTGAATCTGGTAAAATCCCGAAAAAAAGAAGATGTACAGGAAAAAGCAGCTGAAGCAGTAGAAGAAATTATACTGGATGCGCTTATCCCACCTGTAAAAGGAAATACGCCTAAGTCTACTGCAGCTCGTATTGGTTTTGAGAAAGAAGAAAACGAAGAGAACCTGAGCGATGCTGAATTAAACCACAGGACCCGTGAGCGTTTCCGGGAAAAAATTAAAAACGGAGATATTGACGATCGTAAGATAGAAATCAATGTGAAGCAAAGTTCCTCTCCCGGTGTAGGCATGATCGGCGGCGGCATGATGGATGAATCTTCCATGATGAACCTGCAGGAGATGCTCAGTGGTATGATGCCTAAAAAGAACAAAAAAAGAAAAGTTACCATAGGCGAAGCCAAAAAATTGTTGCTGGAAGAAGAAGCTTCTAAACTGATAGATATGGATGAAGTGAAGGAAGAAGCAATACACAAGGCTGAGAATACCGGTATTATTTTCGTGGATGAGATAGATAAGATCGCTGCCGGAGGTGGCGACCGTAAAGGCAGTGGTGGTGCTGACGTGAGTAGAGAAGGTGTGCAGCGAGACTTACTACCTATCGTAGAAGGTAGTGCGGTCAATACTAAATATGGTATTGTGCATACTGACCATATTTTGTTTATTGCTGCGGGCGCTTTTCATGTGGCCAAGCCTTCGGATCTGATTCCTGAGCTCCAGGGGCGTTTTCCCATTCGTGTTGAGCTAAGTGATCTGACTAGAGAAGATTTTGCCCAGATTCTTCGTGAACCTAAAAACGCGCTTACCAAGCAGTACGAAGCACTGTTCACTGCGGAGAATGTGGAACTTAAGTTTCAGGAAGACGCGCTGGATGAGATCGCTAACATTGCTTTTCAGATCAACTCTGAGATAGAAAATATTGGCGCCAGAAGGCTGCATACCGTGATGAGCCGTCTGCTCAACGATTTTCTCTTTGATGTGCCGGACAAGATTGAGCCTAATTCCAAGCTTATGGTCAATAAAGATATGGTAAGAGAAAGGCTGGAAAACCTGGTGCAAAACAAAGACCTGAGTCAATATATTTTATAAAGTAGACATTGGAGAGTGGTTGGTCAGGCTTTGAAAATTAGCAGCTAAATAATTTACCGCTGCCTGATCAACCACTGTTCATCAATCATTACCCAATTCTTACTCCCAAACAATCTAATCCCCGATTTCCATGCAACACTACTTCATCACTGGCACCAGCCGAGGCATAGGTAAGTCTTTAACGGAGAGAATTCTGCAGCAGCCCAACACTCAGGTACACGGTTTTTCTCGTCATCAGGAGGTTGAGCATGAGCGCTACCATCATCGGAAAGCTGATCTTGCGGGTATGGATTGGCTATTGAAGAATATTGATGGTTTTTTCCCCAACTTACCTTCAGCAGAGCGTATTGTGCTGATTAACAATGCCGGTATGCTGGGAGAAGTCAAATATGTGGGTGAACTGGAAAATCAGCAGTTTGTTGATCTTTTTAACCTCAATATTACCGCCCCGGCTATGCTTATGAATCAATTTATCAAAACCTACCGCAATCAGCCGGGCAAAAAATTAATTATCAATGTAAGCTCAGGAGCAGGTAAATATCCGGTAGATGGCTGGTCGGGCTATTGTGCTTCCAAAGCTGCGCTGGACATGCTGTCGCAGGTGACAAAAGCTGAACTTACCAAAAGGAACTTGAGTAAGGGCTTTAAAGTATATGCTCTGGCTCCAGGAGTCGTGGACACCGCCATGCAGGGCGAAATCCGTGAAGTCTCACAGGATAATTTCAGCAATATTGAAAAGTTTATCAATTACAAAAAAGAAGGCACCCTGGATGATGCCTCTTTTACTGCTGAAAAATTTATGGAGTTGATCAACAATACTGAACGCTTTGAAGAAGTGTTGCAGGACGTAAGACAATACTAACTATTGCTGCAGCGTATAACTGATCCCCATTTCAAGTCCTCTCAACTCTGCCAATCCCCTCAAGCGACCAATAGCAGTATAGCCAGGATTGGTTTTCTTATGTTGGTCATCCAGCATTTTATGTCCGTGATCGGGGCGCATGGGTATCTGATAATCTAATCTGCCATTTGCCTGGCGTTTACGAATCTCTTTCACTACTGCTTTCACTACCTGGTACATATTGGCACTGCCTTCCAGATGATTAGCCTCATAAAAGCTGCCATCAGGCTCACGCTGAACGCTACGCAGGTGCAAAAAGTGAATCTTGTCACCCAGTCTTTCCACCATTCCGGCAAGGTCATTACCTGGGTGAGCCCCGTAAGAACCAGTACAAAAGGTGAGGCCATTAGCAGCTGAGTCAACTGCCTCAAGTAAGGAAACAGCATCTGCTTCAGTGCTGACTACGCGGGGCAGGCCAAGCAAAGGACGGGGTGGATCATCAGGGTGGATGGCCATCTTTACACCGCTTTCTTCTGCTACAGGAATGATTTTTTTCAGGAAGTAGGCAAGGTTTTCTCTTAGCTTTCCTTCATCTATCGCTTTATACAGATCCAGTTGCTCCTGAAATTCTTCCAGGCTATAGTTTTTATCAGAACCGGGCAGGCCGGCAATGATACTTTGCTGCAACGTTAGCTTCTCCTGATCGCTTAATTTACTGAGGTAAGATTTGGCTTTTTCCTGAGTCTCTTGATCGTATTCCTTTTCAGCACCAGGACGTTTCAGTATGAGCAAATCAAATGCTGCAAAGGCAGTAGTATCAAAGCGAAGGGCAGTGGAACCATCTTCAATCAGAAATTCAAGGTTGGTTCTGGTCCAGTCCAGTACCGGCATAAAGTTATAGCAGATGGTAGGAATGCCACATTGACCAAGGTTGCTGATACACTGCTGAAACACCTCTATGTACTTGTCTCTACGGGGGCCAGCTGATTTGATTTCTTCAGCTACCGGCACACTCTCTACTACATTCCAGACCAGGCCTGCATCTTCAATGATTTTTTTTCTCTCCTGGATAGCTTCAACGGTCCATACCTGTCCTACGGGGATCTCGTGAAGGGCATTTACAATTCCTTTTGCACCCGCCTGTCTGATATCTGATAGGCTCACTGAGTCGTTGGGGCCATACCAGCGCCAACTTTGTTGCATACTCATAGAAAAAATAAGTTTGTAAGTAATATTGTCAAATATATGGGATTCTTACATAGTACCAATTCTGAACGAAAATTGAAAAAAAATTAGAGGAGGGTTCAAAAAGAAGATGTATGAAATGCTATATAAACAAAGTAAAATAAAGTATGAGAAAATTTATACCGTATAGGGTGTGCTAAAACGTAAATTTTATTTCCTGTTCCCTACACAAAAGCATAAAATTTTATTTTCATAACATCTTTTCCTCCATCTCGATAAGTGTAAGTCATTCATTATTACCTATCTAAAGAAATATTGCGTAACTTTCCGTAGATATTTCATCAACCTTCCGGACCAAAAGAATGCCCGATGGGCACAATCAATGAAGGTAAGTATCGTTATTGAGTAAATTTCCGTTTCAACCTTACAACTTTTTAGCGCGCTATGTGTCATCATTGCAAAGACCAACCAACTATGTATATGAAAGCAACACCCTTTGCACTTTTGATCCCCTTGCTTTTAATGTTTGCATGTGAAGGGGAGCAGGCTGTGCCCTCTAACACATTGGGCAGTGAGATCGAACTGAGCATGACGGAGTATATTGATGCGGATCAACGGTCGCTTTCATTTAAATTTTTGACCCTGAAAGATTTTCCCTGCATCAATTATCGTATCAAGCATGATATGGTGGTTGATCAACAGGCTATAAAGATAGTGCTGGAAGAAGTTGAAGTTTCAGATGTCTGTCTTGATGCTATCGGCCCAGCCTCAGCTTTTGTGGATCTGGGTATGTTGGATGAGAAAGAGTATGACCTGCAAATACAGATGGGATCATCTTTGATCAATCATGGTACATTGTCAGTCAGCAAAGACGCTTATGAGCTCAACCTGCTGGAAAGTGAAGGGATAGAGTTGGCTGTTCCTAAGCTGAATCGCATTCCTGCCCAGGCAGTCTGGGGTACAATCAAATATACTGACGAGGAAAGACATAAAAAAGTAGCAGCATACTTTGAAGAAGCGATGGATATTGCTGGAGCTACTGACAAGAAGTTTTCTGAAGGTGATTATGGCTATTTTAAAGTAAGCTCTGAAGGTAAAATCACCCAACCCATAGAAGGCAACGAAGCAGTAAAAGAGCAGGCTTTTCTCTTTGACTTTGCCGGTAAGACGGAAGATCTGTTGCAGGTACTCCAGCGGATTAACAGCAGGTACAATGATGTGCAGCTTCGCTTCTACAATGCACAGGGGGAAGAATTTCGTAACTGGAATCTAAACTAATCCCAACTTACCCGGATTACCTTGGCTGAGATTCCCTGCTTCTCAAAAAAGTGTAGCCAGTAGAGCTGTTGCGCAGAGAGCTGGTCGCTCGGTGACTTCACTTCTATAAAACTATACGACTGTTCATCCCAGACAAAAAGGTCGGGAAAACCTTTGGTATTTTCTTTTAAATTTTTTGCCATCTCCATGATCACACTGGAGATCTGCTCCGGCTCCAGGCAATGATAACATTGCTCTACCAGCGGTAGCAGGCTTTCGTGCCATCCCATGATTGGATTACTCATGCCTGACTTACTTTCGTAATGGTGCCGTACAATATTCAGAAAGCGTTTGGGATGAATTAATACCTCAAGACGTTGTGTGATGGCTTTACTTCTCTTTTCCAGAAAAAGGGGCGTATAAAAATCCGATGGAACAGTTTGTAAGGGGTGGTGAAAACGCTTCACTGTCCTGGTCAAAGATGATATCCCACAGCAGCAGGCCGAAGAACCCTCTCCAAAGGTAATTTTCAGTATGTACACCCATCTGCCCGTGCTCCTGCAAGTATTCCAGTACACCTTGTTCCACATAGTTTTTATGTTCTTCTGACAGGCTGATGCAGTGGCTGTTCTTAAGGTAGTCCGTAGCTTTTCGTGTCCTCTTCTTTTTTTGTATCCGGTTACAAAAATCTTCAGCAAAAAACAGTTCATCAGCATTGGCGGGCTGTTTTTGTATCTTTTGGCACTGTGCTAAGGCTTCATCCAACCGGCCCAGCTTATGTAACAATCGTACTCTGCGTTCTCTGGCAGGGGGGAGATCAGTATATTGGTACACATGATAAGCCAGTTCAGGAAATAACTGCTGCTCCAGCATTTTGCCCAGCCGTAAGCAGAGCTTATCAAAGTGTGCCAGGGCGGTTTCGCTGATGTTTTCTCTCTGGAGATCAAGCTGAGAAAACCACGCTATAGATCTGATCGGCACCGAGCAGTAGCTCATCCCGCATGTACTTAAACTCCCGGTACACTTTAGAAAGCTTGAGCTTATCCTCTGCCTCAATCCTGCTCTTAAATAAAGCCTTCATTTTAGCCTGATCGTAGGCTTCGGTTTTGATGTATCCGATGTCCCGCACCACAAACTGCGTCATATCGCCATCCAGATGGCCAAAGTAAAGAAATTTAAGCATTTCCAGCTCCTCCTCATGGCCTACTCTGACGATCATTTCCTTCTCTTTCAACACTTTTAGTAAGTCGGCAGCAGAAGTAAGCTGTATCATCGCTATGATAAGCTCCGGCTTTTTGAGTTTTTTGACCTGCTTGAGCTGCTCTTTTTCAAGTACTTGCTTGCATAGGTCGGTAAGTTCAGCTTTGGTATATGTATTCAAAACCCACGGCAGCTCTACGACATGCTTAGGGTGCAGCCGACTAAAGTATTTTCTTCTTAGCAGGAGCGCCAATGCTTTCTCCTGATCTTCTATTTCAGCATAAGCAATTTTTTCCATGCGAAAATAACAGCCTCTTCGGTTCACCAGGCGAATAAACAGGCATTGCGCATCTTCGGGTAGCTTATTGTACCTTCTGATAAAACTTTTTTCTCCCTTGCTCAGCAGTTCACCATACAGGTGTTGCACATGTTTCAGCATAGCACTGAAATAATCCAGGTAATATTTTTCCGGTAGCTCTATAGGGGGGGCTTTCATAACTGCTGCTTTGTATTTCCTTTGAGTCTCAGGTTCTCGTAGGCCTCCAGGTCACTCAGTTGTATGTTGAGCGCATTGACCGAAATCTGTATCTCACGAATGGATAAGGCCAATGAAGCCATCAAAAGTAGCAGGCTGACACCAAAAACAATCTTACCAATAAGATTTTCTCCCGCAAAAATCAGGAACATGCAGAAGACACAGAGGAAAAGGCTGCAAATTCCTAATGCCTGCATGTTGCGAATCAGTACCACACGTTTTCTAAGGTTCTCTATCTGTCCCATCAGAAGCTGGTCAGGCTCAGATTTGTACTCGGAGTGAAGCTTTCTGATCAGGCTGGCAGTGGTCAGAAACCTGTTGGTATAAGCCAGTAATAGTAATGAAATGGCCGGAAACAGTAGGGCAGGGGTAGTGAGGCTAATATCTGACATATGGAAGAAAAAGTTTTTCTCTTCAAAAAGTTTCTTGTATCCAAAATAAGTGTTTCATTTTGTAAAATGTGCGTTAAACCTTACAGATTATGAAAACACTTCTCCTGATCAGGCATGCCAAGTCCAGTTGGGACGATCCCACTCTGGATGATTTTGACCGACCGCTCAATAAAAGAGGAAAAAATGATGCACCTAAAATGGGTAAGCGCCTGAAAAAAAAGAAAATTCACCCTGATCTGATGGTTAGCAGTACTGCGAAAAGGGCTAAAAAGACTGCACTAGCCATAGCCGGTGCATTAGACTATCCTGAAAAACATATCCAATGGAGAGACGAGCTTTATCACGCTGCTCCGGAAACAGCTCTGAAGGTAATGCAGAGGATTGATAATAAAGTGGAGCAGCTATTTTTATTCGGACACAATCCCGGTCTGACAGATTTTGCCAATCTCCTGTGCTCCACCTACACAGATAACATTGTGACTACTGGCATTTATGCTTTGCAACTGGACATCACAAGCTGGCAGGATGCACAACTGAACCAAAAAGCAAAGTTACTTTTCTACGATTATCCTAAGAAGGGGTGAGATAATTAAAGGTACAGGTTCCACGATGGGCGTTTCCGTTGCACGCAAAAGAGCACCAGATACAGTAAAAAAACTGATGGACAATTCATAAGCAAATGAAAGTCATCTATAAAATTACTTATCCTAATGGTAAAATATATATTGGTCAGGATATAACGACTACCTTGAATTATTTCGGCAGTGCAAACAGCAAACTCATTGAGAAAGATTTTACTAAAGAAGAGATGCATGATTTTACCATTAGAAAAGAAATATTGTGGGAATCTGAAACTGCTTCAAACCAAGAAGTGAATCTGATGGAAGTAGGATTGATAAAAAAATATGAATCAAATAACCCCAGAATTGGATATAACCAATGGCCAAAATTTAAGATGAAAGAAGAGAAGTAACATTCCATTACCTCATGACTAAAAAACTCTTCTTGCACATGAGTTATAAATGTGTGAAAATCAAACTCTCTATTGCTGACCGCAACCTCAACGCAGTTGGGAAGCATCTTGTCAAGTCTTAGCAACTGATTCTCGGGTGCTTTCGGATATATTCAAGCCTAAGGCCTTATCCTGTCTCATAATTTATCTGCGAAGCGAGAAGGTATCCATGGCAGAGTTGAGAGAAGATGGCCCACCCTCTCCACATGGTTTTTTCTCCAGGGAAGGGCTGCTTTTTAGTAGGCGTAAACCCGGCCAGGGCAGCGATGATGATCAATGCCTGCTGTACACTGAGTTCTTTTCTGCCACTATGCTTTTCTAAGACTTCTATTTGTAGCGGTTCAAATATTTTCTCTGCAGCTAATTGGGCACTTTCTGCTGCCAGATGCTTAAGCCAGATCAATTGCCAGGCTACAATACAGAGCATAGCAATGGCATGAGATAGTCGTGTGAAAGTATCAAACTGTAGCTTTTCTATCTGCATACCACTCTTCAGCACCATATGCCAGCGTTCAATCACCCATCGTTTCCGGTAATAATCTATCATCAGCAAAGCAGCAGCTTGATCTTCTATATTGATGGTAGTGAGTAAATACCATAGCAGAGGCGGTTCGCTGCGCGGTTCTTCTCCTGCCGGAGTATGTGTTTCTTGAGCTACTACCACCCATAAGTCAATATCTTCTCCTTTTTTATAAGTAGGGACAGGGCATGTGATCTTACCCCAGCTTACCTGCAGCTTAGCATTACGCTCTTTTCTCTTGCTGGTCCTGGGCAGGTAAACTTCTACTTTAGTAGTATTGGGAAAAACCACTTCTTTAAGAAGCATCTTTTCTTGCTCATAATGCACCTTTCGGTTGAGATGATGTGCCCTGAAGAGTAATTCTACATGTTTGGAGCGGCGAGCAGTCATGTACTCATAAAAATCAGATTCTCTGTCGGAGATTACGATCACCTTCTTGGCTTTAGCTAAATGCTGATCCACCCACTGTAGGGCTTCTACCCACCGATAACTCTCTTTTTCTTCTAAAGGATAAAACTGCACCTGCTTTGTACGTCCTGTGGATTGGGGAGGCCACAGCTTTTGTCCTACCAGGCCCAAAGCCGTTCCCTGCTCACTCAGAGCCATGGCCGTATGCAGGCAAAGCCCTGGATTTACATGACTGCCGCCTAAGTCGCCCAGACCTTCAGTAGCGACATGACTGGCATAATTCAAGTCTGTTGTATCCTGACTCACCAAAACCACATCCTGGTCGGCACAGCGCTTGCTCGTTTGCCTATAGTGGCCGTAGCTGACGTCTACTTCCTGTTTGGAAAATATCCGCCAGGCTGATTTACGGAAATTCTCTCCTACTGCACTACTAAAGGAAAGCTCAGGGTTAGCTAAAAGACGATCAGCCATCAGTGACAAACTCTTTGCCTCGCGTTTATCTTCTACTGCACTTCCCATAAACTCTTGCATGCCCCAACTCTCTTCCATCTGTTTACCTCCCTTTTTTTTTCAACCTAATTTACAACTTTTATAAGACATGAATAGGCCTAAGGCTTGTACAGTCCAGGCAAATATAGCAGCTTCACAAGCTCAACGGAATGTAGCTTGTGGTTTTTTGCTAAATCAATTAGACACAGGTTACAAACGTACACCATACTAGTGAAAAGAGTCATCCCGGCCGGGTTGCAACCCCGGATGGCCTTTGTTTATATAATAGTACAACTCACTTCTTCTGCAAAGCTACAGCTTCATCATCCCGGCCTTCCTGATCCATGAGGTCGCGGTAGACCTGATACCTTTTAAAGATTTCATTCACGTAATTATACGGTTCTTCGCCCCGGCAGTAGCCATGCTTCACCACCGGGTCAGAATAATATTCTTTCTGTGCTTTGAGCAGAATATATTCATCCACATTGCCTGTCCATACATTCGGATCTTTGTCATGTTTTTTCGCCAATGCCCGGGCATCACTGATATGGCCGGGGCCGGCATTATAGGTAGCCAGCACAAACTTGATTCGCTCCAAAGAGTCTGGCACATCTGAGTACATTGAGGAGAGCTTTTCCAGATACTTGACACCAGCTTCAATGGATTCATCAGCCTTGTAAAGATTATAGTCCCCCAGCTCCCGGGCAGTAGCAGGCATCAGTTGCATCAACCCAATTGCCCCAGCCCATGACTCAGTTTCAGGGTCAAAATGTGATTCCTGATAGATTTGCGAAGCCAGTAGCTTCCAATCCCAGCCCAGTTGCTCAGCGGCCTGTTGTATTTCATTATCGTATTCAGATATTTTTCCTCCTGTGAGTGAGAAGTAGTCACTGCTTACCCGGGTACGGAAGCGTTTCTGGTTCTTGTAGTATTTATTATAGATTACATAGAAGTCGGTACCTTTTTTCTCCTCTTCCAGCCAGGCATTGATGGCTGCTTTCAGCTTGGGAGAAGTCTTACGGACCATCCAGGCCTGCCGTTGGGGAAAACTTAGCGCGGTTTCTACATCCAGGTCCCGGTAATAGGTCTGGTTTATTTTGGCAATATCCTCATCAGCTACGGTATAGTCAATCTCCCCTTCAGCTACTTTTTTAATGATTTCGCTGGTTTCCAGCTTACCATCCATAGGTTCTACCTGAATATCACCCCCCATTTCCTGAGAGAGGTTAATGAGCCGGCGGTAATAGGAGGTATTCTTCCTGACATAAACAGGCTTGCCGATTAAGTCTAAGGGGTCGCGGATAATCTGTTGCTCAATTTCATGCAACTTCATTTTCCGCCACCCTTGTGGTTTGCGTTGTACCAGCACCTGACGGGTTACTGAATAATAGTTAGTGAAATCAACATGTTTTTTACGGGATTTGGTAATACTAAGGCTATGGGCGACAAGGTCCCCCTCCCCGGAATTCAGCATTTCAATAAAGTTGTCCAGGTTATAAGCAATCTTTATTTCCAGTTCAAGCTCAAGGTAGGCTGCCAATCTTTCCAGCAGTTCATACTCATAACCCATAGGCTGTCCGCGGTAAATAAAATAGCTGGTAGGACTATAACTGGAAATAGCAATCAGTTTGCCTCTTTCTCTGATCTCTTCAAGGTCAAAATCAACAGGTTCACTGTAGGTGATGTTATCCTCTGCTTCTTCACTATTGATGTCTTCAGCATCCTGAAGGGAAGTGGTACAAGAAAAAAGTGATACTAGCAGGAATAGCGTAGCGTACTGCCATATTTTATGGGGGCTCATATGCCATAGTTTAGGTGAATCATAGGGCAAGAAAAGAGCTTTCTTTTCTCACGCAACCACCTGAATATAGCTAAATGAGGGCTCAAAAGCTAATACAAGCTTTTGAGCTAACGGGTCTGTACTACCCAGTAAATATATGAGCTGTAGATGAGCAGGAGTAGCAGTCCTTCCAGGCGGGTAATCCTGCGCTTGAAATGCATCATTGGAAAAATGATGACAGTTATGCCCAGCATCCATAGCATGTCTTCACTGACTATGGTTTCATTGACATCAATAGGTTGTATTACGCTGGTGATGCCCAATATAGACAGGATGTTGAAGATGTTTGACCCTAATAAGTTACCTATCGCGATATCGGTAGCCTTTCTGAAAGCAGCGACAGTGGCAGTGACTAGCTCAGGCAGGCTGGTCCCTAGTGCCAAAACAGTAACGCCAATCACGCGTTCACTCACACCAAATGAAATAGCAAGAGATTTGGCACCATCTACAAACCAGTCAGAACCAAATGCAAGTCCCAGTGTGCCTAAAATGATGAAAGCTACATCTAACCAAACATTCTTAGAAGGTTTTTCGGGCAGGTCAGCTTCTTCCAGTATCTCCGCTCCTTTGTGGTTTTCCCTCCTTGATTTAATAATAATCAGCGTGGTATAAATAGTAAGGCAGAGGACAAATATTGTACCTTCAATAGCAGAGATCAGATAATCATGTATAAGGAAATAAAGGAACAATGAACTACCGATGGTCATGGGCCAGTCAATCTTGATGCTATCTCGATGAACAGGAACGGGGAAGATAAGTGCAGTGCAGCCCAATACCAATGCCAGGTTACAGATATTAGAACCTACTACATTACCCATTGCCAGGTCAGGGCTTCCTTCCAGTGCGGACTGTACACTAATAAACAGTTCGGGGGCAGAGGTACCAAAGGCTACGATGGTGAGCCCCACCACTAGCGGAGAAATTTTTACCCTTAAAGCAACGCTGGAAGCACCTCTTACCAAAAGTTCTCCGCCGACAACCAAAACAATCAGCCCAACAGCTAATAAGAAAAAAGAATAAAGCATGTAAGCTTGATTAAAGTTTAGGACCGAAAGAAAGATCGCCTGCATCGCCCAGTCCCGGAACAATGAAGGCCATGTCATTTAGTTTTTGATCTATAGCCCCGGTCCAGATAGAAAAAGGGATTTTAAGGTTTTGGCGTAAGTAGTCTATACCTTCAGGACTGGCTATGGCTGATACAATGTGCAAATGCTTGGGCTGAGCTTGATCCCCAAGCTGCTTACTTACTTCAGTGATAGTACTTCCGCTGGCAAGCATGGGATCAATCACGATTACATCTTTCTGGTGTATATTGGGCATCGTAAAATATTTAAGAGCGATCTCAAAACTATGATCGTCATGATGATCACGAAAAGCTCCCACAAAGCCACTGTCAGCCTGATCAAAATAGTTGAGCACTCCCTGGTGAAGCGGTAATCCGGCTCTCAGGATCGTGATCAGAATTGGTTGTTCCTCCAAAAGATTTATATCAGTGGTATCCAGTGGAGTTTGAATGCTCTGTTTTTGATAGTGTAGCGTCTTAGATAATTCATAAGCAAGTAGCTCACCTATCCTTTCCAGATTCCTTCGGAAACGCAGCCTATCATCCTGAAATCCGGTTTGCCTTACCTCAGATAAAAAATGATTCGCTAGACTATTAACCGCGTTTAACTCAAAAAGAGTAGTTTCTTGCATAATTCAAGACTTTATGAAAGGGGGCAAATATAGCGCTTTTTAGAAAAGCATTAAAACATCTTGCTTGTAGTATTTGTATTATTAACAGTGAAATTAACATATATATATACTGCTAAACTATTGCTATTCATTCAAAAGTTTTGCAAATAGCGGCAATTAAAAAAATAGCTGTTTTTATCCTGAAAGCCTGTTTTTTTGTAAATTATCTTGTCAACATATCACTACGTTTCCCGTAAGATTGAATCAGTGCATTACAATAATGACTTTTGAGTGAGCAAAAGACTAAGGATTGAATGAGTTACATACAGTTTGATAAAAAACAATTGGTAAACCTCGCTTACTCCCTGAGTAAGGAGGTAGTACGTTCAAATAGATCAGGCGCATATGCATCAACTACTATAAGTGGTTGTAATACCCGCAGATATCATGGCCTGCTAGTTGCCCCCCAACAGAAAATTTCCGGAGTACATGTTATCATCTCAACCTTGGATGAAACAGTAGTATGCGGTAATGCTAGTTTTGACCTGGGAGTACATAAATACCCTGAAGTATATAGCCCCAAAGGGTATAAATACTTGCGAGACTTTGTTGCCCAACCTATACCCAAATCTACTTTCCGATTGGGCGAGGTTGTGCTTACCAAAGAGAAACTTCTGGTTGAACATGAAAACCGTTCGCTGGTACGATACGTGTTGGAAGAAGCCAAAGAACCGGTAAAACTAAGGCTGCGACCTTTTCTGGCCTTCAGAAATGTTCATAAACTGGCCAGTGCTAATGATGAAATTAATCAGGCCTATGAACATATTGCCCAAGGCATCAAATTATGTCTATACGATGGTTATGATGACCTGTATATGCAAACTTCAAAGGAGCCGGAGTTTGTAGCTAAGCCGGATTGGTACTATTCGGTAGAATATATAGAAGACATGGAGATGGGTATGGAATTCCAGGAAGACCTTTATGTTCCCGGTTATTTCGAGGTGACAATGCAAAAAGGAGAAACGGTGATCTTTACCGGCGGTCCTGACGAAGTGAAAACTGCCAATCTCCTTCGCATGTTCAATACTCAGACACGTAAAAGAACAGAAAGAAATTCTTTTGAAAACTGTCTGAAGGTGGCTGCAGCGCAATTTATTCTCACGAGTAAAGGGAAAGGAAAATCCAGAAAGAATGACCGTACCGATGTGATCGCAAGCTACCAGCTTTATCGCAGAGGAGGAAGGGATGCTTTCATCGCAATACCGGGTTTGACTGTTTCTGATGATGATAATAAAGCATTTAAGGCGCTCCTGGATACCATGCTGAAAGATCGTAAGGGCCCTTTCTTTCCCTTCTGGGAAGATACAGATTCGGAGGCTACGTATGAGGCTATGGATGCACCACTGTGGTTTTTCTGGGCCCTGCAACAGTATGTGAAACGTACTGGTGATCGTGCTGGGGTGTGGAAAGCTTACGGTAAAGATATGCGGGAAATATTGGAAGCTTACCGGGATGGTACTGATTTTAATATCAAGATGCAGTCTAATGGGCTGATTAGTGGGGGAGTAGCAGGCAAAGCACTTACCTGGATGAATGCGTTTTCTGGTAAAAAAGCAGTCACTCCACGTATCGGTATGCCCGTTGAGATCAACGCCTTGTGGTATAATGCCGTTGCTTTTACCCTTGACATTGCCGGTCCTCGCTCTACCGAAGGCAAAAAAGTGATTGCTGAATGGACAGGAGTACCTGAGAAGATCAAAGGATCCTTTGTAGAGACATTCTGGGATGAAAAAAAGGGATACCTAGCCGATGTAGTGAACGGAAAGGAAAAAGACTGGTCAATAAGGCCTAACCAGGTATTGGCGCTCTCATTGCCTTTTTCTGCTCTTTCTGAAGAGATGAAAGGCAGTGTTTTGAAAAAGATAGAGAGCGAACTGCTGACTCCTCGTGGTTTAAGAAGCCTTTCTATCAATGACAAACAATATCAGGGTAAGTTCTTTGGTGACTTGGAGCAGCGTAACAAAGCTTATCATCAGGGTATGGCATGGCCCTGGCTGGCTGGCCATTATGTAGAAGCACTCTTAGAACATAAAGGAAGAAAAGCTCTGCCCCAGGCTTATGAATTATACCAGGGATTTGAAAGTGTGATGCGTGAACATGGCTTAAGTACCATATCCGAGATTTATGAAGGCGAAGAACCTTATAAAGCCTGCGGTGCTGTATCCCAGGCCTGGAATGTGGCTGAGTTGATTCGTATGGACAAAATCATAAAGGATTTTGATGAAGTCACACAGCCACTCACCATCTGATGATATTGAATTCTTAATCCCGTCTTTTTAGGCGGGATTTTTTTATGCTTTTCCGTTGTTATTTTCTAATCCATCCAATAAATGGTTTAGACCAGCCTCATAAGATGCGGTTCCCTTTTGCTTTAATAATTATATAAAAGTGTATACATCTGAAACAATATTTCCTGTCCTTTTTTGTATTGTTACAAGAGAAAAGGTGCTGATATCCTAATCTTAACTTGATACGCATACCATTAGAAACAATAACCAAACTTTCCAAACATGATTGAAAATAATGCCCCCCAGTGGAAACGCTTGTATATTCAGTCAAAAGTACCGGCAGAATTAGAGCATCTAGAGGAATTGGCAAACAACCTATGGTGGTCGTGGAATCATGAAGCCATCAATCTTTTTGCTAATATTGATGAAAAGAAGTGGAAGGAAGTTGGATACAACCCCATAGCACTGTTAGATGTGCTGGATTATGATGCTTATCAGAGGCTTCTGGGTGATAAGGAATTTATGAAGAAGCTTGATGCTATATTTAGTCGCTTCAAAGGCTATATGAATACTCCTGCCAAGAAGCATCCGTCCATTGCGTATTTCTGTATGGAGTATGGATTACACGCTTCTTTCAAGCTTTATTCTGGTGGGCTAGGTGTGTTGGCAGGAGATTTTCTTAAGGAAGCTAGCGATGAAAATGTGAACATGGTGGGTATAGGGCTGCTCTATCGTTATGGGTATTTTGGCCAAAAGCTGACTATCCATGGAGAGCAGGTAGCGCAATACGAACCCCAAAGGTTTACTTATCTGCCCATAGAACCTGTACGTGATCAGGCAGATGAATGGGTAAAAGTACAAGTTCAGCTACCGGGGAGAATACTCTCAGCTAAAATCTGGAAAGCAAATGTCGGACGTATTTCCCTGTATCTTCTGGATACTGATATTGAGGAAAATTCCGAAGAAGATAAGTTTATTACCCATCAACTTTATGGCGGGAACCAGGAAAACCGCCTGAAACAAGAGATTTTACTGGGTTTAGGAGGTATTCGTCTGCTGGATAACTTGGAAATAAAGCCTGAAGTTTTTCACCTGAACGAAGGACATGCTGCTTTTATTGGCCTGGAAAGATTGAGAAAATATGTGCAGGAAGGACTTACCATAAATGATGCTACTGAGCTGATCCGCTCCTCTTCCTTATTTACTACCCACACTCCGGTACCTGCCGGTCATGATGCTTTTCCTGAAGGTATGATGTGGCAGTATTTTAACGATTTTGCCAGTTCCATGAGTTTATCGTGGGAAAAATTTATTGCCTTAGGCCGTGTTAATCCCACGAATAAAGAAGAGGTGTTTTCCATGAGCAATCTGGCTTCCAAGCTTTCACAGGAGGTAAATGGTGTGAGTAAAATTCATGGTGATGTTTCCCGAAAAATGTTCCAGCCTCTCTATCCGGGCTTTGAGCCGGATGAACTGCATCTGGATTATGTAACCAACAGTGTACATTATTATACCTGGACTGCCGAGGCATGGCAGAAGCTTTATGCCAAAACCTTCGGGAAGAGCTTTGAAAAAAAACAGTCTGATGTAAAACTATGGGAAAAGATAAAGCAAGTGCCTGATGAAGAGATTATCAGGATCAAAAAGCACCAGAAAAGTATATTGATCAAGACGGTAAAACAACGTCTGGAAAAAAGCATGCGCGCTCGTTACGAGAGTCCCAAAAAAATCGTGGAAACTCTAAACGCGTTTAATGAAAATACGTTGATCTTTGGTTTCGCCAGACGCTTTGCTACTTATAAAAGAGCTACCCTACTTTTCAGAAATCCGGAACGTCTTGCAAAAATCGTGAATAATCCGAAAGCTCCGGTGCAGTTTATCTTTGCGGGTAAAGCACACCCGGCTGATAGAGGCGGGCAGGATCTTATCCGTCAGATCTATGAGATTTCTGAGCGTCCTGAATTCCTGGGCAAGATCATCTTTCTGGAGGATTATGACATGGAAATTGCCCGTGCTTTGGTACAGGGAGTAGACGTATGGCTCAATACCCCTACACGGCCGTTGGAGGCTTCAGGTACCAGTGGAATGAAAGCTACCATGAATGGCGTCATCAATTTTAGTGTACTGGATGGATGGTGGGCTGAGGGATATCGTCCCGATGCCGGATGGGCTCTTCCTGAGATACGCACGTATGACAATCAGGATACCCAAAATGAGCTGGATGCTGAAACAATATACAGCATACTGGAAAATGAAATTATTGCTGAGTACTATCATAAATATGAAGCAGGCCTGTCAACAACATGGATTGAACGTATGAAAAACGCGATCGCTTATATCGCTCCACAGTTCACCATGAAGCGGATGATGGACGACTACCATGAAAAGTTTTACAAGAAACTTGCGGAAAGAAATAAGATGATGCATAAAAGTAATTACAAACATGCCAAAGAGCTGTCAGCATGGAAAGCAAAACTCCAGGGGAATTGGAAAGATATACAGGTAGTGGAAAGAGATATTTACAACTTCGCCAATGCACCTTTACCCCTGGGCGAAGATATTAAGGCAAGCATTGTGTTGGATATCGGAGAGTTGTCTCTTGAAGATGTTTCAGTAGAAATGCTGATTGCCAGAAGGGAAGACAATCGTATCAATATTATCTCTAAATATGAGATGGAAAAGCATAAAGTGAAGAAAGCAGATCTTGCTGAAAACGGAAATGGAGTAAGTGGAAATTTAGTGAAGTATAGCTGTAGCAAACAGGTTACCTTTGCCGGGGTATATGAATACGGCTTCAGGGTATTTCCATCCAATACATTACTGGCGCATCGTCAGGATTTTAGCCTGATCAGCTGGATATAAGCTTTATCAGTAGCTGCGATCAAAAAAGAAAAAGCCGCATTTTGTTAAAGAATGCGGCTTTTTTTATATCCTCTTAATGTTAAAGTGATTAAAAGTGAACGGCTACGCCTATAGTACCATAACCAAACGCTCCTCGTCCACCTTCAAAATAAGCACCGAATTTATCATTGAATTTGTATTTAAATCCTAATACCGGGCCAAAGACAAAGTCAGTGTCATTGGCATAATTATAACCACCAAATGCATCACCATCAAAGCTTTGGAATTCAAGTCCAACAATTAAAGTTACATAAAAGTCAAGTTTCTCCTCATCTAAATTAAGGTCTAAGGCCTCGTTTACTAAAGGAACATAGTGAAAAGAACCTCTGGCACCCACAGAGAGGAAGCTCCAATTGTAATCATAATTATTGGACCAGTTGTAACCCCAGCTAGCATATCCGATGTAAGGGCCAACGCTGAAATTTTCATGAATGCCAAATTCAAGGGCAGCATTAATTGGTGGTACATTAACAGACCTTGCTCCTACAAAACCGTAGCCATAGTATCCAAAACTAATCCCGGCAAGGAAGATTTTGTCACCTTCCTGGTAGGCAAGGCCATCATTGGTTTCTACCCTGACAGTATTCTGAGCCATAGCAGAAAAGCAGAATAAGGTAAATAAAGAGGTTAAAATGAATAGTTTTCTCATAGTTATGTTTGGTTAATTCTATGGTGAAAGTTAATGATTTTCTTATGAAATATCATCATTTCATTACACAGCAGCAAATATTTGCTGCTGTGTAATGAGCTATTTACAGATTAGTTTCTCCTAATTCGTTTTCCTCAAAAGTGTTTCCGGCATCTATTATCTCCTGTGTAGTTGTCAGTTGAGTATTAGCATCATCTGTGACAACTCCATTGTTCTCTATATAGATGCCATAGCCCAATAAACTGTTGGTAAACGAGCTGTTGGAAATTGCCACTTTCCCTCCATTTTCAATACCTACATTAGCTGCGTCCACACCAAAACCAAATCCAGCTGTTCCACCATAAGATACGCTTACAAAATCCAGCTTATTAGCAGAGGTATTGGTAAAGAATACTATGCCCAGCCATCCATCTGCCTGATCACGGGCAGTGAATGTAATGACGCTGTCAGCAGTACCCACTGCTTCCAGAGAGCCATCGCTACCGGAAACTTCTACCCGTACATCCTGATTAAACTCGAGGGTTGCACCTGGTTTAATTATCAGGTCATTGTCTATATCTAACTTGCCACTAACGTAATACGGTGTTTCATCAGCGAAGGCAGGCAGTGTTTGTGGGGCATCTCCCGAGGTTAGCGTTGAACCAAAGATCTCTACACTATTATCTCCATTTCCGCTGAAGGTAGATTGATGATCCAGTACGCCAGCCGTTGCGATAGGCAAGGCAATAGGAAAGCCACCGTTATCTGTAAAAGTATTAAGGCTGAATTGATCAATAACGCCCCCTTTTTCTACAAAAATACCATAGTCACTGACACTATTGCTAATGGTAGAGTTGGTGATTTTGATTTCTCCATTACCTTCAACTCCTATGTTGGCTGACTCAACACCAAAGCCAAAATTACGATTACCCCCGTATGAAATAGTTGTATAATCAATGGAGTTTCTACTGTTGGTAGTAAAGAAAATAATTCCTCCCCATCCATCAGCTTGCTCTCTGGCCGTAAGTACCACATTGCTGGCTTCAGTACCTTCAGAAGTGAGGTACCCATCACTGCTCACCTCTATATAGGCATCCGGATCACCCTCAATAGATACACCAGCCATGAGTTTAAGTCCTGAGTCTACATCAAGTTTTCCTGACAGAAAATATGGTGTGCCATTAGATAATGCAGGGACAAGCATTTCTTCATCTTCATTGAGTGTAGTACCTAAAATTTCTACGGTATTGTCTGTATTATCCGTAAAGGTTGAATTCTCATCCAGGTTGCCTACCTGATTAATCGGAAGTACAATGGGGTTTCCATCATTGTTTTCTAAAGCATTGTTACCTGATTCACGAAGTAGTCCGCCACTTTCTATAAAAACACCATGATTAAAGCTGTTGGATACTGTGGAGTTTGAAATTTTAAACCCTCCTGCAGACTCTACGCCGATGTTTGCAGCCAACACACCGAAGCCAAAATCATTTTGCCCACCATATGATATATTAGCATAATCAAATTCATTTTGAACATTTTCGTTAAAAAATATAATTCCATCCCATCCGTTTAATGAATCTTCAGCAGTTAGTACGACTAAACTGTCTTCCTTTCCAACTGCCACCAAAGCTCCGCTATTTCCGGTTATTGTTAATCCTCGGTTGGGCTCAAACATCACTTTTACGCCCGGTGCTATGGTTAACTCTTCTCTGACACTGATATCAGCGATTACATAATAATCGGGTAGAGCAGGATTTTCAAACACATTAGCCCAGGTAGTAGCAATGTCTATATTCTCTTCAATCACAACGGGGTTAGCTGTTGCCAGTAATGTTACGGTAGTAGAATTAGTATTTCCTTCAGGATCTTCCACCGTAAGCTGAACTGTGTATTCACCTACTAAATCAGTTGTAAAGTCTGCCATATCACCATCTTCATTAGGGGTAACAGTAGGAGTGCTTCCATCAGGGCTTTCAGTAACCGCCCAGGTGAATGTCAGGTTTTCAACATCTGTATCGGGGTCGGTGCTGCTGCTGCCATCAAGTAAGAATGCGGTGTTGATTGTAACCTCATTATTTTCATTGGTTTCACTAATCTCATCATTCTCTTCATCGCGTATGATTGCCACTGGTGGTTCTCCAGCAGCTTCTTCAGCTTCAATGATGAGCTCGTCAAAAACTGGATCATGCACATTGTCATTAACTGTAAGGCGAAGGGTATAATTGCCAACAACATCTGGTGTGAAAGTAGCTGCTAACGAAGAAGCGTTGCTTACTGAAGCAGAACTGCCCTGCGGTGCAGAAGTTACACTCCAGGTGGTGGTGAGCGCATCACCATCAGGGTCAGATGCCGTGCCATTAAGTTGTACCGAACTATTTACAGTTGCGGTAACATCCTGACCAGCATTAACAGTAGGAGGTTGACCAGGTAGTTCTTCATCGTCATCTTTACTACAAGCTGAAAATATCAACAGCAGAGAGAGTACTAGATAATTTAGGTTTTTGATATTCATCATGAGTGAATTATGTGATATAAATAATTTATTAGGTGCAATTCATTTCTTTATGCCTCAGAAAAAGCTTAGGTAAACAATTAAAAAAAACTTTTTTCCGCGTTTACCTTTTAAGCATTGAAATCATAAATAAGAAAACTCGGTTGGTTACTCTTGGCAAACAGATTTAAATAAGCTTTTATGAATACTGAGCAAATAGATTTGATTGATCGTTATTGTAGAGGTACATTAAGTGAGATAGACAGACGGGATTTTGAAGCAAAAATTAATCAAGACCCCAATCTCAAAAAACAAGTACTGCTACATGCCGATCTCATTGAAGGTATACAGCGACATTTTAATGGTGAGCTAAAGTCTATGCTCAAGCAGTCTGATAAACCTGACAACGAAAAAAAGAACAACAGAAAATACTTTTTTTATAGCCTTGCTGTGGCTGCCACAGTTTCTCTTTTTTTGGTTCTCGGGTATGTACTAATGAATAATGCTTCTCCTACCAGGCTCTACCAGGCACATTATCAGGCTTACCCTAATATTGTAAACCCAGTAGAACGTTCAGCTTCAGATGATAAAAAAAACTATTTGGATAATGCTATGCGGGCTTATGAGCAGGCTGATTACCAACAGGCGGCATCCTTATTTGAGCAATCTGAGGAGCCATTATCATATTCATATAAATTTTATCTGGCCATTAGCTATATAGAACTTTCCAGGCACCAGGATGCATTGCAGCTTTTACGAGAAGTACAAAATTCAGATGAAAAAGCTTATTACTACCCTTCTTTATGGTATCAGAGTATGTCCTTTCTTGCGCTTTCTGATGCAGAAAACACAAGAAAAATGCTGGAACAATTAAGCGAAAGCCCAGATAGCTACTACAGCAATAAAGCAGAGGAAGTACTGGATGAGCTATAAAAAAAGCGCATGGATAAATGCGCTTTTAAAGATTTTTTCTGGGCTGCTTAGCTTAAGGAAGAAGGACTTGATTAATCACATGAATTACGACCCCATTCTCAACCAGGTTATTGGCAGGGAACTGTAAGTTGGCATTGATTTCAGTAGCAGCATTATTGTCATTTAAGGTAATCGTGCCATTATCTCCCTCTAAGGTCACTGCCAGGTTTCCGTTTAAGGTAGTAAGCGTACCAGCCTCAAAATCAGGAGTAAATAGAATACCGTCAGTAACGACATGCTTCTGCAAAATAGAAGATAAAACTGAAGGGTCAATCCTGGCTGCCTCGGCTTCAACGCTGTCA
Organism: Catalinimonas alkaloidigena; assembly: GCF_029504655.1. Classification (NCBI taxonomy): domain Bacteria; kingdom Pseudomonadati; phylum Bacteroidota; class Cytophagia; order Cytophagales; family Catalimonadaceae; genus Catalinimonas; species Catalinimonas alkaloidigena. Next base: position 1,363,695 of record NZ_JAQFIL010000001.1, read on the forward strand.
ATGGTAGTGATGATACCTGCACTTTCAAAAGCAGCATCTGTAGGCATAAAGATGGTACGGTTGCTGCCCACATCAAAGGAAGTTTCTTCTAAAGCCTTTCTAAAAATAGTAAAGGAAGAACCACTTAGCGCTTCCACATAGTCAACCATATCTGTCAGGGGAGCAGCCGGCTTCAATACACCGCCCAGATGAACTAATCGTCCATTATTTGCAGGATAGTTAAAATCAACTGTTACCCTGCCATTCAGATAAGTAGCGCCATCAGAAGTGTTGGATACATAGAGTGTTTGACCGCCTAAGGTAGTAATAGTTCTTCCGGCAGAAGCGAGGTCAACATTTCCGTCTAAAACATGGTAATTGGCTGTCTGAGAGACGTTTTCATTAGATACAAAGAAGAAGTCATCAAATGCAGAGTTAATAGGAGCCAGAACTGTATAAGGACTACTGCCGCTGAGCGTGCTCAATAAACCTGTGCTGTTAAATACGTTGTTAATCGTAGAAATTCCTCCATCAAGATTTTGTACACCAATAATGTCTCCCAATGTAGAGGTTAATCCTGCAAGGCTACCAAAAAGTGGTGCCAGGCTGGCTACTCCGGGAGGTAAAATTACTTGGTTAGTGATGTGCATATAGCCGTTAGAAGCAGCAACCGTATTGACAACGACAGTACGGAAAGGCTGTGTATCGGGATTGATCAGGGTGGAATCCCCTTCACTTTCAAAACTCATCTGAGAAACACTCAGGCTGGTAATGGTTGAATCCAGTTCATTTGAATTCAGTGCGATATTTGCCACCACATGATAAAGAATCACGTCAGACAGGATGTCACCTCTCAGCTCGGACATCGTCTGTAAGCCAAGTGTATTCAACAGATTGGCAAAGGCCTCATTATTTGGTGCAAATAGTGTGTATTCTCCCGTAGTGAGGCGTGTTGCTAATGGGTTGCTGGAACTTGGGGTGCCAATAAGTGCTGCAAGACTATCCAGTCCTTCGGTATTGCTCAACACTTCAATCAGGTTATCGTCAGGGCGTGGTGGCTCTCCGTCATCATCGTCCTTACAGCTACTGAAAATGATTGAAGAGCTTAGCAGGCATATGAAAAGGAAATGTAGCTTTCTAAGAGTAAAGGGATGTTTCATAGGGGTAAAAACTGGAGATGTGGGTGTTCAATAGATAAATTAACAAAGCTTAATATACACTTTTGTTATAATTTCTTATTCATTTGCTTCTTAATTTTCCCAAAAATTCACGTATTTGTCTGGAACTTTACAGCTTTACAGCCTGAAATTTTATTAATTCATGCCAAGGCAATAGAAGCTATGGAAATACGTAATATATACAGATTTACTGATAAATTGATCATTAACTTTTATATTATGATCAAGATTATAATTACACTGCACTATACTGACTAACCTCATTAGTAATTTACAGTAATCATGATTGCAAAGGCTTAAACCACAGTAATTTGAAAAGAAATTTACTACTCTTCATTGCCGTATGTTTAAATTTTTCTGCCTGGGCTCAAAGTAGAGTGATCAGCGGAAGAGTAAGTACTGAGGTAGACAATGATGCGCTGCCGGGTGTAAACATTATAGTACAAGGGAAAGGTACCGGAACTGTTACTGATATTGATGGGAACTACTCGCTAAATATTGAGGAAGGTGATGTAGTGCTGGTATTTTCCTATATCGGTTATCAGACCAAGGAAGTCAATGTCGGGAATTCCAATACCATCAATGTGATGTTGATAGAGGATAATGCGCAGCTTGACGAAGTGGTGGTTACCGGTTTTCAGGAAGTAGAAAGAAAGCTTTTTACCGGCTCCGCCAGCCGTATTGAAATGGCGGAAATCAGAAGTCCCGGTATGGTAGATGCCAGCCGAATGCTGGAAGGGCAGGTAGCCGGAGTGACGGTGGATAATGTCTCCGGTACCTTTGGTACCGCTCCCAAGATTCGTATTCGTGGCAATACTTCCATCAACGGGGACAACCAACCCCTTTGGGTAGTGGATGGAGTGATTCTGGAAGACCTTACCAATGTAAGCGCTGACGATATCATTACCGGAAACACCAATACGGTACTGGCCTCTTCTATTGCCGGGCTCAACCCAGATGATATTGCTTCCTTTGAAGTGCTGAAAGATGCATCTGCCACTGCCCTTTACGGAACCCGAGCTAAAAATGGAGTGATTGTCATTACAACCAAAAAGGGTAGAAGTGGGGCATTACGTGTCAATTATTCGGGAAACTACTCTTTCAGGCTAAGGCCCAGCTATAATCAGTTTGATATCCTCAACTCCGGGGATGAGATGTCTATCTACCGCGAGATGTACGAAAAAGGACTGGTAGACATCACCACTTCAGTGAGAGCACAAAATTATGGCCCATTAGGAAAAATGTTCTCCCTTATCTCCGAGCATGAAATCCCCTGGGGAATTAATGGCACCCTAAACGAAGAGTTTCTCAACCAGTACGAAAATGCCAATACCGACTGGTTTGATGTCCTCTACAAAGATGTCTCTTTACAGCAACAGCACTCCGTTAGCCTTACCTCAGGAACAGAGAATTACAATAGCTATTATTCGCTCAGCTATCTGAATGACAACGGGCAAACTGTAGCTGATAAAGTAAAGCGCTTTTCCGGAACGGCTCGCAACACCTTTTACTTCTCCGATCGTTTTACACTGGATACCAAGCTGAATGCCAGCTTCCGTCAGCAATCATTACCGGGAACTACCGACAGAGATTTTGATCCTATTACCGGTAGGTTTAAGCGTGATTTTGATATTAATCCCTTCAGTTATGCCATCAATACCAGCCGGTCCATACGGCCTTATGATAGCAATGGAGAACTGGAGTATTTTCGCAGAAATTATGCGCCATTTAATATTCTGGAAGAGCTAAGCCTCAATTATATTGACGTGCGGGTAGCAGATATCTCCGCACAGGCAGATTTTAATTTTAAGATTCTGGATAATCTGACTTTCCGCAGTACAATGCAGGGGAGATATGCCGCTACTAACAGAGAGCACATCATACACGAGTGGTCTAACCAGGCCGAAGCTTACAGAGCAGATGGCACCCAATATATTCAGGATGCCAATCCACTACTCTATCAGGATCCGGATGAACCCGGCTCTCAGCCCAAAGTAGTTTTGCCGGAAGGAGGTTTCAACTACCTGGACGAAAGTGATCTCCTGAACTTCTACATCAGAAATAGTGTGGAATGGTCAGAAACATTCGGTCAACTTCATCAGGTAAATGTTCTGGGAGGACAGGAAATTAAGTTTACCGATCGTTCTTCCCGTAGTGCCGATGGAATCGGAGTAGTTTATGAAAACGGGGGCGTGGTCAATACTGACCCTGATATCATAGAGTTTCTTAACCGACAGGGTGTAGATTTTTATTCCCTCTCGGAAGACCGTGAGCGTTTTGCCGGTTTGTTTCTTAATGCCGGATATTCATTCAATGATAAGTATGTGGTGAATGGTACAGTGAGGTATGATGGCTCTAACCGGCTGGGAAAGAGCCGATCTGCCCGATACTTACCTACCTGGAATGTGAGTGGAGCCTGGAATCTTGATCAGGAGCGCTTCCTCAATTTGCCTTCAGTAATCAGCTATTTAAAAATCAGAGGTACCTATGGTCTGTCAGCTAACCTTGGCCCTGATGTAAGTGCTTTGCTCAATCTACAGTCAGATGTCACGCTAAGGCCTACCGATAATGAATCTTACCTCTATATTGAAGATCTTGAGAATCAGGATCTTACCTGGGAGAAACTTAATGAACTTAATGTCGGTATGGATTTCGGTTTACTCAATGACCGTATTACCGGTACGATTGATTATTTCAAGAGAGATGCTTTTGATCTTATTGGCGTTTTGCAAACCAGTGGGGTAGGTGGAGTGGCATATAAGCTAGGTAACTTTGCCGACCTACAGGCCAATGGTTTTGAGTTTTCAATCAATACGCTGAACTACCAGGATCAGAATTTCTCCTGGTCTACCAACTTTAATATTGGCTATACCAAAGACATTGTTACACGTCTGGACTTCGGCCCTCGTATCGCAGATGCTATATCTGCCCAGGGTGCTCCCCTGCTTGATGGTCCAAGAAGAGGTATCTATTCCACTAAATTTGCCGGTCTGGATGCCAGAGGTATTCCTACCTTTTATGATCTTACCGGTGAGACTGTATATGACTATAATTTGCAGGAAAGAGACAGTCTTGAAAAGATACTACAGTACGAAGGGCCTTCCGAACCTCGGGGTGCAGGTGGACTGACCAATAATTTGCGATACAAGAATTTCTCACTGAACGTATTGTTTTCCTATAAGTTTGGGTATAAAATCAGGCTTAATGATGCTTTCTACCCTAACTATACTGATTTTAGCTCGTTTTCAAAAACTTTTGTTGACCGCTGGGTAGTACCTGGAGATGAAGAGTTCACCAATATTCCAGTTATTCTGGATCAGAGGATTGTGCAAGGCGATAATACTGCACAGTACAGAAATGCCTACGATTTATACAATAAGTCTACTGTAAGAGTAGCAGATGGCGGTTACGTACGCCTAAAAACGGTAAGGTTGACTTATAATCTTCCTCAATCACTGGCAGGCAAGATAGGAGCCAGGACTGCTACTTTGGGAGTGGAAGGGCAAAACCTATGGCTGGTGTATTCGGATGAAGCCCTGAATGGGCAGGATCCTGAGTTCTTCTCGGCAGGTGGAGTTGCTTTCCCTCAGCCACGCCAGGTTACTTTTACTTTAAATGTTGGATTTTAAAAAATGATCAGGGGCAATAAATATATGAAACAGCTTTTTGGGTTGATGGTACTTTTGTTAGCGGCTACTTCCTGTGATGACTATCTGGAAGAAACACCAGACAACAGAGTGGAACTCAATACTTTGGATAAAGCAGCACAATTACTTACCAATGCGTACTCTGAGGGAGGGTATAATTTTGTAGAGTGGATGGGTGACATGGTAACCTACACACGAGGTACCACCAAAGAAGACCAACATAACCAGGCATATCAGTGGCAGGAAGTTGATGAGCTTTTTCAGGATTCACCAACTTTTTACTGGAATGAAACTTATGAGGCTATCGCACATGCCAATGAAGTATTAGCGGTAATTGATGATCTGCCCGGTGATGATGACCAACGCAATGCAGTGAAAGGCGAGGCACTCCTGACACGTGCCTACGGACATTTTATGTTGGTTAATTTGTTTGCCAAACACTATGATGAGGCGTCAGCAGCCAATGACCGTGGCATCCCTTATGTTATGGAGCCCGAAACTGAATTCATTAAACAATATGAAAGACTAAGCGTAAAGGCAGTATATGACAGGGTAGAAGATGATTTACTGCAAGGTTTGGAACTATTAGACGGATCATTTTATGCCAACTCAGGAAAATATCATTTTACCAGAAATGCTGCACTGGCTTTTGCTTCCCGCTTTTACCTTTTCAAAGGGGACCTCAACAGTTGTATAGATTATAGTAGTCAGATGCTGGGAGCGAATCCTGATGTGTTTGTAAAAGACCTGGCGGCACTGCTGGAGGAAAGAGTAAATACTGAAGACTATGTCAGGTTATATACTTCTCCTAATGATCCCAGTAACCTGCTTCTGATGCGAAAAATCACCAACTTCCACCTCACAGTAGGGTACTGGCCGGATGACGAGGTTTACAGCGGAAGGATTTTTGGCAATAACCCCTTTGATGCTACTGATCTCAGGGAAGACCCCGCTTATGTAAGGGGAGATAATGGTCTAAGTGCTACCCGTTTTGAGTTCCTTTTTGAGAGAAGCAGCCTAACCTCAGGAGTAGGTTTTAACTATACCATTGTGCTTCCTTTTCGTGGTGAAGAAGTTCTATTGAACAGGGCAGAAAGTTATGCCAAACAGAACAGGGTGAATGAAGCTTTGGCAGACTTACAAACCCTCTGGAATAAAAGGTACGACAGTCCGGTATCGCTTACATTAGAGGAAGTACAACGGTATGTAGGTGAAGATGACCCACGCATCGCTTTGCTTATCTACATAGTAGAAATAGAAAGGCCTAAAGAATTTGTACATGAAGGCTTGCGCTGGTTTGATATCAAACGTTATGATATTCCTGTCACGCATGAATTAGAAAACGGCTCTACCATCACCCTGGAAGCTGAGGACAACCGAAGAGTATTACAGATACCGGAAGCGGCCCAGGACGTAGGTGGTTTAGCTCCCAACCCAAGATAATTTACAGGCATGAAAAGTATACAATATAAAGCGCTGATATTCTTGATGATGGTACTCGCTTCGGCTTGCTATCAGGAAGATCCGGTTGAGAAAGAAATCACCCAGGCAGAAGCCTCAACCGATCCCTTAGATCAGTTGATTCAGACCCGTTTTTTGGATGAGTATGGCGTTGCGGTTCGTTATCGCTATGTAGACCGCTATGTAGACCCTACCAAAAGGGTTACACCTCCGCGCAAGGAGTTGGTAGAACCGGTGCTGGACTTTCTTACCCGATTCTGGATTGAGCCTTATATTCAGGTAGAAAATGGGGAAGAATTTTTTAAGAACCATGTGCCTGCCGAGGTTATCCTGATAGGCTCTTTCATTTTTAATGATGATGGCACTGTGACATTGGGCACGGCAGATTCAGGAGCAAGGATCACTTTGACAGAAATTAATAATATTGATGAAGAAGATCCGGACTGGATTTTCCGGCAGTTAGGAACCATTTATCATGAGTTCGCCCACATCATTCACCAACGCTACAATCTTCCGGCAAATTTTCAGCAGATATCACCCCAGGGCTATACTTCACCCGGTTCCTGGTTTAACCTTACTGAAGATGAAGCCTTAAGACGTGGGTTTGTATCACCTTATGGAACCAGTTCGTTTAATGAAGATTATGCCGAAATAGTAGCTCATATTCTGTTTGAGCCTGACTTTTACGAACTTTATATCAACGAAGAAGAAGATTGTAGCGATATAGCATGTGTAGAGAGAAATGAAGGGAAAGCGTTGATTCGCAGTAAATACAATATGATTATAGATCATTATGAGCAGAGTACCGGGGTTGATCTTTTGGAGGTTAGGGAAATTATTCAAGCTAGACTTTAATATGAGGAGAATTTTATTGGCGATAGGCCTTACTAGCCTGCTGATGGCTTGTCAGAATGATGATAATGTATTTGATGAAAGTGCGGACGAGCGTGCTTCCATGGCAATTACAAATTTGAAATCTCAGCTGACCGCACCTGCCGAGGGTTGGCTGTTGCGTTACAGACCGGAGAATGAATCCGGAAGCTATTATGTGTTGCTAAATTTTGATGAAGAAAATAATGTGCGTATCAGGACGGATTTCGGTATTAATGATGGAGAGTTTTACGACCAGACCATTACCTACAGGATTGATAATTCACTCGGGCTTGAACTAATCTTTGAAAATTATTCATTCTTCAGTTTTCTCTTTGAACTTGACAATGCCTCTTTTCTGGCAGAGTATGAGTTCAATTATGTAAACGAAACCCCGGATGGAGCATTGGTTTTCAGAAGTAAGACAGACCCCTCATCTCCTACAACTTTGGTTTTTGAACCCGCCACCGGGAATGAAGAAGCTAATTTATTGGGCAAAGAATTATCCAATAACTTAAACATGCTTTCAGAAAATGCCTTAGCCAGATTTGCTACTTCTTACCGCCTCAGCTATTCTAACCGCGATATCGTAATCTATCTATCTTTTGAGAGCTTCCTGCGTACCATCAACTTTACTTTTGTATCCCCTGATGGTTCTGAGGAAGGGCAGGAGCTTGACTTTGCTACCTCTTATACAGTGGAGAATGATAAAATTATCTTGGACGAAGCTTTCTCAGGCAACTTCTTCGGACAGGAAATATCTATTCCCAGTATCAGTTTTGGTGAACTTAGCGATGTGGATTTGACAGTTTGCGGAGAAACTACTGAAATCAATGAATATAGCGCCTCTATCAATTCAGCACCTGCAGTTTTGGAAAATGCAATCTTCGACCCCAACGGAGCGAATTTGTTTGAAAAAGCTGAGTTTTTCTTTAGCGTTAATCAGAACATATTTGATGAGAGCGGCTCACTAGGGGCACAAATTGAAGAAGATGTTGAAGGGTCTCTGGCGATGATTTTATACTATGACCAAACACCATCTGACCCTTTTTACGCTTTAGGTTTTTTTATTGTAAATGAAAGTGGTACAGTAACTCGTGCGCTGAGAGAGTTTACGCCTACACTTGATGGCAATCAATTAAAACTGGAGTATGCAGATGATTTTACGGTATTACAAGACACTACTGGTACCTTCAATGAAGCGAATGTAGACAAATACCTGAATTGGTTCAATGAAGGTGAAGGTGTACGTATTTACAAAGTAGATGATAATGTTTACGAGCTTTATAATACCTGTAATGACATGAGTTTTGTCTTCCTGTATAACCAATAATTCTTTAAGGTAAATGTAACTGCTGAATACAAACAGCGGCAGGTATATGAGCTTCGTTCCCCCTTGGGCTTAGTTTTCCGGTATTTGCATCTCGCTCAAAAACCACCACATTATCATTGTCACGGTTAGCTACGAAAACAAATTCCCCCTGGCTATCCATACAAAAATTTCTGGGGTGTGCTCCCCCTGAACTTTCATGGCCTACATAAGATAATTTACCTGTGTCAGCATCAATCCCATAAATCGCAATACTGTCATGCCCCCGGTTTGAAGCATAAACAAATTTACCATCAGGAGAAACATGGATATCGGCGGTAGTATTTTGAACCTCAGTGCCTTCCGGCAAAGTAGGTACCCGGTCTGTTGCTTTTAGGGCGCCGGTTTTTTGATCCACTGTATAAGCCGCGATAGTAGAAGATAATTCTTCCATAGAAAACGCCAGTTTACCATTAGGATGAATTGTAAAGTGCCTCGGCCCGGCACCAGGCGTACTGGCAGCGTAGGGAGTTTTAGCAGGACTGAGCTTACCCGTTTTACGATCAGGCTGATAGATCATGATTTTGTCCATGCCCAGGTCAGAAACATAAAGCCAGTCCCCATTTTCTGAAGGAATAGCAGAATGCGTATGCGGCTCCTGCTGACGATTAGGGTTTACGCTGCTTCCCTCGTACTGAACCATATCGGTGGCCATTCCCAGGCTTCCGTCAGGGTTTATCGGGTAGACCGAAATGTTTCCTCCACCGTAATTGGAGACATACGCCAGTTTACCCATGGGGTCAATGCTTACATGACAAGGTCCTGCTCCGTGCGACGATTGTTCGTTTAGTTTGCTTAGCTCTCCACTCTCACTATTGATACGAAAAGCAGTGACCGTTCCGCTTTTATCATCTTCATTCATGCCCTCCCGATACACTGCGTAAAGAAATTTACCGTTAGGATGGATTGCCAGAAACGAGGGACTTTGTTTATCTGAAACAGTCTGTAATTCGTTGAACTGGGCAGTAGCTCTGTCAAATTCCAGTACGTAAATACCTTTGCTACCGCGATCAGAATAGGTGCCCACATAAAACAACTCCTTGTCAGAAGACTGGGAATTTGCGCTAAAGTGCAGCGTGAGTAGCGTACAGGTAATAAGGAAAAATGTGATTTTCATAGGTTGTGAAGTTGATTACCTCAAATTGCAAAGTAGAAGCAAATTTGACAAGCGTAAAGAAAAATAATAAGCTGGAAATTGAATGTTGATAACTGAAGGCTATAAACCAGACTACTGGCTACTGCCGAATAATATTGAACTCTACCCGGCGGTTGAGCTGTTTGTCTTTCTCAGTTTTTTCCTCTACAATGGGCTTGGTACTGCCATAACCGATTGCTTCTACCCGACTGGCATCTAGCTTACCGAATTCTACTAAATATTCTTTGATCGCATCAGCTCGTCTTTGTGAAAGGTCCAGGTTAAGGTCAGGATTGCCATCGGAGTCGGTATGCCCTTCTATTTTAAGCATAAAATCAGGGTTATCCAGCAGGAAGTCTATGATTTTGTCCAGGTCAGCGAACATAGAAGTTTTAAGCTCAGCCTTTCCATTGTCAAATTTCATGTTCTCAAATTTCAGGCGACTGCTGACTGAAGCTACTTCACGGTGAAACTCCTTATCACCGTTCAAAAAGAAGATTTCTTCAAGACGGAAAAATTCATCTCCCTGGATAATAATGAGGTAATTGTTCTCATTGATCAGCTCAAACTCAAAAGAGCCATCCGGTTTCAGAAACTTAGGAGCTACCTCAACCCCATTATCCAAATCTATGATAGACACAATACCATTAGAAAAGGGCTTACCGGTTTCCTCATTGCGCAGTGAGCCTTTAAGGTTAGTAGTAGCCAGAGGTTGGGCCTCCATAGGCAGGGGAAAGGAGTAAAGATCAAGATTTGCCATTTTATCTTCCACAGAGCGGGCATAATACAGGTTCTGTGATTGAGCATCTATGGTAAAATAAAACTCACTACCTTGTCCGTTGACCAGCGGCCCTATATTTTTTGGCTCTCCCCAGATATTATCCAGCCGGTTGGATTTATAGATATCAAATTCCCCAAAATTAAGGAGGTGGCCGTTAGAGCTGAAGTAAAACACATGATGTCCAGGGTGATAAAAAGGGCTAACTTCACTACCCCTTGTGTTGATAACAGGCCCCATATTCTGAGGAGCAGACCATATTCCGGTACCGGTTTTATGGGTAAAGTAAATATCTGTCATCCCAAAACCGCCAGGTCGGTCAGAGACAAAAAATAAAGTGTCACCACTATGTGAAAAGGAGGGGTGGGAGTCCCAGTAAATACTATTGATTGCTTTTCCAAGATTTTCTGCGGTACTCCAGCTACCGTCCTCCTGCATTTTGCTTATGTAGAGGTCGCAACTTCCTAGTCCATCCGGGGAGCTACAACGCGTAAAAACCAACCTGTCACCCTGGGGACTGATGGTTGCAGAACCTTCGTTATAAGGTGAGTTTACTGGCGTTAAAGGTTTGGCAGGCGTCCAGTAGCCGCTTTCATTGCGGCTAAACATCAGGTCTTCATTTTCTCTTTCACTCAATCCCTGTTTGATAGTATTCCTCTTGGAAGTAAAAAGCATCATAGCATTATCAGGGCTTAATGCCGGACCATAATCACCCGCATTGGAGTTGATCTCATTGCCCATATTGAGATACACACCCTGAGGGGGACGCAAAGTATCTATCTCCTTACGAAATTCTACTAGTTCATAGTAGTATTTTAGGGGTACATAATTTTCTTTGTTTTCTACAGGTAGCTGGTTTATCTCATCTTTTATCAGGCTCATGTCCATGCCGTCACGGTAATGCTTCAGTACCAGCTTATAGAGTTGAATGGCTGCCAGTGTGTCACCCTTCTTTGCTTCCAGTGATGCCAACTGCCAAAGTAGTTGATTGTCTTTAAAAAAATTTTCAACACCGAATTTGCTTACATATTCGTAGAGGATAGGGTACAGCGCTTCATCATTGTCAGAACCGCTATATTTTTTGATAGCCTGTAAATCCCGCTTATCTGAGTAATAAGGAGTTCGGTTGATATTGGGGAAGCGAATTAACTTACGAATTCTTTTTTGTTCAGCGATACTGCTGCTATCCTCCAGGCTAAGGCTTTCGCTTACTGCCCGGAGCTGTGCATGTGCTTTCACCACCGTAAAAGAAAGAAGCACTAAACAAATGAAAAGTCTTGACACCATCTAGCCTGCAAATTCTGACAACATGCCCTTAGTAACAATTAAAAGCGAAAATAATTTCAATTTGTAAGAATGCAGCATGTTTTCAAATTGAACTGCTTATTTATTATAGGTTAGATATGCCTAAACTACGGCTAAGCACTAAGTAATGGCATAGCGATTGCCATTTACTATACATAGTGGTATAGATAAAATAACTACATATAATATGCCAAAATGGCATAAAACGTGGGATATGAAAGATAATACTATGTTTGAATCAATATTATTGAATGAATTACATGAAGGAGAATCAAATGACCTTATTCATCTCGTTACCAGCGACGAGAATGAAGATGATGATATAAAAGAAATGCCGGAGGAACTACCCATCCTCCCTATACGCAATACTGTACTTTTTCCCGGGGTGGTTATTCCTATTACTGTGGGAAGAAAAAAATCTATAAAGCTTGTAAAAAATGCTTATGAGAAGGGTGACCGTGTGATAGGTGTGGTAGCACAAAAAGACAGTGATGCCGAAGAACCAGACTCTGAAGATATTTACAAAGTAGGTACAGTTGCTAAGATTATTAAGATGCTTGTATTACCTGACGGTAGTACCACCATCATCATCCAGGGCAAGGCACGATTTGAAATTACTTCTGTACTCAAAGAAGAACCCTACATTACCGCAAGCATTTCAGTCATTGAAGAGCACTTTCCTCCTCGTTCAGAAAAGAAGGTGGTTGCTACGGTACAGTCATTAAAAGAGGCGGCAACAAAAATTTTAAAGCTCAATCCTGAAATTCCCCAGGAAGCACAGGCAGCCCTGGACAATATTGAAAGTCCCAGCTTTTTAACGCATTTCCTGTCCTCTAACATCAGTGCGGATGTCGCTGATAAACAGAAATTACTGGAAACCAATGATGGTTTGAAGAGGGCAAAGCAGTTGCTGGAATACATGTACAAGGATATCCAGATGCTTGAGATACGGCATGAAATCCACAGTAAAGTACATTCTGACATTGATCAGCAGCAGCGCGATTACTTTCTGCGCCAGCAGATGAAAGTCCTGCAGGATGAACTGGGCGACGGAGGGCTGGATAAGGAAATGGAGAAAATGCGTGTGCGAGGCGAAAAGAAAAAATGGCCTGAATACGTTGCCAAGCATTTCAATAAAGAGCTGGATAAGCTTTCCCGCATGAATCCTATGGCTGCCGAATATCCGGTATCTTTCAATTATGTGGAGTTTTTGCTTGACCTGCCCTGGGAGCACTACTCTAAAGACAGCCTTGACCTGAAAAAAGCGAAGAAAATACTGGATAAAGATCACTATGGGCTGGAAAAAGTAAAAGAGAGGATCATAGAGTATCTGGCGGTACTGAAGCTTAGAAATAACATGAAAGGCCCGATACTTTGTCTTTATGGCCCTCCCGGTGTCGGTAAGACCTCACTGGGTAAATCTATCGCCAAGTCACTCAACCGAAAATACTGCCGCCTTTCACTGGGAGGAGTAAGCGATGAGGCTGAGATTCGTGGTCATCGTAAAACTTATGTGGGAGCGATGCCTGGCAAGATTATCAGTAATCTCAAAAAAGCAAAAACCGGCAATCCGGTATTTGTACTGGATGAAATTGACAAGGTAAATTCAGACTTCAGAGGCGACCCATCTTCAGCTTTGCTGGAAGTGCTGGACCCTGAGCAAAACGATACTTTCCTGGATAATTACCTGGAGGTAGAGTATGATTTATCAAACGTACTGTTTATCGCCACTGCCAACTCTCTGGATACAATCCACCACGCCCTGCGTGACCGGATGGAAATCATAGAGATTACGGGCTATACCATTGAAGAGAAGATAGAAATTGCTAAAAAGCACCTTGTGCCCAAGCAGCGCAAAGAGCATGGACTCAACGCCAAGCAGGTTACGTTTGACAGGAAGGCTCTTCAATCTATTATTGAGAATTATACGCGTGAGTCAGGTGTAAGGAGTCTGGAACGAAAGATCGCTACTGTGATCCGGAATATCACCAAATCCATTGCCCTGGAAGAGGAGCATTCTCCAAAAATCACTGCTGAGGCAGTAGAAAAGATCCTGGGTGCGCCGGTTTTTGATAAAGAAATCTATGAAGAAAACGAGCTGGCAGGTGTGGTCACAGGATTAGCCTGGACCCAGGCAGGGGGAGAAATTCTGTTCATAGAATCAAGCTTGAGCAGAGGTAAAGGTAAGCTAACCCTCTCCGGTCAGCTGGGTGATGTGATGAAGGAGTCTGCTATGACAGCGCTGTCATACCTGAAATCCAATGCTGAGCAGTTAGGAATTAATTATAAGGTGTTTGACAATTATGACTTACACTTACACATCCCGGCTGGTGCCGTACCCAAAGATGGTCCTTCAGCGGGTATCACGATGCTGACTGCCATGGCCTCAGTGTACACGCAGCGAAAGGTGAGAAACAAGATGGCTATGACCGGAGAAATCACCTTGCGAGGAAAAGTAATGCCGGTAGGTGGTATTAAGGAGAAAATTCTTGCCGCCCGTCGTGCAGGCGTTAAAGATATCATCCTTTGTGATAGAAACCGCAAGGATGTGGATGAAATAGGTGAGCAGTATACCAAACAGCTCAACATCCACTATGTGCGTACTGTGGATGATGTTTTGGAATTGGCACTGTTAAGCAAGAAAGTAAAAAATCCTATCCAGTTTGTAACCGAATAGGATTACACACTATACTGATTTTGTAAAGCGGAGGTTGAAAGCTTCCGCTTTTTTTATTTGTTTGCTTCTGCATTTAGGTAATACGCGCCTTCTATTACAATAGACTGACCTTCAAGAGATTCAGGGTTCATGATCTGAGTCAATTTATTGTATTCCGCTCCAGTTTGCACATGCCTTCTCACAAAAGCGTCGCCTTCATTAACATACACATAGTACTCATCATTATCTCTGATCAGAGCGGATTGAGGGAGAGCAGCCACACTATCCGCAGACAGGAAGATTTTGGCATTGGTGTACATGCCGGGTTTAAAGTAATCTTCAGGAGAGTTAATATCCACATGAACGCTAAAGGCACGATTTTCATCTTCCATTTTCTGGCCGATCAAAGAGACTTTCCCCTCAAAACTACGCCCGGCATTTTCGTTCAGGCTATAAAACACACTTTGCCCTATGCTTATCTTTGGGATATCTTTTTCAAACACATTGAGGTCAAGGTGCATGTGCGATTTATCAATCAGCTCATACATGTTTTCCTGGCTGCTCACAAATTTACCGCGGTTGATATTTACGGCTGTAATGTAGCCGCTGATGGGAGCATGTAAGGCAATACGGGAGCTGATGCCTTTTTTTTCAATATTTTCAGGACGAATACCAACATACTTTAGTTGTGCGGCAGTACCCATCAATTGAGCCTGTAGAGACTTGAAATTTGATGCTGATTCTTCCAGCCTTTTACGGGCAGAAGCATCTCCGCTGGAAAGTGTTTTTTGCCTTTCATATTCTTGCTCAGCGAAAGTTAGCTTGCTTTGGGTGTCCAGGTAAGCCTGCTGAAGCTTTATGTATTCAGGGTGACTTAGTACAGCCAACAGAGCTCCTTTTTTGACAAAATCTCCGGGAAGGAAATTCACTCTTTCTACGAAGCCACCTATTGGTGCGTTCACAGTGACGATGTTTTGTGGTGGAAGGGTAATTGTACCACTGCACTCTACAAAGTCTGAAACCATTTGCTTCTGTAACGGACCTAATTTGATCTCTGCCAGCGCTATCTGCTCGTCATTTAATTGGACACTACCGGATGTAAGCTCGGCAGGAGTGCCTACTTCGGCAGCTTCCTGGCTCTCTTGCGCCCTCTCCGAGCAGGAGAGAAAAAGAAAAGAGAGTGTGATTGCATATATTATTTTCATGGCAAGTTTCTTTATTGGTAAAACTCTAAATTGATGACAGCCTGATTGTACTCATTTAAGCTGCTGAGGTAATCTATTTTGATTTGTATAGCCGTGGTGATACTTTGCAGGTAACGGAAGTAATCAATCTCACCCTGGGCGAGCTGTAAATTGGCTGTATTTAAAATTATTTCTGCCTGTGGTAAAGCAGTTTCTGTATAGTAATTGAGTTGCTTTTCGGCCTGGCTTAACTGGAGGAGCAGCTTATCAATTTCCTGCGCTACATTGTACTGCATGTATTCCATACGGTTGAGTGCCTGTTGTTCCTGTATTTTGGCACGGCTGATTTTACTTTTCTGGGGGAAAAACCATACAGGAAAAGCGACGCCTACCTGCCAGCCTTGAAGGTTTTTAAGCCTTACTTCACTGTCACTGATGTTTTGCTTGAAGTAAGCCACCGAAAGTTCTGGGAAAAACATGCTGCTTTCCAGCTTGACCAATGACTGACTTAAGTTTAGCGTTTTCTGGCTCTTGTCTACCAACAAGGTATTGGTACTATTTGCTAATGACTCTGCCTGAAAGTCAATGGCTAGCAGTGTATCCCCATCAGGAGATATTTGTCCCAATTCAGAATGGTACATCAGTTGTTTAAGCGTATTCTCAGCGATTCGGACTTGGTCTTTTTGCTTTACCACAGCATTGCGGGCATTAGAGTACTGACTTTCGGACAAAGTTTTTTCCAGTAGGTCACTGTCACCACTTTCATAACGGAGCTGGACCTTCTGGCTGTAATCTGAGTACAGATTCAACTCCTCTAGTCTTTGTTGCAAAAGCTCATGCTCATACACCCACTTGTAGTAAGCCGATTTAATTTCCTTTTCCAGCTGCTTCTGTGCTAAAGCCAGCTCGGTTTCATTGAGCGCAATTTGCTGGTTGACATAATTGCTTCTTTGCCCATGCGCAAGCAGTGATCCAAAGGATTGATTGATCTGCCACATGGGATCCTTCAGTTCTGAGTTGATTTGTCCATACTGATAAGTAAACTCTGTGGAAGGCAGTTGCAACACACTACCTTTCATTTTTTGTGCACTTAGTACTTCCAGTCGGGCATTGTTTACGGATGGGTGGTTTTCCAATCCTACTTCCAAAGCCCGGTCTAGGCTCAAGATAGCTGGTTCATTCTGAGCCTGACTGGCAAAAGGCAGACAAAGCAGGAGCAATACACCTAAGCCACTTTTATTAATGCGTGGAGCCTGATTGAAAAGTATATAGAGAATCGGAAGCACTACTAAAGTAAGCAGAGTTGCGGTGATCAGTCCTCCGATCACTACTGTAGCCAATGGCTTTTGTACTTCGGCTCCGGGAGAGGTAGAAAGTGCCATGGGTAAAAATCCAAGTGCAGTAGTTGCTGCTGTCATGATCACCGGACGCAGGCGGGTAAGCCCTCCCTTGATCACTACTTCTTTAAGATCAGTGATACCTTCTTCACAAAGTTGGTTGAAGTAGCTGATCAGCACAATACCATTGATGACTACAACACCAAATAAAGCAATAAACCCTACTCCCGCTGAAATGCTAAACGGCATTTCCCGTATCCATAGTGCTGTGATCCCTCCGATAGCGGAAAGAGGTACTGCAGTAAAAATCAGAATGGCATATTTGATAGAGCCAAAAGTGAAGTACAGCAGGATCAGTATCATCAGAAGGGCAATTGGAACGGCAACGCTGAGCCGGGCTTTGGCAGCCTGAAGGTTTTCAAAGTCACCGCCATAACCAATGTAGTAACCAGGCTGAAGGGCTAAATTGGCATCCAGTTTTTGTTGGACCTCTTCCACCAGACTTTCTATATCGCGGTTTCTGACATTGATCCCGATGGTGACTCTTCTTTTGGTATCCTCCCGGGAGATCTGCATCGGTCCTTCTTCGTATTCTACACTGGCTACCTGGCTTACCGGCAGATGTGTGCCATAACCATTATTGATGTACAATTGCTCCAAGTTTACATTTTGCCGGTCAGTCTCATTCAACCTCACCACCATGTCAAACTTCCTTTCTCCCTCAAATATGACTCCGGCAGATTCGCCCGCATAAGCTGCCCGGATGAGGGTGTTGAGTTCTTCAATATTGAGTCCATACTGGGCAATCTTCTGGCGGTCATAACGGATCATCAGTTGAGGTAGTCCTTCAACCTGTTCTACCTTTATGTCCGCGGCTCCTGGTATATCTCTGATGATAGCTGCCGCCTCATTGGCCCTGGCGAAAAGTTCGTTCATATCTTCTCCATATATTTTGACTGCGATGTCGGTCTTTACACCGGAAATCAGCTCATTGAAGCGAAGCTGAATAGGTTGGGTGAAGTCAAAACTGGCTCCCGCCACTACGTCCAGTTTTTCTTTCATCATGGCCACCAGTTCTTCCCGGGTTTCGGCAGTTACCCATTCATCCTTATCTTTCATAATGATCATGATATCGCCATCTTCAATAGCCATAGGGTCAGTAGGTACCTCGGCTGTACCGATTTTAGAGATCACAGCCTTCACTTCAGGAAAATTATCCAGCAGGATTTTTTCAGCTTTACTGGATGTTTTTACGCTTTCCTGTAGTGAGCTACCCGGCAGAATCGTCATCTGCATCGCGAGATCACCTTCTTCCAGCGTGGGAATAAACTCCCCTCCCAGGCGTGTAAAGCTGAATACACTTAGCAGGAATAAGACAAAAGCCAGGGCAACTACGGTTTTCTTATAATCAAGAGCTTTATCCAGTACCGGCAGATATACTTTCTTGAGGGTGTCAACGATTTTGTCAGAGATGTTCCTTTTATGTTTGATATCTTTCTTCAAAACCAAGGAAGCCATCATGGGGACATAGGTGAGAGACAAGAGCAACGCGCCCAGTATAGCAAAGCTCAAGGTCTGCGCCATAGGACGAAACATTTTACCTTCTATACCAGTCAGTGTTGTAATGGGTATCAATACCAGGATGACAATGAGTACCCCAAAAGCTGCTGACTTAAATATATTCTGAGCTGAATGATTTACTACTTCATCCATTTCGGTTTTTGATAGTTTTTTGCCCAGGTAACGGGTATTGAGTATATGGAGGACAGATTCTACAATAATCACTGCACCGTCCACTACAATGCCAAAATCCAGGGCCCCCAAAGACATCAGGTTGGCCGACACGCCAAAGGCCCGCATCATAATGAAGGCAAAAAGCATGGAAAGCGGGATGACTGAAGCCACAATTAATCCTGCCCTGAAGTTGCCTAGCAAAAGGACCAGTACAAAAATAACGATAAGGCCGCCTTCTACGAGATTATTTCTTACCGTTTTGATCGTTCTGGCTACCAGGTCAGAACGATCCAGATAGGGGACTATCTGTACTCCTTCGGGCAGTGATTTTTGCACCTGGGCAATTCTCTGGTGGACATTGTCAATTGCCTCGGAAGAGTTGGCATCTTTCAGCATCAGGGTGATCCCTCCAACCGCTTCTCCCTTTCCGTTTTTAGTCATGGCACCAAAGCGTTTGGCAGAACCAAACCGAACCTCTGCCACATCCTTCACGAGGATAGGTAGTTTGTTTCGCACATCAATCACAATATTTTCAATATCCTGAATCTGACTGATCAGCCCTTCAGCCCGGATGTAATAGGCATTACTATTCTTTTCAATATAACTTCCTCCGGAATTCTGGTTATTCGCTGCCAGTGCATCAAACACATCGGAAATGGTTAATCGGTGGCTTTTGAGTTTGGCAGGGTCAAGGGCTACTTCATATTGCTTAAGGTATCCTCCAAAACTGCTGACCTCTACAATTCCTGAAATGCCGGACAATTGTCTTTTCACGATCCAGTCTTGAATAGTACGCAATGACATGGCATCGTATTTGTCTTCAAAGCCTTCTTCTACCTCCAGTGTATATTGGTAAAGCTCTCCCAGTCCGGTAGTGATTGGCATAAGTTCAGGGCTACCTAAACCTGCCGGAATCTCGGCAGCCGCAATGGAAATTTGTTCACCTACATACTGGCGGGCAGTCATGGTAGGTACATCCTCCTCAAAGACAATAGTAACCACTGAGAGCCCATAACGGGAAATAGAGCGAATCTCCCTGACATCCGGAATGTTGGCCATGGTGATTTCTATGGGATAAGTAATAAATTTCTCTACTTCCTGTGGAGCTAAAGATTGGGATACTGTAACAACCTGCACCTGATTGTTTGTAATATCCGGGACAGCGTCAATAGGGAGCTCTTTCATGGAATAAATACCAAATCCGAGTAGAAAGAGCACCATAAGGATGACAACAAATTTATTGTTGACCGAGAGGTCAATGATCTTTTCAAACATGACAAGAATATGTATGGGTAAATAGAATGGTGCGTCACTTCAACAATGGCAGTTGAATGAAGCATGAACAAAAACTGAAAGGAGTGATTAGGTGTGGGGCGGCGCTCTAAGGGGAGCATCTTTCAAAATAAATTCAGCAAAGAGCTTGGGAGAAGCCTCAAGAGCAGTATAGGCCTTCTCTTCCTTGGTTTCTGTATTAAAATGAAGCAGGGTATGTAAAAAAGCCTGAGCTACAAACAGAAATGCAGGAAGGTCCTGTTGTGCTTTGTTGAAATTTTCAAGGTGGTTGTCTCCCAAATCCTGTGAAAATACACTATGCAGCAGGTTAAGAATACCACTATCACAATTTAATGCTTCTACGCCGAGAATAAATTCATCACCACTGATTTTCTGATGGGTATGCGGAAATACCGAATGCCCCAATATTAAAAAGCAAGCGAGAAACAATGGTAATATGTTGAACTTACGTAACATTTTCTGAAGCAGTGGGCTGTGCATTAATTCAGTGAATCAATGTAAGCATTTAAACAAAATAACCGTATTTTACTTTAGATAAAAGCAAGTTGCACAATTTATAGAGGATCTAATTAGTAGCCCTAACATCCAAATGCATGCGTAAGAAATCTGTGATCATTGGAAGCATTGCCATTGGGCTGCTTATCACCTTACTGATAGGAATCCAACTCTTTGTAGCCTTCTGGATCAAACCCGTACTGGATGCAGTCTTCAAAGAATCGGTGAGCTATTATTCTTCGGGCTTATATAAGGTGACTTATAGTAATATGGGCATTCATCCTTTTCAGCAGACAGTAACATTCAAAGAATTTCAGCTTACTTTTGATAGTGCACGTGTAGAACAGGAAGACAGCCTCAAGAGCAGAAAGTGGGTGTCGGCTAATGTAGGTGACTTTGAACTCGGGCTAGGCAACTTTTGGCGAATGATACCACAGCGTTATCTACTGGTAGAAGAGCTTAATATTAAGTCACCACACCTTACTATTTATGACTATTCATCAAATAAAGTAAAGAAGAAGAAAGACACAGTTAATCTAGATAAGATTCAACAGTTTGATGCGCATGCGCTCATTGAAGAATATTTTGACTCCTTGGATGTTGAGCAGTTGAACATTAATGATGCAAATATCAAATGGGTAAACCGGGTAGAAGAGCAGTTACCCTTTAACTTGGGAGATATCAACGCTAATATCAGGAAACTTCATGTTGACTCCAGCACTGTGAATCGTAATTATGGATACCCTTATGCCAAAGAGTTTGTACTCAAGGTTGAAAATTCCTCATTTACCACGCCAGACAGTTTATATACATTTAAACTTGGCATGGTACAGGCTGACCCGGTGGCAGAACAGCTTATTGTTGAGCGCTTTTCTGTAGAACCTCAAAAATCTCTGTACCAGTTTGCACGTGACATCGGACATCAGGCAGACCGGATCAACTTAAACGTTGCCAGGCTTGATATGGAGCAGATAGACCTGCATTACCTGGTAAGTGATCTGGCATTTTTGGTAGGAAAAATCACCATAGAAGATGCAGATTTATCAGTCTTTAAAGACAAGCGACTGCCCGAAGCTCCACAGGAAACCAAACCTATGGTGCAGGAAGCGATAATGAATATCCCTATTCCTTTTAGATTGGATACACTTCAGCTGAAAAGAGGGCATATTGAATATCAAGAACAAATTGAAGATGCCCGTGAGCCTGGGACCATTACCTTTGAGGAGCTGTACATGAGTGCATATCGTATTACTAACCTGGATAGTTTGCGAGCGCAAAACTTGGAAGTTGACGTCCAAACCAGGTTTATGGGCAAAAGTACCATGGATATTCATTTCAACTTTCCGCTTAACAGCCCGAACAATCAGCATTATATACAGGCGGAAATGTACGAAATGCCCTTACAAAGTATGAATGTAATGCTGGAAAATACTGCCTTTGCGAGTATTGAAAGTGGCTATGCTTATGCTGTGAAATTCAATATTAGCGCCAATGAAAAGTCGTCAAGCGGTGACATGCATTTTGCCTACAAGGACCTTAAAATTGCGCTTATCAATAAAGACAATCCTGATGATCCTAAGCTTAAAGAAGTGGTAGGTTCTATTCTTGCCAATGCTTTTGTCGTTAAAACAGATAACCCCTCCAGCAATTCTCAACCTTTACGCATTGGAAAAATTAATTTTGAACGTGACCCCAATAAGTCTGTATTCTCCTACTGGTGGAAATCGCTCCTGAGTGGAATGAAAGGGAGTATGGGGCTGCGCGACGAAATCCCGGGAGCAAATTCTGAAGCCAGTAAAGGAGATGAGAAGAAAGGCTTTTTCAAGAGACTGTTTAAGAAAGACAGTTCAGAATAGGAGAGACTACAGATAAGTCCGGCGGCAGCTTTTTTCTCTATTCCGGTATAGCTATAGCAGGTAAAGGTCTTACAGTTATGGTCTTTTGTCTAATTATCCGGTGTCCTTCCTTGCGGTTTGTACAATTTCCTTATTTTTGAGGCTCTACCCAAACCCAAAGAATGATGGAAATGAACAAAGCATCACAGGATCAACTTGATGGCCCTCCTTTTTTTAAACGATGGTCAGGTATGTACTGGCTGGTTATAGGCAACTTAGTTTTTCTCATCATTTTATTTTATCTCCTCACCGCCTATTATTCATGAGCACCATAGACTGGATTATTCTTTTCGGTACATTAATGTTTATTGTAGGTTATGGTGTTTATAAAACGCGTGGTAGTAAAGACATTGAAGGCTACCTGAAAGGTGGAAATAGCATGAAGTGGTGGACTGTAGGGCTTTCAGTCATGGCTACCCAGGCCAGTGCGATCACTTTCCTTTCCACCCCAGGTCAGGCATTTGAAGATGGAATGCGTTTTATCCAGTTTTATTTTGGCTTGCCCATCGCCATGATTATCATCTCGGTCACCTTCATTCCTATTTACTATAGACTGAAGGTATATACCGCCTACGAATACCTGGAGAGCCGATTTGACCTCAAAACACGCACTCTGGCAGCGATACTTTTTTTGATACAAAGGGGGCTTGCCGCCGGAATTACCATTTATGCTCCAGCCATCATTCTTTCTACTATACTTAACTGGAACCTGAACCTTACCATTATCATCATTGGCACGCTGGTCATTATCTATACTGTGAGCGGTGGTACAAAAGCAGTGAGCCAGACCCAGAAGCAGCAAATGGCCGTGATGCTGGGAGGGATGATCATTGCCGCCTTTGTGATCATTGATCTGTTGCCTGAAGATGTTTCCTTTGGAAATGCCATGGATGTAGCCGGTAATATGGGACGTTTTAATGTAATTACTTTTGACCTGGATTTTTCTAACCGCTATAATGTATGGTCAGGCTTGACCGGAGGTATGTTTCTGGCGCTATCCTACTTTGGTACTGATCAGTCGCAGGTACAGCGCTATCTTTCCAGTAAGTCGGTAGCACAAAGCCGCCTGGGCTTGCTGATGAATGGGCTTTTGAAAGTGCCGATGCAATTTTTAATCCTATTCGTTGGCGTTCTTGTTTTTGTATTCTACCAGTTTTACCAGCCACCGGTATTCTTCAATGAGGCAGTAAGCCAGCAGATAGTTCAAAGTGAGTATGCTGATGACTGGAAGGAACTGGAAGAAAAACATAGTGCTACATTTGAGCAAAAGCGAGAAGAGATCAACGGCTTCCTGCAGGCTTCAGAAGCGAATGATGAAGCAAAGATGACTACAAGCAAGGACGCTGTAAATCAGCTTACTGAAGAACAAGCCGAGATACAAAATGAGGTCAAACAACTGGTAAATCTGGCTTTGCCCTTAGCTGAAACAAAAGATACCGACTATGTATTTATCAGTTTTATTATGAATCACTTTCCTACCGGATTGATAGGCTTGTTGCTGGCGGTTATCTTTTCAGCAGCCATGTCTTCTACCGCTTCCGAACTCAATGCTTTAGGTTCTACCAGTGTAGTGGATTTGTACAAAAGGTCATTTAAAAAAGAAGGATCACCGCGCCATTATCTCAATGCTTCGCGCCTTTTTACCTTGGCGTGGGGTATTCTCGCCATCATTTTCGCCGCTTTTGCCTCGCTCGCTGATAATCTGATTGAGTTTGTCAACATCGTTGGCTCCATCTTTTATGGTACAATACTGGGGATCTTTTTAGTGGCGTTTTATATCAAATATATCCAGTCTAATGCGGTATTTATTGCTGCCTGCATAGCCGAAGCTACAGTGATGTACCTTTTCTTCACCACAGAAATAGGCTTTCTCTGGTTCAATGTCATCGGTTGTGCGTTGGTAGTGTCTATTGCCCTATTCATACAACTAATGATCGGTAAACCAAAAGCTGCTCAAAATTAGAAAATTAAAAAGGAGATAAAGGTTTCTGATAAACCAAACACTAACAATACAAATGCATATATATTTCCTAAAATAAATATTTTGACCAGTGTCTTGAGCCCTCCTTGTTGGTATACCTTTTGAAAAGAAATAAAAATATAAATGGTAATCAATGCCTGAAGCGCCAGGTACACCCATACTCCGCTCATAATGCCCCCAACATCTACCAGTAGATTGATGAGCAGAAGTACACTTGTCAGAAAAAAAGCAAACGAATGTAGGTGAATACCATGAATCAGGTGGTTCATATATAGGTGTTTGTGCCTGAAATAGAGAAGCTTGAGTATGAAAGCAAAGAGAGGCAAGAGCATAAACATCATGATTGGGGCATTCTGCATGACATAGGCAACAAATACCTCAAAATCCTGGCGAACTACCTTGCGCAACTGCCTGAACGCTAGACTTCCAAAATAAGAATCCAATCTGACATTGATCTCACCAAAAGATCGTAATGAATCCAGGGCTTCGTAGTCTGATAAAGTCTCATCTTCCAGTATAGAGCCCATAATTTCCCACTGATTGATGACGACTGAATCAAGCGGGTTAGAAAGGGAGTCTTGCAGTAAAGCTACATTTGTATCCTTACTACTTTCTTCGGGAACTATATTATCGGTTAACCACAGCGTACTGAGAAAAAAGAAAACTACACTAATGATGATGTACAGCCGCAGAGGGTGTACATAACTGACTCTTTTGCCTTCGTTGAAACGTAGCGTAAGAAAGCCCGGTGCTATGACGAAGGGTTTGATACTTCGGGCAAAATTGGTATCAAATGAGAAATAGTTGATGAAAAACTCTTTCACCAGCGTTCCAAATGATACGTTCTGGTCATTATTCTCCTGTCCGCAGCGAGGGCAGTAATGATAAATTTCATTGAGTGATAGCCCACAGTTGAGGCAATCTTTCGTTTTTCTACGGATTCGCATACTTTAAAATCAAAAGGATGGCAATTCTGATCCTCCCTTAACAGCTAGCTTTGGTCATTCCTCAAGATCATCCACCTCAATAGTTTCCAGAATATCTGCCAGGTCATCAAAATCCTTGTAACCGGGTTTGATTTCGTCTCCTCCTTTCAGGGCTATTCCTTTGAGAGGGTGATTTTCAATGGTTTCCAGCACATTTTCCTGACTGAGTCCAAAGCCCAGCAGGATGGGATATTTACCAGCAAGCTTCAATACTTTTTCTAAGGCTTGGGGATCCGGATTTTCCTCTGAGTTTTCAAGGAGGAAATAAGTAACATCCGGGGCTGTGTTTTCCAGTAGTTGTTCCAGAGACGCTACCTCCTGGCTTTCCAGGTCAATTTTCAGAATGATAGGTACTTGTAGTAAATTCAAAGAAGGTAAAAACTCAGGCCGCGTAATCTGCAGATAATCCACTTGCGGGTATTGCTGCAGAATCTCTCTGATTTGCTCGGGTTCGCTTTCGTCAAACTCAGCTGCGAAAGCCACACCTGAAATCCATTCGGCAATGGCTGTATACTTGTCAGGACCCATAAAATTTGGATCCTGAGGTTCAAAGCTAAAGCCTAGTATATCTACTATCATCCCAGCGCAATAGCGGGCATCACTCAAATTATTGATTCCACCTATTTTTACGAATGTTTTTAAAGCCATAGTAATTTTATTGATTCAAATAAGAAAAATTCTTAAACAATAAACTTTTTTATATCGTTTCTCGTAACTAGAAAGCAATTTTATATTAGGTAAATTAAAAAAAACAAATCTAACAGAATGGCTGTAGAACTTATAGAAGATTCAGAATTTCAGGAAAAATTGAAGCAGCAGAATAAAGTAATTGTAAAATATTATGCGGACTGGTGCGGTAGCTGTAGGTTATTCAAGCCCAAATACAGGCGTTTGTCTGAAGATCAGCGTTTTGATGATGTGACTTTTCTGGATGTAAATGCAGAAAAGAACCCTGAAGCCAGAAAAGCGGCAGGCGTCACTAATCTGCCTTTTTTCGCAGTTTTTAAAAATGGTGAACTACTGGATTCGGTAGCTTCCAGTAAAGAAGAAGCCGTTGTAGAACTCATTGAAAAGTTAAACTAGAAAAAGCTGATTAAATATTATGAAAATAGCTGTTGTCAAGAAGTTAGTAGAAAATCAATCCCTGGAAGACTTAATATCGGCAGAGGAAGCATTAGTTGAAGAGCAGCCTTTACCCATTGAGGTAAATGGAGAAGATGAAGGAGAGAAACTGACACATATTCTGGCTGCCATCTTTATCCTTGAAAGAATGAAAGACGAAGGCGTTGATTTTAAATCCGCACTTAGAGAATATACCAGAAGAGTTAGAGAATCTATTAGTTGATGTACTGATGGTTCTCATCAAATGCATATAACGGGCTTATGGTCCGTTATTTTTTTGTCTTTTTATCACATTGAGGCGCATTCCCTAAAATATTTGCTGGAATGTCAGGTTACTACTGTAAATTGGCAGCAACAATAATTCAATTTTACATTGCGAGTTTTCAGCCCTATCGTCCTTATTATCATAGCTTTTGTAAGCCTGTCAGCATGCGAGAGCGAGACTATCCCTCCCCAACAAAGCCGTTTGGGCATTGATTATTTTCCTTTGGAAGTAGGTAGATACTCCATTTACAAGGTGGAGGATATAGCATATACCCTGGTAGCTGAACCTGATACACAGCAGTACCTACTCAAAGAAGTTGTGGCTGACTCTTTTCCCGGGCAGGGGGGCGAAACTATCTATAGACTGGAGCGTTTTACCAGTACCACTGATTCAGGTTTCTGGGAACTGGACTCCGTTTGGACCGCCAGGAAAAGTACGCAGCGAATTGTGGTAGTAGAAAATAATGTTCCCCGGATTAAGATTGTCTTTCCAGCTAGCTTTGGACAGCGCTGGGATGCTAATGCGCTGAACAGTCGTGAGGAAACAGCATACGAACTAAGGAACACAAGTCAGACGTTACTAGATGAGGTAGATAGTCCGCTAGACAGTCTGATGTTGGAAAATATGCTTACTGTTGTCCAGGCACAAAGCCAGGATACTATTATTAACAGGATTGAAGCATCGGAAACATATGCGGAAAATCTGGGGCTCTTTTATAAAAAATCGCTTAGATTACATTACTGTGCCAGTGAACCAGAATGTATAGGTTTGGGGATACTGGAATCAGGGCGTATCTACCGACAAACCTTAATTGCTTACGGTCATGAAAATAACTAGACAGCCCGCTCGGACTTCACGCTTGATAAACCATAGCTCACTTGCTCTTCTCAGATTATTTTCAACCCTCCTTATAATGCTATGTTGTGGAAGCTGGGTGCTGGCCCAGGAAAGCCAATATGTAGTGTTCTTTTCTGATAAAGATACCCTTGCCTATGATTTGGATCGCCCTGAAGAATATTTATCCGTTCGTGCGATAGAAAGACGTTACAAGCAGAATATTCCTGTTACATATTCTGATTTTCCGGTAAAAGAGGATTATCTGAAACAGCTAAGAGAGCTGGGAGCTGAGGTATATTACAAAACCCGTTGGTTCAATGGAGCACTCATAGAAGCCACGCCTGAAGAATTAGAGAGCATTCTGGCTGAGAATTTTATTGTGGGTTCCGAACTGGTAAAGCCCAGAGGCAGGGGGGAACGTAGAAAATCAGGCTCATCAACCGGAAAGTCCAGAAGAACAAGAAAGCAGGAAGAACCTCTTGAACAACTGCTCAATATGGAGCAAAACGATATGTTGGGCATAGATGAAATGCATGAAGACGGCTTTAATGGTGAAGGTATGTTAATAGCAGTTTTTGATGGGGGCTTCAGAGGCGTTGATACGGTTGCTTACTTTCAGCACATCTATGAGGATGACCGTATGCTGCCCGGTTATGATTTTGTAGGCAATAGCCCTGATGTCTATCAGTACGGCCAGCATGGTACTGAAGCACTATCCTGCATTGGGGCATATTTGCCGGGTGTGCTGGAAGCAGGTGCATATGGCGCTGACTATATGCTTTGTGTGACAGAAGAGGTAAGTTCAGAATACAGAATTGAGGAATACAATTGGTTATTTGCTGCTGAATATGCCGATAGTACAGGTGCCGACATTATCAGTACATCACTGGGCTATACCACTTTTAATGATTCCGCTATGGATTATAGCTATGAAGACCTGGATGGTCAAAGTGCAGTGATTACCCGTGCAGTGGATGCAGCTACTGACAGAGGGATTATATGTGTAGTAAGTGCTGGAAACGAAGGCTCGGGCAGTTGGCATTATGTATCTCCTCCTGCTGATGCCCAGGACATCCTGGCGGTAGGGGCGGTAAGCCGTACTCGTGATAAAGTATCATTCAGTTCTTATGGACCTTCTGTAGATGGCAGAGTTAAGCCCGATGTATCTGCTTTAGGCTTACAAACGGTGGTTGTTGACGCTTCCGGCAATGTAGTAACTTCTAACGGAACCTCTTTCGCCGCACCTTTGATTGCTGGATTTGTTGCAGGCGTATGGCAGGCTATTCCTCATGCTACCAATGTTGAAATCATAGAAAAGATTCGTTTTTCTGGTGATATGTCCCTCACCCCGAACAATGAAACAGGCTATGGTATTCCTGATTACAATAGGCTGATGGATAATTACCTGACTCCTATAGAGGACATGCCGCAAAAGCATTATTATAAAGTGTATCCCAATCCGGTAGAAGATAGTGATCTGATCATTGAGCCTTCTAATGGAAATTTTGAAGGGACATTGCACATCAATTTATACAGTCCTGAAGGTAAACTTATGCTTGAGAAAAATGTAGATGAATTCAAACGCAATTCACTCACTTTGGACATGGATGGCCTTTCTCAGGGTGTTTACATTATGCATATTTTGTCAGCTTCGGTTTCTGATACGCTTAAAATTGTTAAGTTTTAAATAGCTTTTTCAGTTGCGCTAAGGGCTGTCGTATTGAATATGCATTGTATCATGCGATGGAAAAAATAAGCTATTTTAATTCTATCTCTTATTTATCCGACCTAGCTTTGTAGCAAAGCAAATCATCATGAAAGATACCGCAATAGCTCCTTCTGTATTAGCCGCTGATTTTGCCAACCTTCAGCGAGATATAGAGATGCTGAATGAAAGTGAAGCCGACTGGATTCATGTGGATATCATGGACGGAATCTTTGTGCCGAACATTTCATTCGGCATACCCGTTTGTCAGGCGATACAAAAACACGCGAAGAAACCGCTGGACGTGCATCTGATGATCAAAAGTCCCGATGACTTTCTGGAAGCATTCAAAGATGCCGGAGCAGACCGTCTTACTGTGCATTATGAAACGCTAAGCCATTTGCACCGTACAATAGGCAAGATCAAAGAACTGGGCTGTAAAGCCGGAGTAGCTTTGAATCCTCATACACCGGTAAGTGGGTTAGAAGATATCATACACGAATTAGATCTGGTGCTAATCATGTCGGTAAATCCGGGTTTTGGAGGGCAGCAATTTATTGAACACACCTACAGCAAAATACTAAAGCTAAAAAAATTAGCTGAGGAGACGCAGGCTGACATCTGGATAGAAATAGACGGGGGAGTAACTGATCAGAATGCAAGTGCTTTGGTAAAAGCAGGAGCTAATGCGCTGGTGGCAGGAAGCTTTGTCTTTAAATCTCCTGAACCACTTTCAACTATTTCTGGCTTAAAAAAAATGACTGCCAGCAAGCAAAGAAATTAGCATAGAGATGCGTTTTGCAATTATCTTTTCTTTTTGTCTTTTCCTTCCAATATCACTGATTTTTGCCCAGGAAGCAGTAGTAAAAGGAGTAGTATTGGATTCCACTGCTTTAGGCATTGCTGAGGTTAATATTCAGGTGGTGGGCAGTGGTAAAGGTACGACTAGCGATTCAAGCGGAAATTTTCAGATCAGGCTTTCCCGAGGTACTTACGAGCTTCTTTTTACCCATTTAGAATATCATTCACGTTCCCGGCAGCTCACTGTTTCAGCGAATGATACCCTTGATATGACTGTGATTATGCAGGCACAGATACGTGTTTTGGATGATGTAGAGGTAAGTGGCCAACAGGATGAATCATTAAGAAGAGAAGCAGGTATCATGACGATAGAGCCTAATGCAGCTCAGGTGACGCCTTCGCCTTTTGGTGATTTTACCAAAGTGCTGGCTACTTTACCTGGCGTGGTAAGCAACAATGAGCTTTCCTCTACATATTCTGTTAGAGGAGGTAATTTTGACGAGAATCTGGTATATGTCAATGATATTCCGGTCTACCGCCCTTTTCTGGTAAGTGCCGGTCAGCAGGAAGGACTCAGTTTTATCAATCCTGATCTGGTAGGTGCCGTCACCTTTTCTTCTGGTGGGTGGCAGGCAAAGTACGGAGATAAGTTGTCTTCTAACCTCAATGTTACTTATAAAACCCCTGACAAGACCAGGGCATCGGCAAGCCTGAGCTTGTTGAATGGCGGAGTTCATGTAGAAGGAAGCAGCAAAAATAAAAAAGTACGCTATCTTATCGGAGGACGCTATAAGACTGCTCAGTATCTGCTCAATACGCTGGAGACCAACGGAGAGTATTTACCCCGATTTCTGGATTTGCAGTCATACCTCAGTTTTGACCTGGACGGTGATCCTGATGTGAACAAGACAGAATTGGGCATTTTGGGTGCTATTTCCGATAATCGCTATCTGGTAAGACCGGAAAGTAGAGAGACCACCTTCGGTACTTTGGATGAACCCTTTCGTCTCTTTGTAGGCTATGTGGGGCAGGAAGTGCTTGATTATCGTACTTATCAGCTGGGACTGAAACTGACACATCGTATCAAGGACTGGTGGACGACCAAACTGATTTCTTCTCGCGTATCTACCCGTGAAAGAGAATATTTTGACCTTGAATCTGGCTACCGCCTATGTGACATTGATATTATGCCCGGTTCTCAAAGCTTTAACCGTTGTGCTACTGTTCTCGGCATCGGTAGCAACTATCGTCATGCCCGAAATAAGCTGGAAGCGGAAATCATCAATTTGGAAAACCGCCATGCTATGAGCCTGGGCAGTAGCAATACGCTGGAATTCGGTCTGGGTTATGCTAATGAACGAATTGACGATATCGTAGAACAGTATGCTTTTAGCGACTCTTCCGGTTATTCTAATATTTACCAGAGCATCAACAATTCCTTAGACCTGAACTCCCATCGTTACTTTGCTTTTGTACAGAATACTACCGAGTGGAATGAGGCGCATACTTTCAATTACGGTCTACGGGTCAACTACTGGACAGTAAATCAGCAGTGGCTCTTTAGTCCCAGATTTCAGTACTCTTACAAGCCGATGGGATTAGGGGATGTGGTTTTTCGTTTTGCCGCCGGAATGTATCAGCAACCTCCATTCTACCGCGAGCTTAGAGACAGGCAGGGTGAGTTGCATACTGATGTGCTGGCACAATCCTCAGTACATTTGATTGCAGGAATGGATTACCGCTTCAGCATGTTCGGCAGAGAGTTTGCCTTACTTTCAGAATTCTACTACAAACACCTCAGCGACGTAAATCCCTATGATGTGGATAATGTGCGTATTCGATACTATGCCGATAATAATGCTACAGCTTACGCAACTGGAGCAGATTTCAGGATCAGCGGTGAGTTTATCCCCGGGGCTGAGTCATGGTTCAGCCTGGGCTTCTTACGGACCCGGGAGGATATTGAAGGTGATGGTTTAGGCTACATCCGTCGTCCGGCTGATCAGCTGGTGAATTTTGGGGTTTTTTTTCAGGATCATCTTCCTAACGATCCCAGTACACGGGTATATGTGAGTTTCTTATATGGTTCAGGCCTGCCATTTGGTCCTCCCGAAAGTGTTGCGTACAGAAACTTCCTGGATGGACCTGACTACAAAAGGTTAGACCTGGGCTTCTCAAAACAGTTGAATTTCAGGAAAGAGAAAACAGAGGAGAACAGCTTTTTCCGCTCTCTTTGGCTTGGACTGGAAGTGCTGAATGTACTGGGAGCAGACAATACTATTTCTTTCAGTTGGATAGATGACGTACAGGGAAGGCAGTATGCTGTACCCAACCGGCTCTCAGCCCGCTTTATCAATCTCAAACTGATTGCTCGTTACTAGGCACTCAGGCTAACAGTAGCTTCTGCGTAAACGTATGGAAATCCTGCAAGTGAGTAGGGGTGAGTTTCAGATGAACATGTTTGCCTTTAAGCAGAGCGGCCTGCAGGATCAGCTTCCTGAATGCGATCAGTGAAAGGAGTCTTTTGCTTAATGCCTGATCAATAATCTTGTTTTCTACCAACTTCTCAAATATATAAGGTGGATGATTTTTAGTCTCTTCCTGGGTCTGTAGACTAACAAACTGGTTTCCCAATGCCAGGCAGGCTTTACAGGCTTTATCCAGCAACTGTAGTAAGTAATGATCCGCAAAAGTAGGAGAGTAGTTTTTTTGCGCCAATCTCTGTTCAAGCTTTACAATGGTGTCACGTAAGATAATAGCTCTTTTTGTCAATAAATCTTCACTCATAAGCATCTGCTTTACGGCTATGCAGCTAATAATGGTTTTGGTAGAAAAATAGCATGTAATAAAAATACAAAAATATTAACGTTTTTCATGAAGTGAAGGCTGTTATTGCTATAAAAAATGAGTTTCTGATAATATTCAGTATAAGCTTACCCGGCTACCATAAAAATTCGTATGCGCTTAATAAAGCTTATTTCGGTATCAATTTTGCCAATATTTCGTTACAAATCACCTTATTGAAATTTTCACTGAACCATGCAATCCCATATCAAATCACTTCCATTGTTCATGCTTATCGCATTGCTCAGCTTTGGCTGCGCCAAGACCGTAACCCGGGTAGATACCAACTCCGACATTGACCTGAGCGGTCGCTGGAATGACGCTGACTCCCGTAGGGTAGCTGAAGCGCTTTCTGAAAGTGTAATTCAGAGTGCCTGGAGAGAAAATTTTACCAACTATAATGGCAGAAAGCCGGTGGTAATTGTGGGGCTTATGACCAATAAAAGCCATGAGCATATTGAGGCAGAGACCTTCATCAAAGACATTGAACGAGAAATGATTCGTAGCGGAACTGTGAGAGTGGTACAGAACAGTGTTTTTCGTGAAAAGCTGAGGCAAGAACGTGCCGACCAGCAAGAGTTTGCTTCTCCTGAAACCGCCAAAAGGTGGGGCGCAGAGTTGGGTGCCGACTTCATGATGTTCGGTACGATCAATTCAATTGTAGACTCTGAAGGTAAACGTCAGGTCACTTTTTACCAGGTAGATTTGGAACTGGCTAACCTGGAAACCAACGAAATTGTATGGCTGGATGGCAAAAAGATTAAGAAGTACATCGTCAACTGATACTAGTGTTGAAGTCCAATTCTTGATTTAAACCATTTGAAGTAATGCTTCATGAAACTCTTCTTTAGAGTAAGATATATCTGCTGGCTGAGTATTTTCTTTCTCTGCTTTTCCTGTGCCTCCTATTATCAGATGAACTATAAGTTCAACCGGTTTTTTGAGGAAGGAGAGATAGAAAAGGCGGAGAAAGTATTGGTAAACAGCAAAAAAGCTCCTGAAAGCAAAGCCAAGCTCTTATATTACCTGAACAGAGGACTGGTTTCTTCGCTACAAGCTGAATACGAAGAGAGCAATCAGTTTTTTGAAGAAGCTTATAAGCTGGGCGAAGATTTGCGCAATAATTACTGGAATACGGCTTCCTCTCTGCTGATCAACCCCAACCTTACTTATTATACGGGTGAGGATCATGAGCTTTTGCTGATCCATTACTACAAAGCGCTGAACTTTCTGAGGATGAATGACACGCAGTCCGCTCTGGTAGAATGCAGACGTCTGAATGTCAAACTTCAAAAACTCAGTGATAAGTATAAAGCTAATGTATCAGGCAAAACAGGAAAATACACCCGGGATGCCTTTATTCATAATCTTATGGGCATCATCTACGATGCGGATAAAGATTACAATAATGCATTTATCGCTTATCGGAATGCAGTAGATATTTACCAGCAGGATTACCAAGCTATGTTTGGCATTGAAGCACCTGATCAGCTTAAGCAAGATTTACTTAGAACCGCCTACCTGATGGGTTTTGAGAATGAGTTGAAGCGTTACGAAGATCTGTTTGGAATGAAATATCAACACGAAAAGCAGGAGGGAGGAGAACTGGTGTTTTTCTGGAACAATGGTCTGGGCCCGGTAAAGGATGAGTGGAGTATCAATTTTGCCCTGGTGCGGGGGCAAGGAGGAGTGGTTAACTTCACCAATGATGCCCTGGGATTGACCTTCCCTTTCCAACTGGAAGATGAAAAGGAGTATGAAAAGAAAAATCTCAACAATGTAGAGTTTATAAGGGTAGCTTTTCCAAAATATGTGGAAAGGCCTATGGTTTTTGATCATGCGTATTTGTCATCAGGGCAAGGTAAAAAAGTCATGCTTGAACAGGCTGAAAATATAAATGGCATTGCTTTTCAGACGCTACAGCAGAGAATGTTGAAAGAATTTGGCATCTCTTTATTGAGAGTGGCTATGAAAAAGGCTGCCGAATACAGTGTCCGCAAAGAAAATGAAGATTTGGGTGCAGTGATCAGCCTGGTGAATGCCATTACCGAAAAAGCAGATACCCGCAACTGGCAAACCATTCCCCACAGCATTTACTACGGCAGAGCAAGGCTAGCGGAAGGACAACAAAATATCAGTCTTCACTTACATGGAAATAGAAATGGTCACGTACGTGATCATGATTTTGTAGTAGACATCAAAAGAGGAAACACCACCTTCCAGACCTTCCACTCTCTGGATTCTGATTTTTTGGTGCGATAAATTACAACACTCAATCTATTGCTTTTAGCTTTATAAGCGCTTCAGATGCATGCTGTTCTTCTAAAGCCATCCTAAAGCACTGGTGATATGCTAATTTGTTTGCCTGTACGTTCATGAATGCAAAAACAAGATAAGAACTGGCTTTCATAAAAGCTCCCCCACAATCTGAAGCTTCAACAATTAGCTTAATGGTGTCTGAGTTTTCTCCCTTAAATAATTCTTTTGTTTTGAATTCAATTATGTAGCCCCATTTCAAACTATGATTTGTTTTCACTGTATACTCGTAATCCTCTATGGATATAACTCTTCCTAAAAATACAGTGGAAGATTTAGCAAATGATTCTTCCAATGAAGGTTCTTCTCCATCGCAATCACATGCAGAAGAAAAAGTTGCGAATGCAAAAAGACTCAAAGCAGTCAGAATAAGCTTTGTTTTCATGGTTTTCTATTACACCATAAAACCATCAAGCAATAATATCATTCACTACCTTGCCATGCACATCGGTCAGGCGGAACCTTCTGCCCTGATGTTTGAAAGTCAGCTTTTCGTGATCTACGCCCATGAGATGCATTAAAGTCGCCTGAAAATCGTGCACATGTACCGGGTTTTTGGCAATGTTGTAACCGAACTCGCAAGTCTCTCCATAAGTAAAGCCTTTTTTCACACCTCCACCGGCCATCCAGATAGAGAAGCAACGAGGATGGTGGTCACGGCCATAATTGGTTTCTGTCAGTCTACCCTGAGAGTAATTGGTACGTCCGAATTCTCCACCCCAGATCACGAGTGTATCTTCAAGAAGGCCTCTTTGTTTCAGATCCATTACCAGTGCGGCAGATGCCTGATCGGTGCTTTTAGCCTGTATTTTGATATCATTGGGCAGGTTTCCGTGCTGGTCCCAGCCCTGATGGTAAAGTTGTACAAACTTCACATCTCTTTCTATCAGTCGTCGGGCCAGCAGACAGTTGGCAGAGTAGGTGCCGGGAATACGGGATTCGGGCCCATACATATCGTAGATATAATCCGGTTCTTTGGAGATGTCCATCGTTTCAGGCACTGAGGTCTGCATTCGGTAAGCCATTTCATACTGCGCAATGCGGGAAGATATCTCCGGATCTTTTACTTTTTCGTACTGAATCTGATGTAGTTCTTTCAGATAATCCAGCATTCTTCTTCGGCTGTTCTTTTTCAATCCGGGCGGATCATTGAGATACAGCACCGGATCTTTGCCGGAGCGGAACTGTACTCCCTGATGTAATGAAGGTAAAAATCCGCTACCCCAAAGCTTGGCATACAAAGGCTGTCCTCCTTCACGTCCGCGCGAGAGTAATACGCAGAAAGATGGTAAATTATTGTTATCACTGCCCAGCCCCCAGCTCACCCAGGAACCTATAGACGGCCGGCCGTTCTGTTGCGAGCCGGTCTGGAAGAAAGTAATGGCAGGATCATGGTTGATCGCTTCGGTATACATGGTTTTTACGAAGCAAAGCTCATCTACCACCTGAGCTGTATGAGGCATCAATTCACTGACCCAGGCTCCGCTCTGACCATGCTGCTGGAAGTCAAAAACAGAACCAGCCATAGGAAATGATTTCTGGTGAGAAGTCATCCCCGTAAGGCGTTGGTTACCCCTTACAGAGTCAGGTAGCTCCTCGCCTCTTCTTTTCTGGAGCAGAGGTTTGTAGTCAAACAGTTCCATTTGAGAAGGCCCCCCACTTTGAAAGAGGTAAATTACTCTTTTGGCTTTGGGAGCAAAATGCAACTTATCAAGCATGCCGCCGCCATCGGAAGCTATGCCTGCCATGCTTTTAGCCGGATTTAGCAGAGAAGCCAAAGCTACGCCTCCTAAACCTAAGGTTGACCTGGTTAAAAAATCCCTTCTTGAAACAATGTCCTGATGACAATAGTCACTCATGTTTTGTTGGTTAAATGTTTGCAGTTTCAGGTTAAAAGTTCGTTTTCTAAACTTCTAGCTTTCAACATGTAACTATTAGCAATTATCTTTTAAAAATGGCTTCGTCGTAGTTTACCAGTGTGTTGGCTACTACGGTAAGCGCTGCCAGCTCCGGGCTTTCCAGCTGTGGATCAGGGGGGTGCTCGCCCACTTGCAAAAGGCTGTCAGCACTGGTAGGGTCACTTTTAAAGGTCGCCAGTTCTTCTTCGTACAATCTTTTCAGTAGATCAAGCTCACGAGCATCGGGCATACGGCTGGTCAATGCCTGAAAGCCATAAGACAGTTTTTCTTCTGTGGCTTCACCCCCTTTTTTGATCATACGTTCGGCCAGCAAACGGGAGGCTTCAACATATTGCGGGTCGTTCAGGAGAACAAGCGCCTGTAGTGGCGTACTGGTTTTTTGCCTTTTGACAACACACAGATACTTTTCAGAAGCATCAAAACTGATCATAGAAGGTGGAGGAGAACTCCTTTTCCAAATCGTATATAATCCGCGCCGGTATAAGTTTTGACCAGAATCCTGCACATATTCGGTCACATTACGGGTAGCCAGCTCTTTCCAAAGTCCTTTGGGCTGGTAGGGCTTTACACTTGGCCCACCAATGCTATCAGCCATTAATCCGCTGACGGCCAATGCATTGTCGCGTATCATTTCAGCAGGCATACGGTAGCTGGGGCCTCTGGCCAGCCATAGATTCGCAGGGTCCTGCTTCATTTTCTCTTCCTCAGCTACAGATGACTGCTGGTAAGCGGCAGACATGACCATCAATTTAAGTAATGCCTTTACGTCCCAGCCCGACTCACGAAATTCTACTGCCAGCCAGTCCAGCAGTTCCGGGTGGGAAGGTAATTCGCCCTGATTACCATAGTCGTCGGAAGTGTTTACCAAACCTCTTCCAAAAAGCATTTGCCAGTAGCGATTTACAACTACCCGCGCTGTAAGGGGATGATCTTCATGGGTAAGCCATTTGGCCAGGCCAAGCCTGTTTTTCGGCAGGTCCTCGGGCATTGGCATGATGAAGTCAGGTAAGCCGGGCGTAACTTCTTCAGTACGCGCATCATAAGCCCCCCTGTCCAGAATATAAGACTTGCGCTTATGCCTGCGCTCTTTCATCACCATAACCTCGGGCTGATCGGTCATGATGCTATTTTCATTTTCTCTCACCTTAGTAAGGGTCGCACGCTGCTTCTGATATTCCTGGTTAAAGTTTTCAAGGTAGTAATCCATCAGATAATCCTGCTGATCGGTAGCCATAAAAGGCTTCAAATTTGTAGATTCATCATACAGATTGCTGACTTCCGGAGCACTTAGCTTGGAGTCAAAAACCATAAACTCATCAACAATAGCACCATCCAGAGATTCTTCAAAGCGCTTTCCGATACGCAGATTTGCAAATCCTCCCCAAGTGTCTCGCTCTTTGCCATAGCGGAGGATACTTTGTTTCAGATCATCAGTAGCGACTGTCAGCGGAAGATCCTGACCGTTGGCATAAACTTTCACTCCACTGGCCTGGCTTGAACCATCATAGGTAAGCACGAGATGATGCCACTCATCAGGAGTTAGTTTATGTCGGGTGTGCACTTCGATTCCATTGGCGGGATAGGTGTGATTAAGGCTGGCAGAGATTGTCCCATCTTCCCTAAGTATAAAATCATAGCCCCGGTTACCATTGAATAAACCTCCTGACCTGGAAAAAATAGGGCCTTCCAGGCTATCTTTTAGTGGTTTGAACCAGATACTGATAGAAAAAGGCTCATGCCGGTCAAAGAAGCCTATTTCTTCTCCCATATCTACATAACTGTCACCCACTAATTTTAAACCTTGACCAAATTTTGCTTCTACAATTTCAGGTTCCTGGTCCTTCTGATTGACCTCCATATAGGCAGGCTCATTCTGATTGGCGAGATTTCGAAACTTATCATTCACCGGTTTATCCAAAGGGTAATGGCCTATTGCTTTGCGGACTTGTATTTCAGGCTTCTCCGGTAAAGCAGCGCGCCACTTCTCAAACTCATGTTTATACGCCTGGTTTTCTGGAGAAACATGCTTTTCCAGTTCAGTAATTTTTTCCTCAATAAAAGCCAGCTGTTTTTTCGCTTCCTCGTTGGTAAGGATGAGGGTAGGGCTTGCTTCTCCCATATAGGGAATTTGGCCGGCTTCATTAATGTTGTTGAAGAAGGCGAACATTTCATAGTAGTCCTTTTGCGTGATGGGATCATACTTATGGTCGTGACAGCGGGCACACTCATAGGTGAGTCCCAGAAAGGCTTTGCCTAAAGTGTTGGTTCGGTCGGCCACGTATTCCACACGGTACTCTTCGTCTACGATACCGCCCTCCTGGCTTTGCAGATGGTTACGATTAAATCCGGTGGCCAGGATCTGTTCATGAGTGGGGTTGGGAAGCAGGTCACCGGCAAGCTGCCAGGTGATAAACTCATCATATGGCAGATTTTTGTTAAATGCCTGGATCACCCAGTCGCGCCAGGGCCACATATTGCGCATGCCATCATCCTGATAACCGTGGCTGTCGGCATAGCGGGCTACATCCAGCCACTCGGAAGCCATGCGCTCTCCGTAATGCTCAGAGT
Source organism: Catalinimonas alkaloidigena (assembly GCF_029504655.1). NCBI lineage: Bacteria > Pseudomonadati > Bacteroidota > Cytophagia > Cytophagales > Catalimonadaceae > Catalinimonas > Catalinimonas alkaloidigena. The sequence goes on from NZ_JAQFIL010000001.1 coordinate 1,403,355, forward strand.
CCAGCAGCCTGTCAACCGTCTGCTCATATGCCAGAGGTGAATTATTGTTAAGAAAGCTTTCCAGCTCTTCTACCGTGGGGGGCAGGCCGGTAAGGTCGAAGCTTAACCTTCTGAGCAGAGTTGACTTCTTAGCTCTTGCAGCAGCTTGCCACTGCTTATTTTCCATTTTGGCCAGTACGAACTGATCTATTTCATTCTTCGGCCAATCTGTATTCTGTACTTCAGGCACTGCTGATTTTTCCGGTTTGATAAACGACCAGTGAGGCTCATATTCAGCCCCTTCTTCTATCCATTGCCTGATAAGTTCAACTTCCTCTGCCGTGATTTTTAGATTTGACTCAGGAGGGGGCATCATGGTTTCCGGATCGGTCGAGCTGATCCTACGGTACATTTCACTGTCTTCAGCATCACCGGCAACGATAGCATAATGTCCGGGTTTTTCAGCTAATGCAGCAAAAGCTCCTTCAGGGGTATCCAGTCTCAGTTCTGCTTCTCTTTTATTAGCATCCGGGCCATGACAGGCAAAGCAGCGGTCAGAGAGTATAGGTTTGATATCATAATTAAAGCTGATCCCATTTTTGTTTTGATGCCCCTTTTCTTTGTCGTATTGGCAGGCAGCGAAACAAAGAGGACATAGGAGAATAGTAATAAATCTCAAAAATGAATACATGCTGAATAATAAAAATTTCGAATTCTAAGCAGAAAAATACTGATTATTATTACCAATTTCTAACGTTTTAACAGGTTAAACGCATTAAAAGTACAAGAATAACATGTAAAGCGTAGCTTTGCCGGATGAATTGGCAAAAGTTTTTTGATAGTGTGCCTGATTTCAGGATAAATCGGCGTAAGAAGCACCAATTGGTGGATATTTTAGTGATAGCCTTATGTGCTATTGTAAGCGGGGCTGACGATTTTGAAGAGATTGAGGCTTATGGGAAACGTAAGGAGTCATTCTTAAAGGGGTTTTTAGATTTACCCAATGGTATTCCATCTCATGACACTTTTAATCGGGTGTTCAAATACATGGACAAAAATGCCTTTGGTGAATGTTTGTATAGTTGGTCTAAAGAATTGTTGAGGTTTATTTACAGTCATATCACCCAAATAAATGTGGATGGTAAAGTGCTCCGAGGTACGGCCAAGGCAGGGTTCAAGAAAAGTGGCATCTGTATTATTAGTGCTTGGGTGGCTGAACAGCATCTGGTTCTAGGACAAGAGAAGGTAGATACTAAAAGTAATGAAAAAATGGCTATTCCCGAACTGTTGAAGTCCTTAGCTCTGGAAGGCTGTTTAGTGAGTAGTGATGCGGCAGGCTGTCAAGTAAAGAATGCCGACCTGATTGTTGAAAAGGGTGGAGATTATTTGATAGCCATCAAAAAAGATCATAAGCATATTTATGAGCAGATCACAGATTGGATGGATAGAAGAAAGATATATTTGCCAGTGGATGAGTGGGTAGATTTTGGCAGTGGCAGGATAGAGCGCAGAAACTGCTATGTTGAATCTAACCTTAAATTACTTGATGACTTGTCAGCATGGAAGCACCTAAAGTCAATCGTAATGATAGAAGCCCACAGAGAAAAAAATGGCAAAACGACCTTAGAGAAACGTTTCTATTTGAGTAGCCTGAAAGCCTCTACTAAAGAGTTTAACCAATTAGTCAGAAATCACTGGAGTATCGAAAACCAGCTTCATTGGAAGTTAGATGTTATCTTCCGAGAGGACAGTAGCAGAACTAAATCGGGGAATGCGGCCGAAAATTTAACTACCGCCCGTAAGCTAGCCTTGCAACTTCTCCATCAGATCAAAGATAAAGAAAGTATTAAGAACAGAAGGAAAATAGCAGGGTGGGATGACCATTACCTAATTCGAATCCTCCAGAGATTAAATCAAAATTAAATGCGTTTAACCTGACGTTTTAACATCAATATTAATTCATTGACAGGATAAGCACCCCTAGGGGAGGAAAGTATGGATATGTATATCTTGGGAAGCTTGCCGGGATCATTCCATGCCTAAGCAAAAAAATATAATGTAAGTAATAGGCAGGTTGGCATTTCAATAATGTTATATTTATATGAAAATTTGTAAATATCTTTTGTGAAATATAATATCAAAGCATGTCAGTTCGTGTCGCCATCAATCACTACACCGCATATAAATATGAGAGACCTATTGAGCTTTCACCACAGGTAATCCGTCTCAGGCCGGCTCCACATTCACGCACCACCGTAAAAGGGTATTCTCTTAATATTAAGCCAGACAATTATTTCATCAACTGGCAGCAGGATCCCTTTGGCAATTATCTGGCAAGAATTGTTTTCCCGGAGAAGATAGATCATTTTATCGTGGATGTAGAAGTGCTGGCCGATATGGTGGTGATCAACCCTTTTGATTTTTTTGTGGAAGAATATGCTGAGAAGTTTCCATTTAGCTATGATGATCTCTTAAAAAAGCAGCTTCTCCAGTATCTGGAGATACAGGAGAAAGGGCCATTGATGACCCAGTGGGTAGAAAAAGCAAAAAAATTACAACAGGAAGAAGATGTAACAGTGATTTACCTGGTGAAGCTTAACCAAATGCTCAATCAGGATATCGGCTACCGCATACGAATGGAGCCGGGTGTACAAACTTGTGAAGAGACACTTAGTACTGCTTCGGGCTCCTGCCGCGACTCAGCCTGGCTGCTGGTACAGATCATGCGTCACCTGGGGATTGCGGCACGCTTTGCTTCGGGCTATCTCGTGCAGCTAAAATCCGATGAAAAAGCATTGGATGGTCCTTCCGGACCTGAAGAGGATTTTACTGACTTGCACGCCTGGACAGAGGTCTACATACCGGGAGCCGGTTGGGTAGGACTGGACCCTACCTCCGGTCTTTTTGCCGGAGAGGGGCATATACCTCTTGCTTGTACGCCTGACCCTCAGAGCGCGGCCCCTATTTCTGGTTCTGCCGAAGTAGTGAAGACTGAGTTTGAGTTTAAGAATACGGTAAAGCGGGTAATTGAGAAACCCAGAGTCACCAAACCCTATACTGATGAGCAGTGGAATAAAATATTAGAAGTTGGTAAAAAAGTAGATGAGCAACTCATGGAAAATGATGTGCGCCTGACCATGGGAGGGGAGCCCACCTTTGTTGCTATTGACAATACTGATGCTCCCGAGTGGAATTCTGCCGCTGATGGTGAGCATAAGCGTTCACTTTCCAACAAGCTGTTCCATAGACTCAAAAAGCACTTCGGTAAAGGGGGAATGATGCAGTACGGGCAGGGAAAATGGTATCCGGGTGAGCCGCTTCCTCGCTGGAAGCTGGCCTGCTACTGGAGAAAAGATGGCGTTCCTATCTGGCGGGATGATAGCCTAAACGCAGACCTATCTAAAGATTACGGATTTGATATCTCTCATGGTGAGGCTTTTACCCATGAACTGTCACAGCAAATCTACATAGACGCTAAACATATCAGACCAGCCTATGAAGATCCTTTTTACTTTATCTGGGAAGAAGGGAATCTGCCACTGGACGTTGATCCTCTGGAACTGGATCTTAAATCACCCCTGGAAAGACAAAAGCTGGCGGAACTGTTATCCAAAGGACTTGATGAGGCAGTCGGTTATGTGCTTCCTTTGCAGTGGGATTTTGAATTGCGCAACTGGCAGAGTTGCCGCTGGAAGTTCCGAAGAAAGCATCTATTTCTAGTCCCCGGCAATTCACCGGCAGGGATGCGTTTGCCCTTGAATTCTATCCAAAACCTGGCAGAGAACGAAGAGGTAAGACCGGAAAGAAGCTTGTTTGAAGAGGTGGGAGACCTGCCAGGACCCTCTGCTGATGAAGGCGAAGCGCTAAAATACAATACTTCCGAAAAGGTGTTTAAAACTACTTTGGTGGTTGAGGTAAGAGAGGGCAAACTATTCGTGTTTTTGCCACCGATTACACATTTTGAGCATTATCTGGATTTGGTGTACGCTATAGAAAACAGCGCAAAAAAATTGAACATACCTGTACTGATTGAAGGCTATGATCCGCCTTCAGACAATCGTATCCAGAAATTTATGATCACACCTGATCCCGGTGTGATAGAAGTGAATATTCATCCTGCCTCCTCCTGGAAAGAGTTGCTACAGAATTATGACATCCTCTACGAAGAGGCAAGACAGTGCCGTCTGACTACAGAAAAGTTCAATCTGGATGGACGACATACCGGAACCGGGGGTGGTAATCATGTGACCCTGGGCGGAAATACGCCATCGGACAGCCCACTCCTGAGAAGGCCGGATGTGCTAAGGAGTTTCGTGACTTACTGGCAACATCACCCTTCTTTATCATACCTGTTTTCCACCCAGTTTATCGGGCCTACCAGCCAGGCTCCTCGCGTTGATGAAGGCAGAGATGAGATGTTATATGAACTGGAAATTGCTTTTGCCCAGATTCCTTCGTTAAAAGAAAGCGAAGTCCCCTTTTGGTTGGTAGATCGCCTCTTCCGCAACCTCCTGGTAGATATTACAGGAAATACGCACCGGGCAGAGTTCTGCATTGATAAGCTCTATTCTCCTGACTCCAGCAGTGGAAGACTGGGTATTCTTGAATTCAGGGGGTTTGATATGCCCCCTCATTACCGCATGAGTATGGTGCAGTTTCTTCTGCTCAGAGGCTTACTTGCCTGGTTTTGGAAGCAACCTTACCATCATCAGCTGGTGCGTTGGGGGACCGAATTGCATGATCGTTTTTTACTACCTCATTACTGCTATAAGGACTTATCCGATGTGGTGAGTAACCTGAACAGTGCCGGTTATGCTTTTAGTATGGACTGGTTTGAGCCTTACTTTAGCTTCCGTTTTCCTTTCCTGGGTGAGTTACAGGTTGATGGTATTCATATAGAGTTAAGAATGGCGATTGAGCCCTGGCATGTGTTGGGAGAGGAGATGTCAAGCACCGGCACTGCTCGTTTTGTAGATTCTTCATTGGAAAGGCTACAGGTTAAAGTAAGCGGTTTGACGGAGTCACGTTACCATTTGCTTTGCAATGGCAATAAGATGCCTTTAAAAAGTACAGGGGTAAAAGGCGAATATGTGGCGGGAATACGCTATCGTGCGTGGCAGCCCCCCAGTGCTTTACATCCTACGATTGGCATTGATACCCCCTTGGTCATTGATCTGTATGATAGCTGGAGCAAAAAATCGGTGGCAGCCTGCCAGTACCATGTGTCACATCCGGGAGGCAGAAGCTATGATACTTTCCCAGTAAATAGTTATGAAGCAGAATCCCGGAGGATATCGCGCTTTTTTGACTTTGGACACTCTATCAATTTGGTAGAACCCAGGGTAAACCAGCCACAGACGACAGGAAGGTTTGTGACTCGTATGAATATATTACCGGAGTATGTTGAACAAAGTGAAAATATTAATCCTGAATATCCCCATACATTAGATTTAAGAAGGAATAAACGTGTATACTAGCAGTTGTTTTTGAATTAGTATGATAGAAACATATAATACCCAACAGCAGGATTTGGGTCAATTTTATGACGAACTCATTGGGCCCAATGGCCAGGTTCGTCCTCAGTGGGAGAAAATTGCTGCATCCTTTTATACCCTGGGACCAGCTCAACTGAAGCAGAAAGCAGCTGAAGTAGCGCAACTTCTGAGAGAGAACGGGGTAACCTATAATACTTATGGCGACCCAGATGGGATGAACCGTCCCTGGAATCTGGACCCCATTCCCATGGTTTTCAGCACCCAGGAATGGGAGTTTATTGAAAGAGGTATTAAGCAGAGGGCAACCCTCCTGAACTTAATACTCAAAGACTTGTATGGACCGAAAAAATTAATTCAAGAGGGCTTTCTCCCTCTTGAATTAATTTACAGGCACGGTGGATTTCTTAGGCAGGTAGACAAACCGGATGAAGATAAAGACCTCCTGATCAATTATGCAGTTGACCTTGCCAGAGGGCCCGAGGGCAAACTCTGGGTTTTGCATGACCGTACCGACACTCCTTCGGGAATTGGGTATGCCCTGGAAAACCGGGCCGCCATGACGCGGGTATTTCCTGCTTTGGTGAGGGACAATAAAGTCCAAAAAATCACACCTTACTTTCAGGTGTTCAAAAATACCTTAAGCACCCTCTCTTCAGGTGGAGGTGAAAATCCTCGTATCGTATTGTTATCATCGGGGCCCGCTTACCGTACCTATTTTGAGCACGCATACCTTTCTTCTTTTTTAGGTTTTACCCTGGCGTTAGGGGCAGACCTTACCATGAGCAATGGCAATATCTGGCTGAAAACATTGGATGGCCTCAAGAAGGTAGATGTCTTACTGAGAAGGGTAAATGATATTTATTGTGATCCTCTGGAGTTTGATGCCAGCTCAACCATCGGCATAGTTGGCTTGATGGAGGCTGTACGCCAGGGAAAGGTAGCAGTGGCGAATCCGCTGGGCACAAGAATACTGGAAAACCCTGCGATTATGGCATACCTTCCCCAAATATGCCGTCACTTATTAGGAGAAGATCTTCTCATTCCATCGGTATCTACCTGGTGGTGTGGCCAGGAGGATGCAAGGCAGCATGTGTTTGACAATATGCATCAGCTCATTATTAAAAATGTGTATCGGGATGAGCGTAATGCCCCCTACATAGGGGCTGAGTTGAGTGAAGAAGAAGCTTTGAAACTCAAAAAAGAGATTAGTCAGAACCCATGTTTGTATGTGGCCCAGAATATGGTCAACTTTTCTACAACACCCACCCTAATTCACGGCAATTTGGAAGCCCGTAATGCTGTGCTGAGAAGTTTTGCTGTCAGGGATACAGCGAATGAGGAGTATGTAGTCATGCCGGGAGGTTTAGCCCGAAGCTCTTCTAAAAAGGGTGTTTTTGTGCTTTCTCGTCAGTCCGGAGGAATCAGTAAGGATGTGTGGGTAGTGGGTTCCAAAGTTCCTGAAAAGATTACAGTAAGTACCAATCATGATGTAAGACAACAAGAAGTACTACTACCCAGCCGTACCGGAGAGCATCTTTTCTGGATGGGCAGGTATCTGGAGCGTTCTCTAAGTACCATCAGGCTTTTCAGGATTATCCTCAAAAAATTCAATGAGTCAGATAATGAACAAAGCGTAGAGAAGGATGACACCCTTAGCACGCTGCTCACCACACTCACTACATTGACCGGTACACAACCTGGTTTCAATGAACATAAGACCTTAGTCAACCCGGAGAAGGAATTGATAGATGTAGCCTCTAATCCCAAGCGTGTGGGCTCTCTCTCTCAGTCATTGGAGTTATTCTTATCCAATGGTTATTCAGTGCGGGACAGGCTAAGCCTGGACACCTGGAGGATTTTGGATAAAATATCTTTCCTGGATAGAAAACTGAAAAAAGATGATGTGAATCTGGGAAGTATTTATCACCGTCTGGATGACCTGATTGTGCACCTTATGGCTTTCAATGGACTTAACCTGGATAATATGACGCGTGAGCCTTCATGGAGGCTCCTTAACATCGGGCGAGCCATTGAAACTTCCATCCGAACCAGCCTGATGTTACAGAATACGCTGACCATAAAAAGTGATGAGGAAAAGGAAAAAGCTATTATGGAATTGGTACTAATGGCTAATGAAAGCCTGGTAACTTATCGCTATCAATATCGCTCAACACTGGAGCTTTCGGCAGTGCTAAGATTATTGATTACTGAGGAAAGGAACCCTAAGTCAATTGCGTATCAAATTGCCAGTATAGAAGAGCATTTAGCCAATATGCCAAATCACCCTCAGCATAGCGCATTGAGTCCGGCGGGAAAAAAACTTCTTCAGGCGCTTACCGATATCAGGCTGGTAGAAATTGATTATCTGATCGCAACACAAAAGAGTGAAGTAATCAGAAAAAATCTGAATGTGTTTTTTGAGAATATTATCCAGCTATTGGAAGCGGCGGCAGACCATATTTACGAGGATTATTTTAGCCCTACGCAAAACCAATTTGCGTTTTTGAAAACAGCTAAACTTCCTGAGATATGAAATACAAGATCGTACACCATACCATTTATGTGTATGACGCTCCGGCCATTATGTGCCATAATCTGGTGTATCAAAAGCCTATACTGATGGGTTATCAGTCCGTATCTAAGTTTAAATACCATATAGAACCGGAACCGGAATACCTGAGCATACGTAATGACTTTTTTGAAAATGAAGTGATATTTTTCTCAGTGCTCAGAAGTCACTCACGACTGGATGTTGAGGTAAAAAGCCATGTGGAAGTTACCCCACCAGCCTATGCTTCATTGGACTTTAGCCAATCTCTTAACTGGGAAGCCGTTGTGAACTGGTTACATAGTACTAACGCACCGCTGAACGTCAGGCAGTTTTTCATGGAGTCCAATTATGTCAAGTTTATTCCCGGCGTGAGGGAATATGCCATGCTTTCATTCACTCCTGAGCGACCAGTATTGGAAGCAGTAATGGATCTGACTTCTCGCATATTCAGTGATTTTAGCTTTACGTCCGGCTTCACTGATGTCAGCACGCCTCTGGAAGAAGTTTTCAAAGAAAAAAAAGGCGTGTGTCAGGATTTTGCCCATTTTCAGCTGGCCTGTCTCCGGTCGGTAGGTCTGGCTGCCCGCTACATGAGTGGTTATATTGAAACCCTGCCTCCTCCGGGGAAAACCAAAATTAGTAGGTGCGGATGCTTCACATGCCTGGGTAGCGGTATATGTGCCCGACATTGGTTGGGTTGAATTTGATGCTACGAACAAGCTGGTAGTTAAAGATCAGCACATACGTGCAGCGATTGGTAGAGATTTTACCGATATCGTACCGCTTAAAGGGGTGGTGTATAGCGGAGGAAGTCAGCAGATGAATGTGAGCGTAGATGTGAGAAAGGAAGAAGTAGTTTGAGCTTTGATGATTTTTTCTGGAGGCTGTAAACTTTAATGAAATGCAGGCGATCAGGCTTCAAAAAGCGTTAAGCAACAGCTTTTCACAGTTGGCTTAAGTATTTCCTGCCTATTGTAATGATGATACATGGACTGGTTGGTTGACAAGTTGTAGAATGAGATAAATTAACTTTTTCAGGAAGTGTAGTTATAAAATAATAAGCTGATATATTACTATAAAAAGTAAGGTGAATAGAAGTTTTTTCTTAAAGTTTATTATTTTAAGAAAAATCAATCAACTATCAACCAAACCAAATGCCATGAAAAATGCTTACAGGCATTGCTATGTTTTTTTCATAGCTTCAGCCATTCTTTTTGTGAGTTACTCTCACAGTGCAGTCGCACAAGCTAAAAAGGGCAAGTACCATAAAATTGACCCTGCTTTGTTAAACATTAATGATACCGAGGGTTCGGTATCGTCCTCTTCTCCGGCCTTGCAGTTTAGTCCAAAAAGCCAACAGTCACCACCGAGTAATGCCAAAACACTCGCTTCTACTGACGACGCAAAGTCAAAAGAGCTACGCCCGCTCAGTCATAATGTAAAAATGGTTTTGGTGGATGGGCATGTCGCGATTGAAGCCGTTTCTATAGGTAAAACACAGGAGTTATTATCGGAGCTGAAAAGCCTGGGTATCAAAAATGAATCCTCTTTCGGGAGCATGGTCTCTGGCCTATTACCAGTAGATAAAGTGGAGCAGTTGCAGGGCTTGAAATATTTGCGTTTTGCCCGCCCTACCTATCTTAAAACTAATATTGGGGCCACTACCTCTCAGGGAGATCAGGTGATGTTTTCTGACCTCGCCAAAAGCAAATACAAAATCACTGGTGAGGGAAATAAAATTGGTGTATTGTCTGACAGCTATAATACATTGGGTGGCGCCGAGGCAGGCATCCAAAGTGGCGATCTGCCGGGTGAGAATAATCCTAATGGATATTTTCATCCTGTTCAGGTATTAGAGGATTTATTACCGGGTGAAGGTATAGATGAAGGCAGAGCGATGATGGAAATTATCCATGACGTAGCCCCTGGTGCTGAGCTAGCATTTCATACCGCCTTTTTGGGCCAGGCAAGTTTTGCTCAGGGCATAGTGGATCTAGCGGATGAAGGCTCTGATATCATTGTAGATGATGTGTTTTATTTTGCCGAGCCCTTTTTTCAGGATGGTATTATTACGCAGGCTGTAGATATCGTATCAGATAGAAACGTATCTTATTTTTCGTCAGCAGGTAACTCTGGCAGAGATTCTTATGAGGCGGAATTCAGGCCGGTAACTGATGAAATTGTGCTTCCCCTTCAAATCGGAGAAGATGTATTTCCATCAACTTATGTGTTCCACGACTTTGATCCGGGGCCAGGCGAAGATATTTTCCAGGAGATAGCTTTTGACCCGGGTTCAAACTCATTCACCATAGCTATGCAATGGGATGAGCCCTTCGCTTCCGTTTGTGAAGGATGTCCAGGTTCAAGTTCAGACCTGGACGTTTTCATTGCTTTAGAGGAAGATACTGAAACTATTTTGTATGATTTTTCCTCTTTCTTTGGAAATCTGGATGGCGACCCTATAGAATTTACCTCATTTGGTTTCAATAATAGCGAACCGATAAGCCTGTATCTTTTGATAGGGAAGTGGGTAGATGGTGAAGCAGGTGAGGCTCCAGACCCGAATATCATTAAATATATAAGCTTTGATGGCGGAACTATCATGGATGACCCTACCTTCTCATCTACCTGCGTGGGACACTCCAATGGTGAGAATACAGTGGCAGTGGGAGCGTCTTTCTTCTTCAACAACCCGTTGTATTTTTCTGATATTGACCGACCCATTATCAACAGCTATTCTGCTTTTGGAGGTACACCTATACTTTTTAACACTAAAGGAGAACGTATTGAGGCTCAAGTAAGAAATAATCCTGACATAACGGGGCCGGATGCAGGCAATACAACCTTTTTTTTTCCCGGTTTATTCATTGGCTTTGAAGTACCAGGCACTACAGAGCCCGATGAGTTTCCTCAGTTTGCAGGTACTTCTGCCTCTGCGCCCCATGTAGCCGCAGTGGCTGCTCTGATGAACGATATTAATGGAGAACGTCTGCATAATACTGACATCAATAAGGTATTGATGCAAACCGCTACGGACATGGATGACCCCTTCACTCCAGAATTTGATGAAGGATATGATTTTAAGACAGGTGCCGGTTTTGTGAATGCCAGAAAAGCTATTGCCAGTGTAGCACCTTTGCCATCAGTAGTGTCATTTACCCTGATCAACGTAACTACCGAGGAGGAAATAGGTGAGTTGGGCGATCGCATTGAGCTTTCCCAGATAGAAGGGGGCATGTTTAACATCCGTGCTGATGTCATTGATGGTAAATCCTCCGCCAGAAGCGTGTTATTTGAATTGAGTGGTGACGAAATGATGGATCAGATAGAAAATATTGAACCTTATGCCCTTTATGGTGACGATAAGCATGGAGATTACTACGAAGGTAGCTTACCCATTGGTCAGTATACACTGAAGGCAACACCTTTTACCGAAAGCAAGGCGGAAGGTATGGAAGGGTACGATCTTAGCGTGTCTTTTGAGGTTACCCTATCTCCTGTAGCCAGCTTCACTTTATTTGATGCTGATACGGATCAGCCGGTAGAAGAATTAGAAGATGGTACGGTGATTAACTTACTGACCACACCTAATCTCAGTATTGTTGCCAATCCTGAATTTGAAGACTTTAACGGTAGTATTGTTTTTTACCTGAATGGTGAACTTGTACATACAGAAAACTATGCACCTTACGCCATAGGTGGAGATAATAAGGGAGATTTAGCCTCTTTTGATATTGAGCCGGGTGAGTATACATTAACCGCAATGACTTTTACTGAGAAGGATGGCGGGGGTATGCAGGGAAGCTCTACCTCTGTTGAATTTAAAGTAGTGGAAGAGTTGGAGGTAACAGCTCTCGTATTGGTAGACAGTGACCTTGACCAGGACCTGATCGCATTGAAGGATGGTATGATAGTACCTTTAGATGTTTCCCCGAATGTTAATATTAAGGCGGAGGTCAATTCAAGCATGGTAAATAGTGTAGAGTTTAGGGTGAATGGTGAGGTCTTTAATGTCGATAATGATGCCCCTTTCGCATTAGGTGAAGAAGAGGGGGGGGATTATAAGGCGCTTGATTTACCACCCGGTGAATATACGATTACCGCTGTTCCCTTTGGCCGGGAAGGGGCCTTGGGTAGTATAGGCATAGCCCATACTGTATTTATTGAACTGGAGAATAATTTTGCAGTAACAGACTTTGAACTCTGGGATGCGCGTAATGATGTAAGCCTTGGCACCTTGGAGTCAGGAGCCTTACTTGATTTAGCCACATTGCCTGCCCTTAGTATTGAAGCCTTGGTGGATGATCCTGAGGATGTAGGAAGTGTTGAGTTTATTTTGAATGATGAAAGAGTGGCTATTGAAAATTACGCTCCCTATGCCATCGGTGGAAATGACGATAATGACTATAGACCCTATCCGTTCAAAGTAGGAACATACATACTCACTGCTATTCCATACAGTGCTATGGGGCTTAAAGGTATACAGGGCGATTCTCTGACCATCTTCTTTGAAGTCATAGACAGTGAGGAAGACGTATCTACCGAGAATCTGCGACTCGTGGCTTATCCCAATCCGGTAGCTTCAGAACTCAATCTAAGCATAGAGCACCCGAGCGCACGCCTGTCATACTATGCTATTCTGGATAATCTGGGAAGAACACTAAGTGAAAATTATGTGGACCAGCTCAGTACTGTAAATATTGATGTACAACCTTATCAGTCTAAGTTAGGAAGTGCAAAGCTATTTTATGTAAAAGTGATTACAGACCGGGGAACAGTCAGGACATTCCCTATCAAAAGGGAGTAAGAAAAGTATTAGCAAGCGATATGTAAAAGGGAGAGTTACGATTGGTAATTTTCCCTTTTTTTATTAGAGATGAGCTAAAGAATTTCTAAAATGTGAGTCCCTATGGATTAGTGTACAGGATACAAGTTTTCCAGCTCTTCCTGTGTAAATAAGCGGGAACGGATGATAAACCGTACGCCCATAGGAATTTCCAGAGAGAAGCTGGAGCCTCTGCCCTTAGTAACATCAACGGTGAGTTGGGTATGCTTCCAGTATTCAAACTGATCACGAGAGATGAAGAATTTGCAGCCATATATATCGCCCAGATAGATATCACTATCTCCGGTTTTAAATTCATCAGCTTGATAACACATCGGAGAAGACCCATCACAGCAGCCACCACTCTGGTGAAACATCAGATCTCCATTTACTGCTCTAAGCTCGTCTATTACCTCTTTGGCTTTATCACTTACCAATACCCGGGGTACATATTCCTGTTTCTTTTCAGTGATCGTTTGGGACATGATTGTATGGGTTTAATGTATAATGCTGTTGTTTCCTTCCAGAACTTTAATAGTAAAACAGTAAATCAAGCCTAATGTTAGGCCTGACTTACTGAGTGAATCAATCGGTTATACAAATACTTGAGATAGGATCATTTGTCTAGAAAAAACCTTTAGGGTTTTTGTCGTAAGAAACCAGCATATTTTTGTTCTGACGATAATGATCCAGCATCATCTTATGATTTTCACGACCTATGCCTGATTTCTTATAACCTCCAAAAGGCGCATGAGCAGGGTAGTCATGGTAGCAGTTGACCCAAACACGCCCTGCCTTGATCTGCCGGGATACTTTGAAAGCTTCGTGCATATCACGTGACCATACGCCAGCGCCTAAGCCGTAAAGTGTTTCATTGGCTATCTGAATGGCATCAGCCTCATCTTTGAAGGTAGTGACAGAGCAGACCGGGCCAAAAATCTCTTCCTGGAATACTCTCATCTTATTGTGCCCTTTGAAGAGTGTAGGCTGAATGTAATAACCTTCTGCGTAATCCCCACTCATTTTATAGGCTTCGCCACCAGCCAGTACTTCAGCTCCTTCTTCTTTGCCGATGCTCATGTAAGAAAGAATTTTCTCATACTGATCATTAGAAGCCTGGGCTCCCATCATGGTTTCAGTATCCAGCGGATTACCCATCTTGATATCCTTGGTACGAGCAATCACTCTTTCTATAAATGGCTCGTAAATAGATTCTTCTATAAGAATTCTGGACGGGCAGGTACACACTTCACCCTGGTTAAGGGCAAACATCACAGCCCCTTCTATACATTTGTTCAAGAACTCATCGTCTTTATCCATAATACTTTTGAAGAACACATTGGGGGATTTTCCACCAAGTTCCAAAGTAACAGGTATGATGTTTTCCGATGCATACTGCATGATCAAACGACCGGTAGTAGTTTCTCCTGTAAAGGCAACTTTGTTGATACGGGGCGAAGAGGCCAGGGGCTTACCCGCTTCAGGGCCGAAACCGTTAACGATATTCAGCACACCCGGAGGAACTACATCTTTAATCAGTTCCATCAGCATGATGATGCCGGCGGGAGTTTGTTCAGCAGGTTTTACGATGGTACAGTTACCCGCCGCCAAGGCAGGAGCGATTTTCCACGCTGCCATCAGCAGGGGAAAGTTCCAGGGGATGATCTGCCCAACAACACCTAGTGGCTCATTTACATTGTAAGAAACAGTATTAGCATCTAGTTCAGCCAGCGAGCCTTCTTCCGCGCGGATTACACCCGCAAAATAGCGATAATGGTCAATGGCAAGAGGAAGGTCAGCCGCCAGGGTCTCTCGTATAGCCTTACCGTTATCCCAGGTTTCCACAGCCGCCAACATCTCCATATTCTCTTCCATGATGTCGGCGATCTTGTTCAGCACCTTGCTCCTTTCTGTGGCCGAAGAATTGTTCCAGGAATCTTTGGCAGCATGCGCAGCATCAAGGGCCAATTCTATATCTTCTTTGGTAGAACGCGCAATCTTTGTAAATGGCTTTCCATCTACCGGTGAGATATTCTCAAAGTAATTTCCCTTGACAGGAGGTACAAACTTACCTCCGATGAAGTTGTCGTACATCTCCTTGAACTTAGGCTTATTGTGTATCATTTTATCAATATTTTTTGTTGTAAATATCAATTCAATAATAGCTATTCTCGTTTTTAATTAATATTGACAATCTATCAAAAAGTAGCTATTTTGTATCAAGCCTATCCTAAATGTATTTTTTATGAGCGATCAACTTTTGGAGCAGATCAAACCTGAGCAGATTATTGAAAACCGAAAGGTTTATAGTGGTGAGCAGGCTGAGTTGTGTGTTTACGAGACATATCAGGAAGCCGAGTTGGTGAACTTCGGACGCCTGGATAATCCTGTACTTTTGTTTATGCTGAATGGGAAAAAGGTAATCCATGAAAGTGAGCAAAAGCAGCATCATGTCTTTGACTTCACTCCCGGTGAATCTTTGGTGATGGCTCCTCAGGAGTTGGTACAGATAGATTTTCCCGATGCCAGTCCCGATCATCCCACCCGCTGTCTTACCCTTGAGATAGGCAAAACACTCATTAGCGATACTCTGAGTCAGCTGCAGGAAGAACTAAGCCATGGGGTCCAAGATGAAGTCTTTACTCAGGATTCTCTACAGTATGAAAGCGTCACAGATGCCAGAATTAACAATGCAATACACCGCATATGTAGTTACTACACTCAGACTTTAGACAGCACTTCTCGCAAACTGCTGATCAGCCATACCCTGCAAGAACTTATCATATTGATGATGCAAACCAAAGCAAGGCATATCCTGCTCAGCAAAAAAAGTAATGAAATGCCACGCATGCAGCATGTGGTGGATTACATCATGAAACACTTAGAAAAGGATTTGAGTGTGGAAGAACTGGCGGAGAAAGCCTGTATGAGCAAACCTACTTTTTATCGTTACTTCAAAAAAGTATTAGGCTTATCCCCTGTGGAGTTTGTCAACCGTAAGCGGATGCAGATCGCCAAACAATTGCTGTTACAGGAAGATAAAGCGGTAAGTGATGTCTGCTATGCGGTGGGCTACAACAGCACTTCGCACTTCATCCGGTCCTTTAAGAAACAATATGGCTGTACGCCCAAGCAGTACCAAAAATCTTATTTTTAGATAAACATCTGCCTCTTTTCATCGCTTTGGTTTTATATTAGCATTCCATTAACCAAAGCAAATTCATGTCAAAGGAATCAAATGCTGAAACAGATATATTAATCATTGGCGCAGGGCTTTCCGGACTTACTGCCGCCAATTATCTCAAGCGCTATGGTTATCATGTGAAAATCCTGGAGGCAGATGATAGGGTAGGGGGACGTGTCAGGACCGATCAGCTTGAGGGCTTTTTGATGGATCGGGGGTTTCAGGTCTTTCTTACTGCTTATCCTGAGGCCAAAGCAATGCTGGATTATGATGCACTAGACCTGAAGTCCTTTATGCCCGGGGCTATGATCTTTAAGCATAAGAAAGCTTTTGAAGTTGCGGATCCTTTACGTGAACCGTCTTTGGCCCTCAAATCTTTATTTTCAAGCGTAGGCACGCTGGGAGATAAGTTCAAGATCCTTTCACTGGCACAAAGGCTGAAGAAGATGAGTGTGGAAGAGATCTTTGTGCAGCCTGAGATGAGCACGCTGGCCGTCATACAGGAGTATGGCTTCAGTGAAAAGATTTTACGTTATTTCTTTCAACCTTTTATGGCGGGTATCTTTCTGGAAGATGGGCTGACTACCTCAAGAAGAGCGTTTGATTTTGTATTCAAAATGTTTACCGAAGGTGATGCCACAG
The DNA here is from genome assembly GCF_029504655.1 of Catalinimonas alkaloidigena. Classification (NCBI taxonomy): domain Bacteria; kingdom Pseudomonadati; phylum Bacteroidota; class Cytophagia; order Cytophagales; family Catalimonadaceae; genus Catalinimonas; species Catalinimonas alkaloidigena. The sequence goes on from NZ_JAQFIL010000001.1 coordinate 1,420,031, forward strand.
TGCCTGCGCAGGGTATGGAAATGATCCCCAAACAGTTGGCCGCTAAACTGGGTGAAGAAAACATTCTTTGTAAGCAGAAAGTAACGGATATCAGCGGTAATCAGGTGACGACTGAGTCAGGGCAGATATTTTCTGCCAGGACAATTCTTCTGGCTACCGACCCTCTTGGCTATGTGAATAAATTCCTGGAAAAGAAGGAGGTCATCAACAAGTACCATAGTACCACCAATCTGTACTTCAGCGCTGACAAGCCACCCATATCCAGGCCAATATTGGCTTTGAATGCTGCAGGCGATAAGCTGGTCAATAATGTCTGTGTGATGAGCCAGGTAGCGCCTACCTATGCCCCTGAAGGACAACATCTTATTTCAGTTTCTATCAACGGTTATCAGAAAGCTTCTGAGGAAGAGCTGATACTTAACATAAAAGATGAACTGTCAGACTGGTTTGGTAGTGAACAAACCGAAAGCTGGAATCACCTGCGAACCTATAAAGTAAAGTATGCCTTGCCCAATCAGGATAGTGTGACCCACGAGGTTGATGCTGAACAGCTCAAACTCAAAGATGGACTCTATACAGCCGGTGATTATCTGCTCAACGGTTCAATCAATGCTGCTATGCGCTCCGGTCGTATCGCTGCCGACGTAATTCGTGAGGATATGATTGCAGGTGGGTAGTAAAAACCCAACTCACCCAAAGTCTGTGTCTCACCTAAAGTATATACGCAACTGGCTTCAGTCTGATACTGAGGCTTTTGCAATGATGTCAAGTCTGAGAATTGACATTATAATTTACGCTTCAGTGACACACTGAAGCGAGGATTGTCTCTCAGACCCAAACTTAGCGATGACAAATAACAGCTTAGAGAGTAGCTGCTATGTCTCCCCATTGGTTTTGTACTTCAAAAGGATTATGCAGCTTCTGAGAGCGACTAAGCCACTAAGCTCCATCACAATCAAAGTCATTGGGGCAATAGTAGTAGTAGATGCTTTGGCCTTCAAACTTTGTCACCTTAGCCATCTTGTAAGCAGCGGGAGCCATGGGGTAATAACTAATTCGTATCTCGGATAATCCGTCTACATTTGTGATAGTTTCGGGACTTTGGCGGATGAAATGTGCGGCCTTCGTATAAAGATCTATTATTTGCGCTTCCATTTTCAGGTTCTCCTGCTCATACCGCTGCATAAGGTTGACCAATTCCCTGGCTTCTGCTTTCGCTGCCTCAGCATTATTTTCAGCAAGCGCTTCTCCAATATTCATATAAGCATTGACTACCACCAGCAAGCGATCTTTCAGCCTCTCTGGTACGGACTCTGTAGAAATATTGGCAAGCGTGTCAGTCGGATCATAATCATAGCTTAGCGTGTCACTTAACTGCCTTTCGTCCGGCTCATCTCCGCTCAGCTCTACCTCTGCCCTGTGCTTCTTCATTCAGGCGCTGTCCGCAGGCCACAGCCAGCAATGACAGTAGCATAATGAAAGTAAATGTATATGATGCCTTGTTTATACCTGGTGTTTATCTGATGAAAGAATATTAGCTTTGATACCTTTCTAACTTTGTGATGTTGAATCTGTTTGAACCGTTGGTTGGTTACACCTTCAGCACTTGGGCAATTCTGGCCAGAGTCGTAAGCTCATAAAACAAAATAGTGTGAAAATATCTGATGCCATCAACTTAATAAGAGATGCGGAAATTGACCATTCCAATCCATCCATTTGGGCAGATCTGGGCTGTGGCAGCGGCACGTTTACGCTCGCACTCGCTCACTTATTGGCTGAAGGGAGTACTGTCTATGCCATTGATAAGCAAAGCCAAAGGATCAGCAAGCCTGATCATGAAGTAAATATCGTCTTTCGGCAGGCTGATTTTGAGCGTGATGCATTGAATTTATCTCCTCTGGATGGCTTACTGATGGCCAATGCGCTGCATTATATGGAAGATAAAGAAGCATTGCTCAGCCGACTGCTGCAATATATCAGGCCGGGAGGAAAATTGCTGTTAGTAGAATACGATACCCTGAGGGCTAATCCCTGGGTGCCTTACCCCATAGACTTTCAGCACATGGAAAGCTTGCTACAATTGTTGGGTATGGAGCGGGTCGTGAAGCTAGGAGAGCGTCGCTCTTTATACAATGGCAGCCAAATGTACGCCTGCCTCGCCGAAAAAGGAAAGTAAGTGAAGTATTCTGTCGCTCAGCTCAGCAAGCATCATAATGAATGATGCACGCGTTACGCTGCGCTAATCTCGCGCCTTATTAAACTTGCAATAAAAAGCTGGGCAAAAAGTTAAGCCGCTTTTTGGTATGGATTGAACCTGCTACATTAGATTGGACAGTAAGTTAAACACGAATTGCTAATTTTACTGCTAATGAAAAGAGAAAGCCGACGCGGCGCGGAAGAAACTTTGACAAGGAGTTCAAATTAATGGCAGTCCCCGAGGCCCGGTGAAACTTTGTCTTGCCGGTAAGTCCACAAAGGAAGTTGGTGAAGAGCTTGGTATTAGAACAGAACTGGTCAGACGGTGGAAGCGTGAACATGAGCAATACCAAGAAGGTAGTTTTTCAGGCCATGGAAATGCGAATATGACTGCTGAGCAGATCGCGCTATTTGAACTTGTAATTGTGTAGCATAAAACTTTCTGCCCTAAAATTCAGATCAAATGCACTATTTTTTTTATTCATTGACCATCATATTTTTATCGTGGGCTGTTGGAGAAATTGTAAATAATAAAACCAAAAACACAAGCTGGTATAAAAACTTTAAATCATTGAATTTTATACAAAATAGTAAGGTGGAAAATGTGATTGGTTTAAAAATGTTTAAATGGCTTTTGACTAAAACAATTTTAACAAAATTTAATCCAAAATTGAGATTAAAAAAGAAAACCTCAGGCGGATTGATATTCATGAAACAAGAAATGACGAATGCTGAAATAAGTCATTTAATTGCTTTTTTGTTAGTAAATATAATTGGATTGGTAATTTGGGTTTTTGTAAATAGTTTATTTGGGATAACAACTATTCTATTAAATATTCTCATGAACTTATACCCTAGCTTACTTCAGCAACAAAACAAGCGGCGAATAAACAAAATTTTAACTTCTCGCAACTTTAGGTAAGCACGCATATTTACAATTGTGGCCCTTCAGCCCCATCCTGGTCTGTGCCCCTCCGCTTCGGACGTTGCCACGCTTGGTCCACCCAGACCTGTTATTCAAGCATAGATAGTATTCATTTAGCCATGCGTTATCAGGGTAGTCAGTTCATAAATTCCCGCAGGCCATTGAAGCAGGTATATTTTGGACTACTACTATTAAGAGTATTGACTCATCATGAAAGGAACCGGTTTTCAGAGAGAAAATAGCAGTTTATGCGTTGGTATCATGACAGGCCGGACCTACCCCAATGGTAAAGATATGGCTATCAGTGTTTATTTCAGATTCGTATGTCTCTGCTGAGAACATGATCGGCTTATCGCCAGCATTTGCTCATCTATATTTGATCGCTGTAAGCGATTGAGAGTATAGCCAAAGTATCTTTCAACAGGCTAACTTTTCATTATGGAGCGCAATGTTTGTTGTGCTAGATACTACATGTTGCCCAGGCAGTATAAACCTTCTATCTTGCACAAATCAGCTAAGCAAAAATGCTATTGAAAGGTAGACAGCGCCTAAATGTATAAGAAGCAGTAGCCTTTAGCTTTGCAGTTAACAAATTACGAGAGAATAATTTATGAGATACATCTATCTGTTTTTGATATTCATTTTTTTGGTCACGCTATTTTCCTTTGTGGTGGAAGAAGATGCAGTACCTGTGCGAGAGATCAAAGTGGAGGCCCCCTTTGATGTTCCAAACATAACAGTTCCTGATTTTAGCATGAGTGAAAGCTTTCCCATCACAGATTTTGGGGCGGTGCAGGGAGATAAAGACAAGACTTCGCAGGCCATTGCCCATGCCATAGATGAAGCCCATAAAGCGGGAGGAGGAATAGTAGTAGTCCCTGAAGGAGAATGGCTGACCAAAAAGATTCATCTGAAAAGTAATGTGAATTTGCATTTGAATGAGGGGGCAGTGCTTCTTTTTTCAGAAAAGCCTGCAGACTATTTACCTGCTGTACATACTACCTGGGAAGGGATGGAGTGCTATAATTATTCTCCTTTGATTTATGCCTATGAGTGCGAGAATGTCGCCATCACCGGACAGGGAGAGTTAAAAGCAAAGATGGAGGTATGGGAAAAGTGGTTTGCGCGTCCTCCGGCTCATATGAACAGTCTGAAGAGGCTCTACAATCTGGCAGCTAAAGATGTTCCGGTAGAAGAAAGACTGATGGTCAATGACTCTTCTCATCTTCGGCCTCAGTTTATTCAGTTTAATCGCTGTGAGAATATTTTGCTGGAAGGTATCAAGATCACCAACAGTCCTTTTTGGGTCATTCATCCTTATCTGTCAAAAAATGTTGTGATCAGAAACGTGGAAGTGTTTGCGCATGGGCATAACAATGATGGCGTAGATCCTGAAATGAGTCAGAATATGCTCATAGAAGACTGTGTGTTTGATCAGGGAGATGACGCTATTGCAATCAAATCAGGTCGTAATCAGGATGCCTGGAGACTGGATACACCTTCAAAAAACATAGTGATGCGAAATTGCCTGGTAAAAAACGGCCACCAACTGGTAGCCATTGGCAGTGAACTTTCGGGCGGTATTGAAAATGTGTTTGTTGATAACTGTGAAGTAGAAGAGGGAGCGCAACTCAACCATTTGTTATTCATCAAAACCAACGAGCGTAGGGGAGGCTATGTCAAGAATATTCACGTAAGCAATATCAAGTCAGGTAAGATTGACGCAGGCATACTGGGGATAGAAACGGATGTGCTATACCAGTGGAGAGACCTTGTACCGACCTATGAGCGGCGCCTTACGCCTATCTCAGACATATACCTGACTAATGTAGCCTCTAAAGATGTGACATTTATCTCCAGAATTCTGGCACAGGAAGAACTACCCGTAAAAAATATATGGCTCAAAAACGTGTCGGCAGTCAAAGTTGAGGGGGAGAATTTGATACATGAAAATGTGCAAAATTTCCATCGGGAGAATTAATACATGCTGAGGCTTTTGTACTATGCATTAAAAACAGGAGGCAATAGAGGAGTTGCATGCTATCTATTTCTAAGCCGCGCTATCTACTGCTAATGGCTGTGTTTGACCTGAATTTGACGATAATTGAACTTCACATGAAAGACCGATTCTTCCAGCATATCAATAAGTTCATGGCTTTTGACAAAGATGATTTTACGGAAGCCCTTTCCTATTTTCAATACAAAGAAGTGGACAAAAAGGAAATGCTCATGGAAGCAGCTTCAGTATGCAGACAATGTTTCTTTGTGTTAAAAGGTTGTCTTCATATGTATTTTATCAATGATAAGGGAGTAGAAAAAAACATTCAGTTTGCGATTGAAAACTGGTGGATGTCTGATTACCTGGCCTATCAGCATCAGCAAAAGACGGGTTTTTATATCCAGGCAGCAGAAGCCAGTGAACTGCTTTGCCTTGACTACGATAAGCAGAACCAGCTATTAACAGCCTTTCCCCAGCTGGAGTCATATTTCAGGCAGGTATACCAGATTGCCTATGGTGCTTCCATTATGCGGGTAAAATATCAGTTTGACTATTCCAAAGAAGAAATATTCTTTTCCTTCAGTGAACAGTTTCCGGAATTTGTACAGCGTGTCCCCCAGTATATGATTGCCACCTACCTGGGGCTCACGCCTGAATATGTGAGCGAACTGAGAAAAAAGAAACGATCTTAAACCAGCTTAATTTTATTGGAGTCGCTGCCCTTTACCTTTGCTTCATATCAAACCTATCAAGCAAATGGAAAAGAGAATTCAAATAGATGCATTAGAGCCTGAAGCTTATAAGGCCATGTTCGCATTGGAACAATACCTGCAAAAAAGTCAGCTGAGCAGAGCCCATAAAGAACTCATCAAAATTAGGGCTTCCCAGCTCAATGGCTGTGCTTTTTGCATCAATATGCATAGCCAGGATGCGCTCAGATACGGAGAGAGCGCCCAAAGGATATTCCTCTTAGATGCCTGGAGAGAAGCCGGGCTTTTTACTGAGGAAGAAAAATGTCTTTTGCAGCTTACTGAAGAAGTGACCCTGATTCACCAGAGAGGCTTATCTTCTGAGACGTACAAAAAGGCAGTTGAATTGCTTGGGGAGCATTACTTAGCACAGGCCATTATGGCTATTACAACTATTAATGCCTGGAACAGGCTAGCTATCAGTACACACAAGCCAATAGCAGACTAAGTTTTGGTCCTTATGAGAACGGTATATATCCTTATTGCTTCACTCTTGTGTATGTGTGCCTGTAGTGTAGAAATTAAAGAAACACATTCTGGCAGTATTGACGCTAAGCAGAAAGTAATAAAGAAAGGCCTGCCCGTAATTGGCTTGTTGATGTATGAGGGGGTACTTACCACTGAAGTTACAGCTCCCCTGGATGTGTTTTCCAAGCCTTCTGTAGAGGGTGAACAGCTTTTTAATGTCATCACCATAGCCCCGACCGATGCTCCCATCCTAAGCGAAGAAGGCTTGGTGATGCAAGCGGATTTTACTTTTGAGAAAGCACCGCAGCTGGATGTGCTCTTTGTACCCAGTGCCTACGATATGCATTCACTGGTGCGAAATGAAGAAATCCTTACATTTATTAAAGCGCAAAATCAGTATACAACCTATACGGTAAGTAATTGCGCCGGTGCCCAGTTGATAGGTGCGTCAGGGATTGCAGATGGGAAGAAGATCGTAACCTGGATAGGAGGAGGAAAGGAATTGCAGGAGAATTATCCAGCGTTAAAAGTTCAGGATGACTTATCAGTGAGCTATGTAGAAGACGGTAAATTTCTATCGGCGAATGGTAATTTAGCCAGTTATATCTCTTCCCTGGAGCTGTTGGAAAAGCTGACGGATCAGTCTCATAGAAAATTTGTAGAATCTTATCTTTATCTGGACAGGCTACAGCAATGGAAATAACGGTGAGGCAATGTCCTGATCAAAATAATGAGGAAAACCCGCCATATCTCTGAAATTTGGCGGGTTTTATGTCCCATTACTGATGTTAAACTATTACTTACTCCACCAGCGGAAGAATTTCAATCTTTCTGAAGTCAACCGGATGGCTTTCACTTTGCAGTGAGATGTAACCGGAGCTAAGCATCTGACCGTCAACCTTTAAGGCTTCATCGTAACCGCTTACGGTGCCACCGCCCATCTGGGGCTGCTGATAAGAGAGTACGGTATCTCCGTTGACCAGATGATGAATAACTGAGTCTCCCAGTACTACTACCTCAGCAGTTACCCACTGATCACCTCGGTAGGTCTCTGAGCTGGAGCTGATACAATGCTGGGTAACTAATTCGTCATCCATTACTACATTGGTACCGGGAGTGCAGAGGTTACAGGTAGTACGCTCCCCTTCTTCCGGTCCGCCCAATAACTGCACTTCAATAGAAATAGGAAAATCCTGCTCTAGTCCCATGGTTTCAGGAGCCTGCCCATGTACCATGATGCCACTGTTACGCCAGGCCCAGCCTTCACCCTTGGGTGCCTGCTCACCCACAAAGCGGTACTCTACCCTGAACTTATAGTGAGAGTAAGGCTTTTCATAAAAGATGTGACCGTATTGTTGCGCGAAGTCATCATATTGGTCATAACGTACCTTCATCATTCCATCTTCCACCCTGAAAGTATTGTTATAGTTATCATCCAACGCATGACCTCTTATTTTTACTTTCCAGCCACTAAGGTCTTCTCCATTAAACAGGGAAATCCATTCTTCATCAGAAGTAGTAGTATTGCTTTCGGATTCAGTGCTGGCTTGGGCTTGCTCCTGATGGTCTTGGCTGGGGCTGCACCCCCAAATGAATAAAAGAGTGCTGAATGCTAAGGCTAAGGTTTTCATAAGTGTAATAAGTGAGAATATTAATCTTGGTGATAGTATGAAAAATAAATGTCATGCATCACATGGAGAAGCATGACATTTGATAATGATTTTGAGAAGCTCGCCAGAGGAGATTAATCCATAGGATGATAATCTACCACAAAGGCATCTTCCAATACCCCTAAAGATCCAAGTAGTTCACCAAATTTTTTGTGCTCAGGATGGGGCAGGTAGGTGTCACGGGCAGCGGCATCTTCAAAAGTAAGGGTGTATACATGCGTGAAACCCATATTCTTACCCTCCGGACTATTGTTAATACCATGCTCAAAAGAAACGATTCCCGGAATCGTATTTTGAAGGTCGCGAAAAGCATCAGTAACTTTCTTGATGTCAGCATCGGAAGCATCCTCCTTGTATTTGAAGACTACTACATGTCTTAAAGTATCTTCTTGTTGTTGCATATGAATGATGAATGAGCTGGCGGTAATTGCCAGAATTAATGAAAGTACAATTGAAATCTTTTTCATGTTTCTACAGTAGCTTAGTGTTGATGTGAAGGCAAGTTATTATTTTTTGCTAAAATTTCTAACAATGAACGGTATGGCTCCTGAAAAAGCTGAGCTTTCATGAAAGCCTGAGCCAGCCCAGTATTATAAGCTTTACCTTCAACGCAATGTCTCTATCTTCACATGATTATCGGAAAGCCTTTCGCGGATGGATCAGACCAGGCTGGGCAACAGCAATTGTACTCCTGTTTGTTTTCAGTAGTGTTAGGTTTGTTTTGGTGCTCCAGGCCAATGTAAATGATAACTACCAGTATATCTCTTACTTTTTTGTGATGATGATTCTCCTTCCTTTTGTCTGCCTGAACGGGCAAGGGCAAAAATCAATAGGCATTGATAAAGTAAGTAGCTGGAAGGGAATAGGATGGGGGGCGTTTTTTGGGGTAGTAAGTTGTACTTTGCTATTTGGCTTAATGAATTGGTTTTACGGCAAAACAGATGCAAATGCATTCACATATATCTCCCATACGTATAAGGAGTTACCTGAAGTCATGGATAGCCAAAGCCGCCTGATGTATTTTGCAATATTTGCAGGGGTCAGCATGCTTTTTAGCCCTTTGGGGGAGGAGTTATTTTACCGAGGGCTTATCCATGAAAACATTGCTTTTGAAGTAGGTCACAACAATGCCAGTGTGATTGACAGCCTGGCATTCAGCCTGGTTCATCTTTCTCATTTTGGTATTGTTTACCTTGATGGAAGCTGGCAGTTCTTGTTTTGGCCATCCATCTTGTGGATGTTGGGCTTATACATAAGCTGTAGACTGTTTTATTTTGCGAGAGTGTTGAGCGGTACAATTTTAGGAGCTATCGTAGCACACGCTTCGATGGCTTACTACATCTTTTACCACATTCTTGGGTAGGAAGTCTATGAGCTTTAGTCATGTTCATTCCCTTTGTAAATCCACATGGGTTGAGTTGCGCCTGCTTTTACAAAGCCACACTTTTCATAGAAGCGAACAGCTTCTTTGTCGGCGGTAAGCATTTGCATGTGGAAATGTCTGTATTTCTCAGCCATCCGCTGCATGATCATCTGACCAATCCCAGTACCCTGATAATCTGGATGTACCAATAGATGCGGGTAGTATACTACGAGATGACCATCGGAAATAGCATTGCCCAGGCCTAGCAGGGTTTCACCTTCCCAGGCTGTCACCAGGCTATGCGAATGCATTAAGCCCTGATACAAAGCCTCCGGCTTATCTGCCGCTGACCAGTCATTAGCGCGGTAAAGTTCAATGATCAGTGGCAGAGGAATATTTCTATCTTCGGAAAGCTGTGCAGGCATGCGTTTTTTTGGGCTAAATGTACTAGTTTTGAGCGAGAAACAGTTGGAAGTCAGAAGCAGGAAAACTTCTAACTTCCTGCTTCTTTCAATAAAGATCAAAATATGAATAAGCCTCAGCAGCACAAAAAAGTATTTCTGGATCATGATGGAGGAGTAGATGATCTGCTTGCTCTCTTGCTTGTACTCTGCATGGATGAAGTAGAGCTTATTGGTGTGAGTGTTACCCCGGCCGACTGTTATGCAGAATATGCGGCAGAATCTTCACGTAAATTTATGGATTTGATGTTGGCAGAGCCGGTGGAAGTAGCTATCAGCAAGGCCAGGGGCATGAATGCTTTTCCTGAAGTGTGGCGTGCCCAGCCGCAGATCATCAATGCTTTTCCGCAACTGCTTAATATGAAAAGCATACGTTCACTGCTAAGTGAACGGGAAGCCAGCGACTTTATCATTGAAATGCTGATGAACAGTTCTGAGCCGGTATCATATCTCATGACAGGTCCAAGTACTACGCTGGTAAACGCCTTACAAAAAGAACCGGCGATCAAAGAAAAAATCAGCGAAATCATTTGGATGGCGGGAGCGGTAAAAGTGCATGGTAATGTCCGTACCTATACACATAATGGTGCTGCAGAATGGAATGTGTACTGGGATGCAGCTTCTGCACAATGGCTGATAGAACAAAACCTGCCTCTTACCATAGTGCCCCTGGATGCTACCAATCATGTGCCTGTCACTTTTGATTTCTTGGAAAAAATGGCCGCACAGAAAGAGTTTGAGGTCTCTAACCTGGCTTCTTTCTGCTGGGCCATCACGGTAAATACCATTCCCGGCTATGATTATCTCTATCATATGTGGGATGTGCTATCCGTTGCATATGCCTCAAGGCCTGATTTTTTCAGTTCAAAGAAGATGGAGCTTCAAATCGCACAGAACCTGCCCAACGAAGGGGAAACCTATGAAGCGCAAGGCTCTGGTAACTGGGTGAATGTGGTCACTGATGTAGAAAGAGAGCTCTTTTACGATTATCTCTTGCAGCAATCCAGGAAGAACTTTATTCAACCCTAGCTTTGCGCCAGCATGGGAAAAAGTTGGCGTATGTCTTCATCTGTTACTTTACGTCCGTACTCACATACTTCAAATGCTTCAGCGTACTGAATTTTCTCTGACGCTGTATTTCCGTACCAATGAGACAGAGATTTTCTGATTTCATCAGAAGGTTTTTTCGTCCACTGTTCTTTTAACCATTGTATCCGGGCATCTTTATCCAGAGGTACATGATCCAGTATGCCCGCTATCCAGGGGAGCCATTCATAAAACTGTGATCGGTGAGCGTCAAGTGAAAGAATTTTGTGCTCATAGGTTTCGTCTATGCTCACTGCGATGTCCGGACGAAAAGGGTAGGGTTTCTGAAAGTGGTCCTGAAAGTAGAGGAAGAGCGGGTTTTTACGTAAGGGAGCAACTCCCGGGACTACATTGGGTACCATCACCATATAGGCGGCATCCTGAACCAACTGACTGGTATAGCGGTGGTCGGGATGGTAATCGTTAGGCCGGTGAGTAATCACGATATCGGCTTCCCACTCTCTGATGCGCTGAATAATACGGCTGCGATTCAGTAAATCCGGTGTCAACTGACCGTCATGATTGTCCATAATCTCGTAAGCTACCCCTAACACTTGAGATGCCCGGATACTTTCCTTGCTGCGGCAGTCAACCAATTCACTTCCCTGCATCACATGATGACCGGCATCACCATTGGTTACTGAAATAAACTTGACACGATGACCCAGTTTTGAAAAAAGCGCAGCTGTACCGCCACCATATACCTCACAATCATCAGGGTGTGCTCCTATAAAAAGTATGTTCATGGGTTAAATAAAATTACAAATTGAAAAATTAAAGATTAATAATTGAAGGCTTGTGTTTACTTGTCAAAAATAATCTGAGCTAAGCATTCAAGGCCTGATGAGTTTTACTGTATCTCCTACTTTTATCGTACCGCTTTGTATAATTCGTGCAGTGATTCCTCCATGACCACGAATGGCATTATAACCTCCTTCGCCCAGGTTCTCTTCCATGCGGGAGCAGGGTTGGCAGAGGCCGGTCATCTCCAGTATAGCTTCCCCTATCTGAAATCGCTGACCTTTAAGCGCTAACAGGTTAATGCCTTTGACCATGATGTTGCGCCTCAACAGAGCGGGATCCAGTTTATCCTCATCAAGAAATGACGCTACTGCATTCAGATGTTCCTCATTTATCAGTGTCACCTGCCGCTTACCATTAGCCCCGCCCCCATAATGATCACCTACCAGCCCATGCGCCTTATCCGCCAACACACTTTCTTTTTCTTGCAGCTGACTTCTTCTTTCCGGCCTTATACTTATCCAACTGACTTCTCCTGCCTGGGGAAGTGTATTTAGCAGGTCTCTGATCGTGACACCTTCTTTTCGCATAATTTTTTGGCTTGATATGCGACGAATTTACTAAAAAGCAAGACGTTTTGGCAAGAATATAGCACAAGATGAAAGATGTATAAAGAATAAGTAAGAAGGTAAGACGTTGTAGGATTAGATTTTTATGAAACAAGGTGTAGGAGTAATCATTTGTGTCTGTCTGTTAAGTTTTCAGGCGGCCGCGCAGAAGTATAGTACCGCCTTAGGGCTAAGGTTTGGAAACCAGAATTACGGCATTACCGTAAAGCAGCGGATATTTAAAACTGTAGCTGTTGAGGGTTTGATGACTGCCGGAGAACGTGAACTGCTGGGCACTTTCTTGGTAGTTAACCATTTTCCAATATTAGGCAGAGGCTTAAATGTCTATGCGGGAGGTGGAGGCCACCTGGGAGGGCTGAAAGACTTCGGGCCTGTGCTGGGCATTGATGCCATGATAGGACTTGAAGTTAAGCTGCCATTTATGCCGCTTACAGTTTCGGCCGATTTTAAGCCTGCTTACCATATTCTGCATGAAGACTGGTTTGACGCAAATACAGCGGTTTCGGTTCGTTATATCATCGGTAAGGACACCAAAAAGCAGCGGGTGAGAAAGCGGGAAAAGAGGAAGCGCAAAAAAGAACGAGCCAAACGCAAAAAAGAACGCCTGAAAGAAAGAGAGAAACGAAGAGAAGAACGGGAAGACCAAAGCTTCTGGGAGAGAATAGGGTTAGATGGCTTATTTGGCAAAAAGGATGGTTAATATGATTGTCAGTTTTATGACAAACTTTTTCGCTAAAAATGGAGTATTTATAGTATGAAAAATGCGAAACTATATTTACTAGCAATATTGGCCACTTTTGTCACCGCCTGTGGCATAAATAGCCAGGCCCAAAAGGACGACAGCAATCATTCTCAAAGGGCAGATGAGCAGGATCGCTCAGGAAAATATATTGGTATCTGGGAAGATGAGATGCAGGGAGAATATGAATATCAGTTTTCTGAAGAAGAATGGAAAGCAAAATTAAGCAAAGATGAGTTCTATATTCTTCGTGAAGCAGGAACAGAAAGGGCATTTACCAGCCCGCTGAATAAAATTAAGAAGGCCGGTGTTTTCTACTCGGCGGCTACCGGTCAGCCCCTGTTTACGACTTCCACAAAATTTGAGTCCGGTACAGGATGGCCCAGTTTTTATGAGCCTATTGACGAAAAAGCAGTGGTCCTCAAAGAAGATAATGCCTACGGAATGACCCGCATAGAAGTTCTGGACAGTAGCAGCGGTTCTCATCTAGGCCACGTTTTTCCTGATGGCCCTAAACCTACCGGACTACGCTACTGCATGAATGGAGATGCCATGCTGTTTGTAGCCAAAGGTGAGGAGCAGCCAGCACTTGTAAAAGAATATCTGGAGAAGCATCCTGAAGAAAAACCTGAAATTTAATCTGCGAACAGTGTAAGCAATTCATCCGGTTGATGGATGAGATATGAAGGCTTTAGCGATGCTAAGGCCTTTGCTGTATGAGCCCCCCAGCTAACGGCTACCATGTCTATACCCAGGTTTTTTGCGGCTTCTATATCTCGCATCTCGTCTCCTATGTATACGAGCTCTTCCGGCCTAAACTGTTTCTCCCTCATGATTTTACGCAGGACTCTGCTCTTGCCAAAGATGTTACTGGACGAATAAATAAAATCAAAAAAAGGGAGCTGGTTTGTTTTGAGAAAACACTCTACATTACTGGGTGTATTTGAAGTAAGTATGCCCAACCTGAATAACTGGCCCAGCAGAGGTAAAACCTTTTCCATTTGAGCAAATGGCTTGATCAGGTGAACCTCCTTTTGAAACTCTCTCTTGACCCGGGATGCGATGATTGGAATTTTGAGCAATGGCACTTTAAGTTCTTTAAAAGCCTCCAGGGTGGATTTACTTCTGAATCTGGCAATGTCTTCTTTATCAAGCTTTGAGAAGCCATACTCCTCGGCTAAGGTATTACTGATTTCCAAAAGCCGGTACAATGAATCGGCAATTGTTCCATCAAAATCAAAGAGGAGAGTTGTTTTATTTTGCATGAGGTTTTAGTGTAGAACAATGCTACCCAACTCAACAGTTAAAGCACTTTACTTATCTTATTCAGGAAGCTTACTGAATGGGTATAGCCTGAACTCTAAATTAACAATATCATTCTTTGATTTACTACTTACGTCAAGGTAAAATGAGAAGAAACCTCTCACTAATTTCTTCTCAAATTAAATGTTTTTACAATTATTAAAGTAATTTTCTGAGTAAGCCACCTGACCTTCTGTAGCCACGGCCTCCGCTAAGCATTCCTATTACAGAACTTAGTCCGCCTCCGCCTCTGCGGCGAGTAGCTCCGGCTCCCAGCAGGCTGCTCAGCAATCCTCCCCTGCGATGTCTTCTTCCCATTGTGCCTTTCATCAGCATAGAGCCTACCAGTCCGGTTAGTAAACCTTTTACCGGAATATTACGGCTTTCAAATTTTTGTTTAAGCCCTGTACTTTCCAAGAATCCTTCTTCGGAGGTATCCTGATCCTGAGTGGATGCAGCCTTGTCAACATACTCATAAAGCGCATCGTACTGTTCTTTGCTCACCCCCAGTTTATTGGCCATATAAAGGATTTTTTCCTTTTCTTCCTCCGAATAGTGTCCATCTGCTTTAGCAAATGATATGACATCTACGATAAAAGAATATTTGAGCTCACTGTTGGTAAGATAACTTAGATAACTTTCAAAGCCATCATTGCTAGGGCTTTTAGCCTCTTTTATCACTTCTGCTTTGTCCGCTTCTGATAATTGGGCATCATCGCATAAATCTTCCAAAAATTCTACTTCCTCAGCTGAGGCAGAATCTTCGGGAGTAGCCATACTTGCAACGGCAGCCAGGTAGGCCTTTTTTTCCTTTTCAGGATAATCTTTTAACGAATGCTTTTCTTTGAGTTCCATGACGTGATATGTTTGTTTAAAAAATGAAAGAGACATTTTGCTATAAGCACTACTAATGCTCAATAGCATAGATACTTCTATAGGGAGAAAAAATTAAAACCCTCAAAAATCTATCAAAGATATTTATTGATAATATGCTTTCTCCCTGATTGTTTGTAATAAATGAAAAAATCAAGTCAAATAGTCAGTACTCAGTATCACATTGGATAATTTGTTCAGCTTGTATTCAATGTATTTAAGGTTCAGTAAGAGGAGGGCACCCGCAAGACCAATGTTTTTGTTGGAGTTATACAACATAATGGCACCGGCAAATCCTACCATTCCGCCGGCGAAAATCATAGGCTGTCCCTAATTACTATAATCTTTAGTAGCGAGAAATATACCTCCTGCAATGACGATAGAGTAACCGATAGCGGAAGTAAATATACCTCTTTTGAAACGTTGATGAGAAAGCCTGAGATTGGCCTGCGTAGCTTCCAGTTCTACTTTCATATTCATGATTTCTCGCTTAAGAGAGTCAAACTGTGCGTTATTTTGTGCTTGTACATGCAAGCCCGAACCCAAATATACAAACAAGAAGAATAGAAAGATTTTATGAGTCATACTGCTTGTCCTGGTAATTCAATCAGTTATTAAGATATGGTTTTACTATTGATTTAACCAACTTTTAAAATCATTAACCCTTTCCCTGCTTACAATCATATCAGTAGGCCCGGGATGAGCAGTGAGCACCTTCAGCCGGCCATTGACATAGCTCTTCACCTCAGACAGCGCATCTACATTCACTATAAATTTGCGGTTAATTCTGAAAAACTGCCTGGGGTTAAGAAGTTTGTTCTCCAGTACTTCCAATGTATAATCTATGATATAACGCCTCGTATTTCCACTGGGGATCAGGTAGGTCGTTTTCCCATCAGCATAAAATAGCGCAATGTCCTCTGCGGCTGTGCTGATGTAATTGTCACCTATCTTGACCAGGAACCTTTTCTTATAGGAATTATTAAGCTGGTTTTGCATATGATTCAGTACCTCCTCATAGGTGTGTGGTCTTTGATGATAGTGTCTGTACCGGTTAAGGGCAGCGCATAATTCCTTAAAGTCAATAGGCTTGAGGAGGTAATCAATGCTGTTTACTTTAAATGCTTGTAAGGTATACTTTTCGTAAGCGGTGGTAAAAATGATGGGAGTATTTATATCAAGCTGTTTAAAAATATCAAAACTACTTCCATCGGAAAGCTGAATATCAAAAAAAGCAAGATCTACTTCTTCCCCTGATCTGAAAAAGTCTACAGTATCTTTTACAGAGTCCAGGGTAGGGTGTACAAAAATGTGTTTATCGTAATTTCTAATTTGTTGGCTTAGCAGTTCACTTGAAATGGGTTCATCTTCAACAATTAGTACTTTCATAAATCAGGCTGTTTAAATAAAGGCAACATCACCACAAAATGGGTTTTATTTTGCTTGACTACCACACGCTTGTGCGTCATGTGTTGGTATCTGAGTTCAATATTGTTAAGCCCTAATCCACCGGACATTTCTATCTGAGGCTTAAGTTGTAAGTTGTTCTTTACTACCAGAAACTCATTTTCAATGAAAATGTCTATTTGAAGGGGAGTTTTTTTTGAGATGATGTTATGTTTTACTGCGTTTTCCAGCAGAAGTTGAACCGAAGCGGGGGGAATGTGATAAGCCTGTTGATCTAGCTGATTTAAGTTTTTTTGAATATTTAAAGGCTTTCCAAAGCGGATTTTCAATAGAAAAATGTAAGCATCAATAAATTCATTTTCAGCCGAAAGTGTGACTAACTTCTGGTCATTATTGTATAGCAAATAGCGATAAACCCTGGAGAGCTGTTGAATAAATTCAGAGGCCAGCGCTGTGTCTTTGGTGATCAGACCGGAAAGTACGTTAAAAGAGTTAAATAAAAAGTGGGGGTTGATCTGGTTTCTGAGCGCTTCAAACTGTGACTCGGCATGCAATGTCTTTAGCTGTTCAGCTTCAAGCCTGGAGTCTCTTAATTTTTGACTAAAATAGGTGATAGCATGTAAAGTATGCAGAAATAAGTTGATTCTGAAAGCAAAGGCAAGACTGAGCTTGAGCTGGATAAATATATTGGTATTCTCCACCCCAAGTATTTCTGGTACTAATGTTCCAAACATGATTGCGATAAACGTTACATGTACCAGGCTTAAGAAGAAAAAAGGAATAAGAATATGAATTCTTGTGGGAATACGGACTTCTAAAGGTAGGAGTAGCCCGGACAAGAAGCGGTTACTTTCCCAAACCAGTAAGACTATGCTAAGGATTGATAAAAAGAGGAGAGTCGGTGAGATGGGGCCACTGAAAAGTCTGTCACCTTCAGTAAACAGAATATTCAGGTAAGAGTAAATCGCTAAGAGAAGTATGTAAATATATCGGAAGCGATTGCTGAACATTGAGATAAGATAATTATGCAGGTACCATATCAGTACCTGCATAAATCTAATTATTATTCAGGAAGTAACACCTGATTGATCACATGAATCACACCATTGGTTGCTAAAATGTTTACGTCAATAACTTCCGCATCAGCACTGGCTTCATTGAGGTCAGCGATAGTTACCGGATCAGCTACAGTTACAGTGATGTCGGCACCACCGGCAGTAGTTACTGCTCCGCTGGCGAGATCAGTTGAGAACACCGGGGCAGGTACTACATGATACAATAAGACAGCACGTAGTAAAGCAGGGTCAGCATCTTCTATTGCTGCTACATCCGCAAAACCTGCATCAATAAATGCCTGATCGGTAGGCGCAAATACGGTATAGGTACCATCTTCACTGCTTAACAGCTCTACCAGACTACCTTCAGTATCATCAGCATTCTGTAGTGCCGCAAGTAATAAAGTGAACTGAGGACTGTCTGCATCGCTCGCAGCAGCCACCACAATTTCAGCAATAGAACTCATCGGTGGTACAAGTACAGCATCAATCACATGTACTACTCCGTTAGCTTCTTCCAGGTCAGGGAGAATCACCTGAGCGTATCCATTTAAGAAGATACCATCTGCTCCATTATTGCTGATATAAATTTCTTCACCAGGGCCACCTTCGTCATTGTCATACAAACTCGGTGCTGATGATGGTCCGGCACCAATAGCTGAGGAAGGTACTGTTGCACCCAATACATGATATAACAGTATTTCATCCAGTAGCTCTGAAGCCAATAGCGCGGCAGCATCCGTAAAGTCGCTACCATCAATATAAGCAGTAAACGCATCATTGGTAGGCGCAAAAACGGTTAGGGTGGCATCAGCATCGGTAAGAGCACCTTCAAGTTCGGCTGTTTCTACTGCTGCCAGGAGGGTAGTAAAGCGACCTTCAGGATCAAAAACCGCTGGTTCTAAAACTGTACCCAGGCTATTAAGAATAAAAGAAGGTACAAGTACGGCATCAATGACATGTACTACACCATTGCTTGCCTGGATATCCGCTAAACCATCCACAACATTTGTACTTCCATTAATGGTAGTTCCATTTATGCTTAGGCTACTGCCTTCTAAAGTTTCTTCTGATTCAGTAAGCTCTGAGGCGGTCTTAGCAGCAGCAAGGACATGGTATTGTAAAACACGTTCCAATACATAATCAGGAACATCGTCCAGGCTGGCATAAGTATCTCCGGTAGCAGTAGTCAGTGTTTCCAAAAGGGCTGCAAACGCATCATTGGTAGGCGCAAAAACAGTCAGGTCAGCAGATTCGTCGCCAGCAGCATCAATCAGGCCAGGTACTCTACCCAATGCAGCTACTAGTGTACTTAAGGCATCGGTTTCTGAGGCTATTTCTGCAATGGTCTGGGGCGCAAGCTCAATCTCAAAGCCTTCGGGTACCAAAATCTGATCTATGGCGTGAATCACACCATTGGTAGCCATAATATCAGCTTCAATGACTGTTGCATTATCAACAGTTACTGTGCTACCATTAATCCCTATGGTTACACTTTCACCACTTAATAGTGTTGGAACACTTTGACCATCAGTCAAATCTCCTGAGGTGGCCTCCAGGGCTGCAACATGGTACTGTAGAATCTGCACCAAAGATTCCTCGCTGATATCTTCTAACGCATCTACGCCATCGGTATTCGCTAGCAAATCTTCAAAAGCAGCGTCTGTTGGCGCGAATACAGTAAAAGGACCTGTACCTGACAAATCATCATCAAGTCCGGCAGCCACGACTGCACTTACTAATATTTCAAAACGATCATCTCCCTGAGCGATCTCTACAATATTTTGTGTAGGTTCCGGATCAGTCATGCCTCCATTATCATCATCCTCATCACATGCGGTAAACAATAGTAGGCTGAGACTGAATAGGCCTAAGACGTAAAATAGGCACTTAAACTTAAAAATAGATTTTTTCATTATTCTAAGGGTTAAAAAGAGTTTGGTGAATAAACATACCCTTGGAACGAACGGAATAGATCTACAGCAGACAGAATAGGGGTGTACTGTACTGCATTAGGATTGAGTTGTTGAATAAAAATAGCGAATTGTTAAACAATAATTCAGTTATATAACGGATTTATCAATGGCTTGTAGAATAATATCGCAAGATTCTTTAACTTCTTCTTCGCTAATTGTCAGAGGTGGAGCTATCCGCATGGCATTGTCACAATAAAGAAACCAGTCTGTAAGGACCCCTAATTCAATAGCCCTGTCAATGATGGGCTTCAGGGTTTCAAATGAATCAAATGCCAGTGCCATCATCAGTCCTTTGTTACGAAACTCCTTAATTTTTGGGTGCTTCAGTTGTTTTTTAAAGAGGTGAGCCTTGTGTTCTACCTCTTTGTGGAGTTTCTCACGCTGTATAGTTTTCAGGGTAGCCAGAGAGGCCGCCGCACTTACAGGGTGCCCGCCGAAAGTAGAAATATGGCCAAGTATGGGGTTCTCACGCAGGCTTCCCATAATTTCGTTTGAAGAAATGAAGGCTCCCAGGGGCATGCCGCCTCCCATCCCTTTGGCAGAAACTAAAATATCAGGTACGATTCCATAATGCTCAAACGCCCAGAATTTACCTGTTCTTCCAAATCCTGCCTGTATCTCATCCAGAATTAGCAGCGTCCCCGTTTGGTAGCATTGCTCTCTGAGTATTTGAAAATAATCCTTTTTTGCCACCCGGACCCCAGCTTCACCTTGTACAGTTTCTATAATGATAGCAGCGGTATGTTCATTGATTTGATTGAGATCATCATAATTACCAAAGCGAATATGTTTTACTCCCGGCAGGAGGGGACGGTAAGCTTGTTTAAAGCCTTCATTACCGCAGACGGATAATGAGCCCTGGGTGGACCCATGGTAAGCGTTTACGCAGGATATTAGTTCGTGGCGCCCGGTGTATCTTTTGGCCAGTTTAAGGGCTCCCTCAACCGCCTCACTTCCTGAGTTAACAAAATAACAAATATTGAGGGGGTCAGGAAGGGTATTGGAGAGAGCTTTGGCAAGCTTTACCTGAGGAGATTGTACGAACTCACCGTATACCATGAGATGCATATACTTATCAAGCTGATCTTTTACAGCTTTCACTACATCAGGATGGCGGTGACCAAGATTACTTACGCCTATTCCGGAGATCAGGTCGATATATTTTTTCCCTTCTTTATCGAACATATAGACACCTTCTGCCCGCTCAATTTCAAGCATTAGCGGAAAATGAGTAGTCTGCGCTACATGATCCAAGAAAAGTTGACGCTGTGAAATGTTACTTGTGATGCTGTCTCCCATTCAGTCACTTGCTTTTTGTACAAATTTAATATTTTCATGCTAAGCACGAAATTACTCAGGGCTTGAATTGAGCAATAATTATGAACAATTTCAGGGAAAAAGAGGGATATAAAGCCAGGGAGAGTTTATATCACTATTTAGAGACGCTTATTTTCTTACGAATACCTTTTGAATTCTTTTAAGCATTTTCTTCTCTTTGTTCCAGAAGAAAGTAAACTGCCCGAAGATAGCCCCATAAAATAAGAGCAAAAACTGATAGGCAGGCATCACAAAGGCGATGTAAGTCACAGTTTTCAGCCACATACTGGTGGTTTCATCGAAACCAATCCATCCGAAGAAAGCTTTTCGGACAAATACCACTGTGCTTCCGGTGAGAGAAAAGACGAGCAATACGATCAAGACCTGATAAATACTGTTCAGCGCCCATTTGTCTTGCAGTTTTGATAAAAAACCTGTCTTTGTTTCAATTACTTCTTCTTTCATATCTTGATTTTTCTCCAATTTAACCACCAAAGCTAAGCACAACATGCCGGACAAAAAATGATTATCGTCAGTTTTTCATTTTATTGAATAATGATGAATGGTTGATGGTTAATTAACCATTATTCAATACCGGTCATTAAATTGTATTACTGAAGAGCGCAGACTCAGGTTTATTTTTCCACATGCGGGCGTCTAATGCCATACAAACATTGCGGAGAAAAGGTTTACCTTTCTCAGAAACTTCTATGAAATGATCTTCTACATGTATAATTCTGTCTTTGGTCATTTCTGTTAGTCTATTCAGCGCGAGGTCCAATATCTCATGCTTACCCTCTTTTTTATCCCAACTGGTGCGGAAATGACACATCAGGTTGAGAATATGCTGACGGACTACAAGGTCTTCTTCGGTTAACAGATGTCCCCGGTAAACAGGCAAATGCCCCTCATTTACGCTTTTCATATAGGCCTCTACCGGTTTGATGTTCTGTCCGAAAGCTGTCCAGGTATCGCTGATGGATGAAGCTCCCAAGCCTATCAGGAGTTTGGTAGAAGTAGTGCTGTAGCCCATAAAGTTGCGGTGCAGTTTGCCCTGCTGGCTGGCGATGTAGAGCGAGTCACTTTTTCTGGCAAAGTGGTCCATCCCGATTTCATGGTACCCGTTTTCTTCTAACATCCCTTTGCCCATCTCATAAAGGTTTCTCTTTACTTCATTTGTTGGCAGATGTTGTTCATACTTCTTCTGAGCAGGCTTTAGCCAGGGTACATGCGCATAACTGTAAAAGGCGATGCGGTCAGGTTGAAGCCGCAGTGTTTTTTCAATGGTATCTTTTACAGTAGCTATGGTTTGGAGAGGTAAACCGTAGATCAGGTCAAAATTGATAGAAGTATAGCCAATTTTTCTGGCCAGTTCGGTGACTTCCTTTACCTTTTCAAATGGCTGAATACGATGCACTATTTTTTGTACTTCCGGATCAAAATCCTGTATGCCCAGACTCAGGCGGCGAAATCCTAAGTTGTACAGCACTTGCATATGCTCAGCAGTAGTATTGTTGGGATGTGCCTCAAAACCCATTTCCGCTTCGGTACTTAATTTTCCCTGCGCCAGTAGGGTCTGAATAAGTATTTGCAGGTTTTGAGGGCTGAAGAAGGTAGGAGTGCCACCGCCCAAATGTATTTCTTTGATGAGGGGTTTTTCACCCAACAAGTCTGTATACATCTGCCACTCTTTGAGCAAAGTATCTATGTATGGCATTTCAACGGCATGATTGACTGTGATGCGGGTATTGCAACCGCAGTAGGTACAAAGGCTTTCGCAATAAGGCAGATGAACGTAAATGCTCAGTCCATCTTTTTTGCTTCCCTCATAAGTCGCTTTGACTTTCGCTTTCCACTGCTCTTCGCTAGGAGGTGTTTTATCCCAGTAGGGTACTGTAGGATAGCTGGTGTAACGAGGCCCGGGAACGTTATATTTTCGGATGAATGAAGTGTTCATGATTGTAAGAATTTTGACAAGCGATGGGACGGTTCGCCTTGGCGATCAGTCCTATTGCAAGGAATTATATAATTTTGATAGCATTAGAGTTTATTCTGTTTTTCTTTTATAGAAACAAAAAGAACATATAGCACATTATTATTGTCATTTCGGAGTGCATCCATCGTGGAGCGACGGAGAAATCTTTACCACCCATCCTATCCTATGACTTTCATAGAGGCTAAGATTCCTCCTTGCGTCGGGATGACCAATTCAATTTATTTTGATCATCCAAACTGTAAAGAATCAGAACAATGTCTATTAGTGACACATTTCAATACCGGCATGTTGCTCGGCAGAAATATTAGGGCTGGCAAATGGAATGTCCAAGGAGAGTCCACGAAGGATAAAGATTACTCCCATGGCCACTATCATGATTGGCATGGCAGCCCTGATTTTGTTACGGATGCCCAAACTGATCCATTGACCAAAGAAGCCGATCAGCAGCATCACTGGCCAGGTGCCCAACCCAAAGAGTAGCATGTAGGCAGCACCCTCAGCAGGGTTTCCCATAGCAGTGGCTCCAGCAATGCCCAGGTAAACCAGGCCACAGGGGAGGAGTCCGTTGAGGCTGCCAATCAAAAACGTGGAAGAGTAGGAACGTTTAGCAAAGAGCTTTTGCATACGCATCTTCACCTGTGAAATTCCTTTAGAAATCAGATGGTTAGGACTTAGCTTGTGGATAAAAGCAGCCGGAAGCGCCACACTTAAAATTACCAGGATACCTAATCCTACTGATACAGATTGTTGAAATCCAGCCATTACAAAGCTTTGCCCCAGCAGGCCAAAGAGAGCGCCTATCAAAGCATAAGTGCTGATGCGACCGGTATTATACAGTAGGCTGCCAATCAAGCGGCGGCTATTGGTATTTTTGTGTATCGGTAGTGCAAGTGCAATAGGACCACACATGCCGATACAGTGAAAACTGCCCAAAGCTCCAATCGCAAAAGCTGTGAATAGAAAATCCATGGCTATTTGATATAAAGGGATTCTTCTACGTAATAGTCTTTAACTCCATCTGTCCAGTCTACTTTCACTTTATAGTAACCTTTAAGCAGATCACTGGTAGGTATCCATTGACGAAGTTTGGAATCTACAGCTATCTTTGTGTTTACATCAAATCGTGCATCTGAAGGGCGAAAAAGATTGATTTCTCCCTCTAGTTGATGATTCAACTCTTCAGGAAACTGTACCATGAGCTGCTGATTTTCCTGAATGAATGTTATTCGCTCATTAAGCGCATGGCTATTGTTGATCTTGTCAATCTGCTGCTGGTATTGAATCTCCTGCTTGTAGTAGTCTTCAGCCACCAGATCTATATTTTGCTGAAAGCTTTTGACTACCAGGAAGACAATGAAAACAACAAATACAGAAAACGCGAAAACTATTTTATATCCCCAGTTCATTTTTTATTTGTGTTATAGTGCGTTTGTGCTAAAGTGTAATGGTTCTTGGTGTTATGGTTATTGACCGCCACGGAGTGGTGATGTACTCGGGAAATTTTAACTATAACCCTTAGAACCATGAACGCTTCTAATTCGCTGGTCCAAGAAAATTTGTGTTTACTTTTTCAATTAACTCTTCTCCGGAATACACGCCGATTACGATCTCAGTTTTCATCTTTTCAATTTCCTTTCTGTCAAAGATTACAAAGAGTGCACTTTCGGCTACACCCTGCTTTTCCAGAAATAAATTTTTATTACCTACCATCTGAATACTTCCCTGCTCATCAAGCAGTTCAAGGTGAATGGGCATATCATCATTGGTCTTATTGATGATCTTGATGTTATACAGATTGCTGATTTTGTTATCTCCCTGATCCTGGTAAAGCATACCAGGTGTTCTCAAGATGCTGGTTTCTACGTCGGTTCGCAGCACCAGCAAGCCTCCTAATACTCCCGCTAAGAATACCAGTACCACAGAATAAGCAATGCTGCGGGCGGTGAAGTGAAACTTTTTGCCTTCCGCGATATTTTCTTCTGAAGCGTAGCGAATGAGTTTCTTAGGCAATCCCACCTTTTCCATAATGTTATCGCAGGCATCAATGCAGGCAGTACAATTGACACATTCCAGTTGTGTACCGTTGCGGATGTCAATTCCGGTAGGACAGACCTGTACACACTGATGGCAGTCAATACAGTCTCCTTTACCTGCTTCATCACGATTTTCTCCTTTTCTGAACTTAGCCCGGGGCTCGCCTCTTTTATAATCATAAGCAACTACTACGGATTTGCGGTCCAGCAATACCCCTTGTAAGCGTCCGTAGGGGCATACATTGGTACACACCTGTTCTCTGAATTTGGCAAATACGAAATAAAAGACGAAGGAGAATAACAACATGGCGCTGAGTCCTCCAATATGCTCAGCGGGCGAATCAGTAACAATATTTTCCAATTCCTCTATTCCAATGATATAAGCCAGAAAAGTGTTGCCGATCAGAAAGGCAATTGCAAAAAAGATAATGTGCTTGGAAGTTTTCTTGATTATTTTTTCCTGGTTCCAGGCTTGTCTGTCCAGCTTTCGCTGAGCGGTATAGTCGCCTTCAATCCAGTACTCAATACGCCTGAATACCATTTCCATAAAAATGGTTTGAGGACATACCCATCCGCAAAATATACGCCCATATACAACGGTGAACAGTATGATAAATACGACCAGTACCAAGGTGGCAAATACAAAAAGATAAAAGTCCTGAGGCCAGAAAATTTGACCAAAGATGACAAACTTTCTTTCGAGAATGTTGAGCAGGAGCAGTGGCTCTCCATCAATCTTGATAAAAGGTCCGGCAAACAGAATTGCCAGCAATACGACGCTGACTAAGGTTCTGGCATTGTAAAATTTTCCCCTGGGCTTTTTAGGGTAAATCCATACACGCTTACCGGAAGCATCCACTGTGGATATCCGGTCACGGAAGGAAACTTCTTCATCACTTTGTTTATCAATTGCTGCCATTTATTTACTCTTTACTTTACTGTTGAAGCAGCTAAAGAGCTCGCTACACGCAAGGCTCTTATTAACTGTTAGTTCATGGCCATTTCATCACGCTCGTACAGCTCTCCCTGGGGTTCTTTAGGATTGGGTGGATTACTACCTTCCAAGGTGATGATAAAGCTGGAAATGTCCTGCATCTGTGTAGGTGATAATTGACTTTCCCAGGGGATCATACCCTTAGCAGGCACACCATATTTGATGGTTCTGAAAATATCACTGATGCTGCCACCATGTATCCAGTACTTATCAGTAAGATTCGGGCCAACGCCGCCTTCACCCGCCTGACCGTGACAGGGAGCGCACATTTGTATAAAAAGCGTCTGACCATTGGCCAGACGTTCTTCCGCCTCAACAAAGGTTACATTTGATTCGTCAACATTAGCGCCAGCAGTAGCAATGTAGGCTTCCACTTGAGCTTTGGCCTCAACCATTTCTTTTTCATATTCCGCACCCTGGAGGTCTCCGGTATCAAACACATGGTAGTGAAGCAGGTAGGCAACACCAAAAATAATGGTGATGTAAAACATGGCTTTCCACCAGGGAGGAAGATTGTTATCCAGTTCTACAATACCATCATATTCATGATCAGTCATGATTTCTTCTTCGCGCTCTACCGGAACGGCATCATTCCACCTGGTAAGAATACGTTCCCAGAGGGTTTTGTCAACTTCCTGCTCGGAAGCTACTTCGTTATCCACAGCAGTTTCAGGATTGAGCACTCTGTTGGAAATCACTTTCACTACGACATACATGGTGATAACTACCAGTAGCATGATCACTTCAAGTGCCAGTACACTCCACACCAGTACTTCCTGAGCATTGATTTCCCAGAAGCTGCTCTGGGAAGAGCTGTCCTGAGCAAATGCAGTTATTGGTAAGAGGCTGATTGCGAGCCAGATCCTGAATGCTGGTTTTATAGATTGAAGCAGTCTTTTCATCTGTTTATAATTTTGATTTCATTGGTCAGTGGTGCCCCACTGGGATGGAACCTGGCGTGAAAATTATTCTTTTGGGCGAGAATTTTTTTGCTCATGCTCGGTTTCATGACATTTATTTTAGATCGTTCTGTTGATTTCTCTCTGATTCATTATCCAGGGGGAGACTTGCGATTTCTGCTATTTCCCGCTTATCTGCTTTGATTACCCAAATCAGCAACAGCAGAAAGAAAGTGAAGAAAATGATGAAGGAGATCAGGGGATATATCTCAATCCCTGCGATGGTCTCCATATGGTATTTGATGAATTTTAGCATGTCTATTAGTTTAATGTTGCAAGTTTCAGGTTGAAGGCATGAGGAGCTGTCCTTTAACTTTCAACCTAAAACCTTCAACTAATTTTATTTTTCCTCAGCATTAATATCTGTTCCCAACCTTTGCAGATATGCGATCAGTGCGATGATCTCTTTCTCTGCTTTTACCTCTATGCCACTTTCTTTCAGATTTGCGGCAATGGCGACAGCCTGCTTATTAAGATCTTCCAGTGCCTGTCCTTCGGCATAGCCTTCAGGATAAGGTACTCCCAGGGTCTGCATCGCTTCAATTTTACCAGCCAGGTGGCTTACGTCCAGATCCTGCTCAAACATCCAGGGATAAGGGGGCATGATAGAGCCGGGCGACATAGACTCAGGGTCCAGCATGTGGTGGTAATGCCAGGAGTCTGGATATTTCCCACCTAACCTGAGCAAATCAGGACCGGTACGTTTGGAACCCCATAAGAAAGGGTGATCATACACAAACTCACCGGCTTTGGCATATTCGCCATATCTTTCAGTTTCGGAGCGGAACGGACGAACCATCTGAGAGTGGCAATTATTACAGCCTTCTTTGATGTACAGGTCGCGCCCTTCCAGTTCCAGTGGTGTGTATGGCTGCACGCTGGCGATCGTAGGGACATTGGATTTTATCAGGAAAGTAGGTATCATTTCCACCAATCCACCGATCAGGATAGCGATCAAACTCCAGAATAGTAGTGCTACCGGACGGCGTTCAAATAATCTTCTATGCCAGTGTTCCCCTTTATGCCCCTGATAATTTTTTGAAAGAGGTGCTGCATGGGCTTCTTCATCTTTGAGCAATGAGCCGCTGGATATGGTTTTGACCATATTATAGACCATGATGATTACACCTGTGATATACAGGGTGCCGCCACCAGCGCGGAGCATATACATAGGTTTGATCTGGGTGACAGTTTCCAGGAAATTGGGATACGCTAAGAGACCTTCCTGAGTAAACTCTTTCCACATCAAACTTTGGGTAAATCCTGCCCAGTAAAGAGGGAGCGCATAGAAGATGATTCCTAAAGTACCTATCCAGAAATGGGCATTTGCCAGTTTTTTAGAATAGAGTTGCGTTCTGTACAGGCGAGGAATAAGGTAGTACATCATTCCGAAGATCATAAAACCATTCCATCCCAGACCACCGATGTGTACGTGAGCGATAATCCAGTCGGTAAAGTGAGCGATGGCGTTCACGTTTTTCAGTGAAAGCATAGGCCCTTCAAATGTCGCCATACCATAACAAGTGATGGCTACCACGAAAAATTTTAGGATAGGCTCTTCTCTCACTTTATCCCAGGCCCCTCTCAGTGTCAACAGACCGTTTAGCATACCACCCCAGGAAGGCGCTATCAGCATCACGGAGAACACTACACCGAGAGACTGTGCCCAGTCAGGCAAGGCATTGTACAGCAAGTGGTGTGGCCCTGCCCAGATATAGATGAAAATAAGTGCCCAGAAGTGGATGATGGACAGCCTGTAAGAATAGATAGGACGGTTGGCAGCTTTGGGAACAAAATAATACATCAGACCCAATACGGGGGTAGTCAAAAAGAAAGCTACCGCATTGTGTCCATACCACCACTGAATCAGGGCATCCTGTACTCCGGCGTACCAGGAGTAACTTTTCATGAAGGAAACGGGCAATTCAAAATTGTTGACCAGATGCAGTACCGCTACGGTAACGAATGTAGCGATGTAAAACCAGATAGCTACATACAAGTGACGTTCTCTTCTCTTTAGGATGGTGGCAAACATATTCCAACCGAAAACTACCCAGATGACGGTAATAGCGATGTCAATCGGCCATTCAAGTTCCGCGTACTCCTTGCTGGAGGTAAATCCGAAAGGTAGTGTCAGCACGGCAGAAAGGATGATGAGCTGCCAGCCCCAGAAATTGATTCTGCTAAGGAGGTCGCTATACATGCGGGTTTTACAAAGTCTTTGCAAAGAGTAGTATACTCCGGTAAAAGTACCATTACCTACAAAAGCAAAGATGACAGCATTGGTATGCAAAGGGCGTATTCTCCCAAAAGTAACATACTGCAAACCCAGGTTGAGCTGAGGGAAAACCAGCTCAAGGGCTACATAAAGTCCTACCAGCATCCCGATAAGGCCCCATATCACTGTAGCCATGGCAAACATTCTGACAATAGCATTGTCGTAATAGAATGTTTCAAGCTGTTCTGATTGAAGCTTTATATCAGCTTCCGAAGATTTTACACTAGTTGACATATCCGATTACTTAGTATTTGATTGATTATTTTTAGACTGATCTTCGTCAAACAGAATTCGTACTGAAGGGGTGTAGTCATCATCATACTGACCGCTCTTGGTAGCCCACAGAAAAGCTATCAAGAAGCCTATCGCTACAACAAGACTAATACCGATAAGAAGAAATATTGCACTCATGATTTGATTATTAATACACAAAGAAACTATCTGAGCCAGGGAGTAGAAATGATAGGAGTCAGTGAAAAAACTGATATTTGTCAGGTTTTCTGATATTTGGTACTACTCCTCCTATCAGATCAGGCCTCCGGGCTGTGAATTATGGCAATGATAAATCATCTGAAAGCATTATGACCCGACCAATTGACTGCCAGTGTAATAAAGCTTACCACACTGACTGAACTTATCGGCATTAAGATGGCAGCGATCAATGGGGTAAGCATCCCACTTACCGCAAAGCTTAAACCGATGATATTGTAGAGAAAGGAAAAGAGAAATGCCGCTTTTACAATGCGCATACTTGTCTTGGAAAAGCGTAGAAAACTATACAGTTTCTTAAACTGTCGGGCGTCAAGAATAGCATCGCAGGCCGGAGAGAAGTGGTAAATGTTGTCCGCTACTGCTATGCCAAGCTTACTTTGCTTCAGTGCTCCCGCATCGTTGAGGCCATCGCCTATCATCATCGTTTGCTTTTGTGCTTCATCCAATGACTTCAGATATTCCAGCTTGTTAAGCGGCGACTGATTAAAATGTAAGTGATCAAAGTAAGGTTGTAAGGTTACTTTTTCCCGCTCATTATCACCCGATAGCATATGAAGTTTATACTTATCCTTTAACGAAAGCATGAGTTCATCAAATCCTTCACGATAAAGGTTTTCAAATGCATAATATCCTTTCACCTCATTATTTATACTAATGTAAACCCTGGTGGTACGCTTGTTAGAGGATGAATTAGCAGTTACGAATGCTTCCGCTCCGATCACAAGTTTGTTGCCATCCACATAGGCAATGATTCCTTTACCAGGGATCTCTTCAAAAGCATCTGTCTTTATCAAAGGTATTTCATCATCCAGCGACTGATAAATAGTTTTACTAAGCGGATGGGTAGAGTTTCTTACCACAGAGCGCAGCCACATGTTTTCCATTGGGTTTAAACTGTCTCCTTCCAGCTTTAGATGCTGAGGCTTGGACTGGGTGATGGTGCCGGTTTTGTCAAATATTATATCGCTGGTACGGGCCATCTGCTCTACCGCCTCTGTGTTTTTCAGATAAAGCCCTTGCTTACCAAACAGTCTTACGGTGTGCCCAAATGTAAAAGGTACTGAAAGTGCCAGGGCACAGGGACAAGCAATGATCAGAACCGAAGTGACAGCATTAAGGATCTGGCTGCTATCCACAAAATGCCAGTAAATAGCAGTTGTAGCGCTGATGATGAGTATGACCGCAGTGAAGTATTTACTTACAGTATTGACCAAAGAGTTGAGTTGAGAAGTCTTTTGCTTACTAAACACTTCCTGATTCCATAGTTCTGTCAGATAGCTGTTTGCTACAGGTTTTTGTATCTCAATGGTAAGGGTACTGCCTACCTGCCGTCCTCCGGCATAGAGCAGGTCTCCGCTGTTTTTAGAGACAGGCACAGACTCACCGCTGACAAAGCTGTAGTCAATGTTGGCGTCTCCTTTCAGCAAAACCGCGTCGGCAGGAATTAATTCCTGGTTACGAATCATGATCTGGTCACCGATCTGTAAATCTTTTAGTGCCACACTTTCTTCCGTGCCACGGTTCATCTTAGTGACAGCAATAGGAAAATATGAAGCATAATCGCGATCATAGGAAAGTGCCTGATAGGTCTTACTCTGATACCATTTGCCAATGAGCATAAAGAAAATCAGGCCGTTGAGCGAATCCATATAGCCGGGGCCCTGCTGCATCATGATTTCGTAAGTACTGCGAAGAAAAAAGGCCAGCATACCCAGGGCAATGGGAAAATCTATGTTGATGAAGCGATACCGGATGGCTTTCCAGGCAGATACCAGATAATCGGAGCCAGCGTAAAAAAATACCGGCAAAGCCAGCAGAAAATTGATGTAGCCAAAGAAGACCTGATAATCTTTGGTTAGGGAAAAGTCTGTATCCAGATATTCGGGTAAGCTCAGTAACATGGAATTGCCAAAACAGAATCCTGCGATACCGATTTTGATGGCCAGGCTACGATCTTTATGCTTTTTGCCTTCTTTTTTTCCATCGGCTAGAGAGATTTCCGGCTCATAGCCTACGGAAGTTAACAGCTCAACCAACTGCCGCAGCGTGATTTTGTCTTCTTCAAATGTGATACTTACCCTCTTTTTCAGGAACTGTACACTGGCGTGTAAGACACCTCTCCTAAGCTTGTACAGGTTCTCCAGCAACCAGATACAGGAGCTGCAGTGAATGGCAGGAATATAAAAGCTAACTTTCCTGAGATTACCATCCTGGAAATCGTACAGTTTGGCACTGATCTCCTGATGATCCAGAAAAGCAAATTTTTCTAATCTATTTGGGCTTTTTAACTGTTGTCCGGGATTCTTTTCCAGTGCATAATACTGACACAGATCGCTGGCGTTTAATATTTCGTATACCGTTTTGCAGCCCTGACAGCAAAATGTCTTCTCATCAAATGCTATGCTCTCATCTACACAATCTTCGCCGCAGTGGTAGCATTTCTCTTTCTCCAGTATTTGAGTCATAATTGCCTTAGAATATTTTACGGCAGCTAAGGTCTCAAGATCAGGAGGTTTTCTGTATGATCACAATCAGTCATAATTATGACTTTTGTCAGTTTTTAGCTCACGTTGGCCTGAAACAAAAAATAGATATTATCCTGTGCCTGTTTAAATTTTTCTATCTCTTTCTCCATAAATAGTGGGAAAGATTGTCCCGGCTTATTGTATACAAGCAATACCTTTTTGTGAGGGTCAATAGCAAAATGAAGGGTATGGGCAGACTCCTCACAAATTTTATGAACCCCCAAATCTTTGAAGTGAAGTCGTAGATACTCAATGAGCATTTTTTCTTCATTAGAAGAAAGAAGTGTGTTTTCTTTACTGCAGGGCATGAGTACAGTAATGGGTAAAGTATGGCATATGGGCATCAATACCATTCTTAAAAGCTTTATGGCAGAAAGTGACGTAGTATTGCCATCATAAATCAATACAATTTGTTGAATTTTGCTCAGCTGGTCAGGGATAACCATCACTGGGCAACCTGCTTTTTTGAGAATCTCATAGATAGACTTTTGTTGTCCGTAATAGGAGCAGTCTGCATAGAAATTGGTGTTTCGTATGATCAGCATATCTGCGTACTGGCTCTCCGTAATCAGCTCTTTGATACTGCTGGAAAAAATTGACTGTCTTTTGTTTTTGTTCTGACTCTCTAAAACTTTAGAGTGGCTTTTTGCCTTTACAACTGAACCCAGAACTGCTTCGGTCTGCTGGGTGCCTCCAACGGAGCCAGCAATATAAGCTACGGATAAATCTTCAACAGCAATACTTTCCAGGTGAAATTTCATGATCTGGTGTTGTGGATGTGCAAGTTGGAGATGTATAAAAGCCATTTCAAGCTGCGCATCATCCTTCCCATTAAGGCATATCAAAATCTTCTTCCTGTACATGGTCCTCATGAATTAAATTAGATGATGGTGTAGGATGTCAATATCACAAATGTAACATGAAGAGAAGGGCAAGAAAATGATAGCAGTCAGCCAAAAAAATGACAATTATCAGTAAAAATAACTACAGGAAAATATGGGAATGCTATAAAAAGCCAGTTTAAACATAAAAAAAGCCCAGTAATGGGCTTAATTCCTTTGAATGGCGTCTAGTAAAGGTTAGCGGTTTTGACCAATCCTTCCAAATCATCAATGCTAATCTTCCTGCCTTTGGTAGAAATTAACTTATCATCCTTAAACTCATGCAAGAGTCTGATCAGTGTCTCAGTAGCAGTCCCCACAATATTAGCTAGATCTTCGCGTGTCAGGTTGATTTCAACAGGTCCATTTTCGTGGTAATCTAAACCGTAAGTATCTTTCAGTTTGAGCAGGGTAATCGCTAGTCTTTCTCTTACCGTACGTTGTGCCTGATTGGTCAGACTTTCGGTCATTATCCCGAACTCATGGCACACTTGCTTCATAATTCTTCTGTTAAGGTCTGATGAATCACTCAGTGCCTGCAAAAAGTTAGGTCGGGAAAGGAAACAGATAGTGCAGTCTTCCAGTGTTTCGGCAGATACAGAGTAGGGTTCTTCGGCAAGCATCGCTTTATATCCCAAAAGTCCTCCCGCTCCAATAATATTTACAATCTGCTCTTTACCATCAAAACCGATCTTATATACTTTGATCTTGCCTTTATTAACACAAAATACACCCAGGGGTCTCGTCCCTTCATGGAAAAGTATTTGTCCTTTTTTATAAATCGTACATGACTTGTTTTGCGAAATTTCGGAGAGCTGTTTCCCGCAGACTACATTAAAGAGTGAGGCGCTTCTTGAACTGCATTCTTCGCAAGAAATAAAAGTTTGTCCCTTTCGCATAATTAGGTATTAGTTCTTAGGTAAAGCTAATTTATGAAATATGAAATAAATATCAAGTATCAAAATTCTGACAAACCTAAAACGGTAAGGTATAAAATGTAGTTCACTAATGTAGATGACTTAAATCATTGTATAGATTTTTTTATAAGCTTAATATTTAATTTTTGACATGCGTAGATATCTATTACCTCTTATTTTTTTGAGTATATGCCCCCTGTTCCTGCCTCTTTCAAGTAAAGCTCAGTTTCGTATAGATGTGGAAAGTGGTGCTGCGTTTACAGGATATAACAAAATTCAGGTACCCGGAACCAGCGGGACCCGCTTTGATCTAAGTGAAGAATTAGATGTAGACGACCGTTTCTTTTATCGGGTCAAGCTCTTGTATACAATCAATGGCAAACATACCATTGCCGCCTTATATGCTCCCTTAAGTATTACGGCACAAGGAGTTACAAATGAGCAAATTTCGTTTGCCGGATCCAGTTTTGCTGAAGGTGAAGCCCTGAATACCCGCTATGAGTTTAATTCTTACCGACTTACCTATCGCTATCTTTTTCCACGTAAAGGTGATTTCCAACTGGGTTTGGGAGCCACTGCCAAAATCAGAGATGCGCTAATCAGGATAGAAGATGATGAGAAAAGTGCTGCCAAAACCAATGTCGGTTTTGTTCCTTTGATCAATTTTCAACTGGAATGGTTTGCTAAGGAAAAACTAAGTTTTCTGTTACAGGGAGACGCACTGGTCAGTACACAGGGTAGGGCAGAAGATGTACTGTTAGCAGCTTTGTTTTATCCAAGCCGCAATGTGACACTAAAAGCCGGTTATCGTGTGCTTGAAGGCGGGGCTGACAGTGATGAGGTATACAATTTTACGTTAATACATTATGCATTGATTGGTGGCATCATAAACTTCTGAATCAGCGAAGTCAGGCAGTAGCGTTCTTGGTATGAAACCTTTGCTGATGATTCTTGAAGTTGATACTATGAAGTACCACGAGCACCACAGAAGCTGCCATGGAAGAGTATAATGCCAGGTTAAAAGTTTCGTGAAGTAGTATAGATGCTGAGAACCAAGCTACTGAAAACCACATCAATCCTTTGAGCGTGTTATTTTTAGACTGACGAGCAGCAAAAAATACGGCACTGATGGCCAGTATAATAAAAATAAAATCAACCCATTCCGCATGCGAACTCCATTCTTCATTCAACATTCCCCCCATCACGAGAACCGGAAATATTAAGCAATGAATCAGGCAAAAAATAGAACCGAGAATACCTATGGTATCTGCTTTTGTGTCTGCTAAAAACATTCAATCTTGATTTTGGGACAAAGATAGTCTGTTAACGAAGTTATTTGCAACTAAGTTGCATAAAAAAATAAGAATAAAAAAGCTTCATCAAATCATGATGAAGCCTTAATTATATAAGTCCGTTAACAAATGCGTTTAGCGGTCAAGCTTACGAAGGTTATGTCCGGTATAAATCTGACGAGGGCGACCGATAGGCTCTTTGTTTTCGCGCATTTCTTTCCACTGAGCAATCCATCCGGGCAGACGACCAAGCGCAAACATCACTGTAAACATATCAGTAGGGATACCCATGGCACGATACAATATACCTGAATAGAAGTCCACGTTAGGGTACAGTTTTCTTTCTTTGAAGTAATCATCGTTTAGCGCAGTCTCTTCCAGTTCTTTGGCAATGTCCAATACCGGATCAGTGATTCCTAAGCCGCTCAGTACTTCGTCAGCATTCTTTTTGATGATCTTGGCCCTTGGGTCAAAATTTTTGTACACGCGGTGACCAAAGCCCATTAAGCGGAAAGGATCATTTTTATCTTTGGCTTTGTCAATAAACTTCTTCACATCTCCGCCATCTTCTTTGATTTTCTCCAGCATTTCAATTACTGCCTGGTTGGCACCACCATGAAGTGGTCCCCATAGCGCATTGATTCCGGCAGAGATTGAAGCATACAGGCTGGCCTGAGACGATCCTACTATTCTTACTGTGGAAGTAGAACAGTTTTGTTCGTGTTCAGCATGGAGGATAAGTAGTTTATCCAAAGCGTCGGCACGTGCAGCATCTACCTCATAGCCTTCGGCAGGCAGGGCGAACATCATTTTCAGAAAATTACTGCAATAGTCAAGCGAGTTATCAGGATAACTTACAGGGTGGCCAATTTTATGTTTGAAAGCCCAGGCCGCAAAAGTAGGCATTTTGGCGATGATGCGGATGATGCTCAGGTTTACTTCTTCTTTTGAGCGGTTGGGGTCTAGTGATTCAGGATAAAAAGCGGTAAGTGAGCATACCAGGGATGACAACACGCCCATAGGATGTGCACTGGAAGGAAAACCATCCAGAATTTTTTTGATGTCTTCATGAACCAGGGTATGGTGCGTAATTTCTTCTTTGAACGCTTGAAACTCACTCTCATTGGGCAATTCACCGTAGATAAGAAGGTAGGCTACTTCCAGAAAACTCGACTTTGCTGTCAGGTCTTCAATAGAGTATCCACGGTAACGAAGCACACCATTTTCTCCATCTAAGTAGGTAATGGAACTGGTGGTAGAGCCAGTGTTTTTAAAGCCAGGGTCCAGTGTGATATAACCACTCTGTGCTCTTAGCTTACTGATATCTATACCTTTTTCTTGTTCAGATCCTTCGACAATTGGAAATTCATATGATTTCCCATCAACTTTTAGTTCCGCAGTGTTATTGGACATATTTGGAATGATTTAAATAGTAATAAAAATTCAAGCTAAAAATAATGGATAACATTGGAATAAAATATTTTAAAGGCTAATTGTTGCCCAGGATAAGGGGTAATCCGTCACTACCGTTGCCAATCACCACAACTTTTGCATTACTGGACTCCGAAAGTCGAGTAGTAGCTTCAATCCCTCTCATTTTTAGGAGTTCGTTTGTCAAGCTGCTATTGATAATTTTATTGGCTTCTGCTTCCCCTTCGGCAGCTATTCTTTTCCTTTCCGCTTCGCTTTTCTCTCTTTCTAACCTAAACTGATAAGCAAGAGCTTCCTGTTCTTGTTTAAGTTTATTTTCAATAGCGGTTTTAATTTGTTCCGGTAAATTAATAGAACGGATCAATAGGGCTCTCATTTGTATGTTATTGGATTCATGCTGGAGAATATCTTCAGTTTCTTCAATGATTGATGTTTCCACCTCGCTGCGTTTGGTAGAGTAGATCTCCTCAGCGGTATAACGGCCCATGACCCGGCGTACAGTAGAGCGTGTTTCCGGAATGATCAGCTTATTGATATAGCCTTCACCGAAGAGCTCGTGGATATATCCTATTTTGTCATACATAGGGTGAAAACGTACGGTGACATCCACTTTCAGTGAGAGGCCGTTTTTGTCCAGCACATCCATTGTTTCATCAATACTGTTTTCTTTGACATCATATACATACATATCATTCCA
Source organism: Catalinimonas alkaloidigena (assembly GCF_029504655.1). NCBI lineage: Bacteria > Pseudomonadati > Bacteroidota > Cytophagia > Cytophagales > Catalimonadaceae > Catalinimonas > Catalinimonas alkaloidigena. The sequence goes on from NZ_JAQFIL010000001.1 coordinate 1,457,482, forward strand.
GGGTGCTTTAATTACAAAGCCAGGGGGGTAAATTCTATCTTTGTCCAGTCCTTCACCAAACTTTCTGAAGATCACTCCCCGCTCTCCTGAGTTAATGGTGAGGAAAATACTGGAGGAGAGATATACTACAGCTATAAATAAAATGACTCCAATGACGATAAATGGCAAAAATTTTCTGTTATCCATATACAAAGGTTGTTACAAAGGGTTAATTAATAATATGATTGATAAACACAATAGTGCTGAATAGCAATAATCATTTAGAATATAAGGCCAGCAAAATTTCAAACGTTTTTTTGAACACATCGTTACTGAAAGATTAAAAGTATGGTTTTAGCATCAGGCCGCTCTAAATGATTTTTTCATCTGTCACTTTAATGATAAATTTTTAATTTGACATGATTTTTTGATAATAACACCAAGTGATTGCTAATAAATAATCCTAATTTTGCGCTAAATTAATAATTACAGGCAGAAATATGTACTACAACTCAATTATAGAAACCATAGGCGATACACCTCTGATCAAACTTAACAAGGTGACAGAAGGTATAGAGGGAACGATTTTGGTAAAGGTAGAATATTTTAACCCGGGCAATTCGGTCAAAGATCGTATTGCGATAAAGATGGTAGAGGACGCTGAGAAGGCTGGTGTGATCAAGCCGGGGGGTACTATCATAGAAGGAACATCCGGAAATACAGGCATGGGGCTGGCCCTGGCTGCTATTGCCAAAGGCTACAAATGTATATTTACCCTTGCCGATAAACAGTCGCAGGAGAAAATAGATATTTTGAGAGCTGTCGGCGCTGAGGTTGTGGTATGTCCTACCAATGTTTCACCGGATGACCCCAGGTCTTACTATTCGGTGGCCAAAAAGCTGAATGAGACCATTCCTAATTCGTTTTATCCCAATCAGTATGATAACCTTTCTAACTGGAAAGCGCATTATGAAACTACCGGTCCTGAGATCTGGGAGCAAACGGAAGGCAAGATCACCCATTTTGCTGCCGGTGTAGGTACAGGAGGGACGGTAAGCGGGGTATCCAAATACCTGAAGGAGCAGAATGATAAAGTGTTTACGCTGGGAATAGATACCTATGGCTCCGTGTTCAAGAAATATAAAGAAACCGGTGAGTTTGACGATAATGAAGTTTTTCCTTACCTCACTGAGGGTATAGGAGAAGATATCCTTCCCAAGAATGTGAATTTTGACCTGATTGATGAGTTTGTGAAAGTGACTGATAAAGACGCGGCTATCATGGCCCGTCGTCTTTCAAGAGAGGAGGGCTTATTTGTTGGTTGGTCATGTGGTTCTGCAGTTTTTGGAGCCCTTAAATATGCCAGAAAACATCTGAAAAAAGATGACCTGATGGTGATTATTCTGCCGGACCACGGCACTCGCTATCTTGGTAAAATTTACAATGATAGCTGGATGAAAGATCACGGGTATTTGGAAAAGAGAGAATTTGCTACTGCCCAGGATATACTGAAAGCACGTAACGGACAAGATGAGCTGGTGACCGTCCCTTCGGATACCACAGTAGGTGAGGCTATCAGTATTTTAAACTCTAAAGGGATATCACAGATTCCGGTTACTGAAGGTGAGTCGTATGTGGGCAGCCTTACGGATTCCAAGTTATTGCATCAGTTGATAGATGATCCGGCAATTAAAACGCAACCAGTTTCCAAGGTGATGGATAAGCCATTTCAGTTTATCTCTATCCATGATACCCTGGATGTGTTATCCTCACTCATAGATAAAAACAATAAGGCATTACTAGTGAGAGACCGCCTGAATCAGGTGCATATCATTACCCGTGCCGACCTTTTGATGGCTATGAGTAATTGATGATTTGATGCATAATAATGTAAGCCCGGTTTACTGCCGGGCTTTTTTATGCTTTTTACATTATTGCTTTTGTGGATGATTTATTTCAATTTGTAGACGTTTTATACTTACACGCTTATCAATTTTATAACAACTCATGAAATTATTTGAATCTAAATTACCTGTTTTATTGATTTTCGTTGCCACTTTTGGATTTGGTGCCTGCTCATCCAGCACTACTGAAGAGGCTGCTAATGATGAAGCTACTACAGAAACTGCCGAAGTCCCTCAGGAGGAAGAAGTGTGGGTAGAACTCGTAAAGGGAAGCTCAAAAGAAGGGTGGACACAACTTAATGGTGATGCTACCTACGAAGTGGAAAACGGAGTAGTAACCGGCACAACAAAATTGGGCGAGCCAAACAGCTTTCTCACGACCAACAAGATGTACGATGATTTTATATTAGAGTACGAAGTAAAAGTAGATCCACGCATGAATTCCGGGGTGCAGATTAGAAGTAATTCATATGAGCATGATACCACTTATGTGTTTACTGATGCCGAAGGTAATACGGTAGAAAAAACCGTAGAATCTCCCCGTGTGCATGGTTATCAGGTAGAAATTGACCCCTCTGAACGTGCGTACAGCGGAGGTATTTATGATGAAGCCCGCCGTGGTTGGTTAGCAGATTTGTCTGAGAATGATGAAGGACGTACTGCTTTTAAAAATAATGAATGGAACAAGTACCGTGTAGAAGCAAAAGGAGATACCATACGTACATTTGTGAATGGGATAATGACAGCCGAACTGGTTGATGACATGACTGATAGTGGGTTTATCGGGCTTCAGGTTCACTCTACCAAAATTGAGGATCCTATGCAGGTGCAGTGGAGAAATATCAGAATTCAAGAGCTGTAAAAATGGTTGAAGGTTAAAGGTTTGAAGTTAAAAGAGAATATGTTGAGCTTCTTTTAACCTGGAACTTTTAACCTTTAACTTTAATAAGGATCAACATCAATTACAGTATTGGTTCTTTTGAGCTGCTTATCTTTTTCCAACATAGTGCAGGCATCAATGATAATTTTTTTTGCTTCCTGGATAAAAGACTGCTTCCGCTCTAGTTTGATCATCAACTGCATCAGGTATTGGTTTCTTAGGCGAGAAATCAAAGGCTCTTCCGGTCCTAGCACCCTTTTAGGCCCCAATATATCTCTCAGGTTTTCGCTGAGTTGCTTAGCAGCTTTGCTACAGCTCAGCTTATCAGGATTCTTGATGGTAATACGAATCAGTCTCACGAAGGGTGGATAATGATACTCCTGACGTTCAGCGATCTCTTCCTGAAAAAGACCGATGTAGTCATTAGAAACAATCTTGTGAAGAATAGGCTGCTCCAGATTAGTCGTCTGGATAATTACTTTCCCCACTTTATCACGCCTTCCCGACCGGCCACTCACCTGAGTAATGAGCTGAAAAGTACGCTCATGAGAACGAAAGTCAGGGAAGTGAATCATACGGTCAGCGTCGAGTATACCTACCAGGCTTACTCCGTCAAAATCCAGGCCTTTACTCACCATCTGAGTTCCTACCAGTATGTCTAGTTCATGCTTGGCGAATGCATCAATGATATTCTGGTAACTGTTTTTCTTGCGTGTGGTATCCAGGTCCATGCGCTGAACCTTTGCAGTGGGAATGAGCATTTGAATTTCTTCCTCCAGCTTTTCCGTACCATAGCCGGCTGTCCTGAGCTTTGTGGAACCACAGGCCTCACATTCCAGGTGTAGTTTCTCATGATGCCCACAGTAATGGCAGCGTAATTCATACGCAAACTGATGGTAAGTGAGACTGACATCACATTGTTCACATTTAGGAATGTGGCCACAGTCTTCACATAAAATATATGGAGAGTAACCTCTTCTGTTTTGAAAAATTATGACTTGTTCTTTCAGGCCGAGCGTAGCTTCCATATGCTGGAGTAGTACGGAAGAAAAGTCCTCTCGCATGGTACGACGTTTTCTTTCTTTTCTGATATCTACCAGCTCTATTTCTGGAAGTTGGGCATTGCCATACCTGCGGTTAAGTTGTACCAAACCGTATTTCCCCTGTATCGCATTCTGGTATGATTCAACAGAAGGGGTAGCAGAACCTAAAAGCGTTTTGGCATGATGCAGTTTGGCTAAAACGATCGCTACATCACGAGCATGATAGCGTGGAGCAGGGTCAAACTGCTTATAGGAAATTTCATGTTCTTCATCTACGATGACCAGCCCCAGGTTCTCGAAGGGAAGAAGTACCGCGGAACGGACGCCCACCACCAGTGGGTAGCGGCCATCCAGTATGCCCTGCCAGACTTCCACTCTTTCATTATCAGAAAACTTTGAGTGATATATGCCCATCTGATCACCAAAAATTTTCTTTAAGCGGTAAACGATTTGAGTGGTAAGGGCAATTTCAGGTAAAAGGTAAAGCACCTGTCCGCCGCTAGAGAGTACATCCTGAATCAGGTCAATGTAAATTTCTGTTTTACCGCTCCCGGTGACACCGTGGAGTAATACCGTTTCTTTATCATTAAAATGGGTAAGAATCTGATTTTTGGCTTCCTGCTGACTGTCAGTGAGTTGTATTTTAGCCTCCTGGGTAGCCACAACAGGCTGGAAGCGGGAAACGATCTCCTCAAACTCTTCTAACACGCCGTTTTTAACCAGTGTGTTGACAGAGGAAGTAGAGACACTTTCATTATTCAGAGAAGATTTGAGCAGGCCTCTTTCATTTTCTTCAAGCTTTTGGAATGCTGGTTTTAGCTGAAGATAACGGAGGAGGACATCCATTTGCTTGGGTTGTTTTTCCAACTGCTCAAAAAGCTTTTCCAGGCTGATAGTATCATGCGCGTACTTTTTACTCAGCCTTACCCTTTTTACAATTTTAGGACGGTATTTTTCTTTTACCTCCTCAAAGATTAAAACTGCCTCCTTGCGGATCAGCGACTTGATGACGTGATAAAAATTTTTCTCATTGAGCAGGTTACCAATCTCATTATAAGTAAGGGTTTGTTTTTCCTGTAAAGCTTCTATAACCTGATATTCTTTGTCGTTAAAGCTTCCTTCAAATTCTTCCAGATCAAATTCAGGATTCATTTGCACTTTGGACTCACTACTCAGCTTCAGCCCTGATGGCAAAGCCACATTGAGCACTTCTCCAATTGTGCATGCATAATATGCAGCAATCCAGTGAAAATGCTTGATCTGAACGGGGTGGACTACTGCCTGCTCATCTAACACTTCAAGAATATAGCGGGCCTGATATTTTTTAGGAGGGTCTTGGTGAAGTTTGCCGATTACTCCTGTGAGCACCTTTTTACTTCCAAACTGCACAATGACACGGCTACCCACCTGAACGATCTGTTCCAGGTCTTTGGGTATACGATAAGTAAAAAGTTTAGGAATAGGTACCGGCAGCATCACATCGGCAAACCAGGTGATTCGCTCGTCGGGGGCTTCTACATTGAGTTTTAACTGATCCAAAGTATTGAGTAAACAGTGTTTTCGCTGAAAGAATTTCTAAACCAATGAATTTGAAAATTACACAACTTCATGCACTTTCAGAAATTCAGCCTGACAGGATCTCTCCAAAGTTTTGTCTTCTGTTTGAACAAAATAGCTGGCTTTTTTAGTATTTCAGGAAGTCTTTATTTTCATAAATTTGCGCTAAAGCCGCTTCCTTGCTATGCACCGGCATTTTACAGGCTTTGTCAAAACAAACGTAAACAGTAGTTTTTCCATCAATTGCTTTTCTGTCTTTGAGCAGAGGTAGTTCACTTATCGTCTCTGTACCTGCCAACAGTTTATCAGGAATATAGTGGCTCAACAAGGCTTTGGCATAAGCTTTACTTTCTTCTCCAATGATCGCTACTTCCAGGCTTGGTTGCATCATTTCCATATATAAGCAGGCCCAGTTGCTGAGATAAGCAGGATCAGTAGCCAGAATTTTGAGCATTCTGTTCATCATCCGTTCACTCATCTCTTTGTATTCTTTGTTATCCAGAAGCAATGAGAGGCGATACAGGTTTTTTGCCATCGCGGAGTTTGAGGCAGGTATTACGTTATCAAAAAACTCTTTCTTGCGAGCAATAAGCTGACTGTCTTCATTGGTATAGTGGAAGAAGCCCTCCTCTTTATCGTAAAAATGATCTACTACAAAAACAGTTAAATGCTCCGCATGTCGCAACCATTGTTCGTCAAAACTGATCTGGTACATGGCAATAAAGGCATCTACAACAAAAGCATAGTCGTCCAGATATCCTTCCAGATAGGCTTTTCCATCTTTGTAGCTGCGATACAGGCTGGCTCTGTTGCCCTGCTGCCGCATGAGTTTATCTACAATAAAATGTGCGTTGCGAAGCGCAAGTTCAAGAATGCCAGTATCCTGTAGGGTGGCATAAGCATCAGCAAGGCCTTTGAGCATAATGCCATTCCAACTACACAGAATCTTATCGTCTAGTCCCGGCCTCGTTCTTTCTTCCCTTTTGTGTAAAAGCTTTAGCTTGTTTTCCTGAAGTATTGTTGAAAATTCAGTTCTGTCTAATTCATACTTTTTAGCAAAACTATCTTCTGATTCTGAGCAGTGAAGAATATTGTAAGTATGCTCCCAATTTCCTTCTCGGTTGACTTGATAATAGTCTGCCAGCATTTCAGCGGACTCTTCTAAGGTTTGATGAAACTCGTCATAAGTCCAGACATAGAATTTACCTTCTATGCCTTCACTGTCGGCATCCAGAGCGCTGTAAAAACCTCCTTCCTTGTTTGTCATCTCGCGAGAGATAAAAGAGACGGTTTCTTCCATTATTCTTTTGTAAAGCGGCTTATGCGTAAATGAATAAGTCTCAGCATAGAGGCTTAGTAGCTGACCATTGTCGTACAGCATCTTTTCAAAGTGGGGGGCAAACCAGGCTTCGTCTACAGAATAACGGGCAAAACCACCGCCTACCTGATCATAAATGCCTCCAAAAGCCATTTGGTCAAGCGTAAGCTGCAGTTGTTTAAGTGCCTCCTGATCTTTGGTATAAAAATGATAATGGAGAAGAAACAGCCAGTTGCTGGGCATAGGAAATTTAGGCGCTTTTTTCATGCCTCCTTTTTCCTTGTCATAGTTAGCAGAGAACTTTTCGTAAACTTTACCCAGCAATTTGCGATAAGCCTGTTTTTCCATCTGCTGCTCATCTTCTATAATGCCAAAGCGCTGAAGTTCGCTGTGCGAAAGATGGTGGGCGAACTGCTCAGCAGACTCTTCCAACTTGTCTCTTTGTTGATCATAAGCCGTACGAACATTGTCTAACAGCTTGGTCCACTGTGCAGGTGGAAAGTACGTACCCCCATAAAATGGTTTTTGATCCGGCAGGAGAAAGACATTCAAAGGCCAGCCACCTTGTATACCCATGCTCTGCACCGCCTCCATATAAATCTGATCTACATCAGGCCGCTCCTCTCGGTCTACTTTGATACATACAAAGTTTGCACTCATGTACTTGCCTATCTCCTCATTTTCAAAACTCTCCTTTTCCATCACATGGCACCAGTGGCAGGAGGAGTAACCGATACTCAGAATAATGGGTTTGTCTTCTTCCTTAGCTTTCCTGAGCGCTTTTTCATTCCATGTATGCCAGTCTACCGGGTTATGGGCATGCTGAAGCAAATAAGGGCTTTTCTCCCTGGCTAACTGGTTGGTATATTTATGGTGCATTGTACTCATAATAATTGACTTTTCAACGCCTGAACTTCATTGCTCACATCTACTTGCTTACTTAAGAGATTTAGTTGCTCAATAGTTTTCAGAATAAACTGCTGATGCCGTTCTGAAGCAGGCTGAAATGAACGATGTGCTAAAGCTCTCTTTATCTTCTCCCATTCTTTTAAAAATTCACGCGCTTCTACATGCAGGTAGGTCTTCACCCATTGTTCCCAAATATAATCTTCGGCAACTTCAGTGGGATGAATCATGTCAGCTTTATAGAAGCGATAATCTCTGAGGTCATCCATCATAAATTCATAGCTGGGGAAGTAAGTAGTATTTTCAGGATAGTGTTGTATAATTTCTTCCACTGCCAGCCGAAGTGTGGCCTTGCTTACTGTATTTTGAATCAGGGTATCACGAATATGCCTCACCGGACTGACTGTAAAAATAATTTGAGCTTTGGGATTTAGCGTTTGAAATGCCTGGTAGAAGTGTGTGAAGTGCTTTTTAACTTCTGCCGACTGAAATATCTTTTTTTCAAAGAAATCGGAAGGCATCTTATGGCAGTTCGCCACGATATCACCAGTATCTTTTTTTTGGTAATAAAAAGCGGTACCTAATGTGATGATAAGCCAGTCCGCGCCTTTGATGAAATCATGGGTTTGCGATAAAGCGTTTCCAATCTGATCTTCCAGCATCTCCTTATTTTGTGAAGCAAAGTCCGAATGTAGTAAGTAATTGTAATGCATGTGGTCCCTTTTCAGGTAGCTGTTTTCCTCCGGAAGTTGATTATTCAGAGAGAGCGATAACAAATTGAAAATAGAGGCAGGATTAAAAAGTGTCCCGAAAGGATTGGTGTAGGCCTGAAACTTATTTTCTGCCAGCCTTCTACCAATGGCCTGCGCAAAGCATGAGCCTATACTCAGAACCTTTGAGCCGAGCTGTATTTTATGCGGTGATGGGTTTACTGTAACAGGAGTCCTAAACATAAGAAAAAGTAAACGTTAACCGTATTATAACAAAAAAGCACTCCAAATGGTAGGAGTGCTTTTCAAAAAAATGTAATGAAGATAATGACTTAACCTTCTACTACTTTGATAGTGATTTCATGCTTCACCTCTTTGTGCAAGTCAATCTCAGCAGTGTATTCACCCAGATTTTTTATGTCCTGGTTGAATGAAATTTTACGACGGTCAATATCAAACCCTTTTTCTTTAAGCGCATCTGCTATCTGCAGGGTGGTTACCGCACCAAATATTTTACCGCTCTCGCCAGCTTTGGCAGGAATTTCAAGGGTAAGGTCACCCATCTTTGCTGCTTTTTCCTCAGCGTCATTTTTGATCTTCTCCGCTTTGTGCGAAGCCTGACGTACATTTTCCTCAGCCATTTTCAGGTTTGAAGTACTTGCGATGATCGCAAGCCCCTGAGGAATCAAGTAATTTCTTCCGTAGCCTGGTTTTACTGATACAATGTCATTTTTATAACCCAGGCCTTTGATATCATCTTTAAGAATAACGTCCATGTTTGTTACATTAATGGTTAATGGATGTGCATTTCAGGCCTCCTTATGATGGCAGCCCTGCTATGACTTCCTTACTTCAGATTATCATCCACATATGGCAAAAGGGCCAGGTGTCTGGCTCTTTTGATGGCCTGTGCTACTTTCTTCTGATACTTCAGGCTGGTGCCAGTGATACGGCGAGGTAAAATTTTACCCTGATCATTGACAAGTTTCAGGAGAAAGTCCGGATTCTTATAATCAATATACTTGATACCCTGCTTTTTGAAGCGGCAGTATTTTTTCTTATTTTCAGTTTTATTACTGATTACGGGTTCGTTCTGTAATGTCATGATGCTGACTCCTCCTTAGCCTCTTTTTTAGATTTTTTGAATTCACCTTTTCTTCTTCTTTCATTGTATTCTACTGCGTGCTTATCTAAAGCAACAGTTAAATAGCGCAAAATCCTGTCGTCTCGTCTGTATTCAGTTTCCAGAGTAGTCACTACCGATGGTTCAACATTAAATTCTACCAGGTTATAAAAACCTGTAGTCTTGTGTTGAATCGGGTATGCAAGTTTGCGTAAGCCCCAGTGCTCTACGTTGACCACGTCGGCACCATTGTCTTTAAGAAGCTGTACAAACTTACTTGCAGCATCCTTCATCTGATCTTCAGACAAAACGGGATTTAAAATGAATACTGTCTCGTAATTTTTCTTAAATTCCATTGTTTATTTATTCGTTAACTGGAAAAGAGGTGCAAATTTACACTTATTTTGATTCTAACAAAAAGTTATTAGTTTTCATTTATAAAGTATGCCCTTTTCAATTTTTGAAAGCAGCATAATTACAGAGGGGTGCTTGACCCAGGCACTTTAAACCAAAAACCTACAACCAAGAACTCATATGTGTGGCAGATATAGTATTGGTGCAGAAATACAAGCACTGGCTAAGCGACTCGAAGTAACAGTCCCCCCTGATTTTGAACCCAATTACAATGCGGCACCTTCTCAGCGCTTACCCATAGTCAGTAATTATCAACCGTCAAACTTTACATATTTTCAGTGGGGAATAGTTCCATTCTGGGCAAAAGAAGAGCAGAAACGGCTGATCAATGCGCGGGCTGAAACCATATTGGAAAAAGCTACATTCAAGAAAGCATTCAAAAAGCGCAGGTGTCTGGTAGCCGCAGACGGCTATTATGAATGGATGAAAACCGAGCAAGGCAAACAGCCCTACCGTATTTGTAGGGTAGATGAAACCCCTTTTGTATTTGCCGGTATCTGGGACAGACAGAATGAGTTTGAGGATCAGGCTGACTTTTGTATCGTTACTACCAGTGCCAGCCCATCGGTCGCTCATATTCACAATCGTATGCCGGTAATCTTACACCCTGATGCCATTGATTTCTGGCTGAGTGATACGGAAGACTATGAAGGTTTACAGGACGTACTTCGCCCAATGGAAGATAAGCTGATTAAAGCCTATCAGGTCTCTAAAAAGGTGAACAATGTGCAGAATAATGAATATGAATTAATCGAAAAAATAAATGACTGAATGCCTCTCAAAAAATGCATTCTTAAGCCAATAATATGCTTGTAAAGTATCAATACCTATGCTAGCTTGAAGTCTCTATTGAACATTTACTCACAAAGATATATAATATGCAAACCGAACGTTACAACCCAAGCCATCTGGAAATACAAGTGGCTAATGCCATAGAAAGTCTGAAAGGACAGATTGAAGAACAATTAGAGCAAAACAAGATTATAGAATTAAAGAACAATACAGACCTGGATAACCCTCAGTTGAATATCTATCTGCAGGATAAAGATGGTGATCAGCATGAGATCGTGATTAAGGTTATCCAGCGGATAGACAATTTACAGAATGAATAGGCTTATGGAGCATGATGTGCAAATTACGGATAAAGAATTAACCTATATCGGAGATCTTGATTTTCTGTTGACCCGTCACCGGATCAACAAAAAAATTAATCATCTTTTGCTGGAAACAGAAGCAGCGCTTAAGCATTTTATCCGTTCAAATGCTATTATATTTCCTGAGCATATTAAATTTAAAGCCGGAAAAATTGCCAGGGGAGAGAACTATCGTTTGCTCCCTTACTTAATTTTGGACTATCCGCGTCAATTTCATCGTGATAGTATATTTGCTTTGAGAACGATGTTCTGGTGGGGGCATTATTTCAGCGTTACCCTACAGCTGGAAGGGAAAGCGCTGGAGCAGCTACGTCCTTCATTAGATGAGCACGCAGCCGAACTCCAGGAGCAGCATGTCTACCTATACATCAACGAAAATGATCCTTGGCAACATCATTTGGATGAGGATAACTATATCTCTTCAAACGCTCTTTCATTGGAGGAGCTTCGTACTAAAATGCAGGAATTGCCGTATATAAAATTGATGTCAACCCTTAAATTGGAAGCCTGGGATGAACTTCCCGATTTTACACTTTCGTTTTTTAAGCGGATGTTGACAGCGCTTTCTCTTTATGAAGAAAGCAAATGATTAGATAATGGTTAACTGCTTATTGAGCAAAAGATTAAATATGAAACGCATCCTAACAATCCTATGCATTACAATTAGCTTCCAGCTTTGGGGGCAAAGTGGTATTACTCCCATTGATAGTCTAAGGGGAAGAGGCGAACTGCAAAATGGAGTACGAGAAGGCCGCTGGACTTTTTTTAATGGTAATGGTCAGTTGGTACAGCGGGGCCAGTTTGAAAAGGGTGAAAAAGAAGGCCGTTGGCTTTTTTTTGATGAATACGGCAGTATGATGGGAGTGGGGTATTATGACGGAGGCGATGCAGAAGGAGAGTGGAAATTTTATTATCCCAACGGTCAGCTTAAGTCTATCACTTATCTTAATAATGGTATTCGCGACAGTACATATACTGAGTATCACTACAATGGAAAAATTAGCGTTGAAGGTCAGTTTGAGGCTGATATTCAAACCGGAATTTGGAAAACTTACTACGAAACCGGTGGTATATATTCGGCCGGAGAATATGTAAATGGCTTAAAAAGCGGCATCTGGAAATATTATAATCCCGAGGGTGTATTGATAGCGGAAGGTCCTTACCGGCTGGACCTGGAAAATGGTCAGTGGTTCAAGTATCACGATAAGGGGCAGTTAGAATCAGTAGGGAGTTTTGTCATGGGAGAGGAAGATGGGCCCTGGGGGCTATTTTACATCAACGGACAACTGATACAGGAAGAAAAATGGAGTATGGGGCGCCTGATGAATGTAGGTCCTTATATGTCCATTACGGGTGATACGCTGGATAGCGGTACTTTCAAAAACGGTGAAGGTATAAAATTAGCTTATTATAACATGGGCGAACTTGAAGTGAAAGGTGAGTATAAAAATGGTAAGCCAAATGGTGCCTGGACCTATTACTTCAGAGAGGGAAAAGTATCGGGAGAAGGTAATATGGTAAATGGGGAACAGACGGGTGTGTGGACTTACTACTATGACAATGGCAACATTGAGTCAACCGGTGAGTATAGCCAGGACCAAAAGTCGGGATTATGGAAATATTATACCCGGACAGGCAAACTAATAGAGGTGGTAGAACATAAACCTGTTGATGATGAAGAGGAGCTTTGAGTTAGAAAATCTAAAATTCTAAGGAGCCAAGCCTACCTTAATTTTTCCATTTTTTTAACGATACATACCTTGTAATGTATAGCCTAACTTGCATTGCAAGCTGCTTACAACATCACTAATATGCACCATAAATCATAGGTGCATGCGCAGAATTATCATCAGCATATTTTTTATGCTGATATTGTATTCCCAATTTGCTAACGCTCAGAGTAAGGTCAACATCACCGGCCAGGTGCTGGATGCTGAAACCAATGAGCCCTTACCGGGCGTAAATGTGATGATTAGTGAGCTTGGACAGGGTACTGCCAGTACCTCGGATGGCACATTTCAACTAAGTTTAATACCAGATACTAAACATCAGCTGCGTTTTTCCTTCATCGGTTATGAAGAACAGCTTTTTGATCTCATTTGCACAACTGATACAGTGCTTAGTGTGCAGCTTTCCCCTTCTGTGTTGATGACAGAGGAGGTAGTGATACAAGCGGATAAAAGTGAGGACTTGCACACGCAATTGGTAGATAGGGTTAGCCTGAACGCTGAAGAAATTGAGCGTATCCCTCATCTTCTGGGAGAGGTAGATCCGGTAAAGGTAGTACAGATGCTTCCCGGGATCCAAACCGCCGGTGATGGTAATACCGGCTTTTATGTTAGAGGTGGCCAGGTAGACCAGAATCTGATTTTGCTGGATAAGGCTACCATCTATAATGCCAGTCACTTATTTGGCTTCTTTTCTGTCTTCAATGGCAACACGATTGGAGAAGTTTCCCTGGATAAAGGTGGAATTCCAGCTTATTATGGTGGAAGGTTATCCTCAGTACTCAACATAGAAACCCAGGCAGGTGACAAGCATGAATGGAAAGGCAAAGGGAACCTAGGTTTAATCGCGGCCAATTTCAAACTTGAGGGACCGATAGTCAAAGATAAAAGTTCGTTGATGATTGCCGGGAGGAGAACCTATTATGACGTTCTTCAAAAATCAGTTTTGGAAAATACTTCTCTACTGAAGTCAAGCCTGGACTACTATTTTTATGATCTGAACCTGAAATGGGACTATTTATTATCTGATAAGGATAAGCTCACATTGAGCAGCTATATGGGTAATGATCATTTTCATTACGCTAACTTTGAGGCATTTCAGAACAATATAAGCTGGGGTAACCAAGCTTCCTCTTTACAGTGGCAACATTCCTTTTCTTCTCAATGGCTTTCAGAGACTACAATATTTGGAAGCAAATACGAAATGAACCTGGGGGCACAAGTCAGTGGCTACCATATTCAGATTTCGTCAGAAGTAGGGGAAGCAGGAGTACATCAGGAATTCATTTATTCACCTTCGGATAAGCAGACGTTAACAACCGGTATCAGGTTTACGCACTATCGATTTGTGCCGGGAGCCTTGCAAGCTAATACCGAAGAGCAGGCATTAGACTTTGGCGTGCCTGTACCTTTGCAAGCTCGTGAAGGAGCCGCATTTTTGCATTATGAATCCGCATTAGGTGAAAAGTTAAGTGCGGGTATCGGGATAAGAGCCAGTCTCTTTCAGCAAATCGGACCATTTCAACGTTTTCTCAATGACGAAAACGGACGCCATCTGGATACCTTGTTTTACCAGAAGAATAGACGCATAGCACAGCATACAGCCTTAGAGCCGCGTATTTCTTTGGTGTATGAGCTTTCTGAAGCTACTGCGCTTAAAGCCACTTTTGACCATAATGTGCAGTATATTCACATGGCCCCTATGTCATCAGTGTCCTTACCAACGGATGTCTGGGTGCCTAGTTCCAGCCTTATCAAGCCCCAAAAAGCCAATCAGTTTTCTTTAGGATACAAGCGCTGGCTGAAAGCGCTGGAATTGAATGCTTCAGTGACGGCATACTATAAGCTGATGGAGAACCAGCTTGAATATCAAAACGGTGTACTTCTTGGAAAAGGACAATATCAGAACTTTGATGATAAATTTTATTCTGGACAAGGAGATTCCTATGGACTGGAATGGATGATTAAAAAAGAGAAAGGAGGTATGAAGGGCTGGCTTGCTTATACGTTATCACGTACTAGCCGAACTTTTAAAGATATCAATCAAGGTTTAAGTTTTCCTGCTAAATATGACAGGCTGCATAACCTCTCCTTGCTTGTCAATTATCGTAAACATCCCAAATGGCACTTTTCTGGGGTATTTACATTAGCCAGTGGCAATACCATGACTTTGCCAGTAGCCCGCTATATCATGCAAGGAAATATTGTCAACGAATATGCGGGCAGGAATAATTTTCGTCTGCCCAGTTACCACCGTTTAGATCTTTCTGCAACCTATTACCCTGTTCCTAAGGGTAGAATCAAGTCTTACTGGGTGTTTTCTTTGTACAATGTCTATAGCAGGATGAACCCTTACTATATTTATTTTCAAGCCGAAGGTAGCCTGAGAGATTATTCTTTAGAGATCAATGCCCGTCAGGTTTCCTTATTTCCGGTAATTCCTTCGGTATCCTATCATATTTCCTTTTAAAAATACCCTCATGAAGTTTTTCGATATTCCGGGCACTTTTACCATAGTATTATTATCAGTCATCTTCCTTTCCTGTGAGCAGGATATTGCAGTTGAACTCCCCGAATATGAGCCAAAGCTGGTGGTAGAAGGTTGGATAGAACAAGGCAAATATCCACAGGTAATACTTACCCAAAGTGCTGCGTATTTTGATAAAATTGATTCAGCTTCTATGCGTGAGTCTGTTGTTACTACTGCTAAGGTAACCGTAAGTGATGGCGAACAGGAAGAAGTTCTGACCTTAAAGAAAAAAGACGCTTTCTTTCCTGCTTATGTGTACGAGGGGAACGAAATCAGAGGGAACGTTGGTAAATCCTATAGTCTGAAAATTGAATCACAAGGCAAAACTTATACTGCTGAGACCACTATTCCAGAAGTGGCTTACATAGATAGTCTTTGGTTTAAAGCTCTTTCTTCTAAAGATACGCTGGGGCAAATATGGGCCAGAGTTTATGATGACGAATCGCAAGCAAATCAGTACCGGATTTTCACCCGCCGAAGAGGAAAGGACAAAGGCTATGTGCCAGTATATCTCTCAGCCATTAGCGACGAAATTTTTAATGGCGAAAAAGTTGATTTTACTTTATTAAGAGGAGCAGAATCACTCAGTAATGTAACTGATGATCTGTATTTTGATGTGGGTGATACGGTGCATATTAAGTTTTGTACTATGGACATGAACCACTACCGCTACTGGAACAGCCTGGAAAGAGAGCTCTATGCTTCTAAAAATCCTTTGTCAGCTTCAGGAAATAAGGTGCTATCAAATGTGGAGGGAGTGGATGTAATAGGAGTATGGGGAGGGTATGGTGCCTCTTACTTTACCATTATTGCCAGGTAACTGCCAGATAACAAAAAAGCCATCCAGTTGCCCGGATGGCTTTAGATGAAACATTAATTTCTATTAACCTTCAAGGCTTCTCAGAAACTTTGCGAGTTCACTGGAAAGCTCATCAAAACCCTCACCAAAATAGGTTTCCATATCAGACTTGGTTTCGTCAGCGAAAATGAACCTCATATTTACTGAAGTATATGATTCTTCCACCTCTTCTACTTCCCACGTTTGCGTATCTTCATTATAATAGTAGTTGTCATACGTGTAAGTTTCCTCATAGGTATAGAACTCTGAGTCAGCAATTTTTTGCTTTTTACTCGCGTAAAATACAACCAGATTTACGGTTTCATTGAGGAGCTTAGCTTCTTTGACAGCTTGCTCACTGTAGTTTTCTTCCTCTACATCTCCTTCCATTACGGCATCATCTCCATAAATTTCTTCCATTCCGTCTGCCAGTGGCACAATATCAACATTACCCGCGATCTTGATGTCCATCACCTGGAAAAATGCATTGGCTTCGGTAGCAAGGTCTCCCGGATTCGCATCCTCACTTGCAGAAATTTTCTCAATGTTTTCTGTAGTGAACGTTCCTTTAGCTCCCGCTCCCATTGAAATCAATATTTTGTCACCTTTGGTCAGAGAATAAGCGGAACCTACATTTTCGCTGTCATTTTTTGCTTCAAAAGCAAAAGTATAGTTGCTGATGCTCAAAGAGGTTTTGACACTGGTAGGCGTTCCATCCTCATTATAGGCAGCGTTGAAGTTATAGACAAGAGCCTGTTTGCCCTCTACTTTCAATTCTGAAACAAACTTAGTGGGCAAGTCTCCTTCATAATCATCTCCCAAAGGGTTGGGTGAAGCTATACCTTCATATGAATGGATAGTAAGCACAGCATCATTGGCAGTTCCGCTTTCGGTAGAAGGAAACTCAAATACGATCTTATCACCTTCGCTATTGTAATCCCATTTTTCGGTGCCATGATTCCAGGAATAAATACCGGTGTATTTGTCGTAATATTCCTGGATGCTGGAAGGCTCATCAGCCTGTGTACGCAGTGTTGCAAAAACGTCTTTGACAGTAGCACTACCATCCTGATATTTTTGAAGCGTACGTGCGGCATTTAATATTCTGCCATTTGCCGGAGCTTCTGATGATTGCCCCATCCAGTAAGCGAAGCTGGCACTAGCCTGAGTTCCTGGAGCTTCCTGTAAAGCATCCATTTCATGGATTAATTCAATGCCGTTGTCTTCTAAATTAGCTTTATTTTGTTCAGAAGTATAACTGCTAAAGTCTTCAGGGATCTCAGTAGTACCTGTGGAAGGATCTCCACTTTCTACGATTTCATCTTCTTTACAAGCTGAAAAGCATACAGCTAATGCTACTGCAAGGGCAGTGAGTCTGTTGAGTTTTTTCATAAAGTGTTCAGTATTTGTAAATGCTAAACAAATATTTGAAAAATTATATTAATAATTGTTTTATTAATATAAAATGTATTGCTGTGTAGGAATTTGAACCATTAAAAACCTTTTTATGAGGCTCACCATCCCTTTAATGCTATAATCTGTTGATTAAATATTTTAAGCCAGCGCTAAAAATCATTAAAGAAAGTTTTTAAAATTCTGATAAATAGTTGAACTAACTATCGTGACAGAGTCATCATTTTTGTTCAGCAATCCACCAGCAAGTATGCAGGCAGGCAATACGAGATTATTCCGTTGATAGTGATCAGAAGTATATATAATGACATAGCGAGGCTGGATTTTACGTCCAATTGGTTTGAAAATCAATACGCCCTTCAGTTTACCTATGATATCATTGCAACGCTCGTCTTATTTTATCTGATATTCCTTTTTTACAGGCTAAACCAAAAAAGGACTCAGAATACTTCAGAATCTTATCCTCCAAGGTTGGCTCGTTTCATCAACATGAAAAAGTTTATCGCAGGTCTTTTGATACTCGTGTTTTTTCTACTGGCTATATATAATCTCTGGATGTGGATAAGTTCTAACCTCTATCTGGTAAGTGAGGAAGTAGATTCAATCAAGGATATCAACAAGATATTTTTTGAAGACTTTTTTACGATTCTCATATTTACAGACGTAACGCTTTTATTGATCTCTTTACTCTATACGCACCAATTCAGTACAGTCATTCGTAATTCTGCATTCATTATTTCAACGCCTCTTATCAAAATGTCATTTGGGATAGATGGTATCGTAAGTACCATACTTACAGTATTTACAGTTGCGCTCGGGGTGCTGATTTTAGCAATACAAAACCAATATAACAGGCTAAATGCCACGTCAAATACCAAATTGTAAACAGAAATTTTGTAGCTTCAAATTTACTCTTTCATTCAGGGTTTTGACCTTTTTCTTATATAGTAATTATCAGTAGAATCGTAAATTTCCTGATGATTTGATTCAGCGAATAAAATAAAACTTCATAAAAGCCATTCATCAAAACTTGTAAGTCACATTTCTATGCGTAATCTATTTTTGATTTCCTTGCTATCAGCTGTCTTTTTTATGCCTGGTCATTCACACGCTCAGTCTTCTGAGGACGATCCCAATCAACTGTTACTAAAGAACCATCGCCCCAATTCTATTTACAATATTCCTCAGACATCAGTTGAAGCAGCTAGTTTTCCGCTGATTGATATGCATACCCACCCTTATGTGAAGAATGAAGAGGAACTGGATCAATGGGTGCAAACAATGGATGATCTTAATATTGATAAGTCGGTCATTCTTACCTATGCTACTGGCGAGGCCTTTGATTCGCTTTATCATTTTTTTCAAAAGTACCCTGATCGTTTTATCCTTTTCTGCGGTTTTGACTATTCGGCTTATGAAGATGACGATTTTGCAGAAAAGTCAGTGAAAGAACTGGAACGTTGTTTTGAGGTAGGCGCCAGAGGAGTAGGGGAGCTAGGTGATAAAGGGGCTGGCCTGTTTTATTCTAAACCCAATCCTGCTTACGGCATGCACATTGATGATGAGCGTATGAAGCCCTTAATTGAGAAGTGTGGTGAGCTGGGCATACCGATCAGTATACATGTGGCTGAACCCATCTGGATGTATGAGCCCATGGACTCCACCAATGATGGTTTGATGAATGCCTTTAAATGGCGTCTGGATAATAAAGAAAATATCAAAGGGCATGCTGAGATGGTTAAGACCCTGGAAAATGCAGTAAGCAATCATCCCGGCACCACCTTTATTGCCTGTCATTATGCTAATAGCTCTTACGACCTCTCTATACTTGGAAAACTCTTTGATCAGTATCCGAATCTTTATGCGGATATCTCAGCACGATATGCTGAAACCGCTGCCATTCCACGAAATGTCAATCGCTTCTTTACTCGGTATGCCAATCGCCTGGTATATGGTACGGACATGGGGACTGACAAAGAAATGTATCAGACTACTTTCAGAATATTAGAAAGTGATGATGAGCATTTTTATGACCATAGCATATCTTCTTACCACTGGGCATTAAATGGCTATGGTTTAAACAGAGAGGTTTTGGAGAAAGTATATAGAATTAATGCCCTGAAAGTGCTCAAACTTGATAATTGATTTTCTATACCTTAAAAAATATTTTTCTCTTGTATAGCCAGTAACATAAGTACCAGTAAAGGGCAAACACCGCAATAGAAGCGACAATTGCCATCGTATGTGCATTGGCTCCTATCCAGCTGAGTACACCATCGGTAAAAATGGCTGTGAAGTCATTGACCCATTGATGACCCACTGTTTGTGTAAAGAGGTAGATAAAAATAGAGTTCATGCCCACTATGCTAAAAAAGAATACGCCTGCCCGTACTTTTTTGACATCTACCAGCCAGTAAGTTGCGGCTAAAACCAACAGACACCAGCCTCCGGTGACAATGGTGAAGGAGGTAGTTGCAATACGCTTGATGATAGGTGTAATACCAGCAAAATCCATAGTATATCCAACGACTAAGCCTAAAAGACCAGCTATCATAAGAGGCTTCAGTTTCTCAGAAGCACTTCTGTCTGAGATTAGTATTTTTCCCGCAACTACTCCCCAGATGGTATGAGCTGCAGTAGGTAAGCAGTTGATGGTGACCCATCCCCCTCCATTAATTTTTCCCATCAAAACCATATCCATCCAGGCACCAAAGTTTTCTCCTTGTACAAAAGGCTGTTCAAAGCCATCAATGAGTATAAAGCGATACAAAACCTCAGTCAACAACAAAAATCCAAAAGAAGCAATGATCTGAGTCTTGATAGTTTGGCGAAAAAGAAAAAAAGCGACCAGTATAGTAAAAGACAGTTGGGTGAGTACGTTCCAGAGTTCCCATACTAACTTTCCGCTATATACACAGTGCAGCATTACGCCAAATGCAAAGAGCAGGGCACAGCGTTTGTAAATATGGTGACTTGCCTTTTTCCAGTCATCCGGAAAATGAACACGTTTTTGCAAAGAAAAAACCATGGCTACTCCGACAATAAACATGAAGAAGGGCTGCACCAGGTCCCAAAATCTTAGGCCATTCCAGGGGTGATGATGAAACTGCAATGCTAATGCATGCAAAAAACTTCCTTCAGAACTAAACTCAAGTGCATGATGATAAAGTTCGGTGGTTTCACCTACCAGCAAAAACATGGTTGCCCCTCGGAAAAGGTCTAAAGAAAGTAATCTTTCAGATTTCTTAATGGTTAAATGAGGATCGGCAATAGGTTTCGGCTGGGTATCAATCATGGGGTATTAAGCTTAATTTCCATGAATATAAAAAATAGCTTTTGAAAACCAGGGATTAGAAAAAACTATTGTACAATAAATAGGCTTAAAATAGCTTTTTAGGCTAGTAATTGCAGTTTCAACTCCTTTGAATCAGGTTTTCAATGCCTCTTATTACCATATCCACTCCGATTGCCCCTACAAAAAAGCCGTTGATTCTGGTGAGTATATCTAGGTTTTTATCAAAAGCGACTTTCAGTTTACGAGAAGTAATACGTTGTCTCATTTCTTTTAAGCCGATTACGAAGGTAAAATTCACAATCATAATTATCACCAAAGAAAGTATGCTTTCGTAAAACATCAGCTGGTCCCCCATCAGGATAGATAGCGAAATTGTGCCGGCACCCACCATAAAGGGAAGCGCGATCTCTGAAGCCAGGTCGTCCAGGTCTTCTTTGATCTGAATAAATCCCCGTTGGCCTTTCACGATAAAAAGGTAGGCGAATGAAAAGAGAATAACTCCTCCAAAAATCCGGAAAGATTCAAAATAGATCTGAAAAACCTTTTTAAAGATGAAGTCTCCTAACAATAGGAAAAATAAAAAGACAAAGAATGAGATCAGAGTAGCTCTGAAAAAGACCTTTAAAAAATGCTGATCACTCAGGTCTTGCATCACTGGTTTTAAGTATAGAAAAAGCGCAAATGGATTGAGCATAACTAAAAAACCAATGACTACAGAGATGATATCCATAAAAAATCAGGTTTGTATAAAAAGTATCTTTTTCAAAAATATAAAAATAGAAGTGATACAGAAAACACCAGCCCTTTTCTCTGTTCAGATAAAAAAAGGGCTGGCTTGTTAGCCAACCCTCAATGAAGTTAAGGTGTTGTTAATATTTACTCCACAGCGCCATTCTTGATCTCTTCTACCACATCAGGATTCAGCAGGGTAGAAGTATCTCCCAGGCTGGAAGTATCGCCCTGTGCAATTTTTCTCAAAATACGGCGCATAATTTTACCTGAACGTGTTTTAGGCAAGCCCGGAACAATCTGAATCTTCTCCGGCTTGGCGATTGGTCCAATGATTTTGGTAACCGTTGACCTTATTTCGTTTTTCAGGTTTTCTTCAGAACGATCAGTCATATCACAGATGACAAAAGCATAAATTCCCTGCCCTTTGATGTCGTGAGGGTAACCTACTACAGCAGACTCAATTACTTTGGGATGTTCGTTGATCGCGTTTTCAATCTCGGCAGTACCCATTCGGTGACCGGAAACATTGATCACATCATCTACTCTTCCCAGAATTCTGTAGTATCCATCTTCGTCACGCTTCACACCGTCACCGGTGAAGTAATAGCCTTTAAAAGCTGAGAAGTAGGTCTGACGGCACCGCTCATGGTCCCCGTAAGTAGTTCTCAAAATAGAAGGCCAGGGGAATTTGATACAAAGATTACCTTCTACGCTATTACCTTTCAGCTCTTTGCCATCATTGTCCAGAATTACAGGCTGAACTCCGGGTAGCGGTAAAGAGGCGTAAGAAGGTTTGGTAGGCGTCACACCGGCGATTGCTGAAATCAGGATACCACCGGTTTCGGTCTGCCACCAGGTGTCTACAATTGGACATTTATTTTTACCCACATGGTCATGATACCAGTGCCACGCTTCTTCGTTAATGGGCTCACCTACCGAGCCTATTACCCGTAGAGAATCAAGAGAATAAGGCTCCAGAGGCTCAGTGCCATGGGCCTGAAGCGCACGGATAGCTGTAGGAGCAGTATAAAATTGATTTACTTTATACTTGTCTACGATTTTCCAGAAGCGCCCGGCATCCGGGTAGGTAGGTACCCCTTCGTACATCAGGGTGGTAGCACCAGCTAACAAAGGACCGTATACGATATAAGAGTGTCCGGTAATCCAGCCTACATCGGCAGTACACCAGTATACATCTCCGGTACTGTACTGAAACACATTCTGGAAAGTATAATCCGTGAAAACCATATAGCCACCGCAGGTATGTACTACTCCTTTAGGCTTACCGGTAGAGCCGGAAGTATAGAGGATGAAGAGCATATCTTCTGAGTCCATCTCCTCAGCTTTGCATTCAGCAGACTGCCCTTCAATGGCTTCATGCCACCAGAGATCACGTCCCTCTTTCATGTTGACTTCAGCGCCGGTGCGGTTAAGTACGATTACTTTTTCTATGGATGAAGTATTTTCTAAAGCTTCGTCTACGACCTTCTTTACCGGAATATTTTTAGCTCCTCTGAAATTTCCGTCGGAGGTCAGCACCATTTTAGCCTCGCAGTCATTGATGCGATCAGTAAGTGAAGAAGCTGAGAAGCCAGCGAATACGATAGAATGAACCGCTCCAATGCGTGCACAAGCGAGCATTGCAACAGCAGCCTCAGGTACCATGGGCATGTAGATGATGACACGATCCCCTTTCTGTACACCATTCGCCTTCATAGCATTGGCAAACTTGCAGGTCTCTTCATAAAGCTCTCGTAAAGACAGTATACGGTTCTCACCATCCGGTTCGTTGGGCTCCCAGATAATGGCCGGTTGATCACCCCGGGTAAAGAGGTGCCTTTCAAAAATATTTTCAGTGATATTGAGCTTGCCATTTACAAACCATTTGATGTCAGGCTTATCAAAATCCCATTCTACGACCTTATCCCATTGTTTTCTCCAGTAAAAAGATTCTGCAATTCTGGACCAAAACTTTTCGGGTTGTTGTACACTTCTGTCGTAATCATGAATATAGCCAGCCAGCGTTTGAATTTTATGACTCATTGTGTTGTATATCGTTAGGTATTATTAAAAAATGTATTAATCGTAGTGCTAATATTAGCAATTAATCAACTTAATAAAAAGAATTTGGGTTAATGACCACCCGCTCTACCAGCACCTCTGGGGAATCTTATGGTTTCTACGATTTCCTGTACATCAGCGGGGGGAGGAGTACTAAGGTGACAAACAACCATAGAGACGACGAAGTTGATCAGCATGGCCACAAAGCCGAAGCCTTCGGGCGAAACGCCAAACCACCAGTCTTCAGGTGTACTCTCACCGAGTAGGTTAAACTTAAACTTAAGCATGTAAAAAATCATGGACAACAGGCCTACGATCATCCCACTTACTGCCCCTTCTTTGTTCATGCGTTTGTAAAATATACCCATAATGATTGCCGGAAAAAAGGATGCCGCTGCCAGACCAAAAGCCAGGGCAACGACAGCCGCTACATAGCCGGGTGGGTTGATACCAAAATAGCCTGCGATGATCACGGCTACTGCCGCGGCAGCACGCGCTATAATTAACTCTCCTTTGTCGTTGATATCCGGCATGATCTGTTTTTTGATCAGGTCATGAGAAACTGAAGTGGAAATAACCAGTAACAATCCGGCAGCTGTAGAAAGGGCGGCAGCCAAACCACCGGCAGCTACCAGCGCTATCACCCAGTTTGGTAGATTAGCAATTTCAGGATTAGCCAGCACTATAATGTCGCGGTCTACATAGAGTTCGTTGGGAGATGAAGTGTCTACATTAGATACGATTCTTTGTCCGAACGAGCCTTTCTCACCTTCTATAAATTCGGGGGTGATGCCACTGATTACCGCGCCATTGCTGTACTGCACTACACCGTCCTCATTCTTGTCAATCCAGGCTAACAAACCCGTTTGCTCCCAGTTTTTAAACCATTCAGGGATTTCACTATAATTTTTGTCCACCACAGTGTCAATTAAATTCACCCTGGCAAAAGCAGAAATAGCAGGTGCAGTCGTATAAAGAATGGCAATAAATACCAAAGCATAGCCCGCTGAAATTCGCGCGTCTTTTACGCGGGGAACAGTAAAGAAGCGGACAATCACATGTGGTAATCCTGCGGTACCTGCCATGAGGGCAGCAGTGATGGCAAATACGTCCATCGTACTTTTACTACCGTTGGTATAGGCATTAAACCCTAATTCCTGACTCAGGCCGTCCAGACGGTCCAACAAGTAAGTATCAGTCCCTTCAAGGGTAGCTCCAAAACCTATCTGCGGAAAAAAGTGCCCTGTCAATTGTATAGAAATAAATATGGCTGGTACCATGAAGGCAAAGATGAGCACACAATATTGCGCTACCTGGGTATAAGTTATGCCTTTCATACCTCCTAGTACAGCGTAGAAGAAAACGATCGCCATACCGATAATTACGCCCAGCTCAATCTCTACCTGCAGGAAGCGGGAAAAGACCACGCCTACACCTCGCATCTGTCCCGCTACATATGTAAAAGAAACAAAGAGAGCGCAGATCACGGCTACAGTACGGGCAAGTTCAGAATAATAGCGGTCTCCTATAAAATCAGGTACAGTAAACTTACCAAATTTACGCAGATAGGGTGCCAGCAACAGTGCCAGTAAGACGTATCCCCCGGTCCAGCCCATTAAGTAGACAGCGCCATCATAGCCCATAAATGAAATGAGCCCTGCCATAGAAATAAAAGAGGCGGCTGACATCCAGTCGGCAGCGGTTGCCATGCCATTGGCAAGGGGAGGTACACCCCCGCCGGCAACATAAAAATCTCTGGTAGATCCTGCTCTTGACCAGATGGCAATGCCGATATAGAGGGCGAAGGTGAGACCTACGATGATATAGGTCCAGATTTGTACGTCCATAGTTTGGTTAGTCTAATTGGTTTAGGTTGTTATTTATGATCAGTGAATTCATCAAATGATAAATACATTTGAATCAGATGATGATATCCTTGTACAAAGATGTAAATTGATCTCTGTTGTGCAAGTGAGCTTGCTAATTGTTATGCGTTAATGCTCTATTTTTTTTGTCAAGCTGTATGAGATGCTACAAATAATGAAATCCAATCCTGCTTTAATGCATAGCAGTTTTGCTGAAAAATTTCAATGTTATGGAAGTAGTATTTTTCTAAGTGAATACAACACCTAATGCCTTCATTAATGATATACCATTTGATCAGTTTACCATAGAACAATTGGCTGGTGACCTCCTTTCTCATCCCACCGAAGCACAGCTAATAGCTACGGCTTTTCACCGCAATAGGGGGTAGGGTGAATGAAGAGTTCAGAATGGCAGCGGTCTTAGCTCGTGTGTCTCCTACTTTTGAAGCATGGCAGGACTTGAGCATGAAAAGCTGATCTCTACATTTCAGGGTAGGGCGTTTCGCTGACCGGTGTACACAGAAAAGTAGCGAGAGACATTCTGGCCTGATACATAAACCATATCATTGCTCTGACGATCTATCAATAATATCTTTCAACTTCTGGAGCTCTTCTTCACTTAAGTTCTCTTCTCTAACCATAAAGGAGAGGAGAGAGGCCGGTGAATTGTCAAAGTAGCCTGACAGCAACTTCTTTATGTACATTTTACGGTAAGCCGCTTTACTGATGACAGGATGATACTGATGCGTTTTTCCATAAGCTGTAAAACCCAGGTATCCTTTTTTCTCCAGTATCCTCACTACGGATGAAATTGTGTTGTAAGGCGGTTTGGGATCATCCGGCAATTCCTCAATCACATCTTTTACAAAAGCTTTTTTAAGCTTCCAGAAGATTTGCATGATACGCTCTTCGGCTTTGGTTAGCTCTTCCATGAGTTAATTTTTTGCATTGATTTCTGTGAGCACAAACTCAATGTCTACGGTTCCTTCATCAGCATGAGGAATTGGATTAATTCTTACGTTTTTAGCATCAAAATATCCCATCTCAGCGATCGCTTTTTGCGATGCAATCAAATCAGCACGATTGAACCAGTCGCCGGATTTAATGACTAATTGGCTGAGAATCTCCTCTTTGCTTACAGATTGATTTCCTTTGATGATGATATTTTTAGTCTTAACCTGCTCACCTTCATAAATGTCAAATACAAGTTCATTAACTCCAGGCTCAACTTTAATCTCTTTAACACTGATATTGAAGAACAGATAACCATGATCCATATACAGTGAAGAAAGATCATCAAGGCCTGGATTATAATATAAGCGGGAATTTAAAAGCTCTTCATTGTAAAAATCTCCTGGCTTTAGATCCAATGCTTCGCTAAGCTGTTCATCACTATATACCGAATTACCTTCCCAGCGGATACTGGCTATCTTATTGCCATCTTTAATAGAAGCCTGAGCATTGGGTTGCTCAACAAGTGCAGCATCGGTTACGGATTGTAGATCCTCATGACCTTCATCTATGCAGGAAAAAAGAAAGAGTAAGGAAGCGATCAGAGGTATAAGCAGTAAGAACATAAAACTTCTTGAGGGCTAATGTTCTGGTTTTCATGAGCATCGTAATTCTGTTATGGATTTGTTTTTTGGTAAAGCTGGTTGCCAGTGTAATTGAATCAGCAGGACCGGATAGTTTGATGAGTAGATGAGCATAAGCTTTTTGTTGCTTTCCCTTTCCCGAGACTTCTTCATCTGCCAGAAACTCATGCACGTTCTGCAAGCTTTCTTTCAGATACGTTACAAGGGGGTTAAACCAAAAAACAATGCTGAAAAGCTCAAAAAACAGTAAGTCCAGGCTGTGCTTTTGTCGGACATGTACCTGTTCATGCGCTTTAATCTTTGCTACTTCCCAAGCATGCAGGCCTTCCACTCCCTTTCCAAGAAAAATGTAGTTTAGAAAAGAAAATGTGGATAAGTGCTCCGCCTGATAGACTATCATGTATTGGCTTTCTTTCACTTTTGGATGACAACTGATAAGTCTGCTGATTTTGTGTAACTCCTTACAAAGAACCCAGCTTTTGTATACAATGCCTCCTATGTACAAAAATAGTGGTAACATTAGTAGCCAGTTTATTGCCTTGGCTGAGGTATTTTCGGAGGTGGCTTTTGTATAACTCTTTAGGTTCAGCCAATCATAGGTATTCCATCCATAAGCATTATCAGGCGGAGTATCTATCGCAGAAAGTGTGGAAGGAACAGTAGTATCAAGCACCGGAAGTACACAAGCCAGAAAAATACTCGTCAGTAAATATGCGCGCATTCATTTGAAATGCGTCAGCCTGGCGAAGAACAGATAATAAAGCAGAGAGAAAGCTAAGAGGCAAAAACTGGCCTCCAGCAGGTACTGAAATAAAGCAAGTATCATACTTTGGATGTTAGCATGCGCTAAAAGTAAAACTAAATTATTAGTTTTACAACGTAAATATCAGTTTTATAACTGAATCTTCAGTTTTATGATAGAGCTTTAGCTTTAAAGCCTTATGCAGCAACTAATATTGAGCAAAAAAAACCGTAAACCTTTGATTTTAATCAAGGCTTACGGCTGAATTCAATAAAATATATGATTGGGATATTATGCAAAAACATGTATGATCATGCTCTTACAGTATCTAATTTAGCTAACGACTTCTTCCAGGACCGGGTAATCCAGATAGCCTTTTACGCCGGGCGTATAAAAAGTGTTGCTGTCCCACTCATTGAGAGGAGCGTTTTGCTCAAATCTCTCAACCAGATCGGGATTGGATACATAAGGTTTGCCAAAAGCTACCAAATCTGCATTACCAGCCTCTATCACTGCATTACCTTTCTCCTGATCAAAATTAGCATTGATAATCAGCGTGCCTTTGTAGATCGGACGGTATCTTTTGGCGATTTGCGTTTCCGCAAAAGGAAGTGAGGACACATCGGTAAAAGGCTCGGACAAATGAAGGTAAGCCAGGTCATACGCATTTAGCTTATTGACAATATAGTCAAAGGTAGGAATGCTTTCCTCATTCATCTCCATTCCGAAAATACCGTGTAAAGATGGGTTTAGTCTTAAACCGATTCTGTCTTCAGGCATTACCTCCTTGATCGCGTCAATAATTTCAAATAGTATTCTGGTGCGGTTTTCTATACTACCTCCGTACGCATCAGTGCGTATATTGGAGGTGCTACTAAAGAACTGGTGCAGCAGGTACCCATTGGAAGAATGGATTTCTACGCCATCAAAACCAGCTTCCATCGCATTTCTTGCAGCATTTTTGAAGTCCTGAATGGTTTCCTTGATTTCTTCAATGCTCATTGCTTTGGGCGTAACCGTTTCTTTAAACCCTTCTGGTGTAAATGACTTGGCATCAGGGTTGATGGCTGAGGGCGCTAAAGGAAGTTCCCCGTCGTGAAAATCAGGATGAGAAATACGTCCTACATGCCACAATTGAATAAATATTTTTCCACCTTCATCATGCACTGCCTGTGTCACTTCTTTCCAGCCTTCCACCTGGGCTTGAGAATGAATGCCTGGAGTGTTGACATAACCCACGGCCCGGGGAGAAATCTGAGAACCTTCAGTAATGATCAAGCCTGCTGAAGCCCTTTGCTTGTAATATTCACCCTGTAATGCTCTACTCGGAGCTTTTTCAGGATTATCAGCACGACTTCTGGTCATCGGAGCCATCACCACTCTGTTCTTTAGTTTCAGACTACCCGATGTATATGATTGCAGTAAAGCTTGTTCTTTGCTCATCTTAATTTTATTTGATTATTGATTAAAAAAAATGTGAAGTTCAACTGAAAACTATTAGATACAATGTATTTAATGTTTATACAAAAAACGTAGTGTAAGATTATATGTTTAGATATTTGAAAAAATAAAAAGAGATTGAACAATCCATTAAACAAATCTTCTACTCGTGCTATTTTATCATTACAGAATTATGTGTTTCCATGAAAGCTTCTGGATAATTCTTAAATCAGTATTTCATTGCTTATTTTGTAATTCAACTAACTATCAATTTATTTTTTACTATGAGAAAGCTTAAATCTAAATTTCTTAAGAATTCTGATTTCAAAAGTTTTTGCTTCAGAATGTCTATGTTCGTGATAGCCTCAGTGCTTTTTTGGGCATGTGAAAATAATCAGAGTAGCGAAGATCAGATGGCTGACAATGAGCCCAACCCTGCATTTGTAGCCGATGATGATAATGGTTCAATCACACTGGAGAATGGATTCAGTGCCTATGTGGTCGCGGATGATCTTGGTAAAACAAGACACATGGCGATACGTGAAAATGGGGATATCTACATAAAAGTTCGTGAGCCAGAAAGTGGGGGGGTACTTGCCCTCAGAGACACTACCGGTGATGGGCGTGCGGATGTTAAAGAATATTTTGGAGAGAATGTAACAGGTACGGGGATTGGCATCCATAATGGCTACTTGTACTATGCTTCTCTGACTGCGGTGTATCGTATTCAATTAGACGAAAATGCATTAGTTCCCACTGGCAGTTCGGAAGTAGTAGTAGATGGTTTTCTGGAACAGCCCCAGCATGCCGATAAGACCCTGGCTTTTGATAATAGCGGTAATATGTATGTCAACATAGGCGCTCCATCAAATGCCTGTCAGGAGCAAATGCGCTCTCCCGGATCACCAGGTCAGGACCCATGTCCACAATTGGAAAGACAGGCGGGTATCTGGCGTTTTGATGCTAATCAGCTTAATCAGACACAGGCAGACGGTATACGCTATGCAACGGGTATCAGAAATGCGGTAGGTATTGAGTGGAATGAAGAGGTAAACAGCTTATATGCTATGCAGCATGGCAGAGACCAGTTAAATACCATATGGCCGGAATACTATAATGATAGCAGTAGTGCGGAACTGCCTGCGGAAGAGTTTTTGAAAGTGGAAGAAGGAGATGATTTTGGCTGGCCTTATTGCTACTATGATGCTAACAAAGAACTCAAAGTACTATCTCCCGAATATGGTGGAAACGGAGAAGAAGTAGGGCGTTGTGAAAACGCTAAAGACCCTATCATGTCATTCCCGGCGCACTGGGCTCCTAATGCGCTAGTGTTCTACAATGGTGATCAGTTTCCGGAGCAGTATCAGAATGGTGCTTTCATTGCGTTTCATGGCTCATGGAATCGTGCGCCATTACCTCAGCGAGGATACAATGTTGCTTTTGTTCCTATGGAGAATGGCATGCCTACTGGTGAATTTGTACGTTTTGCTGATGAGTTTGCCGGAGAAGGCGGGGATCTGGGCAGCCCGGCAGATGCGGAATTCAGGCCAACCGGACTGGCTATTGGTCCAGATGGTTCTCTCTACATCAGTGATGACCAGAAAGGGCGTATCTGGAGAGTATTTTACGATGATGCCAGTGCTGTAGCGATGCGCTAGTATTCATGACATGAAATTCCCAAAGCTTTGTGAGCTTTGGGCTTTTTTTGTAATTTTCCCCAATTAATCAATTTAAACAGGAAATAACCTTGAAAAAACTAAGCCTTTTTTTAGTGGCAGCTAGCATGGCTTGCCTTGTTGCTTGCTCCGGAGGAAGTGAAAGCAGCAGTTCTGCAGCAAATGAGAGTCAATCGGAAACGGAAACAGTTGAAGAAGAAGCCCCTCAGGCATCTGCCGAACTTACTCAAAAAATGGAAACCGGTAAAACAGTTTACAATACTTACTGCATCGCCTGCCATCAGGCGGACGGTAGTGGTGTTCCCGGTGCTTTTCCTCCACTTCAGGAGACTGAATGGGTGAACGGAGAAACTGACACTTTAATTTCCATCGTATTGAACGGTCTACAGGGGGAAATTACTGTAAAAGGGCAAACTTATAACAGTGTTATGACTGCACATAACTTCCTGTCTGATGATGAGGTTGCCGGTGTGCTTACCTATGTTCGTAAGTCATTCGGTAATAATTCCAGTGAGATCACTGCTGAAGAAGTTGCCGAAATACGGGGAGCAGAGGTTGAATAGTGAGGTAATACTCATGTCAAAAACCACTACGCTCTCATTCGTAAAAATGTAGTGAAAATATCAATGCTGGTGTGCAACATCAGCATTTGTTTTTTATAAGTATAATGCTGGTGTTTAACAGTAGAATTTTAGGTAGAAATATAATATTGTGAGTTCGGATCTGTTATTCACGCGACAGAAAACTTTTACTGACTTCAGAAAATAAGAATGTATTAATAAAACCTATATGGCAGAGACTAACGCTACTTCTGATCTGAATACGGAAAAAAGATCCCATGAAATGTTTGGGCACCCAAAAGGCTTGTTCT
Organism: Catalinimonas alkaloidigena; assembly: GCF_029504655.1. Classification (NCBI taxonomy): domain Bacteria; kingdom Pseudomonadati; phylum Bacteroidota; class Cytophagia; order Cytophagales; family Catalimonadaceae; genus Catalinimonas; species Catalinimonas alkaloidigena. Next base: position 1,489,255 of record NZ_JAQFIL010000001.1, read on the forward strand.
ATTTATTCTTCGCTGAACTCTGGGAGCGTTTCAGTTTTTATGGCATGCGGGCCCTCCTGACTTTATACATGGTTCAGCAGGTTTTTGAAGCACTGGCCAATAGAGATACGGTCTCAGCCATAGTCTATTCCTCCTACGGATCTTTGGTATATGCTTCGCCCCTGATAGGAGGGAGGATAGCGGATCAGATACTGGGCTACCGCAAGTCAATTATGCTAGGTGGAATATTTATGGCAATTGGTCATTTTGTGTTAGCCATTGAAAATAATGTAGCCTTCTTTGTCGCACTGGCTTTTATCATCGTGGGAAATGGATATTTTAAGCCTAACATTTCCACATTTGTTGGCGCGCTGTATCCTACCGGTGATACGCGCAAAGATTCGGGTTTTACCATATTTCATATGGGTATCAATATTGGTGCTTTCCTATCACCTATTTTATGTGGGTGGCTGGGAGCAAACTACGGCTGGCATTATGGCTTTGCTTTGGCAGGCATAGGAATGGTCGCCGGGGTGATAGTTTTTCAGCGAGGTATTAACAATGGGGTGTTTCATGATCACGGTTTGCCCCCTTATCCCAGAAAATTACAGGAGAAAAAGCTGGGTTTAAAAACGGAACCCAGAATATGGGTAATTTCTTTGGTGACGGTTCCGCTTATTGCCGTGTTGTTGTCTTCTTATGAGTTTATTGCAGGAGGTACGAGTTTTCTGGGAAAAATAACCTTCGTTAACCTGATATTTTATGCTCTGAGTATCTTTATTCTGGGATATATAGGCTGGGTGATGACTACTATAGACCTTAAAGCCCGCAAGCAATTGGCAGTTGCTATGTTTTTAACAGTTTTTATGACGCTCTTCTGGGGCTTTCATGAACTATCAGGAAACATCATCACCCTATTTTCAGAGCGAAATGTCACCTTGGATGTTTGGTTGTTTGATAATGCTGCCGCTACCAATGCATTGAACCCGCTTTTTATCATTCTGCTTGCTATCCCGATCTCAGCCCTGTGGGTAAAGTTATCCAAAAGCAACATCAATCCCCGTACTCCCTATAAATTTGCGATGGGACTGGCATTGCTGGGGCTTGGTTTTTATATACTTTTTCTAAGTCAGGGTGCTGCCAATGAGGCGGGGAAGGTGCCCTTCATATTTCTTGTACTCATGTACCTTTGTCTTTCGTTAGGTGAGCTGTTTACTTATCCCGTGGGGCTTTCTAAGATTACAGATCTTTCTCCCAAGACAATTGTAGCCTTTATGATGGGGGTTTGGTTCCTCTCCTCAGCGTATGCTTTTCAGATTGTAGGCTTTGTAGGGCAACGACTGGCAATTGATAATCTGGAATCAGGTGAGGCTGTGCCAGCAACTGAAACCTTGCAGATATATACCTCAGGTTTTGAATCCATTGCCTATGTTGCTTTAGGAGGTGCGGTTGTTGTTGTTTTGCTTTCACCCCTGCTCAACCGGTGGATGGATGAAATTCACTAGTAAAAACAAGGGCTTATGCATCAAAAGGTCGCGAGAGCGGCCCTTTACTGCTGAAGAATATTCAATGCTATAATCTCACTATCTCTCAAAAGTTTGCGCTGGCTTGAAGGTAACTCTATACTTGTTCTGCAAGAGTAAGGCTTCAGACTTTCTTGAATAACTGCCTTCAAAACCTTGGGGTGGATATAATATTCCTTGCATACACTCACTGTGTTTCCCAGTTCCTTGGCTACCAGTTTGACCAGGGTTGACTCGTATTTAAGTCGTGGATTTTTATCAACTGCCTCACGTGCTTTAGCCTGTCTTTCTACCGCCAGGGTAGTTCCTCCCCATGTTCTGAAGTCTTTACTGCTAAAACTTTCACCAGCTATCTGGTGTAAATATTCGTTAACGTCATGAGAATTTACTGCCTGGTACTTTCTATGGCCGTCTTTATAAGTAAAAATTTCGTAACCGGGCAGATCAGCGCATTCTTTGATGAGTCTGGTAATATGATTATTATGCAGGCTTATCTTACGGTATTTCCCACTTTTTGCTTTATACTCTAACCTGCCAACCCCTTTCTCAAAATCCAGGTGTTTATTTCTTAGTGTGGTTGCCCCAAATGTTTCATGCTGATCCTTGTAGTATTGATTCCCGATGCGTATGTGATATTCATCCATCATTTGAATAACCAGACATATTACCTTTTCTTTTGACCAGCCTTTTTCTTTCAGAAGTTCGGATGTGTGTTTGCGGATGGTAGGGATAGCCAGACCAAACTCTTTGATTCTGGAGAATTTAGCGAGGTTTCGGTATTCTATCCAGGCGGCATGATAAATGTATTGCTTGCGGTTTTTCTGATCAAGCCCTGTTGCCTGTATATGACTTTGGGCGTTCGTGCTGACCCAGACTTTTTTCCACATTGGAGGAATCCCTAATGACTTTATTCTATCCAGCGTACCGTCATCTTTAATAATATTTCCTGACTCATCGTGGTAACTAAAGCCTTTACCTCTCTTTATCCGTGTAAGTCCTTTCTCTTCCTGAGAAGCATACACTAAATCCGCGGGGCACTCTACTGATTTCACTTGGTACTAAAAAGTATATTGCTGACTATAAAATGATTAAAAAAAGGGTAATCTCGTATCAGATTACCCGGTAATCAGGAAAAAGTTTTCCAAAGTAATGTATTTATTTTTAGAAGTTTTCTTCAAGCTCTACCGATACATTTCTTCGGATAAGTAATTTTGTTATGCTTACTAATATACCCGTCAATACAGTAAATAAGAAAGCGCTTTGCCAGGAGACCTCTCTTGAAGCCGGGTTTTCAGGTGGTTCAGAATTAGTACTCAGTTTCCAGAGATACTTGATAAGGTTCCGTACTGCTAAAGCTGCCAGAAGAGTCATGCCACTAACCATATACTCTTTAAACTTATCATTATTTGTATGTTCCTTGATAAATTTTTTGGCTTTTTTCATTTGATTATAAATTTACGAAAGTTGGGTGGTGTATGGGTTATTAAATTTACGATAAGTTTCTAAAAAATCCCTGATATAGATACATATCACATACAGGGATATGCTGCACTTATCGTGATAATACCACAAAAGCATGAATCACACCTGGTAACCAGCCTATAAGTGTTAGTAAAAGATTAATCCAGAATTTTCCTGATAATCCATATTTAAGTGCAACCCCTAAAGGAGGGAGAAAAATTGCCAGTATAATTGAAAGTATAGACATTGTTTTAAAATTTTAAGGTAAAAAAATAGCAATAGCGAAACTGAGCGCTATCACATTGACATCTGTATAAGGTCAAAAGCAACTGAAATGTTTTAAGCATTTCTGAAAATGCGCTTGAAAAATAATTTATTAGAAAGTGTTCTACATAGTGTAGAATACTTTCCTCGGAAAAATATCGCACTTAAAAGCTCCACCCGATTTTCAATTTGAATTTTCACCTCAAAAAGCCTGTAAAAACGCTGCCAGAGGGTTATTTTACCTTTCTTAATCAACTGGTCATTTCATTGGCACGGCTTTTACAATAGGTATAGTATATTAATTAAATCAGACTATAATATTTACTTATGAGACTTATATCAGGAATTGTAATTGGTTTGTTAGCAGGTGTAGCAACAGGACTGTTAACAGCACCCGATAAAGGTAAAAAAACCAGGAAAAAGTTTAACAAAGACAGCAATAGGTTTCGTAAAGACGTAGAAAAGTCTATCAACAAAAATATAGACAGTCTTTTAGAAACTATCAACAAAGGTGTAGACAGATCATCTAAGAAAAGTAAAAAATCAATTTTTAACTTAAAGAGAACTGCCAAAGCATAGTAATTAGTAACTTTTTTGATTCCCCATTTTTTTACTATATGTCTATTACCTGAGAAAAATTATTGATGAGGCTGGGGGAAATTCAAATGCCTGAGGTAAATTTTTTTACATTTTTTTATCAACTATTATACATTACAATTTTTAATTAAAATTTTATAAACATGAATACTAAACATAGAAACATAAGCTTTATAGTAGCTACAATATTTTCTGTATCTATTTTTGCTCAGTGCACTTCTCCTAACGAAAATACCAACGATGATTTAGGTGAAGATACTGAAATCATGGAAGACAACAATATGGAGCAGATGGAAGCCAACTGGGAAGCAGAGCAGGAAGAATGGGAGTCTGCACTCGAAAATAGAATTTCCAAAGTTGAATCTGACATGGAAAATGCTTCTGAAGACGCTAAAGCCGAAATGGAAGAAGAACTTGATGAACTGAATAACGATTTGGAAGAAGTTCAAAATGCAACTGCCGATAACTGGAATGAGCTTAAGTCTGATCTAAACGAAACTTGGCAAGATATTGAGCAGGGTATTGAAGAGGAAATAAATGAAATTGACAGCTAATTTTATTTCTTATAAATTTTGAAAATCAGGGATCATTCCCTGATTTTTTTTTGTGCATTCATAAAAAAGATGCTTTTTTTTAGCTTAATCTCTTTAGAATGTTTTTTTTGACGTATGAACCGAGAAAAGTTCCTTTTTATTATCAACCCCATTTCAGGTGGTTTAGATAAATCTAAATTTTTAAACAAGTTAAATCAGGTTTTTCAAAACCAACAGAAATCATTTGAGCTGTTTGAAACCCAAGGTACTGAAGACGATCATATCAATGCACAAAAGGCTATTGAAAAACTCCAACCAGATGTAGTGGTGGCTGTAGGTGGTGATGGTACCTGCAATTTCGTAGCGGAACTCATTATCGATAAGCAAGTATTATTTGGAATTATTCCTCTAGGTTCCGCCAACGGACTGGCAAGAGAATTAAACATTAGTGAGAATCATGAACTCGCTATCAAATTATTGCTGAATGGTATAGAAAAACCTTTAGATGCCCTGATAATCAATGATAAACATCTTTGTTTACACCTCAGCGATATTGGACTAAATGCCAAAGTGGTAAAAAGATTTGAGGAAGAAAAGATAAGAGGGAAATTTGGATACTTACGCCAGTTCATCAGGGAGATAATTCATATTACACCTAAGAAATACCAATTTGAGCTGAAAGGAAACGAGTTTAAGAAAAAAGCCAATATGGTGGTGATTGCCAATGCATCAAAATATGGAACCGGTGCGGTTATGAATCCTATTGGTAAAATTGATGATGGTAAGTTTGAAATTTGTATTGTAAAACCTTTTCCCAAGTACGCTATTTTCTCAATCGCTTATCATATGTTTAGAGGTACCATCAAAACATCGCCCTACATAAAAATCATATCCTGCAAAGAAATTATCATTCATAACCTTCAAAAAGAGGTGTTACAAGTTGATGGGGAAGTAATAGGTTACCCAACTACTGTGAAAGTAACTATAAAAAAACACGCTTTTCACATTATCGCTCCCAAACCCTCCACCAGAACATCTATTCTTGGTTAACCATTCTATCAAACACCATCTGGAAGTCACTAGCCATATGCTTGTTAAATGTTTTCTCGTCTACAATACCTTTTAGTGCTTTGGGAGGCAGGTAACCATTTTTGATCGCATCTATTGCCGCAACTTCGGTATCTTTTACCAGAAGCATTCTCGTATCATATTCAGCAAGTTCTTTGGCAATGTTGTACACAAAATCATGACGTTTGGGGTGAACATCCCTGATATAGATGGTTTTGATCCTCTCAGGATATTCATGGACGATCTGCTTATAAATTTCTGCATCATGTTGTCCGCTATCACCTATAAGGATAAACTCTCGTTCTTCATGAAGGCTAAGGATATGTCTGATTTTGTCAAGTTTATGATCATGATTTCCACCACCAGACTTCCATATCTTTTTCAAATTAATCTTTACTTCCCTAAGTAGGAATGGGCCTTTGGGGAGGTTGTGATGATAACAAAAATCAGCCAGCAAGTCATATAAATTCCATTCACTGCTTGAAACATAAAAAAATGGATTGAAATTTTTCTCATCCTCAGAGTTAGAAGTTCCTCTTTCTAAAGCACAATAGAATGCGGCAACACCATCAAAAGGCAGGCGAGTCTTGGCATTCTTGAATAACATCAGCCTCAGCTTCTTTCGCATATTGGTGGCATGTGAGATCAGCAAAGTATCATCAATATCGGTAATCACTCCATATTGTGCTTGTTTACGAGTTAGCAGTATTTCTCCATACGATTCAGTAATTACATTACCCTCTTTGAGCATATAAAAATGAATAGGTTGCCAGTCTTCATCGTCAATCATTCCTTCTTCCACTATTTGATTAACAATAAAAAAACCGTCGTCATCGGTTGTATATCGCCTTACCCTTCCAGCAAACTCAGCATACACTTCTACTTCGGAAATTCCACTACTACTATATCTTTTAATCATAGCCAGCAGATTCTGCCAGAGACTATCATGTTCTTCCGGCTGAGATAATCCGGTATCCTCAATTACTCTACCTCTGATAAAAAACTGGTTGTGATTGCCATAGCCTCTATAAGGTAAAATAATGGGCTCACCGATCCACCCCAGTTTCTTCTTAATAAATGACTTTAGTTTCCTGAAAGGATAATTAACGACATCTACCAGTAGATTAAAAATGTCCATATCATGAAGTTTGGTGGTTATCCAAAAAAAAGCAAAGGTTTAACCTTTGCTTTTATTCACGAATATATTTTCTGATTAGGAATTAGCCTTTTCCGCTTCAAATTCATGTAATTGGCTAAGTGTACCTTTGATCATTGTTAACTGTTCCTGAACGCGTTCTTCAATGTATGCAGGTAATTTACCGTCAAGAGATTCAGTATACTTGTCAATAGCATGCTTTTCTCCTCTAATGCACTCATCTAATACCGCTTTGGTATCGTTGCCACTTAATCCTGACTTAAAATCCATCCAACCACGGTGTAGTTTACTCACTATAGAATCGTCACTCTTAGCTTCCTCACCGTAATCTTTGATCAGTTCGTTTTCCAGTTCAGAGCCAAATAAAGCTCTTTGTTGAGACAAGCGGTATAAAATGGTTTTAAACTCGCTATCTTCTATTTTTTCAGAAGCGTTTTTATAACCTCTTTCACCTTCTTTGCAAACAGCAATAAGCTCGTTTATTGCGTTTACTATCATCTTATTTTCATCAGTAATACTCATAATCTTATTCAGATTAAAATTAAAAAATTTAATTAATTACAATAAAAAAATTCAAGTCGGTATATAACCTTATGATACAAACTTGATCTTCATATCATACTGTTCTTATATTCAATAAACATAGGAAAACAGGGCATGTTTATAATTTTTTAAAAAAAAGCATGCTGTCTTCAGACCAGCTTCTTTCATAATTTAGTAGCAGTTTCTACACATCATGGAATAATATTTACAACTAGTAAGCATTTGCTGAGGTGTGTAAGAAATATAAAAATACATATTTTTTTAGGTATATATGCCTAAATTTCATTAAGTAAAATGATATAATTCTTAATAAATATGTTCTTTTTTTAATAAATATTTTAAGTAAGTATTTAAATTTAGCAATATTATGCTATATTAGTAAAAAGCAAGCTCTTCTGCTTTGTTATATTTGACATGTAACTTATAAATAGTTTTGCACAAAAATTGATACAGTTATGGTAAGAAAATACAATAGAGTGATGGATAAATTTAAAATATCATTTAAATGTAGCAAGCAGCCAGAAGGGCCTAATGGTCTTTTGGGCTTTGAACCTGACAAAGCATATATCGGTAGAGCTTACAATGGCTTGTATGAAGTATCTACTGACTGGGGTAGGGGCAAGCCTACCATATTACTAGATAGAAAAATCTTTGACCGTTATTTTGAGCTAGTCAGAGATAACTGATTTAATACTAATGAAATGAATATAACAGAAAGCCAATCGCTTTCTGTTTTTTTATTATGGAGATCCAACAAATTAAAGAAAACTGTCTGTACGTAAGCGACCTCCAGAGGACAAAGCACTTTTATGAAAATGTGTTAGGATTGGAACTGATCAGTTTTGTAGAAGGGCGACACGTATTTTTTAGAGCAGGGAGCTCCGTACTCTTATGTTTTTTGCCAGAAGTAACAAAAGAAGAGCACACTTTACCTCCCCATTTTGCCTACGGCAAGCAGCATTTGGCATTTGAAGTACCACTTAGTGAATATAATGAATGGCAGAAGAAGCTGAGTGATCAACAAATCAAAATCATCCATGAGCAGCATTGGAAAGAGAATCTGTACTCTTTCTACTTTTATGACCCCGACCTACATGTGTTAGAAATCATCCCTCCAGGAATTTGGGAGTAATCAGACTTTTTGATTTGCCATCAAAACTTCCTGTGCGGCCATTACGATCAGACGATTGTTTCTGCGGTGTTCTACACAATTTTTTATGTATTCACAACTGTAACCTGTGAGTCTGCTAAGGTGGAGGTAGTCTTCCTTATGCAAATGTTTTTTTATTTCCCTGATATTTTCCATATTTGTACTTGCTATAAGTACAAGTATATGCTTTAAAAAAGTATATTGCAAGAGAAAGTATTCTTAAATAAAGTATAATTTTAATAAATGTCTGATAATCAGTATAAAAATCATGTAAATGAGCGCTTCTTTGAGTGTATTAACATGCTTAAAAAAAGTAAGAAAGTGCATTCAGACAGAGAATTTGCTACTAGTATTGATGTTTCTCCTTCTAATTTAGGTGATATCAAGGCAAATCGTCGCTCAGTAACGCTTGAGATCCTGAACCGCGCTTTTCAGCGATTCGGGATTAACAGCGCGTATGTAATTACTGGGAAAGGAAAACCTTTTCATAACCAAGCGGAAAACGGTGAGGCAGAAGGAAAGCAGTTTACTGAAGTCATTGTAGTAGCTACACAGGACACTCAGGGTAACACTACTGTGCCTCTTATTAACCACAAAGCGGCAGCAAACTACCTCACTGGCTACGAATCGCAGGAATTTCTTGAGTCACAGGAAAGCATACAGTTGCCTGGCTATATGCTTAAAGATGGCCTGTGCTATGCTGTGCAGGTAAGTGGTGATAGTATGGAGCCAACGCTTTCTGAAGACGACTGGGTAATCTGTAGATTACTTGATAAAAGTGATTACCGTTATATCAATGATGGTACTGTATACGTGGTCGTTTCTGAAGAAAGAGGGATACAGGTAAAAAGGCTGAAGAATCGTCTTCAACAATATGGAAGTGTTCGTTGTCTATCGGATAACCCTAAGCACGAGCCCTATGAGCTTTCCGAGCAACAGATATTGCAACTTTGGAAAGTAGAGTGGCATCTTAGGTCACATTTGCCTGAAGTTAATTTTGAGCTTGATGACTTGCAGGATAAAATTTCTGCTATGGCTAAAGAAATGAAAAAGCTTCAGCAGAACTTAGGGGCAAATTAGCACTATAACCAGTACTTTCTCTTGACTGACTTGCAGGACATTCAGTTGTAAAATTTCCTATTGATTTTTTTATGCTAACTTGCTAAAGTTTTGAGAATCATTCTCAAAACTTTTTTATGTTTTACCTATTGTTAATATAGTTAGTTAGTATAGTTAAGTCGCCTTTTGTATGATCCACTATAAAAGTATTGAAGAGATAGAGCTTATGCGTGAAAGCGCGCTCATCGTTTCAAAAACGCTTGGGCTAATAGCCCAGGAGATAAAACCTGGGGTTACTCCCCTTTATTTGGACAAGCTTGCTGAAGAATTTATTCGTGACCAGGGAGCTAAACCGGGCTTTCTCGGTCTTTATGATTTTCCCAATACGCTTTGTATGTCACGCAATGAAGCGGTGGTGCACGGCATACCCAATGAGCAACCGCTTGAGGATGGTGATATCATTTCAATAGATTGTGGTGCTGTGAAAAATGGTTTTTATGGAGATCATGCCTATACTTTTGAAGTTGGAGAGGTTGCGCCAGAAGTAAAAAAGCTACTTAAAGTTACCAAAGAATGTTTGGATTTAGGTATTGAGCAAACCAGAGCAGGTAAAAGAATTGGTGATATCAGTTTTGCTATACAGCAGCATGCGGAACAACACGGTTATGGTGTAGTTCGTGAGTTAGTAGGGCATGGGTTAGGGAAGAAAATGCACGAATCTCCTGAAGTACCCAACTATGGTAAGAGAGGGAGAGGGCCCGTAATTAAGAATGGATTAGTGATTGCAATTGAACCGATGATTAATTTGGGCACGCGTAGAGTAAAACAACTTAGCGATGGCTGGACAATTATTACCGGTGACCGAAGACCTTCAGCACATTTTGAGCATGATGTCGCAGTGGTAAATGGTGAGCCTGATGTATTGTCTACTTTCAAATACGTGGAAGAAGCACTAGCACAAAAAGTAATATGATATTAAAAAGCCTCTTAACAGTTAAGTATAAGAGGCTTTAAACTTATTATGATTTGGCTAAATATCTCAAGCGTTTTGCTCTTCTTTGATATGTTTTCTTCTTCCTGATAAAGTTCTGAACTCAGCGATTTTTTCAACCAATTCTTGCAGTTCATTTACAGTGATATGCTGATGGGTGTCACACTTGGCAGTACCAACTTCAATCAATATTCCATCATATAAATATTCATCCTCACTTACTTTCATTCGCATAGCCTTTACTGTTTCTTCCACGATCTGGTCGCGCATTTTGGGGCCTAGCGAGTGGCTGGGGTCAAAATAAGCAGCTACATTTTTATCTGCATGACGTCTTTTAGTACGCGTGGCAGTATAATGGATAGGCAGGTTGCGGTATTCCCCCTTAGCAGGCAAGTCGCAGCCTCTTTGAATCAATATGACTTCATCTGCTATTGAAGCATAATTGACCAAACCGTCCCATACAGTCTCTATACTGGTTTTGCCTTTAAAGTCTTTGCTTTCAGCTTTTTTATATTCTTCGCCCAGCCATTTGCCGTTTTTCAAGCCTACGATCCAGCCATGTTCTTCAGCAAAACCAGCCATCTGACGGATATGCCATCCCAGCTGGTCTACCGCAGAGTTCCAAACAAGAAAAGGATCATTGGCGAATGACTTCTTAATACAGGCAAGCTGTATTGCCGGAAGCATAATTTCTGAAGAGGGTATGAGTCCGGTTTCCTTATAAATCTTTTCAGCCATTTCTACGGTAGGAAGCGGTACCAGATCATCAGCATTGCCACCCTTTCCGAAAATGTTGAAGTTTTGCATGATCGCCTCAAAATCATAACCCATGAACCCTGCGTCAGAATTGTCCATATCAAAGTTAGTGCGGGATTTTAAACCCACTGTTCTGGCACCGTACAAGGCAGGCTTATCATCAGATTTGATTTCGGCCATCTTGTAGACTTCTTCTATATTAAAATCATCAAGGGAATCAGGGCCCGCATAAATTTTTACTTCAGGATTTTTCATGATCAATGAATTAGATGTGCTAATTCGTTCTGCGAATAGGTAATAATTATTTAATAAGCTACAAACCTAATCATTTCCAGACTTTTAACTAAGTATTTAAGCTAAAAAAGTCATTTCCATTAGGAAGAACGTACACTTCGGGTAAATCACAGCATGCATGTATAGTAATAAATTAATAAGGAGTACACTTAAAAAGGAAGGGAGGAATTAAATCGGTTGCATTTTTTCAATACCTAGCCAATATGCTCAGACAGTGATTTGGAATATTTATAAAAAAATATGCGTAAATTTCTTTTTTTTAAAAAACACTATTGTTTAATTGGATAATAATAGGATTATTTAAGAAAAGTTTGAATTGTGCGATTTCAACCAAAGTAAGGGAAGTGTTACAAATTCAGTTGTTAAAGCAATCTTTTATTAATCAATTATCTAATAAAACAATCTAATTATGGAAAATTATTTACCGCCTTGGCGGAAGTCCATGAGCTTACTCATGGCTTTCATGTGTTTTAGCCTCTTTGCCTGGTCTCAGGACAAAACAATACGGGGAACCGTAACCGATGGAGAGACAGGAGATGCCTTACCGGGCGTAAATGTCCTGGTGAAAGGTACTACAACCGGAACAATTACAAATGTGGAAGGACAATTTACACTCAGTGTTCCTTCAGGTGCACAAACGATAGTTTTCTCTTCTGTAGGATACACTAGTGATGAAGTAGACATTAATAACCGCACAACCATTGACATGGCGCTTATGCCAGACATCCAATCACTTTCTGAAGTGGTAGTGGTAGGTTATGGTACCCAAGAGAAAAGGGATGTAACTGCGGCCATCGCGTCATTGGATGAAGAGGCCATTAAGCAAATTCCTACAGCTAACCCCCTTGAGTCTATGAAAGGGCAAGTGGCTGGTGTGGATATTGTATCAGCTGGTGGAAGGCCTGGGCAATACCCTTCGGTGACTATTAGAGGTAGACGTTCTCTTACCGCGTCAAATGAGCCTCTATTCGTAGTAGATGGAGTGCCAATGACCTCTGGTACAGGAACTATCTATGATTTCAACCCTCAGGATATTGAGTCCATGGAGGTATTAAAAGATGCTGCTGCTACAGCAATATATGGTTCCAGAGGTGCGAATGGAGTAATCCTGGTAACTACAAAGCGCGGTAAAGCTGGTAAGACAGTGGTTAGCTACGATGGTTATTATGGTGTTTCAAATGCCCTGAATCAGGTAGATATGATGAATGGAGCTGAGTTCGCAGAAATGAAAAGAGAGTCTCGTAGAATAGATGAAGATGGTAACACAGGAAGACAGGCCTGGGGACCAGGAAGTAGTCTTCAGTCTGATGAAATTGTTTTTGAAGATCCAGCTGAATTAGAATCTATTGCAATAGGTCGTTCTACTGATTATCAGGACCTGGTAATTAATAGTGGGTTTCAAACCAATCATCAACTAAGTGTTGCAGGCGGTAATGAGAAGACTCAGTTTAATGTTTCACTGGGTTACTTTAAAGAGCAGGGAATTATTGAAAATCAGGACTATCAAAGATTTACTGGTCGCTTAAATATTGACCATAACATTAGCGACCGATTCAAAGTGGGGATGTCTTCTTTCTTGTCTACCTCGACACAAAACTGGGGCTCAAATGCTACTTTGAGTGAGGCGATAAACAATAATCCATTAGGCCAGCCTTATAATGAAGATGGTACGCCCAAGTTTTTACCTATTGCGGATGGTATCCGTACCAATCCATTGAATGAACTTGTTCCCGGAGCTTATGTAGATGAGCGTGACTTTACAAGGATATTTACTTCCATGTATTTTCAAGCTAACATCATTGAGGGCTTACAGTACAAGCTTCTTTTTGGACCTGATATCCGTTACCGTAGACAAGGTGTTTTTCAGGGTAGTTTAACCAATGCAAGAAGAGGGGCAGACCCGGCTGCAGAACTGGAAAATGAAAAAGTCTTTGGTTATACGCTGGAGAACCTGTTGACTTACAATACTAGTATTGGTGAAAATCACGATTTCACATTTACCTTTTTACAAAGTATTCAGGAGTCAAAAGATGAGAATCATTTCAATCGGGTAGTGAACTTACCCTATGAAACTCAGCTATGGTATAATATAGGTACAGCCGGGACTATAGAATCAATTTCTTCTCGTCTTGAAGAGTGGCAGCTTGCTTCTTATATGGGGCGTATTAACTATAGTATCGCTGACAAATATCTTTTTCAATTTACTTATCGTGCCGACGGGTCTTCAAGGCTAGCACCAGGTAATAAATGGGCTTATTTCCCTGGTATCTCTGCCGGATGGCGAGTGATTGATGAGCCTTTTATGTCAGGAGCTTCTAACTGGTTGACTGAGTTAAAGTTAAGAGCTTCATATGGTGAAGTAGGAAATACTTCTGTAGATCCCTATCAAACTGCTGGTAGATTGGCCAGAACAGTATATGACTGGAATGATGCAAATGCTGCGGGCTTTCGTTTGAATGAAATCCCAAATGCTGATCTTGGCTGGGAAATTTCAAAAACAATAGATGTTGGTGCTGATTTTGGTTTCTTTAACAATAGGCTCTCAGGTTCATTTGACTATTATGTGACCAACACTGAAAATTTGTTACTAGAGAGACGACTTCCTTCTACCTCAGGTTATGATCAAATTTTACAGAACATTGGGTCAACTCAAACAAGAGGTGTAGAACTTCAGGTAGGTGCATTTATCATTGACAGTCAGGAACAAGGCGGATTTAGATGGAATTTGAACATGAACGTTACGCATTATGAAGAGGAAATTACAGAATTAGCCTTAACAGATGAGAATGGTAATCCGATAGATGACATTGGTAACGAATGGTTTATAGGTGAACCTATTCGTGTGTTCTTTGACTATAAAAAAACAGGTATTTGGCAGGCAGATGAAGCTGATCTTGCCGAGCAGATGGATGGAGCTTTTCCAGGAGAGATCAAAGTTGCGGATATGAATGGTGACGGCATCATATCACCTGAAGACAGAACTATCTTGGGCTCAGATGTACCTGATGTACTTGGAGGTATTAACAACAGATTTGAATTTAAAGGTTTTGATCTTTCTGTTTTCTTATATTATCGCCTTGGCCATATGATTAATAGTAACTTCAACGTAGGTCAGGTTACTATGCAGGGGCGTTATAATAACCTTGATGTAGATTACTGGACACCCACTAATCCTACAAATGCTTACCCCCGTCCTAATATCAACCAGGAGCGTCCACAGAAGGTATCTACCCTGGGTTATTTTGATGGAAGCTACTTAAAGTTGAGAAATGTAACCTTAGGATATAACTTCAATCAGGGAATCACCGAAAGGCTAGGGTTGTCAAGTTTGAGAGTGTATACCACTGCTCAAAACCCTATGTACTGGGCTAAATATGAAACTTATGATCCTGAAAATAACAATGATATAGGTACAGGTGATGTGCCTTCTACCAGCCTGTATTTGTTGGGTATCAATTTTCAGTTCTAAATAAAAAATATCTAATAGAATGAAAACGAAATCAATTATATCATTAGTTGCTTTACTGGCTTTTTTCGGTCAGTCTTGCGAATCGTTTTTGGAAGAAGATCTGGTCTCAGATGTTTCCGCTTCTTCTTATTACACAACTCCTGCGGGTTTTGAAGATGCTGTGGATGCAACGTATGCATGGCTGAAGACTACCTATGGACCTCCTGAAAGAGGATTTACCTCTACTGTTTTTGGTACAGATATCCATACCAATGGTGCTGATGGTAGCCATAAAGTATGGAACTGGTATGACAATAATTTTAACTCCAGTCAGAGTTTCGTAAGTGAAATTTGGAGAGATTGGTATAAGGGGATCAATCAGGCCAATGCTGTCATCAACAGGTCCGCAGATATTGAAGGTTTAGATGCTGAGCTGGTTGCACAGAGACTGGCAGAAGTAAGATTTATCAGGGCATTTTTCTACTGGAATCTAGTGAAGCATTTTGGAGATGTACATTTGACTTTAGAAGAAACAGAAGGAATAGAGGTAGAAGCAAACAGAACTCCTATGTCTGAAATCTACGCTACGGCTATCATACCTGATCTTGAGAATGCCGTGAGTGTTTTGCCTGCTGAGCAAAGCGATTATGGAAGAGTGACTAAGCCTGCGGCTGAGTTTATTTTAGCCAAGGTATTACTGACCAGGGCTTACAAGCCATTTGCACAGTCTGACGACGCTGCCAGAGCGGAGCAACTGATGAGTTCAGTAATTAACAATTATGGTTTTGAGTTATTAGAAGACTTTGAGGCTTTGTGGGAGATGGACAATCAGCTCAACTCAGAAGTGATTTGGTCAGTTCAAAACACTTTAGATTTGATTTTGAACGGAGACGATGGTAACAGAGGACACCTTTACTTTTTAATGGAGTACGACAAACTGCCTGGTATGCAGCGTGATACCGAAAATGGACGCCCCTGGAAGCGTTTCCGTCCCACTGACTTTTTGTTGGGGTTATGGAATAGAGATATTGATAGCCGCTACGAAAAAAGTTATAAGCATGTATGGTATGCGAATAACGCAGAAAGTATACCTACTTGGTCTGCTGAGGATGCAGCAAATGGATATGGTGTAGAAGGTGAGCCTAAGTTTCAGTTAGGTGATACTGCTTTATTCATCCCAGGGCCTGGTAGAGATGCTGAATGGACTGCCGAACGTGAAGCTGCTACTCCTTATGTTGTGTATACTACTGATGAATATTCTGAAAGGCTATATCCAACGCTGAAAAAATTCCTTGATCCTTTACGTCCGGATAGACAATGGACTCAGGGTTCCCGTGATTTTGTAATTGCACGTTTGGCAGATGCCTACCTTATTCGTGCAGAAGCTCGTTTAATGCAGGGAGATTTACAGGGAGCAGCAGAAGATATTAACGTGGTACGCCGTAGAGCAGCTTGGCCAGGAGAAGAGGATGCTATGGAAATCACTGCAGCTGATGTAGATATTGATTTCATTCTTGATGAAAGAGCAAGAGAACTTGCTGGAGAAATGCATCGCTGGTTTGATTTGACCAGAACTGGAAAATTAGTAGAAAGGGTTCGTCTCTATAACAATGAGGCAAAAGATAATATACAGGATTATCATATACTTCGTCCAATTCCTCAAGACCAGATAGATAGGACATTGGGTGGTTATCAACAAAACCCTGGTTATCCCGGTGCTAATACAAATGGCTAGTGCATATATTTAATTTCATATAAGAAAAAGGTGACTCTCAAAGTCACCTTTTTTTGTAAAAAAGAGTTCTCTAAATCATTACTTAGAGATCTTAGCATGAAAGTTTGTAGTATTGCTGAAATGAGAAAATTAAGATGTCTTACATGTTTAGTTAAAAAATAAACTTAAATAGTTATATAATTACTTGCGTTAAAATAATTTTAATCTTACATTGTTTCAATATTACAAAAAAATGCTTTTTTAATGCTATGATTATTACAGATAAAGCTTTACACTTCAGAGAAGATATTGGTAACCCCATCCGGGTAGGTATACTTGGTGCTGGCTACATGGCCATTGGAATCGTAAATCAGATTGTTAAATACACGCCTGGTATGAGGGTGGCAGCAATCTGTAACAGGAGCTTAGACAAAGCCATTCATTGCTATAAAAAAGCAGGAGTAGCGCAAATTATGGACTGCGAAGATCCAAATGTTCTTGATAATTGTGTGAAGAAAGGAATTGCAACGGTTACAAGCAATCCTGAGGTACTTGCCATGGCAAAAGAGGTAGATATTATTGTTGAAGCCACTGGTACCATTGCATATGCTGCTAAAGCGGTATTAACTGCTATTCAACACCAAAAGCCAGTAATTCTGATGAATGCTGAGCTGGACTCTACATTAGGCCCGATTCTTAAGCATAAGGCAGACCTCGCAAACGTGATATTGAGTGGTAGCGATGGAGATCAGCCCGGTGTGATCATGAACCTCTATCGTTTTGTCAAAAATATGGGATTTACGCCCCTGGTTTGTGGAAATATCAAAGGGTTCCTGGATGTGCATAAAAATCCTGAAGATATGGAGCAGTATGCTAAGAATGCGGGGCAAAACGTCAACATGATTACCAACTTTACGGATGGTACTAAGATTGCATTTGAACAGGCATCTGTAGCCAATGCTACTGGTATGAAAGTGTCTCAGAGAGGGATGAATGCTTTTCGCTCACAAGAACACATTGATAACTTAACAGATCTTTATGATGCAGAACAACTCAAAGCATCAGGAGGTATCGTAGATTACGTAGTGGGTGCCAAACCTGGCCCGGGCGTATATGTATATGCGACTACTGATGATGAGATGTCTAAAGAATATTTAAGTTACCTTAAGTTAGGTAAGGGACCGATTTACAGCTTCTATACCCCCTATCATCTTTGTTATTTTGAAATACCTAATTCTATAGCCAGGGTATTTCATTTTAATGACCCTGTTATGGCGCCCATTGGAGGACCAGTGGTAGAAGTAGTGACCACAGCCAAGATAGATTTGAAGGCCGGACAAACCCTAGATGGTTTTGGTGGATATACCGCTTATGGTCAGTGTGAAAACGCTGAAATATGCAGGAAGGAAAATTTATTACCCATAGGTCTGGCAGAAGGTATAGTGCTTAAGAGAGATATCGCCAAAGATGAAGTGATAAGCTTGGATGATATTGAATATCCTGAAGATAATTTTGTGTTCAACTTGTACGAAGAGCAGGTTAACCATTTTTTTCCGGATGCTAAGCTGAAAAAATCTCCTATGATTAAGCATTGATGTTCATTATCTTAGTTATTAATACTCTATGAAAACCGGCTCAAGCCGGTTTTTTCCTAATATTGAAATAATATCCTAGATCATAAGTTATATTTACGATAGGGAGCTAAGCTTCTGTAAATGAGTTGTTAGCAGAGAAAATCCCATTTTTAATAACATTAATAATGAACTATAATTCTTAGATTTTTCTTTTTTTAATATAATTTAACAGGATAATGAAATCAAATTTTGAGATTTGATTTCATTATTTAAATTTGCGCATTCATTAAACATTCCCACTATGAGCCAGGTAGAAAAAACAAGATACTCTGAAGAAGAACTCAAAGAGTTTGAAGTATTGATTGATCAAAAGCTTGAGAAGGCTAAAGAAGAACTTGAAAATATAAAGGCCAGTTTGAGCAGAAAAAATGAAAGTGGCACAGATACTACTTCTGGGAATACCAAACTGATGGAAGATGGTGCTGACACTTTAGAAAAAGAAAGCCTGAGCCAGCTTGCTGCCAGACAGCAAAAGTTCATCAATCAGCTAGAAAGTGCAAAAGCTCGTATCAAGAATGGTACATATGGGATTTGTGTTGATACTGGGAAATTGATTTCTAAAGAGAGGCTAAGAGCAGTTCCTCATACTCGTCACTCTATAGAGGCCAAGCTTAAAAATCAGTAAAACACCTTTTTATCACCTTTTAAACTACCATCTTTGGAGTTTTTAAAGAATCATATAGAGGCGCTAATTTTTTGTGCCTCTAAGCCTATCAAAATAGAAGACATACAGAGTTGTCTAAATGAAATGTTTGACGCTGAGATTTCTCTGGATGATATCAAAGCAGCAATTGATAAAATTATTGAGCAGTACCTTGATGACCAATATCCCTTTCAGGTATTTAATATCGGTGGTGGGTATCAATTTCTTACCAAGCCCGCATATCAGGCCAGCATCAGTATATTACTAAAACAACAATCAAATAAAAGGCTTTCTACCGCAGCAATGGAAACTCTTTCAATCATTGCGTATAAGCAACCGGTCACTAAAGCGAATGTAGAGCAAATCAGAGGGGTGGGTTGTGATTATGCTATTCAGAAGCTGCTCGAGAAATCACTGATTGAGATTAAAGGCAAAGAAGATACCATAGGAAAACCGTTACTTTATGGTACCACTGATTTTTTTATGCAGTATTTTGGTATTAACAGAATTGGTGATCTTCCAACCCCTAAAGATTTTGAGAAAAAAGAAAATGAAATTGGATTGCAGGAGCCAGATTTTGATAATGAAGAAGATAGAAAAGATACTGATATAGAAGACTCAGATAGCGATGAGAAGACATCAGGTACTGATACCGATATCTAGAGAACATCATGAGCTATTAATTTTAGCTCAACTATTGAAAAAAAATGCGCCACCTTATCGTGGGCTCCCTGAGACGCTCTCCGGAAAACTTGCTTTTGCTTCAGAAGAATATAATCGTATTATAGAAAAGCATCTGAAAAGAGATGCTTTTTTACTTTTCCCTTTTCTTCATGAGTTTGCTATTTTTGAAGTAACGCTAGAAGAGCTCAAAGGAATAAATCACGACCTTAATTCAGCACTTCAGCACACAGAAGAGTTGACTGAAGAAGAGGCAGACCAATTAGGGTTTATGCTTGAAAAATACGTTAGAACTAAAGAAAGAAAGCTTTTTGAAAAAATGCAGCATCATTTGAAAGAAAGTGACTTTGCCTTACTTTCCAAAAAGCTTTATTAATATTAAACAGTTTCTTCCGCTAGCATTTTGAGAATATCATCTACATATTCGCGATTATTAGAAAGTCTGGGAACTTTATTTTGTCCTCCAAGCTTGCCTCTTTTTTTCATCCAGCGATAAAAAGTACCTGAGTCTACTATATGGATTTGCGGGGAGGTTACTGCAATATCCTTTTGACGTTTGGCATCGTAGTCTGAGTTAAGTTTTCGTAAATGATCGTCCAGTGCATTAGTAAAAGCTTCAATACTTTCAGGGAGTTTTGAAAATTCAATAATCCACTCATGGCATCCCTTCTGTCCTTCACTGATGTAACGGGGCGCTGCAGTAAAGTCATCAACTAAAGCCTTTGTCACATCACAGGCAAAAGCAATCGCTTTTTCAGCATTTTCTACGATAAGTTCTTCTCCAAAAGCGTTGATGAAATGTTTGGTTCTGCCACTGATTTTGAATCTGTAAGGATCAAGTGAAGTAAACTTAATCGTATCACCAATTTTATAGCGCCATAAACCTGCGTTAGTTGAAATGACAACAGCATAATTTGTATTGAGTTCAACTTCGTCTAAGGCTACAGTTTTGGGGTGCTCACTATCAAATTCTTCACTGGGAATGAACTCGTAAAATATGCCATAGTCCAGCATTAGGAGCATCTCAGTTGAATTCTTCTGATCCTGTATGCCAAAAAAGCCTTCGGTCGCATTATAAGTCTCAAGATAATGCATCTGAGGAGAAGGTATCAACTCCTTAAATACAGGACGATAAGGCGTAAAAGAAACAGCCCCATGTACAAAAAGCTCAAGGTTTGGCCAGACCTCTAGTATATGTTTTGCTCCCTTCATTTCCATAATCCTTTGTAAGAGAAAAATGGTCCAGGTAGGGACACCGGCAATACTGGTAATATTTTCATTAACGGTAGCTTTGGCGATCATCTCAATTTTTTCTTCCCAGTTCTCCATCAATGCGATTTCAAGCTTGGGAGTACGAGACAGCTGAGCCCAGAAAGGTAAATTTTTCATAATTACTGCGGATACATCACCACTAAAAGATTCTCCGTTTTTATCAAGTGGGTTGATTTGCTGGCTACCTCCAATGGCAAGATTTTTACCTGAAAACATTCTGGATTCAGGATAATTATTGACATAAATAGAAAGTAAATCTTTACCACCTTTATAATGACAATCTTCCAAAGCTTCAGCAGATACAGGGATAAACTTGCTCTTGGCATTAGTAGTACCTGAGGATTTGGCGAACCACTTAATTTTACCGGGCCATAGGATATGACTTTCACCCCGCATCACCCGCTCAATATAAGGGTATAGGCTTTCGTAATTTACTACAGGTAGCTGTTCCTGAAAATCCTGAAAATTATTGATTTCATGGAAATGATAGGCTTTACCGTAAACGGTTTTTTGGGCAGTGTCTATCAGGTTCACAAATACTTCTCGCTGTACATCATGGGGATACTTTAGAAAAAGCTCAATCTGATGAATCCTTTTCTTCATCAACCATGTCATTACCGAATTAATAAACTCCATGCAATAATTATCTCCTCTCTGTTTATAAAATGTTAAGCTGGTACTAAATTGATTAAACTTTTCTTTTTAGTTCAAAATGCTGGCCCAAATAAACTCTTCTTACCTGTTCATCATTGGCAAGGTCTTCAGCGCTACCGGCTTTAAGTAGCTTTCCTTCAAACATGAGATAAGCCCGATCAGTAATGGACAATGTTTCGTTGACATTATGGTCAGTGATCAATATTCCGATATTCTTATTTTTGAGCTGGGCTACAATCGTCTGAATTTCTTCAACTGCAATAGGGTCCACGCCAGCGAAAGGCTCGTCAAGCAACACAAAATCAGGGTCTACTGCCAGGGCACGGGCAATCTCGGTACGTCTTCTTTCTCCGCCAGACAGTACCATGCCCATATTTTTTCTCACATGTGTTAGACTAAATTCTTCAAGTAGGGCATCAGCCTTCAGATGTCTTTCTTTTTTGGACATTTTGGTCATCTCTAGTACGGCAAGAATGTTGTCTTCCACACTGAGCTTACGAAAAACCGACGCTTCCTGGGCAAGATAACCGATACCTTTTTTGGCACGCTTGTACATAGGTAAAGCGGTGATTTCCTGACCATCCAAAAAAATTTGACCTTCATTAGGTTTGATCAAACCTACAATCATGTAAAAAGTAGTCGTCTTGCCTGCCCCATTGGGCCCTAGAAGTCCGACAATTTCTCCCTGAGAAACCTCCAAACTAATATGGTCTACTACGGTTCTTTTCTTATATTTTTTGACCAGATTTTCACCTCTAAGTCTCTTCATCGGTTTGCGTGGTTGTGTAATAAAGCACCAACATAGGTTGCATGATACAATACTATTAGCAAAAAACCTGCAAATATAGCTTAATAGTATTTATCAATGTTGTTTTCAAACAAATATAAAGGGCATGATAATTCTTTTTAAGGGTAAAAATGTCAGAGGATTTTGGGTCGCAAATGTTTAGCAAGGGTGAGGCATGAAATGGATTCTATCTCATGTCAAAAAAAATTGGCGTGACTATTAATAACTGTGATGTTTAACTTTTGCAAATAGAGTGTAAGTTTGCAGCAAATTTGAGTTTATGAACTATCAGGAGGCTACTAAATATTTGTACGATGCTTTGCCGATGTTTCAGCGGATTGGGAATGCGGCTTTTAAAAAAGATCTGGGAAACACACTGGCTCTATGCGAATATTTAGGTCAGCCTCAGGACGACTTCCCCAGTGTGCACATTGCGGGTACCAACGGAAAAGGAAGCAGTGCCCATAGTATCGCGGCCGTTTTACAGGAAGCAGGGTATAAAACGGGTTTATATACATCTCCACACCTCAAAGACTTTACGGAAAGGATCAGGATTAATGGTCAGCCTATTGATCAACAGTCAGTGGTTGATTTTGTCGTACATCACAGAGATTTTATAGATCAGCTAAAGCCTTCATTTTTTGAGACTACTGTCGCGATGGCTTTTGACTATTTCAGTCGTGAAAAAGTGGATATCGCAGTCATAGAAGTAGGTATGGGGGGACGGTTTGATTCTACCAACGTCATATATCCTATCCTAAGCCTTATTACCCATATTGGTTTAGATCATACTGCATTTTTAGGTGATACCCTGGAAAAGATCGCTTTTGAAAAAGCAGGTATTATTAAGCCGGATGTACCCGTAGTGATCGGAGAGAGGCAAGGAGCTACGCAGGCTGTTTTTGAAAAAGTTGCCAAAGACAAAAACACTTCCCTTCATTTTGCCCAGGACACTTATCAGGTAAACATCGCTGCAATTGTTAATGGTAAATACACTGTAAATGTAAAAAAGGAAGATGAGTTAATCTTTAATGACCTGGCTCTTTCTCTGGGAGCACATTATCAAATCAAAAACCTGCCTGGTATTCTCAAGTCAGTAGACGTGCTGAAAACACTGGGATATCAAATAACGCAGGAGCAGATACGCACTGCTTTGGGCAACGTAAGCCAGCTTACAGGACTCAGGGGACGCTGGCAGATCATTCAAAAGAAACCATTAATCATATGCGATACCGGGCATAATCAGGGCGCATTTGAAGAAATCGGGCTGCAACTCAAGCATATTCAATACAACAGACTTTTTGTGGTGATTGGTATGAATGAGGAAAAAGATCCGCAGACTGTATTATCACTACTACCAGAGCATGCGTACTATCTCTTCTGTCAGGCTGATTTGCCACGTGCCATGCCGGTGGAGTTGTTAACGCAAAAAGCAGAAGCTTCAGGTTTTTCCGGTGAAAGTTTTAAACAGGTACATGCTGCATATCAGAGAGCAAAAAAGCTAGCTAATAAAGATGATTGCATATTTGTAGGCGGAAGTACTTTTGTAGTAGCTGAAATTGAAGACTTATCATGAGAAGTAAACTAAACAGATTTAAAGATAACGAAGAGCGTAGGAACGTTGTGCAACCCGGTAAACCTATATTTGATACTATCAAAGGTAATTGGCATCAGTTTTTCGGAAATGATCATCCTATTGTTTTTGAATTAGGCTGTGGCAGAGGGGAGTACACTGTGGGGCTGGCCCGTAGGTTTCCTAAAAGAAATTATGTAGGTGTAGATGTAAAAGGCGCCAGAATCTGGAAGGGGAGCAGTGTAGCCATTGAAGAAGGGCTGCTTAATGTAGCATTCCTAAGAATCCGGATTCTGGAAATTGAGAAATATGTAGAAGAGAATGAGTTGGATGAAATCTGGATCACCTTTCCCGACCCCCGACCCAAGAAAAGAGACATCAAGCGCAGACTGACGAGCGAAAGGTTTATGGATATCTACAAAAAGCTTCTCAAAAAGGGAGGAATTGTTCATTTCAAGACTGATAATGAAGCGCTTTTTGCATTTACACGAGCACTACTGGAAGATAGAAAAGATATCATAAACCTTGAATATACCTACGATTATCATGCTTCAAAATTCAAAGAAGAGCTACCCGATATTGTTACCAAATACGAGGAGCAATTCATGCGTGAAGGAGTGAAGATAAAGTATCTGAGATTCAATTTTTCAGATTGAGTACATATTTATAAAATTAATATTTCCTAAATATTGGTGTTAATTATTCAATAATTTTTATTATTTTCCATTCTATTGTAGTGTTTTTTATCAAAAATATTAATAGCATGGGAATGCCGGATGAAAATGAAGCGGTCAGGGGTTTGCTAAACTTGATTTCTACTAACAATAAAAATCTTGAATGGAAAAAACGTTGTATTTACAGTAACGGTCAGGATAATAATGTTTTGGAAATTAAATTTTATCAGTATCCCCGCAATACACAGGTAGGTAGAATAGTATACAATGCAAACAGTGGAAATGTGCTCCAGATGAAATATAGAGGGGCAGTTACACGCGCGCCTGGCCATATTGTTGATATACTGCTTGATATGATCAACCTGGAAAACGAATGCCATAGCCAGTCTTTGCTCTAGGATAAGATTAATTCTTCCGATTTCCCATCCTCTTCTTATCTTTGCGGCTCACTTGAGTAGCCGTTATGGATAAAATTTCTTTTACACTTGCTGAGCAGGATATTCCGGCAGTCATCAGCATTAGTCTCGCCATTATTGGCTTTATTGCTTTTTGGTTTATTGCCGAGTCCCCCCAGCGAAAAGCTTCTTTTGATCAAAAATATTCTGAAGAGAAAGCCACTGTACTTTGGGTACAGTTTCAAAAATATACTGGCGTCCTTTTTCTGGGCATTATTCCCCTTGTCATCTGCCTGATTACCCTGCCTTTTTCACTGACTGAGCTCGGTCTGGGGTTTCACCACACGGGCACTTCCATGTTATGGATCTGTGGGTTGTCCTGTATTATTTTTCCATTAAACATCAGTGCTGCCAAAAGACCCCAGAATTTGAGTATGTACCCTATGATTAGGGCAAAAGTATGGGACAGTAAGCTCATTGCCATCAATGCCCTGGCTACCATATCATATCTGTTTGCATATGAGTTACTATTCAGAGGAATATTGTTGACTGCTTGTGTGTATAGCTTAGGCGTTTGGCCAGCTATCGTTATTAATGTGGCCCTGTATTCAGCAGTCCATTTGCCTAAAGGGCCTGCAGAAACAATAGGCGCTTTGCCTTTCGGTTTACTCATTTGTTATATCACCCTGACTACAGGAACCATATGGGTGGCAGTGGTGATTCACATCATCCTCTCACTCAGCAATGACTACCTCGCATTGCATTATAACCCTGAAATGAAGGTAAAAACCCGGTCATGAAGCATAAGCAAGCCTTTAAAGATAAAGTGGCCATCGTTACTGGCTCCAGCATGGGAATTGGAAAAGCTACAGCAAAACTACTTGGAGAGCAGGGAGCAAAAGTGGTCCTGAATGGTAGAACTGCCGAGCGTCTGGAGCAGACTGCTGCAAACATGAAATCTATTGGTTTGGATGTACTGGCAGTGCAGGCTGACATGAGTAAAGTAGATGATTGTAAGAAGTTAATTGATGAGACGATCAAGTATTATGGCCGTTTGGATATTCTCATCAATAATGCGGGAATGTCATCCAGAGGGTATTTTGAAGAACTGGACCCTAAAGTTTTCCAGGACATGATGAATATTAACTTTTTGGGCTGTGTATTTCCTACTCGCTTTGCCATTCCCCATCTCAAAGAAAGTAAAGGAAGTGTGGTTTTTATTTCCAGTGTAGCCGGAATCAGAGGGTTGCCTGAAACAATCATGTATTGTGCTTCCAAAATGGCATTAACCTCTATAGCTGAATCACTGAAAGTAGAGCTTGCGGAATATCATATCCACGTAGGTATTGTCTATGTTGGAATCACTCAAAATGATGAGGGTAAGAAAGTGATTGGTAAAGACGGAAAACTGGTGCTCCTGGAGTCACGAGAGGATAGAAAAGCTCAAAACCCCGAAGATGTTGCGAAATCTATTGTAAAAAACATTAAGAAAAGGAAGTTCAAATCTATATTAACACTACTTGGTAAAGTTAATTTTTTCGCCAATATACTCATTCCTCGTATTGTTGATCGTATTCTTATCCGTGCAAAAGGTAGAATCAACCAAATGAATAAGTGATTTTGGAAATAGTTATTCTGAAAAAATGTTATTATTGATGAAGTGATTTACTTCAAAAGGACTAATATTATTGTCATGCAGTACCTAAGTATAACAGAAAAATAGTACTTTTGAAGTTATAAGTATTGCAAGTATGCGCACTTTTGTGTGTAATGACGAAAGTCACTTCATTCTTATCATAAGATAATATCTAAATTTAGAATATCGCTTAACACTAAGTTTTAAAAGTAAAATTTAATTTTTTCAATAATTATATGTAATTTTTGTGGTTTACTTAAGTGTTGAGCTCTGTGTAAGATGAAAAAAGTAGATAAATTACTTTTAATAGATGATGATAGCATTGCTAACTTCGTCAATCGTTATCTGATCACATGGCTTGACCTGACCCATGAGTTAATCGTCACGCATAGTGTTCCTTCAGCAAAACAGGCACTACTCTCTATGATGGAGAAAATGGATGAAAAGCAGGCCAATGAATATGTAATCTTGCTGGATACAAAATTTGAATATTTTAACAAACTACTCCCTTCTTACTTCCTTGGCAGTTTGCCACCCCCCCAAAAAGAAAGCCTTTACCTGATTGTAATTTCCTACAACAAATATGAAGACCCTTCACTCTCTTTTCGTTTAGAGGATACGTTAGACAAACCGGTAACTCGAGATAAACTAAGCCTGGCCTGGAATAAAATGAATTGAGTTAATACATTCCATAAAAGAGAGGGGCTACACCATTGAATATTATGTATACCCCTTTTTGTCTGGTTTATTTAATTTGCTCTTTGCCTCAGGTCATCAGATGCAGTGCCACGTTTTCTGGCTTGTTTAACTTTATCATTACCAAAGCGGTAAGAAAGGTTTAGCATAAATACTCTGGACTCCCACTTGTTTTTTACTACGGTATCAATATCACCTTGTACTATATTTACCCTATTATTACGGATATTGAACACGTCATCCAGACTGGCCTGTATCTTCAATTTACCTACAGATTTAGAAATACCCGCATCTATCTGGTACTGCTCCTGAATTTCAAAAATACCCCAAAGTTGAGGAGACTGATACATCCCCATGAGCTCAAACTTAATGTCACCAGGAAGGGTGAAAGTATTTTGCATTCTTGCCATATAGCTTAGTCGACTCTTATCTACTTGCCCTCCTTCTGAAAATGATGATTCTATTGTATTGTAAAAACCCGTTAGGTTAAAGTTCATTACCCACCATTGGGTAAGGGGTAGCGGAGCCGCTATATTGGCACTGTAGTTTCTCTGTTTATCCAGATTGACGGTAGTCTGGAAAGTAGTCTGGCTCTCTTCATCCTGCTCCAGCACCTGTGTAATTGCGTCATTGGTTTCATTATAGTTAAGGGTCAGGAACACCGCGCTTTTGAAGCCATAATTCAACCCGTATGCATTCGTATATTGGGGGTTGAGGAAGGGGTTACCCCTTTCAAAAGTAAAACGATCCAGAAAGAACTCAAATGGATTCAGATTACTATAGTTGGGTCGGTCAATTCTACGGCTATATGATAATGAGAAGCTGTGGTTCTCAGACATGGTATACGACAGACTGGCACTGGGAAAGAGGTTAAAGTATTCTCGCTCGGCAGCACTGTCCAAAGTTACCGAGTAGCCCATAGAAGAAGTATACTCCCCCCTGAGGCCAGCTTGTAATTGCCAGGCTTCGTTAAATTTTTTGCTTACATTTAAATAAGCTGCATGTATTTGTTCGTCGTACTGAAAACGGTTGCTTCTGAGCGTATCTTTTTGTAGTTCGCCATCCTCAATCGTATTAAAGTCCAGATTATTATCTGTGGTTACTTTACTGGTTTTGAGCCCGCTTTCCAGACCCCAGTCGCCAAATATGGTAGTGCTATAGTCTGCTTTGATGGCAAGGATATCAATATTTGTATTCATGTTGGTGCGCACCAAAAGCGGGGGTTCTGTAGTTTCTCCTTCATTGCTAAAGTAGAAATTATCATTTTTTTGATAGCTTTCGCGATCCCACACGGCATAATCTGCATCAAAGCTAAGCTCGCCTCCATTGGCTAGTTCCTGCTTAAAATTAAGGTTGTAGGTTATATTTGTCCAGTTGTTTCCTGAACGGTTTTCAGCATTTAAGCCATCATAAGGATTATCATAAACGCCACCCAGTATGGTGGTATTTTTCGCGTCTCCGTTCCATTCTCCAAAATTTCCACTTACCAATACGCCAATAGTGCTTTTGGGCGCAACATACCAGTCAGCACCGCTACGGAAATTATTGTTATGTACCCAGTTGATCATACGGGATGACTGATCAAAAGTAGTGATGGCAGTATCACCCAGCTCTGTACGGTAAGGTATGTTACGGAAGATATCGTTATTCTGAACCTTTTTGCTGTAATAGTGACTATAGTTTCCAAAAAGATTAACTTTTTCAGAACGGTAATTCAGGTTCAGGCTTGGGTTTAGCTTGGGATAATTACCATAGCCTACCCCTACACTTACATTTCCATTCAACCCCATATCAGAAGATTTTTTTCTTACAATATTGATGATGCCCGCATTACCTTCCGCATCATACTTGGCAGGAGGATTATCCATGATTTCGATCTTCTCAATATTTTCAGCAGAGGTACTTTCCAATAGCTGAGAAAGGTCACTGTCTGAAAGGTAAGTGGGCTTGCCATCCAGATAAACCAATACGTTTGATTTTCCTTTCACACTGATGTTTCCATCCTGGTCTACTGTAACTCCGGGAGATTTTTCCAGAATCTCTCTGGCTGTGCCATTTTTGAGAATAGGGCTGGCTTCAACGTTGACCACCAGTGCGTTAGGTGTCATTTCCATCATGGGTTTGGTAGCAGATACTACTACTTCGTTAAGTTCGGTAGTCGTCTCTATCATCTGAATGTCAGCCATCACTTTATCGTCGTTGATGCTCATTACAGGTGAAAAGGTACTTTTATAACCAACCATTTGCGCTGAGACGATGTAATTACCTTCAGTAATTCTCTCAATCACAAAATGGCCTGTAGTATCAGTGATGGTTCCTTTAACCAATGAAGAGTCCTGTGGATTCATGACGAGTACGTTTGCAAAAGGAACGGCCTGGCTATTTTCATCTTTCACTTTTCCAGAAAGCTGGTGCTGTGCCTCTGCCGAGAGGGCCAAAAAAATCAATGCCAGCATGAAACAAGCGGTTCGGCACCTCAAGGTAAAAATTCGTAATTGCATGTTAATTTAATCTTTTGGGTTAATGTCGTTTTTCGTATTAGTTAGCTTATCCAAAAAAATGTTGCAGTGATCAGGATAAACTAGGTACAAAGTAATACATAGTACTAGGCCAAGAACAATGCCACTATCACTTATAGTAGCTTGCCTCCAAAGGATTCACTTTTGAAGTAATGATGAAGAAATGGGGTAGAGAGTTGCTTATGGGTAATTTTTCTCCGGAGATTTTTTTAAGAAAAACATTAATATAAAAAACAGAGACAAGAAGCTCACTTTCAAGTGTTCACTAGTGTACAAGATATGTACGCTAACGCACACCATTTGCAATGAAACGCAAAGACTCTTTGCATTAGCTTTCTATATATACATACGGTCCTATACATCATTCATAGCGGAGCGACTTAGCCGGATCGGCTAGCGCTGCTCTGATGGTCTGAAAACTGATGGTAAACAAGGCGATAAAAAGTACGATAATTACTGGACTGAGTAATAGCCACCAGGCAATTTCAATGCGAAACGCATAATCATCCAGCCAGGATTGCATCACAAAATATACAAGGGGTAAGCTTAACAGACTGGCGATCATCACCAGGCGTACAAAATCCTTAGAAAGTAAAGCCACAATACCGGTAACCGAGGAGCCTAGCACTTTTCTGATGCCAATTTCTTTGGTTTTCTGTACAGCCATGAATGAGGAAAGTCCGAATAAGCCCAGGCATGCCACGAAAATAGCGAGTAGTGCAAAGAAGCCGAAAGTTTGCCCAAAACGCAGATCCGCTTCATACTGCTGGTTGAAATGATCATCCAGGAAGAAATAGCTGAAAGGATTTCCGGGAAAATAATTATCCCATACCGCATGGGTAGTAGCGATAATTTCTGAAAGCTTAGCAGTTTCTACCTTGAGCGAGAAAAAGCTTCTGCTGGCGGGAATGAGTCGGAAAATAAGTGGATCAAAATCTGCTTTAAGTGACTCCTGATGATAGTCTTTGACAACCCCCACGATTTTGAAAGTATCGCCCCAGAAGAATATCTCTTCGCTGAGTGCGGCTTCTGCCTCATTAAATCCGATGAGTTTTACCGCAGATTCATTAAAAAGCACTGCACCTTCATCGGTGCCAAAGTCACGAGAGAAATTTCTTCCTGCCACAGTTTCTAATTGGAAGGCCTCCAAAAAGTCATAATCAATGCCTATCACCCGATACTGGTTACTCTCACTATCATCTTCTGACAATAAGCGGATGCCTCCCGCATTCCAGCCCGGTTTGTTGCCTGGTACAGTAGTAGAGGCGGTAGCAGCTTTGATAGAAGAGTTAGCAGTAAGCGCTGCTTTGAATGATTCTACTCGCTCAGCATAAACCGAGTCATCTACTACGCTGGGAGCTTCAATGACTAGTGTCTGATCAATGGCTACACCCAATTCCTGATCCTGCATGTACATGATTTGCTGATAAACGACGAGTGTACCCGCAATCAGAAAAACTGAGGCGGCAAACTGTAAGATGACAAGCGTTTTTCTTAGTAGCACACCATTTTTAGAAGTACTCATTTTTCCTTTCAATACCTGCACAGGCTTGAAAGCAGAGAGCACAAAAGCGGGATAAACCCCTGAGAAGAACGCGCCAATGACAAAGATGCCTGATAAAAACCACCAGAAAGAAGCACTACTGAAAATTGATAAGGTAAGTTCCTGTCCGATCAGGCTGCTAAAGTAGCGGTAAGAAAGCAACACCAGCAGAATAGCAATGATAACTGACAATATATTGAGCAAGACGGATTCAGCCATAAACTGGCGAATGAGTTGCGTGCGCTGTGAGCCCATTACCTTGCGTATCCCAACTTCTTTGGCACGGTCTACTGATTTAGCAGTAGCCAGATTGATATAATTGACCCAGGCGATGATGATGATAAAAATAGAGATGATCAGTAAAGCATATACAGCTTCTCCATCCCCATTGACTTCCGCTTCCATCATGAAATTGGAATACAGGTGAATATCAGTGAGAGGCTGTAAAATAAACTTCATATCTGCGTCATATTCGACTAAGTCTTCACCTGCTTTAGCTTGGATTAGCGCGGGAAATTTCTCTTCTAAAGCCTTTGGGTCAGTACCATCTTTAAGTTGTAGGTAAGTATAGAAACCATCCCATTGCCAGGCGGTCACTACTTCTTCACCTGCCCAGCCAGTGAAGGTGGAGTAGGAGAAAAGAAAATCAAATTTCAGATGTGAGTTTTCCGGAATGTCCCGGAATACGCCGCTGATTTCGTATTCATGCTCATCATTGACACTGATGCGTTTGCCTAGCGGGTCTTCAGCCCCAAAATACCGTTGGGCGGCAGAGGCTGAGATGACAGCTTTATAAGGCTCCACCAAGGCGGTCTCTTCATCTCCATCCAGAAGGTCAAAGGAGAACATAGGAAGAAAAGAGGCTGTTGCAAAAAATATTTTTTCTTCCTTGAAACTGACCGGTCCATTTGGCGCCTGTTTGTAAATTACTACGCCATCGGTGGGGCGGAGCGTGGCGTATGCTTCAACCTCAGCAAAACCTTCCTTGAGTTCATAGCCGGCAGCGCCACAGCCAGCAGCCCATTCCGTAGTCAGTACACCTTTGTTATAGCGGTTTTGCTTGACGCGGTAGAGGTTTTCTTTGTTAACATGGAAGTCATCATAACTCAATTCCTGCTGCACATACTGAAGGATAAGCAGGCAGGCTGCAATACCAATCGCCAGCCCCAGAATATTGATGAAAGTAAAAACTTTGTTTTTCAGCAGGCTTCTCAGCGCGATTTTGAAATAGTTTTTCAGCATGTCGGTGGAATGGTTGGGTAGTAATTAGAAAACGACTGACCATGCAAATCATTACAGACACTCCGGAAATTTGGAAAGGTTACAAAGTAGAATGTATTTATTCAATAAACTGTGGATAGAAGGATTTGAGCAACAAAAATTACTGATTTAACTATTATACTTCATGGTGCATAGATTCGTGAATGGAGGAAGGTCTGAAACCTGAGTGTTAGTAGTGATTTAAGTTCAACTTGATGTTGATCTAAAGGAGCGGAGAGATCGGTGATAGCTAGGTGAAAACTAGGCCGTGTTGACATTGTAGTGCCGAACATAGAAATCTAATATTGAAGGTTTCCAGAAATTTTGTGAGACACAAACTTCGGCGGAGAATGAATACATAATATTAATTTTCAATGCGCTAGACTAGTATGTGAACACGGTCTAGGGTATAATTTCTAGGTTGAGCTTGATTAAGCTTTTAGTTTTTGGCTTTTAGAATATCCAATTATACTCTTGATACAATTTTCTAATTAGCATACATCAAAAGGATACAACTATAAAATGTACACCTAAATTGAATTAATATACAAACCGTATTTCAACCCTACGATTCTGGGCACAGCCTTTCTGGATATGACCTTTTTTATTATCCCTTCCATGGGAAAAACTATTATTTGCTTTTTGCTGCTTTTCCCTGCTATCGCAAAAATCATTATTTACTCTTGGCTGGCTTTCACCCTTACCATCTACTATAAAATGTTGGGCACCTTTACATCCGTTTTGAATTAGCCATTGTTTTACTGCTCTTGCCCGTCTAATGGAAAGATCCATGTTGTAACTTTCTCCCCCAACAGAGTCTGTATGGCCTTGAATTATTACCTCCTGGTAATCACGCATTTCAATTGAGGTCAAAGCACTTTTTAAAACCAAAAAGGCACTTGTCTTTAATTCATGACTATCAAAGTCAAACATTACATCTCCAGGAAGAACCATCAATGGTTTTTCAAAGGGTTTTATAGAAAAGTAAGGTTCACGAGGAGGAGGAGGGCCAAAGTCTTCATCAGGTAAATCTAAGACATGTTTTATTGTCCCATGACGTTTTCCATCTCCATACTCAACAACTATGGCACCATTCACAAAAGCCTGACCCTCTAATTTGAGTTGAGGTAGCTCAAATCCCCCCATTGTAATCTTTGCTAATTTCTTCCCCAAAGGATTAAGTCCATCGTAAATAATAAAATAGGTTTTAGAATATATTGGTAAGCGAATTGATGTA
Organism: Catalinimonas alkaloidigena; assembly: GCF_029504655.1. Classification (NCBI taxonomy): domain Bacteria; kingdom Pseudomonadati; phylum Bacteroidota; class Cytophagia; order Cytophagales; family Catalimonadaceae; genus Catalinimonas; species Catalinimonas alkaloidigena. The sequence continues at coordinate 1,522,995 of NZ_JAQFIL010000001.1, forward strand.
ATACGTGCACCACGGCCATCAAAATCACTAAATTGCACTGGTTTTTTTGTTTTAAAACTGGTATAACTTAGATTTTTTGGGTTTGCTGATTGTCCCTTTGGCTTACTAAAACCCAATGTCGCTCCTCCACCAGCAAAATACAGTGCGTGGGCACGTCCGGTTACTCTATTCGCAAGCATGAATTTTTGTAAACTACCAACAAAAGATATACCGTCAACATGCGCCAAAGCCCATTCAGTTGTATTGCGATGATCTTCGGAGGTTTTCATGTTTATTTTCTTTACAATCCAGACTTGAGGGTGTGTTGAAGGGCTGAATATTAAACATACAGAATTTTGCTTCAATAATCTATTAAAAGTAAATACCGTGGATAAGACAGCATAAGATTAGAGTTTATTACGGTTAATTTTTATACTGCCCATCGCTGACATCTAAGGTTATGCAATCCACAAGCGATATTCATCACCCTGTCCCTTTTCTGCCATCCGTGTAATCTTATTTGATTACGGACAATTTAAGTCTTTTACACCAGCAATAGTATGCTCCACTTTTACTCTAATGCTCGCAATGAGCGTATTTAACTCTTTTTGGAACTTGGAAAGTTCTTTTCCCGTTCCACGTCGGCTTTGAGCTTCTTTTCAAACAGCAATACCAATCGCCAGTCCCGGAATATTGATGAAAGTAAAAACTTTGTTTTTCAGCAGGCTTCTCAGCGCGATTTTGAAATAGTTTTCAGCATGTCGGTGGAATGGTTGGGTAGTAAATAAAAAACGACTGACCATGCAAATCATCACAGACACTCTGAAAATTCAGGAAGGTTACAATTATTGAATAAAAAATTAATAGATGTTTTTATATTGAAAGGTTGGTTAAAATATAATGCATCATGATAAATAAAATTTTGACATCTGAAGATAGAGGATCAATTGTGAAGCTTTCCAATCTTGACCTTGAAAAGCTTCATACACAGTTATCCTCAGAAATAGAGTCAGAAGTAAATCCTTGGAATATCATACAGGGACTAAAGAAGTTTTATGTTATGTCAGGTTTTCTCAATCAAAAAAATGCTTATTCTGTACCTGAAGGAATATTAAAACTGAAAGAAATTCTAAAGGAAGTAAATAAAGAATTGTTAAGGCGAAAAAAAGAAAGCCAAAAAGCAAATTGATATCCTAAGAAAAGGAATAAAAAAAGCCACTCAAAAGACGAAGCTTAAGAGTGGCTTTTTTAAAGTGTGCAACCGGAAGGAGTCGAACCCTCAACCTTCTGATCCGTAGTCAGACGCTCTATCCAATTGAGCTACGGTTGCGTTTTGGAGTTGCAAATGTAGTTATCTCTCCGATAATTGAAAACTCTTTTCAAAAAAAATTAAAAAAGGAGCCGAAGCCCCCTTACATTTTTTATACGTTTCTTTTGTAATCTCTGTTCCTGAATAGCCTGATATCATTCCCACTTCCTCTTAAAAAGTAATTATCGTACTGTGTATCAGAAGTAGGAGAAAGGCTCTGGTTTCCCGGTGTACGGGTATCCTGAATGTCTAATCCTTGATCAGATAAGTTCACACCTTTCAAACGAACATATTCACCATCATCATCTGTGATAGCGTTAGCTTCATGTTCTTTCCACAATGCTTCCAGTTTTTTTTGTATGTCTTTCACTTTAGTATCCATAATTAAAAAATATTAAGTGTAAAAAAATAGAATATTGCCTTTGCGCAATATTACTAGTATAACAACAAAAATATATAATTGTTTGAATTTAATAAGCTGATAATCAACTAATTATATAATTTCTCTCTTCCTGTTCTCTTCATCTTTGTCACTGTGGTTCTTATCATTTGTCTCAATACGGTCAATCTCTTTATCTACCTGCTGCCAGTAGTTACTCGCGAAATCTTCGTACGGCTCTATCTTATTACCACTCAGTACCAGCGCTAGTGTCATGGCAATGCTGGTAATAAGGATGATAAAAAGTAAAACACCCGTATTGAATATGGGTTCCTGTAAGTTCGTTGGAATGCCAAAGAACAGCAAGATGGTTATCAACCCCCTGGGCGCAATGAAAAGCTGGGGCAAAATATCTTTTCGAACAAATAATTTGAGCAGTACGAACCTCAGTCCATACATAATTCCTAACAGAATTAAGCTGACTATTGCTACCCTTACATTGAACAGTGTAGCCAGGGTTATGGTCATACCGAAAATGACAAAAAAGAAGGTGCGCACCACAAAAGCGGACTCCATCGTCACCAAACGGAAATTGTGCAAAATGCTGTTTACCGATGAACTATCCAGCATTTTCTTGAATTTGCCAAAAAAGAAAAGCTTGTGGTTGTTCAGTACTAACCCAAAGATCAGTATGATGATAAGTGAGGATAGGTGGAAAAGCTTACCAATTGAGTACAATAATAAAAGTACTGAAATCAGGAGGAATAGCTTAACCTGTGTATCCAGTTTCTGAAAGATCAACACCAAACCATAGCTGATAACGATAGAGAGCGTAATGGTAATCAGGATATTGCTGACTACATCCCAAACAATGAGGTGGGTATCCGTAGTATCAGCATTACCGATCAGGAAATAGAAAAGCATAATCCCCAGAATATCAGAGAAAGTAGCTTCATATACCATAAACTCCTTTTTGTGTTCATCCAGTGCCCCTACACTGGGAATCACGATGGCACTGCTCATTATTGAGAGCGGTACAGCGTACACGGTGGCTTTAAAAAAATCGTCAATATAAAAGTACTGTATGACATAAGCAGAAGCAATCGTACCTATTCCTAATGCTAAAAGCGCTATGGAAAACGATTTCCAGATGAGCGGCCACTTATCTTTACTAAGCTCCAGGTCAAGGGCAGCTTCCAGCACAATCATGGTAAGACCTACGATGCCCAGTATCTCCAGTATCTTCATCAGAGAGTCTCCGCTAAAAATACCGAACTCCGCCGAAATCCACTTCAAGGCTACGCCTAGTATAATCAGTAGTAATACACTGGGTATATTGGTTTTTTTAGAGATTACATTAAACAAATATGATAGAATGATGATCACAGAGGTAGCAATCACCGCTATATAGGCATTAAACTCAGTCATGTTTACAATTTCATAAACTAATCTTTACTGAAACGAATACTGCCCTCATTAGTTTGTGAGTAGCCTGTGAAAGCAACTATTCTGATGAAATAATCTGGACGAGTTCAGTATTTTCAGAGCCATCATCTTCTACCAAACCAAAGCTGCCGCTTTTGTAATCCCAGTTGGCATACGCGATTCCATTCTTTTCAAAAATATCCAGCATGTCACGATACCATTGTAAACGGGCTTCTTCCGGCGCTTTAGTAATTACACCCCATTCGCCACAGTAGAGCGGTAAACCAGTTTGCTGTGCTACACGCAATGGCTTTTGCATCATTTGTTCCAATGTGTCCCGCGTATATGTCCGCATGCGGTGGTCAACCATATCCTGTTGCGAGGGTGAAAGTGCTTCCATTTCTTCAGCCGTTACCAGAGGGCCCGGATAGTGAACCGGTCCGTTATAATCTGCCAGGTCTGTCCAACTGGCCTGGTAATGTGTGAGCAGAAATGGCTCATAAAAATGAAAACTAAGCAGGATATTGTCATCATTGGCTGGCACTTCCAGTGCATCAAAAGTATCAGCTGATTGCCAACGATTGGAACCAATCACAATTGTTCTTTCAGGTTCTAATTCTCTGATGGCCGCAAAGGCTTTGGCAACCAGTTGATTCCATTCATCCGCATCATCAGCGACCGGCTCATTCATAAGTTCGTAGGCCAGCATGCCGTTGGGGTACTGACTTAGCTCCTCAGAAAAAGAGCGCCATAGTTCAATAAATTTCTCCTGCGCGGCAGGGTCGGTCCACAAAGGTTTTTCTTCTTCGTTGAAATGATGAGAGCGAAGAATATGCAGATCAACGATGGCTCTCAGGTTCTTTTCTCTGCACCAGCTCAGTGCGTTGTGAAGCAACTGAAAAGCTTCTTCCTCTTTGTTGCCAGCTTCATCAAACATTTGTTCCTCATCAAGCGGGAATCTTAAGTGGTCAAATCCCAGGCTAGCCAGGTAAGCCACATCCTCCTGCTGAAAGAAATTTTCTCTGGCCTCTCCTCTTCTCTGGCTTTGCGATAACCAATGTGAAATATTGGTGCCGCTGCTGATCTGAAAGTCTTCATAATTGTTTTCTGCTTGTGCATCCTCATTTGGTTTTTCCGAGGGAGGGGTACAGGCGAGTGTAAATGAAAACCAAAGAAATATTGATAGAAATTTTAATAGGTGTTGCATAGCTTGTTCACTTTTTTTTCACATAATAAAAAAACCGAATCCAAGAAACAAATGCACCGGTTCGCATAGTAAATAGCATTTGTAAAGGGTAATTGATTTCCATTTATTTGCTGAGAGAGATTGCATTTAGTATGGAAAAGCCCTTTATCATCTACCGTTCCTCAGCGGGTTCGGGTAAGACATTTACACTAGCCCTGGAGTACCTCAAATTGGCGCTCCAAAGTCCGGCAGCGTTTAGGAGTATCCTGGCGGTTACCTTTACCAACAAGGCTACCCGGGAGATGAAAGGACGAATCATTCAATTTCTTTACGAACTGAGTCACGGCAGTAATGCTACGCTCAGTGCTATGCTGGAGCCAGCTACCGGATTGGAAAGTATGGCGCTGCAAGAACGTTCCCGGCTGGTGCTTGCTAACATTCTGCATGCCTACTCCTACTTTTCAGTAATGACCATAGACTCTTTTTTCCAGAAAGTGATTCGGGCTTTTGCCCGGGAGCTGGGCTTACAGGCAGGCTTCGCCATTGAACTGGATCAGGATAAAGTACTGGACGAGGTCATTGACCAGTTGCTGAATGAAATAGGAGCACCTGAGCAACAATTGCTCAAGGAGTGGCTGGTCCGTTTTTCTGAGGAAAAAGTAGAGTCAGGTAAGGTTTGGGATTTTCGGCGTGACTTAAAGCAGCTTGCTGGAGAATTGTTTAAAGAGGAATATAAACTCCAGCAGGATAGTGGTGCTCAGGGGCAGGGGCATTTGCATTACCAAAATGTACTTTCTCAACTTAAGGCCATCGTCAAGACCTTTGAAAGCAGCATGCAAAGCTTTGGCAAAGAAGGCCTGCACATGATGGAAAAGCACGGCTTGAGCTTTGTAGACTTTGCATATGGTAAAAGTGGGGTAGGGGGGTATTTTGTACGCCTGGTAGAAAAAACAGACTTTGACCCAAAAAAAAGAGCGAGAGACGCGGCTGAAGATGCAGAGAAATGGGCTACTAAGTCATCTAAGAAAAAAGAAGAAATTCAGGAAGTTGTCGCTCTTGGCCTGCAGGGCATTTTACATAAAGCGGTATCTCTCTATGACCGTGAATTTATTAATTACCAATCCGCGCTACAACTCCTTAAGTTCATATATGCTTACGGAATTTTACGGGACCTTTCGCATAAACTGGATGAGTATAAGAAGGAAAATGATCTGATGCTGATCTCTGATGCTACTGTCTTTCTCAAAGAAATTATCGGTAAGGATGAGACGCCCTTTATTTATGAAAAAATTGGCAGCAGCTTTCAGCACTTTCTGATAGATGAGTTTCAGGATACATCCGGAATGCAGTGGAATAACTTCCGTCCCCTGATAGAGAATAGCCTGGATTCTGGTTATAGAAACCTGGTAGTAGGTGATGTTAAGCAATCTATTTACCGCTGGCGCGGAGGTGATTGGCAGCTTTTGCTGGAAAAAATTCAGGATGATATTGCTCCCTGGAACACTGCTTCCTTCAAACTGGATATGAATTTCAGGAGCAGTAAAAATATTGTAAACTTTAACAATTGGCTGTTTTCTACCTTACCCACCATCATACAGGAAGCGATTTCTGAAAAGCTACAGCACTTAAAAGAAGAAGACAGGGCTTTATTAACCTCCAAAGCTGACATTATTACCCATGCTTATGCGGACGTACAGCAAAAGCTTCCGGAAATAAAGCTTAAATCCGACAGCTTGCCGGGTTATGTGCATATGGAAATGCTGGATAAAAAAACAGAGGCCGAGGATGGTGAAAAAAGCTTGCACTGGAAAGAACAGGTAAAACAAAAACTACCTGCACTGGTGGAATCACTACAGGATCAGGGATTCGCCCTGCGGGATATTGCTTTTCTGGTCAGAGACAAAAAAGCAGGAAAAGAAGTAGTGGATACCTTAATGGCATACAAAGGGGAAGGCAGAGCCAAGGATGGATATAGCTATGAAGTTATTTCTTCTGAATCTTTATTTCTGGATGCCTCCCTCAGTGTGAGCTTGCTTATTGATCTGTTACGCATACTGGATAATCAGGACGACGTAATCGCGAAAGCCAGTGCGGTCTATAAGTACCGTAAATTACAGCGATATGATATTAGCTCAGATCAGCTTCATGAGGTATTTGTTACTTCTGCTGCTGATGATGAGTCTGATAATCCTTCGCTGTTTTTTGATTGGCTGCCTGAGTCTTTTGCTAAGCGCTTCAATTATTTGAACAAATTACCCCTCTACGAATTGGTTGAAAATCTGGTCAGTATCTTCGGCTTGAATCTAATGCATGACGAACTGGCTTACATTCAGGCTTTTCAGGATGCTGTCTTAACATATAGTGGGCAGGATAGTGGTGATCTGTATACTTTTCTTCAGTGGTGGGATGAGAAAGGTAAAGAGACTTCGGTAAGAGTTTCTGAAGATGTGGATGCCATGCGAATACTAACGATCCATAAGGCAAAGGGCTTACAGTTTAAGGTTGTTATCATCCCCTTTTGTGATTGGGAGCTTGACCACCGCAGTGGACAGGATAATATCATATGGACACAGACTCAAGCCAGGCCTTTTGATCAGTTTGGGTTAATGCCTATGCGCTATGGAAGTAAACTTTCAGATACCTACTTCAATCTGGACTATTATCAGGAAATGCTCAGAGCCTACATTGACAACCTAAATTTGCTCTATGTCGCTTTTACCCGTGCAGAAGAAGCGCTCTATACCTTTTCAGCACCATCGGTAAGTAAAAGTGGTGTTACAGTGAACTCTGTAGCCAATGCGCTCTTTGAGGCATGCAATTCGCTCTCTGATGATGAAGCGATGAAAGCTGCCTGGAACCAGGAATCAAGACTATTTACACTGGGGGGATTTCAACAGAAAAAAGGCCAAAAATCACCTGCTGAAGCATCGGCTTTGAAGATGAACACCTATCCTACGGAACGATGGAGAAACCGGCTAACGGTCAGGTCCCTGGCAAAAGGTTTCTTTTCCATAGATGCGGAAGGAGGAATGAAGACCAATCATGCGATTATCATAAAAGATGTGCTGGCAAATTTGCGCAAATTTTCAGATCTCCAGCAGGTCTTAGAAAAGGTGCATTTTGAAAGAGGAATGAGTGAAGAAGAGAAAACATTGGTTTCACACAAAATTCTGAAAGCTTTGGAGGCTGCTCCGCTAAAAGAGTGGTACAGTGAAACTTATGATAAAATATACTTGAAAGCCTCTCTATCAGCTAAGCATGGAAAATTAATACAGCTTGATCGCCTCCTACTTGAAGGGCAGTTAGCTGTAGCCATCCAATACCATGAAGATAAAGAAGACAAGGAATCTCTCTCCACCCTGAAGTTAGCTTCACAAACCCTAAAGCAAATAGGATATACTGCAAAAGCTTACCTCTTTGACACTGAAAACATGCAGGTACTTGAAATTTGATTTACTGAAGCTGCAAAATAGCGATTTGTATCAGTCCGATCATAAAACCCAAGACACCCCCGAGAATTTCAATAAACTTAAACTCTTTGCTCATGATAGAATAAAGGATACTCTCCAGTTTGTCCGTAGAAAAGTTAACTACTTTTTCGTATACGGTTTTTTCCACGTCCACATCCTGCTCAATTTTACCGATAAATCGATCAATCAATTCAGGAAGCATAAGTTCTACTTCAGCCAGTAAAGTGCCTTTTATTTTTTGTTTAAGCTCTTCATTCATAAACATTGCCAGCATGGGCATTACTTCAGGAAGGCGATTCTCCAGAAAATCATCCAGTCGGGTATTAACGATGGTTTCAATTTCTTCTGTATTCCCGGGCTTCTGAAGGCTCTGTTTTACATCTTCAATGGAGAAAAGTTCATCGGCTACAATTTTTCCAAGCTTCTCAGCCAGTTTGTTTTGTCGTTTTGGAAAGATCCCCTGAATTTCAAGAAAGAGAACTTTTACTTTCTTCCGGGGGTGAAACAGCATTTTGATGGCGATGTAATTTGTAATATATCCTGTAAGGGCAGCTATTATAGGTAGCGTCCAGATGATCATAGTTTTCGTTTTTTCCGCAAAGCTATAGGAAAGATTGTATTCGCCCAAGCCATATTTTCATCATGAGAAAAAGTCTGTAATGCAAGTTTCGCCATATTTTTGTAAATTTTGGCAGTATTGCAATAAGAGGCATGATTAGCTATAATTTTTAGTAAATTATATGATATGCATCTTATTTTTTTATAATGATATTTACTGCTAACAATAATTAATTGAACATGTCGAACAAACTTAACCGTAGAGATTTTGTGAAATCTGCAAGCGCTGCAGGAGTGGGATTGAGTGTAGCCGGAGGATTTTTTCCGGTATACGGAAAAAATGCACCTAATGAAAAAATAAGAGTAGCCATCATGGGGCTGAATGGTAGAGGAAGTGCTTTAACAGGTGAATTCGCACGCTTGGATGGTTATGAAGTAGCCTATATCTGTGATGTGGATGAGAGAGCCGTTGCCAAGGGAATTGAGATTACGATGAAAGCGGGTAAGCAAAAGAAAAAACCTAAAGGTATTGCTGACTTCCGGGAAGCCTTGGATGACAAAGACGTAGATGCTTTGGTCATTGCCGCTCCCGATCATTGGCATACACCCGCCGCCATTATGGGACTTCAGGCAGGCAAGCATGTCTATGTTGAAAAACCCTGCGGACATAACCCTAAAGAAGGTGAGATGCTGGTAGAAGCGCAGCAGAAGTACGGAAAAATTGTTCAGATGGGTAATCAGCAGCGTTCTGCGAGGGAGTCTATTGAGGCGATCAACGAAATTAATAAAGGGGTCATTGGTACGCCTTACTTCGCCAAAGCATGGTATGCAAATACGCGTGGACCTATCGGTAATGGAAAGAAAGTAGATGTACCTGCATGGCTTAATTATGATTTATGGCAGGGCCCTGCTCCCCGAATGCCTTATCAGGATAACCTGATTCACTATAATTGGCACTGGTTCAAACATTGGGGCACCGGAGAAATCTGTAATAACGGAACCCACGAGATAGATATCTGTCGTTGGGCACTAGGTGTAGACTACCCGGTAAGGGTAAGTTCACACGGTGGTCGTTACCACTATAATGATGACTGGGAGTTTTATGATACCCAGATTGCCAACTATGACTTTGAAGGAGAGAAAACAATTACCTGGGAAGGCAGAAGTTGTAATGGTCGTCCTGTAGAGGGTAGGGGGCGTGGTTCTGCAATCTACGGTACTGAAGGAACCATGATCATTGACAGGAATGGTTATGTGCTATATGACATGGACAACAAAAAAGTGAGGGAAGTTACTCCTGAAACCAAGAATGCCACCATGGACACCGTGGGAGGTGATCAGCTCACCGCATTACATATTGTGAACTTCCAGGATGCCATTCGTACCGGAGCAGAACAAAACTCACCTATAGAAGAAGGTCATAAAAGTGTTTTGCTGTGTCATTTAGGTAATATGGCCCAGGAGTTAGGAGAAACTTTAGAAATAGATCCTAAAAATGGTCACGTAAAAGATAGTGATGAGGCTATGAAGTTGTGGGCGAGAGATTATGCTCCTGGTTGGGAACCATCAGTATAAGTTCAGGGAATCTCAATTATAATCATAACTGTCTTGGGGTATACCTGAGGCAGTTTTTTTTTGATCAATTTGCGTGTTTATAAGATTTGATCAGAGACTTATCTTTGACGGGGCCTGACTTCTTATCGGTAGCGATTCGGCGGTAATTTTCCATTTCTATATCTTCCAGCTTTTGTGACTGTCGGGCATATTCATTTAGAATACCTAATTCTACCAAGTCAAACTCATCATCTGAAGTGAGTACAAAAAATACTTCGTCTTCATCATCGGAGCCATGATGATTGTAATGCTTACTGAATTCATATCCATATTCATTCAGTAATATCTCAAATTTTTTTTCTGTGCCCCTATCTATGGATACGCTAAGTGTCGGCATAATATTAAGTTTAATTTTGCCTCAATCTATAATTATATACTTGCTTACACACACAAATACTTAAATCCTCAGTACAATGTAAGGCTAATTGTCAATATGGCAAAAGTTTGTTGATTGTTTACTAAAAGTGATTTTATTTTCTTTTGCCGAGAAAAATATGATGCTAAGCAAATTAAATATTAACAAATAAAAAAAATACCAGAACTAAAATCAGTAAGTAAATTTAGGGATCAGCCAATAATACCCTCGATGCCCGGTTGTAATGAATATTAAAATCTTGCTGAAGATAATTTCTAGCTACGCATTTTTTTATTGTATGTCAAGTGTCTTCTCATAAATGTTAGGTTCCCCTGAAATTTTTCTTATGGCCTCATTATAAACTTTACGAGGTAGGTACTCACCGTTTTCTTTAGCATTTTTTAGAAATACTTTCACCTTGTCTATATCATTTATTTCCATGAGTTTGCCTAGCAGTTCTTCTTCAAGGTTTTCGTTCATATTAAAGTCAAGTATATCATCATCATCCTGATACTTTTTCTTAAACACATGCCGAAGGCTATACTTACGGTTGAAGACTGCATAACTCATAAACAGAAATACAAACCCATCTATGAAACCAATGAACATAGGGAGGAGTGTCCAGAAAAAAGCCAGATACCACCAGCCATACTTGTTTTGTTTGAGATAAAAGCGATGAACACCAAAAGCACCCAGCGTAAAAGCCAGTAGCGTAGCTAACTGTTTGTTCTTCATTGTCTTGATCTTATCGGTAAGCAGTTATATTGATCTAATGTAATATTAGTTTTGAATATACGTTTTGCAAAATGTTGGGCTATGCCACGTATTGCTCTTTAGATATTGTATATTAAGTATCTCAGTTTCAAAAAACTTATTGAAATCATAGTATCTGGTGTAGCTAACTTTTTCATTACGAATCACTTAGTTTTAAGTATGCTACCGCAAAAACAAAATCATACATAATTTCTTCTTGAAGTTTTTTGTGGCAATAATAAATGATCAAAAACTATGTTAAAAGTGATAAACATTTTAGCGAATGAGGTAATAAATTTCTTTTTTAAGGAATTAGCGGTTAATCTTATTCATAAGGGTAATAGCGCTGACATCATAGGTTTTTAGTATTTCTTAATTTGATCGTAATGAAAAAGCATAGATCAATTTTTTGTCAATATGAGTAAACCTTTTCATTATTGTATGCTTCATGTTGTTCGGAAGATAAATTTAAATTTGTATGCCATCTTACATTAAACCGACAAAAGGTGATTTATTAATATCAGAACCTTTTCTTCCTGATCCCAATTTTGAGCGTTCGGTGATCCTCTTATGCGAACATAATAAAGATGGATCTTTAGGGTTTGTCTTAAACAAACCTATAGAACTACATTTGTCAAATGTGATAGAAGAAGTCAATGGTTTTGAAAAGGTTCTTCACAAAGGTGGTCCTGTACAGGAAGATACCCTGCATTTTATACATAGGATGGGAGAGAAATTACAGGGTAGTCAGGAAATTGCAAACGGTATTTACTGGGGGGGAGATTTTGAGCAACTCCTGTCAATGATCAATACGAAACAGCTTAACCCTCAGGATTTTATATTTTTTGTAGGGTATTCCGGCTGGTCACCCAAACAATTAGAATATGAGTTGGAAGATGGTTCATGGATAGTATATAAGCAAGCTAGCCCTGATGATATATTTAGTTCTTCTCCATCAGGCCTCTGGAGAGATGTACTAAGTAATATGGGAGGGAAGTACCGTATGCTTTCAAATTATCCTATTGACCCGCGCTTAAATTGAATCATTTTGCTAATTTTGGGCTTTATTCTTAAGAACTAATATATATAGCTTATGTCAGAGGGCTCTGAAAATAAGAAGCAGGAAGAAGTTAACATTACTACCACCGAACAAGCTGAAGATGCCAATAATAAAGAGGAAACTAGCTCGTCTTCCACTGAAGGTGAGAATAAAGACTCACAAGCTGAAGCTTTGTCGGAAGAGGATAGTAAGACTGAGTCATTAGCAGATGACACATCTGCTAGTGCTGCGCCAAAGAGTAAGACTAATGAAAGCGAAGAAGCTGAGAGCCAAAAAGCTGAAAGCTCAGAAGAAAGGACTTCAAATGGATCTCAGGCAGAAGCAGTAGAGCAAAAGCAGGAGCAAACCACCTCAGAAAGTGTTCAGGAAAAGTCTCCAGGTGGAGAAAAAGAAACTGCTGAAGAAGTAAAAGCTGATACTACTACTGATGAGCCTGAGGATGCTTCTGATGTTGACAAAGGTGAAGAACACGATATCCATCATCCTAAAGAAGAGGAGGATGATCATGATGAAGAAATAGACTATGGTAGTTTGTCCCGTGAGGAGCTGGTGAAGGCCATTAATGAGCAGCTTAAAAACGAGAATGTAAAGAAAGCTGATGCCCATGCGCAGGAAATGAAATCAGCATTTGATGAACTGGAAGCGGAGATCAAAGAAAACGCCTTAAAGAAGTATCTCAATGATGGTGGGGAGAAAGATGGTTTTGAGTATAAATCTGATGAGCTGAGTGAGCAATTTTATCAATCTTTCCGTTTTATCAAAGAAAAGAAAGCCAGTTATTATGCCAAGCTAGGTCAGGACAGAAATAAGAATTATGAAGCTAAGCAGGATATACTAAACCGCCTCAGAGAGTTTATTGACAGTGAAGAAACACAGGTAAGTATCAATAAACTTAAAGAGCTACAGAATGAATGGCGTTCCATCGGGCCGGTACCTCCGCAACATAATAAAACCCTATGGGCCAATTACAACGCACTGATTCACCGCTTCTACGATAATCGTAGTATTTATTTTGAGCTCAAAGAGCTGGATCGCAGGAAAAACATGGAAGCAAAGCTTGCACTATGTGAAAAGGCTGAAATGTTAGTGGATGACACTGACATCAAAAAGGTGCTGCGCGAACTGGACGAACTACATGAAGAGTACAAGCATATTGGTCCGGTTCCTAAAGAGGATCAGGAAGCGCTCTGGCAGCGTTTTAAGTCTGCTTCAGATAAGATTCATGAAAGAAGAAGGGAATATGTAGACCAGTTCAAAGAAGAGCTGAATAAAAATCTGGAACAAAAGCTCAGGCTTTGTGATGAGGTTGCAGGCTTTACTACATTTGACAGTGAAAGCATTCGGGAATGGAACCAAAAGACCAAAGAGATACAGGCCTTGCAGAAACGCTGGGATGCTATCGGTCCTATGCCCAGAGAGAAAGCCAAAGAGGTAAATAAAAAGTTCTGGTCAAACTTTAAGCAGTTCTTTTCTAATAAAGGAAACTTCTTTAAAAAGCTTGACGCTCAGAGGGAAGTTAATTTAGAGAAGAAAGAACAACTGGTAGAGAAAGCTGAAAGTCTTAAGGAGAGCACAGATTGGCAGAAAACCGCAAATGAGCTAAAAAGGCTGCAAAGGGAATGGAAAGACATAGGTCCTGTGCCTGAAAAAGTTAGGAATGAAGTATATCAGCGCTTCAAATCTGCCTGTGACACATTCTTTGAGAGAAAGCGAGAAAATAATCAGGAGCTTGAATCTTCTTATGAGAACAACCTGGAAGCGAAAGAAGCTATTTGTACGGAGATAGAAAATATAGCCAAAGAAGGCTCATCTGATACAGATAAGCTTCAGGAACTGAGTGAAGAATTTGCTGAAATAGGCTTTGTGCCTCGCAATGCCATCAAGAGGATTAACCAGCGGTTTGAGAAAGCTGTGGAAAGCTTTATGAAGTCTATCAAGGGACTTGATGCGCAGCAGAAAGAAGACCTTAAACTAGAGTTAGAAGTGACAACAATCAAGGGGACGCCCAGGGCTGAGAGAAAGCTTGATCACAAGGAGTCTTCATTGAGGAAAAAGATTAGCAAATTGGAAGAGGATATTTCTTTATGGAAAAACAATATCAGCTTCTTCGCCAACTCAAAGCAGGCCGATAAGCTGAAAAAGGAATATGAGCAAAAAATTGAAGATGCTGTTGCAGAATTGGAGCACCTTAAATCACAATTAGATATCATAGAAAATATGCGATAATTTTTTCAGTGAAGGGTTGCAGTGAATAGAGTGTATTTCTATATTTGCAGTCCTTTAAGCCTCCTTAGCTCAGCTGGCCAGAGCAACTGACTTGTAATCAGTAGGTCGTTGGTTCGAATCCGACAGGGGGCTCTTAAAAATCAAGCACTTACGAGTTAATTCTTGTAAGTGCTTTTTTTTGTACACTCTTTTTGGTTATTTCTGTTCAAATGCAAAAGTTAAGGGGCAAGGGGTTAGCCATCCATATCTTTTAATGCCAAGCTCAATGCTTTCATGTACAGTTTAGAGGGAAACATCATTTTCTTTCTTAAAAGCCTTTCTAGAATGTAAGCTTAGAAATACTACTCCCGGATTTATTGCTTGATTATGGAAGATTAGGCATTACTGATTTCATGCATAAAAAAAGACAAGCCCATAAGAGCTTGTCTTCTTTATTAGCTGTAGGGGGAGGGGGCGAACCTCCACGGAGCGGTTAGTGCTGAAAAGATCAGCATTTATACCGTTGTCTCCACCCTCGAGACGGGAGGGCATGTCTGCCAGTTTCATCACCCTACATTATTAAATTGATAACGTATTATCAATACCATTACACCAAACGTAGCAATTCAGTTCATTTAATGAAAATGTTTTCGCAAATAAGTTGATTTGTTGTAATGACTATCATCCAAATATCCTTCAGGTTGCAATAACAAGCCCATAAGAGCTTGTCTTCTTTATTAGCTGTAGGGGGAGGGGTCGAACCTCCACGGAGCGGTTAGTGCTGAAAAGATCAGCGTTTATACCGTTGTCTCCACCCTCGAGACGGGAGGGCATGTCTGCCAGTTTCATCACCCTACATTATTAAATTGATAACGTATTATCAATACCATTACGCCAAACGTAGTGATTTAGTTCATTTAATAAAAATATTTTCGTAAAAAAGTTAATTTATTGAAATGATCATGATTAAAAGCCCCTTTAAATTGCAATAAAGGCTATGAGGAGCTTTTTTATTCCTAAAAAAAATGTCTTGATATCTAACCCAGTGTGAAAATCAAAATTTGAGTTTGGCGCCCTGAAGTTTTGAGATCTGACAAGGATTAGCTAATTAAGGTTAGTGTACCGGAGGAATAAAAATAATTATGCAATTAGAATCTGATAGGCTTTTATTTAAGAAAATTACACATTCAGAATTTTCAGCCTATGCGCGCTGGTATATGAATGATGAGGTGATGAAATATATTACTGGTAGGGCACTGACCCTGGAAGAAACCAAACTGAGGTTTGCTAAAGCCATGGAAACAAATGAGAAGTATCCTGAATTAGGCTTGTTTTCTGTGAAAAGTAAGCAGCATCAGCGCTTTATTGGAATAGCTAAGTTAGTTTACCTAAATGAGTATCAGGCAGAGGTAGGTTACGGCATGATGCCTGAATACTGGGGAAAAGGATATGCTTCCGAGATATTGAAGACCATTATAAATTATGCTGAGAGTGCATTACATGTTAGTGAGCTGGTAGCCATTGTTGATCCTCAGAACCAAGCCTCTAAAAAAGTACTAGCCAAACAACATTTTCATTTCCTAAGCAAGGGTAGCGAAAACACTAAACCTACAGAGCATTTCCGCCTGTTGTTGCCAGTAAAAAGTCATTCAAACAATGTATGATAATACAGGGTTCTACTTTTGTGTCAACCTTACTTCGTTAGTCCAGTAAGCCACACACTCATGCTCAGTATCTAACTTGTCCAACCCGCTTACTTCATCTGGTTTATGAACTATCAGGAGGTAGAAACAATAGCTGCTTTCAAAAAATTACTTCGCAGAACTTCCGTCTTAAAGCAATTTGCTTTTCAGAGTCTTGACTTTAGCAAAGTGCAGGACTTACTGCATCACGTTAATTTTGTTAACTGTATTTTTTTAGGCTGCCACATACCTGAAAGCGTACTGAAATACCTTCCTGAGAGTAACCTCATCTTTCCTCAACTGAATTTGCCTTACAATTCTTATATCAACAAACTGTATAATCGGGAAATATTGTACGAGGGCTATGAACTGGGCATTCCTGATTCATATGAAGAAACTTTTGATCACAGAGTATACACGCACTATTTGTCCAGAGGCAAAGAAGCGCATGATATAGGTGAAACGCTGGCGCGCAGACTACATGATCATTCGGTCACAGATGCATTAAATGATTTTCTGAAAACTGTTGAGGAGAAAAAAGTAATTGCGATCATGGGAGGGCACAGCTTGAGTAGAACAAGTGAAGATTATCATATCGTCACCCGGCTCAGCAAACAACTTACGGAAATGGGATATCTGATGGTTTCAGGAGGTGGACCAGGTGCCATGGAAGCTACCCATCTGGGGGCCTGGTTGGCAGGACGTTCACTAGGAACAATAGATGCAGCAATTAAACTCATGTCAAAAGCTCCATGTTATGAGGATAAACTCTGGCTGGATTCTGCTTTTGAAGTGCTGCATACCTATCCAAATTCCCTTTATGAGAGCATTGGTATTCCTACCTGGCATTACGGTCATGAGCCGGCTACCCCTTTTGCCTCCCGTATTGCGAAGTATTTTGCAAATAGTGTGAGAGAAGAAGGGCTGTTAACCATTGCCAAGGGAGGCGTGATTTTCTCGCCCGGAAGTGCAGGTACCGTGCAGGAGATTTTTCAGGATGCGGCGCAAAACCACTATTTAAGTTTTGGCTACGCTAGCCCCATGATTTTTCTGAACCAAAAGTACTGGGTTGAGGAACTTCCAATATACCCTTTGCTTAAAAAGTTGGCAGAAGATGAAAAATATCAAAATATGCTGCTTTCTTCATGTTCTGATCAGAATGAAGTCATCAAAGTGCTGAAAAATTTTCACCCCGGTTAATAACAAAATACCGTCCTATACCTTTTCATTTTGTAAATGGCGTGAGATGCGGCAAACAGAATAATTTTATTCGCCGATTATTTGAACCAGTGAATTTCAGACAAACAAGCATTAAAATGATCTGAGATGATCAATGACGTTCATTTTGTCATAATTATCATAAAGCTTTATCTTCATCTCAAATTATTTTTTAACAAGAGATATTTTTTCACTAACCCGTTTCGCTCATCCGCATGAAAATTCCCAAGCAACTTCAAAGAGAAGGAGAGCAATTATCATCACTTAAGGTGTTAGAAGAAGAGTTGACAGGCTCTGAACTTAACTCTTATCTGCTGCATCTTTTTCAGCGAAGAGCTAATCAGTTGCGTCCGGCAGATCTGTTCCGACAATTTGAAGAAAATCGTTTCGTAAAGGTTTCAGAAGTTAATCCACTTTCATATAAAACGCTGGAACTGGAATGGCTGGGTAATGCTGAAAAAGAGGGCTTCACACTGTTGATGCTGTCTCCACTTGCTCCTTTAGGTACT
This sequence comes from Catalinimonas alkaloidigena, assembly GCF_029504655.1. Lineage (NCBI taxonomy): Bacteria > Pseudomonadati > Bacteroidota > Cytophagia > Cytophagales > Catalimonadaceae > Catalinimonas > Catalinimonas alkaloidigena. Next base: position 1,540,697 of record NZ_JAQFIL010000001.1, read on the forward strand.
TGTTCTGTAGTGGCAGAGGTAAATCAAAATAATGTAGTAAGCGCTACACGGGGTACGGAAGTCGTTTCAGATGCTACCAACATGCTGGCATTGCAGGTTGCCAAAGAACAAAAAAATGTTAACGATAAAAGTAAATTGTACAGGTACGCTAGTACACACCAGCATGTGAGAGGGCAGTCATTCAGTAATCCTGCCTTTAGTGCGCACTTTGGCGTTTATTGTATGGTGACCGGAGGCTTTGATACAGGTAGTTTCTCTTTTGAGCTTGCACGGCTTTTTGAACACCTGAATTTCCATTACAAACTGTTATCTCAAAAATTTGGAGCAGAAGCTCTGTTAGTCAAATTTTTCCTGAAAAATAAAGCGCACCCTTTTCATGCTTTTCTGGAAGATCAGCTTCACAAATTAACTTTTAGTCCGGAACTGATCCATCAGGATGACTGTGGAGACTACTACCAACTGATACAATTCAAAATTTACCTAAAAAGGCAAAAGATGGAAGTTGACCTGGCTGATGGCGGCCTGGTTGACTGGACGCAAAAGTTGCTTTCTAACAAAAAACATCGTCTTTTTATCAGTGGTTGTGGACTTGAACTGGTACATAAATTTCTGAATAATGGCATCTATTAAAAGAGTGTTTCAACTTGAGCTTTCTCCTGATGAGGTTTTTCATAAATTTATAAATGAGCTGGGTATATGGTGGCCCCGGGAGTATAGCTGGTCACAGGAAAAACTGCAAAATATAAATATTGAAGCTCGTAAAAACGGCCTTTGTACTGAAACAGGACCTCATGGTTTTCGTTCGGACTGGGGCAGGGTGACAGAAATAGACATTCCTCACAGTATCGTTTTCAAATGGCAGATCAGCCCTCAACGAGTGCCCGAACCAGACCCATCCAAAGCCAGTACAGTAAGCATTCAAATTGAAGAAGGGAAGTCCGGTAGTACAAACCTTTTTTTTGAACATCGTGACTTTGAGAATCACGGTGAAGGCGCTGAGGAATATATGCAAGCCATGGACTCTGAAATGGGTTGGGATTATATTCTTGCTTTATTTTTGAAATATGCCACAAAATGATGAGCGTCATTTATAGCTCAGTAACTATCTTTCGCTTACTATCTTGAAGTGCACTAAAATTAGTCTGACCATTTAAGCTAATTGGGCATAATTTTCATATATTATCACGCTGAGGCCTGACTAATACTGATGAGTAGATAAGCCTTTATTAACGAGAAACTAATACAATGCAATCATTACGGAATTACTTTTTTCTTTCTTTCCTGTTTCTGGGAGGGGGAGCCATACTTTCTTCTTTCTTTCTACAGCAAGCGCCTGAACAGGCAAAGCGTGAAATCATCATCAAAGCGATTTCTGGCTTACAGTACGATACGGTACGTTTCAAAATGTCTCCCGGCGAAACCATCAAAATAACACTCATCAATACCGATGAGATGGCACACAATATGGTCATTACTAAGCCCGGGAAGAGGGAAGAAATTGTAGACATGGCCCTCAAAATGGGAAGTGAAGCTGAAGCTAAAAACTTCATACCTGATGCTGAATGGATACTGGCTTCTGCCCCTGTCCTTAAGCCGGAGGAAAAATTCAGCTTCACGTTTACAGCGCCTGATAGTGAAGGTGTCTATCCCTATGTGTGTACTTATCCCGGTCACGGAGCCATAATGTATGGAGCGATCTATGTCACCAGCAACATGATGCCTCCTCTGGCCAATGATGAAAACATCCCTCCCCAGCGAAGAGGTAATACTGATGATAATCAAGCTAACAAAGCTGTACATCCTTATCCCAATACCTTTCCAAGGATGTACCGTGCATTTCTGCCGGATACCGGTCCTGCGAGCATAGCCGTGGGCATGACCAATAAGCTAAGCTACTGCTGGGATGCCGGGACCTGCCGTTTTCGTTACCTCTGGAAAGGGGGCTTTGTCGATATGACTAGAGCATGGAGCGGCAAAGGAAAAGAAAGGGCAGATATTGTAGGTACAGTCTTTTATCGTGAAGAGAATGAGGCTCCCTTCAGATTGGGGAGTAAAGACAATATACCTGCTCCTGAATTTCTGGGGTACCGCATGGAGAATAAGTATCCTACCTTTAGCTATAGGCTGGATGGAGTGGAAGTAAGTGAAAGAATTACCCCTACTTTAGAAAAACCCGGTATGAAGCGTGTGATGCAGTTCAAAAATTTGAAAGCACCTATCTGGTTTGTCAGGCCTAAGCAGCAGGGGGTTGATATTTATGTAAACAAAGGAAAATGGGAAGGTGATTATCTGAAGCTGAGTCCTGAAGAAGCAAAAGAATTTACGATTATTGTCACCGAAAAGAAACCTGAGATCTGACATATGAACGCAAAATTTTTTTTATTGATATTAGTATGTAGCTTCCTGTCTTTCGCTTGTGAGAAGGAGGATGAGGAGCACCTGGGTGATTTTTATACGATTGAAGATATTCCCCTCCCTGAAGGATTGATGCCCGAAGTAGGTGGAATGGATTTCCTGCCTGACGGGCGCTTGGCAGTGGCTTTCCATAGGGGAGAAGTGATGCTTTATAATCCGGATTCAGCGAGTTGGAAGCTTTTCGCCTATGGCTTACATGATCCACTAGGCATACATGCATTAAACAATCATGAAATGCTGGTGATGCAGCGCCCTGAACTGACCCGTCTCAAAGATACCAATGGTGATGATGAAGCAGACGAATACCTTACTGAAACAGATGACTTTGGTATCTCTGGCAACTACCATGAATTTGCTTATGGTCCTATTCCCGACGGAGAAGGAAACTACATCATTGGTTTGAATGCTGCTTCCAACAATGCAGGAGTCTGGGATGAGACCAGGGGCGTTTACAACCCTTTAGGACATACCGAAAACGGGATGTTTTCACCGGTACCTTATCGTGGCTGGTTGATGAAGCTCAGCCAGGCAGGGAAGCTGGAACCCTTTGCCTCCGGCTTTCGCTCACCTGATGGTATTGGCTTTGACCAGCAGGGCAACCTCTTTGTCACTGATAATCAGGGCGACTGGCTGGGTACCAGCAAACTGTATCATGTAGAACCTGAAAAGTATTATGGCCATATAGCCAGTCTGGTATGGAAAGAAGGGTGGGAAAAAGATTTGAGCACTATTGCCGTCAGTACATTTGATAGCATGCGTACCAAAGCCGCGGTACTTTTCCCTCACAATATCATGGCAGATTCACCCACCCAGCCATTGGTGATTCCTGATAGTATAGACTTTGGCCCATTTGGTGGGCAGCTACTGGTAAGTGAAATGGATTATCCCCGTATCATGCGGGTGATGCTAGAAGAAGTACAGGGTGAGTTTCAGGGTGCCTGCATCAGCTTTATGGATTCCAGCGGGCTCACATTGGGTAACCATCGCATGGAGTTTGGACCGGATGGAAGCTTATGGGTCGGGAAGACCGCTTATGCCTGGGTAGGGGATAAAGGCATACAACGTATCCGTTACAACGGAGGCACCCCCATGGATGTGCTACGGATGCATGTGACGCCTGATGGTTTTGACCTTATCTTTACCAGGCCGGTCAATCTGGAAAGGGCCTCTGACCCGGATAATTATCACTTTAGTCGTTATTACTATCAATACCATGCTGAATATGGCTCTCCCCGTACTGATGAGCAGGCCGTAAAGGTAGAAAGTGTGATAATTTCAGATGATAGAAAGAAGGTGTCACTGAAACTGGAAGAAATGGTGCCTGGCTATGTGTATGATCTTGAGATAGACAGCCTGGCGTGTGATCAAGGAGTACGGTTAATCAACAATCGCATGTTCTATACGCTGAATAACCTGCCTGATTGATTAGATAAGATAAGAAGTCGCAGGGCAGTTTTCGAAGGGTTAACTCCTGGTCAGGCTCACGATATCTCGCACTTCCAATATGTGTTTTTCGTAGCCTTTCTGTGCAGTATGAATCATAGCCTGACCTAATTCCCTGAGTGAGCAAATATATTTGGGAGCAATTTTTCTGAGGACAGGAATGAGCCAACTGACGTATTTATAATACTTGATATTTTTCATGCCACTGGTCGGCTCCAGAAAGCCGGGACGAAAATTATAGACTGCCTTGAAAGGCAGTTCCATCAGGTCATTTTCTGTCTTGCCTTTTACTCTTGCCCACATAATCTTTCCCTGTTCAGTACTATCGGTCCCTGCTCCTGAAATGTAGCAGAACGTCATCTCATCGTTATATCTGGAGAGCACCTTAGCAGTGTTCATCGTCAGTTCGTAAGTAAGGTGATAATATTCTGCTTCTTTCTTACCCACCGAAGATACGCCCAGGCAAAAAAAGCAGGCATGGTAGCCGCTCAATTGGTCTTCAATGGGTGAAAGGTCAAAAAAGTCTTTGTGAATAATCTCTTTGAGTTTAGGGTGCCTTACTCCACAGCTTCTTCTGTTGACGACCAGTATTTCTTGTACATCTTCATGCTGTAAACATTCTATGAGCACGCCTTCACCCACCATGCCGGTGACGCCGGTAATGATGACTTTGAGGTTCTTTTGAAAAGGGTGATCCATAAAGGGGGTAGTAGGTAAGAAAGCTTATGCGTGTTTCCTTTTACCTAAGATACGTTTTTTTTGCTTAAGAATTTTTTTCAGCCTTCTCTTCTTAAGCTTGTCACTGATTACGATAATGAGGATGATCATGAAAAAAAATAACCATCCTATGATTATAATATTGGAGAGATTCATTCAGTCAATTAATGCGCCATCTCTCTATATTACGTAAGAATACAGGAATTTATCAGAATATGTAATGTAGTTTGGTAAATTATACTATTACAATAATTTTTTGACTATAATAAAGAATGTGGTCCAGGCTTAATTACTGCGATTTTTATCCTAAGCATGGTCAAACTGCTTCTTTGCCTATGTTTTTGTTGAAATACAAGCAGAGCGTTTTTTCCAAGCGTGTTCGTATGAACTATTATTTGTTGAGCAGTGAAGTACTTTTATTGAAGTATAAACACTTAATTTCTTCTATTTCAGGTTGAGTTATGTTGAAAAACCCATGCATTACAAAATAATGCTAAGGCTTTACACGTAATACTCTTAATCAATACAACTAAACCGACCATCAAGCATGATACGCCTAACCTTACTATTAGCCACCCTTTTCTTCTTGGTATTTCAGAGCTCTGTCCTTCTTGCCCAGGATAGCAAGCTTTATCCCTTTGAGATTGAGGGAAAGATTAATGCGGATACCGGTAAGCTAATGCTAATGCCTTTACATCATGCCGAGTATTATCCTGAGAATGTTGAAGTGATACAGGTCATAGTAGAAAATAATAGCTTTCATTTTAGCGGAGATATTCCCTATCCTTTAGGTTTTACCTTACAATATGAAAATAGCTATACTTCCCGAATTTTTGTCATAGAAGCGGGTCAACAATCAATAACTATCAATATAAAGGCAAACAGGGAAGTGCCTGAAGTAGATAACCAGTCAATGAGGGAATATCAGGCGGATTTTACTGCCGCTTTTGAACCTATATACCAAAGAAGAACACGATATAATGAAAGACGGGCCGGCCTGCGGCAAAAATATCAGAATGAAATTCCTGATGAGATTGCGCTTGAACTTGAAAAAGAGTACAAAAGCATGTATGCCCTCAGTGACAGCGTACTGATGCAGTATGTAGCTGACCACCCTGACTCTTATTTAGCACTTTGGAAATTGGTGGAGCTATTTAGTATGGTGGGCTACGAAGATATCTATGCATCAACTTATGCGCATTTTTCCGATGCTCTAAAAAATACCTATCCAGGGAAAGTGTTAGGAGAAAAGCTGCAAGTAGCGGCAAAGCTTGCGCCGGGAAAACCATTTCCATCCCTTGAGACAGTGGATACTGACTTGCAGGAGTTACCTGATCAGCCATGCTGATTTCACCAACAATCAGTACACCTTTGTGGATTTCTGGTACAGCAACTGCAGCCCCTGTATCGCGCAGTTTCCGCACCTGCGGGAAACCCATGACAAGTACCGTGAGCAGGGCTTTGAAATCGTGGGCATCTCTACCGACCGGATCAAGTACCAGGAAATGTGGATGAAAGCTATTGACAGATTTCAATTGAGCTGGCCGCAGTATTGGGACAAAGACGGCAAAGAATCTGCCGAATTAGCCATCAATAGATTCCCTACAAACTATCTGCTGGAGAGTGAAGGAAAAATCATTGCCAAAGACCTGCAGCCGGTAGAACTGGAGGACTTCCTGGCGAAGCATTTGCAGTAGTGAGTGGTTTTAGGTTGTCAAGTATTTTAGGGTAGCTTTACAAAGAAAGATAGGATCTTAAGTAAATAAAAAACATTAGATATTTGTGTACAGTGCTCTTTGAATGCCTGTTAGTTTACCCAACTAACCTGGCCATAAGCATGATGCGGTTCATGGGAGCCATTTGCCTTATCCCCCCCACACACCAATATCTACGACCGGCAGGATTTTGCCATTGCTGTGTGTTATCTTTCACATTCAGCATAAGGATGGAGTAAAAAGTACCGACTGTTGTCATCAACGCAAAAATTCTGCTGACTGAATTAGCAGGACCACCAAGGTTAGTCTGTACCGCAGTAATATCTGGGGCTGGCCAGGCTGCCAAAGGATTAAAACCAGTGGCATCTGCCGGCAGGTTTTGCGCAAATTGTTGTTTTACAGTCCTGTTGGATTCTCGGCTGGCTGCATCATCCCCATCAATTGTTCCCACATGAAAGGCACTCATGGCACCACCGTATGTTCCACGTATGATCAGGCAACCACTCATATAACCTGAAAGAATATCGTTGACACCAATAGCCACTCTAGCGGTGCGTCTGGGAGCGTAGTCAAGCCAGGTATATGGCACATTTACCATACCCACAGCAAATCCTAATACATTGGCCGGGTTACCAAGCAAAAGAAGAGGGTCTATGACTGCCGGATGACCGTCCAACCCATCATAGCTTAGATTAGTAGCTACCCCTACATTAGGTACAATAGCACCATTTAAGGGACCAAATGTATCGTTGGGCTTATTCCATAAATACCGCACTCCGCTTCTGAATCGTTGTTCTATCATGATTTTTCATTTTTTTTGTTTCAATGATGGGGTTATACCTCTTGAGAAAAAATAATAAAGCAATAGACGGTACGCATTACAGTTTGTTGAACCATTAATGATGAGGAATAGGCCCTGTTCTTTCTTCACGATGATAGTCAGGTTCACGAGGGTTCCCTCTGCTAACGGAAGAAATATACATACGCCCGCTTATAGTTTGCTGTATATTTAAGTGCCAGTTTACATTATTGTATAAGGCACCAATATGCAGTTGAAAGCCATTTTCCTGATCCTCAACTTGGTGCGCTCCAGCTCTAATTGAAACTATGGGCCCATTAGATCTGGAAGCGCATTGAAAAAGGTTTTTGGTAGCGGTATCAGTCCAGCCTCCATTCAAATGAGCTTCATTCAAGACGGTTTGAATCAAAGCTTCATCAGGGTTAAGCAATCGGATCATGGCAGCATCATTGGCATTGGCGAACTTAGGTGCCACCTGATTCCAGCCTTTTCTGAATTGTAGTGTCATGACGTATTTATTAGTAATAAGGTAGATCGTATAAGAGCGGTAGATGTGTGCTGATGAGCTCAGATTTCAATAAAATACTTTGAAACTCACGCTATTACTCAATATAACTAATTTTTGTATAACACTAATATTGTATTTAAGGTATTATGCTTTTCTATAAGCCCTTGCAACAATAAGAAAGCAGGGCAGGTATTATTTTGTCCGATTTAAATAGAATGCTTCCCCATATTTCAAAAGCAACCCTAACCCTCAGTGGTACCTCTCCAAAGGTCTGGCTTAATCAATATTATACTGTTCTACCTTCCGAAACATATCCCTGAATATCGGGTCGCGATGCAGATAAGTCGCCACTCTATACAGAGGGCGGGTATTATCAAAGCTATAAGTCTGCTGATCGGTAAGTATGGGGGTATGGACAAGCTCAGTTTCAAACCAGCTCGCATTGATCATATAAGCTACTGCCGAAATATCCCAGATTACCTTTGACCAGGCATAATGCTCCTGATGGTAGTCCTTAAATATCTCTACCAGATAATCCCCTATGGCTCCCTGCCCCTGCAGATGCTTTTCAATCTCCGGCACAGTGGTGAGCAGGTGCGAAGTAACCGGCTGCGTAGGTAACTGTATCAGCGGAACACCGGAATCAAAAATAACCTGCGATGAAATGATGTCCTGTTGCAGATTAAACTCGCTGGCTCTGCGCCATTGCAGTCCTTTGCCTCCCAGCCAGACCACTACGATCTTGTTGACGATCTCCGGCTCCATCAGAAGGGCTGAGGCCACATTGGTAGGTGCACCAACTGCCAGTACGTATAGCGGTTCGCTTGATGACATAGCTCTTTCCACCAGGTCTTGGGCGGCATCGCTCTGGATAGGCTGATCCACGCTTTGCAGGAAAGCATCGGAGCCTTTGTAGACAAAATTATCAGGAGATTTACCCAGCTTATCCAGCAGTCTCAGTATCTCCTCATAACTCTTCTGCATGCCGTCGGCCGGGCTGGTAGAACGGTCGTTGAGATAAGGAGCGGCATAGAGAGCTTCTACCTCTAACTGCTCAGGAGAAAGCAAAGCATAGACTACGGCAAACTGATCGTCAATTTCATTGTAGGTGTCGGTGTCCAGTACCATGCGGATCTTTCCCTGTGGGGCCTGCAGGCGTTCCAGACGAGTTTGATCAGAGAGTTGTGGATAAGACTGAGCGAAGGAGAATGAATAATGAAGCAGTAAAGCAAATGAAATCAGTACAGCAGTAAATTGAGCCTTCATGCGTATAAGTTAGGTTGTGTAGGGTTGTCAATGCGTGTTCAAAATAATGAAAATATCCGCAAATCCTATAGTATCAAATACAGCTTTTCAGCACAGCACTACACTTTTTCTATCGCCATCGTTTGTTTCTCGTCTGGAAGTCACTGGGGTGTTCCGTTCTCCGCCAAAGTTTGTGTCCCGGCCTGGAAGTCTCACAAACTTTCTGACTACACTCCGCCATCATTTGTGAGACACAAACGATTAGCACGACGACGCTCACTACAATAAGAGCCGTGAAGCTTATATCCGCTCCCCTATATGAGTAAGCAATCCAAATGTATCAATCCCAGTTTCATAAAACTTAGCAGAAGAGTAATGATATTCCGGAGGACTGGCAACTAACATCCACTTAGCTCGCACCGGATTGCGATGAATGTAATCAAGCTTCTGATAAATCACTTTTGGAGAGTAAAGGTATATCGGTAAAGCATCTCTTTGCCAAAACTGATGTACACGAGTAAGGCTATTGACTTGATAATATGACAAACTTACAGGATGATGCAGCATTAAATCTTTGCGTATCTGATGGCTGGTAAACTTCATGAAGCTGGCATGAGGCAGCTCTTTTCCATTCATCTTTAATAATTCCCATATTAGGTGGATGTGATTAGGCATTATAACGAAGCCGTACATCTTTATACACCCTTTCTTTACCAGATAAGTAAGGCTCTCAATAATTAAATCCTTGTACTTATTATCGCTAAGGAGAGGCTTCCAGTCTAAGATAGTAGCGGTATAAAAGTAAAGCTTGTTCAGTTCCATATTAATAATAATACAAATTAAGTGCTATATCTTATCTGTTGAAGTCGTGATAAAATATGTACTAAGCTGTTTGTGAGACACAAACAGTGGCGACAAAATTATCCGTTTGTGAGACTTCCAGGCCGGGACTTAAACGGAGGCGTTTGATAGCCACCCCATATGTATCCTATACTGGAAGACCTAGACAGGAAGTCCCTTTCTCCGCCATCGTTTCCGCCAAAGTTTGTGTCTCACAAACGATCAATTCACCCATCACGAAGGAACTACGATGCCCAGGGCTTCCATCTGCTGGGGAGAATCTTTTGTAGCTACTTTGGCGATTTGCATAAACTGCTGCATCCACTGCTTCATGACTTCCAACTGCTGATTTCTTTGCTGGGTAAGGTCCTGCACCTTCGCTTTGGCACTGGCCTGCAGGGCAAGCAGTTCCATGACCTGCTGAACCATCTGACTCGCCTGATTGAGTTCCTCCTCCCTTACGTTGTACTTCAGCAACATAGCCTGGGGCACAGTAGCATAAAAGCGTTCTGCCTGATTCAGCCATTCAATCGTAGCGTTTTTTACGACGTCCACAGATTTTGAGATGATCTACCTGCTCCGCTTCTCTTTTATACGCCAGCCTGGCGGTTTCCAGGTGGATGTTGAAGAGTGCCAGTAAAGTAGTTTTGGCTTGATTGAGCCGGGCGGTAGCTGCACGTGCTTCTTCCGCGGCTTTGTCTCGTAGCTGAGTCAGACTTTTAAGGGTATCCAAATCGCTCATGCCTTCCCTGAGCCTTTTCTCATTGTAATTGAACTTTGAAAACAGGCTGACTAACTCAGGATTACTGAGTACATTGTAGAGCGCTACAAACAACTGCTTGATAAACTTTTGTTGATTCTTCATGATGATATAATTTTGATTTTCAGTGCTTTAGCCTGACAAAAACTTTGCGTTTTTGATGTAAAAAAATGTGTGAGTCAGCCAATATATAGAAGGTGTAAGGGAAGTGTGTTTTGTGCAAAGCTTTGGAAACGCCTGTGAGAAATACATACGCCAAAATGCTCAGAAATCAGCCTTTTTACTCAGGGATTTAACAGATAGATTTGTAACGAAAAGAAAAATATGAGGTAAGAAAAAGCCTGCCAAATCACGGGTGAGGCTCTCCGGTGACAAATCTGGCAGGCGGAGGCGCTGAAGACCCTCATGAGCCATTTTTTTTCGCTGCGCCTTCACCCGTGAGGCTCAGTAGCCCTTCCGCAAAGCTGCCTCCTTGCTAAAGAACCTCTTCAGCCATGAAGGAGCACCTCCCTCATCACCCAGGAGCCTCACAGGTAATTGAATCGGCTTGCCGCAAGGCTTATTCCATTCGTAGCTTAACAATCAAGCTGAAAGCTTGATGCGTATATATCGTCCACAAGTTTAGCGAAGCGTAACTTGCTGGAGGGAGGCTATACAGTTTTAAAAAGATCAAAAATCTATTAGTTTAGCACAAAAGATGTTTTGCAGATAAAGTGCACTGTGCACTTTATCCAGATGTAATCAGCAAAACTTAAGAACTAGACATGAGCATTGACAAAATACAATCTGCATTCTTTCCCTCCAAGGAAATTACCGACCCCGACTTTTTCGTTGGAAGGAAAGAAGAAATTAAAAACTCAATTCTTGCATTAAGTGAGGGAGGCTCATTTCTAGCAGTACACGGATTAAGGGGAGTTGGTAAATCTTCTATTGCTCAACAAGTAAAGTTGATAGCTCAAGGCAATGACAGGCTTCCCAAAATGCTGAAAATAGAAAAATATTTACCTAAAAAAGGGTTTAATTACTTAACACATTATGTCAGTTGTGATAACTACACTTCCAATGTTGGGGACTTGCTAAAAAGAATTCTGTTTGGTGATAATAATAACCCTTCATTGTTTTCACTGACTAAGACTGGCGATAGGAAACTTGAACAAATAAAAGAGACATTCAAATCTGGGGGGGCAGCTGGGTTAATGGGGATAAAAGTAGAGGCAGGTGGTAGTGATGAAGCTGTATACTCTACTCACCTTTCAGATGATCTAATCCAACAATTCAAAACAGTATTAGGAACAATACAAAAAGACAACCAAAGCAAAACTGGTTTACTAATAATTGTTGATGAATTTGATGTCCTTGCCGACAAAACTGGATTTGGTTCAATAGTCAAGACCTGTTCTAATGAATTCATAAAATTTGCTGTCTCTGGAATTGCAAATACCATCACAGAATTGATTGTAGATCACACGTCTATTGGCCGTCAACTACATGCAATTGAAGTCGAAAAAATGCCTTCTGAGGAAATGTATGGTATAATTTCAAGAGCTGAACACAAAGTTGATCACGAAATCACTTTCTCAGAACCTGCAAAACATGCTATAATTGGTCAGGCAGAAGGCTTTCCATATTTTGTACATTTATTAGGAAAGCAAGCTCTATTTGAGGCCTTCGAACTTGGACAGAGTTCAGTGGATCATGAAACCATACAAAATCTTAATGATAAGGTATGTAAAGGCAGATTAAAAACTATTTATGAGGACATTTATCACTCTGCAGTTAAATCATCAGAACAACGTGAGTTATTGCTAAAACTCTTTGCAGATGAAGATGCAGATGAAATATTCTCTGGACCTATTTACACAGCAGCTAAAGATTTGGGTGTAACTAACCCTTCTCAACTAATGAAAGAGCTAACTCAGCCACAAGATGGTTCTTTGGGAATATTAACCAAAGTAAGAGACCAATACTATCGATTCACTGATCCTGTGGCTAAAGTGTATACTCGTATCCGGAACTGGAAATTTGAGTAAAGCTGATAACAGACACTAAGATGAATATGCGAACTGAGCTATCTGATAATTTAATTCGTACAGGACATTTCAGTGCATCTAGCAACTGAGGCGCATACTCATTTTAGTTAGACGTTGTATTGTAATGAAATGAAGCCCCTCCCACAAGTTTAGCGTAGCGTAAATGTGGTAAACATGCTGTAGGCTCAATAATCCAAGCCTCCATCTCCCGCAAGTTTAAGCAAAGCAGTAACTTATATTTATAAGCATCATAATAACTCCCAAGCAACTAAACATTTCTGTTCAACAAAGGCTTAACTCTCTATTTAGACACAAAAATGAGAGATGTTTGATCATAAGAGCGGCGCTTACCTCCAGACTGAAGATGCTAAATTATATTACGAAACGCAGGGCAATCCTGACAATCCACCCTTACTTTTTCTGCACGGTGGGCTGAGGCATATGGTAACGCTGAACCCTCTGGCCCAAAGTCTGGCTAAAGATTTTTACCTGATAGGCCTGGACAGCAGGGGACAGGGAAAGTCCGGGCTGGGTGATAATCCACTAACCTACCAGATGATGGAAGAAGATACGTTGGCACTCCTTTCGCATCTCAACATCAATAAGGTAACGATCATAGGCCATAGTGATGGAGGAATCATTGCGTACCGCATGGCTGCCAGACATCGGGAACGAGTAGCTCATCTAATCACCATTGGTTCAAGGGTAACAGCAGAACAGGGCAAGCCAAACTGGGAAGAGTTTATGTGTTTGGAACCTAAGCTCATGGAAAAGAATATGCCCGAACTGGTAAAGGATTATCACCGGCTGAGTCCGGATCCCAGGCTTGATCAATTATGTGTGATGTTCCGTGATTTATGGATGGATGGGTCAGACTGTGGTCATCCGGGCGAAGCGGTTCGTTCTATAGTAGCGCCCAGCTTGTTACTTCGGGGCAGTGAGGATGGTTTCCTTTCAGCCGTAGCGCTGCAGGATAACCAAATGATGATATCCAATAGTGTAATGACTGAAATACCTGATGCTAAACATGATGTGGCGTTGGAGAATCCTGAGCATACGAACTCAGTCATTCGGAATTTTCTGAGCACTCAGTAATTTGTCAGGCAAAGTTCACAGCATGTCCAAGCAGTACTTAATTAGCCAATCAAAGCATAACACTACTACACCTTAACAGCATAATATTATTGTTTCCCTGATGGAAAAACGGCTTGCTATGCCTATTTTTAGGAATTCACCTAACCAAACATAGCATGAAAGTATTCCGGATAAGCCTGTTCCTGATATTATATTCTGTCACCGCGCTAGTGGCGCAGGAATTAAAGATCGTAGCCGAACCTGCCGAGCTGACATTGGATGTAGAAAAGACTGCCCAGATCAAGGCCAAGGTAGTAGATGCTAATGGCAATGAAGTGCCCGGTCAACAACTGTTTTTTTATTCCCGCAAAGGCAAAGCGGTAGAAGTAGACACCACCGGACTCGTTACTGCTCACCAGCCGGGAGAGCATCAGTTGATCATCATCACGCCCCGCACTGCCGGTGGTGAGCGCCTGCGTCTGGACTATCCGGTGAGGGTTAACTATCCGCCTGTTAGCGAGATCAAAATAGAAGAAGTGCCTTCCGAAATCTATGCAGGTACCACCCTTCCTCTTAAAGTTACTGTTATGGATGAAATGGATATGGTGAGGGAAGAAGTACAGCTTAGTACCAGCAGCACTGATCCTGCCGTAGCTTCCACTGACCCTTACCTCAACCTCAAAGCCCATAAGCCCGGCAAGACGACCGTCACGGTTGCTACCGGAAACATAGAAAGCAAAATAAATGTAAATGTAGTACCCTTTCCTGCCAGCGAGGTAAAGCTGGAAAGTGATATGCAGGAAGCCCGGACCGGAGATGTATTCCACTTCACTGCCAAAGTAATGGACAAAGAAGGCAATGAAATTAGCGATGCACCGCTTACTTACTCTTTTGAGGGCAAAGCCGATGATGTATCCAGTAGCGCCTCCGGCCTGATCAAACAGGATGGGCGCTTTGTGGCCGATGTAGCAGGTATGTATACCATCATGGCCGCTTCCGGTCCCTATGTAGCCCGCCAGACCGTCAAGATCGTGCCCCGCGATGTGGATCGTAAGATAGAGCTGGTAGGGCAGGGTTCGGTAGACGACAAGCATACTTCCGACTTCTGGGTGTGGGAAGGTGTAGATGGGCGTGATTATGCCGTGACCGGAACCTGGGGTGCCGATGGCAAAGCCTATTTCTGGGATGTGACCAATCCTGCCGCCATTGAGCGCATAGACAGCATACAGGTAGATGCCCGTACCGTAAACGATGTGAAAGTGTCGGAAGATGGTACGCTCTGCATCATCAGCCGGGAAGGAGCCTCTAACCGTAAGAATGGTATCGTCATCATAGATGTCACCAATCCCCGCGAAGCGGAAGTGATCTCTACCTTCACCGAAAACCTGACCGGAGGGGTGCATAACCTTTTCATCTCCGAAGGGTATGTGTATGCATTAAGTGCCGGACAGAAATACTATGTCATCAACATCAAAGACCCTGAGCAGCCTAAGATCGTCAGCAAGTTTGAGCTGGAAACGCCTGCCCACTCCATCCACGATGTATGGGTGCAGGATGGCATCGCCTACTCTTCCAACTGGTCGGATGGGATTCAACTGGTAGACGTGGGGAATGGTATAGCCGGAGGCTCGCCGGAGAATCCCCAGCAGTTTGCCAGCTACGCCTATCCCAGCGGAGCCAATCATGCTACCTTCCCGTTTAAGAGCAAGTCAACCGGCAAGTTTTATGTGATCGGAGGCGATGAAATCTTTCCCTACGGCCTGGATGTAAACAAGGAAAATATGGCCGCCGGCTTCCTCCACTTCATTGACTTCAGCGATATGGATAATCCCGATGAAATCGCACGTTTTGAGGTGCCCAATGCCGGCTCGCACAACTACTGGGTGGATGAAGAGAATGAACTGCTCTATGCTGCTTTCTACAATGGGGGCGTTAGGGTAGTAGATATCAGTGGAGAGCTGATGGGCGACCTGTACAAGCAGGGCAGGGAGATTGCCTGGATTATCCCCGGTGATCCTGAGGGATATATTCCCAATGCGCCATTTACCTGGGGCGCACAGCCCTACAAAGGCCATATTTTCTACTCCGACTGGAACAGCGGCCTTTGGGCAGCCAAGCTGGAGCCGGAAAAGCCTGAAGAAACCAAGCTGGAAAGTCGTTAGACAAATAGCTACCTGCCACTTCAGTGTTACCCGCAATGGAATTGTCGCAGAGGACACTGAAGTTTTGGAAAGTCAAATATTAAATAGCGAAGAAGTATGAAAAAAATATGCATAAGTGCAGCCATCATCCTGATATGTTTGCACACGCTACAGGCACAGGATTATTATGTGTATGTCGCTGCCGAGTCGGAAGATGAGGTGGCCCTGATCAAGTTTGATGGCGAGAAGGCTGAGACCATCAAGCGCATTCCGGTAGGCGTATGGCCGGCAGAAATAGAAGGGCCCCACGGCATGACTGTAGCCCCTGATGGCAAGCATTGGTACCTGTCTATGGCGCACGGTAATCCTTTTGGCTATCTCTATAAGTTTGAAACTGGCAGTGATGAGAAAGTAGGAGAAACGACTCTGGGATTATTCCCTGCTTCCATGCAGATCTCACCGGCCAATGGTTTGCTCTTTGTCGTCAATTTCAATCTGCATGGCGACATGGTGCCGAGTACCATTTCGGTAGTAGACCCTGAAACGATGAGTGAACTCAAGCAGGTGACAGTAGGCACCATGCCGCACGGCTCCCGCATTACGCCCGATGGGATGCATCAATATTCGGTAGGCATGATGTCAGGAGAACTTTTTGAGATCAATACCATGACGCTGGAAGTATCGCGTATTCTCAAGCTGGATACCAACGAAGCGATTGACCCTGAAATGGAAGATGCTCATGCCATACACGAAGGTCATAATATGAGTGACAACAATACGATGGCTACGATGAGCGATATGGCAGCGATGGAGCATCAGCATTCACCCACCAAGCCTACCTGGGTGATGCCTCACCCTACCAAGCCGCTGGCTTATGTAGCTGGTAATGGCTCCGATGAAATTCTGGAGGTTGATCTGGATGCCTGGAAGATCGTTGACCGATTCAAAGGGGGCAAAGGGCCGTATAATCTGGACATCACGCCAGATGGCAGCAAACTGGTCGTAAGCTACAAAAGCGATGGCAGTACCGGTGTCTGGGATTTGAGGAAGAAAAAAGAAATCGCCCGCATAGAGAACCTTCGCAAAGTTACGCATGGAGTAGCCATGTCGCCCGACAGCCGTTATGCTTTTGTTTCTGTAGAAGGCATAGGAGGAGAGCCGGGCACGATGGAAGTGATTGACCTGAAGAAAGGCAGGCGTGTCGCTTATGCCGAACTGGGCAAGCAGGCCGGAGGCATCGCCTTCTGGAAGATGGAAAATTAAAAAGTTTACCCTGAATTTATTTCAGGGTCTAACTTGAATTTATTCCTGATAGAGCGGCAGCCGCCTGGCAACAGTCAAATGATCTTGACGAACAATGATACGGCAATACAGTGCTCCCTGGCTTTCCCCTTGACCTTTCTGAGGTGGAAGAAATATGAAGATGGAAGTCGGGCGACTGAAGACCGAAGTCTGTTGTTTCCGGCTACCGACTTCTATCCTAAATCAAAATCAATGCATAAAATATCTACTTTACGTTATAGCCTAATTCTATCATCCTGTCTCATTGTCCTTTTTTTATCCTGCTGTAAGCCCCCGGAGACAAGTACTTCTGCTTCTGGCTTGGAAGGAAAAGTGATCTGCGTAGATGCCGGTCATGGGGGTACTGCTGAAATAGATTCCTACAGGGTGGGGGTGGGAGGAGAGCGTGAAGAATGGATCAATCTCAGGGTAGCCCGATATTTAAAAGATCTACTTGAAAATGAAGGAGCTCAGGTAGTGATGACCCGCACTGAAGATGTACAGGTAGGATTACAGGAGCGAGCGGAATTAGCTAAAGACAAAGGTGCGGACGTTTTGCTGTCCATCCACCATAATGCAGCGGCTGATACTTCGGTGAACTTTCCTATCATATACTATCATGCCAATGCTACTGAAAATGAGGCCAGCGTCAAACTCGCAAGATTGGTAGGAAGACAATTACTGTCCGCTCTTTTCCCGGAAGATAGCCTCATCAGCATTGCCTCCGATCATACGATTTTTCCCACAGCAGGTACTGCTGTTCTTCGGCACAGCTATGGTGTTCCCGGTATCATTGGAGAAGCAACATTCTTTACCAATCCATCGGAAGAACAACGTTTGAGGCAGGAAGCCTATAATCTGCGGGAAGCACAGGCCTATCTGCAGGCATTGATTGGTTTCTTTGATGAAGCGGTTCCTCCAATAGAGGAGAAGTACAGTCACATCAAAATTCCAGCTTTCCAGGTACTTCAGGAAGCTGAACGTATGGCTCCCACTGCCCGCCTCTGGTTGCAGGACTATCAGCAGGGCAAAACTTTGTACACTGAGGGTAAATTGGATTCCGCTTTTCAGTTCTTAACACGTTCTGCCCGTAGCTTTCCTGACTCATATGTAGCGAGTGATGCGCACCGCTTAAGGGGGGAAATATTGTTGAAGCTAGGCAAAACTAAAGTAGCGGATACTGCTTTCCAGCGGGTGGAAGAATATTACGTTGAGCTATACGAGGACTAGTAAGTTAACAGCTGATGTCGTTTCGTCTATTTGATTTTGAGTTCATGAGATGACTGCCAGGAGAGGCCAAATTCAAATGTAGCTGGCATGTCAAACCTGCTTAGGGCAATATACATATCAGCTTGCGGGAGTACATTACAATACTCGCCAGGCTAATTAAAAGTTAACAAAAGTCCTTCTCCATTCGCACGCTCAGCTACCAATAGTTTTTTATCACTGTCTATGGCAAGGTCTACCAGGCTACTCAGCATGGTTTTGTCCTCTTCCAGGTGGTGTTAATCAACTTTAGATAGTATCTATATTAGCAGTCTCCATGATGGTCTGACAAAACTCAGGGATTACATATATACCTCAGTCAGCATCGCTGGCAGGCTCACCTACATCAGTAAACAACAGTATGTCCTGCTTTAGGACATAGCCTATGCCATAGGTTCTAATAATGCCATAGATCGTTAAGGTCTTGCCGGGCAGTACCCACCCTTCAGGCTGGCTCAGTAAATCCTCAAATATTGCCAACATATCGGTTTTGCAAGAAAGTTACGATATGGAGATTCTTCATTTTTATTAAAAAAAGCTGTACCCATTGACAATGAATTTATGCCAATAGATACAGCTATGTGTTACCCCAATTTGTTAAATTTTATTATAAATCTACCAATGGTAGAAGGCTGCCTGCGTTCTTTTACCCCAGGAAGAAAGCATACGGGACAGGTTTGGTTTTGAGGTTTTTTGGTGTTCAGGGAGTAAATCATGGCTCACCTGTTTTACTCCTTCAATCGTATATAGTGCTTCTGGTGCGATGTTCTCCAGATTACGCAGAAACGTACTGACTTTACTACGCTTACATACCGTAAATAGAATCTGGGTATTTCCCGACTGGTCATTGGCATCTACCATGGAGTAACGATAGCGGTTTTCTGACAGATGTATCAGCAAAGTGTCCGGAATTTTCTTGCTGATGATTCTGATTACTACACTACCATAAGCCAGCTTTTCCTCAATACGCATTCCTATATAGGTTCCGGCAGCAAAGCCGGCCGCATACATAACATAAGCAGCCATATTGCTGGCATCTTGCATAATGCGCGACAAAGCCAGTATGGTAATCAGGGCTTCAAAAAAGCCTAGTATGGCCGCGAATTTACGCGCGTTATTGACTACAAACATCAGTTTTACTGTAGCCAAAGTTACGTCTGATACCCTGGCAATAAAGATCATCAAGGGTAAAAAAACGAAGTCAAAGAAATCAAATTCAATCATGTGATTACTCTTTTTGTAGTTTTGTGGGTTTATCCCGAATCATAGCCTGCCAGAGGCAAACTTGATTCAGGATATCTCCCTCTCTTTTTGTGATTTAAAGCACTAGACTTACAGGCTTTTTAGTATTTGCAAAGCAATACATCAAATATACCCTTCAGGTACTTAGACCTTGGGGGATGCTTTTTTACAATAAATTAAATGAAGGTTATTATAAACCGGTTAGGTATATATTCTCAGTACATTACTTTCAGGCGAACCTCAGTTCGTCACTGCTGAATTTTTATATGAGATGTCGCAGATGGGGTTTCATCTGCTCCGGCTTTAATAATTTAAGTGTTATGTTAAAAAAAATATAAGTACTATAGCACTGATTTTTGATGACAGCGCTTTGATTTATCTATTGGATTATTCTTGCCAGCTATTGCTGGCAAGAATCTCTGGCTTCACTCCTTTTTTTCCTATTAAGGAGGGTAATTGGTTTTACTCTTTTTGCTCCACCTCAGGACAATGTTTGCTGACTAAGTTCATCTTTAATCTATGCCCTTTGATATTGTTAAGTTACGAAGAAAAAGAATATCTGTTGCATATATCCTAAAAATTGATCTGTATGAATGAAATTTTAATATATAAAAAACCTGTTTATTAAAAATAAATCAAAGTATTATGACTTTGTATTAAAACGAGTAGTAAATGAATGGTATGATCAACAAATCTGTAAAATATCAGCCTTGTAGTTGTAAGACTATTAATTGAGCGATTTGTAAGCTTTTACCTTTTTTTTAAATATTTTTTTCACAACCTCTGATAGAATATCGGAAGTGATTGAAGTGCCCTTAATAAAAAAAATAGTTTCTAAGCCTAAAGCTTCAGGCTTAGAAGAAAAAAATAGCAATGATTTACTGTCAGTATCTGATTAACAAATCTTAAGGCCTTGGGTTTTCAGCATTTAAGTGTGCCGAATTATTTTCAGAAAAGAGGCATGTAGAGCCAGTTCCCATACTTACAACCGTACGCATGGCCTTGTCGGTGCCTACTTTCAAAAACTGAACGCACTCCTTGGGTACATGATAGATGTTGCCGTTGGTCGGGTTGGGAGCGGTAGGTACAAAAACGGTGAATATGTCCTTGGAAACTTCTTCGGTTACAAAGCCAGTCATGAGGACACCGGTCTTAAAAGGATCTATCAGTACTACCTGGCTGAAAGGCATTTTCTTGAGCCCGCTGAATTGCTGTACCGTATCTTTTACGGTGGTATAGAGAGGAATTTGGCTCAGGTAATTTCTTTCAAAGTAGGTGTAGTAAAACTTTCCAGATCTATTACGTGTAGCAAGCCCCACAGCAAACAGGAAAAGTAGCAGGATGACAAGCGAAATAATATTGACCGACCAGTGAGGTTCTTCGCTGCCTGTAGTTAAAATAGCACTGATTGGCACCAGAAGATTAAAAACAAACCTAAAAAGTAAATAAAGTGCAAAAAGAATAATCGCTAAAGGAAGTACAAGCAGTGCTCCGTCTATCATTGTCCTAAAAATGTAGGCGCGGTTCCATGTTACTTTTTGGTGGTGAGCATGATTTTTCATTGCGATAGACTTATTTGTTTTTCCAGAATGATGTGCTTTGGCTTGTCGGTACTTGTTGTTTTCTGATTCACACTGATCAGTATGTTGCATAATTTCTGAAATTAAGTAATAGTTTAAAAAATTAATGTTCAGTTGCTAAGACAGTATTGCTTCACAATAGGTAAATATAAAGCCAGGCAATTACACTTGAGAGTATTTGATTTTTTGGTTCAAATAAAAAAATACAAGCCTGAATATACCATTAAACAAATAAGACTCTTTCCAGTTTAAATCGCTGAAAGATTTTATATGCCTTTAAATTTTTTAATCTATCATGAAAATGAGGTTGAAGTACATCCTCACTTATTTTGCATTAATCGTAGTAAGCTTATCTTTCTTTTTCTGGGGACTCGTACAGGCAAAGGCATTCTTGGTTCCTCTTTCCGTAGCTGCCTTACTTGCGATGGTAATGCTGCCTGTCTGCAGATGGTTTGAAAGAAAAAAAATAAACAGGGGGTGGGCTTCTTTTTTCTCAGTTTTGATCATCATGTCTTTCTTTCTCATTCTGTTCACATTAGTCGGGAGTCAGGTTGAGAGTTTGGCAGATGACTGGCCAGAGATCAAGCAAAGAATTGAGCCTAAGATAGAGCAGTTGCAAGAGTACATTGCTAAAAAGACGGGCATTTCAGTGCGGGAGCAAGAGCAGAAAATAGCGGAAACCATCCCTGGTAATGCTGATTCGGCTTCGCCAAAAGCTAAAGGGGAAAATCAAAAGGCTGCGCCTCAGGATAGCACACAGCAGCAGGCACAGAGCAGACAAACTTCCCCATCTTCAGGAAAAGGCACATCCGGCGCTATTTTACAAAGCGCAGGAAGCGTGGCAGGTAAATTCATCGGTTTTCTGGGCACTTTTCTGCTTACCTTCATCTATATCTTCTTCTTTCTGCTTTACAGGAAAAAATTCAGGCTTTCCGTTCTGAAAATGATACCTGAACATAAGAAAGGTGTGGCACAGAAAATTCTCTATAAGTCAACTGAAGTATCGCAAAACTATCTTTCTGGCAGGCTGATCCTGATCATTTTCCTCGCTATCCTTTACACCATTGGCCTGACAATCTCGGGAGTGCCTAATGCCATGTTGATAGCGCTGCTGGCCGCTGTGCTTTCTCTTATTCCTTATCTGGGTAATGTAATAGGCTATGTTCTGACAGTTGGGATGGCCCTTTTCTCTGCTGCGGGCATTACGGGTGTCATTGGAGTAAGCATTACTTTTACAATTGCCCAGTTTGTAGAAAGCTATATCCTTGAACCTTATGTTGTGGGCGACAAGGTAAATCTTAATCCTGTGGTGACTATCATTGTAGTAGTATTGGGAGAGGCTGTATGGGGAATTATAGGGATGCTGATCGCCATCCCTGCCCTGGGCGTGCTGAAAGTAGTATTTGATAATATTCCATCGCTTCGGCCATTTGGCTACTTGTTTGGTTCTGAAGACATCAGCCAGGAAGACGATGAGGATAAAGATAATTTTTTCTCTAAAGCCAAACATTGGGCATTGAAGCGGTTCAAATAAACTGCTGTTCTATTGCACTAAAATTTAGAACAGCCGTAAAGTACCACTCGGTCTGAATGCAGATGTGTTGTAGCCGGGCATACCCTTCTTACCTAAATATTTATTTAAGGCTAAAGTGAAGAGTTGATGGATACTGTCTGAGATCACACCTTCCCCTTTGATACGCCTGCCAAATTGTGAATCGTTGAGTTGTCCTCCATGCATCGCTTTGATTTGTTTTTCTACTTTAGAAGCCCTGTCAGGAAAGTTTTTGTGCAGCCAGTTTAAAAAGATAGGACCGATAGCGCCATTGAGCCTGACCACGGTATAACCGGCCGCCAGGGCACCTGCATCAGCAATTCTTTTCATGATCTCAGGAATCTCATGGTCATTCAAGGCCGGAATAATAGGCGCGATCATCACCCCGCAGGGGATACCGGCTGCCGATAACTTTTCCAGCGTGGTCAGCCTCTTCGCGGCACTGGCTGTCCGGGGTTCCATCCGGGAGCGGAGTTTTTCATCAAGAGAGGTAATAGAAATGTAGACATGTATCAAGCCTTCTTCCGACAGGGCTTTTAATATATCCAGGTCTCTAAGGATGAGGCCGTTTTTAGTAATCATACTCACCGGGTTACCAAACTTCAGGAGTACATCAAGTAGCTTACGCGTAATCTTAAGCTCTCGCTCTATGGGTTGGTAACAGTCGGTGTTGCCCGATAAAGTGATTGGCTGCCCCTGCCATGATTTCTTCTGTAGATGTTGGATCAGGAGTTGGGGAGCGTTGGGTTTAGCCACGATTTTGGTTTCAAAATCCAGTCCGGCACTGAAGCCCCAGTACTCATGCGAGTTGCGGGCATAACAATAGATGCAGCCATGCTCACACCCCTGATAAGGATTGATAGAAAACATATTTCTCAGGTCAGGGCTATCACTATAGCTTATGATCTTTTTGGGATGTTCTATAAATACCTGCCGCTGAGGGTGGCGCAGATGAGGCTCATCCAGACCTTCAATATGCTCCTGTACATATTGCTGCCTTTCAAATTTGTTGTGCGCATTGTATTGGGCTCCCCTCCCTTTCAAATAGTCGTCTGTCATGGTGTAGATTTTGATCAATGTACTTATTAAAAGTATATTTTGTAAGGAATAAACCTTAAAGTTCTTAAAAAAAGCATGAATTGCTAAAAGCAAAGCGGAAAAGCAGGCATGAGCAGGGATGGATGTTAGGCTAAAAAGGGGGGCTTACACCAAATATTGCTCCTCAAACAGGGGATGGCTTACCTTTTTGTGTGAGCTAAAGTTATTTATGCTTAAGCACGCTTTTAAGTAAGATTAAATGATTACCTTCGGCAAGAGACACTTCTCGTGCGATTCAAGTATGCTGGCTTTTCAAAATGATCGGTGCAAGTGAGCAGGATAGCTAACAACCATATTTAAGTTCATCATTAAGCCTCTCATCAATCAGATTGTCCTTTACAGGTACAACGGGCAGTTCGTTTGAATCAAAGGTTTGCCTGTCTGATAAGCCTGGGGGGTAGTTATTTTTTCACTATATAAACTTCACGATTATGTCTAAAGACAAAGGTGCCAAGAAAGATGTCAAAAAAGCTCCGGAAAAGAACCTGAAAGAAAAGAGAGCCGACAAGAAGGCGAAGCGTAAAGAAAAGCAGAGGGAGCAGTAATTTTCGCCCAATCACTATCAAACCTTAAGCCTTGAAAATATACGTCTAACCCACGTATATTTTTTTTTGCCTCGCTCATCTTCATCCGCCTACCTTCCCTTAAATTGACAGCACTTCAAAATACTCTGCTGGCAGGGCAAAGTTATTGATGCTCACATATTGCCATCATTACTTCAGCTTCATATGCTCAATTTCTATTGCTCCAGAAACTGCTGACAATAGAGGATGAGTGCTTTAAGGTCTTCTTCCTTACTAAAATTGGTTTTGTTTTTACTGATAAAATCACGGAGACTTTGTCGGTACTGAGGAAAGATCTTCCAGAGGCTGGAACGTACGGCAGGGTAGAAGCGGATATTTTTATCAACAAAAAAGTAATTTTCCTGATAGCTGATGCGCAGATCTTCCAGACTGGGTAAATTGTAAAACTCGTATAAGCTTTCAGCTATTATCCGGTTGTCCTGCTCATAAACAAAATTTTCGTAAAAGGTTTTGTTGGCATCCACATACCCCTTGATCATCTGCGTGTTACGGTCAAAGACCTGATAACGCTTGTAGATGAGCAGGCTAAGCACCTGCGACTCATACACAGCTTCCAGATAAATATCATAATCAGGATGATAGTAGAAAGCATGATCACCAATAAAGACATACCTTACCAGAGGTTCGGGGGCAATAGAAAGCGTATCCCCCCGCACATCTATGAACTGTATTTCGCTGTATAGATAGTTATAGTTAAGGCGGGAAGAAGCAGTATTTCCTTTGGCAAACAGTACTGTGCCTTTTCGAAAGCTTTCAAAGCGATACTGATCCTGATAGGGGATTCGCTCAGTGATAATTTCTCCCTTTTGTATGCTGTATGAAGCAGGTGTCTGAGCAGAGAGGAAGTGAAAAGCGGAAAGCAGACAAGAGATAAGTAAGCTTTTTCTCATAGAAATAGAGTTACATACAGATCCAATCTTCGGACTATTACTACTTTTTCATGCTCGGTGAAACTGTTTCTGGAATACAGTAAGCTTAAGAGTGCTAGCGATAACCTGCTATACTTAACTGACAAGCAGATGTTAATGTTTGGCAGGCACCTGCTCTTCCCCTTGTTCTTGAGTTCCTTCGGGAGTACTGATAAGTGCTGGCAGTATTGCTTAGAAAATTAAGGGAAGAGTAATAAGTAGGGTTAGAAGGATTACCCTGAATGAAGAGGATGGGAGTAATACAGAGCTTAGAATGTTATTACTGGCTGGGGCAGCTAACGTATGGAATATCTGTGGATATATAATTCACAATATCTACCTACAGTAGCATTAGAAGAAAGAAAAAGAAGTATGTTTGTTTAAAATATAATCAGGTAAAATGTAGTAACAATGAATAATGACAGAATTGTTATAAAGGAGACAAAAGTACTCTCTGATAACTGGTATATACTGAACAAGGTTACTTACGATTATCAAAAAAAGAACGGTGAATGGGAAACTCAATCCCGGGAAGCTTACGATAGGGGAAATGGCGCAACCATCTTATTGTATAATAAAGAGCAGAAAACTGTCATACTGACGAAGCAGTTTAGACTGCCAACCTATGTAAATGGAAATGAAAGTGGAATGATGATAGAAGCATGTGCGGGTCTACTGGATAAAGATAATGCTGAAGATTGCATCAAGAAAGAAACTGAGGAAGAAACAGGATACAAGATATCTAAAGTCAGAAAAATATTTGAATCTTATATGTCACCCGGTTCTGTAACTGAGATGCTTCATTTTTATGTGGCTGAATATGACAAGGCCATGAAAGTACATGAAGGAGGAGGATTAGCCGAAGAACAAGAAAATATTGAAGTATTGGAATTGGCATTTGATGAGGCTTATAGCATGATCCTTTCAGGAGAAATCAGAGACGGAAAAACTATTATGCTACTTCAGTATGCCAAAATTCATGCCCTCTTATGAAGAATTTGGATACAGCAACATCTAAGCGATCATGTGCTGGAGCATTTTGAACATTAAAACCCCTATTATCCAGACACTAAGCCACTGGAAAAAGCATTCGGCAATATCATTGGAGAAGTGTTAGAGATTCTGTTTATTCATTGCTGAAACTCCTGAGTAAGTAAACGCAATCAGCATGAAAAATAAGCGGGAGATAGTACAAAGACTGGTAGGCTTTATCATTAGCCTAAGCTTTATCATCCTGAGCATACATAACTTTTTTGAGGCATTGGAAAACATGATTACCTGGAAGATGGTATTTTCAGTGATTGGCTTCATGGGTTTTTTCTGGATAGGAAGTATGGCTTATCATCAGTTGTTTAAACTACTGGCAGAAGATGAATGAACAGACCGCTTTATCATAGCTACTGATAAAAAAAACAGGATACTCAAACCATGAAGTCCTTTACACTTGCCGAAAAATTTCTGCTGCTCATCCACCATCCTGAAAAGTCACGCTACCTCATTACCGAACAGATGAGAAATACAGGCTTGATAGGAGCCCTGCTGCTGGACCTGGCACATGAAAAGAAGATTAGGCTGGAAGCTGACAGCATGTGGGCTACAAGCCACCAGACAAATTTATCCCCTGTCCATCAGCAGATACTAGCGCGGATAGCAGCCTACGGCAGGCCCAAGAAGGTAAAGTTTTGGATATCTAAACTTTCCAATAAGAGCAGAACCTACCGACATGCTTTGTTGGCCCGGCTGGAAAAGAAAGGCATACTCAGCGTAGAGCATAAAAAGTTTTTATTCATTTCCTACCTCAATACCTATCTGTTGGATCAGCAGAAAAGGTACACGCTGCTTCAAGACATCAGAGCCGTGATTTTTGAAAAAAAGGAGATAAGAGCAGATGATGCCGCCCTGCTGGGGCTGATTGAAGCCTGTAAAATGCATAAAGTAATTTGCGAAGACAAAAGCGAAATCAAATACTGTAAAGCCAGACTGAAAGCACTGGTACAGGAAGATGCTATTGCCCAGGGTGTAGACAAGGTGATCAAAGAAATACAGGCGGCTTTGATCGCGGCTATGGTTGCCACCACTGCTGCTTCAACAGCCACTACAGCAGCTTCTAACTGAAAGGATTGTGTTCGCTGAGGATACTTACAGTATAAAGTACTGCTAAATCTGAATAGATATTTGGAATAAGCCTGCTGCATTTGTTAGATTAAAGCCGTTTATAACCTAAAACTTATGAAGACACGATGCCTGGCCCTGTTTGTACTTATCCTTTTGTCCATTCAACCACTGTCAGCACAGCAAATAGATAGTGTATACTTTACCACTGGCTTTAGAACGGGAGAACTTACCGATACCAGTGTGGTTGTCTGGACAAGATTGTGTAAGCAGCCAGAACCTGTTCCCATCTGGCATGAGCAGCATGAAGCACCTTTTAAGGACCCAGTCGATTTTGATAATGATATGCCGGTACTCGAGATGGATGGAGCGGTAGAAGGGATATTTGGCCAGGTGAAAGTCATATTACGTTCTGATGACAGTGAGATCGCTACTGACTGGGAATATGTCTCTTCTTATAAGGATTATACCTTCAAAAAAGAATTTGGTGGACTACAAGCCGACACACGCTATAGCATAAGGATACTGGGCAGGCACAGGGAAGAGGGGCCGGTTACTGAGATCAGTGGCCATTTCACTACTGCACCCTCACAGGATAAAGCTATTCCGGTGCTTTTCACTTCCTCTACCTGCCAATATTTTTGGGATTATGATGATCCGGTGAGAGGCTTCAAAATCTACGACCAGATGCTGGCGCTTGAGCCGCTCTTTCATTGCCAGACCGGGGATTATGTGTATTACGATAAGCCCGGCCCTATGGCATATACTGTGGAGATGGCAAGACATAAGTGGCATGCCATCAATGCCTGGCCTTCTTTGTCAGACTTCTATGCAGAAACCCCCTTGTACATTCAGAAAGATGACCATGACATCAGCTGGAATGATGCTTCTCCCGCCAGTTCTCCCTTCGGAGAGATCACTTTTCAGGATGGGCTGGCCCTTTGGTATGAGCAGACTCCCACTATTACCGAACGCCCTTACCGTACGCATCGCTGGGGTAAAGACCTGCAAATCTGGTTCGTAGAAGGCAGGGAGTACCGGAGTGATAATGACAAAGCCGATGGAGCAGACAAGACGATCTGGGGAGAAGCGCAGAAAGAATGGTTTACCCGAACGATTGAAGCTTCTGACGCTACTTTCAAAATATTAATGTCGCCCACACCGGTGGTAGGACCCGACCGGGCTAGTGGTAAAAGTGACAATCATTCCAACAAAGCTTTTTCTTTTGAGGGAGAATGGCTGAGGAATTTTCTGGCAGAGCAGGAGAACACCTATGTGGTCAATGGTGACCGGCACTGGCAGTATGTTTCTGAGGATGAAGCCACGGGAGTTTTGGAATTTAGCCAGGGACCATCCAGCGATGCGCATGCCCAGGGATGGAAAGAAGGTGATGTACGTCCCGAGCATAAGTTTCTGCGGGTAAAAGGGGGCTTCCTGGCGGTAAAGGTATATCGCGAAGGAAATAGTGCCTTCATCAGCTTCATGCACTATGATGTAGATGGGAATATTGTCAATGAAGAGGTTATAGAAAAAGCGCTATAACCTCTTCAGGAAAAAGCCTGTTTATTCTTCTACCGTCCACACTTCGTGAAGGGGATCACCTTTGCTGCTTTTGCCTTTATGGTACCAGTCATCGCCTTTACGTTCAAACTGGAAAGACAAAGAAGCTCCTACGCGGCTATCATCACGGGAAAAGAATTCTATATTTTCTGTATAGGTGCCGTCTTCAGCTTCATAGGTTCCGCCTCCGGTACCCATGAACTCTTTGGTCTCATAATTGAAAGCTGCCCACTGAAAACGGCCGCCTCCCAGTAGTTTTACGGTTTGCCGGGGGCCCGGTGTTCTTCTGTTTCCTACATTGCCATCTTCATCTACCCGGGCAGCAAAACGCCAGTCTCCATCCAGGGGAGCAGGCTCTGCATCTAACTGTTCCCATTTTTGGGTAAATTGTGTGCCGCTTATATTTCCTTTCAGCGTAAATTCATCACTGGAGAGGTCAAGACTGTAATTCTGAGGTACCCTTACAATAGAGTTGTCGTCAGTGTAAAAATCAAAGGTTAGCTGTATCGCATCACCATTGAGTTCGTATGATCCACCCCCGGCGCCAATAAACCGACCATCTTTGTAGTAATTGCCAAACATAAAGTAGTCATCACTGAAAATGGCAACCATTTCCCGCTCTGATGCTGGCTGTACGTCATCGTAAGTAAGCCTCCACGCACCTTGAAGCGGCTGGCTCAAAAGAGGTGTAAGAAGAGTGAGACAAAACAGATATAAAGCTAAAGTCAGTCTTTTCATAGTTGTAGGTTTAGGTTTGAAGAAATAGCTTAAAAGATAAATACGTTAGAGGAGATATTGTGTTATAATTCTTATAGTTATTGAGTGCTAGTTTTAACAGTGATTTTTAGACGGTATACAAGCTTCGTACTTCTCATTTCCAACGTATCCCTCACTTAATCTCGAAAACAAAAGACTGAAGAGGGGCCAATTTCATAGGTATACCAATTTCGCCCTCACTGATAATGACCTCGGAGGTGTTCATTTCCAACTCAGTATCGGTAAGAAGTATGTCTGTTAACTGATAAGTTTCGTTTTGTGACATGTCCATGGCTTCAATAGCTGTACTTGGGATCTTTAGCTTAAACGCCTGGCCATGATTTGCATCAAAATTACTCACTATGAGTAGCTTTTGTGCTTCATTAAAACGCAGAAAGGCATATATCATATCATGGTATCCTTGCGTAAAATAGCTGTTGTGCCTGTGCAGATCGTAGAAATAGCCAGAGGCAATTGCTGGCTCCTGACTTAAGTTGAGCACCTGGCTGTAATAGTCCCTTAAGCTTGCCTGGCTTTCACTGAGCTGTCCTCCATCATAAGCATGCTCGTTGAGCCATTTCTGATGCTCAGGCACCCCCCAGTAGTCAAAGATGGTGGTACGTCCGTCATCACCGCTAAATCCGGAATCACCTTCTGCCGGTTCTCCTACTTCCTGACCGAAGTAGACCATAATAGGGCCGGTGTGGAGTAAAGCGCTAACTACCATTGCTGGTTTAGCCTTTTCAGGGTTTCCTGCAAAGAAGCGGGAAGCAATGCGTTGCTCATCATGATTTTCCAGAAAGCGCAGCATATGATGGTTTTTTCCTCTCAGGTACTGCCAGATGTCAGTAATATGCCGAAGGTCAGCATGGCCTTCCATCACTGCCCGCAGTGTATCGTATAACTGTACCTTATCGTAGAGATAATCAAAGCGGCCGTGATCAATATAGTTGCGGTACTGCTCAGGATTATAGATTTCTGCGATAAAAATAAGCGCTGGGTATTCTTTTTTAACCACAGGGATCACCCAGTGCCAGAATTCCACAGGAACCATCTCTGCCATGTCACAGCGGAAGCCATCCACTTTTTTAGCAGCCCAGAAAAGTAAAACATCCCGCATCTTGAGCCAGGTATCGGGTATAGGGTCAAAGTAGGTCTGGCGGTTGTTCAGGTAATCTACGCCATAGTTGAGTTTTACCGTTTCAAACCAGTCGTTGACGGTGGGGGTAGCGGTAAACTGATCGTTGCCGGTAGCCTTGGCAGGATATTCCTCAAACTTGCCATCCTTGCCTGGAAAAGAATGATCACCTAATGGATTATATGCTGCAGGAACCTGAAACGCCTGTCCTGGTATATAGTAAAAATTGTTGTTGGGGTCAAAGGCCTTGGATGTGTCATCGGAGGCACCAAGATCCTGTACTCCATCAGGCTTGGCATTTGAGGAATATTGCCGGGCTACATGATTGGGAACAAAGTCAATGAGTACTTTCATTCCGGCAGCATGGGTTCGTTCTACCAGCGCTTCAAACTCCTGCATACGCTGCTTTACATCTTCTGCCAGATCGGGGTTGACATCATAATAATCTTTGATCGCATAGGGAGAACCTGCCCGTCCTTTGACGACATCCGCATCATCCAGCGGCACACCAAAATCAGTGAAATCCGTGAGTACCGCATGCGCTATAATGCCAGTATACCAGATATGGGTACTACCCATTGCCTTGATGCTTTTTAGCGCAGCCTCATTGATGTGGTTGAATTTACCTACACCGTTTTCTTCTACTGTACCGTAGGGTATATTTCGTTGATTGGTATTGCCGAACAGGCGGGTAAAGATCTGGTAGATCGCTATCTTTTCATTCCCTTCTACCTCCTCAAGCAGCAGATTTGGATCTTGCCGGGCTATGGTTTCTAATTTTTCTCTCAGCGTCACTTTTTCTGATGTTAGGTTTTGTGGCATACAAAATACAGGAGCAGTTAAGACTGATCCAGCGAGTAAACTTAATGATATGCATACTTATCCCCATAATAAAATAAATAATTCTAAGGAAATGCAGTCATGTTACTAACATTATCCGATGAGTAGACTTGTAATAGTATAATCTTGCTTAAGTGCTACTTTCATGGAGGGTAAAGAAACTCTGTAAAGCTTACAATTTATCCTTTTTTAATCATACAGTTTCATATTTCTAGTGTGATTTTCTAGTGAATGACAATAAAGCTCATCAGCTCAGGGTTATACTAATAATTTATTTAACTTCGTAAAAACTACATCAAACTTACATGCTCATGTTGCTAAAAGCCCAAAGTAAGAGCGTACAAGTGTTTACAAGCTGCGTCATCTTAAGTTGCCTCACTATATTCATATCACTTCCCACCCAAGCTCAGGACTGGAGCTTTGCAGTAGGTCCCGGTATCAGTAGTTATATAGGTGATGTAAGCGACCAAAAATTAACGAAGCCCGGTTTTGCGCTCAATGCGGAGGCCTGGTATTACCTCAACGATAATTTCCAACTCAAATCGGGACTTAGCTTTTACAATATAAGTGCCGATGATGTGGATTCTACCCGTATGCGCAGTTTCCGCGCCAGTAATTTTGAGGTATATACTTCAGCGATGTATTATTTCAAACGTGGTTTTATTACGCCCTTTGCCTATGTTGGGATAGGCTTCACCACGAATAATCCTATGGGGCAAAGTACCATTGGAGAATGGGATTTGAGAGATGTTGAACCGGAAGCTGAAAAGGTACCTGGATTGGTGGGTATTGTACCTTTCGGTATGGGACTGGAATACGAAATTACCCCCGTATTATCAGTAGTAGCTGACCTGTCTTTACGTTATGCACTCAGTGATCAGCTGGATGCCGTAAGCAAAGAAATTATTCAGGTGGATGCGCTGGGCGCAGATGCGCTGGAATATCATTCATCGCTGTCTGAATACGTAGAACGTCAGGTGAATGAAGAGCCTGCCCTGAGAGGGGGCAGTTCTTCTGAAGGTGATATGTACGGCATGTTTAGCCTGAAAATCAAGTTCATCCCCACAGCCTCTATATTCGGCTGCATAGACCCTTATAAATACTCACGTCCCGACCGAAGACGAAAGCAAAGAAATTACGATCCACTTTAGAAAAATAACAGAAGTGAGGAAATCGCGGTTGTGAGGATGATGAAGATACGAAAGGCACGCTCAGGAAACTTCTTGACCAATACAATGCCTAACATAATGCCTCCCGCGATCACAGGGCTCATTGCCAGATTTACCACCAGGCTTTTTAAGGTGATCGTGTGCCAGATGAACATCTGCAAAGGTAGCTTGAGTACATTGATGATCAGAAAGAACCATGCTGCCGTACCGATGTAATGATTTTTAGGCAGGCGCATAGATAAAAGATACACTGCCATGATTGGGCCTGCGGCATTGCCAATCATGGTTGCGAACCCACCTCCCAATCCCACAATCGCGGAAAATATCCAACTGTTAGGCACGCTGAGCTTGCGCTTTCTGCTATCCTGCCAGACCATCAGCGCCAGGCAGATGAAAATGATGATCGCGATCATCTCTTTGAATACCTGATCGGATACGATGTCGCCTATCCAAACGCCTATGCCAATGCCGGCAAGTGTCCAGGGTAAGAGGCGGAAAAGGTAAGACCATTGCGCATGCCGATGATAATAGCGTACCGCAAATACATCAGCAATCACCAGCATGGGTAGCAGAAAACCGGTAGATTGCTGTCCACCGAAGATCTGTGCCAGTATGGGTATGACTACAATACCTGCTCCTGATATACCTGCTTTGGAAGTACCCACCATCAAGGCACAAAAAATGACTAGTCCCCATTCGGCGGGAGGAAGATCTATCCAGCTCATGTTTTTACTTTGGTCTAAACAGGCAAGTTAAGCAGCAGTGCCATATTTCACCAGGCCCTGATAGAAAGAATCCTTATCTAACTTGTATAAAGCTTCTTTGACTTTGTCTGCCAGGGTAGCTTAAAACTGTTATGCACCCATAAAGACATATATAAAGCCTGACAAGATTCTCCGCCTGCGGCTACAGAATGACAGGCTGGTTTTTTCCGGAACTGATGCCTGGTCTATCGCTTCCTTTTATTATCTGTCATTCAAGCCTTTTCCATTGAGGATATTAGGTATACATTTTTCAATTCTGCTAAACCTTGTCTCAGTTTTTTTAGGCTGAGAAAAGTGTATAATGTATCCTCTTTGACGTCCTGGTGTCAAAGCGTAAAAGGCTTTTTTTAATGCAGGGTTTTCATCAAACTTTTGAAATAGTTCCTCAGGAGTGGGTTCAGGATTTTTCTTGAACTCAACTTTTACCCCTGATTTTTCAATTTCAATGGCTTCTAAAATATAGGTTTTCAGAACCTCCTGCTGTTGAATGATCTGCTCGGGATTTGTAAACTTTATCAATCGGGCAGATTGTGAACTTTTACCTTGTTGTTGAAGAATTTTTTTTGGGTCTTTTAACAATACACCTTTAAAAAAACTGAGCGAGGAGTAGTCTTTAAAGGCACTAACTAAAGCGATGTTTTTATTGCCTGAAGTATAGCAAGGAACTCCCCATTTCAAGTCTTCGGTTAAGCCACATGCTAACATAATATGTCTTAACAGTACCAATTCTTCTTTCCAATTATTGACTTTACATTGAGGTGTTCCTCCATATTTGCAGCGCATACAACCATCAATAAGGTATTGATCTATTTTTGGATTCATAATTTTCTCTTAATTCTGCGTGCTTGTGATTAGTTTTCTATCTGCTGGCCTGAAATACCATGATAAGCAAGTGAGGATTAATAGCAATGTCGGACCAAAGAGCGTAGCGGGGGCATCTCCGTTGGCTAAGTGCGAAATAATAGCCCCTGACATGGTAAAGAAAAAGCCAGCATAGGCCCATTCCTTAAGCAGTGGATATTTAGGTATGAGCGTGGCGATAACGCCCAGTATCTTCCAGATACCCAATAGGGTCAGCAGATAAAGGGGATAGCCTAATTGGGTAAAGTTAGCTACTTCCCCTTCCATTTTGATGAGCTGCACTATTCCGGTGGATAGCATTCCTAATGCCAGCCAGAGCGTAGCAACCCAGTAGATGATGTTGTTTCGCTTGCTCATGTTGCACTATTTTTTTTACTCATTATTTCTTCCAATCGTATGTGTGCCATATTGATGCCTTGTGCAAAAGGTAACTTTAGCATCTTGTCTCTGTCGGCAACTGATTTATAGATGATATGCATATTGAGTTTGCTACGCTTGTCACTCAGTGGTTCAAATTCCAAAAACTCTAATTGAACAGGAAAGGAGGTGTTGTCCATTTCAAATGTACGAATGATTCTTTGGTTTGTGCTGAACTCATGGATCACACCATTGAAGCCATGCTTGTTCCCCTGAGGATCGGTGGTTTCAAACTGCCAGCTACCATGTTTTTTACACTCAAGTTTCAGCACTTTAGTGCCCATCCATTGCTCCACAATTTCAGGCTCTATGTAGGCTTTGAAGAGTAATTCCAATGGTAAGTCAAACTCTCGGCTGATGCTTAACTCCTGCTTTCCATCTTCGGCATGTACTTTTGTTTTGAGCTCCATAGACTTTTATTTATCAGTTTGATGTTTCTTCATGATGGTCTCCAGCTTATTGAATCTGTCATCCCACATTTTGCGGAAGGGTTCTATAAAGTCAGCTATTTCCTTGAGCTTAAAGGGGTTTAGATGATAGTAGACCTCCCTGCCTTTTTGCTCCTGGGCAAGCAGTTCGCACTCAGTGAGAATTTGCAGATGCTTTGAAACCGTGGGCCTTGCTGTATCAAAATTTGAAGCGATAGCGCCGGCTGTCATAGATTGTGAGGTCACCAATACCAGTATGGCCCTCCTGGTCGGATCAGCGATGGCCTGAAATACGTCACGTCTTAAATTCATTATGTAGCTATTTGACTACAAATATATATGTAGCTATTTAACTACGCAAGTCTTTGTGGTGATTTCGTAGAAAATTAGCGGAAACAGATATGTCTGACGAAAGAAGGGGTGAGGGAGAGTGAGTTGCTTAAGGTACGTTTGCCATTTTTCTGCTACATTTTGTAGGTGACCGTAGTGCCCTCCCCCTCTTGAAGCGCTGCACTAAGGGCAAAAGCTGACGCACTCCTCTTATTCAGTGACTACTTCTACATCTTCAAACATGTACGGATTGTCACTGATCTTCAGGTCTTTACCGCTCTCAGTGGTCACATTCCTGAGAATGACTTTCTCGCTTCTGACATAGGGGTACTTCTCCTCATAAGATTCGTCTGTCATTTGTGAATTGAAATCAGTGAAAATAGCAGGTCCCTGATAATCCTCCGGATGATTGGAGTCGTCAATATGAAGATCTTCTACGATAATCTGTTCCGGCATGTAACAGGTGTAGCCGAAATCATGCTGACCGGAATACGATCCGCTGATCAGAGCAGCGCTGGCAGTTCTACCGTCTTCAGGCACAAATACGCAGTCACGGATGATAAATTCTCCCTGCCAGGTGCTGCCGTAGTCGGAGCGCAGGTTGATGAAGCTCCTTCCCCTTACTGTGGTGTTCTCCACCGTCAAGGTACCGCTACCAATGGCATTGATGCCCATATGACCCAGGGTAGAGTTGCGGATGGTGGCATTGGCTACTCCCTTATGGGCATCAAAGCGGGAAAAGCTGCAATTATCATAAAGAAGATTCTTACAGTAGTTAGAGCCCAGGATTCCCCAATAGGTACGGTCGTTGATATCATTAGTTTGACTACAATTGATGAATGATACATTAAGAGCACGTCCGACTGAAAGATCATATGAGCCCATAGAGACAGGCTTGCCTGCTGAGCCAATGGTACGGTATGTCTTGTGGCCGGTCAGGATCGTGTTTTTTACTGTCACATAAGCACAATCACTAATACTGATGAAGCCTCTGTAAGGCGCACCATGCTCTCCTTCGCCCATGATGCGATGTTCCAGTCCATCAACCACCACATGGGAGCGACTGATCGCGAGGTTTCGGCTGTGGTAATTGTACTTGGATTCGGCCTGGTTGGCAATGGTGGTAAAGCGCCCTCCGCGGATGGTCAGTGTATCTTCATCTATAGGAAGTGCTGTAATCTCTGTGATCTCCTCAAAGTCCCAGATGATGGGAGCGTCCATGTCCACATTGCCGTTTTTATCTACCACAAAAATATCGGTCTGCGGAGATCCATTGTCCTGGTTCAGCCCATAGCGGATGTAATGATTCACATTGGAGTTGTTGACTGTGACAAGACAGGGGCCGGGCAGGGAGGTATCAATTTTTTCCTGATTTCTTTTAAGCTTACTAATACCATCCAGTTCAAACGCCTCCTGGCTGGAACTGACCATGAAAACTGACGCATTACGATTTTCCACCTTGGTATCGTCAATGAAGAAGACCGCAGTTCCAAAATCAGTGTCAGTGCGGATCACTGCGGTACGCTCCTTTCCTCCTATATAGTAGATGGCACCTTCGTCAGCTTTTACCGGAAGGTCATGTTGGTTGGCGAAGGCATGAGCGGCAGCGATAGCATCTATGTCATCGGTTATGCCGTCGCCTTTGGCGCCAAAATCACTGTAGCGAACTGCAGCATGGGCCTTGAATTTACGGACATCTTCTGGGGATACATTCACAAGTAATTCTCCTTGTTCATTGGTGCGTACTTCAGTTTTACCTTCCTGGCTGGTGATCATTACTTTTTCCAGTGGGTCTTCGTTTTGCCCATTTGCCAGTATGACGCTGCATAAAAAGAAGAATAGTAGAAGCTTGAATTTCATCATGAGTAGATTGTATAGGTTATTAAGTATCAGATTGAAGCATCTTGTGCGGTACAAACTGGCAATATTCATGCATAAACGCAAAAAAATATGCGATGGGATGTCGAGCTTACCTAATTTTTCAGGAGAGGAAAAATTGGGGGTAACTGATGTGTGTGTATTACACTTTTGATGGTATGAAAAAAATTATAAGCTTAGAATTGATAATGACATAAGCGAGGTGCTTTCGCCATTTCTGACTTAAGTTTATTTTAACGGCCACAATGGAATTGAAGCCTACTGATACTGTCAAGTTAAAACTTGACATGATCCATAAGCTTCAGTAGCATACTGAAGCAAGAGAGGAGCATTAAAACCTTCAGACATTTGAATTTTACCTTTATACTTTCCGACTTCCCTCTCTCCTTTGACCGGGAGGTGCTTTCGCCATTTCTGACTTAAGTTTATTTTAACGGCCGCAATGGAATTGAAGCCTACTGATACTGTCAAGTTAAAACTTGACATGATCTATAAGCTTAAGTAGCATACTGAAGCAAGTGAGGGCTGCGCTACGATGGCTACGCTAAGCGCTCCCGAAAGAGGGGGACATGGTTGCATTCCATACATAGTAATCATGCTAATAGTTAACGGATGCTGAAAACATATTTTCCAAATGCTTTATAGAAGCTTCAATGGATTGCATCTCCTGATCAAGCTTCATAAGTTCCCCTTTCTGATTAATCATGATCTTATCCAAAGCTTCAATACGAGATTGCTTAGCAATTTTTTGGTTGTTGAGTGCATACTTCTTAGGCCCTTCCGACTTGTCTGAAGCTAATTGTTTGTCAATTTTCTTCAGGCTTTTATTTAATTTTCTTTGCTCACGCTTATCTTTTTTATAATTACGTTCTACGTTTTTTTTCCTGCTTGCCAGTACAGATAATTGTTCCTGATATTGGCCAATTTTGTACTGCTTTACGAATTCCTCAACGAACTTGCGAAGGTTTGCCATCTCTGTTCTATTATCTGCCGAACTCAATGCAATGTCATAACCCGGCATAAAGGCTAGTGCCAGCATATTTTCCTTGTTTTCAGTAAAAAATCTGGCTTTCAGGTCGCCCTGAAGTGCTGAGATAGTAGGTATTTTTGCGGCCCTGGCAATGAGCATGTCTCTACCTTCTTTTTTTGCCTTTACTTTTAACTGCTTTCTAGCATAACGGACAAAATCTTCTTTTAAAACATCTAGAGGCTCATTGCCTACAAGCATGACCCAAGCATTCACGGATTGCTTATCCATTTGCACTAATTTTTCTACAGTTCTGTATTGTTGGGTAAAGGCTGTAGTGGATACTAGAAGAGCCAGTATCACCAGTAGTAGTTTAAAGGTTAATCTTTTCATCGTAAATAAATTTCGGAATTGATTTTCATAATCGTGCGCCAGAGAAACTATGATAGTATTTGCTATCAGTGGCCGGAACCATCCAGGATGAAAGCGCTGCTTGCTTTCAGCAATTTAATCCTTGCTATTTATGTTAAGGTTCTCCTAAAATGGTCATTGATACTGCTATATTCAATGATGTAAATCATCAGCAGTAATAATTGATATCATCATCGCCAGTATAGCTGGTCTTCTTAGGGGTTTACTGCTTTATTTTGAATGCGAAGGTAACCTAGACCTGACTTAAAATAGTCTAGCGCTTACCACATTTAAACTGCATTCAACTTAGGGTAGGGGTAGAACTGGAAGAAGCGAACGTATTGTGCCGGGTCATGATGGCTAAGCTAAACGCGGAGTGGAAGACCCAAGCGGTATGCTTGAGCTAGTTTGGGGCAATGGATACCTGAATCACCTTACCATATGTGCCGCTTTCTATCATAGACTGTCTTGTCTATTTTCATACAGTTCTATGGCTTTCAGGTAGTTTTTTGCACCCTTCATCGTCAAGTCATGAATGAATCCATCCAGTTCAGGGTGATGCATATTGATCCAGTTAACCAAGGAATCTCTTTCATTTTGCCAGACATTCCAATCGGCATCTAAGCATTCCAGTGCTTCAAGCCTGCTTATTTTGTCCGACTCAAATGATACCTTAAATCTACAGGTCAAAGGATCATTTTTCAGAAATGCATAACGTTTGGAACTTGAAGCTACTGTCGCAATGATCTGCTCATTTTGGTCATCTAAGTTGACAATTTTATAAGTCGTCTGGAAGACAGAATCCCACTTAAAATTTTCATAAAAACTTTCATGGGAGAAAGGCATAATATAATCTCCTTCCACAATGGTGATGCTATCCGTAATCAGTGGGACAATTTGAGAAAAGTCAGAAGCATTGAAAGCATCGTAATATTGTGTTACCAGCTCAGTGGGACATAATTTTTTGTTACCACATCCCGTCAGGAAGGCTATGAGAGAAAATAGGATAAAGTACTTTTTCATGAATTGCTACTAATGTGTGCTTTGTAACAAACCTACTGGTTCATTTTGATTGCAATGGAAAATTGGAGCTAGCTTAACTGTATTTACGCTTCGCTAAACTTGCGGTAGTGGATGAAGCTCAGTTTTCACTGGATTTAACTTCGTCCAAAGCTTTTCTTTCTAGCTTTTTAGCTAGCTCCTCGGGAGTATAAATATTAAGAGAAATAAGTATTAAACATAAACCTGTTATTCCCGCAATAGTTGAGATTATCCAATTCTCATAGTTATGCTGAATGATGAATATAGTCGTTCCCAATAGTAGAAATAGAGCTAGAATTGAAATTTTCGTCAAAACCGGGTTCAGTAATCCAATCCAAACAACGCAGCTTAATATGAAGAAGCATGGAATAATGATCGCAAGCCAAGTTTTGGAAATGGTCTTCTTTACCGGTTTTTGATTTAGATATGTTGATATATCAAAACCCAAGTCTTTACACAAATTAGTGATTTGTTTAGCATCACCCTCAATATCCTTTATTTTTATCCTACCCTCATTCATGATGCAGTCTTTTGAGGGTTAAGTATTTTATTAACATCTTCAAATGCCTGTTTTTCAGTCCATTCCTTATCCGTAAAATCCTTAACTAAAGCTACTTGGTTGTTATCCATTACCAAGTTCGTTCCATGAAATATAATATTTACAGGATTTTCCCCAAATATTGTTATTTGAGCTTTCTTCAGTGCTTGAGCAATATTGCTGGATTTTGCACGGAATTCATCCTTATTTTGGAGGTTTATTCCAAACTCAAAAGAAAGTAAGACTCCCTTATCGTACTCATAGACTATTGTACGAATACCTACATTAGGCTTAAGAAAACGACTAATTGATCGCCTGAAATTATTTATGTAATGTTGAATATTTTCTCTACTCATCTATTTATCACTCAATTGAACCCGACGGGTACTGTATAAATGCAATTGCGTTCATTTTCTATAAACACCTTAATCCATGTTTCGGAGATATTCCACCCAAAGCTTTCTAGTTGAGTTGACTATAATATTTGGTAACCTTCATATTAGGTGATTTAATCCTTATAATAGCAGCTTACCGCTAATACTATTGCTTAAATTAAGCAATTCTCTAATCCTTTTCACAGGAATTATGTGAAATTATCATGATAAGTATGAGTTTCTGTCATGCATCAACTTCATGAATGCAAAATAAGGTATGCATCAGACTGTAATGATGTCTCTATAAAGGTATCCCTACGACAAATCCATACTGTTCTGCCTACCTCAAGCCAAAATAGTTGACAGGTTCAGGCTGCGCGATGTCTGATTCCTGAAAATAAGTGGTAGAACGTGCGCGCATGATGGGCCGCAACTGACATTCTGGCGTAAATCCTCCGTGAATCATCACTTATTTTACAAAATAACTGACAGAACACACTGAATCTTAGCCTTATATGTAAGATTCAGAGGCTGCGCAGTATGCTTGTGCATGGTCGGTGTAAGAATCATGCATAGAATCACAGTGATGTGTGAGTTATTCTCCAAATTCAACGACCAAAGCCCTGCATTCTTTCATATATTCTTCGGTCATTGCTTAAGTATTGTTTGCTGAATATCAGTCAGATATGTAATTAATATTCGTACGTATTTTGTCATACGCTGAGGGATTATACCCTAGATAATCCTTATGAATTGATAACTAAACAGATTAGATCATGAAACTTAATACCGTGGATGGCGTAATGCTGGCGGCTCGCCTGATTCTTAATAATACCAGCAAAGACGCCGAAGTCAGCAAACTAATGGGGCAGTATAATTTTAACGCCAGGCGCATGCAGGAAGGGGAGAACCTGATGCTGCTCCTGAAGGATATACAGGCGTCCAAGAAAAGCGCCTATGACGCGCAGTGGAACATTTCTAACCGTATTTCACAGGAGGTAAGCAGCCTGCGTCCACTTTTTATGGAGCATGTGGCAGTCGCCCGCTTTGCCTTCAGGCGTGATCCCGAGCTGCTGAATGCGCTGAATATAAGCAAGGTTTCCAGTAACCAGTGGGCCTGGATAGCGCAGGCAGAAGCCTTTTACCAGCAGATCGCGGATCATACTGATAAAATGCTGCCCTTCGGCCTAACGGTAGAGGAACTGGAACAGGCCAAAGCTTCAGTAGAGGCATTGCTGGCCCTGCGTGATGACCGTATGCTGAAAAAAGGAGAGGCAGAAAACTGTACGGTCAGCAAGAATGATGCGGCTAAGCAGCTTAGAAGCTGGGTCAGGGAGTTTCATGCCGCCGCCCGTTTGGCGCTGAAAGATCAGCCACAGAAACTGGAAGCCTTCGGCATCAGAGTACGCTCTCTTCAGTAAGGGGATTTCAGAACATTAATAAACCACCGAACTGTCATTCCGTAGCATAGCGAAGCCGCCGTGGCCCGGGAATCCTGACCATCCCTGAGTATCAAGGACTTTCATAGTGGTTAAGATCCCTATCGGGATGACTTCAGGACGATAATATAACTCCGAACTATCATCGGTAAAGCAGCTGCTGCGGAGTGAAGCTACCGAGTTTCGGGGGACGCCTAGAGGAGATTGCAAAGCTAGAGTCTTCTTAAAAGCTGAAAACTAGGTAGTTTATATCGGTTGGTAACAGTTCATTTCTTTGAGTCATTATGGGAAACTATTTTGTATATATCATCACAAATTCCAGCAAAAATGTACTATACATTGGAATGACTAATGATCTTGAACAAAGGGTAACAGAACATTATCTGAACAGGGGGCAACCACAAACCTTTGCCGGAAAATATTTCTGTTACTACTTGCTGTATTACGAAAGATTTAATTCTCCTACCCATGCTATTGAAAGGGAAAAAGAACTTAAGGGCTGGAACAGGAAACGAAAAGAGGCGTTGATTTCTGCTCTCAATCCTCAATGGAATTTTTTGAATACTGAGGTTATGGAATGGCCTCCTCACCCTGATATCACTTCCAGATAAATATTACAGGATTTGCATTGCGGCCTTCGTGTGTGGGTTAGAATATCTCACTTTAATGCTGATGATTTTCATGGTGGCCGCCACGGAGTGGTTAAGATCCCTTAGGGACGACTTCAGAACGATAAAATAACTCCGGACTGTCATTCCGTAGCCACAGGCGAAG
The DNA here is from genome assembly GCF_029504655.1 of Catalinimonas alkaloidigena. Classification (NCBI taxonomy): domain Bacteria; kingdom Pseudomonadati; phylum Bacteroidota; class Cytophagia; order Cytophagales; family Catalimonadaceae; genus Catalinimonas; species Catalinimonas alkaloidigena. The sequence goes on from NZ_JAQFIL010000001.1 coordinate 1,583,692, forward strand.
CCACCGTGGTGAAGGAATCTTGACCACTCTTCCAGGATCAATGACTCACATTGCGGCCTTCGCGTGTGGGTTAGGATATCTCCCTTCAATGCTGCTGATTTTCATGGTGGCCTCCACGGAGTGGTTAAGATCCCTAAGGGACGACTTCAGAACGATAAAATAACTCCGGACTGTCATTCCGTAGCCACAGGCGAAGCCACCGTGGTGAAGGAATCTTGACCACTCTTCCAGGATCAATGACTTGCATGGTGGCCTTCGTGTGTGGGTTAGGATATCTCCCTTCAATGCTGATGATTTTCATGGTGGCCTCCACGGCGTGGTTAAGATCCCTATCGGGGTGACTTCAAAACGGTAATATAACTCCGGACTGTCATTCCGTAGCCACAGGCGAAGCCACCGTGGTGAAGGAATCTTGACCACTCTTCCAGGATCAATGACTTGCATGGTGGCCTTCGTGTGTGGGTTAGGATATCTCCCTTCAATGCTGCTGATTTTCATGGTGGCCTCCACGGCGTGGTTAAGATCCCTATCGGGATGACTTCAAAACGGTAATATAACTCCGGACTGTCATTCCTTAACGCAGCCACTGTAGCGCAATGGAGGAATTCCGGCCTGGAAGGCTTGACCAACCTGAATTTCAGAAGTTTGGGTTGCGGTAAAGATCCCTAGCGGGATGACTATATGAAATAAGTTACACTAAAATATAATTCTGCAGCATAGCGAGGAATTTTAGCCTAGATGGCTTTAGCACACCACTGCAATTTGCAATTCAATAATTCTTAAAACTAATCTCATTGGCCAGCCCTACTGAATTGAAACGTACGTACATGGTGAGCGGTTCTTCGTCTGTAGTATTGCCTTCACAGGAGGGAGCGGGTTCTATAAAGTAAATCAGGTATTTCTGGCTGCGGTTGGATAACTCCTGCCGGTCAGCCTTCCCCAGCGTCTTCTGGATTTCCTGCTGGCTGAGACCACTCAGGTGCTGAGGCAGTTTGAGTATCTGCTCCTTCATCTGTATACGCTGCCCCAAGCAACCTTCAGCATCTTTCATAAAGGCAGCTTCATCAAAATTTTCTATATCCACCGCCTGCTGGCACCGGAAGAAAGTGGTAGTGAATAAAACCAAAAGGCCGCATCTTTTCAGGAATAAGTAAGGCATAAATCCATCCGAAATTTGTGTACACAATATTAACTACTGCGTATACTAATAAAAATAATAAGATGAATGTTTTAGCGGTAAAAGGTATGATTATGCAAAGCGGTAAACTGAGCGAGGAACTCAAAGCATATGTGGTGAAAGCGGACAGCGATGCCCTGATCCCTGTATTGGTCACTACCCATGAAGAGGTTACTGATAAGGAAACTCTAAAACAGGCGGGATTGATCATCAGCAGAAGTATAAGCAGCATCCCCTTGCTGATGGGCAAAATCCAAGCTGCAAAACTGGATGACTTAGCCGCACTGGCAGCAGTAGAAAAGGTAGAACTAGATAGCGAAATTAGTCTAGAGCAGGGCTGAGCCTGCCATGTGAGGGTTTACATCATAAACATGCGGCCTACGGCAGTCCGGGGATAGGACTTGGCGCGGTATTGGAAAAAGCCGCCTGATGGGGATCTACCCTGCCATAGCCGAAGTCATCATCATGCCCGGGATTCCCCAGCTCATCAGCAGTACGGGCCAGCAAACTGCGGATCTCCACATTGGAGGCATAACGGTGCGTACCCTTGGCAATCGCCGCTGCTCCCGCTACATGCGGACATGCCATACTGGTACCTGAGTACTTCACATAACCCCCTCCAGCTTTGGTAGACAGTACGTTTACTCCGGGAGCGCAAAGCTCCACTTCCGAACCACGACAACTGAAGGACGCCAGAGTATTGGTATTGTCAATAGCGGATACGGCTATTACCGAAGGAAATAGGGCAGGGGCACCTACCGGGCCTCCGCTATTACCTGCTGCGGCTACCAGTATTGCGCCTTTCTTCCAGGCGGCCAGGCAGATAGTTTCTACTGCCGATGGTGCGCTGCTGGCCCCCAGACTCATGCTGATGATGTCCATGTTCTTTTTGTTGATACACCAGTCAATCCCGGCGATAAGGTTACTCCAGGCCCCTGAACCGGTTCTGCTCAGCACCTTAACCGCATAGAGATAAGCAGAGGGAGCTACGCCGACCACCCCTTCACCATTGATGGCAGCAGCAACTGTACCCGCGCAGTGGGTGCCATGTCCGTTATAATCCATGGGGCTGCTTTCATCATCTATAAAGCTGATGCCAAATCTGTAGTTGTCCTTCAGATCAGGATGATTATAATCAATGCCGGTGTCCAGTATGGCGACCTTAATTCCCATGCCTTGTGTAGCCTGCCAGGCATTGGGGGCTTTGATCTGGTTGATGCCTTCGGGGATCGTCTCTGACTGGACGATAGGCTGCCCTTCATACTGCAGGTGAGAAAACTGTCCATGCTGATGGAAAGCATGCATTTCACCATCTTCCTCTACCTTCGCGATATTATTGTTCTTTTCCAGTTTCTTGATTTCGTCATCGGTGAAAGAACCCATCACGATAGGGGCTTCATATTGATTCACATCGTAACCAATCTGTTCTGTGGGCATGCCCGAAGGCACCGCCTGACCGCGGGACCAGTCATTGGCATTGAAGAAATGAGTATCGGAAGAAGATATGGTATTTTTTACGATATCTACCTTATCCTCTTTTTTATCAGCACGCTTTTCTTTGGGTTTAAAGGTGATGATCACGCGTTTTTTCTGTGATTTTGCCATAGTAATGTGGGTTAAAAATGAATAAAATCAATGATTCGTATTATATATTAGGTGTATTTAAGTGCATTTTTGTAACCCGGCTGTAGCGTTAATTTAGCGCTTAGCCGAAAATCTATCCCTTTAGTTATCTCCACACAATGAGCCGCTGAAGCCCGGGAATCTTATTCAAGGTCTGAAAAGATACCTGCGCAGCGTCCGCTTACACCTCGGTATGATATGCAGAAGGAAAAGATAAGTTTTCGGGTAGACGCTTCATGCATTGATGATACAGATCATTTTTATAGTGGTCAAAAAGCATCACTTTGAAGGCGCGCACAAAATTAGAATAAACACTAAGCGTGTAGCTTGGTTAAAACCTAAAACATAAAGAACTATGCAGTATTACTTCAGTAAAAAATTAACCAACACCACTTTTGAACAGGCTTTGGAGAAAGTAGCAGAAGTATTGAAATCCAAAGGTTTTGGCATACTCACCGAAATTGACGTACAGGCCACCATGAAAAAGAAGCTGGATGAAGACCTAAGGCCCTACAAAATCCTGGGAGCCTGTAATCCTTCCTTTGCCTTCAAAGCATTGCAGGCGGAAAATAAAATAGGCACTATGCTACCCTGTAATGTCATTGTGCAGGTACTGGAAGATGGCGTAGTTGAAGTGGCGGCAGTTGACCCTATGGCTTCCATGCAGGCGGTAGAAAATCCAGGGCTGGAAAGTATCGCAGGAGAGGTGCAGGACCAGTTAAAGTCTGCGATAGAAGAGCTTTAATCAAACAGTTAATTAAGCTCCGGCAGTAAATGAATGGCTGCTTTTCTTCGCCCTGACAGCAGTGTACAGCCAGTAGGTTGAAATCAGCACATAGCTTGAACCGAACACCAAAATGGCGTTGATCCACTGCTCATTCTGACCAAAATACAGGACAGCGAGCAGGGTACAGACTATGCGGACAATTTCCAGTGGAATCGTCCTGCCGGGTTTTTCAAAGAGGCTGCCCAGACTGAGTAGCGAAAATAAAACCAGACCCGCCATCGCTACTTTTTCAGGCATCAGCAGCTGAGCTTCGGTGAAGAGGAAGAGGGCTGTCCCCAGCAGTGCGATGATATACTGAAAGAAGATGTAGTAGTTCAGGCGTGGAGAACCTTTAACATCATACTTCCGGTATGTATTCTTATCCACTTCCTGCGGAGCCTGATAGCCTCCTATATTGGCGGGCCTCCAGCCGGGCCTCCAGCCGGGCCTCTTAAAAAGGATACGCATACGGTCATCCCAGCGAGGCGTTTGCTGTAGTTGCTTACCCATCGCTATATAAGGTTTGAGGTTGGCCCAGATGGGGTTCCAGCTATCCAGCGGCTGGGTAACACCGTAGGTAGGTTTCTCCTCTTCTTCCTGAAAAGTGCCAAACAGTCTGTCCCATATGATAAAGACACCCGCGTGGTTTTTATCAATGTATTTGGGATCACGGCCGTGATGTACCCGGTGATGAGATGGGGTATTAAAAATCCACTCTAACCCGCCCATTTTTCCAATGGTTTCGGTATGTATCCAGAACTGATAGAGGGTAACGAAGGCAGAAACCGTTACAAAGGTAAGGGTATCAAAGCCAAGAAAAGCAAGTGGGAGGTAGAATATTGAGGTCCAGAGTACTTGAAATGAACCCTGACGCAGGGCCACGGATAGATTATAATCTTCACTTTGATGATGCACCACATGCCCGCCCCAGAATAGGTTCACCTCGTGGCTCATACGGTGTGCCCAGTAGTAGCAAAAATCTACCAACACAAATAGGATGGCAATTGTCCACCAGTTGACAGGAATCTGAATAATCGCCAGGTATTCGTAGACCAATTGGTACATGGCAATCACGATGACTTTGAAAAACAAAGCGCTTACCTGCTGTGTTACTCCACAACCCATATTGGTAAGTGCGTCATTAAGACGGTACAATTTCCTTTTCTGTATCACCTGTATGATCAATTCAATGCCAATCAGCAGAAAATAGATAGGGATAGAAAGTATAATAGGGTTAATGTCCATAATGCTGATGATCTATAGCGCATGCAAAAAAAAACAGAAGCGCTAAGGGTTTTAGATCATTTTGGTAAACTCAAAATAGCATATTTCCCGAAAAAGACCATAAGTTTGCAGCCTCTTTGAACGTATTAGAATTTTAAATATATCTCATGTTAAAGTTTTTCAGATTACTGTGGGTTTTAACGGCATTGGTTTACTTTGCGGCACTGATGTTGAGCTATGCTTATCTGCCTGAACTCGTTGGGATTCATGCGGATATGGAAGGGGTGGCAGATGATTTTATAGAAAGGGACACCTTCTTCTATTTTGGCCTGGGTTTCTTTATCATCTCTAACCTGCTGGGTTCAATGTTGCTGAGTGTTCTGACCAGTGTGCCAGAGACTTCGGGCTTCTATTTTAATAGCGAAAATTTTAAGGAAGGTGTCACTTCCTGGCTCAGCGCTTTTATCGCGATTATCAATGTATTTCTGACCTCTGCTGTAATGTATATTGCCCTCTTCAACAACCAGGGAGACTACAGTATGAGCCAGTTCAACTGGCTGATCTATGTAGCCCCTGTATTATTGTTTTTTAGTCTGATTTGGTTGGTCAGTATTATCGTCAGGCGCTGAGAAAATCATTGAAGGTCCAGGCCGGTTTTGAAAGTAATGCCTGCCCTGAACCAGCGTCCCGGCATAGGCACATAGCCCGCTTCACGATATTCTGTATCGGTGAAGTTGGTCGCTTCCACAAAAATATTGAAGCGCTCATTTTGGTAGAATATCCTGCTGTCCAGCAGCGTATAATTGCTCAGGGTAGCACGATCCAGATAGCGCATACGGAACGAATGATTCAGCCTGCCAATAATCTTATGCGTAATGCCCAAGATAAGTTGGTGATTCAGGTTATCCAGCGCATAGCGCGATTCTACGCCTTCGGTATTCAGGAGTTCGGCATCCAGATAAGTGTAGTTGAGGTTTACTTTCTTAACCCAGGCAGCCGTTGATTTTGAAAAGTCAAAATTGAGTCCGGCTTCAATGCCCTGTATATCTACATTGTAGAAGTTCTGGGGTTGCCAGGGTACTTCATCACTACTTCTTACCCAGTCAATGAGGTTGGAGGCGTCGCGTTTGAAATAGCTTAATTGTCCCCAAAAGCTACCTTTAAAATATTTGAGCCCTCCTTCGTAAGTGATGGCATCTTCAGGTTCCAGTTGGTCATTACCGATATTATTGGGGCCGGCATAGTAAAGATCGGTATAAGTAGGAATACGGAAAGAGCGGCCAACATTTGCAAAGACTTTCCATTGTGGAGAAATCTCATAGCTGGCGTCCAGGCCGGGGAAAAGGTTCCAGCCATAATCTGAGTACCAGTTGAGGTATAAGCCGGGGGTAATATCCAGTCTGTTGAATAAATAAAATCTATGTTCAGCAAAGATCCCCAGCATGCTACGGTTTCGATCGCCTAAGTTGGTGCTGTTGATATCTTCATAACGGTACTCCAAACCAAGACCGGTGAGTCCAAAATCACTGCGGTAGGTAGAGTGCACTTCAGCGCCCCCCACATGCGTGGTATGAAGATTGTTAAAGAAGTCAGGATCACTTCTGATGAAGACATAGTCATCATGATTTCTTCTCCAGTAGAGGCGGGGTTGCAGAGTCCAGTTATCCTTCTTCAACTCGTAGTCAGCGCTGAGAAAGAGCGTATTGACTTCTTCATACTCTTCAGAGTCAGGAACATAGAAACCGGCGGCACCAAAAGCCCTCTGGGTATAGCCACCGAGAAAGTTGATTTTACCCTCTTCCAGTTGGAGGTATGACTGGTAGAAAGCATTGGTAATCCTGTAATCAGCATTGGCTCGGTAGCCTTCTGACTGGTCGCGGGAAACAGCGAGATACTGACCGTATTGCTCACCGGGCAAAGCTACAGATACATTTCCCCCGAAAGTCTCAAAATCTCCTCCATAGCCGCTAAATATTGCCATGGGTGCTGAAGGTACTTTGGTAATGATGTTGATGGCTCCGGAAAAAGCGTTTTGCCCGTAGATACGTGCTCCAGGTCCTTTGAGGACTTCTATTCTCTCTATATTATCAATATCTAGTGGTAAATTCATCAGGTGATGGCCCGTTTGCGGATCGCTCATCTTGATACCGTTGATCAGGATCAGGGTTTGTTCAAAGGTGCCTCCCCGTATGCTTACATCGGCCTGCACACCCGCCGGTCCTCTCTGCCGGATATCAACCCCTGGTACATAGCTCAAAGCTTCGTTCAGACTTTGCACAGGCATTTTTTGCAGTTCTTCCCGGCTCACCACATAGATGCTACGGGCAGACTCAGAAAAAGGGGTTTGCATACGGTTTTCAGTGATGGTAAGATTATTCAGTTCAATCACTGTGCTGTCTCCCTGGGCGATACTGATGTGTGTGGAAAACACTATGCCCCCAAATATCAGGAGTAAAAATCTTCTCATATTTTTTATTCTTTCTGCTACTTCGGTTGCTTCGCTTACGATTTATCTTTACGCTTAAAATGAGTAAGGATTAAGGCTGCAATACTACAAAAGACATGGGCATGGCACAACAGATTAATCTCTAAAGCCTGTAGAAGCCCTAAGATTATTTTTTATCTTCATGCTCTACTTAAATCTACTGAAATTGAAAGTACTCATCGCACCCAACGCTTTTAAAAATAGTCTGGACGCTGTAAAGTCAGCAGAAGCCATCGCTAAAGGTTTGAACAATAGTAAATTAGAAGTTGAGTGCCTTCAGCAACCCATTGCTGATGGTGGAGATGGCATGCTGACCGTAATGCTGAGTCAGGAGGGAGGAGAAATCAGGCAAGCTGAAGTGGATGATCCGCTGGGACGTAAAGTAGTAGCCTCATTCGGTTTGATCCATGATGGTAAGACCGCGGTAATAGAAATGGCTGAGGCATCCGGTATACGTTTGCTTAAGCAGGAAGAACTGAATCCCATGAAAACATCTTCAGTTGGTACAGGTCAGTTGATGAAAGCAGCCCTGGATGCCGGTGTCAAGGAAATTGTCATAGGCCTGGGGGGAAGTGCTACGGTAGATTTAGGGCTAGGCATGGCACAGGCCTTAGGGGTAAAAATGTATGATGCATCAGGAAACTCAATACCTGAGGGAGGAGCGGGAGTACAGGCTTTGCACGAAGTGGATTTAAAAGGTGTGGATAGCAGACTAGCGGGAGTAAAAATCGTGGTGACCTGTGATGTAACCAATAAGTTACTTGAGGCTCCCTCTGTATTTGGTCCGCAGAAAGGGGCTGATGAAAGTATGGTCAAAACACTGGAAGAACAGTTTGAAAGAGTGGCATATCTTCTTGAGAAGCAGATTGGTAGAAACTTTATGTTCGCGGAAAGTACGGGAGCAGCTGGTGGCCTGGGAGCGGCACTGTATGGTTTCTTTGATGCTGAGCTCGTAGATGGCACCAACTATCTGCTCTCCCGTACAGGATTTCATCAAGATCTGAAAAATGCTGATTTGGTCATCACTGCCGAAGGCGCATTGGATAAGCAGACGCAGGCAGGCAAAGGCCCTTATTATGTAGCAAGTCAGGCAAAAACATATAAGAAACCGGTGATCATGCTGGCAGGTAGCTTGCCAAAAAACTATCGTTCTAAGGACTATGAAGTATATGATGCCGTGTTTCCTATTGGCCCCAGACCGCAATTATTGGATGAAGCATTAGCTCATACCGCTGAGAACCTGGAGAGGACAGCCTGCCAACTTGGAAACCTGCTGGCCCTGAAAGTAAAAAAGTGAGTAGCACCAGGTACTACTCACTTCATATTATTCAATTGTTGGTACTTATATTCTCTGAAGCATTTCCATCAGACCGGCATTTTTGTGCTTAGGCCTTACGATTAGTAGAGGAATATTAGCATCCATACTGATCAGCTTCTCAGTATTGGTTCCAATGGGGAAGAATGCAGTAGAAGCTGCTTTTCCTTTTCCACCAATTACAATGCAGTTGATATTAAGCTCAACCGCTTTCTCATAAATCGTAGACACCGGGCTTTCCTGTCTGCTCAATGAGAAAAGAGGTGTAACCTTAACTCCTTTTGTGTCAACTTTCTTAATAAACTTATTGTAGTTCTTTTCAGCGTTTTGACGCATGACTTCACTACTTTCATCAAAAGTTTTACCTGTGTAATGATAGCCAACGGGTACCTGATACACATGATGACAAATAATTTCAACCTCTCTTCCTTCATTTTTGCCATAACTAGCTACGGATATGGCTTCTTCCAGCGCTACCAGTGAATCTTTTGAGAAGTCGGTAGCCACCATAATACGGTTCATGCTGGAGTACTCTTTTTCAGGTACTATCAATAACGAGCAGGTAGCTCTGCGTGCCAGGCGCTGCGTTACTACGCTGCTGCCTTTAAGCATCTCTTTTCTTCCTACTACAATGGCATCTATATTATGCTTCTCAGCAAGCTTTAGAATATGCTTGGAGGGAAGAAGTCCTTGCTCAACGGTAATCTTTACGGTAATTTCCTGATTTGTCATATCAAACCTTTCAATTACCTTTTTCTCCATCTGCTTTTTACGATCTTTGATGGCATCTTCCATAAGATTAGGAAATTCCTTTCTCAAAGCATTTGGAAGCTGAGTGTTCTTAATCACGTTCACAAAATGAACAGACTCGGCAGACGTTGATTGTGCCAGGAACGAGGCAAACTCAATAAGAGTGTCATCCATGGGGGTTGCATCAAGTGCTACCAAAATTTTCTTTAATGGATACATATTGCTATTTGAATAAGGTTCTTTTTATCAATCTGTTGATTTAATACTCTTTGTCTTTAAGAAAGGGTAACAGATGTAAAATAAACCATGTTTCATTAATTGCTAATTTCTAATTCAAGACAAACGTTATACGTGTAATATATAACTTGGTTTAAGGTATATTATTAATTTATTCTACCCTCATCTATCAATTATTAGACCGAGAGCCTATTTCAGCGCATTTATTTTATCAACCAGGAGTTCAAACTGCTCTTTTGAATGTGTAGGAAAATTGGCAATTCTTATATGTTTTGCTTTGTTGGCACCATATCCACTTCCTATGATCAGGCCATCTTTTTTCAGTTCATCAATAATTTCTGAAGAGGGCACTTCTGTTTCTGCCACTATAACAGTTTTTGAACGATAAATACTGTTCTTTACAAAAGGAGTTAGCTTTGGGTGTTGCTCTACAGCATGATACATAAGGGCTGCCTTATATTCAGTCTCTTGCCTGATCTTCACTATGCTCTTGTTCAGCATATCGCCGCACACTTTGGCCAGCAGATAAATGTTAAGCACATTAGGAGTTTCAGGCGTTTGATTTTTTTCTCCTTTGGCAAGTAGTGAAGGCAAAGAATGGTAAGAGCCAATGCTCAAACCTTGATCAGCAAGTTGTTGCGCTTTCTCTACGCTTCGCGGACTTACGACCCACACACCAAGTCCAGCCGGTAAGCCAAAAGCTTTCTGTACTGAGAAAAAAACACTATCAACTTTCGTATAATCAAGCAGTGAATGCGGTAAAACGGAAACGGCATCCACGGCAATCAACTTATCAGGATGAGCTTTTTGGATAGCATATATATCTTCCAGAGGTTGTGACGCACCGGTACTGGTTTCATTGAGGGTAAAAGCAATCAGCTCGGTATCGGAGGAGATATGCTCAGGGGTAGGTGCACTACAACTTCCTTCTTCGGCTATAGATCCTTCAGTTTTCCTGCCCAATTCTTCTGCTGTAGCCTTGAAACGTTCAGAAAAGGCCCCATTGACATAGTGATAGCTTTTATGGGCTACACCATTCTGAATGATACGTTCCCATATCTCGGTAGCCGAAGCTGTGAAAAAAACATGATAATTTTCAGGTACATCCAACACTGCTTTGAGATTGCTCACAGCTTCCTGATAAATATTCTGAAACGCTTTGCTGCGATGAGAAATGGAGGGAACCTGTTCCTTTAGTGCGTTTTTGATATGTCCCTCTACTGTAAAATATAGTTCAGCCGGACCGGGAGTAAAATAAATATTTCTCATGATATCCAAATTTGCTTTTATTAGCGTGGATTTGATTTATGGCGGCAAAGGTAGCTAAATAATTACTGCTGTCTAATGTAAGCGTATGTATTTTTGCAATGCCCAGAAAAAGAACAAATTCATAGTGCAAACGTTAATTTCTTAACAATTCAACGTATTTTCGTAAAAATCATAATGGAGTCTGTGACAAAAAAACAGAGAAGTATCGAGAAGTTAGAAAAGGTAGCTTTTATTCTGAAAACTTTATCTCACCCTTTAAGGCTAAGTGTGGTAGATTTACTCTCTCAGCATACTAAGTTGTCGGTAAATGAGATTTGTGAAGCATTGAATTCAGAGCAATCACTTACCTCCCACCATTTATCTAACATGAAACTCAAAGGAATATTGAATAGCTCACGAGAGGGGAAAAATATCTACTATAGCCTCAAAATGAAGGAGGTAGTAAAAGTATTAGCTTGTATGGATAATTGTGACGCGATAACTATTTGATAAATCGGAGAGTTCTTTTTATTGTTGATAATATATTTATCAGTATTTTAATCATATACTTTTTTACAAACCAATAAAGAAAACATATGCTTGATCAGATAATTAATTCATTAAAGGGTGAGCTTTCCAAAAAGTTTACCGGAGATTTTGGTATGCAAGAGGACAAAGTGGATGATGCTGTCGCAATTGCCAAAGATGATATTTTTGAAACGGTAAAAGATGAAATAGGCAGAGGGAATATTGGGGGGCTGATGAGTCTTTTTCAGAATAAAGAGCAGATTGGCAGTAATCCTATTGTTACTAATATTATCAAAAAATACGCAGGAGACTTGGGTTCTAAGCTGGGTCTGGATCCTAATCTTTCGAGTACAATCGCTAATTATGCGATTCCATTTATTTTAGGCAAATTCATCAATACAGCTCAGGAAAAAGGAGTTGATCAGGCAAGCCTCATGTCTATGCTTGGCGGAAGCGGAGATGGCAAGGATATTGGTGATATGTTGAAAGGACAATTCGGAGACTCCTTAGGGGGGCTTTTTAAATAAATATAATTTTACCCAAAACCAATAATTGAGTAGTCGCGATTGACTTTATGATGTCTTCTAAGTTACAAATTCCTGCTTTGCTGGAGCCTTTTCGCAAGCAAATTGAATCTTCGGTAAAACCTTTTGTCAGAATTTTTGCCAAGCCTGATAATGATCTTGAACTGACGCAGAGTAAGTTTGGCGGGTTCCCTTATCTTCCTCAGGGCTATGAATACCCCAATGGAGATAATGGGCAGCCATTGTTTATGCTTGCTCAGATCAATTTTGAAGAAGTTCCGCATCTGGCAGGCTTTCCTAAGAAAGGAATCCTTCAATTTTATGTTGGAGATGATAATATGTACGGACTGGATATGGATGATCCTTTTGATCAGGCCAACTACAAAATAATTTATTTTGAGGATGTAGATGCTGATAATGCCCAGGAAGATTTTGATTTTCCTGATTTTGATAATGTGCCGGTCCTGGAAAGTCATACACTGCGTTTTGAGATTCAATATTCGCCAGTCTCTCCAACAGACAGAGCATTCGATGAATACTTTGGTACTCCTGCTTTTGACTTTTTTGACCGCTTCGGCAATGACAAAGTTGAAGTACGCAGAGCATATGCCCGATTGGCTCAAGGGAATGGACATAAACTGGGTGGATATGCACACTTCACTCAGGAAGACCCCAGATTGGTTCAGGAGTTTGAAGAGGCCATGCTATTACTTCAGATAGATTCAGACCATAACAGCATATTGTGGGGTGACGAAGGAATTGGTAATTTCTTCATACACCCCGAAGATCTGCAGGACCTGGAATTTTCCGAAGTATTGTATAACTGGGATAGTCCTTAAGCCAGGTGTTTGGCTAGAAACTTTTCCATTTCTTCATAAAACTCAAAGCGGTTTTCTTCATTATGAAAACCGTGTCCTTCATTTTCTTTGACCAGGTAGTCTACATCTATGCCGCTCTCTTTGAGGGCTTGTACGATCTGGTCAGATTCAGCTTTGTTGACACGTGGATCTTTAGCGCCCTGAGCAATAAGCAGGGGCGCTTTTATTTTGTGCGCTTGCAGGGCAGGTGAGGTTTGCTCAAACTGCTCTTTCATTTCTTCCGGATGGCCTACCATTTCATACATCATCTCCAGCATAGGTTTCCAGTAAGGAGGGATGGTTTGCATAAAAGTGAAAAGATTGGACACCCCTACATAATCAACACCACATGCATACAGCTCTGGTGTGAAAGTCAAACCGGCCAGGGTAGCATAGCCTCCATAACTTCCTCCGTAAATGGCTACTTTCTTAGGGTCAGCGATACCTTCATCAATCAGGTATTTTACACCATCACTGATGTCATCCTGCATTTTGAGTCCCCACTGCTTGAAAGAAGCTTCCCAGAAAGCCCTGCCGTAGCCGGTAGAACCGCGGTAATTCATTTGCAGTACTGCATAACCCCGGTTAGCCAGAAACTGTACCTCAGGATTGAAGCCCCAACTGTCACGAACCCAGGGCCCGCCGTGGGGATTGACTATTAGCGGAAGTTTGCCTGAGCCTCTTTCCAGAGGCAAGCTAAGGTATCCATGGATGGTAAGGCCATCTCTGGACCGATAAGTAATAGGTTTCATTTCAGCCATTTCATCTGCTTTAAGCCACGGACTTACCTCTATCAGCTTTTCTAATGTCCGGGCAGACTGATCGTAGAAGTAATAGCTCCCCAAAGTGCGGTCGCTATAGGTGCGTACGATAAATTTGTCTTCATTTTTATTGTGACTGGTAATGGCGATTTCAACTTCACCTAGTTTTTCTTTTAGCCATGTGTAGCGTTTTTTTGCTTCATCATCCAGATAGGTTCTTTCGGTTTTCCAGGTAGTATAAGCAATACCGGTCAGGACTTTTCGCTTTTTGGAGTAGCTCAGGCTGCTTACATCTACTTCCGGATGCTCAAATATTTTTTCTACTTCCTTTCCGCTCGTAGTATCCAGTATGACAATAGCGGATTTGTCTCTTCCCAGGTTAGAAGTAGCAAAGAGGTTTCTGTTATCAAAAGTGAAGAAAAGGGGAGAGGCGCTTTCCTTAAAATTGGTAGTGAGCAGGGGCTTAAATTCCTGTTCCTCTGTTTCACGGTGTAGCAATGTGGTATTGACGCCGTCCGATGTCATAGCTACTCTCAAGGCACCATTATGGTCAGTAAGCCAGCCTACGATATTACCGGGGTTTTCTGCAATCATATCCATCTCACCACTGGCAAGGTTCAGCCGATAGGCATCAAAAACTTCAGGCTTACGTTTGTTCAATCCAATAATGACTTCGTTAGGAAAATCTTCCAGATCATCAATCAGCTGAGTACGTACATTGTCAAACTGTGTAAGCACCTTTTCATTATTGCCGTCTTTGTCAATGGCAGTAAGGTAGTAGTTTTCATCTCCACCATTGTCTCTCAGGTATACAATACGATTATCATCTGCCCAGAAATAGCCAGCGATGTCTCTTTCGGTTACACTTGTGATCCGTGTTACATTGTCTTCGCCTATCTTCTGTACATGGATGTTCATCCTGTCCTTATAGGGAGCCAGAAAGGAGATATATTCCCCATCAGGCGACAAGTCAAAACCGGACTTTTCGGGATTTCTAAAAAATTCTCTTACTGGTATTTTTCTTATTTGGGTCATATCAATGTTTAAGAATTAGGAATTTCTTCAATAGCATCTTTCATTACCTGCCAAACGTTGTTGGCAACAATTTCTTGGCCTTCGGCAGTAGGGTGGATGCCATCACCCTGATTTAACTCAGTTTCTCCCGCGACATTCTGCAACAGAAATGGAATTAGCATCACATTTTCTTCTTCAGCGATTGCGGGATAAAGTTTCTGAAAACGATTGGAGTATTCAGGTCCCATATTCGGAGGCACCATCATGCCTGCCAGTATGATTTTGGCATCAGCATTTGCCTCTTTTACTTTGGCAATCATTGAGCGTAAGTTACGGTTGGTTTCTTCAGTAGGAATACCTCTCAGGCCATCATTGGCACCCAGCTCCAGCACAAAAATGTCTATATCCTGCCGCTCAAGCACCCATTCCAGGCGAGAATCTCCGCTGGCCGTTGTTTCTCCACTCAGGCCTGCATTCACTACCTGATAGTCCAGATTCAATGAATCCAGTTTTTTCTGAATTAGAGCAGGAAATGCCTGCTCGGGTTCCAGACCATAACCAGCAGTCAGACTGTTTCCAAAAAACAGAATAACTTTCTTATCCTCGCTTTTTGTTGTATTTTCAACATTTTCCTGGGCTGTATTCTCAGTATCTGTGGTTGAATCTGCCGTACTTTGTTCCTGTTTCTGTCCACAGGAAAACAGCATGAGGGAAATGGCCGTACTCAATAAGAGGGTGCTGAAATTCCTGGGTATACAATAATATCTCAAGCTTTTTGTCATCATAAGTAAAAGGACTTTACGAGCTAGTAATAATTTTTGTTCTGATAACTTATACGGCGCTACAATAGTTAAATCTCGCAAATAAGCATAATATTTTATGTCATCAATTCTGAAAGTAAAAAACCTTAGCAAGACCTACCGCAGTGGTGATCATCAACTGACTGTATTGGATCAAGTCAATCTGGAAATTAAAAAGGGTGATACCTGCGCTATCGTAGGGCCTTCCGGTAGTGGAAAGACCACACTATTAGGCCTATGTGCCGGCCTGGACCGTGCCAGCTCAGGCTCTGTCATTCTTAATGAAATAACATTAGATAAGCTCAATGAAGATCAGCGAGCAGAAGTAAGAGGAAAATATGTAGGCTTTATCTTTCAGAATTTTAACCTGATGCCTACCCTTACGGCTCTGGAAAATGTAATGGTTCCTCTGGAGCTTCGCGGTGAAAAAAACGCAGGTAAAATCGCGATTGACTTATTAGACAAAGTAGGACTTGCTGCCCGAAAAGATCATTTTCCAACACAACTTTCCGGGGGAGAGCAGCAGCGTGTTTCTATTGCCAGGGCTTTCTCCAACAGCCCGGCTATCCTATTTGCTGATGAACCTACCGGTAACCTGGATGAAGAGACCGGCCAGCATATAGAGCAACTGATATTTGAACTGAATCGGGATGCGGGCACCACACTAGTGCTGGTAACTCATGATATGAGCCTTGCCCGTAAAACGCAGCAGATTGTGAGTATTAAAGGGGGCAAGATAGTAGAGAATAGTCTGCACGCCCAGCCGCAGGAAATAGATCAGTTGAAAGAAAAATAGCCTTACCTTATGAACGAGCAAAAGCCCAGTTTTTCCTGGATATTAAAAATGGCATGGCGGGATAGCCGTAAAAACCGTTCAAGACTACTGCTATTCATCAGTAGTATTGTGTTGGGGATTGCGGCATTGGTAGCCATCAACTCTTTCAGCGATAACCTGCAACAGGATATTGAGGGAGAAGCTAAAGCCCTGCTGGGTGCAGATCTGGTGGTGGAAAGCCGCCAGCCTATCCCTGACTCTACAGTTCAGTTTTTTGATGCATTGGATGCGGAACAGTCTCGCGAAGTTAGTTTTGCTTCTATGGTACTTTTTCCCAAAAATGATGGTACCCGCTTAGTGCAGGTAAGGGCTTTGGAAGGTGAGTATCCGTACTACGGAGATATAGAAACTGAACCACTCTCTGCCAGCAGGGAGTTTCGCGGTCAACTGAAGGCCCTGGCAGACAATACTTTGATGCTACAGTACGATGCTGAGCCAGGCGATTCTATCAAAGTAGGAGAGCTTTCTTTTTTGTTGGAGGGAAGAATCAATAAGGTACCTGGGCAGCCGGGAATTACTGCTACTGTGGCGCCTCCGGTTTACATTCCAATGGAATACCTGGAAGAAACAGGTTTGTTGCAGAAAGGCAGTAGGCTCAATTATAAATTATATCTAAAATTTCCTGATGGTACAGATGTTACGGCTTTGCTGGATGAAACAATTGAGCCATTTCTGGATAAAGCGGATCTCAGATTTGATGATGTAGAAGAGCGTAAGGAGGAGATAGGAGAGACTTATGAAAACTTGACCGGATTTCTCAACCTGGTAGCTTTTGTCGCACTTTTACTGGGCTGTATAGGGGTTGCCAGTGCTGTACACATTTATGTGCGTGAGAAGCTGCTTTCCGTGGCTATTCTGAGATGCCTGGGAGGTAAAGGGAAGTATGGGTTCGGGATTTACCTTATTCAAATCGTTATCATGGGGCTGTTGGGCTCTATACTCGGAGCAGCCTTGGGAGCAAGCATCCAATTTGTATTGCCTGAGATATTTGCAGGGCTATTGCCAGTAGAAGTGAATCTTTCCATTTCCTGGCCAGCTATCATCCAGGGTGTACTTATCGGTTTGATCATTTCCATTCTCTTTGCGCTTTTACCCCTCATTTCTATACGAAAAATTTCTCCATTACGTACCATCCGGGCATCTCATGAGGAAAGTGAGGGGAGTGACCCATTACAATTAATCATCATCGGGCTAGTAGTGGTATTCGTAGGAATTTTCTCCTATTTCCAGTTAGGAGAATGGGATAAGGCCGCACTGTTTACCTTGGGAGTTGTCGTTGCCTTTTTGCTCCTGGGAGGTATCGCTAAGCTGATGATGTGGGCAGTGAAAAAATATTTTCCTACCACCTGGCACTATGTATGGCGGCAAAGTCTTTCAAACCTTTATCGTCCAAATAATCAGACCCTGATTTTGATTGTCACGATCGGTTTAGGAACGGCGCTGATCAGTACGCTATTCTTCGTACAGAACCTGTTATTAGAAAAAGTTGAGCTGACTGCTAAAGAAGATCAACCAAACATGGTACTTTTTGATATACAGGACGATCAGGAAGAATCTCTGGTAGACCTTACCCGCAATTATGATCTACCGATATTACAGCGAGTGCCGATTGTTTCTATGCGTATGCATGCCATCAAAGGTATGACAATACCTGAAATCCGAGAAGATACTTCGCAGCACATCAGGGGCTGGGTTTTGAACCGTGAGTACAGAGTCACATACCGAGATAGTCTTACTGACTCAGAAACTATCACGAAAGGAAAATGGAGAGGTGAAGTAAAGTCTCCTCAAGATACGGTATGGGTTTCTCTGGAAGATGACATCGCTGAAGATATGAAAGTGGACATAGGAGATAAGGTGACATTCAATGTGCAGGGCGCAATTATTGAAACCTACGTGGGAAGTATCCGGGAAGTAGACTGGCAGCGGGTACAGACCAATTTTCTGGTTGTGTTTCCCCGGGGTGTTTTGGAACAAGCGCCTAAATTTCATGTATTGATTACCCGGGTAGAGTCTAATCAAAAGGCAGCCACTTTCCAGCAGGCAGTGGTCAAGTCGTATCCCAATGTTTCTGTTATAGACCTGCAATTGATCTTAAAGACAATTGATGAGATTGTAAGTAAAGTCTCGTTCGTAATTCGGTTTATGGCCTTTTTCAGTATCATTACAGGGATTATCGTGCTGATAGGTTCAGTGATCATCAGCAAGTTCCAGCGCATACAGGAAAGTGTACTGCTCAGAACGATTGGTGCGAGTCGCAGACAGATTTTGAATATTAATGCACTGGAATATTTTTTCCTGGGTAGTCTGGCTACATTTACCGGGGTGATCATCGCCCTGATTGCCAGTTGGGTGCTGGCACAATTCAGCTTTGAAACCCCCTTTTCACCTACTATACTTCCAGTAGTACTTACTTATTTTATTATCACGAGCTTAACCGTGCTGATTGGACTTTCCAACAGCAGAGAGATTGTCAATAATCCTCCCCTGGAAGTGTTGAGGAAAGAAGTATAAAGAATTGTAAAAGATCATTTGATAAATAGTGGGAGCTAATTCCCACTATTCTTTTTTGCTGAAGCTGATTTATTCTCCTGCTCCAGGTTGGGCAAGTTCATTGATTCCTTCTTTCTCCTTGGCCTCATCCACAATGGCTTTTACATCAGCGAGTAGTTGCTTGGCATCATACACCACGCCATCTTTAATGGTATATTTTACACCTCCTACGCGTTCTACTTCATTGTTGTCATTCAGTTTGACTGCGCCTGTTCCATACAGCACTTTCAGATTGGCCAATGGGTTTTCTTCTACTAATATCATATCAGCAAGCTTGCCCACCTCAAGGGAGCCAATCTCATCTGCTCTACCCAAAGCTTCTGCTCCTTTGAGCGTTGCTGCCCTGATCACTTCCAGCGGATGAAACCCTGTCTCTCTAAGCAATTCAAGCTCCCGGATGTAAGCGAATCCATAAGTCTGGTAGATAAAGCCCGAGTCGGAACCAGTGGTTACTCTTCCTCCACGATTTTTGTATTCGTTGACAAAAGTCATCCACAACTGATAGTTTTTTTTCCAGTTCACTTCCTGTTCAGTGCCCCAGTCATGCCAATGTGATCCATGTGAAATTCGGCTGGGTTCAAAGAAACTCCAGAGTGAGGGAAGAGTATAATCCTGATGCCACTCCGCTGTACGGGCACGCATGAGGTCACGGTTGGCTTCGTAAATATTAAATGTAGGATCAAGGGTAAAGTCCAGAGCAATGAGTTCATCCATGACAGCATTCCATTTTTGAGAATAAGGTTCAGCGGCCTGCTCCCAAAGCTTACCGGCTTCTCCAAAACGATCTTGCTCATTCTGGTAATTATAATCTGCCGGGTAATCCTGTATGGTTCTATCCGTAAATAAGGCTTCCGGCAGCCCATACCAATGCTCCATACTTGTCAGCCCCATACGTGCGGAATGGAGCACATTAAGCCAGGCTACGTTGAGTTGAGCATGGTGACAGGCAGACCTTAGCTGATACTTTTTGGCTTCATCCAAAGCTGCTTCCATAATATTGGGGCGGGCACCGAAAAACTTGATGCCATCAGCGCCTTCTTCAGCGATGGATTGTACCCAAGCACGAGCTTCTTCCGGTGAATTTACACCATTTTCCAGTCCTTGTCCAAAGTAAGAATAAGCTTCTATTCGGGGTGCGGTGATCTGATTACTATTGCTTTTCGCTTTCTGATCTAGTACCCACTCCAGACCATTACCGCATGAAGGATCACGAATGGTGGTAATGCCGTGGGCCATCCACAGCTTAAATACATATTCGGCAGGCGTACCTTGCCCGGAACCACCGATGTGACCATGCATATCAATAAATCCAGGAAGTAAGTACATGCCATTGGCATCTATCTCCTTTGATCCTTCAATCGCTTCAGGTCGCTTGTCTTTATTTATCTTTACTCCGGGGTAGCCCACAGTTCTGATCGCAGTGATACGATTATTTTCAACCACTACATCTACTGGTCCTATGGGAGGAGAGCCAGCACCATTGATTAATGTAGCGCCGCGAATAATTAATTGCTTAAAAGGACCCTCTCCCTCAGTTCTTTCTGGGGCCCTTGGGACTTCATCTTGTGCCAGTAATACAGCAGAATAAAACAGAAACAAAAGGGATAGAACTGGTCTGGGTGTCATCGGGCTTAAGCTAGGTTCAGGTAAGCTACTATGATACTCCAAAAAGTAAAAACATACAAGCCATAATAAAAAAGAGCTACTCATTAAGAGTAGCTCTTGATGTATTTCTTAGTCGCAATATGTTTATTATAGCGATCAAAAAAAGCTAACCATCTACACGTCATTTTTTTGGGAGGACTCCCAGACTTTTAAGTCATCAAAGAGAAGAATTGAATAGAAAAAGGTAGGAAAGCATGTAAGGATGGGGTCTATCTTTTGATCAGAAATAAACCTGCATTAGAAGCTAGCCAAAGCTTTATCAAGATCGTCAACCAGTTTCTTGGAAACTTTTTTAGGACTATCTTTTCTTACTTCTTTCAATAAATCAGCTGCCTGGCTTCCATACTGTACCAAGCCATCCGGATTCTTATCATAGTTGTAACTTCCTATACACCATTCAAGTTTCTCCTGAATTTCTTTGTATTTTTCACCATCTAATTTTTGAAATTTAGCAGCAGCATCTTTGCAGGCTTTTTCAAGCTTTACTGCGGGATCTACTTTGGCAGCCGCTTTTTTTGCTGGTGCAGCCTTCTTAGCAGGAGCAGCTTTTTTGGTAGCAGCAGGACTTTTTGCAGTAGCTGCAGCCTTCTTTGGAGCTGTCTCTTTTTTCGCTGTAGTAGAGTTTGTGGTCTTTGTGGTTTTAGCCATTGTAAAACGGATTTAAGTCAAACATTACTGTTGTTAAGTGATGTCCCAAATTTAGAGAAAAATATGTTGAAAATTGCAACACTTACTTTACTTAAACTACTTGAAAATCAGGCAGATTGTTATCATTTAAGCAATATTTTAAGTCTCCAATGATTATATGTTTTCAAGCTAATATCCATATTTGTTGGCATTTTGATACCATATATATACTGCATTTACAGGAGCATCAAAATAAAGCATATTTTGTTCTCTTTTTTTTAAAAAATGATATTAAAGATATAAGTCATTTATACTGAATAACTTAGCTTTTTCCCTGTAATAAATTTTTAAAAAAATGATAATTTTTTTGATAGTTGGTAAAGAATGAGTCAATAATTTAGCTTTTTACTTAGCATGTAGATGAAAGTCTGGCGACATCATCTCCCTTAGATATTTTTTTTGTTGGCTAATCTGACTGATTCTTAGCATCAACATCAGAACGCTAGGTCACTCAGCATAACTTTTTCACCAGTATCTATAGATTCCAGAATTGCCTCAATAATCTGCACGTCACGCTTTCCCATTTCACCTGGCACAGGTGTTTTTCTGTCATTGAGAATACAATCAGCAAAATCATCCATTTGCAAAGCCTGCTGATTAACCTGAGGATACACTATAGGACCATTACTACTACTACCTTTTATACCGCCGTAGGGTGAAAACGGATCAAGTTCAAACCATCCGCTTTCACAGGAAGCATACAGTCTGTTTGTACGTGCATTATGACTTGTTTGTAAGTTGGCCACTGTTCCACCGGGAAACTCAAACTGAAAAGTAACGGTTTCGTCGACTTCTTTGAATTTCTCTGGTTTAGTTTTGAACTCCTGGGCTCGTACGTAAAGAGGATTCTCACCTACCGTATAGATTACTCCCTGTATGGCATACACTCCCATATTACCAAGTGCACCAGTTCCGGCAAGTTCTTTCTTAAGTCTCCACTGGTCCCAGTTATCTCCCATCAGGTAGCCTGCGCCGCAGTCAATAAACATAATATTTCCCATTACATTATTCTGGCCCAGGCGCATGATTTCCTGATTATGAGGTTCAAAATGTAGTCGGTAACCAATAGATAATTTTACATTGGCTCTCTCACAGGCATTTATCATTTGCTGGCATTCTTCTGAGGTGATAGCCATAGGCTTTTCACAAATGACATGTTTACCTGCCTGGGCAGCACGAACGGTATATTCGGCATGCATGGCATTGGGCAGCACCACATATATTATATCTATATCTTCATTGTCTGCTATGTTGTCAAAGTTTTCATAGTTGTAGATATTTTTCTCAGGTAGGTTGTACTTTTCTGCCCAAACTTTTTCTTTGGCGGGCGTACCCGTCACAACTCCGGACAAATAGCAATTCTTGGTTTCCTGTAGTGCAGGAGCTAACTGTCCTGTACTGTAATTTCCTAATCCTACTAAGGCTACCCCCAATTTTCTATCTTGATTAACCTTCCGGAAAGATGAAGCGAAAGTTGTTTGAGGAGTGAGGCCAAGACCTCCAATACCGGCGGTTAGTGTTTTATTAAAATTACGTCGGCTGATCTTGTGGTTTTTCATTAGAGAGAAAAATTTAGTTTACCCTGACACAACTGTATTAATGGTTGCCAGTTTGAGAATTTAGCGCAATCATGTTTTAAATACTACAAAATTTTAAGATAGTAAAGCGAAATGGATTTTAAGTAGCGAACAGTATTTATTATGGTAGACCCTATAATTTTTCTGTACTTGGTTATAAGGCGAATATAAAGAGCATTAATCGCCACTATTGAGAAATATGCTGGTTCTATTCTTTTTTTCATATTGGTATATCGCATCGTAATTTACCTGACCAGATAGCAGATTTGGTTTTACGCAATGGTGATCTATGGGCTGGCAATTCTACCCAAATAAATGCTAAAGTGATTGCTATTGGAAATGAAGACAAACGCGCAATAGGTAATCAATTCAGAATCAAAGCGTTAATTGGAGATAGCAATAGTGTTTATGATTTAAAAACAAGTTTCGTAGTGCGATGCTTACTCAGCTGCATTAAATACGGCAAGGATTAGGAGAAATATTGGAGATGAACCGGGAAAGAAATCATAAAGGAAAATTCAGTGAGTTGACCGGAATCTTACCAAATGTGCATCATATGAGTGGCTAGTTGGAAGCTTTTGAATGTTGTATGATGAAGGAAAGCTTATTAGCAGGATTTATACGTCAACAAGCCGAAAGGAGAATTTTGAGAAAAATGCAGAAGCAAGGCGCAGGAGACAAATGGCTACGCATCGGTAGACTTAGATGGTGTATAGTGGATTTTTAGATTCATGTACGGCTGCTTTCTTTAAGCCATTTACAGATTAAGCGGAAGGTGCAGCCTTTTGTAACTGATCCTGATCAGATGTATGAATGGATATATAAAGCCCTCTTGAAGGAATTTATGTTGTAGTTTCTCCAGGAACCTTATATGATAAAAAATCACAGTGCTGTTTTGCTGAGCGGAAGATAGCTTTAGCAGAAACGTCAATAGCTTAATCCATCAATGCGGTTATTTCTTCATCTGAAGAAAATACCAGAGGCACGCTGGAAGTGGTAAACTTGCTGACATGCTAGTGACTTAGCAGCACATCCTCAAGCCCATAACAATCAAAGATGAAAACGTCCTCATGATGATGGTAGGCGGAAAAGTAGATTACAAAAGAGGGAAAAACGAATAGTTATGAAATTTTTACCTGTTCATCTACAGGAAAAGTAAGAATAAATTGGCTTCCTTTTCCAATTTCACTTTCTAACTCAATACAACCATGCATTTTGTCTACGAGTGTCTTAACAATTGCTAACCCTAATCCGTGAGAGCTTTCTCCACTGGTAGGTCGGGCACTCAGTTTAGTAAACTTCTTGTAGAGATGCTTTTTATCCTCCGGGCTGAATCCAGGCCCCTGATCTTTCACCTTGATTACGACTTGTTCCTTTTCTGTTTTCTCACCGATGAGATGAATGCTGGTTTTTGTAAACGAATATTTGATGGCATTTGAGAGCAAATTATCTAAAATTCGGGAGAGGTATATGACATCAGAGCGAAAGTATATGACCGGATCGCAGTGAACTTCCAAATTAATATTTTTTGACCGGGCATTAGATAAATGCGTATTAGCTTGCTCATCCAGAAACGCTTTAAGATTGACGCTTGAATAATTAATCCCTAGCGTATTAGTAAAGGCATTCATATCGAGTAAATCCTTGACGAGGTTTACTCCTTCCTGGGAGGTTTCTTTTATCAGAGTCACATATCTCTCTCGCTCATCATGATCTTGTCCCGGCAACAGTAACAAATCCGAAAGTCCTGAAAGACGATTTAAAGGAGACTTCAAGTCATGAGCTACCATATTCATGAGCGTATCTTTTTCCTGGTTTAGTTGCTTTAACTTTTTGTTCTGTACTTCCAGTTGTAGATACTGTTCGCTTATCTTTTCATTCTGAAAACTAATCTCATTGTGCTGTCTCTCAATCTTACTTTTCCTAATTTCTAGTAATCTATTTTGAGTTTTGCTGCGGTTATAAAAAATGACAGCTACAGACAAGAGTGTAAGGATCAAAATGATGATGATACTTTGGGCTACATTTTTAGTCCGTTCCTGTCTAAGTGTAAACTCTTGTTGGGCAGCGGAATCCTCAAGCAGGTTATATTCATATTCCTTTTGTTTCAGCAGGAGGCGTGTTTCCAGGCGTTCCATGTTTTTAGCCTTTTCTACATTGAAAAGAGAATCTTTGTAGTCTATATATCTTTGATGAAAGAAAAGGGCTTTCTGATAAGCTTCAAGTTGCTCATAAACTTGAGCCAGATAACAATGTGCTTCTGTGAGGGGGCCTAACAGTTTAGCTTGTTCTGCGGACTTAATTACTTTTTCTAAGTGCTGACGTGCAGTATATAGGTTTCCTTTATGAAGGTAAATTTTGCCAAGTATCAGGTTGATATTGGTTAATAGCTGTTGATTTTTTACATTTTGTGCAATCGTCAAGGCAGCCAAACTGGTAAGCAGTGCTTTCTTATATTTATTCTGTTTCAGATAAAGGCCTGACATGCTTAAGTCAATTTCAGCTACGCTGATCTGATCTCCGGCGCTAGTACTGATTTCCTTCGCTTGTTGTAGATAATTATGTGCGCGTGCGTAGTCTGACTGCTGCTGAGATACACTGGCAAGCTCCTCATATGCTGAAACCATGCCCCGGTTGTCATGAAGATTTCTGCGAATGATTAGGGTTTTTTGAAGCATCTCTTCAGCACGCTCATATTCATTACGTAATGCGTACAGTTGAGCCAAGCTTTTATAGCAGTAGCTGGCACCTTGTTTATCGTTGATCTTCTCAAAAATTTTGAGGGCTTTATGGTAATATTCAAAAGATTCAATTTGGTCCCCTTGCGTGTAAAAGAGGCGTCCTAGACTATTGTAAGCATGGGCAATTTGAGAAGAGTCTTTGGTAGCTTTAGCTTCAAACAGAGCCTGTTTATGGAAGGTGTAAGCCTCAGAATATTTACCCTGATATACAGAAGCCACGCCCATATAATTTTTAGCTTGCGCAATACCGTATTGGGTGTTAAGCTGATTGCCTAACTCAATTGCTTTTTGGCAATAGAATAATGTACTGTCAGGGTAGGAGAGGCGGTATTCCCAACCGACCTGATTGAACAGGTCAATTTTTTCTCTGTTAGTAGATAGCGCTAATTGTGAAACAAGGCTATCTATTTTTTCTATTTGCTGTGCAAATAAAATAGTACTGCACAGCAGTAAGAAAAAGGAGAAAAGAATAAATCGTTTCATGATTCGGACATGAAAATTATAAAATTGTTTCGATATAAATGCCTACAGCCTCATCAAAACAATTCCAAGTTATAAAACATTTGGCTTCTTTCTTATAAAATATTGAATAGAATCTTACTTAATTTTCTCGTTAAGCAGTGACTGATATTTTTGGTATTTACTTTCTCTAACGGTTTATTAAAGTTTGAAATGATATTTTTCTTGCTTTATTATGCACAATGTAAGTTTTACTAATATTCAACAAACTAAAATATAGTACATATGAATAATCCGATTTGGGTCATGAGTTCCGCACTGGATAATCTAAGTTTCTCTGAAGTGCTGCAAAAAGCAAAAAGCGTTGGTGCACAAGGAGTTGATCTGTGTGTGTTTCGTCGTGATGGTACCCGTACTGATCATGTTGCAACTCACCTTGAGTATGAAAACTTTACACTGGAGTCAGCCAGTAAAGTCATTGATGCACTTAATGAAAAAGGTTTAAAAGCTTCAATTGGGGCCTTTGAAAATTGCATCGGTGGTGAGCCTGAGCAGCAGCTCAAGAATCAGAATCATTTACTACGCCTGATTAGAATCGCGCACCTGCTGGGTGGAGATGAAAATGATGTGACCGTAGGTACTTTTGTAGGGTACAATCATGAACTGGGAAACCAAGAAAATGGCTTCCAGAAAAACCTGGAAAGGTATCAGAAGATATTTACACCCATCATCAAGTATGCTGAAGATCTGGGAGTAACCGTAATTTATGAGAACTGTCCAATGGAAGGCTGGCGGTCAGCTGGCTATACCAGCACTTTTAATAATCTTAGCGGCGTTTTGGCTGCTCGTAAGCTGATGTATGCTATGATACCCAGTGATGCACATGGTGAAATCTACGACCCTTCACATGATGTTTGGCAGCACACTGATCCTGTAGAGGTGATCAAAGCTACAGATATGAAGAAAGTAAAGCGGGTGCATGTTAAGGCTACCCGTAACCTGAGCAGTTCCAAACAAATTCATTGGGGAGGAATGTATCCGGTGCAGGATGTAGATAAATCCTTAGCACAGAAAGCAGGCGTGCCTGTACCTGATCATGAGTGGGACCGTCATAACTACGAGGCGATGTTGCCTGGATTTGGCGGTAGTGATAGCATGGACTGGAGAGCCTTTGTGGAAGTACTTAAAGATAGAGGGTTTAACGGACCCTATGAGATTGAAAACGAAGCAGCATTATCTAAAGCAACCGGTAATCTGGCTGCTACCTTACAAGGCTATGAAGCAACTATTATGTTTCTTTCACCTATGCTTTGGCCTCTGACAGAAGAAGGTTATCAGTATGATAGAAAAGACTATCAGCCGTTAAAGCAAGTGGCTCAGAAGAATGGGCCGGAGGTGAAGATGGAGGATCTGAGCTAGGGATTATGAATGACAGAATGTTTAAATGGTTGGGAATTGACATGAAGAAAAGAAAGCAATGCCAAATACCCAACCATCTATCTCCGGCCCTACGCTACATCTCTGGTCTTGAGAATACGGAAACTCAGGTAGAGGAAAACTACAGAATAAGCTAGTACCAGTAGCACTTCATGCCATACAAGATAATCTTTCACTTCCTGAAAAGCGTACTTGGTATAGGGCAAGGTAATCAGCTTATTGATAGCGCTGATTGGGAAATATTCATAAAAAGTATATTGCTCATATACATTGGATAGAATAAGCACGCCGATTGGCTCAATGAATAATCCGTACAGCGCCAGCAATACAATCGCAAAGCCGGTTTTCTTGATGAGCATACCTACAAACAAGGAGAAAATTAGGAACACAAAAACATCCAGAAAATAGGCGGGTATAAACTCAAAGTTGATAAACATCACATCCAGGCCAATTACCGGAGAATAGATGCTGCCTAATATTAGCCCTAGTATAAAAATGAAAAACACATTGACCAGGGCGAGTAGAAATAAGATGATCAGTTTGGAAGCCAAAAACTCCCACTTGTCCAGGCCATCAATAATATTTTGTTGGATCGTGCGGAAACTCCATTCATTGCAAATAGAAATGACGACAACAAACCCCAAAAATATTTTAAAGAAAGTAGCCAGATAGGTGATATTGTGCCAGATGTCGGCAAAGTCATAAAAGGGAATCATGCTTGGGGTGATGCCTTCAAAGGAGGCTCCGCGGCTTTCCAGATATTCAAAGTAGAACATCATGCCTGAACATACCAGAGAGAGTAGCAGAAAATACAGCCCTGTCAATATCCAGAAAGGTCGGTAGTGCTTCAGTTTGAGCCATTCTATGGTGAGTAATCTATTCATGGGATGAGGCTAAGAGTTCTAAAAATTGTTTTTCCAGGCTTTTGGTCTGTTGCCTTAGGTGAGATATGATCATCCCTTTTTCCACAAGATAGCGATTGAGGTCTCCACTGTTTTGACCTTGATCCAGTTGTAATTTAAGGTGACCGTTTTCTCTGACTATAGCTTTGGTGTGAGGAAACTCGGCAGCGATTTTTTGTAATTGCTCCATATCAGTAGCGGCCACTTCCACCGTATCCGAACCATGAAGAACTTCTGCTACACTGCCACTGTAAATTTTCTTTCCTCTTTTTAGAATAGCAAAGTGCGAACATACTTTCTGCACTTCATCCAGCAGGTGACTGGCCAGTATAATGGTTTTTCCTCTCCCTGCTATCTCTATGATCAACTGACGAATCTCAGCAATACCCTGAGGGTCTAAGCCATTGGTAGGTTCATCCAATATCATGACTTGAGGGTCAGCCAGAAGTGCCGAAGCGATGGCGAGACGCTGCTTCATGCCTAAGGAATAATGCCTGAAAGCATCATCTTTACGTTCCAGCAGACCCACTGTTTTCAGCACCTGCTCTATCCTTTTGTGATCAACGCTTTTGATTGTGGCTACAACCTTCAGGTTCTGAACGGCTGAGAGATAGGGATAAAAGGTAGGTGTTTCCAGAATTGCTCCGATTTGTTTGCGTACCTCGGTAGAAGGGGGCTGGCCAAACCATTGAAAGGTACCACTGTCTTTGGTAACCACATCCAGCAGAATACCAAGCGTAGTAGACTTACCGCTTCCGTTGGGTCCCAGAATGCCGAAAACCGAACCTTCCTCAACGTCCAGGGAAAGTCCGTTAACCGCATGTATTTTGCCGTAGCGTTTGTGCAAATCCTGTATTGACAATGTAGAGTTCAAGCTCATTTCGGTTGGTGTTTTACCTCTATTTGATCATCATCTTTAAAAAGCTGGCTAGATAATTCAGCAATCTTTCCAAAGTTAAAATCACTTTGGATCAGCTTCATCAGAGAGGGAAGATGAGGGGCTCCCTGCATGTCAAAAAGCATCAGTGAGCTTTCATTTTCCACTAATGAGATATATGCTTCAGGCTCATCTCCTAGAGCGTACAGATGTATATGGTTACCCTGGTCATCCATGGTGAACAACTCTTCAAACTTCTCTGAAGCTAATTGTTTCTTCAACTCCTGAAAATCTGATCTGCTTAAATTTGAGCTCCTCTTCTCAAAAGTCAGGAAGCTTAGCTTTTTAATATGGCGGACCAATCGCTGATAATCAGGGTTGTGTTCCAAGTTGATCATTCGTAGTGTACTTGGATAAAAATATAGCGAAGTGTTGGGCTTATGCTTTTCTAAAAACTTGCTAACGGCTTTGCTTTGGGCATGGCTCTCCAGGCAGAAGATGAAGGTTAATGCTGCAATCAAAAATGGTTTCATCTTGGATTGGGTTGAAGTGGATACATGAAGGTGGAAGTTCATTCGTAGGGCACGTATTTATCACGTGCCTACAATTGATCATTTACTGCTTTCCTTTCTTCTCGTCTATATTTTCAAGGTATTCCATGCCATTAATATTCATGCCTTTGGATAATTTGGATATCTGTTTGAGATCAATTTCGCCAAAGAGACTCATGGCTACAAATTTGTAGTCTCCACCTACCAGCATCAGCAGTTCACTGATTTTTCCTCCTTCTTCCTGTATCATGAAAATCATATCGTCTTTGCCATCACGGATAGACATCAGCTCTTCAAATTTACTGTTCTGGATACTAGCTTTAGCTTCTTTATAGTACTTTTGCGCATTTCCGATACTATCTGCAGCGAGGATTTTCAGTCCTTTGAGTTTACTAATGGCATTAGCCATCTCCTTAGTATCCGGATCATCAGGTTCAAACTCAGTGAAGAGATCAAACATCTTACTATTAATTGTGACCTTGGTAAAGTCTTCATTGTCTGCATATTTATTAAACAGAGAAGCGATGGCTGAATTTTGTGCCTGCACACTGAAGGCAAGCAGTTGCATTGCAATGATCGTTATTATAAGCTTTTTCATATTAATGTTACTTTTTAATGGTGAGCGATTCCCCGCCGGGATGGCATGCCCTTCAAATATTTGAATTCTCATAAAGAATTTTGTGTCAGCACATTTCATAATGTGTTTTCTTTGACTTTTTCCTGTGCGTCACTAAAATTTTCTAATTTTTCTATGTGCTGTGCGCCTTCATTCATCATGCTTGAGATGAGTAAGAGTGCCTGCTTAGTCTGTTCATAGGCCAGCTTTGGGTCTTCATAAGAGTTTTCAAGATTTTCTGGTACTTCAGCTGTTTCTCCTGTTTGGTCATAGATATAATCTTTTACCAGAAAAACAGAAAGCAACAATAAAGTCACTGCAGCGGCTATTCTCAGGAGCGTTCTAAAACTCCAGGCAGAATCCGATTTCTCAATTTTATGAATAATGGTTTCATCAAAGCGATCATCCAGAGTTTTAAACTGACGGTCAGTTCTGAGTTTCCTGAACAATATGGCCACGCCTTGCAGGTGTTCAGGTACTTCTACTTCAGTAAAGAAGTTTTGTAGTATCTGCTCCTCTTCCAGGCTGGTATCTCCATCCCAGTACTTGTCCAGTAGCTGTTCAATTTTTTGTAATTCCATAGGCATTAATGCTTTGCAGATTCTTTTTCAAGCTTTGTCTGGCCCTGAACAAATTAATTTTAACCTGTCCCGGGCTGACATTCAGGATCTCACTGATTTCATCATACGAATAGCCTTCTACGTCACGTAATTCCAACACCTGCTTTTGCAAGGGCGGTAGCTGTTTCATAAAACGCTGGATGTTGTCCAGCATATCCTGAGTTTCAGTACTTTCGTAGGGTGACTGAACTTGAAAAGTCAGTGTTAGCCCATCTTCAAGTACCTCTGTTTTACTGTAGTGTCCGGACTTTAGTTTGTTGAGTGAAATGTTACGGGTGAGCTTCATACACCAGGCCTCCACACTGCGATAGAGGTGTAGGTCTGCACGCCTGTCCCAGGCCTTAATGAAGACCTCCTGAACCACATCCTTGGCTTCGTCTTCATTACCTAAATAGCGTAAGGCAAAGCGGTAAAGCTTATTTTTTATAGGGAGGACGCTATGTTTAAACTCTTCCAGTAGCATATTCATGGGCAAGACAAGCGAGCAGAGTAAAAGTTACAGACAAAATGAGATTTTTTTTGAATTGATCTATAAATATTGACGCGAAGTAAAAAATGCTCTTGGCTGGACCGCTACTAACTATTTACTCATATAATCATGATGAGATATAATCTGGGAAAGTAAATCAATGACTTGTTCGTAGAAGAATTTGAGCGCCTTGTACTGGGTGAATCCATACTAAGTTTTAAAAAATGATTAAGTCTGCTCATTGAAGCGGATAAATGGCATTAGCCAGATGAAAATAATTAAGTATAGGTTAACTTACTCTTTCATTTATGCAATAGTGTCAGGCAATGGGTATTGTGTGGAGTAGGGGGTAGGGGGTAGGGGGTAGCCCGATTTTCGGAAAAGGAATAAAGAATTTGAAGAATGAGGCCCATTAATAATCAAAACAAGCTTATTCAACAAGTATACAACTTAGCCGAAGAGTTTAAAAATGAATTTAATCAACGCATTCCCGACCTCCTTTTAGACAAAAAACCAGTGCAAATATAGGATGAAATGGTATTATTAACTTGGGTAAATAGTATAGAGGACTTTTCTTACCCTAGCGCTCAGATCACTATGCTCACCAAATGCCTCAAAATGTAGATACTCTATAGTAGGGTAAGATCGCCCGCCAACCTACTCAGAAATGAAAAAGCCCTTTCAGAATACTGAAGGGCTTCACTAAATGACAGCAAAACATTTATTGGGTGACGTTATTATCCTGCTTTTGCTGGTATTCATTTATGACATCTTCATACTCTTTGGTTTTTCTTTGCATTTCTTCCTGCGTAGCCTGAAGCTCTTCCATATTCTGCCGCATTTCTTCTTCCTGAGCACGCATTTCTTCTGCCTGCTCCTGTGACTGTTCCAGTAAAATACGGGTTTTTTCATTCGTTTTGACCGTAGAAAGTGTGGAAGCAATGATTTCACCAAGGTTTTCAGCGAACTCAATCTGATATTTTTTAAAAGGTTGAAAAGCCGCAATCTCAAGCACACCCATTACATGCTCGTTATATTTGAGTGGTATGATCAGAATACTAGAGGGGGTAGCCTTTCCTAAACCTGAAGTGATGTAAACATAGTCATTCGGTATTTCTGTCAAATAAATGGTATCTGCTTCCAGATAGGCTTG
Organism: Catalinimonas alkaloidigena; assembly: GCF_029504655.1. Lineage (NCBI taxonomy): Bacteria > Pseudomonadati > Bacteroidota > Cytophagia > Cytophagales > Catalimonadaceae > Catalinimonas > Catalinimonas alkaloidigena. The sequence continues at coordinate 1,616,143 of NZ_JAQFIL010000001.1, forward strand.
CCCCACTAACCCTTCGCCAATATCAATACTTTTCTTCAGGTATTTCTTGCGATCATAGGCATAGCAGGCAATGAGGTCAAGCTGCTTATGATTTTCATCTTCATCATTTAGTACAAATAAGGCTGCCTGGTTAGCATTTAAATATTGTACTACTTTTGTGACCAACTTATTCCCTAGTTCATCTGTATTATGCTGATATTTTCTGGTAATTTCAGCGGCAATAGACAAGCCTTCTGTTGACCATATACGCCTATTATCCTCTTCTTTAACTTTTTTCATTTGCTCACGCATTTGAATCAACTCTCCAGCCAGGTTGTCTTTGTTTAAATCCCGATTGTTATCATCTAAACCTATCCATTGAACATTATGGTCACCTGAAGTGATTTTTTTGATGAACTCAGAAGCTTGCCTCAGGTTTTTAATAATGCTATCTATGATGCTCTCTTCGTTCAATGCTAGTTCATCAGTACCGGAATCAAAAATATATTTCTTATTACTTATGGCAAGTTGTTTAAAGAGTGCTTTGCGAGACCTTTCACTTCTTCTAATCCTAAATATCACTAATAGTAAAGTTGGTAATCCCAGTATCAAAAGCAACCATTGGATGTATCCAATCAAATCAATGTATAAACCGGCTCTTATATTGGTATCCTTGAGTACTGCTTCTTCATATTTATTTATCTTATTACTAAATCGACCATAGTTTTGCATCAGACTATGGCCCTTATCTTTGTACAAAATGGAGAGTGCTGCTTCATTTTCGCCTTTATATGCTAAATCATACATATTGTCCAAAAGCTGCATGTAAGCACTCATATCCTCTTTAATAATCTGCATGCTATCCAACTCGCCATAATTTTGGGAGATGAGGGTTTGTTCTATACTATTCAGGGTATGTAAATAAGACCCTTTTGCAAATTCAAAAGGAGCAATAAACCGTTCTTCCTGAACCAGCATATAGCCTCTCACCCCTACATCAGCCAGCATGATATATGTGCTAAGCTGTTTGAGATCAAGCAGAACTTTTTGAGCATGTTTACTTTTTATCTGTTGTTCCTCTATGATGTAGCGACTGTAAAAAGTAAATAAAGCACCAAAAATAATGGTTAGGATCACTAAGGACATGAAGAAGTTGATCCCTTTCTTCTCAAGCCAGTCTAATAATTTAGCTTTCATCTTTCTTTGAACTCGTGAGTAAATGATCAATAAAAGTATGATCAAAACAGGCAGTGCTCAAATCAAGATGGGTAATAACAAAACATTGTAATATTTAAAAAAAATCAGAATAAATTATACTGTTGGGTATAAATCAGGGTGTAGTGATGTTGTTTGCTTATTAGTTTATTCGATATTATCTCTACCTATATATCGATTGATGATACTTCGGTATTCAGGTGAAGTGAGCTTTCTCAGTATAATCACATTCAGGTCATTGCGAAGCGGGCTATCTTCAGGGATTGCAAAGCCGTAATTACTAGGAAGTATTCTTCTGGGTAAAATCTCGAGGTCTTCATATGCATCTGTTTGATTTAATAAATATTGAAGAATAGGCTTATCATAGATCACTACCTTTAATTCTTCGTTTTGCAGTGCTTGCAACGCATCTTCAGTAGTATCAAATAACGTTGCAAATATACCCTCCCTGGTAAGGTACTCTTCACTATTGCTGCCTCTCACCGTTCCTACTTTCACATTGGCAAGGTCTTCAATTGATTCAATATTTTGACTTAATGTATTCACAGTGAGGGAAGAGGCTATAGCGGCAGTAAGCGTAGAAGTAATTACAATAGCCGTAAACATCCAAACAAAGGCAATAGCTCTACCACCGGCAGTGATGGGAGCCTTATCACCATAGCCTACTGTAGTCATCGTTACTGCTGACCACCAAAAAGAGCTTCCTATTCCGCGCATACGTCCTTTTCCAAACATTTCTTTATTCCTTTTTCTTTCAAACAGCCACAACAAAATACCGAAGATCAAAATGACAAGACAGAGGACGCCAGCGGCTTTTACAAAGTCCCAGGAAGCTATATTCATGAGTTGGTGAAAGATTCCTTGCTGGCCCTGACGCATGACTACGCCCATGCCAGAGGAAAAGTAGGAGTGCGTAAAATCCATTCTTGTTTCTCTTTCATCAGTAATCGTAATGGCACCAACAGCCAGGTCAACTTCACTAGCAGATACTGCATCTAGCAGCGCATCAAGATTCTCATAAGGTTTATATTGAAAGGTTAAATTTAAGTCCTCAGCTACCTTCTCAAAAAAAAGGATACTTATCCCGCTATAAACACTGTCGGCATTATCAATTACAAAGGGCACAAGAGGTTTAATCCCAACCGTGAGGGTGTCGGGAGAATTTTCTTCCTGAGCTAAAGTAGGGGTTGAGCATAAATAAATAATACATAATGATAGGAATATGATTTTTCGCATGGTTAAAAGAAATAATTTTTCCATTTAGAAAACAAGCTTAGAAAGCTATTGTTATTTATCTGAAATAGTAATCTGCTACTAATTTTTTTTACTGAAATAGTAATTTTTTCAAATTTTCATGGCTGATCAAAATCATTATAAGGTAGCTGTTTTTGATATCAACGGAACACTCTATCGCAAATCTTCAAAGGAAGAATTTTTTAAATATATCTGCTTTAAGAAGGGGTATAAACTTCTGAATATTTTTCAACTGATCATTTTCAAGATTATCGGTAAGGCACGATTAATCAATCAAACTGAGTTTAAGGAAAACTTTTTCAATTACCTGGATAATCTATCACCAGAAGCTGTAAAAAAATATGCCCAGGAATACTGGCACATTGAGTTTCCGCAATATTTCAATGAGAAGCTGATGAAAAGAGTAGAAGAGTTGAAAAAAGAGAATGTAAAGGTAATCTGTATTTCCGGCGGACTGGATGTGTATATGCGTCCACTATTTGAGCGATTTGATGTGGACCATTACTTTTATACGAAAACTAAGTACGTAAATAATACTTATAAGATTGATGGACAGGCATGTAAGGGAGAAGAGAAGGTTCGCTGCCTTGATAATCATTTTGGTAATAATAATTATACCATCGTTGAAGCATATTCTGATGATCCCGAGGTGATTTTAGACCATGCTGAGAAAGCATATTTAATAACGCCTGAGGGTGAAATAAAAAACTATAAGCCTGATCAAACAAAGCTCGCGCATGCATAAATGCTGCAGGAAATGCCCTGAAGATTTTACAAATTTGCTGAAAAAGCAAACTGCTCATTGCTTTGGTTTTGAATATTGATGGCTCTATTGGCCTTATCAAAATCTAGCTGAGTGATCCTTGTAGAAGAGCTGTACAGGGTCCCTTTTTCACTGTTATTTAGATTTACAAATCTCAGACGATAAGTGTATATGCCATTTCTGCGTACTTTGGATAAATAAAATAACATCTGCTGCTCAGGAGAGAATGAAATATGGTATGGAATTTCATTCTCTAAAGAGGCTACAACCTTTACCACAGTCCCCTCTGCATCTGTAATTTTAATAGCACTGTGTCCACTTTGTAAGTCCATCAGATCTGTGAAATAAATGCTGTCTTTAGATGCATTGAGACAAAAGTCTTCTATAAATGTCACATCCTTCCATAATTGCTGCCCTTGGTTAATACGGCGGTATGTACTGCCGTTTTGATTTGCTGTATGCAAATTTCCCAGAAAACTCAGCCAGAATACCTGCCCTTTTTGATCATCGTAGACCATTTTGACCGTCTTATTATTATGCGACAGGGTATCTATCATTTTCGTGATGGACTCAGGGAGGGCATCATTTTGTAAATTGTTATGTGCCTGTATAACGAGAGAAAGTATAATTAGGGGTATGATGATACTGCTTAACAAAAAAGTTTTCATGAGGTTTTTCTCATTTGTCAAGTTCGGGCCATAAATGTAACCTCTATGGAAAATATTTAATTAAATCTCTATTTCCTCAACTCAGCTTGTAAATCATATCATAACTTAATTTATTTCAGTATTTTGGTTACAAACAAAGCTTCAGCACCTACTAACCAATAGCAATGAAAAAGGCAGTAAATCAGGTTTCTGATCAAACTATCATTGATAGTATTAGAGACGGTAAAAAGATTGAGCCTACTGTGCGTTTTTTATACGCAAATTATTTTGAAAGCCTGGCCAGTTATGTCAGGAGTAATAATGGAAATGACCAAGATGCAGAAGATATTTTTCAGGAATGCATAGTTGTATTCATGGGAACTGTGAGAGAAGGAAAGTTTAGAGGGGATAGCAAGGTGAAGACTTTTTTATATGCCATTATGCGAAACCTTTGGCTCAATGAATTGAAAAGGCGTAACCGCGCAATACATCGTGAAACTAAGTATTATGATGAAAATCCAAAAATTGAAGAAAGTATACACGTAAGTTTGCGAGAAAATGAAGTTAAAAAACAGGTAGCTTCATTGGTAGCCCAACTGGGTGAGAACTGTCAAAAGATCCTTAATCTGTTTTACTATCAGGATATGCCTATGAAAGAAATATACCAGGAAATGGGATACGAAAACGAACAAATCGCCCGTAATATGAAATACAAGTGCATGAAAAAAATGCATGCCTTACTGGACGCAAATGAAGATATGAAACAGCACTTTAAAAGTTTATTTGTCCATGGATGATCAAGCAATACAATTGGCAGAAAAAATAGATCGTTACCTGCAGGGTAAGATGACAGAGGATGAACAAAAATCCTTTGAGTATCAGCTAGCTCAGGATGCCAACCTACGAGAAAACGTTGAAAACACCGACATAGCGAGAGAAGCAGTTCTTCAAAGAGGCTTAAGAATGGAAATTAAGCAGATTCGGGAACGCATTTTACAGGAAGATGATGAAGAAAGACCTCCTTCCGAAAGTATAATTCCTGAAAGTGATGAACCTAAAGGCAGGGCTGAAACTAAAATCAGAAAGCTTTCTTTTTTACAGTATAGTTATCGGGTCGCAGCAGGATTTTCTCTGTTATTAGTAGCATTTGTAGCTGTGCAAATGGTGATGGTAAGCTCAGAAGATTTGTATGCAGACAATATAGCGTTGAGTGATTTGAGTGAAGTAACAAGGGGAGGTGGTGAAACGGCCAGCCAGACTGCTTTGCTGGATGCTTATCAACAAAATAATTTTAGTCAGGCTACTGAAATTTTTAGAAATCTTGAAACTCCCACTTCACTAGAGCTTTATTTTGCCGCCGCATCTTATCTTCAGCTTAATCAGTATGATGAAGCAATTAATATTTACCAGAAAGTTCTGGCTAATAATCAATTAGATAATGACAATGATTTTTTAAAACAGGAATCTTCTTATAAGCTGGCATTAACTTATATTAGAACAGGTGAATACAATCAGGCGCTGCCTATTTTAAAAGATTTAGATGAGAATTATCCTTATTATGACAATTTAATAAGTAGCTCCTTTATGTTGAAGCTTAAGTTACTTCAGTTTAAGGAAAGTCTTTTTAACTAGCCAATATACCCCTCCCAGCAGTATCAAACCCAACATTAGCCACCAAAGCCAGGTCCCTGAACTTTCGTAAATAGGGGCAGTATCACCAATGAAAACGAAATTTGCCCAGTAATAAGGCGTTTTCAGCAGAGGGTGAATATCGTCAGCATTAAGGTAATCCAGTTTTGCCTGACGCAGCGCTTTGTCCTTAGGAAAACCTCGCTTAAGGTAATCGTGTAAGTTAGCGGCAATTGTAGCCGTAGATTTATCCTGTGCTTTCCAAAGCGTAGTCACGATGTTAGGACAGCCAGCATAGGCAAAAGCCCGCGCCAGACTGATTATCCCTTCTCCTTTTACCAACTGACCATTTCCTGCTTCACATGCACTTAAAACCACCAGCTTGACACTGTCCAACTGTAGATTGTACAATTCCTGTGTATAAAGCCGGTAACCGGCTAGAGACTCATCTTCGTCGGGATAAAATGCTATAAATGACTGTAAAGGGTCATTATTATCTATGCTGGCATGTGTTGCCAGATGAATAATTCCATAGGAGCTTACAAGCTCAAGAAACAGACGTTTAGTTGCCTGGTTTTCAAGGTAAATGCTTCCTCCGATATTTTCCACTTCTTCTTTGGAGCCAAATAATAGGCTGAAACCATTACTACGAATATTACCTTCTTCGTCACCGGCAAAAGGGGCCATCGCAAGTATTCCATTAGACTCCTTTGCTTTACGAGTGCGTACTGCGTCTTCTAGAAGAGATGCAGAATAAGCGTAACTAAAGGCGTAGTCATAGATCAAATAATGATTTGAAATTGGGGCATCATTGAGCATCTCAAAAGGAATATAGTTCAACTGCCCATCCGGAACGATAATTAATTTTTCTTTGCCAGAAATTTCTTTTTCAAAAGGTTCAATCAGTTTTTGGTATAATATGTAGGCTTGTTCACTTTCTTTGTAAGCTTGTCCCATCTGGTATTGATAGAGCTCAGATTGAACAAGCTGTATAGCCTGAAAAAATGCAGAGTCTACATGTTGCACTTTTAGCAAGAAATTATCTCTAGTCAGCAGAAAGCAGTAGAGACTGTCTTTTCCTAAAAAGTATTCAAGCAGAGCATCATCTTGATCCAGCAAAGTACGCTGAATATCGGATGCATGAATTGTATCCTCCTGATATTTTAGTCTAAAATACTTTTCATCAGATTGTAATGATCTAAGTGTTCGGGAGAGATTGATTTCCAGATCGTTTAATTTGGTCTTGAGGCTACTGTTTTCACTTGAGTCCTGAGATTCAATCAGTCTGAGCCTTAATTGAGAAATTTGTTGTTTTTGCCGCTTTTCTGCTTGTATTAAACTATCAATATTCGGTAAAGTGGATTTGATATCCAGATCATCGAGAATTTCTGAGAGTATCGCAGCTTTACTGTTCTCAGAAAACTGAAATGCCAAGTCAACGTATTTTTGATCTTTGGTTAATCTGTAAAGTTGATATGCAGTGCTGATTGCAATTTCATAGACAGGGTAAACGTTCTGCACCAGAAAAAGCTTAGCCTCATCATTATCATAAGTTTTCTGAATATACCTCGCTACTTGAATTGCATTATCATAATTTTGTAAGGATGCTTCTAAAGCGGTAAGAGAAGCATTTTGAGCGTACAAAGACTTAAAGGCATTTCCTTTACCTTCATAAATATTGAAGAGAGTAAGAAGAGATAATCCTGAGAATAGATTTTCAGGGTTGGTGTAATAATCCTGATTATCAAAATTGAAAGCAATAGTATTTAAAGCCCTCTGATATAGTATTAAAGACTCTTCTGCTTCACGATTGTGCAATTCTATTGTAGCTAAACCTATGAATGCGCCCCCCAGATTGATCCGAGATTGGTTTGAATAAGCTTGGTTAGTTTCTATTGAACGCTGATAGAGGTATCTCGCAGAATCCGTCTGATTTTTTTGAAAATAGACATTTCCGAGATTATTTAATGCAGCAAGTTTAGTGTCAATATTTTGACTAAAAGTGGCTTTAAGAAGATACAGTTTAGCACTGTCGTACTTACCCAGTTCACCGTATGCTTTACCTATATTCTGATATATGGCTTCAGGAATATTTTTATTTGAAAGCAGAGATTTATAGATAGGAATGGATGTATTATATTTTCTGAGCTTATCGTATGCTATGGCAAGATTATTTTTAATAATAAATTCTGCGTACGGATTGTTCCTTAGCAATGAAGCACCCTTTTCAAGATAATTTATTGCTTGCTGGTAGTTTCCTACATGAAATTGCAAGAGACCAGATGAATTATAAAGCCGGGCTGATTCTGCTTCTTTGATATTGGGAGGGATATTAACTTCTGCTTGACTATAAAAGTACTGGGCAGAATCAAACATTTCCAGGTATTGAAATGCATCTCCACAGTACAGGTTAGCATAAAACTTCAATGTATCAGCGGGTGGAGCAAGCAATTGCGCTTTGCGCAAAGAGCTTTTGTAATGGTATAAAGCACTGTCAAAAAGTAGGTTCATTTCGTAAAGGTTACCGATTTTTTGATGTGCTTCTACCTGAAGCTGTAAGCTGTCTTCTCCAAAACTTTGAATGGCTTGCTGAAAATTGAGTATTGACAGGCTATCCGTATCAGGAGTAGCATCAGGGAGATGAAAAAGACTATCTGCAGTATGAAAGAGGCGATGAGCCTCCTCCGTACGCAGTTTTTGTGCATGTATTTTAAAAGTACATAAGCACAGTAATAGAATAAAAAAAGTAAGCAGTCTTGATAAGTACATACATACTAATAGGTTTACTGAAATTTATTCACACCAACCATAATAGAATGTCGGTGCATCATACGTCCATTGTTTGATTCCTGATTTTTTCTACCGATCCATTGTTGAAGTTCCTCAGGGACTTCCTCTTCAAACCAGTATATTTGAATAGGTATGCTTCCTTCCACGACTGTATTCCCACCTCTGTAGATATATGGAACAATGAACTCTCGGGTGAACCCGTCCGTGATTTCTACTCCCAATAGTTCAAGGTTGATAAAAGTCTGACGGAGGTTGATGGTACCTGGAGGCGTATCCTCATCAGTTTCTGCAAATGAAATACCCTGCTCCTGAACCTGACCTTGCGGATCAAAATCTATGGCTGCTTCAAAATCCGGATTATTCCGATTTATGGCAGGTTCAATGAGAGAAGTCTCTTCAGGGTTGCTGAAATCAATTATCACATCGGGATAGTCAATACCAGCAATCAAAATTTGAGTTGTACATCTTGTAAGGCCATCCTCAGAAATAAAGCTTACTTCATAAAGTAATCCTGGCTCACTTAAATCTATGTTGATTATTCCTGTTTCGGGATCAATATCCAGTCCGTTTGGCTTTGCGCTAAATGTTCCTGTAAATTCCTTTTGATCTGAATTTTGAGGGGATGCAAACATATCTTCTCCCGGAATAAATAAGATTTTACCATAATCAAGTTTACATTCTGTGATTACTGGCTCAGCTTCCTGTATTACTATTGTGGTGCTGCAATCAGGGTCGCCATTTTCGGGTGTATAAGTAATGGTATACTCCCCCGGATCACTGGTGTTAATGTTGATTACACCCGTTGTATCATTTAAGACTAGGGTATTGGGTGAAGCACTAAACGTTCCTTCTGATTCACCCTCAGTAAATGTAGGAGATATTAACTGCTCACCAGTGGTGGTTTTAGTATATGAAACACCATCATAAGAAAACAGGCAGGGCTTAGGGTCACAATCACAAAGTTCTTCACAGGAAACAAATAAGCACAAGGAAAGTAGAGCCCATAAAATTGTAGGTCTAGAAGTGTAGTTCATAGTTTAAGGTTTAGTATGTGAGTATTAGTGTACGCTAAAGCAGGAAATGTAAACTGATTCGGGCAAGATTTTTAATATCAAATGTGTTTTCTTGCAATCAGACATAGTATCCCTTAAATATTTATATCAATTTAAAAGGATTTAATGACATTATTGCGCTTAAGCTTGTATTTGATTCAGTCAGGCAGTATTAATGCCATATTATTTATCCCTTATTTATATTTTAAGGGAATGAGGCAGAGGTTAAGCTGAGCTATCAACGATTAAACGAATAATATTCACCTACAATCCGCTATCACATAACTGGATTGTTTTACTTTTTTGTACTGATACAAGATTTGTCAAGAGGTAATACTTTAGATTAACTTTTGTTTTTTGGATATGGAATTCACCCTTTCCTCTATTCGGTGTTGGTAATGAATCCTGCTTCATTTATTCATGAGAATATTTAACAGCAATTCTTAATAAAATAAAAATGCACTTTTTTGTGAAGCAAGAAATTACATTGGCAGTTCAGCGGCTGTTTTTAAAGTTTTTTTTGTCATTGCTTTATTAAACTTGTGAAAACAAACAATGATTACAGTAACATAAATTTCCGCTGATGATCAAAAGTGCCGAAACCAATGAAGAGATATTAGTCCAAATAGGTCGTGATCTCAAAGGTATGTTAGCCAGAATTCGTTCTTGTAACTATACTCTTTACAAAAATTTTGAAAAAGATCTGGATGAAGATAGCCGAAAGTTTTTTCAGACTATTGAAAGGGATTGCGATTCAATAAAAAGTATCATTCACAATATGATCTCAGTGGATTCCTGTTTTGACGATGATTATGAACAGGCACCTAAAACTGTAGTACTCAATCATATCATAAAAAAAATAGTAGACGAGTTTCCTGCACAGACTTTTAAAGAGAAAAATATAAAGATTGTTTATGAAGATCTTGATGAGGAAATCTACATTTATATTGATGAGCAGGCAATCACTAAAGTACTTGAGCAGTTACTAACCAATGCTTGTAAATTCTCTTACACTGATGGTCAGGTAGTCGTCAAATTGGTAAAGTACGCTAATGTAGCTAATATCTCAGTATCTGATCAGGGAATAGGTATTCCAAAAAAACTGAGGCCATACATTTTTAATAAGTTTAGTAAGGCTACCAGAAGGGGCACAATGGGTGAGGAGTCAAGTGGCTTAGGCTTATATTTAGCCAAAAATATCATAGAGAGACACCAGGGGAGTATCTGGTATGAGAGCCAGGAAGATAATGGGTCCAACTTTTTTATCAATCTTCCCTTACGTGACAGAATATAAAAAACCAATTGAAGGGCTGTGAAATTTTCTCACAGACTTTTTTGGTTGCTACCTCAGGGGATTAAGTTTGGTGGTCAAAAAATAATCAGCAGATTCTTGAATTCAACTTGTTTATTGTTTGTTTGAAAATAACTTGCAAAACAAAAATTCAGATGAGCCCAAAAACCCTATTTTACCTATCTATTTTGTTGATCAATAGCACTTTTGTTGCTTGCTCTATAGACTCTGGAAAAACAGAATCATCTTCCCTTCCATATTTAGGTAGGCATAATTATGTTGAAAAAACTATTAACGATCAGAGTGTGGTGGATACTATTTATCATCAGGTATCTGATTTTCGCTTTGTGGATCAGGATAGTAGTGTTATTACACCCTCCACATTTGATGATAAAATCTATGTAGCTGATTTTTTCTTTACTTCTTGCCCTACTATCTGTCCAGTGATGAAGACACAAATGTTAAGAGTATATGAGGCATTCAAGGAAGAAGATGAAGTTGTACTTTTATCTCACACTATAGATCCTCAGCATGATACCGTTGCACTATTACATGATTATGCTGAACGGCTGGGTGTATCAAGTGACAAATGGCATTTTGTGACCGGCGAGAAGGAAAAAATTTATGAGATGGGCCTCAATAGCTACATGGTCACTGCGATGGAAGATGATGAAGAACCAGGTGGCTTTATACATAGTGGTGCTTTTATTTTAGTAGACAAGGAGGGGCACGTTCGTGGAATGTATGATGGCACTAAAGAGGAAAAGGTAGATATCCTGATCAAAGACATGGAAAAATTACTAAATGAGTACCGCAATAAAGATAGAGGTGTCTAACATATATGGGTAAGAAGCATATCTTATTATTCCCTTTTCTCTTCGTTTTTCTAACTTTTATTGGTTGTGATAGTAACCATGAAAATGCAGCTATCAGGAACTTAAATAGTGTAGAAAAAATGCATTTCAAGCAATATATGGTTTATGGGCAGCAACTGTATACTCAGCACTGTAGTAATTGTCATCAAAATGATGGCAGTGGGTTAGAAATGTTAATACCACCTCTTGCCAGTTCAGATTACATGCTGGAGGATGTCGGTCGTACGGTTTGCCTGATTAAGTTTGGATTAGAGGGAAATATTGTGGTTAACGGAGATTCTTATAATCATAACATGCCTGCTAATACTGAACTTACAGATCTGGAAATAGCACAGATCACTACTTACATACTTAACTCCTGGGACAATCAAAAAGGGTATGTTTCGGTGAAAGAAGTCACAGAGCACCTAAAAAGTTGTGAATAGCAAATAGCAATAATTGTAATTCCTAAAGATACAGTTTAATTTTTATTATTTTGTTACAAGCTTTGAAGTACTATGCATCAACTTTTTATTATTAGCTTTAAACAACTAAATTGTATCTTATGAGAAAACAGACCTTGCAATTGTAAAAAATCAGCGTTTGCATTTATCCAGATTCATCAAACATATTAGCTTTTATACAATTCTAATATTACATGAAGGGTTACCTTATTGAGAGTTATCGTATTAAATAATGAAGGCTTTTTGCAATGAAGGATAGCGTTGTTCTTGAAAGAATAAGTAAAGGTGATGAAAAAGCCCTTGACTATTTGTATCGTAAGTACTATAAAATGATGACTAATATCATTCTTAAGAACAACGGTACAGAGCAAGAGGCAAAAGATATATATCAGGATGCGCTTGTTGTGTTTTGGCAAAAAGTGATTAGCAATCAACTAGTGCTTACTTCCAAAATCAGTACTTACTTGTATAGTGTTTGTCTGAATTTATGGAGGAAAGAGTTAGAAAGAAAAAGTAAGCTTTCAAATGAAGAAAAAGATGGGGTAGAATATCTGGACCAGGAAAGCGAAGAAAGAAGTTACATTATTCGTAATTGTATAGAACAATTGGGAGACACTTGTAAAAAAATATTAATGTATTACTACTTTGACGATATGTCAATGCAAGAAATCGCTGATAATTTGGGGTTAGCGAATACGGAAACCGCTAAGACAAAAAAATATAAATGTAAGAAGAGGCTTGATAGCCTCATTAAATCTAAGTATTCAGAAAGTGACTTTTTAGATTAAGCCTATGAAAGACTTTATCTATTCGGATAAATTTGATAATTACCTTAAGGGTAAGTTGTCTAAAAATGAGAAAATTGCTATCGAGGATGACATCCATCAGGATCCTCTTCTTCGTAGTGAAGTGAAATTACAACAAGACATTTACAAGTCTCTTGGCGAGGCACGTCGCTCGTATCTCAAAAGCAGGTTGGACCAGGTAACTCTACATACCAATGTATGGTATGAATTTACAGGTATCCAGTTTGCAGCTGTACTTACATCTTTAATTTTTCTTACCGGTGGTGGATATTATCTCTATCAATATTCTAAGGAAGTTGAACCAGAAATATCTCTAGTAGAAATTGAGGTGCCTAAGCAAAATTCTTTAATTCCTTCAGGTAATATTAGCCCAGATCTTCCCATTGTTGATTTTAGGGACGAAGAACCTGACGAGCATACACTGTCTGCTTCATCAGAAAATGATTTTATACAACCTGAGGTTGAAGATTTAAATGAAAGTAATGAAAAGTCTGAAATAGCACTCACTGAGGATAAAGCTGATGTAGAATTGCCGAACTTAGTTAGACCTGAAGTTCTTAATAGTTTTAATGATGAATCTCAGAATATTGATTACGAAGATTTTGAGGCTCCGGATAAAACTTTATTACAGGCAACTGAATATTCAAATGCTGACGTTGAGATAGAAACGCTATTGGATAGCAAGTATAATTTTCATTACCAATTATATAATAACAAACTTTATCTTCATGGCAATTTTGAAGGTGTTCCTTATAGAGTTATTGCATTGAATCAAGAAGAAAAAAAGAAAAAGCTGTTCTTAAATTATAATGGAGCTTTTTACAAACTTAAACTCGATCAAAAGGAAGTAGCTTTGCTTGAAGCAATTCAAGATAGTACTGTCATTAAAGCTTTAACTAAGATTAGCAAATAATCAAATTCTCCTTTGACTTGTAGCTTTCAGCCTAGGCTTAATTTCCCTTAAATTTCTCTTGTTGATTTAAACCGTTAGGTTTGACATCTCTAATCCTAAAAATCTTGAATAAGGTTTTTACTAGAATTTTCAGGTCTAGTATAAATGATTGGTTTTGAATATACCATATGTCATAAGTAAATCGCTTTTTCCAATCAATTGTGTTTCTTCCGTTTATTTGTGCCCATCCGGTGATACCAGGCTTAACGTTGTGCCTTTGCTGTTGATAAAGATTATATAGAGGCAGATATTCCATCAACAATGGACGTGGGCCTACCATTGACATCTCACCTTTGAGTACATTAAAAAGCTGAGGTAGTTCATCTATTGAAAAAGTACGTAATAACCTTCCAAAACACCTCAGAAAACGAAAATTAGCTACTTCATCTTCTTTAAATAATGTTTTCAACTTATACAAGGTAAAAGGAATACCTAAATGCCCGGGTCTTTTCTGCCTAAAAAAAGGGTAAGAACCCGATAGTATAAATATGAGTATGCTGGCAAGCATAATACATGGTGCAGCAAGAATAAGCGCAAAGGATGCTACAAGTATATCAAATGTTCGCTTGCCAGTATACATATAAGGTTGAAACTCTAATAAAGCACTCTAAACCTGATAGTATTATCTATACTTTTAAGCGCCTGAATTACAGCATCATCGTATGCTTTGTCAATATCAATGATCACATAGCCAATGGTTTCATTTGTTTTTAAATACTGACCAACAACATTGATATTATGCTCTGCAAGTATATTACTGATTTTAGCAAGTACTCCGGGTACATTCATATGGATATGCATCAGGCGGTGTGCATTTTGAAGTAGAGGAAGTTGTAAATTAGGGAAATTCACACTGTTGGTAGTACTTCCGGTATTTACATACTCCATAATCTTATTAGGCACAAAGTCTGCAATATTCTCCTGTGCTTCAAGTGTGCTTCCGCCAACGTGTGGAGAGAGTATTACATTGGGAAGCCCTCTTAGTTCAGAAATAAATTCTTCATCATTACTTTTAGGTTCTTCGGGAAATACATCTATCGCTGCTCCTCTTATTTTGCCATTTTCAATATTTTCCTTAAGGGCTTCAATGTCTACTACTGAACCACGGCTAAGATTTAAAAGAATCATGCCATCTTTCATTTGCCTGAATGCATAAGCATCAATGATTTTTTTGTTGGAAGCGCGTCCATCTACATGCAGGGTAACAACGTCTACTAGGCCTAGCAGCTCCTCCATACTGTTGCATTTTGTAGCATTTCCCAATGCCAACTTTTCAATAAGATCATAGTAGTAGACATCCATTCCTAAATTCTCAGCCAAAACGGATAGTTGCGCTCCAATACTACCGTACCCTATAATTCCCAGTTTTTTACCTCTGACTTCATTGCTGTTAGAAGCAGACTTTAGCCACTTACCTTGGTGCATTCCCATACTTTTGTCATGGAAGCCACGCATCAGGAAGATGATTTCAGCGATAGCCATTTCTACCACTGAACGAGTATTACTGTAAGGAGCATTGA
The DNA here is from genome assembly GCF_029504655.1 of Catalinimonas alkaloidigena. Taxonomy (NCBI): domain Bacteria; kingdom Pseudomonadati; phylum Bacteroidota; class Cytophagia; order Cytophagales; family Catalimonadaceae; genus Catalinimonas; species Catalinimonas alkaloidigena. Next base: position 1,631,359 of record NZ_JAQFIL010000001.1, read on the forward strand.
AGACAGCGACCCCTTTCTTCTGACAGGCAACAAGGTCAATTTGATTGGTACCAATGCAAAATGCTCCTAATGCTATAAGTCGGTTTGCATTTTCCAATACCTTCTCTGTCACATGTGTTTTGGAACGGATGCCCAAAATGGAAACATTCTTGATTCGCTCAGCCAATTCTTCTTCGTCCATGGCGGCCGGGTGTATCTCTACATTATATCCTTCTTCACGAAGCTTTTTCTCTGCGTCGGGATGGATATTTTCAAGTAATAGTACGTTAATTCTATTTTTGGGATAGGAAATTGCAGTATTCATTTTGTTCAGGTATAAAAATTCGTCAAGTGAAGGTGTAATGTGATCAGCCTTTTCCAAAATGCTTTGTCTTTCAATATTTTCAGTAAAGGCATAAAATTTATTGGCAAAACCGGCAGCTTTAATCTTATAATCATTGTAGCCATCCCCAATGACATATACATCTCCGTGAAGATCAAGGCTTTTGATGATCTGTGACTTTCCATCGTCCCCAGATAATAGATTATTCTGGTCGTAGCCTACGATGTTGCCTTCTTCATCAAATTCAAACTCATTGGCAAAGACATGTGGCTCCTTTATGCCGTACTCTTTTACAATAGGTACGATAAAGCTTTTAAAGCCATTGGAGATGATGTAAATGTTGTCTGAATAAGTTTCAAAAAATTCACGGTTACGCTTAAAAGATACCGACACATTTTCCCTGAGATAATCTATCAAAGGGGTAAGATGTTCCTTGTGGGCATTAAGCAAAGCAAGCCTCTTTTCCAGAGACTCGCGGAAAGAAAGGTTGCCTTCCATGCAAGTATTGGTAATATCCTGCACCTGCTTTAGAATATTATCTTTCTCAGGATTACCCTTGAGTGAAATTTCACATAGGATATCTAATGCTTCTACCTTGGTAAAAGTACTGTCAAAATCAAAGACAAAATACTTATCTGACTTCATGTAAATTTAGTTTGCTAGTCCTTTTTCTTTTTTTATTGATACAGATAATTCCCCGCTCTTCACGTGCAGATCACGTTGAGAATAGGGTATTTCAATATGATATTGCCTAAACTTGGCAAAGATCGCGTAATAAAGCTGGCTCTTTAGATACTCAGGGCGCTGTACAAATTGGGTAGTCCAGACCATTAAGTTGAAATTCAGTGAACTGTCTCCAAATTTATCAAACCAGACTTCAGGGGTGGGGCTTTTCAGCACCCCTTCATTTTCCAGCATTACCTCTAGCAGCAAAGCTTTTACTTTTTCAGGATCTTCCTTATGAGCAACACCTACCGGAAACCTGAAGCGTATTCTTCGGTCGTTATGACTCCAGTTGATTACTGAAGAAGAAATGAATTCTGAATTGGGTACGATGATAGAGATATTGTCATTGGTCACCACTGTAGTGGAGCGTGCTGAGATGTCAACCACATCACCATTGACACCGGCCACTTCAATACGGTCACCTACTTTGATGGGGCGTTCAAATAGTATGATAAGGCCGGATATAAAGTTGTTGACAATATTCTGAAGACCAAAACCAATTCCAACACCGAGCGCCCCAAACAATACAGTAATTGCAGTTAGGTCAACACCCGCAGCATTAATGATGACGTACAATCCCAGTACAATCAGGATGTAGCGTGTAATGGTGCCAATAGATTGCCTTATACCTATGTCCAGATTGTAGCGGGCAAGTATCCGGTTGACCAGTAGTTTGTTAAACTTGTCAGTAAGGAAAAAGAGCAGAAAAACAAAAAGGAAGAACTGGAAGAGCGACCAGATACTAATAGGTACACCTGCAAACTTAGTAAAATCATAGGTAAAGACGCTAAGTACTTTCAGTACTGTTTCCTTGATCTCGTTCCAAAAATTAACAATCTGTTCCATGCCCTTTAAGCTAACAAGCATCAAAGTTACATAAAGGATACATAAAATAAAGTAGCTGCACCGTATTTGTTGAGAAGTGTATCCTGAAGCAAGTTCAGCTTTAATTTTGAATCTGACGGGCCTTATTACAGCACGGATGAGCGTGTACTTTAATGTTCTTAGGATAGTCTCTAAATTTGGACAAAGTCCCGGACATATGTCTGATTTCCTTTCTGAATAGTCAGCTTATTTATTGAAAACCACCCCTGAAAAAGTTCAAACAAGATAAAATCAGACATCCTATACCTAGATAGTAAGCATCATTTTAAAAATAGCACTAAGCAATTGAGAAAATTCTTGGAGACTTTTGGCAAATGATTTCAAGAGCTTAAATAGCTTTTCTGCAAAGCCGTAATTATTCTCTCTCATTAAGCACATAAAGGCTTCATAAAGACTTTACGCCTTGGAATCCTTCCGCCAGGTCCTTTAATCATTGGGAAAATTAAGGAGGTGGGGCAGACCTCATACTAAGTTTTTACTAAAAGTAGTTATGTCGTACTGAGCGGGTCATTTACCCTTAGGGGTGACAAAACATTTTGGTTCCTAGAGACTCCACTGCGTTACAGAATTACGCTGAAATTTTAGCTTAATTGTTTGGCCCAGGTGCTTTTGAACTGTATGTTGACAAAGGAAGAGCCCAAGAATGATATCTTAAGCTTGTTTTCAACGCCCAATCTGGTATACAGCCAGGTCAGAAGAAGAAGACATGAGCAGACTTTTGAGCAGGTCTACTAAGCACCAGAAATTGTGCCTGTGCTGCCAGTAGTTTGTAAATTGGAAAAGACCACCGGGACTGACAGCAACAGGACTTCAGTTTTTTTCTAGAAGTCAACGCTTCCATTGGGCTGTACTACATACTGAAAAGTAAAGTGTCCGCTTTCAGGGCGCGTTTCTAAACTGGCAAACGCTTCTGTAGTAGTATCAGGATTACCTTCGTAGTAGCTGATAATTTCTAGCTTGGCATAGTTGCCTTCTACCGTTTTCAGCAGGATGATCTTACCAGGAATTGGCAAAATAGCATGTGCTGGGTTGCCAGTAGTTCCTGTATAGTTATACCAGCCATTACCACCGCCAGAAGGAATTGCCAGAGACTCTTCGTTATCGGTAGCGTATCCACTGCTGGGTGCAGCGTCTATTTTCTCAAAGACACCATATAAGATCTGGGCACCGCCTTCACCAGGACCGGAAATGCCGCTGTTGGTGATGATTGATGTACCATCAAAAGCCAGGTCCCATCGCGTACCGACGGAGTCTGATTTGCTTAGCTGCTGACCGCTTTCCAGGTCATAAAAAGCATAGCCCTCGGCTTCATATACATCAGTAGCAGTTTGTACTTCCAATGTTACATCGGGAGCAGGCTCATCGCTATCTTCTTCGCAGGCCGTAAACAGGCTCAGGGCTAATAAAAGTATTAAGTAAAAGTTGTGGGTTTTGTGAAACATGATGGTTAAAAGTTAATTATGGTTAAATATTTTATACAGGACATAGCTGTTCTTTTAATAGGTGTATATTGCTCTTGAATATGCATTGACTAGCTTATCATTTGAAATCAGCGAAATTGATGTTGATACCTCCGTACCAGATTCTCCCGGCCAAAGAAGGCTCTGCTGACAGAGTTTTAGCCAACAGATTATTAGCGCCTGCTTCCAAAGTAATCCAGCCCAGTATTTTTTTATTCAGCGCCAGGTTCAGCAGCAGATAACCATCTGCAAATTCATTTTCTGTATCAATGACACCATTGCCATTTGCGTCTCCCAGTCCCCATTTACCTCTGTAAATTGCTCTTAAGGACAGGTCAAATTCAGGGCGACTGTTGACATAAAACAGCTTGGCATTACCCGAATGGCGAGAACGATTTACCAGGCCGCCATAGTCCGACAGCGGCACTCGTTCGGAACGATTGGTAAATGCATTACGCCTAAATACTTCTCCATTCCTGATCTGTTCTACCGCTTCCACATCTCTTGAGTCCAAATACTGGTAGCCCAGCGAGAAATTGATATCAGTAACGAGCTGATAATTTGCTTTCACTTCCACTCCCTGTGTAATGACTTCATCCATATTGAAGTAACTGAACACATTCTGTCCATTGGTTTTTAGGGCTAGGGGAGCAGCGTTGATCATATTGCTGATCCTATTTCTGAAGGCATTGATATCAGCTTTCAGTTTATTGGTAGGAGAGAGACTTAGCCCGAAGTTGTAAGCGATGGAGCTTTCCCGCCTGTATCATTTCTATGGTGATAGGGTCAATATAGATGGTTTGTATCTGTCTCTGTGCTTCAAGTTCAGCCATCCTTTCTTCCACGATACTTGAGCCGATCATGGTGTAGCCAGCAGTAGGATTGCTGAAGTTGAGTAGCAGTTGGCGGAAGTCTGGGGCTTTGTATCCTCCTCCGAAGGAAGCCTGTAACTTCAGCCAGGAATTAAGCTGATAGCCAGCCGCCAATTTTGGGCTGAAACGTGAGGTATATTCGCTGTGTGTATCAAAGCGTCCGCCTAGTACCACATTAAAACGATCATTAGGCAACCATTGATGTTGTACAAAAACATAGTTGGCGTGAAAGTTATTGACATCATCATAGCGGGTGGCTTCCACTGTCTCTATGGTATGCCCAAGGCCAAGTGTACTGATATGCTGATGGCTGATGTACCAATCGTACTGAACTTCGAAGCGGTTAAAGAGCTGCTGAAAGTAGCTTTCATCGTAGACTTCTTTATCTTTCTGATATACAATGCTGGACTCGGTATCGTAGCCGGTGGTATAACTTCTGAGCTGTAGCCGGTGCTGATCATTAAGCTTGAGTTCCAGCGCAGGCATAATGTTCCAATCTTCCCTATTGCCTTCCTCACCCATGACATGAACATTGTCCTCAATGATTAACTCGGAAGCATTGTCTTGACTTTCAGTATAGTAGCGCCCATTTATACTAAAGTTGACTTTGTCCGAGAAACGGTAGGCAAACTTGGGATTAATAGTAAAAGCTTCATAAGGTGGAGAAGTCATGCCAAGCGTTTCTTCATCCAGATCATAACCGGCGGTACTCAGTCGGTCTACAAACAGCCTGGCAGTTAGCTTTTCACCCTTGTAGCCTGCGCCGGCACTTAGACCAAGGGAATTGAAGCTTCGGTACCTGGCTCTGAGAGAGGAATTAAATCCCTGCTGCCCACTTTTGGTAATGATATTGACTACGCCTGCCATGGCTTCACTGCCGTAAAGAGAAGAAGAAGGACCACGAATGATCTCAATTCTGGCGATATTATCCACTGCGATGCGGGTCAGGTCTAGCGTACCTGCAGTACGTCCAATCACAGGTTCATCATCAATCAGTACCAAAATATAGTCAGATGAAAGTCCCTGCATCTGCAAGCCGGTGCCATGATCACTGACAATCTGTAAGCCAGTCTGTTCCTGTAATACTTCGTTGAGGCGGAATGAACCTATCTGTTCTATCTCTTCTCCTGAGATGATGTCTACTGGCATAGGAATGCTCTCTACAGAGCGTGTAGTACGTGTAGCCGTTATGGTAACCTCATCCAACTCCTCATTGAGTTCTGCCAGCTGAATGTTTAAGCTTTTAGGATTGCCATCGGCTATCGTAAGCTGCTGTACATAAGCCTCATAACCTACACGGCTGACTACCAAACAGTAATTGCCGGGGGCAAGCCCATCAAGCGTAAATGTACCATCGTCATTGGCGACAGTTCCTTGCGTTGTGCCTTTGATCATGACATTGGCAAATCCTACCCGTTCACCATTCTGGTCAGTGACGATGCCGGATAGCTGTATGCTTTGTGCTGACAAAAGCCCGGGTACTAAAAGCAAAGTCATTAGCAATAGCCTAATATTGAGGGGATTAACGAGCATTGCCATCACTCTTTTTTATCAAGAATACTTTGCACTTCCAGCATAGTCAGCGTATTCACCATAATATCATGCATATGGCATAGCTCATCGTAGCTGAACAGGAAGGACATATTGGTGACGCTGGTCTTGATAAAAATATCCCGGCAATGAGGGCACCTGATATCTTTTATATTAATCAGTGTATCCTGAACATGCTTCTTTAGCAGAGAAAATTCTTTGGGAGTCATCATCAGACTCACATTGCCGAAGCTCATTTGTAAGTGGGAAGTCTTCTGGCATTGTGCCGAGTAGGCAAAGTCGTTCTGTTCTATCAGTTGAAGTGAATTAGACATTTGTCTTGGTTTAGGATGAAAAAAATGAGAAAATTTGGGTTAAGTTGATATTCATGTTGTTATGTATTTCCGGTTTGTGGAGGTCGGGACTCAGAGGCACAAAGCTGGCGTACTATGATCTTAAGCCGTGGGTTGAGCCTCACAACCCACTTGCTAAAATGGAAGCTTAAGTATGATTGCTGCTTAACATGTCTACTTTTCAGGCTTACAGCAATTTGGGGAGCCAGGAGACCAGCTCTGCCCACTTCTGATGCTGTGGAATGCCGGGCTTTCTCAGGCCGAAGAACTGAGCGATCAGTTTACGGTCTTTGTCAAAAAGCTCTACCGCTGTGACGATGCCATCCTTGGTAGTTTTTTTCACTACCCAGGCAGTGTTTATCAAATCTACCTTGAGGTGCATATTGAATTCAGGGTCAAGGACGTTCAGCCACTTCTCTTTGACGGTATGTCCTCTTTCCAGTAGCCGGATGGTGTGCACCTTGCCCTGGTGAATTTGCAGGTTCCCGTGGTTACCGGCAAAGATCATGATGGGCAGTTTGGTACGGGAAGCTTCTTCCAGTATCTGCTGAACAGCATCAGTCTGGATCTGATAAGTGTACTTCTCTACTGCCAACTCCAGTGCCTGAAAGCGGTCAACCTGATGCTTCTTGAGCATTGGAAAAAAATCATGTGTGTCCTGCAATGCTTCCCAGTCCTCCAAAAAAGACTGCTGATCTACCTTTTTGCTAAAGGATGCTTCCGTATAAGCTTTTACCTCCTGCACCGGGCTTTGGTCGGGAGAGCGAAAAGCTTCTATGAGTTCGTAGAAGGCTTTTTCATTACTTAGGTTCTGCAAATAGATTTTGCTAATGGCAGTACCCGCTTTATCAAAGACCTGAATACTTTTGAGAATTCGGTTCTTTTTATCCTGAATTACCGCAAATGCTACATGCCAGCTCTTAAAGAAAACTCTGGTCTCAATGGGGCCAATGACCAGCCCCATCTGATGATCTTTTTTACCAAAGGTGCTGACTTTCTGAAAGCTTCCCTTATGTTCAAGGATGCAGGCATCATTACGGGTAAGAGACATTACGTAGCCCAGCTTCTTAAACGCTTTGAGGAGCTCCGTCCATTCGCCGGCAAGTCTCACGCAGTCGGGGCCAATGGTAGTAGCCAGCAATTGCGCTTCGCTACTTTTTAAGGCAATGGCTGCTTCTCTGATGCGTATGCCGGGATTTGTGTGCTCCAGTTCCTGCCAGGCTTCTTTCAGGCTTTCGGCATTTTCCTGGGTTAGGGATGCTGTGTTATCCATGATATAATTTGTTTGCGTGATTCTAAATTTTTTTGAGTTGAGGATGAGTGGTCATAGGGGCTAAAGGAATGACATATGCTTGTTTGTTTGTCGGCAGATATTCCAGCCGTACCGGATGCTCATAGGCGTTTTCTATGTTTTTCTGGGTATAGACTTCGTCCATTGTACCCTGCGCTACTTCCTTTCCATTCTTCATCAGCAGTATATGATCGGCATACTGGGCTGCCAGATTGAGATCATGCAAAACCGCCAGTACACCAATATTTTCTCCGCAGAGTGCCTTGGCCTGGTAGAGTATATGGTGCTGACAGGCAATGTCCAGACTAGCGGTAGGCTCGTCCAGTAATAAGTATCGGGCAGTAGCAGCGTCCTGATAATTGATCTGAGCCATCACCCGAGCAAGCTGAACCCGCTGCTTTTCTCCTCCTGAAAGGGAATTGTAGATTCGGTGGCTAAAGCCCTGCATTCCCACTTTTTCCAGCATACTATAAGCAAGGCGTGTAGTTTCTCTAGTTTTGAGTTTGTGGGCAAAACAGCCCAGGCTGACGATCTCCAGTACACTATAAGGAAACTGTATGTGTACAGATTGTGGTAACACTGCTCTGATTTTCGCTAACTCCTGATGAGAGTATGCTTTACGGGATTTTGCATTGATCTTTACTTTCCCCGCATGTTTGCTGATATCTCCGACCATCACTTTGAGCAAAGTAGATTTTCCTGCTCCATTAGGACCAAGGATGGCGGTAAAAACTCCAGGTTTTACTGACAGGCTGATTTGCTGAAGTATGGCTTTGTTTCCGATTTGGTAATGAATATTTTCAAGTTTGATCATGGGCTCAGAGCATTCTTTTATGTTTGGATTGTAGTAAGAGAAAGATGAAAAAAGGTGCTCCTGTAAGCGCAGTAATAACACCGATCGGGATTTCTGAAGGTGCTACCATAGTTCGGGCCAGCAAATCTGCCAGCGTAAGTAAAGCGGCACCCAGCAGGATAGAGGAGGGGAGTAGCAGGCGGTGCCCCGGACCGATCACTGCCCGTATCATGTGGGGCACCACCAATCCTACAAAACTAATAGTTCCGGCCATAGCCACGGAAGCACCAACCGCCAGGGCAGACAGTATGATAATAGTGTATTTAACTCTTTCAACATGAATTCCCAGATGGCCGGCTTCGGCTTCTCCCAATGCAAGTGCATCTAGCGCAGCGTGATATAAAGTCAGTAATGCTACTGGAATGGCAATGATGAAGAGAGAAAAACCAATCTTTTGCCAGGAGGCCCCACCCAGATCGCCCAGGCTCCAGAAAGTAAAAGTGCGTAGTGCTGTATCATCATCATAGTAGAGGACCAGGCCAATCAGGGCAGCGGTAAGCGCATTGATGGCCACTCCCGCAAGAATCAGCAGGGCTATGTCTGTTTTTCCCTGTCGCTGACTGATACGGTAAGCCAGAACAGTGACGAACAGACTACCCAGAAAGGCAGAGAAAGGCAGCAGGTAAGTTCCGAATGCAGCTGATAACTGTTCCGGTAAGTGCTTAGAAAAGACTATGACAATGATGGCGCAGAGCGCGGCTCCATTGGATACTCCAATCAAACCGGGCTCTACCAATGGATTTCTGAACAAACCTTGCAGGGAAGCACCCGCAATTGCCAGCGCAGCCCCGATGAATACACTCAGCACTACACGTGGCAATCGGATGTTCCACAGCACTACTTCCGTTTGCTTGGTAAAACCCTCTTCAGTCCCTCCTAATGGGTGCAGCAGAATAGAAAATATTTGATCTACTGTAATGTTGACTGCACCTGTACTTACAGAGAGTAGGGTTGCTGTGAGGAGTAAGGCTCCCAGCCCGGATAGTACCAGAACTTCTTTTGTAAGTAGCTGCTGACGTTTATTTCGGTATGAAGTAATTATGGTTGCCATCTTTATCTAGAGAGAAGCAGTAGTTAATTCAGGATGAATAAGTTGCGCTAAGTTATAAGAGGCTTTTCCCAGTCTTGAACTGAAGCCGGACAGCAAGAGCCCATCCATTGCAATTATATTTTTGTTTTTACCTGCATTGGTTTGCATCACGCCCTGTATTTCCAGCGCTCCCTCTATACCACCAAGACTTTCCAGGCCGGAGTTAAAGAATAGGATGAAATCGGGGTTTGCTTTAATGAGTGCTTCAGGGGTTAGAGGCTTATAACCTTCAACTTCAGGAACAGCAAGCGTACCTCCGGCAAGTGAAATGATGGTTTCGGCAAATGTCTCTTTTCCACAAATGCTAAGCGTACCATGGCCACGAGCGTAGACAAATAAGACTTTGGGTTCTTCCGTGGTTTGGGCCAGGAGGCTGTCTGTTTTTTGTAACGCTATTTCAAGTTCTTCATTTAATACTTTTGCCTTTTCTTCTTTTCCCAAGACTTTACCTATCTCCTGTATCATAGTAAAGGTTGAAGCAGTATTCGTTTTGTTTTCAAAGGTGTGAAAAGGGATTCCGGCGCTCTCCAACTGCGTATAGATGTCAGGACTCATATATGCTGCTTCGGCAAGAATCAAGGTAGGGTTCTGAGCAATGATACCTTCGGCTTTGATCCCATTGCGATAACCTAAAGAAGGTAAGCTTTGCATTTCAGGAGGGTAAGTGCTGGTGCGGTCAGTGGCTACAATCTGATCACAGGCACCCAGGGCACAGGTGATTTCAGTTATCGTACCCCCTATGGTGATGATTCTTTCACTTTTGTTGGCCTCAGTTGCTTGTGGGGCGTCAGCACTTTTGGAAGCACAGCCAAAAAAGAATGCTAATGCAAAAAGGCAGCTAGCAGTATATAAAAATAAAGTTCTCATATTTATTTAGACTAATTATAAATTATGACAAAGGTAATTGCTGGGTGTATACTCGTCAATTCTTATTATTAGCTAATTTTATACTGCTAGCACTAGTATGGCGTACTAATGATGGAAGGAAATTTTACTAAAAGTAGTGATTACTCTTATTGCTAAGAGTAGCTAGAAGGAGCACTTATGAATAGCTTAGGTAAGCACTCAAAAGCTTGTAATTCAGGAGGGTGATCAATAAAAAACGCCTGACTGCATTAGCCAGGCGTTTATGGTGAGAAGAGCGTTTTAAAACTAATGCTCTAGCAAAGATTCACCAGTCATCTCTTTAGGTTGCTCAATACCCATCAACGCTAAAATCGTAGGGGAGATATCTCCCAGTTTTCCATCTTTAATTTTGCCTTTGTAATCATTGTCAACCAGGATACAGGGGACAGGTACGGTAGTATGTTGCGTATGCGGGGTACCATCAGGGTTTTTCATCTGATCTGAATTACCATGATCGGCAATGATCAGTACAGAATATCCATTTTCCTGAGCTACCTCGGTGACAGCCTTGGCACATTGGTCAACGGTTTCGCAGGCTTTTACTGCCGCTTCAAAAACGCCGGTATGGCCTACCATATCAGCATTGGCAAAGTTCAGACATACAAAGTCTACTTCACCTTCCTTAAGTTTGGGAATGATACTATCGCGAATATCTCCCGCACTCATTTCGGGTTGTAAGTCATAGGTGGCAACTTTAGGAGAAGGGCACATGATACGTTCCTCACCTTCAAATTCCTCTTCGCGACCGCAGTTAAAGAAGAAAGTAACGTGCGGATACTTTTCTGTTTCCGCGATACGAATCTGTTTCTTTCCATGTGCTGCCAGCACTTCACCCATCACCTGCGTGATTGCTTTGTTGTCAAACAGAATGTTCACTCCTTTGAAGGTCTCATCATATTCTGTCATGGTGATATAGTTCAGATCCAGCTTCTTCATATTCTGTTCAGAAAAATCTTTCTGTGTCAGCGCCAGCGTAATCTGGCGGGCACGGTCGGTGCGGAAGTTAAAGCTGATAACCACATCACCTTCCTGAATGGTGGCTACTGGTTTTCCGTTTTCAGTACATACAATAGGTTTGATAAACTCATCAGTTACATCCTCATCATACGATTCCTGTACTGCTTTAACGGCATCCTCAGCCTGCTTACCTTCACCATTTACCAAAGCATCGTAGGCCAGCTTGGTCCGTTCCCAGCGTTTGTCACGGTCCATGGCGTAGTAGCGACCAATAACTGTGGCAATCTTGCCGGTAGTTTCTTTGGCATAAGTTTGAATTTCCTCTATGTTACCTTTCCCTGATTTAGGATCGGTATCGCGGCCATCGGTAAAAGCGTGAATGAAAACCTTCTCTAGTTCAGCCTCTCCGGCGGCCTTGCAGAGTGCTTTTAGGTGATTGATATGAGAATGAACTCCTCCGGTAGAGGTCAGCCCCAGAAAGTGTACCTGCTTATCGTTCTCTTTGGCATATTGAAAAGCCTTTTTCAATACATCAATGTTGAAAAAGTCACCTTTTTCAATAGACTGATTAATTCTTTCCAGCATCTGGTAGACAATACGGCCAGCACCCAGGTTCATATGGCCTACTTCCGAATTTCCCATCTGTCCATCAGGCAAGCCCACGGCTTTGCCCGAAGTAAGAAGCTTGCTATGTGCGTATTTGGTATATAAAGAGTCCACAAAGGGCGTGTTGGCTTTATCTATCGCAGATACCTCGGGGTTTTCAGCTATGCCCCAGCCGTCCAGTATCATTAGTATAACTTTCTTGTTCATAATTTAGTAAGATTAAAAAGCGAAATTGGTATGTCTGCAATTTAGCGAAGCAGGCCTATGAGATACAAATTATACGTATATTTATTGTGAGAGTACAATACTTACAGCTTTTGTCAAAATTCAGGTATAGTCATGGAGAAATTTGAGATAATGTGGAGGCCTTAGTTGGAATGTTAGAAGATGAGTTTTTTCGTTTTTGCCAGGATAATGATCATCTGCGCATTGAAAGAGAAGCTACAGGAAAAATTATTATAAAGTCACCTACCGGAAGTAAATCAGGATATCGTAGTTTAAATCTTAATGTACAGCTCGGTATATGAAACCAGCAACATCAAAAGGGATATCTATTCGATTCTTCCGCTGGCTTTACCCTGCCAAATGAAGCTATACGCTCGCCAGATGTTTCATTTGTCCTCAAAGAAAAGTTGGAATCTTTGAATGAAGTACAACAGGAAAGTTTTGCTCCTATCTGTCCGGATTTTGTAATTGAACTAAGGTCAAAAATGATCAGCTTAAAGATTTGCAGGCCAAAATGGAAGAATACATCAGCAATGGAGCGGCTTTTGGTTGGCTGATTGATCCGTATGAGCAATTTGATCAGCCTTTCAAGGAAGATATTTTATGAATGATTTTTCTATAGTTGTGGATAAAATTTTGCAATAGAGAATGAGTATACTTATGTCACAATAGCATCAAACTGCAAAGCTCTTTTTCTTGTAATAATCACAAATATCAGTGAGATAACACTGCCGACATTTGGGATTGCTCCAGGTACAAATACGCTGCCCGTGTTTGAAGAAGAGCTTATGAAAATTGAGCAGTTCGGCTGCATCGGCAGGAAGCATTGCTAGCAGTACCCCATGGGCTTTAGCTTCAGTCGTTTTTTTTCCGATAATACCCAGCCTTTGTGTCACCCGATACACATGTGTGTCTACAGGAAGCACCGGTTTGCGAAAGGTAAATAATAGTACAAAAGTAGAGGTTTTGTAGCCAACACCCGGCAGAGCCATCAGCCATTCCATAGCCTCTTCAACAGGAATTTCTCTTAAAAAATCTAAATTAAAATCACCCTTTTCTGCTTTGATCTGTTTCAATATTTGTTGAATGCGGGGAGCTTTCATTTCAGCATAATTTGAGGTGCTAATAGCTTTTGTAAGCTCTTCAGTAGGGGCAAGCATAATATTTTCCCAACTCCCAAAGCGTTCCCACATATTGTCAAAAGCTTGTTTTTCATTAGCATAGGTAGTGCGCTGAGACAAGATAGTAGCAATTAGTTGGTGCATGGGCCCTTTTGCTGAGAAGCGGGTTTGCCGGCCAAAATGAGCTTCCGCTCTTTGAAGGGCAATATTTAGTTTGTTTTGATCATTTTGCACAAGTTTTAAAACCTGCCATCGCTTTATTAGTTTGAATTCAGTAATTAGATTTCTATTTTTGCCAAGTTTAATCAAAGATGAATCTTTAGATTAGTGAAAATCAATTTAAATCCTTAATCACGCAACAGACATGAAATTAGCGGTCGTAGGAGCTACCGGTTTAGTAGGTAGCGAAATCCTCAAAGTTTTAGCAGAAAGAAATTTTCCATTAGACGAGTTACTTCCCGTAGCTTCAGCCAAGTCAGCCGGTAAAGAGATTATTTTTAAGGATAAGGCTTATAAGGTGATTACGATGGAAGAAGCCATTGCTGCCAAACCAGATATCGCTATTTTCTCAGCAGGTGGCTCTACTTCTCTGGAGTTCGCTCCCAAGTTTGCTGAAGTAGGTACTACGGTAGTAGATAATTCATCTGCCTGGCGTATGAATCCGGCCAACAAACTGGTAGTGCCTGAGATCAATGCAGATGTACTGGAAGATGAGGATAAAGTAATTGCCAACCCTAACTGCTCTACCATTCAGATGGTACTGGCTCTGGCACCTTTACATAAAAAATATAAAGCCAAGCGTATCGTAGTTTCTACTTATCAGTCAGTAACTGGTACCGGTAAAGCCGCAGTAGACCAGATGATGAATGAGCGTGAAGGTAAAGAGGGAGAAAAAGTTTACCCCTATCGTATTGACATGAATGTGCTGCCTCATATTGATGTTTTCTTTGATAATGGTTACACCAAAGAAGAGATGAAAATGGTCAATGAAACTGTGAAAATCTTTGGGGATGATAGCATCAAAGTAACCGCCACAGCGGTTCGTATTCCAACCATGGGTGGGCACTCCGAGGCCGTGAATGTTGAATTTGAGAATGAATTTGAGTTGGATGAAGTTAGAAAACTTCTATCTGAGACTCCTGGAGTTGTGGTAGAAGATGATGTAAAAAACAACGTTTATCCAATGCCTATCAATGCGCATAATAAAGATGAGGTGTTTGTAGGCCGTTTGAGAAGAGATGAAACGCAGCCTAAGACATTGAACATGTGGATAGTAGCAGACAACTTACGCAAAGGTGCAGCGACCAATGCGGTACAGATCGCTGAGTACCTTGTAGCGCGTAAGCTGGTACATGCTTAAGCAATAAGCACTAATATTTGAGAACAAACGTCATTGATGGCTAAGAGAAAAATGCTAAAAGCCTTATCTCTGAAACTATCAATGACGTTTTTATTTTTTTAGCCTTGACTGACATTTCAACCTTACTCAAAGCGGAAGTACAGGCTTTCATACGAGCACACGAAAAAGATGATCCTGCCCAGCTGGTGCTGGCCGGACACAAATTTCCTGAAATACCCATCAAAGAAGTAGCGGCCCAAATTCAGGCACGCCAGAAAGCGAAGCAGAAATTTCCGGAGTGGTACGAAACTTCGGGTATTGTTTTCCCTCCATCATTATCCGTAGAGCAGGCATCTTCGGAAATTACTGCCCGCTACAAAGCTACATTGGTATCAGGCAGTCATTTGCTTGACCTGACAGGAGGAATGGGTATAGATACCTATTATTTGAGTCAGTCATTTCAGAAGACCGATTATGTAGAGCAGCAGTCAGCGCTTTTTGAACTCGTCAGGCATAATTTCAAAGTTTTAGCCAATACCAGTATACGTCCACATCATGCAAATGCAGAGGACTTTCTTGCGCAATTAAATCATACAGTAGATTGCATATACCTGGATCCTGCCCGTAGGGATGACCAGAAAAGAAAGGTTTTTCGCCTGGAAGATTGCACACCAAATGTTATAGAACTTCAATCAAGGCTGTTAGAGGAAAGTAAGCAAGTGCTGATCAAGACAGCTCCGTTGCTGGATATTCAGGCCGCCTTACGGTCGTTAAAGCATGTCAAAAAGATAATTGTAATTGCGGTCAATCAGGATTGCAAAGAAGTGCTCTACTTGTTGGATAAAAGACATGATGATGAGCCTGAATTAGAAACTGTCTACTTTTTTGGGGACGCTTTACAGACCTTTAGTTTTAGCAAAAGTCAGGAAGAAGCGGCAAAAGTATATTACGCTGAGCCTCTCAATTATATCTATGAGCCGAATACCGCCATTCTTAAAGCAGGCGCTTTCAAAGTAATTGCCGAAGCTTTTCAATTGAAAAAGCTTCATCCTAATAGCCAACTGTATACCTCTACTATATTGAATGCTGATTTTCCTGGAAGAATATTTCAGATGAAAACCATATGTAAATACAATAAAAAAGCATTGAAAGCTGTCCTGCCTTCCCTGAAAGCTAATCTTAGCACACGTAATTTTCCAGAAAGTGTAGCCCAGATAAGAAAGAAAACTGGTCTGAAAGAAGGAGGAAATACTTATGTTTTTGCTACTACAGATATCCAAAATAATCACATTCTCATTATTACTGAAAAAGTGTAAATTATTATTATTTATATACAGATGTTATAAAATTGATATTATTTATCATATAATTATGATATAATTCATATGCAATCGTAATTTTAGATGAATAAGCTCATATTAAGTTTTCTATCTCTTTACTGTATATTAGGTACTTGCACCCGAAAAATAGCTGCGCAGGAAATCACTTTCGGTAGGATTAGCGCTGAAGAGTTACATGATGAATTTTACGATAAGGATTCTTCGGCTTCTGCTTTGATTCTATACGATCATGCTAAGTCCAACTTTAGACATCTGGAAAACCATGGATTCAGAGTAGAAACTACACGTACCGTCAGAATAAAAATCTATAATCAGGCAGGGTCTGGATGGGGAAATGTGGTTGTGCCATTATATCAGGATGGGTATAACCGCACTGAAACGGTGAGAGATATCAAGGGCTATGTGTATAATCTGGAAAACGGAATGATCCAAAGGGATGAGTTAGACAAAAAAGATATTTTTGAAGAAGATGTAAGTGAAAAGTGGCACCATGTCAAGTTTGCCTTTCCCAAGGTCAAAGCCAGCACCGTTGTAGAATATCAATATACCCTGGTTTCACCCTTTCTCTTTAAACTTGAAGACTGGGAATTTCAGCATGATATACCAGTGCAATGGAGTGAATATGTACTTACCGTACCTGCTTTTTATGAATACATGATTCTGAAGCAAGGATATTTTGATTTTGAAATTCAGGATGCCAGGTCCCTGAACGATGAACAGCGGCTCGGCTCGTATACCTACGATAACGTTAGGTATCATTGGGCGATGAAAGATGTACCTGCCTATCAGGAAGAGGAATACATGACTACCCGGGATGATTATATCGCCAAAATTATTTTTCAGTTATCCAAAGTGAATTATCCGGGTAAGCATGTAAAAGATTTTATGACTACCTGGCCTAAGCTGGTGGAAGATCTGATGAAACTCACTTACTTTGGAAAGAACATCAAAAAAAATAACACCAGGGAGATTGTGCAAAGCCTGACAGAGGGACTTGGTTCTGAAAAAGATAAGGCAACTGCTATATATGAGTATGTCACCCAGAATTTTGCCTGGAACAAAAAAAATAGTTATGCTCCATCTACTTCCTTAAATCAACTGTTAAAAGATAAGTCAGGTAACTGCACCGATATCAATTTGTTATTGCTGAATATGCTCAAAAAAGCAGAAATAGAGGCCCATGCTGTCTTGCTCAGCACACGTCAGCATGGCAAAATCACCACTTCATTTCCCCTGATTGATCAGTTTAACTATACAATCGTATTTGCCCAAATAGAGGGGCAGGGCGTTTTGCTGGATGCCACCCGCCGGGACTTGCCATTCGGAATGATCAACGAGGCCTGTCTAAATGGATATGGCTTAGTAGCTAATGAAGATGCGAAAGTCGAGCAGTGGATTGATGTAGGTCAGCAGGGTGTATACTTCGTAGATATTTATTGCCAGCTGAAATATGATGAAGAAAGGGGAAGTTTAACTGCCCAGGTCAAAGAGAGTTTTCGGGATTATGCAGCTTTGCGCGCACGAAAACTTTATCAGGAAGATGAAGCACAGCTTTACCAACTTAATGATGTACAGGAGTTAAAAATTGAGGGTGCTGAAGTCAAGTCAAAACCATTTAGCTTGAGTTATACTGCCCCTTACCCGGCTGAAGAGTTAGGAAGTCTGCTTTACATTGATGCTTTTATGATGATTGATGAGGGAAACCCTTTTAATGCGCCCAAACGCTTCTATCCGGTAGATTTTGGGCATAGAATGGCAGTGAAATATAACTTTAGCTTCACTGTTCCGGAGGGCTATAGCCTTGAGGAGTGGCCACAGGATATCAATCTTAAGCTAGAGGATAGCTCCATTAGCTATGTCTCCAAATCTAATTTTGCTTTCAACACATTACAAATCGTAAGCCTTTTTCAGATCAACAAAACAATGATAGGGGTAGATCAGTATCAGGACTTAAGAGAGCTGTATGCGGATATGCTGAGCAAGCAGATGGAAAAAATAGTATTGAAGAAAACAGAATCGGAGTAGATCAGTACGAAAACTGAACATAGTAGCCACTATGGTTACGAATGTTGAATACTTCACCTTGCTCAAGAATCAGGTATTGACCACGAATACCCAGTAATTTTGATGAAATGACCGGGTTTTTTACTAGGCCTAAACTCTTCACCTTGGTAGGATATTCCGTTACCGGATAATGAATCTCTGTAACAGGACATTCATCCAGAACATATTCCTGAACATCATCGCTGAGGAACATTTGGGCTTCTTTACAATAGTTTTCAAGCTGTACACCTTCCTTTTCCACATCTTTAAGCATGTTTCGCCAGTTGGTTTTGTCAGTAAATTGATCTTTAAGTTCTACCTCAATTTTTCCGGCAAGATATCGATAAGGTACTTCAGCAATCGGCAAGGCTCTTCTTGCTCCCTGATCAATCCAGCGGGTAGGCACCTGTGTGCTTCTGGTTACCCCTACCTTAATAGCATCGGTTTGTGCCAGGTACACAATGTGGGGTTGTAAATGGTGTTTTTCTTCCCATTCTATATCTCTGCCTTCTCCCAGGTGGGCCCGGCAAAGCTCCGGCCTGATGATGCATTCAGAATTTTGTGGTGCATTGATAAAACAAGGATAGCAAAAACCTTGTCCAAAAGCTTTCTTGATGGCTCTGCCACAATTGATACAGTTAATTCTACCGTCAAATGCAATATGAATTGTTTGCCCTAACAACTGGTTCATGTCAATTTCATCGTCCTGTAGTTTAAGCGTATATCGGACAGGATCTTCTAAAGCCACACGCATTTTCAGTAAATTGCCTTCGTAAGTCACCGTATCAATTCTTTTAGTTAAAAGCTGCAAAATTAAGGCTTTTTAAAAAGAATACTAAACAAATAGGATGAAGATCATTTTAAGAGTATATAATGGAATGACATGAACAAAGGAGAGAAAACAATTAGTATATTGGGTTGTGGATGGCTGGGGCTTCCACTGGCTGAGCGCTTACTTGAAAAAGGCTTTCTGGTAAAAGGATCAAGCACCAGTACGGAGAAGCTTCAAGGCTTATCTGAGAAAGGTATTCAGCCTTTTCACATTCATCTTAGTCCTCAAATCAATGCTGATTATCAGCCTGAGTTTTTTGAAAGCCAGGTGCTGATTTTGAATATTCCCCCGGGTCGGCGCCAGCCTGATATTGAGACAATTTATCCTCAACAAATCAGCGAGCTAATAAAAGTTGCCGGAGAGACTTCTCTTAAAAAAATATTATTTGTCGGTTCTACCTCTGTTTATCCTAATCTCAATCGTGAAGTCACAGAAGAAGATGCGGGAGGGCAGATCAGTTCGTCTGGTAAAGCAATTTTGAAAGCAGAGCAAATACTCCACAACCAAAACCGTTTTCAGATCAGTATTCTTAGGTTCTGTGGATTGTATAATCGTGAGAGAAATCCGGGAAGGTTTCTGGCCGGCAAAGAACTCAGCAGTAGCGGGAAGGACAGAGTAAATCTGATTCATCAGGAAGACTGTATCAGGATTATCATGAAATTGATAGAGAAAGAAAGCTGGGGTGAAACATTTAACGCCTGTGGTGACCAGCATCCAGAAAAAGAGCAATTTTATCCAGTCGCTGCAAAGCATCTTGGCCTTACACCTCCCAGCTTTGATGACAAAGCTTCAGCGTCATATAAAATAATTAATAGCGGAAAGCTCAAACAGAAGCTGGACTATAGTTTTGCCTATCCCGATCCTGCTAAAGCCCTTGAGAAATCGTAGAAAAACCGAAATTTATCAGAAAAATGATTTTAGAAAGCTTTTGAAAAGACTAATTACTTGGCTTTGGGAATATTATGCCTTTCCAAGTCAAAAAGGTCGTTGAGGACATCAATCAGAGTTTCTGCTTCACCACGCTTGCAGGCAGCTTTCAGTTGCAATACCGGAAGCTTCATGATTTTCTGCATCATCCCTTTGGTAATTTTTTCCACATAATCCGCCTCTTTCTCATCCAGGTTTTTCAGGTAACGGGCAATTTCTTCCTGACGAATTTGCTCCAATGCATTTTTCAGTCTATGGATAGTAGGGGAAACTTCCATTTCCTGTACCCAACCTTCTATATCAGTGAGTGCTTCTTCAATGATGGCTTTCACATGGGGTATGGCATTAATGCGCTTCTGCATGGCCTCATCCGACTTGTTTTTGATATCATCTACATTATAGACCAGTGCACCGGGTACATTCTCTACATCAGCATCAATGCTTCTGGGAACGGAAAGGTCAATCAGATACTTATAGCTGATTTGCTTTCGCTTCTCAAAAATGGATTTGGTAATTAGAGGCTCCTGTAGTGAGATTGCTGAAACAATGATGTCAGCTTCTAAAATGGCATCTTCAACTTCTTCGTAAAGGCGGGGGACAAAGCCGTACTGTGCAGCCAGCTTTACTGCTTTCTCATGGGTGCGATTGACGACTGTCACTTTAAACAAATCATCAATATTGTCAGAGTCGCCAATGTTTTTACACACATCGGTACCGATTTCACCTAAGCCAATAACCAATAGGCGGGGCTTAATAATTTCAGCTGCCAGATCGTACACCAGTTCTGAAGCGGCGTACGAAACTGAGGCTGCACCATCGCGAAACGGGGTTTCCTGTACTACTCTTTTGTTGGTAAAGAAAATGGTGTGCAGCAAGCGATGGAGGAAAGGACCAGCCATATCTTCGTCAGCGGAGGCCTGATAAGCTCTTTTGACCTGGTTGGATATCTGCATATCACCCACTACCTGGGATTCAAGACCAATAGCCACATGAAAAAGATGACGCATTACTTCATTTTCGTCATTACAACTTACAAAGTACTGATGAATGCTATCGGCAATATCGGTAAGTCCTTTCTCAACGATGATGAGCTTGATGATCTCATCGCTCAAGTCATGCTCAGCAGAATAATAAACCTCTGTACGGTTGCAGGTAGAAAGGACAAGAGCCTCAGAGATATTAGTAATGCTTTTGAGTTTACGCAGTAGGTCGGAATACTGCTGTTCGTTTAATGCAACCCGCTCACGAATCTCAATAGGGCTGTTCTTATAAGTTAAGCTAACGAATTTGAAGTTGTTTTGCATCATGAAAATAAACTCAATGGGCAAAGATAATTTCAGTTCTTTGAACTTTAAAATGAACCTTGGTATGAAAGCTAATTTAGAATAATTATAAACAATATAGGCTCATTTTTTTCTTGATCTTTTATCACAACATGAACTTCCGTGACTAAGGTTCAAAGAAATGATCAAATATTTATACCTAATAATTATTTATACAAATTAAGTATCTTATGCGATCATTAGAAATGACAAAAGTCATATTTTCGTAGCCTATGATGGAAAAATACTATGAATATCAATTTATAACACTAAAGAAAGGTTAAACTGAGAAATATGGAAAGATATAATAAGATGCTCTTAATATATTACGCCTTTCGCAATAAATTTTTTAATTTTAAGCACTAAAGAATATCATTTTTACACTGAAACAACTAACCATGCCTAACGACCTCAAAAAACTGAATAAGATTCTGGTAGCAAACAGAGGTGAGATTGCAATTAGGATTCTCAGAGCAGCCTCAGAACTGAGAATAAGAACGGTTGCCATCTACACCTACGAAGATCGTTATTCATTACACCGCTATAAGGCAGACGAAGCTTATCAGGTTGGAGAAGATAATGAGCCTCTCAAACCTTATCTAGACATAGAAGAAATAATTTTACTGGCAAAGCGTCAAAATGTTGATGCAATTCATCCGGGCTATGGCTTCCTTTCCGAAAATGTTAAGCTATCTCGTCGCTGCAAAGAGGAAGGGATCATCTTCGTAGGCCCCGAACCTGAGGTGATGGAGAAACTGGGAGATAAGGTATCAGCCAAGAAAATTGCCATCAACGCCAAAGTGCCCGTCATAGAAGATAGCAAAGAAGATCTGACGACTGAAGAAGTTGCGCTCAAAGAGGCTGAGCGTATCGGTTTCCCGGTGATGCTCAAAGCTGCTGCCGGTGGGGGAGGGCGTGGAATGCGCGTCATCCGAGATGCTAAAAGTCTTAAAAATGCTTTCTCCGAAGCCAAGAGTGAGGCTAAAAAAGCCTTTGGAGATGATACCGTTTTTCTGGAAAAGTTCATTGAAGAGCCCAAGCACATTGAGGTGCAGATCATGGGCGATAACTACGGTAATATCGTTCACCTATTTGAACGCGACTGCTCGGTGCAGCGACGTTTTCAGAAAGTGGTGGAAGTAGCGCCATCTTCCAACCTTAAGCAGGAAACCAAGGATAAGCTCTATGAGTATGCTTTACAAATTACCCGATCTGTTGATTACAATAATGTAGGTACGGTTGAATTTCTGGTAGACAAAAATGAAGGCATCTATTTCATAGAAGTTAATCCGCGCATACAGGTAGAGCATACCATTACCGAAGAGATTACCGGCGTAGATATCGTTCGTTCGCAGATTCTAATCGCACAGGGACGGAAACTTGCTGATCCGCGCATCTACATCCGCAAGCAGGAAGACATTAAGGTGCAGGGTTATGCCATACAGTGCAGGGTAACTACTGAAGATCCCAAAAACAATTTCCGTCCTGATTATGGTACCATCATCGCCTACCGAAACGCCGGTGGTTTTGGGATCAGGTTGGATGAAGGTAGCTCTTATCCGGGTGTTACCATTTCTCCCTTCTTTGATTCCATGCTGGTCAAGGTTTCAGCTACCGGCCGGACTTTAAAAGGCGCTTCACAAAGATTGCAGCGGACATTACGTGAGTTCAGAATCCGGGGGGTTAAAACTAATATTGGCTTTCTGATCAATGTGATTTCGCACCCTACTTTCTACCGTGGTGAGGCAACCGTAAATTTTATTGAAAGCAATCCTGACCTTTTTGATATTCGTGAAGGACTGGACCGTGCCACCAGAACGTTGATGTATCTGGCGGATGTTACGGTAAACGGTAATCCTAACGTCCGATTCATGGACCCGAATAAGGTGTTCAGAGCGCCAATCCTGCCTTCACCCATGATGCAAGACCCTGAGTCTGGACAGAAAGTAAATTATCAGTATGTGCCTTATCCGGAGGGAACGAAAGACAAGCTCAAGCAAATGGGCAGAGAAAAGTTTGTAGACTGGCTGAAGAATGAAAAGAAAATCCAGTATACCGATACTACTTTCCGTGATGCACATCAGTCACTTCTGGCTACCCGCATGCGAGGCATAGATATGCTGAGGGTAGCAGAAAGCTTTGCCAAACATCATCCGCAGGTCTTTTCTATGGAAGTATGGGGAGGGGCTACTTTTGATGTGAGCATGCGCTTTCTACATGAAGACCCCTGGGTACGTTTGCAGCAAATCAGAGAAGCAGTACCTAATATTCTTTTGCAAATGCTCCTTAGAGGATCTAATGCGGTTGGCTACAAAGCTTACCCTGATAACCTGATAGAGAAATTTATTGAGAAAGCCGCCGAGACCGGAATAGATATTTTCCGCGTGTTTGACTCGCTCAACTGGGTTAATGCCATGAAAGTAAGCCTACGTGCTATCAGAGAGCGTACAGAATCAATTGCTGAGGCAGCCATTTGTTATACTGGAGACCTGATGTCGCCCGACAATAAAAAATATACGCTTCAGTATTACCTGGATATGGCGAAGCAGTTGGAAGATGAGGGAGCACATATTCTGGCGATCAAAGATATGGCAGGTTTGCTCAAGCCTTATGCTGCCGAGCTACTGGTCAGTGAGCTTAAAAAAACAGTGGATATTCCAGTACATCTGCACACCCATGATACCTCATCCGTACAACCTGCCACGTATGTCAAAGCCATTGAAGCAGGTGTGGATGTGGTAGATGTAGCAATTGGTGCCATGTCCGGACTTACCTCGCAGCCAAACTTCAACGCTGTGGTGGCGATGATGCAGGGACACGAAAGAGAGCAGCCTATTAATCTGCATTCGCTCAATGAGTATTCAGTCTATTGGGAAGCAATTCGTGAATACTACTATCCCTTTGAATCTGGCTTAAAAGCAGGTACTGCTGAAGTTTACGATCATGAGATTCCCGGAGGACAGTATTCTAATCTGCGCCCGCAAGCTACGGCTATGGGGTTGGAGCACAAATTTGAAACCATCAAAAAGAATTATGCGGCCGTTAACAAACTCTTTGGAGACTTGGTGAAAGTAACTCCCTCTTCCAAAGTAGTAGGGGATATGGCAATCTTTATGGCATCCAATAACCTTACGGTAGAAGATGTGCTAAACGATGGTAAAAATCTATCATTTCCAGAGTCTGTCGTTAGTCTTTTCAGAGGTGAGTTGGGGCAGCCAGTGGGTGGATTTCCTGAGAAGATACAGCAACTGGTGCTGAAGGGAGAGAAGCCATTCACCGATCGACCAAATGAGCACCTTGAACCCATAGATTTTGATAAAGAATTTGAGGAATTTAAACAGCGTTTTGATGAGAGTCGCAGCTTGCTGGACTTCCTGTCTTACAAATTATACCCTAAAGTATATGAAGACTTCTATAATTATCAGAAAGTATATGGAGATATGTCTTCATTGCCTACGCCAGCATTTTTCTACGGACTCAAGTACGGTGAGGAAATACTGGTCAAAATAGCTGAAGGTAAGGTTATCATGATCAAGTTGCTTTTCATCACCGAACCGGATGAGGAAGGCTATCGCATGGTCACTTTTGAACTCAACGGGCAATCTCGCAGGGTTAGGATTAAAGATAATAATTTCCAGTCCAAAGTAGTGGCGCATCAGAAGGCTGCCAAGGAGAGCGATACGGAAATCGGCTCACCTTTGCAAGGTAGGCTTTCCAGTCTGATGGCTAAGGCAGGGCAGGAAGTTGAAGAAGGTACTCCTTTATTTGTCATAGAAGCGATGAAAATGGAATCTACCATTTCCGCGCCAAGAGCAGGTAAAGTGAAGAAAATTCACCTGGAAGTGAACACGATGGTAGAGCAGGATGATTTGGTGGTAGAACTTGAGTAAATATTGGTTTACAACCGAATAAAAACATGGGGCTGATTTCTAACATATTAGCCCCTTTTCATATTTGGATGGAAATGGAGAAATGCGTCACTTTAACTATTGGCTAAAACTCAATATCTTCTATAGCCCAAACTGGAATAGTACGCCCTCCCTTAAGGCTAATGTATTTCTCCCCTACAGTCCAAACTGTAGTTTCAACATTGTGCAATACATTTTTTTCGTCTCTGAATTTGATATTCACTTTCCCATGATAAAGGTTACCCAACAACATCGCCCTCCTCAGTTGATATTTTCTTTTTGCTTTCTTAAGCGCAGTATTCAATACATCTTTTCTAATAAAATGTAGGTTGCCAATCTGTTCTTTAGGGGTAGGAAGAGATGATTCCATAACTTTTACTGGTTACAGATAAAACTTAAACATTTTTTAATAGTATAAGCACTCCTATAAAATACAAATAATTGAGATGGAAGTCAATCTAACGGATTGATTATCAGGAGAAACTAATAATATGTTATTTTTACTAATGTAGTTAAGCCCGGTTGATTGCACTCATTACCAGATGCTGGAGAAATACGAATATTTTGTTATACATGTCAGGGTCGTCTCTTTGTACTTCCGTCAGTGATGGCAGATGTTGGGCAAAGAATGCTTGCTGGTGAGATGCTTCAATAACAGTACTGATCAGAGCATGAGGATACATAAAATCAGGATTATACTCTTTTACGAGATTGGCTATCAGCCGGCATAACGATTTGTAACCCCTGAAAAGTCCTTCTTTATTATCTTCATCCACATGTTTGGTAAGGTATGTCTTGTTCGATTCTGATACTACAATTCTTCGCAATGCGATCTCATCAATATTTACAAAATTAGGATCAAAGTTGACCTCTTCACATAGCGTTTTAAGCGCAATGTCAAGTTTACGCTCTGCTTCTTCAATGTTATTGATACGATAATCTATCAGGTATTCCATCCATTTCCAGTACCAGGCAATCAGGTACATGAGTAACTTATGCTTATTCTCAAAATACCGATAAATGGAAGCTTCTGTAGAATGAATCTCTTTTGCTAATTTTTTAAATGTAAATTGTTCAAAGCCTAATTCATCAATGAGCTGAATGCTGCTACTTACTATTTTTGTTCCCAGATCAGTATGTTGGGGGTCCTTTAAAAAATATTTTTCGTTTAAGGCAAGTGTTATCATAACCAAAAAATCAAACTGAAGATACAGGCGAAGGTGATCAAAATTAAAGTAGTGGCAATATAGCTATTATTTAATTTAGTATAACTATCCTTTAATTTTGAATATCACTTAAAGCAAATAGTATTACTATTAAGAGTGTTTTTTTAGGAATCTATCAGTGAAACCCATATTTTGATATCTTCAATAATACGTACATACCACAACCTAAAATAATGAAATTCACATCTTGGATAATAGCGCTTGTTTTTCTCCCCGCGCTGGTACTGGCTCAGAAGCGTACAATAGTAAGCATAGAAGGCGAAAAATTTTACATCAACGGTAAACCCACTTATGAGGATAGAAGCTGGCAGGGATATCCTGTGGAGGGGCTTTTGTTCAACGCTCGCATGGTACAAGGTATTTTTGACGATCTTAATGAGGCAAGTAGGGCTCAGTGGAAATATCCTGATACGCATGAATGGTCTGCTGATAGAAATACGAATGAGTTTGTAGCAGCCATGGATGAATGGAATAGATATGGTTTGCTGGCATTTACATTGAATTTACAGGGTGGCAGTCCATTAGGGTATGGCAATCGGGATTGGATCAATTCCGCTTTTGATGAAAATGGTAATCTACGCACTGCTTATTTTCAGCGTCTGGATAAAATTCTTCTAAAAGCAGATGAACTGGGTATGGTGGTGATACTGGGACTTTTTTATTTTGGACAGGATCAGCATCTGAAGAATGAAACAGCAGTATTGAGGGCTGTGGATAATACGATGGACTGGCTATTTGAAAAGGAATACCGTAATGTGCTGATTGAAGCATGCAATGAAACGGATGTCAACAAATATGACCATGATATTCTTAAGACAGAGAGGATCCATGAGATCGTTAAAAGGGTGAGGGATAAAACTAAAAAAGGATATCGGTATCTGGCTACCACCAGCTATGGAGGAGGTACTATTCCTACCTCTAATGTAGTAAAGGTTTCAGATTATATCCTTATCCATGGCAATGGGGTAGGGGAGCCCGAACGAATAACGCAAATGGTTAAAGAGACTAAGGAAGTTGAAGGGTATAGCCCTATGCCAATCGTTTTTAACGAAGATGATCATTATGATTTTGATGAGGACATCAACAATATGGTAGCTGCAGTTAAATCATATGCCTCATGGGGCTTTTTTGATTTCAGAAGAGAGGGTGAAAGCTTTGAGGAAGGCTATCAGAGCGTACCGGTTGATTGGTCAGTAAAGTCTGAAAGGAAGCGGTCTTTTTTTGAGAAAGTCGAGGAAATAAGCGGAGGAAATTGAATAGTTCATCTAAAATGCTTCGTTTAGCCAACAAAAGATTGTTATCTTAGTTTTAATTCTTTACTACCAATTATTTTTTAATGTAAGCTAGCCAGTGCTAGCAGTCATCTTCTATAAATTCAGGCACATTATTGTTTAACCATATAATTTTTAAAAATGAGACTTTTGACCGGAATCTTAACTGTAGCAGCAGCAGCAATTGCAGCCAGTTTTATTTTTTCACAGGATAGCAATACTAAGTCAAGGGCTAAAAGTAGATTTAGTAAAGACAGTAATCGAATCAAATCAGATTTTGAAAAGACTATCAACGAGGGAATATATAATTTGCTAAATGTACTTGGAGAACTAATTGCTGATTACGCTAAGCGTAGCCAGAAATCCATCAAACAAGCCAAGAAGAAAAAACAGTACGTGAGTTTCTAAATGTTTTTTATAAGAAAAGAGTAATCAAGCTCTTTTCTTTACTTTTTAACCTTTAACTAAATGGATTTTGATATTGAAAACCCTCTAGAGCTTGTTACCGATAAGCTAGAAAGTTGGTTGAGTGCAATGATAAAAATGTTGCCTAACCTTGTGGTAGCGATAATCATTGTAATTGTTTTTTACCTTATTGCCCGCCTGGCCAGAAATGGTGTTAAAAAATTATTCCAAAGGGTTTCTTCTAACTACGCGGTAAACAATCTATTTTCTAACATAGTATTTATTGGGCTTTTCATCGCCGGAATTTTTATCGCATTGGGCATATTGGACCTTACTACTTTAGTAGGTTCTTTACTGGCAGGGGTCGGTATCGTAGGTTTAGCGTTAGGATTTGCTTTTCAGGACATCGCAGCCAATTTCATTTCAGGTATCATCATTGCTTTCCAGCAGCCCTTCAAGGTGGGCGATATTATAGAAAATGATGGTCACATGGGAATAGTGACTGATGTCAGTCTTAGAATAACTACCATCAAAACCTTCCAGGGTTTGGAAGTGCTGATACCCAACAAGCAGCTTTTCCAAAATGTAGTAACTAACTATACCCGCACTAATGAAAGACGTGTGGACCTGGGCGTCGGTGTTTCCTATGGGGATGACCTGGCCAAAGTGAAGAAAGTGACCATAGATGCAGTTTCTAAATTGGATAGCATTGACAAAAACCGCGATGTAACGCTCTTTTTTAATGAATTTGGTGATAGCTCCATTAACTTTTCTGTACGCTTCTGGGCTAAATCACCTAAGCAACCCGATTATCTAGCCGCACAAAGTGATGCGGTGATGGCAATACAACATGCGTATAACGAAAATGATATTATGATACCTTTCCCTATACGTACTTTGGACTTTGGAATTAAAGGAGGAGAAAAGCTTTCTGAAATGGTGTTGCAACACAGTAATGGAAATGGTAAGCATTAGATGGAATATCAGCAAGTAAATTATCTGGCTTTAAAGTGATTACTATTGAAAAAACCCGAGTTAAAGTCGGGTTTTTAAGTATCATTGATTTGCAAGAATAATTGTATTACGTTGTTTGATCATCAATTTCTGCCTCAGGAGCATTTACCTGAACCGAATGGATTCCTTTCTTGCAGGAGGCATCACTGGCGTACATCTGACTACTACCAATGATTTGTCCGTTTGAAGATTTCAGGTTAAAGAAAATCTTGCCGTTTGAAGCGGTTTTCTTTTCAAAACGGCTATCATCTGTAGCATTTTTCTGTACAGATTCAACCCCCTTTATACAGCTTGGCTTGGTTTTATACCCCTGACTGCTAAGTATAATCTGACCGTTACTTGCCTTCAGGCTAAAATGGAACTCACCATCTTTTCTTTTACTTACGATAAATTTTCCCATAATTTTGATTTGAGTAGTTATAGAATTAAAATAATTAACACATTGAATAAAATCTAATTTTTTAAAGTTAAAGGCACTCCAGATTATCATTATATCAGTGCGCAAGCCAAAATTTGAGTTTTTATGTGTTGAGAGTGATTATTAGAAGTAATTCTTTTACCTTCATAGAAACAAACTATCAACCAGATGAAAACTATGAAACCCCTGCTTTCCATTGTCCTGGGAGCATTTCTCTTTACTTATTGTACACCGCAGGAAGCACCTTCAGAGACAACTGAAACTGCCGGACCTAGTTATACCTTTGTAGAAGCGCAGGCGCCCGTCTGGGAAGAGGCGATAGCTCAGATAGAAGAACTGGCAAATGCGATGCCCGAAGATATGTATGATTACAAACCGCATGACAGTGTACGAACATTTGCTGAGCAACTCCTGCACATCGGTGGTTCTTCAAAAGTGATTGCCAATATGTTTTTAAAAGATGTTCAGCCCTCTGGCCCT
This sequence comes from Catalinimonas alkaloidigena, assembly GCF_029504655.1. Taxonomy (NCBI): domain Bacteria; kingdom Pseudomonadati; phylum Bacteroidota; class Cytophagia; order Cytophagales; family Catalimonadaceae; genus Catalinimonas; species Catalinimonas alkaloidigena. Next base: position 1,661,081 of record NZ_JAQFIL010000001.1, read on the forward strand.
CCCCCGGAAATGGACGCTTCATCCATGAGCAAAGATGAAGTTGTAGAATATGTGCTCACTAACCTTCGTGAAGCAGGAGAAATCATGAGCAGTGTTTCTGACGATGCACTAAAGGAAGAAACACAAAGTTTTTCAGGAAGAACAATTACACGTATGCAGGGAATGCTTTTGGTACATGATCATCTGACCAACCACAAAGCCAAGGCAAACTTATATGTGCGCATTAGTGGGAATAACCCTCCGGACTATCGGTATTACTAAAATTGATGGATTTACTGAAAATTTCAAGGTGTGCTTGTCACACCTTTTTTTGTCAAAATGGTTGAGTGCTTTCAATTTCAAAAAGCTCATCTACATAATAAGCTCGGGTAGAACTACTATAGAAGTCAAAGCACTCGCCATTGCCGCTACGCATGATACTCTTGCAAACCCCATTGAAAAAGCTTGTTTCCAGATGAGATCGGTTGAGTACGCAGTGTCCCAGCTCGTGAAATACAATAAACTCTTTGTAGGCATCTGAAAAATGGTCCCAAAATGTCTTATCGATAGTAATTTTTCTGGGATTGGTAAAGCGGCTGTATGCACATTGACCTGCTATATGTTCTTCATCAATTTCCTCTATCACTCCACTGATGCCCAGCTCAGATAAATCATAGGATAAACCTCTTTGCCGGGCTTCATCTTCAAATCGGCTGAAATAAGTGTGCAAAGCATCATCTACATCAGGGTATAGCGGCACATCCGACGTTGTAATCTTTGGTACAATTAAATCATTATCCTGTGTACACGCCTGTAAGAGAGTAACATATACTATTGATATGGCATAGATATAATTTCTAGCAGAAAGATAGCGCATAAGTCAAATGATTTAATTGGAACAATCAGAAGTAAATCTTTCGCATAGGGTAATTTTTGATAATGCCAATGACTAACAATGGTACGCCCACATACATTAAATATTGTATTGATATTTTTCAATGATGGACTTGAAGATCGTTTTGTTATCTACGCGACAATATGGATTGGTATCAATTCAGGCTATTTAAGTAAGTTGACGCTATTAGTTTATATCATTGCTTTGTAGCAAGATATTCGCTTCAGTTTCTAATTGAAGTGGCCAAATGAAGCAAAGTCTCAGACTTTGCCTTCATTCATGATTTCAGTCTTCAAGACTGAAACCAGTTTTAGTTTAATGTAAATAAGTCTTCATACTTAACCTGATTCTTGTTTTATTGGTACTGATATTTTCTATTTAGATGCGGTAACAACCTCTTTCATTTTTCAAAAAACAGCTCTACCCAAAAAGGGCAAGTGCAGTCAACTGCAGATCAGTTCAATCAATTAAGCTCCAACGAAAAAAATCAAGCCCCCATTGCTGTGGCTCCTTATAGCCGCCATACTCATGGCAGGTCATTTTCTAAAACAAGGGTAGTAAATTCAAAGAAATTTAATCTTCACATGGGAGCAAAGCATAGAAATTATTTAGCCTATCCGGTATTGATTGATTACCTGCAAAATAAAAAGTGTTTAGGTTTAAATCTTACCAAGCCTACTTCGCATATGCCTATGCCAGCTCCAAAAACACGACATTATCATCTTGCGAATTGAAATCTGAAGAAATGCTCAACCTTCAGATCTTAATGAAAAAGCGGGTTTCTAGCGCGATTGTATTTAAAATATTATAAACGAAGATGGATTGTTTGCGAATGTGATAAATATTTAGTAAAATCTATGGATGATTTTTCTTTGATTTCATCTTACCTATTTTTATTTAATCAACATTTTAAACATCACTCGCCATGAATTTTACAGGTTCAAAAGCAGAGAAGCCACAAGCTAGTGGGATGACCTTCCCATCAGTTGAAAAATTTATGGCTTCTGATGAAGTCACTCTCACTCCGGAACTCACCATTGATGAAGCGATTAATACTATATTAGAAAATAAACTTACTGGAGCGCCAGTTTTAGATCATAACCGCGCCATTGTGGGTATGCTTACTGAGAAGGATTGTTTAAGGCTGATTGTGGATGCTGCCTATAATAATCTTCCTCATCATGATAAAACTGTTTCGGACTATATGTCAAAAGTAGTCAAAACTGTAAGTACCGATCATGATATACTGGATGTGGCCAATGAGTTTCTGACTACGCACTATCGTAAATTCCCGGTGGTGCATAACGGAAAGCTGGTGGGTCAGGTAAGTAGGAGAGATATATTGAAAGCCATGCGTGAAACCAAGATCACGACCTGGTAGTCACATACTTCCATAACTTTCCGTAAATAACTTTTTTGCTGAGTGCACAACGATTTTTGGCTAACTCTTTCGCCGGGAAAATGCCTGCGTAATTCTTTATCTTGAGGTTGTTCGCTGTTTGTTTTCTTAAAAACAGCTATGCTCATGCTATGAGCCAACAAATAAGGGATTTGTTACGCTATCACTAGCCAAGTCATGTAGAGTTCATACGATTTGTTCGGCTGACTTAAAACAAACAAGTAAAGGAGCTTATTGCATCTAAGCTCCTTGCCACCAATTTATCATTAGTGTTTTGAGTCAATCCTAATTTTTACCGGCTTGAAAATGATGTGTGTTTGCATCACTCAATTCCTTAGCCAATGGCGTCCTGTTGCTCTACATGCGTGGAATCTACTGTCTGGCTGCTTGTTTCTATGCCATTTTCAGACAGCTTGACTAAATCCAGTTTTATTTCGGATGACTCTCCTACGCCCCATTCTTCTTCTTTGTCTTTCTTTTTTTTGGGGGTGTACTGTTTGAAATAATCGTATGCTTCCTGTTCAGTATTAAAAAATCGCTCAGAGGAAGGTTTACGAGTTCCGCTTCTTCTAAAACTCACTTTATATTTTTCTGTGCTTTCCATAACTTATTGTTATTAGGTTAAAAAAATCATTCGCAGATGTGCTTCACACCTGCTTTTGTACTTGTTGCTGAAAAGTAGATCTGTGACCATTATCAGCAATAAAAATTGAGCTTTTTCACTCCTATAGCCATAACCTTCTGAATTTGGTGATGTTTGGGGAGCTTGTAAGAATTTCAGGAATCCGGCACAGCGAGAGGAGAAAATGGAGGGGCGCTATGGGAATGCTAGTTTCTGCTCCCATAATTTAAACGGTAGTCAGGGTGATCTGTATTGGCCGTTTGCAATGCTGAAATGATGTGAAATTAGTACTCATATCATCTTATTGTTTCCGCTTCTTTGATATGAAATTGTCGGCCGTATGATTTCTTAAAAGATACCTTCTTATTCTACAGTCGCTCGCATCTCACCGGGATGCGTGGCCGAGTGACAGTTATCTGCAAGGGCAACCATGTAATTGCCGCTGGCCCGAATCATACCAAAATAAAAAAGCGCCACCTTCTTGAGGTGACGCTTTGTGATGATTGGTTTTAGCTTCCGCAAGCTTCGCAGTTGTCGGGATCGTCCAGGGAGCACTGCATGTCCGACTGGTTTTGATTTCGCTGCTCGCTGACGGCAGCCATCTGCTGCTGAGTGGCCGTTTGCGGCTGTCCTAGTGCGGCTTTGTCTACCGTAAACTTGATGGCATCGGTGGCTGCCTTAGTACGCAGATAGTACATGCCGGTCTTAAGTCCTCGCTTCCAGGCATGAAAGTGCATGGATGTCAACTTGCCGAAGTTAGGGTCCTGCATATGTACATTGAGGCTCTGGCTCTGGCAAATGTATGCGCCACGGTCAGCGGCCATGTCAATGATCGTCTTCTGAGATATTTCCCAGGTGGTTTTATACAGATCCTTCAGGTGCTCAGGAATATCATCAATATTCTGTATAGAACCGTTCTCAGAAATCAGGCGATTTTTCATGCCTTCGTTCCACAGGTTCAGGTCTACCAGGTCTTTGAGTAGATGCTTGTTTACTACCACAAACTCACCTGACAGCACACGGCGGGTGTAGATATTAGAAGTATAAGGCTCAAAGCACTCATTATTTCCGAGGATCTGAGAAGTAGAAGCAGTAGGCATAGGCGCCAGCAATAGAGAGTTGCGTACACCGTGCTTTTTTACTTTTTGCTTGAGCGCATTCCAGTCCCAACGTCCGCTGTCGGGAGTTACGCCCCACATATCAAACTGGAAGATACCTTTAGATACCGGTGACCCTTTAAAGGTCTCATAAGCCCCTTCTTTTTGCGCTATTTCCATAGAAGTCTCCATGGATGCATAGTAAATAGTTTCAAAGATATCTCTGTTCAATCCTTTTGCTTCTTCTGACTCAAAAGGCATTTTGAGCATGATGAAAGCATCCGCTAATCCCTGTACACCGATACCAATAGGACGGTGACGCATATTAGAGTTTCGTGCTTCAGGTACCGGATAGTAGTTGACATCAATCACTTTGTTCAGGTTACGGGTCACTACTTTGGTGATCTCGTATAGTTTCTGGTGGTCAAAGCGTGGAGCGCCTCCTTCGCCATCATCTGTTACAAACTTAGGCAATGAGATAGAAGCCAGATTACATACAGCCACTTCGTCAGGAGACGTATACTCCATGATTTCAGTGCAGAGGTTAGAAGAACGGATGGTCCCCAGGTTCTTCTGATTAGACTTGCGGTTGGCATGGTCCTTATACAACATATAAGGGGTACCGGTCTCTATCTGAGATTCAAGAATTTCAAACCATAAATCCTGTGCTTTTACAGTACGACGGGCCTTGCCTTCACGCTCATACTTTTCGTATAGTTTTTCAAAATCATCCCCATAACTATCGTAAAGTCCGGGAGCTTCATTAGGGCAGAAAAGAGACCACTCTTCATTGCTTTCTACTCGCTTCATGAAGAGGTCAGGAATCCACATGGCATAGAAAAGGTCGCGGGCACGAAGTTCTTCCTTACCGTGGTTCTTTTTCAGGTCCAGGAAGTCATAAACATCCGCGTGCCAGGGTTCCAGGTAAATGGCGAAGCTTCCCTTACGCTTTCCGCCTCCCTGATCCACATAACGAGCGGTCATATCAAAGTTTCTCAACATTGGTACAATACCGTTGGAAACACCATTGGTACCCCGTATATACGAACCTGTAGCCCTTACATGGTGGATGCTCAAACCGATACCTCCGGCAGACTGTGAAATTTGTGCACACTGCTTTAGCGTATCATAAATGCCATCAATGGAGTCTTCCTTAATCGTTAAAAGGAAGCAAGACGACATTTGTGGCTTAGGCGTACCCGCATTAAAGAGGGTGGGGGTAGCGTGCGTAAACCACTTTTCTGAAAGCAGATTGTAAGTTTCAATCGCTGCTTCAATATCCTCACCATGAATTCCAACCGCTACTCTCATCAGCATATGCTGAGGACGTTCCACCACTCTACCGTCAAGTTTCATCAAATAAGAACGCTCCAGTGTCTTGAAGCCAAAGTAATCATAGTTATAGTCGCGGCTATATATGATAGTAGAGTCCAACTGAGCCGCATGCTTTTTGATGATGGCATAGGTATCCTTTGAGATCAGCGGCGCATGTTCTCCGGTTTTAGGGTCTTCATATTTATAAAGACGCTTCATGGTATTGGAGAAAGATTTACTGGTCACCTTATGCAGGTTGGAAATAGCAATTCGTGCAGCCAGGACGGCATAGTCAGGGTGTTTTACCGTGAGGGTAGCAGCAGTTTCGGCAGCCAGGTTATCCAGCTCTATAGTGGTCACACCATCATAAATACCGGTAATTACCTTTTTGGCTACTTCCACCGGATGAACGTGATTTACGTCAAGGCCGTAGCAGAGTTTCTCAATTCTGGCCGTAATCTTATCAAATTTGACCGACTCTCGCCTGCCGTCTCTTTTGATTACTAGCATAGGGTTTGGGGATTAATGGTTATAAAATTTTGAATGAACGCTCGTTCTTGTATTACCTTTTGGAGCGCTTTTATGCCACAGCATTATCACTGTCTGGCATGATACGCGCTCCCTTAGCTGTAAATGATATTTACGACTACTTATATGTTTTTAGAAGTCTTCGTCAAGAGAGAACTTTGGCTTGCCCTGATCTTCTGAGCTATTTTTAACGCCTGCCTTCTGGTATTCGCCAACACGCTTTTCAAAGAAATTGGTCTTACCCTGAAGAGAGATCATCTCCATAAAATCAAACGGATTACTGGACTTGTAGACTTTATCACAGCCCAACTCAAGTAGTAAACGGTCAGCGACAAATTCAATGTACTGGCACATCAGGTCTGCGTTCATGCCAATAAGACTTACAGGTAAGGCATCACTTACAAATTCCTTTTCAATAGCTACAGCATCAGTGATGATCTTAGTCACTGTTTCTTTGGGCAGTTTATTGATCAGGTGATTCATGTAGAGGTGGCAGGCAAAATCGCAATGCAACCCTTCGTCACGTGAGATGAGTTCATTGGAAAAAGTCAAGCCAGGCATCAGGCCACGCTTCTTGAGCCAGAAGATAGAGCAGAAGCTGCCTGAGAAGAAGATTCCTTCTACGGCAGCGAAAGCGACCAGTCTTTCAGCAAAATTACCTTCATCAATCCAGCGAAGTGCCCAGTCAGCTTTCTTCTTCACGCAGTCCATAGTTTCAACGGCGCGAAACAGCTTATTTTTTGTTTTAGCGTCTTTAATATAGGTATCTATAAGTAGAGAGTAAGTTTCAGAATGCACGTTTTCCATTGCAATCTGAAAGCCGTAGAAAAACTTAGCCTCAGTATATTGTACTTCGTTTACGAAATTCTCTGCCAGGTTTTCATTTACAATACCATCACTGGCAGCAAAGAATGCCAAAACATGAGAGATAAAATGACGCTCATCGTCAGTCATATTGTTCCAGTCTTTCAGATCCTGGCTTAAGTCTATCTCCTCAGCGGTCCAGAAGCTTGCTTCTTCCTTTTTGTACCATTGCCATATATCGGGGTGCTCAATAGGGAATAATACAAAACGGTTTGGGTTCTCCTGCAAAATCGGTTCTTGCGCTTCTAGTGTTTTCTGATCCATATCTATCTGCATTTTATGATTAAAGACTTATTGTATTTCTATACTTAAATGAAAGCACATTTTTAATTTCTTCCGAAAAAGAAGCATTTTAGAAAAATTGCCTTCGCACTAAGACAAATATGTTTATTTCGCTTCGAAAGAAAAAGTCAATTTTATGTTTTCAGGTCATCCGAATGTTCGTATGTTTAAATTTTATATTTAAAAAAAGTAATGTAAATGCCTGAAAATCAATTAACTATTTAAATTTGTATGTGATTAAGAATTTTTCCAAAAAAATGCCTTCTTAAAATTTTGAAAAGCTAATTGCTTTGTTATGTAAATAAATACTGCGATCAATTGTTATGAGAAGTCAAATTATTTTGATAAAACACAGAATAATTCCGCTTTTATTAATTACATCATTTGCTTTTAATTATGAAAGCAAATACTTTAGTATCAGTTAGCGGTAAATTCCCAAGTCTAATAGTATGGAAGATAAAACGAGAAAGGCAGCGAAAATACAGAAAGAGAAAGACGTAGTGCGTTACGAACGCTGGATCAATGCAGAAACAGGTGAGGAGAGAGAGTTTGCAGTGGTGGAAAAACCAGTGTACAAAGATACTCACTTTTATCTGACTTTTTTGCCCGACCTCCTGCAGGCTTCTCGGGAATTCGGAAAAGGTAAAAAAAAGGTGCTCTTATACATCATAAATAGTATTGATCAGCAAACTCACTTATTTATTGGTAAGTATCGCGACATTGCGGATTTTACAAAGACAAGTCAGCGAACCATTTCAGAAACCATAGCCTACCTACTGGAAATTGATTTTCTCCGTAAAAAAGCACAATCGGTATATGTAGTCTCTCCTCGCTATATCGCAAGGGGAGAAGCTGTCAAAAAAAGAGATTTGATGGTGAAATACCAGCAACTGGCGTATACCAAACAGGAAGCTGAAGCTATGGCCAGACAGTTATCCCTGATATAATAAAGCAGGATATTTAGGTGAAATTATACGCTTTTGTGAAGTATATAAGTATCTCTAAATACAATCGCTGAAATGCTGCGCAAATTTTTTTAAAAAGACTAAACGAAAGCCAGCTTTGATTTGTATTAACGGAGTCTAACTTCTATATTTGCGCCTCAATTGAAAAAAGTAAATTATAATGTACGCAATCGTTGATATAGCCGGAAAGCAATTTAAAGTAGCTAAAGATCAGTTTGTTTATGCTCCTTCTGTAGCAGGAGAGACTGGCGCTTCCGTCGAGTTTGATCGTGTCCTCCTTTTAGGAGATGATAATGGCATTGAAGTGGGTACGCCCGTAGTAAATGGTGCCAAAGTAACAGGAACTATCCTGGATCACGGTCGCGGTGACAAAGTTATTGTATTCAAAAAGAAAAGAAGAAAGGGATACAAGAAAACGCAGGGTCACCGCCAGGGGTATTCAAAAATCCTGATTGAGGATATCCTTGCCAAAGGGCAGAAAGCTTCAGCCAAGAAAGCTGAGTCTAAACCTGCTCCTGCCAAAGAAGAAGCTCCTAAAAAGGAGACAAAAGCCAAAGACAGTGGCAAAGATGACCTGAAAAAAATCAGCGGCATCGGTCCTGTGTTTGAAAAAGAGCTGAATGCCAAAGGTTACACAACTTTTGAGCAGATTAGCAAGCTGAGTGAGGAAGATATGGAGAAAATAGCTGATATTGATGGCTTGACTGCAGATCTTATCAAAAGTGAAGACTGGGTAGGGCAGGCTAAAGAATTGATGAAAAAATAAAAAAGTATAATCATAAAATTACGATACCATGGCACATAAAAAAGGAGCCGGTAGCTCGAAAAACGGTAGAGATTCAGAAAGTAAACGCCTAGGCGTAAAAATATTTGGCGGTCAGGAAGTGGTCGCTGGAAATATCATTGTAAGGCAGCGTGGTACCAAGCATCATCCTGGTAAAAACGTAGGAATCGGTAAAGACCATACGCTTTTTGCACTTACTAATGGTACTGTAGTATTTAAAAGAGGATCACAGAGTCGTTCGTACGTACACGTAGATCCGGTAGCTGAAGCATAAACAAGCAAGCTATTTTTATAAGCTAAAAAGCTCTGGCCAATAAATGGTCAGAGCTTTTCTTTTTTAAACCCTTAATCCACGTATTAATCTTACGATAAACAGAAAAACGCTTTTTTCAACGGAGGAACGGTATTTGAAAAATTAAATTTGACCTTAATCGTTCATAAGGGACAATGGATATATTTTAGGTATGATCAAGCGTTTTCTTTTTTCAATAATATTTGCCACAGCTCTACAGTGTGTATTTACTCCTTTGCAAGCCTATCATTACTTGCAGGATTCTGTAGACTATTTGGCTGAAGGCAATGCACTGCTTAAGTCTAATCAGTTTGTAGAAGCCAAGACTGCTTTTACCCGCCATATCATTGCCCGCTCCGAAAGTCCGGAAGCCTATCAGGGAAGGGGAGTCGCCAATTATAAGTTGCTGAAGCTTGATGCTGCTTTAGAAGACCTGAACAAAGCAGTTACACTCAGAGCCTATAACGCAGAGGTATTTCTTTATCGGGCATTGTGCTTGTATGAAAAGCAAGAATATAAAGAGGCTGTCAGTGACCTGAATAAAGCTATTAAAGAAGGAGTTAGTGATCCCAGCGCTTATGTACACAGAGCCAATATTTATTTTATGTATGACAAATACAATGAGGCTATAGGGGATTACGATCAGGCAATAGCGATGGGACAGCGGGATGAAATCGTATATAACAATCGGGGAAAGGCAAAACTGCTGGCTGGCGATGCAAAGGCTTCACTTGCAGATTTTGGCGAGGCTGTAAAGCTTAAAGAAAGTTATCAAAAAGCCTGGCTCAACCGGGCAACGGCCTATTTTCAGCTTCAACAATGGGAAAGCGTAGTAGCTGACCTAAATAAAGCTGCAGCACTTGGAAGTCTGGATGCAGAATATGAAATGTACCGTGGCATAGCACTATATGAAAAAAAGAGTTATGCTGAGGCCATAAAAGCCCTAGATCAGGCCCAGCAGGGAGGGGGCAAAGAACCGGTCTTATTTCAAAAAAGAGCATATGCCAGATTTGAACTTCAACAGTATGATCTGGCAATTAGAGATTTAAAAGAAATTGAATCTTCCGAAAGCCAAGCATTGCTTGATGGGTATTATTATCAGATCTTAGGTTGCTCTTATGCTGCCAGAGCACAGCATCAGAGCACTATTGTAGCACTGGAGAAAGCGATAGAACTGGGAACTACTGATGAACAGGTATTTCTGGCTTTGGGAGCCTCCTATTTTGCTGAAAATCAGTATGATCAGGCCATCAATACTTTGACAAAAGCAAGCAGTTCTCCGCAGGTGGAAGGCATGCTGGGACGTGCATATTTCCAGAATGAAGATCGTGAAAACGCGCTGGTACATCTCAACAAGGCCATTAGTGGAGGCATCAACGAAGCCCACTTGTTCTCTGCCCGGGCAGATATTTATTACACACAGAAAAAATATCAGCAGGCACTTCTGGATTATGAGAAAGGACTATCTCTTGGAGATAACAGTGGCAAAACCTATACAGGTATAGGGAAAAGCAAATACCATTTGCGAAAGTATAGGGAGGCTATTGCTGAACTTTCCACCGCAATAGAAAAAGGTGAAAAGGAAGCTGACTTATATTATTGCAGAGGAAATGCAAAGGTGTACCTGGAAGAATACAGTTCAGCGCTTCCAGACTTAAAAAAGGCCATTGAACAGGGGGCAGGTGATGGGCTGAGCTATTACCATCTGGGCAAAGTAGAATATGTCCTTAAAAATTATCAGGCAGCAGTCAATGCTCTGGGTGAAGCACTTAAGCATGGCGAAACGAATGTGGACGTCTACCTGATGCGTGGTAACGCAAAATTTGCTAATGAAGATGTTTCAGCAATTGATGATCTTAATCAGGCGATCAGTTTAGGAACGCAGGATACATTAGCGTATGTCAACAGAGCTGCATTAAGACTGAGACAGAAAGAAACCCCGGAGGCTTTACAGGATCTTGAAAAAGCGATTGGTTTGGGAGCTTCCAGCGCGGATTTGTACCTTAAACGTGGAAAAGCATATCTCAGTACACAGCAAACCGAGGAAGCGCTAGCTGATTTTGAGAAGGCTATCCAGCGGAAAGCTCGTTACGCTCAGGCCCACTTAGAAAAAGGGGTGGCCTTTTATATGCTAAAAGAACAAAATAAGGCGGTAGAAAGCCTACAAAAAGCCAGTGAGCTGGGGGTAAGTGATTTAAGACTGTATCAATATCTAGGGTATGCAAACTTCGAGATCGCTGATTATGAGCAAGCAGAAAAAGATCTTTCAGAAGCCATTACGATGGGACTGAATGAAATTCAGGCTTACCTTTATCGGGGAGAGATTTATTACTACCGCAGTGAATTTAAGGAGGCTTTAGCAGACCTGAGCAAAGCATTCAGCCTCGGTGCTGATACCAAAAAGGCATTTGAGTTTAGCGGATATGTGAATGAAGCATTGGGCAATCATGACAAAGCAATTGCGGATTTGACACGGGCAATTGAAAAGGGAGCGGATGCACCAAAAGTATACAGTGACCGGGGGAATGCGTACTATGCCACTGGAAACAATACAGACGCCGTTAAAGACTTGGATTTTGCTGTTTCTAAGGGAGTAAAAGATTTAATGAGCCTTTATAATCTAGGCAATGCTAAATTCCTTATTGACGATTACCCGGGAGCGATAAGTGCTTATAATTTGGCTTTGTCAAACGGGGGAAAAGAAGATCAGGAAAAAGCGCCCATTATTTATAACAATAGGGGAAAAGCCAAGGCTATGCAGCAAAATTATAATGCAGCCCTGCTGGACTACGATCAGGCTATCAATCAGAAGCCAGACTATGTAAAAGCATTGTTAAACAGGGGAAATACACGCTTCGCCACCCAAGATTATGCTGGTACTATCAGTGATTTGCAAGAGGCACGTGAGCTGGACAGTCAGGATCAGGATATTGCCCGATTGATGGGAATTTCATTGTACGAAACAGAAGCCTATACAGAAGCACTGAAAGAACTGAACCACGCCGTTGAGAATAATGTAGCTGATGCCAGAACTTTTTTTAGTCGGGGTGTGAGTCAATATCAGCTGGTAGAAACGCTTGCTGAAGAAGAAAAAGCGAAAGCTTATGAAGCTGTAATTGCTGATCTGGATAAAGCTATTGAGCAGGGAATGATCAATAAGACAGCTTTATCTTGTCGTGGAAATGCAAAGTTTTTTCTTAAGCAATACAAAGAAGCACTAATAGATTTAGATAGGGCAATAGAAATGGGAGCGGATGATGCTCTCACCTATTTTCGTCGTGGTTTTGCACGCTATGAAGACAAAGCGTTTGAAGAAGCCTTGCAGGACCTTACCAATGCGATAGGTAAACAATCAGACTTTGGAGAGGCCTATGCTGTAAGAGCCAACACCCGCTTCAGGTTAAAAGACTATCAGGCTGCACTAGACGATTACAATCAGGCAATTAGCTTAGGTGTAAACGATCCGGTAATATATAACAATCGGGGTAAAACTAAATTCTTGCTAAAACAGTATGAGCAGGCAATACCGGATTTTGATCAGGCTCTCGCATTGGATACAGAATACATAATAGCTTATGAAAACCGGGGGTTAGCACACTTTAAGCTGGGCAACTATGAAGCTTCAAAAAATGACCTGCGCAAAGTAGAAGTTGCTGAAGCAGCCACTACCAGTATCCTTTATTATATGGCAGATGCTTACTATGAACTAGAGCAGTATGCGATAGCCATCGGCTACTATGAGCTGGTGATTGAAGGAGGAATCCGTGAAAAAGATGTGTATCATCGCAAAGGGAAGGCTCACTTTAAGCGGGAAAATTATGAGCAGGCCAGTGTAGACTACTCCAATGCGTTGACAATGGATAAAGAAGATGCGCAACTCTACATTGACAGAGCTACTGCTTTTACTTATATGTATGCTTTTCAGAATGCATTGTCAGACTTCAACAAAGCACTGAAAATTGATCCTACTAATACTAATGTGTATTATAACCGCGCTTATTTGAAAGAAGAGCTAGAAGACTACAAAGGCGCATTGGAAGATTATTCCAAAGTGATAGAAAACGCTCCCGACGATGCAGCAGCTTACTATGATCGTGCTAACGTGAAAATTTTGTTGGAGGATGTAGAAGGTGCTGTAAAGGATTTCAGCAAAGCCATAGAATTTGATACTGAAAGGGCAGAGTACTATAAAGGAAGAGCTACAGCTTATTATCAATTAGGCGACGAAAATGCCTGTAACGACTGGGAGCAGGCAAGAGCATTAGGAGATGATAGGGCGGATTTCTTTTTGAAAAAGTATTGTGAGTAATCAGCAACTGAATGAAAAACAGATAGCTGTTAATGTAAAATTAGTATGTTTGGTAAAACAAGCGCTTATTTAACTTGTTCCCATAGCTGAATTTTACTTATTGTCCATGTCCTTTTTCAAAAGTTACGACTATATCATTGCTGGCGGTGGCGCGGCTGGCTTAAGCTTACTTTTTCACTGCTTGCAAAGCGCATTAAAAGAAAAAACTTTTTTAGTAATTGATAACTCATCCAAAGAGACCAATGATCGTACATGGTGCTTTTGGGAAGTAGGGGATGGCATATTTGAAAATATAGTTCATCATCAATGGCAACAGCTTGATTTTTACAGTGCAAGCTTCTCTAAAAGTCTTGACATAGCCCCTTATTCATATAAAATGATTAGGGGAATTGATTTTTACAGCCATGTAAAAAAAAGTGTTGCTACGCTTGAAAATATTCATTTTCTGCAGTCAGAGGTGTTATCAATAATAGACACTGAAGAAGGAGCTGTTGTAAAAACTGATAAGGGTAGTTTTAACGCAAAATGGGTTTTTAACAGCATCAGAGAAAAGGATGAAAGAGAGCAGGCAGAGGCTTATCATTATCTGCTGCAACATTTTTAAAGGTTGGATCATCAAAACCCCTGACGCATTTTTTGACCCGCAAAAAGCAACGCTGATGGATTTCAGGGTCGTTCAGAATGACGATTGTCGGTTTGTATATGTCTTACCTACTGACAGTAAGACCGCCTTAATAGAATATACAATATTTTCTCATCAGCTACTCAAAGAGGAGAGTTATGATCAGTCTTTGATAGATTACCTGAGGACCTATTATCAGTTAGATGATTATACCATTGAGCATGAAGAGTTTGGTGTCATTCCTATGACTAATATGCCTTATCCTTCTTCAGTGGGTAAGCATATTGTAAATATTGGCACTGCGGGTGGTGTTACCAAGCCTTCAACCGGCTATACCTTCATGCGTATACAGGAAGACAGTAAAAGGATTGTAAAACGACTGATTGAAGGAGAAAAACCGCACCGTGCGCCTAGTGCCTGGCAACAGCGATTTATGATCTATGACAGTACCCTTCTCAATGTCATGGCCCTCAATTTACACCCTCCAAGTGATGTTTTTACCCAGCTGTTCAGGAACAATCCTCCCCATAGAGTTTTCAGGTTTTTGGATGAAAAAACTAATTTCTGGGAAGAGATTAGAATAGCAAACTCAGTACCTAAAATTCCTTTTATTCGCGGCCTTAGCAAAGCCCTCAGGAAATAATGTTAGTCAATCGCTTTTTCCTTATTTGATATTACACTTACTTTCGTATTAGCACCAATAGAAAAATACTCATATGTGGCAGAGAAATATGCTCTGCAATTCTTAATTTGTAATTGTCAACCAAACTATGTGCGGAATAACGGGTATTTACGCCTTCAATGAAATAGGTCGCTTTCATATGATTAACCTGGCGGCTGCTACTGATAAACTAAGCAAGCGAGGCCCTGATTTTGGAAGAAGCACTTCAGTCCACAGGGTAGGATTAGGTCACAGACGCCTCTCCATCATTGATACCAGTGCCCATGGAAATCAACCCATGAAAGACAGTAGTGAGCGTTTTACCATCATTTTTAATGGAGAGATTTATAATTACCGTGAGTTAAGAAAAGAGCTTGAACAAAAAGGCGTAAATTTTCAATCAGCTACTGATACAGAAGTACTTTTACAACTCTATATCCATGAAGGAAAAGCATGCCTGGGTAGACTGAATGGATTTTTTGCATTTGCTATTTACGACGAGCAGCGCGACAATCTTTTTATCGCCCGTGATCGGTTTGGTATTAAGCCTTTGCTTTATTATGCTGATGAAGATAAGGTGTTATTTGCTTCCGAGATGAAATCTCTGCTGGCTTATGGGATTGAAAAAGAGCTGGATACAAATGCTCTCTATCAATATCTGCAATTTAATTATACGCCTGCTCCGGCTACGATGTTAAAAGGTGTGCAGAAACTACTGCCAGGACATTACCTGGAAATTTCAAAGGCAAATGAACCCAGGGTAAGAGGCGGTAAGTATTATGAAGTTCCATTTAATGAAACCTTACTGAATCCGGAAAAACTAAGTTATGAACAGCAGCAAAATCGCTTGCATGCGTTGATGGAAGATTCTGTTAAGAATAGATTAATAGCGGATGTGCCGCTTGGTGCTTTCTTGAGCGGAGGTATTGACTCTTCAGTAATTACTGCGCTGGCCAGCCGCCATGTAGACAAGCTCAATACTTTTTCTATTGGCTACAGGGACGAGCCTTTTTATGATGAAACAAAATATGCCCAACTGGTAGCGGATAAATATCAGACCAATCACACTGTTTTTTCACTTAGTAATTATGATCTATATGGTCACCTCTTTGATATACTGGATCATATAGATGAACCTTTTGCCGATTCTTCTGCGATTCCGGTGTATATCTTAAGTAAAGAAACCAAAAAGAAAGTGACCGTAGCCCTTTCCGGGGATGGCGCAGATGAAGTGTTCTCCGGCTACAATAAGCATCATGCTGCATGGAGAGCCATGCAGGCGGGCACTGGAGAAAAGATGGTCAGTGGCTTAGCACATCTCTGGAAAAGTCTTCCTAAATCCCGTAACAATCCACTTACCAACAAGGTACGGCAGTTAGCGCGTTTTTCAGAAGGAATGCAACTCAGTCCGAAAGAGCGATACATCAAATGGGCTACTTATTTGAATGGGGAGGAAGCAGTAGCACTGCTGAGTAGTAGTGTATTAGAACATTTAGCTTTTGAAAAGCATGACAGGCAGATTGGAGCTTTGACCCAGGCCATCAATGATCAGCATGAAACAATTAACCAGTGGCTATATACCGATGTAAACCTGGTGCTACCCAATGATATGCTTACTAAAGTGGATTTGATGTCTATGGCGCATGGACTTGAAATTCGTGTGCCTTTCCTTGATCATAAGGTAGTAGAGTTTGTTTTCACGCTTCCTGAAGAATCCAAGATTAACCGTCAGATGAAAAAGCGTATTTTACAGGATACTTTCCGAAAGCTGCTACCTCCTGAACTATACAAAAGACCCAAACAAGGCTTTGAAGTTCCCTTGCTAGGCTGGTTTCGCACCGAACTGAAAAGTACCATTGAAGAGCTATTATCAGATGATTTTATTGCAGAGCAGGATATTTTTGACCTTGCAGGAATTCAGGCAATAAAGCAGAAGTTATTTTCTAACAACCCTGGCGATGTGCATGCCACCATCTGGGCGCTGATCGTATTTCAGCACTGGTGGAAACAGTACATGGCATAAAAAAGCACGCCCTCCGAGGGCGTGCTAAAACTACTAAACAACTAAACCTAACTTACTCTAACAATTATCTCTCTCCTCAATTACGCTCACTCTAAATACTACTTATCTTATACTTACATATACGTTAACTTTAATGTTTTTGTTGGAAGAATTGAAACAGAAAAAATAAATATTCATCATAAGTGAAGGCTAGATACTCATTGCCGGAACAAGCCTTACCGATTCACTGTTGAACTATTTTAGGGCAAATTCAATTAACTCCTGATCCACATTATTACAGGAATAAATTATTGCTATTTTTGTGCATCTTAACAGTGGCGAATTGTACATGAAGAACATTAGAAATTTTTGCATTATAGCACATATTGACCATGGGAAAAGTACCCTGGCCGATCGCCTGCTTGAGTTTACCGGCGCTATCACCGAGCGCGAGAAGCAGGAACAATTACTGGATAATATGGATCTGGAGCGTGAGCGAGGCATTACGATCAAAAGCCACGCAATTCAGATGAACTACAAATATCAGAAAGAAGGCCAGAAGGAGGAGCAATTCGTTTTTAACCTGATTGATACTCCCGGACATGTTGACTTCTCTTACGAAGTTTCAAGGTCTATCGCAGCCTGCGAAGGTGCTCTATTAATTGTAGATGCTGCACAGGGCGTGCAGGCGCAGACGATTTCCAATCTTTATCTCGCGCTGGAGCATGACCTGGAGATCATTCCGGTACTCAACAAAATTGATTTGCCCGGAGCCATGGTTGAGGAAGTAGGCGACCAGATTATTGACTTGATTGGCTGTGAGCGTGAAGATATTATTGAGGCGAGTGCCAAAGAAGGCATTGGTGTTAAGGAAATTCTGGAGGCAATTGTTGAACGTGTCCCACATCCCACCGGCGACCCGGATGCACCACTACAGGCGATGATTTTTGACTCAGTTTACAATCCTTTTCGGGGTGTGGAAGTATATTTCAGGATTTTCAACGGGCAAATCAGCAAAGGAGATAAGGTAAAGTTTGTCAATACTGGCAAGACCTATGAAGCTGATGAAATAGGAGTACTGAAACTTTTGCAGGAACCTGCTCAAACTATAGGTGCTGGTAATGTTGGCTATCTGATCTCAGGAATTAAAGTCGCCAAAGAAGTCAAGGTAGGTGATACCATTACCCATGTCAATAAGCCCTGCGAGAAAGCAATCAGCGGTTTTGAGAATGTAAAGCCCATGGTGTTTGCCGGTATCTATCCGGTAGACACATCTGAGTTTGAAGAATTGCGCGCCTCCATGGAAAAACTACAGCTCAATGACGCTTCGTTGGTGTGGGAACCTGAGACTTCTGCCGCTCTGGGCTTCGGCTTTCGTTGTGGATTCCTGGGTATGCTGCATATGGAAATTGTGCAAGAGCGCCTGGAGCGGGAGTTTGATATGACAGTGATTACTACTGTTCCTTCCGTGCGTTTCCATGCTGTCATGAAAGATGGTGAGATGAAGCAGGTGAGTGCTCCTTCTGAAATGCCCGATCCCACCGAATTATCGCATATAGAAGAGCCATTTATCAGAGCACAGATCATTACCAAGTCTGATTATATCGGTAATATTATGGAACTGTGCATGGATAAGCGGGGCATGATCAAAAATCAGGTTTTTTTAACGCAGGATAGGGTAGAGCTTTCTTTTGAGCTTCCCCTGGCCGAAATTGTATTTGACTTTTTTGATAAACTCAAAACGCTCTCCCGAGGCTATGCATCCCTAGATTATCATCCGATTGGTTATCGCCAGTCCAATATGGTGAAGCTGGACATCATGCTCAACGGAGATAAAGTGGACGCACTTTCGGCCATTGTACATCGTGATAAAGCCTACGAATGGGGTAAGCGCTTATGCGAAAAACTCAAAGAACTGATTCCTCGTCAGATGTTTGAGATCGCTGTACAGGCAGCCATTGGTACGAAGGTAATTGCCCGCGAAAGCGTAAAAGCTATGCGGAAAAACGTACTTGCTAAATGCTACGGCGGTGACATTTCCCGTAAACGTAAACTTTTGGAAAAGCAGAAGAAAGGAAAGAAGCGTATGCGTCAGGTAGGTAATGTTGAAATTCCTCAGGAAGCATTTATGGCAGTACTCAAACTTGACTAGCCGAAACGATAAACTAACCTAATCATATGAATTTAATTGACGGTAAGCAGACCGCTCAGCAAATCAGGCAGGAGTTGGCCGAGGAAGTAGAAAAAATTAAGAAAGAAGGTGGAAAAATACCTCATCTCGCAGCTATCCTGGTGGGAGAAGATCCGGCCAGCGATACCTATGTGCGCATGAAGGTGAAAGACTGTGAGCAAATCGGTTATAAATCTACTCTTATCCGTTACGATGCGGACATTTCTGAAGAGGAGCTTTTGGCTAAAGTAGAAGAGATCAATAATGATGATGATATTGATGGCTTAATCGTACAGCTCCCTCTTCCCGACCATATCGCGGCAGAAAAGATCACATTTGCCATTCGTCCCGAAAAAGACGTAGATGGCTTTCATCCGATCAATATTGGGAGAATGGCTAAAGGCTTAGCCGCCTATGTTTGTGCTACACCACATGGCGTATTGGAATTGATCAAACGCTACGAAATACCCACTGAGGGTAAACATTGTGTAGTAGTGGGTAGAAGTGATATTGTCGGTACGCCGGTAAGTATCCTGATGTCGCGAAAAGCTTATCCCGGTAATGCTACAGTAACCGTTTGTCACAGCAGAACCCCCAACATTCCTGAAATCACCAAACAGGCTGATATTCTGATTGCGGCTTTAGGTAAACCGGAATTCATCACTGCTGATATGGTAAAAGAAGGGGCTGTGGTAATTGATGTAGGAACCAGCAGAGTACAAGACTCCTCTAAAAAATCTGGCTTTGGACTGAAAGGTGATGTCAAATTTGATGAAGTGGCGGAAAAATGTAGCTATATCACACCCGTACCCGGTGGTGTTGGCCCCATGACGAGAGCGTCTCTTCTTTATAATACCATGCTTGCAGCGAAGGGAGAAGTTTATTAGAGTTCAGGGTTCAAGGATTTAGAGTTAGAGAGTTTTTTGGTTTAGCGTTGGGAGCGTTTTTAGTTTGGAGTTAATTGGAATTATGTGATGGCTACGATAAGTAGGTTTGAGGATATTGAGTGCTGGCAGAAGGCGAGAATGTTGTGTAATTTGATTTTCAAACTAGGGGGTAGAGAACCATTTTGAAGGGATTTTCATTAAGGAATCAAATCCTAGAAGTAGGGGTTCAGTTATGGATACTATGGCGGAAGGCTTTGGAAGAGGTAGCAATAAAGAGTTTGTTCAGTTTCTGTATATATCGAAAGCCTCCTGTATTAAAGTAATGTCACAGCCCTACCGTGCAAAAGACAGTACTTGTCTGAATAACAACGAGTTTGATGCTTTATGTAAGCAAATGAGTCAGCAGGTATGATACAGAACATGGCTACTTATTTGAAGAGGGCCTCTATTACCGGACATTAATACAAAATATCTTAACCAAAAAACTCCTTAACCCAGAACCCAAAATAGTAATAACTAAATTGGAGATGTTTAAAGAAGTTAAGCAAAAAGACATTGTTGTTGGAAGTTTACCCCTCATGGAAGCTTTCTATACCGTACAGGGAGAGGGCTTTCATCAGGGCAAATCTGCTTATTTTATTCGTTTAGGAGGCTGTGATGTGGGTTGTGTCTGGTGCGATGTAAAAGAATCCTGGGATGAAACGCAGCATCCATTGATTGCGGTGAGTGATATCGTGGAAAAAGCTGCTTCGTATCCGGGCCGGCTGGCCGTGATTACAGGAGGTGAACCGCTGATGCATGACCTGAGCTTTTTGTGCGATGCGCTACATCAAGAGGGTTTTACCATTAACATTGAAACCTCCGGAGCACACCCGCTCAGTGGAAAGCTGGATTGGATTTGTCTTTCTCCAAAAAAATTTAAAGCCCCTTTACCGGAGATCTATCAGGAAGCTGATGAGCTGAAAATCATCATTTATAATAAGAGTGATTTTAAATGGGCTGAGGAGTTTGCGCAGAAAATGCGTGCAGACTGTCAGCTCTTTCTCCAGCCTGAGTGGAGTAAATCGGATAAGGTGCTACCTCAGATCATTGATTATGTAAAGGAGCACCCTCAGTGGAGAATCTCTTTGCAGGTACATAAATATATGAACATACCCTGACATGAAAATTTGTGTAAAGCATTAGGCTTATATTTATGAATGCCGAATAAAAGTTTTTATATTTGCAACTCTTTTGAGAAAACGAACTTAAATAACGGCAAAATCCGTTAAAACCATAGAAAAAGAAAAGCTAAGGCTATGAAAAAGGATATCCACCCAGAATACAGAAAAGTCGTATTTCATGATACGTCTAGTGATTTTAAATTCATTACAAGATCTACCATGGACTCTGAAGAGACTATCAAGTGGGAAGACGGTAACGAATACCCTGTAGTGAAGGTTGAAGTAAGCTCTGCTTCTCACCCGTTCTACACTGGTAAGAAACTGTATGTTGATACTGCGGGACGTGTTGAGAAGTTTAACAAGCGTTATAAGCGTGAGAAAAACTAGTTTCCAGCACTCAAAAAATTTTAGAGTCTTCAGTTTTCTGAAGACTTTTTTTGTTTCTTAAAGGTTCAGGAATTAATACTTGTTTATTAATTTCGGCAAGAAAAGACTCACATCCTCACTATGCAGTTTTCAGATATAAGTGGCCTGGAAGAAATTAAGCAAAGTCTGATCAATACAGCCCGGGAAGGGCATGTAGCCCATGCTCAGCTCTTCCTGGGCCCTGAGGGTAGTGCTAACCTGGCAATGGCTGTTGCTTTTGCCACATACCTGAATAGTTACGCTCCTGCTGGGGAGGAAAGCTCTGGCAAGGTGTTTCAGGAAGAAGGAACTGAGCACGCAGGCCTGTCTGATAAAAAGGAATTGGATAAGTCTAGTCTTGAAAAGCTCAATAAGTTCATTCATCCCGATGTTCATTTTGTCTTTCCTGTTAGTGCCACTAAAAATATATCAGGGAAAGACGTAGTAAGCGATAGTTATATCAAAGAATGGCGTTCTTTCCTGGCTGAAAATCCATACGGAGATACTGTAGACTGGAGTGCCTATTTTGGTGCTGAGAATAAGCAGCTTAATATTTCTAAAGAAGAAAGCCGTAATATCATCAGAAAGCTCTCCTTAAAATCTTTTGAAGGTAAGTACAAGATTGTTATCCTCTGGCTACCGGAACTATTACATCCTTCTGCAGCAAACGGTATTCTTAAAATTCTGGAAGAACCGCCGGACAATACGCTCTTCTTTTTGGTAGCCAATGATGTTGAGAAAATATTACCCACCATTCTCTCACGTACCCAGATCGTAAATATAAGAGCTTTTACTAATGATGAAATCGTCTATGACTTAGCCAAAAGAGAAAGAATAGCAGATCCTCAGGACAAAAGAATGTTACAACTGAGGCAGATTGCTACGCTAGCCGATGGCAACTTAAACCAGGCCCTCAGACTGTCGGAAGAAGTAGAAGAGGATAGTCATAAGTTCTTCAGAGATTGGATGCGCACCTGTTATGTTCAGGATTATTCTAAGTTAATTCAAATGATGGATCAGGTACAAAAAATGGGGAAAGAAGCACAGAAAGGATTAATGCAGTACGGGTTGAGTATGCTGCGTGAAACCCTTATGGTGTTAGCTGCTGATAATACAGCTGAGGGAAATGATGATGTGATGTTGAACGATAAAATATTGATCAGGGTACAGGGTGATGAACTAAAGTTCATTGCCAATTTTAGCAAAGTAATGTCGTTTGATAAGGTTGAAAGCATAACTAAGCTCTTGAATCAGGGGTATTATCATCTGATGAGAAATGCTAACCCAAAAATTGTATTTCTGGATATTTCACTAAAAATAGGCCAGGTACTACGATAGAGTAATAAGAGTAATATTAGATTGGAATTAACCGATAGAAGATATGAAGTTAAAAATTGGGACCAGAGGGAGCAAACTTGCGTTGTGGCAGGCATATTATGTGGCAGAAAAGTTACAGCAAGGAGGCGTAGAGACTGAAATAATTACCATAGATACCAAAGGGGATAAGAAACTGGATGTGGCAATTGCTGAGATTGGCGAGAAAGGGGTATTTACACAGGAAATAGAGCAGCAACTCCTCGATGGTGTAATAGATATAGCAGTACACAGTGCTAAGGATATGCAATCTGAATTACCCAAAGAATTTGAACTTATCGCTTTTACAGAAAGAGAGAAGGTTCACGACGTATTGGTAAGTCATCAGCAAGTAAACCTGGCTGATAAAAGTAGAGAATGGTTGATCGGCACATCTTCTGCTCGTAGAAAAGCAATGCTGAAGCACTATTACCCACATGTAAATACTGTGGAAATCAGGGGTAATTTGCAGACTAGATTTACAAAAATGGAATCCGGTTTATGTGATGCCATGCTACTCGCCTACGCAGGAGTACATAGGATGAATTATCATGATAAGGTGGTTCACGAATTTGATACGGAGGTTTTTATACCCGCTGTAGGGCAGGGAAGTGTAGCAGTAGAAGTTTTGTCAGCCATGGAAAATGATAAAAAATCAAAAATAAAAAAACTGGTCAGCCATGAACAGACAGAGTATAGGCTACTAGCTGAAAGAGCTTTTTTGAAAACACTTAGAGGGGGGTGTAGTATTCCTGTTTTTGCCCTTGCAAAGCTTGAGCGTGACGCATTACATCTTACCGGAGGGGTTATCAGTCTTGATGGGCAGGAATTAATTAAAGAAAATGTCTATGGCAAAGCTGATCAAGCTGAAAAATTAGGAAATCAGTTAGCCCTAAAAATTCTGGACAATGGGGGAGACGTTGTTCTTGAAAAAATTAAAAAACAAATGAATATTTGTTAGGTTTGTATTTTAAATAGTTGTTACATTTTTATTGATGAGGAAATATATTATTGTTTTCTTTTTTTGTTGCTTATGGATGTTTACTGCCTGTAGTGCTGAGAAAGATTACCTAGTAACTATCCATACACCTTATGGTGAGATGCATGCTGTACTATATGACGCGACTCCTGAACATAAAGAAAATTTTATAACCTTAGCTCAGGATGGCAAGTACGATAGTACGACTTTTCACCGTGTGATTGAAGATTTTATGGTACAAGGTGGGGATTTAAGTACCAGTCCCCGCTACAATCCGGAAGAGGATTCTGTAGATTACACCATTCCTGCTGAGTTTGTTGACACACTTTTTCACAAAAAAGGAGCATTAGCTGCAGCACGACAGGGTGATCAGATTAATCCTGAGAGAGCATCCAGCGGAAGCCAGTTTTACATCGTGCAGGGAGTTGTATATTCCGAGGATGAACTGCTTACTGACATGAATAAGCTTGGAAAAGGAATACAGAAGCTTATCAAGGAGGCCGATTATAAAGAGGTAGGCGAAGAACTGATTGGCTTGTATCAGAGCGGAGATTTTGAGGCCTATACCCAAAGAATGGTAGAACTAAAGCCTGTAGTTGAAGAGGAATTAAATATAGAAGTGGACCGAAAATACCCAAAAGAACGTTTACAAGCATATACAACTATCGGTGGAACGCCTCACCTGGATGATACTTATACCGTTTTTGGTGAGATTATTGATGGTTTAAGTATAGTGGATTCAATTGCTACACAACCAACAGGAGCTAAAGATAAGCCTGTTGAGGATATTTACATGACAGTAGATGTTGAGGAAATGTCCAAAAAAGCAATTTCAAAGAAATATGGATATATGTATCCATCAGCAAAATAGATATTATAAAATTCGTCACTATGAAAATATTGATTACCGGAGCAAATGGTCTCTTAGGTCAAAAATTAATTGCTTTACTTTCTCACGAACATAACATTGAAGTAGTTGCTACCTCAAGGGGTGAGAATGTAAATTATTATGATCTTCCTGAATATCATTTTTGCTCATTGGATATAACAGATCGGGAACAAGTGATGCAGGTGATTGGTGATGAAAAGCCGGATGTAATTGTCCATACTGCCGCCATGACAAACGTAGATGCGTGTGAGCAAAACCAGGGTGACTGCTGGAAAGTCAACGTACTGGCTGTTGAATGGCTGCTGGAAGCCGCTAAAGAGATTGATGCCTTTTTTATACACCTGTCTACTGACTTTGTATTCTCAGGTTCTAATGGTCCTTTAGCTGAAGATGCTGCCATCGGCCCTGTGAACTATTATGGAAAGTCAAAAGCTGAAGCAGAGCTCCTGGTGCAGCAAAGTGAAGTAGATCATGCCATCGTAAGGACAGCGCTGGTATATGGGGTTGCTCCCAGTATGAGCAGAAGTAATATCGTACTGTGGGTGAAGGAAAGTCTGGAAAATGGTAAAAGTATAAAAGTTGTAGATGATCAGTTCAGAACACCAACGCTGGCCGAAGACCTCGCTCAAGCCTGCTGGCTAATAGCACAGAAGAGATCCAGAGGTATCTTCCATATCTCTGATGAAGAAGTTTTTACACCTTACGAATTGTCGCTCCTGGTGGCTGAACATTTTAACCTGGACAAATCCCTGATCAGCCGTACTGATTCTGGTGAGTTTACACAGCCGGCCAAACGTCCGCCCAAAACAGGCTTTATCATTGAAAAAGCAAAAAATGAGCTTGGGTACCAGCCACATACATTTAAAGAGGGCTTGGCATATCTAGAAAAACATCTAAAAAAAACTGAAAAAATCACTGCCTCATAGTTCAGCAGCTTGATGAAAGCCCTGAAAAATATTTATTAGCATAACTTTAATAATTAGCCTAATTTGTTGGTGCTTTATTCAAAATGAAGCACCTTTATTTTGTCTTAAACAATTTGAACCAATTACTAAGTATAAAAATCAAATTATGCGTAAGCCTTTACTGCTCTGTCTGATGTTCCTGACGGGAACGCTCCCCGCTCTTGCTCAGGACCAAGATATTGAAGAGAAAAGCATTGATATGATGATCAATGAGTTTTTTAATCCCGCCGCCGATGCAGTTTTCTCTGTAATTTTTTATCCCATTATTACTCTAAAGGGCGTTGAAGTCCCCTTTATTTTACTATGGCTCATCACTGGGGCTATTGTTTTTACATTTTACCTTAACTTCATCAATATTCGCGGCTTTGGTACGGCCCTGGATATCATCAAAGGAAAATATACGCACGAAGGTGATCCCGGGGAAGTGACTCATTTTCAAGCCCTTACGGCTGCTCTTTCAGGAACTGTAGGCTTAGGAAATATAGCTGGAGTAGCAGTGGCCATTGCTACTGGAGGACCAGGTGCTACCTTTTGGATGATGCTATTTGGTTTATTTAGCATGTCTTCCAAGTTTGTTGAGTGCGCTCTGGGCGTAAAGTTCAGGGATGAACATGCTGATGGTTCAGTTTCCGGTGGGCCTATGTATTACTTGCGTAAAGGTCTGGCAGGCAAAGGTATGGGTAGGTTAGGAGGATTTCTGGCTGCTTTTTTCTCAGTAATGGCGATAGGTGCTTCATTTGGAGGAGGCAATATGTTTCAGGTTAACCAGGCAGCCCAACAGTTTGTCGTGATTACCGGTGGGCAAGACACTATGATTGGGCAGAATACCTGGATATTTGGGCTGATCATGGCGATACTAGTAGCAGTGGTGATCATTGGAGGAATCAAAAGTATTGCCCGTGTAACTGAGCGCATTGTACCCTTCATGACTGCCTTTTATGTGATTTCAGCAATTATCGTGATTGTTACCAATATAGGACAGGTACCTGATGCTTTCGCCACTATTGTTACAGGTGCCATTAGTGGAGAGGCTTTTGGGGGAGGTTTGATTGGAACGCTGATTACTGGGATGAGACGTGCTACCTTTTCCAACGAAGCCGGTGTAGGCTCCGCGGCCATCGCCCATTCAGCAGTAAAAACAAGTGAGCCGGTGACTGAGGGTTTCGTGGCCTCGCTAGAGCCTTTTGTTGATACAGTGGTGGTTTGTACCATGACCGCTTTGGTGATCGTAATTTCAGGAGCGTATAAGGGTGAAAATGTAAACGATGGAATTGCCCTGACTTCCGAAGCATTTGCTTCAGTTATAGATTGGTTTCCCTATATGCTTTCAGTAGCAGTAATATTATTTGCCTTTTCTACCATGATTTCATGGTCATATTACGGAGTCAAAGCCTGGACCTATGTTTTTGGAAAGTCTAATATTTCGGTAACCATTTATAAATTTATTTTCTGCATTTTTATCGTGATCGGTGCCTCAGTGAGTTTGAGTGGTGTGATCAACTTCTCCGACGGAATGCTCTTCGCAATGTCATTGCCTAATATTCTGGGTTGTTATATATTAGCACCGCTTGTAAAAAAGGATATGCAGTCTTTCCTCACCCGGATCAAAAAAGGAAATATAGAAGTTTACGACTAATCTTTATTCTTCACAATAGACCCTGTCGTATTGCTCAGAAGTAAGTGCCTGTCGTTTGATAATCTTACCTGTATAATCCATATGGATGATAATATACAGCTCGGCCTCAGGCACATACTTTTCTGAATAGTAAATACTTTCCTCATCAGAGATACTTCCAAAAAGCCTGATATCATCGTAAGTAGGGCCAAGAATTTCACCTCTCTGATTGCTGAGGATACCATAGCCACCTTCTTTGTAAATCTTGATAACCATTTCCTGAGCAGCGGTTTCTACAACATCAAAGTCACTGATACCCTCATACAATACATAGTCCCCTTCTTCCTCGTACTTTTTTGTAGGTGAAAAGCGATAGATCATCCATTCCTCATTTGCTCTGACCAAGGCAGATGTATCATTCCAATACCTGATTTCATCAAAGATAAAGTCAGTTAGCTGGGTATTATTCTGGTTGATCAAACCATATCCATTTTTGTTTTTAGCAACATAAACTTCGTAATAAGATGAGTCCTCATGACTATAGACGGGCAGCCCGTAGGGCTGAAGCATGGCATCGTATTTAGGTTCAATCAAGGTATTGCTTGAATAACGGTAGATGCCGAATTTTTTATTTTGAAAAATGGCCAGTGTACTATCTTTGTAATTGCTGATACCCTGATAACGTATAGGAATGAGCTCATTGCCCAGGCTGTCAAGTAGGCCTTTTTTACCTTTATCTTCTACTACAAACTTTCCTGATGGATAAAGGCTAAGATTAGAAAAACGACCAGTCAGTACACGTTTTCCTGATTGACTCCAGACTTCTTTAGGCCCATTTTGAGGAGAGATAAGTAAGTATTCTTTTTCTTTTTCACCTGAAGAATTTCCTGGCTTAAGCAGTAAAAAATTGATTCTTTCGGGAGAAACTAATGCAAGTTTTCCACCGTGCTGGAATAACACCTTTACACTGTCTTTAGCATCCTGATAACTTTCAAATAAGAGTGCGAAACTTTCACCCACCAGTTTAACAGAGTCATACACTACCTTTTCATGCTCAGCCTGTAGGTCAAACAAATGGAAGCCTTCCTTATTTTTTAAAGCCAACCAACGGTTATTAAAATATGCTTTCTGATATATGGTTTCAGGCTGGTCAGCAAGCTTTTGCTTATCGTAGAGGTAATAGACGGCTTTTTTTCGGTTGAGTAAGCTATCATTCTTTACATATGCTTCTGTTCTATTCTCACGCAACAACCACTTCTTATGCTGACTTCCGTCTCCTTTGATCAGGCGGATAATATTGTGCCGGGCAAGAGGCACTGAGGTATCAAAATTAATATCTAATGCTGTTTCATATTCATCTGTAAATGCAGCAATATGCTCCTGGTCAATGAGTGCTACATCCTCATAAATGAAAGACAGCTTAAGCTTGTGTTGATCTGCTGATTCTATTATTTTTTTCCTGCTAGTAATGGCTTTTGACTTTTGCTTGCCTACCACTATAAAATTTCCGTAATCTTCAATTTCTTCATATATCGGTTCTAAAAGAACCCGGCCGGTGAAACTTATCAATCCCCATAATCCATCAGCTTGTATTTTGACAAACTGATAAGGCATGGATTCTGAGGATATGCCTGATACCAATAGTGCTGTGTCCAGAGGGTAGACACCGGGAGTTTTGGGATAAATAGTAGTCCCGGATTGGTGCATCAATTGATATTTTCCTTTCTCATTTTCAATGAGCATGAGCCCGGCATCCATAGCATGTACTTTCTGACGGTATAAATATCCAGGATGGCTAATATTATTAATGGGTAAGCGGTATTCGTATATCGTCTCATTATTTTTAGTCAGCAAACGATGGAAGACGTTACGCGCATCAGTAGTAGCCAGATGAACGAATTGGTTTGAAATACCCTCACATAAATAGCGGTTTGGAATCAAGTCATAGCTTGTTTCAATACTATATTTACCCTGACTGTTCAGAAGGCCATAATGTTCATTTTCAAAAATCGGAGCGAGAACACGCTTACTAACTTTATAAGCTTGGCGCAATGAATCTATGAAAGGGTAGTTATTATATTGAGTAAAAAAACTTTCTTCGTCTTGATCAACAAGGTACAGATGGAATAACAAATTTACTGCGAGTCTGAGGTGCTTACTTTCAGGATACTTCTCAATAAAGTCCTCATAAGCACTCAACTGGTTAGAGGCAGTAGTAATTTGTAATATTTGTTCTTCAGCCTGAGCACGGAAGGGCGAATCCGGAAAGGCTTCTAGAAATTCTATGTAACTCGCTAAGTTGCCGGCTTGGGTCTTATCACGAAAAACTAAGGTGTTAAACTTCTCGTTGGCAAGCCTGTATTCATCAGCTTCAGGATAAGTATCCATGAACTCTTTATAAGCCATATAGGTGTCCAAATTGCTTGCTGCCCTGTAGGCCAGGCTATTTCTGCTTTGAATTACTTGTTCTAGCTGGGATTGAGGAGCATCAGGGTGCGTATCTAAAAAATTTTGATACGACTGTACATCATGAGATTCTTGCGCTCTTTTGAAGGCTAAAGTATCGTTGAATAATTTTTGCCTGACGAGTGTGAAGCTATCAATACCTTGTTTATGCAGTTTTTCTTTTGTCTTTGCATCTGAAGATTGATAGTCTTTGATGGCTTGTTTGATAAAATAAAAAGAAGAGTCAATATCGTAAGCTTGGTAAGCAGTATCAGTGTAAAGGATGGAGTAAACATAATAGAGGTCTGCGTTGAGGCTATCTTTTAAGATTGCCTTATCAATTTTTCCTTTGGCTTCAATAAATTTTTGTTTTTGAATGAGTTTAAATGCCTGTTGACTGCTATTACAGGCAGACATTAGAATAGCTACAAGGAAAAAGTATAGTAAATGTATTTTCATGTATAAAAGCTGAATTTACTGCCAATATCGTAAAAAAAGGTGAGCAATAATTTTACCTAACTCACTAGCGAATCAACGAATTTATATAAGAAGATCATATGAAAGGTTTGGCAAGTTTTAAGAAAGCTTTATCTTTGCAACTCTAAAAAATCAGAAGGTGTTTTTAAATGCCTTATTACGGGATGTAGCGCAGCCCGGTTAGCGCACCACGTTAGGGACGTGGGGGTCGCTGGTTCGAATCCAGTCATCCCGACTTAGCAAAGAACAAAAGTCGGAAAAACCCCTTAAATCGTATGATTTGAGGGGTTTTTTGTTTTTCTACCCTCCAAATCATGCATACTATTTCAATAAAAATGTGCCTATTTCGTGGCCACCCTGGCGGGGTCTATTTTTTCTACTTACCTTTTAGGTACAGAAATGAGTGTAATGTATTGAAATACAGTTTGTTGCGCTCATAAAAATTAAACTGCTTTAGTTCGTTTTGAACGCTATTTGTGCCTAAATCAAATTTAGGCATACTAAAAGTATCTAAAACCTCTTAAAAAAAAGTAGTATGCGAAGTAACAAAACCTTTGGAATTTCTTTTTTTGTCAAGAAGTACCAAAAAGACAAGAACAACCAAGTGTCTATCTATGTGCGTATCTCAGTGGATGCTAAACGTCTGGATATGTCTATGCAACGAAAAATTGCTTCGGACCGATGGGATGATGTAAGGGGTATGACGCGGGGCTCAAAAGAAGAGATAAAACGACTTAACAATTATCTGGACTAAGCGAAGAGTCAGTTAATTGCCTGTAAAGAATCCTTAGCTAAAGAAAGGAGACTGATCACAGCAGAAGCCATCAAGAACCGTTACCTGGGACAAGACGAACGAGGTAAGACCTTAAAAGAATTGATTGAGTACCATAATGAAGAGATGAAAGACGAACTGGCATATACATCCGGCAGGACAGATTATACTGGCTACCGGAGGCGTGGGCTACTATCAGGAGAAAGGCAGTCCGAAACGAACCCTTGAAAAAGGAGATGTGGTAAAGTGTCCACCCAATGTCCCCCACTGGCATGGGGCAAGTGCGGATCAGGTGTTTATTCAAATCGCAATTACCGGCAGGCAAAATGGTCCTACTGAATGGTTAGAAGTAGTTACTGATGAGGAATATTTGCAGTGATTTCAGGTGGGTTTTCACGCACGATTTTATAGAGTGTAGATTTAGAGATGTGGAACATCTCCAGGATTTCGGCAATGGTGTGATCCTTATCATGATAGAGCTTAACCAATAACTTCTGCTTCTTTTTATCCAGGGAAGGAGGGCGGCCACCCATTCTTCCTCTGGCTCTTGCAGACAATAAGCCAGCCTGAGTTCTTTCCCGGATCAGATTACGCTCAAATTCTGCAAGAGCTCCGAACATATGGAAAATCAGTTTTCCTCCGGAAGTAATGGTATCTATAGATTCTTGCAGGCTCTTGAAAGCGATACCCTCACTTTCCAACCAGGTCACCCATTCAATCAGATTTCTTAAGGTTCTACCAAGCCTGTCTAATCTCCAAACCACCAAAGTATCTCCCGCTCTGAGCTGCTCCCTTAATTTGTCAAGTCCTGGTCGTTCGGCGCTTTTTCTTGAGCCCCTCCATATTCTGATAAGCTTGCAGATCAAACCAGTAGTATTTGATAAACTTCCATAATATCTCAATCTGATTGAGCTCAGGACAGTAGGGTGGTATGTATTGAAGAAACAATCCTTTCTGCTTCCAATAAGAAATATTTTGTGCTACTTTTTTGCTTGTATGGATAGATGCCCTGTCCAGAACTACTACCGTTTTTTTGGTGATTTGTTCGGCAAAAGCATCCAGACACGCGATGACTATACTGCTGTTGGCAGCACCATCAAACAAGAAGCTTTGACATTGGCATTCTTTGTTTATAGAACCTAGGATGGTGAGGTTTTGGCTTTGGCTAGAAGGTAGTTCGTAGCATGTTTCCTTAGGTTGCCAGGCGTATGGAATGGCAGGTGTTAAATTAACACCTGCCTCATCAAAATAGTATAGATCTAGTTCTCCTTGTTCTTCTAATGCCTTAAGGGGCTTGATTTCCTCTTTAAAGAAGGAAAACAGTATTGCATCTCGCTTACTCTTCAAACTCCTTCGCATGCGCTAATAACGATACCCAGCTGCTTTCAGAATGCGTTTAATCGTCCAGATACTGACTCGCTTACCAAAATGTTCAGCTACTTAAATCACCAAGTGTTTAATCTGTCGAATAGCTTTGTCTACATAGGCTAATAAACTTTTTTTCCTGTGAATCAAAGCTGCTTGGCCTACCAGAATGGGTAGCATCTGATAGACTGGTTAGTTTATTCTTTTCCCAACCAGTAAACCACTGACCAATAGTATCGCGGTTTACCTGACAAATATCAGCGTTAATTTTGAGCTCATACCCTTTATGGCTAAGCAATAGAGCCTGGGCATGTATCCGTTTTCGGTGGTTTACACTATCATGAAGCATCGTTTGAAGTTGCTCTCTTTCTTCTTGGGTTAAAGGAATTATGTAGCGCATGAGCATTTTTTATTATAAGGTAGAAAATACCTGTAAACTTTTGCTCTCCTACTTATCTCTTCAAGGAGTTACTAATTAGGTACAGGTACTTCTTGCTGAAGCATATCACCTTTCAGAAAAGTATTTTCATAAAAAGTCATATATTCCTGAAGATTGTCTAAGTAGTCATCCATGCCCAGAAGCTGTTCATCATAAATGAGGTAAGTCATATCAGGACGACGGTTAGCATAATGATAGGCACGATCTTGCTGATAGAAATAAGCTTTATACGCTGTAGACATCCCTTTGGGCAAACGCGTCTTCTCCCAGGTATCTACCAGTTCGGAAAAAACTTTTTTCCTGCGTTTCAGGCTTTCTTCTACAATCTTTTCAGCCTTTTCCAGATTTTTGTAAGCAGCTTCATGACCTATTCATGTCTTATAAAAGTTGTAAATTAGGTTGAAAAAAAAAGGGAGGTAAACAGATGGAAGAGAGTTGGGGCATGCAAGAGTTTATGGGAAGTGCAGTAGAAGATAAACGCGAGGCAAAGAGTTTGTCACTGATGGCTGATCGTCTTTTAGCTAACCCTGAGCTTTCCTTTAGTAGTGCAGTAGGAGAGAATTTCCGTAAATCAGCCTGGCGGATATTTTCCAAACAGGAAGTAGACGTCAGCTACGGCCACTATAGGCAAACGAGCAAGCGCTGTGCCGACCAGGATGTGGTTTTGGTGAGTCAGGATACAACAGACTTGAATTATGCCAGTCATGTCGCTACTGAAGGTCTGGGCGACTTAGGCGGCAGTCATGTAAATCCAGGGCTTTGCCTGCATACGGCCATGGCTCTGAGTGAGCAGGGAACGGCTTTGGGCCTGGTAGGACAAAAGCTGTGGCCTCCCCAATCCACAGGACGTACAAAGCAGGTGCAGTTTTATCCTTTAGAAGAAAAAGAGAGTTATCGGTGGGTAGAAGCCCTACAGTGGGTGGATCAGCATTTAGCTAAAGCCAAGAAGGTGATCGTAATCTCCGACAGAGAATCTGATTTTTATGAGTACATGACTGCTCGCCGCTCCAAACATGTAGAATTACTCTTCAGGGCACATCATCTCAACCGAAAGGTGCATTATGAGCAAGAAAAGATGCTTCTTAAAGAAGTGGTTTTTCCCAATACTACTAAAGTAGAAGTTTACCTGCCCAGGACCAGCAAGAGAAAAGAGCGTAATGCTAAGCTGCAGGTAAGCTGGGGTAAGATCACATGCCCTGTCCCTACTTATAAAAAAGGAGAAGATATTGACTTATGGGTGGTAGTAGCTCAAGAAACACATACTCCGGCAGGAGAAGAACCGCGCAGCGAACCGCCTCTGCTATGGTATTTACTCACTACCATCAATATAGAAGATCAAGCTGCTGCTTTGCTGATGATAGATTATTACCGGAAACGATGGGTGATTGAACGCTGGCATATGGTGCTGAAGAGTGGTATGCAGATAGAAAAGCTACAGTTTGATACTTTCACACGACTATCTCATGCCATTGCTATGCTCTGTATTGTAGCCTGGCAATTGATCTGGCTTAAGCATCTGGCAGCAGAAAGTGCCCAATTAGCTGCAGAGAAAATATTTGAACCGCTACAAATAGAAGTCTTAGAAAAGCATAGTGGCAGAAAAGAACTCAGTGTACAGCAGGCATTGATCATCATCGCTGCCCTGGCCGGGTTTACGCCTACTAAAAAGCAGCCCTTCCCTGGAGAAAAAACCATGTGGAGAGGGTGGGCCATCTTCTCTCAACTCTGCCATGGATACCTTCTCGCTTCGCAGATAAATTATGAGACAGGATAAGCTTCATGACTCAAGAAATGCTGTTTATGTGCTTCAGTAATGGCCTTTTCTAGCGCTGATAAGTCCAGATAGGTATGAGCAGTGTGTCTAATTAGCTTGGCAATGGTGGCAAATACTTCAAAATCATAAGTATTTTTTATATGCCTCTTTATGTTTTCCTGGCAGATCAATATTGCCCTGTCCATTTTTTCATACATTTCTTTTGACTTTTCTATCCGCTCCGCATATTCCCGATTCCAGTAAGGATCGTACTCAAGGGCATCACCCCGAGGTAAGTCGGGTAAATGTGTTTTGCCCACATTGGCATGATGCCATATCTTCCGCTCAAAACTTTCCATATAATAAAAAGCTCCCTCGTTCAGCAACATAAAAAGTTCATCCACATCCTTTACCGCATCACCGTAATAGTTGAAGAAGAATTTTTCTTTAAACTCTTCCAGTCCCGGATTATCGGCACTCCATGCGTATTCAGCGGAGGTGGCGAAGCTGAGCATCCATACCTGATTGTGCAAACCCGCATCATCCCAGGAAGTGTTGATCATACCATCAAATAGGCCAGAACCAATGTTGGAGGTTAAAAAATTATAGGAGCGCTCCAGACTTCCCATAATTTTTTTATCTCTGTTTTTACGAAAATAATAAGGAAGAAACAGCTGCTCAATGCCAGGATTAGGGTCGTAAGCATATAATGTATACCCCAGCGCTTTTGCCTCTTTGGCATATTGAAAGTCAGGAGTTTCATAATCATAACTTTCAGTAAGAATTACATCCTTTTGAGGAACAACTCCTTTGGCTGGTGAATCACTCATTTTCCAGCCCATAGGTCTCTCCCAAACCATAACTTCACGGCCCGTTTTCTGTAAATACTTGGCTGCTCTATTCACAAAAAGGTGATAAATACCACTGTTACCTATTTCTTTTGCTTTCACCTGGCATTCAGGGCCCATCCCAAGCTCAAAGGTTTCATCAGAACCAATATGAATGTATTGAGAGCCCGGAGTGGCTTCAATAGCGTCTTCCCAGAGATCAAAAAGCAGATCATAGGTGCCATCTTTAAGGGGGCAAATTCCCAATTAGATGCAGGGATTTCTCTCAGGTGAGCATACTGAGGCCATTTAAGTATGAAGCTCACATGACCAAGCCCCTGTACCAGAGGTACGATCTGGACATGATGTTGCTGAGCATATCTGGTAAACTCCTGCATTTCTTCCATGGTAAAGGCTCCGGGAGCGCCAATTTCAGGATGACTTGGATAAGCGAATTTATCTTCCCACTCCCACACCAACATATTGATTTTATATCTTGCCAGGTCCCGAATGAAGCTTTTTACGTATTCCTTTTTGTCCTGATGATGCTTGGTATCATAATGAGCTGCTCTTTGTGGCGTATCCGGCCAGTCTTTGATTTCCATACCTTTTATATAGGGAGCTTCTGAAGCATTTTTTTGAATCAACTGTAGCAAAGTTTGAGCGCCATAAAACAGACCTGCTTCTCCCTGAGCATGAATACTAAGCTGCTGGTCGTTGACAGTTACATGATAACCTTCTTCTCCAATATCCTTAGGCGCACCTTTTCTTGTCAGAATAATGGCATTCGTTTTAGCTGTTGATGTGATATTGGTTTGTTGTTTATACTCTTGATGTAAGGTGTTTGAAAGCTCATGGGCTGCAAACTTATCTTTTTCAGTAGCATTAGGATCTATTACTATATGATTATTGAGTATAAAATCAGCACCTTCTAAATTAACTTCCTGAGGGTAGGGGATCAGATGAATGCCAATCTCTGACAGCGCCGTTGGCTTATCTTGTGCCAGAATGTTTTGTGATAAGATCATAACTAAAAGCAGTACTACGAACCACTGTAGTTGACGGGTGCAAATGAACCTGATCAAGCCAATAAAACTGATAACACTTTTACAGCACTTTGCCATTAGGATTTTTCTCATCTTTTATTTCTGTAAGTAGTTTAGATCTGAATTTTGTGTGGAATTAGGTTGGCCCTAATGTCATTTTAGCTCTTTGATAAATAAGTTCGCAAACTGAAAAGTATTTCCTTCAGCATGATCATCCTGCAAGGCAATAGGCCCTTCATCAGGAATTCCCGGTAGTAATGCATCCTGAATTACCTCTTGATTATTCAGTTCTATACTTACTCTCTTATCCTTCATGGTAATGATAAACCTGTTCCATTCACCTGGGGGGTGGTCTGCTTTGACTTTTGGTACCACAGAGGCTCGCACTTCAGGCGAAAGTTTTTTATCTACCCGATACCCATAGATTTCACCGGAACCAATGTTTCTGATGCCTATGTTGACCTGGCTTTTAGAACTTCCTCTCAAATAAATTCCAGTGTCACCAGCATAAGCTACCGGAGCTTGTTTTTCACTGCCATCTTCTAATGTGGCATTTTCTCCGTTGGGCAGTACTACAGGCAGCATGGTCGTTTCAGGCTCTCTTGTCAAACGAACATCTGCTATAAGCTCAAAATCTTTATACGATTTCCGGGACCAGAGACATTTGTCTTGCTCTTCGCTTTTACCGTCATAATCCAGTTTCCAGTCCTGTGCTGTCCAATGTCCTTGGTGGCCTGGCTTCATTTCCCATTGCGATAAATCCACTCCATTGTAAAGAGATACAAAGCCCTGATCTAGCGTGGCAATTTCGTGTGGCTCAGGATGCGTAGAAGGAAGTTCTTGGATACGTATATTTCGGAAGTGCACCTCAGAACCTTCAGACTCCAGGCATATATAGCCTTTCCTTGGATTGCTTTGAAAACCTCCGGAAACCACTTTTCCATTGACGGCCAGGCTTATGCGGCCATCACGGCTCTCAATACGGTAGTGGTTCCATTCACCAGTTGGCTTTGCACGTTCTTCAGCGGGTAAGGAACGCATCCAGCCCTGGGGATGAGGGCGGTCAGGTTTCATTGTCGCTCCATGAATGGCAAAGACATCCCCATGATTGCCATCCATTACCTGACACTCAATTGCACGGGTAAAGGGTTGACCGGGAGCGGGTAGGGCATCGCTATGAATGAATACGCCTGCATTGCCATCTTCTTCCATATGTCGCCACTCTACCTCAAGGATGAAGTTTTCATACTGCTGTGTGGTTCTTAAAACTCCGCTAGGGATGCCTGAACAGACAATCATTTGGTCTTTCACCCGCCAGGTAGTAGGGGCTCCGTTTACATTGGTCCATCCACTAAGGTCGTGCCCATTGAATAAGTCCTGAAAATCATTTTCCTGATGGCATGAGCACATGAAAATGCTTAGCAGAAAGATGAGAACATATTTTAAATTCATTTTACATTACTTTAGTTTGTCCGGGAATCGGAATGGGATAATTGCCATCCGGGCCGGGTAGCACGGGAGGCTCAGCATCCCATGCGAATCTTTCAGGGAGCAGGCTCAGCTCTGAGTTGATAGCATCCTCCCACTGTATCATTTGGCCTGAATGGGCGGCCATACGTCCCATGATGGTCATCATACTGCTTTTTGCAGCCCATTCCGTATCATTGATAGGGTTTTCTTTGCGGATTGCGGCAAACAGTTCATCATGTTCCTGCTGGTAGGGATTAATTTCTTTTATTCCTCTGGTCCTCCAGAGAGATTTACCCTGCATATCTACTAATCCCTTCTTCATATCACCTGAGCCTTTTGTACCCTGAAAGAATGAACCTCCCTGATTATAGGTCCCGTCAATGGTACGTATCTGGCTATGGAGTTTACTGCCATCCGCATATTCATACTCAATATAAAAGTGATCAAAAATATCTCCTTTGTCGGGTCCTTGATAGGCTGCACGACCTCCTACACCTTGTGCTTTGACAGGATAAGCGCCTTTCACCCAATTGACTACATCGGTATTATGTATCTGCAAGCCTGCCGGTGAGCCTGCCCATAACCAACAGAAATAACGCCAGTTGCGCATCTGATACTCCATCTCCGACTGACCAGCCTGCCGGGGCAACAATGTGACATGCCCTATCATGTAGTAGCAGGTAGACGAAATGATCTCACCAATGGCTCCATCTTTTAGGCGACCTACAAATTCCTGGTAAACGGGATCATAGCGATTCTGTAAGCCAACAACCACACTCAGGTTTTTCTTTTTAGCTTCCTTTCCGGCAGCCAGTATTTTGCGAATACCGGGCGCATCAGAAGCCAGCGGTTTCTCCATAAAAACATGTTTGCCGGCATTGATGGCTTGTTCAAAATGCATGGGACGAAAAGCAGGAGGAGTGGCCAGGAGCACAACATCCGCGAGTGCAATGGCATCTTTGTAGGCATCAAAACCTACAAATTTATGTTCCTCAGGTACTTCTACTTTCTCTTTGACATTTCCTATCTTCTTAAGATTACCGTAAGTCTCATCCAGCCTGTCGCGAAAAGCGTCGGCCATAGCCACCAGTTTTACATTTTCATCGGCACTCAATGCCTGTACTGCAGCACCTGCTCCTCGTTTGCCACAGCCAATAAGGGCTATTTTCAAAGTATCATCACCCGTCGCATAGGCACTGGCTTCTACCGGAAGTTGGTAAAGGACTGCTCCTCCTAAAGCCGCAGAAGAGGCTTTCATAAAATGACGACGGCTGGAAGTATAGTTTTTTGATATATCTTTCATAATTAGATTGCTTTATATATTGGTCATGATTCCATAGCTTCTTTTTTCGTGTAGGATGACTTACATTCCTGGAAACCATTTTTTAGCGTTTTCACGATATATTTTATCTATCACCTGTTTAGGTAATTTTAGCCCTTTAAATTCATTTTCAACTTTAGGAACATTCATGGTTTCATCACTTGTGAAAAACTTCCAATGCCGAAGACGGATCTCATGGGCCTCCTTTTTCAAGTCTTCCGGGCTCATTTCACCATCAGTTTGTATATCTGTACCGTATAGTATTCTATCCTGATATTTGATAAAGAAGTCATGAACTTTTTGCCAGTCCGTTACTGCCTGATACTGAAGGTGAGAAATACGTGCGGCCATATCCACGGCCATATTGGGATATTCATCCAGTCGCTCTGCCAACGCATCTACACTCCATTCCAGGCTGCCGAGGTGAGCTCCTACAAACTTAAGATCGGGATGCTTTTCCAATAGTTTATCCCGGAAGTTGAGCTGATCTTCATAAGAAGGATATTCCGGGTGCAAATACATATGATATTCCGGATGTGTAGCAAAATA
Organism: Catalinimonas alkaloidigena; assembly: GCF_029504655.1. Lineage (NCBI taxonomy): Bacteria > Pseudomonadati > Bacteroidota > Cytophagia > Cytophagales > Catalimonadaceae > Catalinimonas > Catalinimonas alkaloidigena. The sequence goes on from NZ_JAQFIL010000001.1 coordinate 1,700,586, forward strand.
GTTTTTATCACCTGCTACAGTCATTTCTTCAACCGGCAACCAGCAGTTTTTAGGTTCACCCAAATGGCCAATTACAGTAATATTGTTTTCCTCCAGAAAATTGAAAATAGCGTCAAAGCGAGAATTATTAATCATGACAAATTCCCCATGCTGATCTTTCAATTCCATGCCTATGTTTTTCCAGACTTTCACAGCGATGGCACCATTAGAAAAAGATTGCTTTAAATAATCAAGAGCGATCTTTTGCCAGTTTTCATCTTCCCAGTTGTTCACTGTAAAGGCAGTAGCATAGTGCAAGTGATCTGGAAAAGCTTTAGCCTGGTGTAACGCATAATGCTGCTGATCCTCTAAAGAGGGATAAGAAGGGACGTCCACATTGATAGTAAGGAGCTTAAAATTATCCTCTGCTGACGAATTAACGAAAGATGAGTCAAAAGTCATGACGTGCACATGTACATCATATTTTGCTATGTTCTGATAGTCATCCATAGAATAATAGGTAGCAGAGGAATCCTCTTTTGGTGAACAATGTTGAAGCGTCATGAGAATGAATATACTTAAGACAATAAAAAAATTAAAGTTTCTCGCTGTTTTCATCAGTTGGATAAAATTATATGCTTACAATTTCCAGTTTCTCTTTGACCAGCGCAGTGACCGCAAGAATAGCCGGTGGAAAAACCTGGCGCAAATCAATTTCCTGAGTATCGCTCAAGTCTGTTTTCAGATGGGTCATAAATGTGTTTTTAATCTCAGTAGCTAAGTTGACCTTACAAACCCCTCTTTTGATGGCCTCCTTTAACTGAGGTGATGGAATCCCGGAACTACCATGCAGTACCAGAGCCGCCTGTGTAACAGCATGTATTTTGCTGAGCCTCTCCATATCAATTTGGGGAGCTTCAGTATAGAACCCATGCGCATTGCCTATTGCAACTGCCAGAGCATCTACTCCGGTCTGTTGGGCAAAATAACAGGCTTCTTCGGGCTCAGTGAAGCCAACTTTCTCTTTTGACTGACCCAGTTTGGCTACATATCCAAGTTCAGCCTCTACATTAGCATCATACTTTTTGGCAAGAGCAACTACTTGTAGTGTGATCGCAATATTTTCTTCCATCGTCTTTTCACTGGCATCGATCATGACAGAGTCAAAACCTGCATTCAGACATTGGGCAATTAATTGGTATGAGTCGGAATGATCCAGATGAAGCCAGCCTTCTACTTTATATTGTTTCAGTGCAGCTCTTGCCATGTTCACCGCTACTGGCAAACTTAAGTAATCAATGGAACTTTTGGTAAGTTGCAGGATGATGGGACACTTCATTGCGGAAGCTGCCTCTACCACACCTTTTAAAGTTTCATAGTTATAGAAATTGGTGGCAAGCAGGGAAGTCCCATTGGCTCGCATTTCTTTGAGTTTATCTTGCAGTCTCATGAGCCTGGTATCCGAATTTTTCTTTTGCAATCCTGGTAAAGTGGTTACGATCAGCGAAGGCTGAAGTACCTCCGACAGCGGTAGTGGAAATAGCGCCAATCAGGTTTCCGTACTCCTGGCAAGTTTCTACATCTGATTTTTGAATAAACTTATGGATGAAACCGGCGTTGAAACTGTCACCGGCACCGATAGCATCCACCACATCTCTGTTCAAGAACGGCTCCTGATAAAGTAGTCGTCCTTTGCTCCAACTGACTGAACCCTTATTTCCTCGTTTGACGACAATGGTATTACTAAATGCTTTTACAGAGTCAATCGCTTCAGTGAATTCATGCTTGCCTGTTAAGTGAAGAAATTCAGTTTCATTGGGTAGAAAAACATCTACAAAAGGAAGAATAGACGAAAGTTTTACATCCCATTTTTCTGAAGGGTCCCATTGGGTATCAAATGAGGTGCTTAGCCCTAAATTTTTAGCTTGTTGAAAAAGCTGTTGAACTTCCTCCTGAATTCCGGATTGTAAGAAGAAAGAAGAAAAGTGTAAATGGCGCGCTTGAGCAAGTTGTTCAGGCTGGATATCTTGTATACCCAAATGGTTCATGGCGCCAGGATGCGTGACCATTGCCCGGTCTTCACCAAAGTTTAGTACCACAGTCGCACCGGTTTGCAGATCTTTACTTTGTTTAATGTGACTGGTATCTACTCCTTTTGAATTCAGACTTTGCAGTATGAACTCACCAAAATGGTCTTTGCCAATTTTTCCTATAAATCCTACATTACTCCCCAGGCTGCTCAGATTACTGGCAAAAATGGCTGAAGAACTCCCTAGGGTTAGGGTCATTTGTTCAGCCAGTACCTCTTTCCCCACTTCGGGTAAGGGATTAATTCTGTTGAAAATCAGATCTACATTAAGTTCACCGACCACTAGCACATCAAACTTTTTCATAGGAGATGAAATTTTTAGAGTTAGTTGATAATCCTAGAATGATATTTTCTTACGGTTGCCATTCTGTTCACTTTTCCAGGCATTTAAATTACGCTTCAGGCGGACCTGCTGAATGATAAGGATAAATCGTGACACCCTGCACTACTCTGGAAATGGCTCCATTCACAGAGGGAGAGTCTGGTTTCAAACCCAGGTGAAGTGATTTGTAAAACCCGATTATCTGGGCAGGTATGACACTGCATACCGCAAGAAACTCTTCTTCAATTTTTTCATTTCCTGAAGATAATTCTATCATCAAATCTGGTTTCAAATCCTTTTGAGGAGATTCAGTCACCCCAATCTGAAACAAACCTTTTTCCCCCTTATTAATAGCTTTTATTAAGTCAACTTCATAGGGATGAACATATTCTCTATTGGAAAATAAATAAACCAGGAGTGTATGTGAGTTGATTACTGCTTGTGGCCCATGACGTAATCCTAAAAAAGAGTCATAGTTACAAATAACCTTGCCATCAGTAAGTTCCTGTAATTTCAGTTGTGACTCTCTGGCTGTTCCAAGTAGTGGACCAGAGCCCAGAAAAATTGCTCTTTGAAAGTCAAGTGTGGCTACTTTTTGTAAAGACGAAGAATACTTAGAAATTATCTTTTCACCATAAATAGCTAGTTGCTCAACTTGGTTTTTTAGTGCTTCTAATCGTTCAATTTGGGAGATTAATAAGCCTGTTAGCAACATTGAAGTAAAGCTTCCTGTCATGGCTAAGCCCAGATCATTTGATTCTGGTGGCAACAAAAAGATAAAGGTATTTTTGTCATATTTATTAGTAGCAAGCTGTCCAGAGGGGTTGCAGGTAATGATAAGGTGATAGACCTTTCTACAACGGGTATTAACTAAATTAACTGCTGCTATACTTTCAGGGCTATTCCCGGAACGGGCAAAAGAAATAAGTAAAGTCGGGTGCTCAGGGCGTAGATAATCTTCTGGATGAGATACTAAATCAGTAGTGGCAATAGCATAAGTTGATTTACCGGTATTTCTCTTAAATGTACCCTGAAGAATATTGCCTATAAAGGCAGAAGTGCCTGCCCCTGCTATGATAATATCCAGTGTTTCATGAGCATATATATTTTTGAGAAATTTGGCAAGACTAGCTTGATGATATGCAACTAATTTCCAGGTTTTGAGCCAGAGTTCCGGTTGGGTAGAGATTTCTTTTGCTGTATGCAGTGCTCCTCTATATTCAAGTTCAGGAAGGTCATACCCCAGGTATTCCTGCATTGTCTCCTGATTATCTTTTAGCTTATAGTTGTTTTCAAAACTCATATTGTTATTTCGTTACGATTCAAATATAAAAACTTAATTATTTGTTTTCAAAACCTTTAATAGTTATTTTAAATGAGTCATTTAAGTTATAAAAGCTTATTAATATACTTTCTTTGCCATTATTGAGCGAAAAGTAGCTATGTTAAGTTTTTTTTGAACCTGAAGGTTTTTCTTACCCTTTTTAATATTATTACACCATTAAAAATAATTTTCTATCTATTGGAAGGGAGTTAATAAATTGAGAATCAATGTCTGAGTTAGATAAAAAAACTACAGTAGAACGTCGGGTAATTATCCTGGATAGGCTAGAGTCAAAAGGTCAAGTAGATGTGAGTTCACTAAGTAAGGAGCTGGGAGTGAGTGAAGTTACTATTCGTAATGATCTAGCACGCTTAGAGGAAAAGAAAATGCTGATCAGGGCACGTGGAGGGGCTATCAGACTAGATCGGGTAGCAGTTGACTTTGATTTATCAGATAAAAATAAACAGCATTACGAAGAGAAAATGCGAATTGGTGTGACGGCAGCCAAACTGGTTGAAGAGGGTGATACTATTATCTTAGATTCAGGCACTACTACTATTGAAATCGCAAAAAATTTATCTGCTTCCAATACCTTGACCGTAATTACTAATGCCCTCAATGTGGCTAGTATCTTAGCAGAACATAAAAATGCAAATGTGATTATTCCGGGTGGCTTCTTAAGAAAAAATTCATTGTCTTTAGTAGGTGCGACTGCTGAAGAAAGTTACCGTAATTATTTTTGTGATAAGCTATTCATTGCCGTTGATGGCTTCAGTGCAGCACATGGCTTGTCTACACCTAATGTAGAAGAAGCACATCTAAATCGGGTAATGATAGAAATCTCCAAGAAGGTAATTGTGGTGGCAGATTCTAGTAAATTCCTTAAAAGGAGTTTTGCTTTTATTGCGCCTATCTCTGATATTGATGTGGTAATTACCGATTCCGGTATCCCTACTGAAGAACACAAAAAGCTTGAAAATGCCGGTGTGCAGGTTGTTATCGCTTAACTTGCTATACATGTTAAATAAGTAATTTTAAATGCTATTGCAGAGGGGGTATTTGATAGTAATCTCTCTGCGTTTTTTTGCTTTTATTTGATTTGCTTTATCACTTTTATCCTTCCTCTGGAGGTTTACATTACTATAAAGTACAGAGGGGTTGCAAAATAGTTTTATCTTCTGATACAGGAAGTGCTTATCAGCTATATTTCTCTCTGTTATCTTTGCCCTTTTTCTCCTAGTACACGCATAACTTAGGTTTTGAGGCTCTTCTTCAAACACGGACTTATATATTTGTCAGGCATAGACAGTTTCAATAATTTGCCATTTCTTCCTAATCCTTACCATAGCTCACATCAGGCGCCATTTTTTATAACTTCATGAAGAATATCAACTTTGTATTCTTTCATAACCTTGTTAATTTAATTTTTAAAAGCTTGAAAAAGAAAATAATAATTAATAATATTAAAACGAAATGAAACGAAATGAAACGAAAGGTATACGCGACCTAAAACAAATAAACACACATTCCTAAATTTTTCATTTATGAGGAACAACTATCTAACGATGATCACATTGCTATTTCTTTACTTTTCGTTTGGTTTTATCTTAAACGTTCAGGGACAAGCAAATGTGGTTTCAGGTAAAGTAACTTCAGGGGAGGATAATGCGCCTTTGCCGGGAGTTAACGTTATAGTGAAAGGTACTACTACAGGTTCTGTAACTGACATAGAAGGTAATTATAGCTTTTCAGTTCCTGATCAAGCGACTGTAATAGTTTTTTCTTCTATCGGTTATGCAATGAAAGAGGTTGAAATCGGTGGCCGCAGTGTAATAAATGTGAGCTTAATGCCAGATGTTCAGTCACTTTCAGAAGTAGTAGTGACCGCTTTTGGCATAGAAAGAGAAAAGAAAGCATTAGGCTATGCTGCTCAGGAGCTAGAACCCAAAGCCCTGGAAGATGCCAGAGAAGTGAATGTCGCTAATTTTCTCACAGGAAAAGTAGCCGGTGTTCAGGTTACTAATACCGCTTCCGGTACTGGTGGGTCCAGTATTGTCACTATTAGGGGGAATAGTTCACTGACAGGTGATAATCAACCTTTATATGTAGTAGATGGAGTACCCATAGATAATTCTAAATTTCAGGAAGCAGGTACATTCGGAGGTAATGATTTTGGAGATGGGATAGGTAATCTTAATCCTGAGGACATAAAGTCAATTTCAGTATTGAAAGGACCCAATGCCTCCGCACTCTATGGCTCAAGAGGTAGTAACGGAGTAATTCTGATCACTACAAAATCTGGTAGAGCAAGAAAAGGAATTGGCGTGGAAATCAATTCAAATGTAACTAGCCAAAGGATAAATTTGATACCGAATGTTCAAAATAAGTTTGCTACCGGCTATGAAGGAACCAACCTGTACGGACAGTTGGTAGAAATTGATGGTAAGCAGTATGAAACCATGGAGCCATGGCATGGTGACAGCTGGGGACCTCCGCTTGATGGAAGGTTAGTGGTGAATCCCTTTGTGTATCCGGGGGAAGAACCGTCTACTTTTCCTCTACTACCTCAACCTAAAGATAATATCAGAGATTTCTGGGAAAATGGTTTGGTTACCAACAATTCAATTGCACTGACTGGCGGCAATGAAAAATCAACAGGAAGGTTATCATTTGGAAATACCACAATTAATGGTATCACTCCTAAACATCATATTAATCAGCAAACCGTCAACTTGAGGGCCACAACCCAGCTTACCAGCAAATTATCCTTTGACGCAAAAGTGAACTACATCCATAAGCAGGGAGAAAATACCCCTGAATTGGGTTCAACAGGGGATAATGTTGTATATGGTTTGTCCATTTTAGGAAGGTACGTTCCTCTTGATTTTCTGGAAGAATACTATAATGAAACCGGGGATTGGGGTAGGTGGCCAGGTGTACAGTACAATCCCTATTATGTTGTCAATGAGTTGACCAATACCAATAACAGAGACCGGATCATTGGCTTTGCCGAAGCAAAATATCAGTTCAATGATTGGCTAAGCGTGAATGCCAGAACCGGTATTGACTTTTACACTGAGAAAAGGAAAAAAATCTGGCCGGTTGGTGCGAGAGGCAGTGCCAACAATCGCGGACGGATTTTGGAAGATACCTATTTCGTTAAAGAAAATAACAGCGATATATTACTGACAGCAGCAGATAACCTTTCTGATAACTTTAGTGCTTCTTTTTCGGTAGGGGCAAGCCTATTGACTCGCAAAAGAGAACGCACTGGATGGGATGCCAGAAACTTTAAGGCAGAAGGAGTTTATGATGTGAGCAATACACAGGATGCACGACCTTCTTATTACCTATGGCAAAAAGAAATGCAGTCCGTGTACTTCATGGGACAAATAGGATATAAAAACTATTTATTCCTTGATGTGACAGGCAGGAATGACTGGTCTTCGGCTTTAGGTAAAAATAATTACTCCTTTTTCTACCCTTCAGTAAGTACAAGCTTTGTATTTACGGATGCCTTTGAGATAGAATCAGATATTTTGACTTTTGGTAAAATCAGAGCCTCTTATGCACAAGTAGGTAATGATTCAGATCCGTATTTAACTCAAGCTGGTTTTAACTCCTACACTTCTACTTTTAACGGACAGAGTTATGCTTCAATGAGTAGCAGAATACCTTTGTTTGATTTAAAAAACGAGTTAACAGAATCGATTGAATTTGGTACAGATATCAGGCTGTTTAACAATAGATTTGGTGTAGATGTCACTTACTACGACGGAAGGACAAAAAATCAAATTCTTCCGGTATCCATTTCAAATGCCAGTGGCTATTCTACTGTGGTCGTAAATGCCGGAGAAATTCGCAATTCTGGTTTGGAGGTCTCCCTGAATACGACTCCGGTTCAATTAAACAATTCATTCCGCTGGGATTTATCCTTTAACTTTGCAAAAAACAGATCTACCATTGTTGACCTTGCCCCTGGCATAGAGACCTACCTCCTTTATGATTCCTATCCCAATGATATTGAAGCCAGGCCAGGAGAAGCATTCGGCAACATCATTGGCTATAAGTATAAGCGTAGCCCTGATGGACAAAGGATTGTAAATTCGGGAGGTACTTATGAACGAGAAGCCGAAAGAAGTGTTTTGGGCAACATTACCCCAGACTGGACCGGCGGATTAAATAATACCTTCTCATTCAAGGGCTTTACCTTAAATGCTTTGATAGATTTTGTACAAGGCGGAGAACTTACTTCCTCCACCAAGTACCAAATGGTAGCCAAAGGAACAGGTGAATTTACACTGGAAGGAAGAAGAGCATCAGATGATCTTCCTTATGTAGGCGTGTTGGATGGTGTTGTAGAAGTCACAGATGAGGGAGGTAATGTGATTGGATACGAAGAGAATACCAAAGCGGTAGATGGCCAGACCTACTGGGCAAATAGGGCCTGGAGTGACATAGGAGAAGAGTTTGTGTTAGACGCCAGCTACATAATGCTCAGGGAAGTGATTTTAGGATATAACTTCCAACCTTCTTTTATTGATAATACCCCATTTACCGGCATTAGAATTTCTTTAGTAGGCAGGAATCTGTGGTACATAGAAGAACACATGCAGAATATGGGAATTTCTCCTGAATCGGCAGTGAGCACTTCAGCTCCCGCTCAAGGAGTTGAGGCTCTCTCCATGCCTACTACACGAAGTTTTGGGGTAAATGTTAACCTTACTTTTTAAGCGAACCTTAGCTGTAAAATCTTTGAGAAATGAATATTTTAAGAAAAATAAAATTTATTTGCTCCCTTACATTGGCTGTGTTCTTATCCAATGCTTGTACGGAGGATTTTGAAGAACTAAATACACCTTCTGATCTGATTACAGAAGACGTCATCAACGTTAATCTGCTTTTTACGCGTGTTGAGCAACAGGCAGTTGTAAGTGATAGTCCTAATGGCAGGGGAACCATTGGTAACTATTCAGGAATATCTGTCTCAGGTGCCAACCGTCCTTTCCAGGATGGTACTTTTGATGATGTATGGAATGATACATACATTACCTATACAAATAATTTAGCCTACATCATTCGTTTGACGCAGGACGACCCTGAACTTGTCAATAAAAAGGCTATTGCCAGAATATTGAAAGTGTGGGCATTTGCCAGAGCAACCGATATTTATGGTGATATTCCTTATTTTGAATCTAATTTACCGCAAGACGAGGCTATTTTTACACCTCAGTATGATACACAAGAGAGTATCTACAGAGATTTTTTCAAAGAGCTGAAAGAAGCCGCCGCTGAGTTAGATCCAACTATGGAAAGTTATGGAAGTGCAGATTTGATTTATCAGGGAGATATAGAAAAGTGGAGGAAGTTTGCGAATTCGCTACGACTCAGATTGGCGCTAAGAGTGCGTTATGCAGATGAACAACTTGCCAAAGAAAATATGAGTGACCTGCAGGAATCAGACCTAATCACCAGTAGGGAAGATGATGCCTACATCATGACCAGCACCGATCTGCCGGAAAATCAAAATGATGGATATAACAGCGTAATTAATAGTGGAGCCAGCTTCAATCCTGCTATGATTGGAAAAACATTACTGGATGCTTTTCATGACAACAATGATCCTAGAACCAAGCTATTTGCGGATACCGCCAAAGCTGAATTCCCGGCAGAGATGCCTGATGTTGACTATTTTGGCTACAGGGGGCACCCACTGTTAGGTCTGGTGCCTGTGGAAGAAAAATATCCTTACGGCTATGAGTCAGTCTCCAGGCTGAGTAGCTTTTGGTTCGTCCCTGTCATTGAGAGACCATTGCTCAGAAGTTCTGAGGTATACTTTGCCTTGGCTGAAGCATCCCTGTTCGGCTTAAGGAGTGGAGATGCGCAGGAATATTACAGAAAAGGTATAGAAGCAGGAATTCAGTGGGCACAGGAATTTTATGAGATGGGCGAAAGCCAGCTTCCCGAGGTGTTAAAAATCATACATCCGGAATGGACAGATGAAGACATAAATAAGCTGTTAACGCACAAAGCAATGACTGCTGAGGAAATTGATACATTTTTAGCTTCTCCGACAGCTACTTTATCAGGATCACAGGAAGTGAAGTTAGAACAGATCATGACACAGAAACTGATTGTATTGTATCCCATGGAATATCAGGCCTGGGCTGAATGGAGGAGAACCGGATATCCTAGGGTTTTGGTAGGAAGTGATGATGATGACTTACAAGGAACTATACCAAGAAAGCAGCGCTGGCCCGATACAGAGATGTCAGTGAATAGCCAAAGTTATCAGGAAGCATTGTCTAGAATTGGGGGAGAAGATGGCAAATTGATCAGAGTTTGGTGGGATGCTAACCCGAATGTGCCTTATAAGCATCCGGGTGAAGTAGAAAAAAGAGATGAACCCTGGGTTACTACAGATGAATAGTATTTAGCTATTGTTTAAAACAAAAAGTAAAGGTTATTCCCAAGTTTGGAATGCCTTCGCTTCTATTATCTGGGTTTAGGTTTACAGATCAACGATCAGTTAGAAAACTTGAGCTTTTTAGTGTAAAAGCATTATTCAAAATTGTAGTTAGTGTCTAAATCAGAAATTAAGAATTCTTATGTATGCAGTTTCAGCTATGAGAACTCAGCTATGGCTAACATATGCTTTGATCACTACCATATTTTGGGGAGTATGGGGGGCACTGATTGAAATACCGGAAAAAGCAGGTTTTCCAGCTACTTTAGGATATTCTGTATGGGCGATAAGTATGATTCTTCCAGCGATTTTTGCACTTAGAGTCATAAAATGGAAGCTGGATGTACATCAAAAAGCTATACTACATGGCATTATCATAGGACTAACTGGGGCTCTGGGTCAATTAGTGCTATTTCAGGCACTAAAAACAGGGCCAGCTTACCTAGTCTTTCCCTTTATTTCTCTGGCACCTCTAGTTACCATATTGCTTTCCTATTGGCTAATTAAAGAGAGAGCAGCTTTTCGTTCATGGATTGGAATCATATTGGCTTTACTGGCCATCCCCCTATTGTCATATCAATCGCCGGAGCAAGGGCAAACCTATGGGCAGTTGTGGATATTGCTTTCACTCTTTGTCTTTCTGGCGTGGGGGGTACAGGCTTACTTTATGAAGGTCGCAAACGAGCATATGAAGGCAGAAAGCATCTTCTTTTATATGATGCTTACCGGCATTATGCTCATACCCATCGCGCTGATGATGACCGATTTCTCTCAGGATATTTACTGGGGATTTGAAGGACCATATCTGGCGACTGGTATACAGTTATTAAATGCTGTAGGTGCTTTATGTTTGGTATATGCATTCAGGCATGGTAAAGCGATTGTTGTGAGTCCACTGACCAATGCAGGAGCGCCGGTGATTACCATCATTCTTTCTTTGGTGATTTACGGGTTTTTTCCGCATTGGGTGATACTCAGCGGAATGATACTGGCAGTGATTGCCATCCTTCTGATGGCAGAATCCTGAATTTTATGAGGTGGCTCAAATCGTATTTTTTATTGTATGAAATTTATAGAACAAGTATTGATGATTAGACTAGTTTACCTGATTAATTTTTTGATGTTTTTTACAGTGAACTGTAAAGGGCAAATTCATGAAAAAAGAAGTAGTAGTTCATTAGAAACAGCTCATCAAAAAGAAGCTGAAGAAGTTTTAGAGGCTTTCAGCCAGCTTACTGTTGATACACCCCCGGATACTGTTTATAAAGTGTTTAATCAGTTTTGCCTTAACTATTATGGGGCTAAGACAGATTCTCTTTATCATACTACATTTGGGCATCGTCTTAAAATTTCTGAGGAAAGCAGATGGAATTACATCTCAGAAAGATCAGCTACCATTGCATGGGAAACTAATCTGCCCACAAAAACTTATGTAGAGTATGGAAAAACCAAAGATTATAGACAAAGAACACCTATACCCGAGCGTTATTTTTTTATTCATGTGCACTATCTAAAAAATCTGTCTCCTAATACCCAATATCATTACAGGCTAGTCTCTATTGATGAAGAAGGAAGTAGAATAGAATCTACAGACCAAATTTTTTACACCCAGGAAATCATAGACGCAATTGAAGTTCCTGGCACATTAGGCAAGCCTCCCTATGTGCTAGACCAAGCCAATACAACTTACTTAGTGACCGAGGATATTACTGCTGATAAAAGTGCTTTTGATATTCAAGCTGGTGGTATCACCCTGGATTTAGGAGGACATACTATTACCCATGCTAACCAACTGATTGATGATCTTGATTATGAAAATATAAATAAATCCGGTGTGGGCATACGGCGAGTCAATAATGACCAGCAATCAGGATTGAAAATCTTTAATGGCATTATCAAACAGGGTAAAGCCAGAAACAATCAGGATTATGTAGCGGGAGAAAATATGTTAAACCCTGATCCGGAGAAAGCAAAACTGCTGGAAAGGAATTCCAAGCGGGGTTTTAGCAATATTGAAATTACTGGTAAGGATGATGTGGAAATTGCCGGAGTCACTGTAGAATATCATTTGCCTCAAAGTTGGGGAATGCGTTTTGATGATGCTTTTGGAGAATATGATATACATCATAATGTATTTTTAGATAAAGGAACGCAGATGTTTAACCGTCATGGCTTGGGAGGAGCACGTTCACTAGGATTTAAAGGCTATGACAAAGGTAAGCTGGATCAAAATGGAAATGATTTGCAGGTGCATCATAACCTGATCAAACGTACCCGCCAGAATACTATCAATGCAGCCCAGGAGATATTTCACAATGAAATATATGTTGATAGCTGGGTTGTAAACTCTTTTGCTATACAGCCTAGCAAAGAACAAGGTCATGTATATGGTAATAAGATTTTCCTCACTGGTTATTATTCTTGCGGAATCCTATGGGCTTCCAAAGACCTAAACGTAAATGGTAATTTTATCCATATGGAAGGAGTGAGAACGATGATTGAAACCCCCAACAAGGGGATGAGGCTGATTGAAACTTGGGGTGAGCAGGATGTGCTTGCAGGTATGAGAGTTACTAATTATGGAGAGGGAGGGCAGGCACGTGAAAATTTACATTATGAAAATAATGTGATTTTTGGTAGATCCCGCCAAGGAGGAGAGATGAGAGGTACGGAATTCTTTTCTGACTATTCCATAAAAAACCTGGTATTTAAGGGTAATATTGTAAAAGTGCTAGCCACTGATAGCATGAGTACCATAGCAGCCTGCATTGATACTCAGGGAGCTTACAATGACCGATCTACCCATCTGCCACTATTCTACAAAAGCAATAAATTAATTTCTAACATTTGTAATATTCGTTTTGGAGACGCTTACGGACAAGGGAGCAACCATCATTTTGTCAATTGCAAACTTATAAAAGCAGGAAATCATCCCGAGTACCACACCTTTGTTTTTGATGGGCATAACTCAGTTTTTAATCACGTGCTACTTGATTGTGAGTTTGGAGAGGGGACAAGTTATGATGATGTATATTGGAAAGACACCGGTTCTCTCAGCAATTATCAGATACAATGGACGCTTACAATAGATACACATCCTGGAGCAGAAGTAAAGATTAATGATAGATTCGGGAATCTGTCTTATGCTGGTATTGCTGATGCAGAAGGGAAGCTTAGTACACCTCTTGCCCAATGCACAATACGTCCGATGGAATGGACTGAGCAGGGGGTAGAGGTGATAGTAGAGAAAAAATATGAACATCAGGCGGATGAGTTTTCTCCTTATAATATTTCTGTTAGAATAGGTAATAAAGAAAAGACAGAAACTGTTGACATGAATGGAAAAAAGACAGTCAGAATACAATTTTGAGGCATTTGGCTAGTGGAATAAAGGTATAAAAAGCTAGTAATTAGCGTGTTATAGACTTTACGATTACCTTTAGTATAATGACGCAATGAGAAGTTATGAAAGAATGTGATAAAAAAATAGGGCGGAGCTTGGCAAAGCTAATGTTAGTTATCTGTATTTTCTTTTGCTCTATAGAATTGTATGCTAATGATGCCATCATTATTGATGCTCAGCATTATAGTCATGTAATGGGAGAGATGCGAAACTACAGGGTCATACTGCCTCCGGGTTACTACGAAAATACCGATAAAAAATATCCAGTAGTGTATTTCTATCATGGTTGGTCGCAAAGGTATTTTGGAAGCTTGGTCAGAAATGAAGAAGATCACTCCAAACCAAAGATTGATGATGAATTATCAGCCCTGGTGGCTAAACATTCAATAATAATAGTCAAGCCGGATGGCTATAATGCTGATCCGGACAACTCATATTATTTGCGTCCTTACAACATAGGGCCGGTGGAAACGCATCGTCAGTTTCCGCTGTATTTTCCTGAGCTGGTAAATTATATAAATGGTCATTATAAGACGATAGCGGATAGAAATCATCGGGCTATATCAGGCTTTTCCATGGGTGGCTTTATGAGTTTCTGGATTGCTGGAAAGTACCCTCATCTACTATCCGCTGCGGGTAGTTTTTGTGGCTCTTCTGAATTTGTGGTAGGCCCTAAAGATTTTCCGGTAGAGTACCATCATAAAGATATGTATAAGAATTATGAAGGGCTGAAGTTGAGATTGCATTTCGGAAAAGATGATTTTATCCGTGCCTATCATCGTGACATTGACCGCATCTGGCTCCAACTTATGGATAATTACGACAGCCAGGTATATGAAGGTGGGCATGCCGTGAGCGGCTTAGCAGATATGTTCAGCTTTTACGCAGACGTGTTTAAAAGTCCTCCGAAAGTACCACAGCAATGGCATCATACGGATGTATATCCTGAGTTTTCTGTCTGGGGGTATGAAGTCAGTTCTGACCGCAATGTTCCTGGCTTTACCGTACTGGAAAATGTTGATAAAAACGGGTTTCAGCTCAGCGTCCGTAAATTTTTGCCCCAAGGTGAAACACTTCCCAGCGTAAAGCTATCAGTGCTTACTGCGCCTTTGTACAAAAAAAATACTGAATACATCATCAATGTTGTCAACCTGTTTACTCAACAAAAGTCCCAGCAGAAAATAAGATCTGATGACAGTGGAAGGTTAAAAATTAAGCTGAATGGTGGGTTTCAGGAAGTAGGGATAAGTGAATCTGTTGGATCACCAAATATTTCCATTGCTTCAGTAAAGGTTGAAAATCCAGACTGGGCGACCGCAAACGATGATATGTCTGTTTTGATAGAGCTGGTAAATAAAGGAAGTGGTGATGCTGAAGATGTGACAGCCAAATTATTGCCCTACCGCAATACTGCCAGGATTAAAAAAGATGTTTCCCATATTGAAAATATAGGTGTAAACGAAGTTACATCCCTCACTTCTCCTTTTGTGTTTCGTACTACTTCTGACAGTAGCGGAATACTGAAATTCAAATTACTACTGACTGATCAGAAAAATCATCAGTGGCAGGAATCTTTCACAGTGGATATCAAGCCGGAGAGTGCTCCAACTGGCAACTTTGAAATAGCAGATGGAAGAGAAATTACTTTTGTGCAAGGAGGAAAAGACACAGTCACTAGTGTACTTGGTGTAGGTAATGGTGATGGAGAAGTAAATCCAGGCGAATCCATTGCCATCTTGGTAAAAGATGAAGGTATACTTTGGCCTGCTTCCTTATATTCATCAGACCCAGATGTAGATCTTTCTGGCAGTCATACAAGAGTCTCTGATAGCTGGACAGAATTTGACCATGTAGGAGGATCTTTTAAGTATAGTGTACCCACAATTTCCTCTGATTGCTCGGGCAAAACAATCCATTTATTGGCTGAATACTGGATACCAGATTACCCTGACCATCATATTAGAAATAACAAAATTTCAATTCTGGTTTCAGGTAAAGACCAAACTCCACCTAAGATGGCATGGGCAGAAATTGGAGATGATAATATTATTCAGGTCAGGCTTTATGATGGAGGAAATATTTCACAAGCTTCCGCTACGTTTCAGTTGGAAGATGAGCCTGAAACGAAATTCCTGCTTGACTTGAATGACGAAGGTATAGACGGCGATAGCGTAGCTGGGGATAAGGTTTTTAGTAGGCAAATTAAAGCTCCAAAGTTTGGCTTGTATCAGATCAGTGTTACTGCATCAGATTTTTTAGACAATACAACTACTATACAAATTCCTGAACCTAGCACTCTTTATGGAGCAAAATTATATTATAAATAAAACAGCTATGTTAAAGCATTTATCAGCTTTGCCTAAATCAATAGCAATAGGTTTGATAATTTTCAGTTTTTCTCTGCCATTAGCAGCACAGTATACCCAGCCTGAACCTCAAGTAATAACAGCAAATGTTATTCCGGTGAGTGAGCCTGGAAGCTATGGTAAGGCAGGTGCGACCTATATGCTAACAAGTGACATCTCTAGCGATAGAAGTGCAGTTTTTTTGGGAAAAGATGTAACTCTTGACCTGAACGGTTATACCATTACTTATGCCGATGGAAATTATAGACACATTCCCAATTATGGCTTTGAAGAAGGAGTGAAGGGCTGGAACATTTCAAAGGCACCGGGAGCGAAAGTCGTTAATACAGCAGATGTACACGCTTTTATTGGTGAAAAACTGATGAGCCTGGAGGCAGGAGATGAAATTGTGTCTCCATATATTGATTTACCTGTGGCTCATCGTTCTTATTTTGCCATGTGTGGTGTGACTGGGCGCTATTATCAGGATATGGATGGAGACATAAACAATAACATGCAAGTGAGTATCTATGTGGAGGATGAAAAGGGGGATATAGTTCAATGTATCACAGAGTATGGAGATACCACTTTAATAAGCAGCCCAATAGAAAATAAATCCCCCCGTCTGGGAGGAGGTTTTATTACGGCACATCTCAATAATATTCCTGCAGGAAAATACCGCATCAGGGTAAAAGCCAATACCGATTGCTTGGTAGATGAAATTGACATTCGGCCAGCAATGGATGTAGGAATTGGTATTGTGGATCAAACGCATCCTTATGGGCATTACGACCATTTGTATAACATAAAACATGCTGCTTTTTTTGATTATACTGAAGATGTATCAGAGTCAATTCCTCTGTCAGATATGCCGCAAGTAGAGGGAGAAGGTACTATTACCATCAAAAATGGTATAATCAAAAACGGTACAGTTGGGGTCATGTCATGGGGTATTCAGTCTACGGCCGAAAAAGTAAAGATCATATTAGATAATGTGAAAATCATTTCCTCAGGTATCAATACCACTGCGGTTGATGTTCCCTCAGCTACCATCACCAATTGTACATTTGACATTGATAATCCTTTTATCATCAACCGTCATGGGGCACAGTTCTATGCTGTGGATTTAAGAGGGGAACAAACTTCAGAAGTATCTTATTCTGAGTTCTTTGGAGGGCAAGGTTGCCTGGTATTTAAGGGTGATCATTCCAGCATCCACCATAATTATTTTGTCAATCATCAGCTGGTTACCAACCACTATAGCATTATGGCGATAGGAGATAGCTCTAAGATCTTTGAAAATCGTATTGAGCCTAAGGTGGGTTCTGGCATTGAAATCTATCGGCACAGAGGTATTGAGATATTTAATAATGTTATAAAAATAGAAGCTGCTCCTCCATCCTGCGAGTATAATGACCTTTACAGTACCAATGCGATAAGAATCGCTGATTATGGAGCAGAAAAAAAATCTCCCAGGGGAGCGTATGGGAACAGAGTTTATAATAATAGTTTTTATATCACCGGAAAGAAATACCCTCAATACCCAGATTATATTCCTCTCGCCTCAGCTATATTTTATAGTGCCAGCGCAGGTGACAATTATATTTTCGGTAATGAAATAATACTAGAAAACCAGGACCCTGAGACTGATGCGGAAGCATATGCTTTTTATATTGGAAATACTGACGGAGGACAAATTTACAACAACGAAATCACAGCCAATGTAACCCCGGTATGGATAGCTAGTGCTTATGGAAGTGCAGCTAATACTCATTTGTATAACAACAGGTTCAGTAAATCTCCAAATACTACCCGCGATTTTATTCCTATTAGGATGGGGTACTCTGAGCGGAGTGATTGTTTTGCCAAAGACATAGAATTTTGCTCAAATGCGTTTGAAAACCTAGCATTTGCTATTGAAAGAGAAGGAGAGGCACCAGTCAGTTACGAAGTCTACTGGACCTTAACTGTAGAGCTAATAGATAGCCAAGGTAACAAGGTGAAAAATGAAGCGGTAAAGATTATAAACAATAATGGGCAGGAAGTCTTCAGGGGAAAAACTGATCAAGATGGATTGTTACAAACAGAATTAGCAGCGTATGCAGTAGACAAATCAGGTAAAAATTATTCATCACCTTATAAAGTATTTGTTAAGAACCAAAAGAAGAAAGTTTCTTTGGATGATAATCGTAAAATAACAATTCAGGTGCAATAAAACTTGAAATGTAAAAGTGAAGACAATTTATGGATTCGCGAAAAGTAGTTTTCTCTATAACCTTGTTTAATAAATTTTTTGTAAAAGAGTTGTTTACTTGCGATAATGTAAAAAAGAGTGTAATTATAAACACTTGAATTACGATCTACCATGCCTGAGAGCCATTTGTCCATCGTCTCCAAGCTTAACCGACTGCCAAAGGATAAGCATGATAGTGCTATTGGAAAATCAATTACACATCTAACCCATAAACGCTCTGAGCAAGAGTTGTGGGAGTCCTTTATAAAAGGTGATGATTCAGCTTTCGATTTATTGTATCAGATTTCTTTTCGCAGCTTGTATAATTACGGGATGAAGCTATGCAATCAGCATGATCTAGTAAAAGACAGCATTCATGATTTATTTATTAATCTCTGGAAGTACCGCTCTAAACCCTCTCGCATCCGTGCTATCAAACCTTATCAGTACAAAGCTTTAAGAAATATTATCCTGAAGGCTCAGGCACAAAACTCACCCTCAGTTGCTGTTGAAGCGGCTTATCATTTTTCTTTTGACACCTCAGTTGAAACTAAATTTATTCTACGGGAAACCCAGGACGGGCAAAGAGACAAACTACAAAATGCGCTCAACCTACTGACCCAGAAGCAGCGTGAGGTTATCTTTCTTAAATTTTTTGACCAACTTTCCTACGAGGCTGTAGCGCATGTGCTGGGCATCTCCACCAAAGCAACCTACAAACTGGTAGCTAGGGCCATAGCCTTTCTCCGGGAAAAAATGATTCTAATTACTGCTCTTTTTAGCCTGCTGGGATAACAATATTGCCTTAGCCATTTTTACTGTTATCAAATCTGGTATTAAGCTTTCTGGAATTTTCTCTCCCATTAAAATTATAGATTAAGCATCAAAACCTTCATTTTGTTGATTTAATGTTAAAATAGCTCTCTTTTTTTAGTACAAACCATAAACTTTGAAATATTTCTTCTAAGCCATGGGGTAAAATGGGTGAATCAAAGAACTTATAATAAAACACCCATTATGGATTACCGCAGCTTTTCAATAGAAGAATTTGTAGCAGACGCCTATTTTCAGCGTTGGGTCTTGTCCGAAGAGGAAACAGCAGACATCTATTGGAAAAAATGGCTTCAAGACCATCCTGAGCAAAGGCAGGATATTCTGGAGGCAGCTGCTATTTTGCGAAGTATGCATTTCACTGCGAATGAACCCACAGAGGAGGATGCAGCGCAGGTGTGGCGTGATATAGTAAAGAATCGTTCTACAGGCAGGTATAAAGTCAAAAACCAAAAAATTATGGCTTTTCCATGGTATGCCGTAGCAGCCTCTATAGCCTTGGTGCTCGCCGTAACATTTGTGATGCTAAAGGTACAGGATGTGAATCATGCTCTGTTTGGCATCAGCTACCAAACTGAGTTTGGCCAAACTCAGGAGCTTATACTTCCTGATGGATCATCAGTTGTCTTAGGGGCTAATTCCAGTTTACACTACTCCTCAGGATGGCTCGGTGATAGTGAACGGACTGTCTCTCTGGAGGGGGAAGCTTACTTTTCTGTAGTGCATACCGAAGATGATCAGAAGTTTGTCGTCTATTCGGATGAGGTCGCAATTACTGTGTTGGGAACGAGGTTCAACGTAAACAATCGTCGTGATGAAAACCAAATACTGCTTGAAGAAGGGAGTATTCGCCTCAGTTTACCCCAGGCAATCAATAAGTCTGAAAAGGTAGAGGTGAATATGCAACCGGGCGAACTCGTCTCGGTACAGGAAGGAAAAATCACCAAAGCCATAGCTCAAACAGAAAAGTATATATCCTGGACTGCGGGAGTCTTTGTATTTGAAAAAGCCCCTCTTTCTGAGGTGATAGAATTGATTGAAGACCACTTTGGCTACACTGTCATTACTCAGGGCGTTGAGCCTGAGGAAATGATCATGACGGCAGAACTTCGTACCACAGACCTGGATATGATGCTTCGCTATTTATCCGAAATTTTTCAACTTAAAGTAGAAAAAACACATGAAACGATCACCTTAAGCAGTACTTAAAAGAAAGCCCGACAAACATAAGGGTGGGGAGCATTTGCCTGACAGGCTATGCGATTCATTTACACAATCCTAAAACTAATCAACATGTATTATAATGTACTTTCTGTAGCAAAATTTTTACTGTTCCTACTGCTATGTGGAGTGAGTGTTATTCCTTCGCTGGCCCAACAACCTTTGGCTTCGGTGAGATCAGTGG
The DNA here is from genome assembly GCF_029504655.1 of Catalinimonas alkaloidigena. NCBI lineage: Bacteria > Pseudomonadati > Bacteroidota > Cytophagia > Cytophagales > Catalimonadaceae > Catalinimonas > Catalinimonas alkaloidigena. Next base: position 1,720,983 of record NZ_JAQFIL010000001.1, read on the forward strand.
CCAACACGCATGCTCAGGATGATAAGACGATGAGCCTGGATCAGGTGCTGGAAAAAATCAAAGCACAGCACCAGGTCACTTTTGGTTATCAGGAAGACCTGGTAGCCGGAAAAACAGTTGAAACCCAGCGCTGGAAAAAACAGGAACTTAAGCAGGCTTTAGAAACGGTGTTGAAACCGCATGGACTGGAATTCAAACAGTTGGATGAGGTACACTTTGTCATTACACCTAAAGAAAATAAACTGCCTAAAAAAATACTTCCCAAAGAGGTAGGTGCAGATGACAATCAACACGTACCAAACAAAGTTAGTATGCTGACAAGCTTAGATCCTTTGTCCGTTCAGGAACATATGAGGCTGGCACAAACCATCAGCGGCCAGGTAACCGATGGAGAAAGTGGAGAACCTCTTCCTGGTGTCAATATTCTTGCAAAAGGGACAACAAAGGGCACTATTACAGATGGTGGAGGAAATTATAGACTGACTGTAAATGATGACGTTAAACTTTTGGTTTTTTCCTCAATTGGTTATTTGAGTGAAGAAGTTGAAATTAATGGAAGAAGCACCATTAATCTTTCACTAATGCCCGACATACAATCCCTTTCAGAAGTGGTAGTCATTGGATATGGGGCTCAGCGAAAAAAAGATCTGACTGGTGCCGTATCTAGTGTGAATGAAGAAGTAATACAAGAAAGGCCTGCTACATCCGTAGTCCAATCTTTACAAGGAGCTGTTGCAGGATTGAATGTTGGACAGGTAAATGCAGCAGGCGAAGAACCCACCTTATCCATACGTGGAAGAACTTCAATTTCGGGATCTCAAGACCCTTTAATTGTTTTGGATGGAGCTATTTTTAGAGGTAAGCTGATTGATATCAACCCAAATGATATTCAATCAATAGATGTGCTAAAAGATGCTAGTTCTACTGCTATCTATGGTTCACAGGCAGCTAATGGAGTTATTATTATTACAACCAAAAAAGGGGCAGGACGTGAGGGTTTGACTGTAAACTTTTCTATGTATTATTCCCTTATGGAGCCTACTAAAAAGTTTATACCAGAGAGTCCTAACCAGCTTAAAGATAGAGTTACCAGTGCTTATTTTATGGATAGCCGTACTGCTGCTTCAGGCTATTTGGATCCAAATCCTGATTTTGATGTAACATCAACTTCTAGGACCACAGACATCGCAAGAGCTTATGCTGAAAATATCGTTACAGATTGGTACGGTATTACCACTAACAAAAACTTAAATGCTCAAAATTATGACTTCTCCATTGCTAATCGAAATAGCCAGGGAGGATACTATTTATCAGCAGGGTACACTCAGCAAGATGGATATATGGTGAATGAAGATTATAACCGATTTAATACAAGAATAAATATAGATCATGATCTCACTGATTGGTTGGAGATAGGAGTACAATCATTCCTTACTTCCAGTGATTATTCAGGTCAGGAGGTTCCACCAAGCAACAGATATCTTTATATGCTTTATGCTCCTGCTTACGAAGCAGATGGGGTCACACTCTTACAAAATCCCAGAGGAGTAGGCACTAATATTTATAATCCGCTATTACTTATGCAGAGTGAAGATTTGGACAAACGTTTGAACCTATTTGGTAGCGCTTATGCAGATTTTAAAATCCCTTTCATTCAAGGGCTATCTTTCAAATCCAGGTTCAATGTCAATTCTATTAGGAATAGCCAGTACTATTACCAGCCCTACGCCAACAACTTTCTGGCTGAGGGGCAGAAGTATGAGGAAATAGGTGATAATTGGGTGAATGATAATATCTTGACTTATAATAGAATATTTAATAACAAACATAATATCAATGCGACAATTGCATATGGGAGAGAAAAGAGAAGATTTAATGCTACAACAGCTACAGCGTCTAATTTTATTTCTGATGCACTAGGATACAACCGCCTACAAGCAGGTAGTGCTGATCTACAATCTGTGGAAACTTTTGCCTGGGAGGAAACCAACTTATACCAACTCAACCGCTTATTTTATGGCTATGATGACAGGTACTTGCTTACATTTACAGTTAGAACGGATGGCTTCTCTGGATTTGGTGAAGATTATAAATACGGTACCTTCCCTTCAGCATCTTTCGCCTGGGTTTTGAGTGAAGAAAGTTTTTTTAAAGACAGGTTTGAATTTATAGATAATCTAAAAATAAGAGGCTCCTATGGTGCTAATGGTAATAGAACTGTAGGAAGATATGCAACCCTTTCCAGAGTGGCAGGTGGGTTTGATTACATCAATGGAGATGATGTGCCTGTTTATACCCAGGGAAATGCCACCCTTGCCAATCCCGATTTGAAATGGGAAACTACTATTGGGTACAACATTGGACTGGATTTCTCATTATTCAATGCAAAAGTTAGTGGTTCAATAAATTATTACAATACTAATACGGAAGATTTACTTTACGATGTGGATATTCCTGGAATCACAAGATTTGAAACTATTGCGGATAACTTAGGCAAACTCCATAATGAGGGTATGGAAGTAAATGTATCCACACAGAATATAAACAAAAGTAATTTCCGCTGGTCAACAGATCTTAATTTCTCCTATAACAGAAATGAGTTAAGGGAACTACTGGGGTTTGATAATGATGGAGATGGAGAAGAAGATGATCTGATTTCTGAAGGTTTATTTATCGGGGAGTCTCTGGATGCTATATATGCTCTCGAGACAGATGGTGAAATATGGCAAATTGATGAAGAGATTCCCAATACGGCAGATATTGGAAGCTATAAAATCACCGATACGAATGGTGACGGACAGATTACGCTTGATGATAGGGTAATACTGGGTAACGCCTTACCTGCCTTCCGGTGGAGTATGAATAATCGCTTTACATACAGAAATTGGTCTTTGTCAGTATTTATTAATTCTGCAATGGGAAATGACAACTATTATCTGGGAAGAGATGCTTTGGTAGGTACAGGGTTTAATGGTTTAAACGATATGCTATGGGATAATACAACTTTTCCTCAAGGATTAGATTTCTGGTTACCAGAAAATCCTAATGCACGTTACCAACGCTTAGGAGTAAGCGTACCTAACGCTTTAAATGCGGCTAGATATATTGACAGAAGTTTTGTGAGATTACAAAATGTGACACTCTCTTACTCATTAGGTCAAAATGTGCTAGATAAGTTATTTGATATTGAAAATATTAGGCTTTTTGTAAGTGGAAGAAACTTGCAAACCTGGACAAAATGGCCGGGGTGGGACCCTGAAACGGGAGAAGGAATAACGATAGGAGGAAGGCCAGTATTACGATATTATACTTTTGGTCTTGATGTGAGGTTTTAATTTTGATTAATATTCTAAAAGATATTCCGATGAAAACTTATAAAGTAAAACAGTTCGCTATTTATAAACTATTGTTACTATTAAGTCCGCTTTTATGGGTTGCTTGTGACAATGATGAATTTTTGGAAGAGATACCACTGGATTTTTATTCACCTGATAACTCCTATACATCTTTCGATAATTTTGAAGCATCGTTGTATGAAAACTATGAGGTTTTTCGGCAATCATTTTATACGACAAGAGATGCCTTTCAGTCGCCTAGAAATACGGTAAATGGTACTGATATGGTGCAATACGATCAAAATGTAGGTAACCTCAATAATCTACTTGTGCCTACTAGTGATTTTGTTTACACCTCCTATTGGCAACCAGCCTATCAAATCATATATAATGCAAATGTAATCCTTGAAAGATCTGAATCGGAGGATACAGAATTGACTGCAGAAGAAAAACTGAAAATTCAGGCAGAAGCAAGTTTCTTTCGTGGCTATATGTATAAGCTACTTGCAGATATTTATGGTGGTGTTCCAATAGTTCTGCAACCGGAAACAAGTCCAAGAAGAGATTTTGTCAGGGCTACCCGAATGGAAACTTATCAACAAGCTGCTGAAGATTTGCAATTTGCAGCCGAGAATCTGCCTCTAATCACTGAAGTAGATGACTCACGCATAAGTAATTTGACTGCATACCATGCTTTGGCTGAAGCCTATCTTTCATTAGAACAATGGGATGAGGCAGTTACAGCAGCCAGCATGGCAATTGATGACCCAAATACTTCTCTCATGACGGAGAGGTTTGGTTCTCGTGTAAACGATGAATTTAATCCTAATTTTCCCTGGGCCTCGGGTGGTGATCCCTACTGGGATCTTTTTAGACAGGGTAACCAGAACCGTTCTTCTGGTAATACAGAAGCACTATGGGTTATTCAATATGCCTACAATACTCCAGGTGGTGCCGATGGTGGTTACAGATGGGAAACAGCCTCCTGCCCCAGGACCTGGCGACTAAATCATCTTAATAATGATGGAAGCTACTCTAATATAATTCCCTTTCCTAATACATACTACGGTGGAAGAGGAGCCGGGCAAACCAAACCGAGTCATTACGTATATGAGGTAGTTTGGAACAGGAGTGGATACGACGAGGATTTGCGAAATGCAGATTATAATATTATCCGAGATCTAAAAGTAAATAATCCTGAGTCAGATTATCATGGTCAATGGGTTTTTGGAGATAACCTGCCTGGTGTGATAGAAAGTACAACTGATACTATCCGTGACTGGTTTCCTATACTGGCTAAAATAGCCACAATGGGAGATCATCCTCTGGATATATGGCAGGATGACCAAACCATATTCGGCTCTATATCAACTTCAGGAGGACCTGCTAACACTACGCATCGTGACATTTACCAGATAAGGCTCGCCGAAACCTACCTGGTAAGGGCTGAAGCCTATCTTGGGGCTGGAGATTTAGAATCAGCTGCCCAGGATATTAATATCGTAAGGATGCGTTCAAATGCCCCTTCCATAGATGCAGGAGATGTGAACATAGATTATCTATTAGATGAACGAGCCCGGGAACTGGCCTGGGAAGAGAACAGGCTGCAAACTCTGTTAAGGCTTGGTAAACTAGTGGAAAGATCAAGGGAGTATGGCTGGATAGACTATTATGACCATCAAAAACTATGGCCTATACCACAAAGTGAAATTGACAAGAATACAGAAGCTGTATTAGAACAAAATCCCGGGTATTAAATTTCAGCCTTTTTTATGAATACTATCAGTAGAATTTTGATTATTTGCAGTTTAATTTTTGGGAATACCTATGCTGTTTTTGCACAGGAAATACTATCTGATCAATCGGGGATGCCTGACTCAGAGATGCCTAATATTGTACTAATCATGGCAGATGATATGGGGTATGAAAGTTTGGGTTGTAACGGAAGCACTGAATATAGTACTCCCAATCTTGACCAATTAGCAGCCCAAGGCATCCGTTTTGATCATTTTTTTTCACAGCCCTTATGTACTCCTTCACGGGTGAAAATAATGACTGGGAAATATAACTTTAGAAACTATGAGGATTTCGGCTATCTTAATCCTAACCAGACAACCTTTGGTAACCTCCTTAAAAATGCTGGTTATGAAACATGTATTGCCGGAAAATGGCAGCTCAATGGATTGAATCAAGACAATCCGGGCAATGAGGATGTAAAGCGCCCTTATCGCTTTGGTTTTGATGAGTATTGTTTGTGGCAACTGTATCACGAACGAGCGGAGGGAGAAAGGTTTGCTAATCCATTGATTACCCAAAACGAAAAAGATCTACCCCGGGATAAAGACGCTTACGGACCACAGATTTTTGCTGATTATATTAAGGATTTTATTGATAGGAAGGCAGGAAAACCATTTTTTGTCTACTATCCCATGGTGCTGGTACATGATCCCTTCGTACCGACACCTGATTCCCCAGAATGGGCAGATCCTGCAAGGCGTTACGAAAAAGATACAGCTTACTTTGCTGATATGGTAGCATATACTGATAAGATAGTTGGGCAAATTGAAGACAAACTTAAAGAAAAAGGAGTTTGGGACAATACTATCATTATTTTCACTGGTGATAATGGCACCCACCCTTCTATTATTTCTGAAACTGTAGATGGAAATGTGAAAGGAGGAAAGGGTAAAACCATAAATACAGGTAACCATGTCCCTATGATTGTTAGCTGGCCACAGCAGATAAAAAATGGAAGAGTATATAATGGTGTATTAGATTTTGCCGATATTCTGCCTACTCTTGCTGAGGCTGCGAAAGTTAATACGACACAATATCATACTGACGGTCAAAGCTTTTTGTCAGTTATCAAAGGCAATAGCAAGCCAATCAAGAGTGAAACTTTTATACATTATACCCCTAGATGGGGTAAAAATACTGACCTACACAACCGGTGGGTAATGGACAGAAAATATAAGCTATATCAGGATGGAAGATTTTATAACACACAGAAGGATCCTGATGAGAACAAAACCTTATCTAACCTAACTCCCAAAGAGCAAGAGAGAAGGGAAAAGTTTGAGGCTATTTTACAGGCAAAAGAAAAAGAATTTCCTTATCACTGGAATAAAGAAGAGTTTAAACCAGGAGGAGAGCAGGGAAATTGATAACGGGAAGAGTGTGTAAATTCATGGTAACTTCAAGAATAGAGTGAAATGGAAAAAGGGAATAATATAAAACTTATTTTTGCAATTATGATGATTGTATTGCTGATCGTTGACGGATGTAGTTCAGCAAAGGAGAATGAGCCAAATAGACCTAACATTTTGTTATTAATGTCGGATAACCACTCCTGGAATCACTTGGGCTGCTATGGAGATCCTGTAGTAAGAACACCTAATATTGATAGTTTGGCTCAGCAGGGAGTAAGGTTTACCAATGCTTTTTGTGCCGCGCCTTCATGTACTCCTGCTAGAGCAGCTATGCTTACAGGTCAGGATATCTGGAGGCTTGAAGAGGGTGCTAACCTCTGGGGAACCTTACCTTCTGATTTCCAAACATATACAGATTTGCTAGAAAAAGCAGGGTATTTAGTAGGCTATCAGGGAAAAGGATGGGGACCTGGTAATTACGAAGCAGGAGGAAGAGGTCGTAATCCGGCAGGGAATCAATATGATTCGTTTGAAGCATTTTTTAATAAACGTGAAAAGGGACAGCCATTCACATATTGGTTTAGTTCTCGCAACCCGCACCGCCCTTATGAGCTAGATGCTCAAGGAGCACAGATTGACTTGGCAGCAATTGAAGTGCCTCCTTACTTACCTGACAATGATATTGTCAAAGGAGATATGGCTGATTATTATGCTGAGGTACAGGACTTTGACCAACAAATTGCTCCTTTCATCCAATTTTTGAAAGAGAAAGGAGAAATGGAAAATACAATAGTTATTATATGTAGCGACAATGGCTGGCAAATGCCTCGCGGATTAGCTAATCTATATGAATTTGGAACAAAAATACCACTGATCATTACCATGCCAGAAAGATTTACGGGAGGTCGGGTTATAGAGGATTTTGTAAGCTTGAATGATCTTGCCCCCACTTTTCTGGAGCTTGCAGGTATTCCTTTGCCAAATGAGATGACTGCAAAGAGTCTGGTGAACCTATTAACATCAGATAAAAGCGGAAGGATAGAAGCTGAGCGTGATTATATGGTTACTGCCAGAGAACGGCATGCTTTTGTTCGGGAAGGTGGTGTAGGTTATGGTGGACGTTCCATTATTACCAAGGATTTCCTGTATATCCGAAATTATGAACCTGAGCAGTGGCCGGCAGGTGATCCGCCTTTGTACGGCGATGTAGATGCCCATATGTTGCATTATCCTAGTCCTACCAAAGTTTATATACTTAAGAATAAGGATAGGGAGGGTGTGGAAAAACTATTTAACCTTGCTTTTGGAAAAAGACCTGCTGAAGAATTGTACGATCTTCGCGATGATCCTTATCAGATGGACAATGTTGCAGAAAAGGCTGATTATAATCAAACGAAAAACATGCTTTCAGAGAAACTAAATGCATATCTAAAAAGCACGAATGACCCCAGGGTAGTAGGGGGAGAGATGGCATGGGAAGGCGCTAAATATTTTCAAGAGAGAGATAAGACGCCCACGCCAAGTAAATCATTACAAAAAGAACTCAACCTAAAAGAAGAATATGATTATGTAAAGTAATTTTTGGAGGCCTACAATGAACTGTGCTTTTCTAGTTTTTTTAACGTTTGTTGTTATTGCTAAGATGTGAATTTCGTGGTAAACCCGCTAGGGTTTTCCCCAAATTCACATCATCCCTTCAGATTTTTAGATGCCTACCCAGCCGATCTTCATAAATAATGGCTAGTTGCTGGATCACTAGGGCCCAATTGTGTACAGGCATACTCCACTTAGCCATAATATTCCGAGAGAGGAGGTATACCAGTTTAAGAACTGCTTGATCAGAGGGAAATACTCCTTTATTCTTGGTATGTTTTCTAACTTGGCGGTGATAACTCTCTATTGGATTATTGGTATAAATGGCTTTCCGGATTACTTTGGGAAAATCAAAGTAAGTAATTAGCCTTTCCCAGTTATTGAGCCAAGAGCGGACCAAGATCGGGTACTTGGCTTTCCATCTACTTTCTAGTTCCAACAGATTGTTCTCCGCTACCTCAAGAGATGTCACCTAATATATAGCTTTCAGATCTTTGAGGACCTGCTTGCTATCTTCATGAGTCACATAGCGGAGGCTACTACGAATTTGATGTACAATACATAACTGTACTCTGGCTTTGGGAAAGATACTCTCTATCGCCTCAGAAAAACCCGATAAATTATCAATACAACAGCCGCTGCGGCAGCAGATCAGTACATCTTCTACACCTCTGGTCTGGAGATCACTTAAAACGCTGAGCCAGAACTTAGCACCTTCGTTTTCACCAAGATACAGCCCCAGCAGTTCTTTATGCCCATCTGTACGAATAGCCAGAATATTGTACATAGCTTTATTGACTACCCTGCCATTTTCTCTCACCTTAAAATGAATGGCATCCAAGTAAACAATCGGATATAGAGCTTCCAGAGGCCTGGAACGCCACCCTTCAAGTTCAGGGATAATCTTATCCGTAATCTGGCTCAGCTTTCCAGCAGCGGCAGCCGCGCTGACACTTCCAAATCGTATATCTCAGCCAGATGTGCGCGAATGTCTTCGTAGCTCATCCCTCTGGCGTAGAGTTTAATAATCTTCTCTTCTAAGTCTTCTCCGAGGTATACCTCTCGCTTACCGATAATTTCAGGCTCAAAATTACTATTCCGATCGCGGGGAGTCTTCAAATCAACCGGTCCACTGGTCGTTTTAATCTGCTTCTTAGAACTTCCATTGCGGCGATTGCCACCACTACGCTCTTCCTCATCTAAGTGATGATCAAGTTCTGCTTCCAGCGCTTTTTCTAAAAAGCGTTTCAGCAATGGTGTGAGTACGCCTTCTTTACCAAGTAAACCTTGGCCATCTTTGAGGCTTTTAATAGCCTCTTTTTCAAATTCATTAAAATCAAAATTAGTCATGTGTCAAGAGTATTAAGTTATCTCTTTTGACACAGTTCAGTGAAGTGTCTCACACTGTTATTTTGAAAAATGAATTTGCCAGCCAGTCTGTTTTAGATTTTTCCTTTCAGGATAGCTGTGGTCGCGAATGGATTTCTTGAACTGGTTATCAGAAATTAATCTTGTTTCTTTTTTCCCTTTGATTCCTCTTCTTCCACGATCACCATTTTTGCCATCTTTTTCTTTTTTTGCCTTTATGGATATTTTAGAACTCTGAATTTGGGTGCCCCTACCTGGATCCGGTTGGATAGGGTCATTAGGTGGTTGGGTTGGCTCAGAAATCATTGCAAAAAAGGTAGTACCCTCTAAACCCCCATCACCTCCATCTCCACCTTTGCCACCTGGCGCTGTCAAACGTACTTTATGGTCTTCATCCTGAGTATAAACTGAAAGTTGACCTCCATTACCTCCATGTCCACCATCCTCTCCATTGTTACCAGGAGTTCCATTACTAACGTCTCCGATTTTATTAATTTCTCCTTTCTTCCCATTTTTTCCATTCTTTCCATCCCTTCCTTTAGTGCCCTCCAGGCCTGGTAGGTGAAAGCGAACCTGACCGATATCTCGGGCAATGACCTGCACCTCTTTTCCGTGCTTTCCGTCAACTCCACTTCGACTTGTATTAGTTTCAGCAGGAAGTACTTCTACTTGCCTGCCTTTGGTAGTAAAATAATTTGCTACCAAGGTGACATCTACTTCCTTCAATGTTATTTTATCCTTGATGAGAATAGTATCAGCAATGAGCGTGACCTGGTTCGCATCATCTAGTTTTGCCTGAGCATTAATATAGTCAGCTAACTCTTTATCTATGATTAAGGTCGTCTCCTTTTTTTGAACATCCTGACTTTCATATGTCGGCAAGTTTATGATGTTAGCTTCTGATATTGGATGAGTGTCTGGTGTTAGAAATAATATTGCCAGAAAAATAGATATTAAAAGTATCAGGTTCATAATGGTGTATTTTTCTATTCGTGATTAGTTTCCGAGAAAGCTTATTTATTCTCTGAATAGCACAATAAGCTGAGCTAATTCTTCTCTGGAAAGCTCTGTACCTTGCTTGTCTAGGGTGCTGGAAGCGATCATGCGCATTTCACCCAGTTTGTTGAGTAGCTGGTCTTTCATAGCTAAAAGCTTAGTAATGGAAGAAGGATATGCAAACTCCAGATTTCTTTGATAAATTTCCTCATCAATCTTGTCATCCATCACTGGAAGATAGCCATTGAAGAGAGGAATATTTTGCTCGGGATTCGCCTGATCGGTGAGACTTACCACAAATACAGGTTGTTTATTTTCTTCAAATAGATATATGTTGTATCCCTCCCTAACAATCCTTAAAGGGGACCTTCCCAACCGATCATGCTCAACCAAATCTTTTATTTTTTCAAACCCTACTACTTTGTCAAGGAAATAAGCAGCATAATTTTTTCGCAGGTATGGGTTAAATGAAAAAGCATCCTGTAGTGTAAAGTTTCCACGCTCATCAAATCCAGAAATGCCATGTTCCAGTTTGTTATCTATGGCCTGGAAAACCCCGTTTCCCGCCATTAGGGATTGCTGAAAAATGGTATGATTGATAAGGTCTACTGCTCCTTCCAGTTTAGTGATCATCAACTTAGTTCGCTCCTTAGATAATCCGGGGTTTTGCCTGATCTCTTCAGGCTTCAACAAACGCCCCTGGTCATAAAGCTCCATGAAAGGAAAAAGGGTCAACAAATAATGAGCATAATCTAAAACGGCTTGATAATTACGATAGTACCTGTCTTCATTCTTTATGTCAAAAGCAGCAGAATCAGGTAGAGAGGCTAAAGAACTTTTTAATGAATCCAATACCCTTACATTTTTCGGAACAAACAGTAATGAATTCATGGTACCTTTATCATTTAGAGCCTTATCCATAAGTTGATTGTAAAAATAATCGTATACCCTATCGGGTGATGATTTATTATTCTCACCTTCAGCATCACACTGAGTATAGCGGAAAAAAGGTGAATTAGTATGATTGTTAACATTGAATAAAGCATCTATGCAACTGTTACAAGAGCCTCCCCTGAAGAAATTATTCAGGTCCTGGAAATTGCTAATCTGATCCTCTGCAAGCCTGTTTATAAATGCTTCTGCCGGAACCTCACAAAGGTCCTGATTCTGCTCCAATGTTACCTCCAGGATAAGGTCCTGGATACATTCGTTTTGATTGACAATGTAATTTAGTTTGGTATCTACCCGGCTAAGACTTTGCAAAATTTCTAAGCGGGTTTTAATCATTTCCTGGGTAAGCTGATTTATCTTTCCATCAATAATATTGAGACGATTTACCAGATTATCTTCTATGACAAACAAATGTTCGTGAACATTCCGGAAGCCCTGGTTCATGTTGGCTTCCAGGCCTTCCAGTTGTTTACTAATCTGATTAAGTATTTTTAATTCCGGGCTAGGCTCTGGTTTTTTGAAAATACCTAAAGCTGCCAGACTGGCCTTGGCCCAATTGCCTGTGGTGATGTTACCTACAATATTGGATAAAGTTACTCCTACTTCTAATCCCGTTGAAACTCCTTCAGGACAGTCTCCGCCCTGCCTCTGGCAAAATACACTAATAGCCTCCTGGCCTATTCTTCCCAATTTGCCAATGGTATTGCACACTTTAACTAGGTCCTGCTTTTTTTTGACGGTTTTCAGATTGTTCAATAGTTCTACCCTTTCTTCTTGACTTAATTGCTGGCTGATGGCGCTACTTTTATTTTCCAGTTCCTTGATCTTCATACTAATAGGTGAATTGTTGAAAACTTCCTGAATTTTCTCAATTCTCTGTTCTTGCCGCATTTCAAAAAAGGATTCTGATAAAGCGGTTAATCTGGTATCTATTTCCACTACTCCTTCCAGGATAGTATTAGAAACGAACAGGTTTTGCTGTTGTAAAGCTGTAATATTATCTATTTTCTCATCTATATCAATGACAAATCCCTTCAGGTTTTCTAAAGCAATGGTATGTTCCTGTTGTACATGCATGATTCTGGCGGTGTTTCTGATCATGCGGAACTGATTCTTATTAACCTGCTCGAAGTTATCAATTAAGGTGTTTTTTACATCTGATACTGCTGCAACGACCGTAGCCTCAATATTTTCAATTTTTTGAACAGTACCATCATAATTGTCTAAAGATTTTTCCTGAGCATTTTTCACGTAGGCTCTGGTTTGTGCTTCATCAAAGGCTCCCAATGCATCAGCTTCTTGCAATTCCTTTTGAACCTCTGAATCATTCAATACACTGTTGAAAACTGCCTCTGAGCAATCCACATCCCCAGAACAATAGTCCTCTACAATAGCTGTAGCAGTACGTTCAAATGTTTCCCTTACTTTAAAGTCCCTTTCCCGTGCATACTCTTTTGCTTTTTCTTCAAAATACATATCGCCTACGATCTTATGAATACCCGTAGCGCTGGATAATTTTGACAAGGGAAGGAATTCGTTAGCATACTGCATCACAGTACCCGCTTGGTAAAATAAACGGGTCGGAGTATCTTTCTCGCGTTCATATTCATTCCAGTACTCTAGTTCTTCAGCAAGTTGTTCTATGATTTCCTCCCGTTCTTCATATGAAGGGGTAGTAGTTTGTGAAGATAAGGTAAACTCCAGCGTCTGAAAAGATTGTTGCACAGACATTTGATCCTGCCCCCTTACAGGCTGAAGAGCATGAAATGTAAAAAAGCTCAATAGGGAAAATTTGACAAGGACGAAAAATAATTTCATTTGAAATTGGTGTTAAATGCTAAAATGGATATGGAGCAAATCTAAATTCTACTGGGGACTCCTTATTAGAGCTACAGATTTTAAAATAGTAAGGTGAATTGAAATTAGCTTTGAATATGCTTAAAGCTTGACCAGTTCCAGTTATATAACTATTGAGGAATAGCTTGTGAGACTCTTCAGAAAGAATGAAAGGCAAAAGCATCTAAAAAATCTTCATATCATTTTTTACTCATTCTTTTACTTCGGAGTTCTCGCTTAATCTTAAGCGAATAAAAATTTGTTTTAAGGTTTTAAAATTTTGAATATGACTTAATCATTAACATATATCTATTTTAAAAATACTTCTTCCGCATAACTTCCGTTTTTCTTCCGATAGTTATGTGAATAATTCGTTGCTGTACTCACCTGCAAGTTTGAGATCATTTTATATAATCAAACAGTATTGTAGCTTTTGGTTATTAGAAGGTTTAATTTGCTTTTCATGAGCACTTCAGCCCATATAATTCCGTAGAATACTACAGTTATTTTTTCCATGTAACCTCATCAGATACAAAGTTTCAGATGGGTTATCTTAAGTCATAGTTTGTGTTGACTCATACATTCCATAATTTTCATCAAGTTGTCTGTATGACCGGTAGATATTTCCTGCTCGCAAAAACTTAAATGGAGGTTGCAGAGCCACATAAGGTATTTTATTGAGTATATTTCTTAACAGAACTTTCCTTCCTGAACGTCATCCAAAGTTTTATTCGTTTGAGGAGAGAGAGCCAGCCCAAGTTCTTCCTGGAGAATCTCTTTGCAAATATTATATTGATGAAATGCACGTGTGCTTTGTCCTTTTTTTGCAAATATCCGCATTAATCCCTGATGAGCTGCTTCAAGTGTAGGTTCCTTATCCAGAGCATACCGCAGCATTTCGGCAGCTTCAGAAAATTCTTCTTGTTCTTCATACACTTCTGCTAGATAGGTAAGTACGTCAAGATAAAGTTGGCGGAAATGTTCACGGGGAAATGAAGCCCATCCTGCATAGCGCTCCATAGGTAAAAATTCTCCACCATAAATAGAAGCAGCACTTTCCAATTCAGTTTTTTTCTTATCCTTTAAACCTGTTCGTGCAAATTTTTGAAAAAGATTTAAATCTGTAACTAATCCTCCAGGGGGAGCAATTCGTAGGAAATTCTCGGAAATCTTAATCCAATCCTCCGCTCCTTTATTATGCTTCCTGAAAGCCTGTCTTATGTGGTATATCGCTTTATACAGCTGTGTACTAGCAGCTTTTACTTTCAATTCAGGCCATAATATATCTATTGCATGTTCCCTTACTATTTGGTACTTCCTTTGATGGGCTAGTATTTTGAGAAGCTTACGTGCTTTTCTACCTTTAATTGCTGTATTAGAAAGTTTTTGCCCATCTATAAAAACTGTAAACTCACCAAGAAGCTTAATTACAAGCCGGGAAGATGAAAATGCTTTTGAAGTATTCATGTTCCGGTTTTAAGTATTAAAAAAATATATAGAATCTTTCGTCTATATAATTAATATAATGAAAAGTCTCGTTTTAGGCGAATTTTTTCACCAATACATCAAGATGAGATGTTTTCATTAGAGAATATTACGGTTGATTTTACAGGGGAATGAAAAAGGGCTATTCGCTGTCAATTAATTATGACAAAAACAAACAGCTTACTGAACAGCCCTATACAATTTAACGCAATAACTGGCTTAAGCCAAAAGGAATTCATGGATTTATTATACCATTTTGCGCCAATAGTTGAAGAACATTATCGTCATCACGATATGAAAGGGCAACGTCGCAAGATGGTACGCTATCAGGAACGAAGTGACAGTAGTTTGACCGGTCCGGTCAATAAGTTACTTTTTATTCTTAGCTACATGAAAGAAAATCCCAACCAAGCATACCATGGAGTGATGTTCTCTATGAGTCAGGGAAAAGTTAGTTTATGGGTAAATCAGCTATCTTTTTTACTTGAAGAAGCTTTAAAGAAAATGGGTAAAATGCCCCATCGTGAAGTGAATAAGTTCTATAATTTCCTCTATGCCTACGTTGAATTGGTTATGTTTATGGATGTAGTGGAACGCAGGATAGGCCGTTCACCAGATTACCAAGTTCAGAAAGATCACTATAGCGGAAAAAAAGGGTGCCATACTTTGAAAAATCTGTTGATTGCCAACCTTGAAGGAGAGCTTATTTACTTAGGAGAAACTTTTGAAGGTAGCGTACATGATAAATCCATGTATGATCAGGCAGAACTTAAGTTTCCTGACCATCGGATCGCCGAGCGATGGCATAGTCTATGGGTGGACTTGGGTTTCCTGGGCCTTAAGGCAGAAGGCGTAGAAGTTTACATGCCTGAGAAGAAGCCCAAAGGAAAAGAACTTTCCAACTTCCAAAAAGAGCTGAATACACTCATTGCAAGTATTAGGGTTAAGGTGGAGCATGCTATTGCTGGAGTAAAAAGACTAAAAATTATTAGGAATCAGGTCAGAATACACGGATGGCAGAAAAGGGATAGGATGATGTATATCGCCTGTGGATTGCACAACCTCAGATGTCAGCGCTGGGCTACATAAAAAACTAACCGTAATAAACTCTATTATGCTCAGATTTTATAATTTACTCTTATGTTCAGTAGTCGGCACTTCGGATTTTTTTTCCTTGGGGGTTTCTGTAGTTGATACTCTTCTTTTCCTCTTCCCTTTTACTTTTCGGAGTGGAGAGTTGACTTTCTTGAGTGTATCAGCTGCTAAAGACTTTGGCTTGAGACTTTCTTTTTGTACTGTATCAATTGCTTGAACAGTATCAGTTTTAAGCGATGATCCTTGGTTGATCTGCTTCCAGTCAGGCCTAGTTACCTGGGGCTTTGCTATATTTTTACCTTGATGGGAGAATTCCTGTCTTCTGTCTTTTTCCTCTTTTTTGAGAGCTTCTTTATAGACTTCGGTTTTGTCCGGTAAGACTTTGGGCTGTATGCTTTCTTCCCAGCCAAAGCTAGGCAGCGGGGTAAGCCGTATTGCCTGAAGAATGTCTTTACCTTGAAAGTGAAGTACAGTGATTGCAATTGCTGCTGCCCCCACAATAAGTAGTAGCCAGGATCTTGAGAGGAATTGCAGGGCCTTATCCTTCCAGCTATTGGAAGGCTTGGGAGCTTGAAAGCGGAGCTTTTCAGCATTGATATGTTCTTCATCAATATTGTCTTTAAAATTCATGGTGTTTTTGGGGTTTGGGGGTTAGGGAGTTTTGAGTTTAGGGGGGGTGAGTTGGAGCATTTAGATTTTGATTTTAAATAACCCAAAACTCCCAAACCCCTGAACTTATTAAACGGCTCCACCGGGGATCCAAACTCAATAAAGATTCGCCCGTTTGATCAGCTGATACGGAAGCTTAAGTGGTACACTTCGGCGTGCCGCTTTTTCTCTTAAAGTGGCGATGATAGATTCTTTTCTTTCCAATGCCTGAAGGGGTAGTACATAATAGAGATTAGCTGAAGAATAGGGCAGGATTTCTTTGATCTGCCAGCCTTCAGCCGCTATGGGAAAGTGGGCTACTTGCATTTTGGCAAATAAGCCTTTCTTGTACTTTTTGAGTCTTTCAAAACCTATAAACTCAGTATGATAGATCACCGAAGTATGGTTCTTTACCCTGAACTTGAGATAAGTAGCCTGATGATCATGCAGGATACCTACCAGCTTGAAACTAATACCATCTGCTTTGTTGCCAACATAGAAAAGATCTGCCTGCTCATTGAGTACTTTGAATCTCTTTTCAATTTCATTACCTATTGATTTTTCATGCTCTGTTACATCTTTTCTAAAATCATAGAAGACTTGTGGGTGCGAATGAAAGATAAGCACCCCTTGAAAAGGTTGATCTCCTACTACAGCATAAAATGGCGTAGGAGGGACACTATCTTTTTTGGCAATCACCATAATGGCTTTACCTTCAATACTCGCTTGAAAAAGCATAGGGTTACCAATGTCTGCCAGACTCACTGCTTCATCAAAGAGCAGATAAGACTTTGACTGATTAGATACATAAATTGTGTCCTGACTATAGCTGAAAGTAGTTACCAACAACAAAATGAAAATTAAACTGTATCTGATCATGGTTTCTTTGCTTCTTTACGGGGATAAGCGATAAAGTCAAAATCGGTGAGCAAGAGTCCATAAGGATTTTTCTCATGCTGGTAGGCTTGCACTACCTTAAAGCTTGCTGCAATAGGTAGCGTGCGGACATTATCTCCGATATGCACTTCCTGCAAGGCATAGAACTTTCCTTCTATGGGCAAAGTATTCATGTCAAGTACGACTGAATCTAGTTTGACTTCTGTATGGGAGCCATAGCGGACATAGTTTTTCTGCACTTCTCCTTCTTCAAAGTCATGGTAGATTCTTTTACCAGATTCTTCATCAATCAGGTTTAAGGCATAGTTGATATGCTCATAGTAAGTCTCTGCACTATGGGCGAACATATGCTTGACAAAAGTCTCTACATGATTCTGTATCTCAATGCGGGATACTTTTCTTCCGTCATAATAGCTGGCAGGAAAAGTACCCCAGGAGGTAATCACATAAGTCTGCTGCTGATAATACTCTTCTACTTTTCGGTACTGTATGATGTAGATCACAGTAGAAATCATAAAGCCCAGGATACTGACTGCCGCCAGCATCTGCATAGTCTTGAAGGTTTTGTTAAAGTCTTTTACACTTGACATGGTGGTTAGGGGTTTGAAATTTGAATATTAGGTTTTAGTAATTCATTGGTTTCTGCGATGAGCGTATCTGGCTGCCTGAGCACCAGCATTGACTGATGTACTACCGGCTGCTCCAGTGCCGACGACTACTTTGTTAGCCTGCATAGCAGCTCTTCCCTTTTGGTAGGCTATTCCTGCGCCTAACATAGCAGTGCTAAACACTCTGCTCTGAAAAACAGCCGCATGCGAATGCCCGATGATGTAACTCGTCAGATGGGGTACCATAAAATAGAGGATGACGATCACCAGACTGACCAGCACAAAGTTGGTGGTGCTTAGCTCATCTGGGAATAAGTAGCCATTGAAATAGAGACTGTTGAATTCAGAGACTAATGTATCTAAAATAATGAGTGTAATGCTCCAGAACTGCACTGTCAGATAGCTTTGCAGCCACTTCATGGCAAGACTGTTCAAACCAGGGATCACAGACAATCCAATCGCCAGCGGTCCGACGATGTAGAGAAAAGCCAGCAGTACCAGACGGATCAACTCAATCCCCTTTCTTACGATATGCACGAAAGAACCTTCCAGTAAAGCCAGGAGCCAGTTGACCAGGTCAAACTGCATGAGTCGGGTGAACGATGCATACAGCTCTTCCATATTGCTGGGCAGCTCTCCATTCTGACTTCCCGGCAAGAGCAGGTTCCACATCTCAGCCAGTTTCTGCATAAAAGTCCTGTCTGGTCCGATGAAATCTGAGATGGCTTGAATCGTTGCACTGATCACATCCAGAAAGTCGGTGTAGAAAGTAAGTCCAATCCACAGCACCACGGCTCTCACCATAGGCTGAAAGTCCAGGCGGAAACGCTGAGAAAAGACCAGTGCCGCAAAGATCTGGTTAAACATGACGATCAACAGAAAGACAGGGATCATTGCCAGTCCTATTCCTAAAGTCCTTTCCAGCAAAGTATTGACAGCCGCTAAAAACTCAGCGCTCGCGCTTAAATTGTTCATTGCAGATTGAAAATTTCAAATTGTTAAAACTGATGGTTAAAAGATCTTAATGCTCTAGTAAAATTTATATGAGAATGAAAAGTAAGATGAATGATGTCGCCAGTTCATAATTTTCAATTTGGAATTTGTAATCGCTCGATCCGACTGGAATTTTGAACAAACTGATTGACAGCAAAAGGCAGATTCCCCTGATAGCGCTCTATGAGCTTCTTGAGATAGTTTCGCTCTTCGGGTTTGGAAGAAAGTACCGCATCCAGGTGAGGAGAGGTCTCCAGTCTGAATACGCTGGACTCTTCTCCCTGCTTGATGAAGAGTTCTCTAAATGTCTTCTCAACTCGCATGGAGTGGATCAGGTCTACCTCATGATCGGTAAAGCCAAGATGAGCCGCTAGTTCACTCACCAGCCTTTTGTCCTGATGCTTTAGAATGATCTTGGTATCAGCGTTGACCAAGACTGCTTCTCCAACACTGGACTTTTTGATCTCTCCCAAACCTTGCGTGATGATGCAGACAGCACCATTGTTCTTTCTGATCGTTCTAAAGAGTTCATTGATAAACTCCTGTAAACTTCCGGAGAGCATTGCCCAGGCTTCATCCAGATAGAGATATTTGATTTCATCGGGATACTTTCTAATCTGGTCCAGGGCAAGTTCTGTAATCAAGAGCGTTACCAGTGGATACAATACCGGATCAGTATTGATCTTATCCATGTCAAAACAAACCAGTTTGTGTTCACTAATGCTGATCTCTTGTACGGCATTAAGAACCTGCCGGTACTCACCTGATACAAAAGGTCTTAGCACAGTTAAGAACTGCTCCATGTCAAAGTACCTGATCTCTGAGCGGTATTCTTCTTCCGTATGGTGCAATCTATGGTACTGCCGCAGGAAATGATAGAAAGAATTAATCCCCGGATAGGATGCCGGGTTCTCATCCAGATGTTGGTAGTAGCGGGGAAGAATCATCTTAAAGATGGCTCTTTCAGCAGGAGTGAGGTCCTGACTTGTTGAACCTTCTGATTTACCTCCTTTCCAGATGGTGCTTAGCACAGCAATCAGGAAGTTACTCTTCTCAGCAGTGAAGAGATACTTTCCTTGCTTGTCTTTTTCCAAAAGAAAAGGATTAAAAGCCAGCGGCTTATCAGCGCTGTATTCAAAGTAAGTCTGCTCAAACAACTTCCCATTCAGCGCATAGATCACATTCCTGTAAGTTCCTCCTTTGTCAATGATGATTTGTCGTGTACCGCGCTCTAGTCTTTGGGCAATGAAGTTTCCCATGGTGTAGGACTTTCCTGAGCCGGATGGACCAATGACCACACAGTTCTGATTGGCTTGCCGGGTGTTGAATAGATTCACCTGCAAGAGATTGCCAAAGCGATCACAGAGGTAATCGCCAGTTTTATCACCATTCCAATTCGTCATAAAGCTCAGATAACAGGCTGCAAGATCAGCGGAAGTTATGAGCCATCGGTAGTGCTGAAAACCATTACCGGGTAAAGAAGCAAAAAATAGGTTAGCCGTATCAAAGCTCTCTACAATAGCTTCCGCGCCATAGAGCTGTCGTATAGCTGAAACCACTCTTTCTATATAGGATTTCCTCAAATGCTCATCACTTTCAAAGACCATCATTGACTGATGCAGGCTAACCAGGCCAGTGTTACCAGATCGGACATAAGCAGTAAATTCTTCTAGTTCCTTTGCTTTCAGCTCATGATCCTGGGTAGTGAGCCATTCCAAAGAGTCATTGAGCTTTCGCTCAAAGTCCAGGTTCTTGAGTTCTCTTTCCGTGTCTTCCACCAGCAAACACTGCGTCACCACATGAGGGAACTGCATGTACTGAGAAAGTTGATAAGTATAGGGACTACTTACCCCATAGTGGTTCTTGACACTGCTAAAGACTTCACTGCCTTGCCCGCACATGGTAATCACATTGGCCTTCTTTTCACCAACTGCTAATGCTGAAAGATCATTGTAGATCACCCGGTTGAGTGAGGTACTGGGCTCGTCAAAAGAGAGATTGATGTAGCGCAGGTACAGGGTTTTTAATTCATCTTCTTTTAATCTGGTAAACGACACATCTTTTAAGCTATACAGACCTTTGATAAATGAGGCAGCCAAACTCTCGGCTTCTTTGAGCAAGTTTTCTATGCCATCAAATGGATTCTTCAGGATTGATCCTCCATAAGCGAACATGCTGCTCACGGGGTTGATCCGGTGAGGCGTCACCCGGTGAGGCGTCACCCGGTGTGGACGCACCCTGTGTGATGAAGTGTTATTTAATTTGGTCCTCGCTCTACTAGGAAAAGAAAGAAACAGGTAACTTTCATGCAATAGCGTCAGACGAGCAAAGAAATGCTCCTGTATTTTGGCTTCGTAATAAGCGGATTTCTGTATATTTTCTGCTTTGTATTCTTTGTCAAAGTAGACATCCGTCTTTTGTACGACAGTGCCCACCGGCAACATCTTGAGCTGCTGGCCGAGCACATCATTGGCTTGGGCATATTGACTTTCTGTCCAGGGTTCCAAAGGAGCCCCGGAAACACGAAAACCAATACCTACTCTTCCGTCTTTGAAGATGACTTTGTCTTCTTCCAAAGCAAAGATGGGAAGCCTATCCCTTAGATAGGCGGATTTTTTCTTAATGGGTTTGATGAACATGTTTTAGTTAGAATAGAATCATTGTAGTTGTTTACTTCCGGTATCCAGACTGCCGTATTCTGTTCTTCCCCATACTTCTAAATGCTTGGGTTGCCATAAGCGATAAGAGATGAGAGAAAAAAGAAAACTGGGGTGCTTTCGCAGGTTGATACGTTTCAATAGAAAGAAAGCTCCGAAGGTCGCAATAAGCACGGCAAAGAAATAGTACTTGGATACCGGCAAAAAAAAGTTGATCACAATGCCCAGCACCATCGCAATGGAGAGACCAAAGAGCAGGGTAAACAAGTCCTGCATAGGCAGTCCCAGAATCTGGGCTTTCTTTTCAATGGATTTGAATGTTTTCATTACCCTTGCGTATCATCCAGTAAAATATCTCCTCCTAAGAACGCTGCCAGGTCATCTACGATGAACTGAAAACCTCCGAAAAGGGCAATGGCTATGACGATCCCGATCATGAACTCTACCTTGTCAGGAGCACCGGTGAAGAATTTCATGGCGGCTTTGAATATCCCGATAGCAATCCCAATCAGAAATGCGACATTCAGAATAATCACAATCCAGCTTTTGATGCTGTTCATGGCATTTTCTACCATAGCTTGTCCGAAAGACTGCTGGATGGTCAGGAAAACAAAAGCCATAAGTAGCATTAAAGGCTTACTACGGAAGATCTGCGCTGAGTAGCGCATAGCATGAGCTTTAAGAAAAGTACATAAATTTTGCATGGTGTAAAATAGTTTGGTGTATAAAATGATTTGATAACAACACTATTGATTAATCACACATCCCAGGCATTCCTGAGCGAAGCCAATCGCTCCCTCTGCTTTTCCAGGTTGAGCTGTGAGTGCTTAAGCTGACTTGCTGGTTTAGGTTTGTTCTTACCAACTTGCTCATCACTCACCTCAAACTCAGAAAGTTTATATTCTTTCACTGGAATTGCCGGGTGGTTTTGATAGATAATTTTTTCTTTCCTGCTCGCTTTTGTCCACTTTCTATACTGCCGAATCGCCAAAACCAGCAGTATTCCCCACAGTAGAAGTGCTACTATACCCAGCGGCGAATTCATAAAATTTAATAGACTTTGTGTCATTTTGGTTTATAGTATTAAAATACAATTTTATACATGAGGGTATATTGCTATAAATAGTGACAATCTGTATGAGTGTAATTAATTTAATAACTTGATTATAAAGTGATTATAATGATAAATGTCATTGACTTGCAAGAAGTGTAGGTGAATTTCGTCCAATATGATTCGTAGATATAAATATGAATTTATTGTAAAAATACAATTTAATGTAGCTGTTAGCTCAACAACTTCTCTGAGCTAAACTGAAGTATTATTTACCTTTGATGATAAAACAAGGGTAATTTTTTTATATTTTTACCTTCATTTATATAACGAGTGTAAAAGTTACCTCTAATGAAGGCTAAATTTGATAGAAGTCTCCCATATAACAACCTGCCTTTACTTCCTCCTCAATAGGAATTGGAAACCAAACAAGTATTGCTTAAAACAATCTCTGCGAGCAGAGCTTTGGCTCAGCTCAATGGGGCATTGAGCAACTTACCCAATCCCAGCCTTTTTCTGGATACCATACACTTACAGGAAGCAAAAGCAAGTTCTGAAATCGAGAATATTATCACCACTAATGATGATTTGTATAAGTCATTGGTGGCAGACAAAAAATTTGAAAGTGCAGCTACCAAAGAAGTACTAAGTTATAAGGAAGCGCTTTGGTTAGGATTTGATCGCCTAAGGGAAAAGCCATTTATAACAACTAACCTATGTATTGAGATTGTACAATGCATCAAGAAAAATACCGCTGGTATCAGAGTAACTCCGGGTACCACGCTTTCAAATAGTCATGGCGAAGTTATTTATACGCCTCCTTCGGGAGAGGAGATTATCCGTAAAAAATTAGCCAACTTAGAAAAATTTATTAACCAGAATGATTCTCTTGATCCATTGATCAAAATGGCATTGATGCACTATCAGTTTGAAGCCATTCACCCCTTTGCAGATGGTAATGGAAGGACCGGAAGAATTCTTTTGCTACTGTATTTAAAAATGGAAAAACTACTGGACATCCCGGCTATTTACCTAAGTGAATATATCATCCAGCATAAACATGCCTATTATCAAAAATTGAGAGCAGTGACTAAGGATAATGATTGGGAAGGGTTTATCCTCTACATGCTTGATATGGTTGAAATTACAGCAAAGAAAGGCCTGCTCAGGTTAGAGGAAGTGATCAGATTGATGGAGCAAATGACAGAAAAGATCAAAGAAACACTACCGAAAGTCTATTCTAAGGATTTGATAGAGATCATTTTTAGATTGCCCTATACCAAAAGACAATTCTTAATCAATGCAGGCTTGGGAACCCCTAAAACAGTGGGTAATTACCTGATGTCACTAGAAAAGGAAGGCTTCCTGAAATCCGTCAGGGTTGGAAAAGAAAAACTGTATCTGAATGACCAGCTGATGCAAATACTGGATGATAAGTAGTTTTTTCTTTCTCTTCTCAGTTACAAGATGGGAGGGTATTGTTAGAACTCTCTTTCAGCTTAAATCTTATCTGGAAAAAACGCTCCATAGTCCTAGACTTTTAACCAGCCAAAGCAATAAAATCTATGTCCAACTCATTTTTTTAGTCAAAAAAAGTATGCAGCTCCTTTGCTGCATACCTCCCATTTATTGATTGCGTACGACCTGAATACTTAAAGCATTGGAGTTGCCTGCTGGAGGATCAGCATAGCCCCTTACCACAACTGTATAAACCCTCTCGGATTCCAAATCAGTTTCAGGTACAGCTACCAGTTCTTCATCGTTACCCGTAGCGGTTAGCAACATGCTGTAAGTATCAGCGTCAACCTCAGTGAACGTACTCGCCTCTTCAAAGGATTGATTGGTAAAGGATTCAGTGCTATTCTCTCCTTCTATCAAAAAGTCAACGACAGGAGCGTCAGGAGATAAATGAACGAAACGTATCCAGGCCTTTCCTTCAGCTGGAGTGGAAGTGCTATCCTCCACAATCAAGGTGGTAAGTTCATCTACTTCATCGGTTACGAAGACTGAATATGCTTTATCTGCCTGAAAATTAAAAGTAGTGTCCATAAACACCGTGCTGGCATTATATTCACTAAATTCCAGCCTCCTGTTTCCGGTATAGAACTGTAGGTAGCCGGTATAATCTGTATACTCCAGAGGTTGATTAAATAGGAGCTTGTTGTCTAAAACTACATCAAGATCCGGGGCATCCGGAGAAGCACCGTAAATAGAGACATAAGCAATAGGAGTAGGTTCTACTGAATCATCCTCCAGGCAACCAGATAATATAAGCGGTGCCGCCAAATAGCTTAACATTCCAACAAACTTGTGGAAAACATTAGAATTCATTTTCATGGGTTTAAAAAATTTAGTCACAAAGTTTACTTCTTCTTGCTATCCTTTTGACACTTCTGTGAGGCTAAAAGTTGGAAACAGCGTAGCCATAATTATTAAGTCGTAGATGAAAGGGAGAGAAGGGATTTTCACTCTAGTTAAACTATGTAGAATGCAAATACACTTACCCTTATACTAAAATTAAATTTAAATGAGGGGTGCTAGGGGTTTATACTCTTGCAAAATCAATTATTTAACAATAATTATTGATATTTAATGATATAATTGGCTATTATTAAGCAGAATGAATGAATGAAGAATGAGTGAACCTCGCAGCCTATTACGCATATTAAAATTAATTTCACTCTTAGCCAGCCCTTATAAACGCACCGCTAAGGAATATGCCGAGCATTTTGAAGTTGATAAATCTACCATCTCACGCTATAAAAGAGTGTTGGAAGATGTGGGTTTTGTGATACACCAAAATCAGGATTTGCAATTGTATCTGGATCGTGAAGCGCTGCGATCCCAACCCCACATAACTTTTAACGAAGATGAAGCTAGTCTATTAAGTGATCTGGTAAGAAGCTATCCTGGCCCTTTACAGCAGGACCTGCTTACTAAAATCTATATCAGTTCTCCCTTACCTGAGCTGGCAGAGCGTACAAATCAAGCTAAGCTTGCTCGCTGCTTTCGCCTGATCAAGGAAGCCATTTCTGAAGAAAAACAGGTCATTTTAGTGGAATACGTTTCTGTCAATAGCAACAACCGAGCTAATCGCAAGGTGGAACCTTTGCGCTTTATTCAGCAGGATACGAGCCTGGAAGCTTTTGATGTGGAGAAAAAAGCCATTAGACATTTTCATCTGGACCGCATGACCGATGTGAGATGTTTGCAGACGCCATTCAGATTCAAGAAAATGCACTGTGCCCAGCATACCGATCCTTTCAAGATTGGAGATGTAGAGTTAGTAGAAGTAGAACTGGAATTAGCATTAAATGCCGCCCAGCAGTTAAAAGAAGCTTATCCCGACACGCAGGCTTACCTGACACCCAATGGAAAAGGAGAGTTGTATAAGGGGCCGGTGAACGCGAAGTTTTTACAACTGGATCGTTTCCTCTTGAGCATGTGCTGTGAGGTACAAATCATGAAGCCAGAAAGTCTAAAAGAACACCTTAATACATTATGGCATAAAAAAACTTTATAAATAATTTTTGCTTGTGCGCTATTTGCATCAACCTCATACTACACTTGTACCATTAATCAAATTAGAGCTATGCGATTTAACCTGATACTCAATATTACCAGCCGTAACAAAGTGCTTCCTATCAATTATCAGTATCCCCTGCACAGCTGGATTTACAAAGTGATACAATCTGCTGATGCAGAATTTAGCCAATTTCTCCATGATGAAGGCTATGCTTTAGGGTATAAAAAATTCAAGCTCTTTACTTTCTCTCCACTGAACTCTCGTCCGTTCAAAATCTTTAAGAAGGATGAGCGAATAGGTTTATACGGTGATGAAGTACAATTGCAGATCAGCTTTCTGGTTAACCAGGCAGCAGAGAAATTTATTATGGGTTTGTTTATGGGGCAGAAGTTTTCTTTGGGAGATCAGGTTAGCCAAGTAGATTTTGAGGTGGTACGGATAGAAGCGCAGCCCCGGCCTGAATTTCAGGAAAGCATGCGTTACCGTTGCCTCTCCCCGGTGGTAATTAGTGTAAAGGAAGAAGGCAAGGAGAAGCCACAGTATAAAGGACCTGATTATCCAGCATATAAAGCTCTTTTTCTGAAACACCTGTTTCAAAAAAGCTTGGCTGTGCCACAGAGTGCAGAAGTTGAACAGGGACAATACATGGAAGAAGGTTGGCGATTTTGTTTGCTAAATCAGCCCAGAATGAAAGGAGTACATATCAAACAGCATACACCAGGCCATACACAGGTGATTGGCTACCAGTATGACTTTGAGCTTAGCGCTCCACCAGAAGTACACAAAATGGCCTATTACGCTGGTTTTGGGGAGAAGAATAGCTTGGGGTTTGGGTTTGCTTTATCTATTAAATAAGATGGGATTTTATTATGATTTATGAAATAAAAAACTTTGTAGATAACTTAGCTAAAGAAGACTTTTTAAGAAATCTGAAGCTAAGAGAAGGTATATACATATCAATTGATATTGATCTATCGGGAAATGTTGTAGACTATGATTATCAGGTTTACAAAAACAATGATCCCTTAAATTACTTTACAAAACGTTGGTTATTCCTGCATGTAAACACTAAGCCAGTATCTAATGCAAAAATATTTAACCCAGGAAAAAAAATTTTTAACGCCTCCTGCTCACCTTTTGTCTTTGCTTTTAATAATAAAAATACTTTAAAGGAAGTTAGGGATCTTAGGAACGATTTGAATGAAGAGGTAAAAAAAGAAAGGTCAAAAATAAATAAGTTAGAATCTGAAGAAAAAGATGAAGGTAAATCCTCTTCTGAAAAAAATAAAATAAAAAAAAGATTAGAACTGAGACAAAAAGACATAGAAGATAGTACAATTCAATATTTTGATACTGCTAAGAAATATGTCAATGAAGCATATGAGCACTTATTTTTTGAAAGCTTTAAAAAGTGTGTATTTAGGTATTTCCATAAAGGGGACAATATTTATAGCCTTCCTTTTGAATTAAAAAGAATTTTAGCTTCAGCAAAAGCAAACCAGTTAATCTCAATATCACCACGTAGTTTAATATTAGACAGAAGTGCAAAATGGATTTTAACGGATATTACTGTCACGAACAGTCATAAAGAATACTTAACCTCCAAAGTTTTTAATAAAGAAAAATTTAATGAAAATACGACAGAGGGTCTATTTGGAATTAGCGACAGTTTGAGTGGTTTTAATGACAAGAAGATGTTCCTGAAACATCATTCTGCACCTCTAGAATTCAATTACCGAGTAAGTGGTGAGGTTGCTATGCAGCTCTGGCGTTTTTTCCAACTCCAACAGAATAAGCAAATCCCTAATCCAGTTCCCATCTTTATAGATAAGCAAGAGCTGAACGAAAAAATGATCAGTATTTTTAACAGTGAAGAAAAGAAGATTGGACATGCAGAAATGGTAAAAAAAATTCTGAGTCATTCAGGTCAAAAGGATCTACAGAATTATTATCTGATCTATTTTCTTGGTACAAAAGGCAGCCGGATAGGTGATATAGATTTTATTCCAGTTTTTAGATATGAAGAAGAGAAGGCAATATTACAGCCGGTATTTGGACAACAGGGAGTCAAAAAAATTGAAAGTGTTTTTGACATGGAAGAACATATTTTCAATAAAATTTTCAATAATCAGTTAAAAACAGATTCGTGGTTGAAATACTTCGGTGAGATAAAATATGATCCAAAATATATTACAGATACTTGTTATAACCAGCTTCTAAAATACCGAAAATCCATTTATGACTTTGTCTATAAGTCCAGAAGGCAAGCCATCACGGCAGTAATGTTTGATGATATGATGCAGCAAGGAATAATAGATGATTTACGCCACGATGATGTAAAGGATGGAAACCATACTAAGGAATATGCAATCAAAGAAAAACTTAATATATGGTTCAGTCTGTATGATTTTTTTATAAACCCAACACCATTAATAAGAAAGAATATGGCAAACCGAACAAATGAACTACTCCTTCAACTCAAAGAATTAACAGAAGCTGAAAATAACTCACATATTAAAGATGGTGATGATGAGACTTTTGCTTTTGCTGCAGGACAAATTATATGGAAGTTGCTCATTCAGAGCCAGGCCTCAAATCGTACTCATGCACTACTAGAACCTTTTCTACAAAAGGTGGATGTGTCACAATTTAAATTAGCAATAGCGAGAACCTTTGAGATGTACAAGCATGAATTTACTCTTTATCCAAATAAGTATGGGTTTGATAAAATCATGAGTGAGGTGATGGGTTATGAGCCGAACGAAACTAACATGAAAAAGCTACTCCCATTTATTTTAGCTGGTTATTTTGCAAAATCAGTCTTTTCCAAGGAACAAGAGAAATAACACAATTCAATTTAATACTTCATACTTATGAACTTTAAAAACAGAGTTTTTGGATGCGCAGTAGTACGCGCAATTAATGCAAATTACAATGCAGATTTCAGCCATCAGCCTCGTACTTTACCTGATGGGAAAGTTTATGCAACTGACAAAGCTTTTAAATATCTGGTAAAGAATTACATCAAAGATTTATACCCTACCGAAAAGGTTTTCTACTTCAAAAGCCAGAAGGAAGACTTCAATCCGAGAAGTTTAGAAGAAACGTATGACTTTCAGTTTCCTGAATCAACTAAAAAGTCAAAAACAGAATTTGCACAGGATTTACTAAGGTGCATAGACATTCGTTGCTTCGGTGCAACCTTTGCCATGAAAGCCAAAGACGGAAATAATGTAGCTATATCCATTCATGGGCCTGTACAGGTTAATCATGGAATCAATATTTGGAGTGAAAACAATATTTTTTCAGAACAGATAATGTCACCTTTTGCAGATAAAGAAGGGGCAGAAATGACAACCTTAGGGCGCCAATCTAAATTACAAGAGGGGCATTATTTGCACCATTTCTCAGTCAATCCTAAAAACCTTGAAGAAATAGTAAAATTAGCAGGAGAAGGTAGCCAAGATCTTATTGGGGATGATATTTCAAAACTTAAAACAGCATTTCGTTTAGGTGCTACATATTTTGATTCAGCTGCGAAAGCGGGAATAGACAATGAGGTTTTACTGTGGATACAATTAAAACCTGAGTCTAAAAAAGTGCTACCTTCTTTTTCCAATCTGATTAAAATGGTTAAAGAAGATAATAAAGCTGTTTTTGATTTTTCTAAAGTAAAGTCTCTTGTGGAGGATAATCAGGATGATATTCATGCCGTTGAGATATACTCTTTGAAAAATAGTGTTGTGATTAAAAATAAACCTGAAACTGCAAAGAGCTTTGATATTATATCAGGTAAAAAAATATAAATGAAGTAGAGGGATAAAAATATGCAAAAGCTTGTCTCATTTGATATTGAATCAGACTTTGGATTCTTAAAAAAGCCTGACACTAATGAACCAATATACATCACTTATAATATGCTGCACAAGCCAGCCTTACTAGGCATTTTGGGTGCGATCATAGGTTTAAGTGGCTTTAAAATAGTCTTAGAAACTGGCCGGAGAAAAAAGAGGGCCTATATTCCTGAATACTATGAAAAGTTGAAAGATTTAAAGGTTGGTATACAGCCTTTAAATGCTGAAAATGGGAATTTTATGAAGACTGTAATTAGGTACAATAATAGCGTTGGCTATGCCAATAAAGATGGAGGTACCTTAATTATTGATGAGCAAACGCTGATAAAACCAAGTTACCGATGTTATTTACTACTAAACTTAGAACAAGTTCTTCATGAGAAACTTTATCAAAACTTAAAGAAATCTGAAGCTGAATTTTTGCCTTACTTGGGGAAGAATGATTTTACTATCTGGTGGAATTATTTTAATGATGAGTATCCGGTCAACCAATTTGATTTTTCCCAAAATTTCAAAGTATCCTCGTTGATAAAAAAATCTGAGATCTTAAATAAGGCAATTGTACAATCAATGGGAAGAGCAGCAAGAAGCCAAACACAAAAAGAATTTACTTTTTTTGAAAGGCTGCCAATTGGATACCGTACTGATCTAATGCAATATGAATTAGCAGATTTTGCACTCACAAATACAACTTTAGACCAATCTTTTGTCTTAGATGATCTCTTTCAAATTAATCCTAATGAAGCCATTCAATTATTTTAAAACTTTTGTAGAAATGGCATCTCTTAATGAAGGAGAGCCTTTGTTGCGTACATTAAAAGACAGAGATAAATATTATGCACATACGCATATAAGCAAGCCTTATGAAACACTTGATCAGCACTTAAAGCTTGTAGTTAGATATTTTCTGAAGCTCATAGAAGAGCACCATTTAGAACCCATAATTGATGCATTGATACTTGACGGTATACCTGAAAATATTACTAATAAGGAAAAGGTGGGTAACTATATCAAAGAGGCATTCTTTCTAACAATATTGTATCATGACTTCGGCAAAATAAATCATCTTTTCCAGGAAAAAAAGATGAAAAATTCCAGAGGTGACTTTGAAATCGTAGAACATAAAGTTGATTCACAGCACTCTATCATAAGTGCTTACATCTATCTTATGCATGTCTTGGACAATGACTTTCTAGAATATAACGATATAGAACAGACTTTCACAGATGCGATCATCTCAAGTTTTGCCTATCCAATTGTAAAACACCATGCTAAATACCTTGATTCCGTTCTAGATATAGATTTTGATAGCCAAGAGAACCTCTTCTATAAATACTTAAAGCTTTTTGAAAAAGATATGCCTCAAAATGTAGAGGTACTACATGAGATAGTAACTGATATAGAGACCTCTTTTAAACAGTTTGATAATTTAAAGGTAAACCATTTTAATTTTTATGCCTTACTAAAACTAAACTTTTCTCTCCTTACAGCTTCTGATTATTACGCTACGGGAGAATATATGCAAGACTTAAAGGTAGATGATTTTGGCTTGGTAAAAGGAAAGTTAAGAGAAAAAGTCATCCAAAACTTTAAACATATCAAATCCTACAACAAAAATCTTTTTGAGAAAACAGAGCTACTCAAAAATATTTCTTTTGAAGATTTACAGGAGCAGAGCAATAATAATTTAAATCTACTCCGGCAAAAATTAGCAGCCCAAGTTCTGACCAGTTTACGGCTCTATTCAGATGATCATTTATTTTATTTAGAAGCACCTACAGGAGCTGGAAAAACAAATGTTTCGTTGGCATGTGCCATAGAGTTACTGGAAAGTAATGAAAGATTGAACAAGATTTTTTATGTCTTTCCATTTACAACCTTAGTAACACAGACTTTTGAGGCAATAAAAGGAAGCCTTGCTATTGATAATGAGTATATTATTCAATTGCACTCAAAGTCAGGTTTTCATCAAAAAAATGAGGAGGTTAATGATGGAAATTATGGAGAAAAAAGATTGAATTTTATTAACAACCATTTTGTCAACTACCCTATCACATTACTGACTCATATCAAGTTTTTTGATATACTAAAAGGTAACAGTAAGGAGACTAACTACATTTTTCATCGCTTAGCTAATTCAATTGTAATCATTGATGAACTACAATCTTACAATCCTAAACATTGGGATAAGGTCATATACTTTCTGAGCAACTATGCAAAATTGTTCAATATGAAAATCATACTGATGTCAGCGACATTACCTAAGATAGACAACCTGTTGGAAAAAAATTCACCAATGAAAGGAAAGGTAAAATACCTCATCAGTCCTGAAAGTAAGACCAAGTTTTTTCAAAACAGCAATTTTGCGGGCCGGGTATCTTTTGATTACAGTATATTAGATAAATATAATTGGAAAAGACCCAATGGTGAGGCTCAAAAGGAAAAGTTTTTACAAGACTTGGTGGAAAAGATATTTATAGAGAGCGAAAAGTATGCATCAACCAATAAACAAAAAGTCAAATCCGTTAGATCTTTAGTAGAATTTATCACAAAAAAAACTGCTTCTAAAGTTTTAAAAATGCTGCAAACAGATAGGCGCTTTAACGACTATAAGCTGTATCTGATTTCCGGTGAAATTTTAGACCCAAGGAGAAGGCAAATAATTAATGCCATCAAAGCGAATCAAGATGATAAGGTTATTCTAGTTACCACACAAGTAGTGGAAGCTGGGGTAGACATTGATATGGATTTAGGTTTTAAAGACCGATCATTGATTGACAGTGATGAACAATTGGCCGGGCGAGTCAACCGTAATGCAAGTAAAAGTAATTGTAAAGTTTTCTTATTTGATTATGATACTACATCATTTATCTACAAAGGTGATAAACGCTTAGATGTGGGTTCTATGTATCAAAGAGAGGTTTACAAAAACATTCTTGAAAGCAAAGATTTTGACACCAATTTTTATGAGATAGTTAAAACCGAAATCATAAGCCTAAATCAAGCCGAGGCAGTGCAGAATTTCTCAGATTACTTTCAGCATTTTAAGCGGTTTAGGTTTAGGGACATCAACACTAATTTCAAGTTAATAGAACAAGAAAATGAAAGTATTTTTGTCCCGCTTATCATCCCGATAGACCATTTCTCATCTGAAGACCAAAAAGTAGCATCATATTTTTGTGTACCTAATATTGAGAATGAAAACGGAGTACTATATATTGATGGAAAGGATGTTTGGTCAAAATATGTAGATATAGTTACAGAAAATCAAGAAAGAAACAATGACTATTTTTCTAATCAAACCCAACTTAAGCAGATATATGGTTTACTAGCTAAATTTATGTTCTCTGCTTTTTCAAATCAGGTAAAGGAACTTTCAACTTATTTTGATTTGGAAGTTTCTGAACAATATGGAATTAGGTATATGAGCCACTGGAAGAAAATTTACTCCTATGAAAAGGGGATTGATGTTGATATGTTAGAAAGAGGAGACATATTTTTATAGCTTAAAAACAAAAAACACGATGGCCTATCAATTCAAGATCAAGCTGGAAGGGACGAGCAAGCCGCCGGTATGGCGTAAGTTGCTGGTGCCGGAACATTATACTTTCGCGGAACTGCACATGGCCATACAGGGAGCTTTTAGTTGGGAGAATGCCCACCTCTTCCGCTTTCACGATGGCTACGGTGGCAACATCAAAATTGGCATTCCTTACGATGATGGTTTTGGTGAGGCCATGGATGAGGATGCTGAAAAGATCAAAATCAGTAGCCTGTTTGTGCAGGAGAAACAAAAGCTGCAATACCAATATGATTTTGGGGACAGTTGGGAGCATTTGATTACGCTGGAGAAGATTATTGATGAGAAGATCATGCAGGCCCGTTGCCTGGCAGGTAAGGGTGCCTGTCCTCCGGAAGACTGCGGTGGTATCTGGGGCTACTATGCTCTGGTAGAGGCAGTCAATGATCGCACGGCGAACCGTCCGGAAAATACTGAGCATGAAGATATGCGGGACTGGCTGGGCATGGAAGAAGATGAAGATTGGGATGTGCATGCTTTTGACCTGGACGAAACCAATGCACGTATGCTGGCTTATTTGTAAAATGATCTTCCGTGACCTTTCATACGTTTATGCTTATATTGTAGCAAATATGATCCAATGACAGATTACAGAAAATATATCACCATTAATCCCGATCAGCGAAGTGGCCAGCCTTGTATTAGAGGCCGCCATGGCAATGGTCCCGGCGGGGAACCGCACCGTGTTAAAAGTTTACGCATTACAGTGTATGATGTGCTCAGTTACCTGGCTGCCGGAGATAGTATTGAGGAAATTCTGGAGCATTTTCCAATGCTCACCAAAGATGATGTGCTGGCATGCCTGGCTTTTGCCGCAGATGCTGAAAAGAGATTTCAACCCAATGCTTAGTATTTCGGTATCCTAAACTCATTTGAAAAATGAAGATACACAACAATATTCCCCAACAGGTAAAAGAAGCAGTTCTGGCCCTGGATTCAGAGGCTGAAGTAGTGCTGTTTGGCTCTCAGGCCAGAGGCGATAGCCATGAGGAATCGGATTGGGATTTTTTGATTATCAGCGATAAACTTGCTCAAAAAGAAGAAAAAAGAAGGCTCAGAAGCGTATTGCTAGACATGGAACTTCAGGATGAGGTCATTATCTCCCAAATTGTCATGACTCCTAATGAATGGAAAAGATCTACCGGCATGCCTTTGTATGAAGAGATTACAAATGAAGGTCAATGGGTGTAGATAAAGAAGAATATATTCGGTACAGAATCAGTCGCTCAGAAGAAGCTCTAGATGAAGCCCAAATTATGGCCGAAAACAAGCACTGGAATACTGCCATCAATAGACTATATTATTCATGCTACTATATTGTGGATGCATTGCTAAGAAAAAATGATATCAAGCATAAAACACATGCCGGTACTAGAAATCAGTTTCACCTCTATTTTGGTAAAACAGGATTGGTAGATCGTGAATTGCTACAGTATTATGCCAACATCTTTCAGGACCGGCAGGAAAGTGACTATGGAGAAATAGTGCATTACACACAGGAAGATGTGGATTATCTGATGCCTAAGGCACAATCCTTTCATCTAGCTATCAAACGGCTTATTCTTGAGTAATAAATTCATGCTTCTAACCCCCCACCCATATCAACTACTTTCATGTATGCCAGTGTAAACTCTGGCTGTTTCATCATGGCATCCGCATGGAGCATAGTTCTGATATGGTGACAGAGGGTAGGCTGATCCACGAGACCAGCTATCCTCAGAGAGCAGCCAAGTATACAGAGCTAGAGTTGCCCGGAGCCAAGATTGACTACTATGATGCCAAAAATAAGACCGTACATGAGGTAAAAAAGTCGGACAAGGTAGAAGAAGCGCATATCGCTCAGGTACAGTATTACCTCTACCTGCTGGAAGAAGCGGGTATTGAAAACCCTCAGGGAGTGATAGAATATCCTAAGCTACGCCAAACCCAGCAGGTCGTATTGGATGATCAGGTAAGAGCAAACATCCGAAAATGGATGGCTGACATAGAAAGTATCATTGCTCAGGCGCAGTGCCCACCGGTGATCAATAGCCGAATCTGCAAAAGATGTAGCTATTATGACTTCTGCTATGTAGCAGAAAGCGAAGCATGAATAAGCAAGCTGTGTATTTCGTTTGTATATTGTACAACCAAAGAAAACAGAGATGACTAAGATTACCATAGAAGTACATAATGAAGAGGATAAAAGGCTTTTGATAGATTTGCTGCATAGGATGAACCTCAAATATGAATCTGTTGAAAAGGAGCAGGACGATCTTATCAGCATAATTGACAAGGGGGGAGATGGAAAAAGCATCAAAAATCCTGTAGCCTGGCAGAGAAATGAGCGAAAACATAGAAGACTTCTTTAGCATTAAACAAATATTGCTGTATTCCCCAACTTCAAATCCAGAACTCTAATCGTTGGAAAAGACCTTTTACCTCTTTAATCCCGGCAGGCTCAGCCGCAAAGACAATACCCTGAAGTTTGTACCCGTAGATGAAAACGGAAAAGAAGGACAGGCTCGTTACTTGCCGGTAGAAACAGTTGGACAGCTATTTGTATTTGGTAGTCTGGATACCAACAGTGCATTGTATAATTTCCTGGGCAAGCAACAGGTCAGCGTCCATTTTTTTGACTATTACGAACACTATACCGGGTCTTTTTACCCCAAAGAATACCTACAGGCAGGTAAGATGCAGGTTTGCCAGACACTGCATTATGCTGATCCCCACAAGAGGCAGCGCATCGCTAAAAAGCTGGTGGATGGAGCCGCTTTTAACATGCTGCGCAACCTGAAGTACTATCAAAGCAGGGGTAAAGACTTGGAACAACAGATTGAAGGAATTACACTGCTACAACAGAGTATCCCTATAACCGATGATATCCCTATGCTGATGGGCATAGAAGGAAACATACGGCAGGTTTATTATACTGCTTTTGATAAAATTCTCAACGATTTTAACATGGGAGGACGCAGCAAGCAGCCTCCACAGAATGAAGTAAACGCCTTGATTTCCTTTGGGAATATGCTCTGTTATACTGCCTGCCTGGATCAGATCTACCATACCCAGCTTAATCCAACGGTCAGCTTTCTGCATGAGCCGGGTACCAGACGATTTTCATTGGCCCTGGATCTGGCAGAGATATTCAAACCATTGTTGGTAGACAGAACTATCTTTAAACTGCTCAACAAAAAAGTGTTGCAGTCCAGAGATTTTGATGATAAACTGAACAGGGTAGTGCTGAAAGAAGCGGGTAAAAAGAAATTGATAGAAGCCTGGGAGGAGCGTTTGAAAGAAACGATTAAACACCGAGCCCTTAAAAAAAGTGTAAGTTATAAGCATCTGATTAAACTGGAATGCCATAAAGTGGCAAAACATGTCATGGATATGCAGGGCTATGAACCTTTCAAAGCCTGGTGGTAAAGATATTCATGACAAGAAGTACTTTGACATATTGGAATAAACCTTAAAGCTATGTACATCATTTTAGTCTATGACGTAGGACAAAAAAGAGTAGGTAAAATGCTAAAGCTGTGCCGCAGGTACCTGAGCTGGATTCAGAATTCTGTGTTAGAAGGTGAACTGACTGAGGTACAGCTTAAGCAACTCAAAGCAGAAGCTAAAGATCTCATGGAAAAAGAAGACAGCCTGATTATTTTCAGTAGCAGGAACGAGCGTTGGCTGGACAAAGAAGTAATAGGAGAAGAAAAGAGTTCTACCGGTCAGATACTCTGAAACTGTCGTCGTATTAGGGTTAATTCGGATGACTAGTAGCAAAAATAGTATAGGCCAAAAGCTAAGTATTTCAAAATGAGCTGTTTAATATGGTCGTCGGATCCCGGGTAAAATCGTAGTATCGAGGGTAGACGACAGCTTAAGGGTTAGATAGAGCTTCTAAAATTGGAATACAGGCAGATTTGGTCTATTATTATACCCAGAGCCACGGCTCTTAATCGCACCATACTGGAATTGAAATTGGTTTTATAAAATGGTGTCTGACATAATTGACGCCTCTTAATCGCACCATACTGGAATTGAAATTGAACTTCTTTTTTTCTTTCTTATGACCGGCCTTCTCTTAATCGCACCATACTGGAATTGAAATGAAATAAATGTTCTTTCCCCCCTTATTGATTTAAACTCTTAATCGCACCATACTGGAATTGAAATATCCTGGTAATCATTTGTTATATCAATGCCGGCATCTCTTAATCGCACCATACTGGAATTGAAATCGTACATCAATAGTCATCAAAGTCATCAAATTTCCTCTCTTAATCGCACCATACTGGAATTGAAATCAGTCTTTTCCTAATTTTTGTAAAACTCTAATAGATACTCTTAATCGCACCATACTGGAATTGAAATACAGTTGGCCGCTAATATGAACGTGGACGAAAAGAAACTCTTAATCGCACCATACTGGAATTGAAATCATAAAAGTTTTTTTCTTACTCGTGTAATGTTTATACTCTTAATCGCACCATACTGGAATTGAAATGCAATTAAAAGGAAAGGAGCAAGTAAAAGGCCGAAACGCTCTTAATCGCACCATACTGGAATTGAAATTTTCTGAACTGATAAGCACTACCACCGTTCAATCCTTCTCTTAATCGCACCATACTGGAATTGAAATTTAATAAGACTGGTAATAGTAGCAACGGGAGCCTCAACTCTTAATCGCACCATACTGGAATTGAAATTTGGTAGGGCTATTGAAGAGTTGCTAGGCCCGGCACTCTTAATCGCACCATACTGGAATTGAAATTTGCCGTTCCCCTTGATGTGTACATGGATGTAGAAACTCTTAATCGCACCATACTGGAATTGAAATATGCTTGTATATAGCTCTCCAACACGCAGTTGCTAACTCTTAATCGCACCATACTGGAATTGAAATAAGCGAGCTAAGCGACGAATTAGGCTTTCTTACGTCCTCTTAATCGCACCATACTGGAATTGAAATCAAGATGAAGACACAAGATGGCAGAAAACCTTCCACTCTTAATCGCACCATACTGGAATTGAAATCAAGATGAAGACACAAGATGGCAGAAAACCTTCCACTCTTAATCGCACCATACTGGAATTGAAATATTATTTTTGCGGATTCGTATGAGCTGATTTTTGAACTCTTAATCGCACCATACTGGAATTGAAATCCAGGTAGACCGCCCTCTATCGGCAAAGTAGCGTACCTCTTAATCGCACCATACTGGAATTGAAATCGAAATTCCAATCCACATCACCTGAATCCTGAAGCCCTCTTAATCGCACCATACTGGAATTGAAATAGAGGTTTTAAGGTTAACATTGATGCTCTGGCAGACTCTTAATCGCACCATACTGGAATTGAAATGGATTTACAATTGCGCTTATCTTCCTATTGACTCCTCTCTTAATCGCACCATACTGGAATTGAAATAACGAACGCTGTCTCTTACCTTCTCATCATCGGCTACTCTTAATCGCACCATACTGGAATTGAAATAAACTGAGGAGTTGTGTTAAATGCATCAGCGAGACAACTCTTAATCGCACCATACTGGAATTGAAATGGAGGTAATGTTGCTTTTATTGAAATTCAGATCAGCTCTTAATCGCACCATACTGGAATTGAAATACCTCAAGCGTTTCGGTAAGATCATTTTCATGTGCCTCTTAATCGCACCATACTGGAATTGAAATCACCTGATGTGCATGGCCCTCATGAGCTGGACGATGCTCTTAATCGCACCATACTGGAATTGAAATGCCGTTCACCGACACCTCATCTGTTATATTACCTGCTCTTAATCGCACCATACTGGAATTGAAATAAACTGAGGAGTTGTGTTAAATGCATCAGCGAGACAACTCTTAATCGCACCATACTGGAATTGAAATAGTAATAGAGGCGCTGAGTTTGGTGAGGAATTTTTTCTCTTAATCGCACCATACTGGAATTGAAATCAGTAAGCGATGCCATGCGCTTCATTGCCTACCACTTCTCTTAATCGCACCATACTGGCATTGAAATTTTTTGAATTTGATTATTTGTCGGTAGGAGAAGCACAATATGTCTTTATAACATTATAAGACAGTATACCGAACTGGTAATTCTCCCCGAAACTTATTGAATATCAATAGAGTTTATTACGGTTAGTTTTTTATGTAGCCCAGCGCTGACATCTGAGGTTGTGCAATCCACAGGCGATATACATCATCCTATCCCTTTTCTGCCATCCGTGTATTCTGACCTGATTCCTAATAATTTTTAGTCTTTTTACTCCAGCAATAGCATGCTCCACCTT
The DNA here is from genome assembly GCF_029504655.1 of Catalinimonas alkaloidigena. Taxonomy (NCBI): domain Bacteria; kingdom Pseudomonadati; phylum Bacteroidota; class Cytophagia; order Cytophagales; family Catalimonadaceae; genus Catalinimonas; species Catalinimonas alkaloidigena. Next base: position 1,760,883 of record NZ_JAQFIL010000001.1, read on the forward strand.
AACCCTAATACTTGCAATGAGTGTATTCAGCTCTTTTTGGAAGTTGGAAAGTTCTTTTCCTTTGGGCTTCTTCTCAGGCATGTAAACTTCTACGCCTTCTGCCTTAAGGCCCAGGAAACCCAAGTCCACCCATAGACTATGCCATCGCTCGGCGATCCGATGGTCAGGAAACTTAAGTTCTGCCTGATCATACATGGATTTATCATGTACGCTACCTTCAAAAGTTTCTCCTAAGTAAATAAGCTCTCCTTCAAGGTTGGCAATCAACAGATTTTTCAAAGTATGGCACCCTTTTTTTCCGCTATAGTGATCTTTCTGAACTTGGTAATCTGGTGAACGGCCTATCCTGCGTTCCACTACATCCATAAACATAACCAATTCAACGTAGGCATAGAGGAAATTATAGAACTTATTCACTTCACGATGGGGCATTTTACCCATTTTCTTTAAAGCTTCTTCAAGTAAAAAAGATAGCTGATTTACCCATAAACTAACTTTTCCCTGACTCATAGAGAACATCACTCCATGGTATGCTTGGTTGGGATTTTCTTTCATGTAGCTAAGAATAAAAAGTAACTTATTGACCGGACCGGTCAAACTACTGTCACTTCGTTCCTGATAGCGTACCATCTTGCGACGTTGCCCTTTCATATCGTGATGACGATAATGTTCTTCAACTATTGGCGCAAAATGGTATAATAAATCCATGAATTCCTTTTGGCTTAAGCCAGTTATTGCGTTAAATTGTATAGGGCTGTTCAGTAAGCTGTTTGTTTTTGTCATAATTAATTGACAGCGAATAGCCCTTTTTCATTCCCCTGTAAAATCAACCGTAATATTCTCTAATTATTTCAGGCAAAGCCCAATATCTCAGGTATAAAACGTAATATTAATATGTATACGATTTTTGTTAAAATAAAACAAATTCGTAACTTTAAACGTATATAGTATTGTATTCAAAAATAAGTATATGATCGAGCAGATAGATTCACCCAAGGCACTACAGATTAAAGACACTGCCAAAACCTTATTCTGGAAGCACGGTATCCGCCGGGTAACGGTGGAAGAAATTTGCCAGGAAGCAGGCGTGAGCAAAATGACCTTTTACCGGATGTTTGATAACAAAATTGAACTGGCCAAAGCGGTGCTGGATGAAGTGGTGGAAAGTTCATTAGAGAAATACCGAAAGATCATGGGGCAAGACACCCCTTTCGCTGAAAAGATCAGGCAGATGGTACTACTCAAACTGGAAGGCACCGAAGCGATTAGTCAGGAACTGATCATGGATATCTACAAAAATGAAGTGACCGAGCTGATTGATTTTATGGCCGAAAAAAGAAAGCAAGGCATGGAGGCTACTTTACAGTTTTTTGCCCAGGGACAAAAAGAAGGGGCATTAAGAAAGGACGTCAAACCGGAGTTTATCATGCATATGATCAACCAAATCAATGATATGGCTACGGATGAGAAACTGCTGGCAATGTACGACAGCCCCCAGGATTTGATCATGGAACTAACCAACTTTTTCTTCTATGGGATTTCATCTGCCGATGAAAAAAAATCATGAAAAGACCGGCCATTATATTATTTGCGATAGCGCTCTTCTTTGCTTTTACAGCAAATGCCCAGAATAAATTTGAGTTTAACGGGCAGGCACAAAGCTGGATGAACTATAGCAGTGGCAATGACCTGGAGATAGGGATGGGGCTGCGTTACATCCCGGAATTTAACTACAGCATACCGCTGGAAAATGAAGGGCTGATAGACTTTAAGGCTTCGCCCAACATGGTAGCTTCGCTCAATTTCCATCCTTTTGATACTGCCAACACTGATGCTGATTTATCACCCTACCGGGCCTGGGCACGCTATTCTACTAACCAACTGGAACTTCGTTTGGGACTGCAAAAAATCAGCTTTGGTTCGGCTTCCGTGCTTCGTCCGCTGATGTGGTTTGACCAGATAGACCCCCGTGACCCATTGCAGTTGACCAATGGCGTTTGGGGCGCTTTGGGAAGGTATTATTTTCTCAACAATGCCAACATCTGGCTGTGGGTACTGTATGGCAATGAAAATGTTAAAGGCTGGGAAAGGGTAGAAACCTACGAGCAACACCCTGAGTTTGGCGGCCGTATCCAGTATCCTGTTTCTAAAGGGGAAGTTGCGCTCTCTTATCATCACCGCACCGCTGATTCGCGCAGTCTGGGGGTGGAAAATTTAGCCTACGCCCAGATACCTGAAGACCGGATTGGGCTGGATGGAAAATGGGACATCGTTGTGGGCTTCTGGTTTGAAGGTTCCTGGACGCATAAAAGTAAAGACGTGGGGATTTACACCAACCAAACCCTGCTGAATGTCGGAACGGATTACACCTTTGGTATAGGCAATGGCTTGAATGTGGTGGCCGAGCAGCTCATGATCTCTCTGGACAAAGATGCTTTTGCTTTTGACAATACCAGCATGCTTAGCGGGATTTCAGCCTCTTACCCCAGTGGACTTTTTGACAATATAAGTGCGGTATTTTATTATGACTGGACCGGTAGTAATCTTTATAGCACTATCAACTGGCAGCGGGATTACAATAAGTTTTCTGTCTATCTGATGGCTTTTTCTAACCCGGTGAGCGGTGCGTCTATCCAGCAAAATGAGCTGGTCAACCCACTGGCAGGCAGGGGTATACAAATTATGTTAGTTTATAATCATTAATCCATCATGCAAGAGCACATCATTACGATAGAAAATCTCACTAAACGCTTTCCTGTCGGGAAAGGTGAGTTTACTGCCTTGAAAGACATCAATTTACAGTTTGGCAAAGGGGAGTTCGCCGGTTTGGTAGGCCCCAGTGGCTCGGGCAAAACTACTTTGCTCAACATCATCGGCTCGCTGGATAGTCCCACCGAAGGAGAGGCTATTGTTTTAGGCAAATCTATTTCAAGCTTGAGCCACAAAGAGTCGGCCCAGCTTCGTAATCATAACATCGGCTTTATCTTTCAGGAGTATCATCTGCTGCCGGTATATACGGTATATGAGAACGTAGAATTTTCCCTGCTTCTTCAAAAGATGGTCGCCTCAGAACGCAAGAAAGCAGTGATGGAAGCACTGGAATGGGTAGGTTTGACCGATAAAGTGGATTCCAAACCCGCTAATCTGTCGGGAGGTGAGAGTCAGCGGGTAGCCATTGCCCGGGCGATGGTCAAGCGACCGGCGATTTTGCTGGCGGATGAGCCTTCGGCCAACCTGGATGCCAAGAATGCCCACAACATTTTGCAACTGATGAAAAAGCTGAATGAGGAGCTGGAAACAACTTTCATCTTCTCTACCCACGACGAAAAGGTGATGCAGTACCTGGACCGGATTATCTCATTGGCAGATGGGAAAGTGGTGAAGGATGAATTAGTAGAACACGCAAACGCATAGAACTTATGCTTACGTTCAGATTAGCTTTAAAAAATTTACTGGGAGCAGGGATGCGTACCTGGCTCAATGTAGCCGTGCTATCCTTTGCCTATGTGATCATCATCTTCTACAATGGGCTTATTGACGGCTGGAACGAACAGGCACGGAGGGACAGCATCCAATGGGAATATGGCCAGGGACAAGTCTGGCATCAGGATTATGACCCTTATGATCCTTTTACTTTACAAGACGCCCACGGAAAGCTGCCTGAGAAAGCTGATACGGAAAATCTTGTTCCGGTACTGATCACCCAAGGTTCCATCTATCCGCAAGGCAGGATGCTATCCATTCAAATCAAAGGCATCCCCACTGATCAATCATTGCTGGAATTGCCCACCGCTGCCTTAGACACTTCCTCCAATGCGCTTCCTGCTTTGATTGGTAAACGTATGGCCAATGCAGCCAAGCTCAAGCAAGGCGATCAGGTACTCATCCGCTGGCGAGACAAGAATGGTACTTACGATGCCCGCGAGATTCTCATTGCCCAAATCTTTGATTCTAATGTGCCCAACATTGATAACGGTCAGGTATGACTTTCTTTACAGGCCTTGCAGGAGATGACCGGACTGGAAGATCAGGCCACGTTATTGGTAGCCGAAGAAGGGTATGAACAGGCTTCGCTGAATGGCTGGACATTCAAAAGCCAGGATGATCTGCTGGAAAATATTGATGCCATTATCCAGTCCAAGAAAGCCAGCGGAGCGATTATGTATGGTTTGTTGCTCAGCATCGCACTGCTTGCCATCTTTGACACACAGGTACTTTCTATCTTCCGCAGACAGAAAGAAATCGGTACCTATATCGCCCTGGGCATGACGCGCTTGCAGGTGATGGCTTTGTTCACCATAGAAGGAGGTGTCAATAGTTTATTGGCTACTATAGTAGGTTCATTGTATGGTATTCCATTGTTATTATACTTGTCCAATACCGGCTTTGCCATGCCTGAGGCTACCGACAGCTATGGTTTGTCTATTGCGGAGCGCATTTATCCGGCCTATAGCTTTGCACTGATTCTGGGAACAATTGCCTTGGTCGTTATTTCCGCCACCATCGTAAGCTTCCTGCCTTCACGTAAGATCGCTAAAATGAACCCAACGCTCGCACTTAAAGGAAAATTACAATGATCAAGTTCTTATTCAAAGGCGTATGGCGCGATGCCAGCCGAAGCCGTCTTCCCATCATTATCGTAAGCATCGGGGTGTTTTTGACCATTGTCATGTCGGCTTTTGTCACTGGGGTGATGGGGGATATGGTAGATACCAATGCCCGCTTTACCACCGGTCACGTCAAGGTGATGACCCGGGCCTATGCTGAAAATTCAGATCAGTTGCCCAATGACCTGGCTTTGATCGGAGTAGATTCTGTTGAAGATGCTTTGAAAGCTAAGTACCCCAATATGCAATGGGTACAGCGTATCCGCTTTGGCGGCCTGATGGATGTGCCTGATGATACTGGTGAAACCCGTGCCCAGGGCCCGGTCAGTGGACTGGCAGTTGAACTGTTTAACAAAAATAGTGGTGAGCAAACAAGGCTCAACATAAAAGAGTCCCTCCGCAGTGGAAAGGTGCCCAGTAAGTCCGGCGAAATATTGATCAGTGATGAACTGGCCACCAAACTGGATATACAACTAGGTGACGAAATCACTTTCTTCGGTACCACCATGTACGGCAGTATGACTTTTAAGAATTTTACGGTTGCTGGCACACTTGCTTTTGGCAGTACCGCCCTGGACCGGGGTGGGATCATCATAGATATACAGGATGCCCGCGAAGCTTTGAACATGGAGGATGCTACCGGCGAACTGCTGGGTTACTTCAATGATGGACAGTATGATGACGAAAGGGCACAGCAGGTAGCACAAAGTTTTAACCAAAAATATGAAGGCTCAAAAGACGAATTCGCTCCGGTCATGCTGCGCCTCAAGGAGCAAAACCAGTTGGCCAGCATGATAGATTATACCGATAACATGACCGCGATACTGGTAGGTATATTTATATTCGCCATGTCTATTGTGTTGTGGAACACCGGCTTGCTGGGAGGCTTGAGACGTTACTCAGAGTTTGGCGTAAGGCTGGCTTTAGGTGAGCCCAAAGGCCATATCTACCGTACCCTCATTTACGAATCAGTCCTGATCGGAATCATTGGTTCTGTGGTAGGAACAGCAGTGGGCCTGGGCGTAGCGTTCTACTTACAGGAAAATGGCCTGGACTTTAGCGAAATGATGGAATCTGTCTCCATGATGATGCCTACTACCTACCGTGCCCGCATTACAGCTTCTACTTTATATATAGGTTTCATTCCCGGCTTGTTTTCTATGGTCTTAGGCCAGGCGCTGTCAGGCATTGGCGTATACAAAAGAGATACCGCTCAGCTTTTTAAAGAACTTGAAGTTTAACAAAGAAATGTTGAATGTTTAATGAGATCAGTTCATACAAAATTCAACCCTAAAAACTTATAGAAATGAAATATATCATATCAGTAATTATCGCAAGCATGTTTTGGTTTCAGGGAGAGTATCCTGATGCGAATCAAATTCTGGAAAAAGTAGATCAGAACATGATCTCCAAAAACCAGGTGTACGAATCCAAAATGACAGTGCATGGCCGCAGAAGTGACCGCGTCATTACTTCCAAAGGCTGGACACAGGGTGATGAAAAAGCCTTGACTGAATACCTCTCTCCGGCCAGGGAAGAAGGCACCAAAATGCTCAAGCTGGAAGATCAGCTCTGGATCTATTCCCCCAGTTCCGACCGTACTATTTTGATTTCCGGGCACATGCTCCGCCAGTCAGTAATGGGTTCTGACTTGTCATACGAAGATATGATGGAAGACCGCAAGCTACAGGAAATCTATACTGCCCAAGTAACTGGCGAGGAGGACGTTGACGGAAGAAAAACCTGGGTGATGGAATTAGAAGCGAAAGTAGACGATGCCGCTTATCAAAACCGCAAGATATGGGTAGACCAGGAACGCTTCGTTCCTCTCAAAGAAGAACTGTATGCCAAAAGCGGTCAGTTGCTCAAGAAAACCACCATGCAAGATGTAGCGCAAATAGACGGTCGCTGGTACCCTAAGACTGTGGTGTACAAAGACATGCTCAAAGAAGGGGAGGGGACTGAATTTACCCTAGTTGAAGTCAAATTTGACCAGGATATACCGGAATATATTTTCTCCAAAGCCGCGCTGAAGAGGTGAATACTGCAAATGATTGTAGGCTTGGATGCCTCTAGACAGTTAATTATGTGATATGAGGAATCTAGTATATTAATAAAAACAAACCATACAAAATTGTAGTGAGTAAAGAATAATGGATGGGAAGAGTTTCTTGTTAGTACTCAAACCTTGGATCTCAACTTTTTTCAAGATTTCACTGTTGCGGACGATCGTTCAGCAAATTGATAATCAGTTTTTTATACACTTTCCTATAACCCTATAGCTAATTCAAGCTCCTTAACATGCAAGCGATTATTTCACCATATTCTTATAGCAGAAAGCATAGCAATAAATATAGAGTAGGAGAGCTGCTATGCCCAGACAATTTTCACATTAGTTTCTGGAAAAGATAAATCCCTACAACTTGATCTCACTTTTCTTATTTTAAATCAGTATACATGATTTAATCTTGCGGTAATTCTGTTGTTAGTAAAACATAGAATGATGAAACTCTATATCAAATATATGGTCAGCCTGCGATGCAAGATGATAGTGAAGGAGGAATTGAACAAACTAGGGCTTCATTTTATAATCGTAGATCTGGGCATGGTTGAGATTCTGGAGGATATTAGCAACGAACAGCGTGAGCAATTGAAAAAAAATCTACTTAAGTCAGGTTTAGAGTTGCTGGATGATAAAAAAAGTATCCTGATAGAAAAGATCAAAAATGTGATCATTGAGATGATCCATTATTCAGAAGCATTGCCCAAAGTGAATTATTCAGATTATATCAGTGAAAAACTAGATTATGACTATACCTATCTTGCCAATACTTTTTCGGAGGTAAAGGGCATTACGATTCAACAGTTTATCATCATGCATAAAATTGAGAGGGTAAAAGAACTGCTGTTATATGAAGAACTTAATCTTACGGAAATATCTTTTCAGCTGCATTACAGTAGTGTTGCGCATTTGTCTAACCAGTTTAAGAAAATTACTGGCCTTACCCCTTCTTATTATAAGAAACTAAAGCAAAAGCGGAAGCGTAACCTGGAAGACCTGTGATATATATAACAATCTTCAAATGATATGTAATGTTCCATAGCAAAAATAAAAGCACTTTTACAGTTAACCAAAGTACTACCTCATCGTGTAAACCTGGAAATTATGGAAATTATACATAGCAAAATAAGTGAATTATTTAAAGTGCCCAAGAGTTGGAAAAAGCCTTTGAAAATAAGCAAGAGAGATTTATTGATTCAAGATAATGACCAAAATGAATCTGAAGAACACGCACATATAAGTCACCAAAAGATTAGGCTTTATAGAATGCGGGAAAATGTAACTATCAGTGTCAATAAAGATAGCATAACATAGGTAATTTGGCTTTGATTGGAGAACGTAGTATTTAAAAGATAGTACGCATATAATTCATGGCAAAGTAAAGGATAAGCTTTCTACAGCTGCCCTTTTAAAATAATGAGACTCTTTTACTACAGAACCATTGGAACATCCAGAACAGGAAAAAGCAAAAGTCTTTATCATTGTTGAAATCATAGAATACATTCCTAATTCAGTGGTAATAAAAACAATCATAAAAAAGACAACCGGTAACGTTACAGCCGTTTCATTTGACTCCGGTGAGGCATTGACCGATAAAATATCTCCTTTTGATACTTTCATCCAGGTGATTGATGGAAAGGCAGAAGTTGTCATTGATGGTAAGTCTAACATTTTGGAGACAGGGCAGTCTATCATCATTCCGGCACACTCGCCTAATACCATTAAAGCTAATGTGAGGTTTAAAATGATATCCACCATCATTAAAAGTGGCTACGATGAAGTGGGGCTAAGCTAAATTCTCTCCATCTGAGTGTCATTTAATGGTCAATAACAAAACGAAAGAAGGTAACATAGCTTCATTTCCTAAAATACCAGAAGGATGAAAAAAAGTATTACTGACAATCTATATAAAGAAGGGCAGGCAGTTTGTGCCATAAATGCCCCTTTGGAGAGGCTTGTGATCAGACGATATGTGGATAGGATCTATTACTGCATGTTTCTAGATGATCCTGAACGAAAGGAACTGGCTCTTTTTGAAAGAGAACTGACTTCTAAAGTGCCTAAACTCAAGGCATAAAAGCACTCAGCATAGGAGTGGGAGAAGTTTGTAAATAATTTTTAAAGACTGAACATGAACAGAAGCTGGAGAGAACTAAAAGTGATGCTCAAATGGAGATATCCTCATCTTAAAGAAAAAGACTTTGCTTTTAAGGAAGGTAAAAAAGAGAGTATGCTTGTCAAACTTGCCGTCCGAATTAAAATGACCCGATCAGATTTAGATTTGCTTTTAAGCAAATTGCAACATTATTAGGCCGATAGATATTGCCTGGTTTTCATAAAAAAACACTTTAATCAATTGAATGGTGTTCATTTCTGCATTCATTACTGGAATGCAAAAGTCATGATTAGAGTATGTTTAAAAATTCTCTTTTCAGCTTTGATTGACTCCAAACATTATCCACAATTGTGACTAAACCCTTGGCCACAGTACTCCAGGGTGATTTTTACAACAGTCTTAATGATACGGGCCTCCGAAGTTAGCAGCAAAGGCTCTCCAACAGCATAAGAAAGATGATGGCAAAACTGTAGAGGAAATAATCCATATCAGTAATGGAAAAAAGGGGCATCACTAATAGCGGAAGAATCCCCCCTACGGTAAATGTAAATATAGTTTCTGAAGCGAAAGCTGCCTGCAAGAGTTTAGCTTCTCTTTGAAGAAAGTAACACAGCCTTAGTATCTCTATCAGGATTGCTGGTTATAGCCATTAATATCTTCCATCAAAAGCAGGCGCATCAATTTCTCCGTCATTCTGATACTTTTCAAAAATTATACATTCTGTGATGAGCATCAATCCCGCAATGGAGGCCGCATTCTCTAGTGCAATTCTGGTTACCTTTGTGGGATCAATAACCCCTGATGCATATAAATTTTCATACTTTTCATTCTGTGCATTAAACCCATAATCACCCTGACCTGATTTGACCTTTTCAATAATTACTGAGCCACTAAGCCCTGCATTACGAACGATTTGTCTTAAGGGCTCTTCCAGTACTTTTTTGACAATGTTTATCCCGGTGTTTTGATCTTCGTTTTCTCCTTTCAAGTTTTCAAGAACGGCAATGGATCTGATATAGGCCACACCACCACCTGGAACTATCCCTTCTTCAACAGCTGCTTTTGTGGCACTCAGTGCATCATCTACCCGGTCTTTCTTTTCTTTCATTTCTACTTCAGTAGCAGCGCCAATATATAATACTGCCACTCCGCCGGATAATTTTGCCACTCTCTCTTGAAGCTTCTCATTGTCGTAATCAGAAGATGTGTTTTCCATCTGTGCTTTCAACTGACCAACTCTTGCAGCAATTTTATCTTTTGTGCCCCGGCCATTGATCAATGTAGTGGTATCTTTGTCAACAATTACTTTTTCAACCTTTCCCAAGCTATCAAGCTCAGTACTTTCCAGTTTTAAACCGGTATCTCCCGAGATGACGGTTCCACCTACAAGTATGGCAACGTCTTCCAGCATTTCTTTTCTACGGTCACCAAAACCAGGAGCTTTGATCGCTGATACCTTCAGTAAACCTCTGAGTTTATTAATTACTAAGGTAGACAGGGCATCTCCTTCTATATCTTCGGCAATGATGAGAAGTGGATTTCCAGACTGTGATACCTTTTCAAGGACGGGAAGCAAGTCTTTAATACTGGAAATTTTTTTGTCATAGAGTAAGATATAAGGGTTTTCCAGCTCACCTTCCATTTTCTCAGCATTGGTCACAAAATAGGGAGACAGGTATCCTCTATCCAGTTGCATCCCTTCCACTATTTTGACAGTGGTGTTCATTCCTTTAGCTTCTTCTACGGTGATCACTCCCTCTTTTCCTACTTTCTGTACTGCTTCTGTAATGAGTTTGCCAATAGTAGCATCTCCATTGGCAGAGATGGTCGCTATCTGATGAATTAACTGAAAATCGTCTCCAACCTGTTGGGACTGTTTTTTCAGATTCATGATCACTTCAGCTACTGCTTTGTCTATGCCTCTTTTCAGGTCCATGGGATTTGCACCGGCTGTTACATTTTTAAGACCAACGGTAAATATGGCCTGAGCCAATATCGTGGCGGTGGTCGTGCCATCACCCGCCAGCTCAGCAGTTTTTGAAGCCACTTCTTTGACCATTTGAGCACCCATGTTCCTGGAGGGGTTCTTTAGCTCTATTACTTTAGCTACCGTCACGCCATCTTTGGTGATGGTGGGAGCGCCAAAATGATTGCCAAGTATCACATTTCGCCCCTTAGGACCTAAGGTTACTCTTACTGTATCAGCCAGGGCATCTATCCCTGCTTTCAGAGCATCTCTTGCTTCTTTTCCGAAAATTAATTGTTTTGACATTTTGTCGTTCTTAATTGCTTTTTACTTATCTGATAACTGAATACCGAAAATGAGTCTTATTAGGATAATGAGTATTGTGATGCCCAACAGTACGAACACAAAACTGATAAAGTTGAACCTCCAAAAAAATAATACTTCATATTACGATCAGTAAGCCTGAAATGACATAAAGTAAATTTTTCAAGATGGTTATGAATTTAATTCACATGATAACAATTCATCTTAATGGATTATTTAAAGTAATTTAATCCGTTTGGTACTACATTACATACTTCATAAAAATACTTACATTTATCTCACATTTTCAGACCTTATTCCCTGACAAACTGCGATAGGTCAACTAAATCAATAGCTTATATCATGATTCGTTTTGGGCAGAAAAGGGAATGCCTGCCGGTTACGTTTTTCTTAAATGATTTCCAACTATGCTTATTCGTTAGGATGCATTTACCTTAAACCTATTAAAGGTTTTGAATTGAGATCTGAGTGACTCAAGATACTCTTCAAAACCCCCTGCATGTATACCTTTCCTTTGATCCCTAAGAAACAAAGGAGTTTCGCTCAATTGCTCATAATGCTCAGGAAATTCTTTTTGGATCTTTGCGGTGATCGTCAGAATCTCAGCCATGAGTCTCTGCTGTGTTGATACCTTTTTCATATGTTTCTACAGTCGCGTAGTGCTTATTTGTTGTATGAATTAAGCCTTGCCGTTATTTGGGTAATGTATCAATATCTACACGATGGTAGTTTACATTTTTATTAAAATGATTTACATGAATCCCACTTTGTCCTAAAATCCAAAAGGAATAAACTTTTGAGATTGCCAGCCCTTCCCATCCTATATGTGAATGATGTAACTAATTGATATAGATATGTAACACTTATGAGTATTAAGATGAGCACATTTGAGGTGTGAAAATTTAATTCACACAGACAATCATGAAAAACACTAAAAGATTTCAAGAGAAGTGGCAGACAGTTAAAAAGAGGATCAAGAAAAAAATTGATCTACTATCCCTAAACAATGTATGGATAAAGGAGGGCGGTAGGGATGAAATATCAGATAATTTATGGACTGTACCTGACAGGACAAAAAGAAAAGTGCATAAACTTGTTCAAGAGGTATATCCTACAACTCCCAAGTCTATGCAATTACAACCCATTCAAAACAGAAAAATGAAAAAATCAATATTTATACTGGCAACATCCACTTTAATGACAGCTTCAATCTTCATTGGCTGTGATGGACCTGCCACCAGTACAGAGAGTAGCCAGATGATGATGAATGATACCATCAAGTCCAATGAAGCCCATATGGCGGACATGAAAAGTTACAGAAAAGAGTCAGCCATGAAACTTGCAGCTTATGACCAGGAGATAAAAGCTTATAAAGCTAAAATGGAAAACAAAAAGCAGGAAAATAAAGCTGATTATGAAAAAAAAGTAGCTGCTCTTGAACAGCAAAACAGAGACCTGAAAAAGAAAATGAACAGCTATACAGAAGAAGGAAAAGAAAAATGGGACACTTTCAAAACTGAAATGAATAAGGATATGGATGAATTAGGTAAAGCCCTAAATGACTCAAGCCTTGTTAAATTACAGTAAGCCAAAATTCATGAAAGTGCAAAAATTCACAGTCTACGCTTTACAAAAATGAAAAAGATAATATTCATGTTCGTAGTCATGACTTTCCTGGCTTACCAAAGCAATGCCCAGGAACAGGAAGACAGAACCATAAAACAAGAAAGGATTTTGTTTGGCCTTAAAGCAGGCACGAATTACTCTAATGTCTATGACACCAAAGGGGAAGCATTTGATGCAAAGGGTAAAATTGGTTTTGTGGCAGGAGCATTTTTAGCAGTTCCTTTGGGTAAAATGATAGGTTTTCAGCCGGAAATCTTATTTTCCCAAAAAGGGTTTAAGGCAGATGGCGACCTTTTTGGCACTTCATACTCACTTAAGCGAACTACCTCTTACCTGGATATCCCACTATTGTTTGCCGTAAAACCCGTGGGGTTTCTAACGCTATTGGCCGGCCCCCAGTACTCTTACCTGTTGAATCAGAAATATGATTTTGTCAATGCAAGCTCTAGTATTGAACAGGAGGAAGCGTTTATCAATGATGACATTCGTAAGAATACCCTGGCGTTTCTGGCGGGAGTGGATGTTAACCTGGAACATATAGTAGTAGGGGCAAGAGTAGGATGGGATATCTCAAATAATAGGGGAGATGGTTCAAGTACCACGCCCCGATACAGAAACACCTGGATACAGACCACCCTGGGCTATAGATTCTATTATTAACCTTAGTCAAAAAGTGTCTAAATACACTTAATAGCTGTACGTAAGTAGATTTATGAGATGTGCTTTACAAAGGCAGGTCTCATTTTCCTTTAGCTTACAACTGACCAGTTTTCAAGCATTTCTTTTTAAGACATCTTCAATTTTTCAATTCATATCAATATCAAAATTATGGGAAACTTACTTTATCTCATCGCAGTCATCCTGGTAATAGCCTGGTTAATAGGGTTTATTGGTTACAGTGTGGGTAGTTTTATACATATTCTCTTAGTGATTGCTGTAATTGCCATCATATTCAGGCTCATTCAGGGAAGACGCATCTGAATTCTTGGTTCTTAATCCCTCCGGATGAAGTTGATTACTTAATGAGTTAATAGCTCTTTCCTTTTATATATAGCTTAAAGATTAAATCATTTTTATCTGACTTCAGGAAATAGTTGTACAACTCATAGCATAAAAAAGTGTACCTTCTATCATATATCATACTTACACTATTTTCTGAATTCTTCTTCCCCTTATGAGACTCACCATTGAACGAAAAGACTTAAAAGTTTACCCTGATCCAAAGCGTGTGATTGCACGTTTCTTTTTTAATGGGGATGTACGTGCCAGGCAACTTATACAAAAAGTGATGGAACTCAGTGAGCAGGAGGTATTTGAAATCACCTCTCCCATTCTTCAGGAATTTTCTAAAAGACATAGGAACATCACCAAAGTATTGATCCGCCATGCCAGTCGTTTAAAGTATCTTTTAAAATCTATGGAAATAGAGTATGATGATATTGAGCTCAACAGGAGATTATTAATCGGTACTTTTTTTACCCATGAGTATTCTATAGAGTCAGCGGCATTTTTTAATCCTTCCATAGTAGAAGATCCCGACCAGACCGAATTAGAAGAGGGGCAGAAACGCGTTATTATGAGTTTTAGAGCAGTAGGAGAAGGTCATATCTCTTCTATTGCCTTTCGTAGAGCTTTACTTGATCAAGAAAATAACATTGTGGTGAACGCTGTAGGTAACTATGTGGATGAAGCGGATATTATCCACAGTGCTGCCTATCAAAAGAAATTGTTTTTTGATAATGAGTTTAGTGGCCAGATAGACAAAAGAATATTAAAAGAAGTAGGAAATCATCTGGAAGAACACTTTGACTATAATAGGCTTAAATCACTAATCAACGATAAGGTAAGTGCGAACACAAACGAGCAAATAAAGCTGGAATACGAAAAAGTATTGTGGCTAGCTGACGCTTATTATGAAATTACCTTTTCCATGGATACCGACATCTCTGACCGGGTAATCTTTCCTATATCAGAATTTGAGCGAAAAGGCATTGAAGATGCACGTTTTGTGAGATTTACCGAAGATGATGGAAGTATAGTATACTTTGCCACTTATACGGCTTATGATGGGGAAATCATAGTGCCTAAACTTTTAAAGACACACGATTTTTACAACTTCAAGATAATGCCATTGTATGGTGCGGGGACACAGAATAAAAACTTTGCCCTCTTTCCCAGAAAGATCAACGGAAAATTTGTTATGGCTTCCCGTAATGATGGTTGGAATAACTATATCATGTATTCGGATAACATCAACTTATGGAAAAATCCTATACAGATACAGGCTCCTAAATACCCCTGGGAATTTATTCAGGTTGGTAATTGCGGCTCACCCATTGAAACTGAGTATGGCTGGTTGCTGATGACACATGGGGTAGGGCCGATGCGCAGATACTGTATAGGAGCAAGTCTATTACAATTAGACGATCCCACCATAGAAATAGGCCATTTGGATGAACCCTTATTGATTCCTAATAAAGATGAAAGGGAAGGCTATGTTCCGAACGTGCTGTATTCATGCGGTTCTATTGTCCACAATGGACAGCTGATCATTCCCTATGGACTGTCTGATTACTGCTCTTCCTTTGCTACGGTAGATCTCAATGCTTTGGTGGATAAACTGTATAATAAAGCTGCATCACCATAAAATTTGCTGGTACAGCGCCATATAATCATCCACCATTCTTTTCTGTGAAAACTGAGATACTGCCCATACCCGGCAGTTGAAACGGCTAATGTCACTGAGTTGATGTACTGCCTCAACTGCTTCACTTACATTTTCAACCAGGAAACCTGTCTTTTCATGACGGATCAGTTCAGGCATAGCTCCTTTGTTAAAAGCGATGACGGGTGTACCACAAAGCATGGCTTCGGCTACGCTCAGACCAAAAGGCTCGTTAAAACAGATGGGGTGTAACAGGGCAGAAGCCTTGCCCAGAAGTTCGTTTCTCTTCTCAGGTCCGGCAGCCCCTAAAAATGTAATCTGATCTCCTAAAAAAGGCTTTACTTTCTCATCAAAATAAGCTTGATCCTGGATGATACCCGCAATGAGCAGTGCTTTTTTGCTCTGCCTGGCAATCTCAATGGCTTCAGCAGTACCTTTGTCAGGGTGAATACGCCCGAAAAACAACAGGTAATCTTCCGGAGATTCTGTAAACTCAAAATCATCTACCCTAAGTCCATTATAGACAGTACCTATATAGTGAATACCAGAATAACGGTCTGCATTACTAATTGATACATAATGATTGCTCGCATTGTATTTTTGGTAAACAGGGATTATCCTGGGTGAGGAAAATCCATGAATGGTGGTTAGCATAGGCGTAGCAATGAGCCCGGAGTAGGATAGCGGTAAAAAGTCAAAATGGTTGTGAATAATATCAAACTGCTTGGCTTTTTCCATCAGGTTACTGATGTGCAGGCATTCTGCCACTTTAGCATCCTGGGTGCGATCTTCTTCATAACCTTTGTCAATCACCGATTCCAGTTTTCCTGAGGTAATGCTGTCAGCAGTAGCAAAAAGAGTCACATCCATGTCAGCATTTACCAGCCCTTCAGCTACATTGGAAGCTACCTGCTCCCAGGGCCCGTAATGACGGGGTGGTGTACGCCATGCCACAGGAGATAATATCGCTACTTTCATCTATTTATAATTTTGGTTTTATCAGTCAGTGGTGCCCAATCCACAGTAGACGCAGCGGGATGGAACCTCGCAAAATAATCATCTCAGAGTGTGAGAAACTATTTTCATGCTCAGTTTCATGTCACTAAGCGGGTTCCAGATCCTGGCTGGCAGGATTGTATTCATACTCAAATTCCAAAGCTTTCAGTACAGCCAGATGAGAAATCAGGTAGGCAAGGGTACTTTCTGCTCCCTGATTCCGGTTGAGAGCTGTTTCCTGCAAACCATCACAGCAACCTTTGGTTTCGTGGTCGTATAAAGGAACCCTGAGTATATTTTCTCCCAGAAACCATTGATAACTGACAAACATTTTTTCAATATAAATGGGAAGATGCGTGCTTTGGTAAGCCTGAAGGTACATGAGCACCATCGCCATGGTTTCAATGGCCTGCTGATCAAAAACCGGGACACTTCCCCCACGATTGAACCATCCATGGTTGCCTACCGGACTAAGAAAACCATTTTTCAGGCTCAGCTTATCCAGAAAGGCCAACGACTCCATAGCTACTTTTTTCACATTTTCATCACCTGTAATCTCGTAGGCATGAAGTAGGGCCAGGGGTAAAATGGCGTTATCGTAAGTGAGTTTTTCTTCAAACCAATGCCAATCTTTGCCCCGATGCTTTTGATAAGCCTGCATCAGAGGGGTGGTCAGGTCAATCAGCTCACGGACCAGCACTTCATCTTCGGGATGTGCTTTCAGATAATAACTAATGCCAATGATGGTATTAGCCACTCCCCGCAAATGATGCAACTGACTGAAATGAGGAACCGAACGGTGAAAGAGTTCTCCGGCGAATTCCCGGTAAGAGTTATTAGGTGCGCAACTGACAAGATAACCTAAGGCCCATACCGTACGTCCAAAAGAATCTTCTGAGCCTACCTCATCCAGGTACTCACGCTTGAAGCTCAAAAAATTACGAAAGTTACCATCGTCACCTTGCATATAGTGAATAAAACTGAGGTAGATGGGTAACAGATCCAGCGCTTCCTGACTTTTATTACGCTGGTAGGCCATGAGTGCCATAATCAAAGCCCGGGCATTATCATCCAGACAGTAGCCTTCTTTTAAATTGGGAATACCGTATTTGGCATGCTGTACAATACCGGTATCATCGGTAAGTCTGGATACATGATTGAGGCTAAACTCAGGCATGATTTCCGGATCTATGATCTGGTGAAGGGTTTTTTCAGCAAATGCTTCCTGCTCAATCACCGTATTCATCATACGGATATAGTCAGCCCCTATTTTGGGCCAGCGTAAATGCAAACCATAATCATATGCATTACGCCTTAATAGTTCAAGTTTATCAGGTTGCTCCAGCAGTTCGTTAACGATTCGGGATAGCATGTCTACATCCTTAAAAGGGAAAAGAGCGCCCCGCTGATCAGCCAGCAACTCAAGCGCATGCCAGTAAGGTGTAGACACTATCGCGGAACCGGCACCTACAGCGTAAGATAAAGTGCCGCTGGTGATCTGGGCTTCATTGAGATAGGGCGTAACATAGATTTCAGCTGCTGTCAGGTAATTCATCAGCTCTGCTTCTGACACAAACTTATTAATGAAGGTAAGATGCTTTTCTACTTTCAGACGGATAGCAAGGCGTTTTAAATGATCACGATATTCCTCTCCTGAGGTCCGCAATACCCCGGGGTGGGTCTTTCCTAGTACTACATACATCACATCGGGATGATGCTCTACGAGCTTAGGCAACGCCTTGATTACGGTTTCCAGACCCTTATTGCGGCTTAGCAGCCCAAAAGTGAGCAGTATACGGTATTTACGAAAAGGTAAAACTTTTTTCAGCGGGTTAACAATGGGCCTTTCCAGATCAGGAACCCCATGTTCAATGTACTGTATTTTCTCAGGTGTAATGTTATAAATATCAGTCAGAAATTCCATGCCACGGTGGCTCATCACAATCACTTTGGCAGAACGCTGCGCAATTTCCTGTATAATTAGCTTTTGTATATGGGAAGGCTCTTTGAGTACGGTGTGTAATATAGAAAACAAAGGTTTTTCCAATCGGTGTAACATGGGTAATATATACACACCACTCTCTCCACCATAAATCCCGAATTCATGTTCTAATATCACAGCATGAACATCACTGGTATTGATAAAATTAGCCGCCTGGATATAGTCCTTTTGCTGGTTCTGCCGAATAACAAATTTTACGTGACTGGGATAAGCATAGGTTTGCAGGTCTTCTGAGTCGTTGACAGCGATCCCAAAGCCTCTTCCCGAAGGTATCTGGTTTTGGAAGTTAGCCTGAATTGCCCGTTCTACATTATTGTTAAAGGTTGCAATCCCGCATTCTCGGGGTAAATAAGTGGAGATACTGGCAATTTTCATGGCTCAATAGGTTAATATGTGAAGTTGTGATGATGATCCTTCAAGTGAAGAACATACTATATTTTAAGATGCTTTGGTAACTCATTATTGCTTAAAGCACAAACTAAATTTGCTCCCTATGCCATATTCGCTTTCTACTTCTATTTTTCCTCCTGCAGCTTCCATAATATTATTCACCAGATACAAGCCAATTCCTTGTCCATCTACCTGCTGCCCTAGACGATAGTATAAGGTAAAGATGCTGTCCAGTTGATCTGCCTTTATTCCCATCCCATTATCACTCACTATCAAAGTTAGAAAGCCCGGTACGGTATGAGTGCTGATCGTAATTATAGGGTTTCGTTCAGAGGATCTGTATTTGATCGCATTGCTCACCAGGTTATACACTAAGCTTCTTAAATTCTTTTTGGAAAAAAGAATCTCTTTTTCCCTGAAATGCGTAACAATGCTGGCATGGCTGGAAAGTATTTCGTCTTGCAAACTCAAGATTACGTCTTCCAACAATTCATTAATATCAATACTGTTTGTTTGAGTTATGAGGTCCGATTCTACTTTTTCTGAATCAGCTAATTCCTGCACTGCTTCTTTAAATTTCAGGATAGATATTTTGATTAACTGTAAATAGCTTTCGCTATCTTTTGTCAGTATTTCGTCTCCGAGCAATTCAATCAGCCCTTCAATCCTGGACAAAGGCGCTATAAGGTCGTGGGAGGAAGTATACACGAAATTGCTTAAATCTGAGTTAACTCTTTCCAATATTTCATTTCTTTCAAGAAGTTCCCGGTTCATCATCAAAAGTGCTTCCGTTTCATCACCCGATATGGATTTCGCCCCTGATACTGACTTTTTCTGAGTGAAGAAAGTTATCTTTTTTTTGCCTTTTTCCTTTTTATCATTATCCACGATAATAGTTTCGATTTCACGCTCAACATGATTATCATGTGGATGTTTTATTTGACCAAATATCAATTGATTGTTTTCTATTGAAAGCTTAAGTATCCTGAAGAAATGCCTGCCAATAGGGCATAAAATCAAGTAAGGTTTGGCACTTACTGTTAACACTTCTACTACTCCTTGATGCTTATCATGGCTAACGATGACTTTGTTATCATGGTGGTTAAATTTCACTCTCTGTACTTTACTCCCAACCTGATAAAATATAGTCTCATGAATCCCGGATAGTATTGACGTATCAGGCCTCGATAAGATCACATTAATTCCATCATGTAAGATAGCATCCATAGGCTTTCTTTGGTTATTCCCTTTTTTAGGTGCGGTGCTACTTCTCAATACTTTACAGTATAAGCAGAATATGTGTTTCTTGCTTCCAGTATAACAATCGCTTTATAGTTGTTATAAAAAAGATGAGCTGGTAATAACAATTTAGGTATTTATTCTTCCAATAAGACAAAATCATGGAGATAAATTTCCTCATTCGTGAAATGTGGGAATGATGTAAATTATCTAAAAATATATGTAAGACTTTATGATTTAGAGACTGCTATATTTAGTGGTTTTTAACTACAGTACTCTACCCGATGATTTTGAGTAAGAAAAAGAAAAGCTGAATTTTGAGGTTACCATACACTCTAAACTCAGCTTTACCATGAAATATTTATTAGAATCAAAGATAAAAAAACTTTGAATGCCTTTCCTGTTGTCCGCCATTTGTCACGACAGAAATTTGTCTGGCAGTTTGTAAAAACAGTTATCAAAATGCGCACTGTGCAATTCTGTGAGTTAGCTACGGAACTGAATGATGAAGTACGAGAGACTTCAAATGAACGGCGCATCCAAGCTTTTTTCAAAGATGCTCTTCTTGATTATCAACAAGTAGCGGCCCTTCTATCTAGGTTTCTACCCCCCGGAGAAGTGAGTCTGAGTCTTGACCGTACGGAATGGGATTTTGGCCAGTGCCAGGTTAATATTTTATGTATCACCGCTTGTGTAGGTAAAGTGGGCTTGCCTTTATACTTTGAGATGTTGGATAATAAAAGTGGGAATAGCAACTATCAAGATCGGATCGATCTACTGAAGCAGTGTGTAAGGCTGCTAGGTAAAGCACGCATCGCTTCAGTCATTATGGATAGAGAATTTATCGGCCATCAGTGGCTGACTTGGCTTCAGAAGGCTGAAATTCCCTTCTGTGTCCGCGTTCCTAAACATCATACTATCACCTTGCGTAACGGTGAAACCTACCAAGCCGAAGAATTAATGGCTCACCAGTCTACACGGTACTTTCAAAATGCTATTGTGGATGGAGTAAGAGTTAATGTAGCTATTAGAAGACTGGCTAACCGAGAAATGTTGTATGTCATCGGTACTCACTTTGCTAAGCAGCTTCCGCACATATATCGCAAACGCTGGACCATAGAGGTTTTCTTTCAAAGTTTGAAAGGACGCGGTTTCAAATTGGAAGGTTCACATTTACGAAGTCTAGACAAGTGGAAAAAACTATTTGCTTTAGTGTGTATTGCTTTTGCTATTTGCCTGTCCTTAGGCAGAGAGTTCTTGGATAAAACACAAAAAGTAGCGATCAAAAAGCACGGCTATCCAGCCAAGAGTACTTTCCGCAGAGGGTTAGATTGGTTCCGGCAGTATTTAAAAGGCAAGCATCAAGCTGACTTTGATAGGCTGCTTAAACTATTTCTGCGAAGAGTAGAGCGAACTGGGGCCTGCGATTATCAACTGATAAATATCATCGGGTAGAGTATAACTACAGTTTAGTGCTGGGAAAAAGTACTATTAATATGCCTATGATGATAATATACAACTGTTACAATTCTTTTCGTAAACCGATTATCTCATCATGAAAACGGCTATTAAATTCATCAATAAAAATCAATCAAATTTTTTCCCCATATTAAGGCAGAGGGTAAATGCTTATTTTAAAAAAAATAACATATCCCAATTTGGTAATGGCGAAATGATTATCAAGACTGCGATTTTGTTAGGACTGTATATTTTATCGTACCTGGCTATACTGGTCCTTCCTCTCAATGCCTGGCTGTTGCTATCTTTTGCTTTACTGATGGGTATTAGCAAGGCAGGGGTAGGGATGACCGTAATGCACGATGCTTTGCATGGTTCGTATTCCAAAAACACCTTTGTCAATAAACTGATGGGTAACAGCATTTACCTGCTGGGCGCCAATGTCCATGTCTGGAAAATACAGCATAATGTACTGCACCATACTTTTACCAATATACACGGCGTGGATGAGGACATCAGCAGCAAAGTAGTCATTCGCCTGTCCAAACAATCTCTTTGGAAAAAATACCACCGTTACCAGCATATGTACGCCTTCTTCTTATATGGCCTGATGACACTGCTAATGCTTACCAATGATTTTATCAAAATGCTGAGGTACCATAAGCAAGGGCTCATCCGAAAACAAAAGTTCAACATTAACAATGAGTATAGCAAACTGCTGGCATTCAAGTTACTTTACCTGTTTTTTGTCATTATTTTACCCATAATGCTCACTACTTTGCTGTGGTGGCAGGTATTGATCGGCTTTGTGATAATGCACCTGACTGCAGGTTTTATCCTCAGCATCATTTTCCAGATGGCCCATGTCGTGGAAGGCGCAAACCAACCTATACCTGATACTGAAGGAAATATAGAAAATGCATGGGCCATTCACGAACTTCAGACCACAGCTGATTTTGCGCCTAACAACCGTTTTCTCAATTGGTACATTGGAGGACTTAATTTTCAGATCGAGCACCACTTCTTCCCGAATATCTGCCATGTGCACTATCCTAAGATTGCGCACATTGTAAAGCAGACTGCAGAAGACTTTCAGCTTGATTATAATGTGAAGCCTAATTTTACAGAGGCACTTAAATCGCATATCAGTATGCTTAAAATGTTAGGTAGTCAGCAAAAAAATATTCAGTGAGCTGAAAAAAAGTTCAGTTTATCTCGAGGTTATAGAGAGCGGTTTCATTATTTCCAATAATAAAGGCTTATACCTTAAAGCCGGTTTACATAAATCATCAAACGTCAATCCACTTAAAGAATGAAAGCTATCCCCGGCTATGTTAAGTATTTTATCATATTATCCAGTATTGTCCTTACGTGTTATATCCTGATACTAGGCAAGTCTATCCTAAGCCCCTTGCTGACAGCACTGATCATAGCATTGCTGCTTCGCCCACTGAGTACACAATTGGAAAAACTGAAGGTTTCCAGGCTTTTTAGTTCCCTATTATCCATCTTTATCGTTTTTATTGTCTTGGCTGGATTATCTTACTTCTTTTCCTTTCAGTTGAGTAACATATCTAATGATCTCAATTCAATTGGTGCCCGCTTCAATGAACTTATTGATCAGGGGGCTACTTGGATGGGAAGCACATTTGATATTGACCAACAAAGGCAAACGCAATATCTCAAAGATTCGCTGAATCGCTTTTTACAAAACAGTTCTTCTGTTTTCACTCAGACCGTTTTTGCTACTGCCGGCTTCGTGACCTCATTCTTCCTGTTTCTCATCTCTTTATTTTTCTTTTTATACTATCGCAGATTCTTTGCAACATGCATTTATCAATGGTTCAGTCCGGAAGATCATTATACAGTGGGAATCACCATTCATAAAATTGAGAGAGTGGTCAGAAGCTATATTTTAGGTGTTTTTATGGTAATTTCTATTGTGGCTATCCTAAATTCTTTAGGGCTTATGCTGCTGGGCATTCAGCATGCTATTTTCTTTGGTGTACTGGCTGCTATACTGATTATCATCCCTTATATCGGTATTATTATTGGCTCTCTACTGCCTATATTGTTTGCACTGGTTACCAAAGATTCTTTATGGTATCCTGTAGGCGTGCTCGGTGTACTATGGGGTGTACAGGTACTGGAAAGTAATTTCATTACGCCCAATATTGTAGGAGGCAAGGTGAGTATCAATCCTTTTGCTGCTATCCTCGCATTATTCTTTAGCGGTATGATCTGGGGTATACCGGGAATGGTTTTATCCATCCCATTGCTGGCCATCTTCAAAGTTATCTGTGATGCCATAAAGCCTTTGCAATCCATTGGCTTTCTCCTGGGAGCTCCTCCCAAAGAAGATGATGGTCCTAAATTCAAGCCTGTTCACTTTCACTCTGTACTCAATGGAAATAAGTTAAAAGTCTGATATGGAATAAGAAGAACATCCTGAGCTGACTTTTTCGTACATGAGAAAGTATCATGAAACAGAGGAACTAATTTCTCCAGCAATCACAGGAGAATGGATATGCGTTTTACGTCAGTTCCTGAAGTCTCTGATTTCTTCAAAAAATGGTGTTCTTTTGTCTTCAACGCATTTCGTCGCATACAGATAAAGTGCAGCAGACCAGCTTTGCCAGTCTTGTCCCATAGGCTTGCCATTTTGAGCTTTAATCCACTCGTTAAAGCCAAATTCCAAGCTCTTGTTATTTGAAGTTCTGATAGCGTCTGTGAGTGCCAGTAGCTTTTTTTCGGCTAGCTCATGCTGCCCGACTGCAACCAGTGCGGCCACATAAAATCCACATATAAAAGGCCAGATACCTCCATTATGATAATTTCCCGGCATATTAAATTTTTCATATCTACCCAGCCAGTCAGGGTCTTCAGGATTGATAAAGGGAAAGAAATTCGGTGGAAGTTCAAGCGCAAGATCACCTTTTTCCTTCATACTCCTACACTCCCCTTCAATCCAGGAAACCATCTTCTTGGCCCTGCTAGGCGATGCTACTCCGGAAAGGATTGCCAGGCTGTTGCCTAGCAGGTCAAACCTTTCGCTACTGTAAATTTTATAAGACCAGAAAGCATAGTAAGGTTTATGAGTGACGACTAGCCCTTCGTGAACATGTCGGTGCTGAACACCACCCAGGATAGTAAACTTGCTCATTAGTCTATGTACAAAACCTGCCTTCTCATGTTGACCAAAGAGACGCAGATAACTATATACAAGTGTGTTAACAAACAGGCCATAGCCTGTTGCCCATAGCTCATCACGCCAGTCACTGGTAGGTTGCTGCGCCACTAGATGACGGTCTGAAGGGCTTTGATAGTCCATCCAGGTTAGAGCCTTATTTGCGGCTTCAGAAAGGAAGGCAGGTTCATCATTAACTATTCTGAAGATGCCTATTGCCAGTAAAAACAGAGGTGTAGTATCACTTGCCCCCCGGTCTTTACTGTCATGTACCAGCGAAGGAATGTGGCCATTCTGAGTCTGGTTTTTTGCCAGTGTTTCCAAGACTTTTCGCATGCTTTTCATAAGCTGCCTATTGTCTGAAACGACAATGCCTAATATAGAAATCAGTAAATCTCTGGTATAAGGTTCGGGATATCCCCAGGCAGCAGTACGGGGAAGTCCGTGGTATGGGCCGTGCATATTGTTAATAAGTACTTTGAGGGCTGCCTCTTTAGCTTCTTCTACTTTTTGTCTATTTGTCAATTTCATATCTTAAATCTATGATATGCCCAGCTTTTCTTGGATAATATTAACAAATTTGCTGGCGACCACACGATAATCAAAATGTTGTACCACACGTTTTCTTCCTTCTTTTCCCAGTTGATCCCGCAAGCTGGAGTTAGTCATTAGGTCCATCAGATAATTAGCGATATCATGAACACTGGCACGGTAATCTACTGTTCTGGGAGATTTAAACACCACTTTATGCTGATCTTCAAAACCTGATTCATTACCGAGAATCACTTCATTCACCACAATTTCTTGGGCTACATTTGCCAGTAGAGCGGTTTGCTGGTGGACAAGCGTATCCAGCATGCCCATTGCCTTAATACCAATCACTGGTTTTTCACAGGCGCCAGCTTCCACCTGGGGCATGCCAAAACCTTCCAGCCTTGAAGGGGCAGCATAAATATCACAGGCACCTATCAGATAAGGCATAAAGTTACGGGAAATGGTATTGGTAGCGTAAGTCACATTTTTTTCAATACCCAGATGCGTGGCCATTGCCAGGTCAGCCAGATTTTGGAGTTTGGTTCTGGGTTGTGGCCATACTTTACAGACATATTTCCAATCCGGAGCTTTTTGATCTATGATGGCCAGTGCCTGCATCACCTCCTGCGCCCCTTTTGATGCGGCATCCCCACCTACAGTAAGAATCATCAGCTGTTCTTCAGATATACCAAGGGCCTCACGAACAGCCGTAATTTTAGGGTCGTCTTTGGTACGGGGAATGAATATGGAAGTATCACAACCCACTGGCAGTACTTCTATTTTATCCCCCTGTATACCATCCCTGACGTACATATTCTTCACCCAATGAGAAGTGACAAGTATTAGGGGAAGAGAATTCAGCGTTTCCTGATAGTTGGCAATATAACCATCAGCGACCAGCCAGGGGATGGCTTGTATGCCATACCGCTGAGGATGCAATATAAGGTGGGGAGTATGCCCCCAATAGCCTACGCCTACTACAATATCTGGCTCGAACCAACGGTAGTACCATTCTTTTTCCTGAGCAGATTCAAAATGGACAGCATGGGCATCAACCCCTGTTTCCAGCAGTCCTTTATATAAGAGGTCGCCCTGGGTAGCAAGCCCTCCCGGAGAGGGAGGGTAGTCGTAGAGTACAAGCACTTTCATGACAGAATTCCTCCATGAATAAGTACCTGCATCGCCTCAGAAGAATTTGTCATTTTCCAAAAAGACTCTGCCCGGGGGGTGGTTTCAGCCTCAAAGCTGTTTTCTTTAAAACCATAGGTCTCAGTAATGATTCTATGTTTCTTCAGCCAGGTTTTCTCTGATAGCTTATAATAAATATTTGCGGTTTTAATAGGTTTCGGTAGATATTCTTTACTTCCGTCTTCATAGGCAAAAGCCCAAAGTTCATGAGCAGAAATCTTACCGGCTAACCATAATTTGATGACAGCCTCCCCAATCTCTTCATGTCTGATATGCCTAGTGTACTCTCCGGCAGGGTTGTGAGAGATAATGATATCAAAATTCTGTACAGGTAAAAACTGTAGTATCATTTCCTGAACTTCACTTTCGTCTATAGGTTCTAGAACAGGACTATCATCCAGATCACTCATTTTTCCTCTTGATCCCAGCAGTTTAAGGGCCTGAAAAAACCTGGGAGCCCGCTCAGTGTCATGTGCCCTGCACAATGAAATAATAAAACAATCCCAGGAAGGGTGAGCTAATATTGTTCCTCCTGCCCAGAGTGTTTCATCATCGGGATGGGCTACAATAATAGCTACTAACTTGTTTTTTTTGATCATTTTTCCTGAAGATTAAATAATAGATGCCGTGTTCAATCAGATAGCATGAAATCAGGATAAACTGGCGTTCAGCATTTTGGCAATATGTTCATGTTTTGTTACCAAACTGCCTAAGAATTCCTGGTTCTTTATGTCATTTACAATGATCAATGCTTGAATATCTTCCTTTAAGATCTTGATGATCTTTTCATGATCTCCTACTAATCCCTTTATGATTTGATCACCTTCCAACTCATCCTTATCTTCCCATTCGCTCAGGCGAGTGATTTTGAGAAACTTTCTCATTGAGATGGGTACTGTATACCGGATCTTAAGTACACGTTCAGCGATATCATCAATGATAATATCCAGAGCCACTACTTGCTTTTCTATGAAACGAGGTAAGTTTGTAAAGCTTTGTTGCTCCATATACCAATGCGCATTTCTGGTTTTGGTATATAGTAAGTACTCATCAGCCAGTAGAGTATTGAGCAGACCGAATGTTCTTTCTTTGTTTAGTTTGGGATTGCTGATTTCCGATTTCATGCTGACTTTAGTGTTTATTTAAGATGATTAGTCACTTAATCAACTGCTACATTTATGTCATTTAATAGGTCAACTCATAATAAAAACAACAATTTGTGTTACTTTACTACTATTGGAAAAACATGTGAAGCCTTTCCTATTACTTCAGGGATTAATCCATGAGTATAAATTTCTTTTCAGCACCATGAATGTTTAAAAAGGTACTTATAAGGAGGAAAAAAATGAAGAAAGAACTATTCTCCTTATGAATTTGAAAAAGTATAAATACCTCTTGGGATAAACAGATTCTACACTATAGTAAAACACATTTTAAAGAGAAGTTAATATGGCACCAAGCTCATTCCTGGAAACACCTAATTTAGCTTGTAACTTCTCTAGCATTTCTTCTTTCCTACCATCAAAATACATAAGATCTCTATCCGTCAAAGCAGGGAATTTTTGCTTAAGTTTGCCTTTTTGCACATTCCAGTTTTCTAATAATTCCGTATCGTCAGACATAATTTTTGTTTTTATATTATTAAAGTTACCGCAGGCCTAGCTCATATACATTACATATGGATTTAATAAAGTTACATTATTCACACATGTCGTCACCCTGGAATTTAATTTGATCTGCTGGTTATATAATATCAAGCATTGCAGAAAAACAAGTACCTTAGTTTAATTTGAAAATCACGAAAGCAAAAGTTAATAAGTACCTAGCGTATCAGAGAACCAGCTGAGAAGAATTATATTACAAATTATTTATGTGATTGAGATATTAGAAGTATAAAACTCATTGAATGTCTCAAGAATCATTTGCTACCTGAGGATTGACTTATAGATCTCAGAAATAAGGAAGAAAACTCAATTTTACCTGTTTTACGATTAAAGAAAGCTGAACACAGACCTAAATTGCCTTTACTTACCCGCTCACTGAGGTATGCGTTTTAACTGATAATTCTACTTTTGGACTCTGTCAGATTCCACAAGGTAATTTCGTCTACCAAAACATTGACCTCTTCATTTTTCAATTTTTCCTGGCTGAACACTCCTGAAGAAAGAGCAGAGCAAAGCAAGGGGTTCAAATAAGTATCATTACCCTTCAGATGACATTCGATTGTTTCTCTGATAAAGGAGTTTTTGGAGCTCCCCATTAGAAGGATCTGTCTAGCAGCTTGATTCTTGCAGGCCACTTCTGTACTGTATATAAGGTCGTCACTCATGATGTTTCTTAAGGCTTCCAATGGAATGAGATCACTGATACCAGTATTTAGCAGCATGTTTAAAAGTTCACGCATATCAATACAATTGATCACTACTGTCAAAGGAGTTTCTTTGATAAAGTCCATCAACTCTTTGTTTCTTAATATCTTTGAAACCAGATTGCCATCTACATAATTTTGATTTCCTTCCATAAGGTGATTTAAAATTTCCTATGGTGTGGTAAAGGCTTTTTTGAGTTTTGTTCGACTCCGTACCACCTTGATTTGACTGTTTGGATTATAACTTTCCCTTAGCCCTAATACAATGACCTCAATACCATTTTCCCGTGAAAAAGTGTTTTGAAATTCATGTAAAATCTCTACTATATCATGCTCCACATAGGTGGTAAAAGTAGCATCAATAATGATCTTTGAATTCTTGGAAAGCCCCCACAAGATTTTTTTATGGTAGGTTTATTCAGAAAAGATACTTCATTGGACAACTCAAACCGAATCTCTTTTCTCCTGTTTGAAATAATGCTTTCAATGTAGAAAGGGTTATAAAAGTTACCCTTAAGCAAAAAAATAACTGGAAGCCGTTACTATCAAGACTCCGAATAACACATCGGTAAACAGGATGCTGATGGTGGTGACTATAAATGGGATAAATTAATTCCATCCCTTTCTTTACATGTTTCTGAAAAGGGAAACTGAAGAAAGTTTATATACTACCACTAAGAGAATGGCAGCCAAAGAGGACAAAGGAATTAAATTGATCACTGAGCTGAGGACCAGTACACGAGCCAGTAATAGCATACCATGAATCAGTGTAGAGACCTTGGTTCCTGCTCCTGCCTCCATATTGACTGAACTTCTTACAATGACGGAGGTTGTTGGAATGCCACCAATGAGTCCAGCCAGGGTGTTACCGATACCTTGGGCTACCAATTCCCGATTAGGAGGGCTCCTTCTCTTATGTGGATCCAGATTATCTGCTGCTTCTACGGCCAGCAAAGAAGCAATAGAAGCAATCAAAGCGATAGTCAGGGGATAAACCCAAACTTGTATGATGCCTATGGCACTAAAATCAGTAAAGGTCAGCAAGGAAGAAAATCCATCAATATTCGGAATATTAGAAGTGTTTGAACCTTGTATCTCTACTATACTGAGAATTTAGCCATTGTGGGACGACTATTTATCAAAGCTCTCATCAGTTTTTTATACACTTTCCTACAACGCTATAGTTAATTCAAGCTCCTTTACATATAAGCGATTATTACACTTTTAAGAAAAATTACTCAATCCTATCAGGCTTTTTTACTCTATAGGTCAATTTGTCAAAGCAAATTTATCTCTCAGGCTTATGCTCTTAAGCCAGATCTTCTCTAGTAAAACTTTCCTTATTGTAATAGAGTAGGGGAGCTATGCAAATCAACATATAACCTACTCGTGTAAGGTAAGATTGGTTTGCCCAGGCATAAATATAGCCTGTAAACGCTACTTTCACCCTCTTAAGCTATGGCGTATACACAACATTATGGTAGGCTATACGCCATAGAAACACCTTCTAGATTATGTCAAAGTTCATTAGCGTAGAAAGTATGGTACATAAGGGAGAGAAGCGGATCAAGCTGATGCTCCCTTACTAGCAAGCGTATATAGATAAGGTCAAAAAGATTGAGGGCAGAAAATGGAGTCAGAGTAAGAAGTGCTGGCATCTGCCGTACAGCAAAGCAAGCTTTGAAGCCTTAAAGCATCATTTTGCTGGTGTAGAGATCAAAGTATTGGAGAAAGATAAGCCTGAAGCCTCTATTGCACAAAAAAAAGCATCTCCCCCAACATTGGTTCCAACTCAGCAAGTTAGTAATCAGGTCAAATTGGTCATTACTCCTAAAAAACTCTTTGTTCAGCTACCCAAACAGGAGGCGGACATTAAGTTTATAAGAAGCCTGCATTATGCCCGTTGGAATACCCGCACTTATTTATGGGAGGTAAGCAGGAGTGAGCAAAATCTGCAACTGCTCCGGAATTACTTTTCAACTCGACTTGAGGAACAGGAACTTTCCTCACCAGAGAGCCTGATTGTAGAAAAAAAGAAGCATTACCGCCCTCATGAGCTTACCATAGCCAGTAAGGAAAGACGTTTGCGGTTGATGTTTGCCTATGATCAAAAGCTCATCACTTATATCAAAAAGTTGCCTTACCCAAAATATGATGAGAAAAACCGATGGTGGAGTGTAGCAGACACCCCTATGGTAAGAGCAGATTTAGAAAAATACTGCCAGGATCACGGTTGGCAATTTCACTACACTGAAATAAGCCCTTCTGCCCAGCGTAAAGCCAAAATCTCAAAATCGGATGTGCCAAACTACAAAAGCTGTCCACAGAGTATGATAGACCAGCTCAATATGAAGCGCTATAGTAGTAGCACTATCAGGACCTATACCAGCATGTTTGAGGAATTCATCAATTATTACCCTCAACTAAAAGTAGAGGAAATTACAGAAAAAGAGATCATAGCTTTCCTGCGTTACCTGGTGGAAGAAAGACAAGTATCCACTTCTTATCAGAACCAATCTATTAACGCAATCAAATTTTACTACGAACAAGTCTTAGGAGGCAGAAGGAAGTTCTATTTCGTGGAGAGACCGGTCAAAGAGCGCAAACTACCGGTAGTACTGAGTGAAGCAGAAGTGGCCAGAATCTTTGCCAGTGTAGACAATCTCAAACATAAATGCCTGTTGATGCTGATCTATTCAGCAGGTCTGAGGATTAGCGAGGCCTTGAACCTGAAAGTCAAAGATCTGGACAGCAAACGTATGCAGGTAAGAGTACGCAATGCCAAAGGAAAAAAAGATAGGGTGAGCCTGCTGTCTAAAAGTATTTTACCTATCTTGAGAAGTTACTACCAGCTGTATGAGCCCAAAGAATACCTCTTTGAAGGAGCAGAAGGAGGAAAGTACTCCTCCAGAAGTGCGCAGAATGTATTGAAAAAAGCATGTGCTAAGGCAAAGATTCAGAAAAAAGCTACTTTGCATACCTTGAGACATTCATTTGCAACCCACTTGCTTGAAAAAGGGACTGATTTAAGATATATTCAGGTGTTATTAGGACACGGAAGTAGCAGAACTACGGAAATCTATACGCATGTGAGTACTAAAGCATTAAAGGACATACAAAGTCCGCTGGATAGTCTTACTTTGGAATGATAACAATACAAATATGAACCAACATACCTACCCTGACCACTATAAAAACTCCATATTTGAGCAAAAAACAGGGTGGTAGGTATAGTGGATATAACCGCCATATGGCGTATCCACATTCGTTGGCAGAGATAGAAAATAGAAAAACTTAGTTCTTGAAATGGAGATAGAAAAGCTGATAAAGTCAATCATGAAAGACTCAGATTGCTTTGTGAGGCAACCAAATTTTGGTATTCGAACACCCAATCAGATTCCTGATGATCTTAAGCAATTTTATGATTTGACTGATGGTATTTTGTTATTTGGAAACGAGTTTTACTCAATTGAAATAATTGGAAGAGAAGAATTCATTCCTATAAATGAAGTCTTTTTTTCAGTAGATGAAAGGAGCGATATAGATGATATAAGCAACAACTGGTTCTTAATCGGAAAAGAAGATAATTTAGGTCAATATATAAGCATTGACTTATCAGAAGGAAAAAGGGGCCAATGTTATGATAGTTTTCATGAAACTCATGGATTAGTTGGAAATTCGCCAATAATAGCAAAGAGCTTTTCTGATTTGTTAAGATTGCTTTATCAAAATAAGGGACAGTACTGGTATTGGTTAGAGGAGGGATTTGAAAAACTAGGAGATGCTTATGATGAAAATTAAATTAAGATTGTATACCTCTGCCAACAAATTGCATCAGTCAGCCCTATTTGAAACGCATACGAAAGCTAATCGCTCCAATTATGAAAATTGATAATTGAAAAAACAACGCAAACTACGCCGGGCCGACTGCTGCATTTGGCGTTAGGCTCAATGCAAAGGGAAAAAGATGAAATTGATACTTAGCTTCATAATATTGACACTATCGGCTGAAAGCAATGATCTTGAGCAATGCGAGTGTAACATAAAGAATTTAGTAACTGTAAATCAGCATTTAGAAAAGTTATCAGAGACAGATATCCAACTACTACTTTGTACATTTGATGAAAGCTGTAAGAATAATTCTGAATTTTCTTCATTCAGCAATGAGACGCTATTTGAAGTTTTAAGTAGAAACCCAGAATTGGTAATTAAGGAATTGTCGGTCAATAATGGCAAATACAATCTAAATCTTATCGCTTCAGAACTAGAAAAACCGATACATGATGGATTTGATCTAGAAGTGATAGTTGAAAAAGTAAAAGCACTGCATCAGGCCGATGAAATTAAATCATTAATACTCAGTTCGCTGGAAAATGCGGTTGAAAAAGGAAAGCAATGAGCCTAACAAAGCCATAGCCACTATGCTTCGGCCGATGGCCTCGCCAGCGTCTATGGTAATCGTTATATGCCACCAAAATGAATAAAAAGATATTAACCGGAATATGCATCGGACTATCGATAGCCTGTCAATCAGAAGAACAAATTCCTGTTCAGGTGGGAAAGTTGACTTCAGTTTCTAATAATTCATCATACCTGGAGATAGAAAAAATTTCTACTGTAGGAGACTTCAACTTGATTTATCAAGAAAAATCTCGGGATGACGGTAGCTTTCAGCTTATTTTACCCTATGACTTTGATAAAAAAGAAATTGAAACTCACGATAGAGCAAAAACAGGTATTTCGATCATAGGTATTCCATTCGAATGTTTGATTAATTGTTGTTTATATTCCGATGTATCAATAGAGGTAGCTCCGAACCAAACGCATCAAATAGAGTCTGAACCTTTAAATAAAACATCTTTAAAGAAATGGATAAGCTTACAAATCCTTAACAACGGACAAGATCCTACGCTTTCAGATAGTCCTCAAGATGCCGTTTTTAGATTAGCTTTTGATAAAGAGCAACCTTTGTCTGATGCTAATCTTTTACTTTATCAAATAGTAGAAGCGTATGAGGAATTCCTCGAAGAAAGGGAATCTGTAGAACAATTGGATATCAAGCAACTGAAAGAGAAATATCCTTTAAACTTAAGATTTGCTGTGAAAGACACTCCTGTCCCCATTCTACCAACTGATTGTGGAGAAGAGATTTTTGAGGAAATAATCCTAGATTTAAATGAATGAGAAGGTGGCATATAACACCGTGCAGGCGACAAGCCTAGTACTATTGAGCATGAAATTCAGATGCTCCAAGTGACAAAATGATATACGAGAAAAAAAACGCGAACAAGTCCGGCCTGACGCCTGCACTTGTCCGTTGTGCTCCATGCGAAAGTTGATACCATCATTGAGCACGAGAGAAAGGGGCAAAGAAGAGCGCGAGCTGTGAGGGAAAGATGATCGCTGGAGGAAGGGAACATCAAAGCGCAAGGATGGTGAAGAAAGTTGAATAGCATTGTGAAGAGAAAACCGGACTGGCCAGCACCACAGGATGTCCAGCCGCACGCCGGTGAAGAAGCAAGAGAGCACAACAACGTTCAAGCGCCATCCTGGTTTAAAGTGAACCAGAACATAAGAAGCTCCAAGCACGAAAATTGATACACTGAAGAAAAAAGCAAACAAACCCGGATAGCGCCTGCACGCGCCCCGTTGGCATGCATTGAATAGAATATGACTGATCGTAATGTAGAATATGTATGATACTGCAACAATATTAGCTACAATTGCTGGTGAATTTCCAGTCGGATTTCCCGACTTTACAAATGTCTATTGTGAATATGCAGGTGCCAGACTTCATTGTTTCAGAAGCGAGAAAAAATGGGTAATTACTACCGAAGTGATTTGTGATAATTTTAAGATGGCAGATGCTACCAATGAAGTGTATTATGTAGGAAATGGACTAAAAAATTTCCTTGTTCAAGGTGATTCTTTTCCCATAATTGACAATATTGATGAGACTTTTACATGGATCGGTAACAAAATGTATCTTACTGAGAATATAGAGGAGATAGTAGTCAAAGGAAGAGCTATTAACATTAGCGAATTAGTGAATTCCTCACGTAACGGCGAAAAGCTTCGGCTTATAGATGTCTTACGTTTCTTAGTAGATAACCACAGAGAAATTCTTTTTTTAGATCAAAGAGATGTAAAAAGTAATATACAAGAAGAATTACAACTGATATTGACTTTAGAGGAATGGTACCATCCACAACCAGATGAGGAACTGACTGAACTGGAAAGTATTAGAATGATAGCTAAGGTTTTGCAAAGTGGCAAGGTGGAAGAGTACTTCCCTAGAATAGCCTCGAATACACATTGGAGCAATTGGACAAAATACTTTGATGAATAATTGAATTAAAAACGCATGCCAACAAAATGCAAGCCCGACCTCGCTACGCTGCGGCCAGGGCCTGCATCGGTCGTTGTAAGCAAGCATGGTAAAACAATTTATTTATATCTCATTAGTAGTGATATTGATTTCCTGTAAGCAGGAAGCTCAATATGAGACAGATTTTCATGTACAAAACTCATTGAGAACAGAATTAGGTTTGCAACCAATAAATGACTCATGGGAAATTGATACAATAGAATACTACATAGAATACCATAGTGGGAAACGAAAATATTTGCCACAAAAAGTTGATACTGCTGAAGGTAAATATGTGACCATGAGAAAAACATTAATAAATAATGTAAGTGATAGCTTAATGATTGTAAAAAGTATTATAACCTCTTCTAAAGAGTCAGGTATAATTTCAGAATCGGATTCCTATTACAGAAAAATTCCTTCAAACTTACAATCGTTTTTGATGCTGGAATATAATTTTCAGGGTCAAAATTATTTGGCAGAAATTGACACAATAGCTACTGAGGAGAAGTACTTAACAAATAAGATAAAATTAGATAGTATGCTGCAATATGCTGAGGAAAATGATTTGTACATATGTGGAACAGGAGTAAGTGAAATTTTATCAGAGGGGATACCTTTATCTCCATCAGTAGAAATTTCTAAGAATGAAGCAATTGTATTGATCCGTAATTTGATGGAATAAAAGAAGCCTGCTTACAACAGCGCTCAGCCACCATACTTCGGCTAAAGCCTTCGTCGGCGGCTGCGCAAACGTTAGGGAGCATAAAAAAATCAACTGATGAAACCTAAATATGATAAGGAAAGGATAAAAGAGATCGCTTCTTACATAGACAATGATGAAGAAAAATTCTCAGAATTATTTCTTACTTTTTTGAAGGATCAAGAAGAAATAAGGAATAAATACTATCAAGAAAACCCTATTAATGCTCCAAATCTTGTTTTAAATCATGCTATTGTAGAAGGAATTGCTTTTAATAATGATGAAGTCTTGAGTAAAGGAGATTTTATTCACTTATTAGATATTGGTCATGAAAAATTTTATACATGGACATATGCAGATGATACTGAATCTTTATTAATAGTTGAAGTTTCACCAGAAGTAAAGGAAAATGATTTATGGAAAACTGCAACTTCAATTCTTGAGATAGCTTTCACAATAAGTAGTCAACTTGAACACTCCCATCGATTTGGATATGATTGGATTTACCGTTTTAACAACCAAAAAGACAAAGAAAAACAGCACTATTTAAAAGACAGATTCTATTCAATGAATAGCATGTGTATCCAGAGCATAAACGACTTTAAAGGAATTCTAAATCTAATAGAATTACTTTTTAGTGATGACAAATACTATGTTGCTACGCAAAATATTATTGCAGCAAAAGAGAATCATGAGTTCTGTCAAATATGTGCATTAACTCCTCAGCATTATAGAAAACATCTTGATAACGAACCAGAAATATGGGAACGTGCTGCTATGATTCCCAAAATGGAAGCGGCAATTGTTCAAGCAACACGTTCAGTCGAAGCTATTCTTGGAAAACCAGGTGACAGAAACACTCCAGCTAAAATCAAAAAAGTAAAAGATAGATGGAGAAGTAATATAAATTTGGAACCTGATGAACAATTCAAGATGGTTGGGAAATCCTATTTGGATTATTACTATGACTTATTTGCTCTGCGGGGAACCTCTGCACATAGTTTTGGTAAATTATCATTTAATATGTCGAGAAGTCTTACGATTGAGGCCCAAAGTTTTGCATGGATAGTAATAGTCGAATATTTTAAAAAGAATTGCGTAACCAATGAAAAAGCCTCACAACTACTGAATGTAAATACAGAGTTGATAAATAGAATTCCTGAGAATTACTCGACAAATAAAACGAAAAGACATAACACGCTCCCTAACAATGTGTAAAATGCATTAAAACGCATTTTACACTAAACGTTGTAGTGCATTATGTTATGAAAAAAGAAATCAGAATTTGTGATGAGTGTTAC
This sequence comes from Catalinimonas alkaloidigena, assembly GCF_029504655.1. Classification (NCBI taxonomy): domain Bacteria; kingdom Pseudomonadati; phylum Bacteroidota; class Cytophagia; order Cytophagales; family Catalimonadaceae; genus Catalinimonas; species Catalinimonas alkaloidigena. The sequence continues at coordinate 1,797,982 of NZ_JAQFIL010000001.1, forward strand.
AGTGAATATTATGCAGATACATCGAGAATGGGAAAGCTTTGTCCAAACTGCTCCCATTTTCTTTATGGATATGACAATTGTCAGCATGTTTTCAGAAATGGAAGATGTGAAAAGTGCTACTGGAATGGAGAAACTACGAAGTTCATTGAAAGTCTAAAATGTAAAAAAATGACCTTCTCAGAGACGATTGAGTGGCTGACGGATAAATCAATTGAATACAAAATACTGTTCAATAAGCTAATGTTGTTTAATTTAACCATCATGAATAGAACAATTTTGGACGACAATACAATTACCGACAAAACAAAAATGGATTGTTTAATTCAGTCGAATGAACTAGCCCATAATATATGGAAGCTCATTTTCAAGTTAGAAAAAGGTAAAGATGATCAATCTGCAAAAAGGCTAGTGGGACTCATCAAATTTTATCAAAAAAAGTCAAAAGAACTAGAGGAAAACATAACCACAACTTTTAAGACTACAATCGGAGATTTCATTTTTTACTAAATGAAGTAAAACGCACTACAACAATGCATATAGCTTATGGTGGGTAAAAAGCTTAATTCAAAGGGTGTTGTACAAAACAAATTTTGGTTCCAGCAGGCAGAAGAGTGCATTTAAAACCGCCTCAAGCCATATGCTGAACGTTGTATGCTAGCTAATTAAAATGGGAAAAGGAGGAAGACCATTTAAAGTACATGAAGATCTGGTTCAGATAAGTTCAGCAGTAGAACTTGAAGATCTCAATACAATCAAATCATTGGTTAAAAATCATGGAATAGATGCTTACGATCCAGATAAAAGAACATTGCTGATTTGGGCTGCATTTTATAACAAGCTTGCATTACTGAATTGGCTCATTGAACATAAGGCTCATGTCAATCAACAAGATAAAAGCGGATATACTGGATTGCATTTTGCTACTCAGGAAAAAAATGAAGAAGTAATCAGACTATTGTTGACAAATCATGCTGATCCAAACCTGATAGATTCACATGGGAATTCGCCTCTTTGGACAGCAATTTTCAATGCCAAAGGTGACTTTGAAATAGTAAAATTATTAATGAGCAGTGGAGCTGATCCGCAGCATAAAAACAAATATGATAGAAGCCCAGATGATATGGCGAAAAGCATCTATGGGAAAGAGATCAATGAATTAATAAAATAAAAGCCAGCATACAACAACGCTCAGCGGGCAGCTTCGGCTGAAGCCTTCGCCGTCCGCTGCGCCAACGTTGTAAGCAAGCATGGTAAAACAATTTATTTATATCTCATTAGTAGTGATATTGATTTCCTGTAAGCAGGAAGCTCAATATGAGACAGATTTTCATGTACAAAACTCATTGAGAACAGAATTAGGTTTGCAACCAATAAATGACTCATGGGAAATTGATACAATAGAATACTACATAGAATACCATAGTGGGAAACGAAAATATTTGCCACAAAAAGTTGATACTGCTGAAGGTAAATATGTGACCATGAGAAAAACATTAATAAATAATGTAAGTGATAGCTTAATGATTGTAAAAAGTATTATAACCTCTTCTAAAGAGTCAGGTATAATTTCAGAATCGGATTCCTATTACAGAAAAATTCCTTCAAACTTACAATCGTTTTTGATGCTGGAATATAATTTTCAGGGTCAAAATTATTTGGCAGAAATTGACACAATAGCTACTGAGGAGAAGTACTTAACAAATAAGATAAAATTAGATAGTATGCTGCAATATGCTGAGGAAAATGATTTGTACATATGTGGAACAGGAGTAAGTGAAATTTTATCAGAGGGGATACCTTTATCTCCATCAGTAGAAATTTCTAAGAATGAAGCAATTGTATTGATCCGTAATTTGATGGAATAAAAGAAGCCTGCTTACAACAGCGCTCAGCCACCATACTTCGGCTAAAGCCTTCGTCGGCGGCTGCGCAAACGTTACCTGCTATCCCCCATATATTGAAACATTTACTTCTAAAGCTAACGAGTACGCTATCCAACTTTTTCTTAAATTGGTAAAGCTCTTTGTAAGGCCGATTTTTAAACTGTTGCTCCACTTGAAAGCACGAGCGCAATCCTGGCTGAGATGTTTGCGATTACTTCAGTGGCGGTGCTGGCTACAGCAACCCCGTTCAGAATATTTACTTGCCAAAAGCACATCTCCTTAGAGCTTAAAAATTATGTGTCATGGAACAGGAATCTATCTCTATGGAAGTCGTCAATCCTTATGCAGCAGGGATTGATGTAGGTAGTCGCTCTCACTGGGTGGCTGTTGGTCAATCCGAACAGGATGTTCGTGAATTTGGGGTCTATAATCAGGACCTTTTCGCTATGGCAGAGTGGTTAAAAGGGAATCGCATCAAAACTATTACAATGGAAAGCACGGGCACATATTGGCAAAACTTGTATGCAGTTCTAATTTCAAAGGGATTCCATGTCATCCTCTGTAACGGGAAGTTCACCAAGAATATTAAAGGTAAAAAGAGTGACGTTATGGATTGTCAGTGGATACAGAAGCTACATACCCTTGGTCTACTCACTAGTAGTTTTTTACCCGATAGTCAGACTGAGGAACTCAGAACTTATTGTCGTCATCGTGCCAACTTGCTTCATTCAGCGGCTTCTACCTCTAAGAAGATGCAGAAATACCTAAGGCTGCTTAATCTTAGACTTGATGTAGTGGTGAAGGACATCTGCGGTCTTACAGGTCTGCTGATTATCCGCTCTGTCTGTGCTGGAGAAACAAATCCTAAAAATCTTGCCTCCCTACGCCATGGAAATTGCAGAAAGAGTGAAGAGGAAATTGCCAGGGCTTTGCAGTCCAATGGCAGGAAGGATTATCTTTTTGCCCTTCAGCAGGAACTGGAAATGTATGACCATCTTCAACTCAAGATTGAGGAATGTGATAAAATGATAGCAGCAAAGTTAGATGAGATCATAGGCAGTGATGACCATAAAAGAGAGCATCATATTGAACCCAAACCTCATAAAAGAATAAATAAGAATACCCCGAAAGACATTGACCTGAATCTAAAATCCTACCAGATGTTTGAGGGCACAGATTTACTGGCTATTGAAGGCATGAGTTATTCTACTGTACTGTCACTGATGAGCGAAGTAGGATTGGAAGGGATCAAAAAGTTTCCCACAGCTAAGCATTTCGCCAGTTGGTTGAGGCTAGCCCCGAACAATAAAGTGAGTGGGGGAAAGTTGCTATCCAGCAAAGTTCCTAAAGGAAGTAACAGACTGAAAATAGCCCTGCGGAATGCAGCTAATGCCATAGGAAATCTCAAGGACTCTACACCATTAAGAGACTTTTTTCAGCGCATTAACTTCAGAAAAGGAAGAGTATCAGCTATTAGTGCCACAGCCAGGAAACTGGCGGTAATTATCTGGAATATGGTGGTGAAAGGAGCGCCTTATGTCAATCCGGAAGGATACCTTTACTTGGATCAGAAAAGAAAGCTGGGCTTGGTCAAAAGGATCAGAAAGCAAATTGATAAATTTGGATTAACTAATGAAGAATTAGGAATAGTAACTACTTGATAATCAACACTAAATTTTACGTTAGTCAGAACCACAAGATGAAAAAAGGATTGTATATACTTCTTCTTTGCTTGATCAGCGCATGCAATGATGGTAATGATGATGAAAGAGCTATTTTAGAAAGTGCAATCCTTGAATCTATTAAATACAATCAGGAAGAGATTACCAAAAGCAAAAATATCTTATTGATACAGAAGACGAAGATCAATACAAATTTAGCTGAGGAAATACAGGATTATAATCTTGAGCATGCAGACCAAACTGAGTGGAAAGAACTGATACATGAATTAATTCAGGAAAGCAGTATTAAAGCTGATTCGGTAGTATATCCTGAAATCAAAATTGATAATGTAAATATTAAATTTGAGTATCATCTTCTTGATTCTACAAATATCTTTGGTGGAATTGAATTTTCAAGAATTGCATTCAACGAAGATAAAGATATGGCTGTGATTTTTGTAAATTATGGATGTGGAGTAGAATGTGGGTTTAGAAGTCTATTCCTATTTAAGAAAGAGGATGAGTGGGATTATAAAGGAGAAATTGGTTTTGGTATAAGTTAAAAAATGGTATGCCTCTAATTGAGTAGACGGCTGACAGTCAATTGACTGCCAGTGCGCCTCTCACACCACTCAGCGTACGGGTCTCGTACTGAGCGCTCCACGCCGGACGGTTCGTTAAACTTCTGGGTAATTTTCAGATAGTAATCCAGCATTGGTTCAAAGCCTCTTTTCCTGAGTCTAGCCTTAGTGACTGTGTTTTTCAGGATTGGGCTTAGTGCCACTGCCCAACCACCCATTCTTGTTCTGCTCCAGGCGTATGCCTGACCGTACCGGATACCCAATCGGATAAGATTCTTCCTTTTCCTCTCGGGTTTCTTCCAATCGTGCCAGATACAGTACCTGATTCTGCTTCTTAGCCAGTTGTCCAAGTCTTTGAGTCTGCTATGTATATTGCCTAATCGGAAATAGTTAAGCCAGCCTCTGTGGACCTCTTTAATCTTGACTAAGCGCTCAGTTAGAGAACTAGGTATGGTTTTCTTGGTGATAGTCTTCAGCTCTCTTTTCAAGGACTTCCAACTCTTATCGCTTACCGTAAGCTGATATTGTCCTTTCACTCCCTTCTCGAATACCGGTACATATTTGTAGCCGAGTATCTCAAAGTTCACAGGTCTGCGTATACCGCTTTTCTGTCGGTTGATAGGCAGCTTAAGCTTATTCCTGAGGAACAGGAAAATGCTGTTTCCTACTTGCCGAGCTTCAGACTGACTTTTTGTATAGATACTAAAGTCATCTGCGTAGCGGACATACTTGAGCCCTCTTTTCTCCATTTCCTTGTCCAGTTCATGAAGCATGATGTTGGATAAGATTGGGGAAAGTGGACTACCCTGAGGAACGCCTTTTCTGCGCTTGACTAGCCTTCCATTGATTTGAATGGGAGCCCTTAGCCACTTGCGGATTAGGCGTATAGTGAGCGGGCATTTTACCTTGCGGTAAACAAGCTGTAGGAGTAAACAATGATCCACTTCGTCGAAGAAGCTTTTCAGGTCTATGTCAACGATATGTTGGTGGCCTGCATTGATGTACTTCTGCGATTGCTTTACTGCCTGTAAAGCATTGCGATTAGGTCTGAATCCGTAACTGTGTTCTTTGAACTCAAGCTCGAACTTTGGGCCTATCACCTGGCTGACCGCCTGCTGTAACACACGATCAACGACAGTGAGTACGCCTAATAGACGTTTATTGCCGTTACTTTTGGGGATTTCAACTCCCAGGATGGGTTGAGGAAGATATTTACCGTTACATATGGCTGTAGCGATCTTATCCTGTTGCCCCTTTAGGAACTTAGGCAGATCATCCACGGTCATACCATCCACGCCTGCGGAGCCCTTATTGGCTCTGACTTGGAGATATGCTTTCCGTATGTTCTTTCGGCGGCAGCCGCGCTGTTAATAACCTTTTCAATCATCCTTTACTACTTCTAACTTCCTGTCCCGCCTGTCCCCGGGCTGGCAGACTCTTAATCTGTGAACCTCCCGATTACATTTAGGACGAATTTAACGTTCGGCCCTTCATCACCTTGTGAGACCTCTGCCTTTATCCATTCGGTGACAGCTCGTTTCCAGTAACTACTATGACCTCTGCTGACTTCTCAAGCCTAAGCTTGAGATCTCCCTTGGTAAGGTAAATACCCTTGTGTTTATCGCTGCTACATCTACTATTTTGACACTATCCTCTATTTAAGAGGTTTTGGACTTCGGTATGATGTGCTACCTTATCCGGTCTCATAGCCTCGGTATGTAGTTTCTGTTCGTCAGTACAAACACCGCAGTCTGGCTTACTTCAGTTCCAGAGTCACCTCTAACAACCTTGCCACTTGCTTAGCTTGGGGTAACGACTCCCCCGCCTACGGGACTATTTCCTGGTGAACATTACACCAGAACTTTCACCCTTTGGGACATCCTTTTAAAGAACTATATTTACCATTCAAGGCACACACAAAGTGCACCAGCCAGCCCTGTTTGAAACGTACTTGGAAGTTTAAATCTCCAAGCAGTAAAATTGATAACTGAAAGATAAACGCAAACAAAGCCGGGCCGGCTACTCGCACCGGCCGTTAGGTGCAACCAGAACAAAACATGTCCATATGTAGGATATTTAACATATAAGCTCTAAAAATCATGAATGAGGATAAAAGGACTTTAACATTCGGATTTTACACAGCCATATCATTGGTTATAATAACAATTATTACATGGATATTTGCAATGAAAGCTGTCCCTCCGGCAGGACCATACTGCCCAGGTGATTGTATGAATTATCCATTTAAGGATATTCTCTCATATTATCCAAGGGATTACAATTGGATGTATTTCGCAATTTTTCAAGTATTTGCTTATGTAATATTTATTGTATCTAATCACTTTACGACTCAGAATAGTAATAAATTATTTAGTCTTTTAAGTATTGCTTTTGCTATTATTACCTCCACAGTTTTATTGATTGCGTACTTCGTTCAATTTTCAGTTGTCCCCATGAGTATGATGAAAGGAGAGACAGAAGGAATTGCTTTGCTCACACAATATAATGGACATGGAACATTCATAGCGATGGAAGATTTGGGCTACATCACAATGAGTATATCGTTTTTATTTCTGTCTTTTATTTTTACAAATAAAACTCGAATAGAGAATATTATTCGATTGATTCTTATAGTTGGATTCATATTAATGGTTTTCTCATTTGTCTTTTACTCAATTAAATATGGACTAGATAGAAGTTATAGATTCGAAGTTGCTGCAATCTCTATAAATTGGATAACTACAATTACTATAGGAATTCTAGTAAGCATTCTTATTGGTAAAAGATTGAAAAAACATAATAATGGCAGCACCTAACACGCGGTCATAAAACATTGGGCGGAAGTTATTTGAACGAAACAACATTTAATCAACGGCTTAGAGGACTGATGGTTTGTGTTTCAACGTTTCATACCGTCAACCGTTACCCTCTACCAAGAAATATAGGATGAATAGACTTCTGACTTTATTATTCTCAATATTCTCACTTTCTGCAATTGGCCAAAACTTCGATTATAACAAACACTTTGCCCCCCTTTTAGAAGTCACAAAAGATTCTACTTCAGAGTATTTTTATCAATCACTTCTAGAAAAATTTGAAAAGGCAGACACTTCAATGACAGATGTAGAAGTTTTGATAATGATGATTGGATATACATCTCAGCCAAATTATAAGCCCTACAGCAAACTAGACCTAGAAAGAAATATTTTACAGTTGGTTGCAGATAAGAAATATAACATAGCACTAGATAGTTGTAATATGTTACTCCAAACTAATCCATTGAATTTTACAGCCCTTACAGAAAAAGGGTATTGTACATGGAAATTGAATTTAGAAACTGCTGAATTAGATCGCACCAAGGTTCTTAAGATTATAAGTGCAATAAAATATAGTGGGAAGGGAACAGTTGAAGATCCTTATTTTGTGCTTGGACCCAGCGATGGGCAAGTGTTGATAAAATATTTTTGGGGAGGAAAAATCGGGCAAATGGGATCTGGAGAATGCGAAGGAGCAAACTTTTGCGATATTTTAGAATGCATTTCAGATGATGGAACTTCAACAAGTTTATACTTTAACATTGAACATGCATCTCAGACAATGTTTGATAAGTAGAATGGCAAAGGGTAACAGTATGCAGCGCCCAGCCCTATTAAAAAACAATTGAAAGTCAGATGCACCAAGCACGAAAATTGATATTTGAAAGATAAATGCAAACTAGGCCGGGCCGTGCTCTGCATCGGTCGTTAGTGCGCCACGAAGTGGTGCCATTCCAGTGGGTGAAAATCCCCCAAGGTAATTGACTGTTCACCTTGAAGAAAAACAAACAGTCATGCCCGTGAGGGTATTGCTGAAGCTTTGTTCTTTCAAATAATCAAGCTGTAATGCGCAAGCGTGGGGGCGGCCCCCCGCAACCCATAGTAGCTTCGAGAGGTGTACCCGTAGTTTGGGGAGAGTGTTAACGGTGTCTGCGAGACCCGCTTGAACCCTGCCATACTAAGAGGATTAACAGTCACAAGAATCTTAGTAAACTGCCGGAGTCCTAGGGATAGCGTGATTATAGATGGAATGGGATTAAACGTGGGAGATCTGATTTTCTGTAAGATAGCCACTTACAACTCTCTGCTATAAGTATAACGAAGTGCAGAAGGGGGAAGGTCAGAAGTCGGAGGGGCACATAGTACTGTAGATGACAGAGACAACAAAACTCTGTTGGAGGGAAGGTGCCCTACTTTGAAAGCGCTCATATAATTCATTGATAGTTGATACTGGCTTAGTCCTATACGGTTAACCTTCTTGCTTGTCAAGTCGAATGTGTCAGATGAGATTAAAAGGAGCTATAGTTTGAGCCAAATATGGGGATACAAGTTGAGGGGTGTTATAGCTAAATACCAAAACCGAAACTTGAAGACATGTATGCACGCTTAAACCTGAATTTCATCGGTAAGCCGGGGCGGCCCCGCCGGATGAGGGAAAACTTCAAGTCCGGTTTGGTGAAGGTCGCCATGAAATGGGGTCACTGATAGTCTACAGAATTTGCTATCTTTTAGTAAGTTTAACGGTGGGCTATCAGGGCCTACTCTACGTAGCAATTTAAATTTTGAAGAAATCTTACCAAATATCAAAAGAAGGAATTTATCAATCTCTTAAATACTTGAGAATACACTTTTATGTTCTTCCAGCAACTATGTTAATAGCAATTCCATTTGCTCACTACATCAAAGGGAAGGACTGGGAATTTTCTATCACATTTGGTCCACCGATAATGATTGGAGTGTTTTTGTTGATTGATGTGATACCAACGGCAATTGTGCACTTGTCCCATTTTCTAGCAAATAGGAATTTAAAGGTCACAGTCAATAACGACAATAAGGTTGTCGCTTTTCAATTTCTTAAAAGTCATCAAGAGTTTAATTACCGCTTTGATCAGTTAAGAGTAATTCGATATTTGACACTTTATCAACAAAATAAGAATAGACTTTCAACTGGGTGGTCAAACTATTCTTATCTTCGGTTCATCACTGAGGATAACAAAGAATTTAATATCAGCTCAACGGTTATGACCTCCGACCAAATTTCAATTGAAGCAACTCAAACAAGGTATATTTTTTGGCCATCAATGAATGCTAGCTATAGAGATAATTATCCGGATATAGGAAAACAAGAACAAGATAGACAACTGCAATTAGATAACTGGAAGAAAAAGTTCTCCGATCTAACATATGAGCAAATTAAGTCCCGTCTAGAAGATCCTGATAAATTTGATAAGTTACCCAGAATGGCTCTTGAAGAACTGTTGGAAGAAAAAAATGCTACTAACAGTGTGCAGTAACCAACCCTGTTTGAAAAGTGCTTGAGAGCTCTAGCACCAAGCACGAAAATTGCAATTTGGAAAATAAAAGCAAACAAAGCCGGGCCGTCGGCTCGCAATGGTCGTTAGGCACTAGCAGAAGATGAATGATTGGATAAAATCAGATAGATTGAAATTTAAAATTTGGTCGCTAGAGTGGCTTAATTATTACGGTTTTTCTACCTTCTTGATAGGAATTGGAATTGTAACATGCTTCATTTTGATCATTGATATCAATGGACCAAAGAGCGAAGTATTGGTTATCTTACCAATTTCAGCATTAATGCTTGGAACAGGTATCTACATTCTCCAGTCAAAAGCATTAAAATTTAAATCAATAAGTATATCTGAAGATAAGTGTATCGTGCGAAGCAGAATAAAAGCAATTTTGGCAGAAGATGAATGGGAAATCAATTATGATAATCAAAAGTTTTTGCAAGCAACATGTAAAGGTTTTGGTGCACCAGATATGATTACAATTAGATTTAAGAAATCTGAGATCTGTTGGAATTTGATTCATGATCCTTGGGATAAAAATTCATTTGCATTTTTATTACCCACTGGTGAAAAAGGAAAGCGTTTAATTGAAAAAATAAAGGCCAGTGCCTAACAAAATGTAGCAGCTATCGCTTCGGCTAAAGCCTTCGCCAGCCGCTACATTTATCGTTGGCAGTTTAGCCTCTCAATTTCAGCTGATACCCTTTTCTGCACTTCTGAAGTTTAAGCTTCTCCGCAGCCTGATGGGCCTGATCTTCTTGATCAAACCAATCTTCTTTGCGCTGCCCTCGTTTGCCAAAGCTAGGTTTGTTGCTGCATCTGCCCCATTCTCTAATGAGGGCATAGTCACCAAACAAGGTTGGGCTGTGGGAAAGACGATAGAAGCGGTGCATGTTCTTTTCGTCATTATGTCGTTCCAGGTAAGCGATAATCATGGGGCTTTCTTTTGCGGTGGATTTTCATGGCCGGCATTCCGGCGAACGATCTTGTAAAGGGTAGACTTGGAGATATGGAACATCTCCAGGATCTCAGTAATGCTGTGATCTTTATCATGATAGAGCTTAACCAATAACTTCTGTTTCTTTTTATCCAGGGAAGGAGGGCGGCCACCCATTCTGCCTCTGGCTCTAGCAGACAATAAGCCAGCCTGAGTTCTTTCCCGGATCAGATTACGCTCAAACTCCGCTAAAGCTCCGAACATATGGAAAATCAATTTTCCTCCAGAAGTAGTGGTATCAATAGATTCCTGCAAACTCTTAAAAGAAACACCTTCACTCTCTAACCAGGTGACCCATTCAATCAGATTCCGAAGTGTTCTTCCTAATCTGTCCAGTCTCCAAACCACCAAAGTGTCTCCAGCTCTGAGCTGCTCCCGAAGTTTGTCAAGACCTGGCCGCTCGGCTCTGGCTCCGGAGATGGTATCTTCAAAGATGCGGTCGCACCCCGCTTTTTCTAAAGCATCTTTTTGCAAGTTGAGATTCTGATCAATAGTAGAGACTCTAGCATATCCAATAAGCATAGGGTAATAGTATCTGGTTTAGTTATTCTTTTCACTAGTGATGGCAAGATACAAAGAAGAGATCTGAAAAGTATGAAAAGCCTGTTCTATATCTAGCTTTCCGTACTTTGATTAACAAGCTGAGTTGTTGCACAATGGGCTAAAAAAAAATCTGCGTTTCCAGCATTATTTTGCTGTTTTGAAAAACTGCTTAAAAGGGGAGGAGGGGAGTGCAGAAAAGGGAGGTTTGTAAATGAGTACCTTCAATGAAAATTTAAAATGAAGAGTATATTTCTTTTAAAAGTTAAATATTTTTAAAATAATGATTTATTTTTAATACAATTGTAATAATGAACAAAGCTTGCCTATGTCAATACCCATAAAAAACATTGATCAGCCTCTCATTAAGCAGTTGATAGAAGGGGATGAAAATGCTTTTAAAAAGGTATATGACTTATACTACAACAAACTTTATTTTTATTGTCTTCAATTTGTCAAATCTGAAGATCTTGCCCGAGAGTTATTACAGGATGTTTTTGTGAAATTTTGGACTCGGAGAGAAAATATTAACCCTGAGTTTTCTTTGAGTGCCTATCTCTATACCATCACTAGAAATCATACGCTGGATTTTTTAAAGAAAGCTGCCCGGGATCAACAGCTGAAAGAGGAGATCATGTATTCTGTAGCCACAATTCATAACCAAGTAGAAGATCATATGAGTTATGTCGAGTATATCACTTTAGCTGATCAGGCTATTCAAAAACTTCCGTCACAAAGGAAGCTCATCTTCCAGTTAAGTCGGCACGATGGGAAGAGTTATGAAGAAATTGCCACTTCTTTAAGTATTTCCAAAAATACAGTAAAAGTACAGATGTCACGAGCCTTGAATGCCATTCGCAAATATCTTAAAATACATACTGACCTCACTATTGAGATTGTGATCTGCCTTTCTTACTTATTCCGCACTTTACTCTGATTAAATCGTCTTCGTTTGTTATTCCATCTTTTTCTTGTTCAAAAAAAACAAATTTTTTTTGTGGGCACTGTAATACCACCCTGCTGTATTGCAGTACTATAAGTACAAAAGCAAAAATTAACTAGCGTGGATCCTAAGAAAGCTTTATTTCAGAAATTCATCAAGGGTGAATGCAGTCCTGAAGAAGTAGAACAACTTCTGGTGCAAATACAACACCAAAAAGAGGACAGTTACTATCAGGATATAATGGATGAAGTGTGGGCTAAACTAGAATCCTATCCTTCCATCGGAGAGAAAGAAAAGGACAGGCAGTTTAGTGTGATCCTTGAACGCAGCAGCAAAGCACGAAAGACTAAAGAAAATCATCCTCTTAGCAAATACGGAGTAAAAATAGCTGCTGTTTTTATTGGTTTTCTTATGATTAGCAGTCTGCTTTACCTGTTGTATCAACAGAGCCTGGCAGTAACTTATCAGACTGGATATGGTGAAACGCTGGAAATTACCTTGCCGGATGGTTCTGAAGTACTAATGAATAATAATTCTACTCTAAGCTATGATTCGGATTGGGGAGAGGCGGGAGCCAGGGTAGTAAACCTTAAGGGAGAAGCTTTTTTTTCAGTAGTACATACTCTGGATCACCAGAAATTTACAGTAAATACTTCAGACGAAGTAGATATAGAAGTACTCGGTACCCGCTTCAACGTGAATAATCGCCGCAACACGACCGAGGTAGTGTTGAATGAAGGTAAGGTAAAAGTAAATTTCAAAGCAGAGCAGGAAAAGCAGGAAATATTGATGGAACCTGGAGAATTGGTGGCTTATTCTAGCACTACCCAGCAGTACCAGAAGAAATTGATTGATACCAAAACTCGTACTTCCTGGAAGGATAAGTTGCTCACTTTTGATAGTCAATCATTAAAACAAATAGCACAAATTCTGGAGGACAATTACGGTTATACTATTCAGTTTGCCAACGAAGAGATTAGCACCTATGAATTTACAGGTACCATACCAACGGATAAAGTAGAAGCCCTTTTCACGATGTTAAACAAAGCTTTTAACCTGGAAATAGAAAAAGAAGGAAAACAAATATGGATTAAACCTAAATAAAAAAGATTGCCAGTGGCCTGACTGTTGGAACCGGAAAGGCAAGCTGACAATCTAATACTCTATCAAAATACAAATTTACTATTTATGAGATACTTTGTACGTCATTTTAGAAAAATACTACTGTTGATAGTAGTCACTTGTGTGCAACTGTCAGTATCGGCTCAAGAGATAGTTGCGCTCAAAAGTAGTGTAGATGAAAAGACACCAACCAATTTGTTAGAAAGTCGACAAGACTCAAAATCATTGGCTTCCATGTTAAATGAGTTGGAAATCAAGTATAAAGTCCATTTTAATTATGCCAGTGAGCTGGTGAGTAACAGGTTAGTAAATCCCACAAATAAGGTAAATGAACCCACTAACCTTGATGAACTACTTGATCTTTTGCTCACTCCTTTAGGGCTTCAGTATGAAAAAATAGAAAAGGATTTGTACCTGATCTTTGAAGAAAAAAATGAAGTGCCTTCCAAGTTACAAAACAAGACAGCACGAGATGATGAGCAAAATCTTTCTTTGTTAAAGCTCATGGATAAGCTGGTAAGCTCAAGATATGTTTCACTGTTATCACTGGAACAAACCATTACCGGAAAAGTAACGGATGGAGAAAATGGAGACGCCTTACCTGGTGTAAATGTACTAGCTAAAGGTACAACTAACGGGACCGTAACGGATATAGACGGTAGCTATAGGTTAACGGTGGCGGATGAAGTCAGCACTTTACTTTTTTCCTCCATTGGTTATGTGACTGAGGAGATAGAAATCAATGGACAAAATGTGATTAACCTGGCATTGATGCCGGATGTTCAGTCATTGGAAGAAATTGTGGTAGTAGGTTACGGGGTGGAAAAGGAAGCGAATTTGACTGGAGCTGTGTCAACAGTAAATATTAAAAATTTGAATTCAAGGCCGGCGACCAGTACAGCTTCCTTATTACAGGGACAGATGCCAGGTGTCACGGTTACACAATCATCTGGTCAACCAGGGCGAGAAGGAATGAGCATTTTAATCAGAGGCATAGGGACTATGGGTAATGCCCAGCCTATGGTGATTGTTGACGGAATGGAATCCTCTATGGCTAATATTAACCCTAATGATATTCAAAATATTAGTGTTTTAAAAGATGCTTCCTCAGCTGCGATATATGGAACACGAGCTGCCAATGGGGTAATATTGATTACCACAAAACGTGGTAAGGCAGGTTCACCTGAAATAATATACAATACTTATGTGGGCAGGCAGCAAGCTACCCGTCTTCCCGAATATTTATCCTCTGCGGGTTATGCCAGATTATTAAATGAAGGGCATATTAATGCAGGGCAAAATCCAAGATATACTGAAGAAGAGATTAGGAAATTTGAAACAGGAGAAGACCCTTATAACTATCCAAATACAGATTGGTATGATTTATTATTGCAAGGTTCTGGTTTTACCCAAAACCATAATTTGAGATTTTCCGGAGGCGATTCTACTTCTAGATACAATGTTTCATTTGGATACAATGAGCAGCTAGGTCTTATAGAAAACACAAATAGTGAACGTTATAATGTACGTGTTAACCTAGATAGTAAGATCAATAATTGGTTTGATATCGGTTTAAATGCGGGATTATCGCGTAAAAACATTGTAAGTCCTTTACAAGGCGCTGAAGCCCAGTCTGGAGGAATGACTCGTTTTTTTGATGCAGTCAATAAAATACCCCCTACTTTTCTTAATAAATATGAAGATGGTCAGTGGGCGGGAGAGCATCCCAGTGGGAATCCAAATGCATGGATTGAGGCAGGTAACAAGACTACTGCGAATATTTCTCAGGCAGTAGGAATGGTGTTTATGGAAGCCAAATTACTAAAGGGACTTTCTTTGAGAGGTCAGGCTGGCGTAGATTATATTTTTGATGAAAGTAAAGATCATGTAGCTTCCTTCACCTATGGCAGCGGGAGATATTCAGGGCCCAATTCAGTTTCAGAAAGCCTAATCCGCAATTCAGTGACTGATCTGACCACGCTACTGAGATATGCAAACAGACTTGGGCGCCATGAAATAAGAGGGCTGTTAGGTATTTCTCGCAGATCCGAACTCTTCAGGTCTACTGGTGCGTACCGAAGAGAGTTTCCTTCAAATCAACTCACTGTCATTGATGCAGGATCTCCTGTTGGTATGTCAAATAGTGGAACCGATAGTGAATCAACACTGGGTTCTTATTTTGGAAGAATAAATTATAATTACGACAATAAATATCTTCTTGAAGCAAATTTACGCAGGGATGGTTCTTCCAAGTTTGCCAGTGGCAAGCGGTGGGGATGGTTTCCTTCATTCTCTGCGGGTTGGATCATGACAGAAGAGCCATTTTTGGCTGATATAGGATGGCTGGATTTTCTTAAGTTGAGGGTATCATGGGGTACACTTGGTAACCATAGGATCAATAATTTTATCTATTTACCTCTAATTAACTTAGGCCAGGATTATACCTTTGGCGGTGAAGTAGCCCCCGGCGCAGCACAAACTACCGCTAACAATCCTAACATTTCTTGGGAGACAACTACTGAAACGAATTTTGGCTTAGATCTTGAGCTTTTTTCCAGCCTGATTTCAATTCGGGCTGATTACTATCAACGGTATACTGATGATATTCTTACCGTCGTTCCGGTTTCAGAAACGTTTGGTTTGCCTGCTCCCACCGTAAATGCTGGTGCCATGAGCAATAATGGTGTTGAGCTACAAGTTTCACACTTCAACAGTATCAATGATTTTCAGTACAACATCACCCTCAATAGCTCATTCAATAAAAATAGAGTGGAGCGGCTGGCCAATCCAACCATCGGACAAGCCATTCGTATTGAAGGGGAAGCGTGGGATTCATTTTATGGTTATGAATGGATCGGTTATTTTCAGTCCGATGAAGAGGCCTTAAATAACCCGGTACATCATCCTAACGTAAGGGCGGGGGACTTAAAATTTAAAGACCAAAATGATGATGGAATAATTGATGGTGACGACCGTATTGTACTTGGCAACCCAACTCCCGAAGTCACTTATGGCATAAACCTGGGCTTAGCATACAAAGGCTTTGACTTTTCTACCTTTATTCAAGGTGTAGATGGAATTTATAGAAGGCTAATGCCTCGTATCCTGTGGCCTTTTCAAATAGGAGGTAAGGCTGAAAAGATGCATCTCGATCGAGTGATCGTAGAAAATGGACAGGTGGTACAACAAGGCCACTTTCCAAGAACGCTCATTGGTGGAATGCATAATGAAGCATTCAGTTCATTTGGCGTACATGATGCAGCTTATATAAGGCTGAAGAACATACAGCTAGGATATACTTTTCCATCTTCCTGGACTGACGCAATAGCCATCTCCAGAGCCAGGATATATTTCAGTGGTGAGAATTTATTTACGTTTGCCAGAAACTTTCCCGGAAACTATGATCCAGAAACAAATCCCGGAGATTTCCTGGGGGTCCCAGGCGGTCAGGGAGGGCTCAGCTATCCACAGGTAAAATTCTACATGCTTGGCCTGGATATTAATTTTTAAAAAACAAACACCCACAACCATGCGACACATAATTAATTATAAAAAATACTTCCTTAGTATACTCATAGTAGCATTGGGTCTCACTTCGTGTGGCGAGGACTTCCTGACAGTTACTCCCACTGGCCAACTTTCAGATCCCTCTTTCTGGTCAACAGAAGAAGATGCTGATTTGGCCCTTGCAGGCGCTTACAGAGAATGGGAAAATGATGTTAATATCTTATATAATGATGCCATGAGCGACAATGGATATGAACAATATGTGTGGGGGTATAGAAAAAAAGGAAATGGTGAAGTTGATCCTACAAATGTTACCGAAGGTGGGCGTCCCTATGGAACCGGCAATGAGTGGTTCACCTATGAGCGGGTTCGGAAGTACAATAATTTTCTTGCAAAAATAGATAACATTACCATGGACGCTGCCTTAAAGGAGCAGTACAAAGCAGAAGTTCGCTTCTTAAGAGCTTATGATTATTTCAATAAAGTCATGCTTTTTGGTGGTGTTCCTTTAGTAACAGAATTAGTGGATGCTGATTATACTCCACCAAGAACATCCGCTCTGGAAGTTAAACAGTTTATTTTGGATGAATTAGCTGAGATAAGTGAGGTGCTTCCTGTGCAAAATGTGCTTGAATCCAAAGGCCATATCACAAGTGGAGCTGCCCTGGCATTAAAAGCACGCTTGGAATTGTACATGGAAGATTATACTGAAGCGATGGCATCCTCTAAAGCAGTGATTGATATGGGAGTTTACGAACTATTCCCGGATTACAGAGGATTATTTTTGCGAGAAAATAACGCCATCAATACTGAGTCAATAGCTGAAGTTCAGTATGTCAAGAATAACTATTTCAGCAGGCTTGCAGCCTATAACTCCCTTGGCAGAGATGGTGGTTTTGGAGGAATGAATGCCACACGAAGTATAGTAGAGGCTTATGAGACAAGTAATGGACTTACCATTGAGGAGGATCCGACTTATGATCCTTTAAATCCATTTGAAAATCGTGACCCACGCTTAGAAATGACAATTATTTATCCAGGACAGTGGTGGAATGGGAGATACTATAATCCTTTAGATCCTCAGATTATCAATGAAAATGGAGAATCTGTCCAAAACCCTGATTATCGGGGAGCAGGCAATGGTACAGTGGCAGCACAAAGTGTAAAAAAATACCTGGAACCTGTATCTTCCGATGAATTTTATAATTATGATGCCAATATTATGGTCATCAGATTGGCTGAGATGTATCTGACATTTGCTGAAGCTGCTGTAGAAACCGGACAGAATCTGGAGCAAGGACTTGATTACATTAATCGATTGAGAG
The DNA here is from genome assembly GCF_029504655.1 of Catalinimonas alkaloidigena. Taxonomy (NCBI): domain Bacteria; kingdom Pseudomonadati; phylum Bacteroidota; class Cytophagia; order Cytophagales; family Catalimonadaceae; genus Catalinimonas; species Catalinimonas alkaloidigena. The sequence goes on from NZ_JAQFIL010000001.1 coordinate 1,815,885, forward strand.
CTAGAGCAGGACATGTACCGGCAACAACCCTTACCAGAGAACTGGTACGCCGTGAGCGTAGAGTAGAACTTGCTTTTGAAGGTTTAAGGCTATTTGATGTCGCTCGTTGGGACCTTGGCCCTAAAGTAATGGATGGTCCCTTGTATGGAAGCCGGTTAGGTTCCGTAAATTCTCAAACAGGAGAAGTAAGCTGGGAAACGGAATACGTTTTAATAGAAAACAGAAACTTCTATCCGGAAAGAAATTATTTATTTCCCATTCCACAAAATGAAATGGATACCAATCCGGAAATGACGCAAAACCCTGGTTATTAAGATCAAATCAAAATGAAGCTTTTTAATAGAACTACTAAATTACTTAAAGAATGAAAGATAAGAATAAACTATCACGACGCTCATTTATGGCAAGCAGTGGTACTGCTCTGGCTGCAGGTTTAACGTATGGATTATCAGGGAACGCATTTGCTTCTGGCGACCATAGAAGCCATTCCAAAAAGCTCAATCAGAATAGTAAGTATGGAGTAAAATCTCTTGATCGTTCGCATTTGATAGATAAACGCTCCCATCCTACAGAAGGGCTTGAGCGAGAAAATATCACGATTACAGACATTAAAGTTACGCCTTTATCCTATGTTCATGATGGGGAGTACCTTTGGCGTGTGGGTGGACTTGTTGTCTGGAAATCCGATGCAGCACTTGTTGAAGTTTTTACCAATCAGGGCATCGTGGGTATTGGTGAAGGCAGCCCCTATCGCGGGCCTGACCACCTCAAGAAATATACTGACACCTACATCACACCTTTGCTGAAGGGACAGAATGTCTTCGATGTAGATTTTATCACCAACAATCAGGGACATAACAGTATTGCGGAAGGAGCCTGGGCAGGGGTCAATAATGCCATATGGGATGTCATCGGCAAAGCCAAAGGAAAGCCTGTCTATAAACTTTTATCAGGTGACAGTACGCCCAACAATAAGGTCCATATGTATGCCAGTGGTGGTGTAGAACATGCCTGGTACGACAATGGGGAGGAAAGCCTTATTGCAGAAGCTCTCCGCTATAAGGAGGCTGGATTTGATACTTTTAAATTTCGTCAAGGTACCAGTTGGAAGTTCAGTGGCATGACGATGGATAAATATATCCCGATTTTAGAGAATCTCCGCAAGGCAGTTGGTCCGGATTTCAGGCTTTGCATTGAAAAATTTCCCTGGGATATGGACATAATCCTCAACCAGCTCTGCCCGGTTCTGGAAGAGCTTAAATTCTACTGGTATGAGGAACCTATATCCCCTAATGATCCAAGAGCTGTAGAAAAGCATATTGCCATCAATGAAGCTATGCCTTCAGTAATGATATCCGGTGGGGAAAGCTGGTATAATCGCTATCAGGTATACCCTTTTACAGTATCAGGAGGTATGGATATCATACAAACTGATCCTAATCTGACCGGAATAAGCGAAGGCTGGCAAATAGGTCAGATGTTACATGAACATGGCATGAAGTATTGCCCTCACAATTGGGTCGGCGGCCTTACAACCATCTCAAGTATTCATCTGGTAGCAGGAGTTCCAAGTGGTCATATGTGTGAAACTAATATGACTTATAACCCACTGAAGTGGGAAATTTTCAAGGAGCCCTATCAAATCAAAGACGGATGGCTCACCATTCCAGATAAACCGGGCTACGGAGTAGAGTTAATTGATGATGTTGCGAAAAAATTCCCTTTTGAACCTGGATTTTATGGTAAACCCAATCCAAAAATGAAGGGAAAAGATCTTCCACTCTGGTGGAGCTAATGAGCACTGCTATAAAATCTAATCACAAGCTATGGACAGACGAAAATTTTTAGGATCATTGGTAGCTTCTTCTGCCTCTATAGGCATGCTTTCGGCTTGCCACAATGAATCCCATGGACAAAATGAAGCTTTGTCGGACACGCCTATTTATCCACTACATGCATTAAGCCGTGAAAAAATAAAGATAATAGATATACGACTTACCCCCTTGTCTTATGTTCATCAGGAAGGTCCCCTTTGGGGAGTGAATGAGTACATCGTCTGGAAGGCAGATGCAGGTCTTATTGAAGTGTTTACTGACCAGGGTATTATAGGTATCGGGGAAGGAAGCCCTTACAGTGAACCTGACAAGATCAAAAAATATATAGAAGAGAGAGTAAAACCCTTTCTGATTGGCAAGAATCCCTTTGATGTAGATTTTCTCACTGGTGGAGGCCCAGATAGAGATTATTTATCAAGGGCAGCTTGGGCGGGTGTTAATAATGCGTGCTGGGATATCATTGGCAAGACCAAAGAGATGCCTGTTTATCGACTGTTGGCTACCAATCATGAACCTAAAGCAAGTGTACCTATCTATGCCAGTGGTGGTGTAGAGCACAAATGGTATGAAAATGGCACTGAATATCTGATTGAAGAAGCTCTAAAGTATAAAGAACAGGGTTATACTGCATTTAAATTTAGAAATGGTACCAACTGGGAATATAGTGGTATGACACTGGAAAAGTACTTGCCTGTATTGAGAAAACTACGTGAAGCAGTAGGTCCCGATTTTAAGTTGATGATTGAAAAACACTCTCATGATTTTGAAGATATCGTTAATATTCTTTGTCCTGCACTAGAAGATTTGAAGTTTTACTGGTATGAAGAACCCATAAACCAATGGAAAGAAGATGCAGTAGAAAAGCATCTGCAAATCAAAGAAGCTATGCCTTCAGTGATGGTTTCAGGTGGTGAAAGGTTCACTCATAGCTTACAACTGCATGAATGGATTATTACAGGTGCTTATGATATCATCCAATCTGATTGCAACTTTACCGGTATCAGTGAGGGCTGGCACATTGCTCAAGTAGCGCATCTGTATGGGCGACTACAATGCCCTCATAACTGGCATGGAGGACTAACAACTATGGCTAACCTTCATTTTGTAGCAGGGGTACCTAATGGCCATATGTGTGAGCTAAACCAAACCTACAATCCATTAAAAGAAGAATTATTCAAAAGGCCTCTGATTGTAAAGGATGGTTATATGGAGCTACCAGATAAGCCAGGCTTTGGTGTTGAAATTATTGACGATGTAGCCAAAAAGTTTCCCTATGTGTCCGGATCATACCTTAAACCTAATCCAGTAATACAGAAGAAAATTTAGAAACATTTTTCTGAGAAATAAATACAAAGCTTAGCCATGAAATACAGCAATCTCATTTTTGCCCCTATTCTTTTATTTTCCTTTTTGTCTGTATATGCTCAAAATATTACTATGAGTCAGGAGGAAATGATAGCCCTCACACCCAAATGGGAAGGGGGACGTTTCCCCGATGGACGGCCAAAGGTACCAGACAGCATATTAGAGCGGATGAAAAATATATCCTTAGAACAGGCCTGGTCAGTACTGAGAGGTGAAGGATATACCCACCAGTACGAATATGGCTGGCAGAATATCCATCCTGGTGATGTCCTGGTAGGTCGGGTACTGACAGCCCAATACATGCCTGTACGTCCGGAAGTAAGAGAACAATTGGTGAAAAAAGGTACAGAAGATGGTCGTATCGGAGATATGGTATCTTGGCCAATTGATATGCTTATTCAAGGGGATGTATATGTAGCAGACTCTTACGGAAAAGTAACAGATGGACCTATCATCGGTGATAATCTAGGAACTTCTATTGCTGCCAAGTCCGGTAATGGAGTAGTCGTCAACGGAACGGTGCGAGATATGGAGGGGCTGATGCAAATTCCTGGTTTTACATCTTTCATAAAAGGATCTCATCCCTCATATCAGCAAGAAATGATGCTTACCGGCCTCAATGTTCCTATCCGTATTGGTCCTGTAACTGTGATGCCTGGGGATGTGGTGTTGGGAAAGTTAGAGGGAGTAATTTTTATTCCTCCGCACTTGGCAGAGAAAGTGGTGAAGACTGGAGAACTGGTCATGCTAAGGGATCAATTTGGGCATCAACGACTCCGCGAGGGAAAATACACTCCAGGTCAAATTGATGCTCGTTGGAATGCTAACATTGAAAGAGATTTTTCAGAATGGCTGGAAGCTCATATAGAGGATTTAGCTGTGCCTAAAGAAGAAATCCAAGAGCTATTGAAGACAAGGAACTGGTGATTCCTTGAAACTACTCCACAGATTTAAGATGTAATCACTTCTGTTTTTTTGTTCACCTGCTGTTTTTTTTTAGATTTTTGCTTTTCCCTATAGCCGTTCTTCTTCCAGACTCTTGGAATGGGTCCTGTGAGATTTTCAGCTTAGTGTTCCATTGCTATCGGAACACCAGGTACTGAAAAGCAAGTGCAACTTCAGATTTAGGTGCTTAAATTACCTCATCCTGTCCTGACACTTCAAAGTCTTAAGAGTTGGTTGCAGAGGTATTTTTCACTTGATAATTTCTATTATCAAAATTCTCCCTACATCTTTTCATGGCGTATTCCTCTATCGCTAACCTCGTCTCTACATTTTGTGTAGTGAAAGAATAAAGTCTGTCCCAAGATTCTCCCCGCCTTAGATTCTAAATTACTGAAAAAAAGTGTTTGGCCGCCCAAATGGTTTACATATTTTGAGGTGGTGATCAAATAACCCTTATCAATCTATTCATACGTAAAATTTTACTGTAACAAACATGTGAAAGGCGAGCCTTTCGTCTATACACCTGAAGATGCATTGTAGTGTTTTCTGAAGACGATACTAGATATATTTGCGATAGGTGATTTTATCTTTAGGAAGTAAAATTAATCTTGTATTTTCAGAAATCAATGAAAGTAAAGATCAGCTTGTAAAATATTATAAGCATTAAAAACTAGTACTCCGAAACAACCTGAATAATCCATGAATAGTTACAAGATATTTTTAGCCTTTATGAAGGGTGCCTTGATTTCTTTCCTTATTCTCTTTTACGCCAGTATTATAAAAGCACAAACTAAGCTTGATATACAATCTGAGCAGGGAGAAATACTGATGAAACTAAATAATAGTGGCACACCTCCTGAATGGGCCTTGATGCAGCGGCAACTGATGAATGCTCTCTATCCTGCGGCCATCACATTTGTCGATAAATACACCGATAAAAAGGGGCGTCTGATCTGGCGGGATGAATGGCCCGGTATGGATGGCTCTGACGACGGCTACGAGAGTTTTTATAATTTCCCCCTCTATTACGCTCTGGGAGGACCCAAGGAAATAGACAGTATTTCCCGTAAGCTCTGGGATGAGGTGACGGTGCAGTTTACAGAATACGGTCAGATCCATGATGAATTTGATGCCGGTTATGACTGGATGCATCACGGAGAATCTTACACTTATTTTTACTTTTTCGGGCTGGCTGACCCTACCGATAAGAAAATGCGCGACCGGGCCATCAAATTTGCCGAAATGTACATGGACGACGGCACCGAAAAGTCAAATTATGATGCCGAGCATAAGATTATACGCTCGCCCCTGAATGGCAGCCTGGGCCCTCGTTTTGTCAATACCGCTGAGGATTGGGTGACGCACCGGCCCATCCTGGCACACTATCCGCTGCCTTATGATGATATCCCCAACATAAATGCTTCTGCTGACTGGAATGATGATGAGAAGTTCCAGTACATACTGCAGGCCATTAACGAGCGCATGATGAAAAATGATGTGCCGCTCAACCTAGCCTCTACCAGCATGATGGCCAATGCCTACATGTACACAAAAGACGAACGCTACAAGCAATGGATAAAAGAATACGTAGAAGCCTGGATGCAAAGGGTTGAGGATAACAATGGTATCATTCCAGACAACGTGGGACAAACCGGCATCATTGGCGAGCATACTGGTGGCAAATGGTGGGGCGGCTACTACGGCTGGCGATGGCCACACGGCTTGCCTAACCAGATGGAAGCTACCACCATCGGAGCCAGCAACGCTTATCTAATAACCGGTGACTCTTCTTACTTGGAACTGCCTTATTCAGTGATCAGGGCAGTCTCGAATCAGGCTAAGGAAGAAGATGGTCATACGCTGGTGCCTTATCGCTACGACGACCGGGGCTGGTATGATTACCGTCCCATGCGTCCCAAATACCCCACGCACCTCTGGTACTACTCCCGTTCCGAGGAGGACTGGCAGCGGGTAAAATCCCTGACAGATCCGGAGAAAATAGCCAAACTTAGCTACCATAAAGGTAAAGGAGACTCCGAAAATACAGCTGCCTGGCTCGGTTATCTTGAAGGGCAGAACCCTAATTATCCTACAGATATTCTGAAAGCTACTTACCAGGAGATGCAGCACCGTCTGGAGGATGTGAGAAATGATGAAAGTACACCCGACGATATGGATGTGCACCACTGGCTGGAACGAAACCCTATCGTGCTGGAAGGGCTTGTGCAGACTATGCTCGGTGCGCCTAACCACATATATCACGGCGGCTTGTTGCACAGCAGTGTTCGCTATTTTGATCCGGTAAAAAAAAGGCCTGGTATTCCCGAGGATGTGGCGGCCCTGGTGCGGCAGGTCAATAAAGGAGGGATTACTCTGCAGATGGTCAACCTGCATCCTACTGAAACTAAGTATGTGATCATACAGGGAGGGATGTTTGGCGAACATCAGATCACCCGTATCCGACAAGTGATTGATTACCCCTACCAGTTTGATACGATTGACCAGAAGTATTTTACAGTAGAGCTAGCACCGGGAGCCGTAGGTCAGATAGAGATTGGTCTGGACCGCTTTGTCAATGATCCTACTTACGCTTTTCCCTGGCATGGCGATGAAATCCCGGTTCTGGGTATGAAGTAATCGGTCTAATCTACTCAAGAAGTTTTAGCTACTTAAACGATTTGCGCATCCCAAACCGGTAACCGAATTTACAAACGGTAAGCCCTGGCTGCATTCTGGTAGAAAATATCTCTTAATTCTCGCTTCTTGAAGTCACCCAGTACTTCATCCAGAATCTGCAGCCAATGCTCAAAAGTGCCACCTAAAGTCAGTACCGGCCAGTCGCTGGCAAATACCATCCGGTCTGTACCGAAATAGTCAATGGCTGAGAGTATATAAGGTTTGAGTGTCTGGCTGTTTTTCTGGTTATCCTCGCAGCGGGTGAGCAGCCCAGAAAGCTTGCAGTACACATTGGGGCGCTCGGCTACGGCTTGCATAGCTTTTTGCCAGCTTTCTTTCTCCCCCTGCTTTACATCCGGAAGTCCCAGGTGATTGACGACGAAAGTCATGTCCGGAAACTTATCAATGATGGGTAAAAAAGCCTTTAGCCCGTCTGCTCCATAGTGAATGTCCAGGCTAAGTTGGTGCCGGTTCATCAGATTTAGACTTTCCTGAAAAGCATAGGAAGCAACCAATTCATCAGGGTCTCCCATGCGCCGTATACCTTTGACCAGGGTATTATCAGCAAGTTTTTCCAGGTTGTTCTGCACCTCAGCCCCTTTCTCAATGGGGAAAAAAGCTACAATACCAGCAATCTTACCTTCCTTTTCGGCCAGTTGGCTGATCCAGTCGGATTCCTGCAGGTACTCTTCGGGAACACGTCCGCTTTCTACAAACACAATTCTTTGCAGCTCATAGTTGCTTGTCGCCTTCAAATAATCATCCGGCACAAAATCCCGGCTGATAGGTGAAGGACGCTCTTCCAGCCAGGGATATTCCAGGCGATCCAGCTCCCAAAAATGCACGTGCGTATCGGTGATAGGAATGTCTTTGATGCTGAAAATTCTACTGTGGGAAAAGCTGGGCAAGGTGTTACTCATGAGTCCGGCGGTGAGCCCCAAACCTTGTTTAAGAAATGTTCTTCTTGGCTGCATAGCGCGTTGTTTTAGACTGAAAAAATCTGTATTATTAGCTGAATCTAACAATTTTAAGCGTAGCGACTACCAACGTTCAAGTAATTTCACCTTGTCACAACCTAAACTAATTATCTGCTACCTCAGGGTCTTATTGCTGTGTTTCCTTTGCCCAGTCAGTCTTTTGGCTCAGGAGATTGTCCCCAACTTGCTTCGCCCTGAGCTTGATCTTCATATTTTTCAGTTTCCTCGCGACCAGATACCCAGAATTGATGGTAAAGCAGATGACTGGGAAATTTATCCAGATGAGCTGATTTACGGCACCGACCTGCTCAAAGATACGGAAGATGGTATGGATTATCCGGTTGACCGCACCGACCTGGATGTAAAGGTAAGAGTGGGCTGGGTCAAAGGACTCAACCGCCTGTATTTCCTCTACGAAGCCTACGATGATTTCTGGGACTTTGAACGCTTTAATCCCCAAGGCTACATGAACGATATTTTTGAGGTGGTGGTGGATGGCGACCTGTCAGGTGGTTCGTTTATTTTTAACGAAATGCTGCAAAACTCCAACCGTATGGGGGATGCTCCGGCACATATTGCCACCCACTTGCGTTTTAGCGGGGTACATGCTCAAAATTACCATATTTATACACCCCCCGTCGATGGTGCCTGGACACTGGTATGGGGCAACCAGCCCTGGATCGCGGAATTTCCCCAGTCCAATTACGCTTTTGACTACAACTTCCGGCAGGGAGAAAGCGGTAAACTGATGCTGGAGTTCTGGATCACGCCCTACGACTATGCCCCCCATGAAGGTCCTGAAATGGCTAAGGAAAGTCAGTTACGGGAAAACGAATACATCGGCCTTTCATGGTCTATCCTGGATTTTGACGGAGCCCAGAGAGAGGGGCACGTTAATCTTTCTCATAATGTTGAAATGGTCAAGAATGCTTCCTACCTCTGTGCTTTTCGTTTGCTGCCGTTGGAGGATCGCTTTAAGCCCAAAATTAAGGCAGACTGGACTTTTGAAGTGATAGACGAAGAACGGCGGCTGGTGTATTTTGAGGATGAATCGGTAGGAGATATTCAAAACTGGCATTGGGATTTTGGAGATGGTAAAACCTCGGATGAACCCAGCCCCCTTCATCAGTTTGATAAAGCTGGTGTCTATCATGTAATTACCCTGGAAGTAGAAGGTTCGGAAGGGACCTCCCGAAGAACCAGGTATTGGGAAGTGATGTTGAAATAATTCAGGTATGCAGATTAACAGTAAGATGATTTTAGTACAAACTCAGGTATACGGGCAACTGCTGGTGTTCTTGCTGTTTGCCTGCACGCTGGCATCCTGTGGCTTTGCTCCTGACAGGAAAGGCTTACTGATCATCTCGGGAGAAGAAAAAAAACCAACAATTAATTGGGCAAACTTGAATGTCGGTTTCATGACTGGAGACCTTTCCTGCCTGGCAGAAGACAGCCTGAAAAAATACAGTCAGCTACTGCTCTCTGACCTATCGGCAGACAGCCTTAACGCTGCTCAACAGCGGATTATTGAACGATTTGTTAGCCAAGGCGGACAGTTGTATTTCTGGCAGGTGGATCTGCAGTACCAGCATAAGTGGCCATTGCTGGAAGATCTGATGCAAAAGAAAAAAGAAAGTAGCGAAAAGGCTACTAAACTGCTGGCTACTAGCAAAGAGGATATCCTGACTTATGCCTTTGGCAGCGGCACTATTTATTTTCTGCCCGATGAACTGCCCTGGAACATTCAGGAACTGGCAGACATGTTCACCCAAACTGCTCAGAAAGTGCAGTGGAGCACTGAGTCTTCTATGGCAGCCTATCCTGATTCTAAACGTTTTACCTGCACGACCCTTTTCTCTGGCTTGAATGAACCCATGGAAATTGAGGTGCTGCCCAATCAGGATATACTTTTAATAGAAAGAGGTGGTGCTATCAAATATTTTGATCATCAAGACGAGACTATCAGTACCATCGGAAGGCTAAATGTGAACTATGCGCAGTCCAATGGACTGAACGGATTGGCACTCTACCCTGATTTTCGAAGAAACCCCTGGATTTTTCTTTCTTACTCTCACGCTACAGAACCGTTTCAGTATATCTCCCGCTTTTACCTGGCTGGTGACAGTCTGATAATGAATTCTGAAAAGGTGATTATGAAAGTATCGCATAATCCTGATGATGCCAATCATGCATCTAATGCCCTGGAATTTGATGCTGCCGGAAACCTCTATATTGGCTTCGGCGACTATACCTCGCAGCCCGAAGGCTATGCGCCTATAGACGAGAGGCCGGGAGAAGTACGCCGGGATGCGCAGCGAACTGCGGGAAACTCTAACAATCCCCTGGGGGGGATATTGCGAATCCATCCCGAAGAAGACGGCTCCTACAGCATTCCTGAAGGGAATCTTTTTCCAACAGACGACTCGCTCAGCATGCCGGAAATTTTTGTCAAAGGATGCCGAAACCCCTACCGCTTTTCAATTGACCCTGCCACACAGTACCTATTCTTTGGCGACGTAGGGCCAGATGCCACCATAGATAGTGAAAGAGGCACGCAGGGCTATGAGGAGATCAACCTTGCAAAAGAAGCTGGCTATTTTGGCTGGCCATACTTTGTGGCTCATAACATTGCCTATCCTGATTATGACTATGCCAACCAGCAAGTTCGCCCGCCCTTTGATCCTGCTGTTCCGGTGAATGATTCGCCCAATAATAGCGGGTTGAAAAACTTACCTCCGGCTCATCCGGCTATCCTCTGGTATCCTCGGCAGCCAACCAAGGAGTTTCCGGATATGGGTCAGGGAGGTATGAATATCATGGTAGGGCCGTTATTTAGAAGTGATCTGTATCCCTTTTCAGTTCAGAAGTTACCTGATTATTTTGACGGAAAACTGATCTTTTATGATTGGGTACGAGGGTGGGTGAAAGCGGCCAGTCTGAATGAAAATGAAGAAGTTGAACTGGTAGAGCCATTAATAGACACGCTTCACTTTGCGCATCCTACCGATATGCGACTAGGTCCCGAGGGTGCACTTTACGTTTTGGATTACGGATCGCAGAGCTATGCCAGAAATCTGGATGCCAAAGTGGTCAGGATATCCTATGACCGGGGAAACCGAAAGCCGGTAGCCCAGATCAGCGCAAGCCAGACCGAAGGTGCAGTGCCTTTGCGACTTAGCCTTTCCGCAAAAGAATCATATGATTACGATCAGGACTCACTGGAGTACAGTTGGGAAATTGAAGGCAAAAGTCTGTCGGGTGAAGAGATCCATTATCAGTTTGAAGAGCCCGGAGAGCATCCGGTCAGGCTGCTGGTAACCGATGGACAGGGAGCGGTCGCTGAAAAAACTATTATGATCAAAGCAGGCAATGCACCCCCACAGATATTTTTCAACACCACTGCTAACCGTACTTTTTACTGGGATAGCTTATCCTATTCCATAGAGGTAAAAGATCAGGAAGATGGCAGTTTATCAGAATCTCAGATTGCTGAGGATGATGTTAGGGTTCTTTTTTTCTACCAGCCTACGGGCGGAGGTAAGGGTGGCACAGACAATATGCACGATCTGCAGGATGGTAAACTACTGGTGAAGGAGAACGGCTGCGTGGCCTGTCACAGCTTGGATACTCGTTCATTAGGGCCATCCTACATTGAAGTAGCCCAGCGATACCGAGGGCAGGATAAAAACACTATGCTTACGCAGAAAATCATCCAGGGAGGGCAGGGCAACTGGAACATGGGCAGAGCTATGCCAGCGCATCAGTTTATTGAAGAAGCAGAAGTTCAAAAAATGGTTATCTATATTCTTTCTCTAGCTGATCAGCCAGTTACAGAACAGAAAAAGACCTCTGGCATGTTGCATTTTGATCAGGGTAAGGCAGATGCATCCGGAGTTTACCTCTTGGAGATTAGCTACCAGGATAAAGGGAGTAAGGAAATAGGACCTATCTCCAGAACCGGCAAATATACATTTATCCCGCCGAGACTGAGCGCCTCCTCGGCCGACTACTGGCAGGGAGTAGCATTGCGGGTAAACGGAAATTCATTGGTACAGGAAAACGGTGGCTACCTCGAGTACCACAACATTGACCTCCGACGTATCAGGCAAATCAGTGTAAACCTCAGAGCAATGGTCAGTGGTACTCTGGAAGTCAGGCTCAACAGACCTGAGGGAGAAATAGTAGGTCTACAAACCATAGAAGAAAATACGGAATGGCACGAAATAGAGGTACCCATAAAGAATACCTCTACCCAGCAGGACTTGTTGTTTGTTTTCCGTTCCGATCAGCCCGATCTGCCCGCCAATCTATTTGTGATCGACACATTTCACTTCCTGCGCAATAAGCCCAACATTTAACGCTTCTGCCTACTCTACAGCTGTGCGGTACTCGTCCACATACAAGCCAATCTACCAAGAAGATATCTCCTCAAAATCAGGTAGGCTGTCGTTTACAACTGAATTGGGCTGGGTATTAAAATTTTGATTTTCAGGACTTTTAAATACTTGTGCCTGGTCTTGTCCCAGAATCATGTTTCGTCCTACCTGGCTTTCTCAAGGGTTGATCCTTCGTACTCGGTTTTGGTCATTACCATTGGTTGCTACATAAGACTCATTTTGGTTTTTGCGTACAGAAAGTGTGGAGGAAAATCTGCAAGACAAGCAGGCTGAACACCCTATATCGTTGATTATCATTCATGGAATGAAAGATTTAGGATGTTATGACGAAAAAATGAATAACTACTTATGCTGCCAGGGAAATGCATAGGTCGGCTGATTCACATATCGCTCATGCGCCAGATTTAGCACAATGGACGCTAAGGGAGGTATTTCCAGAAGAAAATACCGACCGTCAATGGTAGTAGTTTGATTGCTACTTTCCTCTACATAATCTGTCATAAAGCTCGCCTTTTCAAAACTATGTTCTCCAAAAGCTCCAGCCTGCACCAGCAGGCTCTTACTTTCGGTCAGACTGAGATTGACCACTTCTACTGTGAGCATATCAGCGGAAATATTGCTAACCAGTGCCGCTACGTTCGGAGGAAGACCTGGACGTTTTGCCTCAGCATCAAAGTATCGCAAGCTAGCTCTCAGGAGTCCACCGAAGTAGATACTTTGCGGAGCGCCCATGGTAGTTTGTACCAACGCTTTAGTCAGTATCGGATTGTTAGGATGCAGTTCATCTCCCTCAATCATGCCTGGGTCTCGTTCATCTTTATGCATGAAATCTACCCTTCGGATGACTTCCTGTAAATCCGCTTTGAGCGCTTCTACCGGCCAGTCAGGATTCTTGCCGGCGTAGTACATCAGCCGGGCGTATTCACTTTTGCCCAAAGAGCGATCACTGATGCTCATTTCCTGAGCAGGGTCAAAAGCTTCTCCTTTTTCCCAGGTTTTGTTATCAAATTCTACCAAAGTATTCTGCCCCCAGATACCTTCATCAGAAAGCGGGCGGTATTTGCTGCCTTCCAGCAGCTTTTCTACCATCTGCCAGTCTTCTTCAGCCAAGGAGGCATGCCAGAGGTGGGCCAGGTCTCGCGCCATCATAGGGCGATAGCTGTACCAGCCTTCTCTTTTCATGCGGAAAGGAACCAGCATCTGTCCCTCTTCAGTATACTGAGCCCGGTTTATCAGCCCCTTAATTTGTGAACGAAGCAGGTCCAGGTACTTTGGATCTCCAGAGAGAAGGTAAGCGCATTCGCTGGCGTTGGACATAGCAGCAAACATCATCATCAGACCATAGCGGGCGTACCAACCATACAATCCGCCCCACCATTGTCCATTACGGTATTCACCGATTTTTCCGCTCAGGCCGATGTTATCCGGCAGCAGACCATCATTTTCTTCAATACGCTGCATCCAGGCATCTACATAATCCAGCACCCATTGCTTGTACTTTTCTTCTCCGGTGTAGAGGTATGCATTGGTGATCAGTCCAGTAATCCCCAGGTTGACTGGTACATCTGTACGGGTAACGACCTGATCGTAAAGAGCCTGAACTTCCTCTGTCCTCTGTGGATTTTCGTTCCATTCGGGCTCCAGGTTAGGCTCCACGGGGTAAAGTGAAGCGTGTCCGTAACGCAGGTTATATTCTGCACTGGAGGAAGCCAGTGGACCTTCGCTGCCGGTAAAAATAGATTTGACCAGGGTATTCTCCGGATCAAAGTTAGGGGCTTCCGGATCTTCGTTGAGATAAAAACCGGCAAACCTCCTGGCGCGGCGGACATTAGCCGGTAGTTGGGGAGCTGTCAGCCCCAGGTTATAGAACAGTGTCATACCCTCGCTGATATGAAAAAAATCATCGTGACGAGGAAATTCTTTGTGCAGGCGGTGATGGTAATTGATGGAGTCCCGGTAAAAAGTTGTATTGGTGCGGGTGATGGCATTGTAGGCCAGCAGGGATTTTTCATAGAGGTACTTATCAGCTCCTATGGTATAAAACTCCGGCCAGTTGTAGAACATCTCATATACATCGTCATATGGTCCCTCACCGTAAATGCTACCATCCTCCCGCATGAAGCGAGCTACAAAGACGGGCGTCGCCTCTTCCATTGTTCGGATAAGCAGCCGCTGAATGATAGCCCATTCCGGTGGTGCTTTCACATGCGTGGCTTTGATGCTAGGTAACTCATTCAGAAAATCTGTGTAACTATCTTTTGTTTGGCCGTGAAGTATGGTTGTAGAAAAGTTGAAGAGTAGCAGCGAAATGATATAAAATTTTCTCATGATAGTTTTCAGCTTGTTGCTTTTGATGTTTGATTCTTCAGTAAGTCCGATGGAACCCTAGGGAATTTTATGAAAGCCTATTTCATCTAAAATTCTAGGGTCAAGAAAGAATTGTTTTTCCTCCACATTTGTATAATCTGGAATCTCCTCCAATACATAATTGTTGGTGTATGTCACCTTGGTAGAATCCACCATTTCTGTAAGGTTAAGCCACTCTTCTCCGTGACCTTCCTCATCGCAGAAAGTACCATCCTGCTGGACGATGTTGATATTAAGCAGATCATTGGAGAGACAATCGTAGGATACATTTATATCAGAAAAAGAATCCTCGTTGAAGTCATGGTAGTTTATACCCAGGCCAATTCCTTCTTTGGTAATTCCTGCATTTACAGAGATGTCCTTAAAAACCGGATGACCATTCTCACCAATACCCCTATTTTCAAATAATTTATTACTGGTCAGGGCTTTTTCGTCGGTGCCGATTTTACGAATCTGGTTGCCATAAAACTCAGTATTTACAGCGTTTAACAAATAGATATCAAGGTCCTGATCCTGGTCAAAGTCAGAAAAAGCAGCATAGGTGGTGTAGCCGTCGTAGTCTAAGCCATAGTCAACCGACATCTTTTTAAACTGAAGAATGCTTCTGGCATTATTTCCCTGATTGACAAATTGCAGATTTCCTCTTTTGGCTTGTTCTAACCCTGAAACCCCCAAATAGAGATCAGTTAAATGGTCGTGGTTGATATCCACTACGGAAATCCTGGTGAGCCAGCGATCGGTACCAGTTCGTGAATGAAGCGTAATATCCTCAGACCTAAAACTCCCTAGGTTTAGATATAATCCGCTGGAAACCATATTACCTCCCATGTAAATGTCCGGCAGACTGTTGCCATTGAAATCCCCAATGCCTACCCCTCCATCACTATCACTATAGAAATAGTTAAAGTTAAAGATATTGATTGAGGCGGTGGGACGCAATTGGTTGATAAATTGAATGCTATGTTCACTCAGAGGTATTTGTCTGAAACCAGGCTCATGGAGATAATGACAAGCACCAAAAATAGGCGCTGTAATTAGTAAGGTGAGTAATTTTGACTGATGAGTAAACACGGAAATTACTTAAGGCTGAGTATTTCAATAAATTAATGGAAAAAGTGGAAAAACGTAATGAGGTTGAGGGCAATTTCTTCTAATTGTCAAAAAAGTGGAGGGAGTTGCAAAAAATTTAGAAAGCAATTTTCAAAAATTGAAAAAGTGCTGTAAATCAGAAAATGCCCGTGATTTTTAAACAGCTAATTTTTGCATTTTTTCACTGCTGAATCTTCAACTAAACTATAGCACTATGAGATTATTTATTCGCAGGAGAGAAAGTCTTTTTACCAACAGGTGACCCATTCGCGGATTGAACACCACAACACGATAGATCTGTATTTTACTTTATTTAAAGACCAGCAAAATTCCGAGTTGCTCAATAACCCGGACTTTCATGCTTCAGTATCTGCATGGTACTCCGGCCAGAGCCTATTATACCCCCTGTTTGTAGGGCTGGGCGAGGCAGATAGCACCATCTCCAGCAATAATGTTCCCCGGGATAATGACTGGAATGCTGAGGAGCACCGAAAAGTGACTAAGCATCTAATAGGGATCATGACGAAAGATAATACTCTGGCCGACTTTGAGACATTCAATAGCTTTTCAAAAACTGAATTTACAGGGCCTAAACTATTTTACCTATGTACACCAACAACCGTAGAGATTTCCTGAAAAAATCTGCACTGGCGGCTGGAGCCGGTATGCTTCCAGCTAGAATTCGGCAATCAAATGTTCCCCAAACAGCAAGATACAGCCCGTGGGAGGGGATTAGCCGTGAAGATGTCAAAATTACGGATGTTAAAGCTACGCTGCTTTCCTTCAAACTCCCCAACGATCAGCAGTGGGTAAGCTCTAAATTCCTGGTACCCAAAACCGATGCCTTCCTGGTAGAAATCTTTACCGATCAGGGGGTAGTGGGCATCGGTGAATCTAGTCCTTACCGGGGTATGGAGCGTATGAAAAAGTATGTTGAAGAGATCATTCGCCCTAACCTGATGGGGAAAAATCCTTTTGACGTAGAATTGCTTACCGCCAGCAGTGAAACAGCCTGGGCTGGCGTAGATGTCGCCCTCTGGGACATCATCGGCAAAGTAAATAATAAGCCGGTATATCAATTGCTGGCCGGAGAAGGTGATACAGATGCCCATATTCACATGTACGCCAGCGGCGGGGGGCAATTTGCCTGGTACGACAATCCTAACCAACTCATAAGCTCTGATGCATAAGGAAAAAGGCTATACCGCCTTCAAGTATCGCCTGGGCTCAGACTGGGAAGCTGAGGGTATCACGGTAGATGATTTTGTACCGCTGATAGCTAAGCTCCGGCAGGAAGTAGGCGATGACTTTGACCTGATGCAGGAACACAACATGCGACTTAACCTGGAGCAAAATCTGGCTATGGCATCGGCACTGGAAGAATATGATAATTTTTGGCTGGAAGAGCCCCTGAGTCAAAACCAACCGGATTCAGGGGATAATCATCTGAAAATTAAGGAAAGACTACCTACCGTGATGATTTCCGGTGGGGAAAATTTCAATACCCGCACGCAGTTTAATGAGTATATAGATCGGGATGCTTTTGACATTGTGCAAAATGATGTGAACCAACCGGGCTTACCGAAGGCTGGTATATCGCCCATATGGCGAATTTAAAGAACAAATACTGCGTCCCTCACCACTGGCACGGCGGCCTTACCACCATGGCCAATGCCCACCTGGTCGCAGCGATTCCCAATCGCCTGATTTTAGAGTTGAACCAGACCTACAATCCTTTTAAGGAAGAAATTTTCAAAGAACTGATGGTGGTCAGGAATGGCTATCTGGACGTGCCTGACCGTCCTGGTTACGGCATGGAACTGATTGATAATTTAGCCCGTAAGTTTCCTTACCTTGAGGGAAACTGGGCAATCACCAATCCCAATTTATCCAGCTGATTTTATTCTACCCAGGCCTGTTTCTCTGCCTTGGCAGGCAGCCTGTATACCTGCAGGCTGTCCTGATTTCTGCCTACCAGCAGCAGAGTGGAATTTCCGGCTGTTTTCAGCAATTCCATATCTCTAACCTCTTCATCGGCCAGAAAGCCACTTTCTGATAGCGAAAGAGGACGAAAACTTCGTTTGCCGGTAGAGAGCAGTATCAGGCCGATCCCCGCATCATTCCTGGAGGTCTCAACCTCCCAGTCGTAGTGATTACCTGCCAGAATCAGATCATCAAATCCATCCTGATTCAAATCAGCAGCACTGATTGCCTGCACTGCCGAAATCTGGGTTTGGATAGGAAGAAGCTGCAAGCTGAATGTTCCGTTTCCTTCGTTGAAAAGAATACATGAGGCTAATTGGTTGACCTCCAAGTGGAGTAAGCTGTCACTGGTTTCATCCTCCAGAATCTGTTCCATGGTCATGCTGGCAAAGCTGTGGTAATCCGGAAATTTGCGCTGCCAGGAAGGAACACGCGTAAGTATTTTATCCCTTCCTTGTACTGGATATGAATTACCATCTTGGTGATAAGCCATCAGAGCATCCAGCGAACCATTATTATCAAAGTCAGTGGCCTTCATCTCCAGGGGATGAGCTCTGGAGGCTTTGTAGGGGCTGTTCAAACCCTCATTGCCAAGCACCAAATCTATTTTTCCGTCCTGATCAACATCCTGAGCCAGTATGCTATTCCACAAGCCTGACATCCTGAGCTTTTGTGCGTGATCAACAAAATCAAGATCACGGGGCGGGTGTAAACTGCCATTCTGGTTTTCCAATAACAATGGAGCCATCCAGTGGCCTACAATTAGCAGGTCTTCATCCTCATCCTGGTCAATATCTGCCCACACTGCATCGGTGATCAGACCTTTGATTCCTAATTTTTGTTTATTAAATACGCCTCCTTCATTGATAAGCAGATAAGCGCTTTCTGCCTGAGGATAAGCTCCCGGAACTGAGGCACCGCCGACAAAAATATCCAGGTCACCATCTTGATCAAAGTCCGCCGATGCGATACAGGAATTGTTTTGAGATAAATCGGGAAGTTTAGCAGAAGAGAAATTACCTTTGCCGTCGTTGAGGTAAAGCCTGTCTTTTAGATGGGGGGAAGACGTTTCAAACTCATTACTGCCGCTGGCAACATAGAGATCCATATCGCCGTCTTGGTCAACATCAAAAAATAGCGCATCAGTATCTTCATTGTTCCGATCAACTTTCCAGACCGCTTGTTCTCTGGAACTAAATGTTTCATCGGAGTTTTGTAAATAAAGCTTGCCCGAAAAGCCCTTACTTCCTCCGAAGTAAAAGTCTTCCAACCGATCATTATTTACATCGGCTATCGCGATTACCGGGCCGTTAGAAGATAACTTATAGGATAGGAGCGGTTCCCTCGCAAAATCATCAAACGCTTCTTCCTGATGTAAGATCTCCACCAGGTTCAACTGCTGTAAGCGTGCTTGATTTACCTGACTCTTATTGTCTTTGTCTGGCATCTTAGCATCTTTCTGATCAATAAGAAGTAACTGATCGGCCGTCACATTCTTTAGAATTTGCTGCTTACCGTTGGGCCAAAAAACTTCTACTTCATCAACCTGCTTAAGACTGTCGGTACCAAAGTGTAAAATTGGCGGAACGGAAGATTGGAATCCACGACTAAGGCTGAGTTCCTGATACTGTTGCTGATCCTGGTACCTAATATTAACCCTGGCTCCTAAGCCAAAATGGTTGTCCTCTCTACCTCTGAATTTAATTTGCAGGAAATGTTGGTCGGTTTGCCGGGCAGCCACGTTCTCATAAACTGAGGCCTGGGCATTAAGATTATTCATCACCAGATCCAGATCACCGTCATTATCCAAATCAGCATAGGCTACACCATTGCTAGCACCCTGATAATCTATACCGAAAGATGAGGACACATCTTCAAAGCTCAGGTCACCGGCATTGTGGTAGGTATAGTTATGCAGAGGAGCTTCTGGAAAAAAACTCAGCATTTCAGAGAAAGCAGGTCGTTTCTGTCGGCTTTCGTTAATCCTGGTCCAGGCGTCTTTGTTCTGAATGTCACGAGCGATACCATTGGAAACGAACAGGTCCTTCCAGCCGTCATTATCCATATCAAAAAATAAAGCAGACCAACTCCAGTCAGTGCTGCTGACTCCAGCCAGTTGTCCTACTTCACTGAAAAGCGGTACCCCTTGTACATCGTATCCCTGATGAAGTTGCAAAGTATTTTGCATGTACTGGTAGTGGTAGTCTTCAGCCAGCATCCGGGAAAATTTATGCCGGTTCATGCCCACCATATTCGCCTGGTAACGATAGTGATCCGCCGCCCGCATGTCGGCGACAAAAATATCAGGCAGACCGTCATTGTTGTAGTCGGCAATATCAGCGCCCATGCTGGAAAAAGAAATATGCCGGGTGCTCTGTTTTAGCACGTCCCGAAAAGTGCCATCCTGCTGATTGATATACAAAAAATCCGGTTCAAAAAAGTCACTGCCTGCGTAGATGTCAGGATAACCATCGTTATTCAGGTCGGCAGCTGTGGCACTGAGGCCAAAGGCAAAATGCTGGATACCGGCTTCCTGGCTTACGTTGGTAAAATGATCCCCTTCATTGCGGTACAACTGATCGGCTTCTTCGGGAAGTGGACTGAATTTATTTTTGAAAATTTCTTCCTGATTAAAATTAAAGCGAATGGAGTGATTGACAAGGTAGAGATCCAAATCTCCATCCAGGTCGTAGTCAAAAAAAGTAGCTTGTGTACTGTAGCCATTGTCGTTGATACCCCAGTTGCGGGCTTCTTCTTTAAATTTCATGTGTCCCTGATTGATATACAGCAGGTTATTCCTAAAACCTCTGTCGCCAGAGCGGCAAACATAAATATCCAGCAACCCGTCATTGTTCACATCTGCCATGGTGACGCCCGTTGTCCAAAGGTTCTGGCTGAGAATGCCTGCCTGCCGGGTGATATCTTTAAACTTTAATGATCCCTGATTGTGGTACAGCCTATCGCCTTCCATATTGCCAGTAAAATAGATATCCGGTAACCCATCATTGTCCAGATCACCCACTGCCACCCCTCCTCCATTATACATGTAGGGATAAGTAAGGAAATTAGTACGTTCGTTTTCATGAATCAGGTTAGCGAAATCAATTCCTGTACTCGCGGGGCTTAAAGCTCTGAAAAGGGTAGGAATAGAAGTTGGAGGATCCTCCTGAGCAGGCTTACAGGATAAGTTAAGAAAAAGAAAAACAGCCAGGAAGAGCTGAAGGCTTTTCCTGGCATCTATACCTACTAATAAAACGTCTGATAGATACATCCGTTTAGTTTTATTCAGGGTACTGAGTTAAATTGGGATTTAGGTCAAGTTCTTCCTGGGGTATGGGGAAATATTCGTGTTGGCCTGCTTGCCAGCCCAGTGGTCCCAATACTTCCTGAGCACGTCCCTGACGCTTGAGGTCAAAGAAACGATGTCCCTCAAATACCAGCTCTATCCTACGCTCATGGTAGATTATTTCACGCAATGCTCCCTGTTCACTGATACTGATAGCTGGCAAACTGGCCCTGGCCCTCACCTCATTAAGTGGCACGAGCGCATCTGATGACTCTCCCAGTTCATTTAGTGCCTCAGCGTAGTTGAGTAGTACTTCAGCATAGCGAATGATGGGGAAATTAATATCAAAATTGTTGACATCATTCAGGGGTTGGCCTTCCGGAAGAAATTTACGGACGTTAGAATCCGTAAAGAACACAGTATTGGAACCTAGCTCAGGTGCCGGAAAAGGGTCCAGCACACCGTCTCCGTTGAGGTCTATAGAATCATTGGCATCCACCAGAAGCAGTGAAGCTTTACGTCTCATATCATTTTCTTCAAAGGATTCAATGAGGTCAACACTCGGCGTAAACCAGTTGGCCCAGCCAATCATTGGACTCCACATTACACTGTAGAGATTTTCAGACTGTCCACTCCAGAAACTTGGTGCTCTGGCTACTGACTGCATTTCAAAAATAGACTCTTCGCTATTTTCGTTGTGGCCATTGAACATGCTGCCGTAGTCATCTATCAGATTATACTGGTTCAGGTTGATCACTTCCACACTGGCATCAACTGTTTCCTGCCACTTTTGCTGGTAGAGGTATACCCTGCTCAGTAGACCTAAAGCCGAGCCCCGGGTAGCTCTGCCCAGTTCTGCCGCATCTACGGGCAGGACATCGGCAGCTTCAATGAGGTCCTGCTCTACCTGCGCATAGACCAGTGCCTGGTCAGATCTTGAAAGATTACTATATTCATCGCGGGTAAGTACTTCAGTTATTAGAGGAACATCACCGTAGGAGATGATCAGCGTAAAGTAGAAAAGCCCCCTCAGAAACTTTGCCTCAGCCGCAAACTGGCGCTTAATGGCATCATCCATGTCAATTTCAGGCAGCTTTTCCAATAAAATGTTGGCCCTAAAGATGCCCCGGTATGAATCGTACCAGCGAGCTGTAAAAAAGGGGTTATCGGGCACCCATCGGTAGTCACTGATGGCTTTATAATGGAAGCCAAAGTCACCATTGTCGCCGGTCTGTTCGTCTATATTGTCAGAGGAAGACTCACCGAGCGGGAATATAGCATCCCGGTAGTAACCTTTCTGCCCTACAATATCATACACTGCAGTAAGTGCCTGTTCAGCGTCCTGGGCATTCTGGAAAAAGTTCTCGTCTACCACACCATTCTGGTATTCTTTGGTCACAAAGTCTTCGCTACAGGCTGCCATGAGGAGTAGTAGCGAAATACAAACTGAATTTTTCAGGTATTGCATAGTTCTTAAATTTTATGCTTAAAAGCTTACGTTTACACCTATTGTATAGGTCCTTGCCTGTGGATACAGGTCCTGGTCCAGGCCATTGGCGGCGGTATTGTTTCCGTCAAAACCAATTTCCGGGTCATTGCCGCTGTAATTAGTGAAGGTCAGCAGATTTTGCCCGGCGATATAGGCTCTGAGCCTGGTAATCCCCAAGCTGGATAGTAACTCAGGTGAGAGATTGTAGCCCAACTGAAGATTTCTTAAGCGAAGAAAAGAGCCATCTTCCACGAGGTGAGTTCCCACTCTTACGTTCTGGTTAGGGTCGGTGACTATTGGTCGGGGGATAGAATTACTGCTTCCCGGGCCATTCCAGGCGTTGACCACGGTACTGCTTTTGTTAAAGGCCCTACCGGAAGACTCCCGAATTGACCTGCCCAGGTTGAGTATTTCATTACCCTGCACACCAAAAAGTTGGAAGTTAAGGTCAAAATTACCGTATTGCAGACTACCGTTGATTCCATAAGAAAAATCAGGCACCGGGCTGCCGATAATCTGACGGTCGTCACCGGTGATACGGCCATCTCCATTCAGATCTCGGTACCTGAAATCACCGGGAGCAGTGTCTGACAGCTGAAATGGTGTGCTTTCGTCTCCATCTACTGCGTTGGCCTGCCGTACTTCTTCTGGTGTCTGGAATAGTCCTTCAGTCACCAGGCCATAGAATACGCCCAAAGGCTGCCCCACCCGGATCAGGGCTACAGCACCCGAACCTGAATAAGTAGAAGCTACGATTTCATTCAAGATGTCAATATCTACGACTTCATTGTAGAAAGTAGTGAAGTTAAGTCCAATGTCATAGGTAAATTTGCCGGTTGCTTTGCGGTAGTTGGTGCTGAATTCAAAACCTCTGTTGAGTAGTTCACCCACATTATCTACGGTCTGCGTGAGTCCTGAAATTCCGGCCAGCGGCAGGGTGAGCAACATATCGGTACGTGTTTTTTCAAAATAATCGGCAGTGAAGGTAAGTCGGTTGTCCAGTAGCCCCACATCCGCACCAATGCTCCACTCAGTAGCGGTTTCCCATTGTATATTTGGGTTACCCAACTCTAGCAATGCAGCTCCTAGGCTGGAAGATCCGGTCTGATTACCAAAAGGATAATTAAACCCGGTATTAAGGGCTGCCAGGTATTTGAAATTTCCGATGGCATCAGAACCTACCTGTCCCCAACCACCTCTGAGCTTGAGATCATTGACAAGCTGTGAGTCAAAAAAGTTTTCTTCAGAGATTCTCCATCCGGCAGAAAAGGAGGGAAAGACACCAAATTTATTATTAGGACCAAATTTTGAAGAACCATCTCGCCGGATGTTAGCGGTCAGGAGGTAGCGCTCGTCAAAATTGTAGGTAAAACGACCAAACACAGAAGCCAGTGATTCTTCGGTAAAGGAGGTAGTGGAATTATTAATCAGCGCACTGTTGGTTACTTCGGTAAATGCATCAGAATCATATTCCGCATTGGCAGATATTGACCTGATATCAAAATTCTGGGCTGAAGTACCCACCATGAGAGAGAAATTGTGTTTGCCCAGTGCCTTCTGATAAGTAGCAAAATTTTCCCAGAGCCAGAAGGTAGAGTTAACAGCTGATCGGTTTACATTGGAGTATAGGTCTTCCAATAGTCCTTCATGGTAGGGCGGTTCAAAGAAATAGGTATTGCGTCCGACAATATCTGTTGAGAAACTGGTGCGAAAAGTTAGGCCTTTGATGGGTTCAAAATTTACGTAGAGATTACCCAGTAGCCGGTTTTCCACATTATCTCTCTCCGGAAGTAATTCACGGGAGGCTGCATTTCTTCTTCTTTCCAGGCGTGTATCGGTGGGTCCGGCAAAAGTACCATCATCATTGTACACCGGCTGAGTGGGTAGCATCTGGTAGATTTCTGTGAAAGAACCATGAATAAAGGTTCGGTTGCCCGAGCCATTGTCATAGCGGGAGGTACGGCTGAATGCCAGGCTATTCCCTACCGACCATTTATCAGTCAGCTGATTATCAGTATTGACCCGGAAAGACATTCGCTTATGAAAGGTTTCTATCATGATCCCCTGGTTGTTGAAGTAGTTGGCTGAGACAAAATAGTTATGCTTCTCGTTACCGCCGGAAAGTGAGAGCTGGTGATCCTGTATGTTACCGTTGCGCATCAGTACATCTTTCCAGTTGGTTCCCTCGCCCAGGGCGGCAGGATTGTCAAAGGGTGCGTCCTGACCTGCTGCGGTGAATGCCTGGTTCATATTTTCTGCAAATTCCTGTGCGTTCAGGGGACGGGGCAGATTGGTGGTGGGTACCTGTAGGCCGTAATAGCCATTGTAGCTGAGGGTAGGCTGGCCACTACTTCCACGCTTGGTAGTGATCAGCACAACACCATTGGCAGCTCTTGCTCCATAGATCGCGGCAGAAGCCGCATCTTTGAGTACCTCAACTGACTCAATATCATTGGGGTTTAATGAGGCCAGCGGATTAGTGGTTTCGCTATTGCCTGCGCCAACAATCACGCCATCAATTACATACAAAGGATTACTGTTGTTGATCGCACCTATCCCACGGATACGTACGCTAATCCCTCCTCCGGGCTGCCCACTGTTAGACGTCACGTAAACGCCAGCCGCCATACCCTGAATGGCCTGGTCAAAACTAGCTACCTGTACTTTCTCCAAGTCTTCTCCCGAGACAGAAGCAATGGCACCGGTAATGTTACTTTTCTTCTGGGTACCGTAACCAACCACCACCACTTCTTCCAGTGAAGCAACGTCTTCAGTAAGTTGTACATTGATCTGGTTCTGGTTGCCTACTTCTATCTCCTGCGACAGGTAACCGATAGAACTCACAATCAGAACAGGGTTGGCAGACTGTACCGAAAGACTGAATTTTCCCTCTATATCTGTAATGGTACCGTTGGTAGTACCTTTTACAAGAATGTTGACTCCGGGAAGTGGTGAACCATTACTTTGATCGGTGATGGTACCGTTGATCGTTCTGACCTGAGACCAGGCCTGTGGTAAGCTGCTGAACATGAGCAATAACCAGCATACCAAAAGTAATTTGGATTGTGAACTTTTGTGCATAGTAAATATATTTGGTTGTTGTTTAAAGCTCGTCGCAGCCGAAAGCAAACCATTCATTCATTTTTCAGACGGATGAAAATCTCATAATTTAAACGTTATATCTGAATGGTTTTTTGATATTATAATAAGGTATGCATTATATCATTATAATAATTCATTATTTTTTGCATATAGTAATACTGTTTTAGCAAAACTACACCAAGCAATTCCCTTACTTAATTTTTTGTTAATCTGGGATTGGGTTTTAGATATTTTCCACTTACGAAAGGAAATTTTTTCTCAACGTCCTCAATGATTTCAACACCAAATCCCGGCTTATCGGGTAGTTTCATATAGCCATTTACGACGACAAGCGGTTTCTTGAAAATTTTGTCTTTTAGCGGATTGAAAGTCTGGTTTAGTTCGCACATATGTCCGTTGGGTACGCCAGCTACGAAGTGCAAATTAGCCATGGTGGTAAGTCCGCCGTGCCAATTGTGGGGACACTGAAGCCGTCCATAAAGATTGGCCATTTGTGCAATATGCCATCCTTCACTGATTCCAGTAAAATTACAGTCAGATTGTATGATATCATAAGCGCCACTATTGATCCACTCCATCAACTGCAGCCGGTTGGTAAAACGCTCTCCGCCAGAAATCATCACAGAGGGCATTGCCTCTTTAATTTGAAGGTGTCGTTCTACCGCTCCTTCTTCCCACTGGTTCATAGGTTCTTCAAACCAGTAAAACTTAAGATCTTCCAAGGCAGGAGCCAGTTGGTGTACTATAGCTTCCAGCGAATGAGGGTGCTTTTCCAGCATCAGCTTAAAATCCGGCCCGACTGCTTCTCTCAGTTTACGTAGTACTTCAATGTGCTTTTCCAATGTCATCCCGCTAAATTCCCAACTGGTGCCGTTTCTTAACTTAAAAGCATCATAGCCTTCTTCCTTATAGCGTAGTGCTTCTTCTATCAACTCCTGTTCGCCGTTGCGATACCATGCATGGTTAACCCCACCGCTGGCATATATTTTCATCTGGTCGGGAGGCTCAAGATCCTGTGCCAATAGCTTATAAACAGGATATCCTTTGACTTTACCAATGATGTCCCAGCAGGCATTGTTGATGCCTGCATAGGCTGCCCTGGCCAGGTAATCCAGATGTGAACCACCAGCGGTAAAGAAGTCCATGTCAAAAGGATTTTTGCCTTTTATGTAAGGCGTAATCCTATTCATGTCTTATAAAAGTTGTAAATTAGGTTGAAAAAAAAGGGAGGTAAACAGATGGAAGAGAGTTGGGGCATGCAAGAGTTTATGGGAAGTGCAGTAGAAGATAAACGCGAGGCAAAGAGTTTGTCACTGATGGCTGATCGTCTTTTAGCTAACCCTGAGCTTTCCTTTAGTAGTGCAGTAGGAGAGAATTTCCGTAAATCAGCCTGGCGGATATTTTCCAAACAGGAAGTAGACGTCAGCTACGGCCACTATAGGCAAACGAGCAAGCGCTGTGCCGACCAGGATGTGGTTTTGGTGAGTCAGGATACAACAGACTTGAATTATGCCAGTCATGTCGCTACTGAAGGTCTGGGCGACTTAGGCGGCAGTCATGTAAATCCAGGGCTTTGCCTGCATACGGCCATGGCTCTGAGTGAGCAGGGAACGGCTTTGGGCCTGGTAGGACAAAAGCTGTGGCCTCCCCAATCCACAGGACGTACAAAGCAGGTGCAGTTTTATCCTTTAGAAGAAAAAGAAAGTTATCGGTGGGTAGAAGCCCTACAGTGGGTGGATCAGCATTTAGCTAAAGCCAAGAAGGTGATCGTAATCTCCGACAGAGAATCTGATTTTTATGAGTACATGGCTGCTCGCCGCTCCAAACATGTAGAATTACTCTTCAGGGCACATCATCTCAACCGAAAGGTGCATTATGAGCAAGAAAAGATGCTTCTTAAAGAAGTGGTTTTTCCCAATACTACTAAAGTAGAAGTTTACCTGCCCAGGACCAGCAAGAGAAAAGAGCGTAATGCTAAGCTGCAGGTAAGCTGGGGTAAGATCACATGCCCTGTCCCTACTTATAAAAAAGGAGAAGATATTGACTTATGGGTGGTAGTAGCTCAAGAAACACATACTCCGGCAGGAGAAGAACCGCGCAGCGAACCGCCTCTGCTATGGTATTTACTCACTACCATCAATATAGAAGATCAAGCTGCTGCTTTGCTGATGATAGATTATTACCGGAAACGATGGGTGATTGAACGCTGGCATATGGTGCTGAAGAGTGGTATGCAGATAGAAAAGCTACAGTTTGATACTTTCACACGACTATCTCATGCCATTGCTATGCTCTGTATTGTAGCCTGGCAATTGATCTGGCTTAAGCATCTGGCAGCAGAAAGTGCCCAATTAGCTGCAGAGAAAATATTTGAACCGCTACAAATAGAAGTCTTAGAAAAGCATAGTGGCAGAAAAGAACTCAGTGTACAGCAGGCATTGATCATCATCGCTGCCCTGGCCGGGTTTACGCCTACTAAAAAGCAGCCCTTCCCTGGAGAAAAAACCATGTGGAGAGGGTGGGCCATCTTCTCTCAACTCTGCCATGGATACCTTCTCGCTTCGCAGATAAATTATGAGACAGGATAAGGGCGTAATCTTGCTGTCAGTGTAGGCTTTTATTTTGTTCGGCTCGCTATAAGGGCTACCTTCCCCAATTCCAACTATTCCCTGATCAGTATATACTTCTACAAGACATGCATCAGTCTTCCAGACCATATAATCTCCCACTTCCCAAAGTGGTCTTTCAGGATGCACATAGGACAGTGGGGTGATTTTAACATCTGTTATTAAGATCTCTTCCCGACTTATTGCTGACAATGGATAAGGAGTGATGCTCTTTGATTTGATAGAAGACGAGGGTTTTTTCTTAGAGAGTGCCAGTGGAGAAATACCCGCCAATGCAGCATTTTTCAAAAATTTTCTTCGCTTCATAGGTATGAATTAGATTGTTGCTCAAGTATATTTATTTTTAATTGATGTTTGATTGTAAAATACAGGTCTACTGAAACTACCAAATTTTTTACTGACATGAAATACAGACCACAAACCTATTTTCTACTTTTCTTCTTTTTCACTTTAGAGTTTGCTTGTGCTCAGCAGCTCACCATGAGTCGTGAGGAAATGATTGCTCTTACACCTAGCTGGGAGGGTGAAAGGTTTCCCGATGGCCGGCCAAAAGTTTCAGATAGTATATTGGAAAGATTGAAAAATATCTCGTTGGAGCAGGCGTGGTCGGTACTGAGAGGAGAAGGTTATACCCACCAGTACGAATATGGCTGGCAGAATATCCATCCTGGTGATGTCCTGGTAGGTCGGGTACTGACAGCTCAGTATATGCCAATAAGACCAGAAGTAAGGGCACAACTGGAAAAAAAAGGCGCAGAAGAAGGGCGTATTGGGGATATGGTCTCCTGGCCTATTGACATGCTGGAACAGGGTGATGTATATGTGGCTGATTCTTATGCTAAAATATTAGATGGGCCCATTATTGGGGATAACCTGGGTACGGCAATTTCCGCCAAATCTGGAAATGGAGTGGTACTTAATGGAACTGTACGCGACTTGGATGGGCTAGCTAAAATTGAGGGCTTCACTTCTTTTATCAGGGGTACCCACCCATCTTATCAGCAGCAGATGATGCTAACCGGTATTAATGTACCCATTCGTATTGGCCCAGTGACAGTAATGCCCGGTGATCTGGTATTAGGCAAACTGGACGGCGTGATCTTCATTCCGCCGCACTTGGCTGAGAAGGTAGTCAAAACGGGAGAACTGGTGATACTGAGAGATCAGTTTGGACATCAGCGACTACGGGAGGGTAAATATACACCCGGCCAGATAGACGCTCGCTGGAGCGATGAGATCGAAAAGGATTTTTCGCAATGGCTGGAAGCTCATATAGATGAGCTTCCTGTTTCCCGAGAGGAAATACAGGAGTTGCTTAAAACCCGTACTTGGTAATATTTAATGCTGCTTAAAAACTAGGTAGTCGTAAAGAGTGTATGATAATGAATAAAAAGTAATGAATGCATTGTTAGATAGTTATGTGCGAAATAACAATCGCGCGGCGAACCGTCCAACTCAAATGCGCTTATTGCTCAAGTGTCAAAGTATTAATAATTTGGGCTGTGGTCTATAATGTATCTTCTTGGTTTCGTTGATTGATGATTTCCTTCATGATTCCAAAATGGTGTAATGCCTTCTTGGAAAAGCGGTAATCCTGCGTACGCACCTCCTGTTCTTGGCCCTCAAAAAGGTGTTGCCCCCTCAATATGCTTCGCGGCCGCCGCCTTTAGATTAGCAGCATGTTAAAATTCTAAGAAAGCAGTTGTTGCTACTATGAGGTTAATATGTGGGTAACTCGCCGGGACGCCGGTCGATAGAGTTATCCATATATTAACCTCTCATACGCCAGCTTAAGTACACTAAGGCCGCCGCCAGGAGAAAGACCTACACCGCGATTTAGACTTGGGCTGGTTTTTAAGATAAGCTTCAAATAGAAATTTAGGTTTAAGACCTAGTAATAAGCGGGGCGCCCCGTGGCGCTTTGATAGTATCTTGATCTTATAACCAAACTACAACGTCTATGAACCATTTGTTTTTCATCGGTATTGATGTTAGCAAAAACACATTGGATTTTGCAGTCCGGAACCAGACACATCAACTCTTCCACATCAAAGTGGATAATTCGCAAGTGGGGATACAGCAATTCAAAGCAGCCTGCTCAGCGAATAACGTTACTCTTGGAAGTAGTTTAATTTGCTGTGAGCACACTGGTATCTACAGCCAAAATATTTTGACCCTGGCCACTCAAGAGCACCTCTCGCTATGGTTAGAATCTTCGTTGCGCATCAAAAGATCACTGGGACTACAACCTGGTAAAAGTGATCGGATAGACGCAATCAGAATCAGCGAATACGCTTTTCGGTACGCAGACAAAGTAGTGAACTGGCAAGCAGAACGGCAGGTAATCATTAAACTTAGACAGTTAGTGGGGCTTAGAAAAAGGTTGCTTAATGCCAAAAGCATCCTAAAGGTACCCTTGTATGAGGTAGCTGATTTTCAAGATAGAAAGCTACAAAAGGAGATGGAAAAACTCAATAAAAAACCTATTGAGGCATTGGAAAAGC
Source organism: Catalinimonas alkaloidigena (assembly GCF_029504655.1). Lineage (NCBI taxonomy): Bacteria > Pseudomonadati > Bacteroidota > Cytophagia > Cytophagales > Catalimonadaceae > Catalinimonas > Catalinimonas alkaloidigena. The sequence continues at coordinate 1,846,527 of NZ_JAQFIL010000001.1, forward strand.
AGATTGCAGAAGTTGAAAAAAAGATCAATGAATTAATCAAAGAAGATGATTCTCTTTTCCATCTATTCAGTTTAGTCACTTCGGTAGAAGGGGTAGGACCAGTGGTGTTCTGAGAAATGGTCATTGCCACTAATGAGTTCAAGCTCTTCAGTTGTCCGAGAAAGTTTGCTTGTTATGCTGGGGTAGTTCCGTTTGAACATAGCTCTGGAATAAGCATCCGAGGGGGAACAAGAGTAAGCCATATTGCTAATAAGCGAGTGAAAAAGCTGCTACATATGGCCGCATTAGCGGTAATATCGAAACAGGGTGAGTTAGCAACTTACTACCACCGAAAAGTAGAGGAAGGAAAAAACAAAATGTCCGTTATCAATGCTGTTCGCAATAAGCTTATCCTTCGGGTTTTTGCTTGTGTGAGAGAAAATAGAAAATATGAAAAAAACTATATGCCTGCCCTTGATTAAACCATAGAAATCGTGGTGTTTTCCTTTCCTACCACATGCCTTTCACTTGGGAGCACCTTAGCGAAGCTCGGCCAATCATCCGTGTAGTAGGTACCCACCGAGAGCTTTTTGAGCTTGTGCAGTAAATGCTTGCCGGTCTGTGCGTCGCGGCCTCCCCATTCATGGGCAATGATTTCCCTTTTATCGAGGCTATATGCGTATATGAGCCATTTCTTCCTCCCTTTTTCACCTATAAATGTCCAGAATTCATCCAACTGCACACTCAGATAATAGGCCGAGGGAGGTTGCCATTCTCCTTGTTGGCAAGACAACCGCCCGATGCTGTCCAATACATACTCCTTTGATATCCCAAATATGTGAGCACAGTCTCGTACACCGACATTGCAGACCAAGGCACGCTTTACCAGCGGTTTTATCCAGGGTTCTGCACCCCTATACTGATAATCTGATTGGAACTGCTTCCTACATCCATGCTTGCAGTAGTAATTCTGTTTTCCGTCAGTCTTGATACCATTCTTTATTACGTTAGTGCTATGGCAATGTGGGCATTTTAAAGTTACTATGTGTTTCATATTTTAGTAACCCCATGTTGCCTTTTTAGATATATCGGCTAATTATACATTCTGAACCACAGCCGGTATAGATAATGCGGAAAATGGGTATAGTTGGGTATGTTATACCTTTAATTTATTGTAAGTATATATTGCTCCTTTAGTCAACTTGCTAGCCTGGCATCTTCTTGAGAAAGGCAATAATAAGAACTGCTAATCAAACTGATATACAATTATTTATGTCATAATGTTTGTGCCAAAACATAAACTAAAAAGTGTTTGAATTTGAAATAAGAATAATGTAAAACTTTGGTCAAGTAGTATCACGAGAAACATACTTTATACCCTACACCTTATTAAAAACAAATGCATGAAGTTGTAGAAAAGGTTTATTTTTAATATAATGTTTTGTTTCAGCTACTAATATCCAGCCACAACTACCTATGAATTATAATTTATCGGGTCTATTTGATGAAAATCCCTTGAGCACTGATAAGAGACTGTGGGAAGAATTCAGGCTAGGAGACAGGGCTTCTTATCAAAAGCTGTATAGTCTATACCTGACTGACTTATATAATTATGGCTATAAGATAATTCCGAACCGAGCTGTCGTCACTGACCAGATTCAGGATCTGTTTATTGATCTGTGGAAGTATAAGGAAGGGCTGTCTGAAGTCAAAAGCATCAAAAGTTATTTGTACCGCTCTTTAAGAAACAGGATCATCAAAGAGGTAAGTCAGAATAAATACATTTTCAGTGATATGGAGGCCACTTATGCGAATTCTCAGGTAGTTTTGCCATTTGAGAACAAGATCATAGAAAGTCAGACGCAATCAGAAACCATCAAAAAGCTGGATAAGGCCTTTATTGCATTATCTAAACGCCAGCGTGAAGTGATCAACTTACTTTTTTATGAAAAACTTTCTTACGAGGAGGTAGCGGATATTATGAGCATTAACCTGCGCTCTGTATACACCCTGGCCTGGAAAGCATTGTCCGTATTACGTAAAGAATTGACCTGCCTGATCTTCGCTGTATTCGTATACCTCCTTTTCAACGAATACTAAGGCTGCCTACCGTACTCCTTAACTCCCATTTAAACTATCGTAAAAAAATATTTCAAAAATAAAGGATAACTATTTGGGCTTTCTGACTCTTGCTATAAAAGAGTCAGTTAATGGATTATCAAAATTACAGTGTTGAGGATTTTGTTCTGGATGAAAAGTTCAGGAAATGGGTATTGAACCCGGACAAAGAACTCAATGATTTTTGGATTGAATGGCTGGATTTGTACCCTTACAAGGCGGCCGATGTAAAACAGGCTATTGTACTACTTCGGCAAATATCAGTACGTTATGATGGCCTCAGTGAACAGCAGCGCTCTTCTATGAGTTTTGCTATTGAAGAGGGGATAGATGCATGGGAAAAAAGCAAAATGCAGGAATCTCCTGAGCGGATCAAAACGGTTCCACTCAATGCATATGCAGTTACACATCAAAAATTAAGAGCATCAAAAGTAAACAAAAAGTGGTCAGGAACTTGGGTCCTTAAGATAGCGGCTTCCATAGTATTTATATTCGGAATGTTTTATGGATTTTACCATAACACCCAAGAGGCAGCGCAAGTATCGGAAATAGAATATACTGAAGTAGTTAAAGAAAACCCTTATGGACAAAAGCTTACAGTATTTTTAGCCGATGGTTCAAAAGTGATACTGAATGCTGGCAGTAAGATCAGTTTTACTGAACCCTTCCATCCTGATCACAGAACAGTAAACTTAGTAGGAGAAGCTTTTTTTGAAGTTGCCCAGGACAGTTTAAGGCCTTTTCAGGTAGAAAGTGCGGAGCTCACTACAATAGCCATAGGCACTAGCTTTAATATAGCTGCTTATCCGAATGACAGCTTTATAGAGGTATCACTTAGCAGTGGAAAAGTAAAAGTGAACTACCATGAGCGCATAGGAAGTGATACCGCAGGAGTATACTTTTTGCTCCCCGGAGAACAGCTCGGGTACAATAAAAGAAAGCAGCTTTTAACCAAAAGAACTTTTGATATGGATAAGGTGCTGGCCTGGAAAGAAGGGGTTATTTATCTGGAAAATGAAGATCAGGCTACGGTAGTCAAAACCCTGGAGCGATGGTACGGAACCCAAATAAAGGTAGAGGGGCAGAGTGCTTCTGAATGGAGTGTGACGGCCAAATTTGATAATCAATCGCTCAAAAGTGTGCTCACCTCCTTGAGTTATACCATGGGATTTGAATTTGAAATCAAAGAAAATCATGTACTAATCAAATATCCTACAAATACCTAAACTATGAACATGGAATATACAGACACTTGCTAAGGTAAGCAGCCAAAGCTTTTACAGGCAGGGCTACAAATCGCCTCTTTCTCTTTCTTGGTTATGCTGATGTCTACATTTGCAAGTAGGCAATTTGTCAACCCAGGCAGAGGAGAGAAAGGTACTTAATAAAGACTTTACTACTGATACTAATACAACCAACATAAAGATATGAAAACGATCTTTACCAGGGTACTTGTGTACTCATTCTATGGTATATTCATACAAATTGTACTGTGCAATTTGCTATTGGCGACCCCTCCGGGAGTTGCGCAAGAAGTAAGCACTAAAGAGATTCTTCTTAATCTCAGGCTGGAAAATGCTGATTTACTTACTGTATTCAAAAAAATAGAAGAGCAGACAGATTTCAATTTTGTTTACAATAGTAAGGACATTGACCAACAAACGATATTGAATCAGAATTATCGAAAAACTTCGCTCTACGATATTCTGATTGATATTTCCAAGCATGCTAAACTTGGTTTCAAGCGCGTCAATACCAATATAAATGTAAAAAAATTACCGTCCGGCCAGTTTGCTTCTGTTACAGAAGAAACGGCTACCATTACGGTATCAGGCACCATTACTTCAAAAACAGATGGAGAGGTATTGCCGGGTGTCAATATTATTGAAAAAAACTCTTCTAACGGTACTGTCACTGATATAGACGGTAACTATAGCATTAGCGTAGATGAAAACGCGATACTGATATTTTCGTCTATTGGTTTCCTTACCCAGGAAATAGAAGTAAACGGACGCACTACCATCAATGCTTCTTTGTCTGAAGATGTACAAAGCCTGGAAGAAATCGTAGTGGTTGGGTATGGCGTACAGGAACGTTCTGACCTGACCGGAGCAGTATCATCAGTGAAAGCTGAGGACGTGAAAAGTTTACCAGTCAGAAGTGTTTCTGAAGCCCTGCAGGGACGTGCTGCCGGTGTGCAGGTGACCCGTAATGATGGCTCACCGGGAGGAGACTCTAATATTGTAATCAGAGGAGCTGGTTCAATTGGTGGGATGCCTCCATTGTATATCGTGGATGGCGTGCGGATGGGCACAGGCAATAACTTTAACATGCAGGATGTAGAGTCTATAGAGATTTTGAAAGATGCCAGTGCGGCCGCCATTTATGGAGCGCAGGCCGCAGGAGGGGTAGTCCTGGTCACCACCAAAAGGGGCGCAGGGAAAGGAAAAGTAAATGTGGATTTTAACTCTTACTATGGTATTCGTGAACCGAGAAATTTGTACGATTTATTAAATACGTCTGACTATATTACTGCCAAAGAAGCTTTTGGTGTAAACACTAACGGATGGGATGATCCTAGCCAATTGCCCAATACTGACTGGGTAGATGAATTGTATACCAATGGTATAGAGCAAAGCTATTCACTCTCTCTTTCTGGTTCTACCGAAAAGACCAACTACTACCTGTCCGCCAATTATCAGCGGGAAGATGGCACCAAGATTGATAACTGGTTTGAGCGGTACGGCATCAGGTCCAACACAGATTACAGTATCAACAATCGCTTAAAAGTAGGAGAAACCCTCTACGCCTGGAAAACCGCTACTAACCCGGTACAGACCGCTACCTTTCCGTTCCGTTCGGCACCGGTAGTGGCTGTACATGATGAAACTAATCCATACGGAGGCTGGGCTAAAACAGGTTCGTTTTTTACCGGGCCAAATCTGGTAGGTAATGAGTATATCCACCATCGCAAGAACGAAACCTACGCCCTGGAAGGCAATATTTATTTGGATTGGGAGGTTATAGATGGCCTTAACTTCCGCTCTACCTTTGGTGCTTCTATTTATGCTTCTCGCAATTATCATTTTAGGGAAGCTCATGATTTTGGTGTGATTGTAAATCCCATCGCTTTCCTACAGCGGGATGAAAGCATACAGAAAAATTTTACCGGCAACTATGTGCTGACCTATGACAAAAGCATTGGCCTGCATCAGTTCAAAGTTATGGCAGGTTATGAGTCTTACCAGCAAGACCTGAGCAGTCTTAGTGGTCAGGCCCAGGGATTTCAGATAATTACCTATAACCTGGGCCTCAGTACGGATCCTAGCTCCAACAGAACCAGTGGGGGTGAATATCCACAAACACGCCTGCTCTCCCAGTTTGGCAGGTTAAATTACAGCTATGACGATAAGTATCTGTTTACCGCCAATATACGCAGAGATGGATCAGATCGTTTTGGCCCTACCAATAAATGGGGAGTATTCCCCTCCTTTTCAGTAGGATGGAAACTGACAGAAGAAGCTTTTCTCAGCAATGTTACTTTCCTGTCTAACCTGAAGCTGAGGGCTAGTTATGGAATACTGGGTAGCACAAGCAGTATCCCTCAGTTTACCTATCAGGCATCATACGGTGGTTCCGGTGGTACCAATATACATGGTTTACCGGATGGCAGCAGGGTCAAAGGTTATGCCCTAACCGCGCAACTGGCCAATGAGGATATCAAATGGGAAGAGGTACAACAGACAGATATAGGAGTAGATATTGGCCTGTTTGGAGATCGCCTGAATATTACCGCCGACTGGTACAGCAGGCAAACACAGGACATGATTTATCAGGTACCGGTACCATTAAGCTCTGGCTTTGCGGGTTCCAGTGTATATACCAACATCGGGCAGATGAGTAATAAGGGGGTTGAATTTGCCGTAGATTTTAGAGGAAGAAGAGGCGATTTTACCTACCGTATCGGGGCCAATGCCGCCTTTAACGAAAACCTGGTCAAAACGCTGGATGGCACTAATAATAATCCTATCAATGATGGCGCGGCTGGCGACTATCTGGAAAGCACTGTAGCCCGTACTGAAGCAGGACAGCCTTTAAGCCAGTATTATGGGTATATTGTGGATGGTATATTTCAGACAGATGCCGAAGTAACTGAGCTTAACCAACAGGCCCGGGAAGCCGGAGGATCTTCCTCAGAGTACTATCAGAACCAGGCCACTGGTGCCGGTGACCTCAGGTTCAGAGATATCAATGGTGACGGTCATATTACCATTGAGGATAAAACTTTTATAGGTAATCCATGGCCCAAAATGACGTATGGTATTAATCTAAATCTTGGCTGGAAAGGTTTTGACCTGACGGCTCTTTTTCAGGGGGTGCAGGGGGGGGATACTTATAATGGTAACAAATACTATACGCAGTATTTTGTAGGAGATTACAATACTACAGCGGATATATTCAATACTTCCTTTTTTAATGGAGGAGGCTTAACCGGTTCTCCACGGGTTGGCTTTACAGATGACTCAGGCAACTATGTACGGGACCCTAACGCCAACTACACCAGAATCTCCAGTTATTATGTGGAAGATGGATCTTATTTGAAGCTCCGTAATCTTCAGATTGGTTATACCTTTCCCAATGCCCTGACCAGCCGTATTGGCATCTCCAACCTCAGGCTTTATCTGCAAGGACAGAATCTACTGACGCTAACCTCATATTCAGGATTAGATCCGGAAGTGTTAGGGCGTAATGGTACCACCGGAAGAGGAATTGATACTATCTATTCTTATCCCCGTACCCGATTATTTTCAGTTGGAATTGATTTAAGTTTCTAAGCCATGAGATTGATACAAATAATAATAGAAAAAGCTATGTATACGCATATAAAAGTATTTCTGAAAGCTGTATCCTTCAGTATGTTACTCGCTCTGGCGTCCTGTTCAGATGATTTTGTTGATGTGACAAATCCGGATGCGCTTTCTACTGAGAACTATCCCGGATCTGTCAATGATCTGGAACAGTTGCTTACCGGAGTGTACGGCAGCCAGCATGTAACAGGTTTGTATGGTCATAATATGTTTGGCAAAATACTGTATATGTGGTCGCATACTGCGGACTTAAGCTGGCAGGGTACCCCTACATGGATTGCGCTGGCACAGAACAATTCTCAGCCTAATGATGGGTTTTTGAATGCCACCTGGCAGGACTCCTGGGTAGGTGTGCAGCGGTCTAATACATTATTAGAAAACCTTGCTTCGTATCGTGAAAACCTTGCCAAAGACTCTGAACAGGCTAGCCTGAATCTTATAGAAGGGCAGGCGTACTTTCTGCGCGCCTGGTATTATTATAATCTGATCAATATATGGGGCGAGTCCTTCATCATTGATGGACATGGCGGAGAAGGTAAAGGAGTACCAATCATGACAGAGGTATCTTCCAGTCTGGATGAAACCCAGCTCCCCCGGGCTACAGTGCGTGAGGTGTGGGACTTTATGATCGCTGATCTCAAAGAAGCAGAGCGTCTGTTGGATGGTAACAGCTGGAGTGGTAATGATTTATACAAAGCTGATGTCTGGGCAGTAAAAAGCTTTTTGGGTAAAGCCTATGTGTATACACAGGACTGGAATAATGCTCAAAGTTATCTGAATGATGTCATCACCAACAGTGGCAAGTCACTGGTCCCCTTTGACACCTACAAAGAGATGTTTAATGGAAATAATGAATTTAACTCCGAGTCATTGTATGAGCTGAACCTAAATGTGGATATGACTGCCAGGGGAGGGTCAGCTACTTCTATGGGCTCAAGTGTAGGAATGGTACTGGCCCCAAGTTATGTGGGTGATAATGGCAGCGCAGCGGCCTCAGCATGGTCTAATGTTTTTCCGCATGAAAAAAATATCCAGCGTTTTGGCTTTGATGAAGGGCACTACTTCCCGCCGGGCACGGAGCAGGTTTCACCTGACAATGTAGATCCGGCATATGTAAGCAACTCTATAGAAGCACGGGATAATCAGACGGTTGACCCCCGTCTTTGGGTGTCTTGTCTGCAGCCCTATGTAGACTCAATGATAGTGAGCGGCGGAAAAAGAGCGATATCTCATTACCTGGATATTCATGAACTGGACATGGAAGCCTGGAGCTTTAGAAAGTATATCAACCTGGAAGGTACAGAGACAGAAATCAATATGGCCAACGGCTCTAATTTTTACTGGCTTCGCCTGGCGGATATTTATCTACTCTATGCCGAAGCACTCATCAATAATGGTAATACTTCAGACGCCCTGGAGTATATCAACAAAGTGAAGCGCAGAGCCTATGGATACCCGGTAGATGTCCCTTCGCCGGTAGACTACAGCAGTCTGTCTGACAATACCATGGCCAGTGATCCGGTACTGATGAATGATCCGCTGAAGTATGAGCGTTGGGCAGAATTATTTGGAGAAGGGCACTGGTGGTTTGATGTACGCCGCTGGCAGATAGGAGATCAGGAAGCCAATTATTATGAAAGAGTACGCGGAGGAACCATACAGTGGGAGAATACCGATTATGCCCAGCCTATCCCTATCCTGGAACTGAATGCTAATGTGGAGATGGAGCAGAATCCGGGCTATTAAAACTTAAATAATCATTGGGTAGAAAAGCATTGTCTTCAGGACAGCGCTTTTCTGCCACTTACTAAAGTAAAAACTGAAATCATGCATGGAGTAGGACACAGTGCTTTTAAAGCAGCCGGCAGATTTAATCCAGTGCAAATGTTAACAAAATTCTTATATGGCAAATAGTAAATTTAACCGTCGGGAATCATTAAAAATGTTAGGGCTGAGCTCAGCAGGCTTCTTAGGAATGCTGGGGCAGGGAGCTAATACAAAGGCAGAGGCCAAAGAGAAGGCAACTTCATCTTATGCTAAAGGCATGGCTCCGGTTACCATTAAAAGTGTAAAAGCAATTGGCACCCGCCCCGGCGGATCCAACCTGATCGTCGTAAAAGTAGAAACGAGTGAGCCGGGACTATATGGTCTGGGCTGTGCTACTTTTACCCAAAGGGCATTCGCGGTGCTTCCGGCTATTGAATATCTGAATGAATTCGCAGCGGGCAAAGATGTGGACAATATTGAAGATATGTGGCAGTCTGCTTACGTCAGTTCCTACTGGCGCAACGGCCCTGTCCTCAACAATGCCCTCAGTGGATTAGATCAGGCATTATGGGATATCAAAGGCAAGCGGGCAAATATGCCGGTACATCAGCTACTCGGCGGCAAAGTAAGATTCGCCATCCCCTGCTACGGTCATGCCAATGGAAAAACACCCAAAGAAGTAGCCGAAGATGTGCAGAGCTTTATGGACCGCGGTTATAAGTATATTAGGATACAGCAGGGAGGCTATGGAGGAGCAGGTATCACGGGTGAGCCGGATTTTAAAAAAGCAGGTTTTGCCAAAGAAAGTGATAATTATATGAGCCAGGGGACTTATTTGAAATCAGTGCCCAAAATGTTTGAAGCAGTACGTAAGGCATGTGGGGAAGAAATAGAACTATTGCACGATATCCATGAGCGTGTGGCACCCATAGATGCCATTGGTATGATCAAAAAACTGGAAGATTATCATCCGTTTTTTATAGAAGACCCTTTCTCACCGGAGAATATGGAGTGGTTCAAAGCGTTAAGAGCAAGCACCTCTGTGCCCATTGCGATGGGCGAGTTGTTCAATAATATCAATGAATTTAAAGAGCCTATCGTCAATCATTACTTTGACTTTATCAGAATACATGTGTCCCAGATAGGCGGTATTACACCTGCCATGAAGGTTGCACGCCTGGGTGAGTTTTATGGAATCGCTACAGCCTGGCATGGCCCGGGTGATGTGTCGCCTGTTGGACATGCGGCTCAGGCCCATATGGATTATGCCCTGTGGAATTTTGGTATTCAGGAAGCGGCGCTTTTTTCTGATCAGCTGAGAGAGGTATTTCCGGGAGCCCCTACCATGAACGATGGCTATATGTCCGTCAATGAGGCCCCAGGCTTTGGCGTGGAAATTGACGAAAAGCTGGCTGCTAAATACCCTATGAGTACCAAGTCCAATTGGACGGTACGTAAAGACGATGGTACTATTATCAGACCATAAAGAAATGTGGCAGACTAAAGTTAGGGCGGGCAAATTTTTTGTATATAGTACTCGCATATAAGTCAGCACCTTATATGCTTCATGGCTATGTCCTGTCCGGGCATTAGTCTGCCCAAATTATCATGTATATCTTCTAAAAAACATAGCTGGTAGTAAGCTTCATGAATGCAGAACCTTACTGACTAATAAAGAAAACAACACATGCTGAGAGGCTTTATATTGATCATATCTGGCTTGCTGATGGTAGGGAGTTGTCAGCAGCCTGAGTTAGAGAGCCAAAGTTCCAGAGGACGTATAACCGGTGTGGATTGGCCTACTTATGGAGGAAATAATGCTGGAAATCGATACTCAGTTTTAGATCAGATTAACAAAGAGAATATCCATGAGCTACAATTGGCATGGACATTTGATACGGGAGAGAATAATGATCCTAATGAGCGGGCCATGAACCTGCAATGTCAGCCTATCGTGGTAAACGGAATTTTGTATGGCACTACACCGCAGATGAAAGTTTTTGCCGTACATGCCGGCAGTGGTGAGCAGATTTGGAAATTTGATCCCTTTGCCGATCCTGAAAAGCGGCCTCGTTACCATCCGGTACGGGGAGTCATGTATTGGGCAGATGGGGACGACCAGCGTATTTTATATACCGCGGGAGCCAGCCTGTATGCCATTAATGCCAATACGGGTGAAAAGATATTAAGCTTTGGAGAACAGGGTGAAGTGGATTTACATACTGGTTTGGGGGGAGAAGAAACTTTGGGTTATAATGTGGCGAATTATTCTATTAGAGTCACTACGCCGGGAGTGATATACAAAGATTTACTGATCACAGGCTCCAGCGTATCAGAATCGGGGAGTGCGCTGCCAGGTTATATCCGCGCTTTCAATGTGCGCACTGGTGAGCTGGCCTGGACCTTTCATACCATACCGCTTCCCGGTGAGTTTGGCTATGAGACCTGGGCAAAAGACTCTTACAGAAAGCTGGGAGGCGCTAATTGCTGGGCAGGCATGACGCTGGATGAAGAAAGAGGAATGGTCTATGCCGGCACCGGTTCTCCCTCCGTTGATTTTTATGGAGGGGCAAGGGAAGGGGAAAACCTGTTTGCCAATTGTGTCATTGCCCTGAATGCTGAAACCGGTGAAAGAGTATGGCATTTTCAGACCGTGCATCATGACCTCTGGGACCGGGATATTCCTTGTCCTCCCAACTTGCTGACGGTCAGGCATGACGGGAAGATGATAGATGCGGTAGCCCAGGCTACCAAAGATGGATACATTTTCTTATTTGACAGGGATACAGGCACACCCTTGTTTGAAGTAGAAGAAGTGCCCGTGCCTACCTCTCCAGCCTTACCGGGAGAGAAGCCCTGGCCTACTCAGCCTGTTCCTACCAGGCCTGCTCCTTTCTCTGTACAGGAGCTTACTGAAGATAACCTCACGGATCGTACGCCGGAGGCACATGCCTATGCCTTAGAACGTTTTCGAAATAGCCGGCATGGTAGTAAATATATGCCGCCCAGTTTAGAGGGCAGCCTGTATTTTGCCTTTGGAGGAGGAGCAGAGTGGGGAGGCAATGCGGCCGACCCACAGGGCATTTTGTATCAGAACGCCAACAATATGCTGTGGTGGCTTAAAATGAAAGAGGTAGAGGCACAGGAAGTTTCAGCCAAACTATCCAAAGGAGCTTCACTGTATAATGTCAATTGTGCTACCTGCCATGGTGCGATTGATAAAGGTAATTCTCAAAACTCTCAGGGGCAGGCCTATCCGGCACTGGTTGATGTCGGTAAGCGGATGAGTCGAGCGCAAATCAGTACTATCTTAGAAAGTGGAAGAGGGAGGATGCCCTCTTTTCAACATCTGCCTAAAGAAGATCGGGATGCTATTGTTCGCTATTTGTTTCAGCCCGAAACGGATGCAGAACCGGTGGTAGACATTCATAATACAAAAGCGGAAGCATCTCATCAGGGTGGAGAGGATTTTCCATATATGCCGCCTTATGTCAACAATGGTCATGTGCAGTTTCGTGATCAGGAGAACTATCCTGCCGTTGAGCCTCCCTGGGGCACTTTGAGTGCTATTGATTTAAACTCTGGTGAGTACAAATGGCAGGTGCCGCTGGGTGAGTATCCAGAATTAAGCGAAAAGGGGCTAGCGCCTACCGGCACAGAAAATCATGGTGGACCCATCGTTACCGCCGGGGGGCTGCTTTTTATTGCCGCTACCTACGATGAGCATCTGAGGGCTTTTGATACCTCCACCGGAGAAGTGGTATGGAAATACAAATTGCCTGCTGGTGGCTTTGCTACTCCCATTACCTATATGGTAGATGGAAGACAATACATTGTAATCGCTGCCGGAGGCACACGTTATGATTTAAAACCGGGAGGCTCGTACGTGGCTTTTGCTTTACCTGAAAATAAATGAAAACATTTTATGAGCATGTGACTATAAAGTAGCACGAAAAACTGTGAACAGTTTAGACTAATGACTATATTTCTAATCCCTCACCATATCAGCTCTACGGTGCTGAAACACATATGAGGGGTATTTCCAAAAGTTTATGTCAATTCATTACCGTGTCTGCACAAGGACGTTCAAATTTTAATCCACTATTGTCTGGAACACAAATGGCAGTATTTAAGATAATGGCCATGCTGCTGCCATTATTGCTGCTGGTTTTGTTCGAAATAGGGCTGAGATGGGCTGGATATGGCGTGAATATGGATCTATTCGTAGAAGAGGCCAGGCAACCTGGCTTTTGGGTGATGAACGAGCATGTATCTAAGAAGTATTTTACACAAGAGGAGAATGCCACCATTGGTAATTTTGAGAAGTTCAAAAAGCTTAAAGATGAGCATACATTTAGAATATTCGTGCTGGGTGAGTCCACCACCATAGGCTACCCCTACATGCACAATGGCTCTTTTCATCGCTGGCTGCAATACCGGCTCATGCACACCTATCCTGATACTAATTTTGAAGTGATCAACCTTTCTTTAACGGCTGTCAACTCCTATACAGTACAGGACTTTGCCAAACAATTACATGCTCAGGATCCCGATCTGGTTTTAATTTACTGTGGTCATAATGAATATTATGGTGCATTGGGTGTAGGCTCTACCAGCTATTTTGGGAGTCATCCTTCTCTGATCAGGACGATCATAGACCTGAGAGAATTTCGTCTGGTACAGTTACTGACCAACTTTGTGTCTAAGGTGAGAAGTAGTAGCTTAAAGTCTACAGTGCAGCCGGATCTACAGGAAAACCTGATGAAAAGAATGGCATTAGAACAGCAGATTTCCTATGACTCTGATACTTATTCAAAAGGAATAGAACAGTTTGAAAGTAATCTGATAGAAACATTGAATGCATTAGAGGAATACGATATTCCTGTTCTGATCAGTAATCTGGTGAGTAATGAGAAAGACTTAGCGCCCTTTATCAGTGACACCACTGACAGCCATTTTTCTGCCAATGAACAATACATTCAGGCACAAGAAGCTTACCAGCAGGAAGATTTCGCGAAAGCCAAAGCGCTTTTTATCCGGGCTAAAGCGCTGGATATGTTGCGTTTCAGGGCTCCTGAAGAGATGAATGAAATTATCCGGAAGCAGGCAGACTCTTTTCCCCATGTAAGCCTGGTAGATTCCAAAGCCGTATTTGAAGCCCGTTCCCCTCACGGCATCCTGGGACAGGAAACTTTGCTGGAGCATGTGCATCCCAATTTGATGGGCTACGCCCTGCTCTCTGAAGCTTTTTACCAAAGTATGGTGCAGCAAAAACTTTTACCGGCTGAATCAGCAAATGAGATGACATTTGAAACATTAAGGAAGCAAATGCCCGTGACGATTGTAGACTCTTTAAAAGGAGCATATGAAATTATGATGTTGAAGGAAGGCTGGCCCTTTCATGAGCCTATCACCGAAGAGATCAATGTAAAGCGGTCTTTTGAGACGCAACTGGCCGGAGGGCTGTCAGTAAAGCAGATTGGCTGGGAGGAAGCCATGCAGCAGTTGTATCAGTACTATCTTAAGGCAGAGCGGGTAGAAGATGCCCTGAAAGTGTCGGAAGCTCTGCTATTGGAAAGACCTTACCAGACAGATTTGTATAAGCAGGCAGCCCACTTATGTATGATGGTAAAAGATCAAAACAGAAGTGTTTTTTACCTCAGGAAAGCTTTTGAACAAAAAGCGGAGTTTGCTACTGCACAAAGCCTGTTTATCACTTTACTCAAGCTTGACCAACCCAAAGAGGCCTTAAGCTATCTGAATTTCGCAGTCTCTGAACAACCTTCTAATCTGAGTTTGTCAGACCTGCAAATGTGGGTGAAGCAGGTGATTCAGTTGAAAGACAAATACCAGCAGCAGCCTGCGGATGTGAGGCTGGCGAATCAAATTGCTGCCACCTATTTAAAGTTTGCCAATACTTCTGCTGCGGCAATTTATGTGGAAAAATCCCTTAAATTAGCACAGAACAACCCGACCGCAACGGCTCTTCAGGAACAGATTCAGGCGATAAATAATTGAGCATATGCGATTGTATACTAACATCAAAACATACTTTTTAGACCTCGTGACAGAAGTTGGACCCAAGAAGCAGAAAGAGAGCGGAATGATTATCATATTGGCTTGTCTGATCATGGGCTTTTTCTATACACCCGATGTATGGATACGGATCGCTTTGTCGGTTACCCTGATCACCTTGCTCTGGCCCGGATTTTTTTATCCATTCACCTGGCTCTGGTTTTTACTGGCAAAAATCTTGTCAAAATTAACTTCTACAGTAATTCTAACAATCCTTTTTGTATGTCTGTTGCTACCCGTTGGACTGATCAGAAAGTGGCTGAAGAAAGATAGTTTACAACTGCGTGATTTTAAAAAAAGTAAACAGTCAGTATTTGTACACCGTGGGCATCAATTTGAGACATCTGACCTAAAACATCCTTTTTAACTGATATTGACTATGGAAATAATAAGAGAATTCTGGATGTTCCTGAAGATCCGAAAAAAATTCTGGCTACTTCCCCTGATCCTTTCACTCCTGATCTTGGGAGCACTAAGCGTGGTGAGCAGTGGCTCGGCCCTGGCTCCTTTTATTTACTCTATTTTTTAGATGAGCAAGATTATCCTGGGTATTTCTGCATTTTACCACGATAGCGCTGCGGCGCTCTTAGTGGATGGGGAGATTATTGCGGCAGCTCAGGAAGAAAGATTTAGCCGGAAGAAGCATGATGCGAGTTTTCCTATCCATGCGATCCGTTATGTATTGGAAGAAGCTGGTGTGCGCCTGGATGAAGTTTCTAAGGTAGTATTTTATGATAAACCCTGGCTGAAATTTGAACGCCTGCTGGAAACTTACCATGCTTTTGCTCCTTCTGGCTTGCTCAGTTTTCTAAAAGCCATGCCAGTATGGATCAAAGATAAGCTCTTTATGAAGCAGCATATCAGGAAGCAACTTAACAAAATCGCTCCTTGCGTTCCTCCCATATTATTTTCAGAGCATCATCTATCCCATGCTGCCAGTGCTTTTTATCCATCTCCTTTTCAGGAAGCAGCGATACTGACCATTGATGGAGTAGGTGAGTGGGCTACTACGACCATCGGGCATGGTCAGGGAGATTCTATCAAAATTATCAAAGAATTACACTTCCCTCACTCCCTGGGGCTTCTGTATGCTGCCTTTACCTACTTTTTGGGTTTTGAGGTAAATGGAGGAGAGTATAAATTAATGGGGCTGGCTTCTTATGGGAATCCTGAAGCTCCTCAGACCCAAGAGTTTGTTGACAAAATACTTACCCATCTGGTAGATATAAGAGAAGATGGCTCGCTGCTTTTGAACATGGCTTACTTTGCATATGCCACCGGACTTCGTATGATTCATACCCCAGAATGGAAGCGGCTTTTCGGCATTGCCCCGCGACAGGCTGATGAGGAGATATTGCAGGTCCATATGAATCTGAGTAAGGCTATTCAAATTGTTACTGAGCGCGTGATCATACAACTGGCCAAAACTACCCGTAAAATTACCCAATGTGATCATCTGGTGATGGCAGGTGGGGTAGCGCTTAATTGCGTGGCCAATGCTAAGCTACTGAATGCGGGAATATTTGAAAAAATATGGATTCAGCCTGCCGCTGGGGATGCCGGAGGAGCCTTAGGAGCAGCCTATGCTGCCTGGCATATTTTTGAAAATGAGCCCAGAAAAGTCAGTGCTACTGGAGATGCGATGCAGGGAGCATATCTGGGCCCTGAATTTTCATATCGTAAAATTTACACAAGTCTCCGTAAGCATCAGCTCACTTATCAATACTTTGAGAACTTTGATGAGCTCGTAAAAATATGTGCGCAAAAAATAGCCAATGGAAAAGTAATAGGATGGTTTCAGGGTAGAATGGAGTTTGGTCCCCGGGCTCTTGGCAATAGAAGTATTCTGGGCGATGCCCGAAATCCGGATATGCAGAGAAGGGTGAATGTGAAGATTAAATTTCGTGAGAGTTTCAGACCTTTTGCTCCGGCAGTTTTGAAAGAAGATGTGTTTGAATATTTTGATTTTACAGGTGACTCGCCCTATATGCTAATTACGGCACCCCTTTTATATAACAGAAGAATGCCAGAACCGGATAATTACCCTGCACTAAACCTGTATGAGCGACTTTATCACTGTCGCTCAGAACTGCCGGCAATAACACATATCGACTATTCTGCACGGCTACAAACTGTTTGTCAGCAGTCAAATAAAAAGCTTTATTCGCTTCTTCAGGCATTTAAAGAGATTAGTGGGTATGGGCTAGTTGTTAATACCTCTTTCAATATTAAAGATGAGCCTATTGTATGCAGCCCTGAGGATGCCGTGCGCTGCTATCAGCGCACGGACATGGATTGCCTGGTGATGGAGAATTTTCTGCTTGAGAAGAAAACTTAGATAATCAACTGACCTCAAAATTTTATTTATCTGATTTAGGAAAACGCATTATGCTAAGATTAGCTTGTCCTTAATAAGATAGGGAAATACGGGTTCATATTTAAGCTAGAGGGAAAGTATGGTTAAAACGAAAATCTATATTTATAATGCTTTTCCCACTTCTTCAGCCAATTGCTGCATCTTACTTCTTATCTCACTCACCATTTCAGGCATTTCATCAGCCCTATTGTACTTTTCTCCCGAATCAACTTCTACATTGAAAAGCTCAGTAGTACCATTCATTTCTCTTAGTTTCCAGGAGCCAACACGCATGGCCTGAAGGTTATTGATAAAATAGGCAAATTCTTTTCTTGGAGATTCATCCGTCTCTCCCAACAGATAGGGGGTGATGTCATGACCATCTACTTTATGTTCAGGAGGAGTGCCTCCGCCCAGGCTTAAAAAAGTGCGGTACATGTCCAGGTTAGCCACCAACTGATCCGATACCTGAGCAGGCTGAATTGTGCCCGGCCAGCAGATGATGGCAGGGACCCGGGTGCCGCCTTCATAGGTAGTATGTTTATAGCCCCTGAGCGGGCCTACCGTTCCCACATGCCAGGGTTTATTACCGGCTCCTCGCTTTTCCCAGTTACTACCTTCCGGAGTAGTAGGAATTTCAAACATACGATCGGGAGCATTTTGCCAGGGGCCATTGTCGGAGGCAAAGAAAATGATTGTGTTTTCGGACAAGCCTTTCTCTTCCAGCGTTTTACGAATCTGGCCCACACTCCAGTCTATGGTTTGGATGACATCACCATAAAGCCCTGCTTTTGACTGCCCAAAGAATTCACGGGTGGTATGGATAGGCAAGTGAGGCATGTTATAAGCCAGATAAAAGAAAAATGGCTTTGCTTCAGTATGCTGCTCATTGATAAAGCGAATGGCTTCAGCCGTATATTTAACGGTAAGAGAATCCTGATTGACCGGATATTCTGCCACAGTAGTGTCTCTGTACATTACCAGGGGTTCATCCGTCTGCACATAGGGTTTGATATAATCATTGGAGTAGGGAAGTCCCAGCCAGCTGTCAAAGCCATGATTGGTAGGGAGAAACTTTTTTTCTTTATAGCCCAGATGCCACTTACCCGCCATTCCTGTATTGTAACCAGCGGCTTTCAACCCTTCTGCCAGCGTAAGTTCTTCATCGGGTAAACCTCCGGTTCCATCTGCACCAGTTCCTCCATTGAGGTTAACGCGAGCCATATAGCGACCTGTAAGAAGTTCAACACGAGAGGGGACACACCAGGGAGCGGCTTCGTAGGAGGTAAAGCGAATTCCTTCAGATGCCATGGCATCCAGGTGGGGAGTATGAATGACCGGATTGCCGTAACTGCTCAGATCCCCATAGCCTAAATCATCGGCAAGAAGTATGATAATGTTAGGGGAGAGCTGAGAGGTGCCCGGTTGCTGTACAGACTGATTATCAGTTTCTCTTTGTGACTCGCCGCATTGGCTGAAAAGAAAGAGTATACTTAATAAATAAAAATAGCTTTTCATATGAATAGTAGTATGTGTAGAAAGAAGAATGGAATACTTTAAGGCATTCCATTCAATTTGTATTGAACTGAATTTAATTGCTATTACCAGTTAGGGTTTTGTTCAAGGTTTGGATTCAAATCAATTTGATTTGATGGTATCGCCCAAAGGTAATCACGAGCAGGATTAAAGGTTCTGGTGGTATATACATTACCTTGATAATCATGAACATCAACATTCATTAATTCTTCAGCAGTTCCCCACCGTTTGATATCAGCATAATATTTACCTTCAAAAGCAAGTTCAATTCTTCTCTCATGCCGAATCTCTTCTCGCATTTCATCTTTTGAAAGTCCGGGTTCAAGTGCTGGCATATTGACACTTGGACGGCTTCGTATACGATTGATAGCTTCGTAAACCGACTCGTCCGGACCAACCGCTTCATTCTGAGCTTCGGCATAGGTTAACAAAACTTCTGCAAACCTGATTACAATCGGATTTATCTCGCTTCTTCCTCCTGAAACCTCAGTAATTGTCGTACTGTCACTATAAGTAGTAAATTTCTTTACGCCAAACCCCGTCTGATCCAGATCACTATCAGTATTTATTTTGCCATTATACATGGCTCCAACCAATCTGATAGTCTGATAAAGTCGAGGGTCTCTGTTTTCATAAGGATTTTCAGGGTCATATGAAGAAGATTCCGCAATTGACAGACCATCAATCATATAGTAAGCATCTACTAATTCTTTGGTTGGGGCCACATTACTATGTAAAGTGACAGCATTGTCATAACCATGACCAAAGCGGGGCATAAAATACTGTATATCCCAGATGACTTCTTCATTCCCTTCATTTTCAAGCATGAACAATTCTCTGTAATCCGGAAATAGTGAGTAAACATCCAGATCCATAACCGCTTGTGCAGCATCAGCGGCTTCTTCCCATCTCTGCTCATATAATAAAACACGTGCCTTGAGCGAAAGCGCGGCTCCCTTGGTAGCCCTACCGGGTTCATCCGTCAGAGGCAAAACATCAGCGGCCTCATCCAGGTCATTAAGTATTTGCGTTACTACATCGGCTTTAGAATTACGCGGGAGTTCTCCCTGCTCAACTAAATCGGGAGCACTTGTGATCAAAGGAACTGCACCAAATTTATTAACTAAATCCGCATAATAGAAAGCTCTCAGGAATTTTGCTTCAGCGATTATTTTATTAATTACGTCGGGTTCAGCTTCAATCTTTTCTATGTTATCCAATAATGTATTTGCCCTGCCTACTCCTCTATAATTACTCGTCCATGCACTTTCAAATAGGGGGTTGGTCGTTTGGGCAAGGCCTCTGGCCAGATCCCTCCAGCCGCCGGGATTATCAAACCTTACTGCGTTAGGAGTAATTTGAGCACTGTAGAATATTTGATTCGCAGGATATCCTCTAAGCACTTCATAAATTCCAGTTAAAGCAGCTTGAGCTTGTTCCTCTGATTCCCAAAAATTATCTGAGGTATATTGATCAGATGGCACTGTTGAGAGGAAATCCTCACAAGCACTGAATACAATACTGAGCGATAAAATAATCGTGAATCTGTATATATATATATTTGAAGTCTTCATGATAGTAATGGTTTGTTGTTTTAAAATCCAATTTGAACTCCAGCAGTATATGTTTTCACACTTGGATAGTCATAACTTGCATTATCAGTTCCCATGTCTCTTTCGGGGTCAAAGGTATCCATGGGAGTAATTGTCCATATGTTCTGTCCATTGACAAAAACTTTGGCACTTTGGAGTTTTATCCTTTCAAGAAAGTTTGTGGGTAGGGCATAGCTTAGTTGAATATTCTTTAACCTCATAAATGAGGCATTTTGAAGTAAAAAATCAGAATCCCTGAAATTAGTATTCAACGCATCTTCAAAAGTAGTGAGGATTGGTAATTCGGCATCCATGTTTTCAGGAGTCCAGGAATTATTTACCCATTCTTCAGTGACGCCGGTACCATACCAAAAAGGAACATCCCCGGTTCTTGCCCTGAAGGTATATACATCACTTACTCCGGTAAAGAAAGCGGATAAAGAGAAGTTTTTATAGTCTAAACCTACATTAAAAGAGTAAGTATAAGTGGGAATGCGGTTTTGATCGCTGATGATCCTGTCATCCTGGTTAATTACGCCATCGCCATTGGCATCCTCAAACTTAAGATATCCCGGTCTGGTATCCTGAGTTTGAAAGGCGTGACTATCAATTTCTTCCTGGGTATCAAAAATTCCTGTAGCATGAAGCAGATAATATGAGTTTATTGGATAGCCTTCTTTAATGATGGTCCCTCCTCTGTTACGTGATCCATAGTTATAAATTGTAGTACCATTGAGATCTACTACTTCATTCTTGACCCGGGTGAGATTCCCTGAAACCATATAAGAAAAAGGTCCTACAGAATTCTGGTAAGTTAAACTGGCTTCAAAACCCTGGTTATCTACTGTACCGATATTCCTTAATGGGCCTCCAAGTCCGCCAACCTGTGCGGGAATCGTGGTAGCGTATAGAATATCAGTAGTGCGTTTTTTGAAGAGCTCAAAGCTAACATTCAGGCTATTTGAAAGCATAGCTGCATCAACTCCTATATTTGAGGTAGTGGTTGTTTCCCAGGTTATATTAGGGTCACTGTACTGAGTAACAGCTGCGCCCGCATTTATAGTATTACCAAAGCTATAGTCATTACCAACATTAATCAGGTTAACGAAACGAAAGTTAGGAACTCTTTCATTTCCTAATTTCCCCCAGGAAGCCCTGAATTTAAATTCATCCAGCCAGCTGACATCTTCCATGAATTCTTCTCTGCCCATACGCCATCCTACCGAGAAGGAAGGAAATAATCCCCACTTGTTCCCTTCAGCAAATTTGGATGAACCGTCGTATCTGAAATTACCTTCAAACAAATATCTTTCATCATAATTGTAGTTTAACCTTCCAAATAATGACATAAGTGAGTTAACACTGTTGGTCCCACTCACATCAGGATTGACAGAACCGGCATTCAGTGTTGTCAATCCATTACCTAGATAACCCTCTCTATATGCCGAGAAAGTGTTGTCAACAAACTTTTGCGTACTGAATCCTAAAAGTGCGGCAAAATGATGCATATTGTTAAGCGTGTTATTCCATTTTAGGGTTTGCTGTAAGTTTAGCTGATAGTTATAAGTATCAATTTTTTTGGCATGTCTGGTAGGAGAACCAGTTATTCTATTTCTGATTTTTTCCAGCGTTTTAACATTATACTGATACACTTCAGGTTCAAAAATGGCATTTAAGTAATCCTGTTTGGTATAAGCCCCCTTTATGTTATAAGTAATGTTGAATGGTAAGCTATATTCTCCTCCAAGGATCATCCTGTAATTCTGCTGCTTATGGTTATTCATTCCTTCTCCGGTCAGAGCAAGAGGGTTTCTAAAAACATAATGTCCGGGAGTTCTTATAAAAGTATCTGCGTAACGTCCATCTTCCAGATAAGTGGGTTCAAACCCAACGCCTGCGTTTTTAAATGTCATCTCCATCACATAGGGCGTTCCAGCAACAGCTTCGTCAAATTCGGTAAACTGCCCGTTGATAATGGCACTAACCGTTAGTCTTTCAGAAATATTTGCTTTTGTGTTAAGGTCTATGGAATATTTATTAGAGCTGGTACCTCTTAGTACTCCTTCCTGATCCAGGTAACCTAAAGAAAGAGAGTATGTATAGTCCTGGTTACCACCTGAAAATCTTAAATTATGGTTTTGAATAAATCCAGGATCAAAAATAAGATCAAACCAGTCATTGTGAGGATATACATAAGGGTCGGTTTTCATCCCTTGTCTATATTCTTCAATCAGATTTTCTCCGAAGTCCACTGTACTTCGTCCGGCATTTCTCTGAGCCTGGTCTCTTAATTCCATAAATCTCACCGGATCATTAATTAAATCGGGCAGACCAATGACCTTTTCAAACCCAAGGTAATTGTTATAATTTATCTGAAAGCCTTCAATTCCCTGTCCACTTTTAGTAGTTACCAGGACGACTCCATTGGCTGCTCTTGCCCCATAAATCGAAGCTGCAGCAGCATCTTTTAGTACGGAGATGCTTTCAATATTATTTGGATCTATGTTTTCTAATGGATACTCAATACCATCTACCAGCACTAAGGGATTATTATTATTTAAAGTACCCTGTCCACGAATTCTGATCGTAGCCTGACTACGCCCTGGCTGGGCGCCTGTCTGGTTTACATATACTCCCTTGGCACCCTGAAGTGCCTGTGTTGAGTTAGTAATGGGTCTGTTTTCTATTTCCTTACCACTGATAGTAGAGATAGCACCGATTACGTTTTCCTTTTTCTGCGTACCATATCCTACCACAACTATTTCATCTAATGAAGTAACATCTTCTGATAAGGCAACATTAACCTCAGACCGTCCTCCCACTGCGATTTCTTGCGACACATACCCGATAGAAGAAAAGACTAAGGTATCATTTGCATCAGGTACATTGATGCTATAATTACCATTAAGGCCCGTTACGGTACCCGTGATTGTGCCTTTGACTAATACATTTACCCCGGGAAGAGGAGTACCACTCTGGTGATCAGTCACTGTTCCTGTAACTACCTGAATCAATTGATTATTGATTGATTTCTTTGATGGGCTTACTTTGTTAAATGAAATTTTGTTTAACGTACTTTCAGTGTTTTTAAGAGGTTGCTTTCCCAACTTCTCAGGAAAATAATCCGGGCTTCTACGAGGCGTAATCAGATAAAATTGCTCATCAATTTTTTGATACCTGAGCTGCAAAGGTGTGAGGATTTTCTTAAGACTGTTTTCAAGCTGTGACCTCTCAATATCGTCCAGGGAAACGTATTTATTTTCTATTGTACGGTCGGTATAACCAAAGTTAACAGAAAATTTTTTCTCAAGTTTTTTCAAAGCATCTGTAAGACTAATACGTTCTTGAGAAGGAAACTTGTCCGAAGGATCTGTTTTACCCATAGAAGAACTTACAAAACTTTGGGCGGACAAACATGAAAAATAAAAGAAGCATAAGCAGAATAAAATACTTCCTTTCTTACGATAGTAAAAAAGCTGATTCATAACTTTAAGTTGTTGTGTATATAAATAGTAAAATATTATCTTTCAATAATGTGAATCACACCATCATTCTGAACTACTTTTACATAATAAGCTCCTTCTATCGCTGTTAATAGCAGATTCAAGTTTTCTTCTGGAAATGTAGCAGAAAAAGTAATATCCTTAAGTTTATCAGGAATGATCACTTTTTTTGCGTAACGGTCTTCAATCCATTGGGCAATATCAGAAAGTGGCGTTTTATCAAAATATATTTTCTGTTGTATCCAGGAGGTATATAAGTCTATATTCACTTTCTTCTTTTTGACAATAGGTATACTGGCATTCACTTCTGCAAATTCACCTGGCTTCAGATAGGTTTCCTGAACATTGGGTGATGTTAATTTTATTTTACCCTGGGTAAGCACTACCTGAGTTTTATTATTATCCTGATAAAGGTTAAATGCTGTTCCCAATACTTCAATATCGGCATTACCGGTATGTACTGTGAAAGTTGAAGGGCTAGCGCTCCATTTTTTATACTGTTTTTTTTACTTCAAAATAAGCCTCACCTTTTAGCCAAACTTCTCTGCTCCCTTCATTATTATTGACGCTATATCTAATCTCTGAGTTTTTATTCAAAGTAATCGTACTACTGTCTGGTAGTATATATGTTGTGGTAGTATTACCTGCACTTAAAGAGTATACGTTGCTTTTAGTGCCCCACCAGTAAATTAAAATGCCACTAATTAGAAGTAAAGAAAAACCAGCTGCTCTAATCCATAAGCCCCTCTTATTCGTTTTTTCTCTTAGGGTCTGACTTTCAATCTTTTTCCAGCTCTCGATAAATGAAGTATTGATTACGACATCTTTATCAAGCTCTAAGGTTTCTATAATATCAATAGCTTTCTTTATCTCTACCGCTTTATTTGGATGTTCATGTAGCCATTTTGACCAGTATGCATGCGCTTCCTGATCCTTGTTCAGGATCCATTTCTGAAAAGATGAATCCTGTACAAAGTCAGTTGCAGTATAGTGCTCGTGCTTCATTTTATATGTTTTCTATATATAAAAGCAACTTAGGCCAAGAATCTCATCAGTTAAATGGAAAAAAATTAAAATTTTATGAATTGAAATATAAAATCAATTTTATAATGCGAACAAATCAATATTTTTTCTCATTTATTGCATTATATATAATTGTCAGTAAGCGTTAATTGAATATATATTTAATCAGACAAGTAGCTAAAATGAGATTGGAGATTTGTTTTCTGAGTATTGTCATTGCCTTAAAAACAAGGTTATAAGCAGATTCAACCTTTATAGATAAACGCTTTGCTATCTCTTCATTATTGGCATTGTAAAAATATTTAAGTTTTATACTCTCTCTTTGTCTTTTTGTGAGCATATGCATTGCATCACTAATTTTTTGCTTGAGCTCATCATTGATTTCGCTTTTAATAATTCTTTCTTCTTGATAGGTATCAGTAATATGCATGTGAGAGAGTGAATTATTATCAATGAGAGAATTCTTTTTCTGGACTTTAATGATTTTTCTTTTGAGAGAAGCAAATAAATAAAAGGCAATAGAGTCTGTTTCCTTGAGATTATTTCTCCTTTGCCATATCTCTACAAAGAGATCTTGAATACAATCTTCAACGACACTTTTCTCATTACTTATTTTTATGCCATAGTGATATAATGGTGAAAAAAACTTTTGATAAATTACAGTATAGGCCAATTGATCGCCAGCTAACATATCTGACCAGAGTTTTGATTCTGGATTTTTTGGTTTTGTTACTTCCCAGTCTTCGGTTGTTAGGTGTTTAGGTTGTCGTATTTTTCTATGCATACGATAAATTTATCAATTTATGGTAATGTTTCATATTCTTATGCGAATAGATAACCTATAGCATAGGTCTTGCATATGATTACTTAACATAATGAAAGGTACAACTGGTGCAACTATACCCATTTTCCGCATCATGTATGTCCAAAATCCTCGATACTTTTCCACACTGGTAGCTTTTATTTAGGCCGTTTGACTTATTTGCTGTTAACCAAAACTCAGCTATGCGCGACAAGATAGCCAAGCAACATAATGCCATTACCCAGGCCAAGTATCAGATGTCAGGCCTGGAGCTTAATCTGTTTGTCTGGCTTATTGCTATGACCGACTTGGAGACCGAAGATAGACAAAAGGTCATGATTCGTATTAGTGATATAGAAAATCTAGCAGGCAAGAGATAAAGATTGAAGGGTTATGATCAGGCATGTGCTATGCTTCATACAAGAACAGCGGTTATTGATTACAATGGTAAGAGAAGAAGATTCAACTTGGTGATAACTTCTGAGCTAGACGACGAACGCATACAGATCTTATTAGAGATGCATCCTGATATTAGACGATGGTTTATCAATCTTGATAAATACTACAATTACTACCAGCTTTCCATGACTCTAAAGCTCCCTAGCAAATATAGCGAGAGGATATATCAGATAGTCTGTCAGTACCGAAGTACGGGGGTAATGAAGATTGGGCTAATAGAATTGAAAGAAAGGCTAGGCGTGCTCTCTCAAGACCAAAAAACAGGTAAATGAGAAGATCTATACTTCGTAACCGGAAAGTTCCAACAGCGTGTCTTAGATAAAGCCTGTGAGGACCTACCACCGATATGCAGGTAAGCTACAAGCCTCTGAAGACAGGTAAAAAGACTACAGCTTATCAATTTAACATCAAACACCGTCCGAACCAACAAGCTATTCCTTTTGAAGGAAGAGAAAATATTGCTACTTCAATTCCCATGGGTAATAATAAATTACCTTATCCTGCTGGCTCACCTGCAGAAGTGCGTTTGCCAGCATATCGTTTGGTTCCATGGCAAGTAAAACGCATTTTAGAAAGCTTTGATAAAAAAGAGATAGGTAAAATACTATACTCGGTGGACCTTGCTTTAGCCGATAAAAAAGTAAGTAATTTAGGGGCTTACACAGCTGCACAGTTTGAAAAGCATAAACCAATTGGCATTTTTAATCAGAGCAAAGCAAAAGCCGAGGTGGTCAATTGAACTCTTATACCTTGAGAAGTAGCATTATACGAACTATTACAAATTCTATTAACAACTAAGCTTAGGTTGAATGAGTACTACTTCAAGAACTCTCCTTTCCTGATAATCCCCAAAATCTAAATAAATTATAATATTTTACGACTTAATTCCCAAAATATTATGTTTATTTGGGAATAAATGGATAGAATGATTATACAAAGAACATTGCTTACCAATATTGAGCAAGTATTATTTAAGAGGAAAGCCATCTTGCTCATGGGACCAAGACAAGTAGGTAAGACCACTTTGATGGATACTATGTTAGCTCAACGCTCCGAAAAGGTCATGGTGCTCAATGGGGATGAAGCTGATGTGAGGCAATTACTGAGTCAAACTACTTCTACGCGCCTACGCTCCATTATTGGCAATAGTGAAATTGTGGTCATTGATGAGGCGCAACGAATCACCGATATTGGTATTACCCTCAAGCTATTTACCGATCAGATTAAAGGAGTACAAGTCATTGCCACAGGCTCCTCAGCTTTAGAACTGGCAGCCAGCATCAAGGAGCCTCTCACAGGCCGTAAGTTTGAGTTTATGCTCTTTCCCTTATCCTTTGCAGAAATGGTGAGCCATCATGGATTGTTAGAGGAAAGAAGGCTTTTAGAACATCGTTTGATCTATGGTTACTATCCGGATATAGTCACCAATCCAGGACAAGAAAAAAAACTGTTGAAGCTCTTGGCCGATAGTTACCTCTATAAAGATCTGCTGGCATTGGGTCAACTCAATAAACCAGCTTTGTTGGAAAAGATTGTGAGTGCCCTGGCCTTGCAGATAGGTAGTGAGGTATCTTATCATGAATTAGGGCAATTGGTAGGGGCTGATAATAAGACAGTAGAACGCTACATAGATTTATTAGAAAAAGCGTATGTAGTATTTCGTCTACCTGCCTACAGTCGGAATGTGCGTAACGAGATTAAAAAAGGGAAGAAAATCTACTTTCATGACAATGGGATACGCAATGCGGTAATAGGCAATTTCGCTCCATTATCAGGTCGTACCGATAAAGGGGCGTTATGGGAGAATTATCTGGTAAGCGAACGCTTAAAACGCTTACATTATCAAGAGCTAGAGGCGAAGCGCTACTTTTGGCGTACTACTCAACAGCAGGAAATAGATTACATAGAAGAAAGAGAAGGTAAACTCTATGCCTATGAATTCAAATGGAATCCAAAAGTCAAAGTACAGTTTCCCAAGACTTTCCTGAATGCTTATCCCGAGCATGAGACGTACAGTATTCATCAGGAAAATGTAGATGAGTTTCTTATTCAATAGAAAGTTTAGCTTGGAAATATTAACTGGCTCAAACAAAGCTCATAAGAAAAGCATGAAAAAAGCCTGGCACTTTGCCAGGCTTTTTTCATTTCCATCAAGTAAACAGCCCAATTGTTTTTCCAGGGGCCGCCGAAGCGATAATTGTAGTTTGAAAAATCAATATGCTCAAGTTCAAAAAATCTGGAATCACAATCTTACCTGAATAGTTTCCAATACCGTGCCTATTGGTAAAAGTGCCAGAAATGGTCTTTTCTCTAAAATTCCAAAGAGATAATTCCCCATGGCTGTAGAAAATCCCCATCAATTCCCCAATAAGAATACCCTGAAATAGGGGAGAGGGAACATGATAGATAGCAAGTTTTTCAGAAAGCTGTACTTATAGAAAAAAAAGTGTATTTTATAATCTTTTTCCTCTAAGTGACAGGTTTTGCTCTTAAAGCCTCACTTACTTCTTACTAAAGAATTCAAAAATCATGATAATATCTACGTTTTAGCACTAAGAAACCTGTACTGGGTTTTAGTACCAGGTTGCTAAAAAAATGCCAAACTAACTGCTAAAGGTAAAGGGGGTAGAGTAGGAGAGGTGAGAGATAAAAATATTGAGTAAAAAATGATCCTGGTGGTTCACCTCCCATATTACATCTCACTCTTCTATTATACTGAATCAGGCTCAGCAAAAAAAACAAAAACTCTTCTGCTTTTGTATTGTTAATTTACGTGATAGATAAAGAGTTTAATAGTAGTAACTTACTTTTGTTCTTTTACTAAATTGACATAAATTAAAAGATAAACCGTGCTTTTTATCTGGTATACTAACATTATTTTTTACAAATACACATACTATTTTTTAAACGATGAATCCTCAAATAACCAAGTTACAAACTTATTTCACCCCTAATCATCTTGAAAAAGAGATGAGTGAAAGAGTGAAAGCAATACATAAAAATTTCAATGAAAAAATTACTGATAGTGAATTTCCGTGTGTAGGGGCAAAAGCAGCCATCAACTCTAATCAGTACCGCCTGGGTATATATGGAGAGATGGGGGCAGAAGATACTACCCAGGCATTAGCAGAAGACTTAAAAATCTATATAGCAGAAACACTAGCGGCTGAAAGTGAATATATGTCTATGATTGCTGTGTTTACTGATGAAGTAGATTCTGAACTTGATTTTGAAAACAGAATCTGGATGCAATTACAGAAACTGAATGATAGTGAAATGAATAAACAAAACTGGGACCCAGCAGTAAGTAGTAATCCTGAAGAAAGCAACTTCAGTTTTAGTTTTAATGGCACAGCATTTTTTGTTGTTGGTCTGCATCCTAAGGCCAGTAGAAGAGCCAGAAGATTCGGTTATACCGCAATGGCCTTCAATCTTCACCGCCAGTTTGAACAGTTGCGTGAGAAGGGCGTTTACGAAAATATGAAGAAGGTGATTAGGGAGCGGGAAGTAAGCTATGATGGTTCGGTCAATCCAATGCTCAAAGATCATGGTGAAGGCTTAGAAGCTCCTCAGTATAGTGGCAGAAAAGTAGATAAGAATTGGAAGTGTCCTTTTCATGCCAATTGACAAGCACTTGTTCAGACTATTGACATATGTATAAACCATCCCAATACAAAAAGGAAGATCCGGATTATATTCTTCAATTTATTAGGGCGCATCCTTTTGCCACTTTTGTTTTGCAAGGGGAGCGCCTATTGGCTACACATATTCCTATCCTGACGAAGGGGGCGGCTGATGATTTTTTTCTTTTTGGTCACGTGGCTGTACATAACCCACAACGGGAATGTCTGCAGGATGAGATGGAAGTTTTACTTATTTTCCAGGGGCCGGATGCTTATATTTCATCCTCCTGGTATAGTAAGCCTGACATCAGTACATGGGATTACTCCGCAGTTCACATCAACGCACGCTTAAAAATACAGCGAGAAGAAGAGTTGGTGGAATCGCTTAAGGAGTTGGTCGCTCATTTTGAGTCCAGGCAAGCTGAGCCTATATATTATGATGATATACCCAAAGAAATACTAGAGTCTCATCTCCCGAAAATCACTGGCTTTTGGCTTTATCCTACGCGAATAGATGCCATTGCAAAATTGAGCCAGAACAAAAAAAGTACTGATGTTGCTTCAATAATTGCTCACTTGAAGCAACAAGACTGTCCTGCACAATTCGAACTGATTCATCAAATAAAAAAAGAAAATGATTAAAACTATAGAAAAGCAAACGGGTACAGCTTTTAGAATGAATAAAGGTGAAAAATTAAAAGTGATTGATCCTGAAGGTGAGCAGGTAAGCGATATGGTATTGTTTAATGCAGACGATAAGCGGGAAAAAATCTCTTCCGGAAAAACGCTTGACTTTGAAAACACAATTCTTATTAGCAAAGGACATCATTTATGGAGTAACCGCAGCCACAAAATGATGGAGATTGTAGAGGATACCAATGGACGAAATGATTTCTTGCTAGCTCCATGCAGCCCGGAAACTTTCCAGATCATCTATAATAATCATGAATACCATCCCAGCTGTTTTGAGAATTTGTATACCAATCTTGCAGAATTTGGTATTGAGCCCGATGATATACCTACAGCTTTTAATATATTCATGAATGTGCAATTTGCTCAGGATGGGACTCTTTCTGTAGACCCACCTCAGAGTAAATCTGGTGACTATGTGCTCTTTGAGGCGAAAATGGATTTGATTGTGGGGCTCACCGCTTGTTCTGCAGAACAGTCAAACAATTACTCCTTTAAACCGATCCAATATGAGGTATTTACTAACAAGTAATTGTCATAAACGATAAATCAAAGTTCAAAGGTGATAGCTGGTGACATCGCCTTTGAACAGGTTTTGAGGGGATCTATGCCTATATTAACAACGTTGAAATTCTTTTTTAGATAGCTGTTTACAGGCAATATAAGAAAGAGCCATAAAGTCCGTATAAATGTTCAGATAGCGTAAAAGAGGTATGATTCTAGCATATGCGATTGAAATCTATAAAGCTACTTGCACACCGAGAAGAGCAGAAGCGAAGGGAGTGCGAAAAAGGGACCTTTTTTAAGAGGCTAAGGCTAACTGTGTCGTCCTAAATTTTATTGATCACTTCGTGGCGGACATTCCATGATGGCCATCTTTAGCCCTACTATAAATTCACTATTTTCTTATTAATCCTAAAATACATCACCTGAAGTTGTTGTGCTTATATGTTAAACAAACCCTACCCTGTAAACCTTAACGTTTATTAAATTTTATGACTTAAAGAGCTATTGAGTAAACTCAATGGTAACAAATCACTTTTCATTTGTCCAATGAAGCATAGACTAATGTGAAAAAATATCTACCTTAAAGAAAGTATGCAAGCAGAAATATTTCAAGTACTCCTTCTTGCCTGCCTGTCTTCATATTTGTCTAGGTATATCTTGATAACATGCACCAGATCAACCATTGAAAAATCTTAGTTTGCAGCTAGATTTGATGACAGGGTACTATCGTTGAGAAGGTGAAAAGTCTAAATAGGGGGAAGCCATCATGAATTTCATTTTCTTCTCATATAAAATATTAATACTGCTTTCATCTCTGTTAAGTTGCTGGCTGATACTCATCTTTCCAGGCTTTTTACAAGCCCAGCCCAAACCATTAATTTTTGAACGATTTACTACTGAAAATGGACTGCCCAGTAATACTATCCTGGACATTGCACAAGACCACCAGGGATATATTTGGTTAGCTACAGAGGATGGCTTAGTGCAATATGATGGGTATAAGATGCTGACTTATAGTAATATCCCGGGAGATTCCACTTCATTATCTCAAAACCGAGTTGAAAAGCTATTTATAGACTTCAATGGGGATTTATGGATAGGTTCTAAATCAGGTCTTGACCGATACAATCCGGCCTGCAATTGCTTTTTCAGATACTCCTCTAATATGTTGGCTCTCAATAATCAACAGATAGGACAAATTAATGCCTTTGCAGAAGATCAGGACAAAAATCTTTGGGTTGGTACCCAGCAAGGCGGTTTATTTCGCTATGAACGTGAAAACGATCAATTCATTAGAGTATTAAATGATCCCAATCATCCAAATAATCTGCTAGAAGATGAGATACGGGTGCTTTTAGTAGACAAGAATAACCATCTTTGGATTGGTACCGGTGAGCCTTTTGATGCTACAATTTCTGGTGGCGGGCTTATCCGCTACGATCTAAGTACTGGCAATATTGAACGTTTTTTGCATGATCCTACAAATCTTAATAGCCTGATTGATAATAGGATCAGCGCGCTTATGGAAGATCAGGACGGAAAGCTATGGGTAGGGTCATGCCAAAGTGGCCTCCACTACTTTGAACCTACAAGGCAAGAGTTTATCCGGATGATGCCTAACGCTGCCAATACTAATCAGTTATACGCACCCCAAGGGGAAATGGGCTTATGGTCTTCATGCCCCCATGTCAGATTTATTCATCAGGATCAGAATGGAGAATTTTGGGTGGGGACTTACAATGGTGGAATAAATCATTTTGATCCTGTTACTAAA
This sequence comes from Catalinimonas alkaloidigena, assembly GCF_029504655.1. Lineage (NCBI taxonomy): Bacteria > Pseudomonadati > Bacteroidota > Cytophagia > Cytophagales > Catalimonadaceae > Catalinimonas > Catalinimonas alkaloidigena. The sequence goes on from NZ_JAQFIL010000001.1 coordinate 1,879,199, forward strand.
AAGCTAAGCCATTATGAACATAATCCTGCTGATCCCGGTAGCTTAGGTTCTAACCAGGTTTGGTCTTTTTTGCAAGACCATCAAGGCCGTCTGTGGGTAGGAAATGTTCCGGGAGGGCTCCATAAGGTGGATCCTTCTTTGCACAAGTTTAAAGTCTATACACATGATCCGCAGGATACAGCCAGTTTATCCCTTAGTCATGTCATGGGAGTGTATGCAGCTCCTGCTGAGCCAGAGACAATCTGGTTGGGAACACGGGGAGGTGGACTTAACCGGCTGGATATTAAGACGGGGAGATTTCAACACTTTCGTCACAATCCAGATGAGGCACATAGTATTATTAGTGATATCGTATGGACAATGTATGAAGATAGGAATGGGACATTTTGGGTAGGAACAGAGGCGGGGCTGGATACTTTAAATCGCCAGACTGGCCAATTTGACACTTACAAAATTTTGGAAAACAACATTTACAGCACCGTTACAGACCCGGTTATTCAAATACAGGAAGACAGGGAAGGCAGATTGTGGTTGGGAACCTGGAGTGGAGGGATTATCCGCCTGAGCAGAGATAAAAAAACAGTCAATAGGTACAGTTTTTCCAATAGCAGTCAGCAGTCATTTTATAACAGTGTATTTGCTATTCACGAAGATAACAATGGGGCAATTTGGGTAGGCGTTTTTCAGGGAGGATTATTCCGGTACGATGCTCGCAGTGACAGCTTTTCACCTCATCTCCAGGCGTATGGAGCTACAAGTATTCTTGAGGATAGCACAGGGTTATTCTGGATAGGTACCTCAAGTAGTGGGCTGCTACACTACAATTCTATGACCGGCAGCCTTAAGCAGTATACTATGGAAGATGGTTTATCTAGTAATACTATATATGGCATTCTTGCGCAGGATGGCGATATTTACTGGCTTTCTACTGGAAATGGTATTGTCCGGTTTGAAACAGCGAGTATGCGCTTTACCAATTACGATGCTTCAGATGGTCTTACTTTTACCAGTTTCAATCATACCAGTGCATTTAAAAGTATAGATGGACAGCTGTTTTTTGGGGGAGATGGCGGTTTGGTCACCTTCTATCCAGATGAAGTAAAGGGCAATCCTTATCCACCGGATGTAGTACTGAGTGGATTGCAGATAGCTGGAAAACCTTTCAATCTACAACCGGAAAAAAATTCCCAATCTTCTACTGTTTCATTATCACATAAACAAAATGACTTAACCCTTGACTATGTAGGGCTGCATTTTACTGACCCTACAAAGAATGCCTACAAATATCGGATGAAGCCCTACGATTCCGACTGGATAGAGGTTGGTACCCAGCGAACCGCCCGATATACTAACCTTGATCCGGGAGAATATACTTTTCAGGTGATAGCCCGCAGTAGCGATGGGATTTGGAATGAAGAAGGTGCCTCCCTTCATTTTTATATTATGCCGCCCTGGTGGACCAGATGGTGGGCTTATTCTTTTTTCATAGCTTTACTACTCGGAATTAGCTACTGGTTTTATCAATTTCAGCTCACTCGTAAACTTGCAGTAGCTGAAAGCAAACGTCTAACAGAAATAGACCACTTTAAAAGTAGCCTTTATACCAATATCACCCACGAATTTCGTACCCCTCTGACAGTTATTCTCGGTATGACTGATACCCTCCGAACCAAAGCCGAAAACCAACACTGGAAAGATGCAGCAGAACCGCTGGAAATGATTCAACGCAATGGGAAAGGCCTCTTGCAACTGGTCAATGAAATGCTGGATCTTGCCAAACTGGAAAGCGGTCATTTGGAACTGGAAATGCTACAGGCAGATGTTATTCCTTATGTCAAGTATCTCAGCGAAAGTTTTCATTCTCTGGCGCAGGAAAAACAAATCAATTTTACCGTATATGCAGAAACAGAGCAGTTGATCATGGATTTTGACGCTGCCAAACTAGCGTCAATTGTTTCCAACCTCCTGTCTAATGCTATTAAATTTACGCCCGAAAGAGGAAAAATCATCGTTCACCTCAACCATGTCTTCATAGCAGGTCAGAAACAATTTTCATTAAAAATAAAAGATAACGGCAAAGGACTTTCTGAAGAAGAGATCTCTCATGTCTTTGAGCGCTTTTACCAGGCGGATCATTCTTCCACCCGGCAAACTGAAGGTACAGGCATTGGACTTGCCCTGACCAAAGAATTGGTAGAATTGATGCAGGGAACGATGGCCCTAAAGAGTAAGCTGGGAATGGGCAGTGAATTTACGGTAAACATTCCAGTCACTACTGTTGCGCCGAAAGCATTAGCAGTTCAGGAACCCTTGGCAATCGTTCATCCTGTCATTCCTTTTGTAGGAACTGCAATACCGGAAAAAATTCATACGCTTGATTTGCCGCTGGTGCTGATCATTGAAGATAATTGTGACGTAGCCAGCTACTTAAAAATTACTTTGGAGAATACATACCAATGCATGCATGCGCCAAATGGCGAAATAGGACTGCAAATGGCCTATGAAGAAATCCCGGATGTCATTATTTGTGATGTCATGATGCCTGGCATGGATGGGTTTGAAGTTTGCGCCACGCTCAAAACCGATGAAAGGTGCAATCATATACCAATTATCATGTTGACCGCACGTGCAGAACTTGAAGATCGCCTGATAGGTCTATCTAAGGGAGCAGATGCTTATCTGGCAAAACCTTTTGAAAAAGCAGAGTTGATGATCCGCCTGCATCAATTGCTTGAAATACGTCATAAGCTTCAACAAAAATACAGCAGCGGCTTATTTGGCATTGAACCTTGCGACCGGGAGCTCGACAATCCGATAGACAGCTTCTTGCTTAAAGCTGAAGAGGCAGTGCTTGAACATCTGGAAGAAGAAGATTTTTCTGTAGATCATCTGTCCGATGCTGTTTGCCTGAGCCGCTCGCAGGTACATCGTAAAATAAAAGCTCTCACCGGACATTCCACATCCATTTACATCCGCCTGATTCGCCTTCAAAAAGCCAAAGAGTTACTGGATTCTAATGATCTCACCATAGCAGAAGTAGCCTATCGGGTAGGGTTTAAATCTCCTGTTTATTTTTCTCAAATATTTAAGAAAACCTTTGGCAAAAGCCCCAGCGAAAGCCGTAAATAGCTGATTTTATACTGATTACAACAATATAGCAAGAGATAGCAACAATAGCGAAAGCGTTGATATGATGGAATGCTTAGTTTTAGGGTATGCTGATGTCTTCTGATAGAGCGCCTTATTATAAAACTTTATAAGGCTGACAAATACACCTGCTAAGTCTCATCGATAGTAAGCCAGCAGCTTATCATATACCCACAAATGTTGTAGCACATTAAAATTAACTTATTAAATCTAAAATCATGAAAACACAACTGACATTTACCCTGATGATCATCTTTAGTATTTTACTTGCAGGCTGCGAGGAGGAAAAAGAAAATTCTAAAGTTGGAGAAACGAAAACCGATATTATTGGCAATGAATTTCCTGAGTCAAAGGAGGCTATTCATAAAATTATGGATAGTATTGCCCAAAGTATAAAAGATGGAGATATTGACAAACTGATCTCATTCCATGCTTACAGCCCGAAGTTCACAGAGTTTAAAAACGGGGAACCAAGAAATGGTGGAGATGAAAATGAAGAATTTGAAAGAAATGTATTTGGCTCAGTTACTGAAATTTTAAAATTTGATATGAGCGATATGAAAGTCGCTGTATATGGTGACGTAGCCAATGTAACGCTCCACTCAGATTTTCACTTAAAATTTGGAGAAGACCTTGCAGTAGTCAATGACCAGATTTCCTTGTTGTTTGTTAATACTACAAATGGCTGGAAAATAGTCCACGAACATCATTCTCCTTTGAAAAAGGAAAATTAATAACATACACTACAACGTGAGTCATCTCATATTTTAGTGATAGGGTGACATAAAGAAAAAACCTCCTGTTTAGAGAAAAGGAACAGATTTAAACAAGGAGGTTTTTATGTAAATAGATCTACAGAAAGGAGTGTTTATTTTATAATAATTTGTTTATCTAACTGACTTACACTTCCAGGAGGGGTGGAGCATTTTATATCAAAGTCAATGGAGGTAAACTTATGACCACCAGGACCATTTAGCACTATGAATTTTGGACTGAGTTTGTGTACTTGACAGGTTGTTTTTTTCGAAAAACATTTCAAAAAGTAGAGTAGGAGAGGAGTATTTGAGATAATACAAAGCAGACAAGAGTTAACAAGTCACGGTAAAATATTGCGGTATGTGAACATAAAACTCAAATTTTACTCAAGGTTGGTTTTATAGACAATACCGCTTTTCATTATTTCTCCTGGTGATCCTGTGACCTATAAAGTTTATCGTTCTCCCCACTGAATGCAATATTAGTACGGTTTTGATGACCAGCAGAAATACTTCTTATCAAATCACCTCGGGGATTTAATTCAAATACTTTTCCTACTCCAAACTGAGTAACATATATCTTACCCTCAATATTTACTGCAATCCAGTCCGGACCCAACCATTCGCCTTCTTGTGCTTCAGACAGCTTTGCAAATAGCTTTGATACCCCGACTTTTCCTGGAGCTGTAATAGAATAGGATGATATTTCATTTTTAAAGTTGACATCCACATATAGCGTAATATTGTCATTAGAAATCACAATACCATTAGGTATTCCCTCACAATCAGCCACAAAATGGGAGCTACCTTCTGTATCTACATAACCAATTCTTCCTTTATCATTGAGTAATTGGTTCTTATCTTCCTCTCCAGAATCAGTAAAATAAACGCCACCATTTCTTTCCAAAGTTAAATCGTTGGGTAATCTTAAAGGGAATTCTCCACAAGTAGAAGTAAGTTGCTTCAATATTTTGCCGTTATTATCAAGCTTTAGTATAGCATTTAAGCTCACTTCACAAACAATATGGGTTCCATCTGGCAACATATTATGCCCGTTTGAACATACCAGCTTTGCCCAAAATGGAGCGATTTAAGTTTTAACAAAACTATTAAGTTAATGATTGTGATTTTTAGTGCATTAGACAGAAGGCTTAGTCCGAATTACTGAAGGACTTTTGCCCTTCTCAGGACCTAAACATGCTGAAAATAAAGGGGGGTTCGTAAAATAGATTCAAAACTTTTTGTAAACCCTTCGGGGTTCACAGCGGTTGAGTAAAAAAGACAACTATGCACCCCACTGATCCTGCTCCTGAAAACCCTAATCTCATTGCTTTTATCCCTTTTTTGTACCTTGCCTGGGCGGATGCCGACCTGACAGACCAGGAAATCAATGATCTCAGAGAAGCCATTACGGCTTTTAGCTGGCTTACCGATTCTGAGCGTAACTACCTGTATGCTCACCTTAATCCGGAACAAACCCCTTCACCCAATACTCTAAAGGGATGGCAGCGGATCATCAGGCAACATACCAACGAACTTTCCAGTGAGTTGAAGAGTACCCTGGTCACTACCGGCCTGAAGCTGGCCAACGTACACAGCCCACGCACCTCACCATCTGCAGCGATTAAAGAAGCATTGGAACGGGTTGAATCTCAGCTGGGGGTACTGGGGCGTGAGTCGCCCTATCATATACAGCGCCAGGCCCACCCCACCCAAACCAATGAACGGAACACTACCAAAAGTTTTGACCCTCAAATCATCAAGGCCGTTTTAGAGGGAGATGAGCGAGCCACCATTGAGCGCGTCAAAGCACTACTGGTTCAGGAAGAATTTGATTTTGTTTCTCCCTACATCACTGTTCGGCAGTACCGCGAGCAGGTTTTTAAGTGGTGTAAGCTGCTGGCGGATCAGGGGCTGGGTAATACGGCCTATCCCACTGAATACGGCGGAGAAGATGACATTAAAAAGTACTTCGCCATTATGGAAACCCTTTCTTATCACGACCTGAGTATGGTGATCAAGTTTGGGGTGCAGTTTGGCTTATGGGGTATGAGTATATTGTACCTGGGAACGAAAAAACACCACGACCTATACTTACGGCCCATTGGTAGGCTGGAGTTGCCCGGCTGCTTTGCCATGACCGAAACCGGACATGGTTCTAATGTGAAAGGATTGGAAACCACGGCTACCTACGATCAGCAGGAAGGCATGATCACCATCCATACCCCTCATGAGTCGGCTGGCAAGGAATACATAGGCAATGCCGCCGCCCACGGGCAGATGGCTACCGTATTTGCCAAGCTGGTGATAGAGGAGGTAGATTATGGCGTCAATGCCTTTATTGTTCCCCTGCGTGATCAGCAGGGCGAGCTACTACCTGGTGTCCGGATTGAGGACAATGGTCATAAAATGGGGCTGAACGGAGTGGATAACGGACGTATTTGGTTTGATCAGGTCAAAGTAGCCCGGGATGCTATGCTGGACCGCTACGCATCCATAGACGATGATGGGAAATTTAACAGCCTAATCAGTAGCGACAATCGTCGGTTCTTTACTATGCTGGGCACTTTGGTAGGAGGCAGGGTTGGGATTGCCCGCTCTGCCTTGAGTGCGGCCAAGTCGGGCCTGACCATTGCCATTAGGTATGCTGAACAGCGGCATCAGTTTGGTCCTGAAAATGGACAGGAGGTGCCTATACTCAACTACCGCACCCATCAGCGCCGACTCCTTCCCTTACTGGCCAACGCCTATGCCGGCCACTTTGCCCTGCGCTTTCTCACCCGGCGTTTCCTGTCCCGGACCAAGGAAGACATGAAGGAAGTGGAGGCACTTGCTGCCGGGCTAAAAGCCTGGTCAAGCTGGAACACGACCCGCACGCTACAGGAATGCCGGGAAGCACTGGGGGGCAAAGGTTATCTCTCAGAGAATAGGATTGCTCGCTTAAAAAACGATACGGACATCTACACCACTTTTGAGGGAGATAATACCGTGCTGATGCAGTTAGTGGCCAAAAGCCGCCTGGCGGAGTTCAAAAAAGAATTCGCTGACATTAATTTTTTTGGTATGGTCAACTACATCGCTGACAAAGCGCGGATCAATATAGCAGAGAAAAACCCGATCGCCGTTCGCGAAACAAGTCGTGAGCATTTATTGGATTTTAACTTTCATATTAAGGCTTTTCGCTACCGCGAGATGAGGATACTGAAAAGTGCTGCTACGCGCTTCAAACATCATATTGATGAGGGCATGGACTCCTTTGACGCCTTTAACCAAACCCAGTACCATATGTTCAAGGTAGGCTTTGCCTATATTGAGCGAGTGGTTCTGGAGCAGTTCGTAGAAGAAATACAGCAGATTGAGGATGAGGCCAGCCAAGAAGTGCTGACCCAGGTCTGTCAGCTCTTTGCATTATCTCAGATAGAGCAACATAAAGGCTGGTATTTAGAAAACGGATACATGGATGGTGTTAAAACGAAAGCTATTCGTAGAGAGATCAACGAGCTATGTTGGGAGCTTAGAAAGGAAGCCTCCGGGCTCGTGAAAGCCTTTGGCATTCCGGAAAAATTATTACCTGCGCTCATAAAAGATGACTAATCAACTGCTAAGGCTATATATACACTCTTAAATGCTATGGCTGATCCAAACTCTTTAACATATAATACAAGGGTGTTATTGAAGAACACCAGCCAAATACTTAGTTTTATCGGGCTCTTCTACACTACCAGAATTTATCAGTGTACGGCAATTAAACTTGAATAGGGATTCACGATTTTTCAAAATGCCAAAGTGGGGCTAAGTTCATTTTACTCCTCGGCTTTGTTAGGATTTTCCACAATCCAGTAGGGACGGGAAATTCCATTGAGGTCATAAACTACATCACCTGCACGGATGGTGAGTTCGCATTGTAGCTTTTGTGTGCCATCCATTCTGTACCCTCCCGAGTCAATAAAGCCAAACTCTCCTTCCTGCAGGCTGAATACTGCGATATCGGCTATCGCTCCTTCACTCAGGTGGCCCAGCTCTTCGCGGTGGATCACCTGAGCGGGTTTCCAGGTAGAAGCTGTTATTACTTCTGCCAGCGACATCTCCATGTTCAGAAACTTGGACATGATATTGAGTTGATCTTTCATCCCCGCATTCATACTGCCGGTATGCAGGTCGGTGCTGATTGTGTTAGGACGAAAGCCCTCTTTCATGGCGGGAATTGCCTGACGGAAAAGGAAGCTTCCTCCACCATGCCCTACATCAAAAATGATTCCTCGTTCCTGGGCCTCATATACGTAGGGTCTTACATGCCCTCTTTCATCTACTACAGGTATTCTGCCCGGCACATGTGCGAAAGTGTGCGTAAAGATATCACCGGGGCGTAGCTTCTCCATAAATAGGGTCTCAAGCGAAAGGGGCGGGATATGCCCGCCAAAGTCAATCATCACCGGTACGTTGGCCATCTCACCGGCGATTACTGCCTGCTCTACCGGCTTCCATTCCGGACCTGCGTAATGGGCTACTTTTACCCCTACAATCTCAGGGTAGCGCTGCGCCATCATGCCGGTCATCTTACCATCCATATCGTTTAGATTCTGCTCATAAGGCCCTCCTTTCATGCCGGAGCCTACAATATTGAGGAAAGAAAGCACCCTTGTTTTGGACTGGTCTATGGTTTGTTCCTTAAAAGTATTGAAGTTTTTCCAGCCAGCTCCCCCCACATCTACAATGGTAGTTATGCCTACCCGGAAGGTAAAACCATCAGGAGGAAGTGCAGTAAAGCTATTGCTGAGGTAAGCATCCGGCTCAGTACCGTGAAAATTATGGGAGTGGATGTCAATGAGGCCGGGGGTAACATATAAGCCACTGGCGTCAACTACTTTTTCTGCCTCAGCCTCGGAAATATTTTTCGCTACCCGGGCAATACTGTCTCCGCTGACAGCAATGTCCATTACTTCGTCAATATTATTTTTAGGGTCTATTACATGCCCTCCTTTGAGGAGAAGGCTATAGTTTTGTGCCTGGATATGGGTGGCCAGCAGGCAGAAGAACAAAAGAAATATAGGTAATTTGATTCGCATGGTGTAGAGTATATAGAAAAGGTTAATAAAAGGGAAAACAGGCGACAAAGACCAGAAGCGGATGCCAGGTAGCGGACATATACGCTAGCCAGGCTCCTGCCTCCGGTCTACGAAAAGACTAAGTACTTGCCCCGGAGAGTGCCTGCTGAAGACGAGTGGCTACAATCCTTTCCTGCCCGGGACGCATCATCCAGGTGGTTATGCTGATAGAACCCTTACCACCACCGGCGACTTCTATTGAAGGATGACCGCTGCGCAACACTTCTTTGAGCTCATCGCCGGAGATCTTTACTTTTTTAGTATTCCAGGAGACCCCTAGGGTAGGTACATGATTAGCAATCGGAGGCACATGTATATCAGTGGTGACCCCTTTCACAGACTTTGCGGCATCAGCGATATGGGCCACCTGATCTTCCCATAGCTTCCACTCTTGGTCCCGGTCACTATTAAGAAAAGCTTCCAGTGCGGCCCACATGCCCAGTATCTCTTCTTTGTTGATCTTCATCCCTCTACCAACAGTGTCCCCCCTGGGAGGAGCACTAAGTCTGGCAGCGGCAATCAGGTCTTTTTTACCAAGGAGTAAGCCTGCACTCTGTGGCCCTCGCAAGCCTTTACCCCCAGAGAAACAAACCAGGTCGTAGCCCATTTGGGTATATTTCCATAGGTTTTCTACAGGGGGTACATCAGCGGCGCAGTCGTTCATAGCAGGAATATCATGTTTCTTGGCTACTTCCAGCCATTCTTCTACACTGATCTCTCCATTGGGCTCAAAGGTGTTGATGTAGAGCATCATGGCAGTGTTTTTATTGATGGCTTTTTCCAGCTCTTCTTTGGTTTCTACTTCTACGACTTTCACCCCACAGTTACGCACAGCATGGGCATAGCCAATGTTATGTGCTTTCTGAATGATAACTTCTGTCTTCATGCCGGTGCCTTCCAGGTGAGGAATTTGTGCTGCTTTCTTAGGATCCATGCCAGTGAGCACACCTGCCATGCCAAAGGTCATGGCAGAAAAAGCCCCGGAAGTGACCGTAGCAGCTTCACATTTTAGCATTTGTGCGATTCTTTCGCCCACTTTATCCTGTAGCTCATCCAGCATTACATAGTGCTGGGAAGCATAGTTATAGGCATCCTTCATCTCTTCGCGTAGCAGCGAGCCGGTCATGGCCGTATAAGTGCCTGCTGCGTTGATGAAAGTGCGTACTCCCAGTTCGGCAAAATAGTCGCGGTAGAGAGGAGCGGCTGTTGATGCCATCACGGAAGTGAAAGGGGCACTTCCTCCTATAATGCCTCCCACCAAGGGTAGGGCAGAGAGGCGTTTGATCAATTGTCTTCGGTCTAGCATATTGATTTACTTATCCCACCAAACTTTACTGGTCAATAAATTACCTTCTCCCTGTCGATCTACAGCTTCCAGAAAATTAGGTCCATTGATTGTGCCTTCTGAATCAGGAATTACAAAACGTGTGGGAATTCTACCTCCTGTCAGGTTTCCGGGATAATTGGTTGGAACCAGATCAGGATATCCTGTACGTCTCCATTCTGCAAAGATTTCATATTCATCCAGAAACAGACTCACCCATTTTTGAGTATGGATGGCTTCCATCTTTTCCTCAAAAGTTCCGGCAGCAGGAAAAGGATTATTCTCTACGTAAGCATCAATTCTACTGACAGCAATATCTCCTGCACTACCAAAACGGCTCCACTGCCTCATTCCAGCCCTGACCGCTACTTCATAAGTTTCGCCTGCATCTCCACTGTACCAGCCGCGAATAGCAGCTTCTGTCAACAAAAGTTGGGTTTCAGCATTGGTGAATACCAGCAAAGGAGCATCATATTTAAGAATGGTATTAGGATTAGGTTCAGAGAAAGTGGCGAATTCAGCAGGCTTGCTATTAAATACCGCATTGGGCATGCCTTGCTGCAAGCTAGTAGATGTATCTGCTACATACTCACCTGTAGGCGACTGCACCCAAAGCACAGAAATTACATTCAGACGAGGATCACCTGTATTTTTAAGATGGTCAATGAACGTCTTAGCAAGTTTTCCACCTTCCACATTGTCTTCGTTTTGCGGGTCCAGATAGTCGCCTCTCATCAAAGCCCAAGCGATAGGATTGCGGCTGTCAATCTGTGAGCCATCTACATAATCAATGGCCGCCACATCGCTGTCTTCCAAAATCACTCCACCGGCAATGGCTTTTTGCACCCAGCTTTGTGCCGCTGCCTCATCTACTTCGGTTAAACGCATTCCCAGGCGCAGCATGAGTGAATAAGCGAATTTTTTCCACTGATCCACGTTGCCGCTATACATCAGGTCGGCGTTACCGAAAGTTTCTTTGGTTGCATCCATAGCTTTCGCAGCTTCCTCCAGTTCGTTTAGCATATCCTCATAGATAAACGATTGTTCATCATATTTAGGCGTATAGATTTTTTCAATAGAACCTTTGCCAGCTTCCGTATAAGGTATATCTCCATAAAGGTCGGTTAAATGATGGAAGATATATACCCGCCATATACGTGCTACTGAACGTTTATTGACATCCTCAGCATCTTCAGATACTGACAAGAGTACTTCCTCAATTTCGTTGACTGCAGTGGGATAAGCTACTGAGAAATAGGACTTTGAATATCCATCGTTAAAATATTTATCTCCTGCGGCAGGTACTTCTTTGTAAGTAGCAAACTGCTGCATGGATCCTCCGATGGTCAGGGCTGCGGTACCAAAATAGCTGATGTCAACGGCATCCAGTTGGGCTTTGGTGAACAGAAATTCAGGTACGATGTCAGAATAAGCATCGGGATTTTCATTCAGTTCAGCCAGGCCATCATCGCAGGCAGGCAATAAGATAGCCAACAGGGATGCGAAGAAAAATATATTTTTTAAGAAAAGATTATTCATCACTGTAAGATTTAAATGATTAAAATTTCACCATCAGGTTTACACCAAAACTGCGGGTTCTGGGAACACCAAAAGCTTCCAGACCCTGTGCGTTTCCATTGGTGTAACTGGACTCCGGGTCAAACAAGTCGGTATGTTTATGCAGTATGGCAAGATTACGACCTACCAATGAGATGGAGGCAGATTGAAGCTTAATAAAATCCAGCTTTTCTACCGGAAGGTTGTAGCTGAAAATTACCTGACGAAGTTTGATGAAGCTTCCATTGTACACAAAAATATCCGTATAGTTTTTATGGTTATCATAATAGGTGTCAAGTTCTTCTATAGGTACTACCCTCTCATAAGGATTTCCTTCTTCATCTACACCGGAGAGTTGTAAGCCATTTTCTCTGCCAGGTAGTGTTGCCTTTGTCAGACCGAAACGGTGAGAATATTGCGCCAGATTGGAGTAAATTGAGTTGCCAAATTTACCATCCAGCAATACATTCAGGGAGAAGTTTTTGTAACGAAAATCATTGGTCATTCCCATGGTTAGAGGAGGCACACCCAGGCCCAGTTCTTCAATGTCACTACGCACCTCATACCCACTATTGGTATTAAAAACTACCTGTCCATTTTCATTGGTTTTCATTCTGTAGCCTTTGATGATACCGTAAGGTCTGCCCACTTCATTCTGAATAGAACCACCTCCGATTCCGCTGCCTACCTGCACTGTGTTCAACCCTTCCGCCAGACTGATGATCTCACTTTTATTGTAGGCCATGTTGTAGCTTACATTCCAGTTGAAATTGCTGCTGCTCACTGGTCTGCCGGTTAACAACAATTCAATCCCTTTATTATTCAGCTCGCCCACATTGAGCAATGCCCTTCTATAACCGGATGCTTCTGAAACATTCGTCTGGACAATATCATCTGTAGTGGTACGGTTATACAGGGTTAAATCTATGCCTAAACGGCTTTCCATCAGTTGTACATCAATACCTGCTTCGTAGGTAGTAGAGGTAAGGGGGCGGAGGTCAGGATTGGTTACCAGATCGGTAGAAATTTGCTGCACAGGTCTTCCGTTATGCCCGCCCTGCACCATGTCGAAAGTCTGATTGATCAAGTAAGGATCAGGTGTGGCACCACCTACCTGTGCCCAGGAGCCTCTCAGCTTGACAAAGCTTATGGCATTGGGCAGATCAACTGCTTCCGATAAAATGAAGCTACCGCCAATGGAAGGATAAAAGATGCTGTTGTTTTCAGGACTCAGCGTAGAAAACCAATCCTGACGTCCGGTTAATGATAGATATAACAGCCCTTTGTAGTCCAGATCCGCAGAACCAAACAGGGAATTGGTAGCCGTTACCCGATTATCAGGTGTCACAGTCAGGGTGGCCAGGTTGGTATAGCTGTAGAAGTAAGGAATGGTAAACTGACTTCCATCAATGGAGGTGGCATTATTCACTCCTTTTTGTCTGTTTCCGCCCACCATGGCTGTGAGGTTGAAGTTGTTTAGGAAAGAAGTATTGTAATTCAATGTCAGCATTGCATTGGTTTCAGATACGTCTGATTTGAGCGACTCATATCTTCCCTGAGGTTCAAAGGCGGTATTGTAAGGGGTAATGCCCACATAATCAAAATTGTAAAAGTCACGGCTTACACTCCCTCTGATGTACAGGTTATCCAAGATGTCGTACTGAAGATTGGCCTGACCGATGAAACGGTTTTTCTCATCATTGTTCTGGTAGCGATTGACCACCCAATAGGCATTGTTGGCCACAGGAACGGGATTCCATTCAATCTCTCTACCGTTTTCATCATAACCGGGCGCCAGACTTCTGATATCCACTGTATTGGCTACCAGATGCGTTGCCCAACCGGCATTGTAATCGGCATAGCCGGTACCCGGCCTGTTATTGGCTTCTTCCAGGTTATACTGCACAACAGTTTCAAAGCTGAGTCTTTTACCCAGATAGGCATTCAGATTAAGATTTGTAGTTTTTCGATTGAAGCTGGAATTGGGAACCACACTTTCTACGTCCATATCGGACAATGACAATCTAAAGTTCACATTATCGCTGCCACCACTCAGGGCTACGGTATTGACAAAAGTAACGCCTGTCCTGTAAAAGTTTTTGATGTTATCTTTTACATTAACTGGTGAATAAGGACGCTCTACGCCGTCAAACTGAATGGAAGGTTCACCGTCCATAGGTGCGCCGAAAGACAGACGACCGGAACTCAGGGCTTCAGCTTGGGTAAGGGGTTTTCTTCCATCAAAGCCCTGCCCATATTCATATTGATAATCAGGAAACATGGACGGCGTATCAAAGGTAAGGTTACCGTTGTATTCTACGCCTATCCCTTTCTGCCCTTTACCTCTTTTGGTGGTAATCAAAATGACGCCATTGGCCGCTCTTGAACCGTACAATGCTGCCGCTGCTCCCCCTTTCAGTACGCTGATAGTTTCAATATCATCAGGGTTGATACCGGCGATACCATCTCCCCTGTCTACATTGATACCTTGTCCACTGGTGGTAGAACCTCCACCGGGAATGGAATTATCAATGGGCATACCGTTTACCACATAGAGTGGCTGGTTATCGCCTACCAATGATCCGTTTCCCCTAATGATAACGCGGCTGGAACCACCGGGACCTGTGGCTAGGCCTGTGGCATTGACACCAGCTATTTTCCCAGTCAAAGCATTGGCCACATTGGTTTCCCTGGCCTGAGTAAACTCTTCCCCCTTCACTTCAGAAACGGAATACGCCAGTGCCTCTCGCTTACGCTCTATACCCAAAGCAGTTACCACCACTTCAGTTAAAGATTGTATGTCCTGTGAAAGGACCACATCTATGACGCTTCTTCCTTCAATATTTACCTCTTCGGTGGTATATCCGATGGAAGAGAAGACCAAGGCAGTAACTTCATCTCCTACGCTCAGCTTGTAATTGCCGCTGATATCGGTCACTGTACCTGAATTGGTTCCTTTGGCCAGAATATTCACTCCGGGAAGTCCTTCTCCGGATTCTATGTCTGTCACTTTACCGCTGATGGTTTGCTCCAGCGTTTTTTGAAAATTTTTCAAACCGGAGCTCAGATATACCTGGGGCCGAGCCAGCAACTGCTGATTTACCTGTGATAAGTCATGATTGCTGACTGTTTTATTCTCCACTTTTTTAATCTGCTGAGAAGCATTTTCCTCCAGAATGACAAAGACATTGCTCTTAATTTTTTCGTACTTCAAACCCAGTGGCTTAAGTACATGGTAGAGCGCATTTTCTAGTTCTTTGTAGTCAATATGACTTTCGTCCACTGTTTTGTCTTTCACGTCCTGATCCTGAAAAACAATACTCACCTTGTGCTGTGTTTCAAACTTTAGCAACACTGATTTCAGGGATTGCTGGTTGTCCTGGTCATCGGGATGAATGCGTTCATGAAACGCCAACTGGGCTGCTGCTGCGGTAAAGAGGAAGCATACGATTAAAAAAGACATAAAAAGTCTCTTCATTACGCGTAGATTGTGCGACATAATGTTTAAATTTAAAATTGATTTACTTAATACATGACCTGCTTAACTCAATTTCCCCCTGAGTGGGCAGGTTTTTTATTTACTGATCAAAAGCTTATTTCCTTTCAATTCAAAATGCACATTGATGAGTCTGGAAATTACCAGTTCAAATGTTTCCATATTATCCAAGGGTATCGTACCTGACACTTCAATTTGGCTTAATTGCCGATCCTGAAAAACCACCTCATAGCCAAAACGATCTTCAATGGTTTGGGCTATTTCACGCAATGTTGTCGCATCACACAACAGATGATTTTCTTTCCAGGAAGAATAAGTCTCCGGTTTGACTATCCTTTGCGCTACTTCACTTCCTTTTTTGCTCACCTCTATGAGTTCACCGGGCTGCATCAGCATTTCCTTTTCTTGCCATTTCAACCGCACTTTACCGCTATTGAGCACTACCTGCACCTTTTCTCTGCGGGTATTTACGTTAAATTCTGTACCCAATACTTCTATAGCAACCCCATCTGTATGCACCACAAATTTGTAAGGCATCTGTGATTTCAAATTGTCATTTTGACTGATTTTTTTGACTTCAAAGAATGCCTCACCTTCCAGCCATACTTCTCTCGCTTCCCTATCGTTCCAGGCTGAGGGGAAACGCAGGCTGGAGTTTGCATTCAAGGTCGCTAGTGATCCATCTGGCAATGAGATGGGCTTGGTTTCACCATAGGCCGTAGCATATACTTCCTCGTTTGTATGTATACTCAACCAGAGGATCAGAGCCGTAAACATGAACAGCAAACTGATGCTGGCAGCGATACTTAAAGTTCTTCTCCTACCCAACAATGTTCTATTGTTTGTCTGAGCTGTAGAATAAGCAGGATGCATTGGTAATACATTATCGTCTGCTGCAGGGCGAACTACTGCTTTATCTTTTCCCTTATGAATGCCAGCCAATAAGTCACTTACCTCATCTGCACTTAAAGAGTGTTTTTTGAACTTCATTTTTTGCAATATCTCTTTTGCACTCATCAGCTCTTCTGCTTTTTCAGGATGATTGCTTAAGAAGTCATTCCAAAAAACATCCAGATCCTCATGAGGGTGCTCCACCCAATCCCTGAATTTTTTGTCCAGCAAAAAATCTTCTATGGCGTAACTTTGGTAGTTCATATGATGGTTCTTCATGTATAGGATGGGAAAAACTGTAAAACCTATCCTTCCTTTTCAATTTTTTTTTCACTTTCCATAAAAAATCCTCAGATGGTAGTAAATAGGGGGGATTTTATTGGCGTATCAAAAGAAAAAATAAACCTACTTTAATTGCTTCTTTAAATTTTTGATGGCTTTGGAAGTTAGCGTATAGACGGACGCCAGATTGATACACATCATTTGTGCTATTTCCTTTTGGGAAAACTTCTTGAAAAATAGCAGGTAGATAATTTCTTTTTGTCGGGAAGGCAGCTTTTCAATAGCAGTCATCAGGTCCTGTTCCTGGCGTACAAAAACTTCATTGGCGATCATGCGGCTTTCTTGCGATACATCCACTTCTTCTACAGAATATCTTATCTTTTCAAGCATAGGGACATGCCATTTTTTATGCGCTTCTAGATGGGTAATAACACACCTTCTGAAGCTGACCATTAGGTAGTTGCGGATATTTTTCACATCACCCAAAGAATTTCTGCGCTGCCAGATATGAATAAATAACTCCTGTATAGCATCTTTAATCAGATCTGAATCAGCATGAAGATGCATACCATAGTCAAATAAATTTTGCACATTTTTCTGATAGACATATTCAAAAGCCTTTTGACTTCCGGATTTGAGTTCAGCCCAAAGTCGGTCATCATCAAGATGATTAAAAGCATATTTGTATGGCTCTGGAATCATGATCTTCTTAAAAAAATGCTTAGGAGTGATGAATTTACCTTTTTTATTAATTAATACAAGGCAGCACAGATTTTTTTAACTTTCAAAAAATAATCTGTGCTATGAAGTAATACAATCAAAATATTCAATCTTTAAATACACTTTCAAGGTAAACTGCCTACTTACCCAAAAGTGGGCATTTAAAAGTATAGTCATTAAGCCCGATAGGGCGCGGTAGCTAACTATTTTATACTTTTAATAAACTCACACTCATGAAAAAACACGATTCACTGATACGCAAATTATCACTGCTATCAACCAGCAGGAGGCGGGCACGAGCAAAGCGACCGCCCCGCGAAAGCAATCAATGGTGAAAACCAACTTGCCAGGAATAGCCAGTCCGACCAAAATGAAGAAAGGCGACTTTGGTCCCTTTTCCCCAAAAAGTTTTGAGAAAGAATGCCTAAAAAAACTCAACCAGACAATCCCGACTGTCAGAGCAAGTCTAAACTATTACAAATATTAATAATACTACTTAAGGTTGTCTCACTTCTTTCTCGCCTTTAAAATCATAAAGATTTATTATAGCCTCATTTCCATATAACGGCAACTTCCTACCAGACTGAGAAAGATATGAATTCCCATAATAGAACTCCTGATTTCTCTGAGTGCTATCATTGAGAATTATTTTCGCTTTGAAAATATGGTTTGAGACCTTCAGCGTTTCTACATTCTGTTGCTGGTAATTATCATATTTGTAAGCCTGTAATGGACCATTATTATTGGTGAATAAGTAAACCTGCTCACCTTTTACCTGTATACTGGCAGCACCTTTAATGTCTTTATCAAGTAACAAACCGGTGTTCATCGGAAGGGTAGGGGTAAAGCCTCCTTTACCATTTCCTTTGAGAAAAATTCCAATAGAAGCATCATACCTGCCACTGACTACTTCTGTCCCAAAATCATTACCCGCCAATAGTAAATCAAAATTTCCATCTCCATCAAAGTCTTCTACGAGTATGCCATAAATCGGAGCGAACTGTGCTTGTTTTGGTAACTCAACCAATTCAAAACGACCCTCACCTGTATTTTTCAGATAAGAAGAAGCGTGTTGAAAGGATTTGGCGGTATAGGCTCTACTTTTGTCAGTTTGGGTTAAAATATCTGAGATACCCGCATTGGCATAACTTTCATAGTCTGGAAACTTCTTTTTTAAAGCAGGTACCTGGCGTATGATATCATCTCTGGAATGAGTGGGATATTCCTTATGATTGATGTAATAACTGATGATAGGATCAATGAAACTATTTTGGTCCAGATCGGTAGCATAAATTGTCATGGGCTCATCAGGAGAAACTTCTTCTCTTGTATTTAGCCCTAGATTACCTAATATATAATCAGTATCTCCATCCGAATCAAAATCACCAGCGTTGATACTGTTCCATAAGCCGGCAGTATAATTCAGGCCCATTCGGTTCGACACATTCTCCAGCTTGCCCTCTGTATTTTCAAAAAACTGGATAGGCATAAACTCACCGACAACAATCAGGTCAGCATCCATATCATTGTCAAAATCTGTCCAGAGGGCATCGGTAACCATTCCCAGCTTCCTCAATGCAGGAGCAAGAGCATTTGATCTATCAACGAATTTTCCTCCTTCATTAACGAGCAGGTAGCTATCCGGAGGAAGTGGGTATTTTAGTGGAATAAGCCGTCCTCCGACAAACAGGTCCAGATCTCCATCCTGATCATAATCTGCCGCTTTGACACAGGAGCTACTTACTGTAAATGAAGGTAGTACTCCTTCAGTGCGTGTAAAATTTCCCTTGCCATCATTCTCATACAAGCGATCCTGGTAGTACTTGGAGTCCACATAGTGTTCATTACTGCCGCTGGCAATATAGAGATCTAGATCATTATCATTGTCGTAATCAAACAAGAGTACACCCAGGTCTTCAGCAGCCATCTCATCTTCAGATTGGGTTAAGGTTGCTTTGGTAAATTTTCCGTTTTTTTGCTGAAAGAAAAGATAGCCAGAATGATCATAAGCACCTCCGACGAAGAAATCCTCTAAGCCATCAGCATTCATGTCTCCTACAGCTATTCCAGGGCCCTGATCGGATAATTTATGGGGTAAAAGGTATTGCTGGCTAAAATCGTTGTATTCTGGGTCTATATGTTGTTGATCCAGTCCAAGTTCTTGAGTAATGTCTGTAAACCAGGGTGTGGTAGTTTTTTTAAAAGGAGGGGCTATCAGTTTTTTTGCTTCTGAATGCGCTAAGGTGATATTTTGGTTGGCATTCACTCCTTCAATTTTAGATATCTTGCCATCAGGCCATTCTACAATGATGCTGTCAACAACACGAATAGTATCTATTCCAAAATGCAGTTCCGGAGCTACTGAAGATTGGTAACCTCTTACTAATGATTGTTCTGCCAGTTGATACATTTCAGGAGCATATAAAAAGACTTTTGCGCCTATTCCTACCGGGTTTAGAGGATTGCCTTTAAGCCGTATACTTATGAAGTTTCCACCACTTCGTGAAGTAGTCAGATTTTCATAGATAAAAGCAGCTTCATTGATGTTATTCACTACAAGATCCAGGTCGCCGTCTCTATCCAGGTCCCCATAGGCCGCACCATTGGAAAGAGAAGGGCGGTTTATGCCCCATTTACTGGTAGCATCAGTAAAACTTAATTCTCCCTGGTTCTCAAAGATGAAGTTTGATAATTTTATGGAAGGCATTTGTTTCGCCTTATCTTTTAAAATCTGATCCAGACTGTCTGCCGTAATATTGCCACTTAAGCCTACTGTGTAGTTGATAAAATCAAGATCAGTGATGTCTCGGAGATATCCGTTAGAAATGAATACATCTTTCCAGCCATTATTATTGAAATCAGCCATTAGCGGCGCCCAGCTCCAGTCTGTCGCATGTAAATCCAATAGCTGTCCGATTTCAGCAAACCTGGTATGTTGCCCATTAACTTCACCCAGGTTGAGTTGTACAGTGTTTCTCATGTACTGCGGCATGTAGCCTTCTTCCAGTGTATACTGAAACAGATTGTAGTTCATTGGGCCGGACATCTTCTTGCGGTGGTAATTATCCTGAGGAAGCATATCTAGCGTAAGAAGGTCACTGAGCCCATCGTTGTTAAAATCAGCAATATCATGGCCCATGCTAAAATGACTTTGATGTCCGAAATAAGACTGGGACATTTCTGAAAAAGTAACTTTCCCGTCCGGCCCCTCCTGATTGTTGATATAGAGATAATTGTTGGCAATGAAATCATTGGTCACATAGATGTCTTGCCATCCATCATCATTGATATCGCTGACGCCTACGCCCAGACCCAAACCATCATAAAGAATTCCGGCTTCCAGTGTGACATCTGTGAAGGTAGGATTCTGGTTGGGAGCGGCACCATCATTCCGGTATAATTTATCATTGGCGGGTCCACTTCCATCAGTGATGAGGGGCCGTACCTGATTAGGATTACGAATGGCATTGGTATGATTAAGCAGGTACATGTCAAGGTCGCCGTCACGATCGTAATCAAAGAAAGCTGCCTGGGTAGAATAACTGGTATCTGCAAGCCCATATGCTTCGGCGGATTCGGTGAAAGTTGGTATTCCGCTTCGCGTATCTATGCCATTATTGATATATAATTTGTTTTTCCGCTTTTCAGCCTTATAATTTCCGGAACGGCAAACATAAATATCAAGTAATCCATCATTGTTGATATCTACCATGGTCACGCCTGTAGACCATCCGGAAGATAAAATATTAGCAGTTTCGCTGATGTCTTCAAAACTCAGATTCTTACCACTTCCTTTTCCCTTATTAAGATACAGTCGATCATTGACCATATTTCCGGTGAAGAAAATATCAGGAAGTGAATCATTATTGATGTCTCCAATGGCTACGCCCCCACCATTATATACATAAAAGAAATCAACCATGTTAAAGGTGTCATTTTCTTCTATAGCGTTATTGAATGTTACGCCTGTCTGTTCCGGAGATAGTAGGGTGAAAAGGCTCTGACCTTCATTTTCTGATACAGATCCTTGCTGAGAGCACCCCAAAGAGGTTACAAAAATGAGCAATAGGAAAAGATGGATAAGACGTTGCATGCCCTGATTTTTACTTGACAAAATACAAATTGTATATGGCGTATAGTATAATCATTTAATAGCTTATAAAGCATAAAACCTGCAAATAAAGCAGGTTCTATCGCATTATGATGATTAGTAAACTACTCAGTTTTAATACACTGAATGCTGTTGTACATTTGGATTACCCAAAGTTTCATTCAATGGTATGGGAAGAACATAATCTTGAGGAGAAAGCTCACGATCAACATTGTAGGTATCTATAAAATCCTGTATATAATCTCCTAAATAGTCAGGATCACCTCCATACGTACTTTTGCGTTTCAACTCTGGATATGTTTCTTGCTCAAAGGCGAATTCCAGCACTCTTTCTTCTACAATAGCATCTCTGAGTTCGGACTGACTTAAGCCTGACAGGGGTTCCAGGCCTGCTCGCCGTCGGACTTCGTTAATCCCCATATAAGGATCACCGGTTCCACTTTCATTGGCTGCTTCGGAATAGCCCAGTAGTACATCGGCATAACGAAGGTAGACGATATTCCTTTCGGTTAGGTTGGCATTGGTACCTATTTCTACCCATTTTGCTACCCAACCGTTGGAGAAGATAAGTTCTTCAGGATTGTTAGGGTCAGCATCAGCGGATACCATGCCTCCGAAGCGACTCAAATTATAAGAAGCTTCCTCACTCCATCTTACGACAGGGTATTCTTCTTCATCTGTTAGGCCAACCCGATTACTAGGATACTCTGTAATGAAAGTTCCGGGTATCCTTTTATCCTCCGGATCATATTTCATTCGGAAAGCTTTGGTGCCATTGAGCCAGTGCCAGCCCACACCACCCAGTTCATTGGGAAGGTCGGCGGGTACAAAGTGTGAGTGGTGGTTATTATATTCATTAGCATTAGCTGAAGCAGATACCTGTGCTTCAAAAATGCGCTCTCCTGAGTTTTCGTGTTCCACATCAAAGTTATAGGCAAAATCCTCAAAAAGCGCAAAGTCTCCCTGGTTGATAATAGTTTCAGCCGTAGTACGTGCTTCATTCCAATTTTCGTCCAGGAGGTAAGCTTTCATGAGCAGGGTAAGGGCTGCCCATTTGGTAGCTCGGCCTACATCCTCCCCGGAATAAGACTCCGGTAATACATCAGCTACCATGCTAAGGTCGCCTTCAATCAGGTCAAGCGCAATCCGCTTTCCGTTTTCATTAGATGGCAGGTCCTGATCGCTCACTGTTTTTTTGGTAGTAACAGGTACATCATCAAAATAGCGAACCAGATTATAGTAATAGAATGCTCTCAGGAAAATAGCTTCTGCTTTTACTCTGTCCAGCAATGCAGTGTTAGAAATACCATTTTCTTTCAGTTCATCAGCCTTTTCTATTACGGCATTGGCTCTGTTGATATTTTCATAAGAAATTCTCCAGTACGTTCCGATGTAGTCGTCTCCAGGGTTTACATTACCATTCTGAAAATCAAGTGGTCCTTTTTCCCAACCTACCTGATAGCCTACTCGGCACTCAAACACATAACGGTTATAAAAGTGATTAGACCAATCACGACCGTATCCAATGCCATCATAAATGGCATTTACCCCAAGTTCTAACTGTTCAGCAGTATTGAAAAAGTTATCCTGCGTAATAAAATCAGGGTTCTCATCCAGTTCTTCGCAAGCAAAGGGGATCAGCATAGCGAAGGCCAGAATTAATTTCGGGATTTTTATCATTATAGTTTTCATATTTCTCATGAGTTATAGCCCTAAATTAATACCAACAGTAAATGTCCTTGAACGGGGGTAAGCATCGTAGTCATCGCCCCGGTTCAGGTTATTTTGCCCTCTGTTGTTTACTTCAGGGTCAAAGCCAGAGTAGTTGGTAAATAGTAATGGATTTTGTGCACTTACGTAGAACCTGGCATTGCGAATAAAATTGGAAACGGGCAGGGTATACCCTAAAGAGATATTTTGTACTCTTAAAAAGCTTCCGTCTTCTATAAAATAATCGGAGTCCCTGAATGAATTGGCAAAATCACGGTTACCATCAATGACCGGACGCGAAGCATCAGGATTGTCCGGAGTCCAGGAGTCTGTCAATATGCTGGCAATCTGGTTGATTTTCTGCACACCATCACCAATTTCAGATTGCTGCAGGTTTCTCACATCACTACCCTCAACTCCTCTGAGAAATAAGCTAAAGTCAAAGTTTTTGAAGTTGAGCGTAGTGGTAAGTCCCCAGGTAAAGTCAGGGTTAGGATCTCCCATAATGATGTAATCATCAGGTGTAATCGCCCCATCCTCATTGGTATCCTGATAGCGGGGATATCCGGGTTGGTCACCGGAGCGGGAAGGATTGTTATCAATTTCTTCCTGCGTCTGGAAAAGTCCTATGTAGCGATATCCTCTCCACACACCGATAGGGTTACCGGCTTCTACCCAGCTTCCATCAATACCAAGGTGACCACTGGTAGAGCTGGAGAAAAATGGTGTGCTGCTTCCCAAATCAGTGATCTTGTTACGTAAGAAGGAAATATTACCGGAAATGTCCCATCTTAAATCCTGGCGGTCAATGGCGATGTAGTTAAGCCCGAGCTCAAAACCTTTGTTTTCCAATGAGCCTGAGTTTTTAAGAATTGAACTGAAGCCCAGGCTGCTGGGTACCGTCACATATAGGAGTAGGTCTTCAGTGGTATTATAGAAATAGTCTGCTGTCAGGTTTAACTTATTTTGTAAAAATGATAAATCCAGCCCTATGTTAAACATCTGGGTAGACTCCCACCTGAGATCAGGGTTGGATAAACGGGCATCAGCAAGACCTAACACCAGATTACCTCCAAACACATAGTTGTACTCATTCAGATTAGCCTGTGAGTTATATACCGGAATCTCTGAGTTACCGGTAATACCCCAGCTTGTTCTTAGCTTCAGGTCACTGAAGGCGGTAGACAGCCCGGAGTTCTGGAAGAACTCCTCTTCAATCACTCTCCAGCCAAAAGCAACAGAAGGGAAATTTGCCCACTTGTTAGCTGCACCAAACCTTGAGGAACCATCACGGCGGAAAGAGAAAGTAAATAAATACCTTTCCATCAGATTGTAATTTACCCTGCCCAGAAATGATTTCAGTAACCATTCTCTTCGGCTTGAAAAAGGTATCTGGATATCCGTCCCTCCTCCCAGCGTAGCCTGATCAACACTACTGGCTGATAGGCCTCGGTTGGTGGCACTCATACCTTCATTCACTTCTTTTTGGAAGGTATAACCTGCTACCACATTAATGCTATGATCCTCATTGAACTGCCTGTTATAAGAGAGAATATTTTCATTCAGGATATTGATAGAATTACGGTTGGCTTTGGTCAGCTCACCGGCTCTGTCTCTACCCAAACGAGAGTTTTCCACCGGATAGAAGGTCGTTCTGCTGGCGTTAAGTATATCAGCGCCTATACTGGTCTTGAAACTTAAGCCCTCAATGATTTTAAAAGTAAATCCGGTGTTTCCCAAAACGCGATTGTTTATATCACTATCCGTAACATATTCCAGTTCCTGCAGTGGGTTGGTTAAGAACCGGCCATCGTATGATGCCAAAGCATAAGTACCATCATCATTTCTGACTGGAATACTGGGATCAAGACCTAAAGCGGTAATAATAATACCCCCAGGGCCACCCTGATCGGTAGGTGCGTTATTGGAATTGGTGCGGTTAAATGACCAGCTGTTACTGATCGTTAAACGATCATTCAGTGCGCTATTGTCCAGATTAAGCCTGATTCCGTATCTGGAAAAATTAGTATTCTCAATGATACCCTCGTTATCAAAATAGTTTCCGATGACTGCATAACGCATTTTTTCGCTACCGCCGGTAAAACTCAGCTGATGGCTTTGAATGCTTCCTGGCCGGGTTACTTCATCCAGCCAATTAGTACCTTCTCCAATAGCGTCAATTTCAGCCTGACTGTAAATTGGTGCTCCGCCCTGGCTTTGTTCCAGGGTATTGAGGTAAGTAGCAAACTCACCTCCATTCAGTACATCTATTTTATTGGCAATGGTTTGAACTGAGTATGAGCCGTCGTAATCAATTTTACTTTCGCCAGCTTTTCCCCTCTTGGTGGTGATCAGCACTACCCCGTTAGAGCCCCTTGAACCGTATATAGATGTGGCAGAGGCATCTTTCAGTATCTCAATAGATGCAATATCATTAGGATTAATGGTTGACATGATATTGGACGGCTGACGGCTACCTCCCACGCCATAAGCGCTGTTATCAGGATAAATGGGGAAACCATCAATCACGTACAAAGGCTCACTGCCACTGTTAATAGAGTTAGAACCTCTGATTCTAACAGAAACCCCACCGCCGGGAGCAGCAGAAGCCTGGGTTACCTGCACGCCTGGCGCTCTGGCCTGAATGCCCTGATCAATAGAAGATACAGGAAACTCTTTTATTGATTCGCCCTGAATGGAAGCCACTGAGCCTGTTAGGTCACTTTTCTTAACAGTACCATAACCTACCACCACAACTTCTGAAAGTGACTGTAGGTCTGGTGCCAAGTCAATGTTAATGGTGTTTCTCCCATTAATTTCAACTTCAGCAGTTTCATAACCCACTGATGAAAAAACCAATGTATTAGAACCTGCGGGTACTGTAAGTGTATAGTTCCCATCAACATCGGTTACGGTACCAGTAGTACTACCTTTTACTAATACATTTACTCCTGGTAAAGCTGAATTCTCTTCCAAATCGGTAACAGTGCCATTCACAGTTGTTTGCGCATATGATATAGTTGAAAAGCTACAGATCAGTAAAAGGCACAACCAGACAGATTTTTTGTCTGGTTTCAATTTAAATAGTAGAGGTTGTGGTATTTTCATAAAATGTAAAATTTGGTGATTAAAACGTTAGGGAGTCAATTCATAAAGAATATATATTATGATGTAGACAAGGGATAGAGTAGTATGCATGAAGCTGATTTACTTCATCTTTGAAAGGTATTAGCTATTCTTGCTTAAATAAATGATTCATCTTATGAAAGAATGGATTATCTTATCCATTAATAATAAGATCATATTATTTACTCAAATAATTTCGCTGTGTTTAGTATATTCTCAATCTTTGGAGAGTATTTTAGGTAATATACTATATGATAATGCTATACCATTTGGTGCTCATAAGAGTAAGCCAGGTGCAGCAATATTTAAAGGGCATTCCTGTTTGAGGTGAAAAAGTAAATTAAATGATTAGCGCAGTTATTGCCTATCTCTTTTTTTATATTCCAGAGGAGACATCTGCATTACCTTTTTAAATATTCTGGAAAAATAGTAAGGGTCCTGATATCCCACTTTATGGGCTACCTCCTTTATATAAAGCTGAGATATATCTAGCAGTTTACAGGCATGCTGAATTTTTAATTGTATAAAATGATCAATGGGTGAGAAACCCGTTTTCTGAGTGAACAATTTAGAATAATGAGCGATTGACAAGCCTGCCTGATCAGCCAAATCTTTGAGAGAAAGTGCCTTTTCAACATTCTCTTTCATATAAGTGATGTTCTTAGAAATGACATCAGCACCTAGCACATTCAGATGCTGCATAAATTGGTCAGGATATAGAAATGAAGCCAATAACTGCTGAAAGCTCAGGTTAACATATTCTAGATGAGATTTTACATATCCCATAGATAAGGTGTGGATGAGCTCCATAAACATATTAACTCTGAAGTTATCGTTGGGTGTATGATGTGCCTGAAGGGAAATTCTTTTCCCAAAGCTGTTTTTTAGAAACTCTGCCTTGGTTCCGTCAAAATGTACCCAGTAAATAGTCCATGCATCCTTTTCTTTTGTGCTATACTGATGGGCTATATTTTTGGGAATGATAATATAATCGTTCTTTGAAAGGTAAAAACTCTCATCTTTAATACGTACTTCGCCACTTCCGTTGGTTACATATATGAGAATGTTTTCTCTTGATCCATGATTCCTTTTGCGAAAATGAAAACGAGCGTGAGGATAAAAGCCAATATCAGTAATAAATAAATCACTTATAAGGGGGTTAGATTTTATTTGGTTACGTACCGAGCTTGGTAGTGTAATACTTTGCTCTCCTTGAAACCCATCTCTCTTGCTGGTTGTGATCATAATAATATAGTCCAGTGATTCCTAAGATAACGCATTTCTTGATGTTTCTCAATTGCCTTACTTTACCATTATGCTGGTCAAAGAAAAATTTAACTTTCAATACATACTCGCCATCTCTCTGGTATCTGCCATGGGAGGTTTGCTCTTTGGTTACGATTGGGTAGTGATAGGAGGGGCCAAACCTTTTTATGAAAGGTTTTTTGATATTACCAACCAATCCTCTCTACAGGGTTGGGCTGTTAGCTGTGCTTTAATAGGTTGTATCGTAGGGGCAGTCAGTTCCGGTAAAGTCACAGATACATTTGGGCGCAAGCTACCCCTTATCTTTTCTGCTTTACTATTCACTGTATCTGCCATTGGTACCGGTATAGCTGATAGTCTGAATAGTTTTATTTTTTACCGTATGCTTGGTGGGGTAGGAATTGGTTTGGCTTCAACAATCTCCCCCATTTACATTGCCGAGTTAGCGCCTACTCATTATCGTGGGCGGCTAGTATCGCTCAACCAGCTCACCATCGTGATTGGGATACTAGCAGCACAAATCATCAATTTCTTAATTGCGGAAGATATACCTGAGGGAAGCACCAACGCAGATATCGCCGCTTCCTGGAATGGACAATATGGTTGGAGGTGGATGTTTTGGGCTGAAGGTATTCCTGCACTCACTTTTTTCATACTGGCCTTTTTCATTCCTGAAAGCCCCCGCTGGCTGGGAAAAAAAATGCGATGGGCAGAAGTCAATAAAATACTATCAAAGGTTGGTGAAAAAGACTACGCGGAAATAGAAGAGAGGGAAATTCGCTTGTCTTTGGAACATAAAGAACGCCAGACTCAAAATGTAAACATTTTCAGTCCTAACTACCGTCCAATACTGTTGATAGGGATTGTCCTGGCTGCTTTTCAGCAATGGTGTGGTATCAATGTGGTTTTCAATTACGCTGATGAAATCTTCTCGGCTGCTGGGTATTCAATTAATGATGCCCTCTTCAATATTGTCATTACGGGAGTTGTTAATCTGGTATTTACTTTTGTGGCTATACGAACGGTAGACCAGTGGGGGCGTAGGAAACTACTACTTTTTGGCTCACTAGGATTGGCTATTACCTATGCCTTACTCAGCTTATGTTATCTGATGGATATCAGAGGAATATTTGCCTTATCCCTGGTATTGATAGGTATTGCTATTTATGCCATGTCACTGGCACCTGTGGTATGGGTGGTGCTTTCTGAGATATTCCCCAACCGCATCCGGGGCATTGCGATGGCTATTGCTACCACTTCACTTTGGGTAGCTTCTTTTATACTGACCTATACATTTCCTATACTCAATAGTAGTTTGGGGACATATGGGACTTTTTTACTCTATAGCGCAATCTGTCTGGCAGGATTTGTCTTCGTATTAAGAACACTACCCGAAACCAAGAATAAAACACTGGAAGAAATAGAATCGGATCGTCAAAATAAGAAACTGAGTATATAGAGCTTGGTAAATAAAGCATTTAAATGATGGACCCATTACAAAATATTAACCACTCAAAAGATTCTGTACAATCGCTAGAAGTAAAAGCCTGGAACGAATCAATCACCATTCCTACCTACCCTATTGGCGAAGCAGAAAAATATCCCATGTTTCTTGAAAAGAGGGTGTATCAGGGAAGTAGTGGTGTAGTCTATCCTTATCCGGTCGTTGAGAAAATCTATGACGAAAAAGTAGAAAAGAACTGGAATGCAGTTTTCTTGGAGAATGAGTATCTCAGGATCATGATTCTGCCTGAGCTAGGAGGAAGGGTACAGATGGCTTATGATAAAATGAAGGATCGTCATTTTGTTTATTACAATCAGGTTATCAAACCAGCTTTGGTAGGCCTGACTGGCCCCTGGATCTCAGGAGGTATTGAATTTAACTGGCCGCAGCATCATCGCCCTACTACTTACGATCCGGTAGACTATACTATAGTAGAAAATAAAGACGGGAGCAAAACCGTCTGGGTCAATGAAATAGAGCGTATGTTTGGTACCAAAGGAAAGGCAGGTTTTACGCTTCATCCAGACAAAGCTTATCTGGAAATCAAGGTTGATTTGTACAACCGTACTCCTTTTCCGCAAACCTTCCTCTGGTGGGCTAATCCGGCGGTCAAAGCCAATGATGACTATCAGTCGGTTTTCCCTCCCGATGTACATGCTGTTTATGACCACGGCAAGCGTGATGTTTCCAGCTTTCCTATCGCCAGAGGCACTTACTACAAAGTAGATTATTCCAAGGGTGTGGATATCTCTCGCTACAAAAATATTCCGGTGCCTACCTCTTATATGGCAGTCAACAGCCAGTATGATTTTGTAGGAGGCTACGAAAACGAAACCCAGGCGGGACTTTTACACGTGTCCAATCATCATGTGTCGCCCGGAAAGAAGCAGTGGACCTGGGGAAACGGAGATTTCGGTAAAGCCTGGGACCGTAACCTGACCGATGAAGACGGTCCTTATATAGAACTGATGTGTGGTGTGTTTACTGATAACCAACCAGATTTTTCCTGGCTCCAACCTTATGAGGAAAAGAGCTTCACCCAGTATTTTATGCCTTATCAGGAGTTGGGAATGGTCAAAAACGCCAACCAGCATGCCATGCTCAATCTGGAAACAGAAGGAGAGAAGGCTTGTCTCAAAGTATATACCACTGCTTTCTTCCCAAACACACGGCTGTTACTATACGCGGAGGAAAAATTGATCTGGGAAGATAAGTATGACTTTGCTCCGGGTACGGTATATCAGCAGGAAATTAGTATCCATGATTCCTCAACTGAAGAGCTGAAAGTAGTGATTCTGAAAGAAAACCAGCGAGAGTTAATTTCTTGGAAGCCTGAAAAATCAGATAAAACCGAAATTCCCGAAGCTGCCAAAGCAGCACTGGAACCTGAGCAAATTGATAGCAACGAACTGCTTTATCTGAATGGGCTGCATCTGGAGCAGTACCGCCATGCCACCTATCAGCCTACCGATTATTATACGGAAGCACTGCGCCGGGATCCTTCAGACGTTCGTAACAACATTGCTTTAGGCTTATGGCTGATGCGGAGGGCACAATTTAAAGAGGCAGAACAACACTTTCGTAAGGCTATTGAGACATTGACTTTAAGAAATCCTAATCCATATGATGGAGAAGCTTTTTATCAATTAGGGATATGCCTGAAGATGCAAAACAGGCTTCAGGAGGCCTATGATTGGCTGTATAAGGCCTGTTGGAATGCCGCCTGGCAAAATGCCGCTTATTTCCATCTGGCACAAATAGATGCACAGCGAGAAGATTGGGAAAAGGCTTTGGGACATGTAGAACAGTCGCTAATCAGGAATAGTCACCATCATCATGCGCGGCATCTGAAATTAATTTTGCTCAGAAAGCTAGGAAAATTAGAGGGGGCTATAAGTTTTGCGACTTCATCTCTAAAATTAGATGCTTTTAATCTGGGGGCATTATATGAAAAATATTTAGTGACTAAGAGTTCTCAACTCCTGGATCAATTTAGATCTCTCATTCGTAATCATTCATTTAATTTCGCCGAGTTTGCCCTGGATTATGCCCATGCTGGCTGCTACGAAGAAGCCACTGAGATATTGTCTTTGCACCAGCCAGCAAAGGACCGTCCTAATCCTTTGCTGGCCTATTATAAAGCCTGGTTTGCCATAAAAAATGAGGAAGTAGAAGCAAAATCCTATTATCAAGAGGCGGGGAAGCAATCACCGGACTTTGGTTTTCCCAATCGTCTGGAAGAAGTATTGGCATTACAGCAGGCGCTTGACATCAACCCCCAGGACTATAGAGCGTATTATTTTCTGGGCAACTTTTATTATGCTTACCGTCAGCATCAGCAAGCCATTTTGCATTGGGAAAAAGCAGCTGCATTAGGGGATGACAATCCGATCACCTACCGCAATCTTGCGCTGGCCTATTTTAATCAACTAAATCAGCTGGAAAAAGCATTACAATTCTTGGAAAAGGCTTTCGGCATGGACGAAGGTTCTGCCAGGCTGTTGATGGAACTGGATCAGTTGTACAAAAGATTGAATTATGATCCACAGAAAAGGCTCAGCTTTCTGGAAAAATACCCAAAACTGGTGGATTTCAGAGATGATCTTTATCTGGAAAGAATCACGCTTTACAACACTTTAGGGAAGTATAAAAAAGCCATGGAACTTCTCAACAGCCGTAAATTTCATCCCTGGGAAGGAGGAGAAGGTAAGGTGCCGGGCCAATATATCTACAGCCGTATCGGTTTGGCATATCAGCACTTTCAGCAAGAACAGTTTGAACAGGCCATAGTACATCTGTCGGAAGCTCAGACGTACCCTGAAAATCTTGGAGAAGGTAAGCTTTTTGGTGCCCAGGAAAACGATATATTCTACTGGCTGGGCTGCGCCTATGATGGGCTGAAAGAAAAAGAGAAAGCCAAAGATGCCTGGGGGAAAGCCTCAGTAGGTCTGTCAGAACCTGAGCCAGCCATCTTTTATAATGATCAGCAGCCCGACAAAATCTTTTATCAAGGACTGGCATTGTTAAAACTCAACCGACGGGAGGAAGCAAACTGTCGCTTTAACAAATTGATTTCCTTTGCCGAACAGCACTATTCGCAAAAGGTAAAAATTGACTATTTCGCTGTTTCGCTTCCTGACCTTTTGCTGTGGGAAGAAGATCTGCAGGCCAGAAACACACTATTTTGCTATTACCTGATGGGCCTGGGGCATCTTGGGCTGGGGCACACAGAACAAGCGATACAATATTTACAGAATGCCAGGGAAATAGATGTACACCATCAGGGAGTACATTGGCATCATCTGATAGCTTCAGATAATATTACAAAACCTCATTCGGTCTAAGCTTAAAATTTTCCTTTAATAAACATATACACCAATATATGAAACTCAGTTATATTATTTTTTACCTTTTAGCGATTTGTATATCCTGTAGTTCCCCTCAACCAGAGAGCACCATCAGTTTGCAAGGAAACTGGGGTTTCAGGATAGATTCATTGGATAGGGGAGAGCAGGAAAGCTGGTTTACCCAAAGCCTGGAAGAGACCGTAGAACTACCTGGTTCCATGGCTACCAATGGAAAAGGAAATGATATTACCTTAAATACAGAATGGGTGGGAGGAGTACGCGATCCCAATTGGTACAATGATCCAAATTACGCTCCCTATATTGATTTGGATAGTATTCGTTTTCCTTTCTGGCTGCAGCCCGTAAAAAAATATACAGGTGCTGCCTGGTATCAGAAAGCAGTAGATATTCCTGAGGACTGGGGAGATAAAGAAATCTTTTTACACTTGGAAAGATGTCATTGGGAGTCCAGTGTCTGGGTAGACGATCAGAAGGTAGGTACACAGAACAGCCTTTCTACAGCCCATATTTACCCCCTCACCCAGTATTTAAGTCCGGGCGCCCATATCATTACCATACGAATTGACAATCGTGTCAAAATTGATCTGGGAGAGAACTCTCATAGTATCTCTGATCACACACAATCCAACTGGAATGGAATTGTCGGAGATATCTATCTGGAAAGCAAGCCTAAGGTGTATTTCTCAGATATCCAGCTTTATCCGGATGCCAGTACACAATCAGTTACGATTCGTGGGAAAATATCTGGCAGTTCAGGCCAGGGTACACCAATGAATATTTCCGCACAGGCTAGCGGAAAAAACTTTCAAGCCAGTCTGCCCGAGCAGTCTTTTGAAGTGAATAGAGAAGGATCGGAAACGGACTTTGCGTTTACCTATGACTTGGGCCAGGAAGCAAAGTTATGGGATGAATTTGAGCCGAATGTGTATCAAATGAGTCTCAGCATAGAAAATGGTGATACACTTACTGAAGATTTTGGGTTTAGAGATATTTCTTTTGAAAACCGTCAGCTTGTAATCAATGGCAGACCATCCTACCTGAGAGGCACACTGGAATGCGCTATTTTTCCTGAAACCGGCTATCCGGCAATGGATGTTGAAGCCTGGAAAAAAATATTCAGCACCATACAGGCCTATGGTCTCAACCACATGCGTTTTCACTCCTGGTGTCCGCCCGAAGCTGCCTTTGAGGCGGCCGATGAGATGGGTGTATATTTACAGGCTGAGGCGGCAAGCTGGGCCAATCAGAGTACTACGCTGGGCGACGGCAAGCCGGTAGATCAGTTCATAAAAGAAAAAAGTGAGCACATCGTGCAAGAGTATGGCAACCATCCTTCTTTTATGATGATGGCTTACGGCAATGAGCCGGGCGGTGACAATTACCCTGAGTTCCTGGCGGAGTATGTCAATGACTGGAAAGCGAAAGACAACCGCAGGATTTACACTTCCGCCTCAGGCTGGCCAGCGATTACCGAAAATGAATTTCATGTGCTGCCCGAACCCCGCATACAGGCATGGGGAGCAGAACTGAACAGCATCATCAATGCGCAGCCTCCTACTACCGATTATGATTTTAGCGACAAAATGCCGGATGATACTATCGCAGTAGTCTCACATGAGATCGGACAGTGGTGTGTGTACCCTGATTTCAAGGAAATTGAGCGCTACACTGGTGTGCTCAAAGCCAGGAATTTTGAAATCTTCAGAGAAAGTCTGCAAGCTCACGGGATGGGTGATTTGGCAGAGGACTTTCTGATCGCTTCGGGGAAGCTACAGGCCCTATGCTATAAAGCCGATATAGAAGGCGCCTTGCGGACAAAAAATCAGGCAGGTTTCCAGTTGCTTGACCTTCACGATTTTCCCGGTCAGGGTACCGCATTGGTAGGGGTGCTGAATCCTTTCTGGGAAGAAAAAGGCTATATTACAGCGGAAGAATACAGCCGCTTTTCCAATACAACCGTTCCTTTGGCCAGGCTGGACAAGAGGATATTTGTAGAGGGAGAAAAGATGGAAGCAGCCATTGAGGTTGCCCACTTCGGTAAAGCGGCACTACTGAATGTTACACCCAACTGGACGCTGAAAGACACGGAAGGAAGTACCGTGGCCGAAGGTCAGCTGGGTCAGCAGAACATCGCATTGGGCAATGGCATCAGGCTGGGAGATATTTCGCATACCTTTGCGCAAAAAAATGAAGCCAGAAAAGTGATTCTGGAAGTAAGTGTGGATAACTTCAGCAATCACTGGGACCTTTGGGTGTATCCGCAAACTTCTGCCAATATCAGTACCAATGCAGTTAGACATGCATCCGTGCTAGACACCAATACCATAAATTATCTTCAGGGAGGTGGTAAAGTATTATGGAGCCTGGGCAAAGGCAAGGTGAAAGCGGCTATGGGGGGTGAAGTTGGCGTAGGTTTTTCCAGCATCTTCTGGAATACTGCCTGGACAGAAAACCAAAAGCCGCATACACTGGGCATCTTATGTAACCCTGAGCATGCTGCCTTGCAGCAATTTCCTACAGAATTCCATTCCAACTGGCAGTGGTGGGATGCTATGAGCCATAGTGATGTAGTCAACCTCAATGAACTTTCTAACGATATCCAACCCATTGTAAGAGTAATTGATGACTGGGTGACCAACCGCAGCCTGGGACTGATCTTTGAAGTCAGAGTAGGTGAAGGTAAACTACTTATCAGTGGGGTGGATCTTAAAAATCAGCTCAGCGAGCGCCCCGAAGCAAGACAACTGCTTACCAGCCTGATGAGTTATATGGAAAGTGAGGATTTTAAGCCTTCGGTAAGTTTGAGTGTGGAGCAGGTATCAGGCATTATGCAATAAGAAAAATAATCAGGAGGCTTTTGATAGATGGTTAAGCCATAATAAAGAGAAGTTCATTATCTTAAAGATGTTTTCCGTAAGTCAAAATATATGAAGCGTACTTACCTGAATATGAAGAAAATAGGAGTTTTACTTTCCATAGGCTTGCTGGCTTTGACTACCTACTTCTTGTGGGAGTCAGATGTTATTGGCAGTCATCCGGTGGATTTCAATGCTGAAATTCGCCCTATCCTCAACAAGAAGTGCATTACCTGTCACGGGGGCGTCAAACGGTCAGGAGAGTTCAGCTTGCTATTTCGCAGCGAAGCCCTGGGGGTAAATGAGTCAGGTAAGAGGGCCATCGTACCGGGCAGTGTAGACGAAAGTGAGATGATACACCGCATCACCCATGATGACCCTGAGGTGCGTATGCCTCCCGAGGGTGATCCACTTACTCAGGAGGAAATCAACCTGCTAACGCAATGGATTGAAGAAGGGGCGAAGTGGGAAGACCACTGGGCCTACATCAAGCCTGAACCGATAGAGCCTCCTGAAACGCAGGCGGAGTGGGGAGATAATCAGATTGACCAGTTTATCCTGAACCGCCTGGAAGAAGAAAATCTACAGCCTTCATCTCCAGCAGACAAGGCAACCCTTTTGCGCCGTCTTAGTCTGGATTTGACCGGACTGCCCCCTACCGAAGAAGAGCTGGATCACTTTTTAGCCAATACTTCAGCTGATGCCTACGAAGAAGAAGTAGATCGTCTGCTGGCTTCTCCCCGCTACGGTGAACGCTGGGCTTCTATGTGGATGGATCTGGCCCGCTATGCTGACTCCAAAGGTTATGAAGCAGACCGGGGGCGTAGTATCTGGCAATACCGCGACTGGCTGATCAAAGCTTTCAATGATGATAAACCTTTTGATGAATTTACCATAGAGCAACTGGCCGGAGATTTACTTCTTAAGCCCACTGATGAGCAACTGATCGCTACCGCTTTTCATCGCAACACCATGAACAATGACGAAGGCGGTACCGATGATGAAGAATTCAGGGTAGCTGCTGTAATTGACCGGGTCAACACCAGCTGGGATGTGTGGCAGGCAACTACCATGGCCTGTGTACAATGCCACAGCCACCCCTACGATCCCATCCGCCACGAGGATTACTACAAGTCATATGCTTTCTTCAACAATACTGCCGATGAAGATGTGGCCAGTGAATCACCTAATCTGAAAACATTCAAACAGGAAGCGGACCGGCAAAGCCTGGAGCAGGTAAAGAACTGGGTGATTGAACATACCGCATCTGCTGATGTCAAACTGGAAAAAGCACAGCAGTTTGTGAATCTGGTAAAAGTGAGCGAACCTAAAATTCACGGGCACTCTTTTGATAAAATTCAGAAAGGGACGCTGGATGGCTACAAGAGATTGACGATTGAGGATGGTGGTCATAACCGCGTTCCAGATGTTCCCCTGAGTGGAGCTGACCAAATACTGTTTCACTACAGTGCTGGGAGTAGTAAGCCACAGGTAGAAATCCGACTGGACAGCCTGGAGGGTAGGCTGCTCACCCGCTGGAACATGCAAAATACAGAAGGCTTTCAAACGGTGGCCGTGCCTATTCCTGCAACTGAGGGTAGGCATGATTTATACCTGAAATTTAAAAGTCCGGGACAAAAAGGTTATCTGTGTACCATTGAGTGGATATTGCTCAACGAGGCTTTGCCAGGTGAAAATCAGGCCGGTTATGAGCAGGTAAACCAACAGCTTTTCCACCTGATCAATAGCCCGGAAGTCATTGAGACGCCGGTCATGATCGAGAAAGCCGATGGCTACCGTCGGAAGACGTATGTCTTTGAGCGAGGTAACTGGATGGTGCATGGTGAAGAAGTGCAGCCCGGCCTGCCCCAGGCCTGGAATGCTATGCCGGACGGCGCTCCTCAAAATCGTCTGGGCTTTGCCCGGTGGCTGGTGAGTAAAGACAATCCCCTAACCGCCCGGGTGACGGTCAACCGCTTCTGGGCGCAGCTTTTCGGTACCGGTATTGTAGAAACCATAGAAGATTTTGGCACCCAGGGATTCGCAACTTCGCATCCCGAACTTCTGGACTGGCTGGCACAGCAGTTTATGTACGAGCATGCGTGGAGCATCAAAAAACTACTGAAGCAAATGGTGATGTCGGCTGCCTACCGCCAATCTTCCAAAGCATCGCAAAAGCTTCTGGCAGTTGATCCTGACAACCGTCTGCTGGCACGCGGTCCCAGAGTGCGTCTCAATGCTGAGCAGGTACGGGATCAGGCACTGGCAGTAAGTGGATTGCTCAGCGATAAGATGTATGGCCCCAGCGTGATGCCGCCCCAGCCGGAAGGGATCTGGCAGGTGGTGTACAATGGCATGTCGTGGGAGACCAGCGAAGGCGAAGATAAGTACAGAAGAGCGCTCTATACCTACTGGCGCAGAACCAGCCCCTATCCTTCCATGATCGCTTTTGATGGTCCCAGCCGTGAATTTTGTGTGACCCGGCGGATAGATACTAATACCCCTTTACAGGCATTGGTAACGCTCAATGACCCCGTGTATATGGAAGCGGCACATGGGTTAGCCCAGCGCATGCAGGAGGCGGAACACCTTGAGGGACAACTCAAAAGAGGCTATAAGCTGGCTATGCTCAAAGAGATTGAAGCCGAAAAGCTTCAGGATTTACAGAAGCTATATCATGAAACCCGCCTGCAGTTGGAAGCACAGCCTGAAGCTGTAAAACAGGTAGCCGGAGAGGACAATGTAGAACTAGCCGTACTTACTGTAGTCGCCAATGTCATCCTTAATCTGGACGAATTCATCACAAAATCTTAAGCCCAATGGACTTATTTCAAGAGCTACAATACAAAAGATTACAATATCAGACCCGCAGACATTTTCTCAGGCAGTGCACTTCCGGCCTGGGAGCCATTGCCTTTGGGGCGATGACGGGCTGCAATCCTTTCTCTTCTTCTTCCCCCAGGCAAGCCATGGAAATTGACGCAAACCCTATGGCCAGCAGGTTTCCTCATTTTGCTGGCAAGGCCAAGGGTGTGATTTATCTGCATATGGCGGGCTCTCCCTCTCAACTGGAACTCTTTGACTACAAACCTGAGCTGGCCAAACTGCATAATCTGGATTGTCCGCCTTCGCTTCTTGAAGGTAAGAAGTTTGCTTTCATCCAGGGGGTACCTAAAATGCTGGGGCCTCAGGCAAAATTCAAAAATCATGGTGAGTCAGGAACGATGGTCTCCAATCACCTTCCTCACTTTTCAACTATCGTAGATGAGGCCGCCATCATCAAAACCATGCATACCGATGAGTTTAATCATGCGCCGGCACAGTTGCTTTTACAAACCGGAGGCGCACGCTTAGGCAGACCCAGCATGGGTTCATGGGTTACCTACGGGCTGGGCACTGAGAACGAAAATCTGCCTGGCTTTATGGTGCTGGTGTCGGGAGGTAAAACGCCTAGTGCGGGAAAAAGTGTGTGGGGTAGCGGCTTTCTGCCTTCCGTATATCAGGGGGTACAATGCCGTTCCGAAGGTGATCCGGTCTTGTATGTTTCCAACCCTGAGGGTATAGATGGTAAACTGCGAAGAACTACGCTGGACGCCATCAACAGTATCAATGAGAAAGAATATCAGGATGTGCAGGATCCGGAAATCCTGACCCGTATCTCTCAGTATGAAATGGCCTTTCGCATGCAGACATCCGTACCGGAGGTGATGGATATCAACAAAGAGCCGGAGCATATCCATAAAATGTATGGTACTGAACCCGGCAAATCTTCCTTTGCCAACAATTGCCTGCTGGCCAGAAGGCTGGTAGAAAAAGGCGTCCGCTTTGTTCAGCTCTTTGACTGGGGCTGGGATTCTCACGGTACCGACAAGAGCACGGCGCTGGAAGCTGGCTTTCAGGACAAATGCCGACAGGTAGACCAGCCCATGACCGCTTTAATTAAAGACCTGAAGCAGCGAGGCTTACTGGAAGAAACCCTGGTGATCTGGGGAGGTGAGTTTGGTCGTACACCTATGCAGGAAAACCGTAATGGCAAAGAGATGCCTTTTATGGGAAGAGACCATCATACTGAAGCCTTCACGGTATGGATGGCTGGCGGAGGAATCAAAGGAGGCATAACCTATGGAGAAACCGATGAGATAGGCTACTATGGGGTTAGAGACCGGGTGCATGTCCATGACCTTCAGGCCACTATCCTCCATCAGCTGGGAATGAACCATGAAAAACTTACTTACCCTTTCCAGGGCAGGGATTTTCGCCTCACCGATGTGGCAGGTAAAGTTGTCAAAGACCTTATCGCATGATATTTTCGAAAAAAAACACTTGTAACCAATGGCCATCAACCGCAGAACTTTCCTTGCTCAATCAGGCACCCTGGGTAGCGGGTTATTCCTCAATACCACACTCACCAAAGAAAAGCCTCCGTTGGATTTCTCTGTGCCTGCCGATTTTTCCATCAAAATTATGGCGACAAATTGGGGCTTTCAGGGAAGTTGGGAGGCGTTCTGTGCCAAAGCTAAAATCAGTGGTTATGATGGGATAGAAGTGTGGGTGCCGCAGCAGCGAGAGGATATAGATCAGCTGATGCTGGCAGCGGATAAGCACCGACTCTCCTATGGTTTTTTGGTGGCAGGTTCCGATGCCAAATTTGAAAAGCATTTTGAGCAGTTTCAAAGCGCTTTGGATAAAGCCATTGCCCTAAAACCGCTTTTTATCAACTGTCATTCGGGGCGAGATTATTTCACTTTTGAGCAGAACAAACAAATTATTGTGTACACTACTCAGAAACATCGCACATCAGGTATCAATATCTATCATGAGACACACCGGTCCAGGATGCTGTTTGCCGCCCATATCGCCCGGCAGTTTATTGAAGCTATTCCTGAACTCCAACTGGCGCTGGATATTTCCCACTGGTGCAATGTACATGAATCTTTACTACAGGATCAGGAAGAAACTGTGAAGCTGGCTTTGAGCCGTACAGGACATATACATTCAAGAATTGGCCATGCGGAAAGCCCGCAGATCACTGATCCCAGGGCGCCGGAGTGGAAACAGGAAGTAGAAACGCATTTTGCCTGGTGGGACCAGGTAGTGAAGTACAGTATAGCACAGGGGCGAAACCTGACCATGACCGCTGAATTTGGCCCTCCCAACTATATGGCGATGGTGCCCTTCACTCGCCAGCCCCTGGCTGACCTCTGGGAGGTGAATGCTTATATGATGCAAGCCTGGAGGGCAAGGTATAGCAGTTGAATATTTTGTGAGTAGTTTTTAGAAGCTGACTTGCTTTTTCTCAGACCGTGCAATTCCCTTATCTACACCACCTATTTATCCATGAAGCTGGTAAGCCCTTTGGCAAAGTCTTCCCTGTCATTATTTGTTCTCGTTTTCACGCAGGCTCAGGTTTTTGCTCAATAGCTAACCTACCCATTGAATCACTAAGTCAACCTTAACTTCATACTTATCACAAAATAGATTCCGTATATTGATAATAGATTGGTAACTTGTTGATGCTTTTTTTACGATATATGAAATAATTACCTTAATATTCTTTTACAATTACGGGTTTTTTACTTTCTATTAGTTATAGAGGTAAATGATTTACAAATGAGCAACTTTTATTCCCAAATATTTTTTCTGTATAGCTTGATTCAGCATCACTATTCAGTTGAAAGTAGCAAACAGTGGATAAGGAAAGTATTGTGCCAGCACACCAATAATGGCCAAATATTGGAAGTGTGTTTAACCTGCTCTGAAATGAGCTCATTCTATGCGTCTCCTAATGATCAAAAGCCAGTAAAACTTCGTTTTAATGAGATTCAATAGCGTAAATATTTTCTATACCCTGGTAGCTGTTGCATTCTTATCAGTTTCCACCTATTTGGTAATTAAGAATAATCTTGACAAAAAAGTCAGTTATAATCAGGACATCCGCCCAATCATCAACAGCAAGTGCATCACCTGTCATGGAGGTGTGAAAAAATCTAGTGGTTTGAGTTTTTTGTTTCGTGAAGAAGCTTTGGATACTACTGAATCAGGCTTGCCAGCGATCATACCCGGTGATGCTGAAAATAGTGAGGTGTACAAAAGACTTGTTCATCATGATCCTGAAATGCGGATGCCTCTTGAAGCCGAACCGCTTAGCAAGAAAGAAATTGAACTGATAAAGGACTGGATCAATCAGGGAGCAGAGTGGGAGACACACTGGGCCTATACTCCACCAAGCCGAGCCCTCACTCCTCCTGAAACAAAACATCAGCAACTGGTGAGCAATAATATTGATAACTTCATTTTTTCAAAATTAGATGAGAAGGGTTTAAGTCCTGCCCCAGTAGCCAGCCAGGAGGTCTTGCTCCGCCGTCTTTATCTGGACCTGATAGGTTTACCACCTACTCCTGCTGAGGCTCAGGAGTTTCTGGATGACCAGCGTCCTGATGCCTATGAGAAACTGGTAAATAAGTTGTTAGACTCACCTCATTTTGGTGAGCGCTGGGCAGCAATGTGGCTTGACCTGGCTCGTTATGCAGACACCAAAGGTTATGAAAAAGATCTGAACAGAAGTATCTGGAAATATCGTGATTGGGTAATTCAGGCTTTCAATCAGGATATGCCTTATGATCAGTTTACCGTTGAACAACTAGCCGGAGATCTGCTGCCACAGCCCTCGCAGGATCAGCTAATTGCTACTGCTTTTCATCGCAATACCATGGCCAACGATGAGGGAGGTACAGATAATGAAGAATTCAGAGTAGCAGCAGTGGTAGAAAGGGTAGGGACGACCTTTGAAGTGTGGCAGGGTACCACCATGGCTTGTGTACAATGTCATAGCCATCCCTACGATCCCATACGACATGAAGAGTTCTATCAATTTATGGCCTTCTTCAACAATACGGAAGACAAAGACATTTACAATGAGCAACCTAAACTATTTACCTATGAAGGAGAAGATGCTCAGAAAGTAGACAATATTTTGACATGGCTAAAGAATCACCTGCGTGATGAAGACAAGGCTAGATTATCAGGTGAAAGATTTTTGCATCAAGAAAAGGAAGATATTCTCTATCAGCTAGGCTACCGTCATGTAGAAGCGGAAGAATACCAGGGTTCCAGTAAACTGATAGAACTGATGGCTCCCGATCAGGATGTAGTGTGGCAGGTGCAGGATAGCTCCTGGATTATGTTTGAGGAGATAGATCTGACTGACGTTGAGCAAATTTCTTTCCGTTGCGCTACCGCTATATCTGGTGGATACATAGATGTACGGCTGGACTCTGTCGATGGAAAGAAGATAGGGCAAACAGAGATTACGACTACTGGCCAATGGAGGGGATGGTCAGGTTCTAAACCGGAAGATGAGCTGTGGAAAATTTTTACTACACCCATCATAAAAACCAATGGAAAACATGATGTCTATTATCAGTTCAGAAAAAATAAAGATTTAACCCAGCACCTGTTTCACCTGGACTGGATGTACTACCATGAAAAAAAACCTGCCAAAGCAGCTTATGATCAAAATTTCAATCAAAAGCTTAAGCAACTGGCAGCGATCAAACCCATGTTTACACCCATCATGCAAGACCTTCCTCCCCGCAAGAGTAGGAAAACCTATGTCTTTGAAAGAGGTAACTGGATGGTAGAAGGAGAGGAGGTAATAGCTGATGTTCCTGACATCCTGGGCGAAATACCTACCGATGAGCCTACCAACCGCTTGGGTATGGCCCAATGGCTGGTTAGTACAGAAAATCCGCTTACTGCCCGTGTCATGGTCAATCGTGTCTGGGCACAAATCTTTGGTACTGGCATTATTGAAACCATGGAAGAATTTGGTTCACAGGGCGAACCCCCTTCACATGCCAGTTTACTGGACTGGCTGGCAGTGCGGTTCATGGATGAGTACCAGTGGAGTATGAAGTTGCTGATAAAGCAAATCGTTATGTCTGCTGCATATCAGCAAAGTTCAGTGGCTACACCAGAAAAGATAGAAAAAGACCCTAAAAATCGGCTGGTTTCCCGCGGTCCACGGGTAAGATTGAGTGCAGAACAAGTACGTGACCAGGTACTGGCTGTCAGTGGACTGATCAATAAAGAGATGTACGGACCAAGCATCAAACCTCCTCGCCCTGATGTATCTACCAATGGGTGGGGAAGCTGGAAGGCTGATACCGGAAAAGCGCAATATAGACGTTCGCTCTATGTCTTTACCAAACGAACCAGTCCACATCCTATGCTTATCACTTTTGATGGTACTTCACGCAATGTATGCACATCAAGGCGCATACGAACGAATACCCCTTTACAGGCTTTAACACTTCTAAATGATTCAACGTTTTTTGCTGCAGCTGAGCATTTGGCAGATTATATGGCTTCCGTTGACACAGAGGTAGAAGTCTGCTTAAAAAGGGGATACGAGCGAGTGATGTTTCAGCCCCCTTCCAAGAAAAAACTTAAAGCGCTCCGGCAATTGTACGAAGAGGCATATGAGCGTTACAACAAAAAAGAATTAGTCCATTCGGTAGCTTTTTCAGAGAATGAAGCAGCGAAGCATAAGGCATTGTCTCTGGTAGCCAATGCTTTGCTCAACCTGGATGAATTTGTTACTAAAAATTAATTATAATGCACAACATCATAGAAGAAGCACAGTTCAAAGTCGCTACATATAACACTCGGCGCCACTTTTTAAGGAAGTGCATGTCCGGCTTGGGCGCCCTGGCCCTAGGCTCCTTGTCAGGATGCGACCCCTGGTCTTCTGCAAAGCAAGGGGCTTCTTCCCATACAGCGGAGACTGCCAGGTCTCTGCTTACTCATTTTCCCGGAAAAGCCAAAAATGTCATTTTTTTGCATATGGCCGGAGCACCCTCTCAATTGGAGTTATTTGACTACAAACCTACCCTCAATCAATTAGATGGTAAGGACTGTCCGACATCACTTTTAGAAGGAAAGAAGTTTGCTTTTATCAAAGGTGTACCCCAAATGTTGGGCACGCAAGCAAAATTTCAGCAACATGGACAATCCGGAGCTTATGTCTCGGATTACCTCCCTCATTTCTCAAAAATGGTAGATGAAGTTACTTTTCTGAAAGCGGTACACACTGATGAATTTAACCATGCTCCTGCACAACTTTTTATGCATACCGGCGGCCCCCGATTGGGTAGACCCAGTATGGGTTCATGGGTATCCTACGGCCTCGGCTCGGAAAATCAAAACCTTCCCGGCTTTGTGGTTCTGGTATCTGGAAGTGAACCCAGCGCGGGTAAAAGCATATGGGGCAGTGGGTTTTTGCCTACCATACATCAGGGAGTCCAATGCCGCTCCGAAGGGGATCCGGTACTCTATCTCTCTAATCCAGGTGATGTTGACCCTTTCCTGAGGAAGCGGTCCATAGACATTATTAACGAAATCAACGAACAAGAGTACATAGAATCTAAGGACCCTGAAATCCTGACGAGGATTTCCCAGTATGAGCTAGCCTTTCGTATGCAGACATCTGTGCCTGAGGTGATGAACATCAATGAAGAACCCCAGTGGATACATGATATGTATGGGACACAACCCGGTAAGAACGCTTTTGCAAATAATTGCTTACTGGCTAGAAGATTGGTTGAGAATGGCGTTCGTTTCGTGCAGCTTTTTGATAGAAGATGGGATACGCATGGTGC
Source organism: Catalinimonas alkaloidigena (assembly GCF_029504655.1). Classification (NCBI taxonomy): domain Bacteria; kingdom Pseudomonadati; phylum Bacteroidota; class Cytophagia; order Cytophagales; family Catalimonadaceae; genus Catalinimonas; species Catalinimonas alkaloidigena. The sequence continues at coordinate 1,924,075 of NZ_JAQFIL010000001.1, forward strand.
TGGTCCCAACAATGGTGTGGATGGAGCCTTGAAAAATGCCTGTCAGGAAATAGACAAACCTATGAGTGCCCTACTGAAGGATTTAAAACAAAGAGGCTTGCTGGACGAGACCCTGGTGGTCTGGGGTGGAGAATTTGGGCGAACACCTATGATGGAAGCGCGCTCCGGTGCTAACTTCAAAGGGCGTGATCATCATGGTGATGCTTTTACTATGTGGATGGCCGGAGGAGGAGTAAAAAAAGGCTTTACGCATGGAGAGACCGATGAGATTGGGTTCTCAGGGATAAGTGGCAGGGTTCATATCCATGATCTTCAAGCCACCATTTTACACCAGCTAGGTGTTGACCACGAAAGACTCACCTATCATTTTCAGGGTAGAGATTTTAGACTTACTGATGTGGCGGGTAAAGTAGTAAAAGAGATTATCGCATAAACTTTATGGAGCAAACAACCTCAGACCTGGTATTATTTTTCGGGCGATTTCACCCACTCATTCTGCACTTACCTATTGGCTTTTTATTGATCGCCTTTGTGCTGGAAATCCTCTCTCGCTTCAAAAAATTTGAAGCATACAAACCCGCCGTAGGCTTTGTGCTTTTGCTGGGTGCTTTCTCAGCAGTTGTCGCTGCTGCCCTGGGGCTCATGCTGGCACAGGGTGGAGGCTATGGAGAAGAACTGCTGAGCCTGCATCAATGGCTGGGAATTGCTGCTGCTGTTACTGCTATCGTGGCCTGGCTACTCAACTGGCAGGCAGCTAAACAAGCCTCTCCCGGCCTGGACAAAGCCTATGTCTCGGTACTCTCAGTCATGGTAGTCGTGCTGATGGCTGCCGGCCACTATGGAGGCTCACTGACCCACGGTTCTGATTACCTGACCCAGTACATGCCTAACCCACTGCGTGCAGTAGCCGGACTGGAACCCAAAATAGAAAAGAAAGCCGTGGTCATCACCGACCTGCCGGAAGCTCAGGTCTATCATGATATCATTTATCCCATCCTTGATGCTCGCTGCGTATCCTGCCACAATCCCGATAAAAAGAAAGGCGAACTGATGATGCATACGGTTGAGGCTTTGCAGGAGGGGGGAGAGAACGGGGCTATCTTCGTGGCAGGAAACACCGAAGAAAGCGACATGATCAAGCGTGTTCTCCTTCCTGAAGATCATGACGACCACATGCCTCCCGAAGGAAAAAGCCAGCTTACCGATGAGCAGGTAGAACTGCTAAGCTGGTGGGTAGCCGAAGGCGCTCCTTTTGATAAAAAAGTAGCCCAGGTCAATGTCAATGATGACATACAAAAAGTGTTGAATACCCTGGTAGACCCCAATGCCAACAAAACAGAGGTAGAGATACTGCTGGCTTCTGAGGTAAAAGCTGCCGAAGAACAGACTTTAAGTCAGCTGCAGCAGGAGGGTGTGCAGGTGATGCCACTGGCGGCTGAGGTCAACTGGTTGCAGGTACGCATCCCACTGAGCAAGTCAGGAGATTCTTTAGTACAGACCTTACAACCCGTGGCTGAGCAGTTGACCTGGCTGGACATGGGCGACACCAAAACTACCGATCAGGCATTGACAGCGATTCCCAAGTTTACCAAGCTCACCCGCCTTCATCTGGAAAACACCCAGGTAACCGATGCCGGATTGCAACATCTGAAGGATATGCCTTATCTGGAATACCTTAACCTCTACGGCACCCAGGTAAGTGATGAAGGCATACAGCAGCTCAAAGGGTTAAAAAATCTACGCAAGCTCTATCTCTGGCAAACTCAGGCTACCAAAGAAGGCGTAGCCCAGCTTCAGCAGGCTTTACCTCAACTGGAAGTGAATATGGGCGTTGAATTTGAGGAAGAAGTATTGAATACTGTCCAGGCAAACCTTAAAGAAAAACAGGAACAAAAATAAGCATGGAAAGCAAGTCCAGAAGAGAGTTTATCAAAAATACTACGGCACTGGTAAGTAGCAGCTTTTTACTACCGGAGCATGTTTTTAATATCGTGAGCAGTCCTAAGCTTAGCAAAAATATAATCGGCCATGGTGATTTTCAGTATAGAGCTGATCTGTCCTGGGGTAACCTTAATCCTTCCAAAACGCCGGTGAATGACTGCCATGAGATGGTGCAGGACAAAAATGGACGTATTTTTCTGTTGACCAATGAGACAAAAAATAATGTGATCATTTATGATTTATCGGGAAAGTTGATGAAAACCTGGGGGCATGATTTTGCTGGGGCACATGGGCTTACACTCAATGATGAAGGTGGAGAAGAGTTTCTGTACATTACTGATATCGCTTCGCATGCAGTGTATAAAACTACTCTGGAGGGAAAGGTTCTGCTTAAATTAGCGTTCCCCAAAGCATTGGAAGGACAGTATAATTCGGAGAAATATTATCCTACCGAAACGGCCATTGCTGCCAATGGAGATATTTATGTAGCGGATGGTTATGGTACACAACTCATTTTGCAGTATGATGCGCAGGGTATGTTTTTACGAAAATTCGGAGGCATGGGCTGGTTATGGAAAGAGCTTTTGGAAAACCGCTATCCTGATAAAATTCAATGGGAAAATGAGCCTGAACAAGTAGATCCTTCCTTATTGAATAATGCACATGGAATTACGTTAGACAGGCGGAAAAAAAAACCGGAACTGCTGGTTACTTCCCGAATGGATAATATGATCAAGAGATTCACTTTAGATGGAAAGTTTATAGCTAATATTGAGATTCCCGGTGCATTTGTTTGCCGGGCAGTGGTGGATGAACAATATATGTATGCAGCGGTCCTCCGTTCCGACCGACCATCACGTGATGAAACCGGTTTTGTTACGATATTAAATAATGATGATCATGTCATTTCCAATCCTGGTGGTAGCCCACCTGTATATAGGGGAAGTAAGCTGGTGCAGATAGAACAGCAGGAAAAACTTTTTAAACATCCTCACGATGTATGTATAGATAATGATAAAAATTTATACATACCCCAATGGAATGCCAATAAGGTATATCCTATCAAGCTGGTGAGGGTGTAATATACGTACACACAGTAAATTTCAGACAAAAGCTAGCACCACGGATAAATTAGTTGAAGCCATCAGAATGAACCTTTGAATTGCCTTTCTGAGTACTGACAGGGAACTTCAGGCATTATTTTCTCGACCTTTTTACTTACTTTGTATTGGCAGTAAACGAAGGATGGAATACGTCTGTGTTTTAGGGAAAAAGTGGTTTTGTAATTTTAAAAAGCACATTTTCTTTCTCTTCTTTTCTTCATATATTAAAGTGATCTGGAACGCATATAATGACTTAGAGGTATATGATTTTAAAATATTAAATTTTTAATATAAGACTATAGAATCGGGAATTAGGAGGCAAACAGGCTTTGCTCAATTGAAAGTCAGGGATATGCTTGCAGCAAGCATTTGATCTCAACCCCTACTCTCTAAAAGCCAAAGGGTAGATTAAAGATACTTTACTGTGAAAGAGAAGAACAAAAATTGGAAAACGGTGATACTGCAGGAAGGAGAAGGTGAAAAAATTCTCTTTCGCATCGGCTTAATGACATTTAAAGTGGCATCATCACAGTCAGGTGATAATTTTATGATGTGCGAAACAGCATTACCTCCCGGAACCAACGTGGAGCCTCATTCACATGAAGAAGCTGAAACATTCTACATTCTTGAAGGAGAATTTACGTTTTACGTGGAAGATATGAATAAGCCAATACGCTGCACCAAAGGGGCATTTGTAAGTGTGCCGCCTCATGTAAAACATAGCTTTAAAAATACCGGTGGAAGCAAAGGGAAGGTATTAGGAACAATAGTACCAGGAGGAGCAGAGGGGTTAGAAAGTTTGTTCAGAACCTTTGGCGTTACGCTTACTGACAAGGATGTTATTCCTGATTTAAATCAGCCAGTTGAGCATTTTACGGAAACAATCAATAAACTGAGAGAATATAGATAAGCAAGAATAATGGCATGCCGCGAACATCAGCAATCTGACGCCCCGGCTGTGGAATAATGGACTGTAAGTCAAAAGCTCCAAGCGCCACATCTGGCGTGAAAAGGAAGCCAGTCCAACCGGCACGTTGCCCGTCAGTTAGCCGAGTCGTTAGTTATAATTCATATAAAGGTTTTCAAATGGGAGAATGAATATCATAGACAATAAACGTTTACTCTTCGACAATATAGCAGAAGGAGATAAGAAAGCCTTTGATACATTTTTTGCATTTTATTATCAAAAACTTATTCAGTTTGCCCTTATTTTTTTGAACACTGAGCAGGAAGCAGAAGATGTAGTCGCTGAAGTTCTTACCAACATGCTTGCTCAACGCGAGCGGGTATTTAAATTGAATCATTTTGAAGCCTACTTATACGCTTCTGTAAAAAATAAATGCCTTTCATTTATTAGAAAACAAGGGAAAGTCAATCAGTATAATCAGGGATTTGAACAGTCTATACCCTTTACTACAAATACCTCTGATCCATATGAAAAATTGGTAGAAGAGGAACTCTCGACTTTAATACAACAAGTGATCATTAACCTTCCACCCCGACGAAAAATGGTGTTTCAGTTGATTCGGGAAGAAAACTTTAGCTATCGCAAAGTAGCTGAACTCATGGATATCTCAGAACGAACAGTAGAAGTTCACCTCAAGCTTGCCATAGAGACGCTGAGAACTCATATCGAGAAATACGGTGCTACAGAAAAATCAAAAAAGTAATAAAAAGTGTAAACAAGAGTGGGAATGTATTGGAAGTCTAAGTTATGAAGCTTCACAATATCAACAATAGACTCCTATTTTTTTCAAATAAACTAACTCAATAGCGTAAAATATTAGTTTAAATGTAAAAATAATCTTTTTTTTAGATACAAATTACGGGTTTTTCATTGGTTGTGAGTTATATGAGTATAGGAAAAAATCAATGAACAACTCTCATCCCGACATAGACCGACTGATCGCATTGTACCTCAGTCAGAAAGCATCAGCAGACGAAAAAGAGGCGTTGGAAAAATGGATCAATACCTCTGCTGAAAACAAAGCGGTATTTACACATTTGCATGATGCCTGGTTATCCACTTCGGAAACGCCATTAGCCCCAGAGAAAATTAAACTTAGAGATCAGATCTGGCATAATGGAATAACAGAAAACTCTAAGACAAAATATGCAATTCATCGGGAGATAGATTTGGGGTACTGGAGTAAAATCGCTGCCATTTTTATTTTTTTATTGATGGGAGTGGGAGTGTTTTCATTTCTGGTTTATAACAATACTACCTCTCAGATAACAGAATCGCTAGCCTGGGTAAAGGTAGAAAATCCAAATGGTAGAAGGACGGTACATATGTTGCCGGATGGCACCAAAGTGTGGCTAAATTCAGCGAGTAGCTTGTCTTATCCTGAAAAATTTTCAGACTCAGTGAGAAGCACCAAACTTATGGGTGAAGCATTTTTTGAAGTTGCTAAAAATAAGGAAAAACCTTTCATAGTAGAAACCGCAGATACCAGAACCCAGGTACTTGGTACCTCTTTTAACATTTTTAGTTATCCTCAAAATGATACTGTCAGAATAGCCCTTTTGGAGGGTAAGGTGAAGGTGCAGAGTAGTGATCATATTCAAACTGCAATTTTGTCTCCGGGGGAAGAACTGATTACTTCCAGAGATAATACCCTCTTCTATAGAAGAGCCTTTGACTATGTCGCCACTTTTGGATGGAAGGAAGGAATACTCAATTTTGATGGAACGGGTTTTTATGACTTTTGCCAGGCCATAGAAAGATGGTACGGTGTACAGGTCAAATTTGAGGGAAAGCCTCCGGTAGACTGGCAGATTAGAGCCAGATACCAGAACGAAGATCTCAGGCATGTGCTGAGAGATATTACTTTCAATAAGAACATCAATTTTACACTGACAAAGGATACAGTACTATTAACCTTTTAAATCAAGTGCCAATGAATAACATGCGTTAACCTATTAAATTTTGCAAAAGCCAAAGATAATTAGGCTTATCTCTGGCTCTTAAATTCAGAAATCCTATACGACCACCAAGGCGGCAACCTGAGAAAGTATAGGAATGCAGAGGAGCTATGTCCAAACTACAACTACAAAACTATGAAAAAAACAACCTACAAACTACTCTACAAAGTGGCGAGCTATTCATTTCTTGGCTTATTCAGCCAGTTCATTTTAGTAAATCTTTGTCTTGCGCATGACGTGGAAGCACAAGATTCAAAAAGTGTGCACGAAGTAATCATTGACGTTGCATATGACAATGCACCCTTAATGAATGTATTTTCTGACATTGAAGCCAAAACTGATTTTGTCTTCACCTATGACAATAAAGACTCTTTTTTAGGTGAAAAGTACAGTAAATCATCGGGTAAATCTTCAGTTGCAGAAGTACTGAAAGACATCTCACGGTCTTCAAAACTGATTTTTCAGCAAATCAACAATAATATCAGTATAAGAAGGCAGGATAAAAAGAAGGGAGAAAAGCCTGCGATTATTATTGGTCAGGCAGTATCTGTTTCTGGTACGGTCACCTCCAAAGCTGATGGTACTGCTGTACCCGGAGTGAACGTGATCGTAAAGGGAAGTAATACCGGTACAGTCACTGACATTGATGGGAAATACAACATCAATGTTCCCAGTGAAAATGACATTCTGATATTTTCATCTATCGGGTATACCATTCAGGAAATTCCGGTCAATGGGAGGACGGTCATTGATATACAGTTATTAGAAGATATTCAAAGCCTGGAGGAAATTGTGGTGATTGGTTATGGTACCCAGAAACAGAGAGAGGTGACCGGTTCTATTTCCACCCTGGAAGCAAATCAACTGGAAGATCAACCGGTAGGACAGGTAGCACAAAAGCTTCAGGGTAGAATCCCGGGTGTTCAGATCAATCAGGCATCCGGTACCCCTGGAGGAGGGATGGCAATACGAATTCGTGGAGCTGCTTCAATCAATGCAGGAAATAGTCCACTGTATGTCATAGACGGTTTTCCGATTGTAGGTGATATTAATAATATAAACCCTAATGAGATTGAAAGCTTTTCGGTGTTAAAAGGCGCCTCAGCAGCAGCTCTCTACGGATCAAGAGCGGCCAATGGGGTAGTGCTCATCACTACTAAAAGAGCCAGGAACGGACAAACACAAATTCAATTTAATGCAACCTATGGCAGGGCTAACGTACCCCAGAAAGGAAGAGCCGACATGATGAATGCCAAAGAATTTCTTCAGTATAAAAAGGAATTTTTTGAAGACAAAATCAGGTATGAAGGGTATACCGGAGGTATTCCTGAGATTTACCAGAATCCTGATGCGTATACCGGAGAAAATACAGACTGGTATGATGAATTATTACAGACAGGAATACAAAACAGTTATAATCTGTCATTTCTCTCTGGTAAAGACAAATTTAATTCAGCTACCACCATCGGATATTATAAAGAGGAAGGTACAGTAATAAATAGTGGGTATAAAAGATATTCTTTACGTTCTAATAATGAATACCAGGTAAATGATTTTATTCATGTCGGGGTAAATGTGGCACCCACATACCAAAGCAGTGAGAATCAACAAACCGGTGGAACGCATGGCTCAAATTATTTATATGGTGCATTGATAACCCCTGCTATTTTTTCACCGGATGATAGAAATGAGGACGGTTCCGAAAAGTTGAATTTCACTGCGCCTAGTTTATTTACTTTTCCCAATTGGAAGAAGTCCATGTCAGAAAGAACGAATCTAACCAGTTCCATCAGGCTGCTTTCCAATGCCTACGCAGAAATTGAATTTTTGGAAAATTTTCATTTTAAAAGTTCTCTTTCTTTAGATCTGGGAAATTTTAAACACAGGTTTTTTAATCCCTCTACTGCAGGCGATATTTTCGCACCACCACCTAAAATGGCTACGGCCTCGTATACCACCAATTCGTATAACTCCTGGTTGACGGAAAATACATTGAATTTCAATAAAACGATTGCTGAAGATCATCATTTAGATGCCTTAATAGGCTACTCAGCACAAAAGTTTAGCCAGGAAAATAACTCACTAACAGGTACTGACTTTCCAGATGATGATATCACTTGGATAGATGCTGCAGCCATCAGAAATGGAAGCAGCAATATAACAGAATGGTCTTTACTCTCAATGTTTAGCCGTGTCAACTATAATTTCAGAGGAAAGTATCTCTTGTCTGCCTCTATTCGTAGAGATGGTTCATCCCGCTTTGGGTCAGACAAACGCTGGGGGACATTTCCCTCAATTTCTGCGGGCTGGATTATCACTGATGAAGGTTTTGCAGAAAACTGGAGTACTTTAAGTTATCTTAAACTTAGGGCTGAATATGGTGAGTCAGGAAATTTCAACATTGGTAACTATAGCCAATTTGGAAACATTGCATCTACCAATTATGTGTTCGGAGATCAACTTGTACAAGGCAGAAGCCCAGTATCTATCGGTAACTCGCAACTGACATGGGAGACCACCAGAGGTATGGATGTTGGCCTGGACCTTGGCTTTTTTGATGACAGAGTATCTTTGACTTTTGATTATTATGATAAAACTACAAGTGATATGCTGTACCAGATAGATATTCCCAACGGAGCCGGATTTTCCAATATACAGGATAACATAGGGGAGTTTCATTTTTGGGGATATGAATTCGGGGCAAGTACAATCAACTTCGTAGGAGATTTTCGCTGGAATACAGATTTCAATGTCTCCATTAACCGAAATGAGGTAATCCAACTAGGTACTAACAATACCCCAATCGGAGGTATAGGGAATTATTCAAATACCATCTGGAGAACAGAAGTAGGGCGACCAATTGGACAGTTTTATGGGTATGTATTTGATGGCATTTATATGACTCAGGAAGAATTCGACGCCCAGCCCAAGCATCTCACATCAGCAGTAGGCACTATGAGAATGAAAGATGTAAATCAAGACGGTGTAATAAATACGGACGATAAGACTTATATTGGAAATCCCAATCCTAAATTCATTTTCGGTATCAATAATTCTCTGTATTTCAAAAACTTTGATTTAAATATCGTCATGGCAGGGGCTTATGGAGGTAAAATGTATTATGCGCTTGCAGAATGGTCAGAGACCTTGGAAGGTGCATTCAATGTAGAAAGGCACGTGAAAGACCGGTGGAGGTCACTTGAAAATCCAGGGGCAGGCATTGTGGGTAGAACCCTTTCTGGAACAACCGAATTTCCCAGGAATGTTCAATCCAGATTGGTACTTGATGCTTCTTACCTTACTGTAAAAAATATCACCTTAGGATATACATTTCCTAAGTTCAGTAAGTTTGTAAGTAAAACGCGCATTTTTGCCAGCGTACAGCAGGCATTAGTGCTTACCAATTACAAAGGATCTAGCCCTGAGGCTAGCCTAAATGGGTTGAATGGATTGCAGGAAGGTGTAGATTTTAACCCTTATCCAGTTCCGAGAACAGTAGCACTGGGTCTAAACCTTAATTTTTAGTCTTTTAAATGCAAATCAATATGAAAAAGTTACTGTATATACTAACGATCATTTTCATGGCTTCCTGCACAGAGGATTTTTTAGAAGTATTACCAGAAAGTTCTGTCACTTCTGGTAACTTTTATAAGACCGAAGCACAATTCGATCAGGCATTAAATGGAGCGTATGCTACCCTTAGAGATGTGAAAGGATCCGTTTCTTCATGGACTATGGGAGAGATGCGATCTGATAATACACATCTTGAATTTAATGTGACTAATCGTGGACCTGGTTATATGGAGAGAGAGTATGCTGACTTCTTTCTTGATAATAACTCCAGCGGAATGGTAGCGAGTAAATATAATGCTAATTATGTAGGCATTGCCCGCGTCAATGAAATTCTAGGGTACATTGATGAGGCAGGCCTTAGCCAAGAAAAAGTGGATGATATCACTGGACAGGCTAAGTTCTTACGTGCACTCTATTATTTTGATCTGGTAAGGTATTTTGGAGGTGTACCTTTGTATCTTGAGGCTGTCAAAGGGGCGGAGGAGGCATATCTACCCCGTTCATCGGTGGAAGAGGTATACAACATAATTGAAGCTGATATACAGGAAGCTATTCAAAAATTACCTGCGCCTGCTTTTCCACAAAGTGGCAGAGCTACCGAAGGAGCCGCCCGTATGCTATTGGCAGATGTATATCTTACACAAAAAAATTACCAGTCAGCTGAAGCTGAATTATCTCGTGTAATTCAGATGGGATATGCATTATTACCTGATTATGCTTCTGTATTCAATACTTCCAACAAAAATAGTGTGGAATCTATTTTTGAAGTACAGTATCAGCAAGGAAATCAGGGACAGCAGAGTAATTTCCTTTACCATTTTCTTCCCTTATCGTCAGATGTAAGCATGATCACTGGGATCACTTCCCAAAATAGACAGGGTGGGGGTTGGAATGTTCCTACTTTTGAGATGATTGAAACCTATGAACCGGATGATGCACGGCTTGAGGCTTCCATTGGTATCGCAGAGGGAAGCGGAGTCATTGGAGATATGCTAATAGAAGCTGTAAAAAGCCCCGTGAATTATACTACGCCTAGCGGAAAGAGATCATATCCATTTATTAAAAAATTTCTGAATGGGCATAGCCTGGAGCGGAATACTGATGATAACTTTCCCATTTATCGTTATTCTGAGGCACTCTTATCCCTGGCGGAAGTGCTTAATGAGCAAGGTAGGCCCACTGAGGCTTTACCATATCTGAATCAGGTGAGAGAAAGAGCAGGGCTTTCTGAAATCACAGTAACTGATCAGGTTCAACTTCGTGATATCATTGCTCATGAAACCAGGGTAGAATTAGCATTTGAAAACAAACGCTGGCTGGATCTGGTGAGGACAGATATTGCCATTGAAGTTATGACCCAAAATGGTGAGTATCTGAAAAGAGTTCATGCAGGAGAATCATACCTGCCCCAAAATAGTTATAATGTGACCCAGGAACGTTTGCTCTTTCCAATCCCACAACGTGAAGTGCAGATTGGTGACCTTGAACAGAATCCCGGGTATTGACCAAAGAATGATTTTGTTAATAGGATTAGCCTTTTTATTAAAGAAAGGGCTAATCTGTTTTATTCTTTTATTTGTGCTGATGATACCTCAAAAACTTTCTTATTGGTTAAGCTTACCTCTACTGTTGTTGATCATACTACAGGGCTGCCATTCACTGACAGATAACCAAAATGAGCAAGTACATGTAACAGGTAAAATAAGTTATAACTTTCATATCCGGCCTATCCTGTCTGATAAGTGTTTTGCCTGTCACGGTCCGGATGCCAATAAGAGAGAGGCAGGCTTGAGGCTGGATATGGCAGAATCCGCGTACAAAGCATTGGAAGAGAACCCAAATAAACATGCTATTGTACCCGGTGAGCCGAGCTCATCGTCTGTTTTTCTAAGAATAAGCAGTACGGATGAGGCGCAAATCATGCCCCCTCCTGAATCAGAGCTGAAGCTATCTGAGCATGAAATCAAACTGATAGAGCGGTGGATACGCCAGGGTGCTGAATATGAGCCGCATTGGGCATTTGTAGCTCCTAAAGATCAGGCACTTCCGAAAGTAAAAAATAAAGCGTGGCCAGTAAATGAAATTGATTTTTTTGTATTGCATAAACAAGAACAAAATGGGTTAACTCCTAATGAAGAAGCGGATAAAGAAAGGTTACTGAAACGGCTTAGTTTTGATATTACTGGCTTGCCGCCAAGCTTGGAGATGATGAACCGCTTTTTAGCTGACAGCAGTGCTCAGGGGTATGAAAAAATAGTAGATGAATTATTGCAGTCCTCTGCCTATGGAGAGAGAATGGCTGTGCATTGGATGGATGTATCACGATATGCTGATTCCTATGGCTACCAAATGGATAATTTTCGGAGTCAGTGGCCGTGGCGTGATTGGGTAATTCATGCATTTAATAAAAATATGCCCTACGATCAATTTATTACCTGGCAATTGGCCGGTGATTTAATGCCCAATGCCACCAAAGAACAAATTTTAGCAACAGGATTTAACCGGAATCATAAGATTACAGAAGAAGGGGCAATTGATGAAGAAGAATATCGGGTAACCTATGTAACTGACCGTACTAATACTGTAGGTAAATCCATACTTGGTGTCACATTAGAATGTGCAAACTGCCACGATCATAAGTATGATCCTTTATCTCAGAAAGAATATTTTCAAATGTTTGCCTTCTTCAATAATGTTGACGAACTCCGAGATCATTATACTGCAATTGATCCCACTGTAGGAACACCTGAGGGTTATGCCAAAAAACCACTGATTGAAATCACGGATGAAGATGTAGAAGAGATACTTTCCTTTGTTAATAAACAAAAACAGGATACTAACAGGCTGATTGTATCTGTAATGGGGGAAATGGATACGTTGAGGCCTACTTACTTGCTTGAGCGAGGTGTTTTTGATGCTTATGGAGAAGAAGTACAACCGGCTACGCCTGAATCTATATTGTCATTTGATAACAAATACCCTAAGAACCGGCTGGGATTAGCAAGATGGATATTTGATGAGCAAAACCCACTCACCTCAAGAGTCTTCGTCAATAGAGTCTGGCAGTTATTTTTTGGTAAAGGGATCGTAAAAACTGCTGGAGATTTTGGTATGCAGGGTGACCTGCCTACTCACCCCGAACTGTTGGACTGGCTGGCAGTAGACTTTATGAAAAATGGCTGGGACATTAAGCGTTTAATTAAGCAAATAGTGACCTCTGCGACTTATAGACAGTCAGCGAAAATAAAACCGGATATTCAAGATGTTGATCCTGAGAATGTACTTTTAACGCACTCACCTCGCTATCATCTACAGGCTGAATTTATCAGAAACCTGCTGCTTTCAAGTAGTGGATTGTTGGATAAGACCATCGGAGGCCCCAGCGTAAAACCTTATCAGCCAGATGGTTTGTGGGAGGCAGCAACAGCCGGTGGTTCAAATTTGTCTGATTATGTGCAGGATCACAGTAGTAATCTTTACAGACGAGGGCTATATACATTTATCAAAAGAACTGTGCCTCCTCCATCCATGCTAATTTTTGACGCTAGCAATAGAGATCAATGTGAAATCGGCAGGGCTAATACCAACACTCCCCTACAGGCGCTGGTGATGATGAATGATCCTACTGTACTGGAAGCATCCAGAGTATTAGCTGCCCGCTTACTTGAGGAAGAGGCGAACACCGAACAAATTTTGATAAAAGCATTTCGCTTGATTGTATGTCGTATGCCTAAGAAAGAAGAAGTCAATCTACTTAGTGAGTATTATAAGCATCAATTGGTCACCATAAAGAAGCAGAATGCCCAAAAAATGCTGGCTGTAGGTGAACATCCTCATCCGGAAAACATAGAGCCTACCAAGCTTGCAGCACTTATGCAAGTGATTTCTATGATATACAACTTAGAAGAAACCATTACAAAAACCTGATTATGGATAAGGAGTATTTAGAATACGGATTGACAAAGAATCGCCGCCGTTTTTTATCAAGGCTCAGCCTTGGCGTAGGGAGTGTAGCATTAGGCTCTTTGCTAATTCCGGATCTCTTCAGGAACACAAGCTCTGCTGCTGGGGGGACAAACGGTTTATCGGTAGGAACTCCTCACTTTGCCCCCAAAGCTAAAAGAGTTATTTACTTGTTTCAAAATGGGGCTCCTTCCCAGCTGGAATCATTTGATTATAAACCAAAGCTACGCGAGATGGAAGGAATGGACCTTCCTGCATCCGTCAGAGGTGGGCAGCGGTTAACCGGTTTTACTGCCAACCAGTCTTCATTGCCATTGGTAGGATCTTTTACAGATTTCCATCAGTACGGAGAGGCAAGGGCTTGGGTCAGCGATCTGTTTCCTCATACCGCTAAAATTGTGGATGACATATGCATCGTAAAATCCATGCATACCGAAGCCATCAACCATGATCCGGCTTTAACTTTTTTTCAAACCGGAAACCAACAGGGGAACAGACCTAGTATGGGTTCATGGTTAAGTTATGGATTAGGAAGTGAAAATCAGAACCTGCCTGCATTTACCGTACTAATTTCCAGAGGTAAAGGAAACAGTCAAGGTGTATATTCTAAGTTATGGTCCAATGGTTTTTTGGATTCTATACATCAGGGCGTTCAGTTCAGTAATGGAGAAGACCCGGTACTCTACCTGAATGACCCTGAGGGTATGAGCAGACAGGCCCGCCGGAAAATGCTGGATAATTTGTCTGAGCTCAACCAGATGAACTATGAAGAATTTGGTGATCCTGAGATTAACACCAAAATCCGGCAATATGAAATGGCTTATCGTATGCAGGCTGCTGTGCCGGAAGTTATGGATATCTCCAAAGAACCCGATAGTATCATCAAGATGTATGGTGATGATTGTAAGGTACCAGGCACTTTTGCCGCCAACTGCCTGTTAGCTCGTAAGCTCTCTGAAAATGGAGTGCGCTTTGTACAACTGTATCATCAGGGTTGGGACCAACATGTCAATCTTCCCAAAGAGATATCCGGGCAGGCAAAAGATGTAGATCAGGCTTCCGCTGCCCTTGTCACTGATTTAAAACAACGCGGACTGCTGGATGAGACCTTAGTAATTTGGGGCGGAGAATTTGGTCGGACAAATTTTAGCCAGGGTAAAATAACACAAGATAATTATGGACGCGATCATCATCCCAGATGCTTTAGCATTTGGATGGCAGGAGGAGGCATTAGGCCAGGAATTGTGTACGGCGAAACCGATGAGTTTGGTTATAATATAGTTAAAAACCCAGTGCACGTGCATGATTTTCAGGCAACCATGCTTCATCAGTTAGGGCTTGACCATGAAAAGTTGACCTATAAACACCTGGGGCGCAGGTTCAGGCTTACCGATGTAGCAGGAAAAGTAGTGAAAGATATATTAGTTTAAGAGTATGTTATCACAACGCTATTCACGCTTCACCTAAGATTATTCTGCGTTTTCTAATATTTTAGCCTAACGTTTTTTAAAATTTCCTCCTTCAGTTTATCAACAACTTGGCTGACAGAAAAATACAGGGGGGCGAATATTCTGGTATTCGGTACGCCAATTTGGTTTGGAGAAAAACCCCACCAGCCAATATGGTCATTGAAAGATTATACGGTTTTTCAGGAAACCTGAATGATAAGGGACAATATGCCTACTACGGTAAAGCGGAGGTCTGCCTGGTAACTGGCAATGAAGATGGCATTAAGCATTGTGCAATGAGTTTAGAGCTTGTTGGGAGTTTGTTTGATTTGAATAGAATTGGTCGTCAGTATATATTAAGAGTGAACAAAACTCATATGATATGCAGTCACATTATACGCGACTTACTGACGACCAATGGAAAGTTATTAAACAGTTTATAAACTGGCAAAGGAATAGGGAACTAGATTTACGCAATGTTTTTGATGCAATTCTTTATATTACACGAACTGGCGTTCAGTGGCGGAACTTACCTTTCCCCAATTTTCCAGATTGGCAGGCCGTTTACTATTATTTTGATAAGTGGAAAAAGAATGGAGTTATTGAAAAAATAAACTTGTCACTAAATTTTCTAGAGAGACTACAAAATGACCGGCAGGCAACTCCAAGCCTTGGTTTAGCAGATTCTCAGAGTATCAAACTTGCCCCGATGATCTGTTCACATCGTGGCATTGATGGAAATAAAAAGGTAAATGGTAGAAAAAGACATGTGCTGGTTGATGTCCGTGGTAGAATTTACCAAGTACATGTTCATGCTGCAAACTTCCACGATAGCCCTCAAGGAGTGAATTTATTAGATGAGAAGGCTCCGTATTCCGAACGTTTAGAAACGATAATAGCAGATAAAACTTATCGTGGAACTTTTGCTAAAGCAGTAAAGCAAATAGGGATAGAGTTTGAAGTGCCTAATAGAGAAAAAAGCACAAAGGGATTTGTAATAGAAGCTAAAAGGTGGGTAGTAGAAAGGACTTTTGCTTGGCTTAATTTCTATCGCCGAACAGTGATAGATTATGAACATACATCCGAAAGTTCAAAAACATTCTTACTTCTAGCAAATTTGTCTATGTGTATTAAGGCAATCTAACTTTTAACAAAAAGAAATTTCCCAACAAGCTCTTACTTTGTTCGGTGCAAAATCTGGGCTTTATGATTTCTTCGCAGGCGTATGCCGGCTGGAGAGGGGATGCTGGTCACGGACCTTCTTCCCTGGATAAAGATTCCGGTGGGCTGCAAAATGATTTTACCAACCGCAATACCACCTTTATGAGCTGGAACCTGATGCACACTGCCAAAATGCTGTTTGATCATGAGGGAATTCTTGCTCAAACCAGCGGACCCAATAGAATGCCCGTACCATCAAACTTCACCCGCATCCGAAATACCGTTCCTGAAACCTTGAAACATGACAAGATAGCGACCAGACCGGAACTTATGCGTCAGGCTCGGGACTTCTCTTACCTTGTCAGCGGGCGTCTGAATGATGATTGAATTGTTCCATTCCATAATGTAAGTAAGCATTGTTTAATGATAACTTAAATGCTATGCGCAGGCTGATTGCTGATCTGTCTTTTAGCGGAGACAGATATAAAAAGACTTAATTATAGGTAACTGAAAATACGCTTGAAGCTGATGAAAGGTGAACAAAAAAGCCTATTGTAAAAATAATGTCTTCCAGTATGCTGATCAGTACAATAGTAGGCATACATACTCCTTCCTGACAAGAAGCCTATAATTTCAGTCTCTGTACAACCACTTCAGCAGCCTTTTGATTGGCGGATCTATTTTCAAAAACCAGTTAGGGGGCTAAGGTGCAGGCGTCTTATTTTGTTTGAAAAACTTCCGTATCAGGATGAAAAGCATACCAGGCAAACCAGAAAGTGCTCAAGGTTGGCAAAACATTTCCATCCGCATCACTAATTTCAGCACTCTGACTGTCAGGGTTGTAGGTAATGGTCAAGTCTTTTTTCTGGAATTGAACTTTAATTTTGGTTTGCTGCATCTTCTTTAATTCTGATAAGGGATAAGCTTTGAATTGACCGTCAATCTCCAGGCCGATCACCATCTCTTTAGGGTGAAATCTGTCATCTCTTTCTTCCACATCAAAATACAACTGTGTAGAGCTATCATATCCCGGATAAGGATTGAGTGTATAATCCCGCTGATAGCCGGTTTCCTCGCTCAGTAGCAAGGTGTTCGGATATTTATTCATCCATTCTCCCAGGCTGGTATTTATTGTGGGCACCATTGTAAGCTTTTTACCTGCCATCGGACCGCCTATGGCTTCCATCATAAGCTGTGACCATAGCGAGTTAGTTTGCCGATCGTAAAGCAACACATCACTGTTGTAGAGCAGACCAGATACGCCGAAGGTTCTTTTCTCACCATCCACTTCAGCATCAAAGGCGATACCGCTGCCACAGAGAGGGCAATAGGTGACTACCACCGGCTGTTCGCCAAATCTGTCATTGACGATCTCGTGATAATTCATGATGGCTATGGGATAAGCTTTGGCGATGCCGTTCACAACCACCCCCAACACCCTGCTATCCAAATCCTGTGCGGCTGCTTTTGTGAACTGAGGCTGATCTATGCTGGGAATACCGTCTTTGGGGGGACCTCCGTCCTTGATCTCATCCACAGGAATACTGGCATTTCTCAGGTCAAATCCTTTTTTGCTTTGGGCTAGAGTGCTGTGCAGACTTAAGATAAAGAAAATAAGTAGCAGGAATTTCATGATAAGAGAACTCAAAATTAAGCGAAAACAGTTCAAAAGTAGTTTTCGGTATACCCAGGACTCTATTGTCCCTTTCCTGTAGTACTGAGAAATCAGAATCAAATTCAAACCATAGTTCAACGGAGGTTGAGCTGGATAGCCGTGAACTGCTCGAGGCAATGATTCAAAAAGTCGGTAGTTACAGTGATTTACTGGAAAAAATAGTTGTTGTCTATACGCATACCTACACCATGCCAGATGGTCGTAGGGATATCTCCACAGAGAAATATCTTTTCAAGGGAGAACGGTCTTATGGACTGTATCATGTGCACCAGAGGACCCTTCCCGATCTGGAAGGCAGATTGAGCAGGGCTTTGATGGAGAGGAATTTTGGTTAAAGCATGATGGAAATATAATTGATGATGATGAGCTTCTAAAAGCAGTAAGATTCAACAGACCAACCAATTTTTATTGGTTTGCCATGATGCAGAAATTATTAGACCCAGGGTTAAATTATGAGTATTTAGGGGAAGCTTCCTTCAATGAGAGAGAGTATCACACTATTAAAATAACTTTCAACCAAATCGGTGACAAACCAACTGATATTTATCAAATTTATCTGAACAAAGAGACATTACTTGTAGACCGCTTTTTATTCACGGTAGCTGATAAAGGTGTGATGGATACCCCCCTTTTGATGGAAATAAAATACGAGGAAATTGAAGGCAAGTTGATCCCCTCTCATCGTAGATACAAGAAATCCAGCTGGGATGCAAATGTAATAGATGCCCCCTGGATTGAAGTCAAATGGTCTGATATCCGCTTTAACAACGATCTCACAATAGAGGATTTAGAAAAGAGTCAATGAAATTGTAATAATCAGCTTTTGCCAACAAATACTATCACCCATAAGCTAAATGAGCCTTTTACAATGGTCGGCAACATCTGGTACTTTTATAGAAATCTGAAAGTTCCAGCTTACGGTTGACAGTTGGCCATTATCCATTTCACATGTTAACTGCAGTTGAATACTTTAGGAATAAAAGAAATGGTAAATTTATGGTTTGGCTAAATAAAGATGGCCACCACGGACTAGTAATCTAAACAATCATTATAAATAGAGAGTTAAACGAGCAAGAAAAAAAGCCTGGCAGAATGCCAGGCCTTAATTTATTTCCATCAAGTAAACAGCCCAATTGCTTTTCCAGTGGCCGCCGAAGCGGTATTATAGTTTAAAAAATTAATATACTTTAGTTCAAAAAATCTGGAATCACAATTCTATCTAATCAGTTTCCAATACCATGCCTATTGGTAAAAGGGCTCAAAATTGAGCTTTTCTCTGAATTCTTAAAGAGATAATTCCCCATCGCTGTAGAAAATCCTCATCAATTCCACAGTAAAACATTGAAATAAAGAAGAGAAAGCAAAATGGACAGTCAGTCTTTGTGCAGCTCGTCAATACAAAATAAGAGATGTTTACATTATTAATTTCTTCTTTTAAATTGTTTTGGCGATGATTAGGCAGTCAGATACTTCTACCCGGGCTCTCCCATATTGAAAATAGTAGTTTTTAAAGTAAGTTCTCTTCGCCTAGAAAAAGCGCAGTGAACAAATTTAGCAACAATGAACTCATTGTAGTTACAACATTTTGCGCTGGCCCCTGCACTGCAAAAGCCCTGGCTCACCATTATGGCCATTCGTCAGAGGCTTTAGGTTCCAGCCGAGGGGTAATTTATTATGTCACCGGTATATGGTATTATCTAGCAGCGTATCAATAGATGGGAAAAAGAAAGAGGGGAAGGATGCACCAATTATAGTGAGCGTTAGAGACAGCAGGTAAGTCAGACAAAAAACTTGGTTTTAGTCTATTTAAGCCCTCTGCAATTATGCTAGCTCCTTATCTCTGTAAGATTACAAGTAGGGGAAGGGTTTATTTAAAAAAACTCAAATACAATGGTAATTCTATGTCAATTATTAGCAAATTAATTGAAGCGGTTTTACCACATAAAAAAATACTGTATAATTGTAGCTGAGATATAGCAGTATATGACGTTTGAAGTTGCATATCGTAATGAGCATGATACAGTGGGAAGGCCAACCGGCGGTATTACTGACAGACTGGCTACGCTTCCTGACTCACTACTTTGGAAAGAATTAAAAGCTGGAAGCGAAGAAGCTTATGCTTTTATATACCATCACTATTTTTTTGTGCTGTATAATTATGGAAGGCAGTTTTGCGATAGCAAGGAAAGAGTGAAAGACTGTATTCAGGATCTTTTTGTGAGCATTTGGGACAAAAAAGAAAGGCTTTCTGATACTGATAGTATTAAGTTTTATTTATTTAAATCGCTAAAAAGAGAGATTCTTCGGAAAAAGCCCGGTCTTCCTTCTATCAACTTAGAAAATAAGATACTTGAGAAGAGCGACTTTGAAATGGTATTATCCCTGGAGCACCATCTAATTGCTCGTGAGGAAGAAAAAGAAAGGCTATACCAAATACGGGGGGCGGTAAATGCACTGTCTGATCAGCAGCGAGAGGTAATCTTCTTATTGTTTTATGAAAATTTATCCCAACAGCAAACGGCTGAGCTATTATCTATAAAAGTAAAAACAGTGCGTAACTTACTTTGGAAAGCTACCTGTGCTTTACGTAAGATCGTTAAACCATTCCAGCTCATCGCCCTTTATTTTTCATCCTGCATTTATTTCTGAT
Source organism: Catalinimonas alkaloidigena (assembly GCF_029504655.1). Classification (NCBI taxonomy): domain Bacteria; kingdom Pseudomonadati; phylum Bacteroidota; class Cytophagia; order Cytophagales; family Catalimonadaceae; genus Catalinimonas; species Catalinimonas alkaloidigena. Next base: position 1,944,514 of record NZ_JAQFIL010000001.1, read on the forward strand.
AAAGGTTGCTATCTCTAAAAAACTGCCTATTATTTTAGTAAATTGATACTATTTACTTTATTTTATTGTTTGTATTGTAATTTTTACACCAAAATTACTTCAAGCCAGGGATATTTTGCGCATTTGCTCCTTTACTAGGAAAAGGCATACTACAGCAAATGATAAATTATAAGAACTTTGGTGTGGAAGACTTTCTGGCAGATGAATATTTCAGAAAGTGGGTATACCAGGAAAATGAATCTATCCAGAATTTCTGGATAAACTGGCTGGAGGAAAATCCGGAAAAGAGATTTGTAGTAGAAGAGGCTCGGCAAATCCTCAGAAAAGTAAGGTTTCAATATTATCCTGCTTCTAAAGCGGATTTGGAGGAGGTATGGTCAAAGATTGAAAGCAGGAGAAGCAAACAGGGCAGTGTTGGGCCTGAAATCACACACCCTTTCGCCCAAGCAAAGAAGGACAACTTTAGAAAAAGGAGGATGCTTATCGGGCTTGCAGCCTCATTGCTGATAGGCGCACTCCTGCTGGTCTATCAGGTCAGAGATAAGGACCATTATGAAACTTATTCAACTGCCTACGGACAGACCCGCGATATCATGCTGCCGGACAGAACAAGAATAAGCCTGAATGCTAATTCAAGCTTGAAGTTCAACAAAGGCTGGCGTTCCATTCAAAAAAGAGAGGTGTGGCTGGACGGTGAAGCTTTCTTTGAAGTAGAAAAAATACAAAATTCTGAGGGTGAGAACATCTCCTTTCTAGTACATACCGGGGAAATGGAAGTAGAAGTTCTGGGTACTCGCTTCAATGTTAACGCAAGACGCGGCAAGACTGAAGTAGTCTTAAATAGCGGAGAAGTGAAGTTAAACCTGGCACATGAAAAAGAACCCGAGGTATGGATGACCCCCGGGGATATGGTGGTCTTTGCAAAGAATGAAAAGGTAGTGCACAAGAAACAGGTAAACCCCTCCGATTATTCCTCATGGAGAAATAATATGCTGGTTTTCAATGGATCTAGCCTCTCCGAAGTAAAAAGCCTGCTTGAAGATTTTTACGGCTATGAGGTGCTTATTCAAGACGAGGTCTTGCTGGAGCGAAGGTTTACCGGCCGTTTTCCATCAGACAAAGTAGCACTCATGCTGGATGCCCTTGAAGCTTCATTAGGAATACAAATAAACGAAAATGACCATCAGATTATCATGGATACTAGATAAAATACCCCTGCAAAATTTATTGCTTTTGAGCTGAGGGGCAGCTTAAATAATTATTCAAACAAACATACAATAACATGAAGAAATGTAGACTATTACTCAATCTAATCTTCGTCGCTTTGCTGCTTTATAATCCGGCAGTGGCCATAGCTCAAAACCTGGCTTTAAATGAAGGCGAACTAACCAGGCATGCGGATCAGCAGGAACAGTCTTTGGCTTCCTTGATCTCAGTATTAGAGACTCGCTACCAGGTAAACATCTCCTACGACCATGAAGCCATCAGTGATAAGCTTGTCAAAACTCCTGCTATTTTTAAAGAGGAGCTTGAAGAAAACCTGGAAATGATACTTGAACCATTTCAGCTCAGGTTTAAAAAACTGGAAAAAGGCTACTATGTAATACAGGAAGAGAGCTTACAGAATGGGATTAAGAAAATAGAATCAAATCCTTCCTCTCCCGAATCCAAGGGGGCTGATGATAGCGCCGATGGAGTAGCCTCACCCAGCTTATTCTCATCCCTAGGATCTGTAGTGCAAAAACAGCTGGAGAAATCTATTTCCGGCACAGTCACTGACATAGAAAATGACGAGCCACTACCAGGCACGAATGTGGTGGTTAAAGGCACTACCATTGGTACTGTCACTGATATTGATGGAAACTACCGCTTAAGTGTGCCTGATGACGCAAGCATACTGGTATTTTCTTCGGTGGGTTATACCTCTGAGGAAATAGAAATTGGTAACCAAACGGTAATTAATGTATCCATGAGTTCAGACATACAATCACTCTCTGAGGTGGTAGTCATAGGGTATGGAGCTGTTGAGAAAAAAGATGTTACAGGGGCTATTGCTTCTGTAGAGTCAAAAGACATCGTCAGAGCAAACCCCGTACAAGCAGCCAAAGCCATTCAGGGCCAGGTAGCCGGGGTAAATGTAACCAGAGCGAATGGAAGGCCGGGTGCCGGGTATAACATCAACATTCGGGGACTTAATTCCATCAACTTCTCTAACGAGCCCTTAGTCGTAATTGATGGCGTGATGGGGGGAGACCTGAATGCGCTCAATCCTACCGACATAGAATCGATGGATGTATTGAAAGATGCTTCGGCTACAGCAATCTATGGATCCAGGGGCGCTAATGGGGTTATTATTATCTCAACAAAAAGAGGCGCTACAGGGAAACCGCAGGTTACTTACGATGGATATGTAGGCGTTAAAACACCCGCTCACTTACCCGATATGCAAAATGCCCAGGAGTTTTACAAAGCCAGCGTTACTGATAATGAAATGGATGGCGGATCCCCCCCTACATTAACTACTACCGAACAAGATATGGTAGACAATGGAAAGTCTACCGATTGGGTAGACGAAGTTACTGATCCTACTTCACAAACCAGCCATACCGTTTCGGTAGGCGGAGGTAGTGATAATACCAACTATTATTTCTCAGGTGGGTATTTGAAAGAGGGAGGTAACCTCTTAAACACCAAGTTTGAGAGGTACAATATTAACGGTAGTATGGACAGTAAACTCAACAATATTGTAAAGGTAGGATTTACGTCCAACTATAGTTTTAGCAATCAGGTTTTAGGCTCTAACGAAGCACTCAGGAGTGCATACCGCGCAAGACCTACAGGCGTAATTTATTATGATGATATCTTGAATCCAGATGAAAACAAAGACTTAGACTGGAACGGATATGCGGTCTGGATGGGTATTGACGATAAGCAGGTACTCAACCCCTTGGTAGAAGCGCATCCCGACAATTTTCAGGATGAAACCAGAAAAAACAACTTTTTCGGGAACGCATATGTAGAAATAACACCCGTAGAAGGCTTGTCTATCAAATCATCCCTTTCAGCCAGTTTCTTAAATGAGCGTTGGGGTCAGTTTAGAGGGACATTCACAAAATCTCAAAAAACAACCCGGAACCCAATGGCATATCGTAATACGACTATGCTCTCAAATTTCACATTGGATAACATCATCAGTTATAACAAATCAATTGGAGAGCACGATGTTACGATAACCGGCGTTCAAAGTGCTTTTCAGGAAAGAACAGAGGTAATGAACAGCCGCGTAAATAACCTGCCCTATAATTCGTTGTGGTACGCCATGGGGACCTCGTCAACGATAGATGGGTTTAACACCAATCTTGTTGAACGGGCATTGTTATCTTATATGGGCAGGGTGATGTATGACTTTCAGGATAAATACCTGCTGACACTTACCGGACGATGGGATGGAGCCTCACAACTCAGTGAAGGTAACCAGTGGGCATTCTTCCCTTCTGCGGCTATTGCCTGGCGCCTGGGCGACGAAGGGTTTATCCAAAATATCAATACCATTTCTGACGCAAAAATCAGAGTGAGCTATGGTTTTGTAGGCAACAGTTCTGTAGCACCTTATAGTACCCTGGCTAATCTGATCAATACCGGCTATGATTTTGGCGGAACACCCGCCTTTGGATTTGCGCCCGGAAACCTGGGAAACAAAGACCTGGTATGGGAAAAGAGTCAGGAATTAAATATTGGCATGGACCTGGGCTTAATACAAAACAGGATTTATACTTCCCTGGAAATTTACAACCGAAAAACGGTGGACTTGATACTGAGTCAGAAGATACCTACTTCCACCGGATATGGAGAAGTGATTAGCAATATAGGAGAGGTAAATAATAAGGGGGTGGAATTAGCATTAACTACGATAAACGTGGCTAACACTAATTTCAAATGGAGTACCAACATAAACTTCTCTACCAACAAAAACGAGATTCTTGAGCTGTACGGAGGTGGCATTGATGAAGATATAGGCAACAAACTTTTTGTAGGCGAGCCCCTGGGCGCCAATTATGACTATGAATTTGATGGAATATGGCAACTGGATGAAGCCGATGAAGCTGAGGTTTATGAACAGGTGCCTGGCTCAGTGAAAGTCGTAGATCAGAATGACGACGGCTTGATTACCAGTGACGAAGACAGAGTGGTATTGGGCTCTACACAACCCAAATGGTTGATGGGTATTACGAATAGGTTCACGTTCAACCAGTTTGATCTGTCTTTTTTGATATATACCAGCCAGGGAGCACAGTACAGGAATAGTATGTTAAGCGGAACCATGGGAGAAGTGCAGAGAGGCCGCTACAATGCCCTTGACCTGAATTACTGGACTTCAGAAAACCCTACCAATGATTACTACAGTGGGGCAGTGTCCAACCCCTATCGGGGGGCTATCCAGTATCAGGATGCCAGCTTCCTTAGGATTTCTGACATTACTTTGGGCTATACCTTATCTGATACTATGCTGAATAGGTTGGGGTTATCTAACTTCAGGGCATACACCCAGGTAATCAACCCCTTTGTTTTTCACAATTTTGATGGCATGGACCCTGAGTATAATACAGGTACCTACAATGATGATGTGCCTTCAGCTACTTATTTGATAGGTATCAATCTGTCATTCTAAACATATTGAGTCAAACACTAAAATGCATTCAAGATGAAAATAACGATAATAAGACAATATGTGATCATATTTCTACTGATGTTTTTCGGCACGGGCTGTGAAGATTTTTTAGAAGAAGATTCTATATCCAATCAGACATCCGATGGTTATTATGTAGATGCCAAAGGGTATGAAGATTTGGTGCGTTCCTCCTATACCTTGTTACGGGACATCCACCGTGCCCGCGACCTGGTACTGCAGGGAACTGATCTGTTTACTACCCTGGGGTGGTCTGAAGCCGTAAGTGGAGGATCTCAGGGAAGCGCCCTTAATGCTTACGATATCAGGCTTAACTCCTCCGTAGGCGGGTTAGCCACCTTGTGGGATTTACTGTATCGGGAAATAGGCAGAACCAATACGATCATCGGCAGGGAAGATGATATTACAGATATGGACGAAGACCTAAAGGCAATACGGGTAGGAGAGGCTAAATTCCTGCGTGCATTTTCCTACTTTTACCTGGTACAGCAGTGGGGCGACGTGCCCATGCCCTTGGAAGAGGCTACCAGTGCAAACAGGGAAGTAAATAAGGTGGCTGCTTCTGAAATTTATTCCCAAATTCTTAGTGACTTAACCGAGGCAGAGGCTGTACTTCCTGAAAAAGACGCAACAGAATATGGGAGGGCTACCAAAGGGGCAGCACAGTTTTTACTGGCCCGGGTTTACCTTACCCGTGGATGGAACTACAATAATTCGCTGGGAGGAACGGCTGAAGATTTTGACAAAGCAGTAGAATATGCTGATAAGGTAATCAGTGCATACCCGCTGGAACCGGAGTATAAGAATTTATTCCCTCTACACTCAGAAAATCCCCTGGAAGAAACCTTCCCCACCCAAAATGCAGAAAATGATGAAATCGTTTTTGCAGTCCAGTATAGCGATGACGTGCTCACCAACAATGGAGACCCCAGTGTTGAATCTTATCCAGGCAATGATGCACATTCTATTTTTGGAGGAAATGCGGAAGATATTCCCGGCGAATTGGGTAGAACCAGCGATTACAACAGACATTTGCCTCATTTTATTACCACACCAGCTACCTACCGGCTTTTTGATCCGGAACTGGATACCCGCTATCATCATAATTTTGTAGAAGCCATGTATGCTCTTTCTGATGTAAATGGTTTTTCTCCAAGCGGAAATGGAAATACGATTGACATCGCCCAGGGAGATACAGTACTCTATTTCAGGCCCTGGGATGATCCTGCGGAACCCTCAGAAAAAGGGTTGGACGTAGGGGGGGACAAACCCTATGCGGTGATCAATACCGATGAAATAGGTATTCTTGAAGAAAGCCCTTATCACGATAGGTTCAAAACTCCTCTGATGTGGAAATTCTGGGAGCCAGGCATTCCCTATTCAGATTCAGAAGGAACTTTTGACCTGGCATTGTTCCGCTCTGCCGAAGCTTATCTGATTGCCGCCGAAGCAATCGTAAAAGGGGCTGCCGCTGGCAATCTGGGTGGTGCCGATGTGTATTACAATGCCGTGGTTGACCGGGCACTGGGAGCCAATGCGGGAAGCGAGCCAATGATGGCTGCAAATCCTGCCGAACTGGGAACGCTGGAAGCTGTTTCCTACAGAGCTACTCCTGGCAATATTGATATCGATATGATCCTGGATGAGCGTGCCAGAGAGTTGATGGGTGAATACGTGCGCTGGTATGATCTGAAACGAACCGGAAAACTCATTGAGCGTACTAGCCTGATGAATCCCTGGACGGCTCAGGTAGGGCAAATGGAAGAGAAACACTATCTGCGCCCCATACCTCAACATGAGATAGACCGTTCGTTACCTTCTATTGCACAAAATTCTGGGTATAATTAATCTATTAAGTATATATGAAGGACTTGTTCCACAAAACAATATTAAATTGGCGGGACAAGTCCTTTTTTTCTACTTAGCTTTAAGAAGAATAAATGTAAGACGATCATACAATCTGATAAAACTCTTTACGAATGCATTTTCAAAAACTGCTTACCATTCTACTGCTGACGGGTATATGTACCCTACTGCCCGAATTCACCAGTGCACAAAGCAAAAACGAATTTATCAATACAGAAAAGTTAGCTCCGGTTGATCTGGTATATCCCCATCTGGATGCTGCCAATTCGCGTTGGTTTTTCTTCTCTTCGGCCTGCCGTCCCTTTGGCATGGTGAACCTGAGTCCGGACATGGCCATAGATGGTGCCTGGAACTCAGGATACCGATATGTGGAAGACAGTATCTATTTTTTCAGCCATATCCATGCCTGGCAAATGTCGGGGATTCCTATGCTGCCTACTACGGGAGAGTTCAAAGGGCACCTGGGACCGGACAGCTATAAATCAGCCTACCAGCATAACAAAGAAGAAGCGACCCCCGGATATCATCGGGTTTTTCTGGAAGATTATGATATCCTGGCAGAGCTGACTTCCACCACCCGGGTGGGCTTTCACCGCTATACCTTTCCCGAATCTGACGAAAGCCAAATTCTGCTGGATCTGGGAACGGTTTTAGGCCCTTCCGGCACGCAATCCGGATCTGCGAAAAAAGTGTCAGCTACCGAGATAGCGGGGCATGCTACGATGGAGCCCACCGGTAGGCGCCCCCAGCCGCTTGATGTGTATTATGTGATTCAGTTGGATAAACCTTTCCGCGCCATGAAAGGCTGGCAGGACAAAGAACTGTTAGGCGAAGTAGCAGAATTTGAAGGAGAAGGAGGCGGTATTTATATGGAATTTGACACTGAAGCAGAGGAAGAAATTCTGATGAAAGTGGGCATATCCTATGTGAGTATAGAGCAGGCCAGACTTAACCTGGAAACTGAATTACCACACTGGGTTTTTGATGAAATAGTTGAAGCATCCAAAGAAGAGTGGAACCAGACATTAAGTAAAATTGAAATAGAAGGCGGCAGTTTTCTGGAAAAAAGAAGATTTTATACTGACCTCTGGCATGCCTTGCAAGGGCGGAGGATCATCAGTGATGTAAATGGAAAATATTGTGACAGGACCGGAGGGAAAAAGCGTATAGGGCAGATTCCGCTGGATGACAACGATAAACCTGCTTTTAACCACTACAATTCTGATTCTTTCTGGGGAGCACAATGGACCATCTCCACGCTCTGGCAACTGGCCTACCCTGAAATAGCGGAAGATTTTGTGAATTCTATGTTGCTGATGTACGATGATGGCGGACTGATACCCCGCGGCCCATCCGGCGGAAACTATACCTATGTGATGACAGGCGCGTCTTCCACTCCTTTTATCGTAGGAGCTTATATGAAAGGTATCCGGGGCTATGAGGTTGACAAAGCCTACGAAGGGTTGAAGAAAAATCATATGCCGGGTGGCATCATGGCAAGAGCAGGCTATGAACATAATACTGAAAAAGGTGGCGGATTGGAGTATTATTTGGATAGAGGTTATATTCCCTATCCGATGGATGATAAAAGGTGGGGTGGGCATCAGGATGGCGCCGGACAAACGCTGGAATATGCTTACCAGGACTGGTGTCTGGCGCAAATGGCAAAATCATTAGGCAGGGAGGAAGACTATGCGTATTTCATGGAAAGATCAGATAACTGGAAAAACCTGCTTGATCCGGAAACTGGGTGGATCAGACCGCGGGAAAGAGATGGTAGCTGGCGTTCTCCTTTTGACCCTTATGCGCATCAGAAAGGCTTTGTAGAGTCTAACAGTGCCCAGTCTACCTGGTATGTACCGCATGACCTGGCCGGGCTGGCTGAGGAAATGGGAGGCAGGGAGATTATGGCCCAAAAACTAGAAAAAAGTTTTGAAGAAGCTGCCAAACAGGACTTCACTGCCGGTAAATCGCATGACCAGGAGTTACAGGCAGAACTTCGAAGAGTGCCAATCAACTACGGAAATCAACCTTCTATCCAGACGGCTTTTGTATTCAACCATATCGGCTATCCATGGCTTACCCAATACTGGTCAAGAGAGGTTATTGAGAAAGCTTTTTCTGATCTTTCTCCTCAGAGAGGTTATAATGGAGATGAAGACCAGGGGTTGATGGGTGCGCTTTCGGTACTCATGAAAATGGGAATCTTTGAGATGAAAAGCGGGAATGAAACAGAGCCGCAATACGAACTGGGTAGCCCTCTTTTTGATAAAGTTACAGTGCATTTGAATCCGGACTTTTATCCAGGAGAGAAATTAGTGATAGAAGCAAAAAATACCAGCTCCAACAACCGCTACATACAGTCGGCTACGCTGAATGGGGAGTCACTGAACACACCATTTGTTCCTCATAAAAGTCTGGTTAAGGGTAGTGTATTACGATTGGAAATGGGAGATATGCCTCAAAAAGAATGGGGTAAAGGAGAAAAAACATTAAGGGGGAAATAATCTCCGGTATGTAAAATATTGATGAGATCGTTTCCAGCTGGCGTGTAGACTATTTTAATGACCTATTGAATTTCGTAATTGAACGTCATCTTCATAAGCTTTTCGGCTTTTTTTAAGAAAAATAGGTTATTTTGCTGGTTAATTAATTAGTAATAAAAAATTATTTAGATGAAAATGTATATTTTAATATTTGCCTCTTTGATCTTTAGTAGCTTTATAAGTCAGCCTCTGAAATGGGTTGATTTATTTGATGGAAAATCATTGGAAGGCTGGACAAATCCTTATGATCATGGTGAGGCCAGGGTAGTGGATGGAGAGATTCATCTGGTCGCTGATGAAAAGTTTTTCCTCACCACTGAAGAAACTTACTCAGATTTTATCTTTGAGGCTGAAGTTAAGCTGCCTGAAGGAAAATCTAACTCAGGGTTTATGTTTCGCTGCCATGTAGAGCCCAATAAAGTTTATGGATATCAGGCAGAAGTAGATCCTACTGAGCGAGCCTGGTCGGGTGGGCTTTATGATGAAGGGCGCCGCAAGTGGCTTCATCCGCAAAAGCCAGATGATTCTCCTTCCGGAGATGAATTCCGGGCTAAGACGAAAGGAGCGCTCAAACGCCATGACTGGAACAAATATCGCATCCATGCCGAAGGTGATCGTTTGCGTATTTATGTGAACGATGTCCTTTGCACAGATTACAGGGACGATATGGATGCAGAAGGGCACATTGCTTTGCAACACCATGGTGAAGATGGACAGGTTTATAAATTCCGTAATATCCGGATTCAGGAACTATAAAAGCCTGAAGGAGCAGAGGTAGTTAGCACATCAGCTGAAAATTTTCTGCTTTATTGTCAGGCTTATTCAGGGAGTTTTTTTTAAATAACACATCTTTAAAATTATAATATATTCAGTATGTCAAGTAGAAGGGATTTCATTAAAAAAGCTGCTGCCACAACAGCAGGAGTATCAATGGCTTTAAAAGCCTCAAGTTACAACAGAATCATCGGTGCCAATGACCGTGTCAATTTATGCTTCATGGGATTAGGAAGAAGGGTTGGTGCTTATTATGATGGACTCGATAAAAAGAACAATACACAATTAATGTATTTGTGTGATGTGAAGCAGAGCCAGATTGACCGTACGATGGAAAGGCTTAAAGGGCGTATTGACTATAAGCCCAAGCAAACCGATGACATACGGAAGGTTCTGGAGGACAAAGAGGTGGATGCTATTTTTATAGCAGCACCTGATCACTGGCATGCACCGGGAACCATCATGGCCCTGGATGCCGGTAAGCATGTTTATGTAGAAAAACCCTGTGCACACAATCCTCATGAGGAAGAGGTGATGGTCGCTAAACAAAAATCTACTGGCAAGATGGTACAAATGGGTAATCAGCAGCGTTCCTCCAACCATACTATAGAAATAATAAATGAGATACATAATGGGGTAATCGGAAAGCCCTATCGTGCGGTAGCGTTTTATAACAGCAGTAGGGGGGAAGTGCCTCTTCAGAAGAAGCAGGCGCCACCCTCCGACCTCAACTGGGATCTTTTTCAGGGACCCGCACCACGTCAGGCATATCATCATGATACCTGGGACTACAACTGGCACTGGTACGGCTGGAACTGGGGTACTGCAGAAGCAGGTAATAATGGTATTCACGAATTGGACATAGGACGTTGGGCGCTGGGTGTAGACTTTCCTGAGTTTGTTCACGTGGAAGCCTCCAAGCAACATTTCAAGGATGATGGTTGGGAAATGTACGATCAAATGTATGCGACTTTCCGCTTTGATGAAGGTAAAGTGATTAACTGGGATGGCAAAAGCCGCAACGGCTACTCTACCTATGGAGATGGTAAGGGGAGAGGAACAGTCATTTACGGTTCGGAAGGTACCGTATTTGTAGATCGTAGCCAGTACATGCTCTACGATAGAGAAGGAAAGCTGGTCAAAGAAAGCTCAAAAACCGACGAGAGTGGTATGGCATTAGGAGGTGGAGGTTCTACGTCCAGCCAGCATATTGTTAACTTCTTTGATGCTATCAGGGGGCAGGCCAAGCTAACTGCGCCTATTGAAGATGGAGCAAAGAGTAACCATATGGCTATGTTGGCCAATATTGCGTATCGTACGAACAAATCTTTTGATGTGGACTCAACTACTGGAAGAGCCTACGATAAAGATGCTATGCAACTCTGGTCCAGAGAATATGAATCAGGCTGGGAAATCGGACAGATGAGATGATAACATCAGGAAGAGGTATGTAAAAAACTTCTGAAAAAATATTGCTCTTTAATTAGGAGTATATATTTTTTCCCGATATCACCATTTGCCAATGTCATTGACCTGTCCAAAGGGGGCAGGTTTTTATGACAACTCACTAAAAGCATTCTGATAGAAAGGTGTACTAAAAGTAAAACCGATAGCAGTCATCTAAACATGGCTACTATCGGTTTTATTATCATTAGTTTGCTGAATTTTGGCTCAATACTTCGGGCTGTAAGTCAATTTGTACCTGGGGAATCGGCCAGTAATTATTTTTACCTTCGGTAAATGTAGCTCCCTGCAACCACGGCAATACTCCTCCTGCAAGTTCATTTTCCAGGTAAGTATTCAAAGTATTGGCAGCAATGTTCCAGCGTACCAGATCATAAAAACGCATGCCTTCTAGCGCAAACTCAAGGCGCATCTCATGGCGTACAGCCTTTCTTGCGTATTCCTGACTGGGGAATGAGGTATATAAACCGAGCTTGTAATTAGCAGCAGGCTGGCTTTCATCTATCTCAATTGCGACATCAGTCCCAAAAGTTTCATTCAGTACTTTGCCCATCACTATGTCATCAGCCGCCCGCTGACGAATCTGGTTGACCAGGTTCATCGCAGTCGTAAGGTCGTTTTCTTCCACAGCGACTTCGGCTCTCCACAATAGTACGTGGCCTAATCGTAATACCCTGAAATTATTACCGTTAACCCCTGATGCCCAGTAACTAGACTGCGTGGAAATCTCACCTTTGTTCCTTTTGTACCACATTATTTTTTTATTGAGAAATGGACCCATATTAGGCTGGTCCAACATCCAGTCGCTACCGCTCATAGGCCCCCAGTCTAAAAAGGGAATCCCTCTTCTTCCTATCGTCCAGTCTACTCTGGGATCAAGAAGATGGTCAGTAGGCGTAAAGGCTTCGGTAGTAAGAATGCCGTAATCCTCTCGTAGCAACTCATCCTGAAAGTCATCCAGCATGGGTAGACCGTTTTCACCTACTTTAAAGGCATTGAACAAATCAAAAGTAGGGGCACTGTAGGCGCAGCAGAGCCCAACATCAGCACCTCTGGGATATAAAGTTTGATGATCTATACCGGAATTATGAACGCCTGCACCATCATTGACCGAATACTGTATCTCAAAGATACTTTCTCCATTGTTCTGATGTTCCTCATCAAAGTTATTATAAAAATGACTTTCCAATTGAAAAGGACCATTGTTTATGATGTCATCCAGGAGCGGTTTGGCTTCTGAAAATTCACTTTGAAACAAATGTACTCTAGCCTTAAAGGCCTTGGCAGCCCACTGAGATGCTCTCCCTACTTCTGAAGGAGAAGGGTTTAAATGATCCACGCCAAGCTGAAGGTCTGCTTCTATATCATCCCATACCTCACGGTCGTTAGGTACATTGACAGGGTCAACATCTTCAGTGATGTAGGGGATTTTTTCAAACTTAATTCTCAGCTGAAAATGAAACCAAGCTCTGAGAAATTTTGCTTCCGCCTCAAACTGCCTGGCTACGGCTGGAGGAATATCAGTAGCCTCTTTCAAAGCTTTAAGCACATCATTGGCACGTGACACTCCTTCATAATTCACTCCCCAGGCCCCGCTAAGCCATTCATTATCAGGCCTTACTTCGTATCTTTCTATGTCATTGATCTGGCTCCAGCCTCCTGTCTGATCACCACGGTGCATATCATCAGAAGGTACATCGCCCCATACCCAGTTCGTGCCGGAAGCCTCGCCCAGGTTACCACTGGGTGATTCTCCTTCTGCATATCCATCTACCATAGCATAAGCGGCGATAAGCAGGGCGTTTACACCATCCTCATTCTTCAACAATTCTTCATTTACAGATCCTATAGGCTTTTCAAAAAGAAAGTCTTCGCTACAGGCGCTTATCATTAAGATGATGCTCAGGGATAAGCTTATTTTGATAAGTATGTTTTTCATCACTAAATCAGTTTGATGTTTATAGAGATATGTTTAAGCCGAACATGATCTGGCGAGAAATGGGCCAGGTACCCACATCTACCCCCCGGTCTATTTCCTGAGCCACACCATTGTTCTGCTTTGCAGTGATTTCGGGATCAAGCCCGGAATAATTAGTAATGGTGAAAAGGTTTGCCCCCATTACATATAAGCGAAGATTGGAGATATTCAGCTTTTCAAGAACGCTTTGTGAAAAATTATAACCTAGCTGAAGGTTTTGCATACGCAGATAAGATCCATCTTCTATATAATCTGTAGAGGCGTTTTGCTCAAAAGATGTAGAGCTGGAAGCTTTAGGAAGAATTGCGTCCGCATTATTTTCCAGATAGGGGCTGCCCCAGGACCGATAAAGTCTATCAGGACTGTTGGGTCCCTGAAACAGACCGTAACGAATAAAGCGGCTGGTATAATTGGCGATGTCATTTCCTACACTGCTGTAAAGTGTAGCCGCTAAATCAAAGCCTTTAAACTCTAACCCTAACCTCAATCCTGCGGTAAAGTCCGGATGAGGACTGCCTATATAGGTACGGTCGTCCGGAGTGATGACTCCGTCACCATCCACATCTCTTATCTTCAGGTTTCCAGGCTGATTGTATGTGCCATTGGTGGCATGACTATCCGCTTCCTCTTCTGTCTGGAATATACCATCCACTACATAGCCGTAAAACTCTGGAAAAGCATGGCCGGCTTCTGTCCTGGTGTATATCTGCTGACGGGTAGGAAAGCCCTGAATAAATTCATCTTCCGCATTGGACAACTGAGTAACTTCATTTTTATAATGTGAGAAGTTGGTAGCGATATTGAACTGTAAGGCATTGTTGAATGCCGTACCACGATAATCCAAAGTGATGTCAATCCCTTTGTTCTCCATAGAGCCAATATTCACAGAAGGGGCAGAAGCACTACCCGCTACCTGCGGGATGGCAACAGGAAACAGCATGTCCGAAGTATTCTTTTGCCATAAGTCAACACTGACATCCAGTGATGAAAACAAAGTTGCGTCTACGGCAAAATTAGCAGAGGTGGTTGTCTCCCATTTGGCGTTGGGATTACCGATGGCAGTAGACTGATAGCCTAGCGTAATGGCATTGTCCCCCCCGTTGATGGCGTAGAAAGAGTTGCCCGGACCAGAGCCAAATGTTGAGAAGCTATTATAGTTTCCGATCTGGTCATTTCCTGACTGTCCCCAACTGGCACGTAGTTTTAAATAATCCAGCCAGTTGCTACTCCCGTCCATAAAACGCTCTTCGGTAAGCAACCAGCCTAATGAAACTGCCGGGAAAACACCGTATCGGTTATTTGCTCCAAAACGGGAAGAGCCATCGCGACGGACGGTCAAATCCACCAGGTATTTATTTTTGAGGCCGTAGTGCAGCCGTGAAAAATAAGAGAAAAGTGACCAAGCATAACCGTTGCCATTATTCAACTGATTGGTAGCGCCCGCGTCCAGTACAAGAAAGTTGATATCAGTAGAAAAATACTCCTGTCTTGAAGCGGAAATGTATTTATACGTACTTTTGGTAGCTTCAACACCGACTAAAAAGTCCAGTGTATGAATATCGCCAAAGGTTTTGGTATAACTGGCGGTATTTGTCCAGTTCCACAAAAAATTGGTAGCGCTGTTTTCGGACAAGGTAGTATTGCGAGCACCATTTACACTTTCATAGGCAGGTAAATTTGGATAAAAGCCATTGTTAAGACGAATGTCATACCCTAAGAGTGACTTGAGCGATAAACCATCTACGGGTGTGATCTGAGTGTAAAAATTTCCGCTAATGTTATACGACCTGGTTTTGTTAATACTGGTACGGTCAAGAAAAGCTACTGGATTAGGGCCATCGTAAAGATTGCCGCCTACTACGCCTCCCGCGTAATTACCTGCAATGTCGCGGAGGGGTATTAGAGGACTTGCCAGATAAATCTGGTTAAATAAGTTTTCATGGCTATTGTTTCCATTCCAACCATTGGTCTGGCCTACAGTTACACCTAACCTTTGCCCTACATTAAGCCAGTTGTTGAGCTTAGTGTCTATGTTTGATCTTAAGCCCACACGTTGGTAGGACGTATGCTTTAATATGCCGTTTTCATCCAGAAAGTTGCCATGAAAGGAGTAGGTCGTTTTTTCTGAGCCACCGCTTACCGATAAGTTGTAATCCTGAATAAGCCCATTCTGATATATTTCGTCCAGCCAGTCAGTACCATTTCGGTTAGTTAGCGTGATAGGGTATGTTTGCTGATCATAGAGCGCAGGATCTACTCCCGGATCACCTGAGTTGGCACCATTCGGAAAAAGGTAATTACTGATTACCGGAGTTGAGCCACTTCCAAAATGAGGATGGACTGTCGGTAAACCGTCATTCTGATACTCCAGCCAATACATCTCACCGATGGATTGCGGATCTGTCATCAGGTCATACTTGGATGTAGGTGTGCTAAATCCGGATCTTGCACTCACTACTATTTGGGCAGGCTGATTTTGTTTCCCTGCTTTAGTAGTCACTAAGATTACACCATTTGCGCCCCTGGCTCCATATATGGCAGTGGAGGATGCGTCTTTCAGTATCTGAATAGATTCTATCTGGCTGGGTGGTGGTGGCTGTGCACCAAATACCCCGTCTACGACCCACAAAGGGCCATTATTGTTGATGGTTCCCATACCACGAATGCGAATTTCCGCATTACCGCCCGGAGTGGCCGGGCTCACAACCGTTACGCCGGATGCGCTACCCTGCAGTGCTTTGCTTACATCAGCGGTAGGCTGTTGGTCCAGATAATTATTATCAACGGTAGTAATCGCACCGGTCAGGTCTCCTTTGGTTCTCGTGCCGTAGCCAATCACTACGACTTCATCAAGCGTCTCCTCATCCAGTTCCATAGAGACATCTATCTGAGTTCTGTTGTTGACTTCAACTTCAATATTTTTGTATCCGATAAAACTAAAGGTGAGCACTCCGTCTTCGGGAGCATTAACGGTATAACTCCCTTCTATATCACTGATTGTACCTGTAGTGGTTCCCTTTACTAAAATGTTGACTCCTGGTAAAGGTTCTCCTACTTCATCAGTGACTGTACCGGACACAACAATGTTTGCGCGCGTTCCCGCTGAAGCCAGCAGCACGGAAAAGGTCAGGCTTAGGGTAAAGGCAGTAAGCATTACATACCGTCCAAGCCGCTTGAGTAGTGGTAAAATTTTAGGTTTCATGTACTTACATGTTTGAGTAGTAATTAATATTTTCTGAGAGACCTCCGCAGATTTCCGGCTGATGATATTGAATATCACGCCTTCATTGGAGGTGATGAAATAGTGCTAGGCTGATGTTACGTTTTCATAGTTTCAGATCAGTTAATGTTTGAAGTTTTGACAAAGGACTTTCAGGCCTGTTCAAGACTTGTAAAGCATAGTCTTAGCTAAAATCCTGTCGGGTTAAGTGAGAGTTGATCTAGATCTTTTTTACAATCTCAA
Source organism: Catalinimonas alkaloidigena (assembly GCF_029504655.1). NCBI lineage: Bacteria > Pseudomonadati > Bacteroidota > Cytophagia > Cytophagales > Catalimonadaceae > Catalinimonas > Catalinimonas alkaloidigena. The sequence goes on from NZ_JAQFIL010000001.1 coordinate 1,961,292, forward strand.
ACAATCATTTTTTTGTGTAATAAATCAATTTTTTACACTGGACATAAACTAGACAGACACGTTTAATATGATTTTACGAATTCAATAAATGTGCTTTATATTTTTGTAAAATCGTCAACAGGTTCATGTGAGCAGATTTTAAACTGGCTGGTATTACACTAGACATCTGGCATGCTATGGCTATTGAAATGTCAGGGAATGTGTCTAGATGAAAGTCAGGCTTGAGAAATATATCTCAAAAGAAAATAGAAGAAAGAGATGGATTTGTTAAACGAAATTGTGGAGGCAGCAGATAGTGCAATTTTGCGTTACAGATGGTAAGAAAGCTATCCTGACCTTAAACTTTGGCGATAAAGTCTTCCAGGTTCGTGCTTCTTTCTAAGTTAAGTTTTTTTCTCAATCGGTAGCGATTGGTATGCACTGACTCAATGGAAATGCCAAGGAGCTTAGCCATATCTTTAGAGGAAAAGTTGAGTTTGATGAGTGCGCAGATCTTTTGATCGTTTTGACTAAGGGATGGAAATTTTTCACTCAATCGCTGGTAGAAGCCTTCATTGACCGCCATAAATCTAACTTCAAATTCTTCCCAGTTTCTAGAACTGTTCAAATCAATGCTCTTCACAAGTTTGCCGATTTCAAAAGCGTTAGGGGTATCTTTTTGCTTCCTTAATTCTTCCTTTAGATTTGACAACAACTCATCCTTTTCAATGGCCTGTAAAGCAGAAGCGGTAAGCTCTTTATTTTTTATTTCAAGTACCTCCTTTGCTTTTTGAATCTCCAGCTCTTGCTTTTTCTTCAACAGCCTCTTTTCTGACAAATGCTTTGAGCGCTCATGTTTAAAATATATTCCTCCTACGATGACAATAAAGGCAATAGCCACGATCAGAATGGTTCTTTGTAAAAACCAGATTTTATCTTCCTGTTCCAGTTGTTCAAGCCTTTGTCTACGAATAAGCTCTTCCTGTCTTTCTTTTTCTACCCTGAAAGCATCCTGTATTTCCAGCAAGGGAAGGTTGTTTTTGCTTCGGCTATCAAAAAATGTAGCATCCAGTTCTTTAGCTGTTTTGATACTGGCAAAAGCCTTCTGGTAATTATCTTTGAGCAGGTAAATTTCTGAGAGCTTCTGGTGTACGATGGGTGTAAAGTCTATGTGGCTCTGGTATTGTTCAGAAGTTTCTAATGCCATTAAGTAATAGTTTTCACTGGCGGTATAGTCCTCAAAATGCCGGTAAATGTCCCCTACGGTCGTATACACCAGCACAAGATAAGCGGGGTTGTCTTCCTTGTACCGAGCGACTACCCACTTCAAGATTTCCAGTGCCTCTTTGTACTCCCCTTCCTGGGCAAGTATGGAGGCCCTTTCAAATTCCATTTGTTTTACAGCCTGAGCCATAGTTTTTTCATTGTAAAATAATGATGCACTATCCAGATACACTTGAGCAAGCTTCGGCTTTTCAAGTTGGCGATAAGTTGCTGTGATTGCCATATAATTAGTTAGCAGGGCGGACTGATCCAGTTTTCCTTCTTCTGCTAGTGCTTTTTTCAGGTTCAGTGATATGCGGATATATTTCAGAGCTTCGCCTTCTCTTTTGTAATAACTATACAGTCTTCCAATGCTCAAATACACATTGGCTTTGGCTATCTGGTTTTGTGACTCATCAGCGAGCCTGAGGGCAGTCCAGTAATGATCATAAGCGTCTTTGTAGCGGGCATGGTGTCCGCTGAGTTCTGCCATGTATTGTAGCGTATTGATCGCTTTTAAAGTGTCATTTTTTTCCAGAGCTTCTTTGTAGCAGGCATTGTATAAAAGGGCGGCGCTATCAGGCTGGGTATATCGCAATGCGTAAGCTTCGTTGCAGGTAGAGCTTGCCTCACTGTCTATGATATAGGGAGACTGGCTGGGCTTTGCGGGCAGGCGGTCTAGCGAGAGTAGCAAGAGCAATAAGTAGATTACTTTTTTGTAAAAGTGAGTTGAAAAAGTAACCAACAACTTCTGGACAAAAGTATTATTAGCGTTATTTTTTAATGTACTCATCAGTATAAAATTATAAGCCATAGCCTGGGTTTCTCCTTTTCTATTGTCTAGTCTTAGTACAGCTTCTTGTAAGCTTAGAACATAACAGTCTGAATAGCCAGCACTTTTAAATATTGCAAATAACTTCAAATAATACAGGCTAATTTTAGCAAATGAGCAGCCTATTCAGTTTTTGTCTAGTTGGTTTTTATGGTTTTCAGCATAATTCAGCTAATCTTTACTGCCATGAAAGTGAGGAATAGCTGAGTTAACAATCCAGTTCGCTTATATTTTCTTTCTTAAACTTTCAAACACAGCCTAAAATCTACAAGGTTAAAATTTAGCAAATATGAAGATGCACAGACCGAGTATTTTTCTACTGCTTTCGCTTTGTCTTTTTTCTATATATGCCTGTCAGGAAAAATCAGGCGCCGGAATAGTAAATCAGAACTTGGCTGAAGTTGATGATACTTCCCGAGCTTACCCGGATAGTGCCTACGAGTATCTGGCTATTCCTGCCGGAGGAAAATTAAGTACAGCTTCACGCCGCGCATTAGAGAGAGAATACAACCAGAATGCCGATTGGTATACCGAGTTTAGATATCATGACCTGAAAGGCAGCTTACAGCATGAGCCTGGGGTCACCAGAAGAGACCCAAGCGCAGTTATTTTTCATGAGGGTACTTATTACGTCTATTATACCAAGTCAGAAGGAGAGTCATTTGGCTTTAGAACGGGTGATCCGGAAAAGAAAGTTTTTCCCTGGGACAAATCCGAAATCTGGTACGCTACTTCTCCTGACGGCTGGGAGTGGACCGAGCAGGGGCTGGCAGTGGGTCGTGGAGACGCTGGTGCTTATGATGACCGCTCGGTGTTTACCCCGGAAGTACTGGCGCATGATGGAAAGTTTTATTTAGTCTATCAGACAGTGAAGGCACCTTACGTGAACCGAATCAAAAACCAGGTGGGTATGGCTATTTCGGATTCACCAGAGGGGCCATTTAAGAAGTTAGATGAGCCTATACTTTCTCCTACGGATGACGGAGAATGGCTGGGCGAAGAGGACACACGCTTCAAAGTAAAAAAACAGGGCTCCTTTGATAGTCAAAAAGTACATGACCCCTGTCTGATGTATTTCAACAATCAATTTTACCTCTACTACAAGGGTGAAAGAATGGGGGAAAAGCTCACAATGGGAGGCCGGGAAATTAAGTGGGGTGTAGCTGTGGCAGACCAGCCAGAAGGCTCCTATATCAAATCGGAGTATAACCCGATCACCAATAGCGGCCACGAAATATGTGTATGGCCTTACCAGGGAGGTATTGCTGCCTTACTGACTTCTGACGGCCCTGAGAAAAACACTATACAATATGCCGAAGATGGAGTAAACTTTGAAATCAAATCAATGATCGGAGGGAGATCTAAACCTCCGCATGCGGCTGGCTTGGTACGTTCTCTGAATCATGATGAGGAACCCCTGGCGGCGCTCAGTTGGGGGCTGTGTTTTGACAGAAAAGAGGGTTGGGACTATCTACAAAGGTTTGAGACCTACGACCCTTATGCTCCATAATAATATAATACATGTAATCCAGCTAAATTTTGTAATCATATTCAACCTGATACTATGAAAAATACTTGTCTTTTTTTTCTCACAACCTTCATACTACTCACGGCAGTGGGGCGCGTAAGTGCCCAGCAGGAAGAGATGGGCAGGGCCTATCCGGATAGCGTATACGACTTTCTGGCTATACCGAAAGACCAGCCTTTGAGTGCCGCCTCTAAAAGAGCATTGGAAAGAAATTATGCCAAAGGACCAGCGTGGTACCTGGAGTTTAAAACCTATGATCTCAAAGGTGACCTTGCCTATGAAGAGGGCGTTGTACGTAGAGACCCCTCTGATATTATTACTGTAGACGGCACTTATTATGTCTACTACTCCAAATCCGTAGGCAAGACGCACGGCTTTGGCACCGGTGATCCGGAAAAGAAAGTTTTTCCCTGGGACAAAACAGAAGTCTGGTACGCAAGCTCTAAAGATGGGTGGACCTGGAAAGAAGAAGGATTGGCAGTAGGCAGGGGGGAACCTGGCGCTTATGATGATCGCTCGGTCTTTACTCCTCAGATCATGACCCATGAAGGTAAATATGTACTGATATACCAAACGGTGAAAGCTCCCTATGTCAACCGGGTAAAAAACCAGGTAGGTATGGCAATCGCAGACTCTCCGCATGGGCCATTCAAAAAGCTAAAGGAGCCTATCCTTTCTCCTACCAATGATGGAGAATGGTTAGGGGATGAGGATACGCGCTTTAAAGTGAAAAAGCAGGGCTCTTTTGATTCACATAAGGTGCATGATCCAACGCTAATGTATTATAACAATAAATTCTACCTCTATTATAAAGGTGAGCGTATGGGTGAGCGAAAAACTTTTGGTGGTAGAGAAATTAAATGGGGCGTAGCTATCGCAGATAAACTGGAAGGTCCTTATATTAAATCGGAGTATAACCCGATAACCAACAGTGGTCATGAGTTGTGCGTATGGCCTTACCAGGGTGGTGTTTCTGCACTGCTGATTACGGATGGACCGGAAAGGAACACCATACAGTGGGCTTCCGACGGGATCAATTTTAATATCAAGTCGCACATAAAGTGGGGACCACCTGCCGCAGGACTGGATCAGTCAGTAGATAATGACAAAAGTCCGGTAGAAGCGCTGAAATGGGGACTTACCCACGAGTATGTGAGTAGAGACTGGCAGGTGATCAAAAGGTTTGAAGGTTTTCAGCCGTTCAGTCCCTGATTATTAACCATAAACTAATGCTAAGTATGAAAGCAGCCTATTACAAAGAAAAAGGCAAATTTGAATTGGGCGAAAGCCAGATAAAAAAACCTGCCAAAGGCGAAGTGCGCCTGGAGGTAGCCTACTGTGGTGTCTGTGGTACAGACATTCATATCTACCACGGGGTGATGGATCAGCGAGTGGCCCGACCTCAGGTGGTAGGCCACGAAGCTTCGGCTGTAGTCGCAGAAGTAGGAGAGGGAGTTTCCAACGTAAAAGTTGGTGACAACGTAGCGGTGAGGCCCCTACAGTTTGGCGAGCCTCATCCCTTTGACAAAGGTTACGCTCATGTAGGCAAAAATCTGAAATTTATCGGTATAGATGCGCCTGGAGCATTTCAGCAAAGCTGGACAGTACCTGCTTATTGTCTTCATCAGCTACCCGCAGATCTTTCTTTAAAACATGGAGCATTTATAGAGCCGCTCTCAGTTGCCTGCCATGATGTAAAGATTGGTAGGGTAAAAGAAGGAGAACGCTGCCTGGTAATAGGTGGAGGGCCTATTGGTACGCTCATCGCCTATGTGCTAAAAACTAAAAAGGCCGAAGTCATTATTTCAGAAGTGAATGAGAAACGGGTGAATATGCTACGTGAACTAGGCTTTACAGTAGTCAACCCCATTCAGGAAAATCTGAAAGAACGCATCAGCGAGCTCACCAATGAAGCTATGATAGACTGTGCCTTTGAAGTTTCCGGTTCGGCTGCAGGTGTAGATGCCATGACCGAAGTAGTGAACGTAAGAGGGCGTATCGTGATGGTGGCTATCCATGGTGGAGAAAAGAAAAAGGTAGATCTGTTTAAGTTTTTCTGGTCAGAGATCGAGCTTTTGGGCGCCAGACTCTATGAAGAAGAGGATTATGAAGAGGCAATTCAAATAGCTTCCTCAGCACAAATTCCCTTTGACAAATTAATTACCCAGGTGGATAGCCTGGATAACATACAATCCATTTTTGAAACGATAGACAATAATCCGGCAGGCATGAAATATCTGGTAGACTGTCAGGTTTAAAAAACTAATTATGAGCATAATAGATCAATTCAAACTGGAAGGAAAAACTGCACTGGTCACGGGCTGTAAGCGTGGCATCGGTAAAGCGATGGCAGTAGCCCTGGCTGAGGCCGGAGCAGATATTATAGGAGTTAGTGCCTCACTGGAAACAGAGGGCAGCGCAGTAGAAAAAGAAGTAAAAGCATTAGGCAAAAACTTCAAAGCCTATACCTGTGACTTCTCAGACCGAGATGCTCTCTACACCTTTATCAAAGCAGTAAAAGCGGATTTTCCGGCCATAGATATACTGGTGAACAACGCAGGTACCATATTACGGGCCCCCGCGGCAGAACATCCTGATGAATACTGGGATAAAGTAGTAGAGGTGAACCAGAATGCACAGTTTATCCTCAGCAGAGAACTGGGTAAAGAGATGGTAGCCCGTGGCAGTGGTAAAATTGTGTTTACCGCTTCATTGCTTACTTTTCAGGGAGGAATCACCGTTCCCGGCTATGCGGCGAGTAAAGGGGCTATCGGTCAGCTTACCATGGCTTTTGCCAATGAGTGGGCCGGTAAAGGTGTCAATGTAAATGCTATCGCGCCCGGCTATATCAGCACCGATAATACCGAAGCCTTAAGAAATAATCCTGAAAGAGCTAATGCCATCCTTTCGCGTATACCTGCAGGTCGCTGGGGAGAGGCAGAAGACTTTAAAGGACCTATTGTTTTCTTATGTTCAGAAGCATCAGCCTATATGCACGGGAGTGTAATGTTGGTTGATGGAGGTTGGATGGGGCGCTAATTAGCATCCCTCCCTATCCTTTAATCTTTTCCTAACCTAAATACCCATGTCAGATACCAAGAACTATCAGTTATATATTGATGGACAGTGGCATAGTGCCACCTCCCAAAAAAGTGAGCAGATTTTTAGCCCCAGTGATGAGTCTGTAGTAGGCTCAGTACAGGTAGCAGACGAAAGGGATGCACAACTGGCGCTGCAAGCCGCAGAAAAAGCGCAAAAAAGTTGGAAGAAGGTCCCCGCCATTGAACGGGCACGTTTGCTACGTAGCTTTGCCGCTGAGATACGTAACCAAAAAGATATGCTGGCTCGCCTGCTGGTAAGAGAGCAAGGTAAATTGCTAAAAGTAGCCCGTATGGAGGTGGAAGTTACAGCCACTTTTATAGAATATGCCTGCGACTGGGCACGCCAGATAGAAGGAGATATATTGCCTTCGGATAATTCCGGTGAGCAGATTTTGATACAGAAAATTCCTCGTGGCGTGGTGGTAGCCATTACTGCATGGAATTTTCCCCTCGCCCTGGCCGGAAGAAAAATAGGTCCCGCCCTGGTAGCTGGTAATACGGTGGTACTCAAACCTACCCAGGAAACACCACTAGCCAGTCTGGAACTGGGCAATATAGCAAGCAAGGTAGGGCTGCCCAAGGGAGTACTCAATATACTTACCGGTAAAGGTAGCGTGCTGGGCAACGCCCTGGTAGCCAACCCACTTACTAAAATGGTAACCATGACTGGTAGCACGCCTGCCGGACAACAGATTTTTCGTACTGCTGCTGAACATCTGATTCATGTACAATTAGAGTTAGGAGGTAAAGCCCCCTTTATTGTATTTGAAGATGCGGATCTGGATGCGGCAGTAGAAGGTGCATTGCATTCACGCTTTGATAATTGCGGCCAGGTTTGTACCTGCAATGAGCGCATGTATCTACACCACAGCATTTATGATGCTTTTATGGAAAAGTTTATGGCCAAGGTAAAGGCGATGAAAATTGGTGACCCTATGCAGGAGGATACTGACCTCGGCCCTAAGGTCAGCGCTAAGGAATTGCAACATATGGAAAACTTAGTAGCTCAGGCTTTAGAAGAGGGTGCTACGCTGGCATATGGTGGTAAAAAACCTCAGGGGCCACAATTTGATAAAGGGCATTGGTTTGAGCCAACTATTTTTACCGATGTAAAGCAGGAGATGACCATCGTTCATGAAGAGTCTTTCGGACCTATTCTGCCAGTCATTAAGTTCAGCAGCTTTGAAGAAGTGATGGGCTATGCCAACGACTGCGAGTACGGACTGGCTGCTATGGTGTATACCAATGACATGAACAAAATCATGCGCTGTAATGATGAGCTGGAGTTCGGTGAAATCTACATTAATCGTGGACATGGGGAGCAGCATCAGGGATTCCATAATGGCTACAAACTAAGTGGTACCGGTGGAGAAGATGGTAAATATGGTTTTGAGCAATATCTGGAAAAGAAAACTTTCTACCTCAAATACAAGACCTCATGAGCAAAATAGCTACAGTACATACCCGTTTGTTTCAGGTACCTCTGGCGGAGGTGCTAAACGATGCCAAGCATGGTGACCATACCCACTTTGAGCTGGTGACTACTACTATTACATTAGAAGATGGTAGTGAAGGTACTGGCTATACCTATACAGGAGGTAAAGGAGGACATTCCATCAAAGCCATGCTGGATTATGATATTGCTCCTGCAATTATTGGTAAAGAGGGAACGGATGTAGAAGGTATCTATGATTTTCTGGAATGGCATATCCACTATGTAGGTCGTGGAGGAATTAGCTCTTTCGCAATTTCAACAGTAGATATTGCGCTTTGGGATATCCGCTGCAAAAAAGCCAACAGCCCCCTCTGGAAAATGGCAGGAGGAGCAAATAATAGTTGCAAAGCCTATTGTGGGGGAATAGACCTTCAGTTTCCACTGGAAAAACTACTGCACAATATTCAGGGCTATCTGGATAGAGGTTTTAATGCAGTCAAAATAAAAATAGGAAGGGAAAAGCTGGAAGAAGATCTGGAAAGAATAAAAGCCGTACGCAAATTGGTAGGAGATGACATCATCTTTATGGTAGATGCCAACTACTCTATGTCGGTAGAGCAGGCTATTAAAGCTGCGCAGGCTTTTAAGCCTTATGATATTTACTGGTTTGAAGAACCCACCATCCCTGATAACTATCTGGGCTATGCCAGAATTGCAGAGGAAGGTGGCGTCTCCCTGGCAATGGGGGAGAATCTGCATACCATTTATGAATTTGGCTATGCGTTTGAACAGGCTAAGTTGTCATTTATTCAACCTGACGCTTCCAACTGTGGTGGCATTACGGGCTGGCTGAAGGTAGCTGAACTGTCTCGTAAATATAAGCTCCCCGTATGTTCACACGGCATGCAGGAGCTGCACGTAAGCCTGGTGTCTGCACAAAGCAACGCTGGTTGGCTGGAAGTGCATAGTTTCCCTATTGATGAATACACCAAACAACCGCTTCAGGTAGCTAACTACAGAGCGCAGGCTCCGGACACAGCGGGTATAGGTGTGGAGTTTGACTGGGATAAGCTGCTACCCTACGAAACAGGGCTGGGGAGTATCGGCAAAAACTTCAATGCACTTCATGTTTGATAAACCATAAGAACAAGCTAAAACTACTCACATGAAAATTGAAAAGAAGCCTTTCGGACAAATAGATGGACAAACTATAGATCAATATATACTTAGCAACAACAATGGTCTGGTGCTTGGCATAATCAATTATGGGGCTACTATCAGCTCCATCATTGTACCCTCAGCAAGGCAGGGTAGGGCAGACGTAGTATGCGGATTTAACCAAATTGATGGCTATTTATCTGAAGCATATCAAAATAATGCCCCTTATTTTGGGGCTACAGTTGGCCGCTATGCAGGGCGTATCAAAGATGCTCAGTTTGTATTGGGTGGAGAGCTTTATCAGTTGGAAGCCAACGATGGTGATAACCACCTGCATGGGGGTAAACTGGGCTTTGACAAACGCATCTGGAAGTCAGAAACTTTGGAAGAAGATGATGCTGTAGGGGTAAAAATGAGCTTAATTAGTCAGCATATGGAAGAGGGATACCCCGGACAGGTAGAGGTAAACATCTATTTTCGTATGAATGACAATAACGAAATCTCTATACGCTATCAGGCAAATACAGATAGAGTTACTCCGATTTCTTTAACCAACCACACCTATTTTAATCTGTCCGGTTTTAAAGACAATATCATGAGCCACCTGGCCTGTATAGTTTCTGATAGCTATTTACAGCCGGATGCCAGTAACGTACCAGATGGGAGTATCAGCAAAGTTGAAAATACGCCTGCTGATTTAAGAAAGCCAAAGCCGCTGGGAGTCTGCATAGATAAAATGGAGATGGGGTTTGAGCACTATTTCTTGTTTGAAAAGGACAGCAGACTGAGAGAAGTGGCCAGCTTTACAGAAGAAAAAAGTGGTAGAGGGATAAAGGTCTTTACTACAGAACCAGGTATGCTTTTTTATACCGGATACTACACCTCCGATCAGCTTCAGAGAGAGAATGGTGATCAATATGGGCAGTTTCGTGCTTTTTGCTGCGAAACATCTCGCTACATCAACGGACCAAATATAGCAAGTTCGCCAGGTTCAGTCACAACACCGGATGAGCCCTATGAGAGCGAGACAGTTTTAGCATTTGAGTGGTAAGTCATCGTTCGTGAAGATGTAAGCAGTACGATAGTCAACAATACAGAAAACTAGATTTTAAGAATAAACTAAAGATAAACAAGCATGACTCAAGGTGTAATTTGGGCAATATTTGCCGGTTTAATGCTGGGGCTTTATGCCCTGCCAGAAAAGTTTACTAAAGACTTCAAATATGAGAATACCTGGAGCCTTTTCTTTCTGCTTACCATGTTTGTAGTTCCGCTTATCGCTTCAGTAGCCTTAATAGATGGCTTCGGCGAAGTATTTGGGGCTATACCTGTAGACGTATTGCTAAACATGTCGATAGCCAGCTTCCTATGGGGTGCCGGAGTAATGATGTGGGGCAAGGCCATTAACCATATAGGGCTTTCTCTGGGCTTCTCTTTGTTCATCGGGACTATCATATTAATAGGTTCACTTTTACCCTTCTTGGTAGATGGCCTGCCGCCAGCTAATGCTTTGCTATTTATTCTCCTGGGCTTGCTTGTAGTTCTCCTGGGCATCGTAGCCAATGGCAAAGCAGGACTGATCAGAGAGCAGGATGAATTGAAAAATGCTGAACACACCAAAAGTTCTGATGGCAAAGGCTCTATGGCAACAGGTATTTTTATCGCTGTTTTTGGTGGGCTGTTGGCTACCGGCTTTAGCTATGCGAATGCGGTAGGTCGCCCATTCCTGCATGAAGCCAGTCAGGCTCAAGGCAATGCCGACTGGATTACTGCCGTAGTGGTGATGTTTCCCATATTTATCAGTGGAGGCATAGCGATGACCGCCTACTTTGCCTGGCAACTGTCACAAAAAAGAGCATGGAAATATTTCAAATCTTCTCACCTCTCCAAAAATGTGTCGCTGATACTCATTATGGCTGTTTTTCATTATGCGGCCTCCGCACTTTTTGCCTATGCGGCCTTTAGACTGGGTGAAGCCGGCAATACGGTAGGCTATGCTATTTTCAATACCGCAAGTGTGATCACTGCAATACTCAGTGGCATCATTACCAAAGAGTGGGCAAGGGCATCAAATAAGGCTAGAAGAATGCTCTATACAGGACTTTTCTGCATGGTAGTAGGGGTGGTTTTGATTGCTTATGGCAATAGTTTAATATGAAGAAAATAGCATTGAATATCGCTTCCATGTTCAGAGGAATAAAAACTGTACCAGTGGGTGGTATAGGGTTTTTTCTGGCTTTGCTATGCTATACAGATCCGGTTCTGGCACAGCATGCCAAAATCAGACCTTCACAGCCCAACATCATTTTACTGTATGCTGACGATGCGGGCTATCGTGACTTTGGCTTTCAGGGGAGTACACTTTTCAAAACGCCTAATCTGGATAAGCTGGCCAGCGAAGGAGTGAAATTTAGCCAGGCTTATATGACAGCGGCTGTCTGCGGTCCTTCCCGTGCAGGTATGATTACCGGTAGGTACCAGCAGCGCTTTGGTTTTGAAGAAAATAATGTGCCGGGCTATATGAGTGAATCTGGCCCTGATAGCCTGGAAATGGGATTGCCTACCCATCTTCCTACCATAGCGGATCATCTGAAAAGCCTGGGTTACCAAACCGCTATTTTTGGCAAATGGCATCTTGGGGGAGCAGACCGTTTTCATCCACTACGTAGAGGGTTTGATCATTTTTATGGGTTTAGAGGGGGTGCCCGAAGTTATTATGCTTATGATGAAGCCCCTGAAGATCCACAGAACAGGTTAGAAGAAGACTTTGGCAATTATGGAGAGCATGAAGGCTATCTGACTGATGTTTTGGCAGATAAAGCCAGTGAATTTATTAACACAAATAAAGAGCGTCCATTCTTTATATTTCTCTCTTTTAATGCGGTACATACACCCCTGCATGCTGAGCACTCAGATCTGGAACGCTTTCCCCAGCTTAAAGGAAAGAGAAAAGAACTGGCTGCCATGACTTATGCCCTTGACCGGGCTTGTGGTAAAGTCTTGGATACACTGAAATCACTGGGGCTGGAGGAAAATACCATAGTGGTGTTCACCAATGACAATGGAGGTCCTACAGATGCCAGCGAAGCCAATAACTACCCTCTCAGCGGCACTAAAGCCAATCACCTGGAAGGAGGCATTCGTGTACCTTGTTTGATAAAGTGGCCCGGTCAGTTGGAAAAGGGTAGTACATACGGTTACCCAGTATCCTCCCTGGATTTTCTACCCACTTTTGTGGAAGCTGCCGGGGGTAGTGCTGACACAATAGTAGGACTGGATGGGGTCAACCTGCTGCCCTATTTGCAGGCCAAAAAAGATGATAGACCTCATCAGACTTTATACTGGAAAAAAGAAAATCGTGGAGCTATCAGGGAAGCTGACTGGAAGCTGCTACGTTTTCCCGATCGGCCGGCAGAGCTGTACAATATAGCAGAAGACCCACAGGAGCAGAACAATCTGGCATACCAGTACCCGGAAAAGGTAAAAGCACTTTACAAAAAGCTGTTTGCCTGGGAGCTGGAACTGGAAAGACCTCTGTGGCAACTCAAAAGAAAGTACGAAGGCATGGCAGCCGATAGAATGGATAAATACCGAGCACCCAAAGAGTAAACGATTTAACACAATGAATATGACAATAACCTAAACACTAAAGCATATGGATGCTTACGCGCAATCTCAAAGCTACACCCTGGAGCCTCCCAGGTCTTTCTGGAAAAGACTAAAACATCTGGGTCCATCGCTTATACTCACAGCCAACATTGTGGGTTCCGGAGAGCTAATTATGACTACCTCTCTGGGCGCCAAAGCAGGCTTTGTCACCCTTTGGGTAGTGATCATCAGTTGCCTGGTAAAAGTGACAATACAGTTGGAGTTTGGTAAGCATGCTATCAGTAGTGGAGAAACTACCCTGACATCCTTCAATAAACTGCCAGGTCCGCACTGGAAGCAAGCCAGCTGGAGCATCTGGACTTGGCTCCTGATTAAAACCTTCCAGTTTATTCAGTATGGCGGTATCATAGGAGGAGTGGCATTGGCACTGAATATTGCTTTTCCTTCAATAGCAGTATGGATTTGGGCAGTAGTGGCTGGTTTGGCCACCGCTATACTAACAGCTCAGGGTAAATATGCTTTTTTTGAGAAGTTTTCCATTTTTCTGGTTGCCTCCTTTAGCCTCTACACCCTTTACTGTGTGTTTGCCCTCCAATACACCTCCTACGAACTAAGCATACTTAAGATAGCAGAAGGTTTAGAGTTTCAACTACCGCCTGAAACCATAGGCTATGCTTTAGCGGTGTTTGGCATTACCGGAGTAGGAGCCGATGAAATTATCTCTTACCCTTACTGGTGCCTGGAAAAAGGCTATGCCCGATATACCGGCCCCAATGATCATTCTCCGGAGTGGGAGAAAAGAGCCAAAGGCTGGATCAAGGTCATGTACCTGGATGGTTTGCTATCCATGTGTATCTATACCATCACTACTGCAGCTTTTTATGCGCTGGGTGCGGCAATCCTGCATGAACAGGGACAGGTACCCGAAGGTTACCAGATGATTGCGACCATATCACAAATCTATACCGAAGCACTAGGGCCGGCAGCGATGAACATATTTTTGATAGGAGCGGTGGTAACGCTATTCTCCACGCTTTTTGTAGCCAGTGCCTCGGGTACACGTATGTTTACTGATGGACTAGCTCAAATAGGCGTACTGGACTTTTATAATCCCGAACAAAGAAATCGTTGGTTCAAGATTTTAGCCTGGTTTATCCCTATCGCCTGGACGATGCTTTTTTTACTGATGAATGTCCCGCTCTTTATGATTATGGCCGGGGCTATCTCACTCACCTTGCTATTACTTTTGGTAGTTTACGCTGCCATTGTTTTCAGGTACAGAAGGTTAGATAAGGCGCTACATCCAGGTATTGTCTATGATATTTTTCTGTGGATCAGTATGCTATCTATCCTGGCAGTAGGGGTAAAATCCCTACTGAATGTATATTAAAAAAGAAATCTGATCATAACCTATTGGCTCTAAACTAAACTTGATGAAAATACAAACCTCACAAAAAACAACCTACAAGCGTTACCATATGCTGGCTCTGGTTTTTATCAGTGTCGTAATCAACTACATGGATCGTAGCAACATCTCAATAGCTGCGTTCGCCATGAGCGAAGAGTTAGGTTTTAGTTCTGTACAGATGGGGCTGGTATTTTCAGCTTTTGCATGGACTTACGCAGCGCTACAGATTCCCGGTGGTATTTTGGTAGATATGGTGAGGCCTAGAATATTATATACACTGATGCTGTCCCTCTGGTCGGCTGCTACGCTGCTTCAGGGGTTTGCCAATTCTTTTCTCAGTGTAATAGGCTTTCGTGCCAGTATAGGTGTATTTGAAGCACCGGCCTATCCGGCCAATAACAGAATTGTCACTTCCTGGTTTCCCGAAAGCGAAAGAGCTTCTGCTATCGCGATGTACACCTCCGGGCAATACATAGGATTGGCGTTTCTTACCCCAAGCCTCGTAGCTATACAAAACTACATGGGATGGAGAGGTTTGTTTGTCGTATCCGGCCTTATCGGTATGGGTTGGGCTATAGTCTGGTATCTCTTTTACCGCGACCCTCAATCCCATGCTAAAATCAGTGAGCAGGAGATGACCTATATCGCAGAAGGTGGAGGGTTAATTGATAAGAGGGAGGAGAAAAAGTTCAGGGTTAAGTTTAACTGGGCAGATTTTAAACAGGCTTTTATTTACCGAAAACTGTGGGGTATCTATCTGGGCCAATTTGCCATTGGCTCAATCTTTATTTTCTTCCTGACCTGGTTTCCGACTTATCTGGTAAAATACCGAGGCATGGACTTTCTGGAGTCAGGATTTTTAGCTTCTATCCCTTTTCTGGCAGCATTTGTTGGTGTGTTGCTGGCAGGTTTTACCTCTGACTTCCTGCTGAAAAAAGGCTACTCAAACGAAGTAGCCAGAAAACTACCCGTGCTTAGTGGTATGCTTTTATCTGTATCTATCATAGGGGCCAACTATGTAGATTCTACCTTTCTGGTGATTAGCTTTCTGGCGCTGGCTTTTTTTGGCAACGGCTTTTCTGCGATTACCTGGGTTTTTGTCTCCACAGTTGCACCAAAGCAGCTAATTGGCCTGATCGGTGGCGTATTTAACTTTATCGGAGGTTTGTCAGCAGTAATTGTCCCTATCGTCATAGGTTTTCTGGTAGAAGATGGAGACTTCAGGCCCGCGCTTTTCTTTATCGGCACCATGGCGCTGATGGGCTTTTTTAGCTATATCTTTCTGGTAGGTAAAGTAGAGAGGATTGAATTAGAAGATGATCTGTAATTAGAAGGAACCTATAAAACTACCGTGTTTTTTGAAGCACCTAAACCTAAGCATATGAAAATTACCGATATTAAAACTTATCAAACTTTTATTGGTCAAGGCAACCAACTTATTGTAAAGGTAGAAACAAGTTCAGGAATACATGGTTGGGGAGCCTCAGGGCTTACGGGCCGTGAACTGGCCGTGGTAGGAGCTATTGCACATTACAAAAACTTTTTGATAGGTAAAGACCCAAGACGAATAGGAGCTATCTGGCAGGAGCTATACCGTAGCCAGTATTTTGAAGGAGGGAGAGTATTGACTGCTGCTATCTCAGCAATTGATATAGCACTTCACGACATTAAAGGAAAAACCTTAGGCGTACCAGTTTATGAACTCTTAGGAGGGAAGCAGCGAGACTATGTAGACTGCTTTGCTTCACTCAGATTTACCAATCGCCAGCAGCTGATGGAGAAGGCCGAACTGCTGCTGAGCCAGGGCTGGAAGGTGCTTCGTCTGGCACCAGCAGAATATGAAGAAAATGAAGAGCCAGGTGTTTTTGACCCCAGAGAATCGCTGGCTACACTGGCAGAATGGCTCACAGAGCTAAGGCAAAAATCAGGAAGCAAAGTAGTAATCGGGCTGGACTATCACCATCGTCTTACAGTGGCAGAGACTGTTTCTTTCCTTCAACATATGCCTGAAGCTACGCTGGATTTTATTGAAGAACCCATTCGCGATGAAAATCCCGGGGCATACGAAAATCTGAGGACAATGGTCAGGGTGCCCTTCGCTATAGGTGAGGAGTTTTCCAGCAAATGGCAGTTTATGCCCTACCTGGAGCGCAATATCACACAGTTTGCCCGTGTAGACGTTTGCAATGTAGGTGGCATAACCGAAGCTATGAAAGTAGCTGCCCTGGCGGAGATGCACTACATAGACCTGATGCCGCATAATCCCTTAGGGCCTATTTGTACGGCTGCTTCACTTCACCTTGCTGCTGCATGTCCGAATATGAGCTGGTTGGAGGAGATTAATACACCGGCAGAAGCTGCTGGTACTAACTCTGCAGAATTTTATCCGGAACAGCCGAAGCTGGAAGGTGCACGCTATAAAGTGCCAGACCTACCGGGTTTAGGGGTAGAGTTCAATGAAGACTTGGCCGCCAAACAATCATTTGAAATGAAAGAAACTCCTCGCCTGAGAAGAAGCGATGGCTCATTTACCAATTGGTAATTTCGTATTCAATTGGGCTGGAGTTTGGAATGCCAGATCAAAGCTTTGCCTTGTGCACTTCATCAATTGTTTGTTAATTCAATTTCAGTATTGTCACTAAGCTATAAACAACCGCCTAAACACCTAATCAGATGCGAAATGTGCTTTTCATTGCCTTCATGCTGATGAACTTAAATCAGGTTTTTGCTCAAAACTCATCTATTAAGATAGAAGGAGAGTTAAAGAAGTGGCATAAGGTCACCCTGGTCTGCGAAGGCCCTGAAACCTCAGAAGATGCAGAAGAGAACCCCTTTCTTCATTATCGTTTGAATGTTCTTTTCAAGCATGCTACAAGCGGTAAAGAATATCTTATTCCTGGCTACTATGCTGCTGATGGCCATGCGGCAAATAGTGGAGCTACAGAGGGAAATAGCTGGAAAGTACATTTTGCCCCTGACGAAACGGGTGAGTGGACCTATGAAGTTTCTTTCCTCAAAGGAAAATGGGTGGCGGTAAGAGAAAAAGAAGAAGTAGGAGAAAGTGCCGGATATGTAGATCAGGCAAAAGGTACATTGAGCATTGCTGATACCGATAAAAATGGTAGAGACTTCAGAGGAAAAGGCCGGCTTAGCTATGTGGGAGAAAGGTATTTGAAGTTTGCTGAAACGGGAGAGTACTTCCTGAAATGTGGTGCCGATGCTCCTGAAAACTTTCTGGCCTATGATGGCTTTGATGGGGACTTTAAGACTGACGGACATAAAGATAATCTGGTAAAAAGTTGGGAGGCTCATCTGCAGGACTGGAATGAAGATGATCCCAGCTGGGGAGAAGATAAACGAGGGAAAGAGATTATTGGGGCACTAAACTACCTGGCTAACAAGGGCATGAATGCTGTTTCTTTCCTCACCATGAACATAGAAGGTGATGATCAGAATGTTTTTCCCTTTGTTGACTATGATACCTGGGACAGATTTGACTGCTCCAAATTAGACCAGTGGGAAATACTTTTTGAACATGCAGATCAGATAGGGCTTTTCCTGCACTTTAAAACGATGGAAGCAGAAAATCAGGGACTTCTGGACAATGGCGGTATAGGCATGTATACCAAGCTTTATTATCGTGAGCTGATCGCTCGCTTTGGGCATCATCTGGCACTAAACTGGAACCTCTGCGAAGAAACCGGCGACTGGGTAAAGTCCCCCCAAACTTTTCCTTTTTATCCTCGTGAGCGGCTGGCGCTGGCAGATTACGTAAGTTCTATAGACCCCTATCAGCATCATCTGGTTATTCATAATGGCAATTGGTTTACCCCACTTTACGGACCCGATAGTAAGTTCACCGGGGCCTCCTTACAAACCAATCGTGAAGATTTCAGAAATGTTCATACCTCTACCCTAAAAGTACTTCAGGATGCTGAAGCAGAAGGTAAAATCTGGGCAGTCGCTTGTGACGAGCCGGGTGATGCCCAGCACTCACTGCTGCCCGATGCTGAAGATCCCGTACACAATGATGCCCGCAAAAACGGATTATGGGGGGCAATGATGGCAGGTGCCTGGGGTACAGAGTGGTATTTCGGTTATGCCCATGCACACTCTGACCTCACTTGTCAGGACTATAGGTCAAGAGATCTCTTTTGGGATCAGGGCAAAGTATGCCTTGACTTTTTTAATAATAATAACATACAGGTCAACTTGATGCAATCTGCCGATGAACTGCTCAGTAGTGAAGGAGATTACTGTCTGGCTCAGCCGGGTGAAAAGTATGTTGTCTATCTCAAAAATGGAGGAGAAGCCAAACTAAATCTGGAAGATCATGAAGGGGAATACACAGTGATGTGGTACAATCCTCGTGAGGGAGGCAAAATGCTTAAAGGAAGTAAGAAGAAAATAAAAGGAGGAAGTGTGCATTCTTTAGGCCTACCGCCCAATGAGTCTGAGCAGGACTGGGCGGTGTTGATTACAAAAGATTAGAAACTGTGTGTAGTTATTCGCAAAGCACAAATAAGAAAGAGCTTATCTATAATAGTTTAGGCTGATTTATTTGAAATCCCTATCAATCTGAATTATGTAGGGAGGTGCATTTATAAGGTTTAGATACAAGGCTAACTATCCTCCTGATGAACAAACCTATCGTACATCTTCCCTCTTTCATCACTTTCCCTATGGTAAACTTTACGGAACACTAAGGGAGAATAGCCTTTTATTTTCTTGAACTGTTTGTAAAAATAAGGCAGGCTTTCATATCCACAGGAAAAGCCTATTTCAGCGACACTGGCGTTTGTTTCTATCAATAGCTTGCTTGCTCTGTTTACCCGGTATTCATTAATAAAGCTAAAAAATGGTTTTTTCATGACCCTACTGAAAAATCTGGAAAAGGAGGATTCAGTCAGGCTTACAAGTTCGGCTACATCACTAAGCGTAATCTTTTCAGTGTAGTGTGCCTCAATATAATGCTGGATAATGTCCAATCGGTGTCCTGTCTCCCATGACAAATCTGGTGAAAAATCATCACCAGATAGATGCTGATAATTACTCACCAGGCTAAGCCTCTGTAATAGCTTAAGTAATTGAATGTATTTGTTGCCCTCAGGCTTTAACATCTTCTGCATCAAGGGTAAAATTTCCTGAGCTACTACTTTGCCAAAGAAAATGCCCTTTTTAGCATTTGCCATCATCATTTGTATCCCTTGAAGATCAACCACTTCCGGAACAATGTCATGACTCCACTGTATCACTAAAGCACTAGCCTTGGAAGTACTATCATCTGAATTTTTCCATCTGTGTGGAAGGTTCTCACCTAAAAGCACCAAATCCATCGGCTGATACTCAGAGATATGATTTCCAATATACCTTATACCTTCACTTTCTAAAATGCAGGTAAGCTCACACTCAGGATGATAATGCCAGGGGGCAGAAAAATGATCTTCTTTATAGCTAAATGCAGTAACCGTACTGGCCTGGGGGTTACTGATTTTTTCAAATACCGCTTTCATAAATCATTCAAATTGTTCCATATATTAACCTGAATACATAAAGTAAGACAAAATAGAATACTTTTCTATCATAATAGCAGAAGAATGCTGTTGAGTATCTATTTATTTTTGAAATAGAAAAGACGGTCTGTAGAATTTTTTTTCATGTTTAACACTAAAGAACCAGTATATGTCAATTTTTTGTAAAGCGGCTGTTGCCAAAGGAAATGGTGATTTTAGTTTAGAAACCATAGAAGTAAAAGAGCCAGCAGAAGATGAAGTCTTGGTAAAAGTAAAAGCGGCGGGCATTTGCCATACCGATTATGATTCATTGTCCTGGGGCAAACACGTAGTAATGGGACATGAAGGTGCCGGACTGGTAATGAAAGTGGGCAATAAAGTGAAAGGTTTTGAAGAGGGTGATGCGGTCATCTTTAACTGGGCCACGCCCTGTGGTGAATGTTTCCAGTGCAGGATCAACAATTTTCATATCTGTGAACAGAATTCTCCGGTAGCCGCCGGGGCAAACGGTTATACACCAGGGCATGCCCATTTGGAGGGCACTTTATGGAATGACAAACCCATAGAGCGCTCATTTAACCTGGGTACGCTTTCGGAATATGCTTTGGTAAAGAAATCTGCTCTGGTAAAGTTTTCCAGCCAAAATATGCCTTTTCACTCAGCAAGTATTATCAGTTGTGGCGTAATGACCGGTTATGGCTCAGTAGTAAATAGCGCACAGGTGAAGGCAGGCTCAAGTGTGGTAGTTTTAGGTGCGGGAGGAGTAGGGCTTAACGTAATACAGGCAGCAAAAATTTCTGGTGCAGCCAGCATCATAGCCATTGATGTAAATCCGGCAAAGCTGGTGATGGCTGAAGAATTTGGTGCCACCAACACTATACTTGCCAATAAAGAAGATAAGAATTTGAGTGAGGCTGCTGATAAAGTAAAAGCGATGACCGAGGGAAGAGGCGCTGATTATGCTTTTGAGTGTACCGCCATCCCTGCTTTGGGCGCTGCTCCCCTGGCAATGATAAGAAATGCCGGTACAGCAGTGCAGGTAAGTGGTATAGAGCAGGAGATTACTATTGATATGAACCTGTTTGAATGGGATAAAATCTATATCAACCCTCTATACGGCAAGTGTAATCCTTTTATTGACTTTCCTAAACTGATCAAACTGTACGAAAAGGGAGATTTGCAATTAGACAAATTAGTGACCCGCCAGTATGCTATAGAGGATTTGCGGCAAGCTTTTGACGATATGCTTAGTGGCAAAAACGCAAAAGGAGTAATTACTTTCAACTGATATGTCAATCTTTAGAACTACAGAAATCTCAGATGCTGCTTATGAAAGTAATGGGCTGCGTTTCATTACCGTTAAATCACAACATCTGAAGGGGAGGGGTGATATCTGTGTTTTTGTGCCGGAGCAGACATCTCATTTGAAAAACCTCCCCCTTGTTCTGCTGCTGCATGGTGTATACGGAAGCGCATGGGTATGGACGCATAAGGGGGCAGCTCATATGACTACCCAGCAACTTATCCGAATGCAGAAAATTAGGCCTATGGTACTGGCTATGCCCTCGGATGGACTTTGGGGAGATGGGACAGCTTATCAATTGCTGGCTTCTGGTGATTATGAAAAATGGATAGTGGAAGATGTGCCTGCTGCTGTAAAAGAAAATATAGCATGCGTTTCAGATGCTTCACCTCTCTGCATTTCGGGACTTTCTATGGGAGGATTTGGTGCTTTAAGGTTAGGAGCTGCTTATCCTGATATTTTTAAAGCGATTTCTGCTCACAGTGCCATCACCGCTATAGAGCAAATGCCGCTCTTTGTGGAAGAGCCGCTTGATCTTTATCAGGAGGCAGGCCAGCAGGCAAGTAGTGTATACTTAAGCATGGAAGCTAATCAAGGCAAGCTGCCCCCCATCCGATTTGACTGTGGAAAAGATGATCTGTTGATAGAATACAATAGAGAACTGCATGCCAAGCTGACGAAGTCAGGTATTTCTCATGTGTATGAAGAGTTTGAGGGGGGGCATAGCTGGAGTTATTGGAAGCAACACCTGTCTGATACGCTCCTTTTCTTTGATCATCACCTCAATGATTAATCAGTATGCTAAAATAGCTTTGATGAGGCTAAAATAATAAAAGAGGCTCGTGCCCTTAGTTTGGGCGCCAAATGAAGACTTAGTGTTCAAAACTACGCTTAAAAGTAAATAAGATCAAGATGAAAAAAAGTGAGTTAGCTGATCCATTTAAAAGTGCCCGTCAGGAGAAGGGGTACGGAAAAATGAACGATCAGATTGATCCAGTAACCATGGTGCTGCGACTAAAAGATGTCCGCAAAACAGCGCATGATTGGAAGAAATTTACATCCGGTGCAGTACCGGGCCGTATCGTAGTGCCTTCAGAAGTAAATATTCGCGACACCCGTCAGATTCCTTTTGAAGTGGACCCTCCCATGCATGGAGCATATCGGTCTATTATTGAGCGCTGGTTTAAGCGGCCACTGGAACCTGAATATGAGGAAAAATTGAGCCAACAAATTCAAGCCATTATCAATGAAGCACTGGCAAAAGAAACTATAGAGGTAGTCAGTGAGTTTTCTCTTCCTTTACAGTCTCGTGCCTTAACCTTATTGCTCAATATTCCTTACGAAGAAGCAGAGACCTGGATTGGGTGGGGCACACATGTATTCAGAAGCGAAGGTGTAGCGCTGGATGCATCAAAAGCAAATATCCTTTATGAATACATAGACCGTCAGCTTGAGAAAGCAAGTCAGAATCCGGGAGATGATTTGTACTCCGTACTGCTCAATTCAGAAGTGGAGGGTAGGAAATTAACTGCTGAGGAAGCAAAAGGGGTGATGGTCCTGACCTTTGCCGGTGGTAGAGATACGGTGATCAATGCAGTAACTAATTCAATAGCATATTTTGCTGAGCACCCTGAGGCACTGCAGCGCCTACGTAATGAGCCGGAGATTATTGGTAAAGCTGTGGAAGAGTTGATACGTTACTTTTCTCCCTTGACTCATATGGGACGTGTGGTAACAGAAGATACACAAGTATGTGAACATGCTGTAAAGGCAGACTCCAGAGTTTCACTATGCTGGGCCTCGGCTAACCGTGACGAATCTGTTTTTGAAGACGCTGATAAAGTGGTTTTAGATCGTAAGTTAAATCCGCATGTAGGTTTTGGTTTCGGGCATCATAAATGTCTGGGGGCCACGCACACCCGGCAGATGATGAAAATATTTTTAAAAAACCTGGCCGAGAAGGTAGAGCGCATTGATATTCTTGATCTGAAAGAAAATATTGAGGATCTGGATGAATTCAAACGCAAAGTAGGCTACGATCAGATTAGTGTCAGCTTCAAAGCCCGTTAATAAAATTTGTTTTCCTTTCTGGTCATATGCTTCTGCGACCAAATAAACCAAAAGCAGGCATAATTACATTTCACTTTTTTGAACGGGTACGGATAGTACGCTAAGGTTCAATTATTCAATTAACAAATAAAGAAGTCAATCATGGCAAAAATAACTTTTATCACCAGCGATAACGAAACGATTACAGTAGAAGGAACCTCCGGCTCGGTCATGGAACTGGCAGTGCAACATGGTATACACGGTATTGATGGTGACTGCGGAGGAGTCTGCTCCTGTGCCACATGTCATGTGCATGTAGCACAGGAGCATATGCATAAAACCGGAGCAGCCAACGAAATAGAAAGAGATATGCTGGAGTTGGATGATGATGCAGACGAATACAGCAGGCTGGCTTGTCAGTTGCAGCTTGATGAAGCGCTGGATAATATAGTTTTGAGAGTTGCTAAGTGATTAGCAATACTGGAGGAGAATTATGTTGAGTAGCTAAGGATGCCATAATGTCAATAAATCCAATAGATAACAAAGTATGTGTAGTCATAGGAGCGAGTCATGCCGGTATTAACTTCGCGTTTCATTTGCGAAGAGAAGGCTGGCAGGGCGATATCATTGTTTACGATAAAGATCCTAATTTCCCATATCACAAACCTCCCTTGTCCAAAGCCTATCTGGCAAATGACGAAAGTATAGACAAGCATCTGCTCAAACCAGTAGAAAGCTATGAAAGAGACAACATCACTTTGCGACTTGGAAAGAAAGTTCGTGCCATCAATCGGGATGAAAAGCGAATTGTATTGAGCGATGGCAATAGCCAGCAATACAATAAACTGGTGATTGCTACCGGAGCAAGGCCTTTGATTCCTCCCATTGAGGGTATCAATGATGCTAACAAGGTTTTTCCATTACGAAGCATTGAAGATGTTACGCATATTCGTGAAACCCTGTCTTCAGGTAAAAGTAAACGGGTAGTGATTATTGGCGGAGGCTATATTGGCCTGGAGACTGCGGCCTCTCTAAGCAAACTTGGAGCGAAGGTAACAGTGGTCGAGCGAGAGGATCGTGTGCTGGCACGTGTCACTGCCCCTTGCATGTCAGCGTTTTTTCATGCATTGCATGCAGATAACGGGGTCAATATAGTATGCGGTAAAAAAGTGGTTTCACTACAATCTATTGATGGTGTGAAGCAAATCAATTGTGCTGACGGCTCACAGTTTGAAGCTGATATGGTCGTCATAGGGGTTGGAATACAGCTAAACCTTGAACTTGCCCAGAAGGCAGGCTTGGTAATTGAAAATGGCATAAGGGTAGATCAGTCCGCATGTACAAATGATGCAAATATATATGCGATAGGGGACTGTAGCTTTCATTATAATCCGCACTACGACCGCTTTATCCGATTGGAGTCTGTACAAAACGCTATTGATCAGGCAAAAGTAGCTGCCTCGGCTATCTGTGGAAAAGATACTGCCTATGATACCATACCCTGGTTTTGGTCAGATCAGTATGATGTTAAACTTCAATTGGTCGGACTCTCTACGGGTTATGATCAGGTGCTGGTCCGTCATGAAAATGGTGATAGTAAACGTTTCTCGGTTTGGTATTTCAAAGGTGACACGCTTTTAGCTGTTGATGCGGTAAACAATGCAAAAGCCTATGTTTTAGGAACCAAGTTTATCAAAAGTGGTCAAAAACTAGATAAGGTTAAGCTAGCCAATCCGTCAGTAGCGCTAAAACCAGCTAATATTTTGAGAGCATAATAACCTTTACTACCTGGATGCTTTTCTCAAAATCAATAGTGCATCGCCATACCTATGGATAATAATAATGCATTTCCAACCACCATCCTCTAATTTGCAGCGCAAAGCTTTGACTTGAATAATTGGCTGATAATCATCTGTTTACCTATAGTAATATATCAGGATGGGGCATTTTTTACCGTGTTTTAGCAGAGCGGTAGGAAACTAAGGATGCCTCAGTATAAACTTTTAATATATGGACAAGATAAAAAAGGGCTTATTTTTTTCTATTCTTTGCTTTCTTCTTTGCCAGGAAGGTTTTTCTCAAAAATATGAACCCAACTGGGAGTCACTGGCACAGTACCAGACCCCTGAATGGTTTGCTGACGCTAAGTTTGGCATTTTCATCCACTGGGGGCCTTATGCGGTACCAGCTTTTGGCAGTGAGTGGTATGGTTTTCATATGTACAGGTCTACGCTTACTTCGCATGTCACAGGTATACCGTCTGACAAACCCAATCCTACTTATGAATATCATAAAGAGCACTATGGTAAACCGGGTAAATTTGGCTACAAAGATTTTATTCCCCTGTTCAAAGGTGAAAAGTTTGATGCTGCCGAGTGGATTGAGCTTTTTTACAAAGCCGGAGCTAAATACGTGGTTCCGGTAGGGGAACATTGCGATGGTTTTGCCATGTACGAATCTAGCCATACCCGCTGGAATGCGGTAGACATGGGACCCAAACGTGACATCCTGGGCGAACTCGCAAAAGAAGCTCGGGCCAGAAATATGAAAATAGGCAGCTCATCTCACCTCGCTTTTGGCTGGTACTGGTGGCATTATGCCAAAGGTTATGATACGGTAGACCCTGACTATCGTGACCTGTACAATGAGCCGCATGCTTACAATGAAAAACCTACCAAAGCTTTTAAAGACCTGTGGTACAAAAGAGCTATAGAGATGATTGATAAATATCAGTTGGATCTGATGTGGTTTGATTTCGGCTTTTGCACACCAGAATATGAAGAGTATCGTAAAGAACTGCTGGCACATTATTACAATCGTGCGGAAGAGTGGAATAAGGGCGTAGTGCTGAACTATAAAAGAATACAGTATGACCCCATACCTGATGGTGTAGCCGTACTAGACCTGGAAAGGGGCAAGTTGGACAGGGTCAGGGATTTGCCCTGGCAGACAGATACCTCTATTGGCAGAAACAGTTGGTCTTATGTAGAAGACTGGGAAAACAAACCTGCCAGCGAACTGGTAGATGAGCTGGTGGATATTGTAAGTAAAAATGGAAACCTACTACTCAATATCGGGCCTAAAGCTGATGGAAGTATCCCTGAAGATCAGCAACAGACCTTACTGGACATAGGTGCCTGGCTAAAAGTGAATGGTGAAGGTATATACGGCACCCGACCCTGGCACTATTACGGTGAGGGACCCTCTCGCTCAAAATTAGGAGACCATACCGAATACAATCAAAGCGAAATGTCTGAAAAAGACATACGCTTTACGACCAAAGAAAACTTTATCTACGCATTTGTCATGGATGTACCGAAGGAGGAGATTCTGATCAGGTCAATGTCTACTGCCATAGCCTCACTACCAGATAAGATTGTTAACATCAGCCTGATGGGTACGGAAGAAAAAGTAGACTGGGAGCAGACTCATGAAGGGCTGAGCATCGCACCACCAAAAAGTGTATTGGATAAAGATTATGCTTACGGCTATAAAATTGAACTGGAAAAAGCACCCGACGGCATTTACCGTGCAGAAGAAAAAGGGGCGAATCAGTAAGCTTAAAAGTGAGTGCGGAATGAATCAAGCTGTATTCTTCATACTTTTTAATGCAAAAAACTGTATAATAGCTTTAACATCTAATCTTAACCTAAAACTATGAAACCTGTTTTTCTGACGATTCTGATTCTATTAATAAACCAGTTGGGTTATGCACAACAGCCCAATATATTGTGGATTACCATTGAAGACACATCTCCGCAGTTTATTGCTTGCTATGGCAATGAAGATGCCAGCACACCGGTCATAGATCAGTTAGCAGAAGAAGGGGTGCGATTTACCAATGCATTCTCTACTGGTACGGTTTGCTCACCGAGCCGCTCTACCATCATTACAGGTGCAAGGACCTATGCCATGGGTACCGGCAATCATAGAAGCAACTATCCCGTGCCGGATTTCATCAAAGGCTTTCCGTACTATTTAAAACAGGCGCACTATTATGTGACTAACAATAGTAAAACAGACTATAATGTAGCAAATGAAAAAGCTTTTATAGAGGAAGCCTGGCACGAAAGCTCTAATCAGGCAGGTTGGTGGAACAGAGAGCCAGGGCAGGCTTTCTTTTCTATCTTCAATTACAATGAATCACATCAGTCTCGTACCATGACCAATCCTTATGAATGGTATCGTAAGGAAGTATATGAGCAGTTGCCTGCTCAGGAAAGGATAGAGGAAGATGAATTTGACATGCCTCCCTTTTACCATGATAGCCCGGAAATGCGTAAACAGTTTGCCCGTGTATATAATAGTATTAAGCTGACTGACAACAGAGTTGGTGAGCTTTTAGACCGCTTGCGGGAAGACCAGCTGATGGACAGTACCATTATCTTTTTTTATGCAGATCACGGAGAGGGCATACCCCGGGGAAAAACGAACGGTATCAATCTAGGCTATCGGGTCCCCTTCATCGTATGGTTTCCTCCTATGTATGAGCATCTGTCACCCTGGGGCACAGGAACGGTTACCGATGAACTGGTCAGCTTTGAAGATCTGGCACCCACCATCATCAGCCTGGCAGGGGCTGAAGTTCCTGAACATATGAAAGGAAGGGTGCTTATTGGCGAAGACAGAGATGAGCCAGTAGATCAATTATTTCTCTCTTCAGACCGATCAGATAATGGTATTGATATGGTGAGAACCGTTACGGACGGCCGTTATGTGTACTCTCGTAATTATATGCCCTATATGCCACAGGCCCGCTACATCAGGTATATGGAAATTGGAGATATTAAACAGCAAATGCGAGCAGACTTAAAAGCCAATAAGCTGAATGAGCTTCAGCAAAGTTTGTTTGAAGAACGCCCTGCGGAGTTTCTATACGATATTGAAAGCGATCTGTGGGAAACTGATAATCTGGTAGAAGAAACAGAACATCAATTACGCATACGGGAGATGCGACAGGCTTTGGAAGCCAATATTCTGGCCCAGAAAGATGTGTTGTTTCTACCCGAATACGAAATCGGTCTCATCTCCCAAAGTACTACTCCCTACACCTTCAGACAGTCAGCATCAGACTATCCTTTAAAAGAAATTTATGCTGCCGCAAGTTTGTCTGGTCAGAGGGGTGAAAGTATTATGAAGCAACAGCTGGAATTGCTGAAGCATCCCAATAAAATTGTTCGCTACTGGGCAGCAATAGGCCTCAGGTCTCAGAACAAGGGAATGCTCAAAGATTGTGAAACCCAGCTCACTGAAGCTATGCAGGATGATTACCCACCTGTAGCCCTTACTGCTGCCGCCATAGTTTACGATAATTTCTCTAGTCCGGAGGCTACTGAAAAATTGAAAAGCTACTGTAAACATAAAAACAATGATCTGGCCCTGATGGCGATTAACTACTTATTATATGTTCAGAAGCCCGAGCCCTTTGTGCAGACTGTGCGCGAGGTGAAAGATAATGTAGCTATTAACTATAATGTCTCTGCTGCCAGTAAGGACTTTTTAGGTCGTCTTGGCCTCATTCCTAATACTTTTGAATATAAATAAGGTAGGTTTAGAAATAATGAGCAGCCAGCGAATCATCGCTGGCTGTTTTCTATATCTCTCAATTGAATCCAGCCTGTAAGTGGACAAAGATGCGAATAAGCGCAAACCTTTGTTCTCCAAACAAATTTTATGGTCATATGTGTTTTATACTGAAAATATTACAAATGACCGGTCTATATTCTTTATATGAAAAAATATCAGGCAGTTTATTTTGAAAATTGATCAATTGCTATGGAGTGGCTATGTGCCTTTAAATTAAAGGAGCAGTTTTGCGTTTATGATTTATTATTAACAATTTAATATTTAATAACTATGTAAAGCACCAAATTTTAAAACCTATTCTTGATTTGTAGGTATTTTATGAAATTCATCAAAACTATACTATCAGCCTACTTACTATCTTATACGCTACCTCTGTTAGCTCATGACGCATCATTGCAGTTTGAGCACCTTACCTCCGAGCAAGGCTTATCTCAAAATGATGTCAATTGTATTTTGCAGGATCAGCAGGGTTTTATGTGGTTTGGCACCCATGACGGACTAAATAAATATGACGGCTACAATATTAAGGTTTATCAAAATGATCCGGAAAATAAGCATAGCATTAGCAGCAATCTTATCTTTAGCCTTGCCGAAGACCAGTGTGGGAATATCTGGATAGGTACTACCGGTGGTGGGTTAAATAAGTTTGACTCTAACACGGAGCAGTTTACTCGTTTTAACCACAACCCTTCAGATGATAGCAGTTTATCCAGCGATTTGGTGCTGACTACCTATCATGATAGCCAGGGAAGGATTTGGGTGGGCACTCAAAACGGTTTAAACTTATACCATCAAGGAGAGGGAGACCATGAAGGCAGTTTTATCAGACTTTACCCTCACCCGGTCAATAAAACAATAAACTCTGCCAATCGTATCACTTCCATTTTTGAAGATAAATGCGGTGCCCTCTGGGTGGGCACACAGTATGGTTTAAGCAAGCTGACAGAAAACGGGAGGTGAATATAGGTTTGAAAATTATTTACCCGGCGGTTATCAATCAGGTGTAAAATCTATACAGCAGGGCAAAAATAGTAAACTGCTGGTAAGTACCGCAAACGGCCTGTATACCCTGGATACGCAGGATAATAATGGCCGATTTAAACTTGTTACTGAAGAAAGTTTTGTGACTCTCATTGAAGGAAATTATGGCGAAATGTGGGGTGGAAATGCTCATGGCGTTTACAATCTGACTTATGATGCGGAGAATGACATCCATAAAATTGACGGCCATTATGCCAATGATATTACCCGTCCGGGAAGCCTGAGCAAAAATAATGTTCGTTGCCTTTACAAAGACAAATCGGGTATCATCTGGATTGGTACTAACGGGGGAGGCGTAGATAAGCTTAATCCTTCTAAAAAAGACTTTTTGCATTTCAGTAAAAACCTCAATTCTGGCAGTCTGAGTTATAATAAGATTCGCTCAATATTTGAAGACAGCAGAGGCAACCTCTGGATTGGTACAGAAGGCGGAGGAGTAAACTACCTGGCAGCAGCCGGGCAAAGCCCCGACTATAATCAGTTTAAACATATCAATACGGTAAGCAATGTATTTGCTATTGCCGAAACTGATATTGAAAAAGAACAAAGCACCATCTGGTTTGGCTCAGAAGGTAACAATCTGAGCAGACTCAGCCGTAAAGGAAGAAGTCAGATTCTTGATATTGATTTTGGAAAAAAGTTGGGCATTAAAAACTCAGTTTTTGCCATACATCATGATCATACAGGTTCTCTATGGGTAGGCACTTACAATGGAGGCTTGTACCGTTTGGATCAGGATGAAGCTGGGGACTACCGCCTCAGCCATTTCCGTCATAGGAGTGGTAAGCAAAACAGCCTTGCTAATAACATCATTCGTTCGCTTGAGCAGGATGCTCAAGGTAACCTTTGGATAGGTACTGCCAATGGGCTAAGCATGATAAGAGAAAATGAACTGGATGCCCGGCAGCCTGACTTTATCAATTACCGCGATGTAAATAGCCAGACCCCAGGCCTTAGCCATAATTATATACTGAGTATACACGAAAGTAAAAATGGAGACCTTTGGATAGGTACTTTTGGAGGCGGACTCAACAAGCTTATCAAAAGCTCGGACGGTAATGTTCATTTTAAGGTGTACCGCGAAAAGGATGGTTTACCCAATAATGTGATCAAAAGTATACTGGAGGATGAATCGGGTAAGTTGTGGATTGCTACCAATAAGGGGCTAAGCCACTTTGATCCCCGGCAGGAGACATTTAAAAATTATGATGTTAGCGATGGTCTGCAAAGCAATGAGTTTAGTGAGCTGGCCTCATTCAAAAGAAAAGATGGACAAATGCTATTTGGAGGAGTAAATGGCTTCAATGCCTTCTATCCTGATAGTATCACCGACAACCCTTATCTACCCCAGCTGGCCATTACTGACTTTCGTATTTTTAACCGAAGTATTTTGCCGGGGGATGAAATGAATGGAAGAGTTATCCTGGATAAAACGATATCTAAAAGTACTGAACTTAACCTCAAACATGCGGAGAACAATATCTCTTTTGAGTTTTCAGCTTTGCACTTTGCTGCGCCTACCAAAAATCAATTTGCTTACAAACTGGAAGGCTTTGACGAAGACTGGACCTATACTAACTCAAGTAGACGTTTTGCCTCTTACACTAACCTGAAGCACGGAGAGTATGTACTCAAGGTGAAAGCCGCCAATAATGATGGCGTCTGGAACATAACACCACTTACACTTAAAATTAGAATTGCTCCACCATTTTGGCTGAGCTGGTGGGCTTATATCATTTACGCCATTCTGTTTGTTACCGTCATACTGTTCATCCGAAAATATACCCTGATAGGCATTAAAGAAAAACATCAGCTGGAGCTGGAGCATCTGGAAAAAGAAAAGACAGAAGAGCTACACCAGATGAAGATGCGCTTTTTCACCAATATTTCTCATGAATTTCGCACACCGCTTACGCTGATTCTTGGCCCTCTGGAGTATCTGCTAAAAGATAACCATAGTGTTAGCAAAGAGGATCAGCAGAGGCATTATACACTGATGCAAAAAAATGCCAAATTTCTTCTTCGTCTGGTTAATCAGCTGATGGATTTCAGAAAGCTGGACCAGGGCAAAATGAAACTCAAGCTGCAAAAAGAAAGTGTGAATACAGTATTAGGAGAGATTACGGAACCCTTCCAGTTTATAGCACAAAGGAAAAATATTGACTATTCCGTTAACCAGGCCAGGGAGGAGATTGAAGCCTGGGTAGATACTGATAAAGTAGAGAAAATGCTGTATAACCTGCTTTCAAACGCATTTAAATTTACACCGGAAGGGGGGAAGGTAGAAGTTAAGCTATACAGGGAGGAACCCTCCTTTAAATCTAATCTGGGCTATTATGCGATAGAGGTAAAGGATAGTGGTAGCGGTATTCCTGACGATCAGGTAAAACATATCTTTGAAAGGTTTTATCAGGTGCACGGACGCGAAAAAGCTAAACATGAGGGTAGTGGTATCGGCTTGTCATTTGTAAAAAGTCTGGTTGAGCTTCACCAGGGAAAAATATCTTTCCATACACAATGCGGACAGGGTAGCTGCTTCAAAATTTTGCTTCCTTTAGGGAAATCAGCTTTCCATAAAAGTGATTTTCTTCATAATGATGTAGAAGTTCAGGCAAATCTGCCAGTAGAAGCCTGGATTGATATAGAAGATGAGACCCGGAGGGAAGAGAGTAAGCACAAGAAAAAGCTACTCACTCTGCTTATCGTAGATGATCATGCTGATATCAGAAGGTTTGTAAGGCAGAGCTTTGCCGATGAGTTTAACATTCTGGAAGCAGAGAATGGACTGCTAGGCTTAGAAAAAGCGCGTAATTCTCATCCGGATATTGTTGTGGCAGATGTTATGATGCCTGAAATGAATGGAATAGAAATGTGCCAGACACTAAAATCAGAAACGG
This sequence comes from Catalinimonas alkaloidigena, assembly GCF_029504655.1. Classification (NCBI taxonomy): domain Bacteria; kingdom Pseudomonadati; phylum Bacteroidota; class Cytophagia; order Cytophagales; family Catalimonadaceae; genus Catalinimonas; species Catalinimonas alkaloidigena. The sequence continues at coordinate 1,993,994 of NZ_JAQFIL010000001.1, forward strand.
CTACCAGTCACATTCCTGTCATTCTGCTTACCGCCAAAAATACTGAAGACAATGAGATACAAGGTTTAAGAAATGGCGCAGACCTGTACATTGCCAAACCCTTTAATATGGAAAAGTTACAGATAACTGTAGCCAACCTGGTAAGAGGAAGAGAAGAATTAAAGAAAAAATTTACCAGGGAAGTACTGATACAGCCTTCTGAAGTTACAGTTACACCGGCCGATGAAACCTTCTTAAAGAGTGCGATAAGCCTGGTGGAAGAAAACATGGAAGACCCCGAATTTAATGTTGAGCAATTGGTAAAAGAGCTGGGCATGAGTAGAAGTAAGCTGCACCTGAAAATGAAAGCCGTTACCGGGCAGTCGTGCAGTGAGTTTATACGTACCATCCGCCTGAAACGTGCCGTTCAGCTTTTAGAAAAAAGTGAGATGTCAGTAAAAGAAGTGATGTCTTACACTGGTTTTAGTACAGCTTCCTATTTCTCAAAATGTTTTAGGAAACAGTTTGGTGTTATACCCAGCGAATATGTTAAAAGACACCTAAACAGTGAAGAAGTAGAATAATACTTGTACTCAGAATTTCATAATTTCTCACTCACACCTACCCATCTGATGTATGCCACGGATGGGTTTTTTTGATATGACTCACCTAAGTGAAGCTAAATGTATGCCTTGAAAGTCTCTAAAGGCACTTTAAACATATGTCTCCTATTTATAAACATTTGTGATATTCTGATTGCAAGTAATGATACACATTTGATAAGGCTACCGGGATTTTTCCAGGCGCCATGTGCAGTAGTAAGATGCAACAACTTAAAAACTTTTCAGTATTATGAGAAAAAAACTACGCAAACTTTGCACCCTAAAGTGGCTAAAGGTAATCATAGCTGTAGTGCTGCTGATGTGGGTACAATCATCACATGATGCTTACGCACAAAGCAGAACCGTTTCCGGTCAGGTAAAATCACTGGACGAAGGGGAGACGCTGCCGGGCGTGAACGTGCTCATCAAGGGCACTTCCAAAGGTACGGTTACAGATATAGACGGAAACTACAAAATAGAAGTAAGCGGATCAGATGCCATACTGGTATTTAGCTCAGTAGGATACGCTTCAGAAGAGGTGACAGTAGAAGCCCAAAGTACTGTCAACGTTTCACTTTCGCCAGACATTCAGTCTTTAAGTGAAGTAGTGGTAGTAGGCTACGGTACCCAGAAGAAAAAAGAAGTGACCGGTGCTGTAGGTCAGGTAGATGCGGAAACACTTAATAAAACGGCTACCTCAGATGTAGGTGCAGCCCTTCAGGGACAAATCGCTGGAGTAAATGTTCAGGCCAGTTCAGGTCAGCCCGGCTCGTCAGCCAATATCCTGATCAGGGGTTTGAGCTCAGTGACCGGAAGCAGCTCTCCCCTCTATGTAGTAGATGGTATCCCTTACAGTGGCGACCCCAATCTGAGTATCAACGAGATTGAGTCTATAGATGTACTTAAAGATGCAGCATCGGCGGCGGTTTACGGTACGCGTGGTTCAGGTGGCGTTATCCTGATTACGACTAAGAGAGGTCGTCCTGGACTTATGAATATCAGCGTAGACAGCTATTATGGCGTGCAGCGGATTACATCTGGTGTTCCCCTGCTAAATTTTGAAGAAGATTTATACGTACGCTTTTTAAACGCTTACCATAATAACGGAACAAACTTTGGTAATACCTGGACTCCGCTAGAGAATACCCCTACCGGACTTTCTAACCGTACAGACCTCACGAATGTATTGCAAAATAATGATGCACCTATTCAGAATCATAGTTTGAGCATTAGCGGGGGTAAAGAGGGGCTCAACTACAATGTGGTAGCCAGCTACTTCAGTCAGGAGGGTTTGCTTATCAACTCCGGCTATGATCGTTTCAATCTTCGCGCCAATACCAATTATGAGAAAGGCAGATGGAATGTAACGACCGGTCTTGGTTTCAGAATAGACGAGCAGGCATATGAGCCGTGGCAGTTGCTGCTGGAAGCATACAAATATCATCCTTTTCAGCAGGCTATAGACCCTGACATGGGCACAATAGAAGATGCGGGGGGCAATGGAAGTAACGAGGCTATTGGTTTGAGCAATCTGGCTGCTAAACTAAAGCAATCGGATGTTCGCAACGGTCATCATTTAAATGCTAATCTTCAGGCGGTTTATAAAATCCATGAAAACCTCAACTATACAGCTCGTGTAGGCGGTAACTTTACAGATAACACCCGGGTAAGGGTTAATCCTCTCTTCAAAGTCTATGATAGTAATGGTGATCTGGTACCCATGACGCAGCGTTCTGGGGTGTATAATTATAGTGATGAGTCTAACAGCTTCACTTTTGAAAACGCTCTAAACTTTAATAAGCAATTTGGAGATCATCAGCTGAAAATTCTGGGTGTGTACTCTATGGAGAGATATGCGTTCAGCTCCTTCTTCGCGCAGAAGTTTGACCTGGTCAGCAATGATATAGTAGTGCTCAACGGAGCTACGCTGGATCCCAATGTAGGCTCAGGAAATGGATGGAATCAGGATAGAGTAAACTCCCTGATAGGGGTATTAGGCCGTATTCAGTACGACTATAAAAGTCGCTACCTGTTAAGTGTTAGTGCTCGTCATGATGGGTCTTCCAGGTTTTCGGAAAATTACAGATGGGGTACTTTCCCTTCTGTTTCTGTAGGCTGGAATATCTCTGAAGAAAACTTCTGGACACCCCTGCAGAATGTAGCCAATGCTTTCAAGATCAGAGGTAGTTATGGTACTACAGGTAATCAAAGCTTCCTGGATTACAGCAACGCAGCTACAATCACACTCGCCAGAGATTATGTGTTTGGACCAGAGAGTGGAGATGTACTGACACTGGGAGCTATACAAACTGCTTTTGCTAACGAAAATGTAAAGTGGGAAACAACAGTACAGACCAACCTTGGGTTTGACCTCGCCTTCTTACAAAACAAACTGACCTTTACTGGGGATTTTTATAACACTGACAAAAGAGACATGCTCTTTCCGGTACTGCTTCCACCCTCTACCGGTGCAGGACAGAACGCCACTGTGGTGCTGAACGTGGGTGACATGAACAACAAAGGAATGGAGTTTTCTACCAACTATCGTCATAACGGAAAATTCTCCTGGACACTGGGCGGTACTTTTGCCAAAAACCAGAACAAAATTACCAGAATGAGCGGCGCCAATAAGACTGCGTATCTCTCTGGTAGTACAGTGGTAGATGGCGTGCCTAACGAAGACCTGATTACTGTGCTGAAAGAAGGATATGAGGCAGGATCATTCTTTGTACTGGAAACAGATGGAGTAATCAGCTCAGAAGAAGAACTGGCAGCCTATCAGGAACTGATGCCTACCGCTAAAATGGGTGATCTTAAATATATAGACGCGCTTACGGTAGACACGGATGGAGATGGTATACCAGATGCTGGAGATGGCGTTATCAACAATGATGACCGACAGTACGCTGGTAGTGGTATGCCAGAGTTTGAGCTAGGGCTAAATTTTACAGCAAACTATCGCAACTTTGATTTTTCCATGCAGTGGTATGGAGCCTTCGGGGGCGAAATTGTTAATGGAACCCGTGCTTACACATACAAATTTGGTACACACAAAGACCTGCTTTACCAGTGGTCACCTCAAAACCCAGAGTCAGAAATTCCAGCTTTTCGGGGCAGAGATCATGAGAACTACCGTGGCTATACTGACTACTGGATAGAAGATGGCACTTTTGTACGTCTGAGAACGGTATCTCTGGGTTACAACATACCTTCCAGCCTTACCGAAAGAGTAGGTATTTCAAAATTCAGAGTGTACCTGGCAGCGCAAAATCCGCTTACTATCAGCAAGTATGGTGGTTTTGATCCCGAAGTAGGCAATGACGGTCTGCAAACCCGAGGAATTGATAAGGGTAACTATCCTATCAGCACGCAATACAGAGCAGGTGTACAATTTGACTTCTAACAACACGTATTATGAGAACACTACTTCATAAAATATTGATTTTTGGCTTGTTTATAGCACTTCCTATATCTTCCTGTACCGATTTTCTGGAAGAAAGCAATCCTAACGAAATGTCTACGGATAGCTTCTGGAAAACACTTGATGATCTGGATGCAGGGCTTATAGGCGTCTACAACGCCTTTAAAAATGGTAATATACTTTCTATCGTGCCTGAATATAATCGTAGCGATATGACCTGGCCAGGATTCGGTAGACCAAATACTTCTGATCCTTATTACATTCAGGATTTTAATGCATCATCGGGTGCGCCAAATGGTAAATGGGATGCACTCTATAAGGGGATTTTCAGAGCCAATCAGGTGATCAAAGCTACCGAAGCGCTTATGCCCACCTTTGATGAAGAAGAGCAAAAAAGCCGTGCTAACATTATACTCGCGCAGGCAAAATTCTTCAGAGGGCTGTTTTACTTTTACCTGCACAACTCTTTCAATAACGGCGAAGTAATCATCTATGATTTTGTGCCACAGGATGAGTCTGAGTTCTATCAGGAGTTGAGCTCCGCAGAAGAGGTAAGAACATTCTTCGTACAGGACCTTGAGTTTGCCTATCAGAACCTTCCTCCCAAATGGACAGAAACCAAGAATCTGGGTAGAGTTACCGCTGGTTCTGCAGCTGCGGTTTTAGGTAAAAGCTATCTCTATGCGGAAGATTATAATAAAGCGGCAGAATACTTTAAAGATGTCATTGAAAACCCTGAGTATGGCTATAAACTTACAGAGAATATCGGAGACAACTTTACCACTATGAACGAACTTAATACTGAGTCCATTCTAGAGTTAAACTACTCGCTTAACTACAAAGCAGAGGTAAGCCCCTGGGCAGAAGATCAGGTCTCAAATACCTTAAACTTCAGTTTTAGTCCGGTAGGTGGCTGGAGAAGTGCCTACCCTAGCAGCTGGCTGATTATGGCCTATAAAGAAGATCCACTGGATGTAAATGATCCACGTAACTATGTAACTGACGAAGATGGTACTACGCGCCTAAGAAAGTATTCGCTACGTACCTCGTACTCAATTGCCTTGGTAGATGATCCTGACCTGGAGTATTATGGCAAAACAACCGCACAGGCGACAGCCTTTAACAATCAGGAAACCGCATATTTCCGAAAGTATACCAATTGGGATATCGTAACAAACGAAAAAGACATAGTGCCCAACCTAAGATCTGGTGTAAACGTACGTGTCATTCGCCTTGCCGATGTATATCTGATGTATGCAGAGTGTCTTATCAAAGGTATGTCAGATATAGAGGGAGCACTCACCTATATCAACCGTGTAAGGCATCGCTCGGCTCTTCAGTTATTGGGTATGGATGGTACTGGTGAGTTTCCTGCTGCTGCACATGATAACAAAACCTATAATGCGCAATCGCTGATGGATCACCTAATGTATGTGGAACGCCCACTGGAACTATCGGTAGAAGGTAATGCCATCCGCCATTTGGATATGAGAAGATGGGGCATTACAAAACAACGCTTTGAAGACCTCTCGCAGCTTAAGTACTACACAGATAATTATGAATTTGAAGATGTAGATGGGTCAACCAAAACACGATGGGGCTCTGTGTTGCAGGAGGAGTTCATAGAAACGTCCAAAGTGCTGGTAGACTACCAGCAGGCAGCGCAAAACTATGTGGAGGCAGCGCATGCCTACTGGCCCATACCTAATAGTGAATCTATCGCTAACCCTAATATTGAATAAGCAAATGCAGCTTATGCACTTATTAGCAAACAATCATCAAGAATAAAATTACGATTATGCATAAAATTATATTTGTCATATTCACTTCTTTACTCATGGCTCTGATGATGAGCTGTGAGGAAGAAGAATATGTAGAGCCTAACGATTTTTCGGACGTGGCATTCTACACCAGCCAGTTTAGAAATGAGGAGTTTGTGATTGGGGTAAACGATTATATCTCCTTTGCAGACTTATCCTACAATGCTATTGACCATAGCTGGAGTATTTCTTCTGGAAATTATTTTCTGGAAGGACCAATATCTAATTCCGATACCTTATTGCAGAAGCTAATTGTGAATGAAGGCGATACAGTCTCGTTAGAAAAAACGGTACATGTACTCTTCTCAAAAACTGGTTTACAGACCGTAAGGCTGTACAATACCTTTAAAGATTCTGTGGCCTATCGGGGTACAGATACGCTGAGTGCGAAAAAAGCAGGTGAAGTCTGGGTACTGGATACTACCTTTGTAATAGATGTGTATGATACCATAGCCCCGCTAGCATCTGTAAAACAGGAGGGTGCGGAAATAGCGATTAGTGAAGATACCATTTATGTAGAGGCAGGTACCGAACTGGAGTTTACAGATCTCACCACACAAGGGCGCCCGGATACGCGCAGCTGGAACGTGAGAGACATAGAAAACGGACAGAGTATTGCCTCTAGCAGCGATTCTGTAGCAACCCTGGTATTCAAGAAACTGGGTGTTTACAAAGCTACCTTAAACTCCAGCCGTACAGGACAGAATATACCTGCTGGCTTTGCTAGCCTCACTATCACTAATCCTATTAAAGTGATTCCTTCCAGCAAGCCTTTTGTGCTGAATGGCAATATCTACGAAGGAGAAGACCAGACTATTTATGTGCCTTACAATGGAGAGTTTCAGCCTTTCGCAGGTGAACCTTCAGACTTTACGGTAATGGTCAATGGTGCGGCTTTCAATATATCTTCAGTAAGCCTTAATAGTGATGATGCTACACTTATAGAAATTAAATTATCTGATCAGATTTATCGCTCAGATAGTATCACAGTCTCTTATGTGGGCGGTACTATTAAATCTACCGATGAACGTCTGGCACAGGCATTTTCAGATGTGCCGGTAGTGATGCATGATGTAAACCTCTTACCTGCCGGCTACGGATTTGAAGATGGCGGTGCAGCCTGGGCAGCCATGTGGGACAATGGTGCAGACTTTGAGTTTACAACCGACAAAGCTGCCAGCGGTCAGTACAGCCTCAAAATTGTTAAATCGGAAGGGCAGGCAGCCGGCAAGATAGAAAGTATCAATTCGCTTTTTAGTCTGGAAGCTGGCAAAACCTACGAAATACGTTATAAAATCTGGATGCCAGAGAGTAATACTGCTGCCAGCATGGGGATATGGCTGCTACCCAACTGGAAACAGTTTTGGGATAATCTGGCGGATAAGCCAAGAGGTGAATGGGTTACGGTAACCAAAGAATACGCACCGGCTGCTGCTGAAGACGGTCGTCGCCTGATGATTCAGATTACGGCGGATGGAGAGTATTACTTTGACGACTTCTACCTCTCCGAAAAGGATGTAAGGCCCTAATTAGTTTAGATTGTGATTGGGTTGATTATGTAGTGAAAATGAATACAGCCCTCTTCTGTAGCTGGAGAGGGTTGTTTCACTACTTATTTAGCCAGCTCACTATAAAGCAAACAGTCTTTAACTTATGATCCACCACTTTCTTAAGTTCCTTTTACTTTTATTAGTTACTGTACTAAAAACCCATGCTCAGGATCGCCCAAATTTTGTCTTTATACTAACAGATGATCAGTCTTACGGCTATATGGGCTGTACTGGTAATCCGATTGTGCAAACGCCTAATTTAGATGAATTGGCTGCTGATGGTACCTTATTTTCCAATGCGCATATCACCAGTGCGATCTGTACGCCAAGCCGGGCCAGTATTCTGTTGAGCCAGTTTGAACGTAAGCATGGAATCAACTTTAATTCCGGTACTAGTATGTCACCCGAAGCCTGGCAAAAAAGCTATCCTATGGTGATGCGTGAAAACGGATACTACACGGGCTGGATAGGCAAAAACCATGTGCCCATAGGCATAGGTGGGTACCAAAGTGGCATGATGGAACAGAGCTTTGATTTCTGGTATGCCGGTCATGGTCATCTGTCTTTTTACCCTAAAGAAAGGCATAAGATTTTTAAAAACGCACAAGCCAATACGCAGCTAGAGATAATTACCGAAGGAGTAGGGGCTTTTTTAAGTAATGAAGAAAAGCTGGATGGTGCGCTAAGTTTTGTGGAATCCAGGCCAAAAGACCAGCCCTTTATGCTGTCGGTTTGCTTTAACTTACCGCATGGAGCCAGTACCTCTACAATGCAGCAAAGAAACAGCGACGATGAAATTTACAAATCGCTTTACCGTGATGTGGATATTGCTCTTCCCAAACATTATGTAGCCAAAGAAGACATTAATACTCCTAAACTCCCTCCCTCAATCCACCATGCAGAAGACCGGCAGGAAGGTTACGATTATGTTGATAAGCCAGAGACTTTAAAAGAAAGATACATACGGCAGCTTCAGGCCATGACCGGAATAGACCGTATGCTTGGTAAGTTAAGGGAGAAATTGAAAGAAGAAGGGCTTGATAAAAATACTGTGATCATTTTTACCTCTGACCATGGTCTTTTTATGGGTCAGTTTGGTTTGGGTGGTAAGGCCTTATGCTACGAGTATACTACGCATGTGCCTATGATTATCTATGATCCTGCTATAAAGCAAAAGAACAAAGTCAATCAATCTGATGCTTTGGTCCAAAGTATAGACCTGGCACCAAGTATCATGTGTCGTGTCGGCATTCAGATCCCTGAAAGTTTTCAGGGTAAAGACCTTTACCCTCTACTGACCGGAGAGAAACAGAAGGTACGGGAGTATCTTTTTACCGAAAACCTCTGGTCCACTCAATTTGGCAACCCCCGTTGCGAATCGGTTCAGGATAAAGAATGGAAGTACATCCGGTATTATGAAAACAAAAATTTCTCAGCCAACAAAAAGATTGAGACTGCCCGACAAATGGGTATAAATATGACAAGCATGCTCTACAAAGTGCACGACCCTGATATTGCGGTTTATCGTGATTTTGTGGAAGCGCCATTGAAGGGTGAGCTACCCGTTTACGAAGAACTATTTCACCTCGCTAAGGATCCTGATGAAACTACCAATCTGGCAGATCAGCCTCAGTACCAGCAAAAGCTGGAGAGTATGAGAGCGATTTGGCAAAGAGCTATACAAGAGGCCAGAGGAGAAGGCGACCCGAAAGTATTGCGCTATACCGCTGATAGTGAAGCAGAGCGAGGCCTGAGCATTCAACCAGAATAAATGAATAATCTACATGAAGAAGCCATTAAAACTAATACTGGTGTTAATAAGTCTAACACATTTTGCTTACGCCCAAACCCCACCTCCCCCAGAAGGCTATAAGTGGGTCAAAAATGAAAAGTTCTCCGATGAATTTAACGGCGATCATTTAGATACAACAAAATGGTATGCTCGCTCCCCCTATTGGAAACATGGTAGGCCGCCTGCTACTTTCAGAGCATATGCGGTGTCTGTAAAGGATGGCAATATGCAGATTAAAAACAGTGTGCTGGAAGGAGATGACAAATATAATATCGCCGGAGGAGCAGTAGCTTCCAGAGCTAAAGATGCATATTTCGGCTATTACGAAGCACGTATGAAAGCCTCCAGCATTTCTATGTCATCTACCTTCTGGATGAAAAATAAGCCGGAAAGTAATGAGTGTCCTCGCGAGCAGCTGGAACTGGATATTGTAGAAATAGTAGGAAAGCAGAAGACAGGTGGAGACTTTCGGAATGTAATGCACTCCAACACACATATTTTTCATACGCCGTGTGAGGGTGATCAAATAGTAAAATCTAAGGGAGGGCAGTGTGCCATATCGCCCGCTGCCAACGAAGCCTACCATGTGTACGGCTGTTGGTGGATAGATGAAAATACACTGAAATTCTACCTGGATGGAGAGCATAAGTTTACGGTAAATCCCAGTACTCACTTTAGAGATAAACCATTTAACCGACCTATGTACATGCATATGGTTACGGAAACCTATAATTGGGAAACACCACCTACACCGGAAGAACTAAATAACGATGACATTAATAAGACCTATTATGATTGGGTGCGTGCCTACAAGCTGGTAAAAGAATAGTAGAGTACTGTCATGCTATGGTTTTGGATGAATGCTGTAATAGTGATCTTAAGTCACTGCCGCTTAAGATGAGGGGTCATTTCCAATAGGAGCAGTGGACATAAGTGTGGGAGAATTGAGTCAGCAAATTATATAGAGCATCTGCTCAATTTTAGAAGCAAGGCTTGAAAAGTAGAGATTTTAGTCAATACAACAATATGAGAGAACAAATACGATTTTTTAGCCTGAGTAGAACAAGTTTACTACTCCTGCTGCTTAGTCTGTACTCCTGTGCGGAAGTAGAAAACTCCAACAGTACGCAAGGCGAAACTGCTCAAAAAGCTTTTCCCTGGGATATACCCCAGCAGAAACCTGACAGACCACTTAGTAAAGCCATGGAACGTTTGTATACCAATTACCTGACGCCAAGGCCTCAGGATAATGAACTCTTTTCCAGCTTCAAATATACCCGGCTTCAGGGCTTTGATTACAATGGCGGAGATGGTACTATCTCCCGCCGAGACCCTTCCAAAATCATTAAAGAAAATGGCAAGTACTATGTTTGGTATACCCGAAGAGAAACCTCTACTCCCCCTCAGGGAGCTAAAAACGCTAATGATACCATCCCTTCTACAGATTGGGATTTGAGTGAGATTTGGTACGCAACCAGTGATGATGGTTTTCACTGGGAGGAACAGGGCGTAGCCGTACCCCGTCCTCCCAAGCCAGAAGTAGGCTGGCGTTCAGTTACCACTACAGACATCTTAAAATGGGAAGGGAAATATTATCTATACTATCAGGGTTTTATGGAGGCCAGTGGCACCAAAGGTGACCATTGTCCGGTGACCCTATCCTATGCAGATTCACCAGATGGGCCCTGGACTCCGGCTAACAAAATTATTATTCCCAACGGTGAGCCGGGCACCTGGGACCAGTATTCTATTCATGACCCATTTCCTTTAGTGTATAAGGGTAAAATCTACATCTACTACAAGGCTGCTTTTGGAGATCGCCCTGACTATCTGGTAGGAAATGGACTTGCCATGGCTGACCATCCGATGGGGCCCTTTAGTAAGCATCCTCTTAATCCTCTTTTTAATTCCGGGCATGAGACTTCTCTTTTTCCTTTCCAAGAAGGAATAGCAGCTCTGGTAATTCGTGATGGAAACGAAAACAACACCATACAGTATGCACCGGATGGGATCAACTTTGAGATTGCTGCGGTAAGCTCTTTATTGCCCGCAGCTGCAGGGCCTTACCTGCCAGATGCATTTGATTCTCAGGGAAATGGGCGAGGTATCAGTTGGGGCTTATCACATTTTACCGGTATGGGTGAGGCACAGAAAAAATACAGCATACTGGCTCGCTTTGACTGTGACCTGAGTCTGGATGTGGATGATCCGGCCATGAAAAACACCCAGATCTGGTTAGATCCAGAAGTATATTTTTCGCAGGGACTCAGTGAAAAGCAGAAAGCAGAACGAATACAATAAAGCCTTAATGATGAAGAATTAATTTTCAACCAATAGAAAAACTGTTGATAAAATAACTGACAAGTTTCATAACAAACAGACCTATGCTAAGAAAAACGTATATCATTTTTTCATTTATTCTGATTTCAGGTATTAGTATAGCCCAGAAGCTACCCAATGTCATCGTAGTCTTAGCAGATGATATTGGCTCAGGTGATTTGTCTTACTACCGCCGTATGCATTCACAGGAGGTAGCTTTGGAAACGCCTCATCTGGATGCGCTGGCCAAAAGTGGTATGGCCTTTACCAATGCCCATTCTCCAGCAGCACTGTGTGCCCCCTCCCGTTATGCTATCATGACAGGAAACAGCTGTTACCGCAGCCCTTCACCTTGGGGGGTATGGTCAGCTTATGCCAAGTCGCCTATACAAAAGGATCAGCTTACCCTGGGCAGACTTATGAAACAGGCCAATTATCATACAGCCTTTTTGGGAAAGTGGCACTTAGGAGGGAGGTACTATCGTAAGGGAAGTAATGAGCTGCTATATGAGCCAGTGGGCAAAGATCCCCAGCTGGATGTAGACATAAGCAAAATTGTAGACGACGGCCCCCAGCAGATGGGCTTTGACTATAGTATTACCTTACCAGCGGGGATACAGAACGTGCCCTACGCCGTGTACGAGAATGGAGAGTGGATGCCTTTAGAAGACTCAAGAATAGATTTGATTACACATGAGTCTATGACAAAAATTAATGCCAGCCTGGATAAGTCTGAAGGTCTGGGAGATGCTAACTGGGACCCACATATCATGGGACCATTACTGGCGGGCAAAGCAGTTAATTATATCTCCACCCATGCCAATCAGTCCCAGCCCTTCTTTATGTACTACTGCTCCCAGGCAGTACACCTGCCCCATACCCCTCCTGCTGAGCTAAATGGAGTGAAGATAGCAGGCACTACCCCTTCAGCTCACATGGATATGATTAGAGAGCTGGACGAGCAAATTGGTATGATGATCGCTGAGCTGAAAAAGCGGGGAGTGTACGAAAATACAATCTTCATTTTCACTTCAGATAACGGCGGTCTGCATGTAGATAAAAAGACTCTGGCTTCAGGGCATAAACCTAACAGTATATACCGTGGTAGCAAAAACACCCCTTACGAAGGTGGTCATCGTGTGCCCTTTATCATTTCATGGCCTGCTCAGATTAAGGCTGAACAGCAGTCATCTCAGACAGTACTTGGTCTGGATATTATGGCTACCCTGGCTGCTATTAGTGGGCAGAAAATAGAAGAAGGCCAAGCTATGGATTCTTATAACCTACTTCCAATTCTTAAAAACGACATAAATGCAGAAACGCATCCTTATCTTATGGTGCAGGGAGGCTCGCATCGGGAGGTTATGATCATTGAAAATGGCTGGAAGCTGATCATTCAGGTAGATAAAAAAGACAAAAGCGATCAGACACGTACGCCGGTAGCGCTATTTAACCTCAATGATAATCTTATAGAAGATGAGCGATATAACCTGATCAATAATAATAAATATATGAAAAAGGTGGAAGCACTTTTTGATAAGTACAATAGTACCCGTGAAAGTAAAGTATTTACCGGCAACCACTTGTAATCACTTTGGTATATGAAAAGGACATTACTTATAGACACCGACTGTCAAGTAGCAAGCAATGTTCAGCTAAATACATTTTAAGAATCATCAAACCTAATCATAAAGCAATGCAATTAAATTTATTAAAGTATCTCTCTCTGACATTTGCCCTGATAGTTGCAGGGGAAGAGGCTTTTGCCCAACAGCCAGAAAAATATGAGGAAAGTTGGGAGTCTTTGAGCAAAGTAACGCCTGCCCCGGAATGGTTTCAGGATGCTAAATTTGGAATTTACGCCCACTGGGGACCGGTATCAGCAGCTTTTGAAGGTGCAGATACTTCCAAACACTATGCGGGCTGGCATGGTATGAGAATGTATGACAATGGTCAGCTGGATAAAAACAATCCGGGCAAGCCCTCCAACAACTACATCCATCATAAGCAAAAATATGGAGACCCTACCAAATACGGCTACAAATACCTGATAGAACAGTTTGACCCTTCCGGTTTTGATGCTGCTGAGTGGGCAGAGCTTTTCAAGCAATCAGGAGCTAAATTTGCTGGCCCGGTAGCGATGCATCATGATAATTTTGCCATGTGGGATAGCAAAGCTACGCGCTGGAACGCTATGAACTACGGTGGTATAGACCCTTCTGCTGAACTCAAGACAGAAATAGAAGCCAGGGACATGAAGTTCATGGGCTCTTTCCACCATGCATTTACCTGGCAATATTTTGCCCCGGCCCACGCTTATGGAGGAGTAAGCCCTGAAGACTATGATTTATATACCGAGCCTCACCCCCTGGATTCTGATGTTACTTCCGAGCGCTTTAATAATGAGTGGTGGGCTAAGATCAAAGAGTATATGGACCTTTATCAGCCGGATTTGATCTGGTTTGACTGGTGGCTGGAAAACCTCCCTGAAGATCTGCGTCAAAAGTTTTTAGCCTATTACTACAACAAAGGCCTGGAGTGGAACAAAGAGGTAGTCGTATGTTATAAAGAAAAGACTTTTCCTGAACCTACTGCGGTGAAAGATTATGAGCGAGGAAGGCCCAACCAGCCTAAAGAACAATTTTGGCTAACAGATACCTCTCCCGGTGCCTGGTTCTATCGCTCAAATGCAAAGTTTAAATCTCCTAATGAACTGATAGATATACTGGTGGACATCGTGTCCAAAAATGGTTTAATGTTACTGAATGTACCTCCAGATCCAGATGGTAGTATTCCTCAGGAGATGAAAGACTTACTGAAAGACATGGGCAGGTGGCTGGCAGTGAATGGAGAGGCCATATATGCTACACGTCCTTATACCATTTTTGGAGAAGGGCCTACCCGTCTGCCGGAAGGAGGGCATAAGGTAGAGAAGATTGATATTAAGTATACCAATAAAGACATACGCTTCACTAAAAAATCAGATAAGGAATTCTATGCTATCATTATGGATAAGCCCTCTGGTGATATAGTCATAAAATCTTTAAGTACTCAGATTGGTGTGCTTAACTCCAAAATTGAGAAGATTGAATTAGTCGGCAGTGACGAAAAAATAGCGTGGGAAAGAAACGATGAAGGTTTAATAATCCGGTCGCCAAACAAACTCCCTTCAGACTATGCCCATGCTTTTAAAATCACGCTGGAAGGCTATACCGAAAATGATATAGGAGGAACGGTAGAAGCACATCAGTAGAGTTTCAATTTTCATCATGGTTTAACACAGATAAAGGCTGCGTCCATATAGATGCAGTCTTTTTTTGTTGCTTGCCAAAAGCACCAGGCGTTTGTTGTCATAAGCTTACATACTTTGATAATGAATAACATACTATCACAATTTAGCCGTACAAATAGGTTTTTGGCCCATTGCCTTGTGACTAAATGCTACTAAAACATATGTGATATGATAATGAACATTTGTCGTATCGTTCTACAGCAGAGTTAGTGACCTTTAGGCCTATGAAAACAAAGAATATGTGAGGTACACAATTAACGAATTCAATACATGAAACACTTTGGAATTTTAACGATAGTAGTATCTCTGGCGCTTTGGGGATGTAATGTGAAAGGCCATAAGCAGACTGAAGAACCTCTAAAATCTATGGGGTACGAGGAAAACTGGGAGTCTCTTAAGAAATACGAAGCCCCTGATTGGTTTAAAGACGCTAAGCTTGGAATTTTTATACACTGGGGACCATACGCAGTGCCGGCATTTGGTTCAGAATGGTATCCGCGCCTGATGTATCAGGATTCGGTAGTATGGAGCCCTCAGGGAGAAGTCAAAAGCACTGAGCCTTCTCATGTGTACAAGCATCATGTAGAGTATTGGGGGCATCCTTCTGAGTTTGGCTATAAAGACTTCATCCCTTTGTTCAAAGCAGAAAACTTTGATGCCGATGCATGGGTAGACCTTTTTGAAAAAGCCGGTGCTAAATATATAGTACCGGTAGCTGAGCATCATGATGCATTTGCCATGTACGACTCCAAGAATACCAAATGGAATAGCGTAAACATGGGGCCCAAAAGAGATATTCTAGGTGAACTTGCTAAAGCCAGCAAAGCCAAAGGGCTCAAATTTGGAGCTTCCTCTCACCTGGCTTTTAACTACAACTACTTCAACAAAAAGAAAGAATTTGATACTGCCAATCCGGAGTACGCTGACCTTTACAATGAAAATATGGAACCTTACTCAGAGGTGAGCAAAGAGTTTCAGAAAGTGTGGTGGAACCGTACCAAAGATATCATAGACAATTATCAGCCAGATATACTGTGGTTTGACTTCTATCTGGACAGACCGGAATTTGCAGAATACCATCCAAAACTGGCTGCCTATTATTATAACAAAGGGCTGGACTGGAACAAAGAAGTAGTATTGCAGGACAAAAATTTTGACTACCCTTCTTTTCCGGAAGGTACCATTGTACTAGATCTGGAAAGAGGAAAAATGTCAGACATTAATAAAGAACCCTGGCAGACAGATACCTCTATCGGCAAAAACTCTTGGGGTTATGTAACTAACTGGATCAGCAAAACTCCCAATACGCTGATAGATGACCTTATTGATATTGTAAGTAAAAATGGTTGTCTGCTACTCAACGTAGGCCCCAAAGCGGATGGCACTATTCCTGAAGATCAGCAGCAGGTGCTTTTAGAAATTGGCAAATGGTTAAATACGAATGGAGATGCTATCTATGGTACGCGTCCGTGGAAAATATACGGAGAAGGGCCTACCGAAGTGGCTACAGGGCACCATACCGAAGGTAAAAATCAGGAGCTGACCGCAAATGACTTCCGCTTTACCACCAAAAACGGCAAGCTATATGCCATCGCTATGGACTGGCCGGAAAATGGTGAATTGCTCATTACATCTTTGGCTGAAGGTGCTGAGCATGCAGAAAAGGTAAGCGGAACCAAACTTCTTGGAAGTAATGATAAACTTCAGTGGGAACAAACTGAAGATGGCCTGATGGTCAGGCTTCCTGAGAATAAGCCGGGTGAGCATGCATTTGCCGTTGAAGTTAGTTTTTAAATTAGGATTGTATTAGTCAAAAAAAATCTTGACAGGAAAAAATAACAAACACAATCTTTGAAGCTACTGAGATCAATCATTGTGTTATTCATCTGTTTGCATAGCCCGGGCTTGGTAAGCCTGACCCGGGCACATGCTCGCTCTTCCTAAGTACATTTATATCACTAAAATTTTACCTAAATACGATCAATAAACTCTTTAAGGTTATCCTGCTTTTCCAGTCCTAATCTTTTTCTGAGGCGGTAACGCGAGGTATTAGCACTTTCCGGAGTAATGCCCAGCAACTGTGCCATCTCTTTACCAGAAAAGTCCAGCTTAATCAAAGCGCAAATTTTAAGATCGTAAGGCTTAAGCTTAGGAAACTTCTCTTTTAATCTTTCAAAGAAGTCATTGTTCACGGAATTAAAGCGGTTTTCAAAGGCAAGCCAGTTTTGCTCTTTGTTGAGTTTAATATTAGTAATCACTCTTTTGAGCTCCGGCTCTTTACTTTCTTTATGCATATCAATTAGCTCAGTTTTTATCTCATTGAGCAATTCATCTTTGGCAATTAATTGGAGTGTAGAATTGGTTAACTCTTTATTTTTGATTTGCAGTATCTCTTTGTTCTTCTGAGTTTCCTGTTCCCTCTTTTGTTCCAGCAGGGCCTGCTTAAGTTTGTGCTTTTTTCTCATCCTGTAAATCAAGCTGACAGCGGCAAACCCTACAAAAATCAGGGAGATGATAAGTATAAGGGTTTTCAGGTACCAGATATATTCTGCCTGTTCCAGTTGTTGAACCCGCTGCGCCTGTATCAGGCTGGCCTGAGCTTCCTGAGAGGCTCGGTACTTATCCTTAATCTCTACCAGAAAACGATTGTTAGGACTTTTTATACTGTACAGCCACTCTTCCAGTTCATAAGCGGACCTTAAAAATAGCTGTGCTTCCTTCTCTTTTTCAAGTCTGCTAGTAATATCGGATAACTGCCGGTAGATGATAGGAATAAAATTCAGATGACTCAGATTTTCTTTAGCATATGCCAGGGCCTGATAATAGTGTGAAACTGCAAGTTCATGTTCCTGCATACCTGCATATAATTCACCCAGCATGCTATGGTAGACGACCAGATAAGAAGGAACGATTTCAGAAAAATCATTTTTGAGGGGCAGTAGTTGCTCCTCTGCAGTATCGTAGTTTCCGCGCATGATTTCCTGGTACCCACTTTCAGCCGCGTCAAGTTTAGCTGCAATAAGGTTAGTTGTACTAATCGCTTTACAACTGTCCAGGTAGGCTGAGGCCAAATCTAAATTCTCTTCATACCGGTAGTGTACAGCCAGTGAAAAGTAGATCTTTCGAATAAATGTGCTATCTGCCTCCTGCTTACGGACCAGTGATTTACAGATCTGTAGAGCCTTTCTGTAGTTCTCATGCGCTTTAATAGGGCGTTCGTAAATGCTATATAAAATGCCCAGACCTTCGTATACCCAGGCCTGTGAGCTTAAATGATTGGCTTCTTCGGCGAGCAGCAGGGCATCCCAGTAATTATCATAAGCACTATTAAAGTCTACTCTGTTACTATACAATTGAGAGAGCTTGATCATTTGCTGGATCGCCTGAATGGTATCCCCATCACTAAGTAGACTTTCTATGTTATCCTTCATATTTTTGATAATGCTATCCTCCAAACTTTCTTTAATAAAAGAGAGGCTGATGACATAATCTTCAGCATTTATTGGCTGTTCTTCGTCTGGAGATAATGCACTACTCAGTTGTGGGCATGCGATCAGAATAAGAGAGACCCAAAGTCTATAAATGAACTTGCGGTACATAAATGACGGTTGTTATAAAAGTAGCTTCAATTTGCTGTAAACAAAGTATTCATACAAGTCAGTCTACATGTTTTTGAACTCCGGTCTATATAGAGTCTATAGCTAAAATTAGCTGTTTTCCAGTCTTATTAATTAAGTTGGCTTTGCAAAAAATCTAATGCCAACCTATGAAGAGATTAAAAAAAAGTAGAGCACTGCTGGGCTCCATATTTTTTATCATACTCAGTATTTGCCAGCAGGCATGTGGTCCGGATCTACCCGATGAGGTAGCCATAGCTTATGAGAACTTACCGGAAAAGCTGGATTTTAATATACACGTCAAGCCTATACTATCCGATAAATGTTTTGCCTGCCACGGGCCGGACAAAGGTAAAATAGAAGCAGGTTTACAGTTGCATGCCTCCCAGACCGCTTTTGCTGAACTACCAGAAAATGAAGGTAAATATGCGATAGTACCTGGCAATTTAACAAAAAGTGAAGCTTTCCATAGAATTACCAGCGAGGAGGAAGACTTGATCATGCCGCCAAAGGACTCTAACCTCAAGCTTACGCCTACCGAAAAGGCAACGCTCATCCGCTGGATAGAAGAAGGGGCAGAATATAAACCTCACTGGTCATTTGTAAAACCTGAGAAGCCTGAAGTACCAGAGGTTAAGGAAAAAGAAAAGGTGGCTAACCCAATTGATAATTTTGTATTGGCAAGATTAGAAGCGGAAGGCCTTAACTTGTCGCCCCCAGCAGATAAATCAGTCTTGTTACGACGTTTATCTCTAGATCTTACAGGTTTACCACCTAGCCCTGCCGAGATCAAAGCGTTTATGGAAGATAAGTCGGCAAACGCTTATGAAAAACAGGTAGATCGTCTTTTGGCTTCTCCACATTATGGTG
This sequence comes from Catalinimonas alkaloidigena, assembly GCF_029504655.1. Lineage (NCBI taxonomy): Bacteria > Pseudomonadati > Bacteroidota > Cytophagia > Cytophagales > Catalimonadaceae > Catalinimonas > Catalinimonas alkaloidigena. The sequence goes on from NZ_JAQFIL010000001.1 coordinate 2,013,256, forward strand.
AAAAAATGGCGACCGACTGGATGGATCTTGCCCGTTATGCAGACACTTATGGCTATCAAGTAGATAGATACCGCGATATGAGTCCCTGGCGCGATTGGGTGATCAAGTCTTTTAACAAAAACTTGCCTTATGATGAGTTTGCAAGCTGGCAGATTGCTGGCGACCTGATGCCCAATCCTACACGGGAGCAAATGATAGCTACCGGTTTCAATCGCCTACATCCCCAGAACATGGAAGGTGGAATAGTAGATGAAGAATTTAGGGTAGAATATGTGGCTGACCGTACCAATGTAGTAGGGCAGGGGCTGATGGCTTTAACTTTAGGTTGTGCGAAATGCCATGACCACAAGTACGACCCTATCTCTCAGAAGAATTATTTTGAGCTCTATAGCTTTTTCAATAACCAGAATGAGACCGGACAGATCTCCTGGGACCCTAAAGACATACCAGTTCCTAATATGCTGCTACCGAGCGAAGAGGAAGAAAAGATTATTGCTTTTTTAGAAGAGCAGGAGCAAAAACAATTTGAAAAAACAAAATCGCTTGAAGATAAACTTACCCCATCTTTTGAGAAATGGCTGAGCCAGGGCAATTATAAAAATGTAAGCGCTGGCATACCTCGCAGGGGTTTGTTAGCAAAATTTGACTTTAACCAAAACCTGAAAAATGCCGCTCAGGCTTCTCACACTGCCAGGATGGATCGCCAGTTTTCTAATGATGAAATGCCTGAGTTTGGCGAAGGGAAATATGGTCAGAGTTTAAAGCTCAATGGCGATGCCTGGATGGATGCTGAACCGATAGGCGTTTTTAAACGCAATGATCCTTTTAGTATTGGCGTGTGGGTCAAAATTCCTAAAAACCTAAATGAGGGTGTGATATTTCATAAAAATCAAGGCACCAGGTTACACTCCTACAAAGGCTATCATCTTAATATCAGAGATAACAAACTGGAAGCTATGCTGGCCCATACCTGGCCGGATAATGCGATCGTAAAAGTCTCTGAACTGGAAATACCTAAAGAGGAATGGACGCATGTAATGATGACTTACGATGGCTCCAGTAAAGCATCAGGATTACAGATTTATACAAATGGCCGGCAACTAGATTGCAAAACTGAAGTTGATAACCTTTATAAAGATATTGTCTTCAATCAGCTGGAAGATCAGATTTATAAAAATCCGATAGAACCGGCGCTTCAGTTAGGAGCTCGCTGGAGAGGTAAAGGAATTGGCGGTGCTTTTGCGGATGAACTGCTGGTCTATGATCGTGAACTCTCTGCGCTGGAAGTAATGATGATCGCCAAAGATGATCAGCTGATTCAACTTGCAAAGAAAGCACCTACTCAGCTGGTGCAGGAAGAAAAAGACCAACTCAAAGAGTACTATCTCAGTAGCCGTGCTACTAAATACCAGGCAGAAGTGAAAAAGCTTGCTCAGATACGTCGTGCATTGGTAGATAGTGTGGAAAAGGTGAAAGAAGTTATGATTATGAAGGAAATGGACTCACCCAGGCAGGCCTACATTCTGGAAAGAGGAGTCTATGATGCGCATGGCGAGGAAGTGTTTCCCAATACACCTGAAAAGATATTTGCCTGGAAAGATGAGTATCCTAAAAACAGGCTTGGCCTTGCCCAATGGCTGTTTGATGAGGATCATCCCCTTACAGCCCGGGTAGCTGTAAACCGCTACTGGCAAAACTATTTTGGCCGCGGGATAGTCCGCACCACCGAAGATTTTGGTAATCAGGGAGAGCTACCTTCTCACCCGGAACTGCTGGACTGGCTGGCCGTCACTTTTAAAGAGTCTGGCTGGGATGTAAAAGCATTACAAAAGCTTATCGCCATGTCTAATACCTACCGGCAAAGTTCTGTTAGTTCGCAGGAGCTGAGAGAAAAAGATCCTCTCAATATTCTTCTGGCCCGCGGGCCCAGGGGAAGGTTGACGAGTGAAATGCTAAGGGACAATGCCTTACTGGCCAGCGGCTTATTGAATGATTCTATAGGCGGAAAAAGTGTGAAACCCTATCAGCCGGAAGGCCTTTGGACGATGAATTCTGATACCTATGTGCAGGATCATGGGGATGACCTGTATCGCCGCAGCCTGTATGTGTACTGGAAACGTACGGTGCCTCTACCTACACTGGCCACCTTTGATCAGCCTGAGCGTGTAGAATGTGCGGTACGTCGGCAAAAAACCAACACGCCTTTGCAGGCATTGGTACTGCTCAATGACCCTGCTTTTCTGGAAACGGCTAAAGTGCTGGGAGAAATCATCTGCCAGCATGAAGAACCAGCCATAGGAATTACGGAAGCGTATCAGCGACTGACCGGGAAGAAGCCACCCCAGGATGAACTTGAGCTGCTACTTGATTTGCAGGAAAAAGAGCACCGGAAATTTACAGATCACCCTGAAAAAATTAAAGGCTGGGTAGAAGCTGGGGAGTATCAGCTAAGTGATTCCCTAGACCTGAAAATGCTGGCGGCCAATGCCGTAGTCGCCAGCGTTATCTTGAACTCAGACGCAACCATAACAAAAAGATAAGTACTATGGGACACCATCATGATATTATCAGATCTAATAATCCTGAACTACAAAAGGAAGAGAACAAAATAGATCGCCGTCAGTTTCTCAACAAAACCTCTTTGGGTCTGGGGGCTTTAGCTTTAGGCTCATTGTTTAACCCTACAAGCCTGGGGGCCACAGCACAAAAAAGTTCTTTGGCTCCTATGAGTGGAGGATTAGCCGATATTCCGCACTTTGCTCCTAAGGCCAAGAAAGTTGTCTTTTTGTTTCAGAGTGGCGGCCCTTCTCAGTTTGAAACCTTTGACTACAAGCCCAGGCTGAACGAGATGTTTGGCAAAGAGCTTCCCGATAGCGTAAGGCAGGGACAAAGGCTTACGGGCATGAGTGCCAGCCAATCTTCTTTACCCATAGCGCCTTCCATCTATAAGTTTGACCAATACGGTGAGAGCCGGGCCTGGGTAAGCGAGCTGCTACCGCATACTGCCAAAGTGGTGGATGATCTGTGTTTTATTAAGTCTATGTTTACCGAGCAGATTAACCACGATCCGGCTATCACCTTTATGCAGACCGGACACCAGTTGGCTGGTCGCCCCTCCATAGGTTCCTGGCTAAGTTATGGGCTGGGTTCTATCAATCAGGATTTACCTACCTTTATCGTATTGGTGTCCAACAACTCGGGAGGACAGCCTTTGTATGCAAGGCTTTGGGGTAATGGATTTTTGCCTACCGAACATCAAGGGGTACAGTTTAGGTCGGGTAAAGATCCGGTGCTTTACCTTAACAATCCGGAAAACTATGATCATGAAGATAGAGGCCGAATGCTGGAATACCTGAAGCAGATTAACCAGCTACAGAATAGCGCCTACGGCGACCCTGAAGTGGATGCCCGTATTTCTCAGTACGAAATGGCCTATCGTATGCAGACCTCAGTGCCGGAAGTGACTGACCTGACGGATGAGCCGGATGAAGTTTTTGAAATGTACGGCAAAGACAGCAGAACGCCAGGCACCTATGCTGCCAATTGTTTGCTGGCACGTAAACTGCTGGAGAAAGACGTACGCTTCGTTCAGCTCTATCATCGGGGCTGGGACCAGCATACATTTCTACCCGGAGGCATACAGGCCAACTGCCAAAAAACAGATCAGCCTACTGCTGCTCTCATCACTGACCTCAAAAGGAGAGGACTGCTGGAAGATACGCTGGTGATATGGGGAGGAGAGTTTGGACGAACCGTCTACTCCCAGGGAAAACTTACCAAGACCAATTACGGTCGCGATCATCATCCCAAATGCTTTACCATATGGATGGCAGGTGCAGGGGTAAAATCGGGAATAAGCTACGGAGCTACTGATGACTTTAGTTATAATGTTACCGAAAACCCGGTGCACGTGCACGACTTTCATGCTACACTGCTTCACCTAATGGGCATAGATCATGAACGCTTAACCTATAAAAGTCAGGGCAGACGCTTCCGCCTGACCGATGTGCATGGGCATGTAGTTAACGATATACTAAGCTAAACCTAAACGCATGAACACAAGAAGAAACTTCCTGAAAAGGAGTAGTATAGCCGCAGGTATAGGACTGGGTATACCTATGGATTTTAACATTATCACACAAACACTACGCCCCCGTGAGGAAGAAACCATTTTGGGTCATGGTGATTATCGCTATAAAATGCAAAAAGACTGGGCACAGCTAAGCTCGGTACGCACCCCTTTACTCAACTGCCATGAGATGGTTATGGATAGCAAAGGCCGCCTGATCATGATTGGCGATCATACTGATAATAATATCCTGATTTTTGATAAGTCTGGTAAACTGCTGGACTATTGGGGTACGGCTTATCCGGGGGGACATGGCATCTGTCTTTCGGAAGAAGGTGAAGAAGATTTTCTCTTTATTACCGATTCAGGCTGGTACCTGGATAAAAACGGAAAATGGGTTAAGCATAATGGAAGAGTAAGTAAAACTACGCTGGACGGGAAAGTAGTGTTTGACATTGGACACCCTCAAACCATTGGGATTTATGAGCCTGGAGATAATTTTTGCCCCACTGAAGTTGCTATAGGTCCGCAGGGTGATATCTACATAGCCGATGGCTATGGACAGGATTATATCATACAATACTCTTCCAAAGGGGAGTACATACGCCATTGGGGAGGCCATGATAACGCCAATCCTGACCATAATCTACATAATGCGCACGGTATTGCGGTAGACTATCGTAATCCGAATCAACCTATGCTTATTTGTACCTCCAGAAGTGAAAATGCTTTCAAATTCTTTAGTCTGGAGGGTGAATACCACCATAGCATTCACCTACCCAATATGTACGTTTGCCGTGCAGTGCTGGATGATGATAATCTGTATGCTGGTGTTTGCTGGTCAAAACCCAAAGACAAAGAATTTCATTGGAAGGATCATACAGGATTTGTAACCATACTGGAAGGAGAAAAGGTAGTCTCTAACCCAGGAGGTACACTCCCTGAGTATAAGGAAGGAAAACTCTTGCCCAGCTATCAGTTAGATAGCAAACCAATATGGCATGGGCATGATGTATGCGTGGACGATGACAAAAACCTCTATATCTGCCAGTGGAATGCTAACCATACTGCACCCATCAAACTAGAAAGAGTCTGACAGCACATCATTTATTTATGTAGTTTAGGGAAAAAGCGTAGTATTATACATATGTCTTACTCTTATAAACATATGTCATGATTATTTTCACTGCAAAATTCTAGCTTTGTGAATACTCTGACAAGCGCTATGCTAAATATTGAAACAACCTAAAACTACTCATGATTTTGATTAGATTGTTTGGCCTGCTCGTAGCCTTTCTGCTTTGCAGAGAGCTTACAGCCCAGGCATCCAAACCAAACATCATTATTGTCGTCACTGATGACCAGGGCTGGTCAGATGTAGGCTTCAATGGTGCCAAAGACATTAAAACTCCTCATCTGGACCGTCTGGCAGCTGAGGGAATCATATTTTCTCAGGGCTATGTTTCTCACCCTTATTGCAGTCCTTCCCGCGCTGGCTTACTTACCGGTAGGTATCAGGCACGCTTTGGGCATGACTGTAATCCTCCGTATATAGAAAATGATGCTACTGTAGGCACACCCCTTACCGAAACCATGCTCTCTGAGGCCTTGAAAGAAAATGACTACCGTACCTGCGCCATCGGCAAGTGGCATCTGGGCGATCACTCTTCCCTACTTCCTCCCCAGAGAGGATTTGACCACTGGTTTGGATTTTCAGCAGGAGGCATGAATTACTGGGGAAGGCCTCAGGGTAAGCACAGAACCATTTACAGAAATGACAAGCCTGTAGAACCCACAGAGCTAAGCTATCTTACCGATGACTTTAGTGAAGAAGCAGTAAACTTTATTATTGAAAATAAAGAAGAGCCATTCTTCATGTATCTGGCTTATAATGCTCCTCATGCCCCTGACCAGGCTACGCAAGAGTATCTGGAGAAGACCAGGCATATTGAGTACGGGGGCAGAAGCGTGTATGCGGCGATGGTGGCAGCGGTAGATGCTGGAATAGGTAAAATTGATTCCACCTTGCAAGCACATCAGATCAAAGAAAATACGATTGTAGTCTTTTTGAGTGATAATGGGGGAAGGGCAGAGCATGCGAATAATATGCCTTATCGTGGACATAAAGGGATGCTCTTTGAAGGTGGTATCAGGGTACCTTTTTTCATCAGCTGGCCAAAGGGTATCAAAAAGACCGGGATATTTGACAAACCCGTCATCTCTCTGGATCTCTTTCCTACTTTGTTAGCAGCCAGTAATAGTCAGCCTAAGAAAGAACTGGCTCTGGATGGAGTTAATCTCTTGCCCTTCCTAAAAGATACAGACAAAGAGGCTCCCCATGATATACTCTTTTGGCGTTCAGTAGGTGGATTTGAATATGCAGTAAGGCAGGGAAAATACAAACTTTATATGAGCAGCTACAAAGACCGCACACTATTGTATAATCTGGATCAGGACCCTTTTGAGCATCAGGATGTTGCCAGCCAGCATCCCGAGATCATAGCTGAACTGGAAAAGAAATATGAGGCCTGGAATAGTGAGATGCTAGCCCCTCAGTGGTTAGACCCTCATCCGGAAAATGTGGAGAAAGAAGCGGAGCGCTGGAGACAAACCAGAGAAAAGGCCTTACCTCCTTCACCCAGAAAATAGCAAGAAGTAACAGTTTATCTGCTGCGCAAAGCTTTGACTGGAATGTGATGGCAGACTGCATTATGTTAGAACAATAATCACAACTCATCAATACACATAGAACTACTCAAACACACATGTCAACCTACATCAATTACAAACTGGGCAACTTACTACTTAGCCTGGGCTTCGTCCTTTGTTTATTCTCTTGCCAGACGCCGGAGAAAACGAGTATGGAACAAGCATCTGCTAAACCCAATGTTCTGTTCATCATGTCGGATGACCATACCACCCAGGCATTTGGTGTGTATGGCAGCCGTCTGGCTTCACTCAACCCCACCCCTGTGCTGGACGAGTTAGGAAAGCAGGGGATGGTATTTGATCAGGTATTTTGTAATAACTCTATCTGTACGCCCAGCCGCGCCAGCATCATGACCGGCCAGTATCCGCAAACCAATGGTGTATTGGATCTGGATGGCAGCCTGCCCGTAGAAAAGCAGTATCTACCCACTGAGATGAAAAAGCTGGGTTACCAAACGGCTATCATCGGTAAATGGCACCTTAAGGAAGAACCCGCCGCTTTTGACCATTATGAAGTACTGCCGGTACAGGGCAAGTATTTTGATCCTGAGTTCAGAAAACAGGGAGAAGGTAGCTGGCCCGATAACCTGGTGCAGTATGAAGGACATTCTTCCGATATCATTACCGACCTGAGCATAGAATGGCTTAAGAACCAACGCAAGGCAGATCAGCCCTTTTTTCTGATGCATCACTACAAAGCTCCGCATGATGATTTTGAGTTTGCTCCGCGCTATGCGGACTATCTGGAAGATACGCAAATTCCTGAGCCTGGCAGCCTGTACGAGCAGCCTGATTTCGGGTCTGAGGCTACCCGGGGGAAGAATGATAGTCTAATTCACCGTATAGGAACTTCAGTTTCCAACCGCCACCCTTATCGTAGTTATGTAGAACAATATGAAATTAGTAATCCCGAGACGAAGGAGGCGACCAGCAAAGCCTATCAGGAGTACCTCAAACGCTATTTACGCTGTGTGAAGGGTGTAGATGATAACCTGGGAAGATTATTTGACTATCTCAAAGAAAATGGCCTTTGGGAGAATACCATCATCATTTATACCGGGGACCAGGGCTTTATGCTGGGCGAACATGATTATATGGATAAGCGCTGGATGTACGATGAATCTATGCGTATGCCTTTTATCATGCACTATCCTCCTATGATTGAAGCTGGTAGTCGTAGTCAGGCTATCATCAATAACACTGATTTTGCCCCTACCATGCTTGCCCTTGCCGGAGGAGAGAAGCCCGGCTATATGCAGGGTAATAGTTTTGCCAGTGTGCTGGAAGGTAATGATGAGGGATTTGATCAGCAATCCACCTATTATCGCTACTGGATGCACCTGATGCACCATGATGTGCCGGCAAATTTTGGCATCAGAACAAAAGACTATAAGCTCATATTTTACTATGGTCTGCCAAGTGATATGAACACCATAGGCAAAAAAGCTATGGGCTGGCAAGACGAATCCTATACAATAGAACAGACCCCTGCGGCCTGGGAGTTTTACGATTTAAGCAAAGATCCAGAAGAGCTACACAACCGTTACAATGACCCTGCCTATCAGGAGACTATAGCAAAATTGAAAGAACAGTTACGCCAGAAGCGTGAAGCGCTGAACGAAACAGATGAAAACTTTCCTCACATTCAGGAAGTCATAGAGGCGCATTTGAACGACTAACCATATTTTTGAAAGTAGAATTGAAGCGCAAAGCTTAGGCTGGAAAGTGGAATTAAGCTTTGCTAAAATTGCATAACAGTATAAGATGGCTACAGAAACAATACAAAGACCGAAATACCAGACAGACATCAACTTTAGAAATCCTTTGTTTGACAAAGGTAGCCGGTTGGTATATGGTACTTCCGGCCTGGGTGGTGTTTGGGGGAAAGTAGATGAAGAAGAAAGTATAGCCTGTTTGCACTATGCCTTTGAACACGGCATCAGTGCATTGGACACTTCCCCTTCTTACAATAAAAGTGAAGAGTTTGTGGGTAAAGCGCTCAGCAGATGGCAGGGCGAGCACCCCTTCGTCAGTACCAAAGTAGGACGGCTACCGGCAGAAAAAGCGGATGAATGCTATGTAGACTACTCCGCGGAAAGTATGAAGAACAGCCTGATGCGTAGCCTGGACCGATTAGGTGTAGGGCAGCTTGACCTGCTTTTTCTTCATGAGCCGCATCTGGTGCCGCTGGAAAAAATAGACGAGATTTTAGATACACTCAAAGCTTTCCAGGCTGAGGGCTATACCAAACTTCTGGGTGTGGGCGGCAATCCTACCGATGCTTTTCGTCCCTATATCACCAAAGATAATTTCCAGGTAGTTTCCGGTTTTTTGAAGATGGACGCCTGTAATCTATCAGCATTTGCTAAAGACATAGCCCACTTCCGGAAGGAAGGTGTAGCCTACTATGCAGCTTCAGCCCTGCACATGGCACTGCTGGGTACCCGTTTTGAAACTTACAAAGCAGACCCTCCTAACAATGAGTGGATCACTAATCTGGATATTGAAACAGCGAAGGCAGTACATAAAATTGCTGAGCAGCATCATATGCCCTTGGCAAGTTTAGCGCAACGCTATCTCTTTTCAATTAACGAAGCCGACAGAATAGTAATGGGAGCAAGAAAGATTAGTCAGATACAGTCTACCGTAGAAGATTGGGAGCAGGGACTTTTATCTCAGGAACTTTTTGAAGAGATTACCAAAACCATTTTACACACTAGAAAAGAAGTAGCAGAAGTATGAAAACCCTGGTATTAGAAGAACCCGGACATTTTAAATATACAGAAACCTCTTTAGAAGAAAGCCTGAAGCCTGATGAAGCCCTGGTAAAAGTACACCGAATAGGCGTATGCGGAACAGATTTTCATGCCTACGGAGGCAATCAGCCTTTTTTCAGCTATCCCAGAATATTAGGTCACGAGCTGGGGGTAGAAGTGCTCAAGGTAGGTGAAGATGTAAAACATGTATCAACCGGAGATAAGTGTTCAGTAGAACCTTATATGAACAAAACACAGGATCAGGCGGTACGACGAGGGTTCACCAATTGTGGCGAAAATATTTCTGTTTTGGGCGTGCATCAGGATGGAGGCATGCGAGAGCAGTTTGTATTACCTGCCAGGTACCTACATAGTTCAAAACAGCTTTCCTACGAACAGCTAGCTGTCATTGAGCCCCTGGGTATCGGCTGCCATGCCGTCAATCGTGCTCAGGTACAACCCGAAGATTTAGTGTTGGTGGTTGGTTCAGGGCCTATTGGGCTGGCTACCACTATTTTTGCCACGGCTGCCGGAGCGAAAACGGTAGTGATGGACCTCAACGAAAGCCGGCTTAAGTTTGCTGCTGAAACAACAGATATTCACGGAACGGTAGTGGCAGGCAGAGAAGATACGCTGGATAAGCTGAGAGAACAGTTTGATGGTGATTTGCCTACCGTGGTGCTGGACGCTACCGGAAACAAGCATTCTATGGCCAAAGCCCTGGAATATGCAGCCCCTGCCGGCAAAATAGTGTTTATCGGCCTTTTTCAGGGAGATTTTTCTTTTCACGATCCTTACTTCCATAAGAAAGAACTCACGCTAATGGCAAGCCGAAATGCTTTGGCTTCTGACTTCAAACAGATTATCAGCATGATGGAAGAAGGAAAGATTAATATAGACCGCTGGATAACACACCGCAGCTCGTTTGAAGAGATGGTGGATCAGTTTGAAACCTGGCTGAAGCCCGAATCTCAGGTCATCAAAGCAGTAGTATCATTATAAGTGTACGATAAGTATCATGCAAAAAGCCCTTAAGCCCTACAAAAGATATTGCAAAACTTTAAAGCTGGTGGACGACCCACAACTAATTGAAGCGTATAAAGCGGTGCATGCTCCCGGTGCAGCCTGGCCGGAAATTACTGCAGGCATGAAGGCGGTAGGTATATTGGATATGGAAATTTACCTGCATGGCAATGTGCTTTTTATGATCATGGACACGGTGCCCGACTTTGAGCATGAGCGTGCCATGGCAGCCCTCTCCAAGATGTCCAGACAGGCGGAGTGGGAAGCTTTTGTCTCAAAATTTCAGCATAGTGAGCCCAACTCTGCGGCAAAAGATAAATGGCAGCTTATGGAAAGAATCTATGAGCTGGACCAGCAGGAAGTTTTCTTAGCAGAGAACGGACAAGTCAAAGTGTAAATTCTCATTGAGTGTACCAGTAAATCAGACACAGTAGTATGACTGTGTCTGATTTTCTCTTTAGATAAGCTGAGGCAAATCCTTCTCTATCTGTACCCATAGTTGAGGGGCAAACAGTCTGGCTGCACCCACTAATGCTGCCTCCTCCATGCTTTCTGAAATGACAACTTTTGTACTTATACCTGCCTGCTGAAGCTGTGCACCGAACTTAGGCAAAAACAGATGTGAAGCTTTAGAAATATTACCTCCTAATATTAAAGCATCAGGCATAAAGTTTTTCAGATAGGGAGTTAAAAAATCGGAGAGGTTTTGGCCAAACTCTTCAAATAAGCTCTGGCTTATAGGATTCTTTAAATCTGCAATCTCTTTTACTCCTTTTACTAACTCTCCACTCAGCTCCTGATACCTTTTTACAAACCAGCGCGTAGAAAAGTATTCGTCAGCAATTCCATTTTTATAGGGTTTGTCCCACAAAAAAGGCCCTTCATATGCATTATCGCTGCATAAGCGAGGAATAGCATTTGTAAGAAAAGCAGAGCCAAAGCCGGTACCCAAAGTAATCGCAAGCACTTTTTTGCCTTCGGCAGCATATTCCAGCCCGGCTACCCCTATGCCAAAAGCCATGGCATCATTGATAAAACGGTAGCGGCAATGAGTATACTGTAAGCTTTGGTTTAACTCCTCGGGGATGGATACTTCATACAACTGCTCATATTTTTCGTTACGTTCAAACATAGCTATACCTTTATGGTATATGAAAGGACCGGGCATAGCAAAGCCAATATTTATCTCCTCTTCTACCTCATTTTGAATCGCTTCTATGCTTTGTGCAATGGTATTACTCCATTGCTGCATAAGCACCTCTTTAGGGGCACTATTATCAAGCTTAGTGGAATAATACGTTTGTGGTATAATTTGTAGTGTGTTCAGGTCTACAGCTGCACTACAGATATGGCTACCTCCTACGTCTACCCCTATGGCAATACTTCTCTTCATACAGTTTTCATCATTAAATAAATGTGCAAAGCCGGGGTATCAGTTTGAATCACAACTACTAAATTTCTCTTCTAATGTCTATATCATACGAGAAATAGTCGGTATGATAATAGACGATATTGTACTCCACGGGTCTTTCTCCCATGTCACAAACCAGGCGCTCTCTCCTTAAAATAGGTGTGTCCGGGCTTAGCTCAAGCATCTCGCTAATTTTCTTGTCTGGACGAATAGCCCTAAGTTTTTCTTTGGAAACAGAGACTACTACATCATGTTCATTTTCCAGCAGCTCGTACAAAGGACGAGTAAAATCCTCCTTGCCATTCAGGCCCACTCTGGGATGGAAGTACGAAACCGAATAAAGAAACTTAGCCTCTTTAGAACCACGGATCTTCTCCAGGCACCAGATCTTTTTAGTGTTTGGTGCTCCCAAAGCATTATACACCTCTTTATCGGCTTCAATCTGAGAAATCTTAACCAGGTAGTTAACGACTTCAATACCCTGGTTGCGCATCTCCTTAGTAAAACTTATCCAGTTATCCAGTCGGGTGGAGATTTTCTGATTAACAACTTTAGAGCCTACTCCTTTTTTTCTTTCTACTATACCTTCCAGCACCAGCTTGTTAATAGCCTGCCTGATCGTATTTCTGGATACCCCCAGCTTTTTGGCAAGAGCAGTTTCTTTGGGTAGAAACTGCTTGCCTTTATTATACTCTTCTTTAGATACTAATTCTCTCAGGTATTTTTCTATCTGTGCGTGTAAGGGTACAGGACTTTTTGTGTCTAGCTTAAAATCCATCTTCTATTGATTGTCAAAAGTTCGGTCTGTAATAACTCCCGAAGATAGAACAATATAGTTTTATAGCCATCTGCTCCAGCACATAGAAAAATATCTATCAGTTTTATTGTTGATCTTTAGCCCATTTTTCCATCATCTGGATAGCAATGTACAATACGCCGGCAGAGCCACGAAAAGTACCTGACCCCTCTGGTTTGTTATCTATGGTATACCACTCATAAAAGCCGTCGTTTTTAACTACTCTTTCGGTCATGGGCTGAATTTGCTCGTAGGCTTCCTCTACAAAGCCATGTTTTACCAGCTGCTGAATCATTCTGCCTCCGAACCAGGTCCAGTCTCCACCATTTTGGTAACTATATACCGGATTCATAATCTGATTTGCGAAATAGCCTTCGGGGTAGGGAGGGTAAAGCGTAAGCCCGATAGAGGGTGCTCCCGCTTCTTTTACACGTTTAATCATTTCGTTTAATGAGGCTTTAATTTCCTCTTTAGAAAGAAGGCCTGCCTCAATAGCAATGGCTGTTCCGCCAAAGTAGTAGATTTCATCTTCATTAAAATCTTCCGGAAAGGGTGATCCTTCCAGATAGATATGAGGGATAAACTTCTGATCTTTTTCATCCCACAAATGCTTACGAGCGTTAGCGGCTATTTGATCACGTATGGGTTGCCACTTCTCTTTGGTCTCAGGTAAAATTTCCATAAGGTTGTCCAAGGCGATAATGAACATGGCATTATCATAAATGTCAATAGCCCGGTGGGTGTTATCGTCTATATCTACGCCCCAGCCATGTTCGGGCTGCACGTCTCCCCAGTCAGCAGTAGTAGCTCCCCAAATGAGGCCGTACTCTTCAGAATAGCGATGATTCATTAAGAAATTCATAGCTTCTTCCATTCTTTCAGCCACAGTCTGCTCTCCAATTTGCTCCTGCAAAATGCCTGTATCATCCGTAGCTATTATGTATTTGTAGACCGACTGAATCAGCGAAGTCTCCTGGTCTGTTTCTACTGTGTTTTTGTGTCCTGCATAGCGAGGTTCCAGATCAAAATAGCTAAAATCTGTTTCTTCAGCACCTACTTCCTCGGCAGGAGTGAAGCCGTCTAAAATATTACCATCATCGCCCTGCATACGGAAGAATACGAGCAGGTTTTCACGTAGTACACTGTCTGGATGTACTTTAGCGGCAAGCTCTACAAAGGTATTGTAATCTCTGATCCACACTTCACGATATCCATCACCCGCATTAAAACCCGACGCTACTATGTCCAACGCTCTTTGCTTAACATACTGAAAGTCTTTGTTTTGTAATATTTGGGTAGCCAGTGAATTACTTTCTTCCTGTTTCTTCTCTTGCGAACTACAGGCCCACATCAACAGGACCATGATGATAATACTAAACTTCTTCATGTGTTATTTTTGGTTAGACATAGAGGGGGGAATATTACTTACTCCCCAGTTTTTATTAGGCTGCTCACCCAGTGTAAAGCTCAATGTGCCACCTTCCATTAATTGGTCGCGGTAAATCCAGTTTTTATCAATCGCCTCCCCGTTCCAGCTTACCGATTGTATGTACATATTGGCATCACTCAGGTTTTTGGTTTCAATAATCAACTCCTTACCGGTGTAGTAGTCTTCATCCAGTTGTATAGTAATTTTTTCAAACATTGGACTGCCAAACTGGAAAGAGGGACGATCGGCAGTATGACCCTGCACATCAAAAAGGCCCATACTTGCTAAAACGTACCAGGAACCTAACTGCCCCTGGTCTTCATCCTGACCTACTCCGTAGCCGCGAAGAGGTTCGGTACCGTAAAAGGTGTTGCAGATTTCTCTTACCCATTTTTGAGTAAGCCAGGGCTTTCCAGAGTAGTTAAATAGCCAGGCATTGTGTAGCGAAGGCTGGTTACCATGATTATACAATTTCTCTATGCCTGAGAAACTATCTATCTCATCACTGCCACCGCCAAACTGATTTTTCTCTGCATCCAGAAACATACTTTGTAGCCGCTCATTAAAGGTCTCTTTGCCCATAAGCTCAATCAGACCTACAGGGTCATGGGGCACGTACCAGGTATATTGGTAGGCATTACCTTCCTGAAAACCCTCCCATGCTTTTAAGGGATCAAAGTCTTTGATAAACGAACCGTTTTTAAGCTTGGGACGGATGTATTTAGTTTCCTGATCAAAGAGGTTACGGTAATAGTCTGCCTGAGCCATCAGTTTTTGATAGTTGGCGCTATCACCTCTTTGCTTTGCCATCTGTGCCACAGCATAAGAGCTGAAGCTATACTCCATAGTATGTGAACCACCAAAGTTGAATACCCAACCATTAGATATCAGCGTATCCTGATAAGGGACAAAATGATCTTTTACAAAGTAGCTGAGGTCATATTTGCCATTACCTAAATCTCTGCCCCGATAATCTAACTCATTTTTGATGGCAGCTTCGTAGCCGGTTTCTACATCAAAATCACGAATTCCTACATTATAGGCCGAAGCGATGAGCAAGCCCTGAAAGTTGGTAGATACACCATTGGTAAATGTGCCTGCTGCTGCACCATCGTGTAACCATCCACGGTCTTTATAGAAGTCTATATTGGATTGGAGGTACTCACTAAAATACTTGGGATAGGCAAGCGCCCAAAGCTGACTCAAATTCCAGAAGCCGCCCCACATGCCATCGGTATTATAATGATGGTATTCCGGGTTTCCATTCTTGTCTAGCGGGGTCTTACCAATTTTATCATCAACCTGAGGAAAATCCCCATTTACGTCGCTGGAAAGGCCCCTGCCAAGCAGCGCATGATAGAGACCAGTATAAAATTTAATGCGATCTTCTTCTTTACCTCCTTCAAGGACAATTTTGTTCAACTTTTGATTCCAGGCATCTTGAGCGGCCAGCCTGGCTGCATCAAAATCTTTTCCTTCTGTCTCTGTACGTAAGTTGAGGCGAGCATTTTCTATGGAGGTGAAGCTTAAACCGGTTTGTACTTCAATAATTTCACCTTCTGTAGTATTGAAGCTGAGGTATAAGCCATTATTTACCCCTTCGGTACTGGTTTCGCCTTCAGTTTGTACAGTATCTACAAAGGTCCCTACGTTTGCAGGTTTTTTGCTGAGCCTGGCCACAAAATACATACTTACACGCTTGCCGGTATCACCAAACTTTACATACTCAGGATAGGTTACGATAGAGCCCTCAACCTCATGATCGTTAACCAGTCGGGCAGTAGCATTTATCACATCACTACTTTCGCCCTGCTTATGTCCTATATCTATAATTACATGTGCCTGCTCAGACTGCGGAAAAGTAAAGCGCTGATAGCCTACTCTTTCGGTAGCGGTGAGCTCTGCCCTGATGCCATAGTCTGAAAGTGTAACCGCATAATATCCGGGAGCAGAGGTTTCACTCGCTTTATCAAAGCGGGAGCGATAGCCAGCATCTGGATCTTCCAATGTGCCGGGTACCGTTTGTAAGTCACCTACGGTGGGCATATATACAAGTCCACCAATCTGAAACTCATGAAAATGTCCAAAACCTTCAATTGACGTATGGCGATCGTCGTAGCCATTAGGTCCCCAGCCGCCCTGGCTGTTGTAAGCATTGGTGTGCGGAGCCAGCTTTGCCATTCCAAAGGGTAAGGCAGCTGGTGTATAAAAAAACCAGCGACCGTGGACTGAACCTATCTGGGGGTCTACATACTGTGTAAGGTCAGTAGGTACATTTTCCTCTTCAGGAATTTGCTGAGAGGTACAGGCAGCCATGACTAAAACTGCCAGTACCCATAGTGAGTTGGTGATCTGCTTAAGCATATTGATTTTACTTATTTCTGGGGTAAGCTCTGAGTTCCCCAGTTTTTGTTTGGTTCTGCGCCCATCTCCAGCTCCAGCGTACCTCCTTTCAGAAGCTCTTCTGCCGGGAACCAGAAGTTGTTTAGTACTTTGCCATTGAGTTTGGCTTGTTGTACGTACTTATTCAGGCGCGAAGCATTTTTTGCTTCAATGACAAATGTATTACCTCTGCCATATCTACCACCAAGATTAATGCGTGTTTTTTCAAAAAGTGGGCTGCCGATCTCATAAATGGGATTTGCAGAGGTGCCCCCATCGGTCTGAAATAGGCCTAACGCACTCATAACAAACCACGCGCTCATCTGTCCCTGATCTTCATCTCCCAGATAGGCATTGGAAACGCCAAAGCCATAATACTTGTCTACGATATCACGGTTCCACTTTTGCGTAAGCCAGGGGCTGCCTGCCCAGTTAAACAAAAAAGAGAAATGCATAGACTGCTGGTTGCCCTGAGTTACCGGGAAGTCCCAGTAAAGTTCGTTGGGCGCATTGTAGCGCCAGCTGCTACTTTCATTAAAACCCCACTTCAGGCGATCAACAAGTTTGTCATTACCACCTACAGCTTTAGCTAATGCTGGTATATCCTGCGGTACAAAGAACGTAAGCTGCCAGGCATTACCCTCCACGTACTGGTAGTTACCAGCCGATTTGATAGGGTCAAAGTCAGGATACCAGCTTCCATCGGAATGACGTAGGCGAGCGAAACCAGAGGTGCTGTCTATGGCATTTTTCCACCAGTAGCCTCTTTCTTTAAATTCTTCGTAAATCTTTTGCTTGCCCAGACTTTTAGCCAGTTGAGAAACGGCGTAGTCATCAAAGGAATATTCCAGAGTATTAGAAAACCTGCCTTTGTTATACGGAACATACTGATGCTCTATATAGGCTGGTAGATCACGATTGCCGGCATAGCCATTGCCTACCTGCTCACCAGGCGTTGTCTGCATCTTATAAACGGCCTGTAGTGCTTTTTCTGCATCAAAATCTCGTATACCCATCTGATAAGCACCTACGATGAGCGGTATTTCATGCTCAGCTACCATTACAGGGATGTACTCCATACCTGCTGGCCCTTTGGCTAACCAGCCATTAGCATCGTACATAGCCAACTGAGATTTTACCCACTGAGAGGACCATTCGGGAGTCACCAGGTTCCAGAACTGGTTAAGGTTCCAGAAAGTATTCCAGAAGGCATCACAGCCAAGGGCTACAGCATTAGGGTCTGCTAACTTTTGAATGTTTTCGCTGGCATCTACCCAACTTCCATCTACATCACTGAAGATATTCCTGCTTACCAAGGCCCGATACATATTAGAATAGAATCTGGTTTTTTCGCGACGATCATCGGTAGTGATGACTACCCTTTCAAATAACTGATTCCATTCATTGACGTGATATGCTCGTACAGCATCAAAATCCCAGCCGAAAGCTTGAGTAATCTCAGTGTCCAGGTTGAGCTGTGCATTTTCTATGCTGACGTAAGATATGGCTGTGCGAGTTTGTACTATCTGATTCTGTTGAGTGTCAAACTCTACATAGGCAACTATATCCTGAGGATTTTGAACGTGTAACTCATCGCGGTTGGCATAGCTAACTGGAATACTGTCTTCGCTCTCTGTAACTACTACACCAAAATCTCTAATGTCCTGATCAAACTCCATAGCGAAGTGAACAGTGTATTCCTGAGCGATGTCGTCCCAGGTTTCTTGCTCCCCACCGCCTTCAATGTATTTACCACGGTAGTGTTGTTCGCCCCAGATATGTGGAGACCGCTGTTTGCTAAAACCTACTAGTTTATTTTTACCGATCACTTTAAAATAGGCTTCTTCAATATCATAACCGTACTCGGCAGGAATTTGTAGATCTACAAGAATTCTGGAGTGCTCGCTGTTTTCAGGATATGTATATCGCTGAAAACTTGCTCGGGTGGTAGAGGTTAGTTCCGCTTTGATGTTGTAATCGGTAAGCAGCACTGAATAATAGCCTAATGGAGTCTGTTCAGTAGATTTGTCTACTCGTGAACGATAGCCACTATCAGGGTCTTCAGGTGTGCCTATCTCAGTAATTAATGGGCCATTGGTAGGAAAAGTACCCAGGCCTGCCATGGTCCATTCGTGAATATGGCTGAAAGTACCTACACTTTCAAAAGTTGGCTGATACCCAGACTGCCACCCTCCCCGCTGATTGTCGGGGCTTATTTTTACCATGCTAAATGGCATCCAGGGGCCGGGCGCTATCATCCAGCGAGAGTGGCCAGTCCCTATTTTAGTATCTACATAATCTGCTAAGCTACTTGCCTGCTGAGGACTTCTTTCTATACTCCCCCGGGCTACCTCATCACCATCTAAAAAAACTGTGTAAGCACTTTCTTTTGCTTTCTTTATGACAGGCATGGGTACTTCCAGCTCGTATCTGCCTTGCTCCAGTACTTTCTCATAGATTGGTTTGTCATCCAGTTCTACACTTAGGGTAGGGGTGTTTTGTAAGTGCTGAACGTCAATTAGCAATGGTTGAATATCATTTCTCCCTTGTTTGAGTGTATAGTCAGCCGGAGCAATATTGCGAATGAAAGCATCCTTGGCTTCAACTAAGTTCGCATCCTGAGGTCCTTCCAACTTTAGTTGATCAAAGAGCAGCCAGCTTCCTTCTAAAGTGGTTATTTCTATCTCGTTACCTCCCTCACGAAGTACTTCCGAGGGTATAGGAATCTGGATTAACTGTTCCTGGGGGCTTTCAGTAATCTCTTTATAGCCCTCTTTATTAGTACCTGCTTCCAAACGGAATTTCCATGAGCGCTCATTTACACTCACTTTTAGCAGTGGTGGATTTTCCGGACTGACATCAAGCACGTCTATGAACAGCTTCCAGTCGTCTGGTGATTTACCCTTTTCCAACTCAAAAAGTATGTTAATCTCATGAGGACGAATGCCAGCCAGGACAGATGTGCCGCCCCAATAATCTATGGAGCCGGGAAGCACGTAGGGAAAGTCCTTTTTGATATCGGAGTGGGTAATGACAAAAAATTTATCTTCCCAGCCAAAATCGTTTTTAAGAAAATCCTGATAGCCAGAAGGAGAAAGGGCAAACTCATGGTGTTGGTTATCTGCTTCACCCAGACTCCAGACCACTTTATTTTGAGCAAAAGAAAAGTTAGAAATGCACAAAGTGGCTAATATGGTGTATATAATTTTATGAATCATAACGTATTGCGGACAGATATTAACATGCTTCTTCTTTCACAAATGAGACTACTACTTTGGCCGTTTGGTCACCAAGGTTGCGCAGCGTGTAGCGTTTGGCGGCAGCAGGTATAGCAAATGTCTCCGCATACTGATATGCTGCGGGATTGGCGTTTTCAACCTCCAGGCGCACCCCCTCACCTTCTACCAGCATCAGCAAGTGACATTGGCCCTGGGTTTCAATCTCCATCTCACTATCAAATTCGTAGCGGTAGATATCATAAAAGTGATCAGAGTGGGTAGGTAGATGTATTTTTTTCCAGTCACTTCCGTCTTCTACTACACTTGGTTTAGAAATTAAATTTTGCTGTACTTTTTCTCCCTGATGCTCAAAGTTAAGATTTTCAAAAGCTCGTTCTATATTGAGAGGGCGTGGGTTTCCGTCCAGGTCCAGACGCTGCCAGTCGTACATTTTAAAGGTGTAGATATAGGGTGTAGCACTTATCTCCAGCACCAGATTATCTTTACCCGAGCAGTGGATGGTTCCATGAGGAATCAGGAAGAGATCATGCTTTTTAGCCGGTAATTTCTGCACGTATTTTTCTACATTCAGTTCTTCTTTAGTCTGGTAGCTATGCTCCAGAGCAGCTTTAAATTCAGTGGATTCTATGCCTTCCTGAAATCCGAGATAAACATCTGCATTTTCTTCGGCATCCAGTATGTAGTAGGTCTCGTCCTGTGTAAAATTTTCACCAAAGTGCTTTTTGATGTAGTCAGGTTTAGGGTGGCACTGAACAGAAAGGTTGCCTCCGTCAAAGGTGTCCAGAAAGTCAAAACGGATTGGAAATTCGTCTTTAAAACGCGCTGCTGCTTTGCCCAATACATGATTTCGCTGATGAAACATCAGCATATCAAATGACACTTCTAATAGTTTGCCTTCATCCTCAAGCAGTAGACCATTTTCAGGCACAATCATTTCAAAAGACCAGGCATAATTGGGTACCTCGGAGTTCAGTCCCTTAATCTTTTCTTTTATCCACTGACCGCCCCATACACCTGGTTCAAACCAGGGGCGTACTCTAAAGTGTGTGGAAGATATATAGTCCAGACTAGCCCTAAGAGCTTTACCGCTCGTCCAACTTGGTTGGGCGGGGCGCTGCTGATCAACGATGATGTCAATATGGGGCAGCAGCTCTTTTTTTGCTTGGTTTAGCACTACCCAGTCTACAAAATAGAAATGCTTGTATGCCTGCTTGGCTGCTTTAGGTCTTGACAAACCCAGGTTAGTGATTTCTCCAGCACGCATGCGGTACTGGAGTTCGTTTTTAGGTAAGTCAAAATAGAGAAGTCGGCCTTCCAATGACGAAAGAGAGGCGCCACTTCCATAAATCAGGTTAACATTTGTGTTTTCCTTTGTCTTAAGTTGTTGTAGTTGGCTTTCATCAAACCAGTCTTTGAGTTGCAGCTTAGTTTTGAATCCGAAAATAGGATCGTCACCACCCAGATAGGGTTCTACTAGCTTTAGTATTTCGGCCTCTGGCTTCATGCAATCCTGTATGTTCATGCTATGTACCGTTTTGCCCAGCGCCTGCAATTCTTCTGTTAATGATGAAACCACTTCATTCCAGTCTACACCAGCGTAGCCTTCAAGTATTATGATGGGGTCCTTACTAATTTCTTGAGCTAGAGAATCGTATCCTATTTCAATCTTTCCATTTTTTAAAGGATGAGAGGGGTACAGATCATAAGTATCTACTGCTTTATCTTTTATCAGGGGTATTAAATGTTGGCTGGTTGCTCTCTTCATATCTCGGTGTAATTGTGTTGCATTACAAAGGTAATCATATGTTTTAAATGTCCATATGTTTAAACATATAAAATTAATAATTTATTGCTTTCTGTTCATTTCTCAGTCAAAATTTGATACGTAATAATAGGCAGATTGGCGCACTGCTTATATAATTGAGACTCAAACGACTTAGATGAAGTATAAGTCAAGCAAAGGTATGATTAAGATAAAATGAAGCTGAAAGTTAAATCAGCCTACCCTAAGCTCTGAAATAAGTTGTCATTCTCGCTTATCAATATTTTAGGTTTGTCAGCCGGGCTGACTGGACAATAGTGCCAGGTCGCTTTGTTTTACAGATCGCTGCAGATTAGATGCTGAAGAAATTCAATAAATAGAATACAAAGGGTTTGCGGGAGTCAATGGTGAATCTCGTAGAAACAATTAAATCATATAATTGCTCCTAAACTGGCTTTCATGAAAGGATTGGGATTCTCCATTTCAAATATCCTCACCACATCGTTTCTGGAAGTCAAAGCCATGAGATAACAGCTTACTATTGAATAGTGTATGTGCTTCATTGGTTACAGTCAGGGTGCAATCTGTCGTACCAGCAAGCAGGGTAGAACTGATTATCATTGAACCTTCTACCTTATGCATGGTAGAGAGAATACCCTGAATAGGGTAGATAAAACACCATTAGGAAGGTATTAAGACCATGCTTAGATATACAGAAATTTGCAAAAATCAAAATTGAAAATATTTGTACTAGTCGCAAAAGATTAACTCAATCAATATAAAATTAAACCATGAAAAATGTAATTATCTACACCTTGGCAATGGCAGCAATAGTAGCTTTTCTAAATGCCTGCCAAGAATCCACTTCAAAGGAATCCGCAGTAACTCCATCATCACTGGAAGACTCGGTAAGTTTCAAACAGCAGCAGGTCCTCAGAGGAGGCTATTTAGTAAGTGTAGGTGGCTGTAGCGATTGTCATACGCCTAAAATATTTACCGCAGAAGGCATGCAGTTTGATACCACCAGGCTTTTGTCGGGTCATCCCAATGGGGCACCGCTACCGGAGGTTGATATGAGAGCGTTGCAGCCTGGCTACTGGGTTCTTTTCAATGATCATCTGACCGCCGCAGTAGGTCCCTGGGGGCTTACATTCTCAAGAAATCTTACTCCGCACGGTACCGGGATCAAAGGTTGGAAAGAAGAAATTTTCATCAAAGCTTTGCGTACAGGCAAACATATGGGAATGGAACAAGGAAGACCTATCATGCCGCCCATGCCCTGGTTTAATGTTGCAACAGCCACAGATGAAGACTTAAAAGCTATTTATGCCTATTTGCAGTCCCTAAAGCCAATTGATAACCATGTGCCAGAGCCAATGTCTCCGGAAGAAGTAATGAAGATGACTTCTGCAAAAGCTTTGTAAACACTGAACACAGAGCTATATTCTTCACCATTGATCCTCAGATAAAATATAACGCATACATATTGTTAAACTTAAAAAAGCGCAGTCAGCGAAAATTCATTAGCCTCAATATGTATTCCTGAGTGGCGATTAATGATAGTGACTTTAGCCTGAGAGGGACAGCTATTATTCATGCAACCTCCCTATTGAGGCTTTAAAAAAGTTAACAGTAAACTAAGAGTAGCGAACTTCTGATACAGCGCTGCTGCAAAGGCTGCACAAAGAAGCAGTTTTAATACTGAATCCAAAGGGCATAGCAGGAATACAATACTGCTTACGTTGCCTACAGACGAAACACAGCAAGCTGATTTGAGAACATGCTAACAAAAGTAGTTGCGGCACAATTTGTATGCCCCTCAAATCCGTATAAGAGTGTTCCTTTTCTTTTTTCTTTATTGGGTGCATGCATCAATTTCCTTTAGCTCTCATAAATCAGGCTTCTGATTTTCTAGCATAGGGGGCTTTACGATACCATTACGAATTACAAAGTCACCGAAATGCTCCGCCTCTTCTCTTTGCTCGGCATACTGTTTAATGATGGGTTCTAATTCTTCCAGAATAGTCTTTTCATCTGCCATCTCTTTATACAAAGTATTAAGTCTGTCGCCATTGTGACTGGCACCCAGATACAGATTGTAATGTCCGGGCGCTCTGCCTACAAAGCCTATTTCACCCAGGTAGGAGCGAGCACAGCCATTAGGACAACCTGTCATACGAATATTGATGGCATCTTTTTCCAGACCGTACTTTTCCATGATCTGGTCCAGCTTATCAACCAGTGAAGGTAAATAGCGTTCTGATTCGGCAAATGCCAGTCCACAGGTGTTTAGAGCCACACATGCCATAGAGTGAAGTCTTAATCCGGTGAGTTTGGGGTGATTGAGCACGCCATATTCTGTCAGAATTTTTTCTATTTTTCTTTTATCCGCCTGGCTGACATTGCCAATGATTAAATTCTGATTACCCGTCAGACGGAAATCCCCTCTATGAATTTTAGCGATTTCTCTCAAAGCAGTTTTGAGCTGGTAGTTTTTCTCGTCGCGTACCCTGCCATGTTCCACAAAAAGCGTATAAAACCACTTGCCATTGGTCCCTTTCAGCCAGCCGTATGCATCTCCATTGGTGGTAAATTCGAATCTTCTGGCTTTTTCAAGCTTCCATCCCAACCAACGATGCAGTTTTTGCTTAAACACTTCCAACCCCATATTGTCAATGGTGTATTTCAAACGAGCGTTTTTCCTGTCCACCCGGTTCCCGTGGTCCCGTTGTAAAGTGATAACACCCTCTGCCAGCTGAATCACCTGCTCAGGCCTGACAAAGCCAATCACACTTGCCAATCTGGGATAGGTAGCATCATCACCCAAAGTATTGCCTAATCCTCCACCCACACATACATTATATCCTGTCAGCTTTCCCTCTTCCTCTATGGCTATCAAGCCAAGATCATTGGCAAAGACATCCACATCATTCCGTGGCGGGATAGCCAGTGCAATTTTAAACTTCCTGGGTAAATATGTCTCTTTGTATAGAGGCTCACGGTCTGGCGTATTTTCCACTTTCTCCCCATCCAGCCAGATTTCATAATAAGCCTTGGTTTTAGGTTTGAAATGCTCACTCAGCTTTTCTGCCTGTTCATACACCTCATCATGTGCCTGGGAGTGATACGGATTGGGGTTGCACATCACATTTCTGTTCACATCCCCACAGGTAGCGATGGTAGTCATCAGCGCCTCATTGATAGCGCTGATGGTAGACTGAAGGTTTCTTTTCAGGATGCCGTGAAACTGAAAGGACTGGCGGGTGGTAAGCTTAAGCGTATTATTGGCATATTTCTCTGCCAGCTCATCCAGGATCAGCCACTGCTGTGGCTGCGTAATCCCACCGGCTGCTCTTACCCTCACCATAAACTGGTAAAGTGGTTCCAGCTTTTGTTTTTTTCGCTCATGTTCAAGGTCGCGGTCATGTTGCTGATAAGAGCCATGAAACTTGATGAGTTTGATGTCTTCAGGAGCCAATGCGCCGGTCAAAGGGGCTTTCAGGCTATCCTGAATGGTGCCTCTCAGGTAGTTACTGTTTTTCTTAATCTGTTCTTCCTGGGAAAGATGATCTTGTTCAGCCATATCTATGACGATTGTTGTTTCTAATATTAGAAAAAGTGGAGGTGGTGCTTAGTAGACATCCGTCTGGTATCTGCCGGACAGTTGCAGGTACTTTACATATTCATCAGCCTGTTCTGAGCTTTGATGCCCATGTGTTTTGATAATGTCTTTCAGTGTTTTTTCAACATCTTTAGCCATTCTGATCGCATCCCCGCAGACATAAAAATGAGCGCCGCTTTCCAGCCAGTCGTACAACCCTTTGCCATTCTCCCACATCTTGTGCTGCACATATACCTTCTCATGCGAATCTCTGGAAAAGGCGACATCTACTTTGGTCAGCAGACCATCTTTAAGGTACTGCAGCCACTCTGTCTGGTAGAGAAAATCCGTGGTAAAATTACGGTCTCCGAAAAACAGCCATGCTTTACCGGGATTATCATTCATTTCTCTTTGTTGCATAAATGCCCTGAAAGGTGCTACGCCTGTACCAGGCCCTACCATGATGATAGGCGTTTGCTCATCTTCGGGAAGCCGGAATTTGTTGTTTTCTTCTACAAACAGTTTGACCTTATCATCTTCAAGGGTAAGCTGGTCAGCCAGGTAAGTAGAGCATAAGCCTTCTTTGGCCCTTCCGTGAGAGTGATAGCGGATTACTGAGACTAAAGCGTGTACCTCATCTTCATAGGCTTCCTGACAGGAAGCAATAGAGTACATCCGCGCCGTATTTTTCCTGAGTACCGAGATCAGTTCCTGTGGACTGAGCCTGGAGGGCGTTTCCTTAAACAGATCTATAATGTCTCTGCCATAAAGATAGTCTGAGACGCGTGAAGCTTCAGCTAAAGTATTTTCAAGTTTGCTACTCCCGGTCAGTTCAGCATATTTATTTAAAGTGAGAGCGGTTAAGGGAGTTAGCTCATAATCGTAAGTCAATGCATTTCTCAGGCTGCTCGTACCCTGGTGAGTTTCCACTTCTTCCGTACCTGAGAATTGCAAAGTCTCTAAAATGCTGTCTACCAAACGTTCGGAATTGTGAGCGTAAATGCCCAGCGCATCTCCCGGTTGATAGGTGATTCCTGAGCCTTCCAGACCAATTTCCAGATGAATGGTTTCTTTGCTTGACCCTCTGCCATTCAGCTTTACCTTATCCAAAAGCGGAGCTTCAAAAGGATTCTTCCGGTTATACTGTGGCTTCTGCTGGTGGCCACTACCATTTTGTTGAAAATTTACAGATGGAGTAGGGGAGCCGGTAGACACACTTTTTTGCAATGTCTTTAGCACAGAGTCAATCCAGGCTGAGGCATCATCTTCATAATCAATGTCACAGTCTACTCTTTTACAAATTCGCTCTGCCCCGAGCTTTTCCAGCACATGATCAAAATCTTTTCCGGTCTGGCAGAACTGTGCGTAGCCGGTATCGCCAAGTGCCAGCACAGTATACCTGAGATGGTCAAGCTTTGGCGCTCTTTTGCTGTGGAGAAAATTGTACAGTTCTTCAGCCTGCACAGGGGGCTCACCAATGCCCTGCGTGCTTACAATGATGGCGAGATTAGTGACTTTTTTGAGGTCTTTACCCTTAAACTCTGCCATGCTTTTTGTTGTAACCTTTAAAGCAGTGGATTGGGCACACTTTTCCATATGCAAGGCAAGTTTTTCTGAATTGCCAGTTTGCGTGCCATAAAGTATCAATAAGGGAACTTCATCGGAAGTGGACTTGTCTGCAAAGGCGTTTTGCTCCTGTTGCGATGCTGATTGCTGAATTGAGGCATTACTCCTTCCTGCCAGATATCCGCTTAACCATTGTATCTGCTCAGAAGATAAGCCAGAAAACGCGCTGATGAGCTTATCAAGCTGGTCCGGGCTAAATGGCCCTCCCTTAATTCCGTCTTTCCAATCCATCTTGTATGTGCTGTGTTGTTTTCATGAAGTTGATCCATCCTGAAAAGGATAATATTTTGCATATCCTATTCAGATTGGAGATGAAATAAATTTACTTATTTGGCTGAGGGGTAAATCTTAAATAGGATTTGATTTTTCTGTGCCCTTTAGGAAATTTGGCCGGAATATCCTCATCCCTGATAGCCGGGGCAATCACCACATCTTCGCCCTCTTTCCAGTCGGCAGGTGTAGCCACACTAAAGCCGGCGGTTAATTGTAAGGAGTCTATTACCCTGAGTATCTCATGGAAATTTCTACCTGTAGAAGCCGGATAGGTGATCGTAGCTTTAATTTTCTTGTCCGGTCCTATAAAGAATACTGACCTTACTGTAAGCGTTGCAGATGCATTCTCGTGTATCATACTGTAAAGTTGTGCCACATTTCTATCGGCATCTGCGATGATAGGAAAGTTGACTGTACAATGCTGAGTTTCATTGATGTCATTAATCCATGTATTATGCGAATCAAGATCGTCTACACTTACGGCCAGGACTTTGGTATTTCTCTTCTCAAACTCGCTTTTGAGCTGAGCTGTCCTTCCCAGCTCTGTGGTACAAACAGGCGTGAAATCAGCGGGATGTGAATAAAGCACGCCCCAGCCCTGACCGAGCCAGTTGTGGAAATTGATTTCTCCTTCAGTCGTTTGTGCGGTAAAATTAGGTGCTTCGTCGCCAATTTTTAAACTCATTGTATAAAGGTTTATGGTTAAAAAAATAATGATCAGCTATTCTCCTCATTGTCATCAAATCTGATTTCCTCTCTGAGAAACTTGATGAAATAATCAAAATAGGCAGGAAATTCCCGGTCTTCCATTCTTGCCAGATACTGCTGGCGGAAAAAGCCATGTTTGTTGATCTTAATGGCTTTAATATCCTGATTTTTATAGGGAGTAAGTGCCCAGTTGGCCATGACAATCACCCCCATATTGGCCTTTACCAGTTCAATGGAAGCCTCTGTCAGGGGCAGTATGATGAGGTCTTTAGGTTGTATGCCTTTGGGCGTAAGTAAGTTTCTGAAAATAGAGACGGTCTCCAGGGGCAGGGAATGAATGATCAGTTTGACATCCTCAAAATCTTCAGCTTCCACATAATTTAGCTCCGCCCAGTGGTGCTGAGATGATACCACGGCGAACATTTCGTCAGAGAAAAGTTCAGTATACTCCACTTTGTCCTTTGATTCAGGATTAGAGGTAATGGCGAGGTCCAGCTCTCCCTCCATCAATTTTTCAATGGGACGGTGAGTTGCTTCAAAAACAATTTGTACCTCAACATTAGGGAATTCATTTTTAAATTTTTTGAGTACAGCAGGCAGCCAGTGATAACTGGTGTAGCATTCTGTACTGATGCGGATCACCCCCGTCTCCCCTGAGATCAGTTTTTTAATCTCTGATTCTGTTGAGTCAATCTCCTTTAATACATGAATCGCTGTATTATACAGTTTCTTGCCTACCGGAGTCAGGATCAGCTTTTTATTACGACGGTAGAAGATAGGAGTGCCCAACTGTACTTCAGCTTCCTTCAGCTGGTAGCTGAGCGCACTTTGCGACAGGTGGAGCTTATCAATAGCACGGGTAATGCTTCCTTCTTCCACGATGGCTTTAATCAGACGTAAATACCTTATCTCCATTTCTTTTATTTGTTCAAAATTATATGCGGAACTGTTAGCAGCCTAATTTTATTGATGAAAAGCTTTCATGCTTATCATCAAGTATTTTAATACCAACTACATTTTGCACATACATTAAGTAAAGTTATTAAAAGACTTTTTTGTCTCTTTTTCAATTTATTATATTTTTGGGGGAAATTCTAATGAAAATTAAATGAGCGATAGGACTATTAAGCTTAAGGCATTAATGAAAGCGATGAATAAGCTATTCATCATTGTATTTGCCATCTGCATATTTTGCTTACCAGCCTGTAATCAAAATGAAGAAAGTCAACAGAAAAGAAAGGCGAAAGAGAAAACTGCTCTTACTTTCATCAGAAATGACGATTGTCTCAACTGTCATAATATAGAAGATAAATCTGTGGGGCCTACCTATGTGCAAATCTCGCAAAAGTACGAGGCAGACTTTAGCACTGTCAGTCGGCTGGCCAACAAAATTATTGAGGGTGGGGGAGGTATCTGGGGAAGTGAGCAGATGACCAGGCATCCATTTCTGGAGAAAAAAGATGCTAAGAAAATAGTGAGATGGATATTCTCCCTGAATGATTCTACATTGAATAAGAGTCCTGTCAGGTATCAGTCAACACTTAGGTTTTCTGAGGTTTTCAGGGATAAGAGCCAGAAGTCAAATTTAACCAATGGATTGGAGATAAATGTTTTTGCCCCTGGCGAGGGTAAAGCGTTTGACCTCGCTTATCTCAATCCGGAGGCGTTATCAGAAGATGCGGTAGCATATTCCGGAAAGGCAAGTGTCATTCATTTTACTGAGCAATTATCTTTTCAGCCGGTCTCAGCAGGTTCTTTAATTCGTGCTACTGGATATTTACATATTAAGGAAAAAGGAAAATATTTTTTTAAATTGGTTAAGGCAGGTCAGGGCAGAGTTTTTATTGATGGAGATAAAATCATTAACGAAAACGATTCTGATACCGAAGTATTAAAAGAAATATTGCCCGGCACATATCCTATCATCGTAGAATACGTGTTGCGGGAGGACAATAACATATGGTCGTTACAATGGATTACACCTGATGATGAATATTATGAAGTCATTCCCACGGAAGTGTTTTCTGTTGACATTAAATGATAGTAGGTAGAAATTTGTTGTTTAATTTGCCTACACATTATACAAACTAAAATTTATGTTTTCTAAAGCGTGTGAATACGGTATAAGGGCGGTCATTTATGTTGTAGCGAAAAGCCAGGAAGGAAAAAAAGTTGGAATTCGTGATATCAGTCAAGAAATTGACGTTCCTGAGCATTTTACCGGTAAGATACTGCAAAACCTCAGTCGTATGGACCTGATCAGTTCTGTGAAAGGCCCACACGGTGGCTTCTATATTGAAGAAGGGAAAAAAGATATCAGACTCATTGAGATAGTAAGGGCTATTGATGGGAACAAATTATTTACGGGTTGTGGGTTAGGAATAAAAGCGTGTTCAGCGCGGAGGCCCTGCCCCATTCATGATGAGTTTAAGCAAATCAGAGATTCTTTAAAAGAAATGTTGGAAAGGACTACTGTACAGGAGGTAACC
This sequence comes from Catalinimonas alkaloidigena, assembly GCF_029504655.1. Classification (NCBI taxonomy): domain Bacteria; kingdom Pseudomonadati; phylum Bacteroidota; class Cytophagia; order Cytophagales; family Catalimonadaceae; genus Catalinimonas; species Catalinimonas alkaloidigena. The sequence goes on from NZ_JAQFIL010000001.1 coordinate 2,043,529, forward strand.
GAAGATTTAGAAAAAGGCCTGGTGTTTTTGAAAAAATGACAATTTGATTTAGAAAGCAAGTGGTTCCTTACTGCTAGTCTCTTTATTGTTTAAACAACTCAACTAGCATTTACCCAAAGACTAATGTGATGCCTTAATATTTCACCTTGGCAAAAGATGAAGTCTTCTATAGCTGATTGAAGCCAAAGTAAAATGTCCATTACAGTTTAGCTTGATACCACCTTTAGTCCAACAATGGAAGATATGAGCGTTGTAAGAAATAAAAGTCTCCAAAAAGAAACGGGTTCTTTAAAAAATATAATACCTACTACAACTGTTCCGACCGCTCCAATACCGGTCCAGACAGCATAGGCAGTGCCTATGGGTAAGACCTGAGATACTTTTACAAGCAGAAACATGCTTATTCCTAAGCAAATAATAAATCCCAGGTACCAATATGTCATTTCTGCTCCTTCGCTTTCTTTGGCCTTTCCTAAACATGCAGCAAAACCTACTTCAAATAGTCCAGCTACAATCAACAAAATCCAGTTCATCTTCTACTCAATTTTTATACAGTCTTGAAGAATACGTGAATCCTGCTGAGATAGTTTGATCTATATGACTGATTTCATTATCAAAACTTCTCCCAATTTTTATTTTCACCTTCAACCCCTGGCGAAGGAAAAACCTTTTTTATTGATAGTTGGATGTAGATATCTTCTTCATTTACCAATAGATAACATCTTTAGTAGTTGATAAACTTTTCAATGTATCAATATCATCATCTAAAGTCTGATTATTTTGATGCCGAATATGAATAGGCTAATTACCTTGCAAACTTCAGCGACGATATAGTAAATATGGAGATCTGAAGGTGGTACCGCCAATCCCTGTATGTACATCTCAGCCCTGACATCCAGGCCAGGCAGCAACCAGAATGTCTGTATTACCAATAAAATGAGTGGAATTATTAAAAATATTAAGCTTGCCTGAAGAGTACCACCTGCTGAAAACATGCTGGTGATTATTGCAAAGGCAAGTACCCATTCTACCTTATTCAAAACATTAAACACCAGGCGGCCGATGCCCAGGCCGATAGGCAGACTCACTCCTGGAGCTTTAAACTTAAGCCAGGCTTCCATAAAGCTGATGGCGCAAACAAAACCTATCCAGAGATAAACTGAAGCAATTGCAAGCGGGTATTTCATGGCTGTGTTCATAGTATCGGTTTTTTTGGATTGTCCCTGTAATACTCAATTTTAAACAGAAACATCTCAGCCATTTTACCAGCCCGCCATTTAGCCTCCTCTGCTTTTTCTCCCTTAAAATGCTCATCAACAGTTTGTTCAAAAAGAGTGAGCCAACGCTTAAAGTGAGTTTTGTCAACTTCTAAGCGAGCATGGGGTACAAACGGACTACCAAAATAGGTATGCTCAGACAGCAAGACAGTCTGCCAGAATTTATACATCTTTTCCAGATGTTCCGGCCATCGGTCACCAATACGCTCATTAAAAACTGGTGCGAGTAGCATGTCATCCCGGACTTTAGCATAAAAACTATCTACCAGTTGTTTTATGTCCGTCAGTTGTGCTATTGAATTTTTTGTATCCATTAGAAAAATGATTTATAAAAATCAGGGGTCCAGTACATGATGAAATAAAATATGGCAAAACCAATAAACCCAATTACGATAGCCCACACCCAGGCAGGAATACCCTTGGGCGTTTCAGAACCAGTTACCACGAACTGATCTCTACGTTCGCTACCATAGGCATTGACCGTAATGGAGACTTTTTCGTCAACTACCTCGTTGGGCCGTAAGCCTAACACTGCTATCTCCGGGCCATTGCGTACCTCAAAGGGTATAACCTTTATCCCTTCCACATTATTGGATGATTTGGCGATAATTTTCAAGTGGTGTTTTCCATCCGGAATTTTTGTCGTATCCATCATAAACTTCACCGGAGGTTTAAATTCCGCGAAGGGAACATCCTCATCATCCAGAAATATCTTAATGACACGCTTATTTTCCAGGGTTTCAGTAAGTTTCATCTACTACAATATTTTTAATATGCCCGGGGTTCTTTTCTCCGGGTTTGATAAGAAATTTGAGACTATAAAAAAGCGTAAACGAGACGATGACAATACCTACAATGATGATCACAAAGTCCCAATCACTCTGCGGTCCTGCGCCATGCGTAATGTTCTGTAAAGGCTTAGGCTGATTCTGCTTGCATACCTCACAGGCGAGTGCCATTTGTATAGGTAGTGTAAGTATCAAAAAAAGAAATAGAATAAGCTTTCTCATTTGATTTTGTTTTTACTTTCTCCAATAATTGTTCGCTGCCGCAATGGTCTGAAACTCTATGGCAATTACCTGGGCAGAAGCGATAAGCTGAGCGGTATCTTCAGCATAGGCGGGTCTGAGTTTTTTCCTGGTTTCAGCATCTGTTTGTATAGCGGCCACAGACTTTCTGGCAAGCTTGATTGCTAACTCACGGCCTTCCATCGGTGTAGAGGTAATTAAACTCGGCAAATAATTTTCAGCATTTTCCATTGTAATTAAGGGATTTGGTTCATGACTAATTCACGGATTTTTTTCACATCGTCGGCGGTAAGCGCTGGTGCGTTATTACCCCAGCTTGAGCGTTCATGATTGGCAATGGCAGCAATTTCTTCATCACTTAGCTGATCAGCAAAGCCCGGCATTTGCGCGTACTCAGGCCTTGCGTCATAGCCTTGCAATATGATGCGTACCAACAACTCAGGGTCTTCTTTATTTACCACTGAACTGCCTGCCAAAGGAGGAAAAGCGCCGGATAAGCCGGTACCCTCAGCCTGATGGCAAGTCGCACAGGTCGACATATATAGCGATTGCCCATCGGGCAGTGTACTAGCCTGTCCTCCATCACTTGTGCCTCCAACATCTTTTAGTTTTTTGCGGGTAGAAGGGATAAAATCAACTTCCTGTTCAGTGGTTAGTGGCGCTTGTTTCAGAGATCGCAGGTAAGCGACCAGGTCCAGAGCCATTTGTGTAGGCACGATTTTTACTCCTTTTTTTGAGAACTCTTCAGGGATCGCCAAAACCTGATCATTATTGCTGGCCTCAGCTTTTTCTTCAAATAACCAGGGGTAAGATGGCATGATGGATTCCTTGACTACAATGCGAGGATTATATAAGTGCAAAAGATGCCAGTCCTCGCTGGGCTGTCGTTTCCCTATGTTGGTGAGGTCAGGTCCGGTTCTTTCACTTCCTAGTACGGAAGGTGACTGGCGCCACAGACTCATCCGTTGCTTGCTATAGTAATAATCCGAAGGAATGGAAGGCCTGTCACCCCAACTTTCATCCATCTCAATACTCCTTACCTGTTGGGTATGACAAGCCACACAACCTTCCTTAACAAAGATGTGAAGTCCATTGGTCTCGGCTTCCGACATGGGGTCCATCGTAGGTAATGGCTGCGTGTTTTCTTGTGACTGGTAAGCAGGCAATACAGCTACGCCCATACTTAAGGTTAGAAAACCCAAAAAAGATACTAATACTAAACTTCTATGATCTTTATGAAAATTAAACATATGCTTTTGGTTCAGCTTGCTTCGGTTCTTTTTTTGTTGTTACTATGGGTTTTATACCCCTTCCTTTGCTAACCATATAGTAGAAATTGTAGGCAAACAGAAGGTGGGAGATGAACATGAGTGTTCCACCTATTGCTCTCCATACCCAATACTGTCTCATCATAATCACTGATTCAATAAAGGGAGCGTTTTCTACCCAGCTCAATCCTTTGAGTGTACCACCAGCCATCAGTGAGATCATGTAGGCAAGCAAGCCAATAAGCGCAAGCCAAAAATGCGCGCCTACCAATAGCTGGGGAGGTTCTTTCGCTGTTAGTCTTGGTAAAATGGCGTATATACATGCCCACAGAATAAACGCGATAATACCGTACATGGTCATGTGAGAATGGGCTACATTAAAATCAGTAAAGTGCCAGATGTAGTTGGTAAAGCGAAATGCCTGGAAACTGCCCTGGGCAGAACCCACAAAATAGAAGATCACGCCTATTAGGAAGAAAGGGAGTACATAGCTTTTGGATATGTGGTTCCAGCTTCCCCTCATGGTCATCAGAAAATTGGTAGTTCCGGCAATGACCGGAATAAACATACCCGCACTAAATACGATGGCTACAGTCTGTAACCACCAGGGTAGTGGACTGAACACGAAGTGGTGCGTACCGATCATGGTATAAAACAGCATCTGTGTCCAGAATGCCAATACCCCCAATGAATAGGAATAAATAGGTTTGTTGAGTGCGGAGGGAAGGTAATAATAAATAAGTCCGAGAGTAAAAGTCATAAACCACATGCCCACACCCTGATGCATATAGTATCCCTGGATCACGGTTTCTCCCAGTCCATTTTGATAAATGGGTAAATATCCGATGATCACCAGTACAATTGTCCAGACCATCGCTCCCAGTATGTACCAGTTGGAAATATAAATTTCTGATATCTTTCTGGTAGCTACCGTTTTGTAGAAGTTCCAGAAATTGATGACTAGACCAAGTGCAAAAAGTGACATTACCGGCCATACGTATTCTCTATATTCCCCACCTCCATTATTGATACCTGCCATCAGGCAAATGTTCCCGATAATGACTGCAAGGTTTATGAATGCTAAAGCATACCAACCCACTGTGTGATTATATATTTTAACATTGGAGGTTCTGGATACTACAAAGTATCCCAAACCAAACATGCTAAGGGAAGTCCATCCCCAGAACACTGTATTGGTGTGCACAGGACGTAATCTTCCGAATGAAAGCCATGACATACTATCCAGTTCCGGCCAGATGAACTTCATCCCTAAGTACTGGCCTACCAATGTGCCAAATACCAGCCAAAAAACAGCTGATCCTAGATAGTAGATGATAAGCTTTTTTTGTTGCGAAGGAGTGTCAATGGCTTCGGATGCTTGCTTCTTCTCATCTACAATAGGGTTATCAGGCTTGTGGGTTACTTTATAGATTAAGCCTTTATTGTCAGCTATCTTATCATTACTACCTAACTCATCGCCTTTCAATTGATATTTCAGGGCTTTTTTTCTCTTTTCCAGTATAATATCTATTTCGTCTTGGTTGAGGTTTGCCAACTGCTCTTGCATCTGGCTTTTCTCAAACTGCTGATGTCTATTTTTTTGCCTGCTAATAAAACTATTGAGCCTTGTAAGCAGAATAAGTATGCCTACAATTATCACAATGACTACCAGCACTAAGGTCCCAATGACTCCAGGGCTGGTCATCCAATTCTCAGTATCAATGGTGTTGGCTTGCGCTAATAAATTTATTGGACTGAATGACGCAAAGATGAATGTGAAAAAACAATGCATTATTAAATATATTAAGACCTTTTTATCTTTTATAAGTTTAAATTTTTACCTTCTCAATAATGTTAAGCCAGTATGTAAGCCTGTAGTTAGTTCAAATAAACTTGTATGATTCAGCATGTATTGAAGCTCATTTCTGATGCTGGCAAATTTGTCATGTACCGGACAGGACTTAGCGACATTACATGTGACTAAGCCTAAACCACAGCCTTTACATAGCGTTTCCATCAATAGCATCTACGATTTGACTAAGACTGATTTGATTAATTTGCTTTTTTTCAATTTGAAACCCTCCACTTGGCCCCATGGCTGAATGCATAATTTTATGCTTTACCAAATGTTGAAGTATTTTAGCAGTAAACGCCAGTGGCGACCCTATTTCATGAGCAATCGCCATCAGGCTTACTCTTTTATCGTCAAGAGATTGTTCAGCAACATATATTGTTGCTCTGATACCATATTCACAAGCTTTAGGGAACATACACTCTCAAATTTGAGCCTAAGCTAAAGTTCTTATCTATATCGGACAAATTTATCCGATATTATTTTTAATGATATAAACCCACCCTGTTCTTTTTACATACAATCGTTTCAGTGGATTACTATTACCCCATCTTTTCATAGAAGGCTTTCGTTTTATATTCAATGAATTTAACCGGCTTATCTCTGAGATACTTACTTTTTTCCTGGAGCCTGAAATAAATATAGATAAAACAAAGTCCGTAAAATATGGTAAAAATGGCAAGCTCATAGGTGGGAACAATCATATTTAATGAGTTATTTGCCAGCATACTGGCACCAAAGATTACGGCAAGATTGCCTAAGCCTACCATAACCTTCCACTCCTTGATAATATGCTTGATTCTGCTAAAAATGAGAATTTGAAAAACGCCTGTTGTAATGATCCAAAACGCAATCAGTTCCCAAAGAAGATTAATTTGTACAACAGCGGTGAAAAGACTTATACTACCAATAATTACTTCTATCGCTCCTTTTCCAATAGGTGAGAATATGCTAGCTGATTTGTTAATTCTAAGGCTTAAATACCTGATGATATTGATCAATCCACTGATAAGCAGGAGTACGCCAAATGGAAATGCTAATGCATAAATTTCATCTCCCGGATAACGTAAGGCTACCAGTCCAAAGGTGATAGCGCCAACTCCTCTGTATATAAGGCCGCTTTTGTTTTTTATGAATTGTCTTTCCAGTGTCATATGATTCACCTTTAATGTTGGTTCATGAAAAAGGTTATTTGTAATCTCCAAAGAAGAATTTTGCATATTAAGGCAACGTTCTATTTCACAATTTAGTAATGCGTGGCCTGATGTAAAACGATAGATATCATACGAAAATGATGACTTTTGTCACTGGAAAACACTACTTATCTACGAATGATATAAGCCAAATAATCAGGAAGTGGTACAGCAGGTATGGTATGGAAAATTTGGCAATTTGGTATTTGATCATCTGTTGTTCATGAATTTTTTCCCCAGACAAAATAGGAAGCTGATTATAGTCTTTCATGTACGAGTGATAAATATCAATGGCAAAGGTATGCGCAAGTGTCTAAGGTTAATCAAGGAAACAACACAGCTTTGTATGTATCCGGCGATTTCAAAACAGTGCCTATACCTTTGATTACAGCATGTAGAGCATCAGTATGATGATGCACATGAAGCCTGGTTTTGCCTTCCAGCCTTTGCTTAAGACCTCTGAGCAGTGAGCCTCCACCCGTCAGGTGAATTCCATTGCCATAAATGTCACCTGCAAGTTCCGGCTCACACTCCTCTAGTGCCTGTAGGATAGCGTCTTCTATCTTGACAATGGTTCCATTCAAAATGTCTGCTACCTCAGTGTGGTTTATCCGTATGCTCACCGGAAGCCCACTCATCAGATTTTTTCCTATTACGTTACAGGCATCGGGAACATCATCTGGTACGTCTATTGCAGCACCTACATTGATCTTGAGTTGTTCCGCTACCTTGCTCCCGATAGACATATTATATTGCTTTCTGAAGTAATTTTGAATATCCTCGTCAAAAGTGTCCCCTGCTATTTTGGTAGATTGATGAGAGACTACACCAGACAGGGAGATGACCGCAATTTCAGTTACTCCCGCCCCCAATGTCTACCAAAAATTTACCATCAGCCTCCTGAATGTCCAGCCCCATGCCGATGGCAGCAGCGATGGGTTCAAAGATAAGGTATTTCCGATGAGCCTTGAATTGCTCTAATACATCACGTAGCGCCCTTCGTTCCACTTCAGTAGTATCATACGGAATCCCTGCTACCACATTATCTAAGCCATAAAAAAAGGAAGGTCTCAAATAGAGATTTTTGATGAATGACTTTACCATGCAATTGGCCGAATCGTAATCCATGATCACCCCGCCTTTTAGAGGCTTTACAATTTTAAACTGCTCACTGGCTTTGCCCAGCATATCATAGGCTTCCTGGCCCACCGCTTTCACTGCTTTGTTATTTTTATGCAATGCAATGAAGGAAGGGTGAGAGAAATATTGTTCCTCTTTCTCAGTAAAAATCGTATTACTGTTCCCTAAGTCTATTCCCAGACTATTTCCCCTTTTTAAGCTGCTGATGTTAAACATATATGTGGTAATTGATATTAAAAAACCTGTACGTCAGTAGAATGAGCACTGCAGGAGATATAATACAGTTCATGTTAATCTTACTTAACGCTATGCGTTATTTCCGGGATTAATGACCTCTAGCACCTGATACTTCCTTACTGTTCCGTGCACTTCCCATTCCACCACGTCTCCTTCATGATATCCAATTAGCGCTACGCCCAATGGGGAGAAAATTGAAATCATATTGTTTTTAGGGTTCACTTTGCTGGGTACTACTAAAGTTATCTTAACCTCTTTCCCAAGCGTGTTCTCATACAATGTAACTTCCGAATTCAGCCCAATTACACCTTCCGGTATTTTATCGCCGGCGACAATATTGGCTTCTTTCAGTTCTTCCAGAAGTCTTGAATACGAATAACTGGATAGATTTTTAGGATGGTAATTGACAAATTTTGAGATCAAATCATAATCTCTTTCGGTGACTACAATCTTTTTTGACATCTTATACACTATTTTCTTTGTAATAAATCTGTTGTGGAATGCGGAGGGCTGCTTGGGTACAAGCCTTTGCCTGGGGCTATTCTCTTAAATGAAGTTTCTCTAATTATTTGTCGGCTCCGGCTGAAATAAAACGGTTATGGTTATTCAAGAGAGAAGCGTATTCCCATCCGATAACTACCAGCTTACCATTGCGCAACTGCTCCAGATAGTAGGCGGTTTTTTTATGGCTCAAGCCATAACCATTTAGGATTCCTGTTAGGCCTCCTTCCAATGATCCCAGGGCTTTGCCATCAATTTTTTCTAATAAAAGAGAAGATAAAGAACCCGCAACGAAAATTTCTCCGATACCTGAAATATCCAGGATATGAATTTTTGCAGACGTCAGATGAGCAAAGCATGCCGAAGCCTGTCGGAAATCCATTGCTGTAAAACCGCCCACTTTACCCATGACTGAAAGGTGCTCCAGGGGAGGATGACGGTTTTTCAGCTTTCTGGTGGACTCTTCACCTTCAGCAAGCGTATTGCACACCCTGAGGTACAGATGTATCTTCCACTTATGCGCCAGACGATCATTTGAAAGCTCCTTATTCATCTTTAGTGTTTACAAAAAAACTTTTGATGGGATAAAGAAAAAGCTAATTAAGCTGAGCTAAAATGATCTATGTTTGAAGAAAGAGATGATTAATGTCACCAAAAGCCAATCGGCGAACCAGCTGGGCTGGTGGTAAAAATGGATGATTATGTTTTTACTTTTGTTAAGCGATCCTTGTCCAGAATGGTAATCTTTTTGCGATCAATAGCAATAAGCCCCTCCTCTTTGAAGTCTGCCAGTGTTCTGATCACTGTTTCTTTCACCGTTCCGATCAGTCCGGCAAGATCTTCTCTGGTTAAAGTAACTTCGGGCAAGGTGTTAGCTTGCTTGGAGGATGGTTCACTTACTCTTAAGAGTACTTCGGCCACCCTTTGCCTTACTGAAAAGTAAGATACTTGTAGCAGTTGCTCCTCTCTTTCCATCAGATTGTTGGAAAGCATTTTGATAAATTTGTTGGCTACGCTACGGTTGCTATAGAGAAACTTGAAGAAATCCTCCTGAGGAATGAGACAAACTTCAGCCTCTTCCATAGCTACGGCAGTTTCGGTATAGGTTTCTATTTCGCTCAGCAAAGGCATAAGCCCAAAGAAGTCACCTTCCTGAAAGATGCCGGTAATGAACTCCTTACCATCTTCAGTAGTCTTGAAAGTCTTGATCTTCCCTTTGCTTAAGAAATAGAGTGCTTCTGCCTTACTGCCTTCCTGAAAAATATTCTTTTTCTTTTTGTAGGCCTTGATCTTCCTTTTTTTTGAAAGGTCTTTCAGTTCTTTAAACTCACTGGCTTCCGTGTAAAACTCATTAAGCCCATGGATATTCTTAGAATACTCTTTTTTAAGCACTTCGTTTTTACGTAGCCGGCTTTCTACAGCATTAAGCAATTCCATTTCCTCAAAAGGCTTGGTCAGATAGTCATCTGCTCCCAGGTTCATTCCTTTGCGCACATCATCTTTTTCTGCCTTGGCAGTGAGGAAAATAAAAGGAATACTGGCAGTTTCCGGTTTTTTGCTGAGGATGTGCAATACACCATAACCATCCAGGCCGGGCATCATAATATCGCAGATGATCAGGTCAGGTTGATGCTCGGTGGCCTTTTCTATGCCTAGCTTTCCGCTTTCAGCAGTGATTACCTCATAGTTCGCCAATTCAAGAATATCGGCGGTGGTTTCTCTGACATCAGCATTATCTTCTATCAGTACTATTTTATGCATTTTCTTCCTGGTCTAAAGGTAGTGTTATTGTAAAAGTTGAGCCCTGCTCTATTTTGCTATCAAAAGTAATTTCACCCTTCATAAGCTCTATGTATTTCTTCACGATAGGTAAGCCTAATCCTGTGCCTTCTATATTGGTGACATTACGTGCCCTGAAAAAAAGGTTGAACAAATTCTGTTGTTCGTCTTCCGGGATACCTATTCCCTGATCCTTGATCTTCACAGTAAGCGATGTATCTTTTGTGCTGATCATCAAATCCACGGGTTTATTTTGGGGAGAATATTTAAGGGCATTGGACAAAAGGTTAAGAAAAACATTCCGGGTAAACTGCTTATCCAGATTGACATGTATGCTCTCCTGGTCAGAGGTGAGCCTCACTTCCTGTCCCGGCTTTTGTACATGTTGCAATTCCTGAACAATAATTTCCATAAACTCCATAAGGTCAAAGACTTCTTTCTTCATCTGCAGGGCTCCCTCTTCCAGCCTTCCTAAAGACAGGAACTCGTTGAGGATATCTATCAGGTTTTTTACACTGGATTTAATACGTTCTACATTTTTTAGCCTCTTTTCTTCCTTTCCAGGCTCATTCAGGCGGGCGATCAGGTTAGCAGAAGACAAAATGGTGCTCAAAGGTGTTCTGAACTCATGAGAAGCCATGGAAACAAAGCGGGATTTCAGCTCACTCAGTTCTTTTTCCTTCTTCAGCGCTTTCAGCATTTTTTTTTCCGTACTCTTCTGCTCGGAAACATTGGTAAACACGAACATCACCAGATTAACATCCGCCTGCCCTTCATCCAAGGGCATAGTGTTGACCTTATAGCTATTGGTCTTATGTTTGATCTCGTAAGAATGATGTCCTCCCTCAAAGGTTTTTTGTGCATAGCTTATCATTTGTTTCTTCCATTCAGAAGAAAAATTCTCAACCTCTTTTACAGAAAGCCCTTCCACCTTCTCTTTATTCAAAGCTATCTTTCGTAATTCTTCCCCGTCCAGAAATACGATCCGATAATCACGATTGATGACCACTATCATCACCTTGGGAAAGTAGCGGGCAATGGCCACGTATAAAGCATAGTTTTTCTTCGCCTGTGCATCCGCCTGCCGGGTTTCATGGATCTGATATTGCAGGGATAAGTTGGTTTCTACCAGCTTTTTGACCATAGCGGTTAATTCCCGGGTACGCTCCTTTACCTTTCGTTCCAGCTCTTCGGTATACGATTGCTGTTTGACTTCGGGAGAGAGAATCGCATCTACTGACATTTTTTGCTCAATTACGGTAGCTGCCCAGTCCACCCCGTTGATGATCAGTGAAATCTCATTCGTTTTCGGTGATCTGTAATCTTTGAAAAATAACAGGAACGCGCCTAAGAGTTTTCCGTTCATCCGGGAATGAATAGGCGTGACCCACCAGCCATTAGGAGAGGGATGTTTACTGTCTTTCCAGATAATTTTTTTGCTGATCGGCTCAAAAGATGAATTACTCTTGATTTCAGGCAATTGCTTGAATACAACAAGCTTGATAAGCTCTACCAAATCAGATGATAATGAAGGAGCAGCAGCGATTTGCCATTGATCGTTAGCATGATTTGCTACGAGTATGGAAAGCACAAACTCATCAGATTGCTTTTCTATCCATTTGATGATCTGTGTCAGTAACTCCTCTACAGGGGTATGCTGAGATATATTTTTCTGAAGGTTATTTTTCACAATTTCAAAGTCAGACTTAAGGTGCATTCATTTAAATGTTAAAGTGATAGAATAACTACAGACCGATGAGAATAAAATGATTTTAATCATAAAAAATGAGCGACTTACATCATTGTATGTTGTATAGTAGCCTGTTTACTTTGTAAGTAATGCTATTCATATTTTTTCTATAACCAGTTTACGTACAAAATGTACCTACTTTAATAATTTTTTACTATGGTAGAATCAATCACAACCCATAGGGATGACATCATTGGCTTTCGGATAGATGGAACAGTCAGTGAAGTGGATTTAAAACCTGTACTTATTGAATTAAGAGAAAAACTGAAGTCTTATGCAAAAGTAAGGCTTTATGTAGAATATGTTGATGCCTACGGCTTTTCTCTGGATACATTGATTGAAGAACTGGAATATAATTTTGGAGATTTGGAATGCTTTGAAAAAGCAGTAATCATAACCATAAAAGACTGGCTTAAACAGGCCGCTCAATACAGCAGTATAGTCAGTACGATACAATTGAAGAGCTTTCATTTTTCAGAAAAAGATAAGGCTGGTAGATGGATAGAGGAGTGATGCTTTTAATCCAGGTTTAGTTAGTGAGTTGCAGTATGAAGAACAATGATTCAACTTATTGCAAATGATATTTTTTGTAGTTCCTTCATCAGCTAGCTGAAAAAACCCGAAGTAATTTCGGGTTTTCTTATTTTTAAAAAAGGTATTAAAAGACTTCCTATCGTAAAGCATAATTTGTAAAGACCCAGGTGCAATTTTAATTTTTACTGTCTAAAGCGCATTAATTAGGCTCTCCAGCGGAAAGGGGTGGCAGGTGGAAGCGAAAGGCGTTAAGTATTCAAGTATTTTCCCTATCGTATCATAAGCCCCAAAGCCATCGCCTACGGATACTGGAGTAATCATCCCATACAAGAACAGACACTAAAAAAAATTAGCTGAGTAAATACGATACTAAGCATAACAAAAACTTATGACATGTTTAAGTTGATAGCTTTCGTTTGGCATACCGATAAATACTTATGTTTGGGTATTTACATTGTAAGGAGAAATGAAGAATTTTTATGACATAATACATAGCATTTGTAAACATCATGGAACAGCGGATAAAGGATATTGACTTTGGTACCTTGCTCAATAAAAAGTTTTTTCCTTCCCCCAATGCCTGGGAAGATGAAGTGCTTTATTTTATGATGCTGGACAGATTCTCTGACAAAAATGAGAAAGGTTATCTGGATAACGACGGACAATTGGTAAATCCAGGGACTACTCCTTTATTTCAGCCGGAAGATAGAGGAAATGCCACACGGACAGATGAAGACAGAAAAGCATGGGTGGAGGCAGGAAGTAAATTTGTCGGAGGCACACTGAGGGGGCTTGAGTCAAAAATAGGTTATCTTAAGCGGCTTGGAGTCACTGCTATCTGGATCAGCCCCATTTTTAAACAGCTGGTCTCTCAGCACACCTACCATGGCTATGGCATACAAAACTTCCTGGATGTAGATCCCCGTTTCGGCACTCGTGAAGATTTGATTTCTATGGTGAAAACCGCACATACACATGGGATACGCGTTATCCTGGATATTATTCTGAACCATAGCGGAGATGTGTTTGCCTATCGCCCCGAATCGTTTCGCTGTGAGATCAAAGATGATCATGACAATGTCATCGGAAAAGAAGCCTGCTGGCAAATAGATGGTACTACCTATGAGGTGGAAGGTTTTAAAGACCGTGACGGGAATCTCACATTACCGTTTGGACCTGTGCCAGCCTCAGAATTTCCCGACGGAGCCATCTGGCCGCTTGAGTTTCAGGAGCCGGCCACATTTAGTCGCCGTGGGGTGATTCGTAACTTTGACTTTGATCCTGAGTTTCGCGAAGGAGATTTTTTCACGCTCAAAGATATCAGGCTAGGGCAGGGGCCAGTAGACTATTATCAGGAATCTGCTGCATTGCTCAATCTGTGTGAGGTTTACAAGTTCTGGATTGCGCTGGCAGATATTGATGGGTTTCGTGTGGATACTGTAAAGCATATGGATGATGGGGCAAGCCGCCTTTTCACCTCAGCCATACATGAATTTACCCAAAGTATCGGAAAAGAAAATTTTTACCTTATTGCCGAAATTACCGGCGGACGGGTGAATGCATTCAGAACGCTGGAAGAAGTAGGGATGAATGCGGCCCTGGGAATTAACGATATCCCCGATAAACTGGAATACCTGGTGAAAGGCTTTCGTAACCCTGATGATTATTTCAAATTATTTCGTAACTCTTTACTGGTACAAAAAGAATCTCACGTATGGTTTAGAGATAAAGTGGTGACCTCCTTTGATGATCATGACCAGGTGCGGAAAGGACAAAACAAGGCCCGTTTCTGCTATGATGAAGGCCCCGGGCAGCACGAAAATTTCCGGATGATATTAAACGCTCTGGCTTTTAATGCGATGACTATGGGCATTCCCTGCATCTACTATGGCTCCGAGCAGGCCTTTGACGGGCACGGACGCAATGATCGCTTTATCAGAGAGTCTATGTTTGGGGGTGATTTCGGCGCTTTTCAGACTAAGGGACGGCATTTCTTCAATGAGCAAAGTCATACCTATCAGGAGCTGGCGAAAATTCTCACAATACGCAAAGAAAGTATAGTGATCAGGCGTGGGCGCCAGTTTTTACGGCCTATCTCAGGAGATGGCATCAACTTTGGCCTTCCTCAGATGGTCGGCAAAGAAATTCGTTCCGTCGTCCCCTGGTCACGTATCTTTAATAAACAAGAGGTGCTGATGGCTATCAACACAGACTATTTCCAGGCTAAAACCGCCTGGGTTACCATTGACAATGGCTTGCATGCGGAAGGAGATATGCTAACATGTATCTACTCCACCGACGCAAACCAGATTGGTTCTCAACTAAATATTGAAGCACGCAATGGTAAGGCGGTTTTGCTCACCGTTCCGGCCGCAGGCTTTGTCATTTATCAGTGATCGCAGCAGAAAGCCAGATAAATGCTGTCAGGAGTTAAGCACGTATTTTTAAGCAGCTTTTTGCATATGATAATGGTGATGCTATAAGTAATTCTGAGTTATTTTACACTGGCTGAGGCCTTTAATGCGAGCATTTTAGCAGCCTTGCCTATACGGCGATGACCAACTTTCCGGCAGCTTGTCCTCTGCCTATGATCCGTAATGCCTCTGGTACATCATCTA
This sequence comes from Catalinimonas alkaloidigena, assembly GCF_029504655.1. Classification (NCBI taxonomy): domain Bacteria; kingdom Pseudomonadati; phylum Bacteroidota; class Cytophagia; order Cytophagales; family Catalimonadaceae; genus Catalinimonas; species Catalinimonas alkaloidigena. The sequence goes on from NZ_JAQFIL010000001.1 coordinate 2,058,706, forward strand.
GTGTAAAGGACTTGTCAATCACCGGCCTCAGCTTTTCTTCCTCTACCAGTTTGCTGATCCGTTGGAGGCTCGCAGGATTAGTGCTGGCCAGTAGGTTGATCATTTTTTTCCTTTCAGTCAAATATTTCCATGGTCCCAACAAGAGTGCGCCCAGGGAGAAAGCACAGCTAACGTAAGTGCCTCCTGGTTTAAGTACCCGCTCAATCTCTTTAGGAGAACGGTTTCCTACGACATCAAAGATCAGGTCGTACTGCTTGCTGTCTTTGATAAAATCATGGAGCTTATAATCAATGACCTCGTCTGCTCCCAATTGATAGGCAATTTCCACTTTGGCAGTACTGCTCACAGCGGTAACGTGCGCACCATATGCTTTGGCAAGCTGAATGGCGTAGCTGCCCACACCACCTGAGGCACCATTGATCAGTACTTCCTGGCCTTCCTCTACCCTTCCCTGGTCGAGAAGTCCTTGTAGGGCAGTTACAGCCGCCATGGGCAATGCCGCTGATTCTTCGTAGCTAAGTTTTGATGGCTTTTTTGCCAAGCACTTTTCATCAGTGCTCACATACTCGGCAAAACTTCCGAACCCACTTCCTGACAAATCCCCAAAAACTTCATCCCCCGGACGAAAGTGAGTAATTTTACTGCCCACTCTCTCCACGATGCCGGCAACATCAGCGCCAGGTATTTTATGCTTTGGCTTGAATAAACCGGCCATCAAACGTATCGGTAAAGGTTCACCTCTCAGCAAATGCCAGTCCGCTTTATTGACAGCGGCGGCCAGTACCTTGATGAGTACCTCATGGGGGCGGGGCTCCGGACGCTTTACTTCTCTTAATTCAAGCAGGTCAGGAGAGCCATACTTTTCATAAACAATCGCTTTCATGAGGTAGTAATTTTGACGTTATTATTATACGACTTTGCCTTTCCTTTCAGTAGTAAGTACAAGCTAAGGCTAACTTCTCCCACTGCTGCAGTGATTCCAACCACCAGTACCAGCCAGGCTTCATTTCCTGGAAAGCTAAAGTCACCGAAAGTTTCCATCAGATAACCCGCTGCAGAGCCGATCAGTAATCCACCAAGCAAATTGGGAATTATGTCAGCTTGATAGATTAACACGCCCAGCAAAAAGCAATGCACGCCAAAAAATGCCCCGGCAATCAGGTAGCCATACTGATGGGCCTCCATGAAAAACAGACTCATAGCGTGAAGTTGCGGGGTAGTGAAAACTTCTAGAAAGGCTTCTCCTCCCAGGACTTCCAGCGCCAGGTAATGGTTGAGTAAGTTCAGGCTGGCGATCGCCGGATGCGCCAGTAAGCGGAATGTGGATGAGACCATCGCCAGGGTTTTGTTGTAAGGCTTGAAAATCTGATAAAGCAATACAGAGATAACCCCATCCAGCAGGAAGGCAAGCAGATCAGTTAGCAAACCCAAACGGAATAATCCCTCATTGGACAAGATGTTGGTAGCAGTAGCCCCTGCATCCGAGGGAACTACCACTGTGCCTCGTACATAGCCCTGGCTGAATCCGGCACAAATGATCACCAGTAAGTACAACAGGCCAGTTAATCTTAGCAGATTTTTGTGCTCCGGTCTTGATATTTGATTTTTCATAATCAGGTTGGTTTAGAAGATTTAATGGCTTATTCAGTAAACTCAATGAGCCTGGCACTTACCGTCACGGTTCGCTTATAGTAAAATGGAGGTACACCGCCTATGTGTTCTTCGGTAAGCACATTCGTGAGCGATCTTGAACCTGCATTCAGCTCCGCGTTTTTCAGCATGTCTGCATAGGCAGTGGCATACAATTGTTTCTTGTTTGCACTTCCAAAAATCAATACATAACTGACTTCAGCGCTTCCGCTAACCTGGCTTACCTGCTTGAAGTTGTTTCTGCCTAGTTGTACTTGTGTCGTGTTCTGGTTCTGGTTGAAAACCCAGGCTTTGTTCACTCCGCATGAGCTCAGCCCGACGATAAGTATCAGGCTCATGATTATTTTTGTTGTCTTTTTCATTTTACTACTGTGTTTTGTTCAGGAGTAAAATTGCGAGGCTGGATTAGCAATTGCTTGACCGTCTGTGCCAAAGGTTTGACATTTGAGGCCAGAAAGGATATCTCAGAGGTTTTTCCGGTAATCTGCCGGAGATTGCCCCAGCCAGCGCTTGAACGCGCGATTAAACGCACTTTGTTCTGAGAAGCCAGTCAGGAAGGCTATTTCACTTATGGATTGTCTGGAGTTCCTCAACAGGGCTACAGCCACTTCCCGCTGAATATTCTGTACCAACTCTCTAAACGACAGGCCTTTCTCCGCCAGCCTTCTTTTGAGCGTTCTGGCACTCATCCCCAGGTATTCAGCCATTTGAATAACACTGGGGATTCCACTGGGAAGTGCCTCTTCAATGAGCTTGTACAACTCACCCAATAGCCGGTCAGCGTTCGCATAAATTCCTTTTTTTTCTTCATCCAGACGTTCAAGTAAAAAACGATGAATACTCTTGTCGGCTTTTACTGTAGGGATATCGATAGCTGAGGTACTAAACTGAATGGCGTTTTCTTCCTGTCCGAAGCGAACAGGACATCTGAAAAAATCAACAAATGGCTTAGCCTCTTCAATCGTATGTTTAAAGCAAACTCCTACAGGATAGATTTCCTTATTGGTCACTTCTCTCATGATGCCACTAAGCATTACAAAGGTAGCTTCATTGGCTGTCTCTATTCCCTTACGTTGAGCATCTCTGATTAACTTGAGTTTTGTAGTACCATTCGCTTCTTCTATGCGTGCTTCTCCATGATCTGTAACGAGTATCATATATCTTTCAGCCCGGTCCAGTACGTCTTTTGCCCGCCAGCAAGTTTTCCAGGAAAGCCCCAAAGTACCGTAATCATCTGCAGTGAGCTGCTTACCCTGTCTTAAGCCAAATGCAGGTTTCAAGTGCTGATCCGCCAATTCATATACTTCAAGAAGCAATTCCATGGGGATATATTTATCTCCACACATAATTTCTTTTCTTCTCAGCTGGTGTTTGAGTAGATTCGGAGATAAGCCTTCCTCCTGACTTAAGTGGATGGCTTTTTGATAAATACTTAGTGAAACAAAAGACATTGCACGGATTTGGAGTTTATAATTTACGAATAATTGAAAATAGTAAGAATGTTTATCCGAAAAAGAAGGAAGAGGGGATAGGATCTCAATATGTGCTTTGCGTTATCCAGGCTTTCAGGGCAGCAATTTTAATGAAACAAAACACTGGTGGTGAATTCAAATCTGATGTTAAAAGTATTCCCTGCTTCATCAGCGTATCTGTTTATCCTGCTGCATAAAAATATTGAATGTTAGCCACTCAAAGTGTTTTTAGCAGTTCAATAAACTTTCCAAAACACCTATACTCAGGACTGTCTCTGTATGATGAAATTAGTGCACCAGACGTGTAAGGGGGAGTGTTCATCAAAAATACAAATCTACCATACGCTTGATTAATTTTAATAATAACGAGATAAAGAGGAGGTTTTTTTAACACATTTTGATTACATTAATTATTATTTGAAATATATATATCGGGAAGTTCCGTTAGCATTAAAAATTGGGGCCGATGATTACTATCCAAAGGGTAAGTTTTCAGTTCTTTCATTTCATTTCAGAACCAACTACTTATGAGCTGTTCCCCTTTCAGAGATTTAGGATAAATGTTGTTAAAGTCTATTTTGAACGCTTAACATCCATTTCTATTTTATTATTGCCAGGTCAGAAAATACGTAAAGCTATTCATTCAAAAATGAATGCGAGGAAACAATTAATTCACATTTTCTTAAAATAAAGATAACTTTCTGACTTGCTCAATCCAGGAAGCTATAGAGTAATATTGCCTCATTATTTGCACGCTAACTAAGCAGGTATTCACTGGTAAACCAGAATAAATTTGACTGTTGCTCACAACGCAATGATTGAATAAAAATGATGCTGGTTTTTGCTTTTTAGACAACACAGATTCTATACTTCTTAACTAAACTATACCATGAATCTTAATCTCAAAAAATCCTTATGTCTGGGTTTTTTCATAACGTCTATTTGTTATGAAGCTTTCTCAGCACCTGCTTTTGCTTGGCCAATAGGTATCTACGAAGACTCTCCTCCCGGGAGAGTTTCCAGCCTGAACTCTACTCCTGAAATCGCGGAAATTAATGGTATTGTCACCGACGAAAGCGGTGAGCCACTTGTGGGCGCAACAGTGAGCATTGAGGGCACCACCATGGGTACGATCACTAATGTGGATGGTGAATTCACTATCAATGCCAGCGAAGGTGAAGTCCTGGTAATCTCCTTTGTAGGTTATGTCACCAAAGAAGTGGTTCTAAGCAATCAGACGAACATTAGCATACAATTAGCAGCAGATGCCCGGCAGCTGGAGGATATTGTAGTGATCGCCTATGGGGAGAAAAAGAAGTCGGACATCACTGGCGCCATTTCATCAGTTGATGAGGAAGAATTCAACAAAGGCGTTGTAGTCAATCCGGGAGAGTTATTGCAGGGAAAAGTGGCCGGTGTAAACGTTTCTAATGCCAGCGGTGAGCCGGGTGCTTCCCAAAATATCGTCATCCGTGGGGTAGGCAGTTTACGCTCAGGAACAACCCCCCTCTATGTGGTGGATGGCTTTGTGCTTGACAACTCGTCTACTGGCGTTGCCAATAATCCATTGAACTTTATCAATCCTGCCGATATAGAGAGTATGGAGGTGCTCAAAGATGCTTCCGCTACCGCGCTCTATGGGTCAAGAGCATCCAACGGTGTGGTGGTAATCACTACCAAAAAGGGTAAAGTGGGTAATACAAAGATTGATTTATCCGCATCTACGGCATGGTCATCTGTTGCCAATAAAATTGATGTATTCAGTACAGATAGGTTTCGTAGGGAGGTGCCGGCCGTAGGAGGTAGTCTTGAGGATTTTGGCGCAAGCACTGACTGGCAGGATGAATTGACTCGGACAGGCCTGTCCCAGAACATTAACCTATCCCTAAGTGGAGCGGCAAGTGAGCAATTTTCATATTTTGCTTCTATAGGTTATCAGGATCAGGAAGGTGTACTCAAAAACAGTAACCTGACACGTTACTCCGCCCGACTGAATATGAACCAGCAAGCCCTGAACGGCCGCTTGAATATCGCCTATAAATTCACTGGTGCGCAAACCAACAACCTGAGGCCAGATATGACACCAATGGTGACTGATATGCTGCAACTGAATCCTACACTACCGGTTTACTCCGATGGAGAACCTACCCAGATAGAAGACATGCTCAATCCTGTGGTGCGCTATGACATCTATAAAGATGAATCCGTTAACAATCGCATCCTGGCGAATATTACCCCCTCTATTGAGATCATTGAAGGGCTTACCTACAAGATGAATTTAGGCCTGGATTACTCTACCACTACCCGCGATATCCAAAGAGAACCATATGCACAATTAGAAGGTAGTGAATTAGGAGAATTAACATCCATTAGCAAGCGAAACGAAAATAAGCTGATAGAAAATACGCTGACCTACAATCTGGATGTAGGCGGTCATAACATGAATATCCTGGCTGGTCATTCGTACCAAAAGCTGTTTGAGCATCAAAAAAGCTTCAATCTGACTGGCTTTGCTGACAATGATATTGAACCCATATACCAGGACCAGATTAGCACCCAAGAGCAACCTACGACTTTGAACTCATTTGCTACCGAAAACGAACTCCAATCTTTCTTTGGTAGGTTTGATTATAATTACCAAAGCAAATATTTACTGACAGCAACCATGCGTGCCGATGGTTCTTCTAAGTTTGGAGAAAACAATAAATACGGCTACTTCCCTTCCTTTGCTGTAGGGTGGAATATTATAGAAGAAGGCTTTTTTACTAGTCGGATTATTGATAACCTGAAGCTGCGTGCCAGTTGGGGGCAAACAGGAAATCAGGAGATACCCTCTAAGATTACCCAGGAAAGTTATACCGAGAGCCGAGTTGAAAATGATACTTACCCGCTGGACCCTAACGCTAATACGCTGGACGATTATCCTTATGGGATTATCTATACGCGCTTCGCGAATCCCGATTTGCAATGGGAGGTCTCCACACAAACTGATATAGGACTTGACTTCACACTGTTTAATTTCCGCTTAAGCGGTACGATAGATTACTTTAACAAGGTTTCAGAAAATATCCTTTTGGAAGTTGTTCCTGCCGACCCGATCCAGCCAACAGATACTTACTGGACAAACATCCCGGATATGCAGATCAAGAACTCTGGTCTGGAACTGACCCTTGATTATTACAGCGATCCTGGAAGTGATTTTACTTTCAATATCGGAGGAAACTTCTCCTACATCAACAATGAAGTAGTCAACTCTCCCTACACGGTTCTGACCAGTGGGGCCGCACAGGGGGCCGGACAGACAGGGGCTACGATCAATGGCTACATTAATAATGAACCCATAGGTGCATTTTATATGAAAGAGTTCATCGGTATAGGAGAGGATGGCCTCAACGAATTTGTAGATGTAGTGGAAGATGGTCAAAGTTTGGAGAATGACAGAAAGGTCGTGGGAACTGCCCTGGCAGATATCAACTATGGTTTTCACTTAGACTTTAAGTACAGAGGCTTTAACCTGGGACTGAACTTCAATGGTGTCGCTGGTAATAAGATATACAATCATACAGCCATGTCCCTGTTCAACAAAGGACGGTTGTCTTCAAATTTTAATGCTACTGATTTCGCGGTACAATACCCAAATGAAATCATTTCCAATTCCAATGAGGTATCTACCCGCTATCTGGAAACTGGTGACTTCTTAAGGTTAAATAACGCGACTTTGTCTTATTCGCTTACACCGGCAAATCTTGGGCTGGGAGACGCGATTAATAATATTCGCCTTTCATTGACCGGCCAAAACCTGTTCGTGATTACAGATTATACCGGCTTTGATCCTGAGGTTAATACGGGTAGTGCGATTAGTGATGTGCAGACCTTCGGCATTGACTATTTCACTTACCCCCGGGCAAGGACAATCTTAATTGGACTAAACGTATCATTCTAGAAAATCAAATGATGTGCGCTGCATTTTCATCAATCATGCCGTACTCATGCATTCAATGGCTTAGAAACTCCAAAAACATGAAAAATCAATATTTTATAAAAATACTTCTTAGTCTTTTCTTTCTCACCAGTTGGGGATGTACCTCGCTGGAAGAAGAAGTGCTTGACGAATCTTTGACCGGTTCCGGTAATGCGGAAGCGATTAGCGGAACCATTGCACCCGCATATGGCCAGATCTCATGGACATGGCGACATACAAATTACTATGGCCTGCAGCTTATCGCTTCCGATGAGGCGATCCTTCCTTATCGCGGAGGTACTGACTGGTACGATGGAGGAAAGTTTTTAGCGACTCATCAACATGAGATTACGCCGGGTAATGATCTGGTGAGTTCATCATGGAATGAGCTAACCAAAAATATCTCAAGAACGGTGGCTGCCATAGAGGTATTAAGACCTCTCTCACAAGCAGGGGACAGTGAGGCTGCCGGTGCTTTATATGAAATGATAGCCCTAAGGGCCTATCTGAATATGCTGGCGCTGGATAGCTGGGGGATCGTCTTTAAAAAGGAAAACTCTGATGAATTTTCTGATATTCTCAGAACACAGGATGCTATTGATTATATCCAAAGTGATCTGTTGTCAGTTGTAGATGTGATTAACACCGACAAAGGACCCGGTAGGTTTACGCAAAGTGCTGTATGGGGATTATTGGCTCGGCTCCATCTTAATGCCGCCGTATACCGTGATCCTTATGGAACACCTAACTTTACGCAGGAAGACATGAATAAGGTCATTGAGTATACAGATAACATTATCAATACTGGTAAATTTTCGTTGTCGCCCGAATACTTTGACTTGTTCAATGATGAAAATCATAGCAACCCTGAGCTTATATTCGCGCTTGACCAAAGAGGTGTATTAAACAGAGAGCACAGCCGCTGGGCGTATTGGTCAATTGCCGGTTCTATGTTTCCCAGACCAGAACACCCCAGTGCGGATGGTACTGATGGTCCGGCTATCACATCCGATTTTTACCAGACGTGGGTAGAGGCTTATGGGGAGGACCCTGCAGAGGCGGATGCCAGATTTTATAAGAAAAACACGGTCATTCCTGAAGAGCTGCAAGACCTTAGTGGCTTATCTCCTGAGAATGATTCAACACACTATTTCTGTGTGATGGATGTGGAGTTTGAGATGGACAGGGGTATCTTGCGTGGTGTACAGTGGGGGCCTAGAAAAGGTAACGACGGGGCGTTTTTTACTTGCGGTGAGGAGGGAATGGTGAGAATCTACCCGGTAGAACAGACCAAAGGTAACAACCCTACCGGCTATGTCATTCACACTGAAACCGTAGATTTCACCAATGAAGGCAGGCTGCATAATACTGGCTACCGGGCCTCAAAATATCAGTTTAGCCGCACCTCTCCTAATGGCAACAACTTTAGTAGTGTAGACCTGGTGATGATGCGTTTGGCAGAAATCTACCTGATGCGGGCTGAAGCGAAGCTGAGAAACGGAGATAACGCAGGTGCCCTGGCAGATGTCAATACAGTCAGGACCTCAAGAAATGCCCGTCCTGAGCAAACTCCAGCACCACTTGAGGCTATTGACCTGGACATCCTGTTTCGGGAACGGGGTTTTGAGTTGTACTGGGAAGGGTTCAGAAGAGGAGATCAGATACGTTTTGGTAAATACGAAGATACCTGGACAGAAAAAACCAACTCAGATGTTAATAAAAGGTTATTTCCAATTCCACAGAGTGCTATTGACGGCTCTTCCAATGTAGAGGGCTTTTTAGAGCAGAATCAGGGGTATTAGATAATTCATCCAGAATAAAGGGCGGTAAATCAATGATTTTACCGTCCTTTTTTGCGCTTAATAAGCTGACTGTGGAGTTAAGAAGCAGTGCTTTACAAGCTCAGGCAGGGTGAAGGGAAAGAAAAAAAAAGCGGCTGATAAACCATTGCTTGAAGGTAGAAAAACTACTATTTTTTAGAGCATTTATTTTTGTTAGTGATATTCATCTTTCTGAAAAACCTACTTTAGCTCTGGTATTCACCTTTACAAGCCAACCAATATGAAGTCCTCCCGACGAAACTTTATCAAACAAAACGCTAAACTTGGATTGAGTGCCGCATTTTCTCTGTCGGCTGGCTCCTCAGCTTTAGAGAAATTTTCAACCCAATACCCACCATTAGAAAATGAGCCAATCATTGACATCCACCAGCACGCCAATTACAGTGGGCGGGCTCATGATCAATTCATTGCTCACCAGAGGAAAATGGGAATCAGTAAAACCCTATTGCTTCCCTCCGGTCGTCCCGTAGTTACCGCTTCTACCCATGAAGGCTTTGCCAATGGGCTTCAGGCCAAAGCGGGGGGCAATGAAGTTTGTTATGCATTAACTCAGCAGTATCCCAATGAATTTTACTTTGGTGCAAACGAAGTACCCGACATCCCTGAAGCTATTGGTGAAATTGAAAAATATTTGAAACTGGGTGCCAAAGTCATAGCGGAGTCAAAATTTGGCGTGGAATGCGACGCTCCTGAAATGCAGGAGATTTATAGTTTAGCGCAGGAGTATGATGTTCCGGTACTGATGCACTGGCAGCATGAAATGTATAACTATGGATTTGACCGTTTTTATAAGATGCTGGAAAAATATCCCAGGGTTAATTTCATTGGACATGCGCAAAGCTGGTGGGCCAATATAGATAAAAATCATCGTGACCAAAGTATTTTATATCCCAAAGGAAAAGTTACCGCGGGTGGCATCACCGATAGCTTACTCAGCGACTATCCGAATATGTATGGAGATATGTCGGCAGGTTCGGGTTTGAATGCTTTACTGAGAGATGAAGAACATGCCCAAATCTTTCTCAAAAGGCATCAGGATAAGCTTCTTTACGGAAGTGACTGTAACGATGGAGTAGGGGAGGGAAAAGAATGTCAGGGCGCGCAAACTATTGCGGCCATTAAGCGACTTTCAGCCAGTAAAAGCATTGAAAGAAAGCTGCTGTATGAAAACGCCAAAAAGTTGTTTAAGCTTTGAGTCGTTTGTATATCAACCAAAGCAGATAAATACGGCGAATTTGTACTGATATTTGAATTAGCCCTTATCAAAGGCGTTGTTAGTAGTGCTAACTTTTTTTGGAACTGCCCCCTGAAGAAACGCTTGTTAAAGTCATGAATAACCTGATTTTCAGCTCATTGACGATGTGCGTAATCCCGGTCTACAGTTACCTGCCAAAGGATGGAGTACGACGTATATCATCTTCACGGATGAACATGTAGAGCATTGGGTGAATGGAGGATAAGGGATGAGCTATGTAAAAGGAGGTCAGGACTTCCTTGAAAGCGTCATGCGTACCGAGTTAGGATATATCTCTGGAGCGTTAGCACCAGGCCTTTGGACGAGTTTTAATAAGCATTCGGTCTGCTTGCTTTTTACTTTCAAAATATAGTTGTAAAATGGAAAACAAATGTATTGACTAATCATACGCTAGCATTTTACAACCTATGAAGCTTAAGAATTTTTATTTACTACTTATTTTCCTCGCAATTCATTCAACTGCCTTCTCTCAGCAGCAGGAACCAGATAAAAAACCTAACATTATATTTATTCTCACCGATGACCAGCGCTGGGACGCTCTGGGCTATGCCGGTAACGAACTGGCAAGTACACATGCTATGGACCAGTTGGCCAAAGAGGGTACTTACTTCAAAAACGCCATGGTGACTACTCCGATTTGTGCTGCCAGCCGAGCGACTTTGCTGACGGGATTGTACGAGCGTGCCCACGGCTATAATTTTCAGACCAGTACTCTAAAAGATGAATTCATGCAGCTGTCTTACCCCAAAATCTTGCGTAAGGCAGGTTACTACACCGGCTTTTATGGAAAGCTGGGCGTACGGACTGATTTGGAAGATGAGTTATTTGATACCTATGAAAGTTATGACAGAGATGTCGCTTACAAAGACAGGCGAGGCTACTATTACAAAACGCTTGGTACTGATACCGTACATCTGACCCGTTATACCGGACAACAAGCACTGGACTTTATTGAAAACGCCCCTGATCAGCCTTTTTCACTGAGCCTTAGCTTTAGCGCTCCTCATGCCCACGACCCGGCTGAAGATCAATATTTCTGGCAGGAAGAAGTGGATGACTTACTAGCAAGGACTACTATACCCCAACCTGCACTCGGTGAGGATCAGTATTTTGAAAAACTTCCTCAGGAAGTAAGAGAAGGTTTTAACCGCACAAGATGGTACTGGCGCTATGATACCCCTGAAAAATACCAACACAGTGTCAAGGGGTATTACCGCATGATTGCGGGTGTTGATCTGGAAGTAGCTAAAATCCGTGAAAAGCTGGAAGAAAAAGGGATTGCGGATAATACAATTATTATTTTGATGGGTGATAACGGTTATTTCCTGGGTGAGCGCCAACTAGCCGGCAAGTGGCTCATGTATGACAATTCTGTCCGGGTTCCCCTCATCATCTATGATCCACGTAACAAACTACATCAGGAAACTGAAGAGATGGCAATGAATGTGGATGTGCCCGCCACTATACTGGATGCGGCCGGAGTAGATGTTCCTGATTCCTGGCAGGGAAAGACGCTCTTACCCTTGGTGAATGGCGAAGCCCAAAGTCTCGGAAGAGATACCGCGCTCATTGAGCATTTGTGGGAGTTTGATAACATTCCCCCCAGTGAAGGGGTGAGGACATCCGGTTGGAAGTACTTCAGGTATGTGAATGACCAATCTATTGAGGAGCTGTATGACCTCCGTAATGACCCACAGGAAACAAAAAATCTTGCCGGAGAGAGAAAGCATCAGGATGTATTAGAAAAGCTGCGGGCTCAGTGCGATGCGTTGATCAATGAGTACCGGGATCCCACAATGGGCAAACCTGATGGGCTTACGGTAGAATTCATACGACAGCCTGAAGCGGTGGCTGTCATTGATCAGCACCCTGAATACCAATGGCAAGTGCCCGATGGGGCGGTAAAACAGTTAGGCTATCAGCTTCTGGTAGCTTCTTCTGAACAAAACATTAAAGACAATATAGGAGATATCTGGGATAGCGGTCAGGTAAGATCAAGCAAGTCATTTGATATAGAACATGGCGGAAAGCCCCTGGAAGCAGGAAAGACCTATTACTGGAAAGTCAGAATCTGGAGTGAGTTTAACCGTCTGGGCGCCTATTCAGATCCACAGCCCTTTACGTATTCCGGCAATGAACAGTCCTGGATCTCCAGCCCGAATACTTTTCAGCTGGACCGCATCAAGCCGCAAAAGATTACTTCCCTGAGCGGTGGAGGGTATCTGCTGGATTTTGGCAAAGATGCCTTTGCTACACTGGAACTGGAATATGCTGCCAGGCAGGCAGAAACCCTGAGCATACGCCTGGGTGAAGAGCTTAAAAACGGAAGAATCAACACCGAACCACAAGGAAATATCAGGTATCAGGAGGCAAAGCTTGCCGTTGACCCTAAAAAACGACACTATCAAATTGAGCTGAAAGCTGATGAGAGAAATACTAAGCCGGGTGCGGTGGCTTTGCCCGACTCTTTTCCTGTACTTCTGCCTTTCAGATATGCTGAAATTCACGATGCCAGCACCGAAATTGATGCTGAAGATGTGACCCAGCTGGCTTACCATACTTATTTTGAAGATGACCTGAGTCATTTTACGAGTTCTGATACGATCCTTAACCAGGTATGGGACCTGTGTAAATATTCTATCAAAGCGACATCTTTCGCCGGCTTGTACGTAGATGGCGATCGGGAACGTATTCCCTATGAGGCGGATGCCTACATTAATCAATTGAGTCATTACGCGGTGGACCGGGAATATCCTATCGCTCGCCGAACCATTGAGTACTTCATGGAGCATCCTACCTGGCCTACTGAGTGGCAGTTGCATGTGGCCCTGATGTTTTATCAGGATTATATGTATACTGGCAATACCGAGCTGATAGAAAAATACTATGAGGAACTTAAACATAAGACCCTGATAGAATTAGCCCGGCCTGATGGATTGATCAGTTCGGAAAAAGCTACTCCTGAGTTTATGCAAAAGCTCGGTTTCAAAGATCCGGAAATAGAAATGCGGGATATTGTAGACTGGCCACCGGCCCAGAAAGATACCGGATGGGAACTGGCAACTGAAGAGGGTGAAAGAGACGGCTTTGTCTTCATGCCTATCAATACGGTGATCAACAGCCTGTTTTACCAGAATATGCTGATCATGACGGAATTTGCTGCGTTGTTAGGAAAGACAGATGAAGCTTTGGAGTTTGAGCTCATGGCGTCAAAAGTCAAAAAGGCGGTAAACGAAAAGTTGTTTGACAAAGAAAAGGGAAGATATGTAGATGGCGAAGGTACCCCCCATGCATCGCTCCATGCCAATATGATGCCTCTGGCTTTCAATATGGTGCCTGAAGCGTACATACCTTCGGTAGTAGAATTTATCAAAAGCAGAGGTATGGCCTGTAGTGTATATGGCGCGCAATATCTGATGGATGGACTTTATCATGCTGGTGCGGAAGACTATGCGCTGGAGCTGATGACTGCTACCCACGACCGCAGCTGGTGGAATATGATCGCTATTGGCTCTACCATCACGCTGGAAGCCTGGGATATGAAGTACAAGCCCAATGCTGACTGGAACCATGCCTGGGGGGCGGTGCCCGGAAATATCATAGCCAGGAAAATGTGGGGCATTGAGCCCAAAACTCCCGGAGCGTCCATTGTGAGCATTCAGCCACAGCTCTCCAGCCTGATATCTTCTGAAATCGCAGTTCCTTTCCTGAATGGCGTGGTAAAGGCATCTTATCAAAAGCAAAACGCTCGTTTGCAGCGCTACGTGTTTGAGCTGCCTGCCAATGTCTCTGCTGAATTGATGCTGGATTATGCACCGGATGATGCGATCACCTTAAATGGAGAACCGGTAGATACTTCTTTTGGAAGCATCAGATTATCACCGGGAGTCAATACGCTGGAGTTAAGGGTTAGCTCTTTTTAAAAGATTTTCTCAGGAAAGGTAATACTGTGGAAGCTGGTCGCCTTGATGTACGTATCTCATCGGCCCTTGCGACCAGCATTCGCTTTTATTTTCTCATGATGTCAGTAAAACAGCAGCCTTTACGATTGGGATGGAACATACTGGCTATGGCCCCCGGATGACCTTCAAAAAATACAGGAAAAAGGATTGAAACTTTTGAGCACTAATGTATTGCTAATTTTAATCCTCCTGGATTCCTTGCAACAGCAATAAAGGTGTACATGCTTCAGCCTGCTTAGTGAATAATTAATGTTAGATATCAGAAGGCTTAAGTAAATACCCATCAGAGCTAACACAATTATACAGCCAGCATTTCACATCAAATTTTGGCCGTCCCTAACAAACCGTAATCAATTATTTTTTAAGGCGGAATTGGCAAGATTACGATTTTTGTCAAATTCCATCCTCAGCGTTTCAAGGACTTTCCGGTAAGCAGGGGCATCGGCTAAGTTCTGCTTTTCTTCCGGATCATTCTGATGATCATACAGTTCCTCATTATTAGGTTTAATCTGCTTGTCCCAGCGTGTATACTTCCATCTTTCCGTGGTGACAGCACCGGCATTACCTCCGTAGCTTACCGTGTAGGCAGTTGTATCACTGGCTTCTGTAGTATGATCTCTTATGATTGGTAATAAACTGTTCCCCTGAAGAATAGCAGGCTTTTGCTCAGATAAATTGCACAAATCTGCCAGGCTAGGGTAAAGGTCAATCAGCTCTACAATGGACTCAGAGGTGCTGCCATAATTATCTTCATATCCCGGAGCGGAGATAATCATAGGCACACGTACACTTCCTTCCCACAAGCTCACTTTTGACCAGCATGCATGTTCACCCAGATTGTAACCGTGATCGGAGATAAAGACCACAATAGTTTCATCGCGAATTTCTAAACGATCCAGGGTGTTTAGCAGCCTGCCCACCTGTTCGTCCATAAAACGTACACTTGCCATATAAGCTCCTATGGTTTGTTTTTGTTGGCTTTCATTCATTCCCCATATTTTTTCATTCTGTCTTCTCAGGGCTCCTTCGGGCACATTGTCCGCAACTTTTGGTGATGGTAGCTGCACCTCATCCTCCGGGTAATGTTCAAAGCAATACTCCGGTGCGATCAGGGGTACATGAGGACGGACCAGACCTACTGCCAGAAAGAATGGTGAGTCTGGCTTAAGCTTTTGCTTGTTGGTCCCGTTTTCGGCTGGTTTTGCGGCCCGGTTTTCCAGGATGGCGATGGCCTGACTGCTTGCCACATAATCAGTTTGTGTATGTTCCAGTCCGTTAGGAAGAATCATTCTGGCAAAATTAGAACCATAGTGAAGGTTATCGGGAGAGAGTAGTTCCAGCTTACCATCACTCAAAGTTTCTGGCCCCATCACATTATAAGCATAATCCCAGGAGTCAGGTTCGTCGCCTCCGGCATCACCACGTTCAATGCCTCCCGGAACACCCATATGAAAAATCTTGGATACTCTGGCGGTATAATAGCCATGCTCACGAAAGAATCCTGCAAGGGAAGGGTGGTCAGCCAGGTCGGGAGTTTCTACTTTATAACTGCCCGGCTGATCATTGTTACTAAGTACGCCATTGGTTTCCGGATAAAGGCCGCTCATCAAAGACGCTCTGGAAGGGCCACATACAGGATATTGGCAGTATGCTCTCTCAAAACGCACCCCTTCTCTGGCCAATCGGTCAAGGTTAGGCGTATGCTGATTGATGTTCATGTAGGGGCCGATACTAGTGTTTAAGTCATCCGATATGATGAAAAGCACATTGGGAGATTGAGCATAGCTTTGCAGGGCAAATAGTAGTATGAGAAAAGTGGTACCTAGCCTGGAAACCTGGTTTTTTTGGAATAGAGTAGAATTTAAGCGCATTGTCAAGCTTGTAGTTAAAAGGTGTTTGCGCAGAAAAGTATCTGAAAATGATCTTTTTTCCAAAGCTTGACCTCAACCTTTACTTCATGCATACCATTTTCAAAACCTAGGATATCACATTGCTTGGTGTAGAAAATAAATATTTGCTTTAGAAGTGTCCTTCAAGCAACCCTCACCCCAGATAGTGCTGTATTGATCATACTGTTGCTTAATATTTTTTGACCATCAATTTCCGGCACAAATTCATCCGACATATAATCTTTTATCAAACTGTTACAACCATGAGAACTCAAATGAAACTACTCAATTTCCTTCTTTTTTTATCTTTGCTATTTCTGTTCACACTGTGCAAGGATGAGGATAGAGACGATCCCACACCTGATGCATCCGGAGAGGTCAATCTGGGGTCAGCCCCTTCTCTGGGAGAATTTCTGATAGATGGAAATGGAAATACCCTGTATTATTTTACCAGGGATGTCAGTGGAGAAAGTGCCTGCGCAGGAGGTTGTGTTGATGCCTGGCCCATCTACTATTCAGAAAATCTGGAAGTAGGCTCCGGCCTGGACCAAGCTGACTTCGGTACTATCAGCAGGTCGGACGGAAGTATGCAAACCACTTATAACGGATGGCCGCTTTATTATTACTCTCCTACTGCCGACGGAAACCTGGAAGCTGCCGGGGAAACCAGTGGCGAAGGGCGCAATAATGTGTGGTTTGTGGTAAAGCCTGACTACTCTCTGATGCTGGCCAATGCGCAACTGGTGGGGCATGACGGAATAAACTACAACAGTGCGTATGCTGAGGGTGATGAAGTGACTCAATATTTTACCGATGCAGAGGGGCGCACACTTTACATATTTGTCAACGACACACGTAATACCAATAATTTCACCAATGAAGACTTTAGTAATGATCCAGTATGGCCTATTTTCTATGTGGATATTGAAGCGCTTCCCAGTACCTTAGATGAGGCTGATTTTGGTGTGATTTCGGTTTTTGGTCGTGATCAGCTTACCTACCGAGGATGGCCACTCTATTACTTTGGTCAGGATGCAGAAAGAGGAGAAAACAAAGGCGTAAGTTTTCCCCGGCCCGGAATCTGGCCTATTGCTAATCTGGACACTCCTGAAGCTGAAGAGTGATCACAGGACGAACTTATAAAATAGACCAGGCAATATCTGATCAATAAATTTGTCATAAAAGGTCTGTAGCCCTTAAACCTGTTCCGGACTACAGACTTTCTTTTCTTATTTTGACTTATCAGACACAGCCAAAGGGAGTACGGGATAAGCAGTGATCAAAGTAAATTTTTAACGATTAGAAAAAAAACGATATTTCTGCAAAGCCGTTCCTCCTGGATCATAAGTCAATGAATTTGGATAGTAATTATAAAATTAAAGACTCCTAAATAGAGCTCAGCCTTTGCTTAGTAGTCCAGCACTATTCTTAGGGTTTGTACTGCATCAGGGCTTACTATTTTTAAATAGTAAATTCCTTTCGGATATGTACTCAGGTCTATTTGTTCTGTATTGAACCTATTTATAGGTTGCCGAAGGAGAAGAATTCCCCTGGCATTAAACACTCTCCACTCCGCCTGACTGACATCATTTTCATGAACGATATTAATGATCCCCTGCGATGGAATGGGGTACACACTGACTTTCAGATGATGCTCTGCTGAAGGTAAGCTGTTGCTTTCTTTTACTTCAAAAGCGATGGAATAAGGCTGGCCCTGCTTGTCTGAAGAATATGGGGTAGCAGTAAGTGAATAACTGCCTTCCTGCCATTCTATTCCATCATAACTTCTTGAACCATCGGCTTTTCCTGTATCACCAAATAGCGCGTAAGGATATTTTCTCTCCACACTTGAATGCGTTAAAGCACCCGATAGCTCAAAATTGACTTGCTCTATATGTTGCGGTTCAGTATCCGCTCTGATGGTCAGCAGGTGATTATTGTAAGTCGATAAGTCAAGAACCTGACCATCTTTAAGTTCACAAATTTCCTGATCCAGGCTGGCGTCAATGAGGGTAAAGCGAGTGATAGAGAATTCCGGGCTGAGGGTAAAGCTTAGGCAAAATGTAGGCCCGGCAAAACCTTTTTGATAGGGTGTTATCGCAATAGTATACTGGCCAGCAGCCCAGTTTTTTCCTCGGTAATTACCTGCTGGACTATCCCCGAAGAGCGCGTAAGGAAGCTGCTTCTCTGTTTGCAAATGGCTGAGCGGACCTTGTAATTGCATCAATACAGAATCAACCTTTTGAGGAAGCGTATTGGCTCGTACACTAAGGAAAGCAGCGCTTATGTCAGTAAAGGAAATCATATCATCAGGTTGTAGCTCCTGCAGGTCACGATCGTTTTTTGAATCTAGCAATGTAAGACTTTTGAGCTGAGGAAGCGGAATACCCTCACCTTCAATTTTGACGATCCAGAAGTCAAAGAAGCCTTTGGTATTTTCACTTTTGTCGCCTGACATATCAGATCTGGAACTACCCGCCAATAGATAATTACCGTGTAGCGTACGAATCACACCCCATAGATAGTCATCGTCACTTCCTCCCAGGGTTTTGTCCCATATTTTATTTCCCTGAACATCAACTTTGACCAGCCAGTAATCTCTGCCCCCTCTGCTGTCCTCACTTTTGTCGCCGGAAGCGGCCGAAATGGAATAGCCTCCCAGCACAAAACTTCCATCCGGAGCAGGAATAGCACTCAGCAGCTCGTCCAGGGCATTTCCACCCAGGGTTTTATCCCAAAGAATATTTCCCTCCTCATTGATTTTGACCAGCCAATAATCACTCCCTCCTTTGCTGTTTTCACTTTTGTCTCCTGAGATGTCAGATGAAGAATTACCAGCCAGCAGGTATTCTCCCTGCCGATATGAATTGACAATCTCCAGCAGGTTTTCATGTCCACTTCCACCCAGGGTTTTATCCCAGATTTTATTCCCATGAGCGTCTATTTTGACCAGCCAGAAATCACTCAAACCGTTGCTATCCTCACTTTTGTCTCCTGAAGCATCAGAAATTGATTGACCGCCCAACAGATAGCTACCCTTGGCGGTAGGAACTATGCTCCACAGATATTCTTCATCGTTTCCTCCGAAGGTTTTGTCCCATATTTTGTTGCCATGCAAGTCTACCTTAACAATCCAGTAGTCCCAAATTCCTCTGCTGTTCTCACTTTTATCGCCTGAAGAATTGGAGGCTGACTGTCCGGCCAATACATATCCCGTCTTATCAGGCGAAACGCAGATATGGCGAAGCTCATCATCGCTACTACCTCCCAGTGTTTTGTCCCACTGCTTATTACCCTCTTTATCCACTTTGACGATCCAGTAGTCAACGCCACCCTTACTGTTCTCACTTTTATCTTCTGAAGCAGGGCCATCAGACGTTCCTGCCAGCAAATACCCACCATCAGTAGTGGCAATGGTTTGGTAAAGGCCATCTGACCCACTGCTACTGAAACTCTTATCCCATAATTTATTGCCATTGGCATCTGTCTTTATGAGCCAGAAACCTTGCTTATCAGTACTTTTATCGCCTGAAACCGGTGAGTCAGAGGTGCCGGTAAGTAAGTATCCGCCATCAGCGGTAGCGATGGCACTGGCAGGTGTTTCAAAGCCGCTTCCCCCCAGTGTTTTCTCCCAGACAAGGGCAGGAGCAGACATACTGTTGGTAATGCTGAATGCAAGTGCGAGGGTGTTGTATGGCTCTCCCCCATAATAGGAAGTCACGGTTATGGAATAATCCCCTGTAGGAAATATCTGACCGTAATAATCATACTGATTATCGCCAAACAAAACATAAGGAAATTTTTTCTCGCTTTGCACATGCTGTAAGGGGCCATGTAGCTTCATCACTACGGAATCCAGCTGACCGGATATATGGGCCTGTATGCTGAATTTTGCGCTGCTGATATCGGTAATGTCAATCACATCTCCTTCTTTTAGTTCATCGATAAGCTGGTCAGTTTGAGCGTTGATTAGTGACAGGCTGGTGAGGATAGGAGGCGTCTCATCCAGTAGCCTAATCACACAGAAGTCTCCGTAAAATGGCTCCTGATCATAATCAATGTTAAAGCCACCTAAAATATATCCTTCATCAGATGCTTTGGTGAGGCTGCTCAGATATTCATAGATTTCACTACCCAATGATTTATCCCAGATCTTATTGCCATGGGTGTCTAGTTTGACCACCCAGAAGTCCGTGTTCCCTTTGTTTAGCCCGGTTTTGTCACCTGAAATGGAAGATTTTGAGGAGCCTCCCAGCAGATATTCACCTTCAGGCGTGAGGAGCACATCCCTTAGTTGATCTGAGCTGTTTCCTCCCAGGGTTTTATCCCAGTTTGTTTGCCCGTTTTGATCAATGTGAACTAGCCAGAAGTCATAATCACCTTTACTATCTTCAGTCTTATCAGATGAAGCAGAAGAGTTGGAATACCCTCCCAGCAGGTATCCACCCTTTTGGTTGGATTTAATACTTGTAAGGCGGTCATCCTCACTGCCACCCAAAGTTTTATCCCATAATTTATTGCCATTCGCATCAATGTGAACTAGCCAGAAGTCATAATCACCTTTGCTATCTTCAGTCTTATCAGATGAAGCAGAAGAATTGGAATACCCTCCCAGCAGGTATCCACCAATTGAACTGGTTAAAATGCATGTCATAAGATCATTATCACTTCCACCAAATGTTTTATCCCAGATTTTATTGCCATTTGCATCAACCTTCAAAATCCAGAAATCAATACCTCCTTTATTGTTTTCGGATTTATCACCACTGGCTGATGCGCTTGAATTTCCTCCAATCAAGTACCCTCCATCAGTTGCCTGCGCCATGCTACTAAAGCCGTCAAACCCTTCACTGCCAAAGGTTTTATCCCATTCTTTATTGCCAGACTGGTCAATTTTTATGATCCAGAAATCTGATGGGCCCTTGTTGGCTTCACTTTTATCTCCTCCGGCAGCCGATTCCGAGGTGCCTCCCAGGAGAAAGCCTCCATCAGATGTGGCGATGGCTGTTTTCAGATCATCATATTCATTTCCATTAAAGATTTTGTCCCACAATGGGTTTCCCTTGCTATCAATGCGCACTATCCAATATTCAGATTCAAATCTTCCGTAGCCTAACTGATAATTATAAGTACCAGCCAATAAGTAACCGCCATCACTTGTAGCTACAACTTTGTGTAGCTCATCAGTATTTCTTCCATCGTATTTTTTTTCCCATAAAGCTGTAAGCCCTGGCATAGTGGCAATGAGTTGAAAGGCTATACTTTTTGTTTCTCCGGCTTTACCTTCCGAATAGGGAGTCACCTTGAGGTTATATGGTCCCGGGAGTAGGTTTCTGCCATTTAAGTCTCCCTGATTATCTCCAAAAAGGGCGTAAGGTAGTTTTTTTTCAGTTTGAATGTGGGTTATCTCGCCCTGCAAAACCAGCAGAACGCTATCTACTTTTTCAGGTGTAGTTGACGCAGTTATATTGAAATTACTTTCCTGCAATGCACTGATCTCAACCTCAGCACCATCCACCAATTTTGTAATCAATTTGTCTTTGTCGGCATCAAACAAGCTTAGCTCAGCTACTTTGGCATCAGCGTATGTTCCGGGAATGCTTACATTAAGGGGGGTGGAAACACTTTGATTGCCTCCCGGATCAGTGACTTTAAGCTTTACATAATAATTTCCGGGAGCGGGATACTGAAAAGGCGTTTTCATTTCCGCCACTGGGTCCAGGTCATATATACCATCGTTATCCACGTCCCATTCAAAAATCAAGGTGAGAGGAGCATTATCTGGATCGTATGATTTGCTGGCATTCAATGTCACTGCTTCATTGATATCCGGTACTGCCGGGTCAATGCGAACGAAAGGACGTGGTGCCTGATTCCCACCCCCCTGGACAAATACGGATACATTTTGGTAGGCAATATTCCCCTGCACATCGTACACTGCTATGGTGTATTCATTTTCGGTTCCGGGTGAATAATAGGAAGTTTCAAAATTTGAAGAGGCATTTTCACCATCTAACAAAACTTCAGCCACCACATTACCTTCATATCTGAGATGCGCAAAACTGAGCCCGTCATTATCTTCAGCTGCAAAAGATATATGTAGCAGACCTTTTTGCGGAACAACTGTAGCAGGAATTGAAATATGAATCGTTGGACTTGAAGTTACACTTTGATTGCGGTTAAAGTAATGGTTTACATTAAGTATCAATGATGATGAATAAGACAGCCTGGTGTAATCCTCGGGGTAAAGGTTTGGAAACAAGCTTCCTCTTATTCCTCTAAGCCCATTATATAGCAGGTTGCCGTGGAAGTTATTGTCATTGCGATAATCGTGGGGAAGGCCGAAAGCATGTCCCATTTCATGGAAAAGAGCACCCAACGCGCTTGAAGCCACCGAGCTCAGTGTATTACCTTCAAACCAGGGGAAGGTAACATCCTGCTGCATAGGATATAGCCCCAAATTAGGCAAAATCTTTCCGTGATATGGGCGATCATCAGTTATTATTGTTTTTGTAAATAATGCCAAAGCATTACTCCCTAACACTACTACCCCCGGGCTGTTACCGGTTGCATGGCTAGCCCCCAGGGCTACACTACCCACCATTGAACCATCAGGTTGCATCAGGTGTGCTTCCGGAAGCAGTATCCAAACTTCACCGGCTGTCCATACACTAATTCCTTTATTAAAGGCAGTTTGTATAGACCTATTCCATAGGTCTTCTCTGAGGTAATCATCAGTCACGTCCAGTGAAACCACATGAATTAAGGGAGTAACGCCATCAGCTTCAGTCTCTATTTCAAATGTTTTTGAACCGAAACCGTTTTTTTGCATCTGATCTTTATAATACTGCTGCCCTGTTTTTAGGGCGTACTGAAG
The DNA here is from genome assembly GCF_029504655.1 of Catalinimonas alkaloidigena. Classification (NCBI taxonomy): domain Bacteria; kingdom Pseudomonadati; phylum Bacteroidota; class Cytophagia; order Cytophagales; family Catalimonadaceae; genus Catalinimonas; species Catalinimonas alkaloidigena. Next base: position 2,081,613 of record NZ_JAQFIL010000001.1, read on the forward strand.
TGCTTCAACTCCATTGTCCTGAGGGCTACGGTTAGATGGAATGAGATAAGCGATTCTAACGATAGGGTGGGCAAATTCACTGGCACTTACTTCATTAGAAATTGAGAAACTGTTGGATGTTGAATTACAGCTGGTATCCGCTGAATAGAAGGCAGGTATCTCCTGCGCAATGGTTTCCAAGGAAAATACATATGATAACATCACGCTTATCATAAGCATTGTGCTTAAATTTTTCATCACTTCAATGGGTTAAGAATTGGCTAAGCAATAGCCTAAAACTGCTATTGCTTAGTCATATGAAAACATATACTCTATTCTTTGACGACTCTTAAGGTTTGCGTACACTCATTGCTGGTAATCTTAATAAAGTACACCCCTTTAGGAAAACTACTCAAATCCATCTGATGGAACGGCTGCTCAGACAGTTGCTGAAGTAGGGTATTACCTAGCTTATCCAGCAGTTTGATTTCCAACCTGCCCTCCATGGATTCAATCCTGATGTTGAGCGTAGAGGAAGTAGGCACAGGAAAGACCCTCAAATTGCTTTCAGTCACATTATTGGCAAGCCCATCATCAGTGACAAAGAAACTGACGGTTTTGGTGACCCATGCTGCTCCCCGGGCATTGGCTTCTTCATAAGCAGTGGCAGAAAGAGTATAAGCCCCGGGAGGAAAGTTTCTGCCGAAATAGTCGTTCCCCCTGTTTCTGAAGAGAGCGTAGGGGATGGTATTCTCAATGTGTGAATAGTTGATAGGGCCACTGAGTACGGCTTTGACACTACCCACCACTTCAGGCATGGTATTCATGAGTACGGTAAGTTGGTGATTGGCAATGCTGTTGAGGTCAAATGTAGCTCCATTCTCCAGGGTAAACAGCTTAGTATCCGTTACTGCGTCATAGAGATCCAGGCTGATATCGTAAAGAGGCTGGTCACTGTCAATGAGGGTAAAGTTGACCGTTTTGGGCGTACCAGGAATACCTTCCAGTGATTCATAAGAATAGGGCGTAGCTGTGATCTGGTACTGACCAGGTAACAGTTCCTGTCCATTGTAGTTTCCTCTGGGGTCATCTCCGAAGAGGGCATAGGGATGGATATTTTCTGTCTGCCGGTATGACATGCTACCACTAAGTTGAAACGAAATGCTGCCCAGCAAAGCAGAATTAGGTATTGCTATTATCGTTAATGAGCTTGTGGATAAGTCGTTCAGGTTAATCACATCTCCCTCTTGAATTTCCTGAATCACGGTATTATTCTGAGCATTTACCAGCAGCAGTTGATCAATGGAGAGAATAGTTTCTAAATCCGGTATTTTGACGATCCAGTAGTCAGTAACTCCTTTCCTATCCTCTGATTTATCTCCTGACTTATCAGAACTTGAATTGCCGGAAAGTAGGTAACCGCCATCCGGAATATATAAAAAGTTTAATAACCTGTCACCACCATTGCCACCAATAGTAGTATCCCATTTGCGGTTACCCCTTTCGTCTATTACTACCATCCAATAGGCATTATACCCAGGGGTGTCATCACTTTTATCACCGGATACGTCTGATGTGGAAGTGCCTGCCAGCGCGTAGGTATCTTTACCAATGCGGATAATATTCCTTATATCATCATACCCATTTCCCCCAATCGTTTTGTCCCAGATTTTATTTCCCTGAGCATCAATTTTTACAACCCAATAATCATAGCTTCCTTTGCTGTCCTCGCTTTTATCTGCACCAGCGTTGGATTTGGAGTGACCTGCTAACAGAAAGCCTTCGTCAGATGTACGAACAGCACTTCTCAATACTTCGTCTATTGTTCCCCCAATCGTTTTATCCCAGATTTTATTGCCCTGTTCATCCGTTTTGACTATCCAATAGTTTGAAGAAGTATTATAATTATTTTCACTTTTATCACCGGAAGCAGGGGAATAAGAATAGCCCGCCAAAAGATATCCACCCCCGTAGGCAGGGATGGTAGTAATAAGGTTATCTGAAGAATTGCCCCCAAAAGCTTTGTCCCATATGATATTGCCACTGGCATCGGTTTTGACAAGCCAAAAGTCAGTACCCCCTTTGCTGTTCTCTTGCTTATCACCGGATATATTTGAACTGGAAACTCCAGATAAAAGATATTCCCCATTATCGGTTACGAATATGTCTCTAAGACTTTCACCAGCATCTCCACCAATGGTCTTGTCCCATAGTTTATTTCCTAATGAGTCAATTTTGATAATCCAGAAATCATAGCTTCCTTTACTGTCTTCGCTTTTATCCCCGGATACAGGGGAGTTGGAATTGCCTCCTAAGAGAAACCCTCCATCGCTAGTGGATATCAAACTTCTAAGAAAATCATCACCACTTCCTCCTAATGTTTTATCCCAGACCTTATGTCCTTCAGCATCGATTTTGACTATCCAATAATCAAAACCTTCACTGCCACCTTTACTGTCCTCACTTTTATCTCCTGAAACATCAGAGTCAGAGTACCCACCTACTAGGAAGCCACCATCAGGAGTAGGTATAGTTTCAGAAACCTCATTTCTGTTATTTCCCCCTAAAGTTCTATCCCAAATGACTTTCTGCTTAGTAGGGATTGCATTATGTTTTAGTTGAAATGTAATGCTAACAGAATCTTTCTTTTTTTCAGATGAATTTAAGTAGGCAATAGTAGTAAAAGTATATTCACCTTCAGGCCATTCCTTGCTTATGATATTGCCGTTATTATCGCCAAAGAGAACATAAGGTAATTTAGATTCGTACTGTTCGTGATTAATTGGCCCACTAATCTCTAATTTGACATTATCAACGATTTCAGGGGTGGTTTGTACCTGAATGCTTAAGAAATTACTACTTCCTAATGCTTCAAGATCAACGACATCCCCATCTTTAAGGTTATGAATTACCTGATGCTTTCCGGCATTCACCAAGCTTATACTCTTTATGAGGGGAATTTCTTCTTCTGAAAGCCTAACAGCCCAGTAGTCATTACCTCCCTTTCTATTTTCACTTTTGTCACCCGAAATATTGGAATCAGAACGACCGGCCAGCAGATACACGCCTTCTTTCACCAGCAAGCCATCATATATCCTGTCATTACCACTACCTCCTATGGTCTTGTCCCAAAGAATGTTGCCATTGCTATCAATTCTGACAGCCCAAAAATCATTACTTCCTTTGGAATTTTCGCTTTTATCACCTGACTGACTGGAATTGGAGCTTCCAGCCAGTAAGTTTCCACCATCGGGCGTAGCAATGCTGGTGTTAAGTCCATCCCTGTGATTTCCACCTATGGTACGGTCCCAGATTTTGTTGCCCTATGCATCAATTTTTACTGCCCAAAAGTCGGTTTCTCCTTTACTGTTTTCACTTTTATCACCCGAAGCAGAGGAAGAGGACCAGCCAGCCAGCATATAGCTTCCGTCAGTTTGCAAAGATGCCGCTTCCAGCCAGTCATCCTGATTCCCGCCTAATGTTTTATCCCATTGCTTATTACCCAGTGCGTCTATCTTTACTACCCAGTAGTCTCTTCCACCCCGGCTATTCTCACTTTTGTCGCCAGAAATATTAGAACTTGAGATTCCTGGTAATAAGTAGCCACCATCACTGGTAGTAAAGATCTTGATCAAGGTCTCATCACTACTGCCCCCAATGGTTTTGTCCCATTGCTTATTACCCTCACTATCTAGTTTTACCAGCCAGTAATCAAACCCCAAGCTGTTTTCACTTTTATCTCCTGAAATACCAGAGCTTGATGTGCCTCCTAAGAGATAAGAGCCGTCAGCATTCTGAGCAGCATGGTATAGATAGTCACTATTACTGCTTCCCAAAGTTCTGTCCCACTCTTTATTACCCTGAGCGTCAATTTTGATAACCCAATAATCTGCCCCGCCTTTACTGTTTTCACTTTTGTCACCTGAAGCATCAGACCTGGAATGACCTAGAATCAGATAGCCCTCATCCATTGTAGGAATCGCATTACGAAGTTCATCAAAGCCACTTCCACCATAGGTTTTGTCCCAAAGCTTGTTTCCCTGAGCATCAATATTAATAATCCAGTAATCATCTCCTCCTTTGCTGCCCTCACTTTTATCTCTCGATGCAGGCGAAGAAGACCAGCCTGCTAGTAGGAATCCCCCATCAGCTGAGGGAGCAAGTCTCATAAATTCATCATTATAACTTCCTCCCAGTGTTTTATCCCATTCAACAATAGGTTGGGCATTTACAGCAAAGGTGCCCATACTTAAGAAAATGCTAAGCGTAATTATAGTGGAGTATGCAGTGTATTTCATGATGGCTAGGTTTAAAAAAATAAATGTGGTTTGCTATGTGATACGCATCCATATGAAAACATATGATCTATTCTTTGACGACTCTTAAGGTTTTTGAATCCTTACTATCAGTGATCTTAATAAAGTACACTCCTTTAGGGAAGCTGCTCAAGTCCAACTGATGCAGTGGCTGCTCAGACACCTGCTGAAGCAGGGTATTACCCATCTTATCCAGCAGCTTGATTTCCAACCTGCCCTCCATGGATTCAATCCTGATGTTGAGCGTAGAGGAAGTAGGCACAGGAAAGACCCTCAAATTGCTTTCAGTCACATTATTGGCAAGCCCATCATCAGTGACAAAGAAACTGACAACTTTGGTGACCCATGCTGCTCCCTGGGCATTGGCTTCTTCATAAGCAGTGGCAGAAAGGGTGTAAGCCCCGGGAGGGAAGCTTCTGCCAAAGTAGTCATCCCCACTATTTCTGAAGAGGGCATAAGGTGCGGTATTCTCAATGTGTGAATAGTTGATAGGTCCACTCAGTACCGCTTTGACACTACCCACCACTTCAGGCATGGTATTCATGAGTACGGTAAGTTGGTGATTGGCAATGCTGTTGAGGTCAACTGTAGCTCCATTCTCCAGGGTAAACAGCTTAGTATCCGTTACTGCGTCATAGAGATCCAGGCTGATATCGTAAAGAGGCTGGTCATTGTCAATGAGGGTGAAGTTGACCGTTTTGGGCGTACCAGCCACCCCACCCAGCAGTTTATCGGAATAGGGTGTAGCGGTGATCTGGTACTGACCGGGTAGCAGTTCCTGCCCATTATAGATTCCCCTCGGATTATCCCCGAAGAGGGCATAAGGGGCAAGGTTTTCAGTCTGCTGGTGGTCCATTGAACCACTGAGTTCAATGTAAATACTACCGACAGTAGCAGGATAGGGGTGGGCTTCAAAATTTAAGAGTGTGGTAGGCAGCTCTTTGAGGTTAATGATATCTCCTTCGTTAATGATCTGAATCTCCTGATTGGCTTCAGCATTGATGAGGGTAATATTGCTGACAGAGAGGGGAGAGCGGTTACCTTCTAATTTGACAACCCAAAAGTCATTGCCTCCCTGGCTGTCTTCGGATTTATCTCCGGAAGCATCAGAATTTGAGTTGCCTGAGATCAGCAAGCCCCCATCATGGGTCATGGTGATATGACGGGGTTCATCATAGGCAGCTCCACCGATGGTCTTGTTCCACTGGATGTTGCCCTCCGCATTAATCTTGACCAGCCAGTAATCAAATTTACCTACCACAGCCTCGGTTTTGTCTCCATCCTTGGAGTTTGAATGTCCTGCCAAAATAAAACCACCATCATCAGTGGCAATGGAAATATTAAGAAAATCATCGTCTTCACCTCCATAAGTTTTCCTCCAAAGCTCATTGCCAAATTCATCTACTTTTATGCCTAGATAGTCTCTTGAAATATAACGACCATCAGGGTAGTCACCATCCCAGCCTCCCTCGTCCAGTCCCAGAAAAAATCCACCATTAGTAGTGACAGTGATGCTAATCATGTGAGGTAATCTCCCACCTGGGCCTCTGATCGCTTTATCCCATTCTTTATTGCCCTCAGCATCAATTTTTGAAAGCCAGAAGTCTTGATTACTATATTCACCAGGATAGATATAACCACCCATGATAAAACCACCGTCAGGAGTAGGTATAATGCTTTCAGGATAAATAATAAAATAATTGTCATAATTGGTAAACTCAAAAGCTTTGCTCCATGCAACTTCCCCCCCTTCATTGATCTTGGTAAGTACTTGAGTAAAATATCCTGCCACCAGTAAATATCCCCCATCATCAGCAGCGCTGATGAGCAGGAAAGGATCACCTTCAATGTTTTTATCCCATATTTTATTTCCCTGATTGTCTATTTTGACCAGCCAGTTACCAGTTTGCGTCGCTGATTTATTTCCTGAAGCGCCTGAGGAAGAATGTCCGGCAAGCAGGGAGCCACCATCTTCAGTGAGGAAAGCTTCCTTGAGTTCTTCTTTTTCAGTACCCCCAAAAGTTTTATCCCACAGCTTATTTCCCCGGGCATCGGTTTTGACAACCCAGTAATCTGTATCTCCTTTGCTGTCCTCACTTTTCTCCCCTGAGCGATTAGAGTCAGAAGTACCCGCGATCAGATAGCCCCCATCGGGCGTAGGAATAGCCTTTGCAGGAATATCATCCAGCATTCCACCCAGCGTTTTATCCCATTCAATATCAGGCTGGGCGATAGCAACATTCTGAATGAGTTGGAAAGAAAGAGTGGTAGGAATACTGGCTTTATCCATGAGGAAGGGCGTAGCGCTAATGGTATATTCACCTGTGGGCCATTCCCTCCCGCTGATGTTGCCATTGTCATCCCCGAAGAGGGCATAGGGTAATCTTCGTTCGGTCTGCTGATGGTTGATAGGGCCAGTGATTTCAAACTCAACCCTGTCCACGGTTTGAGGCAGGGTGTGGGCTTCTATACTGAATGCATTACTACTAAGCTCTGCCAGGTTGATGACATCACCATCTTTCAGGGCTTGAATTTCAGTATCGGACTGGGCGTCTATCAAACTCAGTTGTTTAATGAAGGTATTATCCTCACCGATGGCTTTGACTGCCCAAAAGTCATTACCCCCCCGGCTATCCTCACTTTTGTCCCCTGAAGCATTGCCTATAGAAGTACCTGCCAGGACAAAGCTACCATCCTGACTTTGGGTCATACTCTGGAAGAGGTCAGTACCCTGACTGCCGATGGTCTTATCCCATGTGGGATTACCGTTACTATCCACAATAACTGCCCAGAAGTCCATCTCTCCTTTGCTGTCCTCACTTTTATCCCCGGAAGTATCAGAGTCAGAAGTGCCACCTAGCAGGTAGCTATCCCCATTGAAAGGCAGCATGTCATAGAGTTGGTCAGCAGCATTACCTCCAATGGTCTTGTCCCAGAGGACGTTGCCACTGGCATCGGTTTTCACGAGCCAGAAGTCAGTACCCCCTTTGCTATCCTCACTTTTATCACTGGAGGCATCAGACTCAGAGTAGCCTCCCAGGAGGTAGCCCCCGTCAGGGGTAGGCAGTATACTATGTAACTCATCATCCCCACTGCCCCCGATGGTCTTGTCCCAGAGCACATTGCCCTCAGCGTCTATTTTGATGAGCCAGTAGTCATAGCCTCCTTTACTGTCTTCACTCTTGTCACCTGATGCATTGGAATTAGAGTAGCCTCCTAGTAGGAAACAGCCATCAGATGTAACAATAATATTTCCAAGATTAGAATCTCCGTTTCCTAAAAATATTTTAGTCCAAATCAAACTTCCATCACTATCCAGCTTGTTTAGTCTAATAGATGAATCAGAATCACCCCCTATTAAAAAATCACCTTCAGAAGTAGTGACAATATTCGCTATTTGATAGTAATCCACATCTAAACCTCCTATCCTAGTGTCCCAAACCAGATTACCCTCCGCGTCTGCCCGGATAATCCATAATTTATAGTTGTAAATCCCACCTAATAAAAAGCCACCATTATTAATAGCGAATAATGTTTCTAAATAATCATCTTCAATATATGATTGGTCTCTAGATGGAATTGTCCCATAAGACTGATCCCAGACTTTGTTACCAAGTGCATCTGCTTTGATAATCCAATAATCAGTTCCTCCATAGTGAATAGCATCTTTATCCCCACTAGGACCTGAGTCAGATGTTCCGCCTAACAAATATCCTCCATCAGCAGTAGGTACCACACTATGAAGTTCATCGGAGCCACTACCACCTAAGGTTCTATCCCATTGAAGAATAAGTTGAGCGTTTGCCGCAAAAGGACATAGAATCAGACTGAATATAATTATTGAATAAGCAGCGTATTTCATGATAGATAGGGTTAATTAGAGTTTATTACGGTTAGTTTTTTATGTAGCCCAGCGCTGACATCTGAGGTTGTGCAATCCACAGGCGATATACATCATCCTATCCCTTTTCTGCCATCCGTGTATTCTGACCTGATTCCTAATAATTTTTAGTCTTTTTACTCCAGCAATAGCATGCTCCACCTTAACCCTAATACTTGCAATGAGTGTATTCAGCTCTTTTTGGAAGTTGGAAAGTTCTTTTCCTTTGGGCTTCTTCTCAGGCATGTAAACTTCTACGCCTTCTGCCTTAAGGCCCAGGAAACCCAAGTCCACCCATAGACTATGCCATCGCTCGGCGATCCGATGGTCAGGAAACTTAAGTTCTGCCTGATCATACATGGATTTATCATGTACGCTACCTTCAAAAGTTTCTCCTAAGTAAATAAGCTCTCCTTCAAGGTTGGCAATCAACAGATTTTTCAAAGTATGGCACCCTTTTTTTCCGCTATAGTGATCTTTCTGAACTTGGTAATCTGGTGAACGGCCTATCCTGCGTTCCACTACATCCATAAACATAACCAATTCAACGTAGGCATAGAGGAAATTATAGAACTTATTCACTTCACGATGGGGCATTTTACCCATTTTCTTTAAAGCTTCTTCAAGTAAAAAAGATAGCTGATTTACCCATAAACTAACTTTTCCCTGACTCATAGAGAACATCACTCCATGGTATGCTTGGTTGGGATTTTCTTTCATGTAGCTAAGAATAAAAAGTAACTTATTGACCGGACCGGTCAAACTACTGTCACTTCGTTCCTGATAGCGTACCATCTTGCGACGTTGCCCTTTCATATCGTGATGACGATAATGTTCTTCAACTATTGGCGCAAAATGGTATAATAAATCCATGAATTCCTTTTGGCTTAAGCCAGTTATTGCGTTAAATTGTATAGGGCTGTTCAGTAAGCTGTTTGTTTTTGTCATAATTAATTGACAGCGAATAGCCCTTTTTCATTCCCCTGTAAAATCAACCGTAATATTCTCTAATAAATAAATGTGGTTTGCTATGTGATACTCATCCATATGAAAACATATAATCTATTCTTTGACGACTCTTAAGATTTGTGTACGCTTACTATCGGTGACTTTTATAAAGTACACCCCTTTAGGGAAGCTGCTCAAATCCAACTGCTGAAATGGCTGCTCAGACAGTTGCTGAAGCAGGGTATTACCTAGCTTATCCAGCAGCTTGATTTCCGATCTACCCTCCATGGATTCAATCCTGATGTTGAGCGTAGAGGAAGCAGGTACAGGAAAGACCCTCAAATTGCTTTCAGTCACATTATTGGCAAGCCCATCATCAGTGACAAAGAAACTGACGGTTTTGGTGACCCATGCTGCTCCCTGGGCATTGGCTTCTTCATAAGCAGTGGCAGAAAGAGTATAAGCCCCGGGAGGAAAGTTTCTGCCGAAATAGTCGTTCCCCCTATTTCTGAAGAGGGCGTAGGGGATGGTATTCTCAATGTGTGAATAGTTGATAGGTCCACTCAGTACCGCTTTCACACTACCCACCACTTCAGGCATGGTGTTGATGAGCACCGTAAGCTGGTGATTGTCAATGCTCTTAAGCTCAACCACAGCACCATTCTCCAGGGTAAATAGCCTGGTATCGGTAACCGCGTCATAGAGGTCTAAGCTGATATCGTAAAGAGGCTGGTCACTGTCAATGAGGGTAAAGCTGACCGTTTTGGGCGTACCTTCAACCCCACCCAGAAATTTATCAGCATAGGGGGTAGCTATGATCTGGTACTGACCGGCCAGCAGTCCCTGCCCATTATAGTTTCCCCTGGGGTTATCACCAAATAGGGCATAAGGGGCAATGTTTTCGGTTTGTTCGTGAGTAACCGAGCCTGATAAAGACAATTTCACACTACCGACAGTGGCAGGGTAGGTGTGGGCTTCAATATTGAAGAGGGTGGTAGTAGGTAAGTCACTGAGGTTAATGATATCTCCCTCTTTGAGGATCTGGATTTCCTGATTGGTTTCAGCATTGATGAGGGTGATGTTGCTGACAGAGAGGGGAGGGCGGTTACCTTCCAGCTTAACGACCCAGAAGTCATCGCCACCCCGGCTGTCTTCGGACTTATCTCCGGAGGCATCAGAGTTAGAGACTCCTGAGATAAGCAAGCCACCATCCCGGGTCATGGTGATATGATAAGGTTCATCATGGTCAGTTCCTCCGATGGTCTTGTCCCACAGAATGTTACCCTCAGCATCAATCTTGAGCAGCCAGTAATCGTTTGCACCTGCACTAGGCTCAGTTTTATCACCATCAGCGGAGCCGGAATGTCCTGCCAGTATAAATCCACCGTCATCAGTGGCAATAGTATTGGCCAAATTATCAGGTCCTCTACCTCCATACTCTTTTCTCCAAAGTTCATTGCCCAACTCATCTGTTTTTATGACAAAATAATCTGCCAAGGGTTTTACTGGAAAATCGTAACCATAAAAATACTCTTCAGCTCCAAGTAAGTACTCACCATCTTTGGAGATATTTATGCTGATCTTACCATAATCCCAGCTTCCGACACTATACACTTTACTCCATGCTTTGTTTCCATCAGCATCCATCTTTGCCAGCCATAAGTCATCAGGGAAATTAGTAACAAAACCTCCCAGGGCGAAACCTCCGTCTGGAGTAAGAATGATACTTTCTAAACCCATATGGATAAATGAGTTGAATTCTGGAAACTCCAGCGCTTTGCTCCAGAGCACATCACCATCCTTATCAATTTTGGTGAGCTCATATGTAAAATAGCCAGCGACAAGTAAATACCCTCCATCGTTAGCAGTGCTGATGAGCAGGAAGGGATCACCTTCAATGTTTTTATCCCAGATTTTATTTCCCTGACTGTCTATTTCGATCAGCCAGTTACCAGTTTGCGTAGCTGATTTATTTCCTGAAGCGCCTGAGGAAGAATGTCCGGCAAGCAGGGAGCCACCATCTTCAGTGAGGAAAGCTTCCTTGAGTTCTTCTTTTTCAGTACCCCCAAAAGTTTTATCCCACAGCTTATTACCCCGGGCATCGGTTTTGACAACCCAGTAATCTGTATCTCCTTTGCTGTCCTCACTTTTCTCCCCTGAGCGATTAGAGTCAGAAGTACCCGCGATCAGATAGCCCCCATCGGGCGTAGGAATAGCCTTTGCAGGAATATCATCCAGCATTCCACCCAGCGTTTTATCCCATTCAATATCAGGCTGGGCGATAGCAACATTCTGAATGAGTTGGAAAGAAAGAGTGGTAGGAATACTGGCTTTATCCATGAGGAAGGGCGTAGCGCTAATGGTATATTCACCTGTGGGCCATTCCCTTCCGCTGATGTTGCCATTGTCATCCCCGAAGAGGGCATAGGGTAATCTTCGTTCGGTCTGCTGATGGTTGATAGGGCCAGTGATTTCAAACTCAACCCTGTCCACGGTTTGAGGCAGGGTGTGGGCTTCTATACTGAATGCATTACTACTAAGCTCTGCCAGGTTGATGACATCACCATCTTTCAGGGCTTGAATTTCAGTATCGGACTGGGCGTCTATCAAACTCAGTTGTTTAATGAAGGTATTATCCTCACCGATGGCTTTGACTGCCCAAAAGTCATTACCCCCCCGGCTATCCTCACTTTTGTCCCCTGAAGCATTGCCTATAGAAGTACCTGCCAGGACAAAGCTACCGTCCTGACTTTGGGTCATACTCTGGAAGAGGTCAGTACCCTGACTGCCGATGGTCTTGTCCCATGTGGGATTACCGTTACTATCCACAATAACTGCCCAGAAGTCCATCTCTCCTTTGCTGTCCTCACTTTTATCCCCGGAAGTATCAGAGTCAGAAGTGCCACCTAGCAGGTAGCTATCCCCATTGAAAGGCAGTATTTCGTAGAGCTGATCAGTAGCACTCCCTCCAATGGTCTTGTCCCAGAGGACATTGCCACTGGCATCGGTTTTTACGAGCCAGAAGTCAGTCCCTCCTTTGCTGTCTTCAGATTTATCACTGGAGGCATCAGAGTTGGAGTATCCTCCCAGGAGGTAACCACCATCAGGAGTAGATAAGATACTATGCAGTTCATCATCCTCATTGCCACCGATGGTCTTGTCCCAGAGCACATTGCCCTCAGCGTCTGTTTTGATGAGCCAGTAGTCATAGCCCCCCTTGCTGTCTTCACTCTTATCGCCTGAGGCATCAGCGCTAGATGATAAAGCAACCAAAAAACCACCATCATCAGTTTGCAGCGCGCTACTCATTTTATTACTACGTAAACCAGCAATTGATTTAGTCCATATAGCATTACCTTCACTATCTATTTTGTATACAACTGCTCCATATTCATGACTTTCTGCAAACGCTACGAAGCTACCATCTGATAATGCAATGACTTTGTCCAATCTCTCACCATAAAAACCTGATTCCCATAAGGTATTTCCAGCTTCATCTGTTCTAATAATCTTTAAGCTATATTGGCTAAAGCCTCCAAATAAGAAGCCTCCATCATCCAGGGCTATTGCTGTATGCAAAAAATCCGAGTCACTATCCCTGTAATCGGCAGGAATATGACCATATGACTGATCCCATAGCTTATTGCCGAACGCATCAACTTTGACAATCCAGTAATCAGGCCCTCCGAGGTTTACCGCATCTTTATCACCACTGGGGCTGGAATAAGAGGTGCCCGCCAATAAATAACCTCCATCAGAAGTGGATACAACACTACTCAGTTCGTCGGTGCTACCCCCTCCTAAGGTTCTATCCCATTGAAGAATAAGTTGGGCGTTTGTAGTGAAAGGACTTAGAATCAGCATAAGACTGAATAAAACTATTGTGGCGTAGACATAATTTTTCATGAAAGGTGGGTGTTTAAATGAAAAGGTGAAAGTAATAGGGTGAGCATTACTGGTTCATCTTTTCAGGTATGGGTTGATAGTAAACAATTAGCAGGCATAGCCTGAAGATAACGAACTCCAGGGGAGCTAAGCCTGCTAAACACTTTGTTTATTGTATGCTAATCTCTTTTTTAGGGGCCTTCTTGACTTCTTCTTTTTTAGGAATGTTTAGTTTGAGAAGTCCATCTTCGTACCTGGCTTGAATATCCTCAGCTTTTACGGTTTCAGGCAAGGAAAAAGAACGGGAGAAAGCGCGGTAGTTATACTCTCTTCTGCGATAATGCTTTTTATCTTCATTACTTTCATCCTCTTTTTCCGTACTCACCGTGAGCACACCATTTTCAACATTGATATGAAAATCTTTTTTGCTCATACCGGGGACAGCCATTTCAATCATAAAAGCATCCTGTTTTTCCTTGATATTGGTAGCTGGAACGCGGGAAAGCCACCGGCTATCAGCATCAAACCAATCGTCATCAAAGAAACTGGAAAACAGTGCGGGAAAATCGCTCATGATTCTTTTAGGTTTTGTGAGCAGTTTCATGACTTTGTGATTATTTGTGAAACAAAAAATATATACCGAAAATACTAATGTTTACCACTCATTTCAATGATTTAGGTTAGGCTGTAAGGTGATTTATGTCATTGATAATGATAAAAAAATCATGAGGTTTATGAATAAGCGAAGGATCAGAATGAAAAACTCACTATGCTTTTCTAGCTGACAAAAAGTCTCATATCGAGAAGCAGGGCTGTATTATCAGCTTATTCACTTTTTTCAAACCTTCCGCTTTTCTCATGAATGCGGATACGGAAGATTACTTCTGAACTTTGAGCTTTGGTAGCTAATTTTTTGGTCTGAATGTCCCAGAGAAACAGGCTGTATACACTAATCTGGTAAGGGGAAAGGCGGTTTTTTAGTATAAGCATTCCTTCTTCGGCCTCTTCTCCATTAAGTTCTTCAAATTCGCCCTGTACAATTACACTTCTCCAGTTTGCCATATTATCAATCTCATCAACTTCAAAGCATATATTGGGGTTTCTGCGCATAATATCTACTTTGGCACCTTCCCGGGTATGGCTGTATATGTAGCCTTGATAAAAGGCATAGGCTATGGGTACAACATAGGGCTGGTCGGCTGCACAGCAACCCAGTTTACCCGATAAATTAGTGGTAAGTAGCGTGTCTATCTGATGGTCTGTAAGCTGTCCTGTCATAGGAGAAGTACTTATATTAAAATCTATAGAGTATTAGTATGTGAATATGAAGTTTGTCAGCTAAGGATACAATGACTTATATCATAATATTAAAATGCCTGATAAATATATTCTTATAAAAACACTATTGTCAAAATTACGCAAAGTGCTTATAAAAGATAGAAGGTGCTGTGAACAACATCCAGTCAACCAATAGGATAAACCCTTATAAAAATATTGTGTCAACTTAACCCTTTAAAACTTAAATTTTCAGAACCGCCGCCCCCTGTACATTGCCTGCGCGTAGGTCATTGAGTGCCTGATTTGCCTGTTTTAATGAGTATGTCTGGATTTCGGTACGTACAGGCACCTGAGGTGCTAGTTTGAGATACTCCTGCCCATCTTTTCTGCTTAAGTTGGCTACAGAGCGTATTTGCCGTTCTTCCCACAACAAGCGGTAGGGAAATGATGGTATGTCACTCATATGAATGCCTCCGCTTACCACAATGCCTCCTTTATCAATCGCCTTTAAGGCTTCTACAAGCAAAGCTCCTACCGGAGCAAAAAGTATGGCTGCATCCAGGGGTTTGGGAGGGAGAGTCTCTGAAGTTCCTGCCCACACAGCCCCGAGCTTTTTGGCAAAATCCTGCCCTTCTGTGTCACCGGGGCGGGTAAAAGCATAAACTTCCTTGCCCTGTGAAACTGCAAGTTGAGCAATAAGGTGGGCGGCGGCACCAAAGCCATAAATCCCTAGTCTCTTAAAATGATCTCCACACATGCGGTACGAACGATACCCAATCAGTCCGGCACACATCAGCGGCGCGGCATGTAAGTCGTCATAGGTCTCAGATATAGGGAAACAATATTGTTCATATGCTACCATATATTCTGCATAGCCACCGTTGATCGTATATCCGGTAAAAAGAGCGTTCTCACACAGGTTCTCTTTATCCTGCATACAATAGCGGCAATGCCCACAGGTAAACCCAAGCCAGGGAATGCCTACCCGATCTCCTTTTGCAAAGTGTATAACGTTTTCCCCGAGTGCCACCACTGTTCCTATCACTTCATGACCGGGGATCAGAGGAAGTGCGGGTTGGTTTAGTTCACCGTCTACAATATGCAGGTCGGTGCGGCAAACACCACAGGCATGAACTTTTATCAGCAGCTGAGCTGCTTTTGGCTGAGGGATAGGAAGTGTAGTAAGCTTAAGCGCTTCGCCGGCTTTTTCAAGCACCATGGCCTGCATTTGAGTAGGTAGCGGTGACATGACAGGAAAATTGATTTATATAAAAAATATACATATAAGAATTCAACTTCAACCTCAGGAAACTTCCATTTATGTAAGTGCAAAAAAGGAAGATTATCCCAGTGAAAGACTTACCTATGTCATGCGTAATGATGATCTATATCATTGATTATCTGTAGTCAATCCATGTAATTTATTTTCATAACCAAAATCTCCACGCATGAAAGCTTTATTTCTGGCGAGTCTTATGCTGTTTGCCCTATGGGTTGAAAATCCTTTGATGGAAAAATTTCAGGCGAAAGAAGAAGTTTCCATTGATAACAGGATATCACATGACCTGTATCTGGCGGGAAGCAGTATTAAGATAAATGCCCCGGTGGAGGGAGATGTGATGGCAGCCGGGGGCACAGTAATGATAAGCGATAGTATTGAACGTGATTTGGTATTGGCAGGGGGGGAGCTTATCATAGAGGGAGCAATCGGTGAGGATTTGCTGGTGATGGGAGGTAATGTGACTATTCAGCAGTCAATCATGGGTGACCTGATCGTAATGGGTGGAAATGTTAGCATCGATGAAAGTGTAAGTATTGGTCAGGACCTGATCGTAATGGCAGGGCAGGTACGTTCTGAAGCCAATGTATCGGGAAACATCCTGGCAAGGGGAGGTACACTATACTTAGGTGGCGCTTGCAAAAAAATGCTTGATGTGCAGGGAGGAAATATTGATATCAATGGAACAGTCAGGGGGGAGGCGAAACTTGCTTCCGAAACCATCAGCATAGGCAATGAAGCAAAATTCTATAGTAATGTATACTACTGGGCGGAAGATGCGGAGCATGTAGATTTCGGGCCAAGCCTGATGAATGGAGTACAGGCACAGTATGATGTTGGTCTGGAGTTGAGTGAAGAGGCTTTCTGGACCAGCAGTCCCTGGAGTTGGATCCCGCTTATGCTTGTTTACTTTGGTTCTGTGCTGCTGCTGATTTTTCTTATGCATATGTTGCTTCCCAAAGTCATGGAAAAGAGCGGTAATATCCTGCTTGCTGAGACAGCAAGGAGTTTTGGATACGGAGTACTTTACTATATCGGAGCGCCTCTGGCTATCATACTGCTGATGATGACTGTGATAGGCATCCCTTTGGGCTTGTTCTCATTATTTCTGTATATATTTAGTGTGTTGTTTAGTCTAACATTGAGTGCGGTGATCATTGCCTACTTGATTAAAGAGCATTACCATTATGCATGGAGAAGAGCCATGCTGATTGCTGTTTCCTTTGTCATTTTTATATTACTTAGAGCGCTTAGTCTGATACCTTTCTTAGGCTTTGTGATAGTGGGATTGATAGTCGGAGCAGC
Organism: Catalinimonas alkaloidigena; assembly: GCF_029504655.1. Classification (NCBI taxonomy): domain Bacteria; kingdom Pseudomonadati; phylum Bacteroidota; class Cytophagia; order Cytophagales; family Catalimonadaceae; genus Catalinimonas; species Catalinimonas alkaloidigena. Next base: position 2,098,483 of record NZ_JAQFIL010000001.1, read on the forward strand.
AGTAGGAGCGCTAATTTTATCGTTCTTCCCAGGAAAGCAAACGTCACTTACACCATCAGTTTAATACTAAAGCGAATGAATACAAAGAAAATATTAATTCTCGTTGATTTTAGCGAAGTTTCCATGTCATTGATGCGGTATGGCCTGGCCCTGTCCCGGCATCTTGGCGCTGAAGTATGGATACAATACGTATATTACATTCCCCCCAATTTTGCGGGCGAAGTTTACATACCGGTGGATGCATTAGAGAATTATAAGAAAAAAGTGCATAAACAGTTTGAAAATCTCCGCAAGGAACACGCTGAGTTTAAAAATGTGAATTTTGTCATGAACTACGGTGATTTGCTTACTGAAACCAACCGCCTGATAGAGCAGGAAGATATTGGTCTGGTGGTCATGGGAAAAAAGGGAGGAGGCTTTCTGACCAATGTCCTGGGAAGTAATACCCTAAAGATGATTGAACATGCCCGTTGTCCGGTATTGTCGGTACCCGAAGATATTGAATTTGAAGTCTTTCACCATCTTGCCCTTGCTATTGATTTAAAGGATACCAAGAGTGAAATTTTTCATTTTCTGGTAGATTTCGCCCAGGCTTTTTCTTCAAAGGTAGATATCATCCATGTGAGTGAAGCACCGGTGGCCATAGACGCGACCAAGCTACAGCCTGCTATTGAAACGGCTTTTAGCGATGTGCCCCACCAGTTTTTTCACATTCACGCGGTAGATGTAGAAAAAAGCATTGAAAAGCATATGGTAGGCAACAGTGTGGATTTACTGGTACTGCTGCCCAGGTCACACTCCTTTTTTGACAGATTATTTCAGAAGCGGATTACACGGCAGGCAGCATTTCAGAGCAAAGTGCCTCTTTTGAGCATTCATATATGAGTACAGCAGGTTACTTAATAGCATACTGTAAGATGGAAGATAAGATCGTTTACGCGAATAGCTTCACCACAAGGTATAGATGCAATATCGTAAAACCATGGCCTATCAGCATGTTCACTCCGCTGAAGGTAAGTGGCTGTTCAAGTTTTAATTAGGTAGTGCGCCCATAGGTTTATCGGTGCAATATTAAGCTGATATCATGATCCAGAAACACATCAATGCGTTGATGAGCACTTTTCTTTCGGAAAAGCAACCGCAGCATTTTTATCAGAACTTTTCTCACTTTCCTAACCTAAAGATTTTCGCCAAAAACGATGTGATTTTTAGAGAAGGAGAAGAGGCCAGATCTTCCTTTTTGCTGTGCAAAGGAGAAGTGTTTATAGTGAAACAAAAGCAAGGCGATCAGTATAGACTTATAGAAACATTAAATAGCCGGGAAATCCTGGGCTTACCTCCGATTTTGTCAAATGATGCATATACCTCTACGGCCATCGTTAAAAGCAAGGCTTACACTTTTAAAGTGCTGAAAGAAGAATTAACCCAATTTTTAGCAGAATACCCTATGTATCATCTTAAGCTGGCCAAATGCTTAAGCAAAAAAATCCTTCATTATGAGCGTATGATAGTAAGCTGATCTTTTTTTTATATCTTACTATTACATACAGCCCGAAAGACAAATGGAAAAATTTTCCTCACATAAGAAACTTCTCAATGCCTTATTTCAGTCTGCTTCAGAAGGGATTATCGTGGTGGATGAATGGGGTGACATTGTAATGGCAAATCCTACCTGCCTGCAAATGTTTGGATATACAGACACTGAGTTGATTGGTAAACCTTTAGAAATTTTAATTTCTGCAGAGCTTAAGCATGTACATTCCAGGCATAGAACGGGCTTTTTCAAGGAGCCCAAAAACAGGCCTATGGGAGAAGGAAGAATGCTACATGGCGAAAGCGCTGCCGGAAATATTTTCCCGGTAGAGGTAAGTCTGAGTCATATGGAGGTTGAAGGTGAAAAATTTGCCATTGGCTTTGTCGTAGACATCAGCGAGCGCAAAAAATCTGAATTGGCCCTGCAACAGGAAAAGGCAGTTGCTCAACGGTACCTGGATGTGGCGGCCTCCATTTTTTTGGTACTGGATACAGCAGGTAAAGTAGTGCAGATCAATCGCAAGGGCACACAGATCATGGGCTATAGTGAAGGTGAGATGAGAGGGAAAGAGTGGTTTGAGCATTTTTTGCCCGATACTGAAAAAGAAAGAGTGCGAGAAGTATTCAATAAATTGATTCATGAAAATCTGATGGTAGTAGAAAACTTTGTAAATCCGGTATTGACAAGAGACAGAGGAGAGAGGTTGATTGAGTGGCAAAACGCGCTGATACAGGATGAACAAGGCCGTGCTGTAACAATATTGAGTTCAGGAGTAGATATTACCGAAAAAAGGAAGGCTGAAAAAGATCTCATGCAAGCTTTGATTGAAGGACAGGAGGTGGAAAGAGAACGCATAGCCAAAGAACTGCATGATGGCCTAGGTCAGTCACTCACAGCCATGCGATTGAACCTGAATGCACTTGATATCCACTGTACAGAAGTGGGGCCGGATGCAAGGGCGTTATTTGAACAGCTCAAAATATTGGTATACAACACAACGCAGGATGTAAAGTCCATCGCGAAAAATCTGATGCCGGGCGTACTCAGGAATTCGGGACTGGTAGAGGGTCTGACATATCTGTGTAATTCCCTCAGCGACTTAAATGCGGTCAAAGTATACTTCCAGGCTTACCAAATGGACAAAAAGCTTGATAGCACACAAAGCATAGGCCTGTACAGGATCGCACAGGAGTTGCTCAACAATGCACTGAAACATGGTAAAGCTTCAGAGATCAATGTGCAACTGATAGGACACCAGAATAGTATCGTGTTAATGGTAGAGGACAATGGAGTAGGTTTTGAAAAAAATACTTCTTCAAAGGGGAATGGATTGGGTTTAAAGAATATTGAAACCCGGGTTAATGCTTTGAATGGCTGCTCATTGATAGACACTCATGCCAGTAAGGGCACATCAGTTACAGTAGAAATTCCGCTTTAAGAAATGAAAAAGTTATGGATAAAATCAAGATACTGCTTGTAGATGATCACAAAATGATCAGAGATGGCATCAGAGCATCATTGGCAGGGACTGCTGATATCAGTGTGGTAGAAGAAGCTGCTTCAGCCCGAGAAGCCTTGAAAAAAATTGCGCAACATCCCTCCATTGATGTAGTGGTTATGGATATTAGCCTGGGGGAGGGTGAAGATGGAATTAGCGTAACCAAGACAATTACGGAAAAATATCAGGGCGTAAATATCCTTGCCATGTCCATGCACGACGAGGAGACGCATGTAATCAAAATGCTACAGGCAGGGGCTATTGGTTATATGCTCAAAGATCAGGGAATGAGTGATCTGGTAGAAGCCATCAGAACAGTTGCTGGTGGTGAGAGTTTTTTCAGCAAAGATGTATCTGAATTATTGATGAGCCATTTTGTGCGCAAAAAGACAAAGCCCAATGCAAAAAAAGATATGGTAAACCTTACCAGGAGAGAGATAGAAGTACTAAAAAAGATCGCGGAAGAATATACAAATCAGGAGATTGCCGAAGCGTTGTTTATTAGTCCCAGAACGGTTGATACCCACAGAAGAAATCTGATACTCAAACTCAACGTAAAAAATACGGCTGGCCTCGTAAAGTACGCGATCAGCCAACAATTAATAGATATGTAAATATTGTTTTTCAGTCAAGCTTTGTTGTGCATGGACGCAGGAGGCTTTTTCTTAGGATGTGAAGTTTTTCCGTGATTGTATTTCTTAAGGTCCTGCGTAGTGCCCAGCAGTATGGCAAGTGCCCGTAACTGACTTACCTTTTCAGCAAGCAGTTTGAGTATCGCCAGAAACGGAATAAAAAGTATCATGCCACTTGCTCCCCAGAGAATTCCTCCGGCCACGATGGCTACCATAGTTACAAATGTATTGATGCGTAGTTTAAAGCTAACCGCCACCGGAAAGATAATGTTAGCTTCCAGAATCTGTACGATGACAAACACCACGATTACACCGATGGGATATAATACAGAATCATAGGTAAGCCAGGCAACAGTAATAGGAAGCAAAGCCCCCACAGTAATACCTACATATGGAATAAAAGTAAGAATGGAGGCTACAAACCCAAAGAAAAATGCCTGAGGTATGCCTATCAGCATAAGGCCTATACTATTCAACAGGCCAACGATCAAATACACCAGGGTCATTCCTTTGATGAAAGAAAAATAGGTTTGCAGTACTTCTTTGAGCACACTTTGGTAGTCTACTTTCCAGCGCTTGGGGATGATCCGTAAAACAAAAGCTACCAGCAGGTCACGGTAGTAGAGTATGAGCCCGCTAAAGACGGGTACCAGTAGTACTAATAAAGTAGATACAGAGGTATTAAGTAATGTTTTAGGTAGTTGTTGCAAAATACTTTGAGAAGCAGTAGTGAAGAAGTTACGCCACCAGTCCTGGTCCAGGGCAAAAAACTCCTCTGTGGTGACTAACAGCCTATCTAGTTGAACCCTTATTTTTCCCGATAGCTCGGGCCATTGTTCCAGAAATCCATAAAACTGCTGTACCAGCAATGCCAGTAACAATGAGAGCAGAATACAAAAAATGATCATTACAATGGTGATGGATAAAAACCGAGGTACCCGGTGGTTCTCCAACCAGTGACACGAAGGATATAGCACAAAACTAAGCAACATGGCAAAGCTTAAGGTGACCCAAAGCGCCTGCCCTACATACAGGATGACTGCTGCGAAAAATGTTATTTGAAGGATTTTTAATGATTGGTTCATTCTTATGTATCCATACCTATTAAATATAAACAAAAGCATTGAAAATGGAATGACTTATATCATCTCCGTTGCTAATTCATATCATCGTTTTAGCTGATGCAAGTGCTTAGATTGTTTCTTTAACATTCTGTGAATATGAAGAAAAAAGATACTTTACTTAATACGGCATTAGCGCAGCTTGCTAATCTCTACCAGGCAGAACTGCTGATACGGGATTTCTTAAAAGTACTTCAACATTATGCCAGCACTGATGATCTCAAATGGCAAATTTTTGGACAGCGACACCAGGTTGAAGCCAGGAATAAACGGCTTAGGGTGTTGCTTGCTTCTTTTGATCACCAAAAAAATTCAGCCAGTGGTGAGGAGGTTCATGGAATACTCCGCCATGGTTTGAAAATGATCAAACAGTTCCCACATGATGAAGACAAAGATCTGCCTGTCATTCATGTTTTAATGTTGGTTCATCATTATATGAGGTCTGCTTACAGCATCCTGGGAAGCTATTTTCTAAAATGTGGATATCCTATGGAAGCAAAGCAGGTGCAGAAATATGCCCGGGAAGAGGAAAGTGCGATTGAAGAAGATATGCGTGTACACGAGGCGATTCTACTTGATTAGCCCTTAGGTTTGAAGACTTCCAGTCAAAAGTTTAATGCTATGAAAAATATACTTATACCTACCGATTTTTCTGATTGCGCAAATGAAGCAGCGAAGGTTGCTATTAAACTTGCCGCTCAGAGTGGTGCGACACTGCGCTTTATACATCTTATGGAAACACCTTTCAACTGGCTGAGCCAGGGGGTGGATCTGGAGAAAAGGTATCCTGATGTGAGTAAGAAAGTGAGGCTTGCAAGAAACGAATTGAATAAACTGCTAGATCAGGCAGAAAAATCTTCAGTATTAGCCAAAGTAGACATAGAATACAATCAGGATTATTCTATGATCATAAAATATATTGAGATGCATGCGATTGATCTGGTCGTAATGGGCTCTCATGGGGTTAAAGGTATCAAGGAATTATTCATTGGGTCCAATACGCAGAAAATTGTGCGCCTTTCTCCCGTTCCGGTTTTGGTGATCAAACATGCTCAGCAGTCGTCTGAACTGAAACGGATTGTATTTGTCTACGACTTTGAAGAAACAGCCCATCAACATTTTCTGACCCTGGCGGATTTCGCAGCGCTTGTGGGAGCTGAAGTTGATCTGTTATTTATCAATACACCTCTTAATTTTAAAGAAAGCAAAGAGATAGAGCTTAAGCTGGAAGAGTATGCCCAGCTTAAACCCTCACAGATCGGAAATAAACGTGTTTACAATAGCTTCAGCTTTGAGAAAGGGCTGCTGGCATACTGTGCGGAAAATAGTGTGGATATGGTGGCTATGCTTACTCACGGACGAAAAGGCATTAACCGGCTGATGAACAGCAGCATTACCGAAAGAGTAATTAACCACATTAATATTCCGGTTTGGAGTTTCAATATCCAATCCGCTCATAGTTAGAAGTTACTTAGAAGTAAGCGCTGTTCAGAAATTGATGACAGGCTTGCTCATTGATCATACCAAATAGTAAGAAAATGAAACGTGTAAATAAAAAAGTTGCCCTGGTAACCGGTGGCGCATCAGGATTGGGCCGTTCCAGCGCTATCCTTCTTGCCAGAGAAGGTGCCAGGGTTGTGATAAGCGACCTTGATGATGCTGAGGGTCATAAGGTGGTGAAGCAAATACAGGAAGAAGGGGGGGAGGCAATTTTTTTTAAACAGGATGTAGCCTCCGAAGCCTCGTGGAAAGATATTATGAACGCAATCACCAGTACCTACGGTAAGCTGCACATTGTGGCCAATTCAGCCGGTATAGGAGTGGGGGGTAATGTTGAAGAGGTGAGCCTGGAAGACTGGAAAAGACTGATGAGCATCAACCTTGACGGTGTGTTTTTAGGTACCAAATATGGTATCCAAGCCATGAGAAAGCATGGGGAAGGTGGATCTATCATCAATTTTTCATCTATTGAAGGTATTATCGGTGACCCTAATTTACCGGCTTACAATGCCAGTAAAGGGGGAGTTACTTTATTCTCCAAGTCCGCAGCGCTTCACTGCGCCAAAGCGGGCTACCGCATTCGTGTCAATACTATTCATCCCGGCTATATCTGGACCCCTATGGTAGAAAATTACCTGAAAGCTCAGGGAAGTGTGGAAGAAGGGCGTAAGTTTCTTGACAGCCTGCATCCGGTAGGCCATGTAGGGGAACCGGATGACATCGGCTACGGCGTAGTTTATCTTGCCTCAGATGAATCAAAATTTGTCACTGGGTCAGCGCTGGTGATTGACGGCGGTTATACTGCGCAATAAGTAAATTGATATGGGAAAGCTTATAAAATATTTTAGAGAGATTGACCTGGACTGCCTTTCCGAGGTAGGTGGAAAAAATGCTTCCCTGGGTGAAATGTACCAAAAATTAAGTCCGAAGGGAATAGCCGTTCCCGATGGATTTGCTACAACATCAGAAGCATACTGGTATTTTATCAAAGAAAACCATCTTCAGGAACAAATCGCAGAGCTTCTAAGTGAATTAGATCATAAGACCTATTCAAACCTAAGCTTTATTGGTAAACAAATTCGCACTACGATACTGAGCGTCGGCATCCCCTCTATGCTTGAAAAGGAGATAAGGGATGGTTATGATTACCTGACCCAAAAATACGGAGCTGATGTTTCCTTCGCGGTAAGGAGTAGCGCTACGGCTGAAGATTTGCCGGAAGCGAGTTTTGCCGGACAGCAGGAATCTTACCTTAATGTAAAAGGATATGAAGCTTTGACCGATGCCTGCCAAAAATGTTATGCTTCCCTATATACAGACCGTGCCATCAAATACCGTGAGGATAACGGCTTTGCCCACGATCAGGTGGCCTTATCTGTGGGAGTACAACTGATGGTACGTGCTGATAAGTCGGCCTCCGGAGTGAATTTCACCCTGGACCCTGACTCAGGATTCCAAGAGCTTGTATTGGTAAGCGGTGCATGGGGGCTGGGTGAGAACATTGTGCAGGGCACAATTAACCCCGATGAATTTTATGTGTTTAAGCCCAGCCTGAAAAAGGGAAAGCAGCCTATTATTTCACGGAAACTAGGTAGTAAAGCTAAGACAATGGTCTACGCAAAAGGGGGAAATGGTACGGTCAACCTCTCTACTCCACCAGAAAAGCGGGAGCAGTTCGTGCTTAGTGATGCGGAAGTAATTACCCTGGCCCAATGGTCAGTTCAAATTGAGGAGCATTATGGCAGGCCCATGGACATTGAATGGGCAAAAGATGGGGTAAACGGTAAACTTTTTATCGTGCAGGCCAGACCGGAAACTGTTTTCAGCAGAGATAAGCATCTGAAGATAACTACCTATAAGCTCAAGCAAAAAGGAAAAGAACTTTGTCGCGGAATAGGACTGGGCGATAAGATAGCTGCTGGCAAGGCAAAGATACTGCATTCTCCCGCTGAAATTGACAAACTTCAGGAAGGAGAAATCCTGGTCACCAGTAAAACAAATCCCGATTGGGACCCGATACTGAAAAAGGCAGCAGGGATCATCACAGATCAGGGAGGGCGTACCAGTCATGCGGCCATTGTGGCTCGTGAAGTAGGTGCGGTAGCCGTAGTAGGAAGTGGCAACGCAACCCAGGTAATCAGGGAAGGGCAGCAAGTTACCATATCATGTGCAGAGGGTGAAACAGGGGTTATCTATGAAGGTAAACTGGAATGGGAAGAGCATGAGACTTTGATTGATGATATTGAGCTACCCCAAACCCAGGCCATGATGATACTCGGTGACCCGGATCAGGCTTTCCGTCTGTCATTTTATCCTAACCACGGTATCGGCCTCATGAGGCTGGAGTTTATCATCAACAATGCGATACAGATTCATCCGATGGCGCTGATTCAGTTTGACAAAGTGCGGGATCCTAAGGTAAGAGAAAAGATAGAAAAGCTTACGCATCATTATCCTGATAAGGCGGAATACTTTGTGCGCAGGCTTGCGGAGGCAGTGGCTGTCATTGCGGCAGCTTTCTCTCCAAAGGATGTCATTGTACGTATGTCTGACTTCAAATCAAATGAATATGCTAACCTGATTGGCGGGCAATATTTTGAGCAGCAGGAGACAAACCCCATGCTGGGATTCAGGGGAGCTTCGCGCTACTACCACCCTAACTACCAGCCTGGATTTGAACTGGAGTGCCAGGCCCTGAAAATGGTGAGGGAAAATATGGGCTTAGAAAATGTCAAGGTGATGATACCATTCTGTCGCTCTTTAGAGGAAGCAGAAAAAGTGATTGCGGTGATGGAAAGTCAGGGCTTGAAGAGGGGTGAGTTCGGACTTGAGCTGTATATGATGACAGAGATCCCAAGTAATGTGATACTGGCTGAAGAATTTGCGCACTACTTTGATGGCTTTTCTATCGGTTCCAATGATCTTACCCAACTTACGCTGGGCATAGACCGGGATTCTGATCTGCTGAGTGGCATGTTCAGTGCCAGTGACCCTGCGGTAAAGAAAATGATCAGTATGGTCATAACTTCAGCGCATAAAACCAAAACCAAGATTGGCTTATGCGGGCAGGCACCCAGCGATGACCCTACTTTTGCCCAGTTTCTGGTAGATGCAGGTATTCATAGTATTTCTTTCAATCCGGACGCGCTGATCAATGGGGTCAAAAACATGTTAGAGGCAGAAAAGAAACATAAACGATAAGCGATATATGAGCGCCTGGTTTATAAACAATTAAATATCCACTGTATCATGAGACAGATCATACGCATACTTTTCCTTTTGATTATCTTGCTGGTAATCATTGCCTTTATCTACATATATTCATGATAAAACATTATCTGTCTAGCATGTAGGAGGGGAAAATATTGGAAGCAACGCTTGGCAACAAATGAAATGCCTCCACTTCTGATAATGCTTACCCATTTATTTTTTTCTAGTTTTATGCTTGCGAAGACTCATTGTAAGAATGGGAAATTTCGCGTGATTAACGATGTCTTCCGCCAAACTCCCTTCCAGCAGGTGTAATATTCCACGCCTTCCATGCGTAGCCAATGCTATGAGTTCCGCTCCTTTTTGTTTGGCAAAATGGATGATACCTTCTTCCTCCCCGATATCACTGAAAGTATTGAGCGTATAATCTTTCAAATGATGGTCTTTGGCAAACTTCTGCAGCATATCCATCACATAGGGGTCATCCAGAAAATTACTGATCGTGTTTATTCTAACCACATGCAACTGGGCTTCAAAAGCAGTCTGAAGCTTACTCAGCGCTTTCGTAACTACACTTTCTTCGTCCAACAAAGCAGTCGCATAAACGATGTTTTTGATTTTGGAAAGGTCAACTTTGTCTTTAATTACCAGCACCGGGCAGTGGGCAAAACGAACCATTCGCTCAGCATTAGACCCCAACAAAATCTCCTTGCTGCCACTGGCCCCTTTGGAGCCCATGACTACCAAATCTGCTTCTTTTGCCAGTAATGCATTATTGATGCTGCGGTAGGGGTTTCCTACCCTGACTTCGTAAGTAATCGTTAGTCCATCCTGCTGTTTAGCAGCGGCCACTTCTCGTAAATGCTCTTCGCTTTCACGCTTTATTTTACGCAAGTATTCTACAGGTAAAACTGCTACATGGGTGACGACCGTCTCTTCATCTGTCATCGGAAATTCAAGTACATATACCAGATGAATAGTAGCGCCAAGTTTTCCTGAGAGCTGACAGGCTGCATCTAAGGCGTTGGCTGCCTGAGGAGAAAAATCAGTGGGGACGAGGATGGTTCTCATGATGATAAATGTTAAGAGATCAGAAACTTTTTCGGCTGGGCCTGATGGCCATGCTTGGCAACGATTTGTTGGACTGTAGCATCGTTTACTTCCTCATCAGAATAAATGGTCATTTCACAGGGTGTGACCTGATTGTTAAAGCTTACATCTTCTACCTCTTCAAGCGTGAGCAAGTCTGACTTGATGCTTTCAAAAGTCATTAAGGCGTTGAGGTTGATGGTAAAAACTTTTTCGTACTTTCCGGGAATATCAGGATTAGTTTTCATAGCTATTTTGAATGATGAAGTGAAATTAATGGAACAGAGGTTTGTGAAGCCAGATATTTACTTACACTCTTATGAAATATGCTTTCCAGGCCGCTATGCTTACGCGGAATAATGGCCAGTAAGTCTACCTCATGTTCTTGTAAATAATGGTTTAAGCCCTGTGCCGGGTCCTGATCTTCGGGAAATTCGTAAGTATGAGGTACATCATGAAAGAAGTGTTCCAGACTCAGCGCTTCCTCCGCATGCGCGATACCAATTTTAGAGGGCTGGGGATGTACATGTATTACCTTTAATTCAGCCTTCCATAACTTGAGCAGTTCTTTAAAGAAAAGCAATGAAGGGTGATCCTCATCAGATTGTTTCAGGTCAGTGGCAAAGGCTACCAGATGGGGCATCGGTTTTATGGTAGCTTGAGGTATTGCTAATACAGGGCAGGGCAGATGTTTCATCATTTCTAATGTGGTACTACCCAGCCAGTTAGACAACGACTCATCTATTCCATGTTTTCCCATGACTACCAACTGAATGTCTTTTTCTTTGACAATTTGTCGGATACCATCATTCGGCAAAGCCATCTTGGTGATCAAACGAAAATGTAGAGACTGAATCTCGGGGATCTTACTAATCATGTGCTGAATTTTGTTTTGCACATGTACTTCCTCTCTTTCCAACATGGCATTATCAATAAAAAAGGTAGCATCCCCCCCAATGGGCAGATGAAAAGCATGAAAAACAATAAGCTCAGGGCTTTCATCCCTGCCTGCCTTCCACTGATGGGCAAGTTTGACCGCATAACGCAGCGCCTCAAAAGCATCAGCTGAGAAATCAATGGGTGTTAAAATTTTCATAGCCTTGGTTTTTTTTAGTCTTAATCAAGTCATTAATCACTACTTAAACAATGATACAAGTCACCTCTGAATATGACTTTTAACAATCATGTAGTATTTGGTAAGCTATAACTTTAGGCATGACAAGCTATGTTGACATTTGGCAATTACTGGCTGGATTGGGCCTGTTTCTTTTCGCCATGCAGCAGTTAGAAGAAGCTCTTTCTGCGCTTGCGGGCAGGTCGTTCAAAATTTTTCTCAAAACCAGCACCAAGCACCCGCTGAAGGGTCTGTTTAGCGGAGTAATACTAACAGCGGTACTTCAGAGCAGTTCGGCAGTTTCACTCTTGTTACTGGCATTTGTAGGGGCAGGAATATTGAGTATGAATCAGGCTTTACCTGTTATTTTTGGCTCAAATTTAGGGACAACAGCTACAGGATGGCTGGTTGTCAGCCTGGGGTTTAAATTACCGGTAGAGGATATTGCATTACCCTTGATTGGTTTGGGTGGCATTGTACTGTTTTTTTTCCGCAACCAATCCGCTTACTTTAATAGCGGCAGGTTTTTACTAAGCTTTGGTGTCATTTTCTTAGGCCTGGAAATGATGAAGGTAAGCGTTGAAGTATTGGCACAAAACCTCAACTTGTCAGCCTTTGCTCAGTATGGTCACCTTGTATTTTTATTTGTAGGGGCGCTACTTACTGCCTTGATTCAATCCAGTTCAGCTACCATGGTGATAGCGCTGAGTGTACTTCATACGGGTTTACTTCCACTTTCTGCTGCCATGGCCATTGTAATCGGCTCAAATGTGGGCACGACCACTACTGTTTTTCTGGGATCTCTGGGAGGTGTGCCCGCAAAAAAACAGGTAGCTTTCGCCCACTTTCTGTTTAACCTCATTACTGCCGGCCTGGCATTACTGATATTAACCTATCTGCAGGTTCTGATTACTGATGTACTAAGCATAGAGGACCCGCTGGTAGCGCTGGTTATTTTTCATTCCTTTTTCAACCTCCTGGGGATACTGTTGTTTTTACCATTCACCCGTCCGCTAAGCCATTTCCTAGATAAAATATTTGTCGTCAAAAAAGTCAGTATCAATCAACATCTTCATCTGGTAACCGCAGAAGTACCGGAGGCTGCCATTGAAGCTTTACAAAAAGAAACATTTCGCTTGTTGAATATTGCTCTGTTCCTGAACCTTAAAGCTTTGAGAGTAACCAATGAAAAAATAAGTCATTACTTGGTAGAAAGTGAGCAAAGTCAGGCGGTGAGGATTCGTCGGCTTTCTTACCCCAAAGCCTATTTGCTGGTAAAACAACTGGAAGGAGAGATGCTGCGCTTTTACGCAGAAATCCAAAAGCAAACGCTTGATCCTGAAGAATCACAAAACCTGAGTAAACTCATGACAGTCATTCAGAATACGATGCACTCGGTGAAAGGCCTGAAAGATATAGCGCACAACATTTTGGAATTTGAAAGCAGAACATCTGAAGATTATCAGCACTTGCTGCATAATTTTCGCGATAGCACTCAGCAGTTCTATGAAGCACTTTCTGACCAGATACATGCAGAAGAGGGGAGAGCTACTTTTGAAGAACAGAGCAAGCTGATGGTGATGATACAGCAAAATTATGAGCAGCTGCTGGTTAAAATAAACGCAATTACAAATAGAAGAACATTGAACGAGGTAAGTATTTCAACCTTCTTTAATGTTAATCGGGAACTCTACTCATCGCATAAAGCAATACTGATGGGAGCAAGTGATATGATAAGCTTTCTCAGGGAAAGTGCCTTAGCTGAAAAAGATTTGTAGGAACTTAAATCTTAAACTCCTGATCCCTGGGAAGTGCAGCTCAATTTCTACGTAATTCTCGCAGATATCTGCGAGCGTTGCGTATTTCTGTAATTACGTCTTTTACGTCTGCCCTTTGTTTGAAATGATGGATATATTAAAGTACCATATTTTCATCAGCAAAAAACAACAGTGCCATGAACCCAATCTTGTCTACCCTCCCCCTCATGTATGAAACTACATTTACAAAGAGTGAAAATTTTCCCAGTATAGCTTTGTCTAAGCTTAAGAATCATTACGAGCTTACTGTGTATTCCAAAGGCCAGAAGATTTTTCATGAAGGCCATACTCCATTAGGGCTATATTATATTCAGGAAGGAAAAGTTAAACTCTACAAATACGGAAGTGATGGTAAAGTGCAAATTATTCGTATTGCCGGACAAAATGAATTTATTGGCTATACAGCATTGCTTAACCAAATGAAGTACCATATCACTGCTTCTGTAATTGAAGAAGCCACTATAGCCTTCATACCCAGCAAAGATTTTTTTGATATCATGGGCACCGACACTTCAATCGTCGGCTATTTTACCCAACTATTGTGTAATGACCTGGTGAATGTGGAGAAAAGGCTGGTAGCACAAGCTTATCAGCCGGTGCGGGGTAGGCTGGCAGAAGCATTGCTATCACTGGATAACTTATATGAAAAAGAAGATAGTGATGAAGAAAGTTTTATCAAGATCAGTCGCAGCGACCTGGCAAGCTTATTAGGTACTGCCAAAGAAACGGTCATCCGACTACTTTCTGAGTTTAAGTCAGATCAGTTGATCACCACCAATGGACGAATCATATCAGTACTCAACCCAAAAGGACTGTTACGCATCAGTCATATGTACGACTGATTAAAGTAGAGTGCCACGTTTTCATACTATTCAATGTGATTACGCATTAAGAAGCGATCACTTTTTCCTTGGTTTTCTTTACTGAGGAAACCACATCTTCCAGTATCATGTACAGACAGGGCACGAGAATAAGAATGATGGAAGTCGCGAAAACGATTCCAAACCCTAGTGATATTGCCATAGGAATCAGGTTTCTGGCCTGGCGAGAAGTTTCCAGTATGATTGGAGTAAGGCCCCCGAAAGTTGTGAGCGTGGTAAGCATAATCGGTCTGAAGCGACGTATACCGGCTTCAAAAATAGCGTCAAACACCGACTCTTCTTTGCTTTTTTTATTCGCATAATCTACCATAATCAGGGAGTCGTTCACTACCACCCCGGATAGTGCGATCACACCCATCAAGCTCACCAGTGAAAGATCATAACCCAAAAGAATATGACCAATGACGGCACCCACAATACCAAAAGGTATGGCTATCATGACGATAAGGGGTTGTATATAATTGTTAAAAGCAATTGCCAGCAGGGCGTAAATGATCATCATCGCCAATGCGAAACCACCCCAGAGGGTCTGGGTTGACTCTCTCATATCCGCCTGGCTTCCCTCAAAACTCCAGGTGATGCCCGGATAATCAGCTCTCAGTTGAGGAAGTACTTCCTGATTCAGTGATTCCAACACCTGGGTCACCGCACTGGCAGGCTCGGCATCCATGCCCACGGTAACTACCCTGCGTCCATTTCTCCTATTGATAGACGTGAACGCTTCGCGCCTCTCTACGGTCACCACATCCAATAAAGGTACTTCGGTGCTGTCCGGTGTGCGAATCAAAAAGTCTTCCAGGTTATAGATATCTCTCCGTTCTGATAGGGGAAGCTTTACCCTTACCTCCACCTCGTTATTGCCTCTCAGTTGGCGCATGGCCAGGGCACCGAAGAAGGCATTCCTGATCTGTTGCCCTACCTCAGTGGAGGTCAACCCCAGGTTACGGCCTTCAGGCAGGAGTTTAAAGTCAAGCTGTATTTTTCCTTTGTTATAGTTATCATTGACATCACGGGTGTTTGTAAACCTCTTAACTTCCGCTACAAAAGCCTGGCTGGCTTTTTCCAGCACATTGATATCTGAATGGCTGAGGTCCACACTGATGTCCTGGGCGGCACCTCCCGGTCCACGCTCTGCTTCAAAGGTGATCTGATCAACCCCGGCGATGTCACCAATTTCGTCCCTCCAAAGCTCAATGACCTGCTGAGCTGTCATATCCCGCTGGTCGGGGGGCTTCATCACAATTTCTATATCAATAAAGTTTTGTCCTCTCACATTGGTTTTAACGCCCTCTGCCACTTTATAAAGCTGATGTTCTTCAAACATCTGAAGGGTAGATCGGGTGATCTGATGGGCTACTTCGGCGGCCTGTACAGGGGTAGTACTTACCGGAAGCCTCACCGCGCCTTCTATTTCATCGGCTGCTACTTCGGGCATCAGGATGATACCCATATGGTCACTGTAACCATAACCTCCTATCACCACCAGGAGCGTAACGGCAGAGCAGAGAGTAATGTATCGGTTGGCCAGACAAACCTTAAGCAGCGGACGGTAATATTTGTCTACATATTCTTCAAAGCGTGAAGAAAAGTACCGCTGCCAGCGTCCCAGGTATTTTCCTATTTTAAAACGGTCTTTTTTTACGCTATGGGCAAGGTGGGAGGGTAAGATAAATAAAGCTTCCAGCAATGAAACTGCAAGTACCATAATGACTACCGCGGGGAGTGGCCACCAGAATTTACCCGTGGTGCCGGGAAGGAAAAGCAGAGGGACAAAAGCAATAATAGTGGTAAGAATACTGAAAACCACCGGCTTGGCAATGTCGCGCGTTCCTTTGATGGCGGCATCCATAAAACTATAACCTTGTTGCCGGTATTCATAAATATTTTCGCCTACAACGATGGCATCATCAACTACGATACCCAGCACGACCAGAAAGCCAAACATGGAAATCATATTGATGCTTACCCCGATCAGCGGTAAGAGTACCATACCCCCGATAAAGGAAATTGCCATGCCCATCATCACCCAGAAGGCAAGTTTATATTCCAGAAAAAGGGTGAGAATAAAGAGTACGATTACGATGGCAAGCAGGCCATTCTCAGTAAGTAAGCCCAAACGCTCACGATAGTCTTCTGCCCGGTTGCCTTCAATACGGTACTGAACGCCGGGAGGGAGTGAACTTTCATAATCAGCTAAAATTTGCTTAACGGTTTCCTCTATGTCCAGCGGAGACTGATCGCCTATACGATAGATAGACAACTCTATGGAAGGTTGCTGGTTAAACTGAGAGTGAAAATTTGTCTCTTCAAAGCCATCCTTGATTGCAGCAATATCTCCCAATGTAACGGTAGCCCCGGATTCAGCGGAGATGATTTCAATCTTGCTAAACTCTTCAGCCCACTGCTTACGCTCCTTCATGCGCAGCAGTATTTCTCCGCTATTAGTGGATACATCTCCGGCAGGCACATCTTCGCTGGACTGACGAATGATATTAGCAACCTGTCCCAGCGTAATGTTGTATTCACGCAAGCGGTGACGCGGAATCTCTATATGAGTCACATATTCAGGTACATTTCCAAGCTCCACCTGGGTGATATTCTCCTCATTGAGCAGGCGGTCACGGAGACGCTCGCCCAGTTTTCTCAGCGTCCAGATATCAACCTCTCCGAACAGGCCAATTTCCATGACATCTCTCTGGTTGGCCTGCAGGCGAACTTCCGGTTCTTCTATTTCATCGGGAAAAGTGACGATCCTACTAATGGCCTGATCAATGTCCTGAAAGACGTTCATTCGCTCAGCACCGGCTACCAGTTCAATCATGACCTCCCCTGAACCTTCGTTGGCGGTAGAAACGATCTCTTTAATGCCCTGTATGCCTCTTACAGCTTCTTCTACCGGCATAAGAATTCCCTGTTCAACCTCAGCCGGAGCAGCGCCCGGGTATACTACGCTTACCTCCACCATGTCCAGCTGAAACTGGGGAAATACCTCTTTCTGAATATTAGACATGGTCCAGAAGCCTCCGCCCAATAAAATAAGCATCAGTAAGTTGGCGACCAATGAGTTTTGCGCCATGTAGGCGATAGGACCACTAAACTTTTTCTCGTCTTTCTGCTTTGCGTCTTCCATCTAATGCAACCCTCCTGATTGCGATTGAGCCTGATTTTCCATGGTAGTATCGGTATTCGTCTCTTGAACAGATTCGGTTCCTGAGTCTTCAAGTCTCAGGTCTACACCTTCCGATACCGTTGCAAGATTAGTCTTTACGACCTGCTCGTTCTCACGAATCCCATCCCGGATGTAAGCGTAATTAGCATCGCTGAAAAGAATGTCTACATCACGTATCTGGAGCTTGTCTTCCTCCATTACCCATACGGTTTCTTCATCCCGTACATAATCCCGGCTGAGCCGGATTACATCTTCTATCTGCTCGGCATCAATTTGTACTTCTACAAAAGCGTTGATCATCAGCGTAGGTAGTGAGTCATTCTGGTAGGCGAGTGGATCAGGAACAGAAATTAAAACACGCGCCAGGCGGGTCTGTCCTTCTAGTGCTCCTATAAGCCGGTAAAGGTAACCGGTACGGTATTCATTCTCTCCCCAGGCTTTGCGGTCTCTTATCTTTACCATTGAGCCTCTTTCGTCTCCTGAATCGGCAAAAGTAAGCCAGCGGAGGTTAGAAACGGGGACATTCGCGACAACCCAGTATTCAACCATGCCTACCAGGCGACCTAGGTTATCGCCCATAGCCACCTGTGAGCCTTCATTTACATTTCTGCTGAGGATGTGTGCATCAAAAGGGGCTCTGATTCTGGTCCTTTGTAAATTAAGCTCAGCCTGTTTTACAGAAGCACGGGCAGCTTCAACCCTTGCTTTTACAGCATTAAGCTGAGGTTCGCGCAGTACCAGATTTTTGTTCATTTCAGCCAGTTCCTCATCTACCAGTTGATAGCCTTTTTGTGCTACATCCTGACGTCCCATTTCTATGTTTAGCTCCGAAATGGCTTGTTGCAGATCACTTTCTCTCAGCTCAAGCGTATTCCGGTAATCAGCAGGGTCAATCTGAAGCAGCATTTCACCTTTGCGAACAAACCCACCGGGAGTAAAAGCAGGCGAACGGCTGATGATCTCTCCACTTACCCTGGGGCTAAGCGTGATATCTTTAGAGGGCTGTACTGTGCCCGTAGCTACAATATTAGGTTTGAATGTGCCTTTCCTAACTTTGGTTACCTCAACCAGCATGGCTGTCTCTTTGGTAGCGCCGCTGCGTTGCGCAGTAGGTTCTGTAAGGAAAATCAAGCTGGTTACGACTCCTCCAGATATCAAGATAATCAGACAGATGAGTAGTATTTTTTTGTTGCTCATTCTTTTAAGATTCGGTTTCAAGCTCCCTTTCTGTTGTAAAGCCTCCGGCCAAAGCTCTGTAAAGCGCGATACGGTATTCCAGCAGCAAAGAGTTGGCGGTGATGAGGTCTCTGCGTAGCTGTTGTTCCTGGTTCAAAGCAGTAAGGACAGCCAGGTAATCACTTAATCCATTAAAATATTCAATTTCAAGTTGTTGGTAAGCGCGTGTGGCAAGTTCAACCTGTACCTTCAAAACTTCAATACTTTCAAGTTGTTTCCTCTCCTGTATCAAAGCGTCCTCTACTTCCTGAAAAGCCACCAGAACGGTTTGTCCGTATTCGTAGAGCCGTTGGTTCTTGACGGCCTGTGTTCTATCTACTTCAGCATTTAGTCTGCCTCCATAAAAAAGCGGAGCTACCAGATTTCCTCCCAGTGAATAGGCCCAGTCTTCCAGGAGATTATCAAAATTATTGGCCCTTAACTGTGCAGATGTTGATATGCTTAATCGGGGATATCGATTGCTGATCGCGGAGGCTACTTCCCGGTCTGATGCCTGTAACAGCTTAAACGCGCTTTGTACATCAGGACGCCTTGCCAGTAGTTCTGAGGGTATACCTGTATCGGGGAGCGGAGGTAAATCTGGTAGGCTGTCAGGTACATATTCAATTTCGTTTTGGGCAGGCATACCCAGTAAAACAGCCAACTGATGCTCCAGCACTTCTATCCTGGATTCTGTCTGGATTTTCTGTTCCCGGCTCGCTTCAACCAGCTGCTGCTGACGTAAGATGTCCACACTTCTGATCTGTCCGCTACCAAACTGTGCTTTGATAAAATCCAGTATTTTTTGATTGGTATTGATCTGTTCATCAATAAGTTCCAGTTGCTGCCATTCCGCCATGAGCTGATACCAGGTACTGGTGATTTCTGCGGAGAGTGAAATAGACGCTGCCTGATAATCGGCGAATGTAGCCTCGGCTCTGAATTTTTCCGCCTTAATTAAAGCGCTGATCCTTCCCCAGAGATCTACTTCGTAAAAGGCGGAAAGTCCTAACTGCACATTTTCACCACCCACGAAGTCTGGCTGAGGACGGTTCAGGCTGCTGCGGATTGACGCTTCAACATCGGGTAGCAGGAATGACGACTGTCGGTCCACCACCGCCTGCGCCTCTTTAAAACGAAACCAAACAGCTGTCAGATTCATGTTGGTGCCTATGGCCTGTTCTACCAGTGTATTGAGCCGCTGATCATTAAAGCTGGTCCACCATGCATCAGTTGGGACTTCTTTTCCGGTATAGGTAAAAGGTTGGGGTGTTTCTACTGGAAGTTTGGCCTGGGTCGTTTTAGGTGAACAGGCAGAAAAAAAAACTATACTCACTAAAAACATAAAAAATAATAATAAACCTGAAGTGTCAGTACGTAAAAAATGACATACTACTTTGTCAAGCTTCAGCTGTGTACTAGGTTCTATTTTCATAGTGCTTATTCAAATCATATGTCAGGCAATAGTAAATCTAACCCCTGAACACAAATGATGTTCATAATTTTGGTTGCTGATTGATAATCCTTTTTGCCTGAGCTTCTTCTGAAAATGTTTTCACTAATGTATAAACTGGATTACTCTATGTCCACAAATTGTTTATTTATAGTGATACAT
The DNA here is from genome assembly GCF_029504655.1 of Catalinimonas alkaloidigena. NCBI lineage: Bacteria > Pseudomonadati > Bacteroidota > Cytophagia > Cytophagales > Catalimonadaceae > Catalinimonas > Catalinimonas alkaloidigena. The sequence continues at coordinate 2,118,878 of NZ_JAQFIL010000001.1, forward strand.
AAAGTAATGATATGTAAAAAACTGATTATCAAAATGTTAAACCAAATATATAAAGGAGTACTTTAACATAACTTTGAATCTGTGTTCATCTTCCAGTGTTTGCACTCACCATTATTTGAAAAAAAAATTTCAGAATAGATTTAAACATTATCATATAATTAATTAAAAGTTTTAAATTTTAATGTATAATAATGAGTTGAAATTACCAATTACACATTGGCTATGATTTTTTGCTTGAACCTATAGTACGTAAAATTTGCAGGAACCAAACTTAGAAATAAAGCAGGTATCAAAGACATTTCCTGGAGTGAGAGCTTTGGATAAAGTAAGCCTGAATATCATGAAGGGAGAAGTCCATGCCCTGTGCGGTGAGAATGGTGCCGGGAAAAGTACCTTGATGAATATTTTGTCAGGAAATCTCAAGCCTGATAGTGGTCAAATTTTGGTATCGGGTAAGGAGGTACAAATCTCAAATCAGCTGGATGCACAGGAACTGGGTATAGCCATCGTGTATCAGGAAAGAAGCCTGGTGGACTCAATCAGTGTTGCTGAAAACATATTTACGAATAATAAGCCCAGGAATCGTTATGGACTGATCAGTTACCGTAAGCTATACCAGCAAACCCAGGCGTTGTTAAGCAGCCTTAATTTATCCGACATCAGACCGGAAATGCAGGTAGGTCATTTGTCTGCTGCTATGCAGCAGATGGTTGAAATTGCCAAAGCTCTTTCACAAAACCCTTCCATACTTATCCTGGATGAGCCTACAGCCTCTATTACAGAAAATGAAACTACCATTCTATTTAAAATCATTCGCAAGCTGAGGGCGCAGGGAGTTTCGGTGATTTATATTTCGCACCGCATGGCAGAGATTTTTGAGGTTGCCGATCGGGTAAGTGTGCTTAAGGATGGAAAATACCAGGGTACAAGGCTTGTAAGTGAAACCTACATAGATGAAATCATTCGCATGATGGTGGGGCGAAAGCTGGAAAAGCAGGAGTTCCTCTCGGATGCCAAGCAGGATATTGTTTTAGAGGTGAACAGGCTGAGCAGCGCTCGCTTCAGAAATATCAGTTTCCATTTGAAGAAAGGGGAAATCCTTGCCCTCTCGGGATTAGTGGGTGCCGGAAGAACTGAAGTAGCCCGTACAATCATGGGCGCTGACCCTCTCATCGCTGGAGAAATAGTACTAGAGGGCAAAAAAGTAAAAATAGATCACCCAAAAACAGCTACAAAACTGGGTATAGGTTACCTGCCGGAAGAAAGAAAGTCCAACGGCCTGTTTCTGGACATGAGCGTAGAGGACAACATTATTTCCGCTTACTTACCTTTTGCTGCTGAAAAAGGATTCATCCAAGAGGCAAAAGTGAAAAGGACGGCTGAGGATTACATCAAAAAGCTTCGCATCATCACCCCCTCTACGCATCAGAAAGTAATGAACCTAAGTGGCGGAAATCAGCAGAAGATCGTGCTGGCCAAATGGCTTTTGCGTCAGCCCAAAGTGTTTATGGTAGATGAGCCTACACACGGTGTGGACGTGGGTGCCAAAGCGGAGATTTATGCTATCCTCAAAGAACTTACTCGTCAGGGAGTAGCCATACTCTTAATCTCTTCGGAATTATCTGAAGTACTGGCGATCAGTGATCGCATCCTGGTGATGTGGAATGGTCAGCTTACTGCTGAGCTAAGCCGTGAAGAAGCCACCGAAGAAGAGATTATGCATTATGCCTCAGGAACTAAAACGATGTTTGTCTGATCTATGAACAGAGATAAAATAACCCGACTGCTACAGGACAGAGTGTTTACCCTCTCAGTGACCATCGCCATATTATTCATTGTGTGCAGTATCATCTGGCCTGCTACCTTTCCCACCTTTGACAATATCTCACTAGTGCTGCTCAATCTTTCCATAGAATCAATTGTGGCGGTGGGAATGATGCTGTTGCTCATTTCCGGTATGTTTGACCTTTCAGTAGGCTCAGTCGTAGCATTTGCCGGAAGCATAGCCGCCTATTTAATGTATTGGTACGGCATGTATGTATCCGTAGCGATTCTGGTCGGCTTAGGTTTGGCCGGTCTGATAGGGCTGATCAATGGTTTTTTTGTAGCCAAAGTCGGGATTAACCCGCTGATACAGACATTGGCCATGATGGGTATCGTGCGGGGTTTGGCACTTATGGTGGCTGGTGCAGGAATCCAGAATCTACCTGAAGCATTCAACGCCATAGGGCAATCCAAACTCCTGGGTTTGCAAACACCTGTATGGTTTATGATAATCGTAGTTGCCATATTTAGTCTGCTGGTATCTCGCACAGTCTTTTTCCGGCAATATTATTATATCGGAGGCAATGAAAAAGCCGCCCGCCTTTCCGGTATCAGAGTAGAGAGGGTTAAGATCATTGGTTTTGTACTGATCTCCTTACTGGCTGGTTTGGCGGGTATTCTCCTGGCCTCACGCCTGGGGGCGGCATTGGCTACTTCGGGTAGAGGCATGGAATTACGCGTCATTACGGCTGTCATTCTGGGAGGGGCGAGTTTGTTGGGTGGCCAGGGTAAGATCATCGGAGCCTTATTGGGTACCATCTTTATGGGGTTAGTGAGTAACATCATGATATTGGCAAGGGTATCGGGTTATTGGCAGGAAATTGTATTGGGCCTTATCCTGATCCTGGCAGTAGCGGTAGATGTGCTGGCTCAGCGAAGAGCAGGCACTACCCCTCGTGAATATGTGAAAAGGGCCTCTGAAGTTACACCTCCAAAAGTAGAAGCATGAAAATAATACTAAGGTCAATACTCCTGCTGTTTGTTATCCTGTCGGCCTGCGATCCTAAAAAGGGGGCGCTTTATAAGCAACGTCAGCTGGAAAAGCAACAAACACCGGCAGTGGAGATCAACGAGGATGAAGAGTATGTAATGGTTACTACCATCGTCAATTTTCCGATGTATGTAAACCATGACCAGGCTGCTTTCCAGAGGTGGGGCAGAGCAAGAGGCGTAAAAACATCCATACTTGGCCCTTCCGAATGGGACGTGCAGGCGCAAATTGCTACCATAGAGCAGGTGATTGGTACAAGGCCAACTGGCTTGCTCATCAATGGCACAGACCCTGCCATTGCCGGTGCGATCAATAAGGCTGTGGAAGCCGGAATTCCTACTGTGGTGTACGATTCAGATATCCCCAACAGTGAGCGGCACGCCTTTCTGGGTACCGACTGGTATCAGATCGGTAAACTACAGGGAGAGGCCATGGTAGAACTGATAGGGGGAAAAGGGAAGGTCGCTTATATGGGTATACTGGGGATGACCAATATGGAAGCAGGCTTTCAGGGACTGCTGGATGTCCTGAAAAATTATCCTGAAATTGAAGTGGTAGGCAAATACGATGATGGTTCTGATGTTGAAGAGGCCGCACGTATCACTTCAGACCTGCTCAGCGCACATCCCGATCTGGCGGGAATCTGTGGTTTTGACGCCATGAGCGGTCCCGGTATCGGCTTATCCATAAAGGAAGCAGGGAAGGCAGGTAAGGTAAAAGTGACCACTGTGGACTGGGAACCTGAGCACATTAAGCTGGTGCAGGAGGGCGTAATAGACGTTCTGATTGGACAGAAGCGGGAGTTATTCACCTGGTACGGCGCACAGTTTCTTTTTGACATGGTGCACGATACCAATCCGCTTTCCAGCAATGATGACAAAGCAGGAATCACCAATATTCCTTATTCCGTAAATACCGGACTACTCAAAATCACCCAGGATAATATTCACCTTTTCATGGAAGATCATAGTTGAGCTTAAAATGAACAGATGTCTAGCTTACATATCGCTTTTGCTGCTGTGCTGGAATTGTAATCCGGAAAATGAAGGGCACAACAAGCAAAAGCAGGGGCCTCAGCAGTCAGGGGAAAATTACGCTGACGAAGAGTATGTGATGGTGACCACCATCGTTAATTTTCCGATGTACGTAAATCACGATCAGCATGCGTTTACCCGTTGGGGGCAGCACAGAGGGGTCAGGACTTCTATTCTAGGTCCTTCCGAATGGGATATTCAGGCGCAGATTGCGACTATTGAACAGGTAATCGGCACCCGGCCTACGGGTTTACTGATCAATGGCACTGATCCTGCCATCGCCGGCGCTATTGACAGGGCAGTTGAGGCAGGCATACCTACGGTTGTCTATGATTCAGATGTGCCGCAGAGCAAAAGGCATAGCTTTTTGGGCACCAACTGGTATGATATGGGCACACTGATGGGAGAGGAGATCGTCAGCCTGACAGGCGGCAAAGGGAAAATCGTGTATCTGGGCATATTCGGGCTTACCAATATGGAAGATGGTTACCGTGGGCTAATGGATGTAATCAGTGACTACCCGGACATCAAACTTGTGGGCCGCTACGATGATAAGGCGAATACGGAGATAGCCGCAAAACTTGCTTCAGATATTCTGGCGGCCCATCCTGACCTGTCAGCTTTTTGCGCATTTACCCCAATGAGCGGATTTGGCTGTGCCCAGACAGTAAAAGAGGCGGGGAGGGTAGGAGAAGTGAAAGTTACAACCGTAAACTATGAGCCGGAACTTCTGAAATTACTGGAAGAAGGGGTGATCCAGCAGTTGGTCTGCCAGAAGCGGGAGTTATTCACCTGGTACGGCGCGCAGTTTCTTTTTGATATGGTGCATGATACCAATCCGCTTTCTGTAAATGATGATGTAGCGGGCATCACCAACGTCCCTTATGCTGTGAACACGGGTACTTTTGCCCTGACAAAGGAAAACATGAGTGTATTTTTAGAAAAGCCTGCGGCATTCCTAAATTTTCCGGACGCACTACTTGTATATAATAAAGCCTATGAATAAGACCAAAAGATTTGCCGTAATCGGCTGTGGATTTTGGGCGCAATACCAGATTGCTGCCTGGAAAGAACTTCCTGAAGCTGAACTGATAGCCGTTTGCGATCAGGATTGCAGGAAAGCAATACAGACCGCCGAGAAGTTTGGCGCAAAAAGGTATTATACTGATGCCCGGCAACTGTTTGAAAACGAATACCTGGACTATGTAGATATCATTACCAATGTGGAAACACATGCTGAGTTCGTAAAAATGGCCGCTGAATTTGGGGTGGCCGCGATTTGCCAGAAACCCCTGGCTCCGGACTTAGAAACTGCCAAAGCGATGGTGCAGGCCTGTAATAAAGCGGAGGTGCCCTTATTTGTCCATGAGAATTTCCGCTGGCAGGCTCCCATTCGTAAGGTCAAAGAGATCATGCAAAGTGGAAAGGTAGGTGAGGTGTTTAAAGGAAAAGTGGCTTTTGTTTCGGCCTTCCCAGTCTTTGATAATCAGCCCTTTTTGGCTGAAATTGATAAGTTTATCATTGCTGACATTGGCTCCCACGTGCTGGATATCGCAAGATACCTGATGGGGGAAGTAGATAATTTGCGCTGCCTGACCAGAAGAGTAAATCCGAAAATCAAAGGAGAAGATGTAGCGACCCTGCTCATGGAAATGAGAAGTGGAGCTCATTGTTTGGTGGAAATGTCTTACGCTTCTATTTTGGAGAAGGAAGCTTTCCCGCAAACCCTCATTCTGCTTGAAGGAAGTAAAGGTTCTATCAGGCTTGAACATGATTATGTGATCAAGGTATCCTCAGAAAAAGAAGTGGAGATGATCAGAGTAGCGCCTCCGGTATATGATTGGGTCAATCTGGATTACAATCTGGTGCAATCCTGTATGGTGGAGCTCAATGGTGATTTTCTGAAGGCCTTTCAGGAAGGCAGGCTAGCTGAAATCACGGGAACGGATAACTACCGGACGATGCAGTTGGTCTATGCCGGATATGAGTCGGCAAAAAGTGGAAAGGTGGTAAAAATAAACGAGCCGGAATTTTAAAATGTGTTTCAGCGAAGGTGCTAAGCCTTCACAAATCACGACTGAACTTAATCGCTCACTCCAAATCAATAATACGCAATGCCTACAGCAAGATCATTAAAAGCCAGGTACCTGATAGAAACCGCCCATCCCCTAGAAAAAGCTGCTGAGATGATGGCAGGAGAGCAGTCTTCAGGCACCTTTGTTAAGACGCCAGGCGAAACAGAAATGCTTAAGGAGAAACATGCTGCCACCATTGAAGGCATAGAGGTATTAGAAGAGTTAGAAGAACCCGCTCTGCCCGGCAGCAGGCCCCCGCGAGGACTATTATCGCCAGTGTATCGCAGAGCCCATGTAGACCTGGCCTGGCCACTGGATAATGTAGGGGTTAATTTGTCCAACCTGATGGCTACAGTGGCAGGTAATCTGTTTGAACTATCCCCTTTTTCCGCACTTAAATTATTAGACATTACCGTTCCTGAAGCCTATAAAGAAAAATACCCAGGACCAAAATTTGGTGTCTCAGGGACGAGAAAGCTGTGTGGTGTGGAGAAGCGACCGATCATCGGCACCATTATTAAACCCAGCGTAGGCCTCAGTCCGGCAGAAACAGCTCAGCAGGTAAAGGTTTTGATAGAGGCAGGACTGGATTTTATCAAAGATGATGAGCTGATGGGGGACTCACCTCACTCACCCTTTACCAAAAGAGTAGATGCTGTAATGGAGGTTATCAATCAATACACTGAGCTTAGAGGGAAGAAACCAATGTTCGCCTTCAACCTCAGTGGAGATATAGATGATATGCTTCGTCGCCATGACTATGTGCTTGAAAAAGGGGGGACATGTGTAATGGCCAGCCTCAATTGGGTGGGTATCAGTGGAATGCATAAATTGTGTCAGCATACCCAGCTACCTATTCATGGGCATCGCAATGGTTGGGGTTTGTTTTACCGTTCAGAAGACATAGGCATAAGCTTTAAGGTTTTTCATAAAATCTTCAGTATGGCAGGTGTAGACCATATCCATACCAATGGCATCCGGAATAAATTCTGCGAGTCAGACGCATCGGTGCTTACTTCCATTCGCGCTTGTCTTGATCCCAAGGGAGGGGGCTACCCGGTGATGCCGGTGGTATCTTCCGGGCAGTGGGCAGAGCAGGCTTATGATACATATCGGCAGATACAGAGCACAGAGCTGATGTACCTCTGTGGCGGAGGAATTACCGCACATCCCGGCGGTATGGCTGCCGGAGTGAAAAGCATACAGTTGGCCTGGGAAGGTGCTACCCAGGGGAAAACCATTTATGACATGCAGGACCAAAAGGAGATTCAAGAGGCAATAGCGTTTTACGGAGAGTAATCATGACTAAAGCAGCACTTCAAAAAGGAGAGATTTTTTTAAGTTATTACGGTGATGACTTTACCGGCTCTACTGATGTAATGGAGTCTTTGGCATTAAATGGCATACCTACTGCACTATTTCTAAAAGCACCGAGTCAGGAAGAAGTAGCGTCTTTTCGGTTAAAGAATCAGATTAGCGGGTCAGCAGAGCGCCTGCAAGCGTTTGGTGTGGCGGGAATCAGTCGCAGCCTTACTCCCCTAGAGATGGATCATGAATTGCCTGGCATTTTTGAGCATATAAGTAAAGTCCCATCGCGCTTTTTTCATTACAAAACCTGTTCTACTTTTGACTCATCCCCCGGCATTGGCAATATAGGCCATGCCATTGACATTGCCTTTCGGTACTTTCCCTCGGGCATCATACCTCTCTTGATTGGTGCACCATCCCTCAACCGCTTTTGTATATTCGGAAACCTTTTTGCCAGGGTAGATGGGGTTACCTATCGCCTGGACCGTCATCCTACCATGTCACGCCATCCGGTAACACCCATGGATGAGAGTGATATCCGCCGGCACTTAGCCAAGCAGACCAAACGTAAAATCCATCATATTGACCTGCTGGCGCTTGAAAAGAGTGAGCATCTCCAAATAGACTTCATAAAAAAACTGTCCATCGAAGAAGGCGAGTATTTATTATTTGATACGTATACCGAAAAGCATTTGAGAAATGTAGGAAAGCTAATCAATCGTTTCAGCCTTGAGCAGCGTCAATTGTTGGTGGGATCTTCAGGGATTGAGTATGCACTATGCCACTATCTTCAGGAAAACGGACAATTGGAATTACCTCCCTCGCCCAAATCACCCGCTAAAGTACAGGAGCTGATCGTAGTGGGAGGAAGCTGCTCACCACCTACCAAAATACAAGTGGAATGGGCCATAGCTCAAGGCTTTGCTGATATCCGTCTAAATACTGTGAAGCTGGTCAATCCGGAGCAGGCGGAATCCGAGATAAATAGGGCAAAGCAGTTGATGTTTGAGGCGCTGGAAAGAAAACAAAGCTTAGCACTCTATACTGCCTTAGGTCCTGACGACCCTTCAATAGATGCGACAAATAAAGAAATGAGCAGGCTACAGAGAAAAGGGATTCCCAGTAGTGCGGTGCTGGCGGGAACACAGGGAAGGTTGCTCCGAGAGGTAATGGAAAAAACTGGTAAAAGAAGAGTGGTGGTAGCGGGTGGTGATACCTCCGGTTATGTTTCCAGAGCATTAGGGATTTACGCTTTGGAAACGCTTATGCCCATAGCTCCGGGGGCTCCATTGTGTACCGCTCATTCACACCATCCAGACTTTGATGGACTTGAAATCTGTCTCAAAGGGGGGCAAAACGGTAAGCAGAACTTCTTCGGATCAATTTTACATGGAAAAGGTATCAGTTAAAATATTACTCAATCAAAATTTATTAACATGAAAAAAGTAGCACTTATTGGCGCAGGAGGAAAAATGGGTTGGAGAACTACCGCTAATTTGCGGGATAACCCTGAATATGAAATGTTTTACCTGGAAGTGAGCCAGCAGGGCATTGACCGCCTGAAAGAAATCGGTATTCAGGTTTCAATACCTTCAGAAGTACTTCCCGAAGTAGATGTTGTGATACTGGCAGTACCCGATGTGGCGATCAAGAAAATTGCTGCCGACGTAGTGCCACAGCTAAAATCAGACGCTATGCTGGTTACGCTGGATCCGGCCGCTCCCTGTGCGGGCCATCTGCCGGAAAGAGAGGATGTAACCTATTTTGCTGCTCACCCATCCCATCCATCTGTATTCAACTGGGAGCCTAGTGAAAAGTCTCACTATGACTACTTTGGTGGCATAGCCGCTAAGCAGAGTATTGTATGCGCACTTATACAGGGGCCGGAAGATCAGTATGCAGTAGGTGAAAAATTATCCAGAGATATGTACAGGCCAGTGGTAAGGGCCCATCGGGTAACCATTGAACAGATGGGTATATTGGAGCCCGCCTTATCAGAGACTTTTGCCGCCGCAGTAATCACGGTGATGAAAGAAGCCGTAGACACTGTAGTTGAAAAAGGTGTGCCCAAGGAAGCTGCCTACGATTTTTTCCTGGGACATATTAATATTGAGTTAGCACTGCTGTTTGGTCAGTTGCCGGGTGGGCAGTTTTCTGATGCTGCCATGAAAGCCATTGAGCTGGGAAAGCCATTGCTATTTAAGGAAAATTGGAAAGATGTATTTGAGTGGGATAATGTGATGAAGCAGATAAAAGCAATCACGTAAATCAATGTGTTTCATAATGATTTTCTGGGCCTAACTTTTTGAGCATGTCAAATCTGAATTTTTCCAAAGAACAGAAATATTACGGAGGGAAAGAGCACCGTCCTCCTAAAATTATCCGGTTGAAAGCGGGACCCGTAAGCTGTCAGTATGAAAGTGGATATTTACGATATCTGAACGCAGGAGGAACAGAGCTACTGAGGATGATATATCCGGCGGTGAGGGATCATAATTGGGGTACAATCGCTCCCCAAATCAGTGATGAAAAGATTGTCGTTAATGAAGATCATTTTGAAATCAGCTACGATTGTCTTTACGAGGGTGGAGAGGTAGCATTTCAGGCTAAATACAGCATTAAAGGTTCAGCAGATGGAGAAGTAAGTTTTCAGATGGATGGGAGTTGTCTTCAGCCTTTCCGCAAAAACCGGATTGGCTTCAACCTGCTGCATCCGCCCGAAGCAGCCGGAGCTAAGGTGATTATCGGCCATACCAATGGAGAAGAAGATGAAGGAACATTTCCGCTACATATCAGCCCGCATCAGCCTTTTATGGATATACGGTTTATTCGCTGGCTGCAAAGTGGCTTATGGGCGAAAGTGAATTTTGAGGGGGATATTTTTGAGATGGAAGACCAGCGCAACTGGACCGATGCTTCGTTTAAAACCTACTCTACACCCTTGGCCATACCTTTTCCGGTGCGCTTAGAGAAAGGAGACAAAATAATTCAGTCCGTTAAGCTTAGCCTTGAAAGCACTGACTTTAGTAAGCATAACAGCCATGATAAGTCTGTATCCCTGAGCCTGGAAAATGAAAGGTATCCACTTCCTCAAATAGGTATCGGACAGTCATCAGAAATTAAAGCACTGACAGATAAAGACATTGCTTATTTCAATGAACTTAACTTGTCACATTACAGAGTAGACCTGCATTTGAGTCAGGCTGATCTGGAGAAAAACTGGCTGCGTGCGCTGAACGAATCCCGGCAGTTAAATTTACCATTAGCGCTGGCTTTGTATTTCAAAAAAAATACAGTGAGAGAATTGGGTGAGCTCAAGGATTTCACGGAAGACCATAAACCCGCAGTTAAACAGCTACTGGTATTTTCAGAAGATCATAAGTCCTCCCCCTCATCTATGCTAGAACAGGTTCTGCCTGACCTGAGGGACATGTTTCCGGAAGCACAAATAGGGGCAGGGACAGACTGTTTTTTCACCGAGCTGAATCGGGAAAGAGTCAATCCTGAAGGGCTTGACTTCTTAACTTACTCCATCAATCCACAGGTGCATCAGTTTGACAACCAATCCCTGGTTGAAACGCTGCAGGCACAAAGCTATACCGTGGAAAGCGCGCGCCAGTTTGCTGGTGGATTACCGATACATATTTCTCCCATAAGCCTGAAAATGCGTTTTAACCCCAATGCAACCGGCCCGGAGCCGGAATCACCAGAAGGAGAACTTCCTCTCCAGGCAGACAACCGTCAGATGTCACTATTTGCTGCGGGCTGGACTATCGGAAGTATCAAGTACCTCACAGAAAGCCGGGTATCAGCAGTAACTTATTATGAAACGCTTGGCAGAAGAGGAGTGATGCAAGGTGATCATCATGCCCTGCTACCTGAGAAATTTGCTGCTGTAAAAGGGATGGTCTTCCCAATATATTGGGTGTTCTACAAACTCTTAAAGGAAAAAGGAATCCAGATCATAAAAACACAAAGTAGTCATCCTCATCAGGTGGATGGATTAGCCTGGGAGGTCGGGAATGAGCAGTATATTCTCTTGGCAAATTATCAGGCTTTCGTGATCAGTGTGTCAATTGATAATTGGCCTGATCATTTTGAGCAAAAGGTATTAGATGAAGAAAATTTTGAAAAGATGGCGCTTCACTTTGATGATTTCATTTCCGGCGCATGGGCAGAATCAAAGCAGTTACTTAAGTTACGTCCCTATAGTATATTTCTTTTAAGAATTAATAGAAATGGTGGCTAGCGTTATTTACACCTATAAGCTCAATTGGTCCTGTGAAGGCTGTTGCTGTAGTAAACATAAAATCAACTTATACGTGGCGCTAAGAAGATGATCATTCCATTAGCGGTGAATATCTAGATTTTTTTAGCCTTTCTGATCAGCATATCTGCTACTTTAAAAAAACATTCTATTGTATATTAAGTAAGCATTAGTAGATGTTTCATTTTTTAATCAAACAAATAAATGCAAAACCTGGAAAATAAAACAGCACTGATTACCGGAGGAAGTAAAGGAATTGGCTATGGTATCGCAGCTGCCTTGATGGACAAAGGTATGAAAGTAGCCATCACCAGCCGATCACAATCGAAAGCTGATGAAGCCGCATCTGCGCTAAACAAAGCCGGTAAAGGAGAAGCTATGGGTATCGCTGCCGATGTGCGTGACCTAGCGTCGCAGCAAAAGGCGGTAGACCAACTTTTACAAAAATGGGAAAAACTGGATCTGCTGGTGGCTAATGCCGGCTTAGGTCATTTTGCCTCTATTGAGGAGATGACGGCCGAGCAGTGGAATGAAACCATAGATACTAATCTCACCGGGGTATTCTATACCATCAAGGCAGGTTTAGATGCGTTGAAGTCGTCAAAAGGATATTTTATTACGATTTCAAGCCTGGCAGGAACCAATTTTTTTCCCAACGGCTCAGCCTATAATGCCAGTAAGTTTGGGCTAACCGGCTTTACCCAATCCGTAATGCTTGACTTACGACAACATGGCATCAAGGTAACGACCATCATGCCGGGTTCAGTGGCGACTTATTTTAACAACCATCAACCCAATGAGCAGGATGCCTGGAAAATTCAGAGTGAAGATTTGGGGCAAATGGTTGTTGACTTGATGGAGATGCACCCCCGCACGCTGCCCAGTAAAGTAGAGGTACGCCCTACACAGCCGCCTAAGAAGTAAATTTCACAAGCTTAAACACCAGGGAAAGTGTGTTGACAATCATGCTTTCCCTTTTTTTGTTGAATATCAGGCTTTATAAGTTGGTTTTTCCCGACATTTTTGAGGCAGTATTAAGATAGTTACAAACAAAAAGGTGCTGTAGACAAGCACCTTTTTGTTTGTATGATCTAGATAAAACAATCAATTTTATTTACGCCCGATGCTCTGGGGTTTGGTTGGAAGCCTGCAATTCCTGAAGCTTTTTCTTGCCATAGGCCAGGCGGGTGATGGCTACGTAGAGCACTGGTACTGCAAAGATAGCTAAAAAAGTAGCTGCCAGCATCCCACCAATCACCGTCCATCCGATGGTTTGGCGAGCTACCGCACCAGCGCCACTGGCAAGAACCAGCGGAACCACCCCTAAAATAAATGCCATAGATGTCATGATAATGGGGCGAAGTCTCAACTTGACAGCCTCCAGGGTTGCCGCAATCAGCTCCATACCTGCCTCAACTCTTTCTTTAGCGAATTCCACGATCAGAATGGCATTTTTAGCCGCCAAGCCAATCAACGTGATCATCCCTATCTGTGCGTAGACGTTGTTATCCAGTTTAGGCAAAAATGTAAGCGCCAGTATTGCTCCGAAAAGGCCTAAGGGTATGGCGAAGAGTATAGAAAAAGGGACAGACCAGCTTTCGTATAATGCTGCCAGAAGTAATAGTACCAATACAATGGATATTCCGAAAATGATGATGGTACTGTTACCGGCTTTCTTTTCCTCTCTGCTGAGCCCGGAGAAATCGTAGCCAAAACCTGCCGGAAGCACTTCAGCAGCTACCTCTTCTAAAGCCTGTAGTGCCTGTCCACTGCTATAACCGGGAGCTGCACTTCCATTGATATCGGTAGAGCGGAAAAGATTGTAGTGGTTGATTACGGGTGCGTTCTCCACGATCTCATATTTGACCAGCGCGCTCAAAGGAATTGCTTTTCCCTGATGGTTCATCACATAAAACTGCTCCATATCACGGATGTCATTTCTGTATGAAGTATCAGCCTGAGCCACTACCCTGAAGTTACGTCCGTAGCGGGTGAAGTCATTGATATACTGGCTACCCATATAAGATGACATGGTATTAAAAACCTCACCCAGACCTACCCCTAACTTTTTGGCTTTTTCACGGTCTACCTCTACATGATAGCCGGGGGTTTGGGAGGTAAAGAAACTGTAGGCCATCGCTATTTCCGGCCGTTGGTTGGCAGCAGCTAAAAACTGGTCAAGCACCTGCCCGAATTCATCAATATCTCCCTCTTTTCGCTGTTCCAGAACAAAGCTAAAACCACCTGACTGTCCGAGCCCGGGGATCGCGGGAGGAGATACTACTACAATATCAGCTTCTTCTATGGAAGCAAACTTTTGCCTGAGCCTGCTCATGACCCCCTGTAGTTGTTCTGAGGGCTCAGTCCGTTCACTCCAGGGCTTCATCTGGGTAAAGAAGGTCGCACTGTTAGGCTTGAAAGAGAAATTAATACCATTCAGTCCGCCGATGGCGTTGTAATGCTCTATGGCTGGCATCTCATCTATGATCTTGGCCACCTCTTCCATGACCTCATTGGTACGTGTGGATGACGCACCTTCGGGAAGCTCTAGTGAGATAAATACCCTTCCTTCATCTTCGGTAGGAATAAAGCCGGTGGGCTTGGTCTGAAATAAGCTAAAAGCACCTACATAAATGCAGATCAGTATGATTAATACCAGTGGAGTAGCCTTGATACTTTTTTGTACGCCCACCGAATATCTTTCCGTGGTTTTATTAAACCAGCGGTTGAAGCGAAGGAAGAATTTAGCCAGACCTTTCGCCTCTTTTTCCGGTTTTGAAGGCTTAAGGATAAGCGTACAAAGAGCAGGAGTGAGGGTGAGTGCCACAAATGCGGAGATCAATACTGAAATGGCTATGGTGATGGCGAATTGCTGATACAGTCTGCCCACGATACCGGGGATAAAACCCACCGGAATAAAAACCGCTGCCAATATTAAAGCAATCGCGATAACCGGAGCGGTGATCTCCTTCATTGCCTTACGCGTGGCTTCCATAGGGGAAAGCTTTTCCTCATCAATGTTATGCTGTACAGCTTCCACCACTACTATAGCGTCATCTACCACGATACCTATCGCCAGCACAAAGCCAAAAAGCGTAAGGGTATTGATGGTAAAATCCAGTGGGATAAAAAAGATGAATGTCCCGATAATGGAAACAGGAATGGCAAGTATAGGAATCAAGGTAGCTCTCCAGCTTTGGAGGAACAGAAATACGACCAGGATTACCAGTACCAAAGCTTCCAAAAGTGTATTTACCACCTCTTCAATGGAGGTCTCTACCACAGTAGCAGTTTCCATGGAGACCACTGAATTTACGTCGGCAGGAAAGCCGGCCTCTAACTCATCTAAGGCCTGATACACGCCTTCCGCTGTTTCCAGCGCATTACTTCCCGGGGCCTGGTAGATCAGTAAGATGGAAGCGGGATTACCATCCACTATGGTTGTCCTTCCGTAGTCAAATCTGCCGAAGTCAATGCGGGCAACATCTTTCAGGTAAACAATTGAGCCATCAGAGGGGGAGGTACGGACGATGATATTTTCAAACTCTTCCTGGGTAGACAGTCGTCCGTTCACCGTAATGGGGTATTCAAATGACTGGGTGGCGAACTGTGGCATGGCGCCGACCGTTCCGGCTGCAACCTGCACATTTTGTTCCTGTATGGCAGCATTAACCTCTCTTGCGCTGATGTTATATTGTGCCAGTTTATCTGGCTTAAGCCAAAGGCGCATGCTGAAGTCCTGACCAATAGCGGTGATATCGCCTACACCGGGAACACGTAAAAGCGCGTCCCTGACGAAGATATTGGTATAATTATCCAGAAATTTGATGTCGTGCGTCCCTTTGGGGGAGTAGATGCCTACGATCATCATGATGCTGGGATTTCTTTTTCGTACTGTCAAACCTAGCCTTCTCACTGCTTCCGGCAGGCGGGGTTCAGCAATACTCACCCGGTTTTGAACATCCATGGTAGCGATGTCCACATCTGTACCAACCTCAAAGGTCACGTTCATCTGCATCTGACCGGTACTGGTATTGGTAGAGCTCACATAAGCCATTCCGGGGGTTCCGTTTATTTGCGTCTCTACAGGAGTGGCAACCGTTTGCTCCACGGTTTCCGCGTCGGCACCGGTATAAATGCCAGATACCGAAACTACCGGCGGGGTAATATCCGGATATTGCGTGACGGCAAGGTTGAGCATGGCAATGAGGCCTACCAAAACAATTACTATGGAAATAACCATGGAGGTAACAGGCCTCCTGATAAATACATCTGAAATCATATTATGCTAATCAGAAAAAGTCTTAGTCAAAAAATTACTTGCTGGCTGCTGATGAAGAAGCAGTCTCTTCTTGTTTATTGGCTATCTGTATTCTAGCGCCCTGTCGCAGGCGCTGAATTCCATCTACGACAATCTCCTGTCCTTCAAAAAGCCCTTCCCGTACGACGATAGATCTCCCAAAACGAGTCCCCAGCATTAGGTTTTGCTGCCTTACAGAGTCACTTTCAATGACCCACACATACCTTTCACCCATTTGTTCGGTTACTGCTTTGTAGGGAATCACAAGTTGCTGTCCAATGTCCTGGTTCATCACTTTGACTGTAACGGTCATGCCGGCGATCAGCTGTCGTTCAGGGTTAGGAAAGCTAAGGCGTAAATTGATGGTTCCACTTTGACGGTCCACAGCCCGGTCAATGGTGCTCAGTGTTCCCGGATAGGGGTATGTGCTACCATCACTAAGTTCTATGGTAAAGAGTGAGTCAGGCTGATCGCTTTTATTTTGCATAAGCCGGTTGAAACGCGGAATCTCTTTCTCGTTGATTACAAAATCTACGGAAATGGGATCGTCGGATGAAAGCGTATTAAGTAAAGGTTGCCCGGGAGATACCTGGGCTCCAACTCTGACTTGGGAGATACCGACGGTTCCTGAAAAAGGAGCGTTGATCACTGAATAGGTAAGGTCAGTGGAAGCACTTTCAAGCTGAGCTTTGGCAGAAGCTACCTGTGACCTGGCTGTTTCGAGGTCGGTACGGGCATAATCTAACCTTTGTGTAGCAATAGCTTCCTGCTCATTCAGCCTTTCGTACCTTTCCAGGTCTTTTTTTACTTTCTCAAGATTGGCCTTGCTGCTCTCCAGATTAGCCTGAGCCTGTTGGTATGAGGCCTGGTATTTCCTTCGGTCAATTTCGTAAAGTCTTTCCCCTTTTTTTACCTCCTGGCCATCTTCTACATAAATATTGGTGATATAGCCTGCGACCTGAGGCCGCAATTCTACCTCATTCAGAGGCACCACGGTTCCGGGATAGGTATCCGTACCAGTCACATCTTCTGAGTTTACGGTATAAGCATTGACCGAAATGGCTTGTAGATCAGCATTTTGTTGCTGTGCGCCACTTGAGTCACCACATGAGGATAATAAAACAGGAGCAGAAAAGGCTGCGATCAGCCAGTATAAGCTTCTCTTGGTTAAAATGTACATCTTAAAAATTAATTGAAGTCAATATTTCCCAATGCTTTTTGTAAGTCCAGTTTACTTGCAAGCACGTTGTATAGAGCGTTGTAATAATTGAGCTGCGCAGTTCTCAGGTCAGTCTCTGCCAGCACCAGATCCAGATAGGCTTTGATACCTTCGTCATATTGCAGCTTGATGATATCATATACCTCTTCCGCTACCTGCATATTTTCCCTGAGCGTCTGCCATTCGATGTAGTCACTCTTATAGCTTGCCAGTGCAGCCTGATAGTCAGTGTGAATCGCACTTTTTACATCCGATACATTCACTTCCAAACGCTCTTCCTGTAATTGGGCGATCTGCAGTTCCTGTATTCTTCTTGTCCCCTGGAAGATGGGAAGGCTAAGTTGCAGACCGGCAGCAGAAGTAGGATATGCCTGCTGATAGAGTTGTGACATCTCATCATTCAAATAAATCCAGTTGTAATTGGCAAATGCAGAAATGGTGGGCAGGAAGCTCCAGCGGTAATAACTTGTATTGAGCTGTAACAACTGTCTTTGTGTTTGAAGCTGCTGATATTCTACTCGCTTACTGTATTCAAGCAGCTGTGTGGTATCTATTGCGATATCCTGTGCCATAAGCTCGTAGTCATAAACAAGCTCCAGTTCTTTGTCAATAGGATAACCCATCAACTCTTTGAGGTAAGCAAATTTAACTCCCAGAGATTCCTGCGCTCTTTTCAGGTCTGCCCGGGTATTGGCCAGGGTGATGCTGGCCCTCTGGTAATCTGTCTTATCTACCAGTCCGCTACGGTATTGGCTGAGGGCATCATTGTACTGTTTTTCCTGACGGACAATGTTTTCGTCCAGAATCTGGAGTTGTTGCCTGGTAAGCAAAATATCGTAGAAGGCCTTACTGACATTTACTACAGTATTGATTTTGCTTTCCTTGGTATTTTGGTCCAACTGATCACGTGTGTAGCTGGCCGCTTTTGAAGCCAATAACACATCTCTGCTGTAAATAGTCTGATCGGCTTGCAGAATAATGTTGGAATTGTTTTTTCTTCCGATGGTGATCAGCTGATCTCCGAAGGCAGTGGTTTGTAACTTAAAATTATGCGAAGCATTATAGCGGGCTGAAATTTGAGGTAGCCAGGCAGAAAGACTTGCCTTAATTTCTCTTTCCCCGATAGCTTCATCAATGAGTGCCTGCTTTACTGCTGGTTTATGAGATAGGGCATAGTCTACACAGTACGCAAGACTGAACTCCCCGGCTACGGTATCCGCATTGATCTGAGCTTTTAAAGGAAACATTATACTCAGGAAACCCAACAGAAGTGGTACAAGATCAAAAAAAGTTTTCATGTACGATGATATTGTCAATGATTGATGCTACTGATTGGTTATTGCCTTAATACGTAGCGCTTTGAAGTCACAATGAACGGTCCCACATATCTCCTCTAACGCAGACCGAATGAATGAACAGGGGCTCATTATGATTAATCTATTGCCTAAGTAATACAAAAAGCAGCTATTCAAAATAGTATGTAAAAAGCACACATTATTGATGGGTTTACGGTATCATTCGCTTTAGGTTAATGAGTTTTTCAAAAAAAACGATCATTTTTTTAAAATAACACCAATGGCGCAGAAGAATCTATTTGATCCAATTTAAGCCTGAGTATTAATCGTTAAGCAAGTAGAATTTTACCTATGAAAAATAGCAGATAAACAGCGCAGGCCAGTCCTCAGCTAACGCTCTCTATCAGTCAAGGATTCATCTTTTTTTCAGGAGGCTGTCGCCGCCATGGTTCAATAGATGATGCTCTTGATCAGCGTGGCGATTAGACATCCTTCTTTTTATTGAGCCGGGTAGAGCGGGCATGTGCAGAGATACATCCGAATAAATATGGCTTTGATGAAAAATCACAAACCTCTGGCCTCATTGTCAAGGGGGGGGTAACCAACTCAATTAGGTTGCAACATATATCAGAAAAAAGTAGTGGCCAATACTGCCGGTGTTGAGGCTGGTCGCCAGGTTGTAACTCTGTCTCAAATCAATATTCAATCATTGTAAAGCCTCCCATGTTTGCTGAAAACCGAACGAAGAAACACTGTGTGAACTCAATTTGCTTAAAAAGTACTTAAAATGGTCATGTAACTTAAAGAGTACTTGTCTTTATATGATTTTGTGAGAAAAAGCAGTAAATACTCAAATATTCACAATATTAAGTGATAGATTTTTAATATTGTTGCAAAATAATTAAGTTGTTGAAATACTACTACAAAATCATTTTTTATAACACTACCTATACTACTTCATCAATTTGGAAGACAAACACTCAAATAATGAGCAGGAAATCATAAAAAAAATTGCTGAAGGAGATCACCATGCTTTCAGAGAAATTTATGACTGCTACAAAGATTTGCTTTACGGCTACAGTTTCAAGCTTACCAAGTCAAAATTGATGGCTGAAGAAGCGGTTCAGGAAATATTCATGAAAGTCTGGAATAACAGAAGAAAGCTTAATCCTGAGCTATCTATTAAAGCTTACCTTTACAAAATTACGCAAAACCATATCTACAATGTCTTAAGAAACGCAGCCTATAGTGACAAACTCAGAGAGCAAATTTTTTACCATCGGCTCAATTCACATTTCAGCACTGAAGATCAGGTGATCTATAATGAGCTGGAAGCTTTTAAAGACCAAGCTATTGCCTGCTTACCTGCCAGAAGGCAGATGATCTTCCGGATGAGCCGGGTACAGGGACTCAGCCATGAAGAAATTGCCGGTCAACTGGGTATTTCTCAACATACGGTCAAAGATCAGATTGTCAAGTCTCTTAAATCTATCAAAGAATACCTGAAAATACATGCGGATATTGCTGTTAGCATTACGCTCTTGGCTCAGCTTTCTTGGTAAGCTTCTGCTGACTTTATTATGCAATTGTCCATACTTTCCCCGGCCTGTGACCTTCTCAAAGGTACATGCATAAATTTTTAGTATTCTCATTATCAAATAATTGCCATAAAATAGCAGCGTTTGTTCTGGTTTTCTTTTATGAAACGGATGGAAGATGTATTGCATGAACCATTCATTCCGAAGTCAGGAGCCAGCGGGATCAGGTAACGCCAGTCCTGTTCATTTCGCCAGAGATGCAGATACTTAGCATCCCGGGGTGGAACATCCCGTGTGGAACACATAACCCTCTTGGAAATCATAGATTTTAACATTGCCAAGCATCTTTCGTCAGTTGCCACTAGGGGATGACTTGATGGCTTATTTTTCCATGACTTGTGAATATACGCTAGCTGGCTTTACTGAACGGGATCAAGAAACAAAAGAAGTCTCTAGAGTAACTGACCCTTGGGCATAATAAAAAAAAATAAAAAAATTCTCTGCCCGATCGTCCCTCCATCCTACTCATGTGTAATAGGGGTATACTTCAATCATTAAACCCCGGAGCCTTGGCTAACCCTCAATATATCAAATCATTATTCTACAAATTTCTGGAGGATAGCTGTACTCCTGATGAAATAGAGACCATCATCTACTACCTGAAAAACTCGGATGATGCCGCAGGCTTCCCTCGGATAGAGGAAGTGAGGGCAAGGTTGGGGGAGCTTCCCAGAATGAATGCTGACCGTGCTGACGAAATATTTGGTCGGATTGTTAGCAGTGAGGCTTTGTTTGCCCCATCTATTGCCGGAAAACCCAAGCCTGACTACCGTTGGCGCTACTGGAGCATTGCCGCCACTTTCCTGGGCTTTGTATTGCTATCAGGCATGTTTTATTGGTTTTATGCCTCTTCTGACTCCTTACAATATGCTACCACATTCGGGGAAACCAGAAAGATCAGTCTGCCCGATGGTACAGAAGTGATGCTCAATGCAAATTCAGAGCTTCGTCTATCTGAGTCCTGGCAGGAGCAAGACATCCGCGAAGTATGGCTGGAGGGTGAAGCTTTCTTCTCGGTAGTGCATACCCAAGATAACAGAAGGTTTCTGGTACATACTGCGGATAATTTTACAGTAGAAGTATTGGGTACACAATTTAACGTCAATAGCAGGGATGAGAAAGCAACAGTGGTACTGAACTCGGGCAAGGTAAAAGTGAAGACACAAGGGCAGGAAGGTAAGGCCCAATGGGTGATGCAACCTGGTGATCTGGTAGAATACGAACGTGAAAGCCGGCAAATCAACCAAAAAACTGTGGATACCACCCTCTATACCTCCTGGAAAGATAACCTGTTGCTATTCAAGGATACTCCTCTTGAAAAAATAGCAGGGCTGATCAAGGATAATTATGGATATGAGGTTGGGTTTGAAAACGACAGCCTGGCACATTTATATTTTACTGGTTCAAACCCTGCGGATCAACCGGAGCTATTACTCAAAACACTGGCGCGCTCTTTTGACCTCAATATAAAGAGGGAGAATGGGCGTATCACATTGGAAGAAAAGCAGAAGAACGCCCCTTAAGCCGGTATTTGCCGGAAAGCGAATAATAATACATACAACTTAAAAACTACTCAGACTATGAAACACTTTCACCGATGTATCATGTGCATCCTTTTTTTGAGTATGCTCTCCTTTGATCTTCATGCGCAGCAACTGGCATCGGCAGCGAAGCTTAACAAGGGGGATGAGCCTCAGCAAAAAGACAAGAAAGCGCTCTCAGGAGTTATCTTATCTCTGGAGTCGCGTTATAATGTACGTTTCAACTTCAACAGTCAGATTGTCAAAGATAAGTTTGTGGATACTGAATTGATGAACAGCCTTCCACATGACAGCCTGCACGTAGTATTAGATCGGCTGCTATCGCCTTTGTCCCTCGACTACGAGAAGATCAGCTCTGAGCACTATGTGATTTTTGCTGAACAGAAAGAGGAAACCGGGCTTATGCCCTTACAAAAACAACAGCTGAAGCTACTGGCAGATGGTGGAAAAATACCCAGGCAGGCACTGGTAGCTGCCCTGGACGATAGGCCCAGTCTTAGTCATGAACGGATGATGGATAAAACCATCAGCGGAAAAATTACTGACGAAGAGAGTGGTGAAGGACTTCCCGGTGTAAATGTACTGGTAAAGGAGTCCACCGTAGGTACAGTTACAGATATTGACGGTAATTACAAGCTCACCATTGACGATGATGCTAACACCCTTATATTCTCATCCATCGGCTATACTACGCAGGAAATTGATATTCAGGGACGCTCAGTGATCAATGTGCAGCTCACTCCAGACATCAAGTCCTTGGAAGAAGTAGTAGTTATCGGTTACGGTGAGCAGAAGAAGGAAAGCGTGGTAGGTTCAATTGTACAGACCTCCGGCGAAGTATTGCAGCAGTCAGGTGGGGTAAGTACCGTTGGCCAGGCCCTGACGGGTAGAGTACCTGGCGTAATCACGGTTAGTAATACCGGGATGCCTGGAGAGGAAAATCCCGAAATCTACATCCGTGGTAAGAGTACCTGGAACGGCAGCGGACAGCCTCTGGTACTGGTAGATGGGGTGGAGCGGAGCATGAACGATATCAACA
This sequence comes from Catalinimonas alkaloidigena, assembly GCF_029504655.1. NCBI lineage: Bacteria > Pseudomonadati > Bacteroidota > Cytophagia > Cytophagales > Catalimonadaceae > Catalinimonas > Catalinimonas alkaloidigena. The sequence continues at coordinate 2,141,369 of NZ_JAQFIL010000001.1, forward strand.
TCAATGATATTGAAAAGTTATCGGTACTTAAAGATGCTTCCGCTACCGCGGTATTTGGGGTAAAAGGTGCTAATGGTGTAATCCTGATTACCACCAAAAGAGGAAAAAAAGGAAAGCCTCAGCTTTCACTATCAGCAAACGCTACGGTAAAAACACCCTCTAAAATTCCTCAGAAACTGGATGCCTACCGGGCTCTGGGTGTGGTCAACGATGCCATAGAGCGTGAGGTGACAGGCATAGAAGAGTCATGGGCGGATTACACCCCCCGGGCTGTTATGGATATTTACCGCAATCCGGCGAATCAATACGAGAGAGAGCGCTATCCCGATGTAGATTGGGCTGATGTGGTGATGAAAGATTTCGCGATGGACTATAATGTCAATCTTTCCGTACGCGGAGGATCTGACTTTGCCAAGTATTTTGGTGCCATCGCCTATCAGCGGGTAGGTGATATATTTGATGGCTCCGGCTACGACAACGGAAGGAGCTATCAGCCAAATTTCAGCTACGACCGTTTCAACTACCGCAGCAACATAGATTTTGACATTACCAGTACCACCCGAGTGTCTGTAAATCTCTCTGGTCATTATGGCATACAGCGCACAATAGGTAACGGAGATATGCGACTGGTGTATTCCAGCCTTTACGGTATGGCACCCAGCCTGTTCTATCCTATTCACGAAGACGGAACTTACGGTAAAGACCCGGCAAACATCTGGGATACTACCAATCCTCTTATGATCATGACCAGTAAAGGTTCGGTACAGGAGCATAGGATACAGGTGAATACGGATTTTATTCTGGAACAAAGGTTAGACATGCTGCTTCCCGGCCTTATGTTCAGAGGGCGTCTGGCTTATGACAATAACTTTAGTGGCCAGGGTGGAGTAAGGGAAAACAATCCCGCAGGCATGGATAATGTGATCTATAAGCGTTACCTGGATAATGGTGAAGAATTATTCATCACACCTCCCGGCGATAACCAGTTTGACTATGTGATTCAGCCCTGGTACTATGATCCGCTAGAAATCTGGGCACCCAGCCGCAGGTTATTTTATCAGCTTTCACTCAACTATGACCAGACCTTCGCTGAAAAGCATAATACGACAGTACTGCTGCTCATGAACCGTGAAGAATATGCTGAGGGGTCCATGTTTCCCCGCTACCGTGAAGACTGGGTAGCCCGGGCTACTTACAATTATGACGAAAGGTACTTTCTGGATGTAAATGGAGCCTATAATGGTACCGAAAGGTTTGGACCAGGCTACCGCTTTGAGCTCTTCCCTTCCGTAGCCCTGGGCTGGATGGTTTCCAATGAAGCTTTTATGCAGTCGGCCGGATGGCTGGATATGTTCAAAATCCGTGGCTCTTATGGCGAGGTGGGGGACGATAATGTCTCTGGTCGCTGGGGGTATATTTCCCAGTGGGCTTCCGGAGGTGCGGCTTATATGAATAATTCCAACCCCTGGGGGCAGCGTTCACCCTATACATTCTATCAGGAAGATGTGATTGGCAATCCCGACCTCCACTGGGAGACCGCTACCAAAGCCAACCTGGGTTTTGACCTTACCCTCATGAACAATCTGTTTACAGCAAATTTTGACGTCTTCAAAGAAGAGCGTAACGACATTATCGTGGTTGGAGATGACAGAAGCGTACCTTCTTTCCTGGGTTTTAAAGCACCTGACCTGAACGTGGGACGCACCCGGGTACAGGGCTTTGAGCTGGCGCTGGGATTTAACCACTATGTCAATCCGGAGCTGAAGCTTTGGTCCAATGTAGCCTTTACACAGGCAAGGAGCAAAATACTTTACAGGGAAGAACCTGAGCTCAAAGACGACCACCTCAAAACAGAAGGCTTTCCCATTGGCCTCTATAAAAGACCTATCAATGGAGAACTGATGAGCAGTTGGGATGATGTGTATATGTCGGTGCCCCTGGCAAACGATATGCAGTATCGACGTCCGGGCTACTATGACATGCTAGACTTTAATGCCGATGGCCGTCATGATGGTAATACAGACAGTGCGCCTTATGGCTATCCCCAGCAGCCCATTAATACCTGGAACTGGACCCTGGGGGCCAACTACCATAATCTATCGGTGATGGTACAATTCTACGGTTCCTATAATGCTACCAAGCAGCATACTGTATGGGATTTTCACAAATTTACCCCCCTCTATTTTGAGCATAATACGGATTACTGGACGGTAGACAATCCTAATGCCGAAACGGTTTTGCCCAGTTGGAAAGGGGGAGCGGCTACCGATGGCTACCGTAATTTTTTTGACGCTTCCTATGTCCGGCTGAAAAACGCTGAGGTCGCTTACACCTTCACCGGTGGTTCAGCTAATTACAAAGTATTTGTAAATGGTAACAACCTGTTTTTGTGGTCACACCTTCCGGATGACAGGGAGAGCAACAGAAGTGGAGATAGCTATGTAAGGGGTGAATACCCCACCTTCAGGCGTTTTAATGTCGGCGTTAATGTAAACTTTTAAATAAGAGCGGTTATGAAAAACTATATAAAATTATTGAGCATGATGTGCCTCTTGTTTATGGTATCCTCATGCGAAGAATATTTGGACAAAACCATAGAGACTAATCTTGACCAGGGAGAGGTGTTTAAGAATTTTAACAATGCCCAGGGCTTTGTGGAAGAGATGTACGCGATGGTGGTCAACTACGGTACGGGCACTCACTGGCAGGCCTATATGTGCTATGGCGACGATGCAATCGGGACCCAAAACTGGCAGTTTGACTACCGCATTGACCAGGGCATGTACTGGAACTGGATCAGAACCGGAGGCAATGGAATCGGCACTTTTTTCTATAATGATAATGCCAATACCAATGATAATTACCCTTTTAACCGTGCTGGTATCTGGCAGAGTAGCTGGGCGGGTATACGCAAAGCCAATATCGCGATTCAGAATGTTGAGCTGATGGTAGACGCTACCCAGGAAGAGAAAGATGTGATTCTGGGACAGGCCTACTTTTTTCGGGGCTTTTTCCATCATGAAATCATGAAGTTCTGGGGTCGTATCCCTTACATTGACGAGCCCCTGGGTTCTGAAAAATGGCAGCTACCCCGTCCTGAAACTTTCCAGGAGACTGCCCTGGCTATTGATAAGGATTTTGAAATGGCCGCTCAACTTTTGCCGGAAGACTGGGATGAACATCCTGCCGGACAGAAAACCAAAGGTGCTAACCAGTTTCGGGCAACCAAAGCGGCTGCCTGGGCTTTTAAGGGGAAAAATCTGCTCTTTGCTGCCAGCCCTTTGATGATAGAGTCCACCGATCCTTACGAATACGATCAGGAGCTGAGCCGGATGGCAGTAGATGCATTTGCCGAGGTTCTGAGATTAGAAGATGCAGGATACCTTGCACTAGCTGATTGGGAAAACTATCAGGATGTGTTTTATTCTTATAGTGGTACTACCGGCTATGTTTATCCCGGCAGCACTGAATTTATTTTCAGCCAGTCGGGAGATGTGGGTTGGTTTCCCAGATTTCTTTCCCAGGCTTTTCAGATCGGAAGCCATTGCGAGCAGCGGGATACACAATTTCCTACACACAACTATATCCACCATAATTTCGGTATGGCCGATGGCTTATCTACCGAAGATAGTCCCAATTATGATCCTGCAAACCCCTGGGAAGGACGTGACCCCCGCCTTTACAAATGGGTAGTGTTAGACGGAGACCAGATGGTAGAAAACCTGGGCGCTGCCAGTGGCGAAAATGAAGTGCATCGCTATGCTAAGTTTTATGAAGGCGGAGCACATCGCTATCCTGCGGTAGACCTGGGTACTCGTACCGGCTATCTAAGCAAAAAGTGGTACGCCAGGTCTTTCAACTGGTTTGACAATCAGATTGGTAACTACCTTCCATTCAGGCTGCATATGCGGCTTACCGATGTCTACCTTATGTATGCCGAGGCAGCCCATGCAGCTTATGGAGCCACGCAAGCTCCATCATCATACCCTCTGACTGCCGAGCAGGCAATCAATACACTAAGAAATAGGGCAGGGGTAGCGCCGGTACAATTTACCAGCGATGCTCAGAAGTTTATGGATGAAGTTCGTCGTGAGCGTGCCGTAGAGCTGAGCTGGGAAGGCCATCGCTGGATGGATCTGAGGCGCTGGCGCCTGGGTGAGCAGGAAAAATACAAGAAAAAGACAGGGCTACGCTTTGATGAAGGACATACTTACTTTATTGAAGAAGTGCTACGTACCAAAGTATTTGACGAAAAGCACTACTGGCTGCCTTTTCCTCAGAACGATACCGAATTGTATCCGGGCTTTGAACAAAATCCGGGATGGTAATGCCCGGGATAGTAATGCCCGGTATGGAATGTCCCGTATGGAATACCCCGGATGGAATACCAAAATACAACCTAATTTATATTCAATCACTTAGTGCAAAACGACCATGATATATTCAAAAGTTTTTACCAAAACATTGTTGAGCGGATGCTTATGTATGTTTTGCCTTGCATACCAGGCATACGGACAGGCAAGCGATAATGAAGGTAAAGTGGAGAAAGTGATAGTGGAAAACAATAGCACCTCAGTCATCGCAAACGATACAATAGACCTGGGATTTACCAAGAAGGGTAGAAAGGAAATCGTAGGCGCGGTTTCTGCCATACGCCCTGAATCTTACTTGAACTATGACAATACCCAGTGGGTGAGAAATGCCCTGCTGGGACGTATCACCGGCCTGTACGGAAGTGATAATATTCGCGGCCTGGGCGACGCCATGATCGTAGTTGACGGCATACCCGGCCGATCTATTGACTTGCTTAACTCCGAAGAAATTGAGCAAATTACCGTGCTCAAAGATGCTAATGCAGTAGCCCAGTACGGTGCTATGGGCAGAAACGGCGTCATCGTAGTAACCACCAAACGGGGAAGCTCTCAATTTCGCAGGGCTAATGTAATCGTCAACTACGGGGTGCAAGCACCTGTTTCTTTGCCCAGCTACCTGGGGTCTGCTGACTACATGGGGCTTTTTAATGAAGCCCGGCTCAACGATGGACTGGATTCAGTGTTTTCACAGCAGCAGATTGATAATTTCCGCAGCGGGGAGAATCCTTATCAGTACCCTGATGTAGATTTTTATTCTGACCAGTATCTGAGGCCTCGTACCCAGTATGCCAATGTGCTGGCCGAGTTTTCCGGGGGTAGTGAGAATACCCAATATTACATTAACCTGGGTTACAACAATTCAGGTTCGCTGGTCAGACTCAACCCTGATGCCAATGCAGGATCTCATCGCTTTAACGTGAGGGGGAATATTGATTTCAAAGTCAATGATTTTATTTCCAGTAGCCTGGATGTGGTTTCAGTTGTCAGTAGCACCAAAACCGCTAAGGCTAATCTCCTGCAAGAAGGAATGACCCGTAAGCCGCATATTTTCTCACCCTTGTTGCCGGTTTCTTTAATTGATACAACCCTCAATGAGGAGCTGAGCGGGCAAGTGGAGGCTGCCAATATTTACAGTGGAAGCTTGCTGGGTGGTTCTCAGGCTTATCAGGACAACACCCCGGTAGCTGATGTGCTGGCAGGAGGTTATAATGAATATATCTCGCGCATTACCCAGGTCAATAATGCCATAGACTTTGATTTGAGCCAGCTAGCGCAGGGGTTATCGGCCAAGACCTATATCAGCTTTGACTTTTATAATACCTATGCTTTGTCGGTCAACAATACCTACTCTATCTACGAACCTACCTGGAGTAATGAAACCGGGTCTCCTCAGAGCATTGTGGCCCTCAACCGCCTGGGAGATCAGGACAGGAAAGACCTCACCGAGAATGCGAGTACCCAGAATTTTATTACCCGCTATGGTTTCTACGGCATGCTTACATACGATAAGCAGATTGGAGAAAAGCACAGCTTAAATACTTCTCTGATCGGCTTTGCCAACAATATGTACATCAGAAACCAGGCACAGCCACAAAAAAACACGCATGTGGCATTTCAGGCAGCTTACAGCTATGACAATAAACTGCTGCTTGATTTTAGCGCTGCCTACGTCAACTCAGTTAAACTTCCGGAAGGTAATCGGGGCAAGTTTTCTCCAACCCTCGGGCTGGCTTATGTAGTGTCTGAGGAGAACTTTCTGGAAAACTCAGCATGGCTCAACTATCTGAAGCTAAAAGCTTCTGCAGGAACGATCAACACCGACTACGGGATTGAAGATTATTTTTTGTACCGCGAAATTTATGAACAGAACGGGGGGGGATACAGCTGGGCTGATGGCTTTAACAATGAGTCTACCCGAATACTACAGGGCCGCAACGATAATTTTGGTTTTGAGCAGCGCAAAGATCTTAATTTAGGTTTTGAGACTATACTCTTTAACAGTCTTTGGATGGAAATGAATGCCTTCCAATCAGACATAGACAAGCAGGTGACCCGACTAAACAATCAGTATCCATCATACTATGTAGATTTTATGCCGTACAGCAATTATAACCTTGACCGCTATCAGGGTATGGAACTGGGACTCAACTACGCTGACTATCTTGGTCAGGTGAGGGTAGACATAGGTGCCAGGGGCATGTATGCCAATTCTGAAAGGATTAGGGTAGATGAGAAATATGATGACGTTTACCAGAACAGGGAAGGGCAGTCTATTGATGCTTACTGGGGCCTGGAAGACCAGGGCTTTTATGGTGCAGAGGATTTTAATGAAGAGGGCATGCTAAGAGATGGCCTGCCTATGCCGGCCTATGGCGATGTACAAGCGGGGGACATACGTTATATTGATCAGAACAAGGATGGTGTCGTCAACGACCAGGATCAGGTCAATATCGGAAGATGGAGAGCGCCCTGGACCTACAGTACCAATATGCGTCTTGAGTACAAAGGCTTCAGCCTCTTTGTATTGGGGATAGGAGAAACCGGCCATCAGAATATACTTGAAGGTGATTATTTCTGGGTAGATGGCGACGATAAATATTCAGATGTAGTGCTGAATCGTTGGACGCCTGAGACTGCCCGGACCGCTACTTTTCCCCGCCTTTCTTCACAGCAAAACAATAACAACTTCAGGAACTCTACCTTCTGGATGTATGATAATTCCTACTTCAGAATTCAGAGGGCACAGCTTACCTATAAGCTGCCGCGGGCTTGGGTGAACAATATCAACATGGAACATATCAGTGTGTATGTAGCTGGTTCTAATCTGGTAGAGTTTGCCAGACATAAGGAGAAAAGGCAACTGGCTGGCCTTAGCTCCGGGTTTTTTAGTACAATGTACCGTAGCTTTTCCGTAGGTCTGAGAGCTAAGTTTTAATCATAAATACAGCAGCAATGAAACTATTTAAATACATATTTATCATAAGCCTGGCGGGAAGTATAGCTTGCGAAGAGCTCATTGAGCCGGTAGATGAAAATGCCCTGGGTGAAGATCGTCTCAATTATGACCCCGCATTCGCAGAGGGGGTATTGATGAATGCCTATAACGATCTTATTAACCAGTATACGTTTACCGGAGTAGGCACTGATGACGCTGTAACTAATGATCTGAGCAGCGGTTTTCGCCGCATCGCGGTAGGGGAGTGGACAGCACAGTACAGCCCACCCAGCCGCTGGGGTAAGTATGAGTCCATATTTTACATCAACAAATTTATCCCTACCATTGAAAATGTGCAGTGGAAGCGTGACCCCGAGATCAACGAACTCTTTAAGCAGCGCCTCCTGGGTGAGGCGCTGGCGCTGAGAGGCTTACATCATTTATACATCCTTCGGGCGCATGCCGGAAAAGGGCGTTCAGGTGAGTTGCTGGGCATTCCTTACTTTACCGAATTTGTAGCATCAGACGGAGATTTTAATGTGCCCCGTCTTGGTTTTGAGGAGACGGTCAACGCGATTAACGCGGATTTCAATGGCGCTCTGGAGTTGCTGCCCATGGACTATACCGATGATATCGCTGGTCCACCGCCTCCATATGAAGCTTATGATCCTGATGCCTATAAATTTGTATTTGGTTCTAATAACAACCTCCGCATCAGCGGAAGGCACATCAAAGCCTATCAGGCAAAGCTTGCTCTGCTGGCTGCCAGCCCCGCTTTCCTCAACGGTGGTGGCGATTATTACCAGCAGGCTGCAAGCCAGGCCGCTGAACTTATCAATGACATCGGTGGTATCGCCGGACTGGACCCCGAGGGGCTGGAGTTTTATGATGATGATGGAGACAAGAATCTTAGCGAACTTCTCTGGAGAAGCTCGGTATACAGATCCTCCTGGTTGGAAGAAAATCAACTTCCCCCCTCGCTAAATGGTGATGGCAGGGTAAACCCTTCTCAAAGCCTGGTAGATGCCTTTCCTATGGAAAATGGCTACCCCATCACTGATCCCGCTTCAGGCTACAATGCAAGTAATCCTTACGAAGGCAGGGACCCCCGTTTGGCTAAATATATTCTCTATAATGGAAATGAGATCGGAGGTAATACCATTTATACCGGTAGAAGAGCGGGTATAGATCGTGTTGACTCTATCGCCCAGAAATCTACCCGCTCAGGTTATTACCTCAAAAAGCTGTTGAGGCCAGACGTGGTGATCAGTTCTGACGGCTCAACCACCGACCAGGAGCGTTACAATATCTTTCTGCGCTATACCGATATCTTCCTGGTATTTGCCGAGGCTGCCAATGAGTTGGGTGGGCCTGATTTTATGGTAGAGGGCATGAGTGCCCGGCAGGTGATTTCTGCTATTCGTCAGCGGGCGGGTATTGCTCAACCAGATGCTCATTTACAATCAGTCAATTCAACAGAGGCCATGCGTGCACTCATTCGTAATGAGCGAAGGTTGGAACTTTGTTTTGAAGGACACCGCTTCTGGGACATGCGGCGCTGGAAACTTGACCTTAATGAAGACATAAGCGGAGCTTTCTATAATGGCAACCAGTACGTTCCTATCGCAGTGGAGCCCCGCCAGTTTGGTGAACGAGCTTTTTACGGACCAATCCCCCAGTTTGAAACTGTGAAATTTAGCAATCTGGAACAAAACGAAGGTTGGTAATGCACTGCAAATGAAATCATATAACTTAAAACTACTTACCATGAGCTATAAAAATATCATCGCAGCATTATTGATCCTGTTGCTTGCCTCTTGTAATAACCAGGAAATCATCTATCCGGATTATGCTACCAAGGCAGGTTATTTTCCTTACCAGACCCCCATCCGTACCCTTATCCTGGGCAAGTACGAACAGGGTATCAATGAGAATGACAATGAGCAGCGTTTTGAAATCGGTATGACCATGAGTGGTGTATATGAAAATAATGAGGACCGGAGGGTACATTTTGAGCTGGATAACAGCCTTTTGGATAATGTAGCCAACGTACAGGCTTTGTCTCAGGAGTACTATACCATAGAAACCGAAAGCCCACTTACCATTCCTGCCGGCGATACCAAAGGAAGGATCACAGTCCAGTTAAACAATGCTTTTTTTAACGATTCGCTCTCCTTTGCCCCTCAGGGAGAAGTAAACTACGTGGTTCCAATACGGCTTACTCAGTTAGAAAACCTGGACACTTTACTTTCAGGTGAAAGCGTAGTGGAAAATCCTGATCCCGTTGACCCCTCACACTGGAATGTGCTGCCTCAGGACTATACGCTTTACGGCATTAAGTTCATCAACAAATACCACGGACATTATCTGCGCAGAGGTGTGGATGTGATGACAGATGCTTCTGGAAATGTAGTGGAAAACGAATATCATAGTGAGTATGTAGTAAAAGATGAAGTAGTAATGGTAAGCACTTCTGGTCATCAGTCGGTAACACTGGAAAATACAGTGAGAAGAGGTGAAAAGTCAAGTCCCGGTAACCTTCTTTTGGAATTGGTGTTTGGCAATGATGATCAGTGCAGTATTCGCAGTGCTGAAGGTGACCCTTATAATATCAGCGGCAGCGGTACATTTGTGGAAGAAGCCGATGAATGGGGCGGTAAAGCCAGGGATGTAATCTACCTGGATTATAACTATACCGATGCTGCCAACAACGAAACCCATGCGGTAAAAGATACGCTGGTCATACGTGACCGGGCAGTAACCTTTGAGGAATTTGCCATTGAACTAAACGAAAATGAGTGAATTAGCATATTCTTTGGTCCTGAAGGCTGGTAAGTACAATGGACAGCTTACTTCTAGTAGCCGGATGAATAGCTTGGCTGGTTTGACAAGTGGTTTTTCAATTTGTGTACATTCTCACTACCAGGCGGAGAAGTAATCATACCTATCAAATAAAATTCAGTTATGTTCTCTTTGGTAAAATACTAAAGTGAACATAACTTTTTATTACCAGCACTTTCTTCTTTTTACTTACATCGATGACGGCGTCTTTTTCACCTGTCAAAGAGCTTGAAAGTTTCATATGAGTATTGATCAAGCTTACCAAAAGCATACACTAGCCCCCGAGATAGGTCAGTATAACTTCAGGGAAAAAGATAAGCTTAGCGTCCCGATTCAAAAATAGCTTTTCCTAAGTCTTATACTTTTGCCCACGAATGATAAGCTTATGGCGAAAATCCCCTCCAATAATCACTAAGCGCCTCTTTACTTATTTTAATAAGAGCAGAACCAATCATGTTTGTCTCTTCTGCATCACAGGCTTTGCTTTGTGAGCTGCTTATGCTTAAATTGCTGAAGGTCAGAGATTTATTTTCGCTACCGATGGGGTGTTAATAATCACTCTTCCCGCAAATGGCTAGTCCCGGAAAAAGTGAGTGCCTGTAGATTTACAAAAGTATTATTCGGCCCCTGAGGGGGATGCGCGTAATTTTAAGTGATGGATACAGGAAAAGGTCCATACGTCTTTAAAGCCGTTAAAATGGCAGCATACCCATACTGAAAAGCAAGTTTTTTAGCTGTCAAAGGGTAGGAAGGTGGCGAAAGTATGCATCTGATCGGCGAAGTCAGCGATGAGGGGCAAGCTTCTCCTATTATTAAAGAGTGGTCATTAAGGCAGGCTAATATTTGGCCAGACAATGAATTTGATGAGGAAAGTATGATCATTCTTGTCCTGCGATAGCAAAACTTACATATACAAATAAAAATTTGATAATGTGTTTTGAATATTTACCCTTATTTTTTTAAGATTATAAAATTATTGCTTTTTAATCTGATTGAACCTCAATGAAAGACCAAACTAAGCAGGAAATTCTCGATAATTATAGCTTGGTAAAACGTTTGCGGAAGGGAGAAAGATCTGCTTTTGAAGAGGTGTTCTATAACTTTTGTACCCCACTGAAACACTTCGCTGTCCAGGAGCTTAAAAGTGAGGAACTGGCTGAAGACGCGGTACAAGAGATTTTTTGTAAACTATGGATAAAAAGAGAAAGTCTGGAGCCAACGCTTTCTATTAAAGGTTTTCTCTTCACCTGTCTTAAAAATCATATCTTAAACATTATCAGAACCCGTAAAAACGAAATTCTGAAAAACTACAGTTTTGCTAAAGCTCAACCACAGAGCTTCAATAGCACAGAGGATACTGTGATCAGCCAGGAAATTCAATCCAGGATCAACCAGGAAGTTAGCCAGCTTTCTGAGCTCAAAAAAAATATTCTTGAGTTAAGTATTTATAAAGGCCTGTCCAACGAGCAGATTGCCAACGAACTGGATGTATCTATCAATACTGTAAAAATGTATCTTAGCCAGTCATCTCGCAGGCTTCGCCAGTTGATTAGCTTACATGGCATCAAGCTGTTATTTTTTTCTCTTCTTGATATTATGCTCTAATCGGTTTTTTTAAAGCGCAAATTTTTTTTCAAATTCTTATATACGATTAAGGATTTGCTGTGTAGTATATAATAAAAAGCAAAATACTACACATGAGAAGGCCCTCATCCGATATCCTTGAACGCTATTTTGAGAATCTCTGCAGCCCTGAAGAGGCAAAACGAGTCCTTGAATGGCTGGCTACTCCTGAGGGGCAGACATATTATGCTCATCGACTGGACGAAAAAATACAATCATATGCCCAGAACTCTGATTTCCATGTCGGAAGTCAAAATGATACTTATCTGCTGAACAAAATATATCAGAAGATAGGCAGGGAAGAAAAAACGGATTCCAAGAAACCACTACTCAGATACTGGGTCGCCGCGGCTATCAGTATGTTGCTGATGAGTTCCTTGCTATTGCTTCTGCTTCAGCCAAATACGGTAGAGGTAGAAACTGCTTTTGGCGAAACCAGAGAAGTTGAACTGGGTGACGGCTCTATCGTTTTTCTGAATGCCAATTCCACTCTTAGCTACTTTCCGGATCAGCCCCGAGAAATCTGGTTGGAGGGCGAAGGTTTTTTTGAGGTACAGCATACCAGAGATGATGCTCCTTTTAAAGTGCACACAGCGGATCTGGTCGTAAGTGTGTTGGGCACTAAGTTCAATGTAAATACCCGAAGAAAAAAAACGGATGTAGTCTTAAGCACCGGTAAAGTAAGGCTGGAACTGCCCGAAAATAAGAAAGAGAAAAGTATGCTGATGGAGCCGGGGGATAAGGTAAGCTATTCGCTTGAGGAAGATAAAATTGAGAAAAAAGTTGTCAACCCTGAGTTCTATAGCTCCTGGAGAAAAGGAACAGTTGTCTTTGATCATACGCCTTTAAGAGAAGTGTTTCAGCTTATGGAAGACACCTACGGAATTAGTATTGAAATCCAGGATCAAACACTACTTAATAAGGAAATGAATGCGCAGGATGTAATAAGAGATCTGGAGGTGATGATGACCCTTGTTGAAAAGACCTTTGACATCAATTTAATCAAAGAGGATAATAAAATTTATTTGGAATAAAAAAAACTGCCAACCCAATCATATTGACCCTGAATTCGCCTTGCATTCATTTTCAGAAATCAAAGCGAACATAGTAGACATGCCAGGGTGAATAGTCAGATTGGTAGTTTAGGGATATACTGTGTTTAATTAATTCTAAAACTATGCAAATCAAACCTAAAAACAAACCTCCCCAATCCGGGAGGAGCAAATGGCTAAGTATGTTGTGTTTACTCAGCTTGGGATATATGATTTTTGTATCCAACAGTCTGGAAGCGCAAAACCTTGCTTTTAGCACTTTCAAAAATAATAATCCGAGTGAACAACGATCCAAAAAGCTTTCTGAATTTTTAAATGAGCTTGGCGACACCTATCAGATAAAATTTGTCTATGAAAGTGGACTGGTAGATGACAAAGTGGTTCTGGAGTCAGTAGGTGCTGAAGCCAGTGAAGAAAAGCAGAATAAAAGTTTAGAGGAACGTCTGGCTGAAGTACTGAAGCCTTATCAGCTAACTTACGAAAAGGTGTACGATAATTACTACATCATTCAGCGTATAAAAGATAAGGAAGAAGCTAACAACCTGATCCAGAAAATCATTGATTCTCAGGCAGAAGAAAGCGGCAAGCCTGATAACTTAGCAGTACAGCAAATTTCCCCTCAGCTAAACGCTCAGATCAAGGTATTAGAGCAGACGATTTCCGGTAAAGTAACCGACGAAAATAACGAAGGAATACCTGGAGTTAATATCGTGGTGAAAAATACAAGTAAAGGTACAGTTACTGATATTAGCGGAAACTATAGGTTAACAGTTAGCGACGATGCCAGCACTTTAGTGTTTTCTTCAGTGGGCTATTCTTCGGAAGAAGTAGAAATTGGCGGACGTTCGGTAATCAATGTTCAGATGTTACCGGATATTCAGTCTTTGTCGGAAGTAGTGGTAATCGGGTACGGTACGCAAGATAAAAGAGATGTAACCGGTGCAATCAGCTCGGTAGAAGCTAGCGAATTTGAAGGAGAACCCATCTCTAACATCACCCAGGGCTTGCAGGGAAAAGTAGCTGGTGTAAACATTACTTCTGGTAGCGGCGCACCCGGAGGAAATATGCTGGTACGTATCCGTGGTAATAGTTCTGTACTGGGTAGCAACGACCCTCTGTATGTAATAGATGGAGTGCCAATTCAGGCGAGCACAGAAGGAAGTACTAATTTGCTCTCTACGCTCAACTCAGGAGATATTGCTTCAATAGAAGTGCTTAAAGATGCATCTGCCACCTCTATTTACGGTTCTCGTGGTAGCAATGGGGTAATCCTGATCACTACCAAGCAAGGTAAAAGTGGAAAAAACCTTATAGAGTTTGAGACCTCAATGGGTGTCAGAGAGATTACCAGGCAGCTGGAAATGCTGAATAGTCGTGAGTTTGCCCAAATTGCCAATGATCGTAATATTAATGATGGACTTGATCCTATCTTTAACGAAATAGATACCCTGGCTAATATAAATACGGATTGGCAGGATGAAATCTTCCGTTCAGGTATCATTCAAAACCATACCCTGAGGTTTTCCGGTGGTAATGAAAAAACAAAGTTCTCAGTGTCTGGTAACTACTTTGACGAAGAAGGAATTATCATAGGGTCTGACTTCAAGAGAGGATCTTTACGGATGAACTTAGATCAGGAACTGACTGATAAATTCAACTTATCGTCTCGTTTGTTTATTTCACGTTCAGTAAACAATGAGGTAAGTGACAACAGCATCTTACAAAGCGCGCTCCAAGCTCCTCCATTTTTCCCTGTAAAATACGAAGACGGAACTTATGTAAGTGGCCCTACGCTCAAACAGTTTCCTTTTAGCCCAAGTACCAGTGACAACCCTGTAGCTGAAGCGGTAGAGCAACTGAATAAAAGAAGGTTTGACCGTGTACTTGGTAATGTAACTGGTAGTTATGAGCTGATGGAAGGGCTTAATTTTAATGTGTTGTTAGGAGTGGACCATGTGGGAACAAAAAGAGACCTGTACACGCCACGTATACTGGAAGCCGGCCTTCCCTCGGGTAACGGGACTAAAGGGTACTTTTCAAATACTTCTTTCCTGAATGAGAATACCATAAACTATGACAAGCAGATCGGCGAGAATGATAATTTAAACATAACAGCAGGATTTACCTGGCAAACAGAAGCCAGAGAATCACTAGTAAGTTCATCTAGCGGCTTTGTAAATGACGACTTGCAAAATGAAATACTAGGTGCCGGAGAGTCCTTTTCTGCTCCCGAAACCGAATATTCTGACTGGACTCTAATTTCATGGCTGGCTAGAGTAAACTACTCGCTTAACGATAAATATTTGTTTACAATTTCTGGTAGAGCGGATGGTTCTTCAAGATTTGGAGAGAATAATAAATGGGGGTATTTTCCTTCTGGTGCCTTTGCCTGGAGAGCTTCTGATGAAAATTTCATCAGGGATAACTTCAGCCAGATTTCTAATCTGAAATTAAGAACCAGCTACGGCTTCTCCGGTAACCAGGCTATTACGCCTTACCAGACGCTACAACAGTTCCAAGATGTTAATATGACTTTTGGTGAAGCACCAGCTACTGGCTTTGCTGCCACTAACCTTGGTAATCCCGACTTAAAATGGGAAACCACGCGTGAATTCAACGTAGGCCTGGAGTTAGGATTGTGGGAACATCGTCTGTGGCTTAATGCTGACTACTATGTAAAAAATACGGATGACCTCCTGGCAATAGTTAACATACCGCCTACTTCTGGTTTTACTTCTAGTATTCAGAATATTGGATCAACACGTAATGAAGGGGTAGAGCTACAAATCGGCGCGGACCTGATCAGAGGAACCAACCTGAACTGGGATCTGAGTGTAAATGCTTCTCATAATAGTAATACTGTTACAGAAACTGCTGGTGGTCAGGACATTATTGTGAGAGCAGTAGACATTAACGGTTCTGCTAATATTGTACGCGAAGGAGAGCCTCTTGGCGCATTCTACGGGTTAAAAACGGATGGCCTTACCGAAGATGGTATGTTCAATTATGTGGATGATAATGGTGATGGAGAGGTTAATGGAGAAGATCGTGTTATTTTGGGAAGCCCTTATGCCGACCTGTTCTATGGTATGTCTACTAATGTAAGTTATAAGAACCTTTCATTACGTGTGTCATTACAGGGAGAATTAGGCAAAACTCTTTGGAATAACAACAGGTACCTATTTATGAATTCATTCCACAGAGGTGCCAACCAGCTTAAGGAGGTATTCTATGAAAGATGGACACCTCAAAACCCTGATCCCAATGCTCCATATCCTAAGTCTACCTCCGGGCTGAATCAGGAGCCATCTGACTGGTACCTGGAAGATGCAAGTTACCTTCGTGTTCAGAACATCATGCTAAATTACAGCCTGCCTGTCTCCAGACTTAATATATCTGCATTGAGTTCTGCCAGTGTTTATTTAAGCGCTCAGAATCTGATTACAATTACAGGTTACAGCTGGTATACCCCTGACGTGAACAACTTTGGCACTGGTGATCTGAGAATTGGTATTGACCAGAGAACATATCCGGCAGCAAGAACGATTACACTAGGTTTAAAAATAGGGCTTTGATGAATAAGGCTTACAAAACTTCAATGACCATGAAAATACATACTGATATATATAAGCTCTGCTCAGTGTTTCTGCTGACAGTACTATTGTCTTCATGCGGAGAAGAACTTCTGCAGGAAGACCCGCGAACCTTTCTTTCTAAAGAAACTATATTTACTTCCAGAGAGGGAGCAATAGCAGCTACCACTGGTGTTTATAGCCCACTCAAGGGACAGAACCTTTATGGGTGGTGGCTGTTAGGCAATCTGGAAATGTTTTCTGACTATATTTACGGCAGAGGGAGCCAGTCACCTGCCGGAACCTATCAGCTGGATGCTACCAGTGTTATTCGTATAGGTAATATCTGGCGAGGAGGCTATAATGTGATCAATCGTGCCAATACCGTTATTTATGAGCTGGAAGGCAATGATATTGAAAATGTAGATGAAGAGCTCAAAAATCGTTTGATAGGTGAATCCAAATTTTTAAGAGCACTCGCCTATTTCCACCTGGTACGTCTGTTCGGCGATGTGCCGATACGTGTCACTCCAGAGACACAGGACTTTGCCATTGGTCGTTCTCCCGAATCAGAAGTATATGATCTGATTATAGAAGATTTACAATTTGGAGAGCAGAATCTGCCGGCAAGTTACTCTGCTTCAGAAATAGGCAGAGCTACCAAATGGGCGGCAAGTGGACTGCTGGCTAAAGTCTATCTTACCCGTGGACAGTGGAGTGAGGCAGCTGCTAAAGCTAAAGAAATCATGGACTCCAATGAGTTCAGCCTGGTAGAGGTTGAAGTGCCTGAAGATTTTCAGCAAATCTTTGGCCCGAGTGTACTTACGCATTCAGAGGAGATATTTTCTTTAAAGCACGATAATATTGACAATTATGACTTTCAGCCTCTTTGGTTAATGCATCGTTCAGGCTCAGGCTATTCGGTAGGAAGAAATGCACATGCCTGGTACGGTAATCTGGACTCCTGGTTAGGCGGATGGGTAGATGAGCTGGATGGCACTGACCTCAGAGCAAAAGACTGGTTGTATAACGGCCCGGAGGATGAGAAGTACCTGAGTCCTGAAATTCCTATGCTCTTTAAGAAGTTCAGAGACACTGAGTCTGAGTTTCCCAGCAATGACTTTCCGGTACTTCGCTATGCAGAAATTCTTTTAATTTATGCGGAAGCTGAAACTTTGGCCAATGGCGCACCTACCGCTGCTGCTTACGAGGCTGCTAACCAAATCAGAAGAAGAGCACATGGCAGAGACCTGAATACCGCTGATGCTGAGATAGACTTTGCAGCAGGCTTAAATGCTGAGCAGTTTCAGGAAGAACTATTGCTGGAGAGAGCTAAGGAGTTTGTGATGGAGGGTAAAAGATGGTATGACCTGCTGCGTACTGGTAAAGCGCTGGAAGTAATTGGTAATGCAGGGGCCATAAAAGCCAATATTGAGGAAAGACACCTGAAATGGCCTATCCCGGCAGAAGAGATTGACAATAATGAAGCCATGAGTCAGGATAACCAGAATCCCGGATGGTAATCCAATAATATAAAATCAGGCAATATGTCTGCAACAGCGCATACTGCCTGATTTTCATTTTTTCTGATTAAGATTTCTGAAAATATGATTTGCATGAACAACTTTCTGAAGCTAAAAGCACCATCTTTAGGATGGCTGACAGCACTTATCCTGATTTTTTGCATACACTTACCTTCCAAAGCACAGAAAAGTTCTAAGCCCAATGTGCTGATCATTTTAGCAGATGACATGGGGTATGGCGATTTGCAATCATTCAATGATGAATCTTTAGTGCCTACCCCCAATCTGGATCAACTGGCCTCAGAAGGTATTCGCCTTACCGATGCCTATTGCCCGGTATCTGTATGTTCACCCTCTCGCTATGCCCTCATGACGGGTACCTACCCCTGGAGAAGCAGAAAGAAAAAAGGGGTGATGGCCAACTATGAACCTTCCATGATAGAATCCAGCCAGCTTACTTTACCCGAGATGCTTCAGCAGGCAGGTTATCATACGGCAGGTTTTGGCAAATGGCATCTGGGTACATCATTTCCTACCCTGGACGGAGAAAAACCTGCTGGCTACGGTAAGTTTAAGGCAGAAAATAATGGAGCAAACTTAGATCTGAGCAAACCGGTACACGATGGTCCACTGGATCATGGCTTTGACCGTTGGTTAGGTTTTAGCTGTGCCAGTGAATGCTGGATACTGGACGATAACGAAATTATGGGAGCTATCGGACACGATTTGTACACCATTGAGTCTACCCCAAATAAAGATCACATTAAAGAAATACCCTTAGAAGATTACCTGCCCTACATTACTGAGCATTCTATCTCATACCTGGAAGATTACGCAAAAAGTGAGCAGGACAAGCCTTTCTTTCTTTATTATGCGCCCTATGTGCCGCATATACCCTTATCAGTTAGTCAGGAGTTCAGAGGCAAAACACCAGCCGGTTTATATGGAGACTATGTGCATGAGTTGGATCACTATGTAGGTAAGGTCTTGAAGCAACTGGATGATCTGGATCTTTCCGACAATACCATTATCATATTTGCCAGTGACAATGGCTCACAGTTTAAAGGTACCAGCAAAAAAATGGATATGACTTCTGCCAGCAATAGCCCGGCAGATAACAAAGGAGAAGTTGAAGACAAAGACGCCCATCAGCCGAATGGTAAACTCAGAGGCACCAAATGGACCCCCTGGGAAGGTGGGGTAAGAACACCTGTAATCGCTCGCTGGCCCGGTCAGTTTCCTGAAGGTGCGGTAAGCTCCGAGCTTTTTGCTCTCAATGATGTAATCGCTACACTGGCAGCTATTATTGAATACCCTTTGTCATCAGATCAGGCAGTGGATAGTTATGATCTATTGCCCGTGCTGAAAGGAGAAAAAAAACAACTTAGAAAAGAGGTAGTAATTCAAGCCAGCGATGGTACACTGGGCCTCCGGTCAGGAGACTGGAAATATATTGGAGATGGTAGGTTCAAAACCCGCTCTAAGCAAAATACGAAAGGAGAGCTTTACAATTTGTCGGAAGATATATCAGAAGCTAACAACTTATACAAAGAACAGTCAGCACTAGCAAAACAACTTGAAGAACGACTTGGCGAAATTATCAGAAGCCAGAATAGCAATCGTTAAAAAAATAACCTGCTACTCTTACGATGACCATACTGCTCAATCATTATATCTTTATTATCTTTATAAGCACTACTAAATCACTTCCTAAGTATGATACACTCAGCACTTAAGCAAATCTTATGTTTTGCACTATTCATAACGGCATTATATGCCTGCAATAGCCCTACCGCAGAAAAACAGGAGGAAAAAGGTGAAACTTACAATGCAGACGTCATCGTTTATGGTGGTACGTCTGCGGCAGTAACAGCAGCGGTACAGGTAGCTCGTATGGGCAAATCAGTAATTATGGTTTCACCGGATACCCATCTGGGAGGTTTGTCTTCGGGTGGCCTGGGATTTACTGATACCGGTAAAAAAGAGGTGATAGGGGGGTTATCCCGTGAGTTTTATCACAGAGTTTACCAGGAGTACCAGAAAGAGGACAGCTGGAAGTGGCAGAAGAAAGAAGAGTATGGAAATGTAGGTCAGGGTACGCCAGCCATTGATGGTGAAAACAGAACCATGTGGATTTTCGAGCCGCACGTAGCTGAAAAAGTATTTGAAGATTTTGTAAAAGAGTATGACATTCAGGTTTATCGTGATGAATGGCTCAACCGTGAAGGAGGGGTAACTAAAGAGACTGGAAGAATTACCAGCTTTGAAACCCTGAGCGGAAAACTATTTCAGGGCGATATGTTTATTGACGCTACCTACGAGGGCGACCTAATGGCAGAAGCTGATGTAAGCTATCATGTAGGTAGAGAAGCAAACAGTATGTATGATGAAGAATGGAATGGCGTGCAGACAAACGTCTTTCATCATGGACATCATTTTAAGTCTGACATAGATCCTTATGTAGTTCCCGGTGATTCTACTTCTGGCCTGCTGCCTTATATCTCTTCTGAGGCTCCCGGTGAAAAAGGCTCAGGCGATGACAAAATACAGGCATATTGCTTTCGTATGTGCTTATCCAACCATCCTGATAATAGAGTTCCTTTCCCCCAGCCTGAAGGTTATGATCCGGCCAACTACGAATTACTGGCCAGAGTATATGATGCGGGCTGGAACGAAACATTCAATAAGTTTGATGCCATCCCTAATCGTAAAACAGATACTAACAATCATGGTCCCTTTAGTACGGACTTTATTGGTATGAACTACGATTATCCTGAGGCTTCATACGAAAGAAGAAAAGAAATTATCAAAGAGCATGAAGATTACCAAAAAGGCTTAATGTACTACCTGGCCAATAATGAAAATGTGCCTGAAGATGTAAGGGAAGAAATGAGCCAATGGGGTCTTGCTAAAGATGAGTTTACTGATAATGGCAACTGGCCGCATCAAATCTATGTGCGGGAAGCCAGAAGAATGCAGGGTGCTTACGTAATGAGCGAGCAAGATGTGTTAATAAAAAAGGAAGTCCCTAAACCTGTAGGTATGGGCTCATATGCTTTAGATTCACATAATACCCAACGTTATATAACTGAAGAAGGCTATGTACAGAATGAAGGAGATATAGGCGTAAAGCCTCCTGAGCCATACAGCATTGCCTATGAGTCATTAGTACCTAAGAAAGAAGAGTGTGAAAACCTGCTGGTACCTGTTTGTGTTTCCAGCTCTCATATTGCTTTTGGTTCTATTCGTATGGAGCCTGTGTTTATGATTTTGGGTCAGAGCGCAGCTGCTGCGGCAGTACTGGCACTGGAGAATGAGGTAGCGGTGCAGGAGCTGGACTATGAAATACTGAAAAAGCAGTTATTAGAGGACGAACAAAAGCTTACTTTAGAAGACAGTCAACTTGCCAGTAAATAATGAAATTGGTCAAAATATTTTTTCTTTCCTTATTAGGTGTACTTACGCTAGCCTGTAATACACCTCAGAAAGCGCAGGAGAACACTGCTCAAACTTATGATATTGTCATCTATGGGGCTACTTCCGGAGGTATAGCTGCCGCTATTCAGGCTTCCCGCATGGATAAATCGGTCATTTTAATTGAGCCATACTTAAGAATAGGAGGAATGACTACCGGTGGTTTGGGACAAACCGATATCGGAAATAAAAGTGCCATTGGAGGTATTTCCCGAGAGTTTTACCAGAACATCCGCAAGTATTACGAGGACCCGGCAAACTGGGAATGGCAGGACAGGCAGGCTTATCAGGACGGCGGACAAACCCGCACCGAGGAAGGAGAAAATGCCATGTGGACTTTTGAGCCTTCGGCGGCCCTTGATGTGTATGAAGAAATGATCGCAGCTGAAAATATTGAGCTGGTAAAAGGCAAAAAGCTGAACCGGGAAGATGGCGTGACTAAAGAAGGTGCCCGCATTACTGCCATTGAAATGGAAGACGGGACGACTTACAGCGGAAAAATGTTTATTGACGCTACTTATGAAGGCGATCTGATGGCTGCTGCCGGACTGAGTTATTATGTAGGACGTGAGCCAAACAGCATGTACGGAGAGACTTATAATGGAGTCCAGATGCTGGAAGGGCATCAATTTCCGGATGGCGTTGATCCCTATGTCACTCCCGGGGATCCGGATAGTGGCTTGCTTTGGGGCATCAGCGATGCATCGCTGGCAGCGCAGGGAAGTGGTGACGATCTGGTACAAGCCTACAATTTCCGCATCTGCCTGACCAATGATGAGGAAAACAGGATTCCTGTCACCAAGCCTGAAAATTATGATAGCAGCCACTATGAGTTGCTGGCTCGTCTTTTTGAAGCACAGCCCGATATGAGGCGTATCAACCAGTACTTTATCTGGAGCCTGATGCCCAATGACAAAACGGATATTAACAACCGGGGAGGCTTCTCCACTGATATGATCAACTGGAGCCATGACTATCCTGAAGCCACCTATGCCGAGCGTGATTCCATCATCAAAGCACATGAGGATTATACCAAAGGCTTACTCTATTTTTACGCCACTGACCCTCGTGTTCCCGCTGTACTGCAGGAAGAAGTAAGTCAGTGGGGATACCCTAAAGATGAGTATCAGGAAAATGGCAACTGGTCGCCACAGCTCTATGTGCGGGAAGCCCGCAGGTTAATCGGTGAATATGTGATGACCCAGGCCAACTGCGTTGGCGAAGAAGAAATTGATGATCCGGTAGGTTTGGCAGCCTATACCATGGATTCGCATAACTGCCAGCGAATCGTGACTGGTGAAAACGGAGATTTTCAGGTAAAAAATGAAGGGAATGTGGAAGTTGGTGGTTTTCCACCTTATCCAATTTCTTATCGCTCCATCATTCCCAAGCAGGAAGAAGCTACCAATCTGCTGGTGCCGGTCTGTTTATCTGCCAGCCATATTGCTTTTGGCTCCATTCGTATGGAACCAGTATTCATGGTGCTGGGCCAGTCTGCTGCAACTGCTGCCGCGCAGGCAATAGATGCGGACGTGCCAGTACAGGAAATAGACTATAATGCTTTAAAAAATACATTGGAAGAAGACCAGCAGCGATTGAAACATGAGGGGTAAGTAGTTTTCTGCCGGTAGAAGTTCAAAGTAAATCAAACCGCGTATTTATGAGAGGCCAAATTCTTGAAAAAGAGTTTGGCTTTTTTTTAACAAATAGAAATAAAATTAAGCAGGGACATTAGGATGCTATTCATGGAAGCGGCATGGACAAGCAGCAGATGATCTGTAAAGAGAGGTTACAGGCTTTTCATATATCCCCTCCTTATAGATAAAAACTTATGGGTTGAGAAATGGATCAGGATGAAGGTCTGTTAATGGGTAACCGCTACTGATCAGCATGGAGCAACAGCCAGTGATGAAGAGGTAATTAACAGCTACAAAGTTCACCTCAACCCATCCGGTACTTATTTGATCATTGAGAAACAGAATAAGGCTACTCAGATTCAGTATTGCAGAATCCTGGATAAAAAAGGAAGTGTCATCAGGCATTGTAAATTAATACGGTAAAAGATTTTTACCTGGATATCAGCTTTCTAACATCCGGGACATATATATAATTGACTCATTTTAGCGCATGAAAAAAGCAATATTCAGATCGTAAAAAGATAGCTTTTAAGCTACAAACAGTACCGCTAAAAACTATACAGACACATCGTATCAGCGCTAATTTTATGAGAGAATTATTGTTAATATTTTTAACAATACTTCATTTATTTGCTTAATTTACTCTGATTAATAACTATTTCATCAAGCAAGCTAAAATAGTTATGAGGATACTTTTTTAAATTAAACTTTTGAGTTTGAAATATTACTTTACCAAGTGTGATATAAGGCTCTGAAGATATTTGGATTTTTTTAATAGAGATTGCTATACAACTTAAAACTTTTAAAGAATGAGAACAGCTCTACTTTTTACCTGTGGCATTTTGCTTGCCCTGGTTCATTGCCCACTTTCTAGCTATGCAGAACCTGAATCAAAATCAGCCTCCGAATATTTATTTGTTCCGACGATAAATGCTGGTCAGGAATTTAATGTTGTGGAAGGTAGCCCCACCGGCACAGTGGTGGGTACTGTTGCCGCCACAGATGCAGAGGGAATTTCGCAGTTTGCAATCATTGAGGCTGAAGCTTTAAGCACAGGTGTACCTCCTAATGATGCTCCAGTGAATGCTTTAGCTTTGTTTGATATAGATAATAATGGAACTATCACTGTCAATGATCCGACCTATCTGCTAGCGGTTGTAGGACCGGTTATTCTCACCATAGAAGTAAGCAATTCGCAGGGAGATAAAGCAACAGCTGATGTACAGATCAATATTGATGACGCCATAGTTCAGCCTTCATTGAGCCAGGGTTTGTCCTGGTCAGCGGGGACGCCCCAACCGCTTGGAAACAGCGAAGGCCAGTCTGAAATTGTGAATGGCAAATTATATTCATTCAGCGGTTTTGATATTGAAAAAAGGCCGGCTTATACCCCCACCGAAAGAGCTTATGTGTATGATCCTCAAACTGAAGCATGGACATTACTCAGCCCCATGCCTAAAATGCATCCTAATTCCGCACATGGTGGGGTGACACATGCCGGATTTACTACCGATGGTACCGACATATATTTTGCCGGAGGCTATGCTGCCAATGCTAATGGCAACGGTCAAATCTTCGGTACCAAGTACGTTTACAAATATCTCGTTGCCAGTGATACTTACGAGCGCCTGCCCGATCTGCCCATCGCCAGGTCAGCCGGAGGCCTGGAGTATATAGATGGTAAGCTTTATTATTTTGGTGGTACCAATGTAGCCCGTACTGAAGATCAGGGGGACCTCTTTGTGCTTGATTTGAACAATATGAATGGCGGATGGACGAACCTTACCGCCAGCCCCATGCCCAATCCCCGGAATCACCTGGGGTCAGCTGTGGTAGACGGGAAATTGTATGTCGTAGGTGGTCAGCATGAGCAGGATGGTGACCTGACCACACAAGACGATGTACATAGGTTTGATCCGGCAACAGGTATCTGGACAAAAGTCACAGACCTTCCGGATATTGAGGAGGTTCCCAGTAACCTAAGCCCTGGTAAAGGTCATATCACCAACTCTACATTTGTGTATGACGGTAAAATTTTTGTGCTGGGAGGTGAATATAAATTCTTAGGGCCATACTCAAAATCTGTGATGGCTTATGACCCCGCTACCGACGAATGGACAAGATACTCTGATATGCCTACCGTACGCTCTTCCGGTATAGCGGGCGTAGTCAATGGGGTTCTTTATTACTCAACAGGGAGAAATTCTTCAACCACTTATCAGGCTACCATTGGCCCTCCTACAACCCAGGAGGGAGTCTGGCTGGAAGCTGAGTGTGGGGAGGTAGGAAGCAACTGGAAAGAAGTATCTGATGAAGAAGCATCAGGTGGAAGCTATGTGGTAGTACCCAACCTGAACAGCTATAGCCCCCCTTCCGACATAGCGGCTAATCGGGTAAGGTTTAGTTTTTCTCTGGAAGATGGCGGTGATTATCATATGTTTGCCAGATTAAGAGCGCCTTCCAGTGGAGACGACTCCTTTTACATTCGCGTCAATGGAGGAAGCTGGGTGCAGTGGTGGCAAAACATCACCACGGGTAGTAGTTTTAACTGGAATGAGGTGGTGGGTAGCCCATTATCGTTAAACGCAGGTAATAATATCATAGATATAGCTTATCGTGAAAATGGCGCCCAACTGGATAAGCTGCATTTGAACCAGAGTGGCTTCACCCCGGGAGGGATAGGTGATGATGCCAGTAACTGTGATGGAAACTCAGGAAATAAGGCTCCCAGCGCGCAGTTCACCGCAGATCCTGAGTCAGGACAAGCTCCGCTGAGCGTGAATTTTGACGCAAGTGACTCCTATGATGATCAGGGAATAGTAAGTTACAGCTGGGATTTTGGTGATGGAAACGCAGGAAATGGAGAGACCGTCAGTCATACTTATGAAGAAGCAGGAGATTATACAGTTAAACTTTCCGTAGCCGATGCTGAAGGCTTGAAAAGCGAGACTACTATGAATGTCTCAGTTGAATCTCCCAACACTGCTCAGGGCATATGGCTGGAAGCAGAATGTGGTGTACTTGGTTCAAACTGGAATGAAGAAGCTTCGGGTGAAGCCTCCGGAGGGAATTATGTGACCATTCGCCCCGGACTGAACAGCCATGGCTCAGCACCAAATGCCAGCAACAGTCATGTCAGCTTTTCTTTTACAGTAGAAGAGGCAGGAACATATCAGATGCATGCCCGTGTACGTGCTCCTACAGGAAGTGATGATTCCTTCTGGGTAAGAATAGACGGAGGGAATTGGTCTCAGTGGAATATTGGCCCGCGTACCGCAGTCTTTGCCTGGCGTACCGTAGATGTTTTATCACCGGATTTCAGCGCCGGAAGTTCTCATACGCTGGATATTGCTTATCGGGAAGATGGTACAGACCTAGACAAACTTCATATAAGTGCAGATGGAGGTACCCCGACAGGCACGGGTGAAGCCGCTACCAATTGTGGTGGTGGAAGCAACCAGGCACCAACGGCAAATGCGGGAGGTGATATTACTGTCACAGACAGCGATGGAAATGGAAGTGAAAATGTGACTCTGGACGCAAGTGAGTCTTTTGATAATGATGGCACCATAACTAGTTATAGCTGGCATGTGAATGGTACAGAGGTAGCAATGGGAATTACAGCCAGTATTAATGTTCCGGTAGGCACAACTATTTGCACACTCACAGTGACTGATAACCAGGGAGCTACTGATACGGATGAGGTTACGGTAACAGTTAACCCAGCCAGCGTAGGTGGTAGTGAAATATGGCTGGAGGCAGAATGTGGTGTACTTGGTTCAAACTGGAATGAAGAAGCTTCGGGTGAAGCTTCAGGGGGTAGTTATGTGACCATTCGCCCCGGACTGAACAGCCACGGCTCAGCACCAGATGCCAGCAACAGTCATGTCAGCTTTACTTTTACGGCAGAAGAGGCAGGAACATATCAGGTGCATGCCCGTGTACGTGCTCCTTCGGGAAGTGATGATTCCTTCTGGGTACGAATAGACGGAGGGAATTGGTTTCAGTGGAATATTGGCCCGCGTACCGCAGTCTTTGCCTGGCGTACTATAGATGTATTACCACCGAATTTCAGCGCCGGTAGTTCTCATACGCTGGATATTGCTTATCGGGAAGATGGTACAGACCTAGACAAGCTTCTTATAAGCACCGATGGAAATGTTCCCAACGGATTTGGAGAGTCTGCTACCAATTGTGGAGGAGGTACAAACCAAGAAGCAGAGTTAACCTCTATCAATATATTTCCCAACGCTATGGAAGAGAGCCCTTATTTGAACGTGCATAGTACAAAAGAATTTGGAAAGACGGTGAGTGTTACTTTGCTTGACCAGGCAGGTAAAACGGTTATGGAACATGTAAGGGTGACGAGAGCTACAAATACACAGCTCACCTTAGATTTTTCAGAAATGCCTTTGGCGCAGGGTATCTACATACTTCGCATTACCGAAAACAGGAATGAGCCTCCACAAATGATAAGGTTCATCAAAAGGTAAATTTAGTTGAATAACGTCTGCTTGGAAACAACCGGGTAGACGTTATTCGCTTTTCAGGGCCTCTACCGGATTGGCTCTGGCGCTTGCAAATGTTTTGTAGCTTACCGTTAAAAATGAGATAAGTAAAAGTATCAGTCCGGGAATGAGAAATAAGTCAATGCCCAGGCCAACTTTGTAAGCATAATTCTCAAGCCAGGCTTTCCCTCCGATGATGATAGCCGGAACAGCAAGTCCAATGGCGATCAGCAGTAGTATCAGGTACTCACGAGACAAGAGTATCATCAGATGTCCTACACCAGCTCCCAGCACTTTACGGATACCAATTTCCTTAATGCGCAAAGTGGCAGAGTAGGAGACAAGTGCGAACAGCCCAATGCAGGCAATGAAGATTGCGAGTGCTGAAAAGGCTGAGAACAGATTCCTAAACTGAAGATCCGCCTGATACTGTCGGTTAAAGGCATCATCTAAGAAAAAGTATTGAAAAGGGTCGTCTGGATAAATCTGCTGATAAGCGTCTTCAATGTGAGCAATACTTTCATCAATATCCGACATATTCATTTTGATAGAAAAATAAGCACCATAATATCTATCCACTGTAAATAAGATTGGTAAATGAGTAGTTTTGAGCGAACTCCAATGTATATTTTCAACTATCCCTAATATTTTCAAGGTATCACCAAAAACCAGAAGATGCTTATTAAGTGCTTCTTCAGGTGAACCTAATCCGTAAGTTTTTACAGCTTCTTCATTGAGGATGAGCCACTCATAATTAGATATTTCAGCAGGCAATTCTCTTTTAGCAAGGTACTTCATATCATAAGTGTCAGTGATATAGGAATCTGTAAAAATTACCATTCCTTCTTTGGCAGCACTTTCTGGCTCACCCAATTTTCGGGCGTTCCAGCCCCCCATGTATCCTCTGCCGGGAATGTGACTGGTGCCGCTGATAGAAGTAATAGTATGATGCTGTAGCACTTCTGTTTCAAAAGTTTCAAACAGTGATATCAAAGCCTCTTGTCCATCCTGGATGGCTACGCGAGGTCCATTTACTATCAAAATTCTTTCCAGTTCAAAACCCAGATCCTGATCCTTCATAAAAGTGATTTGCTGGTACACCAGATAGGTGCCTGAAATGAGCAATACGGACATCAGAAATTGAAAGGCAATCAACCCTTTTCTCAGACTAAAGCCTCTTCCCGGACTGATGGTGATGAATTTGAGTACCTTGAGTGGGTTAAAAGAAGGCAACACAAAAGACGGGTAAATGCCGGAGAGTAATGTTCCAAAAAGGATGATCAGAAAAAAAGCAGCCCAAAATTCCGGGATTTGCAATACATTGAAAGTAAGCTCAATTCCAATGATGTTATTAAGCACAGGCAAAGAAAAATAGGCAATCCCAATAGCTATTGTTCCGGCGGTCAGGTTGATCATACATGATTCCACCATAAACTGACTGATTAACTGATTTTTCAATGCGCCAATAGTTTTGCGCACGCCAACTTCTTTGGCTCTTTGCATGGCATGTGCCGTTGAGAGATTAATGTAATTGACCCAGGCCATCATGAGGATGAAAAGCCCAATCATAGCAAAAAAGCGCACATTTTGTATGTTACCCGGACTGCTCGCCAGGTCTTTGGGAAAATTTGATCTCAGGTGGATATCAGTGAGTGGCTGAAGTCCGATTTTCCAGTAAGAATCAGATTTTGACAAGCCCTCGCCCACATGACGGCTAACAAGCTGGTCAAGCTTTTCATTGAGATTGTCTGCTTGAACTTCATCATTAGTTTGTATATAAGTCACAAAACGCTCCCAGTCCCAGCCATCATCATGATTTTTGAAGGGGCCGTAACGGCTAAGTAGATAATCAATGGGCAAAAGAAAATCAAACTGTAGATGAGTGTTGGCGGGTAAAGCTTCCAGCACACCACTCACAGTAAAACTTCCGCTCAATACTCCGGCACTGATCTCTATCGTTTTTCCTAGGGGATTGCTGTCGCCAAAATATTTGATTGCCATTGCTTCGGTGAGCAGAATATTGTGTTGCTCATTGAGGGAGGTTTTTGCCAGGCCTTGCTTGAGAGGAAAGCTGAACATTTCCAGAAAAGCACTGTCTACGTACCATATCCTACCTTCCTGTTCCTGATATTTTTCATCACTTTCAGGATTGATGACTGTCATGCCTATATCATCAGGGTAGACACGCACAAAAGTTTCTACTCCCGGAATTTCTGCTTTTGCCGTTGGACCAAGTCCATATGTGGTGTAAACGCCTGTACCTAAATTCTCTCCATTCCGAATGGTAGTTTGCGTAAGGCGGTAAATATTTTCCGCATCCTCATGAAACTTGTCATAGCTCAACTCAAAATGAATGTACTGATAGATCAACAGGGCAACTCCCATGCCTACCGCTAGCCCGAGAATGTTGATGGCAGAGTAGAATTTATGCCGAAGCAGAACACGGGTGCTTATGTTAAAGTAGTGTCGGAACATGGCAGGTTGGGTTAAGTATATGTGAGGGAAAGAGCGAATAAGTGAAGGACGAAAAAGTCCAATTACCTGAAAAAAATATTTCCATTGCACAAAACGAAGCTCTTCATCTTTATTTCGCTGATACATCTCTTCCAGATCTCCTACAATTTCATCATAGTAATCAGGATGGCAGAACCATCGGAAGAGGCGTTGGGCAAAGCGTTTGATCATGTATATTTGAAGTCAAACGCGATTTTGGGGATTGCCCTCCATAGCTTCAGGCGTATGTCTTTGTTTTTCTGTAAAGCCTGTTTGCCAAAGGCGGTAATGGTATAATATCGTTTGGGCTTGCCTCCTCGCTGTGCATTGAATTCACCCTCACGTGATTCCAGATATCCCTTTTTTTCCATTCTTTTTAAGGCTGCCTGTAATGCTCCCACACTCACATTTCGTTGTGCCTTTTCTTCTATCGCATCCTTGATCGCTCCGCCATAAGCCTCATCATAGAGCACCCCAACAGTAAGTAAAACGATCTCTTCAAATTCACCCATTGGATATGTTTTCATTCAGATAATTATCGTTAGTCTTAAGTCAATTATCAATCTCTTGTTTGTAGTATTGTAATAAAGAAAACAATGAGTCAATTTCCTAATTGTAGTATTGATAAATATTGATATTTTTCGTGCCTTTATCTGATACAAAAAAATAGCATCATCTATTGATAATGCTATTGTTGAGCAACATAATTCCTAAGCCTTATTTAAAGGTGTCTAATGAACCATTCCTTACTGAGGCCGATTACTTTTTCTAGAGCAGACTCCGTTTCAAAGCCTTTACCCGCATCACGAATGACTTCCATTTTTGATGAAGTGTTGAAGTGTGGCAATGATTTTTCATGCTGGACGACATTTGCATTGTCCATATCGCCACAAATAAACAAGAGCGGTATATCTATCTTCTTCAGCGCATCAAAAGCCAGATCCGGACGTCCACCTAAAGACACTAATGCATTGATTTTATTTTCTACATTAACTACTGCTTCAAGGGCAGCGGCTGTCCCACTACCATAACTTAATAAGCCGATGCTCAGATGTTCCGTTTGGGGATTTTCTCCTGCCCAGTTTCTTATATCAGTAATTCGCTCAGCCTGTTTGTAGATATCCATGGCTTCAGCAGGGGAATCAGCCTCATCCGCTGTAAGCAAGTCTACGAATAAAGTAGCAAAGCCATAATTTTGAAACCTTTCCGCGATCTTAAGAAATCGTTTGTCCTGTGTTGCTTTTCCATGTTCGTCTACAAAAAGAATGATGGCCTGACTCTCTTCGGGAATCAGGAGCTTGCCGGAAAGTACTCTGTTTTGCGAACTGATATTTATACTATCGTTAAATGAAACTGACTTTTCCATAATATGAATACTTTAAAAAATTACGAGTTTAATATTGAAATAACCTCTTCATCATTTACCTGATGAAATTCCTCATAAAACTGACTTATTGCCGAAAAATTTTCTGGACATTCTAATACAACACATTCATCTACCGCTTCACTGATTTTCTTTACGCTTTCCGGAGGTGCCACAGGGACAGCTACTACAATTTTATCAGGCTTTTGTTTTCTTAACAGTTTGATCGTAGCCATCATTGTATTTCCTGTAGCGATTCCGTCATCTACCAATATGACTGTATATCCTCCCCAGGCAAGGCAATCCTTCTTACCTGTATATTTCTCATAACGTTCACGAAGAAGCCTTCTTGTCTCTTCAGCTTTTTCGTTGAAGTATTTTTCAGGGATGCTAAGCTTGCTAATGGCAACCTCACTATCCATACTCACAGCACCCACTGCCAGTTCAGGATTTCTGGGATGACCAATTTTTTTTGTCATAACCACATCAAAAGGCACTGAAAGCTGATCAGCTATAATCTTGGCCATAAGCACCCCTCCCCGAGGAATACCTAATACAATAAGTTTATCCTTCGGTAGGTGCTTCAACTTTTGACCTAAATCAATAGCGGCTTCTTCACGGTTATTAATCATTTTCCAAAAAATTATCGTCAACTAGTTTAAAAAATGTTTTACTCTGTACATTATTATACAAGCAAGAAAGGGCTTAAGTTTACTATTTTTTGCAATAGGTCAGAAGGGATTGAGAAAATGCGCTACATTAACATTCCAAAGGCAACTATTTGAGATGTACAGTGGCGATAAATCAGTGCTTAATAATTTTTGAGATATGCTTTTTTTTAGCTGAATAGGGCCTTTTGTTTTTGGCTTACAAAGCTTGAGAATTTAAATAATGAAAACCAAAAAGTATGCAGCACGCTATTAAACAGGAAGAAAAAGAGAGTAAAGGGAGCTTTTATATTGAAAAGGAGGCAAGTCGAGTGGCAGAGATGACGTATTCCAAAGCAGGAGATGCCATGATCATCATAGATCATACCGAAGTAGATGACGCTCTGAGAGGTACAGGAACGGGAGAGGCTCTTGTAGAAGCAGCAGTAAGCTGGGCAAGAGAAAATAAGAAAAAAATTATGCCACTATGCCCTTTTGCTAACTCAGTTTTTAGGAAGAATCCCTCATATCAGGACGTATTGAAATGACATTAGTTAGTATGCTAGCTGAGCAAATTCAGTAATGTAATTTCATACTCATCACTTTTAAAGAATCAATTCTTAAGACTGTTGGTGAATACGAGCACAAATCCCTAGGCTTTTGCTACCTGCTTTTTCTGGCTTTCGGTTGCACGAATGGCTACCCAACTCATGCTGGTAATCAAGCCGATGGCTGCAATGGAGGCGATTAAAGTAGCATTGGGGTTTCTTTCCATACCAAAACCTATAATGACTGGCCCAACGGCCGAGGCAAGCACCATCAGGGTAGTGGTCATGCTTTTGATAGCACCCAGATGACGTACACCGTATATCTCAGCCCACAATGAAGCACTGGTAAGGCCACTTAAACTAGCCGTTATGCCCGCCAGTATCATATAAATCATCGCCAGCCAGGGATGATTGCCCAGTAATAAAGTCCCCAGTCCCAGAGCAATGGGCAGAAGATAAAAAATAAAGACATTGCGGGAAGAAAAACTGTCTATCAGGCTTCCGGCAATAAAATTGGTGCTGATCCGGGCTATTCCAAAGCCTACAAAACAACTGGCCATCCACTGCATGGTCCAACCTTTGGCTTCAGCCAGTAAATTCTGATGAATAAAGATGCCGGTAATAAAGAGAGGCAAAAAGATCAGGCCGGGAACCAACATATAAAACTTCCAGTCACGCAAGACCTCTTTGCGGGTAGCATTTTGAACGGCTGGTTCGTCCGTCGTTCTTTTTTGCTGCGCAGGATCAGTCTTCTGAGGCACATACTGAAAAGGGTTGTTACTTTTGACCAGCATTATAGCCGTGGGCACAAATATGATCAGCGTAGCTGCTGCGAGAATTTGCCAGGTAGAAGGCCAGCCAAAGCTTTGTATCAGATAAATGATGACTACCGGCATGAAGGACTCTGCGATAGGCAAGCCCATGCTGGAGAGGGATAAAGCTTTACCCCGGGTGAGGTCAAAATAACGAGCGATAGAAGTAGAGCCAATCAATACCATCATGCCCTGACCAAAGAAGCGCAGGACTAGCATTCCAAAAAAGAGAATCAGAGTATTAGCAGAGAAAGAAGTGAGAAGGCAGGCAAGGGATAAACCTATTCCTGTGATCACACTGAGGTTGCGCAGGCGAAACTGATCAATAAGCTTACCGGCAAAGGGGAGTATCATCGCACTGCATACCGTAGCCAGACCATATATCAGACTGAAAGAGCTGTTGGTTACTGACAGGCTATCCACAAAGTAGGGTACAAACGTACTGATCAAGAAAGTCTGGCCCATGCAGGAGAAAAAATAGTGCAGCATGCCGTAGCCTAGATAATCAGGATAGCTACGTGCCAGGCGGATGTAATTCATAAGCTCTTTTGTGGTTTGGCCTTTGGTAAAACAGTTGAAAAAAATAAATAAGCAGCTAAGCTGGCTTAAAGTTCCTAAAAATGCTCTTTAATTAAAATATTTGCAATATTTCATGCGTTTTGTTTTGAAAACCCCCTGTTTCTCCTGCTTTTTTTCCTTTCAGTGCTAATCCCAGAGGAGTATCGATAGAGATAGCAAAGTATTCCTCGCCTTCCAGAAGTAAACGTCCGGCACTGATGGCAATATACAGCTTCAGATGATTGGTAACCACCAGTGCTCCTCTGTCTACCGACTGTTTTGGCTGATCGGTACGAATCATCTGCAGGCTTTGCTGCTCATTTAATACTTCATGCATTTGTCGGCTGAGCTTTTCAGTTTCCAGTTGCATCATCGCCCTGCCGGTCTCATGCTTGTCCCCTGCGCTGCTCTTGGTTTCCTGATTGGCGGCATCCTGTGCCTCTTTCAGGGCTGTTTTGATGTCTCTCAGTCGCTTTTCTAAACTGTCTTCGCAAGCCTGATGGAGCTTTTGCTTAAGGAGTGTGGCTTTTTGCTGATTCATGGATATGGAAGTGAAATAATGTGCTACATGCTTTAACCCTGACAAAAGTATATAATTATGCTCATCAAAGTATCAAATAAAAAGGATGCAGGCTCTTATAAACAATTATGCGTCATGCCGTCAGACATCTTAACCGGAATAAAAGTTTATTTCTTGATAAGTGTGATATTTAGCATTGGCAGATGAATAATGAATTAAGGCATATGTATAAATTGATTTTTCATGAAGTCAGAAGGTCAGCAAACCGTCTTTATCAAGGCTATGGAAGCACAAAAAGGCATCCTTTACAAGATTGCCAGCGCTTATTGTCATGATGAGGAAGACAGGAAAGACCTGATACAGGAGATTATCATCCAGCTATGGCATGCCTTTCATAAATACGATAGTCGCTACAAGATGTCTACCTGGATTTACTGTATTGCCCTGAATGTATCCATTTCATTTTATAAAAAGGAAAAGAGAAGAACACAGATCCTGCATCCTATGGCTCGTGGGAGCATCATTTTTACAACTGAGAATAGTTCATCAGAGGAAATTAAGCCTGATCTCAGGAGGTTACAGCAGTATATCGCAGAACTGCGTGAAATTGACAAAGCTTTGATCATACTTCACCTGGAAGGCCATGATCATCAGGAGATTGCCGAGATAATGGGTATCACTACTAGCAATGTATCCAGCAGGATCTTAAGAATTAAAGCACGCATAAAGCAGAAGTTTCAACAGTTAAGCAAACACAAACATGAACGACATTGAACTCAACAAACTTTGGAAAAGTCAGGACGAAAAACTGGATCAGTTGCTGATGATCAACCAGGAACTCCTGAAAGAAACGATCCGCAATAAAGCCAACACGACCTTAGCCAGGGCTAAGTCTGCCAAATAACTGGGCATCATACTGGGTATAGCCTGGATACTGTTTCTGGATACGCTTTTCATCCTGGGCTGGCGGTCAGGCAGTATTTTTTTTACTGTTTCGGTAGGGGCGATTTCGCTATGTACCAAAACCGCTTTGCTCACCTATATTTATCATTTGGTGTTGATTCAAAAGGCCAGTTGTGCGGATACCATTGTGGATATGCAGCAGAAAATTGCCAAGATCAAAACTTCAAGTATACAGGTATTACGCATAGTAATATTACAATTGCCTTTCTGGACCACCTGGTATCTGAGTGTGGAAATGCTAAAGGAGCCGGAGCTTCTCTACTGGGTAGTAAATTTGACAGTGAGTGGCACTTTCGTCTTTTTTTCCATCTGGCTGTTCCATAATCTTAGCCTCAACAATATGCATAAGAAGTGGATGAAGTGGTTATTTTCCGATACTGAATGGAATGCAGTAATCAAAGCAGAAAATGTGCTGAAGCAGATTGAGGAGTATAAAAACTGCTAGCCATAATAGATATATATTGTAAATTTATATTCATCTGATAGGTGTAAAACCATAGTGTCTTGACCATCAAGCCTAATGATAAATATCTGACTATGCTGATTCTCTTCATCTTATTTTTTTCTCTTACTTATGCAAATGCACAGAAAACCCCTGTTCTGGAAGAGAAATTTGTCTCCATCGGAGGAATAGAACAATGGGTTAGTATCAAAGGGGAAGATAGGAGTAAGCCAGTAGTTTTATTCATTCACGGGGGACCGGGAAGCGTCATGAGTCCATATGCTGAGGCGGTGTATGGAAGCTGGAAAAAAGATTTTGTGCTGGTAAACTGGGACCAGCGGGGAGCGGGTAGAACTTTTGGCAAAAATGCACCTGATGAAGTCAGTGAAGACTACTGGTTGGAAAACCTTCTGACTATTGACCTGATGGTGCAAGACGGAATAGCACTTACAAAATATCTGATAGATCACTTGGGCAAACAGAAAGTGATCTTGGTCGGAACCTCCTGGGGATCTATTTTAGCGACAAAGATGGCTTTAGGTCACCCTGAACTCTTTCATATGTATGTGGGGCATGCACAGTTTGTTAGCTTTAATAAGAATCTGGAATCTGCCTATGCAAAAGTGCATCAGCTTGCTGCAAACATAGCGGATACTACTTCTCTTCAAAAGCTTGAAGCCTTAGGAAAGCCTCCTTATGCTGATGCCCGGCACATGGGGCAGTTTCTGCGCATCGTAAAGCAATATGAATATCAAAGTGCAAGTCCCGCTCCCGAAGCATGGTGGAAGCCAGCGAATAAATACGATAGTGAAAGAGACAAGCGGGACAGGTACAATGGTGATGACTATTCTTTCCTGTATTTTGCCGGACATGAAAAACTGGGCATCAAGTCTATGGCAGCGAATGTAGATTTTACCAAGGACGGGCTTTCCTTTGACATTCCCGTTTACCTTATACAAGGTGAGCACGACATATTAACTTCACCGGCACTTAACAAAGCTTACTTTGATGAGCTTAGTGCTCCACAAAAAGAATATTATCTCTTAACAGATGCGGCGCATGGCTATAATCAATCAGTAGTAGACAAACAACGTCAGGTTTTACAAGATCATTTTGACTCAAGAATTCACAATAGTAAGTGACATACAGCTATAAAAAGAGAAGTAGATGAATATGAAAAATATACAAATCAAAAGTAGCCCTGAAGTAGAATCAGTATTCAACAACTATCCTGAATTGGTGCGTGAGAAAATGATAAAGCTCCGCAAACTTGTTTTGGCGGCTGCAGAAGAGACAGCAGGGATCGCGCGAGTAGAAGAGTGCCTGAAATGGGGTGAACCCAGCTATCTCACTAAACACGGTAGCACTGTAAGGATGGACTGGAAAGAAAAAAGTCCCGATCAGTATGCTATCTATTTTAAATGCACCAGCAAACTGGTACCTACCTTTAGGGAAAGGTATCAGGATGTATTTACCTTTGAAGGTAATCGGGCCATTGTTTTCCAGATGAATGATCACTTACCGGAGGATGAGTTAAAAAAATGCATCAGCACAGCGCTAACATATCATCAGGTGAAACACTTACCCATGTTAGGATTAGCCTGGTAAAAAGCTTCTATTTAAGCGGAAGTGCGCGGTTAGTGGACTACCCTAATAATTGTACGCTTGGAAAAAAATCTAAAGCTTAAGTGGCAGTAGGTCAAAGCATGGATAAGTACAGTAAGTTAAACTGTTGCCAAACAAATATTAATCCTACAAATCAGTCGCTATGAATCTAAGGCTAATAAGAACTGCTGTAGCGATTTCCATGCTGATGCTATCATTCACCGCTTGTCATGCATGTGATGACTGCCTGGTTGCCAGCAGCAAGCGTATCCTGTTGCAGTATGAAGGGGGAAATCATCTATGGTTTGGAGAGCCACCTGCTTATTACCCAGACAGTGTGCAATTACTCTTGTCCGATCAGCAAAGCCTTCCACTGGAAAGTGATAGAACTCAGGAACTGTATAATTTGTATTGGAACGCGATTATTCTGAATATTATCTTCAATTTGAAAATGGCAGCATAGATACGCAACACTTTGCGTTGGCATAGCAAAAAAGTAAATTTGCTGTGGCATGAAGACCTATTCTGCCCAAACCTTTCTTAATAAGGAAGAGATAGATAATGCTGATTTGATCATCATAACAAAGTAAAGCCTGATACTTCTACTTAAGTAAGTAAACAGCTGCCTTGAAAAAGAGCTGTAAATCCAAATAATTTATAGCATAAGGATTAAGCGTTTGCGCCTTATCGTGGTATATTTTCTACTGATTAGGTCAGGATGTAGCAGCATATCTACGTTCTCGCTTAGGCGAAAGTCAAAATACTAGGTCACATCATTCATTGTAAAAAGTAAGAAAGTATCGTCGCTTCTTCATTTTTTTTCTGACAAGAGTAGCATATAAGTTGATAATTTCAGTCCGAACCCGGCATTCCAACACAGGCATTTCACATGTATGTCTACTCACACCAACTGAGAAAGGTCACAGCTTCACTAGTATGTTGAGTACATCTTCGTAATACTCAATGTCTTTCATAAACATAACGGGAGGTAATCATGCATCTTCTCCAATAATAAAACATCAATGAACTGCCTATTTGTTGTCATTCTGCCATGATGATGTATTGCTTTTTCTCTAATCCTTGGATATTGTCTGAGAATAACAAGTCTAAGTGCTTCACAAATTACATGCGTAATAGAGATAATATTTCATGTATCCAGCACTCAATTATAACCCCTTATTTTTGATATAAGCCAGGTAAAACGCACAGGTTCATATGGAAACGATGTCTATCCACAAACTCTTTGAAGTAGAGTCCCTGCTGCATAGGCACTCATTCTTTGCTGATTGTAGGGTGCAAAATATAATAGACTAGCAACAGTAGCTTTGTCGTTATAAAAGCAAAAGATGAAGGCCAGGCTGCTGCAAGGCACGTGTCAGGATGTATACATCAGCAATAAAAGAAGTATTCGTGGTTACATTTTTGCAAGGTGTTACACTAAGTATTAAACAATCTGGCTTGCTTTTGAATGAGCAGGTAGTAATAAACAGTCTTTTTAGTTAGGCAGTAAAAAAGATAAAGTCTGGTTAGAAAACATTATAAGACAGCGACATGGAAGAGATTAAGTTAAAATTGAGCAGGTTTTGTCATCAGTCCGAAAGCTACCGGACCAAATATACATGGTTACACGGTAACTTATTGCTGAGTAAAATTGAAAGCAATTACAGTTATCATTTATATACAGTAGATGGCTTTTTTGTAGAATTGGTTTTCAATAAAAAAAGTCAGAGTATAGAAAGTATAAATCCTACTATAAAGTACGCGAAGTTGAACAGGTATCTGGGGCAGATCAGCCTTAAAAACCTTTTGAACTAATAGTTTACTTAAGTTTATTCTCTAGGATTTCCCAAAAGTATGCTTCCATTTTTTTAGGCTTGATGGAGACATACGTCTGTACCGGACGTCCGCCATTTTCTGCGGGAGCAAGTCGCTCCTCCAGTTCGGCCGTAGTAGGATAAATCATGGCTTCCACCAGTGCAAGGTCCCACATGGTCCACTGTGCCCCGGCACTCACCTCCGCCCAGCGCCGGGCGAGTATTTTATTCACCGGATGCTCCATGCGTGCAAGTTTTTCCAGAGATTTTTGATGGCTAAACTTAAGCGTACTGCTGGTGCTGGCAGGCATCACATGAAGCTCCAGGGCTTCGTTAGTAAGCAGTTGGTCCATGGCGTTTAGATCATTGCGCACATTAAATTCATTCTTATTCCAGATACCCTCCTCAACATTGTATTGCATCCCCAGCAGGTGCACGGAGATTTTATCTGCGATTTCGGGAGCCAATTCAAGGGCAGTGGCTACATTGGTAACGGCTCCCAGACAAAGTATCGCTAATTTTTCTCCCTCAGTGGCTAGTTTGGCCTGTTCAATGATAAAGTCTGAAGCGGGAGATGCGGGTATGGGCGCCCCTTCATAATAGCCCCAGGCATAACCCAGCATTTGGCTGGCACCTTTGGGATGGGGAATATCTTCTCTACCTAAAGCTTGTAACAATTCCTCGTTCAGCTGCTGACTGATCTCCAGTGTGTTAATATTTTTGGTAGGGTAGATGTGCCAGAGGCTATCGGTGAGCAATTGGGCATTGTTGAAATGTGCTGAGCTAAGACCAATCACTTCCATGTCTTCGGATAAGATAGCCATCACTATGGCGTAGAGATCATCCATCTCATTACCAGTATCCGCGTCAATGATTACTTCTCTCTGGGCTTGTAGGCTAACAGCAAAGAAGATACTGCAAAAAGTTAAGGCAAAAATTTTAAAAAAGTACTTATTCATCTATTGGGTTGCTTATACTTTAGTCTGGCTGAAATCTGGCGAATATACCAAGTTTTGAGATGAGAGAAAAACGACTTCTAATCATGAATTACCTTATTTTTTTACGATCGGCATCTTTATAGTTTCAAACGAATGTTTAAACTTGCGTCCTTATGACCAACCCACTATATATACTGGATATTGTAGGAACTCTGGTGTTTGCTGTTAGCGGCACGATTGCTGCCAGCGAAAGGAAAATGGACCCTTTTGGTGCCGCAGTGATTGCATTTGTTACCGCCGTTGGAGGAGGAACGGTACGCGATGTATTGATAGGAAGTGTACCGGTAGGCTGGATGCTGAACCTTCATTACCTCTATGCCATCATTGCAGGTATATTTACTTACCTTCTTTCTGAAGAAGCAGATCATGAAGTTACACAAAACCATGTTTTTGTTTGATGCAATAGGGATAGGTTTATTTACCTTATTAGGCTTACAGAAAACGATCGACATTGGACTTTCTCCCATCATTGCAGTGATGATGGGAACAGTGTCAGCAGTTTTTGGAGGCGTACTGCGGGATATTTTTTCTAATCAGGTCCCCCTCATTTTCAGAAATGAAATTTACGCTACTGCTTGTATCTCCGGAGGATTATTATTTCTCTTACTGAAGTATCTGGGAATAGACGAACTCATTTGCACACTTTGCTCCATGTTATTTGTGATACTCCTACGGGTATTTGCTGTGCGGTATAAATGGTATCTGCCTACCCTTCACTGAGTTTGCCTGCCAGTTTTGTTTCTAACAAAGGCTTATCTTTGCACTATGATAACTGTCCGGAATGTAAGCCTTGTAAAACACGGCAAAAAAATATTTGAGAAGCTCAACTGGAAGATAGAAGCAGGTGAGCATTGGGTAATCTGCGGAAATAACGGAAGTGGTAAAACTTTGCTTCTGGAACTATTAGCTGGTAAAGCACAGCTTTCTGAAGGAAAGGTGGCATATGACTTTATCCATGAAGATGGGTGGCATTCATATTTTGATGCACTCCGCAATAAAATACGCTATATACCGGCACATGCAGCACACACCCTTCTGAAAAAGTATGACGGCCTCTTTTATCAGCAGCGATACTACGGTTCTTTTAATGAGGGCATTCCTTTGGTAAAAGATGTATTTGAAGAGAAACTGGAGCTTATTGATTTGCTTGATTTACCAGCAAGCTTTAGCATCACGAATTTGCTGGAGCTGCCCCTTACACGCCTTTCTAATGGTCAGTTCAAGAAAGTGCTAATCATACTTTATTTATTGCAGGGAGATGCACAACTCTTACTTTTAGACTACCCTTTTGAAGGATTAGACCATGAGAGCAGAAAGCACCTTTGTAGGTTTATTGATCATATTGCCCATGCCCAAGGGTTACAGGTGATTTTAACTGACCATTATCATGCACTGCCGGAAGTAATCAACCGCAGGTTGGTAGTCCGTGATAATATGCTTGACCAACAGGAAATGATTTCACCTTCCAAAGAAGGGGTAATTGTACCCCAAAAAAATGAACAGCGGCCATCAGGTGGAAATGCATCCGTTGTAGAAATGAAAAACTTACGTATTCAATACGGTGATAAAGTTGTGCTGAAAAATTTCAACTGGAGGGTCAATCAAGGCGATAGATGGGTACTGGCAGGTAAGAATGGTTCTGGTAAAACCACACTTTTCAGTCTGATTTATGCCGATCATCCGCTGGCTTATAGCCAAGAGGTATACCTATTTGGGAAGCGAAGAGGCAGTGGAGAATCTATTTGGGATATCAAAAAGAGAATTAATTATCTGGGGCCTGAATTGATCAGCTTCATGAATCACCGTGGGATCAGAAGTAGCGCACTGGAATATTTGACACAGCATTTTAAGACATACAATGAAAATAGGCTAACAAATTTGATTACTTATTTTGAAGCAAATTCTTTTATCCAAAAGCCGGTTCATCAACTTTCCTCAGGACAGTTACAACTTATGTTATTGATCCAATGTTTTTTGGACGAGAAAGAATTGATACTGCTGGATGAACCTTTTCAGTTTCTGGATCCCACGCAAAAAATGCTTGTGCGTAGATACATGCAGGACTATCTCAATGAAAGTAAAACTCTTATTATGGTAACACATTATCAACAGGATATCGCTGAATGGGCAGAAAACATCATGTATATATAATGTACATTGAAGGTACATCTACAGGTCCAGGATTTGATATAGAATAGAAGTTACGCAAAATCGGTTTAGAAAATAAAGATTAAGTGTAGGGAGGGTAAAATTGTGCTTGCTGTGTGGATTTTGTGCGTACATCTATTTTTTTTCCTTGATCAATAACATAGAAGAGAGATAAAGTGACATTAACGTTATCATAATCATTTCTCAAGGAAACTGCGTAACTCCTATAGAAAAAATATTTAAACAATTTTCCTCTAAGCAAGTAATACTAGTTGACATAGTAAGATTGACTTTTTTAAACTTTTAAACTAAACTTTTTAACCATGAACGATATTACCACAGCTGCCAAATCCGCTGGCAGAAAAGCTCAAGGCAATCTTCCTGAAACAGAAAAATGGGTAGAAAAACTTGCCCGTTTTGGCTATGCTTCCAAAGGCGTAATTTACATACTTATTGGGGTTTTAGCAGCTATGGCAGCTTTCGGAGCAGGAGGACAGACTTCAGGAACGCAAGGAATTTTTCAGAAAATCCTTTCACAACCTTTTGGAAAAATTCTATTGGGAATTGTTGCTGTAGGCTTTGTAGGATATGCTGTCTGGCGATTAGTTGCAGCGATTAAAGATGCTGAACATAAAGGAAATGATACAAAAGGAATTCTTTTCAGAATTGGATATGTAGCTAGTGGAGTGATTTATGGATATTTTGCTTTTCAGGCTTTTAAAATGATCTTTGGTGCTGGTGGTGGAAGCGGCTCTGGAGGTGGGGATGGACAGCAAATGTTTGTCAGTAAGCTGCTAGAGCAACCTGCCGGACAGTGGTTGGTAGGTATTGTGGCAGTAGCAGCTTTTGCAAAAGGTATATATCAAATTTACAAAGGATGGACTAATAAATTTGGTAATGATGTAAGAGATGGTGGAGTGAAGAGAGAGATCAAAGATTTGTATATGAAATTAGGTAAAGCTGGTTTTATTGCAAGAGGAGTTGTATTTGCTATAGTAGGCTTCTTCTTCTTTAAAGCGGCAATTACTGCAAGTTCTTCTCAAGCAGGAGGTACCGACAAAGTATTTAGTTTTTTAAGTTCAACAGGAGGTCCCTGGTTGATGGGACTTATAGCTATAGGTTTGGCAGGATATGGTGTATTTCAATTAGTAAAAGCCAGATATAAGCCATTTAATACCAATTAAGAAATAAAGTGCGTTCAGCTTATATACCGGAGAATGGTGATCATACTGTTTTCCGGTTTTTTTATGTCTGACCCTGATCCTTTACAGGCGTCAGATTTATTTTATTTATAGGTTACAATGCTTTGCTCAGAAAATACTAACTTATAGCTATACACCAAAGTCATAGATCTGACCCTTAGCAGAATTAGGTGCCTATTAGCAGGCCAGTTGCTGATTAAAAAAGCTTGATTTCATCATGGCTTTTTTGTGGGTAAGGGAGCACTGCTCAGGTACATAGAAATGGCCTTTGAGGCCTGATGTAATCTACCAGTGAATACAACCATACTACTGATAAGCTATGATACTCCTTAAACGACACCCCTTCCCAAGTAAATCTGTATTTCTACTTTCGCTATTGTTTCTTTTTATCCAATGTGGTGAGGATGACACGGACGACCCTGCGCCTGATCCTGAACCACCGGCAGTTACTGCCATCAATCCCAGTAGCGGACCAGTCGGTACAGAAGTTACAATCACCGGAGAAAACT
Organism: Catalinimonas alkaloidigena; assembly: GCF_029504655.1. Taxonomy (NCBI): domain Bacteria; kingdom Pseudomonadati; phylum Bacteroidota; class Cytophagia; order Cytophagales; family Catalimonadaceae; genus Catalinimonas; species Catalinimonas alkaloidigena. Next base: position 2,185,529 of record NZ_JAQFIL010000001.1, read on the forward strand.
TCAGCGAAAGCACTACAGGAAATACTATTCAATTTAATGGTACACCTGCCATTGCTAAATCAGCCTCTGCTACCACCTTAGTAGTTTATGTTCCCGCCGGGGCTACAACTGGCGCGCTTACCGTCACGGTAAACAATGAAACGGCTACCGGCCCGGTATTTACGGTAGAAGAAGAGGAGCCTGATAATATTTTTAACTGTGATGAAAATGAGATAAGCACATCTACCACCTGGGAGGATGTAGCTGCCGGCGATGCTGTAGATTATGTGATCAAGTGTGCAATTACGATCAACAATGACGCGCTCTTAACCATTGCTCCCGGTGTGATTATTCAGTTTGAGGGGGATGAGAGTGGCTTGTTTACCAGTGATGGTGGTGGTTTAAAAGCGGTAGGAAACGAAGATAATCCAATCAAATTTATAGGAACCTCTGCTCAGAAAGGGGTATGGAAAGGTGTTTACTTTGGCTCTACCCATCCTGAAAACAGACTGGAATACGTCGAGCTTATGCATGCAGGAAGGACGGCATCTGCCCAGTCTGATGAAAAAGGGGCAGTACAACTAAGCCGAGAAGCGAATTCGCGCGGAAGTATTGTCAACTGTATAATTGAAGATAATGATGGCTATGGTGTCTTCATTACAGAAGACAGTGAGCTGGAAGCGTTTAGTGGAAATGTAATCACTAACAATGCGCTTTCACCGGTTGGTATTTTCTTTGGTCAGTTGGGTTTATTGGATGCCACTTCTACATATGCTCCAGATAATGGTCAGGAATATATAGAGGTAAGGAGAGATGTTTTAGACACTGATGCTACCCTTTCTAGTCTGGAAGTACCCTTTAGATTTGTTGAAAACAATGCTTATTTTGTCCAAAGTGCAATGACTGTTGAGGCAGGGGCTATTCTTGAATTTGCCTCGGGCTCAGCATTACGATTGGGTAATCAAAGCTCAGACTGCAGCCTTACTACGGCTTCATTAATGGCTGTAGGTACAGAAGAGGCACCGATTACTTTCCGGGGAGCAACTGAGGGAAGTGGCAGTTGGCTGGGTATAGGTTTTAATTCATCCAGTCCAAACAACCAGTTGATTCATTGTAACATCAGTGGAGCGGGCGCAGCGAAAATATACAATGCAAGTCATGAGCCAGCTAATATAGTATTGCAGTGCGAAAGCAGAGTTAAAATCCAGAATACTACCATCTCCTGGAGTGGTAAGCATGGTATTGTCATTCACGATGAAGATGCAAGACTTGAGGAATTTGTAGATAATACTTTAACTGATAATGAGGCTTCTCCCATTGCTTTACATTTTCATCAGCTTGATCAACTGGATGCTTCAACAGTTTATGAAGAAGGAAATGTCAACCCTTACATAAATGTTATCGGAAGCGTGCTGGCAGATAATGATATGACGGTTGCCGCCCTGGAAGTGCCTTACCGCATCAGTGTAGCAAACAATGGACGTATTCCCTATGTAGAAAGAGCGCTTACCATTGAGCCGGGGGTTGTGATGGAATTTGAAACTTCTTCCGGTATTAAGCTGGGTAACCCCGGTGCTGACTGTGTTGATAATACCGGCTCATTCAACGCGGTGGGAACAGTTGAATCCCCGATCATATTCAAGGGCGTAAGCGAAGGGCAAGGGACCTGGCAAGGCATAGGCATTAATTCAAGCACCTCTCTCAATCACCTGGCTTTTTGTGAAATCTCCGGAGGAGGAGCAGGACAGATGTACAATGCCGGAGGTCAGGGTAATATTGTGATGCAGTGTGAAGCTACCCTTAAGGTTGAAAACTGCGTAATCATTGACAGTGGTGGATGGGGAATAGATTTTGTGAATAATGGAAATACTTTGGATGAGTCAGATAATACTTTTGATAACAATACCTCTGGTGATATAGCCGGGCAATAGAGCCATGTAATTTATGGCATAACACTCAAAATCTTACCAGAGAAAGCAAAGAGGTATTTTGGAAAGGCAATTCGTGTTTTGACTACTTTATTTTGGCGGCAAAAAGTATAAAAATGGAATATTTTAAAAACGAATTTGCCATGATCAACTATCTGGATGATGTTAAAACTGTTGAACTTGTCTGGAAGCAAACTACAAACAGCCAGAAATATCGTGAGATTTTTGCCAAAGGCGTAGAAGCATTGGAGAAATATCAAATTTCTAACTGGCTTTCTGATACTACAGATCAAGGCCTGGTTTCTCCTGAAGACAGAAAATGGTTAGAGTCTCATATGATACCTACTGCTGTACAAAAAGGTCTAAGAAATATAGCCGTACTCGTTTCTAAAGATGTTTTCAAGAAATATTATGTAGATAGTGTACGCAAACATGTTGAGAAATCACACCTGTGCATGCAGTATTTTGATAAGCGTGAAGATGCAATACAGTGGCTCAACGAAATTAATAATGCCAGATTAGCACAGTCAGCATAATTTAAAATTTAACTTACTACTCTTTCAATCATGTCCTCAGTATTCATTGATGCTGAGGACTTTTTTTGACGCATGAACAACGTGTTATTCCCAGGCAGCTAATGGTGATTTTTTTTGGAGTAAAAACTCTCCACTAAACTGATGCTGAGATTTTTCCGGTAATGGATGAAAAATTCCGGCTTGCACATCTCTGAACAGTCTTTCCAGTGTAAAAGCTCTGAAAAAGCTCCTGCCTCCCACGGCTTCCATAGCTTTTTCTACCGCTTTTATCGCAGATTTGGCTACCAATGACTTCCTGCACATCATGGCTTGTCCCATATGATCAGTAGGTTGGAAATCAAAGTTATTGCATAAACCAATCATATCTTTGAGCACTACCTGGGCATTAATAAGTTCGTTATTCATTTCCCCAATAAGTACTGGCATATGTGGTTTTACGCTCACATTTTTCAATGCTGTTTCTACTGCCTGTTCTGCGATGCCTACGTAAACAGACATGATAAGAGGCAGGGCTACTGTCAATACTACATTCCAGAACATATGATATTCCCCTTGGGGTCTGCTTAGCACTATGGCTGATTCGGGTACAAACACTTGGTCCAGTTTGACAGTATGTGAGCCAGTGCCTCTCATGCCCAGTGTATGCCAATTATCCATGACAAATACACCTTTGGTATGCATAGGGATAGGGAAATGAAGAACTTGCCATCCTTTTTCAGGATCCTTATAAGGAGCACTGGTCACCAATACATCACCAACACTGGCCTGACTGGCAAAGTGCTTCTCCGCACTTACTAAATATCCACCTTCAACTTTCTCCATTTTGCCATTTGATTCCAGCCAGTCACGAGCTCCAGTGCTAATAAGAGTTAGCTGCTGGTTGACCACTTTTTTCAGTACGACTTCACCCCCTTTTCCATGTTTATATTTCCAGATATTGGCTGCCAGAAGGTGCTGGTGCATGGAAAGAGCCAATGCCGTTGAGCTGTCGTAGTGAGCAATCTCTCTCAACATACTGCACATTTGGGCATGTGATAATCCTTGCCCTCCCAATGCTGTGGGAATCATCGCAGTGAAGAACTTATGCTCTTTTAAGGCTACGTAGTTTTCTTTTACAAAAGTGTCAGAAGCGTCATAACGAGCTGCTCTACTGACAAAATCTTTTCCCAGCGAATGTATTAGTTCTGTCCATTGGGTTATCGTTGCTTGTTCCTCTTTTACTGCATCCATAAAAGTATATTTTTATATGAAGAAAAAAACTTCAAGCCTGGCTGGACTTGAATACTTTGTCAAGCTAACAACTAAGAGAATAAACAGCTTTGCTGAAAAGACGAGAGTTTGTGCTGAGAAGCTTAAATTAAAGTTGCTTTATTCAGGGACTTCACCTTTTTAAAGGAAGTAGGCGTAGCACCATATTTTTCTTTGAACACCCGGGTAAAATGAGAAGGGTTTTCAAAACCACAGTCCATCAGTAGGTCGTTTATAGGCAAACTTGTGTTTTCCAATAGTGTCCGGGCATGTTCCAGGCGCTTTTGGGTGAGCCATCGCCCGGGCGAACAGCCGTATATTTCTTTGAAATCGCGTTTAAAAATACTTAAGCTTCTGCCACAAATTCTGGCAAATTGTTCCAGTGAAAGTTTGTAGGTAAAATTCGCTTCCATGATTGCCCGGATTGAAGGCTTGGTTTGAAAACAAATAGACTGCCAATAGGCATGCAACTGCCTATGCTTTGCAGAGGAAGCGAGATTAAGCAGTAACTCTTTGAACTTTAACTCAAGCAAACAGCTATCAGGCGCATCCTTCTGATAAAAATATGCATAAAGTGACTGAAAGTAAGTATCCAACGTACGATCAAGATGTACAGGAATCACATTGTCTGAAGCATCAACAACTGCTTTTGACTTTGACAGTTGATGCTTTCCAATCACTTCTTTGATAAATGAATCAGGCACAAAAATGAAAAGCGCACAAAAGTCTTCTTTAAAGAACTTATGGATGATATTAGCTCCTTTTTTGACGAAAATCATTTCACCGGCGTGGACCAGGTATTCTTTTTGACGGGTATTCCACTGCTTTTTTCCGGAGAGTACGTAGACAAAGTAATTGCAGTGTGACCAGATGTCAAATACAGATTTTTCTTCCAGGCACTTAAATTCAGTGAAGAGCATTTCCGACACTTTAAACTGACGGAAAAGAGGATTTTCACTCGCCGCTTCAAATAGATTTATCATCAATAGTAATTTACTGATAGTAAGAAGGATTAGCAAGTAGAAGTATCGGATTTTGACGTTCACCTTGCTATTGGTCTACTGCCTGGATTGATTTATCTAATTTTTAAGATACTTGGGCTTAAAAGCTTCGTTTCTCCTCTTCAAATGCTATTTTGCGAGCAAAATACCGACAAGCTAAAACAACTTACAATAAACAACATGCAGACTACAGCCAGGTATAGGCACCTATCACTTCGGATCACACTCCTCACGATATTGATTATTCATGGGTACTATTTTTCTTTCCCATTAAAAGCCCAAAGCCAGGGCGGACTGATAGTAGTTCGGGGCAAAGTGGTAGACGTAGACACAAAAGAGGCACTTCCTTATGCCACAGTGAGCCTGTTTCAGCTGCAAGACAGCAGCCTGGTAAGTGGAGGGATTACTGAAGAAAATGGTACGTTTAGCCTGGATGCTAAGGCTGGAAACTACTACCTGACCATCAACTTTATGGGCTATGCCTCAAAAAAGCTGAATGACCTAAGGCTGAATGCGGGGCTGGGACTGGTGAACCTGGGTGAAATAGCCATAGAAGCACAAACAACGGACCTGGAAGAAGTGATTGTGCAGGGTGAGAAAGATCTGGTGGAGTTAGCCTTGGATAAAAAAGTTTTCAATGTAAGCCAGGATCCGATCAATGCTGGGCGAAATGCAGCAGACATACTCGGTAATTTACCTTCAGTAACGGTAGATGGTGAAGGTAATGTGAGTTTAAGAGGAAGTGATAATGTGCAAATTCTTATTGATGGAAAACCTTCTGGCTTGTTGAGCTTTGATGGTGCCGAAGGCTTGCGGCAGTTACAGGGTGGACTGGTAGATAATGTGGAGATCATCACCAATCCTTCGGCACGTTATCAGGCTGAGGGTATGGCGGGCATCATCAATATTGTCCTCAAAAAAGAGCAGAGTAAAGGGATCAATGGTTCTTTTGATTTTACAGCAGGGCAGCCTGATAATTACGGGGCAGCCATCAACTTAAACTATCGTCGTGAAAACCTCAATTTCTTCATCAACTACGGCCTGATTTATCGTAACATTGAAAACCCTTACAATACCCTTTACCAGGAAGTATACGGTGAGGATACCACCTTTATCACCCGGCAGAAAAATATCGGCCGCCAAACTGTACTGAATAATAACATTCAGCTGGGGGCTGACTACTTCTTCAACGAAAACAATATTCTGACAACTTCTTTTACCTACCGCCACGCCAAAGGCAAGCGAAATACAGAGATAGAATATATGGATTATCTGTTTACCGATGATAATCTCCAAAGCATTACGCGCAGGTATCAGGATGAAGATGAGACAGAGCCTAACCTGGAATATTCACTTAACTATAAGCGTAATTTCGGAAGTGAAGATCATGAGCTTACTGCAATCTTAACCTATATTGATAATTGGGAAGAATCTGACCAACTCTATACCCAAAAATCTTTTACCCCTGAAAATCTGCCTAGTGGTGATCCTGATGAACTGCAGCGTTCATACAATTATGAAACAGAGAAACAACTGTTGTTGCAGGCTGACTATGTCTATCCCTTTGGTGCGGAGGGTAAATTTGAAACAGGTATACGCAATACGCTGCGGGATATTACCAATGATTTCCTGGTTACAGCGCAACAAGATGATGCATGGATACCCCTGGAAGGGCTGGATAATGATTTTTATTATGATGAAAATATTTATGCTGCCTATATGATCGTGGGCAACAAAACCGATAAATTAGGATATCAGTTAGGACTACGAGGTGAGTATACCGACCTGACTACCGAATTGCTGCAAACCGCTGAGGTAAACCAAAGGGACTATTTTAATCTCTTTCCATCGGCTCATTTTACTTATGACCTTCCCAATGAACATGCTCTGCAGCTCAGCTACAGCCGACGTCTACACCGCCCTACGTATAATGATCTTACCCCTTTTGTCACTTTCTTTGATAACCGCAATTTTTTCAGCGGTAATCCTGATCTGAACCCAGAATATACGCATTCCATTGAGGCGGGACATATCAAGTATTTTGAAACAGCGTCCATCAGTTCAGCCCTTTATTACCGTCATACAGATGATAAGATTCTGCGTATACGCGAAGTCAATGAAGAAGGGGAGTCCACTACGCGTCCTTACAATTTGGTGATGGAAGACGCATATGGTGCAGAATTCATTACCTCTTATCAACCGATCGCATGGTGGAAAATGGATCTGAATTTGAACTTTTATCGCGCTATCATTGATGGTACTAACCTGGACCAGTCTTTTGAAAGCGATACCTATACCTGGTTTGGCAGGCTAAATTCTCGTTTTACCTTATGGGGCAATACGGATCTGCAATTACGTGCCAGCTATGAAGCTCCTCAGCAAACACCTCAGGGAAGACAACTGGCAATTGCTTTTCTAGACGTCGCGATCACTCGTGACGTATTTAATAACAATGGAACACTGACCCTGAATGTTGTGGATGTGTTTAGAAGTAATCGTGATAGAAGCATCACTGAAGGAGATATTTTCTATACGCGTCGCAATTCACTACGCACTCCACGACAGATTAATCTTACGCTGAACTACCGGTTAAATCAGAGTAAAAAGACGAATGAAAAATAGGCTAAGTGGAAAAATCAGCTAGCGACTTTTGTGTGCTTCTCCACCCTCAGGGCCATAAAAAAACACCCAGGTAGAAAAATCATCACTAAAATCAAAGAAGCGATGCTTCATTCCGGCAGGAACAAAAAGAAAATCGCCGGGTGTAAAGCTTACTGTTTTGTTCTCAATTTTAAATTTTCCGCTACCAGAAATAATCACATAGATTTCGTCGCGCATATGTGGTTTTTGATGATCTACAGTATTAGGTTTGTAAATTTCAACGGAAAGACTGCCGTGTTCAAAAAGCGTCTTGAAAACCTCATCGGTCTCGTGTAAAGCAGATATGGCTTCAAATGGGGATAGTTTAAATTTTTTCATAACGAGTCATTTAAAGGACCTCCTGACGAACGTTTAATCTGTCAGTGATGATTTTCATATGAATCGCTGTGCCACACACAGCCATAAGGGACCTTACAATTACTTCATTGTAAGTGAATATTATAAAGACAGTCGTTTTGTTAATTTTAAATATTCGGAATTAAAGTGTTTCTAATACTTAATTACTTTTACTCAAGCCCTGTTTTGTAAATGTGGAAAAATCAGGGAAATTATTGATAATCGGCACTATTTTATAGATTTAGGAAAATTTGTGAGAGTGGATAGAAAAAACATACAGCAGCATAATTTACACCTAGAGCAGTCAACTGCCAACAGTATGCGGCAGTTTGAAAAAGTATATCATGAACACATTGATGCCCTCCATAATTACGGAATGAAATTTAATGCCAATCGCGAACTTATAGAAGACTGTGTTCAGGATCTTTTTGCTGATCTATGGGAAAAGAGGAATAAATTGGATACCATAGTTTCTTTACGCTCTTATCTGTTGGGAGCGCTGAGGCGTAAATTACTCAGAAAAATCTATAGTGATCGTGAATATGTGTATGATGCTGAAGAATATAGCGGTTTTTTTGAAATGCATCTGCTAAAAAATGCAGAAGCCGAAATGGCATTGGCCGAAGAGCAGCTTGTGCAAATCAATTCGGCATTTGCTAAGCTCACCGAAAAGCAGAAAGAAGTCATTTATTTGCGGTTTTATAACCAACTTAGCTATAAAGAAATTGCAGAAGTAATGGCTGTGCAAACGCGTACAGTATATAAACTTGCCTATCGGGCCATAGATATGCTGAAAGAGCAGATAAGCCCATACACACCAGCCTTACAGGCTCTGCTTTATTGGTTAATTTGTTAACAGCAACTCTTATTTTTTGTGATTTTATCAAAGTTTTCGCTGTTCTGTTTATCATTCTGCAAAAATTAATTTTTTTTACTTTTTCATGGGGCACAATGATGCATTGCTGTAACTACTCATTACAGCAACAATCTCATGAACAAAGAAAACTACGAAACTTACCAACTTAGCGATTTCATCCTGGACGAAAGCTTTCAGGCATGGGTTCAGGGAAAGCATGACCCATTCTGGGATCATTTTTTAGATGAGTATCCTGAAAAGAATAATGTGTTCAAGGAAGCGCGTCTGATGGTAGAGGCACTCAGTGTTTCTGAACAAAAACTTTCAGTAACCGAGAAAGAAAATTACCTGGCAGCCATTTACCTTAAAGCTGAACAAAGAGAAAAAAGCAGGGATAAGTCACCTTACCTTTTACCTTACTGGAAATACGCGGCCTCGCTTACTGCACTTATTCTGCTGAGTGGACTGGTTTATTATTTCTTCTTAAGCACTTCTTTTCAATATTATGAGACTGCCTATCAGGAGACGCAGCGCTTTCAGCTAGCGGATGGTACTGAGGTGGTACTTAATGCCAATTCCACACTGAAAGTACTGCCTGACCTTCAGGATAAGGATGTAAGAGAAGTCTGGCTGGATGGTGAGGCATTTTTTAAGGTAAATCAACTTATGCAGGAAGGTGATTCCAGCACTTTTGTTGTACATACCCCAAACCTTGATGTCCAGGTATTAGGTACACATTTCAATGTAAAAAGTAGAGATGGCAATACCAGAGTGATGCTGGAAGAAGGCTCAGTAAAAGTAGCGAATGTAAATACCCGTGAAAACCTGCTTATGTCACCGGGGGAAGCTATTGAGTTGAATGAGCGGGAAGGAAAAATCAAAAAAGAGTTAGCAAAAGAGTCAAAAGAGCTGGCCTGGCAGCACAACTACTTCATTTTTGAAAACGAAAGCCTGGCTGATGTAGCTGCTGAAATCTATCAATATTACGGAATTCAGGTGCGATTTGAGGAAGCTGAGATGCGCGATTACATTTTTACTGCCGAAGTATCTCGGGAGAATTTACCTCTTCTGCAAACGCTGATAGAGGAAGCTTTTGATATGCGTATCAAAAGAGAAGGAAATGCGATGATTTTTCAAAAAACTAACCAGGATTCTTTTTAAGCCTGCACGAAGATGTCGGCTATAACTTTCATATTCTAATTAAATTATTTTGTTATGAAACCCAAACTTACCAGAGTTACAGGGGCATTAGTAATAATGTTACATTTTTTTGCCCCTCCGTTAATACATGCCCAGAGTTGGGCGTCTGTCACTAATATGGACATGATAAAAATTGCTTCTCATGAAGGAGCAACTGTTGACGAAGGTTACCATGCTTCAAATGCTGATCAGCAAAACAATCCGGTATCCTTAGACAGCTTTTTATCTAAATTGGAAAAGGAATATGCGATCAGCTTTGCCTACGATGGGAATCTGGTGAAAGATAAAGAAGTGAAGCTAAAAAATGAGCAGGAGGAAAACCTGGAAAAAGTGCTGGATGAAGCCCTGACTCCGCTCAAGCTAAAATATAAAAGAGTAAGTGAGAGGCACTATATCATCCAGCAGGCATTGGAGCAAAAAGTCAATAAAATTGATACTAATTCTGGGGATGTAGACAAACCAAAAGCACCTGCATTTTTAACTTCAATGAATGCTCATGATGCACCTATAATCATGCAACAGACGATTAGCGGTGTAGTCACCGACGGTGACAACGGAGAGCCTCTTCCGGGTGTGAGTATCCTGGCTCAGGGAACTACCACAGGTACAGTCACGAATATGAATGGTGAATATCGTCTGAGTGTTGCTGATGATGTAACTACTTTGGTTTTTTCTTCTATTGGTTATACTACTGAAGAAGTTGCTATAAACAATCGCACAACCATCAATCTGGAACTGATGCCCGACATCCAGTCACTAAGTGAAGTGGTGGTGGTAGGGTATGGTACCCAGAAAAAATCTGATGTAACTGGTGCTATCGGAATGGTAAGCTCAGAAGAACTGTTGAAAGCTCCGGTAAACAACGCTTTGCAAGGATTACAGGGTAAAGTAGCAGGAGTGAACGTATTCCTCAACTCAGGCTCGCCTACCAGCAGCCCTCGTGTACTTATTCGTGGGTTAGGTACTATTAATGCTAATTCATCTCCTTTGTATGTAGTAGATGGTGTAGTGATGGAGGATATTCAATTCCTCAATCCCAATGACATCCAGAGTATGGAAGTACTCAAAGATGCTTCAGCAACTGCGATTTACGGTTCAAGAGGTGCCAATGGAGTAATATTGGTAACCACCAAAAGAGGAGCCAATACTGAAGGCTTGATCGTGGGCTATGATGGCTATGTCAGCTTCGGAACGCTTAGAAAGAAAATGGACCTGCTGAATGCTGAAGAGTGGCTGGATGTCGTAAGAATCGGTATGGAAAATACGCCCAAGTATCGTCCTGATAGTAATCCGGTTTTCACGACTAACGACCCTAACCTTTTTGATGAAAACGGAAATCCCTTGTACGATACCGACTGGCAGGAAGAGGCAACACGTACAGCTGTTTCTCACAATCACCAGTTTTCTATCCGTCAAAAAAGCGAGAAGTCTTCTTACGGTGCGTTCCTGAACTACTCTCGCATGGAGGGTACTATGCTGAACAATTACATGGAGCGTGTATATGGTAAAATTGCATACGAAGGAAACCCTAAAGATTGGTTTACTTTCGGCTTTAACTTACTGGCTAACTATACCAAAGAAAACGAATTTGACGAAGGTGGCGGATACCAGATGCCTCGTCGTACCATGATTGAAATGCCTCCTATCTTTCCGGTAAGATTTCCTGACGGAACCTATAGTAATAGCCAGATGATTTCTGATCCTTATAACCTGGAAGCCATGGCTAATCCGGTTCATGTGCTGGAAACGCAGGATAGAATCAGAAAGCGTACCCAGTTATTTGGTAATACCTACTTTGTTTTCCACCTGGCGGATGGCCTTGACCTGAGAACCCAGTTTGGTTTTGACAAGCACGACAGACTGTTCCAGAATTATAGTCCTACTGACCTGATTAATATTTCTGATCCATTAGGGACAGCCAACCAGGCCAACGAAAGAGTAATGTACTGGCAGGAAGAGACTTTCCTGAACTATAACAAAGATTTTGGTCAGCACCGTGTCAATGGGGTACTTGGTCTTAGCTGGCAGCAGCGCATACAGGACGGTTTTGGTATTACTACCCGAGGCTTTGCCGACGATTTCTTTAGGTATTATAATATGGGAGCTGCCAGCCAGCCCGATGCTCCTACCTCTTACTATGATGAGTGGACAATGAACTCTTATTTCCTGAGAGGCGGATATACTTATGCAGATAAATATATGCTGACATTGACAGGTAGAGTAGATGGTTCTTCTCGTTTCGGGGAAAACAATAAGTATGGTTTCTTCCCTTCAGTAGGTGCAGGTTGGATGCTTTCTGAAGAAGCTTTCCTGGAAAACTCTGACCTAATCAGTCAGTTAAAGTTAAGGTCTAGCTACGGTATCACCGGTAACACCGAGATTCCGATTTATCAGTCACTGGCAACAGTATCTTCAGGAACTGTATTACTTAATGGTCAGCGTGCAACCTCCAGTGTAGTCAACCGTCTGGCTAACCCTAATCTGGAGTGGGAAAAAACCAAGCAGTTTGATATTGGTTTTAACCTGGCAATGTTTGACTACAAAGTTTCGTTGGAGTTTGATTATTACTACAAGCTGACAACCGATCTGTTACTTAATAGACCGCTTCCTCAGACTACTGGTTTTAGCTCTGTGTTTGATAATATTGGTTCGGTATCTAACCGTGGTGTAGAAGTGATGTTGAACACTACCAATGTTGAGAACAACCAGTTCAGCTGGAACTCTACGCTTAACTTCAATTACAATCAGAACCGGGTTGAAAAACTGGGTGAGAATGATGAGGATATCTTCCCTGGTCCTAACTGGGTTTCAGGTAGCCAGACTATCCTAAGAGTAGGGGAGCCATTAAGTTCATTCTGGGGATATGAGCGATTAGGAACCTGGAACCTTGATGAAGCTGATGAAGCCGAAGCAGTGGGTGCTGTTCCCGGCGAAGCCAAGCGTTCAGCAGAGCAGAAAATTATTGGAAACGGCCTTCCCAAATGGACAGGTAGCTTCATCAATAATTTCCGTTACGGCAACTTTGACTTCAGCGTAGATCTGCAGTTTGTGTATGACGTTGACATTCTTCAGCAGTTCTACCACTCTACCGAAGACCGCTCAGGTATTGCCAACGGTTTGAGAACGATCCTGACCGAAGGATGGACTCCTGAAAACCAGAACACCATGGTGCAGGAAATCAGAAACCAGGCCTATGCCGGACAGAATAGCCAGGTAGATAGCCGCTGGATTGCTGATGGTTCGTACCTGAGAGGAAACCTGATTACCCTCGGCTACAACTTTGATAACGCTATGATGGAGCGTCTGAATATCGGTAGCTTGAGAGTTTATGCTAGTGTACAAAACGCATTTGTTATCAGTTCTGATGACTTTCAGGGATTAGATCCTGAAGCTACTTCTTGGGGAGGTAATCAGTGGGGACAGAATATGTTCTTCTTCCAGTACCCTCGTCCCAGAACGTATACCGTGGGCGTAAACTTTCAGTTCTAATCACAAAATTAAATAAACATGAAATGAGCATTCGTGAAGCCAAGAAATATGAAGGGAAGGAAAAATGCTCATTCTATGTGGCTTAAATAAATAAATTATAGACCCATGAAATATATATCTAAAGTATTCATGCTCATGGTCGCGGGGACGCTTTTCTACTCCTGCGACGACTTTCTGGAGGAAGCACCCAGAGATGAAATAAGCTTAAACCAGTTTTTTACTGAACCCGCACATGCTGAAAATGCGGTGAATGCATTATACCGTGTAGGTGCGCCTCAGATGTATTCCGATGGTGGCGTTTATTCCGGTAAAAGAGGAATGTACGGACCCTATTTATCCGGTTTCTTTGATAATGAGTACAAAGGTCAGGAACCATATATACAGTTTGCTCAGCAACTCACATTGAATGGTACCAACATTGACGGCTTTTCCAATGGCATCTGGTCTGACCTTTATCTGGCTATTGCCAGAGCAAATAATGCGATCAGGTATATCCCTGAAACACCGGGCTTAGCAGATGCTGACGCCAACCGCCTGATGGCAGAAGCTCGTTTCTTCCGTGCTTTTGCCTATTTCTATCTGGTGCGTTTTTATGGGGAGGTCCCTTTAATAGAAGAGCCTTACGAAGCTATTGAAGACATCTATGTAGCTAGCAGCTCAGTTGCTGATGTATATAATCTGATCGTTAGCGATTTAGAGTATGCGATTAATGAAGGAGGACTATCAGATGCAGCTATGGTCAACAATGCTTTTAGAGTAACGCAGGGAGCTGCCGCGACCTTGCTTTCAGAAGTATACCTGACCATGAGTGGGTATCCTTTGCAGGAAGACCATTATGCTGATGCTGCTGACATGGCTCGTATGGTCATCAATAGTGGTACTTACACATTGGTACAAAATGATATGGAAGGGGGAGAGATTGATTTTGAAAACTCCGCCTACAATAAGATCAGACGGGAGGAGGCTTTGGCTGAAGAATATATCTACCTGGTAGAGTATCTGGTAGGCATTGAAACTTCTACTTATCCTCAATGGTCTTACCCTGTCGCTTACGCCAGTGATGTGGAGTATGCAATTACGAACGGGGCTTACCAGCCTGTAGATGAATTTATGTGGGGATACGATCAGGAGAATGATCTACGCGCACAAAACAAGCAGTATTTCCATACCACCTTTACGCACAGTGATGGTTCCACTTCTACATTTCCTCCTACTCCCTATATCTGGCATGATGATGATGCGCTTTTCCAAACCGCTACTTCCGGTAAAGATGCGAGAGCGTTAAGCTATTCTGAGGTGCTGCTGACTGCGGCTGAATCTATTGCCCGTTCTGAGGGGGTAACCGCAGAAGCGGTTGACTACCTGGCTCAGGTGAGAGACAGAGCTTACTGGAAGCAGGACATCAGTGAGATTAGGGATGCATTAACCGGTCTTTCGGTAGATGAATTTGTAGAAGAAGTGTGGGAAGAGCGTTACCGTGAACTGGTTTTTGACTTCAAACTGTGGTTTGACATGACCAGAACCAGAACTTATCCTGAGACTTCTGAAGATGCAAATGGTGAAATTGTATTCGCACCATTGGTTGGGCACGAAAATACCTGGGGGCAGACTTTTGAGGAGAAGCATCTGTTGCTGCCTATCCCTCAGCGAGAACTCCAAAGGAATCCTCAACTACAACAAAACGAAGGATACACTGAATAAGCACATACCACTTTATGGTAGATACCGTCATCCTGATCAGGGTGACGGTATTTTGTTTACACCAGTATTTGGATATTTATCAATTCTGTAAAAAACAGTGGGCTTATCATTTTCCATACGTAGTTCAATGAATTTCATTCCCAGTCGTTCCGCCAGCTTTTGAGAAGCCATGTGGGGCTGGTCCATCGCAGCAATCAGATAGGTGAATGAAAGTTTTTCAAAAGCATAAGTAATGATCGCCTGCGCCGCTTCAGTAGCATAACCTTTAGCGGTTTGAGATTCTTTTAAAGCATAAATCAGTTGTGGTTGTGCTTCACCAAAAAAGTACCATAGTCCGGTGAAACCAATAGTTTCATCCGTGCCCGGAAGGTTTATTTTCCAAATGCCAAAGTGATCGTGCTGGAAGTGTTTTTCATTTTGCTCCAGAATCTGATGTACAGAATCAAGAGTAATGATTTCATCATCCCAGAGATATTTTCGGATAAAACTTTGGGAGTTCAAATCATGAAACAACTCGTATTCCTGCCTTTCAAAGGGAATGAGGCTAATTCTGGAGGTATTGAGTTTACAGTTCATTGCCCTGTATTGTTTGGATTGCAGCATAGAACTAAACCGTAGTATAACTCAAGTTACAGGTTTACCATCAGAAATAAAACAGTTAGTGCATGGGACAATTGGCGCTACTGCATACGTTGCTCTTATGGATAATAAAGTTCAATTTAGCGCTCAAATGAGCGAGGCTTTATCTTCAAATACATTTATTACACACTCATGAAATATATTCTGAACTTCACGAAGTTTGCGTTACTATTGCTGCTCATGCTATGGCAGGTGAATGTGGCAGTGGCACAGCAGAAAAAGCAGCCCCTTGATTATGTAAATACCCTTATGGGTACCGATTCTGAGTTTACGCTCTCTAATGGAAATACCTACCCGGCAGTAGCGCTGCCCTGGGGTATGAACTTCTGGACGCCACAAACCAGCGACATGGGTGATGGCTGGGGATATAAATATGATGATTATAAAATCAGAGGGATTAAACAAACCCATCAACCCAGCCCGTGGATCAATGATTATGCAGCATTTGCACTGATGGCCATGACCGGTCAGCCGGTTTTTGACGAAGAAGAGAGAGGAAGCTGGTTTTCACACAAAGCTGAAATAGCCAAACCTCATTACTATAAGGTTTATCTGGCTGATTATGACGTAATGGTAGAAGTGACACCCACCGAAAGAGCAGCTGTATTTCGTTTTACGTTTCCTGAAAGTGATAGCTCTTACATACTACTGGATGCTTTTAACAAAGGCTCAAAAGTCAGTATTGACAAAGCTGGAAGAAAGATAGTGGGCTACTGCAGAAATAATTCAGGAGGGGTACCCGACAACTTCCACAACTACTTTGTGGCTGAATTTAGCAAAGACTTTACACTTACTCACACCTGGGAAGATAGTGTGATGCAGGAAAATAGTACTGCTGCGGAAGGTAATCATAGCGGTGGATTTGTAGGCTTTCCTACTACCAAAGGTGAAGTGGTGACGGTGAAAGTAGCATCATCCTTCATCAGCCCTGAACAGGCTGCGCTGAACCTTAAACGCGAAGTAGGAGGCGCCGATTTTGATACCATTTTGAGCCGGGCAGAAGAAAGTTGGAACAAGGAGTTGAGTAGAATAGAAGTAGAGGGTGGTACTACTGAGCAGAAAGCTACCTTTTACTCCTGCCTATATCGGATTTTGCTTTTCCCCCGTAAGTTTTATGAGTTCAACGCGCAGGATGAAATGGTGCACTACAGTCCCTATAATGGAGAAGTATTGCCCGGCTATATGTTTACCGATAATGGCTTCTGGGATACTTTCCGTGCCGTGTTTCCTTTCTTTACATTAATGTATCCTGAATTCAATAGTAATGTGATGCAGGGGCTGGTCAATACATATAAGGAGAGCGGTTGGCTACCAGAGTGGGCTAGTCCCGGACACAGAGGAAGCATGATTGGCTCCAACTCGGCAGTGAATATCGCTGACTCCTACCTGAAAGGAATTCGTGGTTACGATATTGAAACACTTTATGAAGCCATGATCAAAAATACCAAAAGTGTGGGCCCTATCCATTCAGTAGGTCGCTATGGCGCTGATTATTATAATGAGTTAGGCTATGTTCCCTACGATGTAGGTATTAATGAAAACGCTGCAAGGTCACTTGAGTATGCCTTCGCTGACTTCAATATCGCTGAACTGGCCAAAGCTTTGGGTAAACCCCAAAAGGAGGTAGCGCTATATGAAAAGCGGGCACAAAACTATCATAAGCTTTTTGATGAAGAAACCGGCTTGATGCGGGGAAAAAACGAAGATGGCACATTCCAGCAGCCTTTCAATCCTTTCAAATGGGGGGATGCTTTTACCGAAGGTAACAGTTGGCATTACAGCTGGTCGGTCTTTCAGGATATTGAAGGCTTAAGCCAATTGATGGGCGGGCACGATGCTTTTGTGAACAAGCTGGATTCAGTTTTTACGCTTCCACCCATATTTGATGATTCTTATTATGGCTTTCCGATTCACGAAATCCGTGAAATGCAGATTGTAAATATGGGGCAGTATGCACATGGCAACCAGCCTATACAGCATATGGTTTACCTCTATAATTATGCAGGACAGCCGTGGAAGACGCAGTACCATGTGCGTAATGTGATGAACAAACTATATACACCTTATCCGGATGGTTACTGTGGTGATGAAGATAATGGTCAGACATCTGCCTGGTACGTTTTTTCTGCGATGGGATTCTATCCGGTTACTCCCGGTACTCAGCAGTATGTGCTGGGTAGTCCGGTATTTGAGCGAGTGACATTGCACCTGCCCAATGGAGAGACTTTCATAATTGATGCTGAAGGTAACGACAAGGAAACCCCATACATTGAGGAGGCCAGCCTGAATGGACAGACTTATACGCGCAATTATCTTGAACATGATAAAATATTGGAAGGCGTTACGCTTAAGCTGGAGATGAGTACACAGCCTGCTGAAGGGAGAGGTACTGAGCCCGATGATTTTCCATTCTCCATGACTAAACCCTAAACAGCAATCATATTCTGAAGAAAAAGGGTGTCCCAGTTCAGTTGACACCCTTTTCTATATAAAAATCACAATAAAATTGAATTCAGGTATCAGCTATATCATCAGATAAAAGTAAAAATTGTGTATATATTATAATCGTGAATAATAATATGCTGTGAGTTAATTTTATACTAATAAGCTATTTTATGAATTTTTAGTAAATAATTTTTACGAAAATTCATTGCAATACTTTGACCGTTAGTCTGAATCAGCTTTTTTTTTTAGTCCGTAGGGTTGTTCTTACAAACATCTTTGTATTTGCTCTGTTAAAGGGTTGAGGTCGTAGCACAAGTAATTTTTCCGGAACACTTATTCCTGATACTTGCTTACCCTTCAAGTATAATGTGGTCTTTCCGTTTTGTTTTGCTGCCCTTATTTTTAAAAATCTGAAAGTTTTTTTGGCGCTCGTAGCTGTCCCTTTCAGAATCTATTTCTAACTAAACATTCCTGATATGAGAAGTACATTTACCCGACTGTGGTTCATCCACTTTCATCATGTCCATTCATTAATAGCATCATTGCTCTTTATTACGTGCTTTGGTGTTGCCAGTCATTCGGCCATGGCACAAGACAAAACAGTAAAAGGTAGCGTCAAGGATGCCAGTAGCGGAGAAGCATTAATAGGAGTTTCTGTTGTCATACAAGGTACTTCCCAGGGTACCGTAACTGATGTAAATGGGGATTATAGAGTGCAGGTATCCTCTCCGGATGATGTATTGGTTTTTTCCTTTATAGGCTATCAGACTGTTAACGAACGCGTAGGAGAGCGTAATACCATAAACCTGGAAATGCAAGTAGATACTAAGCAGTTATCTGAAGTAGTAGTTACTGCGCTGGGTGTAGAGCGAGAAAGCAAATCGCTGGGATATACGGTACAAAAAGTAAGTGGAGAAGAGATCACCCAAGCCAGAGAGACAAATGTTATAAACGCCTTGGCAGGTAAAGTTGCGGGAGTAAATATTGTTGGAAGCTCTTCCGGGCCTACCGCATCATCCAACATCACCATTCGTGGACAGTCTTCACTGTCCGGTAATAACCAGCCACTTTTCGTAGTCAACGGTTTGCCCATTACCAATGGTCTGAACAGCCC
Organism: Catalinimonas alkaloidigena; assembly: GCF_029504655.1. Taxonomy (NCBI): domain Bacteria; kingdom Pseudomonadati; phylum Bacteroidota; class Cytophagia; order Cytophagales; family Catalimonadaceae; genus Catalinimonas; species Catalinimonas alkaloidigena. The sequence continues at coordinate 2,204,662 of NZ_JAQFIL010000001.1, forward strand.
TGGCGATGGACTGAATGGTTCTACTACCATTGACTTCGGTAATGCTGCCAGTTTGATTAATCCTGATGATATAGCGGAGATCAGCGTATTGAAAGGACCAACCGCAGCTGCGCTCTATGGTACACGAGCTGCCAATGGAGTCGTGCTGATTACTACCAAAACCGGTAAAGATGCTGAAGGCTTTGGGGTGGAAATCAATTCCAACACTTCATTTCAATCGGTGCTCCGTTGGCCTGATTACCAGAACTCCTACGGGGGTGGTGGCTACGGTAAGCGTGACTATGTAAACGGAACGCAGTATACTGGAAGCTATGATGCGTTTGGAGAAAGCTGGGGGCCTCCGATGGATGGTAGGCTGGTAAGGCAATTTGGATCCGAGGGTGAGCCGGTACCTTTCAATCCATCTCCCGATAACATAAAAAATTTCTTTCGTACCGGGCGCACATTTACCAATAACGTTGCTTTAAACTACCATAAAGATGAAGCGGACTTCCGCCTCTCTTATACCAATTTAGATCAGCAAGGGGTAGTACCTAATTCTGATCTTAGCAGAAATACTTTCTTTACCAGCGCAGGCACGCGCATTGCTGAAAAGTTAAGTGTTCGTGGAAATATGTTTTACATTGATGGACAGTCCGGAAATGTTCCCAATGCCGGTTATGATGAATCATCATCTATCATGTACGGTTGGTTGTGGTACCCAAGAAATTTACCGATCTCAAAACTAGAAGACTACTGGGAGGTTGAAGATGTACAGCAACGCAACCATGAGTCCCTCTGGACAAACAACCCCTACTTTTTGGTCAATGAAAATACCAATAGTTACCAGCGTCGGAGATTTATCGGAAACGTAAATCTTATCTATGACATCACAGACAATCTGAAAGCACGCTTCCGCACCAGTGGAGATGTGAATAATGAAAGCCGTCAGTTTCGTCGCGCGGTGTCTACCCGGGGGACTCCCGAAGAACAGGGCAGCTACCGAGAAGATGAACTTTACTTTCGCGAGACCAACCATGAGTTGCTGATTACTTATAGTGGGGGGGAGATATCAGAAAATCTGTTTACATATGAAGTATCAGTAGGTGGAAACCGGATGAAGCAAATTAGCTCCACTACCCGTAATTATGCTCCCGGCCTTACGATCCCCGGCTTATTTAACCTGGGCAATGCCCGTGGAAATATCATTACCAATCAGTTTGACCAGGAAAAGCAGATCAATAGTATTTTTGGCCTGGCCAATATCGCTTACCAAAATATGATTTTTCTGGATCTGACCGCTCGTAATGACTGGTCCAGTACGCTTCCTATAAATAATAATTCATACTTCTATCCATCAGTTTCTCTGAGTGCAGTGATTTCTGATTTGTTTGATATTTCTCCTTCATCGCCTATCGCATTCGCTAAAATCAGAGCGGGCTATGCGCAGGTGGGTGGTGATACAGATCCCTACAATATCGCAAATGTGTATGAATTTGGAAATATCTGGGGTGGTCAGCCTGTAGCAAACAAAAGTGCTTTGCTTCGTAATCCCGATCTTAAGCCCGAGACTACCTCTACTTTTGAATTAGGAACGGATATCAGGTTTTTTGATGATCGGCTAGGTATAGATTTTACCTATTATTACATCAGCAGCCGTGACCAGATTTTGCAGGTACCCCTGGCCCAAACTACTGGTTATGCAGCGCGCCTGCTCAATGCCGGTGAGATTCAGAATAAAGGAGTAGAGTTGATGTTAAGAGCTACACCTCTGGAAACCAATGCAGGCTTAAACTGGGATGTTTCTTTGAATTTTGCCAGAAACAGAAGCGAAGTAATTTCTTTAGCTGATGGGATTACCAATTATCAAATCGCGCCAGATATGTATCCCGGAGACGGTGGACAGGACCTTTCACTGGAAGCCAGGGTAGGAGAGCCTATGGGGCAATTGGTAGGACTTGACCTGCAAAGAGTTCAGGAAGGCCCTTATGCCGGAGAGGTAATCCATCAGAACGGAATCCCTTTGGTAAATACAGAAAAAGTTAGTGCCGGAACCTATCAGCCAGATTTTACTTTCGGTCTTTATAATACTTTCAACTACAAAAATTTCAGCTTTGGATTTCTGTTTGACGGACGTGTAGGGGGCAAAATCTTTAGCCGTACCCACACCATGCTGGTGAGTGGTGGCGCAATTACCAATGAAGACGATGAAAAGATCGGTAGTATACTGGAAGGTAGGGTGGAACATGAGCCTTTACAGTATGATGCAGAAGGAAACCCTCCATTGGATGAAAATGGAAATTACGTCTGGGGGCCTTTTGTTGACGAAGGTAGCTTTGTGGGTCCGGGAGTGATGAATGTAGGTACTGAGGAAAATCCTGAATATGTACCTAATGATGAGCCTGTGGCTACCCGGGATTACATCTACCGATACTATAACAATATTTTTAACAGGGATATTATTACCACAGGTACTTTTGAAAATACCTGGGTAAAGTTAAGAGAGGTGATCATATCCTATAACTTACCTGCTTCCTTTACTGACCGCATTGGTTTACAGGCTGCTTCTGTATCTCTGGTAGGACGTAATCTTCTGCTGTTTACAGATGTGCCAACCATTGATCCCGAAGCATTTTCAATCAGGGATGGAAGGATTATCCAAGGGTTTGAGAGTACCCAGTTACCTTCTACCAGAAGTTTCGGCTTCAATATTAGTATCCGTCTGTAATCAATATTTCAAATAAAAATTGACCAATATGAAATCATTTATATATATATGCTTGATAGGATTGTTAGTGATAGCTGGCGCCTGTGATGAAGGCTTTGAAGAGGTGAATTCCAATCCTAATCAACCGGAAGAAGTAGCACCTAGCGCCATTTTGCCTCAGATTATCAGGTCTTCTGTTAATGCTTCAGTGGATCAGAGTTATCTGGTAGGCAATAACATTGTGCAACTTACCGCCAAAACCTTAAGGGTAGAAGTAGATATTTACAACTGGAATGCATTTGCCAATATTACCTGGTTTCCAATGTATGAGAGCCTACGCAATGTAATTGCTTTAGAACAAATCGCGGAGGAGCAGGAGCATGACAACTATCAGGCGGTTGCGCTGATCATGAAATCCTGGATTTTTTCGGTATTGACCGATGCATATGGAGATATTCCTTATTATGAAGCCATAGCTGCTGATCAGGATATCAATTTTCCAGCGTACGATGCACAGGAAGATATTTATCTTGGAGAAGAAGGCTTGCTGGATAATTTAGCCAGGGCAAATGATTTATTAAATACAGCCGGAAAAACGATTGAAGGAGATATTCTTTATGAGGGTGATGTAGAAAAATGGATCAGGCTGGCAAATTCATTGAGATTGCGCCTGCTGGCTCGTATTTCAGAAAAAGAACCTCAATTGGCAATGCGTAACATGCAGGATATCGTAAACGCAGGGAATCATATGCAAAGCTATGAAGACAATGCAGCCCTTGAATACCTGAATGCCTTTCCTAATCAATTTCCTTTAATACCTCTCAAGACCGGTGATTTTGATGCGGTTAATATTGGGGCCAGGGTGGTAAATGTATTTAATGAACTCAATGATCCACGTCTCGCAATTTACGCACGCCCTGAAAATGCACCTATCAACGCTTCCATTGACCCTGTATATTCGGGCCTGGTCAATGGTAGTGGCGATCCTGATCAAAAGTCAAGGTTAGGTTATCCGTTTTATGATTACCCTGGTCATCAGACTGCGCCTGATAAAGCCGACGGTATCATCATGACCAATGCTGAAACACAGTTTATTCTGGCTGAGGCAGCAGAAAGAGGATGGATTACGGGTGATCCAGAGGTTTTTTATAGAGCAGGTGTGATAAGTAGTATGAATTACTGGGGAGTAAGTTTTCCTTACACTTCACCTGAGGGTGATGAAGTGACTATTAGTGATTTTGAAGACTATTACGCACAGCAAGAAGTAGATTATGCACAGGCCGAAAATAAATTACAGAGAATAGGAGAGCAAAAGTGGATTGCCATGTATTTTACAGGCTTGGAAGCCTGGTTTGACTGGAGGAGAACAGGTTTTCCTGTACTTGAGCCTACACCGAATAATGAAAACAATGATATCATTCCGATAAGGTTTATCTACCCTGGACAGGAACAAAACCTGAATAGTGAAAACTATCAGGAAGCGGTAGCTGCTCAGGGTCCTGATGATATCAATACAAAAATGTGGCTTGTTGAAGAATAAAATTAAAGTGTCGCTACCCAGAAAGTAAGAGGTAGTGACACTTCTCCGCTTTTATTTATTCGCCAACTTAAACGCCAAATTGTCAGCTTCTCAGCTAAATTTCTTGCCTCGTGCCTAAGCTTCATTTCCTGGATAGGGATGAGAAAAGTGATATTTGTGATACAGAATTACTGAAAACGATTGCACAACATTAATAATCGTAAGAATTGTAAGTATTGCGGGTTCAAGAAAAAGTAGGGAAGTGTGTTTACAAAACCCAAACTCATATTTACGTCTTAAATAAAGGTTTACGAGACGTATCACTCTCCTCATTCACCCGGTATTTATTTCACAAAATATCGCAATACTGTTGCTATACAATCAGGTAAAAGTATAAAAAAGTGAAATGCGTTTTTTAACTATTTTTTTTCAATAAAGTAGATTTAACTACATTTAAACAGTAATTGTTGGGCAAAAAAATATCATAAAAATATTTGACTTACTTGACAAAAGTCTGAGAAAAAGACTTACATTTGTTTCAGCCAGGATTTATGGCTGTGTTGTTTATTATCAAACCAGATTTTATTCACCCTCTTTACTTCCTGTCTAATAGTGCTTATTTATTAATTTCAGTATCATGAACATTTATGTAGCGAATCTTAACTATAAGGTTCAAGACGAAAATCTAAGAGAATTATTTGAAGAGTTTGGAGAGGTATCTTCTGCTAAAGTTATCAGTGACCGCGAAACTGGTCAGTCCAGAGGCTTTGGTTTTGTAGAAATGCCTGATGAAAACGACGCACTCACTGCTATCGAGGAACTTGACGGAGCTGAAGTTCAAGGTAGATCCATTAAAGTCAACAAAGCTCGTCCTAAGACAGAAGGTAATGGCGGTGGTGGTCGCAGATTTAGCAATCAAAGATACTAATTCACTATAGATCATCGCATTTGAAGCAGGCTTTTCAGCCTGCTTTTTTTTTGCAATCTATAATTGCCCGGCAAATTATTTTGTGATGAATGAGTTTGCTCAACCATAACTAAGCAATAGCCTGCAACTGAATAATACACCTATCTCAACATACCAAACTGTAGGTTTATCTAGAGTGTTACTGCCAGCTGCGCAGGATGATCAAACATTTATGTAGTATGGCGGACAAAACACATGGAGTTAAATTACAGGCTTAAATTTTTAAAAACATCATTATTAACATTAGTTCATAAAATTAGTTAGGTGAATGTTTATAGACGTTTATCTAATTTTTTGATCTGATATTTTTTTATTTAACCCATTAAAATACTTTCCAGAGTATTTATTCTTGATAAACCTGCAGATATGCGAAAGAGTACTGTCCCCCTGATTGTTGCTATAGGTTTTGCTTCTTGCTTCGCTTACTTGCTTTTCAGAACTGTACTGGAACAAAGTGACCACCCTGTTACATTTGAGCTTTTTGCCGCTTTGATTGGCGTTTCAATTACGGTATTGCTTACCAGCATTTTACTTAAGAGACAGACCGGAGCAGAGTTGAGAAAAGAAGAGAACGTAATGTTCCTTGAACTTAAGATGAAGACTTATACTGAGCTCATTGAACAACTTCAGGATATCATCTCAAAGAAAAATGTACTGGAAGAAGATATGATTGAGATAAGGCTGCTCAATCAAAAACTAACTTTTATCGGCAGTGAGGAAGTACTGGTTGCTTTCAATAGCTTTTCAAGATGTTTTGCCCGTCTCGCGTTGAAAGACGGTATTGATGATGACGATATAGATGAGCTATTAGAAGAATTAAGTGAGCTTAGTGTGTATATACGAAAAGATCTGATGAGTACTGCTCCCAGAAAGCTTGACAGTGAAGCTAAGATCAGGGAAGCAGTGAAACGAAGTAACAAAAACCTTGACATTGAGTAAACGACAGCCCCTGCCTTACATAAAGACAGGTATTTTTCAGTATTAGCTTACCCCTTCTTTGAGCAGGGAAGAATAACTCTTCTTAAACTTTTCAACCTTAGGCCTCGCGACATTGATAATGTAGGGGTTATCTGGGTTATGTTCGTAGTAATTTTGATGGTAATCCTCGGCTTCATAAAATTTATCCAAAGCACTAAGCTTCGTGACGATAGGTTCATCATATTTACCCGAATTGGATAACGTTTCCATATAAGCTTTAGCTATGTCTTGCTGTTCTGCATTATGATAAAATATCTCTGAACGGTATTGCTTACCAATATCCGGGCCTTGTCTGTTTAGCTGTGTAGGATCATGAGAAGCAAAAAACACTTCTAGCAATGTTTTGTAAGTAATGACTTCAGGGTCATAATAGATCTGAATGCTCTCTGCATAATTAGTTTGTCCGGCCGCTACTTCCTGGTAAGTAGGATTTGGTTTATCGCCCCCCGCATAACCTGAAACCACACTTTTTACCCCTTTCACTTGCTCAAACACAGCTTCCGTACACCAGAAACATCCTCCGGCAAAGGTAGCGACTCTTAATTCACTCTTCAGGGTTTCAGACAAAGCGGCAGGTTCTACGGTATAACTTGATGACTTAAGTTCACGCTGAGCTTTTTGATTGCTTACACAAGCGACCATAAGAAAGGCTGTAAATAAAAATGATATATATTTCATGGTACAATATTGTGTGGTTCCTTTTACTAACAAACCTATAGCACTGTAAAAAAGTTGTCTCCTAAAGGTAAGCAGATTTCTAATCAAACAATTGTACGCATGCTGACAATCTCAAAGAGTCTTGCTTTCTAGTGTCTGTTCAGAACACTATAAGCGGTAAGGGATACATGTAAGATACACTGTAAAAATATACTAATACATCGGTAAGTATATTTGCTCAAAATAAGCTATTGGCTCAGAATAGTTTTTGGAAAATGAACTAATGTTTATGTAAGATTTTTTGATAAAGAGAATATTTTGAGTGCTGTTTTCGGCATGTTTTAAAAATTACATAGTTCCATAAACCAGAGAAATACTACTCTTTTTTTGTGATTGCTCAAAAAATAAATTAATAAAGTGCAATTAATTATTTAACAAATATCAATAATGAGCATCATGTATTGAAAATGTAAAACTTTTGTCTTTTAAAATTCTAATGTTAGCATAATCCAAATTCCAAACACTTTCTTCATTCGTCAGTTTGCAAAAAGGAGCTACATAAAACTGTTATTATTTTCATATTTTTATTCAGAATTGTTATAGATTTAAAAATTATTACTATGTGCTTAAAGCATTTGTATGAAATATTTTATTAAGGGATGGCTGGTAGGAGTATTACTGATGTTTTCGTACAGTGTACAATCACAAAACACCCTACATTTTTCTCCACCTTCACCCTATCCCGTTGAAGTCACCATGCCCAATGGGCAGACTCTTCAAATTGTAGCGAAAGGCAATGATGAAGTGCACTGGTCTGAAACGATAGATGGTTATACAGTAATCAAAACTGAAACTGGCTACTATGAATACGCAAAGCAACAAAATGGTGAGCTCGTAGCGAGTGGGATTGTTGCCACAGACCCTGAAAAGAGGAATATGCAGCAAGCTCGTCAATTGCTGACAATCAATAAGCATTTAAACGAAGTAAATACAAACCTCACACTCAGAAGAACTCAAGATGTAATATCTTTAAGCAGCACTGAGGAGATAAAAGGGGCAGTACCTCATGAAGGTAAAGTAAAGCTTCTGGCGATATGTATAGAATATCCCGATCTTCGACATAGTGAAGAGGTAGATTATTTTTATAAACTACTGAACGAAGGCGTAGATGGAAAACCTTCATTCCGACAGTATTTCCTGGAGAACAGCTATGGAAAAATGGACCTTTCAGTTGATGTTGTGGGATGGGTACAAGCCTCTAAAAACTACAGCTATTATGGTGATGAGAATGGAAAAGGGCGCACCCGAGAATTGGTCAAGGAAGCCATACAGGCCGCGGAGGCATTAGGCGTAGATTATTCTCAATACGATAATGATGATGACAATGACGTTGATGGTGTACTGATCATACATTCAGGCCCGGGAGCAGAGGAAGGTTCAAGACGGGAGTACATATGGTCACACCGCTGGACTATTCCTTTTGAATATCATGATGATAAATTCATTTTTGATTATATGATCCAGCCCGAAACCCGAGGAGCTTCCTACGACTACTCCGTGGGTATCGGGATTTTTTGTCATGAATTTGGACATCTCCTGGGGCTACCCGATCTATACGACATAGATCTCTATAATGGACAAAGCAATGGTATAGGCAACTGGGGCCTGATGGGACTTGGTCAGTGGCTGGGAAATGAAGATTACCCCTCTGCTATGACTGCCTGGAGCAAGGAGAGTTTAGGTTGGGCAAAGGTTGAGAATATCACACAAGATCTGGGGCGTTATTCTCTCAGCGCTTCCGACCAGTCAGCCAAAATCTATCGGATTGATACTAAGCACAGTAATGAATATTTTCTACTTGAAAACCGTCAGCAAAAAGGCTTTGATCAATACCAAAGAGGCAGTGGAATAGCAATTTGGCATATCAATACCGATAAAACCAGCTTATATCCCTCCAGCAATTCAGTTAATGGAGATGAAAATCTAAAAGGAGTAGATCTGGAAGAAGCCGATGGCAATGCGGACCTGGATGGAGCGATCAACCGTTCCGATGCAGGCGACCTGTTCCCCGGGAGCTCAACGCAGCAGTCTTTTAGTGTATTCACTAATCCCACTTCCGAAAGCTATGCCCGATCTAACAATAGCACTGAAACCGGCATCAGTATAGAAGCGATAGAAGAGGCTGAAAATGGTACGATAAGCTTTCTGCACACCCGTATGTTCTCAAATAGTGGTGTAAATTGTCAAAACCCATTCGTAGCTTTTTTAGGAGAAAATACAGTCAAGAAGTCTAGCTCCTGGTTTGAATTTAGTATGCCAGAGGCAGGAAGTCTCAGGATATCCACAGAACAGGCAGGGCGACCAACTTCAGCTGAAGTATTTGCCGATTGTAATACAAGTACACCGCTGGCAGAAGCATCTTCACCCAACAATGGCAAAGAGCATGTACCCATGAATATCAAATACCTGGCTGAAGGTGAAAAAATCCTGATTCGTTGGAATAATGTAGCAGGCTATAGTCAGGCTTTCAAGTTTAACATTGAGATAGAGGGCAGTGTAAATGTACAGGATTCATTGGCCCTGATAGCAATGTACAATCAGATGGGAGGCTCTGGCTGGAGTAAAAAAGACAAATGGTTAAACGCTCCTGTAAGTAGTTGGGAAGGAGTAACGGTGAACAACGGGCGTGTGACCAGGCTTGATTTCTACAATGCGGGGCTCAAAGGAAGTTTACCAGGAGCATTTTATAGCTTAAAAGAATTACGTTCACTTACCTTTGCCGATAATTCTATTAATGGAACGCTGGATAAAAGATTTGGGCAATTGACCAAGCTGGAGGAAGTATTCATACGACAGCCAAACTTAAACGCAAATTTCCTTTCCGAGCTTTCTGCGCTGAAACAATTGAAGAGTTTGAAGCTTCAGGAGCTGAGCTTGAGTGTAGGACTGCCCCAAAATATAGATCAGTTAAGTGCACTGGAACATTTGGAAATACAAAACTCATCACTTAGCGGAGGTATACCTTCATCCATTGGCAATCTGGTTAAACTAAAAAATCTAATACTTACCAATAACAATCTTACTGGTAGTATACCAACTAGTATGGGAGGGGTGAGAGCATTACAGTTTTTCAACGCTGACAATAACCAGCTTTCTGGTACTTTACCGGCTGAGCTCGTTGAACTTCCAGTTCTGAAAACTTTATCCGTAGAAGAAAATAGACTAAGTGCCCTGCCAACAAATCTGTTCAGCTCTAATTCCCTCACAACATTGAATCTGAGTAATAACTTGATCGGTGGCGAATTGCCTAAGACTGTTATTCGCACAGCTACCGCATACATGAATATTGACCTGAGCGGAAACCAATTGACAGGAATCGTAAGTGAAAATCTCAGCAAAATAAATTACTCCAGACTTGATTTAAGTGAGAACGAACTGGAAGGTAAGTTGCCCGCCCTAAAGGTTGATACTTACATAAGTATCGCAGCAAATAACTTTACACAATTAGAAAAGCTCCAGGATATTGGCCAGAACCAATCTAATCTGATTCTATGGTGCCAATCCAATGCACTTACCTTTGAGGACCTGACCCCTAATTTAGCCTACTTATCAGGCAGCAATGCTGCGCAGCGATATAGTCCTCAGGATACCATCAAAATAGGGGTCAATGAGACAGTTAATGAAGGCGCGACAAAAAATATTGCAATTCTTGAGGATGAAGGACTTACTTCCAATCGCTACCAGTGGTATCTGAATGAGGAAAGCATTAGCAATGCAAACGGGAAGAATTTGGAAATTACGAATTTCAGTAGCAATGATGAAGGCACGTACCTGTGTAAGGTCACTAACACTCAGCTGGAAGGATTGATCCTGAATTTTGGCGGGATTCAGCTTACACTGAAGTCTAAAGAGGTACAGGTGATCGCCGTTAGTCCCATTTCACCCAAGTCGTTCGGAGATGAAGATTTTGATATAGAGGCATCATCAAATTCAGGTTTAGGTCTCACATACAGTAGAATAAGTGGTCCCATTGAACTCACAGGAAGTAAGGTTAGTATTAAGGGAGCGGGAGTTGCTAAAATATTAATCAGCCAGCCTGGAAACAGTACGTATCATGAAACTGAGCAAGTCCTGACTTTTAATATTGCCAAAGCAAGCCAGGAGATTGAAGATATTGATGTATCTCAAAAAACTTATGGAGACAGTAATTTTGTCCTGCCTGTAATAGCCAGTAGTGGTTTGCCAGTTGCCCTCAAAGTAGAAAGTGGCAATGTAGTACTTAATAATAATGAAGTTAGCATCACTGGTGCCGGAGATGTAGTCATAACAGCAAGTCAGAATGGGAGTGAGAACTACCTCGCTGCAATGCCGAAATCTATTCGTTTTAGTACTGCTAAGGCCCCCCAAAGTATTAATTTCTCCGAAATTGATGACCAGGTATATGGTAATGAACCTCTCTCCTTATCTCCGACATCTACGGCAGACCTTCCAGTGACAATTAATGTGGAAGCAGGAAATGTACAGTGGAGTGAAGGACAGGTCGTATTCTTAAGTGCGGGCAGTGTTACATTGAGAGCTTCACAGCCAGGTAATGAGAATTATCAGGCAGCAACGCCTGTATTACGTACTTTTGATGTAGCTAAAGCCGGTCAGGAGATATTTTTTGATGAGATATATGACAGAGACCTTGCCGATCCACCTTTACAGTTAGAAGCATTTAGCAGTGTAGAAGGCTTTGAAGTATACTTCAGACTGCTTGAAGGTGAGGCTGAAATTTCTGAAGCTAATTTGTTGACCGTTTACAATACCGGAAATATTACAGTGGAAGCTTATCATCCGGGTAGCAACAATTACAATGCAGCAGAACCAGTTCAGCAAAGCTTTTTTGTAAGCTCTTCAGCAAAAGAAACCCAAACTATATCTCTGAAGGCGCTGCCGGATACAGTACGCGTATTTGAAGAAGTTGAATTAGATTGGTCAGTCAGTAGTGGTTTAGAAGCTGATATCCTCATTGATGGCTCAGCAAGTCTGAATGAGCATAAGCTTACTTTTACCGCTCCGGGTTTGGTGAGAATTAGATTTGAGCAGAAAGGGAATGAGGAGTTCAACCAGGCATTTCCCGTTGAGCATACATTTGTAGTTTCTAAAGCAAGTCAAACGATCAATGTAAGTGAGCCCGGAGACATTGCGCTGAACGAGGGACAGATACAATTACAAGCGACCAGCGAAAGTGGATTACCTGTAATGTTCCGAATCATATCTGGTAATGGTAATGTGCAAGGCGATATGCTAAGGTTTGACCAGAGCGGTGAAGTTGTGATAGAAGCTTTTCAGGAGGGTAATGAGCTTTACGAGGCGGCAGAGCCTACCCGCTTTTCATTGACCATTTATGCTGAAGAGCGACAATCCCAGACAATATCGTATGAAGAAGTTACTGAAAAGACTTATGGTGATGCCCCATTCCCACTTAATTTAACTTCAACATCTGAACTACCCATTACCATTGAAACAAGTGGACCAGTTTCCCTTGCCGGACAGAAAGTTAGCATAGAAGGAGCGGGTGAAGTGACGATCAAGGCTTACCAGGCAGGCAATGATGATTATGCTCCCAGCGATACTGTTTTTCTAAGTTTCACCATAGAAAAAGCTTCTCAAAATATAGCGTTTGAAGTTGAGGTAGCAGGAGTGGATAAATATTTACTTAAAGCGCAGTCTGACGCTGGCTTACCCATCTCCTTTGAAATCGTAAAAGGTGAGGCAGAAATTATTGCTGACACTTTATTTTTTAGGGGTGATCAGGAGGTAGAAGTAGTGGCTACCCAAGCAGGTAATGAGAATTATCAAGCGGCTGAGCCAGTCACCATGATCATCAATACGGATAAAATCACCTCAATTGATAGTCCAGAAGCGGTAGAGGTCAGTGTATTTCCTAATCCTAGCCAGGGAGTATTCATATTGGACTTCGGGTCAGCTCATCAACAAAGAGTTTTAGAAATTCATACTTCTGAAGGGAAGCAGGTATATTATTCGGATGAAAGTAAAACCCCGACAGAAATAGATTTAAGTGCTCATGCACCAGGTGTTTATCTTTTGCGCGTGCAGCATAAGAATAGCAGCATGTATTATCGTCTCATCAAGAGATAATATACACCTTAACAAGATATATAGTAGGGGCGAATTAGTGACCTTTACGATCCGGGTCAACGCTGATGCCGAGCTTTTTTATCAATTTCTCAACAGTAAGCCCCTGAACGATGATAGAGAATACAACTACCACATAAGTGACAGTCAGGAAAAACTCCCTATTCATATCTGCTGTAAGCGAAAGGGCAAGCGCTATAGAAATTCCTCCTCTTAACCCACCCCAGCTCATGATGAGATCAGTATGGGGTACAAAATTCAGCCTCTCACGAAAGATTGATATTGGAACTTTGAGCACAAGATAGCGGGATATGAGCACGATCAGAATTGCCATCAAGCCTGCAATCAGGTATGTGCTTTCGTAGGAAATAATTAACAGTTCCAGGCCGATCAGCACAAATAAAACTGCGTTGAGAAAGACATCTATCAATTCCCAGAAACGGTCAAGGTAAAGCCTGGTAGTCTCTGACATAGCTGTTTCTCTGGCACTGTTTCCTATAAACAGACCTGCGGCCACTACAGCCAATGGGCCGGAAAAATGGAGCTTACTGGCTAACAGATAGCCTCCCATAACGATGGCCAAAGTGATCATAACTTCAGTCTCATAATGGTCTATGGTTCGTGTAAGATGGAAAGTCAGGTATCCGAGTGCCAGCCCTAATCCAATTCCTCCCACTACTTCTTCGGCAAATAGAATTGCTATTTCTGAGGTTGTTACATTATCCAGCCCTTTGTTGGCGATGTTGAAAAGCGTAAGAAAAATTACTACCCCTACACCATCATTAAAAAGTGATTCACCTACAAATTTAATTTCCAGTTGCTTTGGGACACCTATCTGCTTTAAAATCCCTAAAACTGCGATAGGATCCGTAGGAGAAATGAGGGCGCCAAATAGTAAACAGTGAATATAGCTAACACTGAAGCCTAGCAAATGATTTACTAAGTAAAAGAAAACTGTACCTACCAAAAAAGTAGAAACTAAAACCCCAACAGTGGCCAGTATTAGTATAGGTACTCCCTGTTCCTTAAGTCTTTCCCAATCGGTATGTAGTGCACCTGCGAATAATAAAAAACTGAGAAGTACATCAAGGATTAAATTGCTGAAGTCAATTTGGCTGATAGTGCGTTCTGCAATATTGATGATCCTGTCATCAAACAGGCCACTTATTAGAATAAGAAGTGTAAGTACAATGGCCATGATCATGAGACCAATGGTAGTAGGAAGTTTTAAAAACCGTATGTTGATATAGCCAAAAATTGATGAAATGACTATCAAGAGCGTAATAATCGTAAAAATTTCCATGCTGCGAGAATGGTTTATACATTGATGCCGCCAAAAATATCAAAATTTTTCTCATTAGCTCGTATCACTTCATTTATGATTCACTGAAGTAAGGCTAAGCAAAACAAATAAATACTGTGAATTAACCATTGTAGATTTTATTCCACAGTTTGAGATGGATTTGTTAATTGCTTGCCCCAAAAATAGTTTAGATATAAATCACTAATATTTGATTATCAGTAACTTATGCAAATAGGGCGTGTTTTTGTGCTCAACATAATACATTTTTTAACCAAAAAGCTTCAGTTATGCTTAAATGGACAGTAATATTTTTGATCGTAGCCTTAGTAGCTGCAGTACTTGGATTTGGCGGTATCGCCTCTGGTGCAGCATCAATTGCTAAGATTTTATTCTTTATTTTCTTAGTACTATTTGTGATTTCCCTGATTATGGGATTTGTGAGAAAAAACTGACATTAAAATGCCCTTGACAATATTCTTTTGTCGAGGGCTTTTTTTTAAGCTACATCAGGTTGATTTCTTGAGCACTATTTTTTGAGCGTCTTTCTGAGCAACCCGCTCGTAAAACTCCACTAATTCAGCATAGGAAGAAGAGGGGAAATTTCCTTTGTTGGCTTTAAACGTGCGCGTATAAACAATTTTACCTTGTTCTTCCTTAAACGTAATTGAATACTCTCCAAAATCTGATACTATAATAGAAGATTCCGGAATGTACTCGGGATGCATATTTTCAGGGATGAGATAGGTAATGGTATCAGTATCTACAAAAGCTTTGGTAGTCACTACATCATGCATTCTATCTTTCAAATCCGGAGGAGTTCCATCCAATTGGTTTAAGAGATTAGGGGTAAAGAAAAGTCTTGAATTACTGCTTTGCGCATATTTCTCCAGACTGATCTCTAACTTTTCCTTGATACTCGCTTTACCTTCTGCGTTTTTTATGTATTGGTATTGATTAAGGGTGAAATTTGGTATGGAAGTTTTCTGATAAATGATCATTTCCTGTTCACTCGCAGTTACTTCAAGAATTGAACTGATATGGTCATATTGCAGCCCCTGATAAGTCGTTAGTACCTCTGCTTTTCCATGGCCTTCTTCTGCCAGTGATACTACAGCACTTCTGATTTGCAAGTTTTCATCTCTGTGATACGACTTGGTTCTTCCGATTTTGCCACCATCCTCATCGATGATCAACACATCTCTATCACTTGTAAAATACCCTAGATAACCAAAGGGGATTTTCTGATCTGTACATTCCAGCCAGATCGTATCATTTTCAATGGGAACGCAGAGAATGGCATGGTTGAACTGCGTGCTGGGAAAATCTTTAAATATGGGTGAGGCTTGCGCGCCGGCTCTGATCAAAGTGTAGTAACTGTCTATTCCGGCGGTTTTTAAGAGAGCTTTGGTATAATTTGTTAAGGCTTTACAATCCCCGTAACCCACATTATCTACCGTGATAGCATCAAAAGGTTGATACCCCCCGATGCCTAACTGTATACTAACATAACGAGTTTTAGATTGCATATATTCATAAATCAAACGTATCTGTTCACGCTTGTCATCAACATGATTTATCAGTTTGAGCACTTCGTCTTGGGTGGCCTCAGGAAGGATGTCTTTACCGGCATTGAGCTTTTTGACCCAAAGGCCAAAGTTTTCCCAGCTTTCCATATTGCCGGCATAGCCTTCAAATTCAAAATCATTGGGAGCGAAATAAACAGTAGGAACGAGCTGTGAAAATTCAGGACTTAATGGCTCCTTTTTCAGAGCTGCAAAGTTTTCAAGGGTCCAGGTAGAAGTTTGTACTTCATCTGAGGTGCTGATTACAGGGTCTTCATGTATGTTGTTAACTTTGTATCGGTAACTTATGTCTTTAGGTGTCGTGATGCTAAAGACAGATTTTTCTACGGCATGTTGATCCGCACCTACCGGGTCCCAGTCAGGATAGTAAAACAAACCATCAAACTCTATCTCATAACTATATTCTATGGTGTAGGGATACTGATGACTGTTATACATATAATAAATCATGCGGTTGTCATCATAAAGTGAGTATGAGGCGTTCGAGCTGAAATCTTCCATCTCATTTTTTTTGACTTTTTTTATGACCTCACCCTTTGCGTCATAAATTGTACAGGAGATGTTTTTTACCTTGCGCTGGGGATCATAAGAGATATACAAAGGCGCAAAATTGTCTCCGTGTTGATTAAGGATAGTAATTGCTCTGTGCACTTCTAATTTCGCTTCATCTATGGCTTTAACCTTAAATGTTTCTTCTTCTAAGCGAGTTACGGCATCAGCATTGACTCTAAGTTTGTCATCCAGTTTGCTGATATTGTATTTTGGTACACTATTCGCCCAAGCCATCATGCTCAGCAATAAGAAAGGCAAACACATAATATAAATTCTCATTATTCAGACTTTTGAATTTTACGTAAAACGATTTGTTCTGCTTGCTTGGCAACGATGAGGTTATAAAACTCTCTCAGATTCGGGTATTCCTGAGCGTAAAATCTACTCTTATTGATTTCAAGCTTATTGACCACCTGTATGATATGTCCTATTTGCTTAATTTGATATATGAAGCGGGCATTACTTTCAGGTAAGGCGATGATTAAATCTTCAGGTAGCTCTTCGACCTCATAACCTTCAGGAAGGTTAAGGTTCATCATGTACATTTGTTTGTTGGTATAGGCATAATCCACAGGATACATCCTGTCTTTTAGTTTGAAGGGGTTTTCCTTGATCTGGTCAATTAATACCGGGTTGAAATAAATCAGATTACCCGCCTGTAGTATGCCATCAGTAGTAGTAATTTCAATGTCTTCTTCTAATGATTCATAAACGTCCTTCCATTTGTCAGCTGCATAGTGAGTAATATTCCAACCAGCGTTTTCTTTTTCTAGATCTTCTCTTCTTTTCTCCTCTTTTTGATGATACTTTTGTCTTAATTTGAGTGCCTGGTAGTCACTGGCCGACACCTTTATATTAGCTTCCAACTGTCTGTCTTGATTAAAAGATACATTTGCGACCATCATCATTTTGGAGTCTGCGTTATTCAACGCATCAAGATTAACCCATTTTTCACCTTGCGCTTCTGAAATAATTCTGCCCATTCCATTGAGACAACGGACAGGAAGTAAGTTGTAGGGACAATTTTGTTCAGTCGCGTCCAGCAGTAGGCTTTGTCCTTCTATATTAACCTGGACGATGACATAATTATATTGTTTAAGCATGGGATAAGAGGAAATCATCATACCATGGGAACGGGTGCTCAGGGCCACCGGCTCTGCCTGAATTCCTAAAGCTCTCAGCATCGCGATTAAAGTAAGGTTGATGTCTGCAGAATTTCCTGACTGTTCATCCAGGGTTTTCTTGCTAGTTTGTCCGGCAAACAAACTTTGTTCACCATTCCAGCGCACTTCATCCCGCATATACGAGTAGAGAATAGCCAGTTTTTTCAAATGATCTGTTACGCCCGCGCTAAGTTCATCAGCTAACTTTTTTACGGCTCCTTTCTTGTCAATGATACTTCCAAACTGCTCGGCATCAAGCAATTCTTTATCAATGTCTTCCCAGCTTGTGGTAAATATCTTCATGGTTTCACCCGGAAACTGAATGCTGGAGAGTTCAAAAGAAACCTTCATCACATAGTCATCCATGGTTGTGATATAAGGCTCCTCCACAAGTGCAGGAATATCTCTTGCAGCCCATCTTTCTGTATGTACCGTAAAATTTAATGAATGATTTTTATATTGAGTATGTACCTGAGCATCCCGAAAGCCATTTCCTCCATGTCTGGTTTTGGATGAAAAGTTGAACATGTCTGATTTATTACCTGTCTCATGTATGGTTAGCGGATAATACCCTCTCTGAAACTGCTTATAATTGAAATATTCAGGTATTGCTACGTTATACTCACTCCATATTACTGGTATTTCTTTCTGGAATTCCCAGTCTTGTAAATTGAATAAAAAATCAGATGTAATCGTATATTCATATTCAAGTACAGAGCCTACTTTAACCGCTGGCATTGTAAATTTAGCGATGTCATAATTTTCACTATACTTTTCAATAAACTCACTGCTGTTCCTCAGCTTTTCTTTCTTCTGCTTACCGTCAATCAAGTTATAGGTATAGCCTTTTACTCCAGTGATGCCTTCTTTTTCACTACCGTCACGATAAAGGGGTATTTCTACATTTGCGTGCTCATAACCATCAGATGTAAGGATTTTAATTCTTGTATGTCTGGTAAATTTCAATTTGATCCCTGAAGCTTGATTATAAATGAACCTGGTATGACCTATATCACTTAATACCACTGCCGATGCACTGCTGTCCCGAGGATACACCTCCATCAAAAGTTCTTCCTCACTGATTTTTCCAAATTTTATCTCCTGATGCTGTCCGAATAATAATAGGGGAAATGTAATAAATGTAACCAACAGTAAATAATACGCACTTTTCATTTTTATAACTTAAAACTTAATAATTATACAAATATTACATATATAATTTAATAATGAAAATTAAAATAAAAAAAGTTATATAAATATGGTTGAAATGATTGGGTGCAATGACAATTAAGAATATCCCATCATGAGGGAAAGTGTATAGCGAATAGCCTGAATCGGGATCAAAAGCGTAAGAAAAATTTACAGTAAATCAGTATTAGTTTAACTTGAGTTTGGTATTTTTGCGCGTTCAAAATCCGGCGTGAAAGTTAAATTAGGCCATAAAATATAAGTATTATGGGAAGAGCATTTGAGTATCGCAGAGCAGCCAAAGAGAAACGGTGGGACAAAATGTCAAAGGTGTTTCCTAAGCTGGCTAAAGCTATTACTGTAGCGGCAAAAGAAGGTGGTACTGATCCTGACATGAATGCCAAGCTTCGTACTGCCATTCAGAATGCAAAAGGGCAAAATATGCCCAAAGATAACATTGAAGCAGCAATCAAAAGAGCATCAGGTAAAGATGCGGATGATTATGTTGAGGTCAATTATGAAGGCAAAGGTCCCCATGGCGTGTTAGTATTTGTGGAGTGTGCCACAGATAATACAACCCGTACGGTAGCTAATGTGAAATCATATTTCAATAAGTCAGGGGGGACATTGGTGCCTACCGGCTCACTTGAATTTATGTTTAATCGCAAGGCTGTCTTTGAATTTGAAAAACCAGAAGGACTGGATGTGGAAGAACTGGAACTGGAGTTGATAGATGCAGGGCTTGAAGATATAGAGGAAGGTGAGGAAGGAATGTATTATGCTTATGCTGACTATACCAACTTCGGATCATTGTCACATGCTTTTGAAGAGAAAAAAATAGAAGTAAATAATGCTTCTCTAAAACGTTTTCCCAATACAGAAGTAGAATTTAGTGAAGAAGATATGCTCGAGATTGAAAAGCTTATTGACAAGCTTGAAGATGATGATGATGTACAGGCAGTGTATACCAATATTGCCTGACAATCTTCATCTCAAATTTTTTAGAAGCGTGGTCAATTGACCACGCTTTTTTTATTCATTTGTAGCATCAAACAAGGCTTTAAAGCTTTGCACACTTCTGTCGGTAGTGATGTCCTTACTAAAAGCTTCCAGAAAGTTGCTGTTGCCGGTCCATATGGTTTACATCATGCCTCAAAATAGCTTTACCAGTTTAGGGTTTACCTGCCGCTTAAACTCTTTATATTCTTCTCATTGTTTTACCGTAACTTCTGGTTTAAGCCAACAAAATAGAAATTCTCTATGAGGTAAAAAATCAGAAAAAGTACAGCCAAAGATTATCCATTTTCACTTAAGGTGCTTGCTGAATTCCAAAAAAATATTTTTATACCATCCCCACTTCTTCAGCTTACGGCAATTTACAAATGATGTAAAAGTTGAAAGTATCAATGGTACCTTCTATATGATGAGTAATGACTTAATTTTAAAAGCGATCATTATAACGGAAAAACCCTTCCTTATTTTGAACTTCATAAGATTTACCCTCCTCACCTTCGCAATGCGGCTCTTTAGGTGTACAAGCATTAAACCGCAAAACAGCATTATGAATAGTAGAGTGATCTTTAACAACTTTGAAAAGTTTCTATTTAGACCCTGGAGACTAAATTTAAGTTGGAATTTTAGGTAGGCCGTAACGAATTAAGCTAGCAGAAATATATCCGTAGAAAAATTTAATAAGCATGTTTAGAAGGAGCCTAAATAGTACTGATGTAAGCTACAAGTATTGGCCCATCGGTTTATCTTAAAATTAAGTATTAACTAGCTTGATAAAAATTCCTTTAGTTACTTATGATAAAGCTATTCCTTCTGGTTGTTACTTATATGGTCATGATCATTCAACTGATCACCGTATTGAGTACAGATTATAGTAAGGTTAAAGTATATGCCCAAACAGACCTGAAAATAAATCTTTTGATATTATTAGCACTGGTCTTTATGGTAGGGGTGCTCAGTAGAAAGCTGATTAAAGAAATGTTAGCTGAAAAGTAACTGACTGTGACTACACAAAAATGAAACGATTTATCTTATTGCTTAAAACTAAACGCTAGGGCTCTTTTCTGTTTTATTAGGTTCCTCTACGGATAGTATAAGAGAAAAGTAAAAAGAACTACCTTCCCCCAGCGTGCTTTCTACCCATATTTCCCCTCCGTTTTTGATCACAAAATCTTTGCACAGCATCAGACCTAAGCCGGTACCTTTCTCATTAGCAGTACCCCGGGTACTAAATGAAGTGTCACTAAATATTTTATCAAGATTATCTTTTTCAATTCCCGTTCCTGTGTCTTGAATACACATGACTGCAAAGCCATCCTGGTAAGCAAGCCGGACATAAATCTCGTCATTTGGCCTACAAAACTTTATTGCATTGGAAAGAAGGTTTTGGAGCACAATCTGAATCATGATTTCATCAGCATACACAAAAACATCATCTTGAATCTCATTGTTCAGGCTTATGTTTTTGTGTACTGCCTGATGTTGCAGTAATTCAATCTTCAGACTGGCGATTTTTTTCAGGTTAATGATTTCTGAATTAATCTCCGGACCCTCAAGCTGGTTTTTTGCCCAGTGTAATAAGTTGTCCAATAGCGTATTGGTATAGCTAACGTTCTTAATAAGTTCAGGAAGAAAAGCTTTAAATTCTTTGTTATCAATCAAGCCTCTCTGAACAAGCTCAAGGCTGCCGGAAAGAGAGTTCAATGGACTCCTTAAATCATGAGAAATGATTGAAAACAGCTTGTTTTTCAATTGGTTCAGGTCTTGGAATTTATCTGCCTGAGCAGCCATTTCTTCCTTTTGACGGTTGATTTCTTCGTTTTTAAATTGTAGTAATTTATTATCTGTTGTTTTTTGATGTTTACTGCGGTAGAGCACTATTGCCAGCATAGCGATTGCTACAAGTAATAGTGATAATATATATATAGAAGCAGTTTGTTTTTGGCGAATCTCCTTTTCAAGAATTTTTTCTTTAGAGAGCATCAAAATTTCTTTTTGCTGTTGCTCAAAGTCATGAAAGTTTATTTTCTCCTGAACATCTTCACTTTGTACACTGTCCTTATAAATGTTAAACAAACTTAGGAAGTGATAGGCACTGTCATATTGATGTGTTTTGGCGTAAACATGCGAAAGTGTTTCATAACATACAAACATTAATTCTTTCACACCAGTAGCCTCAGCTTTTTTGACGGCATCTAATGCCAGCGATTTTGCAACTTCAATACTGTCCTGAAAAAGCTTTACCTCGGCAAGCATTTGTTTGTTTCTTATAATCATTCGCTCATCGTTAAATGATTGAGATGATTTTAGGCTGGTTTTAAGGTGTTTTTCAGCCTGTAAGTATTCTTTTCTTCTAAAAAATACATCAGAATGATTAAAAGATAATATCGGCAAAATGCTCGGCCTATGCACTCTTGCGGGGGGGTGAGCTAAATTAAAATAATGGGTCGCAGAATCATAAACCCCCATCTCCAGGTAGCATTTCCCCATATTATTATAAGTAACGGCTATCCGTTCTCCATTTTGTAAGGAAATAAAAAGGGGCAGGGCTCGTCGGTAATACGATAAAGCAGCTTTATGATTCCCAGCTGCCCTGTATATAAGTCCCATACTCCCGATATTTTTAGCAATGAGGTTGTCATCCCCAATTTCATGAGCTACTTCTTTGGATTGAATGTAATACGAAAGCCCTTCTTTAAGGCTGCCTTTGGCCCAGTAGATGTTTCCTAAACAGTTAAGTGCAAGGGAATGACCTTTTGTAAAGTTGATTTGTTTGGAGAGACTGTCAATTTTTAATGCATAATGGATGGCTGAGTCAGACTCAGTGTAAATTAGCTTGTTAGCCTTTTTGTACCAATGATAAATCTTGGCGGTATCACTTTCGGTCTGATGTAGGGGGTGTCTGGTTTTCTCGATTGGAGAAGGTTGAGCCTGTAGCTTAAATTGATAACAAAATACCAAGATGAGCACAAAAATGAGCTTAATACAAGTATGGTATATAGTTTCTGAATGCATTAGGGAAAGCTTGTAAATGGCAATCAGGATTTATTCACGTATACAAATTTACTTGATGTCTACCCTCTCTATCTAATGTCTCTGTCATCTATTCAAAAATACGCAAAACTATCCAGGATAATTCGTTGAGACACTTATTGCATTGACCTGCTTCAATGAGTAAGTGTAATAAATCAATGATTTTTTTACTATTACATTCAATAAACTAAAGTAAATATTTAACCCGTATAATTATTTAGTTGTATAATGATAAATACATCTGTAAAAGTAGTAGGTTAGCCTTCAATTCTTCCATTATTTACTCAATTCTACGCTGTAATAATTTGCGTGTATTTATTCAAGCAAGGGCAAGAAAAAGTCAGGTTAAAGCGTTTGTAGGCACTTATCGTGGATTAATTAAGAGACTTATTTACTCAAAAAACTAAGGAGTTGTAAAAACAAACGCTGAGGTGTAATTACAAAATTTGACTTTTCACCTAAGTAAATCAGAAGCTGGTAAGAGCAGTTGGTCATACTAATTTTAATGCGGTAAACGTTCTTTGGGGAAATGCGTAGCGAAAGCGCTACCAATTATTAACAGGTATAGAATAAAAATTGAATGCTTTATGAAAAAGTACCCAAACTTAACAGCTATGTTAGCTATTCTCCTGCTTGCCGCATGTGATAAGAACGATGATGTCAGTGAGCTTAGTAGTGATTTTCAGCTATACATTGATTTCTGGAACCCTGATGGCAGTCATCCGGAAATTAGCTTTGATGAGAAAAATACTTCTAACGCTGTCCGTATTGATTTTGATAAAACCTTTGGAGGCTCAGCAGTAGGAAACACCTTTACAGAGGTTGAGATTGATAACTTTAGAATTATTGATAATAGCAATTACAACTACGAAATCAACAGTATCAGAGCATATGAATACCGTGATGAACTTAATGACTGGAAAGAAGATGTAGAGTTTAGAATGGAATATGAAACAATAGAGGATTTAGCGGTTGTACTGGTATTAGACAGAAGTGAGTCCCTGGGAGAGGATTTTGAGAACGTGAAACAATATGCGTCTGATTTTGTCACTCAGATTTTTGCCGAGACAGATCAGTTGCAGGTAGGAGTAGTTGATTTTGCCGATGATGTTAATATGCTCCCTCTTACCTCAAATGCCTCAGAAATCAATAATTATATCTCAAATTTAGCGCAGGGTAGGTTTACCACACTCTATGAAGCGGTGAACATGGGTATCAATGCACTGAATGATGTAAGTGCGGAAGCCAAAGCAGTTATCATTTTTACTGATGGTACTGATAACAATTCAAACCCCGAGTATAGCCCTCAGTTTTTAGCCAGTAAAATCAGGGAAAACGAAGGTAATTCTAAAATAATAAGCTTTACCATTGGATTGGAAGGCAAGGGAGGAGTGGACCGGGATGTACTCAACGCACTTAGCCTGAATGGAGGCGTGGCTACTTTTCCTAATTCGGTAAATCAACTCCAGAGGGTATTTGAAAACTTTTCCAGCGGAATAGCAAATGTCTATAAGCTTACCTATACCCGTAACCGTCAGCCTATTCCAAAAGAAAGTCCGGTTAAATTACGGTTTAATATACAGACTAAGCGTAAGTAGCCCGACAGACTAATTATTACTTTTAAAAATTAACTTATTGTCCTCGTGCGTTACAGAGACAGAGCTTGTAAGGCGTATTCATTCGCTATCTTCAACATCCTCCTTGGATTTCACAGAGAATGAAGGTTTACTTTGAATGTAAAAATTTGATGTAATATTCATGGCATCGCTTACATGAAAATAAAGCTTTTTTATTTAAAGAAATTGACCCGGCATAGGCCGGGTATTTTTTTGTATACTCAGTTGCTCATTCCAATGTTCAAGTGAAAAAAGGCCCTCAATCGCTCCTTTGTATAATTTTTCTTTGTAAAAAGAAAAATTATAACTAGCTTCTGGTGGAAACTAAATGCAGAAAGCTTAATATATTGGTAACACTTTAAGCACTTGATTTCCCTTGTACTTATGTAATTTTAATGCGAATAAAGTATTAAGTAGTATCCGAATTTAATTCATATATGCTTAAGGTCTCAAAAAACGGTTTATCTGATGTACAAGTTTGGAATCAGATGCGAACTGGCTCTGATCAGGCTTATGAGCAACTATATGATAAATTTTTTCCTTTGCTTTTTCGTTACGGGATGCAGTTTTGCCCGGAACGTGCAATGGTGAAAGATTGCCTGCAAGATTTCTTTGTAGAGCTGTACGTAGGTCGTGCTAATCTCAGTAAAGTACAGCAGGTAAAAAATTACCTTTATGTCTCTTTTCGTCATCGTATCATCCGTAAGGCCTGTGGAAAACAACTGCTGCTTGAACCGATAAGTAGCAATTACCATTTTGAAGTAAGCTTTTCTCATGAACATGCCTTAATTCGTGAACAATTAGATGAAATCCGCCAGCGAAAATTATTAAATGCTTTTAAAAAACTGAGTAGCCGGCAA
Organism: Catalinimonas alkaloidigena; assembly: GCF_029504655.1. Classification (NCBI taxonomy): domain Bacteria; kingdom Pseudomonadati; phylum Bacteroidota; class Cytophagia; order Cytophagales; family Catalimonadaceae; genus Catalinimonas; species Catalinimonas alkaloidigena. The sequence continues at coordinate 2,229,919 of NZ_JAQFIL010000001.1, forward strand.
AAGGAAGCGGTTTTTCTTCGCTTTTATGAAAATATGAGCTATGAGGAGATCGCTGAAATCATGAAAATGAAAAAGGTAAAATATGCCCGCACCTTAGTGTACCGAGCTATTGCAGTACTCAAAGACGGTATTAAAAATCTGGATGGCAGCCTGACCTTATACACTTTTCTTCCCTTAATGTTTTTTTTGCAATTCCCTGGTGCTAAAAAATAATTTTTAGAAAAAAAGTAAATTTTTTTGAGGGCATCTGCGACGTCCATGTCTCCTTACAGTAGAACCACTACTTTACAATTAGCCTTATGGACTACTATCACTACGATGTGGATGATTTTGCAGCAGACCCTTTATTCATCCGGTGGGTGAAACAAGCCGATGAAGATACCAATCTATTTTGGGAAAACTGGTTAGCAAAATATCCTGAGAAAGCTGACACTATTGCTCAGGCTAAAAGTATCGTAGCATTTCTTAGTTTTCATGCTGCATCACCTACCGAAGAAGAACAAAAGGAGGTCAAAAAAAAGGTGATGCAAAAAGTGAAATCCAGTAAGCATGAAGACATGAATAAGGGCTATCTGGGTATATATCTTTCGGTGGCTGCCACGATGACTTTTTTGCTGCTTGCGGGTTACTTAATGTGGCGTTTTGCTTTTTATACCCCTTATCAGGAATATATTACCGATTTTGGTGAGCAGTATGAGGTCCTGTTACCGGATAGAACTGTCGTTCAATTAAACGCGAATTCAAGCCTGAGGATAAGCAATGAATGGACTGAAAACCAGCTAAGAGAAGTATGGCTAGAAGGTGAAGCATTCTTTGATGTTGTCAAAATGCCAGATGCTGCAGACGGTCGCTTTATTGTGCATACTGAGCAACTGGACGTAGAGGTATTAGGCACTACTTTCAATGTACAGGCCCGTCATGGAGAAACGCAGGTGGTATTAAATACAGGTAAAGTTAAGTTGAATCAGCTTAGCCAGGCCGATAATGTTGAAGCTATGTTTCTGGAACCTGGTGAGATGGCAACCTTAGGCAAACAAAAGAAGCTTGTCAAAAGACAGGTTAACCCTAAAGTATATTCATCATGGAAAGAGAACCGCCTCATTTTTGAAAATGAAGATATCAGAAATATAGCACAGCGTCTGCAAGACATATATGGTTATGAAGTGAAAGTAACGAATGAGGAATGGCTTGACCTGAAATTTACCGGCTCCTGCCCAACTGATGATATTTCTATACTATTGCTGGCACTTACAGAGAGCTTTGATTTTGAAGCAAAATTAAATAACCAACAAATCATAATTCAACAACATGAGCAACCTTAGTATACCATCACCCAAAAACCTTTATCAACCCTAACCAACGCGAGTATGAAACTATTCTATCTATCAATTTACATCAGGAGGCTTCTACTGCTAGCCGCATTTAGCCTTCCGATACAACTGTTTGCCCAAAACCTGAATAGCTTAGGGCTAACCGCAGATGCAAGTTTGCCACAGGATGGAGTATCCCATAAAGTGACACTCAAAAAAGCCCTTACTAAAATCGCCAATCAGTACCAGATCAGCCTGAATTACAGCGAGGAGGAAATAACACGTCACAAGGTTTCTTCTGACATAAATTTTGAAGCCTCCGGAAATCCTGAAAAAGCTTTAAAAGATGTACTTTCCGGCTCCGGCCTTGAGTACAAGAAGATTGGAAAAATTGATTATGTGATCCGCCCTGTTAGTCCGCCTAATAGGGAAAAAGCAGTGAAGCCCAGAGACTTTTTGGTACATCTGGGAGGGCAGACTCCTCTGCCTTCTATCAATAGAGCGATACGCATCAACGTACAAGGCAAAGTAACTGGAGAAGGAGGAGAAGGCTTACCAGGTATCAACGTGCTGGAAAAAGGTACCAGTAATGGTACCATAACAGACGTTGAAGGGAATTTTTCGCTAAGTGTAGAGGGGGCATCATCTGTTTTGGTATTTAGTTCTATCGGTTACCAAAGCCAGGAAGTAGAGGTTGGAGATCGCCAGACATTTGACATCGTCTTACAAACTGATTTGAGAGAGTTGTCCGAAGTAGTCGTTACCGCCTTGGGTATTGAACGCGAAGAACGCTCGCTGGGCTACGATGTAGCCAATGTAGAAGGCGAAGAACTTCGTCAGGTATCTCAGGAAAATGTGCTAAGCTCATTAGCCGGTAGAGTTCCCGGTGTTACGATCAATCAGACCAGCGGACCAGGTTCCTCCATGAGTGTCATTATCCGAGGCGCCACTTCATTGACTACTGACAACCAACCACTTTTCGTAGTTGACGGGGTCCCCATGTCCAATAGCCTGAATAATATCTCCCAAAACGGAGATGGAAACCAGGTTGACTATGGTAATGCGATATCAGATATCAATCCCGACGACATAGAAAGTATCAACGTGCTCAAAGGACCCAGTGCGGCAGCCTTGTATGGTACACGTGCGGGTAATGGAGTCATCCTCATCACCACCAAGTCAGGAGCAAAAAATCAAAAACTGGGGGTTTCATTTTCCACTTCCAATGTGTTTGAGCAGCCTACCCGTCTGTTGGATTTCCACTACAAATACGCCAACGGACAGCGTAATGGTGTGTTCAATGAAGGTTCTGCCTATTGGGGAGGGCCCAATCTTGACGATGGCGTTACAACGGTACAATGGAACAGTCCGGTGGATGAAAACGGCGTGCCTATTCCCACTGAGTTAAAGTCTTATCCGAATGCCATGAAGGACTTTCTTCAGACTGGAGTTACTTCTAATAATAATGTCGCAGTGAGTGGAGGAAATGAAAAAGGTAGCTTCAGGGTATCCTATTCCAATATGCTTCATAAAGGCATGATTCCAAATTCTGATCTTTACAGAAATAACCTTTCTACGGATGTTGACTTTAGCATCACAGATAAGCTTACATTCCGTTCCAATGTTAATATTGGGCGTACACATTCCAACGATAGGCCAAGTACCGGTGACCGCAGGGCTAACCCCCTGGAAGCAGTATATGCTTCATCTTATGTTAATTACGATGAGATGAAGGATATCTGGGTAGATGGTCAGGAAGAGATACAACAGATCAGAACCGATGCGGGAGACAATCCTTACTTTGTTGCCTATGGCATTGAAAACGCATTTGTAAGAGATAGAATCTACGGAAACTTATCCCTGAATTACGATTTTACCGATAACTTTTCCCTCCAGGCACGCTACTCTTTAGATCGTGTCAATGAGAATAGAGAAACCAAGATTCCTTTCAGCTACAGCCGGGGAGCCAGAGGCGGGTACTTCTTAACAGATATCACATCTCAGGAATCAAATACTGATTTCCTCGCTACTTATAATACGGATGCGGGATTGTTTGACATCAACTTTTCGGTGGGCGGTAATATTATGAACCGTTACTACTTCAGTTCCAATATAGGTTCAGGAGGAAACAGAAACAATGGTTTAGTGATACCTGGAGTGTACAATGTTGGTAACATACCCTTGGATAATATTAGCGTGGGCAGCAATATTGCCGAAAAATCTATCTACAGCTTGTATGCTTTAGCATCAATAGGATTTCAGGATCAACTGTATCTGGATTTGACAGGTAGAAATGACTGGTCCAGTACTTTGCCTGAAAGCAATCGTTCTTACTTTTACCCTTCTGCTTCAGTCAGCTGGTTAGCGAATTATACCTTTGATATGCCGGAAGCTGTCTCCATGCTGAAAGTGAGAGCAGGTTGGGCGCAGGTAGGTAATGATACTGACCCGTATCGGCTTGAACCATCTTTGAGCACTGGCAATTATAATACGGTGACAACCGTGAGTGTGCCTTCCGGACTGCTGAACCCTGACTTAAAGCCAGAACAGGCTACTTCTATGGAAGCAGGCATAGATTTAAATATGTACAACAATAAAATCAGGTTCAGTGGTACTTATTACACCATCGATAACGAAAACCAGATTTTTGCTATCAACCTGCCTCAGTCTTCGGGCTTCAGTAGCAAGTTTATCAATGCAGGGCTTATCCGCAGTAAAGGATGGGAGTTTACGCTGGGTGCTACTCCAATAGAAAGAGATGGCTGGACCTGGAATGTGGATTTTAACTGGAGTAAGAACACCACAACCGTAGAAGAACTCAGTGAAAATTTAGACTTTATCACCTTATGGGGAGAAAACGGAGGGGGAGCTATCACCGGAGTAGGAGAGGAAATTGGAGATATCTATAGTGCTGGTTATGCCTATGTGAAAGATGAAAATTCTCCCTACTACCGCTGGCCGGTACTGAGTGAAAATGGAGGATGGATAGAGCTTTCCGGAAGAGAGAATATGCGTCATGTGGGTAACTTCAACCCTGACTTCCTGATGGGTATGCAGACTTCAGTAAGCTTCAAGAGATTTACGCTCGGTGCCAGTCTGGACTGGCGTAAAGGTGGAGAGTTTATGTCATTTACCTATCGTTATGGTGAGTCTGACTGGAAGTCGCAGCGTCAGTTAGACAACCTGATACCCGGTGGATTATATACTGCTGACGAGCTAATCGCCATGCTGAAATCTAATCCTGAAAAGTATATTATTCCCCAGGCAGGCAACTACCCAAGAGTAGGGGGGCATACTGCCGAGACCGGTGGTTTCCCGATAGATGCTGATGGTACTGACGGTGCTTTTGTCCCGGGTGTAATCCAAACATCTGGTGCGGATACTCCTGACGATTTCAGTGATGATGAATATGTGGAACATCTGGGCGGTCCGGGTACTAACGTATATCCAATCACCAATACCTATCCTTGGGATTTTAACGAGCAGGTTACCTTTGATGCTTCTTTTATTAAGTTGAGAGAACTTTCGCTCGCCTACCGAATTCCAGATTTAGGTAGAATCAGCAATGCTTCAATCGCGATCTATAGCAGAAATATTATGCTCTGGACAGCTGCTGATATTGGTATTGATCCTGAGCGAGCGTTTCAGGCACATAATGGTACGCAGGGAGATACTCAGAGTCAGTTCAGACAGGGTATGGAAAGACAGAACGTGATGCCCTGGAGCATGCCAATTGGTTTTAAGTTAAACTTCAACTTCTAACATGAACATTAAATCTTAAATGATGAAGAATATATTAGATATCAAAAAGACAATGATCGCACTGCTGGCACTCTTCGTCATCTCAGCATGCGATGATACGCTGAGCGAGATCAATGTAAATCCCAACGGAATTGATCCCTCTACTGCCAATCCTAACTTGCTGATGCCTGCGGTTTTAGCTCCCGCTGCACAGGATTATCTACAATTAGGTTTTGAAAACATGGCTGGCGCGGTACAGCATACACAGAAGGACGGCTGGTATTCGGCACATAACCATTACGCATGGAGTGCCTCGGACTGGAACGGTTGGTATGGCATGTTAAGAACCAACGATCTGATGGAAGAACGTGCAATAGAATTGGAATATCCCTTTTTTGAAGGTGTGGCGCTTACCATGAAATCATTTATTTATGGTAATGTCACTGACATCTGGGGGGATGCACCTTACACCAATGCGGTAAAAGGGGATGAGGGCGGTGAAGCCAATGAGTATCCTATATTTGATAGCCAGGAAGTGATTTACAACGGTATCCTGGCTGATCTTAAAACCGCCGCTGCCATCTTTGAAAATGCCGAAACCGATGTAGTCAACAGCTCGGCAGACCTTTACTTCGGAGGTGATGCGGAAATGTGGCAGCGTTTTGCGAATTCATTATTACTTAGGTATTATATGCGTGTTTCCGCAAAAATGCCGGATATGGCCCGGCAGGGCATTGAAGAGGTATACAATAGCGGCATGTATTTGCAGTCCGCTGATCAGGATGTGACACTGGATTATACCGGAGGGTCAGATGACGTATGGCCTTCAATTTATACAGATGTGGATGCGTTCACCAGATGGCAGGCCTGTGAAACCTTAGTGGATCAGATGGTAAGTACTGATGATCCCCGTATTTCTGTTTGGTTTGACCCTGTAGCAGTCCAGTGGGTAGCTGATCCGGACCTGTCAGTAGCAGTAGACAGCGTGATCAGAGCTGATGGTGAGTTTGTAGCCGATGGCTCAGTGACTTACACCTATCTGGAGTTTATGGATATGCGTGATACTAAATTCACCCGTCATTTTGATCCTGATGAGGTAACTTATGATACTGGATTGTATGTAGGTTTGCCTCCCGGATTAGTCTTGCCTGAGTCATACAATGGCAATCCTGATCCCGGTCAGGGCATTCGCAACCAGCATGTATCACAGCTCGCACCTATTTATGCCACAGCAGGTTCTCCTGGTGACATATTGAAAGCCAGAATTATTTCAGCTGCTGAAGTAAGCTTTATTCTTGCAGAAGCTGCGCTCAAAGGTTGGAACGTAGGGAGCGCGGAAGAACATTACAATAACGCCATTCAGCAGTCATTAAATACCTGGGGCAAAGGTGATGAATATGATGCCTTTATCGCCCAGCCCGGAGTTGCTTTTGACGGAACATTAGAACAACTTATTACCCAAAAATGGGTGGCTAGCTGGACAGCCGCTACTGAGGCATGGAATGATTACCGTAGAACTGGTTTCCCCGCCCTGGAGGTAGGGCCGGCTTCTGACCAACCTGTCGTTGCACTTCGTTATCCTTATGGAAATGATGAACTCAATAACAATACATCCAATGTGAACAGTGCTATTGACAGATTGGAAGTAACACAATACTCAGGCTCAGTCGGAGCTGATAGCCCCTGGTCTAAGATGTGGCTTCTTCAGGGCACCAATGCTCCCTGGTAATATCAGTTTAGAGAAATATATACACATAGAGAAGCGGAACAATCAGGTTTCGCTTCTCATGCTTTGAATGAGCTTTACATTTATTAAATTGAGGAAACCTAAACCCATATAATGATTATCAAACAAACATTTGTTCTATTACTCACTGTTCTGGCAATTGCTTCAAACCAACTACTAAAAGCGCAGCCCGGCTCCCCTTTTGTAGATAAAACTTCACCTACCTATAACCATGATCTTGCACTGAGGTTGGGCATGGATGTCAAGCTGCTTTTTCCCTCAGCAGAACCCGATAGAATCATACTGAACCTTGCTGATGACCCTTTGTCCTCTGTGGCGGTAAACTGGCGTAGCGATACTACTGTTTCTGAAGCTTATGTTGAAGTAGCTAAGGCTACACATGGGCCCCAGTTCACTCAAAATATTCGCCGGATCAATGCCAGTAGTGAAAGGTTAAGCGTTAGACCAGAAAATGAACCTGAAGTGCTTGCTCTTTATCATTCGGCAATGATGGATAATTTACAGGCTGGAGAAAAATATGTATACCGGGTAGGCTCTCCTGATCATTGGAGTGAATGGTTTCAGTTTGATCTGCCAGACCCAGAGCATGAGCCATTATCTTTTCTCTATTTTGGTGACGCTCAGAATGATGTCAAATCTATGTGGTCAAGGGTAATACGTGAAGCTTACAAAACGATGCCGGAGATTGACTTTATGTTGCATGCCGGTGACCTTATCAATGAACACAATCGTGACATAGAATGGGGAGGGTGGTTTCATGCCGGCTCATATATACATGCAACAGTTCCCAGTATCATGACGCCTGGCAATCATGAGTATGAAGATGTAGTGTTGGCGCCTCAGTGGAAACCTCAGTTTAACCTTCCTGCCAATGGACCGGTGGGACTTGAAGAAACCTGCTATCAGATTAACTTTCCAAATTTCAAGATCATCTCTCTGGATGCTGAACAGATTGACGAGTCTGAAAACTTCAGAAACGCGCAAAAGCAGTGGTTGGATTCTGTGCTTACCAATGACCCCAGAAAATGGACGGCCATCACCCTGCACTATCCCTTTTACTCCACCAAACCCAACCGTGACAATCAGGAGCTCAGGGAACATTTCAAGCCAATTGTTGATAAGCACAAGGTAGACATTGTCTTACAGGGACACGACCATGCGTATGGCAGAGGTATGGTAGAGAATGTGGCAACGGGTAGTCAGGTAGTATCTGAGTCATCGGGTACGATGTACGTCGTGTCTGTTTCCGGACCAAAAATGTATGAGGTCTCCAATGATCCCTGGATGGAAAGAAAAGCAGGATATACCCAACTTTTTCAGACCATCACCATTGAAGGAGATGAATTGCTTTATCAGGCTTTTACAGCAACGGGAGAACTATACGACGCTTTTCAATTATTGAAGGATGAAGGTAAACCCAACAAGCTGGTTAACAAAATTCCCGATACCCCTGAGAAAATTGAATAATTAAGCTAAACTTATAACATGATAGCCAAGGATAGCATATTCAATTATCCCCTTTATTTTTCACAAGATTACAACAACTGATTAAACTACAGAAACCTATGCAATGGAAATCATTTCTCTTACAACTGATGCTGTACATGCTGATTTTTGGCGCGTGCAATAGCCCTCAACAGCAAGCGCAGGACACTGAACAAACAGATGCCACCCAAATTGCAGCAGATCAAAGCTTACCTGTCAGTGATTTTATTTTTGGGGATGAACAGCCATTTCCTCAATGCCATGCCTCTACTTTGGTAAGGTTAGATGATGGTAATTTTTTGGTAGCCTGGTTTGGGGGTAAGCATGAAAAAAATGATGACGTAGGAATCTGGCTTTCTAAAGGTAGGCCGGGAAGTTGGAGCACGCCGGAAGAAGTAGCTAAAATTCGCGAAGACCCGCATTGGAATCCCGTACTTTTTAAAGATGAAAATGGTGAGGTATTTTTGTTCTTCAAAGTAGGCAAAGAAATAGATTACTGGGAGACCTGGCTGATAACCTCTACCGATGGAGGAGAAAGCTGGACCGAAGCAGAGGAGTTAGTGCCCGGAGATAAAGGAGGAAGAGGCCCGGTAAGAAATAAGCCTATCATACTGTCTAATGGTGACTGGCTGGCAGGAGCTTCGGACGAAAAAAATAAAGTGTGGAATGCTTTTGTTGACATCAGCACCGATGAGGGAAAAACCTGGGAAGCTTCTGAGTTTTTGGCACTAGACAGAGAGAATATTGCGGAAGAGGGAGTCATCCAACCTACATTGTGGGAGTCTGAACCGGGCATGGTGCACATGCTGCTCCGCAGTTCTGCAGGGATGATCTGCAGGAGTGACTCTGAAGATTATGGCAGAAGTTGGTCACCAATTTATAAAACTGATTTACCTAACCCCAATAGTGGCATAGATGTAAGCAAGTTGGATAATGGCACACTGGCGCTGGCCTACAACCGTGATGACGAAAACTGGGGAGCGAGAGCGCCATTGTCCGTTGCGCTATCTTTTGACAATGGTCAATCATGGCCACGCATGCTGGATATTGAAGAAGGTGGCGAGGAAGATGAGTTTTCCTATCCGGCAATTATCAGTTTCGGGGATACCGTAGCGGTGACCTATACCTGGCAAAGAGAGAAAATTGCCTTTTGGATGGGTACAGTGGATGAGATTCCATCCAGCCCCTTGGCATTTGAATCCCGCTGATCTATGAAAGTATCTGCGATGACAATGAAGTTGCTACTTGTTGCGATGGCATTGGGAACAGCCTGGGCGGTAAGGGGGCAATTTGGGCATGAACACGGTGCCGCATGGGCAGGAGGCATAGGTGTGTTGACAGTTTTGGTACTCGCCAAACGGGCGGACTGGTATAAAAAGTTACCCATAATAGTAGCGCTGGGGGCGATAGGCTGGGGGGTAGGAGGAATGATGAGTTATGGAATGGTTGTAGGCTACGGAAGGGGAGGAGACATGTTGAACGTAAGCTACGGTTTGCTGAGTCTGTTCATCATTGGAGGTCTCTATGGCTTCATCGGGGGAGGGATCACCGGACTTTCTCTGGCATCTACCCATGAAAAAAAAGTGTCCTGGGCATCTCTAATCACGCAGATGGTAGCTGGTGGCTATCTGATCTGGGGAATACTGATTTACCAGTTTGAATGGCTCATGACACCCCCTCGTTCTGAACTCTGGGCAGCCTGCCTGGGAGCGGCTTTGGCACTGGGGTGGTATGCCTATCGCAATCAATATCATAACAGTCTGAAAGTAGCACTATTTTCAGGATTAGGCGCGGGCTTTGGCTTTGCCTTTGGAAATTTTCTCCAGGTAGTGGGTTCCACAACTGATATTGCATTCAACTGGTGGAATGTGATGGAGTATAGCCTCGGTTTCTTTGGTGGACTCGGTATGGCTTACGGCATCTTCGCTGAAAAATGGTCTGAAAGTGCCCCTCCAGACCCATTGGCAAACCGATTAGGATGGATCTTCTTGGCCGTACTATTGCCGGTAATCAATCTCATTCAAGCTTTTGATTACGAGAAGCTTTTAGGAAGAGCAGAAAGAACAGGCGTTGCAGCGCCGGGTTCTTTGATCAACTTTCAGTACATACTTATCTGGGGAAGCCTGCTTGTATTTGGGAGCTTTCTACTCTTTTACTACCGCAAGAAAGTCAAAAATGTAAAAAGCTGGAGTGATCAGGATGGCTTACTCTTGTGCATGCTTTATCTGGCATGGTATATCATGCTAAGTAATATCATGGGAGCCAATTGGCTAAATGGGGGCGACTTAAAGGAGTATCTGTACTGGGCAAATCTGCTTCTGATTGGTCTGGGTATCAGCTTTAGTCTTAAAAAGAATGCGGAGTGGTCGGTTTCACCCCCTACTTTTCACCTTTGGTATCGCTACATCACAGGCGCTGTAGTAATTATTTTTATACTGAGTCTTATTCTGATCAATGTTCATACTGATCTGCCGGGCGCTCAAACCAGATTTGTGATATGGGAGTAGAATTCAGAGCACTAGATATTGTTACGCTGCTTATATACCTGGCAGCCATGGCAGGTTTAGGCTATTACTTTTCAAAAAAGAACAATAGCACTGAAGAATATTTTGTAGGAAACCGTTCCTTCAAAGGCTGGGTCATAGGACTATCAATGCTAAGTACATCCATCAGTTCTATAACCTTTCTGGCATTTCCGGCAGCGGCCTATACACTTGACTGGAGACAACTGATTTCTAATCTGATGCTCCCCCTGGCAGCGGTATTGGCAATTGTGGTATTTATCCCTTTTTTCCGTAGAGGAAAGCTCACTTCTGCCTTTGAATACCTGGGAGACCGTTTTGGTCCGGTCACACGTTTGTACGGTACGGTTAGTTTTTTGATTTTGCAAATCATCCGCATTGGTCAGATACTTTTTCTGGTAGCCATTCCTGTCAATCTGTTTACCGGAATCCCGATCGTAACGACCATCATGCTGGTAGGCGTGTTTATTGCCTTTTATACGGTGATCGGTGGAATAGATGCCGTGATCTGGACGGATGTCATACAGGCTATAGTACTGTGGATTGGAGGGGTTATTTGTTTAGTGCTGATGATTGATAAGCTACCTGAGGGTTTCACTCAGGTTTTTGAGATAGCTGACGCGAATCAGAAGTTTGGTACAGGTAGTATGGAATGGAACCTGAACGAGCGAACATTCTGGACAGTGGCATTACTCGGGATTTTTCACTTTTTGGCCATGTATTCCAGCGACCAGAATGTGATTCAAAGGTATGTCGCCTCCCAAAGTACGCGGGAAGCCCGTAAAGCTACCCTGATTTATTCAGTAGTGGCCTTACCAACCTGGTCCTTATTTTTCTTTATAGGTACCACTTTGTTCGCCTTTTACACCGTCTTTCCCGAAACGGTAATCAGCACAATGGAAGCAGATCAGGTCTTTCCTTATTTTATCTTGAGCCAGCTTCCGGCAGGGGTTGCCGGATTAATTATAGCAGCAGTATTGGCAGCAGGAATGTCCACACTGGACTCCAGTATCAATGCTATAGCAACGGTCACTGTGGTTGACATTCTCAAACCGTACTGGTTGAAAGGGCAGGCTGACGCTATCTACCTGAGGATGGCAAGGTACATTGCCATAGGCGTCTCACTCCTTATGATGGGGGGAGCCTTTTTCTTCAGCGTCATAGAAAAAGAAAGTATCAATGATATCAGTTGGATTGTCTCTTCGGTATTTGGAGGTTGCCTGGTAGGTTTATTTATGATAGGTTTTTTCACCACTCGCGTAGGCTACCGGGCAGTGTTATGGGCATTGCTCATTTCAGTATCAATCAATCTGTATCTGGGCATCAGCCTGACGGGCATACTGCCTGAAGCTATAAGTATTGATATACAGGCTTATTGGGTAGGAGTGATTGTTAACCTGCTTTTCATTGCCCTGGCCTATATTTTCAGTTTTTTTATTAAAAACAAAAAGGAGTTAGATGGTCTGACTGTCTGGACTACCTTGAAAGCAAAAGATATTAAAGTGAGTTAGAATATATGAAGGCAGATAATACAAATAAATTACAGGGAATTATTCCTCCTATTGCCACTCCCTTGCTAGACCAGTACACCATGGATAAAATGGGTTTGGTCAAATTACTCAAGCATGTGATTGATGGGGGAGTGCATGGGCTTTTTATGCTGGGTACTACCGGAGAAGCAGTCAGCTTAAGCTATCGGCTACGCTATGATATCATGGAGCAGTGTATCTCGGAAGTAAGAGGACAGCTACCCGTATTGGTAGGCGTAAGTGATACCAGTCTGGAAGAGGCGATAGCATTTTCAAGAAAAGCTGAAAAGGCTGGCGTAAGCGGTATAGTTGTAGCGCCGCCCTATTATTTTCCATGCGCTCAGGAGGCATTATATGAATATGTGGTGCAGCTGGCAGAGGCCATTAACATACCGACTTATATCTACAATATTCCAAGCCACAGCCCACATGTCTTTTCAGAGGATACAGTGGTCAGGTTACTGAATCATCCTCAGATCGCTGGTTATAAAGATAGTAGCTGTAGCATGATGGCCTTTCATCAAATGAAGCATAAACTGGGAGCGGGCTTTAACAAAACCTACCTGCTCGGGCCGGAAGAACTGTTAGGGGAAGCGGTGATGATGGGCGCTGATGGAGGGGTCAATGGAGGAGCGAACGCCTTCCCTCAATTGTACGTGAGCCTTTATCATGCCGCAAAAGCCGGTGACGTGCAGAAAGTAAATGCATTGCAAGAGCAGGTAATGCGCATCAGCCACACGCTTTATCAGGGAGGTAAGACCGTCATACAGGGCATTAAGTTCGCCTTAACAGAAATGGGAATTTGTCAGGATTTTGTAGCTCTTCCGCTCGCCCCATTAGATCATTTGGAAAAAGAAGCAATGCGGCAATTTCTGGAAAAATTTGAAGTAGTATTATAAATTAACATCATGGAAGAAAGTAAACTATATGCCTTGCCTGAACTCCTGATAAAGCTGGATGAAGAACGTATGGCCGGAAAAAAAATCGTATTTACCAATGGCTGCTTTGATATTCTCCATCGTGGGCATGCGACATACCTGAGGAAAGCCCGTTCATTGGGTGATTTGTTGGTTATTGGACTGAACTCCGATGCGTCGGTAAAGCGGCTCAAAGGAGAGAGTCGTCCCATCAACAATGAAGATGACCGGGCTTACATACTGGAAAGTCTGGAATGTGTAAATTATGTGGTCAAATTTGGTGAAGATACCCCCCACGAATTATTATCACAGCTCAAACCAGACATTCTGGTCAAAGGAGGAGATTATAAACTGGAAGATGTAGTGGGTAGAGAGTTTGCCATTGAGGTAGTTCTAATAGATTTCGTTGATGGCTACTCCACAACCAAGACAATTCAGCAGATGAAAGAAAAGGCTTAATACAGGAGGGCGGAAACGGGAAATTTCGGCTTCCGAGATACTGTTTCCAGATTCCAATAAAAACCTAAACCTATGATAAATCAACAATACGATCACATTTTTAAATCTATTCGTAAGCTTAACGTAGGCGTAATCGGAGACTTTGCCGTAGATGTTTACTATCCCATTGACAAAGAAACGGGAGAAATCTCATTGGAAACGGCTAAAGAAGTATACCGTGCCGGCGAATGTAGAACTTACCTGGGAGCAGCAGGCAATATTGTTAAAAACCTGAGTGTGTTGGGTGTAGCCGATATCAAAACCTTTGGTTTGCTGGCTGCCGATCTGTGGGGAAGGGAGCTTCTGTATCTGCTGAATTCCCGCAAGGTAGACACCAGCGGCATGTTGATACAGGCAGAAAACTGGCATAGCTGTGCGTACGTCAAACCCATGATGGGTAAGGAAGAAGACAACCGACTGGATTTCGGTTCTTACAACGAGCCTGATCCCGAGATGCAGGAGAAAGTGCTTAAACATTTGGAAGCACAATTGCCTGAGCTGGATTTACTCATCATCAACCAGCAGTTTGTACGCCCGCTACTGGATGAAAAAATGGTGCAGAAGCTGAATGAACTGGCCCGGCGCTTTCCCCATTGTCTCTTTATGGCTGATATGCGCAATGTAGCCACAGGCTTGAGGGGCATTCTACTCAAAGCCAATACCAAAGAGACGACCCGGCTTCTGGATAGTCTACCCATTGATGAGCGTGACGATGAGACCTGTCAAGAGAAGGCAGCTGCCCTGAGCGATCATCTGCAGGCTCCGGTATTGCTTACCAGAGGTGAAAATGGTATGATGTACTACGATGGAAAAGAAAGCTACAGCATTCCGGGAGTATGGCATGATGGGCAAACTGATCCGGTAGGGGCAGGTGATACGGCCATCAGCACTTTTGGAGTCTGCCTTGCGGCCAAAGTAAGTATTGCTGAAAGCCTAAAAATTGCGAATCTGGCCTCCGCCATTACTGTAGGAAAACTACAACAGACAGGGAGTGCTTCCCCTGAAGAGATTGTGGCGCTGGAAGAAAAGTGTACCTATGTGTATCATAATTTCTTGGCTGCGCACCCTTCCAAGGCAAAGTATTATGGAGATTCAGATATTGAAGTTGTAGAGCACTTTGCACGAGAAAAGAAGCCTCGCTATGTAGTCATGGACCATGATGGTACCATCTCCGTACTCCGTGAAGGCTGGGAAATTTTAATGCACGATATGATGCTGGACAGTATTGCCGGAAAGAAGCTTTCTTCCATGAGCCATGAAGAAAGTGCCGCGCTTTCAGCCAAAGTAAACCAGCTTATCAGCCAGACTACCGGTGCCCCTACCATTGTACAGATGCAGGGTTTAGTAGAATTAGTGCATCGTGAAGGGCACATGCACAGCGAGGATATATTAAGCGACGAGCAGTATAAAGCCAGGTTTATTAACTACCTGAATCAACACGTAGAGGAAAGGATCTTACGCTTCCAGAAAGGGGAACTGCATATTCAAAATTTTACCATCAAGGGTGTCATTCATTTCATTCAACTTCTTAAAGAAAGAGGCATTAAACTTTATCTGGCAAGTGGTACAGACGAAGAATTTGTGATTAAAGAGGCCACTGACCTGGGCTATGCTTCTGAATTTGATGGAGGCATACACGGCGCGAAGCCTGATGGAGAAAGTGCCAAACGCAAAGTGCTGAGGTATCTCAGAGAAGAATTAAAAGCTGAAGGTGAAGAGATCATTGTGATAGGGGATGGGCCCTCCGAGATCCGGGAAGGTAGAAAAGTAGGTGCCTTATGTGTAGGCATTGCTTCCGATGAGCTGAGGCGCTACGGGCTTAACCAGCACAAACGAGAAAGACTAATTCGTGCCGGTGCTCATGTCATCATTCCTGACTATGCACAGCTATCAGCATTAGAAAAGCTGCTCTTAGATCTACAGGAAAAACCCGTAAGCTCTTCCTAGTCGCTAATTGATTCCCTCATGAAACGCTCTTTATCAATAACTATCATATTTTTCTTAGGCTTTTCCTTGAAAGCCGAAGCGCAAACTTATGCCGAAAAGCTGGGGTGGGAAGCTGGGCAGAAGCTGCTCATCATGCATGTGGATGATGCCGGTATGTCCTACGACTCTAACCAGGGGGCCATACAGGCGATGGAAAAAGGCATCGCTAATTCGGTAAGTATTATGATGCCCTGTCCCTGGGCAGCCAGTTTCGTCAAGTATGCTAAAGATCATCCTGAGACTGATGCTGGCTTACACCTTACGCTTACCTCGGAGTGGAAAGATTATCGTTGGCACCCCCTGAGCGGTATACCTGCTGTTCCCGGTCTGGTAGATGGAGAAGGGGCCATGTGGCATACGGTTGAGCAGGTCGCTACCCACGCTTCTCCTGACGAAGTGGAGCAGGAAATTCGTCAGCAGGTAGAACGTGCATTAAGGCTTGGTTATCGGCCTACGCATCTGGATTCTCATATGGGGACGCTTTTTGCCACCGAAGAATTTATCCGGAGATATGTCAAAGTGGGAGTGGATTATGACATTCCGGTAATGATTCCCGGAGGACATAATACTTTGCTCAGGCAGGGGTATCGTGAGCAGGGCATACGCAGGCTCAGGGAAGCTGGTAAATATAAAGAAGGGATGGAAGTGCCTTTGCCCGAAGCGGTTTCCAAAGCTGAAACCGTAGGGGAGATGGTCTGGAAGGCTGGCTTGCCGGTACTTGATGATCTGCATACCATCAGTGGAGACTGGGCTTTACCGGAAGGAAAAGAAAAAAATGAACAAAATATTCATGAGCTGAAAGTGCAGAAGTTCAAAGAACTTTTTGAAAATATGCGGCCCGGCGTGACTATGGTCATCGTACATTGTACTGATCCTACAGAAGTATTTCCCAAAATATCAGGCTCAGGTTTGTCCCGTAAAGGCGATCTGCTGGCCATGATGGACCCCCGACTCAAGCAATACCTAAAAGATAATAATATTCAACTGACCACCTGGCGGGAGCTCAAATCAAGACGGGGCCGCCTGAATAAGTAAAACCAAATTAATTACCCCAAATAAAGTTAGTCCAATGAAAAATCTTTGCCTTATTCCAGGACTTCGGTTAGTACCGGGCTGGAACGGTTCACAAAAACTGAAAGTCAAATACCTGCTTCTAAGCATATCACTATTTCTTATAGCCAGCACTACTTATGCTGGCGAGCCTGACCTGCCCTTTGAACAAGCAGTATCCGTAAAATTTACTTTATCTGAAGATTTAGAAGGCGCCAGATTACAAAAAGTAGTGGTGGATTATGACGATGTGGTACATGTATTATCTGACCAGGGCTTACTTAGCATCATAGAAGGAGAAATGGTGAAAAACATAGGTTATCGTCCTCTGGCTGATAAAAAGCCAGTAGACATCGCCATACAGGAAGAGTCCGGTTATTTGTATTATCTGTACGAAGATCAGTGGTTGACGAATGCCCATGCTGGGATTCCTCACGGAAACCTTACTGCCGGTACTTTTGATCGTCTGGCTGTAAATCATAATGGTGCGGTCCTTTTATCAGGTCCCAAAGCGATGGCAAAGTATGCCAATGGAGAAATGAAAAAACTGAAGCATCCCGGAGAGAACATTTTAGATGTACAGACGCATCGCGGACAGTTCTATGTACTGGGTGACAAGCAATTGTACAGGCTGGAAGGAGAAAAGCTAAGCCCCCTTCACCAGGGTGATGAGGTGAGCAGCATGACCTTCAGAGAAGATGAAATCGTATTGGGGACTTCCAATGGCTATTACGGGATTTCCTGTCTGGATGGCACGCATACCTTTACGCAATTTAACAAGGTCCCAGTGCCTGAAATTACCGGACTTACTACCACTTCTGACGGTCTTTGGGCTGCTAGTGATCAGGGCGCCTATATGCGTCAGCAGGATGGAAGCTTCAGGTATTATGCATCCAGGCGCTGGCTGGATCAGGATAAGGTGATAGACATGGCTGCTGATAGTAAGGGGAATATGTATCTGCTTACTGAGACTGGACTGAATCAGGTGAAATTTAAATCTCAGACATTAGCAGAAAAAGCAGCCTATTTTGAGAATAAAATTAGAAAAAGACATATCCGCTATGGTTTTATCGCGGAAATGAGATTGTCAGAACCAGGTAATATAGCTACCGCTGAGATGATAGATACAGACAATGACGGCTTATGGTCTTCTTTTTATCTGGGAAGTCAGGTGTTCCGATATGCAGTAACCGGCGAAGAAAAAGCGAGACGTAATGCCTGGGAATGTTTTGAAGCCTTTGAAAGACTCTTATCTGTGAATCAGCTAGAAGGGTTTCCTTCCCGTACTTTTGAGCGTAAAGGGTATAAAGTATCCGATGCTGACCGCTGGCGTGATGCTCCGGAACCTGAGTGGGAGTGGAAAGGACATACCAGTAGTGATGAGTTTGTCGCTTACATCTATATAGCTTCGCTTATGGATGAATTTCTTTCTCACACAGAAAGCGAGAAAAAAAGAGTTGCGGATTTTATGGATGCCATTCTTAGCCATATCATAGAAAATGATTACTACTTTGTTGACATAGACGGTAAGCCTACCCTCTGGGGTAGATGGAACCCCGAGTACATCAATTGGTACCCCAGAACCGTAAGAGACCGCCGACTGGGAAGTCTCCACCTAATCGCTGGATTACAGCTGGGCTATGACCTCACCGGAAAAGAAATCTATAAAGAGGAAGCGTTCCGCATGATGAATGAGCATGGCTATCTCGACAACATCAAAATCGCCATGGAAGAGATCAAATCCACACCCGGTTACATTTACGAAGGGCATAATATGGGCGAGGGGGGGTGGAATCATTCCGACGATGAGATGGCTTTTCTCACGTATTGGGTGATCCACCGCCATGCTTTTAACGACACATTGAAGCAGGTGTACGAAGAATCAATCCATAATCACTGGGCAATAGAAAAACCGGAACGTAATGCGGTCTGGAATCTTATTACGCTGGCTACAGAAGGTACTTTTGATGAAGAATCTACCCTTTGGTTTCTGAAAGATTATCCGATGGACCTGGTCCGTTATACCGTCAAAAATTCTCATCGCAAAGACCTGACATTTCTGGAACCTAACTTCAGAGAGCAGATGACAAAAGAATTATTACCCCAGGCAGAAAGGCCTATCATGCGTTTCAATGCCAATCCGTTCAAGATGGACGGTGGTAGTGATGGAAAGAGAGAGCTGACCGGAGCGGAATTTCTGCTGCCCTATTGGATGGCACGTTATTACCAAATAATTGAGGGGTAAATAAAGAACAATAATTGCAAACTGAAGATTACAGATTGTCTGACTTGCGCGCATATCAGTGCTACGAAAAAGCGTGCGTTTCAAGCTCCATTAACTTCCGAATAAAGCCATGAACATCAAACTCACCATGCCTAGTTTTTTGCTAGTGTTACTATGCGTCAATTGTGATAACAGGGATGAAAATGCCTCCACTACACATAGTGAAAGCAGTGCCAAGACTGAATCCATAATCTTCCCTAACCAAACTGATCACGTACACGGCCCTACTGTGGTTGAGCTGGGGAATGGTGATTTGCTGGCCGCCTGGTTTCAGGGCTCCGGTGAACGCTGGGCTGACGACGTACGCATTATGGGAGCAAGGCTAAAGACAGGAGAGGAAGTGTGGTCAGATACTTTTATGTTGGCTGATGTCCCCGGGTTTCCCGACATCAATCCCATGATGTTTATGGATCAGCAAGACCGGCTCTGGCTGATGTGGTACACTGTGCTCGCCAATCAGTGGGAGACTTCATTGCTCAAATATCGTATCAGCGAAAATCCGGAAGTGGAAGGTGCCCCTGCCTGGAGTTGGCAGGAAGATTTACATCTGAAGCCCGGGGATAAGACCGAAAGAGGTATACAGCCAGATGATCGTTTTGTAGCTGCGGTTCATGCCCAGACAGAGGAGTACGAGCGCTACTTTAAAGATTCCATCCTTTCACACTTGCCTAAGGAAAAAGCCGAAGCTCAGCTACAGGCATGGGAAGCGTTGAAAGTAATGCGAGATAGCCTGGCCAGTGGCAAGAATATGGTAAGGGGTGGAAGAGTCTATGAGGGAGACTCATACACTTCTGCTGAATTGGGTTACCCCATCTCCCGTCGTCTTGGCTGGCAGACCAAGAACAAGCCATTCCTGATGGGCGAAAGAATCATTGTTCCTCTTTATTCTGATGGATTAGAAGCTTCCATCTTTGCCTATAGTGATGATCTGGGTAAACACTGGCATGCCAGCAATCCGGTAGTAGGTGGGATAGGTATACAACCCACCATATTGAAAAAAGAAGATGGTACGCTGGTCGCTTATTTAAGAGATAACGGACCGGAGCCTTACCGTATGCAGTATACTGTATCTTCCGATAGTGCTGAGCACTGGTCTATTCCCCGGGATGCTGAACTACCCAATCCCGGGGCAGGCTTTGATGGGGTCACATTACAAAATGGAGACTGGCTGATGGTGTATAACGACACTGAAGATGGACGACATAGCCTCGCTTTGGCATTATCACAAGATGAAGGAAAAAGCTGGCCCTACATCAGGCATCTGGAACATGATATGAGGGGAGAGCAGGCTACGCAAAGTCATTACCCTGCCATCATCCAGGGAAAGGATGGACGTATCCATATCATTTATAGCTTTCATCACAAAGATCAGGAAGATGATGCTAAAACCATTAAGTATGTGGGTGTAGATGCTGACTGGGTGAAGCAGCAAGAGTAAATGCATTGCGGCATTAACAAAATCATTAGTCATTTTTATCATATGCTTATGAGTCATAGACTATGCCTCCCTATCTTACATATTCTTTTTTATCTTATGCTGACTTCCTGTGGGCAGCAACAGGCTGATGAAACTGCACCTGTCACTCCTGCGACCGCCTTAAAAAGCTATTTGTCAACACAGGACAGTGTATTTCATTGGGAAGTCAGGGATTCATTTCAGCTTGAACAGGTACAGGCCTTTGACCTTAAGCTTACATCTCAAAAATGGAGAGAATACACCTGGGCCCATCAGCTAACGGTTTTAGTACCAAGAGAGTACCAATACGATGGGGCACTGCTGTTTATCACAGGTGGAAGCAATAATGATGAAGCGCCAAACTGGAAAAGTGAAGATGATGAAACATTACAGTCATTTAGCAGGATGGCGGCAAATAATAGTGCTATTGTGGCCATCTTAAGGCAGGTGCCTAACCAGCCGCTTTACGATGACCTGAAAGAAGATGCATTGATTTCATATACGCTGCATAGCTTTCAGGGTGATGAAGATTATAGCTGGCCGCTTTTATTTCCTATGGTCAAATCTGCGGTCAATGCCATGGATGCAGTACAGGAATTTTCAGGTAAATCGCTGCGGCATGAGATCAATCGTTTTCTGGTGTCTGGTGCCTCCAAACGTGGCTGGACCACCTGGCTCACCGGGGCCATGGATGATCGTGTGGTAGCCATAGCGCCCATGGTGATTGATGTTTTGAATATGCCAGTGAGCCTTAATTACCAGATTGAAGCCTGGAATGATTACAGCCCGCAGATTCAGGATTATGTTGAGCTGGGCATTCCCCAGCAATTCAATACCGGAAAAGGCGATACCATTACTACTATGGTAGATCCATATGCTTACAGAGAAAAGCTCGACATGCCCAAGCTGATTATCAATGGCACGAATGATGAGTACTGGCCTGTAGATGCGATCAGGAATTACCTGGACAGCATTCCCGGTGAAAACCATTTGCTTTATGTGCCCAATGCCGGACATGGTCTGGGTAATAAGAGCCTGGCTTTACAGTCACTGAGTGCCTTCTTTGGCTACACCCTTAAAAAAGCAGAGTACCCCGAGCTTGCGTGGAAAATTTCCGAGAGGGAAGAGGGAGTTAACTTTTCAGTAAGTACGACTTCTGGTAAACTGGTAGAAGCGCTTCTTTGGTCGGCGGATTCTGAAGATCGTGACTTTCGGGATGAAAAGTGGAGCAGTACAAAACTGGAAGTGGGAGACAAAACAGAATTTCTCCTACAAGAGCGTTTTCCCGCTTCAGGCTTTAAGGCTTTTTATATGGATTTGGTTTATGAGGATCCTGATGGTGGAGTGTTTACTGAAAGTAGCCGTATGTATGTGGCAGATGATGATGAAGTATTTGAGTGAAAATTTTGCTTAGGCTTAACAAAAGCAATCTCCATCTGATTATTTAAGTATGAATCAGGATGAATATCAAGCCAAGCGGGATTTTAAAAGAACGAATGAACCACAGGGTAATACCTTAAAAAAAGATGGTCACCCCCCCATTTTTGTTATCCAGAAACATGATGCCTCAACCCTGCATTATGATTTCAGGCTTGAGATTGGCGGTACCCTGAAATCATGGGCGGTACCCAAAGGTCCTAGCAATGACCCTGCTATAAAACGTATGGCCATTCCAACCGAAGATCATCCGATGGACTATGCCTGGTTTGAGGGCCCCATACCTGAGGGTGAATATGGAGGAGGCACCGTGATGATCTGGGATAAAGGGAGTTTTGACAATCTAAAAACCGATAAGGAAGGCAATAAAATTTCCCTGGAAGATAGCTACGAACAGGGTAACGTGGAGATCTTCTTAAAAGGAGAGAGGCTGCGGGGAGGTTATGCCATCATTAAAATGAAAAGCGGCCGTATGGCAGGCAACTGGCTGCTCACCAAAATGAAAGATGAGCATGCCAATCCTGACTTTGATCCTGTCAAAACAGCAAACCGAAGTGTGGTGAGTGGCAAAACGATGGAAGAGATTGCCAAAGGAATGAACTGATCACTGAAAGAACGCCCTTACGACAAGTACCGAGAGAAAAAATTCTCATGCTAGTACGGGCTACTGATGAAACCTCACAGCTTTGTCCCTGGGATTGACCGTAACACCCCCCTTATCATTTCTTCAAAACAAAATCCTGCATTTGGGTATTTTAAGATTGTACGCACACATACTTTGATTTTTTGAATTAAGCATATTCATCATGAAAAAGAGTAAACTCATCCTGAATTTTATCAAGCAGAAAACCAGCCAGCGCCCATCCAGAATCAAATGGTGGAAAGCAGGACTTTTTTTAATCGCAGTGACTGCCCTGGGTGGAATTTCGAGTAAACCATCAAACGAAGAGACAGAAGAGTTTTATGATGATGAAGTAAAACCTAAATGGGCACCGCCTGCCTGGGTATTTGGTCCGGCATGGTTCATCCTCAGCATATTCATGGTATGGGGTGGACGTCGTCTGCTCAGTACCCGTAGACATTTTCCATACCGCCAACAACTCCTGAACCTGCAGGTTATGCACTGGTTTGATTATCTGACTTTTAGAATTGTTTATTTCCGGCTGAAGAGTCCGATTTTAGCAATGCTCTGGACCAAAGGGGACGCAATCATTGCTGCCCGTAGCTTACAACTGGCCGCCAAGAGTACAGATAAAAAACTCGCAATCTCTTATATTCCTTTGACTTTGTGGACAAGCTATGCTTCTACATTGGGCTTTTTTCAGGCTCTTTATAATCCTGATCCGCTATTTGGTACCAAAGCACCACTAAAGGTTTCTCAACCTATTGAGAAAAGGCTATTGAAAAAGCGATAAAAATCAAAAAAGCACACAATACATCGTGTGCTTTATCTATTTCTAAATTGACAATTTCTATTCAAGGCTGTACGCAATCACATAATCGCCCAGTGGAGTGCCTAGCTTACCGTGTCCCCCGGCACAGATGACTACATATTGCTTGCCATTGAGTTCATAAGACATAGGCGTAGCCTGTCCACCTGCCGGAAGCTGTGCCTGCCACAGGAGTTTTCCACTTTCAGTACCAAAGGCTCTGAAATAGCTATCAACCGTAGCCGCTACAAAGGTAAGGCCGCTGGCCGTGGTTAACGCACCTCCAAAATTAATAGCCCCCCAGTTTATTGCCTCCGGATAAATTTGCGGATCGTACATTATTCCCAGCGGTACTTCCCATTTAAGTTGGCCATTATTCATATCAATCGCCAGGAGCGTACCCCAGGGTGGCTTGGTCTGCATTGTCAAACCGTCTTCACCCCTGGTGAATAGATAGTCTCTTTTTAAGACATAGGGTGTGCCTTCCTGCCTTCCGGTTTCAGCTCTCACCAAAGCAGCATTATTACTTTCCGCTTCTGCAAGGCGCTCACGGGGAATGAGCCTGATTTCGGCCACCAAACGATTGATATTGGTGACAAGTAAATTTCTGCTTGGGTCATAAGATACGCCTCCCCAGTGCACACCTCCGGCATTGGAAGGAGCCACCATGCTGCCCTGAAAACTGGGAGGGGTGAAAGAGCCATCGTTGCGAAGGGAAGCAATTCGCTCTTCTGCCGCTTTTCTTTGTTCTTCGGTAAGTCCCCAGGCATCTTCCACACTGACTTTATGTGGACCTAAGGGTAAAGGCAGTACCGGAAAAGGCTGGGTTGGGTATGTCTGCTCGCCGGGTATATCAGATTGGGGAACCGGACGCTCTTCTACCGGAAATAAAGGTTCACCTGTCTCTCTGTGGAGTAGAAAGATATGACCCATTTTGGTACCTACTGCCACTGCAGGTACATCTTCACCTTCTCTTTGCACAGTGATCAAAGCAGGTTGGGCTGCATTATCATAATCCCAGACATCATGGTGAACGGTTTGAAAACTCCATACGATCTCGCCGCTGGATGCATTGAGGGCCACAATGGAGTTTGCGTGTAAATTCTGTCCCTTACGCTCACCGCCATAATAATCGGGGCTGGGGCTGGTGGTAGGAATGAATACCAAGCCTCTCTCAGGATCAGCCGAAAGAATAGACCAGGCATTGGCCGCACCAGTCTGGGCAGCTTTATCACCCTGCCAGGTATCGTAGCCCTGATCACTTGTCTTTCGGGGAATAGGATCCCAAGTCCACAATAACTTGCCTGTCAAGACATCATAGGCGCGGACCACTCCTCTTTCGTAATCCAGTCGTTGATTGTCACCCATAGAAGAGCCTACTACTATGGTATTGCCAATGATCGCCGGAGGGGAAGTTACACTGATTGCTCCAATGCCTGCTCGCAGGTCTACCGTTCCTTTTTTTCCAAAACTCTTGACGGGTTTACCCGTGGCAGCGGAAAGAGCGATCAGGCGTCCGTCAATGGTGGCGATAAATATTCTTCTTTCATCCTGGGGTTGCACTATATCCGCTTCCGGCCAATCCTGGCTGGGCCTATCCTGGCCGGGCCAGGAGGAAACTCCTCGGGAGGTGATTTCCGAATAATCTTTTTTAAGGTTGACTTTTGGGTCATAAGTCCACTTTTCTGCGCCAGATTGAGCATCAATGGCGATTACTCTATTGCTGGGTGTGCTTAGATAAAGCGTGCCATCCACCATAATCGGAGTGGCTTCAAAAGCTGCTTTTTCAGCCGCGTAATTTTTTTTGTATTGCTTTAGCTCTCCTGTACGATAAGTCCAGGCTACTTTGAGGTTTGTTACATTCTCAGGAGAGATTTGCGTAGAAGTAGCATGACGCATGCCTCCCGGATCATTTGCGTAGGCAGGCCATTCATGCGTACCCTGCTCAGACTGTTGCGCCGATAAATTGAAAAATGGAATGATACTAATGCAAATGGATAGCAATAATACTTTTTTCATGATATAATGCATTTGAGTTGTGCTGGCTAAAGTAAGCAACCCCGTTAATAAAGAAGTCTTTTCTTATAATCTGGACGTCCCAAATGATAATACTGCACTTTTCAGCGCTGTCTGACCGCACTTTTTCGGTACTGGGTAGGAGTGAGACCGGTAAATTTTTTAAAAGCAGCCTGGAAAGTAGATTTGGAACTGAAACCGGTGTCAAAAGCGATCTGTTCAATTTTCAGATGCTGGTATACTGAATCAGTTAGCCTGCTTTTCATTTCTTCTACACGATGCTGATTGATGAAATCAGAGAAGTTAAGGCCGTACTGTTCATTGATAACCTGAGAGAGGTGATGATGAGAAATGCCTAACTGCTCAGCAAACAGAGGTAGGCTTAGCTCGCTGTTGAGAAAAGGCTTGTCATTTTTGATGGAGCTTTCCAGCTTTTGGCGGATACTCTCTGTTAATTCATGATCCAATACAGAGCGCTCATACTTTTTCGTCTGATTGCTATGATCAGTTAACAATTCTTGTAAATGGCTGATAAGATAAAAACTAAGCCCATAAAAGATGAATGAACAGCTGAGCGAAATGTAAATATCTCCGAGATCATCTTCTGATGAAAATGAAAATATGGCAACCAGCAGCATAAATACTAAAAATGTAGCCAGCATGCGGCTTAGCCAGCGTAAAGGCAGATTAGAGAGGTGCCAGACAAATTCATTCTGTTTTTGAGCATATTTGTATATCAAAAGAATACTATACAGTATATAGGGGAAGATAAAACAGATAGTAACTACATCCAGCCAGAAACCTACCAAAAATTCATATTCAGGAAAATACCAGATTTTTTCAGCAGGGATCCATTTTTCTATGGGTTTATGAAAAGCACCGGCGGTATCCTGTAGCTTATAGGCATCGGATTGCAGGTAAAAGGGTATTCTTCCGATAAACTGTGCTAGTGCAGGAAGAAAGTGGATGCCATATTTTTCTATACTAAACTTAAAATCCGGCTTAAGCAGGCTAAGGGTATATAAATATGTAAATGGCCCTAATAAAAAAACAACCGGCTCTTCCAAATTGACCAGTATCGGAAAGTACTGAATATAACCGGTATAGCTCAGGAAGATTTCCAATACAATAAATGCCAGAATGAAAAGGTTAATGCCTAGCTGGCGATTCGCTTTTCTGTTGCCTTTTTTAAGGGTAAAGAAAATGACCGCAAGGAAAAGTCCCTGGACCACACCCAGCAGATTAATTACGGCAAGCCAGTCTAAGAAAGGTTCAGGCATTGTTTGAGATAAATTGACTAGGGGCAATTTAGTACAATTTACAGTTTCATACCATGTGCAAAAGCCATAATTCAGAGCTCAATCAATACCTGACAATAGTACTTCCCATACCCATTCCTTTTGCTGACCAAATTGTTTGGAGACCTTTTTCACCAGGAAAAAAGCTTCTCCTGACTTAGAAATAACGTTTTTATTTGATTCAAGCTGCTCAAATTTTAATGAACCTGCATACTGTGCTGCTCCTGTTTTCCGTAATGGCACTGCGACTTCAATATGCTGAATACTATACTGCCCATGTTCGGTAGAAGCTTCCTCCAGTGCTGGAAGCATGTCACGAAGCATTTGCTTTTCTTCTCCCTGGAGGGAGATGCTCACCAGGCTATCTACGAATAAGCTTTGCAACTGGCGTACTGCCTGTTGGCGAAAGACAGTATCCAGGTCAGGCCGGGCAAGCAGGTTTAAGTAATCTATAAAGTCCTGAAATTTTTGAGCAGCCCTTACTTCTAACGCCATGAGTTCTTCTTCGCTAAGCTGAGAAGATGTGAAGCGAGCTTCTAAGTCTTTATATACCAGACTGTTTTCATCTATTTCAAGGCTTTCTTCCAACATTTTTTCACGATGTGTACTTGCACATGCCCCAAAGAAAAACAGTAATACCAGCAGTAAGACCGGAGGATAGATATTGTTAATAAGTTGTTGACCAAAGACTTTAATCATGACGCTCGGCTTCTATTTGCTTGAACCTTAATGTTTTTATTTTATCTCCTTCATACTGTGTTTCAAGTATCTCAATATTCCCCAGGCTTCGTATGGGCATGCTAAGCTTATCTATAAAGTTCCATTTGTTATACATTTCCATGCCAATCTGCTCGTGGTCATAAATCTGATAGATACGGGCATCTTCTCTGATCATACTATCCAGCTGAGCACGACGCTGCTTCCAGTCTTCTACCTGATCCATAGAAAAAACTTTGATCATCCAGGCGTAATCATTCGTCTTGAGCGGAATCAGCTCCTGCTTTTGCTGCTTATCAAGTTTCCTTACAATAGTATCGGTATGATAATAGGGCCCTTTGACAATAAAGTGTACTTCTTCATGATCGCTGTTGAACTGTATGCAGCCTTCATTTGTGTTTTGAATACGAAATGGTGATTCGTCTGGGGGTAATACAATGATATTCAAACTTGCGTCACGAATAGGCTGTTGGCTATAGGCATTGACAAAGCAAAACTGATAAAGCTCAGGTTCTCTGGCACTGAGATAAAAGACAGCAGCAAAAATGACGATTATGCTAATCCCTGACCAAAGGGGAAAAGCTTTAATCTTTTTTTGCAGGGATGAAGGAAAAGTAAGCGACTTTTGTTCAGCCTTAAAATGGTTCCAGTGGTGGTACCCTACTATATTGACTCAGCAGATCCAGCATGTCAATTCTTGGCAGATGCTCATGGGCAGATTTAATGTGGGTATAAAACCACTTCTCGCTTACCCTGCCGTTGACACTACGGATCAAATCTTCCTGAAGATGGCGGATTTCTTTGCCTTTCCAGGCTTCAATCTCCTGGTCTACCTCAGGAAAGGTAGTTCGCAGCTGACGGGCTATCTCCCGTTTGAGTAAGTTAAAATATGTCAGTTCTGTGTCGGACATCTGTGCTACAAATAATAACAAAAAAGAAGCATATCGGGCTTTGTAAAACGTACTTTCTGTTTGTAAAATGATTTGCAAAAGCTTTACCCTACCTTCTGTTCCGGCTGTGCATAGCAATTTTTAAGTTCAGTACATTACCAAATTCTAAAAGCTATGCCTAAAGTCAAAGTAAATTCCTTAAAAGTGATAATCATGTATCTGGTGTGGATGAGTGTGAGTGTCACAATATTTATACTACTCTTGTTGTTACTGCTTGCCTTTCAGCCTGCCCGACCAGCTAAGCCAAATAGCATCACCAGTAAACCAGGGTTAAAACTTTCATCTGTACAGGAAGCGCTAAGCCCAGCTCAGGACATATTCAAATGGCCGGCAGATACAGCGGCGGCCAGAACCCAGTGGGTTTTGCTAAGCGATGCTGTCAAAGAACATCGTTTTCAGGATGGGCTTACATCCTATGTATACTTAGCTGAAAAAGCACCTGAGCTGCACGTATCATTATACATATATGGTGAGAAGGTTTACAAAGGATTAATTGACAGTGAACCCGATATGGCAAAAAAAGAAGCTTTTACGGATAGTTTGCTTGCCTTATATGATCGGCGTATGACCTACTTTGAAGGTGTAGCCAATGTTATCAATCGTAAGTTACTTGCGGCTTACCAATATTTTAAAAACAAGCAGCATAAGTTGGATGAATTGTATGGGCTTTTTGAAAGTGCTTTTCAAAACCATGGAGCCAGTTTCACCCAGTCCAACCTGATTGCTTATATGGATGTTATCCGCATCAGTCAGAAAAATTCAGCAGTTTTAAACGATGAAGCAGTATTGAATCGCTATGATCGTGTATCTCAATTGCTCAGCCTTGCTGCTTACTCTGAAAGTGAAGTGGAAAAACAACAGGACATCCTAGATAAACTTTTGGTGGCAAGCGTAACATTGAATTGTAATTTAATTGAAGAGAAATTTAACACTCCTTTTTTAGAGCAATACCAGGATAATCTTTCACGGGCAAAAAAGGTAATAGCATTAGCACTTGCTTATGATTGTAAAGATACGGATGGTTTTTTGGAAGCTGCAGCTTTGGTATTTGAACACGAACCTACATATGGGTTAGCCAGAATGTTGGCTTTACACTATGACAAGCGAGAAGTATATAAAAAAGCAGAAAACTATTACAGTGAGGCAGTGAACTGTGCTACAGAAAAAGACAAGAAAGCTGAAATGTTACTGAACATGGCAGAACACTATCAGAGGCGGGAGCTAAAGCATGCAGCCAGAAAGGCAGCGATGAAAGCAGTAGAAGTTGATACTAACTTTAAAGCAGCCTACAAATTAATTGGTGACCTATATTTTTCAAGTTTTTATTCCTGCAAGGAAGGTGAAAGTGCTGTACTTGACCGTGCCGTGTATATCGCTGCATATCAGATGTATAAAAAGGCAGGTAGACCTGATCTGATGAAACAAGCAAGAATACAATTTCCCACCATAGAGCAAATCTTTCAGGAAGGTTATAAAGAGGGACAAATCATTAGCCTTGCTTGCTGGCTCAATGAAAGAGTGATACTGCAAGCTAGCGATCAAGTGCAATGAGAGCTCAGTCGCTGTCTTTGTAGAACAAGCACCATAGCTTTATTTTCAGAGGAATCGCAAAAAATATTATAGGCTTAAATGTTAGGAAAATCACCCTAATATGCTAAATTAATGAAGTTTAATCTATTACTGTACAAGATAGCAAACAGATTTAGGACACTGAATGATTAGGGGAGAAGCAATTTACTGTGCTCTTAATATTCATCATTTATAACCAACCTAAACTCAATTGCTATGCGTACCAAACTAACCGCCTATTTATCATTTTTTGTATTACTTTTTTCTACTGGCTGCCACGAACTGTTTGACCTTCTACACGAATTTAAATCAGAAGAGTCTGAAGTAAAAGTAAAGGAATACGCTTCAGGATTGTTAACTCCTTTTGGACTTGAGCTGGACTACCAGGGAAATGTGTGGGTGGCAGAAGCCGGAACAGGAAATAACGATGGACGAATCTCGATGATTACTTCCCAAAACCAGGTTTACCCGGTTATTGAAGGTTTTACTTCTATCATACCGCCAGATGAACCGAGTCCTATTGGTGTATCTCATCTCATTCTCGTGGGTCCCACACTTTGGTTTCTGAATATTGCGGAAGGGAGGCTATACCATGTAGATATCTCATCATTTTATCCCGGAGATGAACCTATGCAAGCCAGTGAAATAGAATCTGAAGACATTGCCACTTTTGTGCTGAATTGTGATTTAGGAGATGCTGACACCGAAGAGTCAAACCCTTACAATCTGATACTCGGGCCAGATGGTAATATCTACATTGTTGATGCCGCTGCCAATGCAATCGTTAAAAGGGAAGCCGAGACCGGAGAGTTGAGCATATTCGCTATTTTTCCCGACATCATCAATCCTACAGAAATTGGCCCGCCGGTTTTTAATTCGGTTCCTACTGGAATTGTATATGATGGAGCATATTTTTTGGTGAGCACCCTAACCGGATTTCCATTTGTAGAGAATGAAGCACTTATTTATCAGGTAGATATGGATGGCAATGTGTCGGTTTATCAGGGAGGCTTTACAACACTGGTTGACATCACGCTAGATGCCGATGCGTTCCCGGTAGTAGTTCAATACGCATTGTTTGAGCAGGGCTTTGCTCCCAGTACTGGTAAAGTGTCTGGTATAGATGAAGTAATGCTTGATGAAATCAATTATCCTTTGGGAATTAGAAGAAAAGGTAAGAATACTTACTATGTGACAAGCTCAGGAGATGGAGTTGTGCATAAAATAAGACTGAGATAAATAAAGTATCAACAAGTTGTGAATGTATAATAAAAATCCCCTTTCTGATCCAGAAAGGGGATTTTGGTTTGTTGTTTTCAAATATATATTATACTTAACTATCCTCCAATACGTGAATCAATTGAATATTTTCCTGCACCTGAAAAAAGAAATTGAATAGCGATAAAAGCAAACAAGAGGGCTTTTTCTCTTTCTCCAAAACCCTGACCTGCATGCGCTAAAAATACGGCAGTTGCCATATTAATTATGATAAGCAAAGCTACCGGACGGGTAAGCAGGCCTAAAGCCAGTAAGATGCCTCCGCCGAATTCTGCCAAAGTAGAAAACCACGCAAAGAAACTGGGTAAGCCTAGATTGCTTACCATTCCCATGAATCCCTCTGAAGGCGGGACCTTGCCTAATCCGTGTCCAAAAGCGAGAGCCAGACCGGCAAATACACGTAATATAAGCAGGCCTAAATCTGTGCCCGCTGCGTTGCTCAGGTTACTTCCGAAAAGAAACTTGTTTTTTGCCATAATGAAAGTTTGGTTAGTTGTATGTACTAAATTGATAAAAAGGCGTTTTACTATACTATTATGAGGTTCATTGTAATTTCTATTCTCCATTGGCCGGATAGGCTATCTTAAAATACAAAATATTCAATAAAAACACATTGTTAAGTGGATATGTGGTATTTGCACAGCTTTATCTAACCTACGTACAGGAATACTCAGCACATCAAATGGTTTTTTTGGTAAGTTAACTGGCTATTATCTTCAAATTCTGTGTATATTCAAACTTACTTATTTACTACAACAACCTGATTATAAGCATGAACAAGACTAATAATACTCGCAGGAAATTTATCAAGCAGAGTGCACTGGCTTCTGTTGGTGCAGGGCTTGCCACTTCTTTTTCAGCCCGCTCATACGCGAACATCTTAGGAGCAAACGATAGAGTAAACGTCGGTATTATAGGGTTCTCCAATCGTGCCAAGGGTTCACTCATACCGGCATTTATGAATCATGCCAATGAATTGAATTTCAAATTTGTAAGCGTTTCAGACCTTTGGAACCGACGCAGAGATGAATGCCAGGCTTTTTTTAAAGAAAACGCTTGGGATGAAGTAAAAGCATATCGTAATAACGAAGAATTGTACGATAGCAAAACTGTTGATGCTGTCATTATCAGTACGCCTGATTTTCAGCATGCTTTGCACGCCAAAGAGGCAGTGGAGGCTGATTGTGATGTGTATTGTGAAAAACCTTTCGGTGAGGCGATAGAAGATATTAAAGCAGGGCTGGAGGCCTGCGAACGTTCTGGAAAAGTAGTTCAGATCGGTTCTCAAAGACGTAGTGGAAGCAACTATCATGCGGCTGCCCAATTCATTAAAGATGGTAAGTTCGGAGACATCACCATGGTAGAGATGACATGGAACGTTAACCAGCCTGGCAGATGGAGGCGCCCCGACCTGGTAGCCAGCATACGTAAAGAAGATACAGATTGGAACCGTTTCCTGATGAACCGCCCCAAGGAAGCATGGGATCCCCGCAAGTATCTGGAATACCGTTTATTCTGGCCTTATTCATCAGGCATACCCGGTCAGTGGATGTCGCATCAAATTGATACCGTTCATTGGTTCAGTGGCTTAGAACACCCCCGCAGCGTGGCTGCTAATGGTGGTGTCTATGTATGGCAGGACGGACGTAAGAATGCCGATACCATGACTGCGGTCTTTGAATATGGTCCTGAAGATGATCTTTCAAAAGGCTTTCAGGTGGTGTACTCATCTCGTATGCACAATTCTGCAGGAGGTGTAAAAGAAATCTATTTTTCTAATGGGGGTACCCTGAATCTGGAAAATAATACCATTTCACCGGAGGGAGGGCTTACTGACCGACGTGCCCGAGATATGGGGATGCAGGCCAATCTCCTGCCCGAAATGTCCTTGGCAGATGCTGTGAAGGTAGAAACTTCAGCCAATACAGGTGTAGATAACATGACCTCAGCCCACATGCGTAACTGGATGGAATGTGTGCGTGACAGGAATGTGAATACCAATGCTCCGGTACGGGTTGGCTATAATCATGCGGTAGCTAATATTATGACTACTACCGCTTTGCATACTGGTAAACGGGTTACATTTGATAACAAAAGTCAGCACATCGTTCAGAGCTAACATAGCATTACGATAAACTGAGGTGAAATATACCACCTGTAGATTAAGCACGTTTTAGCACACAGACAAACCTATGCAGCATACTATGAAAATCTCGTTGACATTTTTTTTCTTTGTTTTAGCCTATGCCTTTTTTAAACATGGGATTCAATTACCGGAAGTAGCCTTAGCTGAAGAACCTACGGTTGAAGTGAAGGACAAAGTTAGTGTGGTGCACCATGAGAATGAAAAAAAGGTGACTGTCATGATGGGTGATGAGCTGTTTACTGCCTATATCTATCCTGATGATCTGGAAAAGCCGGTACTTTACCCTGTAAACGCCCCTGGAAATATTACCCTTACCCGGGGGTTTCCCCTGGAGGCTAAAGGGGGAGAAAGAGCAGACCACCCGCATCATGTAGGTATCTGGATGAATTATGGCGATGTTAATGGGTTAGATTTCTGGAACAACTCGTATAATATTCCTGAAGAAAAGAAAGATCACTACGGTAGCATTCGCCATCAAAAAGTGCTGAACACCCGGAGTGGCGATCAAGGGGTGCTACAGGTAAGTGCAGACTGGCTAAGCCCGCAGGGAGATAAGCTGCTCAACGAACAAACTACTTTTTATTTTAGAGAAGAGGGGGGGCAAAGAATAATTGACCGAGTAGTTGTGTTGACCGCGCAGGACCAAAAAGTAAACTTTCACGATAATAAAGAAGGAATGATTGCCATTCGGGTTACCCGTGCTTTAGAGTTTCCTTCTGAAAAACCTGTAAAGCTAACTGACAGTGAAGGAAAACCTATGAGTGAAGCCACACTTAATAATGAAGGGGTTAATGGCAATTACCTGAGCAGCGAAGGAGTGAGTGGTGAGCAAGTCTGGGGTACACGTGCCGAATGGATGAAACTTTATGGTAATATCGATAATGAGCCTGTAGCTATCGCAATCATTGACCACCCTCAGAATCCTGGTTATCCCACCTACTGGCATGCCCGTACCTATGGTTTGTTTGCTGCTAACCCTTTAGGACAAGAGGTGTTTTCAGAGGGTAAAGAAAAGTTGGACTTTAGTCTTGATCCTGGTGAAGATGTTACTTTCCGCTATCGTATAATCATCGCTTCCGGTGAAAAACTGACTGCAACTCAACTAAACACTTTAGCCAAAGATTTTAGTCAGGTGCTTTAGTTTTCACTTGTGGCTAAATATACTGCCTAATTGTGGTTTTATCTGTAAATATAAAGAATATCAGCTGGTCCTTAAATGTTCTTCGTAAAGCCATTCTTTAGCATCTGCTAGCGAATCAAATAACATCATTTTCCTGCCGGTGATGGAGATGATAGAATTAACCATAAGTATGCTGAGTTGACTCAGCCCATAAACAGCTGTGGCTTTTACTTTGGGGTTATTCTTTTTTACTGTCTCTTTAATAACCGACAGTAGACGGGAGTTAAAACGAGTTTCTTTGGCATTTACCAGGGAAAACATGCTTTTGTCATCAAAAGTACTGGCAATTTGCTGTACCTCTTCAAAGTAAGGAATGGCGGTATCCCCTGAGCAATTGGCGACATCAGTATAAACAATACTGATGGTTTTATATTTGATAATAGAACAATCAGGCATCAGTTTTTTTATTAATAATAAGCAGGTATAACGATAAAATGAGCGAAATTAGTTATGAAAACACACGTAGTGATATTTTATTACAGACTCATGTCAAATTGAGCTTTGAGTGCTTTTTGCGCCCGATCTCTAAAAGCCTGCTTCTATATGGATCAACATCAAGCAATGAAAAAAAAGATAGTCACCTTCGGTGAAGTATTGATGAGGTTAACCCCTGATAATTATGCAACTTTTGCTCAAACGAAGTCCCTCAGTATGGAATTTGGCGGTGGGGAAGCAAATGTGGGCATTACACTGGCTTATCTGGGAGATGAAGCCACGCACATTACGGCTTTTCCTGATAATTATCTGGGCAGGTCAGCAACACAGTTTCTCCGTCACCACTGGCTAAAAACCGATCCTATCGCTTATGTAGACGGAAGAATGGCTTTGTATTTCGTGGAAAAAGGGGCTGTACACCGCCCCAGCCGGGTAGTATATGATAGAGATGCTACCGCATTTACCCATATCAAAGCAGATACTTTTGACTGGCCTTCAATTATTATTCAAACCGACTGGTTACACTGGACTGCGATAACCCCTGCCATCGGCTCAGGACCTGCCGAGTCTCTCAGAAAAGCTTTGACTCAGGCAAGTCACTCCAAAACCAAAGTCTCCTGTGATCTAACTTATAGAGCTCAACTGTGGAAAGATGGTCGCCAGCCTCATGAGGTATTACCTGAACTGTTAAAGTATGTGCAGGTACTGATGGGTAGTCCGTATGATTTTTCCAAAGCCCTGGGTAAGGAAGAGCTTGAAAAAATGAGCTTTGAAGATGCTGCCCGTACAATCAAGGATGAATATCCTAACATTGAATTGGTTGCTGACAAAATAAGAGAAACAAAGCATGCCTCGCACTTCACCATTGAAGGCGTGATGTGGGATGGCCAGCAAAAGATCAATACTGAAGTGATAGATATTCCCCAGGTTATAGAGCGAATTGGTTCAGGCGATGCATTTGCCGCCGGGCTGATCTATGGCCTTCTTCATTATGATGATCATTTGGAAGCTTTGCGGTTTGGGGCGGCCACCTGTGCGCTCAAACATACGCTTGTCGGTGACATCTGCCCGGTAAACCTGGACGATGTGATCAGGGTAATGCGCGGCAATAAAGCCAATATCCTCCGATGATTTCTTTTTGCATACAAAGCCCCTTTTGTACTTAGTAATTTATCACTTAAAAAAAGTGAATGTCCTACATCTGATTTGGTGTACTGGTCGTATATTATTTCATTAATATTTAAATTAAAAATATAATATTATGAATATGGACATTAACCTTAGTGCGCCTTTGTTTCAGGCTGAGGATATTTTTGGAAAAAGTATTGCGCTTAGCAGTTATAAAGGAAAAAAAGTATTCATCGGTTTTTTCAGGCATGCAGGATGTCCATTTTGTAATTTGAGAGTACATACACTGACCAAATGCCATGAAGAACTACAAGCACTGGGGCTTGAAATGATCTTCTTTTTTGAGTCTAAAAAAAGTATCATGCTCCGTAGTACTTTTCACCAGGAGGTTTCACCCATTCCGTTAATTTCTGATCCTGATAAAAATTATTATGACGCTTATGGGCTTGAAAGCTCAGCAAAAAAGGCAGCACTAGGTCATCTCAAATCATTCGTAAAGTCTGCAATTCAGGCAAAGATAAATGGCTTACCCGTGCATATGATGGCTGATGGTGAGTCTATCAGTACGATGCCTGCTGAATTTCTATTGGACGAAAATCTTATCATAAGAAAACTGCACTACTCACAAGGGCTCAGTGATCGTCTGGCTTTAGACGATATCTATGCTTTTGCCAGACAGCAAAAAGGGATGACCGTTTAGGAATGAGACCAACCAAAATAAATCTTGATAGCCATTGCAAATGAATTCTGAGCTAGTAATTTGCTAAGAAAGTCGCTAAGCCAGCGGGACAAATTAGCCGAAAGAAAATTTCACAATTTTGCATTTCAGTATGGACAACTATCAGCTCAAATATCTCAGGTTATTATCAAAGCATTACCCAAACAGAGTAGAAACTGCCAAGGAAATTGTAATGCTTAGCTCCATCATGAATCTCACCAAAGGCTCGGAGATATTTTTGAGCGATGTGCATGGCGAGTTTGAAGCATTTCAGCATCTGATGCGAAATGGTTCGGGTATCATCAAGCAAAAAATAAAAGAACTTTATTCAGACCAACTTACGGAACAAGAAGTCAACCTATTGTCATCCGTAATTTACTATCCCAATGAGAAGATTGATTTGATCAAACAGCATCATGAAGACATTGCTTCTTTTTACAAGTGGGTACTCAATTATCTGATTCAGATCACTCGTAATTTTGCCTCCATCTATTCCAGCCGTAAGCTGAGAAAGCTATTGCCTGCCGGGTTCAGTGATATAATTCTGGAACTGGTAGCAGAAAGAGAAGTAGGAGAGAAGAACAATTACTATAACCACCTCCTTTCCAGTATCATCAAACTGGACCAGGCGGATAAGTTGATTGAAGAGGTTTCCAGATTTATTCAGATTTTGTCGGTACATAAAGTGCATATCATCGGTGATGTGTATGATCGGGGACCAGGAGCGGAAATTATCATGGACGAATTGCAGCGACTCCACGCTGTGGATTTTCAGTGGGGCAATCATGATATTGTATGGATGGGGGCAGCTTGCGGATCTGAAGCCTGCATGGCTAATGTTTTGCGTCTTTCATTAAGGTATGGAAATACTGATACCCTGGAAAAAGGGTACGGCATTCACCTGATGCCTCTGGCTTCTTTCGCCATTGAGCATTACAAAACAGATAAAAGCATTGTATTTGATCCCAAGGTGTCTCCCGATGATATGCTCAATGCATCCGAGCAGTGGCTCAACCGCCTGATGCACAAGGCTATTTCCATTATTCAGTTTAAGCTGGAAGGGCAGTTGATTGGAAGGAGACCTGAATTTCAACTGAATGACCGGCTCCTGCTGGATAAGATCAACTACAAAAAGGGAAGTATCAGTTTGCACAATAAAGAGCATCAGCTCAGAGACACTTTTTTACCTACGATTGACCCCAACCATCCTTACGAACTGAGTAAAGAGGAGCAGGAATTAGTCAAACGTCTGAAGACCTCATTTTTGAAGAGCAAACGGCTCCAGCAGCATGCCCAGCTGTTGTTTGAAAAAGGTAGCATGTACAAGGTTACCAATCAGAATTTGCTCTATCATGGTTGCATTCCTTTAACCAAAGAGGGGCAGTTTAAAGAAGTTGATCTGGGTAAAGGTAAAAAAAGCGGTAAGGCTTTGATGGATTTCTTTGATCAGGAAATGACTGTTGCCCGTTCAGGGAAGCCAGACACTGCAGCTAACCAATATGCAGTAGACCTGATCTGGTATTTGTGGGCAGGACCATTATCTCCACTATTCGGAAAGGATAAAATGGCCACTTTTGAGCGTTACTTTCTGGATGATACTGATGAGCAAAGGGAGGTCAAAGATCATTATTATACTTACAGAGATAAACCGGAAAGTTGTGAAATGATACTTCATGAGTTTGGCTTGAGTGGAGAAGATACTGTAATTCTTAATGGCCATGTACCTGTATCTGTTAAAAAAGGAGAAAGTCCAGTAAAAGCAGGTGGTAAACTGGTAGTGATTGATGGAGGGTTTGCCAAAGCCTACCAACAACAGACCGGCATCGCTGGATATACACTGGTGCATAACGCTCATGGAAGGCAACTGATAGCACAGCAAGCTTTTGAATCTCGCAAGAAAGCAATTATTGAAGAACTGGATATTGCTTACAGTGAAACCATTCTAAATCAATCCTCCCACAAGCAAAAAGTAAAAGACACTGAGGATGGGGAAGATATCAATGAAATGATTAATGATTTATACGATCTTCTCCATGCGTATTCAAACGGGATTATCAAAGAGAAATTTTGAGGCAATTCTTTTTTTTATTCTTTTCAAATAAGCATTTGCCCTGAATGTATAGCTGAACAGAGAATGTTTTTTAAAACATATGCGCTTTAATCATGCATATTACACTCTTTTTTTTCGTACATTAAGCTAAGATTCACAATCACTCTTTCTGCAAGAATAGCCACTGTTCATCACAATTCATATTTCATTGCTCTGTACTACGAACTTATAGGATAGGATTTATTTATACATCAACCTAATAAAGTCATGGCATTTACTGACAATTCCGATCTCTATGGTGCACTCCATGAAGAAGGGGTAAACCGAGTAGTGAAGCACATCAAACAACAACGCCCTTCCTTGTTCAATTACGGTACCGCTTTAATTCAGGCCAATCCCGAGCTATTGTGCGAACCCATTGATGCTGCTCCGGGAGTGAGTACGCTGATAACCGTACAACCACCACTGCCATTATTTGGCGCCGAACAATTGGCATTGAACTACTGCTTCCAGTTTTCAGCTTTTGATCTGGAGTTTCATCCCGGAAATGTGATCAATCTTCCGGCTGAATTAAACCCTCCTCTACCCGTACAGAGATTTGCGTTCAGGGCTAAATTGTGTGGGGGTATCGGGTGTCCCTCAAGAGAAAACCGACCGCTTATTGATTTCCTGATCAGGCAAACCAAGCTGGAAAAGAAACTTTCTATCAGGCAAAATTTTTCAGGCACACCTCAAACTGCCCGTTCTGTAGCAGATACCGGTTTGATCAGTAGTGATAGAAGTATCTCAAATTTTACTCCAATAGGAAGAGATTTTACTGACGTGATCAGGCCTGATGTTGGAGGTGTTCTGGCGCCTCCTGAACCCAGGGTAACCGTATTTCCGACCCAGAATATATCTTGTTTTTGCCTGGAGTTATTTGCCAAAGGACAAAGTACGATTAACGCTAATAATGATCAATTCAGTTTAAAGCTTGACGGGCTTGAAATTGTAGATTTAAGACCCGAAGGCTTGGAAAACAGCCTGGAATGTTACTTTCTACTGGTG
This sequence comes from Catalinimonas alkaloidigena, assembly GCF_029504655.1. NCBI lineage: Bacteria > Pseudomonadati > Bacteroidota > Cytophagia > Cytophagales > Catalimonadaceae > Catalinimonas > Catalinimonas alkaloidigena. Next base: position 2,269,843 of record NZ_JAQFIL010000001.1, read on the forward strand.
GCCAATAATGTTATATTCCCCCAGGTCAACGAAGCAGTATCTTCATTACTGTTTGGTGTGTTTGAGCTGGGAGAGTTAGGCTCATTAACTTTTTCTGCTCCATCTTCAGTAGCCAATAATCCTGCAATTGAAGAAAATCAGCTGAAGTTATTTATGGATGTTGAAGATATTGATTTAAATATCCCTCCGATAGTCATCGGTGACGATGAGGATGAAAGCGAATCCCCGGAAATTACCCGAACTACCAAAAACAGAGTAAGGACCGGCCCGGCGCATATTACAGCAGCCCTGTCTGAAGATCTTTTCAGCCGTATTTTCAGGACCATACAGGATACCACTAATTTTCAGATTTCAGGTGAACGTACTATTGCAGACGGGGGATTAGGAAAAGTAGTCGCTGAATTTGATGTGAGATTTCATCTAGATAATGGTTCAGTAAATTTTGCCAACAACAATACAATCAATATTGACGAGCTGGACATCAAATGGGATAAGCTCAGCGTAAAATTTAAATTTGATATCCGGGAGATATGTACTCCTAAAGTATGTATTCCGTTTACTGATATCTGTACGCCGCAGTGGTGTATTTTTGAAAGTGATTCTGACTTTGATATTTCACTGAATATTCCAACAATATTTACTTCTGAAGTAAGCATTACCGCCAGTCCTAAGGTTTACTATGGCACTGCTCCAGTAACTCAATGGTTGCTTTATCTGGATCCGGGACCCATAGATATAGATATTATTGATGTATCTGATACCATCGGAGATATTCTGGATAATGCCATTGAGGCCATAGTAGATGCCCTTAACCTCCCCGATATCGTAGAAGATGTACTGGGTGTATTCGCTGATGTAATCCGTACATTGCTTGACATAGGTGATGATATAGGAGAATGGATCTCTGATCTGATTTTCAATACTTTTGGTATCAGTGTAGGTATTAGTGAATTGATAGCCGGTAACCTGGCTGATAAGTCACCCTTGCTTAAACTTCCTGATCCATTGGTGATCATGCCTGCCGAAAGCGGCCCGCCTGCATTACCTGCCGTGGGTGTACCTATTGAATTTTTAGGAGCAGAAGTGAATGCAGATGAGATGATACTAACCTTAGACATTAAAGAATAAAGCCATGAAACTTAAATTAAACCGTACCTTGCTTTCTCAGGTCAATTGGGACAGTGCAGCTATTAGTCCTCTGGCTTCTGTCGTTCACAGGTTTAGTGTGCCTGGTCAATACAAATTAATGATACTTGCTGGTGAGAAGTTGGATAGAATAGGAGTAATAGATCTTTTGATGGATGAAAAAGCGCCTAATGAACAGTTGAATATTAACCTGGAAGCAGTAGCTAAGGAGAAGTTTTCTAAGTCCAATCAAATCGCACACTTTGGCAACACGAATAAACCGGTAGTTTTTTATGCCTCTGGGGGTACACAAAAATATGTTGTACTTGCTTATCAGTACGATAGAGAGAAAGAAGCGAAAGTATTTGACAGTCGTCAGTTGCAGGCGGGTGATACTTTTATTGTAAACCCAATTATAAGTGGTAATTACTCATTTAGTAGCTCTCAGGGTGGTAAAGGAGAAATAATGATCAATAAAAAGTCAGGACGTTCTTTGCCTACCCAGGGAAGTGTTGTTGAATGTACTGAAGATGGGTTCAAACCTGATAAGGTAAAGAGTGATTTTTTACAACCCATTTTTTTCCAGATCAAAACAAAAAAGCCTTTGAGGATAACGATGAAGTTTGAAAAGAGGCTGGATGGCGGTGTAATCAGGAAAGTTAAAAAAACGAAAAAGCAAAAAGCGAAAAAGAAATGAGCAAGCCTATAAGGGGGATCAATTCCCCCTTATAGGTTTTTCTTCAGGCATTTCAAGAATTATCGCCGGAATATTTTGCTGTTTGTACATTTCATTAAATGTTGCCAGCTCCACATCAATAATCTTCCTGAGTGCTTGCTGATGTTCATTCCATTCAGCTATCAAGTCATTAAGTCGCTGATGGGCGCCTTCAGTGACCCGTGGATCGTGTTCATCTATTCTGCTTCTCAGGTTCAGTAGTTCGGCATTCAACTGATTAGGGAAGTTGATCACATCCTGAAAAGTTTTCTGCCTGGGCTGAATCAGATTTTCCTCCCACGCCTCTATATTAGTAATAAGCGACTTACCGCTATCCAGTAGAGCTGCGGTGCCCTCATACGCTTTCAGGAGCACAGTCAGGCTTTTGACCTGTTCTTTGACTTTGCGCATAGCATTTACAGATTCATGAATACTGATCACATTTTCCTCAATTGCATTGAGCATTTGTTGTTGACTGGCAAAATCAGCAGCCGTCACATTCAGCCGGGGATCAGGAAGAATAGTGCAGCTGACTATCTGGCTTTCCTCCCCCAGGGTAAGTCTGATTTGATACGCTCCAGGGGCAACCAGGTGTCCGCGGTAATCACCCATTACAAAGACTTTGGGCACATTGGGGATGTCATCTTTACGGAAGTCCCAGGCAAAACGGTTCACCCCGGCTTTTGCAGGAATCGGCTGCTTAGGTCCGGGGCCTCCCGGATAAGGCTGAAAATCTTCCTGCTTTTGGTTGTCCATGGTACGAATGACCTCACCACTTTTATCCAATACTTCAAGGGTAAGCATGACACTATCAGCTACTTCTTCCTGTAAGTAGTAATCTACAATGACACCATTCATGGGGTTTTCTCCTAGTCCGGGAGCTGCTTCATCAGGCACTGATGCATTTAATTTTATTGTTGGTTTAGGTTCAAACAGTTGCATTTTTAAATCGGAGAGCACACCATCACTTTGTTGCAAGGCGCCCAGGTCATCCAGTATCCAGAAGCCACGACCGGAAGTAGCAACCACCAGGTCATTATCTCTGAAAGTCATGTCATTGATTGGGCAGACCGGCAGATTAAGTTGAAAAGGATACCAGTTTTCTCCTCCATTGTAAGAGATGTACATGCCACCTTCTGTTCCGGCATAGAGCAGGTCTTTCTTTTTGGGATCTTCTCTGACCACTCTTACAAAATCTTCTTCCTCAAAACCTTGATTTATCTCCGTCCAGCTTTGCCCATTGTCAGTAGTTTTGTAAACATAAGGAGTAAAGTCGTTCATTTTATATCTTAGGAGTGTGACGTAGACCGTAGAAGGATCATGGGCTGAAACTTCTATGGCATTGATGATTCCCTCTTTGGCATCTTTTGGGGTTACATTGTGCCAGTTTTGCCCTCCGTCTCTTGTGATATGTACCAGGCCGCAATCGCTACCCGCCCAGAGAACACCTTGCTGATGAGGCGATTCTAACAAATAAGCCAGTGTATTATAGTTCTCACCCCCTGCACCTTCATTGGTAAATGGTTCTCCTCCCAGGCCCTGTTTGCTCGTATCATTTCGGGTGAGATCGGGACTGGTCTCTTCCCAGTTCAAGCCTCCATCCGTGCTTTTGAGGACTATATTGGCACCGTGATAAATGGTTTTTTTATCGTGTTGAGACATGATGATAGGTGCGTTCCAGTTGAAGCGGTACTTCATTTCTCTGGGCACCGATCCCAACCCGACTACCGGGTATGCCATCAGATCTTTGGTCATGCCGGTAGTATGGTCATAAACGGAGATATTGCCCTGATAGCTACCTCCGTAGACCAGTTGAGGGTCATCCTCATTAAAGGCTAAGAAAGCACTTTCACCACCCGACACAGCATACCAGTCTTTCCAGCCAATTCCTGCTTCAGCATTACGACTGGCAATAGCCACCGTAGAATTATCCTGCTGACCTCCGTAGACGTAATAGGGAAAGCGATTATCAGTGATGACTCTGTAAAACTGCACTGTAGGCTGGTTTTCCTGCGTTGACCAGCTCTTGCCTCCATTGAAGGAAATATTAGCTCCTCCATCATTGGCATTGATCATTTGCTGATTGTTTTCAGGGTGTATCCACAGGTCATGATTATCACCATGAGGCGTAGATACCGGTTTGAAAGTGTTGCCACCATCAATGGATTTGAGCATAGGCGCATTGAGCACATATACCGTTTCTTCGTCCTGAGGGTCGGCAAATACTTCCATGTAGTACCATGATCGGGCCTGTGTGACACGGTCATCACACACCAATGTCCACTTTTGTCCTCCATCATCGGAGCGGTAAACGCCGCCTTCCTCAGCTTCTATATTAGCCCAGATTCTATCAGGATTGGCACGTGAGACAGAGATGCCTATTTTGCCCATAAGTTCAGGCAGTCCTTCAGTAAGTTCTTCCCAACTTTCTCCCGCGTCAGTAGATTTGTAAATGCCTGAGCCTTCGCCACCAGACTTTACTTTCCAGGGGTAACGCTGATGTTCCCAGAAGGCCGCGTAAAGTATACGGGGATTGGTCATGTCCATGGTCAGGCCGGAGGCGCCGCTCTTTTCATCAACATACAACACCTTTTCCCAGCTTTCTCCACCATTGGTAGTTTTGTAGATACCTCTGTCCTCTGTAGGTCCATGCGCCGCACCCTGAGCGGCTACATACACGATATCCGGATTTTCCGGGTGAATGATGATATCAGATATATGGCGGGTTTTATCTAAACCAATATGTGCCCAAGTATTACCCGCATCAGTGGATTTGTAAACACCATCTCCATGAGTGGTCATTACGCCACGGATGGCATGCTCACCCATTCCTACATAAATCACATTGGGATCAGATTCAGCCACGGAAATATCGCCTACTGATCCGGTTTTTAATTGCCCGTCTGATATATTCTTCCAGCTTAGTCCGGCATCCTCAGTTTTCCAGATACCCCCTCCGGTACTACCCATATAATAAACCAATGGTTGCTGAATGACTCCACTTACTGCCACTGAACGTCCACCACGAAATGGCCCGATATTGCGAAATTTCAGACCTTCAAATAGCGCTGAGTCTGGATTTTTGTTGGATTTATCTTGCTGTTGCTTTTGCTGGGCAATGCACCGAAAGGGCATACAATACAAAAAGGTGAGTATACAAAATAAGGCTAGGTTTCTCATGACATAGGGGCTGTGTAGTTAAAGCGTGAAAAGTAAATAAATAAATGCTTGGATAAAAGCAGCAATGCCTAAGCCTCTACGAACTTTTAAGGATATGCTTTAAATCATGATTGGACAATAAGCTATTCATTGTTCTTACAGCAATATGTTATGTCTTTTCATTGAGAGCAGCTCTTTGAATGAGTAATAGATGTAAATTATACTTAGTTATAAATCCTTGACTATGAATGGATAAAGTGTTAAATTTTATTAACACCAAAAACCCAAAACAATGAGTGCAATCGTAAGACTTAATAAATGGGCCAATGCACATACCAATATTGGCTTTGACACGCTACGCGTACTTTTAGGGGCATTTTTGATCTACAAAGGTATTCACTTCATGACGCATACGGAGATGCTGATTGATGTATTAAATCCGGTTGATACTTTTGGCTGGACCATGATCATAGTACATTATATTAGTATGACTCACCTTTTTGGAGGCTTACTCATCATTATTGGACTGCTGACAAGAGCAAGCATATTTTTCCAACTACCCATTTTAGTCTCAGCTGTGCTACTCAACTTTGTGGGTGAGATGATTGTCATTAACCTTCTTCAAGCCTCTGCCGCACTACTGGTTTCTGTATTCTTCCTGATCTATGGCTCAGGTAAACATTCTGTTGACTATACACTGAAGATTGGTATGTAGAAGAAGGATTATCTGACGATCTACTATACAAGTTTAGCATATCACCTGATAAACACTGTTTTGCTTGAGGACTAATCCATGTTTAATTTGATATTGACAAATAATTAAATGAATGGCAAAGTCTATCCAGAGAGCGTTTAACGAGCACCTGAAAAGTTTTGAAAAGAATGAGCTTGAAGCTGAGCTAACGAAGCTGTTGAGTAGAATACCTGAAAGCGTGAACGAGGTTAAAAAGAAAGGCTATGCATCCGGTACTTAATACCGGCGCATAGCCTTCTGGTACATGAGTAGTTTTAAAAAGTGTACCTTAAACCGAGTTGTGCGCTCCATCGCGCACTGTAAATGCCAGATTGTACTACACTGTAAGGCTCTCCCGGATCATCAAAAATGAAAGCGGGTTCATTCGTTACACTGCCATTCTCTACCAGAAAGCCAACATGCTCAATGAGCGGGAAAGCTTCATCACCTACAAAGTAACGGCGCCCCCAATCCTTGTTAAGCATATTTGTAAAATTAAAAATATCCAGAGAAACCTGTAGCGCATGTCTTTGCCCACCCGAAGTATTGATAAAAAATTCCTGAGCTATTTTGAGGTCAAGAATATTCTCAAAAGGTGTACGTGAAGCATTACGCTCCACATACTGACCTCGCCTGCTGCTCAGGTATTCATCATTTTCAATAAATGCATCCAATGATGCCCATTGCTCGTCAGCTGACTTCACAATATTGCCATTTATATCTAGCTGATTGGCCAGTAATATCTCGTCCTGATTTTCTGGTACATATATAGGTATATTGCTGGTACTGTTGGTAGACTGAGAAGTCAGGTTATCATTGTCATTGTATACATAGGTGAACGGCTGACCAGACTGACCACTATAAAAGAGTGAGATAGAGGTAGCAAAATTATCAAAATACTCCTTGCGGTAATTGAGGAAAGTGGTAATCCTGGAACCAGCGCTGTAAGAAGATATAGAAAGAGGAGAGTTGTTCTTACCTTCTACACTGATAATGTTGTCCCAGTTATTGTAGTTAATAAAGCCGGTACCATCCTGTATAGATTCTGCTTTGGTATAGGAATAGGCAATTCCACCACTGAAGCCATTGCTGAACCTTTTATTCAATTGTCCGGTGATATTCCAGCTGTAACCCAGATTGGTATTTTCAACCAGTGTGATGTTGGTGTAAGTAGGGTCTATCGGATTGTCCTTATTAAAAACAGGTCGTGTATCCGCTCCTTCCAGATTGTCTTCTGATGGCCTAAGGTTCAGGCTCGTTACATTGTAGTTGTTGAGTGTTTTGGTATACAGAAACTCCAGTGTACCCACCAATCCCCCGGGTAGCTGCTGGTCTACCGCCATGCTGGTACGGAAAACCTGAGGGTATTTGAAGTCTTCCACAAAAAGGTCTACATCTCCGGAAGGGCTTGTTGAGTTAAACAGGTTTGTACGCCAGTCATCAGGGTTACTATATACCGGAATTCCATCAGGAGTGATAAAGCGCGCATTGAAATAAACACTACTGTTTAATCCATTACGGATGTACATACCTCCTGGCCATACCCAGGGAACCCGGCTGGTAAAAATGCCTATACCTCCCCTGACTTGTGTTCTCTTGTCACCGTTTACATCCCAGTTGACCCCTATTCTAGGACTCAACAGGACTTGTGTATTAGGCGTATTGCTGGCTCTCGCACCTTGCAGGTCATAAAATTCTTCAAGAAGTGGGACAGTAGTATTGTTAAATTCAGTATTTTCCAATGGCGGGTCTTCCAGGAAGATAGGAATATCAGCCCTGAGACCGATGGTTAGCTTCAGCTTACGAGTGGCCTGATATTCATCCTGCACATAAAATGCCATCTGCAATGCGTTAAAAGTAGGGCCAAGGTTAGTAGCCTCATCCCCTAAACGAATTTCAGACTGACCATCAGCCAGCTGCTCGTGGCCAAAAAGTACCTGATCCGCATTTTCGCCCGCGAGAAAACGCTCATAGCCCGAAAGTTCACCTTGTGAAAAATAGTTGTATTGGGGCGTAGAGAATATAGAAAAGAGGTTCTGAACTTTGAAGAATTCATTGTGTGTCCCAAGCGTAAATGTGTGCTTACCCTTGTAAAGATTAAAGTTGTCTGTGAGGGTAAATACATCCTGAAATACAATATTTGAATATGAGAAATTATCTGTACCCACTTCTATCTGGGCGTTAGCATCCTGCATGATAATGCTGGGAAAAGGCGCCCCGGCAATATCCCGGTCATCTCTTACTCGGGTGTAGCCAAAGATCAAATTATTGGAAGCAGACTGACCAAAATTACTTTTGAGCTCAGCAGCAAAAGAGTTGGTAGTGGAAGGGAAAATATAGCCACGATTGGCGAACGGTACGCTGACATTACTGGGGCGAGGAAAGATGTTGGTAAGCCCTTTCACATAAGAGTGACGTACAGAAAGTTTATGATCACGGTTTACGTTCCAGTCAAGCTTCAGCAGTACTTTCTCTCCATCGGTGGTCTGTGCGTTGTTCAGAAAGCCCCCGGGATCGTAGCCATAGGTGTTTATCAGTCTGTTTTGTATGGCTTCAAGATCAGATACAGTAGCATTGCCTAAATAATCCTCTGGAAAAAAGGGGCGAGGTTCTTCTCTTCTTTCAATTTCTACATTGGCAAAAAAGAAAAGCTTGTTTTTAATGATAGGCCCACCCAGTCGCGCACCGTAAGTCTGTACGCTAAACGGCGCCAGCTTTACCCGTTCAATTTCAGCATTGTCGGTAGGCGTTTTTCCGGTCAGGTTTTCGTTTCTGAGGAAGTAATACGCCGAGCCTTCAAATGTATTGGTACCGCTACGGGTTACCGCATTGATACCGCCTCCGGCAAATCCTCCCAGTGTCACATCATAAGGAGCAAGCACCACCTGTATCTGCTCCAGCGCATCAGGGCTGATAGGAGAGATGCCTGCCTGACCGCCATTGGTACCCGAGTTAGCCAGACCGAAGACATCATTGTTCACCGCTCCATCAATAAAAATCGCGTTGAAGCGATTGTTGATACCGGCAAAAGAAATACCTCCACTATTCGTGGCGGCAGAATTACCTACCAGAGCTTGTGGAGTGAGACGGGTATAGTCATTCAAACCACGCTCCACGGTGGGCATATTTGAAATAGCCTCTTCGTCAATATTGGTTTCACTACCGGTACGGTTGCCATCAAAAACACCATTGGCATTTACCACAATTTCCTCCAGTTCAGTAGAAGATTCCTCGAGCGCTATTTCAAGGTTAAGCGTCTGTCCTAGCGTCAGATAGATATTGTCTGTGGTAGAAGGCTGGTAACCTACATAATTGGTAGTAATTGAATAGGGGCCACCTACATTCAGGTTATTTAGGGTAAAGCGCCCCTCGGTATTGGTAACAGTACCATATTCAGCGCCGGTAGGAACGTGTACGGCTACAACAGTGGCACCCGGCAATGCTTCACCCGAAGAAGTTACCAGCCCTGTCATGCGCGAAGTGGTAGTCCCCTGGGCAAGTGTAGATGAGTATATTCCAAAGCTGCACATGGCCAGAGAACAAAAAAACAGTAAAGTTTTACGCATAAGGAAATGTGTTATGAAATAAGTAATAGTCAATCCATTGACCCTTTATTGGGGGAAAGCCATCCAAACTCAGAGGCATAATGATGTAAGATAAAGCTATAACAAGTGGCTAAATAAAAAGTTATTCTACAGATAACAAAACTCAGAATATATTTTTATAATAGGATCATTATTCAGAATAAATGATTAGAAATATAGTATATTTACCTATGTTTTTAACTGGTAAAATACAAATTTGAAAAATGAAAGGAATAGTAATATTTGCTGTTCTTGAGTTCAGTTTACCCCGGCTTTTTTTTAGCGTATTCAGCTTATTGAAAACAGATAATTGTATTAACTTGCCGCCTCTATAGAATACCAGAAGCACAAGTATTTGCTGACTGGCACTTTCGGTCAGCACCTAACCATTTGCATTTAGCATGAGCTTTTTTCGTTTGCGTGAAAACCAAACCCATTTTAAACAGGAGGTCATCGCTGGTCTGACGACCTTCTCTACGATGGCTTACATCATATTTGTAAATCCAGCGATACTTGCGGAAGCCGGAATGGATTTTCAGAGTGTGATGATTGCGACCTGCCTGGCTGGTGCTATAGGTTCATTGCTGACTGGTTTACTTTCAAACTATCCGTTTGCGCAGGCGCCAGGCATGGGGTTAAACGCCTTTTTTGTGTATACCGTTGTTTTTCAGTCGGGCTACAGCTGGCAGGGAGCGCTAGGCATAGTCTTCATTTCCGGAATAGTATTTATACTGCTTACCGCGACAGGGCTTCGCTCAGCCATCGCCCATGCTTTGCCCTCGTGTATATTACATGCAATACCTGCAGGGATCGGGCTTTTCATCACACTCATTGGTTTGAACAATGCACAGATCATTGATATCAATCAGGGGCCGATCATAGATATTATTCTGGGAGGCAGTTTAGAGCATAAAGAGGTATTGATAGACCAGATAAACCAGGCCCCGCCACAAATCTTACAGTTTGGAGACCTGCGCAGTCCGGCAGTAATTTTGGCGGTGGCAGGATTCATTTTGATGTCAATACTGATGATCAGAGGGCTAAAAGGTGCTATTCTGATCAGTATCGCATTAATCACCATATTAAGCCTGATGCTAGGTGTAACCCAATGGCCTGATAATCCATTGATACTAAACTTAGACCTCAGTCCTACCTTTTTTAAACTAAACTTTGGAGAATTGTTTGGCAGCAGCGATACTCCGCTGTTTTATCGGCTGATGGATTTGCTGATCATTCTGGTAGCCTTTACGATGGTTGACCTTTTTGACACATTAGGAACACTCTATGGTACTGCTGAGAAAGGTGGCTTTTTAGATAAGGAAGGAAAGCTACCCCGTATGAACAAAGCCTTGATGGCGGATGCCATCGCTACGACTTTCGGCTCACTCTTGGGAACGTCCACTACTACAACTTATATTGAAAGCGGAACCGGTATCTCGGCTGGAGGGCGAACTGGTCTAACAGCAGTTGTGGTAGCTATACTTTTCCTGCTTTGTATTTTTCTTTCTCCACTGGCAGGTTTGATACCGGCCTCAGCTACTTCACCAGCCTTGATTATGGTAGGAGTACTTATGTTGGGGGCTGTAAAAAAAATCAATTTTAGTAATTTGGAAGAAGCGGTGCCGGCGTTTTTAGTTATCGTGCTCATGCCATTCACTTATAGTATTGCCAACGGTATTGGTGCTGGATTGGTATTCTACACAATGATTAAAGCAGCTAAAGGTGACTTTAAGAGCCTTAACCCGGTTATTGTTATTATTTCTCTTCTGTTTGTACTGAAGTTTATCTTAACCTGAGCTAAAAATTGAGATTGATAAGATGTTTATGAAACAACTGTCTTATTTATTTATTGGAGTATGCTGCTCTTATTTCATTAGTAGCTGTAGCAGCCAAAGACAAGCCCTGGAGCAAAACTATAGACAACAAAGTAAGTATCTTGAAGAACGGGCAGCCTTGATTGCTCAGGATAGCTTGATGGCATTTGACGCAGGTCTGCAGCTCTCAGCTGAAGAGTTAAGGGTGAACCGGAAGCTGGTGGCACTGCGTGATCAGATGATAAGCGACTATCAGCAAGCAAACTTTTTTCCTCCGGCGCACCATTTCCTCAAATCAAAAACACATATAGAAGGCACTAAGCTTTATCAGCTTTTTCAGCGCATGCCCAAGGGAGGGATGATGCACCTGCACGGATCGGCAGGCATAGATTTTAAGTGGCTGATAGAACGTGCCGCCAATATGCGCAATTGCTATGTGTATTGGGATAAGGATACAGACACTCATGCCAAAGGCCAGCTACATTTTTATAAGGAGAATGATGCTCCTGATGGTTATTATCCAACGCAGCAGGTAGATAATTTTGAGCAGGAAATGCATAAGCTGCTGGTGTTAGATCAGGAAGTGTTGCAGGATTCATTTGATATCTGGGAAGAATTTGAACTTATTTTTCAAAGAATAGGAGGTTTTTTCAATTACCAGCCTGTCTATGCCGAATATCATAAAGTGATGTTTGACAGCCTGCTCGTGGATGGGATTCAGCATGTGGAGCTAAGAAATTTTCCGGGAGGTCTGTATGACCTTGAGCATGAAGCTGGTTCAGGCTATTATCCTCCTGATTCGGCCATACAATACCTAAAAAACGTAGAGCAGGACATTCAGCAGGAGCATCCTGAGTTTTCGTTAAAACTGATCTACACCTCACTGCGCTTCCTGCCCAGGGAAATCGTTATGCAGCATCTGGAAAATGCTTACCGGTACCGCCAGCTTTATCCTGATTTTGTGCGTGGATTTGATCTGGTAGCCAATGAAGATGATGGTCACAGCACACTTTTTTTTCTTGAAAACTGGTTGCAAATGGACTCTCTGGAAGAAGTTTATGACATAAATATGCCGCTTTACCTGCACGATGGAGAAAGTGACTGGTACACGATTCGCAACCTATATGACGCTGTATTGCTGAATAGTGAGAGAATCGGGCATGCTTTTAACCTTAATCATTATCCTACACTTCAGGAAGAAATCAAAAGAAAAGATATTTGCCTGGAAATTTGCCCCCTCAGTAATCAGATTCTGGGATATGTTGGTGACCTGAGAGTGCATCCGGCCAACTATCTGCTGCGCCGTGGTGTACAATGTACCATCAGCACGGATGACCCCGCTATTTTTGGCTATAACGGATTATCGTATGACTACTGGTCCATTTTGCTGGCATGGCAGCTGGATTTGCAGGCGATCAAAAAACTGGCGATGAACTCACTGATCTACAGCAGCCTTTCCGATGATGAGAAAGAAAAAGCTTTAGTACATTGGCAGGAGCAATGGGATGAATTTATTGGTTACGCAGACGATTTTCTGCAATAAGATATCAACTAATACTAAAAAAAACTGCTCTGTATCACTCAGAGCAGATAAACCAATGAAATTAAGATGAGAAGATATATCGCATTATTTTTACTTATTACGCTCTGGAGTTGCCATGCTCCCGAAACTGCACAAACCCCTGCAGCTGAAAGGATTCCTGTTAAAGTGGTTGTGTTAGCCATGTTTGAATTGGGAGAGGCTACCGGAGATCGTCCTGGGGAATTTCAGTACTGGGCAGAAAGGTTACCCCTAGATAGTGTAATATCTTTCCCGCAGGGCTTTCGTGACCTTCGTTACAATCCTGAAAAAGATGTATTGGGTATGGTAACCGGGATTGGCACTGCCCGGGCTGCTGCTTCTGTAATGGCCCTGGGCTTGGATGACCGTTTTGACCTTAGCAATGCGTACTGGCTGGTTGCCGGTATTGCCGGTGTAGACCCGGAAGATGCTTCCGCAGGTTCCGCAGCCTGGGCAGAGTGGGTTATAGATGGTGACCTCTCTCATGAAATTGATGCGCGTGAGATTCCCGAAGACTGGGAAACAGGCTATGTTCCCCTACGTTCGGCTACGCCCTACGAACAACCCATACCCGAAGATAATGAAGGAGCTGTGTACCATCTCAATCCAGGTTTGGTGGAGTGGGCCTATCAGCTTACAAAAGATGTGGAGTTGGTAGACAATGAAGATGTGGCTAAGCTAAGAGCACTGTATAAAGGTTTTCCTAATGCGCAAAAGCCTCCTTTTGTCCTCAAAGGTGATCAGTTGGCGGCCATGACGTACTGGCATGGTGAGCTGATGAATGCGTGGGCTAATGACTGGACAAAGTACTGGACAGAAGGGGGGGGCAACTTTGTGACTTCCGCGATGGAAGATACTGGCACGTTGCAGGCGCTTAGCTTTCTGGAACAGGCAGATAAAGTAGACATTAACAGAGTAATGGTACTGCGTACTGCCAGTAACTACACTATGCAATATGAAGGGATTACTGCTACAGAAAGCCTGAGTGGTGAAAAACTCAAAGGCAAAGGATATACGGCCTTTATTCCGGCACTGGAAGCCGCCTACCGCGTTGGGAGCACTGTTGTCAATGAGCTTACGACTAACTGGAAACAGTATCAATCAGAAATTCCTGCTGAGTAGTTTTGTAGTCCTTGTTTGGTTCTTTGTTTTGTAGTGCTTAGCTCTAGGTGTTATGGATACGATTTTTGAATACTGCATTTACGCTCAGTATTTTAGTTCCACATGCGTATATTCAGTAAAGTAATAAGGTCGCTGGTAACAATAACACAAAGAACACTATTGCCCGGAACTATAACACTAAGAACTATAAAAATCAAACACTACTAAACGTGAAACAGATTAACTGGGGAATTATTGGCGTAGGCGATGTCGCTGAACTAAAAAGTGGACCGGCCTTCCAGAAAGCTGAAGGGTCTAATCTACTGGCTGTGATGCGTAGGAATGCCGAAAAAGCCAAAGATTTTGCTGACCGCCATCAGGTGCCACATTGGTATGACGATGCTGAAAAGCTGATTGCTAATCCTGAGATCAATGCAATTTATGTGGCGACACCCCCTTCTTCCCATGAAGGTTATGCCATTCAGGCACTGCGCGCCGGTAAAGATGTGTATCTGGAAAAGCCCATGGCACCTAGCTTAGCGGCTTGTGACAGAATCATTGAGGAAGTAGAGAAAAGCGGAAAAAAGCTGTCTGTAGCTCATTACCGCCGGGCACTCCCTGCTTTTATGAAGGTCAAAGCACTCCTGGATGCGGGGGCTATCGGAGACGTCCGTTTTGCCCAGATTCAGATTTTTCAGCCTGCCAAAAGTAAAATCATCGCTCAGACTGAAAGCAACTGGAGAGTACAACCTGACATATCAGGGGGTGGACTTTTTCATGATATTGCTCCTCATCAGATGGATCTCATGTACCACTACTTCGGAAAACCCCTTGGCATAAGCGGTTATTCAACGAACCAGGCGGGGATGTATCCGGCAGACGATATCGTTTCAGCAGAGATACGCTTTCCTAAAGGTGTTATATTCAAGGGATTATGGTCTTTTGCGTGTCCTGAATCAGCTGAAAGAGAAGGCTGTGAGATCGTGGGTTCGAAAGGTAGTATCACCTTTTCATTTTATGGTGAGAAAATTCACCTCAACACCGACAAGAAAGAAACGTTTACCTTTGAGAATCCGGAAAATATTCAGCTGCCTATGATCAAAAAAGTTAATCACTTCTTTCGCGGAGAAGGTAAAAACCCCTGTGCTGCGGAAGAAGGTAGATTAGTCATGAAGATGCTGAATACTGCTACTTCAAAAAAACAATCATAAATACTGCGCTTGTTCTTTTCTTTCCACGTAAAACGAACTGATTTTCTTGCCTTATCTTCTATGTATAAGTTTGCAAATAAAGAAGATAACTATTTAAGTTAGCGACTGTTAGAGTATTTTACCCATTTTTTAATACAAAGAACATCTTAATTAATTAGTAATTTTTTAATATCATGGACCAGTTTTTTACGGATGAATTTTGGCAAAAAGTGTATGAAAGAAGCAGCAGCTGGGTAATTGAAACGGTACCCGCACTTCTTTTGATCTTTGTTTTACTATTCATTTCCCTGGCGCTGTATCGTTTTTTGGTAGGCAAAATTAAAAAAATCATCCTTAAGCGTACTCAGGCCAGTCACCACGAGAGCAAAGATGAAAAAGAAAAAAGAGTCAATACGCTAATCAACATCCTGCGTCAGGCAGGAGGTATAGTGATCTGGATTATATTCATTCTGATACTACTTAGAGAAGTTAATCTGGATATTGGCCCTATTCTGGCAAGTGCCGGTATTGTAGGCCTGGCAGTAGGTTTTGGTGCACAGGAACTCGTAAGGGATTTCATATCCGGTTTTTTTATGTTGCTGGAAAATCAGGTACGTGCCGGTGATGTTGCTGTGATCAATGGACAAGGTGGTTTGGTAGAAGAAATTGCTTTGAGAACCATCACTCTGAGAGACTTTTCAGGAGTAGTACACATCTTTCAAAATGGTAAAATTAATACCCTGGCTAATATGACCAAAGATTGGTCTGCTTCGGTCTTTGATGTTGGTGTAGCTTACAAAGAAAATACCGACCGGGTGAAGGAAGTGATGATGAAGGTTGGCAATGAAATGAATAGAGATGATGCTTTTAAAGACCTTATCAATGAACCCCTGGAAATATTTGGCGTGGATGCCTGGGGGGATAGTGCTGTGGTCATTAAAGCGCGCTTCAAGACTAAGCCGGGCAAGCAGTGGACAGTAGGCAGGGAGTATAAAGGAAGGCTGAAGAAAGCTTTTGATCAGGAAGGCATTGAAATACCGTTCCCTCACCGAACTATCTATTGGGGGGACGAGATTAACCC
The DNA here is from genome assembly GCF_029504655.1 of Catalinimonas alkaloidigena. Lineage (NCBI taxonomy): Bacteria > Pseudomonadati > Bacteroidota > Cytophagia > Cytophagales > Catalimonadaceae > Catalinimonas > Catalinimonas alkaloidigena. The sequence goes on from NZ_JAQFIL010000001.1 coordinate 2,285,906, forward strand.
GCTCAAACTTAAAATGGACAATCAGGAAAAACAGGCTGATAAGGAGAAAGAAAAAGAATAGGTACAAAAGGCCCGGTTACAGGGTCTTTTTTGTCTCTTCTTGTAGGTATACTTTGAGTAGCGAGAATATACTACTAGGCTTTCTCGTCTGGCTTAACTAACATTCTTACATATTGACTTTCTTTGCTTTGAACCTACCACTGTGAGGTAAGTACATGATATAATGAGCTCTTTTTGTTCCGGTAACAACCGTAATTTCCATTCAAAGTGTACATTCAGTGATGTAAACGTCAATATATTTGATCCAAGGGCTTCATTTCATTTCCGCGCAAAAATCAATGGCTTTAATGCAGCTCATTGTGTCTACTGGACAGCGGTGGGAAGTGTAGAATTACAATAGCTAATCGGAGTGGAAGTGAGGGTTGCAATAAGAGGGTCTGTCTTTATATTTTCTTAAGTGGAGTATATAGGTAAACAGTGGCCTCATTTGTATGATTATCTCTACGAATTGCAAAAGCTCAAGATGGCTGGAGTTGATGGATTAGAAAGAGGGAAGCTTTTTTGCTTAATGGAATAGTAAATAAAGTTACCTTCATAAACATGCAACTTGGAATCAGTTCATATACCTATACCTGGTCGGTGGGTGTGCCGGGTAATCTGCCGCAAAAAAGACTGGATGCCTTTGGCTTAATAGACAAAGCAAAGCAAGTTGGCGTTCCTCTGGTTCAGATCGCCGATAACCTTTCATTGCATAGCTTGTCTATGGTACAGTTAGGTGCACTTGCTAGGCATGCTTCCGGCTCTGAGATAGCTTTGGAGGTGGGTACACGAGGACTAACAGAGGAAAATTTCTATGTTTATCTTAACATAGCAAAAAAGCTACAATCCCCCATTTTAAGGATGGTAGTGGACACTCAGGATTATTATCCGGCTGTAGAGGAGATTATATCCATCGTTAAAGATTTCGTTCCTGCTTTAAAAGATAGAAATATCACTCTTGCTATAGAAAACCACGACCGATTTAAAGCCCGGGAGTTTGCTCAGATAATAGAAGGAGTTGGTAGCGAGTATGTAGGCATCTGTCTGGATTCAGTAAACTCTATGGGCGCTGGTGAAGGAATTGAGACTGTGGTAAACATCCTGGGGCCATATACAGTCAATTTGCATATCAAAGACTTTATTGTGGAGCGGGTGCATCATATGATGGGCTTCACCATTGAAGGTAAACCGGCAGGGCAGGGTATGCTGCCTATAGAGGATATGGTTAAGACCCTAAGTACCTATAAAAGATGTGAGAGCGCAATCCTGGAACTGTGGACCCCTCCTGAAAAAGAATTGGAACAGACCATGGCCAAAGAAGAAAACTGGACCAAAGAGAGTGTGACTTACCTCAAAGACTTGTTTAGGAATATCAAAAAATAAGCAAACAAATGAGGCTCAGTCACATGACTCATCTTATCGATCCTTTTTTAGTGGATCATGCCCCCAGTTCATCAGGCTGTAGCGCCATTTGCTGTCTTCAATATCACTCTTGGGTTTTTGAGCCAGATGACGATTGACATAGCCTACTACCTTTTGCATATGCTGGTACTGGCTGCCTGTAAGCTGATCTTTATTAGTGCGTTTAATATCAATAATCTTTCTGCCAGATTTGTGGCCTACTGCCTCTCCATCTCCACTATCCGCTCCTACTGATTTGGATTCTTCAGTGTCCAGCCATTCTTCTAACTCAGAAGGTGACATATTTACTACATCCTTGAACTCCTGATATGTATCTTCTTTTTCCTCTTCTTTCATAAGCACTAAGCATTTTCTATTTCACTTTGAAGCTTAAGTACATGCGTACCGTCGCTTTGTTCTATGTATACGGCAGGATTGTCCTGTGAGCCATTGCGTGTAATTTCCTTACCTTTAATCTTACGGGTGGTCTTTTCGGTAAAAACACTTTCCACTTTTCCCTCAGCCCAGTTATCTCCCCATTTCCATTTAACTTTATTTCCTTCTTTCATAATGTTAATTTAGTTATTTGAATTACCAACAGGTCTTCAACTTTTTTGTTAAATAATTAGTAATTATTGTTACACAAAATGAGCCTATTTCATCAGGTAATATGATAAAAAAAAGACTGCTAGCTGAGGAAGTAGCAGTCTTTGAGGTTGAAGTTATTTCTTAAATGGTGTTGATGCTGACTACATATCAGCACTGCCCATTGCGTAACGGATGCCGCCCATAAGATGTTGCAGGAACATAGGGTCGGAGAAGGACTCATCAGTATGTCCGGAACCCGTATAGAAGGCACGACCTCCATCAAAGTCTTTATACCATGCGATTGGGTGATAGTCACCGTTGGTACCTCCTTCATAAGTAGTCTCATCCAGCATGATCAGATCTTTATTCTGCTCAGTATTGATATCTTTATAATTGTACCATTCATCAGACCTTTCCCAGTCAGTGGGAAGAGCCTCGGTGGATGGATGATTAGCATCCACTACATGCAGGGTAGCCTCACGTACGTTGGGGTTACCGGGATGGCCGTCGAAATATGCGCCTACCAGTTTTCCGTACCAGGGCCATTCATATTCAGTATCTGCGGCAGAATGTAAGCCTACATATCCACCTCCCGTCTGTATGTACTGTTCCATCGCCGACTGTTGTTCAGCATTCAGAATATCACCCGTAGTGTTCAGAAAGATGATTGCAGCATATGCTTTGAGGTTATCCGGTGTAAAAATGGTAGAGTCTTCACTGCTCTCTACGGAGAAATTATTTTCCTGTCCCAGCTTCTTAATTGCCTCTATCCCTGGCTCAATGGACTTGTGACGGAAACCATTGGTTTTGGAAAATACCAGTACTTTCGTCTGTTCCTGGTCAAGACTTTCTTCATCCTGAGCTGTTTCCTGTTGCTCATTTGAGGTAGCAGAAGAGCAGGCGGCAATGAACACAATCAGACAGAAGCAGCAGAAATTGTATATGCTTTTTTTCATAAGTAGTTTTGATTAAGTTGTGTGTCTATTTTAATACAGGGCATAATATAGTGCTTATCATGGCAATATAACAAATGTGCAGACTGATCAATCTTTCTTTACTCAAGTTGTTAAGCCAGACATGCCACTCAGAACAAATTTCAGTGTGGTAGATCCAGTAAGCGGTTATAAATCACCTGCCCAGCGAATGGCATTTCCTAATAACGTTATATAATCTTCTTCCTGAAATGCTGCCCCCTGGTGCCCAAGGGCAGAGTAAAATGCCTTGCCTTGACCTACTGTTTTGTACCAGACAATAGGATGATCATCTCCCATGCCCCAGTCTTTGTCAGTAGCCAGAAAACCCATATTGCCGCTGGGGTTGATGTTACTTTCGTCTAACATATAGAGCACCTGGGCACCATTATTTCGGGGATTGTCATAGAACATATACCACTCATCCGCATGCAACCAAGATTGGGGTAAATCCTTACTTAAGTCTGTGATGGAAAGATTGGTTTCCAGATTCAACTCTGCTTCCTGTATCTGAGGGGCAATAGGGTGGTGAGAGAAATGTGCGCCTATTACCTTGTTTTCGTACCATTCCCATTGGTGTGAGTTGTCTCCGGCAGCATGAATACCTACAAAGCCTCCGCCATTTTCCAGAAACGCTTTGAAATGTTGACGTTGTTCTTCGTTCAGCACTTTGCCACTTACGTTGTTCCAGATCACTACCTCAAAACGAGATAATTGCTCAGGGTTGAATACCGCACCATTATCGGTGTCATACAGGCTCCATCCGTTCACTTTCGCTATTTGTCTGAAGGCAGGGCGTGATGCTTCAATGGCTTCTCCATGCCGGAAGCCATTGGTTTTAGAGAAGAGGAGTACTGCAGGGCTTTTCAGGTCAGCAGGCAATTCAGGTGCGGTTGTCTCATAAAAGTTAAACCCATAACGAACTTTGTAGATGAACGCTCCTAAACCAAGCGCTGCCACCAGTGCGATGCTCAGCACAGTAAAGGCGCTAATTTTCAAAATTTTTCTGATATTCATGCTAAATCATATTTATGCTTTTGATCAACCCAATGATGATTTAATATAGCTTCCCCTTTAAAAATAATAAACAAATGATGAAACAGTAGAGAGCGTAGCTACATTTCCCTGCAAAATACAGTCGCTTGGCTGCAAAAAGCTTGGGAATAATGAATGGTTAGTGAATAATGAAGACTAATTCATCATTGGTTATGCTTCAATTTTCATCAATATGTTTAAAAACTGCCTGCTTATAGCACTCAGAAATTTTCGGAAGCATAAGGCTTTCACTGCTATCAATACCATTGGGCTGGCTTTGGGTCTGAGTTGCAGTCTGTTTAGGTCTTTCGGGCCTGGCTACATTTACAGTGAAAGAACGCACCAAATAAATTGGTATTCGTTAAGTATTAGTTGCCTCTGTATTATTTCCCTTATCCAAAGATTACATTAAACTGATTATCATTGCGCTGCTCATCGCTATTCCTGTTGCCAATTATTTTCTGAAGGAGTGGCTGAACAATTTCGCCTACAAGATAGAGGTGAAATGGTGGTTGCTTGTGCTTCCCAGCCTATTGGTACTACTGGTAGCCATGCTCAGCATTAGTAGTCAAACGCTGAAAGCCGCCAGACAAAATCCGGTGGATAGTTTGAAATATGAATGAATCATAATAGTGAGAGAAAAAGGTTATTCTTATTAATATGATGTTCCATTCCTTTTAAAAATGAGTAGTTGTTAACATTTACAGTAGTTATATTCTAATAATTTGATATTTATCAAAACTTTATATTGTATTTGCAGTCAATCAGCTAAGAGGTAATTAGTTGTTTCTGGCTTTGTGTAACTAATCATTACTATTTTTTCACTGCCAGTCTGCAATCAATATTTTTTCAACTTTAATTTTTTTGACTTATGAGAAGCTCAAGCATATGTTGCCTAATACTGATGTGTTTACTTTTTAATGCTCATGCAAGTGATTTACCCAAAAGGGACTGGAATTGGGGTAAAATTTTGCTGAAAGAAGGGAATGTGTTAGAAGGTGAAATTCAGCACGATCTTGACCAGAATGTTGTATTACTCAAAAAGGAAGGAGTGGTAAAAGCTTTTAGTGTATACAATGTCAATTATTTTAAGGTCATTGATGAAGATAGGGGAATGATACGTAACTTTTATAGTATGCCTTATGAGCAAAATGGTCATGAAAGACTGATGTTTTTTGAACTGGTATTTGAGGACGGCTTTGTATTATTTAGTAGAGAATCAAAGGTAGCAAAGAAGCATGCGCAGCTCAAAAAAGTACCCTATGTGCAGGATGGTACTTACGACAGCAGTTTAGTGAAGGTCAGTAACTATTATTTGTTTATGCCTGATGGTACTTTTCAAGCAATTCATACTGATTTCAGCAGTATTGTGGATTCTTTATCTTTAAATAAAGAGGAAAAAAAAGAAATGCGTCAGTTTATCCTTCAAAACGACCTGGATCTAAACGATCGTTCTGATTTTATAAAGGTGCTATACGAAATGGTATAAATCCAAGCGTGAATGACAAATACCTGCAGGTAAATGCCTGCAGGCTGCTTCCGCTAAAAATAGATGTATACAGGTATTTTAGCATCTAAAGCAATTTTACGACCCAGATTACCTACAAATATTTTTTCAAAAATAGCCTGAATGCTGGGCAAAAATATCATCTGTATTTTGTATTTCTCTACATGCTCAGTGATCTGGCTGATCAGTTCTTTGTAGGTATCAAAAGTAGACTGCTCTGTTTGTTCTGGCTTAAAGTCACCCATTACAGAAGATGGATCGTCAGATGAAGCTGTTTTAGCTTGTTGATATTTTGTCTGAAGAAGATAGGCCTTGGCATCAATTTTCTTTAAAAGTGAGCCCAAATGTTTAAAGGCAGGCACATCTGTGCGAGCATCAGTAAAGTCGTTGACTACTAATATATTCTTTATCGGCTGATAGCTATTATTCTCAGGAATGAGGATGGAAGAAGCTTTTCCCTTTTGTGCTATTTTTGTTGAAATACTCCCTACGTTAAAATCTAGCTTATCATCATCGTGAGTAAGCATGCTGATCAAATCATATTTATCTTCTTTAAGCATTTTGTTAAAACCCTCCATCACCGGCCCGGTCTCTGACCTGGACTCAATCGTAAGCTCACTGGCAGTATTGTGTTTGCTGTTGATATTGTCCAGAGTATTTTTCAGACCATTATCAGAATTTTCTACTTCTTCTGCTTTGATAGCATCATTAAAAAGAATCAGTTTTGCCTTGTCTTTAAGACCTAGGTCAATGGCGTATTGCAATGCCAGTTCTGAATTTTCTGAAAAGTCGGTAGGCACTAAAATTTTTTCCATGTTCAGGTTTGAGTTCTTAGAGTTAAATGGCGCTAATATAAGAAGCCAGAGTCATTTTTGTAAACCCCAAACGGTTTTGAGTGACGAAAAAGTGGAACGGGGTCTTGGAAAGCCAAACAAGGGCTAAGCATAACTTGCTTTGCCCTCTCTGACCTGTTTTAGTTTTTGGAAGAGTTCTTTCTCTTCTTCACTTAGGTTTTTGGGTAGCTGCACCTGTACTTTTGCATACAAATTACCCTTTCTCTGAGGTTGTTCGTAATGTGGCATGCCCAACCCTTTTAGCCTAAGCACTTTTCCATTTTCTGTTCCTGCCTCAATGGGAACATTAATTTTACCTTTAAGCGTATCAACCTGTACTTTACCTCCTAAGACAGCTGTATAAAGGTCTACATTGAGGTCGGCATAGAGGTCGTCTCCTTTTCTTTCAAAGTTTTTGCTGGACTTTACATTAACGTGCAAGTACAGATCTCCTGATGGACCTCCATGGGGGCTTGGTGCACCCTTTCCTTTGATCCTCAAAGTTTTACCATCTTCCAGGCCAGGCTTCAGTTTCATCCTGATTTTCTGGCCGTTTACATGGATCAGATGCGTAGCGCCATGATATGCTTCTTCCAGGCTGATACTGATCTTAGCCTCCAGGTCTTGTCCTTTCATTGCCTGCTGGTAACCATAAGGGTCACGCTGGGTGCGACCTCCGCTACGATTTCCTCCGACCCCCCCAAAAAAACTTTCAAAGAAGTCAGAGAAACCACCATTGCCGAAGAGGTCATTCAGGTCACCTTCAAAATGTACGCTGGATCCTTGTGGTCTGCCTCCAAAATTTGACCAGCCGGGATCAGGTCCATACTGCTGATAGTGTTTCCAGTTTGCCCCCAGTTCATCATACCGCTTACGTTTTTCCGGGTCTTTTAGTACTTCATAGGCTTCAGCAATATCTTTAAATTTATCTTCCGCAGACTTATCATCCGGGTTCTTGTCGGGGTGGTACTTTACTGCCAGCTTTCGATACGCTTTCTTAATAGCATCCTGCGTGGCACTTTTCTCAACCCCAAGTATTTTATAATAGTCTTTATAATCCATGATCAGCTATTAAGTTTATTTAAAAAGCGTTACAATCCTATTTTCAGTGCAAAAAAAAGGCGGGAAATGATCCCGCCTCAATTCTTTACGCAATTTCTATCATTCGGGCCGGTTTTTCTTTTGCCTCTTCCCGCTTAGGTACATTCAGATAAAGAACACCATTTTTCGTATTTGGCAGCGACTTGATCTCCATCTACCTGGTTTTTAGGTAAGCGGAAGCTACGCTGGAATGAATGGTAGTGAAACTCTCTGCGGGTATAGTTTCCTTCTTTATCTTTCTCATCTTTTTTGTCTTCCTGCTTTGCAGAAATTGTCAAGACATCATTGTTAATTTCTACTTTAAAGTCTTCCTTTTTCATGCCGGGTACTGCGACCTCAAGCGCAAACCCTTCTTTATTTTCTTTTACGTTAACTGCTGGGACAGTACCTCTTACGGCATGGCCTTCGTTGCCAAACCATTGATCAAGTTCTTTAGTAAAGTTATCATCAAAGAATCTTGGAAACCAGTTATTATATCTTGCTAGTGTCATTTTGTTAATATTTTTAGTGATTAATCTATCATTTACATCTAGCATTATACAAACTGAATACCAAGTGCTAAAACAGGGTCTTTCAAAGAAAATTTATGACATAATGTCGCAAAATTAAGAATTTCATTAATTTTTCATGACAAAGTGGCTTAGTTGTATTTTTATATCCCGCCAAAGCTCGTATTATTGGCAGTTCTTAAAAAGGGTTAATCTGAGTATTACACCATATTAATTTGCTATGAAATTCATCTCTTGGGTTAAAAAGAAGAATTCTACTGATTTGGAAGAAGACAATGGTAAGCTTGGAACTTTTGGTGGTGTATTTGTCCCTTCCCTGCTTACCATTCTGGGAGTAATTATGTATCTCCGTTTCGGATGGGTAGTAGGGAATGTAGGTTTGTTTGGTACCCTGATCATCGTGACATTATCTACCAGCATTACTTTTCTCACGGCTCTTTCCATTGCAGCAATTTCTACGGATCAGGTAGTAAAAACCGGTGGTGCCTATTATATGATCAGCCGGTCATTGGGGATTGAAACCGGTGGGGCGGTGGGTATCCCCCTTTTCCTAGCACAGGCCTTATCAGTAGCTTTATATGTGATTGGTTTTGCCGAGAGTTTAACAGAAGTTTTTCCTGCATTCAATATTAAGGTAGTAGGTATAGTGGTCACAGTACTGATTTCATTGCTAGCCCTTTATTCTACCCAGGCTACGATCAAAACACAGTATTTTATTCTGGCGGCTATCGCCCTGTCACTTATCTCCTTGCTATTGGGTAAGCCACTGGAAGATACTCAGATAGAAATGTGGGGAGCTCCTGCACATCGCAGTGAAAATTTCTGGGTGGTATTCGCAGTATTTTTTCCTGCGGTGACAGGTATCATGGCGGGTGTTAACCTATCAGGAGATCTGAAAAACCCGTCAAAGTCTATTCCTAAAGGTACTTTTATGGCAGTAGGAGTGGGCTACATCATTTACATGCTGCTTCCGATCATTCTGGCAGGCAGAGCCGATGCCACAACATTACTTACTGAACCTTTGATCATGCGACGCCTTGCCTGGTGGGGTGATGCTATATTGCTGGGAGTTTGGGGTGCTACATTATCCAGCGCGGTAGGGAGCTTATTAGGCGCACCACGCATCCTGCAGGCTCTTGCCAGTGATAGAGTATTACCTCACTATTTACAGTGGCTCGGAAGAGGAAATGGAAAATACAACATACCTCGTGCGGGCACCTTACTTACTATGGTATTAGCGATAGTCGCCGTCTATCTTGGAAACCTGGATATTATCGCACCTGTGCTCAGTATGTTTTTCCTGACTACCTACGGCGTACTCAATATTGCAGCTGGGGTTGAGAATTTGTTGGGAAGCCCCTCATTCAGGCCTAGTTTCAGGGTGCATTGGTTTTTCTCATTTCTCGGTGCCATCGGGTGTTTAGCAGTAATGTTTCTGATCAATGCTACAGCTACCGTAGTAGCAGCATTTTTTGTTTCAATGATATTTATCTGGCTGAAAAGGAGAGGTATTCAGACTGCTTTTGGAGATGTACGCAGAGGGGTGTGGCTGGCCATCGCTCGCTCTGCTTTGCTCAGGGTAAATAAAGTAGCTGACCCAAAAAACTGGAGACCTAACATACTTATCCTTTCAGGAGCACCTACAAAAAGATGGCATCTAATCACATTGGGAGCCGATTTCACCGGAGGACAGGCCCTCATGACGGTTTCTACAGTGATCAAAGCTCCTGATGTTGCTTTTGAACGCCTTCAGAAAATGGAGGACAACATTCGTGAATTTTTACAAAGCCGTAGAATTCAGGCCCTGGTACGGGTTGTCAATGCTGAAGACCCTTTTGTTGGAGGTGAAAGGTTGGTAAGTATGTATGGTATCGGAGGGCTAGTACCGAATACAGTTATGTTAGGTGATACCCAGGAGATGGAGCATCATCAGCCATATTGTGATATGATCAGGCACTTTTATCAGGCACGAAGAAACGTAATCATTGTAAGGGCAGAAGAAGACGCCAGTTTTGGAGATAGGAAGAGAATAGACCTATGGTGGGGGGGGTTGAACAAGAATGGTGGATTGATGTTGCTCATGGCTTATTTGCTACAGAATAGCTTAAACTGGCAACATGCTGATGTAGTTGTAAAGATGGTCGTTTCTGATGAAAGCGCGGTTGACAAAACACGTAAAAACATTGATGACATATTACATAATATGCGGGTAAAGTTTGAACGGCAGGTTATTGTATCTAATGGGCGATCCTTCTGGGAAATATTAAAGCATGAATCTGATCAGGCAGATTTGGTAATGTTAGGTTTGGCAGAGCCTAATGAAGATTTTTTAACGTATTATGAAAGCCTGAGCGAAAAGACAGCCCATCTGCCACCTACTGTATTTGTCCTGGCAGCACAGGAACTGGATTTCAAGGATGTATTGCTCTAAACTATTTAGCAGCTCAATATGCTTAGAGAATAATAAATGAGATAGAGAGCTACTTCAATCTTTTGCCTTTTTCGTACGTTCAACTACTTTTAAAACAGTGATGGCTGAAATTCTTGAGAGGAAAATATATGAGTAACGGATGGAAGGGATAAGCTCAATTATTGCTGAAAATACCATAGATAATACTAGTAAAGACTATCCAGGTGGATAAAATCAGAATAATTTTCAAATAGTTCTTTTTCCTCGTGAGCAAGTACTTCACAGATTTGATTGATGCGTACATCATACCAAATTTCTGCATAGAAGTTTTCAAGCTGAAATAAACCTACCAGATAGGGAAAAGATTGTCGCCTCATGATCAGTTGTCCATGTTCAAAAGCAAACTTCTCTTTGTAGTTGAGTGCCAGTAAGTTAAAATCCTGAATGCTTAACATTTTTAGCCTAACGATTTGCATTGGTATTTCACAAATAAATGGCTAAAACAGTTTATTATTTTTGTAATTAAGTTGTAAATGTGCCTAAAGTAATAAAATAAGCGAATTGACAATTATATGAAGAGTGACTAAGATTAAAGTTGATCTAGTGCTTTCAGTTCTTCTTCAAACCCGCCGGATAGGATAGGAAATCTGCACCATGTTTTGGGATCTACATTGAAGTCGTCTATATGAAAAGCAGGTGCCACCCTTTCCCGTTTCCATTGGTTTCTCGCCCAAAGCCTGAAAAACTTCTTAATGTGGCACTTTAAAAGTTCATTTTCTTCCAGTTTTAATACCTTCAGATTTTGATAAACTTCTGTAGGAGGTAACCAATACCTAATAGCCTGCCGCTCTATTTCCATAAGCACTTGATAAGGCATCAGGTCGTTCTCATCAGTTTGAGTTTGTTCCAGAGGCCTGAGTTCAGCAGTAGGGTTGAGGCTATTTACCAGGGATAAACCCGGATAATTAAGCTTTTTATTAGCCCATTTGAGCCAGTGAAGAATAAAAAATTTATCTACTGCGGCAATTGGAGCGATGCTTCCGCTGGTATCACCATCCATAGTAGTGTAACCTACATCAGCCTCACTGCGGTTGTTGGTCGCAATTAGAAGTGCTCCTTTAATATTCGCCAGCATCCAGATGCCCGGAATCCTAACTCTGGCCTGAATGTTCTGCAGGGCAATGTCGTCATCATCCCAGTTCAGATTTCTGGATAAACAGTTTTCTATTGTTTTACGGTAATTAGCTACTTCTTCATCCACTGTCCATGCATAGAACGTTGCTCCTATAGATTCGGCTAGTGTTTTAGCAGCCATGAAAGTATCTTCAGATGAATTTACCGTGCCTTGATAAGCCGTGAAAAGTAGAGTTTGCGTAATTTTTTTTGAAATATGCTCCTCTTCTTCAAGCTCCTTGAGTTCAAGTGCTTCTATCAGCTGAGGCAAAGCAAGTTTGTGTAAGAATTTTTCATACCCCAACTCTTTTACTCCTCTTCTGATCATTTCTGCCACCAAAACGGAACAACTTGAAGAATCAGCACCTCCGCTGAGGGAAATGACAAATCCCTTTGAACGACTTTTCCGCATGTAGTCAAAGAGCGCCAGCGTTTCAGCACGAGTGAATTCAATCTCTTTTTCTTTACTGTCTTGTGTAGGCGTAGATTCTGAATTAGAGGAAGCTTCAAAATCTATCAAACTGGACAGTACATTGACATTTTCAAATGAAAATCTACGATTTTTTTTCAGCAGTTTACCGTGTTGAGCAATAAGTATCTCTCCGTCAAAAATGATTCTCCCTGACTCATTCCCCAACATATTTGCGAATACATAACTACATTTAAGCTCATCAGAAACAGGAATCACCAAATTTTCTCTGAAATCAGATTTACCAAAAGAAAAATGACTTGCACTTGGATTGAGAATTAGATTGACTCCTTTCTTTGCATGACGATAAGCCGGTCTTTGATCTTTCCGCCAGGCATCTTCACAAATCTCAAAGCCTATTTTGATACCATGTAATTGATAAACTACATCACCAAAGTGATATTCTTTGCCATCTACTTGAATCTTTTCAAGGCGGTCGGCTGGCCATTGGGTAAACCAGCGGGGTTCATAATGTACTCCATCTTCAGCCAGAAATTGTTTTGCAGTAAAACCTACAATTTCGCAGTCATGGATAAGGCAGGCCACATTATAATTTCTTCCTTCAAACTTCATGGGTAAGCCCACTGCTACAGTGATATTACGACAAAGCGATTTGATATCAAGTAGTTGTTTTAAAGATTGTTCATACAACCACTCACTCAAAAATAAGTCTTCACATCCATACCCACATATTGTAAGCTCAGGTAAACAGAGAATATCAACATTTCCCTCTTTAGCGAGTTCAATGGCGTGGGCAATGTTGGTGAAGTTATTTTTCCAATCAATAGGAACCTGGTTAAGCGTGGCTCCCGCAACTCTTAATTTTGTCATGAGAAATGGGTTTGAAGGTCAGGCTTAAGCAAACAAACTAATCGTCTTCTGCGTCAGTAACAAGGATTTCCAGTGCTTTTTGTGAAGCATGCTGTTCAGCCTTTTTCTTACTTAAACCACTACCGGTGCATATAGGATTCCCATCTATAAAAATTTGTGCAATAAATTCTTTGAACTGAGTATCTCCTTGGGTATCAATAATCTCAAAACGAATGTCTTTGTTCGTTTTTTGGGCCCATTCTATGATAGTACTTTTAAAGTTTGGATTGGTATTGATGATCTGGTCAAGATCAAAGTGGGGGATAAGAAGTCTTTTTACAATGAAATTTTTACAGTAGGCATAGCCTTTATCCAGATAGACCGCACCGACAAGCGCTTCTAACGTATCGCCATCAATGGATTTATGACTGAGCTTACTCTTTCCGTTTAGAAGTACATTTGACTGATCAAATACAATAATATTACTCACACCAATTTTTTTGGCGACAGCGTTAAGTGATTCCCGGTTGACAATTCTGGAACGTATGTCAGTAAGAAACCCCTCATCCTTATAGGGATATTTTTTAAAGAGGTATTCGGCAACTACTGTGCTTAAAATTGAGTCACCCAGATATTCTAGCCTTTCATTTGATTCTTTGAGACCAAACATATTTTTTTTAGCGACAGAAATATGTTTGGTAGCCAGACGGTAAAGCTCCAGATTAAAGGGATAGCTACCCACAATTCTTTTGATAGCTTCAATTAATTGTTTATCCTCAGCAGGGTATGAACGGACAAGCTTCAATACCCTAGTGGGTAGTATCGTTAAGAGCAATGTAGAAAAAACATTTTTTAACCTGCGTAAGACAGGTAACACTAGGCTTCAAATTTTCTGAATACTACGGATGTATTGTGGCCTCCAAAACCAAATGTGTTACTAATGGCTGTATTGACCTTCTTTTCCTGAGCTTTATTAAATGTCAGGTTCAGCTTGGCATCAATATTTTCATCATCAGTAAAATGATTGATGGTAGGAGGAACCAAATTATGCTGAATGGCCAGAATAGTAGCCACTGATTCTATAGCACCGGCTGCACCCAATAGATGACCAGTCATGGATTTGGTAGAGCTGATATTTAGTTGATAAGCGTGCTCACCAAATACATCTTTGATAGCGTTGACCTCACTGATATCCCCTAAGGAAGTAGATGTACCATGCACATTGATATAATCAACCTCTTCAGGGTTAATCCCTGCATCTTTGAGAGCTAGCTGCATTACCTGCTTAACACCCACCCCTTCCGGATGAGGTGCTGTAATATGATAAGCGTCACCAGTCATGCCATTGCCAATAATCTCGGCATAAATTTTGGCGCCTCTGGCTTTGGCATGCTCATAATCTTCCAGAATAAGCGCTCCTGCCCCTTCTCCTAAAACAAAACCATCGCGGTCTTTATCAAAAGGCCTTGAGGCTGATTCGGGAGAATCATTTCGTTCAGAAAGGGCTTTCATGGCACCAAACCCGCCAACACCCGCTTCACATACTGCAGCTTCAGAACCACCGGTGACGATCATATCAGCTTTACCTAATTTAATATAGGTATAAGAATCAATGATGGCATGTGTGGCAGAAGCACAGGCAGAAACTGTAGCGAAGTTAGGGCCTCTGAAGCCATATTTAATAGATATATGACCTGGAGTGATATCCACGATCATTTTCGGGATGAAGAAAGGGTTGAAACGAGGAGTACCATCCCCCTGAGAGAAATAAGAAACTTCTTCCTGAAAAGTTTTGAGACCACCAATACCTGAACCCCATATGACACCCACCCGGTCAGAGTCAAGTTTGTCTACCTCAACTCCGGAATCACGGATGGCCTCATCAGCAGCAACCATTCCGTACTGCGTACAAGGATCCATCTTACGAGCCTCTTTTCTATCAAAAAAGTTATTAGCGTCAAAGTCTTTGAGTTCACAGGCAAACTTGGTTCTGAATTTCTCTGCATCAAATCTGGTGATGAGAGCAGACCCACTTACTCCTTCAGATAAACCCTGCCAATATTCCTGAACAGTATTTCCAACCGGGGTAAGTGCGCCTAGTCCTGTAACTACAACTCTCCTTGAATTCATAAAAAGGGGATAGCTTCTATAAAATTATTTCTTTACGTTCTCTTCCAGGTAAGATATAGCCTGACCTACAGTTGCAATGTTTTCAGCCTGATCGTCAGGAATAGAAATGTTAAATTCTTTTTCAAATTCCATGATCAGTTCAACAGTGTCCAGAGAGTCGGCACCCAGATCGTTGGTGAAGCTTGCTTCAGGAGTCACCTCTGACTCTTCTACTCCAAGCTTGTCAATAATAATACCTTTTACTTTTTGCGCTATTTCA
The DNA here is from genome assembly GCF_029504655.1 of Catalinimonas alkaloidigena. NCBI lineage: Bacteria > Pseudomonadati > Bacteroidota > Cytophagia > Cytophagales > Catalimonadaceae > Catalinimonas > Catalinimonas alkaloidigena. Next base: position 2,301,141 of record NZ_JAQFIL010000001.1, read on the forward strand.
GACATTTTTTTAGGATTTTTGAGTTAACGGCGCAAAGTAAAGAAATTTAGGTGAATAAAGTCAAACTTATTTTTTTGATTCTTTATTTTATCCCAAGCGCCAAAAATAGTTAAATTGCCCTCAGTATTTTAAGAACTTTATGTTTGAATCTGAATAAAACATGACCATAAGCCGCGAACTACAAGTAAGCATACCCTGTGATTTTGATTTGCTAGGCATAGTTACTCCGGCTAGGGAATATAAACTGGCTTGGTCACTTAACCAAAGCTTAGGGCTTAAGTTAGCAAAATCTCAGGATTTAGTCATTAATTTTGTAAATGATCGCTGTATTATCATTTCAAATTTTGTTTTTGCCACAAGCCATTGCACATTTAGGCTCTTAAAAAACAAAGCATTATCTGGTAGTGCTTCAGATTTTTTGCTTCCCGAGTTAAAGAATCTAGACTATTTTCTACTCATTAAGAATGAAAGTGATACCTTTGAACTCGATAGCTATGTCAGTCGCCTGCCAACAATAGATGCTGTGCAGTCATTTACAACTATCAACGTTAACAATCTAGATAATAAAGAAAACCTTCTCTTTTAATATGGATAGTAATATCGTATTCAATAAAACCAAAATAGTAGCTACTGTAGGTCCTGCTTGTAATTCTAAAGAGATGCTTACCGAACTGGTGAGGTCAGGAGTGGATGTATTCCGTCTTAATTTTTCTCATGGTACCCATGAAGATCATAAAAAAGTGATCCACTTTATTCGGGAGATCAACAAAGAATTAGGTACCAATGTGTGTATCCTTCAAGATTTACAGGGTCCTAAGATCCGTGTGAATATGGTAGAAAATGACGAGGTCCAGATTGAGGCCGGACAGGAATTAATCATTACCTGTAAGGAAGACATGCTGGGCACCAGTAAAAAAGTAAGCACATCTTATGAGAGCCTTTCTTCGGATGTAAGCATAGGTGATACCATCCTGATAGATGATGGTAAACTAGAATTTAAAGTAAGTAAAGTTGAAGGGCACGATGTACACACTACCGTAATCTATGGAGGGCCTCTAAAATCCAGGAAAGGAATTAACCTACCCGATACTAACGTTTCTGCTCCTTCACTGACAGAAAAAGACAAAACAGATCTTGCGTTTGGGCTGGAACATGATGTAGACTGGATCGCGCTTTCTTTTGTCAGAAGGGCTGATGATATCTACAATCTTAAAGATATGATTCAGGCTAAAGGTAAGAGAATCAGGGTGATATCTAAAATAGAGAAACCGGAGGCAATTCGTAATATTGACGAGATTGTTGCTGCTACTGATGGCTTGATGGTAGCCCGAGGTGATCTGGGTGTGGAGATAGCGATGGAAGATGTGCCTATGGTACAAAAGATGCTCGTAAACAAATGCAATATGGCATCAAAACCAGTCATAATTGCTACCCAGATGATGGAGAGTATGATTGAAAACCCTCGCCCTACGCGTGCCGAAACCAATGACGTGGCCAATGGTGTATTGGATGGTGCTGATGCAATTATGTTATCTGCTGAGACTGCTTCGGGTAAATATCCTGTCCAGGCCGTGAAAAGTATGGTGAAAACGATTTTGGCAGTAGAAAACAGTTCAGAAGTGGTATATGATAAACTCTCCCATATTGATACCAGTTCTCCGACATTTTACAATGATCATCTGGTACTCACTGCTTGTAAACTGAGTAAACAAGTAAACGCAAGAGCGATTATCGGAATGACTAAATCCGGCTATACCGGCTTCCGCCTCTCAGGTCATCGCCCAAAAGCAGATATTTTTATCTTTACAGCGAATCGCGAGCTCTTGAATGAGATTAACCTGTATTGGGGATTAAGAGGTTTTTACTATGATAAGATGAGTTCAACGGATGAGACATTTGATGATCTTGAGCACTTGCTAAAAGAGAAAGGTCATTTACATCAGGGTGATGTGGTAGTAAATACTGCAAGTATGCCTCTTCATTGGGAAGACCGGACCAATATGTTGAAAATACAGATTGTAAAATAAATGCCTTTAGGAACTCGGGTATCTGAGAATATTTTACTGTTATCCGAGTTCATGATTTGATCCCCACCGCCCAAAATGAAAATCACCTCAGATTTATACAGCAGTTCCTTGGCCTTATTTACCGATTTTTATCAATTGACCATGGCCAATGGATACTGGAAATCAGGTATCGCTGAAAAGGAAGCAGTATTTAATTTATTTTTCAGAAAAAACCCTTTCAACGGTGGGTTTACCATTAATTGTGGCCTGGAGTATATCATTGACTATGTCAAAAATTTTCAGTTTACAGAGGAAGACCTATCCTATCTGGCAACTATCAATGGTCGCGAAGGTAAACCATTGTTTGAAGATGATTTCCTGAAGTATTTAGGTGACCTAAAACTTCAGGTAGATATTGATGCCATTCCAGAAGGGATGGCAGTATTTCCTCACGAACCGATTGTCAGAGTTAAAGGGCCTATTCTTCAATGCCAGCTACTTGAATCTCCCTTACTCAACATTATTAATTTTCAGTCCTTAATTGCTACCAAAGCAGCGCGAATATTTAATGTGGCGAAGGGTGACCCAGTGATGGAATTTGGTTTGCGGCGTGCTCATGGTATTGACGGTGCCCTGGCGGCTAGCAGAGCCTCTTATATAGGGGGCTGTTCATCAACTTCAAATGTTTTAGCAGGTAAACTTTTTGGTATTCCGGTGAGTGGTACCCATGCTCATAGTTGGGTAATGGCTTTTGGAGATGAACCTACTGCATTTAAGGCTTATGCTGAAGCCATGCCAGATAACTGTATCTTATTGGTAGATACTTACAATACGATTGAAGGCATTAAGCATGCGATCAAAGTAGGAGAGATGCTGAAAAAGAAGGGTAAAAAGCTCAGTGGTATTCGTATTGACTCAGGTGACTTAGCCTACTTTAGTATACAAGCCAGACAAATGCTGGATGAAGCTGGATTTGATGAAACCACAATAGTCGCAAGTAATGACCTTGATGAAAATATTATTAGCAGTTTAAGAACTCAGGATGCTAAAATCGGAATATGGGGAATAGGTACCAAGCTGGTGACAGCCTATGACCAGCCTGCTTTAGGGGCAGTATATAAGCTGTCCGCCATAAAGAACAACAAAAATAAATGGGAGTATAAAATCAAGCTATCTGAACAGGCTATTAAAGTAAACAACCCCGGAATTCAGCAGGTGAGAAGATTTTACAGTGGTAACGAAAAAGGGGAAAAAGTGCCTATGGCCGATATGCTTTATGATATTAATACCCCGCTCAAAGAAAAGCTCAAGATCATTGATCCCATGGATCTTACCCGACGCAAAATTATCAAGACAGAGGGACTAAATTATGACGAACTGCTCATACCAGTGTTTGAGAAAGGAAAACAAGTATATCAATCTCCAAACATTCATAAGATCAGGCAGCAAACTATTGATAGTTTGAATGAAATCCCTTCAGGCGTAAAACGTTTGGTGAACCCTCACAGCTATCCTGTAGGCTTAGAAGAGAAACTTTATAAGCTCAAGACGGACCTCATCCTCAAGCTCAGAAACCTCAATGACGATGATAGTGAATGAGCAATGATGAATTAGTAGATTCTTTAAAAAATTATATTTTTTCAACAATCTGAGGGGAAAATTGGGTACTAATTCCCCACATTTTTTTCAGAAAACTCACTTTTACAGCTGAATTTAGTGTTGGCATGCATTTTTTATAGTATTTGGTGTATCACATCAAATCTCTAAAGTCTATGAAAGCCCAAATCAGAAATTTAGCCATCGTCTCAGCCTTAAGTATTGGATTGTTTTCTTGTGAGAATAAAGAAATGCAAGAAAAAATCTCCCGATTATCAAGCGAAAACCAGCAGTTGGAACAAAAATTTGCCAGCAAAGACTCTTCGCTAATAAATTTTATTGAATCCTTTGCAGAGATTGAAAGCAACCTGAGCGACATTCGTGAGCGTGAAATGAACATACAGCTCAACAAAGAGAAGAACCTTTCTACGGAAGATTTGAAGCTTAGAATCAGAGAGGATGTTGAAGAAATCAACCGTTTGCTTATTGAAAATAGAGAAAAGATAGCTTCACTAAATGCTCAGCTTAAATATTCAGGCAGACAAAATGCAAAGCTCAAAGCTTCAATGAATGAATTGCAGGAAAGCCTAACTGCTAAGATAGAAGCAAAGGAAACTGAAATTGGCACTTTAACAGAAGAGCTTGCCAGTATGAAGATTAAAGTAGATGAGTTGAACACAAATTTAGCGAGTCTGAAAGATGTAAATGATCAAAAGGAGCAAACAATAATATCAAAAGTAGAAGAGCTGAATACCGCTTATTTTGTAACAGGTACTTTTAAGCAATTGAGAGATAATCAGGTATTGAGCAAGGAAGGTGGTTTCTTGGGTCTGGGTAGAACCGAAGTGCTGAAAGATAATTTCAATAAGCAGCAGTTCAATCAGATTGATATTCGTCAAACGCTACAATTTCCTGTTGAAGGCGAAGAAATAGAACTTGTTACCAGTCATCCTACAGACTCTTACAGCTTGGAAAAAAATGATGAAGAGAAGCTGAATCTTGTAGTTTCTGATCCTGAAAAGTTTTGGGAATCTTCAAAGTACCTGGTAATGGTAGTTAAGTAAATAAAACCAGCTGATTAAGCCGTCCCGCATTGTGGGGCGGTTTTCTTCAAATTATTTTTTTAAACTAATTTAACTTTTTAATCTCATGAACACGATATTGATAACCCCAAGAAATGTGGCTGAACTGAATTTGCTAATGGAAGTAATTCAGAAGATGGAAATAGAAAGTTGCATCTTATCAGAGGAAGAGAAAGAAGATATTACTACTGCCCTGATGATGAGGGAGGCAGAAAGGGAAGAAGGAATGGCCATCACTGAAAAATTACAAATGAAATAAACTATTTAAATATTGATAAGCCGGTTTTAAGACCGGCTTTTTTCATTACGGGCCAAAAAACTTTACACTTACTGTTGATCCACTGTCTATCTTAAATTCTTTTACCTCAGTATATTTGCTGCCAAATGATCTTTCAGCTCGGAACACCATTTTGTAGTTACCTGGTTGTAATGCCATGGTAAAGCGAGTTTCGTCAGCGTTAAGATCATATACCCATTCCTGAAACCCGTTTTCATGGACTTTGTAGATACTTCCATAGCCTTTGGTAACGATGTTAGCGTTTAGCACCCCTGGTCCTGGTATGGTTAGATTAGTGGTTTGACCGTATTCAATTTTTACATCTTTGAAATATGTTTTCGGTAAAGTAAGTACTTCTATATCGTAGGTGCCTGCCAAATATTTTTCAGCGCTGGCAACGCTTTGCACATTCAATATTTCTTGTTTCCCATGCTGCCTGATGAGTGCGTTCACCCCTTTGTCGTATTCTGTGTGACCTCTCTGTGAGAGCTGTAATGAACCCTGTGGTGATTTGATAGGAAGTACATTGTGCTTGCCTCCTTCAAAAATAACATTTCGCTTTATGACCGGAGGTATGGTGTTGACAACCACATCATAAGAAAGCACCGCATCCAGGACTACTGAATCAGGTCTGCCCTGCGCATCCCGATAGTGCACAAAATCGTAAATAGGTGCCTTCGTAAAATTGTTGTAAAAAGTGACGTTTACGTTGGTCTCTGTTGGTTGATTGTCAGTGCCAAGTAGTTCTACACTTACAGTGGTGGTTTCCAGTGACTGCTTTAAGATATCATCCAACACTAGCCGGAAATCATTAACATTTTTTGCATCAAAATACTGACCTACACAGGCAAATTCATCCCGGTAGTCATTATCCATTCCGAGGCCAATCACAAATGGTTTGAGGAAAATATTCTTTTCCTGGAGGGAGAGGGAGACGGCACAAGGATCTCCCCCACAAGACTCTATACCATCTGTAATAATAATAATAAGGTTGCGGTATTCAGGGTCATTCGTAAAATCATTGGCTGCCTGTTCCAGTGAATAAGCAATGGGAGTTACTCCCGAAGGCTGTATTTGTCTGAGTTTTGCGATAAGTCGGTCATGATTGGCTGGTGCGAAAGGTACTTCCAGCTTGCTGTCCTGACAGTTTTTGTAGCGAAGATTATACTGATGTCCGTATACTCGCAGTGCCAGCTCAAGGTCTTGATCTACTTTAAGGGAGTCTACAAGTTCTACCAGCATGGCTTTGGCAATGTCCATACGTACACTGTTTTCCCAGTTAGCGTACATACTGCCGGAGGCATCAAGTAAAAATAGCAGACGGGTTTTTTCAGGTGGTCTCTGAATCTGAACTTGGGCCCTTACTAAGCCAACGCTTGTCAGAAAAAACAATAGCAGAATATATCTCTTCACAATCTTATTTTTCAGTAAATCAAAACCTTAAACTAGCCTGCAAAAAGCCTATGGCTAAGTAACGGACATCAGGTATAAGTTCTTTTATTAATCCTTTACTTTAGGCAAACCATTGAAATTTGATGATTTACCTGTAGAAACTTCAAAAGAAATTATTTTAGTATCTGGGCGGTATGCTCTTTGGTTTTTACTTTTTCTATGATGTCTTCTATTTTACCGTCTTCATCAATTAAAAAAGTAGTTCTCGCAGTGCCCATATACTTTTTGCCATACATTGACTTTTCTTTCCATACGCCGTAGGCCTGATTAATATTAGTGTCTTCGTCGGCAATTAGGGTGAAAGGTAATTCCTGTTTTTCGGCAAATTTCTGATGTGATTTTACCCCATCTTTACTTACTCCAATTACTTCATAGCCAGCTTTTTGAAGATTGCTGTAATTATCCCTCAGGTTACAAGCCTGAGCCGTACAACCTGAAGTGTTATCTTTGGGATAGAAATAAAGGACAACTTTTTTCCCACGAAAATCAGATAACTTAACAGTTTCATCTTTTTGATTCTTAGCTTCAAAATCAGGAGCCTGGTCGCCTACTTTTAGTGACATGTTTCTTTTTAGTTAGGTGATAAATTATTTTCATGTGCAAGTTAGAAAGAATAGAGAAAAGTAAACATATAATGAAGAGCTGAAACCTACTCTTGGTCTGCAACGTTTTTTTTGCAAGTTTTGAAGCTTCCTTTACAGAATTCACTTCTTCACTTTTTAATATTAGAATGCAATGATGGACAATCCGGTAATAATATTTGGCGCAGGTGGCTTAGGAAAAGCTACATTAGAAATATTTCAGGAAAACGAAGTAGTAGTTTACTGTTTTCTGGATGACGATAAACGTTTGCATGGACAGGAAATAGCAGAAATCGGTATTCTGGGAAGCATGGATGATCATGGATACACAAAGTTTATTGGTAAAAAATGTGACGCTTTTGTGGCACTAGATGACCGTGAGCTTCGTAAAGGCGTATTCAAAATGTTAAATGATCGTCGTAAGGTGATGCCGATAAATGCGGTTCATCCCAAAGCTATGATTTCTGGAAACGCCTATATTTCTTATGGTCTTTTCGCGAATGCCGGAGTAGTCATAGGTAGCTTTGCCAAAGTGGGAATAGGATGTATTCTGCATACCAATTCGGTGGTAGATTATGAAGCACAGCTTGGTGATCATGTACAGGTCGGTGCCGGCAGTGTTATACATGCCGGTGCGAAAGTAGAAGATAATGTGTTTATTGGTGCAGGAGTAACCATAGCCGCTCCGCTGGAAATAGGAAAAGGAGCACGCATCGGTGCTGGCTCGGTCGTCGTGGAAAACGTGAAGGCAGGTGCCACAGTGTTTGGAAACCCTGCAAAAGAAGTATAATACCTTGAAAGATCACGCTCCATCCTCCGAAATCATCCTGAACGCTGATGGGAGTATTTACCATCTGGGCTTACGACCCGAACATCTTACGGACTTCATCATTACAGTTGGTGACCCTGAGCGGGTAGCTGAAGTAAGTAAATACTTTGATAGTATTGATGTAATGATCAATAAGCGGGAATTTGTTTCGCACATAGGTAGACTGGGTAAAAAAAACATCATGGTTATCAGCAGCGGTATGGGCACAGATAATGTAGAAATACTGCTTACTGAATTAGATATTTTGGCCAATGTCAATCTGAGCAATCTCAACCCTAATGCTGAACATCGTACATTAACGATTATTCGTGTAGGTACATCAGGTGCATTACGGAAAGATGTTCCCTTGGATTCTTTGCTAATGAGTGACTACGCATTTGGATTAGATACTCTGATGCATTTTTACGGCAATAAAAAAAATATGCTTTATAGCGAACATGCCCGGCAACTGCAGCAGCATATGGAACTTTCCTTTGAACCATATTGTGAACGGGCTAACGAAACTTTAAAGTCCTTGTTGACACAAGAGTTATTGACAGGAAACACCCTTACCTGCCCGGGCTTTTATGCTCCTCAGGGTCGTAGAGTTAAATTACCTCTGCAGTTTGAAAACTATCATGAAAAACTGAAGAGTTTTAGCTTTGATGGGGGTAAATTGACAAATTTTGAGATGGAGACAGCTGGCTACTATGCATTAGGCAAGGCTTTAGGACATAAGGTATTGAGCACCAACGCAATTGTAGCAAATCGGGAAACACAAAAGTTTTCTGTCCATTCTTCCAAAACCATTGATAAGCTGATACGTACAGTATTGAGTAAAATCTCAGGTTTGGATTAAATTTCCATGAAATCTAATTTAACGAATTGTCGTTTGGAGAACATATCCTTACTGAGCATTTGCCGTTAGATATAAAAGTAAATAATTTAGAAACAATTAAAATATAATTTGATATGAGTAAACCCGTTGAACTTACCGATTCTAATTTTGACGAAATGATCAACGCAGGCGATAAGCCGGTTTTAGTTGATTTTTGGGCAGAATGGTGTGGACCATGTAAAATGATTGCTCCCGTTGTAAATGAGTTAGCTGAAGACTATGATGGGAAAGCAGTAATCGGTAAGGTAGATGTAGATTCAAATCCAAGTATCTCAGCTAAGTATGGAATTCGTAGTATTCCTACTTTATTGGTATTTAAAAATGGAGAAATTGTTGATAAGCAGGTAGGTGCTGTTAATAAAGGAGTATTAGCCCAAAAGCTTGACGCACAACTTGCATAATAATAAAAGGACAAATCATTTTGTTTTTCCTTGCTTATTTGATTCTTCAAAATTCTATTGTATTTTTGAATTATAAGTAATCAATAACTACTTTTATTGTATGATTGGTAGCCTTTCAAAGACAAACAGTAAACTTACAGCAGCACAGCGTCGTGCTTGCTGGTTTTGGTGTTGTATGTTGTCTTTCAACCTGGAAGGCTTACTATGTACTATTAACAATACTTCAGATAATAAACCTTAGTATTTTATTTACAAAGGTTCAGCTACATAGATTACAAGCCTTCCCCACTTAATTTAGGGAAGGCTTTTTTTATGATTCAAAAATCTCAAAATTAATATCCATGCAAAGTTTCCGTACAGAAATTGAAAATCCAGTCGTTGAAAAAGACATCATTGAGCTGGAAAAAAAGATCAGGTTGTTTCGTGTAGGTAATATTGATGAAGATCGCTTTCGCAGCCTGCGGTTAGCCAGAGGAGTGTATGGGCAGCGCCAGCAGGGCGTACAAATGGTGAGAATCAAAATTCCTTTTGGTAGACTTACTGTCCCTCAGATTCGGCGTGTCGCTGATATAGCAGATGAGTATGCCAATAGTAACATCCACCTTACTACACGACAAGACATACAAATTCACTTTGTAAGCCTGGATAGAACACCCGAGCTTTGGTCTGAATTAGAGCAGGATAAGTTGACATTAAGAGAAGCTTGTGGAAATACTGTGCGGAATGTAACGGCTTCAGCTAAGGCAGGCATTGATCCTAATGAACCTTTTGATGTATCACCTTATGCACAGTCAATTTTTGAATATTTCCTCCGTAATCCGGTTTGTCAGGAAATGGGGCGTAAATTTAAAATCGCGCTCTCATCCAGCCAAGAAGATTCTGCCTTTACATTTATCCATGATATCGGTCTAATTCCCAAGGTCAAAGAAGTGGATGGAAAGGAGATAAGAGGCTTCAAAGTACTCATTGGCGGAGGTTTGGGAGCTCAGCCCCATATGGCTGAAGTGGCCTCAGAATTCATGGAAGAGGATAAAGTTATTCCGTTTACCGAATCAGTATTAAGAGTATTTGACAGACATGGAGAGCGTAATAAGCGGGGAAGAGCGAGAATGAAATTCTTAATGAAGAGTATTGGCGCTGAAGAATTGATCAGGTTAGCTGGTGAAGAGCAAAAAAGCTTGAGAGCTCAATCCGTCAAAGTAGACAGAGATTTGATCCCTGAACAGGTGCTTCCAAAAAATAATGATTTTGGCCCAGCTACTATTTCTGATGAGCGTAAATACGCGCTTTGGAAAACTACCAATGTGTTTCCTCAAAAACAGGAAGGGTATTATGGAGTTCATATCAAACTGCCATTAGGAAATATCCTTTCCGATAAAGCCCGTAAATTTGCTGATATCGTAGAAAAATACGCAGCGGATGATGTGCGTATCACGGTGAACCAGGGCTTCCTGTTGAAGTTTCTGACAGAAGATGCACTACCACACCTCTTTAATGCCCTGCATGAAATTGATCTGGCCGAACCCGGCTTTGACAGTACTGCTGATGTGACTGCCTGTCCGGGAACTGATACGTGTAATCTGGGGATTTCAAATAGTACGGGTGCCTCAAATCGTATTGAGCAACTGATACGTGCCGAGTACCCAGAACTGGTTAAGAACAATGACATTAAAATCAAAATTAGTGGCTGCCCTAATTCATGCGGACAACATGGTATTGCAAGCATTGGCTTTCATGGTAGTTCTATGAAAGATAAAAATAAAAATGTATTACCGGCACTACAGGTACTGTTGGGTGGCGGCGTAGATGGCAATGGTGAAGGGCGTATTGCTGAAAAAATAACGAAAGTACCCAGTAAAAAAGTAGATGAAACCATGCGGGTACTACTGGATGATTACGAAGAAAATGGGAATGATGGAGAGTATTACGCTGATTACTATCTGCGTCAGGGTAAAATGTATTTCTACCATCTTTTAAAGCCATTGACTGATTTGGAGAGCCTGAGTCCTGAAGATTATAAAGATTGGAAGCATGAGCATGAAGAAGAGGCTTTTAAGGTAGAAGCAGGAGTTGGTGAATGTGCGGGCGTGGTGATTGACCTTATTCAGACACTCATTGTGGAAGCAGAAGAGAAATTGGAAAGTGCTTTAGAGAATTATCAGGGAGGAAACTATGCAGATGCTATTTACAATGCATACAGTGGATTTGTGATAGGAGCTAAGAGTCTTCTTTTGTCTGATGATAAAAACCCCAACAATCAGATGAATATTATCAAAGAATTTGATAAGCACTATGTAGAAAGTGGTAAAGTGAATTTAGATTCTTCTTTTGAAGCGTTAGTTCTACAGATAAGAGACTATGAACCTACAGAGGCTTTTGCAAAAAACTATATTGCAGCTTCTGAATCCTTTTTGACTTTGGTAAAAAAGCTTCGCGAGCAGCAGTTAAACAGCAAGGTACATGCTTAATCAAGAATATGTAAAACCTCGTTTATCATTGGTTGGTGCAGGCCCCGGAGACCCTGAGTTAATCACACTTAAGGGTATTCGGGCCTTAGAAACCGCAGATGTAGTGCTCTATGATGCGCTCGCAAATGATGAACTTCTCAAGTATGTTCCTGAAAATGTTCCACGTATTTATGTTGGGAAACGAGCAGGTAGCCACAGAGTTGCTCAGGAAGATATCAATAGGCTGATAGTAAGCTGTGCACGTCAGTATGGTCATGTAGTGCGTCTTAAAGGAGGTGATCCTTATATTTTTGGTAGAGGACATGAAGAGCAAATCTATGCTGAACAAGCAGGTATAGCCGTATCGCTGGTACCTGGTATCAGTAGTGTTAATGCTGTGCCTGCATTACAATCCATACCACTAACGCGTAGAGGGCTGAGTGAAAGTTTTTGGGTAATTACTGGTACTACTCGTAAAGGCACTATTTCCAATGATGTAAGGCTGGCTGCACAATCTTCAGCTACCATCGTCATTCTAATGGGCATGTCTCGGATTGAGGAAATTCAACAGACTTTTTTAAGTTTTGGTAAAGCTGATACTCCGGTTGCAATAATTCAAAATGGCTCTATGCCTGATGAGAGGGTAGGAGTATCAAATGTTCGTGAGATGAAAACAATGGCTGCTGAAACCGGGCTGGCTTCACCCGCAGTGATTATCATTGGGGAGGTTGTTGCTTTGCATCCTGCTCACATTGCTGAAGCAGTAAAAAGAGAGCTTGCCCTTAAGGCAGAAATGCATTCCTGATAACTGATTAACCAATTTTTTTTAAAACTAAATATTTGCTGTGTACAGTTAGCAAAACTGTATACATACAACAGCTATGCATAGCCAAATTTTGAATTTTTAAGTGTTATAAACTTAGCTGATAAACCTATAAATCTCAGATTCATGATAAGTTGGGAAAATAATTTATTTGATCTAAAGCATCAGGATCACATAGATCGTTTGAATGCTATTTTTCGCTCAATGTCTCCGGAAGAAAGGATTAAAGCTATGTATAGCAATAAGTCACTAATGGAGAAAAATGTCATCCTGACTTCTTCTTTTGGCACTACAGCAGTTTATCTTTTGCACCTTTATTTCAAAATGAATATTAAGCAGGAGGTATATTTTCTGGATACGTCATTTCATTTTGATGAAACCTTGATGTATAAGCATAAGCTTACTCAAATGTTTGATTTGAATGTAAAAGAATTATTTCCGGAAGACTGGAAAAATAAATTTACCAGAGAAAATGAAGTGTGGAAAACTGACCCTGACCTGTGCTGCTCGGTAAACAAAGTTGAACCTATGTTGCAGATCAAGCAGAAGGCAGATATTTGGGTCTCAGGCTTAATGAGCTGGCAAAATGATCACCGCCAGAATCTGGATATCTTTCAATGGAAAGAGGGGACACTTAAGTTTTATCCCATTATAGATGTGAAAGAAGATGAGGTGAAAAATTATTTGGCAAAATGGTCATTACCAGTTCATCCACTAAAACCTCTAGGTTATGAATCGATCGGCTGTAAACATTGTACTTTTAAAGGTAGGGGTAGGGCAGGACGCTGGTCGGGGAATGCCAAAACCGAATGTGGATTGCATCAGTAGCCTGACAATAAATTTAAAAAACAGGCAGGTTAATCATCTGGCCTGCCTTACGATTTACGATCGGTTCTAATGCACGGTAGACTTTGCAATGGCCTGCTTCAGGTCTGCTTTGATATCCTCAGTGTGTTCTAAACCAACAGATAAACGAATGAGCCCCGGTGTAATGCCTACAACAGCCCTTTCTTCATCAGAAAGTTTAGAATGAGTTGTAGAAGCAGGATGAGTACAAATGCTACGGGTATCACCTAAGTTGGCAGTAAGTGAGAGCATTTTTAGCGCGTTTAAAAAACGCTTTCCTCTATCTAGTCCACCTTTTAATTCAAAAGTAAGAATACCTCCTCCTAGTCGCATTTGTTTTTTTGCGAGTTCATATTGAGGGTGAGAGGGCAGTAACGGATACTTTACACTTTCTACTTCCTCCTGCTCTTCCAGCCAGCTTGCCAAATCCAGTGCATTGGCACAGTGTTTTTCCATGCGTACCGCCAGTGTCTCCAGACTTTTGGATAGAATCCATCCATTAAAGGGGGACATGGCTGGGCCGGTATGTCTTGCCATAAATTTGACTTCTTTTATGAGCTCTTTACTTCCTAACACCGCTCCACCTATCGTCCTTCCCTGACCATCTATGAATTTGGTAACCGAATGAGTAACAATATGGGCGCCCCATTGAAGTGGGTTTTGTAAGTAAGGTGTAGCAAAACAGTTGTCAACGTTCAGCAAAAGCTTGTATTTTTCCGCCAACTTTCCCAACCACTCCAAATCCAGCAAATCCAAACCGGGATTAGAAGGTGTTTCCACAAAGATCATCTTGGTATTATCCCTAATCTGGGCTTCCCATTCTTCAGGATGATGAATGTCAACATAAGTATGGGAGATTCCCCAACGGGGTAGTAGTTGCGTCAGGATTTGGTGGGTAGAGCCAAATAAAGAGCGTGAAGCCAGCACGTGATCACCAGTTTTTAAAAAAGAGGCAATACTGATAAACATAGCGGCCATACCCGATGCGGTAGCTATGCCTGCTTCTGCACCTTCTAACGCGCACAGTTTCTCAATAAACTCATCATTATTGGGATTTGAGAAGCGGGTATAAATATTACCTTGAATTTCGTCAGCAAACATGGCACGAGCCTGTTCTGCGTCTTCAAATACAAAACTGGAGGTAGCAAATATTGGCACGCTGTGCTCACGATGTTGAGACCGCTCAGCCTGAGTTCTGATGGCTTCTGTCTCAAAATGACGTTTATGATCTGCCATAGTGATTTGGTTATGATTTTACCTGAAAGCTATATGATATTTCGGCAGTTTTTTCTAATATTTTAGCAACAGAGCAGTATTTGTCAAGAGAAAGGTCAATGGCTCTTTTAACCTTACTTTCATCAAGGTTTCCATGAAAGATGTATTCAAGGTGAATCGTTTTAAAAAGTGATGGTGTTTCTCCTTCGTAGCGCGTAGCTTTAATATTTACATCAATGTCATGAACCTGCTGTCTCTGCTTTTTTAGAATATCTAATATGTCTATGGTGCTGCATCCACCAATTCCGGAAAGCAATAACTGCATAGGGCGCATTCCTTTATTTTGTCCTCCTACATCGGGGCTGGAGTCCATGTGAATGCTGACGCCATTCTCATTTGTGGCTTCCATATGAAAAGCATCGTTTAGCCTTTTAATTTTTATCTGCATTCCAACAAAAATTTAACTTACTTTGAAGGTGTACGTAAATTGTAAGAAGGCAAATTAATTCTAAACTAAGCAATAACAAAATTCAGCTATGAAAGAAATCACTGTACAAGAATTAAAAAAGATGCAGGATGCTAAAGAGAGTTTTCAGTTTATTGATGTAAGAGAACCATATGAGTATGAAGAAGCTAATTTGGGAGCAGAGTTAATTCCATTAGGAGATGTTCCTAGTAGTGTAGATAAGTTTAAAAAAGACCAGAAAGTGGTAGTGCATTGCCGAAGTGGTAAACGGAGTGCAAATGCTATCAAGTTTCTGGAAGATAACTATCAGTACAATAACCTCTATAATCTAAAAGGAGGAATACTAGCGTATCAACAGGAGATAGAAGACTAAGCTTATTTATTCAGGAATTAGTTCTTTGCCTTTATCTGGTTTGAAAAAAGGAATATTACCAGTAGGTTCAAGCTGGGTACTATCTTGAACCTGCTGGCTTGGTAGGACATTGTTTTTATCAATTGCTGTATTGCGAGCATTAATAAAGAGTTCTTTTATTTTATCAAAGCTCTCCACGTGCATCAAACTAATACCCTGATTGGTGTAATTTGTTGCTCCAACACCACTCAACAGGCTATTAAAATTATTTTTATTATAAACTTTTACCCGGTACTTGCCATTCTGTGTAAGTAGGTATTCCAGCGTTACGTCTCCGATTACACTGGCTGCATCAGCTTCGTTATTTACGTTTGTAAATCCTCCATCTCGTGTTACCCTTAAGCGGCCATCTAAAAAAGTGTAAGAAAGTCTTAACTGAAATGTGTTAAATCTATCTTCATCAAAAGACCCCAGATCTACATCAATTTCAAGGTTCTCATCTACCTGGCTTAGCCAATAGCTGAACTGGTTGGAAAGAAATTCACTTACGCTACTGCTCACGAAGTTACCACTGCCTTCAAATGACCCGAGCTCGGAGAAACGTCTGAGCACAATAAGGCTAAAAACCTGTCTTTTTAACTCTTCTTCACCATAAAGCGCATTATTTTTTAAGGTCTCCACTGCTGCCTGTAGCTGAACATTATTTTCCGGATAGTTCTGAACATCAATGGCAAAATCAATATTGGGTGACATAAGATCCCCGGTGAGATCCATATTTACAATCGCGTCATATCGGCGCCTTATTTCATCAGAAGTCTCTTCATCACTGATATTGATCAGAGGCTCAAGAGATGCTAACTGCTGGTAGGTAGCCGTAATATCTACAATACCCCCATAGGGGTCACCCAGCCAGGAAATAGTGCTGCCGGGCTGAATCTTGAATTCCTTATTGATGATATTGTATAACGTAAAATTATAGCCCCCCTCCAGGAATGAGATATCTCCAAACATACTGAACTCTCCTGCTGATGAGAGAAGTAATTGTAACTGCCCATCACCTCTTCCACGGATGATATCACCGGTTTTGATATCAAAAATCAGTTCGCCATAAGCATCAGGCGAGATATCAATTTCCAGGTCAAGGTTTACGCCTGTAGGGTTAATTTTGTCGACGCCTGACTCATTCTTAATACTATCTTTAAAATTTACAAAGCTTATGAAGTCCGATTGCTGCACATCTTCAATACTTTCCATAGGAATAAAAATCTTGGTCCCTTTTTCAGTAGTGACCCGGGCAGAGATGTTCATATTCTCGATCGCTCCTAATAAATTCACCTTTCCGGTAGCATAACCTTTTCCATAAAAAAGGTCATTGTCTTTAAGGCCGGTATTGAGTACAGCCACATTATCAAGGTCTCCGGTCAGGTCAATGACAAAATTGGTAAAGCCATCATGGAAAAAGCCTCCATTGAATACCGCTTTATTATTTCGTTGGTCAAATAGCGCAAGGTCTTTTACACCTATTGTGTTTTCGTCAAAAAAGATGCCTCCATCAAAAGTATAACTGGTATTCAGGTAGTTGATTTTGATACTTCCATCCTGAATATTTCCCTGCCCCATAAGGATGGGATACTGCAAACTACCTGAAATACTAAACTCACCATCGGCTGTTCCGCCAAACTCAGAGAAAAATTCGTCAAAATAAGGCTCCAGAATGTTGATATTCATATTCTGAAATGTGGCCTTCATATTAAGAGGATCGTTGATTAAGCGGGGCTTGTAGCCGCCGTTTAAAGATATGATGCGCTCACCATCCCGGTTCACCATTAAGTTCAGCCTGAGCTCTTTATTGATATTATCCCAATCTGCCAAAGTGATGATTTTACCTACTGCAAAATTGTTGATGCTAAAATCACCAATAGAAAACTCGCTGTCAAGTACAAGTTGCCGGGTGCTATCGGATGCGGATTCAAAAACGTTTTGGATATCCATAAACCCGTTCACTTCTCCCTGATAGTTCCTTTTGAGGAGCGGACTAAGATTATCCACCTGAAAGTTATCAACTTTTAAAGTCAGCATTTTCTCAGGATCTTCAGATAATGAGCCAAATAACGCAATTTCCTGTAGCCCTTCATCATGGGATTCATTAAATAGAGAAAAGCTGTTAAAAACTAGTTCTTTGTCTGAGTAAACGATTTTATTGCTGTCAGAAAAATACCAGGGATGATCTAAGACAAGTAAGTCAGAAGGGTTAAAAATAACCTCGGTAGTATCATTAAGAAAACGTAATTCACCGGAGATAGCAGCATGATTATTCGTATACTCTTGCTTTACATTTTGCTGAAAATCAATGTGGTCATCACTCCAGATGGCTTCAAAGATAAAGTTCTCCGTATTTAAATTTAATTCATCTTTGTCAATCTCCTGTCTTTCAGACTCCAGATAAACCATCGCAAGAATTTCAGTGCTGTCTGCAATTTTTGAAGTGGAAATATCAACAGTATTATCTAACAAGATACTGTTAGCATACTTGATGGTGTCTATTTTACTGTGCAGGGTAATAATATTAGTATATCCTCCCGTAAATTTGCCATTCAGACGGGTGTTATTTGAAATGCTAAGTTGCGGATCAAATAATTGTAATAGCGGGTTAATATCATCAAGAGAAATATCATAGTTCAGCTCATACTTATCATTCCGGTAGGATTCAATAGGCTTCACCTGTTTGCTACTATAATATGCCTGTAAGTCCTCAGCATTATTGGTGAAGATCAAGCGATACTCTTTGACCAGCTCTTCCACATCATTTACTAAATAAGAAAAATCATAATCCCCTCTGAGGTTAGCGTCAAACTTATCCGAGTAAAGGCTAAATATCCTTTCATTTTGGTCTTTAATGGAAGTAAATGATAATGTGTCTATCGCAAGGTTTCTGTTTTCATAGCTAACAAACAGCTTTCTGAAAGAAGCATTACCAACCAGATCATCAACTTTAAATCCTTTGGTATTAGTGGATAGCTCAGTCCTGATAAAAATTTCTTCTTCTGTAAGATTTAGCGTTTTTAGAAAAGCAGTGTCCAGCTTTGCCTGAAGCACTATGTCCTCTTTACCATTCCTCAGGTCAAGCGTACCATTGAGTGAGAATTTGAGGTTAGGGTCCTGTATATCCAGTTTCCCTTCAAAAAAAGATTTTGCGAAATGAGCATTGGTGGATATGTTCTTGTAACGATAATGATTTATCCCCAAATACTTGAAATTAGCATCCAGTTGGAAATCAGCATCATCAATGCTTAAGCCATTTCCGTTAATCGTGCCTTTGAAAGTAGTTTTTTGAAAAAGTCCGGGCTCAGGACTAAATGCAGCCAGATTAAAATCTGTAAGGGCCAGGCTTCCGGAATAAATAGGCTGTTCAGCAAGCTTTAGGTTGATGTCAGAAGCAATATTACCTAGGGCTGTTTCAGCACTACCATTCGCAACAAAATCGTTAGGAAACCCTAAAAACTCCCCTCGGAATTTAATATCACCAAATTTACGAACGTTTAGATAAGTTTGCTGATCGTTGATATACTGCTCAAGGTCACGAGTATCAATTAATGCATCTGAAAGCTCCAGGTTTATAAACGTTTCTTTGAAGTTTGGTAAGCCATTGAAACTTGCATCTCCGGCCAGGTGACTTCTGGCACCATAGTCCAGAATAAAATCACGGGCGGTAAAGTTTCTAACCTCTCCATCAAACTTTCCACTGATTGTATAAAACTCATCAAAACGATGCATGGAAGGTGCGAAGAGCGCTAAGTCACGTGAATATATTTCAGACTGTTTGATATTAGCATTGATGGTGATGCTATCGTTGAAATAGCTCAAATCTTCTTTGCCATCATAATTAAATACCACTGAATCTCTTATCGTACTATTTCCAGCGTACAGATCAAAATTCTGGAAGGTCATGGATTGATTTGTGTAGCGATAAAAGCCAATAAAGTCATGAATAGTAAAATCATTGACTGGCTCGTAACACCTTAGCGTATTTATCATAAGTTCCAGTGTATCTGCTACGACTCTGAAATCTTCTACATCACCTTGAATATTTTCTAGCTTAAAGTGGTTGTAATCAAATGCATCTGTGATAGGAGGCCTCTCAAGATCAGAATAGCTGAACTTTAAATCCCTAAGGTGAACATCTGAAATTGTGAAAACAGGAGGAGATGAAGATCTTTTTTTACCTCTTTTTCTGAAAATGCTCCTTACATTTTCAATAAACCGGGTCATGTTAAGTGTACTATCTACCGGACTTTTGATCAGGTTTACCTGTCCACCCTGTAAGTGGGCCTCACTCAGGAATATATTTTGACCATCAGTGAAGGTCCTTATGTCAAAGTCAATCGCGATCTCATCCACATAAATCATCGGGATTTTATCATCATCCACTACGACTATGCTATCCAATACTATGGTATCAAACCATTTAATATTAACGTTTTTGATAGATGTTTGAAAGCCAGTTCTTTCTGTAATAATACTGGCAAGTTTGTGCACGATTCTGGTTTGGAAATAGGGGATTTGGACGGTAGCTACAAGCAAAGCTAACGCTATAAACAAGCTTGCACTAAACCATATAATAGTCTTGACAGCTTTTCGTTGAGTTGTACTCTTATTTATTGTTTCTTTACCCAAATTTTCCAGTAAATATGAATGAATCCCTGCTAAACCTTAAAGAAACTGACACAGTTAACATATTGGCAGTAGAATCATCCTGCGATGATACCTCTGCTGCTGTAATACAAAACGGGAAGATATTAAGCAACATTGTAGCTTCTCAATCAGTTCATGAAAAATATGGTGGAGTAGTGCCTGAATTAGCCTCCAGAGCTCATCAACAACACATCGTACCTGTAGTACACCAAGCTCTTTCTAACGCAAATATAACAAAAAGTATGCTTAATGGTGTAGCATTTACCCGAGGACCAGGATTATTAGGCTCACTGTTGGTAGGAGCATCGTTCATTAAGTCAATGGCTTATGCTTTGGATATACCACTTTTGGCAGTAGATCATATGCAGGCGCATATTTTAGCTCATTTTATTGATGCACCCAAGCCCAGTTTCCCTTTCATCTGTCTTACTGTCAGTGGTGGACATACTCAGATCGTGCAGGTGAACAGTTTTTTGGACATGGAAATCCTTGGAGAGACTCAGGATGATGCGGTGGGAGAGGCCTTTGATAAATGTGCAAAACTAATGGGTTTGCCTTATCCCGGAGGCCCGTATATTGACAGACTTGCTCAGGAAGGTGATCCTGACAAATTTACTTTTCCTATGACCAATATGCCGGATTTGCAGTATTCTTTTAGCGGCATCAAGACTGCTTTTCTCAATTTTTTAAAAAAGCATGAAAATAAAAACGCTGACTTTATTGAAAACAATAAAGCAGATATAGCCGCTAGCATTCAAAAAACGCTGATTGCTATGTTGATGGAAAAACTAGAAAGCGCAGCAACCCAAACTGGTATTTGCGAAATTGCGATTGCCGGAGGAGTTTCAGCCAACCAGGGGTTAAGAGCAAAGCTGGATGAGCTATCCAAAGAAAAAGGCTGGACTATTTATTTGCCCAAACTGGAATACTGTACCGATAATGCTGCCATGATTGCTATTACTGCACATTATCTTTTGCTGGCAGGTAATGAGGCGAGTTTACGTATAGATCCCGATGCGCGTCTTCATTTTATGCGTTATTGAGGCTTTTATGCAATAACAAATCCTGAGGTAGTACTTCCATCAAATTCGGAAAAGTCAGGTAAGCTTTTGGTAATGCTATTGCAGTGAAATAAGGTAAGGTATTGATCACCTCAAATAGCCCTTTTCTAATTTTATTCCGGTCTTCAGTACTTAACTTTTCCTGTTGATTTTTTAGCAAAAGTTTAACAAGATGCGGATGCTGGTTTAACGCTTGGATCAGTGACTCCTCCTGTTCTTTGAGCATGAGTGAAATTCTGTTAAGTAAATGCGTTCCTAAAGCTTTGATCTTGTCTTCGTCCTGCATTTGAATCTGCTGCCAATACTCCACAATAAAACTTTCTACAGCAATCATACTGCTCTGAAAAGTCATATAATCCAGTTTGAGCTTTTTCCTAAGTTTATCCAGAAATTCCTGCTCTGCCTGATTGACTTCTCTGTCGGCACAAACTGTGAGTATTGCCAGTTCCAATAAGTGCTTCTTCATGACCTGAGATTGAGCCGTGGTAATTTCAAGCGCTGAAATGTTCAGGCCTTTGTCAATCAACTCAAGCGTATTCTTATGCGTTTCTTCGTCAAATTGTGCTACTTCCAGATAACTTTGGATGAGTTGTTTTTCTTCTTTTTCTAACGTTTTATTGGCATAGGCTGCTGCTAATATGGTTTTAAAAATGAGTAGCCTGTCTTCCCGGTGGTTTTGAAGTAGTTGTTCAGCAGCATGATCAGTTCTAAAAGCGTGAAGCCATTGACCGAAGTACAATACATCCAGAAACAAAAGGCTACTTCTGAAAAACTGTCCCCAGAAATTTGAAGCTTGGGCATCATCTCCTACTCTCATACCAATGAGGTATTCGGATAACTCCAAGCCCTTCTTATCTCGTCTGAAAAAGCCTGAGGTATGTGTGGTAAATAAATTGGGATATACCGCCCGGTAAAATTTTCCAATAAAAATTGCTGACTCCAGTAAAGCATCCGCAACATCTAACCTTTGACTAATCTGCTGATAGCGGGGCGAAATCAGACCGCTATGGAGAAAACTTTCAGTGAGTATGATTTTGGTTTTGTCCTGCATGGGCATCTTTTCGGTTCGCAATGCCCTCAAAAAAGATTTATAGTTGATTGGAATGTTGGCTGGATGCCCATAAAGGAAACCGGTAGGTTGCAATAACTCATAAAGAATAGTTTCTGGCTCATGCGCATTTTCTATCTCCATGAGCCTGTCATATTCCTTTTTTAAGGTATAGTTATTTCTCAGATGAAGGTATTGTTTTAACCAGCCTTTTTTACGAAAATCCATAACATTTTTTTGTACAATATATGTTATTCTTTCAGTATTTAAGATTATTGCCGCGCTGAGACTATTTGCTTAATGTAAGCTCAACCCAATAACATGAGTAAGGGATGTAAATCTTTGAATAAAGTCTTAGCTTAGGAGGATTGTTTGAATCTTATGAATTTCAAATTTATTTTAAAAAAGTTATTGTTATATTAAAAGATTGATAAGATAGTGTATGGCACAAAACGATAAACAACGATTTTCAAATAAGATAAATATTAATAATCGTAAAGCACGTTACGAGTATCATTTTCTGGACAAATATGTAGCAGGAATACAGTTGACAGGAACAGAAATAAAGTCTATCCGAGAAGGAAAAGTAAATCTTCAGGAGGGATATTGTTATATGAAGAAGGGGGAGCTTTTTGTGAAACAAATGCACATTACACCCTACAAACAGGGAACGCATTATAATCATGAAGCTGATCGTGAAAGAAAATTATTACTTAAAAAAAAGGAACTGGATAAAATAGAGTCCAAGACTAATGAAAAAGGCCTGACGCTGGTGCCAACCCGTCTGTTTATCAATGACAGAGGGCTTGCCAAGCTTGAAATTGCTTTAGCAAAAGGTAAAAAACTCTACGATAAGCGAGAAGATATTAAAAAGAAAGATGTGAAACGGGAGTTAGACCGGATGAAGATTTAGTAGATATATTATGTGAGAATAAAGGTCGTACTATCATTACAAAGTTAATATAAAGCTTTTAACAAAACTGAGTTCAATGAATCGTACAGTGTTACTCCTGAATCAGGATTATAGCCCCTTAGCCATTTGCTCAATGGAGCGTGCCTTTATTCTTGTATTTTTAAACAAAGCTGAACTTTTAACTGAAGTGGAAAACGATTTGCTGCATACCGTAGATCAGTCATTTCCTATGCCCGCCGTAATCCGGCTCTATAGATATGTTCGTATTCCTTATAGAGGTGTTGTGCTCACGCGCCAAAACATTTTCAGAAGAGATCGTTTTAGTTGCCAATACTGTGGTACTACTAAAAATCTGACTTTAGATCATGTAGTACCTCGTTCTAAGGGTGGCCAGACAAGTTGGGGTAACCTGGTAACCGCCTGTCGCAGATGTAATACCAACAAAGGAGATCGTTCCCCAGAAGCAGCGGGACTCAAACTGCTCAAAAAACCACATAAGCCAACCTACATCATGTTCCTCCGTGATTATTCCGGAGCTATGCGTAAAGAGTGGCAACCTTTTCTGAATTACGCCTCTTGATCATACTCATACATATTCAATAAGCAGACACTTCGTATTATCGGTATTGTTTTTGGTACTATTTATATAATTAGTTATGATTTTGCGTGGATAGCGCAAGCTTCAGAATAGTACCCAATTTTAATATCAATGCTTATGAAGTTGAATTTATCTCGTTTCTGTATGACCAGCCAGCTGAGTATTTTGGCTTTGGTCTTATTATTTCCAATGTATTCCTGCAGTGAGGAAGATTCTGTTTCAGATAATGAAGATGCTCAATCTGAACAACTGATCTACGATGAAGCTCTTGCTGACGACCTTTTTCAAGATATGGATGATATCAGTATGGAAGCTGCCACCTATTCTGAAAATGCTAGAGTCAATAATAGTTCATTATTTTCTTTGGCTTGTTTAAGCAGAACTGTAGCGAATGATAATAAAAGCTTATCCCAATTGGTTACGCTGACTTTTGATGAGGGGTGTGTGGATTCTCAGGGTAGAGTCAGAAGTGGAAAAATTATCATTAATCGTTCTATTAATGTGCAAGCGGCAAGTTATACGGTAAGTACAACTTTTGAAGATTTTTATGTTAATGATTATCAACTAGTAGGAACAAGGATAATTGTATTCTCCACCAATGCTGCGCAAAAAATTACAGCGACCATCACACTTGAAAATGGTAAGATTATTCTGCCTGATGGAAGCGTAATTACCAGAAACGCCACTTATACTAAGCAGATTGACCGGGAGGCCGGAGAAATTAGCCTTACGGGTAGTGCTGAAGGAGTTAATCGCAAGGGGGTAAGCTACATTTCCACAATTTCTACTCCATTAATCTATCAATCAGAATGTGCCTTGGAGGGCATTTTTATGGCTAGTGCTGGTAAAAAAACGATAACACGCCCGGGCAAAAGAACATTGGAACTTGACTACGGAGATGGCATATGTGATCGCACCATAACATTAATCGCCGACGGAATTGACCGCACCATTGAAGTTACTTTTAGTGAGTAAAACTTTATTGTAAAGTACAAAACCCTTTGTATTTGGCATACAGAGGGTTTTTTATGCAAGTAAACTTCAAATTTATCAGTTCAGTACTTCCTTCACTTTATCCGCGGCATCTTTAAGCAGAATGGCTGACTTAACTTTAAGGCCTGACTCTTCAATAATTTTAGCCCCTTCCTCAGCATTGGTACCTTGCAGGCGTACAATTATGGGCACCTCTATATTTCCTATATTTTTATAGGCTTCTACCACGCCATTGGCTACACGGTCACAACGAACGATACCACCAAAAATGTTGATTAAGATGGCTTTCACATTAGGATCTTTCAAAATTAATACGAAAACCTGCTTCAACTGTCTGGGCATTTGCTCCACCCCCAACATCCAGGAAGTTAGCAGGTTCACCACCCGAAAGTTTGATAATATCCATAGTGGCCATGGCCAGTCCTGCACCATTTACCATACAACCTACATTACCATCCAGCTTGATATAATTAAGTCCTGATTTACTGGCTTCTACCTCTAATTCATCCTCTTCAGAAATATCTCTGAGTTCTGCCAGGTCAGAATGCCGATAAAGTGCATTATCATCAAGGTTTACTTTGGCATCTACGGCTAATATTTTATCGTCAGAGGTTTTTAATACCGGATTAATCTCAAACATAGATGCATCCATACCCATATAGGCTTTATAAAGGGCATTGATGAATTTTACCATTTCTTTCAGTGCTTTTCCCTCAAGGCCTAGCGCAAAAGCTACTTTTCTTGCCTGGAAGGGTTGAAGGCCTATGGCCGGGTCAATCCATTCTTTGATTATTGCATCAGGATTTTTTTCAGCTACCTCTTCTATTTCTACACCACCTTCTGTTGAAGCAATGATGACATTACTTCCTTTGGCACGGTCTAGTGTAATGCTTAGGTAGTATTCTTTGATACTGGGATCATCAGGGGAAGGATAATAAACATCCTGCGCAACCAGTACTTTATTTACTTTTTTTCCTGCCGGACCAGTTTGAATGGTTTCTAGAGTACCTCCCAGGATATCTTTCACTTTCTCTTCAACACTATCTAACTTGCTCACTACCACACCTTTAGAGCCGGTTTCTTTCACAGCTCCTTTGCCACGACCACCTGCGTGTATTTGTGCTTTTACAACAAAAAAATTGGTGCCTGTTTCGTCCTGCAATCGCTTAGCAGCTTCTTTAGTTTGTTCTAACTTATCTACTACGATGCCTTCTTGTACTTGCACCCCATACTGCTTGAGTATGTTTTTGGCTTGATATTCGTGTATATTCATGCTTGGAAATTTTTCACGAATCTATCAAATTTTAGTTTTATACTCAAAAATAAATAGCTAATGACACATTCTTTAGCTTAAAAAATGAACTTTGGGTATTACGACAATAATTAACTTAATTTCCAGCTTTAATTAATTTGTGTATTCAGTTTGAAAGTAAACGCTTGACCAATCATGCTTAAGGCAGAACGCATTGTAAAAAGTTACGGTAAACTTAAAGTACTAAAATCAATAGATTTAGTCATTGATCAGGGAAGGATAGTATCTATCGTTGGTGCTTCAGGTGCGGGGAAGAGCACTTTATTGCATATACTAGGTACATTGGATAAACCGGACGAAGGCAGAGTATGGCTGGGAGATATTGAGTTATCTAAGCTTAAGGGTAATGATTTAGCATTATACAGAAACCAGAATATTGGTTTTATATTTCAATTTCATAATCTAATGCCTGAGTTTACTGCTTTAGAAAATGTTTGTATACCTGGATATCTGGCAGGAAAAAAAAGTGATCGTGAAATAGTAAGTAGGGGCAGAGAGCTGTTGAATCTTCTGGGGCTTAAAGAAAGGCTTGATCATAAACCCAATGAGATGTCGGGAGGTGAGCAGCAACGTACGGCAGTTGCACGTGCCTTGATGAACAATCCAGCAGTAGTTTTTGCTGATGAACCTAGTGGCAACCTTGACTCCCATACGGCTGAAGAACTTCACCAGCTTTTCTTTCGTCTCCGGGATGAAATAGGTCAAACTTTTGTCATCGTAACTCATAATGAAGAACTTGCTGATATGGCAGATGAAAAATTTGAAATCAAAGATGGGGTGATTTTTACGGAATAATCGTAAGCCACATTGTTGTGAGTTTTTTCTATTTGTAGCTGTATAGCATAAAAATCTTCCAGGAGAAGTGATTTTAGGCTTATTAATTTGTCCTGTATCCGTTCAGGTTGGCATTACGCATGGCTGCGAAAAGTCACCTAACTTGTATTATTCCTCTTACATTTCATAAGAATCCAAAAATAATTCAAAGAGAAAATATTATATTTTTTGCTGGATAAGATCAGGCAAGTTTTATCGTTAATACTCGCCAAAAATTGTAATATTTAGATCAGTAAATATTAGAAGTATACGGAAAAAAGTACATGCTAGAATAGTAAGTTTTGGTAACTAATTTTAAAGCGAATTTACGATTCAAGCATAATTTGCCATAGCCCGTCTGAATTAGGTTGAATCGGCATTATTAAATGTATGTCTGCTAGGTGAGAAAAATGGTTCAATAGTAAAACCTCTATAAATATAATTAATCTAATAAATAATATAATCCCAAAATAGAATTGCTGCTTACAATAAATCAATAAAAACTTTGAAAATCACCAATTTGCAAACTATTTTAATAAAAAAGCTTAAATATATTGTATATCATTTTTCATAGATATATTAAGGTGTAAATTTGGAGCTGTAAAATACTTAAAGTGTGACTTATGGATACTATGGGAAAGTCAATTTTGGTAGTTGAAGATGAAGAGAATTTAAGGGGGTTGCTTTCTAAAATTTTAAGTCTTGAGGGTTTTAAAATACTTGAAGCAGGTGATGTAACTACAGCAAAAGACATTTTGCTTTCTGAGACAATACATTTGGTAGTGACCGATGTAATGCTACCGGACATTAATGGAATAGAATTTACAAAATATATCAAAAAAGAATATCCGCTTACTGAAGTGGTAGTGCTTACTGCTTTTGGTAATGTGAAAGATGGGGTAAAAGCCATGAAGCTAGGTGCTTTCGATTACCTCACTAAAGGTGATGGTGACGATATGCTACCCTTGATTGCCAAGAAAGCGATAGAGAAATCTATTCTACACCGTCAGGTACAGGAAATGGATTTTAGAACCGATTCTCGTTCAAGCTTTAAGAAAATCATAGGAAAATCCCGCCCTGTTAAAAAAATGATTGAGCTTGCTAAGAAAGTCGCTGTTACTGATACGACAGTGCTTTTACTTGGTGAAACCGGTACAGGAAAAGAGTTACTCGCAGAAGCTATTCATCTTGCAAGCCGGAGGCGTAAGGGGCCGTTTGTGACAATTAACTGTGCGGCTATTCCTAAAGATTTACAGGAGTCTGAGCTGTTTGGCCATAAAAAAGGTGCGTTTACAGGTGCTACCATGGATAAGAAAGGTTACTTTGAAGTAGCTGACCGTGGAACCATCTTCTTAGATGAACTCGGAGAGATGAGTCAGGAACTTCAGGCTAAGTTACTTCGTGCACTAGAGAATAAAACATTTAACAGAGTAGGAGACACCAATCCTATACCTGTGGATATCAGGATCATTGCGGCTACCAATAGGGATTTACTGGATGAGAATAACAGTGAGTTTCGCAGAGATCTTTATTACAGGCTAAGTACTTTTGCGATTGAATTACCCCCTTTAAGACAGCGTCCTGAGGATTTGGAGCTGATTGCTTTTCACTTTTTAAAAGCTTATGCTGAACAGGTGAATAAAGAAATTATAAAAATTGAGCCTGAATTCATGTATTACCTCAGGCGTTATCACTGGCCTGGCAACGTAAGAGAACTAAAAAATGTCATTGAGAGAGCTGTAATACTTTCTGATGGACGTGAACTTACTGTAGATACGCTGCCAAATGAAGTTTTGGCTGCTTCTCACCAAGAAATTCAGAGTCCAAAGAATGAAGTGATGCATGAAGAAAATGCATATTCTACCTATGAATCTGAACCCTCAGGTGACAATATTGATTTGAAGACAGTAGAGCAAGAACATATTCTGCGGGTATTAACTATGGTAAACGGGAATAAATCTGAAGCAGCGAAAAGACTAGACATTGGTCTGGCCACCCTTTATCGTAAGCTTAAAGAGTATAATGTGGGGTAATGATGTTTCATAATGAGGATTTTTTTTCATTATGACAAGCTTACCTTCTGCTATTATCACTTTTTCCTAAATTTTAACCATTCGTCTAATTATTGTGAGTTCTTCTGGAAAAAGCATTTTGCAAAAAATTGTTGCGCTGACTTCTTTTTATCAGAAGATGAAAATAAGAACCCAAATCTTTTCGGGATTTCTCCTTGTGCTCTTTTTGACACTAATCTTAGCAGTGGTAACCATATATTATCTGGGTAATCTGGGGACTGCTTCTACTAAAATTCTGGAAGATAATTACAGATCAGTCAAGGCATCTGAGCAGATATTAATCTCTTTGTCCAAAATGGATCAGATCTTGACAAAAGTTTGCCTTGGCCAAAATTATAACGATTCTTCTCTGATCACTATCCTAGATAAGGAAAAACAAATTCTTAATAATAATCTGGCCATTTGCCGGCAGAATGCTTCAAACCAAAAAGAAGTTATGCTTGTAAGTCAAATGGAAGATGAGTATGCCAGTTATATTCATCATGTTAACGATTTTAAGACAACAGTTGACAGGGTGGGGCTTTATTTTACTGTGCTTCAAAGGCTCAATGAAGTAATCAGAGAGAACTGTGTTGAGCTGGTTACGCTCAATCATAAAGATTTAAGTGCAAAAGACGATTATGCTCAGGCGTTGTATTTCAGGTCCAAGATCTATGTTTTTCTGATCATGGTTTTAGTATTAATGATTGTTGGATGGACAGTGTATAAAGTACCTCATGAGATTGTAAAGCCATTAACTAAGATTACTGAAAAGATCAAACGTATTTCTCAGGGTGAGTATCAGCAGGAAATAAAAGTTGATTCAAGCAGTGAGTTAGGGGACCTTGCGCTAGCATTCAATGATATGTCAGTTCGTTTACAGGAATTTGAAAAGCTAAACATTGAGGAAGTACAGATTCAGAAAAGTAGGATGGAATCTATCATCAGAAGTATGAATGATGGACTGATTATTCTTGATGAGCAGGAGGAGATTATTTTAGTAAATGAGACAAGCTCAAGTCTCATTGATATGGAAGAAAGTGAGCTGATTGGAAAAAAATTGTGGGAGCTTGCCGAGGAGAATGATGTATTGCAGGAGCTTGAAGCTTCTCTCAGCAAAAAAGATTATAAGCCGGCGTCCATACAAGAGACTCACAGCTTTTTAAAAATCCATAAAGAAGATGGTAAGAATGCATTCTTTACCAAGGAGATTTACAAAGTCTATAGTAAAGACACCTCTGTCAGAAAATTTCTCGGTCATATTATTACGCTCAAAGACATAACTTCATTCAAAGAATCAGATGAAGCAAAGTCAAATTTCATTGCGGTAGTATCTCATGAGCTTAAGACGCCTCTTTCAGCACTGAATATGAGTTTGATGTTGTTAAGCAATACTCGTTTTGGTGCGCTAAATGAAGAACAGAGTAAAACAGTAAATTCAATGAAGCGAGAGGTACAGCGACTGGTAAATATGGTCACAGAATTACTAGATCTCTCAAAAGTTGAAAATGGGCGTATCACTTTAGAAAAAGAACTGATCAATCCTTCAATTTTGATGGAGTATGCGGTTGCACCTGTTGAGGTAAAATTCAAGCAGAAAGATGTGCTGATCGTTAAGAAAATAGATGAGAGTCTGCCGGATATTTGTATTGATCCTGAAAAGATATCCTGGGTACTCATTAATTTAATGACCAATTCACTTCGCTACTCTCCTGAAGGGGGCAAAATAATTTTAGAAGCCAGAAAAGTAGATGGCATGGTAGAATTTTCAGTGAAAGACTATGGTCCCGGCATTTCTAAAGAAAACCTAAAAAGAGTTTTCAACAAATTTGTGCAGTTAAACACTAACGGAAAGAAAAATAAGCATGGCTTAGGGTTGGGATTAGCCATCTCCAAAGAAGTGGTAGATGCCCATGGCGGTCAGATTCATGTGGAGAGCGAATTAGGAGCGTGGAGCAGGTTCTACTTTCAGGTACCTATTAAAGCCGACGCTGATGATAAAGAGTTGTTATTCAATCAGCGAAAGCAACACAAACCGATTCAAATCAGTTAAGACTTTAAAATTTCCATATACGAATTATCGTAAACAGTTCCATGTTTTGAAAAGGTTTACCAAAGGCGCTAAACTCTTAGTGTCTTTTTTTATTTATTAATAGCATGTTGATAACATCAGCGATTCAAGAATAAGATGCAAATAAGTAAGGGGGTTAAGTACATGTTGCTCGCTACTTTCCTTTTTGCCTGTATGAATGTGTTAGTCAAATGGGTGACACAAATACCGGCAGTGGAAGTAGTTTTTTTTCGATCTGTAATATCACTTGTTCTGAGCTACAGTATACTTAAAGCAAAAGGTATTCATATCTGGGGAAATAATAAACCACTTTTGATTGCCAGGGGGGCCTCTGGAGCAGTAGGCTTGGTATTGTACTTTGTAATCATACAGCAAATACCACTGGCTACCGCGGTTACTCTTCAGTTTTTAGCACCAATAGTGACGGCGATATTGGGAGTTCTCATATTAGGTGAACGATTCAGGTTCTGGCAGGGCATTTTCTTTGTCCTGTCTTTCTGCGGAATTTTGATCGTGAATGGTTTTGATGCCAGGGTAGAAATCATACATATCCTGATGGGGATTATGGCTGCTTTAGGGGCAGGAATGGCTTACACCATCATACGCAAACTGAAAAAAAGCGAACATCCGCTAGTGATCGTCATGTACTTTCCTCTGGTCACAGTGCCTATCACAGGTGCTTATTCAGCCTGGAACTGGGTAATGCCACAAGGTATTGAGTGGCTTACGCTACTGGGTATTGGATTACTCACCCAGTTTGCTCAGTATTTCCTGACCAAATCTTTTCAGGAGGAGGAAATTAACAAAGTAGCGAGCCTTAAGTACTTAAATATTATCTATGCTTTATGCTTTGGCTATATTTTCTTTGGTGAAACTTTTAATATTTACACCTATCTGGGAATGATGCTCGTAGTGGGAGGAGTAATTCTTAATATCTGGTATAAACAAAAAATAAGTAAAGCTGAAAAAGAGATGGTTTCGCTAAAACATACAGCCTAGTAGAATATGAAATTTGAATTACAAGTAAATGATCAGAAGTCCAAGGCAAGGGCAGGGGTACTGTATACTGATCACGGGTTAATACATACACCTATTTTTATGCCTGTAGGAACGGCAGGAACCGTGAAAGCGGTACATCAGAGAGAGCTGAAAGAGGATATCAATGCGGACATTATTCTTGCTAATACATATCACTTATATCTTAGACCTGGCCTTCAACTGCTCGAGAATGCAGGTGGTCTGCATAAATTTAATGGCTGGGATGGCCCCATACTGACCGACAGTGGCGGTTATCAGGTGTATTCGTTGGCAGAAAACCGTAAAATTGAAGAAAAGGGAGTTACTTTTCAGTCTCATATAGACGGTTCAAAGCATTTTTTTACGCCTGAAAGTGTGATGGATATACAGCGAAGCATAGGCGCAGACATTATCATGGCATTTGATGAATGCACGCCTTATCCCTGCGAATATGAGTACGCAAAATCATCCCTGGCCATGACGCACCGCTGGCTCAAGCGCTGTTGTGCGCGTTTTGATGCTACTGAAGCCAAGTACGGTTTTGAACAGACACTCTTTCCAATCGTACAGGGAAGTGTCTATAGAGATCTTCGCAAGGAGTCAGCAGAGTTTGTTGCGGGTTGTGAGAGAGATGGCTATGCTATTGGAGGATTAGCAGTGGGTGAACCAGCTGAAATGATGTATGAAATGACAGAACTGGTTTGTGATATATTACCAACGGATAAGCCGCGTTATCTTATGGGTGTGGGTACACCGGCAAATATTCTCGAATCTATTGCCCAGGGAGTGGATATGTTTGACTGTGTAATGCCTACCAGAAATGCCCGCAATGGTATGTTGTTTACTACCCAGGGAATTATTAATATCAGGAACGAAAAATGGAAAGATGAACTTACTCCTATTGACGCAGCATTAGGTGGGTATGTAAGTACACATTATTCCAAAGCTTACCTAAGGCATCTCATTCATTCAAAAGAAATATTAGGAGCGCAGATTGCGAGTGTTCACAATCTTACTTTCTATCTCTGGCTGGTTCGTCAGGCAAGAGAACATATTCAGGCTGGTGATTTTTCCATTTGGAAAAATAGTATGGTAAACAAACTAATGACCAGACTTTGACGTGCTTATAAGTACATGAAGATACTAGACGTATATATTATCAAGAAGTTCTTAGGCACTTTCTTCTTTGTCGTCTTACTACTGGTCGCAGTAGTCAGTGTGATAGACTATACTGAGAAGAATGATGACTTTATGGAGCATCAACTGAATGCCATGCAAATCATGGCTTATTATGTTGATTTTATACCCTATGTAGCTAGTCTCATCACTCCCATTACAGTATTTATTGCTGTTGTTTTTGTTACTTCTAAACTTGCCGGCAATACAGAAATTATTGCAATACTGAGTAGTGGTGTGAGCTTTCGAAGAATGCTTGTTCCCTATATGATCGGTGCATTATTTATTGCAGCAATAAGCTTTTGGCTAAATGGCTGGGTGATCCCCAATGCTAATAAGGACAGGATCGCTTTTGAACTTAAATATGTTAAAAGTCCATTTGACTACAGTGAGCGTAACATCCATATGAAAATATCTCCTGAGGCATACGCGTATATGGAGAGTTATAATAACAATGCTGACGTTGGCTACCGATTTACTTTAGAGAAAATTGAAGGGAATCAGATGCTGGAAAAGATTACTGCCAGAAGAATAGAATGGGATTCCGCTACCTCTAAGTGGAGATTGAGACAATGGAAAAAGCATGTATTTAATGGCATGGATGAGTCTATCAATACTGGAGATGAAATGGATACAACACTTAACATCCATCCAAAAGACTTTGGAAGTACCTATGGAATGTACGAAACCTTAACCTTACCTGAGCTGAACAGCCACATTGAGATATTAAAAGAAAGAGGGGCTAACGATATTCCACTGTATCGGGTGGAAAAGTATATTCGTTACATGTCACCCTTTACCGCTATCATATTGACTTTCATTGGCGTTATTATGTCTGCTAAAAAAGCCAGAGGTGGCTCAGGTTTTCAAATAGCTTTGGGTTTTGGTATTGCTTTTCTGTTTATCATCTTCTTCATTTTTTCCCGAAGTATTGCAGAAGCAAATTCTATGAATCCCATCATAGCGGTATGGATTCCCAATATCATTTTTACAGGTGTTGGGGTGATACTTTATAAATTTGTACCTCGTTAATGGCTGGACAGGTAAAACATTATATCCATCTCCATTTTGTAGTGTTGATTTGGGGTTTTACGGCTATACTAGGACTGTTTATTACGATACCTGCAGTAGAAATCGTATTGTATCGTACATTATTAGCCACAGTCGCTTTGGCTGTTTTATTGCTTCTTTGGAGAAAGCCATTACAACTGGAGAACAGAGCCATGATTCAAATCATGCTAACCGGCTGTCTTATTGGTGCTCATTGGATATTATTTTTTGGTTCAGCCCGGGTTTCCACAGCTTCTGTATGTCTGGCAGGCATGGCTACTAGCTCCCTCTGGACAAGTTTTATTGAACCCTTCTTTTACCGCAAAAAAATAAAGCTTTATGAAGTTGGTTTAGGTCTCATGGTCATATTTGGACTGTATCTCATTTTCAGCTTTGAATTTAATCATGCATTAGGGCTTATTATGGCAGTTGCCTCAGCCTTCTTAGCTTCTCTTTTTACAGTGATCAATAGTAAGTTTACCAAGCAGTATTATCACTACACCATCACTTTTTATGAGATGGGAGGAGCATTTTTGTTCACTTTATTATTTCTGCCTTTTTATTCAAAATACATAAGTGAGGGCGGGCTGGTGTATTGGCAGCCCACTGCAATGGACTGGGTTTACCTGACAGTGCTTGCACTGCTTTGTACCGTTTATGCTTATTCAGCTTCTGTTGGATTGATGAAAAATGTATCGGCTTATGCGGTTAACCTGACTACCAATATGGAACCTGTGTACGGAATACTCTTAGCACTAATATTACTGGGTGACAAAGAACAGATGACACCTGGTTTTTATGCCGGAACGGGAATTATATTAGCATCTGTTATTGCTTATCCTATCATCAGAAGATATCAGCGGAGAAAGTCAGCAAAAGCAGAGCTTAGCCATAGCTAATGTTACTGATATACACGCAAGCTTAAATCTCCTAATACTAGCTTTTTGTCTACCCACGGGTTTCCCTGACAGCGAATACTGGCATCGCCAAGTGAGGTTAAGAAGAGCTGATCACTTATATTAAGCTCAAATACGTTATCGCCGAACGCATGTATTTTACCCTTTGCGCAAGAAAGGCTGAGTAATGAAACTTTGTGGTCCCCGAATGCTTTAAGTTTGATCTGATCTACTTCGCCCCGCTCAATAGTGAGATTGTTATCACCATACAATGAGGTTTTGAGCTTTTGCACGTAGATGGATTTAAAATTAATATGATTATCTCCGTAAGACTTTAATATGAATTTTTCTCTGTCAAGCTCTCCTGTATGATACACTTCATTATCGCCTTTCACAACAAGCTTCTCCAATTCCTTATAGCTTAGGATAAGCTGTACATCAGCATTTGGGTATTGATTATACTTACAGCCATTTTTACACCCATTCAGGTAAATTTTCAACTTTTTTCCTTTTACTTCAACAATTATATCTTCTGGATTTACATTAATATAATCAATTGTAAGCTGCTGGCTGCTTCCTTGATAAAGTTGGATGTTTATGCCATCAGAAATGATGACTTGGGAAAAGGGCACTGCAATTACCTGCTTCAGCGTACGAGCTTCCGCTGAACAAAACATAGTTAGCAGTAAGGCGAAGGATGAGAACGAATGATAAAAAGTAAGCATAATTAGTGTAGTTTTAGAAGAGATGCATTATGTAGCAAGGAGGTTGCATCAGCATTCTAAAAAAAAAATCCCGACAATTTCTGTCGGGATAACGCTATTATTTTTTCTTAGACCTGCTTCTACCTTTTTTTTCCGGTGCTTTTTCTGCCAGTTCCAGGCACTCCTCCAGGGTGAGTTCTGAAGGCTCTTTGTCTTTTGGAATTTTGACGTTCTTTTTACCCACCTTGATGTAAGGGCCATAGCGGCCTTTAAGTACCTGTACTTCTTCATTTTCATCAAAAACTTTGATGTATTTTTCCGCATCCGCTTTTCTTTTGGCCTCAATCAGCTCAATAGCTCTATCAATATCTATAGCCATAGGATCTTCATCCTTTGGTATAGAGGCAAATAGGTTTTTGTGCCGTACATAAGGTCCAAAACGACCAATATTAGCCGTTATGGTCTCTCCTTCAAACTCACCAACTTCTCTAGGTAGTTTGAATAATTCAAGTGCCTCTTCCAGGGTAATGGTTTCAATAAACTGACCTTTTCTCAGACTGGCGAACTTTGGTTTTTCTTCAGCATCCATTTCACCCAACTGGACCATAGGGCCAAATTTTCCCAGGCGTGCGATCACTGGTAAGCCTGTTTTGGGGTCTTCTCCCAGAAGACGATCATTTTTAACCTGAGACCTGTCTATCTGCTCAGAACTTTCTACTTTAGAATGGAAACGTTGATAAAATTCATCTAACATCTGTACCCACTCTTTTTTACCCTGGGCAATTTCATCAAATTCTTTTTCTACCCGAGCTGTAAAAGAGTAATCAATTACATTGTCAAAATATTCAACCAGAAAATCATTGACTACCATCGCGATATCAGTAGGAAAAAGCTTTTTCTTTTCCGTACCGGTAATTTCGGTAAGCTTCTGCTGGTCTATTTTGTCACCCTTTTTGATCAGGGTAAGCTCTTTGTATTCTCTTTCTGTACCCGCACGATCTTCTTTAAGGATATAGCCTCGCTTTTGAACAGTAGAGATAGTAGGTGCGTAAGTAGAGGGTCTGCCTATGCTCATTTCTTCCAGTTTTTTTACGAGGCTAGCCTCCGTATAGCGGGGAGGATGACGCGTAAAGCCCTGTCTGGCCTTCATAAAATCAAGTGTTAGCTTCTGACCTTCGGTAAGGGGAGGAAGCATACCTTTACGGTCCTCATCATTTTCTTCATCGTCAGTAGATTCTATGTAAACCTTCAAAAAACCATCAAACTTGACCACTTCACCAGTTGCAGAAAGTGAATCCGGCAGGCCTTGGGCTGATGAAGGATTTTTATAATCAATCGCGATGGTAACTAAGGTACGCTCAATCTGAGCCTCAGCCATTTGAGAAGCGATAGCCCTTTTCCAGATCAGTTCATAAAGCCTTTGCTCATTACGGTCTTTACCGGCTTCATTGGTTGAGAAGTCCGTGGGACGTATGGCTTCGTGCGCTTCCTGAGCAGAATCTGACTTGGTTTTAAAAGTACGTGTGTGTAAATAACCGTCTCCGAAGGTAGCTTTTATTTCTTTAGAGGCACCCTGTAATGCTTCCTCAGATAAATTAGTAGAATCAGTTCGCATATAGCTGATCTTACCTGCCTCATAAAGTCGCTGTGCCAGCGTCATGGTTTGAGAAACGGAGAATCCAAGTTTACGGGCAGCTTCTTGCTGAAGCGTAGAAGTAGTAAATGGGGGAGAAGGTGATTTTTTTACAGGTTTCTTCTCCAGCTTTTTAATGTGGAAGTCTGCATCACGGCATGCTTCCAGAAAAGCTAGTGCTTCCTCTTCAGTATCAAATTTTTTGGGAAGTTCAGCCTTAAGCATACTGTTTTTATCTACGATAAATTCGGCGCTAACTTTATAAGAAGATTTGGACTCAAACTCCGTAATTTCACGCTCACGCTCTACCACAAGCCTTACAGCCACGGACTGTACACGCCCGGCAGAGAGGCCTCTCTTTATCTTTTTCCAGAGTACAGGAGAAAGTTCAAACCCTACGAGACGATCCAGGATTCGTCTTGCCTGTTGCGCATTGACAAGGTCTAGGTCAATGCCCCTGGGGGTCTGAATAGCATTTAAAATCGCGGTTTTTGTAATTTCTCTGAAGACAATGCGGCGTGTTTTCTCGTCTTTAAGCTTCAACTCTTCTTTGAGGTGCCATGAAATAGCTTCTCCTTCACGGTCATCATCACTCGCCAGATAGATAAGATCAGAATCTTTTACTAATTTTTTCAGCTGCGAGATAACTTCTTTTTTATCAGAAGAAACTGTATAAGTAGGTTTGAAACCATTATTGATGTCAATAGCTTTATCATCTTTTGGCAGATCTCGTATATGTCCGTAGCTTGAAGCGACAACATAATCTTTACCTAAATATCCTTCTATGGTTTTCGCTTTCGCCGGTGATTCTACGATTACTAAGTTCTTGGGCATCTTATGCTTACTTTATGGTCGGTTTAGAAATAAGTACGAACAGGCGTAATAAATAATTATTGAGATAAACTACATTTTAACTACTTTTTAAACAACACATTGCAATATTCGCTGCAAATAAAAGGAATTGTTTTTTCATTAACATATACTTCTACAAATGGTTAAGAAATTGTTTTTAGGGCGCCATGCCGAGTCTGCTGAAGCAGTAGCTGGTATCAAAGATATAGAAAGAGATCTTACTGCCAAAGGGTATCGCGACGCTCCCCGTGTAGGGAAATACCTGTTTGAACAAAATTTACTACCCGATACAGTAATCAGCAGCAGTGCTCAACGTGCTAAGGCTACCGCAGAACTTATGGCAGAGCAATTGAAATATGAATTGCACAAAATTAATTTTTCAGATGATCTATATAATGCTTCTGTGCGCACCCTGCTCAAGGTGGTGAATGAAGAACAAAGTACATGTAATCACCTCATACTGCTTGCTCACAACCCTGCAATCTCCTACTTGGCCGAATATCTCAGCAACGAAAATATAGGAAGCATAGTAGCAGGGGGTATGATTATTCTGAACTTTGATATAGGTAGCTGGGAAGAAGTTTCCGAAGGTAATGGTGAATTCTATATGTACATTCAACCCGATCAGATTATTTTTTAACCATTCAGTCTTATGATTATAGAGTTACTTGTGAATGCGGTAGCGGTATTTTTAGCTGCTTACTTACTTCAAGGCGTTGAAGTAAAAAGTTTCTGGAGCGCTATTCTTACTGCTGTCGTACTGGCCATCGTAAATGCAGTCATCAAGCCTATTATGATTTTCCTTACTATTCCGGTTACGATAATCACCTTTGGCTTATTTTTACTGGTAATCAACGCACTCATGCTAATGCTGGTGGATGCGATACTTCCCGGTCTAAAAATTAAAAACTTCTGGTGGGCACTCATCTTTGGGATTGTTCTCTCAATCATTAATGCGATTTTGTCCTGGATTATCTTATAATGAAAAGTGGATAGCGATAAGTTTATTTTTCTAGCCCGAAATTTAGTAAGGGGAATAATTTGGCTTACAGTATTGGTGGGGGCCTTTTATGTGATTAAAAAATATGTGGATGTAGATTACTTACTATGGCTCAAACCCATATATGATGAGCCTTATTTGGTATATGCTATTTACACTGTTTCTGAGGTGCTTTTTGGAATCATACCCCCTGAAATATTTATGATTTGGGGGCTTAGAAGCAGCAACCTTAATACATATATTGAAGTTGTAATTCTCCTTACATTGATTTCTTTTCTGGCCGGAGTGATCGGTTTTTTGATAGGTAAGTACCTGGAGCATACCCAGTTTTTTAAGCTTTTTAAGAAAAAAGTATTCGGTAAGTATGAAAAATACTTATATCACTATGGTGCTTTTATCATCATTGTAGCTGCACTAACGCCACTGCCCTTTTCAGGCGTAAGTATGTTGGTGGGAAGTGTAGAATTCCCCCTTCGTAAGTACGCCATATTTGCCCAGGCTCGTTTTATCAGGTTTTTAGTATATTCATACGTGATCTGGGAAGTAAATATGTTATAGTTAAACTTTCTTGTATTCTGCTAGTTTACTCAGCATCCTTTAAACTTTGTGAGTCTGCTCTGTGAAAAGAATCCTGCTAAGCAACCTGATCAACAAACTTCATGTATAGTTCTGAGAGCAGTATCCATCATGATTGTCAGGAAGGCTACAATTTGATCTTTATATCATTTATATCAATAGATATTTGTGTAATATCAATGTAGTATGATAACAATTAATTACTATATTTAAATAACTGCGAATAATCTATATCTATTAAACTATGAAGGCTACTTTCTCTATTGCGATTCTCTCATTGCTCTTTTTAGCAAGTTGCATGGGTTATAAAGAGTTTCCTGTTGAATCTGACTACAGTTATGAAGGAGATTTTAAAAAGTATAAGACTTTTAATTTTCTCGATACCAGAAGCTCAGGTCCGGATTCCAGCATCCAAAATCATATCATAGAAGAATCTATCAAAGCAAGGATGGAATTACAGGGTTATGATTACTCAGAAGAAGCTCCACGTTTGCTGGTTTCATATAAGATATTTTATGATAGTTTATTCTTTACAGGTTATGAACAGCCCGATTTAGAAATGTTTATTGAATATGAAGAGTCAATAGACAAAGACATGGATCCAGTAAAATATAACCTGCGACAAGGTACACTTTTAGTGCTTATCTATGATCGTGAGCGGAAAAAATCAATATGGCAAGGGTATGCATCTGGTGTTTTCGGTAACCAATACTTTAATGACAAACGTTATCTTCAGGGGGCAGTAAGGTCAATCTTTGATCAGTACAAAGTATTTGCTGAAGGTTTTGTGGTAGAAAAGAAAAAGTTACGGTAACACTTCTACTTCGCTATGGCACAATATTGATTTTCAGAATTTTACCGGATCATATACGTTCCGGTTTTTTTATGTAAGTACCAAAAACTAAAATGACACACAGGAACCATTCCCTTATTCTTTTAAAAATTCAGACGCAAAAAGCCGCTTAAGTAGCGGCTAAACAATTATGAGATTGAAAATAGTTGGTTCATTTAGCCTCAACGTATTTCAAAATTTGTTTTACCTATGATGTAATCGTCTGTATAAATTTCAATAGTGTGTCGACCTTCAGCATAATCACTTCCTTTTTCATAAAGAAATGTTAGTTCTTGTTGGGTATTATCAAAAAGGATCTCTTGCTTTTGCGTGAAGAAAACTTCTTTGCCATCCTTCATGAAAGTGCCTGCCCCCTTAGCTACATCAAAAATCACATTACCGTCTGGGTCAATCACACGTACCATGATATCTTTACCTTCTACTGGAGCCACATCATTTTTCGCCAGATTAAATTTTAGCTGTAACTGTTCAATTTGATTGTTACGATAGCGGTCTCTTTCTTTGGCATTCCCCCGACCATTAATTCCCATGACGCTGATGTTCTCAGCTTTTAGCATTGAAGCTACTTCTACCTTTTCAGAAAGCTGCTCATTATTAGTTTTTACTTCACTGATGGTTTTATTTAACACTCTCTGATCTTCCTTGAGCTCAGTGTTTTCCGCATATAAAGCTTCATTAAGCTCTTTTAATTCGGCGATTTCAGCGTCTTTTTTGATAAGCAGTTCCCGATAACCTTCTACACGATTTCTGATTTGATCATAACGTTTTTGAGCTAACTGCCCCTCGTTCTGTAACTGTTCTTTTTCCTGCTCCAACGTTTCTCTAATTAACCGTAGTTCTTCTACATCCTCACCTAGCTTTTGTAACTCTTCAATCTTTAGGTTAAGCTCGTTACTCATGGATTCCAGCTTGTTGTAGGTTTCTTCCAGTTCCTCTTTACTACTTTGTAGCTCAGTACCCATTTCCTGATTGTTTTGGTAATAAAGGAAAAGCGTAACTACGTTTACCAGAAGCAACAGGCCAATAACAGTGATTAAAATAGTTCTATTTTTGGATCGTTGTTGCTCAGTCTGATTCGTTGACATAAATTGATATAGTTATTTGTTCTTTAATGTGTAAAAATAGTAAAATATTTCTTTCATACTTATGTTAGACAAGCTTGATGAAGATTACTGGTCTCAGCGATACCGAAATGAACAAACAGGCTGGGATATTGGCCAATTATCTCCACCGCTCAAACATTATATTGATCAAATTAGTCAAAAAAGCCTATCAATTTTGATACCCGGTAGTGGTAACGCTTATGAGGCAGCCTATCTGATGGAAAAAGGTTTCTACAATACCCATATTTTGGATATATCAGAATGGCCTTTAAACCAATTTAAAAAGCAAAGCCCTGATTTTCCTGCAAATCAAGTGCTTCATAAAGATTTTTTTGCATTAGAAGGTTCATTTGATTTGATATTTGAACAGACATTTTTCTGCGCTTTAAAACCAGATTTGAGGCCTCAATATGTAGAAAAAATGCTCAATTTGCTAAAAGGTGGCGGTAAACTGGTAGGCTTACTCTTTGACGATCCTCTGTATGATGATCATCCTCCATTTGGCGGAAGCAAAGGAGAGTACCTCGCACTATTCCGACCCCACTTTGATATTCATACATTTGAAAAGAGTTACAATTCAATCAAAGCCCGTCGGGGAAGGGAGCTTTTTATGATATTGCAAAAGCCTAAAAACTGAGCAGATAGTGTTGCTTTTTTTTAAGTGGTGTGAAGAAAAGGAGGCCCGCATCAAATATATCCAGGCTAAGCCTTACCTCAGCTTGCTTATACAGCTCTTTCCAGGCTTTTTGCATCCCTGAAGACCAATAAATGTCATCTAAAACAAAAATGCTCCGTTCATGTGATTTCTCCTTCAACCATTCGTAATAGTTGAGCGTAGGTTGATACCTGTGATTTGCATCCATATAAGCGAAATCAACAGAATCACATTCAGATAAAATCAATGGTAAGGTATCATCTATATTGCCTTCTATAAGATGAATATTCTTAATTTTCCATGTTTTAAATAGCTTGCGAGCTAAATGGGCTGTCTCAGGGCATCCTTCAAAGGTGTAGATTGTTGCGCTGGGATTAGCAGCTGATAAATATAATGTGGTAATTCCCAGACTGGCTCCCAATTCAATAATGATGTTTGGTTTTTGGTCTGATATAAGTCTGTAGAGCAAGCGACAAAATTTAGCATCGCCTAGGCTATAAGATGCAATGCTGCTCACCTGACGCCTATTATTTTGCGATACTCGTGATTGTGCCCCGGGAGATTTTACAGTAATCGTATTTTTATCCTTTAAAAAAATGCTACGGAAGTTTTCAATCTCCTTGAATATCTGCTCATGCTGATCTTGCTTCACCAGTTCTGTATAAAAACGATATACAAAGGGTGCATGCAGAGAATGTTTATCTACTGCATGAAGCCAGTGATATAAATAACCTTTTACTAATGAATAAGGAATCAATCAGTTAGATCGGTAGGGAGCGAGCATGCTGAAGGCAGGAATAGCGGCCTGGAAGTTTTTGCCGTCCACAACTCTTTCCATGAGGTAAGTGCCATGCATTTTTCCAATGCCTGATTTTAAATTACATCCGGAAACATATTGGTGAGTGTCTCCGGGTTCCAGTACGGGCTGCTTTCCAACCACACCTTCTCCTTCAACCTCACGAACAGGGTAACCAGCATCAGCGATATACCAATGCCTTCTCAATAACTTTACTGTATGTTCACTGTTGTTCTCTATGGTAATGTGATAAGTAAAAACATAATGGTTTTGTGCGGGACTTGAATAGTCTGGCTGATATTCAGTAAATACTGTTACTTTAACACCCTCTGTTACTTCTGTTACCATTTGTGCAATTTCTTTCTTTTTTTACGACTAAATATAGCTAATAGTTTAAAATAACCTAAAATCTGATTTAATTCTTTATTTGATGGATGTAAAAATTGCCCCCTCCTGGAAAAAACACCTTAATGATGAATTTACTAAGCCTTACTTTATGAGCTTAGTAGAGTTTGTAAAGGATGAATATGGTAAACATACTGTATATCCTCCCGGAAAAGAAATCTTCCGAGCCTTTGATCTCACTGACTTTGACAATGTAAAGGTAGTCATCCTTGGTCAGGACCCTTATCATGGGCCAAATCAGGCAAACGGTTTGGCTTTTTCCGTGCGTGATGGTTTGAAAATGCCTCCTTCTCTGGTCAACATATTCAAAGAGATCAAGCAAGAGTATGGCAAGGAGTTTCCTCCCTCGGGTAATCTGGAAAGATGGGCAAAGCAAGGGGTACTACTTTTAAATGCTACGCTCACAGTAAGAGCACGTCAGGCAGGGTCACACCAAAAAAAAGGGTGGGAAGAGTTTACAGATTCTGTGATTAAACATATTTCTGAGGAAAAAGAGAATGTGGTATTTATGTTATGGGGAGCTTATGCACAAAAAAAAGGTGAAATCATAGACGAAACTAGGCATCTGGTACTTAAATCACCCCATCCTTCCCCTTTCTCCGCTGACAGGGGTTTTTTTGGGAATGATCACTTTAAAAAGGCAAATGCATTTCTTAAAGAGAAAGGTAAAGAAGAAATAGATTGGTAAGAGTTTAGCTATAAGATTTTGGAATTAGGGATTAGAAATATATTTCTCCAACCCCTAAATCCAAAATTCCTTTATTCTATCAAATTAAACAGCCTGCTCCAACGGATTTTATCTATGAAGCTAGCATTCGGGTCTACTGATAACCAGATAAAGAAGGCTTTACCAACGATATGATCTTCAGGAACAAATCCCCAGAAACGTGAATCTTCTGAATTATGACGGTTGTCACCCATCATAAAATAGTAATTTTGTTTAAAAGTATATTCATTTACTTCTTGCCCATCAATATATAGCTTACCATCACGGTTTTCTACATTTTCATTTCCTTCATAATGTTCAATGACGGTAGCATATTTAGCAATATTACCTTCGTCTAAAGTTACAGTCATACCTTCTGCAGGAACCTC
Source organism: Catalinimonas alkaloidigena (assembly GCF_029504655.1). NCBI lineage: Bacteria > Pseudomonadati > Bacteroidota > Cytophagia > Cytophagales > Catalimonadaceae > Catalinimonas > Catalinimonas alkaloidigena. Next base: position 2,345,754 of record NZ_JAQFIL010000001.1, read on the forward strand.
CAGGGGGCCAAAGAAATCGGCATTCCAGGGGAAGAGGCTGGCATCAGGATAAATTCTGGGATTTACCTGATCTTCGTTATAGGCAGCTGAATGTACAGCATTTACAAAGGGTAGCTTGGCAAATTCGTCCGCAATCTCAGGTGTACATAATACAATGTAACCGCCCTGTGTAAGGTTATATTCCCAAACTTCAAAATTGTCAAAAACACGATCGTTGATCACCTCATCAGTGGCAATAAAATACCTGAACTGTGCTCCCTCGGGGGCTTCAACAGTTTGTCCATTCACTACTACCTGGCGATCCTGCACTTCAATGACATCTCCGGGAATTCCTATGCATCGTTTGATATAGTTAGTTTTAAGATCAGTAGGATGCTGAAACTCAACAGGATAATTAAATACTACCACATCATTTCTTTTCACTTCAGTAAAGCCTGGAAGACGAAATTGTGGAAGCTGAATCCAGTCCACATAGGAAGGAATATCAGTACCCCAAATGGTTTGGTGAGTCAAAGGAACCTGTAATGGAGTCTTGGGGGTTCTGGCACCGTAATGCATTTTACTCACAAAAAGAAAGTCTCCCACCAGCAAAGACTTTTCCATGGAAGGGGTGGGAATGGTAAATGCTTCTAAAAACAGCCAACGAATAATAGTGGCTGCCACGACAGCAAAAACGATCGCATCCACCCATTCTCTGGTTTTGGATTTAGGGTGCTGATGTTTCCTGTTGTCTGCAGTATCTTCCGTAGTATTTTTTTCTTTTTTCTTGAGAAATGTCGCCATAAGAGTTGATTCAGAACGAACTATAATATTTCAGACTAACGCTGATTTAAAATTAATAATGCCTCTAAAGTTAAATAATTAAAATTTGATGAAATCATTCATACTTAAAATTCCCTTTTTGTTTTGAAGCCATTCAGCCACTAAAACAGCTCCTAACGCAAAGCCTTCTCTACCATGAGCGGTATGTTTGATTTCAATATCATCAATTTCAGAATGGTAAGTCACCACATGTGTGCCGGGCACATCACCTTCCCTTTTAGAAGTTATAGGTAAATTTTGCTCAGGTAAATTCTCATACTCACCTTTCAAGTACCAATCATTGATTTGGGAGAGTTCTTTGAGCATCCCCTCAGCAAGCGTAATCGCAGTTCCACTGGGAGCATCTTTTTTCTGAGTATGATGCACTTCTACCATAGAGGGTTGATAGTCAGGGTAGGCGTTCATCATCTTGGCCAAAAACTCATTGAGCTTGAAGAAAATATTTACACCAATGCTAAAATTTGAGGCATAGAAAAATGTTCCATTTTGCTCAATGCAATAATCTTCAATAGCGGGCTTCTCTTTGAGCCAGCCGGTAGTGCCTGAAACCACAGGGATATTATTTTTTAAGCAGTAGCGGATGTTTGTTGGTGCAGCTTCAGCTTGGGTAAACTCTATAGCCACATCTATATTTTGCGGTGACAATTGGCTTAGAATATCATCCCGATGATCAACGTCAACTTTTTCAATGATTTGATGGCCCCGGTTGATAGCTATTTTTTCTATAGTCTTCCCCATCTTGCCGTATCCGAGGATAAGAATATTCATATTTATTGTATTTTTAGTTTCAATGAAAACCCAAAGGCTGGCACAAAATTACCTCCCCCACCAGCGTAAGTGAGAAATTGCCCGACAGAAGGCTGCATGTCCATACTCAGTTCTTCGCTTACATCAAACTCAATCAGGTGCGCATCTACGATTGCTTCCATTATTTGTAATGCATAAGCACCCGCCATAAGTATGTAGGTAAAGTCCCGGTCTCTACGGGTTTGTTCTACTCCCGAGGAAATGTTAAAACGTAACCCATTTAGCGGGTTTTCTTCTGGTAAATCATTTTCCTCGGCAATATTGGCTCTTCTGAATAACAGATAACGATCATGATGCCATGTCGCTACCCAACCCAAAGTAATAAAAGTGCCATAGACTATGGGTAATTTCCAGACCGATCCATTGTAAATCTGGCCTAAACCAGGTAGTGCTGCAGCATAAAGTGCCGCTTTGTGTGGAATTTTCTTTTGGTTACGATCACTAAAAACAATCACTGAGTCAGGTGAGAGATCTTTATCTTTCTGATCCGTTCCGATTAAAGCTTGATCGTTTAATTCAATCGTATCTTTTAAAATAACAGTCTTATTAGACTCTTCCTCTACCTGGGCTAAACCGTTAGAAATATTAGCCAAAACCAAAAAAAAAGCAGCAATGCAAAAAGTGCTAATTTTAAGTGCCATAAAGCCTACATTTCTAAAAGGTCCAGAATTCTGTTAAGGTCATCAGCCGAAACGTAGGGGATTTTTATCTCTCCTTTATTCTTACCACTGGAACGTATCTGTACACGTGTACCGAAATGAGAAGATAACTTTGTCTGTAATTGACGTATCTGGTAAGCTGCTTCAGGATTCTCTTCTTCTTTGGAAGGCTTTTCTTTTTTTCTGGGAATGGATAGCTCCCTTACCAAAGCTTCAACTTTTCTTACGGAAAGGTCATCGTTTACCGTTTTTTCAAAAATATGGAGCTGCTGGTCTACATTATCTACATTGATGATGGCACGGGCATGCCCCATAGAAATACGGTTATCACGCAATGCCGCTTGAATATCGGGAGGAAGTTTAAGTAAACGGAGATAGTTATTTACCGTAGAGCGGTTTTTACCTACTCTTTCACCTAACTGTTCCTGACGAAGGTCACATTCAGAAATCAACCTTTGGTAACTCAGTGCGATTTCAATGGAGTTCAGGTTTTCACGCTGAATATTTTCAATCAAAGCCATTTCCAGCATCTGCTGGTCATTGGCAGATCTGATGTAGGCAGGTATTTCGTTCAGCCCAGCGATTTTGGAGGCCTGTACGCGACGCTCTCCTGAAATGATCTGATAGCGATCATTGCCCATCTGGCGTACTGTGATGGGTTGTATGATACCCTGGACTTTTATTGACTCGGCTAACTCTTCCAGTGCGTCCTGATCAAAATCTGTTCTGGGCTGAAAAGGGTTAACATCTATTTTGTCTAATGCGATTTCGTTTATACTACTTACTTCCTTAACTGCCTGTTCTTTACGGCTTGAGTCGGAATCCTCTAATAAGGCTCCAAGTCCACGGCCTAATGCGTTTTTTCTCTTGGGATTTTTACCAGTCATCTTTTTACTATTCATTCCTCTTCACTAAACAATACTAAATGGTGATTCCGTTTTTCTCTAAAATTTCTCTTGCTAAGTTTAAATAGCTGGCTGCACCCTTGCTTTCGGCATCATGTGCGATTGTAGGTATGCCAAAACTCGGGGATTCGCTCAGCTTGATATTTCTTGGTATCAACGTTTTGAAAACCATATGTTGAAAATGGTTGCTTACTTCTTCTACTACCTGGTTGGAAAGCCTCAATCGTACATCGTACATCGTAAGTAAAATGCCCTCAATTTCCAGTCCGGTATTAAGCCTGGTCTGAATGATTTTGATCGTATTAAGAAGTTTCCCCAAACCTTCAAGCGCATAGTATTCACACTGTACGGGAATGATGACTGAATTGGCAGCAGTCAACGCATTGATCGTGATCAAACCCAATGAGGGTGAACAGTCAATGATGATAAAATCGTACTCCTCTTTGATAGGCACAAGCGCTTCGCGCATCCGGGTTTCCCTGCTATCTAAGCCAACCATTTCTATTTCAGCACCAACCAAATCAATATGTGAGGGCAGCAGGTAAAGGTAGTTGGTCTCAGTACTGACGATAGTATCTCTAACATCAATATCGTCTACCATGCATTCATAAATACTGTTTTCAATTTCCTTGGGGTTAAAACCTAAACCAGATGTAGAATTTGCTTGCGGATCAGCATCAACCACCAAAGTTTTGTACTCTAGTGCCGCCAGACTGGCCGCTAAGTTAATAGCACTAGTTGTTTTTCCTACCCCTCCTTTTTGATTAGCGATTGCTATAATTTTGCCCATTGAACGTGTTGGCTAGGTTAGTAAAATGAATAATATGAGTGATATATTAACTTTATTTCTTTAATTTGTACTTAATCAATTGATAGGCAAAGTTTTTTGCCTTCATCAGGGAAAATATTTGTAAATATAATATTCCACCTACTATGGTTTTCAGTACTTAATTTGTTGCTAATTTATTTATTTCGGGACTGAAAATACATGTGATCAGTCACAAATATAAAAGTTTAATTCTTAAAAAATAACCAAAGTTTTCAGTCCTCATTTGGGTTTACATAGGATCAATTCCAACTGGGTTTAATACTGTTTTTTGGTTACTATACTTTTTAACTGATGCATCTTATCCGTGTTACCGACAATGAGTTAGCCAGGGAATTTGTACAACTTCCCTATCGACTACATGGCCAGGCTAAGTGGTTTGCCAGGTCTCAACAAAAACATCTTTTGAAGCTAATCAAAAGAAAAGCTCCTTTTTTTCATCAGGGGGGGGATGCTGAATTCTGGATTTTAACAAATTTTCGTGGTGAGACGATCGGTAGGGTAGCGGCTTTTGTAATAAATGACGCTTCTAAGGGATATATAGGTCTCTTTGATTGTATCAACCACCTGAAAGCAGCTTCCTTATTGTTTGACCAGTGCAAAACCTGGCTACAAAAATTTGAGATCAGGGCCATGGAAGGACCTTTCAGCACACTTCCATTTCAGGTTGAAGGATTATCCATGGACAATAAATTGCAACAATCTGTTCCCTTTGTGAATATTCAGTCAATATTTTTCACAGATCTGTTTGAGTTCTATGGTTTCAAGAACCATCAAACCCATAAATTATTACGTTTTCAAGGAGGTGAAAAACTATTAAGTATTCAGCAAAGCATTAATGCGCTTGAAGATAAAGATTATGAAATCTTAAAAGTTGATAAAGCTAATCTCCCTTATGCTGCCGAAGGTATTTCCTTCATTTATAATCACAGCAACCATCAACAAGCTTTCTTATCAGAAGAAGATTTATCGCATTGGTTACGCTTGTTATTTAGCCTGAATACCCCTCCTTTGATCTGGCTGGTATACCATGATCAGCAAGCCATCGCTGTAAGTATCAATGTATTTGTTGATACCCCAAAAGAAATAAATGAAAAAGAAAAATCCTCATTCTGGCATCAAATAACAGCAAGGTTTGTACCTAAACATAAATCATTACTTAATCTTGAATTTATCGTCTTGCCTGAGTATCAGAACCAGGAAATAGAAAAAGGGCTGCTTACATTATTGGATGAGACAACATCAGCCGACCCCCACTGTATCTGTGATCAGTTTCTAATCTTAGATGAGCATATTAACAATATCAAATCATTGATATCAGATGGAGTAGTCATAGATAAATTTGTGAAGTTCAAGTATAAATTTGATCAAGAACCATTGATTGATACTTTTGCAAAGACTAAAATTATTTCGCCCGAATAAAGGGATTTTTTTCATTTGCAAAACCATAATATATGAGCTTATTATCAATTGGAAGTGTCGCTTTTGACCAGATTGAAACTCCGTTTGGCAAGTCAGACAAAATTATCGGAGGTTCTGGTACATACATCGCGTTGGCTTCATCATACTTTACAGACAAAACTAAGCTGGTAGGCGTGGTAGGAGAGGACTTCCGGCAGGAAGACCTGGATATGATGCAGCAACACGGCATAGATACAGAAGGTATACAGATAAAGAAGGGAGAAAAGTCATTTTTCTGGTCAGGGCGATATCATGCGGACCTAAACACGCGCGATACCTTGATTACAGAACTAAATGTATTAGGGGAGTTTGATCCTGTTATTCCCGAAAGTTATCAGGATTGCGAATATCTGATGTTAGGTAACTTAACGCCGGCTGTCCAAAAAACTGTCATAGAACGCCTACAAAAACGTCCGAAGCTCATAGCGATGGATACCATGAATTTTTGGATGGAAGACATGTTCATCAAAGAACTCAAAGAAGTGATGACCATGGTAGACGTGATGTCAATTAATGATGAAGAAGCTCGTTTGCTATCAGGTGAATATTCTTTGGTAAAGGCTGCTCAGAAGATTCGTAAAATGGGCCCTAAATATCTTATCATCAAAAAAGGTGAGCACGGAGCCCTGCTTTTCAGCGATGATCAAATCTTTTTTGCACCTGCGCTCCCTCTGGAAGAGGTGTTTGACCCTACAGGTGCGGGTGATACCTTTGCAGGTGGTTTTATTGGCCATTTGGCTAGCACCGATGACATAAGCTTTGAAAACATGAAGAGAGCAGTGATTTATGGTTCTGCTATGGCTTCATTTTGTGTTGAAAAATTTGGTCCTGAGAGATTAATTGGTTTGAAAGCCGAAGACCTGGAAGAAAGGGTGCAGGAATTTATCAACCTTGTCCAGTTTGAAATTGAATACCGTTAATTTTATCAGAATTAGTTTTATGAAAACTAAAGGTGGCTTGTCCACCTTTTTTTATTTTTTCTACATTTGGGTTTACTTTACTGACTTTATAATTCAAGGAAGTGTCTGACGAGAATAAAATATTTATCCTCTATTTCTGAACACATTTTTAGATTATTGATTATTATCATGTGTCAAGGATATGACTATTTTTTATGATACAAGAAGAAAACACTATCGTTTCTAAGGCGAACAACATCGAAGAAGTTCGTATTGAAAGTAAATACCAAGCGGTCAGAAACCAAACCGAAAAACTTTGTAAGCCCTTAAAAACTGAGGATTACGTAGTGCAGCCCATTCAGGATGTTAGTCCTCCCAAATGGCATTTGGCCCACACCACCTGGTTTTTTGAACAGTTTATTCTTAAGCCTTACAAAAAGGATTATCAGATTTTTAATGATGCCTATAATTACATTTTCAATAGTTACTATGAAAGTATGGGGGAGAAGATGCTCCGCGATCACCGCGGAAATATGACCCGTCCAAGTACTGAAGATGTATATCAATTCAGAGCTTATGTTGACCAGCAAATGTTAGAACTGATCAACAGCTCGCAGTTCAATGCAGAACTTGAGAAACTTACGGAGCTAGGGTTAAACCATGAGCAGCAGCATCAGGAACTATTAATTACCGATATCAAATATATTTTAGGTAGCAATCCACTATTCCCTGTTTATCAACAAAAACCTGAAGGTCATCACACTCCTTTAGCAACAGCACAGCAAGAGTATATAGAGGTTAGAGAGGGGGTGTATACCATCGGTTACCAGGGAAAAGGTTTTCACTATGATAATGAAGAAGGGCAACATCAGGCCTACCTACATAATTTCAGAATCTTAAACAGGCTCGTAACCAACAGGGAATACCTGGCTTTTATGGATGCTGGAGGGTATGAAAATTATGACCTATGGCTGGCGGATGGAAGGGATTTTGTCCGTCAACATCATATCAATGCACCACAATACTGGCATAAAATAGAGGGCAACTGGTTTCAATACACCTTACATGGATTGAAGAAAGTAGATTTAGATGCTCCAGTTACCCATGTAAGCCATTATGAGGCTGATGCTTTTGCACGCTGGCAGGGTAAACGCCTGCCAACGGAACAAGAATGGGAAACAGTGAGTCACTTAGCAAGATATCACCAAAACCTGCATGTTCTTCACCAAGCAAATTTTGTTGAGTCAAATTTATTTCATCCCCAGGCCCTTCAGGCAGACACGACTACCGAAACACCTGCACAGATGATGGGAGATGTATGGGAGTGGACCCAGAGTGCTTATCTTCCTTACCCATTCTATAAAAGAGTAGAAGGTGCTTTAGGAGAATATAATGGCAAATTTATGAGCAGTCAGGTTGTATTAAGAGGCGGATCTTGCGCTACTCCTGAAAGTCATATCAGGACTACTTATCGTAATTTTTTTCAGCCGGATAAAAGATGGCAGTTTACCGGCATCCGTTTAGCAGAATATTTTTAGATGAACACATCGAACAACATTTTGAACCCAAATCATGAAAGCTCCGAAGGGGCGGAGAAGCCTGCTTATGATAAAGCATTTGCAGAAGATGTAAGGGCAGGGCTTCAGTCTGAACCTAAATACCTTTCTTCCAAATACCTCTATGACAAAAAAGGAGATGCCATATTCCAGCAGATTATGGATATGGAGGAATACTATCCTACCCGCTGTGAGTACGAAATATTTGAGCTGCACAAAACTGAGATGCTAAAAAATTTTACTGAGGAGGTAAAGCATTTTGACCTGATAGAGTTTGGCGCAGGAGATGGGATGAAAACCAAAGTCCTGTTAAGGCATTTTCTCGAGCAGAAAGCCGATTTCAATTATGTGCCTATTGATATCTCTGCCAACATCGTGGACACCCTGACGAATGATCTTAATGATAATATGCCTGGTTTAACTGTTCAGGGTATAGTGGATGACTATTTCAGGGCATTTGACAAACTAGCGCCTAGTAAAGAAAATACCAGAAAAGTTGTTCTGTTTTTAGGAGCAAATATTGGAAATTTTGACCATCAGGAAAGTATCGCATTTCTAAAAAAAGTAGCTTCATATTTTATCCCCGGCGACAGGCTGGTGATTGGATTTGACTTAAAAAAAGATCCACAGCGAATTCTGGATGCTTACTTTGATAGACATGATATTACCAAATCATTTAAGCTAAACTTATTAGAAAGGATCAATAGGGAATTGGGAGGGAATTTTAAGCCTGATAATTTCCAATATTTTCCTATCTATGACCCTATTGAAGGTGCTATCAGAAGTCATCTGGTAAGTAAAACAGTTCAGGAGGTCTATATCAAGGCGCTGGATGAAAGTTTCCATTTTGATGCCTGGGAAGCCATGTTCATGGAGCGCTCGCAGAAGTATAGCCTTCAAGAAATCCATCAAATGGCGGAATCCGCTGGTTTTCGCTGTATCCATAATTTTTACGATAGCAGAGAATATTTCACTGACTCACTGTGGACACTGGCCTAACAGTCATAAATTCGCAAAAAAAAGTACAATGTTAGTAAGAAGACCTCGTAGAAACCGCAAATCTGCTGTAGTGCGCAGCATGGTGCAGGAAAGTAAAGTTAGTATAGAAGATTTAATCTTACCGCTTTTCCTGATTGAAGGTGAAAATAAAAAGGTAGAAGTAGCTTCCATGCCGGGAATTTACAGGTTTAGCAGTGACCTTCTTATGGAAGAAATACAATCCTGTATTGATTTGGGGATAAAAACATTCGCACCATTTCCTTCAATTAGTGATGCGCTAAAAAATCCTATGGCCACTGAAAGCCATAACCCGCAAGGTTTGTATATTTCTACAGTCCGTAAAATCAAAGAAAATTTTCCAGAAGTTAGCCTGATTACGGATGTCGCCATGGATCCTTATAGCTCTGACGGTCATGATGGAATCGTTAAGAATGGTAAAATTCTTAATGACGAAACACTAGAAATATTAGGGAAAATGGCTTTAGCCCAAGCAGAAGCAGGGACTGATATTTTAGGGCCATCTGACATGATGGATGGCAGGGTAGGCTATTTACGAAATGTGCTGGATGAGCATGGATTTACGGAAGTGTCTATTATGTCTTACACCGCCAAATACGCCAGCGCCTTCTACGGGCCATTTCGAGATGCCTTGAACTCAGCTCCCAAAGCGGGTGATAAAAAAACCTATCAGATGAATCCGGCCAATAGGGCAGAAGCATTGATAGAGGCGGATCTTGATGTAGAGGAAGGAGCTGATATGATGATGGTGAAGCCTGCCATTCCATACCTGGATGTGATCAGGCTGTTGAAAGATCATTATGCTTTACCCATTGCTGCTTACCATGTAAGCGGGGAATATGCTATGATTAAAGCTGCTGCAGAGAAAGGTTGGGTTGATGAAGAAAATTGCATGGCAGAGGCGCTGACCTGTATCAAAAGAGCAGGTGCGGATATCATCCTTACTTATTTTGCCAAAGATTTTGCCTTCTGGCTTAAGCAGCAATAAATTTCCGGGAGATTTTAGAATGCCTAGCAGAATACACTCTTTAGTTTGATGTTTTTTTATTTTTCCTATCAACTTATTGTAAATTGCGCCATCATTCACCAAAAAAGGCAAAAAGTTGAAAGGAGAGCTCACAACCGTACAGACCGCCCTTGATCTGGGCTTGTTAGAAGAAGAATATCAAAAAATTAATGAAATATTAGGACGCACGCCAAACTTCACCGAGCTAAGTATTTTCGCAGTAATGTGGTCGGAGCACTGTTCTTACAAAAACTCTATTGTCTGGCTCAAAAAATTACCAAAATCATCTGAAAGAATGCTGGCCGAAGCTGGAGAAGAAAATGCAGGCCTGGTAGACATTGGCGATGGTTTGGCCTGTAGTTTCAAGATTGAATCTCATAATCACCCTTCGGCTATAGAACCTTACCAGGGAGCAGCTACCGGTGTGGGGGGCATTAACCGTGATATTTTTACCATGGGGGCTCGTCCGATCGCGCAGCTGAACTCTTTACGATTTGGAGATTTAAGTAATAAAAAGACCCAGTGGCTGCTAAAGGGGGTGGTTAAAGGCATTGGAGATTATGGAAATGCATTTGGAATCCCAACGGTAGGCGGAGAACTTTATTTTGATCCCTGTTATCAGGTTAACCCATTAGTAAATGCTTTCTCTGCTGGAATCGTAGAAACAGATAAAACCGCTTCAGCAATTTCTTATGGAGTAGGTAATCCTGTGTTTATCGTTGGTTCAGCCACTGGTAAGGATGGTATTCACGGAGCGGCTTTTGCTTCTAAAGACATTAGTGAAGACTCTTTAAATGATTTGCCTTCAGTACAGGTAGGGGATCCTTTCCAGGAAAAACTATTGCTTGAAGCGAGTTTAGAGGTAATTGCTTCCGGAGCCGTGGTTGGTATTCAGGATATGGGCGCAGCAGGGATTATTTGTTCTACTTCAGAAATGAGTGCTAAAGGAGCACATGGCATGGACATCTGGTTGGACAAGGTGCCACTGAGGCAAGAAGGTATGCTGCCGTTTGAAATTTTACTTTCTGAGTCTCAGGAGAGAATGTTGATTGTGGTGAACAAAGGCAGAGAACAGGAAGTACTGGATATTTTCCAAAAATGGGATTTAAACTGTGCCCAGATAGGAGAGGTAACAGATAATAAAAAGCTACAGTTTTTTCAGGATGGAGAATTAGTAGCGGATGTACCTGCTCATGATCTTGTACTGGGTGGGGGCGCACCGGTCTACCACAGAGAATATAAAGAGCCTGCCTATTTTGAAGCGCACAAGAAATTTAACCCTGAAACTATTCCCCAGCCCAATTATGCGGAAGTTGCTAAATTTTTACTGAGTCATCCTAACATTGCTTCACGACAGTGGGTAGCTGAGCAGTACGACTCCATGATTGGGACCAGCACTACTACTACCAATGCTCCTTCAGATGCTCCTGTAGTACGAATCAAAGGTACTTCAAAAGCTATAGCTGTCACTGTGGATTGTAATGGCCGCTATGTGCATGCCAATCCGGAAGAAGGTTGTGCGATAGCAGTCGCGGAGTCAGCCAGGAATATTGTGTGTGCAGGAGGTGAGCCGGTAGCCATAACCAACTGCCTTAACTTTGGAAATCCCTATAACCCTGAAGTTTACTGGCAATTTGTGAAAGCTATTATGGGTATGAAGAAAGCCTGTGAAAAGTTTAATACTCCCGTGACCGGAGGAAATGTGAGTTTTTACAATCAGTCCAATGATGGCGGTGCGGTATTCCCTACTCCGGTCATAGGTATGCTGGGCCTGCTTGATCACTATGACAAGAAGATGACAATGCATTTTAAAAATGAGAATGATCAGCTGTATCTCATCGGCCAGGTCAATGACGATATAGCCTGTTCAGAGTATCTTTATAGTTATTGCGGTATAAAGTCATCACCTGCTCCTTATTTTGATTTAGAAGAGGAATATAATACGCAAGAGGCCATAAAAACACTTGTTAATACAAAGCTTATTGCGTCTGCACATGATATTTCTGATGGTGGACTGTTTATCGCATTAGCAGAATCAGCTATCTCGGGCAAGCTAGGCTTTTCTATTCATACTGATGCCAATATTAGAAAAGATGCTTTTTTGTTCGGTGAAGGACAAGGACGTGTGCTGGTAAGTGTGACTGATAGCAATGTTGAAAAATTTGAATCCACACTTTCATCCTTATCTGTTCCATTTACTTCTATAGGAAAAGTAAAAATCGAAACCTTTGAAATAGATCAAGAACACATTATGGATTTAAATGAAGCCAATAAATTATATAATAGTACATTGGCTTCATTTTTGAGATAATCCATCTATAATATGTGATTTTTTTATGTATTTATTACAACCCTATTGCTTCGCTGACTTTCAGGTTCAATAAAAGAAAATTCACTACATTCTGTGTTTTATTGATAAATATTGTACAAATACAATTAATAATTAACTTTTTGTAAGTTTAATTATATCATTATTTAAATAATTATGGAAATAATGTGATTTTTTAAGTCAAATAATTTTCATATGAACATTTTATGATTATTTTTGTATAGAATAGATAAGAATAATTAAATATTTTATTACTTGTGTATAATTTTTCCCGGATGAAAAAAAGAAATTACTCACTTTGGTGTGGAGCTTTAGTAATCTTGAGTTTGTTACTTAATGGGTGTTATTCTAAAAAAGAACTTGTGTATCTGCAAAATAGTGAGTTTAACAATGAGTATCCGACAACAATAAAAAACAGACGACCGGAGTATAGGATTCAAATTAATGATGTATTACAAATTGATGTTAGAAACCCGGATCCTACAACTACGGCCTTGTTTTCAAAAAACAACGGTCAATTAGTAAATGGGAATGTAAACCCTGCATATCTTTATTTAGCAGGATATTCAGTGGATGACAGAGGATTCATCAATATTCCTATCGTTGGGACGGTAAAAGTGGATGGGCTAACTGTTAATGAAGCTGAGACATTAGTACAGACTGAAATTGATAAGTATTTAAACAATGCATCGGTAGAAGTAAAATTAGTAAGTTTTAAGATTTCAGTTTTAGGTGAAGTAAAAAGTCCTGGATATTATTTGATTTACAATGGCCAAGCTAATATTCTTGAAGCATTGGCAATGGCAGGTGACATCACTCAGTTCGGTAGCAGAGATGATATTAAACTTATTCGTCAGACCAGTGATGGGTCTGAAGTTATTATGTTAGACTTGAGAGATTCGGAATTGATGAACTCAAAATACTTCTTTTTGTTACCAAATGATGTACTGTATGTTGAACCCAATAAAGAGCAACTTAAAAGATCAAATTTAGAACCATTGACAATTGTTTTCTCAGCGCTTACGACTCTCGCTTTATTTGTAAACGCATATGTAAATATCAGAAACAATACTCCTTGATAACAAATATTCTTAACGATGGAAAATATTAAAAAAGTAAATGAAGGTAGTGCAGATATTTTACCATTACTTTATAAAATAAAGTCTAAATGGTACTGGTTCGTTTTGAGCACTTTAGCTTTTCTTACCATTGCCGTCATTTATAGCCAGTTTTCAGAGAAGCGTTATGCTGTTCAAGGAAGTATTCTTTTTGAAGACAGAGAGCGTGGATCTACAGAAGTAGGCGAACTTTTAAATGAAGGAAACAGAACGAATGCAAGAGATGAAGGAAAGATCGCTCTAACGAACGAAATAGCAAAACTTACTTCTGATAGGATGATAAGTGCAGCATTGGAAGACCTTGATTTCAAAGTGTCATATTTTACAATTGAAAAATTCTGGCCATCTTTCATGAAGGAGTCCTGGTTAAATGAAAGGTACAGTGATTTTCCGTTTAAGATTAAAATTGATAGCGCTGAATTTCAACTCGTAGGTGTACCATTATATGTATCATTTGTGTCAGAGGATGTTGTGAAGATAGAGGCGCATGGAGAAGAAGTTAGAGCTTATAATTTTTCAACTAACGAATATTCGGGAATTATTCCTGAGATATCATTCTCAGAAAATGTAAAGCTAGGAGAAAGTTTAAAATCTAAGTATTTAAATATAGTAATTGAGGTTGATCCTAATTCAATGTTGAGTCAGGAGGATTATGACTTGGCATTTAAAATTAATTCCCATAAAGCATTAGTTGAGCGTTATAAAAATAAGTTGTCAGCTACACCAGTTGATGAGACAAATCAGAATGCAAGAGTTGTAAACCTTAATATGGAAATTAATATTCCATCTAAAGGAGAGGCATTCATCAACTCACTTATTGATGCCTATGCTGGTAATGTGTTAGCCAAAAAGAATCTTAAAGGAGAAAATTCAATTGAATTTATCAACAAAAGAATTGCTGTGCTGTCTGATTCTTTGAAAAAGGCAGAATTAGCCTTACAACAATTTAAGTCTTCCTCAAGTCTCTTGGATGTAGATTATGCCAAAAACAGCTTATACAATCGTTTAGATAGACTGGAACAGGAAAAAGCTACAGTAGATGATCAATTGTCGTATTATAGGAACACACTTAATTCATTAAATAGCGAATCTCAGGCAGATAAAATAGTAGCTCCAGCTGCAGTGGGTATATCTGACCCTATATTTAATCAATTGGTTAACAACTATATTCAGCTGAGTACCCGTTTACAACAGATGAAGTATAACGCAACTGACTCTAACCCATTGGTAACCCAGTTGGAAAGAGACGTTGCAGATTTGAGACAAGCAATAAAAGATAATATTTCTGGTATTATTTCATCATTGTCTACAACACAAAGCAGGCTTAACCGAGAAATTTATCAAGCCCGGTCTGAAGCAAATTCATTACCTCAAAATGAGAGACAACTCACAGTATTAGAGCGTGATTATCAGTATTATCAGCAGAAGTATAATGCAATGATGGAAAAGAAAGCTGAAGCTGAAGTTGTTCTAGCTACTAATACTACGAATGTAGAGACCATTGAACGTGCTGAAGTTAAGGGGAATGGTCCGGTTTGGCCTAAACCAGCTTTGTTCATGTTCGCTGCAATTATTTTAGGACTTAGTTTTCCTCTAGCGTTCATCGTAGTATCAGATTACTTGGATAATAGGGTTAGCGATAAAGATGAACTTGAAAACAAGACTAAGGTTCCTTTACTTGGCATGATTGCGAATGGGCCAAAAGATGCAGGAGTTGTGCTTAAAAAATATCCTAATTCAGCTATTGCAGAATCTTTCAAGTTTGTAAGGATCAATTTACAATATTTCCATCAGGAGGGTAATGATCATGTTGTCGGAATTACCTCTTCTATCAGTGGAGAAGGTAAAACTTTCTGCTCGGCAAATTTAGCGGCTACATTCGCTGACTCCGGAAAAAGAACTTTGCTTATTTGTGGCGACTTGAGAAAACCGCGTATTCATGAATATTTTGATTTAAAAGGACCTGGACTAACGGATTATCTACAGGAATTTGCTACTCTTGATAATGTAATACAGCCTACTGAATTTCGTAATCTTGATATAATTGCGCCTGGTTCACCGCAAGACGATCCGACTAAACTATTTGAATCATCCAATACGCAAAAGCTATTTGATGCTTTGAAGCAACGTTATGATAAAATAATTGTTGAGACACCTCCCATCGGTTATGTCGCTGATTATTTTGTGTTAATTAAACATTTTGATATTAATTTATTTGTTGTCCGTTATAAGTATACCAACAAAAATATTTTAGTAGGAATCAATGATTTGTATAAGAATAACAAAATCAAAAACCTTTATCTATTGTTTAATGACGTAAAGCATAGCGGAGAGTACGGTTATGGTTACTTGAGTAATGATAAAGGATATTATACCAAGACAAAGAAAAAAGCCTTAAAGAATCCATTTTCTTAAATTACTAAGGGGAAGTATATTATATAATATAAATATTCCCCTATTTTTTTATTCAATTTTAAATATAAATATTTAAATATTTTTTATGATAATTTTGCATTGTCTTTATCCATAATGTCTATACCAATGAAGCATGATATTTTTGATAATGTCTTATACATCGCTCCGCATTATAAGTATTGGAAAGGTGGAATTTCAGCGGTAATCACTGAGTATAAAAGGTCAATCAAAAACTTTCATTATTTACCAAGCACCACTTCTTCTAATATTTTTTTAACGGCTCTATCTTTCCCTTTTATTATCCTAATCTTTTCATTTAGGCTCTTAGTAAGTAAAAAAATTAAAATTGTACATATACACGGAGCTTCAAAAGGTAGCTTCTACAGAAAATTTGTGTTTTTTCTAATAGCAAAAAAATTCTTCAGTAAAAAAGTTGTTTATCATATCCATGGTGCAGGATATCATCTTTTTTATGGCAGTGCCTCTCCATTTATAAAGAAAAGGGTCAGGCGAATAATCAATCAATCTGACTGTTTGATTGTCCTCTCAGCATGGTGGAAAGACTTTTTTGAAAACGAATTTAACCCTCCTCATATCAAAATTGTACCTAACATTGTTGCAAAACCTTCAAAAATAGTTTTAAATTCTAAACCATATTTAGATGAATTTAATACTCAAGAAAAAATTATCAATTTACTGTTCCTCGGAAGAATCGGAGATAGAAAAGGTATTTTTGATTTACTCAAAGTACTCACTGATAATAAAAGCTTTTTTGAGACTAGGTGTCGTCTAAGAGTAGGAGGAGATGGTGAGGTTGATAAATTATTAGAGTATATTAAGATTCATAATTTAACAGAGATAGTTGAGTATATTGGATTTGTTCAAGGAGAGAAAAAAAACTTAATTCTGAGAGAATCTGATATTTACGTACTACCATCTTACAATGAAGGTCTACCAATATCAATTCTTGAGGCAATGTCATATGCAAAGCCAATAATTTCTACTACTGTAGGAGGGATACCTGAAATTGTACATGATCGATATAATGGAACTTTATTTGAACCAGGTAATCTAGAAGAATTAAAGACCGCTTTAATAGAATTGATCGATGATTCAAATTTATTAGAAACATATGGTAAAAATTCTTACGAATTAGTTAAGGATAAACACTTTCCTGATAGTGTAAAAGAAATATTGTTGGAGCTTTATGATGAGTTGATATGAAAAGGTTATACAAGCAGTTTATTAGAAATACTCTTAAAAATAATCTCTTTTTCTGGTATCGCTTACAGAGACTTAAGAGGGTTCACAGTGAGTTAGACTTAGAAGAACTGCTAGTGTTACAAAATGATAAGTTTCTAAAGTTAGTAAAGTATGCGTACGCAAACTCATCATTTTATAGAAGCTTTTATCAGCAACATGGTGTAGATATAAACACCATTAAAAATATTTCTGATTTAAATAAGCTTCCAATTATCACTAAAGATCATATAAGACAGAATGTAGAAAACATTTTAATAGGTATTAAATCATTCCATAAAACTGCTTTCACAAGCGGCACATCGGGAACACCCCTTAAAGTTTATAGAAGTTACAGCTCTATTATTGAAGAAGAGGCATATATTTGGTGTCATAGAGAAAAGTTTGGCCATAAGGTCGGAATGAAAGCCGTGGCATTAAGAGCAGACCTTGATAGGAATATTTTTATGGAGTTAGATCCATTTTCTCATACTAAACTATTAAGCAGCTACCGTTTGAGTGAAAAAACTGCCGAAGATTATTATGAAGAAATTGCTTCTTACAAACCTAATGCGATATATGCTTTCCCCAGTTCTGTTGAGATACTAGCTAATTTTTTGTTAGAAAAAAACAAATTCCTTGATGTGCCTCTCATTTTTACGTCTTCAGAAACTTTATATGAGTTTCAAAGAGAAAAGATTCAAAAGGTATTTAATGCTAGAGTCGTTGATTGGTATGGTAACGCAGAACGAAGCATAGCACTGGAAGAAAATAAAGAAGGTATATACAATGAGTTGCCACTTTATTCAATTAACGAATACCAAGATGACCATATTCTTACAACAGGTCTAATTAATTTCTCGTTTCCATTGATTCGTTATCAAGTAAATGATGTATTGATACCAGATCAAAATTCGGGTAAAGTTCGGCAAATTATTGGAAGAGTAGATGACGCAATTGAGTTACCAGATGGTACAAAAGTTGTAAGGTTAGGATTAGTATTTAAAGGTCTTAATGGAATTGATTTTGCGCAAATTATTCAAAATACGCGTACTAATATTCAAATTAATGTTGTGCCTTCTAAGTCTTACGAGCAGAAGACTAAATTTAAGATTTTAGATAAAATTAAATTGTTCATAGGTAATGAAATTGAAATCAAAGTTTCGACCGTGACTGAAAAAGAGATTATCAAAACAGAAAGAGGAAAGTATAAATTGGTTATCAATAATATAAACTCATCAGAGCAAAGAACTGCTTCGGTGATTTAAACAATGCTTCATTTTTTAATTTGTAATGACTCAGCCTATTAATTTTCGTTTATTTTTGCTTTCATCCGTAGCTTAAAAATTAGCTATCCATACACTACTCCAACCTATTTTTAATTCTATTTCTCAAAAAAAGTATTTGAAGATTACTTAAAATTTTAAGTTTAGATCAGAATGAAAAAAATCATAGTAAGAAGTAGACAAAATGTTTTTCGTCACGAAACTGAAATATTAGTTGGTCGGTATGGTTTTCAAGAAATTAATAATGGTGAAACATCTAAAGGGATAAAGACTAGAAAAGAGTTAATTTTATTTTTTTTGAGTGATGTTTTATTCGTCATACGAAATATAAAAAAAATATCTCATGCTGATGTAATAGTAGTTACGGGTTTCAATGCATTGACGATCAAATTACTTATTAAATTAGGAATCATAAAATATAAAAAATTACTCTGGTTTGGCTTTTTTATACATTCAGATTTAGCCCATAAAATTTTCAAGGTAGTACTGAACGCTCTTAGTTTAAAGCATGAAGTAATGGTTCTCAATTCAATGTATGAAATCCCTTTATATGCTGAGAGGTTGGGTATACCTGAGAGAAAGCTAGCTTATTTAAAACTGGGAGACTGGAAAAATCCCGTTGAGTTGTTTGACCCTGATTATGTCCCTCCATTTGAGGATTATTTTTTTGCAGGAGGTTTCACCAATAGAAACTACAAAACGCTCATTGAGGCATTCAGACACATTGATAAAAACCTTATCATTGTGGGTTCTCAACTCAATGAAGATCTTAAATCGCTAGAGCATATCCCCAGTAATATTATCATAAAGAAAGACATCGACAAGACCGAATTTGAATCTTTAGTGGTGCATTCAAAAGTATGTATCCTTCCTATGAAGGATCCTGATGCAGGTGCTTCCGGACATATGGTATTGCTTGCTTACATGAGGCACAAAAAACCAATTCTTGCTTCTAATTTTCCTGCGATTAGAGAATATATCGTTAATAACAAGTCCGGAATATTGTACGATGATCCTGAAAATGACATTCCAAAAATTATAGAAAAGATTGATCGTGGAGAGTATGACTTAAACTGTTTCGTGGAAGAGGCGTTTAAAGCCTATGAAGAAGAGTTTAATGCAAAAGCATTAGAAGAAAATCTTATAAAAATAGTAGAATCAAACTTATAGTTTCTAATGGGTCATAAAATATTAGTACTCACTCCCGATTTACGTGTGCCGGGTGGGGTAAGCAATTATTACGAAGCATTAGGTCTACATTCCAACGATGGTGTAGATTATTTTTTCGTGAGTAACGACAAAAAAGAGTATTTAGGAAGTTTTTTCTGGAGATTAATCAAGAACTATTATTTGTTTATCAATATCCTAATCAAAAAGGATATTAATCTGGTTCATATCAATCCATCACTAAACTTCAAATCCTATCTAAGAGACTCTTTGTTCCTCATGATAGCACATTTCTTTAATAAAAAAACCTTAGTTTTTTTTCATGGGTGGTCTGATGAGTTTGAGAATAAAATACAAAAGCGTTACATCTATAAACTAATTTTTTCTAAATCATTTGGAAGGTGTAAACACATCATTGTACTAAGCAATTACTTTAAAGAAAAATTAATTTCTCTTGGGTGTGACCCTAAAAAAACAAAGTTCTGGATTGAGAGTACGGTAGCCGACACTTCTTTTTTAGAAGGTTTTTCTATAGAAGACAAGTTAATTGATTATAGGAAAAGTGATAAGATCAAGGTTTTATTTTTATCTCGTATTGTGAAAGAAAAAGGTGTATTTATAGCATTGGAAGCCTTTGAAAGTTTACAAAAAGAAATAAAAGACAAACAGTTGGAGTTAATTATCGCTGGTGATGGTAGCGCTTTAGAAGAGGCAAAAGAAATGGTTAAAACAAGAAATATTTCTAATGTCACTTTTACGGGCTATATAAAAGGCGACAAAAAGAAAAAAATTCTTCATGATGCTCATATATTTTTGTTTCCGACTTATTATGGCGAAGGAATGCCCACAAACATTTTAGAGGCAATGCTTTATGGAATGCCAATCGTGTCCAGATATAATGCCGGAATCGCTGATGCGGTAAACCATGGTGATAATGGCTTACTTACGGATAGTAAAGATTCAGAAGAATTTGCCGAAATGTTAATGTCATATCTTTCTGACGATGACCACTATGATAAAACTGTCAGACTGAATCATAAAAAGGCGCTTGAGAATTTTTCTTCAGAAATAGTAAAACAGAGAATACTCAATATATATAACAATATTACCACTGAAGGGCGTACTAAGAATATTTCTGTTTAAGGTATATTCAATTCTGTTTAAGTAATGCTAAAGTGTTTTAATTATTCTATACTTATGAGCATTTTGTATTTATCTGTAAGACTAAAATTTTTATCATCAGGATTGACAAAGATCTCATTAATTTTGGCTGTAATGTCCTTTCCCTTAGAATAATTACCTGAAGCGGTGCCAGAGAGCAGGATATTATTTTTACCATCCACATTCTTTTTAGTGGTGTTTGTAGAGACCACGATATCCCCCTTCTTGCCTTGCAGGATGTTGTTGTAGATCTTAACATTATAATCCTGGCTACCGTCAGTCCAGACCCTAATACCCGCATCACCGGCATTGACTACAGTGTTGTTATAGACTTCCCACTGCTGAATAGGCCCACTGACTACAATACCATGGCCTTTCACATCGTAGACTACATTTCCGTAAACCTTACCACTGGAGCCACTATTGGTTTGAATACCATTATGGCTTCCATCATTATTTACTTTGTTGTAGAGGTTATAGACCGTGTTATAACGGATGGTAATATTGGTAGACTGATGGCCTTTAATGATATCAGCACGGGTTAATCCCCCAGCCTTGATACCCTGCCCGGAAGTAGCAGGTTGCAGCGGACTATGTACAGTATTGTACTCTGCGATCACATTATCAGCAGAAAACAGGTCAATTCCATCATCATAATAGCCATAGATTTCATTTTTTCTGATGATAAGACCGAAGTATTTTCCTCTCTGCGCACTAATACCATCCCCATCACTGGTAGCCCTGTTATCAGCACAGACATTATTTTCAATTAACCCACCTCTGACTTCATGCGTCCCATCGTAGGGAAAACCAGAAGATCGGATGTTCCAGCGAAATCCAGTGATAAAGTTATTGAGCAAAAAAGGAGAGACGACAGTCTTATTATTTCCATCATTTTTACCATAGTTGATGCCATGATGGGGACTGCCAATCCCCTCAATTCTACAGTTGGCCACAACAGTATACTTACTACTTCCCATAATATATACCCCGGTTTCACCATTTCCTCTGACTTTAAGGTGCAGGTTATCAATGAGGACGAAGTCTCGATCCTCTACCGTAAAGATATCTCTGGAGTCATGCTGCAGAACAGGTTTAGGGCCGTTACCATAAGCTGAGAAAGAGAGGTAGTTGTCAGCCGTACCGGACTTAGCAATAATGACAGAAGTATTGGCAAAGCTATCGCCTCTCTTCAAGAGGATATAGTCTCCGGGCTGGGCAAGGCTCTGGGCTTTATCAATGGTACGAAGGGGAGCTTGTGGTGAGTTCCCTTTGAAGCCATCATTGCCTGAGGTAGAGACAAACCATTGATTACCCTTCCCGTGATAGGCCCTGGCCTGATTGTCAACAGAGAAATTATTGTAGGCAGGAAGCCTTCCACTACTACTACTGGCATCCGAGAGTTCGGGCCAGTGCAGCAGAGAGAACTCATCATCGGGGAGGACAAAATCGGTGAGCGAGAAGATGAGTTGATTGGATCCACTTCCTCCGAGAATGCTTTTGATACGTGCAGCTCCACCGACCAGTCTGAAGCCATCGGCATTGGAAACATGTACATTCTCACTGAAGCTCACTTCTAAAAAGTTGCTTCTTCCATCTAATATTTTTGCTTCTCTAATCTGAGGTTGTGAATAGGCAGATCCCGTCAATAAAAAACAGCAAAATGCAACAGTATATCTGAATAATAAATATTTCAATTTATAGAATATCAATACGTCAGGTTTTAAAACATATGATATACTTTTTTGAGATAAAAAAAAGCGATCTTCCTAAAAAAGATCGCTTTTAGTAGCAAAGAAATAGCCTGATTACTGTTTTAACAAGTTGGTTTTATAAATCAGCTTTCCTTCAGAGTAGAGTAACAAAATGTATTTACCTCTTTGTAATTGTAAACCCGATAAATCTACCTCAAACGAATTATTGAGTTGAGACGATGATTTACTGAATACTTTATGCCCTTGCATGTCAATTAGCGCAATGCTTATATCACTTAAAAAGAGATTAGCGCTTATTGTGAACTTTTGATGTACAGGGTTCGGATATGCCAAAACTGACAGTTTATTGTTTGCTAATTCCTCATTGAGCGTTGTTACTTCTGTAACAGCCTGAGTGCTCAGGTGTTTTTGAGAAGAAATAGTTCTCAGGTTGGTATTCGTAAACAGCATATTATCAGGAATAGCCTGTTTATTGATTCCAGGCCCTTGGAACCATACATCCAGCGTTTCTCCCCCATATCCTTCAAAGTAAGAGACAGTAATTTTGTGTAAACCTTTATCAAGGGTAACAGTGCCGGCAACTTCCTGGGCAGGTCTTAATCCGTCATTATCAACTACCAATGCATCATCAATGAAAAGTTGGCTACCGTCATCAGAGTTGGTAAAGAAGGTATACTTCCCCGCTTGATCAATCTGAATCATAGCCTCAAAGCGGAAGGCGAAATAATCATCATTCTGTCTGGGTTCAAGGGAGAAGTTAGCAAGTGTGCCTGATTTTACGGCAGTGAGTTTAGAGAAGTCAGGTATTTGTTTCCAATCACCTTCATAATAGTGATAATTTACACCCTTAGTCAGTGAAGGCTGTTCTGGCTCAGGCTGAGCAGGGATATCATCATTGCTGACAAAGAGCTCACTGTCTTTGATAGTTCTTTTGTCCCCTGAAGGTGTTTTGATCTTCACAATCAACGTTTCCCCTCCACTTTTTTCAAAGAAAGAAAGATTGATAGGGTGGAGGCCTTTTTTAAGTCCAATGGTCCCTGACCTTTCTCTGGAGGAGTGTGTACCATCATTATCAACGATGAGCTGATCATGGATGTAGAGCATAGAACCATCATCAGAAGTAGTGAAGAATTCGTATTCACCATCTTCGGGAACATTGATGAAAGCCGTGTAGAAGAAGCCGAACTCATCATTTCTTTCTCTGGCCTCAATGTTGAAATTATCGTTTAATTCAGACTTGATAGGAGCCAGTTGTTTAAAGTTGGGAGTAGCAGACCAGCTACCTTCATAGTAGTGAGCGATAACTCCGGATGTGGTATTGTCCACAGTAACTGGCGCATGGTAATCTGTTGGCTCTGGATTTGGAAGTGGCTCTGAACCCTTTAAATATAGAAGGTGATTGGGAATAGCCTGTTTATTGATTCCAGGCCCTTGGAACCATACATCCAGCGTTTCCCCCCCATATCCTTCAAAGTAAGAGACAGTAATTTTGTGTAAACCTTTATCAAGGGTAACAGTGCCGGCAACTTCCTGGGCAGGTCTTAATCCGTCATTATCAACTACCAATGCATCATCAATGAAAAGCTGGCTACCGTCATCAGAGTTGGTAAAGAAGGTATACTTCCCCGCTTGATCAATCTGAATCATAGCCTCAAAGCGGAAGGCGAAATAATCATCATTCTGTCTGGGTTCAAGGGAGAAGTTAGCAAGTGTGCCTGATTTTACGGCAGTGAGTTTAGAGAAGTCAGGTATTTGTTTCCAATCACCTTCATAATAGTGATAATTTACACCCTTAGTCAGTGAAGGCTGTTCTGGCTCAGGCTGAGCAGGGATATCATCATTGCTGACAAAGAGCTCACTGTCTTTGATAGTTCTTTTGTCCCCTGAAGGTGTTTTGATCTTCACAATCAACGTTTCCCCTCCACTTTTTTCAAAGAAAGAAAGATTGATAGGGTGGAGGCCTTTTTTAAGTCCAATGGTCCCTGACCTTTCTCTGGAGGAGTGTGTACCATCATTATCAACGATGAGCTGATCATGGATGTAGAGCATAGAACCATCATCAGAAGTAGTGAAGAATTCGTATTCACCATCTTCGGGAACATTGATGAAAGCCGTGTAGAAGAAGCCGAACTCATCATTTCTTTCTCTGGCCTCAATGTTGAAATTATCGTTTAATTCAGACTTGATAGGAGCCAGTTGTTTAAAGTTGGGAGTAGCAGACCAGCTACCTTCATAGTAGTGAGCGATAACTCCGGATGTGGTATTGTCCACAGTAACTGCTGATAACAAATCCACCGGCTCAGGATCTGGACTTGGATCAGGCTCAGGGCTTTCTGGTGATTCAGGTATGTTTACAACCTCTCCATTGGTATACTCATAGGCACCTATATCAGGAAGATTATTGATGGAAGTGCCCATTCTATCTTTTGTATATTCAGAAATAGCAACCCCTTTATCTTTTATAGATGAGTGGTTTTTAACATTATAATTATCCTTACTGGGATCAATCAGAATCTCATTAATTTTGGCTGTAATGTCCTTTCCCTTAGAATAATTACCTGAAGCGGTGCCAGAGAGCAGGATATTATTTTTACCATCCACATTCTTTTTAGTGGTGTTTGTAGAGACCACGATATCCCCCTTCTTGCCTTGCAGGATGTTGTTGTAGATCTTAACATTATAATCCTGGCTACCGTCAGTCCAGACCCTAATACCCGCATCACCGGCATTGACTACAGTGTTGTTATAGACTTCCCACTGCTGAATAGGCCCACTGACTACAATACCATGGCCTTTCACATCGTAGACTACATTTCCGTAAACCTTACCACTGGAGCCACTATTGGTTTGAATACCATTATGGCTTCCATCATTATTTACTTTGTTGTAGAGGTTATAGACCGTGTTATAACGGATGGTAATATTGGTAGACTGATGGCCTTTAATGATATCAGCACGGGTTAATCCCCCAGCCTTGATACCCTGCCCGGAAGTAGCAGGTTGCAGCGGACTATGTACAGTATTGTACTCTGCGATCACATTATCAGCAGAAAACAGGTCAATTCCATCATCATAATAGCCATAGATTTCATTTTTTCTGATGATAAGACCGAAGTATTTTCCTCTCTGCGCACTAATACCATCCCCATCACTGGTAGCCCTGTTATCAGCACAGACATTATTTTCAATTAACCCACCTCTGACTTCATGCGTCCCATCGTAGGGAAAACCAGAAGATCGGATGTTCCAGCGAAATCCAGTGATAAAGTTATTGAGCAAAAAAGGAGAGACGACAGTCTTATTATTTCCATCATTTTTACCATAGTTGATGCCATGATGGGGACTGCCAATCCCCTCAATTCTACAGTTGGCCACAACAGTATACTTACTACTTCCCATAATATATACCCCGGTTTCACCATTTCCTCTGACTTTAAGGTGCAGGTTATCAATGAGGACGAAGTCTCGATCCTCTACCGTAAAGATATCTCTGGAGTCATGCTGCAGAACAGGTTTAGGGCCGTTACCATAAGCTGAGAAAGAGAGGTAGTTGTCAGCCGTACCGGACTTAGCAATAATGACAGAAGTATTGGCAAAGCTATCGCCTCTCTTCAAGAGGATATAGTCTCCGGGCTGGGCAAGGCTCTGGGCTTTATCAATGGTACGAAGGGGAGCTTGTGGTGAGTTCCCTTTGAAGCCATCATTGCCTGAGGTAGAGACAAACCATTGATTGCCCTTCCCGTGATAGGCCCTGGCCTGATTGTCAACAGAGAAATTATTGTAGGCAGGAAGCCTTCCACTACTACTACTGGCATCCGAGAGTTCGGGCCAGTGCAGCAGAGAGAACTCATCATCGGGGAGGACAAAATCGGTGAGCGAGAAGATGAGTTGATTGGATCCACTTCCTCCGAGAAGGCTTTTGATACGTGCAGCTCCACCGACCAGTCTGAAGCCATCGGCATTGGAAACATGTACATTCTCACTGAAGCTCACTTCTAAAAAGTTGCTTCTTCCATCTAATATTTTTGCACTGGTTATAGAAGGTTGTGCTAAACCTGAAATAGAAAGTTGAACCAGAAATATTAATGTTAATAATACTTTGTAGCTCTGTAAAATACGCTGCATATCAATTATCATTTAGTAATACACTTCATTTGAAGAGATTACTATCAAGCAAAGAGCCATTAGCACAGATTTATTTAAGGGGAAATCTAAGGGCAGCTTTTAGCGATGCATGTTTTACAAGAGAGTAGTAAGCTTAAATGCTAGAAAGTAGGGGAATGAAGCATCAGAGGCTAGCTTCAATTACAGCTGATATTATTCATTCATAATAATGCTGTCTTATTCATTAACGTTAAGGAATATTATTACGCTGTAAGAATATAGAATAATTCATAACCAATTGTACAATAGCTTCAATCCCCCGAAAAAGTACTATTAAGCAAAAGGGTTTGGTATAATCTTAAAATGATAAACTCATTAAAAGAAGATTTTCAGTTTGAAATGGCTCTTATAGGAGAAATAGAAAGGACTAAGTAGTGAATGATGTATACTTTGATTTTTTATAATTATAACAGCTAAAAGAATAATTATTTAAATACTCATAAATTCATTGTCTAAATTGATAAAATTTTATAGTAATAAAATAATATTTTTTGTTATTTTTTTGTTATTTTTTATATTTATCAGTGTCAACTAATACAATTGAAGATAAAAAGCATATTTTAAGTATTTGATGAAATTTTATAAATAAAAAGTTATGTTAGTGAACTAAACCCCTTCATTTGTATAATTAGAATTAATTCTTCACAGAGAAAATAGGCCTGCTGAGACTGTTCACTTGAAAATATTTCTGTAGCATAATATAATCCATTAACTCTTCGAAAATGAAAAGCTTTTTCTCAAACTACCTGCTTAGATATAATTATTTATTTAAAGCGAGGCTAAAGGCAATTAAAACACTTCATTAAACCGATGCGCTCAAATTGCAAGAGCTAAGTAATGTCCGGTTTCTAAGACTGCTCAATAAGGCATATTCACAGTCAGCTTTTTACAAAAAATATTATGATGACTATGGAATAGATATACAGAAAATCAAGAGTTTAGATGACCTGAATATCCTTCCGGTAATTAGAAAGGAGCATATCAGGAAGTATTGCAATGAGTTTTTAACCTCCGGAAAATCTTTTTTAACTAAAGGTTATACCAGTGGTACCTCTGGCACACCATTGACAGTATTCCGTAATTACGGTGCTGTGATAGAGGAAAACGCATACTTATGGGCGTAAAGGAGTCTTGTTGGACATGAACCAGGGATGAGAGCGATCTCTCTAAGAGGAGATTTAGATGCTTTAAACAGAGAATGTTTTGATAAATTTACCAATACACTCTATTTATCAAGCTTCAGTTTAAAGGAGAGAAACGCACAGTGGTATTATGAGAAAATCAAAGTATTCAGGCCCAATGCGATCTATGCCTATCCCAGCTCTATGGAAACCTTGTGTAATATGTTTCAATCTATCAATAAATCATTTCCGGTTAACTATGTGTTCACATCTTCAGAGACTTTATATGAATTTCAAAGAAATAAAATAAGCCAAGTTTTTTGTAGTAAAGTATATGATTGGTACGGAAATGCAGAAAGAACTATTGCATTGGAACAAATTGAGCAACAAAAATATTATGAAGCTCCACTCTATTCAATTAATCAATATGAAGATAATCGGATACTGACAACTGGACTCATTAACGATCACTTCCCATTGATAAGGTATGAAGCGGATGATGTAATCAATTTCGGTTATGATGAAAATAGTCATAAAAGTAATATTCTGGGGATAGAAGGCAGAAAAGATGATCTACTCACATTTTATGATGGTACTAAGGTGGGACGTATGAGCGGAGCCCTAAAGGGTGTAGAAAATATTAAGTTTACACAACTTGTTCAATCAAATCCAAATTCATTTATCGTAAACGTAGTGCCATGCAAAAACTTTACGCATGAAGATCAAAACCTTTTAAGAGCCAAAATAAGTAGTAAGGTAGGGGAGATCCCATTTGAAATAAAACTAGTTGATGAAAACGAAATCATCCAAACGAAAGCTGGTAAGTATAAATTGATTGTCAATAAGTGTAAAAATGAAATTAGCAATTCATTGACTGCTACCTTCAGTTGATGAATTTTTTGTTCTACAACCACCATCTTTTGAATATAATTAGAGGAAAGCGCTCGTTTTTTTACTCATAGCAAATGTTTGCGTGCTAATCCTTGATTCCTATGGATTAAATAATGGTCCATCCTATAATTCATTTAAGTATCACGTTAATAATAATATTTTTAGAGCTGATCAATAATAAGCAGCAATAAAAATAATTAATACAACTTTTATTGGACTTATAATTAGCGAAACGACTTATGCGATCATTGACAATTATCACTATTTTCAAAATGATGCACTATTGTTATCATTCTTATAAAACACAAAAAAGAGAAACCCAGCATTAGATAATTGTCTGCAATTTTTTTGAGTAGTTATATCTAGATTAATTATTCTTTTTGTCTCTAACCCACATGAAATTTCAAAAAAATTCTTAGATAAAGCATAATTGTATTCCTTTCATATTTTTTGCATTAAGTTAAGAAGTAGGACTAAAACATGTTTTCGAATCGTATGGCTAAGATTTTGAGAAATGATTCTTGGTCAAGTCAAATTACAAATACGAAAACATGAGAAAAGAATTTACTACACTTCGGTTAACAATATTTTTTTTATTTTTTAGCTTTTCTGTCTATGCTCAAACTACTTATTATGTATCAAACTCGGGAAATGATAGTAATAGTGGGACATCAACTTCCTCAGCATGGAAAACAGTAAGAAAAGTGAATGACGCTAATTTGCGTCCAGGTGACAAGGTGTTATTCAATAGAGGTGATCGCTGGAATGAAGAACTTTTACCTGGCACAAGTGGATCATCTGGAAGGTTGATTACTTTTGGCGCTTATGGCTCGGGCAACATGCCTATTATCAGTCCTAGAGGAGGAGATTATGCGATTAACATAAGGATTAAAAGCTATATCAGAGTTGAAAACATCCATGCAATTGCTCCTCCGGGTAGAAGTGGTATAGCTGTAAGAGGTAATGCAGTTGGTAACGAAATTTTTAACTGTAAAGTGCAAGGTAGTGACGGTAATAGCGGGATTGTTTATGCCGGTTTGTTAGAAGGTGGAATGAGTAGTGCTACAAAAGTAGTTGGAAATGAGGTTTCAGGTTTTTTCCAGTGTATATATGGTCATGGGGGGATGAGAGTTGGAGGAATAGTAGAAAATAATACTGTATCGAATGCCACTGATGATGGTATTGTTGCTAGATACGGAGACTTCAATGGCCTTGTAATTAGGAATAATAAGATCACAAAATGGAGAGATGATGGTATCGATCTTTTTGGCGGTAATGATATTATAATAGAATATAATGATATTTCCACACTTCCATCAGGGTCTATAGTTGCAGGAAATGGTATTAAAGCAGGTGCAGGCAGAGTTACCAGCGAAGATGTAATTGTTAGATATAATAAAGTATATAATCTCAGACATTCATCTTCAAGCTTACAGGTTGGTATCACTACGAATGGAGGTGATAAAATGAAAATTTACGGGAACCTGATATACGACGTAAAAGGTGAAGCCATTTCAATACCCTCTTCAAGTACAGATATAGATATATACAACAATACAGCATTGAGCCTTGAGAAACAGGCTGTTTACATTGGCAATACGAGTGGTATATCTTTAAAGAATAATATTTTATGGGGGCGAAACGGTGATCTCAATGTTAATACTTCAATAAGTGCCAGTAGTAATTTGCTAATCTCAGGAACAAGCGAAAGTCGTTACAATAGCAGTGGAGACGTAAGAGCCTCGGCTTCCGAAGTTTTCTCAAATCACGGCTCTGATAATTATAAGCTAAAATCTAGCTCTCCCGCAATTGATCAGGGTATCAATATTTCTGGCTTTGCTGAAGGCATTGCTGGTGTATCTATTTCTGGGAAAACAGATATAGGTGCTTTTCAGTACGGAAGCGCTTCAAATACTACGGACAATCCTCCAACGGTCAGTTTAGGTGCTGATAAAACATATACGTTACCGCAAAACCAAATTGTAATTGATGCCAATGTAAATGATGATGGCAGAATCTCATCTTATGATTGGAATAAAACATCAGGACCCGGCGTAAGTATGAATGAAGACGGGTATGAAAAACTTACTCTTACAAATTTATCTGTTGGAACCTATAAGTTTAAACTTTCTGTAGAAGATGACAAGGGGCAGGATGGATCAGATGAAATTACTATCACTGTAAATAGCTCTGATAGTGG
Source organism: Catalinimonas alkaloidigena (assembly GCF_029504655.1). Taxonomy (NCBI): domain Bacteria; kingdom Pseudomonadati; phylum Bacteroidota; class Cytophagia; order Cytophagales; family Catalimonadaceae; genus Catalinimonas; species Catalinimonas alkaloidigena. The sequence goes on from NZ_JAQFIL010000001.1 coordinate 2,376,518, forward strand.
AGAACCTACCCCTGATCCGGAACCAGTAGATGATGTGGCAAATGGTCTGAATTATGAATACTATGAAGGCTCTTGGAGAAGCATTCCGAACTTTGATAATATGCAAGCTAAGAAAACAGGTACCGTTTCAAATTTCTCACTTGATCCTAGAAACAGGGATGAAAACTTTGGTTTTGCTTATAAGGGTTATATAAAGATAGAAAATAGCGGAAGTTATACCTTCTACACTAGCTCAGATGATGGAAGTGAGTTGTATATCAACGATTCAAAAATCGTAGACAATGATGGAGTGCATCCCGCAAGAGAAAGATCAGGTACTGTAAATCTTTCTTCCGGATATCATGAAATTGAAGTCATGTTTTTTGAAAGAACTGCGGGTCAGGTATTAGAAGTTAGATATAGTGGCCCCGGTATTTCCAAGCGATTGATTCCTTCTAATGTGTTATTTAGAGAAGAAGGTGATGAAGATCCTACACCTGAACCAGCACCTGAACCAGGAGATGATGTAGCTAACGGATTAAATTATGAATATTATGAAGGTAGCTGGACAAACATTCCTAACTTTGATAATATGCAGGCCCGGAAGACAGGCACCGTTTCAAATTTCTCACTTGATCCTAGAAACAGGGAAGAAAACTTTGGTTTTGCATATAAGGGCTATATAAAGGTAGAAAATAGTGGAAGTTATACTTTCTATACTACTTCAGACGATGGAAGCGAATTATTTATTAATGGATCAAAAGTCGTAGATAACGATGGAACGCATGGTCCTCGTGAGCGTTCCGGTTCAATTTCCCTCTCTTCTGGATATCATGCAATAGAAGTGATGTTCTTTGAAAGAACAAGAGGACAAGTTTTAGAAGTTAGGTATAGCGGTCCTGGAGTTTCGAAAAAATTGATTCCTTCAAATGTATTATTTAGAGAAGTGGATAGCGCTCCTAGTCCAGCACCTGAACCAGGGGATGATGTAGCCAACGGATTAAATTATGAATATTATGAAGGTAGTTGGTCAAATATTCCGAATTACGACAATATGCAGGCTCGTAAAACAGGAACAGTTTCAAATTTTACACTTTCGCCAAGAGAGAGAGGAGAACGATTTGGCTTTGCTTACAAAGGCTTCATAAAGATAGAAAATAGCGGAAGTTATACCTTCTATACTACGTCAGATGATGGTAGTGAACTATACATCAATGGGTCTAAGGTTGTTGATAATGATGGTACGCATGGCCCACGCGAGCGATCTGGTTCTATAACCCTTAGTTCAGGTTATCATGCGATAGAAGTTGACTTTTTTGAAAATGTATCGGGTCAGGTATTAGAAGTTAGATATAGTGGTCCTGGTACTTCAAAAAGACTAATTCCATCTAATGTACTGTATACCAATAGTCCTGAAAATGCAAGAGTTAGTACTTCTGCGAAAAGCAAGACAACAGCAATTGAGTCACTTGATGATGAACTTGCCAGCGAAGTACATGAGGATGAAATAATAAGTATCTATCCCGTCCCTTTTGATGAATACATCAATATTGAACTAAGTTCAAGCACGAATTCTGAGTATGAAATAAGCCTATTTAATATTACTGGAAGCGCTGTATTTCAAGAAACATTTACCTTGAGTGCAGGGTATCAGGGATTAAAACTAGAAACATACAACATTGATACCCCTGGTATTTATATTTTAAGTATCTATCAAAATGGGGAACTGGTTGATAGTAGAAGAGTTGTAAAACAATAAATTTTATGGATGAAAAAAAGCGGTAGGAATAACCTTACCGCTTTTTTTATGTCAACTGAGTAAGTCAAATGTATTTATTTGGTAATAGTAGTTTTAGCTTCTTTTTTTGAGTACTTCGGGATTTTTTTTGAACGCAGCTCACTGATAAAATTTATGATGTTCTGTGATTGAACATGGTAATCAAAATTGTTTGAAGCTATTTCATATCCATTTTCACTAATTCTTTTTGCCAGATTGACATCTGATAACACTTTAATCAGGTTAGAGGCTAGTGCCTCTTTATCATTTGGATCTGACAACAAAGCGGATATTTCATGCGTTAAATAGTTTTTTAATTCGCCTGTAGAAGTGGTTACTACTGGAGAACCAGAAGCTAGGTATTCAGCGGTTTTACTGGGAAAACAGTATTCAGCCTGAATGCTATCAGGCTTGTATAACATAAGAGCACTGGCATTCCTGAAGATTGAAACCAATTTTTTCCGGCTTATAAAACCCGTAAAAATAACTTTATCCTGAATTTTTAATTCTTTAATGATTTCATCTGCTTTTTCTTTGGTTTGTTGCCTTTGTGCTTTACCGATAATATAAAACTTTAGTTCAGGAAATTTTCGACTGGCTTGAGCAAAAGCTTCAAGTTGGGTATACAAACCATCTTTATCCTGAGAAAGGTTACCTGCATAGGCTACATAGGACTCCTTATTGGCTGGTATACTTGTAAATTCCTGACAATCAACTAGTACTGGTATTAATGCATAAGATACTTTGTCTCCAATTTGTTCCTCATAAAAACTTTTTAGATTATTAGAAATAACAATCAAGCCATCATACAATGAAATTAGTCTTTTAATGTAGAACTTTTGAAACCAGCGACTACTCCTAATTGACCCACTTGTATTAAATACAAATGGGTATTCATTGCATTCTGTTAGATATACTAATTTGGAAATGTTTGCTATAAATCTGAAAAAAAGTATGTGAAAAGGTTCAGTGCTGATAAGTATTAAAGCATGGCTGTGTCTTCTGTCTCTAAATAATTGGATGCCTGCATTGAATACTCCCCAAATATCGTGTAACCTTCTTCCAATGAAGCTTGTACTTCTTTTAGTGCGGTTTGCAGTATAATGGTAAGTGATGCCTTCATTGTGACCTTTTACTTTATCATTTTTAAGGTAACTATTTTCGGAAGGAGGTATAGGTATAAAAATGTCTACCTCATGGCCTGCTTCTACCATACCTTTGGCATACAGATGAACCCGGTTTGTGGAAGCAAACCCTATGGGATAGGGTTGTTTTAATACTATCTTTATTCTCATTTTTATTAAGTCTAATCAAGTAAATCACGAAAGTTATATACTATACTTTTCAGAAAGTTGGGTTATAGTTTCAAACTCATCATCACTGAGGCTTTTTTTCCAGTTATTGTCAATTCGGATGTTTAGCTCTCCTCTATAGCGCATTGGGTTACCTTCTACCAGATGGTAATCTCTTGTATTGATTTGATAATCTAATGAGGGCAGTTCTATACCTAAAAAGTTAGCTATCTTTTTTCTTAATAATGAAGGGTTCTCGCACAAGTCTTCATAAATAACATCCATGTAATTTATACTAGGATTGTTTTCTATGATTTTATACACTGTTTTATAGAAACCATATCTTGCCTTAAGGCTGTTTTCGGGGGACAAGCCTCGCTTAATATAAGAGTTAGCAAAACGTAGTGAGTCTCTCTTGTTTACAATAAGGTAGGTGTCCTCAGGTCTATAGGTATGCAGAAAAGGAAAGCGCGCTATGTCTTTACTTGAGTCCACTACGAATTGTTTTCCAGTAACTTTCTCAATGGCGTCAAAAAGTTTCCAATTATTTTTAATTCTGCCAAGTTGAGACTGATAAATGAGCTTGGCTAGCCAATGCAAATTAGGATGAGCAAGACTTTTTTTGTACAAGCCATTGTATGCATAGTCTTTGGTTGTCATTTTATAAGTTGCCTCATGACCAATTAACATACTAATGGGAAACCTGTCAGGTTGTGCAAAAATGTCGAAACCTGCCTCGGCACTTAATTCTTCAACAACCTGTGTCCAGACTTCGCATTGATCAAATGGGTTAAGGCAACTACAAATATTTTGATTTTCAACAGATTTTTCTGCTAAGTTTTTGTGTGCAAGTTGCCAGGGAAGTCTTCTGACTTCTCCAGTAGAAAAAACGCCAGGGATAGACCCAATCAGTAGGTCTAAGAGTGTCGAACCTGAATGACCGGTGGATATTATATATACTAATTTTGACATAAGTTATCAGCTTCTAATATATTTTTTGTATTGAAAATATAACGTAATTAAGTATACTGTGTTTGAAATGATGAGGGTAAGACAGGCACCATCAATTCCAAAATATTTGACAAGCAATACAAACCCCAGAATGTTAATTCCACCTCTAACGAATGAGGCATTTCTAAGTTCTTTCCCTCTTCCATGTGAGCTTAAAAACCTGTTAATGAAAAAGCAGAATCCCTGAATTACGTAAGATAGCGACACTAAGCGAACGTAAGGTAGTACCGGAAGATATTCGTCAGAGTAGACAAACAGAATTACATACTTCACAATAATGTTGAAAGCGACCAAGGCTACTAAGGATACACCTATGGTGGCAAGCACAGTTTTAACCGGAATACTCTTTGAATTTGCAAACTTTTTAAATGATGTGGTACCTATAGTTTGAGGTATCATCATCAAAGGGGTTGCAATGGTATTTGAAAGTGCAAAATAGCCAACACTGACATTATCAAGAAAATAACTAATGGTAAACGCACTCAAATGCTGACTGCCGTTGCTGGCGAGAGATCCAATATAAATAGGGAAGCCATGTTTGGCATTTTCTTCTTTGATCACCTTGAAGCTACTCTTCAAATTCTTGAATTTGGGTTTCATGCTGATGTAGACATAAGGAAGAAAAATAGCTATTGCCAGCAGGTGGATAAGAAGAGATAATTCTAAAGTGAGTGTAGAAAAATATCCAATCAGAAAAGTAGGTATGATATATAAAATTTTCTGTGATAATCTATAGGCAGATAAGTCATAAATTCTATTGTCACCTTCTAAAAGGCGTTCCAGAATTTCTTTGAAAGGAAAAAAGAAGACAACAGGTAATAGTAATCTTATCGTGCGACCTAAACCATTGTCGTAGATCCCTTCCTGTATATAGGAGGCGATTAATACAACAATCATAAACAACAGACAAGTAGCTCCTGATACTGTAAAAATCCCTCCTAATAACTCTTTTTTCTGGCTTTGAAATTGATTCAGTGCTACCAGTCTACCGGCAGTATTAAATGCCCCTCCGGTAAGCAAGATCAATATAAATCCCCATAAAGATTGAATAAATTTATAATCACCATAAGCTTCAGGACCAAGCAATCTTGTATTGATAATACTTACCACTACACCCAAAACGATTACCAATACATTTGAGCCTAAGAGTGAGAAAATCTGACGACCAGATTTTGAGTTGACCTTTTTCCAGGCTTTCTCAAGCGTAGTTTTTGTTGGCATAGGAGTTTTCTAATTTGATCTGATTTTCTCTGTTTTTTAGCATAATAGCTGCAGAGATAGCTATGATGATGCCAAAATTTGTCTCTAATCCCAATCCCAAGGTGAGGTTTGCGATGATATATCCTATACCCAGATAAAATGGAATATAATATTCAGCATTGCCTGTAATATTCTTCAAATGCAGATAGTATTTGGGAAATGCAATTAAAAATATAAGTAGAAAAATGACCGCGGGTAATCCATTAAAGAATAATACCTCAAGAAAAAGGTTGTGCCATCCACCTCTTTCTCCTAGGGCCCATGCCTGATTTCCAGTTACCTCATACATTGCATTGTAATAAACAGGACTCTCAGTTCCGCCGTAACCAAAAATGATTCCGTGTATATCGCTGAAGCTGACTTCTATCGCTTTTTGATACAGTTCAAAACGTAGTTCCATGGTACCCTCATCCATCATTCTTTCCTGTGCCACTGATGACTCCATAACACCACTACCCAATATCAAGAAGATAGCAAAAACACCAATAATCGCAGAGAGCGTTATTACTAATACCTTAAGTTTTAAATTTACGTTGCTGGCATATATGATTGCATGGGCAACAAAGAAAGCAGTGACCACATAACCCATTCTCATAAAGGCTATAAATATGCCTATCAAAAATAGTGTGCTAAGTATCCTTTTCTTTATCCCTGTGAAATCAGTAAAAGAAATCCAAACTAAAGCACAAAAAACAACATATGAATGGATATAATCGTCACGAAATACCCCAGTAGATCTGAGGAGTCCCCCAAAAGCAGAGCGACTATAATCGGGGTAAACTCTAAAAAAAGATTGGTCCCCTACCAGCTGATAGATAGCAACTAAAGTTGAAATTACAGCAACACTAACCAGTGAAAGTTTTACAGCCTGCTTCATACCCTCATCTGCACCTCTTTTTACAGCAAAATAGATGACCACAAAAGCCCCCACTGTGGTAATGGCAACAAACAACTTAGCAGGATCAGACCGGGAATAGATGGTGTAAGAAATACAGGAAAGTACAGTAAAAGCAATAACATAAGTCTCATAACGAGGTTGAACCCTATATTCTGATTCGGCAATCTTTTTTTTGTATTGCTTAATAAAAGGATCAACAATGAGAAATACGACCGAAAATAAAAACAGTACCCTCAGAGGCTGCAAATCAAATGCGCCACCTACACTGATTTTCAATCCTTCCATGTTGGCTACGTCTCCGACAAATAGCCAAAAACATACTAAGAATGTGAGTAAAGGATATTCTGGCTTAGCTTTTTTGACAAAAAAAATTGACAGGCAAAAGCTTAATGCCATATAAATATAAAAGTAAGATGCCATTTTGTATTAACTTACCAAATACTAGTGATTATTTGTACCAAATTTAAACATTTAAAGTTTAAATAGAAATTTAAACATAAAATATATAATAAAATTTAATTATTTATTGTTATGTAATAAAATAGGATTTTTTTACTTTTGTATAGTACCATTACTTTAGCAAAATTCATGAAAGTTTTAACAATTACAGATTCTTTTCATACCGGAGGCAAAGAAAGAAGGTTAATTGAACTCCTGAAAGGGCTGATCAAAAGAAATATTGAGTGTGAATTGATCGTACTGTCAGATGTAGTTCAGTATGAAGAGTTATATGACCTGGGCATACCGATACATTTTTTGAAAAGGACTTATAAAAAGGACATAAGTATTTTTAAAAAAATCTATAGCATAATAAAAAAATCAGATCCTGATATCGTACAGAGTTGGGCAACAATGGCTTCAATCTACGTTACTCCCATTGTAAAACTCCTTAATATCAAATTTGTAAATGCGACTATCGCAGATGCCCCAAGTCATAAAAGTTTTTTTGATCAAAGCATGCTCAGAAAAAAAGTGACATTCCCTTTTTCTCATGCCATTGTTGGTAACTCAATGGCAGGCTTAAAAGCCTATAATGCTCCATTGACTAAAAGTTATGCATTCCATAATGGCTTTGATTTAAGAAGGATAGGGAATCTAATACCAAAAGAAGATATTAGACAAAAGTTTAATATCAAAACAAAGTTTGTTGTAGGAATGGTTGGTAAATTTGAAGATCGCAAAGACTACACGACGTATATTAATGCAGCAGTTAAAATTGTTCAGGAAAGAAATGACATCACATTTTTGGCAATAGGAGACGGTAATAACTTGAAAAATACCCAAAAATTGGTAGATGAAAAATTAAGAGATAGAATTATTTTTACGGGCAGGCAAACAAAGGTGGAATCGATTATTAACCTGTTTGACATTGGTGTACTTACCACTAATGATAAATTGCATGGAGAAGGTATTTCTAATGCTATCCTTGAGTATATGGTTCTTGCGAAGCCTGTGGTTGCAAGTAAAGGAGGAGGAACGTCTGAAATAATAGAAGATCAAAAAACAGGTTTCATCATCCGACCTTATGATGTTGAAGAATTAGTAAGAAAAATAGCTCTTTTAATTGAAGATGAAACACTTAGATTAAAGATGGGAGAGGCTAGCGCTCAAAGAATTCATGAGCATTTCAGTTTAGAAAAAATGACTGATTCTTATCTTAATTTATATAAATCATTAGTCAAAGTGCATGCTTGATGAATATTTTTTGAACAGTTATGTATGACATAATTATTTAATCTGATATAACATGTGCTTTGATTATAACTATTAGAGGTTATTCTTAATTCTTTTATAGAGACATGCACCGCTCCGGAAGGGGGTAATCTCTGTTTGAGAATCATGTATACTCAAATAACCTGTTCTGATTTGTATTTGAACCAATAAATTATTTAAGCAAACCATACTTTATTTTTATGTCACTTTCCTGGTATTTCTACCGCCTTCGTACGATGTCTTTACCAGAAATTTTTTTCCGTACACAACAATTCTGGCAAAAGAAAAAAGAAAAAAAACAGCCAACAGAAGGATTACCAGTAGATATAGACCTGCTCAGTTTACCACAAAAAATCCTGCCATTTACTGAAGTTAATATAAAGATTGACAAGCAGGAAATTGATATTTTTGGCCAGCGTTTTCACTATGACGAACCCATTGACTGGCACCTTGATATTTCATCTGGTAAGAAGTTCCCTATGGCTTTCGCCAAGGATATCAATATAAGAACTGAAGAATTTGGAAGTGCCAAGCATGTATGGGAGGTAAACCGCATGCAATTTCTTAGCCTGATAGCACTACAGTACAGAACCAGTGGAGACAGCAAATACCTACAACAGTTTCAGGTGATAATGGATTCATGGATTGAGTCAAACCCGTATTTACAAGGAGTAAACTGGTATAGTAATATTGAAGTAAATATCCGCTTAATTGTATGGTTCTTTTGCTGGGAAATTTTGGACGTTAACCGTCTGATAGAAGAAAAAGCTGACTTCAGGAAATTTGTTGAGGAGTCTTGGATTCCAAGCATTTATCAGCACATGAGGTACAGCTTTCAAAACCCCTCCAAATATTCTTCAGCCAACAACCACCTGATCAGTGAACATGCTGGCCTTTTTATAGCTTCTTGCTTCTGGAAATTTGAAGAATCTGAAACATGGCGGTTGCATGCCCAGGCAGGTCTTGAGCAGGAAATTGTTTTGCAGCATTCAGAGCAGGGAGTGAACAAAGAAGAAGCTGCTGAATACATTCAGTTCATCACTGACTTTTTTCTCATACCCTATGTAGTAGGCCTAAATAGTGGGCATCAATTTTCATCTCAGTATAGAGATCAATTGGCTAATATCTGTGAGTATATTTATCAGATGATGGATATAAAAGGTAACATTGTGTACTATGGTGATGAAGATGATGGTAAAGTGGTGATCCTAGACCCTGACTTACACTTTGATAATTTTAAATCAATACTTACCTCAGGAGTAATTTTATTTAATAAACCAGCATGGAGGTTACAAGATAATGGCTTTGACACCAAAAATATGCTTCTCTTCGGAGAAGAAGGTAAAGCAAAGTATGAACAAATTTCGGAAAGCAAAGAGAATTGTGATTCAAAGTTTTACATTCATGAAGGCCATTTTATTCTCCGTAAACAAAACAGAAAAGAAAGCAAAGAAATGTTTGTTCATTTCGATGCCGCACCCTTAGGATTTCTTTCTATCGCTGCTCACGGACATTCCGATGCATTGTCTTTTGTACTCCATGTTGACGGATATCCTATTATTACCGATTCCGGTACCTATACCTATCATACTGAAGCCGATTGGCGTAATTACTTTATTGGTGCCTTAGCGCACAATACCATCAGGGTAGATCAAGTAGATCAGGCCATGAGTGCAGGGCCTACGATGTGGCTGAAGCACTACAAAACGCGAGTGCTTGCTCAGGAAAGTAATGTGGTCAATGATATGGTTTATGCCAGCCACAATGGTTATCAAAAAAATGGCGTAGTCCACAAAAGAAGGCTTGAGCTAAATAAAGAAATAGAGGAATTGCACATCACGGATGAGCTAATAGTTAAAAATAAAAAGTCTCACCTGATAGAAATGCCCTTACATTTACACCCTGGCGTGAGTGTGGAACAAATCAGTAGCCATAAAATAATTTTGAAGCATCAAACTGCAAGAACAGTAGAACTTAATTTACCAGCTGGAATGAGTACCGAACTTATAAAAGGAAGTGTTGATCCTATTTTAGGATGGTATTCTCCTTCTTTTCAAATCAAAGAGCCAACCACTGTCATTTACAGTAAATCGGATATCAGAAGTACAACTGAATTTTCTACTATTATAAGAGTCCTCAATAGTTAGGCTTAGAGAAACACTACCAGTCTTGCATAAAAGTCCCTACTAGGCTGTATATTAGCTCTAGCTTTAACAAATTAGGCCACATCTCATTGATATAGTTTATTATCATCTGTAATTTGGCTTCGTTTTTTGCATATTGCATCGTGCTTTGAATAAAATTATTTTAGGCAAATAAATATTCCTAACTAAATCTATGGCAGAAGTTATAAGAATGCCCAAGATGAGCGACACCATGGAAGAGGGTGTAATTGCTTCTTGGCAGAAAAAAGTAGGCGATAAAGTCGAATCAGGAGACATACTCGCCGAAGTAGAAACCGATAAAGCAACTATGGAGCTAGAGTCTTTTGAAGATGGCACATTGCTATATATCGGAGTTAAAGAAAATGAAGCTGTACCGGTAGATGGGGTTATCGCGATTATAGGTGAAGAAGGAGAGGAAATTGACAGCTTATTAAAACAAATTGAAAGTGGGAGTTCAACAGCGCCTGATAAAGAAGAGGAGACTGATCAAGCTGATGTAAGCGAAGAGGGAGAAGATGAAGAGGTGGACACTTCTGATGTCAATGCTACAGTAGTCACCATGCCCAAGATGAGTGATACGATGACAGAAGGAGTAATTGCTTCCTGGCTCAAAAAAGTTGGCGATAAAGTAGAGTCAGGAGATATTCTGGCTGAAGTAGAAACGGATAAAGCCACTATGGAACTGGAGTCTTATGAAGATGGGATTTTACTCTATGTAGGCGTTGAAGAAGGAGGAGCAGTTGAGATTGATGGTGTGATCGCTGTAATAGGAGAAGAAGGCGCGGATTATGAAAAGCTCCTAAAGGCAAATAAATCTAAGAAAAAAGGGGGTGAAGAGCCAAAAGAAGAAAAGAGTAGTTCTTCCAATGGTCAGGATAAGGCTGAGGAAAAAGATGCACCTGCTTATACCCCAACTCATGCTGAAGAATCCAGCTTACCTTCATCATCAGATGGTGGTAGAGTAAAGGCTTCACCTTTAGCCAAGAAAATGGCTGAAGACAAAGGGTATGACATCTCCAAAATACCAGGAACGGGTGAGAACGGTAGAGTTGTCAAAAAAGATATTGAAAGCTATAAGCCTTCTAAGTCACAGCCTGTAGCTCAACCCGATGCTGCTCAAAAAGATACTGCGAAGCAAGCTGCTCCTGTGAAGCTTCCTGAAGTGGTAGGAGAAGAACGTTACGAAGAAGTCAATGTATCTCAGATGCGTAAAACCATCGCGCGTAGATTGGCCGAAAGTAAGTTTACTGCGCCTCATTTTTACCTTACCATGGAAATTGACATGGAAAAGGCAATTGCTGCGCGGAAGAGTATGAATGAAATTGCACAGGTAAAGATTTCTTTCAATGACATAGTGGTGAAAGCAGTGGCTGCGGCTCTGCGTCAACATCCTAAAGTAAATGTGTCATGGCGCGGAGATAAGATGCGTTTTAACCAACATATCAATATAGGAATAGCGGTAGCAGTTGAGGAAGGGCTACTGGTACCGGTAGTTCGCTTTGCCGATAATAAAACGATCTCTCATATCTCGGCTGAGGTGAAAGATCTAGCCAATAAAGCGAAAAACAAGCAGCTCCAACCTAAAGATTGGGAAGGTAGTACTTTCACGATTTCTAATCTGGGTATGTTTGGCATTGAGGAGTTTACCGCAATCGTCAATCCACCGGATGCTTGTATCCTGGCAGTAGGGGGTATCAAAGAAACACCAGTAGTGAAAAACGGACAGATCGTTCCCGGTAATGTTATGAAAGTAACACTTTCGTGTGATCACCGCGCCGTAGACGGAGCTTTGGGTGCAGCATTTTTACAAACTTTTAAAGCTTATATGGAAGATCCGATCAGGATTCTAGTATAATTAGAAATTGCTAAAAAGGCTTTGCAAATTTTTGCTGAGCCTTTTTCTTAAATTATTTTTTATGATGCCAAAAGTAAAATCAACTACAGTATTAGCAGTCATTCATAATGGCAAAGTTGCTATAGGAGCAGATGGTCAGGCTACAATGGGAAACACGGTTGCCAAAGGCAATGTGAAGAAAATCAGGAAATTGCAGGAAGGTAAAATCATTACCGGCTTTGCTGGTTCTACTGCCGATGCGTTCACACTTATTGGAAGATTTGACGAGAAACTTGGTGCCTACAGTGGAAATATGAAAAGAGCCGCGATAGAACTGGCTAAAGATTGGCGGACGGATCGTTACCTTAGGCGTTTGGAGGCCATGATGATTGTTTGTGACCAGGATGAGATTTTGGTGATTTCTGGTAATGGTGATGTTTTGGAGCCAGACAATGGGATTGCCGCGATTGGTTCGGGAAGCATGTATGCTCAGTCCGCTGCCATGGCTATGAAAAAACACGCGCCACAGCTATCCGCTAAAGAAATTGTTACCGATGCTTTGCATATCGCAGCTGATATATGCATATACACCAATCATAATCTGGTGATAGAGGAAGTAGAGTAATTATCTATATTCACTAAGTATACTGAACTGCTGATCTTTAATACGATCAGCAGTTTTTTTATTAAAAAACTATTCGGCTACCACAATAATAAATTCGCCTATTCTACTTGTCGAAATAAAAATGACAAATTGATTTCCCCAATTTCATTTTTTAGGTATTTAAAAAAAGCATACAAAAAAATTATTACACCCAGCATCTCCAAGGTTTCTTCTACTATATATTCCAGCGGGTAATAGACACTTACGCCAACCATCGTAGATCCTATACTTTCCATCACCATTCCTCCTCCTACAAATACAATGGATGCAATGACAAGCAACTTTTTGTATAAAGCAGGGAGGTGCAGTAGAAAAGGTAAATAAAAGTATGCAAGAATCAGCAGTAGTATTGAAAAAGGTAACACCCAGATGAAGCCACCAATGGTATCTTCCACACCAAGAAATATAGAGGTATACCTTCCTACTCTTTCATGTATGCTTGCTAACTCATCAGCTCCTAAGAAGAAAAAAACAAAAGATATAAAAAACCAGTGTTTGTAAAATCTGCTTCCTCTGTCTTTAGCCAGGCTGATCAATAATACTACACAGCCGGTAAACATCAGATTAATACCTGAAAATAATGAAGGAAAATTATTTTCCTCGTTTAAATCTATGAAAGTAATGATCTTAGGCTGTATTCCTTCATACAATAGAAATTGCTGAAGCAGATTTAGTAATAGAAGCGCTGCCACAATAATCAATTCAATCTTTATAATGCTGGCTGGATTGATGTTAAGCGAAACTGTTTTGTTGTGTTTCGTAGTTAAAGACATGGACGGTATAAATTATGACATTCAAAAAAATAAGGTGCGTATTTCACAATAAGCACGATTAAAAAATACATTTTACTAAATATTTAAAAAATAAGCATTAACAAGAAGTTTTATGGCTGTTTTTTTAATGAAATCGGGATATGAATATTGATTCAATAAGCAAACTTTTAACTGATAAATTGACTCAAAGTTTACCTGGTTGGGAAGCTCAGATCAGGATGTCAACCCAGATGCATAAAAATGCCAGGCTTAAACCTCCTAAATATAGTAAGCAGGCGGCAGTACTTATGCTGCTCTTTTATCATGATGATCAATTATGGATGCCGTTAATTCAGCGGCCAATATATGATGGAGTGCATAGCGGACAGATGGCATTGCCAGGAGGTAAGTATGAAGCCCAGGATAAAGACCTGTTAACTACTGCATTGCGTGAAACACATGAAGAAATTGGCGTAAAAGTAGAACGCGATTATGTCATTGGACAACTTTCAGAGTTATACATTCCCCCAAGTAATATTACTGTTTCACCCTTTTTAGCCATAATCCCTGATAAACCATCATATATACCTGATCCTCTTGAAGTAGCAAACATCACGGAAGTAGGCCTCAAAGCCCTGCAATCACCCGAGAACTATTCAGAAAAAGAGGTCAAAATTCATAACGGGCAAATATTAAAGGCCCCTTCCTATCAGATTGCAGGAAAAACAATCTGGGGCGCTACTGCAATGATGTTAAGTGAATTGTTATTTTTATTTGATGAGTTAGACTAGCTCAAAACAGTTTGTTAAATTTAGTGTTAACTTTGATGGATTTCTGTCATTTTTTAAGCTGTTGATTTTTTAACCTTATTATAAGTACATCTATCTTGGAATACTACCTGCAATCCTCTGAGCATACATTTGAAGAACTGAGTTCCTCACCAGAGGGGATTTCTGAAAGCGAAGCAAAAAGTCGTTTAGAAAAAAATGGTTTGAATGAGCTTGATACCGAAACAAAGATCAACAAGCTCAAAATACTAATAAACCAGTTTAAGTCCTTCATTATCTACATCATGTTGTTCGCACTGGTGTTATCACTGATACTTGGAGAATACTCTGATGCCATAGTCATTGCTGCTATACTGATTGCAAATGCCATCATTGGATATTATCAGGAAGTAAGTGCCCAGGAATCTTTACAGGCATTGAAGGAGATGGGAGTGGTAAAAGCGAATGTCGTTAGGGATGGAAAAACCAAAGAGATTGATTCAAAATATCTGGTAAAAGGGGATGTGGTGTATTTGGAAGCAGGTGATAAGGTGCCCGCGGATGTGCGTATTTTTGAAGCTAAAGAACTTAAAGTAGAAGAGTCCGCCCTTACTGGCGAAAGTCTGGCAGTAGAAAAAAGTTCAGAGAAGCTGGAAGATGAACTTCAAATAGGTGATCAATCTAATATGATGTTCTCCTCTACCAATGTACAAAGTGGTACTGCCCGTGCGGTAGTGGTCAGAACGGGTATGGAAACTGAGATCGGAAAGATTACCGAGATGGTAAAAACTTCCGAGAAACAGCTTACCCCTTTACAGAAGCGATTGGACAGGTTTGGCAAACGCCTGGGCTATGCTGTAATCGGCATATGTATAATTGTACTGGCAGTGATCGGTATCCGCGATTACATTGAAAATGGCTTTTCATGGAATGCGATCCTTGATGCATTGCTCGTTGCCGCTGCGCTGGCAGTAGCGGCTGTACCCTCGGGTTTGCCTGCAGTAGTGACGATTGCCTTGAGTGCAGGAGTAAAAAAACTATTGCAGCGTAAAGCACTGGTACGTGAACTATCATCTGTAGAAACGCTAGGCTCCTGTAATGTGATCTGTTCAGATAAAACTGGAACGATCACCCAAAATCAGATGACGGTAAAAAAAGCCTGGACGCTGGAAAGCGAAGCAGAAATTGAAGGGTCTGGATATGAGCCGGAAGGCGAAGTAAAAGAAAATGTATCTGAACTGCTCTTTGAAATAGGAAAGGTATGTAACAATTCATCGATAGGAAAAGAGGAAGGTGAATGGAAAATATCCGGTGATCCTACAGAAGCAGCATTATTGGTGTCAGCTGATAAAGCCAGGGCAAATGGCCAGGTAAAACGTTTGGATGAAATTCCTTTTAACTCCGACCGTAAAAGGATGAGTGTGCTCATCAACAAAGACGGAAAAGAATATGTATATACCAAAGGTGCACCTGATCAGATTCTGGAGGTATGTTCGCATGCGCTTAGAGGAGAAGAGCGAGTAGACTTAGATGAAGAGGTTAAGAACACCATATTAGAACAGGTAGACAATTTTTCTAAGCAGGCCCTAAGGGTGCTCGCTTTTGCTTACAAAGAAAAGAACGGAGAGTTTAAAGAAGATGGGCTCACTTTTGTCGGCTTACAGGCGATGATTGACCCTCCCAGACCTGATGTAGTTGACTCTATTAAAATTACGAAGAAGGCTGGAATCAGAGTAATCATGATCACGGGTGATTATAAAGAAACGGCCAGTGCTATCGGAGAAGACGTAGGAATTGAAGGAGAAGTAATTACCGGATCTGAGCTGGGTAATATGTCTGATGAAGAGTTGGAATCGCATCTGGAAAAAGGAGCATGCGTCTTTGCCAGAGTTATTCCGGAACATAAACAAAAAATTATTGCTGCCCTGCAAAGGAATGGCAATGTGGTTGCGATGACAGGAGATGGCGTTAATGATGCTCCCGCACTTAAAAAGGCAAACATAGGGGTTGCAGTGGGTTCAGGAACTGATGTTGCAAAAGAAGCCTCTGATTTTGTATTGATGGATGACTCATTCACCAATATCGTACATGCTGTGGAAGAGGGGAGGGGTATTTATGATAATATCCAGAAGGCGATTATGCACTTATTATCTGGTAACCTCTCTGAAGTATTAATCATATTCACCGCTACCCTATTAGGGTGGAGTCTGCCCCTTACTGCTATCATGCTGCTCTGGATCAATCTGATTTCTGATGGTGCCCCTGCTTTGGCGTTAGCAGTAGACCCTTATGGTGATGATATTATGGAGAGAAAGCCCAAGAAAGGAAGCTCCGGGATCTTACCTAAACCCGAATTGATTCTTACCTGTATTTTGGCTGTGATCTCTACGATCGGTGCTCTGGTGCTGTTTTATTGGGCTGGCGGAAATGACAAAGAACAGTTACAACTGGCGCAGACTACCGCTTTTACCTATGTCGTTATCTCTGAGTTTATATTACTATTGGCAGTCAGGAGTTATTTTTCCATTCCTATATTTACAAATAAATGGTTATGGTTAGGGGTTGGCGTAAGCTTAGTACTTCAGGTAATACTGATCTATGTTCCAGCGGTGAGAGATATCTTTGAACTTGAAATGCTGGGAAGTAGAGAATGGATGGCCATAGCAATCACTTTAGGAGCAGTCGCAGTATTATCCTTTATTACCAAAACGATTATCAAGAAGAAAACAAAAGGCTAATTTGCACTTGAGGTTAAGCAAGAAAGGTGTTAAACTTGATATCTGACAAATAAGGATCTAACTGCTTATTGTCTGTAAAAGAGACAATATCACCGATATAGTCATATTTACTGTTGTACCATATCTCGACGAAGAATCTACCATTGTGGTACAGGTTGATCCTAAACCGCTTATGTTGTTCGTAATGAAAGCGGGTAGCTAAAAAAGTGCAGCGGTTCCATACATATTTGCACTTTTTTTCTCGGGGTAATTTTTCAAATTCGTGATTTGTCATTTTCCTCAACCTCAATTACTTAAACTCATTTCAATCGCTATTATTTTTTTGCAGCATACTCAAATCTAATTTAAATTAATTTACAGTGAAACTCAATGAATTTTATTGTTGAATTAACGATTAAAAGGGCAACCGATATAGCTGCCCTTTTTGCTTATCATATGGGTACTAAATAAAACTATTCTGCTATTCTGCTAATGCTGAATGTAAAACCTTCTTCAAATTGGAATACCTCATGTTCTTTCATCCAGTTCAGATACTTTTGGTAGTATCGATCTGAAAGTTTTTCCTCATTGAGAAACAGGCCCTGACTGGAAAGTTTAAAAGTGTATTTTTCTCCTTCACGTATCAGATCATCTTTCTTTAATTCGTTTTCCAACGCTCTGTTTGCCTTTTCAAACTGGCTTTCCTGTACCTGAAATCTTTCTTCCTGAATTCTCATCAATTCTTCATCCTGCTCAATTTGTTTTCTAAATTGCTCCTCCTCTAATCTGAACTGCTCTTCCTGTTGAAGCATTTGCTTTTCTAACATTCTTTCCTGCACCTCCATCCGTTGTTCAAACGCCATTTCATGCTCTTTCATCTCCTGCGCTTTTTCTTCCATAAATTCGCGGATCAATACTTCTTTCTCTCGCATGAGCTTCTCAAATTCCTTTTCTTTTTTTCTCATGGATGCCTCAAGTTCTCTTAATCTTTTCTCAATAGAGGTATCCTGAACATAAAGTCGATAGTTGTTAGTATGAGTATCTAATCTATGAAGGGATGAATCTAATTGAGCCAGAGCCTGGGGCAGCGAATCATTAAGGGTACGAATGTCAATGGTTGAATCAAAGCCGAAGGAATAATCAAATTTGGGAATGTTGTCTAGAATTGCTGAAATATCCATCACAATGTCAGGAATAGAGTCTAATGGATTTAAATTCATCAGCACAGAATCAATATTTGGAAATGCATGAATCTGATTAGCTATAGATGTCGCAATTTTGACCTGTCGTAATGAATCATGAGATAAATGAAGATCAGCATGTATATGCGTTGTAAATGGATGGACTGGCATTTGTGGTTTTGTAGTATTAGGTAGTGTATCATGCTTGTTTTCAGATACATCAATATTTAAGTCTACATCAATCTCTTCATCTATATTTATGCCTTTTGATATTTCCAGCCCGGGATCAGGCTTAATGTCTACGTCGTTTTCAATATCAAGATTAACGGCAGTATCCTGCATGCTGATTGGGTTTGGAAAATTAGCCCATTCCAGGGCTTTGTGGACTTTTTCTCCATAACGATACGCTATACTGTCCCCACTTGTGCTCAGCAGTAGTAAGATTGCGGCTACCACGCTAACGGATATAAAACGAGCCATTGGGTTTTCACCTTTTTTACCAGGTTCCAGTATCCTTTCAATTCTAAGCAGAAGACTGCTTTTCCCTCCATTGACAGCTAATGCTATATTTCTCTGGAGAAGCTTTACCTCTTCTACACTTGCCAGTGCCTTAGCATAAGTGAGTGAGTTACCGCATATGCTTACAGCCAGATCATCACAGCATTTTTCTCTTTCCTCACGGATAACGCTGTTAATCCACCAGATCGCCGGATGGAAAAAGAAAATGATTTCAAATAAGGATTGAAGAATGTTAATCCAGTAGTCTTTTCTGTATACATGCGCGATTTCGTGGGCAATAATCGCTTCTATTTGATCTTCAGGTAGTTTGCTCATCATTGAGGCAGGAATGAGTATGATTGGTCTTAAGTGCCCCAGCATGATAGGAACCCTGGCCATATGCGACACCAGCACTTTTACATTTTGCTCAAGTCCAAGATGCTCTGTCATACAGTGAACCTTCTTTTCCCATTCCTTCGTAAGCGGTGATATCCATTTTTTCTTGAGGGTCTGTATGTAGATCAGTGAACCTGCAAATTTTAAGGAAAAGAGCAAAACCCCCAATATCCATCCCATGACAATCCAGTGCAGGTGTGTATTTACATATGATTTCGCCTGATCTACTAAGGATGAAAGTTGCCGCCTTTGGCTTTCAACTTCAGCTGTTGCTGCATTTTCATAGGTGGTCTGGAAAGGTTGTGTGCTCATACCACTTCCTAAGTAAATTTCATCTTGTAAATTTTTTAGTTCAGGCTGATGATGAAAATAGAGGTCTAAAAATGTAGTGCCTGAAAGTATACCTGTAATGAGCAGAGCGGTAACTTCTAAAAAATATTTGATATTTGGACTTATCTTATTGGAAAAGGCAAGGATGAGGTACAGGCAAAGCGCAATCAGCGTGGATTGCCACAGGCTGTGGAGCAAAGTCCAGCCCAATGCATTGATCAAATGATCTAAAGTTGCTTGATTCATTTTTTCACCTCCTTCAAGTTTATTGATGAGTGCTTTAATTTTTTGTAAATCTTCTTTGGAAGTTTTTTTATTACCCAGGGTCTGCATCACCAGACTCATTGCTGAGCCCCCAAACGCACTTTCCATGAAACGGTCCAGTAGCATTTGCTGGGTTTGCTTTTGGGGTAGCCGGGCGTGATAAATATGACTGCGGCTTTCCTCATCGCGGCTGAGCATACCTTTCTGTACCATGTTCTGCATATTTTTCAAGGTTGTGGTATAGCCGGTGTCACGTTTCACGGCCAGTTTTTCATGAACTTCTCTTACAGTGGCAGGACCTGACTGCCATAATACCTGTAATATCTCCAACTCAGCTTCAGTCGGCTTGGGGGGTACTTTTCCTTTTTCCTTCATGTTAGTACGATTTATATCGTACTTCAATTATATACGAAAAGCATCGTATTTACAAATTTATCTACGATAATTATCGTAGATATGATTAGTATTTTTTACAACTATTTGAAAATGAGTTGATTAATTATTTGTTGGTATCTTTTAGATAATTAGCTTAATTCGCACTTTGGCACGCTTTACCTAATTTTTTTGAGTGCTATCCATGAATAATTGATAAACAAAAAGCCAATAATGAAGAAAAACAGTATTTATTTCCTGACCATAGTCTTGAGTATCCTGATAGCAGGCTGTTCGGTTTTTAAAGCACCCTCTTCCAAAAAAGATGAAAGTAGCGAGAATGCTGCTGCCAAAGAGGAGGAAAAAAAAGGTGATTTTACAGCTTATGATGAAGTGATCACTGAAAAAGCACAAACAGATAGTGGGTTATTTATCATACATAAAGTTGAAGAAAACTATTATTTTGAGCTTCCTGACACTCTCCTGGAGCGTGAAATTTTACTCGTCAGCAGGATTTCAGGGCTCACACCCAACCTGAGTTTTGGCGGTGCCGGAATGAAAGCCCGTTCCCAACAGGTGATCCGCTTTCAACGAAAAGACAAGCAAATCCTTTTGCGTCATGTATCTTATACCAATGTGGCTGATATGGAGCAACCTATCTATCAATCGGTCAAAAACAACAACTTTGAGCCGGTTATTCAAAGTTTTAAAATTCAGACCATAGCCGAAGATTCCAGTACGGTAGTAATAGAGGCAGATGATTTTTTTACCTCTGATATTCCCCTCATCAGTGCGCTCAACGATTCCCAACGCAAGAAGTTTAAAGTGAAGAGACTGGACGGAAGCCGTAGTTTTGTACAGCACATGCGTAGCTACCCAAAGAATGTGGAAGTGCGCCACGTACTAACCTATGAAGCCGATGCGCCTCCCGCCGATGCGGAAGCAGGCACGCTATCATTGGAAATGAATCAGTCAATGATCGTTTTGCCAGATGAACCTATGATGCCTCGCCTGGCAGATAATAGAGTCGGCTATTTCAGTATAGAGCAGTATGATTATGGAATGAATAAGCAAAAAGCCTTTCAAAGGGAATATATCACCAAATGGCAACTGGTTCCTAAAGACAAAGAAGCTTATGCGCGTGGAGAACTGGTTGAGCCTGTAAAACCCATCGTGTATTACCTTGATCCTGCCACTCCAATGGAATGGAGACCCTATCTGAAGCAAGGGATAGAAGACTGGCAGAAAGCTTTTGAAAATGCTGGTTTTAAGAATGCGATCATCGCAAAAGATCCACCCAGTGAGGAAGAAGATCCTGAATTTTCTCCTGAAGACGTGCGCTATTCTGTTATTCGTTACATTACTACGCCTATCCAGAATGCGCAGGGACCGCATGTCCATGATCCTCGCACCGGAGAGATATTAGAGAGTGATATTTTGTGGTATCATAATGTAATGAACCTCTTGCGCAACTGGTACCTGGTTCAGACCGCAGCCGCTAATCCTGAGGCACGTAATGTAGAATTTAGCGAGGAGCTCATGGGGCAACTTATACGTTTCGTAGCTGCGCACGAAGTAGGGCATACCCTGGGCCTTCCTCATAACTGGGGTTACCAGCTACGCCTATCCGGTAGATTCATTGCGTTCACCTGAATTTACTGCTACGCACGGTACGGCACCTTCAATTATGGATTATGCACGCTTCAATTATGTAGCACAACCCGGCGATGGAGTAACTAACTTCTTTCCTGCTATTGGCGAATATGACGAGTGGGCTATTAAATGGGGATATACGTATTTTCCTGATAAAGATTCTCCTGAAGCGGTGGAGGAGGTTTTGGATGAATGGGTGAAAGAAAAAGCAGATGACCCGGCTTATTTTTACGGACGTCAATCAGGCGCTAAAATAGATCCACGTTCACAAAATGAAGATTTGGGAAATGATGCAGTTAAAGCGAGTGAATACGGCTTAGCAAATTTAAAGCGGATAATGCCAGATCTGATGGAATGGACTTTTCGTGAAAACGAAACCTATGAAGAGCTGCAAGAAATATACGAGCAGCTAATTGGACAGTGGTATCGCTATATGGGGCATGTCACCAAAAATGTAGGAGGAGTCTATGAAAACTACAAAACTTACGATCAGGAAGGTCCCGTTTATGAGCCTGTGTCGGAGGAAAAGCAGAAAGCAGCAATGAATTTTTTAACTGAAAATGCCTTTGCTACCCCGGAGTGGATGATCAATGAGGAAATACTGAGCAGAATAGAGCATGCAGGGATACTGGACAGGATCAGAAAGTTTCAGGAGAATGTGTTGAATGACCTGATGCATCCGCAAAGGCTTGCCCGTCTGTTAGAGGGAGAAGCACTTTATGGGGATGGTACCTATAGCGCCCTTACAATGATGGATGATCTGAGAGAAGGAGTGTGGTCCGAAATCTACCGTGGCCAAAATATCGATCCTTACCGAAGAAACCTTCAGAGAGCCTATCTGGAGAGAATGGAGTATTTGTCGGATAATGAATTGGGTAGTATGTCCGACAATTTTAAGGAGTATTATGGCTGGACAGAGGTAGACGTAAGTCAATCCGATATCAGGGCTATAGTGAGAGAAGCGTTAAATATGCTACAGAATGATGTAGGCGTAGCCCTTCGTAGAAATACCAATCGGGAGACCAGTATTCATCTGGAAGATGTGCTTTACCGTATTGAGAAAATACTTGACAAAGAGGAATAGATACTATTCTTACCGCCTTAAAAAAGCTGAAAGGTTACGGGCTTCGCTCGTAACCTTTAATTTATTTTGTTTGGGAAAAGGTGAGTACGTAAGTGCTGTTTCATTGATGCTTTTGATCGCTTGAGGGTCATTTTCATCAAACAGCCAGATTCCGACTATCTCCTTACCCTCACGCCTTAGGGTAGCGCCAACAAGCGTATATTGAGAATCTACTTCAACCTTTTGTGCGGCTACATTAGTAGGTAGCACTTCACCATTAAGGTTTAGGCTTACAGCTTCTATTTGAAAATCAGTAGGAGCAATAATTTTGGTAGAGTCAAAGTCCTCGCACGCACTTACCAAAAATACCAGTACAATGATTGAGAAAAATCGCGACATAACACAAGAGTTTTTATAATCAACGTAAGTGTCTGGATTCTGTTATGCTATTCTGTAATAATGAGGTACAAGAGATGATTAATGAGTAAAGCCTTCATTTTTCATTGCTCATTAACCATCATTCAATACTTATCATTCGTATCTGAGAGATTCAGTGGGATTCGTCAAAGCAGCCCTAATGGTATGTACCGATACCGTAAGCAGCGCCAGCATTAGCACGAATACCAATGGCAGGATGAGTAACCACCAACTGATATCTATGCGAAAAGCATAGTTTTGCAGCCACTGATGCATCATCCAATAGGCAAAAGGAAGGGCTAAAATTCCCGCGATAAAGATCAGTTTTAAGAAGTCCTTGGAAAGCAAAGTGAGTATACTGCTTACTGATGCCCCCATCACTTTACGGATACCGATCTCCTTGCTACGCTGTACAGCGGTAAAAGAGGATAAGCCTAATAATCCCAGGCAGGCAATCAAAATAGCCAGCACAGAAAATATGCTGAAAATTCTGCCAAAACGCTCGTCTGCCTGATACTGACGGTTGAAGTAAGTATCAAGAAAATAGTAGTTAAAAGGGTTGTTAGGTAATACTTCTTCCCAACTAGCTTTCAGGAATGCTAAAATGCTGTTAACAGAGGCACTTTGTGAAGGATCAATTTGCACGATGTAGTTACCATCAAAAAGCTCGTTAAAAAAAGCAATAGGTTCATAGTTGTTCTGCAAAGCATTTTGATGGAAATCAGGAAC
Source organism: Catalinimonas alkaloidigena (assembly GCF_029504655.1). Classification (NCBI taxonomy): domain Bacteria; kingdom Pseudomonadati; phylum Bacteroidota; class Cytophagia; order Cytophagales; family Catalimonadaceae; genus Catalinimonas; species Catalinimonas alkaloidigena. The sequence continues at coordinate 2,400,250 of NZ_JAQFIL010000001.1, forward strand.
GATACCGATGATCTCATAAGAAGTGACTCCCCAGAAATTTATGACACCAAAATTTTCACCAATGGCTTCTTCCGCTGAGCCAAAGTCAAGTAGTCGTAAAGCAGCCTGATTGAGTATTACCTTGTGATGATTCTGTTCCTCAACTTCTGAAAAATTTCTGCCTGCCAATAGTTTGATATCCATAGTAGGAAAATAATTGGCGTCTATGCTGATATCCCTGATTTCTTTCACATTTTCTTCATCCCTTCCTACCATTCTGGTTTCACGTTCCGTTTCCCCAGGGACATAGCTGGCAGCACTCACTTCTTTTATAAAAGGGTTAGTTAGCACAGCATTGCGCAAATTTTGGACCGTTTGAGCAAAAGAAATCTCCTGGCCCATCACATTGGCACCTTCAATCACCAGTCTTTGTGAAGTATCAAAGCCTAGTGCCTGTGTTCTCATAAACGAAATCTGACCGTAGATCACAATGGTAGCAATGATTAGGGTCATTGAAATGGCAAACTGAAAAACTACCAGCACTTTTCTTATATTAAGCCCTTTTCTCGGTGAAATGAGCTGGTTTTTTAACACAAATGCTGGGCGGAAGGACGAAAGTATCATTGCCGGATATATGCCAATCAGTAAAGTACTGAATATAAATATCGCGACAATCACTATCCAGAATGTACCTTGCTCTAAGGAAAATAGGCTAAAGGCAATGTCACTCAATTGATTAAAATAGGGAGTACTCAGCTGGATCAGTGTAACAGCCAACACCAGGGCAACTGCGTTAATGATGCCTACCTCTAATAAAAACTGACCTAAAAGTTGAACCTTTTTGGCACCCACCACTTTTCTTAGCCCTACTTCTCGTGCACGACCTACTGCACGAGCAGTTGAAAGGTTTACATAATTGATCCAGGCTATGCCGAGGGTAAATAAAGCAATTATCCCCATTGCATATACCCAATTTATATTGCCGGTAGCGGTCGGCTCATTCATCAGTGCTGAATGCAGGTGAATGTCACGGATAGGCTGTAATCGATAAACTTCAGACATATTTTCTGCTTTATTCCTGCTTTCGATCATTTCAGTAAGCTGTTGCCCTATTTTATCTGCATTCATCTGCGTATTAAGCACCAAATAAGTGTAGCTAGTATTTGGTCCCCAGGTAGTTTCAAACATGCTTAGCCGCTGTTCTTCAGGGATTTCTTCAGGTAAGAAGTATGGCAGCGTTGCATGAGAAAAAATAATATCGTAATCCAGGTGAGAGTTTTGCGGAATATCTTTAAAAACACCTACTACTTCAAAAATAACTTCTCCTTCCCTGGTAGAATTAAAGGCAGTCAGTAACTTATTCAATGCTTCGGTTTGCCAGCCGTCTCCAAAATATTTTTGCGCCGAAGATTGTGACATGATCACCTGATGGGGTTTTGAAAGCAGGGAGTCACCTAGTTTTGCTAGCAGATTCAGAGAAAAATACCGGACAAAACCAGGGTCAGCAAAAATTATTTTTTCTTCTTTGAAGGTAAGTGGATCAGCTGAATCCTTGGGTTGATAGATCAGCGTACTGCTTTTGGACCAGTAAGACAGCCGGAAATAATCTTCAATCCCAGGAATTTCATTGATCACAGCAGGTCCTAAAGCAGAAACTGTGAAAGCATTTTTTGATTCAAGCTCTCCATCCTGATATCGGTCTACACCTACGCGATATATGTTTTTCCCTTCTTCCTGAAAAGTATCATAATTCAATTCAAATTGTACGTATTGAAAAATAAGCACAAAAGCAGCGATTCCTGTTGCCAGTCCAAAGATGTTAATGAATGAAAAACCTTTGTTTTTAATCAGGTTTCTCCAGGCGGTTGTAAAGTAGTTCCTGAGCATTGTAGTTACTGATTAGGAATTGATGACAAATGACTGATGATTAATGAATAGGGGGCAATGTTTAGTCATTATTCATATCGCAGAGATTCTGCCGGGTTTGCCAGCGCTGCTTTAATGGTTTGAAAACTGATGGTGAAGATGGCGATCAGCAGTACGGTACCCCCGGAAATCAGCAGCAAATCAAAGGACACATTGAAATGATAGGCAAATTCATTTAGCCACTCCTGGGTAGCCCACCAGGCAAAAGGAGCCGCGAGAACAAAAGCGATACCTACCAGCCGGAGAAACTTTCGGGAGATAAGCCAGGTAATTTGGCCTACACCCGCACCCAATACCTTTCGGATGCCGACTTCTTTGATCCTTTGTTCTACGGAAAGGTTGATGAGTCCAAAGAGTCCCAGGCAGGCGATCACAATAGCCAGAAAGGCAGCAATACTGATAATCTCACCGGTTTTAGTGTCAGCCCGGTAAAGCTCTTCAAATTTATCATCCAGGAAATGATATTCCAACGGGTTAGCAGGATCAAAAGTCTGGGTGACTTCCTCAATGGCCGCGATCGTCTGCTGTAAGTCTTCCGTACCAATTTGCAAGGTGTAGTAATCAATAGGGTAGTGGGGGTTCCGATAATAAGTAATTAATGAGGGTGTCACTTTTTTGTGTACAGACTGAAAGTGTACGTCTTTAAAGACCCCAATCACTTCGGCTACGAAGGGTTGATCTAGTTCGTCCTGATTAAAATGGCTAAACTCAATGACCTTCCCTACGGGATCAGTCAGTCCCATTGTTTTTACTGCGGTTTCGTTAATCAGAATTTTGGCTGAATCAGCAGGTATGTGCCTGAAATTCCGTCCTTCGGTCAGTTGAATGTCATAAGTAGGGAGAAAATCCTCATCACCCGCAAAGTATAGAAATTCAATCAGGCTACGCTCTTTTTTAGCACTAATGGTAGAGAGCCACTTCCATTCACCGGGCACTCTCGTGCTAGCAGTGACACTTTTTACGTTGGGCAGATCCTGAAAAGTAGCTTTCACAGTTTCATACTTCTCCCGCAAAACCTGGCTGTTAATGTCTACAGTCACCAGTTGTTCACGATCATAACCCAGATCAGTATTGCGTATAAAATGCATTTGCCGGTAGTTGACTATGGTGGCCGTGATCATGATGATGGCAAAGGCAAATTGTGCTACCACCAATAGCTGGCGTAATGAAGTATTTTCCCGAGTTGTTACATTTTGTTTTAGGATTATTGATGGTTTGATGCGGGACAGATAAAAAGCAGGGTATGTGCCTGCTAATAATCCTGAGATGATCCCGACTCCTAACAGTATGAGCACAATAGAACTACTGAAGAGGTTGAGCTCCAGGGTTTTATCAGTTAAATTATTGAAATAGGGCATCAACAGCTGCACAAAAGTCACCGCCAGTATGAGGGTAATCAAAACAATTAAGATTGATTCACCTATAAACTGATACATCAGTTGTCTGCGGCTGGCACCTACCGTTTTTCTTAAACCCACCTCTTTAAAGCGTTTCATGGCTCGTGCAGTGGAGAGGTTAACATAATTGATGAAGGCGATGAGCAAAATCAACAGTCCTATGCCTCCAAAAATATACACATACGTGATATCAGCATGAACGATATAATCGTTGTCTAAATGCTGTGAGTGAAAATGGATATCAGAGAGTGCTTGTAAGCTATATTGATTGTTTTGGAATTCCGATGTTCTGTTGGCATTGGCAAGGTTAGTCAACTGATCAGCAACAGCTTCAGGATTTGCATCTTCATTGAGAAGCAGATAAGTGGCAAATTCATTTGAGCTCCAGTCATTTTCAAGAAAATTTCTGATCTGGTCAAATTTAGACAGACTTACCAGGGAAAAGAATAGTGACGGTCTGAAGTGAGCATTGGAAGGAAAGTCCTCTATCACTCCTGTGACTGTTATCTCATCTTCAAACTGGCTGGCGTACATACTTTTGCCTAGTGGCGATTCATCGCCAAAATATTTTTTAGCAAGTGATTCAGTAAGCACTACAGAAAATGGTTGGTTCAGCGCAGTTTCCGCGTTTCCTTCAATAATTTTGCTGTCAAAAACCTTGAAATAAGAGGAGTCAGCCACTAAAAAGTTTTCGTAGGCACGAAACTCATCATACCCTAAAGTTAGTCTTCCGAAGACATTCAGACGGACGATATCATCTACTTCAGGAAGATTTGCCAAAGCCGCCGGGCCCAGCCTGGTGGCAGCACCCACTACCTGACGTTCCCCATTTTCATCATAGATCGTTTCCGTAATCCTGTAAATCCGGTCAGCCTTGCTATGATATTGGTCAAAACTTAGTTCATCAATTACATACAGCGCGATGAAAATAACCGCGATAAAGCCTAGAGAAAACCCTAGCAGGTTTACCGCAGAAAACACTTTATGCTTCAGCAGATTACGAAAAGCGATTTTGAGGTAGTTCTTGAGCATACTGTCAATGATTATTGAGAAATGAATAATGACTGCATTGATTAGTGCCATGTCTGCATCAATCATTATTCAATAATCATTAAAAAAGCTATGCCAAAGCTGATAACAAAGCGCTGTAGCTATATTTTAAATTATTTTGTTCGGTATTGTTTCATTTTAATACGGTAAGATGTTCCAGAATGAAACAGTTTAAAAAATTACTTCCCCTTTAAATCAAGGTTTTGTACAATGCTGGAGCTTTTTTTCTCCTGTTTTACTACCTTTCGTGAGATTTCTCCCAACATCTTAATAGCTTTGATGATGTAGTCACCTTTGTTTAGCATAATACAATCTGCCTGATCAGCCATGGCTGCATCAGTAATCTCGGCACGTTTGGGTATGCCTTTTTTAGCTACGCCCTCTAGTACCTGGGTAGCCCAGACATTGGGAATATGAGCAGCCTGGCATAACCACAAAATTTCTTCCTGTAAGACTGACATACGCTCCCATCCGATCTCTACCGCCAGGTCACCTCGGGCAATCATGACCCCAAGCGGATAATGCTGTAAGGCACGAAGCAGCAGCCATGGCAGTTGGTTAACAGCTTCTTCGGTTTCTATTTTCAACATGATACCTATATTTTTGGCTCCTCTCTGCTGCAGTTCGTGTAGAAAATCAGAAACATCTTCCGGCCTACGTACAAACGATAGATTGACGATATCGGCATGTTTTACCACAAAATCCAGGTCCTGCTTATCCTTTTCTGTCAGGCCGCTGATTTGAAGATCCGTCTCAGGAAAGTTGATGCCTTTGTTTTCTTTGAGCGAACGTTTACCGTTTTTGGCGTGGGTAATTTCTACATGCAATTCATCTTCAGAGGTTTTGCGTACTATTCCTTCAATTTTACCATCATCAAAACGGATAGCCTGGTCTTTTTTGACGCTTTTGAAAACCTCAGGCAGCGTACATGAAATATGGGCAGGAGAAGTCAGTTGCCCCTGCTCATCGTAGCGGGCAGGCTCCCCTTCCTGTTTATTTTTATGCAGGATCAGAGTATCACCTTTTTTAAGAGAGATTTTTTGTCGGCTGGAAGGTAGCTTACCAACATTAATACTGGCAATTTTTTTCCTATCCTGCCAATGCTCAAGACTGAGCCCGGTTTCTATAAAGACTTCTTCCTCAAAAGAAATGATGGCTCCCTGATCATCTATCTCAACGACTTTGGCTTCTTGCTTCACATTGCGGGTATCTTCAAAGCGTATGCGATCTCCTGCATGAAGCTGCGCAAGCCAATCCTGCTCAACAGGTACCTGTAAAAAGTCTTCACTGGTATCTATTTCAGTTACCAGCTTCAATAAAGCCGGAGAAATAGTTTCTCCTCGCTTATCTCGTTCCGGCTTGATCTGAATCAGCCTTGGCCCTTTCTGAATACTACCTGTCCGGATCTTAGGGCCGCCCAGATCCATCAGAATTTTACACGGCTTTTTCAGTTCTTTGCTGGCCGTATGCACATGCGCAATGATACTTTTCCAGATATCAGCATCATCTTTCGCACAGTTAATACGGGCACAATCCATACCTGCAGCTAACATAGCATGCACCAGCGCATAGTCGTCGGCCATATCAGTATCCATAGTGACCATGATATAAGCTCTTTTGGGCTGAGACTCTGATCCTAGCAGCGCTTTTCTATTTCTTTTCCTCAATGCCTTACCCTCACGGATAGTTATCAGTGGTCTAGCCTCTTGATATGAACGCTCCTGATAGTGGTGTAAAATACTTTGCACAGCGCTTATATTAGCCAGCACATGGCTTTCGGCATGTTGCAGTGAGGAAATACCCAGCTCAGAGAGGCCATCCTGATATGCACTGATATCTTTATTTCTTAAGGCCAGATAATGAAGAAGATTTCGGGCACTATCTTGTGCGTCAGGACTTACTTTCTCTATCTGCTCAGCATAACGACTTTCAAGTTCGCGGGCAAAATTTTCTATATCTGATAGTCCTTGACTCAGTTCCTGCAATATTGACTGATCCATATAAATAAAAAATGGGCTACTGTTTTAAAAAATATTTGTCTATTCAACTCACAGCTTTATAGGGATGTTGTGATGAATATTAAGATTTTTATGAAAAAATAATCCTCTTTTCATTTGGTATTATTTTGTGCCTATATCAAGTATATTGAGGAAAAGAGGACTTTCCAATTTCTTTGAAAAAATGAAAAGTCCTGCTCACCTTTTACTTGCTTGCCATCAGGTTACAGGATTCTACCATGCGGATAAACTCCTGGCGGTAGCCTTCTTTGTCACCACCTTTGGCTCCTTGTGCCAACCTTGCTATAGCATCATAAGTTAGGTCACCTTTGTACTCTGAATCGCGCAGCAGCATCCCGAAGCCAGCGACGGCTGCTGCAAAGCGGAAATTATCACTGGTGTCCTCTAATCGTACAGTACGGTCCAGTAAAGGTTGTTCTATCAACTGGCTTTTACTGCCATCGGGGCTTTTGTAGCGCAGCTTTAATATTAGCATTTCATCTGACTGTCTGGCATTGGATTTTACTTTTTGCTCCTGGTATTTAAGCGGTTCAACAGAAGGCACATCTTCTTCACTATCCGCAGGAATGATTTCATACATGGCTGTCACAGTATGTCCTGAACCCAGCTCACCCGCATCTTTTTTGTCATTATTGAAGTCTTCATTCTTGAGCGCACGGTTTTCATAGCCGAGTAGCCGGTAGGCTTTCACCTTGGTGGGATTGAATTCAAGCTGTAGCTTGACATCCTTGGCAATGGTGAATAAAGTGCCACCAAACTCATTGACCAACACCTTCTTGGCTTCCTGGATATTGTCAATGTAAGCATAGTTCCCATTGCCCTTATCAGCCAGGATTTCCATTTTTGAATCTTTGTAATTGCCCATGCCAAAGCCCAGCACAGTCAGGAACACTCCATCTTCCCGCTTCTGTTCAATAAGCCGTTCCATGCCCGCATCACTGGACTCCCCCACATTAAAATCCCCATCGGTAGCCAGGATGACACGGTTATTTCCATCTTCCTGAAAGTTCTCTTTTGCTATTGTATAGGCCAGTTTAATGCCCGCGCCACCGGCAGTAGAGCCCCCTGCCTGCAACTGATCCAGCGCCAGCATGATCTTTTCTTTCTGGCTGGCTGGGGTTGAAGGAAGTACCATACCGGCAGCTCCGGCATACACCACAATGGCTACTCTGTCCTCTGGCCGCATCTGCTTGACCAGCATACGGAAAGCGCTTTTTAGCAGTGGTAGTTTGCTAGGCGCATTCATAGAGCCGGATACATCTATCAGGAACACCAGGTTAGAAGGGGGCAGGTCTTCAGTTGGAATCTGCTTGCCCTGCAAACCAATGTGTACCAACTGATGCTCCTCATTCCAGGGACAGGCTGAGAGTTCGGTTGCTATCGCAAAAGGAGTGTTACCTTTAGGTTGAGCATAGTCATAAGTAAAGTAGTTGACCATTTCTTCTATGCGCACCGCATCTTTGGGTGGCATCTGTCCCTGATCAATGAAACGGCGGATATTGCTGTAGGAGGCAGCATCCACGTCTATAGAAAAAGTAGAAAGGGCATTATGCTTTACTTCCAGGAAGTCATTCTCGTGGATGGTCGCATAGTTTTCGGTATTGTGTTGCGGAATAGGTTCTTCCTGCGGTGCATGAAATGAGTGCGCATAATCAGCTTCTTCCATCCTTACATTCTGACTCATCTTAGCCTGCTGCTGCCTTCCGTATGTGGTAACTACTACTTCTGACAAAGACTGCACATCTGCCTTTAGGCTTACATTGACTTTTTTACGTTGCTTTATATTCACTTCCTCTGTGGCAAAACCGATAGAAGAAAAGATTAATGTCTCCTGGCCAGTAGTGACTTCCAACTGAAATTTCCCCTCTAAATCAGTAATAGTACCTGAATCTGTACCTTTGATCAGCACATTGACTCCCGGCAGCGGGCTGCCATCTTCAGCAGAAGTGACAATTCCAGTTACAGTGTAAGCAGTACTGAGCCGATGGGTAAAAGCCATCAGGACCAGTGCGATGAATATAAAAATATACTTTTTCATAATATTATTTGTTTTTTAGTAAGATGTTCAGGCAGTGGAGATTCCATAAAGCGAGAGAAATAATTTTTTTTCAGCATGATTTATGGAAAATGAAGAGAGTTAGCATCTTACTGATGTAACTGACCAAAGAGGCAGTCTAAACTTTGTATGAGAAATTAGCCTACTGCTCAATTAGTACTGGTGTTTATGTTTTTGAAAAGACTTACTTCACGTGTGGTTCCGGATGATGCGAGTTTGCTACGAAAGTATGCACACACGGGTGATTTGGTGTATCTGGGCGATTTGTACAGTCGCTATACCCACCTGGTATATGGAGTATGTCTGAAATACCTCAAAGATGAAGAGGCCAGTAAGGATGCGGTAATGCAGCTATTTGAAAAGCTGACGATAAGTCTGAAAGAGACTCAGGTCAGGGAGTTTAAAAGCTGGTTGTTTACCGTCACCAAAAATCATTGTCTTATGCAGTTAAGGGCGCAGCAAAAGCATCAACTGGATCGCTTAGACCCTTTGCATGAAAATGGCTATGGAGCTCCTTCTGAAGCTACAATAGAACAAAGTTTGGAAGAACTGCCGGTTGATCGCTGGAGCCTGATAGAGAAAGGGCTGCCAACTTTGCCTGTGGAACAACAGGAATGTATTCGCCTGTTTTATCTGGAACAGAAGTCTTATCAGGAAGTAGCGGATTTAACGGGCTATCAGTTGAAGAAGGTAAAGAGCTATTTACAAAATGGTAAACGTAATCTGAAAATTTTTGTGGAAAAGAACCATGAGTAAGCTACATAAAGATAGCGACCTGCTGAGGACAGAACTGATGAAAAAGTTCAGGGATGGGACTTTGTCTGCTGAAGAGGAAGCATATCTGCATGCTTTGAAATCAGCCGAACCTTTTATAGCTGATGCGCTGGAAGGAACTTTTGTCCTGGAGGATGGAGATCGTTTTGCTGATGGAGTAGAAGAGCTACAAGGCCGCATTCTGGAAAGAGCAAAAACTACAAAAGGTCATAAGGTTTACTGGTTGCCTGTTGCGGCCTCACTGGCAGTATTATTAGGTTTGTTCTATGTGGTCTATACTTTTCTGCTGCCCTCAGATACGTCTGGCCTGAGCAGGCAGGAGGAAGTTCCTTCGGCAACAGTACCGGAAGAAAACGCTGAGAAGGAATCAGAACTCTCTCCGCTAAGCCAGCTCCCGCCTGAGGATTTGACCGATTCGCAAGAGGTAAATGAAGAAAAATTGCCACAGACTTTGGCTTTGGTAGAGCCTTCAGCGATGTCAGCATACTCAGGGAGTGATGATGAAGACTCTTTTTCTGCTTCTCCTTCTTATCCGTCTGAATCTTATGGAGGCCGACAATCATTAAAGGAGGTAGAACCAAAAGCTTATGATGAGAATTTCACCTTATCTCAGGGAATACAAAACAGCCAGGAAGAAGGAAAAACAAAAGCTGATCCGGAGAATATGAGTCGTTCAGGTAGGCCTTCATCTGCTGCCCTACAGGCTATGCATGAGGGCTGGAAAACCATCAGCGGGAGAGTCATTGATCAGGAAAATAAAAATCCTCTCCCCGGCGTAAATGTGCTGGTTAAAGAAACTACTATCGGTAGCATTACTGATGTAGAAGGGCGCTTTGTCATTGACTTCCCTCAGGATTATAACAAACTGGTCATTTCATCAATTGGCTACCAAACCACTGAAGTAAATGTAAATCAACAGGATACTTTAGCAGTGTCTTTAGAGCAGGACATGCAGTCATTAAGTGAAGTAGTTACGATGGGGTTTGGAAGTGAAAGAGAAGAAGTTTCAGTCACTTCGGCCAAACCGCTTAAGGGCATGCAAGCCTATAGAAAATACCTGAGCGACCACCAAAGATACCCTGAAGACTGGAAGGAGGGAGATAAAGGGGTAGTAAAACTATCCTTTACAGTGTTTCCAAATGGAAAGCCAGGCGACATTATGGTTGAAAAAAGCGCAGGAGACTGGCTGGACCAGGAAGCCATACGACTGCTAGAGGAAGGCCCTGCCTGGGAGCCTGCTACCCGCGATGGAGTAGCCATAAGCCAGGAAGTGAAGTTGAGAGTCAAGTTTAAAAAGTAAGGCCGGTTATGGAATTGCTATAACTTCAATATCACCAAACGTAAGATCGGTATTGTGGGCAATCAGTAGAGCGCTACCCGACTGTAGATTATCATCGGCAACTTCTCTTGCTACAAAATCCCAGTGTGAAGGCTCAGGCCGTTGAGCTTCCCAAAGTTTTACACTATAGCGAGTGGTTGAGTCATTCAGATTTTTTACCTGATGTTTCATCCTGTACTTTGTATTCAGTTGGATGCTGCGAAGCCCACAGCTATCTTCTGCATAGAGGTTTTCTCCATCAAAAATACGCCATCTACAACTATCCAGTTGTGTGGTAAGTCTGAATTCTGATGTGGCCCCCAGAGGATACCATTTGACATGGGGCTGATGCTCATCCAGGTCATGGCCTGGCCAGCGGGTGGCGATGGCTGCATGACTTACCCCAAATGTAGGTGGACCTTTTTGGCGTGGACTGAAATCATGAAATATCACGGATGTACTTACTTCATAATCTTGCCAGCTATCGTCACCGATTGCGATCACCCTGTCATAATAAGGTTCTTCAGTGCGTAGGCCTGCTTTTGTGAGTTTCCATTTTCCGTCGACAATTTGCACCGCTTCCTGTAAGTGCTCAACACTATCCCAATGAATGTGGTAAGGCAGCGGCCAGGCTTGCTTAGGGTGAAGGTACAGGCTTAAATCGAGAGAGACCTCATTGCCCAGGCTATCCTGGACAAATACCGTGACATAATTTTTTCCCTCTAGCAATGAATCTATAGGAATGTCCAGGTTGAAATCTCCCTTTTTGGCCAATCTACGTTTATCAGTTCCCAGGCTAAATACACGCTCTGTTTCTCCATTGATACGATAAAAAGCTTGATCAATCCCTTTATCACTGTTAATGTTTCCCAGTATGTTAGCCCATCTTTGCGGATAGCCCTTCTGACCGAAATGCTGAGTCTCACCATATCATAGTGTTATGACTGGTTTTGGGGAATTGTAGTGGCAGGCAGTAAGTATGAACAAAAGAAAAGCTCTAATGAAAGTCCTCATGGCGCGCCTTCATTGATCCAAATGTCCAGACGAGGAGCTTTCCAGGTATAGGGTTTGCCTAACACATCATAGTCACCATCACCATCCAGGTCAGCAATTCTACCCTCATGTACGCCAAAACCGGTGGCGATAACCTCTTCATGAAAACTGCCTTTTCCATCGCCCAGCAGTAGCCTGGTTTTGGCATCGGGATTTCCCTCACCAAAACGCATTTCGGCAGTAAAGAGATCAAGCTGCCCATCCTGATTGAAATCGCCTACCTCAAGGGTATGACCGTTGTCTACTTTTTCAAGGATGGCTTTCCTTTTCCAGGTACCTTCATTCCATTCGTAGAGCATCATAGGGGCTACACCATCGCCAACCACTAATATGACTTCCGGTCTCCCCCCTTCAATAAATTGTCCGGCTGCTGCACGGGTAAAAGTATAGCTGGCATCAATGATGTTTTCCTGATAGCTATCATTGGAAAAGGTAAAATACCTTCCACCACCGATGATATCTTCAATTCCGTCCTGGTCTATATCTGCTTTGGCCAAACCTTCGTGTTCATGGGTGGCTTTCCAGGACGGATAACCTTCCTGGCCCAGTTGCTCCATTTCACTATCTGTACTGTAAGTATAAATCTTTTGGATAGGCCACTCTTCAGCAGTTTTTGGGTTAGATGGAATTTCTGCCAGAAATAGCGTTTGTGCCTGCTGGTTCCAAAACACCAGCTCCTGCGCTCCATCACCGTCAAAGTCACCGAAAAGCTGGTCGTGATGTTTGTTCTTACCGGACTTTTTGATGGTGTAGCGCTTCCAGCTTTGGCTGAAATCTGGATAGGGATTTTCCCACCACCAGACTTCATTACTTCGGCTTTCACCCCCAAAGACAATATCCTGGTCGCCATCACCGTCAATATCCAGGTGAGCAGAACCTGCTTCTATACGAAGAGCCTCATCCTCAATAATTTGTCTTTCCCAACGCTCACCTTGTTTCTTGTACCACACCACTGAAGGGGCCTGTGTCCTTTCGGTAATTACAAAGTCCAGCACACCATCTTTATCCAGGTCACATACTAAAGAGGCAGTTTGCTGATTGCCGGTGTTAGGTATTTCTAAATCACCATTTTCAGTAGAATAGTGTTTCCACTGATTTTTCAGTATGACAGTGTCAAGAGCGTTTAAAGTAAATTGAGGTTCATCAGCATAGACTGATTGATGAAGAGCGTTATCTGGCAAAAAGAAGTTTGAGCTTGTGTTTTTTGTGAGAAAAGGTAGTAAGAGAAACAGCAAAAAAATATGTCTGGTATGCATGAGTAGTAGGATGTAAGTGTTTTACTAAAACTAATCATTGTGTCATATTGAAACAAACTTTACCTTCATCCATGGATAAAAAGGAAGGCAAAATTCTCATTATAGACGATGATCAGGCGGTGCTGTATACTGCCAAAATGATTCTGAAACAACTTTTCACCCAGGTCAGAACAGAAAGCCATCCTTCCCAAATAATGCCTCTGCTGGAAAAAGAACATTTTGATGTGATACTGCTGGATATGAATTTTGTCCAGGGAAAAACCAGCGGGCAGGAGGGCTTGTTCTGGATCAAAGAGATGTTGAAAGTAGATGAGAAGGCGCAGATAGTCGTTACCACCGCTTATGGAGACATTGATTTAGCAGTCAATGCCATGAAAGAGGGTGCGGTAGACTTTCTGACCAAACCCTGGGAAAAAGAAAGACTGGCTGCTACGATAGTGTCACATTACCACAGACATCGTTCGGAGCAGGAGGTCAGCCAGCTGAAGCACCGTGAACAGGCGCTGAGCCAGGATTTGGAAAGCTCTTTTCAGGAGATCATAAGCCAATCTGAGGCAATGGATCAGATTTTTGATACCATCAAGAAAGTCTCAGTCACGGATGCCAATGTGCTGATACTAGGAGAAAACGGAACGGGAAAAGAGCTGGTAGCCAGAGCCATTCACCGCTCATCTCCGAGAGCACCTCAAGCCTTTATCAAAGTAGACTTAGGTGCAGTGACAGAAACCTTATTTGAATCCGAGTTATTTGGTCATGCCAAGGGAGCATTTACCGGAGCGGTGGAAGACAGAGCCGGTAGGTTTGAAATTGCTTCCGGAGGAACCTTGTTCCTGGATGAGATCGGCAATCTTTCACTGCCCCTACAAGCCAAGCTTTTGACAGCCTTGCAGAGTAAGCAAATCGTAAGGGTAGGTACAAACAAGCCATTGCAAATTGATGTGAGACTGATCAGTGCTACCAATATGCAATTGTATGAGCTGGCAGAGCAAGAGCATCCCGGCTTTCGTCAGGATTTGCTTTATCGTATCAATACAGTTGAAATTCAGCTTCCTCCCTTACGGAAAAGGCAGGAAGATATATCGGTGCTTGTGCATTATTTCTTAGACCTGTATGGCAGAAAGTATCAAAAGCCTGCACTCAAAATTAATGAGCGCAGCATGAAGCATTTGCGACAGTATCACTGGCCAGGCAATGTACGTGAATTACAACATGCGGTGGAAAGGGCTGTGATCATGAGTGATTCTTCAACTTTGGATGTAGAAGATTTTCTTTTGTCAAAAAAAAGACAAGCGACAGGCGCTACGCTGAAGTCATCCTATAATCTGGAAGAAGTAGAAAAACAGACGATTTCAGAAGCGATACGGAAACATAGCGGAAACCTTAGCCAGGCCTCAAAGGAGTTGGGTATGGGACGGAGCACACTCTACCGTAAAATGAAGAAGTATGGCCTGTAGTAGTCTTAAGGTGTGTAATGGCTATTATTGGTTGATACGGGAAAATTTTTAAAAACTGCAATGTTTTTTTCCAAAGCAGATATCCATCTTATCACTAAGAACTCTAACTCCAGGAACCTTTTCCCTTAGAACACTATGCAAAAAACGATATTCAGGACGCAAATATTTATACGGCTGTTGCTTATCATAGCTATCGGCTTCAGCATAATGTATGTACTGACCGAGACGCACTTCTGGTTGGTATCTATGTGGTTAGGTTTATTGTTGCTCATACTCTTTTTTGAACTGATTCGTTTTATTGAACGAACTCATCTTGAAATGGAAAACCTGGTGATTGCCATCCGACAGGGTGATTTTTCCAATACATATTATAAGCACCCAGCTCTGAAAGGGCATATGCTGAGTCATGCGTTCAATCAGCTGGTAAGCACTTTTCAGCAGCTCAGACAGGAGAAAGAAAGCAACCATCATTACTTCCAGAATATTGTAGAACAAGTTTCCGTGGCTTTGATATGTGTGGATCAGCAAGGAAAAGTGCAACTTGTTAATCTTGCTGCCAAACAACTTTTGAAGAGGCCAGTGCTTAGACATCTGGAAGATGTACAAGCAATAGATAGTGAGCTATATCATACAATCAAGAATATTCAAGCAGGAGAAAAAGCATTAATCCGGGTCATTATTCAGCAACAGCTTTTACATATTTTGTTGCAGGCCACTGAATTCAAAATGCAAGGCAAAGAATTTAAGTTGCTCTCTATACAGGATTTTCGCGCCGAGCTGGAAGAGCAGGAAGTGGCCTCCTGGCAAAAACTGATAAGAGTCCTTACGCATGAGATCATGAATTCAGTGATTCCAATTTCAAACCTTACAGGAATGGTGAGTGAGATGCTGATTCATATAGATGAAGATAATGGCTTGAAGTTGAACGTTCTGAATGATAGTGAAGTGATAGACTTACATGGAAGCCTGCTTACAATTGAGGAAAGAACAAATGGGTTGATTAACTTTGTAAAAGCCTACAAAAGCCTTACTCAAGTTGCTCAACCTCAGTTTCGTTCAGTTAAAGTGGGTATGCTAATAGAAAGGTTACATGCCTTGTTAAAGCCAAAGCTGCATGAGAAAAATATTACCTGGAATAAGAAGGTGGAACCCGCGAATTTAGAGATAAAAGCAGATTTTGAACTTATAGAGCAGGTCCTGATTAACCTGGTAAACAACGCAATATATGCACTTCAAAAGGTTAAAAATCCCGAAATAGATGTCTATGCTTTTGTCAATGAAAAGAATCAGAAAATAATTCAGGTGATTGATAATGGAATAGGTATTGAACGAGAACTGGTAGAGCAGATTTTTATCCCTTTCTTTACTACAAAGAAAAACGGCTCCGGAATAGGATTAAGCCTTTCAAGACAAATCATGCGCCTGCATAAAGGAAATATCAGTGTTCAATCTATTATCGGCGGGGGAACAGTGTTCACGCTGAGTTTCTGATATTGATGCTTCTGTATTAAATTTTACATTCCGTTAAATTTCTCCTAAGCTAAGTTCTGAATTAAATAATTTGAGCTCTTTATCATCCTTTTAACAGAACAGCATATCTGATGCATTGTCTTTGAGTTATGATGATGATCTATCATTTGTAGCGTCTCTTACAAAGATTTTTTACCCTGACGAAACTCAATTTTTAAACTTTCTTCTGTTAAAAAATGCTCGGCAGAAATAAGCGCATTGGAAGGGCTGATGCTCGTTTCCGTATTGCTTTTCATTTTACAATCTAAAAAAAATAAAAGCAGCAGTGCTTACAAGATCTCAAAGGCAATCCTTCTGTTTTTCTGTCTGCCTTCTTCCGTATCGTTGCTGGTGATAGGCTTGGACTGACCGTATCCTCTGGATTGTAGCCTTTCCTCAGAAATTCCAGCATCAACCAGATAGTCATGTACTGCTTTAGCTCGCTTGGCTGAAAGCTCCAAATTATAATCAGCACTTCCCTGATTATCGGTGTGTCCATTGATAGCAATACTTATTTCAGAATTCTCTTCAAGAAAACGCACCACTTTGTTGAGTTCCGGTTTAGAGATTTCTTTGATTTCGTACTTATCCACATCAAAAAAGATATTATTCAACACCGTCTCCTTACCCTTGGCAATAGGTTGTAGATAAATATCTATATGTTTTGGCTCTTGTAGGTTTGTATTTCCTTTTACCGTGTAATTAAATGCCAGACTCTGAAACAAATAGCCTTCACGGTCTACATACAGCGCATACTCAGAACCTTCAGTCAATACCATCAGGTACTCACCATTCTTAGGATCAGAATTTACATCAGCAACTTTTTTTTGCTTATTCAGGTCCATCAGCTCTACCGTGGCGCCCAGCGGCTTTTTGGTTACGGCATCATAAACAATACCTTCAACATAACTACTCCGATTGGTAACTCTTATCTCTTCGGGGATTACAAAAGTATAAATTAAGCTGCTGACGTAATGATCACCCTGTCTATTCTCATTGGAGTAGTAGGCATCTTTCCCATTAGCAGTAATGAAAAGTGAGGCCTGATCTTCTTTGGTATTGATAGGATAACCAAGGTTTTTGGGAGGTGACCAGCTGTTTTCATTTTTTTCAGCAACATAAAGGTCAAACTTCCCAAAGCCAGGAAGCCCATCGGAAGCGAAATAGAGTGTCTGTCCATTAACATGAATAAAAGGAGACACTTCATCACGTGGTGTGTTAATTTCTTTGCCAAGATTTACTGCTTTACACCAGTCGCCTTCTTCATTACGATAAGTCACATAAATATCTCTTCGGCCGATTCCACCTTTTCTGTCAGATACAAAATACAATGTATTTCCATCGGCTGAAAGTGAAGGCTGCGACTCCCAGGAGCTGGCATTTACCTGATTGCCTAAATTTTTCGGCATTGTCCATTCATCACCAATTTTATAGCTTATGTAGAGGTCACAGCTTCCGAAGCCGCTTCTGTCCTGGCAGGCAGTATAAATCAGCGTTCTTCCATCCGCGGATATGGTACAGGTCCCCTCATTTGCACGGGTATTGATGTTGTCTGACAATAGCTCAGGCTTTGACCATTGACCATCATCCTGCTTTTTACTTATATAGATGTCTTCATCATACTGGGGACGAGAGCCTCTTCTTCCTGTGAAGATCATACTTTTCTGGTCAACTGTGAGTACTGGGAAATACTGCAATCCAAGCTGGTTAACTCCACCAGTTACCACTTTGGGTTGGAAATCAACTGGCTTGTTAATGTTTTCTTGTGTAAATTTAATGTTTGTCAAAAGATATCGTGCATCATCCTGCATCAACTTATGGGCGTTCTTTAGATTAATGACATGTTGTGCCAACTCTTCTGCTTCATCATACTCGCCAATTTCAAAGTATATTTCGGCGAGCAACACATGTGCTTCTGAGAACTTAGGATTGTTATATTCAGATTTGACCACTTTTTGGAGATGATGCTTCATGTTATTTTCATCACCCATAGACTTAAAAATCTTGCTCATTCTCAGATGGGCTTCAGCAAAGCCTCCATCTTTTCTTACCGCAGCACTCAAAAGTTCCAGCGCAGGACCATATTGCCTACGTATAAAATAATTGGTAGACTCAACATAATATTTAATCGCTTTCTTTGAGTTAGTAGTATACTCTTGTGTCCTTTGTGCGAGTAATACCTGGCCCATGAGGAGAAAAACAAGAACTAACAAAATTTGGCCATTTTTCATAATTAAGCATTTATTGCTTGAGGATTGAACGATTTTGAAGCGTAAACAGTGCCAATGCGCTGGGAATTCACTAATTTTAAAGCTTCTGCAACTTTCTATTTCAAATACACAATCTCAACTTATTTAATGCTATAACCTGTCATGACACAAAGAAGATCATTTTTAAAGAAAATATCTGCTGCTACATTTGGAATAGGTAATCTGGCTGCTTTAAGACCGGTATTTGGGTATTCTGTGAACAGGCAAGCCAAGAAACCTGTAGTGGTCTCTACCTGGCGGCATGGATTGGCTGCCAACGAAGGTGCCTGGCAAATACTTTCAGCGGGAGGCAGTGCCTTAGATGCAGTAGAAGCAGGGGTGAAAGTCACTGAGGCTGAAGATAACCTGAGCGTAGGCTATGGTGGGTTACCTGATCGTGATGGGCGGGTAACTTTGGATGCCTGCATCATGGATGAAAAGGGGGAGTGCGGTGCTGTAGCTTGCCTGGAGGAGATCATGCATCCGGTATCTGTGGCCAGATTAGTCATGGAAAAGACTCCCCACGTAATGCTGGTAGGTGAAGGGGCCCAGCAATTTGCATTAGATCAGGGCTTTGAGAAACAAAATCTGCTCACTGAAAAAGCAGAAAAAGCCTGGAAGGAATGGTTGGTAGAGGCCGAGTATAAACCCATTATCAACATAGAGAATCATGATACAATAGGCATGCTTGCTCTGGATGAAGCAGGAAACTTATCAGGAGCCTGTACTACCAGCGGCTTGGCTTACAAAATGCATGGCAGAGTCGGTGACTCACCTATCATAGGGGCAGGCTTATATGTAGACAATGAGGTAGGGGCAGCTACTGCTACTGGTATGGGAGAAGCCATTATCAAAATATGTGGTGCACATTTGATTGTAGAACTGATGCGTCAGGGTTACACCCCTCAGGAGGCATGCGAGGTAGCGATCAAGCGTATTTCTAAGCAGAAAAATGCCAAAGATATCCAGATTGGATTTCTGGCACTTGGTAAAAACGGAGAGGTTGGTTCATATGCTTTACACAAAGGCTTTGATTACGCCATGTATGCAGGAGATAAAAATACCATGACAGATGTGGGCAGTTTTTACCGATAATTTACCAATGATTTCTACGATAATTGTGTTAACAAAGCGGTAAACAAATTTTATCATGTACTTTTTCTTGAAACAATTATCAGCCAGGTACTGCGTAACCTTAATAATAGCTGGTCTCAGCTTCTCATGTTCTCAACAGGAGCAGCATCAGATTCCAGCACTCCCGGACTTTGACCCTTCATACTACGATTACGGTTTAACTGTGGTCAATGAGATTATTGATGAAGATCCGGATAATGCCGAAGCTTATTACCGCAGGGCGGAATTGCTGTTGAAGCAAAATAAATTAAATAATGCATTGGCCAGTATCAGGAAAGCTTTAGAACTGAATGACAAAGATCCACTTTATCACCTTATCAGTGCTAAAGTACACTTGCAAAAAGGGCAAAACCGAGAAGCATTTAGCGATGCCAAAGCTTCCCTAAAGTATGGAGGAGCATCAGTTGAGTTATATGAAATACTGGCGCAGGCCAGCCTGAATAGTAATTATTTCACTGATGCAATGCTTTATAGTGATAGTGCCTTAGCATTAGCGCCAAACAACCCGTATAACTATCTGATGAAAGGTAAGGCACTGGCCTCAAGAAAAGATACAGCTGCCGCGGAGCCTCAATTACTAAAGAGCTTAGAACTGGGTGCTGAGAAAGCTGATGTCTACGAGGCTTTGGTAGAAATGTACATGAATACGCAAGATTACAATAAAGCACGTAGATACATGGACAAAAATCTGGCTTATCAGAAGGGTGAGGTGAGTGACCGAATATTATTTCAGCAAGCTAAAATCTTGCAGAGAGTTGGAAATATAGACAGCGCAAGTACCATCCTTTATCAGATAAAAGATGAGGGTAATGTTGATCTCTTTTCCCTGAATAAGGAATTAATGCACCTGTATTATCAAAAAAACTGGTATGACTCTGCCGATTTTTATGCCGATCAGATGCTTACCTTCCGCCCTAATGATAAAGAAGCGCTTATTACTCAAGCTAGAATCTACAATAACAGAAGAAATTATCAGCAGTCTATCGCAAAGTATGAAGAGATTTTAGAAAAAGACTCCTTACAACAGCAAGAGCTGTATAAATTAGCAAGCGATGAACTAGATTATCTCCGAAGAAAAGTTGCATATTTGTGGCAAAAGCAGCAAGAGGAACAATTTGAGAAAATGAAAAAAGGATTGGCGCCTTTGCAGCCAATCACGCCGGACGAACCAGAGAATAAGTAAGCGTAAATTTTATATGAGTAAAGAAATTAAGATTACACTACCTGACGGATCACAGAGAGAATACCCCCGAGGAGTTAGTGGATTAGAAATAGCACAAAGTATTAGCGAAGGCTTGGCGCGTAATGTATTGGCAGCCAAAGTTAATGGAGAAGTTTGGGATGCCAGCCGTTCAATTGAGCAAGATGCAGAAGTTCAGTTATTAACCTGGAAAGATACTGAAGGTAAATCTACTTTTTGGCATTCTTCTGCTCACCTTATGGCTGAAGCATTGGAGGGACTTTATCCTGGAATCAAGTTTGGCATTGGCCCACCTATTGAAAACGGTTATTATTATGACGTAGATTTTGGTGACAGAGAATTCAGCTCAGATGAACTGGAGAAAATCGAGCAGAAGATGTTGGAGCTTGCAAGGGAAAAAAATGTGTATGAGCGCATACCTATATCCAAAGAATCCGCGGTAAATTATTATAAAGATAAAGGTGATGAATATAAACTTGACCTGCTGGACAGGTTAGAGGATGGTAGTATCACTTTCTATAAGCAGGGAAGTTTTACTGACCTTTGCCGTGGACCACATATCCCCAACACCGGCTTTATCAAAGCAGTAAAGTTACTGAATGTAGCTGGCGCTTACTGGAAAGGAGATGAAAATAACAAACAGCTTACCCGTATTTATGGGATCACATTTCCCAAGCAGAAAGAGCTGAAAGAATATCTGGAAATGCTGGAGGAAGCCAAGAAGCGAGATCACCGTAAGCTTGGTAAAGAATTGGAACTTTTCACATTTTCTGAAAAAGTCGGGGCTGGACTTCCCCTTTGGTTACCAAAGGGAGTACTGCTGCGTGAAAGATTAGAAAACTTCCTGAAGAAAGCCCAGCGTAAAGCTGGATATGAGCAGGTCATATCTCCGCATATTGGGCAGAAGCAATTGTATGTGACTTCAGGTCATTATGAGAAGTATGGGCAGGATTCATTCAGGCCGATTACTACCCCTCACGAGGATGAGGAATTTTTGCTTAAACCTATGAACTGCCCTCACCATTGTGAAATTTATAAGAGTAAGCCCCATTCCTATAAAGAGTTACCAATACGTTATGCGGAGTTCGGTACGGTCTATCGCTATGAGCAAAGTGGTGAATTACATGGTTTGACGCGCGTGAGAGGTTTTACTCAGGACGATGCCCATATCTTTTGCCGTCCCGATCAGGTTAAAGACGAGTTCAAAAAAGTCATTGACCTGGTCATGTATGTGTTTGGCTCTTTGGGGTTTGAGAATTACACTGCACAAATCTCTTTACGTGATCAGGAAGATCATTCTAAATACATTGGTAGTGATGAAAACTGGCAGATCTCTGAGCGGGCAATCGTAGAAGCAGCAGAAGAAAAGAACCTGAATACAATTACTGAATATGGTGAGGCTGCTTTTTACGGGCCAAAATTAGATTTTATGGTTAAAGATGCCCTAGGGCGTCAGTGGCAGCTAGGAACCATTCAGGTGGATTATACTTTACCAGAGCGCTTTGACCTGACTTACACTGGAGCTGACAATCAAAAACATCGTCCGGTAATGATTCACCGGGCTCCCTTTGGCTCAATGGAGCGCTTTGTCGCTATATTGCTGGAGCATACTGGTGGGAACCTTCCTTTATGGCTGGCGCCTGAGCAAGTCACAATACTGCCTATCTCTGAAAAATATGCTGAATATGCTGAACAGGTCCTCCAAAAACTGGCGGAGTACGATATCAGAGGTATCATTGATCACCGGGATGAAAAAATTGGCAGAAAGATCAGAGATGCTGAAGTAAATAAAATCCCTTACATGCTTATTGTAGGTGAAAAAGAGCAGGAAGAGCAGGCTGTTTCGGCCCGAAAACATGGTGATGGTGACATCGGAAGTTTTGGTTTTGATGAGTTTGTAGGTTATTTTCAAAGTCAATCAAATAAAAACTAAGTTCCATTAAGGCTTAAAATCAAGTAGTAGTGAAACTTTATTCACCGTATTTTGTATTATTTAATAGTTATTGCTTTTTGATAATAGTAAATATTACTAGATATTTGCAAAAATAGATTTATAACAAACCAAAGGAGGTAGAAAATTAGCAAATTTAAGAAAAGAGGATTTGTCAGAAGGACGGAAGAGCCTTACAAAATAAACGAAAAGATCAGAGCACAATTCGTCCGTGTTGTTGGCGACAATGCTGACAACGAGATTCATGATATTGATACTGCCGTTAAAATGGCCAGAGATCAAAATCTGGATCTGGTTGAGATTTCACCTAAAGCAGATCCACCGGTCTGTAAGATCATTGATTATTCTAAGTTCAAATACGAACAAAAGAAGAAGCAAAAGGAAATTAAGCAGAAATCTCAAAAAACGGTTGTCAAAGAAATTCGTTTCGGGCCCAATACCGATGATCATGACTTCCAGTTCAAGCTTAACCATGCCAAAGGCTTTCTGAAAGACGGAGCTAAAGTAAAAGCATATGTACACTTTGTTGGTCGTACTATTGTTTTTAAAGAAAGAGGTGAAATGCTTCTTTTGAAATTTGCTCAGGAATTGGAAGACTTAGGTAAGGTAGAAGAAATGCCTAAACTGGTTGGGAAACGCATGACGGTTATGATGGCACCCAAACCTCAAAAAGCCAAAAGCTAATATACCTTAGAGATTTCTATCATAATTAATCATATAAATACATAACAATGCCGAAAGTGAAAACCAAGTCAGGCGCTAAAAAGCGTTTTAAACTGACTGGGACCGGGAAAATTAAGCGTAAGCATGCTTTTAAGAGTCACATCCTGACAAAAAAAGGAACCAAACGTAAGCGTAATCTGACCCATACAGGTTTGGTGCATAAGTCTGATGAGTCTCGTATTAAGGATATGCTTAACATTTAATAAACCATTAGGTTTTTTTGTTCACCAGAGGTTTGGTTACAAGTGCTGAGAAGCCACCATATCTCAAAAACGTTTAACTAAGAAATGCCAAGATCAGTAAATCACGTCGCTTCAAGAGCGAGAAGAAAGAAAGTCCTGAAACAGGCCAAAGGGTACTGGGGACGCAGAAGCAATGTTTGGACAGTAGCTAAGAATGCTGTTGATAAAGCTGGGGTTTATGCCTATCGTGACCGCAAAGCTAAGAAGAGAGAAATCCGTCAATTGTGGATACAAAGAATTAATGCAGGGGTAAGAGCCTATGGCATGTCTTACTCTCAGTTCATGGGAGCCCTGAAAACGAATGGCATTGATTTAAATCGCAAAGTTCTTGCAGATTTAGCAATGAACCAACCGGATGCTTTCAAGGCAATCGTTGATAAAGTGAAGTAACATATTACATTACTATCAGTTATAATAAGCCCTAGCTAGTTTAGGGCTTTTTTTATGTGTTATTTTATTTATGGGAATAAGATCAACTTTAAGTAAACCTTTTGCTGCGTATATAGTAAAGCAGCAAATGCAGTGGAGTAAGCAAGCTGAAAAGGCACAGGAGAAAATACTGAAATATCTTGTCGAGAAAGGGAAAAATACCCAATTCGGGAAAGATCATTATTTCAAGGATATCCGTACCTATGAAGATTTTAGAGAGTCAGTACCAATAAGAGATTACGAAGCCTTATCACCTTATATTAAAAAAATACTGAAAGGTGATAAAGATGTACTATGGAAGGGAAAGCCAGCGTACTTTGCTAAAACTTCAGGTACTACATCTGGTACCAAATACATTCCAATCACCAAAGAATCCATACCTAATCATATCAATTCTGCGAGAAATGCCTTACTGAGCTATGTGCATGAAACGGGAAAATCAGAATTTCTGGATAGGAAACTGATTTTTCTATCAGGTAGCCCGGTACTGGATGAAAAAGCAGGAATTCCTACTGGTCGGCTGTCCGGTCTTGTAAATCACCATGTACCTGCCTATCTGAGGACCAATCAGCTACCTTCATATGCCACCAACTGTATAGAAGACTGGGAAAAAAAGCTGGATAAGATCGTGGATGAAACAATCACTCAGGATATGTCGCTGATTTCTGGTATACCTCCCTGGGTACAGATGTATTTTGAGTGGATTATTGAAAGAACCGGTAAGCCGGTAGGAGAAGTGTTCCCCAATTTTTCGGTATTTGTATATGGTGGGGTAAATTTTGCCCCTTACCGCAAAAAAATATTTGAATCTGTAGGAAGGCCAATAGATTCAATTGAGACATATCCTGCCTCGGAAGGTTTTATTGCTTATCAGGATTCTCAAGAAGAAGAAGGGTTATTGCTGTTAGTAGATTCAGGTATTTTTTATGAGTTTATCCCAGCTGATCAGGTGCATCAGGAAAACCCACCCAGGTTAAGCATTCATGAGGTAGAAATAGGAGTTAACTATGCATTGGTGATAAACAGCAACGCTGGTCTGTGGGGTTATTCTATAGGAGATACCGTTAAATTTGTTTCAAAGTATCCGCATCGTTTGATTGTATCCGGAAGAATTAAACATTTTATTTCCGCATTTGGAGAGCATGTAATAGGAGAAGAAGTAGAGAAAGCCATGCAACTTACCTGTGAAAAATATTCTGAAACAGAAATTGTAGAATTTACAGTCGCACCACAGGTCAATCCTGAAAGCGGTTTACCCCTGCATGAATGGTTCGTGGAATTTTCTCAGTCCCCTCATGATTTGGAGGGTTTTGAAAAAGAGCTAAATTTACACCTGCAAAAATTAAATTCTTATTATGACGACCTGATTTCAGGTAATATCTTAAGAGGTTTAAAAGTTATTCCTTTGCAGCCCAGCGCCTTCAGAGAGTACATGAAAAGCCAGGGGAAACTGGGTGGACAAAATAAGGTTCCGCGTTTGGCTAATGACCGTAAGATTGCAGATTTATTGATTGATTTTAAAATAAAATAAGCCTTGTAGAATGATTAAAGATGATGAGGAAAAGAGGCATATAGCCATTTTAGGCTCAACCGGATCAATCGGAACACAGGCTTTAGAGGTAATCCATGCTTATCCAGAAAAGTTTGCTGTAGAGGTGCTTACGGCGAATACAAATGCTGACCTGCTGATTGAGCAAAGTATTCAGTATCAGCCCAATGCAGTGGTCATCGTAGAGGAAGCTTTATATAAATATGTAAAAGAATCTCTGCAGCAATACCCTATAAAAGTATATGCTGGAATCAACGCACTTGCTCAGGTTGTAGAAATACAACAGATTGATATTGTTCTTACGGCTACGGTTGGTTACGCAGGATTGCTTCCTACTATACGAGCGATAGCTGCTGGTAAACATATCGCCCTGGCTAACAAGGAAACTTTAGTGGTAGCAGGAGAACTGATTACTCAACTCGCTGCTCAGAAGGGCGTTAATTTGTATCCGGTTGACTCTGAACATTCCGCTATATTTCAGTGTCTAATAGGTGAATTCCATAATCCTATTGAAAAAATAATTCTCACGGCATCAGGTGGTCCGTTCCGGGGAAAAGCCAGGGACTATTTAAAGTCTGTAACAAAAAAGGAGGCACTTAAGCACCCCAATTGGGATATGGGAGCAAAAGTTACAATAGATTCGGCTTCCCTTATGAATAAAGGCCTTGAAGTGATAGAGGCCAAGTGGTTGTTTGGATTAAAAACAGAGCAGATAGAAGTAGTAGTACACCCTCAGTCCATTATTCATTCGCTCGTTCAGTTTCAGGACTCATCCATCAAAGCTCAAATGGGATTGCCTGATATGCGGGTACCCATTCAGTTTGCCCTGAGTTATCCAGAAAGACTACCTGCCGATTTTCCACGTTTCAACTTTATGGATTACCCTTCATTGACATTTGAAAAAGCAGATACTGACACCTTCCGGAATCTAGCACTGGCATTTGAGGCCATGGAGCGAAAAGGAAATATGCCCTGTATCCTTAATGCTGCTAATGAAATTGCTGTCGCTGAATTTTTAAGAGATAATATTGGTTTTCTAGACATGTCTGACATAGTTGCCCGTTGTATGGAGCAAGTTCCTTATATTGCGCAGCCTGTGTACGACGACTATGTGGAAACAGACAAATTAACAAGAATAAGAGCTCAAGAATTAATCAAATAACAATTAATGGAAGCATTAGTGATGGCCGCCCAACTATTATTGGGCTTGTCAATATTAGTAGGATTGCATGAACTGGGCCACTTAGTGGCCGCCAAGGTGTTTGGAATGAGAGTAGAGCAATACTACATTGGTTTCCCTCCTAAAATCTTTGGATTCAGGTATGGTGAAACAGAGTATAATTTAGGTGCGATCCCGCTTGGTGGTTTTGTCAAAATCTCCGGCATGGTAGATGAGTCCCTGGACACTGAAAAACTAAGTGAAGAACCTAAAGAATGGGAGTTTAGAGCTAAGCCAGCCTGGCAGAGACTTATTGTAATGATGGGGGGGATCATAGTAAATGTCATTACCGGCATCGTCATCTTTATTCTGATTACCTATCAATATGGGGAGTCTTATGTGCCAAAAGAGGAGATATTAGAACACGGTATTGTTGCCTATGCTCTGGGAAAAGAAATAGGTCTTGAAACTGGAGACAAAATTGTAAAAGTAAACGGCCAAGATTACAAGGGATTTCCTGATTTGGTAGGAGCGGACGTGTTATTGGGCGATAGCAGCTATTATACTGTGGAAAGAAATGGACAAACTGTTGATATCTATATACCTGGTGACTTTATTGATAAATTATCTGACAAAGAGTCAGCTACTAATTTTATTGATTACAGATTTCCTTATCAGGTTACAAAAGTAGAAAAAGATAGTAACGCTGATAAAGCAGGACTTCAAGCAGGAGATAAAATTATCAATGTCAATGGTCAATCCATCACATATTTTGATGAATTACAAAGTGCATTACTTCAAAATGCAGGGCAAGAAGTTTCTCTAACAGTAATGCGCAATGATAATCCTGATCAAGCGCAAGAGGCAAGCGTACCAGTCACTCTAAATGCTGAAGTAAATGAAAATGGTACACTAGGTTTTTATACAGAACGTCTGGTGGATCTTGCTATGACTGATTATACACTGGCAGAGGCGATACCAAAAGGAACTACAGAAGCTTTTGAAGTAGTCTGGATCAATATCAAGGCATTAGGTAAGATTTTTAGTGGTGAGGTTTCAGCTTCTAAGTCACTAAGTGGGCCTATCGGTATAGCCCAGATATTTGGGGGAACATGGGATTGGTACCGCTTTTGGCGAATCACCGGTTTATTATCAATGGTGCTGGCTTTTATGAACTTTTTACCCATACCTGCACTGGATGGTGGACATGTTACATTCCTAACCTATGAAATCATATCTGGTCGTAAACCATCAGATAAGTTCCTTGAAGGTGCTCAAAAAGTTGGGATGGTACTTTTGCTTTCGCTTATGACATTCGCAATTTTTAATGATATTTTTAAAGTCATCTTTTAGTATTAATTCTTCCTACTTTATAACCTTTAGCCGGCTTGTCCGGCTTTTTTTATTTTCAATAAGGAAATAAGAATCTTTACTGATTGGTATTGGAAAAAATAAAACTTATAGGTTAAAGGTTACCTTTTTGCATGATATGTGTACAAATATATGTAATGAAAAACACAGGTTCGCCAGATTATACATGTACAGTCAGTGTTATACTTTAATATCATTTACTATGCGTATTTAATCTGATGAAGTATAATTAAACAGTTGAAATTAAGAATAACTCATTAGGAGATGGCGAACTATTGCAACTATCAATTAAATTTTTTTCTATAAAATGATGTGTTGAGTAAAATTATTTAATTGATCTGGATGTTTTTTTAACAAGTTTTTATGGTATGTGTTTTTATAGTGCAAACGATTTATTTTTTGCTAGTTATTTGAAGCTCTTTTTGATGATATTCATTTATTAAGACACTAAAGTACTTTATTGTATAATTATAATATTTTTATTAAAATTTTTTACAAAACATGATGTAATATTCTTCTTTTTTTTTATTTTTGTCTTAAATCAATGCATTTACAGTTTTTAAGTATTGTGTGAGATGAAAAATGTTAGCTCTAAATCATATAATTTATTTGGTAAAAAGTTAACATATTTTTTGAAAGCCAATTTTGATATTTTTTTAACTAATAGTATTAACCCTTTTTTTCAATGAACATGATCAGTAAACTAAGGCCAAATCAATATTCAAAGACTCTTATTGTACTGCTGGTTATAGTAGAAACATTAGCTATTGTTTTTTCCTATCAATTTATCTTTTGGTTTTGGCAGGATATTTTGGATTATTCTCAACCAGCGTATAAGTCTTATACATTAGCTTGGTTGCTTTTATGGGTAACTGTTAGCTTACTTACAAACGCTTATACTGTTGAAAACCATAGAAGGATAAAAAAGATATTCGCTTACACTTTCAAGTTAGCGCTCATCCATTTGCCACTATCTGCTGCAGTGGCTATCATTATGGGATTGGATCAGTTATCATTTACCTTTCTGGCTGATTTATATTTGTTATTCATTATTTTCTCCATAGGCATTAAGAGCATTGCTTTATTGTATTACAGGTACATCTGTAACCTAGAAAAGAATAAGCAGAGAGTGGTAATAGTTGGATATACTCCTGCAGGAATGAGTTTACACAAGTATTTTACTGACGGTAAATCATCAGGCTATCACTTTGCCGGTTTTTTTGATAATAATATTAGCAGTCCTCTTGTCGTAGGAAACCTTAAACAACTAAAAAATTACTGCACGCGTGAAAAAATCAACGAAATCTTTTACGCTTTACCTTATGATGATAAATTAATTCAGGACATTTCAAGTTTTGCTGATGAAAACTTCATCCGTTTCGGAGTATTACAGGACATAGGGGGTGTTAAAGTGAAGTCTTTGCATTCTGATATCTATGGTAATGACCTGCCAGTATTGTCAATCAAAACGGAAACTGAAGGGAAGGAAAGTCTAAAATCTGGATATTTAAAAGCAATAAGTGTACTTAGGTCCTTGAACCTTTGAATGATCAGGTAGTAAAAGGCCTTCTTTCATCTCAATGAGAAAAGATATTGGTGATATGATGATATTAAAAAAAGGCTGGATTAAAAATTTTAATCCAGCCTTTTTTTAATTGCTAATTGATTTTCTTTTCTATCTTATTTTAGAACAAGTAGATACAAGTACAGACGTTCATGAAGCACTCTAAGCGCGTAAGTTTACTTTATTTCAATTTCAAACGGTAATCTGGCCTGGGTCCCTTGTAAATTCTGTAGTTCTTTAAGTTGCTTGACAGCGGGGTAAGCAATACCTAACTCTCTTTTTAATCTATAAGCTGAAATTTCCTGATCAAATTCTGACATTATCTGCTCAAGAAAAGTCTTTTTCCTGGGATAGTATTTCACCTGGTAATCGTCTTCAAGTTGGGCCTTCTCCTTCGCGATAGCAATGGCTACATCTAAACCACCGAACACATCAATCAGGTTTTTTTCCATAGCCTCAACACCGCTCCAAACTCTTCCTGATGCAACCGACTTAAGCTGATTTATTGACATATTTCTACCCATTGCGGCTTTTGTGGTAAAATCCTCATACCCCTGTTCTACTTGATTTTGGATTACCTGCTTTTCTCCTGATGACAAAGGACGAGTAAGGCTGAATATGTTTGCAAACTCCCCGGTTTGGACATAATCAGTGGTAACGCCAATATTATTTAATAGCTCTTTTGCATTGGGTATAATACCGAAAATACCTATAGAGCCAGTAATTGTATTAGGTTGTGCAACAATAGTATCACAGCCCATGGCCATATAATACCCCCCAGAGGCTGCTACATCTGACATAGAAGCAATGATAGGTTTTACCTTTTTAGCTAATTGAACTTCTCTCCACATTACATCAGAAGCTAAAGCGCTACCTCCACCTGAATTTATCCTGAGCACTATAGCCTTAATGTTATCATCAAGTCTGGCTTTTCGTATTTCTTTAGCAAAGGTTTCACCACCGATTACATTATTTTCACCTTTACCATTGACAATTGCACCACTGGCTACAATAACTGCAATTCTGTTTCTGGAGTAGTCATCAGCTGTCTGCGCAATAGCCTTTTCATATTTCTTGAGAGATATGAAATTAATATCCTCTGCATCCAATGGTTCATCATCATCAGACTCATGACCAAGTTCTTCAGCAATTTTTTCTATTACCATATCATAATATGCCGTATCGGTTATCAGTTGATAATTTTTAGCTTCAACTGGAGAACTAACTTTCATTGAGTCAGCAATCTGGCGTAAGACAGGTATGGAGATATCTCTCTCACTGGATATCTCTTCTAATATGATATCATATAGATTATTAATATATGCTTGGGACTGTAGACGACTAGAGTCGCTCATATTTGTCCTGAGCAAAGGTTCTACTGCACTTTTAAAGTCGCCTACCCTGAATACCTGTGGTTCAACTCCTAATTTGTCTAAGGTATTCTTGATAAAAGTAACTTCAACCACAAAACCGTTGAATTCAATATTGCCTTGGGGATGTAGATATATATCATCTGCTACAGAGCTTAAGTAATAAGCTTTTTCAGATAAAATCTCACTATAAGCTATGATAAATTTACCTGATTCTTTAAAGTCTAGAAGGGAGTTTCTGATTTCTCTGAGAGAAGCTAAACCACCTAAAGTTATGCCAGCATCTAAGTAAATTCCTTTGATGCGATCATCTTCTTTTGCTTTTTTTAGTGCTTCATTTAGTTCTATCAAACCAATATTCCCATTATTGTTACCTGGAAATAACAATGTATTAAAAGGGTCCTCAGTTTCTCTTTCCACTATGGGCTGGTTTAATTCTATTTTTAAAACAGAGTTTTCTTCTACTTCAACCTCTTGGTCAGAAGCCGCGCTACTGGCAATTCCGATGATTACTAGCGTGATGATTCCGAAAAAGACTAATAAGCCAACAACAGTCCCTAGTACAATTCGTAAAAACTTCATATTAGTTTAAATTTGTTATTCAGATGAATATGAACATTCTTTAAGATTTAAATATATAAGATTTATCCCTAATCTCTCGTGAAGTCAAGCATAGGAATATATTTATTGTTAGGTAGTAATCTCGGTGACCGATTACAAGTTTTAGCCGATACACAAAAAGAAATAGAAAAAACAGTAGGAGCAATCACTAAGGCTTCTAATGTTTATGAAACAGAACCCTGGGGAGTAAGCAATCAACCCTCTTTTTATAACCAGGTTGTGAAAATTGATAGTGAATTATCTCCACACAAGTTGCTGAACTCTATTCAGCTTATTGAGTATAAAATTGGCAAAATAAAACTCGGTAAGTGGAGAGAAAGGCTAATTGATATTGATATTCTCTATTATGATCAATTATTGATTGATGATGAAGAATTAACGCTACCACATCCTGAGATACAGAACAGAAGATTTACTTTAGTGCCTATGTGTGAACTAAATCCGGATTTTATCCACCCTGTGTTTAATAAATCACAAGTAGAACTACTGGCTAATTGTCCGGATGAGCTTAAAGTTTGGTCATTAGATACGACCTTAATATAAGGTTTAGTGTGAGAAAGGTATAAAGAGCTAAAGCATTTGCAAAAATGGAAAGTTCCTAGGCAGAAAAAATGGAAATTAATTTTTCAAGAAGGACTGATATGGGGGCTGATTACATCAACTTTTGCATATTTATGGAAAATCAACTTTGAGCTTTCAAAATTAGAATGGGAAGAAATATTTATCAGTTGGATAATTTTTTGAATCGGAGGTTTGATCATGGCCTATTTTAGGTTTCATGCTCAGGAGATGCGCTCTCAAGAAGTCTTAAAAGAAAATCCAGACCAGAGGATAAATTTTATTTCTCTAATACTTAGCCATTGAAAGGTCAATTGTATCAGCCCAAGCTAAAATGCCGCCCTTGAGATTCAGGAGATTTTTAAAACCATATTTTTCATGAAGTAATTTGATGGCCTGTGCACTTCTTTTTCCCGTACGACAATGAATTACAACCTTTTTACCTTTGTCAATTTGGTTGATATATTTTTCAATTTGATCCAAAGGTATTAGCTGGCCCCCAATATTGGCAATCTCATATTCATAGGGTTTACGGACGTCAATAAGCTGAAAATCTACTTCCTTCTGCATCCATTGGTATAGATCACTGACACTGATATCTTTAGTAGAAAAATCCTGCGAACGGTTTAAACCACAAAATTTGTAATAATCAATGAGTCCCTTCTGGGATGGATGCTCGCCATTTAGAGGGTTTTTCGGATTTCGTTTGAATTTTAAGGTCGTAGTTTCAAAACTAAGGGTATCCAGAATGAAGAGTTTTGCTGACAATGGCGCTCCTATGCCTGTGATGACTTTAATAACCTCATTGGCCTGTAAACTTCCCATGATCCCAGGTAAAACGCCTAGCACGCCCCCTTCAGCACAACTTGGTACTGCATCAGGTGGTGGAGGCGTTGGAAACAAGTCTCGATAATTTGGCCCTAAATTTTTTTCTTGGTCAGTAAAGTTGAAAACTGATAATTGTCCTTCAAAACGATAAATAGAGGCGTAAACATTTACTTTATTTAATAAGACACAGGCATCATTTACGAGATAACGTGTCGGGAAATTATCAGTACCATCAGCTACTACATCATAGGACTTGATGATGTCCAGCGCATTTTCAGAAGTTAGTTTCACATTGTACTTGATGATATCTACAAATGGGTTCTGAATAGAGAGTCTGTTAGCCGCCACTTCAACTTTGGATTTACCCAAATCTTCCTCCGTAAAAAGTACCTGACGTTGTAAATTAGTATGGTCCACAACATCATCGTCTACAATGCCTATAGTCCCTACACCTGCAGCTACTAAATAGGAAAGGAGAGGTGCTCCCAAGCCTCCACAGCCAACCACCAATACACGGGCGTTTTTTAGTTTTTTCTGCCCCTCTATATTGAAATCAGGAATAATTAAGTGTCTACTGTATCGTTCTAGCTCTTCTTTAGAAAACATAGGCATAAGCAGGTTAGTTTATTCAGCTTCCAAACCTTTTTAAGGCGAGCTCCGATACAGTTTGACCAATGGAAAGTGAGGAAGTTGCAGCAGGTGATGGTGCGTTGCATACATTTATGGCTTCATTCTCTTCCAGAATAAGAAAATCGTCTATAAGACCTCCTTTACGGTCGCAGGCTTGCGCACGCACCCCAGCCTCTGCTGCTAGCAAATCATCCTCCTGGATTTCGGGAATAAGTTTTTGCAGTGCTTTGGTGAATGCACTTTTTGAAAAAGACCTGTACATTTCTCCAACACCTGTTTTCCAGTATTTCATAGCAACTTTCTGAAAGCCGGGCCAACTGAGTGTCTCGGCCAACTCTTTAAGGTTGATATCTGATTTGGTGTAACCTTCACGCTGAAATGCAAGTACCGCATTGGGACCTGCCTCCACACCACCCTGAATCATTCTTGTGAAATGTACCCCCAAAAAAGGAAAATTAGGGTCAGGGACTGGGTAAATCAGATTTTTTACAAGGTACTGTCTTTCAGCTTTGATTTCATAATACTCACCTCTGAATGGAATGATCTTAAGGTTCAGCTTCTGAGAAGTTAAACTCGCGATTTTATCAGAATAGAGTCCCGCGCAATTCACAACCAGACGTGTTTGAAATGTACTTTGATCGGTAACAACATGTGTCTCACCTGCCTGGCTAATAATGTCTACTACTTTCTGTCCGGAGTAAATTTTACCGTCATAGTCCTCAATCAATTTTGCGTAGGTTTCAGCGACAGATTTGTAATCTATAATTCCTGTCTGAGGTACAAATATTCCATCAATTCCATTGACATGAGGCTCATGTTCTTTGAGCTCAGCCTCAGAAATTCTCTTGAGGTTTTTGAGTCCATTTTGCCCCCCCCTTTCATAAATTTTATCCAGCTGAGGTACTTCATTCTGGTTGGTAGCTACAATCACCTTACCACATAATTCATAAGGGATATCGTTATTATCGCAGAACTCAAGCAGCATCTGATAACCGCGAATACAATTATTGGCTTTGAGGCTACCTGGTTTGTAGTAAATGCCGGAATGTATCACACCACTATTATGCCCGGTCTGATGTGTAGCAATTTTTTTTTCTTTGTCTATAAGTGCCAGTTTTATTGCAGGCTTTTGTTCTTTTATCTTTAAAGCTGTGGCAAGGCCTACTATCCCTCCACCGATCACAACAATGTCGTATTTCAAGTTTGTTAATATTTATGTCAGACAAGTAAACTTCATTACAATATCATTGAATTAATATTGGTAGAAAAAAATGTTTATACAAGTTTATATCAGTTTAGAAAATGGAATTAGCTCATGATCAATTTTATTCTTGCTTTTCACAATACTAAGCGTACAGATAGTAAACTTATGATTTGTTCGTAGAAAAAGTAGAATGTCAAGTCATGATTGTAGAACTTTCTTAAATAACATACATTCTGTTTAAATAAATGGAATATTTAAGGCTAAGAATACGTTAAGTGATCGGCTTATTGCTAATTTTGACTATGTCTTTGAAGGTAAATCAACTCACAAAAGTTTTTGGAAAACAGGTAGCAGTAAATGCGATCTCATTTGAGGCTAAGGCGGGAGAAATTCTAGGTTTTCTTGGCCCAAATGGAGCGGGTAAAACGACTACCATGAAGATTGCCACTGCTTATTTGCCCCCCACCAGTGGAAGTGTTTCTGTATGTGATCTTGATGTTGTAGAATCGTCTCTGGCAGTAAGAAAACATATTGGCTATTTGCCTGAACACAACCCCTTGTACCTGGATATGTACGTTTGTGAATATCTTCAGTTCATTGGCAGTATGTACCGCTTGTCGGGTAAAACACTTCGTGAGAGAGTAGGGGAGATGATTAACTTGTGTGGATTAGAATTGGAACAAAACAAATTAATAGGCTCTTTGTCCAAAGGTTATCGTCAACGCGTGGGACTGGCCCAGGCATTGATTCATGACCCCCAGGTCTTAATCCTAGATGAGCCTACTACAGGTCTGGACCCTAACCAACTATCTGAAATCAGACGTTTGATCAAAGACATCAGCGCACAAAAAACGGTCATTTTTTCCACTCATATCATGCAAGAAGTGCAGGCTCTTTGTGACAGGGTAGTGATCATCAATCGGGGAAATATTGTGATTGATAGTGATATTAAAGACCTGCAGTCTAAAGAGACTGTTTCAGTGAGTCAGCAACAAATTGTTAGTCTGGAGTTTGCTATCCCACCCGATGTAAAATTGTTAAATCAAATTCCGGGTGTCACAGGTATTGAGACTTTGGATACCAACGCTTTTTTACTGAAAGGTGAGTCAGGTTTTGAAGACTTACGACCTCATATATTTCAGTTTGCCTGCAATCACCAACTTGTTCTGCTGGAAATGAAGCAGCATAAAAATGAAGAGGTCAGTGTGTATGGTAATTCTCTGGAGGAAATATTCCGCAACTTAACCTTAAATTAGGAATCATCCATGTGGCAATTGTTCGTAAAAGAAGTCAATTCCTATCTTAACTCGCTCATCGCTTATATCGTAATCGCTGTTTTTCTCACTGGTACAGGTTTACTGATGTGGGTGTTTCCGGAAACCAGCATTTTGCAGTACGGTTATGCTGATATGTATACTTTATTTTCCTTAAGTCCCTACGTATTTATGTTTCTCATACCTGCGATAACCATGCGAAGCTTTGCGGAAGAGAAAAAAGCCGGCACTATGGAATTGTTGTTAACACAGCCTATCTCAGACATACAACTTATCATGGGGAAGCTCTTTGCTTCCTGGCTTATTGTGGTTTTTGCGCTTATCCCAACTTTGATTTACTACTTTTCAGTGTATCAGCTGGGAAGTCCGGTAGGTAATGTAGATTCAGCAGGTATTGTAGGTTCGTACATTGGATTAATATTATTAGGGGGTGTTTTTACTTCCATCGGAATTTTAGCATCTTCAATCACTGAAAATCAAGTCATTGCATTTATCCTGGCTGTGTTTTTCTGTTTTTTATTATTTAGTGGACTTAGTTCACTGGCTTCATTAGACATCTGGGGAGAAGCAAATTTTGTAATTAGTCAGTTGGGAATTCTTTATCATTATGATGCTATGAGCCGTGGTCTGATTGATTCACGGAATCTGATTTATTTTCTTTCAGTGATGATTCTGATGATTTTGTTGACGCAGTTGATATTAGGAAGCAGAAAGTGGTAAGCAATGCAAACAGTTAAAAAACAGCAATCCAATAAAATAGTGCCTGACAGAAAAGCTATGTGGAAAGACCTTTCTAAGTTAGGCATTGGTCTTGCAATATTGATCGCTATTAATGTAGTAGCACAGCAATATTTTTTTCGTCTGGATCTAACTGAAGAAAAACGTTATAGCATAACAGCAGCTACTAAAAGCTTACTAAAAGAACTAGAGGATAAGGTAGAAGTCATTATCTATCTTGATGGAGAAGTAAACGCAGGCTTCCAACGTTTGGAAAGAAGTGTGGAAGAAACGCTAGAAGAGTTTAATGTATATGCAGGAGATGAGTTGCGTGTTCGTTATGTTGACCCTTTGACAACCGTTGCCAAAGAAGAGCAGCAGGCATTTTTTGCCAGACTTGCTGACTTTGGTATAGAACCTACCTATGTATATGATGAAGAAGATGGACAAAGGAGGCAGAAGCTGATAGTTCCCGGAGCTATCATAAATTATCAGGGAAAGCAGGCGGGAGTGATGCTACTGAATGGAGACCGTGCAGCCGGTTCTGAGGAAGCTCTTAACCAATCCATTGAAAATGTGGAATACGAACTTGCGAAAGGTATCCGTAAGCTTATGGGTACCCAAAAGAAAAAAGTAGGTTTACTGAAAGGTCATGGAGAACTGGAAGGTGTGGATATTGCTGGCTTACTCAATGTGCTCACTGAATATTATGATGTATCGGAGATCAACCTCCCTGAAGTGACCTCAATTCCTGATGTAGATGTGGTGATGATTAACAAACCCTCTGACCACTTTGACAAGGATGCTCAGTACAAAATAGATCAATACATCATGAGCGGTGGTAAAGTGATGTTCTTTATTGATCCTCTACGTATTGAAATGGATAGCATAGGTGAAAATGGATCCATCGCATTTCCTTATGACCTGAACCTTGACGACCAATTGTTTCGCTATGGAGTTCGCATCAATAAAACCTTGGTGCAGGATATCAAGTCAGGTGTATATCCGTTTGTTGTGGGAGAAGTTGGGGGACAACCTCAGATAGTCTCCTTACCCTGGCCTTTTTTCCCAATCGTTAATAAATACGGGGAACATCCGGTAGTAAAAAATATGGATGCCAATTTCCTGCGTTTCACCAGTGAGATAGATACTGTAGCTACAGCGGGAGTGAAGAAAACACCATTAATTTTCACTTCTCAATACTCAAAGGTCTTGCAGACACCCATGATTGTGGATTTAAATCAGTTGAGGCAGGCCCCTCAG
Source organism: Catalinimonas alkaloidigena (assembly GCF_029504655.1). Lineage (NCBI taxonomy): Bacteria > Pseudomonadati > Bacteroidota > Cytophagia > Cytophagales > Catalimonadaceae > Catalinimonas > Catalinimonas alkaloidigena. The sequence continues at coordinate 2,438,077 of NZ_JAQFIL010000001.1, forward strand.
CCTGAAAATTTTACGTCAGGTTCCCAAGTCATAGCTTACCTGTTGGAAGGTAGTTTTACTTCATTATTCAAAAATCGTATTCTTCCGGATATTGCTAATCAAAGCAGCTATAAAGATGAGAGCGTCCCTACCAAACTTGTTGTTGTGGCTGATGGAGATTTGATAAGAAATGATATCAACCGAAGCAATGGCAATCCTCTACCCCTTGGCTATGATCCCATAACTGAGAGGACTTATGCCAATAAAGACTTTGTGGTGAATACCTTATCGTATCTGACAGATGAGAGTGGGTTGATCAATGCAAGAAAAAAAGAAATTCAGATACGTCCGCTTGATCAGGTAAAAGTACAACAAAGTGCACTTTTTTATCAAATACTAAATCTGGTTGGTCCTATCCTTTTGATAATTATTTTTGGGCTTTTTAAAGCTTATTTAAGAAAGAGAAAGTACAGTAGATATTAATAAAAAAAGGCATTTCGATAGCGAAATGCCTTTTAATTTTATGTTTTGACTTGGCTAAGCTAAGCCAAAGATAGCATCCATATTTTTAGAGATACTTGATAATCTTTCACGGCCACCTCCTTTAACTTCTGCTGAAGCCCAACCTTCATAACCAATTTTCTCTAAAGCCTTATTAACTTCAGGCCAGTTACAATCGCCCTTCAACAATTCTACATCAAAGCCCTTCCAAATACCCTCATTTTGTTGTTTGGTTCTGCTATATTCTTTTATATCCAGTTTTAATATTCGGTTTCCCAGCGCTTCTATCCAATGTTCTGGCCAGCCGTAACGTACGATATTACCCACGTCAAAATACCAGCCTACCATATCACTATCAAACTCATCAACATATCGGGCTGCCTCTAAGGGACTAAGTAAAAAGTTATTCCAGACATTTTCAAAGGCTATCTTAACACCCGTTTCTTCAGCTACAGGAATAATTTTCTTTATTTCTTCCTGAGAACGTTGATAGGCATCCCGATAACTTACCTGCTGATTAACTACACCTGGCACTAGCAAAACAGTAGTACCACCGTAGGCTTTGCAATCTTTCAAAGCAGTTTCGGTTGCTTTACGACATTTTGCTCTAACTTCGGGATCCGGATCAGAGAGAGGCGCTTTCCAGTGCATAGAATTTATTACGCCTGGTATCTCCAAACCTGATTGCTCTTTTGCCTTGAGTACATCATCAACCTTCAGTTCACTGGGGGAGTCCATTTCAACTCCATCAAAACCAATGTCACGTAGCATTTTAAACTGATCCACAATAGGCATTTTTACATCTACCATGCTGTACTTTAAACTCTTCTTGATTTTTAGTTTAGGAACTACAGCTGATGATGTTGCCTTACTATAAAAAGGAATGCTACTGCCAATTGCAGCAGCACTACTCAATTTCACAAAATCTCTTCGTCTCATACTCATTAGATCAACTAAATTCTGTAATGCCTGGCATGGCCACTTCTGGGGTAGGATACTTAAGATTCCAGCTGTATTGCTCTGTGTCCGGCCCTAGTTTTTCCTGTGAATTCATAGCTTCATCCCAGGTAATTGTTTGCCCGGTATATGCAGCCATTCTTCCCATAATAGCTAACATGGTGCTCTGTGACATATAATCACCATCATTTACAGCTTGATCCTTCCTAATAGCGGCAAACAGTTCATCATGCTCGGTCTGATACATATCATTTGCATCACCCCGGTAACGCCAACGCTCATCGGCATTAATTTCATGGACATTACGAATACAATCCACAACCGCTTTACCTTTGTCTCCCATCACTTCAACAGCATAGCTATTGGCACAGTTAAATTGCTGACGGCTAAAATGAAAACCTTTTTTTCCTCCCTCAAACTCATATACAATAGCAAAATGATCGTAAACATGACCAAATTTAGGGTCGGTTCTTACCTGCCTGCCACCAGTACCCATGCAACTTATTGGTTTTTCATCTCCCAATGCCCAGGCCATCATATCTAAACTATGAACAGCTTGTTCAGCGATATGATCTCCAGAAAGCCAATTATAGTATAACCAGTTACGCATCTGATACTCCATTTCAGTCCAGTCAGCTTGTCTTTCTTTAGACCAGAGCGTCCCTGTATTATAAGTATTGTATACTGTATTGATGTCTCCTACTGATCCATCAAGGATACGACTGAAAGTCTCTCTCTTAGGGTAATGATAGCGCCAGCAGAAGCCACCCATCAAAGAAGTATTTTGCTCCTTTGCCTTTTTTGCTGCATCCATTATTTTTTTAATACCAGGTACATCTACTGCCATTGGTTTTTCACAGAAAACGTGTTTACCGGCATTGACGGCTTCTGTCAGGTGATCGGGACGGAAACCAGGAGGGGTAGCCAGTAATACTACGTCTACATCAGAGGCGATAAGTTTTTTGTATGCATCAAAACCAATAAACTGATGTTCCTGATCAACCTGAACTTTATTGCCGTGAGCCTTAGTCAAGCTTTCCATGCTTTGCTGCATTCTGTCAGGAAATACATCTGCCATCGCTGTAATGACTACATTATCATCTGCTTTAAGTGCCTGATTTGCAGCACCCGTACCACGTCCCCCACAACCAACCAAGCCAACTCTTAGTGTATCTGCATTGATGTTTGCCTTAGCTTCACGGGGGCTGATAAAATTAAGCGCAAGGCCACTTCCAACTGCAGCTGCACCAGTGGATTTGATGAACTTTCTTCTTGAACTGTGAAGAGTGTCGCTATTCTTCTTTTTCATGAGATTTTGTTTATACATATTAATAAGCTGAATATACGAAATTATAGGGAATAGGCTTAAATACAACGCTTATTCTCATGTTTATGCTATTTTTTGAAAGCAAGTAAAAAGCTTACAGAATATCAATTTGAGTAAAATTGCATTATATACATAATTTATATTGCATAATTTGGTAGTGTTTATTGTCGTCTCTAAACATCACTTTATGATACAAAGGTTTACTCAGTGGTACGGTACACGATGGCTTACACTTTGGATGAACTACAAGGCAGAAGTTAGAAAAAAGGGAATAGCATATTATTTAAAGCTGAACAAAAAAAGAGCTAACATCGTAACCTCAGGATTAGCATATAGTAAGCTAAGGGTAAAAGGAGGAAATAAGTTATTAAGCTATTTAAGGTCCAAAATTGATGTTGTGAGTCAACATGAAAATGATTATATGCTAATCAAAAATGCAGATCAGGAAATACTACAGATGGAGGGGATGTTAGGTAAATTGCAAGCAATAAACGAGGTAATTAGTACTGAACAGCCACTATCTGAATTTAAAATTGATTGCGTTATTAATTCCATTCTCAATGACTTGCAGGAGCAGATTATTTCCAGAAATGTTTTTGTGAGAATCTATGCTGAAAACGGTATCAAGCTAGTCTCCAAGCCCAAACTGATTCGCCTGATCTTGGAAAATTTGATTGAAAATGCCATTAAGTATAGCAATATGAGCAATTGCCAGTCTTATGTAGAGATTAGCATCCATAAGGATAACAACAATTTCAGATTTATTATTGAGGATAATGGAATCGGTATAAGAAAGCAATCATTTGACAAAATTTTTAATCTATTTTATAAAGATGTTACGAAGGCTGAGGGAGCAGGCTTAGGCTTATATATTGTTAGGGAGGCTTTACAAAAACTTAATGGTAGCATTGGCCTTGATAGTGAGGAGGGGTGCTTTACCAAAGTTGAAGTGCAAATACCAAATTCAGATATTCAAAAGAAGAAAGCACCACTATATAATAACACCCAATCCATATCTCATGAAAATATTCAGAGTGTATAATAATTTTCTTTTTCGTGATCATGCATTCTGATTGCTCCTTTTATTGTAAGTTCGGTAAGTAAACGGTGGGCCCTTCTCTTTGAGATATTGACGATTTGCATGAACTGTTTTTCAGTAATTTTTTCATGTTTTTGAAGAAAATCCAGGAGTTTTTTTTCATTAAAGCCTGCCCCTTTTAATATATGAATAGCAGAAGGTGAAGCAGGAAGACTACCCTTTTGCATGAGTGTAATCATTTGTTTACTGGCCGGAATACTTTTATCTCTTTGTCTGATGTATACCAGATGTTGATGGTTTTCATCCCTTACCTGATGAGGCTTCTGTTTACTTTCTTTGATACTGACTATCAATACAGTTTTCTCTTCTTCTTCGTCTTCAAACTCTTCGTATGAGAGTCTGATAGGAGGTGAGCAATAGAAGTCAGCAGCAGTATCCAACACATATTTTTCTTCTTCAGGATCAATACCCATAATAGTCTTGTCATCTCTTACCCCAACCAGTATTTTTCCACCTTTAGTATTCGCAAACGAACTTATTGTTTTCGCAATTTTATAAGGATCAGAAATGGTTTGTTTGAAATCTACTTTTTCGTTCTCTCCTTTGTAAATCAGTCTTTCGAGTTTATTCATGCTTTTATAGCTACTTTTCTCAGCTTAAGGATGCTTTCAATATTTTGTTCCTACAACTACTTTAGATTTTAGAATCTGAACTACTCCCTCTGTGTTAAAAACCTCCATCCAGACAATATAGTATCCCGTTTTTACTCTTTTTTTGTTGTCATCTGTACCATCCCAGGTGACAAAACCACTCTCACCCAGAGAATAGTTTGAAACTAATTGTCTGACCAGTTTACCACTGGTGTCGAAAATTTTAAGGTTTCCAATACTCCCTGCTTTTTCAATATTAAAATTGATGGTAGTATAATCACTATGACCGGATTGATCAGGGTAGAATATTGGTGGTATGATGGATAAACTTTTTTGGGAGAAAGTGTTATGAAATCGTTGAGAATTTTGAAACCCAGGGGTTGCATATCCAACTGTGGAAGCAGCAGATTGCCAATATTCAGGATTGTTTTCGTTATCATTCCAGCTGATTCTCTCTAAGGAAACACCCTTACTTTCCTGAATCAGGGGATGGTGCATATCTGGAGAAAACTGTATTTTTTGCATGATGCTATCATGTTCATCTAGCAGCAAAAGTGTTCCTCCATCCACCAGTAAAGGTGGAAAGGTATGACTTTTCCATAGGTGCTCATTCTTTGAGTGGGGATAGTCCCCCTTTAATATTTTTGTGTCTTCCGTGATGGCAAGATAATTTCCAGGAGCAATGACCAGGCTTTCATCGCTAATCAGGCTCTTATTCACAACCTGATCATCCTTTGAAGTAGCTAATGACCAATTTTTGAGATTCAGGTGTTTTTCTGATTTATTGAATAGTTCTACAAAATCAACACCTCCACTTCGGGGATGAAACAATATCTCACTGATTAAAATATCATTTCTTTGATGCACATCCGCTAAGATAACCTTTGCAGTTTCTTTCTGTTGCACATTGCCTGAGCAATCTGATACAAATTTGATGGACAATGTATATTCGGTCCCTGCTTCAAGTGCATTGTCTAGTGTTAGTTTGATCTGATGTAGATTTGGTAAAATAGCAATATGATTGACTCTAATGTTTTCTATCTGAAAATTACTTGGATGATACTCGGCCATGCTAAGTATTTCGTTGTAGGTAAGTATGACAGTCACACTATCGTCAGCTACAGCTTTTAAAAGATGGGGGGCTTGAAGGTCAGGATTACTTTGTTGAACAGAATTTTTACTGCCGGGAGTACCTCCCTTAGGATCTACTGAGGCTGTCCAATTAGACTCTTGCTGACAAGGGAAATCAGTGTCTATCATTTCTAAAGACCATCCTCCCTGATTTTTGTAAGTATCATTATACCAATCTTTATGGTAAGCCATTTCGTGAATCACATCGCCTTCCGTGCTCAACAATCTAAGAGTGTCAGTATTATCATTTAGATTGGGAAACCCAATAACGCCCAAGCAATTGCCAAAATCAGACATTGCGCTTACCTTATTGTTATTGCATAAAATCAAATACTCTCCGGGTGCTATCCATTTATCACCTAATCCTGACTTTTTCTGTGGATCAGCCAATTGTACATCCTTAAGTTGTAATGGGGAGTCACTTGCATTATAAATTTCAACATACTCAGCGTCTGGCAAACTGCTGGTTGAAGATGGTGCTGCCATAACTTCAGTGATAAGTAGCTGCTGAAATTTAGGAGAATTAATTTTTCCAAAAAGATGCTCTGATTGGGGAATTATGTTATGGTCAATGTCCCTTAAGTGCTTGAGAGTAATTGTTTGTAAACTAGTTGGATCAATAGTACTATCAAATAGCAGTTGAACAGATTGTATTTCAGAAAGGTATACTGCTGCCAGTGGTTGTACAAGTGAGTTAAGGGAGTAGTTTTTACTATTTTCAGCATTACTGCTTTCCAATGGTATATCAAAAGAAATGGTAACTGTTGATGCACCGTTCAGTGATACACTTTCCACATGATCCTGAAATGAAAAGGAGATTTTTTGTTGCTTCCCTTCATGCTTGAAGTTGAGTGAATAATCAGTAAACTCATAAAAAGCTTCTGCAAATTCTAGTTCAAGCTCACAATTAGATATTTTCTTTACAGCCTCCGGTACGTACCCATTATTTACAGTAAAATTGCCTGATTTAAGATTAAGCGCTGAGATATCTGACGTGAAACTAAGCAATATATGCTGGTTTGATAATAGCACAAGATGACCGACTTCTGGTGGATTATGTTTAATAGAATGTTCGACTTCAGTTTCCATTTGATTGGTCTGAATGTCACTAAAGTTTTTAATACGGATATTAATGTCTTCAACAATTAAAGGGACATCAAACGTAAATAAAACCTTTTTGGGGCTTAGCTGGTAAAACTTAACTTCTTTTGCCTCATCAGCAGGCTTAAGCATTTCTAAGAAATATTCAGGGGGATAATCTTCAATCAGCAAAGGTTCGTGAAAAACCAGCATGAGCTGTTTTGGCGAATATACATAAGCACTGTCCAACTTTGGTGGAAGCTGATCCAAAAGAAAATCAAAACTTTTTTTTGGGTCGGAGGAATTGGATTGCAGATCTAAGAGTCCATCAAATGCGATTTGATGATTCTTTTCCTGCTCCAAAGCATTTACTAGCGTAAGGTGAAGCTGGTCTTCGTACCAAAAAACATTGGAGTAATTTGCGGTGTCACCATTGATCAAAACAATTAGGTTTTTGAGTGAAACTGTATCAATCATCTCATCAAAATGTACAGCTATCTGATGTGCATCAGTTATTCGTACTTGAGTAAGAGCGGGGCCTTTTGTGTCGTAAAAAAAATGCTCATTAGGTGTGGATAACAACTTATCACTCGAGCTATAAAGGTTATTGATACTCAGTGTATGTGCTTTATTTGGAGAAAGAGAATTTTTCAAAATGAGATGAAATAATCCCGGGTTATCTTTATTTCTGACGACCTTAGAGGGGTTACCTATCTCTCTGTCAATAAAATAGTTAAGAGTTTCAGTAGCTGAACTTTCAGTGGGTACATTTTCAAATAATACATCAATCTGATATGCATTGATGATACTCAGCTTCAATATCTCTGATACATAAACAAATGGTGCTACTTCAGGTGACGCTGAAAGAATTTGATTCTGGTAAATGTCTTCAATCAATACAATACTTAGTATTAAAGTATCATGTAAATCAAAATTTGAAGAAAAGCTTAAGTGCACGCTTAAACTATCTTCACTCAAAACTGCTTTCTTTGGATGTTCATCAAGGGAGAGAATCCTAAAATTACTATCCTTCTCAGCATTTTCCTTCAGCAGCTTTTCTGAGAATTGTACCAGAATTTCGGTGGTATCAATTACTATAATTCTTTCAACTTCAGGGACATGAAGGTCAAGATAAAAACTCTTTTCAATCTTACTGTTATTTCCATTACAGTCATATGCATCAGGTATATAGATTGTATGAAATTGATCTGATCCCAGTTCATTTTCAAAGACAAGTAAGAGTTGAGTAGAATCTTCAGAAACATAGTCGATATGCAGAGGAAATATATTGTTATCTACATTGATCCTTGAAGTATAAGGCTCATTCAGGTAAACTTTTTCGTCAAAAGAGAGTAGCAAGCTATCCTCATTTATTGCTTTAACATGAATAAGTACGGGGCCAATAATGTCTGTTTTATCTGAGAATATACTATTCTTTTCTCCAGGAGTAGCTCCGTTCACATACTGGGAAACGGCCACATTTGCTTGTCCTCCACATGGAGAAGTGATATAAATTCTTTCTAAAGAAGTCCCCTCTTCTAATACCGTGGAAGTATAGCTAATACTATCTATTATGTCCATTGCATCATCCTGCAGTAGAATGCTCCCTCCGGAATTGGATAATGTAGGCCAACTACTTAGGCTGATCACATTGCCATACTGTTCATAAGCATCACGATATTCTGGCTTACACAAAATCACGTACTCATTTGCATGTAAAATAAAGTTGGGTAGTATTTTATCATTGAGATTCCAACCAAGTAAGTCATAAGGATGAGGACCCGGATTATAGATTTCGATAAACTCAGCATCACTCTCGTCAGGAAATTCCCCTAAGCTTGGCGTAGGATCAGGAAAGATTTCATTAATCACTAAGCTCTCCCAACTTGCTTTTACTTTTTCAAAGTAAAATATTTCTATTAAGGTATCTGCAATTGCATTTTGATGCACATCTTCAATATTTTTGATGTTTAGCTGCTGCTTAACAGCATTCGGAAAATCGGATATAAATGTCAGCTTTACCGTATCATTCTCATATGCAATGGCTTCTACTTCATTTCCATTTAGCTGGTAATTGCTTTTTGCTAATGCTGTAGCAGGCTCCAGGGGTTCAGAGAAAATCAATTTAACCTCACTGGCAGAACTTGTAAGCTGATTTTTTAAAACTGGTGCTTCCTGGTCGGGAATCGGTCCCCCGTCAACGATTACATCATCAAAATAAAAAGCATTGGAGCGTGTGGAGGTATACTTACAATAAAAGCCAAAAAACGATGATTGCGTATGCGTGTCATCAAAAGCACTTCCTTCTTCAACGAAGGTAGAAGAGCCGTCAGGTTTAACTTGTAACGACCAGTTACCCTCCAGGTCACGGGTAACTCTTACCTGAATCTTTACTGGTTTGGTATTAACTCTGTCATCCAGGCCATCAATGATTAGGGTTTCATTCAGTCCATCCTGACGGAAGAGACTTACTTCATCATTTGTTCCTCCAATTTTAACAAAATAGCCATTCAAGCTACCATCAAGTTCATGTTGATCAGAGACCAGGTATGTTTTCAGGTAATTTGTTGAAGAAGGGTTCTCGCTTATCTCAGTATGCCAAAGCCACTCACTCTCGCCTATCGCATTTGAGGATGTGCTGATGTAAGCAAAACTTGTTTCTGCCGGTGCATTGAGATGTAATTTTTGAGCACCATCAATCTCATACTTGTCAGTATTTCCTATCCAGGCTGGATTGGCTGTATGATCTCCATCACCGAAGTCATCACTAAATTGTGCTTTAAGTGTACTGTAGGTACACACACATATAATTAGACAGCTGTACAGACTTTTCATTTCGTTTTCATAATACGTTTGTCAGAATCATCTAACAATTTACAAGAAGCCTACTAAATAATAGAGTACATTCACTCAGTAAAACTTACTTAGATGAATATGCAGGGTTTAAAAAAAATTATAATTACGCTATTATTATTTGGGCTTTTTAATGCTGGTAAGTTAAATGCTCAACATATTACTATGGGGGCTGAAGCTGCTGGTTTGGCTTATGCCACCGCTGCCTTAAAGGGGCGCAGCGGGATTTTTGCCAATCCTTCAAGTCTTTCTGCTGTAAGAAATAGAGAAGTATTTGCCGGCTATTACAACAAATATGGTTTTATAGAAGGCATTACTTCTGTAAGTGCAGCCTATCTGCACCCTTTAGCCAATTCTACTGCCGCAGTGAGTTTTACAAGGTTTGGCGATCAGCTTTTTAGTCAGCATATCGTCAGCCTTAGTTATGGACATAAGATTGACCAATTTAGTATGGGAGCCAGATTAAGTGAGCATCAGTATCAAATGGAAGGTGCGGATACACGATTTGTAACCGTAGTGGATATTGGAGGTATCATGCAACTGCTACCCAGTCTTGGATTTGGTATGATGATTACTAATATCAATCAAGCTTTAGTCTCTCGTGAGACTGAAGAAAAAGTGCCTACCATATTAAGTAGTGGGTTTTGTTATCGTCCGGATGAAAAGTTAAGCACTTTGATGGAATTAAGTTACGAACTTGATGAAAGGCCACTTTTCAAATTTGGTTTAGCATACAGTCCCTTAAAAAGCTTTATCATCAGAAGCGGAGTAAATACTGAAAGCATAGGTCAGTTTTTTCTTGGCTTAGGAATGAATCATAATGTAATTGATTTTGATTACGCGTTAGAGACCCATGCATACTTGGGAATATCTCAACAGCTAAATGTGGTATATCAACTCAGGGATCATGGGAAGAAATAGAAGGTGGTGGTTAATTTTTCTGATTATTGGTAGAGGATTTACAGTTTATGCACAGGAATACTCAAGTCTAAACCTCGAAAAGGTACTGGAAAATGTTTTGCAAAACCAATATGAAGAGGGCGTTGAGGGTGAGCAGTTGTATGAAAATCTGATCCAATTCTACCAGGAGCCACTGAACCTGAATAGTGCATCTGCCAGCGATCTGAGGAGGTTTTTCTTCTTGTCAGAAAGACAGATCAACAATATTATTAAGTACAGAGAGTACTATGGGCTATTACTGAGTAAATATGAACTAGCAGTTATTCCGTCGCTTGATGAAGAGGTAATTAATGCTTTATTGCCTTTCATACACATCAAACCACCAGAAAATAGACGCTTGAGCCTGCTGAGCAGATTAAAAGGTGCAGACAACCGGTATTTTATCATTCGGCAGTCATCAGTGCTAGAGGCCAAAAAAGGGTTTATATCAACTGACTCAATTTTAGATAATGATGGTAAAACATATTACGAAGGTAGCCCTGAGCAATTATATACCAGGCTGCGTATTTCAAAACCAGGCAGTATAAGCTTGGGGATTACTATGGAGAAAGATGCTGGTGAAACAATTGACTGGAATCCTGCTCAAACTAAGTATGGGGCAGACTTTGTTTCCGGACATTTTCAGATTGAAAGAGCAGGGCCTTTTGAACAGATTACAATAGGCGATTACAGCTTTCAGTCTGGTCAGCAGTTAGTATTTGGTGGTGGCTTAGGCTTGGGAAAAGGAGCAATGACAGTACGGTCAGTGGGTAGAAGTCAATATGGTGTAAAGCCATATACCTCTAGCACTGAAATGGGCTATTTTCGGGGCGGTACATTAAGCTGGAAATTACCTCTCAGAAAAAAACATCTTCAACTCACGGCACTCTATTCCTCACATGCACAACATGCCAAAATACATTCAGACTTAAGCAATCAGACAAAGTACTTCAATAGCTTTGATCTTAGCGGCATGCATAGAAACAGAGATGAGTTGCTGGATAAAAATTCAGTACATGTTACTTCAACAGGGACAAATTTGCATTACGCCAATCGTTTTCAAAATCTACAGGCTGGTATAAATCTATTGTTTACAACTTATTCTTTACCCTTAATACCTACTTCATCACTCTATAAAAAATATGATTTTGAAGGAAATAACCATGAAATAGGAAGTGTATATTATTCTTATCAGTACCAACATTGGTATTCTTTTGCCGAATTTGCTCTTTCCGGCACAAATCAATATGCTTTTCTGGCGGGAGTGAGCGGAGCACTAAACTCTTACGTTGAAAGTGTTTGGTTATACCGGAATTATAGCAAAGGTTTTTACAGTCAATATGGAAATGCTTTTGGAGAAAATACCAGAAACGTAAATGAAGAGGGTTTGTACTGGGGGCTAAAAATAGAACCTTTGGCAAAACTTACCCTCGGCGCATACTATGATGTTTTCCGCTTCCCCTGGTTAAAATATAGAGTTGATGCTCCTTCAACCGGATATGAGTATTTACTGAGAGCAGATTATCAACTGAATCGTAATACTAAGTTTGTATTGCAGTTTAGAGAAGAAAATAAAGGAATAAATGTAAGTTCAGATACACTGCTTTTCAGAAGTGTGGGTGAAGGTGTTAGAAAAAACATGGTATTTTTATTAGATCACGATATCAATGAAAGATTCGGACTTAAGACACGAATTCATTCCAGTAGCTTTAGTTTAGCTGATTCCTTAACGAATGGGTGGGTAGTAGCCCAGGATATAAGCTATAGTTTAGGACGCTGGAAAGCAGACTCCCGAATAGCGCTTATCAATACAGATGATTACAATAATCGGCAATATCTTTATGAAAATGATCTGCTTTACACGTTTTCAGTGCCCGCTTATGCTGGACACGGTATTAAGTACTATCTGTTATTACGTTACAAAATTAACCGCCATATCAGTAGCTGGGCACGATTAGATAGAATCATGTATGATGATCGTGAAGTGATCGGGAGAGGAAAAGAAGAGATTCAAGCCAGACATCGTACACAACTAAGGACACAGATCATGATAAATTTCTGATGAAAAAATGGTTTAGTGTACAATTAATTTGCGAATGATATGCTTATCATCAATTCCAATTTTTAATAAATAAATCCCTGAAGGTAAATCGGTTACAATTTCACCTGAATAGTTTATACCGCCTTTAATTTGCTTGACAATTTTACCAGCTGCATCATAAATAATGATTTCCTCAAAGGCTTTATTAAGCCTGAAGCTGCCATGTGTAGGGTTTGGAAAAACCAGTAAATCAGCATGTTTTTCTACTACTGGCTCGTCAATCGCATTGACATTCCTGTTTTTGTCAAAACGGGGACGCATCATCAGACTACCATTAAGTGTACTGTCTTGCGCCCATGCACCGGTCACATTATAAAAGATTTTAGAAGTAGCATCGGTATTTTTGTCAAATCCTATAGCAATAAATGATTCGCCCTGCTGCTCGTATCCGATATAAAATGTATCTTCCACCACCACTGGTGATGATAATTCAATTGAAATAAATTCGTTTAACTGATCAGCTGTGGACTGTGACTGTTGAGCCCTCAATATAACTTCCTCCCCAATACTATCTTCCAGTGTTTTCCAGACCATAAGCTGAAAAGGGACTGAAGCCTGATTTCTTGTCAAAGGTGGAAAGTAAATATCTACATGGGTGAGTAAATCTTTTTGGGGAGCATTGAACTGATAGGCAACTTTACCACCGTTTTGATTAATTTCTACACCAAATTCTGCTTCTCCATCATCATAGGCGAAATATTCATCCAGAACATAGGTTGTTCGGACAGTGTCATTCACCCGATAGTCTACCTGCGTATTAAAAACCGTATCTCCGGGAAGGATTTCCTCAATAAGATAGTTATCTCCTGAAGTAATATGAAATTCGGTTTCTATAAATAAAGAATCTTGATCCAGACTTAGAATATTATTTATATCTAATGGATCGGCGGTGATAGTTCGTCTTTCTAAACCCGGAGGAATTGGGCTGAGTGCATTATCATCATTTAACACCTGAATAATATTACCACTCATCTGATCTCTCAACAGTGCCGTAAATCGTACCGGCTGGAGTTGAACGTTTAGATTATAAAACTCAACAGAGGTATTCCCAAGGTAGCTTTCCGGTGAAGCGGCAAACTGCTTCATCGGGACGGCAGTATACTTTCCGAATGGAGATTCGGGTAAGCTCGCCAGTGCCCGGTCAAGATAGGCTGTGTTGGAAGGAGTCCGGCCGCTATTTAGGTAAACATAATCAATATTCCAGGTATCATACGCTCCTGATAAACGGCTGTAGGACTGAAATCTGAATTGGAAGCCACTATGATAAAAGCCAGGATTGATTACCTGTATCATTTCCTGCTCAAAAAGTTCAGTAACAACCGTATCCCCCCCCGACATGGACCATTGGGTTATCCATTGGTTTTGAGCGTTTTTAAATTGCAAACGGATAGAATCTTCAGGGTCGGGAAATTCACCCCTCCCAAATCTTTGCCAGAAGAAACTGAAGTAAACTGACTGTCTTTCATTTGTTGGTATTACAGCTAAATTAATAGGTAAGGAAACCAGAGAGTCAGCAAGCCCTTCCTCTGCTTGAACCTGGCTATATGGCATACCATTTTGATCAACACCATCAAATGTAGCAATACCTACTGTTGGGGGATTAATAGCCAGCCCGGTATTGATTCTTACCGTTTGGCTACCGTCTGCCCAGAGGCTTGAATCTGCTACATAGCGTTCTATGCGGGTGGAATTGGTGTTGGCATATGAAAAGTCATCCCAAAAGGGTAACACCAGTGTGTCTGCCGTCAGTTTTTTTACACGGCTATTGATATTATTTTGAGTATTGCCATTTACAAGATGAAAATAATTCCAGACCTTTTTTGAAGAAGTTTGGGCATTTGCCAGTCTGATACTCCCTAAACACAGGAGCATCATTACAATCATAGGATAAGTTTTACAAAAGTATAGGTTGAACAATTGAATATTATTCAGTTTCACTAATGTCAGTATTCTCTTCCTCTTCTTCATTATCTAGTATGCTATCCTCCTGATCTTCAAGTAAGTTAAGCCATATATCAATTTCTTCTCCTATTCTTACTTTTTTCTCAAAAGTAGGGTTTTGCCGGGCAACCACATAACGTTCTCCAGGTGCAGCGTTTTCTACAATTTCACGCGCATCTTGTCCTGAAAGTGACTGATCCTGGAATAACACGCTCCCCACTTTTAATCCTGAGCCCACTATGATAAATTCTGCTTCTTCCAGGTCCATTCCCTTAACGTCGGGAACTTCCAATACTGTATTGCCTAAACCATCACCCACTACCAGGTCAATTTTTGATCCTTTAGGAATAAAGGTGCCGGGTTCTATGTTATCACCCTCATATTTCTGTTCAAGTACTGCGTTTTGGGCAAGATCAGGTACATATTTAATATTTCCTCTTGTCAATCCATAACTTTCCAGCACAAGTTGGGCATTTTTGACAGAACCATCCACCAGATCAGGCATTTTTACTTTAGGAGGGTTGATCGCGTTAAGGGTGAGGAAAATTTTACGGTTTTCCTTTACCTTAGAGCCAGGTGCTGGATACTGATTGAGTATAGTGAAGGGCTCATATTCAGCAGTAAAACCAGAATCTGCCAGAACTTCGTATCTCAGGTTTCTTTTAGTAAGAAACTCATCTATGTCGTCCTGATGAATGCCCTCAAGATCGGGTACAGTTACTGTTTCACCATGATTGGTTGAATTGGGAAGGTATACATAAAAAAACAGTACGAGTAATGTAATGCCCAATATGATTACAATGCTAAGATGAATCAATACATCTTTTAACGAGTTCACTTTGAACAGATTCATGATATAATTTTTACTTTGTAGTTTCTGATAACGGCCAAATCAAACGATTATTTGCTGATTTACGATCTGATTAATATCCAAACCGGCTGCGCTTATTTGCTGGGGGATAATGCTTTCTCGGGAAAATCCAGGTGTAGTATTCGCTTCTATAAAATAAAATACGCCTTCTTTTACCAGATAATCAATCCGAACCAGCCCCCGACAATTGAGCAAGGTGTATAT
The DNA here is from genome assembly GCF_029504655.1 of Catalinimonas alkaloidigena. Classification (NCBI taxonomy): domain Bacteria; kingdom Pseudomonadati; phylum Bacteroidota; class Cytophagia; order Cytophagales; family Catalimonadaceae; genus Catalinimonas; species Catalinimonas alkaloidigena. The sequence continues at coordinate 2,453,650 of NZ_JAQFIL010000001.1, forward strand.
CTGTTCAGTCAAACGCTGACACTCAGCAGTTTGTTCTTGACTGATTCTGGCTGGTGTTATTTCTTCTGAGTCGCCTTCATATTTGGCTTTGTAATCAAAAAAAGCATTTCTGGACACGATTTCAGTGATTGGAAGTGCTTTCGCCTGACCTTCTTTCAGGTAAACTCCACAGGTCATCTCGGTACCTTTGATATATTCTTCAATCAGAACTTCTTTGTCATGCTCAAAGGCCAGTTGGATAGCAGACGCTAACTGGGATGCTTCATCCACTTTACTGGCGCCAAAACTTGACCCCCCATTATTGGGTTTCACAAAACACGGAAAGCTCATTTCTTCAGCCAGTTGATTTATATTATAGTCCATCTGCTGGTTGAGCATTATCGATTGGGGCGTAGTGATTCCGTAGCTGGCGATTATCCGCTTACATAGGTTTTTGTTGAAAGTAATCGAGCTGGTTATTACATCACAACCAGAATAGGGGATGCCTAATAAATCCAGATACCCCTGAATTTTACCATCCTCACCCGGAGTGCCATGAATTATATTGTAAACAAAGTCAAAAGTGATTTCTTGCCCATCCATGCTAAAGGAAAAGTTGTCTTTATTGATGGGGAACTTTTGTTCACCCACATGGGCAAACCAGCCATCTTTGCTGATGACGATCTGGTAAGGATTAAGTTTTGTTTTATCAATACATTCCATGATAGTGGTGGCACTTTTCATGGATACTATATACTCGTGAGAGGTTCCTCCCGAAGTAACGGCTATATTCTTCTTCATCTTGTGGTTTTTGCGGCAATTTACACCTTTTGAATTACAGCAAAAAAGTTACCATATTCTTATGTAAAGTTTTTTCCCAAGCGAGATGTAAGGTAATCAGAAAAATATTTAGCCCTGGACAGGCATGATCTGATTGGCAATATGTTGCGCCCGCTGAAAAGCTTCCTGGTCAATCCCGGTTTGAGCACGATGTTCCTCAAAATAGGAATGCAAATCAGCGGTTTTAATATTTCCTACCAGCTCCGGTCCGGCCATCGGGCATCCTCCCAAACCATTCAATACCCCATCAAAGTGGCGGCAACCGTTCTGGTAAGCTGCGTCAATTTTTTCATACCAATCCACTGAAGTGGTATGCAAGTGAAGGCCAAATTTCACTTCCGCGAAGTTTGGAATGATGGTTTGAAAAGCTTCAGTTATGGTAGAAGCATTCCCCATCCCGGTCGTATCCGCCAGGGCGATATGGCGCACACCCGCCCAGTGCAATTGATCAATCCAGTGAAGAAGTAATTCGGTATTCCATTCGTCACCGTAGGGATTGCCAAAAGCCATAGAAATATATACCCTTAAATGTTTGTTGTTTTGCCTGCACAGATCCAGCAGCTCCTTTAGCATGTTAAAAGATTTATCAACAGTGCTGTTAATGTTTCTTTCCAGAAAGGTAGGTGAGAAGGAAAAAGGGAAACCAATATAGTAGATTGCTTCGTGCTGACAGGCTTCCTCTGCGCCTCTCAGATTACCCACTATAGCCAATAATTTAGAATATGAATGGGATAGATCCATTTTTTTCAACACTTCTTTTGTATCTCGCATCTGAGGAACTGCCTTAGGAGATACGAAGCTGCCAAAATCCAGCGTGTCAAAGCCTACTTTCAGCAAAGCATTCATATACCTTACCTTATCTTCCGTAGGTATGAAGGCTTTGATGCCCTGCATCGCATCCCTCGGACATTCCGTTATTTTGACAGCATTAGGTGCAGACATAAAATTCAAATTTTAACAGCCAATATGCCTGGAAATAACCATACGTTGAATTTCCGAAGTACCTTCGCCAATCTGAAGAATGCGTTGGTCTCGATAAAAGCGTTCAATGTCGTATTCTTCCATCAGGCCATAACCCCCGTGTATTTGTACAGCATCATCGGCTACTTCTTTGGCTATTTCGGAGCAGTAGAGTTTAGACATGGCTGCTTCTTTTCCAAAAGGTTGATCATTGTCTTTGAGCCAGCAGGCTTTATAAAGTAAGTTTCTAGCCAGCTCTATTTTGGTTGCCATATCCGCAAGCTTAAAGGCTATAGCCTGGAACTTACTGATAGGCTTCCCGAACTGCTGACGTTCCTTGGCATATGCCAAAGCCATTTCATACGCTCCCTGAGCAAGACCTAATCCCATAGCCGCGATAGATAGCCGTCCGCTGTCCAGCGTTTTGAGCATAATTTTAGAACCCTGTCCTCTTTCGCCTAACAGGTTATCTTCAGGTACTTCACAATTGTCAAAAAAGAGCTGGGAAGTGTTAGAAGCACGCCAGCACATTTTATCGTGCATCTCACTGGCCTCAAAACCGGGCGTGTTGCTCTCAACAATAATGGTAGAGAACTCCTTTTCACCACCCTTTTCTCCGGAAACTGCCTGTACAGTAGTTCCGGCAGTGATTTCAGTGGCGCCATTGGTAATAAATATCTTGGAACCATTGATGATCCATTTTCCATCCTTGAGCTTGGCAGTAGTTTTACTGCCTCGTGAGTCAGAACCGGCCTCAGGCTCGGTAAGTCCGAATGCCCACAGTGCTTCACCACTGCAGAGTGCAGGCAAGTACTTTTCTTTTTGTTGCTGGGTTCCGAAGTTATCCAATGGACCAACTCCTAATGAATTGTGGGCAGCGATGGTAGCAGCTTGAGAGCCATCTATGCGCGCCAGTTCTTCTACTGCAATTATGTAGGAAAGGTTATCCATGCCTTGTCCGCCATACTCTTCGGCGATGGTCATGCCACAAAGGCCCATCTCAGCCATTTGTCGGGTAAGCGCTAATGAAAATTTTTCCTGTTTATCCAGTTCTCGGGCAACAGGCTTAATCACCGTTTCGGCAAAATCCCTTACCGAATTTCGCACCATTTCGTGTTGCTCTGTAATATACATGGGTTTCTGTTGTTTGCTTTACTTCATTAAAATCTTAATGCAGCTAAGAAAGTTTTAGGAGGGGCATATTGCGGTCAACCATAGCATCCGGTTCTACATACACTTCATCCACTGTGGCATCATGCGGAGCAATGATGCTGTTTTCCATTTTCATGGCTTCCACTATGAGAAGCACATCCCCTTTTTTAACTTTGTCACCGTTTTTTACATTTAACTGAATCACTTTGCCTGGCATAGGAGAAGAAAGCTTATCAGCAGCTCCTTCTTTTGCACCTTCTTCTATAATCAGCTCACTATCAGCTAATTTGTCAAAACGTCGCATATGAAAGAGCATGCCCTCCAACGAAATCTGTAAGCTTTGGTCTTCCTTTAAAGAAACGTAAGCGGTATGCTCAACTTCATTTAATTGATAAACAATTTTTCCTTCGTCTTTGTGCAGAATTTTAAAGGGAATAGGCTCATTCCCCGACAAAAGCTCATATTCGCCCCCTCTTATTTTCCATACTTCTACATCCATTTCTTCATCTTTTACCGAGACATGAATCGCGGGTAAATGTCGCCAGTAGCCTATTTCCCGCCAAATGCTTTGAGGCTTGTGTGCCGCTTCATGCTGAGCTCTTAACTCAAAAGCTAAACCTGCGGCAATGATGGGTAGAAGAGGAAAATCTTTTTTCTGTACATGCATTTCTTTCAAAAGCCTGGGTGTTTCCTGATCGCAATACTTGGTAGAGATCTGATTCTGTTGAAAGTCTTCTGATTGAAGAAGGTGCAATAAATAATGAGTATTGGTATCAATGCCATGAATTGCACAGTTCTTCAAAGCAGACATACTACCTTTTCTTGCCTGCTCCCGATTTATGCCATACACAATAAGCTTGGCGATCATGGGATCATAGCTGCTTTGGATACGGGCAGAGCCTTCCAGAAAAGTGTCGAGTCGATATTGAGAGGCTTGTGGAGGAGAAAAATACGTAATATCTCCCGGCGAAGGCAGAAAGTTATTCTCCGGACTTTCCGCATAGATCCTGCATTCTATGGCATGTCCTTTTTGCTGGATATCTTCCTGCACGAAGCGCAAAGGCTGACCCGCAGCAATCCTGATTTGTTCAGCCACAAGGTCAACGCCGGTAGTCATTTCAGTGATCGGATGCTCTACCTGAATGCGGGTGTTCATCTCCAGAAAATAAAACTGCTGCTTTTTATCCAGCAAAAACTCAATGGTACCCGCATTGGTATAGGGTATCGCTTTGGCAAGTTGCACGGCCGATTCACATATGGCTTTTCTGGTTCGTGCATCCAGACTGGGAGAGGGGGATTCTTCAATGATTTTCTGATAACGTCTTTGCAGAGAACATTCCCTTTCAAATAAATGCACGAGATTACCCTGCTGATCACCCAGAATTTGAACTTCTATGTGGCGAGGTTCATCCAGGAACTGCTCAACATAAATTGATTCATCTCCGAAATAAGATTTGGCTTCCCGGCTGGTGGATGCTATGGCCTGCTTCAACTGATCAGCTTCCTGTACGATGCGCATGCCTTTTCCTCCCCCACCTGCTGCTGCCTTGATGAGTAAAGGAAAAGGGAGGCCAGAAGCTTTCTCAAGTATTTCCTCTGTGCTCCCCGTAAAGCCTTCAGTGATAGGGACGCCTGCCTCTTTGGCGAATTTGCGGGCGGCAATTTTATTACCCATCAGTTTGATAGCTTCTGAAGAAGGACCTATGAATACGATCCCTGCATCTTCACAGGCCTTCACAAAAATTGGGTTTTCCGACAAAAAGCCGTAACCGGGATGAATGGCATCACAAGCGTACTGCTGGGCAATCGCAATAATTTTATCAATATTCAGATAGGTATCACTGAGTTTGCCTTCTCCCAAAGATACTGCCTCAGTAGCCATGCTGGCATGCAAAGAGGCTTTATCATCTTCCGCGTAAATGGCTATTGTGGAGATGCCCAAAGTATGAGCTGAGCGACAAATACGAACCGCTATCTCACCACGATTGGCTATAAGAATTTTATTGAACATTATGCTTGCAGTGCTTTTATTTTTCAAACGGAAAAATTATTTGTTGATGACATTCTCCCTTTTCCTGATCCAAGAAGGTTTACGTTTTTCCAGAAAGGCAGCCATGCCTTCCTGACCTTCTTCAGAAGCACGTGCATCGGCAATCATTCTGGCGGTGTAGTCAATAGTTTCGTTAAAATTGCTGCTCTTACAAATGTTGAAAATCAGCTCTTTGGTGCTGGCCATCGCCTGAGGAGAATTTGCTCTGAATTCGTTAAAAAGCTGTTCCAGTGCTTCCTCGATTTCTTCATCAGGATAAATATGGTTGACCAAACCTTTATCAAAAGCCTCCCGGCAGGAAAAGCGTTTTCCACTCAGCATCAACTCCCTAGCGTTAAACTCTCCGCTTCGTTTGATCACATAAGGAGAAATTGTGGCGGGTATAATTCCGATTTTGACTTCGCTAAAAGAAAAAGTTGTTTCGGCTGCGCAATAGGCAATGTCGCATGCAGCTAAAATGCCATTGCCTCCCCCAAAAGAAGCACCATGGGCGATGGCTATTGTGGGTTTGCTGAAAGTATAGATCATATAGAAGCAGCGGGCCAGATGCATATTCTCCTGATAATCTTCTTCGTACGAAAGCTTGGAAAAACTTTTCATCCAGTGGATATCCGCTCCGGCACAAAACACCTTACCCCTACCTCTGATCACTAAGGCTAATATGTCAGGGTCATGTTCAACAGATTCCAAACAGTCGATAACATCGGCAATCATGTGATTGTTAAACGCGTTTCTCACCTCTGGCCGATTTAGCCAGAGTGTTCCTATTCCATCTTGAACTTCAAATTCTATATTGTCGTATTTATTCATTTTAAAGATTTGATTGTATCTACATTCTGAAAACGCCGAACCTGGTGTCTTCATATTTTTTGTTGCATGAGGCAGCTATGCCCATCGCCAGCACTTTTCTGGTGTCCAGCGGATCTATGATGCCATCGTCCCATAGCCTGGAAGTGCTGAAATAGGGCGAACCTTCCCGCTCATACTTTTCCATGATTTCCTCTCTCAGTTGACTGGATTCGCTTTCAGGAAACTCTTTTCCTCTGGCCTTGTACTGTGCTTCTTTTACAGTAACCAATACATTAGCAGCCTGCTCACCTCCCATAACTGAAATTCGAGCGTTGGGCCACATCATTAGCAGGCGAGGATCATAAGCCCTGCCTGCCATCGCATAATTTCCGGCGCCAAACGAACCACCAAAAACGATGGTATATTTGGGTACATTCGCATTGGCAACTGCATGCACCATCTTGGCACCATCACGAGCAATGCCATTCCGCTCATATTCTTTACCTACCATAAAGCCAGTGATATTTTGCAGGAAAACCAGCGGAATCTGGCGGTGACAGCAAAGTTCGACGAAATGAGCTCCCTTTAGGGAACTGTCAGAAAATAGAATGCCATTATTAGCAATGATACCTATCGGATAGCCATGTAGATGGGCAAAACCGGTAACCAGGGTAGTACCATATTTGGCTTTGAATTCATGAAAGCGGCTCCCGTCTACGATACGCATAATAATTTCTCTTGCATCTACCGGCTTTTTAAAGTTGAGGGGAGCTATACCGTAAAGTTCCTGTGGATCATAGTAAGGGGCTTCACTGGGCTGTTTTTCTATTATTTGGCGGTAACCTTTGGGTAAAGTTTCAAAAATATTGCGGCAGATTTGTATGGCATGCACATCATTTTCTGCCATATGATCGGCTACGCCCGACATGCTGGTGTGTACTTCGGCCCCTCCAAGTTCTTCCGGGCTTACTTCTTCTCCAGTAGCAGCTTTTACCAGCGGTGGACCTCCGAGGAATATGTGTCCCTGATTTCTGACGATAATGACTTCATCGCACATGGCAGGCACGTAGGCGCCGCCAGCTGTACTGGAACCCATAACTACAGCAATTTGAGGAATTCCTGCCGCTGAAAGCCTTGCCTGATTGTAGAAAAAACGACCAAAATCAAAGCGGTCGGGAAAAACATTGGCCTGATCGGGAAGAAAAACACCACCTGAATCGACCAGATAGACGCAGGGCAGATGATTTTCCATTGCAATCTCCTGTGCACGTATGTGTTTTTTGATAGACTCCTGAATATAGGTTCCGCCTTTTACCGTAGCATCATTGGCTGAAATAATGGCTTCCCTACCATGAATAATACCGATACCAGCCACTACGCCAGCAGCAGGAAATTCATTGTCATACAGGCCGTAGGCGGCCATCGGAGAAAGTTCAAGAAAAGGAGTTTCGGGGTCAAGCAGCAGATTGATACGTTCTCGCGCCAGTAATTTGCCGCGCTTTTTATGTTTGGCTCTGGCACTTTCACTTCCTCCCTGGCTGGTAGTTCGGAGGATAGTTCTATATTCAGCTATTATTTTACGATAAGATGCCTGATGATTCTTAAATTCTTCAGATGAAGTATCGATCTTACTTTCTAAACGGTACAAATCCTAAAAATTAGAGGTTAGTCATATCAACATAATACATGAGAGAGAACGTGCAAATTAACAAAGAGTTAATAAGCTTTGATAAAAAATTGCTACGATTGAATAATCAGTAATATTTTAATAAAATTTTGCGAAAAATACTAAAATATTTGCGTCTAAAGTCTAGGTAAATATGCTTAAACTCTACTCTTTGAGTACTTTATTTGTAGTATTGATGCTGTTACTCAATACTTTGATAATGTACATGCCGCTGGGGAGCGAGCTGAGATCAAATTCGTAGGTCTGATTTAGGGTATATGGATAAAGCTGATTACTTAGTAGTTTACCCTGACTATCCATCAAAAGGATCGTTACATCATCTCTTTCTCTTAGATTAAATGCTACTTTTAACAAGCCATCATTCTCAACACTGCTGACCGAATTATAAGGGTTAGGAAATACCCGGTAAGAATTTTCGTCTAACTTACGGGCTACCGGCTGATCATCTGCTGAAATGTAAAATTCAATATCATCCAGATAAAGGTTGTTGCCATAGGCATTGACTACTTCAAAGGCTATTCGTACATCTGCCATCCCTGCATAATCAGATAGATTGACAAATTCCTGACGCCAATCGGCTTCCTGCTGGGGAACCCAGGCTTCAGTAGAGGTGGTAATTGCCAGGTCAGCACCTGCTCTTTCGTATGCTGTTTGGTAGGATTGTCCGCAATCGGTAGACACTAAAAGGCGAAGCGTATCAGCGTATGACTCGCTAAGTAACGCATAGGATATCTTAAAGAAGACGCTAACTTCATCTACTGTAGTAAAATCAAGGGTAGGGCTTACCAGCATGTCTTGCGCGCCAATGTTTTGGTACTGATACAGATCAATATAAGCAGATAAATTACTAAGGCCTAAGCCCTGCGTGTTAGTCAAATTCCAGCTACGTTCACCATCAGGATTAACTACCTGCCAGGCATTATCAGGGGCTGATGATTCACCAGTCAAGACATCAGCTAAAACGTTGATATCGCCAAATTCCTGAACCAGCGGAACAATATCTGTTTTATCATCCACATAAAAATCAAAGTCAATTTGATTGTCAGATGGCTCTTCATCACTTGCCAGATTGGGATTGAAAATGTTTACCGAAAGCGTATGTAAGCCGACATCCAGGCTAAGTTGCTCCAATGTAAATATTTCACGATCTCCAGGGTTTAGTGGAAATGCATCATATACAAAACTAGTAAGCTCCTGCCCATCAACTTGATAGCTCAGTTCAAAGCTGTTAATAGTAGATGTTCCCTGGTTGACAACTTCTATGGTAGGGGTGGGGGATGGGTTACAGGAGAGATATGCTGGTGAACTTATTTCAGTGATGGCAATATCTAATGCATTTGCTTCTTCAACCCTTAAATGAATATCATCCAGATAAAGATTATTACCGTAATCATTGGTGCCGATAAAAACAAGTTGGACATTATTTTCACCCTGGTAATCGTCCAGAGAAAAATTTAAATTACGCCACTCAGCCCGACTTTCAGGTACGAAGGGAGTACTGCTAGGTGAAACCGTTGCTAATTCAGATCCGCTAGCCTCAAAAAGCACTTCTTCTATCGTGGCACCACAGTCTATTGAAATACCTACCAACAATCCATCTTCTTTTACTTCATTGTCTTCTTCGTAGGTAGCGTAAGCATACCTAAAACTAAGCTGCGCTTCCCTTATACCATTCAGATCGTAAACGGGAGTGTAAAAATAGTCTTTTTCTCCAATTCCGGAATCGTAATCATAATAGTTAAGATAAACAGCCTGATTATCTGGTCCATCAAAGCCCGGAGCTTCAGTAAGTGACCAGGTTGTCAAGTCATCATCATTTTTTATGATTCCTGTATTGATCAGTGAGCTTTCATTGATCTCTTCAAAATCTTCGTGCAGTGGAAGTGATGCTGACTGAGGGACAATAAAATTAACGCTGCTCAAATTATTCAGCGCATTTTCGTCTTCCATATTATTTACCTCAGAAATAAGAAAACTCAATTCGTATGGATTAACATTGGGGCCAAGCTCAAGGCTGGTGAAGTCAAGAATCGTTGATTCACCCGTTTGTAGTGAAGTGTTTGCTTGTAATTCTGTCACAAAATTACCCTGAAGGAAAAGTTGTATACTCAGGCTATTGATCGTATTGGAGCCAGCATTGAAAACTTCAAGAGAAGGCGTAAGCTGACCAGAGCATTCACTCTGCCGAGGAGATATTATTTGTTCTATACCTGCGTCATTGTCAGCCATTTGTGGCGGTTGCAGGGCAGGGGAAGTAAGGAGTGAAGCCCTTCGTGGACTGTTTAGCAGTACAATACGCATGCGCTCTTTCTGGTTCTGCGTAAAAAGATTCATGCATACATCATCTGTATAGTCCATATAGTTCTGATACATGTCAGGACTTCCGCAGCTTATCGGATCAATGGGACAACCGTCAGATTCAGACGATTGTAAAGGAGTGTCTTCTACAAAGTCATCGGCACTACAGTCTCCGTCACCCCAGATGTGTCTCAATCCCAGAAAGTGCCCAACTTCGTGGGTAGTAGTCCTTCCTAAGCTTCCACTTACGGCATTGCCACCACTTCCAAAATAGCGGTAGTCTATCACGATACCATCTGTTTCACGATTGTTGGAAGCATCTTCCAGTCCTTCCAGGTCTGAAACGGGGAATTGAGCAAAACCCAGATAACCATTTCTTAATGGCGCTACCCAGATGTTAAAATAATTTTCTGCTGCCCAGTAGCTGAGTTCACTAAGCGTTCCGGCACTATTGATCCCATAAGAAAGCTGGTTGCCCTCGGTGCGAGTAACGCCATTGGTAACAAAACCATCAGGTGTTTGTTTGGCCAATACAAATTCTATCATTATATCAGCAGCTACCGGTTCAAAGATTGGAAGGGTGGCAACTGTGTCAGCATTTTGCCTCCGAAAGTCTTCATTCAATATTCTGATCTGCTCTTTAATTTGCTCCAGAGGTATGTTGGTGCCTTCACCAACTGCTTCGCCGCGGTGAATGACATGCACAACTACAGGAATTTGTAGCACTTCCAAATCCTGTTGGGTACCCAAAGTTCGTAGTGCGTCTTTGACAGTTTTTTCCTTTTGACTACTGATCCAGCTTTCAAACCTGCTTTTCTTCGCATCCGGCTGTATTCCTGACTTGAGCTGTAGTTGATCGTTGTAAGGAACTGTGCCACACCTATCCTCAGCTAGTTGTGCAAATGCAGGTGTGATGTTAACGATAAATATACATAGACAAAAAAACGCAGGCAGCAGAAATACAGGGAATGTGGTTTGCTTCATATCCAAGGTTTAGCCAGTCAGCTAAGAGGTGCTAAGCACAACAAAAGATAAAGAATTGATTTATGACTGATAACGTCAAGGATCAGGCCATATTGTCAGGAAGTTTAGCACGAGGGTCGTCAGGGCTTGTAATGTTCACCGCCTGTACATCGGTAACTTCGGGCACCTGACGCTTAATGGTTTCTTCAATACCAGCTTTCATGGTCATGACTGACATTGGGCAGGAGCCGCAAGCACCTAAAAGCTCCAGCTTAACGACCATATTTTCATCAACGCCCAACACTCTGACATTACCCCCATCAGTTTCCAAATAAGGTCTTATGTCGTTCAGGGCTTTCTCTACGCGCGTAATGATTTCTTGATTCTCCATTTTGGGCTTATTCTACGTTGATATCAACTTTTTTTGTCTTTCCTAAATTCGCATTTCTGATGGCTACCTGACGGGCAAACTCCTGGGCAAGCTTTTCAAAAGACTGCTGCTCGGGTTTAGGCTCCGCACCTTCTGTATTTAAGACTGCCGGATAACCCCGGTCACCACTTTCACGAATGCTTTGTACCAGCGGAATTTCTCCCAAGTAAGGTACCTGGTTTTTTTCTGCCAGCTCCTTTCCTCCACCTTGTCCAAAAATGTAGTATTTGTTGTCAGGTAGCTCAGCAGGTGTAAAGTAAGCCATATTCTCTACAATACCCAGAATAGGGACATTGATTTGTTTTTGTCTGAACATGGATAATCCTTTACGGGCATCTGCCAAGGCTACTTTCTGAGGAGTAGTCACGATCACTGCTCCGGTAACCGGTACAGATTGGACAAGTGTAAGGTGAATGTCACTGGTTCCCGGAGGAAGGTCAATGATCAGATAGTCCAGTTCTCCCCAGTCCGAATCTCCTAAAAACTGCTGAAGCGCTTTGCTGGCCATGGGGCCTCTCCAAACTACAGCATCATCCTGCGACATAAGAAAACCGATAGAAATAAGCTTGACTCCATACTGGACTAGCGGCTCTATCACATTTTTTCCGTTGATATTCTTAACCTGAGGCTGTTCATGCTCACAGTTGAACATGGTGGGAATAGAAGGCCCAAAAATATCGGCGTCAACCAGGCCTACTTTAGCACCAATTTTTGAAAGTGCTACTGCAAGGTTAGCCGCTACTGTAGATTTACCAACGCCACCTTTGCCTGAGGCTACTGCGATGATATTCTTAACCTGAGGAAGCATTACTGCATTTTTACGCGCAGTGGTGACACTTGAGCTCATGTTGATCTGTACCTGAAGCTCTGAAGATACTTTATCATAAATAGCATCTAGGCAGGCATTCCGGATCATTTCTTTCAAGGGACAAGCTGGCGTTGTCAGCTCTACGGTGAAGCTGACATGCTTACCATCTACTTCCAGATTTTTGATCATGTTGAGGGTAACAAGATCCTGCTTCAGGTCAGGGTCATCTACCGTACTAAGGGCTTTTATAATATCGTCTTTGGTGACAGGCATGTTTATATGATTCTGATTCTTGCAAAATTAATTTAAATGCGGACATTTACATTCTAACTACAAATTTGCACATTGATTAGTGCGTATTGGTAAATTAACTACAAACATACACACTCACAATTACGAATAAAAGGATTCATTGTTGACAGATGATCAGGAAGGAAATCATAGACGAAATTAAGGCAAGGATAGATATCCTTGATGTGATTGGGGATTACGTAAACCTTAAAAAGCAGGGAAGCAACTTCCGTGGGTATAGCCCTTTCAATCAGGAGAAAACACCCTCCTTTTATGTAGTGCCTTCCAAGGGTTTTTTTAAAGATTTCAGCTCAGGAAAAGCCGGAGATGCGATCTCTTTTTTGATGGAATCGGAGGGTATGAGCTATGTAGAGGCGCTCAAACAACTGGGCAAACGCTATGGCATTGAGGTAGAAGAAGAAAACCTCACCGATGAAGAGATGGAAGCCCAGAGTGAAAAAGATAGCCTTTATATCGTGATGAAATATGCTTCCGAGTATTTTCAGGAGCAATTGTGGAAAAACGATGAAGGAAAAGCTATCGGGCTCACTTACTTTAAAGAGAGAGGATTTTCTGAAGATACGATTAAAGCTTTTGACCTGGGCTATAGCCTGGATGAATGGGACGGACTGCTTACCACAGCGACCAAAGTAGGACATAAGCAGGAAATGCTGGAAAAAGCCGGACTCATCATCAGCAGAGAAAGGAAAGAGGGAGTTCGGCACTATGATCGTTTTCGTGGCAGAGTGATGTTTCCCATCCATAATATCAGCGGTAGAGTGATCGCTTTCGGGGCGCGTCTGCTAAAAATTAATCCTGAGGTAGAGCAGCCTAAGTATCTCAATTCACCGGAAACACCAATTTACCACAAAAGTGACGTACTTTATGGTATTTATCAGGCCAAGCAGCAGATACGACAGGACGATAACTGCTTTTTGGTAGAAGGTTATACCGATGTAATTTCGCTTTATCAGGCCGGGATACAGAATGTGGTGGCTTCATCTGGTACGTCACTTACCCAGGAGCAGATTCGTCTGATTGCCCGCTATACCAAAAACGTAACGGTGCTATTTGATGGTGACCCTGCCGGCCTGAAAGCATCCTTCCGGGGAATAGACATGATACTGGAAGGAGGCTTGAACGTAAAAGCGGTGGTTTTGCCGGAAGGGGAGGATCCCGATAGCTATGTTCGAAAACTAGGGGGCAGTCAGTTCCGTGCGTTTTTAGAGGAAAAGCAACAGGATTTTATCTCTTTCAAAACGGCAGTCTTTCAAGAGGAGACCGAGCGTGATCCTATTCGTAGGGCAGAGGTGATACGGGAGATCGTGCAGAGCATTTCTAAGATTCCCGATCCCATCCAACGGCAGGTTTACATCAAAGAGACCAGCGTAAAGCTGGAAATGGATGAGAGCACACTTTTTGCAGAACTAAACAAAATTTATCTCAAGCAGCAGCGCTCAGCTTCCCGTCAGCAGTATTTTGAAGAGAATGAGCAGGAAGTTGCAGATGTGGATTTTGTGCATCCTGATGAGCCTTCGCTTAACGAACCAGCTACGGTAGGCTTGGAAGAAGGAATTCTGAGAAAGGAGCAGGAACTCATGCGGGTACTGGTGATGTATGGCCATCACCCGGTGAAAGAAAACTATATGGTATGCCATTACATCAAAGATGAGCTGGATGATATACAGCTAAAAAATGAGACGCATCAGCAGATATTCAACACCTACTTCCAGCATATAGATGTGCAGAAGAGCCTGATGGAGAAATTTATGATAGAGCAGACTGAGCAGCAAATCTCAAAGCGGGTCATTGATCTGATCGTAGATCATTATATGCCCAGCCCGAACTGGGAAGAACGTCAGGTGTATGTGCCTAAAAAAGATGAGAAGATTCAGAACGTCATTACCCGCAGTATTGATCAGCTTAAGTTTGATGTCATCAAAGACCTGATTGAACAGAAGCGGCAGGAATTAAAACAAACCCAGGACGAAAGTGATCTCATCATCCTGATGACTGAAATCCAGCACCTGATAGCCGTAAAGAGACAGATTGCTGAAAAGTATGGGATAGTGATTTCTTGAGCAGGAGATGGAAGTTGGAAGACCGGATCGCACTGACTAAACTTGGTAAAAGGTAAAACAGGTTTCCTTCTGAATGAAATACAAACACTTCATTAACTTCATTTGTCATTCAGGAGGAATCTTTTTTACTTTAACTACACAGACAGCTTGTATATATGCTTTACTAATATCCGGGCAGCCACCATAATTTTCCTGCGCAATGCGTATGTCTTACAATGCATTGCATTAAACGCGCGCCAGTTAAGTTTTAGTAAAATGTAAAGCCACCCAAAATTCCAAAGGAGTTGGATATAGAGTCAAAGGAATCTTGAATGGGTACATATCCTACTCCTGCTACAAACCTTCTTGAAGAAGTAAGGTGATTTCCATTATACATTCCATACCTGAGTTCAAGAAAAAGACCATAATTATCATTGATACTTTTGCTAACTCCTGCTACCGCTTCCAACCCATATTGTATACTACCTGATTGTAACCACTTAAGATCAAGCTCATCATATATACTCTGGTCTTTTAAAGAAAGTAGAAAGTTAAAAGCAGGTCCCAGGCTAATATAAGGTTTAAATTTACCATTAGGTAAAATCAGATATTTGTAGGCTGGAGTAACTCTTAGTATATTGGTACTTAAACTTAAAGTAGGGTTTGAGTAAAAAGCACTTTGATACTGGAATGCTATTTTGTAAGCCGAATGTCTGGATTCAACGGGTTGAGCCTCAGTAAAAAAACCAAAACTAAAGTTACTACTATTACTGAATGTAGGCGAGAGATAACTTTCTAATTCTTCTGTCCCAGTGAATTTTATTGAAGAGTACTGCAAACCAGCTATTATACCCCATGCTAAAGCAACATCTCTCCTTTTTGTGAAATTAACTTTAAGGGGTTGATTAGTAAGCTCATGGTATTTTTGAAATAAATTGATGAGTGCTATATCCGAATACTTAAGTTTATCAATCTCGTTAAACAAATCAGGCTGATCCCTGAATACATTTTTTAAGATACCCTTATAAGTGTTGGTATAACGAATATATTTTTTCCCATCTCTTTTTGATTCTAGTTTCACATTTGAAAGGGCATAAACGTTGCCATCTTTATCTTCAACCCAGTAGGCATATTCTTTATTATTGGGTAGTCTGAAAAGGCTAGTATTTCCCTCAACCAATTGCTGCAAAAATTTCAATTGCTTTTCATCATTCAAATCAATCTCTTTTGATTTAATTATTTCGTTTTGATTGATAATTATGGTTTTGATACGGGCAGGAGAAAGAACATTCCCCTTCTGATCAATTTTTTGGGTAAACACATACTCGTCTTCGCGTGAAATGTGTACATAACCTTCTAAAGTATCAGCACTTTGGGTTATAATTTGGGCTTCGGAATTTTCAGTTTGGGTATATGCTTTGGTGTTAGTAAGTAGGACTAAGACAAATAAGGTTGCAGTAAGCAGGTTCTTCATTATTCGTGACTAAGATTAATGGGGTTAATGATCATAGTGTTAGCGCATTGCCAATCA
This sequence comes from Catalinimonas alkaloidigena, assembly GCF_029504655.1. NCBI lineage: Bacteria > Pseudomonadati > Bacteroidota > Cytophagia > Cytophagales > Catalimonadaceae > Catalinimonas > Catalinimonas alkaloidigena. The sequence continues at coordinate 2,469,488 of NZ_JAQFIL010000001.1, forward strand.
TAATTGGTACTTCTTCCTAACAGAAGCTATGAAAGACTCACGGCAAAAATAAAGAAACTAATAAAAATTACAGCTAAAAGATTATTTTACCTGAAGTGTCATTTATGATTAAGCTCCCTGATCACCTTACAGGGATTGCCGGCGGCAAATACATCGGAAGGAATATCTTTAGTCACCACGCTGCCCGCCCCTATAATGGTGCGATCTCCTATGCTTACTCCCGGACAAATGATCGCGCTGCCACCCACCCATACATCTTCTCCTATGCTGATGGGCTTGGCAAACTCTACGCCTGAGCTTCTTTCCTTGTAATTGGTAGGGTGGGTAGCCGTATATACCTGTGCGTTGGGACCAAAAAGTGTTCGGCTGCCAATCTTCACTTCCATCACATCCAGCACAATGCAGTTGAAGTTAAAAAATACCCTTTCCCCCACAATCATGTTGCTGCCATAATCACAGTAAAAGGGAGGCTGAAGCCATAAACCTTCGCCAGCATGAGGGATGAGCTCTTTGAGTATACGATTGCGGGCATCCACCTCATCTTCCCGGCTGTCATTGAGCTCTTTGATGAGTAAGCGGGTCCGCATTCTTTCTTCCACCAACTGAGGGTCTAGGGGATCATACAGTTCACCGGCAAGCATCTTTTCCTTTTCGGTTTTCATGCTATAATATTTAGAATTTGATTGAGCTTAAATATACTTAATATCGCATTACAAATACTTACTCAAACTCATACTGCACACTGTCAGGTAGGGGAGTGACATTGAGTTGCATCCATTCTCCGTCAATTTTGATGACGACCATGTGCCGGTCCTTATCGTAAAAGATCGTGCCATCATCACTTTGCTGGAGGGCTTTGTAGTTAACATACTTAGCGCTTTCTTCATAGTTTCGCTCATCATCTCCTTCTGGCTGTACTTTTTGTAGATTATCCTTTCCTATGCTGCCCAGTGTAAGAGCATTGCTCAGTTTTAACGATCCGTAAAAGATGGCTTCGTCCCGGCTAAACATAAAGGAATGCTGGCGAACGTCAGAGCCTATACGAAACCAGTTGTAGGCTGGTGCCGAATGATTGTATACCGTGCCGTAGTAATACATTTCGGCTACGGGCTTGTCCTCCTCCACATGCTTGTTGACCAGCATGGTAATGCGGGATTTGTCATCTGTGGCGTAACCCTCAAAAACATGATAGCCCCAGCGTTTCTTATTCTTCTCATCTTCATTGCCCCGCACCTGTATCATAAAGGGCGTGCTCAGTATTCCATTGACGTTGGTGTACATGGGGGTGAGACTGGTATTAAAACCAAAGCTATACCCTCTGTTATCCCACTTGCTCCAGGTTGAGTCTGTATCTGAATACAGTTCTACCCGCTTCTGCTGCGAGTTTTCCGAACCATCAAGCAGACGGTAATATTGATCTGTTATGGTTTGGGCATGTACAGTTTGTAGTACCGTTAAAAAAAAGCAAAGGAGCAGCAGGTTCTTCATGGGAATTTGTTTGGTTTTTGATGTAAGAGTTATAATAATTATTTTCTTTATTACATACTAATCATCCACTTTTTATCTCATAGCATTGGAAATATCAATAAGAGTAAGCTGCAAAAATGATAAAATAATATATACCTATTATTGGGTATTGTACAGCTATCTATTCTTGCGTAAATTGATTTAAGAATAGTATTTTATAGAAAAACAGTCTAACACTACTGTTTAAAGATTGAAACAAGACTGTTTATATTATTTTTTGCTATACGTATTTGAGGGGGCAAGCCAATTTTATTCTAGTTAATTTGAGAACAGCTGCAAGTAAATTACAGATTGCTAATGAGCTCTAAAGCGCTTGCAGGTTTTTATTAATACTCAGTACTGGCGCATTGAACATTCAGCAAATTCATTCATAAGGTAATTTTTTAATACCCTTTTGACTAAGAATATAGGGTAGCAAAATCAAGCCCCTATCTAATTTCTTCTCCGGGATATGTACCAATATATCTGCTGACAGCAATACATCATTTTCTATAAAAAAGTAATTGCTGATAAGTAAAAACAGCAGGTTCAATACTCTTACCCAAGGCTTGCGCTATCGTGTTACAGCTAAGCTTTGATGCAATAAAAATATTATCCTTTACCCTTTAACCTGAAATTATATGAGGTCCCTTAGACACTATCTGAGTTTTGGAGTGATGTTAATTCTTTTCTCATCAGGAATCAAAGCACAAATTCCCTCAAAAATTGAAAATCATTTGCCTCAGCCATTGCCTTCTAAGTTACAAAAACAAACTATGGGACCTGCTGCCAGAACTTCCAGCTTAACCCCTAAAGATACGAAAGTATCTCAGGTATTATGGGGCTTGCATCAGGCACATCAGCAAGTTTCCCGGGGAGGTTCCTGGAAAGAGTATTGCGAACAACAGGGCTTTAACCAAACGCTGATTCTGGTAGAAGAAAAGGTGGTAATTGAAGCTACTGCGGAACAAGATGGAGAACTTTTGAAATCCACATTAGAAAAGTTGGGGCTGGAACAGGCATCTGCTTTTGGCCGAATGGTATCCGGACTGTTCCCTATTTCCAGAATAGATCAGCTGGAAGAGGTTAGTGGACTTCGGTTTGTTCGTACAAGTTATCGCCCACAAAAGAGAATAGGTTCTGTTACATCTCAAGGAGATGTGGCACAAACTTCTGTCCTGGCAAAGAATGCCTGCGGTATCAACGGGGAGGGTACAATCGTAGGAATATTATCTGATAGTTATAATGCTTTAGGAGGCGAAGCCGAGGGTATTGGCACTGGCGATTTGCCTGGTCCTGGAAACCCGAATGGACATACCACCCCTGTAAATAATCTTCTGGATCTTGCTCCGGGTCAGGGCATAGATGAAGGCCGTGCTATGGCTGAGATAATACATGATGTAGCTCCTGCTGCAGGATTAGCTTTTCATACCGCATGGCTGGGGCAGCCCAGCTTTGCCAATGGAATTCTGAGCCTCGCTGATGATGCCGGAGCCAATGTCATTGTGGATGATATTGGTTACTTAGACGATCCCTTTTTTCAGGATGGGATCATCGCCCAGGCAGTGGACATGGTAGAAGAAAAAGGAGTTACCTATTTTTCTTCAGCGGGGAATAGTGCGCGACAGTCTTATGAGAGTGAATTTCGTCCGGCGCCTGAAGTTCATACACTGACCGAAGGTGATGGATTTCCTATAGGAGACTATGTATTGCATGACTTTAATCCTGGTCCTGATATAGATGTGTTTCAACGGGTAATCATACCGTATGATGCTACTATCACTTTCCAGTGGTCGCAGCCTTATGCCTCTATTTGTCCTACAAGTACGGGGGCGATGAGCGATATGGATATCTTTATTTTTACCGAGGCGGGAGATTTCAGTAGCGCTCTTTTTGGAAGCATTGATGGTAATATTGGTAATGATCCCTTTGAATTTCTCAGTGTGGGAACGGATTTTTATGTGGAGGCCTATATTGTAATCGGCAAATGGGTAGGGACTCCTGAGTTTGATGTAGAACCTGAAGGTCCTAACCCTAATCCTGAGCGGATAAAATACATGTATTTCGGAGGTGAACTACAGGAGGAATATGCGACTTACAGCAGTACAATATTTGGGCACCCCAATGCTTCCGGGGCTATAGCAGTAGGTGCGGTACCCTATTATTACACTCCCCCCTTCGGATCACCGGAACCATTTCCAGAGTTCTTTTCTTCAGTAGGCGGAACGCCCATCTTACTTAGCCCCTGTGGAGATCCTCTTGCGCCTGAAGTACGTGAAAAGCCTGAAGTTTGTGGACCTGACGGTGCCAATACCAGCTTTTTCTATCCCGGAAGTGATGATGAAGGTGATGGCTTTCCGAATTTCTATGGCACATCCGCTTCTGCGCCTCATGTAGCCGGGATCGCAGCTCTGATGAAACAAGCCTCGGCAGCCCTTTCTCCTTCAGAAATTGAGGAAATTCTACAAAAGACTGCGATAGATATGGATGATCCCTTCACCCCCCTGCAAGATACAGGTTTTGACTTTGGTACCGGCTATGGATTTGTTCAGGCTTTTACAGCCTTGTCAACGCTGACTACTTGTACAGGCATTGCAAGTCTGGAGTTATACAATGCAGAATATGACTACCCGATCAAGACATTAAGCGATGGCGCGGTTATTTCTTATTATGAGACTCAGACCAGAAAGCTGGCGATCAGGGCAGTCACCGTGCCCGACAAAGTGGGAAGCGTCGTGATAATGATTAGCGGAGGCTTAAGTTCGCAAGTGATAGAAAATAGTGAACCTTATGCATCTTTTGGAAATCAGGGCTACAACTTTCACGGACGTAAATTTAACTTTGGCGTTTTTGAGGGAGAGGAGTATACTGTAGAAGCCACCGCTTACTCTCTACCCAATGCACAGGGAGAAGTATTAAATACGCTAGCTCTCTCGTTTTTTCTACTGGACGATCCACTACAATCATTTAGCCTGATTAATGCCACCACTGATGAAGAGATCACCACGCTATTTGATTTTGAAATTATTGACATGAGTTTTACTGGCCCTAATCTGAATATACGTGCCAATGCCAGTGATGAAAAGGCAGTTGGAAGTGTGGAGTTTAGCCTGGTAGAAACTGATATCAATATTATTCCTACAGAATTGGTACTAGAAACCGTTGAAAACACACCTCCCTTTGCTCTTTTCGGCAATGTGAATAATGATTATCGAGATGGGTCATTTGAGGAAGGCTTTTATTTCTTGACGGCTACGCCCTACAGTGAAAAAAATCTACAGGGAATGGTGGGTAGATCATTATCACTGATCTTTGCTGTGAGTGAGGATGGCATGCTACCTGAAGAGGTGTCTTCCACTCAGCAGCTTAGCTCCTGGATGGTGTTTCCTAACTCATTAGAGGATCGCGATGTGGGACTTCAGGTTAAGGCAAAAGAAGTTGGAGTTAATGATGGAAAGGTTACTTTTAAGCTGCTCAATCAATTTGGTGATCAGGTATACCATGAACAAACCCAATACTCCAGCACCCAAGGTTACCATCAGATCAATACGCAAAGCCTGAATTTGTCACCTGGCTTATACTATCTGCGTGTAGAAATTCCGGATAAGTCACCGGAGGTCTTTCGGATATTAAAAAATTGACGATACGATTATAATATCATTATTAAGTGCAAAGTAAGTAATACTTAAGTCTAACTGTAAGGCAAAAGCAATTCGTAGTAAAGATGTAGGTTTTGACTATGATGGAGTATTTCAGGCAGAAACGGAAGAAGAAGTCTTTTAGATGGCTGCCGAACATGCGCAGCAAGTGTATGGCCTATTCATGTCTTATAAAAGTTGTAAATTAGGTTGAAAAAAAAAGGGAGGTAAACAGATGGAAGAGAGTTGGGGCATGCAAGAGTTTATGGGAAGTGCAGTAGAAGATAAACGCGAGGCAAAGAGTTTGTCACTGATGGCTGATCGTCTTTTAGCTAACCCTGAGCTTTCCTTTAGTAGTGCAGTAGGAGAGAATTTCCGTAAATCAGCCTGGCGGATATTTTCCAAACAGGAAGTAGACGTCAGCTACGGCCACTATAGGCAAACGAGCAAGCGCTGTGCCGACCAGGATGTGGTTTTGGTGAGTCAGGATACAACAGACTTGAATTATGCCAGTCATGTCGCTACTGAAGGTCTGGGCGACTTAGGCGGCAGTCATGTAAATCCAGGGCTTTGCCTGCATACGGCCATGGCTCTGAGTGAGCAGGGAACGGCTTTGGGCCTGGTAGGACAAAAGCTGTGGCCTCCCCAATCCACAGGACGTACAAAGCAGGTGCAGTTTTATCCTTTAGAAGAAAAAGAGAGTTATCGGTGGGTAGAAGCCCTACAGTGGGTGGATCAGCATTTAGCTAAAGCCAAGAAGGTGATCGTAATCTCCGACAGAGAATCTGATTTTTATGAGTACATGACTGCTCGCCGCTCCAAACATGTAGAATTACTCTTCAGGGCACATCATCTCAACCGAAAGGTGCATTATGAGCAAGAAAAGATGCTTCTTAAAGAAGTGGTTTTTCCCAATACTACTAAAGTAGAAGTTTACCTGCCCAGGACCAGCAAGAGAAAAGAGCGTAATGCTAAGCTGCAGGTAAGCTGGGGTAAGATCACATGCCCTGTCCCTACTTATAAAAAAGGAGAAGATATTGACTTATGGGTGGTAGTAGCTCAAGAAACACATACTCCGGCAGGAGAAGAACCGCGCAGCGAACCGCCTCTGCTATGGTATTTACTCACTACCATCAATATAGAAGATCAAGCTGCTGCTTTGCTGATGATAGATTATTACCGGAAACGATGGGTGATTGAACGCTGGCATATGGTGCTGAAGAGTGGTATGCAGATAGAAAAGCTACAGTTTGATACTTTCACACGACTATCTCATGCCATTGCTATGCTCTGTATTGTAGCCTGGCAATTGATCTGGCTTAAGCATCTGGCAGCAGAAAGTGCCCAATTAGCTGCAGAGAAAATATTTGAACCGCTACAAATAGAAGTCTTAGAAAAGCATAGTGGCAGAAAAGAACTCAGTGTACAGCAGGCATTGATCATCATCGCTGCCCTGGCCGGGTTTACGCCTACTAAAAAGCAGCCCTTCCCTGGAGAAAAAACCATGTGGAGAGGGTGGGCCATCTTCTCTCAACTCTGCCATGGATACCTTCTCGCTTCGCAGATAAATTATGAGACAGGATAAGGTGTATGGCTTGCAGGAGATTTCTCCCGAAGTAGTAAGCCAAAGTAAAGTCCGTGATGCGGGATGAGCCATTAGAAGAGGCTTGAATTTAGTGTGCTTATTTATGCATTGGGCAGAGTAGTTATCATCTGAACGGATTGGCTACGCAAAAATCTGCTCAGAGAGCAAACCAATTGTCTATAGCTTTTGGTTTGCTTCTTTTCTAGTTCGCAGCGTTATACCGGATTAGCTTTGCCGTGACGGTTAAACGGTCTCCATTCTGATCATTCTCCCGCGTGGTCACCAAAATCTGAAAACACAATAGCGTCTGCTCCCCTCATTTTAGCGGCTTTAATCATCTCCTGCTTGATCACTTCCACCGAATAATCCAGAAATTTATCATGGGTCATCTTACCTATGGTGACATACGCTCTGCCAACGTCCTTTTCGTCATAAAATATCTCTAAGTCAGTAGTAGGAGGGTAAGTGTCTCCCAGATAATATATGGAGGGGGCACAGGCTGTCATGAACATGAATATCAAAATGGCAGTGATATGGCTTATGTGTGAGCTTGTGTTTTTTGCATTATTAGTAGTATGAGAATATAGCATTGTCTTTTTAGCTAACAGATTAAAACATTTACAATAATTCACACCCAGAATTAATACGATAACATTTCTTCAGGTGTTGCTCGTTATACACTGAAATGCTTTTTATAAAGCCTGAATACCCCATGACTTATGGTCACCATCATATAGTGAGTACCTATGAATTTGGGGAGTGGGCAGCCAGGGGGTGAAAGATGGAAGTTACAGTCGTCCTGCCTAAACACCCTGAATGTCAAAATAACTTTCCTCTGCTGTCATACCGGAAGCCAGCCGCGCTAGAATATCCAGCAGTGCAATAGTAGCCCCGCTAATTAGGCTACTCAAAGTGGTAATCAGGGCGGGTGGGTTTGCAAAACCTTAACACATTATATGGTGCATGCCTTGATAGTCCTTTTAAAGTATTTACCTATCACCTTCCTTCTTAGGGAAATAGAGAAAACTGATGCATTTCATCACTTTCTCCGCCGGGGAAGATGAAATATCGCGCCGATGGTTCGCTTTCCCTACAGGGGAATGCGATGATTCATGTACAAAGTATGACTTTCCCCTGCGGGGAATGTAATAATTCAGACCAATCTATGATCTGCCCCATAGGGGAAGGTAAGGTATAAGGCCAAAACTTCATATTCCCTTTACACCCCCCTCATAGTCAAGTCCTTAACTGAAGCATTTAAGCCCATTCTCAAAGCTTATTGCTTATTTTATACAACTGCTTACATCGGTGCTTTTGCGATCTGCAAACCGTGGTTTGCTGGCTTTCGGCTCACCTATCTTTGTATAAAAAGCGTATTGCTTATGAGACAGACCATTGTACAGAAGATGAGTCGGATGAGTACTGCTATTGACAATAGCATGAAGTATCCTGAGATTTTAGCGGCACTCAAAAAGGTGGGCTATAACCAGCAAATGATACTGGCAGGTAAGGCAAGCCTTGAAGAGTTTCGCATGTTGCATGAGAGTCAGAGCCAGAAATACGGAGATCAGTTTGAAGTTGGCAAGGCATTCAAGGAAGACATAAAGCAGGCCAAGCAGATACATGCAACCCATCGCAAACTTGCCAAGATTGCCTATGCGTCTGACATATCCATGTATACCCGGCTAGGACTGGGGAAATTTGAAACCGCAGTAGATAGCTGGCTTAATTACGCTGAGAATTTTTATAATGTATTGATCAAAGATAGCAGCACACTACAGGAGTATGGCGTGAGTGAAGAAGAAGTGGCCCAGACCCTGGCTTCCATACAGGCACTGTTTGATGCACGTCATAAACACTTTGCCTGCAAAGGTGAGGCACAGCATGCTACGCATAAGCGCAATGAGGCCATGCGTAAAATGGACGCCTGGATGAGTGATTTTAAGAAGGCCGCACGCTTCGCACTGAGAGATGAACCTGAGTTGCTGGAAGTGTTAGGAATATTTGTGCGTACACACGTTTAATGTAGAAGGTCAAAGATCTGCTGCTGTGGCTTTGGCAGGCCTTTGACCTGTTTTGTATGTAGAAAATAAAATGATGAGCAACAGAAATGACCGAAAAAGTAATAACATCTTTGTGTATGAATCCCCCATTCAGAGCACATGACTAAGGGAGGTAAGCATTAAAATCAATCCCTGAGCCGCAGATTATCTACACTGCTAGTCCACATCACGATCAGGCTAAGTAGGATCAGCGCTAATAAAGTGATTTCGTTGCCGGCAAGGGTGAACGTAAAATGGCTGAAGTCAAGACCGGAGCTTATTTGTAAGAAGCCAATGACAAGCAATAGGGTGAGCAGAAGTCGCATATTTTTGACAACTCTCCTGTCTTTTAACCTCTCAGCAGTACGTTTACTCCAAAGGGTATAAGCCGCCAGCAGTAGCGCGGCGCTTTTTGTCATGCTGAAAGCAGCACGCTGAAATGTAAAATTGCTAAGATCTATCTGGCTAAGTGCTGAAATTAACAATAGCACGATGCCCAGACTCATTACATACCTCAGGTTGTTCATAATATATGGTTTGGATACCGCCTAATATAAAAGGTGTATACACTAAAAGCAAGCTAAGTGTATACACCTTATGGAGGGGTTCTGCTGATGCAGAAAATAAAGGTGAGCTGTTTACAAAAATTTGAACTCGTTTTTCATAAAACCTTAGTTGAGCACCTTATCCTTGCTGGCCATTTTCTCATAATTATAACCTTCCGCCTTACTTAAATGCTGAGCAACTACGGTCAGTAATACACCATAGACCACTTTTGAAGATACATCAGCAAGCGTATAGATAATCTCACGGGCTACTACTCCGGTTTCATTAAAGAGCGCGCCATTGATTCCGGCCAGATGTGGCATCAGGTAGGCACCGGGATAAAGCATCCAGGAGACTACAAACAGCCACCAGATGGCATTTAATGTTTTTTGGGCAGGCAAAGGGATCCCTTCTTTCCCTCGTTAATTACTTTGCGCATCAGCCAGAGGATATGCACGAAGAAAACCGTAGATACCGCACCCCAGATGGCAAATCTTGGGAGGTTAGTTACCTCATAAAATTGTCCGATGTATCCGGTAATGATCATGAATCCTCCTGAAATCCAGAACTGGTTACGTACGCTGGAGAACTTGCTTTTAGTAAGAGAGACTACAAATAAGACCTGAAACAGGAGCATAGGTACATCTATCAACCAATTGAGATAGCGATAGCCGTTATTGAACAGATCCGCACCCGGAGCTAAAAGTACTTTCCCCTTTCCATGTCAAAAACAAAAGCCGTAGTCCAGTTCTGTGCCTGAACGTACAGCAATAGCGAAGCTGAAACCATCACTACTACAGAAAGGATGGAGGAGGTTCTGTAGCGGGGCGCTACCTGTTTGATGGTAAGTACAAAGTACAAGAGACCCGCAAACATCACGGCATAACCTAATGTGAGTACGTGTGATACCATTTGGTAAGCCATCTCTGAATATCCCTGCTCCAGTCCTACATAATTTTCAAAAGTCGCATTACCTAATTGTTCCATATTTGTGTAGATTATAGTGGTATTAGTGAATCATATCAATAACATACAATGGTATTTTGCTTATTTTGTTTAATTAAAATAATTAAAAATGAAACAAAATAAGCATGATTATTCTCAGCGATTAGCTGATATTGAACTTCTTGCGAACTATACATACTAACAAATTGGTGGCTAAGCGCTCGTTATTCACCATAAAAGGCTGCCCTGACATAGTACTGCTTTGGAGAATACTTAGTATCTTCATCAAGCAATGCAATTACCATTATGAATGAGTAAAAACTAACCAGCGCCCATGTTCGGATTAGAAGTACTGGAAGTAGTTATCGGATTAATCTTTGTCTACCTGCTGCTAAGTCTCCTGGCCACCACCCTCAATGAGATGGTGATGAAGTGGCTCTATTCCCGAGGCACTAACCTGAAGATTGCTTTGCAGACGATGCTCAATGATGATGGCAATGAAGATGTACTTTGTCATAAGTTTTTTGAGCATCCACTGATCCAAAAGCTCAGGAGGAAAGAAAAGGGAAGCTTTCCTTCTTACATCAGTAACCAATATTTTTCAAAAGTAATACTGGAGTTACTCTACGCCGAAGAGGGAGGAACTCTGGATAAGGTCAAAGAAGGTATTGGTCGTCTTCCTGAGGGAAAGACCAAAGAAGTATTACACTCATTTCTGTCAGAGGCAGAAGGAAATCTGGAGCAATTCAAGAAAAATCTGGAAGCATGGTATGAGGAAATGATGATGCAGGCTACCTCCTGGTACAAGGCAAGAGTACAGGTCATACTTTTTTTCCTGGGGCTGGTCATCAGTATAGTACTCAACGCTGATACTTTTAAGGTAGCCAAGAAGCTGTCGGTTGATCCTGAAGCCAGAACCGCTATCATCACGCAGGCAGAAGCATTTATGGAAAGTCAGGAGGGGCGACGAGTAGCTGCAACTGAGATGAACATGGATAGCTTACACAGACAAATCTATTATCTTATTGAAGAAGAAATCAGTATGAGTTCGTCGGCACTAGGTATGGGCTGGAATAAAGCGAATTATCCACCCATTATGTTAGGTGAACTAGCGCTTTGGGGATGGTTACGTGCGATTCCTGGCTGGATCGTAACTGCCCTTGCCATTACTTTAGGCGCTCCCTTCTGGTTTGACTTACTCAAACGGCTGATGACAGTACGTGCGGATGGGAAAGCTCCTAAAGAAGAGTAATGTAATGATGTTAAGACCCTGCTTTTATAGGCCTCATCTTGTACGTGCCAGTAGTTTAATGCCGTGAAAACACCACACCAGAATCAAATAACCCAAATACCAAACTATGATATTTCAAATCAAGCTTAAAAGTATTACCATTATTGAAAATGGGAAAGTGAGTGAGGGTGAAGGAAATAACCTGCTTTCTATGTCACTCATTTATCCAAATCCACAAATGCAGGCACCTACCACTGTTATGGAAGTGCAATTACAAGACAATAAAACATTAGATCTGGCAGGCATACCTCTGAAAGATCAGGTCATTTTTAAGGGGCCTATCGTTGGAGAGTCAGGGATAGATGTGGAGATCAGTGCTATTGAAAAGCAGGATAAAATCGCAGCATTGCTACACAGGGTTTTTGGCCAGGCAGTAAATGGTGCCCTAAACCTCATTCCCGGAGGAGGGGTTGTTTCATTAATTACCTCTGCTGCGCGGAATACACTGGCATCGGTTTTTGATCAGACAGCTCCCAAAGAAAGGCTTCATAAGATTGGAAAAGGGTATATGTCTCTTCATAAAAATACCCCTGAAGGGGATTTTGTAGTACAACTTAGTGTACCGGAAGAAGTGAAGCTCATTCAATCATTCATTAATGAACAGGGGCAGCGGGCAACTAAAACCATCACCTTACCTAAAGGCTTTGCTAATGCAATGGTGGTTTTTGATATCAAAAAATTTCCTCTGAGTCAAGGCAGTGGTTCTGAAGGAATGATCGCATAAGTGTGCTGGGCTTAAAATAAGTATGTAAAAGCTAATCTTGTTTTTTTTACTCTTTGAAGAAAACAAATGCTCAAGCTGAGGACTTGTATTAACAAATATTTTTTTATGACAACACTATCCAATTTTTTGTTAAAGTCTTTAAGTGCGGTAGAAACCGTATATGACCAGTCTTCATTTTACGTCAAGAAGAAACTGAGCTTACTAGATCCGCTCATCATTCAAGCATATTTTGGTTTTGGCAATACTGAAAAAGTACTCATTACCGGCCGTGTGCTGGAGGCGGAAGGACAAAAACCACCGCAGGAAGGCGCTAGCCTATGGGAAAATATTCAGACCATGTATCGCCGCTATGAAAGTGATGAGATTCCCCATGTACGCGTGAAAATCTTCTTTCAAGGGCTTGAACAGGTTGTAAAGACTGATAGTGAGGGCTATTTTCATGTGATGCTGGAAGGTTTTGAATTAGAAGATAGCCCGGAGGAGTGGTACGATATATACTTTGAATTACTGGATGAGGTGTATCCGGAACAGGGTGAAGTAAAAGGGCAGGGCAAGGTGCTGATTCCCAATAAGAGTGAATACGGTGTCATATCAGATGTAGATGACACTATTCTGGTTTCCCGCTCATCTGATTTAATCAAAAAAGCCCAGCTTACCTTTTTCAATAATGCACGCACGAGGACACCCTTCAAAGGAGTCTCAGCCTTTTATCAGTCATTGTATGCAGGAAGTGACGGAAAACAGCATAATCCAATCTTTTATGTATCCAGTAGCCCCTGGAACCTGTATGAGCTTCTGGAGTATTTTTGTGAAGTTCATGAGATCCCTAAAGGGCCGTTCTTGTTAAGAGGAATTGGTATAGACAAGGATACTTTCATCAAAAGCGGACATGGAAAGCATAAGATCATCCAGATTACCACACTTTTCCTGCTTTATCCTGACATGCAATTCATACTGATAGGTGATAGTGGGCAAAAAGACCCTGAGATCTACGAATTTTTGAGTAGAAAGTATCCTTCTCACATCAAAGCCATATATATTCGTGATGTTACCCATGACAAAAGGGATAAAGAGGTGCGCGAAATTGCAAAGCAGGTAAAATCCAGAGGCATTGATATGGTGCTGGCCGAAGATACCAGCGTGCCGGCAATCCACGCTTTAGAGCAGGGGTTAGTTACTCAGGAGAGTGTAGAGCATTTGATGGATGCTATCAAACAGGAAGATAAATAAGTGTGAATCCAAAAAATATTTTTCTAAAACTACTTAATCAGTCGGAATCACATTTTGACAGTTGGAGACTGAACCGAAGAATTCGTAAAGGGAAGCTGGGGGAGGTAGTCATTTTCCCGTATTGCGGTTATGGTAATGAAAATAAGATTACCATCAGGGGTAGAGTGATGGAACACAATGGTTTGGCAAAACCTGATTTTAACGATAGTACCTGGACCAACATCAAAGCGATGGTCCGTCGCTATATGAGTCGTGAAATTCCTTTTGTCAGTATCAAAGCTCATTTCCAGGGCTCTCAAGAAATCATCAGAGCAGATGATGAAGGATATTTTCATCTGGAGACCAGCTTTCATGCACCTATAGATGATAATCGGCTCTGGCATACAGTCAACTTCAAGTTATTAGACGAACTTTATCCCGAAACCCGAGAGATCACTGGTGTAGGCGAAGTGATGATCCCTGATAAAAAGTCTCATTTCGGAGTAATATCAGATATAGACGATACCATTCTGATTTCTAAAACTACGCATAGAATTGAGATCATACGCATGGCGATGACAAATAATGCTAAAACAAGAATGCCATTTAAAGGTGTTTCCGCATTCTACAATGCATTACAAAAGGGTAAAGATGGTAAGCAACATAATCCCATTTTTTATGTGTCTAGCAGCCCCTGGAATATGTACGACATGCTAGCTGACTTTTTTGCCCATAACAATATACCCAAGGGGCCGATTCTTCTCAGGGATATTGGAATTAGTGAAACTAAGTTCATCAAAGAAAGACATGCAAGCCATAAACTGGAAAAAATCAGGAGGATACTTTCATTCTATCCCAGACTGAAATTCTTGTTGATTGGTGATAGCGGGCAGCATGATCCTGAAATTTACCAGCAAGTAGTAGAAGAATATCCTAACAGGGTATTGGCTATCTACATTCGTGATGTGAGTACTGCCAGGCGCAATGAAGAAGTGAAACTAATTTCTTCACAGCTCGCTAAGAAAGGGGTAGATCTTATCATGAAGCAGGATACCAGCCAGGCTGCTACCCATGCAGAGCATAATGGCTATATACAGACAGGAAGTAGTAAAATCATCAGGAGAGAACTTGCTAAGGACTTAACCGGTCTATCGTGAGATTACAGTGGGAAGCTTATTGATTACCAAGCCTGTCTTTTACATATTCTATATTTGTCTTCCCATGAGGAGTAGGTTTTCCCTTTTCATCAAGATTAACCATCACTATTTTATCAATAGAGAGGATTTCCTTTCTGGTCATTTTATTACGAACCAGGCAGCGCACCGTTAGTGAAGTTTTACCGAAAGACACAGGTTCTATCCCGATCTCAATAATGTCGCCGACAATGGCTGAGCTTATGAAGTTGATCTCAGAAATATACTTGGTTACCACATGCTGATTTTCCAGCTGTATGATCGCATAAAGGGCGGCTTCCTCATCAATCCATTGGAGTAACCTGCCTCCAAAGAGTGTTTTGTTAGGATTTAAGTCTTCAGGTTTTACCCATTTTCTGGTATGGAAATTCATTCAATCTTTAATTTAAGCGTATAATGATTTTAATGAAGCATGTCTGCATTTAAAAAAAGGATAAGCAGCTTCACTGCTTAATTCTACGTCCTAATAGCCAGATTCGTTTCTCCTTTACTTATAAGTTTAAAAGCTTTACAGTCATGAAAAGACAATTGCGATATAGGTTATTACCCATTTCACGCTTGATTTACTACTTTAATAAATTAAAATAAATAGCTGACATTCAATGTTTTAAACAGTAGATGCTAAACTCTTTATGCAAATAGTAGTTTAATAATCGTCTTGCAAAAAATGGAAAATGCTGATCCTATGTTGTTTTGCGATATGATATCTAGAAGCATTGAATTAGATTCAATAAATAATTAAACTCAGCACTTAAATTTTTAGCCACCCTTTTACCAATACTAAACAATCATGGATGTATTTGAACTCATCAGAAAAGGTGAATTAGAAGGTATAAAGAAATTGATTGAGGAAGACCCAAACCTCATTGAAAAAAAAGACAATAAAGGCTTTCCACCCCTGATTATGGCAAGCTATAGCGATCAGTATGAAATAACTCTTTTTTTGCTGAATGCGGGAGCAAAAGTTGATGCCCGAGATGCTGCGGGAAACACCGCATTGATGGGCGTATGTTTTAAAGGAAACCAGGATATAGCAAAGCTACTGCTGGAGCGAGGAGCTGACGTTAATGCCAGAAATCTGAGTGGAGGTACCGCATTGATCTATGCAGCTACTTTTGGACAGGAGGGAATTGCTGAGCTCCTACTGGAAAATGGGGCTGATAAAACGATCAAGGATTCTCAGGGACATACAGCTTATTCCTACGCCAATTCTAAAGGATTGTCACGTTTAGCTGAAGTACTAAAGGTATAGAATTATAAAATCAGGCTCATGCCTATTAAACCAAATTAATACTGATGAGCCTGATTTTGCATGCTAAAATTTACTGATTATAAGTTGTTAAGTGCTTTTTCAACTTCCATCTTACCACCTCCGATAATTTCAAATGTCTTACGGTAGGTATTCGGGTTTTCAATAGATTCTACAATAGATAGGGCGACATCAGAACGTGAGATCTGTCCTATTTTACCTTTCAGGCTTTCCTGAGCAATAATATGGTTAGTTTCCGGATCATTATTGAGCATGCCGGGGCGAACTATGGTATAGTTAAGATTGCTTTTTTCTAATCTCTCTTCCGATTCCGCCTTAGCTTTCAGATAATGTTGAAGCTTCTCAGGACCCTCTTCGGGATGATCTGTTCCCACGGAGCTTAAAAGAATAAATCTTTCAACACCATTTCTTTCGCATGATTCAATCATTTTGACTGCTCCATCTCTATCCACAGAGAGTGTTTTATCTTCACCGGTGTTGGGACCAGAACCAGCTGCAAATATGACTGCCTCAGCTCCTTCTACTGCAAACTCTATGTCTCCTTCCAGATTCGCAACAAATGGTGTAGCGCCTAGTTTCTCCATTTCGTCAGACTGAGCGTCATCTCTGATCATGGCTAACACATTATGTTCTCTTTCAGTTAATAACTTAACGATTTGTAGCCCGGTTTTACCGTGTGCTCCTGCTACTAAAATATTCATAATACATTGGTTTAAATAAAAAAATAGCTATCTCAAAAAAATGTTTGTGAGATTTATGGTGTAACACGAAGTTGCTTGTAATGTTAAAAGAAACTTCATAGATATTTATTTAGCCCGGAAGCTTAATGGAACATGCAAGGTCTTCTTTTTATTGTTACTGGTAAATAGAAGGAGATAACTCGTTTGTGGAGGGGGAATATAAAATATGAGATTGATTGGACTTTTTATCAAATTTGGGCACAAACAGATAATGTTCTTAAAAGATTGCTCTTACTAAAAATATATCCTGTACAGGATCATCACTTATCAATACATATTACATTTTGTATATTATCATGAGAATTAGCAATAGAAAATTATCAATACTTTTGGCATCTGTCACATATATATTATTTGTCTCCTCAGTAGTACAGGCACAAGAACAAGCTAACATAGAGAAACTTGGTGTTGAAAGGGTAAATCCGGCAGATGTAAAGGCAGCAGAAGACATTGCTGATCAGATACTCACTAAAATGGCTGAAGGAAGTTATTATGAATTTAAAGAGGGTGAGGCCATACCTGAAATTGTACAGTTGTTTACCAAGGACACCCAAAAGCAGGCATATCAGCAAATCAAAGCTCAGGTGGGCGAATATCTCTCTTCATTAGAATTCCAGGAAGCCTATTCTCTCTCCCAGGGTGGCATGGAAGCAACCATATTTCGCTTCAAAGGTGATTTCTCCAAATCTGAGCCTGAAGTAAGGGTAGTTTTAGATCGTGATGATAAACTAGCAGGCTTAAGAGTGTTGCCCTGGACTGATCAGTTGTAGGAGTATAATTTTGCGCAAAAGATCTCTACATTTCGGGTCCAGTTTGTAAGCTTCGTACTTACCAACCGTTAAAGAGTACGGCTTATTCACCAAAAGCAGCGTAGGCTTCTAACTCAAGCTGCATCTTGCGTACCCGATCTTCTAAAGTCTCGGAACTGATCTTCTCTCTTAATCGGTCTACCATGATGGGAAAAGCGAAAGGTGTTGGATAGGAGGGATGCTCAATAATAATACGCTGCTGCCTGATATTTTGCATCACTTCTGCCAATGTAGACTGCTCAACCTGCTGGTACAAAGCTTCTTCCATGGCCTGGGCAATGAGTAGGTTTTCTGGATCATACTCAGTAAATACATCATAGATAATCTGGGCGGTAGCCTGTAAATGTTTGTTGCCTATGGGTTTACCGGGAAAACCCTGAAAAACTAAGCCTGAAATAGCAGCAATTTCTCTAAAACGACGCTTGGCCATCTCAGTACTGTTGACACTCTCCAATATATCTTCCATCAGCCTTTCTTGTGAAAAGAGGTCTAATTCCAGTGCTTCTTCCAGTGGAATTTCTGTATCTGACAGCAATTCAAAGCCATAGTCATTCATGGCAATGGAAAATGAAATGGGTTGAATCTGACTGATCCTCCAGGCTACCAGCGTAGATAAAATTTCATGTACAGCCCTTCCGGCAAAAGGATACATATACACATGATAGCCTTCGCTGGATGTTAACTTCTCAATCAGGAAGTTATGCCGGTCAGGCAGGCATGACCATCTGTCCTGCAAGGCCAGTAGGGGTTGGATGGCCTTCAATTCAATGTCCTGATAAGCTCCTTCAAGAAATTCGTCCAGTTTAAAGCGAATCAGCTCCGAAAGTTGTGAAGAAAGCGGCATCCTTCCGCCAGACCAGGAAGGAATAAGACCACTGGTACCCCGGGCTTTATGCACCAGCACGGTAAGGTCTTTGATGCGCTCAAACCTGAGGTTACGACCGGCAAACCAAAAATTGTCGCCCTTCTTTAGCCGGGCAATAAAGCTTTCTTCAATGGTACCGATAAAGCCACCGCTGGCATACTTTACTTTGAGTACCGGATCACTCACGATGGTTCCCATTGACATACGGTGACGCATGGCAGTCTTCCGGCTCTCTACTTTATAGATGCCTTCCTTAAGGATGACTTTGGCAAACTCATCATATTGCCCTAAGCTATCCCCACCGGTAGTGATAAACTGCAATGCCCACTGCCATTCCTTTGGCGTAAGGTCTTTGAAGCTGTGTGTTCGTTTTACTTCCGGATATACTTCTTCTTCCAGAAATCCTTCACCTACTGCCAGCGTGACAAGGTACTGAACCAATACGTCAAAGGATTTTTCCAAAGGCCTGCGTGATTCATATATTTTTTGCCTGATAGCTTCCTTAATGGCAGCTCCTTCCAGCAGCTCTAATGAGTGGGTAGGTAAAAAATAAATTCTGCTGACAGCTCCCGGCTGGTGTCCACTTCGTCCCGCTCGCTGAATAAAACGGGAAATCCCCTTGGGACTTCCCACCTGTATTACCGTTTCTACGGGACGAAAATCAACGCCCAGATCAAGGCTTGAAGTACATACGACCAGCTTAAGGATGCCCTGATGTAACGCGTCTTCTACCCAGCTTCGTACTGAGCTATCCAGTGAACCGTGGTGCATCGCCATCTGACCGGCAAGCTCAGGCACCTTTGACAACAGCTTTTGATACCAGATTTCAGTCTGGGCACGGGTGTTGGTAAAGAGCAGGGTAGTCTTACTTTGCTCTATAATGGGGATTACCTTATCCATCATCTTGATGCCGAGATGTCCTGCCCAGGGAAATTTCTCAATCTCATCGGGCAGAATGCTTTCTACCACAATTTTCTTTTCAATATTAGACCTGACAATTCGGTTAGGCCTTGGATGGTCGGGGCCAAGAAGAATATCTTTAGCTTGCTCCAGGTTACCAATTGTTGCTGAAACTCCCCATATTTTCAGCTCTTTTTGAATGACTTTGAGCCTGCTTAAACCCAATTCCAGTTGTACCCCTCTTTTGGTTCCAAGCAGCTCATGCCACTCATCCACAATGACACACTTCAGTTTTTTAAACAGTTGAGAGTGCTGCTTCTGACTGATCAGCAGATGCAGGCTTTCAGGGGTAGTGATCAGGCATTCAGGCATTGAGCGCATCTGCTTTTGCCTTTGACTGCTGCTCGTATCGCCGGAGCGGACTTCTACTTTCCAGGGTACCTGCAAAGCTTCGCAGGCCCTCTCCATGGCTTGCCGGATATCTTTGGCCAATGCTTTCAGCGGAGTGATCCAGAGAATTTGCAGGCCGTTACTTTTTTTCTCCTGGAACCGTTCCGGGTTATCCTGAATAAATTCTAATAAAGCAGCCAGCCACAGCGCATAAGTTTTACCACTACCGGTAGGAGCATTTAACAAACCACTTTCTCCCCTCAGATAAGCCTCCCAAACTTCACGTTGAAAAGCAAAAGCTTCCCATCTCTGCTGCTTGAACCATCTAAGTGCCGGGGCTAGTGATTGAGGCTGATCTTTAGGAGTAGGCATGGATATTTAAGGCAAAATAGAAAGGAATGGTTTAGGGCTTGCGGTAATATTAGTTAATTAAATTCCATATATTCCTTTCTGAGTGATCTCCGCATTAACTTGTTGGAAGCTGTACGGGGTAAGGTATCTTTTGCAATTACTTCTTTAATCCTGAAAAGCGGGTTAAGCTCACTGTTCAACATCATTTGCAGATCATTCTTCAACAGTTCTTTATCCATATTTTCATCCTGAGGGATGAAGAATATCAACAAAACTTCCGGCCCTCCACCTTTGGGAGCTACTGTGACAGCGGCACTTTCGTAAACTGCTTTATGTGTATTTATGATTTTCTCTATTTCTACTGCGCTCACTTTAATTCCGCCAAGGTTCATGCTATCATCCGCCCTGCCACGGCTTTTGTAAAAAGTAGTATCCTCTAATAGCTTATGGTATAGCTGGTAATTATCTCCGTGTTTTCTAAGTAGTGTACCATCTTTCAAGCTGGGAGAATCTTTATAGTATTCTTCATGGTGATCACGGTTCAGTAAGTGTTGAGAAAGTCCGATTGAAGGCGGTACGATGAAGACCTCACCATCCCGTTTGGCGTCTATTTTACCACTTTCTTCTTCCCTAAAGATAAGGTCCATGCCTAAAGCTGGGGTGGTGAATGTCGCAGGGGAGGCTGGCTGCACTACAGTTCCTGTGAGGTATCCTCCACCAATCTCAGTACCCCCACAGTATTCAATAATGGGTGCTTTGAATTTTGCTAACCACATCAGGTATAGGTAGTCTTCAACTTGTGAAGGCTCGCCGGTGGAGCTGAGAACACGAACATTCCAATGATATTGCTCCATCATTTGGGTTTTGCGCCACACTTTTACCAGGGAAGGAATAGTTCCCAGTATGCTGATACTCGCTTCTTGCATAAAACTTCCGAAAGCGGTACTGGCGGCTGAACCAGTAAAAAGTGCCAGTGTCGCTTTGTTCATCAGGGCAGCAAAGATTGTCCATGGTCCCATCATCCAGCCCATGCCTGTTGTCCAGGTGAGCGTGTCGGTGGGCTGAATATCATGATGATAGTAAGCATCAGCAGCACACTTTATCGGAGTAAGCTGAGTCCAGGGAATGGCTTTAGGCTCACTGGTGGTTCCTGAAGAAAACAATATACTGATCAGCGTATTGGGTTCGCCGATTACAGGAGAAAAGCTGTCCTTTGCCAGAAAATCTTCCCATAACACATCCTGGGTACGCAAATCTGTTTTTTCCTTTCCAGGAATAATGATTGATGGAGGCACATCTGCCTTTTTAAGTTTAGGATATATTGAAAGATCTTTTCCACCGTAGGTATAACTATCAAAAGCAATTACTGATCGGGCTTCACTACTTTCTACTCTTCTTTTCAGCTCCTGTGGCGAAAAACTGTCAGCAACAAGTACCGCTATCATTCCTGCCTGTATTATTCCCAGATAAGCGGTGACTGCTTCTGTACAAAGAGGCAGGTAGAGTACCACTTTATCACCCTGTTTAAGCCCCTGCTGTAAGAGGCCATTGGATACCCTGTTGCATAATTTCTTTAAATCTAGATAAGTGAGTGTTCGGGTTTCTTGATTTTCATCAGAAGCAATGATAGCTGTCTTTTGCTCATTTGCTTGAAAGCAGCTGTTAATAATATTCAGACGTGCGCCTTCCAGCCATCTTGGGTCTTCAACCCCACCTTGGGAAATATCCAGCACCTGATCATAATGCTGATCAAGTTTGATCTGCAGGGTTTGTATCGTATGATCCCAGAATTGTGCACGATTTTGTACTGACCAGTTATGAAAATCCTGATAACTACTCAGCTTTAATGAACTGATGGATTGATTAATATTGGCGTAGTTCAGCGTACGCTTATCAGGAAGCCATGCAATTCCCAAGGGGTCATTGGCAAAAATACTGTAGTAAATATCTTTGAGCTGGTCAAAGCTTAATAATTCAATGGCTGAGCTACTTATTTGTTGCCAGAGCCTAGCTTTTTGAAGAAAGGTATTTTTAGTTTCATCCTGCATATTTATAGGGTAGTAGGTTGTGTTAGAATTAACTTAATGGAAAGTTATTATCCAAACGCTTAGTAAAGAACAGTAATATTTACTTTATGTATTAAGTTATTGTAGGCACGAAATATTTTATTTAGCTTGAGGTGTTCAATACTGTGATTTTTACAACGACCCAACACCTTTCAATTTCTCTATGCATATCAAACTATTCCTATGTTCACTTATTATGCTTGTCTTGATGTCGTTTAATAAGAAAGATAAGAAGAAAGTAGTTTTTTTTGGCGATTCTATCACTGCAGCAGGTGAAAGTGATCCTTCCGGATATATCAATTTACTAAGAGAGCACATAGATACTGCGGAGTTTCAGCTTATTGGCAAAGGGATAGGGGGTAACAAAGTCACGGATCTGGAAAACAGAATTGAAAAGGATGTACTTTCGCTTGATCCCGACATTGTATTCGTATATATAGGAATCAATGATGTGTGGCATTTTTATGAACCCGAAGGTGCTGTAGGTACTACTATTGAACGCTACGAAGAAGGATTATTTACTATCGCCAAGCGATTAGAGGAACAGGGGAGCAGGATTATCTTCTGTACTCCCACTGTGATAGGGGAAAACCCTTCTTTTGATGGACAAATCAATCAGGAACTAGATCAATACGCTCAAGTAGTGAGAAAAGTCTCTATGGAGACAGGCGCAGAGCTATGTGACCTGAGAAATAAGTTTAAATCTTATTTGAAGAAAAATAATGCTGATGCCCGGAACAGTGGTGTACTCACTTCTGACAGAGTTCATTTGAATAGAAAGGGCAATGAATTTCTTGCAGAGCAAATGTTATTTTATTTGAACCAATGACAAGTAAATTTGCTTGTTTATATTTAATTTAACTAAAGCATTTCATTAAACAATTTTAAATTTCAGTTTAATTTTTTAACAATTTAATTGGATACTTAAAGCTGAATAACACTCGTTATTTTTATAAACAATTTTTTAAACTTGCATTATGATAAAATTTAATAAAGTGCTGTTGGTGGATGACGATGAAGTTTCAAATTTTATCACTACCGAAATCCTCAACACTATAAATCTAGCGGATACAATTCTTGTGGCTTCTAACGGGCAGGAAGCTTTAGATTTGATAGGTCAAGTCACTGATGATAAGGCTGGACAAAATGATAAAGATTGCCCTGACCTAATATTTCTTGACCTTAACATGCCGGTGATGGACGGGTTTGAGTTTCTAGAGGCCTGTGAGCCCTGCAATAAAAATAAACTCAATGTAGTTGTGTTGACATCATCTACCAACCCGAAAGACATTGAAGAAACAAGAAAATTTTCCCAGGTTAAGGGTTACCTAAGCAAGCCACTTACTGCTGATAAGGTAGAAAAAGCAATTCAAAATATATAAAACAGCTTTATCTGCGCACTATTTTGTGTCCAGAATTTTTATGATTTCAATCTCGGTACGGCGGTTGAGTGCGCGTCCATTTTCTTCAAATTTGTTAGAAGCGATGGGTTTGCTTTCTCCAAAACCTCTGGCTGTGATGCGGTCGGCTGATAAACCATAATTCAAAAGATAGTCAGCTACAGCCCTGGCTCTTTTTTCTGATAATTGCTGGTTATACGCATCATCCCCTATATCATCAGTATGCCCATTGATTTGTATTACGATATTGGGTTGAGCTTTGAGTAGGGTATAAATCTGGTTTAGTTCAACCAGAGATTCTTTGCGTATATTAGTTTTGTTAGTGTCAAAAAAGATATTTTTCAAAATACCAATCGTACCTACCTTACTTTCCTGTAAGGCAATATCTATCGTATTATCTTTGTATGACTCCAAGGCTGACGATCTTATATTCTGTGAATAGAACAGATAACCATCACTCTCTACAGTAAGTCCGAGGTTGGTGCCTTCCGGAATGGATATTCTGAATGTACCTGTTTCGGGATCTGAAAAGGTACGTGTCATGACGATGTTCTTTTCATTATCAGAAAGTATAATTTCCGCTTCCAAAAAGTCACCCGTTTCAATATTACGTACTTTTCCTACCAGGAATGTCTCTTTGTCTTTTTTTCTTGACAGCGTCATCAAAGGCGCGTCTTTCTTTTCCTGAATAAAATCTCTTTTATCCATCAGAATAGCATAGATGTCATTTCCGCCCAAGCCATCTTCGCGGGCGGTGGCGTAGTATCCATATTCATTATTTTTTGTGATCACAAAGTAATTATCGTCTTGCGCCGTGTTGATAGGAAAAGCCAAGTTGATAGGAGTGGTCCACTTTTCTCTGAGATATTTGCTCTTGAAAATATCAAATCCCCCCATTCCAAGATGGCCCGTAGAGCTAAAGTACAATGTCTCACCATCAGCATGGATAAAAGGAGCATCTTCGTCCCCTGAAGTATTTATTTTTGGACCTAGGTTGATAGGTTTTCCCCATCTGCCAAAGTCATCTAAAGTAGAGACATAAATATCAAAACCACCGTATCCTCCAGGGCGGTTGCTGGAGAAATACAGTTTATTGCCTTCACCGTTCATGGATATGGAAAGTTCCCGGTAGGGTGAGTTTACTCCTCCTACTGCCTTAGGCTCCCCCCAGCTTTTACTGTTAAAGGTGGAAACGTAAAAATCACCATCTCCTTCATCCATATAGATGAAAAGCTGCTTACCATCAGGTGAGATAGCTGCTCCACACTCATGAAAATTGGTATTTACGGCACCCTTTATTTTTTCAGGGGCAGCCCACTGATTATTTTTTTTGTGTGCGATGTAGATATCCTCATAATAGTTGTTGTCATAAGCCATATCTCCACCAGTAGAGCCTTCTCTTCTGGAAGTAAAAATTAACGAATTGCCATCCGCTGTTATCAGTGGTGCGTAATCCTGATTATCTGAATTAATACTTTTAAGGTTAGTTATTTTTACATCTTTAGGGTTATTGAAATACTCAATGCCAATAGCGCACTGCATAATATGTTGATCAGCAGCAAAAGTATTATCTGTGATTTCACGGTAAGCAGTAAAATGATCTAGCGCTTCCATAAACTGATGGTTGTACTGGTAAGCCAATGCCAGATTGTATAATAGCTGACCTTTGGGGTTGGATATGTTTTCGTATACTTTTTTAAGATAAGGTAACGCTCTGTCTTTATACTTACTTTTCAGGTAAGCCTGACCAATCCTGTAAGCGAGTTCCAGATCACCGGGCTCTTTTTCATCTGCCAGAAGGTAGGTATTGACAGCTTCAGTATAAAAACCATCTTTATAGTATTTGTCAGCCATTTTGATCAGTTTATTGAATGACTGAGCATGGCAATTTATTGAGATTACAGAAAGGAGAACTATGCCTATTAGGTGTTTCATAAACCGTATGCTTTTAAAAAAACGCATACAGCAAGTAGATCGAGTGCTTATAGAATAAAAACTCAGATTTGTTTACAACCTATGGATGTACAATAAGCGATAGTTTTGTAGTACAATTGCTTTCAAAATGTATTCAGCAAAGGGTAACTATTCGTTTCCTTTGAGCCACATTTTAATCAGTGAACGATAGTCAGTGTAATGAATATAACGTTCGTTGGTTAAGAAAAATACCTGAAGCGGGTTTCCTTCTTCAGCATTCAATACCGCGTAAGGGCGTATGTTATCCAGTGTTGATGAAGAAGTGATTTGTTGTGCTTTCCACCTCCCTTTTTCTAATCTTTTCCACTGTTCAATTTCAAATATTCCGTTTTGCTCAGTGGATAAATAGACTATCTCAGGATTCTCATGATCCAAAACCACTCCTCCTGAATAATTCATTTCTCTTTCTACGGTTCCGGCCAATGTTTGAGGAAACCACTTGCCGGCATGAGTGAGGAACTGGCGTTCCCATTGCTTTCCGTTCCATCGTGCATAGTGGTAATAGTGGGAGGAGTCATCAGGAAAAGAGGCATAGGTAAGTACAGGGTTTCCATCATCATCCGCAGCGATATCCCAGATCCAGGCTTTGTTGGATGTAGAACCATCATGCACCATCTCTGCCTGTTGTGGACTGAAGGGCACCTCAGATAAAGATATTATTTTTTCTCCACTGGCTTTATGAAAGTCACCATCCTCGTAATAGGCATAGTAGATACTGTTGGTAGTTTCATTTCTTGGGTGACCATCCGTAAAAGCGATATGAAGCCTTTCACCATCACTATAGACTTTTACATAAGGCCTCCGGTTTCGGTATATTCTTTCAGGCAGAATCAGGATTTTACCTTTCGTCCAAGTCTTTCCGCCATCCTTTGAGATAGAGTAGTTAGGTTTAAAGTCCATACCCCTCCATAATAAAAAGAGCTCATCCTTAACTTTCCATACATTTACATAAGTGTAAGTTTTGGAATAGCCAGCGTAGGTTGTGGTATCATTTAGTGTTAAAGAACGCCTTTCTTCCCAACTGTTTATATTTTCAGGCTCACGACTAACTAGCTGGTAGATAGGTGTTTCACGAGAGTGTTTAGCATAAAAAACCATGATACGTCCATCCTCAGTAAAGTGCAATGCGGGATTATCATGGTCGTCTATTTCCAGATTTTCGTGCAGTACTTCGGTTTCAATTTGATCACTGTTATGATCATAATAGCCAATCAGGATATTGCCGGTTGAGTCTACCCAGGAGGCATAGGTCCTTTGGTGCTTACCTTCATAGTAAACTGCCCTGGGGTCAGAAAACCAACACCAGGCACCATCATCACTAAAGGTCTTTACGGCTGATGGTTCATCAAGTGTTTGTGCTGAAACTTTAATGCAGATAAGGCAATAAGCCCATAGCAGGAAAAGAGAAAATGCTGATAATTTTTTCATAGGTTGTTATAAAACAGTAGAGCACATGCCCGCTACCCTACGTCTCAGTAAAATAGAAAGAGCATGATGCTCCCAAAAATATAAACATCTTCTTAATAGTGAAACCTATGATAATTTAAATGCCAGCTATGCTAATGTTTAGAGAAGTAGTTTTAGCTTCTAAGATGCTTTAGGTGCTCTGCGATAGCAGTAATAGCTGAGTACTTCAATGATTGCTAACCTGATCGCTTGATTGATAGGATAAAACTTATCTGTAAGCCTGTGGTCAACATTGCACAAACGATAATAATAGTTGCGCATAACCGGACTTGCCTTTCCTTCTTTTACCCAATGTTCCGCTTTACTGTATATTTCTGGGAGCTCTGTTTTGATGACACTGCAAGTAGAAAGTCTTTTTACTCCGTATTTATCAAATGCTGCAGAAAATCCGAAAAGGCGACAGATGAGCCCTCTCTGTGGATAAGAGGTGCATTTTCCCTGTCGGCTGTCAACACTGAATGTCTGAAGGATCGCACAAACCTGATCTTCCTGATAGCTTCTTAATTTTTCTAACCACTGTTCAGCCTGATTATTCACAAATAAATGATAGGCAAGTGGTAAAAATTCAAGCACGGTTGCCTCTATATCTGACTTAAAACAACATTTACCACAACCTGCTATGCAGTGCATACCGGTATCTTGACGAAAGGCCTGCATCTCCTGATCCAGTTCCTTATAAAGCTTTTCAACTGCTTTTACTTTTTTCTTGATGGACATATATAATTTTAAACTGAGATTAATACTGTAAATCAGGAAGAAGAGTTGCAGTTAGTATGAAAATAATTTTAGCCTACAAAGAAGGCTGGCGAGAAGCATCTTTCATCTCTTCAGCAATATAGACAAGCTGGACTGAAAGACTACATAAATGTTTAATTTGCTCAATGATTTCGGAAGGCTCATCAAGTATAGGCAGGTTGAATTGAGATTGATTTTTCTTCTTTTTACGCTGCCATTTAAGGAGGTACTCTAAATAGTGTGCAAAAGGGTAGCGCCCATCAAATTGATACTTCCAGACCTGATTCGGGATATTACTTAACGTAACTGATTTGTTCTGCTCTGTTAATATGATAAGCCCTCTTTCTACATCAAACTGATAACTAAAATATTTGCTGATTTTCTTTTCGTGTATTTCTTCCTTCATTTGTATCGCTGAAGGTATGCTGCTTTTATTGTGTTCAGTAGTGTGGGCTACAAATATTAGTTTTCCCCATGCTACCCACTGCCTGAAACCGGGGTACAAGGGGACTCTGGGAAGCTCTTTCTCTAAAAATTCCTGATATTTATGAGGGTATTCAGGATCATGTAAGACGGCAAAGGTATAGTAAAAAATGTTTTCTTTATTGACCGCTTCTGCATCTTTTTTGGCATCGTCATGCGCACGTGTGAGTATCGCAAGCTGATCTTTGAGCTCTTCTATGTAGGCTTTTACCTTTTGATAAATTACTTTTCTTTCAATCGCATCTCTTTCAAGGCGAAGCACTTTTCTCTTGAACTCATCAATTTTTTTGTAGGGTGGGGTAAGTAATTCTACATCAGAAGTAAAGTGGCGTGCTTCTTCTAACAAGTTATTGATTTGTGTTGGATATTTACTGATCACCGGGAGGTCACGGCTCACGCTTTCAATCTTATCAAGGGTTTGTGTAATACCTTCAGGCGGGAAAACAATGAAAGTCTGGTTGTGGGCTTTGGTTTTTTTTTGATAGTGTTCTTTGAAGTTTTTTAAAGTACTATCGCTAATATTTAGCGATGAGGGACCGCTCAGATGCTGACTGTTCAATGGAAAAACAAAAAACTTGTTCCAAAATTTGCTGCCCCACAGATTGACCAGCGGGTATACGTATTGATGTCGTTGACTATATGCTATTGCTGGAATACCTGTATTTTCCTCAGCAATCAGCTTTTCTTCCACATAAGCAAAAACTGAGACATAAGGTTCAAGCTCAATTTTTTTGATTTTTTGTTTGTCAAAAGTCAGCGTGACTCCTTCTTCAGCCATATTGAGTAAATGAGCAGGCCAGTTTATCAAAGGGTCGGAAACATCATTTTTTTTGTGGAGCTTCGCATATTGCCTGAGCACAAATTTAACCTTTTTTTCAAGCAGTTTAGGGTTGATATCAGTAAACCAGGCCTCCATCAGGCGTGCACTTCCCTTTTGGTAGCTGTCAAATATGGACGATTTCTGATCGTAAATAGCAAGATGTTGAAAAAAATCGCTTTCCGGTAAACCTAACCAATAATCCTGTTGATCGGTATAAACGTTTTGCCATTTTAGCTCTTCAAAATCTTTTGTTTCCTCCTGGTTAAATTTTAGGAGGGAAACATCAGTATGTTGAATGTTGGTAGTTTTTGTAGCTTTTGCCTTTTTGATGAGGTACAGCACAGCCAGTCCATCATCTTCATTTTTCAATTCAAGAATGTATATTTCCTGAAAAATATATTCCAGAAATCGTCTGAAATCACTGTGTTTTGAATCGCTCAAAAAATATCCGGGCAATAAACACATTATGATTCCTTGCTCACCCAGGTGGTTTGCAGACCATAAAATTAGTCTTTCCTTTTCTCCTGAAACTTTAGTTTCCAGCTTAAGCTCTTTTTTTAGATTTTAAAATTTGCTGGTCCAGGATGGGAATAGCCTTTTTAATATAAGGGTAAGGATGAGGTAGCCTGAGGTCAAGACAGATAGCGGTAAAGTCATGATCATTTAGCTGTGTTGCGACTACTTGTTTACCCTCTTTTTCAGTAAATAAGTTCGTTTGATGCCCCAGGCCTTGTACATTCAACGGATCCTGCCATTGGGCAGGAAGATGAATTTCACTTTCAGTTTCATGAGCAGATTCGGAAAAACACTTTTGCAGGTAATCAAACAAATCAGTAAAACAGTAAAGACTTCTTTTTTGCTTTACTTCTTCCTGTACATCCTCCTCTACAACCGATAGCAAACTTTTCTCCCAATAGCTTTCCTTAGTATTGATGAACAGAATTTCAATATCTTTATCGTTTATGCTTTTGCCAAGCTTCCGTTTAAGCAGATAATTATTTAACTGATGAAGTTTTGAAATTGCTTCCTGAGAGAGGAGAGGGGGGAAAGTAGCGTATCTGAGGTAATGCCAAGTCGCCTGCTGTATTTCAAGCGGAAAAGCGGAGATCCCTTTATTGATAAAATTATCTCCCAAAGTATTGCGTTGAGAACTTTTTTTCAGATGCTGAATGATATCCTTCAAACTATATAAGGCAGGGGCATTCCTAATCTTCTCCCATTTAGCTTCGTCCTCTAAAAATGAAAACAGGAAAGCGTCAGCAAGAATAATGTGTATGTCTTTTTCATCAAGTTTTGCCGACAAACAGGCTCTGACTTGATCTGTAAAATGTACAAGAAGGGATTGAAAAGGTCTGGACTGTGCTTTTTCCTTTTCAATGTACTTAGTGACTGAATGATTAAGTTGATTGTACTCATTTTTCCATCCGTCAAGCTTTTTTTGTAAGCCGTGTAATGATTCCTCGTCCAGTGCGTATGCAATCCGGAGTTGGTTAAGAAAAGCAATGTGTCTTTTATCTAAAGGCATGTTGAGCAGAGACAAGCGTAGGAATAGCTCAAGAAAATGAGATAATAGGAATAAAAAAAGTTCGGCCATTAAGCCGAACTGATCAATTAAATTATCTTAAGAGGGATTATTGCCATTCATGCCAAGTTTTTCTTCAGCATGTTTGCGTGCTTCTTCCATCTCTGATTCTAAGTCAAAGTGTCCGTTTTCAGTCAAAAAAAAACTACTGATTCTATCTCTCAGCTTGTCGCCAGACTCCGGCGCCAGCAATAAGGCCATGATGCCCCCGGCAATTAAACCACCTGCCAGACCGGCAAAAATAGCAGTGTTGTCATCAGTCTGCTTTCTTTTTGGTTTCAGCAGTAAATGCTGTTGTTCTAAAAGTTTTTCTTTCAAGACTTTATTCATGGCCAGTGCTGAACCGGTCACGTAGCTTATTGTTTTAAGGGCTTCTAAAGAAGGAAACTTTTTTTTCTTCTTTTTGCCGAATGTAAAGTTACTGCTTCCAAATTTCATAGATGAAAAAGTTTAATGGTTTAAAATGTATTCTTTAAATGTAATTTACGATGATTATAAAGATATACAAACGATATCCGAAGGCTGATGTTATGCCTGTTTGAAATAACTGTGTCAATAAATGATCTCAGGCTCTGCATCACTTAGAGCCTGCTCATTAAGTTTCCAGAATTGCGCAGCTACAGCATCAGGATGATACTTTTCATCACTTTTTTGTACAATGCCGTTGACTGTGACAGTAGCCACATGAATGTTAAGCGGCTTGAGCTGTTCATGAAGGCTATAAGCCAGGTTACGGAGACCAGCTTTACCAATTGCTAATGATCCGTAGCTTGGATTAGGATGTATAGACAATCCTCCACCTGTAAAAAATATTTTGCCTTTGCCTGAGTTTTCCATCTCCTGGCTAACTGTACGGCTCGCGATAAGGGCGCCCAAGGTATTAACCCTGAAATCCATCATAAGGTCATCTTCATCCATGGTCATCAGATCCACTTCCCTAACGGCGGCAGCATTGTATACCAGCACTTCAGTGGGGCCTAATGATTCACGAATATATGCAAGGCAGGAGATAAGTTGTTGACTGTCAGATACATCAGCGATGTAATAATAGGCTTCAACCTTGTCCCGCTGCAATTTTTTCTGGTATTGACTTAGTTTTTCATCAGATCTGGAAATCATAGCGATGGTAAAGCCCTGATGACCAAATTTACTTGCAATAGACATGCTGATGCCTTCTCCCATGCCTACAATTGTAAGAATCTTGCTGCTAGCCATATAGTTAAGTATGCATTTTCCCTAAAATAACTTAAAAAGAGTGCTAAAGTTATAGGCCCAAGAGAAGGAATACTTTGCTTTATTGCTGGCAATAATAACAATATCCTGGTTCTACCACATTGATCAAAATCTGGCTATCCACTTGGCTTACTATTAAAAAAGTTACTGAAAAAAAGAAATTGGTACTGAACAGCATTGTCCCAGTAAGCCCAATTATGTTTTCCTGGCCTTTCTATATAATCATGGGGTATATCGTTTTCCAGGAGTTTATGATGGAGACGCCGATTAATTTCAAAAAAGAAATCATCAACCCCACAATCTATGATTATTTTCAACTGAGCTGACTTGATCAGGTCAATCATATTGATCACGGATAGAGAATCCCATCGGGCCGGATATTTTGAATAAGGCCCAAGTTTCTCATCTATTTCCCAGCCGTTGATGTCATAAGTAAGATCAACGCCCCCGCTCATGCTTCCCGCGGCACCAAAGGTTTGCTGATGCCTGATGCCCAGAAACAAGCCTCCATGACCTCCCATACTTAATCCGGTAATTGCTCTGCTGTTTGCTTCCGGTATTGTGCGATAGGCGGAATCCACAAAGTGAACCACCTCATTTGCGATATGGGTTTCGTACTGACTCTGAGGGTCAATAGGGCTATCAATATACCAGCTATTATAACCTCCATCCGGCATCACAACGATGAGCTGGTACTGATCCGCCAGGGAAGGCACTACACTTGCTTTGGTAGTCCAGCCTGCGTAACTGTCACTATAGCCATGCAGAAGGTAAACAGTAGGGTAATGATCAGTAGATTCTGCATATCCCTCAGGGGTGATGACAATGGCTGGAATGTTTTTGTTCATCGCCTCACTATAAATCTCCACTGTATCAATCTGCGCAGCATGTAAAGTGCTAAGCTGGGTGAGTAGTATAAAACTTCCTAGCAGACAGCGAGTCATTTTGTGCATATCCTTTTTTTGCTGTCAATTTAAAGGCTTTTCATTCAATATGGTAGAAAAATGCAATATCTCTTATCCATTGCTTAGTACACTGTAAACTAAATTATACGATATTTTCCATTTGTGTTACATGGCAGTTGTCATTCAGTCGGACGGCCGATGCCGAGGAATCGCAGCGCTCCACGCCGGACGGCGAACCGCCTTTTTAAGACTTTCAAAGATATAGCTAAAGAACCTTCATGCGCTAAGTGCGATGGAGTAGCTTGAAATTTTTCTTCAAACTATTAACAAGATCCCTCCTGGAAGACAAAGCTAAAAATACTGTGTAATTTAGTTTACAAACCACTTTGCCTTCAAACCTAAGCCTATGAGGGGAGAGAGTATAGCCCTATCTTGGTGCCTCAGGGCTAGGGATACTTTGGTGTTCACTTTCCCTTCACCGTCTTGCCCAGGGCT
Organism: Catalinimonas alkaloidigena; assembly: GCF_029504655.1. NCBI lineage: Bacteria > Pseudomonadati > Bacteroidota > Cytophagia > Cytophagales > Catalimonadaceae > Catalinimonas > Catalinimonas alkaloidigena. The sequence goes on from NZ_JAQFIL010000001.1 coordinate 2,502,652, forward strand.
TCCAGGTACTGGGGACTGTCTTTGAGGGCCAGCTTTGCCACGTACATAAATTCCCTCATCCACTGGTCTAGCTCGCGGCTATATTGATCACGTTTTTGCGTAGCCTCTTGTGCGCGTGAGCGGCTCAGTGACTGCTGCACCCGATAGTCCTCAATCGCCTCTATCATGGCGATGGTTTGGTCTACCTCCGACCGGCTGATGTTGTATTTCTTCAGGATGTCGGCCGCCCTATCGTAATGATAGTAGAAAGCCTTCACCTGTCCCAGCCATTCGGGCAGCGATAGTTTACGCGGGCCTTCTATTTTGAGCAGGTCCCAAAGATCGCTACGGCCTTCCAGGGCTATCCGGGCTACTTTCCGGTGCTTCAAATAGCGGGTATTCACCTCACGGCGGGCCTCTTTCATGTCCCGGGTTGCCTTTTTCTGACCGCCCAGATGTTCAAAGTAAAGTGAATCCCACTTTTCAACCTCTCCCAGCAGGTTATCTGCTATGCCCAGTTTGGCCTCATCGTAGCCAAAGCCCTGCATGGAGGATTGAATCTCCGCATGTTGGCGGGTAGCTTCCAGGGAAGTCTGTACCCAACCTTTTTTGTAGTCTTTCTTATTTCGTATCATAGACTGTTGTATGAATTAATAAAGCTGTTGCGGCTCTTTAACACGGGTATAAAGGGGATAGAAGGGCACTCCTTCCTTTTTTTTCCACCAAGCCGGCACAGCATTGAACAACTGCTCAACAAGTCAAAGCTAATTAATAAAATATAATTATATTTTTAAAAAATATAAATAAAATAACTTAACGCTTTAATGAATTTACTTTCTTACATCAGGGCATTGGGGAGCGGAATCAAGGTTTAGTCTTTTGTACAAAAGACAGATCAGTACTGATCTATGACTTGTACGGCCAAAAAACTTGTAGATCAGCACTGATCTATTACATGCGCGGTGAAAAAACTTACAGATCAGTATTGATCTATTACATAGACCGTGCGCCAATGGACAGATCAGACTTGATATATACGTTGGACGACAAAATAACTTATAGATCACTACCGATCTATGCGTTGAACTACCAAATAAACCATAGATGAGTACCGATCTATATGTTGAACCAGCGGAATAAGTATAGAAGGGAAAGTTTCTATAGGTCGGAGTATAGAAAAAAATAGGTATAGGCTTTATATCAGCTTTTGTCATGCTTTGAAAAGTCAACCCTCCTCAGAGTTCCTTACAGGTAACTGAGGGAGGAGGAAGCTGGTAATTCAGTGTCCTCTGCGACAGTTCCACTACGGGGTAACTCTAAGTGAGGCAGAGAAACCCTTTGTTATCGGAGTCATTCCGGAGCTTGTGAAACTTGCAAAGGAATCTTTACCACCTTGTAAGAAGTACAGCCCTGCTGCATGGCCGCCACGGAGTGGTAAAGCCTTCCTGGCCGGACCCTCCAGGCCGGACCTTCCAGGCCGGAATCCCTACGGGGTGACTGAAAGGTTTGTTGCTTTATTTTGTTTCTTGTCCCTTAACTCCCGGCAAACCTCAAGAAAGAAAATTCAGGCATGAACAAATGAGGAAGGTTAAGGCATCCCGGGCAGCTTCTGTTTAGGCCCCCTCTAGCGCGCATCTTCCTGCTGGGGTAACGCGCTTGCATGATGCGTGCTTCAAGTCAACGGGCGTAAAATCACAATTATTTTACATAAAAACCTATAAAAATTAAATATAAAGTCTTTACATTAGATGAGGTATTGCGGATAAAATGCACTGTGCACTTTATACAGATGTTGTAGCAAATAAAAGATAATCATGAATTTCGAACAGATTAAAGAACGAACAAGACCCATAGTCAACAAAATGTCACCTGTATCGGAGGGGTCATTAGATCTGATGAGTGACTTGATTTTAGTTGAAGTTTATGAAAAAGGTGATGTGTTTATTGATAGAGGGAAAAAAAATAACAAGGAATACTTTGTTTATGAAGGCGTCTGCCGGAGCTTTTTGCTAAGCCCGGAAGGTGAGGAAATAACTATATCTTATTTTCTTGAAGGCAGTGTACTCTCTCCGAATAAAACGAGAACAGCTAATCAAATATCTCACCTCAATTTTCAAGCGCTTACAAAGCTAACCGTAGCTAGTTTAAACGCTGACAAGTTTGAGCAGCTAATGATAAATCACATTGACATACGCGAGTTTGGAAATATGGTTTTACAAAATGAACTCCTTGCAAAAGTTGAAAAAGAAATTGCCCTCGCCTCGCTGAACGGGAGAGAAAGGCTCATTCTTTTTAGAGAAAAATATCACTTTCTGGAAAATCTAATCTCACATGTTGACATTGCCTCCTATCTGGGAATTACAAATATTTCCCTAAGCAGGCTCCGTAAAGGACTCTTGGAGTAAAAGATCATCCTTTAACAAATGTTAATGGATTCGAAATCCGCATCATCGATCTTTGTTGTCAACTTAAAAACAAAGAAGGATGCAAGAATTATCAAGTACCCCCGCACAAGGATCTTATGTAGATAAAATTAATCCACTTTGGTATCTCGCAATTGGAGTAGTTACCATGGCCCTAACTCACATGACCTTTAGTATTGAAGTCATGGCTTGGGTTTCAAGTGTTCCATTTTTAATTTATCTAAGTCTCACACTAGGTTGGAAGTCAAGATTAACCTTTTTTCTCGCTTTAGTTTTGGCTTGGTCCTTTGTAGTAACGAAGATTATCAGCGATCCAATTCCATTGGTGCTGGTCTTCCTCTACTCGATCCCAATAAGTTTATTTCACCTGCCGGGATACTTGATCTGGAGTAAATTTAAAAATCAAAAATATGCACTGTTTCTATTTCCTGTCATCATGGTTATTATGGAATGGATTCAATACACTTTTACACCTATTGCCAGTTGGGGAGTAGCAGCATATACCATGCACGATAATGTATCGCTTATTCAAACAGTATCCCTGTTTGGGATGGCCGGTCTAAGCTTTCTGATTTATTGGGTTAATGTCTCAATTGCCAATATCATAATCAAAAGAAAAATCTCTATTCCAACATTTCAGCTCCCGTTAATTGTGCTGTTCCTTTTAATTGTTTTTGGCTCCATCCGATACGACATGAGCAAAGCCAATGGTATTGACACTGTAATTGTTGCAGCAGCTGGAACAGACTCGGAGGCAAGTGGTTTACCATTGCCAACTAAGGAAAGAACTGAACAGACTAAAACGGCATTATTTAAACGAACCAAAACTGCAGCGGACGGTGGTGCTAAAATAATATCATGGAACGAAGCCGCTATATTTATAATGCCTGAAGATGAGAAGGAATGGATTAACTCCATCAAGGAACTAGCTGCTGAACTCAATATCACTTTGGTAGCTTCTTATGTGTCACCCATTTCACAATCTCCCTTGAGATATGAGAACAAGTACCAGTTTATCGATTCGTCAGGAAACATTACGCATACATACCTCAAGCATCAACCCGTACCCGGAGAACCTGCAGTACAGGGAAAGTCACCTTTAAAAGTGGCTGATATAACAGGAACAAAAGTCGGAGCCGCAATTTGCTATGATTATGATTTTCCATATCTGGCAAAAGGGTATGGTGAATTAGGAGCAGATATGGTTATTCTTCCGTCAAGTGATTGGAGAGGCATTGACCCTGTTCATACAGAAATGGCAGCCTTTAGAGCAGTTGAGCAAGGTCACTCGGTACTTCGTTCAACGCGTTTTGGGCTCTCCGCAGCAATTACACCATACGGTGAAATGGTTTCACAAATGAGCAGTTTTGACAATAATGATAAAATCATGTATTCACAACTGCCTACCAAAGGTGTCACTACATTATACTCAGTTATTCAAGATAGTTTCGTCTACCTGTGTATTGGATTCTTGCTGTTATTTATTGTGCTTATGGTTCGATCAAATAAAAGTAAATCAACTATTCAGCCATATTAGCTAATTGAATAAATATGTCGATTTATAAAAACCTGTAATTCATTGCAGGTTTTTATGTTTATCATATTTCCCATACTGTTTTTGAGATGAATGCTTTATATTACTTGCTACAACAACACCCCTCTAGCGCGCATCTTCCTGCCGAGGTAGCGCGCTTGCATGATGCGTGCTTCAAGTCATCGGGCGTAAAATCACAATTATTTTACATAAAAACCTATAAAAATTAAATATAAAGTCTTTACATTAGATGAGGTATTGCAGATAAAGTGCACTGTGCACTTTATACAGAAGTTATGCACTAGGTAAAATTTAAAACCATTTTATGATAAAAGCCAGATGATAAAGCTAAGTATGACAATTCTACTTGTTTTGCTACTATCTGCTTCGCATTTGGCTTTTTCACAAAATTTAGAATTAGCAATTGATACATTAAGAATTTCTAGAGTTATTCAGGAGGGAACAGGTGAGATCACCTTTCATGAAGATGGTCCAGTTCTCGAGATGAAAGTGTCGATCTATAATGACGAAGATTCATCAATATCAATTTATCCTAGTGAAGCTAGATATTTGGTCACTTTCAATTATGCTGGAAAGCATTATCAGAAAGAAATATTTCCGCTTGGATTTATGGATAACAAAAAAATTCAGTTGCCACCAAAAGAAAAGATTAAATTTAGAATAGCAGAAAGACTCTTTTATGGAACACCAGTATTTTCGCCAAATAAAACAGATTACTCAACCGATTTATTGAAAGTTCTACCAACTTTAGAGTTTAAGTACATAGACATAAATTTTTCTTTGGTGGCTTCAAAAGCAGAAATTGTAGAATTAATTGAAAATTAAAACCCAGTGCATAACATTCCATAGCCTCTATGCTTCGGCCGATGGCCTCGCCAGCGGCTATGGTAGCCGTTCTATGCCATTAGGAAAATCAAATGCTGTGAAAGAAGTAAAGATCAAAAAAGGACAAATAATTCAGAGAAAAGGAGACTTGAACAGTAAGGTATATCAAGTTGAATCTGGATTGCTACGCAGCTATACCATTGATACCAAAGGCAAGGAACACATCTTCATGTTCGCTCCGGAAGGTTGGATTATTGCCGATAATGTTCCGCCAGAACAGCCATGCGACCTATTCATTGATGCGTTGGAAGATACGATTGTTATTCAAAGAGTAAAAGACTTTGACTCAGAGCTTGAAGCAAAAAAAATAATCAAACGTCTTGGAGTACTTCAGAAACGGGTGATCATGTTGATGAGTGCTCCAGCCATTGAGCGTTACGAACTTTTCATTCAAACCTATCCGGACATTGTCCAAAGAGTACCTCAAAAAATGATCGCATCTTATCTTGGTATCACACCACAGGCACTGAGTACCCTTCGAGCGGAACTCGCTAGGAAATAAACCATCCTTAAGTCATTTATTCATCTACATGAATGCATTTCCACTTTGGATAGCGGAATTTGGTGCATCATAAAACTTGAAAAAATGGAAATAGGAATTGACAGCTTTGCGGGGGCTCATATTGATCCTAAAACAGGAAAAGTTCTGAATCCAGAATTAGAAATTCAGCAACTTTTGGACAGAATGGTCTATGCTGATGAGATGGGGCTTGATTCGTTTGCTATTGGCGAACATTACAGAAAAGAGTTTTTGGACTCAGCCAATATTGTAATCCTTGCCGCAGCGGCCGCACGAACTAAAAGAATAAAGCTAAGCAGCGCGGTGACTGTTTTGAGTTCTGCTGACCCGGTAAGGGTATTTCAAAATTTTGCAACACTCGATCTAATCTCTAATGGTCGGGCCGAAATCGTGGTAGGCAGGGGTTCATTTACAGATTCATTCCCACTATTCGGTTACAACCTGAATGATTATCACGAGTTGTTCGAAGAAAAACTTGAATTACTCTTAAAGTTCCGGGAAGAAGAAGTACTTACCTGGAACGGAAAATTCAGGTCACCTCTTGTTAATCAAGCCGTTTATCCTCGCCCCTTGCAGCAGGAAATCCCAATTTATAGAGGTGTTGGAGGGAGTAGTGAGTCATTTCATAGAGCAGGAAAACTTGGGATGCCATTAATGGCGGCAGTCATCGGAGGACAGACAGAGAGATTCCGGCCAATGATAGATCTCTATCGGCAATCCTATCTTGAGCATGGTCACCCAAAAGAAAAAATGAAAATTGGCCTTCATTCTTTAGGCTTTTTAGATGATGACCATCAGAAGGCACTGGATATCTATTATCCAGGGTATGCAAAGATGTTTAATGATGTCAGCAAGGAAAGAGGGTGGCCACCAGTGACCCGCGAGGGGTACGATCATCAGACTGACAAACGAGGAGCATTAGTGGTTGGTGACCCGATAGAGGTAGCCGACAAAATCTTGCGACACAGTGAAGCATTAGGAGGAATTGACCGCTTTACTTTCAACATGGATAATACCTTCCTCAGTCATGAACAACTGATGCATGCTATCGAACTAATTGGAAAAGAAGTAATCCCAAGAGTAAATGAAGGCATTCAATCAAAAAAGGGAGCCCCAAGTCCTTCCATTTCTTAATCTACATGAATGCATAGGGGTTCATTATTGCTTTAGTTTGAACTAAATGAAAAAATTAAAAATGACGTTTTGCCAGTGCTTGTTTTTTGTGTTCTAATTATTTCGTGCACCAATGAAAAACAAGCAAAGCATAAGGGTAATACAATAAAATTGGATATGAAAAAGGAAAAGCAGACAGAACTTCATTCAAAATTGGAAAAGCTAAAAGCAAATTTTGCGCTAAAAGCTGATGACAACAGAAAAAGAGCCATCGAGGAACTGATAGAAACTGTTGAGAAAAGTGGAAGCACAACTATTGCAAAACAGGTAGGGGCCATAGCACCAGATTTTACGCTAAACAATGCCTTGGGAAAACCGGTGAAATTGTCCGATTATTTAAAAAAAGGAAAAGTAATTTTAACCTGGTACCGTGGCAACTGGTGTCCATTTTGCAATTTGACACTTCATGCATTACAAGAAGAATTATCAAACTTTAAAGCACATGGAGCTAACTTAATTGCATTGACTCCAGAATTGCCTGATGAATCAATTAGTACTTCAGAAAAGCATGGTTTACAATTTGAAGTTTTAAGTGATGTAGGAAATAAAGTTGCCAAAGAGTATGGAATCGTATTTGAACTTACAGATGAAGTGGCAGGAATGTACAATCAGTCATTTGACTTAAATAACCATAACGGAGATGAGTCTAACGAACTTCCATTAGCTGCCAGGTTAAACGCATTAAAAGTACAAGAATAACATGTAAAGCGTAGCTTTGCCGGATGAATTGGCAAAAGTTTTTTGATAGTGTGCCTGATTTCAGGATAAATCGGCGTAAGAAGCACCAATTGGTGGATATTTTAGTGATAGCCTTATGTGCTATTGTAAGCGGGGCTGACGATTTTGAAGAGATTGAGGCTTATGGGAAACGTAAGGAGTCATTCTTAAAGGGGTTTTTAGATTTACCCAATGGTATTCCATCTCATGACACTTTTAATCGGGTGTTCAAATACATGGACAAAAATGCCTTTGGTGAATGTTTGTATAGTTGGTCTAAAGAATTGTTGAGGTTTATTTACAGTCATATCACCCAAATAAATGTGGATGGTAAAGTGCTCCGAGGTACGGCCAAGGCAGGGTTCAAGAAAAGTGGCATCTGTATTATTAGTGCTTGGGTGGCTGAACAGCATCTGGTTCTAGGACAAGAGAAGGTAGATACTAAAAGTAATGAAAAAATGGCTATTCCCGAACTGTTGAAGTCCTTAGCTCTGGAAGGCTGTTTAGTGAGTAGTGATGCGGCAGGCTGTCAAGTAAAGAATGCCGACCTGATTGTTGAAAAGGGTGGAGATTATTTGATAGCCATCAAAAAAGATCATAAGCATATTTATGAGCAGATCACAGATTGGATGGATAGAAGAAAGATATATTTGCCAGTGGATGAGTGGGTAGATTTTGGCAGTGGCAGGATAGAGCGCAGAAACTGCTATGTTGAATCTAACCTTAAATTACTTGATGACTTGTCAGCATGGAAGCACCTAAAGTCAATCGTAATGATAGAAGCCCACAGAGAAAAAAATGGCAAAACGACCTTAGAGAAACGTTTCTATTTGAGTAGCCTGAAAGCCTCTACTAAAGAGTTTAACCAATTAGTCAGAAATCACTGGAGTATCGAAAACCAGCTTCATTGGAAGTTAGATGTTATCTTCCGAGAGGACAGTAGCAGAACTAAATCGGGGAATGCGGCCGAAAATTTGACTACCGCCCGTAAGCTAGCCTTGCAACTTCTCCATCAGATCAAAGATAAAGAAAGTATTAAGAACAGAAGGAAAATAGCAGGGTGGGATGACCATTACCTAATTCGAATCCTCCAGAGATTAAATCAAAATTAAATGCGTTTAACCTGATTAGCTGCTACTTATATAATTAATGAAGAAGGTGAGATTATCTACGCATTCTTGGATGCAGATTACAGGAACAGAGCTGAACCTTCTGAGATTACTAAATTTTTGAAAGAAAATTAACGATTCAGAAGCGAGTGATCATGTTAATGAGTGCGCCTGCTATTGAGCGTAACGAACACTTCATTCAATCCTATCCCGACATTTTCCAGCGAATACCTCAAAGAATGATCGTTTCTTATCTGGGCATAACACCTCAAGCATTAAGTATGCTGAGAGCTGAGATCGCTGGAAACAGTCCTTGATCTTGCATTTGTTAATCTACATGAATGCACAGGGATTGAGAGCGCCCAATCTTTGCATCAAAAATCAAATTTTAGAATTATGAAAACAAAGAACGTTATAGGCTGGGTAATAGCCGTTTTACTATTTGCTGCCTTCTTAATGGCAGGAATTTCCAAAATTAGCGGACAAGAGGAAATGGTCCAGAATTTTCAAAAATGGGGGTTCCCTTTGGCCTTCATGTATTTTGTAGGTGCGTCTGAGATAGTTGGGGCGATTGGGCTACTTATCAAGAAATTTAGGGGATTGGCGGCTATTGGCCTTGTGCTTCTCATGATTGGTGCCATAGGTACACATATCCTCAATAGTGAAGCATTTGTACCTTCCTTGGTATTGCTGCTATTAACCGGCACTCTTCTGTGGGTAAGAAAAAATAAACTGTCCGGACTTATCCCAAAAGCTCAGACTGCAGATTGAAGGGGCTCCATAAAATGAATTAACAACAAAATTTGAAAAACATGAATAGGTTATAACTCAACAACAAAATAGCAGTGATCACTGGTGGAACCACAGGAATCGGTTTCGCCACAGCCAAAAGGTTTGCGGACGAAGGAGCTAAGGTCATTCTCACAGGAACCAATCCCAAGACTCTCGAAGCCGCCAGATCCGAACTGGGGAGTAAGGCGGAAGTCATCGCTTCGGATGCGGCAAACGAGGGCGACATAAAGAGGCTGTTCGAACAAGTGGTCAGCAAGCACGGAAAGATCGATGTTCTGTTCCTCAACGCCGGTATCGCGTGGTTTTCCCCTTGGGAGGAGCACAGTGTAGAGAACTATGACAGGCAATTTGCTATCAACGTGAAGGGACCGTGGCTGTCCATCAAGCACGGTATCTCAGCTCTCAAGGAAGAAGCTTCAATCATCGTTACTACCGCTGTCGCGAATCAGATGGCAATGCCCGGCTCGAGCGTGTATTCAGCGGGCAAAGCTGCGGTTAAGCAGATGGTTCGAGTAGCAGCAGCAGAGCTATCGCCTCGAGGCATCCGCGTCAACGCAGTGAGCCCCGGCCTAATCGAGACGCCCATCTATGAAAAGTTGGGGTCGTCGGATGCTGAAACGGAGCAAAGGCGTGAAGGTGTTCTGACTCAAATCGCCCTTGGGCGGGTTGGTCGAGCCGAAGAGGTTGCCAATGTCGCTCTGTTTCTCGCGAGCGATGAGTCGTCATATATTCAGGGGCAGGAGCTTGTTGTCGATGGTGGTATGACAATCTAATCCGCATCGCAAGATGCGAAGGAGTGTAATGTAGCTAGTGAACTTGTAGGAGTCTCTCAGCTTAAAAATTGCATGGGAATCACCGGTTCACGTGGCTTTGAAGGAAGCCCTTGAAGGTGTGTGTTGTTGTGGCTGGCGGCCAATTAGACCGCAATAGCATGAATCCTTGACACCGAAAAACCGAGGGTTGAGAGTTAGTCGCGGCTTGGCGAGATAAAGCAATAAAAAGAATTAACAACAAAATTTGAAAAACAATGAATACAGCACTTTGGATTGTTCAAGGACTATTGGCCGCCATGTTTCTCATGGCTGGCCTGATGAAACTGGCTAAATCGAAAGAAGAACTCAAGCCCAAAATGGGTGACTGGGTAGATGCCGTTTCGACACCTGGATTCAAAATCATTGGGTTATTAGAATTTTTAGGTGCAGTTGGTGTCGTATTGCCTATGGCGATTGATGTGCTACCGATACTAACACCTGTTGCAGCCATCGGTCTTGTCATGACTATGCTAGGCGCAATGGGTTTGCATATCCAGCGAAAGGAATATGATGCCATCAAGAAAAACATACCACTCTTGTTGTTTGCACTTTTTGTAGCAATCGGAAGGTTGATACTGCTTCCAGTCAATTAAGAGAAGATAAAGTCAATACAAAAGTTTAAAAAATTAACGCATGAATATCATTATCACAGGCGGACACTCAGGAATGGGATTTGATCTGACCAAAAAACTACTAGCAGAAGGTCATCTAATCGGTCTTATTGTAAGAAGCGAAACTAGAAAACAGGAAACAAAAAAGCTATTCCCCAATGATAGCCAAATAGAAATATTTGTAGCTGACCTTAGTAACCGAAACGAAATTAAAGAAGTAGCCAAAGCCATTAATTCTAAATGGAATCATTTGGATGGGCTATTCAATAATACAGGGGTTTTATTAGATAAACTTTACACTTCAGATTACGGTAACGAACTTCAGTTGGAAATCAATGCCATCAGTCCTTACTTATTGACATTGGAGTTATTGCCTCTTCTAGAAAAATCAGATAATCCATTTGTTGTTAATACGGCTACCGGAAGTTTGGAAAGGAAAAAGTCATTAAACATTCCTTCATTCAAAAAACCAAAAAAGTTCGTGAAGTTAATGGGGTCTTATATGGATTCGAAAATAACTATGGTTACCCTTATGAATCACCTAAGCGAGCAACACCCTAAAGTTCATTTTGTAAGCGTAAACCCAGGATTAATAAAAACAAAAATGTCATCTGGAAGTGGTATGCCTTTCTTCCTTAAACCTATCCGTAATCTTTTGTTCAAATCACCTGAATTTGGAGCGAATAACTTATACAATGGTGCCTTCAACAATCAGTACAAAGACAATGGGTTATTTGTTTCTGATAAAAAGATAAGACCTATTCAAGTAAAAATTACTCAACCCGAAATCGACCTTCTACTTCAAACTTCATAATTATGAAGAAGATATTGGTTTTCGGTGCTTCTAATAGCAAGAATTCTATAAACAAGCAATTAGCGCAAATGGCAGCAGATCGATTGTCGAACACCGACAACTTGCTTGTTGATCTCAACGATTATGAATTACCGGTTTATTCTCTCGACCTGGAGAGAGAACATGGCGTACATGAAAATGCGCTGAAGTTTTATCAATTGATCAAGGATAGCGGTGCGATTGTAATTTCAGTTGCCGAATATAATGGTTTGCATACTTCAGCATTTAAGAACCTATGGGATTGGCTATCGAGAATTCCAATGGAAAAACCCATGAATATTTGGGACAGCAAACCGATGCTTCTATTGTCTGCCAGTCCAAGTAGACGGCCGATGAATAATGTGCTGAAAGTGTCAAAAGAGCTATTCCCTTATTTTGGTGCGGACATTATTGCAGATTTCTATATGCCTTCATTTAACCACTATGTACAGGATAATGAAATCGCTGATCCTCAGTACAAGGAGAAGCTCGATAAGGCCGTTGAACAATTTCAATCCTACATAAACAATTAACTAAATGATTCTGAAAAGTTTTAACCTTATCTTCAAAGTATCAGCTGTCCTATGGTTCATCTGGGGTGCAGTACACATGTTCGCTGGAATAATGACGGATAATTTCATTCTGAGTGGAGACATAGCTGGCGCTGTTAGTGGCGTAGCAGATGCGATCGATCCAGAAACCCTCCAAGCAGATTATCCGGATGCTGCTGGCGCGCTAATTGGCCAGCACGGATTTAACCTTCTTTGGGTCGGACTAGTAACCTTGATCTGTTCATTCTTCATATGGAAAGGAAATAAAAATGCCATTTTCCTGGCAGCTATCGCTGGAGGTTTAACCGACCTGGGATATTTTCTATTTATGGATCTAGGAGGATATGTAAACTTCATGCCTGGTACGGTAATGACAATAGTTTCTTCTTTAGCGATAATTACAAGTTTTTACGCTCACTTTAAAATGAGAAAACAATGAAAGAAATGTGGAACGAACGGTACCGTTCAGCATCCTTTGCTTATGGGAAAGAACCAAATGATTTTTTCAAAGAAGCATTAAATAAATACAATTTATCCGGCAAAGTATTGTTTCCAGCAGAGGGAGAAGGAAGAAATGCGGTTTATGCAGTAAAACAAGGATTAGATGTTACAGCATTTGACATTAGTCAAGAAGGTAAGAATAAAGCTCTTAAACTTGCTGCGTTAGAAAATGTAACTATTGACTATAGAGTAGGCGACTTTTTAACCATGGATTTTGCCGAACATAGTTTTGACGCTTCAGTCTTGATTTTTGCACATTTTCCTCCAAATATCTTGTCTGATTACCATAAAAAGATAGCGAGTTTAATAAAACCTGAGGGCTTGGTTATACTTGAAGGGTTTAGTAAAAACAACTTAACTCTCCGAGAGAAAAACCCAGAAATCGGTGGCCCAAATAAGTTAGATATGCTCTTTTCAAAAGAAAGTATTGCACATGATTTTTCAGACTTTGAAATAATAAAACTAGAAGAGGTAGAAATTGAATTACATGAAGGTTCTTTCCACAACGGAACAGCAAAAGTGATTAGGTTCATTGGAAGAAATTAAAAAAATAAACGGCATACAACAATTAAGGAATCGTGTGGCCGGCACGGCCCAACATGAATCCTGTGTTGACTGCCGCAGTGGAACTGAACCTGCTCGAGGATGTTTGTATGGGGATTAGGTATGATTTAGAGAGGATGCATTGTAGAAGGTAATAAGCCTTCTTTTTTTGTGTTTGGGGTATTAGCGTGTCATTTTACTGGAGCCACCAGATCAGGCCTCAATAGAGCAAGGAAAAAAGTAATGTTTTCCACTAGATAAGACATAGCTTTCCTGTTACGCTCAATAATGCCGTTTTTTCACTGATTGTTCTGTTGTTTTGCGATGCATTCCAGCCTGACTTTCGGCGGAGCCTTCCAGGCCGGACCCGACCATAAAACATACTCATTGTTTGCAGTGTACCAGAACCACAGGCGCAGCACTTACGGTGAGATACCGGTTCTTCCTGATCATCAGAAGAGGGAAGGAGGCCAAGCATTTGCTGGAGACTAGGTAGCTTTTCAGGCTTCCAAAAACTAGAAAGGAAGCCGTAGTGTCTCATCCTGACAAATCCCCTGGGTAGGATATGTTGGCTGAAGCGTCTGATAAACTCTTTATCAGAGAGACTCATCTGTAGCTTCTGTGCTCCCTTACGATAATCCTTGTAGCTGAAAGTAACCTGCCCATTATCCAGGTTAAGTATCCGGTGATTACTGTCGGATCGCCGAGCGATAGCAATTTTGTGGGTGTAACGCCCCAGATACTCAACAACCGATTTAGGATGCTGAAAGGGACGCTTAGCATAAACCACCCACCCCTCTAGCGCGCATCTTCCTGCCGGGGTAGGGCGCTTGCATGATGCGTGCTTCAAGTCATCGGTCTATGGAAATGGCAAGTACATCCTCACCCACTTAGCTGCATTTACAAACCTAAGGTCCACTGGGGGCAAGGCTGAGGAGGTATAACTATTCATCTGCACCGTATCAATCTGAGCGGCATGCAGTGCAGGAAGGCTAAGGAAAGAAAAAAGCTGGCGATTAGCCAGCTTAGTATTGTTATTATAGCCTTGTAGCTCTAGGTTTTAGATCTGTTAAAGTACCAATTTTTACAGGCTCACCGCTTTCTACGCTGTTACGGGCAGCCACACCCAGTAACACTGACATCGCACCATCTCTTGAGCCGGCAGACTGACGGTAGGGGTCAGCCATATCAGGATTTTTGAAGATTTTGTCTTTCAGGCGCGTATCTCCACCTCCGTGCCCACCTCCTGCGTGAGGAATCTGGATCAGCTCAGTATCACCAAAGTTTTTGGTGAGGCGTAGCTCATCATAATCTTTCATTTCCCAGGGTTGAGATTCCTGAATCCAGGCTTCCAGGCGGCCTCCTGTACCATTGAATGCTATGCGGTAGCCTTCATAGGGCGAATAGGTGGTAAGTGAGTAGCTAACCTGTACGTCATTGGCATAACGAATGGATGCTGCCATCTTATCGTAGATGTTTACATCTTTGCGGAAGAGACAATTGTCGCGTATGTAGCCATCATATTCTTCATTGGCTACATAAAGGTTCATGTAATGCTCGTTTTTAGTGATGTCCCAATAAAAGTTACAATCGTCTTTATGTTCACAGGTTCTACACTTTGGACCACGGAATTCGTTGTTTAATCCATAATGCTCAAGTTTTCCGTACGCAAATACTTCTTCAGGTTCGGACTCCAGCCACCAGTTTAACAGATCAAAGTGGTGTGTAGCTTTATGAACGAGTAGGGTACCACTATGCTCTCTTTCACCGTGCCAACGGCGGAAATATGAAGCGCCATGGTCAGTATTGAGGTACCAGTGAAAATCTACAGATGTAACATCACCAATTTCACCCTTCCGAATGAGTTCATACATTCGCTGGCGGTGGGGAGAATAGCGATAATTGAAAGTAACCGTGACATTTTTGCCGGTACTTCTTTCAGCATCCAGAATTGCCTGTACCTTGCGCTCATCTGTTGTCATGGGCTTTTCAGTGATGATATCCGCGCCCATTTCCATTCCTTTAATAATAAATTCGTGGTGCGTGGCATCTACGGTAGTAACGATGAGCGCTTCGGGTTTTTGCTCCGTCATCATTTGTTCAAAATCAGTGTAGGTTTTACAATCCACACCAATGTATTTTTTACCGTAGGCCAGGCGGCCGGGATTAGTATCACATAAACCAACGAACTCTACATTGTCTTTGTACTCCTCTGCAACGCTCTTACCCCACATACTGATACCTCTTACGCCAGTACCTACCAGCGCTATTCTCATTTTAGCTTTAGGTCTGCCGAAAGCAGAAAAACTTGGAGCCATCATAGTACCTGCCATCGCAGCGCCGGTGGTGGCCAGAAACTGCCTTCTATTCGTATTCTTTTCCATACTTAGGTTGTCGTTAAACATATAAAATTTTTAAGGTCAAATGAAGTTGCAATCTTTATACTTACTCAACTGAGACAAGCTAGAAAACTTAAATTTTCATCAAAAAAATAGATTGAAACATTGATTTTGCTGTTAATTTAATGGTTTTTAACTAAAATGCTGAAGATTCAGCAAATAAGTTAAGCACCAAAACTTAAAAAATGAAACCGATTACATTAAAAGCTATTTTTATTGAAAAATTTATTTTAGTCAGGCTGCTTTTTAGTTGTACGCTCATGTTGCTCACAGCCTGTGACACCAGAGAAGGTGAGCAGCTTCCGCCAAATGTAATCGTGTTCTTGGTAGATGACCTGGGCTGGTCTGATTTAGGGTGTTATGGAAGTGATCTGCATGAGACGCCAAATATCGACAGACTTGCGAACATGGGTGTAAAGTTCACAAATGCCTATTCGGCATGCACTGTATGTTCACCTACCCGGGCTGCGATTATGACCGCAAAGTATCCGGCCCGCCTCAATATTACGGACTGGATTGCAGGAAGCATTAATGAATATGGGAAAGTTAAAGTCCCGGATTGGCAAAAGTTTTTACCGCTAGAGGAAGAGACAATTGCTGAATATCTTAAGAATAAAGGTTATCAAACCGCACATGTAGGTAAATGGCATCTTGGTGAAGACTCAATTTACTATCCTCAGTACCAGGGTTTTGATGTAAATATCGCTGGCTATAGCAAAGGCTCACCCCCTTCCTATTTTTACCCCTATGTCAGACCCGGCAGAGAACCCATCCCATACCTGGAAGGGGGTGAAGCAGGTGAATATTTAACTGATAGATTAACCGAAGAAGCGCTGACTTTCATCAAACAAAATCAGAAGGAACCCTTTTTCCTTAATTTTGATCATTATTCCGTCCATACCCCCATACAGGGTAAAGATAGTTTGACAGCATATTATGAAGAAAAGGTGCAGCAAGATTTTATACATAACAATCCTGAATATGCCGCGATGGTGAGTAGCACCGATCAAAGTCTGGGACGAATTGTAGATGCATTAGATAGTATGGATATTCTTGATAATACCATCATCTTTTTTACCAGTGATAATGGTGGTTTGATTCTCTGGGACATCACCTCAAATGCTCCCTTACGTTCCGGAAAAGGTTCTCCTTACGAAGGGGGGACCAGGGTGCCCATGATTGTTAAACCTGCTGGAACATTTGAAGGGGGAACAGAAGTAGATGAGCCGGTAATTTCTATGGATATATTTGCTACGGTCAGAGACCTGTTTAAAGACAATGAAGTTGAAGAGGGATATCATGACGGACAAAGTATACTACCGCTTTTAGAGCAGAGAGAGGAGTCGTTATCCAGAGATGCCCTCTACTGGCATTATCCTCATCATCATGAGGGAGGCTCGCACCCGCATAGTTCTATTAGAGAAGGAGATTATAAGCTAATAGAGTTTCATGAAGACGGTCATCTTGCGCTTTATCATCTCACTGACGACATAGGAGAAACGAATGACCTGAGCAGCGAAATGCCGGAGCGTACTCAGGCAATGTATCAAAAGCTTCAAAAATGGAAAGAAGAAGTGCAGGCCCAGATGCCATTACCCAATCCGGACTATGATTCAATCAGGGCCAAAGAATATTATCCGACCTGGTAAGAGTTAGAAATCAACGATAATCCCTAGTGTGGGTAAAGCTGAACTGTTATCAGTACCTGCTACCTGAATCAGACGCTCAGGAACCAAAATTTGTCCTTCGTCAGATCGCTCCAGCGTGTAAGTGGGTGCATTAGGTAAATTACTACCCAACACATTGGTTACTTCAAGGAATAGATTAAATGTCCAGTTACTAAAGTTCCACTTTTTGTCCACTCTGATATCTGCCTGCTTGTAAGCACTCAGTCTTACTTCACCTAGCTGATCATACTCAAAGATGAAAGTAGGATATGTATCTAGTGAATTATCCAAATCTACCGGAGGGTAGGGGGTAGGGCCCAGGTAACGCACTCTGAGACCAATCTCCCAGTTATTAGGGAGTTTGTATCCTCCGGTAAAGGTGAGCAGATGCCGGTTGTCCCAGATTGAGGGTGAATATTCGTCACTGTTCAAACCTGTAAACTCGCTCCAGTATAGTGTATAAGCGAGTATACCATAGAAGTTACTGGTAAGTTTTTGTTGTAATAGAAATTCCATACCATAACTTCTTCCCAGACCCACACTAGCAATATCTTCATTGCCCAGCACTTCAAAATCACCCCCTAAATTGGCTAATGAAACACCATTACGCATAGACACCGGATAGTTTTCATACTTTTTATAAAATCCTTCCAGGGTAAGGCGCGTGGATTTTCTGGGTAAAAATTCCAGCCCGGTAACCAGATGATCACTTTGAATATATTCGCTGTCCTTATTGGCATAATTTCCGTCATTATCCTTATAGCCAAGAATAGTGTAGGGGGGGATTTTGAAATAACGCCCTACTGACGCATTAAGTGTCCAGCGGGGTGCTACGCTATAAGCCAGAGACATTCTGGGTGAAAGTGTATTGATGAAGTTCATGCCCTCATCCAGAAATGTGTTTCCGTCAACCCTAAATCCAAATGATGGAGTCAGCCTTTCTCCAAAAAAAGGTTTAGATACCTGTCCAAAAATACCGAAGCGATAAAACGATGTGTTTGTCTCATAGTTGAGCTCATTGACAGCATCAGTTGTATTATTAGTATATCGAGAATATTGTGCCAATACACCACTGCTGATCGTCCAGTCACCAGTGAAGTTGGTCATCTCAAACCGGAATTTATTTTCATCTTCTTCAGATTCATTGCTGAAGAGAATTCCCTGCTGATTGACATTATCTTCGTATTGGGTAAAAGTATTATTGAGGATGTTTCCACTTAAGGTAGCTCTGAAGAATCCATTGCCTCCTCTCAGGCGATGCCGCCAGCTCAGCCCGATAGTGCTGGTCCATTGCTGAATTACCGGTACCTGATCCAGCGTTGCTTGTTGTTCCAAGCTATAGTCTTCCGGAGAGTTGATCTGAAAATCATCTATGGAGCCTACGCCAATGAGGTTCAGCTCATTTCTGTCATCTATCTTATGGTTTACTTTGTATTGATAATCCCAGTAATCCGGCAGAAAGGGCAGGCCGATAACTTTAAACAAAAATTGTAAATATGATCGCCTTACTGAGGTGATAAAGGTAGTCCTGGCCAGTTCCCCTTCATCAGGTTTGACCAAAGGCCCTTCAAACGTAAAAGCTGCCTCACTGGCACTGACCCTGATGTTTGCTCTTCTTTCTTTTGCGTTGCCGTTTCTCTGATCAAACTGTAAAACTCCGGAAAGCACATTATCATATTGTGCAGCAAAAGAACTGGTACTTAGGGTAACGCCTTCTATAAATGAAACATTTAACAAACCTACCGGACCACCCGCACTTCCCTGGGTGGCAAAGTGATTGATATTTGGGATTTCCACTCCATCCAGATAATATACATTTTCGTTGGGTGCCCCTCCTCGTATGATCACATCATTTCTAAAGCCTACTGAGCCGGAAACCCCCGGTAGAGATTGCACTACTTTTGCAATATCATTATTACCTCCCGGATAAGTAGCGATTTCTTCCTGCGATAAGCGTTGAATGGAATTGGGTGTCTCAGTAAGCTTTTCAAAAGGACTGGCCTCTACGATTACTTCGCTCAGCTCATCCACCGTTTCGTTCAGTTCAAAGTTAAGTTCAGGATTGCCCCCTGAACGAACAATTATATTGTAGCGGGTAAGGGATTGATAGCCCACATAAGAAGCGGATACATTATAGCTTTGGGTAGGTATGTTATTGATTGTATAGTAGCCATTTACGTCGGTAGTTCCTCCCAGATCTGTGTTTTCAAGTTTGATAGTTACCCCGATCAGTGGTTCTTCTGTTTTAGCATCTATTACAAATCCGCTCAATTGCCCGCTGCTTTGTGCCATTAGATGGTATGAAATGAAAAAAGGCGCAAGCAGAATTGGTATAAATATCTTCATCGCAAAGAATTTGCTACAAATACGTATTAATTTTATTACAATATTGTTATACCTTTTTCTATCCTATTTGTTCAGTAATTATGGGAAAAGAAACAGAAAAAATATTGCAACTACTGAATTACTGGCAAGCGTTCACACGGCAGAATGAGGGGGATATATTTTCATTTGCTAAGTGGCTTACTAAAATAGCAGAAGAGCAGGAGCAAAAAGTTGAAAATGATAGTTCAAGAGATTCTCCTTCGCAGAAATATATACATCATACCTACTCTATTGATGATCAGCTCACATTACTATGG
Organism: Catalinimonas alkaloidigena; assembly: GCF_029504655.1. Classification (NCBI taxonomy): domain Bacteria; kingdom Pseudomonadati; phylum Bacteroidota; class Cytophagia; order Cytophagales; family Catalimonadaceae; genus Catalinimonas; species Catalinimonas alkaloidigena. The sequence continues at coordinate 2,522,363 of NZ_JAQFIL010000001.1, forward strand.
GGCCGTCTGATCAGGTATACACATTTATGGTCACGGAAAGCACTTCAAAATTTGCATATCAATTCAGTAGAAGAATATGGCTTATTGAAGTCAGTTCAATTATTGAAAAAAGCCAGGAAATCTGAATTGATAAAATTCAGCTTACTTGAGAGTACTACATGCTTTGAAATGATCAAAAGGCTTGAAAAGGCCGGCTACCTTAGAGAAACTGTTGATACGCTAGATAAACGATCCCGACTCGTCTCACTAACAGCAAAAGGGAAAAAAACTATTGTTGATGCGGATTTACAAATGAAAAAACTATCCAATCTTTTGATGGGCGATTTAGACGAAGTGCAAAAACACGAGCTATTGGAGATGCTCAGGCAGCTCAATGTATTTCACGAAAACCTTTATCAGGCTGATAAAAACGCATCATTGGATGATATGCTTAATCAAAAGCAACGCTAAGCGGAAGTATCTTGAGGTATACCAAACTCTGTGCTGTTTCTACTGTTAAGATTATATAATCAAACTTTTTAATCTTATGAAAATTACAGGAATTGTTTTTTTGGTAATCGGTTTTTTGGCACTGGCCTACTTAGTTTTTGACTTGTTTGATCCCAACGGAAGAAATGAAGTTTTGCCGTTTTTAAGTCAAACCTGGTCGGCTATTCTCGCTAGCTTTCTGCTAGGAGCAGGCGCAGCATTGCTCGTTGCATCTCAGCCAAAATATAGAAGTAAAAACAAAGAAAAGATTAACTCTTAATCATTTTTTCTTTCTCTTTATACAATCGCCACCAGGGCACGCCCGGGGCATTGTGGTGTTCATAATGGTATCCGAAAAAATAGCAGCTCACAAAAGCCCATACATGGTTTTTTGCCTGAGTAGATGAGTGGTGTTTATTGTTTTTTATGCCTCTATGGGGTAAATACGTGCCAAAATAGAAGAGTTGCAGAGTAGCTAAGATTGAAGGTAATATATAAAAAAGGATTACATTGGGTTTTGGGAAAGCAAGCAGTAAAAGCTCATAAGTAGCTGCCATCAAAAGTATTTGCCAGAGACTTACATATTCCAGCGCAAACTTGATGTACCAGCTAAGGAAATTTCCCTTGTGATAGTCGGGATCCTTTTCAGTAGCTACGAAACGATGGTGCAAATGATGTTTGGGAAATAATTTACGGTATGAGTTAAACGCAAACATACCTGCTGCTATTTTCCCCAGGGTATCATTTACTTTTTTGTGCTTTGAGACCGCTCCGTGCATAGCATCATGAGCGGTGATGAATAATCCAGTGTAGAGATGAGCCTGGATCAGCATAAAAAGGTAAGTGAACGGATTTTTCCAGCTTACTTCAAAAAAGTGAAGAAGACAGAATAAGCTTATAAACCACATAAAAATGATAGACAAACTTATGAATACACCTTTTTCACGATACCAAACCATACCTGTTTTATAGACTTAACAATTTTACTTTCACTTCTTCCATGAGCCACATTGGTGTTGAAGTAGCGCCACAGATGCCTACTGAGTTGGTGGTGGTAAACCAATCAGGGTCAATCTCCTGTTTGCTGGAAATAAAATAAGTGTTAGGGTTTCTATCTTTGCACACACCATATAATACTTTCCCATTGGAAGATTTTGTCCCTGATACAAATAAAATGACATCATAGTTGCCAGCAAAATCTCTTAGTTCTTTATCCCGATTAGATACTTGCCGACATATGGTATCATTTGCATTTACTTCAATTCCAGCATCACGAAGTGTACTGGTGATTTCGTAAAATTTATCTGTACTTTTAGTAGTTTGGCTGTATAAGGTAAGGTTCCTCGGCAGGTCAGCTATGTTCAACTCATTGATATCCTGAAAAACGATAGCTTCCTGTTCGGTTTGCCCCAATAAGCCTTCCACTTCAGCATGTCCGTGTTTTCCGTATATATAAATTTTTTCATGCTTATCGTAACTGTTTCGGATACGGTTTTGAAGTTTTAGCACAACTGGGCAGGATGCATCAATTAACTCCAGCTTATTCTCCAGTGCGATCCGGTAAGTAGATGGAGGTTCACCATGCGCCCTGATCAGAACTTTTTCATTATGTAAATTTCTAAGTGCATCATGGTTAATTATCTTAAGCCCTTTTTTTTCCAGGCGACGAACCTCTTCATCATTGTGAACGATATCTCCTAAACAGTACAAATGCTGATACTCATTTAGAATGTCTTCAGCCATTTCAATAGCGTAAACGACGCCAAAGCAAAAGCCTGAATTCTGATCAATATCTACTTTGAGATGTAACATGACTTATTACTGTTTACTTGAGAACAACAAAAAAATCTTACTTTTAGGTCTAATAATAGTTGAAACGAGCTCTGAAATAAGTGCTTACCAGCAGTGCAAACTTCTGATTGTCTGGTATCCTTATTCTTTGCTCAGCAATTTTATCAGCGGAACAGTTCTTTATTTTCTTGAACAAATTCAGATAATAGATATATGCCAGATAGACACCAAGTTTAGCACCATTGGGCAGCTTCAGGATTCCTCTATAGGCTGCATCAAAATCATCTTGTATATCTTTTTCAATATCACATTTGGCATTTGTAGAAAATGTACTGAAATCCACTCCCGGAAAATAGACTCTGCCTCTCTCAACATAATCAGATTTGATATCCCTTAGGAAGTTTACTTTCTGAAAAGCTGAACCTAATCTTCTGGCAGGATCTTTTAGCTGTTCATAAAGTGCTTTATTGCCTTCACAAAAAACACGGAGACACATCAGGCCAACGACCTCAGCTGACCCATAAATGTATTCTTCATATTTATGATCATTGTAATTCTGCATGTATAGATCCATCTCCATACTCCTCAGGAAAGCTTCAATCAGCTCATTCTCTATCAAATACTCATTCACAACATTTTGAAAAGCATGGATTACCGGGTTCAGACTTATGCCTTCTTCTATAGCCTGAAAAGTTTCATGACTGAACCTATCTAAAAGCGTCTTTTTATCATGAGCATGAAAAGTGTCAACAATTTCATCAGCATACCTTACAAATCCATAGATGGCATAAATTGGATAATGGAAGCGCTTATGTAGAGTTTTTATACCGAGGGTAAAAGAAGTACTGTAATGTTCGGTAATAACTTTACTACATTTAAATGTTGTCAAGTCAAAGAGGGTCATAAATATTGGGCATATTGTTTACTTAAATATAGTCTAACTATAATCTTTGGCAATTTCCTCCGCTACCACTTTACCCGAGATTAGTGATGGAGGGACTCCCGGTCCGGGAACTGTTAACTGTCCTGTATAATACAGATTTTTCACCTTTTTACTCTTTAGATTAGGCTTTAAAATGGCGGTTTGCATCAATGTATTTGCCAAGCCGTAGGCATTGCCTTTAAAGGCATTATAGTCTTTTACAAAATCATTGTGTGCGTATGATTTTTTGAAAACAACCGCGCTTTTCACTTCCTGTCCAATCAGATGTTCCAGTCTGTCCATCACAATATGGTAGTATTTTTCCCTTATTGTTTCACTATCCTTTAGTCCCGGTGCTACTGGAATAAGAAAAAATAAATTCTCATGTCCTTCCGGAGCTACACTAGAGTCTGTCTGAGAAGTTACAGAAAGATAAAATAATGGTTTCTCTGGCCATTTCCTGTTTTGGTAAATATCTTTCGCATGAGGGGTGAAATCTTCGTCAAAGAAGAGATTATGATGTTTGAGCTTATCCAGCTTTTTGTTGAGACCTACATAAAATAATAGGGAAGAAGGAGCCATTTTTCTACTTTCCCAATACGAGTCGCTATAACTGCGGTAATTTTCAGGAAGTAAAGAACTTTCAACGTGATGATAGTCAGCCCCAGCCACAACGACATCTGCAACAAACTCATCACGCTCAGTAATTACCTTATTAATTCTACCCGCAGCAATATCAAATTTTATTACATTTTGATTTAATGCCAGTTTAACTCCTTTATCAAAAGCAACCTCAAGCATACCTTCTATGATTTTGTGCATACCTCCCATTGGGTACCAGGTTCCCAGCTTGATATCTGCGTAATTCATGAGACTGTAGAGTGCAGGGGTATTCTGGGGCAAGGCTCCTAATAGTAATATAGGAAATTCCATGATACGTATGATCCTGTCATCATGAAAAAAAGATCTGATATGCTTATGGAATGACTTAAAAACATCCATCCGGAGTATGTCATAAAGCAGCCGTAAACTTAAAAATTCGTAAACGGATCTACTTGGCTTATACACCAGGTTGTTGATACCCACCTCATATTTATAAGCAGCCTGCTTTAAGAATTTGGCAAGCATGGTGCTGCTTCCTTTTTCAAGGGTCTCAAATAAATCTGCCAACTTATCCAGAGAAGCTGGCAGATCTAAATAGTCTTCCTTACCAAATATTACTTTATAAGAAGGGTCTAACCTTATGAGATCATAAAACTGAGAAGTCGAGTAGCCAAAACTTTCAAAGTATTTGTCAAATACATCGGGCATCCAGTACCAACTGGGCCCCATATCAAAAGTGAAACCTTTTTCTGAGAAAGAACGAGCCCTCCCACCGGCGGATTCGTTCTTTTCAAGAATTGTGACTTCGTGACCTTTCTGTGCTAGATTGGTGGCAGCAGAGATGCCAGAAAATCCTGAACCTATAACTACTACCTTACCTTTTTTCATTCATTTACTAACGCTTCCGTATTATTTAACAGCGTAGTTTTTTAATGTGGATTTAAGTTCTTTCCTGGCTATGTGGATTCTGTTTTTTACAGTACCAATTGGGATGCTCAAGCGATCAGCAATTTCATGGTATTTAAATCCACGATAATGCATCATAAAAGGAGTTTTGTAAGCATCATCCAATTTCGTAATGGCACTTTTAATATCCTTCATTGCGAAACTGGAATAAGCCATATTTTCTGTAATACTACTGGTACTGTTTATATAATGTAAATTATCAGTAGTATCAATGAAAGTATTCCGGCGAACCATTCTCTGGTAATTGGTGATAAATGTGTTCTTCATAATGGTATATAACCAGGCTTTGAGATTGGTACCATCTGTGAATTTATCACGATTAGTAAAAGCTTTAAGAATAGTCTCCTGAAGAAGGTCATTTGCTTCTTCCATATCTTTGGTAAGCTTCAGTGCGAAGGGCTTCAAAGACTTAGACATTTTGTCGAGCGAGTAACTAAATTCAAGTGCTGTCATGGTTAAAAAATTTGCTTGGTTTTGTTTAAGGAAACGTTTAATATATTAAACGTAATTAGAAAAAAATGTTTAATTAAATATATAAAAAAATTAAACAGAATAAAAAAATTAACAAAAAAATTTCAAAACATGCCTTTGCAGGTAGTTGAAAGCGATTTTGTAAAGCTAAAAAATTTGTTTTTTGAATATTATGGAAGTCAAAAAAACAAATGTTTAGGATTAACAATAATTAAGATAAACAAAATAAAATTAAAATGCCAATGAATTCAAAAAATGCATCAATCAGAAATTGAAGTTTAAAAAATAAACAATGCTGTTTACCTGTTATACGAAGAAAATCCACATGTGTTTTCTATGAGCTTGCATATCTTAAAAAAGGTAAAAATTGAATCGTTAATTTTTATTGATGTGAAAGATTTTGCACGCTGTTTTCTTCAACAAATTTAATGATGTGATCAATACGCGTAAACATTTTTACGTTCTGAAAACTTTGATAATTTTTGCCAATGACTTGGTATCCGCTAAGCAGTATTTCAGTCGTTGAGAATGTTTTTGCTAGTTTTTCTACGTATTCATCTACTTGATTTTCAGGAGGTTTGGTTGTAAAAATAGTAAGGATATAATCTGGTTTATGATGTTTATATATTGATTTTAAGTCTTCAAAAGGAAGATTCTGACCAAAATACAGTACTTTGTTCTTCCTTGCTTTTATGATGTAGCAAAGGAATAACAGTGTTAGCTCATGTAACTCCCCTTCAGGCAAAAATAAAAGGTACTTATCTTGGCTTTCAGAGTTTGATACAAATTGACCATCAATAGCTACGATAAGTTTTTGGCGGATTAAGTTAGCGATGAAATGTTCTTGGGAGGGACTAATCGCACCCGTTTGCCAAAGCACGCCTATTTTGGATAGGAACGGATATATAATATTGATCATAGTACTCTCAAATCCAAGTTTGAGAATATTAGTAGCCATTATTTTTTCAAAGCGGTCTTCGTCCAGATCAATCATAGCCAGCGTTAATGCATGAATTTGATCAGGATAACGTAAATTTTTTTCAGTAAGCCTGAACACCTCCTTCAACATTTCATCCTCAGTCATGCCAGCTATTTTGGATATTTTAAATCCATTGTCTTTTAGCAAGGCAATATTAAGGATGAGTTTGAGATCATTGTCATCATAAAAGCGAATATTGGTTTCGGTACGTTTAGGTTCAATAAAATGATATCGCTGTTCCCAAATTCTGAGGGTATGTGCCTTTATCCCGGATAGCTGTTCTAGATCTCTGATTGAATAGTTACTCACTTTTATGGACGTTTATGTATATAAAGGTTTTGTTTTCATTTCTTAAAGAATCTGAATGGTACAATAAACAAACCGAAGGAGACCGCCTTGTCTTTTTGATTCGATTTATGGTGAGCCCTGTGTGCTCTGCTTATTCCATTCAGGTATTTTCCTTTAGGTTTCTTTTTTACCTTAACTCTTCTGTGAATAAGAATGTCATGTAATACAAAGTATGATATACCATAAAGTGATATACCACAACCTAGCCAAAATCTATAATCTAAACTTTGAACGCCTGAGAATATTAAAATAATTGCTATACTTCCAAAGAGAATTGAGAAAAGGTCATTCAGTTCAAAAAAACCTTTTGTATGGACATGATGTGTCTTATGTATATTCCACAAAGGGCCATGCATGATATACTTATGGATAAACCATGAAAAAAATTCCATTCCAGCAAAGCCTACCATCAAAAATGAAATATTACTTATTATATTCATCCTTATTGAACAATCATTAAACAAATATGTTGAAGAAAATTGTTATTTAATAATTTGTAAAATGATAAAAAATATTGCTTGAACAAAAATTACATATTTTGCAAGTACGTTATTTTTATCAAACCTGAGTGAATGAAATAATATCTGTAGCACAAAGGAGATAATAAACCAACCCACATAGTTCTTCAGAGGAATCAAACCTCCGGACCAATTCCAGAAATCCAGGGCAATTGCTACGGGTTCTATCAAGATATCTAAGCCAACCATCAATACACTACCTACCAAGCTAGCGATGAATAGTGATTGGGAAAGAGACCTGGAGATCACTCCACAAGCGTAGGTAAGTATGAGCCAATTAAGCCCGATGATGACGGGTACCTCCATCACTTGAAACCCCAAAGCTTCTCCGTAATTGTATGAACCAAAAATCAACGCTGTTTTTACGCCAATCACTTCAATGCTATATCCCACCAAAAAGGTAGTACATGCAAAAAATACGAAGGGTATGTTCCATTCCCTATGAAAGAAAAATAGTATTAATGAAGTTGTGATTAGGCTGAAAGGGGTAGCTGAAACGAAAAAAGGGTTGGTAGGAGGATAGGCAATACCAAGAATCCCAAAAAAATGCACAGTGGCCAAAGTATATACAGCAATTTTTTTTTGTGCAGCCTCATCTATATTTATTGTTTTCTTATTAAATGGTTGATGCCGAATTTTCATGGTTTATGTCAGAACTATGCTATAAATGGAATATTAACCAATTTTGCCAAGCTTATTATTTTAAAAGTTTAATATCAGGCATGAATCTTTTTTCAGCCAAAAGTCTTTTTTAAGGTATAAGAAAATAAAAAAGCTGCACTTAAATATAGGTGCAGCTCAAAAAAATATTTTATAATAACAGACTGTCAAACATTTACATGTTTTTCTGCATGGTAAGACGAGCGTACCAGGGGACCGGATTCTACATATTTTAATCCTCTCCTGAGACCTTCTTCTCTGAAGTGATCAAACTTATCAGGATGAATAAATTCCGCTACCTCAATATGCATTTTGGTAGGTTGCAGATATTGTCCCAATGTGAGTATGTCAAGCTGGTTTTCTACCAAATCATCCATTGCTTTATATACCTCATCATCAGTTTCTCCCAGCCCAAGCATAATACCCGACTTGCTTCGCATGCCATATTCTTTGATTCTTTTCAGTTGTTCAAGGCTTCTGTTGTATTTAGCCTGAGGCCTAACTCTACGGTAGAGGCGTTCAACCGTTTCTACATTGTGAGAAACAACTTCCTGTCCCCCTTCCATCATGCGATACAGGGCATCCCAGTTGCCTTTAACATCAGGAATAAGGGTTTCAATCGTAGTATCGGGGCTAAGCTTTTTGACTTCTTTTACTGTCTCAAACCAGATTTCCGCACCTCGGTCTTTTAGTTCATCTCTGTTGACTGAAGTAATTACCGCATGCTTGACCCCCATTAGCTTAATTGCTTCTGCAACTCTTTTGGGCTCTTCATCATCATATTCCGGTGGGCGTCCGGTAGCAACCGCACAGAAAGTACAACTGCGGGTACATACATTTCCTAATATCATAAAAGTTGCGGTCCCTCTACCCCAACACTCACCCATATTTGGGCAATTACCACTTTCACAAATTGTATGAAGTTTATATTTATCTACCAGCTTGCGAACATTTGCGTATTCTTTACCAACCGGTAGTTTCACTCTCAGCCAGTCAGGTTTACGCGATTTTTTAGTAGATTCTTCAGGTATTACAGGTAATTCAATCATACTAAATTCTCTATCTTAATACTGTGTAATCATTTCTTTGTCAAAAACAAAGTAAGGCTATTAAAGATTCGGCTGCAAGGATTATGTAAGTAAAACCTAAGATTACTTACGATTACCGTAGAATAACATAATAAAAGCGGAAGGGAAAATTCTTCTGGGGTTGGAGACAGGTACAATATCAACATCGCTGGTAAAGGCTTCTAACTGAAAACCAGCTTCAAATCCGGTCACATCATTTTTAAATGTTCCGAATTCAAAAGACAGCGAAGCTTTTATGTTAGCGCCTACCGCTATACTTGACTCACTGAATCCTTTCAAAAAGGGGCCAGAGCCAATGATCCTGCCGGGATCTAAATCATCACGGTAAGGACGGGTAGTGGTACGGTTATTCGTTTCGGCATATTGTACATAATAGGGCATAACAATACCAAATGAAGGGCCACCGGCAAGTATGGCATTAACCTGCACACCTTGTTGAGGAGCTTTCTTGAAGACTATCCACTCACGTCCATACTCAGGACGAATTGAAAAAAGGTGATTGGTTTTACCTAGAATAAATGTGTTTCCACTGGTACGAGATACTCTTCTTAGTTCTTTTGGGTGCTTCACATTTACGATTTCCAGGCCAAAAGTTTGAAAACGATTGTCATCTATTAAACGGCTAAATTTAATAGCTCCTCCGGCGATTAAACCTGAATTTGTATTTTTGCTGATTCCCCAGGTGAATTCTCTGCTATATGCATAGGTGTCATTTTGTTGCTGAGCCATAAGCGTATTACTTATAGCCAAGAAACAAAGTAATGAGAGTATGATACCTTTATTTTTTTTGTAATTTTCCGCAGCCATATAAATAAATGTAATCAAATTCAATTAAATCACAAATATACTAACGAAGATGCATAGCATAAAGTCTACATATCTTGGAGAATTACGTTGCGAGAATATTCATATCAAATCTCAGAACAAAATTCACACCGACGCACCTACTGATAATAATGGCAAAGGTGAAGCATTTTCACCCACTGACCTTGTCTGTGCATCACTATGTAGTTGTATGATGACGATTATGGGGATCAGAGCACAAAAGAACGACATTGTTCTTGAAGATCTTGAAGCCGATGTTACGAAAGTGATGGCTTCAAACCCAAGAAAGATATCTAAAATCAAAATTGATTTTCGCTTAGGAAAAACCAATGCAACTGAAGAGCAGATTCAAATGCTAAAAGAAGCTGCACTTACATGCCCGGTGGCCTTGAGTTTAAACCCTGAAATTAAACAAGATGTTTCTTTTGCTTTCTGATCAGGCCACGCTGGCTAGTTGCTGACTGATCTCCTGAAAAGAAATACCCATATGTGAATTATGGTAAACACACTTACCGTCTTTGATGACTAATACCTGAGGCGACTGATGGGCTACATCAAAAGTGCTGGCCACGGCATTGGAAATTTCCCTGTTCTTAATCAGATCCAGTAAGTAGGCCTCTGAGCTTTCTGAAAGTTCGGCTTTCCAGGCTCTCTCCAAGCGGTTAAGCGCCATACTACTAATACTACAGCGTGTGCTGTGTTTAAAAATCAGGATTGGGTATTCGGCTGATTTAGTTTTAATTTCTTCTACGATGTTCAGTTTATCTAATTGCTTCCAGTTCATATTTCTCTAATAATACCAAATTTCACTCTCTTTTTTATCATATCTGGGCTTACGATCTTTTTCCTTGATATTTTTAGGTAGATCATTTTGCTTAAAGATATGAGAAATTATTAACCTCCAACGTCTGTATTTCTCTTTTTGTTCATAAGAGGATTTAGTTTTTCCTTTTAGATGAAATACACTGGGGTGCATATCTTTACCCGGCTTGCGATAACGGATATCGCCATCAAATTGGTGCACTTTTTCGGATAGCTTTTTATAATGGCTGGTTCTCACCTTAAGGGTAGGTACTTTGATCTGCCCCTGGTATGATGTGTAGCCAGCGGCTTTATTTTTTTCTTTTTTTACTTTGTACATACCGATAGTTTGCACATAATCAGCATGTTGTTTGGATTTTTTTTCTTGCCTTTTAGGTCTGTATACCTTTTTAGCACCCGTGTATAAGAACATGTATTCAGCTTTATACTGAAATTGTCTTTTTACCATCTTATGGGGAGCTCTCTTTATTTTACCTTGAAAAAGGTGCTGATCTTTGGCAATCTGCTCATAGTCTGTTTTATGCTGTTTGACTTTTAGCGCATACTCAGTACCTACTGCGCCTTCTTTTTTCTTTCTCTTCAGCTTACCTTCAAATTCTGATTCTGCATTAGGGCGAAAAAGTCGTTGCCATAGCGAGCGTTTTGGTAAATGCTGTCCATCTTTAGCCGGAGACCTGGGATATTGATTTGCAGTATGACCGGAGTTGTCAAACTTTGCAGGTTTACTTGCGGGACGTTGATATTTAACTTTTCTCTTAGCTTTTTTTAAAGAAGCGGGACGCCTGTAGTTGTCCCTAGGCTTTGCGTTACTATCTGATGTTTTGGGCCGAGAGTAAGTGTCTTTAATTTTTTTAGGTTTTCTGACAGGCTTTACCTTTACAGGCTCTTTTTTATGCTTTGAAATTTTGACAGTAGGCAGTTTATCTTTTTTGGATTGAGCCATCGCATGCCCGGATAGCAGTAATATCAGCAAGAGACTGAATAGTACAGCTAATAAATGAATAGAATGTAATAATGATGTGGTAATTCTCATTTTCAGAGGTGGTAGCCATTTTTATAGCTCAAAAAATCAGTTTTTTACCCTGCCATTTTTATCAAGCTTTAATTTTTCACCACCTCCTAATTGTCCGCTTTCTTTTTTGATGAGGTGTGAAAAAGAGGGGCACGGCATTACGTGACTTCGGCAGGAACTCAAACAGGTAAAGAATAAAAGCAGTATAATGAGTATTTTAGTGTTGTTTCTGAAGATGGCTGAAGCTTCTTTAGCAAGATGATAATAGCTCATTTTGATATAATTACATATTAAAATAATTATTTAAATATATGGTGATTATACCATTTTGTTTTTGTGAATTGCATGTATTAGTACATCCATAGACTATTCCTGGAAAATGTCTTTTTTATATATCTCTTAAAAATATTTCTCTGACTGTAATGATTTCATTTTTAGCTCGTCTATAAGATTGAAATGAATATTCAAAGTTTTAAAAGCGCGGTCTTTCCGATACAGGGAAAATTGTATCGCCTTGCTAAAATGATGCTTGGCAATGATGAAGAGGCTGAAGATGCCGTTCAGGAGGTCTTGCTGAAACTATGGCTCAATCGTCAGAATCTGAAGAACTACAGAAGTATTGAGGCCTTGGCCATGATCATCACTAAAAATCAATGCTTGGACAAGCTTAAATCAGCGCACTGGAGAAAATCAGAAGTCGGAGAACCACCGGATACAACGCACAGCTGGGACTCCCCCTATAAAACCACTGAACTTAATGATAGTAAGGAAATTTTGATAAAGTTGATGCATGAACTTCCCGAACAACAAAAACTCATCATGCATTTGCGTGACATAGAGGAGTATTCATACGAAGAAATTGAAAAAATTACTGGTTTATGTATCAATAACATCAGAGTAAGCCTATCAAGAGCCAGGAAAAGTATCCGCGAACAGTTTACTAAAGTTAATGCTTATGGAAGCGCAGGAAATTAAATTATTACTGGAAAAATTTTATGAAGGAGAAACCAGCCTGAGTGAAGAGGCTCAATTGAAAAGCTTGTTTGAATCAGATGAGGGTATGGAGGAATTCAAAAAAGATCAGTCTTTTTTTTCAGGGATTAACAGTCTAAAAGAAGAAAAAGAAGGTGATTTTTTTATGCCGGATCGCTTTCTACAAAAAATTGACCAGGAAGAAGAAAAAGTTACAAAGCAAAAAAGTTTGCCCCGCCAAAGGTTGATAGGCATTGCTGCTAGCATTGCCATTCTATTAATTGGTTTTGCCGGTGGAGTATTGTACGAAAAGGAATCTACACCTACTTCAGAAGTTACCGCTTTAAAAGAAGAGGTAGGGGAGATGAAACGTATGCTGATGTTCAACCAACTCAATCAGGTTTCAGCAAGTGACCGTATTATGGCTGTAAATGCTGCCAAATCAATGGATGAGGTAGATACCCAGATTTTAGAAGCTCTTATCTATACCGTAAACGCTGATCCCAATGCGAACGTACGATTAGCAGCGGTAGAGGCGCTAGCGCACTTTGCTGCGGATTCTACTGCGAGTGATGCACTCAAAAGGTCACTCAATACACAATCAGACCCTCTGGTTCAGATTGCAATTATAGACGTATTGGTAGCACGTCAGGAAAAAGATGCTATACCCCAGATCCAACAATTTTTACAACAAAATAACCTTAACCAACTGGTAAGAGAGCAGGCTGAATACGGTTTGAGTCAGCTATTATAGTTAACATTAACCCTAGTTTTTAAGCGTTCATTATGAAAGTACTACCTATATTATTGATGACTTACTTTGTATTTCACTCCGCTATTGCTCAGCAGTACACTGCATCTTTTGATAGCAATACAAATAGTAACATTCTTCATCTCATGATTGAAGGTGGAGAAATCATTGTAGAAGGATATGCCGGTAAGGATGTAGTGATTGTTGCGGATGGATACGAAGCTCCTCCTGAAAAAGCCCGGGGCTTGACCGCACTATATGCTAACGGTAGGCAGGATAATTCCGGACTAGGATTGAGTGTGACCCGAGAAGGGAGCAAGATGCAGCTCATCAGCGTGGGGCATCAGGATATTGACTACACCATAAAAATTCCGGATCAAACTTCTATACTACTTCAGGCAGGACCTCAAAATGATGATATTATTATTCGTAATCTCAAAGGTGAAATTGAGCTAAAAGCTCATTCTGATGATGTTGAACTTGAGGGGATAAGTGGGCCTGTTGTTGCCAATAGTATTAGTGGAAATATCAAACTCAGTTTTGATGAGGTCAATACACATAAGCCAACCGCCATCAGTGTAGTGAGTGGAGATGTAGATATTTTTTTACCTTCTCAGACCAAAGCTGACTTCAAATTAAGTTCTGTCAGTGGAGAAGTATATACAGATTTTGACCTCAGCATGAATTCTGAAAGAGATGAAAACCGTAAACGTAATGGCATGAGAAAACCAATTCATGGTTCAATCAATGGGGGAGGAGTTCCCATTCAAATCAGTACGGTTAGTGGTAATATTTATCTCAGAAAACAAGAATGAGCATTTGTAAGAGAGTAAAACCACAGAAATGATAAAGCAAAAAAAATCCCACGCAATTGCTGGGAATTTTTGTACTTGAATTATTACTACACGACAGATTACTAAGCATTTTCAGTTATATGCAGAAGTACGATGATAATCAAGGTTTACTGAACCTCCTGAAGTTTTCATTGTCACAGGTATTCCTCCACCGTTCATACTCCCTTCGATGTTATTTTTTTCTGCTTCACCAGTAAAGTTGCTCAGCTTGGTATTTACCCGGTTACCGCTTAGATCCAGATCAACTCCTATGTCATGAGGAATAACAGCGTTAATGCTGCCTCCGCTTGTTTTAAGTGTCAGGTAATTATCCAATTCATTAACGTAGGCTTTGATACTTCCTCCGCTCGTACGGGCGTCTATACTACCACTTACGTCTTCTAGTACAATACTTCCTCCTGAAGTATTGAGCCTAAGCTCACCTTTAGCATTATTTGCCCGTATGGATCCTCCGCTGGTTTTGCCATCCATAACACCATCATATTGATTAATATTGATACTTCCTCCTGAAGTGTGAGCCTCGGTATAGCCAGTAATTTCATCAAAATTCAGGCTGCCTCCACTGGTTTTCACATTGTGTTCTCCCTCTATACGAGCCATGCGAATTGAACCCCCACTGGTATTAAGTTTGGCTGATACCTCGTAAGGGACATCCAGCTCAAAAGAAATGCTAAGGTTGTTATTTCCCCAACCACTACCTTTTCTTTCGGATTCAGCGATTATGGTATTTCCTTCCTTACGAATTGATATATTGTAATCTTCCAAAGCTTCTTCCAGATTATCATCATTGCCAAACCAACTAGTTGCTCCGTTCTTCTTTACGTACATCCTAACTTCGACTTCGTTGCCACTGTGTCCGGAAACGGATATGCTCCCTCCAGAAGTGCGAACCATCACTTTAGCAGGAGTATTAATAGAAAAAGTTTTAACCATATACGGGTCTTCTCCTAAAACTTCAGCCTGAGATGAAACAGTCAGACACAACAAGAAAAGCAATGTTATTGCATAAGTACGGTAAGCTTTCATTTTTCTATTTGGTTAAGTTTGAGTTTTAGGTTTCATAATACATGCCATCCTATTAATAGTCTGTATGTCAATGACTTATAATAAAAAAGTAATGTTTTTTTTGTTCATATATGAACATACACGTTCATTAGCGGACAGTAGGTGTTGTGTGTATTTCGGCTTTTGAGGCAGCCTGGCTTTCTCTATTGGAGAAAAAAACCACTAATCCATAAATTCCTATGGCCGTGCCCAGGGGAAAAAAAAGTAAGTAAAAACAACCTAGTGGAAGGATTAAGTCGTTTGCCCATTGCTTCTTCCTGGCCAGACCAATCCCTATTATTAATGAAGGTAAAGCCAATAATAAAAACATCATGACACTTCCAGCCAGAGATATGAGCTTGAACAAGCCGGGCACGTCAAAATACGAGGATGTAAATGGCGCTACAGGTATCGCAAAAAGTACAGCACTGATGAAAGTAAGGAAAACGATCAGTAAAGCTCCGGCAATGATAAATATGATGCCAAGTATTTTTTTTTGGTAGTCCATAATTATAAGCTTTTGACAAATATATGCTAAAGTACTATGCTTTGCAAGGTACTATATATTTTGAACGGTGTAATTTCATTCAAGTTAACATTTGGTACAAAATTTTTTTCAGTATTTATTGCTTGTCTAAAAGTTTATGAAAGTGATGGTCTTTTCATTTACTTCGCCAACAGGAATACATTGATTATTGATTTTGATATGAATGATAAGAATGAAATAGAAAAAGGCGCATCAGAGCGTCTGATTCGTTATTTTGATTTGGTAGAGATAAGAAGTGAGACAAATAGTCCTTTTGAGTACATACAGGAAAAGCTTACAAAAGCGATTGAGTATTTTTTGGCGCATGATATTGAGAAGCTACTCAATATATTATATAGAATAGATGTAGCAGAGAAGGAGGTTAGAGAAGCAATGCTGGACAAAAAACCGGCGGAGCGTCTTTCAAAGTTAGTGATATTAAGAGAACTGCAGAAGGCAGAAACCAGAATAAAGTACCGTAACAATAATCAGCATGGAAGAAATAAGCTGGGATGATTTCAGAAAAGTAGACATCCGGATAGGAACCATAGTAGAAGCAAAGGAATTTCCTGAAGCCAAAAAGCCGGCCTATCAGCTATGGATTGACTTAGGAGAACTAGGCATCAAAAAGTCCAGTGCACAGATAACAGATCATTATCAACTAAATGCCCTGCCTGGTAAACAGGTCATCTGCATCTGTAACTTTCCACCCAAGCAGATTGGTCCATTTATGTCAGAAGTACTGGTGACCGGCTTTGAAGATTCAAAAGGGGCAATCATCTTAGCTACTGGAGATGAAAAAATTCCTAACGGAAAAAAATTACATTAATCCATGACATTTCATGAGCTTTGCGAGCAGGTAAATGGTGCCGTTTTACAGACATACGATCCAGCGCTTAATATATACTATCTGTTGACTGACAGCAGACAGGCTATCATTCAGCGTGAATCTGTTTTTTTTGCGATAAAAGGGAAGAGGCACGATGGACATCATTTTATCAAAGAACTCTATGATAAAGGCTGTCGTCAGTTCGTGCTTGAAAAAGAGCCTGAATCTGAGTTATCCGAAGCAAATATTATTAAAGTCGGGAATAGTGTTGAAGCCCTACAGCAAGTAGTAGCATTCCACAGAAAATTATTTTCCATACCTGTCATAGGGATTAGCGGGAGTAATGGTAAAACCATTGTTAAAGAATGGTTGAGTCAGATTCTGACGCATAAGCATAATGTAGTCAAAAACCCTAAAAGTTATAACTCTCAGATTGGTGTACCCCTATCAGTTTGGCAACTTAATCAAGTGCATGAAATAGGTGTGTTTGAAGCAGGAATTTCAATGTCCGGAGAGATGGAAAAATTACAGAAAGTAATTTGTCCAAGTCTCGGAATTTTCACCAATCTGGGGCCAGCGCATGACAAAGGCTTTACAAACAGGCGTCAAAAAGCTGTAGAAAAAGCAAAACTCTTCTCAGACTGTGAGTACATCATTTATCGGGAAGAGTATGCCTTAATAGCTGATGTCCTAAAGTCTCAACATAGCCCGGATCATTTATACAGCTGGTCCACACAAAATACAGAAGCTGATTTGTGGGTAGCTTTTTCAATGGATAGTAATAAGCCCACGATTATTGAAGTAAAAGACAATGGCAGGGAACAAGGCTTTCGGTTTACCTTTGATTTAAAAGATGCTGCTTCACTTGAAAATGTCATGCATTGTATTGCAGTACTGATCAAATATGGGTGGGCTGAGAATGAAATTCAAGCCGGGATAGATCAGTTGCGGCAGGTAAATATGAGGATGGAGTTGAAAGAGGGGATCAATCAATGTTTCATTCTGGATGATAGTTATAGCAATGATCTGGCTGGCCTCAAAATAGCTTTGGATTATTTGGAACGCCAGACACAGAATCAAAAAAATACGGTTATCATTTCTGACTTGCTCCAAAGTGGATATTATGACAGAGACCTATATGCTGAAGTCGTAAAATTGTTAGAAAATCACTCCATACAAAAAGTAGAACTCATTGGTCCGGGGTTAAAATCTTATCTATCCCATTTTAGAAGTAGTGCCTGGGTATTTGAGCATTACAATACTACTGAAGAGTTTCTGAGTAGTTTTCAACCAAAATCCTTTCAGGGCGAAAATATTTTGGTCAAAGGGGCAAGAGCCTTTGGTTTTGAGCGCATCGTGAAAAAGCTTCAAAAGAAAATTACTGGCACCACTTTAGAAATCAATCTTGACAACATCATACATAATTTAAATTACCACAGGTCACTGCTCCGACCTGAGACCAGGATGATGGTGATGGTAAAAGCTTTTTCATATGGAGGGGCGTCTTTTGAGATTGCTAACCTCTTACAATACCATCGGGTAGCTTATTTGGCAGTTGCGTATGTGGATGAAGGTGTAATGTTGCGAGAGCATGGCATCAATACGCCAATATTGGTGCTTAATCCTTCAGCGGATGCTTTTCCGCTCATGCAAGAGTTTCAACTAGAAGCTGAGATTTATAGCTTCAGGTTGCTAAATGCCTATTCATTGTACTGCAAAAATAATCAGGCCGCTATTCCAATACACTTAAAAATAGATACCGGAATGCATAGGCTTGGGTTTGTACAGGAAGAAACCGAAGCGCTTAAAACCTTTTTCAATGCAAACCCGGAAATCATTGTCAAAAGTATTTTCAGTCATTTGGTAGCTTCCGAAGATGACCAAGAAGATGCCTTTACCCAACAACAAGTACATGAATTTGGGCAGGTATATGATCAATTAATAAGTGTTTTAGGCTATGCACCCATCAAACATATCTTGAATAGTGGTGGTATACAGCGTTTTCCTGAATATCAATTTGATATGGTACGACTGGGCATAGGGCTGTATGGTGTGGATGTAAGCAGTAAAGCACAAGATCAACTAAGACCAATCAGTACACTTAAGACCATTATTTCTCAAATTAAAAGCCTTAAGGTAGGGGAAACGGTAGGCTATAATCGTAAAGGAAAAATAGAAAATCCAAAGCGAATAGCAACGATTGCGATTGGATACGCAGATGGCTTAGACCGAAGGTTAGGAAATGGAAATTTGAGGGTATTTGTAAATGGCTTTCAGGCTCCAACAATTGGTAATATTTGCATGGATATGACAATGATTGATATCACCGGAATTGAAGCTGAAGAAGGAGATGTTGTAACCATATTTGGACAAGAACAATCCGTTTCGGTGCTTGCAGAGGCTATGCATACTATACCTTACGAAGTGTTAACCAGCATTAGTGCACGTGTCAAGCGCATTTTTTACTCAGAATTATAGCATCTCTTCCAGATTGGAAGCGAATGATTCAGACGGTGATCACTCCCATTAACAGCATCAAAAGCTATTTACAGTGCTATACAAAATATAATATTTTATTATATATATGGCTTATAAATAAAATGCTTATTAAATATTCCGCATAAAATATTTTAAACAAAATTAAATATTTATTTAGCAGGCTAATTATTTAATAATATTTTAATAAATCATCATTTCATTTGCAACTATTTAAAACCAAACAGAAAATTTCAGCTAATTATTTTTCAAGCCATATAAGCATGATGTAATAAATTGTGAAAAAACTTTAAATTACAATATTATATTTTGAAAATTAGTTTAGTTTGTTTTAGATTTGATTAATTAATTCTAAAAAGTCAGTATAAAATAAGGTTTTTAGCTTTTATTTATTTACCTCTCATTCATCACGGGCTACAAAATGCTTAGGCTTTTAGAAACTGTTCAATTGATTTAACTATAACTGGTAAACGTATGAGGAACAACTCTACCACTCAATGTTGGGGTGGCATTATCCGGCTTAAACACTACGGGCTGTTGATCGTCACTCTTCTCATGACGAATTTACTCTTCGCACAGGACCGGAAAATTACCGGAACAGTAACATCTGTGGAAGACAAAACTCCATTACCAGGCGTAAACGTCGTTGTGAAAGGAACCAGTGTTGGTACAATTACCGACATTGAAGGAAATTTTACTTTAAATGTTTCGCCTGAAGCCCAGACACTAGTTTTTTCTTTTATAGGATTGTCTATGGAAGAAATTGTTATTGGCAATCAAACTCAGTTCAATATTGCAATGAAGCAGGATGTACAATCTTTATCTGAGGTTGTAGTCACTGCTTTTGGACTTGAAAGAGAGAAAAAAGCACTTGGGTACTCCGTTCAGGGCATCAGCGGAGAAGAGGTTGCTCAGGTACCTACCCAAAGTGTCGTCAACAATCTTTCAGGAAGAGTTGCCGGCCTGCAAGTATCAGGTAATAGTACTCCCGGAGGTAGCCCTGAGTTTGTAATTCGCGGATTTTCTTCAGTGGCTGGTAATAATCAGCCTCTTGTAGTAATTGATGGGGTGCCTATGCAGCAGACTGTCAACAGTACTTCGGGAGAAAGATCCGATAATCAGCAATATGGAGGAGGTATCTCAGAGATAGATCCTAATAACATTGCTGAAATGAGTATATTAAAAGGACCTAACGCTGCTGCACTTTATGGCTCTCGTGCTGCAAATGGTGTAATTCTAATCACTACCAAAACGGGCAAGGGTACTGAAGGAATTGGGGTTGACGTAAATTTCAGTACAACATTTGAGCGTCCGCTGGTCAAGCCTCAGTTTCAGAATATTTATGGCGGTGGGTCAGGCTCTACCTGGTATGCAGATGGCTGGAGTGGAACAGTTGACGGCTATAAAGGTACCGCAGGTACTGATGAAAGCTGGGGGGCACCTATGGATGGGCGTATGGTACGTCAGTGGTGGACCGGTACAGAAGAAGCTCCTTTAGTGCCTGAACCTGACAACTGGGAACAATGGTGGGAAACCGGCCAGACCCTTAATGGAAGTGTGGCAATAAGTTCTGCCAATGAAAATGGTTCTTTCCGTCTTGCTATCGGTAGAATAGAACAAAAGGGGATTGCTTACAATAATGACTACTATCGTAACAATTTCCGCCTGAACACTAATTATCAGTTTACTGATAAACTGACAGTTACTGCATTAGGTGAATACATAAAGTCAGGCTCCGACAACAGAGGTTTTCAAAGCGGATCTCAGTTTATCTGGCATCAGCGTCACGTGAATTTTGACCAGCTGGAAAACTACCGTGACTATGAAGATGTACATATCCAGCCCCCTGGAAACGACGAGCCACCCAACTGGCAACATACTTACTTTACCAATCCTTATTTCTCGGAAGAAACCATGGTGAACCCTAACGAGAAAGACAGATTCCTGGGAAATATTTCCTTGAACTATGAATTTGCCGACTGGTTAAGTCTGATGGTGCGTAGTGGTACAGATATATGGACTGATACACGTATTAATGTAACAGGCTACGCACGTACTCGCTTCTCATTTGACTATGGCAGTTACAATGAAGAAGTACTACGCAGACAAGAAAATAATTCTGACTTTATCTTCTCACTGGATAAAACTTTCGGCGACTTTTCAGTCGTAGGTCAGTTTGGTGGGATTCATCGTACCAATTTCTACAAGCGTAATTATTCTGACGTTAACGATCTTACAGTGGATGGCGTTTATGCGCTGGACAACAACGCGAGCCCTAATACCGATGAGAGTGCTATTGAGGAGTCTGTAGTCAATAGTGTATTTGGTTCCGCTCAGTTTGGATTTAGAAATTATCTCTTCCTAGATGTTACCGGTAGAAACGACTGGTCAAGTACCCTGCCTACCGGATATAATTCTTACTTCTATCCTTCTGTATCACTGAGTGCAGTAGTGACCGATATGCTGGATATCCAAAGTGATGTATTCTCATTCGCTAAGTTACGTGCTAGCTGGGCACAGGTTGGTAATGATGCTGATCCTTACCTACTCCAGCAGGTCTATGATCCTCAGGGCCTATGGGATGGAAGCGTTCCCAAGTTTTCTGTCAGTGATCAGATTGCCAACTCAAACTTAAAACCTGAAAGAACAACAGGTATAGAAGTAGGTGCAGATTTACGTTTTCTTAACGGAAGAATAGGTTTAGATGTAACATACTATGATCAAACCACTGAAGATCAAATTCTTGCAGTAGATATTTCCAGAGCATCGGGCTATGAAAGCCGTGTATTAAATGCTGGTAAAATCACTAACAAAGGGGTAGAACTCATGTTGAGTGGTACCATTTTACAACTTCCCGGTGGATTAAGCTGGGATGCTAGTGTCAACTTTGCTAAAAACGAAAATGAAGTGGTTGAGCTTGCTGATGGGCTAACCTCACTCACACTTTGGAGTATCCGGGGAGCATCGCTTGAAGCAAGGGTAGGAGAGGCTTATGGTAATCTGTATGGTAATAAGTTGGCACGGACTGAAGCAGGTGAAGTGATTTTCCGTA
Source organism: Catalinimonas alkaloidigena (assembly GCF_029504655.1). Lineage (NCBI taxonomy): Bacteria > Pseudomonadati > Bacteroidota > Cytophagia > Cytophagales > Catalimonadaceae > Catalinimonas > Catalinimonas alkaloidigena. The sequence goes on from NZ_JAQFIL010000001.1 coordinate 2,544,360, forward strand.
ACGGATATCCTTATAATATCCCGGGACAAAGTGTGATAGGAAATATCACGCCCGACTGGATTGGTGGAATCTCCAATACAGTTACCTACAAAGGACTTTCTGTTAGCGCGTTGATTGACATCAAGAAAGGTGGAGATATATATGATATGGGAAGTAGCATTGCTCGTATCACAGGGGTACTGGAAGAAAGTGCGGTAGGTAGAGAAGAAGGAGTGATTGGTCAGGGTGTAATGAACATCGGTACTGAAGAAGCTCCTGAATATATTACCAATGATGTTGTTGCCTCTGCACGTACTTTCTACGGATACTACAGTGGTCGTCAGTACCATGAAGCAGCGGTATTTGATGGCAGCTATGTTAAACTTCGTGAGGCAAGAGTAAGCTATCAGCTTCCGAGTTCATTGTTTAACAACATTTTCTTGAAATCAGCAAGGATATCAGTAATCGGAAGAAACCTGGCTATTTTCCATAGTAATAATCCTCACATTGATCCTGAAATAAGTGCTGCATCTCTTGGATATAATTATGGTCAGTTGCCAAGCACAAGAAGTGTTGGATTTGACATAAATCTGAAATTCTAAAACAGCAGAGAACAATGAAATTGACTATATATACAAAAATAACAAGCCTGGCAATTGCATTTATACTATTGCTAGGTGCTTGTACCGACGATTTTGAGGAAATCAATACCAATCCCAATAAGCCGGTAGAGGTGGATGCTCAGTACCTGCTTCCCTACGGTATTCAGGAAGCAGTGGATAACTACTGGGGTAACAAATCTCGAAACCAGCGGCTCAACTTTGACCATGCCATGTCATGGGTACAGTATCTTACCAGAAATATCTATGAAAATGAAGGTGACAACTATAATGTACAGCCTTCGGTGAATAGTACAAACTGGGAAGTGTTTTATTCTGATGCGCTGGTTACATTTCAAACAATGGAGGAGCTTTCAATAGCTGAAGGTGAAAGCCCCCATACTAACTATGAAGCAGTGGGCATCGGTATGCAGGCATGGATTTTCTCTCTCTTGACAGATGTTTGGGGTGCCATTCCCTATACGCAGGCACTGTCCGGCACTGCGGATGAAGCAATCTATTCACCAGAATATGACTCTCAGGAAGCTATTTACGCAGGTATCATTGAAGACTTGAAAACCGCTAATGAAAAGTTAGATGTTGAGGGGCCTGCCATCCGAGGAGATATCATGTTTGGAGGCGACGTATTGATGTGGAAGAAGTTTTTCAACGCGCTTCGTTTCAAGCTTTTAAACCGTCAGGCTCATCTAGTAAGCTCATCTGCTGCTGAAATGCAAGCAATGCTCGCTGATCCGGCTACTTACCCTATGATTGAGAGTAATGATGAAATAGCCGCATTGAACTATGGTGCTGTGCCTACTAACAACCCCTGGCATGATATCCTTGTGAATCAGGGACGTACTGACTGGAATATCAACAGTACGCTGGTAGATAAGCTAAAAGAACTACAAGATCCTCGACTTGAAGTTTACGCGACCCCCGGCAGTCAGGCTGAAGGAGAATATTCCGGACACCCCAGTGGATTACCAGGAGAAATTGCGACGACTTACAATGGCTACAGTGCAACCATCAACCTGGATGTATTTGCCCAAACTACATCTCCTGCGGTATTGGTAAGCTACGCAGAATTACTTTTCACACAGGCGGAGGCTGCTTTGGAAGGCGATATTAGCGGTGACGCACAAGCTTTTTACGAAGCCGGCATTGAAGCCGCATTCAGCCAGTACGGACTAGAGATGCCAGCCGGATATCTTGACCTGGCTGGTCCTGCTAGCAAAGAGAATATTATGACGCAGAAGTGGATTGCACTTTTTGGACAGGGTATTGAAGCCTGGACAGAATTAAGAAGAACTGGGTATCCGGTATTGCCTGCGGCAGATCCTAGAGCTCAGTTTCAGAATGATGGAGTTCTTCCGACAAGGATTGTTTACCCCTCAACTGAATATTCTTTAAACCAGGCTAGAGTAGAGGCAGGTGTGTCAATGCTCGGAGGAGCAGATGACATGAAAACTTCACTTTGGTGGGTAGAATAAAAACGATAGAAAAAAATATTTTACTATCGTTTGATGTACAAAACTTCAAATAGATAAAAAATGAATAAAATATTTCATATATGTATCGCACTAAGCCTGACAGTACTATTACTCTCAGCTTGCGAAGAAGAATCTGATATGGCATTTGACAGGGTAGCCGCTCCTGTGGTATTACAGTACGATAGTATTGCTCCTGACCAGGCTCAAGCTACTTTTTTTGAACTGGATAAGTCAGGAATCCTTGATCAAAATGTAGGTATTATATACAATCCTGTCTCTAACTTAGAAGTTGAAGTCAGCCAGGCTGGAACAGTGCTGGGAACTTTCACTACGGGTAGCGATGGTACAGTTGTAATTCCTTTCTCCGGTGTACTGCCCAATGAATTTGCTGGCAAGTATGATGGCGTTGCCTTCAGGATTTTCAAGAACGATTTTGATTGATTTTTGTAAGTAATAGGTTGTTTGCATGGAAAAGAGAGGCGTATTTGCGCCTCTTTTTTTATGTCAATTTTGGTAGCCATCAGGAATAAATTAAACGTTTATTGGATAAGCATTTGGGAATGAAATCTATTCATTATACCTTTGCGTCAGACGGGTACAACCAGCTCCTGCTGAACTCCCCCAGGACAGGAATGTAGCAAGGGTAGGCGGTCGTAGCGGTGTGATACCCGTTTTTTTATTTCCATCCCCTAATTTCTCTAAGAAATTTTTTCGTTTTATAAACTCCTGTATCTTTAAGCCATCTTTAGCGCTAAACAAAAACACTATGGAATTTTTTATTGACACTGCAAATCTTGACGAAATCCGTGAAGCCTATGATCTGGGCGTATTGGATGGAGTGACTACAAACCCTTCTTTGATGGCAAAAGAGGGAGTAACTGGACATGAAAATATCATTCAACGCTACAAAGACATCTGTAATATTGTTGATGATAATGTAAGTGCAGAAGTTGTTGCTACAACTTTTGACGAAATAGTAAGTGAAGGCATGGCTCTGGCCAAAATTGACGACAAAATTGTGGTTAAAGTACCTATGATTAAAGACGGTGTGAAGGCTATCAAGAAGCTTACCTCAGAAGGAATTCGTACCAACTGCACCCTGGTTTTTTCACCGGGACAAGCCCTTTTGGCTGCTAAAGCAGGTGCTTCTTATGTTTCACCTTTTATTGGCCGCCTTGATGATATCTCTACTGATGGCGTAGAGTTGATAGAGCAAATCGTGAATATATATCAAAACTACGGCTATGAAACCAACGTTCTTGCGGCTTCAATCAGGCATACAATGCACTTGATTCAGTGTGCTGAAGTGGGTGCGGATGTAGCAACCTGCCCATTAAGCGTTATCACAGGCTTACTTAAACATCCACTTACTGATAGCGGCCTTGAAAAGTTTTTGAGTGATTATCGTAAAGGTAATGCTTAAGACCTAAATTTTTGACGGGTGAATTCAATGTATATCATAAAGGTTAAAGGCAAAGCTAAAATCCCCGATTATATTCAGTTGCGTGACGATAATTTCGTGCTGGTTGCATATTTCAGAGCTGATCGTGAGTTAAAAAAACTTGAGAAATACGGCCTTGAAGGTAAGGATGAAGCACTTAAAGAAGTTATTGAGCGTTTACCTTATGGAAAGCTGCAAAAGCTAGAAATCTAGATGTAATTATGTCTGAAGATTCTCAATTCTTTGATAGTACACCAGTCGTGACAGTAAATAATGCGTGCATCTTCCAGGAGCATAAAGTGGTACTGGAAGATGTGCATTTTAAAGTAGACAAAGGGGAGTTTGTATATCTGGTAGGTAGGACTGGCAGTGGTAAAAGCTCTCTCTTAAGGACACTTTATGCTGACCTCCCTCTTCAACTTGGTGAGATGGAAGTTGCTGGATATTCCATCAAAAATATTAAATCCGGTGAGGTACCTTTCCTCAGGAGAAGGTTGGGTATCATTTTTCAGGATTTTCAGCTTTTTTCCGACAGAACAGTGGATGAAAACCTGTTATTTGTAATGAAAGCAACAGGCTGGAAAGAGCGTTCAAAAATGAAACAACGCCTCAGTGCAGTTCTGATGAAAGTTGGTTTGGGTTCTTCCGGAAACAAAATGCCTCACCAGCTATCAGGAGGGGAGCAACAGCGAGTAGTGATTGCCCGTGCACTGATCAATGAACCTATATTACTTATCGCGGATGAGCCCACGGGAAACCTTGACCCTGAAGTATCATCTGGTATATTGGACCTTTTTCGTGAGATTAATCGCAGTGGAACTACAGTAATGATGGCGACTCACAACTACCAGTTTATCAAGCAGTTTCCAAGTAGAGTGTTAAAATGTGAAAATAACAGCTTATTAGATTCTCAAAAAGAAAACTTTGAACTGATCAACTACTAACGTTACTGTAATAACAGGCTTATAGCATAAACTTGTTGTAAGATTTTTGATCATTTTGCACTTTCTTCTTTACCATGAATGTGATTAAAATTTATCATATTGTTGGTGTTTAAGCAGTGAATTCAAAGACTTTAGAGGATGAAAAAGCGTACAGCACGCAAATGGATTTGGAGTATTTTGGGTACGATGCTTCTTGTCATACTCTTACTGCAGGCTACGCTTTATTTTTTTGGAGACGAAATTCTCAAAGAATCAATTTTATTAGGCTTCAAGCGATACAGCGAGCAAAATTTTCAGCCTGATAAACGCCCTTCACTTGATTTTGATAACCTGAGCATCAATATTTTTACGGGTAATTTTACTGTAACCGGACTTTATTATGCTGGTTACATGAGCAAAGATAGCAGCCAGAATGCTAACGCGGACCATATAAAAATGATGGTGCATGAGGCGAAAGTAAGTGGGATAAAATTTTTAGCGCTCTATAATGAAAGTAAATTAAAAATTAATGAAATAAATTTCTATAAGCCTGATATTCAATGGGTTATTGGTGAGAAAATAGATGCCATTCGTCTAAGTCCTAAAAGCAGAATTGAGCTCATTTCTAAAAATATGGAAGAGCATCTTACCCAATATGTTGACGAAGTATCATTTAAAGCGCTTAATATCGTAGATGGAGATCTGTTTATTACTCAGGAGAATTCACAAATAAGTCCACAAGCGCAAAATTCAGGAATTAGAAATAAGTTTCATGCCCAGGAAGTAAATATCAGCCTGTTTGATTTTTTACTTGATACTTTAAGTTCAGGTAGGAAAAACCGTTTTTTCTTTACCAAAGATATAGACATACAACTGGCAAACTATCAGTTTCTCACTGATAGTCTCTATTTGTTTAAAGCGGATACTTTAGGCTTTTCAAGCAAGAAACAACGGATTTATCTTAAAGATTTAGCCTTACTACCGCTATCTCATCAGGCGAAAAATGGATTAAGTGTATATGTACCGGAAGTGATGCTGACACAGATTGATTGGCGTGATTTATACTTTGATAGTTTGCTCATGGCTGATCAACTGATATTTCAAGAGCCCTTGTTTCATTTTGAAACCAATGAAGATAGTCTAAGCGATAATACACTAGACAAGCTCAAGTCCTTAAACCTCAAGCACTTGTTTGACAGTTTTTCTAAAAAGCTTATCAGATTACAGATTAGTGATATTATAGTAAACAATGGACAGGTTCAGCTAAACAAACTTGATGGAGATACACTCAACCTACTACATGCTGATGGCGTAAACTTATTGCTTGCGAAAATAGATTTTGATAATTCACGAATGCAGGAGGATACGCCGGTTCAGGTAATGCCGCTTGATACAGCCCAAGTAAGTATTCGGAATCTTAAGGTATATCTGCCCGATAGAAGACACTATTTTACCTCAACACATGCATCCCTTAATACTGATCGCATTAGTGACTTTGCCTGTGATATCCATTTTGACTCTTTGATGTTCAAAGCCGGAGTGGATTCATTGCAGCAATTGTTGCAGGCTCCTCCTTCAAAGCCTTTAGCATTTGACATAGGAGTGCCCAAAGTTTCATTTTTTGGGGTACATCTCGCAGATTTTATCAATAAAAAGGCAGCAATATTGGATAGTATATACATCAAACAGCCTGATGTAAAAATTGCTAATTTTTCAAAGCAATCATTAGGAAAGCTTGCTTCGGGTATCCATGTAGAGGATGAGGAAGACCAAGAGAACGTAAAATCGCTACTTTACGATTGGAGTAATGCGAAATTAAACCTTATGCCTGTAATTGCTCCTGGTGATTCAAGTGCTCTTTTTCAATGGTTAAAGGCAGGTCGATTACATATTGATTCTGGTCGTCTGCATATTTTTAAAGCCAATGAAGATTTAAGCGGATTTACACAAATTACCGCCATTGATACTTTTTATGCATATTTGAATGATATAAGTATCGATAAGCTCACAAATGATTCTATATATATTTCTGAGGGGAAAGTAGCGGTATTAGCCAATGAAGTAGATATATTCCTTCAAAAAAGTAAGTTCTTATTGCCGGGAGAAAAAGGTGAAGGTGGAATGCTGGAGGTTGAAGATATGAGAATATCTACCCTTAGCAATGAAGCATATTTTAAAAATATATATTTCTGGACAAACCCTCAGAAGCCACCTTCAACCGAGGTTTGGTTACATAAAATGTACATACCTTATGTGGATTTCAAGCAAGTTAACCTAAAGAAGATCTATATAGACCAAAATGCTGAGATAGCCAAACTGTCCGTATACTCACCCCACATTACACTCAACTACAAAAAAAATAATCTACCCAAAAAGGAGCTGAAGTTTGACTTTAAAAACCTGTATCCACAGTTATCGTCATACTTAAATCAATTATCTGTCCCAAACATACAAGTTCACAACGCCAAGCTTAGGCTTCAGAAAATTAGTAAAAATGGTGTGGAGCCACTTTTTACTACCCAGAAGTTGAACATCAGCCTAAGAGGGTTCTTTTTGGATTCACTTACTCGTATGAACCGTTTGCGTCCCTTTTACGCTGATGTACTGGATGTAAGTGCAGAAAACTATCAGTGGAATTTTTATCCCGAAGATGAGACATATCCTTTGTTAGGAGTAAGAGGAAAGAGTATCAATTATAATTCTTACGAAGGCCAATTAGGGGCTAGTCAGATTACTATGCTCACCAATACCTCCGGTAGACCAGATTTGCAAAGCTTACAACTTTATTGTGAAAAGATCATGGCAGACGATATCAGTCCTTATCATTTGATCCATGATAAGTATTTGCAGGTAGGTAGAGTGATGATCATGAAGCCCGCATACAAGGTACATGAGAAAAAAAGTGTTGAAGACAACCATAATGAAAAGGCAGTAACTAGAAAGTATCTCCAGCCAAATTTAAATCAACTACTGAATAAAAATCTGCAAAAAATTCATCTTCGTTATGTAAGTGTGGAAAAAGGAGAGCTAGATTATGCGCTGAAGCTTGCTCATGATACCCTTAGTTTTGTCAAGGTAGACTCTATAGATTTTAAAGCTAAAGACCTTATCGTGAATCATCAGAAAAGCAGACATCTCCATAATATTCTGTACGCAGATGAAATTGATTTCAGTTTCTTCGCTGATAAAATTTTATCAGACAAATCAGATGAAGGAAAGCAGAAAGTGCTCATTGAAGATGCTTACTTTTCAAGCGGAGACTCCCACCTTCAGATAGCAAAACTTCAGTTTAGTCCACCTCAAAATGTATTTGAGTATAAGGACAAAACACATTTCAGCTTAGATGCACATCAACTGGATGCAAATGGATTAGATTTCAAGAGGGCATATTTGTACGGTGAATTTAAAGTACAAAACATAGATATAAAGCAATCTGATCTTAATGTCTATCTGGGAAGCAGGTCATCTGAAAAAGAGCGCGATGAACTAGGTTCAATACATGAGTTGATATCGCCTTACTTAGAGGAAATAAGCATAAGAACGATTCAATATCCCCAAAGTACACTTAAAGTCTACGACAAGAAAAACGGAAAGTTGAAATTCTCTTCCAACAAGCTTAAAGCTGATATCTCAGATTTTTTTGTGGATCAATCCTCATTTACGCTGAACTTTGGTTCCAATCAATCAGCAACCGCTCAGATGTTTTTTTCAAAAGATATCAATATCAGCATTCAAGATTACAGCCGTTCTCTTGATGACGGGTTGTACATAATGTCAGCTGAGGAAGTAAACATTGAATCAGGAAAGAGCAGGATAGAAGTAAACGGTTTGAAACTTGAGCCTCAGTTGAGTAAAGAGCAAATGTTGAATAGATTCGCTTACAGTAAGTCCGTTGCTAAGTTGCAAGTTGATCAGCTTGAAATGGAAGCAGTTGATTTTGAAGCATTGTTTGAGCGTGAAAAACTGTTGGTAGGAGAAGTAAATATTTACGATCCACGCTTACACGTGTTTAAAGATAACCGTCTGCCAAGAGATGATACAAAAAGGCCCGGTCTTTATCAGGATTTACTTTTCAATCTTAAGCATTTTATCAAAATTGATCAATTGAAAGTAAGAGATGGTGAAATTACTTACGCTGAAAGGGTTGAAGGAGCTATGAATGATGGTAAAATAAGCTTTGACAAGCTCAACCTGACTGCAACGAATATCACTAACGATCCGGTATCAATTAGAGATAGTGTGATGACTACATTAGATGTTAGCGCTAAAGTGATGGGATCAGGTGATCTGAATGCTTCTTTTAAGTTTTTTAACGCCAGCGAAAATCTGGATTTTAGTGTAAATGGTTCATTAGGAAATATGGAGTTAACTGCTTTTAACCAAATACTAGAACCCGTCGCGTTTGTACATATAAAAGAAGGTGTAAATCAGGAGATGAAATTTAATTTTAAGGGTGATAAAGATATGGCTACCGGAAAAATGGAGTTCAGGTACAACAATCTAAGTGTACAGATGATAGACAAAGAAAAGGGCAAAAGTGGGCTAGATGAAAAGCTAGGTTCGTTTATCGCTAATGCATTTGTTGTAAAAGCTAACAATCCAAAAGCAGTATTCCTAAGAATAGGAAATATTGAAAATGAACGGGATAAATCCCGGGCTATGTTTCACTATTGGTGGAAAAGCCTGCTTTCTGGTGTAAAATCTAGTATAGGTTTGGAGAAAAATATGGAAAAAACCAAAGACTTCGCTGAATTAGAAAAAGACTAATGACTATTCACTGGCTTGAGCCCCTTCTGTTGTGCGAGCTTCAACATAAACTGATACGCTTCATCTCTGGAGTTATTTATTTTCCCATCCAGAATCGCTTCCCTGATTTCATTTTTAATTTCACCTACTATTTTTGAAGGCTTCAGCCTGAATATTTCCATAATGTCCTCACCTGAAACTGGAGGCTGAAAATTTCTCACCTGGTCTTTTTCTTCAACTTCAACCATCTTAGCCACTACTTTATCAAAGTTCTGCAGGTATTTCTGTACTTTATTAGGGTTCTTAGAGGTAATATCAGCGCGACATAGTTTCATCAGATCATCCACATCATCACCAGCCTCATAAAGCAGACGTCGTATCGCTGAATCTGAAACCTCATCTTTCACCAGGGCAATAGGACGAAGGTGCAACCTGACTAACTTCTGTACATATTTCATTTTCTGGTCCAGGGGTAGCTTTAATTTTCTAAAAATTTGTGGCACCATACGAGCTCCTTTATCTTCATGTCCATGAAAAGTCCAACCAGCATTTTTATCAAACCTTTTGGTCGCGGGCTTAGCGATATCATGTAAAATAGCTGACCAGCGGAGCCATAGGTCATTGGTGCTTGTAGAAATATTGTCCAGCACCTGTAGTGTATGATAAAAATTATCTTTATGCGCTTTTCCGTTAATAGTGTCTACTCCTTTAAGCTCAATCATTTCGGGAAAAATTAGTGGTAAAAGCTGCGCATGTAAGAGTAGTTTAAAGCCATAGCTGGGCGTTGAAGTAAGAATAATCTTATTTAGTTCATCTGTGATTCTCTCCTGAGATACAATTTTGATTCTTTCCGCGTTATTTATGATAGCGTCAAAGGTATTGGCAGTAATATCAAATTTAAGTTGGGCTGCAAAGCGAACCGCCCGCATCATCCTCAGTGGATCATCAGAGAAAGTAACCTCAGGGTCAAGGGGAGTCTTGATTTGTTTTCTTTTTAAATCTTTGACTCCATCAAAGGGGTCAATGAGCAAACCAAAATTGTCTTTATTCAGGCTGATCGCAAGTGCATTGATTGAAAAGTCTCTTCTTAATTGATCATCTTTCAGACTACCTGAAGTCACATTGGGTTTACGGGATTCTGAGCGGTATGATTCTTTGCGGGCACCTACAAACTCTACTTCAAGATCCTGGTAGCGCAACATGGCTGTCCCAAAATTTTTGAACACAGCTACAGGCGTAGGGATGTGTGACTCTTTTTCTATAGATTTTGCTACATGATTGGCCAGCATTATACCATCTCCAACGCAGACAACATCAATATCTTTTGATGGCCTTTTCAGTATCAAGTCTCTTACAAATCCTCCTACAATATAAGTTTCAAGATTCAGTTCAGTGGCTGAACGCCTAATGATTTTAAAAATTGGATTGTTTGCCAGTGTAGAATTGAAATTCATCATTTTATTGCATCGTCATGGTATGCAAATGTAAGAAGAAGGATTACCTTAGAAAAGTAAAACTACCATCGCTAAAAAGCTTCATAGTTTTAACCTGATTATAGGGGTTATTTTTTTCACTACAATTAATTTCTTTATTGATAGTTAGTGAATTGTCACGCTTAAGTAAGTCGGCAGAAATGGTGATTAACGGCCCGTATTGCTGAACAACTTGCTTAAGCTTCGGACTTTTTACTACTCTGATGCTGATGAACTCATCTCGGTCTAAAGCATTTTGATACTTCTTTTTCGGATAAAGTAATTCAAGAGGTTCCTCAGCATATTCTAACATCTCCCAGGCTAATTCAGGAATGTTGGTCACGAAGCTATGCAAATCTTCTTCTCTACTAATTAATATTGTATAGTGTGGGAGTGTAGAATTATTATCAATGTTTAAATTTTGAATAATTGTGTCAATGCTATCATTGGCAAAAGCATGAGTAGCAATAACGTCTAAAGGAGTATTCCTTAATAGCAAAAGTGCGGTAGATTTGACCTTCAAAACAAAAAATAGTTGATGAAAAATTAAGAAATAGTAATCTTACTTCCTGTAAGAGAAGGGAGAAGTATAATGATTTCTGTACCAACATCAACTTTACTCTTAATTTTAATTTCTCCCCCGAGTTTCTCCACATTAGATTTGGCGATAAAAAGTCCGAGGCCACTTCCTTTAGAGACTTCATTCCCCCTATAAAACATGTCAAAAGCACGTGCAAGGACATGTTTATCCATACCCATACCGTTATCTTCAAATGAAATAGAAATGCTTTTGCCTTGGGTTGAAGCTTTTATTTTAAGTTGAGAAATTTTATTATGCGTAGCCCTGAAATTAATTGCGTTTTCAATAATATGTTGAAACAAAGATATTAATAGTTTTTTACCAGTCATGAGAGATAAACTGGGTAGAATATCTAAGTCAATTTTCATATCACTCATGCCGGGATAATTAGCATAACTGCTCAAAACTTCTTCCAGTAAAGTCTTAAGCGTAACCGATGACACTTCAAAGTTGGGTTGAGAAGAAAGTGAATATTCAAACAAACTCAGAATAGTATGATTGAGTTTGTAAAGGCTCTTTTTGATATGATCCAGGTAGTTTTTAATGCTTTGTAGATCATCTCCAGCCATATCAACCAATTCAAGTAGACCCATTACAGATGCTACTGGTCCTTTCAGGTCATGAGAGACTTTGTAAACTAATGTTTGAAGTTCAGTATTTTTCTGTTTTAAGGCATCAGCAGTAAGTAATACATGCTTTAAGTCTTTAGCGATAAGAATAAATCCTTTCTCAGAATCATTATTATCCTTGAGCAAGGATAGTGATATTGAAACGGGGATGTTATCACCGTTCACATTTACAAAAGAAGTCTCCTGATTATATAAAGACCCTTTATTTGCGATACCTTTCTTTATTTTTTCAATCACTTTAGTATCATCTAAAGTGAAGAGGTTTTCAATGGGTTGACCTAATAGTTGCGACTCATCTATTCCAAGAATTTCTGTGACTTTATTGTTAACTTCTTTAATTAAAAAATGCTCATCAAAAATGATCAGCATGTCTACTATACCTTCAAAAATACTTTTAAGATAATTTTTTGCGATAACGGTAGCTTTCAACTCTTCGCCTAGCATATTAATACCAGAAACTATCGCATCTATTTCATCAAAAGAATCAGATATTTCTATTTTATGATCAAAATCACCACTGGCGATTTTGATAATCATGTTATTAATATCTTCTATCCTGCTTTTTTGAGGCATGTTATAAAAACTTTCTCAACCACTTGATCGCATCTTGATTGTCAGAAAAAACCTTATGCGGAATTTTAGGTTTATTGAAGTTAAAAACAATGGTTGTTAAAACTTTTTCTACTGTACTTGTTTCTACAAGTGCAATTGCTGTAATATTAATCAAGCCCTCACTAAAAAGATATTCTCTAGCTTGTTTATCAATACTTTTAATCCTGGAGCTTTTAATGAGTACTGGTGTCTTCAGGTCGCCAAAATATTCTAATCGTTCTGAGACTATGCGTTTGGCATCATCTAATTTTAAATGAAGATTAGGTTTGTACTGTACAGTGACAATATCATCATTCAATTCAGCATAAAAGTAGTCATTTTCAAATTTTTTATGATTCATTAAACTGAGATTGTGTTATCCTATAATGTATTATCCATTTTTTTGCACTTGAGGTATCCTTAAAAAGTTTAAAAGGATATTTTGGTTGATGGAATTTAAGAAAAAAATTACCCATTATTCTGGTTACAGGGTTACTAATTATTACTGCTAATGCACAAAGATCATCACCTGCTTCCTGAGAAAAATATTCTCTCGTTTCTTTAGGCACTTCTTTTACAAGTGAAATATTAGCAATGGAAGGTAGTTTTCTTCCCTGGGTTATTTGCTTGCGAAAAAAGGTCGCTTTTTTTGCAGCCATTAAATCAATCTTGGAAACTTTATACTTTCCGAAAAGTATACCATCCTCAATTTCAAATTCAACTACATCGTTATCGTATTGTAAAGCGTTCATCTTACAAATAAACAACCTATTCATAGGTATTAACAAATGGGAGTTTCAGGAAACTTACATAGATTTAATAATGAAATTAATTGAACGGTTTAACTACAATTTTGTCTAACTTTATTAAACATATTGTATACAGAAAATTAAGAAAACCAAGGAAACGATAAAAAATGTTATAGATAATCTTCTGTAGATACATAAATGGAATTTTTCTCAATTTTTAGGATTACCGCTATCCATAATTTTATACTTTTTTATTTGCTAAGTACCTCAATCTCAACCCTTATGTTATTACTTGCCATGGGAGAGTCTTTGTCAATAAGCATTTTTTCCCCACCCCAACCTTTGGTTTTTAAACGCTCTTTTTCTATGCCTCTTGATACCAAATAGCTCTTAATCGTTTCGGCTCTATAATGTGAAAGCTTGGTTGAGCTCACTCCTCTTTTACGGTACTCTTTTGTACGTATTATTTCAAAGAAATTTCGCGTTTCCTCTAAAAATAGATAAGCAAGTCCTCTTGAGTTTCCATTGGTATGTCCATGTAAACATATCCTTATATTAGGATTAGCCTGCAAAAACTGATAAACATTTTCTAATTCGTATTTTGATAGCGCACGCATCACTGTTGAGTTTCCATAAAAATAAGTATTATACATGACCTGGTAATCTCCCACTCCCAGGCTCTTCAATCCTATATCAACAAATAGTGTGTCTTGCTTTAAGTAATAGTTTGAAGGTACCAAACTATCAGATTGTTCTTTGATATTCAGGTCTATTTGTGTTTTTCTATAGCCTACCGCTTCAGCAATGATTTGAATAGTATCAATATTAAACGCATTTAAATCAACAGCCCATCCTCTTTCGGAGTCAGTTTTTTCAATCAACTCTGCATGTTTGCCATCCACTACCTGAACTTGAGCGTTTACATATACAGTATCGGAACCTGTTGTATCAAAGGTCCGAAAAGCTACATTTAATATATCAACTGATTTCCGGCTAGTTTTAGTAAGCTCAGTTTTTGATGTTTCAGTTGTTTTTGATTTGGTGTTTTGAGAGGTTGTAGAATCTGCCCGAACAAGATCAACAATAGTTACATTATCATCAATATTCAATATCCAAGCATCCTTATACTGAGTACTCTCTCTCAATTGGTGATATTGGGGGAGAAGATTGTTTTTGGTTTCCCCATAGTGCGAATACACATATATTAGCTGATTATGCTGATGATATTTATAACTAGCCTGTAAACCTTCTTTAATAGCATTCTCAGTAAATCTGCTTGCGTTAGTTTCATATTGAAATACCCCAATCACTAAATATGAGCCAGTATGTAATACTTCAGGCTCTTGATGTAGGCTTTTCAAAGAAGTTGTGATATCAGATGTTGCAGCAGAGCAAATCAAGGAAGAAAAACAAAAAAGTAAATAACCTGATGCAAGTTTAAAATATGCCCTTGTCAATTTCATGCCATATATAATTTGGTAAAAATGAAAGTTTGCAAATACCTTTCTTAAATGGCTTTTTTTTAAGGCTTACTTTATTAGAAATGTAGCATAGGTAATAAATTAGTGGAAATTAGAGCTCTAAAAACATTACGATTCAAAGTTTTACATAACTTTTTTCATACTTGCTTATGAACACTAGAAAAAATATTACCGCATCTTTTTTAATGCTAAGCATCGCTTGTGCTTTAACATTGATATTAGGTTCCTGTAATTCACAAAAAAAAACGGATAAGGACTTCCTCACTGGTATTGATATCAGTTCAGATGATATAAGACAGCATATTTCTATTCTTTCTTCTGACGAATTTGAAGGGAGAATGCCTTTTTCAACGGGAGAAGAAAAAACTGTAGCCTATTTGGAAGAGCAGTTTAGAGAAATGGGACTGCAACCTGGAAATAAGGATAGTTTCCTACAGGCTGTTCCATTGGTAGAGATTGATGCGCAACCTACCAGTGATTTGGTCATTGAAGCAAGCGATGAAACATTAAATCTATCATATCGCAATGAATTTGTTGCGCTTACAAGAAGAGTGACTGATCAGATTGATGTCAATGACTCTGAGTTGGTGTTCTGTGGATTTGGGATTGTAGCGCCGGAATATAACTGGAATGATTATGAGGGCATTGATATGCGTGGAAAAACTGCTGTTGTGCTGGTGAATGATCCTGGATTTGGTTCTGAAGACTCTACTTTCTTCAAAGGGAATACCATGACATACTATGGGCGATGGACTTATAAATATGAAGAAGCAGCTCGTCAGGGGGCCGAAGGGGTGATTATCGTCCATAATACTGCTCCTGCAGGATACCCTTGGGGGGTGGTTAGAAGTAGCTGGACGGGTAAAGCACTTTACCTTCAGCCTGATGATGACAACATGTCTAGGTGTGCTTTTGAAGGCTGGATAGATATTCGCTCGGCACAAAAAATTTTTAAAATGGCTGGCATACAAAATTATTTAGGCATTGCTCGCCAGCAAAGTTTTAAGCCAGTGCCATTGGGAATGTCAGCATCACTATCCATAAATGTTGCGCATAAGTTTGCTACTTCACAAAATGTAATAGCCAAACTTGAAGGTAGTGAATATCCGGACGAATACGTGATTTATACCGCTCATTGGGATCATATAGGGATTAATGAAGCAGTAGATGGTGATTCTATTTATAATGGAGCACTTGACAATGCCAGTGGAGTAGGCGTAATGCTTGAAATTGCTAATGCGTTTGCACAGCTAGAACAAAAACCTGAGCGCAGTGTCATTTTTTTGGCTGTAACTGCCGAAGAGCAAGGACTTCTAGGCTCAGCTTATTACGCAGAACACCCCATCTACCCTTTAGATAAAACTGTAGCCAATATCAATATGGATGGTATCTGGTTTCTGGGACCTATGAAGGATGTAACGGTAGTGGGGTATGGTCAATCAGAGCTAGATGAATATGTAGAAGCAGTAGCAAAAACACAGAACCGATACATAATCCCAGATCCTCAACCCGAGAAAGGCTATTTTTTCCGTTCTGATCATTTCAACTTTGCCAAAGTTGGTGTGCCTGCTCTCTACGCCAGTGGTGAATCTGAACAGGCTGAGCAGGGAAAAGAGTGGACCAAAAATAAAAATGCGGAATGGACACAAAAGCATTATCATCAACCCTCTGATGAGTATCAGCCAGGAGAATGGAATTTTGAAGGAATGGTGCTTGATGCCGAATTATTATTTAATGTAGGTTATCAGTTAGCCAATGAAAGGAATTTTCCTGAATGGAAGAGCGGGTCTGAGTTTAAAGCTGTTCGTGAAGCTTATATGCCTTAGTTCAGATTATAACAATACGCTGAAGGTTATGGGAACTTTTTACAAGTAAAATCCTTAATTAGTTGTCACAGAATATAGAACTTGCTATTTTTGCGGAAAATTAGGGGCCAGTTTCCTAGTTTTAAATAAATAATGTATAACCAAAACTGCTAACCCTATCGCTCTAAGGTTAGTATGTAACTAGAGCTATAATATTAGTATGGCAGAAGAACAAAAAGAAAAGTTTGATTGGGATCAGGCTGATTTACGTGGATTCGGTGAAGAGTATACCGCTGAAGAAAGAGCCAACATGGCTTCCATGTACGATGATACACTGACCCAAGTCAACGAAAATGAAGTTGTTACTGGTACCGTTGTCGGTATCAACGATCGCGACATTATCCTGAATATTGGTTTCAAATCTGACGGATTGGTTTCCTCTTCAGAATTTCGTGATATGCCTGACCTTAAAGTCGGTGATGAAGTTGAAGTATATGTAGAAGAACAGGAAGACGCTCAGGGGCAATTAATTCTTTCCCGTAAAAAGGCTAAAATAGTTAAAGCTTGGGAAAAGATTCAACATGCTCTTGACCATGATGAAATCATTGAAGGTACAGTAAAACGCCGTACTAAAGGTGGTCTTATCTGTGATATATATGGAGTGGAAGCATTCTTGCCCGGATCCCAAATAGATGTTAAGCCTATTCGTGATTTTGATGTATTTGTAGGCAAGAAAATGGAAGTGAAAGTTGTGAAAATCAACTATGCTAACGACAACGTAGTTGTTTCACACAAAGTACTAATTGAGAAAGACCTTGAAGAGCAAAAAGCTCGGATCCTGAATAACCTTGAAAAGGGACAGGTACTTGAAGGAGTGATCAAAAATATGACCAATTTTGGTGTATTTATTGACCTGGGAGGTGTTGATGGTCTGTTGCACATCACTGATATCTCTTGGGGTAGAATCAACCATCCTGAAGAAGTACTGAACCTGGATCAGAAAGTCAATGTCGTGGTACTTGACTTTGACGATGAGAAAAAACGTATTTCTTTGGGAATGAAACAACTTACTCCTCATCCTTGGGATTCACTTTCTGAAGAAATTCAGGTCGGATCTAAGGTGAAAGGTAAGATTGTAAATGTGGCTGACTATGGTGCATTCCTGGAAATTATGCCGGGTGTGGAAGGACTGATTCACGTGTCTGAAATGTCATGGTCTCAGCACTTAAGAAATCCTCAGGACTTCATCAGCATCGGAGATGAATTGGAAGCAGTAGTTCTTACCCTGGACCGCGATGAGCGTAAAATGTCATTGGGTATCAAGCAACTTACCGAAGACCCCTGGACAAAGCAGGATTTACTTACTAAATACGCAGTAGGCACTGTTCATAAAGGTATCGTTCGTAATTTGACCAACTTCGGCTTGTTCATTGAACTGGAAGAAGGTATTGATGGTCTGGTACACGTGTCTGATCTGTCTTGGACTAAAAAAGTAAAGCACCCATCTGAGTTCACAAAAGTAGGTGAAGAACTTGAAGTACAGGTATTGGAACTTGATGTAGACAACCGCCGTCTTGCACTTGGACATAAGCAATTGGAAGAAAATCCTTGGGATACTTTTGAAGACCTTTTCCCAGTCAACTCAGTACACAAAGGTACAGTAATGAGTAAGATTGACAAAGGGGCTTTGGTAGAGCTTCCTTACGGAATTGAAGGTTTTGCTAGTTTCAAGCATCTCAAAAAAGAAGACGGAACAGAACCACAAGTAGGTGAATCTTTAGATTTCAAAGTTGTTGAGTTTTCTAAGGAGGATCGTAGAATCGTACTTTCTCATTCTAATGTACATGCTGAGGTTGAGGAGAAGCCTGCTACACCAGCCCCTTCTTCATCCGGTAGTGGTGGAACTAAGAGCAAGAAGAGTAAAGGTAAACCTAGTGGTGGAGGTGATGCCGGTGATACTCTTGGTGATTTAGAAGCACTTTCAAGTCTAAAAGAGCAAATGCAGGAAGAGCAGAAAAAAGCTGCTCAGGAAAAAATGGACAAGAAAGAGCAGGAGCAAACTAAATCCAAAGAAGCAAGTTCAGAAGATGAGGATGAGTCCTCTGAAGAAAAATAAGGATAATCAGGTAGAGGGATATTTATCCCTCTACTTCCTTAAAACTTTTGTATAAATCATCAGGATTTATACCTTTGCACCCCAGATAAATATTAATGTAAAAGGTCGCGTGGCCGAGTGGTTAGGCAGAGGTCTGCAAAACCTCCTACAGCGGTTCAAATCCGCTCGCGACCTCAAGCCGGGATTTACCTCCCGGCTTTTTTATTGCATATACATAGATCAACCAGTGAAATACCAAATTTAAGATGCTTTAAGAAGTTGTGATGACATGCTTAAATAAAAGTAAAGACACTGAATCAGAAAATATTAACTTTTGGTATAGCAAGAAATTGTTCCTGAGCGCTTCTATTTATACTGATTCTAAATTTGCCCTCTCAGTATATTTTGCTTTTGCTAAAATATTGGTAATCAATTAATTGTGTGTTAAGATTGCACACTATCAAAGCATGTACCAATTTGGTTGAAATATGTTTGAAATCAATTGTTCGCGTATTACTTTTGTGGGTGTTTAAAATCACGGGAAATAATGTTGAAAAATAGATTAGACTGGCATTTTTGTAAATCTTACGTACTTAGTTACCTCTTTATTTGTCTCGCCTTCACTTTTTGCTTTTCCGCTTCTTACGCCCAGGAGGATGCTTCTCAGGAAGCCCCGGCTGAAGCTGCTGCATCTGCTGATGGAATCCCTACTGACGAGGCTGCTATAAACGAAGGTAAAACCTTATTTAATAATAACTGTACCGTTTGCCACGCCATCAATGATAGGCTTGTGGGCCCTGCATTAAAAAATGTGCATGAGCGTCGCGACTTAGCCTGGCTACAGCAATTCATCAAAAATTCTCAAGCAGTAATTCAGAGTGGAGATGATTACGCAGTAAATCTTTATAATGAATACAATAAAACGCTGATGCCTGCTTTTGATTTTTCGGATGAGCAGATCGCATCAATTATTGGGTATATAAAGAGTGAATCTGCGGCACCAGCTCAGGCCGCTGATGCTGAAACTGCTGATGGACAGGTGTCAGCTGATGGAAGTCAGGCTGGTGGAGGGATATCCTCCGACTCTCTTACTATTATTCTGGTAGGATTGTTAGTTGTGCTGGTACTGATACTCGTTGTATTAATACTTATCATCTCAGTATTAAGCAGGTTTTTAAGTCAAAAAGAAGACCTGGATGAAGAGGATAGAGAAATTCTCAGCCAAAAAACAGACGTAAAAAAGGTAGTCACCAGTAAGCCTTTCATCGGTATATCTCTGTTTCTTTTTATGGCAATTGCTGTAAAGCTGGTGATTAACGGATTGTACTCTGTAGGGGTTCAGCAAGGGTACCAGCCTAAGCAACCTATTGCTTTTTCCCACGCACTTCACGCTGGTCAATATGAGATTGATTGTCAATATTGCCATACTGGTGTAATGAAAGGTAAGTCAGCCAACATACCTTCGGCCAATATTTGTATGAACTGCCACCAGCAAATTAAACCAGAGTCGCCAGAAATTCAGAAAATATACGCTGCAATAGATTTTGACCCTGATACACAAACTTACGGTAATAATCAGCAGCCTATTGAATGGGTAAGAATACACAACTTGCCTGACCTGGCTTATTTTAATCACGCACAACACGTTAACGTTGGTGGGTTAGAATGTCAAACCTGTCATGGGGAAATACAGGAGATGGAAGTGGTTTACCAACAGTCTCTGCTTACGATGGGATGGTGTATCAACTGCCACAGAGAAACTCAGGTAAATGCTGAAGGAAATGATTACTACGATAAACTCTTAGAACTACATGAGTCTGCTGAGGGTAATGAACCAATGAGAGTTGAAGACATCGGTGGTCTTGAATGTTCTAAATGCCACTATTAATCTTCTTCTTACTTAAAACGAAAAGACTTTATCAACAAGATGGCAAATAATAAAAAATACTGGCAAGGGTTAGAACAACTCAGAAATGATAGTGAGTTTGTTAAACATGCTAATAAAGAATTTCCGGAATACTTGCCTTTAGATGAAAAGAAGCGTAATGGTGAAGTATCAGATGGTAGTTCCAGGCGCGATTTTCTTAAAATGATGGGGTTTGGTATTAGTGCAGCTACATTGGCCGCCTGCGAAGCACCCATCAGAAAAGCTATTCCTTATGTAGTTAAACCTGTAGATGTAGACCCATCAATCCCAAATTACTATGCTTCTACATATTTGGATGGTGGTGAATATTGCAGTGTTGTAGTTAAGACAAGAGAAGGTAGACCGATAAAACTAAAAGGTAATGAGCGCTCCAATGTTACTTTAGGAGGAACCAATGCTCAAGTGGAAGCCTCTGTTTTATCGTTATATGATAAGCAAAGATATAAATCACCCCTGGCTAATGGTGAAGCTACCACCTGGGAGGAATTAGATAATGCAATTAAAGCTGAGCTGAGAAAAGGCGGAAATAAAGCACTGGTAAGTAACACAGTGTTAAGCCCTTCTACGCAAGCCGCAATCAATGGTTTGTTGGATGCTTATCCGGGTTTGAGTCATATAATGTATGATAATCAGTCCGCTGATGGGATTTTAGATGCTTATCAGTCAACCGTGGGTCAAAGAATTCTTCCCACACATGATTTCAGTAAAGCCAATGTCATCGTAAGCTTTGGGGCTGATTTTTTGGGAACCTGGATAGCGCCAATATCTTTTGCTAAGCAATACGCACAAACAAGAAAAGTAAGCCGAAGTAATACTGATATGTCTAGGCATTATCAGTTTGAAGCTAACTTATCTATGACTGGTGCAAATGCAGATTACCGTACCCAGATTAAACCTTCACAGGAAGGGTTAGTAATTGGTAAACTCTATAACTTGTTAGCAGCCAAAGCGGGAAGAGCAACTGCATCTTTTAATGATGCTGGAGAAATAGCTCATTTGGAAGCAGCTGCGAATCAATTGTGGACCAATCGTGGAAAGTCTATCGTTGTTTCTGGCTCAAATGACGTCGCTATCCAAAGATTAATCATAGCCATCAACGATATGTTGGGAAGCTATGGCAGCACTTTGGATATTGATAGACCATCTTACTACCGCAAGGGAGATGACAAAGCGATGGCCAAGCTCATCACTGATGCCAATGCCGGAAGAATTAACGGTTTAATATTTTTTAACTGCAATCCTGTTTATGATTTTCATCAGGGAGAAGCATTAAGTGCTGCTATGGAAAAAGTAGCGCTTAAGGTCACTACTGCTGAAAAGCCGGATGAAACAGCAGTTTTATGCGAGTACATTGCTCCTGATCATAACTTCCTGGAATCATGGAATGATGCCGAACCACAGAGAGCAAGGTTTAGCCTGGCCCAACCTGCCATTTCTCCGATATTTAATACCAGACAGGCGCAATCCTCCTTTTTAAGCTGGGCTAATGCTCCTGAGACAGATTATTATTCATATATAAAGAACAACTGGAGAGAAACCCTATTTCAAGCTCAAAACGATGAAAATGATTTTGATCGGTTTTTCGATAAGGCGCTCTATGAAGGTGCACTTGAGTTTGACAGCACGGTTCCTTCTCCCGGTATACAGTCGGTAGGTTTTCCAAATGAAAACCTTGCAGTAAATGTATCCGGTGTTACTTCCAGTATCAATAGTACCTATCAGCCCAGTGAAGGTATTGATTTAGCTTTCTATCAAAAGGTTGCTATCGGCAATGGACGTCAGGCAAATAACCCCTGGCTACAGGAAACGCCAGATCCTGTTTCAAAAGCCTGCTGGGATAACTACCTTACCATGTCTCAGAAAATGGCAGAGGAGATGGGGGTAGAATATAATGAAGGAAAAACGAATTATGCTAAAATAACAGCGGGTGAACAAACTGTGACCCTACCGGTATTGGTGCAGCCTGGACAGGCTGAAGGTACAGTTGGTGTAGCTGTGGGTTATGGCAGAAAAGTAGCCGGGAAAGTAGCTGAAGGTGTAGGCGTAAATGTTTATCCGTTAGCTCCTCAGATAAATGGTTACTTCGCTAACTATCACCCAGATGTGCAAATTGAGGTAGTGGATGAGATTTACAAAATAGCTCAGACACAAACGCATAATACATATATGGGGCGTGAGACCATTCTACAAGATGCTTTGTTGAGTGAGTACAAAGAAAACCCCAAGGCTGGACGTTTCGAGCCCATGATTGCAACGGCTGAAGGTAAAAAAGAGCCAAGTTCAATTTCATTGTGGAAAGGGCATAAATATCCTAACCATCATTGGAATATGATTATTGACCTCAATAGTTGTATCGGATGTAATGCCTGTACAGTATCGTGTCAGGTAGAAAATAATGTTCCAGTTGTTGGAAGACAGGAAGTGATCAACCGTCGTGAGATGCACTGGTTACGCATTGATCGTTATTACAGCAGTGATGCGGTAGAAGACCTGAAGGATATGGAAATTGCTTCAGCAAATCCTGAAGTAACATTTCAACCGATGCTTTGCCAGCAATGCAACAATGCACCTTGTGAAACAGTTTGTCCGGTAGCAGCTACTACGCATAGCACAGAAGGGCTTAACCAGATGACTTACAATAGATGTATTGGTACTCGTTATTGTGCAAATAACTGTCCTTATAAAGTAAGAAGGTTCAACTGGTTTAAGTACCATGATAACGAGCAGTTTGCCAATGTTAATACGGCAATGAACAATGATCTGGGCAAGATGGTATTAAATCCTGATGTTACTGTGAGAGCACGTGGTGTGATGGAAAAGTGTACTTTCTGTGTTCAAAGGATACAGTTGGGTAAACTTGAAGCCAAGAAAGAAGGCAGAAGACCTACAGACGATGATATAAATACTGCGTGTGCAGAAGCCTGTCCTACGAATGCAATTACTTTTGGAGATATAAATAATCCGGAAAGTGAAGTCTCCAAAATGTTGGCGGAAGAAGTTGAAGGACGAGCGTATCGCGTTCTTGAAGAAATTAATACCAGTCCTAACATCTGGTATCTAACTAAGATAAGAAATAAAGACGAAGAGTCTCCTAATGCATAAAGCCATATAAACAAGAGATTATGGAAATTACTTCTTCAGTAAGAAAACCTCTGGTAACAGGAGGTAAAACTATACATGACGTAACAGAAGATATTTGCCGACATGTTGAAGGTAAACCAACTGTAAGTTGGCTGTTAGCACTGGCCACTTCTTTGGGCGTATTGGTCATTGGGGCATACGCTTTGGTTATGACTTTGTGGGATGGAATTGGAATGTGGGGGCTTAACAAGACGGTAGGTTGGGCCTGGGATATCACAAACTTCGTTTGGTGGGTTGGTATCGGTCATGCTGGAACATTAATTTCAGCAGTACTTCTTTTATTTCGCCAGAAATGGAGAACCTCTATCAACAGAGCTGCTGAGGCCATGACAATTTTTGCGGTAATATGTGCTGCGATGTTTCCAGTTATTCACATGGGACGTCCCTGGTTAGGATTCTACTGGGCTCTACCTCTGCCTAACACGTTTGGATCTTTATGGGTTAATTTTAATTCACCCTTGCTATGGGACGTATTTGCGATTAGTACTTACTTCTCAGTCTCATTAGTATTTTGGTATATTGGCCTGGTTCCTGACTTTGCCAGTATTCGTGATCGTGCAAAGGGAATTGTTTCTAAAACTGTTTATGGCGCATTAAGTCTTGGGTGGACAGGTTCCGCTAAAGCTTGGGAACGTTATGAGTCAGTTTCACTTATTCTTGCTGGTCTTGCTACTCCGCTTGTATTATCAGTGCATACCATAGTATCATTTGACTTTGCCACTTCTGTAATTCCAGGATGGCACACTACGATTTTTCCTCCCTACTTTGTGGCAGGAGCAATTTTTTCTGGCTTTGCTATGGTACTTACACTTATGTTGATCACCAGAAAAGTTTACAAGCTGGAAGATTATATCACTATTAATCACATTGAGCTGATGAATATCATCATCATTGTTACAGGCTCAATTGTAGGTGTTGCATATCTGACAGAGCTTTTCATGGCTTGGTATTCTGGGGTTGAATATGAGCAATATGCGTTCTTAAACAGGGCTACTGGCCCCTATTGGTGGGCTTATGCCACTATGATGACTTGTAATGTGATATCTCCACAGCTATTCTGGTTCAAAAAGATAAGAACGAATATCGTAGCTACCTTTATTTTATCTATCGTAGTGAATATAGGTATGTGGTTTGAGCGTTTCGTTATCATCGTTACTTCTTTACATAGAGACTATCTACCATCCAGCTGGGCAATGTTTACACCTACCTTATACGATGTTGGTGTTTACCTTTTTACTTTTGGACTGTTTTTCACCTGTTTCTTCCTGTTTGCTAAATTTTTCCCAGTAATTAACATGGCTGAAGTAAAAGCAATTCTGAGGTCATCGTCAGAAAAAACAACAGGTAAAGATCCTGTAGAAACAGGCAATGTCCTAAAACCAACTCCTAAAGAAGCTTAATCAATATCATGAAAAATAATAATTATCTGATTGGTGTTTTTAGCGATGAAGATGTACTGCTTAAAGGGGTAAAGTACGTCAGAGAGGCAGGCGTTAAGATACATGAATGTTATACTCCTTACCCTGTACATGGTTTGGGCCATGCCTTAGGTTATAAAAGGTCTAGATTACCTATCGCTGCTTTTATTTTCGGTGTACTTGGTACTTCGCTTGCTTTGCTCATGCAGTATTATATGATGGGCATAGATTGGCCTATGATTATCGGTGGTAAAAATTACACTTCATTGCCAACGTTCTTTCCGGTAACTTTTGAGCTTACCGTGCTGCTTTCAGCTTTTGGAATGGTGATCACATTTTTGGTAGTGAGTGACCTTCGTCCTTATGGGAAAGCAAAAGTATTTGACCTGAGAGCAACTGACGATAAACATATCATGGCTATTGATCTGGGTAAAAACAAACAAACAGAATTCAGTCAAATCAAGAAAATATTGCAAGATTCAGGAGCAGTAGAAGTAAACGAAAAAAGCCTGTAATTTAATGATGAAAATGACACCTAAGAAGAATATAATCATACTGGTACTTGCAGTAGTGTTGGGGGCTTGTTCTGCTGAAGGAGAATTTCCAGGATTAGAATATGCTCCTCAAATGTATCATTCTATCCCTTATGAGCCACTAACTCAGATTAGAGATACAGAACAAGGGGCATGGTTAAGCTCAATTGATAATGAGGTAGGTGAGTTTTATAACTCTAATCCTAACAATCCATTTGGTATGACAATGCGAGAGCCTGCTGCAAACACTGTGCGTAGAAATTCTGGAGATTATCTGCCTTATCGTATTCCTAAAGATAGTATAGAGCTAGCATCGCGGGTTTTGACCAACCCCCTTGACTCATCGGATGCTGTGCTGAAAGGAGGACAAGCACTGTATAATAGTTATTGCTATCCTTGTCATGGAGGAGCAGGGCAAGGTGATGGTCCAGTCGCTGCAGTTTACCTGGGAGTTCCAGCTTACAATGTAGGAAGATACGCAGAACTGACAGAAGGGCATATTTTTCATACGATTACATATGGCAGAGGAAGAATGAATGCCCATGGATCACAGATAGACATCGAAGATCGCTGGAAAATTGTTCGTTATGTTCAGCAATTGCAGAAACAATAAAATAATACAACTCTAAAGTCACGCTTAAAGATGACAGCAGAAAACTTTAATTTTAATGCCGGCCTAAAGAAGAAGATCGTCACTTTAGGTGTAGTGGGAGTAGTACTGTTGATACTGGGGATCATAATTTTGATTTTCAGTGGAGGAGGAGATCATGCTGCTGAAGCAGCTCATGGTGCCCAAGCTGCTCATGGTGGAGGACATTCTGAGTTCCACTGGTACGACCGTTTATACACGAGCTTGTGGATAAATAATGTCTTCTTCACCGGACTGGGAGTAATAGGCTTATTCTTTGTTGCCTTACAGTATGCTTCACAGGCTGGATGGTCAGCCGGAATTAAAAGAATTCCTGAAGCTTTTGGTGCATGGTTACCTTTCGCTGGTATATTAATGTTAGTCGTATTTCTGGTAGGAGGACACACCATTTTTCATTGGACACATGAATACCTGTACGATGAAAGTGACCCTCGTTATGATGCTATTATCGCTGGCAAAAGAGGTTATCTTAATACACCTTTTTTCCTGATCAGAATGGCCATTTACTTCGGGGTGTGGTACTGGATGTATCGCTTGATTCGTAAAGAATCGTTGGCTGAAGACCTGAACGGAGGAGTTACTCATTATCATAAAATGGTTAAGTACTCTACCATCTTTATTGTGTTCTTTGCTATCACCTCTTCCACTTCTGCTTGGGACTGGACTCTATCAATTGATACGCATTGGTTCAGCACAATGTATGGATGGTATAATTTCGCTAGCTGGTTTGTATCTGGTTTAGCAGCTATCACATTATGTGTGGTTATATTGCGCGAAAACGGTTACATCACCATTGTTAGCTCAGAGCATTTACACGACCTGGGAAAATTCGTGTTTGCATTCAGCATTTTCTGGGCATACATATGGTTCGGGCAGTTTTTGTTAATCTATTACGCAAACATCCCTGAGGAAACCATTTACTTCTTAGAAAGGCTTGAAAGTGATTATTATTCACCCTTCTTTTTTGGGACATTAATCCTGAACTTCTTCTTTCCTTTCTTAGTTTTAATGACGAGAGATTCAAAACGTCATACTATATTTTTAAAGATGGTTTGTGTCGTAGTTATGGTAGGGCAGTGGCTTAACTTTTACCTAATGATAACCCCAGGTATTTTAAAAGAAAATGGTAGTTTAGGCTTTGTTGAGTTGGGCACAACTATGATTTATTTGGCAGGATTTCTATTTGTAGTACTGAACAATCTTTCAAAAGCGCCTCTCGTTGCCAAAAATCATCCTATGTTACAAGAAAGTATCCATCATCACACTTGATTTATTAAAACAGCATAGCAATTATGTTTGAATTATTCATAGGTATTGGCGTAATCTTAGTAATCGCCATCATTCTTACCATATTAAGAATATTAAGGTTGGTTAACGTAGCAAGAGGGTCTGATAAAAAGCCAGAATCTTCTTCTTCAAGCAACAAAATAAATGCATTACTTCTTTTTTTATTTCTATTGCTTTCAGCAGCAGCTACCACATGGTATTCTGTAGCAAGGTTTGATAGTTATCAGCTTCCAATCGCTTCTGAACATGGAGTGGTAACTGATAGATTGTTTTGGATAACCATGATAGTGACAGGGATCGTATTCATTATTACCCAGATACTCCTGTTCTATTTTCCTTATAAGTATCAATTCAAAAAGGATAGAAAAGCTCTCTTTTATCCCGACAATAGTAAACTTGAAGTGGTATGGACTGTAATACCCGCAATTGTCTTGTCCATTTTGGTATTTTCTGGATGGAAAGCCTGGTCAGATATTACGGAAAAGGCTCCTGAAGATGCTGAAGTTATTGAAGTTATGGGCTATCAGTTCGGTTGGGAGTTTAGATATCCAGGTCAGGATAATGAATTAGGCGATCACGACTTTCGTTTAATTGACCCCTTGAATATGTGGGGAATGGACTTCACTGACCGCGCATCTTTTGATGACTTTTCATCAAGTACCAAAATGGTTATACCAAAGGGTAAGCCCGTACTATTCAAAATCAGAGCTAGAGATGTATTGCACAGTGTATTCATACCTGAATTTCGTTTGAAACAAGATGCAGTTCCCGGGATGCCAACTCGTTTCTGGTTTACGCCTAACAAAACTACTGCTGAAATGCGCGAGGAATTAGGTGATCCTGATTTTAACTACTATATCTACTGTACAGAGGTATGTGGTAGAGGACACTTCTCAATGAGAAAAATGGTAGAAGTAGTTGAAGCTGCTGAATACGAACAATGGTATGCAGATCAGCAACCCTGGCTTCAAAAAAATCCTGATTATTTGGCCAAAGTGCCAAGCGATATGAAAGAATTGGCGGTAATCAGCGCTGGTTTAGAAAAAGAAGTTGAAGGAAATTAAGCAATAAGCATTTAACAACTTACCTGTATGGCTACAGCAAATATAAGTAATGATTCTTTGGCACATGATAATCATGGGCATGATGAAGAGCACCATCATGGAAATTTTATCACAACCTATATTTTTAGTACTGACCATAAAATGATTGCCAAGCAATACCTGTTATCTGGTATTCTCTGGGCATTTGTTGGTGGTTTATTATCTGTTATTTTCAGACTTCAATTAGGGTTTCCAGATATGAATCTGGAATGGCTTAGGCCTTTATTAGGAGATTGGATCAGTAATACAGGGAAATTAGATCCTGAATTTTATCTGGCTTTAGTGACCATGCATGGTACCATTATGGTATTCTTTGTTCTTACAGCCGGGTTAAGTGGTACATTTAGTAATTATCTGATTCCTCTTCAAATTGGAGCACGTGATATGGCGTCTGGGTTCATGAATATGCTATCATATTGGTTCTTTTTCCTTGCCAGTATCATCATGTTCATATCTCTTTTCTTAGAGACTGGCCCAGCGGCTGGTGGTTGGGTGGTTTATCCACCTTTGAGTGCTTTACCTCAAGCCATACAAGGTTCTCAGGCAGGCATGACATTATGGCTTGTCGCCATGGTATTCTTTATTGCTTCTCAGTTATTAGGAGGTATAAACTATATCACGACCGTTATTAATCTGAGAACTCAGGGGATGTCGTTTTCCAAGCTTCCCCTTACAATCTGGGCTTTCTTTTTAACGGCCGTAATTGGTTTGCTTTCATTCCCTGTGTTATTTGCAGCCTCTTTGTTGCTGGTTTTTGACAGAAGCTTTGGTACCAGCTTTTACTTATCTGAAATTTATATTGGAGGAGAAGCTCTTCCCAATGTTGGTGGGAGCCCAATCCTGTATCAGCATTTATTCTGGTTTTTAGGTCACCCTGAAGTATATATTGTACTTTTACCCGCATTAGGTATCACATCAGAAGTTGTGGCTACCAACTCAAGGAAACCTATTTTTGGCTACCGTGCAATGGTAGGCTCAATGCTAGGTATTACAATACTTTCTTTTGTAGTATGGGCACACCATATGTTTGTCTCAGGACTCAATCCTTTCTTAGGATCAATATTTATGTTCCTTACATTGATTATTGCTGTGCCTTCTGCGGTAAAAGTTTTTAACTACTTAACCACGCTTTGGAAAGGTAATATCATTTTTACGCCTGCCATGTTATTTTCAATAGGTTTGGTGTCTGTATTTATTTCCGGAGGGTTGACAGGTATCTTCTTAGGTAATTCAGCCATCGATATTCAGCTTCATGATACTTACTTTGTTGTCGCTCACTTTCACCTGGTAATGGGTAGTGCATCATTTTTCGGTCTGATGGCAGGTGTATACCACTGGTTTCCCAAAATGTATGGAAGAATGATGAATAGGCATTTAGGATATGTTCACTTCTGGTTAACCTTTGTGGGGATTTATCTGGTTTTCTTTCCAATGCATTATATTGGAATTGCCGGATTTCCAAGAAGGTACTATTCATTCACAACATTTGATCTTTTTGGTACCTTCACTGATTTGAATATGTTCATCAGTGTTGCTGCCATACTTACCTTCTCCGCACAAGCAATTTTTGCTTATAATTTCTTCCATAGCATGTATCGTGGAAGATTGGCACCAGCTAATCCCTGGAAGTCAAATACTTTGGAGTGGACAACCCCTCGTTTTCCTGAACATGGAAACTGGCCAGGGAAGATACCTATGGTTTACAGATGGCCTTATGATTATAGTAAGCCAGGGGCGAAGGATGACTTTATTCCTCAACATATACCCTTCTCAGCTACCCCTGAGTCAAATCTTCCTCATGAGAATGAATTAATAGCAGAGGAAAGAGAAGAAGCCAAAGTGGATTCAAGCACAAATGAGGCTAAAGCCTAACATAACATTCTACAGGAGGCTAAGCTTAATCACCTTAGCCTCCGTTTATTTTCTGATATTCGTTGGAGGAGTAGTCAGAAGTACTGGCTCCGGTATGGGATGTCCGGACTGGCCTAAATGTTTTGGGCAATGGGTGCCTCCAACAACTATAGATGATTTGCCTGAAAACTATAAAGAGATCTATGCTGAGCAAAGAGCAGTTAAAAATACACGCTTTACGACTTATCTAGATGCTTTAGGTTTTTCAAATCTGGCTGATGAAATTAGAAATGACGATAGTATTTTGGTAGAGGCTAACTTTAATGTTACAAAAACCTGGACCGAATATCTTAACCGTTTAGTAGGTGTAATAGTAGGTTTTTTGATATTGGCTACTTTTGTTATTTCTATTAGTTTTATTGGTACAAACCCAAAAATTTTTATCGTTTCTCTACTTTCGTTAGTCGCTGTTGGCTTTCAGGGATGGATAGGATCAATTGTAGTATCAACAAATTTACTACAGTGGATGATTACTGTACATATGCTTTTAGCGCTAATCATATTAGCATTATTGACCTATCAATATGTACTTGCTAGAACGGACAAGCAAGTTTCGCGTACATTTGCACCATCCAAGCTCATTAACCTCATTTTACTGGTGCTGATTACTCTTACTGTTGTACAGGTTGTTATGGGAACTCAAGTACGGGAAGAGGTAGATCTCGTAGCGGAAAAGATGAATTTTACATCCAGAGAGGCCTGGATAGACCAGTTAGGAAGCACCTTCTATTTTCATAGATCTTTTTCTTTGCTCATCGTTTTAGCCCATATTTATCTCCTCTTCAGAGTAGTGAAATATTATGGTAATCAGGGAAACTTAATGAATAATACTTTGGTATTGTTAATAGTCATTTTAGCTGAAGTTTTTACGGGAGTAATTATGGCTTATTTTGCAATACCACGTTTGGCTCAACCTCTACATTTATTATTTGCCTCACTGGTATTTGGTATCCAACTTTATATTTGGATGAAAATTCAAGTGGGTGGGGCAAATGTTAATGTCCGATTTTCTCATAATAAAGATGAAGTAATTAATAATGATAGCCACCAGGTCTACAGTTAAGTTTGGAATCAACGAATTACGTGAAAAGTTAAGTGCGTACGTAGCGCTAATGAAGTTTAGACTTTCATTTTTGGTTGCCTTTTCTTCAGCATTTGGTTATGTGTTAGCAAGTCAGGGCCCGATTGATTTCTTCACACTTGCGGTTTTGAGTTTAGCCGGCTTCCTTATATCAGGTGCTTCTATAACTATCAACCAGATTATAGAGAGAGATTTGGATAAGTTGATGAGCAGAACAAAAAACAGACCGCTCCCTACTAATAAGGTAAGCATAGCAGAAGCAAGTCTATTTGCGCTTCTTAATGCGACTGCCGGACTTTGGATGTTATTACAATTCACCAATATATTAACTGCGGGCTTATCCTTACTTTCTTTGATAGCATACAGTTTTGTGTATACTCCCTTAAAGAGAGTAGGCCCAGTGGCTGTTTTAGTTGGTGCTTTTCCTGGTGCTTTGCCTCCACTTTTAGGGTGGGTTGCATATAGTGGCCAAATAGGGCCAGAAGCTTTGGTATTATTTGGCATTCAGTTTATTTGGCAATTTCCTCACTTCTGGGCAATCGCTTGGGTTGCAGATGAGGATTATAAAAAGGCTGGGTTTAAACTCTTACCTTCAGGAGGAGGGAAAGATCTAAAAACAGCTGTCCAAATTATGACTTATGCGCTTTTCTTAATCCCGTTAGGATTATTACCTCTGAAATTTGGGATCACAGGTATTGATTCGGCAATTGTTGCTACCCTTTGCGGAGCATTATTTCTATTCCAGACATTTCGTTTGATGGTGGATTGTTCACGAAAATCCGCATTGAAGATAATGTTTGGCTCATTTATCTATTTGCCTGTTGTGCAGATAGCATTTCTCTTGGATAAAATTTAGTAGGGATGGAAAATAAGATAGATATAGATAACCTTAATATACGATCTATAGAAGAACCCAGGCAGACGCTTTCAATGCATCCAAAAAAGTTTGCATTGTGGCTATTTATTGTGACTGTAGTAATGATATTTGCCGCACTGACTAGTGCTTATATCGTGCGTCAATCAGAAGGTAACTGGCTTGATTTTGAATTACCACAAAGACTATATATTACTTCAGCAATTATTTTTCTTAGTAGTATCAGTATGCACTGGGCATATGCATCTGCCAGAAAAGATAATCTTGGAAGCTTAAAGGTAAGTATGAGCTTAACTGCTATATTAGGTTTAGCTTTTTTGGTTGGGCAGGTACTTTCCTGGCAGGATATGGTGGCAATGGATGTTTATTTTGTTGGTAATCCCGCTGGTTCTTTTCTTTATGTCCTGACAGGACTTCATGGATTACACATACTTAGTGGTGTAATATTTCTTTTGGTTGTATTAGTAAATGCTTTCCGTTACAAAGTTCACGCAAAGAGCATGGACCAAATAGAAATGTGTGCAACTTATTGGCACTTTTTAGATGGACTTTGGCTCTATTTATTCATATTTTTGCTCCTTAATCATTAATTCACGAGTATACAATGGCTACAACTGCAACAAGCGTAGATGAAGTAAAGCAGAAGAATATCTGGAATGGGGGGGTATCACCTCTAAAAGCCAGCTATGGAAAACTAATGATGTGGTTTTTCCTCTTATCTGATGCCTTCTCTTTTTCATCACTACTTATTTCTTACGGACTAATCAGATATTCATATCCTGCTTATACAGGAGAAGTTGAAAATTTTGAATTCTCACAGGAGTACTGGCCTATTCCTGAAAAAGTTTTTGAAGCTGTACCTTTCCTGCATGGAGTAGAACTCCCACTGGTATTTGTAGGTATCATGACTTTCATTTTGATTTTAAGTAGTGTAACGATGGTACTTGCTGTTGAAGCTGGGCATAGGATGGACCGTAAAGCTGTGGTGAAGTGGATGCTCTGGACTTTAATTGGTGGAATTACTTTCTTGGGCTGTCAGGCATGGGAATGGTCACACTTCATACATGGTACTGATGCAGGCGGTTTGTTTCCTGATGGTTCTGTATTTTTTGGTGCCAATTTAATGCAAAATCAATATGGGCCACCTCTTTTTGCCTCTCTATTCTTCTTTATTACAGGATTTCATGGATTCCATGTATTTAGTGGAGTAGTTCTTAACTTTATTATTTTCTATCAGGCAGCAGTTGGGGTTATGGAGAAAAGAGGTCATTATGAAATGGTAGAGAAAGTAGGGTTATACTGGCACTTTGTTGACTTGGTATGGGTATTTGTATTTACATTTTTCTATTTGATATAATAAGTAATAAGACATGGGTGAATTAGACGAAACCAGTTCCGTAGCCTATCAACCGGCGGATAAAAGTAAAATCAGAAAACTCTGGATGATTGCTCTGATCTTAGCAATTGTGACCGCAATTGAATTTGTACTGGCTACTGTACTTCCCAGAGGACCGTTATTATACTTTACATTCGTAGCACTTACGATAGTAAAAGCATTTTATATTGTTGCTGAATTTATGCACCTGAAAGGTGAAGTCAAGACATTAATTTGGTCAATATTAATTCCTATCATTTTTGTTGTTTGGCTAATTATTGCTTTGTTGGCTGAAGGAGCATCTATCTTTGAGTTAAAGTTCTAAATTAATTTGATCATTAAAATGTACATCTAAGCTAGCAACTGATGGACAATAAACTGAAGACCGGTATTCTGCTTCTAACGTTAGCGATACCGGTTTTTATTTGGCTTTTTCTTAAGTTTTTTGGTAACAATAACTTTGAGTTACCTGTCTATTATACTGAAGGGATAACTACGGTTGCTCATTGCACCTCTAACACTTCACCTCATACTTTACCGGATTTTCAGATGCAAAAAGCTAATGGTGAAAGTTTTAGTTCAAAAGTCCTTGAGGATAAGATATTGTTAAGTTTCTTTTTACCAGACCGTTGTGCCGAAAATTGTGAGTTGGCTCTTGAAATGTTAGCCAATATTCAAAGTGTTTTTTCACAGGAACAAGCATTTCAAATCTTAGTTATTGCAAATGGACAGTACACTACTGATGAGCTTATGTCTTTAAAGAGTCGTTTTAATGCTGTTACTGGGAAGTGGAATTTCATACAAGGTGACAGTCAAAAGGTTGATCATTTAAAAAAATGTGGGTTTGTATTATCATCAGATCAAGAAAACACATTGATCCTTACGGATTCATCACAGAGAATCAGAGGTTATTACAACGGAATTGACCCGGAAGATATTGACAGGTTAAAAGGAGAAATTAAAATTTTAGCGTACATGCAAGAAATTGCTTACCATGATTAATAAAGCCAAAGAAAACAACTATCTGGCGCTTATAGGTATACTTTCAGTTGCGATACCTGTAATAGTGGCTGTACTTATGTTTTCGCCAACGAAGCTGGGACTAGATAGTGACTGGGTTGATTTTTTGCCTCATCTAAATGGACTGATTAACACTGCTACTTCTTTTGCTTTGATAGCGGGTTTAATCTTTATTAAACAGAAGAAGATTAAATACCACAAAACAGCTATGTTAACAGCTTTCGTGTTAGGTTCAATCTTTTTGATATCGTATGTGATATACCATTCAAGCTCAGCATCAACGATATATGGAGACGTGAACGGAAATGGAGTCCTGGAAAGTGTGGAAGCGGAGCAATTAGGTGTTATGAGAATGGTATATTTGGGAGTACTCATATCTCATATAATTTTAGCAGCGATAGTGGTCCCATTCGTATTATTTGCACTGTATTACGCATTAACTGATAAGCTAGTGAAGCACCGTAAAGTGGTTCGTTTTGCATTTCCTATCTGGTTATATGTGTCCATTACTGGTGTGATTGTTTATTTGATGATTAGTCCTTATTATTAGCCATCAACTTAAGACTGCAGAACTCTCAGAGAAATATAAATGTTCTGTCTGAAATGAGCTAGCGTTATGAAAAAGTTATTAAGTCTAATAAGTATACTGACACTTACAGCTTTGCAAGACCTTATGGCGCAATGTGCTATGTGTCGGACTACGATTGAAAATAATGTAAGCGCCGGTGAGACTGCTTTAGGCTCAGGTTTGAATTTCGGAATATTGTATCTTTTCGTAACCCCGTATCTTATCATTGCTGTACTAGCTTTTTTGTGGTACAAGAAAAGTAAAGAGAATGCCAAACAAAACACTGCTTTACGCTTTACTAAATCATAAATGTCCCCGATGTAGACAGGGAGATCTTTTTAAATATAGCCTGTTTGAAAAGCCTCTTCATTTTACTGCAACCAATAAAACTTGTCCTCATTGTCAATTAATTTTTGAGCGTGAACCAGGGTTTTTTTTCGGTGCTATGTACGTAAGCTATGCCCTTACCATGGGGGTATTACTCAGTACTGCTTTTATACTATACAATGTTTTCGGAGATCCTGAACTTTGGGTCTATATCGTCACAGTACCATCAATTGTTTTGCTTCTATTACCTGTTATATTTCGCTACTCACGAACGATTTATCTTCATGGCTTTGGAGGAATAAGCTATAATAATAAGTACCAGGGCTCAGCTGATTAACCAGGTAATTTTGCATTCTATAGCTCGTGCTCTAATTTTAAGTCTCTTCAAATAAATATTTGCGTAAATCAGCTATTCTAATGGCTAGAAAATTTGTTTTGTAATTTTTCGTTCTCATTGCATTTTGACCATGCTGATATATCTTGGAAGATAAAACCTTTAGAAAAATTTATGGGTCATTGGCATAGGTACTCTGGATTAAGGTTTTGAAGGAATATTTCTGAAGAAATGACTTCTAGTTACTTACACGAAGCGTTTTAATATCAAAAAATGCATAGATTTTGAAGTCAGTAATATAACCATGAAGCTGGATCCAACATTATTTCAATTCTTTAAAATCAAGAAGCTGTCATTATTTACAGCGCTTTTGCTTTTACTTTTTGCCTTGGTTTTAAGATTATTTTTTATTGGAGGATTTAGAAGTGAGTCCCAGTATCATCGTGATATCTCAAATAACGTAGAAAGTGCTTTAAATGAAGTAGAATCTGAGTCAGAAGATATCCGGGATGAGATAGTAAATATGGACAGCCTGATGTTTAGTAATTTTGATGAATCCAGGGCCTATCCTTACTATGTATTTCAAGATGGGAGACTTCTTTACTGGTCGGATTATCGGCAAGTTCCAAATTACAAAGACTTAAGGGGATACTATACATATCAATATCGCAATCTGGAAGGTGGCAGCTTTGTTATTCGCAGAGATACTGTAACACATAAAAATGATAAGCTTGAGTATTTTATACTGTTACCTATTTATTATGAAAACAAAATTAATAATAAGTACATCAGTTCAGGATACAATACCAACATTTTCCCTCAAGGTGCAGTAGCAGTTAGCCCCAAAATTAATAATAAAGAAAATCTCATTTCTTATGAGGGCGAACCCATTTTTTCAGTAGAACTCAATAAACCTGCAAGAGGATATAGAGAGCATAAAACCGCTAAGTCCTTTCAAACGCTGCTGAGTGTTCTTATTATATTTTCAATAATACTGGTTTTGTTCAATGTATTCCGCAGTGTTCATTACAACATCACAAAGAAGCATTACGATATCGCTATTACGCTTGTGATGCTGAGCCTTTTAGGGCTACGGTTTATGATGTTATATTTTGAGTTTCCATATAGCATAATGCCCCTTAGATTATTTGATGGAAGGTTTTATGCTTCATCGGGTCTTAACCCATCACTGGGCGACTTACTTCTCAACTCACTCAGCTTACTTCTGATCCTTTTTTATCTCTTTCTATATTACAGGAGGCTTATATTATACCAACAATTGTTTCTACTCAAGCCCAAACTGATTTCCGGTATAGTAGTGTTCCTTATTGTTGCGGGAGTATATGCCCTACATATTCATTATTATACAATTAAATCCATCTACTTCAATTCGCAGTGGACCCTTGATATCACTGAAAGCCTTGATTTTTCATCACTCAAAATTATTAGCCTTGCAATTTTCGTAATCAATACTGTAAGTTTTTTTCTATTTGCACACATTATCTTTCGTACTTTTATTAGCCTGATACCTCGTTCTTTTCTTGAAATGAAGTGGTTGGTAATTATAGCAGGAACATTACTTGGAACCAGTTACCTGGTTTGGAGCGCACCTACATTACCAATCATCCTTGTCAGCATCTTTTACCTCTCACTTTTATACACCTTTCAGTTTCCAAGGTATTTAACCAGGCTAAGCTATATCACTTTTTTGTATCTCTTCAGCTGTGCACTGATTAGTGGCATTACTGGGGCACTAGCGGCATATGATATCAACCAGGTTGACACTTTGGATAATAAACAGAAATTCGCCAATCAGTTACTGGTAGATAATGACGTTTTAGGAGAGTATCTGCTGGATGAAGTTGCTGAAAAAATTAAAGAAGACAGGTTTATTAAAAACCGTATTTACAATACACTTGCGTCAAAAGAAGCTATCCGACAAAAGATCAACCGTATCTATCTTAGTAATTACTTTGACCGATATGATATAGACATTTACCTGTTTAACAGCAGAGGAATTCCTTTAGAAAACGCAGATACGAGTAATTACAAACAGTTTGTAAAGATCACTGATGATATTCGCTTTGAGACAGAATATGACAATATATTTTTCATTAACGAAGCCAGTGATCAGCGTATTTCGCAGGGCGCCCCCAAACGATACATTAACCTGATAGAACTAGAAGATTTTAATACTACTATTGGCTACATAGTTATTGATTTATCTCTAAAGCGTTTCATACCCAATCGCGTTTATCCGGAATTACTCATTGACAGAAGGTATCTACAGTCATATCCCAGTAACGATTATGATTATGCTATTTTCAACGGTGAGGGAGAGTTAACCTATAGCAATGGGGATGACGTACCTTTTCTGAATCTCAATGGATATAATTTTAAACAAAATGTAGATAATGATAAGACAATAAAGAGAGGAGGCTTTGAT
Organism: Catalinimonas alkaloidigena; assembly: GCF_029504655.1. Taxonomy (NCBI): domain Bacteria; kingdom Pseudomonadati; phylum Bacteroidota; class Cytophagia; order Cytophagales; family Catalimonadaceae; genus Catalinimonas; species Catalinimonas alkaloidigena. The sequence continues at coordinate 2,582,937 of NZ_JAQFIL010000001.1, forward strand.
TATCTGATTGTGAAAGGTAAGGTAAATGAATACATCGTGATTGTTTCCGAAACCTATGCTTTTATCAATTTAGTATCTAATTTTTCATTTCTTTTTCTGCTGCTCGTATTCACAATACTTATCGTACTAGGAGGCTATTCAGTATATTTTTTATTAAAAAATGAGAACTTAAACTTTGCGACCAAAATACAGCTCTACCTGAATGCGGCTTTTTTCATGCCATTATTAGCACTAAGCATCACTACATTAAGTGTAATTAGTAAATCATACAGTGAGGAAGTTGACTCCGAATATTTAAAGAAAGCTGAGCAGATCGGCAGAAATATTATTGATATACTTGACAACTATTTTCAGGGTGAATTGAGTGATGATGTACTGGCAAACACACTTTCGCAAATGTCTAAGTATGCGGAGACCGATGCTAATATTTTTGACATAGAGGGAAAACTGATTGCAACCTCACAGCCGCTGATTTATGAAGATAGCTTGCTTTCTTCTTATATAAACCCCAGGGCTATTGCTAATATCAAGGAAAGTGAAAACAATAAACTTGTCCTGGAAGAGTCGGTAGGAAGTCTTTCTTATAAGTCCTCTTATATCGGGCTAAAATCAGAAAACACCGGTGAGCTTATGGGAATGTTAAGTTTACCTTTTTTTGAATCCAGGAGTCAACTGGAAGAGCAGGTGATTCAGGTCTTAACGAATATTATGAACATCTTTACGATGGTATTTATCGTGTTCCTGATCATTTCCTATCTCGCCTCCATACTACTCACATATCCTCTCAAATATATTACTCAGAAAATTAAGCGAACATCGCTTGCTGATTATAACGAACCACTCTCATGGGATGCCAATGATGAAATTGGACTTATGATAGGAGAGTACAATAAAATGCTGGTAAAGCTGGAAGCGAGTAAGGCTGCACTAGCAAGAAGCGAAAAAGAATCTGCCTGGAGGGAAATGGCAAAACAGGTAGCCCATGAAATTAAAAATCCTTTAACTCCTATGAAACTAAGTTTACAGCATTTAAAGCGTAAACTTCAGGTAGATTTCAAAAAAGGGATGGATGCAACTGAAGTGGTAGAAATGGGAAAGCCTTTTGACAACCTGCTACACCAGATCGATACATTAAGTGATATCGCCAGTTCATTTTCTGACTTTGCCAAAATGCCTACTCCAAAGAGTGAGTACTTTGATTTTGCTGCATTGGTAAATAAAATTACAGGCTTATATACAGAAGAAGAAGGTAACTACATTAGCTTATGTGTTCAGGAGGGCAATTATGCCATTGTTAGTGACCAGCAACTGATGGGGCGTATTTTGAGCAACCTGATTATCAATGCCCGGCAGTCTATTCCCAAAGATCGAACCCCTAAAATTGATATTCATCTTCAGCAGGTAGGGCGTGATAAATTGATTTTGAAAGTTAGTGATAATGGCACCGGTATCGCCAAGGAAATTCAGCATAAAGTTTTTTTGCCAAATTTTAGTACTAAATACGCAGGTTCAGGTATAGGACTGGCAATTACCAAAAGAGGGATAGAGCATGCCGGAGGACGTATTGCATTTGATACACAGGAAGGAAAAGGCACTACCTTTTTTATTGAGCTTCCTCTCGCCATTGATCAGGAGTCTGTGAGCTTCAAAGAATGATCTTTATTAGATTATATATTGCAATTTTTTTGTGTTTTTTTTCCTATGCGCTGATGGGGCAAAATAGGGATGAACAGTCAATAACTAACTCAAGAAGTATTACCCTGCACTCAGCCGTAGATTCTGTCAGGCTGGATAGCCTTTCCATAGTACCGGGTTCTTTGCAAATTTTAGCAGGTGATCAAATACTGGATAATGCCTCATATCATTACGATTACAATACCCATTATCTGCATTTTCATCCTGATGCATTACCAAATGAAGTGACAACAATTCATTACCGGCTACTTCCTTTTTCATTACGACAGACACATGCTCATAAAGATATTTCTATTTATGATTCGACCGCATTTTTCAGGGATGCAGTTGATCATGGAAGCTATAATCTGTTGGGACGGGAAGAACTATTTAAAACACCTAAGCTGTACAAAAGTGGTAGTATCAGCCGTGGAATTTCTATTGGAAACCGACAAAATGTTTTTCTTAACTCCTCACTAAATCTTCAAATAGAAGGTGAGCTCACCGATGAGCTTTTGATACGAGCCTCCATCACTGATCAAAACATACCGGTACAGCCGGAAGGAAATACCCAGCAGTTACAAGATTTTGATAATGTCTATCTGGAATTGTATAATGACGACTTTTCGTTGCTTGCCGGAGATATTGTACTTCAGCAAAGTGGAAATCAATGGCTAGGTAATAGCAGGGTAGGTAATGCTTTGAATACCACCCAAAAGGCCCCTTATTTTTTGCGCTATCGTAGAAATGTTCAGGGAGGAAGACTAACAAATAATTATTCGTTTTCAGAAAATAGTAATGCTGAAACTGAGGTTGGCTTTGCTATTTCCAAAGGTAAATTTACGTCAGTCAATCTGAATATACAGGAAGGCGTACAAGGGCCTTACCAAATCAATTCCCCTGAAAACAGAAATACTGTCAATGGAAACAATCAGTTGATGGCCGCATACTTCATCATAGCAAATAGCGAAAAAGTTTACCTTGATGGTAGACTGTTAGAAAGAGGATATAACAAAGATTATACAATAAACTACAACTTAAGTGAAATAACCTTTACCAGCAGAGTGCTGCTTACCCGATATTCCAGAGTTTATATAGATTACGAGTATGCAGACAGGAGCTTCAGTAGAAGTGTTGTTACTGCCAATCATCGGCAGAATTTTAAACGCTTTAGTTTTTATGTATCCTATTTTCGCGAAAAAGACAATTCCAATCAGGCTCTCGGTTTTACATTAAGTGAAGAGGATAAAAATGGTTTGCGTAAGGCAGGAGACCAGACTAACAATGCATTTGTCCCGGCAGTTGACTCAGCTATTCATTTTCAACAACAGCCTCAATATCAAACGAATAGAAATGCCGAAGTTCCGGGAGTGGGCAATCTTTATCAGATCTTCTATAACAGATTGGATACTGTGGTGAATGGTACAAACTACCAGATATATGAATTTTCTGGTAAAGAAGGAGATTTTAAAGTCGATTTTAGCTTTGTGGGTGAGGGCAAAGGAAACTACGTACTTGCTGGCTCAGCTGTGAACAGTAAGGTTTATGAGTGGGTTCCGCCTGTAGATGGTGTACAAGCAGGAAGCTATGCACCAGTTCGTTTAGTGGTAGCTCCTCAGACGCAACATATGCTCGTGTTCGGTACCGAAACTGAATTAAGCAAAAAAGATCAGTTGAAGGTAGAAGCAGCATTTTCTAAAAATGATATCAACACGCTTTCACATCTGGATGCTGAAGACAATCATGGGAGAGGAATTTTTATTCAATATTCGGGAGATGATAGAAAGTTATTTGAGACCGACTATCATTGGGGAAGTAGCATTAGTTATGAGTATAGGCAAAAGTTCTTCAAGGAAATAGACCCTTATCGGACTATAGAGTTTGAGAGGGACTGGACGCTTAATACAGTTGGTTTTTCAGATACCTCTTCCCTTTATGATGATCACAATTTTACATCCAGAATATTTATTGAGAAAGATGCGCTAAATCAATTTTCATATCAGTGGTTCGCAAGAAATAATGGGGAAGCACTTGCAGGAATCCAGCACCGATCTACTGCAAATAAATCCTTGGGTGATTTTCAGTTTAGAGGGCAGGCTTTTTTCTTACAGAGCAATCAATATGATAAAAAATCCCAGTGGGATAGGTGGTCGCTTGATGTACATCATAGAGGAAAATACATACAGCCGGGTTACAGATACAGTGTAGATAAGAATCAGCAACACTTCCAGGAAGATGATTCAGTAGTTTTCTCATCAATGAATTTTGAAGAACATCTTTTCTACATCAGAAATGCAGACAGCCTGAAAGGTACATTTCAACTGGAATACAGCCTCAGAAAAGATTTTTTGCCTTATCAAGGTAAGCTATTTCAATCTGATCTGGCACAAACCCTCACAGCCTCGACAGATTTACCCTTGAACGAAAAGCATCAAGTCAGTATGCAATTGGCTTATCGTCAACTTGATATGAGAAACGACTCTTTATTCGTAGAAAGTAACATTAGCGGAGGTACTCTGGAAAGCAATACACTGATGGGGCAGTTAAATTGGTCAGGCTCAATGGCTGATGGTGCAATCCATACGGACTTAAATTACAGTCTGGCGAATGGGAGAGAGCCTAAAAGAGAGTTCGTGTATATAAGAGTACCCGTGGGTGAGGGGGCGTATACCTGGAGAGATGATAATGGAAATGGAATAGAAGAAATTGATGAGTTTTACGAAGCACGCTACTTTGACGAGCGAAATTACATGAGGGTTTTTATTCCTACTAACGAATTTATATTGGCTTATACCAACAACTTTAATTTTCAACTAAACATGACGCCCCCGCTTAACTGGTTAGAAAAAGGAGGCGTAAAAAGCTGGTTAGGAAGATTCTCTACGATTACCGCCTGGAGTATAGATAAGCGAATCAATGCGGAAAGTATCACCCAAAGAGTGATACCCTGGTTAGATGCTGAAGATGAAAGTTTACTCTCTATACGCGAAAACTTACGCACTACGCTTTTTTTTAACCGTAGGGAAACATCTTTTGGCGCTGAACTAGGTTTTAGGAATCAAAGAAGAAAACAGCTCTTAAATGGAGGCTTTGAAGAGAGAATCAAGCAAGCTGTACTCATAGGCACAAGATGGAATATTAACCGTCAATGGGGATTCAAGTGGCAGGGAGAAAAAGGCAGCGAGGTTCAGAAATTACAACTCACCCAACAAAATAACAGAAATTTCAATATCAATTTTTTTCAAATATGGCCAGAAATATCATGGCAAGCCGATATGAAAACTCGAGTCTCAGCCAAGTACACCTACATTAATAAGCAAAATCAGGCAAGCAGCATGCATGAAGAGGGCGATGATCATGCAGTGCATCATACTATTGGCCTGGATTTTCGACACACACAGCTAATGAAACATAATATTAATGCCAGTATTGAATACATTGATATCCATTATGACGGTGAAATAAATTCAGCTCTTGCATACGAAATGTTAGACGGACTAAATAGCGGATCAAATGTGAGATGGACAATAAACTGGCAACAATATGTTTTAGAAGGACTTCAATTGGTACTTAATTACTATGGAAGAAAGTCTGAAGAAAAGCCAAGCATCCACTCCGGAAGTGTCATGCTTAGAGCTTTATTTTAAATTTTGCGCTATTCCAAGCCTCTTTTTTTGTAGAAATAATCTCTTGTGAATAAAAAAATACACCTGGAATCGTAGAAAAAATCATTAATATTTTTTTAATATTCTACAAACTCACGCTGCGAATCTACAAATACGTAAACCAGAACTCTTTATGTTTCGTTTAAAGTTGTATAGCTAAACATTAAACAAATTTTTTAATTAGCCATAATCTATTTTCAATGTATAAATATAGTTTTACTTTTTTATTCCTCTTTTGTAGCATTTCGCTCTTGGCACAAGATAAATATCGCGTAGTAGGTACTGTGGTTGATGAAGATAATGATGAAGCCGTAGCCTATGCACAAGTGGCTTTATATGAACCGGGCAGTAGTTCACCCTATGCAGGCGGTATTACACAGGACAATGGTAAGTTCATGATTCAGGCTGAAGAAGGTCAATATGAACTGAAAGTCATTTTTGTTGGGTATGAGGAAAAGAGACTCACTGATATTGTGGTAGAAGACTCACCAGTCAAATTAGGGAATATTATTTTGAGTGCAGATGCAAAACAGCTTGAGGAAGTTGTAATTGAAAGTAATAAAATACGTCGTCCTGTTTCAACTGACTTAGAGGGGTTAAACATCAGACCAGATCAAACCCTATCCAATGTCGGAGGTAGTTTGCTGGATGTACTGAGAAATACTCCTTCTGTAAATGTAAGTCAGGACGGTACAGTATCAATCAGAGGGAGTAGTGGTACCAATGTGTTGATAGACGGAAGAAACTCTGCCCTAGCCTCTGACCTTGAGCAGATCCCCGCCAGTGCTATTGATCAGGTTAAAATCGTAAACAATCCTAATGCAAAATATGATGCCGAAGGAGCAGGGGGAGTAATTAATATTCAGCTGAAAAGAGGAAAGGACCAAGGGACTAATGGTAAGGCTGAAGTCACTTTGGGCACAAGATATAGGCTTAATACTAACCTGAGATTGAACCATAAAACTACTGACTACAATGTGTACGGGGGATACAGTTTCCGCAGTTGGCCTAGAGTAGGTCGTTCTCAGACTACCAGATTAACTTTTGACGATAATCAAAGACTAGAGCAGTACAGCGACCGTGAGAGTCAGGATAAAGAGCATACTATTAATATCGGTGGCGACTATTTCTTAGGGAAAAATAAAATCAGCTACGAAGGAGCTTTCAACATGGAAGATGAAAGCGATTTTGAGAATAATTTCACACAGGTTTTTGACACTGAAACAGGGAATACGCTACTGGAATATAACCGTCAAAACAGAGAGACAGAAGATAATTTTTCAATGGATAATGCCCTGATTTATGAACGCTTGTTTGATCAGAAAGGAAAGGAATTTAGATTTTCTATCAGCCATTCTTTCAGAGACCAGTTAGAAAACCAGGATATTAGTGTGTTTCGTGGAACAGTTGATCCTGAAGGTGAAGTGCCTAATGGTGAAGAACGTTCATTAAATGATGAATACAGAAAGACTATTGTAGCGCAGGCTGACTATGTACAACCTCTGGGTGAAGGAAAGCTGGAAGCGGGCTTAAAGTCTACCTATCGCTCATTTGATAATGATTACCTATACGAAGTATTAGATCAGAATACTGGTGAATGGGTCAATCAGGAGACCGTAAGTAACCGGTTCCTATATCAGGATCAGATTCATGCAGCTTATGCAATATACTCACGGAGTTTTGACAAATTAGATATCTCACTTGGTTCAAGATTGGAACAAACCATCGTGGATACAAAACTGTATAATACGGGTGAAGAAAACGAACAGCAGTACCTGAATTTATTCCCTAGTTTACAGACACTTTACAATATTAATGATCTGAACTCTATTAAATTCACCTATAGCAGAAGAATAGATCGTCCGAATGGTTGGAGGTTGAATCCTTTTCCTGATATTTCCGACTCATTGAATGTAAGAATAGGTAATCCTAACTTACAGCCAGAGTTCATTCACTCTATAGAGTTAGGGCATATGGTACGTTTTGAGAGCGTAGATATTACCTCTAACCTTTTCTATCGTCATGTTGATGGGCAGGTAGACTATATTGTCAGAATTGAGGATGGTATATCGTATCGTCAGCCTGCTAACCTGAATACAAGTCAGACTTACGGTTTTGAATTGATTACAACATCTCAAATTACGCCCTGGTGGAATGTCAACGCAAGTTACTCAATTTTCCAGACAGAGGTAGATGGTAGTAATTTGGGGACAGACCTTACGAACAGTGGACTTTCCTGGAATGCTAAACTAACGACAGATGTAAATCTTCCCTATGGTGTGGATTTTCAACTGACTGGTAATTATACGGCCCCTGAAATAGAAGCACAGGGTAAAGATCTTGCACGTTACTATGCAGATATAAGCTTACAGAAATCACTTTTAAGTGACAAAGCTAATCTCAGTGTAACTTTAAGAGATGTATTTGATACAAGAAGATTCGCTGGAGAGAATTATGGCGAAAGTTTCAGACAAAGTTTTGAATACAAAAGGGAATCCAGAATTCTTCTGGTAAGTCTTGGTTATAATTTTTAAAGAAATTTGATTCATAATAGATAGTATAAAGCTGCTTGAAAAGGCAGCTTTTTCTATTTATATGTATAATAATAAGTGTATATACATATATGCCTGCCGTTAGTGAGTGATTTTGGGATTTGAAGAGATCTTCAAGTATGTTATGTACAAAATTAGCGTAAATTCTGATACAGGATAATGAGAAAGTTATATCTACTTAAGTATTATATGGCTTGCTATTACCAGAAAAAGCTCAGGTGTTTTTTTAATTGATTGAAACTAATACTCATTTTTTTTAGTGTATTTTGTTGAAATGACAAAAGCAAGTTTGATAAATGTGATTCTTTAACTACTTCAATGTTATTTCAGGTACTCATAATCTAAGCATCATATCTACCTTTTGAGGGTGTAATTATTTTACTTTTTTTGAACAAAATCATAATTATTAACGTATTTATAGTGTTATTTTTGTCATTTTTATCTTATATTAATGTACTGAGATATTTTTTTTACTTCTTTTTAAGTGTTTACACTTCAGGTGCGCATCATTTAATTAGCTTGTGTAATGGTAACTTAAGTATTTGTTCAATCGGGTGGTATAAACAGTAAATAATATGCATAGAATTATCAATAGTTTGGCAGTAGCTGAGTATAACAGAAATCTAAAAGCAGTAGAGATTAATTTTAATGGACAGGGTCCTTCCCATCTTTATCACGATACTATGGATATTGCTATGAATATTGCCATGATCCATCAGATTAACTCCTGGCTATTCATAAAAGATGATTTTACTGACATCAGCCATAATGCATTTATTGCTTTTGTGAAAAAGTGGTCAAAAAAGGCTAGTGAGATGTATGAAGCCAATTCTATGAATTATTTATGTAAAGTTGCTCTGATTACATCAGCAGAATCCCATTTGTACCTCCTTTCGGAGCATGAGTGGCTGCAGGATTCAAGAAAAATATTTAAAAACCTCCATATCAAACTATTTACCGAACGCGAGCCTGCTAAGAAGTTTTTAAACAATGATTACTCCACCAGAGTATTAATAGAGTCATGACTTGAGTAGGTCATTCTTTGATTTTTTTACCTTTTGTTAACCCAAATTTTTTATAACATGAATACACTAAATAACTATGATGACCTCATTCTTTGGAAACGAAGATTAGATGAGTGGAAGACTAAGGTAATAGAGCAACAACATTTTCATGAAAACGTGAGCTCTCATCTCAAACATGTATACAGTCGGGCCGAAAAGCATACCAAATCAGAAGTTCTAGCTACAGACCGCTAACAAACTTACTGTACCACCTGCCTGAACTCTTAATGGTACGTTTTTGAGTAGAGTGATCTACATGAACCAATCCAAAGGTAGGCTGGTACCCCTCGGCCCATTCAAAATTATCCGTTAAAGTCCACACAAAGTATCCGGCCAGCGGGACTCCTTCTTGCTTTGCCCGAAGACATTGGGCAATGTACTGCTTAAGATAATGCTTTCGTTGAGGGTCCTCAATCTTACCATTTCGCCAGAAGTCCTTAAATGCTGCCCCGTTTTCAGTGATGATGATTTTATCCAGATTGTATCTTTGATGAAACAATTTCAGAATGTGATAAATTGATTCAGGATATACTTCCCATCGCATGAGGGTTGTCGGAACCCGTCTTTTTTCAGCATCTACCTGGCGGGCGTGGATATAGGGAGTAAAGAATGAGTGACGAATGATTTCACGGGTATAGTTTTGTAGACCTATGAAGTCAAATTCAAACTGAAGGGCTATTTCATCATCGGGGCGCATATACTTTTCTATGCGGTGAAGCGAATGAAAGTAATCTACTGGATAGCCTAAACCTAAGGCCGGTTCAATGAATAACCTGTTGAGTAGAGCATCCACTCTACGCGTAGCACTTAAATCTTTATGGTGATTAGACATCGGCTCTACCATTGTACAAGAGAATGTTGTACCGATTTCCGCTTTAGGGAGGTTTGACCTTAACACGCGTCCTCCTGCCGCCTGGCACATGGCTGCATGATGAACAGTTGAAAGAAAGGGTAACAATCCCTGCATGCCTGGAGCATGTATTCCTAAAAAGTATCCTGCTCCCGTAAAAACCAATGGCTCATTAAGCACCATCCAGTGATTAACCTGATCGCCATACGCTCTGCTACAGGTATCCACAAAATCTGAGAACCAGCCAATGATATCACGATTGGTCCACCCCCCTTTATGGCTAAGCGCAAGCGGTAAGTCCCAATGGTATAAGGTTATCCAGGGCGTGATATCATTTTCCAAACAGCTATCAATCACTCTTTTGTAAAAATCCAGTCCTTTTTGATTTACTGTACCTGAACCCTCAGGAAAAATACGAGGCCATGAAATTGAAAAACGAAAATTATCTATGCCTAATTGTTTGAGTATACCAATATCCTCAGCATAGCGATGGTAAAAGTCACAGGCAGTATTAGCATGTTGATTCTGATAGATTTTACCTTTTTCACTGACAAATTTATCCCAGATGGATAGACCTTTGCCGTCTTTGATATAAGCGCCCTCTGTTTGGTATGCAGCTGAAGATACCCCCCAATAAAAAGAGTCACCGAAATCCTGTACTTGCAACTTAAACTGGTTTTTCTTCTGCTTTTACCCTTAAATGTTTTGTCAGAACCATATCAATGACGTCTTCAGTGATGTCTGGATAGTTGATCTCCAGCGATTTTCCATGACTTACCCACTCCTCAATTTTTGGAACCTGCTTCTTTTTTAAGTTTTTTAGGACAGGTATACCCAGCGTTTCAAGGGCTGCGGCATTACAGTGCTGTTCATACTGGTTTTTCATGGGGATCACCATTAGTTTTTTATTAAGGTACAAAGCTTCTGCCGGGGTTTCAAAACCAGCACCACAAAGTATTCCTTTGCACGAAGCCAAACTCTTAATAAAACTTTCATTATTTATAGGCTTAATTCTCAGGTTTTTAACTTTATGTTTCTGCCGGGTGTGTTTGGAGAAAATGTGCCATTTGACATCACTGATTTTCTTAAGCCGCTTGATCAATTTTTCATCATCGTAGGAGGGAAGGTAAACTGTATAATGGCCTTTGTCTTTAACTTCAGCTTCCCTGATCTCTTTTCGGATTACCGGAGTAAATATATTTTCGTCAAAGGCAGCGAAATGAAAGCCGTACTTCATGGCAGAAGGGGCGTATCGCTTTAGTATCATTTTACCAAAAGCATCACCCTTCTTGGGCTGGGGAGAATGAGCCGCTAAAATAGCACTTTGGTGACTAAGGCTGATGCAGGGAGCTTTTTTCAGATAAGAAGCCCAGGCTGTGACCGGTTCAAAATCATTGATGATGAGATCGTACTTCTCCACCGGAAATTGCTGTATATCTTTCCATAGCTGCCGGGTGTTTGTTTTCTTATAGGTCTCAAGCAAATCAACCCCACCAGATTTTCCAAAAATAAAGCTCATCCCTTTCATCTGATATGCGACTGGATAGGGCAGGCTGACATCAGCCTGTATCCCGCTGATCAAAATATCCAATTCTGTTTTTTGTTGAAGGAGTGGAATGATATCTCTGGCCCTGCTCACATGTCCATTACCTGTCCCCTGGATGGCATACAATACTTTCATGCTTTTTTGAGTTGAAACTCCTGTAATAAATTGGTATATAAAACTGAAATATCCATACTATTATCATCTTCTTCATGATCGTCGTTTTGAAGAATATGGTCATCACCGTATTTATAAAGTGACCATTGACAATTCTGATATTCCAGCGCAGTCAGGTTTTCTACCCAGTCTCCACTGTTCAAATAAGTGACCTCTCCTTCATCAGTAGTGATTTTTCTAATTTCAGGATTATGTATATGACCACAAATCACATAGTCATAACCGTTGGAAATCGCGATGTCAGAAGCGGTAGTTTCAAAGTCATCAATAAATTTGACGGCACTCTTTACACTATTTTTTATCCTCTTGCTGAAAGAAACCTTGCCTCTGCCCACTTTTTCAGAACAGAAATTGACCATTGCATTAAGAAGTATCAGAGAATCGTAACCAATAGCGCCAAGCTTTGCCAGCCATTTGGAGTGTTTCATGGTAATGTCAAAGACATCTCCATGAAATATCCAGGCTTTCTTGCCGTCTAAGTCCAAAACCATTTTATTCACAATTTTGAGGGTCCCCATCGTAAAGCCTTCAAATTTGCGAAGCATCTCATCATGATTACCGGTAACGTAGTAGACATGCACTCCTTTAGACGCCATACTAAATATCTGCTTGATGATTTTCATATGTGTGGTAGGAAAATACCGCTTGCTGAACTGCCAGATATCAATGATATCACCATTCAGGACGAGTATTTTAGGTTGGATACTTTTCAGGTATTTATGTAATTCACGGGCATTGCATCCGTAAGTGCCCAGGTGTACATCAGAAATGATGGCTACATCCAATTGCCTTTTTTTTGAAGACATACTCATTAGTTTTAAATACTGAATTTTTTACAGCTGGCTGTACAGTAAAAGCAGTAAGGCGCGAAAAGGTAGCAGTAAGGGAAAAGTCAGGGTAGACGATATTTTGATTTAGTCTGTAATTCAAAAGTTATCTTTAAAATGAAAAAATCTCCAGTTGAGTTTTTCAAGATCATTTAAATTGATTGCTTAAAGTAATCAAGAAAAAATCACATTCAGGTTAACCCAATTTTATCCTTTGGTTACTAAAAGATGAATATTGATCAGGATTTGACGGCTGGTTTAACAATTATTTAACAGGAGCCATTACACGTAAACTTCCTGCTTTGATGCTGACTCTGATATTTTCATCATTACTCAGATATTCACCATCAATGTGAATAGGAGCCTGGTCTATATTTTCTATACTAAATTCTGTGGTTTGAATAATACGCACATAAGGAGAGTGATGGAGATTCCGGAATAGCGCCATCATGGTGAAGGTAGGAAGGTGAAATGGAGGAAAAGGTCTCACAAGCACAATGTCAAGCAGGCCATCGCTGGCACTGGCGTGAGGAGCGATGATCGCGTTATTGCCGTACTGTGTGGTATTGGCAAAGGCGATGAGGAAATAATCTTCTTCTACAACTTGACCCTGAAATTGATAACGAAATTTTTTGGGGGCAAAAGTTTGAAACTCTTCTATAACACAACGAGCGTACGTCATGTATCCCCGCTTAAGCTGTTCAGCAAAGGTCTTGCTGATCTGCCCATCAAAGCCTACACCAGAGACATTGAAAAAGGTTTTGTCATTGAGCAAGCCTGTATCTAATTTTTTTACCTTACAACTGTTGAGTTGGGCAATAGCCTTACTTACCTGCATTGAAATATCCAGGTACCTTGCAAAGCCATTACCTGAACCGGAAGGAATTACTGCCAAGGTAGTGGGTGAATCTACCAGCGCAGTAGCCACCTCATTGACAGTACCATCACCACCTACCGCAACGACAATATCAAAATCAGCTTTGTTTTCGTCAGTAAGCAAGGGGGCATGGCCGGCATATTGGGTGTACGCAATGTCATAGCTATATTGAAGATGATCAAGGTGTCTTTTGATCAGTTGGGGTAGCAGTTTTTGTTTTCCAATACCAGAAATTGGGTTAATAATAAACAGGCAGCGCTTTTTATTCATTTCCATATTGACTAATTCGCCACAATAATACAACATCACGAATCAGTACTTCTAATGATAGTATAACTAAATATGAATTTTTACAATGTATTTGTTTACGGTACTCTACGCAAGGGAGGTATTAATCATCATATAATCAAGACTTGTGAATGTATAAGTGATCAATATGTGTTAAAAGGATTTAGTCTATATGATTTTGAACAATGGTACCCTTACATGATCAAAAGTGCAAATGATGATTTTGTCATCGGTGAAATATATCAAGTGGATGAGAAAGTAAAACGTAAGCTTGACATTTTAGAAGATGTAGAGAACAACTTATATAAATTTATATATTTGCCATCAGACGAGTTTTATACCTATATAAAGTATGATAAAAATGTTAAAAATTATCAGAAAGTTCACAGTGGTGATTGGATAGCTTATGTACGATTGATAAGTAATGCTGGCTGACCAAAGAATAAGTGTTGCTCTTTTTCTACAAAATTCGTAGAATTTTATACCTGAAATGCTGTGCTTTGCGATTGTCAGATTTATTTTTTTGCTCATGAACTTTCAATTTGTTGGTTTGACCAGATAAGTTGAAGCATGATTGAATTCAGGTGCGCTTTTTGAAAAGGTTATAGGTTAAGTTCGTATTTTTTACCGTTATTGAGTGTAGTTAAACTAATGAAAGGGAGGAAAATTCTTATTGTAGATGACGAGAAAGAAATTTGCTTTTTACTCTCCGCGCTATTAAAACACATGGGTTATTCAACTGATCAAGCCTTTTCTATTGAGGAAGCCATGGCTAAGTTGAAAAAGCAGTCATATGATTTATTTTTTTTAGATTTGAATCTTCCTGATGGTTTAGGCTATCACTTGGCGCCAGTGATTAAAAAATATTGTAAAAATGCAAGAATTGTTATGATTAGTGCTCATGATGGTATGCTAAAACAAATACAATCTGAAGTAGATGGAATTGACCATTTCATAGACAAACCTTTTAATAAGGAAAAAATCAATGAAGCGTTAATAAAACTTAATATGTATAATTATTCCTCAGGTTAGGAAATGAAAATTCATTCTTTTTTTTAAGGATGACTTTATATATTGTCTCAATTTATTGTAAATTAAAACTACTTTTACCTACTATTCTCCTGTTCAATGGCTAAAAAAATTCTAATTGTTGATGATGATCAGGATATCCGCCTATTATTGGATAAGTTTCTAAGCAAAAATGGTTATGAAACCAAAACCGCTTATGACAGCTCATCTGCCATAGAAACACTCAAATCAGGCAAATGTGATCTTGTATTATGTGATTTCAAGTTACCTGATATAAACGGATTGGAGCTTATCCAAAAAATCAAAGTAATCAATCCCGAAGCTGCGCTAATTATAATTACAGGATACTCAGATGTGAAGGTGGCTGTTAAAGCTATTAAACTTGGCGTATATGATTACGTAACCAAGCCCCTTTATCCGGATGAGATTCTTATCACTATAGAGCAAGCGCTTAATAATAAAAAGGATCAGAGCAAACCGAAAAAACCTAAGCAAAAGAAATTTATCATAGGTGACAGCCCTCAGGCAAACCAAGTGATGAAGCATATCAAGCTTATTGCACCGACTGATATGTCAGTGATAATTCAGGGTGAAACCGGTACCGGAAAAGAATTTGTCGCAAATGAAATTCATAATTACAGCAAAAGAAAAGCAGCCCCCTTTGTTGCCATAGACTGTGGCGCACTACCCAAAGACCTGGCTGGCAGTGAACTCTTCGGACATGTAAAAGGTGCATTTACAGGAGCTCTTAATGATAAAGAGGGTAGTTTTGAATCTGCCAATGGTGGAACACTCTTTCTGGACGAAATCGGTAATTTATCTTACGAAAATCAGGTCAAGCTGCTAAGGGTTATTCAGGAAAGAAAAATCAAGAAGATAGGAGGTACCAAGGATATTCCCATTGATGTCCGGCTGATTGTTGCTACCAATGAAAATCTTTCAGAAGCAGTCAAGCAAGGAGATTTCCGTGAAGATTTATACCACCGATTCAATGAATTTAAAATTTATCTGGCTCCGCTTAGAGAGCGTAGCACTGATGTAAAAGTGTTTGCCCGCTACTTCCTGGATAATGCCAATCAGGAACTTGGTAAAGAAGTAAAAGACTTTGAGCCTGAAGTTTTGGCTAAGATGAAGGATTACTACTGGCACGGAAATTTAAGAGAGCTTTATAATGTAGTAAAACGGTCGGTCCTATTGGCACAAACAGATAAAATAACGCTGGAATGTTTGCCTGAGGAAATTAAATCTCCTGTCTATTTTGAACAAAGTGAACCTGTTAGTCAGGAGGCACAAGGTGAACCTTCAAACTTGAAATCAGTCTCTAAAATCGCGGAAAGAGAAGCCATTATCAGTGTACTTGAAAAAACCGGATATAACAAGACCAAGGCTGCGGATGTTCTCAATATAGACAGGAAGACCCTTTATAATAAAATGAAATCTTACAACATAGATCTCTGACATTAGCATTTTTATCGAGTCTTACTGTATATGCATCAAACTTTTGAATATTCTACCCAACTGGTAGAGACAATCATGGATAATACTGATGATGGTATTATTCTTTTTTCGCCTGTTTTCGATCAACAAAATGAAATTGTCGATCTGAAATACATTTTTGTAAACCGTGCAGCTGAAATACTTATTGGTATTGATAGAGAAGCGCTGTTGGAGAAAACTATTCTTAATACCTACACCACGCATAATTTCTCCAATCTATTTGAAGCCTATAAGCAGGCCTACCTGAGTGAGAAAGAGTATCGTAAAGAGAAATATTTTACAGAAGACGGTCTTCAAAAATGGTATAACATTAGCGCGAAGCGGTGTGAGTCTGTCCTTTTGGTGACCTTCAATGATATATCCGGTTTTATGGCATTGATCAATGAAAAAAGCCGGAGCGAAAGCTTATATAGAACATTGATCAGAAGTCTTCCTCACGCAGAAGTTGCCTTAGTAGATGAAAAGTTGAACTTACTACTTTCTGACGGAGCCGCGTTAAAGGCTTTCGGACATCAGCAAAAACTTCAGGAAAAAACGAATTTGGTAGACATCCTTTCTGCCGAAGAAAAAGAGGAAGTGCTGCCGGTACTTAAAGCATGTCTTAAAGGAAAAACAAAGAAGCTGGAAATGGAAAGAGAAAGCGCTCTTTACAGACTCCACTTTATTCCAGTAAAAGATGATGAGCATAGAATTTTTGCTGTGCTCATCGTATCTGAAGATATCGGTATTTTTAATTTTTCCAATGATGAGCTAAGAAACAAAATTTATGAACTAGAAAACGCTAATGAAAGCCTGGAGCAGTTTGCCTATGTTGCGTCACACGACCTTCAGGAACCCTTGCGTAAAATCAGAGCTTTTGGTGACAGGTTGCAATCCAAATATCAGGAGCAGCTAGATGAAACTGCGCAGGATTATATCAACAGAATGCAGAATGCCGCAGGCCGTATGCAGAAACTGATTGATGACCTTCTAAAATACTCACGGGTTGGTCGTTTTCAGGACCCCTTTCAGGAAGTTAATCTTGATGAACTCTTCAGTAACATTATTGAACATCTGGAAGAAAGAATCAATGATAATCACGCGCGGGTAGAAGTCAAAACCTTACCTACTGTACTGGGTGATGTAAGCACACTAGAACAGTTGTTTACTAACCTGCTTACCAATGCGCTCAAGTTCAAAAAGGCAGACCAGGCTCCTTTGATTAAAGTTTGGTCCGAAAATGTTCATGAAGAGGGGGAGGCCAGGCACCAAATCTATTTGCAGGATAATGGAATTGGCTTTGATGAAAAATATTTAGATAAGATTTTTAATATTTTTCAGCGCTTACACGGCCGCAATGCCTACGAAGGCACCGGCATTGGCCTCGCCATATGTAGAAAAATTACAGAGATGCACGGAGGTAGCATAAGTGCAACTGCTAAACTAGGAGAGGGAGCTACATTCATAGTTACCCTACCGGTAATAAGTAAATAAAAATATATAGAAATGAGTACTAAGCAGGCAAAGACAATCACAATTCTGATGGCAGATGACGATCCTGATGACAGGATGCTAACCAAAGAAGCATTAATGGAAAATAAGCTGGCAAACGATCTGCATTTTGTTGAAGATGGAGAAGAGTTGATGGATTATTTGCTTAAAAGAGGAAAGTATAACGAAGATAATGCTCCCAAACCCGGTTTAATTCTTCTTGATCTCAATATGCCTAAAAAAGATGGTAGAGAAGCCCTCACCGAGATAAAAGCTGATCCTACCTTAAGACGTATACCAATTATAGTATTGACAACTTCCAAAGCAGAGGAAGATATATTGAGAACATATGACTTAGGCATAAGTTCTTTTATCACCAAACCTGTGACCTTTGATGATCTGGTAGAAGTGGCGAAAGCCATTGGAAATTATTGGTTTGGCATTGTGGTTTTACCAAATGATAAAGATTAGTGAAAGAAATGCTGAGTGAAGAAATTGAAATATTGGTAATTGATGATGATGAAGATGATTTTGTGATTGTTAATGATCTTCTTTCAGATATTAAAACTGGTAAGTTCAATATACATTGGGAAGCTGATTTTACGCTGGGATTGAAAGCTATTCAGAAGCAGGCTTTTGATATATACCTGATTGACTATCGCCTGGGGGAAAAAAATGGATTAGAGCTCCTTAAAGAAGCCGTAAAATTTAAACCCGGAAAACCAGTCATCATGCTGACCGGACAAGGTGAACCGGAAATAGATTATCAGGCCATGCAGATAGGAGCCGCTGACTACCTTGTTAAAGATGCGATTGATTCTCAGAGCCTGGAAAGAAGTATCAGGTATGCGCTTAGTAATGCTTTTGCGGTAAGAAAACTGTATGAGCAAGAGAAAAAATACAGGGTACTTTTTCAACAGTCTCTAAATGCCATTTTTATTACTGACAGAAACCAGGCGTTGGTGGATGCCAATCCTTCAATGATTTCACTTTTTGGGTTTCAAAAGCATGAGCTTACTCAAAGCCAGCTTGGTGACTTTTTCGTCCGCGATGACTCATACTTAGCTTTACAGCATAAAGTGAATCAGGAAGGGCACGTAAAGGATATGGAAGTTCTCTTGAAAGATAAAAAAAACAAAGAGCACATATGCAATATCTCAATCACTAAGCTTTTAAGCCCCGAAAAAGATTTATTGGGCTATCAGGGTATTATAGAGGATATCTCAGAAAAGAAAAAGGTACAACTGGAACTCATTCAGTTAGAAAAACTCATCATGACTGGTAATATTGCCCGGAGTATTGCGCACGAAGTACGTAATCCACTGACCAATATTAATCTTGCGCTGGAACAATTTTCCTTTGATGATCTGGACAATGATACTTTTGAAGTTTACCTGGAAATTATCAAAAGAAATACAAAGCGTATCAATCAGCTGATCACACAGATGTTACAGTCTTCCAAACCTTCTAACCTTACACTTACCTCTACATCAGTGAATGAAGTATTGGAAATGGCACTGAAACATGCCAAAGATCGCCTCAAGTTACAGGAAATTAAGGTGGTCAAATTATATGACCAGAATTTACATGATATACCATTAGACCAGGAAAAGCTGAGTATGGCTTTTCTGAATATCATCACAAATGCCATCGAAGCGGTAGAGCCGAAAAAAGGAATAGTCACACTAAAAACCACTAAAAACGGCTCTAAACAACTGGTACAAATCTGTGACAATGGCTTAGGTATAAAATCCGACGAAGTTGGAAAGTTGTTTGATGCCTTTCATACCGGCAAAAGAGGAGGGATGGGACTAGGGCTGACATCAACCCAGAATATCGTTCATGCGCATGGTGCTAAAATTTCAATTGACAGCACTCCCGGAAAAGGTTCATGTTTCACAATAATCTTTGATGAGCATTAGGCTTCACTTTTATTTTGTGTGATTACATATGTCAATGCTCAAATTCAAATATATACTGCATATTGTATAATCACTTGAGGAGAGCTATTGTAAATAGCTGTCTAATGAAATATGGATTGACATGAGTTTTACACTGTTACATCTAACATAAAAGGTTCAATCCTTTTTTTGACCTCAGATGAAAGTCCTGCGGATAAGTCAGTTTTTATAGAGAGGGATTTCCCATGCCTGAATTCCATTTCATTAGTGGAGGTATTAATGAATAGCTCCACGATAACAATCGACCTAAAAGTATAAGCACAGATGTATTGTGGAGCTTGCAGCCCTTCAGAAAAAAATGTGTGGGAACGAATGCTGAGACTTAGACAGGAGTGTATATGCTCAAACTTCAATTTTTTCTTAGCAAGCACCTTTAGTTGCTTCTGCCTCAGAACATTGTTGAAGTTGGCACTTCGCCTTACTGATAAACAATTGTTATGCTGAAATAAGGAATCAGGAACTTAGCTTGAAATATTCATAAGGATCAGTTTGTCCCGGCTAGAAACTAATTTTGATCAGAATTATGAGCTTTTTAATTTGAAAAAAAATTAGAATACAATTCATATGAAACTAAGCAACATCCTGACCCTAATCATAGGAGCTATTTTCCTATACGCATGCCAGAATAAGCAGCAAGAAGAAGTAGCGGAACGTGAAGCACGGCAACCCAATATCATTTACATTTTGGCTGATGACCTGGGTTATGGCGATCTGGGGGTTTACGGACAGGAGAAAATTGAAACACCTAATATAGATGCTTTAGCTAAAAATGGCATACGCTTTACACAGCATTATGCTGGCGCACCGGTTTGTGCTCCTTCCCGCTGCGTGTTGCTTACCGGAAAACATATGGGCCACGCATATATCCGTGGTAATGATGAATGGAGAGAAAGAGGAGAGGTTTGGGATTATGTAGCCATGTTTGAAGATTCAACCCTGGAAGGGCAACGGCCGCTACCGGATACCATCACTACATTACCCGCCTTGCTCAAAGAGGCAGGTTATGCTACCGGAATGATTGGTAAATGGGGATTGGGAGCACCTAATACGTCATCTATTCCTACCAAGCGGGGATTTGATTTTTTTTATGGCTACAATTGTCAGCGACAGGCGCATACTTATTATCCATTACATCTCTATGAAAATGAACACAGGGTACTGCTGAACAACGATACAGTACCCCCTAGTGTAGGCTTAGCAAAAGGAGCTGATCCTAACGCCCCATCTTCTTATGCCAGATTTACACTCAATGAATATGCCCCTGAACTTATGTTCAAGCAGATGACAAAATTCGTAGATGAGCATCAACAAAAACCCTTTTTCTTTTACTGGGCTAGTCCAATACCACATATGCCATTGCAAGCGCCCCAAAGATGGGTAGATTATTATGTGGAAAAATTTGGAGGTGAGGAGCCCTATCTGGGAGATAGATCCTACTATCCTCATATGCATCCTAAAGCGGCATATGCGGCGATGGTTTCTTATCTGGATGAAAATGTAGGTAAGCTGGTGAAGCAGTTGAAAGATCTTGGGATTTATGAAAACACACTCATCATTTTTACCTCTGATAATGGTCCCTCCTTTAATGGAGGGACAGAGTCACCCTGGTTTGATAGTGGCGGGCCCTTTGATAGTGAAAGGGGAAGAGGCAAAGGGTATGTGTACGAAGGAGGTATTCGTGTACCCATGATCGCCAGCTGGCCAGCTGAAATAGCCGCTGGAACTACCTCTGATCATATTTCTGCCTTTTACGATGTCATGCCTACCCTTTGCGATGTGGCGGGAATTGAAGCTCCTGAAGATAGTGATGGTATCAGCTTCTTACCGCTGCTCAAAGGTAATGATGCAGAGCAGCAGGCTCATGAATTTCTGTACTGGGAATTTCCCGCTTACGGCGGGCAGTTAGCCATCAGAATGGGTGACTGGAAGTTTGTGCAGAAAAATCTAAATGAAGAGCCTACGCTTGAACTGTACAACCTGGCTATTGATCCCCAGGAAACAAAAAATGTAGCCGAAGAACATCCCGAGCTGATAGAAAAAGCAAAAACTATATTTGAGCAAGAACATACGACTCCTGCTATTGAAAAATTCAGAATTCCTGCGCTGGAAGCAGCTCAGCTTGGTGAATTGTGAAGTCTTTTGTGCTTACAAATTTGTGCTGCGTGGAATGTTTGCAGAACTTAGCATTTTAAAAATCTGAAATACAAAAATGAGTAAACCTACATTACTGGTAATGGCTGCAGGGATGGGAAGCCGCTACGGCAGTCTAAAACAAATAGACGAATTTGGACCATCCGGTGAAACCATCATAGATTATTCTATTTATGATGCTATCCGTGCCGGTTTTGGCAAAGTAGTCTTTGTGATCCGTGAATCTATCCTGGCAGATTTTAAAGTGGTTTTTTATGGAAAATTTTCCGGTAAAATTGAAGTAGACTATGCGCTGCAGGAACTGGATCGTGTTCCTCAGGGGGTAGAAGTGCCTCCTGAAAGGGTAAAACCATGGGGAACTGGCCATGCGGTTTTGGTCGCTGCAAATAAAATTAAAGAGCCGTTCGCAGTTATCAATGCGGATGACTATTATGGTCAGCAGTCTTTCCAACTGATGGCAAATTTCCTTTCTAATCTGGACAAAGAAGTGCATACGCTCATAGGCTATCGCCTAAAAAATACATTGTCCGAGCATGGTTACGTTTCTCGTGGTATTTGTGAAGTGGATCAAGAAGGCTATTTGAAAAGTGTAACAGAGCGGACCCATATTTATATCAAGCCTGATCAAGCTATAGTATACAAAGAAGATGAGGAGGAAGTAAGCCTTAGTGGCGACGAGATTGCTTCTATGAATCTTATGGGATTTACACCCGGTGCATTTGCCCAGTTTGAAGCATCCTTCAAAGCTTTTATCAAAGAAAACGCGGGTCATTTGAAGAAAGAATTTTATTTGCCTACGGTAGTGAATGAAATAATCAATGCGGGTGAAGCTAAAGTAAAAGTGTTGAATACATCAGACAAATGGTTTGGAGTTACTTATAAGGAAGATAAAGCAGTAGCCCAGCACAGGCTGAAAGAACTGGTAGAAGCAGGTGTTTACCCAGAGAATCTTTGGGGAAGTTGAAAAGTCAAATTCAATTTATTTAGTATGGGTATTGGGGATAAATTTCAGGTGGATGAAATCATCAGCAAGTTTAAGGTAGGGGATGATGATTTTGACTATAAGCCTTTTGGTTCAGGCCATATCAATGATACTTTTTTAGTCTTTGATAATCAACACGGAGAGGCAGATGAGGCCACGCAGCGTAAATACCTTCTCCAGCGGATCAATCATGAGGTGTTCAGAGACGTAGATGGGCTCATGCGGAATATGAATTTGGTGACCACCAGACTCCAAAGTGAGTTGGGAAAATCTGAGGAAATGGATTTTACCACGGTGCGCATCATACCTGCACATGACGATAAGCTCTACTACCTGGACTCATGGGGTAACTATTGGAGAATGCAAACTTTTATTCCCAATAGTACGACTTACGATAGGGTTACCTCTGAAAAGCAGGCTTTTGAGGCAGGTTATGCGTTTGGTAAATTCCAGCTCTTGCTGGAAAATATAGATGTCAACAGCTTAAAAGAAACCATACCTGATTTTCATAATATGGAGTACCGCTTCAAAAATTTTGAGGCAGCCCTACAAAAAGATGCGGTCAGCAGAAAGGCCTCCGTTGAGAAAGAGATCCTATTTGCTTTAGCGCGGCAGGAAGAGATGGAAAATCTTTATGAGCAGGTAAAAAACGTAAAAGTCCCTATCCGAATAACGCATAATGATACCAAGTTCAACAATGTACTTCTGGATAAGCATACGCATAAAGCAATTTGTGTCATAGATCTGGACACCGTGATGCCAGGGGTAATTTGGTATGACTTCGGGGACTCTATCCGTACAATCGTCAATACTGCGGACGAAGATGAAGTTGATTTAGCAAAAATTGAAGTAGATATAAATTTTTTTGAAGCTTTTACCCAGGGATATTTACAGGAGACTGCTCTTCTTCTCACCGAACTTGAAGTAAACCAACTTGCTTTTTCCTCTCGCTATATGACCTTCATCATGGGCCTGCGATTTTTGACAGATTATCTCTCGGGTGATGTCTACTACAAAACGAAACATGAGCATCAAAATTTGCAGCGAGCCAGAGCCCAGTTTAAGTTGGTAAGCCAGATGGAAAGAAAATCAAATGAGATGGAAGAAATTGTGTTGAAAACCTATCACCATTTTACGGATCATTCTGTTTCATCTGAATGACATTTTTGAGATAGACCTCAACAAGAAAAGATGTGTTTTGTTTGCTGCATATCAAATTAAAAAACCTTTATTTGTAAAATCTAATTTTACCACAATAACGATAAAATGATTTTAGGCACACTAGACTGGACCATTATCATAGGTTTCTTCATCATCTCTCTACTCATTGGTATTTATGCTTCACGCACTGCCGGCAAAAGTGTCGCGGACTACTTTCTCTCCGGGCGAAATATGCCCTGGTGGCTGCTGGGAGTCTCAATGGTAGCGACTACCTTTTCCTGTGATACGCCCAATCTGGTTACCGATATTGTAAGGCAAAATGGTGTAGCCGGTAACTGGGCCTGGTGGGCTTTTTTGCTTACAGGTATGCTCACCGTGTTTGTGTATGCTAAGCTATGGCGTCGTTCTGATGTAACCACCGACCTGGAGTTTTATGAACTGCGATATAACGGTAAGATGGCCGCTTTTCTCAGAGGATTCCGGGCTTTATATCTTGGCGTATTTTTTAATATTATGGTAATGGCTTCAGTTTCACTGGCAGTGATCAAAATTGGTGCGGTGATGCTCAACTGGCCGGCATGGCAGACTTTACTAGTACTTTTAAGCATTACCGGTCTATACAGTACCATCGGTGGATTAAAAGGTATCCTGCTTACCGACTTCTTTCAGTTCATCATTTCTATGATTGGTACGATCGGCGCGGCAATTATACTGATCAATTTACCGGAGATCGGTAGCCTGGAAACTTTGGTGAATCATGAAAATGTAGTGCCTAAAACCAATATTCTGCCTGATTTTTCAAATATGGATATGGCGATTACATTGTTGATACTTCCTATCGCCGTACAATGGTGGAGCGTGTGGTATCCGGGCGCAGAACCCGGTGGTGGTGGATATATCGCCCAGCGTATGTTGTCTGCCAAGAACGAAAAAGAAGCGGTAGGAGCTACCCTGTTTTTTAATGCCGCGCACTATGCACTCCGTCCCTGGCCCTGGATTCTGGTGGCATTGGCATCATTGATCGTATTCCCAACACTTGAGAGTATGAGAACGGCTTTCCCTGGCATTGATCCTGAAATTATTCAAAATGATTTTGCCTATCCCGCTATGTTGAGTTTTTTACCTACCGGATTTTTAGGTCTTGTGGTGGCTTCCCTGATTGCCGCTTTCATGTCAACCATCTCTACCCAGATCAACTGGGGGTCATCCTATGTGGTGAATGACTTTTACAAGAGGTTTGTCAATCCGGATGCATCTGAAAAGCAACTCGTTTACGTGGGTAGACTCTCCACGGTATTGTTATTGGTGGTTACCGGCTTATTCGCATTATTACTCAGAAATGCGCTGCAGGCATTTGATATCCTGTTACAAATTGGCGCCGGTACAGGCTTAATCTTTATACTACGCTGGTTCTGGTGGCGTATCAACGCCTTTAGCGAACTTGCTGCGATGGTCATTTCGTTTATGGTAGCTTTATATTTAGAGTTTATTCATCCCTATACTGGCTTAGAACTGCCCAGCACCGGAGGAAAACTCCTGCTTGGCGTCGGTATAACTACCGTGGGCTGGTTGATTGTTACTTTTCTCACCCGCCCTACCGATACACCTACCCTAAGAAGTTTCTATAAAAGAGTATATCCAGGTGGGCCGGGATGGAAAAAAGTAGTTGAGGAGGCCGAAAAAGAAGGCGTGATGCTGGATCAAAACCAAAAAGGCTGGGATGTGCCTCAGGGCATCATCTGTATGATATTAGGGGTAATCGCAGTATACAGTGCCCTGTTTGCTACCGGACAGTGGTTGTATTCCAATACAGGCTTAGCATTACTCTTTACAGGACTGGCCATTGTTTCCTCTTTCTTCTTATTTAAAGTCTGGGGAAGAATGAATAAAAAATCATCAGGCGTATTAGCCAAATAAGCTAATTCAAAATTGTAACGTATCCGCTGCGCTTTTTGAGTGTACAGGAGATGCCGAGCGTGTACACGTACGACGTGTACACGTACGGCATGGCAATGCAGGGTGCGAAAGCTAAAAATTTTGTTCAGGCATCGGAAAGCGCTTTCCTGCTTTCAGGATTTTTGTTTCTTGCCCCGGCAGTCGGAGATACTAGGTAAAGTGGTCAATGCTAAGCGCTGTAAAGTTAAAACGTACATATTTCTAAAAGAAAGTTCTGCTTCAGTATACGCTATTGCATGACTTTTTTATTTTTCAACGACATAATGTCAAAACTACCCCCTAGCTATACCTGAGATTGTAAAATTTAAAATAATGTACTAGCTTATTTTTCTAATCAAGGACCGAAGGATTTGGAAGAGTTTGAAATTAGTCTGCTGGTAAAGAAAATAGCCAAAGGGGATAGTGCCGCTTTCAAGCTTTTTTTTGATAAGCTTTACCCCCGAATGTATCGTCTTGCTTTCTTCTATGTCAAATCGGATGTATTAAGTGAAGAACTGGTATCGGATATTTTTTTAAAGGTATGGAACAATAGGAAAAAGCTACCTGAAGTTAAAAAGCTTGATTTTTATCTGTACCAAGCCGTAAAAAACCAATCACTAACCTATCTGAAAAAAGAATCCCAGCTTTCAACCATTGACCTTCCTGCGCTCAAAAGTATGCGAATAGAATATAGTGAGCCGGAGAGTATTATGATTGCCAGAGAACTAGCTGTAAAAATAGAAAGCGCAATCAGTGAACTGCCAGATAAATGTGAGATGATATTCAGGCTTGTGCGTGAGGAAGAAATGTCTTACAAAGAAGTGGCAGAACTCATGGACATATCCTCCAAAACTGTAGAAAACCAGATGAGCATTGCCATCAAAAAATTGAAAGCCACCCTGGATGCTTACCAAAATTCAACATCTGATTCCTCACATATTTCTTTAATGTTTTTGCTGCTTCTCTTAGATATCTTATCCCGTAGCAATTAGTAATTTGGAAAAAACATGTCTGATTGTAGCCTGTAAATAGATTTTTTGTTCTATTTCTACGTATTATTTAAATTTTTTTTATCATCCTTTGGGGGTGCTTGGCTTTTTCATGGTCTATTCTTAAAAAAGCCTGAGAGTGAACTCGTATCTGACACTAATTGCCAAAAAGCTTTCCGGAGAAATTGAACCGGAGGAAGATAAAAACCTTCAGTCCTGGATAGATGCTTCTACAGAAAATAAAAATCTATTCCATAAGCTTAAGGATATCTGGCAGAATGGAAAGCTTGAGCCTAGAATCAGCGGACAGGAGCAGACCTTCGCGAAAATTGCTGATCAATTAGGCCTAGCGAGTCATGAAAATGTATCCCATAACAATCAGCCTGCAAGTTTTAGAAGGTACTGGTTCTCTGCAGCTGCTGTACTACTTCTGTGCTTAGGTACTGCATTATTTTTCTTTTGGCAGGCTACAACTGATCTGCCTGAGGCGGAAACCCTGGTTGAGAACAATTCGGTGGAGCGGATCACAAAAAGTAATTCCCGAGGCCAAAAATCCATCATTCACTTACCGGATGGTAGTGAGGTGAGGCTAAATGCTGAGAGCTATCTGGAGTACACCAAAGATTTTAAGACCTCTCGTGAGATAAAACTAGTAGGTGAAGCTTTTTTTGATGTCGCAAGAGATACCACGCACCCATTTACCGTCACCACAGGTGATATTAAAGTCAAGGTTTTAGGCACCTCATTCAATGTACGGGCTTTTCCTTATGATGAAGAAATGAGTGTGGCAGTAGCCAGCGGAGTGGTAGAAGTGGAAAAAAAAGAAAATCGTAAACAAAGAAGGTTAAGTCAGTTGCATCCTCTTGAAATGGTGGTAGTTAACCACAAACGAGGGGATTTTGAAGTAAGCAGTTTTGATCCTGATAAAATACTTGCCTGGAAGGAAGGGGTACTGGTTTTCCAGAAAGAGTCGTTTGAAGAAATCATCCATAAGCTTGAGCGGTGGTATGGAGTAGATTTTATCATAAAAAGAAGCATGCCGGTCACTGATGGCTTCACGGGTCGTTACAATAATCCCAGCTTAAAAGTGGTGCTGGAAGGCATGAGTTACTCCTCTGATTTTACATATACCATTGAAGGAGATACAGTCATTATTCAATAACAAATAGATCAATGATGAAATACGATAGCAGTTAACATTACCTCTTTGCCCGAAAGTTTACTAAGCGACTATGCGAACATATTAGCAAAAGTAAGCCTCTTAAATTTATTATTCATTAATACAACCTAAGCAATGAAAACAATTTACTACTCTCTACTGGTCAAGTGCTCCAGACATATATTGTTTGGACTGGTCTTGCAGTCTGTACTCTCATGCATGCTTGTCGCCAATGACTTGCATGCCCAACGCGAAAAAAGGAGCATAGAAGATATTTATCTATCTATGGATGCTGAAAACCAAAGCCTCTCTGATGTTTTTCAAAAGATAAGCCAGCAAACGGGCTTTTCATTTGCCTATAATGAACAACTTATTGACCTGAGGAAACGCATCAGTCTGGATGCTGAAAATGCCTCATTGGCAAATATTCTTCGTGAAATATCCCGTCTGGCTGAACTAAAATTCAAAAGGGTAAATGAATACATTCATGTGGGTAAGCTGGAGCGAAATGAAAAAAATACAGTGGAGGAGAAAATAGTCAGTATGAAAATCGGCATTACCGGTAAAGTGACCTCAGATGAGGATGGTGAAGGTCTTCCCGGGGTCAATGTTTTAGTAAAAGGAACCACTACCGGAACCGTAACTGATGTAGAGGGAAATTATAAAATTGACGTGCCTGATGAAGCAAGTGTATTGGTTTTCAGCTCAATTGGTTTTGTGAGCCAGGAAGTAGTGGTGGGCAACCGTACAGAAATTAATGTTACCATGTCGTCTGATGTACAGTCACTGGAGGAAATTGTGGTGGTAGGTTATGGTACTCAGAAGAAGAGCAACCTGACCGGTGCCGTTTCTTCTGTAAAAGCTGAAGAAATTCAGGAAGCACCTTTTACTTCCATTGACCAGGGCTTGGTTGGCAGAGCTTCCGGCGTAATGGTGACGCAAACCTCAGGCATGCCAGGGGCAGTAGCATCCATACGTATCAGGGGAAGCAGCTCGCTTCAGGGCGGAAATGAGCCGCTTTATGTCATAGATGGTTTTCCGGTGTACAATGGAGGAGGCTACGGAAATACTGGCGGTAACGCAAGAATGAGTGGTTTGGCCACAATCAACCCCGCTGACATTGAATCCATAGAAATCCTGAAAGATGCCTCGGCTACCGCAATTTATGGAGCGAGAGCAGCCAATGGCGTAGTTTTGATTACGACCAAAAGTGGAAAAGAAGGTAGGGATCAGATCACTTTTGATGCGTACTACGGGACGCAAAACGTAGTCAGAAAAATTGATGTGATGAATGCCGCGCAATACGCTGATCTGGTCAACGAGGCTTATACCAATGACGGACTGGCGCCGGTTTATGATGCTGACCAACTGGCAGAAATTAATGCTAATCCTGAAGGCACAGACTGGCAGGATGAAGTTTTCAGACCAGCCCCAATCCAAAACTATCAGCTCACCTTTTCAGGAGGGGATAAAAAAACCAACTATTCAATTTCAGCCAATTATTTTGACCAGCAGGGCGTCATTGTCAATTCAGGCTTTAAAAGATATTCCGGAAGGATTAATATATCCCGTAATCTACAGGATAACTTCAGAGTAGGAACCAGCCTGAATGTGAGCAGGACAAATTCAAATGCTGTACGTACCGATGCAGGAGGAACGGCAGGTGTGGTAACTACTGCCATGAAGTTCAACCCCATACAGCCGGTTTATCAGAATGAAGCCCTGGGGGAATATACACCAGTAAACACACCCGGAATTATTCTGGCGAATCCCGTCGCAACTGCCAGAGAGCAGGTGCGAGAAAGTACCATGCTTCGTCTTCTCGGAAATATCTACGGAGAGTGGGAGTTTATTGAAGGACTTACCGCTAAAGTATCTTTTGGTACTGACCTGGTCAATACGAAGTTTGATACCTTTGTGCCTTCCAATATTTTTGAGTCAGGGGGTGTAGCTACGGCAACGGTCAATGGTGGTTATACGACCAACTGGCTGAATGAGAATACCTTACGCTGGGATACTGAAATTATGCCCGGACATTCGCTTTCTGTACTGGGGGGTATCACCTTCCAGCAAAACCTGTTTGAAAATTTATCCGCTTCTTCACAGGACTATGTGAACAATGTGCTGGAAGAAAATTCACTGGGTGCAGGTGCGATTTATAATCAGCCTAATTCATCCAGAACAGAGTGGAGTCTGGTGTCTTACCTGGGAAGAGTGAACTATAACATCGATGAGAAGTACCTGATTTCATTCAATGCACGTGTGGATGGTTCCTCCCGCTTTGGTGCCAATAATAAGTACGCATTCTTCCCCTCAGGGGCAGTAGCCTGGCGCCTCATTGAAGAAGATTTTATTAAGGACATGGACCTGTTCTCAAACCTTAAAGTAAGAGCGAGTTACGGTGTAACCGGTAACCAGGAAATAGGCTTGTATGAGTCTTTGCCTACTTTAACCAATACCACTTATACCTTAGGCAGATCATTGGTGACCGGATTCTATCCCAATAAAATCCCCAATCCTGATTTAAGATGGGAAAAGACATCTCAGTTTGACCTGGGACTGGACTTTGGCTTCTTTCAGGAAAGGTTAAGGTTTACCGCGGATTACTATTACAAAAAGACAACCGACCTCATTTATGATGTTGCCGTACCTTATGTCTCAGGCTTTAACTCTTCACTACAAAATATTGGAAGTATAGAAAATAAAGGCGTAGAGCTATCTGTTGAGAGTGATGTTTTTACCAGTGGTGACTTCAGATGGACAACAGCTTTTAATATCTCATTTAACCGTAATAAGGTGCTGGAACTGGGAGGAGAAGATTATAAAGACGTAGGAGGAGGAGATGGTCACCTGAAGACAGGATCTATACACAGGCTGATTGTAGGGGAGCCCATTGGTCTTTTCTACGGTTATGTTTTTGATGGCATCTTTCAGGATCAGGCTGAACTAAATGCCGGACCTACCAGCCCTACCAACTGGATAGGAGGCCGTCGCTACCTAGACCTGGGCGGACCAGAAGGCACGCCTGACGGAAATGTCAACGCGACTTATGACAGAACAGTAATTGGTGATCCTAATCCGGACTTCTTTGGAGGTTTTACCAATAACTTTTCCTACAGAGGGGTAGAGCTCAATGTATTTATGCAGTATTCGTATGGCAATGATATTTTCAATTACAATGCGATGGAGCTTGAGTTGCCTTCTGGCGGTCAAAATGTATATGCTGACATGGTCAATCGCTGGACACCAGAAAATCCCAGTGATAAATATCCGGTAGCCACTACCAATCGTTCTGCAGTTTTTAGTGATGCTTATATGGAAGATGGATCATACCTCAAAGTGAAAACGCTTACCCTGGCCTATACTTTCCCTAATCTAGTCAGTACTAAGCTTAGTGGACTTAAGGTTTATGCCACCGCGCAAAACCTACTCACTTTCACTGATTATACCGGTTATGATCCTGAAGTAAGCTACCGTGGGGCTACTAACTTACAGTTGGGAGAAGACTTTGGTGGCTACCCCCAGTCACGGACATTTATGTTAGGTGTCAAGATGAACTTACAATAACAAAATTGCAACAAGCATGAAAAAGATATATATATCACTAATAATGTTTATAGGAACCGGTTTTTTGGTTTCCTGTAATGAAGAGTTCCTGAAAGAATCACCTGAAGACCGCTTTGTAATTGACAACTTCTACAGCAGCCGTACTGATGCAGAGGCTGCAGTCACAGCGGTTTACCAGCAGCTTTACAGCATTTATGAAAGACATATTTTTTTACTCAACGCTTTGCCCGCTGATGATGAGAAAAATGGATTGGGAATGCCCAACCAATACCTTCAGAACCTGGAGTATATGCGCTATACTTCTGAAAATCAGTTTACCCGCGAAATGTGGCAGAGGAACTATTCGGGGATTTCACGTGCCAATACGGCCATCATTAACATTCCTAATATCAATATGGATGAAAACTTAAGATCCAGACTGGTAGGTGAGGCTAAGTTTCTACGTGCCCTGTATTACTTCAATCTGGTACGTTTCTATGGCGATGTGCCTTTGATCCTTAAGCTGGAAACGGTGGAGGATGCGATGGGAGAACGCACCCCGGCGGCTCAGGTATATGAGCAAATCATTCAGGATCTCATGGAGGCGGAAACCGTACTGCCAATCTCATACAGCGATTCTGAAATTGGAAGAGCAACCAAAGGGGCAGCGAAAATCCTGCTGGGCAAAGTATACCTGACCATGCATGAGTACCAGAAAGCTACGGATAAGCTGGCAGAAGTAGTAGAAAATGAAGGTACTTACGGCTACGGTCTGCACGAAAACTTTGGCGACAATTGGGAACCTGCTACAGAGAATGGAATGGAGATGGTATTTTCTATAGAGTTTATGGATCCCCCGGGCAATGGAAATTCAGCCATGATACTTCAGGGACCTAAATATTCATTACCCGGTGGTTTCGGTGTATTGGGGCTTACCAACTCCAATGAAGCGGACATACCAACCCGCGATTTATATGACCGCTTTTCTGATGAAGATGAGAGAAAGGCAGCCACTTTTACGACTGATTTTGTAAGTCTGATTGACGGAAGTGTACATACTTCCAGTATTCCGATCTTCACCAAATACTGGGAAGAAGGAGAAAATAATCCGGCCAATAGTGATGCCAATATGCACGTCATCCGTTATGCAGATGCTTTATTGATGTATGCTGAGGCACTCAATGAAATTGGTCAGACGCCAAAAGCACTTACATACCTGAACCGGGTGAGAGAACGAGCTTTCAATAATAGCGAGCACAATTATGTAGGGCTTTCGGCGGATGATTTCAGGACAGCAGTCTGGCTGGAGCGCAGACTGGAACTGGCAATGGAAGGACATCGCTGGTTTGACCTGGTTCGTACAGATAGGTTTATTGAGCGAATGATTGAACATGCAGCCTATGAAGCCTCGGTAGCGGAGAGTAACAAAGTTGAGATTGCTCAAAACATCAAAGACTATATGATACTCATGCCCATTCCTCAGCGGGAAGTTGACTTAAACGGGGATTTACAACAAAACCCCGGTTACTAGAAAAGCCCTGAATTCTTTAAGGAAAGTGTGCTGAAAAGCGACACTTTCCTTTTTTCATATAAATTTGAGTTTATGCTTAGTTTTAAACAAATTCTATTCTTCCTGCTGTGCACACTCGTGGTAAACGTTGTAATCGCCCAAAATACAAAGTCCAGTCTACCGAATATAGTATTAATCTATGCTGATGATTTGGGCTACGGTGACCTGGGAACTTACGGGGCACTACAGTTTCAGACACCCAATCTGGATAAACTCGCTGCTGAAGGCATGCGCTTTACTAACTTTGAAGTAGCGCAGGCCGTTTGTTCTGCTTCACGAGCAGCCATCCTTACCGGATGTTACTCCAACAGAGTAGGTATAGGAGGTGCTTTGAATCCTCATGCAAAAATCGGCTTGAATCCTGAAGAGGAGACCATCGCTGAATTGGTAAAGAGAGCGGGTGACTATTCCACTGCGATGTATGGCAAATGGCATCTGGGGCATTTAAAACCTTTTCTGCCTTCACAGCAAGGCTTTGATGAGTATGTAGGTGTGCCCTATTCAAACGATATGTGGAAGTGGACGTATGATATGCAACTTGCCACAGAAGAAACACATGCCCGCAAGGCAAGTTACCCTGAGCTACCCCTGATGGCAGGGGATACTGTCTTTAAAACGATAGAGGACCTGGAAGATCAGGCGGAATTAACCACTATTTACACTGAGCGTGCCGTTGAGTTTATTAATAATAATAAAGACAATCCTTTTTTGCTATGTGTACCCCATTCCATGCCTCACGTTCCGCTGGCGGTATCCGACAAATTCAAAGGCAAAAGTGAGCAGGGCTTATATGGCGATGTCATCATGGAAATAGACTGGTCGGTAGGGGAGATCATGAAAGCGCTTGACCAGCATAATTTGACTGAAAACACACTTGTGATCTTTACCTCAGACAATGGCCCATGGCTAAACTTTGGTGATCATGCCGGTTCTACCGGAGGGCTGAGAGAAGGTAAAGGAACCAGCTTTGAAGGGGGACAGAGGGTACCCTGCATCATGAGATGGCCTGCACAGATTCCCGGCGGTAGTATCTGCAATCAACTGGCTTCGACCATTGACCTGCTACCTACTTTTGCGGATATGGTAGGCGTAAGCCTACCTGATAAGAAAATTGATGGCGTAAGTATATTGCCGCTTATGAAGGCTGAAAAGGATGCCAAACCTCGTGATATTTTCTATTATTACTATCAGGGTAATGCTTTGGAAGCGGTAAGAAGAGACCACTGGAAGCTGGTGTTTCCTCATGTACACCGTTCGTACGAAGGCTTAGTGCCGGGTCAGGGGGGCGTTTACGGAGATACTCGACAGGTGAAAACAGAGCTGGCGCTTTACGACCTGCGACGTGATCCCGGAGAACGTTATGATGTGCAGCACACTTTTCCGGAAATCGTAGAAGAATTGAAGCAAATCGCAGATGAAGCAAGAGCTGATCTGGGAGATAAGCTGCAAAATGTAGAAGGAAAAAACGTGCGCGAACCGGGAAGAATCAGCAGTCCGTAATCATAATTTAAGTATTATTGAAAGTTGAAAATATTCAGCAAAGTATTGAATTAGGAAAATACATAATTGACCGATAAACAATTTATTAAACTATGAAATCATCCAAAGATTATCTTTTCTGGGTATCTCTATTTTTTGTAGGCTTATTCACTGCTTCCTGTAGCAATGAGACCCAGCAGACACAAGAAAATGAGGGCCCTCCCAATATTATTTTTATCATGAGTGATGATCATGCCTATCAGGCGATTAGTGCGTATGGTCACAACCTCAATGAGACTCCTAACATAGACAGAATTGCCAATGAAGGCGCTCTCTTTACCCGGGCAACGGTTACCAATTCAATCTGCGCCCCCAGCAGAGCGGTGGTGCTTACCGGTAAGCATAGCTTTGTCAATGGTAAGGTAGATAATGTACAGCCTTTCAATTGGGATCAGCCTAATTTTGCCAAGCTGCTTCAGTCTAATGGCTATCAGACAGCCTTGATCGGTAAAATTCACCTGGATGGCTTACCGCAGGGCTTTGACTATTCTATGGTTCTTCCCGGCCAGGGACATTACTATAACCCTGACTTTCTGGTAAACGGAGAAAGACAAAGATTTGAAGGTTATGTTACAGATATCACTACCGATGCCGCGTTAGATTGGCTGAAAGAGAAGCGTGAGCAGGACAAGCCCTTTATGATGATGTATCACCAAAAGGCACCTCACCGTAACTGGAAACCAGCACCCGAATACCTGACACTTTATGACGACAAAACTTTTGATCCACCCTCAAATTATTTTGACGACCTCACAAATTACGAGGGTAGAGGTACCGCTGCCAAAGAGCAGGAAATGGAGATTGACGGTCATGCCAGGTGGGGACATGATTTTAAAATGGTGGTTGATCCTAATGGTGACAGTACAGGTTTTGACCGTGAGCTGGCTCGCTTCAACGAAGAACAATTGCAGCAATGGAATGCGGCTTATGAGCCTAAAAATGAAGCTTTCAAAAAAGCTTTCGCTCCTACCAGTGAATTGGATTTTACCAATGATCAGGCCAAAGAGAAGGAGAAAGAGGTAGCCATATGGAAATTTAACCGTTACATCAAAGATTATCTAAGAACCATTAAATCAGTAGACGATGGAGTTGGAGAAGTATTGGATTATCTGGAAGAAAACGGACTGGCAGATAATACCATTGTAGTATATACTTCTGATCAGGGCTTTTATCTTGGTGAGCATGGCTGGTTTGACAAGCGATTTATGTACGAGCAATCGTTCCGTACGCCCTTGTTAGTCCGCTACCCTAAAGAAATTGAGCCGGGCACCAAGATCAGCAAGCTGGTTCAAAACCTTGACTTTGCGCCCACACTATTAGATTATGCAGGAGTGGAAGCGCCCGAAGAAATGCAGGGAGAATCCTTCCGCAGGCTGGTAAGTGGAGAAACTGAGGATTGGAGAGACGCGGTGTATTACACCTACTACGAATACCCTTCGGTACATATGGTAAAGCGTCATCATGGCGTGGCCACTGACCGCTACAAACTGATGCATTTCTACTATGATATTGATGAGTGGGAAATGTACGACCTGGAAAAAGATCCAAATGAGATGAATAACATTTATGATGATCCTGAATATGCTGAGGTGCAGGAAATGATGCACCAAAAATTTGATGAACTGCGTAATTACTATGGTGATAGCGATGAAAATGATCAGAAATTTCTCAAAGCTTATTTAGATGTGATTGAAAAAAGAAATAACAATTAGTTGTTCTAGTTCTTCTATTATCAACTCTTAAGATAAGGTCATGGCACAAACTTAACTGTTAGCCATGACCTGTTTTTTTTGCTTTTACTTTCAAGATAAAAATCCGCATAATAAAATTTTTAATTAAAAAGCTATTCAATGCAAAAATTTGATAATTAGCTTTAAAAGATGTATTGTTACTACAAACAAGTCAATATTTTGCAGGCCAGGCATGATCATATAGAAAATGAAGACATTTGGTTACAAATGAAACAGGGCAATGGTAAGGCCCTGGTTGAAATTTATGACCTTTATGCAGACTTATTATACAGCTACGGAAGAAAGTTTACGGCTAAGTCTGAGATCATTGAAGATGCTATGCAGGATTTACTCACCGAGCTTTGGGTGAAAAGAGAGAAGTTAAGTGTTCCTCATTCTGCAAAAGGCTATCTTCTGAAAGCATTCAGGCAAAAACTTCTGCGACAGTTATCTAAATACAAAAAGATCAGCTTTCTGGAAAACTACCCGGAAACTATGACAGGCGAAAGTAAAAGCAATGGAATGGCGGAAGAAGATGCAGAACAGATTGTAACGCTAAAAGCCCACCTTAAAAATTCACTCTCGTATTTGAGTCCCAAACAAAGAGAAGCGATCCTGCTAAAGTACACCGAGAATTTAACACATGATGAGATTGCTGAGGTCATGGAAATAAAAAAACAGAGCTTATATAACCTTTTGCATGGAGCCATTCAGAGGTTGAGCGAAACTATGAAACACGAGAGAGCTTCTAATTTTGTGTATTTTCTTTCAGTATTGCTACTTTTTAGCCATTCAAACCCAATTATTTTTTAACAATTTTTTCTTCTTCTGCCGTAGTCAGTATTCGTTGATAAAAAAAATTTTTAATTTTTTTCCTTCATAAGCAGTAGATTTTTATTCCGGCTGCTTCTTGTAATTGTGCTGATCATATAGCCCAATGAACAAACAAGAAACTATAGCTGATCTGATGCTGGATGATTCTTTCCAGGCTTGGGTATATTCCGGAGAGAAAAAATATGATGAGAAATGGCAGAGATGGATACGTGAACATCCTGACAAAGTGGAGGTATTAGAAGAGGCTAAAGTCTTATTGCAGGGATTGAGGGAAGAAAAACACCCATTGCCTGAAGTTCGCAAAGACATACTGCGCCAAGAGCTGATCCGGATTACGCAGCATGCTGACCTGCGAAAAGATGAAAATATTCCTGCGTTTGAAAGTACAGGAAGTCATAAGCGTTTTAAACTGGGCATTGCGGCCTCAATAGCCTTTTTAATCATGATCTCATGGGCTTATTTTCAATATCGGGGAGGGCAATCACAATCGATACACTATAAAACTACTTTTGGCGAGATAAGTTCTTTTGTGCTTCCTGACTGTACTCAGGTTACGCTTAATGGAAATTCTCAACTAACTTATCGTTTCAGTGCATCAGCAGAAAAAGGGAGAGAAGTATGGTTGGCGGGTGAAGGTTTTTTTGATGTAAGTCATATGAACGCAGACGGAGAAGACAAAAACCAGGGGGCGGTAAAATTTACTGTTCATACCGACAATCTGTCGATAAAAGTGCTGGGAACGCGCTTCAACGTAAAATCACGGCATGAAAAAACCCAGGTTGTTCTGGAAAAAGGAAGCATACAATTGGATATTGGCGAGCAGGGAGACCCACTCTTGATGCAGCCCGATGAATTGGTAGAAGTGAAAAGTGGAGAGAGACAAATTAATCAGCAGTTTGTTGAAGCACTTGCTTATACTGCCTGGAAAGAAGGTGTGATCAATTTGGATGCTGCCACTTTTGAAGAAATAAGCAGTGTATTAAAAGACAATTATGGCTTGGAAATTCTCTTTGTAAATGAAAATGTCGCAGACGAAATTAAGTTGAGAGGATCTTTCCCAAGCAGCAACATAGATATACTTCTGGAAGCTATTGCTAATGTTACCCATACTACTATGAAGAAAAAAGGAAAAACTATTGTCTATCAGTAAGCAATGTGCCACTCTTCAAGGGCCCTGAAGATCGCTGGCAAACAACAAACGAATTTATACTACTAATTACAACGCTATGAAAAAATACACTAACCTAATCATTTGGGCCTTGGTGATCATGCTCAGTCCATTGTTTTGCTACAATTTGGCTGCTCAGAATCTCGCCCTTACCACGACCGGAATCAAAATTGGTAACAATGATCATCAGGGTGTAAAAAGCCTGGCTTCAGTGCTTAAGGAATTAGAAAAGAACTATCATGTCAGTTTCTACTATCAGGTTGGGGATGTAGAAAATAAGTTTGTAGAAAAAGACAATCATTTGGTACTTGAAGATGACCTGGAAAAAACGTTAAAAAATTTACTTCAGGACTATGCTTTGGATTTTAAAGAAGTACAAAAGGACTATTACTATGTATTTAAGAAAGTTGAAATAGATTTGCCGGAAAAGGTAAATAAAAAACCTGCATCACAAAGCCAGTATAAAGAAGATAATCAGCCCATACATGCGATGGCATCTCTGCAAAGCTTTATAGCAGATCATACTTCGGCTTTATTACAAAAAACTATCACAGGAAAAGTAACGGATGCTGAAGGTAATCAGCCCTTACCAGGTGTCAATGTACTGGCAAAAGGTACGCTAACGGGCACAGTAACAGATATAAGTGGCAATTATCAAATTACAGTTGCCGATAGTATTACTACATTGGTATTCTCTTCCATTGGTTTTCAAACCACAGAAGTAGCGATAAACAACCAGAGTACTGTCAATGTCTCACTGTCGCCAAATATTCAGGCATTGGATGAAGTTGTGGTAACCGCGCTGGGTATCACGAAAGAAAGCAAAACCCTGGGTTATGCAACAGCCAAAGTAGAACCTAAGGAATTTAACGTAAATCGCACCCCCAATTTTGTTAATTCCCTGCAAGGAAAAGTAGCAGGCTTGAATATTACTTCACTGAGCTCAGGCCCTCAGGGAAGCAGCAAGATACGAATCAGAGGGGTATCCTCATTTGGAGGCAATAACTCTCCTCTCATTGTGGTAAATGGTGTTCCTATCGATAATACCAACTATGGGGTAAATGGTGATGTGTCTGAAGTGGGTAGTAACCGGCGGTCAGATAGTGGTGATGGCCTAAGTAGTATCAATCCCGATGACATTACCTCTATGACTGTCCTGAAAGGAGCGGCTGCCTCCGCATTGTATGGTGCACGTGCTAAAGATGGAGTGATCATGATCACCACCAGAAATAGGGCCAAAGGTTCAGGTATTCAATTGGAATATAATACCAATTACACCATTGATACGCCATTAGATTTTACCGATTATCAATACGAATATGGCCAGGGAGAAGGAGGAATTCGTCCCAATGCACCGCGTCCGGTGTCAGGGGTGTGGAGCTTTGGTGAAAAATTTGAGCCGGGCATGACGCAGATATTGTTTGACGGAATTGAGGTGCCCTATGTTCCCCAGCGCAATAAAGTAAGAGATTATTATCGTGATGGATCTACCTTCTCAAATACGATTACAATTTCATCCGGTAGTGAAAACGGTGGTTTCAGCCTTTCAGCTTCAAATATGGATAGCAAAGCGATTCTACCTGGCTCTAAATATAACCGTAAAACAGTAAACTTAGGCTTTACCCAGAACATCAAAAAGCTCAGTGTATCCGGTAATGTCAATTATTCGCATGAAGAAAGAAAGAACCCACCCAATATAGCAGAGCAGGATTATAGTCCGGTGGTCATTTATACGCTGGCGTCTTCCATGCCTTTAGATCTGCTGGAAAGATACGCATTTGATGAGAATGGAGATGAATTCCCCTATTCCAGGTTTACTAACCGTACCAACCCTTATTTTGCTCTTTCCAGATTTGAGAACAACGTTAGAGACCGTATTTACGGTAACCTGACAGCGCGATATGACTTCACCGACTGGTTGTATCTGCAAGGCCGTGTCGGACAGGATTATTACTCTCGTGATCAGGATTATAATTTACCTACCGGTTCACAGAGACAGTCATCACCTCCACCCGGATTTGTCAACGGTCAGTATGTGCAGGACATACGTCGGGTAAGAGAAATTAATGCCGACTTTTTGATTGGCGCCAACAAAACATTTGGAGACATTGGCATTTTAATAAACGCCGGAGGAAACCAGATGTATCGTCGCTCTGATGTTAATACGATTCTGGGTGAGAACTTCTTCACCAGAGGCTTATATACCATAAGAAATGCCAGCAAGGTGACACCCAATTACGCGATCTCTGAACGTCAGGTAAACTCTCTCTACGCCAGTTCAGAAATCTCTTTCAGGGAGTTTGTATATCTGAATGCCACCGTCAGAAATGATTGGTTTTCAACCTTATCCCCGGAAAACAGAAGCATTCTTTATCCGTCTATCACTGGTAGCTTCGTTTTCTCCCAGGCATTTGCCAATTTACCCAATTGGTTTTCATTTGGTAAGATTAGGCTAGCTTATGCTGAAGTGGGCAGCGATACGGATGTACAACCCTATTCTAATAATCTGTTCTATGATATCAATGCTCAGCAGTTTCCAAATTCTCTAGGTATCGCGCAGCCCGTTGGTGGTATCAGCAATTCGGTTGTACCCAATGCGGACCTTAAGCCGATGCGGGTAACTGAGAAAGAGATTGGCTTGGAAATGACATTATTTGATCATATCAGGTTTGAAATTTCATACTATGATAAATTATCATCTGACCAAATCCTGCAGGCACAGGTGTCTGACGGTTCTTCTTATATCAATCAGCTGATCAATGTAGGCGAAAGTGAGAACAAAGGGGTAGAGATGTTTGCCGCTTTCACGCCAGTTAGAATGAATGCGTTCAACTGGACTGTAAGTGCCAATGCATCATACAATACCTCTAAAGTGCTGAGCTTGGGTGATGATGTAGAAGGGACTTTTATCACCGTTGGCAATGCAGAGTTTCATGGAGAACTAAG
Source organism: Catalinimonas alkaloidigena (assembly GCF_029504655.1). NCBI lineage: Bacteria > Pseudomonadati > Bacteroidota > Cytophagia > Cytophagales > Catalimonadaceae > Catalinimonas > Catalinimonas alkaloidigena. The sequence goes on from NZ_JAQFIL010000001.1 coordinate 2,624,121, forward strand.
GCAGGTGGTAGGAAAACCTATGGCGCAATTGTATGGTTGGGGCTACCTGAGGGATGAGCAGGGCCGGCAGGTCTTTGACTCCAGCAATGGACGTCCCCTGCGTTCTAATGAACAGTTAAACTTTGGTAGCGCCATTCCGAGATGGGTAGGTGGGTTTACCAATATGTTCAGCTACAAAAATGTCAATTTTTCTTTCCTGATTGATTTCAAACTTGGGCACAAGATGATCTCAGGTACGCATACCAATGCTTATCGTCATGGTCTGGACAAAGCTACACTGGTGGGGAGAGAACAGGGCTATGTTGTAGGTGTAGGTGTCAATGAAAATGGAGAAATTAATACCGCACAGGCCCCAGTACAAACCTTTTATGAAACCATAAGAGGTGGTAGAATGTCTGAACAGTCTGTATTTGACGCCGGCTCATGGCAATTACGTCAGATGACCCTGGGCTATGATTTTACACCCATCCTGCCTGCCAACAAATACATTGAAGGATTACAACTCAGCCTGGTAGCTAATAATGTAGCGGTGATCAAACAATGGGTGCCTCACATACACCCTGATCAAAACGGTATCATCTCTGATAATCAGGCAGGTCTGGAAGCAACCGGATTGCCGGTCACGCGAAGCATAGGATTTAACCTAAATGTAAAATTCTAAGAAAAAAACGAACTGATGATGTCATCTTTAAATCAATACGCAATGAATAAATTTAACCTATACTTCTTCAGTACCCTGATGGTTTTTCTCACCTTCAGTGCATGCGATGACGGCTTTGATGAGATGAATACCAATCCTGTAAGATTGACTTCTCTAGACCCGACATTTCAGCTTAACAATGCGATTATCAACAGTGCACCAGTATATAATAACCTTACCTACGAGACTACAATCGTAAAACAAATGATTACTCCTTTTCAGGGGGTAGGCACGGGTGGAAATCTTAATCAGGACAACCGTTCGGCTACACAGGGCAACTGGCAGGATGGCTATCGAAATATTCTCAAAAATATTATTGACGGAATTGCAAATACCGAAGGAGATCCTGAAAAATCAAATTTGAATAACATATTAAGAATCTGGAGGGCTCATGCCTTTTTAACTCTGACCGATACCTACGGAGATATACCCTATACTGAAGCGGGGCGTGGTTATCTGGAAGGGATTATCCTTCCGAAATATGATGATCAGGAATTCATTTATACGGACTTGCTCAATGAACTGGAAACAGCCACCCAGGGCCTGGATGAAGCTAAAGATGCAGTACCCCAGGAAGTCCTTTACAGTGGAAACATTGAGCAATGGAAAAGGCTGGGTAATTCACTTCTCCTGAGAGCTGCCATGCGCCTTACAAAGGTAGACCCTGCTATGGCTGAGCAATATGCTGGTATCGCGATTTCCGGAGGCTTAATGCAGTCTAATGATGATAATGCAGTTGTTCGTCATGATGCTAACTTCAGAAATAACGTAGGCACTAACTTAAATGGTGGGCAGGCACCTTTCTATTATCTGGACGAAGATTTCGTAAACTTTATGCAGGATAATGATGACCCCAGGCTCGCCTCCATTGGGGTAAGATATATAGGAGCCTTAAGTGGTGGGGAACAGACGGAAGAGATCGCTGACCGTACAGCCGATGCTCAAATTGGAATGCCTCAGGGCTATGACAATACTACTATTATTCCGGTAGCGGAAGCCGCGGGTCTGGCCAGTTTGTATAGCTACAGTCAGCTTGACAGAACCAGGCTGGGACATCCTGAAGCCCCCAGTTATTTGGTGACCTATTCTCAAACCTTATTACTTCATGCTGAAGCCGTTGTCAGAGGATGGGCAGCAGGAGATGCGGCAGCATTATTTGAAGAAGGCATTCGTGCCCATATGGAGCAGCTTGCCAGCTGGCCGGGAGATACTGAAATCGCCCAGGCTGATATTGATGCCTATATTCAGGCGCATCCTTTACAGAGTGGGAGTGAGTTAGAACAGATCAATACGCAGTACTGGGTTTCATCCTTTTTGATAGGACCCGAAACCTGGGCGAATTTCCGCAGGAGTGGTTATCCGGTGGTCAGTCCAAATCCTTATCCTGGCAGTGACCTGAAAACAGAAGAGTTTATTCGTCGCCTGACTTATCCGGATTCTGAGCTGACAGTCAACAAAGCACATGTAGATGAAGCTACGAGCCGGCAAGGCCCCGATATTCTGGATACCAGAGTGTGGTGGGATGTAGAGTAGAGAATGCAGGGTCGGGAGTCCGAAGACCGGAGCTGTAAGCTTTCTCCGGACTTCTGCCTTCCTGCTTTTTTACTGATAAAACAGAACAAAACTTTGTAAATGAAAAACTTAAAGCAACGACTGAAGCAGGGAGAAACCCTGAATGGCTGCTGGCTCAATCTTGGAAGTTCGGTTACGGCTGAGATCGTCGGGCTTTCCGGCTTTGACTGGGTACTGATTGATCTGGAACATGGGGCGGGAAGCGAGAAGGATGTATTGCATCAGCTGCAAGCCCTGGAGCATACGCCTGCCGCTCCCCTGATCAGGGTAGAAAGTTATGAGCGGCAACGCTTCCATCGGGTACTGGATATGGGCGCCGAAGGCGTGATGTGTCCAAGAATCAACAATGTGGAGGAAGCAAAACAGGCATTGAGCGCAATGCAGTATCCTCCGGAAGGAAGCCGTGGTGTAGCCAAGATGGTTAGGGCAACCAATTTCGGGAAAGATTTTGATGCTTACCGTAGTGGTGCGAAAGACAATATTTTAGGCGTACTGCAGATAGAAACCCTGGAAGCCCTGAATCATCTGGATGCAATCGCAGCCCTTGCTGGCTTAGATGTACTCTTCATCGGTCCGGCTGACCTTTCCATGGCTTTGGGGATATTTGGACAGTTAGATCACCCTACATTCAAAGACGCACTGAAAGCCATCGTGAATGCTGCTCAAAAGGCAAAAAAGGCAACTGGGATTCTCCTGTTCAATCCTGATGATTATGCTACTTATCATGAAATGGGCATCAGAATGATCGCCTGTGGCGCTGACGCTACTTTTGTCGCCAACGGTGCCCGAACTATGGCTGAAAAACTCAAATCAATGAGAAAGGGTGAAAAATGAAGGATAAACTTAGCATTCCCGAAATCAAAACTCCAACTCCTAAACACTTTATCTTTTCATGACTGACCCCTTATTTATTCTTTTGATTGGAATACTGATTGTTGTAGGAGGTATTATCGGGTTGCGTTTACATCCTTTTCTGGCCTTACTTTTAGGCGCCTTTGTTGTAGCGATGGTGACGCCTACAACTGCGATAGAACAGTATGTATTGAGCAGAGGGGGGACAGCCGCAGCAGCACAGGCACTGGCTGACAAGGCGGTGGGAGAACGGATTGCCATGCAGTTTGGATCTACCTGCGAGAAAATTGGCATCCTCATCGCTATGGCTTCTATCATCGGGAAATGTATGCTGGAAAGTGGCGGTGCCGAACGCATTGTTCGTTCTACTTTGAAAGTTACCGGCATAACTAAAGCGCCACTTACATTTTTGGGGAGCAGCTTTTTTATAGGGATTCCTGTCTTCTTTGATACCGTTTTTTATCTGATGATTCCGTTGGCGAAAGCGATGGCGATCCGCATCGGCAAAAATTATCTGCTTTTGGTGCTCTGTGTCACTGCGGGTGCGGCTATGGCGAATTCCCTGGTACCGCCTACACCTGGACCATTGTTCCTGGTCAGTGAGATGCAAATTCCCATTGGAATGATGATGATTGGAGGTATCCTGGTTGGGATTGTTACTATTATTGTGGGCTATATATTCGCCGCATGGGCCAACAGAAAATGGCCGGTTCCACTAAGAGACTCCATAGAAGCTCCGCTGGAAAAAATAAAAGCATTATCAAGCGGAAAAAGTCAGAGTCTGCCGCCCATTTGGCTGGCTACCCTTCCTATTTTGATACCGTTGGTATTTATCAGTGCCAAAGCTGCGCTAAACACATTCGCAAATGTTCAGACGGATAGCTCTCCGGGAATATTGATTACCATTGTGGATTTTTTGGGAGAGAAAAATATCGCCCTGGTTGCCGGAGCATTGTCAGCGCTGATTATGCTTGCTTTGAAAAATAAAGGGGACAAAAAAGCATTACTCGCATCTGTACAGGCTGCTTTGATGAGTGGTGGTATCATCATACTGATAACTGCAGCCGGGGGGGCTTTCGGGGGTATGTTGCAACAAACAGGTATCAGCGAACGGATAGGCATCCTGACCCAGGATTTTCAAATGGCTTTGATACCTCTTGCATTTATTATCACTGCGGTAGTCAGGACAGCGCAGGGCTCTGCTACGGTAGCCATGATTACGGCATCCGGCATATTGTCAGGCATGGCGATTTCAGGTAACCTGGAGTATCATCAACTCTACATTGGGCTAGCGATCGCCTGTGGTTCTAAACTGATTCCCTGGATGAATGACAGTGGCTTCTGGATTGTATGCAAAATGAGCAATCTCACCGAGAAAGAAGCGCTGAAAACCTTTTCACCATTACTTACCATCATGGGTATCAGCGGACTCATCGTCATTCTTCTTGCCGCCAAAATATTTCCACTGATATGATTTAAAACAGAGCAAATAAGCAACTACTATACATTGACAGACAAATAAATAATTGATTATGGAAAAAATCGGATTTATTGGACTTGGCATCATGGGTAAGCCAATGGCACTCAACCTGGTGAAAGCAGGCTACTCTTTATCAGTACTAAAACAAAGCGGTGCTGCCGATACATTAACTGAAGCTGGAGCCAAAACCTATGCTTCAGCCAAAGAACTGGCTCAGGAAAATGACGTAATCATCACCATGCTTCCGGATTCAGCCGAAGTGAAAGAAGTGGTATCCGGAGCGCAGGGTGTTGGGGAAGGCATCAGAAAAGGCTCACTTTTTATAGATATGTCTACCATCGCGCCTTCTACAGCAAAGGAAATCTATGCTCTGATGCAGGATAAAGGGGTAGAAGCCCTGGATGCTCCTGTTTCAGGGGGACAGGTAGGTGCTGAGTCGGGTACTGTATCTTTTATGGTGGGTGGAAATGAGCAGGCGTTTCAAAGGGCAAAACCGCTCTTTGAAATTATGGGTAAAAATGTAGTCCGCATTGGAGAGACGGGAGCAGGACAAACTACCAAAGCCTGCAACCAGATCATCGTAGGCATGACCATACAAGCGGTAGCGGAAGCTTTTACCCTGGCCAAAAAAGCCGGCGTGGATCTCGTGAAGATGAGAGAGGCATTGCTGGGCGGTTTTGCCCAAAGCCGCATTCTGGATTTGCATGGACAAAGAATCATTGATCAGAACTTTAAGCCTGGTTTTAAAATCAAACTACATCGCAAAGATATGAACATTGCCTTGCAGGCAGGTAAGGAGTTCTCCGTTCCCCTTTATGGTTCTGCCCAGGTGGCTGCCCATATGGATGCGATACTGGCACAAGGAAATGGAGAACTGGATCATAGTGCTATCGCACAGTTTATGGAAGAATTGTCAATTCACTCAAAATAACCTAAAGGGCTAATATCATGAAACGTAGAAATTTTGTTAAAGTCACAGCCGCTGGCTCGGTAGGAGCTTTGGGCTTAAGCGCCGGGCAAAATAAAGCCAAAGCATCTGCCCAATCCACAAAAGAAGTATTGATGAAAGTGGGGTGTCAGCATGGAGGCACGACCAAAGAAAACCTGGAATTTCTTGCCCGTCATGGTGTTTTTCATATTGACGGGGGCTCCCCCAAAGAGATAGCGGGAGTAGGCTGGGACCTGGAAGATTCACTGGCCAAAAAAGAAGCCTGCGAAAAGTATGGCATCACCCTTGAAGCCTATCACCTGCCTTTGTCATCGGCGGGTATTGACAGGATAAGTACGCCTAATATTATGTTGGGCAAAAGTCCTGAGCGTGATCGTGAAATAGAAATGATACAGCAGATGATAGAAGTTGCCGGCAAGACAGGAGTTCGTTTGCTGCTTTACAACACCATCATACTCCCAATACTACGTACTGGCAGAACTGTGGACCCCAGCCGGGGCAATGCCTCTTACAGTACCTGGAATTATGAGGAAGCGGTAAAGCAAGGCTTGGATAAAGAATCCATCACGGGTGGTGGAGCTGATATTGATGAGATTTATGAAAGAATCACCTACTTCCTGGACAGAGTGCTTCCTGTGGCTGAGGAGTATAATGTAAAATTAGGAAATCATATCGCTGACCCTCCCGCACCAGTGGCTTATCGTGGTGTTACCCGCTGGAATAGCCCAGATGTATTTGCCGGTATCAAACGTTTTGCTCAGCTCTATGACAGTCCATCCCATGGTTTTAACCTTTGTCTGGGTTCAACCGCTGAGGGGCTCAGAGATCCCAAAACGGAAATAATACCGATCATCAAATGGGTTGGTGAGCGTAAGCAGATTTTCAATATCCACCTGCGTAACATCAAAGGCGGCTGGAATAACTTCCAGGAGGTCTATCCTGATAATGGAGATATGGACTTTGTACAGGTGGTAAGAGCTTTGAGAGATGTAGGCTATGACGGTATGCTCATGCCAGATCACATTCCTCAGCATGAAGATCCTGCCAGCGGACTTCAGGGACATGCTTTTGCTTTTGGCTATAATAAAGCACTCATCCAGGCCATCGCTGCCGAAGGCATTGAGTAAAAGATTATACTATGGTAAGCCCAGGGCGTGTATGCCCCGGTTGGTGGAGACCGCAGCCGCGGCGGCACGGAGTGCCCCGCACAAACCGGAAATATACCGTAGTAAAGTAAATGACATCAACTAATTTATACCCACCTCAGTGTCAACTGCATCAATGTGCAGGAAACACTCAGAAATTAATAATGAAATGAACAAAATATTTTATGTTTTTCTGTTCGTACTTCCACTGAACCTGGCTTTTGTCCAAAATACTGCTGAGGATGAAGTACTGGATATTGAGAAAAGGCGCTTTCAGGCGATGATCAACGAGGATTTTGATCTGCTGGAAAATTTAATGGATGACCAACTGGTGTACATCCATTCCAATGGCAACATAGATAGCAAAGCTTCTTTTATCAATGCCATCAAGGCGGGGAAAACAGCTTATGACGACATTAAGCTGGAAGAAAGTAAAGTCAGGATTTATGACAAGACCGCGATCATCAATGGGTTATGTGTTTTCCACCAGAAGAATCCGGATGGAAGCCCCAGACAAACCAGGCTCCGTTATACCAATGTGTACATCAAGCAAAAAGGGCACTGGAAAATGGTGAGCTGGCAATCTTATAAAATGAGTTGATAGACCTAAGTCATGTTAAAAAGAAGAGGTTTCGTAAAAGTAATGTCTACCGCTGCCCTGGGAGCTTTGGCCTCAGACCAAAAGCTGACCGCAGGAGAGCCCCACAGCTTATTGAATCATCATATGAAAAAGAAGGAAGAAGTAATTGAGTGGAACGCCCATATCTTTAGCCCTGACCTTAAGAGGTATCCATTTCATCCCAAAGCCACCTACCAGCCGGATGTATCGCAGCAGCCTGAAGATCCACTGGCAGCCTATATGAGCAGATTGGATGAAGAAGGTATTGATAAAGCGGTCATCGTACATCCTGAGCCCTATGGCGATGATCATTCATTAATGCTTGACTGCCTCAAACGTGAACCCGACCGGCTGAGGGGGACAAGTCTTTTTTACCCCAAAGATCCCGATGCCCCGCAAAAACTTGCGGCACTGGTGAAGCTGGAACCACATATCATTTCTACCCGCTTTCATGCCCACAGAGGAAAAGAAAACTACCTGGACAGCTTTGCCGATTCAGGGGTTCGGGCACTCTGGAAACAGGCAGTTGATTTAGGGCTCATCATAGAGCTGCATATTAGGGCCAAATTATGCGAGGCAGGCAGGCGATGCGATAAAAGCTTTCCCGGGCAGTAAAGTACTCATAGACCATCTTGCAGAGCCAGACATGGGTACGGGGGTAGAATTTGCTGATGTATTGGAGCTGGCCAGCTTTCCTGAAGTCTATATGAAACTATCGGGCCTCAATCATTTTGCAGAAGATGCACCACTGTATGAAAGCGCCATCCCATTTACCTCCCGTGTCATCAAAGAGTTTGGTCCGGATAGAATGGTGTGGGGCAGTGGGACACCGCGGATTGTTGATGCACATATGCAAGGCTACAGCAATGCTGAAATCGCTAAAGTGAAAGGAGAGAATCTGAGTAAACTGCTCAACTGGTAATAAAAGCTTCGGCAAAAAGCATTTTGTATTAGAAAAACTTAATTTGAATGTCACATAACCTATATACCTGTATTCATGACCAGCGGAAAATATTCAGACAAAAAAGGACCTAAAATTAAAGAAATCAATATCACTCCTATTGCGGTAGTAGACCCTCCCTTACTCAATGCTGCCGGCTTACATGCACCTTATGCCCTGCGTACCATCGTAGAACTGATTACCGATGACAACATCTCGGGCATCAGTGAGATTCCTGGTAATATCAGCATCAACGCCGATCTGGAAGAGGCCAAAAACCTGGTCATCGGAAAAGATCCTTTTCAACTCAATACGATCAAGCGGGTGCTGGAAAACCATTTTGGAAAAGAATCCGCCAAATTAAGAGGCGATGCGCCCTGGGATCAGAGAAAACTGGTGCACATTTTTAGTGCTATGGAAGTCGCCTGTCTGGATATCATGGGTAAGGTGACAGGGAGACCTGTGGTGGATCTGCTGGGAGGTAAAATGAGGGATAAGGTTCCTTTTGCCGCTTATCTTTTCTACAAATACGAAGGGGCAGGGGGAAAGCTGGAATTCGGTAAAGACCCTTCTGCTAGCGGCTGGGCAGCAGCAAGGCAGGAAGCTGCCATTGATCCGGCAGGTATAGTGGCTCAGGCTCAAGCCATGTGCAAAGCGTTTGGTTTTCAGTCTATCAAGTTAAAAGGAGGCGCTTTTGAACCTCAGCAGGAAGTGGATGCCATGTTTGCGCTTAGAGACACATTCGGTCCGGAGGTGCCCTTGCGTTTTGATCCCAATGCCATCTGGAAACTGGAAACCGGTATAGTGTACGGCCGGAAAATGGAAGGCATACTGGAATATCTGGAAGATCCGGTGAGAGGTCAGGAAAATATGGCAAAAGTGAGAAAAGTGTTGAAGACACCGCTGGCCACCAATATGTGTACTACTTCCTTTGATGACATTCCTTCCAGTATAGCCCTTGGTGCTGAGGATATTATCCTGAGTGACCATCATTTCTGGGGTGGCTTAAGGGCAAGCATGGAGCTGGCAAAAATCTGTGAAACTTTTGGCAGGGATTTGTCCATGCATTCCAACAGTCATTTAGGAATTTCTCTGGCGGCAATGGTACATCTGGGAGCAGCCTTGCCTAAACCTCCCTATCCGCTGGACACACATTATCCCTGGCAGTCGGACGAAGTGATCGTTGGAGGAAGGTTTAAGTTTGAGGAGGGAGCGATTCAGGTGCCCAATGAGCCGGGACTGGGAGTGACACTGGATAAAGAAGCCTTGGCAAAGCTGCATCAGAACTTTCTGGACTGTGGGCTTACCAAAAGGGATGATCAGCTAGAAATGCAAAAAGTAGTGCCCGGCTGGGAGTTCAAAGCGGTACGATGGTAAGAAATTTTATGGAATGGATAGCGTATTTATCCAGAGGTAGCAAAAAGTAAGTGAACTGAATGATTTGGAGAGAAGAAGTGATGTCTGGCAGAAAACTGTATTGAATATGTAGTAATTACATTAATATCCTCTTAAAGGTGGACAGAGCCCGGCAAATAATAAAAAAATGCATTGTTTGACCTATGCATTGAATTCAGTAAACATGTTTAACTGGACTTTGTAGATTCATGCATTACTAAGGGCTTTTTCAGCAATATAAAATTAAAGGATATGCTGATACAGTTGTAATTCTGCTAAATTTTATACTTTTTAAATAAGTAAATGAGTGAAAGCAAGTGCTTTTACATAAAACTAACACAACCTAAGCTATGAAATCATCCTTACACTATCGTCTGGACTTTTTGTCCAGGCTTGTACTGGTGGGGTTTGTCCTTCTATCTGTATTCTCTAGCATGACCATTGCAAAAAATCTGCATTTCAATGAATCAGAGTTAATCAGATCTACCTCACCCAAAATACCTGAAAATGTAATTCCCTTGGAGATAAGTATAAGTGGAAAAGTGACTGACGAAAACGGTCACCCACTTCCTGGAGTGAGCGTCCTTGAAAAAGGAACTACCAAGGGTACCATCACAGATATTGAAGGAGATTATACGTTAAGCGTGACTAATGAGAACAGCATACTTATTTTTACTTTTGTTGGATATTCAAAAAAGGAAGTCGCAATAGGTTCTTCGCTTACCCTGGATGTACAATTGGAATTAGATTCAAAACAACTGGAAGAGATAGTTGTAGTAGGGTATGGCACACAAAAAAAATCTGAAGTAACAAATGCGGTTGTTCAAACTACAGGAGAAGAGATAAAAAAGTCCCCAGCCGTATCTTTGTCAAACTCACTGGCAGGCAGAATGGCTGGACTTTATGTGAACCAAAGGAGTTCTGTACCTGGCTTTGATGATGCACAAATTCTGGTCAGAGGTTTTAACACCTACCGTGATAATTCTGCATTGATCGTAATTGATGGAGTAGCCAATGCAGACCCTGATGGACTAAATAGATTAGATCCTAATGATATTGAGTCTATTTCCGTTTTGAAAGATGCATCAGCCGCCATTTATGGAGCTCAGTCAGCAGGAGGAGTTATTCTTGTGACTACTAAAAGAGGTAAAGTCGGTAAGCCAACCTTCTCTTATACAGGTTCACAGGCTTATCAGTCCCCGACCTCAAAGGTAAATACTGCTGATGCATTAGAGTATATGGGGGTCTTAAACAGTAGCCGAGCGCTAGATGGTACTGATCCGGACTTTCCTGATGAATTGATAGAAAGTTATAGAAACGGAACACTACGGTCTGAAGATTGGTGGGATGCTTTGATAGATGCACCTGTTCCACAAGGCAGGCATTCTTTAACCATGCGGGGAGGAACCGATAAAATAAAGTATTTTACATCGGTGGGAACGGCCTTTCAGGGGGGTATTCTTATAGGGGATGACAAAACCAAACTTAGGCAGTATAACGTAAGAAGTAATCTGGACCTTTCTGTTGCGGACAACTTAAACGTGGGGCTGGACTTGTCACTTAGACAAAAATATACACAGACTCCTCAAACGTCTCCTGGAGGAGATTTACACTTTGCTGTACAGACCAGTCCGCTTAGGGAAGCTTTTATAGATGGGGATACGCGTTATCCTTCTGAAGGTTGGTCACACCTTAATCCTGCGGCCAGGGTACATAGTCCCGGATACCGGAAGTACACTGCCAATGTTATCAATGGTACTTTCAGATACAACTATGACATCCCCTTTATTGATGGTTTGTTCCTAGATGGATTTGCCTCGCTTGTAAAAGTGGTAAACTACGATAAATCTTTCAATTACATTTGGGATTATTATGAGAAAAATACTGAAGGGGAAATCATAAGAAAAGACTCCAGGACTGTAGAAGACATAGGCCTAAGAGAAGACTTCTATCAAAGTCAAAGAATCACCTTAAATACAAAGCTTAATTACAATACGACTATCAATGAAAAACATAATCTAAGTACCTTCATCGCCTATGAGCAGATGGAATATAGTGACAATTACTTTTGGACAGAACGCCTTGGGTTTGACTCACCTCAGATAGATCAACTTTTTGCGGGTAGTACTAACCGTAGTAACTGGAATAATGACGGAGGAGCCAGCGAATCTTCCAGACAGAATTTCTTTGGTCGTGTTACCTACGACTTTAATTACAAATATCTTTTCGGGTTTAATTTTCGCTACGACGGTTCTCCTATTTTTCCTGAAGAAACGAGATGGGGATTTTTTCCCGGCGTGTCTGCAGGATGGGTGGTTTCGGAAGAGGAATTTATGCCAGACTTGTTTAGTAATCTAAAACTCAGAGCCTCATGGGGACAGACAGGCAACGATAGAGTTGATCCGTTTCAATACATCGGTATCTATTCTTACAGCGATGGTACTGTTATAGATGGAGTTGATGCTCGAGGTATTGCAGCTACAACCACCCCTAATCCTAACATTACCTGGGAGGTTTCTGAAAATACCGACATAGGTCTGGAACTCGGATTCTTAGAGGGTAGATTAAACTTTGAGGTAGATGTCTTTAAAATCAGAACAACGAATATTCTGGGGCAAAGGCAAGCCTCCATTCCTGCTTATACGGGGCTGATTCTTCCCGATGAAAATATTGGTGAGATGGAAAATAAAGGGATTGAATTTCAGGCTGCTTTTAGGCAAAATTTTGAAGATTTTACTTTTAGGGCGCAAGGAAATGTGTCATATAACAAAAATACAATTATCTATTTTGATGAAGTGCCTCAGGCTGAGCCATATCAGAAACTAGAAGGTATGCCTTTTGGGTCTACGCTTGTTTATAAAGCTATAGGCATATACAGAACGCAGGATGACCTTGACAACAATGTGAACTACAATAATGCTGGTCTCGGAGAGCTGATATTTGCTGACTTAAATGATGATGGAGTCATAGATGGTAATGATAGGTACAGGTTTGACAGCAATGTCTTTCCAAATATACAATTTGGATTAAACCTAGGTGCTGATTATAAGGGCTTTGACCTGAGCATATTATTTCAGGGGCAGGAAGGAGCAGAATGGAGATTGGACAATGGTTTCAATACCAGCGCGGGCGGAAATGGGCTTGTCTATGTAGCTAATAATAGCTATTCATTGGGTAATATAAATGCTGCTCTCCCTAGAATTCGCCCAACAGGTATAGCATCTGAAGACAGTGATTTTTGGTACCATGATGTGTTCTGGGTGCGATTAAGAACTTTAGAATTAGGATATACTCTTCCTGACTATTTACTATCCAGTCTTAAACTCACAGGCTTGAGAGTATATTTTACAAGTCAAAACCTTTTTATGGTTTATAATAATTTAGAAAAATTTGGATCAGGAGATCCTGAATTTACTAACAGTGGAAAAGGAGCCCAATATCCAAATATGAGGACCTTAGGTTTTGGGCTTAATCTTACTTTCTAAACAGAAAAAGATGAAAAATATAGAATTAAGTAAAAGAATAACCGGCATAACTTTTATACTCTTAGTCGTAGGGTTTATTAGTAATTCATGTAATGATGACCTCCTGAATAAAGAGCCATTGAATGCGATTTCTGAAAATAATGTCTTTAATGACCCCGTTTTCTTACAAAATTATGTTTACAATATATACAATGGAATGCGGCCTCACTGGAACCCTGGCACTGGGACATATATCGGACTAACAGACATTGCCGTAGCACAAGAAACTCATGATAAACTTAGTGGGATCAGGGAATATCTAGCGGGAAATATAACTCCTGATAATATCGCAGATTTAACTGATGTGTGGAATTACCAATATGATTTTATCAGTAGGGCTAATACTTTTTTTGAAATGATTGAAGACTCTGAGATCAAGGAAGCTGATCTTGATCCTATGAAAGGAGAGGTGCACTTTTTAAGAGCCTGGATGTATTTTGACCTTTCCCGTCATTTTGGAGGTGTACCTATCATTACAAAAAGTTACAATCTAAATGATGAATCTTTTGATGAAACTAGAAATACCTACGATGAAGTAGCCCAGTTTGTGATTGAAGAATGTGATAAGGCAATCGGCTTCCTTGATGGAATTTCGGCTGTTCCAGGAAAAATCAGCAAAGAAGCTGCCATGGCGCTAAAAGCAAGAATGCTTCTGTATATGGCAAGCCCGCTTAACAATCCTTCAAATGACCCCTCAAAATGGCAGGCTGCTGAAACTGCCACTAAAGCGGTAATTGATGCTGGATTTTCACTGCACCCAACACATGAAGATTTGTTTTTGCAACCTATCAAAGAAGATGAAACTATTCTTGCCAGATCATTTACTTCTGAAACAAGAATACCCGACTGGGGATACAACTATGATTATTGGCCAAGTGGGTTTGATGCTCGCCAAAGGGTTAATCCAACCCAAACTTTTGTGAATATGTTTCAAATGACTAATGGAGAATATCCTTTCCTTGAAGATGGTATAACTGTAAACACAGCATCCGGCTTTGATCCACAATATCCAAATGTAAACCGAGACCCCAGGTATTATAGTTATATCGTATATCCCGGAGCAGGTCCTTTTAATATCATTGATGGGTCCAAAAGTACCGAACGACTTTATGAATACTGGGAAGACGCAAATCCAAACCCGGACAATCTTCCACCCTATCAAAACCCTAATAAGGTTGATCCTTTGAATGGACAAGAGCTTTTTGATTTTGGAAGAGACTCAAAAACGTACTGGGTTAAAGGATTGACTCCTTTTCATTGGAGGGTACAAACTGGTTATACTTTCAGAAAGTTACTGGATTTTTCAGGCCCCAGAGCAAGTTTTGACTTTGATTACAATCAGATGGTTGTTTTTATGCGATTGGCGGAGTTTTATTTGAATTATGCTGAAATTCAAATCGCCTTAGGAAATGAAGATCTTGCACGTGAGTATATTAATAAAGTAAGAAGAAGAGCATCCGTCAATATGCCAGATATAACAAGTACAGGCGATGAATTGCTACGCGAATACAGAAATGAACGTGCAGTAGAACTTCATCTGGAAGACTCTCGCTTTTTTGACCTCATGAGATGGAAAGCAGCGCCTGGAAAAGTTGACCTTAATCCTATTCGTGGACTTACAAGTGTTACCATGGATTGGACAGGCGCAGAAGAAGGAGATCTGTTAGGAACGCTCAATTATACCTATGGTGATATAACGGCAGCTGATCCCAGGGCACCCTGGCCCGGTGATTATTACTACTTACTCCCTATACCTAGGGAAGAAGTTCAAAGAAGTAATAATAATATTACTCAAAATCCTGGTTACAGTAGCAATTAATATTTCTTGGTATGGCTAACCTTCCAATATTTCACAAAACAAAAGCATAGAATTGAAAAGCAGGTTCACCTGCTTTTCTGCTTCACTATATCTTCCACAATATTAGCTTATTGAAGAAAACCCTAAGCAGGCGATATTATTCATCACTTTTTCGTACGTCTCATTTTCATTTCAGAAGGTATCTATGGAACTAATACTTTTTAAGTTATAGACCATATGCTTGTGTTAAAAAAAATCTGATGAATACTTTATCTCGCATCCAAAATGCACACGGATAAAGAGCTCAGGAACTGATTTAACCCCCAATAATTCAAACTTATTAAATTTGTAAAGTGCTAATCATAGTATTCTTAAGCCATGATGTTTATATTCAAAAGTTTTATCATTAATAGAGAAAATGATAGTGCATTTGATTCTTGAACGCTTAATGTTAGCGGTCTATCCAAGCATAATTCCTATACATACAATAACCTAATACTTAAATAGTCAAATCATGAATGAACGAAAATCTGAGCAGCCAGCTAACTCCCGCAGAACTTTTATCAAACAAAGCGCGGCAGCATCTTCCTTTTTTCTGGTACCGCGCCATGTGCTGGGTGGAGCGGGATTTACAGCTCCCAGTGATCAGCTCAATCTGGCCGCTATCGGTGCCGGAGGTAAAGGTAGAAGTGATATCCTCAATGCGTCCGTAAAAGGCAGGGAAAGGGTAGTGGCACTTTGCGATGTGGATTTCTCCGGCTCGGCATCGGCTTCTGTCAAAGAGTTTCCCAAGGCAAAACGCTATGCCGATTATCGTGAAATGCTGGACAATGAATCTGATATAGACGCGGTTACCATTTCCACACCTGACCATGTACACGGACCAGCGGCCGCTTATGCGATGGAAAGAGGTAAGCATGTATATGTGCAAAAGCCTATGACGCACAATATTCGTGAAGCACGTATGCTCACTCAAATGGCCAGAGATAACAAGATTGTGAGCCAGATGGGTAATCAGGGAGGGTCTAACCCTTTGCTGGGAATGGTGCAGAAATGGATAGATTCCGGCAAGCTGGGAAACATTTCAAAAGTACAAATCTGGACAAATCGGCCCGTATGGCCGCAGGGAGGAGCTATGCCTGAGCCAGAACCAAGCAAGAAACCTCAAGACCTGGATTGGGATCTGTGGCTGGGGCCTGCAGAGTATATGGCTTATACGCCAAACCTGCACCCCTTCAATTGGAGAGGCTGGTGGGATTATGGTACCGGTGCGCTGGGTGATGTAGGTTGCCACCTGATTGATATACCCTTCAGAACATTGGGACTCAAATATCCGACAGATGCTGAGTGTAGCGTAAGCTCAATTTACTCGCAGATGTGGACGCCGGACTACCACCCCAAAGGTTGTCCTCCGTCTTCTTTCATTACCCTGCATTTTGATGCTACTGACAAGAGTAAAGCGCCTATAGAGATGACCTGGAGTGATGGAGGAATAAGGCCTTCCCATCCTGAAATTATACCTGCTGACCATGATATAGGAGGTGCCAATAGTGCAAATGGAGTATTGATCATTGGTGACAAAGGCTTAATTTCTACCAATATCAACGACAGTTCACCTCTTAAGCCAAAACTGTACCTCAATGATGGTACTACCGAATTTGGCCCAGAGTCAGAAGATAACGAAGAACCCGAATATGGCCATCAGCGTATGTGGGTAGATGCCTGTAAAGCAGGTTTTGATAGTGCTGAACATAAGGCGCTTACTTCTTCCTTTGATTATGCAGGCCCTATGACCGAAACCGTTTTGATGGGCAATCTGGCTATCCGTTCATATATGCTACGAAAAGGAAAGAATGACTATTACGGACGTAAAAAGCTGCTATGGGATGGCGAAAATATGGTGATCACAAACCTTAAAGAGGCCAATCAATTTGTAGGTAGGGAATACCGTAAAGGTTGGGAGGTTTAGGAAACATGTGAAAATCAGCCTTAGGCAGAAGTGCCCTATTCTCCTTAAGAGGTTGATACTTTGATTTAAATCCGGCTTACTAATAGTATCTCAATAGATAAATATGTTGTATGCCGGATTTTTTATGCTCTCCTCGGTGTACTATTTTTGCTCCATGAAAAACAGTAAGGAACTTACTAAACGATGGGTAGCTTTAGTGATCAGCCTAATCATACTTATCGTGAATGTATATACACTTGTTGATGCTCTCAAAACCGATGCGGGATGGAAGACTGTCGCTTCATTGATTGCAATAGTAGGAGCACTTGCCTTTGGACTGATTACACTAAAGCAGATCAGAAGCCTGTATACTAAATCAGAAGAAAAATAATCTATTCGGCTTTCATGCAAATATAATCGGAGATTGTCGCTGGGATTATGTTAGAGCAACCACAGACTGACACTCAATCATACTGTACGTTCTATTTGACAAAATGTATCCATTAACCGTATTTCTTTAATGCGTATCACATATATGTATTTTAAAGGTTAAAGTGCCTGTTAATCCGACAAAATAATAATACTGTCTTGATCCGTAAGCGTGAATCTAACTAACAGAAATGACGTATGTACAGAAACAGCTTGTTGCCCCACTTTTAGTTTAGAAGCTCATACAAAGAATTGGCCGTATTAAATACTTAATCCAATAACTATACACCGTGACTTCTATTTTTTTTGAAACCTTTTTATGAGCTTTGCCATACTCACAGGTTGATTTAGTTCATATATTTTATTTCTGATTGGCTACCCTAGCTATCAGTTTGAGGCTTTTGCCAGCTGGTTTTGAATAGAAGTAGGATTGACACTTATCAATGGTTTAATATTACAGGTATACTATAAACATAATGGCTATAGTTTGGTATATAAGCATACCCTCAGCAGTATCATCGCAAATATTTTGTGTATGCCTTGAGTTAGATGTTTGTGATCCTGATCCTGACAATTTACTCTGATTTTAAACTATTCGCCGGATTAAGCAAAGCTGCTTTGATGGTCTGAAAGCTCACCGTGAGCAGCGTAAGCAGCAAAGCACCTGTACCCGCAGCAGCAAATGTCCACCAGCTTAAGTTGGTCCGGTATTCGTAATTATCTAACCAGCCTTGTAAAAGGAAATAAGCCAGGGGGGCAGCAATAATACATGCAGACATCACCAGTACCATAAATTCTTTGGACAGTAATTGCCAAAGCTGACTGACTGAAGCACCCAGCACTTTACGAATACCGATTTCCTTGGTACGCTGCTCCGCTACATATGAAGCAAGACCAAATAAGCCGAGAGAACTGATGAATATCGCCAGCAAGGCAAATAAAGACGCAAGCTTACCAATTCGCTCTTCGGCACGAAACTTTGTATTGTATTCGTTATCTACAAATTTATAATCAAAAGGGGCAGAAGGCACTAACTCGCTGAAGACCTCTTCAATTATTGGTAAGGCTTCCTGGGCTGGAAAATTAGGCTTGATTTTGACAAACAACCAACTGGCAGCATTATCATCATTGAAAATGACAGAAGGGTGAGTAGCTTCATAAGGTGACTCCTTCACCATATCTCTGGTTACTCCTACAATTGTATACTCCTTACGTTCTGCCCAGGAAGGGTCAAAACTGACGACTTCTCCTATGGGGTTTTCCAGCCCCATAAGCTTTAGCGCAGTTTCGTTTACGATAATTGCCGCGGAATCTGTCGCAAAATCATGGGAGAAATCACGACCCTCAACAATATCCCATCCCACTGTATTGCCATAGTCGGATGACACCCAGATCGTGTTAAAAGCCGGGCTTGTATCCTGGGCTTTACCCGGCCAGTTGAATCCTTCATTCCATCCCAGGGCACTGGTAAGAGGACGTGATGACTTTGCGACATCAGCTACAGCATTGGTGCGTATCAATTCGTTACGTAACTGTTCGTAGTTTCGGTAATACTCTGGAGAATTCATCGGGAAAGTGAGCAAGCCTTCACTTTCATAACCTAGCGAGCGATCTTTTACAAATTGAATCTGTTGATAAACGGTGATGGTACCTATAATGAGCGCAATAGAAATGGTAAACTGAAATACCACCAACATTCTCCGGGGAAGCGCCGCCAGCCGTCCGCTCCTGAAGCTGCCTTTCAGTACGCTGACGGCCTGAAAAGAAGACAGATAAAAAGCGGGATAGCTACCGGCAAGTAAGCCAGTTACCACAGTAAATAAAATGAGTAGCCCCCAAATTTCTGGACTGAGCCATTGTAATTGTATGTCCTTACCAGACAATTCATTGAACCAGGGCAGAGTAAGCCATACCATTCCTACCGAGACAATACATGCTATGATAGCAATCAGTAATGACTCACTGAGAAACTGGCTCACCAACTGATGACGCACTGAACCGATGCTTTTACGTATGCCCACTTCTTTGGCTCGCTTTTCTGAACGGGCAGTACTCAAATTCATGAAATTGATGCATGCCAACAACAAAACGAATAGGCCGGTAATGCCGAAGAACCAGACAAACATATACGCTTTGCTCCTGACTTTTGCACCATTTTCAAACTGTGAATGCAGGTGCCACTGGGACATAGGGTGCAGGAATATTTCTGGTTTTTCCCTTGCAGCATCTTCAGGTGCGATATGGGCAGACATTACATCTTCAACGGCTTCCGAGGCTTCCCTGATCGTTACTCCGGATCGGACCTGGGCGTAGGTTCGCATGAAGAAGTTATCCCATACATCTGGTCCCGTCCATTGATTTGTCGAATAAAATAGGTCAAGGGGCATGATAAATTCCAGTTCATAAAATGCTGAATTTGCCGGTAAGTCTTCATATACACCACTTACTTTTACTTCCAAATTAGCGTTGATCGTAATGAGCTGATCTATAGGATTAGCATCGGCAAACAGCTTTTCAGCTAAGTTGGTAGAAATCAATACGGAACGCATATCCTCAAGAGCACGCTGAGTGCCTTTTTGCATTCTTAGACCTAGCATTTTGGGAGCATCAGCTTGCATAAAGCGTCCGGCTGCAGTCAACTTTTTATCTTCCGTGGCTACAACAAATTCTGAAGTCTGAGTCGCAGGTACTACATATTCAAAGTAGCGGTCGTAGGTAGATGTCAGAGTCGTTCCCATGCCAGGGGGCTGGCTGTTATTCGTTTTACGCTCACCCTCATAGGTTGCGTGGTACATGACCTGAACGATTCGTTCATAATTGTCATGATACTTGTTAAAAGATAACTCATCATAAATCCACAGGGCGATCAGCAATGCGACCATCATGCCAGTTGCCAGTCCTCCTATATTGATACACGCGTACTCTTTGTGACTGCTGATGTTTCTCCAGCCAATTTTAAAATAACTTCGGTACATAGCGTAGTGGGTTGGGGTATATGTTGATTTTCTGATGGCAAAAGGTCGCAAATATTGCAGTACCTGATACCAGTAATTGAGCTTTGCGTAAGTAGGTGAGCTTCCTTCAAGCTTGATGTAAAATTTCTCTTGCAGGTCACCCTCTACCTCTTCTTTGAGGTCTTCCCGCAGGAACCAGTGCAGGAAGCGCCGGGCTAATCTGGGAGGTATGGTTTGCTTAGCTTTCATTTTAGTGTTGTTTATATCTGACCACCAAAATTCAGAAAGTCAGGTGCGAATGCAGGGTACTGCTTCCATAATGAAACTTTGAGGTCTCTGGACAATTCCAGGGCTCTGCGCCCATAGGCAGTAATGGTGTAGATCCGCTTTCTTCTCCCACCTCTTTCAGCAGTTGAAGCTCCCATTTCAGAAGTCAAAAAGCCTTTGTCTTCCAGCCTGCTGAGGGTTGAGTGTACTGCGCCGATAGAGATAGACCTCTCAGTTTGCGCTTCAAACTCCTCAGCGATATTAAAAGCATAAGCTTGTTCTCCTAAGATGCCAACCAGTAAGAGCACTACTTCTTCAAAGTCTCCTAAACGTGTTTCTTTCATATGATACTAAATTGTAGAACTAATATAAGCATAGATTTTTATTTGTTATACAATTTAGTAAGAAATCATTAAAATGAATTTATTGATAGTACAGATAATATACAGATAGAATCCCCGAAGCATTGTAAACTGCATGGGCTAGCATGGAAGCAGTAAGTCTACGGGTGTAAATAAATAAAATTGTATATGCAAGCGTTGGTACTAAAATATCAAACCATTCCACTGCATTGGATGGTAAATGTCCGGCTGCAAAGAATAGGATAGACAAACTACTTGCTATCCATAGTCCTAATTTCTGATTTTTGAAAGTACTTTTTAACACATTGATAAAATAGCCACGGTTGAATATTTCTTCGGTAATGCCACCACCTATGATTCCGAGTGCGAGATAAGAGAACAGGCCAATAGCTGTCCCATCCATCACTTCAATCATACCGGAAATATCGCCTCTTTCCGCGCCTCTGGTTTGAGGAATAATCCATAAAAATTGCATCGCCGTCCAGCTAAATCCTGTGAGAAGACCTAAAAAACAATCTACTTTCCAATGGTTACTGCTCAGCCCGATAAAGCTGAAGTCCTTACTCATTAACTTAAGGGAAAAGTAAATGAGGGTGCATACAGTGAAAAACTGAAATAGAGCAATCAATAGTAGATTGATACCGCTCAGCCCTGCGTTCCACTTGCTGATACCTAACAACAGATTGGGAAAGATAAACAATACAAACCCTCCGATGATGGTAAGTACGAAAAGCAGGAGGCTTTTTCCTTTTGAAAGCGTATTTCTTTCAGTGAGTACCTCTGACATTGAAGTGTATGGTTTAGTTTTCAAAGCAAAACCCTTAGTTTCATTCGTCATTAAGACAGTCCACCGGCTTGGCATGGGCTGCTTTAAGGGTTTGTAAGCCTACGGTGAACCAGGCAATCAGCAATGCGATAATACCCGCACCAGCAAAATACCACCAGCTAAGCTCAATCTGAAAGGCATAGTTTTCTAACCAGCGGTGGGTTATCAAATAACTTAAAGGTAAAGCTATACCGATGGCGATCAAAACCATTTTGGTAAAATCAGAGGACAAAAGATAAATGATACTAAAATTGCTTGCTCCCAGGATTTTCCTGACGCCAATTTCTTTAAGCCTCCTTTCTGCGGTAAATGCCGCAAGACCAAAAAGCCCCAGACAGGAAATAAGCATTGCTAATCCGGCAAAATATTTTGAGAGTGTCGAAACTCTTTGTTCCGCTTCATACAATGCCTGATAATCGTCATTGACGAATTGATAATCAAAAGCATAAGCGGGATTAAAGCTTTTATAGAAGTCCTGTATTTGAGCTAAAGTTTGTTGTTCATTGCCCGCCTTTAGTCGTGCTATCACTGTCATCATATCAGTTTTGTTAAGCTTGAAGAAGATTGGCTTTACTTCTTCACGCAGGGACTCATAATGGAAGTCTTCAACAATGCCTATGATCTGGCGTTCTTCGCCCCACAAATTGATGGTAGCGCCTACGGGCTTTTCAAGCCCCATTAATGCGATAGCAGTCTCATTAAAAATAATAGCAGCCGTATCGGCAATGGATGCGGTCCTGAAGCTACGACCTTCCAAAATTTTTAAGCCAAGAGTTTCTATCATATCATAGCCCACACTAAAATTCTGAAACTGTACCACCTGTTCAGGATCTTTGCCAGGCCAGTTTAACCCTATCGTTGAGGATTGATTTCCGATAATGTTCTGTCGCATCGTAGAAGCATTCAATACACCAGGAATACGCCTTAGCTCATCTACAAATGTGTGCATTCGCTTAGCTGTTTCTCCCTCTATAGGAAATGAAATCAAATTCTCTTTTTCAAAACCCAGGTTCTTTTGCTGCACAAAAGTAATTTGTTGGTAGACGACCCAAACGGATACGATCAGTATTACCGAAAGTACAAATTGGAATATGACCAAACCTTTTCGGGCCCATACTTCACCCACATTGCCGTTAAGCTTTCCTTTCAATACTACTGCCGGACTGAAGCCTGATAAGAACAGGGCAGGATAACTACCGGCTAGCAAGCCGGTAAAAATTGTAATGATGCATAGCGTAACCGCCACTGGTAAGCTCAGCTCAAATGAAAGTTGCTTAGCAGTGATGATATTGAACTGGGGTAATAACAATGACACCAATAGTATGGCAGTCATAAGTGAGAGTAATGTCATAAAAACGGATTCGCTCAGGTATTGAATGATTAAGCTGTTGCGGCCGGCACCCACTGCTTTTTTTATCCCTACCTCTTTCACGCGACGGGAAGCCTTGGCAGTAGAAAGGTTCATGAAATTGATGCAGGCAATGAGAAGGATAAAGATGGCGATAATTGAGAAGAGCCTGACATATTCAATTCGGCCCCCGGCTTGTTTACCATCTTCATAGTTCCCGTAAAGATAGGCATCTGAATAGGGGCGTACAAACAGCTTGCGGTGGGTAATGGTCTCGTCTTTTACCTTGAGGTAGTCTTCTATTTTTTCATGAAACCCATTGATATTTGTGCCTCTCTGCAAAGTGATATAAGTATTTGGCCCGGTATTTCCCCAGTTCATCTCCCAGGGACGGATATCCCCAAAAGCCTCAGTTGTCAGCACAATATCAAATTGAGCAGTAGACTGTGCTGGTATATTGCTGAACACACCGGTAATCAGGGCGGGCTTGCTATACTGCAAAAGATGCCATTCCAACGACTTTCCTACAACATCGTCCGTAGTCCCAAACAAACTGATGGCTAATGCCTCTGAGATAACAATTCCTTTTTTATCTTTCAGCACCTGATCTTTGTTACCCAGCAGCAAATCGTAGGAAAAGACAGTGAAAAAGTCTTGACTTACGAATTGGCCTTTCGCTTCTATGCTTTTATTTCCATCAGCATTGTCACTAGTTAAGCTGAAGTTATCGAACCATTCAGCCGGATAAACAGTCACTGCCTGTTCTATTTCCGGCAATTCTTCCAGCATGCTTTGTGCCAGCAGATCGGGAGTAGCCTCAGAAGTATTGATATCACCGGCATGCTTCTGATTTTCCATTACCTGGTACAATTGACTGTCTTTCTCATGAAATTTATCCACTTTGAGCTCATCATTTACCCAGAGATAAATCAACAGTACACAAGTAAGCCCTGATGAAAGCCCGATCAGGTTAATGATGAAAGTACTTCTGAAACGTTGGAAATTTCGGTAGAATAGTAGTAGGTGGTGTCTGAGCATAGGTAAAAATTAAAGCAGCTGATAGTAGAATAAGACTTTCCAAATGTAATGCCATCAGAGAAATAAGCCTTGAAAAGCCATGGTTAACGCATGCTCGGTAAGTAAGTGTTCGTAATCGGCCATGTCATGCCCGATTGCGGGCACATAGTGCGTTTAATGGGATGAACAATCCAGCAGGGTTGAAGTATAGAATTGAATGCATAACCGCCGGCGCTACTGGGAGCAGAAGAGATATGAAACAAAGGTTGTTAAGCTTCCTAGCCTGACTTGACCATGCGAAAGGGAAATAAAAGAACTGCTTTGATAAAGCTGAAAAGTACATTTAAAGTGAAGCCTACAATTCTGAAAGGAAGCAAAATCAGCCAGATCAGGGGAAATAGAAATAGTAAGATTAAGGCCAGTGGCCAGCAGATTGCAAGCAGTATGAACCAAAGGATGATTGCTATGAATGATTTCATAATAGGATAAATTTATCAATTTTTACCCAAATGTCTAGCCAAAGCGGTAAGTCGCTGTAAATGTGCATAGTAAAAGGTGTTCTTTAAATGATAACTGTCCTCATTCGTACAGTTAATGTTCAAATGTGTACGTTTAGGTATATCAATTATCATTCACTTACATGTTTAGATGATTCTTCATACGGTTAATAATACTGCTGAATAGTGACAAGGGTCATAGCGACAATAAAGCAAGTTGGGGATCTCACTCAGCATTTGCGAATTTTTTCAGTTCATTAGTTCCGGCACGTACATCCGCTTTGATGAGACCTGTAAAATGGAGGTAAAGTGTTGATAGGTTTTATTTACGCAAGTGATGGATAGGAGCCATGCCCAGCCCCTTCGGCAGTAATAGTCCTGATGCATGTGCTCACTCATGAGGAGGGCTTGTTTCGTTTTACTTAAAGTTACAGAGGTAAAATTTAGTCTTTTGTCTAAGCTGTCATTCGTAGGACTTGTAAACCTCTGTCTGTACAGCCTCCGCAATTTTGTTTACTTTGCTCAGTAATTTTTTTTCACTGCGATGCTCTCCTACAAATAAACTTTGATTTCCATCTATTTCTATTGCTGCTGAGTACACCTTTTTGCGACCCCTTACCCGTGAAACAAAGCCGTATTCAATACTTTGTGTAATGTGTTTGATATGTATGTCAATGATTTGTTTATAAGGCAGTTTCTCTCCCTTTTTGAAGCCTGTTATCCATAGGTATTCCCGGTATTTTTTATTTTCGGTATCAACAGATAAGCGGTAATGCGTACTGACTAATAAAATACCCAGCATAAATAATACAATGGCTACTACAGGGTACATCATGCTGATGATAACTGACATCAGTAAAAAAGCTAGACCTAAGACAATCATGTGAAAGGGAAAGTAATGATGAGTGTAAATGTCAATTTTATTTTTCATTTTAGAAGTTTCAAGATGCTTTTGTTGTAAAAACAGAGTTGAATTTAACCTTTTTTATACCTGAAATCATTTTATATTCAGTGGGAGTTTGACACATATGAAAACGTATGCCCTTTGCAATTAAAGAATTCCTTAATTAGGTAGCTTATAGAAGAGAAATACCCTGATCAGAGTAAGAGACAGGTATCTTATGCTTAAGAATATTGGCTGTAAGCCATACTTTCTTTAGGAGTAGAATAATGTATATAGATTAATATATGTACCGTCTTATTGAAATCGGGTATAGATGCCGGAATCTAATATTTCTTGCGTATTAGGGCTAATGATATACATTTTAAGCAGGTCTTTCGCTAAAAATTCGTACTTGTACGATTGCTCAAAAAGCGAGTCGTAAATATTTACCTGTCTCAAACCACCGCGCTCATCAAGATAATAATTAAATGAAAATGCGGTGTGTGAACTGAATTTCACAGTAAAATTATGATGGGCATCAAAAGTGATGGAGTTTTCATGATCCACATTTTTCCATGAACCAATGAGTAAATCATCTGCAGCTTGCTCTTCAATGGCATAGTCACAAGCCGATACGAAGGTAGAAAGAATGAGAATGAGGATAGTAATTTTCATACTGAAACAACTTAAGATGTCAGTGGATTACGCATTGATGACAGATACTAAGCTGTAGTTTTTATAGATTTCTATTTAACTGATAAGTATTGCTCTATCAACATTTTTAATTTGCTTTATAGGCCTAAACCACTAAAAAACACCTGTTTTCAGCATGCTATATATTCAATTAACTAATCATTGGAGATTTTATTGGACGTGGAATGAATTAAGTGAAGAAATCAGCGAAAATCAGGTTGTAACTCCTTCCTTTTTGGAATTGAAATGAGAAAGCCTGTATGCTGATCAAGGTCAAATGTTTCAAGTTTTCCCTTATGCTTCTCAATAATATCTTTCGCGATAATCAGCTCAAGCATACCTCGGAAACGATTACCTTTCACATCTTTTAATTCCAGCCTGCCATTATGTTGCAGTACTCTTTCCACAATGCTGATGGGTAATTTGATATCCGCAGATGTGATAGCAATAGAAGTCAAATCATCTGCTGCTTCTTCCGATAGGTGCATCTTTATTTCTTCATCACTATATTTATGTTTTTGAAGATATAATAGTAACTCTTCTATCGCTCTACTGAACTGGTCTTCCTGCACCATGATGATCAAGTCATCAGGAATATCATGCAAATCAACTTCATAAGTTTGATGATATTTATTGTAGATCATATTGCGGCTGCAGTTTTCCAATAAAGCCTTAAGGTTAGTACGTTTTAGATTAATGGAATCCTGATATTTTTGTAACTCTATCAGGCCGATCAGCCCCCGGGTGATGGTTTGTATCTCGCTACCCAAATCAAAAATGGTATCGTAAAAGTTAAGGTGATTTTTATGCTCACCGTTCTTGCTCTCATATTTTAGTACCTCGCTCAGGCCCATGATATTGGCAACTGGAGCGCTCAGTTCATGCGCCATCAAAAAAAGGACGGTATCTAATCCCTTGACCTGGTTTTCTAAAACTTTGGTGTAAGCCTTGTCTGATGTAATGTCACTAATATGTCCTGAGATAAAGTTTACCTCCTGCTTTTTATTGACTACCGGATAAGTACTTAGTTCCATCCACTTGATATCGGGTAAATTATCCGCAGCCTTAAGTTCTACTTTATCATGAAAGTTATTTTTTTCAGACAAGAAGAGGAAAAAGTTATCATACAATTCTTGATAGTCAGAATGAATATATTGCCTTAAATCATCCTTAGATTTATCAGGTACAAAATATGAACCTGACTTATAGTCAAAGAATTTTTTGCTGATAAAAATAGTCTCTTTCTTTTTTCTATCCCATAGGAAAAAAAATATTGGAATTGTATCAATAATACTTTTGTACAAATTGTGCATGCAAAAAAAATTAGGCTTTTAAGCTAATACAGATTCATTAAGCGCTAGCATGAACCATTTATTGTTATGAGTGATATGCTTCTCTAGTGACTTACTTGATTGGGAATGATCATACTGAATGTAGTACCATGATTGGCATTGCTGATGACATCCAGCTTGCCTTGATGAGCCTCAGCGATACCCTTTACCAGGGTAAGTCCTAATCCCCAACCATTAGATTTATCATTGTTGGCGCGAAAATAAAGGTCAAATAGCTTCTTCTGCTGATCTAAGGGAATAGGATTTCCTTCATTGTGCACAGAGAGGATGGTTTGTTCCCCTTCCTGCTGCAAATTTAAAGTGATCACACTGCCTTTAGCACCATATTTATATGCATTGGAGATCAGATTGTCCACCGCCCGACAAATAGCTCCCGAATCCCAGTAACCCATCACTTTATGCTGCAGACACTGAAGAGAAATGCGTTCCCTGACCGAGGGCTTCAGAGAATCTATAGAAACTCTGATATCCTCAAGGAGGTCACTTTTTTCAGGGTGAATCGGAACAGGGTTGCCTGCCTGTATAAGGTTTACATCCAGCAGATTGCTGATCAGCTCATTACCCTTAGCAGTACTTTTAGCGATGCCTTTCAAAATATGATCCACAAACTCATCTTTTACGGGCGAAAGATGCTCATCCAGCAATTCAACCAGTTGAATTGTATTATTAAGTGGGCCTCTGAGGTCATGAGAAAGACTGGCGATAAAGTTATCCCGCATTATACCTTGTTTTTCCAGGTCAGAAAGCAGATTCTCAGCTTTGTCCATAGCTTCTTTTCGCTGGTCAGTGCGAATCTGATAGAAAACCTCGCAGGCTTGTTCTATGGCCTGGTCAATCGCAAACATGATTCCGTCACGTTCTCTTGTTTCTATGTTGTCCCCATATTCATCTATCACATCAAAGATAGTATCTTTAAGCATATGATATTCTTTGATGATATGTATGATGGTATATTGTGTTTTGTGGGCCCTTTCTCTCCCGTGAGATTCACTCTTAAAGACAGGGTTACGGGCATCATCAGACTCTAGGGCTATGATTAATGCTTCAATAAGATTGGGAATATTATTTTTCAGGACAGGTAAGTTATACTGATGAGCATCCGGAATCTTATTACGAACAGAGGTAGTCCAACGTTCAATGATGATCTTTTTGTTAACACTGAGGATATTAGCAGCGCTCATTTTTGTGGTGTGAGGTTATGTTTTTAAGATTGCTAATGTAAAACAACAATTATTAATTGTGCCAAAAAACTGTTCATTGCTGTTTTGAATACTTCAATATCATTTCACTTGAGTATTACCCTTTAGAAAAAAGGATTAATCATAACATAAAAAGATAAGTAAAAAATAATCAATCTCCATTTTTTAGGCATAAAAGCCTTACCACGTAAATAAAATTTGAAGCAATTTACTTACCAGCGAATAGTTAATTTATCCTAAATGAAAGCATGATATGTAAATTAGTAGTAGCATACAATCCAGCCCTGGAGGCTATCTCTTTTACATAGAATTTAACCCATTTCGTCTTGAGGCATCATCGTAATAGCTAGCAGGTCACTTATATGATAACTCTAGACTTTAATAAAGAGCTTGAGCTTTACGATGCGACTAAATGAATGAAAGAGTATACTATTGAATTCTAACTTATATGCGCGTAGAATGCACTAAAACCAGTAGAAATCAGTGTTCTGCAGAGGATCTATCTGCATCTGATTGTACAAATCTGTGCTTTGAGAGTCTAACCACCAGTTTTGATAGGCTGTAGCCGCGGCTTCCTGGGCCTCTTCAAGCTCTTCTGGATTAAAGACATGCTTGCTACGCCTTGCTAGATTAGGGGTCAAAGAAGGAAAACCACCGCTTAAAGCTTTATCCGGCTGGGCATACCTTAGCCGTATGGACTCAACAATCCAGAGGGTGTACAAACCTACTGTACAATTAGGATTATAGAGTGAAGAAATAGGATTACGCGGAAAGTCTGTGATCAGATGCTTATTATTCCTGTAATTGAGTAGAGTAGGGATAGCTTCGGTCGTAAAAGCAGGAAGTTCCACGGCATTATCATATTTACCCGCCTGTAAATCAAACATGTATTGCTCTACCTCGTTTCTGAGCTGCTCACTTTCATTTTTCTCACAGCTGAGATAGCTAAAGCTGAGAAAAAAAAGCAGGATAAAGGAAGAAAAATTTTTCATGCAGTGGGGGGGGTAAAGGCGTTGGTTCTCATGATTTGACTTAGTCTTTTTTAATGATAGCGTATAGAAGATAAAAAAATTTGTTTATCTCACACCTACTCTTTTTGTCATTCTGGGAGAACTTTTTTTTAGTCAAAAAAAGGAAGTTATAGTATGTTCAGCACTGCCTCATACATGTAGCAGGCCTTTACCCTTTAAGTACATGTTTTTTTCTTTTTGGTAAAGATTCCTCATCCTTGCTACGGAATGACACTTGCGCATTTATTGTGGTTACCACTTAAGATTTTTTTTATCTATTATGATAAACAGAAGCCAAATCTTTAATAAAGACACAGGAAATAAGCTGAAGGTTGTAAGTATGAGCAGCTGCATAAATTGAGAAAGATTAAGCATTAAAATGTTCCTCTATTGAGAGTTTTCTGTAAAAAAAACACCTGAGTTGGATATTGAAAAGCAGGTAGCCATTGGTCTGTTGCTTTATTGTAGAAAGTCCTTTGGGACACAGGGCTTGGGATAAGAAAATACAGCTGAAAAGAGATATATGCTGCCGGATGAAGTTCTAAGAAGATAATTTTACCTCACAAACAAAGCTAAGCCGGATGGTTTTAATATCTAAAAAAAAGCTTAACTTTATGATAGCCAGTGAGATAGATGCGTGGAAAGTTAGGAATAGTGATATGATACATAAAATTACTACACAATTCATATGTACAATATAAACCTATAACGCTATGGAAAAAGTCATTCACTGCCGTGATCTGGGCTTCAACTGTGATGGTATCATACGTGCTCAAACAGAGAAAGAAGCCTTACAATTAGCCGCTGATCATGCTCAGAAAGCCCACGGATTGGGAGAAATCACACCCGAGCTTGAGGAGAAATTAAAATCAGTTCTCAGAGAAGAGCATACTGCTACTTTGCTCATGAGATAATTTTTAAACGAGATAAAGCTAAAGCAGGATATACAGGAATATTTGAGCATAAGCTATTCATCGCTTGCTAGAGTAATTTTTAAGTCAAGCAGAAATCAATGAACATAAGCCCCGGCACTTGTGGCTGGGGCTTTTCTCGATTTTACTTATTTGCTCAACATTAAAATCTTCTACTATAAGACAGAGATATAAGATAATCAGCAAATGCGGCGTCACCGTGTCGGGGAATACCCAGCGCATCTTCGGTCTCCTTGTCAGTTACACTTTGCAGTCGGTTTCTTTCCAAAGCGACGGGTATACTCAGGTTGATATTATGCTGTCCTTTCATAAAATTGATGCCAGGTTCAATAGATAGTACATATCCGGGCCTTCTAAAGCCTTCACTTCCTCCTAGGAGGTCTCTCACCGGCACACCTTCAAAACGTGCACCTACTGAAAAAGATAGGCCCGCAAGCCGCATGATGCTTCTGCTGATTCCACCTCTTAGCATATATTGGTCAGGTACGCTCATAATAGCTTCATTGTCCAGCACATTGGCAACCAGCGTCTCACGGTAGGTACGTGCCCCATTTGTCTCTCGCGGATTGATTAAGTAAAAACCAGCGGCATAAAGGTAGGTATGGCTGAAAGCTTCTTTATAAGCATTAAACTCAACAGTCAATCCAAAACCACCATCACCAGGCTGTATAGACTGATCCACGGTACGACTTTCATCCCCTCCATCAGGACCTACATTATAAAAAAGATCTTCAGCTTGATAGTTTCCGGTAGGTAATTTGATTCCGAAACCAACCGCAATATTGCCTCCAGGGTTCCGGTCAAAGTCCAGCAGCCAATAGTTGGCCGAAAGCCGAACATCACTTATTCCGGAGGCATAAGTCTTCTTCCTTTCCTGCTTTACATACTCTCCATTGACCAGTCCGTGTTCATAAAGAGACGAACGGCTGTAGTGGACATAGGGCAGTACCAGGTTGAAGCTTAGGCGGGGGTTGAGTGCGTAGGTCAAAGTCACATCTACTGAATTTGAGATGTTAATTACTTCAGTGTTATTCACCTGACGGTCTACTTCCTCCTGCGTACCTCTGAAATGACGGTCTGATTTGAAGTAACGGTAGGCAGCACCTATTTGCCACTGCCCCTCATGGAGCGCAACATTAGAGCCATCATTTATTGCGCTACAAGTAGAAAAGTGACGAATGGCTACACAGCCCTGGGCATGAATATGCTGAATAGTAATGACTCCCAGCGTGGATAAGCATAGTATTATGAATAAAGATTTTTTCATCTTGATTGGTATGATTGAATAGTTGAGCGATCCTATGATCTTCGGCTATCTTATAGATTTTTTCTAATGTAAGCTGAACATTCAATAGGAAAGCATAAATAGATTAAAAGGCTGTCAAGAAAAGAAAGGGAATAGAAAATCGCACAGTGAATAGCGCATCATACATTATTGCATAGCTACGTTAAGCAATAAATAATACTACTCTCTCAAAAAAACTGTATTGACAGGCCAGGCTGTCCGTATTTTATCTATTTATGATCTTGGAGGCGGGGAAGGAATTGAGATATGATACCTGTATTCTACAACTATTTCTTGCTGATAAGGCTGCGAAGCCAGTAAGCGTTTTGGTTGAACCAACACCCAGAATTCATCAATAATGAAATCTTTGGCAAGTGTTTTCCAGCGTTGAATGCCTTGATGATCCGAATTTAGTGGCTTTTGAATCATGGAAGCTATCCATTCATCTACAGAAGCATCCAGATCAGTTTGTAAGCTATCATTTACATACAAAATGTGTAGTGTATCCTGAGCATATCTTTGCTTTACGATCCGGTAATATTGACCATTGATTTCTACTTTTCCACTGTGGGGCTCATAATGCTGCTGGTCAGGCTGGTAGGGGATTGACAATGGGATTGAAGTATGCTTTAACTCTTCGGCTGTCAATGTCAGATATTCAGAATATACTTTATTGTTCCACTGCTTATCAAGTTGATGACTGAGCGCTAAATAGAAACCATAATAGCCCAGGTGATAAAGGAAAAAGACAAAGAGAAGTGTTATGGCGGCAAACCTACGCATACCTTAGAAATCAATATTAACCGAAATGTAAGGTTTTTTGACTAAAAAATAAAGACTTAGAGCATAGTGTTTAGCAAGTCTCAGAACATTATTTTCCCAGAGGAACTACAAAGCCTAACCAGGGGACGATAATTAAACCATCAACATCATTAAATGGAACAAAACCACCATAATCAAGTGAAAAACGGTTCCATACCGTTCTTCCGCCAATGGAAAATGCTCCAAATGCGCTTCCATCAACGACCACAAAATAGTTTTCTGTGAGCAAATAGCCTTTGGGACTCAGGCGTAACATTCCACCTATGTTGATGAGTGGAGTATCAGCCCATCCGCCATCGGCAAAGCCGTATCCAAGTCCAATGTTAAGGTTTTTATTTCTATCTCCCACTGTCAGCACGCCATAGGCCATTCCAAAGCCCGTACTCCCTTCACCAATTACGGTCCCTACTAATGCACCAACTCCCAGGTTGAGTTTATCTTTCTTTACCGGTACTGATAATTTTGGTGTGATCCAGATAGGTGTAGGAGCGCCAGCAAAAAGGAAGAGTGGAACCATTCCCAGGCCCACTGAAAAGTTATCGCTTACGCCAAAGCTGAGCTGATTAAAAAATATCCAGACATTCTGATAATAGCCTTCTCCCTTACGAAGGCCATAACCATTAGGGGCAAAAAAGTAGCGGGTGGCCTGTGCGTTTTCTGGCCATATTTCTCCATCCTTTACCTCATTTTCACTGAGTTCACGTATACTACGAATGTTTTCAACGGGAATAGTGAGTATCCCCAGGTTTTCAGTTTCCAGTCTCAGTATTTCCTGTGACTGAGAAATGATCTTACCATAATACACATTGCCATCTTTTGTCTCAATCTGCCAAAGTATTGGGCTGGCTTTTTCCTGTGCATTCACGATTTCATAACGATAAAGCATCAGCGTCAAAAGTGACAAAATAAAAGTGAGCTTTATTGAATTTTCCATAATCAATATTACTCAAAAAATATATCATTTATAACAGTTTATAATAAATCGTCTTAAAATTATTTTTTATGATATTCGCAATATTATTGGCTATATGGGAACCCTTTTTTCAAACAGGCATGCTAATACAATTTCATTGCTGAAGCTGAAAAAAAGCCTAGATTTGCCTCAATTTATTGGTTCATACTTAACGCAAATCCTATTGAAAGCCTTACAATTGCTGCTTGTAAATCTGTTACTACTCAGTATTCCTCTTTTTGGTCAGAAAAAAAACGCCGATTACCGCCTTCAACTGAAAAAATCAAACACAGCAATTATTGTTGATGGAAGCATCAATGACGTAGGCTGGGAGCAAGCCCAGGTAGCCAAGGATTTTCATATGATACTACCCATGGATACCAGCCTGGCGAAAGTTAAAACAGAAGTCAGGATGACGTATGATGATAATTTTCTTTACCTCATTGCGGTGTGTTACCATTCTGAACCCGGACCGTATATTGTTGAGTCATTACGCAGAGATTTTTCATTTGGGAAGAATGATAATTTTTTGCTTTTCATGGATCCTTTTGATGATCAGACCAATGGTTTTTCTTTTGGGGCAAATGCTGCTGGAGCACAGTGGGATGGCCTGATGTACGATGGTGGAAGTGTAGACCTCAGCTGGGATAATAAATGGACATCAGAAGTTAAAAATTATGAAGACCGTTGGGTTTTTGAAGCAGCGATTCCATTCAAAACCATTCGCTACAAAAAGGGTATCACAGAGTGGGGCATCAATTTTAGCCGTCTGGATTTAAAAGCTGGCGAAAAGTCTTCCTGGACGCCGGTGCCTCGTCAGTTTCCTTCAGCCTCACTTGCCTATACAGGTACGCTGGTTTGGGATCAGCCTCCTCCCACCGTTGGCGGAAATGTATCTATTATTCCCTATGCACTGGGAGGTGTAAGCCGAGATTTTAACAATGACCTGGATACTGATTACAGGGGAGAGGTTGGGGTAGATGCTAAAGTTGCCATTACCTCCTCTCTCAATCTGGACCTTACAGTAAACCCTGACTTCTCTCAGGTGGAAGTAGATCAGCAAGTGACTAACCTGGATCGTTTTGAACTTTTCTTTCCGGAAAGGAGACAGTTCTTTTTAGAGAATGGCGACCTCTTCGCCAATTTTGGTTATCAGAACATTCGCCCTTTTTTCTCAAGGAGAATCGGCCTGGGCGTGCCCATTCGTTTTGGAGCCAGGCTGAGCGGCAAGGTCAACAAAAACTGGCGAATCGGAGTGATGAATATGCAGACTGGTAAAGTAGAGGAAACGGGTTTGCCTGCACAGAATTTTGCGGTGGCAGCGGTGCAAAGAAGGGTATTTGCCCGCTCCAACATCGGCCTCATTGTGGTAGATAAAGAATCCCTTAACTATACGCCCAGTGATGATCCCCAGATGCCTGAATATTCTCAATACAATCGCAACATCGGACTGGAATATAACCTGGCTTCATCCAATAACCTCTGGACCGGTAAAGCACTTTATCTGCGTTCTTTCAGCCCTGAAGAAAGAGAAAATAATGTGGTGCATGCCGCTAACCTTAATTATGAAAGTAGAAAACTTTCTCTGCGGTGGCAGCATGAATATGTAGGGGAGGGCTATACCGCTGAGGTAGGCTATGTACCCCGCAGAAATTATATCAAGCTCAACCCGGAGGCGGAGTATCGCTTCTTTCCCGATAATAGCTCAGTCGTTAGCCATGGACCTACGATCAGTTCCACCTACTTCTTCAATCACGCTTTTGAGCAGACTGATAATGAGTCTTACTTAGCCTATAATGTCGTATTCCAAAACCGCTCAAACATGAGTGCCTGGGTGGCTCATAACTATGTACAGCTATTGCAGGCGTTTGATCCTACAAATTCGTCGGGAGATACTTTAGCTACTTTTTCCGAACATCACTGGAATGCCTGGGGTACTGAATATGAGTCTACGCCCAACAGTCTGTTCACTTATTCTTTTTCAACACGCTATGGAGGGTATTTCGCCGATGGAAAACGATTAAACCTGACTACAGAAATGGGCTATCGCTTTCAGCCCTATGTAAGTATTTCATTGAGGGCCAGTTACAACAACATACTCTTACCTGAGCCATGGAACAGGAATGAGTTTTGGCTGCTGGGGCCTCGTTTGGATGTAACGATGACCAACAAGCTCTTTTTTACCGCTTTCATGCAATACAACCAGCAGCTGGATAACATCAATCTGAACACGCGTTTACAGTGGCGCTATCAGCCTGCCTCAGACCTGTTTATTGTTTACACAGATAATTACTTTCCAGAACCTTTTGGCGTTAGAAACCGGGCGCTGGTCCTTAAGTTTACGTATTGGTGGAATGTGTAGTTAAAGAAAAGTCCGTTGTGTTTCAACGGACCTTCCCGATTAAGCCTTTATGATGAAGTTACTCAATTAGTGCTTTGATTTCTATCAATTGCTGGTTAAAGCCTTCCAGGACTTCGGCCAGCACCTCTATCTGCGCATCAACTGTCTCCCACTTTCTCTGCTCAATGGCTTCCCTGACTTGTGGTAGTGTTTTGACGCCATAGCCGGTATAAAAGCCTGGGGCATAGATCTGGTGGCGAAACCAGTTACGTCCCGGTAATCCCTCCTCTATGGTAAGTGCTCTTTCGCTGGTATATAACAGTGTATTGAGTTTTTTCAATTCATCATCATCAACATCAGCGGGATTGATATTTTTGAGTTCCATGCTCAGCTTTTCCAGTTGTTCCAGTTCATTCATCAATGGTGCGAAGTTGAAGTGCGGTACTTCTTCTTTAGGTTCAGGGGCTACAAATGGCTTTTGGGGATCTGCTGCTGCTGCGTATATCCCTTCTTCGGCCATTTCGTTTTCTTGATCTGTTTGTTCCCGTATATCGTCTGCCAGCTTCATCACTTCTTCTGCGTAACCCTCTACTGTATTGTAAAAATGAGTAAAGTCAAAGGGTAGTACTTCCGCATTGGCCAGGCGAAGAGAAGTTCTTCCTGCTACTTTGATCAGAGCAATGCCGTAGATAAAATCAGGGTCTTTGAAGCGGGTGTAATGATCATAGGAATCATAAATGGAGTGGTACTCACCTCCCGCGTTTTCACCCCCAAATCCTATGTTCAAAGATGCTATTCCCGCATGCTGGATGAATGGGGTATAATCTGAGCCTGAGCCAAGGGCAGATAGTTTGATGCCATTGCTTTCATCTTCTCCCTGCGTCATGAGGCGCGCGTTTCTTCTCTCCGCTACTGTTAAATCCGTTTGTGGGTCATCCACATCCCGGGCGATCTGGCCAAAAAACTTCTCCAAAGTATGTGAGCCTCCCGCATAAAGAAAACCTCTTCCGTTAGAATCAGAATTGATGTAAGCCACTGCCTTTTCCTTTAACTCGCGCAAATGATCTTCAACCCATTCTGTAGAGCCTAATAAGCCTGGTTCTTCAGCATCCCAGCCGCAGTAAATTAATGTTCTTTTAGGTTTCCAACCCATTTTGACCAGCTCTCCTACCGCTCTGGCTTCTTCCATCACCGCTACCATACCGCTGATGGGGTCATTGGCGCCATTTACCCAGGCATCATGATGGTTTCCACGGATGATCCATTCGTCAGGATACGCGCTTCCTTCCATTTTTGCGATCACATTATAAGCGGGCTGAAGCTGCCAGTCAAATTCAAGCTTGAGATGTACTGTGGCAGGGCCTGGACCTACATGATAGGTAATGGGTAAAGCCCCTTTCCAATCTTCAGGAGCTACCGGACCTTCAAGTGCTGCCAGAAAGGGCTGCGCATCACTATAAGATATGGGTAAGACCGGGATTTTCATCAGGGTAGGGGCTTCACTGCGGTCCAGCCTTTCCGCATTTTCAGTAGCGGCATAGCCGGGGGTCAAGGGATCTCCGGGATAGAGTGGCATGTCCAATACGGAGCCACGCTGTACCCCATGTTTATTTTTGAAAGGCCCTTCGGGATATACATCTCCACGGTAAAAACCATCATCTTTGGGGTCAGAGTAGATGATACAGCCAATGGCTCCTTTTTCAGCTGCCAGTTTGGGTTTAATACCTCTCCACGAACCTCCGTATTTGGCAATCACAATTTTGCCTTCTACATCAATACCCAGCTTTTCCAGTTCTTCGTAATCCGAAGGTATACCATAATTGACAAATACTAGTTCCGCAGTGACATCTCCATTCGCTGAAAAACTATTATATGTAGGAAGTTGCTCTTTCTTCTGCCCTGAAGTCGCATCCTCTTTAAGTGCAGGTTCTTCTAATCTGGCTTTAAATTTTGTTGGTGAGGTCATTTCCAGAATTCTGACCTTCGGCGTAGGGAAGAGTACCTGATACTCAGCCAGCTCAGCATCAAAACCCCATTCTTTAAATTTTGCTACCATGAATTCCGCGTTTTCTTTTCCGTAAGCAGAGCCTACATGATGCGGACGTGCAGCCAGACGTTCCATCCACACATCTAAATTTTGTGATTTCAGATAGCTGTCAAATTTTGCTTCCAGTTTATATTGCTCTTCGGAACTTTCGTTTGTAAAGCCCATAATTTGCTCCTGTTGAGCGAACAGAGAGTTTGATGATAGCAGCATAGCTATCCATAGTGAGGCTAATTTGTGCATATTTATTTGGTTATTTGTGGTTATTTTAGATGAAGAGCTAACTTACTGTGAAATTAAAGTAAAAATATTTGGTGAATATTTATTATTGAAATATTTAATGCTAAAATTTCAAATCTGTTACGGTCACATCATCAGCCGTAATTTGTATTACCTGTTTGGGCGTATCCTTAGAAGAAGAGATGCTTATCAAAGCCAACACATATGTACCGGGTAGAATATTGGTGATTACCGCAGTGGGGACTTCATCCTCATCTACATCTAATTCTACCCTTGCCTTCTTGAAAGCAAGAGCAGGGATAAATTCATCCGTCAATAAACTTTCAGTAGGAAAAATACCCACTTCTACCTCCTCAATCAGAGGATTATCCGGCAATGATGTGGAATTTAGCAGGTTAACGATCAAATCACCCAGCGGATCATAATCGTCATTTGCACAGCCACTGGCAAAAATTATTGCGATGCAGAAGAGGATAAAAAAAATGTTTT
Source organism: Catalinimonas alkaloidigena (assembly GCF_029504655.1). Taxonomy (NCBI): domain Bacteria; kingdom Pseudomonadati; phylum Bacteroidota; class Cytophagia; order Cytophagales; family Catalimonadaceae; genus Catalinimonas; species Catalinimonas alkaloidigena. The sequence continues at coordinate 2,662,985 of NZ_JAQFIL010000001.1, forward strand.
TCATGGCTATTTCATTTGAATCATACGAATTTTTAATATAGACCTTACACTTCTGATAGTCTATTTTCCTTATCAAAAACTCACTATATAGAAATATGAATAAAGAGTTTTGAACTTTACACGCCATTTTTCGTTTTTATTTTGTAAATTGGCGTATTATTTATCAATACCGCTTATGTATGCACATGAAATAAGCTCCATCGTTGAGTTGGATGAACTGGCAAAAATTGAAAGCCCTTATGATCTGGTTCGTCTGGCACGTCGAGGAGTGACACGCAATACCTTAAAGACTGTAAGTCAGATTTTAGGTGTTCCCCTCAAAGAGTTGATACCTAAGCTTCCGATTGGCGAACGCACCCTACAGCGTTATACGGAGCAGCAGTATCTACCTTCACATGTAAGTGAACAAATCATTCAGTGGGCGCAGGTAGCGCTCTTTGGCAGGTCGGTTTTTGCTACTCCCTCTGTCTTTCAGCATTGGATGCAGACTTCCAATCGTGCACTGGGAAATGTAAAGCCTGCAGACTTGCTGGATACCCGGCAGGGGGCTGAATTATTATTACAACTTTTAGGACAGATAGAACACGGGGTATATCGTTAATGTATATTTATAGATTGTGTAAAGCGCAGTTCACTGCACTAGACGGATACGGAGCATTTCTGTACGGAGGACGATGGAATTTACCCGGCAAAGCTGTGGTCTACACTGCAGAAAACAGGGCATTAGCAGCATTAGAATTTCTGGTAGGAGTGGAACACCACCGGCAGTTGGGAGAACTTACGATGCTCACCATTGAAGTGCCTGACAATGTAAAAAAAGAGACCATTGGCATAAAAAATTTGCCCGATGGATGGTGGGAGTTTCCTGCTCCGCAAAGTGTAGCCAGGCTAGGGGAGGCCTGGTTGGAAAAAGGAAAGTTTTGCGTGCTCAAGGTGCCTTCAGTTCATATTCCTGATGAGTATAACTATTTGATCAACCCGCGCCACCCTGATTTTGGAAAGATATCAGTAGCAGAACAAAAACCATTTGGTTTTGACCACCGACTGATGCGATGAAATAAAAAGTAGTGATTGATGAAGAATGAATAGGCTGAAGTCACTATCTAAACTTAAAATAGCAAATTTGTAATCTGCAACTATCAATTCCTATCATGAGAAAACTATACTCCTTAATCTTACTATTATTTCTGATTCATACTACCCAGGCACAGAAATCAACCGTAGCACAGGTAGAAGCCTTTACTGCTGAAAACTATGCCTCACTGGATCAGCTATATAAACATTTACACCAAAACCCGGAGTTGTCATCCCAGGAGGAGAAGACTTCAAATTTAATTGCTGAAGAGCTCAAAAGCCTGGGTTTTGAAGTCCAGGAAAAACTGGGCATGCATAACCTGGCAGGAGTTTTCAAAAATGGAGATGGCCCAACGGTTCTGATCAGAGCAGATATGGATGCTCTGCCATTGGAAGAAAAAACCGGTTTACCCTATGCCAGTACAGCGAAAGGAAATAATCCTGCGGGAGAAGAAGTATCAGTCATGCATGCCTGTGGACATGATATTCATATGACTGTCTTCATAGGTACGGCACGTGCGCTGGTAGAAATGAAAGACCAGTGGAAAGGCACCCTAGTAATGGTTGCACAATCAGCGGAAGAGACGGGTTTTGGGGCGGATGCATTGTTTAAAGCCAATTTGTACGATAAAATTCCACTACCAGACTATGCCATTGCCCTGCATGACAATGCTTCTTTGCCTGCGGGTACTATAGGGTATCGATCCGGCAACTTTATGGCTAGCGTTGACATGGTAGATATTACTGTGCATGGTGAAGGAGGACACGGAGCAGCGCCCCATACTACCAAAGATCCTATTGTACTCAGCGCCGAAATGATCACGGCTTTTCAGACTATTGTCAGTCGGGAAATTAATCCGATTGAGCCGGCGGTAGTAACGGTAGGATCAATCCACGGTGGTACAGTACATAACATTATTCCCGACCAGGTGAAAATGCAGCTTACACTTCGTTCTTACTCACAGGAAGTAAGAGATCAGACGGTGGCAGCATTGCAGCGTATTACAAAAAATATGGCTGGCATGGCAGGTTTACCTGAAGAAAAATATCCTGAAATCAGCATACGTGACCCTCAAACACCCGCCACTATAAATGACCCTGCACTTACGGAAAGGTTGGTAGGTGTTTTCAAACAGAACTTTGGTGAAGAAAATGTGGTGGAGACTGCTCCCAATATGGTAGGTGAGGATTTCAGTCGTTTTGGCCTGCAGGAAAAAGATGTACCCATCTGTATGTTTTGGTTAGGTGCTGTAGATCCGGCCAAAGTAAGAGCAGCACAGGAAAATGGTACTTCTCTGCCTTCGTTACACTCACCAAATTACGCGCCTTTACCTGAGCCTACGATCAAGACTGGCGTTAAAGCCATGAGCGCTGCTGCTTTGGAACTATTGAATTGAATGGTGTTTTGGTTCTTGGGTTGATGGTTCTTGATGTTATTGTTGTGATTTTAGGATACTGCATTTGTTCTCAGGATTTTAGGCCAACATCAAAATATGCAGCAGTGTAATAATGTCGCTCAAACGACAACACCTAAAACTATAACTTCATAAAACCCAAAACCAAAACACTTAGAACAAAGAACCAAACACCAAGAACTATATTTTAAACAAATGAAAAACACATTGGCACTAATGCTGTGCCTTACAGCAGGAGGGCTGTGGGCGCAGAATAACGAGCCTGATGAAAATCGCTGGACTCCCGAAGACATCATCAATACCGAACGGATGCAGGAAGTACAGATCTCTCCGAATGAGCAGATGGTGGTCTGGACCAAGGAGAAAGGGGAAAAGGAAAAAGATAAGTTTGTCAGCGATATTTACCTCACCCGACTGGATGTACAAAAGGATGGGGAATATCTCACCATTCCCATGACTAATGGAGATGAGGATGATTATTCCCCCTTGTTCTCTCAGGATAGTGAAACGCTCTACTTTCTTTCTTCCCGAGAAAAAGGTAAAAAGCTGTGGTCCATGAGTATCTATGGGGGTGAACCAAAAGAAGTGCATGAATTTGAAAATGGAATTTCCGATATCAATTTGCTGAATGACAGCACACTCACTTTCACTTCAAACGATGGTAAAACACTGTACGAACAAAAGCTGGAAGAGAAAAAAGACAATACGATCATCGTAGAAGATACGGTACACTGGACTAACCAAAAAGTGTATGCGTTTAACCTAAAAGACAAATCCATAAAGAGACTGACTGACAACGAGCATCCTGTAAGCCAGTACGCGATTTCCAGGGATGGACGTTGGATGATTACTGGTTTGACAATGAGTCCACACTACGCGTCTGATGCCCAGCCCAAAGGTGAGTATTATTTATATGACCTGGAAAGTGGAGAAAAGACCAAAGTGCTGGAGAATTTACAAACACCTGGCAATTTTAAATTTACTTCTGACCATCAGGGATTTTATTTCACAGCCGAACATTCTAGTGACCCTGAGTGGAATGGAGCAGGGATAACTGAATTGTATTATTATTTATTGGATGAGCAAGCGTACGATAAGGTAGATTTAGATTGGGAATGGGGCTTAGGAGGGGACTTTGCATTGACTTCCGACGGTTTGCTGGCTCATCTGGCTCATGGAGCTACCCGTAAACTGGCTTATTTTCAAAAAGATGAGAGTAGCTGGAGTCAGCAACTCATCACACTGAATGGCATGGAACAACACCTGAGCTTCTTTGAAACATCAAAAGATGGTAAAAAACTGGTTTTTGATTATTCTACCGCATCTAAGCTGCCCAAATATTATGTGGCTGACATTCAGCATAAAAGAAACAAGGCTGTTGTCGCAAATTATGATGAGCTGGTAAAGCTGAACCAAAAACTACAAAAAAAGCCAATTGCGCGTGCAGAGATCTTCCGCTGGCAGGGTTATAATGATGAAGAAGTAAACGGCATACTGATTTACCCGGAAAATTATGAAGAGGGTAAAAAATATCCTCTGGTACTTTCCATTCATGGTGGCCCCTCCGGTGTAGACCTTGACCTGTGGACCGAACGCTGGTCTACCTATCCCAACATCATGTCGCAGCGAGGTGCTTTTGTACTCAAGCCTAATTATCATGGTTCTTCCAATCATGGTCTGGCGTTCGTGGAATCTATCAAGAAGAATTACTATGAGCCCGAACTGGTAGACATTATGAATGCGGTAGATGAACTGGTTGACAAAGGATTGGTGGATGAGGACAAACTAGGGGTGATGGGTTGGTCCAATGGAGCTATTCTAACTACCATGCTGACCGTTCGCTATCCAGATAAGTTCAAAGTTGCTGCTCCCGGAGCCGGTGATGTAAACTGGACCTCCGATTTCGGTACCTGCCGCTTTGGCGTTTCTTTTGACCAAAGCTATTTTGGTGGCGCCCCCTGGGATGATGTAAATGGTAAATTTTACAATGAAAATTATATCATCAAGTCACCACTTTTTGAGATGGAAAAGGTGAAAACCCCAACCATTATTTTTCATGGAAGTGAAGATCGGGCAGTACCTCGGGATCAGGGCTGGGAATATTATCGCGCATTACAGCAGAATGATAAAGCTCCTGTTCGCTTTGTCTGGTTTCCTGACCAGCCACATGGCTTAAAGAAAATAACACATCAGTTAAGAAAAATGAATGAAGAACTGGATTGGTTTGATCAATATCTCTTTAAGAATTATGAAAAGAAAAATGAAGCACTCAAATCCGAAAGTCCTATAGCTATGCTCCTGAAGAAGGAAAAAGTAGCGAAAGAGGGCGCGTTGTACGGTAAGCTTTACCAGGACAAGTTGATACCGGAAGTAGTGTCTCTGGGTGAAGATACTATCTCATTGGGTCGCTTTGAAGTAACCAATGCTCAGTATCAGGCATACAAAACTGACCATAAGTTTGATCCAACGGAATCCAACTTCGCACTACATAACGTAAGTAAAGGGGAAGCAGAAGCTTACCTGGCATGGTTGAGTGAACTAACGGGGGAAAGTTATCGTCTGCCCAATGTCAAGGAGGCGACAAAGTGGCATGAATTAGGCCGTAAAAATGCTGAGAAGGAGAATACATTGAACTTTTGGGCAGGATTTGACATTACGCTTGAAGAAGTTTCACTGCTTCAGGAAAAAATTGATGAAGCTAAGCCCTTGCTGCTTAAAGCAGTCGGGAGTCATCCTCCTCTCAAACTTGAGAAAGCAGAAGTATATGACCTCGGGGGAAATGTATCAGAATATCATTCGGAAGGAGAAACCTACGGGTATAGCGCTTATGATTATGCTGACCCTAGTAATGTAGAAGTACATTCCGATCAAGCATATCGCGGTTTCAGGATCGTGAAAGAATCTCAATAATGCATGACTCTTTTAGGGTTATGTTATGTGTCGTAAAGCCAATTAGCCGAGTGGTTGATTGGTTTTATTTTTTAAGAGTAATTTAATGTGCATCTGCAGATAGTGTATGGCACATCTATAAAAAAAGATGCAGGAGGGAGGAGCACAAAAAAAGAACCTGCCAAAAAATCAGCAGGTTCTCTGATGTAAAATAATTGTTGAGCGTAAATTGGTCTTGTTTGATATTTTTGTTAGGAAAGCTCGCTGAATGCTTCCGCAAAAGTTTCCATATTTTCTTTGGTACCAATACTCACACGGCAGTAATGCTGGTTACGGAAATGAACCCGCTTTAGACCAACACCTCTCTTCATCATTTCCAGTACAAAACGATCTCCATCCATACGGATAGGGAAGAGCACAAAATTGGTGTCAGAAGGTATGTATTCGTATCCGGCATCAGTTAAAGTTTTGTACAGCATGTCTTTGGATTCAGCATTCATCTTACGACTATAATCCATAAACGCCTCATCTTTGAGTGTCTCAATTGCTCCATAAGCTGAAGGGCGGGCTAAGCCATTTCCGTCAGTAGCAAAAAGCTCTAGTTTCTTGATATTTTCAGGCGAAGCGATACAATAACCAATGCGTAAACCTGCCATAGCATGAACTTTGGAAAAGGTTCTGGCAACAATCACATCTTTTCCTTCTTTTACCAGGCTGATCATAGATTTTGATGGAGCATCTTTCTGATAATCGATGTAGGCCTCATCAATAAAAATCGGCTTCTTTTTGGAGGCTTCAGCGCAAAAAGATTTGAGTGAAGCGGTATCAGTCAGTCTACCCGTTGGATTGTTAGGGTTACAAATATACACCAGGTTAATATCGTCCTTCACCTGATCCATCATCCTGTTGAAGTCATAGTCCAGATCAGTGTCCAGAGGAGCGGTCACCAGTTCGGCACCATAGTCATTGCAGGCACGACGAATAAGTGACATATAGGTCAGGTCAGCTCCTAATATTTTATTGCCTTTTTTTCCATAATACTGAGCGGCAGCCATCAGTAGTTCAGTAGAGCCCGCCCCTAGAATCACATGATCTTCGGTAACCCCCCACATATCCGCAATCATTTTCTTCAACTCGTCTTTGCCAAGCTTAGCGTACATCCAGCTGTCTTTGATTGCATCCATCATCACTTTTTGCGCTTTTGGAGAAGGACCAAAGGGATTTTCGTTAGAAGTTAGCCGTGCCTTCATGTTTTCAAAATCCCAGGGAGATGCATTTGGAGAGGCAAGCTTACTTACCGTAGCAGCATGGGCAGGTTGTGTAAACTCAAACGGATTACCTAAGAAGGCTCCAGCCATAAGTGCACTAGATTTCAACCAGTGACGGCGGTTAATATTGGTTGACATAGTGAAGAAGTTTGGTGATGAAAGTAAAGTTTAACGTATTGATATGTTATTTATGCAAATAGAAAAATAATATTTGGTAAATAAAAGAAATTAGAGAATAAAAATTAATTTTTATTTTGAGTTTTAGCATATTACGTAACCTATTTGCTTGTGAAAAGTCGCAGCCAGGGCGGCACAGATTGTCCCGCACATACTGAGGCATACAGGCGGTGGACTAATCCCGAGCTTGCACCACTGCTCACCTTCAGAAAAAGTAAGCTGATTTTTTTCAGATATGAGAACCTTCTAAATTACTTGCGGCAAATGCGAGGGCTCGCTTTTCAGACCAGTAATTGTCATTAGCCTTTGCACCTCTTGGCATGAAGCCTACATGACCTCCCTGGGTAGGTGTTTCAAGGAAAATATAGGGATGAGCAGCAAGCATTTGCTGAGGATAGCACTTGTCAGAGAGAAAAGGATCATTCTTCGCATTAACCAGTAAAGTGGGTATACGGATGTCATTCAGATAATAAAGACTGCTACAGTGACTGTAATAGTCCAGCGCATCCTGAAACCCATGAATAGGAGCGGTATAAAAATCATCAAAATCCAAAAGTGTTTTGATCTTATCAAAATGCTCGGTAGAAATGTCATCAGGCATCTTTATTACCTTCTGGCTGACTTTAAGCTTAAGATTACGAAGGAAACGACGATTGTAAATGAAGTTGGCAGGCTCACTGATTTGTTGAGAGCAGGAATGTAAATCCAGAGGTACGGAAAATGCAACCCCTGCCTTAATCACAGGTCGCAATTGACTGCCTGATTCTCCAAGGTATTTGAGGGTAAGATTACCACCCAGACTGAAGCCTACCAGTACAATATTTTGATAGCTTTTTTTTCTCAATGCATGGGCAATTACCAGATCAAGATCATCAGTAGCGCCGCTATGATAAAATCGGAGGGTATGGTTAATTTCTCCCCCACATCCTCGGAAATTCCATGCCAGGGCATCCCATCCGGCACGGTTAAAAGCTCTAACCATTCCTTTGATATAGGGCCGCTGACTATCCCCTTCCAGTCCATGAGAAATAATGACTAGTTTGTCTGACTGTATCTCAGACCAGTCTAGTAATAAAAAATCATCATCCGGAGTAGCAAAGCGTTCTCTTTGGTAAGATATATCCTGTACTTTTCTAAACTGAGAAGGAATAATGGTCTGAAGGTGACCATTAAAAAGCCAGTAAGGTGCTTGGTAATCAGAGTGTTGAATCCAGGGCATGCTTGACTAAATTGGTGTTTTTTCAGTTAAAGAGAATGTTTTATAACTTTGTGCTTTTAGAACTGAGAGACAAGGTAAGTATTTTTAATTGGTTGAATAGTTCAAATTGACCAAACCTTAGCATCTTCTTCCTGTTAAATATTTAGCATGCATATTATTGATATCCTTATTTTTGTAGTCTACATGGTCGCCATGTTGGGCGTTGGTTTTTTCTTTTTTTCCAAAAACGAAGGTACTGACGATTATTATGTGGGAGGTAGAAATATGAGTAGCTGGCATATTGGATTGTCAGTGGTGGCTACCGATGTGGGCGGTGGGTTTTCTGTAGGCCTGGGCGGCCTGGGTTTTGTCATGGGATTATCGGGAGCCTGGATGCTATTTACCGGATTAATCGGGGCCTGGCTGGCTGCGGTCTTTCTCATTCCTTTGATCAAAGGAAATCCAGCTTTTGCGAAATTCTATACCTTTCCTCAGATATTCGGTCATTTCTATGATAAGAAAACCGCACTCTTGGCAGGGTTGATTTCTGCTGTCGGCTATACTGGTTTTACCAGTTCCCAGATACTGGCAGGTGCCAAATTAGCTTCCGGTACTTTTGTTGATTTAGACATGAACATGGCGCTCTGGATCATGGGTGCAGTAGCAGTGATTTATACCGTACTGGGAGGTATAAAAGCTGTGATCTATACAGACACAGTGCAATGGATCATCCTTATGTCGGGGTTAATTTTTATTGCCTTACCAGTTGCTTACACTGCTGTAGGAGGCTGGGAAGCAATTACAGCTACAGTGGCTCCTGAGATGCTGACCTTTACTAACATAAGATGGCAGGACTTGGTGAATTGGGGTGTCACTATCATCCCTATTTGGTTTGTCGCTATGACATTATACCAGCGTATATACGCCTCCCGGGATGAGAAAACTGCCCGAAAGGCATGGTTTCTTGCAGGATTATTTGAGTGGCCAATCATGGCATTTATGGGAGTGACTTTAGGCTTGCTCGCCAAAGTTGGGGCTGACCAGGGCATGTTTGATTATCTGGGAGCTGCGAATGTGTCAGCTACTGATCCCGAAACCGGCCTGCCTATGTTACTGAGAACAGTACTGCCGGTGGGTTTGATGGGACTGGTGATGTCAGCTTATTTTTCTGCCGTACTTTCTACTGCGGACAGTTGTCTTATGGCAGCCTCCGGAAATATAGTTTCTGATCTTCTGTGCCGTCTTCTACCCATCAATGAAGAGGGAAAATCATTCTTACTGATCTCGCAGGGAGTGACTTTTATTCTCGGCGTTTTAGCCGTAGGATTGGCCTGGAAAATGACCAATGTGCTCAACCTCATGCTTTATTCATATGCGTTCCTTGTATCTGGCTTGCTGATACCAGTATTAGGGGCATTGTTTTGGAACAGAGGTAACCCGACTGCGGCATTCTTTTCAATGTTGACAGGAGGATGTGTCACGGTAGGGCTCTCGCTGGTAGTTTCAGCTGAACAAATGCCTTTCGGGCTTGATGCCAACGTATTCGGAATATTCGCTGCATTACTAATCTTTGTGGTGCTCTCCTACGTTGTTCCTAGTAACCAAACTGAAAACAAATCTTTGAAATATTCATAACACATGGAATTTAAATTTATAACAGCCATAGACCGGGCGACAATATTGGTAAAAAATGAAATCGCTGAATTTTTGTATGCCCATTTAGATGAGTTTGGCGATAATATTCTTGACATAAAAAAATGCCTGGACTATGCCCTCAGCAATTACCCTCACCAAGGTGGCTTCGCACTTCTCTCCAAGGAAGGAGATCAGATCACCGGGGCGGTGATTATGTGTCAGACAGGTATGGAAGGCTATGTACCTGAAAACTTACTGGTATACATAGCCGTTCACCGTGACCATCGCGGCAAAGGCTTAGGTAAACAGCTTATGCAGAAAGCCATTGACATGGCAAAAGGAAATATTGCGCTGCATGTAGAGCCAAATAATCCTGCCAAATTCTTGTATGAGAAGCTGGGATTTACCAACAAGTATTTAGAAATGAGACTAGAGAAGAAATAAAGCGTCATGGCCTATATAAAAATGAATAGAGAAAGTCTCAGGCATAATTTCCATTTCCTGAAAGACCTGTTTGATTCAAACGAATTGCACTGGGGAGTGGTATCTAAACTATTATGCGGAAATGAGCTCTTTCTTAAAGAACTGATCAATATGGGAGTAAGAGAAATTCATGATTCCCGCATCAGTAACCTAAGAAAAATTAAATCCATCAACCCAGAGGTACAGACAGTATATATCAAGCCTCCGGCCAAAGAAGCGGTAGAAGATATCATCAGTTATGCTGATGTGAGCATGAACACTGAATATTTTACGCTGAAGCTGCTTTCTGACGAAGCGGTTAAGCAAAAAAAGATTCACAAGGTGATCATTATGATAGAGACAGGGGATCTGAGGGAAGGCGTAATGGGTGATCATCTGATAGATTTTTATGCCCAAATTTTTGAATTGCCCGGCATTGAAATTATTGGAATCGGAACCAATCTGAATTGTCTGCATGGAGTGATGCCTTCACAGGACAAGCTCATTCAGTTAAGCTTGTACAAGCAAATCATTGAACTCAAATTCAACCGAAAAATTCCCTGGATTTCCGGAGGTACTTCGGTGACCATTCCTTTGATTATCAATAAGCAGATTCCAAAAGGTGTTAATCATTTTCGGGTAGGAGAGACTTTATATTTTGGAGTTAATCTCTTTGAAGAGAAGCTCATACCCGGTATGAAAGATGATGTGTTTGAGTTTAGCGCGCAAATCATTGAAATCACTGAAAAGCCCATGTTGCCCATAGGTGAACTGGGGGCAAATCCCCAGGGTGATGTCATGGAAGTTGATTCTAAACTTTATGGACAGACCCATTACCGTGCTATTTTAGATGTGGGCCTGCTGGATCTGGATCCCAAATATATCATTCCGATAAAAGACAACTTTGAAGTGGTAGGTGCCAGTTCTGATATGCTGGTACTGGACTTGAAAAAAAATGAAACGAAGCTTAAAGTTGGGGATATGCTGCGCTTCCGTCTGAAATACATGGGGGCATTGCAGCTTTTAAACTCAGATTACATTGAAAAACGTATAGAATAAATATTCACTTTTGTGTATTGAGTGACCTTGTTTCAGGTCGCTCAATACACATATGATATTATTAACCCTTCCGTACGCCAAAGATTCATAAAAATTAAAGAAGACATTTTTTATGGAGAAATTATCTCCAATCATAGACAAAGTAGTTCCACTACGCCATGAATTACATGAGCATCCCGAACTGTCTGGTCAGGAAATCAATACTGCGGATGCTATCTTAAATTTTTTGAAGCCTACTCAGCCTGATCACATACATACCAATGTAGGAGGGCATGGCATTATCATGACTTACGAAAGTGGAAAGCCGGGACCACACCTGATGTTTAGAGCCGAACTGGATGCATTAAGAATTGAGGAAAAGAACGATATAGCCTATAAGTCTCGCTTTTCTGAAAGGGGCCACCTCTGTGGTCATGACGGTCATATGTCAATATTGGCGGGTTTAGGTTTTTACTTATCCGAATCAAGGCCAGCCTATGGAAAAGTCAGCTTGCTTTACCAGCCGGCTGAAGAAACAGGTGAAGGAGGATCGCAAGTGATTGAAAGTGATGCATGGCAAGAGCAGAAGCCTGACTATTTATTTGCCTTGCATAACCTACCGGGCTTTCCGCTGAACAAACTGTTATTAAAGCCAGGAATTTTTGCTGCTGCTTCTCAGGGCATGAAAACTATACTGAGGGGAAAAACGGCTCATGCAGCAAGACCCGAGCAGGCCAAAAGCCCGGCATTGGCATTAAGCCATATCATTCAGGATTTGCACGATTTCAAATCAGCAAATACTGAATATGATGACTTTGTACTGCTTACAGTAGTGCATGCAGTTCTGGGCACGCCTAGTTACGGAATCACACCAGGACTGGCAGAGCTGGGAGTAACCTTACGAAGTTTTAGAAACGAAGACATGACTACACTGCAACATTGGGCAGAGAGTGTAATCAGCAGATGGGCAAATTCTGAAGGGCTTACTTATGATTTTCAATATTCAGAAGTTTTTCCCGCTACCATCAACCATCCGGAAGCTTATCAGTTCCTCACCGACGCTGTCGCAGGACTTGATGTTAGTAGTGAAGTGTTAGATACTCCATTCCGCTGGTCAGAAGATTTTGGCTATTATACACGCGATTGTAAAACCTGTTTTTTTGGATTAGGCGCTGGCAGAGATACACCTGATCTACACCATGAAAATTATGATTTTCCAGACGAGATTATAGCAACCGGATTACAAGTGTTTACAGCTATAATCAAGAATATTTTAGGTTAATTAATAGCAGGATTTCAATGGTCTAAGTAAGTTGCTTAAGGGTTTTATTTTTTCAACGAACACCTATTGCTATGACTGAACACTTCTTTTACAGTCTTGAACAAGGTTTTATAGATTATATGACTAATCGGCCCTATTGGACAGTTGTATTTGTGTTTTTTCTATCAATATTGGTAGGTTTAGCAATACGATGGGTTTTTGTCCGCTCTTTGAAAAATTACAACCGACTGAAGCCTGGTGTATTAATAGAATCATTCCTCAGAAATCTGAACCGAAGAACGAAAGTCTTTTTTCCGCTACTGGTCTTTTATATTGCTCAGCTCTTTATTGATTTGCCGGATGAAACCACTGATCTTATAATCACTAAAGTTGCTCAGGCAGCACTAATTTTAGGTTTTGGCTGGGTATTATTGAGCTTAGTCAAAGTAGTGGAAGAGGTAGTGTTTGAGCACTACACTGTAAAAAGAGGAGATAGTCTAAAGAGTAAGAAGATACAGACCCAGTTACAGTTTATCAGAAGAGTATTGGTTGTAATTATCGTTGTACTGGTATTATCGGCCATTTTGCTCACTTTTGATTCGGTTCGTAATATTGGTGCTACACTCTTAACGTCTGCCGGAGTTGCCGGAATTATTGTCGGATTTGCTGCACAAAAGTCAATTGCAAATTTTCTGGCAGGGCTTCAGATTGCTATTACGCAACCGATCAAAATTGATGACTCGGTAATTGTGGAAGGAGAGTGGGGGTGGATTGAAGAGATTACCCTTACTTATGTAGTTATCAAAATCTGGGACAAAAGGCGTTTGGTATTGCCTATTAATTATTTCATAGAAAAGCCCTTTCAGAACTGGACACGTACCTCTACCGAACTATTGGGGCCCGTCATGTTATACCTGGATTATACGCTACCTTTAGACGAGCTACGCAATGAACTGGATAAAATCCTTGCCAGGGAAAAACTTTGGGATAGAAAAACCAAAGTGGTCCAACTGGTAGATACTACAGAAAAATGTATTGCGGTAAGAATACTGGTAAGCGCGAAAGATGCACCCACCGCATTTGATTTGCGCTGTATTGTTAGAGAAAAATTAATAAATTTCGTCAGGGAAAAATATCCTGATGCATTGCCAGTGCATAGGATGTTTATGTTAGAACAGTCTACTTAATCCATATCTGTTGAAGAAAAAATTACCATCAGGCCTGAGTACCAAAGAGCGCTTGTACCACATCATTTTTGAATCGGATACACAACCGGGTAAAGCCTTTGATGTTGCCTTACTGATTGCGATACTGCTTAGTGTACTTACTGTAATGCTTGAAAGTGTAAATAGTTTTGCCAGCCAATACGGGAGCACAATCCGTACGGTGGAGTGGATTTTTACTGTAATGTTCACCGTAGAATACATTTTAAGAATCTACTGTGCCAGAAGAAGAACTGGTTATGTGCTTAGCTTTTATGGAATTGTAGATTTGATTTCTGTGATACCAACCTATCTGAGCTTAGTAGTGGTAGGGACACAGTACGTGTTGATGATCCGTATATTAAGATTGTTAAGAGTATTTAGAGTACTGAAGCTTTATCATTTTCTGGGAGAAGCAGAAGTCCTGGGTAGGGCACTCCGCCAAAGTGCTGCCAAGATTACGGTTTTTATCGGGACAGTAATCACTTTAATCTTTATTGTAGGCTCTCTCATGTACCTGATTGAAGGCCCGGAAAATGGTTTTACCAGCATTCCTGTTAGTATTTACTGGGCAATCGTAACCCTGACAACAGTTGGCTACGGGGATATTGCCCCCCAAACAATAGCTGGCCAAACCCTGGCATCAGTGGTCATGATACTAGGCTATGGTATCATCGCAGTACCAACCGGTATTGTATCGGTAGAGATCTCAAAAGCAGACACCAAAAAGCGCAGTGAGAAAAGTAAAGTGAAGTTAGTAAAGGCTGATAGAAAAGCCTGTACGCCACAAAGCCTGACCTGGAAAAAAATAGAGGCCAGGTGATATACTAAAAAATTTGACCAGTAAAAAAATAAGATTTCTTAGCGTAGTTTGATTCCACTTTCGGTAAAGGTGATTTTCTTTTCTTTAAACAGATTGCCGGCAGCTTTCTTAAATGCTTTTTTGCTCATCTGGACAGCTGCCTGTACCTCTTCTGGGCTACTTTTATCATGAATAGGGAGAAACCCTCCTGCCTGCTGTAAAGCTTCCAATAAATCGGTTCGGGCGTTTTTCATTCCTCTTACGCCCTGTTGCTGTAAGCTAACATCTACTTTCTCATCCTCACGTATCTTTTTGACAAATCCCTGCATAACCTCACCAAGACGCACCTCCTGAAAAAGCTCATTATTATAAAGAAGTCCTTCATTTTTACGGTTGATCAGCACTTTATATCCCAGGGGTGTTTGGTCGTAAACCATTAGTTCTACTTCCTGTCCTTCTGACAGATCATCAAGTTCTCTCTGGATAAAAGCCTGAATTTTGGAAATCGCTATAACTCTATCGGTTTTCGGGTCAGTAATAACCCTGACAATTACCTGATCGCCAACTTTTACAGGATGTAATTGCTCCCGATAGGGTAGGAGTAAGTCTTTGTTAATCCCCCAATCCAGAAAAGCACCTACCGTAGTCACATCTTTGACCAGCAAACTCGCAAATTCACCGGAAGTAGCTTTGGGCTGTTCAGTAATGGCAACCAGACGATCTTCAGAATCAGTATAAACAAAAACATTAACGGTATCACCAGGCTTTAATTCACCAACATAACGGTTGGGCAGGAGGATTTCTCCCTGTGAAGATTGAAGGTACATTCCATGGGGAGATTCCCTGTTGACTTCCAGTTCATTATATTCGCCGATCTTAAGATTTGTCATTATTTATAAACTCTAGGGACTTTTTTAAGTTCTATTGTAAACTTTACAAACCCAATGTCGGCAGAAAAATTCTATAGACAAGGAAAAAATCTATTTGATCAGGAAAATTATATCGAAGCGCTGAAAAACTTTCAGCTAGCCCTTAAAGAAAATCCTCAGGATCTGAACAGTTTGTATGCTCGTGCGATGAGCTATTTCAAACTCACTGAATTTGAAAAGGCCATCAAAGATTTTGACCAGCTGGTGATGCAGGTACCTGATAATGCTACTTTCTGGAGCGAGCGCGCAGTGGCATTACATCTTTCCGGGCAAAATGAAAAAGCACTTATAAGCTTTAATAAAGCATTGGCGCTGGAGCCGGAAAATCCATACCGCTACTCCAGCAGAGCTTATGTAAAAGACCATATGAAAGATTATCAGGGAGCTATAGATGATTATACTAAAGCCATTGAGCTTGACCCTGAAGATGCGATCTCATACAACAACCGTGGGTTGGTTGAAGAAAAGTTAGGATACCAGGATAAAGCTAAAAGCAGCTTTAAGCGGGCTGATGAATTAGCCATCCCATCAAAAGAGAATATAGCAAATCAGCAAGCTTCAAATGTCGCTGATCATGCTAATCAAACAGAGTATAAAGATCAGCAAATCATCATAGAGTCAGAAGGGGAAGATACAAGGCCTGCTTTTAGCGAATATGTAAAAGTGATAGCTTCAGTATTCTCCAGCAGGCAAGGCTGGAAAGAGTTTTTGGATTTTGTAAGTAGCAAGTTCAGAAGAAATAATTGATTTTAATTTCAAACCATGTTCATCAATATGTTTAATTTATTTAAGAAGAAATCAGAAGTAGAAAAGCTGCAGGATAAGTATAAGAAACTGTTAGCCGAAGCACACAGTCTTTCACAGAGAGACCGCAAAGCTGGGGATATGAAAATGGCTGAAGCTGAAGAGGTTGCACAGAAAATTGAAAGAATAAAAGATAAGAAGTAAGTAATTTTTTTTGATGCCAGCAGACTGTAAAAATAGGCTCAAAGTAACCATTTGTCAGTTCAGAGGTTAAAACAGTGTATCTAAATTTTTTAAACTATGATGAGGCTTAAACGCTTATTTTCTTATCTGAAAGAATCTTATCTGGAGTGGCAGGGTGATGATGCGTTTCGTCAGAGCGCAGTGATCGCCTATTATTCTATTTTTTCTCTGCCGGGATTGATTATCATAATTGTCAATGTGGCAGGGATATTTTATGAGCAGTCAAAAGTCAGGGGTGAAATTACAAACCAAATTAGTTCTATCATAGGCCCTGAATCCGCACAGCAGGTACAAACTATATTAGAGAATAGTACACAGCAGGGCAGCTCTACAATAGCAATCATTGCTGGTATCGCTACCTTAATATTTGGTGCCACTGGATTATTCTATCAATTGCAATTGTCATTAAATACAGTTTGGGATGTAGAAGCCAATCCTAAAGCTGGGATCAAAAAAATTGTGATTGACAGAGCTACTTCTTTAGGAATGATATTGGCTATCGGCTTTTTGATGATCGTTTCTTTACTGCTTACAGCTTTGATAGGGGTGCTGAGAGACTGGATCAGTGAGATGCTGCCTCCTTTCTTGCTTTATGTATTTTATTTCGCTAATGAAATAGTAGCGCTGGGTATCATCACTGTTTTGTTCGCACTGATCTATAAAATATTACCTGATGTTCAACTCATTTGGAAAACTGTATGGATAGGTGCTTTCGTAACGGCGCTTTTGTTTACGCTGGGTAAATTTGCGCTGGGTTTGTATTTCGGACAAACTGATCCGGCTTCTGCCTTTGGCGCAGCGGGTTCACTTATCTTGATTTTGCTCTGGGTAAATTACTCGGGACTGATATTTTTGTTTGGGGCAGAATTTACCAAGATATATGCGCAAAGGCACCAGCACCCTGTGAAAGTCTCAGGTCATGCGCAGCGAACTGCTGAATATCGGCTTAAGCATGATCAAGTTACCGCGGGTGAATAAAAAAATAATAAAGGTCAATTGGAAGTTACTAACCTTATAGCGTTCGAAATTCTGAACTGTGCAGATAAGCCCAAAGGAAATAATACTCAAGAGTAGCGATTTACCCAAAATGCTCAACTTAATTTTACTTAAAAGTTCAGTAATTAAGTAGTATACAAATGAAAAACAAAACACCCGTTTTAGGCGGGTGTGAAATGATTTATCTGTAAACGATACTATGACGGTTAAATAATCGCCGAAATTTTCCATTTTTTAGCTCAGATAACGGCTTTGGATATCGTTGAAGTCTCGTCTTGTTGATATGGATACTTTCATCACTTTATTTGATATTAATATGCTCACGGTCATATAGTAAATGATCTATGGATTGAATTGAAGATGTCATGGCTAATAAATTTTGGGTAAAAAAATGTAAATGTTGTTTTCAATACACCATAAACAAGGGGGATGCCAAAAGAAAAAAGTAGCAATATGTTGATTAGAAGCTGTTTTGCTGTTGTATATGCGTTCATGAACGGACACTTGATGTGCATGAGTGGACAACCTAAAGAATAATTGTTTTTAATAATATCATGAGGATTTATCGATATTAATTATTGCGGTGTGACCGGTATGTACGTATGATATGTGAGTGTTAAGCTCATGCGATAAGTTTACGCATGACTTTTTAATTTCATACCTTAATCGGATGCGGATTGGAGGTTTGGATTTATTCTCAAATCTTGAAGTAAAAACTTCCATTACTATCCATATGACTACCCACGAGTATCAAAATTTTTCACCAGCAACTTTGAAAATTTATTTACAAAAGAAAGAATAAAATCTCCGGAGCATGCCCGGAGATTGATGGCTCATAAGCCTGATTTCAAATTTTTATCCAAAAAGTCAGTATACTGTTGATATAGCAAAACATAGCTTTCGCCATTGTAGGCGACACCATGTGCCCCCGGAGGATAAATGCGGAGTTCATGGTCAATACCAGCATCTATGAGCGCTTTTACAAACTGAAAGGTGTTCTGTGCATGCACATTTTCATCCATCATAGAATGAGCTATAAACAGCTTTGCTTGAGTGTCGGCAGCATATGTAGTAGATGAACTTTCAATATAGTTTTTTTCATTATCAGACAATAGCCCCATATAGCGTTCGGTATAAATGCTGTCGTATAATCGCCAATCAGTTACCGGCGCACCAATGATAGCCGCTTTAAATACGCCAGGACGATACACAGAAGTAAAGCTTGCCATATAACCACCATAACTATGACCTCTTATTGCCATATTACTACCGTCAATCCAAGGTTTCTCTGCCAGGTAATTGGCAGTAGCGATAAAGTCAGCACTTTCATGCTTACCCAATTGCTTGTACACAACTTTTTCAAATTCACTACCATAGCCACCGCTTCCCCGGTTGTTTACACTAGCTACTACATAGCCTTGTTGTGCCAGGTATTGTTCCCAGCCATTAGCACCAAACTCATTATACACTGACTGCGCTCCCGGACCACCATAAATATTCAATACGAGTGGATAGGTCTTGTTTTCATCAAAATCCTTCGGTTTCACGATATAGCCATCCAGCTTTATACCTTCTTCGGTCGTAAAGCTGAATAATTCCTTTGGACTGTAAAAGTGATTGCTGATAAAGGTATTTACAGATGCATTTTCTACAAGCGTATTAATAAGCTCTCCTTCTTTATTGTACAGCCCGACTTGTTTAGGTTTGTCGACACTTGAATAGGTATCAATGTAATACTTTCCATTAGGAGCCATATCAATAAGGTGTCTTCCGCTTACTTCTGTCAGCTTTTGCTTCTTTTTCCCATTGTAGTTCACACCATATAGTTGCCTTTCCAAAGGAGAATCTTCTGTAGAAGAGTAATATATCTTTTTAGCCTTAGAATCTACCGCGTGTACCAGCACAACTTCCCACTCACCACTGGTAACCTGATTGACTAAATTTCCTTCGTAGTCGTAACGGTACAAATGACTCCAACCATCACGATCTGATATCCAAAAAAACTCATCTGAATCTTTTGGAAAGTAAAAAAGGTCCATAATACCGGCAAAGAAATCAAATACGTCAATCCATGCATCAGATTGTTCTTCCATGATCAGCTTCCCATCTCCTGTAATGGCATTGTGGAAGAATAATTTCAGATGATTTTGAGCACGGTTTAAGTGTACAACTGCTAGTTGCCCTGTCTCTGAGGTCCAGTAAAGTCTTGGGATGTAGCCTCCGTCCAGATCAATTTTCATCCATTGCTGACTATTATCCTGTAGATCAATTACACCCACTTTTACACTGGGGTTTGTATCTCCCACTTTAGGATAAGGAATCTTGTCGTATTTGGGGTGTTGATCACTGTAATCTGAAATCTGGTATATAGGAACTTCTGATTCATCGGTTTGCCAGTAGGCGATGAAGCGACTGTCAGGTGACCATTTCCAGGCTTGTACCAGACCAAACTCTTCTTCATAAGCCCAGCCGAAGCGACCGTTATAGATTTGCCCTTCAGCATCAAATGTCAGTTGAGTATTTTCATTCGTAGCAAAATCATATACAAAGAGGTTCCCATCATGCCCATACGCCACTTTTGAACCATCAGGGGATACTTCGGCCGTAAAAGAATCTTCGGCTACAAGTTTCAGACTTTTGTCATCTACAGAGTAATAATAATAGTCTGCATTACCAGAGTTTCTCCAAATAGGTCTGAACTTAGTCTGAAACAAAATGTATTTAGCATCTCTTGTCCACTGAAATGAGTGGTAGGTAAATGCTTCATCACTACCGGGAAAAGTAAGGTTAGTAGCGTCAAAAACTACCTTTTCATCTCCATTTTTTGGATCATAGGATTTGATAATTTGCTGGCCTTCCTCTGTAGTTTCTATAAAAGAAAAGCGGTTTCCATTTTCAATCCAATTGACACTCCGGGGACCGGATTCACCTACTAATTGAGAAGATGAGAAGAGTGCTTCTCTCAGGTTTTGATAATTTTCTTTCTGTGCAAACAGGCCGTGCTGACTGCTCAGAAAAAAAATAATTATGTAAGTTAAGAGCTTTTTGTATTTTTTTGTGTTACCCATGCGTTAATCACTTTTATCATCATGTAAATTGCCAAGTTAATTTCAAAAACTCAGATATAAAGGCAATAATTTCATGCTGTAAAAAAATGACTAATTTTTTTTCTTATTTTGTGCTTTAAAAAATATTATACGAATGAAGATCAAGCAATTATTACTAGTATCAGTATTTAGCTTCACAACTTGTTTTGCATATGCTACTGATCCTGTTACTGACTCACTTAAGGCAGCACCTACAAACTGGTTTAATCTGGACGCAGAAAATTATTATGTTCAGGGTGTTAGTACTGAAAAAGCTTATGAGTTTTTGAAAGGGCGTAAGTCTGAAAAAGTAATTGTAGCAGTTATTGATTCCGGAGTTGACATTGAGCATGAAGATTTGCAGGAGAAAATTTGGATAAACAGTGATGAAATCCCGAATAATGGAAAAGATGATGATGGGAATGGATATGTGGATGATGTACACGGCTGGAATTTTATCGGAGGAGCTGATGGAACCAATGTAGATCACGATACCTACGAGGTCACCAGAGAATATGTGAGATTGAAAGAAAAGTACGAAGATGTCGCATTGGAAGATATTCCCAAGAAAGAGCTTGCCTACTATGAGGAAATCATGAAAGCCTATGAGCAGAAAAGGTCAGAAATGGAGCAGCAGTATTCAGGTTTTGAGTTTTTTGCTAATAGCTATTTGCGTTCATCCAAGTTGTTGGAAGCATATCTGGACGTTGAAAAAGTAACTGCTGAAATGCTTGGAGAGATCAGTACAGAAGACGAAATTATACAAACTTCTATTTCAATTATGGAATATGCTTTGTCTATGGGCTTTTCTAAAGAGCAGCTGCAAGAGTATGAAGATCATTACAAAAGTGCATTAGAATATGGTTATAATACTGATTTTGATCCACGTCATATTGTAGGTGATAACTATGATGATGTTAATGAAAAGTATTACGGTAACAATGATGTTGACGGTCCTGACTCAAATCATGGAACGCATGTGGCAGGGATAATTGCTGCAAACCGAGAAAATAAATTGGGAATGGAAGGTATTGCGGAAAATGTCGTAATCATGCCCATCCGCGCAGTTCCTAATGGAGACGAAAGAGACAAGGATATTGCCAATGCTATTTATTACGCTGTAGATAATGGCGCGAAAGTGATAAATATGAGTTTTGGAAAGTCGTATTCCCCTCAAAAAGAAGCCGTGGATAAAGCCGTGAAATATGCAGAATCTAAAGGTGTATTATTGGTTCATGCAGCCGGTAACAGCAGTGATGATATTGATGAAGTTTCTAATTTTCCTACCCGCCATTTCAAAGACTCAAGAAAAGAAGCTGAAAACTGGATTGAAGTAGGTGCATCTTCCTGGAAAGGAGAAGAGGAATTTGTTGCTGACTTTTCAAATTATGGAAAGAAAAGCGTAGATGTGTTTGCTCCCGGCGTTGATCTATACTCAACCACACCCGACCAGAAATATGAAAGCAACAGCGGCACAAGTATGGCTTCCCCAGTAACCGCTGGAATCGCAGCACTTTTAATATCATATTACCCTGAGCTTGATGTAGAACAAATAAGAAAAATCATTCTTGAGTCAACTGTAAAGTTTGATAAATTAAAAGTTATGCGTCCAGGTGAAGAAGGCAAACTGGTAAGCTTTGACAGCTTAAGCGCTACCGGAGGTGTTGTAAATGCTTACGAAGCAGTAAAATTAGCTGAATCTTATCAGATAAAAATGGAAGGTAAGTAGTTATAATTTTTGAACTTACTTAAAGCCACTTCTGAAAAGGAGTGGCTTTTTCTTTTAGCAAAATACTCTATCTTTAGATTTTGATCATAAACTAAACAAACTAATGCACAACCTATGAAGCGAAGAGATTTTGTCAAATCCAGTATAGCACTTGGTAGTGCTGTCACTACCAGTGCGGTAACTCCTTTAATAGCTGCGAATAGTCCAATTGTATCCTACGATAAAAGTACTGTCTCTCCTGCTGAGAAACATGATTTTAAGCTCAAGTATGCACCTCATTTCGGCATGTTTAAAAACCATGCTGGTGATGATCCTATTGACCAACTACAGTTTATGGCAGATACTGGTTTTACAGCTTTAGAGGATAATGGTATGATGCGAAGAACTCCGGAAATGCAGTCTAAAATTGGAGAAATGATGTCAAAATTAGAGATGGAGATGGGAGTGTTTGTAGTAGACAAAGGCGGAAATTCACAAAATTCTCTAACAGAAGGTAAACAAGAATATGTAGACATTTTTCTGGATGGATGTCGCAGGGCAGTGGATGTTGCCAAGCGCGTAAATGCAAAATGGATGACAGTGGTACCCGGCAATTTTCAGCGAAATTTGCCCATCGGAATTCAAACAGCAAATGTAGTTGAAGCACTTCGCAGAGGTGCTGAGATTTTAGAACCTCATGGTTTGGTGATGGTGCTTGAGCCACTTAGCGATACGCCAGATTTGTATCTCCGTACTTCCGACCAGACCTATTTGATTTGTAAAGCAGTCAATAGCCCTTCATGTAAAATACTTTACGATATCTATCATATGCAAAAGAATGAAGGACATATCATCCAAAACATAGATTTAACCTGGGATGAAATAGCTTATTTCCAAATAGGGGATAATCCTGGCCGTAAAGAGCCTACCACTGGTGAAATCAATTACAAAAATGTATTCAAGCATATTTATGATAAGGGATATCGTGGTATCATGGGAATGGAGCATGGTAACGCTATGCCGGGAAAAGAGGGAGAGCAGAAACTAATAAATGCTTATGTAGAGGTAGATAGTTTTAACGTATAAAAAAAAAGGTTGCCAGATATGGCAACCCTTTTCGTTTCAATTAAACGCACTCAGTTGAGTATCTTTAAGCTTTGTCCTTCTTTAATCATTAGATAGTTCAGAAAGAAATTTTCATCCTCTTCAGAAACATTTTTTCCATTTTTATCAGCACTAAAAGAACCGCTTAATATTGTCTTTTTCTCTTTTTCGCCTGCATTTAAGCTTTTGAGATGAAAGCTAACCTGAGGGTGGTTACCATCGTTCCAGATATCCACAAAATACTGTTCCTGATCTACAACATTAGTAATCGTTACTTCCTCAAATCCACTATCATTATTGGCCGAAATCAGTTCTTTATTAGGGAGTTCAATGAACATATTTAAATCAATTAATTCTGGAGCATCCCACTCTAAAAATAATTTATAGTCGTTTTCGATAATTTCGTGGCTATAATGTAACATATGTAAATTAGGATGCAGAGTGGCATTACCACTTACAATTCTGTCTAGTCTTATGCTAAAATTCTCTAGCTCTTGCTCAAAATGACTGTCTTCAAGTATCTTTACCTCGATATATGCGTTGCTTTCACCTTTTTTAATTGTAAAAGGAGATTCAGTAAGTAGTTCAAAGTCAGGTTTTTCCACATTAGCATCAGCTTGTACAGCATTTCCACTAATAGTGAAATGAACAAGGGTTTCAGCATTTTGTGGTTTATCCATTTGAATTGGAATTTTTATGAGTCCATCATTTTCACTGCTATACCCATCATTATGATGAAATGATATTGTTGACGGTTCTCCGGAAGCGATATCTTCATCTTTACAAGAACTTAACAATAGTATTGCACAGAAAGAAATACTGAAGAATCTTACAAAATGAATTACAATCATGATAAATGAAATTATTTTTTTTTGTAAAATTCTAATTTTAAATTATACTTTTCAAGTATTTTGTGTGCCGATTAAATAGATGTAATAAAAGTGTTGAAATTGAACTTGCTTACATGAGCAAAAAGAAATTTAAGTTTCCTAGCTGGATGTTTCAAAAAATCTTTTCTTAAGTGAACTTCAACATTGCATCTTTACAAATACCTTATATTAATATGTATCCAGGCCAATTAATTGCCCATATATGCATAGTTGTGATACTTGTGGCCCTAAGCGTATTAAGTAAAAAAATTACGGTTCGCGGGGCTTTACTAGGAGGCTTTATTACATTTTTATTATGGTCAGCATTCGGACTAATCGGATTAGCTACAATTGTAGTATTTTTTATTTTCGGCACTGCAGCTTCAATTTGGAAAAAAAATGAGAAAAAGAAATATAAACTAGAGCAACAGAATGAAGGTAAGAGAGACTATCATAATGTTGTAGGAAATGGAGGAGTAGCAGGTTTATTGTCACTTTTAACATTTTACTACAAAGAGCCAACCCTGCTTTTAACACTTATGGCAATAGCCAGTTTCGCTGCGGCTTTGTCTGACACATTTTCCTCAGAATTTGGGAATATTTATGGAAGAAAATTTATTAATGTACTTACCCTAAAAACAGGGAGTAGGGGGCAAGACGGCGTAATTAGTCTGGAAGGAAGTGTATTTGGTTTTATAGGTAGCCTATTGATAGCTATGATCTTTTATCTGTTTTACAGGAAGTTTAGTTTAGCAACAATAATTCTTCTTTCTGGAATTTCCGGAAACTTCATTGACTCTATTTTAGGCACCAGTTTGCAAAAGAGAGGCTGGCTTAATAATCACTCTGTTAACTTTTTGAGTATTATGTTAGCTTCACTCTTTGCTCTTTTACTATATTACTTATTTACAAAGTGAGTCTCCATTAATATTTTTGTAAGAGGATCAAGGTTGACTTTTAATGGTTGTGCTTTCAATTTAATTTCAAAGCTTTCTACTCTATCATTTAAACTGACTTTAAAGATTTCTAGATCATCTCCTTCATCATAGATTACTCCAACTTCAATAGGTAAGTGGTAAATTATTTTGTTCTCCTGAATTTGTGCTAGCTCAAATTTTAATTTTTTCCCAAACCCTGAATATTTCCACTCTCCTTCAATGATTGGATGTCCTGCAGAATAAATCCAGGTGTTAAAAAACTGATCAAGCTGAATTCCTGAGGTAAGTTCCATTGTTTCTTTGAAATCTTCTGAGTCAGCTATATTGTGACAATACTTTGTATAAAAAGCCTTAATGCCTGCTTTAAAAGCTTTGTCACCAACTTTTTGCCTCAGCATATGTAATACCCATGAAGCCTTTTGGTATGAGTTTGCATTTAAATGTTGAAATAGATTAGTTTCAGATGTGTTCACAATCGGTGAATCAGGAGACTTTCTATAATATGAAAAAATTCTATTTTTGTCATTTTCAAGCATATTTCTCATACTATCAATTCCGTAAGTATGCTCAATATACATATGGGATAGATAGGTAGAAAAGCCTTCGCTTAACCAGATATGCTCCCAATTTTTCTCAGAAACTGCATTACCAAACCATTGATGAGCCACTTCGTGAGCAATTAAACTTTCGATATTTCTGTTCCCATCAACAACTCGCTCATTATAAAATATATTAGAGGCATTTTCCATGCCTCCATATTTTGTTTTTGATTCAACATTGGCGAGCTTCTGAAATGGATATTTACCAATCATTAATGTCATGAAATGCAAAATGTTGGCAGTTGGTTTGAAATCTTCAAAGCTAACATTTCTGTTGTCCGCATATACCCAATGTTGTATCGGAATATTTTGTACGGGCTGATCATACAATACTGCAAATCTTGCGGCTCCAAACACCATTACTTTGGTAGAGATAGGCTGATCATTCACCCAATGCGTAATCTTTTTTTCTTCATTATGATACAAGCCTAAAGAAGATTCTTCTCTTAAGAGTCCGTTTGCAATCACCTTGTATTGTTCAGGAGCAATGATTTTGAACTCACAAGTAGCTTTATCGGAAGGATGGTCTATTACAGGTATCCAGTTTCGTGCACGGTTTGGCCAGTTATCACCAAAAAAAGTTCGCTCTCCATATTCATTTTTTGAGATGATAAGTCCATCACCAGGAATTCCTTTGTAACTAATATGCAATGTACCAAGGTATTCTTTTTCTAAAGGCTTATCTAAAATAATGATCAAGTGTTCTTCTACCTGACGAAAATTTACTGGTTGATTGTTAAGTTTTACTGCAGCTACGGCCATCCCAACACCCTCAGTATCTGATTGTATAAAATCTAATAAGATGGAATCAATTGAAGTTTTTTTAACTTTAAAAAGTAGGTCTGTTTTGCCCGAGATTTGATTATTGAAATCAGAAATTTCAATTTCAAATGTATAATGAAGGGCATCAATCCTGTTCAAACTATTTAGTTCTTGTGCAGTAGAAGCATAAGATCCAATAGACATAAAAAGGAAAAAAGAAAGTAGTTTTTTACTCAACACAAAAAGATAAATTTGGCTTCAAGTTAACCATTAATCTTTATTTATAAGGGCCTTTTTTAAGGGATAGAACTGATAAAATTACAACTGCAATGCTTTTAAAAAAAATACGTAAAAATATTGATTGGATACTTTTGACTGTTTTTATATCGGTAGTCTACCTGGGTGGATGGCAGGCAGAAGTTTTTGGATTTTTGCAGAGAGGAATTTTAGCGACTGGTGTATTTAATGCTTCTGTAGATAAAAAAGATATTTCAGATCAAACGCCACAATTAAACTTTGTTTTGGCAGATATAAATGGGGAAAAAATTCAGCTTGAGGATTATAAGGGAAAAACTGTATTTATCAATTTTTGGGCTACCTGGTGTCCACCTTGTAGGGCTGAAATGCCGGGTATCAAGGCTTTGTATAGCCAATTAAATCAAAAAGATGATATTGTTTTTATAACTATATCTGAAGATGTAGATAAACAGAAGGCAGTAGATTATATATCCAAACAGTCTGTTCAACTTCCGCTTTTTTTTCCCATTTCAAAATTACCTGAGGGTTTTTCTCATCAATCAATTCCTGCAACTTATGTAGTGTCACCTGAAGGTCACATTGTTTACGAGCATGAAGGCATGGCTAACTATGATAATGATACATTTAAGGAATTTTTAGAAAAACTCTAATTGATTACTTTTTTCTTTGTTGGGTGATCTACATTGTCAAAATATTTCTTTGCGGCATCTCTTACTTTGGGTGCTAAAAGTAGGGCTGAAATCATCGTTGGAATTGCCATAAGTCCGTACATTCCATCCACAAGGTTGATAATTGCTGAAATAGAAGCCACCGATCCCAGAATAATGGAAAAAACATAAAAATAATTAAAATAATGTGCTCTATGGGCACCCGCTATGTAAGAGAAACATTTAGTACCATAATAGGATAAGGTAAATAGAGAAGAAAGTGAAAATGTCAACACGCTCAACACCAAGAGGTATCCTCCCAGGTTATTAGTGGGAAGGGCTTTATTAAACGCATTGACAGTTAATGTTACACCATCTGCATCAGTTGTTCTCCAAACATCTGTTATTAGGATGGCAAGTGCGGTCATCGTGCAAACGATTAATGTATCAATGGCCGGACCTAACATAGCAACTAATCCTTCACGAATTGGCTCTTTGGTTTTAGCCGCACCATGGGCAAGTGGAGCTGTTCCTATACCTGCTTCATTGGAGAAAGCAGCCCTGCGAGCACCAATAACGATTACAGCTCCCAATGACCCGCCCAGGACAGCCTTACCTGAAAACGCATCAGTAAGAATTAAGGCGAAACATTCAGGAAGGGCCTCCAGATTAGTAGTAATAATATATACCACAGAAAGCACATATATGACGACCATACCGGGCACCATTTGACTAGCTACCCTGGCAATTCTTTTAATACCCCCAAAAATCACTATTGATACTAAAAATGCAATTACTATCCCCGAAATGAGATTGACAATTAAAGTTTCTTCAGCAATGATATCATTGGGAATTAACACTACATCACGGAAAATCTGTGTGAGTTGATTTGCCTGGAAGACTGGCAAAGGGCCAAAAAGACCTGCAATGGCAAAAAACATGGCAAGAGGTTTCCACTTTTTTCCCAGCCCCTCTTCAATGACATACATGGGGCCTCCCTGTAGTTTGCCAGCACTATCGTGTCCTCTGTACATAATAGCCAAAGAACAGGTAAAAAACTTAGTTGCCATCCCTAGAAATGCACTGACCCACATCCAGAACAATGCACCGGGGCCTCCCATCGTAATAGCAACGGCCACACCACCAATATTTCCCATTCCTACAGTTGCTGCTAGCGCACTTGAAAGCGCTTCAAAATGACTGATTTCCCCGGGTTCGTCAGGATCATCATATTTACCTCTTAACACATTAATTGCGTGCCCTAAATAGCGAAAGGGAAGGAACCTGGAATAGAGCATAAAAAACATACCCCCACCCAGAAGGAGGATTAATAAATGTGTTCCCCAGGCGTATTCACTAAATTTTGAAAGGATTAGCTCTATTAATTTCAATTCGGACTTTTTTTAGTGTTAAATTGATAAGAAGTCCGGTAAATTAGACAATAAGTCAAATAAATGAAAAAATCTTTCAGGCGATTAGTGCTCTCCAGTCCTCAAATCGCTTATATATTTGGCCCGCCATTTTATCATATGATTCCCAATCATCATTGACGTGATATATAGAAGGCAGGTTTTTCGCAAGCAGCGTTTCATAATCTTTATGATAAATACCTCCACCATAATAATAATAAGTGAATAAGTTTCCATTTTCACTAAAGAGCTCATATCCTAAGTAGCCATCCCATATTTCTGAAAGAATTGTACAACTAATCTGACGATTTTTGAATCGGTAAATCTGAGTCTCAGCTTCTTCTTCAAAGTATGGAGAATACAAATCCTGCTCAATGATCCAACCCAGATACATGCCTATGTGTACGTATGCTTGTTCAATAGGTAGTTGCTTAGGGAAATTACCAAGAAAGTGATTTTTAGCATTATCATAAATACTTTTCTTGCTTGATGTTTCTAACTCACTCATGGATATTTTTATTAAAGGTTGTAATGGTTTTGACAAATCTAAATCTAAGAATAGTCTAAAAAGAAGTCTTATTCGGTGTTTTATTACTTTAGTGGAAAATACAGGGACAAAGTGGTATCTTTTGCGTGCCTAAGATGATTTTTTGTAATATGCGGTAAATAATTTCAAAACACATTTATCATAAATGAAACATCCGCTGGAAAACTTTATCAGAGATGTACCAGATTTTCCCAAGCAAGGTATACTGTTTAAGGATATTACCACTTTATGGGAAAACCCATATGCATTTAAACAAGCGATTGAAGCACTTTATGATCCTGTCCAGGATCTAAACATTGACAAAGTAGTTGGCATTGAATCACGTGGATTTATATTTGGTTCTGTCTTAGCGGAGAGGCTTTCGGCGGGTTTTGTCCCTGCACGAAAACCCGGGAAATTACCATCACAAACGATAGCAGAACATTATGCGTTGGAATATGGTACTGATAGTTTGGAAATCCACCAGGATGCTATTAAAAAAGGTGAAAAAGTACTAATACATGATGACCTGCTTGCAACCGGAGGAACAGCAAAGGCAGCTTGTAAGCTTATAGAAAAATCGGGGGGACAAATAATAATGATTTCTTTTTTCCTGGAACTCACATTTTTAAAAGGAAGAGAAAAGCTAGCAAACTATAATATGAATTCAATAATTAAATATTAAAATTGACCATAAACTTTTAAGGTAATATCCCTTATAGGATTTGAGGCATTCTCAGCGATAAACAGACTTGCTTCCGCAATTTGATTGGGAGGTACCCATGCACTAAAATCTGCATCAGGCATGGCATCCCTGTTTTCTGGTGTGTCAATAACACTGGGTACTATCACTGAGGCTGAAATGTTATGTTTTGCGCCCTCAGTGTTTATATGCTCAGCAAGTTTGATAACCAGGCTTTTTGATAAGGCATAAGCTGTTAACCCCTCTGATGCTCCTTTTTCAACCGCAGGTTTTGCGCCTATGAATAATATCTTGCCTCTTTCGGTCTGTTTTAATAGCTGTTTGTAAATCTGTTGTGCACTAATGAATGCAGTTTCAAAATTTAACTGAAACATCTTATGAATTTCTTCCAAAGATGTATCTTCAATTTTGTTCATCCCAAAGCCTCCCACTAAAAGCGCAGAAAAGTGAATATGATGTAGTTTATTCGCGGTGTAATGAACAAATGCTTCAGTCGCTTTTTGATCATTTAGATCCAACGTATACTTCTCAAAATTAGGATGATCTTCAAATTCATCAATCGCTTGTTCAGTTCTAACTGTACCGATCACATAATAATTGGTTTGCAGGAGTTTGCGAATAATTGCTTTTCCCAAATTTCCGGCAGCACCAGTAACAATAGCATTTTTCATAATATATCTTTTTTAATATGATTTAATTCAATTCACACCCTTTACTTACGTAGTAGAAATTACCAAGAGAAACACAAGTATATTGTTTAATTTATGTGAATATTTAATAATATTAATTGTTTTATTGAAAATTAATCAATAAACTAAAGTTAGTGTTTTGTTTACTTCTTACTTCAGAATGTATACATAATTGAGTATAATTTCGTTATGCTTTCGTGTTGGCTAAGGTGATAAGCTGAACTAATTTATCACACAATAGCTTTTAACAATAGACTCCTATCGTATTCTAACATGGTAAAAAGTAGCATGTTATCCTTAATTCCTGTATCCAAGAAATCTTTGATGTTATGAGTGTTTTAGATAAGATTAAAACGAATTACAGTACTTCTTTCAACGAAATGAGTGTATCGGAGTACTTAAAAGAATGCAAAAAAGATCCTCTTCTGTATGCCAAGCCTTCAGAAAGGATATTACAAGCCATTGGAGAACCAGAATTGATAGATACTAAACGGGATCCCAAACTGAGTCGTATCTTTTCAAATAAGGTCATAAAAGTTTATCCTGCTTTTAAAGAGTTTTATGGTATGGAAGATACTATTGAGCAGATAGTGTCTTTTTTCCGTTATTCAGCACAAGGTTTGGAGGAGAAAAAACAAATTCTCTATCTCATGGGACCTGTTGGTGGAGGGAAGAGTTCACTAGCTGAAAAACTTAAGCAGCTTATTCAGGTGATGCCGATTTATGCCTTAAAAGCAGGCGGTCAAATCAGTCCTGTATACGAAAGTCCCTTAGGCTTATTTGCTGACTACAAGAAGGAATTAGAAGATGAGTATAAAATTCCCAGCAGATATATACCTGCATGTATGAGTCCCTGGGCTTCAAAAAGATTAAAAGAATTTGATGGTGATGTAAATAAGTTTACAGTTGTTAAGCTTTACCCCTCAGTTCAAAATCAGATCGGTGTTGCCAAAACAGAGCCTGGTGATGAAAATAACCAGGACATATCTACGCTAGTAGGTAAGGTTGATATTCGTAAGCTGGCGGATTTTCAACAGAGCGATCCAGATGCCTACTCTTACACAGGAGGTCTTTGCCTGGCAAACCAGGGAGTATTAGAATTTGTAGAGATGTTTAAAGCACCTATCAAAGTACTCAACCCTTTACTTACTGCTACTCAGGAAAACAATTATAAAGGGACAGAACCTATAGGTGCTATACCTTTTGATGGTATTATCCTGGCGCACTCCAATGAATCTGAATGGGCAAAGTTTGCTAACGATAAGAAGAATGAAGCCTTTCTGGATAGGATTTACAAAGTTCAGGTTCCCTATTGTTTACGTGTCGATGAAGAGATCAATATTTACAAAAAGCTTATTAGAGAAAGTTCTTTAGATGAAGCGCCTTGCGCGCCGATGACGCTTTCATTGCTTGCCCATTTTTCAGTAATGACCAGGCTAAAAGTGCCTGAGAACTCCAGCCTGTATTCTAAAATGAGGGTATACAATGGAGAGACATTAAAAGAAACAGACCCAAACGCTAAATCCATTCAGGAGTATCGTGATGATGCTGGGATCAACGAGGGAATGAAAGGTGTTTCTACTCGCTTCGCATTTAAAGTACTTTCCAAGGTGTTTAATTTTGATAACGAAGAGTTAGCTGCCAATCCGGTACACCTGCTCTATGTACTTGAGCAAGAGGTGATAAAGCTTGAAATGGATAAAGAAACTGAAGAAAGGTATCTGAATATCATCAAGTCAATTCTTGCTAATAAGTATGCAGAATTCATTGCTGATGAAATACAAAAAGCATATATAGAGTCTTATGGAACTTATGGCCAGAATATTTTTGAAAAGTATGTCATTTATGCTGATTACTGGATTCAGAATAATGATTACCGTGATCCTGATTCCGGTGAGATATTGGACAGAAGTATGCTGAATGAAGAATTGGAAAAAATAGAAAAGCCTGCTGGTATAGCTAATCCTAAAGACTTCAGGGCAGAGGTTACCAACTTTACTTTAAGGTATAAAGCCAATAATGGTGGTAAGACTCCCCGCTGGGATGCATATGAAAAAATTAAAAACGTGATTGAGAAAAAAATCTTCACTAATACTGAAGATCTTCTTCCAGTGATTTCTTTCAATGCCAAAAGCAACGATGAGGATGAAAAAAAACACCGTGACTTTACTAAAAGAATGATGGAAAGAGGTTATACGTCTAAGCAGATTAGAATTCTTGTAGATTGGTTTATGAGAGTGAGAAAGACAATGGCTTAAGACTGATGGTCTAATCCTGATAACTGCACTTATGTATGAGTAACATTATTGATAGACGTAAGAATACGAAAGGTAAATCTACTAACAATCGTCAGAAATTTTTGAAGAGGGTTGAAGATCAGATTAAAGAAGCTATTCCAGATATAATCAGTCAGGAAAGTATAAAGGATAGCAGTGGGGGAGGTAAAGTAAAAGTCCCGATTAAGGGGATAAGTGAGCCCAATTTCAGACATGATCCCCGTTCAGGTAAAAAACATTACATAAGGCCTGGTAACGACAAGTTCTCAGAGGGAGACCAAATACCCAAACCAGAAGGTGAAGGTAAAGGCTCTGGAAAAGGAAAGGGATCCAATAGCCCTGAAGTTACCCAGGATGATTTTGTAGTTATATTGAGCAGGGAAGAATTTCTTAAATACTTCTTTGAAGATCTAGAATTGCCAAATATGGTTAAAAAGTACATGGAGAGTACCACTACTTTTAAAAATCATAGGGCAGGCTATACAAAAAATAGTGTGCCATCACGCCTTAATGTAAAAACCAGTTATCAGCAATCATTAGCACGACAGATCTCAATTGGTGGTGTGTATGCACAAAAAATTAAGAAGCTTCAAGAGCAACTTGCACACGAAAAAGATGAGCAGGTACGCTTAGACTTAGAAACTGAGATTAAAAGGCTGGTAAAATTAAAAGACACTATACCTTTTTTTGAAGATGTTGACTTAAGGTATAATAATTTTGAACGTGTACCACAGCCCGCAACTTCCGCTGTCATGTTTTGTATTATGGACGTATCAGCCTCAATGGGTTACCACGAAAAAGATATCGCCAAGCGTTTTTTCACTTTGTTATATATCTTCCTTACTAAACAGTATACCAATGTAGATATCGTTTATATTAGACATCATACCGAATCTAAAGAAGTAGATGAGGAAGAGTTCTTCAATTCCCGGGAAAGTGGAGGTACAGTAGTAGCTCCATCTTTGAAATTAATGCATAAAATAATGAAAGAGCGGTATGATCCCCAGGTGTGGAATGTATACTGCTGTCAAGCCTCGGATGGAGATGTGTGGTCTAATGGTGATGCAGTAGAGTGTAGCCAGATCTTGAAAAATGATGTTCTTACAGAGATTCAATACATGGCCTACATTGAGATCAAAAACCGTGGACTGGAAGGTTACTTATGGCATGCTTATAAAAAGCTTAGAAAAGTAGAAAACTTTTCAATGAAAAACATCAACGATGTAAGCCAAATATGGCCGGTATTTAAAGCTCTATTTAAAAAGAAAAGTTTGGTAAATGATGATAACTAAACTATGCATCAGCTAAAATAATAGATTTATTTACTATGATGGATAAGGAAAAATTTAAAGAAATGTTTAGCAGTCCTAATTGGGACTTTGAAACTATAAAGGCAGCTGACGAACTGACAAGCTGGGTTGGTAAAGAGTATTTTAAACTGGATACTTATATCAACCAGATCGAGATTGTTACATCTGAGCAAATGCTTGATGCCTATTCTCTTATTGGTTTGCCGACTTCTTATCCTCACTGGAAATTTGGTAAAGATTTCGTTATTAATCAAAGTAGCTATAAGAAAGGCCAGATGGGACTTTCCTATGAGATGGTGATAAATTCCGACCCCTGCATCAGTTACAATATGGAAAATAATTCTACTTGTATGATGCTTTTGGTGATTGCGCATGCCTGCCAGGGACATAATGCCTTCTTCAAAAATAACTATATGTTTAAAGATTGGACTTCAGCTGACTCCATTCTTGATTATATGGTATTCGCCAGGGATTATATTATGATGTGTGAAGAAGAGTATGGGGATGAGGAAGTTGAAAAGGTATTGGATGCCTGCCATTCACTGATGGACCATGGTGTTGATAAGTATAAAAAGCCCCCTAAACTATCTGCTGAGAAAGAAAGAGAGCGGTTAAAACGCTTGACAAAAGCAAAAAAAGAAAACTACAATGAATTACTCAGAACGCTTCCAACCGAAGATGCTCTACTAAAGCAAGAAAAATACAGAAAGCAAAAAAAATATCCACTAGAACCAGAGGAGAACCTTCTTTACTTCATTGAAAAAAATGCTCCAACGCTTCCTATCTGGAAAAGAGAGATTATCAGGATTGTGCGAAAAGTAGCGCAATACTATTATCCACAAACGATGACCAAGGTAATGAATGAGGGGTTTGCTACATTCATGCATTATCATATCATCAATAAATTATTTGACCTAGGTTATCTAGGTGATGGTTTTATGTTGGAGTTTCTCAAAAGCCATAGCGGTGTAATTTTCCAACCAGATTATAATAGCAAGTTCTTTTCTGGTCTGAATCCCTACACCTTGGGCTTTAATATCTTTATGGATATTAAACGAATTTGCCAAGATCCTACTGAAGAGGATAAAGCCTGGTTTCCAGATTTGATTGGTAAGGATTGGTTGGATGAGGTTCATTATGCCATGGAAAATTTCAGGGATGATAGCTTCATCGCTCAATATTTATCACCTAAAGTAATTCGCGATATGAAGCTTTTTGGGATTTTTGATGATGAGGATAATGAATATTATGAAATTAAGGCCATCCATAATGAGAGGGGGTATCGTAAAATTCGTGAGATGTTAAGTAATCAGTATGATAGATCAAATCGTGTACCTGATATTCAGGTTGATCAGGTTGATTTGCATAAAACAAGTAAGCTGACACTTATACATAACATACACGATGAAAAACTTTTGGATGAAGATGAAGCTGATAGCACTGTGAGGCACGTAAGGCATTTGTGGGAGTTTCCAGTAGAATTACATTCCAGAAATAAAGCGGGTATAGACGAAGATTTTTACGAATGTTAAAGCCGCGTATCACTTAGCTTAATTCTTTGTGCTTTTCTAAGAAACTCTATTAGGTGCGAACTCATTTGTGATGAAAGCCTAGGGTCAAAAGTGACTCTTTCAACATTATTAATAAATATTTGTCTGCTTTTGATATCAGCGTTTTTAACGATGTGGAAAATTATTTTCAGGAGTGACTCCAGCGTTTCATGCTGTAGTCTCATGTCAAAAATGATTTGTTTAGTTTTTTCCTGAAAAACAAGTGACGTGTTTTCTATATGTCTGAGTAGTTCTAGTTTCACCTCAAAGTTTGTCCAATATGCCTGTTCACTCATGCTTATGCATAGAATTCAGCCGCTGTATTACCAGCTTCTTTATAGTCTCTGAAGAGTTCGTGTACAGCTTCCGGTCCGGATAAGCCGCTGCATAAAATACAGACTGTCCCTCCATTACCATTAGCAGTTACTCTGGCTCCATGCAATCCTTTTTTATCGCCTTTATCTTTAACCATTTGTACTATCAGATCGGTCTTGTCATTGCCTAATCCGCATGCAGAATAACTCTGATGAGACTGATACATAAGCTCACCCATGAGCTGCAGCCTATTGGAATAATTCTGAAATTCTGTAGTATAATTTCTTAGAATCTGAGCGAATAATTTTATCCTGAAGTTTTCATAAACTGGATGTTTAGTAATGTTTTTGAGAAGATAATTTTTATCCCTGTCAATAAAGGAAATCGGATCTATAATTTTTTTGTATTTCTCTAAAAACTCTTGCCCGTTGATAGTATCTGGCAATGAAGGAAGATGGTTTTTTTCAAAATCGGATGGTGAAATATTGGCAAGGTATCCACCATAGGGTAATTTACTGAAGTCTTGTGTTTCTTTTGCCACTTCCAGATCCCTCAGCGTAGCACCACTATTCAAAGCAATCATCGTATACCCCATAAAAGATGCAGTACGTACATCAGATGATATATCCAGTTTTGTTTCCTGATTTTCACCACTATTGATGCCAACAAAATAGACCTGGTCGGGAAGGTCAATAGGATGATATACCTCATGGGGCTGGCAAATAAGTGGTATTAGCTTGTTTTGCTTACTATGGTGAGCTACGAGCTGATCCATAATACCATTCGCTGTACCAGCTACCAGGTTTTCAGCTTTTTGGGCAATAATCGGGATTTCATAAGTGCTCATATTAAGATTAAGACAGCTAACTATAGCCTTCAATACTGCTACCTGCAAGGAGGCAGATGAGCCAAGTCCTTTACCAATAGGCACATCTGTAGTGATAAGCATATCTATGCCTTCAGGCTTCAGCTTACGGCTATCGTTAAGTATAAGTAGACAACCTACAATATAAATTGCCCATTCTCCACCTTCTTTTTGTAGAATTTGCTCCCGTGTATAATCGTAATTAGGCACTTTAAATTCACCTATCAGCTCTTCATATATTGCTGAAAATGTTTTAATTTCTCCCTGAATGATTGTTTTGATGTTTATTTCGGTATCATCACGATAAGAAATATAGGCAGATGTTTCTTCCATTAATGGTTTCTGGATTAGCAGCGATCCAGAAAAATTTGCTATTCCTCCCATCACATCTAATCTTCCGGGTGCTGTACCCTGAAATACTTTTTGCTGATGAATGGAATAAAATTCTTTTAATATACCTGCGATTTTACTCATACTATTTGGTCCAGTTATTTTTTCTCAGGATGTTCTTTAATACAGGTTCTACCTGCTTTTGAATGTATGCATTAGCATAGGCTATCCAACATACGGGTGTATGTAAATCTAGTGGGACATTCAGATTTTTCCCTTCTATATCCGTAATAATTATACCAGCTTCTTCTCCTATCAGTGATGCGCATACATCGTATGGGTGACATGTTAACCCACTTGGTGTACCATTTTTGCTTAGATTCTCATAAAGTGGCGGACGAAGGTCAGCTGTAAAACGATCATGACCCATGAGCAATTCGTAAAGCTGACCACCACTAGAAATATACTGATCTTCAAAAACGATAGCTTTACCCTCCTTAATTTCAGATAATTTTGAAATAAGTTCTTCCTCCATTCTTGCTAGAATGTCCTTGCCGGGAGGAAAAAATCTTGAGATCTGTGCAAATCCTCCAATGATACTGGATGCATTTGAAGGCTTAAAGTTAAGTGTTGAAATTTCGTTGTTAAACAAATTCCTGCGGAAACCAAAAGCCCCTTGGTTTCTGATCGCATAAAGGGAATCGCTTAAATATGCTTTTGAAGTGGGTATCTCAGTCATAACCGCCACCTCTAAATCTTGTAAATACAAAGGATCACCAAAATATGGGGCAGCAGCAGCCAGAAAAAAAGCGGATCTCTTATTGTACATGATGCCTCTGGTACCATCTATAGGATCCATAATTATGAGCACTCTAACTTGTTCTTCATTAAAGTGAGAAGGAAATACATATTTATCTTTTTCACTACTTAAACCCTCAGCTATTAACTTGATGCCCCCTAATGCTTTAGCATTTTCCTCTAATAATGGAATAATGATTTTTTCAACATCTTTATCAATCTTGTAAATAGTATCTTCTTTAGTTTCTTCAGCTACCTCCCGCAATTCTGTATGCTCGTTATCTTGCAGAGACTGATAAACATAGTCACATACAGCATTCCCTATGGTTGATAATAACCTTTGTACTTCTTCATGATTCATAGTTAAACAATAAAACTGCTTAATTTTGGATTAAAAAATTCATAAAATAGCTTATTAAAGACGTGTCTAAATTTGCTTAGAACCTGCACAAACTAAACCCAATAAGCAACTATTGGATAAGATAAAAAAATTAATAATCTCTTAGCTAGGTAATGATTTTTGATTTAAAGTGCTATTGTTACATCTTTGACCTCTATGAATCAACCAAATATTCAAAATATCATTTTTGATCTCGGCGGGGTTATTATTGATATAGACCCACAGCGATCATTTCAGGCAATTTCTAATTTTAGCCTGGGAAATAAAGGTCATGAACAACAATTATCACTGGACACTCAATTGTTCATAAACTATGAAAAAGGCCTGATTGACAATGACGCATTTAGGGAAGGAATTCGTAAGCTTACCGGAAATACTTCAGTCAAAGACGAGGAAATTGATGAGGCCTGGAATTTAATGCTTTTACAGATCCCATTAGAAAAATTACAAATTCTGGAAAAGTTGAATAACAGGTATAACACATTTGTGCTGAGCAATACCAATGCCATCCATGTAAATGCTTTTAACCAGATCATTCAAAAAAATAGCGGCAAAGCTACCATCAACCATTACTTTAATAAAGTTTATTATTCTCACGAATTAAAACTTAGAAAGCCAGAGCCTGAGATTTACCAATATGTAATTGAGGATATGAAGCTAAGTAGTGGTGATACATTATTTATTGACGACAGACTTGAAAATATAGAAGCAGCCTCTGCATCTGGATTACAGACCTTTCATGTGCAGACAGGCAAAGGTATTGTTGAATTTTTTGAAGATATATGAACCCCAGAACGAAGCGATTAAGTATACACCTCGGATTATTTATTCTTACTTTAATAACTACAACATTGGCCGGAGCTGAGTGGCAGCTTGGCCGGTTTTTATTTTGGGATAAGGATGTATTGACCTGGGATTATTTTGCGAAAGGGCTGGCTTTTTCGCTGCCATTTCTTGGCTTTCTTACTGTGCATGAGTTTGGGCATTACTTCACTGCCAAATTTCATAAAATTAAAGTTACATTACCTTACTACTTACCCCAGTGGTTTGGCTTTTTGCTGGCTCCATCTATCGGAACTTTTGGTGCCTTTATCCGAAT
Organism: Catalinimonas alkaloidigena; assembly: GCF_029504655.1. NCBI lineage: Bacteria > Pseudomonadati > Bacteroidota > Cytophagia > Cytophagales > Catalimonadaceae > Catalinimonas > Catalinimonas alkaloidigena. Next base: position 2,702,559 of record NZ_JAQFIL010000001.1, read on the forward strand.
AAAAGACTTTGTAAATAGTCGTAAAATATACTTTGACATAGGAATTTCAGGCCCACTGGCAGGTTTCGTGGTTGCGTTGGGAGTCTTATACTATGGGTTCACTCATTTACCTCCTCCTGAGTACATTTTTGAGATACATCCCGAATATGAACAGTACGGCCTAGATTATGCTGAGCATGTGTATGAAGATAATCCAGGGACATTGAGGTTAGGCTCAAACTTAATTTTTGAGTTTTTTAAAGAATATGTCGCTGATCCGGAACGCATGCCAAACGCCTTTGAAATCATCCATTATCCCTGGTTATTTGCTGGTTTTTTAGCGCTTTTCTTTACGGCGATTAACCTTCTACCCATAGGCCAACTTGATGGGGGACATATTTTGTATGGATTAATAGGTAGCAGATTGCACCGTAAGGTTTCCGCTACCCTTTTTGTAATTTTTGTTTTCTATGCAGGTTTAGGTACAGTAAATCCATTTGAACCTATAAATGATATGTTATTTAATGTGCCTTTATATTTAGGTTTTCTTTATATCATATTTTCAAGAGTTACCACTTCTGTACAAACAAATTTTTTAATCGCCCTCTCGGTACTAAGTACGCAATTTATTATTGCCAGCATTGATCCTACGCTAAGTGGCTACCCTGGTTGGTTAGTTTTTGGCTTATTGATAGGAAGGTTTTTAGGCATATACCATCCGCCCGTAATGATCAATTATCCGCTTAGCAGCGGACGAAAGATTTTAGGTTGGATAGCACTGATTGTATTTATCCTTTGTTTCAGCCCATCACCATTCATAATAGAATATTAATTATTTGTGAATTATGAAATATAAGTTGGTGCTTGTTGATAAAGTCATTAGATTTAGGTTGTATATTTTAAAATATGCAAGATATTTATCTGACAACCTATAGTCTTTACTTATGAGAATTGAAATTCCCCGTGAAGTAGAAAGATTCGGTCCAATCATGTTTCATGATGTTCAAAAAGTATATGAGCTGGATGCAGGTCTGAAGTTTACCAAAAATGAAGGAAAAGAAAATTCAACTATTGTCAGACTCTCTTATGAGTCTCTACATGAGATAGAGGAGCAAATGGTCATCGTAGTTCCAGTGATGGAAGAACGTATTAAACTAATTGAAGGTGTACTATCTGGTATTCCCAATGGTTGTCTGGTCGTTATAGTATCTAACAGTCCTCGTGAGCCTATAGATCGGTTTTATATTGAAAAAGATGCAATTGAGCATGCCGCCCGTTTTATGGGCAAACAAGTGCTGGTCGTACATCAGAAAGACCCTGTACTTGCCAAAGCATGTGAGGCTTCAGGATACAAATATATTCTTGACGAAGAAGGTAACATCAAAAATGGAAAAGCTGAAGGCATGATCCTCAGCACCATTATCGGATACCTTACAGGTAGAAAATATATTGGCTTTATAGATTCTGACAATTTTTTCCCTGGCGCTGTGCTTGAGTATGTAAAAGAATACTGCGCGGGCTTTATTCTTACCAAGTCAAAGTACGCGATGGTAAGAATATCATGGCATAGTAAGCCTAAGATTGTAGAATCAAATCTATTCTTTGCCAAACGGGGCAGGGCATCTGAACATACTAATCGAGTATTGAACTCTCTGGTAAGCAATTATACAGGTTATGGAACTGAGATCATCAAGACAGGTAATGCCGGAGAGCATGCCATGACCATGGATTTAGCAGCTAAATTAGACTTCTCATCAGGATACTCTATTGAGCCCTATCACTACATCAACATGCTGGAGCGATTTGGGGGAATTATTGGTAATCCAGAGAAAGATGTACTGAAGAACAGAATTGAAGTCTTTCAGATTGAATCCCGTAACCCTCACCTGCATGAAGTAAAGGGTGATGAGCATGTGAAAGATATGAGTCGCGCTGCTATGGAAGTTATTTACCGTTCTCCCATCTGTCCGGACCCAATCAAGCAAGAGATCATGGATGACCTTTATAATCGGAAACTTCTCAAGCGAGGAGATAAATTATCTGAAACGCTGTCATATTATCCAGCCATCGTAAATGCTGACCTCAAGAAGTTTTTGAAAACTGTAGAGAACCAGCCCTATGCGAAATTTTTGAAGGCTGACCTGAGTAAAAAAATAAAGAATGCCCAGCCCGGATTGATCAGGGACAAGGCAGACCAAAAAGGAGATCATCTGCCCGATCAGGGTAAAGTGCTGGAAATGAAATAGTTACTATAGACAGTTTCAGTAATTAATTCTTCAACCATTATCTTTAGACGTGAAGTGGATCGTATACACCGACCTTGATGGTACCCTCCTGGATTTTCAAACTTATTCATATAAGGTAACTGAGGATACAGTAAAAAAGCTGATTGAAAGAGATGTTCCTGTGATATTTTGCTCATCCAAAACCAGAGTAGAGCAGGAAGTCTACCGTAAGGCTTTACAATTGGATTATCCATTTATTGTTGAAAATGGAAGCGCTATCATTATCCCCCGGGATTTCTTCGGATTTGAGCTGGAATCATTGCACTTTCTTGAACCCTATAAACTTACAACGATAGGAGAGGAGGCGCACTTAGCGTTAATATTAGGAGAGAGTTACCAGTATATCAGATCAATCATTGTATCAGCCAGATCGGAAACTGATGCACATGTTTTTGGCTATGCTGATCTTACATTGGCAGAGATTATGAGCCTGACTGGCCTCGACAAAGCTTCGGCGCTACGCGCATCAAACCGAGATTTCTCTGAGACTTTGCTTAAAGGTATTGATGACTCCAAAAAGTGTAAATCTCTATTTCACATATTGGATGAACAGAACTTACTATGTGTTTCGGGAGGCAAGTTTCATACGGTGATGGGCAAAGGCGGTGATAAAGGTAAAGCCGTAAACATACTTGACCAGCTTCTGACACTGAAGTATGGTGAATTACAAACTATAGGCCTGGGAGATTCAGCGAATGACTTACCCTTGCTAAAAGAAGTAGATCGTCCTTTTCTCGTACAAAAACCTTCGGGTAAGTGGCAGGAAATAGAAGAAAATAGCGTAACCAAAGTAAATGCTATCGGGCCGGAAGGGTGGAACCTGGCGATACAGTCAATCTTTGACATTTAATTCAGCCTCCATAAACATTCAGGTTAAACGCATTTAATTTTTAGTCAAGTTTTTAAGAATGTTTAGCAGATAATTATCATCCCAACCTGCTGTCTTTCTTCTGTTCTTCACGCTTTCCTTATCTTGAACTTGATTGAGCAGTTGCAGAGCTAACTTCCGAGCGGTTGTCATATTCTCAGCAGCATTGCCTGTTTTAGTTCTACTCATATCTTCTCGGAATACAACATCAAGTTTCCAATGCAGATGATTTTCAATGCTCCAATGATTTCTAATGAGTTTATTAAACTCTTTAGCAGTAACCTCTAAACTGCTTAAATAGAAGCGGTTTTCATAGGTAATTTTTCCACCCTTTTCCCGGTTTGCTTCCACCATTATGATTGACTTTAAATGTTTCCATTCTGATAAATCATCTAGTAATGCAAGCTGGGTTTCCACATAACAGACTCTCTTCTCAATGCGGCCACTACCAAAATCTATCCACTCATCAAAGCACATATGCTTTTTTCTTTTACTCATCCAGTCTGTAATCTGCTCATACATATGCTTATGATCTTTCTTGATAGCTATCAAATAGTCTCCTCCTTTCTCTATAATTAAATCGCACGGCGAACCGTCTGCATTCTTGAGCTGGCAACCGGCTGCATCACTGCTCACTAAGGAGCCTTCCAAATCCAAAGACTTCAACAATTCAGGAATAGCGGTCTTTTCATTGCTTTTAGCATCTACTTTTTCCTGACCTAATATCAAGTGGTGTTCGGCTACCCAGGCACTTAATATACAAATGCCGCTCTTCTTAAAGCCTGACTTTGCTGTACCGCAAAGCACCTTACCATCCACGTTGATTTGGACAATACTACTTTTGATAAACCCTAATAACTCCTTAGACCAACGATACAGGCAACCTCCAAAAGCTGATTTGTCCATATATTTGAACACGCGATTAAAAGTGTCATGAGAGGGAATACCATTCGGTAGCTCTAAAAATCCTCTCAAGAATACCTCCTTTCGTTTACCATAGGCTTCTATCTCTTCAAAATCATCTGCTCCACTTACTATCGCACATAAGGCTATGACTAAAATATCTACCAGATTATGCTTCTTGCGCCGATTTATCCTAAAATCAGGAACGCTTCCAAAAACCTTTTGCCAATTCATCTGGCAAAGTTAGCTCTCTCCTCTTTTTTTACATACGTTTAAATGCGTTTAACCTGATAAACATTTAATAATGCGTTTAACTCTTCCAAAGAATTTGCGTCTTCTGCTTTTTTATCATGTCTCCATCGCAACATTCTGGGGAACCTTAAGGCTACACCTGATTTATGTCTGTTAGACTGTTGAATGCCTTCAAATGCGATTTCAAATACCAGTTCCGGTTTTACTGAACGTACGGGCCCAAACCGCTCTTTCGTATTTTTTTTAATAAAATTATCCACTTGCCGAAATTCAGCATCCGTAAGGCCGGAATAAGCTTTAGTAAATGGAACTAAGGTGGCTTCATCTTGTGAAAAGTCCCATACTGCAAAAGTATAATCAGTGTACAAACCCGCCCTGCGTCCTGAGCCCCGCTGCGCGTTTATCAGTACGCCATCAATGGTAAGAGGGTCAACTTTCCACTTCCACCAATCTCCTTTTTTGCGCCCCACCTGATATTCGGATTGTTTACGTTTGAGCATAAAGCCTTCGGCAAAGTATTCCCTGGATTGTTCTCTGAGAGATATCAGCTGAGCTTTGCTGGTGGTTTCTACTATGGTAGAGAGTTGAAACACATTTAGCGTATTACTGATATTGGCATGAAGGCTTTCTAAAATATTACGTCTTTCTGATAAGGGAACATTACGTATATCCTGACCTTCCCACTCCAAAACATCATAGGCTCTGATGACGACAGGAGCGTTTTTGAGTATAGATTTGCTTATGTTTTTTCTGCTAATGCGTGTCTGTAATGCAGCAAAATTTAAAAGTTCTCCGTTTTTATAAGGTAGTATTTCTCCATCAATGACAGTGCCGTCGGGCAGAAATTCTTGCAAGGGATGCAGTTCAGGAAATTTTTCGGTCAGTAATTCCTCACCTCTTGACCAGATAAATAATTTTCCGTTTCTCACTATACATTGCGCTCGTATGCCATCCCATTTCCATTCTATTTGCCAGTCGTCAATACTTTCCAGTTCTTCAAAATCTTTTGTATCCAGGGCATGTGCTAAAAAGAATGGATAAGGTCGGGAAAGTAAATCCTCTTTATTTTCTTCAACTATTAACTTTTGATAGCTCGTAGTATTAGGATTCCAATTACCCATCAAACGATGCGCTACTATGGTTTTATCAATGTTTTCTACTTCAGCAATAGCTCGGATCACATTATTTTGTGAAACGCCTATTCGAAATCCGCTGGTCATAAGTTTGTTAAAAACAAATTTTTCAGCGCTGGTCATTTTTTTCCAGGCAGTGGTGATCTGTTCTTTTTTTTCTTGGTCACTTAGGTCTTCCAAATTCTGCAAAAATGCAATCCAGTAAGACAGACCTTCATCTTGCTGCTCCTGGGCTTCAGGTAATAACAATGCCATAGTCTCCGCAAGGTCACCTACATTAGCATATGATTCTTCAAATAACCAATAGGGTATTTCCGCAAACTCAGTAGTCCATTCCTTTAACAGTGAAGTTCTTACCTGTTTTTTGGGTCGTTTATGCGTAAAAAGTGCTATGGTCCAAAGTTTATCTTTGTCAGATGCTTCCTGGAAGTACTGTTTAAGGAGGGCTATTTTATTATTTGTCTTATTTGTCTGATCTAATGCAGTGAAAAGTGCAGCAAACTCTTTCAAGGCTATTTGTTTTTGTTATTTGTACCACAACTCTGAAAACCTGATAAGGTTATGCATCAATGTTTACATCAGGCTTCTTATCTCACGCCTACCGCATAAGATAAGCACCTTTTTACTGATTCACTTTTTTGTGAAAAATCAACCTAATTCAGTGAGCAGGGACTAGAAATAAATATAAATTGTTATGGATTAATTAATATTTATTAGTAATCGCTCAAAAGATGACTTGATGTCTGTATTCCAAAATTTGATAAATAGTGATATTTAAAAAATATAGAAAAACATTATATCACGAAATAAATAAGCAAGTACAAAGTTCTGGAAACGAATTGATTATGTTCATTTTCTTAGTTTAAAACTTTAAGCATATCCTGGATACAAAAAAGGTGATATCTTAGAATACTTATAAATTTGATAGAAATAATAACTTATCGTTTTGTAACTAAATCAACTGTGTGTAATAAAATTCATAAATAAAAAAGGTAATGTACAATGTATTTGCTGAATATTTGTGCTGTATTCAAGGTATACAAATATTGCCAGTAAGGCCCAGGTACCTTTTAATATTGCTGATGAAAATATTCGGCTCAACCATAAAGTACATTATCATCATTAGTTTGATTTCATCTGCTTGTAATCGCGGAATGATATGTCCTGCTTTTCAGAGTAGTTTCATACTTAATGATAGTATTCGTGACATCACCTTTTCAGTATTAGGCACTGATTCTCTTCCCAGGGAGTACGTGACTGCAAAAAATCGTTTTGGAATAATGGAAGATGTCTCTTATCGTCAAAAGAAAGGTGAACTGAAGACCATTGAGATGATAACCATTTATGATCCCATGTTTCCCCCTGACAGTGTATTGACTGTACCTCAATATGAGGAAGATTCCCTAAAATTAGCTGATCCACAATTAAGCAGTGCGGTAAGCAAATAAAAAAAGCGCTCATAGAAAAGCGCTTTGTTATGGTAGGAATATTGCCTTTATACTACAATATTGACTATTTTCTTCGGCACTATAATTACCCTTTTAGGGGCCTTTCCCTGGGTCCACTTTTGAATCTGCTCTGCAGCAAGCACCTCTTTCTCAATATCTTCTTTAGGCATGTCAAGTGCAAATTTCATCTTGGCACGTACTTTTCCATTCACTGATATAGGATACTCATGAGATGCTTCAATAAGGTACTTTTCTTCAAACTGAGGGAAGCTTTCATGGGTTACACTATGTTCATTGCCCAAACTACGCCACAGCTCCTCAGCAATGTGGGGAGCAAATGGAGAAATAATGAGAACCAGCTTATCCAACACTTCTCTTTTATAACACTTAAGGCTACTTAGCTCATTGACACAGATCATAAAGCTACTTACTGAGGTGTTGAATGAAAGGGTTTCTATATCATCCTGCACTTTTTTTATCGTCTTGTGAAGTATCTTCAGTTCAGCTTCAGTAGCTTTTTCATCTTTGACCAGTAAATTATTGGCATCATCATAGAACAGACGCCAGAGTTTGCGAAGAAATTTAAATACGCCGTCTATTCCATTGGTATTCCAGGGTTTGGATTGCTCCAAAGGTCCCAGGAACATTTCGTACATTCTCAAAGTATCTGCTCCATACTGCTCAATGACATCATCAGGATTAACGACATTGAACTTGGATTTTGACATCTTTTCAACCTCACTACCGCACACATATGCTCCATCTTCAAGAATAAACTCAGCATTCTGTGCATCAGGACGCCACTTTTTAAAGGCCTCAATATCTAGTTTGCCGTCATATACAATGTTGACATCAACATATATGGCTGAGGTGTTATAGTCTTTTCTCAGATTGTAAGAAACGTATTTATTTTCACCGCTAAGTCTATAAACAAAATTGGATACTCCCTGAATCATGCCCTGATTTACCAGCTTTTTATAGGGCTCATCCACAGTTACATAGCCTCTGTCATAAAGAAATTTTGTCCAGAAGCGAGAATAAAGCAGGTGGCCGGTAGCGTGTTCTGTACCCCCTATATACAAATCCACATTTTCCCAGTAACTCTGCTTGGTCTTGCTTACGATTTCCTCTTTGTTATGCGGATCCATATAGCGGAAATGGTACCAACTGGAACCGGCCCAGCCCGGCATAGTTGTAAGCTCATATTCATATTGACCATCATATTTCCAGTCTGCTGCTCTTCCCAGAGGTGGTTCTCCGGTAGGGGTAGGCTTGTATTCATCTACTGAAGGAAGGGTTAAAGGAAGCTCATCACTACTCAAAGGGTGGGGGACACCATTATTAAAATACATAGGCACCGGTTCACCCCAATAGCGCTGACGACTGAAAACCGCATCGCGCATCCGGTAGTTAACCTTAGGTTTACCGACTCCCGACTTTTCAGCCTTCTCATTCACCGCTTTGATTGCTTCCGTAGATTCCATACCATTTAAAAAGCCTGAATTGATCATTTTTCCATGCTTCTTTTCGGTTGGATCTTCCATATCCTCTGTGCCTTCAATCACCGGAATGATGGGAAGGTCAAAATGCTTGGCAAAACGAAAATCACGATCATCAGAAGAGGGTACTGCCATGACAACCCCAGTGCCGTAACCGGCTAGTACGTAATCTGCAACCCAAAGCTGTATTTCTTCTCCATTGATAGGATTGATGACATAACTGCCGGTGAATACTCCTGAAACGGTTTTGACATCTGCCATACGATCTCTTTCAGATCTGTTTTTGGCGATTTCTACATAAGCTTCTACTTCAGCTTTGTGTTCTTTGGTAGTCAGTTGTTCAATTAACTCATGTTCTGGGGCAAGGGTAACATAGGTCACGCCATAAATAGTGTCAGAGCGTGTTGTGAAAGCGGTAAGGACGATATCACTATCTTTTACTTTAAAGTCCAGTTCACACCCAAAAGATTTCCCTATCCAGTTACGCTGCATTTCTTTGAGTGAGTCTGACCACTGTATAGTCTCCAGTCCAGCTAATAAGCGATCCGCATAAGCGGTGATGCGCATCATCCACTGACGCATCTTACGTCGCTCAACAGGATACCCCCCACGTTCTGAAAATCCGTCTTTTACCTCATCATTAGCCAATACAGTACCCAGTTCAGGACACCAGTTTACCACAGTGTCTGACACATAAGTGAGGCGGTAGTTCAGTAAAATTAATTGCTGTTTCTGCTCATCCATCTGCTGCCATTCCTCAGCATTAAAAGTAGGAGTATCTTCATCACAAGCCGCGCTTACGTTTTGGTTACCTTCTTTCTCAAATCTGCTAAGGAGTTCTTCAATAGGTTCTGCCCTGTCTGTTTCCTGATTGTACCAGCTGTGAAAAAGCTGAAGAAAAATCCACTGCGTCCACTTATAGTATGCCGGATCACAGGTTTGCACTTCTTTATCCCAGTCAAAAGAAAAGCCTATATTATCAAGCTGCTCTTTATAGCGTTTGATATTGTTTTCTGTAGTAATAGCAGGATGCTGACCGGTCTGTATGGCATATTGCTCAGCAGGAAGTCCAAAAGCATCAAAGCCCATCGGGTGAAGTACATTGTAGCCTTTCAGGCGCTTATAGCGAGATACTATATCAGAAGCAATATAGCCTAGAGGATGACCAACATGTAAACCTGCTCCAGAAGGGTAGGGGAACATATCCAGCACATAATATTTAGGCTTGCTGGTATCTACATTAACTTTGTAAATCTCTTTTTCTTTCCAGTATTTCTGCCACTTTTTTTCAATCTCACGAAAATCGTATTCAGCCATTACTACGGTTATTTACTTTATATGATAAGTCCGACAAAATTAGAATAATTCGCTAAGAATGTGCACCCGCATTCAAAAAAACAATCAATTTACACGATTAAACATCTTGTCAGTCAATTGTAATTTCTTTGTGTTTTTGTTTCCAGTAATCAGAAAGACGTGCTACAAATTGTTCGGGTGATTCAGAGAGAATTTTCTTACCCAGTGGTTTGGCTAATGATTGGAGTTTTTTTCGTTTTTCGCTCATGATAGAAAAAAGTGCCGCTTCTTCGTCTTTGTTTTCTAAGTTCATACTTTCCGCATAAGTTCGCAAAACTGCTAAATCGTGATCTTCGCCCAGGTAATCTGTGAGCTGATGCAATTCTTTTTCCAATGCTTTCATGGGCTTCTTCCAGATATGCCTTAAAAAACCTATTTCGTAGCGCAGGTATTTACTACGTTTTCTCCACTCATGGAAATTTTCAGTAGTGGGCTTTTTGATGGCTTTTTTCATAGCCTTCTGACATTTGCCGTATGTAATAGCAATGCCTTTAGAAAAAGCAGAAAAGTCATCATTTTTAATTTTCCACCTGGCATGAACCGTTTCTCCCTCTTTCAAATCTTCAAGCAATTTATCCAAAAGTTTCTCCTGATTAATTTGAATCCTGCTGATAGCTGCTTTGCGAGAAGTAAGGTGATTCTTAATGTGTTGGATGGTTTGACCACATAGAGCCTGGTCAACTTCTTCATTGATTTTATTAACGGTATCTAACATAGCAGAAACATCTCTCTCTCCTGAAATTTTACGTGCTATGTCACGATAGTACTTATTGGTACTACGATATTTTTTGTTGCCTATTTCTCCACGAAATAAACGGCTGAAAGCCCGCATTTTTTTCATGGTCTTACGTGCTTCATGAATTGCTTGATGAGGGTCGTCATTCTGCAAAGAGGCTCGACATTCATCCAAAAAACTTTGTAGGATACGTTCAGCATTTGAAGGGACAGTCTCTTTGGGATCAATTCTTAAGCTCATAATAGGGTTAGGTAATGTTCAATAGAAATACTATAAATGAAATATAATAAATGTAGTATAAATATTTTGATGCTAGGGTTAAAGCCCTATAACTTTTAACAAAAACGCATATTCAAAAGCTATTTCTTTAAGGTATTCATACCGCCCGGAAGAACCTCCGTGTCCAGCATCCATATTGGTCTTAAGCAGCAGCAGGTTATCGTCAGTTTTCAGCGCTCTTAGCTTTGCTGCCCATTTGGCAGGTTCCCAATAGCTTACGCGGGGGTCATTGAGTCCAGCAGTGATGAGGATGTGAGGGTATGCTTTTGGACTTACATTGTCATACGGTGAATAAGATCTGATGTACTCAAAAGAGCTTTTATCCTGCGGGTTGCCCCATTCTTCATACTCAGTTACGGTCAGTGGGAGGTTCGGATCAAGCATAGTATTCAGTACATCAACAAAGGGAACTTTAGCCACAATCGCATTGAAAAGCTCTGGTCTTAAATTGATGACTGCACCCAGTAACAATCCGCCAGCGCTTCCCCCGATTGCACAAAGGTGTTCAACATCAGTATATCTTTTATCAATAAGATGTTTTGCACATGCGATAAAATCATAGAAGCTGGTTTTCTTCTTCAACAGTTTACCTGATTTATACCACTCTTCACCCATATCCGCGCCGCCTCTAATATGTGCGATAGCGAAGATAAATCCTCTGTCTAGTAAGCTAATCCGATTTGCATTAAAGTAGGGTTCTGAGTTGATGCCATATGCTCCGTAGCCATACAGGAGTAAAGGGTTTATGGATTGAGGGTTGATATCTTTTTTGTAGACTAAAGAGATAGGCACCCTCGTCCCATCCTCTGATCGTGCAAAAATTCTCTCAGAAGTATACTGCTGTTCGTCATAACCTCCAGCAACTTCGGTTTGCTTAACCATTATTTTTTCACGCTTCTGCATTTCATAGTCATAGACAGTGTTGGGCTTCAGCAGTGAAGTATAATGGAAACGCAGTGTAGTGGTTTTGAAAGTAGGGTTATTGCCACCAAAAACATAAAAGGCAGGCTCGTCATAGGTTATCTGATGGGTATTGAGAGGATCGATAAGGTCAAGCACTTTAATCTGGGTTAGCCCATCAACTCTTTCGTAAATGGCCAGGTGGTTTTCAAATTCATCAATCCCTTCAATTTTAATTGTTGGGTCATAGGGGATCACCTCAGTCCACTGACTTTTATCATGGGCATCCACTGATGCTTTCATTAGCCTGAAATTGGTAGCATTCCAGTTTGTTCTGATATAAAAATCATCATGATGAGGGTGAATTTCATACTCATGATGTTCCTCTCTGGGGTTAAATACAATGAATGTCCCCTCCGGTTGGTGTGCAGGAAGAATCCTTACTTCAGTAGTAATTTTGCTTCCGATATCAATCAGTAAATATTTTTGATTTTTTGATAGGCTAATCGATACAAAAAAGCGCTCATCAGCTTCTTCAAAAACAACCAAATCATCCTCAGGACGAGTACCCAAAATATGCTTCTTTACCTGATAAGGTCGCATAGTATCGTCTAACACTACATAAAACAAAGTTTGGAAGTCCATGGCCCAGGCTGCCGAATCTGAGATATTATTGAGTTGATCTACCATGATCGTATGATCATGCAGATTTTTAAAATACAAGCGATACTGCTCAGACCCATCAGTATCTATGGCATAAGCCAAGGTCTTATGATCAGGACTGACTTCAAATATTCCTAAATGGAAATAGTCATGGCCTTCTGCAAGATGATTAGAGTCCAATAATACTTCTTCTTTCGCTTTTAAAGAACCAAATTTTCGGCAGTAGATACGATAATCTTTATTTGCTTCAGTTCTGGAGTAGTAGTAGTAATCATCTATGCGAACCGGTGCGCTCTGGTCATCCGGAACGATACGCGACTTCATTTCATCATAAAGCTGTTGCTCAGTTTTTTTCTGATGTTTCATGACTTCCCGGGCGTAGGCATTTTCAGCATTGAGGTAGGCAATTACATCAGGATTCTCTTTTTCCTGTAGCCAGGCATAGTTATCAATGATAGGTATATTATGTACTTTTTTAACACTTGCCTTTTGAGGCGCAATTGGAAATTGCTTCATAAAAAAATTGCTTTTAGGCTAAAATAAATAACAGACAGTATGCATCCTATCGGCAATACATCTGCTTGTCTATTCAACTGAATAAAGGCTGATTGAAATGATCAGGGACTAATAATACCGATGATGCGCTAAATACTGCTGCACATAATCACTTACACCCTCTTCCAGGCTATGAAAAGGAGTATGATAACCGATTGATTTGAGCTTGTGCATATCAGCTTCAGTAAAATACTGATATTTTTCTCGTATATCTTCGGGCGTATCTATGAAAGAGATATTTTCTTCTTTGTCAATCGCTTTAAAAACCGCTTTGGTAAGGTCCAGGAAGGTGCGTGCTTTACCACTTCCCAAATTATAGATACCTGAATCCTTCCGGTGCCTCATCAAAAAGTAGCAGACATTTACTACATCCTTGACATATACGAAATCTCGCATTTGCTCACCGTCTCTGTAATCTGGGTTATGAGAGCGGAATAGCTTCATCTCACCTTTTTGCTTAATCTGACCATAGGCGTGCCATATCACAGATGCCATTCTTCCTTTATGGTATTCATTGGGACCATAAACGTTGAAGAACTTGAGTCCAGCCCAGAAAAAAGGCTTTTGCTCCTGGGCTAATGCCCACTTATCAAATTCATTTTTGGATATTCCGTATGGGTTGAGCGGTTTTAACTTCGGAATGATACTCACATCGTCTTTATAACCTAATTCACCTGCGCCATAAGTAGCTGCCGAAGAAGCATAGACCAAAGGAATCTGGTAATTCACACAGCGTTTCCATATCTCTTTGCTATAGTTAACATTAAGCTTGTCAAAAACTGCGGTATCAAACTCCGTAGTATCAGTACGCGCACCGATATGAAAGATAAACTCAACTTCTTCATAATTTAGATCTAACCAGGCAAAAAACTCATCTCGCTCCACTTTTTTCTGAATTTTTTTACCTTCAAGGTTCTTTATTTTTTCCTGTGCTTCGGAGAGGCCTTCCTTGGGGTGGCCCTCTGCAAACTGGTCAACAGCGATGATATGATTAAAATTTTCCTGATTGAGTTTGGCAATTAAGCAGCTACCGATAAAGCCTGCGGCTCCTGTGACAATGATCATAGTTTAGGTTTTTTTGTTTAGTGACTTAATATAGGGAAGGATTCATCTTCTCTTCTTGTTATCAGACTGATATTTCGCGTGCTATTAATTATATTTGCGGCAAAATAAGCAGAGTCTATGATTTATGTAAGCAGAAGAGAGCATTTTAATGCTGCTCACAAACTATATAACCCAAACTGGACCAGAGAGAAGAATGAAGAAGTGTTTGGTCCCTGTGCTAACGATAATTGGCATGGACATAATTTTGAGATGATCGTAACGGTAAAAGGGAAGCCTGATCCCGAAACAGGATTTGTAGTCGATCTTAAAAAATTGAGCACACTGATCAGAGAGAGGGTCATTGAAAAGGTGGATCATAAAAACCTGAACCTGGATGTGGATTTTATGCAGGGTAAAATGGCCAGTTGTGAAATTCTGATTGAAGAAATCTGGAAAATACTGGCACCAGCGCTTAAAGATATCACTGATCGTGGGGTTTTACATGCTATCCGTTTGTATGAAACACCCAACAATTTTGTTGATTTCTTTGGGGAAGGCGTAGAGCCTCATGATTATCTTGCCTACCAAGAATCCAATATGGCGCAAGCTACCCATTAATGAAATTTTATATTATTGCCGGAGAGCGTTCAGGAGATCTTCATGGTGCTAACCTGATTAAGGCATTAAAAAAAGAGGCCACCGCTACTGCTGATGAGATACATATACGGTGCTGGGGTGGAGATGAGATGCAAAAAGCGGGTGGAGACTTGGTGGTTCATTATCGTGAAATGGCCTTTATGGGCTTTTGGGAGGTTTTTACCAATCTTACAACCATCAGAAAATTTATTCAGCATTGTAAAAAAGACATACTGGAGTTTCAGCCGGATGTCCTTATTCTTATTGATTATGCGGGCTTCAATATGCGCATGGCACGCTTCGCCAAGCAGCATAATATACTCACTTACTACTATATCTCACCCAAACTTTGGGCATGGAATCAGGGAAGGGCAAAAAAAATAAAAGCGAATGTAGACAAGATGTTTGTCATTCTGCCTTTTGAAAAGGAATTCTATCTCAAGTTTGATTACCAGGTGGAATATGTAGGAAATCCACTGTTGGATGCCATCAGAGATTTTAAGCCTCAAAAAGGTTTTCGCCAACAATTTGGTTTGGATGAAAGACCAGTGATAGCAGTTCTTCCGGGAAGTCGTAAGCAGGAAGTGAGCAATATGCTCAAAACCATGTTAGGTTTATCAACCTTTTTTCCGGATTATCAATTCGCAGTAGCAGCGGTAAATAACCTTCCTGATGATATGTACAAGGATGCCAGGCAGCAGGAAAATGTGCACGTCATTGAGGGAAAAACATATGATATTCTTCATCAGGCGCATGCGGCGGTGGTAACTTCAGGTACGGCTACCCTGGAAACTGCTTTGTTTGAAGTGCCACAGCTCATCTGCTATAAAACCAGCTTCATTTCTTACCAGATTGCAAAATCGCTCATTAAAGTACCCTATATAGGACTGGTTAACCTTATTGCCGATGAGGAAATTGTACCGGAACTGATTCAGTCCGACTTCAATACAAGCTCTTTACAAAGTGAGTTGCGTAAAATTGTTGCCGATACCCCTGAAAGGAAGGCACAGCATAATGCATATCAAAGGATCAAAAAATTATTGGGTAATGAAAGAGCCTCGGAGAAAACCGCCAGGCTTATGATGCAAAATCTAAAAGAAGGAAAAGCTGTAAAACAATAGAAAAAGAACGACAATTCAAGCCGTTCTTTTCAGTTGAAAATTGTGTTTCTTTTTTAAGAGTTTCTGGCTTTGTTCATCACATAATTTATGCTTACTTCCGAACCATCCTGTCGTTTACTTTCATCAGCGGCTTCCATAAAAGCATAAATTTCTAAAGTTTCCTGAGGTGATACCGGTGGAGTACCGCTTTCAAAAAACTCTACAATTTTGTAAACAAGCTTCTGATATCCTTCAAATGGACCTAAATTTACGGTTTGTTCAGTCCCAAATGCAATGCCACCATAGTCATGCTTACCGGTTCTGCTGCCTCTAAAGGTTCCGAGACGACCATCATTCCAGGTGCCAACCACAATATCTGTATCAGGAGTAGCAAAACGTTGCACCCTACGACAACCTGTACCCATAACAGTAAATAATATCTCGACGCCATGTATGCCGTACCAGTATAAATCAGGGTGGTGCTCTTCCAGTGAAGCCGGGCTAAAGGTCATGGCACCAGTAACTTCACCAGCTAGTTGTTTGTGTCTCACATCCTGTGCTTTTTGAAGATAGCGTAAAGAAGAAGAAGAGAAGATAGGTGTATTGTATTCTTCAGCTGCTTCATATAAAGCGATCGCATCGTGAAGAGAAGCTGTCACCGGTTTATCCACAAACATCCTTTTGCCAGCTTTGAGTACCTGCAATCCTTGTTCCAGATGAGGACGGCCATCATTGGTTTCCAGCAGTATAAAATCTACTTTTTCCAGCAATTGATCAATAGAATCAACAATTTCTACGCCCAGTGCTTTAACCTCTTCCGTATATTTTGGAATACGCTCCACGCTACTGGGAATATCTTTGCTTCCGTAGGGGTAGGCCGCCACGACCTGATATCCTTTTAGCTTTGAATCCTGTGTTTTGTGATTAAACATTTTGGTGAAAGCCGGGCTATGTGATGTGTCCAGGCCTATGATACCAATTTTCTTTCCTTCTGGGGCAGTGGGCTTTTGATGCATATTAAAGTTGGGTAAACTTATTGATAATCCAGCTACACCGGCCTTTTTCATAAAATCTCTTCTGGTGTCCATTGATAGCAAGCGGTTTATGTATTAAACAGAGGGTGCCCAGCCTTCTTCGTATTCCCGCCCCCAATATTTCATAGCTTCGGGATCGTTGATGATAGCACCATTCGCTGGATTGATTTGCAGGCTTCTGCCGACGCGTTGGGCTACATTCCCCAGGTGGCAGATGTGTACACTTTTGTTAGCATCTTCAATATGGGTCCTGGGCTGAATACCATGTCGGATGGCATCTACAAAATTAATGATATGTGCTTTGTCCAGATCAAAGCCGGGGCCTGAAGTATCCAACGCATCTGAAGTAGATTCGTTGACTTCTTTGACAAGCTTATTTTTAAGGTCAAATACTTTGTATCCATTACCTCCATATATTTCCAGGGTGCCATTTTCGCCATGAAAAGATGCGCCCACATTAGAACCATTTATGCTACGACCGTTACTGCTGCGGCTCTCCCAGAAAATAGATTTACCATAAGGAAACTGATAGGTCACGTTTTGAGTGTCTGGTGTTTCCCAATCATCATGATAATGGTAACGCCCGCCACTGGAATCTACTTTTTCTGGATAATCTACACCCAAGCCCCATCGACAGAGGTCAACGAAATGTGTTCCATTGTTCAATAGTTCTCCTGTTCCCCAATGCCAGCGCCAGTGCCATTCATAGTGTACCAGATTATCTAAGTAAGGACGGCGGGGCGCAGGGCCTTGCCACAAATCAAAATCAAGATGACTGGGAACAGGGACCTGTTTACCATGTCCGATTGAGCCTCTTGTGTTTGCGTACCAGCCTTTAGCAAGGTATACCTCACCTATACTACCGGTATGCAATTCATTGATGGCTTCAATAACATTTGGCCAGGACCTACGCTGATTCCCCATCATAATCACCTTAGCGTGTTTTTTGGCGCATGAAACCAGCATCTCTCCTTCTGCCAGGTTGTGACTGCAAGGTTTTTCTACATAAACGTTTTTCCCTGCCTGCAGTGCTAACATGGCCGCGGGAGCATGCCAATGATCCGGGGCAGCAATGACCAGGGCATCTACTTGAGGATCTTCCAATGCCTTTCTAAAGTCTTTTACACCTTGGGGAGCTTCTTCCTGTCCAGCGTCTTTTGTAGCATCAATGCCTTTTTTGATAGCATTATCATCAACATCACATATATAGGCTACTCTACAATCCGGGTTTTGCGCAAAGCCTCGGGCGAGCGCAGAGCCTCTGCTGTTGGTACCCATTATGGCGACATTAATTACTTCGTTTGCTGATGTTTTCAGATAAGTAAATGGAGAAGGAGACAGGCTGATTCCTAATCCGCTCATGCTAGTGTTTTTGAGAAAATCTCTTCTTTTCATACCGCTTTTCATAGGTTGTTTTATGGTTGAAATACTAATTAGCGTTTGCGCCAATATAATTATAAATCAACAAATGGAAGAAAATAGAATATGAGAAGAGATGCATAGAAGCACTATAGCTAGCCATTTCCTAAAAAGCTAAAGGCGGAATGGAATGTTGGTCAGTCTGTAAAAACTTTTTTTTGCATTATTTATGGTAAACGCACATTGCTTGCTTCACAAGTACTAATACTTAAGTTTAACCAGGGGTATTTAATTGTTTCCCTTATAAACTCTATAAGCTTGTACTATTTTTGACCATTTGGATAATAAGGGTTGCCTATAAATATTAATAATTTATAAGTGTAAACCTTTAGCTAACCTGATAAACAAGACGGATGAAAAGTTAAACAATGAATGACGAAAAGGCCTCTTTCATCCTAATTTCCAAATATTATTCTCCTTACCAAGAATGACTTAGGTAGAGGCATGTAAAAAATTAATTACAGCTATCTTGGAATATAACAAATGTGTTGGTCAAAAATTTTACTTTTTTTTATTCCTAAAACTTTAGCCACAATTATTAAAAATTAATTCAGCGGACTATTTAATAGTATATTTTTATAATTATTTAAATAATTACTTTTAACATTTTGGTAAAAATGTATATAAATAAGAATAAATGGTACATATTTTTTGATATGAATATCCTTTCTTAACATATTGCTTGATGCCAGTCAGTTTAGTCTGGCCAATAGTCATTTTATACACTTAATTCCTTAGTTTTTTATGAGAAAAATTCTACTCGGAATGTTGTTTGGCTGCAAAGCCAAATCAGCATTGTATCATGGGGCTGGAATGCTCGCCATTGTGCTTGTTACTTCCAGTATGGTACTGGCGCAAAGCCGAACTGTATCAGGAAAAGTTACCGATGAAAATGATGCGGGACTTCCTGGTGTCAACGTATTAGTACAGGGTACTACTGTAGGTACAGTTACTGATATAGAAGGAAACTACAAAATATCAGTTGATGGAAGTGATGCTACACTGGTGTTTACTTCAGTAGGTTATGAATCCGCATCAGTGGAAGTTGGCAATCAATCCACTATTGACGTAAATCTACTTCCTGACCTAACCCAATTGAGTGAAGTGGTAGTCACCGCACTTGGTGTTGAAAAAGAGAAGAAGTCACTGGGATACTCCGTAAGTGAAGTTGAAGGAGAATCATTGGTACAGGCACGTGAGATTAACCTTGGCAATGCACTATCAGGAAGAGTAGCTGGTGTCAATGTGAGTAGCAGTGCTACCGGTCCGGCAGGTTCCTCTCGTGTAGTGATTCGCGGAAATAGCTCACTAGGAGGCAATAATCAGCCATTGTACGTCATAGATGGTGTGCCTATTGATAACTCTCAGCTGGGGTCTGCAGGAATGTGGGGTGGTACGGACTCAGGAGATGGTCTATCCAGTATCAACCCTGATGATATAGCTGAAATTAGTGTCTTAAAAGGAAACACTGCTGCTGCACTATATGGTTCCCGGGCTTCTAATGGTGTAATCCTGATTACTACTAAGAAAGGAAGTGCCAGAAAAGGGATAGGAGTTGAAATCAATTCAAACCTGGTGTTCGAAAATATCATCAATAATTTTGACTGGCAGCAGCAGTATGGACAGGGTAACAGAGGTGCTAAGCCCACCAGTCAGGAAGAAGCGCTTGCGTTTGGAAATAGTTCTTGGGGTGACCGCCTGGATGGAAGCAGTGTAGTACAGTTTGACGGTGTAAGCAGGCCTTACTCCTACACTGGTGATCCTTATGATGCATTTTACAACACAGGGATGACTCTCACCAACACCCTCTCTCTGTATGGAGGAAATGAAAATGCAAATTATCGTTTCTTCCGCATCTAATCTGGATAACGATGCAGTAATGCCAAACGCTGGCTACAATCGTAAAAACTTTACCATGAACGTTAATGGTAAATTTGCGGAAAGACTTACGTTCTCAGCCAAAGCACAGTACAGCATTGAAGATACTGATAACCGACCTCGTTTATCTGATTCACCAGGAAACGCAAATTTCGCGGTATCTACTTTGCCTGCCAATATTGATGTTACTGATCTGAAAGGAAATCCTGACAAATTAGGGGCGAATGAGGAAGGGGTAGAGCTGCCTTTTAGTGACAATATTTACTTGACAAACCCTTACTGGGGAGCTTATCAGTTCGTCAATAGTGACGAAAGAAATCGTATCATCGGTTCCGCTTCAATTCGTTATGAATTCACGGACTGGTTGTACTTACAAGGCCGTGTAGGTATAGATAACTATACTGTAAGAGGTACTAACCTGGAACCTTACGGTACAGCATACAAGGTTTTAGGTGGAATGAATGAAAATAAAAGAACAGTACAGGAAGTTAATGCCGACTTCTTACTGGGTGCTGACAAACAATTCGGTGCTATTGGGCTGAATGCCTTTGTTGGTGGAAACCAGATGAGAAGATATGACGAAAACATGTCTATCAACGGTCAAAACTTCAACATTCCTTTCTTTCATGCGGTTAGCAATGCGGCTAACCAGAGTCCTTCTTTAGGCTATAGCGAAAAAGGTATCAATTCACTTTATGGCTCAGTAGAGGTGAACTATAATGACTTCTTGTTCCTGACAGTGACAGGTAGAAATGACTGGTTCTCCACCCTTGCAGCGGATAAAAACTCAATCTTTTATCCTTCCGTAGGTACAAGCTTTGTCTTCTCAGATGCTTTCACCATGCCCAACTGGATTTCATTTGGTAAAGTAAGAGGTTCATGGGCGCAGGTTGGTGGTGATACTGATCCTTATAATATCAACTTGACTTATGGATTAGTTGGTCAGGGTCACCAGGGGGCAGCATTAGCTTCAATTACTCAAGGCAATATTCCAAATGCAAATCTACAACCATTGACAGTAACAGAAACGGAAGTTGGATTTGATGTTCGTTTCTTTAATGACCGTTTAGGTATAGATTTCGCCTACTATGATCGTTTAACTGAAAATGATATTGTTAGCGCAAGTATTTCCAGAACTTCAGGGTATACCGGAGTAGTCGTCAATGTAGGTGAAATGCGTAACTCAGGAATAGAGTTATTAGTAACTGGTCAACCGGTAGTAACACCAAACTTTACCTGGGAAGTGATGCTTAACATGGCAAAGAATAACAATGAGGTACTGCAGTTAACTGAGGGTATTGATTTCTTAGCAGGAGACCAGGCACGTTCAAGAAATGTATTTGTACGTCATGCGATAGGTTATCCTTATGCTTCAATATGGGGACGGACTCACAAAACCATCAATGGTCAGAAAGTTTATGATGCGGACGGCCTACCTGTAAGATCAGATGATATTGAACTCTTAGGTTCGGGTGTGCACGACCTTACAGCAGGTATCACCAACTCACTTCGTTATAAAAACTTCACATTCAGCGCTTTAATTGATATTAAAACAGGTGCTGACTTATTTTCTGGAACTAATCTGAATGCCTATTCTTTAGGTTTGCATCAGAATACACTGGAGGGTAGAGAAAATGGCTTAACGCTTTCTGGAGTAGATGAAAGTGGTGAAGCTACCACTTTTGAAGTAGCAGCAGAAAATGTTCAGGATTACTATTCAAGGTTATCATCTGACATCACTGAAGAGTTCATCTATGATGCTTCATTCGCCAAGCTTCGCTCAGTACAATTGGGTTATAACCTCCCTAGCTCGCTGCTTGGACCAACTCCTTTTTCAGCAGCTACTGTATCATTTGTAGGTCGTAACCTGCTGTTATTATGGAGCAATGTAGAGAATATTGATCCTGAGTCTACCTACAATACGTCCAACAATAGTCAGGGACTTGAGTGGTTAGGTGTTCCACAGTATCGCTCCTACGGGTTTAATGTTAATATTAAGTTCTAAGCATATCATTTAAAATGAACTGAAACAATTGAAAAGTATGAAAACAATATCATATAAAATATTTAGTTTGATGCTGGCAGGGCTTCTGGTCGTATCTTCATGCGATACAGATGAGCTGATAGAGTTGAACGAGAACCCTAATGCGGCTTCAGAGATTGACCCTTCTTATTTGCTGGCCAACTCTATGTTAAGAATTTCTGGTGACCGCTATGAAAGCTGGAGAGGGATATTGATTTATTCTTCTACCATGATACAGCACAATGCTGCTTTACAGACTTACTGGTCGGGAGATAAATACCTTTACAATAGCCAATACTCTGGAGCTCTATTTGAAGCGGCTTATCCTAACTATGTAAAAATGCTAGCTGCTGTAATTGAGCAAACCAAGGAAGACCCTACTAAAGGTAATGTGTACGGAATAGCCAGAATTTTATGGGTTTTTGGCATGTCTCGTTTGACTGACATGTACGGAGATATTCCTTATTTTGAAGCAGGTCGTGGATTTTATGATAACACCTTTTCTCCACAATATGATCCGCAGTCAGAAATTTATGCGGATATGCTGATGCAACTGGAAGAAGCTCCCAGTACATTCAATGCATCGCTCACTGATTTAGGTAACAACAGTGTGCAGGATATAATTTACCAGGGCGACCTTGATAAATGGGAAAAATTTGCCAACTCGCTGATGCTTCGTCTGGCGATGAGGTTGACCAAAGTCGATCCTGCTATGGCACAAGAATATGTAGCCAAAGCGATAGCCGGAGGAGTTATGGAAAGTAATGCTGATAATGCGTATGTACAACATACTGATGGTCCAGTTGGTATCAATCAGAATGGTATCGGCCAGGTATTCCTCGCAGATGGAAACCAAAGACTGAGTAAGACTTTCATTGATTTCATGATGGAAGGTAATGACCCACGCATTGAAGTGATTGCTACCCTTAATCAGGATGGTATTTACAATGGCTTGCCTAACGGATATGATGTTAATACCATCAAAGATTATGAAGGTACAGGTGAAGAGGCAGTTCCCTTAGAGTTGTATTCAACTACTAATCCAGCGCTGGTAACGCTTGACGCTCCAATGTTCTTTCAAACGTATGCTGAGGTGGAGTATTTATTGGCTGAAGCTGCAATACGAGGATGGCATAGTGGCGATCCCGAAACTCATTATAACGAGGGTGTGAGAGCTGATATGGAGCATTTTACAACATATGATGAGGGATTAGCCATTTCAGAAGACGCTATCAACCAATACCTTGCTGATAATCCTTATAATGCTGCTGAAGGCTTGGAAATGATTGGAGAGCAGTATTGGGTTGCAACTTTCCTTAATGACTATGAATCCTGGGCTAACTGGAGAAGAACCGGCTTTCCTGAACTGACGCCGGTTACATATCCTGGTAACATAACAAACGGGCAGATTCCCAGAAGACTGAGGTATTTTGAAGGTGAATATGGAAATAACGGTGAGCAGTTACAATCTGCACTTAGCAGACAGGGGCCTGATGAATTTACCACCCGCATTTGGTGGGATACTGAATAGGCCCTTAACAATTAAATGATATAAAAAAAGTGGAGTTCATGCTCCACTTTTTTAGTTTTGGTGCAAAATAAAAGTAGCGGAAATAAACATTAGCAAAACCATTAAAATTATAAATCAGTGAAAATAGAAGTTTGTATAGATTCGGTACAGTCAGCCATCAATGCTGAAAAAGGAGGCGCAGTACGGGTAGAACTTTGCGATAACCTGTTTGAAGGAGGAACCACTCCAAGTGCCGGAGCAATTGCCATAGCCCGAAAGCAAATCAGCATTGGTCTTCAGGTAATTATTCGCCCTCGGGGAGGTGACTTTCTGTATTCTGATATAGAAATGGAGATCATGAAGCATGATGTGCAGACCGCTAAAACTTTAGGAGCAGATGGTGTAGTGATTGGAATCCTAACGCCTGATGGGAAAGTGGATAAAGCACGATGTGCTGAGCTCATCGCGATTGCCCGCCCCATGAATGTTACTTTCCACCGGGCTTTTGATATGACAGTAGACCCTTACGAAGCACTGGAAGATGTCATTGCGTTGGGTTGTAATCGTATCCTGACTTCAGGACAGCAAAAATCAGCCATAGAAGGAAAAGAATTAATTGCTGATTTACATAAAAAAGCAAATGGACAGATTATCATTATGCCTGGAGCGGGTATTGATGAATACAACATCAGTGAGATGAAAGCCTGTGGGGTGGAAGAATGCCATATTTCTGCCCGCAAAGCAGAAAAAAGCGGGATGCAGTACCAGAATCACAGAGTATTTATGGGAGGAACTTTAAGAATGCCTGAATATGAAGTGTTGGTAGCGGATAGTGAGCGAATCAATAAAATGACTAAATAATCAGGCTAATTCCTGGTGTGAATACGCCAGGCCTTTAATAATATTAAATTAAAAAATCACCAGCTTCAGCCCAGTCGGAGGACCGATTATATCTGAAGCTTTCAGATATAATCAATGCTAAGATTTGAACAAACCTTTCGCTTCAATCACATACTGAAGCGGGGTGCTTGCCAATCATATATCAGATGAATAAATCTATAAAATCACAACCCAATGCTTAGAACTTTTCTTTATTTTTTAATTGCAACCTTAGGCATCACTACTGCCTGTGAATCTACCCAAACTGAAACTAATGCCGAAAATATGTCAGCCCAGTCTCCTGAAATCTTCAATGTGATGTCATTCAACATCCGCTATGACAATCCCGGAGATAGTGCGCATGCCTGGCCTTATCGCAAAGAGATGGTCGCCAGTACAATTAAATTTCATGAAGCGGATCTATTAGGCCTGCAGGAAGCACTTGAACACCAGGTACAGTATCTGGATAGTGCACTTACAGAGATGGATTGGGTAGGAGTGGGCCGTGATGATGGCAAATCTCAGGGAGAATTCTCACCGGTTTTTTATAATAAGAATAAGTTTGAACTATTAGACTGGGGAACCTTTTGGTTATCAGAAACTCCCGATGAAATTAGCGTGGGCTGGGATGCCGCTTTACCCCGTATCGCTACCTGGTCAAAATTGTTACTCAAATCAAGTGGAGACTCTATGCTATATATAAACACGCATTTTGATCATAGAGGAGAAAAAGCCCGTGAAGAAAGTGCAAAGCTGATCAGAGCGAAAGCCAATGAGCTTGCTGGAAATTTACCCGTGGTGATTACCGGTGACTTTAATGCCACCCCTGATTCTGCTCCCTATGCCGCCATGACTGAAGGAGAAGATATGGATGATGCTTATGCATTGACCGTACTTCCTCATCATGGGCCTGGCAGTTCTTTCAGTGGATTCGTAACAACTGAACCCCTGCAGGAAAATCGTAGAATTGATTACGTATTTGTAAGTCCTGATGTCAAAGTACTCAAGCATGCGATTCTTACTGATTCAAATAACAATGCCTATCCATCCGATCATTTGCCGGTTTTTGCTGAAGTCAGCCTTAAATAACAAGGGCTACACATCCATGAATTGTACTTCATCTTCATTTGCTGCGAGTAGAGTAGTTTGGGTAAAATGATTAAATTCTCATGCTTTTGATCATCATAATGGCTTAAATTTCATTTGAAACAAACCAGCATAACCCATGAAGCCTTATTACCTACTCCTCTCTTTGCTTGTGTTATGTGTAAACTGTAACTCTGAGCAGCAGGAAACTGAACCCACTGAAGGAGTAAGCAGTGTTAATGCACCTTTTGACTGGAGAAATGCCACGGTCTACTTCCTGCTAACAGACCGTTTCCATAATGGAAAGCCAAACAATGATGTCAACTTTGATCGCACTCGTGAGGCTGCCAGGCTTAGAGGCTTTCAGGGAGGGGATATAGTCGGTATTACCCGAAAAATAGAGGAAGGATATTTTGATAGCTTGGGCGTCAATGCCATTTGGTTTACCCCGGTGGTAGAGCAGATACATGGGGCTACTGATGAAGGAACCGGACTTACCTATGCCTATCATGGTTACTGGGCAAAAGACTGGACGACCCTGGACCCTAACTTCGGCACCATGGAAGAGCTTAAAAAACTCGTTGACACTGCCCATGAGCATGGTATCAGAGTGTTGCTGGATGTAGTTGCCAATCATACCGGTCCGGTGACTGAAACAGACCCGCAATGGCCTGATGCATGGGTGAGAATAGACCCTGCCTGTACCTATCAGGGCTATGAAACTACTGTAGAATGTACGCTGGTTGAAAACCTGCCCGACATCCATACCGGGAGTTTGGAACGTGTGAATCTGCCTCCTTCTTTGGTAAAAAAATGGAAGGATGAAGGACGATATGAACAAGAGATACAGGAGTTAGAGGAGTTTTTTGAAAGAACTGGATACCCCAAAGCACCCAAATACTACCTGATCAAATGGCTAACTGATTATGTGCGGGAGTTGGGCATTGATGGATTCCGGGTAGATACTGCCAAACATACCGAAGCTGAATTATGGGCAGCATTAAAATCTCAGGCAATGGCAGCACTTGTTGGTTGGAAAGAAAAACATGCCGGTCTAAAATTAGACGATAACCCTTTTTGGATGGTGGGTGAAGTTTACAATTACAGTGCGGGAAGCGGTCAAGCTTACGATTATGGTGATACCCTGGTCAATTTTTATGATCATGGTTTTGAATCATTAATCAATTTTGATTTTAAATATGATGCTGAAAACGACTATGAAACTATTTTTAGTAAATACGATAGTCTTTTACACCTGGGTCCATTACAGGATGTCAATATACTCAACTACCTTAGTTCTCATGATGATGGTTCTCCTTTTGACCCCTTAAGACAGAAAAGTGAAGAAGCGGCAAACAAACTCTTACTCAGCCAGGGAGCAGTGCAAATCTATTATGGTGATGAATCAGATCGTCCGTTGGTAATTGAAGGTACAGAAGGAGATGCTACGCTTAGGTCTTTTATGAATTGGGAAGCTATTGCTGAAAACGACAGTGTTCAGCAGGTGCTCCGACACTGGAATAAACTAGGAGTATTCCGCAAAAACCATGTGGCGATAGGAGCAGGGAGGCATAAGCAGTTAGCTACTCAGCCCTACACCTTTTCTCGTACATTTGAGCAAAACAACAATACTGACAAAGTTGTCATTGCCTTGCATAATGATACTGGGAAAAAGGAAATAACCGTAGCATCAGTATTTGAAGATGATACCCCGCTCAGAGATTATTACTCAGGACAGCAACTGATAGTTGTGAATGGAAAAGTAAGTATAGATTCACCTTATCAATACGTGCTTTTGGAAAAAGATTAGGCATAGCTGACTTACAGTACCGCAGTGTTACTGATGGTTCACTTGGGCATGTTTGTTTAACGTTTCTAATTGCAGGGTAAATTCTGTGCCCTTACCATAAATTGAACGAACTTCTATATGTCCCTTTATTTTTTGTAGCGCCTTCTTGGCAATGTATAAACCTAAGCCTGCGCCAGAAGAATTTGAGGAAGACCTGTAAAAAATTTGAAAAATTTTTTCTAACTGTTCAGGCTTGATACCCAAGCCATTGTCACAGAAAGATACATATAAAAGTCCATCTTGTTCTTTGACTTTAATCAAAAGGTAAGGTCTAGGATGTTGGGGTTTTTTAAAAGCAATAGCATTAGCGATAAGGATTTCAAAGATTGTTTTTAATCTTTCAACATCAGAATAAAATATTATATCCTCAGGAATAATGGAATGAATTTCAATTTGAGGATTGTTATCTGAGTCATCAAAACTCTCTTTTACTTCATTGATCAACGCGCTGAAATCAACATAATCAACCTTAACTTCTTGCTTATTATTCTTTTCATATAAGACAACATTATGAATAGACCTGTCTATTTTTTCAAGACATTGATCAATCATCTCCAGGATTTTTGAAGTAGATTCTGAGCTTTTTCTCAACATTTGCGTAAGCCCCATCATCGTGGCTAAAGGTCCTCTCACATTGTGAGAAGCCATATATAAAAAGTGATCTATTTCTTCCTTTGATTGCTTAAGTTGTACATTTAAAACCTTTTCCCTTTTTAGCGCATGTTTAACTTTGAGTTCTTCCTGTTTTCTTTGTGTGATATCCAGGGCAGTGAATTGTATATAGTCCAACTGATTGCGCTCATCGTATTGATAAGCACATTTTAATTCCATCCATACATACTTACTTCGGTGATTCTTTAACCTCACTTCGCAGGCGCTTTGGTTGTTTTCGTGTTGATTGCCGTCAGACAACCTTTTTATTTTGCTTATATCTCCGGGATGTGCTAATGAGAAGATAGTCCTTTCACCGTCCTTATAAAAGTAGATACGGTCAATAGCTTGAGATACTAACATTTGTTTTCAAATTATTGCCGCGTTACAGCAAGTGTGTTTGAGTACAAATGAGCATATACTTTTCATTTCCTCCATCGCTTTGAGCTAAATTAGTGTAAAATTCAAAGCCCAAAGGGGTGCTATTATTAAGTAAAGGCTGTATTATTAATCTATAAACATCTACCAGCATCTATGAAAAGAAGATCCTTTCTTACCCAATCCAGCCTGGGATTACTATCACTTAGCGCTCTTGAGCTTAAGCCTTTTAACAATAGCATAAGTTTCTTTGACGGTAAATCTCAAGAATTAGCTGAAAAAATACTTTTCCTGGGGGATAGTATAACACAAGCGGGCGATTATATCAATTTCATTGAAAGCCAATTGCGCATTGCACAGCCCCAGGCTTCAATTGAAGTTCTTAACCTGGGACTTGGAAGCGAAACTATATCGGGTTTGTCTGAAGATAAACATCCTTACCCTCGCCCTTATCTACATGATCGCCTGGAAGATGTACTTAATTACACACAACCGGATTTGATTTTCGCTTGTTACGGTATCAATTGTGGGATTTATCATCCTTTAGACGCCAGACGTTTTGAGGCCTATCAGCAGGGAATCAGGAAATTAATAAACGCTGCGAAGCAGATACAGGCTGAACTGATCCTGCTGACACCACCTACCTATGCTATAGCCATAGATGACTGGATAGACGCCCGCAATGACCAGCATCGCAACGACTATAGTTATGCGAAACCCTATGCTGCCTATGATGATGTGATGCGCAAGTACGCAGAGTGGATCATGAGTATTCAGGAGGTACCAACCATTGATATCCAGACCCCATTGCGACAGTTCAGATCGGTATGCTATGGTAAAGATGTCATTCATCCCAACCAATGGGGACATCAATTAATGGCACATACGATAATAAGGGATTACAAAAACGTCAACACTATAGTACTGGATCAGCAATGGCAATGGCCTGCCCAAAAAGCAGCTTCTCAGACTCCATCAAATACCTTTACTACCCAGGTTCCAGCGATCAATCATATCGTATTATCTGACAATGAGCGATATAATCAATTCATTAGCGCTCCCCAAAGTTTTAAATGCAGTATAAAAGAATGCCCCGCCGCTTCGTATCAGCTCTATGATGATAACTTTTATCTGGGACAATTGAGTGAGCAACAATTGAAGGCAGGATTTCATATTAGCCCACTCTCCAAAGAAGTGCAGTACCATCAAATTTCCTTTGCAAAAAAAGCTCAGCGTTTATACGAATTAATAGCTGCCAAGAGACAGACATACGATTATGCTTTGTTGCAGCACATTGGTCATCAGCGACCCATGAGCAGAGAGGGATTACCTATCGCTATGGCTGAAGAAAAGAAGAAAGCACTGGAAGAGGAAATGTACAATTTGCTGCAGCAGAACAACTGGATAATTGAGGCTATTCAACTGCCTTGATTTCCATCGTCTATTGCTAGCATCTTCTGTTTGCCGGATGAGTTTATGCCACTGTAGGCTCAGGCAGACTTTGATGATAGCAAAGACGTTTAGGTTTACCTTTAGATTCATTTAGCTACACCCAGGCATTTACTTTATACATAGACTCACTCATACGTACAAAAACAGCAAAGGCTTAGGTTTAGCCAATGACGAAGATTTACAGAATTACCAAGCCCAATTTTATAGAAAATATGCGATGCTGTAATAGCTAAGCCTGTTATGCAATTGAGTATGAAACTACTTGTGAAGAAAAAGTTTAACTAACCTATTTAGAGAATTCAGTTAGAGTATTTAGAAACCAACCATGGTAAAACTTCCTGTAGCATTGGCAATGAACCGTCTACATGATTTGTCGCATTGCCCAATTCAAAAAAACTCACTTTGGATGGTTGTAACTCTTCCATTCTGGAAAAAAAATGCTGGCTGTTACTTATCGGTATTACTTTGTCAGTAGGAACATGATATCCTCTTATTATTGATTCAGCTTTCCAGGGCTGTATGCTGTTAATGGATAATGCTTCTTCCAAAAGAGTATGATTACCTTCTCTTAAAGCAGTGAGAAAATCTGGCTGTACTAACTGCTGTAGATCTTTTGTCAACTGACTTTTAGTTTGTTCTAAGCTTAGCTGGTTGTCAAAAGTATTTTGAATAATTTCTGCATATGGAGATCTAAAATATTGATTAAAGGATCCCGGCCACTCATAGTATAAATGATAAGCAGAAATTAAGTATACCAATAGTTCAGGAGAAGTATATTGCTGATGAGAAGTGATTTCTCTACACAGTGATTGAAGATCAAAGGGACATGCCCCTATTGCGATTACCTCCGCAGTCCAGGGGGGGAGGGGCGAATTCTCCAAAGCTTCCAGGGTAGCCATTGCCTGGTGAGCACCCTGAGAATACCCCAGCATTATTAAAGATGGAAGATACGGTTGTTTGATCGCTTCTAGCATTTCTTTTGAAGCATTAAGCATGTCCATACTATTCTGAATAGTCGCTTCTTTAATAAGATAAGGTAGAACCTGTTTATCTGAATCTCCAAAGCCTACAAAGTCCGGAATAAGATTAATAAACCCCAAGCTTGATAACAATTCAGTACGTGCTGAAAGGTCATCTTCATTTTGATTTATATCAGCATTTGACGAAAGACTTGGTCTAAAACTTAATAGCACAGGTACATCAGTATTTTTTACTGATGGAAGAGAAATATATCCTATTGCCTCTTTAGATTCACCTTTAATGACTGTTTGATAGGTTATTTGATAAACTTCAATATCAAATTGAACAAGGCCGGAATCTATATCATAACCGGATAGAATAATTAAACCTTTAATACTTTGAGCATCTAAATCCCACACCTTTTCATAATGTAAAAGACTCTGAAATTCAGAAGGAGCATCAGTTAGCTTGTCATCCTGACAACTAAAACAAATTAAAATACTCAACAGCAGGCATAAACGCAGCTTGATTGATGACTTAATTACTAGCATTGTTATCAAGTAAGTAGTTAGTAAGGATACTTCAATCGTCTATGACTGATGGTATAGGTCTTTGATTTTATATCCAGTTATATTGAATATAGGACTTATAATTTACTTTAATAAATAACTAACTAAAAGTAGTATTTTCAAAGGGAAGTGTAAATGAGAATTAGTCTAAAATTCAGGGCGCTGTGCAATGAGACTGTGCTTATACTCTTATATAATGATAAGTACGCAACACATGTCTTAGCTTTGGAAAATTTAAAGCCATATGCTGTCCCATGATGCCATAAGGATGAATTTTACGTCCATTTGAAGTTGAGTGATTGGGGAAATAAATTTCTTTTGAACGCATCTATTTGGTGACTGTTTGTTTTTTTCCGAGATTTCCAATACTACATTTTTTAGCGCAAAAGTATCCACAATGCATTGGGAAAAATACCCTCACAAGAAGATAAAACAGACTGTATTTGATGCTCTGAAGAAAAACCTGGACTATCGTACTGAGGATGTATTGGGTTTACCCGCAACCTACCTTGATCCAGAAGTATTTTATCAGGATGCGCCTTTTCTCAAAGATGCTCCCTATATGCAAACCATGGTAGCTAATCCCAATCATATAGGTTGTCATACATTAGGTGATGCTGAACCAGCTTTTTTAGGTACGCAAGCGATAGAAAAAGAACTGATCGGTATTTGTGCTACCCAGATTTTTTCAGCGAAAGAACAAAATTATGATGGCTATGTAGCTTCGGGCGGGACAGAAGCCAATATTGAATCTCTATGGGTACATAGAAATCTCTACATGCGTGAGTACGGAGCACAGGCTCATGAGATCGCTGTAGTTTATTCTGCAGACACCCATTATTCAATCCCTAAAGGTGTAAACTTGCTTCAGCTACAGTCAGTACTTTTGCCGGTAGAAGACGACACCCGAGAAATTGATTTTGATGCTATGAGAGCGCGTATGCACAAAGCACAATCTGATGGGCTAAAATATTTTATATTGATCATGAACATGTCAACCACCATGTTTGGATCGGTGGATAATGTAGAGCAGGCAATGGAGATCATGGAAGGGCTGCCATGCGAATATCGGATTCACGTGGATGGAGCTTATGGAGGCTTTATCTATCCATTTACCAGAACCAATGAGTCTTTAACCTTTAAGAATCCAAAAATCAACTCTTTTTCCATAGACGCACACAAGCTGGTACAGTCCCCCTATGGTACCGGAATTTGCTTGCTTCGCAAAGGACTGATTGAGTACGCGCTCACGGATGAAGCAGAATACGTAAAAGGAAAAGACTATACTTTGGTAGGCAGTCGTTCCGGTGCCAATGCTATTGCGGTCTGGATGATATTGCGTACCTATGGTTCAGAAGGCTGGAAAGCAAAAATCCTCAAACTAATAGATCGTACCGACCGTCTATGTGAAAATCTGGACGAAAGAGGAATCCGTTATTTTAGAAATCCAGCGATGAACATCGTGGCAATACGAGCAGAAGATATACCTGAAACAATAGCCCATGAGTACTTATTGGTACCTGACACCCATGAATCAAAGCCAAACTGGCTTAAAATTGTGGTTATGGAGCATGTTACCCAGGGTAAAATTGATAAATTTCTGTTTGCTTTGGATGGCTGGAAACAGTAAATGATAAAAGTTAAATTAACACCACAACCAAATTTTATCTTATGAAGAAATTAATTTTTGCATTAATGGTATTTGTGTTTGCCTGTCAGAATAACAGTGAGGACGATACCGACACTTCCGTTCAGCAGGAGCCAATTGCTGAAGAAGAAACACAGGAATGGACCACTGTTACAACTGCAAATGAGCCAACTGCTCGTCACGAAAACGCTTTTACTGAAGTTGACGGTAAATTTTATCTGGTAGGAGGCAGGGGCGAACGTCCGGTTGATATTTATGATCCTGCAACCAATCAATGGTCTAAAGGGCAAACACCACCTATTGAGATGCATCACTTTCAGGCGGTATCCTATGATAATAAATTGTATGTAATGGGAGCCTTAACAGGTGGCTTTCCTGATGAAACACCTATTCCTAATATTTACATCTACGATCCTGCTACTGATGCGTGGACACAAGGACCTGAAATTCCTGAAGATAGAAGGAGAGGGGCTGCCGGAGCTTTTGCCTATAACGATAAACTCTATCTGGTAGATGGCATACAGAACGGCCATACAGATGGCTATGTAAACTGGTTGGATGAATATGATCCTGCCACTGATACCTGGACTACTTTAGCCGATGCACCACATCAGCGTGATCACGTGCAGGCTGTTGTAGCTGATAATAAAATTTTCGTTGCCGGAGGAAGAACTACTTCTGCTGCAACCGGGCAGACGATGGAGCTGACAGTACCCGAAGTAGACGTGTATGATTTTGATACCGGAGAATGGTCTACTTGGGAAAATGACATACCTACCGAGAGGGCAGGTACCACCTCGGTAACTATCGGGGATCAGGTGATCGTTATCGGAGGAGAAAGCGGCGCGATGGAACCGGCGCATCACCATGTAGAAGCACTTGATATCAATACCGGAGAATGGACATCATTGCCTTCTTTAAATAAAGGCAGACATGGTACTCAAGGCTTTGTCTTTAACGGTAAAATATACATCGCTGCCGGTAGCGGCAACCGGGGTGGTGGACCGGAACTGACCAGTATGGAAGTGTATGAATAAATAAAGCGGCTGGCTCATCAAATGGGTCAGCCGCTTTAATTTTATAGGTAAGTTCAGGATGTTTATTTCCAGGCACGTCCCGGGTTTGGGGCCTGAAATGTTTCAATACACCCACGGTCCTGTAACGTAACGTAACAAGTTTTGCCGTCGGGGCCACCAAAAGCGATGTTTGATGGAAGCTCACCTTGCATTTTAATTTCATCCAGTATTTTACCGGATGGTGAAACGATTACCACTGTACCTTTACCATGCCTGGTAATGTACAAGTTACCTTCCTGGTCTGTGCGCATACCATCCATACCAAAGTCAGGAAATTCAGTAAGCAGACGCTTGTTACTGATATCACCTTCAGGACTTAGATCATACACCCAGACTTTGCGCTGTACACTTTCATTAATGTACAACTTAGTCTGGTCAGGACTGATTTCTATACCGTTGGTGGTACCCATATTATCTTCTAGTAGGTCTACGGATCCATCGGTATTAATACGCCATAGGTTACCGGTGTTTTCCGACCAATTGGGGTCGCTGGCAAACAAGATGTCATTATCCATGATCGCAATGTCGTTGGGCTGATTCATGCTTTCCTCATGCGCATAGATACTAATGGTCTGCTCATCCATATTTACCTTTAGGATGTTATGTTGGGGATAATCCGCGATGAGCATTTCTCCTTTACTATTAAAGCGGATACCATTGCCGATACTTCCTTCAGGCAGAGAAACAAATAATGAAGCATCCCCATTGGGCGTGACTTTACCAATGGTACCCTGTTCCTTAAAATTGACCGCATATACATTTCCATCATCATCTACTGCCGGACCTTCAATTCCCCGGGTAAAGCTTCCCACAGCAGTAAGGTCTTCTGTATCGTGCTGCGCATTTTCTTCAGAGGGCTCCACCACAATTTTTACACTATCTAAAATTTGTTCATTGGCACTGATCAGCATGCTGACATAGGTTTCTCCGGCATTGATGCCCCTAACAAGGCCCTCTTCATTGACTTCGGCCACCATAGTATTGGCAGAACGCCATGATAGATCTTTTTTATCTACAGCACCAAGTACCGTTATTTCTTTTTCTTCACCTTTTTTTATGGAATAACTCCTCTCATTGATCTTGACTCTTTGACAATTTGCGAGTATTAATAAGAGTAATATGAATCTGATTTTCATCGTATGTAAATAGTAATTAAGTTAGATGAATAAATGCATTGAATGCTGAAAAGTACAGGTTTTATACGAAATACCATAGACTTGCACACATTAGGATTTTTTAATAACAGCGCCACTATTCAAAACGGAAAGTGAAAAAACTAATCTGTATGGGGTATTCAAAATTTTTCTTCAACCTTTATGAAGTGATCAAATAGTTAAGTTATACGCTAATTTAATTTATAAAAGATGTTCAATTACAATTTATCAACGGATATATCTGATCAGATTAGGTTCTCTATCTTGCTTTTATTTGTTTGTTTACTCTCATCCTGCAATCGGAGTCAAATTACTACACCTTTATTTGATGGTGAATCTCTACAGGGCTGGGAAGGTAATCAGGACTTTTTCAGGGTAGAGAATGAGGCAATAGTAGCAGGAAGCTTAGATAAGCTTATTCCCCAGAATGAATTTTTATGCACCACAAAAGAATATGCTGACTTTGACTTAAGGCTCAAAGCAAAACTGGTGGGAAAGGGCGATAATGGGGGTGTTCAATTCAGAAGTAAAAGAATCCATAATAGCTCAGAAGTTTCTGGTTATCAGGCAGATATTGGATTTATCCCTGCAGCCTGGGTGAAAAACTTTGATGAATTCAAGGGTAAAGTTTCTTCTCTTGCAGATGATACTCCATATCCACTGTGGGGAAGCCTGTATGATGAGTCAAGAAGAGCAAAAGTACTTGCCTTAGGAGAGTATAATGACATTTCTGAAGCACTTAAAAAAGAAGATTGGAATGAATTAAGAGTCAGGGCTGAAGGAAACCATATCAAAATCTGGGTCAATAACCAATTGATCACTGCCTATACCGAAAATGAAAATATGCCTCAAAAAGGAGTGATTGGTTTGCAGGTACATTCAGGCCCGCCTCTGGAAGTGTGGTACAAAGATATTGTTATTCAGGAATTGTAAAACAGTTTTTGCTTTTAATAGGATGAGCTCTACTTCAAGATAAAGAATAACCTCAATCTTCAATTATCAGCGCATAATCATCTGAAAAACAGGTGGTTATATGCATTTTGTTAATGATAACTTAAATCGGTATCCTGAGGTATCTATCCAGCTATTGATTACAAAAAAATAAATGAAAACGCGTGGCATAAGCGAGCAGCGCATTTAATTGGAAATGATCAACCAAACTTCAAACGTATTTTATGGACCAAGAAAAAACCATTTCTTATGCAGCTTTTTTGAGAGGGATTAATGTGGGTGGACATAGAAAAATCAAAATGCAGGAATTAAAATCCAGCCTTACAAAAATAGGCCTGCAAGATATAGAGACGTATATCCAAAGTGGGAATGTGGTTTTTAAATCAACTGAGTCGAATTTGTACGTGCTAAGAAAGCAATTTGAAGCCTTAATTTTAGACCATTTTGGGTTTGAGGTAAAAGTTTTACTGAGAAACCAAAAGCAGGTAAATGAGGTTCTTCTTAACAATCCCTATCTGAAAGGTGAAAATAATGAACTCTCTAAATGCTATGTTACACTGCTCACAGAAGTACCAGAATCAGAGAGGGCAGAATTACTAAATGCTATCACTTTTTCTCATGATGAGTTTTATCTTATGAAAGACACAGTATATCTGCATTGCTTGGATGGATACGGCAGGACCAAATTGTCCAATGACTTTTTTGAGAAGAAACTGACGCAATTTGCCACCACCAGAAACTGGAAAACCATGTTGAGAATACAAAACATGCTCAGCGCATAGCTGCTAAGAATTTTGCTCATCAAATTCCATTACAATGCTAAAAACAGAACTCCCCTATATTCCGGAATTTTACGATACCTACATCAATCAGGTTGAAGATAAATATGACCTTCAATCTGCTTTGAAAGCGTATGGTGCAGATTATCTTAATGTTGAAAAGGAGAAATTTACTTTATTAGGAGCTATAACGTATGCTCCGGGAAAATGGACGGTCAATGACATATTGCAACATATGATAGATACCGAAAGGGTCTTTACTTATCGTGCCTTACGTTTTGCCAGAAACGATCATACTGAATTAGCAGGCATGGATCAGAATATTTTTGCTGCGCACACGACTGCAAACGAACGAAGTTTGGCAGAACTTCTGGTTGAGTTCTCGGTGCTTCGTCAATCTACATTACTTCTTTTCCAAAGCTTTAACGATGAGATGCTAAAGCGTGAAGGCGTGTGTTTTGGCAAGAGGATTACAGTTGCCGCCCTGGGCTTTGCCATTGTTGGGCATGGCATTCACCACATGAATATTTTGAAAGAACGTTACTACCCCTTGTTAAAAGGTTAGAAGCGATCTCTTACAAAAGGCTTTCTATTTCATCAAAAGAGGCTCCTACTTTAATGTCATCCTCCAATACAACTACGGGTAAGCTGATATTTCCACGGAAGCCTACCTGCTGTAGCTTGAGTAACATTTGATCCGCATAGCTTTGGTCTTTATCTACATCATAAAATGTATAGGTATATCCGGCAGAATCAAGTTTCTTCTTGAAGTTTACACAGTGGCTACATTCATCACTTCCGTAAACCAAAATTGATTTTTGTGTATCCTGGCTTGCTTCAGCTGTTTCACTTTCTTTATTACTATCAACCATGCATTGCTGCAGGGAGAAAGTGATTATTATCAAAGTAATTATTCTAATCCATTTCATGCGGCAAAAATACTAAGCAATTTTGGCATTGCCTTGATTAAAAGTTTTTTTCTTGAGGAATTCTTAAGCGCTCAATGTATTAAGTGCCGAGATTAACTGTTCCAATTCATCTTTACTGGTATATAAATGCGGTGTAATTCTGCAACCTTTCACCGCCTCAGTGTTAATGGCTACCGTGAAAATATTAAAGTTATCAAAAAGCTTGTCAGCTAGTTCGGCAGGAGCTAAGCCTTTAACACCCACATTGGCAATACCAGATGAACGTTTTGCTTCGTAGGGAGTATTGATGATGATGTTATGGTTATCTTTTACCTTTTCAAGCCAGTAATTTTTTAAGTATCGTAATCTGGCTTGCTTATTGGCGATTCCAATGGTTTTTTGAAACTCAAGCGCATCAATGATGGACAGTTCGGTAGCGCAGGGGTGGGTGCCGATATGTTCAAATTTTCGGATATCATCATCGGCATAAGTATCATCACCAA
Source organism: Catalinimonas alkaloidigena (assembly GCF_029504655.1). NCBI lineage: Bacteria > Pseudomonadati > Bacteroidota > Cytophagia > Cytophagales > Catalimonadaceae > Catalinimonas > Catalinimonas alkaloidigena. The sequence goes on from NZ_JAQFIL010000001.1 coordinate 2,740,902, forward strand.
AAAGAGGCCATACCTTTTCAATTCTGTCTTTACGGATGTACAAAAGTCCCGACCCTAAAGGAGCACCTACCCATTTGTGCAGGCTGCTGCCCAGATAATCACAGTCAAGCTCAGGAATTTTGAAGTCAAGCTGTCCTACGGCATGGGCAGAGTCAGCAATGATCTCTATACCTTTACTGTGTGCCATTTCAGCAATCTTTCTAACAGGCAGTACCTGCCCGGTGATGTTGATCAGGTGCGTCACCAGTATGACTTTTGTATTTGGAGTAACTGCTTTTTCATAGGCATCCACAATCTCCTGATCACTGATGGGATGGAGAGGAAGTGAAATGACTTTATTCACAATCCCGTCACGTCTCGCTCTTTGATTAAAAGTAGCCAACATACTGCCGTAATCCTGATTTGTCATGATTGCCTCATCACCTGCATTCATTTTCAGTCCCAGTATCACCGTATCTAAGGCTTCGGTAGTGTTGCGGCAGATGACGATTTCCTCCGGGCTAACCCCCACAAACTCAGCCATGGCTTTTTTGACTTGCTTATGATTCTCCCATTGCTTTTTTCGCATGTAATAGGAAGGAATCTGATTGATCATCCTGATGTGGGCTTCCTGAGCACTGATGACTGGCTCAGCGGCCAGACTATAATAGCCATTTTCCAGGTTGATAAAATCAGGAGAGACTTTGTATGCTTTCCGCACTTCATCCCAAAATTTTTCATCTGTAGCTACTTGCACAGGCGACCGTTGATTTATTGAAGCGATATAGCTTTTAAAATTCTGGCTATGGGTAAATGGTAGTGTAGCTGCAAAAGCACTTAAGCTTCCCGCTTTTTTTAGAAAGGCACGTCGTGGGTAATACATCATTGTCAGTGGAGTAGGTAAAAAGAGTTGTTAAGGAAATCTAACACCCAGGATTCGCAATTTCAAAAATAAATAGAGAGTAGGGCTAAGCCTTATCTGTTTATAGTTTCTCAGTACAAAGCAGGTACTTTTTTCTCAATAGCTCAACTATCCGAAATATATTTGTTTAAGTTCATGAAGGTTTCTTTTGGATGTAATTCATTGCGCACCTGCGATGCAATTGTCTGTCGGAAGTGGGCTAATGCAATATCGTAAGCAGGGCAGAGATGTGGTCATGCATTGGGCAGGGAGCTAATTGGCTAGGGAAAAATACAATTTACATTGAAGGAGTTTTTGATCTTTATCCAAAAAAGCACTTATTTTCCATTTCTTTCTTGATTTGACTGTTAGATAAGACACCCTATTCCTATGAAGCATTTTACTTCTGTAAATGATGTGCCTGACCTTAAAAGCTTGCTTGAGTCTGCCGCTCAGGTAAAGACTTCACCCTTTTCGGATAAAAACCTATCTACCAATAAGGCTATGTGCCTTATCTTTTTAAATCCCAGCCTCAGAACCCGACTGAGTACCCAAAGGGCAGCGATGAACCTGGGCCTGGACACCGTGGTTTTTGATATGAACCAGGGGGGATGGAACCTGGAGTTTCAGGATGGAAGTGTCATGAATATGGACAAGCCCGAGCATGTAAAAGAGGCTGCCGCCGTAATCGGACAGTATTACGACATTATTGGCATCCGTGCCTTTGCGTATTTACAGAACAGAACTGAAGATTATGCGGAACTTGTCATCAAACAGTTTCAAAAGTACGCAGGTGTTCCGGTGATCAGTCTGGAGTCTCCGGTAAGGCATCCCTTACAGTCACTAACCGATCTGATTACCATTGAAGAGCATAAAAAAGTTGAACAACCTAAAATCGTCCTTAGCTGGGCGCCGCATCCCAAAGCTTTGCCGCAGGCAGTAGCCAATTCATTTCTGGAATGGATGGTCGCTTACGGTCAGGATATTACCCTTACCCATCCACAGGGATACGAACTGGATGAGCAGTTTACGCAAGGCGTAAAGGTTGAATATGATCAGCAAAAAGCATTTGAAGGGGCGGATTTTATCTATACCAAGAACTGGTCATCGTACCAAAGCTACGGTGAGATACTGGAAAAAGGAGATCAATGGATGGTAACTGCCGACAAAATGAAGCTTACCAATAATGCCAAATTTATGCACTGTCTGCCGGTTCGTCGTAATGTAATTGTGGCCGATGAAGTGATAGACAGCGAACAATCTATTGTCGTTCAGCAGGCTGCTAACCGGGTGGTAGCTGCCCAAGCGGTGATTAAAAGTATTTTGCAATCCTAAAAATGTAACTGTGGAAAATATCAAAATATTCAAAATAGGAGGAAGAGTCATTGAGCAGCCCGAACTGCTCAGAAGCTTCCTGAAAGACTTTGCCGGCCTACCGCAACCCAAAATTCTGGTGCATGGCGGGGGGAGATCAGCCACTACGCTGGCCGAAAAAATGGGCATAGAAACCAAAATGGTAGAAGGGCGTCGGGTTACGGACGAAGCTATGCTGGAAATAGTACTTATGGTCTACGGTGGGTTAAACAAAAAAATCACCGCTTTGCTTCAGGCTGAAAACTGCAATGCTCTGGGCCTTACCGGCGCTGATATGAATGCCATGAAAGCCCACAAACGTGCTCCTGATCCAGTAGACTACGGCTTGGTTGGAGATATTGATGAAGTGAATGCATCCGGAATTATAGGGCTTTTAGAGCAGGGCATTGTGCCGGTGATGGCGCCGCTCACCCACGATGGTGAAGGACAGATACTGAACACGAATGCAGATAATATCGCGGGCAGTATCGCACGTGGCTTAGCGAAGCATAAGACCGTTGAGCTATATTACTGCTTTGAGAAGAAAGGGGTAATGGCTGATCCTGAGGATGATACGAGTCTGATTGAAAGAATAACTGCAGATGAATTTACCCAACTTAAAGCGGACGGAATAGTGGTGGAAGGAATGATTCCTAAGCTGGAAAATGCTTTTAAGACGATAGATGCTGGGGTTGAAAAAGTTTGCATTATGCATTACGAAGGTTTACAACATGTGGGAGGTGATATGTTTGAAGGAACAACTTTATGCCTGAAGTAAATACCTCAGCAATTGACTTTCTCACTGACCGGGCGATCGTACTGCTGCAAAAGCTGATCACTACGCCTTCCTTAAGCAGAGAGGAAGATAATACCGCCAATATACTTGCACATTACCTGGAACAGCAGGGACTGAAAGTAAATCGTTTGATGAACAATGTGTGGGTAAGATCCAGCAATTTTGATGTTCAAAAACCCACTATTTTACTGAATTCTCATCACGATACGGTAAAACCGGCTTCCACCTATCGCCGAAACCCCTTTGCTGCTGACATTGAAAGCGGAAAGCTCTATGGGTTGGGTAGCAATGATGCCGGAGGTGCACTGGTCTGTCTACTCCACAGTTTTCTGGCACTGAATGAGCTGCCAGATCGCTCATATAATCTGATCTTTGCCGCCAGTGCGGAAGAGGAGATTTCCGGGAAATATGGAATTGCTGCCTTGCTGCCTGAGCTGGGGAATATTGACCTGGCCATCGTTGGCGAACCTACGGGTATGCAGATGGCTGTGGCCGAAAAAGGCTTGATGGTGATTGACGGTGAAGCCCAGGGGAAGTCCGGGCATGCCGCCCGGAATGAGGGTATTAATGCCATCTACATCGCTCTGAAAGATATTCAAACACTCAAAGATTTTCGTTTCCCTCTTAAATCAGAAACATTGGGCGAGATCCATATTTCAGTAACGCAAATTCAGGCAGGCACGCAGCATAACGTAGTCCCTGATTCTTGTACCTTTGTAGTAGATGTGCGGACACATGAGCAATATACCAATCAGCAGGTACATGAAATTTTACAAAAGGAAGTACATTCCGTACTGACGCCTCGTTCTTTCCGGCTTAATGCTTCTGGCATTTCAATGGAGCACCCCGTGGTGATGAGAGGCAAACAGTTAGGACTAACTGCCTATGGCTCTCCCACATTATCCGATCAGGCATTGATGAGCGGGTTTCCGAGTCTCAAAATAGGACCGGGTTTATCAGAACGCTCTCATACCGCTGATGAATATATCCTGACGGATGAGGTCAGAGAGGGCATACGTATTTATTTGGCACTTTTAGAAGGACTAACAATTTAAACTAAGTAGACCGTGAAAATCTGGGACAAAGGTTTCTCCATAGACAAACGTATAGAAACATTTACCATCGGCAAAGATCGTGAGCTGGATGTATGGCTGGCTCCTTTTGACATTCTGGGCTCCATGGCTCACAGCCGTATGCTGCACAAAATTGGCCTGCTGGATGAAGTAGAACTTCAGCAACTGCTACAAGGCCTGAAAGATATTTATGCAGAAGTAGAAAAGGGTGAGTTTGTGATTGAAGAGGGGATAGAAGATGTACATTCTCAGGTGGAACTCATGCTGACTCGCAAACTGGGTGACGTAGGCAAAAAAGTGCATAGTGGTCGCTCCCGCAATGATCAGGTGCTACTTGATTTGAGATTATATATTCGTCAGGAAATAGAGACTCTGGTTCATCTGACTGAACGGTTGTTCAATACCCTCATCAAGCTTTCAGAAAAGCATAAGGAAGTATTGCTACCTGGTTATACCCATACGCAGGTGGCCATGCCTTCTTCTTTTGGCTTATGGTTTGGAGCCTATGCAGAAAGTCTGGTAGATGACCTTACCGTATTACAGGCCGCCTACAAAGTCTCTAACCAGAATCCACTGGGCTCGGCTGCGGGCTATGGGAGTTCATTTCCGCTTGACCGCAGTATGACCACCCAGTTGCTGGGTTTTGAATGTATGAGCTATAATGTGGTTTATGCGCAGATGGGTAGGGGTAAGGTAGAAAAAACTGTCAGCTTTGCGCTTGCTTCTATTGCGGCTACACTCGGAAAATTGTCGGCTGACGTATGCCAGTACATGAGTCAGAATTTTGGTTTTGTCACTTTACCTGATCACCTCACCACCGGTTCATCTATCATGCCGCATAAGAAGAACCCCGATGTTTTTGAGCTGATCCGTGCGAAGTCTAACAAGCTGCAGGCATTGCCCAATGAGATTTCCCTTATCATTACCAACCTTACTTCCGGTTACCATCGTGACTTGCAGCTGGTGAAAGAAAGCTTCCTGCCTGCTTTTGAAGACCTCAAAGACTGCCTGAGCATCAGTGAATATATGCTCAATCATGTGCAGGTTAATACGCAGATTATGGATGATGAAAAATATACCTATCTGTTTTCAGTAGAGGCAGTCAATCAGGAAGTGCTGAATGGTGTACCCTTTCGTGATGCGTACAAAAAGGTAGGCGCACAGATTGCCGATGGTACCTATCAGCCGATGAAGGAACTGAAGCACACCCATGAGGGCAGCCTGGGCAATCTTTGCAATGATAAGATCACAAATAAGATGAAAGAGGTGCAATCCGCATTTAAGTTTGATCAAGTGCATATAGCCTTAGATTATCTGTTGAAGGATTGACCCATGCTATCAGATGAATGAACCCTATACAGCTAATTTTTGATAAAATCTCCGCTGCCCATTTATGGGAAAAAAAACTATGCTTAAAGCGCAATGAATTTTTACACAAACAGGGGAGTATAGATACTAAACTGTATTATGTGCAGCGTGGCAGTCTGAGGATCTTTGTCATTGATGCCTTGGAGGAGCATACCATTCGTTTTGGTTACCGAGGAAACCTGATCGCTGCGCTGGATTCATTCATTACCGAACAACCTTCTGAACTCTACATACAGGCATTAAAAAGTACTGAACTGCTGGTGATTGGTAAGGCTGCCTTTATGGATATGCTAAACAGTTCTCCAGACAACCTTCAGCTTTGGCATAAGATGCTTGAGCAGATGGTGTATCAGCAGATGGAAAGAGAAAGGGACATTCTCACTGCCAGCCCGTTGGAAAGATATCAACGAGTTTTAAAAAGAAGTCCTCAGCTCTTTCAGGAAGTCGCCCATAAATACATCGCGTCATATTTGCGAATGTCACCCGAAACTTTGTCGCGCCTCAAAAAGTCTTGATTTCAATCAATGTTTTTGCCGTTTGAGATGCTGACCTTTGTCATACAATAAGGTTTGAACAAAAAACTATACTACTGTACATTTCCGGTTTGTGGAGACCCTCCAGGCCGGACACAAACCAGGGCAAACACGCCGTGGGCTAGTGCGGGCCCCCCCGTGCCACCGTGGCCCGCAGTGGCGACTGCCGGTCGCACAGCCCACTAGCAGGCAGTGTACTGTTGTATAATTAAAAAAAATTAGCCCATGAAAATGAAATCAGAACAGTTGCGCATCGATCTTATGGAGTGGACCCATCAACATCTGAATGAAGCGGAAACACTGAAAAAGATGCCTCTTAAGACATTGCGGTGGAAAGCATCAGCCGAGCAGTGGAATGTGTTGGAGTGTATAGAGCACCTGAATCTTTACGGAGATTACTATCTGCCAGAAATTGACAGACAGATCAACAGCAGCAAGTATCCGGCGGAGGAGTTTTTTAAAAGTGGACTGCTGGGTAATTACTTTGCGAAGACGATGCTGCCCCGGGAAAAGCTGAATAAGATGAAGACTTTCAAAGACAAAAACCCTTTGGACAGTATGTTGGACAAGGCCGTACTGGATCGCTTCATTGAACAGCAAAAACAAACCTTAGCACTGCTGGAGCAAAGCAGGCAGGTAAGCCTGAGTCGTACCAAAACCGGCATCAGCATTTCTAAATGGATAAGATTAAAGCTGGGGGATACCTTTAGAGTGGTAATTTACCATAATCGTCGACATATGGTGCAGACGGAAAAGGTGCTGCAGGCTTATAGGAAAGTTGAAAAGACTGCCGTATTCATCAAGTAGAAGCTTTCCGCCAGGTCCTGTGTCTCACAGTACTTTTTTTGCGCTTAAAGTCACCCTTAGTAGCTTATCTAAGCTGGCCCATTATTGAGTAGACTTTATTACATCATGGGCGCAAGAGATAAAAACAAGCTTTGTAGCATCGTCCCAATGACAGATAAGCACTTATACATTACATGTACAGCTAAATAACTTGCAGATGAGTACTTACCCGTTACATAAAGTGTGAAATAAATAGCAGATGAATGCATATCTGTTGTCTGAACCCTCTTACGGACCATTGATAGGCACTTATCTATAGGCTGTTGTATAAACAAACCACAGATGGCATTACTTTCACAGCTTGAGGAAAAAATAAATTGTATTTTGATGATAATTTGCGTCAAAATCGCTCATCAGATGTAAGTAAAGCGCATTAAGGAGAAATAATGCAGTTGACAGGAATGGAATTTGGTATTAATCAATCAGCAAAGCTTCCATCAGCAGTTTAGAGCAAGGGTGATAAAGGAGAAAAATAGAGGAATTAAGCTTATATTGAAGGCTGTATATAGTAAATAGCCGCAATGTGTGCTATCTCGTTGTTGTGCTCCATCGAGAGAAACAGATCAATTTAAAATTTCGTAACTTTAAGATATGGAAAATCCACTAATAAATAGAATCACCGTTAACCCCGAAATTTGTCACGGGAAACCCACCATTAGGAATAAGCGGTACACAGTAGATTTAATTCTCGACCTTTTGTCCGCCGGATCAACTCATGCTGAAATATTGGAAGATTACCCTAATCTGGAAGAGGAAGATATTTTAGCATGTTTAGCCTACGCAACGAAAGTAACGAAGTATTCGAGCTATACTAAAATTTCAGTATGAAGCTGATTGTGGATGCTCAACTTCCAGCAAAGCTTTGTGAAGTACTGAACCAGCTTGGATTAGAATCCATCCATGTCGATGAACTCCCAAAAGGGGATGAAACCCCCGACATGGAAATTACTAAATTTGCTGATCGTGAAAACCTTATTGTTGTAACCAAAGATTTTGACTTTTACCACTCACATATGACTCTAGGGAAGCCGAAGAAGTTATTCCTAATCACAACTGGAAATCTGAAAAATAGACAGTTATTTAACCTATTCAGAAACAACACTTTAATCATTAAGAATGCTTTGAATAGAAGTAGTTTCGTAGAACTAAGTAACGAAGGTATAACCGAACATAAATAAGACGAGAGCACAACATTGCATATAGCTTATGGCGGGTGAACGGCTACCCGCAAGGTTTTCGGCACTTAGCTAAGTTTGTCACGGATGGAAAGGGAAGGGCTTCGAAAATCGCCACAAGTCATATGCTAGGCGTTGTATATCAAAAGGTACGATATACAAACATCCTTTACAGAGTTATAGAAACATCGTTTACACTTTTTAAGTCGCAATTTGAACTCAAATTCAGATTGCCATGCCTTGGAAAGAAACAACGATAATGGAACAAAAAATTGAGTTTATCTGTGAATGGCGTATCGGACAATATACGCTCGCGGAACTTTGCAGAAGCTTTGAAATATCTAGGCCTACTGCCTATAAAATCATAGCCCGATTTGAAAACGAAGGATATGAAGGGCTCAGAGAACTTTCAAGAAAACCTCGTGGAATGCATCCGAATGCGACCGATCAAAAGGTGGTGGAAGACATTCTTAAACTGAAAGAAAGACACAAGTTGTGGGGAGTAAAAAAGATCCACAAACTGTTGTATAACGATTTTTCAGATGAAATGGTCCCAAGTATTTTGACCGTACACAATATCCTGAAAAAACACGGTTTAGTAAGTCCTCAAAAACGTTTGCGAAGAGTCAAACCCATTCGCCCCATTTTTGATCCAAAGCACTGCAATGAAGTGTGGAGCGCGGATTACAAAGGAAAGTTCCTGATGGGCAATAAAATCTATTGTCATCCACTAACCATAGCTGACTCAAAAAGTAGATTTGTATTTACAGCAAAAGGACACTATGACACTATAAAGAAAACCTGGCTTCAGCAAAGGCTGAGTTCACAAAGGTTTTCAGAAAGTATGGTATCCCCAAACAAATCCATACCGATAATGGTAGTCTGTTTGGGTCTGTAAAAGCAATACAACGATTTACCAGGCTATCTTATTGGTTCATTGACTTGGGTATTATGCCGGTGTATTCTGATCCTTCGCACCCTGAACAAAACGGACGGCATGAGCGCATGCATCGTGATTTGAAAGCTGCTTGCGCCAAACCTTCAGCTTATGATTTAAGAGTACAACAAAGACGTTTAAATTGTTTTGTAAAGGAGTATAATCATGTAAGACCCCACGAAGCTTTGGAGATGCAAACGCCTGCTTCCGTGCATGAATTTTCTACGCGTCCTTTTCCGGAAAGAATCTCCAACTTTGATTACGACTCAGAACTGAAAGTCTTGAAAGTAAGCAGGAACGGCTCTGTACGATGGGGCTCTTACAACTGGGTGTATGTATCCGCATCATTGCAAGGAAAATACATCGGAGCTTTGGAGATGGGCAACGGAATTTGGCGTGTGTTTTACAGAAATGTATTTTTAGGATACTTTAATGAAAATGAATTAAGAACTAAAGAACAATCAGTAAGGCTTGAAACGAATCTAGTGTAAACCTTAATCTATAACTTGTGTAAAGGATGTATCTTAACGAACAGCTGGAAAATCTTTATTTGGAGTATTTCTCTACCACATAATCACCCCAATCCGCAATAGATTGTATCAACGGAATTAAGGTTTTACCAAAATCTGTTAAGAAATATTCGACTTTCAAGGGTGGTTTAGATGTGTAAACCTTTCTTTTTATCAAACCATCTTCTTCTAAAGCTTTAAGTTGTAAACTCAATGTTCTTTCTGTGACCGTAGGCATTGATTTTCTTAATTCGCTATACCTCTGTTTTTTACTCATCAAATGATAAAGGATTACTGTTTTCCATTTTCCTCCAATGATACCCATTGTTAAGCTTGCACAACAAGGATATTCTTTATCTCTGAATTTTAATTTTTTGGGAGTAGTCGTATCCATAAATATATACTATCATTTTTGACCGTTATTGCAAAGGTAAATCACTATACTTAGTTTTGCAACTATAATTTTTATAGTAAGTTAAAACACCATTAATATGGAAGCAATGATGATTAATAAATACGGAGAAGATTCTGTATTTGAAAAACAAAAAACAGTAACTCCATCCTTAAAATCTGGAGAGCTACTCATTAAGATAGCAGCATCAAGTGTAAATACAGTGGATACCATGATTAGAAAAATGGGAGAAGATCTACCCTTTTCACCAGACACACCAGCCATTTTAGGAATGGACTTTGCCGGAACCATTGAGTCTATTGCAGATGATGTTACTGATTTTTTTCCTGGTGATGATGTGTATGGATGTGTAGGTGGTCTAGCAGATTTACCGGGTACTCTGGCAGAATATGTTGCCGCTGATCGTAGGCTTATCGCCAAAAAACCAAAAAATATTTCAATGCGGGAAGCTGCGGCTATACCATTAGTTGGTATTACTGCTTATGAGGGATTAATGCGTGCTGGTATCACATCAGGACAAAAAGTTTTGGTGCATGGTGGTTCAGGTGGTGTTGGTCACATAGCCCTACAATTAGCAAAACACTTTGGAGCAGATGTTTACGCTACTGGTAATGGCGAAAATCAAACGAATCTTATCGAACAACTAGGTGCCACTGCAATCAATTACAAAACAGAAGCTGTGGAAGCCTATGTTGAAAAACATACCAATGGTAGTGGCTTTGATATTGTATATGATTCCGTGGGAGCAGAAAACCTAATTAATTCGTTTAATGCCGCTACTCTTAATGGCCATATCGCTACTACAGTTTCTTTATGTGAATTAGACCTCACAATAGCTCATTTTAAGGGGCTTTCGTTGCACGTAGTGTTCATGCTAATTCCAATGTTGCATGATTATAAACGCGAAGAACACGGTGAAATACTCAAAAAGTTAGCAGAAATAGTAGAAGAAGGTGGCTTAAAACCTATTCTGGACGAGCACTTGTTTTCACTTGAAGAAGCTGGAAAAGCACATGCACGCCTGGAAAGTGGGCAGGCTATGGGTAAAGTAGTTGTTGTAAACCACAAAGCGTAATATGCATTCAAGAATCACATATTTCGCACTGGTTTGTACTTTTCTAATAGTGACTTCTTTTAAAGGAGACCAAAGTTCAGAATGCGCTACAAATCCAACCAATAAAGTAGTATTAAGCTCAGAAATCGCCTGGGAGAAATTAAATCCTGCCAGAGGAGACCAAAGTCCACTGGCAGGTACACTTTGGGGCGACAGAAATGGAACGGAAGCTACAGGTTTTTTGGCCAGATTTGCAGATGGATTTTCATCGCCGCCGCATATTCACAACGTAACCTACCGAGCGGTGGTCATCAAAGGTTTAGTTCACAATGACGACCCGAAAGCAGAAAATATGTGGATGGGAACCGGATCATTCTGGACACAACCGAAAGGAGAATCACACATCACTTCCGCCAAAGGAGAGGAAAACATTGCATTGGTGGAAATTGACAATGGACCCTATTTAGTTAGGCCAACAGATCAAGCATTTGACAATGGAGAACGCCCGGTAAATATCGATGCTTTGAACATAGTATGGTTAGACAGTGAAATAACTGATTGGGTAGACCAAAATAGTAATGCGCACATTAGCATCCTTTGGCAAATTAATGAATCAAAAGGGCTTTTTCTGAAACTGCCTGTTGGATTTAACGGGACCATTAAAAGCGATGGCGATGTGATGCGTTCGGTTATTATAAAAGGAGTAATCGACTACGAATTACCACAAACAGAAGAAATAAAAACATTAAATGCCGGAAGTTATTTTACTTCAACAGGCCAAGCCATACATACAATTACTAATAACGCTATTAGTGAGATTATCATGTACATAAGTACTAACGGACGTATTAAAGTCGAGCAGTCATGAAAACTATATTCATAACAGGAAGTACAGATGGCATTGGCAAACTAACTGCTATTCAATTAGCAAAGGATGGACAGCACCTTCTGTTACATGGAAGAAATAGCGAAAAGCTTCAAAAAACAGTGGCTGAGATAAAAGCGCTTTCAGATAATGAAAGCATAAGTGGGTTTGTATCTGATTTATCAGATTTCGGAAGCATCAAAAAAGTGACCACTGCATTGATTGATCAAATTTCAAAAATTGATGTCTTAATCAACAATGCCGGGGTTTTCAAAAGTAGTGTTCATCCGATTCAAAAGGGATTAGATTTACGGTTTGCTGTCAATTTTTTTGCTCCTTACCTGTTGACCCACGAATTAATACCAATACTTAAAAAGAGCAGTTCGCCGAGGGTAATTAATGTAAGCTCAGCAGCACAATCGAGTGTTTCATTAGCAGCATTGAAGGGCGATGAAACACTATCAGCACAAGAAACATACGCACAAAGCAAGCTGGCTCTAACCATGTGGAGTTTTCACCTCGCACAAACATTAGATTTCTTAAATGTAATTGCTGTAAATCCAGGTTCATTGTTGAATACGAAAATGGTGCAGGAAGCGTATGGGCAGTTCTGGTCCTCAGCGGATAAAGGGGCTGAGATTTTATATGACTTAGCTATTTCTGACCAATATTCTAAAAGTAGCGGAAAATATTTTGATAATGATACTGGAGATTTTTCTGAAGCACACAAGGATGCGTATAACCAAAACATGATTGCACGGCTGATTGCTGAAACCGATAAAATTCTTGGTTTGTAAATGAGTGTGTTTTCAAAAAATAGCAAACAAAGAAAAGTAAACCCTGGGTATAATATTTCCATTAGAAACGTAGAGTGTTTCAGTAGCTGTGCCTTTACTGAATCTCGGACCGCTGTAAAATAATATAAAGTCACTACATCAAGATAGTTCACGCATAAGATTTCAGAGCGAAACGCCTGTATGCTAAGTGAGTTCCCGAGCTACACATAGCAGGTAGAATATTCAATAGTTATATTACCTATGAGTTGACGTTCAGTACATTTAAAGTACTCACCCTTGCCAAAAGAAGTTTAGGCAAACTGAATTTTACAAGCCTACCAATCTGCATACTAAGCCTGTAATACAATTATTTCTAACTGCCTGGATTGAAAACCAGATACAGAGGTTTTATGGATTATTTGATTCAATCTATATTATCATACCCAGAAATGGATAGAAAAACTGCCAAGTACATTCTATAAATAACCAAAAGGTAATTTTTAACACACCAGCGAAAATTAAACTAGATCGATAAAAAAAGATTAAGCCAGGTGATGGAAGTAACGAAATCTTAAAAGCAACTGAGCCCACAAATGTGATCTTGAAGTAAACTCATAAAGAATATGAAAACGTCAGGTATTAATTTACATATGCATAAGCTCTCTGATTAGCAGACAAGAAAAGTTTTGTTGTCCGGTTACAAATAAGATAAAAATATGCTTGGATGTTAGTATATTTTTTGTAAAAATTAAATATGATTGAGTTTCCTGATGAAAATCTTTACACTCCGGTAGGTTCAACTAACATAGCCTGGTTATGGGAACAAATGCTTGCCGGGGATAAAGAATCATTTGGGAAAGTTTATCACTACACTTTTCAAAAGCTATATCGCTATGGCTGTAAAATGACTTCGGAAGAAATTGTTGAAGAAGTAATTCAGGAGTTATTTATTAAACTTTGGCATAAGAGAGAACGCTTACCTCAGGTATCTGCCCCCCTGGCTTATTTATTTCGGGCTTTTCGTAATCAGCTATTTAACCAGCTCAGCAAAACGAAGAACAATAACTTTTTACCTTTAGACCAAGTCATAAATTTCAGTTATCAGATCAGTGATGAATCACAATATGCCCAGCAGCGAGAAATTTTACAGCAGGCTATAAATAAGCTCTCTGATCAGCAACGGGAGGTAATTTATCTGTTGTACTTCAATGATCTTAGTGCTGCTGAAGTCGCTGATGTCCTTTCACTTAAAATTCGTACAGTCTATAATACAGCACAACAGGCAGTGAATATGCTGCGCAAGCATTTACAAAAAGATTCATTTGCGTTTCATATGTTTCCTATTGGTTTTCTGCTTCTCTATTTTTTATAAATTTCGCATATATTCCTGCCAGAGAATATTATTTATCTACTGTTTATCTAATCTTTTTTGATAAAATGTAATCTTTAATTTTTTTCTACAACCGGCTGGTAAAAAATCCATCATCCCTTGTCTTAAAGGTGAGAACAAAATACGATGGAAGATCACATAAAAACAGTTGACCAATTACTCAATGATCCAGCTTTTAGAAAGTGGGTGCTTTCACCGGAGTCCGAAGAAGCCCAAGGCTGGCAAAGCTGGATAGACTCCCACGCTGAGCATCGGGCTATTGTAGAAGAGGCAAAAGAGCTTTTGCTGGGGATACAGCCAAAAGTTGAGCGCCATAGACAGGCAGAAGAAAAAGTTTGGTCTGCCATCAGCGAAGGAATCCAAGAAAAAGAGGCTAAGCAGTATACGTTTACTTCCCACGCAAAGTCCCCAGTTTGGAAAGTGGCAGCCAGTATTACTATAGGTTTGTTAAGTACAGCTATACTTTATCTTTGGTTATCCTCTTCCTCCTACATTTCAGTGACTACTACTTACGGAGAAATGCAAGAGGTTAAGTTGCCTGACAGTTCCTGGGTTGTTCTAAATGCCAATTCTTCTTTAAGGTATGAAGCGGATTGGGAAGAAGGTATTGACAGAGAAGTATGGTTAGAGGGGGAAGCCTTCTTCAAAGTGGAAAAAAAGCTTTCAGGCTCAGCTACTCAATCATCAGCAAATTCTTATATCAAATTTACTGTACATGCAGATCCTTTGGATGTAGAGGTTATAGGGACTGAGTTTAGTGTGAATCACAGAGCTGAAAACACCCAGGTGGTACTCAATGAGGGGATAGTACGGGTGAAAGATATGCGGGAAAAGCAGGAAGAAATTATGTTGAAGCCTGGAGAAATGCTCAGTTATAATAATAAGGTGTTGCAACTTAGTCAGGTAGACGCCAGCACCAAAATATCATGGAAAGATGAACTGGTTATTTTTAATGATGAACCTCTGTCTAAAATATTTAAAAGGATAGAAGACACCTATGGTTATACGATCAGGGTATCAGACAAAGCTATTCTGGAACGTAGGTTCTCTGGCTCTTACCCTCGTGATACTGTCAAAGTATTATTAGATAAAATGGAAAAACTGTATCAACTCAACATCACGGAAAATGATAGACAAATAATAATAGATAAGTAGTCCTTTACCCTGAATGGCGCCCGGAAGGTTAGAGGACTACAGCTTACTCAATCGACTTTAAATAAGAATGATATGAAAAACCTAATACGCAACCTAAGTCTGCTCTCGGTGCTACTATACATTTTAGTAGTGCAATCAAAGGCGCAGCATCTTGCGGGTGTATATGATGATACATTGATGCCACCTCTGCAAGATAATAAGAAAACTCTTCTGGAAGTACTTGACAAACTAGAGGGTAAATATGCTATCATATTTGATTATGACCCGCAGTTGATCAATAAAAAGATAGTGGAGCAGGAACTACTGGATAAATACGAAAAAAGCAATAATATAGAAGAGATTTTGAAGAGCTTACTGATACCTCTTGAGCTCAACTACGAGAAATATTCCAGTAATTCTTTTCTCATTTATCCTATTATCAAGCCGATTCAGCAAATCCCTGAGAAGGCTGGTGACCCATCTGGACACTCTCCGGGCAATATTAGAGTCATTGAGAGAATGGGAACTAGTATGTATCAAATTCGCTATGTACAACAAAATATTAGTGGAACAGTGACTGACGGGCAGAGCGGTGATCCTCTTCCTGGCGTCAATGTACTTGCTAAAGGTACTACTACCGGTACAGTAACCGATATAGATGGCAGCTATCGTTTAAGTGTAGAAGATGATGTAAATACTTTGATATTTTCCTCCATTGGATATTTATCTCAGGAAATACCTATAAATAAAAGATCTGTCATCAACATCGCCCTGGAAGAGGATGTTCAGAGCTTAGAGGAAATCGTCGTCGTAGGTTATGGTACGCAACGTTCACAAGATGTAACGGGATCTGTAGCAACCGTAGATCAGAATTCAATAAAAAATGTGCCTGTATCTACCATTGATCAAAAAATGGTGGGGCAGGTAGCCGGGGTTCAGATCCAGCAAGTATCAGGGGCTCCAGGAGCTGGAACTTCGGTAAAAATCCGTGGTAGTGGCTCTCTCGGTGCGGGTAATGAACCCTTATATGTAGTGGATGGTATGCCTTATTCTTCGGGCATGAACCAAACCCTGAATCCGTTAACTTTTATTGATCCCAATAATATAGAATCTATCACTGTGTTGAAAGATGCCTCATCAACTGCCATCTATGGCTCACGTGGTGCGAATGGTGTGATCATGATCACTACTAAAAAAGGGGAGTATGAACAGACTCAAGTAAACTTTTCTTCTATGTACGGAATACAGCAGGTTCCTCAGAAGGGTAGACCTGAGCTTTTGAATCAGAGGGAGTTTGCACAGTTTCAAAGAGACCGAATAGATATTGCTGTAAGACAGACAGAAAACAGAGAGCCTACGCTTGCTGACTACCCTGAAGAATACAGAGACCTGGAGAGACTGAGCGGTAAAGGAACGGATTGGTATGACCTGGTCTTACAGGCTGCTCCCGTTCAGGACCATAATTTCAGTTTATTAAAAGGCACTAAAGATTCAAGAATTAATTTGAGTGTAGGATATTTTAAGCAGGATGGCGCACTCAAATACACTGGATTGGAAAGGTTTAGCGGCAAGCTGGGGATAGAATCCAATATTAGTGAAACCTTCAGGATTGGAGCCTCCATTCAACCTTCTTATATAGAACAAAATCGTGCAAGCACCAATCAGAATAGAAATGATGTCCTGGGCGTAAGTTTATGGGCCAACCCCATATCTACTCCTTACGATGAAAATGGTGTGTTGAAACCATATATCGTCGCTCCTCAGAGTAATTTCCATTCAGCTTGGAGTTTTGCTAATCCTTTGTTTATTCTGAGAGAGACTACGCAGTCTCAAAAGACTTTTCAGAACCTGGGAATAGCTTATGCTGAATGGGAAATTCTGCCCAACTTAAGCGTAAAATCCTCTATCAACACTATTTTAGAAGCCTCAAAATATTTTGGGTATTTCCCCAGTACTGTCGGCTCTCCTAACAGACCTCCGACAGCAGGAACAGGAAGTTCTAGCAATAGCAGAGGAAATAGCTTCAATTGGTTAATTGAAAATACGCTTAACTATGATAAGACCTTTGGTGATCATAGAATCAATTCATTAGTGGGATATACAAGTCAGAAGTTTACATCAAATGGCATTAACCTCAATGCAAGTCCTTATCCTAATGATTTAATTGAAACAATAAATGCTGCACAAGCCATAGATTCTTGGGGAGAAAATGTCAATGAATGGAGCATGATATCTTATTTGGGAAGAATAAATTATGCATTTAAGGATCGTTATCTGTTAACTGCTACTTTCCGATCTGATGGATCATCACGTTTTGGGGTTGAAAAAAGATATGCGTTCTTTCCCTCGGTAGCTGCAGCCTGGAGAGTTTCAGAGGAGTCCTTTTTTAAGGAAAATGATCTGCTTAGTGATATGAAAGTAAGGCTAAGCTATGGAAAGAGTGGGAATAATAATATTGGGAATTATGCCCATCTGGCTTCTATCAATGCCGGCTCATACATTTTTGGTAATACTCAGGTGACAGCAGCAAGCGTAGGTTTATCCAATCCCTTCCTTACCTGGGAAGAATCGCATCAAATTGATGCAGGTATAGACCTGGGGTTATTCAATAACCGTGTCTCTTTGGCAGTAGATTACTACAATAGAAAGAGTAATAATATGCTGTTAGATGATGTGATTCCTGCGATTACAGGCTTTAATTCACAAACTATCAACCAAGGAAGTGTGCGTAATTCGGGGGTTGAAATTGCCCTGGGAGGCTCACCGGTGGTGGGAGATTTTAATTGGAATGTAAATTTGAATCTGGCGTTTAACAGAAACGAAGTACTTTCTTTAAATGATAATTCTGTTCGCATTTTAGCGGGAAATAATGATGGAAATCCTACGCATATCTCAGTAGTAGGCAAACCAATTGGTCAGTTTTTTGGATTTGTATTAGAAGGAATCTACACGGCTGAATATTTAGAAGATCCTGAAGTCATCAATTCACCCCAAGTTTACGAGGGCAATGTAAAATATAAAGATGTAAATGGAGATGGGGTAATCAATGATGTATTAGATTATACGATAATCGGTAATCCTCATCCTGACTTTATTTTCGGATTTACCAACAATTTCAATTATAAAAATTTTGATTTGAGCGTGATTGTCAATGGTCAATATGGAGGTCAGGTGATGAATGGCTTACGTCAGACTACGGATAACTTACAAGGATTTTTTAATGTAGATCGTGACTGGGAAAATCGTTGGAGAAGTAGGGAACAGCCGGGGGATGGCATACATTCCGGCATTCCTCAGGTAAGACCAAGCTGGGGGCACAGGGTTTCTACTCTATGGGTAGAAGATGCCTCTTACCTAAGAGTAGCTAACCTGACATTTGGCTACACTTTTCCTCAAAACCTGATGGAGAATACTGGTTTTATCAAAAATTCACGGATTTATTTTACCGTTCAGAATTTAGCCATGTTTACAAATTATAAGGGAGCTAACCCAGAAGCTCAAGCGGTAAATAGAGACAATACTTTAGCTCCTGGCTTTGATATGACTTCTTATCCTTTAGCTAGAACTACCTCTGTAGGAATCAATCTTTCATTTTAATATTTGAGGGCGGATGCTGCTTATGCAGCCTTTTTTGATGCTTAACAGAAAGCTTCTAATACAAAACATAAGACTATCATGAAAAAATTAATATATATACTCTTCCTATTTCTGATAACTGCTTGCTCAGAAGATTTTCTAACAATCTATCCGGAGTCCACCCTGAATGAAGGTAATTTTTATCAATCGGAAGAAGAAATTATACTTTTGGCTAACGGTTGTTATGTGCCTATGAGAGAATACGAAAAGAATATCCATTGGGTAATGGCAGAACTCATATCAGACAATACGAGCTTCCAGTACAACATTCGTACAGGAGAAGCGGTAAGAGGTGTAATTGACCAGTTCATCATCACATCAGATAACCGTGGGTATTCTGAGTTCTGGGACTTATCATCACAATGGTATTACCCGCACTAACAAACTGCTGAATGAGATTGACAGACCCGGAATAAGCTGGTCAAAAGAGTCCTATAAACATCGTTCTAAAGGAGAGGCTTTATTTCTGAGGGCATTGTATTATTTTAACTTGGTAAGGCAGTTTGGAGGAGTGCCACTGGTACTTCAGCCCATTACCTCTCAAGAAGCCGTCAATATCAAACGGTCAAGCGAAACAGAAATTTATGAAAGTATTATCAACGACCTGAAAGAAGCCTCAATCAGCTTTTCTATGGCTAAGGATGTAGAAGAAAACGGAAGAGCCAACGAACAGGCAGCAAACGCCCTGTTGGGCAAAGTTTATTTAACTCTGCATCGGTACGATGAAGCAGAAGCTGCATTGAACCTGGTGATTCAATCAGGTAAGTATCATCTCCTGCCTGATTATGCTGACCTCTTTGATCCGTCCAATAAAGATTATGAAGAAACAATTTTTGCCATTCAGTACTCAGAAAATAATCGTGAGCTCAGCAATCGTTTTATCTTCATGTTTGCCCCCTGGAGTTCGGGTGGTGAAATTACCAATCGCCCGAATGTTAATATGATATCAGCAGGATGGAACCAGCCCACAGAAGATTTAATCAATGCTTTTGAGCCTGGGGATTTGAGAAAAGATGTTTCTATTAAATTTTGGAATGGAGAGGACTGGGACGGAGAAGTCCGGGATTTGCCCTACTGCGGGAAATATAAAGCCCCTTTAGCCGCCCCAGATGACCGTTCAGGGGATAATTTTCCGGTAATACGTTATTCAGATGTGTTGCTGATGTACGCTGAAGTATTGAATGCGTTAGGACGTACCGGCGAGGCCATACCCTATGTAGAACAGGTAAGGGCCAGAGCAGGCCTCACTGATCCATTAGAAGATTACAGTGCTTCCGCACTGGAAAATCTTATCGCCAGGGAAAGACAGGTAGAGTTTTGCTTTGAAAACCAGCGCTGGTATGATCTGAAAAGAACCGAGAAAGCCGTTGAAGTGATGTCAGCACATGGTATTCGTGAAAATGAAAGAAAACCTTTTCTTTATAATAATGCCTATGAGATAGATCCCCATAAACTTCTGGCTCCTATTCCAGCTGAACAAGTTCTAATCAACAAGCTTGAGCAAAATCCGGGATACTGATCATGGTAAACAAAGATATGATGAAAAACATAAAAAAAAGAGGCGTAAATACCAGACAATCCTTATGCTTTGTCTGCCTTCTTCTGTTAGGATCAATGGCATACGGACAGGCATCAAAGCCCAACATCATCTATATCATTTCAGATGATCAGGCTTGGAGTGATTACAGTTTTATGGGTCATCCCTTTATAGAGACTCCCAATATTGATAAACTGGCTCATGATGGCTTGACGTTTACCCGTGGGTATTCTACTGCGCCTTTGTGCAGTCCTTCGCTGGCCTCTATTATAACAGGCTTATACCCACATCAGCATGGGATTACAGGAAATGATCCCACATTTACTTCTGATAAGAAGCAATATAGTAAGGGATGGCAGGTGGAAAGGTCAAAGCACTATAAAGCATATCTGGATGAGTTTCAAAAACACCCCACAGTTCCCGCCTTATTGAAAGAAAACGGGTACCTTTCCTTTCAATCGGGAAAATGGTGGGGTGGCCATTGGAAGGAAGGAGGCTTTACCCATGGCATGACACACGGAGATCCAGCGAAAGGAGGGCGTCATGGGGACGAAGGTTTGAAAATTGGGAGGGAAGGAATGCAGCCGATCTTTGATTTTATGGATTTGGCAAAAAATCAGGATAAACCATTTTTTCTGTGGTATGCTCCTTTTTTACCCCATTCTCCACACAATCCGCCTGACTTCTTATTGCAAAAGTATTTACCACAGGCACCTACAGAATCTGTTGCTGCATATTGGGCAATGTGCGAGTGGCTGGACATTACCGTCGGACAGCTATTGGATCGGATAGAAGAAGAAGGTTTGACCGAAAATACGATGGTGGTGTATGTCACTGATAACGGGTGGATTCAGGACCCCCATGTTGCCAACAAGTATGCACCGGGCTCTAAGCAGGCCCCACAAGACATGGGGATCAGAACGCCAATCATATTCAAATGGCCGGCTAAGATTACTGCCAAAATGGATACAAGCACCCTGGTCAGTAGTATTGATATGGCGGTGACCAGCCTGGTAGCTGCCGGATTGGACCCTCTGCCGGAAATGCAGGGAATTAATGTGATGGATACCAAAGCATTGCAGGCCAGGGACAAGGTTTTTAGTCTGGATTATTCGCATGATATGATCCATGTTGACAAACCGGAGAAAAGCCTTGAAAGCCGGATGATTATTACAAACCCATGGAAACTGATAGTACCGGATGTTGCCAATTTGCAGGACAAAGAAGTGCAATTATATAATGTCTTCAAAGATCCCTACGAGAAGGAAAATTTAGCGGCTAAACATCCGGAGGTTGTCAAAGAATTAAGAAAAGAACTGGATAAATGGTGGAATCAGGATTTGTGATGATACAATTTTCAACTCATCCCTTGGTGCTGGACAATTAGCTAACATAAAATATAAACCTACAAACCAAGCATTATGATGCAGGCAATAATCTGCATCATAATGCTATCTTGTTTGACCTACAAAAGAATTTTTGTTTTTCGCGATAGATGAGGCTCATTCTAGATCTGATAATAAGATAACACACTTATTCCTACTGTAAGACACTACTGTTTAAGCCGATTGAATCAATGTCCCCAAGCCAATTTATAAAGCAGGGTGGGGAGAAGTACAGCACACGGTAGTTTTTTAGCACCGGCATAGTCAAAACTTTTAATAAACTTCTCGGGCTTATTCTGACCGACATGACCGACAACTTCATGATCAGAACCAATCAGTAATTACATAAGGCATAAACTTTTAAACGAGGCTACTGCTTATGTGGAGCTACTTCATTTGTTGATTAAAAAAATTGAATAGTGCTAGTAATGGTTTTTTAGGAAACGGTACTGCTGATTTATAGAAGGTTGCTTTTGGTTTCTAAAGATAACTTGGATTTCAGCAACCATGATAAAAACAGAAAGATGAGTAGTGGACCTAGCCCTTATCAGAACAAGGTGAGCCAAAAATAAACTTGGAGTAACCCAAGCATTTAGAACTAAAAACTATCCATTTGCAGTAAATATGATAAATAATGATTCAAAATTACTAACCATAGTTTGCTGTATTGATAAGCTGCAATAACAGGTAATAAATTTACTAATCAGTGTAATAAGCTTAATAACACTCACTTAGGAAGGCTATTTAGATTTCAGGCATTAGAAAACATACTAAATCTAGTGCTATGAAATTCATAATAATTCTATCAGTCCTGCTTCTTAGCTGCTCACAAAAAATTAATGCACAACCCATTGTGAAAGTATGGGCAAATGAAGACTCTACTGCGGTAGTTAATATGGTCTTGAAGTATCTGGATCATCTTGATGTACATGAGCACATCTACATCCATATTAGTTTTTCTAAACTGATGCCTAAAAAGCTGGAAGGCTTTACTATAAAACAAACTGCCTTATTGTCATTTCAGGGAGATAAAAAAGGTAAAGTATTCAGAGTAAAGATAGATGCTCAACTGAATCCATTACGACAAAAGTATGTGTTGGCCCATGAGATGATTCATATCAAGCAATATGTTAAGGGTGAACTTCAGCTGCTCTCAGCAAAAAAAGTATTATGGAAACGTAAGCTCTACAGGCAAAGTGACTTCAATCGGCGAAATAATCCATGGGAACAGGAAGCCTATCGCTTAGACAGAACAGTGGTAGAAATATTAAAAGGTCAGCCAGAAGTTGTCCCTCTTACTGCTCTTCAGGATTTCCAATAGGTAGAAGCAATATATTAAGCGATAAAAACACACTACGCTGTTGCTGAAGAAGAACTTTGTTACAAAACCACCAGGGTTTGTAATAATAATACTAACTGGAATTCATGTAAACATTTAGTTTAACGGCTGTAAGTATTTGATTTCCTTCCTATTGAAAAAAGAAGATCAATGGATGTTAATTGTAATATTTACTACCTTCTGCAAAGATTTTCTTGTCGAGGAAGAGAAGTTAAATAGAGCATGATATACATACCAACGCTAAAATTTCTGGCCTATGAAATCCAGGATTGCCCCGATAACAATTTCGTTACTCTTATTTTACCTTCATCCCTGCACTTGTCATGCACAAAATGAAGACTTTCACTTTGAGCAACTAAGCGAGCGCCAAGGGCTTTCCAACAATAATGTTTGGAGTATTATCCAGGACAGTGAAGGCTTTATGTGGTTCGGTACGCTGGATGGATTAAACAAATATGACGGGTATAGTTTTACTGTGCTAAAACCGGATCCGGAGGATCCGGAAAACACATTACATCATAACATCATTTCTGATATCCATGAGGACCGAGAAGGAAGATTATGGGTGACTACGTTTGGAGGTGGGTTCCACCAGATAGACAAATCTACCGGTAAGGTTACCCGCTTTGAAATCAGGGCTAATTATACCGGCTTTTGGAACACTTTAGGTTCCATTTATGAAGATAAAGAAGGTTTTCTGTGGATTAGTGCCGTTGGAGGGGTAGCTCGTTTTGATCCAATCAGCCATCAATTTATGCTCTACCCTCATCCAGCCAGACATGGGATGAACCTGACTTCAATTGAAGACGAAAAGGGCCGGTTTTGGGCGGGTCATGAAAGAGGAGTTTATTTGTTAGATCGGAAAACTGGCGAATACATGCCCTTTTTACTGGATAGCACGTTAGCTCAACAGCCCGGAGTGTGGTCCCTTTACATTGATAAGAAAGGTATACTATGGGCTGGAACAAATGGTGAAGGCCTGTTTTGCTTAGATACTCAGCAAGAACCAACGCGTTTTGCTCGTTTTGATCCTGAAGGGTTAATAAACAAGACTTTTTTTTGGAGTTTTAATGGCATCTATGAAGACCTTCAAGGTT
Organism: Catalinimonas alkaloidigena; assembly: GCF_029504655.1. NCBI lineage: Bacteria > Pseudomonadati > Bacteroidota > Cytophagia > Cytophagales > Catalimonadaceae > Catalinimonas > Catalinimonas alkaloidigena. The sequence continues at coordinate 2,764,997 of NZ_JAQFIL010000001.1, forward strand.
ATCTATGGATATCTACTTTTGAAGGCTTGCAACGTATCAATAAAGAAACCCAAGAGGTTTTTACGTTCCCGTATGACCCAATGAAACCGGGAAGTATAAGCCACGAACGAGTTAAGACAGTCTATCAGGATCGTACAGGTGCTTTTTGGATAGGTACTGAGAATGGCGTGAATGTAGCCCATGCAAAAAAATTCCTGACTTACCAGATAACTCCCACCTTACCGTCAGTTTGGCTAAAGGAAAATGAGATTGGTTCACTAGTGGAGGATCACACCGGTATGATTTGGCTGACCAATTCATTGTTTTCCATAAACAAGGAATTGTATCAGTTTGATCCTGAAACAGGCCAGGCTAAACATTTTCCAACCTACCTTTCCCATTCAAGTGAGCGAGCTGCTGGCAATGTATTGTCAGTTTACGAAGATCGTGAAAAAAGACTTTGGGTAGGTACATCAGAAGCTTTGCTACTCCTGGATAGAAATACAAAGAAATTTACCCAGTACTTGACTGATATAACTGTGCAGTGTATTGATGAAGATACATCAGGTATGTTGTGGCTCGGGGGTAACATGGGCATCTCCTCATTTGATCCTGAGTCAAGCCATTTCGAGTATTATCTTTTTGACATAAATGACTCTGCCAGCTTGGCCCCTCAAAGTAACTCCGTAATTCATAGCTTTGATGTAATTGATCTCATCGTCAGTAGTACAGGAGAGATATGGATAGGTTACTTGGGCGCAGGAGTAGATCGCTTTAACTCTCAAACCGGTACATTTACGCACTATTTGCCTGATTCTGATTCACCCAAAGGTAAGCTAAATGATAGAGACTTGAGGGCACTTTACGAAGATAAAGATGGGATCATCTGGATAGGTACTATGCTGGGAGGATTGAACCGCTTTGATCCACTCACCAATAGTTTTGACTATTACACGGAACATGATGGGCTACCCAATAATCATATTGCAAGTATTATAAGCGATAACAATGGCAATTTATGGCTAGGTACAAATCAAGGAATAAGTCGGTTTAACCCTCAAACAAAAGAATTCCGTAATTACGATATCACAGATGGACTGCCTGCCAATCATTTTCAAGGAGGGGATGCATATCGTTGCAACGATAAACTGATGTTTGGAAGTCTCAACGGCTTCACCATATTCTATCCTGATAGTATCAAGAGCAATACGAAAGAACCTCCGGTTTACATCACGAACTTCCAAGTGATGGAAGAAGAAAGAGAAGTTCCCTCACACAGCATCAATCTGCCTTATGATGAAAACTTTATCTCTTTTGACTTTGTAGCACTCAACTATGATGCGCCTGAGAAAAACCAGTATGCCTATATGCTGGAAGGGTTAGATAAAGACTGGGTCCACAGTGATACTCGCCGCTTTGCCAGCTATACCGATCTGGATCCCGGAGAATATACCTTTAGAGTCAGAGCTTCCAATAATGATGGGATCTGGAACGAGGAAGGTACTTTCCTGCAAGTCATCATCCTCCCACCCTGGTGGCAGACCGGCTGGGCTTATGCTTTGTATACTATTTTGGGCTTGGGCCTTTTGTACAGCCTCAGGCAGTACACCGTCAAAAGAGAAAGACTCAAACATGAGCTTAACATACAGCGCCTGGAAGCTGAAAAGATGCATGAGATAGACAGGATGAAAAGCCGGTTCTTTGCCAATATCTCTCATGAGTTCCGTACGCCTCTTACTTTGATTCTCGGCCCTCTGGACAAGCTTTTGACAGAAGCTGATGAATCCAGGAAAGAGCTTTACCAGATGATGGGTCGTAATGCTGCCAGGCTGCTGAACCTGATTAACCAACTACTTGATCTAGCCAAGCTTGAGGCAGGAAGCCTGGAGCTGAACCTTCAGCCTTACGCATTGCTCCCTTTTCTCAAAGGAATTGTCCTTTCTTTTAGCTCACTGGCTGAACGCAAAAATATCAAATATAATTTTCAGTATCCTTTAGAAAACCCAGTCCTGTATATTGATGCGGATAAACTGGAAAAAGTCATCACGAACCTGCTTTCAAATGCCTTTAAGTTTACGCCTACAGGGGGAGAAGTCCTGTTCTCAGCTTTCCTTAAGCAGGAAGAAGGCAAGACAAAAAACTGCCTTCTTGAAATACAGGTAAAGGATTCAGGTATGGGTATTACCGAAGCACAGCAATCCCGGATATTTAACCGCTATTATCAGGCTGACACCACCAAGGAAGAAGGAAGTGGCATAGGCTTATCTTTGGTCAGTGAACTGGTTAATCTGCACCAGGGAAATATATCAGTTGAAAGTGAGCCAGATAATGGCAGTTGTTTTTATGTGACAATACCTCTGGAAAAAGCAGACTTTGAAGAAGTGCAGATCCATGAACATGAAGAACCAATTTCCAAAAAAATTTCAGAAGATACGCTACCCCTTCAAACTACTGAAGACATAGTAGAAGCTCCTCATATTTTGCTGGTAGAAGACAATGAAGATGTGAGAAGTTTCATCAAATATATTTTGCAGGATATGTATCAGGTGAGTTGGGCAGGAGATGGTCAGGAAGGCTTACAGAAAGCAATAGAATATATTCCTGATCTGATCCTGAGTGATGTGATGATGCCTCAGATGGATGGAATCACTTTATGTGAGAAGCTCAGGCAGGAGGAGAAAACTTCGCACATTCCCATCATCATGCTTACGGCCAAAGCCAGTGGTGGTGATAAAATTGAGGGGCTTAAAACCGGAGCGGATGATTATATCATTAAGCCTTTCCAGGCTGAAGAGCTATTGATAAGGATAGAGAACCTGATTACGAGCCGACAACAGTTGAGAGAACAATTAGCCGACAGGTTAGCCTGGAGCCCATGTCTTTGAATATCAACTCAACAGAAGAAAGGTTTATTCAAAAAGTAAGAGAAGTCATGGAAGAGCATATGACAGACTTTTCTTTTGGTGTAGAAGCATTTGGAGAAGCTCTGAATATGAGCAAGATGCAGCTCTACAGGAAATTGAAGGCTCTCACTGACTATACTCCCTCAGAATTCATCAGAACCATGCGGATGAAAAGAGCAGCTGAATTACTGGAGAAAGGAGCAGGGAACATAGGAGAAATCGCTTATATGGTAGGGTATCAGGATCATGCCTACTTTACAAGAAATTTCCATAAATATTATGGAGTGACTCCTTCAGAATATATAATCAGTCATGAGAAACAGTAATAAATTGAATTTACCATGAAGTTGTAGCCTAGATTTGTATCATCGTAAATAAGCATTCAATTGAGTTGCGGCGATAAGCTAGCATAACCAACTTGAGCAACCATAAGTAAGCATGGGTAGTCCCAGAATTAGAAACAGCTTCGGGGCTTTACAACACAGTGAGTAAACTAGTATTAGCAACTACCCGGATATTGCAGCCAAAACGCAATTATGGTAAAAACTGAAAACCTTGTAACAGATAAGATTTATAAAACAAAAGCAGAATTCTAAATGTTAAGCATGATTTAGAATTCTGCGAGCGATCGATTTCCCTAAAGTAATTGTCATCTCATCTCATGATTTAGCTGAGTAAATCAAAAGCAGCTTTATAATAATTTCATGCCTTCAACTAGAAGATAAATGAAAATATATAACACTATAAGTGTGGCGTAAAAACTACGCGATTTCTTTTTTGTTTTACCAATTAATAAACGTTGTAAACTGTACTTATATGTTTTTTCATATGGAGTTTTCATCTTTCTTTTATTTTATCTTAAAAATTATATGCTACAAACTTCTTTTAAGAACCTTATTTGACAGATGTTAAAAAAATAATAGTTCTATTTGACTGATAAACAGAAAACAAATGTCAAGCAGAATGTAATCTTATGCGTAACATAAAGTTAATGATTTCTTAACATAAAATTAACGCAAATGATTTTGGAAAGTTAAATTTGAGTAAAATATCTCATCTAAAGCGAAATATTTACTAATAAAGTTTAGCCTGAAATACATTGAGGAGATTACCCAAATTAAGCCCTATAAAGAGTAGAGGCAGCAAACCCCAATAAGGCGTGCCCAATCAGAACGTTTCGTACCCGCGGCAAGACATCTGATACAGCATTATCATGACAATCGCCATAAATGATCATATCTCTAAGTAAATCAACCCTCAGCGTATATTGTGTATGCTTTGCGTACTTAGTGATCAATAATAATTCTCATGTAGTAAAGCCTGATACCTTAGGTTTGCCTTTACTCAGGCTTGTATAAGTGGTTGATGATTCAGGTTCATCAAATCCACTATGGTTTTCTCTTTTGTTACGATGCTTTGCTATTGTTAGCTGCGACCCAATAAAGAACAGACCTGCTTTTCAAGAAATCCCTGAGGATAATGACTAGAGCCGCAAGTCATTAGATGAAGTAATAATCTCCATTAATATGGGTATAAACCTGTATTTTTTTGCATCAACAAACTAATTAGAATGCAACACAGTTTAAGGTGAGTTGTATTTTTTAAACTACTAGATCTTACACCTTTGCTAAATCCTGAATTATGCACCACCCAGCCCGATGAGCAGTTACAGCTTTCGGTGATTATACCTGCTAAAAATGAAGCACCCTCTATTTTTTCAACATTAAAGGCATTATATGATCAGGTAGATGCTGATGGGAAGCCATTGAACAAACGTCATTACGAGCTTATCTTATTGGTTAATAATTGTACGGATGATACTGCCAGGATAGCCCGCCAGTTTGCCTACAATTATCCTGATCTAGCCTTGCACATCATAGAAAAACATTTTCCGCCAAAGCAGGCGCACATCGGCTACGTTCGACGTATCCTAATGGATGAAGCTTTTTTTCGTTTTTCCCTGTTGAGACGTCCCCGAGGTGTTATCGCTTCTACTGATGGCGACAGTACGGTGGGATCTACCTGGATATTTTATATATTAAAGTCATTTGCGGAAGGTTTAGATGCGGTAGGAGGGCGAATCCTGACTATTCCCCAGTCCTCTGATTATCGATGGTATCACTTGATGGACGTAAAATACAGATTCTTATTGGCCCGACTGGAAACCTTAATTGATCCTTTACCTCACGATCCCTGGCCAAAGCACTTTCAGTTTTTTGGGCCCAGCCTGGCAGTAAGTGCTAAACTTTATGAGCAGGCAGGGCGCCTGCCGGTAGTCCCCTACCTGGAAGATCTATATTTTTACCATGCGATTCAAAAGGTAGATGCAAGGATTCGCCATTGCCCACAGGTAGAGGTATATACCTCTACTCGCCAGCAGGGCCGAGCCAGCCTGGGATTTTCCAGACAGTTACAGGATTGGGCTAGCATGCGACGCCGGGGCGAATTACCTGAAGTTGCCGGAGCACCGGAATGTCAGTTTCGCCTGTACTTACGAAATCGCCTGCGCACCATTTGGCATGATGCTTCATATGCACAATTAACAAATCTTTCTCAGCATATTGGAGTTTCCCTACATGAATTCTACGAGCAGATGATCAGTACGTGCTATTTTGGTACTTTCTTAGATGGGGTGATGCAATCGGAGAAAATACAGGACTATCTGCTGCGTCATTTTCATCCAGTACCGATAGACCAAGCCATCCGACAGCTAAGCCAGCAACTTCCCTTAATTTACACCCGGTCTGCAGTCAGAAGTTCGCCTCCCACAGATCCAGCCTGTATTGCTCATGCCGCTGGTGACGAAGGTGCGTTAGCTGTTGGCTAGTTTGCGCAAAAACGCTAAATGCTTCGTGAACCTCATCGCCGGTTAGCGGATAGTCTTCTACATAGGGTGTCCAGTGTACCAGTAGCAGGTGCCCCCCCGGTAAAAGGGCTTTGCTAATATAAGCCTGTACAGCAGCCAGGTCCTCATGAGACCAGTAGTACCCTACTTCTGAGATCAGAATGAGATCAAAAGCTTGTTCAGGCAGGACTTCGGGGATGCGCATGGGAGCTATACACACATGTGGCTGATCTTTCAGCCGCTCACGGGCCTGCCGCAAAGGAAGTTCGCTGGCATCTATTGACAACAGCTGCTTGCAATAAGGAGCCAGCATTTCGGTAAGCACACCAATAGAGCAGCCTACTTCCAGACCGTAGTCATAGCGGGATTTAGGAAGCGCGTGAATCGTTTCTAAATACTTTTTACGTTCATAGTCGCTGCTGGCAAACTGCCAGGGATCTGGGTCTTGCTCGTACATATTATCAAAGTACTGAGGGGGTAAAGATTGTTTAGGCATGGAGGTAAACTTCAAAGGGTTGTGTGAAATGTGTAATGACTTCGGGCTTGAGGATAAAACCTTCCGGATCATCATCAATCATCCGGGTAGTTTGTGATACGTGTGCCTCTATGGCTTTTTTCTTTCGTTCCAAAGATTCTTCTACTGATAAGCGCCATAGTTTCCCTTCCTCAGGTCGGGGAAGATCTGCTGCCTGTACTGAAGCCCAGGTCCAGATAAAGTATTCCTGCCAGAGGGTTTTCATCCTGCTTTCAGTGAGTGCGGCACGAAGGATTTCCCAGCTTGCCCGGTGGTCGCAGTGAGGATCTCTTCGCCAGGGAAGCAGGATAGTATCTGGTTGGATTCGCTCCAGGTAGGCACGCACTGCTTCCACGGCAGATGCAAATTCAACATGGCCTGGAAAGGGTACCTGTGTATCGGGTAAGCGTAAAAAAAGACTTAATTCCGGATCGGCTCCCAATAGTTTCAAAGCCCTACGGGCCTCTTTTTCCCGTATCACGATTCGTATCGGTGCAGGAAACTTCTCAGAACGTGGGTGTGACATGCTGCCATCACTGACCATCAGAATATGAACCGGCAATTTGCGCCGGCACAGTGCCGCTATTGCCCCTCCACACCCCAGTGTTTCATCATCGGCATGGGGAGCAACTACAAGCGTCTTACCCCACTGGGCTACGGTATCGGTGGGGAAGAGCGGAGCGCGCTCGAATAGTTCTTTAGGACTGAGTAGACCAGTGGTCATGAGCTGGTTGATTTTGTTTGCTTACGTACTCGCCTACCTTTGCCAACGCCTGGTCTGGGGCAGGTTGACGTAAGTAGGTTGTTAGATCCGTATGCAGACGTGCAAAAGGTTGTGGAGGCAACAGGCCTCGTGCCCCTACGCAACGTTCTGAAAGGCGCATTACCTCCAGACTGATCTTCTCAATGGCCATCCGGGTCATGTTTGCGTAATTAATCTGTTGGTCAGTCGTGAGGGGCTGATCCGCTTTTGCTCCGGCTTGTTGTATCCAAAGGTTACCTGACTCTATTAATACAGCTATTTCACCCAATCGCATCTGCTGATAAGGATCTTCTGTACGCTTAAGGTCTTTCAAAAACTTTCTGCAGGCATCATAAATGGCTTCAGCTCCCCCTAAGTGTACTGCTGCAAAACGAATAGCACCCCCACTAAAACAGGGCTGCCTGTGGTAATCGTCAGGGAGGCCCAATAAGTTCTGTTCTTTGAGTTCCACGCCGGTAAAGTCTATTTTGTAGCTCACACTGTCCTGCATACCTAAGGGGTTCCAGAAAGAAGTATCTATCGGTAGATCAAGCTGGTCCAGAGGTACCAAGCACATTTGCCAACCGTCTTCCTGACCGCTTTTCCGGATGAGTCGACCAGTAACAATGGGTCGTCCTACATGCGCGGCTCCGGAGCAAAAAGTTTTGGATCCGCTTAGTACATATCGGCCGTCATTCGTTTCGCGAATGACAATGCCGTCCTGAGCTTGCGTATTCCAAACGCCAAACAGTTGCTGCTCCTGGTAGACTTCCTTATACATATGTTCCTGCTGCGATGCACTGCCAAACCGATGGATCAGGTATAAGGCATTGATGTGTCCTTCGTAAATTCTGCCTACACACAAATTACCCTTACCAATCAGTTTGAGTAGCTGAAGTAAGTGAGGAGTTCTTCTTTCACGAAAATCTAAGGGTTGATTTGGCAGACTAATGTTTAGCAAGCCAGCTTCTCTAAGCAGAGCAAACTCCTGCTGAGGAAATTTTCCTCTGGGAGAACAGGTCGGTGCCCGCATCGCATCCAGCTTTGCACTTACTTCTTCTATCTTTGGCCAGGGTTGATAGGGTGGAGAAAGCAGTATTTCAGTGGGTAGTTCCATTTAATAAGTTTAAAAAATGTGATTACTTATTAATCAAATAAATGCATCACTTGTTTTTAAGAATTGAGTAACTCACTTATTCAGGTATATTCGGACTCAGTATTTACGAAATTATGTATGGACTGCTTTGCCAATAGCGACAAAATAAAATTGTGCCGGACTGGTCTTTTGTGGTATGTGAATAAACCTGATCGTATTTATTCCGATCGTTCAAAAACTTGTTTCTCAATGCCTGATCTGAGAAAGTCGGTACTTCTACTTTTTTGTGTGTTAGCCGAAATCATGCTAGTTAACTATTCTTTTACGTGGCAAACGAAAGCCGTATCGAGGGTTACATTGTCTTTGAAGCTTCTCAGTACGCTTTAGCCAAGTCATAATCTTTTCCATGAGGGACTTTTCTGAGCTTGCGTATGATCCATAAAACCAAAATGCTCATGATGGCAGCAAAGAAACACCATATTGAAATAAGATGGTCCTGGAAATAGATTTTGGTGATAATAAAAGAGGTAATAATCGTAATTCCTAAGAACCAGATCTTTTTGATGCTTGAAACAAATGGAGATAGTGCTATGGGTATAAAATAAAAAGCACTTGTAATCCAACTAAAAGGCTCGTCATACCGAAAATCCTGCGTATAGGTAATATGATTACCGGCTATGCTAGCTTCAGCATGATGAAAAATCAAGATATAAGCAAAGCAAAGCGACACAAATGATCCCACTCCAATCAGTAAAGCAAGCCACTTTCTTCGTCTTGGGTCTTTTTCAAGTAATCTGATGGCGAAAGGAATATATACCGGCCAAACTACCCAGGCAAATAGAAGAAAACCATAAGTGCCAATTTGCTGCCAAAGTAAATATTCCAGATGATGTATTGTTATCCACAGCATCCCTTCCAGACATTGTTGAATGGCAAAAAATAAAGGTATAGCGGCAAGTCCACCTTGTGATGCGGTTGAAGCTTTTTGCATGGCAAATGCACCCACTACTGCAATTACTGCACCTGCTCCAAAACTTGCCTCTGCTGAAAAACACATATCATATTGGGTATCAGTTTGTTAGTTTTTTCGTAATAAAATTGATTATTGTAGTTTAGTAGGTAACGCTTTGTAAAATGACATGAACTATACATCCTTCGGGAAGAGTAGTCATTATTGATTGAATGTAAGGAAAATAAACAGGAATCATCTATGAAGCACATTTATTAAATATATTCATAGTCGGTTATTTCCTGGAATTCATTCCATTCAGTGATTTAGCAGACCATGGTCACTAACCATCGGATAGGTGACTCACCCTGGATTGCTAATTTCTATTTTTTTTAGCAGGTTCAAAGGCATAAATTACTTCCAGCAGTTTAATTAAAATGAACTTTCCTTCAAGCTAAGCTGTCCTTTTGTTTATAGTTAACAGCATGTTGAAAGCATCTATTCACAAATCTACATTGCGTGCTGACCTATCGGTTATGTTTAAAAGTACTATCTAAGATAAAGTGATCCTGCAAGGAAGTCTTACCATTTATTGGCTCCTTCAAGATACAGCCTGACCAGTTCTACTGTATTATGTACATTGCACTTTTGCAGCATATTTGCCCGATGATTAGCAATTGTACGGTCACTTAAGAATAGTTTTTTACCAATTTGCTTTGAATTGAGTCCTTTCGTCAGATAGTCTAATACCTCTTTTTCCCTGGGAGAGAGGTGACTGATTGGGTCCTGATTGTCAATGTGCTGCAGGTTTCTGTTTTTATATCCTTTAATAATAATCTGTCTGATAGAGTGGCTATAGTACTCTTTTCCTTTCCAAATCTGCTTGATGGCCGCTATTAATTCGTCACTTTCAGCATTTTTAGTAAGGTAGCCAGCTATATGGCTATTGAGCGCTTTATACACATAAGCCGGGGAGTCATGCATGGTAAATATGATAGTCTGAGTAGGCAAACCTTTTTGCTTAATTTCCTCTGAGATATCAAAGATAGATGTGCCGGGCATGCTGATATCTGCAATGATAACATCTGGCTGGAGTTCATTTACTTTTAAATGAAGCTCTTCCCCATTGGCGGCGGTTCCAACAATTTCTATTTCATCATCATCAGAAAGAATTGAGGCAGTGCCTTGAGTGAGAATAGCGTGGTCATCTGCTAAAACAACTCTACAATTATCCATCTTGTATGTATTAAATTAAAAAATTGGGTTTAAACAACTTGTCTGAGTTAAAAAAAAGGTTCCTGAATTATTAACTTAATGTTTTTCAGGGGAAATTACAATTATTTAACAAAGTACGTTAAATATGACTGCTCAAGGTGTAAAAGTGTCACTTTGTTATTGAGTATTTATATTAAGCAAAATTGAGCCTTTTTACCTTTTCATAGTATGAAATGAACAGTTCAATAACTTTAATACTTAGCATAATTTGACTGATTCTAACGATAATATAGGCCTTGCTTCCATGCAATATATAATTCACGGACTAACAGAATGTGCATTTCAGATGCACCTGACATCTATCCATGCTGTGTGATGGGTTAAAATAACCTTATGTAAGACCACTTGTTAAATAGAAACATTCAAAAAATGGATAAACCACTTAATCAAATTTGATCACTAACCAAGCATTTTTATGACTCCAATTCCTAATGACCCTAAGCTGGATAGCACAATTGCTTTACTTGCTGATGGCTATACATTTATTTCTAAGCGGTGTCAGCGTTATCAATCTGATGTTTTTCAAACAAGGCTCCTTTTTCAGAAGACGATCTGTATGCGTGGGAAGGAAGCCGCTAAGGTTTTTTATGATACTGAACTTTTTAAGCGAAAAAACGCCGCTCCCAAACGCTTTAACAAGACACTCTTCGGCCAGGGGGGAGTACAGGCTTTGGATGGCCAGCCTCACGCACATCGCAAGCAGATGTTCATGTCACTGATGACCCACGAAGGCTTGGAAGAATTAGTCAATTTAACAGCGAAGCAGTGGGAGAATTATATCAAAAAATGGGAACAGCAAGATCAGATTGTTCTATTTGAGGAGGTAGAGGAAATTTTATTTAGAGCTGTTTGTAGTTGGGCGGGTGTTCCTTTGCAGGAGCCTGAAGTGAAACAAAGAACAAAAGAAATGGCAGCCATGATCAAAGGTTCAGGAGCCGTAGGATTGGAACACTGGCAGTCTCGCTTGTCCCGCAAACGAGCGGAGCAATGGATAGAAAATATGGTGGAAAAAGTACGTGAGCATAAGATGGAGGCTAAGGAAGGCGCTGCATTGCAAGTATTTAGCCAGCATCGCACTCCTGAGGGGGAATTATTAGACAAGAAAATCGTGGCAGTAGAGGTGCTCAATGTACTTCGGCCAACCGTTGCTATTGGAAGGTTTATCGTTTTTGCTGCATTGGCCTTGTATCAATATCCTCAATACCGGCAAAAGCTTGCGGAAGAAGATGGTTTTGTTAAACTTTTTGTTCAGGAAGTTCGGCGCTTTTACCCTTTTTTCCCTTTTGCAGCGGCACGTGTAAAAAGTGAGTTTAGCTGGAAAGGATTTCGTTTTCCATCCGGACAAAGAGTGCTGCTGGATTTGTATGGCACCAATCATGATCCGCGCTTGTGGGAAAAACCGGAAGAATTTAAGCCCGACCGATTTCGTCATCGGGATGAAAACCCCTTTGATTTCATTCCCCAAGGTGGAGGCGACTTTTATACAAACCATCGCTGTGCGGGTGAGTGGGTGACTATTGAGCTGATGAAAGTTGCCTTGCGAAATTTAGTAAGCGCAATGAGCTATCAGGTGCCGGATCAGGATTTGCGGATTAGCCTCTCGGATTTGCCAGCCCTACCGAAAAGTAGGTTTATTATAAAAGATGTGAAACGAATTTGATACTTTTGGGGCCAAATGGCTCATTTTTATCTTGTAAAGATTACTATTGTATATGTATGAATGTCATCTTATTGCTAGGTAGTTATCATTAAGCTGATTTTAGTAATATTTTTACTTCTGACTATCATAAATACCCTCAAACTAAGTCCCTCATCTTTATTTTATAAGAGAGGAGTGTTTCTTTACAGCAAGAAAAGTAAATACGCTCAAGTAGCAAGAACAAAATGCTGGGCGTCAGGTTGATACCTAAACTGATTTTTTGCCTAACAATTTATTTATGGTATCTCATACAAAAACAGCGCTGATCTCTGGTGCTACCAGCGGATTCGGAAGAGAGTTTGTCAAACTTTTTACTCAGGATGGTTATGATGTAATCCTTGTAGCACGCCATGAGCAAGATCTACAGAAGGTAGCTAATGATGTGAAAGCTAAACATCCTAACCGCAATGCCACAGTGATTGCCAAAGATCTATCTGTTCCCGGTTCGGCACAGGAGCTATATGAGGAAGTTAATGCTAAGAATTTGATGGTGGATGTGCTTGTAAATGACGCAGGCTTTGGCAGTCACGGAAATTTTATTGACACTGATCTGGAAAAAGAGCAAAAGATCATGCATTTGAATATGCTTTCTCTTGTAGAGCTCACCAAGCTTTTTTTGAGAGATATGGTCAAACGAAATGAAGGAAAAATACTGCAGCTCGCCTCTGTTGTATCTTTTATGCCGGTGCCTAAAATGGCGGTTTATGCTGCATCCAAAGCTTTTGTGCTTTCTTTTACCGAAGCTTTACAGTATGAACTGAAAGATACCAAGGTCACGATGACCGCTTTATGTCCTGGCGCTGGCGATACCGAATTTTTTGAAAGAGCCAATGCCGAAGATACTCGCATGGTTCAGGATACCAGCTTATCAGATCCGGCCAAAGTAGCCAGAGATGGATATGAAGCGCTGATGAATGGTGATAAGCGGGTTGTATCAGGGGCCAAAAATAAGATACAGGCTTTTATAACAAATTTTGTCCCCGACATTTTTTTGCCGAAGGTATGTCCAAGATGATGAAAGATAAGTCATAAGCATCATTTGGTGATATACTGCTGAGCTACACAAACAAAGAAAAAAGGATGCAAACAAATCATGATCAAGCTATTATTCAGCCGAGGCGTTCATTTTGGACAACTTTCCTGATTGGCGTGGGTATCATGGCGGCAGTGGATGAAATAGTTTTTCATCAGTTGTTGTCATGGCATCATTTCTATGACCAGGCTACACCTGCCATCAGCTTGATGAGCGATGGCCTGCTGCATGCGGCGGAGTTGATTGCGCTGGTGGCAGGCTTCTTTATGCTGGCAGATTTGCGACATCGTCATGCCTTCTCTGTCAAGTATGCCCAAGCTGGGTTTTTCCTGGGCTTAGGTTGCTTTCAGGTTTTTGATGGTCTTGTAGATCATAAAGTACTGCGCCTGCACCAGATTCGTTATGGCGTAGACCTGTTACCCTATGATCTGGTCTGGAATCTGGTAGGGTTTATATTGATCCTGATAGGAGTAGGGTTGCTGTCTCGGGCCAGGAAGTTTACTGCTATCAAAGCTACGGATCAAAACCATTGAGATGTTAGAACACGCACCGCAAGAAAATTTATTTACCTACCTTCCCTGGCTGTTTATATCTTTGATGTTGTTGGCCTATCTCAGGGCAGCCATTGGGCAGATTCATCAGGGGCGACAGTGGAGCCGATGGAGAATCCTCAGTTTCATAAGTGGATGTTTGCTTCTTTATGTAGGGCTGACCCCCTCTCTACAGCCAATGGCGCATCACGACATTCGGTTGCATATGGTGCAGCATCTGCTGATTGGGATGTTTGCACCTCTGGCATTGGTGCTGGCTGCTCCCGTCACTTTGGCTGTGCGTAGCTTGCCCACTTCTACTTCCCGCTTTATCATGCAAGTCATGGGCAGTAAGCCGGTCCGTTTGATAAGCCATCCGCTAAGTGCATTGCTGCTCAATATCGGAGGGATGTACGTTTTGTATCTGACGCCATTGTATGCCACTACTTTGTCAAACCCTTACATGCACCACTTACTTCACCTCCATTTTCTACTGGCTGGCTATCTGTTCTGCTGGTCCATCGCTGGTCCTGATCCTGCTCCCCATCGCCCTGCAATGCGGGTACGACTAATCGTACTTTTTCTCAGTATGGCTACGCATGCTTATCTGAGCAAACTGATGTATGCTTACGAATGGCCAAAAAATACACCTCATCCTACTGAACAAATACAGGCGGCTGCCCAGCTTATGTACTATGGTGGTGATGTGGCAGAAATACTTTTAGCCATAGCCTTCTTCGCCGCCTGGTTCAGGTTTTCCCAAAGTCAGGTAAAAAAACATAAAAAAAGATGGTTTAGCATTTCTAAACCCTTTGCCTATTTATTTTCTAAAAACTAGGCTTGCACTTTAGTAACTTCTGAATGCTCTTATTCCCATTTTAAGAAAGCAAACTGATTGTACTAATGCTGCATATTTCAAAACAAAAGACGCTCCTCCCTATTTATTTTTTTAAATCTTCACATATTAAAAACAGCTTATGAAAAGTACTTCGTTATGGAAAGATACTGCTCAGGAGCAAGCGACATATCCTTCGCTAGAAGAAAACATCTCCGCTGAAATCGTAGTGGTGGGAGGGGGGATAACCGGGCTAACGGCTGCTTATGAGCTGGTGAAAGCCGGAAAAAAAGTGGTGGTGGTAGAAGCTTTCTCCGTGGGTGATGGTACTACCGGCTTATCCAGCTGCCACCTCAATACCCAGATTGACTATGGTTACCAGCATGTGAAGCAATCTTTTGACCAGGAGGTGATGCGTCTGGTAGCCGACTCACGCTTTTCAGCTATCAATTATATAGAAAAACAGTGTACCCAGGAAGGGATGAGCTGTGATTTCAAACGGCTGCCGGGCTTCCTCTATGCAGAGACTGAAGCGCAAGCGCAGTTTTTGCTGGAAGAATATAAGCACGCTCAGGAAGCAGGATTATCAGTGACTCTGCATGATCAGATTCCTTTTCCCTCCACCATCAAAAAAGCTATTGAATACCATGAGCAGGCGGTGTTTAATTCCCAGAAGTATGTCAACCATCTGGCAAAATGGATTTATGCTTCGGAAAATGGACAGGTTTTTGAAAATACCAGAGTAAAGGATATCTCACTAAAAAATAAAAAGGTATTGACAGAGAAGGGGGAAATCAGTGCGCATCAGATTATACTGGCTACGCATCTGCCACTTTTCTTTGACGTATTGCAGACCATGGCAGCTCCCTACCGTAGTTATATACTGGTAGGTGAAGTGGAGCAAAGAGATATGCCGGAAGGTCTATATTGGGATTTGCAGGAGCCTTATCATTATACGCGTTACTATCATCAGGGAGAAAAAACCTGGCTGGCCGTAGGAGGTGCCGACCATAAAACCGGGCACAATGAACAGAATCAGGACAGCTACGAAAAGCTCAAGCAGTATATGCAGGAGCATTTTAACATCAAAAACTTTACATACCAGTGGTCTTCACAGTACTATGAACCGGCAGATGGTTTGCCTTATATCGGATTGAGCCCTTTTAAGAATGTGTATGTGGCCACGGGCTATAGTGGTGATGGGCTGGTATATGGCACTGTGGCAGGTCTGCTGCTGAAAGATTTGATTTTGAAGCAGGATAATGCCTGGGCCAAGGCCTACGATGCACGGCGCTTCAAACCTGTGGCTTCGTTTGGTGAATGGGCCAAGGAAAATATGGAGGTAGTCACTGATTTTGTAAAAGATTATCTGGGTAGCAAGGAAAAGGAGGCTGAAAATATACCCAGAGGTGAAGGAAAGGTAATTTCCAAAGACAACATCAAGTATGCGGTGTACCGCAATGAGCAAAACCAGTTCATTTCACTTTCACCCATTTGTCCTCACCTGAAATGCGTGGTACACTGGAATACTGAGGAAAAATCATGGGATTGTCCTTGCCACGGTAGCCGTTTTACTCCCGAAGGGAAGTTGCTTGTAGGCCCGGCGGTTAGTGATTTGGAGAGAAAAGATTATAATGACAAATAAAAAAGCAGTAATAACAATACATCTGCTTTTTCAGGTATGCATTGTTATCTGCTTTAGAAATTCCCTCATCTACTGACCATCCATTTGCTGGAGTTGGGCATGTACTTCAGGGACTTTAGCCATACCTAGTTCGGGTTCCTGCCCATGAGGCTTGGCAATGCGGAAAGAAAATTTTCCTTTACCATCTATGGACTTACCAGTGGTCCAGCGTGTTTTAGGGTCAGTAGCTTCTGTTGCATCCTTCTTGGTAGACATAAATGCATAGCTGAATTCTGAAGCTTCTTTTTCCTGGGGGAAGCTGTTAGGAATCGGATGTACTTCACCCATTTCTTCCAACACAGCCAGCCACTGGTTCTGGTGCATGGTATCGCGGGCAATCAGGAAAGAAAGCATGTCTTTCATACCAGGGTCATCGGTTACTTCATACAAACGTGTCGCCAAAGCTCTTCCCCCGGCTTCAGCCGTTACATTGGCATGCATATCGGCAGCGATATTGCCGGTGCCTACCACATAAGCACCACTAAAAGGTGTACCTGTACTGTCCACCGCCATCGCTCCCAACCCAGAGGAAAGGATATGACGGGGGTTCATTCCTCCCAGTACCGCCTCTACCACAGGGTTTTCTCCTGCCAGCTTTTCTTTCAGGGCGTAATCAGCACCTTCAAGATTGAGTGCCACTGCGGTGCAGAGCATTTCAATATGCGCCATCTCTTCAGTGCCAGTTTCCAGCAGCATGTCGCGGTACTTCTTAGGTCCACGGGCATTCCAGGCCTGGAATAAATACTGTAAACAGACGCGGATCTCGCCCTCTATTCCACCGATTGCCTGCTGAAGCATTTTGGCAAAGATAGGATTAGGCTTTTCTACCCTTACAGGATACTGTAATTTACCGTCATGATAAAACATAAAAAAATTAGTTAATTGGTTAAAAAATGGTTTGCTGAATATTAAGCATATTACAGTGGTTTTGTCTTGACAAAACTGATAATTGATAAATATTCACTACATAAATGAGAGTAGTAAACTAAGTAGATTGAAAGTTTCAGGTTTCAGGTTCAAGGTATTTTATTTGAAAATTAGATATTCATCATCCTTGTAAATCATAGTAAATTATGTTTCAGTACTTACCAGCCTAACTATTTCTCCATTTGTAGGTTGATAAATCTAATGACACCAAGCTTCTGAAAGCAAAAAATATGAATGTTGCCCCATAACCATTTTTTAAACTTATGAAAAAGAGATTTGACAGCGTGTTAAAAAGGATAATGTATCCTTCCATAGCTGCTACTACTAACATGACGCTTTTTAGTTATGCTGCTTCCTACCTGGTCAACGATCAGTTTAAAGAGCCTAAATTACTGAGTTATTTCTTTTTTACGCCGGGGAAGAAGAAAGCAAATCAACCGCCCATAGGTGGGTTTTTGCTTCATTATCTGGTAGGCGCAGGTTTCGCTGTCGCATATCAGTTTGTATGGAAAAGGTTTTTCAAGTTTCCTGAATGGAAGGATGGCTTAAGCTATGGCGCTTTATGCAGCCTTGTAGGCATGCTGACCTGGAAAATTGTTTTTGCTACCCATCAATCCCCTCCCAGAATCCAGCTCAAATCTTACCTCTTTCATTTATTTATTGCCCACCTCATTTTTGGTGTCACGCTTAGCAAGACAAAAAAATGAGCAGTTATACTTGGATCAAGCGTTGGTGAATTAAAAACTACATTTCCGGTTTGTGGAGACACAAACCGGAGCTTAGACGCCGTGGGCTTGTGCGGGGCACCCCGTGCCGCCGGGGCCCGCAGTGGCGACTGCCGGTCCCACAGCCCACTTTCAGAAAATGTACCGTAGTATGATTAAAAACATTACCTCAGTGGCTTTCTACCCCTTTTTCTTGTGCCTTTGATTGCTCTCTGGATGTATTATTAACAGGGGTCTCAATCATTTCTTTTACTTCCCACATCGTCACTACAGGTACATATCTGATAAAAAGCAGGAACAGAAAAAAGAACAGGCCGATAGAAAAAATAAAGACCCCAACATCATACATACTCGGAAAAAACAATGCCCATGAGGAGGGTAAATAGCCTCGGGATAGGGTGGTGACAATGATCACAAAGCGTTCTAACCACATCCCTATATTGACAAGCAGGGATAAGCAGAAACTGAACATTAAATTTCTTCTGAGGCTTTTGAACCACAACAATTGCGGTAGTAATGCATTAAAAAGGAGCATAAGATAAAAGAATGTCGCATAATCACCGCCCATGCGATAGAACATCATAAAGCCATCAAGCTTGCCTATGTACCAGGCTTTAAAGATTTCAATGAAGTAGCTGATCCCGATTAAACCTGAAGTTAGTATCACCAGCTTGTTCATATTTTCAATATGTCGTACTGTAATATAATCTTCCAGATTAAGAAGTTTTCGTAGGGGGATCAGTAGGGTGAGCACCATAGCAAAACCTGATAAAATGGCTCCAATGACGAAGTAGGGAGGAAAAAAAGTAGAGTGCCATCCTTTAAGTATGGATGTGGCAAAGTCCATAGCAACAATGCTATGTACGGAGATTACCAGTGCAGTTGCCAAACCAGCAATGGTAAGCATAATAGACTCATAGCGTCTCCATTGCCAGGTAGAATTTTCCCAGTTTAAACTAAGGATCTTATACATCCTCTTTTTGAACCCACTACTCATCTCACGTAACTGGGCAAGATCAGGAATTAAGCCAAGGTACCAGTATAGCATTGAGACCAGGAGGTAGGTGAGTATAGCAAAGGCATCCCAAACCAAGGGAGAATTAAAATTCACCCATAAATCTCCGTAAGTATTAGGGATAGGAAATACCCAGTAAAACAGCCATGGACGCCCAAGATGGGCAAGTATGTAAAAACTGGAACAGCTTACGGCGCAGTGCGTCATGGCTTCAGCAGAGCGGTTGATGGAAGTCCTCCATTTGGCCCTACAGAGTAACAGAATGGCAGATATCAGGGTGCCAGCATGCCCAATACCAATCCACCATACAAAATTCGTAATATCCCATGCCCAGTTAATGGATTTGTTTTCTCCCCACATGCCTATGCCATCCCACCAGGTGCGGTACAGACAGTACCCTCCGGCAAGAAGTAAAAGTCCGGAAAGCCCAAACCCAATCATCCAGAATTTCTTTTTATCCTTAATACCATTCAGGATATCGTGGGCAACATCTTTTTTTCTCTTGTTGCCTGCTAGCAGGGCTTGCCTTAAAGAAGATGCTTTATGCATATGAAGATTTACCTAATGTGATGCCTAAAACGCTTAACCAAGCCTCCGGGGGATGGTTTGGCAGCCTAAAGAATTAAAAGTGAAAACAAATTTATAGTCACTTGCTTTAGTAATTAATGAAATACTAGGGCTTATGTTAGAAAGTTTCGGAACTCTGGCTACAATTCTTTTCATGTTTTTACTGCTGACCTTTATGAGTGTAGGAGCAGTAGTGTTTTATAAAAAAATGAGCCATAAAATTGATCGTTGGTTTACCACTATTCAACCCTACCTTTTGCTCGGGTTCCTGCTTTTATTTATTATTTCTGTTACTTACTCAAGCTATCATTACTCTGGCAACTTTCTGCCTTCACCAGCCTCTGAGGAGGGAAGCATGATCGTCCCCTTGTTTAATACCACCTTTATTGTGACTGCCTGTGCCTTTTTTTTGACACAGGTACTGTTATTCTTTTTTGCATTCTTTTACAGAACAAAACAGGGTAGAAAAGTAAGGTTTTTAAAAGGGAATTTTAAGCTTGAATTATTCTGGATTATAGTACCGGCAGGTGTTTTTATTTTCCTGTTTTTGTGGGGGCAAATCCTCTGGTCCCGGATACATGAAGCACCCCAGGAAGAGGTGCTTGAAATAGATGTAATGGCCCAGCAGTTCAGCTGGAAAGTAAGATATCCCGGAGCAGATAAAATATTAGGGGATTCTGATTTTCGCTTTATAGATCAGGTAAATACCATGGGTATTGATATTACTGCTGCAGAAAGCCAGGATGATTTTATTCCTGTCCAGATGCACATTCCGAAAGGCAGGCCTGTGAGGCTTTTATTGCGCTCAAAAGATGTGATACATAGCTTTTACATACCGCACTTTAGAATAAAAATGGATGCCTTGCCCGGCATGCCTAGCAGGGTACACTTTACGGCCAACACCACTACTGCTGAGATGAGGGAAAAGCTTAATGATCCGGACTTTAACTATGAAGTAGCCTGTGCTGAACTTTGCGGAAGAATGCATTTTGCGATGAAGTTAATTTTGGTAGTAGATGAACCGGAGCAATTTGAAGAGTGGTATCATACGCAGCAAAGTTGGGTAGAAAAACATGAGCAATACGCTATTTTTTAATACGTGATGAACCGATTAAATTTTTTTTGTAATGAATTCGGAAACGGAAGGAGGTACTGAGTTTGAAGAAGTTTCATTCCTGCACGGAAAAGACCATGGAAGTAAATTCCTGGTCTTCATTTTTACCTATGTTTTTAGTACCGACCATAAGACTATTGCCAAGCAGTACCTGTTTACTGCAATTTTTTGGGCTTTATTGGGTAGCCTGCTTTCTGTTGTTTTTCGCATACAGTTAGGCTTTCCGGAACTGGACCTGAGTTGGCTTCAACCCGTATTAGGAAACCGGCTAAGCAATGGCCGCTTAGACCCTGAGTTTTATCTTTCTCTGGTGACCTTGCATGGTACCATCATGATGTTTTTTGTGCTTACAGGAGGTTTTCTGGGTACTATGGGTAACCTGCTCATTCCTCTTCAGATAGGGGCGCGGGATATGGCTTCCGGCTTTATGAATATGCTGTCTTACTGGTTGTTTTTTATCTCAGGACTAATCATGTTTTGTTCCTTTTTTGTAGAATCAGGAGCAGCTTCTGCTGGCTGGACCGCCTATCCGCCTCTCAGTGCCCTTAAGGATGCATCAGCAGGTTCCGGGGCAGGCATGAGCCTCTGGATATTGAGTATGGTCATTTTCATTATATCCAATCTATTAACTTCCATTAATTTCATTGCTACTACTGTTAATTTAAGGACACTTGGGATGAGCTTCAGGCGTTTGCCGCTTACCATTTGGGCTTTTCTGTTTACCACCATTCTAAGTTTGCTCTCTTTTCCTGTATTGTTTGTCGCTTTGCTTCTCCTGTTTTTTGACAGGGGCATGGGTACCAGTTTCTACCTGAATGATATCTTTATTGATGGTGCCCCTTTACCTAATAGCGGGGGCAGCGTACTTCTGTATCAGCATCTTTTTTGGTTTTTAGGCCATCCGGAAGTGTATATCGCCATTTTTCCTGCCTTTGGAATCACTTCTGATGTGATAGCTACTAACGCGCGTAAACCCATTTTCGGATATCCTGCCATGGTAGCTTCAATATTTGCGATCATGATACTTTCGTTTTTAGTGTGGGCACATCACATGTTTGTTTCAGGTATGAGCCCGTTCCTGGGGTCCGTATTCAGCCTCACTTCCTTCATAATTGCTGTGCCTTCTGCCATTAAGGTGTTCAATTGGATTACCACATTGTGGAAGGGAAATATACATTTTTCTGCTGCCATGCTTTTTGCTATAGGGATGGTGTCTTTCTTTATTACCGGTGGTCTTACCGGCTTATTTGTAGCTAACCCTTCAATAGATATTGAGGTGCATGATACTTATTTTGTAGTAGCGCATTTTCATTTGGTCATGGGAAGTGCCGCTTTCTTTGGCTTTTTATGTGGTGTATATCACTGGTTTCCCAAGATGTTTGGCCGGATGATGAACAGGACTATGAGCTATCTGCACTTCTGGCTTACCTTCATAGGCGTATACCTTATATTTTTTCCTATGCATTTTTTAGGCATGTCAGGCTTTCCCCGTCGCTATTATTCATTTACCTACTTTGATACTTTTGATACATACATGGATCTGAACGCATTTATCTCAATTGCAGCATTTATCACATTCGCTGGTCAGGGAATATTTTTGCTCAATTTCTTCTATGCGATCTTTTTTGGAAAAAAAGCTCCTGAAAACCCTTGGAGGGCTACCACACTGGAGTGGACTACTCCTGTTAAGGTGAAGGCTGGTAATTGGCCGGGGGCCGTGCCGGTGGTCTACAGATGGGCTTATGATTATAGTGTTCCTGGTGCAGAAAATGATTTTATTCCTCAGCATGTTTCTGATAAAAAGTTGCTTGAAAAGAAGCTGACCAATGAAAGCTAACTCTAAAACCTTTTCTTTAACGCTCTTTATATCACTCGTTCTCGGGTGCCACTTCTTAGCGTATGCTCAAAGAGATAGTACTGAAATATATACTTCGGGAAGAAATCTATTTAGAACCCATTGTAATCCCTGTCATGGGGTACGCCAGGAGAAACTGGGACCGATGTTGGCTAGCATCACCCATAAAAAAGAAGAAGACTGGCTGCTTTCTTTCATCAACAACTCTCAGGATGTAATCCTTTCAGGTGATGCCTATGCTAATTTTCTATTTGAGCAGTATAACCATGTAGTGATGCCTTCTTTTAGTAAACGCATATCTGAAAGAGAAATAAAAGATATACTCTTGTTTATTGAAAATGAATCGCTAAAGCCTGAAGGAGAGACATACGCTTATCCGAAAGTAAGCGATAGGAGCAATAAAGTGATCATGAAAGGTAAAGCGCTATTTAATAAACACTGTATCACCTGTCACTTTGTGGATAGTGAAAATATAGGGCCAGCATTAGGAAGTTTGACCAGAAGAAGGCCTCTTCCCTGGCTTATCGGTTTTATCAGAAATTCTCAGGAAGTGATTAGATCAGGAGATAGCTATGCAGTACATCAGTACAATAGTTTTGATCAGAAAGTGATGCCGGATTTTGAATATTTAAGTAGGGAGGAAATTATAAGCATATTGGATTTTGTGGCTTATTCTTCTGGCTCGCCTTATCCGGTAGCGGGAACCAACAGCAGCATGAATCAAGATGGCGATACTGTGCGGGCAATTTCAAGCATAAGCAAAGCACCGAAATCTGTGAAGCAGGAGAAAAAAATACCCTTTAAAATCATATTGATTGTATTTTCATTAGTGGGTGCTTCGGTTCATGTGTTTATTATTGTCAAACTGTATCTATATCTTAAAGGAGGTGACTATAGTAGAGACCAATAACTTAGCACAATGTATAAGACAAAGGCCTTGAAAGTATGTATAAGAGATTAGGTGATGTAGTGTACGGAGTTTACATCACTTTCATTGAAGCAGCCTGAAAAATATCCTATGTCGAAAGAGGCACAGGCTGATTTTTTTTTATATCCTTCCATAAACTGATAGCTTCTTCATAAATAGATCCTGGCATAATACTTTTTTGCAGCTACTGCTCTTGCATGTCTATTCAGCATAGGCTATTGTGGAGATCAGGGCGTTTTCACTCTGTCGAGAATCCAAACGCGTATGTTGAACAACGATTGGCACATCTGAGATGATCGTACTGGCGTAACTTTTGCCTTTAGGAATCGGTTCCGGATCTTTTAAGTCGTCAAAGCGAATGTGGCTTGTCCGCTTTGCCAGTATTGTAAGCTTGTAAGGCCCGATAGGCTCCCGATCAGGAAAGTATATGGTAATTTCTACGCTTGCATTCTGCTCAGTAGTGTTGAGTATACAGGCAGTTTCATGACTGATAAGTTCTGGTTCAGGTCCATTGCTCCATGAAGGGATATAACCTTCGGCAATTGCCCAAGCTTTTTTTCCTATAATAGTATTCATATTAGTAAATATTTTTCCGCTTAAGATTTTTCACAAAAATGTAGAGATAATAATTCCTGCTTCTCCACCGGATTAATGATATATTGGTTTTTTGCGGGCTCGTTTTTTGGTTTCCATTAAGCAATGTTCTTCTTTTCAGGCTTACACTGAGAAGAAGAACATTACCTTTATATCCCTGCATGATACACCCTTTATGTCAAAATTGACATGATCAGTCTTTGTGGGGAATTACACTCTGTAGCATTTCCTTAAACGTCTGCCTGATAATGCCTTTTTCCTTAGGGTCACCTTTGATCAACGTTTTGCTGTATTTTATCATTTGCTCAAAGGTAAAATGGGGAGGGATAGTGGGTACATTCGGATCTGTCATCACTTCAAATACCACTGGCCGGTCAGCAGATAGTACTTTTTCCCAGCTTCTGGCTACATCTTCGGCCTTATCCACCTTGACTCCCACCAGTCCCAGCATTTCAGCATATTGAGCATAAGGGAAATCAGGTATATCCTGTGATGCTTCATATTCGGGATCGCCAGACATCACTCTTTGCTCCCAGGTTACCTGATTAAGATCGCGATTATTAAGTACCAGAATGATCAGCTTAGGATTAGTCCAGCGCTTCCAGTATTTGGCAATGGTGATCAGTCCATTATTGCCCAGCATCTGCATGGCCCCATCACCCATCAAGGCAATAGCTACACGCTCGGGATAAGCAAATTTAGCAGCGATGGCATAAGGTACTCCCGGACACATAGTCGCCAAATTACCCGATAAGGAAGCCATCATGCCTTCTCTGACCTTTAGGTCGCGGGCAAACCAGTTGGCAGAGGAACCTGAATCGGCGGTAAGTATACATTTCTCCGGCAGGCGAGGGGATAGCTCCCAGAATACACGCTGTGGGTTGATGGGGTCAGCATCATTCATGGCACGAGCTTCTAGCACTTTCCACCAGTCTTTGATCTCTTCAATGAGTTTTTCCTGCCAGGAGCGATCTGCTTTGCGCTTTAAATAAGGAATCAGCGCCTTTAGAGTTTCCTTACTATCTCCCTGCAAGTTGACTTCCATAGGATAACGCAGGCTCAACATACGCCCTGAGATGTCAATCTGTACTCCTCTTGCCTGTCCTTCATCGGGCAAAAACTCAGAATATGGAAAACCTGAACCGATCATCAGGAGGGTGTCGCACTCATTCATCAACTCCCAACTCGGCTTGGTTCCTAGCAGGCCAATAGATCCGGTCACATAAGGAAGATCATCGGGTAGGGCCGCTCTACCCAGCAAGGCTTTGGCGACACCCGCACCCAGTAGTTCTGCCACTTCTTTTACTTCTTCGGCGGCGCCCATAGCTCCTGCTCCGATGAGCATGGCTACTTTTTTACCATCGTTCAGCACTTCGGCGGCCCTGCGGAGCTCATCATCCGAAGGGAGCATGCGGGGAGAGGTGTGGCCTACACCTGTAAACACTGAACCATGTTTCTTGGGTGGTGATGCTACCGCATCCATTTCCTGCACATCGTTGGGAACGATCACACAGGTTACAGTTCTTTCGGTTTTGGCAATACGAATAGCCCTGTCAATGACCTGGCGCATCTGCGCAGGCTCAGTTACCATATGTACATACGCATGGGCGACATCTTTGAAAAGTGAGCTAAGGTCTACTTCCTGCTGATAGTCACCGCCTAACGACATACGCTTCTGCTGGCCCACAATAGCGACTACCGGCTGGTGGTCCATTTTGGCATCATAAAGCCCATTCAGCAGGTGGATGGCACCGGGACCGGAAGTGGCCAGACACATACCCACTTCTCCTGTAAATTTGGCATGCCCACAGGCCATAAAAGAAGCCATTTCTTCATGCCGGGTTTGAATAAACTCTATTTTACCATCGGCACGATCCAAAGCCCCCATAATACCGTTGATGCCATCACCGGGATAACCGTAAATACGTGATATTCCCCATTCATGGATACGGTGAATTAAAAAATCACCTACTTGCTTGCTCATATTTAAATTTTATGGTGAGATGTATATTTCAAAAAATAACCTATCTCTTATAAGTTAATAATTTGCTTTTTGTGTTGTGAAGATAAGAATTGATCATTCTTGCTCGCCTAAATAGGTGAAATGCACTATTTGGCATTGTGTATATAATCTTAGTTGAGATAAAGCTTTATTAAACTCAACCCCTATTTCAAGTCTATATAGCTCATAAAGAGAGTTAAAACTACATCCCTTTAAGGTTTGTTTGGCTAATGGCTTTGGGGCTGGGTCGGAGCGGAAGGTACTGGGGACAAAATGTATGGCTTGAACACCATTGCAGTCCAAATGGTGCTTGCAGCCCATAACGGTTTATTGAACTTGAATTACCAAACTCCTTATCATCAGATAAAATTTAATGTGTGCTATACACAATCTTAAAAACATTTAGCACTTGGTGCTTTGTTATATAAAAAATATGGATGCAATAATTGTGAAAGCGATACTGAGTTTAAGATTTTATATATTAGTATTTTATTTGCTCATTAAAAAAGGCGCCGGACTTTTAGAAAATGACTTTGTTTAATTACAACATTGTTACTGTAAGTATATTCCTGGTAATATGGGATTTGATCATAGTATATTAAAACATAACAGAAAATCAGGCTGATAGCAGTAAAATCGTAAATGATTATTGTTGTGAGTAAGGATATAGAGATAGAAGAAATACAATATACTTCTGCTGTCAGGCAAAAAATAATCGGAATAAAGACGAATTTTTTCAACTATATAAAAATATTATGCAGACTGAAATTAATAAAAGTAAGTATCAGCTACCTATAACAAATTATTTAGCTGCCGGAGGAATCGCAGCTTTGATAGCTATTGTCCTTAATAATATTTACCATTTATCTTACACTGAGATCACCGGAGTAAGTGTAGTGGAAGTAATTAATGTCGCTTCTGTAAGCATCGTAACTTTCGTTACTTTAATGTTGGCATCTCTAGTCTATTATGCTCTTGATCGTAATACCAATAAAGCTACAACAATTTTTATCGTATTAGCTATTTTTCTGACGATCTGTAGCATGGGTACCATGGCTATACCTATTTTTCCTAATAGAGATGAAGTTCCTGAGGGATTTTATGGACTCAGTCTGCCCATGCATTTTATTGCGGGTATTGTTGCCGCGGTGGTTATTCCCGCCTATATAGCTTATAAAGAAGGTAAAGCTAAAGAACATGAACATGCTTAAATGAAACCGAATATGTACCAGTCAGACAGATAAAACTGGCAATTTCAAAATCAATAAGCTGCTTGATAAACACTGAAGAAAGTCATGATTTTCAATTAAAATCTCAGCTACAGCTAAAAAAGCTTATATAGTTAAATGTATGCTTAATCTAATCCAGTGGGCAAGTCACATACATAAAGGCTCTATCAGTCGTTGTTATACCTAGCTTATAGTTGGACTATCATTCCACCACAAGTCATCTTTGTATTGTCACTCTGCAAATCTTCCATCATTTTTATAATGGTTGTGTACAATTTCCTTCCACCTCTAACATACCGACTCCATTTGCCAATCATATTAACATCCCTCAGGAAGCGCTTTTCATTGAGGTAAATCATCTTATACACTGACGTAAGTCATTGTGATGACGAGGGGAACATTCTACCTTAATAAGTATGATGGAAACAATTATTCTTGTCCTCTTATTAGGGGTGGTCATTATTTTGGTCGTAAGAGCATCCAAATCACACCGGCAAAAATCATCGGGAATATCAGATGGACACAAAGTTGAAAAGCTAAAAGAGAGCATTCCTTCTCGTTTTCGGCGGGGTTTACAGGGCGTTGCCCGAAGTGTTGAATATAAGGATATTTCGGATGATGAGGTGGGTTTGGATGAATTCCTGGCTTTTCGTTTGGAAATTGTAGACAAGGAAGGCAATGTACTAGAACTTATTCCAGTAGAAACCCGGGCAAAAAAAATTGTGGGTAGAATAAAAGAAGGAGATACTCTGCTTGTTTTGGGTAAGATCAATCGTCATGGCTTGCTGAAGCCTAAGGAAATCTATAATGTGTCTACTCATTTGGAGATCAGATTAAAGGGATATACCTTTTTCGGAACAGCAATAGGGTGTCTGATGGGATTACTTTTTACGGCTTCTGTTTTTGGCCTGATCGGAGGGGGAGTCTTGTTATTTGATCAAGACCCAAGCTATGGCATTATGATTCTGATAGCCTCTGCAATTTTGATGATTTTTAGTATTTATAGTGGTAATAAATACAGAGGAGGATAAGTGTTTAGGTCACTTATCAGTGCCTCTGCATTTTTTGTGAGGTGAACATCAACTTAAATAATTCGTCAAAATGATTTCTCAAAACCTCTCTACTCGGCATATAGATTATATTGAAAAAGATTTTCTTGATGATACTGGGCGCAGGATTGATACTGACTCCCTGAATATTTCTGCACTGGAGGACGTTCAGCTTTTAAAAGTAAACAGTCTTACTGACTTTTGGATATCTTCCTATGGAAAAAACATTACGCCCCGGCTTTTTATGGAAGACATTCTGGCTGGACTTTATGAAGAAGGGATTCCTTTGGTTTTTGCCATTTTTGCCAGCAAAGATCGGGTTGAAGTACTCATAGGTACCTACGGAGCAGGAAAAGTTTCTGCCAATGATAATTTAGCAATTGTACAAACTTCCCTACTTAGTTCATTCCAAGGAATAGAAATGGAAGTGCAACCTGCTGAAGCTCTCAGCAATAAAATTGATCAATTTAATTTTTCAGGTCTGGTTACGGGAATTCCCTCTTCCAAAAAAGGTTCAGAAGAAAATGGGTATGAAAAAGGTGGTATTGAGCAAATCGAGCGATTGATCAGAGGGTTATACGGAAAGGAATGGGGGTATGTGCTTATTGCCGCCCCAACTACAAATGACGAAATCAATACCCAGTTTAATGCTGTGCTGAATGAAATGCGGGTGATTCTCAATGCCGAAAAAGGAGTAGGTATGGAAAGCCCTATCTGCAAAAGATACAAGAAATTGCTGGAGGTATATTTAGATAAATTGCAGTTGGCCAAAGCCCTGGGCTTATGGCATACTTCTGTGTTTTTATATTCCCGGGATGCTGTTTCACTCAGTCATGTAAAAGCAGTGGCAAAAGCAACTCTGGCCGGGAAAGCATCGCTACCTGACCGAATCAGAACCCATACTTTCCAAGAAAAAATCAACTACCCCGGCCTCATATTAAATCCACCATCCGAAGCTCCGGGATATGTCAGCTATCCTTACGCTTTATCCAGTACCATTAATTCCTCAGATCTGGCTTCTTATGTGCAATTGCCCAGCCAGGAAATGCCAGGGTTTCAAATTAAACCTTATGCACGGTTTAATGTATCTCCCGACCCTAAAAAAGGAGAGAGCATTAACATCGGTAAAATCATCGATCAGGGGAATGAAACAGAAAGCACTTATAACATTGTGCTCAAGCAACTAAAAAAGCATGGACTAATTGTGGGAGGTACCGGTAGTGGAAAGACCAATACTCTTTTCTATTTACTGAAAGAAGCTTGGAAACATAAAGTTTCTTTCATGGTGATCGAGCCAGTGAAGACGGAGTACCGAAAGCTGTTACTGAGCAAAGAAATGGGAGAGGAAGTCCAGGTATTTACCTTGGGTAATAATAATGTTTCTCCTTTCAGAATCAACCCATTTGAAATTATGCCGGGGGTATCTGTCCAAACGCATATTGACCTGCTGAAGGCAGTATTTAATGCTAGTTTTTTCATGTGGGGGCCGCTACCTCATGTATTAGAGCGCTGTATACACGATATATACACCGACAAAGGCTGGGATCTTACCTCCAACCAAAACCCCCGGGGAGTACATAAAAATGCGCATCCTACCTTAACGGATCTGTATCATAAAGTAGATCAAATCGTAGCAAGCCTGGGGTACAGCTCAGAGACGACCATGGAAATCAGCTCTGCTTTGAAGACCCGCATTGACAGCCTGAGAATCGGAGGTAAAGGACTTATGCTCGATACCAGCACCTCTATCCCTTTTGAAAAGCTGATTAACCAACCCACAATTTTGGAACTTGAACCTATTGGAGATGATGAAGAAAAGTCTTTTA
Organism: Catalinimonas alkaloidigena; assembly: GCF_029504655.1. NCBI lineage: Bacteria > Pseudomonadati > Bacteroidota > Cytophagia > Cytophagales > Catalimonadaceae > Catalinimonas > Catalinimonas alkaloidigena. The sequence continues at coordinate 2,794,912 of NZ_JAQFIL010000001.1, forward strand.
TGATGGGCTTGATACTAACCATGATGTATGAACATCATATGGCAAAAGGCATCACAGAAGACAAAGGGCTAGTACACCTTACAGTAATTGAGGAAGCCCACCGGTTGTTAGGCAACTATATGTCCGCTAATGCTTTTACTGCCAATGCAAAAGGGAAGGCGGTTGAAACTTTCACCAATATTTTGGCTGAGATTCGGGCTTATGGGGAAGGCTTTCTTATTGCCGAACAGATCCCTACCAAGCTGGCTTCGGATGTCATCAAAAATACTAATTTAAAGGTGATGCACCGGGTAGTGGCCGAAGATGACCGGAAGGTGATGGGAGCCACCATGAATATCGGGGAGCGGGAAACAAAAAAAATCGTTTCCCTAAATGTCGGGGAAGCGGCCGTATACAGTGAAGGTGATGACGGAGCATTTCATGTCAAAGTACCTTACAGTAAGATAGAAGGAGAAGAAAGCTGGAAAGGTAAAGGAGATGAGCTTGTCATCAAAGCCATGGCAAACCTAAAAAAAAAGGTGAAGTATTTTACACCTTTCGTGGGTTGCCAGCAATATTGCGAGGCGATTTGTGAATACAAGAACAGGGGCAATGCTGTTGCGCAAAAACACAGGTTTTATTCGCAGATTCCTCCATTGGTACTTTCATTGATCTCTGAGGTAAATACAGTTGATTCCTTTGTATTACAGATCCTGGAGACGGTAGAAGGAAACACTCAAGATTCAAAGGGTTTACGAGTTTGCAGTATGATTCAGGGCGCTGAAAGTTATTTTAAAGTTTTGGGAAACCGATATCAATGGCCCTTTGAGGAAGCAGTACGTTTAAAAGAACTTTTTTTGGATATCTACTATGATATGATCTGCCAGCACGAGACTTTCGGTGCACAATTACCATCCAGTGCCCTATACCCGGACAAAGTGGATAAGTTCAAGCGTTTGTATGAGCGCTTATGTCAGGGGCAACAACCTACTCCTTTTTGCAGTAAGATTTGCCCCGACAATCGTTGCCTTTACCGGTTCAATATGCAGGAAGCTTTGAATGACGAATATTTTCACCGGAATTTTGTGGAAACCGTCAACCAGGGAGGAGAGCAGCTATGGAAAAACCTGGATAACCTTTGTAAGGAAGCTGCCAGGGAAGCCATATTTCCTAATGGGGGTGAACAAACCAACAAAAAAATAGCGCTGTGTTTTGCTTTACAAAAAAGCTATTCCATAAAGAGTTTTAGCAGGGTGCACATACGGACCATTCTGGAGAAACTCATTGAGACTGAAAAAGATACTGTTATTCATGAAAGCAAAAAACTGAAGTAAAAATGCTTAAAAGAACAAAAACACCAAGAATTTCCAGAGCGGGATTGAATAATATTTCAAGGCGGGGTGATAAGGAGGAAAAGTTTGTGGGGATCAATGGAAATCTGGTCATAGTGAATAGAGCATGGGCTAAAAAAGTATATGACAGCCTCTCCACACAAGCACGTACACTGGTTGACGAAACTGTTAATCATATTTTTTGGCTAAAAAAACCGGAAAGGTGGAATAAAAAGCTTGATCCAAGTAAACCTTCCGATAAACCCTATGTAAAACATTGGCTGGAAATAAGAGACGAGTTGATGGGGAATACTGGACAGAAGTATTGGCGGACAAAAGTTTCGGAATACAAAAAGCTGCGGAAGGATGTGCACAACGAGTTAAGAAAGGCGCCGGTGAAAGCAGAGTTTGGTAGAAGTGCTCAAGTAAGTCAGGTGCGTATCATGGGAAAATCAGACCCTGGTGATATTAAGCAAGCTATTCAAGAGGGAATGAATACCCATGGAGTAGATAAGGTTAAGTTTGCCCTTAACATTTGCAATAATCTTTCTACTGATCATATTAAAAGTCTGTCTAAAACCTCTGATGGATTAGAAGCAGTGTTGTTGTTACAAGGAGCTCTTTTTACTAAGACCAATAAAAAAGTTTTGCAAGAGATTGAAAGAATTGCAAGTACTTTTTCTACTGATTCTTTCCCTGGCCCAACACTTTCAAAGCTTAAGTTGTCACAGGGAATTTTGAGTGAAGGTATGAATGGTAAGCAGTTTTATAATTTTGTCAGAAATAGATTTCTTTTTCCTGGAGCAGATAAATCAGTGACTGCACTTGAATTAGCAAAGCGTCTCTTGAAAAAGCATATCATGGTGGCGAAACAAACTCCCGAAGGTTTGCAAGCCTTGACAGAAATCCGTAAGCAATTGACCATAGGCTCTTATGATGAAGAGAAACAAAAAGAAGCCGAGCTACAATTAAAGCGGATGGGAGAAATTTTGTGTCCTGGATCTACCGGTGAATACAAAAAATCAGCATATGGTATAATAGAAAGATATGGGTACGGCAAGAAACTACGTGTATTTGTTGAAAATGAAATTAGTATAGGAAAAGATAAGGCAGCAATCAGGATTATAGAAGGTTTTTCTGACAAGGATTTGATCAAGGTAGCACATAATGCTGAAGGGAGGAAATCCTTACTTTCTGCCTACAAGATATTAATAGAAAGTAATGAAAAAAATACACCAGAGCAATCAGTTAGGATATTGGATGCCCTGCAGGCAATAAGTAATCTTGATACAACAGAACGAAGAATAGCTAAACAAAACATTCCAATTTTTCCGGTGAGGCATACCTTCTTTTATAATGCTCCTCCTTTTGCCACCATCACAAAGAATGGACAGATACAGGTAAAGTTATCTAATAGGGTAAGGACCTATGAAAAGTTCAAAGCAGAAACCAAATCAATTCCTACTGCTGTATTTCTTCAGGGGAAAAATTTTAAAGCTGAAGAAATAGTAGGCTTTAAACTCTATGATGAGGGTGGGGTTGTAATCTATCGCCCTGCCGCCTATTTACTTGCTGTGAACAAACAAAGTGTGGACTATGCAATAAAAAAAGCAGGAGATATGGCGATGCTTGCACCTGGGAGTATGGGAAGCACTTTCGCAGCAAGAGGATCGGCTAGATTGGTTGAAAAAGCGCTTGATATGTCGGCCAGGGTTATCATTGCCAGTAATCTTTTTGTCATCAGACAAAACCGGGGTTGGCTAATCAAAAACTATGGAGATGATGGTCGGGCCTTTGCCGAAGTTATGGATAGAGCGGAACGTTACGCACAAATCTATGGGCAAGGTAAAATGATTGTTTCACCCATACTTGGTAAACTTCATCAGGCCTGGAAAAGGATACAAGATAGTAATCGTTCATTTAACAAGTCAGATCAGATCAGATATAGAAAAGTCAATGAGGCTACGCAAAAGTTTATGGAAGTTACTGATGATGCCCTTGGCAGAGTAAGAAGACCTAAATCAGAAGGTATTGAAAATCAAGCGTCTTTGAAGCAACTGGATAGTACGAACAAAACGACATCACGGGCATTGATTGAAGCGGAACAAAGGTTCAAAAAATTAGAGCAAGTGGTCACCGACCGGCAGAATCAGGATATGTTAGAGGCCGGTATTGCTTTCAGAATTGACAAGGACAATATCATCATTCATTCCATTGATGAAGATGGATTGGTGTTACACATCGAGAACAAATCAGGCCTGGTATTACCCAGGTTCAATGCGGAGAAAGAATTTACCAGAATGGTAAGAACCTATCCAGAAAGAGAATGGGAACTGATCAAGGATACAAAAGGAAAAAATTTTTATCTGGTGCATGGAGTGGGTGCCTGGGACCGGGGGCAAGTTTGCCAACGAACGATAAAAAGCGAATTTATTGATAAAGGGATCAAGACCCGGTCTATACAACATTATCATCCAAGGAAAGGACAAATAGACTATATTACCATTTTTCCTTCAAAGGATGATTGGATAGTATACTATGATCAGAAAATACACCCTGAAACTACAACTTTTAGTAAAATAAAATATTTAGACTATACTAGCGGTAAGTTAAACACAACTTATTTTACTAAGATCCCCACTCATTATGCAGATATAAGTCCAGCAAAAAGAAAAGTGTTGGAAAAATGGTTTGGGCATCCCCCTGATTCAGATGCTCCATATCTATTAAGATATAAAGATCCCATGCATGGAGAATGGGTGAGTAAACAATTTAAAGATCTAAACGTGTTTCAGGGGTATATCAAGAAACAAAACTTCAGGTGGGTTGAAAAACACACAAAGTTAACGTCAATCAGTAAAGAAAAAACATCTCAAAAAGAATTAAGTGTTAAGAAAGCTCCACTGACTGATAATGTTTCAGAAAGTCTAAAACGGGTAGCAGAGCGGGAAAAGCACCGACTGCAAAATCAAGAAATAATAAAAGAACAAAGAGAAAAGAGATTGAAAGACAGCTTGTAAAATGATCAAACCTGAATTTGTAGCGGTACCCGGAAGCCTTGAGCAAAAAAAAGTTTTAGACGCTCGCTCGAGAAGTTTGAGCATTGCAGCAAGCAGAGAAATATCATCCTGGTCGATGAAGGGTAGGTTTTCTGCAGAATTTTCAGATTCAACTTATAAAAAAAACAAGTGAGCCAAAGAAAGTAATGCTTTTTGACCTTCTAGACATGAGGAGTATGAAATTTTCCTGGGCTTGACTGTAAGTCGCTTGATTGAGTCATTAGTATCTTCCTAATTATTGACCGCGCTGAGGCGACCATCCTTAGCTTATTCTTATTTATTTTAAGATTTTTCTGGCATCCTTAATGACTATTATGTGAAATAGCCCCACTTCTGAAGGACTTCATTGGTTTTTCAGCTTCATAAACTTGTATAAATCAGAAAATAAAAGATAGCAAAACGATGACCAGAATGTAAACAACAAGCCTTATTGCTTTCAGTATCTGAGGCACATACTCATTTTAGTTAGACGTTACTTTCACGTTCTGTTACAGTCAAAAGTCTATAGGTTGATAAACAAATCAAATCCTTTATGTTTGTATTACTATGAATAAAGAACAACTTGAGCAACTTTCAGATGAAGAGTTAAGGGCTTCATTCAGGAAGCATAACATTAACGGTATCATCATATCACTGGCGCTTCTTGGAATTTTTTTACTTGTCTACTTCATCCCCCTGGGTATCAGCCCGGAGCTGATGTATTATCTGTTTTTGGGGCTGATTGTATTGTCAGCGGGTTTCGGCTTATGGTATAACTTCAGTAAACGCAAATATTTTAAAGAATTTAGGGAGCGCGACATTCGTTTTTAAGCATTATACATATACTCATCATTATTTATCCATAATTATCCTTCGTTTCTAAGGCTATCCACAGGGTTTCTTCTGGCAGCAGTAAAAGATTTATAACCTACAGTAAACCAGGCTATTAGCATTGACAATATGAAGGTTATGATGAAGAACCATGCTGATAGTGGAATACGGTACTCAAATGTTTCCAGCCAGGCCTGCATGGTATAGTAGCTTAAGGGAGCCGCGACTAAAAACGCAAGCAATACCAGCATGCTAAACTCTTTTGAGAAAAGGTAGATGATATGATCAATGGTAGCCCCCATCGTTTTTCTAATACCGATTTCCTTTTGTCTTTGGAGTGCCAGATAGGATACCAATCCGAACAAGCCTAAACAACCGATAAAAATAGACAGGAAGACAAAGATTTTGAACGACTGATACATCACATCCTCTATGACATAAAAAGCATTCATTTCAAAGTAATCATCCAGCGATACAGCGGTATAAAAATGATCAGGAAACAAAAGCTCCCATGCATCCTGTACAAATGTAAGTTCATGTGCTGCTTTGGGTTCGTGAAGACTTATAGCTACTGTCTCAATTCTGTCATTGCTATAGTAAAGTAAACAGGGATGAATCTCTTGCTGTAAGGGGGCATTAAAAAAGTCTTCTACTACTCCTGCGATAACAGCTTCTCTTTCACCATCCGTTTTAACCGTATGTCCGACCGCTGCCTCTATTAAGGGAAAACCCAGCGTTTTTACAGCTTTTTCATTTAGGAGAACATTATATGTTTTTAGGCTATCATCAAGAGTTACCAGGTCACTTTCACGAAGGTTTCTCCCGGCTACTAAACTGATGTTAAAGGTTGACAAATAGTTTGGGTCGGTTGACTTACGCTCAATGCCATATTTTTCAGCATCACCAAGCTGTGGATTGTAAATGGAAGTCCAGCTTGTACTGCCTGACAAGGGCGGTCCTGAGCTGAATGAAACTTTATCTACAATACTCTGACTGGTGAGCTGGTTTTTGAAGGATTCAATTTTTTGAGCATCACTTTCCGGAATAAATATGATGTTCAAGTCGTTCTTCCTGAAACCCAAATCTCTTTCATGAACATAATTCATTTGGGTAGCTACTACTATTGTTCCAAAAATCAGTACCTGAGAGATCACAAACTGCACGACAACCAGAGATTTTCTAAGGGAAAACCTCCCGGCAAAGCCAGTGTTTTTTGCATTGATGGATTGCTTAAGTGCTTCAGCAGGACGAAAACCAGCCAGTACATGGGCTGGATAGTAGCCGGCAAGAAATGTGATGAGAAGAGAAAGGCCGATCAGAAAATAGACTACCGAATTTTCAATCTTTAACCCAAAATCAATGACAACTGAGAGGTAGTCATTGAAAGCCTGCACAAATTCTTCAGCGAGATATAGCCCGATCAATGAGGCGGTAACTGTCAGCAGTAGCGTTTCCATCATATACTGGACAACCAGCTGAATTTTAAGGCTGCCTAAAGCTTTTCTGATACCAATCTCTTTGGCCCTTTTTACGGATTGTGCGGTAGCCAGATTGATAAAGTTAATGCAAGCGGTCACAAGCACAATAATTCCCATGCTTACAAAGGCGATGATCAGTACACTTGGCGTAGCGTAAGTTGTCCCTCCATAAAGTTCATCAGTATGAATTTCAGCTAAAGCCTGTAGACGATAGGTTTTTCTCGCAGCAGTTTCTTCATCAAAATATTTTTTTACAAAGCCTACTAATTGTTGTTCCAATCTTTCTTTGGAGTAGCCTTCCTCCAGCCTGACAAAGGTATAGCTACCAGAGCTGGTATTGTTCCATGACGAATACCAGTCTGGAAATATCTTCTCAAACGCTACGAATGGTAATAACACCCGAAAGGTAACATTGGTATTGCGGGGTATGTCTTCCAGAATTGCTGAAATCTGATAAGGCTCTTTTTCAACCATGATCGTTTTACCAATCAGTTCTTGATAGTCACCCCGTTCTGTATAACCGAAGTATTTGTCTGCCAAGGCTCTGGTAAGCACCACCTCATCAGGAGTACTCAGCAAACCCTCTTTCTGACCAGCTAATAATTTGTAGTTAAAAGTAGTAAGATAGTATTGGTCAGCATATGCGAGATCATCTTCTTCAAACATCCGTTTATCTCCGTTTTCTTCAGGGATTTTGACCACTACATTTAGCTGATTAAAAATTTGAGTCACTCTTTTTATTTCGGGGAAATCATTTCTCAATGCCCTGGCCAGGGGAAAGGTAGTATAGCCTTGATGACTTATTCCTTCAGCGCCTTTATAGTCTTCAACTATACGATAGATACGCTCTGAATTCGTATGAAAAGCATCAAAGCTATATTCATGCTTGACAAAGGCATAAATAAAAACACAGCATGCGATGCTCAGTGCCAATCCGGAAATATTTATAAGCGTATTGAATTTATTACGCTTAAGATTTCTCAAAGTGGTGGTCAGAAAATTTCTCAGCATAGGAATAGATGATTAAAGTAGGTATAAGATGGGGTGTTTTGGTTTTAGTTATTCCGTTCTTAAAGTTTCAGCGGGATTAGCGTGTGCTGCCCGGATGGACTGAAAACTCACAGTAAGCCAGGCAATCACCAACGCTATGATACCGGCAAATAAGAAGATACCTAAGCCTAAATTTATGTGGTAGGCAAAATCCTGAAGCCACATGTTCATTGCCAGATAGGAGAGGGGCACTGCTATGACAAATGATATGAGTACCAATCTGGTAAAATCTTTAGAGAACATGTAGACAAGCTGAGATTCGCTTGCACCCAATACTTTTCTAATCCCTATCTCCTTTGTTTTTTGCTCGGCTGTAAACGAAGCCAGCCCGAATAATCCCAGACAGGCAATGAAAAGCGCCAGCCCGCAAAATATCGTAAAGATTTTCCCTATTTTCTGATCTGTCTGATAAAGATTGTCAAATCTTTCATCCATAAAGCTGTATTCAAAAGGCAGTTCCGGGACATACTTTTTCCATTCTGATTCCAGGAAAGCAATACTTTCTTTAATATTTTCCGGCTTGATTCTGAAGGAGATAGCAGCGGTGCTCTTTCCCATCTGATGTTTATCACTGCCAATGACCATTACCATAGGTGAGATTTTTTCTCTCATGGTCTGATAATGAAAATCCTGTACTACACCTAGGACGTGGAAAGAATAAATTTTGTCCGGCTGTTCTCCAAAAGAACTTAATAATTTGCCAAGCGCACCCTCACCGTCATTATTGAGTTCAAATTGTCTGACAAATGACTCATTGACGATAATTCCCATACTGTCTGTACTGTATTCACGGGAAAAGTTTCTGCCTTCTACGATATGCATCCCCATGGTTTCTATATAGTCATAGTCAATACTCCACCAGGGTACGGAAGTGGTATGCTCATCATTGGGGTTTTTGTCTCTGAAAATCGCATTGCTATTATTGCTGATACTATTGGCAGGTAAAAAAGAAGAGATAGTAGCATTTACAATATTGGGGTTTCTTAACATTTCCTGTTTGAAAGCATCAATCTGCTCTCCCAGGTAAAAGGTATTATGTAGCACCAGCACATGCTCCTTGTCATAGCCAAGTTTCATGTCTCTGATAAACTCCAGTTGCTGGTATACGACTATGGTACCTACGATGAGGATGATGGAAACCCCAAACTGAAAAACGACTAAGCCGCCCCTCAACCACGTATTACCAACACCCTTTGAAATTTTACCCTTTAATACTTCTATAGGCCTGAATGAAGATAAAATGAAAGCAGGATAACTACCGGCCATCAGCCCAACCGTAAATATGGTACATATGATAGCTAGTGCTACCCACTCCCAATTGAAGTTAGTAAACTTAAGTTGCTTGGCTGATAAATCATTAAAGTAGGGGAGCATAACTTCAGCCAGGAGCAGTGCAATTACCATTGAAATAGCTGTAAGCAGCATGGCTTCTACCAAAAACTGGAAAATTAACTGCTTACGTTGAGAACCCAGGGTCTTACGAATTCCAACTTCTTTTGCTCTCCCGGCTGAGCGGGCGGTAGACAGGTTCATAAAGTTTACGCAGGCAATAAGCAATACGAAAAAAGCAATGGCCGCAAATATGTAAACGTACTTGATGTCTCCATTGGCTTCCATTTCAACGCGAAGGTTTGAATATAAATGGATATCCAGCAAGGGGTGCAGGGTGTACTTAAAGGTATTACCAGCTTCCATAAATTCATCCATGCTGATGTTGGCAAACTGTTTTAGTTGTGGTGCCGCATAAGTCTTAAAGGTTTCGTTAAGTTTAGCTTCTAATTGCTGAGGGTTAGCATCCTCACGGAGTAAGAGGTAGGTATGAAAATTATTGCTCAGCCACATATCATTTCTACTTTCCTCCAGTGAGGCCATAGAAAACATCACGTCAAAATGGAAATGTGAATTGCTGGGCATAGTCTCAAAGACGCCGCTTATAGTGTATTCAACTTTTTCTCTACCCACTTGAATATTTTTTCCTATAGGAGGATTTTTTTCCCAATCTGCCCCAAAGTATTTCAATGCATTATCTGTACTGATCACAAGGTGGTTTGGCTCAGTCAGCGCGGTTTCGGGATTACCATATAGCATCGGGATGTTAAAAACCTTAAATACGGTAGAGTCAACATAGACCACTTTATTTTCTTGGTAAACCTGATTACCATTATACAGGTTAGTGCCTCCTCTCTGACGGAAACGTACTGCAGAAACTACTTCTGGATAGTTGTCATTTACGGTCTGGGCAAAGGGAGCAGGCACTACCGCATAACTACCTTCCTGTCCGCCCATTTTATAGTATCCATGGATTCTGTAAATCCGATCCGCTTTCAGATGATGTTGATCATAGCTGAGTTCATCTAAGAGGTATGCACTGATCAACAGACAGGTTGCTAACCCAATGGAAAGTCCCAGGACATTAATCAGGGTATAAAATTTCTGTTTGAGTAAATTTCTGCTGGCGACGCTCAGGTAGTTTTTGATCATGATCAGGCTTGTTGGTTAATCTTTCAATTGAAAAAATGTGCCAGCTATGAAAAGCGCCTTTTTTTATCAAAATCAGGCTTTTTGTAGTACTTGACTGTACATTTACGAACATCCTTGTCCAGGAATGAACACAAAGGGGCAATTTTATGATGAGTTTACTCTTTCAGTATATGCCTTAAGATCAGCCTAATTCCAGACATGCGTAGGAAAATCGGTTATTATCAAATTTAATATTTTTACGATTGAATAAATTTTATTAATTTGAGTTAATTGGTATAATTTATTCAATAAATAAGCTATTTAGTTGCGTATAGCGAATCAAAAAGAGTTAAACATTAAATTTTGGATTATGAACACTGTTGAAGTTGAAGGCCTGCATTTTTTTTACTATTTGACCTGGCAATCTCATAATGATGCATCCAGCATAAGTTTTATTCCCAGAGACGAAAGCCTTCAATTAATACTTGATGAGAAGCTCGCTGCTGACAAAGTTCTCTATGACCTTTTTTCTTTTATGGATGAATACTTTTATGAGCTGCGGGATCGTTTTGATTTCATTCCTCTTTTTCAGCAAAGTGTAGAATTGTTTGAAATTAAGATCATTAAGAAAGATATCAGCTCAAAAGAGCTTTCCGGCGTGATTCATGAATATTTGAAAGCAGCATAGGTAATGTTCATCTTTTTGCACTGGCAGATCACATATTGGTCTCGGTGAGAAAGCCTGTGACATACTGATATTCACATTTTCTATTCACCATTTGTGTAACTTTTCCCCACACTGTAGTAGCAATTGGCTTCGCATCTTTGCTTACTTAAACTTTCTTACTTCCTTAAATTTGATTTATAAAAGAAATAATGATACAAACTTTGGATAATTAGGTGAATTAATCATTATGTTCATCATTTAAAGATGCTGGTATCAGGCTTGACATTATGCTAGTAGCATAACCGAAAGCCTATGAAATTTTTAAAATTTACAATTGCATTTTTAGTTCTGACGAGTTCCCTGATTTTTATCATTTCCTCTGAGAAATTCTACATTGATTTGATTCAGTCATTTACGTTTCATGCAATGTTAGGCTACATATTTTTGAGTGCGCTATTTGCGCTATTCCGTTGGAAATATGTCACGTTCGCCGCTTTTTCAGCAAGTTTACTTTTAGCTGTTTATTTACTACCCCATATCAGCGGTGAGTCAAATCCTGCTTACTCAGTAAGTGGAGAAACGTTAAAAGTTGCTCATTTCAATGTATTAGGAAGTAATAGGCATTTTGATGATATCATTAACAATTCAATTGATCTGAATGCTGATATCCTGTCATTTCAGGAAGTAGAAAGAGCCTGGGCGCTTAAGCTAATGGATGGGCTTGAAATGCAGTACCCTTATTTTGCTATTACAGAACACGAAAAGCATGGCGTAGCCATTTTCTCAAAATATCCATTGAAAAATCTTAAAACCTACAAATGGACCGGAGAGCCTACCTTAACCGGTGATGTAGTTTATCAGGATAAAAATGTACATTTCATTACTACCCATACTCTATCGCCCAGAAATCCTGAGCGTTACAAAAACAGGAATGAGCATTTGAGTAAAATTGCTGAATATGTCAAAAATATAAACGGTCCTGTTTTAGCGATAGGAGATTTTAATGCTGTACCCTGGAATAAATATATTGTAAAAATTAAGGAAAGCACTGATCTGGTAGACAGCAGAAAAAGCATTGCTTCTACTTACCCTGCTAACTATCCGCTTGGACTGCCCATAGACTATATTTTACATTCTGACGAACTTAGCTGTGTCAACTTCAAAGCTGTTAATGCGATGGGTTCTGATCATAAGGGGATTGTAGGTGAATATGTATTCAATACACCTACTATGCTGGTAGATATGAATTAATTCGTACGCTGGTAGAGAATTTTACCACCGACTATGGTCATGTCAGCCTGAGTCTTGAGGATTTCATCTTCAGGAATAATCATGATGTTTTGTGAAAAAACAGTAAAGTCTGCCAGTTTACCTACTTCTATACTACCTTTGATATCTTCTTCAAAAGCTCCATAGGCGGCATCAAGCGTATAAGATCTGAGCGCCTCTTTTCGGCTCATCTTCTGTTCGGGTTCAAAACCACCTTCAGGCTCGCCTGCTAAGGTTCTACGGCTTACAGAAGCATAAAAGCTTGGTAATGGATTGAGTGGCTCTACCGGAGCGTCTGTTCCATTCACAATTTTTGCCCCACTGTCCAGTAATTTGCGCCATACATAGGCACCTTCAATGATCCTTTCTTCTCCTAATCGTTCAATTGCCCAGGGACGGTCTGAGGCCATATGTATAGCCTGCATGGCAGGAACGACACCTAGCTCACTGAATCTGGGAATATCTTCAGCACTCAAATGCTGTGCGTGTTCAATTCGGAACCTGTGATCTTCAGCAAATTCAGGCTTTTCGTTAAAGGCTTTCTCATAGTTATTAAGTACTTCGCGGTTAGCCCTGTCGCCGATGGCATGCGAACACAGCTGTAATCCACTTTCTAAGGCTTTAAGTGATGTCTCATAAACACGACTCATGGGTGTAGTATTGTGGCCAAACTGACCAGGCATATCAGCATACTCTTCAAGCAGCCAGGCACCTCTTGAGCCTAATGCTCCGTCCATATAAAGTTTAATGCTGCGAATAGTAAGGAAATTGTTTCCCAGTCCTACAGCAGGTCCATTTTCGTAGTATTCTTTTAGAAGTGTGCTGTCGTTTCCGCTTATCATAGCCCAAAGACGTACTTTCATATTACCTTCTTCTGCCAATTTGCGGTAAGTTTCTTCAATATCTTTGGTAATGCCCGCATCCTGAAAAGAGGTAATGCCATTTACCAGACACTCCTGCATTGCCAGTTCCGCTGCTCTTTCATAACCTTCAGAAGTTGTTTCAGGAATTTTCTCGGTGATTATTCTCATGGCGTTTTCATTAAAAATTCCAGTGGGATTCCCTAATTCATCTTTAATGATTTCGCCCCCTTCAATTTCTATGACCTCAGGTCCTTCCTTTTGTATGTTGACTACACCTGCAATTTCCATCGCTTTGGCATTGGCTAAGGCGGCATGACCACTGGCATGTTTCAGATAAACCGGGTGATTGGGAGCCACTTCACTTAAACCTTGATGGGTAGGAAAACCCTGGACCATTGTAGGGGCCAGGGAATCCCATTTGTCCTGATGCCAGCCTCTGCCGATAATCCATTCTCCTTCAGGGGTATTTTTTGCTGCCACTGCTATCTTCTCCAGCATTTCCTCATAACTCTTCACCTGCAATAAATCCACGTTCATCTTATTCATACCCACACCGATAAAATGGGCGTGCCCTTCTATAAAACCGGGTGTGATGGTTTTTCCTTCCAGGTCAACTACTTCAGTTGCTTCACCAATCCACTTCTGCACACCCTGATTATCCCCTACATAGACGATGGTATCATTGATGACAGCTACCGCTTCTGCTTTGGGCTGAGCCTCGTTGACTGTATATATCTGACCATTGTGGAGGACGAGCGTAGCTTTTTCCTCAGGGTTATTACAGGAAACTGCAATGATGAAAAGCGAAAATATTATGAAATGAGAAAAGAAGCGCATCATATAGTTTGTTGGTAGTGTCATGAAAGATGAAAATACGTTGAGTCTGCCTTTTTGCCAAATTTTATAGCAAAAGCCTGTTAGTGTTTGCTGTGGCAAAAAAAATGGGATCAGGTTTTTTTAACTTACTGTGAGTTAAACATACCTATTTATATCATTCACTCACCCGGGATTATGCTTGTTTCACAAGAAAGATATTGTCGTTCACCGGGCAAATCGTGAAATTAGCACAAAATCAATAATATCAGCATGCAAAAACCAAATCGTTTTTTTTTTACTTCTCTGGGGAGTCATTCTTCTCCTTTTAGTGCTTTTTGCAGGTACTATTTTTTGGAACTAGAAAAGCACTGCTTCCTACATATCCAAAGCACAATTTGACGATATACTGATGGAAGGAATAGCAAGTGAAGTAGTGCTGGTAAGGAATGAAAAACTGGCAGAGATTACGCTTGAGCAGGAAGCTTTGAATAGTGGTAAATATGAAGATCTCCTAAATAATCAGACCTCATTTTCCGAAGTCAATGGCCCACATCTTAAGTTAAAAATTTACAATCTTGATAATTTTGATCAAGACTTTCGAGATGCCCAGAAAAATATCCCTTTAAATGAAAGAATTAACTTTAGCATTGAGGAACGTTCGGGCATAGGAAGTTTTTTGCTGAATTGGGGATTTCTTTTTTGGTTGCTGACAGCTATTCCTATCCTACTTTTGTGGTTAGTTTTCAAATTATTCTGGTCCACCAAACCAAGTAAAAAGTCCGTTCAAGCTGTAAAACAGCAAAATTTAAACGGTTCAGAGTCTGCTGAATACCATCAGCTAAATTTTCCAGTCAAGATCGGGGACAGAACCATTTTTCTCGAAATGTATAACATCGTTTCTTTTCAGGCAAAAGACAAATATGTAAATGTGCTGGATACCGACGATAATACCTATCTGATTGAGCATACGCTCAATGATTTGGAGAATAAGCTACCCCAACAATTTATTCGTATTCATCGCTCGTATATCGTAAACAAGCTGCTGATCAAAGAAATCCGAAAGCATTCTGGCAATAGATTTACTGTACTTCTGAAAAGCAAAAAATCACAACAGCTTGTTTCCAGCCAAAGTTATGCGCCTAAAGTGAAGGCACTGATGAAGTTTTAGGCAAATTCGTAGCCATCTACGTCATCGTAGCTGACGCCTAATTTATCCATCACTTCCTGAGGGCTGCCTTTCCATACATTGGCGGTATTTCCCATGTATTTGAGATCTTCAATACCCATCTTGCTGGTGAAAAATCCAGTAGCCACAAAGTCTCTAAAGTTATTAAAAAAGTTGCCTCCCTGGCTCATTTCAGGCTTAGCGATTTCAGGATAAGCAATCTGATCCAGAATTTGCTTTTGTTGCTTTTCACTTAAGTCAAAAAATGATTTTTCAAACTGATGCATGCTCTCTATGTCCAGCCAGCGTAGACCTCCCCGCATACCGGTTTGGTGCCACGGCTGATCTTTCATCATAAATTCAATGAATTCAGGAACACCCGCATCAGCAGCATTGCCAGAGCGCTCATCAGCGGGAATAATGAGATTGGCTAATACCGTCACGGTTTGCATCTCGTGGTCGGTAAAAAACTGCTGCTCCATCAGCTTTTGATCCGCTTCGCTAATATTCATTTCCTCATTAGCGGCATGCTTATGCTCAGTAACTTCCGCTGTTTCTTCGGGAGTTTCGCAGCCGACCCAGGTTAAACTCGCTAAGGAGGCGGCGGCTCCACTCATATATTTAAGAGAGGTACGGCGGTCCATACCATTTTTATTAGGCTCTTCCATAATTCAAGTATTAGATATTACCTTTCTTTTTCTGGTCAATGATATATTCAGATGTACGCAGTGACAGGGCTAAAATAGTCCAGGTAGGATTTTTGTCAGCCATAGACACAAATGAGGCACCATCAGCGACGAAGAGGTTTTTACAGTCAAATGACTGACAGTACTCATTTACCGGAGCTTTTTTAGCATCCTTACCCATTCTTGCTACGCCTACCTCGTGTATGATTCGCCCGGGTGCGTGAAGTCCATAGTTGGATTCTTCACCAGCCTTGTTCCACAGAAGCTTTCCACCCATGCTGTCAATGATCTCTTCAAAAGTATCCTGCATATGTTTTGCCTGCAGTATTTCGTAATCACTCCATTTGTAGTTGAAACGAAGCACCGGAATACCCCACTGATCAACTACACCGGGATCTATCTCGCAATAGTTGCTTTCCAGTGCAACCGGCTCACCACGTCCGCTGAAGCCCACCATAGCACCGTAAAAACTCCGATAATCGTTTTTCAGTTGAGTGCCATAGCCACCACCACCTTTGGGGCGCTCAGCACCGAAAGCAGCATTATAATTTTGAATGCCTCCCAGAAAACCATAGGAAGGCATGTTCTTGCCTCCCCAGATTTCAATATGATAACCTCTGGGAAAATTTAACTTGGCCTTTTGATTGTCTATCCACCAGGGCATATACATGTGCATGCCTCCGACACCATCTTCATTATATGGGATTCCGTCCATCATCTGGGGAAAGACTCCCGCAAGGTCGCCACCGGTAGAGTCCATCAGGTATTTTCCTACCATGCCACTGGAATTGCCCAGACCGTTAGGATGGCGTGATGATTTGGAGTTTAGCATCAGGCGAGCCGTCTCACAGGCACTGGCAGAAAGCACCACGGCTTTTGCCCTGACAGTATATTCCATATTGTCATCCTTGCTTATATAAGAAACACCGGTTGCCAATCCTTCATCATTGGTAAGTACTTCTCTGGCCATCGCGTTGGTAATCAGGGTAACGTTACCGGTCTCCAGCGCTGGAGGAAGAAGTACAGAAGGTGAAGAAAAATTTGAATGGGTAGAACAACCGCGATTACACTGTGAGCAATAGTGGCAGGCTGCCCTTTTTCCCAAAGGCCGGGTAAGGATTGAAAGCCTGGAAGGGACCACGGGGATATTAAGGGGGTCACAAGCTTTCTTCACCAGCATTTCATAAGCACGGGGTTTGGGAGGAGGGAGGAAATGACCATCCGGCTCATTGACCAGTCCTAAACTGGGATCAAAATTAACCCCAAATACACCAATCATCTTATCTATTCGGTCGTAATAGGGTTTGATATCGGCATAGCTGATCGGCCAGTCATCGCCCAGACCATCAACACTTTTTCTTTTGAAATCCTTTTCCCCAAAACGCAATGATATTCTTCCCCAGTGATTGGTGCGTCCACCGAGCATGCGGGAGCGGAACCAGTCAAATTCAGTGCCTGCCACCCTGGTATAGGGTTCACCCTCAATCTCCCAGCCTCCAAAGGCAGCGTCAAATTCGCCAAAAGGTCTGTGGGTATTCGCTCCTCTGCGAGGAGATTGGTAAGGCCATTTAAACATATCTCCCTGAGCGGAGTCAAACATAGGCCCTGCTTCAAGCAAGGCGACTTTAGCACCGGCTTCAGCTAGCGTTTTTGCTGCCATTCCACCACCAGCACCTGAGCCTACAATACAAACGTCGTAGACTGTTGAACTTTCTTTAATCTGCATTGAGCTGTTTTTTGTGCATAAAATAGGCAGGCACAAAATACAACGCAACCATTTGTACTAAACTTGTTTTGTTTAGAATGAAAATATATAAGCTGAGGAGTGAACCTATATTAGTTACAAAAATGTATCAGAAAATTTTAAAACTGATAACGCAGCTGTAGCACATAATTTCTGCCCAGGTCATCGGCAAAATAGCGAAGACGATCAGTATAGGTACGATAAGAAGTATTCAGTACATTTTTGACCCGGAAACCGATGTTAAAGCGATTGACCTGAGCATTCCAGCCCAGATTGAACATCAGGTAGCATTCAGGAGGTGGTAACAGGTCAAAATTAGATGCGTTTTCGTCAAATATATTAGCATCATTTTCCTGCGCTTCAAGAATTTCTTCAATGCTAACTACAGGGGGTGCCTGAAATTGCTGAAAGGTATAAGAGAGAGATGCATTCCAGCTATGTTGATCTATAAAAGCAAACTTTCGCAGGCTCTGATGATACGAATATTGTATGTTTAAGGGGGGGATGCCCACAAACTGTTCATCATTCGCAATATCTTTTGCCCACACATAACTAAGCATGGCCTGAGAATGAATGTTGGAAGTATGGTAGTACTCAATACTGGCATCCAGGCCTGCAAACAAGGCATCATCCTGATCGTAAATGAAGAAAGGAAAAGCCCCCCTTACGGTCTGGGTAATCCCCGCTGGTTTTGTATAAATATAATTGCGGATATAATTAACATAGCCAGTGAACTCTGCTCTTACCAATTCGTGATTGATCTCATAGGTATTGATCCATTTAATGCCCATTTCAGCAGGAGCGGCCTTATCATCCTGATCCAGAATCTGATCGTTGATAACATCATTGCTTTCATCCATCTGATATCTCCATAAGCCATATTCAATGGAGGCCTGATGTTTACCAAAACTATAAAGCTCTGAAACATTAGGCGGACGCCAGGCTGTACCAATGTTGCTTCTAAAAAGATGATCATTTTGCAAAGGTTTGATCAAACCAAGCGTGGCAGTCATATTTTGGAATGAAAGCTCATTGCGGTATATTTCATTATCAGTCGCTCTTCCACGAATTGAATTGTACTGAAAATCATACCTGAGTCCCCATTCCAGACGCATTTCATCAAGGTTTTTGCTTTCAATCAGGTAAAAACCAATACGGGAGAAATTGTAGTTGGGGATGAAAGGGATGGTATTAGTACCGGGGAGGTTATTGTTGTCCTGGTAAATGGTTTGGATACCCAGGCTTCCTTCCCAAGCAAATAAATCCGGATGCTTCCACTCCAAATCTAGCGTCTGACTCATTAATTCCAGATTAATGGCAGGACTTTCATTATTAGCACCTCGTCTCACATCAAACTCCAGGCGTTGGTTTTTTTGGAAGGCATAGATAAGCTCAAGTGACTGGTTATCACCACTAATCACTCCTTTCAGTTTGAATACATCATGCTGTACCTGCTGCCGGGGGTTATCAATCTGGTAATTGAAGTCAGCCGTATACAGAGGAGGAGATGATTTGATGGCTAAAGCCAGATCTTCCAGATTACCAGTTACTGATCCTCTTAATATGCCCAGGTTTTGGTTAAAATGACTATAGGAAGCATAAAGGTCAAGAGTTTTCCAGTGGTAGCGCGTACCCAGTGACATGCTCGTTTCTCTTTTGCCAGTATTTGAAAGCACATAATCAGGAGCATGTACATCTCCCTGATACGTGTTGGATGCCTGCGCCTGAACACTAAATTTATGAAAGCCCTTTTGCAATCTGATATGTCCATCGGCTGAGCGGCCATTAGACTTTCCTACCAGGTTTACTTCACCGGAAAAAGGGGTAAGTAACTCCAGCTTGTTTGGGTTAATGATCAATACTCCTCCCAATGCATCAGGACCGTAACGAACTGTTGCGGCACCTTTTACCACACTGATCTGATTTGCCATAGATGGGTCAATTTCAGGCGCATGTTCTACTCCCCAGTTTTGAAATTCATGTCTTACGCCATTGTTGACGATCAGTACCCGATTGCTGTGCAAACCGTGAATAATAGGTTTTACTATGTTTTGTCCTGTTTTAAGTGTAGATACACCGCTGATATTACTGGCGAGATCTCCTAATGATTCAGATTGATTCTGTCTAAATGTGTTTGAAGAAAGCTGGCTGACTGTACCGGAAAATAATGCGCCTTCCTGTATATCTCCTTCTACGATCACACTCTCTAAAGTCACACTGTCGGCTGCCATTAAAATCTTCGGAACTTCATGATAGGTATCATGGTGGTGTATCACCTTTTTATAGCCTACATAAGTAACGATCAGGTCAAATTCTTTTTGACAAAGTTTATTGATCATAAAATGGCCATTCTGATCGGTGAAAGTACCTGTTTTGCTCTCTTTCACCTGTACACTGGCATAGGGGAGGGGCTCCTGGGTACGTAGGTCTAACACATAGCCTTCTACATGATACAGACAGCTATCTTTGTTAGCAGCGTTTTCTGGCTGCGCAATAACATTGATAGCAGCAAAAAAAAATAATGGCAGACTTAATAAAAAATAAAGTGGATGCTTCATGAGTGGCTACAAGATTTGCAATAGCCCTTGACCACCATTTCAACCTCCTGCACCTGATAACCTTGTGGAAGGCTTACTTTGGGTATCATTTGTTCGGGAAGGCATGAGGTTTTTCCGCAGGCATTACAAGTAAAATGGATATGTTCCTCATGTATGGCTTCTATACTGCTTTGGTCTGCAGCAGTGAAGTCTTCAGAAACAGTAGTTTGATCCAGTACTTTTCTTATGTGTTCAGATAAGCCATACAAAGCCGCACCGCCATCACTGGGAATAGGATGTATGATGTTTTTCTCTATGAAAGAATTTAATGTACGATATATAGTGACCCTGTCATACTGAGGCAATCTGGTTTCAAGATCTTTAGCCGATAAGGCGAAAGATGCATCAAAAAAGAACACAATAATATCAGTTCTGCACTTGGTAAAGCGCAATTTATGCTGGTGAAATAAGCTTTCCAGAAATTGTTGGTCCATGCCGCAAGTTACTTAATGTGCAATAAAGTTGCATGTAATCAACTGCAAAAATATGGTATTAATTCATTTTAACGCTATCTAAGTAAGCAACATGGTATTGGTAAGGTTGTGAATAGCGATATGTAATTTAATGTACACCCATGAGTCTTAGCGCTGATGATGTAATGATTTATACTAAATGTGATCAATGATGTCCACTACCTGATCTATTTCTTCAAGCGTATTGAAATAATGGGGAGATAACCTGACTACCCAATCTATTCCTTTTTTGTCAAAATCTAGTAGCGCACTGCTCCTGTTTGCAGTAGAATAAATCACATTTTCGGCATCTAGTTTAGCCTGGATCTGCTCCAGGCTTTTACCTTCTTTTTGTAAGCTTATGATATTGCACTTGCGAGTCCCCTGGTCAAATAATCTTACTCCTGATAGTGCAGAAAGCCTTTTGCGCAGATGCCGAGAAATTTTCTGGTTGTATATTTCAATATCCTTCAAGCCAATAAGGTTAGCATACGCTACGGCCTCTTTCAATCCTAACAACAAGGCATAGGGCAGTTCCCAGCTTTCAAACCTTCTGGCATTTTCAAGCATTGAATAATGATTATCCGAATCCCAGTTTGCCCCCCTTAGGTCAATATATAAAGGAGCATATCCCTTCTTCAGGAGTTTGTCGGAAACATATAAAAAGCCGGTTCCTCGTGGACCTCGCAGATACTTTCTGCCGGTAACACTCATGAAGTCACACTTTATTTGTTGTACATCTACGACCATTTGCCCTACAGATTGACAAGCGTCCAGGAGATAAAGCACATCATATTTTTCACAAATTTTGCCTATACCTGCTGCATCCTGCACTAATCCTGAGTTGGTAGGTACATGGGTGATAGCGACAAGTTTGGGATGATGTTTCTGAATTTGCTTTTCCAAATCTTCCAGGTCAATGTCTCCGCTGTTCAGGTTTTTAGCTCTTACAATGCTGATCTTAAATCTTTGCTGTAGCGAAATGAAATGAATCTGGTTGGAAACATAGTCGTCATCTGAGGTTAAGATAACATCTCCTGCTTCAAATGAAAGGGAAGATAAAGCTTTGGCGTATGCCTCAGTAGCACTAAAAGCAAACGCAATTTGATTGGATTCAGCATTGATAAGCTTTGCCACGTCCTGATAAAATGTATTTATCGCATGCTCCTGTAAATCAGCTACTTTATAACCTCCAAGTTTTGCTTCTTCTTCCAAATACTGTTGTATGCCAGCCACTACTTTAGCAGGCATCAAAGAAGAACCAGCACTATTAAGAAACAACTTATTTTGACATGCCGGAGTATCTTTTCTGATTTGCTCAATATTAAACTGCATATCTAAAAATAAAAACTCCTGTCTCAGGAACCAACATTCTTGTAGCCATGCGCTGAAAATCAAGTGGCATAGCAGACTAAGTTTGATAATCCAATCAAACCCCGTATTAGGACTTAAGTGTATTTTCAGGATGCCTTAGTCTGTACCTGATATTTCTTCCTAAGTAACAGTTCAAAAACAAACTAAAAATTTTATGCAATTCGTAGGAACATTAGTTATATTTAGTTGAAGCAGGTTAAAGTCCTTAAAATTGACATGAGGGGAAAATTTCTAAGGGTGCATTGAGATGTCTAATATGATTAAGCATATGATCTTATAAAACGCAAATAAATATTGTTTTTCTGGTCTGATTCAGGAGAATGAATTTTTTACAACTAACACCTAAAACTATGAAATCTATCCTAACGATGCTTGTATGCATATTTCTAGTTCATCCCACTTTCTCTCAATCTTCCATCGGTATATTTGATGAAAACGAAGATATTGGTCAGCCAAGCAAATCAGGAAGTACAAGTTTTGATGAAGCTTCACAGACATATACGCTGAGTGGAGCGGGATATAACATCTGGTTTGAAAGAGATGAGTTCCAGTTTCTTCACAAAAAGCAAAGTGGGGATTTTATCATTACCGCCAATTTTGAATTTGTAGGCGAAGGAGTTGATCCATTGCGAAAGGCAGGCCTGATGATCAGGGAGTCAGTAGACGATGACGCATCCCATGTCAGCGCTGCTGTACATGGTGACGGCTCTACGGTATTACAAAGGAGAGTGCTAAAAGGAGCTTATATGAGAGATCCTGAAGATGACATTTCTGCACCTAAAAAGGGGTATGAAATATTACAGTTGGAAAGAAAAGGAGATATAATTACCATGCGAGCAGCGCACTGGGGAGAGCATTTGCAGGAAATTGGTTCTTATGAAATGTCATCCCTGCCGCATGAAGTGTATACAGGATTGTTTATTACTTCACACAATGAAGATATGGTAGAAGAAGCCAGGTTTTGGAATGTACGTATCACTGAGCCTGTAGAGAATAACTACGATGGTTTTATGGCTTGTCGGCTCGAGACAATGAACGTAATGGATGGTAAAAGAAAAGTGATATATGAAACCTCTGCCGAAGATCGTATTGAGTCACCTAGTTGGTCACCTGACGGACAACACCTACTTACTACGATGGATGGCTTATTGTATACCATTCCTTTAAATGGAGGTGAACCGGAAAAGCTTAATACAGGTGATATTGTCAGAATTAATAATGACCATGGCTACTCTTTTGATGGTGATCAGTTAGCGATCACGAGTAGCCAGAATGTAGAACTTGGCCCCCGGGTTTATGTGCTACCCGCTGAAGGTGGAACCCCCAGACTTCTTACCGAAAAAGGGCCCTCTTACTTTCATGGCTGGTCAGCCAATGATCGAGAAGTTTACTATGTAGCTCAGAGAGACACTACAATTTTTAATATTTATAAAATCCCAGTGAAAGGAGGTGAGGAAGAGCAAATAACAGACAATACCAGTGGATATGTTGACGGGCCTGAAGAGTCTCCTGATGGTAAATATATTTACTATAATGATAATCAAACCGGGACTATGCAGATTTGGCGTATGAAAAAGAATGGTACAGAAGAGGAGCAACTTACTTTTGATGAGTACAACGACTGGTTTCCCCATGTTTCACCCGATGGAGAATGGGTAGCTTTTCTTTCCTATGAAAAAGATGTGCCACCAGATGCGCACCCTTCATACCGTAGGGTGATGATCAGGCTGATGTCATTATCGGGGGGGGCGCCCAAAGTAATCGCAAATATATATGGTGGTCAGGGAACTATGAATGTTACCTCATGGTCTCCTGACAGCAAAAGCATTGCTTTTGTGAGTAATTCAAAGAAATAGATTCAATAGGATTGCAAGCTTTAGATCGTTTATACTCATTGTAAAGGTCAAATACATATTACCCATCAGTAATTTTTCTTCGCAGCCAAATTGCTGATGGGTCATTTTTTCATGCTGTTGTTTGTAAAGCAAAAGGGTCAGATTAAATCAGGTCGTCACCAGCTTTTATTGATGCAGGTGCAGGGTGTGAATAGCTTTAAGATACTTACCGAATTTTATATTAAGCTGTAGTGCGATTTGTATTAACTTTCTGGATGATTGTGTCAACCTTTATTTCAGGGTATAGATCGCTGAGTTGGAACAAAGCTTATTGTTAAAAGGAGAAAGCCTGATCTCTTTGGTACAACATTTTGCAAAGGAAACCAAAGCACAGTTAAGCCATTTTTTTAGGGGCCACCGCCCAGACAGAGGCAGCAGCATTGATCAGCCGGCTGGGTCAATCTTGCCACCAGCTTGGTATAGGTTTTAAGTGCTTCACATTTGATCCATGAGATGAGTAATATTGTTCATTTAGCCAAATGCATCAACCGTGAACAGAAAGGATAAGCAGCCCAGGAGTTTTACCAATTCAACGCTTTTCTTTTTTTGCTGAGGAGCCAATTGATGACAATCAAATCTATTGGGAGATTAGCTGTCTTTTCGGCACAAAAAGTTTTCAACTGTTCAAAAAAATGTCCGCATCCCTAAGCTTGGGAAGCTGAACGTTCCTGAATTCATCCGCTTAAGATCTGTGATACTTTTGTGATACTTAATCCCTAATATTGAGTAAATTAAGTGATATGAAAGAGGTACTTATCGTTGAAGACGATTCTGAAATAGTAGATCTTCTTGAAATTCACCTTATTGATCTGGAATGTAAAATAGAAAAAGCACATGACGGAAATCTGGGCCTGCAAAAAGCCTTGAATCATTGCTTTGATCTGATCATCCTGGACATCATGCTGCCTGGAATAGATGGGTTAGAAATTTGCAGAAAGATCAGAGGAAAGGAGAAATACACCCCCATATTGATGCTTACCGCTAAATCTGAAGAAATTGATAAGATTCTTGGATTGGAAACAGGAGCTGACGACTATCTCACGAAGCCCTTCAGTGTACGTGAATTTATTTCCCGAGTGAGAGCTATATTCAGAAGGGTAGAAATGATACAGGGAAATCAGCAGGAAACCGATAAAAAGAAAGTACTTAAAGCAGATGGTTTACATATGGATGCAGAAAAAAGAAGCGTTGAGATTCATGGGGAGCGTTTAGCGCTTACTCCCAAAGAGTTTGATCTTTTATGGATCATGGCTGCGCATCCGGGAAGAAGTTATAGTCGGCAGGAACTACTCAATCTCGTATGGGGCTACGAATTCAGTGGTTATGAGCACACCGTTAACGCGCATATCAATCGTCTGCGCTCCAAAATTGAAAGAAATGTCTCTGAGCCACAATACATATTGACGACCTGGGGAATAGGTTATCGTTTTAATGACGAATAAATGCCAGTACAACATCAAGCGCACTCACTTAGGCAAAGCCTTTTTTGGCGGATTGCCATTGTGTTATTTATCCTTTTTCTGTTGTTGGGAATATCCTTTATACTTATTACTTCCTTTGCCTCCAAGCGTTATTATGAGGAAACCGCCCAAAGGCTTAATGCTCATGTTGCAGAAGAAATGCTTCTGGAAGTAAATCCCTTTGTAGAGGGGGAAGTGAATGATGAAGCTTTGGGAAAGATCATGCATTCTATGATGGCAGTGAATCCCAGTATAGAAGTATATCTGCTTGCCCCCCAAGGAGATATACTTTCATATGTTGTTTTAGATAAAAAAGTGAAGTTAAAATCAGTGGATATTGGTCCGGTAAAGAATTTTTTGAATTCTGATGGTCAAACTTATACGCTGGGCGACGATCCCCGTAACCCGGGCCGCAGCACTATCTTTTCAGCGGCAGAGGTAAGAGAAGAAGGAAATTTGCTCGGCTATGTCTATATGATCCTTGCCAGCGAAGAATATGATAATGTAATGGCTTCGCTCTGGCAGAGCCATATTTTAAGGATTGGCGCTTGGTCTTTTTCACTGGTTTTGATAGCCGCGCTTATGATCAGCCTTTTGGTTATCTGGTGGCTTACCCGCAGCCTGAGACGGATACAGTATATGATAAGAAAATTTGAGGAGGGAGATTTATCCGCCAGGGTTGAAGTGAGGCAGGATGATGAACTGGGGCAACTTAGCTATTCCATTAATAATATGGCTGATACAATTGTCCGTAATATTGATGAACTCAAACAGGTAGATAAGCTGAGAAAAGAACTGATTGCCAATGTATCTCACGATCTGCGCACACCGCTCTCTGTCATTCAGGGATATGTAGAAACACTAAATATCAAAAAGGATAGCCTTAGCGAAGAGCAGAAGCAGAAATATATGGGTATTATCCTGAACAGTTCCAACAAACTAAAGCGTTTGGTAAATGATCTGTTTGAACTTACCAAGCTGGAATCCAGGCAGATAGAGCCTAAGCCTGAAACCTTTGCTATGCAAGACTTGCTACATGATATCGCCATGAAATACCAGTTCCTGGCGGAAGAAAAATCGCTGAAGCTAGAGACCAAACTGAAGAATACAACTGCGCTGGTATACGCTGACCTGGCCATGATAGAAAGGGTCATGCAGAACCTTCTGGACAATGCCTTTAAATATACACCTCCCAATGGCACTATTAAGATTCATGCTGAGCAATGTGAAGAAGAAGTGTGTATAATGATAAATAATAGTGGCTCTGTCATTCATGAGGAAGAAAAAGAATTAATCTTCAACCGCTACTTCATGGGCAAAGAACCGCGTGTCAATGGTAGTGGTCTTGGCCTGGCTATTGTGAGAAACATTTTGGAGATTCATCACACTAGTATTAAGGTAAAAAGCGATCAGGATGAAGGCACAACTTTCTTTTTTAGCTTACCATTGGTTAGCGGCCAGTAGCCGTTGGATAAATTAAGATTCTGTGGTCAAAAAATGAAATTCGCCCTCTGCTTTCTGCGCTACTAGCTGCTATTCAATGTTTATATTTTGTTAAAACTTATGTGATCTTTTCGTGACAATTGGCGCCTACTTTAGGTAAACCAAACAAAATCATAAACGTCATGAAAAAGATTATTTTATTCGCAACACTCCCTTTCTTTTTTCTTTTTGCCTGTGAGGACAACAGCACAGAAACTGTAACCATTGACAGTAGTGAACCTACTGGTGACTTTATGTCGCAACGTGCTGGCACATTTGTAGAGCAGAATGGTACTGGCACGATGGGTATGGCTGAACTGGGTACTGATGAAGACGGTGAGCAATTTTTATATTTCGGACCGGATTTTCAAACCAACTTGGGTACAGGTACGGTAACCATTTTTCTTTCTACCAGTGAAGAGTTTATGGCTGATCCTGCGCAGGGCAATCCTGATTTAAGGTTAGTGGGTAATGTCAGTATGAACGGAGAGTCCTATTATAAAATATCGCCTGTGGCTGAAAGTAAGTTTACGCATGTCATCCTATGGTGTGCTTCAGCTTCAATACCTTTTGGTTATGCACCTCTTCAGTAAGCCTAAGCGACATGGTCTGGATCCTAAGATACGGACTATGTTTTCATCAGCTGTCTTACTGCTTGTTTGGCTTATTTTATGCAGTTTGTTAATTGCAGAAGAGGCGACTGCACAAAGCGGTTGGGTTAGAAATAAAGGAGAGACATTCACTCAATTGAGCGTTTCTTCTTTTCAATCTGACCGCTACCATAATTTAGAAGGAGAGCAGCTTACTACTACTGATTTTGCTCAGCATCATTTGAATTTCTACGCTGAGTATGGCATTACAGAGCGATTAAGCATTATCGCCAATTGGCCATTCGTGAGGGCACATGGGTTTTCATCTACAGAAACCATTTGGGGAATAGGTGATTTGAGAGTAGATGCAAAGTATGGCTTCTTACAAGAGGTGCTTCCTATTGCCATAAGTTTTGCTATGGAAGCGCCAATTGCCAGGCCGAATCGCTTTGCTGAAAATGAAGACGGATTAGGAAGTATAAATTTGCCTACCGGAGATGGTGAATGGAATTTTTGGTCAGGTATAGCTATCTCAGGCTCACTTGATCCTTTACCAGCTTATATAAACCTTTCGGCAGGCTTTAATAAAAGGACTTCATTTGAAGGCCAGAAGTTTAATGACCAATGGGTAGCGAATGCTCAGTTCGGATACCAGTTTTTTCAAAAAATCTGGTTCCAGCTTTCACTGGGTGTACAAAATACAATAGGTGAGCCCAAAGGTGTGGTGTCTTTTGTAAGAGGAGATGGTACTGCTTTTACCCAATACGGACTAAACTTATCTTATGAGCTGAATAAAGCATGGGGGATTGGGTTGCAATATTATAACAACGCTGACTTTTTAGTAGACAGGGTGAATGTGTACGAATCTCCAACCTTAGGTATCAGCGTATTTTTCCAGGGACAGCTATAGAAGTAGCTCTATCCATCAACAAGTAATTCTTATCCATATGTTAAGCCAAGATCTATATCAAGACCATATACACATACCGGAAGTAATTTCCGCAATGCAGGGGAAGCTGCAAGCATTTAATAAATATGATTTTATCTACCTGGATAGTGCCTCTTCTCAAAAAATATATTATCTGCAGGAAGGTTTGCTAAGGTTAGGAACATATACTGAAACCGGTAAAGAAGTTACGTTCTGCCTGGTTCAGGAAGGCGCGGTTGTCGGAAATTTTTCATTGCAGGCGCAGCAGGGTAGGCCTTTTGCACAGGCATACTCAGAAGTAAAACTTATAGCGTATGCTGAGTGGGAAATCAAATCACTTTTTCAGTCCGATCTCAGTAGCAGTTTTGAAGTATTTAAATTAATGGGCGAACATCTGAGAACGATGGAAGAGCAATTTAAAATGTTAGCATATTGTGACGTTCATGAGAGAATTATACGTTTTGTCCTTTATCTGGCGGATTTGTATGGATATCGCCATCAAAGGGTAACATTTATTCCCCATCATTTCACCCATGAAGACATTAGCAGAGTCATACATACCAGCAGGCAAACTGTCACTGTGTCATTAAGAGAACTTCAAAGGCAAGGCTATCTGAGCTACCGCCGGGGGGAATTCAGGATTTACCGTTATGAAGAATTGATGAAGCTCGTGAATAAGTGTATGAACTGAACATAAGTGCAATTCTACTCCGTGCATATGGTTTGTTTCTCAAATTTTTTACTACCATAAGTATCTTGATATTTATGTTTACCTCCTTTAGTTTTCTTTTGTTTATTGCTTATAAGAATGTTTCAATAGTAAAAAAGAGGGAATATGTTAAATTAATATTCCCTCTTTTCTTTCATTTACATATGATCATTTTTGAGCGTAGCCAGTAAGCTTACCAGATCACGTATTTCCTTTTTGCTAAGAAAGTTTTTCATATCAGGCATGCTTGAGGCAGCATTATTTCGCTTCACAATCTGATCTTTTATGATGGTAGTATCAGGCTGATTACCAATTTTCAACGTAATTTCATGGTCTGTCTCCCCCTGGTAGATACCACTAACCGTTGCTCCACCTTCCATTTCAAGCGTTACTACGCCAAAGCCGGGGGCCAGGCGAGCACTCGGATCAATCAAAGCCTCCAGTAACTGTTCACGGCTGAGCCTTTCACCTACACCATTTAAGCGGGGACCAGCACTGCCCCCATAATCTCCATAGGCATGACAGCGTAGACATTGCGCTGTAGGATGTCGGTAAAGTAATCTGCTACCACGGTCAGGGTCTCCTCCATATAATGCTGCCTGGTATGATGCTAATTGTTCATTTGGCGACATAGATGATTGAATCTCCTCAAACCTCATCTTCAATGCTTCGGAATGAGTACTGTCTATGGCTTCCGCCAATTCTAATTGTACTCCCGGGTGTAAGTTTCCATTTTCTAATTGTTTAAGTAATTGCTCAAAAGTAGCCTGAGTTTCACTTACAGGTAAGCTTCCTAAAGTTAAAAGCGCAGCCTGTTTTTCTTCCACCGTCCTTTTATCAATGACTTCGGAAAGCAATACTACTTTTAAATTATTCGAAATGTCCATCTGCTTCATCAGGTCCAGGCCTGCAATTCTGACCATTTTTTCATTGTCGGTAAGGGCCTCTTCTATGGCCTGATCCATCTGCTCAGTGTTCATGTTGGCCAGCGCCCTGAGGGCTGCTACTCTGACCTCAGGGTCAGCATCATTTTGCAGGACTGCCATCAGGCGGGTAGTCCCTGTTTCAACCTTGAGCTTACCTATGGCCTGGGTAGCACTTAATCGGATAGAGTTTTCCTGATTTGCTGTCAGACTGATCAGGGCATCCCCGGCTTTCATTTTTAGCTCAGAAGCATCTCTTTGCATCTCTCCTCTGTATCGGCCAGTCACCCTGTCCAGCACCGAGGGCCTGGCCCAGGTACTCAGGGTGGCTATGGCTTCTGCCCTCATCTCAGCAGGGGCAGAGGCGCTCAAAGCATAGTCAATCAGGTTCTGCATGGCCTCATCAGTACCTACCCTGAGGTTGGCGTTGATGGCTCTTCTGATCAGCGCCTCATGGGTAAACCTATCTTTTTGCAGCACATCGCCCAATGCGGGC
This sequence comes from Catalinimonas alkaloidigena, assembly GCF_029504655.1. Lineage (NCBI taxonomy): Bacteria > Pseudomonadati > Bacteroidota > Cytophagia > Cytophagales > Catalimonadaceae > Catalinimonas > Catalinimonas alkaloidigena. Next base: position 2,825,195 of record NZ_JAQFIL010000001.1, read on the forward strand.
AGGGCTGCTTCAATAGAAAAGTCATCATTGATAGCGCGGGCCGCTTCGGTGACGATGAGTTCATCTTCATCCTCTAAGAAGTTGGTGATCCCCGCATCACCCATTCTTCTGAGTGCCAGCACAGCGCCCATTCTGACAGCACGGGAAGGGTAATCATGTAGCTCAACGATTGCTTCTACATTATTGATTCTGGCGAGTGCTAAACTGGCGGCATGGCGGATGTAGGCATCTTCATCGGCATTGGCTTCCAGCAAGCTGATCAGCGGCTGTACCGCCTCAGTGTAGGCGATTCTTCCCAGGGCTTCGGCAGCGAAGAAACGGGCACGGGCAAAATCATCATCCAGCAGAGCGATAAGCTCATCCCCGGCTTCCTGGTAACGGATATCCCCCAGCCAGCGGGCGGCCTGAGCTCTGATCTCGGGGTCCTTGTCCTGCAGCAGCGGAACAAGGGGTTGCGCAAAGCTGAGGTCCTGCATGCGCGCGATTTGTGCCAGCCCCCAGATGGCATGCACGCGGGCGAGTTGGTTATCGGTTTGAGCGATGTTTTCCTCAAAGGTGGCAGCGCCCTGCTCACCCCGCCTGGCCAGCTCAAACTGGGCTTTCTGGCGAACACGCTGGTCAGGGTTTTTCAGGAGCTGGCTGAGTTGATCCAGAGGAAACTGGGAAAAGTCCTGAGGGAGGATCTCAGCGGTTTGTTTACGCTCCTCCCAGTTGTCACCCCCGGGAGCATCCAGCTTCCAGACTCTGCCATAGTCTTTGGTACCCCAGCCGTCAATCCAGTCGGCCACATACATGCTGCCATCAGGACCGAAGTCCAGCCCGGTAGCCAGCACATTACCCAGAATCTTTTCGGTCTCAGCCAGTTCAAAAGTTGCGCCTTTAGCCTTGAGTTTAAAGGCATGAATCCCGGAACGGGCTGGATTGCCCACAAATTCCGCAACAAAGAAAGTATTTTTCCATTTAGGACTGAGAGCTGTACCAGGATTGTAAACCATACCCGTAGGTCCATTCACAAAATTTTTGATGGTAGGGGTGATGTAGGCTGCCTGACCTTCAAAACGAGGTTTATATAATTCCTCATCCATCCAGACTTTGTATTCATTGTTATCCGGATCACGATATTTACCAAACTGCCAGTTAATGCGCCATCCGGTATCTGAACCGTTCACAATGTAAACCAGTCTTTCGCTTTCTCCCGGATGGTCGCCATCGTTATCCTGGCTAATCAGGTTTCCATATTCGTCAAAAACAAACTCATGCGTATTACGAACGCCCATGGCAAAGACTTCAAAATCGGAGCCATCAGGATTGGCTCTCACAATCACGCCCCGGTTAGGATACTTCCATTCTTTGCCGTCAGGGCCCACTCCATTAAATCCGATATCACCGATACCCCAGTAAATTCTTCCGTCAGGGCCCATTTCCAGGCCTGACATACCATGTGCGCCAAAACCAATATGGATACCGTAACCATGTGAAATAGAAGTTTTTTCGTCGGCAATACCATCTCCATTTTTATCCATCACCCTCCACATATCAGGACCAACTCCTACATATATATCATCTTCATAAGCCATTACGGCACCCGCCACATCGGTGACTTCATCATGAAAATCCTCAATCATCAGTTGTGAAAAATCAGCCAGTCCATCACCATCCTTGTCTTCCAGCCTGAAGATATTTTCTTTTTCAATGGTCATGTCTTTCCAATCATGTGAACCATCACCATTCAGGTCAGCCAACCACTCATTTTTATCGCTGTTTTCTGGAGAAAGGGTCTTGTGTAGAAATGCCCTCTTATCTTCAACGGTTTGCAAGGAAATAGATTCAATCTCCCAATCCTGATGTCCGCGAATGTCAAATTCAGAATTTTCTTGACGGTTAGTACGGGCGTAGAACAGGCGTCCCTGATCATCTACATCAATGGAAATAGGATCAGCAACCAGAGAATCAACCGCCCACAATTTTAAAGTTAGTCCTTCCGAAAGTTCGGGGCTTACCAGAGATTCAATTTTACTGGCCATTTGAGAAACTTCCTGAGCGTTCATTTCTTTGATTCTCAAATCTGTTGGCTCTTCCTTATTGCAGCCGCCTAGGATGAGCAGAAAAAGAAACCCGGAAGTAAATAAGCTAAACAGAAACCGTGATTGAGGAGGGATAAATACTTTTTTCATTTAGATTGTCGTAAAGTTAAATTTGTTGAATACCGATCATTTAACGGTTTAGTAATCAGAGCGTTCTATGCTTTATCAAGTCAGAATATTAAAGCTTAAAATGCTCATTTCCCAAAGTTTTAAAGCTTTTGTCAGGATTAAGATTCTAGGCTGACTGAAAATAATATTCAGTAAGTTGAACATAGTTTCTTGTATTGAATAGTAAGCGAGTCCATTCCGAAAGCTGCACTTTCAATAAAATTGTTATCTTTTGAATTGAATTTTCAATACTTAGACCTAAAGCTACTTTAATTAAACTGAAACCATGAGTATCGTTACCAGAGTGTTTGTTCTATTGATCTTTTTTGTTTTTGCTTCCCTGAATGTATTTGCCCAAAAGAGCTGGAAAGAAATAGTTACAATCAAAGACCTGCATGAAACCTATCCGGAGACCATTGATCGTTTGTTGAGCCATCTTGATCTTGATTATCCGGGGCTGGAAAAAGTAAAAAAGGCGAAAGAAAATGATAAACTTGTAGAGGCAGGTAATTATTTGCTTGATTATTACAGGAACAATACTTCTGCTCAGGATTACAGAAGAAGGCAGCCTGAGCTAACAAATAAAAGTATTGCTGAGGCAGATACAATTTTAAAGAATGTCTTTATCATTCAAAATGTAAGAGGGGAGGTGCCATACGGAGATGATGGTCACAGGGACTGGTATTATAAGGGACCAAATAACGATAGGGAATGGGCCTGGCTATCCAACCGCCACAGTCAGATCAGAAATGTTCTCGATACCTATTTTGAAACAGGAAACCCGAAATACGCTGCATATATTGATACGTTTCTCAGAGATTTTATCATCAAAAGCAGACCTTATCCCGCAGAAAAAAGTAGTACTTCAGTCTGGAGGGGGCTGGAAGTTGCCGCAAGAGCCAAAGTATGGACACAAGTTTTTTATAGTACGATAAACAACGAGTACCTGTCTCCCGCCACTCATTTATTGATCTTAAGTAGCTTGCCTGATCATGCGCATTATAATAAAAACTTTCATGCTGGAAATAACTGGCTGACTATGGAAATCTCTGCGCTGGCTACAGTTGCCGCATATTTTCCTGAATATAAGAAATCAGATGAGTGGATGGATTATGCTATTGATCAGATGGTTGAGAGTATGAAAGATCAGGTATATCCTGACGGTGTACAAACAGAACTGACCTCACACTATCATAATGTATCCCTGCATAATTTTGAGCTCTTTCAGGATATTTGTAAAAAGGCAAACAAAAAATTACCTCCTTTTTTCAACCAGACCATTGAAGCTATGTACAGTTACATAGCGCATGCAGTACGTCCCAGCGGGTTACGGATTTTGAACAATGATGGAGACAAAGGCAGTGATCGTGAAATCATTCTTAGAGGTGCTGAGAAGTTTCAGCATCTTGATTGGGAATATATCATTACCAATGGAGAATCAGGGAAAGAACCGAAAGATGGTCCTTCATACTTTTATCCCTGGGCAGGACAGTTAATTTCCAGAAGCGGGTACGAGGCCGATGCGCATTGGTCATTTTTTGACATGGGACCCTGGGGTAGTGGTCATCAGCACAATGATAAGTTACATATTTCAGTTTCTGCCTATGGAAAAGACCTTCTGGTTGATGCCGGAAGATTTGCTTATACCGGAGAAGTCGCTGAAAAATTCAGGCCATATGCGAAAGGTACTGCAGGACATAACATTTTATTGATTGATGGTAGGGGGCAAGAGCCTGGTCCGACGCATGCACAAGAACCAGTCAAGGAAAAGTATTTCAAGATCTCCGATGATTTTGACTATGCTTCCAGTTCTTTTGATAGCTTTAGCGGTATTGATGGCGACATAAACCACATAAGATCAGTATTTTATGTTAGAAATGAATTTTGGATCGTTGTGGACAAAGTAATTACTGACCGGCCCAGAAAGGTTGATGTCATGTGGCATTGGCATCCCGATTCTAAAGTCGTTCAGGATAACTCAATGGTTAAAACGATTAACTCCGTTGGCAATCTTGGGGTCATTCCGATTGGTGAGCAGGCATTTGATATCCGCTTTGTAAGTGGTCAGGAAGAGCCTGAAATTCAGGGATGGTATAGTCCGGAGTATAATATTTTTAGTCCCAATACAACAAGTATCTATAGTACTAACATTAATGAAAGTAGTACAATGGCATGGCTACTATTACCCTCAGCGGGTGAAGTGCCAAATGTTAAAACTAAAATCATATCTGAGGGGGAAAATGAAGTAATACTGGAAGTGAGTCTGGAAGGAAAAAAATGGCAGTTAACGGTTCCATACCTGAATAGTGAAGAGGCGAATTTGTTGAAGCAGTAGGTACAACAAGTAATTGACCAATAAACTGATCAATCAATCCAAGGAAATAAATTTTGTTCCGTATTAGAATAAGGATACTTCCTGATACTCCAATGCAGTATGTAGGTAAATAAGATTAGAAAAATACTATTACTGTTGGATTGCCAGTTACAACAAAAGCATATTATTTCTAAATTATTTTTATGTTTTAATCCATTTTAATATGTTTGGCGCAAATAAATCAGTTAATTGTTATCAAAGTCAAAATGTAGGGTGATGAAATAGGCAAACATGCCCTCCTGTCTCGAGGGTGGAGAGTACGGGATAAATGCTGAGTCAAATTAGCACCAACCGCTCCTTGGAGGTTCGAGCCCTTCCCCTACAGCACTACCATGAAGGCGAGCTAAATAGCTTGCCTTTTTTTTGGCTAATTTCCATTCAGATTGCATGTTGAGCTTTCTTTTTAGGAATTCTCGTATTGTATTTACGAATGGCAATAAAGAAATTGTTGCTTTTAATACTGCAACCGAAAAATATCAATCTAAAAATGCAAACTGATTACAGACTTCACGCTTTTACCGCAAAAAGTAGAGTATTTAAAGTTTCAATGCTGCTAATTTTAATATTAAGCTGGGGTTGTAATCAGCAGCAGCAAAAAGATAAAAGTGTTGATCTGGAAAAGGCGGATAAAGAGGAATGGATTCCACTTTTCAATGGTAAGGATATTGATGATTGGACAGTGAAAATACATCATCATGAGGTGGATGAAAATTATGCGAATACTTTTAGCGTGGAAGAGGGTATCCTGAAAGTAAGGTATGATGAATATGAAGGAGATTTCAATGATCAGTTTGGCCACCTGTACTATCATCAGCCATATTCATACTATAAACTTCGCTTAGAGTACCGTTTTGTGGGTGAATTACATCCCGGAGCCCCAGAATATACCCTTAGAAACAGTGGAGTAATGTTTCATTCCCAAGACCCGAGAACCATGCCAAAAGAACAAAACTGGCCAATATCTGTAGAGATGCAATTCCTGGGCGGCTTAGGTGATGGAAACCCACGACCGACTGGCAATATGTGTTCCCCGGGAACAGAAGTTATTTTTCAGGGAGAAATGGATCCAAGACATTGTATCAATTCCTCTTCTGAAACTTATGAAGGCGATCAGTGGGTAAAAGCAGAACTAATCGTTCTTGGAGATTCTTTGATTACTCATTTAATCAATGGTGACACTGTTTTACGGTATTCAAAACCGCAAATAGGAGGGGAAGTCGTTAAGGGCTTCAGAGATGAATACAAGCAAGATGGAAAGCTTTTGAAAGAAGGATATATCGCATTACAAAGCGAAGGTCAGCCCATTGACTTCAGGAATATTGAACTGCTCAATCTGGAGGGTTGTATGCATCCTCAGTCTCCAAATTTTAAATCATATTATGTGAAAAATGCTCCTGAGGAGTGTCAGTAATTGTAACTGTTTGGAGCATCAGCAATCACAGGTGAAATCGTCAATATGAGCATAAGAGGGAGCATAGAATTCATCTATTTTAATAACTTTATCAAGTAGGACTTCTTCTCCGGTATTGGTGGATAAGTAGGTAACACTTTCTTTGTTTATCATGCCAGTGATAATGCACGAAATGCTCATAAACTCATGAATGTCAGTAAAATACTGAAGGTTTACGAATCTTTTTTGACTTATGGAGTCCTCTAGGTAGGCTTCAAATTTCATCATTATTTCCGTTTATCTCATCAGTAAAAAAAACCTGTTTTAACGTTAATATTTAACGATAAAACAGGTAATCCGTTTTTCAGTTCAGACTAATTTTCTATCCAGTCCAAAGCCTTATACTTTTCTGAAAAATGAAATACTTTGAGATTAATTTCTTTTGAATGGTCAGCTAGCTTAGCAGCCTCTTCCAGCCAATCTTTAGATGTAACTACTGCTACCTTACTAAAGTCGTCTAAAGTTCCGAGATTTACTTCTAAGAAATCAAATAAAGTATCAACGGTAAAATCATTCATCTCGACATGCTCAACAAACAAATTAAGCTTTTTGCAGGCCTTGAGTTTTTCTTTCATATCGGGAAGCATCGGAATGACGTCACCTTCACTGAAATTTTCATCGAGGCGAAAACCTACAACATTGTCTTTTTGAGACTTGATAGATTCAAGCATATTTTAAGGGTTTAATCTACAGGTGATACAGTTTAAAAAATAGTTTATTAAATTTAAGTTAATGTACTATAATTATTTAAATTTTTTTAAAAAAAGAATGATATATGTCATTTTTATGAGTAATTTTTATTGTTAGTCCGTAAACTGCTATCCTTTATTATAAAATAAAACCCTTGACTACGCTTTATTTTACAGAAGAATTATCGTTATCCTCTACTTTTTCTTATTGGAATGAATATCAAAAAAACACAAATCCCAATTAATAATCGCTTATAGTGTAGAACTGCAAAATAACTGAAATTTTGGCAACACGACTTCATCAGGGTCATGTAAGCCCAACCTTAACAATACATATTCAATCATTACCTAATCAATATTGAAGCGCTTTCTTGACTTTTGTTTTTGTTAATTTACGCATTGAATGACGTTTTATTTTGTAGGAGTGCATCTATTTTAATCCTTTTGCTGGTAATGGACTTAAAATTTTTTATATGTTTGGCACTTGTTTAATTTCAACAGTTTACTGACTATACTACATGAGAAAAATTATCCTTTTGTGTCTAATGGTTTTTTCAACGACCAAAATTTTTGCCCAAAATTCTGGTAACTTAACGGATATAGAATTTATCGCAGGCCACTGGCAAACCAATAAAGACGGAAGTACGATTGAAGCGTTCTGGACTGAAGCTGAAGGAGATAATATGGTAGGGGTTGTGCGTATGATCAAAGAAGATAAAGCTACACTCTATGAAATGTTCGCCATAGAAATGACTGATAGCGGTCTTGAAGTAAAAGTGAAACATTTTAAACCTGGCTTAATCGGTTTGGAAGCCAAGGACAATTATGATCATTATACTTTTTTGGAAAGTAGTAAAGGAAGAGCGGTTTTTGAAAAACAGGGTAATGATATAAGAGTATTGTATGAAAAACGCCCCGGTAATAAATTTGCGATAGCCATCGGTAAGCCAGTGAATGGGGAGTGGAAATTTGAAGATTTCTGGGTATTCACTGAAATGAAGTAAAAATATTCATTTGGAAGGAATTAGAGGCTCAAATCAAAATAACAGAGCCTCTTATTCTGAATTTATATGAGTTCGCCTAGCGCTAAAATACCAGTGTAAGAGATGATGCAGGCGAATATCAATGCAGTAAACAATCCGATATTGAGTCCGATACCTGCTTTATGTTCGCCCATAAGCTCCTTACGATTGATAAGAATCAAGATACAGGCTATCACAAGCGGCAATACAAATACTCCTGCTACCTGTGTCACAATTTGTGCAGCAATGGGATTAGCACCAAGAATGGGAACAGTAAGCCCTAGAAGGCAAGCTATACCAGTCAGAACCCTGAACCTGCTAGAAGCAGTATCTAACTCACCATCACGATAATCAGCTATTAAAAGAGGGGCGACCATCAGAATGGGAAAGATAGAAGAAAGACCAGCACTTAAGGCTCCAACCATAAATATCACCACTGCAAATCTCCCGGCTACCGGTTCTAATGTATTAACCATGTCCAGCACTTTTTCAATGGTCTTACCCTCATAATACATGGCTCCTGTAGCTGCTGCCATGATTGCCATGTTGATGATAAACATGAGTATGGCTGAAGTAAGTGCATCTTTTGACTGTTCCTTTGTATGTTCTCCTGTCCAGCCTTTACCTTTCATAAGCAGCGGACGGACCACAAATGTAGGCGCAGCCATCGTAGTACCGACAAAGGCTGCCACAAGCAGTTTACCTCCGCTAACCTCTGGAACACTAGGTACTAAGCCTTTTACGATATCCGTAGGTTGGGGAAAGACTACAAACAGTGAAATCAAGAAAGACAGCCCCATCAGGGTGACAAAGATAATTAGTACTTTCTCAAAGAAAGAATATTTACCAACCCATAATAAGGAGTACATGACGAGGATAATTACGATGGCGATGCCTAACACTACCCAATAATTCTGTTCCGGTAAGTCTGGATAAAAAATATGAATGGTTTCATAAATGGCATTTGCGCTCAACCCTAATATACCAGACAGAGAATTCCACTGAGCAACCACAATACCAATGACAACCAACATGGCAATGAGTTTACCTGCTTTGAGCTTGGTTTTGAAGCTATAAATTGAAGTCAGGCCGGTAACTACAGCAAAACGTCCATATGCCTCCATAAGTATCCAGGAAAACACACAGCTAAGCAAGAGTACCCATACGAGTTGCATACCAAACTGACTACCAGCCTTTGCCATAGAGGTAACGCTACCGGTACCAACAGTATAACCTATACAAAATATTCCAGGCCCTATACTCAGCATGCCAAGCCAGATTTTCTGAATAAGCGAGGGCTTACGCTCTGAAATGGTTTTTTCGGTTGACATAGCCTTAAGGATTAGTGATGAAGCCCTGATTGCTCAGATAATCAACACTCATTTGCATATTTTTAAAGGCTTGCTCCTTATTATCTACTGCCTGTAGCTCAATGGCTACATATGGTACTTTGTGGGATGACATCACCTGGAATACTTCAGTGAAGCTAAGAGGATTTTCCATCAGTGTAGTTTGCGCCTGTCCGGCTTGGGCAGATTTTAAATGGATATAAAACAAATTATCGGCATGTGCTTCCAAGAACTTGAGAACGCTATCTGCGGGCGGGTGTACACGAGAAACACTAAAAGGATTGGCTGTATCAAATTGCCATCCAACATATGCATTGGTACGGTCAAAGAGATCAGCAATGCCAAAATATGCGGTATCTTCACCAAAGAAAGCTTCAGATGCATTTTCAATGACATATTGTAAATTGTTTTCTTTAGCGATATTGGCAGCTCTATCTGCATACAAAACCAACTGATTGAGTTCATCTTCTGTCCAGCCCTGTTTATCAGGATCGGCAGTGAATTCAGCGAAGCTACCCAGTGAACGAAACGTTCCAGGCCCTTGGAATACAGCAGCATTTTTTACTCCTTTATTAAAGGTTGGCCAGAAGTCATCATCCAGAATTCCTTTTTGGATCGCATAGCTTACTTCTATTTCTTTTTGGCGGGCATAATCAGATAATTCCTGTGCTTCTTCAAGACTGAGATCCGCTTCGGGATCTCTTAGTTCTATCCAAGCGTAGCCTTCATTTGCTGCGTAATCAATCAGTGTTTTTGTGTTCTCCACATTTACTGGCATTACCTGCAAAAAATTCTGAGTTGTAAACCCTAGTTTTAAATTTTGGAGCTCAGTAAACTGCATCTTTTGATCGGTCTCACTGATTTCTTCCGTGGATCTGCTCCCCGATTGACAAGCAAATACTGATAGGACAAGACTTAAAGAGATAGCATTAATTAAGTAAAGTTTGTTGTGTTTAGCTTGGTAGTTCATAGGTTGTTTCATAGTTAAAAAAGAAATATACATCAGTTTGTCCTAAATTCCCCTGAACACATCATAAATTCACATGATCAGGCAGAATTATGATTTCTTATGACGGATACATTCCCAGTATTTATTTGGTTTTTTTAGCTAAGTGGCTATTTTTTCTTTGTGAAGAAGAAATTTTTCAGGCCTGATGGGCGGAAGTGGAGATGCATTATTCATCAAAAGGTATTTCTTGAATTTCTATAAAATGGAGTAACACATGATAGAAACGCATAGGCTTAAGCGCTATTTAATACTGATGATGCCGTTTTTAATGGCATATATGACCAGGCCAATTCTGTTTTTGACTTGTAACTTTTCAAATAATGATTCCCTGTAACCATCTATGGTTCGGGGCGATAGACACATGATATCGGCAATTTCACGGTAGGTTAGCTCAGTAGCGATGTGTTGCATAAACTCTATTTCTCTTTCGTTGAGATGAACGCTGTTTTTTTCTAACCGGGATTCATTATGGATATTATTGATTAATACTTGGCTTACAAATGCAGAATGATAGAAGCCTTCTTTTGAAATCTGCTCAAAAGCTGCATAAAGTTCTTTAGGTTCTGCGTCTTTTAAGACATAGCCTATCGCTCCGGATCTGAGCATATTGATGATGGATATTTCATCATCATTCATTGATAAGGCGAGTATTTTTATATCAGCGTAGTTGTTTTTTAACCATTCAGCAGTTTCGTATCCATCCATGACTGGCATACTGATATCAAGCAGCACAATATCAGGCACTTGTATCTGCTGTACTTTCTCGATGAGTTGTTTCCCATTGTCAGCTTCATAGCAAACATAATAACCTGAAAACCCATTGATCAACTCCACAACACCTTTACGAAAAAGCGTATGATCATCTACAAGAGCTACTGAAATTTTATCACTCGCTGGATTCATAAGGTAATGTTATAATGATTAATGTTCCTTGTTGTGAGGGTGGGGCAGTAAACTTAATATCCGCCCCTATGAGCCTGGCTCTATGAATAATATTTCCCAGCCCGGTGCCTACGTTTTCCCTGGCGATATCAAAGTTGAAACCGATGCCATCATCCTGAAAAAATAGTGAAATATTATTAACCATATAATGAAAGCGCACCAGAATTTTTTTAGCAAAGGCATGTTTGATAATATTATTCAAAATCTCCTGCGAAATTCTGAAAAGTATCAGTTTTTTCTGATCATCTAAAGCTTGAGCTTGACCTTCTGTTGTGATGTCAGTCTCATAAAGACCGGTTTTGTTGATATACTCGAGTTCTCGTTCTATAGCCTGGGGTAGACTTTGTTTTATGATAAATTCTGAATTAAGACGCTTGGAAAGTTCTCTTAGATCTTGAATAGACTTACTGATCAGTTCTTTGGTCGTCTTTAGTTTATCCTCAAACTGGACTTCGTTGATCTCATGTTGTTTGAGCGTACTTAAGTTTAGCTTGGCAAGGGATAAAATCTGGCCTATATTGTCATGAATTTCCTGGGAGAGCGAATTCATCGTATGCTCTTTCACTTCTAGTTGAGCCTTGAGAATTTCCTGTTTGTAGTTGTTTTTTATTTCTTCTCTCTCTCGCACATACTTATGATGTTGAATCTGATGAATAAATATAAAAGCAATAACAAAGGAAGTAACGAGCAATAAAAAAAGTGTTGCAGCAATTACAATTTGTAATTCTCCGGCAATGGCTTGCATAAAAATCCAATAAATAAATAAATACACATAAGGAGGAAAATAAAATTATGTATTTGCCAAAGTAGGTATACTCCTTCTATTTTTTGAACTGTTAAATAACTATAAGTGATAAAGATAAAAAAGCTTCCAGAGTAATATGTAAAAATTCCGGTTACATACCAAAAAAATCTTGATTTAGAGATATTTGAAGCAGCCGGATTTTTTAGTTTTTTCAGGTAGTACATGAAACAGTATACTACAATGATAAAACTCGACACCCCATAAGTCATACTATTAAAGGTATTTAATCCGTCTCCCCAGTACAAGTTTGTCAGAAAAAAAACAATAAAGAATATCAGGTTAAGCCGTGTGATGAACTTTAATTTTCTTGAAATAAACAGTGAATGGAAAAATAAGGATATGATCACAAAAGATAAAATACAGTTGAGGTCATACAAAAAAAGATTATTTCTGATTAGGAACTGATCATAAACGATAGCAACAGAATTGAGTACTGCCTGAACCAGTATATACCATAAAATATAATCTCTTCCCCAGGTCTCACTTTTCATAAAAAGAATAAATAAAAGAAGGACTATAGGAGAGATAGTATCAAGGTAAATGAAAATCTCACTAATATTCATACTTGATTACTTACTACAAATGCACTTGATCAGGGGCATCCGGGAGGACGTGGACACCCTAACTTAAAAATATTGCCAACTTGTTGTCCGGTGCTGTCAATTATAGTTGCTTTTACCTTTGCACTAAATACTTTCTCTTCACCGGGAGTATGGGTAAAACCAAGTGTAATTGAAACAGAATGATCATTTCCCTGAACCTGTAGAGCATTCACTAAGTCTCTGATGTCTTCTAAAGAAAATATATACTCTGAATGATCAGCCATGATTAGAGTAGTTTGAGTAGAATTTGTAGTAATTAAGATTAAAAAAATGGAATATAAAACTGATCAGAAGTACATGCATTCTTTAGTGAAGGGTAACTATCTGGCACACAATAAATAATAAGTTGATTGAATTTCAGAAACGGATTTTTTCTCATAAAATAGGGTAAAACCATTAGCTAATATTGGGGATTTTACCCTAATTTTTAGGTCTTTTTTGCCCTTGATTAAACCGTTTGAAAAGTAGAAATTTAGGTACATTAAGCATTTAACAGACCGGTGAAGGTATTAGTGAAACAGCAAAAAAATATAGCTGGCTAGTAGTTTAATATTTATGTTAAAGTGAATTTAATTGTATCTCAGAGGTGATAAAATTCCCTCAAATGAGATAAAGGTCACCTTTAGTAAGTGCAGGGGCTTGCTGTTTGGTGACCTTTAATTTTTTAGTCAACATAAGGTTTCAAAACCTGATGCCAGATTTCATACCCCTTCTCATTCATATGTAGGTTGTCCTCTATAAAAATGTCATCCATCACTTTGCCGCTATCATCTAATGCCGGATTCCAGACATCTGCATACTCTGTGTTTTCCTGACTTTCCGCATATGCTTTAAGCATAGCATTCAATTCCTCATACTGCGCCTTTAGGTTCCAACGTGCTACGCTTGGTTTTGGGGATATAAAAATGACAGGAGTATCTCCCAGATTTTTTCTGATTTCTTTTCTGAGTTTTTTTGCTCTTTTCAGTATTTTTTTTGGTTTCTCTCCTTTCGCTAAATCATTATCTCCTTCGTAGATAAATATTTTTGATGGTTGGTAAGGATAAATAATACGATCTGTATAATACAAAAGGTCTTGAAAGTCTGATCCTCCAAAACCTCGGTTAAGTACTTTTTTAGAAGGAAAGTATTCGTTTACGTTTTGCCATTTGGCTATTGAAGAACTACCCACAAAGAGAATAGTTCCCGGTTCTATCTCAGTCTTATCGTCCTGCATTTCAAACTTTTGAATAGCAGACTCCCATCTTTCAGGTCCCTCTGCCTGTGCATAGGCATGTATATTGATAAAAGTGATTGTCAAAAAAATTGAAAGGGAATAGATTAGCTTGTTTAACATGTTCATAATGATTTGAAATTAGAATAACATATCGCCTTTGTTAGTTTTACTTGAGCATATTATTATTTTTGAACATACACCTTTTGAAGGTAAAGCACAAACATCAAAATTTTCTATTTACTCATTCTACCTGCTAAAATGAACCATCAACCTAAAGAAATAAAAATACAGGATACAGACTCTAATTTTGAACGAGAAAAACTGACTCGTCCTTTTGGTTTTAAAGGGGGCTATTTGACCGAACTTTGGCAAACGATAGTCGGTTTGGAAAGTTCATCAGGATCTAAAAGTTATGGACTGGCTACCCAGAGTGTGCTTTATGGAGATGCAGACTTATTTGCCTCACATTCAGAGTCAAGTGGCAATTCGCTGATGTATATTCTTACAGAAAAAGCCCTCCAGCTTACCAAACGTACACCCTTTGGCGATCCTGTTGCATTGCAGGACAAAATTATTCCAACGCTTATGGAAGAGGGGCGTGAGCTTACAAAAAAGAAGAACCTTAATAAGAACTTCCTTTATAATGCATTAGTTAGTGTAGATAATGCGGCCTGGCTTGCATACGCTTCTGAGCATAATATTCATAATTTTACTTCAATGATCCCCTCTGAATATCGTGATGCTTTGGCCGTAAAAAACGATAGAATTGCCATCATGTACCAGGTGCCATATGGAATGCCTCTTAACGAAGTTGAAGAAGCAGTGGATACTGGTTATTTCGTAATCAAGATAAAAACCGGTCAAGCGGGTGATGAAGCCGAAATGCTGGAAAAAGATATTCAACGCTTTACCGAAATTCATGAATTGCTAAAAAACAAACGCACTGAACAAACCCCGGATGGTAAACTTATTTACACCTTGGATGCAAATGGGCGTTACCGCAAAAAAGAAAGTATTGAGCGCTTTGTAGATCATGCCAAAAAGTTAGGTGCCCTGGATCAGATTCTAGTTTACGAAGAACCATTTCATGAATCTAATGAAGTGAATGTTGCTGATTTAGGGCTTAGAATTGCTGCAGACGAGAGTATTCATGATGAAAGTGATGCGATTAAAAAATTAGATCAAGGTTACTCTGCTTTTGTTTTGAAAGGTATAGCCAAGACACTTAGTCAATCTTTAAAAATGGCCAAACTGGCCCATGAAAGGAATGTTCCCTGTTTATGTGCTGACCTTACGGTAAATCCTATACTGGTCAATTGGCATAAAAATTTAGCGGCACATCTTCCTCCTTTCCCTGGCTTGGAGAAAATGGGTATGATGGAGACCAATGGAGATATGAATTATATTAATTGGCAGCAAATGTTTGAAGCCCAGCCTTATGCTGATGCTTCTTGGAATGAAAGAAAGCAAGGTGTATTTCAGTTAAATGATGATTTTTACGACAAGAGCGGAGGGATCTTTCAACCTATGCCTCATTATGAAAATATGTTGACGCTAAATATGAAATAAAAAAATCCCTCATCGGCTGAATGATGAGGGATTATATATTGAGCGTGATAAACTAATTAGCCTCTTTTTTCAGCATTTGCCATAAGCTGTGCAGGGATTTTCTCAGCTTTAGGGGCATAAAGTCCGTGTACGGTAAGGTCAATATTTCTCTCCACGGCATTGATTTTAAAATCTTCTATGATTTCATAGACGTCATAATGCATATAGTGCGTTTTGGTCGCATCTATTTCTACAATAGAATCATTAGGGATTTTTGCCAGGTATTGTAGGATGCTTGCTTTGTTTAAGAAAGTCACTTCCTGTGCAAGCTCAATTTTGATCACCGGTTTATTATCCTTATTCATGGTCTTCATGATATAAGGGATACGGAAGTTATTGTAGATGATGAACAATATTGACACCACCAATCCAATACATAGACCTATCAGTAAATCAGTAAATACAATTGCGACGATAGTAACTATGAAAGGAATAAACTGACCTCTGCCTTGTTTTGACATTTTCTTAAATAAAGAAGGCTTTGCTAATTTATAACCTACAACAAATAAAATGGCAGCAAGTGTAGCCAGTGGGATCAGGTTCAATAAATTGGGAATCAGTATTATACTACCCAGTAGAAAGAAGCCATGTAATACTGAGGAAGCTTTGGTCTTTCCACCCGATTGAATGTTGGCAGAACTACGAACAATCACCTGTGTGATTGGTAAGCCACCTATAAGACCTGAAACAATGTTTCCAACTCCTTGGGCTTTCAACTCACGATTGGTGGGAGTTACTCTTTTATAAGTATCCAGTTTGTCAGTAGCTTCCACACACAGTAGTGTCTCTAGACTAGCTACAACAGCAATTACGACAGCTGTTATATATATTTGAGGATTCGTAAGCGCATTAAAATCAGGGAACGAAAAATTTCCAATAAATCCGCTAAAGCTTTCTGCTAAAGGTACATTTACGACTTGCTCAGTAGTAAGTCTTAAGGATGGAAATGATTCAAAAAATATATTAAGCGATACACCGACAATTACTGCGACTAGCGGTCCGGGCAAAAGCTGAAAGATCCTTTGTTTCTTCATAAAGCTCATTTCCCATAACAGTAGAATGGCCAGAGAAACCACTGTAATAATAATTGCTCCGGGAGATATATAATTGAGCATGTTAATCAGTTCTGAAAAGGTATTTTCACCATCTGGTTGTTGAAAAGCCAAATCTCCTTCATAATCAGCATCATATCCAAAAGCATGGGGGATTTGCTTAAAGAAAATGATAATACCAATTGCTGCCAGCATACCCATAATAACTGAAGACGGAAAATAGTAAGCAATAATTCCACCCCGGGCAAAGCCCATTAAGATTTGAATAACACCTGCAATTACTACCGCCACCAGGAATACCTCAAAAGAGCCTAAATCCTCAATTGCTGTTAATACAATAACTGCTAGTCCAGCAGCAGGCCCACTTACACCTAAGGGTGATCCACTTAACGACCCAACTACTATACCTCCGACAATTCCCGCGATCAGTCCTGAGAATAGTGGTGCTCCTGAAGCTAATGCAATACCCAGACAGAGAGGCATTGCAACTAAAAACACCACGATACTTGCCGGAATGTCTTTATTAAAGTTTTTAAATGGATTAAAATTTCTTTCAGTTGAATTCATGTGATTACTTAATTACTAATTATGACATGATGATTGATACGTCATCCAATCTATTCACCATAATGGTAAGATATGTCAATGACTATTCATTGATAATGTGGCAATACTCTCTATTTACAGTATATGCCATTAATAAGAAATAATAGACTGTTCCTCTTATATTTTGGGGGGAGGGGTGATGAGCTTAATTTCAGTACCTATCAAATGATTCAGGTATATAATACATAATGCTGATTCTTCTAGCGCTGATAGGTTTACTGAGAAAACATCGGATAGAGTAAATTCTTTTAAGGCGTCATTCTCCTCTTTTTCTTTCTCCTTTTCACCCTTATTTTCTTCTCCTTCTAAACTTATATCTTCTAATTCCATAAGTTCGGAGTGCTCATAATCATAATTTAGATTAGCGAGTACGCTTGAGGAAATCGCATGAAAAGCCGGACCAGTGAAAACGAGCACCAGTATAATAGATAAAACGTTAGTCAGTAGCTGGCTAAGTTTATGATTAATTAACTTGGTCAGTTCCATTCACTTAAAGTTCTGAACATTGTCCAGTATAAAATACAATTGTAAAAAGATACGAAAACGTAGAAAAAATTTCAAAAATCTTTCCAAAGATTAGAAAATAATAATAGATGTTACGAGATATTTTATCAATTTGTTAAGAAATAATGCATTTTTCTTTCTAAACTTCTTATAGCCTACTTTAAAACCACTGGTCCAACATTTTCATTTCTGATTAAAATAATAACAAATGAATGCCATTACTTCTTCCTGTCATTCATTTGTTTTAATTTTAGTATTATATTGAATTATAACATAAGTAAAACGCATTTTTGCATACGGACTGTTCTTGTTTGATCTATTTTAAATTTTCTGCTACTACTTTAATTCAATATTATATTGATCTCCTTAAAAAGTATAAGCCAATTTAGTAATATCTAGTTCATTTTTTTTTGGACAACTAATGCAGTCTTACGATCAGATTATGAGTAATAAAAATACGGCAACTCAAAAGGTGGGTGTCAAAGAAATTGCAAGAAGGGCAAATGTATCCATAGCGACTGTTGACAGGGTAATTCATAATCGCAATGGAGTATCTGAAGAAACAAGAAAAAAGATACAGCATATCATCAAAGAATTTGATTATCAGCCCAATCTTTTGGCAAGCCGACTGGCATCAAAAAAGGTTTACGAGCTTGCAGTTTTGATTCCTGATGTTTCTACTGATACACTTTACTGGAAGGCACCTCTAAACGGAATAGCAAGAGCTGAATCTGAAATTGCCAAATATGGCATCAACATCAGTAAGTATTTTTATGATTTGAGTGATAAGAGTTCATTCGTTGATTTGAGTGAGGATATACTGAGCAAAAAGGTAGATGGTATTCTTATGGCACCTTCATTTAATGATGAAGCCACTGATTTTTCCATGAAATGTAAAGCCAGGGAGATTCCTTTTGTTTTCATTAATTCAGACGTACCCAATTTGCAAAGTCTTTGTTATATCGGACCTGAATTGTTCAGGAGTGGCTATCTGGCAGCTCATCTACTAAGTTATGGTGTTCATGATGAGGCCAAGATTTTAGTAGTTAATATATCAAGGGAAATAGATCACCATCATCATTTACTACGAAAGGAAGATGGTTTTAGAAAGTATTTTGAAAAACATAACAGAACGAATACGATTATTAAAATTGATGTGCTGGAAACAGAGTTTGTGGCAATTGAACGTTCATTACATAACGTATTCAATAAACATCCTGATATCAAAGCCATATTTACGACCAACTCAAGGGTAGGGGACGTAGGTCATTATATGAAAGCCAACAAAAAACAAAATTTATTATTAATAGGATACGATTATCTGCAAGAGAATATTGACCTATTGAAAAGTGAGGTGATTGATTTTTTAATCTGCCAAAAGCCTGAAGAGCAGGGCTATAGAGGAATAATGTCTTTATATCAACATTTGGTATTGTCTGCTGATGTTGAAAAAAATTATTATATGCCAATAGATATCATTACAAAAGAAAATTATTCTTTCTACACGAATTAATTGAATCTCCGTATTTCGCAAAAGTTCTTCAACTGTATAGCTTTCATGGGAAAAGAATTCAGGGGTGATAAAATGCGATGCTTATAGTAGCTACGGTGCCATTGTCTAATTAATTTAAGCGATACACCGTACTTTTCACAGGCTTGATACTCAGTAAGTAAGCCAATATTTTTTCTCAATAATTTGTCGTTTGAGGCGATAAGGTAAATATAACTTTTTGGATAAAGTCCCTAGTTTGTTCTGTTTCATCCGACGTGGAGCGTAGTCTTATGAGGGGTATGTAAAGCTATATCAGGGAATGACCATTTGTTATATAACTTTAGTTATGTTAAACAAAGAATTTCGTTCATTTACATAATATTCATATGTTGCAGAAAAATTAGGATGAGAAATGCTAGATAGAATTGAAGAAGCGATTGAGAGTATCAAAAATGGAGAAATAATTATTGTGGTAGACGATGAGAATCGTGAAAATGAGGGCGACTTTATCTGTGCTGCTGAATATGTTACTCCTGAAATTATAAACTTTATGGCCATGCACGGCCGGGGATTGATATGCGCTTCCCTGACTGAAGACAGATGTGAAGATCTTGGCCTTGAATTAATGGTAGGAAAAAATACTTCTTACTTTGATACTCCCTTCACAGTTTCTGTTGACCTGATTAGTAAAGATACGTCGACTGGTATTTCTGCAGCAGACAGGGCTAAAACTATACTCGCACTTACCAACCCCAATACTAAACCTGAACAACTGGGTAAACCAGGTCATATTTTTCCACTAAAAGCTAAAAAAGGTGGGGTTTTGAGAAGGACTGGCCATACCGAAGCAGCTGTAGATTTTCCACGTTTGGCAGGACTTAAGCCTGCCGGAGTACTGGTGGAAATTATGAATGAGGATGGCACCATGGCTCGTCTACCTGATCTTAGGAAAGTCGCGGATAAATTCAATCTTAAGCTAGTTTCTATCAAAGATCTAATTGAATATCGGCTTAATAATGAAAGTCTGATACACGAAGAGTTTACCAACACCGTGCTTACTGCCTATGGAGAATTTCAACTTCACGTTTTCAAGCAAATTAACTCCGAAGATGTACATTTGGCTCTTGTAAAAGGGGAGTGGGAAAAAGATGAGAACGTCCTGGTAAGGGTGCATTCAGCGAATCTGTTTGAAGATATATTTGGCACTCATTCACAAAACAGCTCTATACCTAAAGTACTAGAAAAGATCAATGAAGCTGGAAAAGGTATTCTACTATACATGAACCAGGAAAGCATGGGAAACAGTTTATTAAATAAGCTCAAGTCGTTCAGCGGGAAATTACCGGAACATGAAAGCACACTAGATCAACGAGACTTCGGAGTGGGTGCTCAAATACTAAGGCATTTGCAAGCTAAAAATTTATTGTTACTTACTAATCACCCCCGAAAACGAATAGGTTTGTTAGGGTATGGTATCAAAATCATAGATAATGTACCTATAGAAGAGTGAACTGACACACTTTTATTTAAACTTTTGTGTTAATATAGTAAATACAAAGTTTTGATTATGAAGATAAAATTCAGCATACTGTTCTTGCTCTATTTTACTGTGCTTATTGGTTCAGTGAATGCTCAGTACTTTCCTTCTGAAGTATGGCATGAAGGTAAATTGACTTTACTCTCTGGAGATGAAATTAGCGGTAAAATCAAATACAATTTTGAAGCAGATCTGGTACAGGTCAATCTTAATAATACTTTACAAACTTATAGCGCACGTAAAATATTATTCTTTGAAATTTACGATGAAGAAGTGAGTAGATACAGGCAATTTTATGCCTTACCCTATAATGTTCGTCCTAATTATAAAGTACCCATGTTGTTTGAAGTATTGTATGAAAATACGATGACCTTACTTTGTCGAGAATCTGTGGTACAGGAGACAGTTCCTCAATATGGCTATTACAGTTATTACGGTAACAGATATGCAACAAGGTATCGTCTGTCATTTGATTACTTCTTCTTAAACCCAAAAGGTGATATTATTCCTTACTCCCAAAAAAAGGATGATTTATATAATATCTTGTCACAGAATAAAGATAATTTAGAAAAATACGTTAAAGAAAACCGCTTGAAATACGATCGCCATCGTGACTTGGTTCGTATTACTGCTTATTATAATTCATTATTAAATTCTTAAATTTTTCATGGGTAAACCCTTAATTCTGGTTTCAAACGATGATGGCATAACCTCACGAGGTATTAAAGTCCTGGTAAATCTGATGAAACAACTGGGTGAAGTTGTTGTTGTTGCTCCGGATAGTCCACAGTCAGGTATGGGCCACGCCATTACAATCGGTAATACCCTTCGGCTCACCGAAACGGATATCTTTGAAGATGTCATGGCATATAAATGTTCAGGTACTCCTGCTGATTGTGTGAAGTTGGGAAAGTTTCATGTACTCAAGGACCGGAGGCCTGACCTCGTAGTAAGTGGAATCAATCACGGAAGCAATACCTCTATAAGCGTTCTATATTCTGGAACGATGTCCGCAGCAGTTGAGGGTGCAATAGAAGGTTTACCAGCCATAGGATTTTCATTGTGTGATTATGATTCAGATGCAGAATTTGCACATGCGGAAGAAGCGGTAACAAAAATAGCCAGTCAAGTTTTAGAAAAAGGTATGCCTCAAGGCATAGCGCTTAATGTAAATATCCCTCCAAAACAACACGAACGCTTGAAAGGCATAAAAGTATGTCGACAGGCCCATGCCAAATGGCAGGAAGAATTTGACCAGAGGTTTGATCCAAATGGAAGAAAATATTTCTGGCTTGCAGGTAATTTTGTGAATTTTGATAAAGGTGAAGATAATGATGAATGGGCAATCGCTAATAACTATGTCTCTATCGTTCCTTGCCAATATGATTTAACTGCTCATCACGCGATCAGCACTTTGAATGAGTGGTCGTTCAGCTAAAAAGTTTACTTTATTTGATACTAAATTTGATAGCCAAAAAATCATTAGTATTTAACATTAGCACAAATTTTTAAACTCCTTATAATCAGCTATTTATACCCACGACTTTATCAATTGATTTAATTAGCAATGATTCATAATTTTCCCAAAAAATATCCTTTGGGGTTCCATGAGTATAAAATGAACTTCGCATCCTGGGGGCAATCCCAGCTGAAGAAAAATCATTGAAATCCAGTTTTATTGCGCACTTCCAGGGGTCACAAAAGTTTGTCCAGTAAGCATGATCCTGTAAAAAGAATGGCTTTTGTAATGCCATATATTCAAAAATACGGGTAGGAAAGCAGTTCCTAATGCTTTCAACGGGCTGATGTGCTACGATACCATAATCAGCAATTGATACCATTTTTAATATCTCCTGATGCGGCAATGGAGTATTATTAATACGAGCATAGATGTTTTCTTTTGCTTCAGTCTCTATTAATAAATGATTTAGCAAGTTAGTATCAGTAACGTGTCCAATAATTATTAATAGCAAATCTGGATAATGTTTGCTCAATGCATTAGCAAAATTTAACGTTTGCCGAATACCATATATTTCACTAATTGTGCCGTTAAATACTAGCTTAGGTGCCTTATGTCTAAACTTTTCCGGTAAATCGGGGGCTCCAAACTCAAGTTCTAAACATGGCTTATAAGCATTAGGAATCACAATTGAGGGCTTGCTAAAAAAACTAATTTCTTTAGTATATCCTTTTTCTGCTAAAATATTTAGGGAAATATAAGATTGACTGGTTTTTTCAATACACCGAATACCAAAAGCCAATAATCTGATAAGGAATGTATTTTTTTTGTTGGTCAATAAATTTAAAGCATAGTTTTCTCGCACATCATATACCAACTTGATATCTTTATCGAAACAAATGATTTTGTAGGCCATTGCGGCGACCAATACTTCAAAAGTAGTGGCTATTATCAGGGTGGGAGCAATCTTCAAAAGATGGATTAAAATTGATAGAGGAGCAAATAAACGTCTCCAACTCATGTTTGAAAAAGAAAAAAGAGGGTGAAAAACAATTTCCGAGCTGAGAGGTAGATTTTTTGAATTAAAACCTATGATATTAACTTCATATCTATTTGTTTGCTGAAGTGATAGCCCTATTTTTTCGTACATTCTTGTGTCATCCACTGGTTTAAGTACTGAAGCTATTACCGTTTTAATTTTATTACCCATATATATTTAAGTAACAATCTGCATGGAACTCAGAAATTTGATTGAAAAAGCATGGGATAACCGCCATTTGCTTAATGACAAAGATGTAAAAATTGCGATTAAATCAATTATAGACGAGCTTGATAGTGGCACCAAGAGAGTCGCAGAACAAATTGATGGTGAGTGGGTAGTGCATGAGTGGATAAAAAAAGCAGTTATTTTATACTTCCCGATTCAGAAAATGCAGCTTCTTGAATTGGGGCCATTTGAGTTTCATGATAAGATGAAACTTAAGACTGGATATGATAAGATTGGCGTTAGGGTTGTACCGCATGCTGTAGCACGATATGGAGCCTATCTGAGCAAAGGCGTCGTGATGATGCCCTCCTACGTTAACATTGGTGCATTTGTAGATGAAGGCACTATGGTAGATACCTGGGCTACAGTGGGAAGTTGTGCCCAGATCGGAAAGAATGTTCATTTAAGTGGTGGTGTCGGTATCGGTGGGGTACTCGAGCCCTTACAGGCAAAACCAGTTATCGTGGAAGATAATGCCTTTATTGGTTCTCGTTGTATTTTGGTTGAAGGCGTTCATATTGAAAAAGAGGCAGTTTTAGGTGCTAACGTAACACTCACTGCAAGTTCTAAAATTATAGATGTTACTCAGGAAGAGCCTGTGATCTATAAAGGAAAAGTGCCTGCTCGTTCAGTAGTAATTCCTGGCTCTTATACCAAAAAGTTTCCCGCTGGTGAATACCAGGTTCCCTGCGCGCTGATCATTGGAGAAAGAAAAGCCAGCACTGATCTAAAAACGTCACTAAACGAAGCATTACGTGAAAACAACGTAGCGGTTTAAGTTAACAATGGCATTTATTTTGTCACTTACATACTAACAACTTCTAAATAAATTTAAGAGGAAATTGCAGTTGTAAATAAACCAATTATTATAGGTTTGTGTTAACTTATCAATTTCGCAAAAAAAACCATTAAACTATGATGTTTGGAAAATGGATGCTAAGTTTTAGTGTCATTTCAATATTATTTTTTGCTTGTAATAGCAATGAATACAAAATGGCTGATCGCTATTTTGAGCAGGGAGAATATAAGAAAGCAATAGAGCAATATAATGAATACCTGGAATATCAACCCACGCATGTCGAGTCCATGTATAATCGCGGGCGAGCATATGAGGAATTAGGAGAGTTTAAGAAATCTCTAGCTAGCTATGAGGAGGCATTAGAGGTAGATCCCAAAAATGTAAATGCCCTGATGAGCATTGGTAAATACCATTTTAGAAACGAAAACTATCAGGATGCGGCTTTTTATTTTGACAAAGCTTCTCAGATTCACAAAAGTGACGCAAAAGCGCATTATTTAGCGGGGCGTGCATTTCATAAGTCCGGTAAAACCAAGGAGGCCATGGATGCATATAACTCAACAATTAGCCTGGATGACCAGTATGGCGAGGCTTTCCTTTACCGTGGAGCACTTAAAGTATACGAAGGTAAAAAGTCAGCGGGTTGTGAGGATTTCCGTTTAGCAAGCGCGCTAAATGTAGCTGAAGCTCAGGAAGCAATTGATCAGTACTGCAACTAATTCTAATAATACATTATATTCCCCGATTTAAGCAAACTGCGGTGCTAATTGGGGATTTTTTCTACTCATACGATAGTCATAAAAACCAACGCCACTTTTAACGCCTAAATTTCCTGCATTCACCATATTAACGAGTAATGGACAGGGAGCATATTTAGGATTTCCAAATCCATCCTGTAATACTCTTAAAATAGATAAACATACATCTAAGCCGATGAAGTCTGCCAGTTTAAGGGGGCCCATTGGGTGAGCCATGCCTAGCTGCATAATCTGATCTATCTCCAAAACACCGGCTACTCCTTCATACAAACTATAAATGGCTTCATTAAGCATAGGCATGAGTATTCTATTTGAGATAAAGCCAGGATAATCGTTTACAACCAGAGGGATTTTATTTAAGGCTTCCGCAAGCTCAACTATTATATGAGTAACTTCTTCAGAAGTTTTATATCCCTTGATGACTTCCACTAATTTCATCACAGGCACCGGGTTCATAAAGTGCATTCCTATTACCTGCTCAGGTCTTTTGGTATATGAAGCCAGCTTTGTAATTGAAATAGAAGATGTGTTTGTTGCCAGGACCGTATCCTTAGAGCATAACTCGTCAACATTTTCAAAAATTGATTTTTTCACTTCAAAATTTTCACTTACAGCTTCTACTACCAAGTCTGCTTTTTTTACACTTTCAGCTAAATCCGTAGATAAATTAATGTTTTTTAGTGCTTTATCCCTTTCATCCGGCATTATGATTTCTTTTTTTATCTGCCTGTCCAGGTTGTTCTTGATTGTTGATAGTGCATTTTCAAGTATTTTATCATTTAAATCAAAAAGCGTAAGCTTGAAACCATGCTGCGCGAATACATGAGCAATTCCATTCCCCATAGTACCGGCACCTAGCACACATATTTTTTTCATAATACACTGACTTTTAGATTTTTAAGCAAAAAAAATGGAATCTATGATTTAAGGTTACTTTTGTTCAATAATAACCATATTCAATACTTAGAACGAATCTTGCTCGTTATTTTTGTCTGGAATATTTACTTTATCATTTGTTCCTTTGTCATCTGTTAAATACAAAAGAAAATTAATGCTTCGCTACTGTTTTACTGCTTTTTTCATATTAGTCTATACTGGAATCATTGCCCAGGGATACAATCCTGGATTTGGGCTAGAACAACGACACCCATATCCTGTGAGAGCTTTTTTTAATAAATTTTCCATAAACCTCAGTTCCGGATACGGGAGAACTTTTTATAAGCATGAATTCACAGACTTTGACTATGTCAGAAATCAGCAGGGATCATTTCTTATCAATTCAGAAGATTTTGTAGAAGGGGGTACCATTTCTGGCCTGAGTAATTGGTTTTCTGGTATTAGCAGTAGCAATAATATACTTTTAAGTGACGAATATAAGGTAGTGCACTTTGATTCTACTGACAGTCCATTAAGAAGTGGAGGATATAGTATTCCTATTAACCTGGCCGTATACTTTAATATTTTCAGACTAAGATTGGGTGGAGGCGCGAGTATGGAGTTTTTGACTGCCAACGTCCCTGAACCCAAAGATTTCTTGTCTCAATACCCGGACCCGGCACAAGTCAAAAGTCGGATGACCCGCTATTATTTCCTGCTGGGCTATAGTGTGTATGAGTATTATGATTTGGCTTTGGGCGTAGATATTCGTGCTGGTAAAATTAATCGAGGAAGTGGATTTGATGATTATAATATTCAATCTAATCCTTTTTTCAATATAGGAGTAAGCTTTGAAAAAGTATATTCCGAATATTTCAGACTATACCTAAGACCTTCTTACGAGTTCAAAAGTTATCAGATAAGTCTGCCAGCAACCGCAGCCCAACCGGATCTAACCATTACTGACAATGCCTTTCAGCTCACCTTGGGGATAAGCATTAACTATCCTGACATTCCAAGATCACCTATTCCTAATGACAAAACTCAAATGAAGCATTATGTCTCTGATTCTCAAGGAAATAGAATACTAGTAAGAGGTCAGCCATTTTGGAGAAAGCAGGATCCAAAAATAGGAGAGTTATATCCGGAACTACAAAAAAGTAAAAGAAAAAGAAGTATACGCCTCCCATTCTTTAACAAAAAGAAATAAAATTGGATGATTCTTATCAATTTATCCTTTTCCTGCGCTTTCATTCTAGTTTATTAGCACATAAAGGCTATGTGTATTGAACATTTTTTGGTAAATTGCGCTCTTATAATGAGGGCGATTTTTACAAATTTACAAGTAAAGTACCTTTCTAATTAAGAAATAAGAGTTTTAATCCGATTATGGCAGAAGGCGCTAATGAAAATATCATCCCTATTAATATAGAGGATGAAATGCGAGGAGCTTACATTGATTATTCAATGTCTGTAATTATTTCCCGAGCATTACCAGATGTAAGAGATGGACTTAAACCTGTACACCGCCGTGTTCTTTATGGTATGCTTGATTTAGGTCTTACACACACCAAGTCCCACAAAAAATCCGCAAGAATTGTAGGAGAGGTGTTAGGAAAGTATCACCCTCATGGTGACTCTTCAGTGTATGACTCTATGGTTCGTATGGCTCAGCACTGGTCCATGCGCTATATGCTGGTAGATGGGCAGGGAAATTTTGGTTCTGTAGATGGCGATTCACCAGCCGCCATGCGATATACCGAGGCACGACTCAGGAGGTTGGCTGAGGAACTACTTGCCGATATAAATAAAGATACCATTGACTTCCAGGGTAACTTTGACGACTCACTGACTGAACCTGTGTGTCTGCCGTCAAAGTTGCCGAATATCCTGGTGAATGGAACTTCAGGAATTGCAGTAGGTATGGCTACCAATATGGCGCCTCACAATTTAACTGAAGTTATAGAAGGTATTAAGAAATACATTGATAATGAAGAAGTTAGCATCGAAGAGCTCATGCAGTCCATTACCGCTCCTGACTTTCCCACGGGTGGTATCATTTATGGATATCAGGGAGTTAAAAGCGCTTTTGAGACAGGTAGAGGAAGAATAGTATTACGTGCTAAAGCTGACATAGAAGAAACAAAAACTGGCAAGTCTCAAATCATTGTAACTGAAATTCCTTATCAGGTCAATAAGGCCTCAATGATAGAAAAGACAGCTGCTTTTGTCAATGAAAAGCGTATTGAAGGAATTTCGGATATACGTGATGAATCAGATAGAAACGGGATGCGGATTGTCTATGATCTGAAAAAAGATGCTGTTCCCAACGTAGTGCTTAATAACCTTTATAAATATACCCAGCTACAATCTTCTTTTGGCGTAAATAATGTTGCGCTTGTAAAAGGCAGGCCACAGACGCTTAACCTCAAGCAAATAATTACGCATTTTGTGGATCATCGCCACAATGTAGTAGTACGCAGAACACAGTATGAGCTGAATGAGGCAGAAAAAAGACTTCACCTTTTAGAGGGCTACCTTATTGCACTGGATAATATTGATAGGGTTATTGAAATCATCAGATCATCACAAGACCCTGAAACTGCCCGCAACAGCCTGATGGAGTCCTTTGAACTGACTGAAATTCAGGCGAGAGCCATCCTGGATATGCGACTTCAGCGTCTTACAGGTCTGGAAAGAGATAAAATCCAGAAAGAATATGAGGAAGTACAAAAGCAGGTAGAATATTTGCGCCAGATTTTAGCGGAAAGAGATCTTCGTATGCAAATCATCAAAGATGAGCTTGATGAGCTTAAAGATAAGTATGGAGACGAGAGACGTACAGAAATAGTCCATAGTGCTGAAGATCTAAGTACTGAAGACATGATCCCTAATGAGGAGATGTTAATTACGATCTCTCATAATGGCTATTTTAAGCGGACTAATCTCGGCGAATACCGTACGCAGGGTAGAGGAGGAGTAGGCTCAAGGGGTGCTTCTGCAAAAGACGGCGATTTCACCGAGCACTTGTTCATTGCTCATACACATAACTATCTTCTGATTTTTACTGAATTAGGAAAAGTTTTCTGGATTAAAGTCTATGAAATTCCTGAAGGCAGTAAAACTGCCAAAGGCAGAGCCATACAAAACTTGATTAATATAACTCCTGATGATTCTGTTAGAGCAGTTATAAATGTTTCTAATTTAGATGATGCAGATTATATCAATAATTCATTTCTAGTGATGTCAACTAAGAATGGCATGATTAAGAAAACATCTTTAGAAGCATATTCAAGACCTAGAGTAAATGGTATCAATGCTATCACTATCAATGAGGGTGACCGTTTGTTAAACGTAGCGCTTACCAATGGTAAATCAGAAGTCATACTCGCTGTAAAGTCTGGAAGAGCTATTAGGTTTAACGAAAGTGAAGTAAGATCAATGGGACGTACTGCTGCTGGTGTCAGAGGCATTGCCTTAGATGATGATCAGGATGAAGTAGTGGGAATGGTTTGTGTAAATGATCTAGATAAGCATTTGTTAGTAGTATCTGAAAATGGTTTTGGCAAGCGGTCTTTATTGGAAGAATACCGCATTACTAAAAGAGGAGGCAAAGGTGTCAAAACCATGAACATTACTTCTAAGACTGGAACTTTAGTGTCCATTGCCGAAGTTACGGATGAAAATGATTTAATGCTGATCAACAGGTCTGGCATTATGATACGTTTATCTGTTTCTGAGTTAAGAGTGATGGGACGAGCTACACAGGGAGTAAAACTGATCAGGCTTAATAAAGACGACATCATTACTTCAGTAGCCAAAGTTGATAAGCTTCCGGATGATATTGAAGAAGATAATTCAGAAGAAGAAGAAACTAAATAACTATAAATTTTAATTACCTTTTGTAACAAAAGTTGTCACCTATACTGCACAATTATGAAAAAGTACACTTTAAGTTTAATTCTTTGTTTGGCTGTAGTTGTTACATCATTCGGCCAAAATAAAAATGTCAGAAAAGCTGAACGAGCTTTGGAAGACCAGGAGCTAGCTGAGGCGAAAACCTTAATTGACCCTACTATCACTGATGAGCAGACCAAAGATGATGGAAAAACATGGTATATCTATGGTCAGGTTTATCAGGCAATAGCCGAAGATTCCACCAATTCTGTACAAGCCGATGAGCCTTATCAGACTGCACTTGATGCATATCGTAAAGCCAAAGAGCTAGAAGATGAGGGATCAGTTCATTATACTTTTGCGGATCAAAAAATTCAGGAAGTTTGGGCTAAGAATATCAACGCTGGAGCTGAAAAGTATCAGGAACAGGATTTTGAAAGCGCTATACGTAATTTTGATATTGCGAAAATGGCTATGCCTGAAGATACTACTGCTTATATCTATGGTGGCATTTCTGCCCAGCAATCGGGTAACCTTGACATTGCAGCCGAAAATTATGCTTATCTCGTGGATGAGTTAGATTATAAAAGCGAAGACTTTTATAACAGCCTTATTTACATCTATCTGGTTGAGAAAAAAGATAATGACAAAGCGGTTGAATATTTGAGAAAAGCTCAGGAAGCTTATCCTGACAATTCAGACTTTCTGAAAAGAGAGATCAATGTTTTGATTCAGGAAGAAAGCTTTGATGAAGCAGAACAAAAACTCTCACAGGCTATTGAAAAAGAAGATGATAACGCTATTTTATATTACAACCGTGCCTATCTGTATGAGCAAATGGAACGGGGAGAAGACGCGATAGAAAATTATAAAAAAGCCATTGAGTTAGATCCAAATTACTTTGATGCAAACTTCAACTTAGCAGCTTATTACTTTAATCAAGCAGCCGAGATACTTGCAGAAGCTAATAATATGGATCTCAAAGAATACCAGGAACGTGGAGAAGAAATAGAAGGCAATGCAAAAGTATTTTTTGAGAAAGCACTTCCTTACTTAGAAAAATCAAAAGAGATCAAGCCTGATGACGAAAAAACACTCAACACACTACAGACAGTGTACACTCGCTTAGGCATGGATGATAAAGCTGCTGCTTTAGAGTCTGAACTTAGTGGACAGTAATACAGAAACTCTTTTAATTGTAGAGAATATAGCAAAGGAGCCACAAGGCTCCTTTTTTTTGTACATATACATGAGTTTCTTAGCGTAACCTACAACCTTCATTTGATCGGGTATAAGCGAAAGACATACTTATTTAACATAATATAAATTATACAACATTTAGTAATACCCTGAAATAGCTCTACACAACCATTAAAAAGCTATGAAACAGAGCAACTTAGGGACTTTATCCAAAAAGTTATATTTTTCTTACCGCCTCAGACGACAAATTATTGAGAAAATAAATATTGGCCTGCTCACTGAGTATCAGGTCTGTGAAAAGTACGGTGTATCGCTTAAATTGATTAGGCAATGGCGCCGTAGCTACTATAAGCATCGCATTTTATCACCGCTAAATTCTTTTCCTATGAAAGCTAAAAAGTCTCCCCAGGAAGAAATTAAAGCACTCAAAGCCAGATTAGCTGCTACTGAAAAAGCTTACCAAGATGAAAAAGTAAAAGCCAGAGCTTATGAGATTATGACGGTCGCCGCGCGATCGAGATCGCTGAAGAACAGTTCAAGATTCCAATCAGAAAAAAGTCTGGTCCCAATCGGATCGCCGAGCGACAGCCAATGAAGTGATCCGAGAGTTTCCTCTGCATAGTGTAGAGAAAACTTGTCGGCTGTTTGGGGTGTCAAGGAGTGCCTTCTACAAGGCCGAAAAAAGGGTCAACGAACGTTGTCTTCAGGAAGCATTGGTATTAAATGAAGTACGTCTAATAAGGAAAGATCAGCCAAAGTTAGGCACCGAAAAAGTATACCTAAAGATTCAGCCATTTTTGAAAGAGCATGCCATTAAAATGGGTAGAGATAAGCTCTATGATTTGCTGAGAGCCTATCATTTGCTGCCTAAAAGAGGCAGATCTGGCAGCAGAACTACATATTCTAAGCATCACTTTTATAAATATCCGAACCTGGTGAAGGATATGGATGTGCTCAGGCCTAATCTGGTCTGGTGCAGCGACATCACGTACATAAGAACAGGAAATGGATGGAGTTATCTAAGCTTAATTACCGATGCTTATTCTCACAAGATCATGGGATGGTCTTTGCAGCCCAGCCTGAGAGCTGAAGGGCCGGTTGAAGCACTCAAAATAGCTTTATCTTCCATTCCCAGGCGCATCAGAGCTGACTCCCCTACCCGATTGATTCACCACTCAGATCGTGGAATACAATACTGCTGTAGAGAATATGTGAGTCTGTTAGAAAAGCACCAGGTAGATATCAGCATGGCTAAAGAGTCGTATGAGAATCCGATAGCCGAGCGAATCAACGGTATTCTTAAGGATGAATTGCTCCGCCCTGGATATCCCAGGTTTGAACTGGCTCAGAAAGCCATTAAGAAGGCAGTCCGGATTTATAACACTGAAAGACCGCACAGAAGCATCAACATGATGTATCCTGTGGATGCTGAAAACTTAACAGGTCCTATCCCAAGGGTCTGGAAGAAAAATGGCTATAGGGTAAAGAAGAAATCTCAAAGAAATGCAGCCGGTGAAAAGAAAAAAATGACCATAAATCTATCTTAAATCTGTGGAGTAGTTTCAGGGAATCACCATTTTTACTGAGCTGCTTATACTCATTGCAACTTTCTCGACAAATATGAAGACGAAGAAATTATTGTAAATGTAAACTGTTACAGTTTAAAATATGTGAGATGAATTACAGATGCCTCCTTTCGCGAAATTACATGACGGCTTCTTCATCGAGGCTATACCAAACAAATTTTATATGGCTCTCAATAAAAAATCAATACACAATAGAGTTTATTACGGTTAGTTTTTTATGTAGCCCAGCGCTGACATCTGAGGTTGTGCAATCCACAGGCGATATACATCATCCTATCCCTTTTCTGCCATCCGTGTATTCTGACCTGATTCCTAATAATTTTTAGTCTTTTTACTCCAGCAATAGCATGCTCCACCTTAACCCTAATACTTGCAATGAGTGTATTCAGCTCTTTTTGGAAGTTGGAAAGTTCTTTTCCTTTGGGCTTCTTCTCAGGCATGTAAACTTCTACGCCTTCTGCCTTAAGGCCCAGGAAACCCAAGTCCACCCATAGACTATGCCATCGCTCGGCGATCCGATGGTCAGGAAACTTAAGTTCTGCCTGATCATACATGGATTTATCATGTACGCTACCTTCAAAAGTTTCTCCTAAGTAAATAAGCTCTCCTTCAAGGTTGGCAATCAACAGATTTTTCAAAGTATGGCACCCTTTTTTTCCGCTATAGTGATCTTTCTGAACTTGGTAATCTGGTGAACGGCCTATCCTGCGTTCCACTACATCCATAAACATAACCAATTCAACGTAGGCATAGAGGAAATTATAGAACTTATTCACTTCACGATGGGGCATTTTACCCATTTTCTTTAAAGCTTCTTCAAGTAAAAAAGATAGCTGATTTACCCATAAACTAACTTTTCCCTGACTCATAGAGAACATCACTCCATGGTATGCTTGGTTGGGATTTTCTTTCATGTAGCTAAGAATAAAAAGTAACTTATTGACCGGACCGGTCAAACTACTGTCACTTCGTTCCTGATAGCGTACCATCTTGCGACGTTGCCCTTTCATATCGTGATGACGATAATGTTCTTCAACTATTGGCGCAAAATGGTATAATAAATCCATGAATTCCTTTTGGCTTAAGCCAGTTATTGCGTTAAATTGTATAGGGCTGTTCAGTAAGCTGTTTGTTTTTGTCATAATTAATTGACAGCGAATAGCCCTTTTTCATTCCCCTGTAAAATCAACCGTAATATTCTCTAATGGTTATTTTGATAATTTCCTAAATTTTCAAACTCTATCACCTGTACAACTCAATATGAAAATAGAGCCAAAATAGCTTCATAAATAATAAGATTGGATTAAATCAAATATATATGTAGTTGGTTCAGCAATAGAAAGGTCAAATAATTTATAAATAAAAAACTTATGAATAGCTTAAAAAGGTTTGATATGCTTACTTATCAAAAAAGAAGGCAAAAGTTGTCTGAGCAGTTTCAGGATGGTTTGGTCTTGTTGTTTGGTAATGGTGAAAGTAGCATGAATTTTAGTGATAATTGGTATCCCTTTCGGCAGGATAGTACTTTTTTGTATTATACAGGCATAGATACTCCTGACCTGGTAATGCTGATCGATCTGGATGGTGAAAAAGAAATTTTGTTTGGAGATGATGTCTCTATGGATCAAATTATCTGGACCGGTCCTCTCCCTACTGTTGCTGAAAGAGCTAAAATGGCTGGGATTAAGCATTCATCATCTACAAAAGATTTGAAAGTATTTCTTCAAAAAGCTCAAGATAAATCACGTAACATTAGATTTTTACCGCCCTACCGAGAAGAAAGAATTCATAAACTTCATCACTTATTAGATATACCTATTTCCTCCATAAACCAAAAGGTAGCGCAGGACTTAATTCGGGCAGTCATTGCTCAACGTTCCTACAAAAGTAATGAGGAAGTTAATGAAATGGAAAAAGCTATTAACATCTCTAATCAGATGCATCTATTAGCCATTCAATCAGCAAAAGCTGGAATGAGAGAGTATGAACTTGTAGGAAAAGTGAAAGGAAAGGCAATTGCCTGTGGAGGCGATGTTGCCTATCCCGTCATATTGACCATCAACGGACAGACTTTACACAACCACTATTATGGCAATAGCTTGAAAGATGGTAATATGGTTTTAATGGATGCCGGAGCAGAGAATACAATGCACTATGCCGCTGACCTGACCCGCACTTTTCCGGTTAGCAATAAATTTTCTTCATTACAAAAAGATATGTACAATATCGTTTTGGATGCTTATGAGCATGCTGTAAAGTCTTTAATACCTGGAAAACCATTCCGAGATATCCATTTGCTGGCTGCTGAAAAACTGGTCAGTGGATTGGTAGCGTTAGGGTTTATGAAAGGTAAATCCAAAGAGGCAGTTGAAGCCGGTGCGCATACCATGTTTTTTCAGTGTGGCCTGGGTCATATGATTGGCTTAGATGTTCATGATATGGAAGATCTGGGTGAAGAATATGTAGGCTATGATGAATCCGTAAAAAAGAGTAGCGTCTTTGGTCTTAAATCTCTTCGCTTGGGCAAAGCGCTTGAAATTGGACAAACAATTACTGTTGAACCGGGGATTTATATTATCCCTGAATTGATTGACCGCTGGCAGGCAGAAATGAAGTACATTGATTTTATCAATTACGAAAAGTTAAACAGTATTCGTGATTTTGGCGGAATCCGCATTGAAGATAATTTTCTCATCACAAAAGAGGGAAGCCGCAAATTAGGGGACTATCTTCCATTAAAAGCAGAAGAAATAGAGGATTTAAGAAGTTGAATTAAAAAAAAGGAATAGCCCCTGATTCTGGATTTTGACAACATGTTTATGTTAAGCTTATTTAACAAAGACAAGCGTGTCGCTCTGCCATTTCTATTCCTATCAAATTTAGATATATTTATACTTGAGGGTTTTTAAGAATGATTTAAAACCTTAACCCACTATAAATACGCTAACCGTACATTCTAATGTTTTTGTTCAAGTCACCTAGCCTACTCTTTAAGCGCTGTAAATATGCGCTAAGTGTTATATTTTTATTAAGTTTTATTCTTTTTCCAGCTTTTGCGCAAAAGCAAAACGCAACTGAAAACATCATCCTGATCACATTGGACGGCCTTCGCTGGCAGGAAGTTTTCAGAGGAGCAGACCCATTACTCATTGCCCATGCCGATTATGTAAGCGACAGTAGCGAGCTTAAAACTTTATTCTGGAAAAATGCCATCAATGAAAGAAGAGAGGCGCTGATGCCTTTTTTTACCAAGGTGATTGAAAAAGAAGGACAGCTTTATGGGAACCGTGATGCAAACTCAAAGGCTAACCTTACAAATACCTATTGGTTTTCATATCCAGGCTATAACGAAATATTGAGCGGTTTTGGGGATCAGCGTATTGATAGCAATGACAAAAAGCCAAACCGGAATCAAACTGTTCTGGAATATATCAACCAAAAAGAAAGGTATAAAGATAAAGTTGCTGCCTTTGGATCCTGGGATGTATTTCCATACATCATCAACGAAGCAAGATCAGGAATACCGGTCAATGCAGGCTACGAAAATGTAGAGGGTAATAATCTTACCGAACTTGAAAAAATTCTGAATAAACTTCAGCCACAGCTTCCCGGACACTGGTCGACAGTACGGTTTGACGCCTTTACGCATCATTATGCCATGGAGTATCTTCAAAGAGCACAGCCCCGCGTCCTCTATATGGCCTATGGTGAAACTGACGATTTTGCCCATGATGGTAAATATGATGAATACCTTAAAGCAGCGCATCGTACTGACATGTTTATCAGGCAGTTATGGGATTTTATTCAATCTACTGAGCAATATAAAGATAAGACCACGCTCATCATCACCACGGATCATGGAAGAGGTACTGTTCCGTTGGATAGCTGGAAAAGTCATGGTGATGATGTTAAAGGTTCTGATGAAGTCTGGATAGCGATAATGGGTCCGGATACGCCAGTTCTCAGCAAAGAGGAAATTGCCGGACAGTATTACACAAACCAAATAGCTCCCACCCTTGCCGAATTTCTGAAAGTAAATTATCAGCCAGCGCAAAAAAGTGGATCGCCTTTAAGTAAAGCCTTTAAAAGAAATATCAGGACTGGTAAATGATAGCCTTTCATCTTGATTTATAAATAAGCAGCAGGCTATAAAAAGAAAAATTTATTTCCAGCACTCTTACATATTTCACTATTAGTCATTTTTCATCCAAACGGGTTTAGTTTTAGATTGATGAGCGGCACTTAATATTTCACCATATAGTTCGGGCTTTCTTGCGTTACGGTAGCGATATCCACCCGCAAGAGTCAACTTTTCTTTGGTAAGTGTGGCTGTTGTTATTGCATCCTCAAAACTTCTGACTTCGCTTAGAATTTCCCCATAGGGATCAAGGAGCATAGCATTACCATTTTTAAGATGTTCTCCATCGTAACCTATTGGGTTGGTAAATGCATAATAGACACCATTATCGTAAGCCCGAGCAGGAAGCCACCTTAGCAACCATCCCCTACCCTTGGGGCCATCAAACTCCTGACGGAGTGGAACCGGATCTTTTTTTCTGTTTTGCCATAACTTGTCATCAACATAACCTCTACCTGGCATGGCTGATGGTGTGCAGGCTGTTACATGAGGCGCAAATATTATCTCCGCCCCCAATAATGTGGTAGCTCTTACATTTTCAATCACATTATTGTCGTAGCAAATCAAAATACCACATTTCCAACCTTTGATCTCAAAGACCACATACTCATCTCCGGAAGCTAAATATTTGCTGATGAAAGGGTGTATTTTTCTGAATCTTGCTTTTAGTCCTGCGCCATCCACGCACACATATGTATTGAATAATGACTCATCATCATTTTCTACCAAACCGGCGAGAATGGTTACATCATGCTTTTTAGCAATATCAATTAGCGCCTGACAACTTTTTCCATCTGGTACTTTTTCGGACAAAGATCTGATTTGAACTAGCGTCAGGTCTTTCAAAAAAGTATAAGCGGTAATTGATAACTCATGAAAACAAACGACTTCTGCGCCCTTGCTCTTAGCTTCAGATGTTAGCTTGTCTATTACCGATAAATTATAAGTTTTATCACCATCTTTTGGCTCAAACTGTGCTACCGCAATACGAATATCAGACATGGTTTGAATATTATTTCTTAGTGTTCTTCTCCCTTATTTTTGATGTTTACTTTATTTCGGCTACTTTTTGCAGCAATTCTATATCATTATTACTAATATGACTTACGTTTTGCGTAATCTTTTCTATATCCCAATCCCACCAGCGAATTTGTAAAAGTTTATCAATTTGCTCATTAGGAAATCGTTTTTTAATGAATTGGACAGGATTCCCACCTACAACCGAATAAGGAGCTACATCTTTGGTAAGCACTGATTGTGAAGCAATTATAGCTCCATCACCAATTTTTACACCTGGCATTACAGTTACCCCATACCCTATCCATACATCATTACCAACCACAGTGTTTCCTTTATTTGGATAGGTTTTTCCCTCCATTGCTCCTTCCCAGCCATTCCCAAAGATAGCAAATGGGTAGGTGGAAATTGCATCTGTTAAATGGTTGGCACCATTCATAATAAAGGTAACATCAGAGGCGATCATACAAAACTTGCCGATTATCAATTTGTCGCCGATAAAATCAAAAAGATATTTAACATTTTTTTCAAAATTTTCTACATTTTCAAAATCATCATAATAAGTATAGTCCCCCACTATAATGTTAGGATTTGTAATGATGTTTTTCAGAAAGCAAAGGCGATGATAATCCTTGAGAGGAAACTTAATATGTTTATCAGGTCCGTTCATCTTACAAAAGTTTATAGTACTTTTTTAGCTTCCAGCCAAAATAAGAAAGTCAGGGGTAAGTTGGATTTAAATAAATCTAATTATTTGTAACTTTTATAGAGCGATATTCTCATTGAAAATATAAATGAATAAACTTAGCTGTCACTGAGCATTAATATAGCATCTGTCCAGCCTTTGGGAGGCTGAGCGATAATCAACTCATTTTCAATGCTTACTTCTACAGCTTGGGTATACGTTCCCCTCACAGTATTGTACCACTTCTTATAAACAGGCTTAACGGGTTTGAACAATTGAGAGACATTTAAACTAGCAGCAGTATTATCAGGAAAATAAATATAAAGCTGATTATTTTTTTTGGACCTCACCGCCACTTTTCTCAATTCTCCTTCATCTTCCTTCTGCCCTATAATTCCATGAATTGGTTTCCAATCTGGCCAATGGTTATCAAGGCAAAAATTTTTGAAATGTACCATGGTTACTGCACCTTCCATTTCCAACATATCCTGCCAACCTTCAAAAGGACTAAAAAGTGGTCCATTGTTTAAAGAGTCACGAAATCCTCCATATGTATAACCCGCAGCGCCAGCAAAGATAGATTGATATGCCTGTCTACGTATCTGAACTGCAGAAATCACAGCATCGCTATTTTTGATAGGAAACCCCTCGTAGCCCGGTTCACCCATTACCGTAGGCTTAATAGGGTCAGTGATTCTATAGTCTTCCAACACAGATGCATATACATCATTAACATTGGTAAAAGTCTCAATCATATTAAAATCAAGCCAGGCGTCTTTATGAAACCAATCGGAGGAGTTAAGGTAAGGTGCGCCATCCGGATGATAGCTCATCAAAGCAAAATCCCAAAGTGGGCTTTCTTCGTTCCAGGAAACAGTCTCGTCTGTGATTCCATTAAGTATTCCTTCCACCATTGCACGATAATGACCAAGATAATCACCCCCATCATCAGCTTTGACATCTCCTCCCATAAGCCAGATCAGATGGTTTTCATTACGATATCTTTCCCCTAAAAATTTGCCGTAAGCATGCATATCACTGGCAGTAAATACTTCAGCTGAAAATTTACTATGACTGGCATTTACATACCTTCTACCCCAGACCGGCAGTATTGCAAGCATGATATCTCTTTCACTTGCTTCCTTAATAATGAAATCTACATGGTCCCAATAGTCATTTGGATTTGCAGGGCTTCCCCCTTCAACTACCCATGGTTTTGTAGGATCAGGTTTCCCATCAACTTCAGCAAAAGCTTTATGTCCGTATGCATTCTGTGGATTGGTCGTAAAATTGACCGGATCATCTTCACGCTTCCCCCAGAACAGACAAAGCTGTATTACATTATAGCCCTGAGCCTTTCTCTGATCCATATACGCTACTACATCCTCACGATTGAGCCACTCTGACATGCCCCAGCTTGTGTCACCGAGCCAGAAAAACGGGTCTCCGTTGTGGTATTCTAAGTACCTTTGATTTTCAGAAACTTTTAGTATGGGTAAATGATCGTTTTCAGAAAAGAAACTGCTGCAGCTACATACAAAAAAAGATAATGATACGAAAAAATAGTAAATAGCGCTTTTGTCTAATAGGTTATTGTTAATCATTGATTTCTAATCTAGCATCAGGTAAATTGATTAAGATATAGAATAATGAAAACCTAAACAATCACAATAAGGCTAAACAATGCAATTATTAAAAGCTAGAAAATCACAACAGCAGGACATGATTGCAATTCTCACTCAGGCATGCTAAGAAGTCAGATCAATGTACCGGTTACACTCTTCTTAATTACCACAGTATTCTTTTCTCAGTTGATTTGTAATGCTTACGCCTCCCAGCATTCTGGACATCTCCAGCGCATTACAAGCCTCTTCACTGTTTTCGGTTTCAATATGAATCAGCGCCAGATTCTTGTAAGCATGTGAATTGAGGGGATAATAAGATAATGATGTTTTTAGCTCCTGTACCGCTGTTTCCAGGTTTCCGAGCTGAATATTAGCAAAGCAGCGATTATTCCAGGCTGCACCAATTGTCAATGAATCTTGAGCAAGTTGCAAGGTGCTATCAGCGTAAGCTATTGCTTTTTCGTGCATACCCAAACCATTGTTGTAATAGGATAAGTTAAGGGTACCTACCGGATCGTTTGGGTGGTATTTTCTCAATTTTTCTAAAAAATAGAAAGCTGTGTAAAAATTTCCGGCTTCACCAAACATATATCCCAAATGAATGAGTGTTAATCTGTCAGATGGATATTTTTTTAAAATATCAACGTAAGTGTAAAAAGAATAATTGTATTCTTCCAGATATCGGTGAGCTCTTGATTTTAAATGGAGCAGCTTAAGCTGAACAGTATCCACCGGTGGGTTTACATGTAAATAAGCTTCAGTGAAGTTGATTACTTTTCTATAATTTTTTGCTTTGAAAGCTGCTTCAACATCTAATAATACTTCTTGTTGAGCTTGTACAAATGAAACACTGAAAAAGAAAAGACTAAAAGCTAAAACTCTCATAAACACCTCTTAATACCATTAAACTTGCGGTTTGTATCAACAACAAACTGATCATTGTTAATTGATAGATGCGTCTCAAGGTAGTATGATGCGTATTATTATTTACTGGTAAGAAAAGGCTTTACATACGTATGTAGTATTATACAGCCTTGTAAAACAAAAATGGAAGCATACCATCCCTGCAGAACATAAAATTGAAGCCTTATTAAGTAAATTGTAATTATAGACTTATTCCTGTTTTGTCATTGCGCTCTCTTTCATGGCTGTACTATAGATTGCGTTTAATAAACTTTTTTCGCCTTTGGTGTCACTATCTAATTGCCAAAACATAATCCCCCCCAGTTCATTCTCAATAGCAAACTCGGTTTTAAGCTTTAGAGAAAGTGTATCATCATAGGAAATAAAAATGCTGTCCGTAGGATTGTATAAGTAAGGTGCTTTGGCCGTTTCATCCCAATAACGAGTGAAACCATTTTTATTTTCGTATTTATCACGAATAATCTCATAGGTCGCCCAGCCGGTATGTACGCCTTTGTTGGGCTGATAAAGTCCATGATTTTGCGGTGGAACCCCTTTCCAGGCTCTGCCGTAGAATGCACCACCAATGACAATCTGTTGTGGGTCTACCCCTTGTTTGATACAGTAGTTGATTATCCTTTCTGCTGAACGGGGCTGATATAAACTTTGTCCTTCATCTGCTTGAGCTCTTCTTTCCACCACATATTCGTAAAATGGCTGGTCTTTAATATCATCATCAGTGATCATTCCTAACCCGGTATGATGGGCGGTATAGGGTGTACTTCCCCCTACCGCATCATAGGTCATCACATTCATATAATCTGCATACTTCATTACCTCGCTAAGCTCAATGTGATCGTAATAGCGCTGCCAGCCCGCTGATGCAAAAGTCAGGATAAGCTCGGGATTTATATCGTCCATCGCTTCTCGCAATTCTTTCATGAGCAAGGTAAAATTTTGTTTGTCCTCCCGCCTGAAGTCTATGCCGGCAGAACCGATAGCGGGATACTCCCAGTCCATATCAATACCATCCAGTTGATATTGATTAATTAATTCCATTGTGCTGCGAACAAACTTTGCTCTTCCTTCTGCTGTGACTGACATATCAGAGAAGCCTCCGGCAGTCCATCCTCCACAGGCAAGCATTACTTTCAGATGAGGATGATTTGCTTTAGCAGCAACCAGTCTGCTGAGTTTCTCAGGAGCGCGTTCATCAGTAAAGCCCATTTCACCATCTACTACTTTGGAGAATGAGTAGATGATGTGTGTGAGTTGCTCAAGGAGAAGATCTTCTGCTTTAAAATCATCTCTGGGCACATAATAAGCCATGATATTGATAGGTGAATGATGTACCGAAGCTTCCTGCTTTTCAGTTTGAGAAGAATGACAAGCTGAAAGCCAAAAAATAGCAAAGGTCAGAATAAAACAAGATACATATTTTAACATGTTTGAAAACTAGTTTAAGTTACATGATCATTGTGCCTGACGAATTAAATAGCGACAGGGCTTATTACCAATACCGGATTGATGGCAAATGGAGGATTTTTTTTCTACCTGAATGCCTCTGCCTAAAATTAAGATTAAAGCAGTAGTCATTCTTTTACAAAGTTTATAATCACTAACTTGAAATTATATAAATATCAGAGTTATTCTATATCCCTAAATAATATGATTGTCAGTTCACCAAAATACCAGAATCTTTTAATCCATAATAATGACTGATGATATTTTAGTAGTAGGTATCGGATATTCAGCCGGAGGAATACCGCCTCTGAAGCGTTTATTTGAAAATATACCGCTGGGTAGCGGACTATCATTTGTAGTGGTACAACATCTGCAACGTCGTCAACGAAACCGCCTTAAAGATATACTTGAGCCCTCTACTAATCTTGATCTGACTTATGTTGAGGACAGTATCATTATCCAACCTGATCATATTTATTTACTGAAATCTAACCAGTACGTGAAAATATGGGATAATCATCTGTACTTACAGGATCGTAGAGAAGAGGAAGTAGTAAATTATGCAATTGATACTTTTTTTACATCACTGGCTGAGGAGCGGCAACATAAAGCTATAGGAGTTATACTTTCTGGTGGAGGTAATGATGGCACGAAAGGATGTGTCCGTATTTATGAAGAAGGAGGAAAAGTATTAGTACAGTCTCCACAATCAGCAGAGTTTCAATTTTTACCCGCCAATGTCATTGACGCAGACAACCCAGTAGCGGTAGAGAAACGAGAAGAACTGGCAAAAATACTTTTAGAAATTTCTCAAAGTTTGAGATAAAACAAGTGTTTTTATTATCAATTTAATCGCCTGAAAAAACACAAATAGCCATTTTTTGTTCTTCAGTCAAATCACATTAAAGGATAGTTAGGCTATTCTGATTCCGCAACACTAGTATTAAAAATTCATTTTTCTGACTGACTAAATTTATGCATCATTTTTATGTCGTAGGTATCGGATGCTCCAGTAGCAGCATTGCTGATATCAGGGCCTTTTTTTCTAAGCTAAATAGTGAGCCAGAAATGAGCTTTATCATCATTCAAAATCTCGCTCAGCATGCAACCCCTATAGACACTAAAATCCTAGCTGACTGCACCAATTTAGCTATAGTCAATGCAGAACACGGAATTTCCATAGAAAAAAATAAGGTATACCTGATGCCTATTGATCGTAGCCTAAGCCTGCAGCAAAAAAAATTTTACTCTAACGCCAAAGCCAGTCATGTGACACTTTCACATGCTGTAGACACCTGCTTTGCTGACCTGGCAAATGAATTTGAAAATAAGGCAGCGGGTATCCTCTTGTCTGGTAAAGGTACCGATGGTACGCTAGGGATTAGCAGGATTAGTAAAGCAGGTGGTATTGTGATGGTACAAAGTCCTGATTCTACCTCTAACTCAGAAATGCCACAGGTGGCTATCACCAGTGAGTATGCTGAATCAGTAATGCCCCCGGAGGATATGGCTATTTACCTTAATAAATTAATAAATGACGCAAAACAAAATCATGAAGTGGATGATCAGAATAGCATTTCTATAGATGAAGAGCAAATAGAAAGTATTATTAAATTATTAAGCGAGTATTCAAATGTTGATTTTAGTCACTACAAGACCAACTCCTTTATTCGTAGAATAAGGAAGCGCATCTCAATCAATCAAAAAAAGAGTGTTGAAGAATATTATTCTTTTTTGAAAGAGAATAAGCATGAACTGTATACGCTTTATAACAATTCTCTCATTGGAGTTACTAGCTTCTTCAGAAACAAAGAAGCATTTGAAGCTATTGAAAAAGAAGTCATTCCTCGTATATGCGAACATAAAGATTCCTATGAACAAATAAGAATATGGGTGCCGGCATGCGCTACCGGAGAAGAAGCTTATTCAATTGCCATACTAATTGAAGAATACATTCGCGATAACCATTTAAAAGTAGACTTTAAGCTATTTGCCACTGATCTGGATGATAGCGCTTTAGATTTTGCAAGCCAGGCTTGTTATCCTAAAGAAGCACTTAAGAATATATCAGATTTAAGGATAAGTCGTTTTTTTCAGCAGGAATCTTCATTTTATATAGTTGCT
Source organism: Catalinimonas alkaloidigena (assembly GCF_029504655.1). Classification (NCBI taxonomy): domain Bacteria; kingdom Pseudomonadati; phylum Bacteroidota; class Cytophagia; order Cytophagales; family Catalimonadaceae; genus Catalinimonas; species Catalinimonas alkaloidigena. The sequence continues at coordinate 2,869,442 of NZ_JAQFIL010000001.1, forward strand.
CCATCGCTTCGGAAGAAAATACTCTTTGTAAAACATAACCTTTTAAAGGATCCTCCTTTTATCAGGCTTGATTTGGTGAGTTGCAGGAATCTGTATATTTACCTTAAACCCAAAGCACAGCAGAAGATCACGAATATATTTCATTACGCCCTCAAGCCGGGAGGTTTTTTGATGTTAGGTAACGATGAATATTTGGTTGAAACCGAGACTGCTTTTGAAAAAGTAAATAGTAAACAAAGCATTTATCGTAACCTTGCCTCAGTGGAGCATCGTCCCTTAAATTTTGATAGTGACATCAACCTTCCCAACAGAGGATTTATACAAAAATCACTCTCCGAGCCAAGGGGATCAAAGCACACATTTCAGTTTGAAAATCATATGGCCAGTCTGGTCTTGGATGCCTATGTACCCGCTGCCATAGTGGTAAACCTGAAGATGGAAGTAGTTTACCTTCATGGTGAGCTTGAAAGGTTTTTACAACTACCACGGCGGGCAATGAGTCCATCTCTGGAAAAAATGCTTAGTCCTCAACTGCTGATCATTATTAAGAACGGGATTGTAAAATTAAAAGAAGGTAGTATTTATGTGCGTATCAAGGATGTCCCTTTAGAAATTAATAAAGAGAAAAGCCATACAAATATTAATATACGCTTGCTTGGCGGAAGGCATAAGCGACAGCATTTTTTTCTAATTGAATTTGGAACGGAGTCCCATGCAAATGAAAATACGCCTCGGATCAGCAAATCACGAAGTGACATAGAATCTATTGACTATGTTAGCAATCTGGAGACAGAGCTGAAACTTTGTAAACAGGAGCTTATCTCAATTACTCAGGAGCTGGAGGCGAACCAGGAAGAGTTGCAGGCTTCGCATGAAGAAATGCTTTCTTCCAATGAGGAGCTTCAGAGCACCAATGAAGAGCTTCAGTCATCTAACGAAGAGCTATTTACTGCCAACTCTGAGTTAAAACGAAAAATTGAAGAACTGACCCTTCTCAATCATGATATCAATAACCTCTTTGAGAGCACCGATATCGCTATTCTTTTTCTGGATAAAAAACTCAACATCCGTAAATTCACTCCTTCCGTTAGCCAGCATTTTAAAATCAGGGACTTGGATGTTGGAAGACCGCTGACCGACCTGAACCGTAGCTTTAAGGACCAGCATTTTGAAAAAAATCTATATCAAGTCCTAAAGGATGAATCTGTTCTGGAAAAAGAGGTATTGAACCATAATGGTCATTATTTCCTGTTAAGGATTATACCCTACCTTAAAGACAATAAAGGGGGCTCAGGGCTGGTTATAACCTTTGTTGACATATCTGACTTACGGAACGCGAATAAACAATTAGAAAAACTTACCACTGACCTTAAACATTCTGAAGAAAATCTACAATCACTGCTTGATAACTCTCCGGATGTTATCATACGCTTTGATCCACAACTCAACCATTTATTTTTTAATCATACCGCAAAATATTTTTTCAAAAAAAACACGATACAGTTTTCAAATTTTAATGATTACAGTTCTCTACTTTTTGATAAAGCTGAAGGACAAAAGCTGAAAGACAAATTGCTTCAGGTGCTCAGTGATGGTAAAGATAATGAGCTCTATATTACAACTCATCTCAAAAACGTGCCTATCCATTTTTATGTGAAGCTGGTCGCAGAGTTCAATGAAGGAGATATCAATCCGCAAAGCATACTGGCGATTGCCAGAGATATCACGTCTATAAAAAAGGCTGAAGCAGGCCTATATGCCAAAAATAATGAGCTGATTAAAATCAATGAATACCTTGATGAATTTGTCTATGCCATTGCCCATGATTTACGTGCACCTGTAGCTAACTTACTCAGTATCATAAAGCTTTTTGAATCCGATGATCCTCATAATCAGGAACGGCTATTTAGCTTGCTTTCAAAAACCGTTTACCGGCTTGATGCTACGCTTAACGGTCTTATTGACATGATAGAAGTGCAGGAAAAAGGAAGTCAGGAAGGAGAAAACTGTTTGTTTGAAGAAGTAGTTGATGAAATAAAAAAAGAGCTTTTCAGACAGATTGAAGAGAGCGGTGCTGTGGTAAGCTGTGATTTCACCGAAGTATCCAATATAAAGTATAACAGAACATATCTGTACAGTATCATTTTCAACTTACTGAGCAATGCCATTAAGTACCGTAGAAAGGATCATACTCCCATGATTAATATTCAATCTAACAACTTAGATCAGCAGGGAGTCATGCTCAGTATATCGGATAATGGTAAAGGGATAGACCTTGATGCCAATACTAAAGAACTCTTTAAGCCTTTTAGAAGATTTGATAACAGCTCTGAGGGCATGGGTATTGGTTTACACATCGTCAAGAATATGATAGAGAGAAATGGTGGAAAAATTAAGGTAGAGAGCGAACTGGATAAAGGGAGCACTTTCAAACTCTACCTTATTGCTTACTGAACATATAAATGACAGTAGTAATCGCTTACGACAGTTTACTATATAATATAACGATTAATACTCATCAAAATAGCTTTACTAATCATTCTAAAAAAACTAATTTCATATGATTTTTTTACAGTAAACCTACTACTTTTTAATTTGCTATTTATGGAAACCAAACCTGTACTTATTATCGATGATGATGAAATATCTCAGATGGTTTTGTCAGTTCAGTTGGAAAAAATAGTCAACACCGATGATATTATTATTAAAGATGATGGTGCCAAGGCACTGCTTTTTTTAGATAATATTCTAGCGCATCAAAAAGAGAAACCCTGTCTTATTTTTCTAGATTTGAATATGCCGCAAGTTAGTGGCTATGATTTTATCAAAATCTACGAAGAAGTGTATGCCCCTTTGTTGCCAAATGCACAATTAATGATTTTGACCAGTTCAGTTCGTAAGAAAGACCAGGAAATGGCAAAGCATTATCATTCCGTAAAAGGCTATTATAAAAAACCACTTGAAGAATTTCAGTTAAAAGAGATCATGACTATCGTAGAAAGTGTATAAAAGTAAAATAATTGCACATCCAAAGTATGGTAGTAACGCTAATCTGGTGGCTGTGCTAAAATAAAGCAGAACAGACTTACTGGTAGTATCAAGTACTTTTGCTGAATTAGCTTTACCCTCAGTCAATTCCCCTCAAATATGGGGAAAGACTTAAAAAAAACTGTCAACTCATTTAGTAGCATGCTGCTCAGGTGGCCATGTCTCCTATATTTTTATGTGCATTACTACGTTGTGCCCGGGAAATATAAAATAGTCATAATGCACAATTTCTCCTATATTGAAGGCATTAAATACACTTATACGATCACCTCTAACCAAAGCTTATATGAAAATTATCGTACCTCCAATAAAGCTCATTTACTTTACTGCTATATTACCTTTTCTCTTCTTATTTGTATCAAATAATCTCATTGCTCAAAACGGGGTCGGGGTATTAGCCCCCAGCACTGCAGAAGTATATTTTGATGGCAGCCGTGAAATGCTGGAGGACAAATGGACGTATTGGGAGGGGCCCAGGTTAGCTGCAGAGCTTCCTATCAAGTGGAAAATTGTAGAAGATCCAGTAGATCAGGGTACTGCCGTAAATAGCAACGATCCTGCTGCGGCAGGTGGAAAGTATGGTGCTGCTGACATCGTCACGAAAGACAAATTCAGGGATTTCAGGTTACATATAGAATTTTTGATTCAAAATGAAGGAGGCAATAGCGGCGTATATTTACAAAACCGCTATGAAATTCAGGTGCTGGATGGTGACACAACTTCTCACGGAATGGCAGCAGTAATCAATGAAACACCTTCCCCTTACCATGCTTATAATGGTATAGGTAATTGGAACGCCTATGATATAGTTTTCCGTGCCGCTCGCTTTGAAGATGGAAAGCGTACTGAAAAGGCAATGCTCACCATGTACTTCAATGGAAAAAAGGTCCATGAAAATCAAACTATTAACCAGGTATGGGGAGGGCCGAACTCTGGCATAGATGGGGGAAATGATGGCGGCAAAGGGATAAGCGATACCCCTGGTGGATTAAAGTTACAAGCTGAAGGTCATAATGTGCTTTATCGTAATATCTGGATTGAAGAACTTAATCTTGAAAAAGCAGATACTGATTTTTAAAAGGAATACAAAGTTACATATGAATCATTTTTCCTATAAACGGAAACATGTATTTATAAATAATTAAATATCAAAAACACCTTAATCACTTCATACAAAGAGGATTTATTAAATTTTTAGCCAACAATTACTAATTTTACCTGTTCATAAAGTATATTAATACATATATTTTTTGAACTAAATTAATTAGGATATGAAGTTTTTAAGCATATTGTCAGCACTATTGATTTCCACACCATTAGTATACGGACAAGAACGTGAGGTATTTGACAAAGTACTGGATGATGCGGCTCTGGACGAGTACCAAACTTATGCAATTGGCGATGCGTTTACAGGACCAGAAAATAAAGAGTGGGTAAAGTATAGTTCTTTATTGAATAATATGGTTGAAAATTCAGTAGTATATGAGTTTGATACCTATAATTATGATATGATGAACGCAGATGCTGAGCTACTCGTCAATTTTATGATTTTTGATGAAGCTTATGATGATAAAATAGGTTATATGCCAGGCTTCAGACTAGAAAATGAATCTGGTTTTGATGAAACAATTTTAGACAAGCTAGGTGATGGAAGTCTAGTAATCAGCATTACTGATATCTCTGAAGGAAAAACCATATGGAGTGGATTTGTTCCCAATGCGGTACAAAGTGATGCTTCATTAAGAGAGCAACAAAAAGATATACGTCAGTCAGTAAATGACGCCATGGAGGTATTTATCGCGAAAACAAATTTTGCAGATGCTTCAGAAAATCGTTTTGAAATGGCAACTGAACCCGTAAATGATGTTGATCCCGACGAAGACGATAGTAACAATGAACGATAATCAATAAAATGTAATTAAGCTAAGCCGGATTTTATCCGGCTTTTTTTATGGAATAAATTCCTGTTCAGTGTATGGATCTTTTCTGCCTATGGTCTGCTCTCTTAATTTTTTAACGGTTCCTGGCTTGACAGGGTCAGCGGCATTGCTCCACGAATTTCGTATGTAAGTTAAGACCGCCGCAAGTTTCTTATCTGTAAATTCAGGATTGGCTTTCAGACCGGGCATAATTGGCTGCACCATAGGTTCCTGATATACTTTTCCTTTCACAGTTACCGGTCCCTGCAAACCATGCAAGGCCACCAAAATCAGTCTTTCTTCTGATCCGGTAACCCATTCAGACCCATCAAGCGGAGGAGCAATTGGGGTTACACCTTTTCCATTTTCCTGATGACATCCCGAACAGGTATGCTCATAAAGAGATTTTCCTAACACAAACTGTTCTTTTTCCGATTTGCTAAAAGCTTTTCCTTTCATTTGCCGACTGAGTTCAGCATTTGCGATGACTTCTCCCAAAGCATTTAATATCTCGTTATCATCAGAGTTACTTTTTGCAATCATGGCCTGATATTCCTTTTCTTTGCCATAAGTACTACTCACCAATGCTTCTCTGATCAAGGGATCTTCCCCATAGGTTAGTGCAATGTCTCTTAATAAAGGCAGAACTGTAGGTGAGTCATATTGCAAATATTCACCTAAGCTTAAAGCCAACTGTAATTGAATTTGCTGACTGTCATGAGCGGCTAACCCTTTATAAATACGCAATGTTTCATCAGCGAAAGGAGTATGCACATTTCTTTCACCTATCCTTATTGCGGTGGTTTTGACCTTGATATCTTCAGATTGTAAACCGAGCTTAATTATCTCAGGATGAGTTTGTTGAAGCCCCTCCAATGACCATAAGGCATGCATTTGAGTCACCGCATTTCCCTCTTTTACCAAAGCTTTTAGTTGGGGAATTACCGCTGCCTTTCTTTCTACCAAAAGTCTTTGAGCCTCATCACGCCACCAGCCATTAGGATGTGAAAGATACTCAAGCAGTTCTTCATCGCTCACTTGGTTCAGATCAGTATTTTCATTACCCTCAAAAACGTCAACGAATTCATCAAACCAGCTTTTTTCATGGACAATCCTGTAGATTCTTCCCAGTCCTATAGGTTTTTCAAGCCCCCTGGACAAAATCTGCTCTCTCAGGTAATCAGTTACATAGGTTTCGTGCTGGATGATTCCCCTGTACATGTCCACCAGATACAGATTGCCATCAGGACCATTATACATACTTACCGGCCGGAAACGTTCGTCGGTTGAAGCCAGAAACTCTTTACCCTCATATGCAGGTTTTGCTGAAATGTATGCCCCCTCTTCTGCTAAAATATTTCTTTTGACCAGATTACCTGAAGGCTCTGGTACAAATGCATTAGCGTGATATTCTTCTGGAAACTGGTCTCCACGATAAATTACCGGGCCGCTGGCAGCGGTAAATCGTGTTAATCTCCCCTGCTCATCGAGCATCTCATCTTTATACCCTCTGTTGATACCCCGGTTAGGACGGATAGGATATACCTTCTGGTCACTGGCGATTTCCACATTAACGCTCTGTTCGGGATTCATATGTGGATTTCTATTCATCATATTCGGGGGCACGAGGTCTCCTCTCAGCTGGTTGGAATTGGTATTGTAGAAGAGTCTTCCATAATCATCCTGTGCAATACCCCACTGTCCTCTAAATTCTGTTTCCTGTTTTTCCCATACTTTGGATTGAGCATCATACCGATAACGAGCTCTGGATTTTGCGTTATAATACCAGTTGTCCATAGCCCTCAGCATTCCGTTTGGCTGATGCTCTACATTCCCTCCAACAGCATAGACAGAGTCTATCAGGACTTTCTTACCTGCTTTATCGTTGTTATTTTCAACAAACCACAGATTGGGAGGCTCCGCATAAACGATCCCATTGTCTACCATTCTGATCACACGCGGCAGTACCAATCCATCCAGAAACACTTTAGATTGATCCATGCGGCCATCATCATCTGTATCTTCCAATATGACAATCCTACCAGTAGGCTGATCTTCCCCATTTCCCTCAACATCCGGCATGTAACTTTGCATTTCAGCAACCCAAATGCGGCCTTTGCTGTCAAAAGTCATGGCTACAGGATCCTGTATGAGTGGTTCACTGGCAACCAGCTCTAAACGAAAGCCATCTTCCAACTGAAAGGATTGTAAAGCTTCCTCAGGACTTAGCACGGGTGCGGCATGAAACAGCACAGAATCCGGAATCGGCATGGTTTTATGCTCGTCAAAAAGTGAAATGCTACCGGAACTGATGAAAGAAAAGAAAATGATAGAGATGCCAAGAATGGTAATAATCACTGAAAATAATGTTCTTCTTTTCATACGAGAAAGATGAGATGCTTTGGTTGTAATACTAAAATCATATTAGCGCGGGAGAAACGCACAAATAAACTTCTAATATAAGCATTGTGCTAAGCTAATGCGAAATCAAATAATGTTTCTTTGTGAAAATTAAGAAATTCTTTAAGCTCAAGTCAGTTATTAAATTAAAATAGTAGTCAACATGGGAAGGGATTTATCAATATTATTTCAATGGCTTACTTCTTAGTAGTTACTTTTTTATTCTATATGTCTGCCGTTTAATAATTGTTCGTCTAATCTTGAATATCAATTATTTCTTAACTTTTGAGCATATTAACGATGCTTTTATAATGCGTAGCAGAATTTTTTGATATTAAAAAAGCTTAAAAATGGAGTTAAGAAAAATCAGCATAATTGTCATAATAATACAGTTTGCCATGCAATATGTGCATGCGCAAAATACAAACACCTTTCAGCTTCACCCTGAAAACCCTCATTACTTCTTATACCTGAATGAAGCAAGTATCATTGTGGGTTCCGCTGAGCATTATGGTGCCGTGATCAATATGGATTTTGATTATGAAAAATACCTGAATACACTTGGTAAAGAGCAACTCAACAATACCCGGCTTTTTACAGGAGCGTATGTAGAAAAGCAAGGTGATTTTGGCATTCAAAAAAACACCTTAGCACCAGCTGAAGAACGCCTGATTCTACCCTGGAAACGTTCTTCTGAAGCTGGATATGCTTTGGGCGGGAATAAATTTGACCTTAGTCAATGGGATGACGCTTATTTTCAAAGGCTCACAAATTTCATGAAGCTGGCGGCTGAGAATGAGGTGATCGTAGAAGTCACCCTTTTCTCTGCTCATTATGGTAACGGTTGGAGTTACAGTGCCTTTAATCCTCAAAACAATATTAACCAAACTTCAGATGTGCGTTCTGCACTTGTCAATACCTTAGAAAACGGTAACATACTTATACAGCAGGAAAACTATGTCCGTAAAATTGTCAGAGAGCTAAACGCATTTGATAATCTTTATTATGAAATTCAAAACGAGCCCTGGGCAGAAGAGCCAGATATGGTTTTTAACAGAAACCCCTATGGGCCCGATGATGACTGGCGGTCAAAAACACAGGTGGTCTCTCAAAAGTCAAATGCATGGCAAAGCCGTGTGGCTGAATGGATCAGGGATGAGGAAAGTAAGTTACCAAAGCAGCATCTGATCTCTCAAAACATCAGTAATTTTGAGTATCCCATTACAGAACCAGATCCAAATATTTCAATTTTCACCTTCCACTATGCTTTTCCCGGAGCTGTTTACCAGAACTATTACCTGGACCGGGCAATTGGATTAAACGAAACCGGTTTTGCCGGTAAGGCAGACTCTACCTACAGTAGACAGGCCTGGCGTTTCATGATGGCAGGTGGTTCAATTTTCAGTCATCTGGATTATTCATTTTCAGTAGGCTCAGAAGATGGAACAGATACTACCTATGATGCTCCCGGTGGAGGAAGTCCTGCTTTGAGAGAGCAGCTTTTAGTCTTAAAATGCTTTTTTGAAAGCATTGATTTCGTTAAGCTAGCCCCAGATTTTATGACCATAGAATCTTCACCGGGTGCTAAAAGTTTGGCCTTGAGTGATCAGCAATCGCTATGGGTAATGTATATAGAACCCATGGCGTTAAAGTCATACCCTTTAACACTCAACTTACCGGCTGGTGAGTTTCAGGCCGAGTGGATAGCGGTTGAAAGCGGAAAAAAACTGGAAACAACAATGGTAGAAGGCAATCAATTGAATGTACCTGACTTTCCAGGAGAGAAAGCTGTAGTAATTCGTAAAAAGTAAGCAAAATAAATATTCACATAAAAATAACTAATTCTAGTTTACTCAACCATCAAGCTTTTTATCGGTCGGAATTTATTGCTTTTACCCACTGCTATCCCCAGTTTGTATTAATATTATTCCGGTAAAAAAAGTTATTAGACAAGTGCTCTAGCTTTTATTAGGTTTACAGGATCTACTAGCGTACTCAATAGTTTTGGAGAAGGTTTATTTACAGTCAATAAGCTAAATTTTAGCTGACTTTGTATAAATTTACTTATTCACATTGATATAAAGTACTGTTTGTCTTTACAACTTTTTGAGACACATTAATCTTTAAAACAACCTATGCAAAGCCCTAAAGACTATTCAATTGATCATCAGCCTGTTTCTCAACTATTCAGTCAACCACAAAGTGCTGATGAATGGGAACAATACAGGCTTTCTGATGAGCAGGTCACTTTTTTTCATGAAAATGGCTACCTCTCTAATGTCAAATTATTAGAAGAGTGGCAGGTTGACCAATTGAATGAAGAGCTGGCTGCTATCGCAGAGCCTTCACATCCTGGAAATGCTCTTTTTTATGAGTTTCATTCCAACGAATCTTCTGACCCTGATGCAGTACTATTTCATTCTTTAGGACACTGGAGAATTACGCCCGGCTTCCACGATATTCTTTGGAATCCGGCATTTGTGATGGCTGCCAGTCAGTTGCTGGGTAATCAGAGCGTTCGTTTCTGGCACGACCAATTGTTTTGTAAACCCGCATTGCATGGTGGTGTAGTCGCCTGGCATCAGGATTATTCTTACTGGACCCGCACCCAACCCATGCAGCACCTTACCTGCTGGACTGGCCTGGATGATGCCAATATTGATAATGGTTGCCTTTACTACGTTCCCGGAAGTCATAAATGGGGTTTGCTTGATAAGCCGGAGCTTGCCGGTGATATGGAAGGTCTCATGGACTATCTAAATGAAGAGCAAAAGGCTGAGTTTAATCCTGTGCCTATAGAAATGAAAAAAGGCTATGGAACCTTCCACCATCCTTTGATGGTACACGGCTCATATGCTAATACATCAGAAAGATCACGTCGTGCTTTTGTAATCAATGTATTTGCCGATGGAACACTATCTAATACAGATGATGTTTTACTTGAAGGGGTTCCGGTTGTGCACAGGGGAAATAAAATGGAAGGGCAGTTTTTTCCGCTCTTGTATGAGGCTGAAAATTCAGCATCATGACAGAGAGTGATTGGATGTCTTAATTTTTAATATTTCAGCATCCTGTTAACAATCACTAAAACAATTGTATGGTGCTCTGAAAGCAGCATTTGCATTCCAGTAGAAAATATATTAAATATAATGCTAACAGGTTTATTAAAACCAATTTTTTGAGATGGCTTTATCCAATGTTTATATGTGCCTTAAAACTTCAAATTGGCTGGCTTATTTTCTTATATGTTTAATGGGGAGTGTCTTTTTTCTTCCCAGTTGCCGTGGATATGAAAAACCAGCTGAATTCAAGGAAGTAGAAGCGCAACTTCCCGAAAAAGTTGATTACAATCTACATGTCAAGCCCATTCTATCCGATAAGTGTTTTTTCTGCCATGGTCCCGATGAGGCCAGTCAGGAGGCGGGACTTGAACTGGCTACTCCCGAAGGTGCATTCGCTGCGCTTAAAGACAAACCAGGTGAATTCGCAATTGTAGCTGGCAAGCCTGGTAAAAGTGAAATGTTTCACCGTATCACCAGTGAAGATGCTGAATACATCATGCCCCCTCCAGCATCTAACCTCAAACTTACTGTCTACGAAAAAGCCGTGCTTACCAAATGGATAGAAGAAGGGGCTGAATACAAACCACATTGGGCTTTTATCAAGCCGGAAAAACATGACTTGCCCAAAGTAAAACAAGAGGAATGGATACAGAATCCTATTGACCAGTTTGTACTGGCTATGCTGGAACAAAAAGGGCTGCAGCCTTCACCGAAAGCTGATAAAGAAACTTTACTCAGGCGCCTTAGTCTGGATCTCACCGGATTACCTCCCACGATTGAAGAAATTGATGGGTTTTTAGCCGACCATTCCGATAAAGCTTATGAAAAAGTTGTAGACCGATTGCTGGACTCTCCTCATTATGGAGAACGGATGGCGGTAAACTGGATGGATGCTTCTCGTTATGCTGACACCCACGGTTATACGGTTGACCGCTATCGTCCCATGTGGCCCTGGAGAGACTGGGTAATTAAGGCTTATAATGAAAACATGCCTTTTGACCAGTTCGCAAGCTGGCAATTGGCTGGAGACCTGCTTCCCAATGCCAGCCGGGAACAAAAACTGGCTACGGCATACAATCGTAACCATGCCCAGAATATGGAAGGAGGCATTGTGAATGAAGAGTTCAGGGTAGAATATGTGGCAGACCGAACCAATACTTTAGGCACAAATTTTTTGGGCTTGACTGTGGAGTGTGCCCGATGTCATGATCATAAATACGATCCAATTTCGCAAAAGGACTATTATCAGCTATTTGGCTTTTTTAATCAGGTAGACGAAGCCGGGCAGATTTCCTGGGATGATGCCATGCCTGTACCAACTATTTTACTCACTGATGAAAAAGAAGACAGTTTGCTGGCTTTCATTGATCAGAAAATTGCTGAGACGGAAAAAGGCATTGAAAAGATAAAAAAAGAGAAGAAAAATGAGTTTGAGGAGGCTTATAAAAACAGAGCTTTTCCGAAAATTAATAAGGTAAAGGAAGGCTTACAAGCTCATTTTACACTTGATCAATTAAATCAAGGTCAGTTTGCAAGCAGTATTTCTCCTAAACACAAAGGAAATTTAGCAGATCCGGTGCTGGTGGAAGGCAAATTTGGAAAAGCGGTAAAACTTAATGGTGATGAAGCACTAGATCTGGGAGAAGTAGGCGTTTTTGGGCGGGCCAACCCATTCTCTATTTCACTTTGGGTCAATATTCCAGAGCAGTTGAAAGAAGGTGTTATATTTCATAAGGGAAATGGTGCCATACTTTACAATTTCAGAGGCTATCACCTGGCAATACGAGATCATAAATTTGAGCTGTTGATGGCGCATACCTGGCCTTATAATAATATTATCAAACTCTCAACCAGTGCTGCACCCAAAAAAGAATGGATACACCTTGCCGTGACTTATGATGGCAGTAGTAAAGCCAAAGGCTTAAAACTATATGTAGACGGTCAGGAACAGCAAATGCTGACCGAAAAGGATAATCTTTACAAAGACATCCTTTTTCCTGCAATGGACAAAGAACCCGGCTTACAGTTAGGTGCCCGGTGGAGAGGAGTAGGTTTTAAAAATGGCCTGGCAGATGAGATTAAGGTATATGAAAGAGCGTTAAGCGCTCCAGAGATTGCGAGTCTGGCAGGAACAATCAATATTTCAAAAGAATCAACAAATAATGCTGTTAAACAAGGATATTATCATTATTACCTCTCACATCAAGTACCAGCTTACAAAGTTCAGCTGAAAAGGCTGGAAAAACTTAGGCAGCAGAGGAACGATATTGTGGAAGAAGTGGATGAGATGATGGTCATGGATGAGCTGGAAGAAAATCGGCCTACTTATTTGTTGGAAAGAGGTGCTTATGATGCGCATGGAGAAAAGGTAGAGCCAGGAATTCCTGAAAAAATTCTTCCTTTTCCTGACTCACTAAGTCGAGATCGTTTGGGTTTGGCTCAATGGCTTTTTCATAAAGATCACCCTCTTACCTCCAGGGTAATAGTAAACCGCTTCTGGCAGCATTATTTTGGTAAAGGTCTGGTAAGCACAGCCGCTGATTTCGGAAATCAGGGAAATCTTCCCTCCCACCCCAGGCTGCTGGATTGGCTGGCTGTAAAGTTCAGAGAATCAGGCTGGGATATGAAAGCAATGCAGAAGTTAATTGTCATGTCTGCGACCTACCGCCAATCTTCATTGGCGACCCAGGAACTGCTGAAAAACGATCCGGACAATCTATTGCTAGCCAGGGGGCCATCAGGCCGACTCAGCGCTGAAATGTTGCGTGATCATGCGCTGGCTTCCAGTGGTCTGCTGGTAAAAGATATTGGCGGCCCCAGCGTGAAACCCTATCAGCCAGAAGGCTTGTGGGCTTTCAACGGAGCTACCTATATACAGGATCAGGGTCATAAGCTTTTTCGTCGTAGCCTTTATACATTCTGGAAACGTACTGTTCCTCCTCCATCTATGGGAACGTTTGACGCACCCAGCAGAAGCTATTGTGTCGTGGAAAGGCAGCAGACCAGCACGCCCTTACAGGCATTGATTTTGCTCAACGACCCGCAGTTTGTAGAAGCCAGCCGTAATATCGCTTACCGGGTTCTTACCGAAAAAGAAAGCCAGGAGGAAAGAATAAATTTAACCTATCGTCTGCTTACGGGCCGTGAAACTCAAGAAAGTGAAATGAAGGTATTGAAGAAGCTGTTAGAGAATGAAAACGCAAATTTCAAAGACCACCCTGACAAAACAGCAGGCTGGTTGAGTGTAGGAGAAAGCGATCAAATGCCCGATGTATCTCCTCAACTGCTGGCCAGTTATACGGTAGTTGCCAGTGCCATAATGAATTCTGATGCTTTTATCACCAAAAGGTAAATTATCAACAATGTCAAAGAAGAAAGATACTATAAACATTGCAAGTACATTGAACCGCAGAACGTTTCTTTCTAAATCTGCTATGGGTCTGGGAGCTGCTGCATTAGGTTCTATGCTTAATCCTTCAGCGACATTTGGCAAAACTACCTCCGGGGGTATTTTGTCTTCTCCCCATTTTGCCCCTAAAGCAAAAAGAGTCATCTATCTATTCCAAAGTGGAGGTCCTTCTCAACTGGAAACTTTTGATTACAAGCCAAAGCTGGAAAAAATGAATGGAGAAGAACTTCCTGACTCCGTTAGACAAGGACAGAGGCTCACCGGGATGAGTGCCGGACAATCATCTCTGCCATTGGCAGGATCAACCTATTCATTTCAACAATACGGAAAAAGTGGATCCTGGGTGAGTGAGCTTTTACCCTACACCAGCCAGATCGTAGATGAGCTCTGCTTCATCAAAAGTATGCACACTGAGGCCATTAACCATGATCCGGCGATCACATTTTTCCAAACTGGTTCGCAACTTGCCGGTCGCCCCAGTATTGGCTCCTGGCTTGACTACGGGCTGGGTTCTGAAAATGAAAACTTACCTTCTTTTATTGTATTAGTATCTAAAAATGCCGGAGGACAACCGCTTTATGCCCGACTTTGGGGCAATGGTTTCCTGCCTTCCCGACATCAGGGGGTGCAATTCCGTTCCGGCAAAGATCCTGTCCTTTACCTCAATGATCCCAATGGTTACCACAGCAGTGATCGGCGTAGCATGCTCAATTATCTGAAAGAACTAAACAAAGCACAATTAAGCATCTATGGAGATCCAGAAATCCAAAATCGTATCGCTCAGTATGAAATGGCGTTTCGTATGCAAACTTCTGTACCTGAAGTAACAGATATGTCAGATGAGCCAGACTGGGTATTTGATATGTATGGACCTGATTCACGGGACCCTGGCACATATGCTGCTAACTGTCTTATGGCCAGGAGGTTGATAGAAAGGGATGTCAAATTTGTGCAGCTCTATCATCAGGGCTGGGATCAGCACAATGACCTGCCTGCCGGTATTAAAAGTCAATGTAAAAAGACTGATCAGGCCTCTGCCGCATTGGTCAGGGATCTCAAACAAAGAGGTTTACTGGAAGATACGCTGGTCATCTGGGGTGGTGAATTTGGCCGTACCAATTATTCTCAAGGTAAGCTGACCAAAGATAACTATGGGCGTGACCATCACCCCCGCTGCTTCACTATGTGGATGGCTGGTGCGGGAGTAAAAAAAGGCTTTACATATGGGGAAACAGATGAGTTTGGTTATAACATTGTCAAAGACCCTGTTCATGTTCATGATTTTCAGGCTACCTTACTCCATCTATTAGGGATAGATCATGAACGATTGACATTTAAACATCAGGGAAGAAGATACAGGCTTACTGACGTACATGGAAAAATAGTGAAACAGATTCTCAGCTAGGTGACATTTCCAGCTATTTATTGCGTCTATGGGGCACAGCGTGCTCTATACGCAAGCCACTTTATCAGCACAGGGTAACTCGTAACCTAACAAAAATTTTAATCTGGTTTAGCCTGTAAAGAAGCAGTTCGTCAGTAAGATCAGAAATCATTACTTTCTTAAGGGGGAACTGATATTTTTTGTATTTTGATTGATTCAGATATAACAACAACCTATCAATTTTTATGAAAAGAATTTTTCCCCATTCCGGTTTAAGCCGCCGTAATTTTATCAAAAACTCCGCTGCACTAGGAGTTGGATTGGGTTTTACCGGTACTTCAGCTTTTGCCTCATCTTTCAATAAAATTCAAAATGTTCTACCCCGCTGGAGGGGTTTTAACCTGCTGGATTTCTTTTCTCCTGATCCTGACAATTCAAGGCCTCAGACCAAAGAAGATTATTTCCGCTGGATGTCTGACTGGGGATTTGATTTCGTAAGAATTCCGATGGCATATCCTACCTATCTTGATATTGACCATAGCCAGAAAATCACACCTGAACAGGTGTATCACATTGATGTACAAAGAGTAGATCGGATTTCCAGCTTAATTGACTTAGCGCATAAGTACAATCTGCATGTCAGCCTGAATTTACACCGGGCACCCGGCTATTGTGTCAACGCCGGTTTTTATGAGCCCTACAACCTTTGGAAAGATCAGGAAGCGCTGGAAGCCTTTTGTTTTCATTGGAACATGTGGGCCACGCGCTACAAAAATACTTCTTCGGATAAGATCAGTTTTGACCTGGTGAATGAACCCAGCATGCGGGAAGATATGAACGACCAGCACTCTCGCCGTAGTTCTGTACCGGGTGAACTTTACCGCAAAGTTGCCAAAGCAGCTTCAGCAACCATTCGTAAAGCTAATCCTAATCACCTGGTCATCGCAGATGGTAATGATGTGGGTACCAGTGTGATTCCTGAAATCACTGACCTGAACATAGCACAGAGCTGTCGCGGTTACTATCCCGGAATTATTTCTCACTACAAGGCTCCCTGGGCTAATAAAGACCCTGATAGCTTACCGGAGCCTAAATGGCCGGGTACAATAGAGTTTACGGTTCAGGATAGCACCGGCCAAGAGGTTAAGAAACCTATGGTTTTGAAAAGAGAGATGCTGGAGACTTTTTACCAGCCCTGGATTGAATTGGTAAAAAGCGGTGTAGGCGTACACTGTGGTGAATGTGGCTGCTGGAATAAGACTCCTCACGATGTTTTCCTGGCCTGGTTTGACGATGTGCTGGACATACTTACCACCCATAACATAGGCTATGGTATCTGGGAGTTCAGCGGCAGCTTCGGCTTACTGGATTCTGGTCGTGAAGATGTAGATTATGAAGACTGGTACGGACACAAGCTAGATAGAAAAATGCTTGACCTTTTGATGAAACATTAATCCATAAGCTTCTTAAAATCAGACGTTTATATCTAAATTTTCTATCAATCAGTTGATGTGTTGTTACTTTATTTAACAGCCTCAAAATTTGGTTGTATCTCATTTAAAGCTTGGTCCACATCAATGTATATTTCAAGATCTTTTAATGCAATTACCTGGTAGTTGTTATCATGTAAAAATTTCAGATAAATTTCAAAAAGTTTAGGAGGAGTAGTCACCCAATCATGTGCATAGTCTGGTACACCATGTACAGTTAACACGACTACTTTTCCATCTTTTGCCTGCTTAATAGCATTGATCACGCGCTCCTTATCCTCACCAGTAGTGCTAAAACTCGGTATGAGGTAAGGGTGATGAATTAATGGGTCGTAAGCCAGACTACCTCCTGCCCGGGCAAGTCGGTATCCCTGTTTTTTAAGTGTTGTGATAACTTCTTCGTCGGTTTCATAAGCAGGATAAGCGAAAGTAATAGGTTTTTCAAGGCCTAATGCCACACATTTTTCCTCAATATACGTAAGTTCTTTGATCAGTTCAGCTTCATCAATCCGGTTCACATGGGTGTGGTGATGGGTATGATTGGCAATTTCAAATCCCATCTCTCCAAGCTTCTGTATCTGCTCCCAGGACATGTATTTACTTTTATCCTCAAAGTCAGGTGGAAATTCACAAACAAAAAATGTAGCTCCAAATCCATATTTTTTAAGCAATGGACCTACATAAGTAGCATGGGTACTTACTGCATCATCAAAAGTGAGCACCACCAATTTATCAGGGATTTGCTGTTTGAAGAACTGGGAAAACACAGGACCCGCTGATAAACAATGGATCAACAATAGTACGATAATCTTAGGCTGTATTTTGATCATTCTATTGATAAACTTTTCATAATGCCATACAGCTTTCATATCAATAAGTATAAAAAATGAATACTTGCATTCATTATTTTGTGATTCATTCAAAGATACATTTGGCATTTTCAGACAATACTAGTCAATATGAAAAACTTCCTGCAACGCTTTGGTTACAGGTGAATTATCAGGATTGGTTTCCATAATATCTGCCATATAATCCCACCATCTTCTCACCACAGGATGAGATGCCAGCTGATTTCCATCATAATGATCGTCTACTTTTTGAACGGCGAAAAGTGTAAGACTTTCCTCATCCAGATAAATTGAATAGTCATGGATCCCTGCTTCTTTCAGGCTTTGACTTAGCTCCGGCCAGATTTCATCATGTCTTTTCTTATACTCTTCTTCAAAACCAGCTATCAGTTTCATTGTAAATGCTTTGCGCTTCATATCTTATATAGGTTAGCTCTAAATAGTTTTTGCTCTTCTAATTTTTGCAAAATTCACAAAACGATGGCTTCGCCAAAAGACCATAAAGCCTATGCTATCCAGGCAGCAGATCACCTTTCATAATCATCTGATTTTCAGGTCTGTATAAATATTGATTTAAGTAAAATCTAAAACCAGTCTGGATATGTTTTATGGCATACCGTATTCATAAAAATGCAATGCCACTTCTGCTATTCCGTCCTGTTCTATCTGCTATGTATAATGAAAGCAGTACTTATTTATGCCGCAAATAAAGTTTGTTGATCTTCTCTTTGGCTCTCTTTAAACGCATTTTCACCGCACTTTCTGAAAGATTAAGCGTTTGCTGTATATCTTTAATTTGGTGTTTTTCTTTGTATTTGAGTAATAAAAGCATTTTTTCTTCCGGGGTCATTTGCTCTAAAAGTTCCATCAAAACTTTTTCACTTAAAGCTTCACTAATTTCTTCTTCGCTTTCAATGATATCTCCTACTTCATCGCTCAGCTTCTCAGTGATGACACTGTGCACGTTTTTTTTATGCTTCCTCAGGTAATCAATGCAGGTGCTGTGTATGATCGTAAACAGCCAGGTAGAAAATTTGGCCTCATTCCGAAAGTCTTTGATACGTAAAAAAATTTTAATGAGAATTTCCTGCATCAAGTCTTCACTAGCCGCATCCTGCTTTACATAAGAGTTGCATTTTTTAAGAATTTTCTTCTCATGCCTTCGGGTCAGCTCCGCAAAAAACCTTTGATCACCGCTCTCCTTTAACTGATTCGCTAAATCTTCATCACTTAATTTTTCTAATCCAATCATTGTATCATAAGAGTCATTATTTTTTAAAATATAATTAATCATATAATTATCACTCATACATGTGACTTTTGATTTCAGTGCCGTCAAAGTAGTAAAATTATTGAAATCAAGCATGGATGATAATAAACATGTACTTACTGTCAATATAAAGCCCCAGCCAGACGATGTTACCTGTGGACCTACTTGTCTGCATGCGCTGTATAATTACTACCAGGATCACTTAGACATGGAAGTAGTGATCGGAGAAGTACAGCAATTAAAAAGTGGTGGTACTTTGGCAGTTTATCTGGGCATTCACGCTTTACAACGTGGCTATCAGGCAACTATCTATACCTATAACCTTCACATATTTGATCCCACCTGGTTTACCGAAAACACTCAGCTGCATGTTAAGCTGAGACAACAGGCTTCTGTGAAAAGACAATTAAGGATAAAGCTGGCTACGGATGCATATGTTCAGTTTTTAAGCCTTGGCGGTAAAATTTTGTATGAAGAACTTACTCCCAGGCTTTTGAAAAAATATCTGGTAAAACAGATTCCTATTTTGACCGGCTTGAGCGCAACCTATCTGTATCAGTGCGCACGAGAAATTGCTGAGACCAATCAGTATCATGATATCAAAGGGGAACCCAGCGGTCACTTTGTGCTGATCAAAGGTTATGACAGGGACAGCCGTATGGTTCATATTTCTGACCCTTTGAATCCGAATCCGGTAGCCAAAACCGAACAACATTACCAGGTACCAATTGACCGACTTATCAATGCCATCTTACTGGGCATTGTCACTTACGATGCGAATTTATTAATCATTCAGCCGAAAAAAAGTTAAGATGTCTAAACTAATCGTTACAGAAAACCCAAATAACTGGAAATTTAAAATTGAAGGCGTTCAGGTGATTACTCCCGCTGACTATTTCGGAGAGACACAATTATTGAAAGCTAAAAACACAAAAATTCTCAATTTCTGCCGTTCCTATCAGTACCAAAGCCTTGGTTATTATGTATCGCTTCTAGCAGAGGCCAGAGGGCATAAAGTAATGCCTCGTATATCAGCGATTCAGGATTTTCGTTTCCCTTCCCTGATCCGCGAAGACAGCTTAGATTTTGATGAACTGATACAGGATACTTTTAAGCAGGTAAACGAAAAAACAGTTGAGATGCGCATTTATATGGGTAAAACTCAGAATGAGGCTTTCCTGAAACTTGCTTCTTTACTATTCAATCTCCTGCAAACGCCTTTGCTAAAAGCACGATTTGTAAAGAAAGAGAAAAAATGGTTGCTCCAGTATATTCAGCCGGCAAACAATTCAGATATTCCTGATGAGGATAAACCTATACTCCACGCATCACTGCAGGCTTACTTTGAGGGCAAAAAAACATTTGGAAGCAACATATCCCGCAAAAAGTACGACCTGGCAATCCTGGTAAGTCAGGAGGAAAAAACACCCCCTTCCAATGTTAAGGCGATTCAAAAATTCGTGAAGGCGGCGGACAAGACCGGTTTTAGTGTAGACCTCATCACCAAAAATGATCTGAGCAAACTGATCCAGTATGATGCCTTATTTATTCGTGAAACAACGAATGTAAACCATCATACTTTTCGTTTTGCGAAAAAAGCAGAGGCAGAGGGTTTAATCGTCATTGATGACTCTGATTCCATTCTTAAATGCACCAATAAAGTGTATTTAAACGAGGTACTTCAGGCCAACCAGATTCTTACCCCCAAATCTATGATGGTGCGTAAAGAAACCCCCTTGTCTGCATTATATGATTTTGGCTTTCCTCTGGTATTAAAACAACCGGACAGCTGTTTTTCCAAAGGGGTAATCAAAATCAATTCAGAGCCGGAACTGGTGCCGGCCATGCAAAGCCTTTTCCAAAATTCTGAATTACTGATAGCCCAGGAATTTATGCCCACAGCTTTTGATTGGCGTATTGGTATCATCAACAATGAACCACTGTATATCTGCAAGTATTTTATGGCTCGCAATCACTGGCAGATTGTTAACTGGTCAAAGGCTAAGGATAAAGATGGCAAAGCTGAAACATTGACTTTGAGTGAAGCTCCCAAAGCATTGATAGATACCGCCGTAAAAGCTACCAGGCTCA
The DNA here is from genome assembly GCF_029504655.1 of Catalinimonas alkaloidigena. Taxonomy (NCBI): domain Bacteria; kingdom Pseudomonadati; phylum Bacteroidota; class Cytophagia; order Cytophagales; family Catalimonadaceae; genus Catalinimonas; species Catalinimonas alkaloidigena. The sequence continues at coordinate 2,890,363 of NZ_JAQFIL010000001.1, forward strand.
TTGGTGATAGTCTTTACGGTGTTGATATCAAAGAAGTAAACGGCCAGTACTTCGTAATTGAAGTAAATGATAATCCGAGTATAGATAGTGGCATAGAAGACAAGATGATTAAGGATCAACTGTATTTAAGCATTATGGATACTCTTTTACAACGTGTCAAATCTAACTAATATGCAAAACCGCAAACCTCTTCATCTTTTCCAGGCCTACGGTGTGGAACTGGAATACATGATCGTTGATAAAAACACACTGAACATAAAACCCATTGCGGATGAGTTACTGAAAGCCGCGGCAGGTGAATATGTTGACGAGTATGAGAACGGATCAGTTACCTGGTCTAATGAACTGGTAAGACACGTAATTGAATTGAAATGTACCCAACCTACTGCTGATCTGTGGAGACTGGCAGACGATTTTGCTACGAATGTAAAGCAGATCAATCATTTGCTGGCCCAATTTGATGCCAAACTCATGCCTACCGCAGCTCATCCCTGGATGAATCCTGCCCAGGAAACTCAGCTTTGGCCTTATGGTAACAAAGAAATTTATGAAACTTATGATCGGATTTTCAATTGTAAAGGACATGGATGGTCAAATTTGCAAAGCACACATTTGAATCTGCCTTTTGCTGGGGATGAAGAATTTGCCAGCTTACATGCTGCAATAAGAGTGCTGATGCCCATTATGCCAGCATTAACCGCCAGTTCTCCTATCCTGGAAGGTGAGTATACCGGTAAAATTGACAAAAGATTAGATTACTACCAGCTCAATCAAAAGCAGATTCCGCTGATTACCGGCAAAGTAATTCCTGAGAAAGCTTTTTGTCAGGCTGATTATCAAAAGCTTATTTATGATCCTATCACCTCGGCTATTAAGCCTTATGATAAAGATAATATCCTGGAAGCCGTATGGTTAAATTCAAGGGGGGCAATAGCAAGGTTTGACCGTGGATCCATTGAAATCAGAATATTGGATATTCAGGAAAGCCCGCTTGCAGATTTGGCAATTCTTAACCTGATTATCCATGTGCTAAAATTACTGGTAGAAGAAAAACTAAGTACTTTTAATGAGCAAAAGTCCTGGTCAGAGGATGCGTTATTCAACATATTTAGCAATGTAATTGAGCATGCAGAAGATACGCTCATAGAAGAAAATAATTATCTTAAACTGCTTGGATGGGATAAAAAAAGGGTAAAAGCAAAACAAATTTGGCTGCACTTGTACAAACTCGTGTTATCCCATTATCCTGAAGCAATCGCGAACTGGGCTCCCACCCTGGATACGCTACTTCTACGAGGTTCATTGGGTAACAAGATTCTCCAACTTACTGACGGCATTTACACTCAAGAGAACCTAAAATTAATTTATAGCGAATTGAGTGACTGTCTGGATGAAAATGAAACTTTTGAAACATGGCAAACTACGCATGTTTCCTGAGCTGTGAGCACGGAGGTTATGAAATACCTCCCACCTATCAACAATATTTCATCGGTCAGGAAGCTATTCTTCAAAGTCATCGCGGATGGGACCCGGGAACACTTGATCTTGCCAAAGTACTTTCAGCAAAGCTGGAGCTTCCTTTGGTGTCCTGTACCATAAGCAGGTTGCTGATAGAGATGAATCGCTCATTAGGACACCCACAGCTTTATTCAGAGTTCACAAACTATCTTTCCTACGAGGAAAAAGCACTACTTATAAAGGAGTTATATCTTCCCTACAGAAATAAGATCACGTCAATTATTGAAAAGAACATAGAAGATAAGCAAACGAACGTACATTTTTCTATACACTCATTTACACCCGTTTATGATGGTAATATTAGAAATCTGGATATAGGAATTCTGTTTGACCCGGGACGAAAGCTTGAGTTAGGTATTGCCAAACAGATAAAACCCGAATTGGTCGATTTATTACCCAGAAGCAAAATATTTTTTAATGAGCCTTACCGGGGAATTGATGATGGACTTACTTCTTACTTAAGAACAAAATACAAGGATAGCAGATATGCAGGTATAGAAATTGAAATCAACCAAAAATGGGTAGGCACTGATCATTTTATAGATATTACCAGAGCAATGGAAATTATATTGAATGGTTTCAAAACCAGAAAGCCAGTGACAAAATAATCACTGGCTTTACTTATTACAAGCACTGAAAACACTGTTAATCAATTCATTCTAATTCATTTTTTTCACTCTCAATATTATCCGCCATCAGCATATTGAGTAATTGATGTAATCTTGTTTTGGTAGCACTGAACTTATGCATCAATTCATAATACTCTTTTTCAAGTAGCATCTCGTTTGTGATTTCAAGATGTTCTCTAACAAAAATTGCAAATAACATCATGCTTTGACGGTTTGCTTTATTGTCCACAAAAAACTTTCTGATCGCATTATTCATGTTATACATGCTGTTCTTTTCAGAAATGAGATACTTATTAAAATGTCTCTGAAAATCATCACATGCCTGAGCAAAAGAAAAGCCTTTTAGTAGTTTCTCTTCAGAAAGCTTGTCTTTATATTCATTATAAAATGATTCAGCCCCATTAGGTTGGATTTCAAGTTCTGGAAAGCGCATCATATTTTTAAGTATTTAAATTTCTATCTTTAATATATATGCAATATAAATAAGAATATTGAAGTTTCAAATTAAAATAGTTCAATTTTATAATTTTTACATTTATTCTTACATCGGTTTTTTACCGTTTTCACATCACGAATTATCCAAAAGGATAATGATCGCGGTTTTGCACAAAAAAAAAGTAGATATTCTTACTGATATAATAGAATTGAGAAGAAGGGCTTTTAGATGTTATATGTGTCCTTATTTAGTTCTTGGGGTGAACCCATTCATTTAAAAAACTAAAGGAGGGTAAGATACCCTCCTAAGTCCATTTCCATCAAGTAAACAGCCCAATTGTTTTTCCAGCGACCGCCGAAGCGGTGTTTCAGTCAAAAAAATTAAAAATGGTCAAGTCAAAAAAATCTGGAATAACAATTTGCAACAGGTATTTCTAATTTCGTGCCTATCCTAATCTGTGCTGATTTTTTAAGATTAGGTGGACATTTTAAAGCGAGATTTCCCCATCAGTGTAGAAAATACGCATCAATTCCACATTGATTTTCCTGATAAATGAAGTCATTCTTAAGTAACGAATTGCTCAATTATGGGTTATAGCATTAAGGATTTGAAAATTTTTTAAACATTAATGATGAATTAGGAGCAAAACCATATAGATCAAAAAAAATCAAAGCATGGGAGACCTAATAATTCATGGATAAGAATGCTATTCTTAGGGCTTCTCATCATATTTGGTTTCTATTTTTTCGGGCAGACCAACAGTAGCACTCAGGTTATCACCTGGCAACAATTGGAAGAAAAGTATTTACAAAAAGGCCAGGTTGAAAGTATTGAGATTATCAATAAAAAAATCGCAAATGTTTATTTGAAGGATAGTGTTAACAAGGCTGATGAAAAGGACACTGGCATATTTGACCAAGGATTAAACAACCCTGATTATCAATATACCCTGGGTTCAGTAGAAACTTTTGAAGATAAAGTGCAAAAGGCTGAAGCCGAATATAACCTTAGTCCTGTCAATGTAAGTTATGTGTATCGTACAAACTGGCTGGAAAACCTGCTTCCCTGGTTATTGCCAATCTTTCTTATTGTGCTTTTCTTTTATTTTATGCGTAAAAGGGCTCAGCAATCTATGGGCGGAGGAAATAACATCTTTTCCATCGGTAAGTCAAAAGCCAAAATATATGATGAAACTAACAAACCTTCTGTAAGATTCAAAGACATAGCAGGACTGGACGAAGCCAAAACTGAAGTTCAGGAAGTAGTGCATTACCTGAGAGATACGCGTAAATATGAAGCTGTAGGCGCTAAAATTCCTAAAGGCATGTTGTTAGTAGGCCCTCCGGGTACTGGTAAAACGATGATGGCTAAGGCTGTAGCCGGTGAGGCGAATGTTCCTTTTTTATCCATGTCAGGATCTGATTTTGTAGAGATGTTTGTCGGTGTGGGTGCATCCCGGGTAAGAAACCTTTTCAAGCAAGCCAAAGAGAAAGCTCCCTGTATTATCTTTATAGATGAAATTGATGCCATTGGGCGATCCCGGGGTAAGGCTAAATCTATGCAAAGCAATGATGAACAGGAAAACACCCTTAACCAATTACTTCAGGCGCTTGACGGATTTGAGACCAATTCAGGCGTAATTGTAATGGCAGCTACCAATCGCAGAGATGTACTGGATAAAGCTTTGCTGAGGCCGGGCCGGTTTGACCGTGAAATATACCTTGACCTTCCAAATCTGGAGGAAAGGAAGGCTATTTTTAAAGTTCACCTTGATACAATCAATGTAAAAAATGACATTGAGGTAAATATATTGGCTGCACAAACTGCAGGATTTGCTGGTGCTAATATTGCCAATATTTGTAATGAGGCTGCGTTGATGGCTGCACGTAACGAAAGAGATTATGTAATTAACTCAAGTTGCGAATTAAAAGGTTAAATGAAGCATAGTCTGCCAAAAGATTGTTAAAGTGAAGTTACCACACTTTACCTAACAATTACATGACAGACTATACTATTGCAATATATTGTTTTATGGACGATTATTTAAAAATCAGCCAACCCCACATAGACATTCGTCGCAAAGTAAGTGATGCGGAGATATTAACTACTGCCCTGCTCTCAGCCCAGTACTTTTATGGCAACCAGCACACTACTTGTCAATACATGCAGCAACATCATGGGATGGCCAAAATAGACAAGTCTAACTTTAATCGCCATCTGCATCGCCTATCAAATACTTTAATCAGGATCTTTTTAGCATTGGGGGAGAGTCTCAAGCAACTCAACACTGCAAGTCGCTACTTAATAGATTCGTTCCCAGTAGCTGTTTGTAAAAACATTCGTATTGGGAGGTGCAAGCTACTAAAACATGAATCTTATCGGGGATACAATGCCTCCAAACGACAGTATTTCTATGGTTTTAAGGTACAGGTAGTTACCACCGCCGATGGTATACCAGTGGATTATTTGATCACGGCTGGTTCTATTCACGACAATACAGCTTTACAAGCTATGTCCCTATCCTTACCTCAAGGTAGTGAACTTTATGCTGACAGTGCTTATACGCATTATGAGTTGGAAGACCTTTATGAAGAATGCGATCAGGTGCGCCTATTGGTAGAGCGAAAATCTAACTCAAAAAGGCAGGATAACGCAGCTATGCGTTTTTTAAAAAAGCATTACAGAAAGCGTATTGAAACCTGCTTCAGCCAAGTTACTGCTCGCTTTCCCGGAAAAATCCATGCAGTTACCCCACAGGGGTTCTTGCTCAAGGTCGTTCTGTTCCTATTTGCTTTTACTTTTAACAAAACATTATCCACAACTTAAATTAATTAATGAAGATATGATAAATGCGTTGGACCGCACAGTGGCTGGTCTGGAGAAAAAGAGCAGGAAGAGATCTGAAGAAGAAAAGGAAATCATTGCTTATCACGAAGCAGGCCATGCGGTAATCAGCCATTTACTTAAAAATGTTGATGATTTAGTCAAAGTAAGCATTATCCCGCGCGGCAGGTCCCTGGGTGCGAACTGGTATATGCCGCAGGAAAGAAATATTGTCACCAAAAAACAACTCTTTGATAAAATGTGTACTACCCTGGGGGGAAGAGCAGCTGAAGAAATTGTTTTTGATGAAATTTCCTCCGGTGCATTGGATGACCTGGAAAAAGTAACCAAAATGGCTTATAGCATGGTTTCCATGTATGGGCTAAGTGAAAAAGTCGGCAATCTTAGTTTTCATGATAGTTCGGGAGAAAATCAACAATCTTTACAAAAACCATATAGTGAATACCTGGGAAAAAAGATTGATGAAGAAGTGCAGCAGGTAATATATAATGCTTATCAAAGAGCAAAATTACTGCTTAGCGATGAAAGAGACGCACTGAATAGTGTTGCTGAGCTACTCTTAGAGAAAGAAGTAATTCTTAAAAAAGATGTTGATAAGATTTTAGCAGAAGAGACTGTATAAGGTTGTTTTATTTTTAGCAAAGATAAACTAAAAAAAGCCTCTGAAACAGAGGCTTTTTTTTAATATAACTGATTCAGACTAATATCTTCAATGTATGGATTGAGGCGTGCGGTTTGAATAAAACCCTCAATCTTATCAACCTGCCCCAGTTCAAGGTTATAAATAATTTCTACAAAAAAATCATTCAATGCATATAGGTCGTGATGGTAGCGAAAACCATCTTTCCTCGCCAAATGACTCCCATGTTTCCAGGTATACTGCGCCTGCCGAGAGATGGTCAGCTTTGAAAAAATATCTATATCCACACAAAAGTATTTAGTAATGCCTCCTCATTTGTCTATTTGTAAAACGAAGATTAAAATTTAATATTCCTATAGTTTCAATAATCTTAATCCGCGTTTCGTAAATTGTTGATTTACTGCTAAGTAAAATAGCTTAGTGTAAATGATCATCCTGCAATATGCAAGCTGCAATATTGTCTTGCTTTGTGATAATTTATTGCTCCATCAAATAAGCTTTGATAAAGTCATCTAGATCTCCATCCAGCACCTGATTAACATCTGTACGTTCTATTCCTGTCCTGGTATCTTTTACTAATTTGTAAGGATGTAAAACATAATTTCTGATCTGAGAACCAAAATCAATCTTATCCTTATTACTTTCTATTTCAGCTCTTTCTGCATTTTTTCTTTCTACTTCTACCTGGTATAGCCTGGATTTCAGCATTTTCATGGCTTTATCCTTATTCTGAAGCTGAGATCGTTCCTGCTGACACTCTACTACTATTCCGGAAGGAGCATGCCGTAAACGAACTGCGGTCTCCACTTTATTTACATTCTGCCCCCCTGCACCACCAGAGCGAAAAGTCTCCCAGGTAATATCTGCAGGATTGATATCTATTTCAATGGAATCATCTACTACGGGATAGACGAATACCGATGCAAAAGATGTTTGCCGCTTACCATTAGCATTAAATGGCGATATTCTTACCAAACGATGTACTCCATTTTCAGACTTTAAGTTACCATAAGCGAACTCACCATTAAACTCAAGCGATACGCCCTTGATACCTGCCGTGTCTCCTGGCTGATAGCTTAGCTGTTTTACATTATAGTGGTGGCTTTCTCCCCACATGATGTACATACGCATCAGCATTTCGGACCAGTCCTGACTTTCGGTCCCCCCCGCACCTGGGTTTATCTCCAAAATAGCACTTAGTTGATCTTCTTCTCCAGAAAGCATTTTTTTGAACTCTAGATCCTCTATGATCTGGAGCGCCTTCTTATATTCTTTATTAATATCACCTTCACTGACCTCATCCAGTTCATAAAACTCATAGAGGGTCTCCAGGTCTTCGTAAGCAGCCTGAGCTTTTTCAAAACTATTGGTCCACACTTTTTTGCTCTGAATGGACTTCATGGTAAGCTCTGCCTCTTTAGGATCATTCCAGAAATCCGGCTGAACACTTATGGCTTCCTCGTCTTCTATTTCACTTTTCTTCTTATCGTAGTCAAAGATACCCCCTCAAGGCATCTACTCTTACCTTTAAATCCTTCAACTGATCTTTAGTCATGGTATTAATGATCAAATAGGGTTAAACAAAAAAAATCCACTTTAATCGGAAAGTGGATTACAATATAATTTTATGCACTAAATTTTATGAATCCATCCAAAACGGTCTTCTTTTTTTCCTCTTTTGATGGCTTCCATTTCCAGCAGCGCTTTGTTAGAAAATTCTCTGGTTTCAACTGGAGGAAGTTCATAGTCAATCCCTTCGTAACCAATGGCTGCAATATGGGCTACAGTAGCAGCAGTACCAGCACCAAAGGCTTCCTCTAAGCTACCTGTTTTAATCGCATCAATAATTTCAGTTACGGTTACTTTTCTCACTTCTACTTCCATACCCCAGTCATTCGCCAATGCTAAGATACTATCGCGCGTTACTCCTTCCAATATGGTTCCACTGGTAGGAGGAGTGATTAATTTACCATCAATCACCAGCATGATGTTCATGGTGCCTGCTTCCTCGATCAGCGTATGAGTTTTGCTGTCTGTCCAGATAAGCTGATCGTAGCCTTCCTTTCCGGCAAGTTGTGCAGGATATAAAGAAGCGGCATAATTACCGGCTGTTTTCGCAGCTCCGGTGCCTCCTTCCGCTGCTCTCACAAATTTGGTCTCTATCTTTACCCTCACCGGTTTACTATAATAGCCTCCTACAGGACAGGTAAAGATCATAAACTTATATGTGAGTGACGGACGCACACCAATATACTCGTCGGCAGCAAACATGAAAGGTCTGAGATAAAGTGAATTTCCCTCTTTATCGGGAATCCAGGAACGGTCCAGCCTAACGAGTTCGTCTAGTCCACCAATAAAAATTTCTTCAGGAAGCTCCGGCATGCACATTCTGATAGCTGAGCGATTAAAACGCTGAGCATTTTTTTCGGGGCGAAAGATTAGGGCGCTACCGTCATCTCCTTTGTGGGCTTTCATTCCCTCAAAAATAGACTGCCCATAATGCAATGCTGCATTTGCCGGACTTAATTTCAGATGCTCAAAAGGCACTATTCTTAAGCCTCCCCATTGCCCATCCACATAATCTGCAATGAACATATGGTCGGAATAAACTTTGCCAAATGGAATATTGTCAAAATCAACCTGATTGATTCTTGAGTTCTGTACTTTCTGAATGGCAATATCAAGTGTTCCTGTCATGACCTTTCACTTTGCTAAAAACAATATTAGTAATAGAGTAATCTAAATCTTTTCAAAACAAAGCTATTGATTTTACGGAATTAATCAGTCTTTATAGATTAAGAAATAGCTTATTTGGAAAAATTATATCATATATACGTTCAGCTAAATAGGCAGGTTTTTAATATTTCGTCTACCCAGATTTTATACATGCTTCCGGATGGATGTAACTGATCATCCACCAGATAATCTTTATTTTGCTTAGCTTTCAAAGATAGCTGAGTGATATCACAATATTGAAAACCATGTTGAAAGGCAAAATTCTTATTGATCTGGTTGTATTGACTAAGTTCCTGGCTGATTCTTTGAGGGTTTTTATCTCTTGCAAATGGTGTAATTCCATAATCAGGAATGGAAATGACAAATACCTGTTGAGATTTATGTCTTACCAATGGCAGCATTATGTTCGCCAAAATTTCCAAATCACTCTGGTAACTTTTGATGCTTTGTCCCCGGTACTGGTTGTTAACACCTATCAGAAGAGAAATCCAGTCATAAGATGTATCAAGTTCACTTATAGAAATCCCATCTATTAACTCAGAAGTTGTCCATCCTGTAGTGGCAATAATTTGGGGAGTCTGCCAGTCTAGCTTTTGAGCAAGTTGTGTTGGCCATCTTTCATTCTCCCGCACCCCTTCTCCAAACGAATATGAATCGCCTAATGCCAGATAGCTGGGTTTACTATCATCCATAAAAACGCTTATTGATTTAGTTCTGATTGAAGTTTTTTAGGCAGCCCCTTTACAACTAATGCATAAGAATCATCAACCCACTTTTGTAAAAGCTTATCTCCTATGCTCCCGGTGAGTAATACTGTATTCCAGTGCTTTTTATTCATATGATAGCCGGGTATGACTTCCTGATATTGCTCCCGAAGTAATTCGGCCTGATCAGGATCACATTTGAGATTTACACTTTCAAACGAATCCACATGGGTGAGTGCGAACATCTTACCTGCAACCTTGAAGACCAAAGTCTGCTCGTCAAAAGGAAATTCCTCAGTTACACCTTTTTTAACGAGACAGAAAGCACGAAATGATTCAATATCCAATTAGAATAGATTTTTGACCACCAGATAAATTACGCCAATTAAAAACATAACAATGGAAATCTTATTGATGCCATGCATCATTTTAAGGTTTACATTATCTGTCCGATTTTTCTCTTTGCTGCGAAAAAAATATCCTCCCACTTCTCCTAATGAGAAAAAATTTTTCCATCCGCTTTTCTTATTATCACTCATAGTTAATGTTTATTTAATTAAGCAGCAATACCAGTAAAACGTTCAATAAGCAATTTGGTCGCTACTCAGGACGTGAAGTAGGCTCGTTCCAACGATCATCTTCTTTGATTAATTGGATGAGTTCATCCACTGCCTGCTCAGAAGGTACACTTCTCTTCACTACATTCTGCCCACGATACAGAGTAATTTTCCCTTTACCCGAGCCCACGTATCCATAGTCCGCATCAGCCATCTCTCCGGGTCCGTTTACGATGCATCCCATGATACCGATTTTGACTCCTTTCAAATGATCTGTTCGCTTACGAATCATCGCCGTGGTTTCCTGCAGGTCAAACAAGGTACGTCCACAGGAAGGGCAAGAGATGTATTCTGTTTTAGACATTCTCGTCCTGCATGCCTGAAGAATACCGAAAGAAATGCTGTTGTTACGCGCAATCATTTCTAATTGTATCTCTTTAGGCTTGGGGGTACCCAGATCCATGCTTAATAAGACGCCATCTCCAAAACCGTCAATCAGCAAGCCTCCCATATCAGTGGCACTATAAAGTTGCACTTTTTCATCTTCTATATCTTCGTACTTGCGCTTGATGATGACTGGAATATTGATTTCACGATTCATCAGCTCATAAAAGAACCTGCGCTGCTCAGGCATGGCATGCGCATTATCAGTATCCAGAATTAATATCAGCTTTTGATCATCAGCAATTTGTTGCCAGAAGCTTTCATCTGTTTCCGGTAAGCTGATTTCTAAAAAATTGGTTTGCCGGTGCGAAGTTTCTCTGTTCTGATATTCATGCCAGCTAAAAAGAGGCAGCTTGTTTAGCTTATCATTGCTGATTAACCATGCCTGATAGTTCAGAATCTCTTTTAGCCCATTAGGTAGCATAAAATCTATAGGCTGATTACCTGAATAAATGTAATCACATCCGATCTCATTCATGGTCCACTTATCGGGCTCAGGTAAATAAAAATGGCCTATACCTTTGAAGTCTTTGTATGTCCAATCTTTTACATTTCGTACGTCCGTGATTACTCTGGGAACATTGTCTCCCCCGATATTACCTACCTCAAAACTCTCCCGCCTGCTATAACTATAAGGATCTTTGGGCACATGCTCAACCGGAAGTATAAGCTGATGCCCCGAACGTTTATCATATCTTTTCACCAAATTATAAGCTACCGGCACCTCATACTCAGGCTCTTCAGTGAGCGAAACCCTCACAGTATCACCCAGTCCGTCTTCCAGCAGCGTTCCTATGCCTACTGCGGATTTGATGCGACCATCTTCACCATCTCCGGCTTCAGTTACTCCCAGATGTAACGGATAAGGCTGCAATCCTTCTTCATCCAGTTTCTGGACAAGCATACGGTAAGCCTGCACCATTACCTGTGTATTACTGGCTTTCATGGAAATGACAATATCATAGTATTTCATCTCCTCACAGATACGGATAAACTCTAAGGCTGACTCAACCATACCCAAAGGCGTATCTCCATAACGGCTCATGATCCTGTCAGACAGAGAGCCATGATTAGTACCGATACGCATAGCTGTACCATATTCTTTGCAGATATGAATCAGGGGTTCAAACTTCTCACGAATACGCTCAATCTCCAGCTGATAAGTATCATCGGTATATTCAATCAGCTCAAATCTTTTCTTGTCCGCGTAGTTTCCAGGATTGATCCGCACCTTTTCCACCAGACGTGCTGCCAGTTCGGCTGCATTGGGGGTAAAATGAATATCTGCTACCAAGGGCACCTTGTAACCTCTCTTCAACAGTTCTTGCTTGATGTTTTCAAGGTTTTGTGCTTCTTTGATACTGGGAGCGGTAATACGGACATACTCACAGCCAGCATCCACCATACGGATGGTCTGCTCTACCGAACCCATAGTATCCATTGTGTCCACTGTGGTCATTGACTGTACTCTGATCGGATTCTCACCTCCCAATGGAATATCCCCAATATAGACCTCACGACTTTGACGTCGGTTGTATTCAGTAAGACTCTGACAGTATTTTTTGAAGGGCTGTACTTCTGATGCTAATATGGACATATGATTATAAGATGAATCTTAATACCATCGCAAAATAACGAAGAATGTATAAATTTTATAAGTAAACTTTGCTACTAATGAAATGTTGTAAATAATGTTTCTAAAGATCGCCTAACTGTGGTCTGATCAACACTTCTTCCATCACTGCCCGGTCAGATAATTTGTAAGCGGTGAGAACAGTTTCGGCAACATCTTCTGACTTCATAAAGCGTTCTTCAGGCAAATCAGTTCCTTCCCAACTGGCGGTATAGGTGGCTCCGGGCAATACTGAAGTTACTCTTATATCGTAAGGCTTCATTTCCTCACGCAGCACTTTACTCATACCTAACATCGCGAACTTGGCAATGCAGTACGATCCGCCATTGGTATAAGGAACGATGCTGGCTGTTGAGCAAATGTTAAAAACATGTCCTTTCTTTCTTTCCATCATGGGTTTAATAAGTGAACGGGTAAGATGGTAAGCGCTGTACAAATTAGTATCTATCATTTGTTCCAGTGCCCCCTCTTCTTCCTTATGAATTTGGCCGGGAATAAATAATCCACTATTATTTACTAAAATTTCAACCGCTATATCAGTAGCATCAATCATCTCAGCAAAAGCTTTGACTTGCATTTTGTCGGACATATCCGTCTGTTGAATGAAGAAGTCAATTGCTGGAAATTTCTCTCTGATTTCTAGCTTTAGTTTCTCTAAGTCACTTTTAGTTCTTGCACATGTAGCAATAGAAAAGCCCTCGGCAGCAAAGCTTTCAATAATCGCTTTTCCAATCCCTTTGGTTCCTCCGGTGACAACTGCTAATTTTTTCATAAAATCCTGTTTTTTACTAACAAAAAAATCTTTTTACGTTATTCCTTTATGAGTTAATGCATATTAATAATAACTATGCAATATCCATATCTAAATCACTTTTATGAGAAGTCTTGGTAAATACGTAATTTTTATCGGTACGCTATTCAAAAAAATGGAAACATTCGGTACTTATGTGAAGCGTACACTTGATGAAGCTATTATCATCGGTATTAATTCATTGGTACTGGTAACCATAGTCTCTACATTTATTGGAGCGGTAACTACGGTACAGACAGCAGCTAACCTGGTCAGTCCTTTTATTCAGGATTTCATCATTAGTACCGTTGTCAGGGACATGACTGTTTTTGAGTTAGCCCCTACGATTACTTCAATCGTTCTGGCTGGGAAGGTAGGCTCAAACATAGCCGGAGAATTGGGTACCATGCGTATTACTGAGCAGGTTGATGCGCTGGAGGTTATGGGAATCAACTCGTCTTCATATCTGGTTCTCCCTAAAATAATAGCTGCCATGCTCATGTTCCCCATGTTATGTGTACTGGCAGGATTTTTATCTATTTACGGAGGTTATCTGGTAGGTACCCTTACAAATATTGTTTCCGGTGAAGATTATGTGTATGGTTTGAGATTTGACTTCAGGCAATATTTTATCTTTATCGCACTGGTAAAATCATTAGTATTCGCATTTTTGGTAGCATCTATCTCAGCATACAAAGGGTTTTATACTAAAGGTGGTGCATTAGAGGTAGGTCAGGCTAGTACCAGCGCTGTTACTAACAGTTGTATTGCGATTTTATTAGCGGATTACCTTGTCGTTGAAGTATTACTTTAAGCTTGTTCCTTTTATGATAGAGATAAAAAATATTTCAAAGTCTTTTGATGGAGCTTCGGTACTGGAAGGTATTAGCGGGACTTTCCAGCAGAGTAAAAACAACCTTATTATTGGTGCCAGTGGTACAGGTAAAAGTGTTTTGCTTAAATGTATAGTAGGGCTGATTCCTCCGGATGAAGGGACTGTTTATTATAACAACAGGGATTTTACCAATGCTGATAAAGATGTAAAAACCGAGATCAGGCGAGAGATAGGCATGCTGTTCCAGGGGGTAGCACTATTTGACTCTCTGAATGTGGAAAACAATGTGAAGTTCCCCATGAATATTCTGACTGACCTTCCGGAAGATGAAAAGCGGGACAGGGTCAATTTTTGCCTTAAAAGAGTCGGCCTGGAAAATGTGAACAAAAAAATGCCTTCTGAGATAAGTGGTGGTATGAAGAAAAGAGTGGGCATTGCCCGTGCCATTGTGAACAATCCCCGGTATTTATTTTGTGATGAACCAAATTCAGGCCTGGACCCTCAAACTTCAATTCTGATAGATGAGCTCATACAAGAAATTACTTATGAGTTTGATATTACAACTGTTGTGGTTACCCATGATATGAATTCTGTAATAGGTATCGGTGATAATGTGATGTTTCTTTACAAAGGTAAAAAACTGTGGGAAGGCAACAATAAGGTAATCCTTGACACAGAGGTGCAGGAACTTAGAGATTTTGTATTCGCAAACAAATTGATAAGCTCTTAATTAAGTAAGTAAACTGTAAATAATATTTTTTTATATATGGAGTCATTACAGCTAGAAGCCACTGACAAAAGTCCGGAGGTAAAACTGAATTCAGAAGATGGAAAAATACTCATTCACGGAATTTCAGACCTGGAAGACGCACTTGCTTTTTACTTTCCTATCATCCAGTGGATAGATACCTATATCAATCATCCTGCAACGCATACTGAGGTAGTCTTTGAGTTTAAATACTATAATACCGCTTCCGCAAAATCTATTTATGAAATTCTGAAAAGGTTAGCAGAAATCCATAAGAGCGGCAATTCTATAAAATTGCGTTGGTTTTACGCTCAGGGAGATGAACACCTATTAAGCGAAATTGAAAACTTCAGCGATATTTCTCATTTACCCATTCAAGCCATTGAAAAATGAATCAAAAGTTTTTTATCAATTGCTTAGACTGCGTTATGCGCTAAGTATAATTACAATTTTTGCTCTATTTTTTCCTTTTATTATGCAGCAAACTTTTTTTCCATTTTTTCGCTTTGGTATGTTTGCTGAACCGGTTACCCGAAAAATTCAGACTGAAACTTTTCATCTGATAGGAGTAAATGAAAAAGGAATGGTGGAGAAGCAGCTTGGCGAAAAAGTCGGAGTGGATCAAAGCAAGCTTAATTACCTTTTAAGAAATTACTATTATCGCGGGGAGGCAGATAAATTCACCAAACAATTTTATCAGCTCTTGCCAGAAGATTTACATGTCGATACTGTTTTAGTCTTAAGGAGCATGCTCAACGATAGTAGTATAATTGCCAGATACCCTAATGGTAAAGGTTCTCCGAAATAAAGTTATTGTTTATACATTTATCTTAATACTGATTCTCTCAGCAGTTTATATTTTTTTCCTGAGAGATTTGGTAATACTGGCATATGAAGACAATGCTCCTTACTGGCTGGAACATCTTATCGAAGTACTGTATCCCAGATTTATTGTTGAAAAGCAACGCTTTGAACTATCTTTTTTTCTGTATAAAGCTGATCAAATACTGATCAGAACACTTTTGGTAACTGCTGGATTAACTATCTCATGCTACTGCATTAGCCCTATCAGCCTGATACGTTACCAGATTCAGTCATTTCCTATCAAGCAGTACAACATACTAATCTTTATTTTCTATGCCGGGCTGCTTTACTTTAGCTGGCGATGGGTATTTGCATTTGATGAAATTGTAAAGCTCGCCCCTTTTTATAAGGGTATATTAATATATAGGTTGTTGCATCTTCCAGTTCTTCCCCTAGGCCTTTTTTATACGCTTTATACCTTTTATATCATTAGTATCCTTAACATTCTTAGGGGATCACGTAAAGTTATCTGGCCTGCCTCAGTAGCATTAATATTAGTGCTTTTTCAAGGCTATATCAACTCATTTGAAAAGGTAGAACACGGACAAGTGACACTAACATACGCAGTCATGTTGATGCCTTTCATGTTCCTCGAAATAAATGATCAGATCCGTTATCGCACTCAACAGAACGATAAAGTACAATCCTGGACGCTATTTCTAATTCAATTCACTATTGCAGCGGTTTATTTTCTCTCCGGATTAGAGAAAATGCTCACCAGCGGGCTGGCATGGGCTTCATCTGACACTTTCAGGACTTATATCACACTTCATGATCAACCATTGGGGATAGAGCTGGCCAGAAATGATGTTATTGCGAGTATACTACCTTTAGGAGCCCTTTTTTTTCAGCTTACCTTTTTTATCATACTGATCAAGCCAAGGTGGAAATATATTTATTTACCCATGGGTATTTTCTTTCATCTAGGCACCAAAATTCTTATGGATATTGGCCCCTATTTCTCCTCCTGGATATTTGTGTATATTTTCTTTATAGACTGGAAAAGGCTGTGGAATAAAGTACTGTCTGCTATAGATAAAAGGCACATAAACAACCAGAAAGGAGCATAAGCCACTTTGTAACGGCTTAAGCTGCCAAAATTGGGTGAAGCTATACTAAGTAAACTAGACAATAATACCACATAAACGACGCAGATGAGCACCAATTCTGGATGAGTTATTTTTCTAAGCTTGACTATTGATATTAAAGCTAATAAACTTATTGATAATACAAGTAAATTTTCAATTCCTGCTACCGTATGTAAAAATGTGCTCCCCTCTCCTGGCAAAGGTCTAAACAAACCACTAATAAATGCTTTTGGAAAATGAGCCAAAAAGCTGCTTACTTTTGGCTTGAGGTTTTCAAAAACGATGTAACCATTATTATCTGAAGCGTATACGCTTAAATTATGGTTTTTAACAATAGCCTGTAAAATGCTATCAGGCTTCAAGTTAGGATGGCTTAGCATTACCCCCCAGAATATTCCTAATGCTAAGACAAAACACGTAACACCCACAAACCATTGTTGTAAAGCAGATAGATTTTTGAAGTATCTTTTGATAGCTTGAAAGAGCAATAGTATCAACATCAAGGGTAGCAATACAGCGGCATAGTAATATTTAAGTAACCATAACAAGCTTGAAGCAAAGATCATAAGTATTGCCACTAAGTATGATTTAATATGCGTATACCTATTGAAATACAGCTCAAGAAATAAGCCACACAATATAAAGATGAGTGACATGCTAACCGACTCTTTCAACAGGCCTGAACTCCAGAAAACTACTGAAGGGAAAAAAATAAATGAAGCAGCGGCAATTTTTACATAAACATGTAAATGTCTAATTAGCTTAAGCACAAACCACCAACTACAAAAGAAACTAAAGAGTGAAATACTGACAGTCATTAGCCAGTAATTTTGCAGTGAAAATATGCTTAGCAAACTTGCTAACTTTGAAAACAACAAAGCACGATCTTGATCTGCGTACTTTAATCCTTCAATCATGTCCGCACTAAAAAGTAATTCAAAATACTTAGATGGATTTGTTAAAAAAAGATGTGATAACAAAACTGAATCTTCGTAATAAGCCAAAGTATCCCCACCCTGATAAAACTGGGTATACAAAAGGCCTAAACTTAAACCCGCAATCACTTTAATTATTAATCCTGGTACAAAAATCCATTGCAGATGTGATAATGCCGCTTGTAAATAAAAACGGCGAAATATTAAAAAATAGATTGTACACTGAATAATGAAAAGTAGGACAAACAATTGACTAACTTAAGTAATAAGGAGGTTGTGATTTTTCATAATGGCACAACCAACTCCACAATTTAGACACTTTTTTGGCGTACAATAGAATTTATAATGTTCTAAAACACCCTGTGATTCAAGCGCAGAGTTGATCCTGAACCCATATTTGATAAATTGTTGTGTGACCCTGTTTTTTTCTGAAGCTATTGATTCTAGTAAATTAATACTATTCTCCATGAATTTTTCATCATTATGATAAACTCCGTATGCGTATCTGATGGGCACAATTGCATTAACAATAATGCTTTCAATACTACTTTTTCCTAACAAGCTAGCATGATTGAATAGGCTATAATGTTTTTTAATTATATGATTAGCTTGGTCAAAAATTTCCCAAATTGCCTTTGCTTCATGTTCATAGATGATAAAATTAAGCAAATTTACTTCCTGCTTAAGCAAAGCGGCAAACTGAGCAATTCGGATTTCAGGGAAGTTAGCTGGCCTAAGGCGTGATTTACGAAACTCGTTCCCATTCATCTTAAACTCATGCATTTTGTATTTTTTGTTCAAATATTCAAGCTTAGTTTTTGCTTCTCTTGTATATTTAAAACTTAATTGGATACTAGAGATCAGGTATAGATATGATAACAGATTAATAAAGGAGTACCTCTCTTTATGAATATGTTTAAAACTAATCTTACTTCCCAATATCGAGAAAGCATCTGCATTGACGTTAAAGCCAAAGGCTTTGCATAAGGAATGTACAGCAATTTGATTCCAATCTTTTTGCTTATGATGCCATAAACTTAATATTTCATTTGCTTTCCTTTCTACTCTTTGCATAGCTGACTTCTGTATTACTGAAAGTCGAACCAGTTCAGAAACATGACTTAATTGTGGAGCACATGTAAGTGTATTGTTAATGCTATTTGCAAAGAAACGCTTGTAGTGTTGCAATATGGTTGGAGCAATTAAAGTATGTAATTTAAGCATAGGAACCAATGTTCCGTCCTGGTGTGATACTTCGGCCTGCCCATCCCACACTACGTGTAGAATTACGTTTTCATAGTTTACATCATTGTGATGATTATGGGTTTTCCAGTCTTTTGGATTGATATGAATTTCAACCGCACCAAACCAAACTAAATCACCAATTTTTACCTGAGCATTATAAAAATCGGGACCAGCATTGTCATTCCTGATGCCAGGATTAATTATGTTTAATGCCTCTCCCTCTGAAGTCTCAAGGTTATTTTTTTCAAAAAGCTGAAACTGCCAAATATATTGTAGTAAATCTTCTTTCATCAACCTCAATTTCTACAATAGTATAAGATTCAGGAAAGAACTTTAGTGCAGTTTTTATAAATTAAAACTTAAGTAATATCGAAAGTATATATTAGTAAAGCGGTAGCGAATTAATCTGCATAAGCAAAGCAAGTACTACCACTTATTTACATTATCAAGATACAGCTTAACTAATTCAACAGTATTGTTAACCTTACATTTTTGTAACATATTAGCCCTGTGGTTGGATACTGTTCGCTCACTTAAAAAGAGCTTTTCGGCTATTTGCTTGGAATTGTACCCTTCAATTAAAAGTAATAATACTTCTTTCTCTCTCTTAGATAATACATTCAGTGGGTTCTGGTTATCAGCGTCCTTTTGTTTGCGATTTTTAAAACCCTTAACAATGATTTGTGTGATGGGTTGACTATAATATTCATCTCCTTCCGCCAGCGTTTGTATCGCTTTCACAAGTTCATCTTTTTC
Source organism: Catalinimonas alkaloidigena (assembly GCF_029504655.1). Classification (NCBI taxonomy): domain Bacteria; kingdom Pseudomonadati; phylum Bacteroidota; class Cytophagia; order Cytophagales; family Catalimonadaceae; genus Catalinimonas; species Catalinimonas alkaloidigena. The sequence goes on from NZ_JAQFIL010000001.1 coordinate 2,909,765, forward strand.
GGCATTTTTAGTCAAGTAACCGGAAATATTACTGTTAAGCGCTTTATAGACATAGTCGGGGGATTCATGCATCGTGAAAATGAGTATCTTAGTCGGTAGCCCTTTTTTCTTAATTTCTGTGGAGATATCAAAAATTGACTTTCCTGGCATTGATATATCAGAAACTAAAACATCAGGCTGCTCAGTTTCAACCAATTTGAAAGCCTCTTCTCCATCTGAAGCTATACCTACTAGCTCTAAAAAATCGTATTCAGAAAGAATTGAAGATGTGCCTTCAGTGAGTATTGCATGATCGTCAGCCAGAACCACTTTATATGTATTCATTCGGTAGTATTAGTTGAAATTGAAAAAAAGCTATTTATGTGTTATCCTTAAGCATGTGATAAAGCTGATAAGATATTTTTTGGGTACAACTTACTAAATTATACTAGAAAAGCTTAATTAAATATAATGAAAGATGCTAGACCGATGTAAATCAAATTGTAAAAAAAGAGTAGATAAGTAATAACTTATTTTAAAAAATTTATTTTGATTTAATGATAAATGTAATCTTACCGGTTGACATTGGTGCTGGTCTTACATTATCAGCAGTTCGACTAAAAGTCACTCTCTCTATCGCTTCCTGATATAACCTTTCTATTGCAGGACTTACCGTTTTTTCTAACGTTTTGACACCAATTACTTCTCCCTGATCATCTATGGTAATTTGAAAAACGATTTTACCATTTTCATTGGATGAATCATCAGGTTTAGGAATATAATCCCAGTTCCAACCCTCCATCTGGAGAGAAGCCCCTTGCCCTGAACCCTTCGCCCCATATATGGCGCGCGCATCAATTTCTCCGGTTTCTTTACCCTTGTCACCTGCTTTATCTTTGTCATTACCTTCATTTGAAGCAGCCGTTTGCTTGGTTTGCTCTTCGGCGGGTTGCTTTGCAACTTCTGCGACTTCATTTTTTTCTGTCACCACTTCAGTGGTACTTTCAGGGACTTTTTCAATCACATCGGGGCTAGGCTCTGGCTGAGTCACGGTTTCTTCAGGCCTTATTTCTTCAATTACCTCAGCGGCTTTTGTTTCTTCCACTTCCTCTACTTCAGCCTCTTGTATTTCTTCCTGTTCTATTTCTTCAACAATAGCGGCAGGTTTAGGCTGTGGGGACTGGCCTGAGCCCGTATTGTCAAGCCCAAAATTGAGTTCAATCCCATACTCAGGAATTGGAGGATCAGGTTCTCTCCAGGCAAGCATAAAAAAAAACAGGAGGAATAGTACTGCATGCACACCAAGTGTCACGAGCATTCCTATTTTTTTGTTTTTACTTTCTTTGTTAGCTGCCATTGTATTGTGTTTCCTTAACAACAATTACTACAGAAGGATAATTCTACTCAGGAATAGTTGCTACTGAAACTTTAGCATTTAATGAACTCGCAATTCCCGCAACTTTCACCAGATGTTCCACTGGAACCGATTTATCTACGTTCAGCACCACTACCCCTTGTTCACTCTGTGAAAGACTACTCGCTATTGCAGCCTCTAATTGAGCAGAAGGTACTAGCTTATCATTAATATAAAACCGAATATCTGGAGTAATTGTTACGCTAACCTTCTGCATAACTATATTTGAAGATTTGCTAGAGGGAAGGTTGACTGGCAAACCAGAAGGGGTAACGAATGAAGAAGTTAACATAAAAAATATAAGCAGCAGGAATATTATATCTGCGATGGAAGAAAAATTGAACGAGGTCTCAATTTTATGTTTAGAGTCAAGATTCATAAGCTTATGTTATCTGGGTTCCTGCAAAAGGTCAATAAAATCAATGGAAGTATATTCCATTTTGTGCACTACTTTGCTCACCTGTGAGACCAGATAATTGTAACCTAGATAGGCAATGATACCAACAGCCAAACCTGTAGCAGTAGTAATCATCGCTTCATATATCCCTGTTGAAAGCAATCTGGGACTTACGTTCCCTTCTTCCTGCGCAATAGCGATAAAAGCCTGAATCATCCCCGTGACTGTACCCAAAAAGCCAATCATAGGAGCGGCACCACTGATGGTAGCCAGTAGATTTAAATTTTTTTCTAATCGGTAAAGTTCTATTTTACCCACATTTTCAATGGATACCTCAATGGTCTTGAGTGGGCTCCCAATCCTGCTGATCCCTTTTTCAATCATTCGTGCTATTGGAGTATCAGTCTGAGAGCAGATCAATCTTGCAGAATTGATATCACCACTAGAAACCAGGTTTTTAATTTTGTCGGTAAACTGCTCAGGTACCTTTGAAGCTTTTTTGATCGTCAAAACTCTTTCCACAAAAATATAAACTGCGAGGATTGACAGTAAGATCAGAGGGACCATTACATATCCACCCTTTAATAATAAATCCCAAACGGTCACTGTTTCATTACCAGCATTGGATAAGGTATCAACAGCAGCCGTGTCTAATTCGGTCTGAATTTGAAGTAATATCATATTAATATTTAAGAACCCAGGTATTGTCTCCATATTGATCTCTGAACTGCTGCACCTGCTGCATGGCTGTATTGAAATCAGTAAAATCAGCTACTGCAATACGGTGCATCAATGGCGCTCTGTCAGTAGGTGATAAAATTCTGGTGCCTATGCCCTCTTCCATTAACTTATTAGCATAGTCCATGGCCAGATCTTCATCTACAAAACTACCAATCACGATGAATGAACGTCCGGTGGGTTCAGAAATTGTAGAGATATCACTATAAGGTATGAGAGAGTTTACTTCTGTCACTGGTTCTTCAGGTGCAGACTCCGGTGTGTCCTCAATAATGGGCTCTGGCTCAGGTTCTACATAAGTGGTAGTTGGTGCTGGTTCCTCTCCAAACCAACTACTTACTTGAGCCATACCATCAAAGAGAAAAAGATAAACTACGAGGCCAACAATAAGAACCAGGCTTAGGATTCCGAATACTATTAAGCCGGTGGATTTTGAATCTTTCTCATCTTCATCATCCTGGTAGTAGTCTTGCTGTTCATTTACAGGGGAATACTCCTCTTCACGTTGCAAAGGGCTGTACTCTGGCTCGGGCAAGCCAAAATCATCTTGATCTTCCTGATTGTAAGACTGTCTTTCATTGTCTTCCATCATCTAATATTACTTTGTGATTATAATTATTATCTGCGAGTTAATGCAGTATTTTCAAAATCACACGCCAAAAATTAAAAATTAATTACGTAGGTATATAAAGTATGAATTCATTACAGGTAATTATTGATTAAAAACTGTATGTGATACCACCCATAACCATTATACCTCTTGAAGGATAGTTTAAATATCTTTCATAGTTTTGGGCAAATATATTTTTTAATTGTAAGAAAGTAGAAAATCTAGGGGAAAATAAATAATCTGCTTTGAAGCTCATGTCAGCGATGGTACCCAGATCTTTTTCAGTGCCAGATGCGAGATTAAGACCTCTAAGCCCTCCTAAGACCATCAATTCAGCATTTATTAATAATTTATCATAAATGTTATATGAGCTTAGTAAACTCAATTTTACATCCGGGCGATGCCAGGGGTTTTCCAACTTGCCCATACTATAGGCAAAATAGTCTCCTCTGATGGTGGTCCGAAAACGATCCTGGCTATTAATATTTAATTCAGCAAAAGCATTGAAAATAAAAACATCGCCGGTATCGTAGAGTATATCAAATTTTGTTGAATCTGAGGCACTGTTAACAAAAAAATACAAGTTTTTGTAATTATTTGCTGAAAATCCAGCATTAAAGCCCAGCAAACTACTTGCTCTGCCTGCTACCCCTCCTCCGAAACTAAAGTTTCTATTGGTATTTGCAAGAGGAACATCCGGTCTCATCCATGGATTTTCGTTGGTAAAATCAAGTAAAGATTTTCTTTCTATATCTCCTGAAAGAGAGGCATATAGCTTAAGTGAATTAGTTAGATGTAGTTGAGCTTCAGCATAAGGATACACATGGAGTTTTTCAGCATTAACAATTGTATCATTTTCATAAACAAAATTTACCCCCGCCTTGACTTCCAGTCCTTCCTGTGGCTCAGTACTTGTGCTGTACTTAAAATATGGCTTAAACCTGAATAGATTTCTACTTATGCTCGTGGGTTCATTCGGAAAAATATCAGCAATATCCTGACGATTCATTGCCCAGATATCCGTCTGAAGCACGAAAGTTAATGGTTCCGCGATGTCCAGACTGGTCAATAAATTGATCCCAAACTGGTTTTCAGTTGCTTCATATGCATCACTCAAACGCTTATAATTAAGCTTTAAACGATAATCAAAAGCGGCATCTACTTCACTTCTTTCTACTCCACCTGATAATGAAATTGTATTAAAAATCTGCTTTATTGAATCTCGGCTAAGCTCTAAGCCAGGCGTATATCCATAAAAGTGATAGCGCTCCCGCTGGTAAGATGCTTCACCAAATAAAGTATGCCCACCTGCAAAATATTTCCCATGCAAGGACAATTTGGTATCACTATTACCTGAGTTACCACCATCTACCGGCCCTTGTCGTGAAGACAAATGCTTAAAATGTACTCCGTAGCTATAGTCTTCACTTCTGGCACTATTTGCATACACTTCCAAATAAGGACTGAGGTAATTGCCAAAACCGGCTTTTATATAATTAGAATATAGTTTTGGCAAAGGGGGTTCTTTAACTTTTAACACCCGGATTGAGGGACTCAAGGGCTGAAGTTTAGGCAAAACTTCTACAAACTGATAATTGATGTCAATTGTTGATTCCTGAACAGGCAATGGAGGGACACGCTCAAATTTTCGGCTCGCTGAGGGAAGTTCTATTTCCCTGCTTTTTTCAATGACAACTTCTGCTTCTTCAATTTCACCTTCTTCCTCCCAGTTCGGATTCTGTTGGGCAAATCCTTTAAATGAATGACTTAAGCTTACTACCAAAAAAATTAATAAAGAGAAGTTTTTTATCATTGAGTTCATAATGTGTGGTATTCCGCATAACTAACGGTCATAGTTACTAAAACGTATGCAGAGAGACAAGAAGCAACAAAACAAAAAAGGTATCCCATAATCCGTGAATTAGTAGACATACCTTCTAAAAAATTATATATGGTTATTAAAGATCCTCTTCTCGTTCTAGCATGAGAATGGAGGCCTGAGGAACGATATAATACTTTTCGTCACCATACATCACTTCAAATGCCCCTTTTTGCAGGAAAATTGCCATATCGCCTTCTTTTGCCTGTAATGGAATATATTTAATTGACTCTTCACGTTCTTTCCAGGGTTCATCTTCTTCTGCGGGTAAGGGAATGGGATAACCTGGTCCGGTCTTCATCACATAGCCATACTGTACTTTTTCCTGTTCATGTACTCCCGGAGGTAGATAGAGTCCGCTTTTGGTTTTTTCGGAGGCTTTCTTAGGCTTTATTAATATTCTATCCCCTACTATTATTAGTTTTTTCAATTTATTATCCGTAGTCAACTCCATTGTAAGTGTTATTAAGCTTATGAAAGATTTCTCAATATCTATGCCTTCAGTGTTTTCACTGCCAATATGACATAAAAAAAGCGAAGAACATTTGCTCCTCGCTTTTTACTGATATAACCCTCAACATAATTACCAACGAAAAACCGCTGCCATTTCAGCATTATCCACGTTTTCAGGCAACATTTCTTTTTCAACAAAGTAAGCATGTCCACCATTAAGTACAGTTTCTACTGCTGATTTGCTGACTAAATCCAAAACATTTGAATCATTATCCTGACGTAGTTTTACAGAATTATCTTCATTATTGATAAATCCCCACTTATGTGTTCCTTTGAGGATAAATAGGGTATCAATTCTTCCATCAACTGCTGCGGGTGCAATATCATCAATCTGATATGATGTTTTTCCGGTTCCTGCCAACTGTTGATACTTTTGTTTAAGCTCATTTTTCAATGCTTCATGCTTAGGATTAATTACGCTTAAACTTTCCTTATGAATTTTATCAGGTTTGGCCTTATCGTAATTCCCAGTCAAGCCCTTTTCGGTAAACTTAAGCTTCTTACTTGCGCTTTTAAAAATAGGGTGTAAATAATCTACACTGGCAAGTACAACAGCTATGCTTTTGTCCTCAATTACCTGCTCCAGAGAATCTTCCAGATGACGGAAATATTCTTTGACGTATGCCTCGTTGAATTCTCCATCACCACCGTGACCATGATAAATAGGTTCTTTACCACCACCCAGCATTGATCCGGAATGTTGTTGTAAATTTTTCTCAAAATCATAGTAACTCAACGCATTCTCAGCGCCCTGAGGCAGACTTTCAGGTAAGTTAACCTCATAAATTTCATTTAGTGAAGCTTCAAACAGCCTTACTTTTCCTAAGCTGGCCGCCAATACATAATACTGCTCTTCCTCCTGATAAGCAGGGATCAACTGCTCTAAATGAAAAGAGTTGCTTAACAGACTAAATTCTTCTACTGAGTAGGGCAACCGGAAGTATTCAAAAAAATCTTCCGCTAGAAAAATTGCCAATCCATGTGATTGGTGGTGCCAAAACTCTGTATCATCAATCAATTTGTTCAATGGGGATAAATACTGAATAGCTTCATCCTCGGGTATATCTTTATTGTTTTTTAGCTGGTTCTTTATGTCTTGCACATGATTTTTGAGAAGCTTGGCATCTTGCAATTCATTAACTTCTTTTCCCTTTTTATGCGTGGGAATATATATACTAATACAGTTAGTCTTTTGAAAATCAGATAATTGTTGAAGTGTTTCTTTACTAACAGTTTCCATATCAAAAAATTTATTTATCTCTTAAAAATATCTACCTTATTAACTTTTTGTAGTATCCATATGTTTGAATGAATCTGATAATTAACAGAAATGAATGAGCTTATTTATAAAAGTCAATCAAAATGTGGATGTACTTTTAAAAATAAAGCTTTGAGAAACGCTGGCAATTATATTTGTATTGCATTGAAAAGCCTCAACTGATCACTAATAAAAGTTAATAAGGACAGTAGTATGATTGGATAAGGGTACAAAGCGTATTATTTTGCGCCACCCATGGAAACATTTTTGATTTTTTTGCACCTTGTTCTGATCTACACAGTTTTTGCGGTCTACGCTGAACGTAAAATATCCGCTTTTATACAGGACAGATACGGTCCTATGGAAGTAGGGTATCATGGCTTATTACAGACTGTTGCTGACTTATTGAAGCTTCTTCAAAAGGAAGATATTAAACCTAAGTCGGCTGACAAAAAGCTGTTTAAAATTGCACCAGCGCTTATCTTCGTCGCTATTTTTTCTGGATTTGCAGTTGTTCCCCTTACTCCTAGTCTGAGCGGGTCTATGGCTGATGTAGGTGTATTTTATCTGCTGGCCATTGTCTCATTAGATGTCATTGGTATCCTTATGGCAGGATGGGGTTCAAATAGTAAATTTTCACTCTTTGGAGCTATCCGTTCGGTCGCTCAAATTATTTCTTATGAAATCCCCCTGGGCCTTAGTGTTTTATGTGTTGTGATGATTTCTCAATCATTGAGTTTACAGGAAATTTCTTATCAACAGGGCATCTGGTGGAGTACCATCAGTGATCAGTCAAATTACTTATTTGGCATTCGTGCCTGGGATATACAGATTACAGAGATCGGAGGTATCCTCACCTGGAACATCTTCAGAGTTCCTATTCTTTTCTTTGCATTTATCATCTTTCTTATTGCTTCTTTGGCTGAAGCGAATCGCGCTCCTTTTGATTTACCTGAATCTGAATCTGAGCTAGTGGGAGGTTACCATACTGAATATTCCGGTTTCAGATGGGCACTCATTATGCTCTCTGAATATGGTATGATGTTACTGGTCAGTTTTTTAGCGGCCATTCTATTTCTAGGTAGCTGGAACACCCCTTTCCCAAACATAGGAAGCCTGAAACTAGCAGCGTGGACAAGTGGTGTACCGGGCACGTGGTTAGCAAATGTATGGGGAGCATTCTGGTTAATTTCAAAAGCAATACTATTGGTATTATTTCAGATGTGGGTGCGCTGGACCTATCCCAGGTTAAGAGTAGATCAGCTGATGATACTCTGCTGGAAATACCTTGTTCCAGCAACGCTACTCCTGGTCTTGCTTTGCGGGGTATGGCGTCTGATGATGATATAAGATAAAGTGGATGAAAATCAATCCCTATATTGAGGTCATACTAGCAGTATGTATCATGGGCTCATCAGGTTTGTTTATCAAAATCCTGAATCTCCCTCCTGTCAGCTTGTCTTTTTTTAGAATGGCGATACCTGCGACGCTACTCTTTATTTATTTTTCTTTTCAGGGAAAGAACCTGTTCAGAGGTTCGTTCAGGCTTATGTTGGTTGGCTCTGTAATGAATGCCGCACGTATCTTCTTATTTATCACCAGTTATACCTATACCAATATCTCCAATGCAGTCATCATACTCTATACCTGGCCTGTTTTTGCAACCATATTTAGCATGATTTTTTTAAAAGAAAAAGTTGCCATTCGCAACCAAATTTTACTATTGCTCCCTATTACTGGTATAGTGCTGATGTTCATTAACCAAACTTTTTCAACTAAGAATGACGATTTTATTGGGATGTGTGCCATGCTGTTATCAGCTATTATTTACGCAATGACAATCATCATATTCAAAAAAGAATCCCATAAGTACAGTGGATATGAAACCGTTTTTTTTCAGAACCTCGCCGGGGGATTTATATTTCTACCCTTTTTTTTACAGACTGACTTTAGCTTCAATTTAAATCAATTAATACTGATTCCTTTGTTTGGAATTATTATCGGCATTGGTGCATTTGGTCTTTTCTTCTCCGCCCTAAAAAAAATCAAAGCTTCAACGGTATCATTTCTCACCTATCTGGAAGTAATTATCGCTACAATGTACGGCGTATTAATTTTTGACGAAAAGCTGAGCTGGAATATCATAGCGGGTGGATGTCTCATCATTATATCCACCATATTAATCAAGAAAAATTAACCGATATACAGTGGGCTAATGTACCTCATAAACTGTTTCCGCCTCTTCCACTTCCATAAGTCCGTCTTCATTGAGCTTCGTTAATTTTACTGGCTTCAGTTCATTGATCAGCAGAGGGTCATATTTGGCGGTCACTCGTACGTAATTTTCGGTAAAGCCATGCATTTGGCCATTTTGTACATCATCCTCAAACAGTACTACACCACTTCTGCCCACATTTTCCTCATAAAATTTTCTTTTCTTTTTCTCTGAAAGTATCCTGAGCATTTTTGATCTTTTGCTACGTTCTTTTTTAGGTACCACGCCATCCATTTCAACTGCTGGGGTATTAGCTCTTTCAGAATAAGTAAAAACATGCAGATAAGAGATGGGCAATTCGTTGAGAAACTGATAGGTTTCCAGAAAGTCTTCTTCAGATTCACCCGGAAAGCCCACAATTACATCAACCCCTATGCAAGCCTGTGGCATAAGTTGTTTGATTTTCTGCACACGGTCTACGTATAGCTCACGTAGATAACGACGACGCATCAACCGTAAGGTCTTGTTTGAGCCAGACTGTAAAGGGATATGAAAGTGAGGAACAAATCTTTGAGATTGCGCAACAAATGCAATAATTTCATTGCTCAATAAATTCGGTTCAATAGATGATATCCTGATTCTGTCAATTCCGGCTACTTCATCCAAGGCTTTTACAAGATCTATAAAACGTTCTTCTCTTTTACCGTTTACAATACCAAAATCACCTATGTTGACTCCTGTTAAAACCACTTCCTTCACATCCGTCTGAGCAATTTCATGAGCTGTATCCACTATATTGTCAATCTTATCACTACGGCTTTTTCCTCTTGCCAGTGGGATAGTGCAGAAAGTACAATGGTAATTACAGCCGTCCTGCACTTTTAAAAATGTACGCGTACGATCGTGTATTGAGAACGCATGCTGATAGGTATTCGCTTCACCTACATCTGAGGCAAGTACTTGTACTGTTTCGCTACGTTTAAAACCATCCAACAGATCCAGTAACCTGAATTTTTCAGCCGCACCCAAAACCGCATCTACACCAGGTATTTCAGCAATCTCTTTAGGTTTAAGTTGAGCATAACATCCCAAAATACAAATGTAAGCATCCGGAGAAATGCTCCTTGCTTCTCGTACTACCTTCCTGCACTTTTTATCTGCATTGTCGGTTACAGAACAGGTATTGATAATATATATATCTGCTTTTTCATGAAAATCCACCTTTTGATACCCACGTTTTTCAAACATACGACCGATGGTAGAAGTCTCTGAAAAATTAAGTTTACATCCTAATGTGTAAAATGCTACTGAACGTCCACTATTCTTCATGCGGCAAATTTAGTCAAATTGAAGAAAGCTTAAAAACTCTTCTACTGAATCTAAAGTTTCCACTCATTTATTTGTATTTCATGCTCAATCAGAACACTTCCTTTACACCAGGGTGATTGCTAACATAATTATGTTGACGAGTAAAGCAAAGAAAAGTGCTATGCTAGCTTTTACTTTAAGGTACATTGACGTTTTCATACTGATCAAATTTAATTTCCTATTGGACATCTCATTTGACAGATGGTTTAAGACTAAGCAGAAATTTATTAATCACGATTGAAAGGTGTTTATAAATTTACGTACGTAATTTTTTTTCTTGTTACGTAATTTTATTTTATTTTAAAAAATTACTAAATAGCAAAATATTATTCTGTTACATGAATTTATATTATCTGTTGTGCGAAATAATATTTTGTATAAATTCTCAAATAAACAGATTGTATTTTAATGAAAAACATAATATTTCTTTAGTTTTATTAAAACATACCAAAAAATATTATATTCGCAACTAATATTATCAATCTACTGTAAATTTAATTAACAATGACAAAATCAAAGCTTGAGTACATTTGGTTAGATGGATATCAGCCAACACAAGAACTGAGAAGTAAATCTAAAATCGTTGATGAATTTGACGGCAAACTGGAAAGTTGTCCCATGTGGTCTTTTGATGGTAGCTCTACTCAGCAGGCCGAGGGAGGTTCTTCAGATTGTATACTTAAGCCAGTCGCTATATATCCTGATCCTGACAGAAACAACGGATGGTTGGTAATGACAGAGGTCATGAATCCGGATGGTACTCCTCACCCTTCAAATGGAAGAGCCAAGATAGATGATGATGATAACGATTTCTGGTTCGGCTTTGAGCAAGAATATTTCATTATGGATACTGAAACTGACCTTCCTCTAGGATTCCCCAGAGGTGGATTTCCCGGCCCTCAGGGACAGTATTACTGCTCTGTGGGAGGGCGTTATACCTGGGGTAGAGATCTGGTTGAAGAGCATCTGGACATGTGCCTCTCAGCCGGATTAAATATAGAAGGTATCAACCAGGAAGTAGCCCCCGGCCAATGGGAATTTCAAAACTTCGCCAAAGGAGCTAAAAAGGCAGGAGACGAAATCTGGGTGGCCCGTTATCTTCTAAACAGACTTTCTGAAAAATACGGATATTATATTGAACTGCACCCCAAACCTGTTCATGGAGACTGGAACGGTTCTGGTATGCATGCCAACTTCTCTAATAGCACATTGAGAAATGCGGGCAGCAAGGAGATCTATGAAAAAGTTTGTGAAGCATTCAGACCTGTAATGGAACATCACATAGAGGTATATGGCGCGCATAATGATCAGCGACTGACCGGATTGCACGAGACACAATCTATCGATGAATTTTCCTACGGTATATCTGATAGAGGAGCCTCTATTCGTATTCCTATTGCTACCGTAAAGAGTGGCTGGAAAGGTTATCTTGAAGACAGAAGACCTGCTTCCAATGCGGATCCTTACAAAGTTGCTGCAAGGATTGTAAAAACAGTGAAGAACGCAGTTTAACGTATAATTGCTTAATACTCTATATAAAAAAGCTGTTCTTCAATTGAGAACAGCTTTTTTATTGTTACTAATCTCATACACTAGAAACTATATTTTGGGATATATCATTGGTCTTGTCATTTCGTAGCGCATCCATCGTGGAGCGACGGATAAATCTTTGACATGTTTATGATCAGCCATGTGGGATAGATTTACAGGGTGAAACTCCTGACAGGATGACTAGTACGAATAAATTCAGTTTACCGTATGCTCAACTATTTATCTTTAGAGTTTCATGCCATTTTATACTTACCGACACATTAATTTCATCATTTTTCACATCAAATATACAGGTAATTAGTAAGTAATATTTCATAATAAACTTTAAAGTTTCCTACACACCTAATTCATAGTTTTGAAAAAGTTCAATTTATTCAACTATGAAACATATTTTACTAATTGTTACAATTGTTTTTTCCCTTCACTATAAATTAACAGCTCAAGTCAATCCAAGATTACTTTTTGATGTCAATCCTTCAGGTGCTTCAAGTAATCCTGAAGATTTTGTTCACATTGATGGATACACATTTTTCATTGCAGATGACGGCTTACACGGACGCGAATTGTGGAAAACAGATGGTACTGAAGTAGGGACGGTGCTGGTCAAAGATATTAATCCTGGATCACATCATGGTTTTAGAGAAGATCCCTACAATAATATTACATATTTGACAATATTTAAAGAAGAGATTTACCTGATTGCAGATGATGGCATACATGGATTAGAACTCTGGAAATCAAATGGTACTGAGGTGGGGACCGTAATGGTCAAAGATATTAATAATGGGAGTAATGAAAGTGGTATCAGTGAGTGGACAGAATTTAACGGAGAACTTTATTTTTCGGCCCAAGATGGTGACAATACTTACGAACTTTGGAAAAGTGATGGTACTGAAGATGGTACATTGATGGTAGAAGGAGAAAATGCAAAAACAACCTTAAGTGAAAGTCCAGAGCACCTTACAGTAATGGATGGTACACTTTATTTTTCGGCCCTTGACCATAACGATTATAAAGTCAAATTATGGAAATATAATGGAAATACAACTTCTATAGTATATGCAGTTGATGCCTCTTACTCATATATGTTAGCAATTGATTCAACTTTATACTTCGTGGGGAATGACGAAATTAATGGTTTAGAAGTCTGGAAAACGGATGGTACAGATTTAGGAACCAAGATTGTTAAAGATATCAAACCTGGAACATCTAATCCAAGAGATAGCTACCCATATTATTTAACTGAATTTAATCAAGAATTGTATTTTCGTGCTAATGATGGAACAGGTTATGATCTATGGAAAAGTGACGGAACTGATCAGGGTACTACAAAGGTCAAAGATTTAGCTTCTCAGCAAAGTGGAATAGGTCCAACCAACTTCGTAGTTTCAGGTAACACATTATATTTTGTAGCTAGCAATGATACCGATGGAGCTGAAGTCTGGAAAACAGATGGTACTGAAGTTGGAACTCAAATGATTAAAAATATTAATTCTTTTGGAGGGAGTCGTCCTGAAAATCTAACTGATATTAATGGGCAGTTGTTCTTTTCAGCATTATCTGATGATGGAACTTACTTATGGAAAACAGATGGTACAGAGATAGGTACTACTTCAATCATAGAAATTTATCAACTCCAAACCTCAGATAAATCAGGTAATTTTACCAATGTGAATGGGCAGCTCTTTTTAGCACATCGGGATAGCTTAAATGGTGTGGAACTCTGGAAAAGTGATGGAACTGAAGAAAATACTAAAATTATTAAAGATATTAATAAAAATGGCTCAGGAAGCAATATTGAACATTTGACCTATAGTCATGGGTTTATTTATTTTTCTGCAAATGGTGAATATACTAAGGAATTATGGAAGACTGATGGGGAAGATGTAAATAGAGTTCATCAAGATGTATGGGTAAACTATATGCATGAATCAAATCCAATAGTTAATTTTAACAAACTTAATAGAATATATATCACTGGAGGATTTAAATATTCTAATGATTTATCTACTATTAGCCCGAATAGTGGTAAAAGCTTTACTATTAAGCATATCTACCCTGAAGTGGGTGGAGCAAGGGTTGAGAATTTGTTTAGTTTTAATGACACAACCTTATTATTTACCGCCGCTGACAAAAATGGACGTGCATTATGGAAAAGCGATGGAACACAACAAGGTGAAGGCACTGTGATGGTAAAAGACATTGCATCCTCTACACATGCATTCACTGACTTTCATAGCTTTACCACTGCAAATAATCTATTATTTTTTGTCACTGAAGATGAGGTTCATGGTATGGAACTGTGGAAAAGTGATGGTACTGAAAATGGTACACAGCTAGTTAAAGATATCAAATCAGGCTCAGGATATTCAGGAAGTAGCAACCCTCTTTATCTTATTGACTATGATAATACTCTCTTTTTTCGTGCTGATGATGGTAGCGGGAGTGAACTGTGGAAAAGTGATGGTACTGATAAGGGTACAGTTAAAGTTACTGACCTCTCAGATAGTTACCTTGGAGGGAACCCAAAGGATTTGGTAGTTTGCGGGAGTTCTCTTTATTTTTCTGCATTTAATGAAATTTCTGGTCGCGAGTTATGGAAGACTGATGGGACAGAAAATGGCACTATACTGCTTAAGGAAATTAAAGCAGGAGTAGATTACAGTAATGGACCGGAAAAACTCTTTGATGCTGATGGCACCCTATACTTTGTAGCAGACAATGGTGAAGATGGAAAAGAGCTATGGAAAAGTGATGGAACAGCGGAAGGCACTTTAATGGTCAAAAATATTAACCTTAATGGAGATAGTAATCCGGAAGACTTTATATTTATAAACAACCGACTATATTTTACTGCAAATGACGGGGTACATGGAGCTGAATTATGGGTTTCAGATGGTACTGAAACAGGTACTGTGCTTGTTGGAGATCTTTATCCCGGAACGTTAGGCAGCGCACCCGCAAATAAAACTCAGCTAAATCAGCAACTATTATTTAGTGCCAATTCCAATGTTGGTGAAGAATTATGGGTATATGATTTGCACAATGAGTTGGCAACTTCAAAAGATAATTGCATTAGTGGTAAAGAAGATCGTCTTCTGTATTTCTCAAAACAGCATTTTACATTCATTGATGAGGATATTATTGACACATTATCAGCTTTAATGATCAGTAGTGATGTTCAGCAAGGTATTTTATTTTTGGACAAAAACCTCAACGGTGCCGTTGATGCAGGAGAAACTATTTGTAATCAACAAGCAATATCTGCTGATGATATCACTAAGCTATGTTTTGTAGGAGAAAGAAATGAATGGGGTGAAGCTCAAGCATATTTTTACTTCAAAGTAAGTGACGGTAAAAGCTTTAGTTATGAAAGTTATCAAATGACAATTGATGTTCTTCCCATTCCTGATGAACCTGTTGTGAGCACTGCAAACACTACCTATGGTCAGTTTAACAGCTCTGGTCTCATTATCAGTCCAAATGAAATTGATATAGGAAGTGATGTCAGTCATTTTAAAATTACTAACATAAAACATGGAAAACTTTATGACTATACAGGAAAATTAGAAATTACTGAGGACTCTTTTATTGACGCCAATACTGCATCAAGAGGCTTATTATTTATGCCTGATACAGTAGGAATTGTACACTTTGATATACAGAGTGCTACAGGTGCTGATAATGATTTATTAGGAGATGGCATAGCAAGAGCTAGTATATTTGTTGAAAAGGCTACGCAAAAAATTTTTCTCCCAGATTATAGCAACATAAATGTAGAATCCAAAATAGTACTTCCAGATACAAGTAATATAGGGATTAAAGTAAGTTATCGAACTGAAGATCCAGCAATACTAAATGAAAACCAGCTTACTTTTAAAAGTAGTAGTGATAGCATAACTATTATTGCAAATAATGAAGGGAATGCTTTCTTTAAAGCATTAACACATACCATTACTTTTAAAGTAGCTAAGCTAGACAACTTTATTACTTTTGAGGGTCCCGATGAAATTATTGTAGGTGACACATTAATACTTATTGCTGCGGCTTCTTCAGATCAAAAGGTACTATTAAAAGCAGATGATCCAGAATTAGTCAAATTAAATAATAATATACTTATAGCTTTAAAGGCAGGCAGCTTAACAATTACCGCTTCCGATAAAGGAAATGAGTTTTTTCAACCAGCTTTGGATGAAATAATGTCAATAAATATCATTGAAAATGAAAGTAATAAATACCCTATTACTTCTATTCATGAGCAAACACTTCCTCAAGCCATTGAATTGTTTCCTAATCCAAGCAATGGAAATATTAAAATTAAGTTAAATGAATATCATTATAAAAATGCAAAAATCAGAATTTATAATGTGATTGGAGAACCTATTTACAATACATCAGTAACATCTAACATTATTGATATTGATATAGTAAATGAAAAAAATGGGATATTTTTTGTGGAAATTTCCCTATCACATAAAGTAGAAATATTTAAGATCATAAAGAATTGAGGTACAAACAAGGCTACTACAAGGTAGCCTTGTTTGTAAATAATTTAACCATCTTCATATTTTAAGAAAACAGCTCCTAGAGGTGGTAAAGTAAGGTTCACTGAGCGAGGCTGGCCGTGCATCGGGATAGGTAAAGTTTCTAAGGAACCGCTATTCAAAACTCCGCTTCCATTAAACTCAACATCATCAGTATTAAATACTTCCTTCATATACCCTTTATTAGGCACACCGATACGATAATTTTCCCTCACAACCGGTGTGAAATTGATGACCACATAGACATTATTTTGTTGCTGATGTCCTTTTCTTACAAAGCTGATCACTGAATTTTGCCAGTCATTAATATCTATCCACTCAAACCCTTCGGGCTGAAACTGAAATTCATAAAAGGCAGGTTCTGAATGGTAAAACTCATTGAGTTGTTTAACCATCCATTGCAATGAACCATGCGGTTTGTACTGGTTTAAGTGCCAATCCAAACTATGGTCATGTTTCCACTCTTGCGTCTGTCCGAATTCCCCTCCCATAAACAAAAGTTTGGTACCCGGATGTGCATACATATATGCATACAAAGCACGTAGGTTAGCAAACTTTTGCCACTCGTCACCTGGCATTTTGTCAATAAGAGGACCCTTTCCATGGACAACTTCATCGTGTGATAATGGTAACATGAAGTTTTCTGTAAATGCATACATCAGGCTGAAAGTAATTTCTCCCTGATGATGGGCACGATATATAGGTTCTTTGGTAAAATAATCCAATGTATCATGCATCCACCCCATCATCCATTTCATTTCAAAGCCTAAACCACCAATTTGTGTGGGCCTGGAGACCATGGGCCAGGCAGTTGACTCTTCCGCGATAGTATGCACATCAGGAAATTCTTCGTCTACCGCGTTATTGAAGTCTCTTAAAAAGTTAATGGCTTCAATATTCTCTCTTCCTCCAAACTGATTGGGGATCCATTCCCCTTCTTTCCGTGAATAATCCAGATAAAGCATGGAGGCAACAGCATCTACCCTAAGACCGTCTGTATGGTATTCCTTAAGCCAGTATAGCGCACTACTGAGCAAAAATGACCTGACTTCATTTCTTCCGTAGTTGAAAATATAACTGCTCCAATCAGGATGATATCCCTGGCGTGGGTCTTCATGTTCAAAAAGGTGTGTACCATCAAAATAATGCAAGCCATGAACATCGTTGGGGAAGTGAGAAGGTACCCAGTCCAGGATAACGCCTATGCCCTCCTCATGCAGGCGATCTACCAGGTATTTGAAATCCTGAGGGGATCCGTAGCGACTACTGGGAGCAAAGTAACCTGTACATTGGTATCCCCAGGAACCATAAAACGGATGCTCCATAATCGGTAAAAACTCTACATGCGTATACCCCATCCATTTGAGGTAGCCTGGAAGATCTTCTGCCAGGTCCCGGTAACTTAAAAACTCTTTGCCATCTTCACCTTTTCGCTTCCACGATCCAATATGAACTTCATAAACTGACATAGGATTATCTTCACCTACATTCTTCTTTCTTTCTTCCAGCCATTTTCCATCATTCCACTGGTAATCTCTATCCCACACTACAGAAGCTGTAAGAGGAGGTACTTCCCAATGAATTGCAAAAGGGTCGCCCTTCTCTACTTCATAGCCATTATTATTAGAGCGGATAAAATATTTGTAGCGTGTCCCTTTACCAATATTCGGTACAAAAACTTCCCAAATTCCCGAATTGTCCCATCGGGATAGCATAGGATTAGCTTCTCTGTTCCATTCATTAAAATCGCCAATTACCGTTACTTTCTCGGCATTGGGTGCCCAAACGGCAAAATATGTACCGTCAACACCATCTTTGTTCATCAGATGCGAACCGAGCTTATCATACAAAGTATAATGCTTGCCTTCATTAAAAAGATAAATATCAAACTCTGTAAGGCGTGTAATATGAGAAGATTCCATAAAAAAAATATTTTTAATCTTATTGTGTTAAAAAGAAAATTGCTATGCCCTGCTACTTAGAACTTTTTTTGGCATCATCTTCCATGAATTTTTTCATGATGTATTTGATCCCTTTCATGGGGATGATTGCCCATGAGGGGCGGTTATTCAACTCATAACCTAATTCATATACTGCCTTTTCAAGAAGAAAAGTCTGAAGAAGTATATCCAGATCTTCCTGATTGTCAGGCAAAAAGTTACTTCCCTTACACCGTTCAATGTATGCTTTCATAAAGATGCCACTCATATAATGATACCATTGCTCAGCCCAGTCATCCAGATATTCAGCTTCACCTTTGGTGAAAGCCTCAGTTCTGAAAAGTCCGTTATAGGCAGCATAATGATAAGAGCGTATCATTCCGGCCACATCTCTAAGTGGAGAGCGCTTCAGCCTTCTTTCACTATAAGCACGTGCCGGTTCACCTTCAAAATCAAGTATGATGAAATCTCTTCCGGTAAAGAGCACCTGACCAAGATGATAGTCCCCATGAGCACGAATTTTCATGGTATCTATCTTATGTGAATATATCTGCTGCATACATTTAAGGATATCCTTGCGCATAGCCTTGATGTCTTCTGCCTCTTTACGTACCGGCTCATCCAGCTTCTTAAGTGTTTTGTCTAATACCTGGAAGGTACCACGTACAGAAGATTGCAAGGAAGAAAAAACAGATCTTTGATAGTGCAATGAAAATGCTTCAGGCTTAAAATCCTTAAGCTCTGTTGAAGAAGCCAATGCCAGGTGCATTTCAGCAGTTCTCAGGCCTAATAAGGATGATCTCTCAGTGGCAGCGCCCCCCATAAACTGCCTGATTTTCTCAGGGATTTTATCATATCCTACCGGATTAACCAGGCTACCCTTCATGGCAGGAGCGTTCTTTTGCTCAGACTGTTCTATTAATACCCGCTCAAAGTACCTTCGTACAACATCACTCATGTATGTCCAGGCATCTCCCTGATTATCTACCAATTCCTGCATCATCCCCAGAACCATATTGTCCTGTTTATTGATATCAAGCTCCAATGCTCCTACGAAACGAGGTACATTCATAAAATTAGCAGTTTCGGTCAGGAAGCGAGTGATCTCAAGGTCAGGATTGATAGCGGCATCCAGCTTACGATACAGCTTGAAGAAATAATCCTTTTCATATATGATAGATGTATTACTTTGTTCGGCACTAAGGACTTTAGAGTTAATATCTTTATTCTTCTCTTTCCAAAGCTTGGCGGCAGATTTATCAGCACTTCCGATGAGGTTAGAGGCATTCTCTTTGCTTTTCTTCTTCTTAACCATAATTTGGAAAAGCATCTGACGAAAAGCCTCATTGTATACAGCATCATACAGATAACCTTTTTGTCCGTCAATTTGAATGGGAGCAATCAAGCCCTGAGAGAAATTGCTTCTTAAAAATCCACTAAATTCATCCGCTATAAACGATACAGGTAATTGATAGTATTCATTTAAGCCTTCGTTATAGCTTACTTCAATCACAAGGAAAGCCCCTACTGAACTTTCAAGAGGGACATTCGCATGATGTTTTACACTTACATTCTGGATCACTCTCGCTTTACCTCCAAACCAACGACATTTAACCAGATAGTCAGGAAGCATACTTTCAATAGAAGCTAAGGTCTTGGGCTTTAAGATGTCTGTCCAGGTACTAATGTTAGCTACTAATTTTTCTTGCACCCCATCACCGGTAGACTCCATAAGTTGAGGTTTCTTAAGCAAAAACCATTCGTAACCATGAGGTGCCAGGGTAAACAAATACGGATTTTCACCTATTCTGGGGAACTTATTGCGGCTAAAAATTTCTATAGGCACATGATCTTTAAACTCTTCCAGGTCCAGTTCCACAGGTTGAGAAAAGCGGGATAAATTCGCTAATACCAGAATTGACTCATCTTCATAAGTACGAGTAAATGCTAGTACTTTAGCGTTTTCAGCCGAAAGAAAATCAATAGTCCCTCTGCTGAATGCCTTATGCTTTTTACGCATACTGATATGCCGCTTCATCCACCACAGTAAGGAATTGGAATTCTTCTGCTGTGTCTCCACATTAACAGCTTCATACTGATACTCGGGATCAAGGATGACTGGCAAATAAAGTTTCTGAGGATTAGTTTCTGAGAAGCCTGCGTTACGATCTGGCGTCCATTGCATGGGTGTGCGTACACCATCACGGTCACCCAGGTAATAATTATCTCCCATGCCTATCTCATCACCATAGTAAATCACCGGGGTACCGGGAAGAGACAGGAGCAAATGATTCATAAGCTCTATCTTCTTACGGTCATTATCCAATAAGGGGGCCAGTCTATGACGAATACCCAGGTTGATTTTTGCCAGCGGATCTTTGGTATAGACTTTATACATATAGTCTCTTTCCTCATCTGTCACCATCTCCAGGGTAAGTTCATCATGATTACGTAAGAACATTGCCCACTGACATGTTTCCGGAATTTCAGGGGTCTGATCCAGTATGTCTGTGATCGGGTAGCGATCTTCCATCCTTACCGCCATAAACATACGCGGCATAATCGGAAAATGGTAATTCATCTGACACTCATCTCCATTGCCAAAATAGGATGCTGAATCTTCTGGCCACATATTTGCCTCAGCTAACAAAAGCGTACCCGGTTTCTTTTTATCAACGTGCTTGCGAAGTTTCTTAAGAAAAGTGTGTGTCTCGGGAAGGTTTTCACAATTAGTACCATCGCGCTCAAATAGATAAGGAACAGCGTCCAGCCTGAAGCCATCTACGCCCATATCTACCCAAAAGTCTAATACCTTGAAAATCTCTTCTACTACTGCAGGGTTATCATAGTTCAGGTCAGGCTGATGGTAAAAAAAGCGGTGCCAGTAATATGCCTGTGCTACCGGATCCCAGGTCCAGTTAGAAGCTTCGTAATCCTGAAAGATAATTCTCACATCACTATACTTATCAGTATTATCGCTCCATACATAGAAATCTCTCTCTACTGAACCGGGCTTAGCCTTACGTGCTCTCTGAAACCAGGGATGCTGATCTGAGGTGTGGTTGATTACTAACTCAGTAATCACACGCAGCCCTCTTTTTTTGGCCTGCTTCATGAATTTTTTAAAATCCTGAATGCTGCCATAATTAGGATTGATATTATAGTAGTCCATAATATCGTAACCATCATCGCGAAGAGGTGAAGGATAAAAGGGTAAAAGCCAGATGGTAGTTACACCCAGATCTTGCAGGTAGTCTAGTTTTTCCAGTAAGCCTTTAAAATCTCCTATTCCGTCACCATTGTTATCTTTAAAAGCTTTAATGTGCAGTTCGTAAATAACAGCATCCTTATACCAATGTAGGTTGTCATCCAATTGAATTGTTTTGGCCATATTTGTTGTGTAGTACTAATTATTGTTCAACTCTAAATACATGGGCTGGCATCTGATACGGGTCTAATTCTACATAGTTCCAGTCACCATGCCAGGTGTAGCGGCTGTAACTTAACATGTCATACACTACATAGGGTGCATGTGGATTTATCCCTATTTCTTCCACAGGAATCCTCACTGAAGCACCGTGTCGGTTGTAAGGATCCATGTTCACAGCAACGATAATTTTGTTGTTGGTCTTCTCGTCGTACTTTCCAAAACACAAAATGTTAGGATTACCAGATTCTGCGAAGTGAATGTTAAATGTATGCTGTAAGGCAGTGTTTTCTTTTCTAATTTTATTGATCCTGGTAATGATCTCTTTTGTCCTGGTTTCTTTATGCCATTCCCAATGTTTGATCTCATATTTTTCTGAATCCAGGTACTCTTCTTTTCCGGGATAAGGTGTATTAAGTCCAAACTCATATACCGGGCCGTAAAGACCATAGTTGGAAGAAAGGGTTGCTGCCAGTATCAGTCGCATGATGAAAGCCGCTTCACCTCCATGTACAAGGACTGGGGGCAGAATATCTGGTGTGTTAGGCCAGAAGTTGGGTCTGAAATAGTCTCTCATCGGCCCCTTGGTGAGTTCCAAGAGATACTCTCGCATTTCCCAGGGATCATTTCTCCAGGTGAAATAAGTATAAGATTGATTAAACCCAATTTTTGCAAGCCTTTCCATCACCCTCGGGCGAGTAAATGCCTCAGCTAAAAATATTACTTCAGGATGAGACGCTCTGATCTCTCCTATGGCCCACTGCCAAAAGGCAAAAGATTTGGTATGGGGGTTATCTACTCTGAAAATTTTGATTCCATGGTCTACCCAATATTGTATCACACTCTTGAGCTCTTTCCATAGGTTCTGCCAATCATCATTCTCAAAATTGATCGGCAGTATATCCTGGTATTTTTTCGGAGGATTTTCAGCATATTGAACCGTACCGTCAGGCCTCCATTTAAACCATTGTGGATGTTCCTTTACGTATGGGTGGTCAGGTGAACACTGAAAAGCAATATCTAAAGCAAGCTCAATTCCATGATTTTCTGCTTCATGAATCAGATGTTGAAAATCATCCATATTCCCCAGTTCAGGATGAATTGCTTTGTGTCCTCCTTCTTCTGCGCCTATTGCCCATGGGGAACCGGGGTCGCCGTGATTAGCGTTAAGCGCATTATTAAGCCCTTTACGAAACTTTCTACCTATAGGATGAATAGGGGGCAAGTAAATTACATCAAAGCCCATCGCTTGAATTTCGGGTAAAAGCTTCACCACATCATGAAAGTTACCATGGCGGCCGGGCTCTGACGCTGCTGATCTTGGGAATAATTCGTACCAGGTGCTGAAGATCGCTTTGTTACGTTCTACCTCTACTTTCAGATATTCAGGATACGTACTTGCATCAGAACGGTCATAATGCTTGTCCATCATCCCGGTAACATCATCACTCAATGCCAGCGAAACCGCCTGATCAATAAAGTCCTGGTGATCGTGCCTCCTGAGGGTATCAGCCCAAGCATAAAGTTGATCTTTGTCCGCATCGTTTAGCTGACTAGCTGTCTTCTCAAGCATCTCAGCCCCTATCAGCAATTCAACATGGATATCCTGCTGGGCCTCATATTTTTTCTTGATACCGTACTGCCATGTAGCAAAATGATCTACGTAACCTAAAATGGTAAACTCAAAAAAGCCGATCCTATCTGGTGTAAAGCTAGCTTTCCAACGATCGTTGATAATAAACTGCATTGGGATCTCCTGCATTTTTTCATCATCTACATGCTTGTAGAGCAATATTGCTTTTACAATGTCATGTCCGTCAGAATATATATCAGCCTGTACTTCAATAGATTCGCTAAGCGCTCTTTTCGCCGGGAATTGACCATTTTCTACTTGAGGTGAAAGGTGTTCTATGACAACTCTTTGTCTTCCTGGTATATTTTGCAAAGTGATAAGGTTTGGTTAGTTATAAAAAAATAAAAAAATCTCTGCAATATTACGTAAACAGCAGTAGATACTAGATTGTTATTTATACATAAAGTATATCTTAATTAATTTATTTTTGATCACTGAATTGCAGAATTAAGCATAAATTTCACCCATCTCTATTCTTTTATCGTATCAAATTCGGTGAGTATTCAGTTATATATTACATATTTCCTAATATGATAAAAAATTATTCGCGAACAAGGAAATATACTACCTAAGTTATTAATCATACGTATATTTCACAACTTACTTTGGTTTTAAGAAAGCTGTTTTTAAAACCAGTTAATCAGATTTTTTTATGGAAAAATTAGTCGGTGCTTATTATCAGGCCAATTCATGCAACTTTTCAGTCTGGGCACCTCATCGCAATCAGGTAAATATTATCATCAACAAAGCAAGAAAAATAGCGCTTGCTAAAGATAATAAAGGATATTGGGAGGCAAATGCACCTGATGTTAGCCCCGGAGATCTGTATGCTATTGAACTTGATGGTGAAATCACTCGTCCTGATCCGGCTTCTATTAGCCAGCCTAAGGGCGTACATGGTCAAAGTCAGGTGCTTGACCGGCAGTATTCCCATTGGACTGATGATGAATGGAACGGCCTGTCTATGAATGAAATGATCATTTATGAACTTCACGTAGGTACCTTTACCGATGTAGGCACCTTTGAAGGTATCATTGATAAGCTTGATTATCTGCTGTCGCTGGGCATAAATACAATTGAAATAATGCCGGTATCCCAATTTCCCGGCACACGAAACTGGGGCTACGATGGTGTATTTCCATTCGCTGTACAGGATTCTTACGGTGGGATGGATGGACTTAAAAAACTTGTAAATCATTGTCATCAAAAAGGCATAGCCTTTCTGCTGGATGTAGTGTACAACCATATGGGACCTGAGGGAAACTACCTTTCTGAATACGGACCTTATTTTACAGATAAATACAGTACTCCCTGGGGCAAGGCCATCAATTTTGATGACGCTTATTCCGATCATATCCGTTCGTTTTTCCTGCAAAATGCGCTGATGTGGCTGGATAATTTTCATCTGGACGGTTTAAGGTTAGATGCAGTACACGCGATCAAAGATTTTGGGGCGAAACATTTTCTACAGGAACTGGCAGATGAAGTAGAAGCTTTAGAAAGAAGGCTGCAAAGACCACTAACTTTGATTGGAGAAAGTGACCTGAATGATCCCCGCTACATAAACCCTTCTGATAAAGGAGGTTATAAGCTTACAGGACAGTGGATAGACGAATTTCACCATGCTTTGCATGCAATAGCCACCACTGAAAGAGATGGTTACTATAGCGATTTTGGTGAGATGCATCATCTACATAAAGCATTTGAGAAGACATTTGTATACGATGGTATTTATTCACCGCACAGAAAAAAAACATTTGGAAGTAGTGCAGAAGAAAACCCTTTCCACCAGTTTGTAGTGTTCAGCCAGAATCATGATCAGATTGGGAATAGGATGATGGGCGATCGGCTAAGCCAACTTGTCTCTTATGAAACACTCAAGCTTTCCGCGGCAGCAGTACTTCTTTCCCCCTACGTGCCTATGCTTTATATGGGTGAAGAGTATGCTGAAGAAAAGCCTTTCCAGTATTTTGTCAGTCATACTGACCCTGAACTGGTAGAAGCAGTACGTAAGGGTAGAAAAAGTGAATTTGCCTATTTTCAAAAAGAAGGCCTTGAAACCCCTGACCCACAATCTGAACAAACGTTCAAAAACTCAACATTAAGCTGGAACTTAGAAGGAGAAAAGCATAAGATGATGCTTCAGTTTTATCAAAAGTTGATAGGCATACGCAAACAACATCCTGCCATGCATGTAACTGAGCGTGATTTCTGCGATTTCATCCTACAGGATAAACTCATCATCATGCACAGACGTGATGATGAGGGCCATCTCTTAATTGCATTGATGAATTTTGGCAGTCAGGAAACTAAGTACCAACTCAAAAATCAACCTGAGTTGTATAAGCTGCTTGACTCATCTGCCTCAAAGTGGTTGGGTCCGGGTGAGAAGCCTTCTTCAAAAAAAGAAGGGGAGGGACAACTCATACTTAACCCGAATTCCGTACTAGTATTATCCAATATCACGCTTTAATTTGTATCGCCCAATAAACTGACTCAGATATTTACAGGTATGAGTAAAAATAAATTTGTTTGTATACACGGTCACTTTTATCAGCCACCCCGTGAAAACCCCTGGCTGAACACCGTTGAAGTTCAGGATTCCGCTTATCCTTTTCATGACTGGAATGAAAGAATCTCTTCCGAATGTTACTCCCGAAATTCAGCAGCCAGGATTCTGGATGGTGAAGGGAGGATTGTAGATATCGTAAACAATTACAGCCGGATGAGCTTTAATTTCGGTCCAACGCTGATGCAGTGGATGAAAAATAAAGATCCTGAAACTTACAAGGCTATTCTGGTTGCGGATAAAGAAAGTCTGAAAAGATTCTCAGGCCATGGTTCAGCGATTGCTCAGTCTTTTAACCACATAATCATGCCATTGGCTAATCGTAGGGATAAGGAAACGCAGGTAATCTGGGGCATTAAAGACTTTGAACATCGCTTTAAAAGAAAACCTGAAGGCATGTGGCTTAGCGAGACAGCGGTAAATACAGATACCCTGGAAGTCATGGCAAAGTATGGCATTAAATTTACAATTCTCTCTCCCTATCAGGCAAAAAATGTGAGGAAGATTGGGGAGAAGGAATGGATAGATGCCAACGGAGCTAAAGTTGACCCCCGCTGCCCTTATCTTTGTAAATTACCTTCAGGTAGAAAAATTAACTTGTTTTTCTATGATGGTCCTGTCTCTCAGGGAATAGCTTTTGAAGGACTACTTAATAACGGAAAAATTTTCGCGGACCGGCTCACCGGTCAGTTAGATATGCAGGATGAGACAAATACCCCTCAGCTCATGCACATCGCTACTGACGGAGAGACTTACGGACATCACCACCGCCTGGGTGAGATGGGACTCTCTTACTGCTTGCATCATATTGAGCATAATGAAGAAGCAAACCTGACGGTATATGGAGAGTATCTGGAAAAATTTCCTCCTGAATATGAAGCCCAGATCATTGAGAATACTGCCTGGAGTAGTACACCTCACCTGGAAAGATGGTCAGAGGATGGGGGTGGCAATACCGGAGGACATCCCAACTGGCATCAGAAATGGAGGAAACCACTACGTGAAGCTTTTGACTGGCTTAGAGACGAAATGATTATTTTCTTTGAACAAGAAATGAATACGCTGGTACGTAAACCCTGGGATGTCCGTAATGCCTACATAGATGTCATTCTGGATCGCTCACGTGAAAACACTGAAAAGTTTGTGAAATTTCATGCAAAGAAACCTCTAAGCCATAAGGAGCAGATTAAGTTCTTTAAGCTATTGGAGATTCAGTATCACTGTATGTTGATGTACACCAGTTGTGGGTGGTTTTTTGATGAAGTAACAGGGATAGAAACCTTACAGGATATTTTATATGCTGCCCGCGCGATACAGCTTGCACAGGACCTTGGTGAAAAGAATTATGAAAAAGAATTTATCAGGCTATTGAAAAAGTGTCCAAGTAATATTCCTGAGTATGGAAATGCTGCCGCTGCCTACGAAAAATTTGTAAAGCCCTCTATTGTAGACATGCATCGGGTGGGGGCGCATTTCGCGATTTCCTCCCTCTTTTTTGAGTATCCTGAAAAGTCTAAAGTTTATAGTTTTGATGTGGACTCCGAGCATTATGAGTTTTACGAAGCCGGAAAATATTCCCTGGCCATTGGTAAAGCAAAGCTAACTTCTGAAGTAAGCTGGGAAGAAAACCTGATCAGCTACTCCATACTTCACCTGGGTGATCACCACTTGTTCGGCGGTGTGCGCGAATTTAATAACGAAGCCTCCTACGAAAGTATGATGAATGAAATTCGTGATGCATTTGAAAAAAGTCGCGTACATGAAGTGGTTGTATTGATGGATAAACATTTTGGCAACCATAACTATTCATTCTGGCATCTCTTTAAAGAGGACCAGAAAAAGATACTGGACAAGGTAATGGGGCATACCATGAAATCAATTGAAAGCAGTTTCTCCGATATTTATGAAGATAATTATTCTTTGATGCAGGCCATGAAAGAACTTGGGTTAACTCCCCCTACCCCACTGAAGTTTTGCAGTGACTTCACCATCAATGCCAAACTTGAAGAAATTTTTAAAGAAGACGATATTGATTATAAAGAGCTGAATGCGATTGTAGAAAGCTTCAAAAGACTGGAAGTGAAAGTGAATAAAGTGGGATTAGACTTTCTGGCCGCAAAAAAAATAAACGGGCTGATGAGCAGGCTTAAAAATTCTCCAGAAGATGTACTCCTGATGAGTAAGATCAGTAAATTTATGGAGGCTACGAAAAAAGTCCAGCTCACGCCCGATTTGTGGCAGGCACAGAATTTCGCATTTCAGCTAAGAAGAAACAACTATCAGCATTATCTGGAAAAAAGTGAAATAGGAGATCAAGAGGCCACTGTGTGGATTGATAATTTTAATGAACTTTTTTCCCACCTGAATATTAAAATTACTGAAGGATCGCTGATGGCTACATAATCAAAATTACAGTTTACTTGTATTTTTTAACCTAAATCAAAATAAGCTATGTATTTACCCAGAGCTACCTACCGGGTACAGCTCCATAAGGATTTCAACTTTCAGCAACTGAAAGAAATTATTCCTTATCTGGATCGCTTGGGAATTTCTACTATTTATGCTGCTCCATTTTTTACGGCAAACCCGGGAAGCATGCATGGATATGATGTACTTAATCCCTTGGAGATCAATCCCGAGATCGGGACAATTGATGAATTTAAAGCCATCGGTCGTGAGCTAAAGGCAAGAAACATGGATTGGCTTCAGGATATAGTGCCCAATCACATGGCATTATCTTCTAATAATCCCTGGATCTACGATATCTTAGAAAAAGGCCCCCACTCCTACTATTACCGCTTTTTTGATATCAACTGGCACTATCATGAAGAAGAGTTTTTCGGCAAACTGATGCTTCCTACACTCGGCGCTCCATTGCAGGAGGTCCTGGAGGCAGGAGAAATACAACTCAAGTTTGATACGCAGGGCTTTTCCATCAATTACTATGATCATAGCTTCCCACTTTGTATGCGAAGTTATGCATACTTGTTATCGCAGGTTTCTGAATTAGTCAGCAAGCAATCTGAGGATGAAGTAATGACCAAAGCGTATTTTTCACTGGCTAAAAGCGTTGAAGAATTTATCAACACGCTACCTGAGGAAGGAAAAAAAGTAGATGGCTGGGAAAATTATAAGCATAAGTTGATCAGCTTAAGTCAAAAGTATCAGGCAGTAGAGGAAGCTTTACAAAGTATAACCCGTGATGTAAATAGCAAGAGTGTGATGCTGAGCAATTTACTCAACGAACAGTATTTCAGGTTATGCCACTGGAAAATCACTGAAGAAAAAATCAACTATCGGCGATTTTTTACTGTCAATGACCTGATTTGTCTGAATATGCAGGACCAGCAGGTTTTTGATGAATATCATCAACTGATCAAAAGACTGATGGATGAGGAATTGATTCAGGGGCTAAGAGTAGATCATGTGGATGGCCTGTTGGATCCAACTTCTTACCTGGAACGCTTGCGAAGCTTAGTCGGCGATGATGCATATATCGTCGTTGAAAAAATTCTTGAAGGTAATGAACTGATGCCCGCTTACTGGCCTATTGAAGGTAGCAGTGGATATGATTACCTGGCACTTTCAAATCAGGTTTTTACGAATAAAGAGGGAGGGCATGCGTTACTATCTCAATACCAAAAAAGTATCGCTGACACCGATTATGAAAGGCTGGTCTATCAGAACAAAAGCTTTATTCTCAACAAGCGGATGTATGGTGAATTGGACAACCTTTTCCGGCTGATGCAGCACTTGGATATCATCCCTGCTCGTGATACGGTTAAAGACGAAACGAAACTGAAAGAGGCACTCGGCCATTTTTTGATTGCCTTCCCGGTGTATCGCATTTATGACCGAAAGTTGCCTTTTTCTGATGAAGCGTTGAAACTTCTCAAAAGCACTTTTGAAACTGCTGAAGATCATGCTCCGGAATTAGGAATTTACTTTCAGCGTCTTAGAGATATTTTTAATGGCGTTGATGACAGGGATGCGAAAAGCAACAGCGACAAATTGTACTTTAATATGAGGTCCCAACAATTTACGGGTCCTTTGGCAGCTAAGGGAGTTGAGGACACTACTTTTTACCAATATTTCCCCCTGATTTCACACAATGAAGTAGGAGATACGCCTGCTCACTTAGGTATGAAGGTAGAGGAGTTTCATACTCTTATTCATTCCCGCGACTTACGTACCATGAACACTACGGCAACCCACGACACGAAGCGGGGTGAAGATACCCGTATGCGCATAAATGTAGTGAGTGAGATACCCGAAGTGTGGCATACAAAAGTAGACAACTGGAGAAAGCTGAACGAAGAATTTCTCTCAAAGGAGGCTGGCTCCAGGCTTCCAGATAAAAATGATGAGTATTTTTTATACCAGACGCTAGTAGGTACATATCCCTTCCATATCTCTCCTGAAGCGGATGAATATCCTCAACGTTTGGAAGCATACCTCCAGAAAGCCCTACGCGAAGCTAAGGTTCATACAAACTGGGCAAATCCTAATGAGGATTACGAAAACGCACTCTTAGATTTTGCAAAGCAGATCATGAAAAATGATGCTTTTATGCAGGACTTCACTTCATTTGCCAAAGATATAGCTTTGAGCGGAGCAGTTAATAGCATGGGGCAAACGCTCCTTAGGTTGACAGCCCCAGGGGTAGCTGATACTTATCAGGGTACTGAATACTGGGACCTAAGCATGGTAGATCCTGATAATCGCAGGCCCGTGAATTATCAGGAAAGAGAGGCTAGCTTTAAAGCGTTAGAAGCCAAATGGCAAGTACAAGCCGAATCACTTCTTGATGAGCTTTGTGATGACCTACTTCACCCAAATATCAAGCTATTTACAATGTATCAGGCACTCAATGCCAGAAAACAGTATAGGCCTATCTTTGATGAAGGTAAGTATGAAGCGGTAGAAGTGAGTGAAGCGCATAAAAATCAGCTATTAGCTTTCCGAAGAGTCACTGGTCAAGGGGAAGCTTTAGTATTGATTCCGTTAAATACGCGCGGTTTACCAACTAAAAACCACTTGCCAATAGGTACAGATTGTTGGAAAGATAGTACGTTACATATGGGTGATGCCCAGGGTGAATGGCATCATCTGTTTACAAATAAAAAAATGATACTTCATGAGCATGCTTCAGTAGCTGAGATTCTCGCTAATTTTCCTGTAGCATTGCTGATTAAAGACTAAACCAAATTATGCTAAAAAATAGAAGTTGCGGAGTACTTCTGCACATTACATCTCTACCCTCAGCTTTCGGAATTGGAGACCTTGGGCCTGAAGCTTATAAGTTTGCTGATTTTATGCTGGAGTCAGGACTCACTTACTGGCAGATTTTACCACTCAACCCGGTTGAAGGAGATAGTGGATATTCTCCTTACAGCGGACTCTCCGCTTTTGCTGGTAATCCCATGCTCATCAGTCCGGAATTACTTATGGATGAAGGTTATCTGGAGGTTCAGGACTTAGAGCATAAGTACAACTTCAGTGAAAGTCAGGTAGAGTTTGAAAAAGTGATTCAGTTAAAAAAACAATTCCTTGACAAAGCATTCATAAACTTTAGCAAAAACGCTACTCCCCGACAAAGCGGGCTGTTTAAAAAGTTTTGTCATGAACAGGCGTATTGGCTGGAGGACTTTGCTGATTACATGGCCATTAAGAATTTTTTCGGATCACAAGCCTGGTATGATTGGCCAACAGACCTCAGAGATAGAGATAAAAAGAGCCTGAAAAAATTCAGGAAAGAATTAAAGAAGGAAATTTATAAAGAAAAATTCCTTCAATTTGTATTCTTCCAGCAGTGGGAAACGCTTAAACTATACTGCAAAGATCGGAGCATTTTATTTTTTGGTGATCTCCCTTTTTATGTAGGTCAGGATAGCGCCGATGTTTGGTCACATACAGAAATTTTTAAATTAGACGATGATAAATCACCTAAAGCAGTAGCTGGTGTACCTCCTGACTACTTTAGTGAAACCGGCCAGCTGTGGGGGATGCCTGTATTTGACTGGAAAAAATTAAAAAAGCGAAATTACGATTGGTGGGTAGACAGAATAGACCATAATCTTAATATGTTTGACCTGATCCGCCTGGATCATTTTCGTGCCTTCTCAGACTACTGGGAAGTTCCTGCCGGCGAAAAAACAGCAATTAACGGCAGTTGGAAAAAAGGGCCGGGTAAAAGGTTTTTCAAAAAATTAAATAAAAAGTATCCTGAGCTGCCTATTATCGCTGAGGACTTAGGTGACATTGACCAGCCAGTTTATGATCTGATGGAGCAGTTTCAACTTCCTGGCATGAAAGTATTACTTTTTGCCTTTGGAGAAGGCATGGCTCAAAATGCATATGTTCCTCATCACCATGTTCCAAATTCAGTAGTATATACGGGTACTCATGATAATAATACCTGCCTGGGATGGTATAGTGAAGCTGCTCCTGAAGAGCAAAAAAACTTTAGCAAGTACATCAACCGTACGGTAAATGAAAAAAACGCGGCCAGTCATATGGTACGTCTTGCGATGTCCTCTGTGGGAAAATTATGTGTTATCCCTATGCAGGATTTTCTGGGTTTAGGAAAAGAAGCGATTATGAACGTTCCTTCAACCGCGCAAGGAAACTGGCTTTGGAGAATGAAACCCCAACAGGCAGATGGCAAGCAAGCCAGAAAAATAAAAGAATTACTAACCCTTTATGACAGGCACCGACCTAATGTTGATCCAGTAAAAATGCCTTGATATTTTGATACACTTTATTGAGGAGCAGAGTCCGGCTTTCAACACTTGCCCACGCTATATGTGGAGTAAGCAGAATTTTGTGGGGGTGCTTAAGCTTGACGAATGGATGCTCTCTGGCAATGGGTTCCTGGGTAAACACATCCATAGCAGCTCCTCTGATAAGGTTCTGGTCTAATGCTTTGCACAGATCAACTTCATTGATGATACCACCTCTTCCGGTATTGATCAGGATGGCATCTTTTTTCATCATTTTGAGCTTCTCGTAATTGATCAAATCTCGTGTGGCATCATTCAGCGGCGCATGTACAGAGATAATATCTGCACTGGTCATCAGGTCTTCTATCTCCAGTCTTTGATAGGTTGAATGCCGATTTTTTCCTGAACTAGAATAGTATACGATTTCACAGTCAAATGCCTCAGCGATTTCCGCTACTTTTTTACCAATATTTCCTAATCCTATGATGCCCAATCTTTTGCCCTGAAGCTCCCAAAATGGAAAACCCAGATAGGTGAAGATATCACTTTTACTATAAGCTCCTGATTTTACATATTCATCATGTAACGTAGGCTGATTTAGCAGGCTTAGTATCATGCTGAAGGTGTGCTGGGCAACGCTGGCCGTAGAATAGTCCTCAACATTTTTTACGGCTATATTCAGTTCTTTTGCAGCTTCCAGGTCAACATTATTGGTACCGGTTGCCGCCACACAAATCAGTTTCATGTCAGGGCTTTGTTCCATTACCTCACGCGGTATTTTCACCTTATTCGTAATGATAATGTCCTGTCCTGCTAACCTCTTTTTTACTTCATCAGGCTGGGTAGTTTCATAGGAAGTATATCTTCCAAATTCCTCAAATATGTTCAGATTGGGGAGATTTCCCACAGTTTTGGTGTCTAGAAAAGTAATATTCATGTCAAAAATATGATGGTGATTAGCATTAAGCTGTTATTAAGGTTTATTTTAAGAATGGGACAGTATTTTTCACCTTGCCGTTCAAAAAATTGTTTTAGTACAACTTAGTATTTATATATTCTAATAATAATTTAAATATTTTCTCTTTTATCATTAATCTCTCTTGCGATTTGTGTCTTTTTTGCAGTTGTCTATAGTAATAAAATACTATATAGCTCCGAGTATAATGCTTTGGGCTGTAATTTTTAAAGCTATAATCATGATATCTACAAAAAAAATATTAATGATTGATGATGATGAAATCAATAATTTTTTAGCCTCAGAGTGGATAAAGATGAATCATCCAGAGTTAGAATTACAAATATTTACTGATGCTTCTTCAGCTGTTAAATATCTGGATGCCTGTTCTTCTGAAAATTTCCCTGACATCATCATATGCGATTTGCTTATGCCAGGATTTGATGGATTTGATTTTCTAAATATATACGAATCGTTTTTTTTCCAGAAATATCTCATGACAAGAATCATTGTACTAAGTGCAAACATTGCTGAAAGAGATAGACATAAATTAGAAGCTTTTGCATGTCTGACTGATGTGTTTATTAAAAAAACTGCTCAGGAAAATTTTCAAATAATTAAAAAGAAATATCTGGATGAGCTTTAGTAAGCTGCTTCAAATTCATCATAACTTGCATTAAGTTCATCACTGCTTAATTTTTTTCCATGATGAATCACAATACGGTAAGTGAAAGTAGTTGATTTTCCAGGTTCCAATTGGAAATTCAGCTGCTCTCTGCCTTCCGTATAGGCCGCACTTCCCAATGGATTTGCTGCAAACAGTCCATAACCTCTCGCCATCCAATGTGTTGGGTGATTTACATTTGAAGGATGATCCATTATGCTCACTGAATAGTTCGTACTATCCTGATCTGAATTTAGCATCACCCATTTTGCTCGGGTACCCCATACAGCATCACCCTCCTGTCCTTTGCTACTGTAATACATACCATTGACCGCGGTATTGTCAATAATTTCCTCCTCATTGATCTGCCCTTCATCTCCAATGAGTTGCTGAGGTTCATCATAAGGCTGCTCCATAAAGCGAGCAACTCTGAATGCCATCATACCTTCTTTAGAATCCTCAAATGTAACTGTATCTTTTAGTGCGCTCAGGGTTGTAATTCTATCTATTGTCCTGAAGTTTCCGTCTCCGCCAAATACTAACCTGGTTTCCTCCAGCAGTAGCGTATCTCCCTCATCACTGATCCAATCAGCAACATAAGTGAGACTGCCTTGCTCCCCTTCCTCCATAGCTCCAATATCGCGATGAACGATTGAACCGTATATTTTATCAGCCCTGCTTTGTGTTTCAGCTGTGCTTGCCCAGAAATCAACCTGATTTACAACACCATGATTCATCCAGTGTCCTACATGATGCAGATGATCGACCTGCTCACCTTCCCTGGGCTCAAGGGGATAACCTCGGGTGACCGTCACGCCATTCGCAGCTCTTACTGGAAAAAGAACAGGTTTTTTCAGTGCAGAATCGTAACGATAAGCAGTGAAAGGCCTACCATCAATGCTGACTTCTACAATTTTTTGGGTTTCATTATGATCAAAACTGACTTTGCTGTTTAGCTTGTCAGTACTTCCCTCTGTTTCCTGCTCAGCGTTTGTGGTTTCTGATTGACAGCTGAATAAGAGAAAAATGATAAGGCTAAGGGAGGAAAAGGCTATTTTCATGGCATAAAAAAAATAAGGCTGAGTAAGCTAATCCTAGCTTACTCAGCCTTAATGAATAAATAGGTATTAAGAAGCTGGTAGCTCTCTTACTTTAATATTTTTATAAAACACTTGATTACCATGATCCTGTAAAAGAATGTGTCCGCTTTCCCATACACCAAATCCATCCCAGTCCTTATACTTGCTGTTGTTAATTTTTTCCTTGAATTCTTCGCTAAAGCGGTCATATTCCAACACTTTTTCACCATTTAACCAGTGCTCTACCTGTCCATCTTTTGAAACGATACGCGCATGATTCCACTCTCCTACAGGGTTAATAGGTTTTGACTGAGGAGCAGCGATCAGATCATACAATGATGATACAGTACGTGTTCCGGGGCCGTTGTTTCCTTTTTTAGCATCAGGATGAACATCATCATCTAGAACTTGATACTCCAGGCCGATAGCAGATTTGTCAGAACTGTACTGCTCTGTCACATAATATTTAATACCACTATTTGCGCCTTCAGTCAGTTTGAAATCCACTACGAATTCAAAATCAGTGTACTCATCCAAGGTAACGATATCACCACCATTACCAGATTCAGCACCGGAAGCTTCCTCCACAACCAGCATGCCATCTTCCACGTACCATCCTTTCTCAGGAAAATTCTCTTTATGTACACCTCTCCAATGATCTACCGAATTTCCATCAAACAATAGTTTCCAGCCGTTTTGTTGCTCATCACTGCTGAGCGTATTTTCCTGAGCTTCTGTACTGGCAGTATTCACAGCTTCAGTCTCAGTAGTTTCAGTCTCAGCGCTTTGCTGGCCGCTGTTTCCGCATGAAAACAGAAAAGTGGCGGCAAAAGCTAAAGTAAAATAGTTTAAAATTTTCATTGTCTTTAAGTTAGAAAGTTGGGTTTTAAGAAAGATTTGTGTTGTCTAAATTAAACTAAAGATTTGATACTTATAATATAAGAATTTTAAGCATGCTTCACCAAGTTCAGATAATGATCTGATTGTTGAAAAATACCCCCGCTTTTATCATAAAACGCTTTTCCAGTAGGAAATAAGCCATTTTCAGCATGCACCCAATCAGCATCAGGATACGGCAAATAATTTATCATTTCCTCCCAATCCCGGTAGTTTTGGTGCCCGTTATTTTCCATAGCATTCATATTT
The DNA here is from genome assembly GCF_029504655.1 of Catalinimonas alkaloidigena. Lineage (NCBI taxonomy): Bacteria > Pseudomonadati > Bacteroidota > Cytophagia > Cytophagales > Catalimonadaceae > Catalinimonas > Catalinimonas alkaloidigena. Next base: position 2,946,366 of record NZ_JAQFIL010000001.1, read on the forward strand.
GTAAAACCGGGAAATGTAGGTAAACGAGCTGCCACATTCTTATTCCAGTCAACCAAAACAGGGTTTACCGTAAGGTCTGCGCAAAGGCAGGGAATATTTTTTTCAAAGGCTAGCTGAGCAATTTTAAAAGTCATGCTCAGAGTTTTGGCAATAGGTTTTAATGCTATGCCTTTGTATCCCATTTCTATTCTTTCTTCCGCGTCTTTGTCGGTATGTGCGCTTTCATCCGAAACCAAACGTGCTTCAAATTCGCTCACATCCACCCGATAATCTTCAGGAAATGGCTCCTCCACCACTACGATCTGATCATAAGCACCTATTTTATTGGCATGATCCAACAGTTTTTTTAGTGTATCTTTATTTTCATAACGCCCATTCATGTCAAAGTAGTAAGGAATTTTGCCGTTGGCCGTATGCTGTGTTTCTCCCTTTCCAATAGCATTATGGATCTCAGTTAGCTTCGCTATATCCTGCGCTAACATTTCTTCCTGATTTCCGGGATGTCCTAATTTTATTTTCATGAAAAAATATCCCTGGTCAGCAAGTTCTTTCATCTGGGATACCGGAGTGGCAAAAGAAAAAGAGGGCACACTAATTACATGTTCATGATGCTCAGACATACCCTGACGATATTGTTCAGGAATAAGATCATCAAAATTGGTGATGTTATTAGCATCCGCATAAAGCAACCAGGCCGCATTGTCAAAACCCACCAGCGCATTGAGCACAAAGGTTTTTCTCAGATCTGACAAACCCGTAATTTTTTTTCCATAGGCATATACATCCTCCAGGATATCGTCCAGCAAATCAACCGGAGAAGTGAAGCTCCTCCCCCTGGCAAGTTGCAATGCGTATTCGCCGATGGCATACATAATCGCGTTTCCACCACTTTCAGAATGCATAGCGAATACTCGCGCATCACTCCAAAGTGTGTTTTGTGTACCTAAACCAATCTTGTAGGTCCCATTCTGGTCCTGCATTCCCGCAATGCTTTGCCACACATTGGTCATATAACCACCTTTGAAGCCATATGGCGTAGCGAGCGGTTCACGCTCGAAGTTCGCCCCTACATTTTGTATCGTAATGGTAGCTTTTTTTGAATTGTTGGTATTGAACAGACCTGATCCGGCAAGAGGAGCCAGTCCGGCGATGGTTGCTCCCTGTTGTAGAAACTCTCTTCTGTTTAGGCGTTGCATAATTGGATATAAACAAGTACAGCTGAAAACTAGTAAAGCTGAACCTGTTAAGCAAACATAAACTTCAAGTTGCAGTCAATTTTTTATATCATTGTCAAACAACACTTAAACAGCAAAACCTATGATTCGTGTAGCATTAGCCTCATATGGCATGTCGGGAGAAGTTTTTCATGCGCCCTTGCTGGCCGTTCATCCTGACTTTCAACTCTACAAAATTCTGGAAAGAAACCGGAATAAGTCTCAAGAAAAGTACCCTGAGGTTACTGTGGTCAAAAAGTATGAGGACATACTGCAAGATGAACAAGTAGATGTGGTACTGGTCAATACGCCTAACCCTTTTCATTACGAGATGGCAGAAAAAGCGCTCAATGCTGGGAAGCATGTGGTCATGGAAAAGCCTTTTACCAATACCAGTGAAGAAGCCAAGAAACTTATTGCGCTGGCTAATAAAAAAGAAAAGCTGCTGACAGTCTTTCAAAACAGGCGACTGGACAGTGATTTTTTGACGGTAAAAAAAGTAATTGAAAGTAAACTGCTGGGTTACCTGGTAGAATACGAAGCGCATTACGACCGCTACCGAAACTTTATTCAAGCCAATACCTGGAAGGAAGAAAGCGGTCCTGGTTCCGGAATATTGTTTAACCTGGGTTCACATATGATTGACCAGGCACTTACGCTTTTCGGCCTGCCCGAGCGTCTATCTGCTAAACTGGCTATTCAAAGAGAAGGGGGAAAAACACATGATGCTTACCATCTGATTTTTACCTATGAGAAATTTCAGGTAGTGCTCAAATCCAGCTATCTGGTCAGAGATGAAGGACCTCGATATAAAGTTTTGGGTAATCTGGGCACCTTTACCAAATACGGACTCGACACCCAGGAGGATTGTTTGAAAGCCGGTCAACTACCTCAGGGAGATGATTGGGGAGCCGAGCCACCGGAAATCTGGGGGATGCTGGAAACTGAAATAGATGGTCTTCACTTCAGAGGTGAGGTAGCATCTGAAAATGGAAACTATAATCTGTTTTACGATAACCTATCGGATGCCATACAAAATGGCGCTGAATTGTTGGTAAAGCCAGAAGAAGCCATGCAGGTCATCAGCCTGATTGAACTTGCTGAACAAAGCAATAAGGAAAGAAGAGAGGTGGAAGTAAAGATTTAATTCAACGAGCGCAAATGAAAAAAATCATTTGCGCTAATTTCATCCTATCATTTTTATTCAGCCAAAATAGCAGCCCCAAAAACACCGGCGCTATCCCCCAGTGCTGGTTTAAAAAACTTAGTGTCAAGGCGGTTATTGAATACAAATTTACGGGTTGATTCTACTCCTTCTGTGTAGAGTAAATCAATATTCCCTACCCCTCCTCCTAGCACAATCGCATCGGGATCAAGCAAATTGATCACCACAGAAATTCCCAAACCAAAAAAAATGGGTAAGCCTGTTCATGGTCTTTTTAGCCGCTTCATCTTTTCCTTCCTTATAATTCTGATAGATCTCTTTCAATGACTTGTTTTCATCCGTAAGTGATCTGTAAAATTTTTCAAGCGCAGGCCCGGATAAAATAGTTTCTACTACTCCTTTTCGCCCGGTATAAGCAACACCTCCGGATTCATCCAGAAAATTATGCCCCCACTCTCCCGAGATTCCCTGTCTGCCTCTGAGTACTTTTCCATTCACTACTACCCCTCCTCCTACACCTGTTCCCATAATTACACCGAACACCACATTGGCTTCAGGCATTTCTTTATTCACCACTCCCATTCTGGCTTCTGCCAGCGCAAAACAGTTCGCGTCATTAGCCATCACCACAGGTAGACTTAAGGCCTTCTGCAAATCCTCATGAAAATGCTTACCGTTGAGGCAGGTTGTATTGCTGTTTTTGTGAAGCCCTGACAGCGGATCCACCGTACCGGGAGTACCAATACCGATTTTATCAGCTTGAATGCCAGCCTCTACTGCCATCTGATCAAGCAAGGTTTTAATGCGGGAAATGATATGTTCATAACCTTTTGCCTGTTCAGTAGGGATTCTTTTCCTGAGAATTACCTCGGGATCATTTACACTTTTCAAGATTACTCCTTCTATTTTCGTCCCTCCAAGATCAATTCCCCAAAGTGGTTTCATCATTTTTAGTTTTAGTGTAGTGTTACATAATTTTAAAACTGAAAACCGTAGTCCGTAAACTGAAATGATCAGCTACAAACCCCAACCTCCCCCTTCCCTATACCAATTCCTTCTCTATCTGTTCCAGTGACTTGCCTTTAGTTTCGGGTACAAAGAACCAAACGAATATAAAGCTCAGCGCACTGATGATCGCAAATATTCCAAAGGAGAAAGCGCCCCCTTTATTTTCCAGCATCCAGGGAAAAGTTTGCGTGACCAGATAGGTAGAGCTCCAATGCAAAAACAATGACACTGACATGGCAGATCCACGGTATTTGTTAGGAAAAATTTCGGAAACCACCACCCACATTACGGCAGCATGAGTAGCAGCGAAAGAAGCGATATAACCTAATATTGAAAATAAAACACCATAACCTCCGGCAGTATCTGAAAGAAATGAAAACACGAGGAAGGTAAGTGAAACAGTCATACCTACTGACCCGGCTAGTAAAAGAGGTCTTCTACCAATCCGGTCAACCATATAGATGGCAACGAAAGTAAATGTTAAATTTACTGCTCCGATTGCCACTGTCTGGGCCAGAGCAGATTCAAGACCGGCACCTGCACTGGCAAATATATTGGGCGCATAGTAGATAATCGCGTTGATACCTACCAACTGCTGCAACATAGCAAGGACAATCCCGATCATCATTATTTTGCTCATCTTACCTTTGAACAAATCACCAAAAGCAACTTTTTCGTGCTGATCGTGCAGTGTTTCTTCTATCTCTTTAAGTTCTTCATTTACCTGCCCTTCCCCCTCTAGCTTACGGAGTACTTCACGTGCTTTTTCAGGTTGGTTATTCTTATAAAGCCAGCGAGGGCTTTCTGGAATGAAAAAGAGTAAAATAAAAAACAAAGTTGAGGGAATAGCTTCACTACCCAACATATATCGCCAACTTTCATCACCAAATGAGCTGGCAAACAGCAGGTTGGTAAAGTAAACGACCAAAATACCAATCACAATGGTAAGTTGATTGATTGAAACCAACCGACCTCTCCTATCAGCAGGAGAAATTTCGGCAATGTATGTAGGTGAAAGTGCTGAGGCAGCTCCTACTCCTATTCCACCCAATATTCGCGCGAAAACGAAAAAGGTAAAACTGGTAGCCAGTGCAGTGCCTATGGCTGAAAAGGTAAACAGAACGGCAGTAACGATCAGCACCTTTTTTCTTCCCAGTAAATCACTGGTAAAACCAGCTGAAAAAGCTCCGAGTATACACCCCACAATAACGCTAGAAACGGCCCAGCCTAGTGATACGGAATCAAGGTCAAAATATTTTTGAATGAAAGGATTTGCTCCTGAAATTACAGCGGTGTCAAATCCAAAGAGGAAGCCTCCCAATGCTGCTATAAAAGTGATTGTAATCACATAGGTGTGCTTTTTCATAAATAAAGATTAGGCGTTAGTTAGTTTAGCATTTTCAAAAACGCTTCCAATTTGCAAAAAATAGCTATCAGTGCAAAGCTTAGTTTTTATGCTTTTGATATTTGCTCCATAATGAATGCATTCTTTTAACTCTTTAGTAATTCTTTATATTTGTCAGCCATTAAGTATATTCTTCGTCCTTTTATTGATTATGACCTACAGGTTTGTCCGTGCTTGCATTCGCTGGTTTATACGTTCTTTCTCACCAACAACGTTGATCACAGCTAAGGATAGTCTTCCCACTGATGCACCTTTCATATTAATTTGTGATGCAGATAACCCATATAAAACAGCCTTATTTCTGACCGCCCATGCGAATAAACCACTAAGGTTTATCAAAGCTGTGCATAGGCCACTTAGCTATTTCAAATTACTGGCTTTCAATATTTTACATATTGAACCATTGCTAAAAATCAGTAAGCACCCTAAAGCCAAGGCATATTCACATACTTACTGGAAAGGCGCTAGAGAATTAATCATTCAGAACCAAGTGCCAGTATTTTTTACGTCTCAAAAACATGAGACTATATATGTGGATAAAAGCGTTGCTAAATTAGCCCTTCAAACCTCCTCTGTTTTTGATTTCACCCTTTCTTTAAAAATTATTCCTGTTAAAGTATACAGCCGTTCTGATGGTTTTCTAAGCATAAAATTTCTAAAAGGGATTTCAATAGCTGCTTACGAAAAAGAATATAAACAATGCCCGGCTCGTGCTATTAATGAGATTACCGGCAAACTTCAGGAGGCTTTCACATTATCGGCTTATGCAGATGATAACAAATCTCCTGATTTAACTGCTGAGCTGGTATCGTAATTAATTTTCTTTCATTTATCTGGGCATCTGTTACAAATTCCGAAGAAGATCTATGTAGATGCACAAAAAGTAATTATAATTATTAGTTTTGTAATGCAATCTATTGCATTGCAACACCTATTACGAAAATTGACATATGAAGGCATTTTTAGATAAAAATTTTTTACTGCAATCTGATGTTGCACAGCAACTTTACCATAAGCATGCTGCGGACACCCCCATCATTGATTACCACTGTCATTTACCCCCCGACCAGATTGCCGCTGACAAAAAATTTAAAAACTTAACTGAGATCTGGCTGTACGGTGACCATTATAAATGGCGTGCCATGAGGACCAATGGCATTGATGAAAAATACTGCACCGGCGATGCGGATGATTATGATAAATTTCTGAAATACGCTGAAACTGTACCTTATACACTGCGCAATCCTCTGTATCACTGGACGCATCTGGAATTGAGAAGGTATTTCGGGATTGAAAAAATTTTGAATGGAGATACTGCCGGAGAAATTTATCATCAATGTAACGAACAGCTACAGGAAGATAAGATGAGCTGTAGAAACATTCTGAGGAATATGAATGTAAAAGTGGTTTGTACTACCGATGATCCGGCTGACAACTTAGCGCATCACGCAAAACTCAGAGAAGATGGCTATGAGATCAAAGTACTTCCTACATTCAGGGCAGACAAATCTATGGCAGTTGATGATCCTGAAACTTACCTTGCTTACCTGGAAAAGCTGGAAAAAGCTTCAAATGTAAATATTGCGAGCTATGATGACCTACTGCAGGCTTTGCGTAAAAGACATGACTTCTTTGCGGAAGCGGGCTGCCGCCTTTCGGACCACGGTATCAATAACTTTTTCTCCGAAGAATACACAGCTGAAGAAGTAAAAAAGTATTTTGATCAGCTGAGGTCAGGTAAAAAATTAGATGCATTAGCAGTTGAAAAGCTAAAGTCAGCTATACTTTACGAACTTGCTGTTATGGACCATGAAAAAGGCTGGACACAGCAATTTCATGTAGGTGCCATGCGCAATAATAACAGTCGTATGTTGCGTCAATTAGGCCCTGACACTGGTTTTGACTCCATAGGAGACTATCGTATTGGCGCCCCGATGTCTCGTTTCTTTGACCGTCTGGATGCTACTGACCAGCTGGCCAAAACCATTATTTACAACTTAAATCCCCGGGATAATTACCTGGTAGGTACTATGACTGGGAATTTTAATGATGGCTCTACTCCCGGCAAAATGCAGTTTGGATCAGGCTGGTGGTTTCTGGATCAGAAAGAAGGGATGGAGATGCAAATGAACGCTCTTTCTAACCTTGGATTACTAAGTCGCTTCGTTGGTATGCTTACCGATTCAAGAAGTTTTCTTTCTTACCCCCGACACGAATATTTCCGCAGAATTCTCTGTAACTTGTTGGGCAATGATGTTGTCAACGGTGAGCTGCCCCATGATATGGAGCTGCTTGGACAAACTGTTGAGAACATTTGCTATTATAACGCAAAAGCATTTTTTGCTTTTGATTGATTTTCTTAGACCAATAATTAAATAATAACTAATCACATCCTGTAAAACCTATGCGTAAAAAAGTAGTAACTTTTGGAGAAATCATGTTGCGACTGGCCACGCCCAGCTACCAACGCTTTATCCAGGCCACTGATTTTGAAGCTACCTATGGTGGCGGAGAAGCCAATGTCGCAGTATCGCTCGCCAACTACGGCCTTTCGCCTCAGTTTGTTACCCGACTGCCTCAGAACGATATCGGCAAAGCTGCCCTCTCTACTTTAAAAAAATACAATGTCGGTACCGACTATATCGCTTTTGGCGGAGACCGCCTGGGCATCTACTTTCTGGAATCCGGCGCTGTAAGCCGGGGCAGCAAAGTGGTCTATGACCGAGCCAACTCTGCGCTTTCTGAAATCCAGCCCGGCATGATTGACTGGGACAAAGCCCTGGACGGTGCCGAGTGGTTTCACTGGACAGGCATCACTCCAGCCGTTTCTCAGGGCGCAGCCGATGTCTGCCTGGAAGGCGTAAAAGCAGCCAATGCCAAAGGGATCACCGTTTCTACTGACCTCAACTACCGCAAAAACCTCTGGAAATATGGCAAGAAAGCTTCTGAAGTAATGCCTGAGCTGGTAGCAGGCTGTGACATCATCCTGGGCAATGAAGAAGATGCGGAGAAAGTGTTTGGCATACATCCTGAAGGTGTAGACGTCACCAAAGGCCATGTGGAAGCAGCAGCATATGAGTCGGTCTGTAGCCAGCTGATGGAGAAATTTCCCAGAGCCAGGAAGGCGATCATCACCTTAAGAGGCTCTATCAGTGCCAGCCACAACAGCTGGTCGGGCGTGCTCTACGATGGCAAGCAACTGTATGAAGCCCCTACTTACCAGATCACGCACATTGTAGACCGCGTAGGGGGAGGAGACTCATTCATGGGCGGCTTGATCTATGGCTTGCTCACTTATCCGGATGATGACCAGCAGGCACTCAACTTTGCGGTAGCCGCTTCATGCCTGAAGCATACCATCCACGGAGATTTCAACCTTGTAACTGTAGATGAGGTAGAGAAGCTCATGAGCGGAGATGCTTCGGGTAGAGTTTCACGTTAAATTTAATGGCTGATGAGGAATGACTAATTAATCATTCCTCATTTTTCATCATTCATTCATCAATAAACATTATTCATTACTAAGCAATGGCAAGATTTTCTAGAATTGAAGTGGCGCTTAAAATGAAAGAGACTGGTATTGTACCAGTGTTCTTTCACAAAGATTTAGACCTGTGTAAAGAGGTCGTAAAGGCCTGTTACGAAGGAGGTGTGAGGGTATTTGAATTCACAAACCGGGGTGACTATGCTCATGAAGTATTTTCTGAGCTTAATAAATTTGCCGAAAAAGAGGCTCCTGAAATGATCATGGGAGTGGGCTCTATCAATGAACCCGGTACGGCTTCACTTTATATGCAACTAGGCGCTAACTTTATCGTTTCTCCTGTGCTGAATCCTGAAATGGCTAAAGTATGTAACCGACGCAAAGTTTCCTGGTCACCAGGTTGCGGGTCATTATCTGAAATCTCATATGCTGAAGAATTGGGTGCCGAAGTGGTAAAAATATTTCCTGGCACCGAAGTGGGTGGCCCCAATTTCGTGAAAGGTGTTAAAGCACCACATCCCTGGACGAGCATTATGCCTACCGGTGGAGTTTCACCTACGCAGGAAAACCTCTCTGCCTGGTTCAATGCCGGTGTACACTGTGTGGGTATGGGGTCAAAGCTGATCACCAAAGAAATCATCGCTCAAAAGGATTTTGCCGCTCTACAACAGAAAGTGAAGGAAGCGATGGATATTGTGAAAAGCTTGAGCAAATAAGTAGAGGAAGCAAGCATACAATAACCGAAAACAAGCAATGACAAAACTCAACTTTAGTTCTTATAAAATTCTATTACTATTATTAGTTCTTAGCATTTTCACATCTTGTAATCGTATCGGAGGAGTGCGCACCTTAAAAATTGCGCATTCTAACGATGCCTCACACCCTGTACATCATGGCATGCTTTACCTGGCGGAAAAAGTTGAAGAGAAATCCGGTGGTAAACTCTTGGTAAATGTATATCCCAGCGCACAGCTTGGTCAGGAAAGAGAATGTATTGAGCTACTTCAGATTGGCAGCCTGGCCATGACGAAATCCTCAGCGGCAGTGATGGAAGGTTTTGCTCCTAATTTCAAGGTACTTTCTTTACCCTACATCTTTAGAGACAAAGAACATCAATTTAATGTGCTGGATGGAGATGTAGGAAAGGAACTGATGCTTGAAGGTGAAAAATACTGGCTCAGGGGAGTTACCTTTTATGATGCCGGTAGCCGAAGCTTCTATACCAAAGATGCCCCGGTAGAAGAGCCTGCGGACCTGATAGGAAAAAAAATCCGTGTAATGCCCAGTAACACCGCTATCAATATGGTGCAGGAGTTAGGGGGCTCTCCTACCCCGATTTCTTACGGAGAACTGTATACTGCCCTTCAGCAAGGTGTGGTAGATGCTGCTGAAAATAATCCACCCAGCTTCTTTTTCTCCCGTCATTATGAAGTTTGTAAATACTATTCTTTGAATGAGCATACTTCTATCCCTGATATTTTATTGATCAGTACGATTGTCTGGAATACATTAAATGAGCAGGAGCAACAATGGCTACAGGAGGCTGCTGAGGAGTCAGCAGTGTATCAAAGGGAACTTTGGGCTAAATCAGAGAAGGAATCAATTGAGGCGGTAAAAGCTGCGGGAGTCACTGTTACCTATCCTGACAAATCCAAGTTTGCTGAAAAGGTAAAACCACTTTATGAAACATATAAGGATCAGCCTGAAGTATATGATTTCATTCAAAGAATTCAAGCAGTAAATTGATTGAAATTTCCTATTTACAAAGCTGATTACACAACCCTATGAAATTTAAACATACCCTAGACAAAATCCTGGAAATTGTATTGGTGGGCATCATGGCGATTATGGTTATCAATGTATTGTGGCAGGTTGGTAGCCGTTTTATTCTTCAATCACCCAGCTCTTTTACTGATGAACTAGCACGATACCTCTTGATATGGTTGAGTATTTTGGGAGCAAGTTATGTCACCGGTAAGAGAATGCATCTGTCGATTGATTTATTAGCTCAGAAGGTAAGTGTTGAAAGAAGAAAGTCATTAAACACACTTATATACAGTATTGTAGCCCTATTTGCATTCTTAGCCATGGTCGTAGGCGGTGCAAATCTGGTATACATAGTTTCTTCACTCGGACAAACCTCTCCCGCGCTGGAAATACCACTTTCAACCGTATACATAGTGCTGCCTATTGGAGGAGCAATCATCATTTACTATAGCATCCTCAATATACTTCATCCTGTCAAAGAAGAAGACAGTTCCATTTCAGAGACAGTAGAATAAATACACTGACCTACAACCAGCTTTTTATGTACCTTTTAGAAATCATCATACTTGTTTTAAGCTTTGTCATTTTGTTAGGGCTTGGTGTCCCTATCGCCTTCAGTATTGGAATCTCTGCAATGCTCACGATGATGATAAGCATTTCCGCCATGCCATCATTTACTACCATAGCACAAAGAATGGCTACCGGCTTGGACAGTTTTGCCTTATTAGCCATTCCATTCTTCATACTAGCCGGACAGCTCATGAATCGAGGGGGAATCGCGGCAAAGCTCATAGATTTTGCTAAAGTATTAGTTGGGAAGCTTCCCGGTGGATTGGCTTATGTAAATATTATTGCTGCCATGTTATTTGGTGCTATTTCAGGCTCAGCGGTAGCAGCCGCTTCTGCGATTGGAGGGATTATGAATCCACGCATGGCAAAAGAAGGTTACTCTAAACCTTTTAGCGCAGCTGTCAATATCACAGCTGCTACTACAGGAATGATTATTCCTCCCAGCAACATACTGATCGTATACTCACTGGCCAGTGGTGGCGTATCCATCGCAGCACTTTTTGTAGCGGGATATATTCCAGGGCTTATTGTAGGGCTCTCCTTAATGATCGTTGCCGGTGTTTTTGCTTATCGCAAAGGCTATCCGGTGGGCGAAGGAGCAAGCCTGAAAGAAGCTGTTTTGAAGTTTCTGGATGCAATTCCAAGCCTCGTATTGTTGGTTTTGGTCATTGGTGGTATTATCGCAGGCATATTTACTGCAACTGAAGCTTCTGCGGTTGCGGTATTATACACTTTAATACTATCCATGGTCTTCTACCGCAAAGTAGGCTGGAAAGATCTTCCTGGCATTTTCCTTCAGACAGTAAATACTACTTCCATCGTTATGATTTTGATAGGCACCTCAGTAGGAATGTCCTGGGTGATGTCGTATGAAAACCTCCCCCAGGGAGTAAGTAATGCCTTATTGTCCATCAGCGACAATCCTATCATTGTACTATTACTTATCAACCTCATTTTACTTTTTGTCGGGGTATTTATGGATATGACACCTGCAGTACTGATTTTTACTCCTATTTTTCTTCCGGTGGTCACCGAGTTAGGTATGGACCCGACCCACTTTGGAATCGTGATGGTGCTCAATCTATGCATCGGCTTATGCACCCCACCCGTAGGCTCAGTATTATTCGTCGGATGTAGTGTCGCTAAAATTGGGATTGATAAAGTAATCAGACCGTTACTTCCCCTGTTTATCGCGATGGTAATTGCGCTTATCATTGTCACTTACATTCCGGCCTTAAGTTTATGGTTACCTTCTTTCTTTGGCTTATGATGAATAACTTTAATTTAATATTCTAAGCGCTTACCTTATTCATCATATTGACCAGTTTTTATATTTCAGTTTGTAAATGCCTCTTGTTAATCTAGGAGGCATTTATTATTTTGAGTAAATTTACTCAGAATAACTAGTACAAAACTGAAGAACTTTTCTAATCCCATTTTTATGAGCTTGTAGATTGTTGGTAATCAGCAACTTATGGGCGTATTCCTGCCTGAATAATTTTTCTCGTATTCAGTTTTGAAAATTTTTAATGCTCATACATGTAATATTTGTCCTATTTTATTAAGTAAAAATCAGAAAAAGTAGCATAATATCTTATCAAACGCTTTATTATTCTGTTTTTTCTAAATATTATTCATAAATTTACATGTAAGAATATTTTAATATTATAATATTTTTTATAGATTTAGCGCTCAGTCATCATATCTAATTCCAATTACCCTATGAAAGAGATTCGTCAGTTAGTAAGAATCGTTAGAAAAAAAGGCCAGAGAAGTATACAACTTGTCAACCAAAATTTCAGAAAAAATGAAACTTCAAAAGACAATTTACTATATGAAGGCATTACCAATAACAAATTTCTAAATGATGAATCAGCAGCGCGTGAAGTTTTTGACACTGACCCAGGAAATAGAAACTATCGGAATGCAAAGGGTAAGCTAAAAAACAAATTATTCAATCACCTCTACTTTCTGGATTACGACAAAGAAAGCTATACAACTTATCAAAAAGCTGAATATGAGGCACTTCACAAACTGCATCAGTGCAATATTCTCATCAGAGAAGGTGCCGCAAAAATAGCCATTCGTAACCTACCCCATCTCATCAAAACTGCGCAAGCTTATGAGCTGAGTCTGGTTGCGATTGAAGCACTTACATTATTAAGAAATGAATACGCCAGGCTTGGCAAATTAACTCCTTATAAAGAAACCAACGATGAACTTCAAAAGTATAAAAAGTTTCATGAAGCCAAACTAAGGTGTGAGGATGCTTATTTTGATGTAATGGTTCTAATCAACAAGTCAGTCAGTGCTCAAAACAGGGTGATTGGCCGTGTTCCCAAGGTGATAGATATGATTAGAGGGGAAGCGAAGAAATTCAACAGTCACGGACTGCAAATTCTGGCCGCGAAGCTGGAAATCACTTTTAATAATATTAAGTGGAACTTTAAAGAAAATATTAACCTATGCACTGAGCTGGAGAAAAAGTATCTCAACAAGCCCAATAACGAGATTGAGGTTGATCTGAACCAGAATGCTGTGATCTTTTCAAAACTCCAGGCTTATTTATACCTCACAGATATCAAAGCAGGAAAGGCTTATGCATCACAAAAAATAGATAGAGTAAAAACAGGAAGTAAAATCTGGTTCAGATTTAGTGAATACTACTTTCTTTTGCTCATGAAAGGCCAAAAGTTTAAAGAGGCTAGTAATCTTTTCAGAGCTGTAAGAACCAATAAAAATTACAACTCACTGCCTGATCCGGAAAAAGACCGCTGGCATATTTACAGAGCTTACCTTATTTTCTTTCATGATACCAAGATACTTCGTTGGGGCTTTAACCTGGAAGAGTTTTTAGGTTCGCGTCCGTGTTACGAAAAAGATTATAATGGGTACAACGTAGCTACTTTAGCGATTCAGTTTTTATTCCTGATTCAGGAAGGAAATATCAGCGCAATTAATGCTTGCGTAGATGAAATTGTGAAGTACAAATCGGCTCATCTTGATAAAAGACACAATTATCGCAGTAGCATCTTCATTCGCTTATTAGAAATCGTAATTGATAAGGAATTTGATTACGAACAGATACAGGAGAAAGGAGAAACGTACCACAAAAAATTAGTGAAAACGCCTATTCCTAGCGATTTAAGGCAGGATACTGAAATTGTGCCATATGAAGTATTATGGCAACATATTTTAGATATCATCAAGACAAACAAAGCATACATACATTTTCGCTTCTATAATATGAGTGCCATGTAAATATGTGCTATAATTTTTATTAATTTCTTATCCATTACCTGCCTTTTCTAGTAGATTTGCACTAATGGGTAACGAAAGTTTCTTTCTTCAAATTTTAATCTGGCGTATCAAACACATCAGCAATCGTAATTTTGTGCTGATACTCAGTATTATCGTTGGATTTCTTTCCGGGCTGGCCGCAGTGCTTCTCAAAGAGAGCGTCCACCTCATCCAGTACGCTCTTACTTCTCATTTTGATTATGAATATTCAAACTATCTTTACCTTGCGTACCCGCTCATAGGGATACTAATAACGGTTTTGCTGGCGAAGTATTTTTTTAGAGAACCCTTTGGGCATGGTATCACTGGTATTCTATATGCAATTTCAAGAAAGTCAAGTAACATCAGCCGGTCCAAAACCTATTCAAACTTACTAGGAAGTGCAATCACGGTAGGTTTTGGTGGTTCAGTCGGATTGGAGGCCCCGATTGTGGTTACCGGTTCCGCCATTGGTTCAAATATCGGAAGGCTGGTTCATTTACAGGCCAAGAAAAGGGCATTGCTAATTGGTTGTGGTACTGCTGGAGCAATTTCCGCGATATTTAATTCTCCTATCGCAGGCGTGATATTTAGCATTGAAGTGATTTTGACAGATATCAGTATCAATGCTTTTATACCCTTGCTGATTTCATCTGTAACAGGTTCTTTAACCTCTTTACTACTTTTGGGCGATGAAATATTGTTTTCGTTTACCTTAGAAGACCCTTTTACCGCAATGGATACGCCTTACTATTTCTTTCTGGGCATCTTTTGTGGACTCGTCTCACTTTATTTTACTCGTATTACTTATCAGATTGAAAATTTTTTAAGCAGTATCAGAAACCAGTATAAACGAGCGGTATTGGGAGGACTGGCGTTAGGGTTAATAATTTTCATCTTCCCTCCTATGTATGGAGAGGGTTATAATTTCATCAAATTAATGCTGGAAGGTAATGAGCAGGCTATTTTTGATAATAGCATGTTTTTTCAACGTTTTGGAAATGTAAGCATACTCTTACTGTTTATCCTGGGGCTAATCTTAATCAAACCAATCGCAGCTGCCAGTACAATCGGGGCCGGTGGAAACGGTGGAATATTCGCACCTTCATTATTTATAGGGGCAGTGACAGGCTTCTTTTTTGCCAAATTGGTGAATACTATGGGAATATTTGGCACTGTTAGTCTTAGCAACTTCACCCTGGTAGGCATGTGTGGACTTATGAGTGGAATATTGCACGCACCACTTACCGCCATTTTCCTGATTGCGGAAATCACCAGCGGCTATACCCTTTTCGTACCCCTGATGCTTGTGTCTGCATTATCATATAGTACAATTCTGTACTTTGAAAGATATTCTCTCTATCTCAAATCACTGGTAAAAAAGGGATATCTGAATCCTGACGATCGCGATTTACAAGTGTTAAGCCTCATTGATATCAAAAAGCTGCTGGAAACTGATTTACTTACGATCCGGCCCGATGCCTCTTTAGGGGACTTAGTAAACCTTGTCAGAGTATCCAAAAGAAACATATTTCCGGTGGTGAATGAACAGAAGGAATTGGTGGGGATCGTGACGCTGGACGATATCCGTAAAATCATGTTTGACCATGAGTCTCAGGAAAGCATCAAGGTCTCATCGCTCATGCATGCCCCCCCTGATAAGATATCCACTACCGAGACGATGCAGGAAGTCATGGAAAAATTTGAGAAAACTGGAGCCTGGAACCTTCCTGTTCTCAATGAAGGTAAATATATGGGCTTGATTTCCAAGTCCAGGATTTTCAACGCATATCGTAACAAACTGATGCGCCAGCGTAAAGAATTTTAATTATAGCCAGGCAATCCCATTGTAGCTTTCATATTTTTTTGCTTAATTTTATTAAGACAGAATAATTACATATATGAAGAAGCTTTTATTCATTTTTTGTTTTTCAGGTTTATTTTTTAATGGAAAAGCTCAGGATATCCCTTCTTATTCCTTTGAAGAACTGGAAGAAAAAATTATAACTGAATCTGAAGAACGCGCATTGGTCGTAAACTTCTGGGCAACATGGTGCGCACCCTGCATCAAAGAACTTCCATATTTTGAGAGCTTAACAGAAGCATATGCCCCTGATAAATTAAAAGTATTACTGGTAAGCTTGGATATGGATAAGGAAAGAGCCGTCAAATTTAAAGAGAAGAAAAAATTACAGTCGGATGTAGCTTATCTTGATGAGGTAGATTTCAATAAGTGGATTGATAAAATCAGTCCTGATTGGAGCGGTGCTATTCCTGCTACATTGATGATATCTCCTGAAGGAAACAGCTCCTTTTACGAAGGTGAGTTTACAAAAGAAGAATTATATGAGCAAGTAAAACGTTTTTTCAACAAAACAGATTAGCTATGAAAAGATATGTTGCATTTTTCTCTGTGCTTACATTGATATTTACCATCAGCGCAAATACTGCCAAACAGGAAGGCTATGAGGTTGGTGATTATGCTACAGACTTCAACCTGGAAGGCGTAGATGGCAAAAAAGTATCGCTTAGTGATTATGAGGACGCTGAAGGCTTTATTGTAATATTTACCTGCAATACCTGCCCATATGCCAAGATGTATGAGCAACGCATCATTAAATTACATAAAACGTATGCTGACAAAGGCTATCCTGTTGTTGCCATCAACCCTAATTGTTCAGAGCGATCTCCCGGAGATTCCATGAGCGAAATGAAAAAGCGCGCCCAAGAAAAAGGTTTTGGTTTCGCGTACCTTCAGGATGAAACCCAGGACATCACCAAAGCTTATGGTGCTACCAATACTCCGCATGTTTATATACTGGATAAGGAAAACAGTGGTAAACTGAAAGTGGCTTATATTGGTACGATTGACAATAATTACAAAGATGCTGATAAAGCAAACGTACATTATGTTCAGGATGCTGTTGATGCTTTAATGCAAGGTAATAGTGTACCTGAAACCAATACTAAAGCAATAGGCTGCACAATAAAATGGAAAATGAGCTAATGATTTAAGCCCGCTTGTCGGGCTTTTTTTATACCTTTGAAGTTTATTACTTACAGGAATATTTGATCTATACAGAGACCTATCTATACATTCTATGAAATTTGGTATTGTAATCTTTCCCGGTTCCAATTGTGATGAAGATTTATATTATGTCTATAAAGAAATTCTGAAACTGGATGTTGTAAAACTTTGGCATAAAGAAAGAGATTTAAAAGGCTGTGATTTTATCCTGGTTCCTGGTGGTTTTTCTTATGGTGACTACCTACGTTCCGGAGCCATTGCACGCTTTTCGCCTATAATGGATGCTGTGATTGAACACGCAAATAAAGGTGGATATGTCTTAGGAATATGCAACGGATTCCAGATTCTTACCGAAGCAGGATTACTTCCCGGCACCTTGCTCAAAAACAAAGAGCAAAAATTTATTTGTAAGAATGCATATATCAAACCAGTGTCAAAAACAGCGCTGATGACAGCTAGCCTTGATCACCACAAAGCATATAAAATTCCGGTAGCTCATGCCGATGGTCGCTATTATGCGCCTGAAAATGTGATCAAAACACTGGAAGATAATGATCAAATTCTTTTTCAATACTGTAGCGATAAATGCGAACTTGATGAGCTGAGTAACTTTAATGGTTCAATCCATGCAATCGCGGGTGTCTGCAATAAGGAAAAAAATGTATTTGGATTAATGCCTCACCCTGAGCGAGCATCTGATGAAGCATTGGGCAACACTGATGGAAAAGCCTTACTAGCATCTTTACTTGAAAAAAATCTGGTATGACGCATCCCAATTGCGTAATGGAGATGCGAATGATAAAATTACTTTAGGTAATCGGTCCGCTACCCCCTTGCTGAGGTGCATTGTAATTTTGTTCAAAAGTAAGCAGCATTTTGTGGGTCTGAGAATTTAGTTTCTTCCTGAAGAAGGGCGTCCACCCAATGAAAAAGCCTGTAATCCCTAGTACTTGTCTGGACCATTGGTATAGGTCAAAGCTGTCTTTATGCTGAATTATTTTATCATCTGAATTCAAATTCAACAGAGACGATATTATGTACTTTCCTGACAGTCTTGCTAAAGGTATAGAACGTTTCCCAACGTGCGCTTCTCTTTTAATCAGTAGTTTTTATAATCTGATGCTTTTACACAAAAGTCTGTGCCTTGCTGAGACTGGCAAAGTATCCGCCACAAATGAGTCAGTTAAACTAGGCGGAAGTTGGAAGCCGATGAACCGAATAAGTCAGCCTGATTGCCCTACGGTTTTTTATGCTCTCGAGAAAACTGCGTTAGTCATTAATAGCAGTTATTTACCTTGGAACTACAGATTAGCAGAATAACCTCAACAATGTTTGCATTTTTGAAAACATTCGTGCAGTTTTGGTCGTACTATACCATGAATGTTATTGCTAAAAGAACACTAAGAGAGTTTTGGCTCAAACATCCTGAAGCTGAAGTGGCTCTTAAAGAGTGGCACCATACCGCTGAAAAAGCTACTTGGGAAAAGCCTAGCAAAATAGTAGAAGCTATTGCCAATACGCGTTTTATTGGTAATAACCGTTTTGTGTTCAAAATCAGAGGTAACAATCATTGCTTGGTTGTGAAAATCTTATTTCCGTTTCGGCAAGTGTATGTTCGTTTTGTAGGTACACATGCTGAATATGGTCAGATTGATGCTAATACTATTTAATGAATGCCTTATGGCTCAATTACAAATAACTCCGATTCGTAGCGAGAAAGATCTCAACAAGGCTTTTGCCCGTATTGATCAGCTCATTGAAGCTAAGCCTGATACTGTTGAGTACGAAGAATTGGTCATTCTAGGGGACTTGGTGTATGCCTATGAACAAAAACATCATGCTATCGGTCTTCCCGATCCAATTGATTTGTTAAAAGCTAAGATTGAGGATGGAGACATTAGCCTGGAGGAGCTTAAAGAAATCCTGCCTAACCGATCTACCCGCTCTCTGGTATTAAGTAAACAAAGGAGAATTCCCGTGAAGGCTATGTATGAAATGGTATCCAGAGGATGGTTTCCTGCAGCATCTGTTTTTCTGCCAGCCTATTTTGAAGGCTTTGAAGCTGCTTCTTGATGGGGGGGGGATACGTTCGATATTTTACACTATGTGGGTTAGTTTGACTGCAATCCTAC
Organism: Catalinimonas alkaloidigena; assembly: GCF_029504655.1. Taxonomy (NCBI): domain Bacteria; kingdom Pseudomonadati; phylum Bacteroidota; class Cytophagia; order Cytophagales; family Catalimonadaceae; genus Catalinimonas; species Catalinimonas alkaloidigena. The sequence continues at coordinate 2,965,418 of NZ_JAQFIL010000001.1, forward strand.
CAACCTTTACCCCCTCTCTAACTCGCAAGAGGCGTAACATATAGTTGAACTAGCGGGAGGAGAGCAGAAGATGTTTGATCAGCTGAATAGTGCATTACAGGAAGGTCATTATCAGTGGGGATTACGATTAGCCGACTATCTACTCCCAACAGACTATGAAAAAACGATAGTTGTTGAAGTGAAGATAAAGTTGTTAAGAGCGTTAGTAGCACAACAAATAAATGCTCCCGCCAGAAACTACTATCTCTCGTATACTTACGAATTGGAGAAAAATATACAGTAGGACATTTAGTTAAGTAATAGCAGCGTATCATTTCTCATTTTTACCATTTTTAGGCGTAGTTTCATCTATCACTCCTATTCTCTTTAGCCTATCTTTGACGAAGTAGATAGTGAATTAGTAGTAATTCAAAACCTGGATAACCATGAATATAGCCGTCACCTCCGCCAGCGGACAACTGGGATCGGCCATTGTTTTGCGACCTAATAATGGCCAGAACGAAATGAAATCCTATAGATCCAATCTGCTTTACTCACTGATACTTGTTTCTTTAGTGATGGTGGGCAAGCTAGAAGCACAAGCTCAACAGTCAGAAAGAAATACAACAATCGCATCAATCGGTGATGCAGTTATGGAAAAGATCGATCTGGCTTTACCTGACGAGCTATATGAAGGTTACCTATTTTGGCACCAGGCAGATGAAATCGACACCGATGTAGTTAATTACACAATGCTTCTTGATACTGAGGGAAAGGTAGTTCATCGCTGGGATAGCGATTTAAATGGAGGAGGGCATACCTCCTACCTGCTGGAGTCCGGTGGTCTGTTACGTACCGGTATTAGGGATCGGGAATGGGTAACGGGGCAGCCCGTGGCCGCTACCGACATTCTACAGATCACAGACAAAACCGGAAAAGCGATCTGGGAGTTAAGTGCCAAGAATATTGATATTAATGGTAACAAAATCACCTTTCACCACGATATGCTACCCATGCCCAACGGCAATATCCTGGTTTTATTCTACGAAGAAATTAGCCTGGAAGAAGCAGCGGCGGCTGGTTGGACTGCTGGCAAGGGCAAAACGGTTTGGTCAGATGGGGTGTTGGAGATCAAACCCGACCTGAAGGGGGATTCCCATGAAGTAGTCTGGTATTGGCGCTTTGTTGACCATGTCATTCAGGATCAAGATGCGAATGCGGCCAACTACGGTGTGATTGCCGATCATCCGGAAAAGATCGATGGTCACTTCCCCAAAAGCTATATGCCAATGAATGCTGTGCGGCAACATTTAAATGGTCTAGACTATCACCCGGGCATGGATCAGATCGTTGTTAGCTCCTTTATCTATAACGAAATCTGGGTGATCGATCACAGCACGACCATCGAAGAAGCCGCAGGCTCCACCGGTGGTCGAAGGGGCATGGGGGGTGATCTACTGTTCCGATACGGTAATCCCGCTGTCTACGCGATGGGCACCGAGGAAGACCGCCTATTCCAGAATCAACACGACGCCAACTGGGTTGATGAAGGTCTCCCTGGAGCCGGCAATATCTTGGTGCTTAATAACAATACCGGCATGGGCGCCATAGCCAGAGTAGGCACTAATGGGGCGGCAGCCGCTGTTACCCAGGAACAGTTGCAAGGTATTAGCAACGTCCATGAAATCAGCCCCACTGTTAATGATGATGGACATTACGTCATAGCCAAAGCTGGAGCCTTTGAAGCGGAGCAAATCTGGTTTTGGGAAAACGATGACTTTTTCGCTCCCTTTCAAGGTGGGGCTCGTCGCTTGCCCAATGGGAATACCCTTCTGACCGATACGGTAGGAAGAAGGGTCTGGGAAGTTGCGCCTGATGGGGATGTAGTCGTTCGATACAAAGGTCCTGCGCCTGCCTTTAAAGCGTTCAAATACTCTGCCGAGCAAGTAGCAGGTTTGCTTGAGTAGTTAAAGTAGATATTGAAATAGAAATATCAAATCATTGGAGAAAAATTATGAGTCAATTATCTCCTTGCCCTACCTGTGGCAGTAAGTCAAAAATAAAAGAAAAAGCAGAGGCTTTAGAAAAAGAATTAATGACGTTAACGAACAGTAAATAAGATGGATTTTCTTAAAAAAAATTACGGCTGGATACTGGTTGCCATGCTGGCAGTACTACCCATGTTCATCATCTTGAATATGGTGAATATTGATTTTGCCAACGGCTTATCCATTACATTGGTTGAAGGTGCCAGTGGTGAAGGTAGAACAACGTTAGAGTTGTTATATCACATCTCCGGAGAGTTTGCCATACGATGGATGACTGCTGTTCTAACCCTAACACCTTTTTTTATCCTTTTTGGTATTTCTAATCTTTTTGTCAGGCAGGCCATGGGGATTGCGACCGCCGTTTGGAGTTTCCTGCACTTTATCATTTTTATCTGGGGGGAAGGTTTTTTAGAGACGTTTACCCAAGTAAACTATATCGCCGGGTTTGTAGCTGTCTTAATTTTAATTCCTCTATTTTTTACCTCCAATAGAAAATTAATGAAGCGGCTAAAATCAAAATGGAAAAAACTACAGAGTCTGGCTTACGTGGCCATCATTCTAAGCTTATTGCACGTGGCTATTTTAGAAAAAACCTGGATAGTTTATGCGGTAATCGTAGGCATTGGCTTTGTGATTAGAATGCCATTGATAAAAGAAAAAGTAATTGCGTTTCGAAAAAACAGAAGAACTGCTACAGCTTAGATAATTAAAAAAATTGATAATTTTCAAGAGGAAATAGTATGAAAATCGCAGTAACATCCGCCAGTGGCCAATTGGGATCGGCTATTGTCAAACAATTGATAAAAGAAATTGGGAAAGAAAACGTCATCGTCATCGCCCGCACTCCGTCACATGCCGAATCCCTTGGCGTGTAAGTTAGAGCCGGAGACTACACCCAAAGAGAACAATTTGACATAGCCTTGCGGGGTGTGGATGTGCTGCTGCTCGTTTCGGGGAACGACGATCCTGAGAAACGGAAGCAGCAACACGCCAATGTGATTGATGCTGCCCGAGTAGCCGGGGTGGGCAAAGTGGTATACACCAGCATTATTGGGCCGGTACAGGATTCTAACTTTTCGCCGATTGTGAAAAGCAATCGCCATACGGAAGAGTATCTAAAAAACAGCGGACTAACCTGGTCGATCGGACGCAACGGAATTTACCTGGAGCCCGATCTGGAATACCTGGATCACTACCGAAAAGACGGTAAGATTACCAACTCTGCTGGAGACGGTCGCTGTGCTTACACCACGCGGGCAGAACTGGCCGACGCTTACGCCCGGATACTCACCGAAGATCAGCACAACGGGCAGATCTACAATCTTACCGGTCCAGCCATCACGCAGTACGAACTAGCGGACTTGATGAACGAGGTGTTCGACACCCATCTGCACTACGAACCGATGAGTGTTGAAGCGTATCGTCAGCAGCGCATCAATGAATTGGGCGACTTTATGGGCACAGTCATCGCGGGCATTTACCAGGGCATCAGAAACGGTGATATGGACGGTGCCCTCCGACTATCAAAAAGCCACGGGTAGAGAGCATATCAGCCTTCTAGAAGCGATGAAATACTTTCAAGCGCAGGCATTGACCTAACATCCACGAACACAAATTTTTTTACTTTAACTCAGCATAATTATGAACCAGTCCTATAAAACATATATCGTATTGATCAGCCTGCTGCTCGCCAGTTTTCCGCTACTGGCGCAGCAAGAAACGGAAGCGACCCGCAAATTAAAAGCCCGAAATGAAGAATTTCGTCCCGACATTATAAAGATCACCGATAATGTATACACCGCGGTGGGCTACAGTGTCTCCAACGTTTCTATGATCATTGGGGAAACCGGATTGATCATCGTAGATACCGGACAGAAACCGGCGGATGCCGAGAAGATACTGGCTGAGTTTCGCAAAATTACCGACATACCGGTGAAGGCTATCGTTTATACCCACGGACACGGGGACCATACCGGGGGAGCCAGCGTGTTTGTAGGAGATGATGCGCCGGAAATCTGGAGTCGTTCCGGTCATTATCGGGAGCAGGAGGGCTTTGACCTAGAAACTCGTACCTTGAAAGAAGCGGGACTTACCATCAATGGGAAACGTGGAATCCGGCAGGCGGGCCTCACCTTGCCCGATGAGTGGCACATCAACAACGGGATTGCTCCGGCCCCTTCTTTTTCAGCCGAAGGGGTTAGCAACCCTGCCGGTAACGTGGGACTTATCGAGCCGACCCGCACTTTTGAGGAAGACCGAGTGAATCTGGACATCGGCGGGGTTCAACTGGATTTAGTAGCGGCTACCGGGGAAACCTACGACCAATTGTACGTCTGGCTACCCCAAGAAAGAGTGATTTTTGCAGGTGACAACTTCTACAAGTCTTTTCCCAACCTGTATACCATTCGGGGGGCACCCTACCGTGATGTACAGGACTGGTATAAAAGTATAGATCAGATGTTAAAAGAAGGGCCAAGACATGTGGTGCCGGGGCATACGCGCCCGATCGTAGGGGAACAGGAAACCGTACAGGCACTAACCAACTACCGGGATGCCATTCAATTTGTGTTTGATAAGACCATTGAAGGAATGAATAAGGGTATGACCCCGGATGAACTGGTCACCTACGTGCAGTTACCCGATTCGTTGGCCGATCAAGACTATCTTACCGAGTATTATGGGGCGGTAGCCTGGTCGGTGCGCTCTATCTTCCAAGGTTACCTGGGTTGGTTTGATGGTAATCCTATTAATCTTGACCCGCTGACACCAAAAGAAGAAGCCCAGCGAATGGCAACCTTAGTGGGCGGAGAAGATCAGCTGTTGGCCACGGCTCAGCAAGCACTCGACGAGAAGGATTACCAGTGGGCGGCCACTCTTACCGATTACTTGTTAGCGTTGGACCCAAATGCGGATGAACCCAAGATAATCAAAGCCAATGCGTTGATTGGTATTGCCGAAAATATGCTGACGGCGACCGGAAGAAATTATACTCTCTCGTATGCTTTGGAACTGAAAAAAGAAGCTGAGGCGAACAGTAAAAAGTGATTGGCTAGCTACCCGCCACTTATCACCACGCTGTATTGACAAATCAGAATTTTATCGTAGCGAGCACTTTGTCATACCGGGTGTTGGCTACCGATAATTTCACCCGTTTGTGTTGACAGCCCCTACTTATTAAAAACACTCATTTCCAGTCAGTTTACGCAAACATTTCTGACTTTTTCAACTTCTTCTTCGCAAACCATACTGGCTTGATTACCAAAATTCTGCCTGATAAAACTAAGGATTTCTGCAATATCCTTATCGCTCAAAAATCTATGTTGCGGCATTACACTGTTATACATTTCACCATTTACTTCAATGCTTCCTTCCAGGCCATTTAGAACAATTTCAATCAACCTTTGTTTGTCACCTTTGACCCACTCTGTGTCTACCAATGGCGGGAATCGTCCTACAGCGCCTTTACCATTTTGCTGATGACAGGTTGCACAATATGTATTGTATAATTTTTGGCCGCTGAGCAATTCTTTTTGTAAATCATCCTGTATTATATCAGGAGTTTTAATATGTGACAACAGCTTACGTTTCTCCATTTCCGCTAAATGTGATTCGCCAAACTTATCTTTTTCTCCTTTGTACATCACTCGCCATATTTTTCCCTGATTGGATTCAGTAATGTATAAAGATCCATCCGGAGCTTCAGCTAGTCCGACGGGACGATATTGGGCATCACTGGTATTTACCAAGGTATCAGTGCCAGTAAATCCATCAGCAAAAACTTCCCAACTACCTTGAGCTATTCCATTTTTGAAAGGGACAAACACCACGATATAGCCCGACTGTGGATAAGGGGCCCGGTTGGTAGAACCATGAAATGCGATAAAGGCTCCATTTTTATACCGCTCAGGAAAATGATCTCCCTGGTAAAATAACAGATCATTGGGAGCCCAGTGTCCGGGAAACCCCATTTCCGGTAAGTCCATATCCTCACATCTACCAACGATCTTGCCATCACCGCCATATTCAGGGGCTAGAACTTTCTTTTGTTGTAACTGGTCATAATAGCAGTAAGGCCATCCGTAGTCTGCCCCTTCTTCAATTTTCAGAAACTCTTCGGAAGGAAGTACTGCACTTTGCCATGCCGTATAACGATCGGGATACAGGCTGTGCAGGTTATCTCTCCCATGCATCATAATATACAAGTGCTCATCAATGGGGTTCCAATCCATAGCCACAACACTTCGGATACCAGTAGCATAGCGCTCACCATCCTTTTGTGTTAAACCAATTTTATCTGCTGTAAAACGCCATATTCCACCATGCTCTTCTAGTTCAGGGCAAGGATCCAGGCCTTCACCATTGGTTGCTCCATTAGGCGTAGCGCTTAGTTCCTGACAGGCATTTGAAGGTGCTCCAAAAGGCACATACATAAATCCATGATTGTCAAATGTTATAGGTTTGGTAATATGCCAATGTACTCCATGCGAATGTTCATCCTTTAACACTGTCTCCTTTTTACCCTTAGGAATCAGATCTCCATTCGTTATTTCCTGACGATAAATTTCAGTAGCAGTGCTGTAGTACAAATAATTATTATGGATAAGCATACCAGTGCCATAGGTAGTCCGCTTACTTCCCTCAGTCCCAAATCTTTGTATGATATCTGCCCTACCATCACCAGTAGTGTCACGAAGTGCGATATTTCCACCCCGGAGGCTGTCTGTAGAGCTCAGTTTGACATAAATATCACCATTATCATTTACCGTAAGATGTCTTGCCCGACCAATGCTGTCAACCACCACCAATGCTTCAAATCCTTCAGGTAAAAAAAGACCTCCATTACCCGGATCAGATGCAGGCATTTGTGGTGATTGATTGCAGGCGTATAAGCTCAATATCAAGCCTAACCAAGTGATTTTTTTCATTTATTATTCATCTATAAATGTTTTCATATTCCGCGAAATCTCCTTTAACATAAAGACTTACTTTTCAGTAAAAATCTGGGCAGAAATTCCATTTAAGTCCCAGGCTATTTTACCTTCACGGATCGTCAATTCAGCTTCAAACTTTTGTTTACCCATTATTCTATTCCCACCAGCATCCACAAAACCAAATTTACCTTCGCGGAGACTCAGTACAGCAATATCTGCTACTGAACCTTCAGTCAGATGGCCCAGATCATCTCTTTGAATTGACTTTGCGGGTTTCCAGGTAGCCCGAAGCAGTACTTCATCGGTAGGCATACCCATGCTTAAATATTTAGACATCACATTCAGCATATCTTTCATACCGGCGTTCATACTAAAACGGTGCAGGTCTGTACCGAATGAGTTGGGCCACAAGTCTTGCTCCAGTGCGGGCATGGCTTCGCTAAACCAAAAACCGGCACCACCGTGTCCCAGATCAAATAAGACACCTCTTTCTTTCGCTGCCATCACAAAGGGGCGTACTTTGTCCTGATCGTCAATGACAGACATACGTTCATCAACTCTTTCAAATGCATGTGTAATGATGTCACCGGGCCTCATCTGTTCAAGTTGGTCTTCCAAAGCATATTGTGGTAAATGACATTCTACAAAAAGAGGCTTATCTACCTGTTTTGCTGCTGCCAATGCCCTTTCAAAAGGAATCCAGGATTCACCTTCATAGTGCCCGATTTTTACGCCTACTATGATTTCTGAATAGCGCTGCATCATTGCTACGGTTTTTTTCACATCCATTTCATCAAGTAGTTGCTGTTCGGGATTCCCACTCATACCCGGACCAGCAATGTTCAAAAAAGCCAGCACCCTGGTTTTGGATTGGTCAATAACTTGTTCTTTAAATTTCGGGAAATTCTTCCATCCGGAGGTACCCGCATCTACTACTGTTGTGACTCCCGCTTTCAGCGTAAAATCATCAGGTGATAAGCTGTAGATTCCGTCAGCGAACTGGTTCATTTTACTGCCAACAAATACGTGGGTGTGGATATCAATCAGCCCAGGACAAACATAAAACCCTTTTACATCAATGACTTTGTCTGCTTCATTTTCAGATATATGGGGGGCAACATGATAAATTCTGCCATCAGCTATGGCAACATCCATAACCGTATCAATTTGATTTTTGGGATCAAACACATGGCCTCCTTTTAGCAGTATATCAATTTGTTGTGCGTGAGCAAAACTCACTAAGCCCACCAGTAAAAAGGCTAAAAGTGCTCTATTACAAGTTGTTAAGAGCGTTGAACTATGGATGTATGTGCTATTCAAGAGCTTCACCTCCCGGAGTTTTCTTTTTCACTTTTCCAACCCTGCATACTGATGCCGTTCAAATCCCAGACTACCTTTCCTGCTCTTAAGGTTAGTTCTGTTTCCAGTTTTTTGTTTCCTGTGAGACGTGAACGTCTTACATCCACAAAACCAAAATCACCTTCATGTAAGTTAAACACGGCAACATCCGCATCCGCTCCTACACTCAAGTGTCCTAATTCCTCACGATCTATTACCTGCGCAGGTGCCCAGCTTGCCCTTAAAATTGCATCCTGAAGACTAAGTCCCATAGCCATAAACTTAGACAGTACATTGCTTAAATCTTTCATTCCCGCATTCATGCTTTGCGTATGCAAATCGGTGCTGATGACATTAGCGACAAAGCCTTGTTCCATCGCTGGTATGGCCTGTCGCCAGGAGAAAGCACCTCCCCCATGTCCTACGTCAAATACAATCCCTCTTTTCTGTGCTTCAAATACAAATGGCTTCACCTGATCATTCTCATCCACAATAGTTTCCCTTTGGCTGGGCCCATAAGAATAAGTATGCGTGAAAATATCTCCGGGACGTAAATGCTCCATGTATAATGATTCAATAGAGAGTGGAGGATCATGTTCTCCGAAATCCACCATCACAGGAACGTCAGCCAGTTCACCTGCTTCAACCGCTTTATCAACCTGAGTGAAATCACCCCAATAATGCGCGGCCTTGATTCCTACCAGTATATCGGGATACAATTGATTAATCATATGGGCAGTCATAACTGGATTCATATCACTAACATCCTGCTCTTCAAAACGCCCATACATACCCGTACCAACGATATTCAAGAGTGCCAAAATTCGTGTTTCCGATTTATCAATGGTTTGGGCTTTGAACTGACGAAAGTTTCTCCATCCGGACGATCCTGCGTCTACTACAGTTGTAACTCCCGAGCGGAATGTAAATCCATCAGGTGCAACACTAGTAGGGCCATTCGCGATGTAGGAACCAGGTTCATTACCGTGGAACACATGGACGTGCATATCAATTAAACCAGGCGTGACATACAACCCACTCACACTGATCACTTTTTCAGCCTTGCTTTCGTCAATGTCAGCTGCTACCTGAGCTATTTTGCCATCTGCAATGCCAATGTCCAGGACAGCATCAATCTTATTTTTGGGGTCAATGACATGCCCTCCTTTCAATAATATGTCAAGTTCCTGAGCGTAAACTGACAGCGGCAATATTAAGCCAAGAAAATAGACTACGACAAACGCTTGCTTATGCATTTCTGTTTAGGTTGCTAATGATATTTTTTAGAACAAGAATTAGGACGATATAGAAGTGATATGTTGACTGATCAGGTTGCCAAGGGAGGTCCTCCAGGAATTACTACGGGGCGGCGTTCTTGATCGTATTTGGCACGTTTGGCAGAAAATTCAGCGGTCAGATATTCCCCCAGATAGATTGAACCTTTAAACATATCTCCTTCAACTTTTCCTGAAAAAAGAAAGCTTATAGCATCTCCTGAAGTACGTTGCCTGCTACTGAGCTTTACCACATCATTTTCTACCATACCTACGATATCCTGCATGCTAAAATCAGCCTTGTGTGTGCCCTGAATCCAGTTCCCATCCTGCTCCAGGAACAAGGCATGATTACTAATACTTGTGAAATAGTTTACTTCTACTTCCCAATGACCACTCACATCTGCTTTGGCGGCAGCAAGATCAGTTTTTCTGGGGCCTCGCTTTTGTGAGAGTACGCCATAAATACGATTAGCGACAACCTCTACATCCTCATCCTTCATTTGATTGGGAGTCACATTGACAGAAGTCATTCCATCACGATCGCGACTTCCGATCGCCACTCTGGGTTTGTTTCTGGCTAGTTCCTCTGCGAGTTCAGCCCCTGTAATATTGAGCTTATCAGGGTCCCAGCTGATATGAAGTACCGGAGCATGGTTAGAAAGACCGCTCGGTTCGGTTACATTACTACTCACTCCTTCAATTTTAGTTACTTTTTTTGCAATCTCATCCAGCCAGCTAAGCCAGGTATTCCATTCCGCTTTGTGGTCACGGGTGGTCCAAGCCTCTACAGCTGCCAGCATGCCCATCATTTCTTCTTTTCCCACTTTATTATCTCGCCCTGGGCCATGATGTGGAGAACTCGCCTGCCAGGCAGACATCAACAAATCTTTATCCCCAAGCAACAAGCCTGCACATTGTGGACCGCATATGGCTTTGCCACCACTGTAAGCAACAATTGTTGCCCCTTTGTCCAGATGAACACAAGGTATGGTAAGGTCTTCAGCGGCTGCATCTGCCAGAATAGGGATATTTTTCGGCTTGGCGATTCCTGCAATTACTTCTAGAGAGAGTGGCTGTCCACTTTCTGAGTTTCTTCCTGTCATGATATAAATCATAGCGGTACGTTCATTGATCGCTTTCTCAAGCTCTTCAGGAGTTTCTACTTCAATCACCTTAACACCGACATTGCGTACTGCATGATCGTATACATTGCGGGAATAGCGAGGAATGATGACTTCAGTTTTTTCAAAGCCGGCAAGGTCAGGGATACGTACCAGCTTTTCCGGATTACCACCAGTTACGCAGGCAGCTGTGACATGTTTGAGACCGGCAGCACAGCCGGAGGAGACCATCCCCCACTCTGCTTTGGTAATTTCTGCCAGGCGTTTACCAATTCCATACGCCAATTCGTCATACTGCACAAAATAACCGGAAGCAGCTTCCATGGCTTCTAAAACTTCCGGTCGCTCAATAGAGCCCCCGATAATGGTGAATGTGCCACGACAGTTTACAATTGTATCTACGCCTATCGCTTTGTAAATATTTTCCTTGCCCTTTTCGGTAGCTAAAGTAGATAGTATACTTTTAGAAGATGAGTTGTTAAGCATTGCTTCATGAGGTAGCACAGTCCCTGCCAGGGGGAGAAGTGAAAGTTGCTTGATAATTTCTCGACGATTCATAATAGTCAGTGCATGTTAAGATTAGGTAGTAAAATTTCCAGCTTTCTAAAAATAGTAAAAGCTGGAGTTAGCAACAATGCTATCTGAAAATAAACACCTGCATCAAACACTTCAGGAAAGCATAATCTTTTTCTGAGGATAATTTTATGTATTAACACCCCAGAAATTAATACATTAGATGAAGCAGACCTGATGAGCATAACTTTCGCAGCGCTGATGATGTATCTGCTGCTAACGTTAAAAGCTACAATAACTATGATGAATATTCATCATAGACACTACATACACAAGCTAAAATATTTTAAAATGTACAAGTACGTTTTTCTGATTTGTTTTTTGATGATGTCTTATGTTGGAAATAGCCAGAAGTTGTATGATCCGGGCCCCAACTCAAACAGCTACAAAGGGATACCCAAAGGTACGCTGACGCAACATTCCTGGGAAAGTAAAATTTATCCCAATACTAGCCGTGAATATTATGTATATGTGCCCGCTCAATACAATCCTGATGAAGCAGCCGCTTTAATGATTTTCCAGGATGGTCACACGTATATTCAAGAAGATGGTGACTTTAGGGTGCCGACTGTCTTTGACAACCTTATCAGTCAGGGCAATATGCCGGTCACCCTGGGATTGTTTATCAATCCGGGACATGATATTAAGCTGGAAAAGCCAGAAACCCCGTGGCGGGCAAGCAACAGAAGCCTGGAGTATGATGATGTATCTGACACCTACGCGCGCTTCCTTATAGAAGAAATGATTCCTGAGCTAAAAAAGCAGTACAATATTTCAGATGATCCCAAGATGAGAGCAATCTGTGGCATTTCATCGGGAGGTATAAGTGCTTTCACTGCTGCCTGGTTTTATCCGGAGCAATTTCACAAAGTGCTGAGCCATATCGGAAGTTTTACGGATATCAGAGGCGGTCACAATTATCCCTCCATGATCAGAAAAAATGATAAAAAAGCTATTAAAGTTTTTCTTCAGGATGGTGAAAATGACCTGAATAACCAATTCGGAAACTGGTGGCTGGCCAACCAACAGATGGCATCCGCCCTGGCTTTTAAAAACTATGAGTATAGATTCGCTGAAGGGAAAGGCGCTCATGACGGCAATCATGGCGGTGCTATTTTGCCGGAATCACTGACCTGGCTATGGAGGGATGTGTCTCCTCAAATCATTAAGTCACAAGTACATCATTTTCCCAAACATACCGAAGATAGTGTGATGATAAGCGGGGAGAGCATGCACTTCAAAGAGATAGAATTTAAAACTGTTTATATGAATAGCGCAGGAGAAGAAGCTGATATTTATGATGAAGAAAGAGAGCAGATATTTATCATCAAGAACGGTGAAGTAAATGTCAAGCTGAAAGGTCGTAGCAAAACGATTGGAAAAAACAGTGTACTGGTATTACTTCCCGGTGATAAGGCTACATTAGCATCTGCTACACCAGAGGCTATCTTTTATACGATGAATTATATTTCCAAGAAAGAAATGGATACTCGCAGAGGCAGGAAAGCTGGTGGATCTGCAATCATTGATTTTGATGCACTAGAATTCAGAGCACATGATAAAGGAGGTGTTCGCAACTTTTTTCACCGGGCAACCAGCATGTGTCCCTATTATGAAATGCATGTCACGAACCTAAATCCGGGAATCAAAAGTCATGAACCCCATACCCATGAGGCTAGCGAAATTATTTTGATGATAGAAGGAGAAAGCGAGATGGAAATAGGAAACGACATTTTCCCGGCCAAGGGAGGAGATGTATATTTTATTTCTTCCAATGTTGCCCATGCGATTAAAAATATTGGGGAGAAACAATGTAGGTACTTCGCTTTTCAATGGGAATAAGATAATGTTCTTTAAAATGATTGTTGCACAAAGTGTATAATATCAATATTTTGCTGATTGCAGTTTTATGCTAACTCTCCTGAAGCTGTAAATAACCTAAACGAACTTTTTACTATGAACTCACGTCGCAATTTTCTGCAAAAATTTTCCAGCGGAGCTTTAATGCTTCCACTTCTTCCTTCTGCCCAACTTTCTGGATTGTACAATGAGGCCTACGAAGGCCCGGTGCTGAAGGTAGCTATCATGGGGCTGGGTAGTTATGCTAACCGGGTAGCTCGAGCCATGGAATCCTGTAAGAAAGCAAAAATTACAGGGGTCATCAGCGGCACGCCCTCTAAAATCAAGGACTGGCAAAGCAGATACAACATTCCTGATAAAAGCTGTTATAACTACGAGAACTTTGACCAGGTAAAAAACAATCCTGACATTGATGCCATCTATGTCATCACCCCTAATGCGCTGCACCACGAGGAGGTAATACGAGTAGCCAAGGCCGGCAAACATGCCATTTGTGAGAAACCTATGGCAATTAATGCGCAGCAGGGACAGGAAATGGTAGATGCCTGTAAACAGGCTAATGTAAAGCTTTTGGTAGGCTATCGCATGCACTTTGAGCCCCACACATTGGAGATAATTCGCATGCGTGAGGCCGGTGAGTTTGGTAACATTAAATTTTTTCAGGGACTTTCAGGTTTTAAAATTGGTGATCCTAGCCAGTGGCGACTGGACAAAGAACTGGCAGGTGGCGGAGCCATGATGGATATCGGTATCTACTCTGTCAACGGAGCACGATACATGGTGGGTGAAGAGCCGGTTTGGGTAACCGCGCAGGAAACCAAAACTGACCCCGTAAAATTTAAGGAAGGGGTAGATGAAACCATACAGTTTCAATTTGGCTTTCCCAGCGGTGCTGTAGCATCCTGTTTATCTACCTATGCAATGAGCAATTTGGATCGCTTTTTTCTAAATGGCACAGAAGGTTTTGGCGAACTACATCCGGCTACGGGTTATGGTCCCACCAAAGGTAAAACACATAAAGGTGAATTAAATCAGCCTGTGGTTACTCACCAGACAGTACAAATGGATGAAATGGCAGGGATAATTTTAGAAGGTAATAAAGCTCCCGTCCCGGTTGACGGAGAAGAAGGCGTAAAAGATCTTAAAATTATTGATGCTATTTACAGGGCTGTAAAAACAGGTAAAAAGGAAGAGCTTAACCTTACATAATACGTATACAATCATGTCTGAATTTGAAAAAAGGGGTAAGTAGCGAACACCTCTTTTTTCTCATTTATTATCTGAGTTTTTTTGGTGTTGATTTGACCTAGATCAATGTGTTAACCCATACCCAACTGCATTTCATGCTTTTGAACAGCTTACCGAAGCCGAAGTAGTCAAAAAGCACAATGCGATCGGTTTCGAGATTATGATAAACACTCATTGTCGTAAGTTTCGCCTGGATATGTTATGGCTGGAGATAGTGAAATAGCAAAAATTTACCTCTCAATTACCAAAGAGTGCTGATTTTGAAAATTGCTACGGCTCTGGAAAATCTGTTAAAGTTGAGCTCCCGGTAAAGTTTGCGTTTTCATGGATCAACCTGGCTATTATAAAAGGTGCAGGCAGAAAAATTGGTTTAAAGTTCTTACACGATAACCTTAACATTAGCGGTAATAAAGTGAGCTGTCCTTTATAGGTTAGGTATTAAGCTTTTTCTGAAGTACAATCATGTGTTTACACAAAATTCCGTTTTCATAAATTGGTTTTGGGTAGTTATCAGTGAAAAAGTTTTTCCTGATCCCTACAATTTCAAAACCTTCTTTTTGATACAGGTATAACTGCATGATTGAGCCATTTGCAGTACCAATGAGCATGTCTTCATAACCCATTTCCTGCGCAATTTTTGCGGCTTCACTCAGTAAATATTTTCCAATACCTTTTCCCTGATATGCTTCAGCAACAGCTATATTTTTGATTTCAATGCTTAGACTTGTTATTTCCTGAAGTACGAAAACAGCAATTATTATATCATCTTTTTCTAACACAAAAATCCTGGCACTATCAATGTATTGCTGAATAGCTTCTCTTTTTTCATCTGCAAGCAGCAAGAGTTCAAAAGGTTTTTCCTCATCTTCATATAACTCCCTAAGCCTGGTATATTGTAATATATCATCGTCCATGGCAAATTGATCATTAAGCTTGAAACCAGTTTGTTTATATACGTGTACCAGGGAATGATGTTAACATGTCTTATTTAACATTAGTCGGTTATATTAGATTTTTTTTTAGATATTTCTGAGCTTAAAATGGTAATTCTGAAACCGTACATTTACTACTGACATCAACTACGACTGCAACACATGACATTAAAAAAATTGCTGGCTAGACTACATTTGATCATCGGACTGGGCGTTGGACTTCTTTTTTTTATCATTGCTTTATCAGGAGCGATTTATACCTGGGCACCCGAGATTGAGCGCATCATTTATAAACAAAAAATAGCAGCCAGGGATACTTCCTTCGTCCCCATCTCAGCACTTAAGTCTACATTAGATCAAGTGTTTCCTGAAGGTGATTTTCGTACCGCCTTCTACCGAAATAAGAGTAGCACTGCTGAGGTCTTACTCTATGCTCCTGGTACTTATTATATTGCTCAGATGAACCCTTATTCCGCTGAGTTAGTACATCTGCAAGATATGAATCAGGGCTGGCTGAATTACATCAAGTTTATCCACCGTAACCTTATGCTGGGAGATATAGGGCGAGAAATCGTACATTGGGTTACGCTTCTTGCCTTACCCATGTTGCTCACGGGTTTGGTCCTCTGGTGGCCATCAAAGCGAAAAGTAAGCAAGCATTTATTCAAGATTAAGTGGAATGCTTCACCAAAAAGGCTCAATTATGACCTCCATAATGTGTTAGGCTTTTATGCTACCTGGATACTTATCTTTAGCATCCTTACCGGAATTTTTTGGGGGTTTGATGCGGTAAAAGAAATACTCAGGGCTGGTACCGCTGAAAATGAAAGCGTGTATGAGATTCCGAAGTCAGATATTAATAATTCAGGAGGGGAAACAGATCAGTTCTTGGTCATGGATAGTTTAATGCAACTGTATCAAAGCCGTTTTCCCAACAAAAATATAAGTGTCAGCAATCCCCATCAGGAAGATGAACCTATTCGTGTGGCACTAATTGACCCCGCCATGCTGGTGTATAATGTTGATCATCATTACCATGACCGTTATTCCGGAAAACGAATTACGGGACACTTTGAACATGGTGTCTATGATCAGAACAGCACTTTTACAACGCTAAATGGACTCGTCTATGATATTCACTTTGGCAACATTTTTGGCTTTCCCGGGAAAATGTTGGTGTGCCTGGCGTCTCTTATTGCTGCTTCCTTACCCGTCACAGGATTTATCATATGGTGGAACAAGAAAAAAAAGAAAATAAATAGGCAGCCTGTTTGATGTAGTTCATACCGGAAGTGTATCCCAAGCATCCTTTTAATATTTAATATATAACATATTTTCAAATCAGATTAGGATCATAAGTCCTTATTTAATCAGCCCTTTGCTATCACTGACGCTGTTGCTAAAGTCATGTTCTGGCATCATTTAAATATTTAAAGGCAGCAAAAGATCTAAACAACCAAGCCATCTGAATACTGTGCATTAATTATGCGAGACGCCAGCGGATGAACCAGATTTTATTATTTCACTTCCAGCCATCCCATACCACTGAAGTATGCATATCAGACTTGACGCAAAGCAATTACTCTGGGGTAATCCATGTAGGGCAGTCTTGTAAATCTATTTTGTAAAGGATATTAATTTCTATTAAGCATTAATTTTTTTATTCATTTCTATTGTGATTCTCTTCAATCACAAAATTATTTAAGCTTTTCAGTCAATCACCTTGTATTTTGTTAAATTTTCCTATTTTTAGATTCACTGCACAACCCTTATTAATATTATGGATCAAGAAAACAGCCTGGGAGACCTCTTTAAAAAATATCCTTTTGATCCGCAGCTTTTGGATGAAGTTTATGGAAAGGATAAAAGCGTAAGAAATCACTACCAGCAGGTACATCAATATCTTTCACAAATAAGCCTCAAGGATTTTAAAGATCTGATTGAGTATGCTACAAGTGCTTCCTTTGATCAGGGGATTACATTTAACGTTTATTCTGATAAAGATCAGGGGGTGGAACGTATCTTTCCCTTTGACCTCTTCCCCAGACTAATTCCCAATAAAGAGTGGGAAACCATAGAAAGAGGAATCATACAAAGGGGCAAAGCTTTGAATCTTTTTCTTCAGGATTTATATAATGACAAAAAGATTCTAAAAGATAAAGTTGTCCCTAAAGAGCTCATCTACTCTTCCAAGCATTACTGTAAGCATGTACATGATTTTTATCCCAACAAAGATATATTTGTTCATGTCTCCGGCACCGACCTGATCAAACACTCTGACGGAAAATTTTATGTATTGGAAGATAACCTCAGATGTCCATCTGGTGTTAGTTATGTACTCTCTAACCGTATAGCCACCAAGAAAACACTGCCAAATCTTTTTTTTAAAAGTGATGTGCAGCCCGTTGTAGATTATCCTGAGATTTTATCAGAAGTACTCACCAGTGTGGCGCCTCATGGTGTGGATGATCCTGTATGTGTCCTTCTTACGCCAGGCATGTATAATTCTGCTTATTATGAGCACTCATTTCTGGCTTTGCAGATGGGCGTACAACTGGTAGAGGGCCGTGATTTATTCGTGGAGAATAATTTTGTGTATATGAAGACTATCTACGGTCCTAAGAAAGTAGATGTGATTTACCGTAGGGTTGACGATGATTTTCTGGATCCCATGGTGTTTCGTAAGGATTCTCTGCTGGGTGTTCCGGGACTGATCTCAGCCTACCGAGAAGGGAATGTCAGCTTAGCCAACGCGATAGGCACCGGCGTAGCCGATGATAAGGCTGTTTACACCTATGTGCCGGATATTATCAAATATTATCTGGGTGAGGACCCAATACTAAATAACGTACATACATACCGCTGTGAGAAAGATGAGGACCTGGCTTATGTGCTGGACAATATTGAGAACCTGGTGGTAAAGCCGGTGGACGAATCAGGTGGCTACGGTATTTTTATCGGAAATATATCCAGCAAAGACGAAATATCGCGATTTAAAGAAGTCATCAAGTCAGAACGGAGAAAGTATATTGCACAGCCTATTATGTCATTATCAGTGCACTCTACCTACATTGAAGACACTAATTTGTTTGAGCCCAGACATATTGATTTAAGAACGTTCTCCCTGACAGGTGATGATATAGAATATGTTTGTAAAGGAGGCCTTACACGGGTAGCCCTACGAAAAGGTAATTTGATTGTAAACTCATCCCAGGGGGGAGGATCCAAAGACACCTGGGTATATCAGGATTAATAATATGATGCTATCAAGAACAGCTAACAGCCTTTTCTGGACAGGAAGGTATATTGAAAGACTGGAACACCTGTCCAGGTATCTAAATGCACAGTACCTTTCATCTGCAGATGCGCCACGAGCACTGAATAAACATATGGCGCTGGAGTCTATGTTGAGCATGGCTAGAGCCACCGATGCGTATTACGAAAGGTATAACCAGATAGAAGACGAAAAAGTCATTCTTTTTCTCACCATCGACGATGAGTATCCATTTTCTATGAAAAATTATCTTTCCCTGGTGAGAGAAAACTCAAGGGGCTTACGGGATAACTTATCTACTGAAATCTGGGAGACCATCAACCGGTTTTATCATTCTTCGGCCAAGTACACCGCTGATACATTTCAAAAAAAGGGGCCCTATGACTATTGTAAGCATATTCTCAACCATGTAAATATCATCAAAGGAGTAGCTGACAATACACTGCTTAGAAACCAATCCTGGTCATTGATCAGAGCGGGAATTAATCTAGAAAGAACCCTGCAAATCTGTAAAATTTTAATTACGAAACTTGAAGATATTAATAAACTTGATACAGATGAGCTGAGCCCTGCTGTGGTTGGCTATCATTGGGCCTCATTACTCCGCAGCGCAGGAGGGTTTGACATGAGCCGCCATTATTACCATGAATCACCAAACCGTGAAAGAGGTGTGGAATTCCTGATACTCAACAACAAATTTCCTAAATCTGTACTTTTTAACCTTAAAGAATTACGACAAAACCTTAAAATTATCAGTGACCATCAAACTGTAACTCCTGATTCGGCAGAGTTTTTTACCGGAAAGCTCATCGCTTATATGGATTACCTGATGATAGACGATATCGTAGAGGAAGGTGCTGAATTTCTTTATAAGCTAGAAAATCAGATAATCCATATTGGTAAAACCTTAGAGAAGCAATATCTGCAATACTAGATGATTGAATATCTCATCACTTATGAAAGTAATAACCGATATGAAGAGCAAGTGCAAGAAGCTTTTTTTGAGTTTCTGGTAGCTCCCCATGAAAATGATACCCAGCGCATTGTCAATGAAAAAAACACGCATTCTGTAGAGGGAACAAGCTTTTACACCAAAAATATCTTTAGCTACAAAAGATATTGCCTGAGGTTGGCAACCCCTTTCAACACTTTAGATTTCCGGTATGAGTGCGTTATGCTAAAGAAACAGGATACATATTTTCCCAGCATGTATGACATGTTACCTCCTGAAGACGAAATTCAGATGCTTGATTCTGAAACATTTCAGATTGAAAACTACCCCTTCCTTAATCAAACCTATTTGACGGATATTTCTAAAAGTGAAGTCCCGGAAAACATGTTGAAAACTTCAGCTATGCCTTTACTTGAATATATACATCAACTCAATCAGCGCATCCATTCATATCTAAATTATCGGTCAAATGTCACAACCCCTTTTACAAGTGCCCGGGAGACACTAATCCGACAGCTAGGTGTGTGTCAGGATTACGCACATTTTATGATTGGTATATTACGAAGCCAGCTTATCCCCTGCCGCTATGTTTCTGGCTATTTACATCAGGGTCAAAACACTATTGGTGCCGGCCAGATGCATGCCTGGGTAGAAGTTCTGTTTCCTAAGTATGGCTGGCTTGGTTTTGACCCCACCAATAATTTATTAGCAGATCATCATTACCTCAAAATCTCAGATGGTCAGGATTATCAGGATTGTCGTGCCATCAATGGTTTTATCAAACCCGGAACAGTTAATTATACAGAGTACGCTGTTAGTGTAGTAGATCAATGAAAGAAACTAGTGCTACGCCTCTGCTATTTTCCGACAGTTTTAATCAACATGCCTTGCTCTACCCTGTCATTTAGGTTTATCCCATTAAGAATTGCCATTTCTTCAAACCGCTCCCGCTCAACATTCAATTTACTGAATACACTGGATAAAGTACCACTTGCAGGAACTTCACGTATGATAATTCTCTCTGCTTTCATATCCAACATTTCAGGATCTCTCAATTCGCTAAAGTTGCGCATACTACTCATAAAGGTGTCACTGTATCTGCTAAAATCTTCTGCACGGCTGATACCCATCAGATAATAGATATTTCCATCATATTGTATCAAATAGGTCAGTGTTCTTATGGATCCTCCTTCCTGGTTTTGATCAGCAACCATCGCAATTGCAGGTAAACCATTGACAGTTAACTCTTTAGACTCTGCGAGCTCAAGTTGATTCTGTGCAAGCACCTCCTTTGCGGTTTCTTCCAATGAAGCGCTTTGCGCTAATCTTAATAGCATTAAAGCATTGCCGTTTCTTTCAGCCAATTGAACTTGTTGGGGAGTATTCTGTATTGTCCATTGATTGGGTATGGGGAATTTAAATTTTAAAACGGGGTGAAAAAATGTGCCGTTTTCCACAAACCCTTGTTTAGGATCTTTTCCATAGACCATCCCGTCAATCATTTTCAGATAACTGTCTCTTTCTACCTTATAGTCAGTTCCTTCCAGTTTACTTTTCCATTTTTCAGCCAGTCTTTGTACTCGCTGCTCTCTGTCCTGAGGGTCAGGATGAGTAGATAAAAAGGTGGGCGTGGCTTCACCACCACCTTGCTGCCTGATATTATCCAGGGTTTGGAAGAAACCGGCCATTTCTGCAGCATCATAACCTATTTTAGTAGCGTATTCTACACCTAATTTGTCGGACTGCCTTTCATGGTTTCTGCTAAACTGAAGAAACAGCAAGCTTATGCCTTGCTGCGCGATGTCCGCAAACTGAGCAAATTCTGGAGATATAACCATGCCTGCTGCTAATCCTACCTGTGCCAACATAGAGTTACTGTACTGCTTGGCTGAATGTCGAGCCGTAATATGGCCTATCTCATGGCCTAATACACCGGCAAATTCTGCTTCATTATTAAAATGTGCCATGATACCCCTTGTAAAATAAACATAACCTCCTGGCACAGCAAACGCATTGATTACCGGGGAATCAACAATTTTAAATTCATAGCTTAGCTTGTCCCTGTGCGATACTTCCACCATTTCCTGGCCGCGCTCCTGAATCATTTTTTGCATCTCGGGATCATCGTAAAGACCAAAGAAATTGACTATTTCAGGATCTGACTGTTTTCCCATAGCGATTTCCTGACTCTTGGAGAGAAGCATCAATTCTTTTTTTCCGGTTACCGGATTGGTTGCACAACTTTCCGATAGTAGAAAAATCATTAATATTATTGCAGTCTGAAATAGCCTCTGTGTTTCCATTATCTTTCTATTTTTCTAACTAATGTTCCAAAATCAATGCAAAGGCAGCGCAGGACCAATGAGAGGGTTTCTGAGGGTAAGGCAATAAGAATGATGTAGACGATTTTCTACATCTTTCTATGAAAAGATGAATAGATAAAACTTTATTTGAACAGGTATATTGAAAAAAATGCTATCACGATTTCACATTTTAAGCCAGAAATGAAAGGAAATGATCAGTTCATACGCGCTAATAGCAGGATAAGGAAATGAGTAAAAAAGAAACTGCAAAAAAAAAGCTGCCAGTAGGCAGCTTACAAATGTTGAAACGAAAATGGGTTATTTCTTCTCATCTAGCTTAATACCATTTTCAACTTCGTTCTTAATTTCTTTGGTTGCGTCTTTAAATTCACGAATACCTCTTCCCATTCCTCTTGCGATTTCAGGAATCTTATTGGCACCAAAAAATACGAGAACAACCAGGAGAATTACCATGATTTCCCATCCTCCCAATCCACCGATGAATAATAACGTTGCTAACATAAGTGTATCTGTTAATTAAATTGTATCTCAGTTTTATCTCATCACAAATAATCTTCTAATGTAACCTTTTTCAATAAAATAAAGTGCTTTGTACGCATAATTTTTACGGTAAAAATACATTCTGGCAGCTCTACCTGTCACCTGCCTAACTGTAAGTCATATGATGCTTACTAATTGTTTAGCTGAAGGATGTGCTCATATATAATAGAAGTTAACACTCATAAGAATCTGAATGTCAATATATTAAGGAGAAAATTATTTTTTCAGATATGGCACTATTTATTTTTTCACTGCGTTACATAATTGTTCTAACGCTTGAATGAAATATTACCGAGAAAATCAAGAATTTAGGAATAAAATTTACAGGTATTGAAACGTTCTTTGGAAGAAAAGATGTTATCAATATGATAAAGAGAAGAAAATAAAAATGTAATAAATTGAAGGAATAGCTTTTTCTACCCCTCCAATTTAACTGAAAAATTGAACAAATTTATACATAGCATAGTTTGGTTTGGTTAGTTTAGCAGAAAGCTCAGGAGCAAGTGTTCTTGAGCTTTTTTTACGTTTTATCTCTATCCAGCCATTGTGATAAATGTTCAGGTACAAAGCTGCACATTTTATTGAATAAATGCTCTGGATTGCTATCAAAAATTGCGATTTTTCTTGTTTCTTCGGCTAGGAAGCCCTCTTCATACATGTGATCAAAGAGTTTTTCCATATGGTCATAGTACCCTTCAGTGTTTAAAATTCCAATGGGCTTTCTGTGCAATGCCAGTTGAGACCAGGTTAGCATCTCAGTAAGTTCTTCCAGTGTTCCAAAGCCTCCGGAAAGTGTGATCACTCCCTCAGATAGCTCTGACATTTTCATCTTGCGCTCGTGCATGGACTCTACTTTAATTAATTGAGTCAAGCCTTCGTGCCCAACTTCTTTTTCATCCAGAAAGTAGGGAATTACTCCGATCACTTCCCCTCCGGCTTCTAGGGCGGCATCAGCCAATGCGCCCATCAAACCTACATTACCTCCACCATAAATAACTTTGATATTTTTTTGAGCCAGCATCCTGCCTACTTCGGCCGCTGTTTCCTTATAAATTAGCTTATTTCCTATTCTGGAAGCACAAAAAACTGCAATACTTTTCATTAATTAGTGTTTCAGAAATCCATTCATTGCGAAGCTACAACTTATCTGATGTACAAGAAAAATTTATTTTGCTTAATTACCATTTTTCTCCTTGGTCTGAGCTATTTGCAGGTATCCGCACAAGCAGCTGATAAGGAGATTATTTCAACCATACAAAAACTTTTTGAAAGTATGCGGAAGGGTGATACATTATTGATTGAGAAAATTTTTGCGCCCAACGCTCAACTGCTTACCGTAATAGAAGAGGCTGGCAAGGTCAGCTTACATGAAGTGTCAATAGAAAAATTCAAGACCGCAGTGGCCAGCCCTCGTACAGAGGTATGGGATGAAAGAATTAAATCTTACGAAATCAAAGTTGATGAAAGGCTTGCTTCAGCATGGACACCTTACGAATTTTATCTGGGGCAAAATTTTAGTCATTGTGGTGTCAATGCGTTTCAGCTCTATAAAGCTGATGATGGGTGGAAAATTCTGGTCATTACCGATACCCGAAGACTGGAAAACTGCCCATGAAGACACACTATATATTTTTTTACTAAAAAAAGGCTAAAAAGCATTACGAACTACTGCCTGTGGATTAAAAATTACTAATATTACATTTCTCTTAAGTTTTTTAAACACTACTAAATCCTTTTTTACTATGAGCACCCCTATCAATGTATTAGTTGTAGGATGTGGAAATATGGGCGCATCACACGCAAAAGCCTATCATAAAATGCCTGAGTTCAATATTGTAGGCCTGGTAAGCCGTGGCGCTGCCAGCCGTGAAAAACTTGCAAACGAACTGGGTGGAGATATTGCTTTGTTTGACAATATAGATACTGCTCTTGAAACCGCTCAGCCAGATGCAGTGTCTATCAATACCTATCCCGACACGCACTATGATTATATACTGAAAAGCTTCAAAGCAGGGGCACATGTTTTCTGCGAAAAACCCCTGGCTGAGACTGTAGAAAAATGCGAAGAAATTGCGAAAGCCGCGCTAGACTACAATAAAAAATTATTGATCGGCTATATCGTAAGGGTACATCCTGCCTGGAAGAAGTTTATAGAGATTGCCAAAACATTAGGAAAACCACTGGTAATGCGAATGAACCTGAATCAGCAAAGCAGCGGCACAACCTGGGAAACCCATAAAAATTTAATGAAATCAATGTCTCCTATTGTAGACTGTGGTGTCCACTATGTGGATGTAATGTGCTTGATGACAGAAGCCAAACCGATACGGGTAAGTGCTATCGGCGCTCGATTGACAGATGAGATACAGGAGGGTATGTATAATTACGGACAGTTGCAGGTTACTTTTGATGACGGATCGGTAGGCTGGTATGAAGCAGGCTGGGGACCTATGATCAGCGAAACAGCTTTCTTCGTAAAAGATGTAGTGGGTCCTAAAGGATGTGTAAACATAATGGACTCTCAAAGTGCTTCTGACGATGTAGATGCACATTCCAAGACCAATGCATTAAAAGTCCATAAAGCTGATCGTGACAACAATGGAAAATTTACTATTCCCGATGAAATTGTCAGTACGGCAGATGAGCCCGATCATCAGGGACTATGTGACCTAGAGCAAGCGCTCTTTTTAAAAGCAATCAAGGAAGACCTGGACTTATCTCAGCACCATCAGGATGCTATCAATAGTATGAAAATAGTACTGGCCGCTGACAAGTCTTTTAAAACAGGAAAAACGATTGAGTTACAATAATCAATGTAACCCATTTCTTGTTATTGGTACATGATTTACATGTTTAACTATTTCGCCAGCTTAGCCTTATTTTTGGCTGTTTTCCTAATCTCACAAACTGAAGACACTGCTTCTGTTAACATCACTGTAGAGGGGCTGAAAAATGATGTGGGAAAAGTAAGAGTAGCAATCTTCAATGACGAAGCCACTTTTCCTAAGAAAAAGCCTTTTAAAGCACAGTTGAAAGCAGCTCATGCATCAGGAACGGTAAAGCTATCATTTGATAATGTTCCCTACGGGGAATATGCCATCGCCGTTTATCATGATGAGAATGAAAATGAAGAGCTGGACACGAATTTTATGGGCATTCCCAAGGAAGCATACGGTTTCTCAAATGAGCACAGGCCCAAGTTTTCAGGACCTGATTATGCGGCGGCCAAAGTAAAAATAAATCTGCCAGAGGTGAACCTTAATGTTACCGTAAAGGAATTCTAATGAAATGTTTGTCCTACGCGAACGATTTCGTTAAATTTTGCAAATTATGTACCTATTACTTTATTAACAGTTTTTAAAGATTATCAATTGAATGAGAAACCTCTTAAATAAAGCTAAATTTGCTTTTTTGCTCTCTATAAAGCCCTTTTTCTTCCGACTCAATCTGCTCAATAAAGGATTGACCTTACTTATCATTGCCATTTTCATTTTACCTTCTCATAAAATCAAATCCCTATGGAATAATGCGAAGTCAGGAGAAGCTTTTGAAGCTTATACCGAGACTATTCCCGGTAGTGAAGTTTCATTTGAAATGATCCCTATCCAGGGAGGTGAATACCTAATGGGAAGCCCTGAGAATGATCCCAATCATCTAGCGGATGAAGGACCTCAGGTAAAAGTAAAAATTGATCCATTCTGGATGGCCAGCACCGAGACAACCTGGGACATGTTTGAAATTTTCGTATTTCAGGAACAGGAAAAACGACTCGCCATGGAATCTGGCGGCCTGGAAAGTGCCAATATTCCTTCTGTGGATGCGGTATCCCGGCCTACCCCACCCTATCTGGATATGAGCTTTGGGATGGGTAAGTATGGTTATCCAGCCATTTGTATGACACAGTACTCAGCTCAGATGTTTTGCAAATGGCTCAGCGCCAAAACGGGAGTTTTTTATCGCTTGCCTACTGAAGCTGAATGGGAATATGCGTGTCGAGCGGGTACTACCACCGCTTACTCATTTGGTGATGATGCTTCTAAACTGGACGAATATGCTTGGTATTATGGCAATACCAGTAATGGCTACGAAAAGATAGGTACAAAAAAGCCTAATCCATGGGGCCTGTATGATATGCATGGTAACGTCTCAGAATGGACTTTGGATCAGTACAATGCTGAATTTTATGCCTCCCTGGAAGATGGTGTCGCAGTACCCTACAATCCACCTACTGAACTATATCCCCGCACTGTGAGAGGTGGGTCTTGGGACGATGACCCTGAGGTGCTCCGCTCTGCCTCCAGAATACCTTCAAATCCACGTTGGAAGCAACAGGATCCTCAGATTCCGAAAAGCGACTGGTGGCATACTGATGCCCGTTTCGTTGGTTTCAGACTGATTAGACCCCTGAACCCACCTTCTGAAAAACAAATTGAAGCTTTCTGGCCTGAACCGATAGAAGATCTTTAATACATATTTACAACAAACCTATTTTCTAATGAAAAATCTGGAATTTAATAAAAGTATTAATCGCCGAAAATTTGTAAAAAGCTCGGCGGCTGCAGCTGCAGGTGGTGTATTTTTAAGTCAGCTCCCCTCGGCGGCAAGTGCTTATGTAGGGGGAAATGAAACCTTACGCGTTGCGGTGATAGGCTGTGGAGGTAGAGGAACTGGTGCCGCAGTACAAGCGCTTAGTGTTAAAGAAGATGTAAAGCTTGTCGCGATGGCAGATGCCTTTAAAGACAGATTAGACGAGAGTTACGATAACATTATGAAAAAGCACGGAAAGTCGGGCCGTGTGGATGTTCCTGAAGAAAACAAATTTGTCGGCTTTGATGGATATAAAAACGCGATAGCTTTAGCGGATGTAGTCTTGTTGGCTACCCCTCCCGGATTTCGTCCCATTCACTTTGAAGAAGCAGTCAATCAGGGAAAGCATGTCTTCATGGAGAAGCCTGTAGCTACCGATGCCCCCGGAGTGCGCAAAGTGTTGGAAGTTGCTCAAAAGGCAAAGCAAAATAAACTCAATGTAGTTGTGGGACTTCAGCGCCATTATCAGCCCAGCTACCTGGAACTGATGAAACGAATTCATAATGGTGAAATCGGTGATATCGTTGGCGGACAGGTATACTGGAACAGCAGCGGCGTATGGGTACGTGAGCGCCAGCCCCAGCAGACGGAAATGGAATATCAGATGCGTAACTGGTACTACTTTACCTGGCTTTGTGGTGACCATATCATGGAACAGCACATCCATAACATAGATGTTGCGAACTGGGCAAAACAGTCTTACCCTGTCATGGCCCAGGGCATGGGAGGGCGTGAAGTACGAACCGGCCCGGATCACGGTGAAATTTTTGACCATCACTTTGTAGAATTTCACTATGAAGATGGGACGATGATCAATAGCCAGTGTCGTCATATTGAAGGTTGTATGAATAAAGTGTCAGAAAGCTTCGTAGGAACCAAAGGTAGAGCAACTACTGACGGGACAACCATGATCACTGATACCAAAGGAAATACACTCTGGAAACACAGAGATAAAAACGACCCCAACCCTTATCAGGTTGAGCATGACAGATTATTTTCAGCAATCGTAAATGGTAACGAATTACTTGCGGATGCCGAAAATGGCGCTAAGAGTACGATGACCTCATTGCTGGGAAGAATGGCAACTTACTCAGGAAAAGTAGTAACCTGGGATGAGGCGCTGAATTCAAATATGAGCCTGATGCCACAGAAATTTAGTTTTGATGCCACCCCTCCGGTTGTGCCCGGTGCGGATGGTAAATATCCTGTACCCGTACCAGGAAAAACCAAAGTGATATAATTATTAATCTTTATTACTGCAGGAAGGTCTTGTCACTACGATAAGACCTTTTTTTGTGCGAAAGCGGACAATAGCGAACGGAAATGAACAACCTTTCTCGTCTGATTCACTTATAATAGCCTCTAATAGCAGTTTTTAAAAGTGGCATATTGATTGGAATCAACTGTTACATATCCTAAACTGATTGAAGCATGAGAACTTTATTATCTTCCTTGGCATTATGTGTAATTTTTGGAGTGCATGGTTATGCTCAACAGACAATTCAGGCTGAAGAAATTCTCAGCCAAATTAACCGAGGAGAAGCAATTGAATACAATAATGTAAAAATTGTTGGTGTGCTGGACTTTACCAATCTTGATAATCGTAGCTCCAAAAAGAAAGGAAGTAGCTGGTTTGGAAGTAACATGCAATATGAAAGTAAGGTAGAAGCTAGTGTCATTTTTCGCAACTGCATTTTCTTGGATGATGTGATTGCCTATTACAATGAGAATGATGACACATATATCGCTCATTTTGAAGATGATGCGATTTTTGAAGAATGTGTGTTTGAAAGCGCCAGCGAATTTAAATATTCAGAGTTTGACAAGCATGCCAGTTTTGCCAAATCATTGTTTGAAAAAGAAGCAAATTTTAAATATTCCGAATTTTCAGATGGCCCGGATTTTAGTGGCTGTGTATTTGATGAGGATGCAAACTTTAAGTATGCTGATTTTTCGGATCAGCCCCAGTATGCCAATGTAGTATTTGAAGATGAAGCCAATTTTAAGTATGCAAAATTTCCTGAGGGTGTGACTTTTCAGAGTGCTGTTTTTAATGACCTGGCTAACTTCAAATATGCCGAGTTTTCATCACCCCTAATTCTGGATCATGTATCTTTTAATGGTGATGAGGATTTTAAGTATACGGAAATAGATGGTAAAGATTTTACCAGCTACCTTATCAAAAACCGATAGCTCATTATTCCAATTCAAGTAATCCCCTAATAAGGCAGCCCAGAGATGAAGCCAGCTGAAATTTCCAGCTGGCTTTTTTTATGTTATGATAGTTTCAGGTCAAAAAGAGAGTTAACCCCCAGTTGCTTATCATTGGTAAAGCCTTCGCCATATGCTGCACCTATGGCATGACCATACTCCTGCCCCCGGGCTTCAACAAATTTCATAAATAAGGGAGTGGTCAGAAAAGTTCCTGGCTCATCACCTTCAGATGCATCAAATTGTGATTTAAAACATCTAATCGCATCCATCTTTGTCTTCCAGTGATCGCTCACATCAACTACGATATCAGGTGCGATATAAACGCTTTGAACCATATGCCAAAGCTGAGCAGGACGCCAGGCTTCTTGTCTCTTACCCTCCTCATCTGTCTCTATCATCCTGAGTCCTGATAGAAAACACGCATTTCGCGTAAGTTCTGCAGCTCTTCCATGATCTGGATGACGATCTTTAATGGCATTGGCAATCACCAATTCAGGCCTGAATTTTCTAATCTTCTTGATCAGCGCTAATTGATGCTCACGATCATCAACAAAAAAACCATCGGAAAAACCAAGGTTTTCTCTTACTGATATTCCTAACACCTTACTGGATGCTGCTGACTCACTGGCTCTGATTTCGACTGTGCCCCGGGTACCAAGCTCTCCGGCTGTCAAATCAAGGATACCCACTTTTTTTCCCATGGCTACATGAGAAGCAATAGTTCCTCCACAGCCGAGCTCCGCATCATCAGGGTGAACAGCTATGACTAGTATATCTAATTTCATTGGAATTTTTCTTAGGTAAAGGGGATTAATAGGCTAAACTTTTACTCAATTTGTAAAGGTAAATGATTAATTATGTTACAAAAAATATCTACTGTGGAGTTCTCACTCTAACAAAAGGTGATATATTAAGTTCGGAAATACAATACAATTATAACTAAAAACCCTTACTGTTAATGCCCCAGAAGAACCCGCTGACCCGAGAGGAGCTTAAGGTATTTGAAACTGTTCCGGATTTATATTTGATTCTTTCCCCAGATCTACACATTCTCACCGCCAGTAATGCTTATCTTTCAGCCACACTCACCCTACGACAAGAGATCGTAGGCAGGCATCTCTTTGAAGTATTTCCTGATAATCCCGAAACACCTGAAGCTAATTCAGTAAAAAATCTTTATGCTTCATTAATAGAAGTGCTGACAAAGATGCAAACCCATCAAATGAAACTCCAGCGCTATGATGTCCCCCGCCCCTCTGCACTAGGAGGAGGTTTTGAAGAAAAATACTGGAAGCCAACGAATACACCTGTGCTGGATGAACTGGGAGAAGTCCGTTACATTATCCACAAAGTTAGTGATGTTACTAAACAAATTAGTGATCATCGTCATATTCAGGATCTTACCGATCGTGAGCAGGCAGCACTGGCAGAAGCTGATTGGCAGCAGAAAAGGCTTATTGATTTTTTTATGCAGGCTCCTGTCGCTATCGGAATATTTGAGGGTAAAGAGCATGTCATTGGGCTTGCAAACCCTCTGATGTGCAAAATCCTGGGGCGCGACTCCAACGATTTACTGGGTAAACCTTTTTTCAATGCAATGCCTGAGCTAAAGGGACAAGGCTTTGATGCTATCCTTTCTCAAGTCTACAACACCGGTAAACCTTTTGAATTTGAAGAATCCCCAGCTACTTTTTTAATGCATAACGGAAAGTTAGAAGAAGGTTTTTACCATACGGTTTATCAGCCTCTCATGAATGTGCAGGGAGAGATCACCGGAATCATCAATATAGTAACTGATGTCAGCGAGCAGGTTAAGGCCCGAAAAAAATTAGAAGAAAGTGAAAATCGCTTTCGCACCCTGCTGGAAAGTATTCCGCAAATGGCATGGACTAACCTGCCAGATGGATCTGTTAACTTTTATAATAAACGATGTCATGAATATACCGGTCTTAGCTTTAATGAAATCTATGGTTGGGGATGGCAACCTCTAGTTCATCCAGACGATTTGGATAAAAGTCTGATTGCTTATAAGGGTGCACTGGAGACTGGGAATGAATTTATAATAGAAAACCGGCTTAAAAGGCACGATGGCCATTATCGTTGGCACCTCAACCGTTCTATTCCCATACAAAATGAAACTGGTGAAGTTATCCTCTGTGTAGGAACATCCACTGACATACACGAGCAAAAGCTGCTTACCCAACAATTGCTGGAAAGCGAACAGTACTTTCGCATGATGGCCGATAATGTGCCAGCTATGATCTGGGTTACCGACCCTGATGGTCAATGTACTTATCTGAATAAACAATGGTACGATTTTACCGGACAGACAGAAGAAATTGGTCTGGGCTTAGGCTGGCTTAAAGCCGTTCATCCTGATGATACCAGCAATACTGCAAACATTTTTTTAAACGCTAACGCAAAGCAGATACCCTTTGACCTAACTTATCGCCTGAAAAGTGAGAGTGGGGACTACCGCTGGGCTATTGATGTGGGTTTACCAAAATTTGATGCTGAAGGTAAATTTGAAGGTTTTGTAGGAGCAGTATATGATATTCACGAACGTAAACTTGCGGAAGAGAGACTGCATCAAATGTCGCAAGAGCTTGTAGCTACCAACGATAAATTGATCGCGGCAAATGAACAGATACAGGCTAGTAATGAAGATTTAGCACACACCAATCAACAGCTTAGCTATATCAATGCAGATATGGATAATTTTATCTATACAGCTTCACATGACTTACGAGCACCTATCACTAATATTGAAGGGTTGATGGACACCTTAATGAGCACCCTTTCGGATGAAAGCAGACAATCTCCTATGATTAATAAATTATCCGGTATGATTACTAGCTCAATTGAACGTTTTAAGAATACCCTAAATGATTTAACTGAGATTACCAAGGTGCAACGCGAAGGTAAAGTGGAAGATTTAGTTGAAATAAATCTCACGAAAGTAATCAGTGAAGTACAACTTGACCTGTCTCAGCAGATTGAAGAAGCTGAGGCTCAGTTTGACTTGAACTTGAAGAACTACACTCCTATCCGCTTCTCCCCCAAAAATGCCCGTAGCATTGTTTATAACTTAATTTCCAACGCCATCAAATACCGATCGCCTCAAAGACAAGTGCTTATCCGGATCAGCTGTTCCATTGAAGACAATTACCTTGTTTTATCAGTATCGGATAATGGACTCGGCATGGACTTATCAGACGAAAGTAAAATATTTGCGATGTTCAAACGTCTGCATGATCATGTTGATGGCACTGGAATAGGACTTTACATAGTCAAAAAAATCATTGAAAATGCAGGTGGAAAAATTGAGGTGCGGAGCAAATTAGGACAGGGCACTACCTTTAATGTTTATTTCAAACAAAATGGTAGCAACAAATATCAATGTTAGCAACTCACAAAACCAATACAGCATGCCGGAATCCTTACTGCTTGATATCTATATGCCTGTCTGAAGGGTCTAAACTTCCCTGATGCATTTCATCAACAGGGGTGGATGTACAATACTACAGATATGATGCAACCAATTCAGGTAAAGGAGCCAAGACTAAGCTGCTTTACCTGAATTTCATTTTTTCATCTCTTAGAATCCCGCCGCCGCATCATCACCACGAGGATCAGCCCCTCCTTCCAAACTTCCATCAGGTAGTACAAGAATAGCATCTACCCTACCGATTCTACCTCTATCAACCAGTGTATGTCCCATCTTCTCTAATGATTCAATGGTAAGGCTATCAAAAGCATTAGTCTCATGATATACGGTATCGGGTTTCCACTGATGGTGAAAACGCTTGGCAGCTACCGCAGCCTGCATACCCATTCCATGTTCTAACACATTGAGGATCGTTTGGTAAACAGAAGTGATGATAGTGGATCCACCAGGAGTACCTACTACCATGAAGAGCTTATCATCTTTCTCAACAATAGTAGGTGTCATTGAGCTCAACATCCGTTTTTCAGGTTGAATCGCATTGGCTTCGCCACCCACCAAGCCAAACATATTGGGATATCCAGGTTTGATGCTAAAGTCATCCATTTCATTATTGAGAAAAAAACCGGCACCGGCAACCACCACTTTGTTGCCATAGCCCCCATTTAGAGTGGTGGTCACGGAAACTGCATTACCTTCAGGGTCAACCACTGAAAAATGGGTAGTTTCAGTAGATTCAGCCAGGGCAGGCTGACCTTCTGATATTTCAGCTGTGGGGGTAGCATTGTCGGGATCAAAACTGCTCATCCGGCCTACATTGTAGGATTTGGTTACCAGTTCGTTCAGGGGAACCGGATAAAAATCCATATCTCCCAAATGGGCCGCACGGTCAGCATATACTCTTCTTTCTGCTTCCACCATCAGATGGACAGTAGGCGCGGTATTATGCCCCATACCATCAATGGCAAACTCCTCAACACTCTGTAGCAGCTGGACTAAGGCAATCCCCCCGCTGGAAGGTGGAGGCATAGAAATCACTCTATAGTTATCATACATGGATTCTACCGGAGTACGGAATTTCGCTTCATACTTAGCAAGGTCTTCCATACTGATGATCCCCCCTCCCCTTTCCATTTCAGCAACGATTTTTTCAGCCGTTTCACCGGCATAAAAGCCTTCTCTTCCCTGATCACGTACCAGTTCTAAAGTTTGTGCAAGCTCTTTCATATAGATAACATCCCCTGCTTTCCATCCCCCTTCTTTTACCAAAAATTTAGGAGTAATCGTATTGGCATCCATGTGCTTTTCCTGATAACGATTCAGGCCATTGGCTTCTTTTTCAGTGAGTTCAAACCCTTCAGCAGCCAGGTCAATAGCGGGCTGTAATAATTCCTCCCAGGGTAGTGAACCATACTTTTCATACGCTCTGACCATACCATCTACTGATCCGGGAACACCTGATGCCAGATGTCCTTTGGTGCTTAGTCCGTCAATCACATTTCTATCTTCATCAAGGTACATGTCCCGTCCTCCCCTTAAAGGTGCCTTTTCTCTGAAGTCCAAAGCATCGGTAGTGCCGTCTGTATTTCTGATCACCATAAAACCACCACCGCCAATATTTCCGGCAGCAGGATATACCACAGCTAATGCAAACTGCGTAGCGATGGCTGCATCTACGGCATTTCCACCTTTTTTCATGATATCTGCTCCGACCTGAGACGCTAATGGATGTGCACTCACTACCATCGCGCTATCGGCAATCAGACCGATGGGAGATGGTTCTTCAGTAGGAATTTCCGGTGCACAGGCAAAAAAGGCAAAAGTCAGGGTAGTGTAAAAGAGAAGTAGGTATTTACCAATCATATCAAATTAATTTTTGTGGTAAATATGATAGTAAAAACTTTAAATTCAAATGATTTGCTCCCTACCTTCTTAATTTTGCCTTGAGCAATACCAAATTAACAGATTTTTATTTTGCTCTAATAATTAAGTGCAAAATTTTCTTCAAGCAAATCTATTGAATTTCCTCCTATAAAAACTTTAAACTGGCCAGCTTCAGCATCATAGCTAAGGTCTCGTTGATAAAAAGCCAGGTCTTCTTGTTTGATATAAAACGTTACTTCCTGAGTTTGCCCTGCCTCTAGATATATCTTTTTAAAAGCCTTCAATTCTTTTACCGGACGGGTTACATTACCTACCAAATCTCTAATGTATAACTGAACCACTTCATGACCAGCTAAATTTCCACTGTTTTGTAGCTTTATGCTCAGCTTAATGGAATCTTGCTGAAGTAAAACTTTACTGCTTAAACGTAAGTCACTGTAAGTGAAGTCAGTATAACTTAGCCCATAGCCAAAAGGATAAAGAGGTGTATTGGGCACATCTAGATACTTGCTGGTGTATTTATTCTCAGCTAATGGTCGGCCAGTCATTTTCTGATTATAGTACAAAGGTATCTGGCCTACATTTCGGGGAAAGGTCACAGGTAATTTACCGGAAGGATTGTAATCTCCAAAAATAACATCAGCAATTGCAGGCCCTGCCTGATGACCAAGAAACCAGGTTTCCAGTATGCTGTCTACATTTTCATCTAGCCAAGAAATCGTTAATGGTCTACCGTTCATTAAGACTACAATGGTAGGCTTACCAAGCTTGTGGATTTCCTTGGCCAGATCCAGCTGATTCCCTGGCAGGTCAATCGTGGACCGACTGGCTGCTTCTCCACTCATTAAAGCTGCTTCACCCAAAGCCAGAATTACAACATCTGCACGCTCTGCGGTCTTTATGGCTTCTTGAAAATACTGTGTAGAATCATCGTTAATATTGGTTCCTTTAGCGTACAATATTTCATGCTGATTTCTCCCTGATTGTTGCAAACCTTCCAAAAGAGAGACTGACTTTTCCCAATCTCCTGCTGCAGACCATGAACCAATCAGCTCTTTTTTATCATCTGCCAGCGGACCTATCAGGGCAATAGTTTGGCCTTCATTCTTGAGCGGTAAAATATCATTTTCATTTTTTAGCAATACGATGGATTTACGGGCAATATCCCTGGCAGCCTCCAGGTGCTCATTAGTCATTACTTCATTCTGCTCTCTCTGTTGGTCAATATACCGATAAGGGTTATCAAATAAGCCGAGCCTGTATTTGGCTTCCAGGATTCTTCTTACTGACTGATTCACTGTAGCCACATCTACTTTTCCTTCTTTTACCAAATCCGGCAGGTATTCGTAATAAACGGCTCCCTGCATATCCATGTCAACACCGGCAGTAATGGCCATTTGTCCGGCATCTTTCAGATCAGCAACTACCCCATGCGCTACCATTTCATTGATGGATGTATAATCAGAGACAACGAAACCTTCAAAATTCCACTCATCACGCAAAATATCAGAAAGTAGAAACTCACTGCCGCTGGCAGGCACACCAAATATTTCATTAAAAGATGTCATGAAAGTTGCAACGCTAGCATTGACTGCCGCTTTGAAGGGTGGCAGGTAAGTATCACGAAGCTCCAATTCAGAAATATCTACCGTATTGTAATCTCGCCCTGCCTGTGAGGCGCCATATGCTGCATAATGCTTGGCACAGGCAAGTATGGTATTCACAGCGGAAAGGTCATCTCCCTGAAAACCCTTGATGCGTGCTAATGCAACCTGCGTTCCCAAATATGTATCTTCACCGGCACCTTCAGCAATTCTACCCCATCTGGGATCCCTCGCCACATCTATCATGGGAGCATATGTCCAGTGCAAACCTTCAGCTGAAGCCTCAGTTGCGGCAATCCGTGCTGATTTTTCCATAGCCGCTAAATCCCAGCTTGCGGCTTCTGCCAGCGGAATCGGAAAGATAGTTTTAAAACCGTGAATAACATCATAACCTAAGAGCAGAGGTATGCCTAAGCGAGTTTCTTCTACTGCGAGTTGTTGTAACTGACGGGTAAATGCAGCACCATAAGCATTGAAAATTGCCCCTACTCTACCGGCTTGTATATCTTCCTTATACCCCTCTCTCATGCTGGGTCCGGTAATATCAATATCACTGGTAAAAAGCGTAAGTTGTCCCACTTTCTCTTCCAGCGTCATTTCATTGATTAAAGAGTCTATCATTTGTGTTGCTTCCCCAGAAATGGGTTTAAGTCTTTGAGCAGCAACTTCTTGAAAGGGAAAGACAATCAACAAAATACCAACGAAAGCAGCATATCGTATCATAAGCGTCTAATAAAAGGTTCAACAAGTTTCAATCAATCATTTTGTCCTTATTTAAGTAAAAATGGATAGCGTGAATACTATAGCATTTCAAATACAGCCTTAATATTGAAAGCCCAATTTGTCCAGTCCTTCCTGAACCTCCGGTGCGGACATAAATAGTTCCCAAAGCAAGCCTGTCCTATGATTTTCTATCATTACGGGAATTGGCCCCTGGTCAATCGCCAGATAGCGAGGTACATACCATTCATGTTCAAAACTGAAAGCATCAAACGGGCCGTATTCTCCTACCAGAGAATCATGCTCGTGATATAAAAATTTTAACATCTGCATACTTTCATCGGGAGTAAAGGGAAATGAAGATAAGGCGGCAGTGGGAGAAATGACTCCTAAATCATGACCAGGGCGATGCCCTGCATAGCCATTGATAGAATAACTGGAGGTCAAGCCCCAACAGTTTTCTCCATAGCCCTCATAACCTTCAGGATTTTGTAGCGCATATTCATAATTTACCAAGGCATGACTTTGGTTTAGCTTCCAATAGTTACCATATCGGTCTTCCAGCTTTCTGGGATCTAAACCCAGATACGAGTAATGCGCCCAGAACAATGGTCCAACCGGGGCGTCATTATTTTCATAATGATCAAGTACAAGATCATATCCTAAATATTCTCTATCTGTCTCAAGATTGCCTGACCTTGCCCATCCTTTGTGATATACCTCTGGCTGTATTCCATGCGTAGGCGATGCTGCAGCCAGTATGTACATGATCAGGCATTCGTTATAACCTCCCACCGGAAAATTCATATCCCAGCCATAGTTGGGTGACCAGTGCCAATACAAAACTTCTTCTCCCTGGGTATACCAATCCCATTCTACGGATTTCCACAGCTCATCTATTTTTGCTGCCAGCGCCTGCTCCGCTTCGCTGCCGTCAATAAAATATTGCCTTACGGTAAGCAGCCCCTGAACCATAAAAGCTGTTTCAACCAGGTCCCCGCCATCATCTTTCTGGCTAAAGGGTTTAACCTTTGCGGTTTCTCCATTGAGCCAGTGGGGCCAGGCTCCATGAAAGCGATCAGCAGTATCCAGGAAATTGACAATCTTATCTAAGCGCTCAAAGCCCTCTTCCCTACTGATAAAACCTCTCTCAATGCCTACAAGAATAGCCATTACCCCAAAACCTGTCCCCCCTAAAGTTACAATGTGTTTATCGTTTTGCGGATATACATCATCGGTGTGGAAGCGCTCTCTCGCCATACCCGAATTAGGTTCGGCACCTTCCCAAAAATAGTTGAAGGTTTGGTATTGTACCTGGTTCAGCAAGGAAGAATCTGTGAGCGTTTTAAGATCATTGACGTCTACGGGTATATCAACACTATTACCGAACTGCTCACTGCTTGTACAGGAAAAGTAGAGTAAAAAAAGCCCCAAAGAAAGGGCTATTGCTGGTTTTTGCATAATCAAATGAAGTTAAGTGATTGCATTACTCCGGTTCTGTCTAATAGCCGGGATTTTGACGCATGGCCCCTTCGGTGATATCTATTTCACTCTGAGGTACAGGAAACAACTCATTTCTACCTGCCTGAAAACCCAGTGGACCAAGCACTTCAACGGCTCTGCCGGTACGTACCAGATCGTAAAAACGCTCTCCTTCCAGTGCCAGCTCGGCACGGCGTTCATCATAGATAAGCTGACGTAATGCAGACTGATCTGTTTCTGTGATTGCCGCTGATGCATCACCAAATGCTCTGCTTCTTACCTGGTTTAGATATTCCAGCGCCTGGGCGGTATTTCCATTTTCATTGGCCGCTTCGGCAGCTATCAATAATACCTCAGCATAGCGCAATATTTTTCGGTTGTAACCAAACTGGGCATCCTGAATGCCAGGCATAAAGACTTTTTGATTATAGGTCTCCAACTGTTCAATCTCTCCACTTTCGTTATAAGTCGTATCGGGTGTTCCTCCATCGCCTACGATTACTTCACCATAGATCGTATCTC
Organism: Catalinimonas alkaloidigena; assembly: GCF_029504655.1. NCBI lineage: Bacteria > Pseudomonadati > Bacteroidota > Cytophagia > Cytophagales > Catalimonadaceae > Catalinimonas > Catalinimonas alkaloidigena. The sequence continues at coordinate 3,004,273 of NZ_JAQFIL010000001.1, forward strand.
CTAAAAAAATGATTGAAGCATCCATGCGAGGATCTCCTTCTTCGTAAAAGTTGATGAGGTCTAAGGTTGGACGTCCAAAACCCCAGCCTTTTCCTACAGGCTCACCATTTACCAGCACAGTACCTCTTACTCCCTGTGTTTGTCCGTACTGGTTACCGCCATTGCTGAAATTGTCCTGGATTGCACTAATTTCAAACACAGCACCCGGCCCTTGTACCTGCGTGGGTGCGAATTCTTCTGCAAATGAATCGGGGAGACTATATTCTCCTGAACTGATTACCGCTTCTGCCAGTGCCTGAGCTTCGCTAAAGTTTTGGCGATACAGGTACACCTTAGCCAGCAAAGCCTGTGAGGCTCCCTGCGTGGCACGTCCTAAATCAGCGTCACCATATTCTGATTTTCTAGGCAAATTCTCTATGGCATATTGCAGGTCAGGAATGATGATCTCATTATAAATCTCATCTCGCGGTACACGAGATAAATTTCTCTCAGGTTTGGAAGACAACACCTTTGGTAAATCTCCATAGGAACGTGCCAGTTCAAAGTAAAAAGCAGCTCTCAGGAAGCGCGCTTCAGCTAACAGACGGCTTTTCAAATTTTCGTCCATTTCAATATCAGGAACCTCTTCAAGTACGATATTGGCTCGGCGTACCCCTACAAATAAGGCTGACCAAATGTTAGAAAAGGCGCCTTCACCTGGTGTGAAGTTAAAATTGTTAATATCTGAAAGAAAAGCAGCATCCGCCGGACTACTACCTTTTACCATGTCATCTGACATGATATCTGCAATGGGAAATCCACCGGTGACAAACCAGGCACGGTAAGCATTATAGATAGCGTTGGTAGCCAATACTGCGTCGTCCTGACTTTCATAAAAAGCTTCGGTGGTTAAATCTCCCAACGGTTCTTTTTCCAGAAAATCTTCACAACTACTTAATACCAATAAGCCTCCAGTTACTAATAATATGATAAATGATTTTATAGTATTCATAATACCTTGATTTCGTGATTATAATGTTATGTTGATCCCTACAGAATAAATGGATGTGACAGGATATTCTCCCAGATCTATTCCCGCAGCAGTGGGACTACCTACTCCAATTTCAGGGGTATAGCCAGAATAATCAGTAATGGTAAATACATTTGTCCCTCTCACATACACTCTGGCCTGCGTGAGGCTTAGATTTTCAGCCATGGCAGCCGGTAGGTCATACCCCAGGGTGACAGTACGCAGCCTGAGAAAGCTTCCATCTTCAACAAAAAATTCTGAAGGCAAAAAATTGACTCCTCCTGCGCTGGCGCGTGGCACACTATTGCTGGTTCCAGGTCCTGTCCAGCGGTCAAGCCATAGTGCCTGATAATTTGCCAAAGCGAAGCGCTGGGCGCGTTTACCGTTGTAGATTTCATTACCTACTTGTCCCTGAAAGTCCATGGCAAGATCAAAGCCTTTATAGCCAAGATTAAAATTGAAGCCATAAATAAAATCGGGTATGGGCGAACCTATAAAGTTACGATCCGCTTCGGTTAAGTTTCCATCTGCTTCTCCTATCAGCTCCCCATTTTCATTTAACCCATTATTATCAACATATCTAAAGTCACCTATTGTCTGGCCTCCAATAGCAGGATAAGTATCTACTTCATCCTGATTCTGGAAAACACCGGCGATCTGATAGCCATAAAATGAGCCCACGGGTTGCCCTACTTCAGTTCTGGTCACCAACTGCCCATTGTTCAAACTACCCCCGGTAATAAATGAATTAACACCGGATTCAGATCCTATTTCTAACAATTCGTTATTTACTGTGGTACCATTGGCGCCAATACTATAGCTAAAGTCACCAATCTGTTCTCTCCAGTTGATATTGAATTCAAAACCACGGTTGAGCACTTCAGCAGTGTTAAACACTACACTTACGAAAGGTCCGTTTCCATAATATCCGGGAACGAAGATGGGAATCAATATATCGCTGGTAGTACGGTCGTAGTAGTCCGCTTCTATATTCAGCCTTCCATCCAAAATACCGATTTCCAGTCCCACATCATATTGTGTGGTTTCTTCCCAGCGTAGGTTTTCATTTGCGGCGACACCTACAGTAGCACCGGGCGAGAGATTTTCCCCGGGTCCAAAGACCGCATCCAGCCCGGTATTGATCAAGGGGAAACGTGCTTCAGCACCTATTCTATCATTTCCGGTTACTCCCCAGCTACCACGTAGCTTTAGCGTGGTAAAGAAATTACTGTTTTCAAGGAATGCTTCCTGGGCGATGTTCCAACCCACCCCTACTGAAGGGAAAAAACCGTATTGATAATTTTCTCCAAAAACAGATGACGCATCCAGGCGACCTGTTACAGTGAGTAAATAGCGGCTGTCATAGGCGTAATTCGCACGAAAGAGAAAGGATTGGATAGCCTGCTGATTACCATTTCCATCGGTCTGTTCCTCATCAACCTGCCCACCGTCAATAAAGCGAAGCGCTTCATCAGCTCTGAGTAGCCCTTCAGTACGGCTCTCCAGAAACTCAAAGCGTTCTTCCTGAAGCGTAAATCCTACTAAACCATCAAAGCGATTAACTCCAATTTCTTTTTGGTAGTTAAGCGTACTTTCCCAGAACCAACGGGTGTCTTCCTCCCTACGCACTGATAAATCACTTAACTGATTTTGCTGGACGGATGACACAAAGTATTCAGGAGTAAAGTTGGTGGATTTGTAAAAGTCAGCGCTCACGCCAAAGCTGCTGCGAAGTCTGAAATTTTCCAGAAAAGTGACTTCAGCAAATATATTACCTACCGTACTCAGTCCGGTGGAATTACTGTTATTGTATTCAATGGCGGCTAATGGATTGGAAAGAGAAGGGACTTCAGAAAAACCACCTTCGGCATTGTAAGGCGCAATGTCCGGACGGGCACGGTAAGCGGAAGCTATGATTCCTCCCGGTTCATTGTTACGCCTGGTACGGGCTACTGAAATATTATGGCCTACCTCAAAGAAATCTGAAAGTTCGTAAGTATTATTTAGACGAAGCGATATACGCTCAAAATCTGATGAAGGGACTACACCTTCCTGGTTAAAGTATCCACCTGCCACATAATACCTCACTTTATCGCTTCCTCCGGAAATAGATAGGTTAGCATCTAAAAGTCCTGCAGGTTCATCAAAAATCAAATTCTGCCAATCCGTATTGGGCACATCCTCAATTGGATATGCAGAGGGATCAATTTCATTGGCAAGAGCTCTCCACTGCGGACCATTGAGCATGTCAATCTTATTGGGTATTGTCTGAAAACCATAGGATACATCGGCATTGATTCTCGCATCCCCTTCTTCCCCTTGTTTTGTCGTGATGATTACTACACCATTTGCTCCTCTCGCGCCATAGATAGCTGTAGCAGAAGCGTCTTTTAATATCTCCATAGAGGCGATATCATCTGAGTTCAGATAATTGATATCTTCTGCTTCTCTTAGAAGAACCCCATCTACGACAAAGAGCGGTGAAGCATCATTCAAAGTACCCGTACCCCGGATACGAATGGAAGGAGCAGCGCCCGGAGCTCCGGAGCTGCTGGTAACCTGCACGCCTGCTACCTTGCCCTGAAGCCCCTGTAAGGGGGATTGTGAAGGAACAGCATTGAGCTCTTCACCATCCAGCTGGGCAACAGATCCTGTCAAATCACTTTTTCGCTGGGTACCATAACCTACCACAACCACTTCCGAAAGTTCTTCCACATCTTCCTGAAGTGTAACATCAATCGTGGAGCGCCCATTGATAGGTACTACCTGATTGGCATAGCCTACAAATGAAAAAATCAAGGTGTCGTTTCCACTGGAAACTCCTATACTGTAATTTCCATCAATATCAGTGACTGTACCTTGACTTGTACCTTTGACCACAACATTTACACCTGGAATAGCGGTTTCGTCCGGCGCTAAAACCTGACCCCTAACGCTCACCTCCTGGGCTAAAACGGGAGTAACAAATGTTATTAAGCATATCAAACAGGATAGGAATCCCCGAAATAACTTTGAACATACTGTAGATATATCCATAAAAAAAATGTTTAAAAAATAACTTAATGGTAAAAAAACGCATAGTGATGCTTACCTATCAAAAAATTAAAAGGAAATAAGTTTAAAAAAAGAATCTATTTTTTTCATATTTATTAAAATTATATCGTTTGAATTATACTTAATTTTCAACTAAGGGTAGACTTAACACCAAGGAATTTAATAAACCTCATTTCTGTTGAAAAAAATAACTTCAATACTGCGAATTCTTAATTGAATTGTAATATTTACATTTATCAAACGAATGTTTTTTTACATGCTGCACTTTCTTCCAATTTTATAGGAAACAGGAAACTGCAATTCAAGCTATGCTAGTTAAATGGCTAAAAAAGGTGACAGCGTTTTCCTTCCTAAACTTGTGATCATAGACATTTTATTAAAGCTTTGAAATTCAAGTATTTATGAATTTTGCTTGAATGAGTTCATTATGTAAATTTGAGTGATGAAAATGGACTTTTTTTCCTATCCGTTAAATACTATTTTTTATGGCCCTCCAGGTACTGGTAAGACTTTACACTGTATTCGTCAGGCAGTAAGAATTGTAGAAAAAATGGATAAGGAAGCCTTCAATAAGGCTTATCCTGCAAATCATGTTCAACTCCTGCAGGAAAGATTTGAAAAGTACCAGAAAGAGGGAAAAATTGCTTTGATAACCTTCCATCCCTCCTTCGCTTATGAAGACTTTGTAGAGGGACTCAAACCTTTCAAAAACGAGAAAGATGACCTTTATTACGATATAGAAGATGGAATCTTCAAGCAGATATGCCTTAATGCTGCTTATTCATTATACCAAAGTCAACAGAAAAGACTCTTGCAGGATAGCGAGGGCAAATACAAGAGAAACTTTGACGCGATCTATTATGAGTTTCTGGATTATCTCAAAAGAAACCTGAAAGATGATAATCAGGAAGTGATATTTGAGACTAAATCAGAAAAGCCACTTTATCTGATAGATATCAATAAAAACGACACACTCCAGTTTCGCTATGGCAGTGGTAGTCGCTCCTATGGCGTCACGAAGTCCAGTATGGCGTTAATGTACAGACGGTTTAGTTCAGTGGAGGAAATTGAGCATGTCAATGAAGATATTCAGAAAGTAACCGGCAAAAGTAATTCAAGCCTCTACTGGTCGGTATTTAACCGTCTTAAAATCTTTGAGCAAACCCGGAATACGACCTACAATTATCTGCTTAGCAATCGTAGACTTATGGGTAAGCCGGTTAATGATGAGCTTTACCAGAATATGAAGCGTGAAATCAGCAATTTCACCTATCACCAACTCAAGCAAGCGGATTTTCAGAAAGCAGGAAATTTTGTGTTGATAATTGATGAGATCAACCGGGGAAATGTACCTGCTATTTTAGGTGAACTGATCACCCTGCTGGAAAATGACAAAAGAGCGGGAAACAAACATGCTCTGAGTACGATTTTACCCTATTCAAGAGAAAGGTTTAGTGTGCCACCCAATCTTTTTATACTGGGAACGATGAATACCGCCGACAAAAGCATTAGTAGTCTGGACAGCGCATTAAGACGTCGTTTTGATTTCCAGGAAATCCTACCCAATGAGAACCTGTTAAATGCCGATAATACTCAAAATCAAACTTCACACGCTTTAGCTGCTGAAGAAAAAGAGAAGTACCAGGCTAAGGGGAAAGAGATTTTTGAGCAGCTTGACTTAGAGAAGATGTTACGCCTGATGAACGCCCGTTTAGTTCGCTTACTGGATAGAGACCATACAATTGGTCATGCTTACCTTTTGCCAGTATTGAGCGCGAAACAGCCAGTATTCAAACTAAAAGAAATATTTTATCAGCAGATCATCCCGCTCTTACAGGAATATTTTTTTGACGATTATGGTAAAATTCAATGGGTAATTGGTCAGTCCTTTTTTGATGATACCCATGATGAGAAAGATTTTTTCTTTCCAAAGTATGATACTGAATATCCGGTACCTGATGACAGTTACGAAAAAAAATCGTATGTTTTACGTCCTTTATCCGATGAAGCATTTTTGGAAGCTGTAAAGAAGATTTATGAGAAAGAGCGGTAACTATATTCAGATATTTGAACATCAGACTTTACGCATCGGGGATGTACAGCATGACATAATATTTACCGAGCAGCACTGGAACCAATTACTTCAACTCAATGAACGTCAATACCCCCCCTATTTTCAGATCATCCACCAGGGCATCAAAGCGCTACACTATGTAGGAGTAATCGCATTAGAAGGCCTGACCTTGGAGATATTGCCCAAGACCAACTCGCAAAGTAGTACTCAGACCCGCCTGCTTTTATTGGATATGTTAAAGGTGAGTGGAAAAATACCTTCCGGAAGCACAAACAGCAGCCTAGCAGATACCAAAGGAAACCTGTTTGATTTTTTTCTCTTCAGCTTCGTCAGTGAAGTAGAAATGCTTGTTTCAAAAGGATTGATCAATCAATATCGTAAGGTAAAAAGAAATGAACCCTCGTTCAAAGGCAAGATTTTAATACAAGAACAGGTGCGAAAAAACTGTGTTCACAAAGAAAGGGTATTTACTGAACATCAGGTGTTTGACAGCCACCACATGCTCAATGCTTTCATTCGCATCGCCCTTGAAAAAACGTTAAAGATAACTTTCAATCAGCAATTGATTTCAAAAGTCAAAAGGCTACTCCCTTACTTTCCGGTAGTTTCACCTCAAGTTGATTTTTCAAAATTGAACCGACTAAGGCTGAGCAGGGAAGAAGCACATTACGAAGAAGCTTTAGATTGGGCACAATTTATTCATAAGCATCTTAAGCCAAAGTTCAGTCCTGGCAAACTGAGATGTCAATGTTTTCTGGTCAACATGCAACAACTCTTTGAAGATTATGTGGTGATCACACTACGTAAGTCAGCAGCCGAATTCGGCTGTAAGATTGAACCTCAAGCGCGCAGCAGGTTCTGGAAGCAAAGAAGTATAAGGCCTGATATGGTATTAACCACTGCTGAAGGTGAAACAGTCATTCTGGATACTAAATGGAAAATGCTTAAAAGCCATGAACCTGATGATGCTGACCTTAAGCAAATTTATATTTACAATCGCTTTTTTAAGGCCAGGCGTGGTATTTTACTTTATCCCCAACAAACCAAGGCAATAAGTTACGCTGCAGATTATCATCATACAGGAGAGTCTCCTATCAGCTGCGAAGTGGCATTCATAGACATGTATACAGAAAATGATTTTCTCCCGGAGGATTGGGCCAAAAAACTGTTTCAGCGCATCATCAATAAAACAACGGTGAGTAGTGAGGCATGATGAACCCAACTCATTTTATACGCTATCCTTTTTTCTCCAGCAGCTTACCAAATGATCATCTACCATGCCGGCAGCCTGCATAAAAGCATAACATATGGTTGAGCCTACAAATTTAAATCCCCTCTTTTTCAGGTCTTTACTTAGTACATCCGACACAGCACTTGTTACGGGAACATCACTGAGTTTTAGCGGATGGTTGACGATTGTTTTATGAGCCGTAAACTGCCATATGTATTGATCAAAAGTACCAAACTCTTCCTGAACTCTTAAAAAGGCCTGGGCATTGGTAATGGATGCTTTGATCTTGAGTTTATTACGTACAATGCCTGGATTATTCATCAGTCGGTGAAAATCTTGATCACCATAGGAGGCAATTTTTTTTACATCCCATTGCTCATAGGCCTTTCGGTAATTTTCTCGCTTCACCAGTATAGTATACCAGCTTAAGCCTGCCTGGGCACCATCCAGGCTAATCTTTTCAAACCATTGGGTATCATCATGAATAGGAATACCCCATTCGTGATCATGATAGTCTTTATAAAGCTGGTCTTTGAGGCACCAGTCACAGCGTTTGGGTTCTTGCTCTATTACCATTTTGATATTTAGTGTTGTTTCCAATCCCATAGCAGTATATCCCAGTCTTCTCCATCCGCCTGGAAATTGTGGATACTTTTAAAACCCACTTTGACATGGGCGCGAACAGACCTCAGGTTTCTGGTAGCAACTTCTGTAATCAAATAATCAAAATCTTGGGATAAATGTAATTTCATGTGTGTATAGAGATCATAAAATATGCCTTTCCCACGAAATGATTTTTCAACACACACCTGCCCCATTACCAGGTAGTTAGTATTATTTATGGCCTTATTTCTGTAATGCAGCGTATTGATCTTTTCAAACATGGGCACCAGCACAGGTACATGGTTGCTATATTCTTTAAGCATTACCAGCGCATAAGCAATCACTACTCCATCTGCTTTACCCACCATATGCCCGTACTTACCTCCGATATCAGCCAGCAGTTGCTGGTCATGATGTACAGTAACAAAGCCTTCATTCATGAGCTCTACCTTGCTAATACTAGATTCTAAATTTTTGTACTGCAAAACAAGAATCTGTTGCAGGGTCTCATCTGTTTTACTCAGTTCATAAGAAATCATCAACAAAGAAAAATAATCTTGTAGATAACAAGATTATAATTTGGCAAAAATTTAAGTAAGCTTAAAAAAATAAGTTAAAGCGGTGCTGTCATACAATTTTAGAGTTGCTTATGAATCCTTTTACCTGTGAAATGCCAGGCACAACATCAGCTCCATTTTATGCTGCAATCAAACTTCTCAAATGGCCTTTTCATTAGGAAAAATAGTCACAAATGCTTAGCTTAAGCAAAGCAGGGCTGGCTTGTGAAAACGATTCATCTATATACTACCTTTCTGCAACCTTAAACAAATTGATCATGAGCGTCTCGCCTGAAGAATACATTGGGACACGGCTGGAAGACCAGATTGAATGGTATAATAAAAAGAGTTCTTCAAACCAGCGCATGTATAAACGTCTTCAGCTTATTACGATCATTTCATCATCCTCTATTCCCTTTCTTTCAGCCTACATCGCTGAGAATAATTACATCGCTATTTTTGTAGGTATCATTGGGGTTACAGTGGCGGCCATCACAGCTGTGAATAGCCTATATAAGTTTCAGGAAAACTGGATTGCTTACCGAAGTACCTGTGAGTCTCTTAAACTTCAGAAATATTTATATCTCACGGGCACCGAACCTTACCATGAAAAAGAAACTTTCAACCTTCTTGTTCAAAACGTTGAAATGATCATTTCCAAAGAAAATGGAAGTTGGTCTAAACAGATGGATAAACAGCCAGACAAATCACCTATTACATCTGCGCCATTAGAAACAAGTGTGGTTTAACATTTAAGGGTCATCAATATTCTTTAAAACCTCATCACAGCCTATTACCCTATTACTATGAAATTTGAGAAACACGCGTTTATCAGTTACGCACACATAGATAACAAACCTATCAGTGATGAAGATGAAGGTTGGATTTCTGATTTTCATGCCTCTCTGGAGTCACTGGTTAGCATGAAGCTTGGTGAGAATGTCAAGATCTGGAGGGACAACAAATTGAAAGGACTTGATATTTTCAGTGATGAAATCGTTGGTCAGTTTCCAAAAACCGCTCTTTTTATTTCTGTTATTTCACCCCGTTATATCAACTCTGAATGGTGCACTAAGGAAATCAAAGAATTTTGCAGAGTCGCCTCAGAAAATCTGGGCATTAGAGTGGAGAATAAATCGCGTATTCTCAAAGTCATTAAGACGCCGGTGAATAGAGAGAAAATGCCTGAAGAAATTGCCGAATCCCTCGGCTATGAATTCTACAAACTTGATGAAAATGGTCGTCCCAAAGAATTCAACAAAATTTTTGGAGGCGAAGCTGAACAGGCATACCTCAATCGGGTAGATGACTTAGCCTATGACATCCAGGAAATCATAAATATGCTTAATGAGTCTCGGACTGACGAGTCTCGGGCTGAAGAGTCTCGGACTGAAGAATTGTCAGTGGATAAGGAAAAATTGACTATTCCACACAGGAAAATCAGTACCATTTATGTAGCACAAACCAGCTATGAACTACTGGAAGCAAGAGACCAGCTTGTAAGAGAACTCAAAGATCATGGCTATCAGGTATTGCCTGATACGAGTCTTTCAATGAATGCTGATCAATTCAAGCAGGAAGTCAGTGATTCTCTGGACAAAAGTCAGCTGGCAATACATTTTGTAGGTAAATTATATGGAGGTATACCCGACGGTCCGGAGGAGAAATCTGCGATCATCTTACAAAATGAAATCGCCGCTGAAAAAAGTAAGTTAAACGGATTGGCACGCATGATCTGGATTGCCAACCTTTTGGGCGTTGAGGATGAACGGCAGAAGAGATTTATTCAAAGCATAAACGAAAGCGAAGAAAGCCAGCAAGGTGCCGAGGTCATTGAAGGAAGCCTTGAAGTATTTAAATCTACCGTGTTTGATAAACTTAGACAGCTTGAAAATCCCTCTCTGACTCCTTTAATAGATGATACCGCTTCTGACAAAAAAATATTTCTGATCTGTGATGCTAAAGACAGGGCAGCCACTCTACCTCTTCGCAAATTTTTGATTTCTAAGCAGTTAGAAGTGAACATACCTCTTTTTGAGGGGGACAGCAGCAGTATTCGCAAAGATCTGGAAGAGAACCTGACTAGATGTGATGCCATTTTGCTTTTTTATGGTAAGGGTGATGAATACTGGAAAAGGAGTAAAATGAGTGAGCTCAGGAAAATAAACAGCTATCCTAGAGAAAAACCTTTGCTTGCCACCTATACCTATCTGGCTGATCCTGATACAATAGACAAGATAGAGATGATTGAACTGGGTATGGAAAATGTCATTAATGGTATGGGTGGCTTCTCCCCTGAACTGCTGGATGAATTACTGAATAAAATAGAACATGTGTCTGTATCATGATATTAACTTCTGTCAATACCAATCCTTTTCCCGGTCTACGTCCATTTAATGAAGAAGAAAATTATCTTTTCTTTGGTAGGGAAACGCAGGTTGATGAACTGATCAACAAGCTGAGTACACACCGTTTTCTGGCGGTAGTAGGTACTTCAGGGAGTGGTAAATCCTCATTAGTGAACTGTGGACTTTTTCCTGCATTACACGGAGGGTATATGCCCAAGGCAGGTAGCAGATGGCGCATAGCAAAGTTTCGTCCCGGCAATGATCCTATTCGGGAAATGGCATTGGCTTTGGCTAAACCTGGCATCCTTTTTCCTACCGCCAGAGTAGGGAAACTCCCCCTTTCAGCAATACTTACGACAAATCTGCAACGCAGTAAGCTGGGGCTGGTAGAAACCTATAAGCAGGCACGTCTGCCATCAGACAATAACCTACTTATTGTAGTAGATCAGTTTGAGGAGCTCTTTCGTTTTCAGAAATTGAGAACTCAGGGAAGAGAAAATGAAGACAATGCCATCGCCTTCGTCAATCTCCTTTTAGAAGCTGTGAAACAAAGCGCACTCCCCATATACATTGTCATTACCATGCGTTCTGACTTTCTGGGAGATTGCTCCAGGTTCAGGGGTTTACCTGAAATGATTAATGAAGGGCAGTACCTGGTCCCCAGGATGAAGCGTAAAGAACGTAAAAGCGCAATCACCGGACCTATTGAAGTAGCAGGAGGTAAAATTACAGATCGTCTGCTCATGAGGCTGATCAATGATGTAGGGGATAATCCCGATCAACTGTCCATTTTGCAACATGCGCTGAACCGGACCTGGGCAGCCTGGGAACAAGAAAAAAAGCCTGAGCAAGCACTGGATTTAAGACATTATCAGGAAATAGGGACGATGTCAGAAGCCCTGGACCAACACGCTGAGAGAGCCTATAAAGAATTGCCAAGCGGTAGGTTAAAGATCGTTTGTCAGAAAATTTTTAAGGCGCTTACTGACGTGGGTACTGAAAGCAGAGGGATTAGAAGACCAACCAAACTTAGTGCGCTCTGTGCGATTGCGGAAGCTTCTGAAGATGAAGTCAAAGAAGTAATAGAAATCTTTCGTAAGCCCAGCCGCTCATTTCTGATGCCTCCCGCAGGGCAAGCACTTGAATCAGATACTATCATTGACATCTCACATGAAAGCTTTATGCGTATCTGGAAACGCCTGATCAGATGGACTAATGATGAACAGGAATCCGTACGCACCTATCAGCGCCTGTCTGATGCGGCCATGCTTTACAAGGAAGAAAAAACCTCTCTCCTTACTGAACCGTATCTCCAGTTTGCATTGAACTGGAGAGAGGAACAAAATACCAATCAGCCCTGGGCAGAAAGATATGATGATAACTTTGATGAAGTACTTGGCTACCTTAGAAAAAGCCGGAGAGAACAACAGCTTAAAGAAGCTGAAGAAAAAGCCGCAATAGAAGCAGAATATAAACGAAAAGAAGAAGAGCAAAAACAAAAAGCAAGACGGGCAAAAAAAATCAATTTGATCGTAGGGATTGCTGGAGGCATCTGCTTTCTACTGTTTATAGCAACCCTTTATTTTTATAACAAAGCAGACGGAAGCTTGCAAACTGCTGAAAACGCGCGCAGAGAATCGGACTCTTTGAAAGCAGAAATTCTGAGAAGAATGGGTTTTACAGATAAATCCGTTTCACTCAATGATATTGAACAGGTGTTCAAAGTCAAAGACATTCAGGATACTGTGAAAATGATTGAAAGTGGAGTAATCAATAGCAGCGATGCTGTATTGTTATCTGAGTATCAAAAACTTATGGGTGACGGAAACAGTAAGTTTTTGAATGAGGATAGTCTACTATCCATAGAAAGAAAAATTGGTATTCTTGAAAGTTATGAGCATGCGCAACAACTGTCAGGTGCTGGGGATGTCACGGTCAGTCAACACCTTAAAGCCTGGCAGAAGGCTGCTTCGCTTAGAAGAAATACTGATGAGTTTAGAGCAGTAAATACTAAACTTAAGGAATATACTGATATCGTTAATAAGTACGCTAACATTAGCAATCAGGATGATATACGCTTTTTGATGCATGAGCCAACGAGAGACGAAATTACCAATCCACCACTCTCACAGGATACTTTTAATGTAGGAAATGGCATACCGATTTATCTCTGGTTTAATGCGAATGATGCACCTAACAATACCGTAAAACTCGCATTTTATTCTGATGGAAAAAAAATTCTATATTCGGATAAGACTAAATCCAGCTTTCCTACCTGGACAGTACAATACTTTAATCCTGAGCAAGCTGAAAAACCTGCTGAAGTAAGGCTCTATAATGGAAGAGGAGATTTAATCGGTAAAAAGTCATTCACCTTAAGTCCATAAATAGCTTCCTTAATTTTTAATACTACAGACTACAGCCTTTCAAATGGATTAAAAACCGATTGATAAATATTTTCAGTTGATCGTTTTATTTCCACGCAGTGTTTTGATCTGATCAACCATGATGTGAACCTTTTCTTTAAGCAATGCCAAGGGTATATCCTCTGTTTGCATGCTTGTGAAAATCCAGTTGAGCATATCTTCCAGATGTATCGAACTAAGTTCTCCATCATCAAGATATCGCATTGACCATCCTAAAAATTTGCGCTCCTTAATACTACCGAAATGAATCAGGTTAATTACCTGATGCCGAATATCCATTTCTATTTCATTCATCAGGTCAACTACCTCTGTCTTGCTACCTTCCAGATATTGAAAAAACATGTTATGCATGAAGCATAAATACCCACTGATGTCTAATCTTTTGTTCTTTTGGATGGCATGTTGGGCAAGTGCTTTGAGCTTTGGCTCATCAAATTCTTCTAAAGCGATGCTGATATATGACAGCGCATAGATATCATTTAACATTGATGTGGCGTTTAGCTATATTAATATAGCCAAACCATTTCAATGATATGCTAGAATTGGTTAAAATGTTTGATCAAATAGCGTCAATAAGGTGACTACCCACGTTTTCAGCATCAAGCATTTTAATGACTTCATCTGTTCATGGATCCTTGCAATTGGTATATCCTTTCCTTTAACGGCATTAACCAGATCAATTTCTGTGTTTAGCACCTAATTGATATTCCATGGCGTGCCTACGCGTAACGGAATAAATTCTCCTTCCGGGCCTCCAATTAGTTCTGCAGGAATTGCCTGCACATCAATTTACCAGTAATGATCCAGCTTGGCATTGGCAGGTAAATCCGGTACGAGCTGTTTGTAGGCATTTTGCCTGAGAGCTTTAGAAGTTTTATTTTCTAAAGCCTTGGCTTGCAGTAAAGCATTATGTTTTAAGCCATAAGAAATACTGCTTTCCAAATCAAAAACCTGCTTATGCTGAGGCTTGCTGGATAAATCCCCTTAAATATTTTGAGTATTTGGGATTGAAACCTCTGACAATAGCAGAAAGAGCATGATAAGTTATCTCATGGCGAAACAGATTTCAATCAAATCACTTATCATGTCTGATTAGTTCTGTACATACAGAACTAATAATGTAAATTTTTAAGTTTCTCTTTTCTTTTTAATTTCTTCCCAGCGCTGAAACATACGCGGTATCTCGGTTTCAAAATAAAGATACATATCTCTCACATCTTTAAGCCCCGGGGTTAATTCGTTTTCCTTACCCGTACGCATTGCTAATACCTGGTTTAAAATATTTACCATTATGCGAAACTTTTCATGAATATTGATTTGTGCCATCCATCTTTCAGGAGCGACTCTGAAATACCTTCTTCTATCTCCGGGAAATGTCTTATAAGTTACCATCTCAGTCTGGTCCAGCGATTTGAGAGTGGTGCTTATTGAACTTTTGCTCGCCTGGAGATGATCCACAATTTCGTCAAAAGAACGGTAGGGAGGGTCTGAAAGCATTAAATATGCCAGCACTCTCCCTGCCATAGGTGTTAAACCAAGTTTATCAAATGACAAGCCTATGTTTTCCGTTTCATGTCTTAATTCTTCTTCAGTCATAACCTATAGTAATCCTGTACGATTATGATTCTATATACGAAAGAAACACAAGTTAGTTTTTTCAGTTCAATAAGTTCTGAACTAAAAACTATTCTATGTTTATCCATTTGTTTTCCTGGGAAGACTTAAATAAAGCGTCCAGTACTTTCATATTTGCGATAGCATCGCTGGGTGGAGTAGGAACTTCGGAATCTTCTTTGATAGCTTTCGCAAAGGCTTCAAATTCAAGAATATACTGATCTTCAGGAGCCAGCAATACTTCTCTGGTACCTACGCTATTGGTCACGCTTACTCTTGTTTCAACATCGGCAGGAGTATTAAAAGGAATTTCAATAGAAATCACTCCACTTGATCCATGTACATTTACCCGCTGATAAGGAAAAGTCTGGGTGCCAATGGTATATTCAGCTCTACTGTCACCAAAATCCAGGATACCGGTAGATAAAGTGTCAGTTTTAAATTCTTCATCATAATGCGTGAGGCTGACCACTCTTTTGGGTTCCGCACCTATCAGGAATCTGCTGGATGAAACCGCATAACATCCGATATCCAAAATAGCTCCTCCCCCGGCCTTGGCCTGGTTGCGAATATTTGAAGGATCAGTGTTGTTGTAAGCAAAAATGCACTGTACCAACTGCACTTTCCCAATTTCTTTCATTCTGATCAGTTCTCTGGCATGCTGCCATTGAGGATGAAAACGATACATAAAAGCTTCCATGACTTTTACTCCTTTTTGATGAGCATAAGCAATACTTTCCGCCGCTTCTTTCGCATTTAAGGCGATGGGTTTTTCACAAATGATATGTTTACCTGCATCAGCAGCCTGCTTGATAAACTGCGCATGAAGGTGGTTTGGTAGAGGAATGTATACAGCTTCCACATTATCATCTGATAGGAGGGCTTCATAGCTCCCATAGGCTTTAGGAATGCCATATTCTCTGGCAGCATTTTTTGCTTTTTCTTCAGACCGTGAAGCGATGGCTGCAATATCTACAAGGGGAGATTTGGCAATAGGAATAGCTATTCTCTTTTGAAAAAATCCTGACACGCTTAATATGCCTAGTTGTAAAGCTTTCATAAAGGTTTGGTATTAGATGAAAAATTGTTAAAAATTGAACTAGTGAAATTAGACAATCGTGTATAATAAGCAAATATGAAAATCGCTATCGTGGGTATGGGACATGTAGGGGCTACAATTGCCTACACTTTGGTTCTTAAGGAAATCGGTGAAGAGTTGATACTGGTCAATAGAAATTTGCAGAAGGCAGAAAGTGACGCCATAGACTTAAGACACAGCCAGGCATTCACTGAAAAATCAATTAAAATCAGCGTAGCATCTCTTGATAACCCGCCAGCGGCAGACGTTTATGTGCTTTGTCTTTCAGTGCCATATGAAAAACATTATAAAAGCCGCTTTGAAATGGCACCCGGAAACTACCGGATCTTTCGTGAAATTATCCCTAAGCTAAGTGCAAAAAACCAGAAGGCGGTCTTTTTGATAGTGACCAATCCGGTGGATGTGATGACTTATTTAACCCTTCAATTGAGCAAACTTAAAGCTGGCCAGGTGATGGGCGTTGGCACGCTCATCGACAGTGCCCGGCTTAGAAAGCGGCTTTCTGAACAAAAAGAAATCCATCCGGATGATATCCGTGCCTATATATTAGGTGAGCACGGGGACACGCAATTTCATGCTTTGAGCATCGCTTTTGCGGGAGGAGAAATTATTACCAATGCCAAGGAGTCTGCTGCCCTCATCAAAGAGTCGGCCAGTTCTGGCTATGAGATTGTGAGAGGTAAAGGATACTCAAATTTTGCCATTGCCATGGCTACTACCCTGATCATAGAAAGTATTTATTTAGACAACCATCGTACCATACCCGTAAGTACACTGATTAACTCATATTTAGACGAAAAAGATGTCTGCCTGTCCCTACCAGCAACTATTGGCAGAAATGGGATACAAAAAGTTTTTCAACCTCAACTTTCTGATGAGGAAATAAACGCATTCAAATATTCTGCAAGTGTGATCAGGAAGGTTATCCAAAAGGTAAAACAAAGCTGACAAAGACCAAAGATACTATTCGCTTAATTGACCTTTTATGAGTATTTTCTAAAGTTCATAAGTATCTTGCCACACTACTTGAATAGAATAAATTATATGCCATTTTCATTAAAACATATTAAAAGAGATCCTCAGATAAAATCAGACAAAAATCCTCCCATGCTAGTGTTATTGCATGGGCTGGGAAGTAATGAGCAGGATTTATTTTCCTTCGCTCCCCTGCTTGATCCTAAATACCTGATATTAAGTGTCCAGGCCCCTATTTCCTATGGCTTTGGTGGATATGCATGGTTTAACATTGATCTGACCAGTGGCATCCCCAGTGCAAATATTCAACAGGTGATGCATGCCCGCAGACAGTTACATAGCTTTATGAATGAAGCCATAGCAACCTACCAACCAGATCTGGATCAGATTTACCTATGTGGCTTTAGTCAGGGAGCGATCATGAGTTATGCTACTGCATTTAGTGAAGCTTCCAGGGTAAGGGGTATTGTGGCTATGAGCGGTTATATTCTTCGGGAAATCACACCACAACTCAGTTTTAAGCCAGAATTAAGAAAACTAAAAATATTTGCAACGCATGGCACAGGGGATCAGGTGCTTCCAATATTTTTGGGTAGAGCGACCAATGACTACCTCAGAACATTAAAACTTGACTATACATACAAAGAGTATGATATGGCGCATGAAGTAAACATGGACTGCTTTAATGATGTTAAAGCATGGCTAGCCGAACAGGTTAACTAATTCTATATAGGGAGGTCAGCAAATTTTGTTTAAAAGGAACCAGCTATCATATATTTTTCGCTTGCCTTCTTTTTTTTCTCCGTAACTATTTTGTCGTCAGCAACTGTCGTTTCTGGCTCATGAGCCTCTAAAGACTCAGCGGACTTGTTGATTAACTTATAATATTTTTCCAATAGCTTAAGCGCTCTTTCCAAAGGTATAGAAGTGTTGCAGCCGTTAATGTTTTTGACAGTGATCACCGGATTCATTGTCTCTTGCGCGTTGAGAATCTTTTCCTCATACTCTTTACCCAGATGCATAATATAGGCAACTTCTGAATACATGATCAGATTTAGCTTGTCATCTGCGTTAAGTGGTTTTTCCATAGGTATTAAATTGATGTAGTGCTGAACCGTATAATCTAAATCCTGAAAGTAAGCTAAAATTGCTTCTTTAGTTAAAAATAATCAATCAGCTTAGGTATAATTTAGCAGATATATAAGCTAACACTTTTTTTTGGCATTTACTTGTATATCAGTGACTTTTTAAGGTCCACTCACCGAAAAAACTTTACCCCGGCGGAGAAAAAAATGATGCCAAGTATCGCTGGAATAATTGCTTTCATAGCGGTCACTTCCGTTTCAAATATCACAATAGGTCCGGAGATCATTGCGTAAACAGATAACATGAGAATAGCAGTACCTAATAATGTAAAAAATATGCCGAATGCTTTTTGAATGTTCATTGAGTGTTCATCTTAGTTTAATACCCTAACTGTTATTCTAGCTGAGTGTTAAGCCTAAACTAATAAGTCTTCTCGGTTTTTATTTACTTCTTATTCTTTATTTTTAAGCAAACACATGTTGCTTTATGAACTATCAACATACCATTGGTCAACATCGCTATCACTTTGCCGACCTCAAAACACTGATGGCTAAAGCAAGCCCTCTTCGTTCAGGTGATCAGATGGCTGAAATTGTAGCTGGGAGTGCAGAAGAAAGAGTTGCTGCACAAATGGCTTTGGCTCATGTGCCCCTAAAAACTTTTCTGGAAGATTTTGTGATCCCTTACGAGAAAGATGATGTCACCCGACTGATTATTGATACGCACGACAGAGAGGCTTTTTCAACTATCAGTCACTTAAGTGTGGGTGACTTCAGAAACTGGCTTTTGGCCTATGAAACGGATGCTAATATATTGGCTAAAATCAGCCCGGGCCTAACTCCTGAAATGGTAGCCGCAGTGAGCAAGCTCATGCGGATACAGGATCTTATTCTGGTTGCAGATAAATGTAAAGTAGTTACAAAATTTAGAAACACCATTGGTTTAAAGGGACATTTCTCTACGCGACTACAACCCAATCATCCTACGGATGACCTCAAAGGAATTGCTGCCAGCTTGTTGGATGGCCTTTTTTATGGAAGTGGAGATGCCGTCATCGGCATTAACCCTGCCACTGATAATGTGCAGACTGTCATACAATTGTATGAAATGCTGGAAGCGGTGATTTTTAAATTTGAGATACCCACACAGGCCTGTGTACTTTCTCATGTGACCACCACAATTGATGCCATACAAAAAGGAAGTCCTGTTGACCTGGTTTTTCAATCCATAGGAGGCACCGAAAAAACAAACCAAAGCTTTGGGGTTAGTATCTCATTACTTCAGGAAGCATACGAAGCAGCGCTATCATTGGGTAGAGGTACTCTAGGCCAGAATGTGATGTACTTTGAAACCGGACAGGGTAGTTCACTCTCTGCCAATGCTCACCATGGCGTAGACCAGCAAACCTGTGAAGCCAGAGCATATGCGGTAGCACGTCATTTTAATCCGCTATTGGTCAATACTGTAGTTGGATTCATCGGACCGGAGTATCTTTTTGATGGTAAACAAATCATACGAGCCGGATTAGAGGATCATTTCTGCGGCAAATTACTGGGCCTGCCCATGGGCTGCGATGTGTGTTATACGAACCATGCCGAAGCAGATCAGGATGATATGGATAACCTTTTAACCTTGCTTTCCAGTGCTGGATGTAATTACTTCATGGGTGTACCCGGTGCGGATGATATTATGCTCAACTATCAGAGCACTTCTTTCCATGATGCCTTATACATTCGCCAATTGTTCGACTTAAGGCCCGCTCCTGAATTTGATGCCTGGCTTCAGAAATGGGGTATAATGAACGATCAACTGAATTTAACTCATAAACCGGAGACACAGCAACTGCTGAATGAAAACCCTTTATTTAACTAGCAATATGTCTCATAGCCCTACTTACCAAGAAGATTTCTGGCAAAATCTCAGACAACATACCGGTGCCCGAATAGCTTTGGGTAAGGCTGGAAGTAGCATTAGTACTGAAGAACTCCTTAAATTTCAGTTGGCACATGCTCAGGCCCGCGATGCTGTACATACATCATTCAACAGAACTGAGCTTATAAAAGAACTAAAACTCATTCATCATGAGGCTATTGAACTGAATACATTGGCTAAAGACAGGCAAAGCTACCTCCTCCGTCCTGACTGGGGAAAAGTTTTGAATGATGAGAGTAAAGCTAAAGTGAGGTCAAATGCAAGTCAGTACGATATATCACTCATCATTGGTGATGGACTCTCAGCGCAAGCCATACACCGTCACATTCCACCACTATTCAAAATTTTGATTCCAAAACTGCGTAAATTAAACTTTAGCTTAGCTCCCATCAGCTTAGTCAAACATGCCAGAGTGGCGATTAGTGATGAAATTGGAGAAGCCTTAAAATGCAGGATGTCAATTATATTTATAGGTGAACGTCCCGGCCTTAGCTCCGCTGATAGTCTGGGTATTTATCTGACCTACTCTCCTGTAGTAGGAAATACCGATGAAAAAAGAAACTGTATTTCTAATGTCAGACCAGAAGGTATGCCCTACATTATGGCAGCAGAAAAGTTGACTTATCTTATAAATGAATCGATCAGGAAAAAGATATCAGGAGTTCAACTTAAAGATGATTTACAAATCAGTTTGAAGAAATAAAATATACATATTCTTTATTCATGATCACGAAATGGAATCATGTGGACGGGTATTTTTAATATTTCTTCAAAATCCTCACCTGATTCACGCATATCATCATCTTCATCATCATAATGCCACTCTAACACCACATCGTTTCCATCAGTATATATTTTTTCGAGTTTTCTGAGTATATCAACCAGACACTTGGAGGAACTCGTATTAAAATATTCTAGTTTTATAACAAATTTGGTATGTGAGTTAGGCTCTTTACGGTACGCATCCATCCATTGCATCACCTTTTGATAAAAATCAACTGAATTTTCAGGAATAGAACGGCCTTCTATTTCAAAAATACCATTTTTAGGATCCAGTATGATTTCAGGCGTTCTGGGAGTCTTGGATTGATATAGACTATTCATGCAATAATTATTAGTGCAGATATAAAAAATGTTTGTGTACCTCTTAATGCCATAAAAGCAATTTAGGTAAGCAAATAAATATAATATTTTGAGCTTTTCTCACTAAAATGTATCCATATCTCTAATAAATAGTTAATGTAAAGAGAAAATGCTAAATATCAATCAACTGTTTTGGAAAAAGCACGTAAGCTTATGACGACACTTTGTTTATGTTTATTTTATAAAAAGTTAAACAACATTTATTATATGCAGTTAGCGAATCATGAAAGTTAGTGTATTTAGAAAAGAACATTTTAATGCCGCTCATCGCTTACATAATCCCGATTGGTCTGATGAGAAAAATAGAGAAGTATTTGGGAAATGTAACAACCCCAACTATCACGGACATAATTATGAATTAATTGTAAAAGTAAGTGGATATCCTGATCCCCAAACTGGTTACGTATGCGATATGAAGTGGCTGAGTGATTTAATCAAGGCAGAGGTAACCAATAAATTTGATCATAAAAACCTAAATTTGGACGTTGAGGAGTTTCAGAAGCTAAACCCTACTGCTGAACATATTGCGATTGTTATCTGGAATAAGCTCAGAGATCAAATTGAAGAAAAATTAGATTTAAAAGTAACACTATATGAAACTGAAAGAAACTTTGTTGAATACCCATCCTGATGAAGAATACAATAATGCTGAAGATATAGGTGATAATCATATTTCTACCTCTACTGACACCCCACTCAGGCCCGATGCATTTGACAG
The DNA here is from genome assembly GCF_029504655.1 of Catalinimonas alkaloidigena. Taxonomy (NCBI): domain Bacteria; kingdom Pseudomonadati; phylum Bacteroidota; class Cytophagia; order Cytophagales; family Catalimonadaceae; genus Catalinimonas; species Catalinimonas alkaloidigena. The sequence goes on from NZ_JAQFIL010000001.1 coordinate 3,026,142, forward strand.
AGATGATAATCTGAAGATTGAGTTAATTGCCAAGCATTTTCGCGAGATCATGCATATCCTTGGACTTGACCTCAACGATGATAGCTTAAAAGGGACACCTCAAAGAGTTGCCAAAATGTATGTAGAGGAAATCTTTAGCGGTATCAAACCTGAAAATAAGCCAATAGCCACACTTTTTGAGAATAAGTATCAGTACAATGAGATGTTGGTTGAGAAGGACATAACCTTCTTTTCAAGTTGTGAGCACCATTTTGTACCCATTACTGGTAAAGCACATGTGGCTTATATTTCCAATGGATACGTCATTGGTTTGTCAAAGATCAACAGAATAGTTCAGTATTACGCCAAACGGCCTCAGGTACAGGAGCGCATGACCGTACAGATCGCTCAGGAGCTAAAAGAAACCTTACAGACTGAAGATGTGGCAATTGTTGTAGATGCAGCCCATATGTGTGTGTCCTCAAGAGGAGTGCAGGATGTAACCAGCAAAACCATTACTTCCTACTATGGCGGTAAATTTGAAAAAGAGGACAAGAAAAAAGAATTTTTGAATTACTTAAAGCTTGAATAAAATGTCTGACTTTAGTGATAAAAATATATTGATTATCGGTGGGACTTCCGGTATTGGGGCTGCCCTGTTTGAAAGGCTGATGGAGACTGAAGCAATTATCTTCATGGCTTCACGCAAACCACCTGATGAAAGAGTAAACAAAAAAGTTAAACATATATCCCTGGATGTTTTGTCATTGGGTGATGAACTGGATGAAGTACCCGATGAATTACACGGTCTGGTTTACTTACCTGGCACCATCACACTCAAACCTTTCCAGGGTTTGAAAGCTGAAAACTTTCTTCATGATTATGAAATCAATGTATTGGGAGCAATTAAGGTAATAGAAAAATGTATCAAGAAACTCAAAGGTGCCGGTGGTTCAAGCATTGTCCTTTTTAGTACCGTTGCAGCTCAGTTAGGCCTTAATTACCATACTTCAGTCGCTGCTGCTAAAGGCGCTTTGGAAGGTTTTGGACGTTCTTTGGCCGCTGAATTTGCTTCTAAGCAGGTCAGAGTTAACCTCATTGCTCCTTCCCTCACTGATACCCCTTTAGCCAAGAACCTACTTTCCTCAGAAGACAAAAAAGAAGCTTCGGACCAACGCCATCCCATTGGCAGATATGGACAACCGGGTGATATCGCAAATATGGCATTTTACTTACTTTCTGACCAAAGCAGTTGGATTACCGGTCAGGTACTGCACGTGGATGGTGGCCTATCTACTCTTAAAACACTCTAAACAGTAGCATTCGTATATAAGAAAAGTTTAACTTTTGAAAATAAGAGTTAAACTTTTTGTATTACCGCATAGTTATTAAAACAGATACTATCAGTGCCTGCCTACGTTATTTTAAATTAATGTTGTATAACGAACGTTTATGATGAGGACCCCACCCGAAGCATACTTGATTTTCAAAGAGGAGCTCAAGAAAGCTGAGATAGAGAAAGCGAAGCTTAAGGATAATTATGAGAGAACATTGAGCGAAATGAAAGATGAACTCAGTTTCCTCAAGGAACAAATCAGTTCTCAGCAAGATATGATGAAAACAACAGTTGAATACGCCACCAGATTGGAAAATGAACTCTCTAAACTGAAAAACCAGATAAGCAATGACCGTTTGAATAGTAACAAAAGCTTTCATTAAACAGAAGTTAAGTCGTACTTACCCAGACAAAGTTTAATCATGAATAATATTGCTGATAATCAACATACAAAATATCAATTTGAAGATTACGCTACTTCAAGATTTGCGCAGGTATCATTTCTTAAGGATAAAAAAATCGTTTTATGTACATTAAAATCCGATTATGTACCTATAAAACACTTTAAAGATACTTTCAGTAAAATCAGTGAGCTCGTTGATCAGGGTTTTAATCAAAAGTTTATTTTTGACAAAAGGTCTCTTAAAGCCTTTCATCAACCTTCCATGGAATGGTATTTTGTGGTTTGGAAGAAAGTAATGTTTGAAAAAGGACTCAAAATTCACCGCAAAATTCTTCCGCCTGAACCATGGTTCAAAAAATCAGTTGAAATAGCAAAACTACAGATCAATCGTGAACATGAGGATTTAATCGTTGACCTACTGGATATTAAGTATTGTAATACAATAGAAGAGGCAGTGGAAAATTAATGGTATATATTAACAGTAATGATATTGCGAAGTACGACAAACGATTTCGTACCAATTTGATTAACGCTTTGACCGGATTTAAGAGTGTATCTCTGCTGGGTACCATCAATGCTGAAGGGATAAGCAATCTTGCCATTTTTAGTCAAATCATTCATGTGGGAGCTAATCCACCTCTGATCGGCATACTTTTTCGCCCACATACAGTAGAGCGACATACCCTCGAAAATATTTTAAGCAATAAAGAATTTACCATTAATCATATCCCTGCATCCCACACTAAAAATGCGCATCATACCAGTGCCCGCTGGGATAAGTCCGAATTTGAGGCTTGCGGTTTTACACCTGAGTACACAGAAATGTTCAAAGCACCCTACGTTAAGGAGTCCAACATCAGACTGGGTTGCTCATTTGTTGAGAGGCAAGACATACAGGCTAACGATACAGTCTTTATCATCGGAGAAATCAAAGAAATATGCCTGGTGGATAGCGTGTTACAGGATGATGGTTTTGTAGATCTGGAAACAGCCGGTTCTATCACCTGCTCCGGCCTGGACAGTTATCATACAACCAACAAAATTGCTCGCTATACTTATGCCAAGCCTGACAAAGAACCAGAGGAACTATAATTTTTTAATATGCCTCAACTTATTGAATTTACATCTGACGGGCTCTACTGTCCACAGGGTGATTTTTTTATAGACCCCTGGAAACCCGTTAAAAATGCGATCATTACACATGCACACGCTGACCATGCCAGATGGGGACATCAACACTATCTTGCGCATGGAGACTCTGCTACAATATTAAAATATAGGCTAGGTACAGATATTAAGCTTGAAACATTGACTTACCATCAGTCAATCCAGATCAATGGCGTAAAGCTTAGCCTTCATCCTGCCGGCCATATTTATGGCTCAGCCCAGGTCAGGCTGGAATATAAAGGTGAAATCTGGGTGGTTTCAGGGGATTATAAACTTGAAAATGATGGATTCTCACCTGCATTTGAGGCCGTCAAATGTCATAATTTTATCACAGAATCTACATTTGGACTTCCTATCTACCGCTGGAAACCACAGCAGGAAGTTGCTGATGAAATTAATCAGTGGTGGCAGGCTAATCAACTTGATGGAAAATCGTCCGTAATCGGGGCATATTCTTTAGGTAAAGCACAGCGTATTCTTCAAAGCGTTGATCAGAGCATCGGTCCAATACTACTCCATGGTGCAGTATTTAATACCAATGAGGCATTGATCAAAGGAGGTGCTAAACTTTCACACCATCCTAAACTTAACGCGAATACCAATAAAGAAACCATTTCTAAAGCATTGGTCATCGCTCCACCTTCTGCACTTAACAGTAGCTGGGTCAGGAAGTTAAAGCCATTTTCCACAGGCATTGCTTCTGGCTGGATGCTCATTCGTGGAATGAAAAGACGAAGAGCGGCAGACCGTGGGTTTGTAGTTTCTGACCATGCCGACTGGCTTGATTTAAACCAGGCCGTAGAAGCTACTGGTGCAGAAAATGTTTATGTGACGCATGGCTATACCTCCACTTTCGCTCGCTGGCTGAGAGAAAAAGGGATCAATGCACACGAAGTTGAAACCCTGTATGAAGGAGAAATGGCTGAGATGAATGAAAGAGAAAATAGTATAGAATAAAAATCAGCTAGCTTTTAAGCTTTCTTTTAATAAGAAAATATGCACCGTCTAAAAGTGCACCCAGAATATAACTTCTTACAGAACGCTGTTGCATCACTTTTAGAACAAGATAACTTATACCTATTCCTACCAATAATCTTATTAATCCATTCATATTTTAAAAATCTTTATTGTTCAAACCCTAAAAAATACTAATTGTTAGAAAGTGATTAAATAAATAGCTTATTCTTTATTAAAGCCTCAATATAAATAAGCTGGAAGAAATCTAAAAATCATTTTTAAAAAGGTCGGGTTATCCTATATTTGCACCGCTATTCGTTAAAAGTCAATATTGAACTTAAATTAATTCATATTTATGCATAGCATTGTATACGTTGTTCCGGCTTTAGGAATTCTGGCTTTGGTTTACACCGCTGTTCGTTCAGCATGGATAAAGCGACAAGATGCCGGTGATCAAACAATGAAGGAGTTAGCTGAATATATTGCCAATGGTGCTATGGCATTTCTAAAAGCAGAGTGGAAAGTCCTCACTTACTTTGCTATTATTGCTTCCATTGTTTTAGCATGGTCAGGTACTTTGGTGGAGACCTCAAGCCCGGTCATTGCCATTTCTTTTGTAATCGGAGCCTTCCTCTCAGCCCTGGCTGGTTACATTGGAATGAACATAGCCACAAAAGCTAACGTACGTACCGCCCAGGCTGCCCGTACAAGCCTTTCTAAAGCATTGAGTGTTTCTTTTGCCGGGGGTACCGTCATGGGACTGGGTGTTGCCGGTCTGGCTGTTCTTGGTTTGGGAGGCTTATTTATTTTCTTTTTTCAGATGTATGTGGTTAGCACCGGTGCCTCTGTCAATGGAATAGAAATGGAAAAAGCGCTTGAAGTTCTTGCCGGGTTCTCATTAGGGGCAGAAAGTATAGCACTCTTTGCGCGTGTAGGTGGAGGAATTTATACCAAAGCAGCAGATGTTGGTGCTGACTTGGTAGGTAAAGTAGAAGCCGGTATACCGGAAGATGATGTCCGTAATCCTGCAACTGTTGCGGATAATGTTGGTGATAATGTAGGTGATGTGGCAGGTATGGGCGCTGACCTTTTTGGTTCTTATGTAGCCACCATTCTTGCGACAATGGTTTTGGGAAGAGAGATAGTATCTGATGACAACTTTGGTGGTATTGCCCCGGTCATACTCCCCATGTTGATTGCTGGTGTAGGATTAGTTTTTTCTATTGTAGGAACTTTGTTTGTAAGAGTGAAAAATGAAACAGACAGTGTTCAACGTGCATTAAACCTGGGCAACTGGTCTTCCATTATATTAACCGTTATAGCCTCGTATTTTATCGTGGATGCTTTGCTTCCTGAAAGTATGGAAATCCGTGGTTTTAGCTTTTCATCTTCGGATGTGTTCATGGCTATTTTTGTAGGCCTGGTCGTTGGTGCGTTGATGAGTATCATTACCGAATACTATACTGCCATGGGACGACGTCCGGTAAATTCTATCGTCAATCAATCTTCTACTGGTCATGCGACTAATATCATCGGTGGTCTTGCAGTTGGCATGGAATCTACGGTGATGCCGATATTTGTACTAGCCGGAGGTATTATTGCTTCTTACAGCTTTGCTGGTTTATATGGCGTAGCCATTGCAGCGGCCGGTATGATGGCAACAACGGCTATGCAATTAGCGATTGATGCTTTTGGTCCTATCGCTGATAATGCCGGAGGAATTGCTGAAATGAGCGGACTTCCTGAAGAAGTCAGGGGACGTACCGATAATCTGGATGCAGTAGGAAATACAACCGCTGCGACCGGTAAAGGATTTGCTATCGCTTCCGCTGCCTTGACAGCATTGGCACTCTTTGCTGCCTTTGTGGGAGTCGCCGGTATTGACAGTATTGATCTTTATAAAGCTCCTGTTCTTGGCGCTCTGTTCGTTGGTGCTATGATCCCCTTTATCTTTTCATCGCTAGCCATTGCCGCTGTAGGTAAGGCCGCAATGGACATGGTACAGGAAGTGAGAAGACAGTTTCGTGAGATTCCCGGAATTATGGAATATAAAGCGACCCCCGAGTACGAAAAATGCGTGGAGATTTCTACGCGTGCTTCTATACGTGAAATGATCGCTCCCGGAGCTATTGCGCTGCTTTCACCCATTATTGTAGGATTTGGGCTCAAAGGCGTTTTTGCTGACACCTCATCAGCTGAAATCCTGGGAGGAATGTTAGCAGGTATAACTGTTTCAGGAGTGCTAATGGGAATGTTTCAGAATAACGCTGGTGGCGCCTGGGATAATGCCAAAAAATCGTTTGAAAAGGGAGTAGAAATTGATGGCAAAATGGAATACAAAGGTTCTGAAGCGCACAAAGCATCAGTTACCGGAGATACAGTAGGAGATCCTTTTAAAGATACCTCTGGTCCTTCCATGAATATTCTAATCAAGTTAACGTCAATAGTGGCTTTGATTATTGCCCCCCATATTTCCGTAAATGAAACCGTACATATGGGTGATCAATTACCGGATGAACCTGTTAAAGAAATTATCTTAACTGCAGAAGAGGTTGAAGCTGAATAGCTTCAACCTTTTTTTAAGATTTTTCAGCTAAATTCCAGATTTTTTCAGCTTTTCTTCCAATCAGCCAGAATGAAGCCCCAAGGATAATAAAGAAGATAACCTTGTGAAGGCTATCCCAGAAATACTCAAAATAACGGGTGTAAATATCAATCAACAAGAATACGATTCCGATATCCCGAGTCATCTTCTTATCGTATTTAAGACCGTATATGATTGCTCCTAATGCCATCAAGGCTAAGGCTATCGCCCAAAAAATAAATTTCAATTGGGAAACTTCTCTCCATGCTGACAGATCCACGTAGTTTCCGAATATTGAAAGTAACCACAAAGACGAAAAAAATGACACCAGGCCAACCATGTAAGTGCTCTTTAAGAACTGCTCAGGCCAGTTCAAGTACCTGAAGATTCGGTATAAGCCAAGAAGGATGATGCCAAAAAATATGAAACGCATGGGATAGTTCATGCCAATAAAAAGATCATCTCCGCCTGACCAATAGGTAGTGGCCGTTCCAAACCAAAGCGCAAAAGCAGCAATGGCCAGATACCAGTTGACACCTGATTTTAGGTATACTCCCACAAAGCCGTAAATCAGTGCAGCCAACAAAATTAATACTGGATAATAACCATCATACATTCCCAGGCTGAATCCTATATAGGTGATCGCAAATGCTGAAATAATTGCTCCAAAAAGGAAAAGTGACTCATTACTAAAAACCTTCTGAGGGTAAGCTTCTCTTCTTTTTACAGCCAGGTAATACAGAAAAGCAGCGAGTACGAAAAAAAGCAGGCTTTTGATCCCATCATGAACATCAAAGACCAGGTTAACTATTCTTTCCAGCCAGTCATCAGTGATCATCAAAGTAGTAGCTAATATGATACACATTACCGCGAAGAAAAAGGCAAGAAATGAAAGGTTCTTCCAATCAAAACTTCCAGATGAGGATTCAGACAAGGCTTCACTTTTGATCAGTTCTTCCACTTTATCGGGGCTTAGCCTTCCTTCATCTTTCCATTTTAGTAGTAGTCTTTTAAATTTTTCTTTTTCTGCTACATTTAAATCCATTGACAATTATTCTTCTATTCAAAATTAGGGTTGAAAGTATTTTCCAATCAATCCAGCCATGAGTCCTGCTGGCAAATGCTTGCTTAAAAAAGAACCAAGGCGATTTGAAAAGCCAGGGATAATTACCGCTTTCTTATCCATCAGTCCCTGTATGGCGGTCTCTGCTACTTCATCCGCTTCCATTATTGCGCCCTTGGAATATTTAATTTTGTCAAAACCCGCTCTCTGAAAAAAAGCGGACGCTGTCGGGCCGGGACACAGGCAGGAAACATTAATCTTATCAGGTTTAAGCTCTTGACGTAAAGCCCGGGAAAAAGTGAATACAAAATTTTTGCTGGCAGCATATACACTAAAATATGGGATAGCCTGGAAAGCCGCCGTACTGGAAACATTCATAATATGGGCATAGGGTACTTCTTTAAGCATAGGTAGAAAAAAATGGCACAATTCAACCAAAACTTGCTGATTTAATTGCATCATTTCAACCATATGTTCTAATGACATATCCTGAAATTTACCCCATAACCCAAAGCCTGCATTATTGATTAAAATCCGGATTGGCCAGTTGTTTTTTTGACAGTGGGTATACAAATGATATGCGGCATCAGGAGATAGCAGATCCGCTGTATAAACCTTAACCACTACTTTGTGTTTACCTTCAATCTCCTTGGCTATTTTTTCAAGTGCTTCAGTTGACCTGGCTACTAATATCAGATTAAAGCCTTCCTGCGCACATCTACGAGCCAGGGCCTCTCCTATCCCACTGCTTGCCCCTGTAATAAGTGTGTAGTTCATGCCTCTACTACTTTCAAATCCCATGCCTCATTCTGATCATAATACAGATGACCTTGATTTATTCGTAAAGGGGATTGAATGTTATTATGGTACAATTGGCCAGTACCTAATCCCTGAGGGATAATTGTGTGATATGTGGCACAAAGTTGAGCAATGGCATTTAGTCCAATATTAGATTCCAGGGCTGAAGTAATCCACCAACCTATATTTCTTTTTTCTGCTAAGTTGATCCACTCCTTCGTCGCTGCTATACCTCCTAATAATGTGGGTTTCAAAATGATATAAGCCGGATTGATCTTGTCTAACACGTCTGTTTTATCCTCTAGTGAATTTTTGCCAATGAGTTCTTCATCCAGGGCGATAGCTACCGGACACTGAATACTCAACTGACGCATTAAATCATGTTGGCCTGGCTTTACGGGTTGTTCAATGGAATGTACATCAAACACTGACAATCTTTGTAATTTCGGGTAAACATCGTCTTCAGTAAATGCACCATTAGCATCTACTCTTATGGTAATCTGATTAGCATCATAGTGCTTTCTGATATATGCCAGCAATTCCATTTCTTTCTTAAAATCAATCGCACCGATCTTAATCTTGATGCATGTAAAACCACTTGCTACTTTTGCTTTTAACTGTTCCAGCATCCAGTCTTTCTCACCCATCCACACCAATCCATTGATTTCAATGGGCTGAAAGGGAGCCTGAGACCATGAATTGGGAAGAACCTGTCTCGTTCCTCCGTTTTTAAGGTCAAGCAATGCTGTTTCAACACCAAAGCGTACTGATGGAAGGTTGATAGCTATATTTTTATCTATCCAATGCAGTATTTCATCTTCAGATTCTAAGCTCAAGTCACTATTATTAAGCAGTTGGCACACGCGGCTTAGTATTTGCTCCATATCATTCCGATCATCCTGACTCAGGCCCTGCAGTGGAGCACATTCACCTATTCCATAAACCTTTGCAGGATATGCTTGGGAAACTTTGATAAAAAAAGAATCTTTGTACTTAAGAACACCACGAGATGTACCTGCTAAAAACTTAAAATTAAGCGTATATTTTTGAAAGGTACTTATCATTTTTACCAGTGTGTTATGTTGTAAATTTTTGCCATCAAAGATATTCCAAAATTAATTAAACAAAGATCATGGCCAACGCTAAAGACGAATTCACCATAGATGCGATCATTGAAATTCCAAAAGGGAGTCGTAATAAGTACGAGTATGACCGCAAGAAGCAAATGATTCGCTACGATAGAATGATTTTCTCTTCTATGTTTTATCCCAGTGATTATGGCTTTATCCCCGAAACACTAGCCGAAGATGGTGACGAAATTGACGTACTTGTTTTAGTCACCGAACCGACTTTCCCCGGCTGTCTGATGGAAGTAAAACCTATTGGTCTTTTCAAAATGTATGACGAGAAAGGTACCGACGATAAAATCCTCTGTGTACCAGTAAGTGATCCAATCTGGAACAAGGTCAATGCCTTGGAGGAAGTTAACCCTCACCTCAAAATGGAGATAGAACACTTCTTCCAGGTATACAAAGATCTTGAGAAAAAGAAGGTGGGCGTTGAAGGCTGGGAAGATAAAGCTGCTGCCTTACACGCAATTCAGGATGCGAAGAAAAGATTCCAGGAAAATGGAATAGGTTGATCGCATTTAAGAGTAATAACCTGGTTTAGGTGCGTCTTTCATGAAGATGCGCCTGAACTGGCTTCCGCTAAGTGCGGCAAAGCCACCGGCTACTCCTCCCACCAGTCCACTAGAGGCTATCATAAATGAGCCGTTAGGTAAGCTGAAAAGATCCGCTATGCGCTCAGAAAGTATACTTGAAGTATCAGCATCTATCAGCCAGGCATAAGTCAGCCAAAGTAATCCTACCCCCAGAAAACCACTTAAAAAATCAATAAAGCCTTTACTTGGCAACCACATATTGACAAGAAAAGCAGCAATTATGACTGACCACCAGGGTAGATAAAGTTCCAGTAAATAACTGAAAGCGATAATTAATATGATCTTGAATAAAAACTTCATAGTTAATCTTCTGAATCTGAGCTTGGAAAAAGGGATTGCTTAAACATAATTCCCCCGCTTTGTTGAACGCCACTTTTCATGAAAAGTAATGGGTAATAAGTCCCATTGGCCCAGTTACCTACCATATTATCATAATAAGGACTGCCGGGGTTACCGGACTGTCCTCCCGGATAAACCGCCCATGCCCTGGGTTGATCCCCTAATGCCACTACCATTTTCCATGACTGTCCGTGACTTCCACTATTGGCAGCGACTATGCTCCTGCCCCCTCCGATCATGAGTTTATCTATTGAGAAGGGTTCTATTCTTAGCAAGTGACGTAATGTGGTATTTTTATAGTTCCCCCAGAAATATTCTTCTTCATGCTCTTCTTCCCATGCGGAAAGTTCTTTTACCGTTTGGGAGAATGACGCTCTCACTACATCCGGCAGCGTTTCAACCACGGTGGTATTTTGCATGTCAAAAAACGCATTGTCAGGAAAGTTCTGCATAATGTACACTGTAGTTTCCTTATTCGGTTTCCTGAGTTCCATAGCTTTTCCATCAAACTCATCCCAGGTGATTGCGTTCAGATTACTCCACCACAGATCAAAGATGCTGGGGGCCTTATAATTGGTATTGTTATAGTAATTCCATTTTTGTAAAATATCATAAGCCTCTTTTTCTTCAGGACTTAAAGTTGCCAGGTCCAGGGTATCCAGCATGACAGGAAGTGATTCAGCAGCAAGGAGGTTGTACGTATCATTCTGTAAGTCCATAAAATCTTTAGGAGTGACATTTCTCATCCTTTTTAGCCTATCATTGATGCGGCGGTTTCTATAGTGCTCATAGGTGATATCGTATACGTAATACGGATAGTTATCTGCTACGGGAACCTGATTCGCAGAGCTGACAAAGCCCCGTTCTGGGTTCAATACATGGGCATTTTGTGTAGTAGGAATATCATATTGCCATTCCAGGGCTGAAGTACTACCATCCATCAGGAACTTACCCTGCTCTTTCCATTTAGCGGGAAACTTTCCCTGCACCCACATCGCAATGTCTCCTGCTGAGGAGGCAAATACAAAATTCTGTGCAGGGCTTTCATACGTCTTAAGTGCCTGGACGAACTCTTCGTAGTTATCTGCCCGATTGAGATTGTAAAAAGTAAGCATTTCAGAAGAGGCATCCAGCGCAGTCCATTTCATAGAATAGCCTCTTTTTTGATTGAGTACTGAATCCGTAGGAAAATTCTGGTCGTAAACCACGGGGCCAAAATGCGTATAGGTTACAGTATCATAAAATGTGCTGCCGTCTCTGATTTTAATTTCCTCTACTCTCTTTTGTACTTTCAAGCGGTTGCCATCATAATAATATTCGTTTTGGAAGCTATCGGTGAAGTGGATCTTATACCAGTCTTTCACATCTCTTCTGGCATTAGTCACTCCCCAGGCAATAGAGTCGTTGAATCCAATAATCACATTGGGCGCACCGGGCAAGGCAACACCCATCACATTCACTCCGGGAGCATTAAGTTGCATGGCATACCAGATGGAAGGCAGATTAAGTCCCAGGTGAGGATCGTTTGCCAAAATGGGCTTACCTGACCTGCTCATATCCCCCGATACTGCCCAGTTATTACTCCCGTTGTCTGGATCTGGCTTATCAATCACCTGTAAAATAAAATCCGTAGTATCAGCAATGGCAACCTTTGGTGTATCCAGTGGAGCTGCTTTAAACCCCCAGCTTCGGCCTGGCGGAATGATAGGTTCTTCCTTTTCTACTGAATCGGGAAATAAAAAATCAAAATGCTCCCTGCCCAGAAGTTTGAGTGCGTTTGTATTTTCAAGATCGTTGTCATAGCCTGAAAGGTCGTCTGCCATGTAGGAGAGCAGTAAAGTTGTTTTAAGCGGTGTCCAGGCCTCTGGGTAATAGTCCAGCAATTTATATTCTATAGGAATATGATCGTAGTTGAGACTATTGATATAGGCATTTACTCCTGAGGCGTATGCTTCTAACTGACTCTTTCCCAATGTAGTACGCATCAACTCTTTAAGTGAATTCTCAGCACCATAGGTAAGCCCCTTACGCCTTTGCATACGGTCATATTGGAGCGCCTGCTCACCTATTATTTCAGAGAGCCTGCCTGCAGCCACATGGGTGATAAATTCCATCTGCCACAAACGATGCTTCGCCATGATATATCCCTGAGCACGATACAGATCAGTTTCGTTTTCTGCGAATATGTGGGGGATCAGTAAAGAATCATAATGTACACTTACAGGTGCTTCCAGAATATCAAGCGTCAGCGAAGGTCTGGTTTCGGGTATGGTTGTTTCAGCATTCTGCCAAAAACCATGAAATGGATCAAGAAATTTACCAAGAGGAGGTACACTATTAATTTTGATAGATAAGGCTACCGTAATGGCAATCGTAATGATGATTGAAAGAAGAAATTTTACGACCTTCATATAGAATTAAGCCTGTATACTCAGCATAGTTAACAAATTAATTTTCTACTATAAAAGTGGAAATGGACTTCAATAGTACTGTAGACGATGTAAAAGAAAAATTAGCAAAAATGTTGTGATTTGCTCAGATTTCTTCACGAAATTAATCATAATCTAATTACGCCAAAATATTTTGCACTAAAAGCAGATGTATTTTAAAATCAACTGAGACTATAATCTTCATATATGCAAATTCAAGGAAAGTCTGAAAGATAACTGTCATTTCTTGGGGTTTCTTTTTTGCATCCCTCCCATGATATAACCATAAGGTTTCAGTAAATCAACTTCATCAAATATCTGTTTCAACATAGCGGTGAACGGGATAAATAGTATCATTCCAGCAATACCCCAAACCAAATTTCCAACAAAGATTGCCAGTATCGTAAACATAGGATTTACACTTACCTTTCTCCCTACGATGTTGGGCGTTATCATGTAACTCTCAAAAGATTGAATAATGATAAAATAGATGACTACGCCAAAAGGATACCATAGTGAATCTTTCATCACCAGCGCAAACAAAGCGGGTAAAATTGAGCCGACCAATGGGCCTATGAAGGGCACAATATTCAGAATAGCCGCGAAGACTGCAAAAAATAATGCGTGCTCTATGTCCATTGCCCACAGCGCAATACTATTACAAGCTGCCAGTATCAAAATAACCAGAAATATCCCTATGATGTAGTTTCTGACCACTTGCTTCACCTTCAGTATGATAGATTCAAGATGATCATCATCTCCCTGAATAGCTTTTAGTGCGAACTTTAATATCTCATCACGGTAAATCAGAAAGAGTACCACAAGTGACATAAAGAGCATAATCTGAATAAAGCTTGCAGTCATCTGGCTGAGTCCCTGGGTGAGAATTTCAGTGTTATTTTCAAGTAGCATACCTAATGCTTCCTGCACAGTATTCATTTCTACCAGGTTAGAATTGCCGGTAAAAGTGTTAAAACGTTCAGCAAACTCAGCAACTAACTCATTTAAACTTTGCCCCAGACTTTGCAGGTCACTTGCAAAACGCTGTGTTTGAGAATAAAAAAAGGTGATGATTCCTCCAAAAATAATGATGGAAAGTAAAAGGCTTATGATAGCGGTTAACCACCGCGGGAAATGGTATTTTTCCAGCCATGTACAGAGAGGTGAAAACAAAATGGCGATAAATCCGGCAAAGACTAAGGGTATCAGCACGGGACGTGCTACCACAAGGATATGGGTAATCAGTGTTACAAGTAAAAAAAATGCAGCCCAGTTAACAATCCTGCTTTGCGATGTAAAAGTTTGCATATAAGTTAAAAAAATGTTCTTCTAAAGAATAGAAGCCTGGTTGAACCATATTGTTCAACAGCTAGTCTTTTTTAGAATAATTTGAAGTTCAGTAATAAATATTTCCCGCAATGTACAAATCAGTTTATCCAGCTAATGCAAAACCTCAGATCATTTGTAAGCTAAGCGGGATATACTGTCTCGCTTAATGAGACGCATGCACTAAATGCAGGAATTGCGACTTAACAGCGTCACTAAACAAATACACTCTACTGTCAGCTTGTATGGAAAACAAGCAATCCTGCCCTTTTCTCCCGCCCTATCTTCACTAATGAATACTTATCTTTGCAGTTTAATTAGGATCGACAAAATATTCTCAAAAGCCTGGCACTGCTGACTTTTATAGGTTTACTTCCATTCTCTTGAAACCGTTTGATTCTCAGTAGGAAAATCATCAGGTACTTCCTGACTAACTTTTCCGGTGGCTACCCATTCAGCGCCTCTCTGCAGCGTAGTGATGAATCCCGCGCATTCCATAGAATAGTCAAAATGCCCCAGCGTAGTATGAAAAATACGCCCTTCTCCATAATTGATTGCCATCAAGGTAGGTACATGCTGTCCCAGACCTTTAACAGTAGGGTCCCAGGGGGGCGCATTGGCCTCTACGTCTGAGTAAGCCGTAGCCAAAATTGTAGCGTTTTCAAATGGCCCTCTCATCCGTTCATATAATTCATCCTGCGTGTGCATCCATGCCTTTGGTAATCCTTTCATAACAGGATGCTCGGGTGCACGAGTAGTAATGAGATATTCAAATTCCGGTCCGTGTGAACCCCCTATGCCGGCAGAATGGTCTTTTTCCAACTCACCTGCTTCATTATAATATACATAAGGACCGCTGGTACTGTCGCGGCCGTCCCAGGCCCCAAGTGCTATCATTTGATTAAATGCCTCCCAGTCGCTCCATAGATTGTTAGCTGCATGTACAATGACCAAGCCACCGCCCTCACTGATGTATTTTTCAAAATCTCTTTGGGTTTCCTCCGGCCATATCGGTGATTGGGCACCAAGATTAGACACTAGTATGTCATACTGGCTGAAGTCAATGGAAAAACGTGATGTTTGTATCGGTTGGTGGGATATCCCATAGGCTGTGGAATCCAAGGGATATTTCTCTATGAAATAAGTATAGGGCTCTGGTCTGGATTTGTTGTATTTAATTCCCAGCCAAACGGAGTCCATGCGGTGGATTTCCACTTCAAACAGTCCTGTCTCCTCCAGATAATCCTGCATCATCATAGTGGTTTTGGGCCATACATAATGGTTATTCTGACCATCAATAATCAAGGCTTTCAGTTTGGATGGAGGAGCTTTTTCTGTATTGCCCTGGCTACAGGCACTCACCAACAGGAAAATTATTAGTATCCAATTCAGATTTATCATATACATGTAATAATAGGTGTAATCAGAGGGCTGTTGCTAAAATTAACCTATGCATAGCATACCCGCAACGTTTTCGTACTAAACTATCTTCTTTATAAGCGTTCGGATTGGATTTACAGCTTTCTTGTAAATGCACTAAGCGAGGGTTGAAAATGATGCTAACGCTTTGTTTCCCTTTAAGCGGTCAGGTGGATGCTAGTTAACCCCTGAGATCTGTAACAACCTAGCTGTCAGACATTTCTTCAGTCCCATTTCACATAATTTTTCCAGTTATGTTGTTCTTTGAATCCCAGCACTTCACGGATTTTACGATTTGAAAACAATGCCTCATGTTCGCCCATTTCTCGGGAAACCGGCACCCCCGGAAAAAAGCGCTCTGCCAGTTCTTTGGTGGGAATGACCGCACCATTATGATCGTTTCCGGCATTGAAAACCTGAAAACCGAGTTCATCTTTTTGTAAACATAAATCCACAATCTGTCCCAGGTCACGCGCATCAATGTAACAGAAGGCATTCCTGCGGCGCACTTCAGGGTGTTTGAAATAATGTGGAAATAATTCAGTGTATTCGTGAGGTTCAACTACGTTTCCAATGCGAAGGGCATAAATATCAAAGCCTGATCGTCGCTGAAAGCTGCGGGCTGTTTTCTCGTTCACCACCTTGGATAATCCATAGCTATCCATGGGATCAACATCATAATCCTCCTCCAGAGGCAGTACTTTTGGGTCAGTTTTGCCATCCGAAAAACAAATACCATAGGTAGTCTCCGAGGAGGCTATCACTATCTTCTGGATGCCTAGCTTTACTGCTGCCTCAATCACATTGTAGGTGCCCATGGTGTTGACCCTAAAAGTTTCATTATCAGCTTTGATTAAAATTCTGGGGACTGCGGCAAAGTGTACTACCGCATCAAATTTTGGTACGCCATTACCCTGTTCCAACTCGTCTAAACCGGCATAGGAACGCATAGCATTAAACATTTGACCAGAATCTGTAATATCAGCGAGCAGATTATCTACCCCCGGGTAATTGAGAGGCTGAAGGTCTACATTCAATACTCTATGTCCCTGTTCTAGCAGGTAGGGAATTACATGCTTTCCTGCCTTTCCTGACCCACCTGTAAAAAAAATTCGCTTTTTAGTCATTTATTGATCTATAGTTTCATGATTGAAATGTTTATGCACTAAGCATTAGTGTACAGCACCTAGCCATCAAATTGGAGATTTATGTTTTCCTGCTGAGCTAAACTACTCCTCATCAATATACTTAACATAAAATAGTCAATCCTCGTTACTCCAAACAGCAGTTTTGTATAATCTATTGTCAGACATAGGGATCACAACAATGCTCCATTTAAATGAACTATGTGCAGACAAATATAATCCGTGTTGCCTGACAAATGTTTTGCAGCAAAAGCCGCAAAACCGAATTGATTGACTATTAAAACCTTAATAAAGATCCAAATATATGGAATCATACGTTTTCCAGTGCATAGCATCATAGCTGTTGTGGCTTCGGTATCACCATTTGAGGTAGGATGTAAGTATGAAAAAATCACTATGCTGTAGATCGTAAGGCTATAACATCTTTTCAGTTAGATTCTGTATCTAAACCTTTTGCTTGTTTACTCTCTATCAGGAATATCAATCACTAAATCTGCATTTAACCCTGTAGCTAAATTTCTGGCATGTTGAACTGCCTTTGCTCTTTTCGTATAAACAAATGACAGTATAGGTTCAGATGCATTTGAATATAATACCAGCCTGAAGTCAGTTACTTTTCCTGAAAAGGTGGGACTAATACCATTGGGATTATTTGTATGCATAAAGCTGATTGAAACAACCTTTACTGTATTGATCAGGGGAAGTGTAGTCCACTCACCAAATTTGAAACCGCTAATAGATGTATACTCCCTGTATCTTTTTCCGGAAAAATCAATAAGTGTCCCACTGTAAGAAGATACGATTGCAAGTCCAAGACCAAGTGCGCCGATACCTAGGCCTAATACCCTTGTCATCGTGTTTTCGTTTGAAAACAATAGCGGGCTTGCCAATACAAAAAGCCCGGCAATGATCAGAAGTACTCCTGGTAGATGCGGGCCTGAAGTAAGGCTTCGCCTTTTAAAGTTGAAAATATTCATTTAAGGAATCATGTGTGGTGCATCATCTTCGCTTGCGACTCTTCTAAATAGTTTAATTGTTTTAATATCTACATTACTCAGACCTTACCCCTCCTAGCTAAACTACTTTCAAGCTCCCCTGTTAATGTGTAATCGCGATGTTTTAGGTGTACGATGTTTTTACATTATATTTAGCGAAAATAGAATAATACAACAACAATTATTGGGATGAACATATACAATAAAATTAAATGGGTACTGAGTATATTATTGGTTTTTGTAATTGTATTGACCACAAACCTGATTGACAAAGATAATTTCAACAGGTTAAGACATTCCATTGTAACTATTTATGAAGACAGACTAATAGCGAATGACTTAATATATGAATTGACTTTGCTGATACAGGAAAAACATATTGCGCTACTGACCTCGGATTCTATATTTTACAAGCAAGAGCGCCTTGAAACCAATGATAAGATTCAGGCCATAATAAGGCGATATGAACAGACAAAAATTACTGAGGAAGAAAGAGAAATTTTCAATCGTTTTAAGAATAATATTGATCGCCTCACCGCTTTAGAAAAAGCATTTATTGCTTCAGGCAAGCCCCATCAGGAAAATTTACTGCATCAAATTAATGCTTTAAAAGAAAACCTCTATAATTTAACTAAGATCCAGCTTAAAGAAGGAAAAAGGCAGATGGTATTTAGTCAGAGAACTATGGATACCATTGAATTATTTACGCAAATTGAAATCATTTTTTTGGTAGTAATGGCCGTACTTATTCAAATCATCATTTTATACAAGCCTCCAAAGCATTAGTTTGCATAGACCAGATGTATAGGTAAAGGAGCTCTAACACCTTTTTTTTGATGCTATGTGCTGATGTTATTTTTCAGAATTTTCACAATACGGTTGTATACAATTTCCGACTGATTCCAGTGGTCCTCTTTAAAAATTAGTGGTATTCATAAACTGAATGACTACAGCTTCAATATCTTTATGGTATTTGGCAATACTCTGGTAGCCAGGCATCAGATCGGTATGCTCGTAAAAGTAGATAGAGGAATAGATTTTCTGCTCTCCTTCTTCAACCAATGAACCATCGTTCAGTGCCCGCAGTAAAATACCTACATTCTCTGCTGAAGCGATCTTGGAGGTAAGCTTTGTGCCATATTTATCCGCCCTGATATCTTCCTCTATGCACACGTATTAGCCACTCATCACTTCATCAACATCTACTTCATGGATAGAACCGAATGTATTTCTGAGTGCAAGCGGGATTAATATACTTTCCTTTATGTACTGAAATTTGCTGTAGCCCGTTACCTCTTCTATAAGTTCTGAGATCAGCAAATAGTTGGTATTTGAATACGCATATTTTGCACCAGGTTCAAAATCAGCCGGCAGATCCAGTACACGTTCCAGCGCTTCTTCACTGTTCTCTGGCGGGTTTATCCAGAAGTTCGGGGTGTCCGTTAAATTAGGAATGCCAGACCGATGCTGTACTTTCATCCTTAAAGTAATTCTTTCGGCATTTTCAATTCTTCCCACCAGTTCTGGAAAGTAATCGGCCATTGTTTTATCCAGATCCAAACGACTGTCACTGACCAGTTTGGTGATTGCTACCGCATCGTACAATTTGCACTAGTCATAAACAAACTATAGCAAAGCGGAGGAATAATCCGAGAAATCAACCATTGACATGATGAAGCAGGTTTCATCATGTCAATGGTTGATTTGTTCCTTACCAAAGTTAGGTTTTTTTATGGATTCATATGCTTTGTTAATACCTTCCTGATTGTCAGATATCACTATCAGTGTGTCCTTGGCATGAATTTCTGTAGAACCACTGGGCGTGATGTATTTTTCACCTCTGATGATCATGGCAATAATGGCTGTTTTAGGGAACTCCAGCTCTATGATCTTCTTGCCCACCGCATAGCCATCCTTTTCTATGGTAATTTCTTCCATAGCAGTCTTGGCGGTTTCTGACAAGAATACATCAAGAGGCGCCCTGGGTTTGGCTTTTTCAGGCAGGGAAACGTGCAGCCATTTGGCGATTACCGAAAGTGTGGTCCCTTGCAAAAGCACTGAGGTTAAAGAAATGAAAAATACAATATTGAAAATCATATCCGCTTTTTCAATGCCTGCCAGTAGCGGATAGGTAGCAAATACGATGGGTACTGCACCTCTCAGACCTACCCAGGAGATATACCACCTTCTTCTCCGTTTCATTTTAAAGGGTAAGAGACTTAAAAAGACACTAATAGGGCGAGCCATAAAAATCTGGAACAGTGCAATGAGCAGGCCAATACCGACTACAGGTAATATGTGTGAAGGAAAAACCAGCAGTCCCAGGGTAAGGAACAATACTATCTGCATCAACCAGGCCAGACCGTCAAACATTTTCATGATGGTTTTCTTATGGATCAGTTCCTGGTTACCCAGATAGACCGCACAGAGATAAACTGCCAAAAAACCATTCCCTCCTACAAAATCAGTAGCTGAAAAAGTGATGAACATCAGGGCAATCACCAGTACCGGATAAAGACCCTCAAAATCCAGCATTATCTTGTTGATGACCAATTTGCTTAGCTTGCCAAACAGGAATCCCGCCAATCCCCCAATGATCATCTGCCGTAAAAAAAGGGGGATGATAGAGACCAAACTTTGATCAGGGTTGATTACCAGCCCCAAAAAAGCAATGGTAAGTACATAAGCCATAGGGTCATTACTACCGCTTTCCAGCTCCAGTGTGGGACGCAGATTGGTTTTAAGTGCAAGACTTTTGGAACGAAGGATAGAGAACACAGCCGCGGCGTCGGTGGAGGAGACGATAGCTCCCAGCAGCATTCCCTCATAAATCGTAAAATCCGTAATCGCCCATACAAAAACCCCTAAGGATAAAGTAGTTAACAAAACACCCAGCGTGGAAAGGGATATCCCCTGCCACAAAATCGGCTTTATGGACCCCCAATGGGTATCAAGTCCACCGGAGAAAAGAATAAAATTAAGCGCAATGATGCCAATAAACTGAGCAGATTTAGGATCATCAAAATAGATCCCCCCTATCCCTTCCGAGCCAGCTAGCATGCCGATGATTAGGAATAATACCAAAGTAGGGACGCCAAATCTGTAGGAAGTCTTACCCGCAATAATGCTAATGAGTAGTAAGAGCGATCCTATCAATAATATATTCTCAATGGTAATGGTCATGTATATACAATCTTAAAAAATTCTATCAGCAGGCAAAGATATAAAGTTAAGCATGAAAGACTTTGTAGTTCGGCAGATACTAAAATCTTTTTAGCGAATATTAAAGCAGCCTATACACAACTTACTTTTTGTAAATAATTCTTCTGCTTCTAATTAATAAAATTGCTTTTTTTTGCTTTCAAACGTGTAATATATAATTTTGTGTGCATTAATTTCAAATCCAAAAACTACTTTTACCGCATATATATTGATTTGAAAAGACAGTTTTTCAGAAATCGTTGCTATCAGATTAGTGGTAGATATATTTACATAATTTACTTTTGCTCAATTGATGGGGCAATGCCAGGCATGTAGGTATTATTCTATCCGACTCTATGCTGAGCAGTATCAAATCCTTTTATCAGCATATAGACAATTAGCTCTCACTGATCCTTATTGGCGTTAGAATCATTATTCCAAAATTTCGTTTACATGCTTTGTTTCATATGCTATTGTGCAACGACATTTAACTATTTTGCAGTGGGGCCGAGCCCGCCATGAGTCTCCTAAATTGTAAGCGTTTGCATTTTATTTTCTTGAGTAAGTCGCTATTCTGAAACCTAAATCGTCTATTCTAAAAGAGTAAGGGTGACTTCTTCTTCGAGTTGTCGCCATTACACTCCTTTCCTGGTCGCACCAACCACCACCCCGAAAAACACGATAGGTTCCGTAAACAGTTTCATCATAAATGTCTGAACACCATTCCCAAACATTTCCTAACATATCATACAGTCCCCAAGCATTAGGTTTCTTTTGTGCAATTTCTTGCGTCCGATGATTGGAATTGTCTTTAAACCAGGCAATTTCATTCAATTCTCCGTACCTAATGCCTGGAGTTCCCGCTTGACAAGCATATTGCCATTCAGCTTCTGTTGGTAATCGAAACCCATTAGCATTTGGATCAAAGGCAACTTTTTCGGTGGCTAAGTCACTGGTATAGCATTTGTTTTTCCCTAAAAATTCAGACAGGCGATTGCAAAAATTTATCGCTTCTAGCCATGAAACTGTCTCAACTGGTAATTTATCCCCTTTAAATGCCGATGGGTTTTCGTCAGTAATTGCTTTAAACAATGCCTGGGTAATTGGATATTTGGAAAGTTCAAAGCTTTCGATAGTAACTGACCAGGATTTCTTTGTTCGGTCGTCTTTCATTTTTACAGTACCTGACGGAATAGTCACAAACAATTCGTCAATTTCTGCTCTATCTATCTTTTGGTTTACCTTTTCCACCTTGTTTTTTTTATACCAACTGACCTTTCTGCCAAACGAAGAAGCCGGGTTCGGGTTTAGCTTTTTAAGCTACGGATAGAGATAATTTACCCCCCCTTCACTTACAGCACACAGGACCGACATTTCCATTTACTTTGAGACTGAAGCCGTCTATTTTATCATATGCAGGTTCCGCAATACTGTTTTGGTAATTTCCTTTCTACAATTTCCAAAATCAGGATTGATGGTATTACGGTCTTTAATCAGGCGAGTGGCAAAAAAATATACATCATCCTTTTGCTCAATATATCCAATCCACCAACCAGTATCTTTTCCACTATCCCTTGTCCATCCTGTTTTTGCCCTTAAGACATACTCTTCTGTTTTTTCCTCTATCATTATTTCTTTCAAGGCCTTGAATGAGCTTTTAGAAAAAGGGAGTGTCTCTTCATACAGTCCGATTAATAGCTCAATCTGATTTGCAGGAGAAATAGCAAGCTTACCGAAATTCCAAAAGTCTGGATCATCTATGGATACATCCGCGTTCCCATAATGGGCCTGAGTTAAAAATCTTTTGTACTGCTCCTTACCAATTTCTTTCGCTAATTCTACATATGCCCAACCTGCAGATAAACGGAATGCCTCTTTCATGTTCATGTCATGATAAATGTCTGGTCGATATCCATATTTCACAGTATCTGTTTTGCCAGGCCATTTAATAATTTCATTCACATCAGCTACGACGCCTGATTCAAGAGCAATCAGTGTATTGATTACTTTAAAGGTAGAAGCTGGTAAAGTCCCCTTATGACTGTCATGAATGTCGTTGGATATCCATTTTTTGGAATTATAATCATATAGGGTGATACTTCCATTGATGTTACAATCTTCAAATGGTTTTGCTAGGTTCAACTGCCCGTAAAGTGGGCCAAAAGTAAAAAGTAGCAGGAATAAGCTTGCTGATTTCATGTATAGTCTGGTTAAAATTGTTTCTTTTGACATAGCTGCCTGCCGACGCCGGAGGGTGAACTACTATTATTTTCTTCCTAGCGGTTAATAATTAAATCTTATTTATATCTATTCAGTCAAGATGTAAAGTTAATAAGCCGCGTTCCTATCTGTATGCAAAGCTTAGTAAATATTTATTATCTCAGTGGCTTTCATTTCCCCCATGATTTCCGGTTTGTGAGACACAAACCGTAGTGTTGGCCGTAGGCTTGTGCTCCTCCTCAGCCTTAGCTGCAAGCGGCCGCTGTTGTGGGAGAGCTAAGCTTTATAATATTATTCATTGTCTTCTGGCGACACTTCCATTGGGGCTGTTCCACAGAGACAATTCCATTGTGCGTGACACTGAGGTTGGTTAATGACAGACGTCCCTGCAGTTCATTCCGTAGCACGGCGGAGGAATCTTCTCCCCCCCTACAGTTCCATGTCTTTCACAACGTACAAGATCCCTTCGGGATGAAAGGAGGAGCTAGTGTGGCGAGGCCAGCAACAGCAATCTACCGTGTGATGAAGTACTGAACGTATATTAAAGTATCAGACCTGAACAAAGCTTCCATTTCAATTACAGACTGCGCGTCCCGGACTACGCGTCCCGGACTGTAGTGAGTTTCTCAGTGAGCTTAACTTAATACCATTGTCAAACGCTTGCCAGTCTATAACACATATGCCCACAGGTAAAGGCACAAAAGGTCTCTTTTGTAATGTAATCATAAAAAGTAAGCATTTGTTAGTGATCTATGCAGTAGGTGACCATCAATTAGTAAGTATATCATTCATCACGCTCCGCTTTGTTTTTTGGAAAGGAATGAATGTATCAGGTTTAAGTTTGGAATAAGGAGTGATCATTTTTAAAGCATTTCTCAGCACGGCAAACCTGGAATAAAATCTCATTTCCCAATCTTCCGTACTACTCATCAAGGAGGCTTTAGTAGGATTTAGGACGGGTCCGTAATAAATGGTGTCTATTTTATTTTGCTGGGCATAGTGCATTGATTCTAATATCATATTTTCATAGGCATGGTAGTTTGATTTACGCGTACGATCAAAAGCACCAGATAGGCAATGCAAATTATTTTGGCATTGAACAAAAGAATGATAACCTACCATCGCCCCATCTAATGTTGCGATCAGGTGCACTAGATTGGAATCCTCAAGGCTTCCGCTTTTATAAGCCATATTTACATAATTGTCCTGATAAGGAGTCTGTACCTGTAACTTTAGCGTAGCTAAAAACTGCATTGCTTTATGTAAAGTATCCTTATCCAGCGCTCCACGGACTGTACTTATTACTCCTCCTTTGTTTTCAAACTTACGTTTTTTCTTTCGTAAATTTTTGTGCTTTGCGAGCATCAGCTCAACCGGAGTGTAGGAATCAATCTCCACCAAACCACAATCGCATAAAGGCGAAGAAGTATAACCAGCTGCGGGACGTTCTACACTACTTTCCAATACCAGCCCATATAAGTATTTCTCGTTTAGGTATGCAATTGCCTGTTGATAAAATGTAAACAGATCCAACTCGTCGCTCACAAAGCCCCTGTTCGTATTGCTGTCCACCATTACTCCATTCCTGGTCCAGAAGTATATAGGAATTTGCGGGGCATTGATAAGCGTAGCCAAAGGATTGTCAAAGAAGGAATGGGCTGGTTTTCTGCATTCAATAATGTAAGCTACACCTACTAACAGATTATCATAGTACCCACGTAAAACTTTGGGGATGGTGTAAGCCGTAGAAGTTTCCAGCATACCATTAAGGATAAGCCAAACAGTTTCATCCCACTGGTTGGCGTTCAGGTAAGTAGTGAAATGCATTTGTTCTCTGGGGCTCACTAAATTTCTGTCCAGTGTAAAGCGAAGACTAGGTTGCTTAAGTGTCATGATTGATAGGGTTGAGCTTAAAGATTTGATTCAGTTGGTATTGATGAACAGACAATATGATCTGCTTAAGAAATATTGTCTTTATCGCTTCAAACGCTCACTTTTTCTGTCGCTCTCACACAGTCCGGGATATGGAATATTAACTTCATCCAGTTGGGCATGCTACCCATTCCCCATTCTTTTAAGTTAGGAGATATGCGCTAAAAGCTCAAGACAAATATGTGAATTTAACTTTCTGCTATTCAGCCCTAAGACATTTGGAAAGGGTATTTTGTCTCTGTACTACATCGACTGTGAAGGGATGATCTTAATTCACTTAGCATCATCTCCCTTTTCTTTTTTCGGATTACGGCCTGCTTCCTTCAAGGCCCGGTCAATGATCCACTCCAGCTGACCGTTGACGCTTCTGAACTCGTCAGCGGCCCACTTTTCTACCGCTTCCTTCATTTCCGGACTCACCCGCAACACAAATGGCTTCTTCTTGGCCATAAAATATAGTTCATTATTTATTGATACAAAGTACCAGTATTGACCACCGGAGATACATCTTTATCCGCGCAGAGCACTACCATAAGATTACTCACCATAGAAGCTTTTTTCTCTTCATCCAGTTCAATGATCTGCTTCTGGGCCAGCTCTTCCAATGCCATCTCTACCATACTCACCGCACCTTCCACGATTTTCTCTCTTGCCGCCACAATCGCGGTAGCCTGCTGACGGCGTAGCATGGCGCTGGCGATCTCTGAAGAGTAGGCCAGATAACCGATGCGGGCTTCGATCACATGTATACCTGCCATCTTCAGCCGGTCAGACAATTGATTTTCCAGTGCTTCATTCACCTCATCTACCCCCGATACCAAAGTAATCTCATCTTCCTCATTAAAGTTATCATAAGGATAAGAATAGGCCAGTTTTCTTACCGCCGCATCCGACTGCACCTTCACGAAATTCTCAAAGATATCCACTTCAAAAGCCGCTTTATAGGTATCTTCTACCTTCCATACCAGTATCACGCTAATCATAATCGGGTTACCCAGTTTATCATTCACTTTTACCCGTTCACTGTCAAAATTTCGGGCCCGCAAGGAGATCTTCTGACGGCTATAAAAAGGATTGGTCCAGAAAAAGCCATTCTTTTTAACCGTTCCTACATAGTCGCCAAAGAGTACCAGTACCCTGGATTCATTGGGATAAACCATAAAAAAGCCTCTGACAAAGAAAGCAATGCCTACAATTGATAGCGCAAATAACAATGGGTTTTTGGTGATGGCCGCAGCCAGCAGTATTACACTTACTAAAATGAAAGCAACGACTGCCATAACATAACCTGAGAGGGCTGATACTTCTTTTTCCTGTTTCATGGGTGTATTGTTTATTGTTGATGGTCAAATCGTGCTGCCGATGCAGTAAATAGTAGCTTGATTCATCATCCCCGCTACTCGTATCAGATCATACCAAAATAAAATGGTCAAAATTAATATTAAAATGATATCATTAATATATCAAAATAAATTGATATCAACAATACTTTTATCTTTCTCTCTTACCCCTCTCAGTGTATTCCTTCCTCAGGATTAGTCGCAGAAAACGCTGAGATTTACCAAATGTCCTAAAA
Organism: Catalinimonas alkaloidigena; assembly: GCF_029504655.1. Classification (NCBI taxonomy): domain Bacteria; kingdom Pseudomonadati; phylum Bacteroidota; class Cytophagia; order Cytophagales; family Catalimonadaceae; genus Catalinimonas; species Catalinimonas alkaloidigena. Next base: position 3,052,734 of record NZ_JAQFIL010000001.1, read on the forward strand.
CTTTTTTCTTCTTCCGCAATGCTCAATACGCGCAATAATCATCAGAATATTGTAAAATGAAGTGTGGAAACTGGGAGTTATAATGCTGCTTAGTGCGTTACCATGCCTACAAAAAAAACCACCGCATTGAATGTGGAACACAAACAATACGGTGGTTAGCATTTCGGGTTAACTATTCAGTTAACTTATGCTTAGGGATTCACCGGACTAGCTTCGTCTTTCAAGCTTACGGCACTGACGTTTTTCTCCTGTACCATGCGGTTAAACTCAGGAACTTCCTGGTTGACTACCTTTCTGAACTTCTGCAACTGGGCATCAATCTGTTCGGTAATCTCATTTTTAAACGCAACAGCCTGCTGTGTAGGGCGGAAATGTCCGTTGCCCACCTGTAAACCTACGTTAGCCAGTTTATTATTCAGCTTTATCGGGAAATTTAGCGGATCCTGACGGCTGCGGTTCTTGGTCTGATACAGTTCTTTTTCTATTTGTGTAATCTGCTGGTCAATCGCCTCTGCTTTATCCACGATCTCCTGCATATTTTCCTTTCCTTTTACTCTTTCTACAACCGTATTCATCTGCTCCCTGATATTGCGGATACCCTCAATAGTCTGATGGGTTTCGGTCAGCTTGTCTCTTACCGAGATCAGAAAATCAAACTGTGCCTGCAGGTCGGCAGGGGTAGAAGTCCAACGTGGATCAGCCAGAATTTTAAAACTCTGCCCCGTCACCTGACCATTGACTGTCAATTCTACCTGATAGGTACCAGACAGCGCTCTTGGTCCGTTCATGCCCCCTCCCCAGAGTATCATACCTTCAAAGCTTTTGGCATCAGGATAACTCATATCCCAGTTGAAAGTATTGAAACCCTGCTCAGCTTCCAGCTTTGCTTTGCTAAGATCATCTTCATTTTCAGCATAGTCAGTGCTAAATTCTCTGATTAGTTTACCATTGTTCTCCTTAATCTTCAGGCTTACAGTAGTAGCTGAATCTACTTCATTTCTGAGGTAGTAATGGATCATCACGCCTTCCGGATGGTTAGTACCCTCTGTAGGTGAGTCCCCGCGCTGACCGCCATCCATCAGATAGCTGTCCATCGGCTTATAGAGGTGATAATTACTGCTGGCCACCTGCTCATTCAACTGATGCAAGGGGGTAAGGTCATCTATGAGCCAGAAACTACGTCCCTGGGTAGCGGCAATCAGATTGTTTTCCTTTACTGTCAAATCAGTAATCGGCACAATGGGCAGATTTAACTGAAATGGTGACCAGCTTGCACCATCATCAAATGAAACATACATACCTGTTTCTGTACCGGCATACAACAAGCCCTGTCGTTTGGGGTCTGCTCTAACTACCCGGGTAAAATGTTCGGACTCAATGCCATTCACTATCAGCTCCCAGCTCTTGCCATAGTCTTTGGTCTTATACAAATAGGGCTGAAAGTCACCTAACTTATATCTGGTACCTGCTACATAAGCTCCTCCCTCAGTAAAAGGATCAGCTTCTAAGCTGTTGATCATCATCCACTCCGGCATATCGGGGGGAGTTACGTTTTCCCAATTGTCACCTCCATCTTTACTCACATGAATCAGTCCGTCATCAGAACCTACCCAAAGCAAGCCTTCTTCATAGGGAGATTCTATGACCGCGAAGATGGTCGCATAATATTCCACGCTGGTGTTGTCTTTGGTGATAGGACCACCGGAAGAGCCCAGTTTGGTGGTATCATTACGGGTAAGGTCAGGACTGATCTCTTCCCAGCTTTGTCCTTCATCGGTAGTGACATGCAGATGGTTGGAAGCTGCATACATCTTATCAGGATTATGTGGTGAGAAGAAGATCGGATAGTTCCACTGGAAGCGGTACTTCAGGGACTTGGCTCCATAACCCATGGGGTTATCCGGCCAAACATTAATCAGTCGGATCTGATTATTATCATGGTTAAGTCGGGACAAAAATCCTCCATAACTACCGCCATAGACGATATCGTTATTCTCAGGATCTATGGCCAGGTGGGCACTCTCACCACCGGCAGTTTCCTCCCAGTGATTTTCATTGATGCTATAATCGTCCGTACGGTGCAGGATACGGATGGTAGAATTATCCTGCTGGGCACCATAGATGCGGTATGGGAAATGATCATCGGTAGTTACCCGGTAAAACTGTGCGGTAGGCTGATTGTGGTAAGTAGTCCAGTTCTCCCCGCCATCTTTACTTACCTGCGCTCCCCCATCATCAGCGATGATCATCCTTTGGTTATCTTCGGGCGCTATCCATAGATCGTGATGATCTCCGTGGGGTGCGTTAAAGGATTCAAAGGTTTTACCTCCATCTTTAGACTTGTGATAGCTTACATTTAGCACATACACTAAGTCTTCATCTTCAGTATCGGCGTAGATACGGGTATAGTACCACGCCCTTTGGCGCAGGCTACGGTCATCGTTGGTTTTGGTCCAGCTTTTACCGGCATCATCAGAACGAAAGACTCCCCCATTGTCGGCTTCAATAATTGCAAACACCCTTTCGGAATTGACCGGTGAAACTGTTACCCCTATAATGCCCAGTGTACCTTCAGGCATACCTTCATTATCCGAAATTTCTGTCCAGCTATCACCGGCATCGGTGCTTTTCCAGAGTGCGGAGCCTTCTCCCCCACTTTCCAGGCTGTAAGGTGTACGCTGAATTCTCCAGGTACTGGCGTACATGATACGAGGATTGTTAGGATCTAACACCAGATCAACTGCTCCGGCATTGTCATTGGCATAGAGCACTTTCTCCCAGCTTTCTCCTCCATCTGTAGAGCGAAACACACCTCGCTGTTCATTGGAAGCAAAGAGATTACCCATAGCCGCCACATAAACGATGTCAGGGTTTTGCGGATGAATTCTGATTCTACCAATCTGGCGGGTTTCATTCAGTCCGATGTTCTTCCACGTCTTACCGGCATCCGTAGATTTCCATACGCCATAGCCGAAAGAGACATTACCCCTTACGGTTTTCTCTCCCCCTCCTACGTAGATTACATTGTTATCATATTCGCTAACGGCAACTGCTCCGATAGAACCTCCGAAATATCCGTCAGTAATATTTTCCCAGCTCTGTCCTGCATCTTCAGTTTTCCATACGCCACCACCCGCTGCGCCAAAGTAAAAAAGATCCGGATGTCCGGGTACACCCGTTACCGTCGCGGAACGACCTCCTCTGTAGGGTCCGATAGACCTCCATTCCAATCCGTTGTAGAGCGCGGTATCATAAGAAAGCGTGCCTGCCTGTGCACGATTTCTTCTTTGCGCGCTTAAATCATAAGAAAAAATAAGCGTAAGGAAAAGTAAAAGCACAATTCCTCTACCGCCCCATCCTGCGTTGTAGCTATGCATCATTAATAAAAAGTTAGGTTAATATAGTGAGGCCTGAATATAAGGCTATTTGCCTAGATTGTGGAAATGAACAAGCTAAAAAGTCAAAAGGACAGAATTATATATATATAAAGGGATACTATAAATCTTTACTTAGGGTAAAGCTAAAAATACTTCCTTTCTGGAAAGTGCTTTCTCCCTCTAAAGTTCCTCCATGCTTCTCCACAAACTCTTTGCATATCATCAAACCTATTCCCGCTCCTTTTTCTCCCACAGTACCTCGTGTACTAATTCGCTTGCTCCAGTTGAATAAGTTTATAATTTGCTCTTTTTTCATCCCTACGCCACTATCTTTGATACTAATTTTGTGGAATTGATCATTTTGTGTGACTGTGATTTCAATGACACCCTCATCTGTGAATTTGTTAGCGTTTTGAAGGAGATTACGGATAATAAATTTCAGCATGACATGATCTCCAAGGATCATATAGGGTTCACTGAGATGACAAATGACACTATTCTTCTTATGTAAAGTGATGAGTTGCAAATGACTGATGACTTCCTGAATCAGACTGTCCAGTTGTAGAGGTTGATAAACTACCCTACTTTCCTTCATGTGCATACTACCCCACTGTATGAGGTTTTCCATCAGGTCCAGCGTAGAATTCAACATTTCAGTAATACCCTTTCTAAACTGTATAGATTCTATTTGATCAAGGATATTGAGATTAGAGACTTCTATAAAACCTTTGAGCGTAGTCATAGGACTTCTCAGGTCATGGGAAATAATAGAAATCAATTTGTTACTGACCAAATTTAAGCGTTTGAGTTCTTTATTTTGCTTATGTATCTTTCCTATTGATTTTGTCAGATCCAATACCTGTAGCTTAAACTCTAATTGCTGCATTAGCTGCTTTGCGATTACTTCCAGCCCAAAAATCTGATCCTTGGACAGGGTACGTGCTACCGTATCTAATACGCATAAATTACCCACCCTATATCCTTCAGAAATAAAGATGGGTATTGCTAAATAAAAGCGTATTTTTGGTACACTCAGTACCATTGGGAGTTGTGCAAACCTTTCATCCGCACGGGTATCCTCTACCAGCACAATATCGTTTGTATGCAGAGTCTGCATACAAAAGTCTATCTCAAAAGGGGATTCTATAAAATGTATATCCGCTTTTGCTTTGAACCATTTTCTTTCCTTTTCAAAGATGGTAAGAACAGCATAAGGGGCATTACAATGCAGGGATGCTAGTCTGAGCAGATCATCAAAATCATTCTCCGGGGAAATGTATTGATGATCACGTAAATGCTTACTGTTTAAAGTTTGTGACTCTAATGTAAGATCAGAATTTCTATTCATTTTAAGTGTAGAATCCGGCATATGGCTGGATATATTTGTAAATAAATCATTTAATATTAGACATATTAATGATTTATGACAAGCAAGCGTTTTATACGCTCTGTAACATTTGTGAAATAAAGAGCAAAAATTTAGAGCATTACTTAATACTTAAGTAATGTTGCCAGGTATTGATCATTATGGTCTTCTGTGATCAACTGGAATTTCCATCCTTCCTGCCCGGCTATTTTCTTCATCGTCATCGGATCAATATAGAGCCAGGAAAACCAATCGCCTTTTTTTCCCTTGTATTCGTACTGATAGCGTATTTCCCCATTGTAAGGATGATGTTGGTCTCTTATGTCCGGATAGAGGTAAGAAAGATCGCTGGAGTCAAAAATGATTTTTCCATTGGGTATTAGCCACTGATGTGCCTCACGAAGAAATGTACGAAGCCCTTCCATGTCTCCTACAATACCTATCCCATTCATCATCATGAGTAAGGTGTCGTATTGATGTGCTATGGGTTCCCAGATGGATTGACATAATAAGTTACTCAGCCCCCGGGCTTTCATGATCTCAATGCAGGATGAGGACTGTTCAAGACAATGTACTTCCTTGCCTTTTTCGTATAAATATATCGCATGACTACCCACCCCCGCCCCGATATCCAAAATCTTCCCTTTACATAAGTCCAGTGCACGAATTTCTATGGCAGGAAAATCTTCTTCTTCCCGGAAGAACCAATCTACCGGCATTTCTTCAACTGCATTATAACTGGTATGAAGATAAAGGGTGGCAGCTTCTCCTTTTTGGTAGTAATCTAATAGTGCTTTTCCGTAGACATCGGATGTATCAGGGCTTGATCTTGCCATTGCGGGTTAAAATAAAGAACGACTTTAAATAAAGCCGTTCTAAAGAAATAATAGGTATGGTTTTAAAAATCCGCTGACTTTCCAATTTCCAGCAGTTGTAGTTCTTTGCCTGCATTTTTAAAAGTTTCAATCGCTTTCTGATGATCAATTCTGATGTTGGGGAATGTGTCATAATGAACCCCCATCACTTTATCACACTGGATGAAATCGCAGCAGGTGATCGCATCTTCTATGCCCATGGTCAGGCAGTCGCCGATGGGTAAAATTGCCAGGTCTAATTTAGCGAAACGTGGAATCAACTGCATATCAAGCGTAAGCGCAGTATCGCCAGCATAATAAAAATTTGTATCATCTGACATGATGATGAAGCCTCCTGGATTACCACCATAGGTGCCATCGGGAAGCACTGAGGAATGTATCGCATTAACATATTTTATCTTACAGAAGTCCAGGCCAATGGCTCCCCCGTGATTCATGGGTATGGTATCTTCAATTCCTTGCTCCCCAAACCAGGTTACAATTTCAAAATTTGAGATGATGGGCGCATTCGTTCGTTTTGCGATATCCATAGCATCTGCCATATGATCCTGATGTCCGTGACTTACTAAAATATAATCTGCCTCAACTTTTTCGGGATCCACATCTTTTGCTAGCTCATTGGGGGTGATGAAAGGGTCAAAAAGAAGCTTTTTTCCTTTGATTTCAACTGCAAAACAGGAATGTCCATAATAGCTAAGTTTCATAAATTACAGGTTTAGTTAAAAAATTAGTGATCTACTTATGCTTAACCACTAAACATATATATGGTTGGTTAAAAAAAACGTGAAGAGGAATGTACAATTGATGCAGTTCATGCATAATTTAAAACAAGATTGAAACTAATACTCTTCAGTTTCTTCATCATCAAATGCCTTCTGAATTTTGTTATCAGTATCATTGAGTTTCGCACGACAGTAATTGATCAAAGTAAGGGCACGTTCAATCTTTTCGGAAAGAAGGTCCACGTCCATACTGTCACTCTCTACTTCATTAACGATAGTTTCTAACTCATCCAGGGCTTCCTGATATTTCAGTTCTTTACTTTTTTTCTTTGGGCTCATTTTTTTCTCGGTTCTTGATATATTCAACCTTACTTTGCAAGAGATGTTTCTCGCTTATGGTTTCCAACAGATCGCCTTTCTTTAGTTCATGCACTTGGGATAAAGACGTACCATTTACTGATGTGTAGGTGAACCCCCTTTTCAGGATTTGTTCGGGATCTGAAGCGATAAGAAACTTCTGATAATGGCTTAGTTTTTCGCTGATATTTCCTAAGCGTTTCTGAGAATCTGAGTGAAGTTTTTTTCTCATCATTGTCAGCTTTTCCGACTCTCCTCTGATTTGCTGTTTGCTGAAGTACTTTAAACGCTGCTGCGTCTGAGCTAGCTGATGACTTTCGTGCTGCATGATATTGTGAGCGGCAAACTTCAAGCTATTGCTAAGGTTATCCAGCATGTAGCTGTTTTCCTTAAGGCTAAACTGGGCCTGCTGTGCAATGCGATACCAGAGGTTTTCCAGTTTCTCATCAAAACTCAGGGCACCATTGATCAGAAATTCAGCGACGGCAGTAGGAGTTTTCATTTGTGTATGGGCTACCAGGTCAGCCACTGTCTCATCTCTTTCATGTCCTATGCCGGTAAATCACGGGCAGTGGAAACTGAGCTATATGGGCAGCAATTCCGTAGGTATCAAAACAGTCCAGGTCTACCTGCGCCCCTCCTCCCCTGATGATGACCAGTACATCAAAAGCATGCACATCATCTTCCAGTCGCTGAAAAACTTCCACCATAGCACTGACGATACTTTCTTCGGCCTGATTGCCTTGCATCAGTGCTTTGAACAGTTTGATATCAAAACGATAGCGATACCGATTTTTTGCCAGCTGATCCAGGAAATCTCCCAGGCCTGCCGCTGTAGGAGAACTGATGACTGCGATTTTCTGTGGAACCAAGGGTAGCGCTAAGCTTTTATTCATCTCCAATACACCTTCCACTGCCAGCCGGTCCAGCACTTCCTGTTTCTTTCTAGCCCTTTCTCCCAGGGTGAACTTTGCATCTATGTCTTTGATATTCAGGCTTAGCCCATAGATTTCGTGATAAGCGACTTCTACCTGGCATAAGATGTTCATTCCGGCTTTCAGCGTTTCTCCTGTTATGGCTTCAAACCAGCCGCTCAGGTTACGATAGGTATAGCTCCAGATGGTAGCTCGCGTTTTAGAAAGCAGATATTGATTATCTTTTTCAATCAGTTCCAGATAACAATGTCCTTTTTGAGTAAGCCGTATTTCACCAATCTCAGCAACAATCCAGTATGCAGGTTCTAGCTGAGAAGATAGGGCTTGTTTAACGAGTTTATTCAGCTCTGTGAGTGATAGGTAGCTCATGCGGCGAAGTTGAAAAAAATTGAGCTAAATCTTTAAACTCAGCTATCATTTTTCTCTGGGCTTCCAGGGAATTTCTTCTACCTGATGCTCTCTACCAATAAAACGAGCCAGTACAAACAGATAATCTGAAAGGCGGTTCAGATAAATTATTATATGAGCATCAACTGTTTCTTTGTCGTTTAGCCTTACCACTCCCCGCTCGGCACGGCGGCACACAGCTCTTGCCAGATGACATTGAGACACATCAGGATGACCACCAGGAAGGATAAAATATTTCATTTCAGGAAGCTCACGCTGCATTTGGTCAATCTGATGCTCCAATGCCAGCACTTCATTCTCCTGCAGATCAGGAAGATAGCCAGGTTTCTTACCGGGATCAGCAGCTAACAATGAGCCAATTACAAACAAGTTTTCCTGTATATGCTGGAAAATATCTTGTCGCTTTTTGTTCACCGGCATATCTCTTACTACGCCAATAAATGAGTTTAACTCATCTACTGTACCGTAAGCTTCTACCCGCTCATGAGATTTTGGCACACGACTTCCTCCTATCAATGAGGTATCTCCCTTGTCACCGGTTTTGGTATAGATTTTCATATTTGTCCCATTTTTTTCAAAGGGAGAAAGTTACATAATCCTGATTTAAAAGGACGGTGTATACACAGCTTTCAATGAATCGTAGGTATTCAAATAATCCTGAAATGCCAATGAAGACATTAAGGGGCGTAGATTATCCAGTCCACTTTCGGCGTAATTTTCCAGGCCAGCTTCCAGACTGGTTTCGATGTATGCTTTATGTAAAGCAGGTGCGTAGGGATTTGATTCTAGCGCTTCCAGCAATAGATTATATTTCTCCAACGGGTCAGTATTTTCCAGTTGATTGAGCGCAAAGAGGAATCCTTTTACAAAGAAGGGGTTACCCAGCAACTTTTTATTCTCAGCCTGATAAATTTCGTTGTTCATCTGAGCAATCCTGGCCTGGTAATACAAAAGTAGCTGATCATGCCAACGGCTGATACTGGACAACTCATCAAGCAAAGAGGATAAAGTAGGCCAGTCCTGCTCATTTTCCAGCATAAAAGCCTTCAGCCAGCTAAAATACTGCTCTCCGAGCTCATTCAGCTGAGGATTTGCAGATATGAGTGTTTGAATTTGTTCAGAAAGTAAGTCGTTGTACAGTGCAGGATACTTAAGCCATAAGTCATGCAGTATCAGTACTTTGTAGTTAGTGTCTTCCAGTGAAGAATATATTTCTAAAAACGTCTCTTCATTAATATCCGGAAATCTATAGCGTAGCAAATTATATTTGTATGCATCATCCTTTTCTGTCCAGTTCAGCTCAGAACTGCTTATTATTTGACGCATATTTTCTACTACAGGATTTTGTGCTCTTATCCCCTCTTCCGATAAACGGTACAGTGAGTCCCAGTTACTATGGGCGCTGCTTTGTAGTTCACTTTCAAAAGGTAATGCTTCGCTCATGCTGATTGCTTTTCTATACAACGCATCTTCATAACGTGACTGCTCTGCTTTCTCAAAATACTGAGTAGCAACCTGGGGAGCATGCTGTTCCATTGCCCAAATTCCTAATACATTATTGTAATAGCCTCTCTGAAACGGATTTAGCGCTTGCAGATTATCAAGGATTCGCATTGCGTCATCCACCTGGTTTTGTTGATAGAGCACATAGGCTTTGATCAATAGCAATGCTTCATAGTAATTTGCATTTGCCATAACTTCCGGTAAGCTTTCCAGTTGACTCAATTGCAGGCTATCCAATGCCTGAGGCCGGTTGTAGGCATAATTGAAGACATAGGCGAACTCAAAGCTATTGAGTACACTATCTTTACTTTCTATCCATTGAAAGTTTTCTCCAGCTAAAGGATGCTTACCGACGGCATACTTATTTGCCAGCATAAAAGTATTCACCAGACTCGGCATATAGGCTCTGTCGCTTACTACTTCACTAAAAAGTGAATCCAGGTCAAAAGAAAGTAAGGCTTCATTTTTTCCAATCAGGCCTAATATATTGGTTTCGGCTGCCTGTCGCGTTACATCTGCCTCATCGGCCAGAGAAAGAAAATACAGTGCGGAATCCAGCAGCGAAGTCTTGCCATATGTCACCGCCAGATTATTATACAGGTAAGGATCAGCCTCAAATTTTCTAAGGCCCTGATGAAAGCTAAAGAGGGCATCAAAAAACTGATCACTGTTCAAGAGCTCATAACCCAAATTTACCTGTGCATAGGGCGTAGGTTTTCTTCTTAATAGCCTCGCTAAAATAAAAAGGAGCCAGTGAGTGATCGCCCTCTGCCCTGGCAAGTGTGCCTAAGCTGTAATTGGAGCGGTGATTGTTATAACCATACTGATCACCCAGCTTGTAATATTGTTCAGCTACAAACTGATCCTCTCTCTCCCGATAAACATCTCCTATTCCGTTGTAATAGCCGGCCACTGCCTGATTTAGTGGAAACATATTGGCATTGAGGAAGAACGCCACCACTCCGATCAGGCCTACTATCTGTACGGTACCGTAGGGAAAAGTCGGGGGCTTGTACATAATCTTATGCACTTGCATATTTTCCATCAGAGGATTGATGAAGTTGGCGATGATATACAGCATGAAAAGTGTCCCGAAACTCAGCTGGCTGAAAACCACTGCATCTTCAAAAGTCTCTACCAAAGGGTCATTAGCAGTAGCATATAGATAGCTAAGCGTAGAGAAGCAAATGATCGCTAAGGTAATATAGAACAAAGCTCCTATCGGCGCAAAACTCATCATGCTCTGGTATTGAATTTCCCTGTCTTTAAAATCCCAGATGCCCAGCAACGTTAGAGCAACTAATATGAGGTAAGCATTCAAGTAAAGAATATCCCAGTCTATGTAACCGGCATTTTTTGCATAAAGCAGGGCAACATTCACCAGATAAATAATTGAAATGGTCAGAAAGTGTAAGAGTGAGTTTTTGTTGCCTACCGTATTGCCTCTGGTGATGATTTTTAGGAAGAAACTGATCAACACATTCCCTAAGAGTAGTATAAAAATCAGGCTGAGCACCAGTGGAGTTACTAATCCATAATTGACCAGGTTGATCATAGGGGTGCTGACTTCGGTGAAAACAAAGATCAGCGCACCCAAAAAACAAGTGATAACAGCGAAACCGAGCAATCTGACTAAAATCCCTGCGCCCGGCTTAAGATGGTTGAAATAATAAAATGCAGGTAAATAGAGCGCTAACGCGATGATCAGTGTGGTTTTATCAGCTTGACCAAAGAGTAGTAACTGTTCAAACTTGAAGCTGATCAGTATACCGGTAAACACCAAAGCACCGAAGTAAAACCAAAACCCTTCAAGGGCTGAAATGACTACCGACAATACAATCAGACTTAAAGCCACTGCCAGAAGCTGAATCAAGATTGTTGCCTGACTGATCTGAATATCACTTCCGCGATATACTTCGGTGATCAGGTAATTGTCAAACTCATAGGATAAATCAAACAGGCCCACGCGAAAAGATTCGGTGGGGACTTTGATTTTCTCAATGTTAGAGATCTTTTGCCAGTCAATGACATTGGCAGGGCTTACAAAAAAGTTGTACGTAAAATAAATTAAAAAGAGGCCTAGAATTACTATTAAGCCCCAATAAATAGACTTAGTATGTGGATGCCAGGATTTCCAGAAATACCACCTGTTCATAGGGTCAGGAAGATTTGTTTAAGGTAAAGTAATGGGATAACGCTGGCTGCTAAGTTGTAGTATTGCGCTTACAGTAAACACCGAAATAGGTGATAAAACTTACATCGTGCAAAATTTATTCAATAACCTTGGGCACACGAATATAATCTTCATCACGCCTGGGTGCCTGAGACAACCCTCTGTCATGAGAAAGTGTATCTTTAACTTTATCCTCCCGCCATACATTAACTTCATGCGACATGCTGGTGAGCGGCTCCACCCCATCCGTATCTACTTCTTTTAACTGATCCACCCAATCCAGAATTTCACTCATGCTCTTAATCATTTCTTCCTCGGCATCATGTTCAAATTCCAGGCGGGCAAGATGGGCTATCTTCTGTATGGTAGAACGGTCAATCTTCATATGGACTTATTGTTTATGTTTGGTCAAAGCTAAAAATCATATGCTTGATGCGGCATTTTTTTCATGAAAAGAGGTCGCATGCTTAAATGCTAAATTCGGATAATAATTGGAAAGTTCCTCCTGTATGATATGAAAAACTCTATCTCTTAACGCATTTGCATCTTTTAGCTGCATGTCTTTGGTTTCAATCGCCTCGTGGATGATCATTCTGGGCCTTAGCGGATACATCAGCATCTTATGATTCCCCGGCTGAATTTTCCAGTTGTGTGGATAAGTAACGGGAACGATCGGCACTCCTTTTTCAATTGCGAGCTTAAAAGCTCCATTACGGAAGGTGGCAAGTTCCGGCGGGTTTTGAGAGCGTATACCTCCTTCGGGAAACATCACCAGACTATAGCCATTTTCCAATACCTCAGCCCCTTCGTGTAATACCTTATAGCGGCTACGTGGATTTCTTCTATCTACTGTGATGTGTAGCTTTTTAAACATATACCCGAAGACCGGGACTTTCGCCAATGAAACTTTACCGACAAATACACAGGGCTTAGCTACATAACCCATCAGTACAATATCCAAAAATGAAGAATGGTTGCCCACAAAAAGATAGTTCTGACCAGGCTTTAATTTAGTTCTCCATTCCTGAAGCGGAGGTATAAACGAAAGTGTAAGGAATGCCCTTGCCCAAATCTGGTTGAGAAACAAGGCATGCTTCAGCCATGCCTTTCTGACCATCAACAGTAAGAAGAAAGGGTAAAGGAGCAGCAGCACTCCAGCAAAAATCAATAACCCATAGGTAGAGTAAATCCTAATCCAGATTCTTTTCATTGTAATTAATGAAATTTAACGCTTATGGCTGTGAAAAAACCTGCTCAATCCTATCGAGACCAATGCCTAAAATTTCACGCGCCAACTGATCTAATGTTTCATAAGAACCGCGAAAATGAATCGTAGTATGGGTATGTTGTAAAGAAGCTCCTGCTGCCAGAGCTTTAGCAGGAGAAGAGCTTTCCAATTCATAAAATGGGCCCAACTGATCATCGCCACCCTCCAATGGACCATCATTATAAGCATTCACCGCATCCCCGCCATAGGGTAGCTTCTGTATTTCCCACATAGAATTCACATAATCACTCACATTTTCCGGCAATGTGAACTTTACGATGGTCAATACCTCATTTTCCGCATCATAACTGCCTAACACCGGCAGGGCACGTTCAGGGGATACTCCGATTTTACTGCGATATGCTCCATCTCCTTTAAAAAAGATAAAGCCATTTTCCACTTTCAGTCTCTCCTCAGGTACTTTCCCAAAATAACTGTCGTTGAGGACAGGCACATCATCACCTATAGTCTTATCATAAGGAATCACAATGGTTGTGCGGGGCGAATGTTTAAACATTCCCAATATCCAGATGGACAATAAGCCGCCCTCTTTGGTCCAGGCAGCTTCACCCGCATTGGTAATACGATTTTCACTGGCAAAAGCCACGTAATTCATCGCCTGTGCCGGCAGGCGCACATTGAGTTCACTTTCAATCTCCTCTCTCCCCAGCAACCGTATGGTTCGGTCTACTTTGACCTTGAAAGTAGCGCCGCTATAATTTTTTACGTCAAAGTCATGGGTAAAGACCACCTGTGTCTGACTTTTCTCTACCACTTCAAAAGCCTCTGTATCCAGGGCAGAAGGCGTCTGCCAGTCTTCAAAAGCAAACTCATCCCCTTCCTGAAAAAAGATTGCGTACTGACCGCCTTCGGGTCCCATCCAGAAACGATCTTCTCCTCCGTAGGGATTAAACTGCGGGCGGCTTTCACCACTGGAAATTAAGTCGTAATTGATCCATCCATAACTGGGACCATCCTTTCCCTCAGAAGTACTGCTCATCACTCTGCCCTGATACTGCGGGGCCACAATGACCTGAGCACTGCCCTGTTTGTTGCTGAGGATAATCAGATCATCCAGGTGATTCTGCAAAAACTCAATATCGTATCCGAAGTTGTTCACAATTTCCTTAATATCATCAGGATCAGCGCTATCGCGATCCTGTACAGGTTGATATGCTATACTACATCCTAATAATATCAATAGTACTTGTACTTTCATAATTTTCATCCTCATACATATTTTCTGGCAATAGATAAAGCCTGACTGCCGTAGTGTCCTCCAAACAGATGATAGTGATTGAGATAATGATACAGCATATACAGGTCGTGTCTTTCTTTCCATTCGGCAGGTAGTGGATATTCCTCCTGATATGCTGCCCATACGGTAGATGAAAAACCACCGAACATACCCATCATCGCCAGGTCAAATTCACGATCGGCAAAATAGCTGGCAGGATCAATCAGTGCAGGACCACGAGACGAGTACATATAATTTCCCGACCATAAATCGCCATGATTGAGCGAAGCCGCCGGTTGATGGCTGATCCACTGCTCCATATTCTGTAAAAGCTGATTGTACACTTTGTTTTCTTCACTGCTGAGTCCCCTACTCTGCTCAATCATTTTCAGTAATGCCCCTATCCTTTGGTCTCGGAAGAAAATCATCCAGTCCGACTGCCAGTTATTATGCTGAGGAGTAGCGCCACAGTAGTTATCATGGGCAAAACCATATTTTTCATGCTGATACCGATGAATCTGGGCGATTCCACGACCCAAAACCTCATCCTGCACGGACGATGAACTGTTAGAAGGCTCCAGAAACTCCGTAAGCAGCATCGCTGGAAGTCCGTTTTGTGGAACGGTTTTAATGAACACTTTCGGAATCTGTAGATCAGACTTCGCTTCTACCAGAGCTTCCAGGCATTCGGCTTCCCTCAGAAACATATCTTCCGGCCCCTGTGCATTCCATTTGAGAAAAAAGTTACCTTCATTGCTTGTCAACTTGCTGGCATGATTAATACAGCCTCCCCCTAATGTCTTGACCGACTTGATTATAAAACGCTGGCCCAGCTTCTCTGTAAGGCTTTCTTCTACAAAGTTCTTCAGATCTTCTCGCATAGCATGATGCTTATTTTCCGATATTTTCTTTAAAAACTTTCTTGATCAGCGCATATAAACCTGCCACTACTACAATAAAAATAGCCAGGCCACTATAGCTTCCTCCGGGAGGGTTTTCAAATACTCTTAGTGACGAAAGATCAGTGACGACTATGCCAATCGCGATAAATATTCCCATCAAAGCCTCTCCGGTAATCAGGCCGGAAGCCAAGAGCAGGCCAGCATTGGAAGCTTTTTCTGTGGCTTCGGCATGCTGCGCGTCCCCAGTTCCTCTTTTGGTCATAAAACGGCTTGTCATCCAGGCAATGATACCACCAATAAAGATAGAAGTATCCAGTTCCAGAGGGAGGTATAAGCCTACGGCCACTGCCAGCACCGGCATTCTGAATTCTGAATTTTGTTTTTTCAGGTATTGATCAATGATAATGATCACCACTGCGATTGCGCCACCTATTGAAACCATACCCCAGGGCAGTCCTTCTCCAAAAATACCCGATGCCACGCTCTGCATCAGGGTTGCCTGCGGGGCTGCCAGGGCCTCAGGCTGCTCAGGCGTAGGTGCGCCTATGCCATAACCTTGCAGGAGATAATTCAGCACTGGCGCGATTGCCAAAGCACCCGCTACTACACCTACCACCTGCATCACTTGCTGTTTGTAGGGGGTTGCTCCCAGGATATATCCTGCTTTCAGATCCTGCATATTGTCTCCGGCTATGGCGGCTGCGCAGCAAACTACTGCGCCTATCAGGATAGCCGCGGCAGCGCCTCTGGCAGGTTCACTCGCACCCAGTAAAAAGAGTAAAAGCAGTGCCGAAGCCAGAATAGTGGCAATGGTCACTCCTGAAATTGGATTATTAGAGCTTCCTACCAGTCCTGCCATATAACCGGCTACTGCCGAGAAAAGGAATCCGGCTATCACCATGATGAATGCCATCAGTCCGGTAATGCCTACATCGTGAATCTCCCGCAGGTAGATCGCGAACACTGGTACGATCATCACCCCTATGGCAATAATGACCCATGACATGGGTGTATCCATCTCGGTGCGTAGCTGATCTTTGAAATTTGTGCTCCCCTGCTTAAAAGCTTCAACACCTGACTTGAAAGCTGTGCCCAAGGAATTTTTGAGACTGATCAATGCCCACAAGCCACCCACAATCATGGCCCCTACCCCCAGGTAACGAATCTGACTACTCCAGATCATGATCCCCATCTGCTCAGGGTCGGCTGCTCCTTCGGGCGGCCCCAAAGCAGCGATATAGACCGGAATAGCAATGTACCAGCTAATTGCCCCTCCCAGGAAGACCAGAAAGGCGATGTTTAAACCTACAATATAGCCTACCGCTACCAAAGCGGGTGATAAGTTGATCCCCAGATATAAATAAACGCGATTATTGATCAGTGTGGCCTGCTCAAAAAGGCCGTTCCATAGATTCAGGGCAGATTCGCTTAATTTGAACAAGCCACCTACCAATGCCCCCCATACCAGGTATTTTACTGACTGTCCTCCGGTCTCCCCGGTTTTCAATACCTCAGAAGTAGCCACACCTTCAGGAAATTTTAAGTTCTCTTTGACGATAAGCGCCTGCCGCAGGGGAATGGTAAATAGCACGCCTAATATACCGCCTGTCATGGCGATGAGGGTAGTCTCCCAATAGTTAAACTCATCCCAGTAACCCATAATAATGAGGGCAGGAATGGTAAAAATAACACCCGCAGCAATCGATTCACCGGCGGAGGCGGCGGTTTGCACCAGGTTATTTTCCAGAATGTTGGAGTTTTTAAACAAACGAAGCACCGCCATAGAAATTACCGCCGCAGGGATAGAGGCTGAAACCGTAAGTCCGGCAAATAAGCCGAAGTAGGCATTGGCAGCAGATAAAATAACGGATAGCCCTGCTCCCAGCAGTATCGCTTTTAAGGTAAGTTCTGGTAATTTCTGGTCGGCACCTATATAAGGTTTATCGGGATCAGTAGCTGTTGGCTTAGCTGGTTTAGCTTTGTTCATGTGCTTCGCGTTAGGTCTAAAACAAACATACCAAGCTTTAGCCTAAATAGCACGCCCCCATAAGATTTTTAAGAAGGAGGTAGTCAGAAGCCAGGAGTGGTACGTAAGCATTATTTATGCTTCCATCCTCAGATTTACACCTGCTAAACTTTTTGGGTTTTAACGCTTGTGCCAAGCGAGTCCAGTAATTGCGGACTGTCTTTGAGCGCAGCCTGGTAGTAGTAAGGAACTCACTCATCCATCTTTTGAGGACTTTCACCGACATATCTTTCATTTGGATAGTTTCTTCAGCCTCACCTTTAGTAAGTAGGCGCTGATTACGGGCATGAGTCACCGCTTCCACCATTGCTTTCCCTTGGGCAAGGTCTGCAGCAGTAAGTCCATGCTGGCTCAGCTGCTCTATATATTCTCCGGTTTTGCTGGAGAAATAGTTGGCCTGCATTGGCCAGGCATAACTTTTATTAGATACTTTATCTACATTGAACTGAGCCAGGTTAAGCGCATCCTTGCGAAACACAAATTTCACAATTGTTACATGATCCAGAAAAGCCTCACGCTACTGCTGCTCATTCTGTTTCAGTTGGGCCGCAATGATAGATTTCTCCCCATATTTTTGGACTTTCTGCGTGTGAAGCGTCATGGCATTGTTTAATAGCGTATCACCTTCCTGCATGCGATTGGCGTTAAAGCCATGCTGACTCAGTGACTTAAAAATATCAGCTTATGCGTTCGCGTTTTGCAGATAGGCGTTCCCTCTTCCTGATCGTAAATGTCAATCATTTTATGAGGATCTTGTTCTTCAGCTAATGCCCTTTCCAGACGTTTGTTCTGCTGAGTTGGTGTTTCTTTGAAGCGAAGTATGGCAGTTTGTGGATTTCTCCAGCTTAAGATACCATGTTTTCTTAACCAACCCAAAACTTTATTTTGTCTTAAATCCCATAGGCTGTCTCAGCTTGTTTATAAGTCATCTCGCATTTTTCACCTTATATACAACAGTCAATTTAAAGCTTAGGAGGTAATCCCATTCGGTTCGCTTTATCGGATGGATTAAATTTTAAGTCCTTTTTTTTATAGTAAGTCAATTTTTCGCCAACTTATTTTAAGACAATACATACAAATAATTATAATAGAGAATATTACGGTTGATTTTACAGGGGAATGAAAAAGGGCTATTCGCTGTCAATTAATTATGACAAAAACAAACAGCTTACTGAACAGCCCTATACAATTTAACGCAATAACTGGCTTAAGCCAAAAGGAATTCATGGATTTATTATACCATTTTGCGCCAATAGTTGAAGAACATTATCGTCATCACGATATGAAAGGGCAACGTCGCAAGATGGTACGCTATCAGGAACGAAGTGACAGTAGTTTGACCGGTCCGGTCAATAAGTTACTTTTTATTCTTAGCTACATGAAAGAAAATCCCAACCAAGCATACCATGGAGTGATGTTCTCTATGAGTCAGGGAAAAGTTAGTTTATGGGTAAATCAGCTATCTTTTTTACTTGAAGAAGCTTTAAAGAAAATGGGTAAAATGCCCCATCGTGAAGTGAATAAGTTCTATAATTTCCTCTATGCCTACGTTGAATTGGTTATGTTTATGGATGTAGTGGAACGCAGGATAGGCCGTTCACCAGATTACCAAGTTCAGAAAGATCACTATAGCGGAAAAAAAGGGTGCCATACTTTGAAAAATCTGTTGATTGCCAACCTTGAAGGAGAGCTTATTTACTTAGGAGAAACTTTTGAAGGTAGCGTACATGATAAATCCATGTATGATCAGGCAGAACTTAAGTTTCCTGACCATCGGATCGCCGAGCGATGGCATAGTCTATGGGTGGACTTGGGTTTCCTGGGCCTTAAGGCAGAAGGCGTAGAAGTTTACATGCCTGAGAAGAAGCCCAAAGGAAAAGAACTTTCCAACTTCCAAAAAGAGCTGAATACACTCATTGCAAGTATTAGGGTTAAGGTGGAGCATGCTATTGCTGGAGTAAAAAGACTAAAAATTATTAGGAATCAGGTCAGAATACACGGATGGCAGAAAAGGGATAGGATGATGTATATCGCCTGTGGATTGCACAACCTCAGATGTCAGCGCTGGGCTACATAAAAAACTAACCGTAATAAACTCTAATAATTTCATATTTTGCTCTTTAACAAAAAGGAGGCTGACGAAAGTCTTGAACAGAATAGGCACAACATAAGAATCCTAAAGACGAAAAGAATTAACTTACTGATTTTATTAATGAGTATATATACACTAATGTTCTTTAGAGAATCGTGTACAGAAGATTAAGGATGTCCTACTATTAACTGTACGAAGGAACAGTAGATGGTAAAACTTGAAACTGTGATTGCCTTGATGGATATTCTGGTACCCATTGCGAAACCTGCGATTTACTCGCGTCTAACTCGGAACGGGCAAAAATTTTAAGCTCATTAACCTCAGTTTTCCTTTAATGCATCCGCAAGCCTGCCGATAAAGTTACTTAAAGACTGTTTTGATCATCATAATTGCTTCATTGCAAGTATCACTGTATATTTCCTGAGCTCCCCGCAGTAGCCGGCATCACAATACCAGTTATCTATTACTGCTTGATCACTAAAAACATAATATTGCCTTGGTTTTTAAGGTACTTTTGTTTTCCGACCAATTGATAACCTGACTTATCTGCTTGGGTTTTTCGCTAATCTGCTATTCTTTTTATATCTTTAAAATAGCTGGTTACCCGTCTCTTTCGTTGGGGTGATAAAAGTTTCAGCATCAGCCCAGATTATACATTTTGCCTCTCAGCTAATAGCCCTAAATTACTCATTCATTAACTAAACCTATGCTAATCGTAATTATTATTTGTACAATTCTGACCGTTCTCGTAACGGTTTTGCCTTTATCGCAACAAACACATTGGATTATCAGGGGTATGGACTTTCCACGACTACAAATAATGATCTTTTCAATAGTCTTGTTGATTGCTATTGTTTTTTTTCTCGATGAACGGTTACCTCTTACTTTAATATTGATTTTTACAACTGTCCTTTGCTTAATTTGGCAGTTGTGGTGGATATTACCTTATACCCCACTATGGCAAAAAGAGGTCAAATCTTGTAATGAATGTGAACCTGAAAGGAAGCTCAGCATCATCACTTCTAACGTCCTTACACCTAATAGAAATGCTGACGCTTTGATTGAATTAGTAAACAAATATCAGCCAGATATTCTTGTTACTTTAGAATCAGATAAATGGTGGGAAAAGCAACTCAAGGGTTTGGAATCAGTTATGCCATTTACTGTAAAATGTCCACTTGACAACCTCTATGGCATGCACCTCTATTCAAAATTGAGATTACATGACCAAGAAATTTCATTTCTAGTTGAGAATGATGTTCCTTCCATCCACGTATCTTTAGAATTGCGAACCGGTGATAGAGTTCGTGCGCATTTTATTCACCCAGCTCCACCCAGCCCTACTGAAAATACGGAATCAGCAGAGCGCGATGCTGAGTTGATTGTTATTGCGCGAAGTGTCGTCAAAAGTACACAACCTATATTAGTAACGGGTGATCTAAATGATGTGGCTTGGTCTTCAACAACTCGTCTTTTCCGTAAGATTAGTGGTTTGCTAGATCCACGTATAGGGCGAGGTATGTTCAATACTTTTCACGCAAAATACCCATTATTGCGATGGCCTCTAGATCATTTATTTCATAGTGATCATTTTACCTTACTTTCTATTAAGCGATTACCATCTATCGGATCGGATCATTTCCCTCTCTTTACATCGCTAGCATTCACTCCTGTAAAGGGTGCCAGTCAAGAGGGGCTTGAAAGCGACTCAGAAGACCATGACAGAGCAAAGGAAATTGCTGATGAAAAAGGGGTAAGTAAGAAGGATGTGCCACAACCTAACGAAAAGAATTAACCATAATTTTTCAATCACAATTCATTGCATTACACTATTTAAAAAGCTTTTTATATTAAATGTTACCATATGTAGAGAATGAAAAGCTTGAAATTTATAATACTATCAATGGTAAATACATGAAGCAGTTGAAATCAGCATTATACAATAGTGAAAGACGAAGTATTTGATGATCCCCATTTAAGAAAATATTTACGATAATGCGGAATTGAATAAGTTTGTGCTAAAAAGTAAACTGAAGACCTACCATAAGCTCAATGAAGAGTTAAAAGATCACCTTGAAAAAGAACAAAAGGCGACTTAAGCAATGACTGATAGCTCAAAAGAAAGCGAATAGGTATCTGCCAGATTTTGAAAATCTGGCAGGCCTAGCATTACATTAACATAAATTACCATGATATTGGTCAACCTCAGAAGCCATGGCCGGACCTCACTAAATCCAGCGATTGAAATTGGTCACTATACCTCGTTTCAAACAGTCTATACTTTTTCCTTCACTTTTTCTTTAATCTCCTTTACATTGCCTAGCTCCGACTTGTCTTCTTCATTTATGGGATAACCTAGTAAAAAGCCATAAGGCTTTAATGGATCTATCACATCAAAAATTACTTTTAGAGCTGCAACAACTGGAATGGCCATGATCATCCCGATGGCACCCCAAACCATACCCCCAACATATAAAGCGATGATGACGGCAAAGGGATTGAGCGAAACCCGGTTTCCCACAATATTGGGGGTAATGAAGTTTCCTTCAAGGAACTGTACCCCCCAAAACATTAGCGCAACACCTAAAGGATACATCAAAGAATCTTTGGTGAGAAAGGCAAATATAATAGGTAGAATGGAGCCTATAAATACTCCGATATAAGGAATGATCGTCAGCATGGAGGCAAGTAGACCAAAGAACATGGCATGCTCTATCCCTATGATCATCAAACCGGTGGTATTCAAGACTGCCAGGATGATAATTACTGTAAATACTCCCAGCACATAGGAACGCACAACTGAAGAAACTTTATAAATTGTACTGCTCAGTTTATCATGATACCTGGACGGAAAAGCTTTGTATAAAAATTCCACAAAAAAACTTCTGTAGTACAATAGAAAAAACAAAGCGATAAAGATGAGGACAAAAGAGGTAAAAAAGTCGGCTGTAGCCGAAAGTGTTGAGGTAAGTATTGAAGTACTGCTTTTTACAAAATCATTGATAGAGTTTTTCATATAAGCAGTCTGCTCACTCTCTTCAAGCCCGAAATTCATCTCCAGCCAGTCATGTCCTTTGTCAACAAATCCCTGAAACTTCTGTCCTATTTCTGATAAATCATCAGTAATAGCTCGTACCTGAAAGGAAATGAAGTAAAAAGTAAAAAATAAAAAGACAAAAATAGTGATAATTGAAATGATGGAGCTCAGTCCTCGGGGTAAGCGCCAGCTTTCTAACTTTCCGCAGAGTGGCTTGAGGATAAAAGCAAAAATTAAAGCTACCAGCAGTGGTATAAAGAGAGCTCTTCCGATGATGAGAACAAAAAAGATCATGATCAAACTGAACATGACAACAAAAAACTTCACATAAGCGGGTAGTTTGAGCATAAATTTTAAAATGTATAGGTGTATTAATACAAATAACTAAAATGGTTTATCGTTAGTTAAAAAATATCTACAATATATCATCCATATCACGTTATTTAAATTACAAATTTACACGTTGATGCTATGAAAATGAATCCAAATGTATGCTTCAGTGTTGTGTGAAAAATTGATATTTAATTTTCAAGTGTAAATATAATTATTGTATGAATAAATATTGGCTAGCAATACTTGCTTTCCCACTTCTCATTTTCACCGCATGTCAGGAGGAAGATGTAATAAAGGAGCAGGAGGAGGTGAATCCCGACCCGGTATTAGTTAAAGAAATAGATACTGTTAAACTCGCGGTATATGATATCATGCATGAATGGTACTTATGGAATGTGTTAATACCTGAAGTAAATATTGAAGACTACGCTTCGGCTGATGAGCTGATGAAAGCTATGATGAATAAGACACTGGATAAGTGGTCTTATATAGAGGATGAAGAAGAATATAACGCGCTTTTTGAAAAAGGTGAATACCAGGGTTATGGCTTGAGGATGGCTTTTGATGAAGATGGAAACCTAAGAGTTGCATTTGTTTATAACGATTCACCATTTGGACGAGCCGGGGTACAACGCTCCTGGATTATCAATAAGATTGATGGTAAAAATGTGAAGGATCTTAGTGCAGCGGGTACATTAGCCCAGGCATTGGAAGGCACTTCACACGACTTTGAGTTGATTCGTTCTGACGGAAGCAAAGTAAATGAATTACTGACCAAGACGACCATCGGCATAAATACAGTGCTTAATGATGATATTTTTCAACTGGGACAAACCAAGGTAGGTTACCTTGCATTCAACAGTTTTCTGGCTACCTCAGAAGATGAACTGAGGGTTTCTTTTCAGAAATTCAAAGATGAAAATATTCAGGAGATGATCATTGACCTGAGATATAATGGAGGTGGCAGAGTAAACATTGCGGAATGGATGGCCAGCAACATCATTGGAGACTTATCAAGTGGCAAAAATTTCATTCAATACAGGTTTAATCAAAACAAAGCTGCCGAGAACGACGCACAGGTACCTTTTAATACGCCAGAAATTCCCCTGAACCTGGACAGAGTGATTTTCATCACTTCAAATGGATCGGCTTCTGCCAGTGAACTCCTTATCAATGGCTTACGTCCTTTTATTGACGTTCAACTTATTGGGGATGATACCTACGGCAAACCAGTAGGGAGCTTTCCATTTAAAGTGAACGGATACGCTATCAATCCCATTAGTTTTAAAGTGTTGAATGATCAGGGTGTGGGGGAATATTTTGAGGGCTTGCAGGCGGATGCCTATATCAAAGATGACCTTACCCATGATTTGGGGGATCCTAATGAGGCCAGACTTAAAGAAGCGCTGTATTTTATTGAAAATGGCACTTTTTCCGGACTAAGTGCTCGTCAATCTCTGCCTGTCAAAGAACAGCAAATTGAGATGAAAGGTTTCCGTATGGAAATTGGCGCGTTTTAATTGATGACAATAAAACTTAAGAAGAGGGCCCACCGCCCTCTTTTTTTTGATTACTATAGGCTTACCGTTAGCATTGATAACAATTTCAGCATTTTTCTCTATTTTAAGCTTTAATTTTAAGCAAAACTTCGCTTACATTACCAGCAATCCATGAAAGCTATATTCTTGAATAAAAGAAACCGGGTACAGTATTACTGCTTCATATTTCTTTTCTTTTTACTGGCATGTGAAGAAAATGAACCGGTATCAGAAATAAATGAAAATAAATATCTCCTTGAGTTTGAGCAGATCAGTAGCATTGATGCTAATCAGCTAAGAGGCGTAGCGCAGATTTTTCAGCCCTCCTTTGATGTTTCTGCTATACAATACAATTCTGATATTTACAAAATCACTTATCAGTCTGAATACAGAGGTGAAGATGTCGTTACTTCCGGGTTGGTTTGTATTCCCGCAGCTGCCAAAACTACTGACTTCCCTCTACTATTAGGATTTCATCCATCTATTAGCAGCCAGGATGAGGCTCCTTCCAGCTTTAGTGATAATCTGCAAAGTGGGGTGGAGCTATTTGGTGCGTTGGGCTTCATTACGGTAATACCTGATTACATTGGGTTTGGCAGCTCATCATCACTCCCCCACCCTTTTTTGGTACGCG
Organism: Catalinimonas alkaloidigena; assembly: GCF_029504655.1. Taxonomy (NCBI): domain Bacteria; kingdom Pseudomonadati; phylum Bacteroidota; class Cytophagia; order Cytophagales; family Catalimonadaceae; genus Catalinimonas; species Catalinimonas alkaloidigena. The sequence goes on from NZ_JAQFIL010000001.1 coordinate 3,077,516, forward strand.
AAGCAATGAGCAAAAATAGTGTAGATATGCTCCTGGCCGTAGAAGAGTTGCTCGCAGAGCTGGAACAAATATATCGTAAGGAAGTCAGTATGATAGGTTATTCTCAGGGAGGTTACAATGCTGTGGCAACGCTTAGGCATTTTGAAAACGAACAACCTCTTGAAGAATGGCAGGTGGTAGCAACTGCTGCTGGAGGGGGCACTTACGACCTGGATGAAATGAAGCAGCAAATTTTTCAGCAACAAAGGTATGATGCTCCTCAAAACATTGCCTTTTTGATTTATAGCTATCATGAATATTATGATTTTGACGGGAGCTTTGATCAGTATTTTCAGGAAGCCTATACTGATTTCATTCCTACAGCTTTTGGCAATGACCTTACATTGGGACAAATAAAGGGACGTCTGACTAGCGATTTGGAACAATTATTAGAACCATCCTTTCTCAATGAACTCAGGACAAATTCTGAAACTGATTTCAATGATGCCCTTTCTGAAAACAGTATTATTCCATGGCAGGTACAAAGTCCTTTGCACATTTATCATGCGACCAAAGATTCAGTGATCAATATTGAAAACAGCCGAAGCTTTTATAAGGAAATTGAAGCTATGGGAAGCCAGCAACTAAACTATACTGAGCTTACTGAGCCAAGTACACATACCAATGCCGGAGCTCCCATGTTGCTGGATGGTATATTGTGGATACTGGAGAACCAGAACCTTTAGCTATTCAGATACTTTTGCGTTGCTGGGAGCGAGAAACATAGCCTGATCAGGTTCTCTTTCTTCAAGTACCACATTTCTATAGCCTGAAGCATACCGGAAATCACCTAAAGAGTCTGTCTCCCACTTGTATCGTTCGCTTACGAGTGGTACCAGTAGGCCATTGACGTGTTGCCATTCTGCATATAACCTGGCACCATAGCCATCCGTATCTTCACCACTAAAGTAAGTAACTGTGTATAGCAATAACTCCATACGCTTATTCTCAGGGTTGATGTAAATGATGTATTCGTCTTCTGGTGAATCTCCGATACCATTTCCATAGGTAAAACGCATCACTTCATACTGTTTTCCCTGGAATATTCTGGATTCTAAAATTTCATAATTGACTCCTGGGTCAGCAAAGACGAAGGGAAGTGCAAAAAAATAAAACTGAAGGTTATGATAAAAACGAGCAGAGCTTCCGGGAAATTCACTTTCTTCTCCCGTATACCAAACCTCATCTCCATCATAGCCGATAGTATATTGATCACTGCTAATCAAAACTTTACGGCTATCAAGATCCACAGTTTGATGGTCAACTTTAGTGCTATCGGAATATAGGTCAAATTCCAACAAATTCATCTGTTTCCATTTGTCCAGCCCACCATGTGCTTCAAGTACTTCCTGAAAAAGGTCAGGATAAGAAGACTGTGCAGCCAAATCATCACTTTCGTAATCCTGATGTTCAGGGTTTGAGCATGAGGCCAATGCAAAAAGCAAACAAATTAGCTGGAGTGGTCTTTGATAATAACCCATCTACTATTAATTTTTTTGAAAAGTAAGCTGAAATATCCCTGCAGGTTATCTGTTTCTCTATCTAGGTTCCACTGACCAATCATCGCATAATATTCGGGAGAGAGCCGGTTGAGGTGTAAGATGTTAAAACTAAGTGTTCCCATCGTTTGCCTGTCAGGATAATTCTTATGGTAGCGATCAAGGGTATTTTGATAGCCGTAGGTGATACCATTTTTTCCAATAAACATCAGAGAATCAGATTGCAGATAACCTTCCATAAAGCCGTCCAGATCACCTTCATTCCAGCAGTTTACCTGCTTATCCATGATGGCAAGAATGGACTTTTCATCAGCAGTGGGACTTTGAGGGGTACAGGAAACTCCTGCACCTAAACAAAAAAAAATAAATAGAACTCTATGCATCAGAGTTCTTTAATTTTGATCTCCTTAAACCATACGGCATCGCCATGACCTTGCAATGCGATATGTCCAGACTTTGCTTTACCATAGTCAGGCATATCTTTGAATTTAGTTTGCGTAACTTTTTCTTGCCACTCAGGTGTCCATAGTTCATAATCAACTACTTTCTCGCCATTGAGCCAGTGTTCCACTTTACCTTTATTAACTACTATTTTAGAATGATTGTACTCACCGGCAGGTTTTGTAGGCTGGCTGGTAGGCACATGAAGCGCGTAGTTTGCCGCAGTTACCTGAGTCTCTTCCAATTCATAGTCATGAACTTCTTTGTAATTTTCCGCATCAATCAACTGATACTCAGGTCCGGTTTCATAAGTACTCCCGTATTTTTCATCCTCTACCACATTGTATATCACCCCGCTATTACCGCCTCTTTCAATCTTCCAGTCAAATTCAAGAATATAATTCTCGTAAGTATCTTTGGTAATGATGTCACCACTACTTCCATCCGTAGTCAGCTCACCATTGACAACATCCCAATTGAAACCCTCTTCTTTATAATTTCTCCAATGACTGACGTCCGAGCCATCAAAAAGCATGATCCATTCATCGGAACTTTCCTGCGCAACAGGCTCTGTCTGGGGAGTATCTGTAGCTTCCTGTTTTTCCTGGCTTTGACAAGCAATACAAAATGCCAAGGAGAGTATAGTCAGTATGAGCTGGGTTAGTTTCATTATAGTGTGAATTATTGTGAGTGAAAAATTTTAAATTACTGGAACCATCAGTCTGTTTTACTGTGATTGCTTATTGATATAAATTCAATGTTCACCTTAAACAAAGAATTTCAGCATCAGGCATTGATAATTTGCATCTTATCCGGATCCCAGTTAACAATTTTGTTTTCGTACAAACTAATATTTGAGGCAAGAGCAGGGCCTGCTGTTCTAAGGCCGAAGACAGGGTCCTCAATCGGTTGACCACCATTCCGGATCGCATTGAACCAATCAGCAAAATGATCCTGTCGCATGTCATATCCATCGGGTGCCCGATAAGTCATCTCTCCGGGAGGGATCATTTCAGCTTGCTCACTTCCATATTTTTCATAATATTTTTTCTTAAAAACTTCCTGGGTTGCTTCAGGGAAAGTTTCGTAGGTGTCCCAGCCCCCAAAGCCGGGTGCTTTTGATAATTTTTTTCTTCGTATGGTTACACTATTACCTCCCAGCACCATTTCTCCTTCATTACCCACCAATCGGGTTTGGTCACCCCCTCCCGATCCATCTACAAAGTTGACCCTGAGAGACATGTTGAATGCGGGATGCTTATCTGTTTCAGGATAATCAAACAGGCCGAGCATAACATCTGCCACATCTCTTCCATCTTCCCAGTATCTTAGTCCGCCGGTAGCGTAAATTCTATTCGGTCCATGTGAACCAGTGATGGTATGCAAACGGGTAAACAAATGGACAAAAAGATCGCCCGCCATGCCTGTTCCATAAGCCTGATAGTTTCTCCATCGGAAAAAACGCACAGGGTCAAAAGGGATGTCAGTGGCATCGCCCTCAAACATCTCCCAGTCACAGGTCTGAGGGGAAGCATCGGGCGGAATTGAATATTGCCAGGCTCCTCGGGCATCAAAACGATCAGTATATACTTCAACAAAATTAAGCTCGCCAATTTCACCTGCTTCAAAAAGCGCTTTCGCTTTCTGCATCACAATAGAATTAGCCCACTGACTACCTACCTGAAAGGGTACTTTAGTTTGCTGATGGACTTTGATTACCTCATGCCCTTCATTTATCTCCTGCACCATAGGTTTTTCACAGTAAACAGCTTTCCCCTTCTTCATAGCTTCAATGGACATCCGGTCATGCCAATGATCAGGTGTGGCTATAATTACAGCGTCTACCTCAGTATTATCAAGAATCTCATGATAGTTCATGCTAGTCTTCACCTGATTACCATACACTTCCTTGATTTTGGTGATATGTCCCTGATAGCAGTCAGCGGCCGCGATAAACTCCACTCCATCTTGTGTCAGCGCAGTATTTACATCACCAAAGCCCATCAGCCCCATACCGATGCAGGCAACATTGATACGGTCATTCGCAGGGGTAGCTTGACGGCGGTTCAGGATTTGAAAAGAATGGTCGGAGGCAAACACGGAAGAACCTCCAGCTACCAATGCGGCGGAACTTCCAAGCTTCTTGATAAATTTTCTTCGTGAAGCTTTATTGGAATGCTTTTCCATCAACGTATATGATTAGGTAATGCAATAGTTTGTCAGCAATAAAACTAAGAAAAAAAGAAAGAACAATAAATAAATTCAGCAGGCAGGAGCAATTTAAGAAGAAGAAAATACTGACAACATTTTTCAAAAAACTTTAGAAGTCAAAAGTTTGTCTTATTAGAGAGATTATCTATTTTTGCGTTCCCAATAAGCCGAGAGGCACTATAAATCTCGGTAGGGCCCTTAGCTCAGTTGGTTAGAGCACCTGACTCATAATCAGGTGGCCGCTGGTTCGAGCCCAGCAGGGCCCACATTTTCTTAGAAATAAAAAAGCACTTACCATGATAAAATGTAAGTGCTTTTTTTATTTTCAGACCCGCTTGAAAGTTTTATACTTCTTTCTTTCTGCTTTGAGAAAGGCGTTAGTTTGTGACTTTATTCACCATGAATTTTTCTATTCGTTGATGAGATGAAGTGAACCTCTATTATTTCCATCCACCACCCAGGCTTCTGTATAATTCAATATTGGCTAGAAATAGCTGACGTTTGAGGTCTACCAACTCCAGCTCACTTCGCAGCGCATCTTCCTGCGCATTGATCACTTCCAGGTAGTTGGCAAATCCACTTTGAAATAAAAGTGAAGCATCCTGTACACCTTTGCTCGTCACGGCGATGCGTTCTTCAGCGATACCATATTCTTCCTGAAGTTTTTCAATTGTGATCAAAGCGTCAGATACATCTCTAACGGCGAGAATAAACTTATCTTTAAAATCCAGCTCTGCGATCTGCTTTTCAGTGACTGCGATCAAATGATTAGTCTTCAGTTTTCTGTTTTGAAAAAGTGGTTGAAATAAAGCACCATTGATCAATGCAAATCCAGACCCCATGGGGTCCAGAAAATTTTGGAATTGAAAAGAATTAAGACCGGCACTACCTCTGAGAACAATAGAAGGGTATTTCATCGCCTGCGTGATTCCTACCTTGGCATTACTGACGATCAATTGATACTCTGCGGCAGCAACATCTGGTCGGTTATTAATAAGATCAACAGGCACACCAGTGCTATAGCGATCCACAAAAACTACATCTTCCAGATTTTGCTCAATATCAATAGGCTGCGGATAACGCCCCAACAACTGGTTAAGTTGGTTTTCCAGGATGATGTAATCTCTCTCAAGTCGGGGAATCAAGGACTCTGCCCTGAGTATTTGGGACTCCGTTTGCTGAATGGCCAAGGATGTAGTCTCATCGGCATCAAATTGCAACTTCACTATGTTCAATGTCCTCCTACCCAGTTCCAGATTCCTCTCAGCAACTGCTATTTGTGACCTGATCATCAACATATTGTAATACGTAGATGCTATGTCTGCTACCAGGGCTGTCTGAACTGCTTTTTGAAACTCTTCGCTTTGCATATAAGAAGCACGGGCTGCTTCTTTTTGCCATTTAAATTTTCCCCATATATCAATTTCCCAACTCGCAAAAAAGGCCAAGGCATAGGCTGAGCGCTCAGTGTATAAAGTAGTAGGTACATCCTCACCATGGTTACGCCTGGCCCTGTTTGAGCCATAATTATTGTAATTTTCAGAATAATACTCCCGGTTATACTCCAATGGAGAAAATCCAAAGCTGGGATAAAAATTAGCTTTTGAAAGTTGCAAGTTCTGGTAACTTATCTCATTTTGTTTGGAAGATTTTCGCAGGTCAATATTGTTGGTCAGAGCAGTATCAATCAAAGAAATTAAAGTAGAATCCTCAAAATAATCCCTCCAGTTGATATCTGATAAATTACTCTGATAATCCAACACGCTATCTCTCTGATTATTTAATCCATAATAACTATCTGCTTTTCCGACATCCGGCCTTTTATAACTTTCACCCACTTTACAACCAATGGCCGTGATCAAGATCAAACTGAAGGGAATTATTTGTTTTGAAAATCTCATATTGATCAATTTTCTTATGTGGTTTTAATGTTAGACCGTTCGTTTAACTGTATAAATAAATAAGTCAATACCGGTATGATGAGAATACCTAAAAAGACGCCCGATAACATACCACCCGCAGTTCCTATACTCACTGACTTATTTCCAATTGCCGAAGAACCTTCAGAAAACATGAGAGGCACCAGACCGGCAGTAAAAGCAAGAGAAGTCATCACGATCGCACGGAGACGCAGCGCGCTGGCATCCAGGACAGCATCCAGGACATTGACACCGGCCTGCCGTTTTTGAGCGGCAAACTCTACAATTAAGATGGCGTTTTTGGCCAGCAAACCAATCAGCATGATAATACCTACCTGTACATAAATATTATTATCAATACCGGCGATATTAATGAAGGCAAATACACCCAAAATTCCGGTAGGAAGAGACAGCATCACCGCCATGGGTAACCAAAAACTCTCGTACTGCGCTGCCAGGATAAAATATACCAGGATGATACTAATGATAAATACGATGGTGGAGTCTGAACCTGATTTTTTCTCTTCCAAACTCATCCCAGTCCATTCAAAGTTTAGACTGGCAGGTAATTTCTGCTCACTCAATTCCTCAATCCTATCCATGACATTACCGGTACTGTATCCTTCAGCGGGTGTGATATTGATTCTGGCCGCGTTGTATAGGTTATATCTTGTCACTGTTTCAGGGCCGTAGGCTTCTTCCAACTGCACAATGGTATTCAAAGGGACCATGTCATTTTCGTTGTTTTTGACGTAAATGGAATTAAATGCTTCAGGACTATCACGGAATGGGATATCTGATTGCATATATACACCATACTGACGCGTAAATCTGTTAAAATCCCCTACCCTGGTTCTACCGAAATTAGACTGAACGGTGAACATCATATCTTTAACACTCACCCCTAAAGCTTTTGCTTTTTTGTAGTCAATATTCAAACTGTACTGAGGAAAGTTAGTATTGTATGAGGTAAATGCATTGTCGATCTCCTTCTGCTGTGAGAGTTCAGCGATAAACTCATTTACCAGGATGCCGAATTCACTCAGGTCACCATCAGAGAGGTCCTGTAGCATGATCTGTACTCCGTCAAAATCACCAAATCCCTGAACTGTAGGCCTGGGATACATATTCATCCCCTTTACTTCACTAATGACCGCCAGCTTATTCAACAGATGTTTGATCAGCTCATTAATATCCTGCACTTCTCCTCGCTCATCTTTTTCTTTGAGCAGTACGTATCCCATCCCTGATGAAGGGCTTTCTGAACCACTCACCACATTATAGCCTGAAACGGTATTTACACTGGAAACGGCTGTTTCCAGCTGAAGGATAGAATCTGCTTGTATCAAAGCCTGATTGGTTCGGTGAAGAGATGCACCTTCAGGCATAGAGACCGTAAAAATCAGGAAGTTGTCATCTTCTGTAGGGATAAAGGCACTTGGCGTCCGATTGGCAAGAAAAACCGTTATTCCAATGACACCCGCCAGCCCGATTAAGCTTATCCACTTATACTCTATTGCCAGTCGTGCCAGCTTTACATATTTGCGGGTAAATTTATCAAAAAGCCTGTCAAATACACGTAAGCCCTTAGTACCATAAACCTTAGCAGTTCTGACCTTCCTGGACTTTTGTATTTTACCGACTACCTTGTTTTCCTTACTTTTTTTGGTCTTATCCTTATAAAGTAAAATAAACAATACCGGACCAAGGGTAAGCGCAATTACTGCTGAAATCACTACCGCGATAATAATGGTATAGGCAAACTCCTGATAGAACACTCCCACCGGACCCTGAAGAAATCCTACGGGTAAAAATACTGCTGCAATAACCATAGTAATGGATACGATCGCGCCAGTAATCTCACTTAAGGCGGAATTCACAGCTTCTCTGGCAGTCATCTGATAATGTTGAATTTTCTCAAAAATAGCTTCTACCACCACAATGGCATTATCTACCACAATACCGATGGAAAGCACGATAGAAAACATACTCAGTACGTTCATAGAAACACCAACCAGGGAAAGAAAAAAGAACGTACCAATCAATGAGATCGGAATGGTAATGGCCGTAATAAAGGTGGCTTTAAAATCCTGAAGGAAAATAAATACCACCAGAAATACGAGTATAAAGGCCTCAATCAACGTTTGTTTCACATGCCCCATTGACTCATCAATCTGGTCTCTGACACTGTAGGTAATTTCATAACTGATGCCTTCAGGAAAAACCCTGGACTGTTCCTCCAATATCTGACGCACATTTTTGTCAATTTCTACGGCATTCGCACCACTCTGCTGTACTATGTCGATAGTGACTGAAGGACGACCATCCAGTCGGTTCTGGCTGGTATAGTTACTAGCACCAAATTCAATACGGGCTACATCGCGAAGATGTAATTGTAAACCATCCTGTTCTGATTTAATTACAATGTTTTCGTATTCTTCCGGCTCATCAAACCTTCCCGAATGCTTAAGGGCTATTTCAAATACCTCATCAGAATTTTCACCAAATTTACCCGGTGCCGCTTCAAAACTTTGATCGCGAATCTGAGAGTATACATCTCTTGGGGTAAGGCCGTACACAGCCAATCGCTCAGGATTTAGCCAGATGCGCATGGCGTAATCTCTGGAACGCAAAATGGCTGCTTCAGCCAGGCCTTCTACCCTTTTAAGTTCACGCCGCACATTCATTCGGGTGTATGCATTCAGAAATGTCTCATTATAAGGAGAGTTTTCATCCTCAGCGAAGATGTTGATGGTCATGAGCGTTCCCTTCATTCTTTTCATAACCGTAATGCCTGACTCAATCACTTCGGGGGGGATCTGCTGCACTACAGTTGATATACGGTTTTGTATATCCACCGCGGCCAGGTTAGGGTCTGTTCCCGGCTCAAAATAAACTGAAACCCGGCCTCTACCTGAATTAGTGGCAGTTGACCTGGCATAGGTCATATTTTCAGTACCATTGATCGCCTCTTCAATAGGAAGCAAAACTGACTTTGCTACGGTTTCAGCATTACCACCAGGATAATATACCTGTACACTTACACTGGGGGGGGCTATCTCGGGAAAACGTTCTACCGGTAGTTGTAAAATACTGGCGGCACCAGCAAGTACCAGCACAATTGATATAACCAGCGTTAGTACCGGCCTGTCTATTATCTTTTTTAACATAGTATCTTATAACTTATTCGAGTATTTTATGAGATTGAGAACTTGTGTCTTGTCCTTATTGAGTTTTGATGATAGATTAATTACTGAGAATAAAGTTTTAGCTGGAGAGTAGCAGATTAATCGCGTATGTACATATTGATACATTAGACCAGTAATGGAATCGACAGGTCTGGAATATGCTACTGGTATTGAAATAGAAAATATTTGAAATGACAATACTGGAGTACTACTAACTATAGGATCAAACAATACCTTCTTACCATTACTGTTATCTCCATAAATTGTAAGCGGGATACCGGTTAGCTTTTTAGAAATCATGACAGTTAAAACAATTAGAAAGCTGCTAAAAAATAAAAAAGCAGACTTTACACACGACTCTTTGAAATAACTATCAAGGTGATCATCAGCTATAAGCTATATGATTGATCACCTTGATTATATTATCTATCTAATTCTAAGCGCTGTGTATTACTGTACTGAGGCAGTGGTAGTATTATCCACTACTAATTGACCGACTTTCATTGGATTCACCTTAACTCCGGTGGTGAGTTTGTTAAGCCCTGAAACCACAATTCTATCGTCAGAATTAAGCGTTTCGCCACTCACGATATACTGTTTTCCTGTTCTACCTTCAATTTGAATTTCTTTCTTTAAAACAGTACTATCAGTTTCCTGAAACTTAAACACAAATCGCTTGTCCTGAATAGAAGTAGTAGCACCCTGAGGAACCAGGATCGCATTTGGGTAGATCTGTTCCATGATAATCTTACCGGTACTTCCGGATCTCAGCAAGGTGTCAGGATTATCAAATTTTGCCCTCAGATTGATTGAACCTGTTGACTTATCTATTTGTCCTGAGTTAGCATCAATTACTCCCGCTCTTTCGTATTCCGACCCGTCAGACAATACTAATTTCACTTCATTATTCATTTTTTTGGAAGTTGAGTCTCCTTTCATCCGTTCGTAATACAGATAGTCAGACTCACTCATAGAGAAGTAGACATAAACATCTTCCACGTTTGAAAGAACTGTAAGGGGTTCTTCATCAGTCTTTTTAACCAAGTTACCAATTGATTTGGGAATTCTACCGATAAAGCCGCTAACCGGGGCATTAATTGTAGTAAACTCTAGTTTGATACGCATGTTGGCAGCAACAGCCTGTGCCCTGTCCAGAGAGGATTGTGCTACTTCATAGTCCGCCATGGCTGTTTCCATCCTCACTTCAGAAATTACTTCGTTATCGATGAGGGGTTGAATACGGTCAATCTCGGTTTTAGCTTTCTTAAGCTTGGCTCTTTCTACTTTTACATTAGCCATTGCGTTCTTAAGATCTTCCTGATAGGGTTGGCTATTAATCTCAAATAGTGGTTGGCCTTTCTCAACATACTCTCCCTCATCCACATATATTTTTTCTAGTATACCATCTACCTGAGGGCGGATACCAACATTTTCTACTCCTTCGATAGATCCGAGATATTGGAATGACTTTGCGGCTTTCTCTTCTTTAAGTGTTAAAACCGGCAGAGGAAGACCTTCATCTTTTTCTTCTGCCTCTTGACAACTTACCATAAAAACCACTAATAAAGTAGCAATTAGGAATGGGTAATTTCTTTTGTTTAGGTAAAGACTGTGTCTCATTTTCATTCGTTTATCTACTTTAAATAACTTTTACCCGGGTCTCAATAACTATACTAGTGAGAAGAAATTACTAGGCTGATCTGATATAATGATGAATATTATGGTTTAAAGCACGTACAGATCAGTTTTGGCATTAAAATTTATCTTTTAACACATATCATATGTAGAATGTTTATCCAATTAATAAACAGATTGTAGAATAATTCAGCAGTTAATTATTGTAGCAGTCGATAATTCCAATGTAAAACGTCTGATTAGTTCGCTTCAGAAGTATTCATAGCATAGGCAATAATTTTTAATATTATCTATCCTGTCTTATGTTCTATATGGTCAGAGTTTGTACTTTCATCATGATATATAGTCAGTAGAGTCACTTTTCTCTTTGCATTTTTGGAAAATAATAAGGTAGTAATTCAAGGGCAGCTTTGGTGACTAATGCTTATATAAGGATTGGGCTACCTTTGTAAATTAACCAAGAGAAAATTGAGCAATATGAGGTAAATAGGAAAAATAAAGGATAGCACCCATGTTACTAAATACATTATTACGCTGCCGGAGAGCATAACTGATAATTACAATGTGATAAAGTGAGTAGCTTTATGAGTAGTGAAATTCAATTGATAATGTAAAAGATCCTTGGTTTAGAATTATGTATTATTTTTGGCATTCAGGATTTTTGCTTAGTTTAAACTTAAAATATTATATCGAAATCTATTTTATGAAATTACTCTTGATTTTTTTCAGCTTGATGATTTCTTGTGTCATTTTATTTTCTGCATTTGTTGCCAAACATGATGTTGAAAATGAAGCTAAGATTCAGATTGTAAACTTAAGTAAAGGGGATACCACTGGTTTCGCTGCTATGAGAACTTCGTTTATGCAAAGAAATCCCGGTTATGACCTAGATTATTTTTATCAGAAAAAATCTATTCCTCCTAAAGATGCTTACCGACTTGTATTCATTCAAACGGGTGAGGGCCAAGTAAGTATTACTGAAAACAGCTCAGACTTTTCTGTTGGTGACATTATTTATTTGGCGAAAGGAGAATCATTGCAAAGTGATACAAAACTAGATGCTTTGGTTTTTGATGTCCCTGATCCGTTGCCTAAGGATGTGCCTCAGTTTATACGACCCGATTGGGATCCGAATATTACAGATGTGCCAGGTGGCTGTGCCACCGAAAGGAATGCTTACCGGAGAATTTTGCTTACCTGGAAAGATGAAGTTGGAGAGTACTTATATCATGCACTCAATGCACACAGGGTGAGAATTATGGACTCTTTTACCCACTATCATCCGGTTGATGGGGGCTTTGATGAGTTCTATTTGGTTCAGATGGTGCTTCCTGAAGCCCGCTTAATCACATCTACTCATGTAGACTTGATAGAACAACCTCAACAGGTTAAAAAATCTAAAGCTGGTGAATTATTAGAAACACACAAGCTTCATGTAGGCGACCTGGTATACATCCCCCGAGGGATCGCTCACCGTGGACTGGGGGGAGTGCTCACACAAGTGATTACGGTACCCGGATTTATTCCCGGTTCTGAAATAGGCATTGACCACCATCTCAAAGCCATAAACGAACGTCTCAATTTAGAAGGAGAAAACGTGCTTCCCTTAAATAAGGATGCTTCACAACAGGTTGTAATAAAATAAACAGGTTAATAAGTTCTCTTTACACTAAGAAGTATCAAATGTCGGTGTCCGCTTTACATAAATGACTTCCACTTATTTATTTTTTTACCTATTAATTCTATTGACCACACTTTTTGTTAATTGATCATTGCTGTTTAATAGTTTTTTATTGAGTACTTGAAATGGAAAAGTAAAGAGCTAAATTTGAACCCAATAGCAATGAGGTAAATACTATGGCAACATTTGAAATGGTTATGCCCCGTATGGGCGAAAGTATCATGGAAGGAACAATCCTGAAATGGTTGAAAGCGGAAGGTGAGTTTATTGAGCAGGATGAATCTGTTCTGGAAGTAGCGACTGATAAAGTTGACACTGAAGTGCCAGCCACCCACAGTGGTGTTCTAAAAAAAATATTGATACAAGAGGGAGAGATTGCAAAAGTAGGTAAGGTAATAGCCATTATTGAAAATGAGGCTAATAACGGAAGCGATCTTAATTTTTCCGAAATAGAACCTAAAGAAGATCCTACTAACGAAACTATAGTCGCAGAAAAACCTAAAGTAAAAGATGCCTCATCAGATGCTACTTCTTCTAAGCGAGGGGCTAACCAATTTTATTCTCCCCTTGTCAGGAATATTGCCAAAGAAGAAAATATTTCTGAGGATGAACTGCAAAAAATTGAAGGAAGTGGAAAAGATGGAAGAGTAACCAAGAAAGATATAATACAATATCTTGAATCAAGAAAGCAGAAATCCCCATCACCAACGCTCTCCAAAGCTGAAAGTGTTATTAAAGTAGGTCCGAATGATGAAATAATTGAAATGGACCGCATGCGAAAAATGATCGCTAACCGTATGCTGGAGTCCAAAGAAATTTCTGCACATGTATCATCATTTGTTGAAGCAGATGTGACCAACATTGTAACATGGAGAAACAAATACAAGAAAATTGTCAAAGAAAGGGAGGGTGAGCCTTTTACTTTCATGCCTATATTTATTGAAGCAATAGCTCAGGCTATTAAAGATTTTCCTCTGATCAATGTCTCTGTAGATGATCACAGAATCATCAAAAGAAAAGACATAAACATTGGAATGGCGGTGGCCTTAAAGAATGGAAATTTAATAGTTCCGGTAATTAAAAATGCTGATCAATTAAGCTTACTGGGTTTAACAAAAAAGGTAAACGAGCTTGCTAATAAGGCTAGAAATAACCAATTAACTGCTGATGATTTGTCCGAAGGAACTTATACTATATCTAACATTGGTTCATTTGGCAATTTGATGGGCACCCCAATTATCATGCAGCCTCAGGTTGCTATTCTAGCGTTAGGCTCCATTGTAAAAAAACCAAGTGTAATTGAAACACCCGCTGGTGACGCAATTGGTATACGACATAAAATGTTTCTTTCACATTCCTATGACCACAGAGTAGTAGATGGGGCTTTGGGAGGGATGTTTGTAAAAAGAGTAGCTGATTTACTTGAAAGTTTTGATACGAATAGAGTGGTATAAAAAATAAGAAAGGCCTCAGCAATGATGCAGATGCAACTCGCCGAGGCCTTAGCTCAAACCACAAAGTAAAAAACTACATCAATAAGTCTTTTTAGCTAAACCAGCAAGAGAGCTTGAAACTTTCAGCCCTGCGCTTTCAGCTGATCCACTATTTAATTCAAATCCTATTTTAGAATCATCAGTGATGATAAAGTTAATATGAGAGCCATTGGCAGCCATATTATCGTGTTCTGTTATAAGTAAAGTACCCTTATTATGTAACATCGCGGTCAACTCATTCTCTTCTACTTTTTCATACTTTGTGACAAACACCACATCGCTCTGTTCAACTTCTGTAAGGTTAGCACATTTTTTAACTACCAAATTACGGTTCTTTATGGTTTTCTTTTTTTCCATAATTCCTAGCATCTCACGGTATGCTGTATTGTTTCCTACTACACTGATCACAAAGTCTTTACTGGCATTATCTGGTGGCCATTCTATGTATTTGCTGAAATTGTAAATAAAAATGGGGTGATACTTGTACTCCTGAGCGAAGCTGAGCGAAGCAAAGCTGAGTAAGAAGCAGATCAATAATAACTTTTTCATGTAAATGGTTTTAATTTTTAATTAGCTTTTTCCCTGTAGTCTTTTACAAATATGAACTTACATATCAGAATAGTAAAACTAAATATACTAAAAATATTACTTTGATGATATTTTATGCTTCCCTGACGAATCTCAGCCAATCTGGCATTAGAAAAATGCAATAATGACCATACATCAGTTAAATTTATCTTGAAAAAGTAATATTACTGTTAGAAAGAAACAATTCTTACATGAAACACTGTTTAATTGAAGTAAGTACCTGAATTTATTTGTCACGATCAGTGACAATTCTAGTTCTATTAGTTTACAGCCATGCTCATAGATATTGCCATTGTATTTATTGCTTTCCTTTTTTCTATTCCTGCTGTCACAGGATATTTTGCATATAGTCATGGCAAGCCTTTCTGGAAATGGTTTCTGATAGGATGCATTTTACCAATTATCGCCAATTTCTTAATCGCATACATTTGTAGAAAAGAAGCACTCAAAGCCCAAAGAAGAAATACCGTAGAACTTAGCCGTTTTGAGGATGAATGGATGGATAATTATGTTACAAAAATCATCCATAATAAATCATCTGAAAAAAAATTTTAGTGATAATCGTTGATATTAAAAATTTCAACTTCCTATTATTTATTATATTGGAATTTCTTCAATTCAGATATAAGATGATTAATAGAATAACGAAAAGTCTACTCATACTTTCAACCGCTTCAGTTTTTATCATTTCCTGCTCAGACAATCATGAGCTGCAACAGACGGTCAAAAATACATTACCTTTTACAACTGTTACTTTTAGTTCATTAGAACCATTTGATAAAACAGAAGCAAAAAATTGGCATACTGTAGGTGGAGTGTATGTCAACCGCCATAAGGAAGGTCATTTGGAAACTAAGGATGGTTCAGGAATTTTGGCTAATCTTCCTGATGAAAACAACAAAGCTGAGCTTGTTACTTCCTTTGATCATCAAGATATTGAATTGGAAGTGGATTTTATGTTACCCAAAGGATCTAATTCAGGCATTTATTTGCAAGGAAGGTATGAATTACAACTGCTAGACAGTTGGGGTAAAGATTCATTAACATACGGTGATTGTGGAGGTATTTATCAAAGATGGAACAAGCAATCAGATAGTGGATATGAAGGTACTGCCCCTCGGGTTAATGCATGCAAAGCACCTGGACTTTGGCAACATCTTAAAATCGTATTTCAGGCACCCAGATTTGACGACAAGGGCGGCAAAATCTCCAACGCTCGTTTCAAAAAAGTGATACTTAATGATGCGATTATCCATGAAAATGTCGAAGTAAGTGGACCGACCAGAGGTTCTTTTTTTGAAGATGAAGCCGCAAAGGGTCCTATTATTATTCAGGGTGATCATGGACCAATTGCTTTTCGTAATTTACGCTATAAATTATATGAGCAGGATAGAATTCAATTGGCAGATATGCGTTATAAATTTTATCAAGGCGAATTTGATGATTTTGACACACTTTCAACCCTTACCCCTACTAAAGAAGAACCTACGGATTCTTTAACGTTCAAAGCCGCAGGCGACTTTGATATATACGCTATTCAATTTGATGGGTTGATTTCCGCACCTAAGCAGGGAAACTACCTCTTTGACATCAGAGGTTACGGTCCGGTAAGGTTGATGATAGATGATCAACTTGTTGCAGAAAACAGGCTGTCTCAGGATTTGAACGACCCTGGATTTGGTGAAATTATCCTTACTGAAGGAAACCACAATTTTCAGCTTACATTTTTAAAAAATGAAAGACCGTGGAGACGAGGACTGAGTGTGGCTTATGAAGGTCCTGAAATACCAAAAACATTTTTACAAGCCCGTTCTTCCGTTCCAAAACGACCAACTCCTGATCCAATAATCGTTAGTGCTGAACAGCAAGTTGCCCTACAGAGAGGTTTTTTAATGCATAAAAATATAAAAAGGACCCATGCTATTACAGTAGGCACACCAGACCATATTAATTATGCCTTAGAAATAAGTAATGGAGCCCTTCTTGAAGGATGGCGAGGTGAATTCATTGATGCTACTGATATGTGGCACGAAAGAGGTGAAGCCCAGTTAATTCAACCTTTGGGAAGTGCACAGGAGTTTTCTGCTAAGCCATGTTTTGCTACCTTAACTTCATCCTCCTCTGATTGGCCTGATTCATTAGAAGCTGATAATAGCCCTTTCGTTTATAAAGGATATGAACTTTCCTCGCTAGGCATTCCAACTTATCAGTATAAGTATGACGGAATATTAATTAAAGACAGGATTTCACCTGATACCAATATCCACGGTTTGACAAGAGAAGTAAATATATCACCTTCCACCAGTACGATTTATTGTCTTTTAGCTGAAGGTAAAAATATTGAGAAGCTAGATGATGGTAGTTATGCTGTTGATGATAAAACCTACTATTTGAATGTAGTAGAAAATGAAACAGAACCTATTTTAAGAGAAGCGGGAAGTAACCAACAACTAATCATAGCTCTTGGCAATTCTAATAGTGAGAGTACACTCAAATACAGTTTAATCTGGTAAACTATCAATCATGAAACGTAAAATAACATATACTCTAATCAGCTTACTCTTTCTAACCTGTACCTTAGTCTGTGCTCAAGAAGATATTGGTGATAAAGAAAGTGAATATTATAAAATTACAACGATTCCAATTCCCGAGGATATTGTATTAGAAGTAGGCGGACTGGCTTTTTTACCAGATAACCGGCTGGCGGCTGCCACCCGAAGAGGGGAAATCTGGTTGATAGATGACCCATATATGAAAAGTAAGCAGCAGCCAAAATTCACAAGATTTGCATCAGGTTTACATGAGCCTCTTGGACTTGCATATCATAATGGAGCATTCTACACCACACAAAGAGCTGAACTAACCAAAATTATAGATAGCAATAATGATGACACAGGAGATAAATTTGAAACTATTTTCTCCTGGCCCTTATCCGGAAATTATCACGAATATTCTTACGGCCCATTATTTTTGCCCAATGGCGATATGTTGATTACTCTGAATCTGGCATGGGTTGGATATGGTGCCAGCTTAGTAAAATGGAGAGGTTGGATGCTAAAAGTAACTGAAGAAGGTGAAATGACACCCATCGCAACAGGATTACGATCTCCGGCTGGCTTTGGATTTGACAAAGAGGGGGAAGTTTTTTATGCTGAAAATCAGGGCGACTGGATTGGTTCAGGAAGGATTACACATTTAGAAAAAGGTGATTTTGCAGGAAACCCCGCTGGCTTGCGTTGGAGTGGCGAACCATTATCTCCTCTTGACCTGAAACCAAATGTAATACCAGATTCTGTTGGTCTGATGCATGAATTTGCTGAAAGTGTGTCAAGTTTAAAAGTACCTACCGTATGGTTCCCTCACACTATTATGGGGATCTCAACGTCTGCGATACTTACTGATACAACCGGAGGCAAGTTCGGTCCTTTTGAAGGTCAAATGCTTGTTGGAGATCAGGGACATAGCAAGATCATGAGGGTAGCCCTGGAAAAAGTGAATGGTGAGTACCAGGGTGCTTGTTTTCCTTTTAAAGAAGGTTTCTCTTCAGGGATACTACGTTTTGCATGGGGTACAGATGGCTCATTGTTTGTTGGCATGACCAGCAGAGGCTGGGCTTCTACCGGTGAAGAAAATTATGGATTACAGAAACTCTCCTGGACAGGTAAAACTCCTTTTGAAATTAAAACTATGAAAGCGATGAGTAATGGGTTTGAGCTGGAATTTACAGAGCCCGTTCAAAAATCTACTGCTGAGAATCCCGACACTTACGCCATGACCAGTTTTAACTATAGTTATCACAGAAGTTATGGCAGCCCTATCATTCAACAACAGAACTGTTCTATCGTAGGCGCCAGCCTCTCTGAAGACGGAAGAAAAGTAAAACTATATGTAGAAGGCTTAAGAGAAGGTTATATACATGAGCTCAAAGCGAACGGCATACTTTCCCACCAAGGAAAGTCATTATTACATCCTGCGGCTTACTATACTTTAAACAATATCCCTGAAGGTGAAAACACTGCCCCGATGATTGCTCAGGCATCTTCATCCACTGAAAGTCAGGATACAGAAACAAGTTGTGGCTGGGATGCTTCAAAAAGAATGATTGAAATGCCACCTGAGTGGAAAGACGGCCCGGACATTGTAATTAACATAGGTACCGAGCCAGGCCTGAAATATAGTGTGACTAATTTTGAAGTACCAGCCGGAGCTAGGGTTCAACTCACTTTTAATAACAATGATGATATGCTTCATAACCTTGTCATCACCAAGCCAAATACAATTGAACAGGTAAGTGATGCATCTATGCAAATGGGCTTAGAAGGTCCTCAGCGAGGATATATACCTAAATCAGATAACATATTGTACCATACCTGCATCCTACAACCTGAAACTAGCGAAAGTATTTATTTCGTAGCTCCGGAAGTAGATGAGTATAAATACGTTTGTACCTTCCCAGGGCATTCCAAAGTGATGCGAGGAGTGATGAAAGTGGTGCCCTCAAATACTGCTTCCCGCTAGCATGATATAAGCCCTTTCATATGCGAAAGGGCTTTTAAATTTATCTCAATTTCCTATTTTTCTGTTGGCACCCTGCCTCTCCAGCATCCAGCCAGGATACTCAGCCGGTAATTGACTTATCTCATCCAGTTTATTTAATTCAACTTCAGTAAAATCAATATCTACTGCCTTGAGGTTATCGTCAAGCTGATCTCTATTTTTTGCACCGATGATCACTGAAGTAACCACATCCTGTTTTAACAACCAGGCTAAAGCTAATCTCGCAATGGAGCAATTTCGCTCTGTTGCCATTGGATTAAGGGCGTCAACAACAGAAAATGCTCTTTCTTTATTTACCGGAGGAAAATCAAAGTCTACTCTGCGAGAACCATCGGGGCCAGACTTATCTTTACGATACTTGCCACTGAGTAGTCCACCTGCCAGAGGACTCCAAACCATTAGGCCCACTTTTTGATCTTTAAGTAAAGGCACGAGCTCTCTCTCTAAATCTCTACCTGCAATGGTATAATAGGCTTGTAAAGACTCAAATCTGGCTAATCCCGTATGCTGAGAATATGCCAAAGCTTTCATGATTTGCCAGGAAGATAAATTACTGCATCCTATATATCTTACTTTTCCACTTTTCACCAGATCATCCAGCGTCCTCACCGTTTCTTCTAGGGGGGTAAGTGGGTCAAATCCATGAATTTGATAAAGATCAATATAATCAGTCTGCAGACGTCTTAAAGATTCTTCTACTTGATGCATGATATGAGAACGGCTTAGACCTACCTGATTGGGTCCTTTACCCATCCTTCCCCTTACTTTAGTTGCCAATACTATTTCATCTCTATTAATACCTAAGTCTCTGAGTGCTTTGCCCGTTATCTCTTCAGAAAGCCCTTCAGAGTACACATTGGCAGTATCAATAAAGTTAATACCAGCAGCAATTGACTGGGAAATAATATCATTTGCAACATCCTGCCCAGACTTTCCTATCGCTTCCCAAAACCCTTTCCCACCAAATGTCATCGTACCTAAACAAAGTTCAGAAACCTGCAAGCCAGTATTTCCCAAAAGATTATACTTCATGGCTTAAAATTTTTGTGATTGAAACAATTACTCCTTAAATACCAGGACGGGATAAGTAGCAAAATATGCTATTTCATTGGTAGTGCTTTCATTGAATATGCGCTGTATATAATTTCTTGGTTTATACAACATAGCCAGTAGATCAGCATTTTCTCGTATTACATATTCATCTATGCCTCTTGCAGGATTTTCGTGATGCTCAACGACAAAATTGAGCTTGTCATAATTCAGATAAGAATTTGTCTCTTCTACATATTCGTTATACATCGCCTCCTCAAACTGATTTTCCCCATGACATACATGCACTATATCAAGCTGAGCATCCGTAGCTGCGGTAAAAGCAATCAACTTATTCAAAACATTTTTATCCTCCATCTGATAATCTGATGCATAGACTATTTTTTTGACTTTATGATATTTGGCGTACTGAGGGATACACATTACCGGACATTCTGCCAGTGAAATAGTACGAACTGTATTACTTCCGATGTATTTTTCTACTACATCCTTTACGCCAGTGGTTCCCATTACGATTAGTTCATACTCATGTTCATTGGCATAATTAGTAATCTGCTTATCTAATGGACCATAGGTAAAATGGTAATCACAGAGCTTCATACCTTTGGGCTTACTTAGCTTATTTACTTCGTTAGTAAGATTCTGAAGCACATTTTCAGCTCGCGCCACCAGCTTATCCCACTCCTTATTTTCTTCAAGATCACTTAATAATCCTTTTGATAGCGTTTCATTAAATTCTGCTTCAGTGAAAACATGGATTAGAGTCAGTGTAGAATTGTGTTGCTCAGCCACATGCGCAGCAAACTCTAGTGCATGAATGGAATCAGAAGAAAAATCAATTGGGCAAAGTATTTTTTTCATCTTTAAAAAATGTTGTTATTAACAATGAAGTTAAAAAAAATAGCCTAGCTTATCACCTATTCAATACTCTTTATCCGGATCTATCTGATTAAGCGGCGCTTGATTATTCAAAATTCGCCTGTGATTTACAACAATTTGTTGGGCTGCAGATGCAGTATCTGTAATACTAGCGATGTGGGGCGTGACGGTAATATCAGGATGCTCCCAAAAAGGATGATTGCGGGGTAAGGGTTCATCGCGAAATACATCGAGTAAGGCGCCACTAAGCTGCTTCTCCTCCAAAGCTTGTATTAAATCTTCTTCTACCAAATGCTCACCGCGTGCCACATTGATCAGGTAACTCCCTCTTTGTAGTTTTAAAAAAAGAGAATGATTTAAAATGTTCTTTGTTTTAGTTGTCAAGGGGAGTAAACACACAATCACATTAACTTGCTTTAGCATATCTTGAAGTTCTTTCTCACCGGTGAATGTATTGATTCCCTTGAGCTTCTTTGGGCTTTGAGAATAACCGTATACTGCAAAGCCTAGCTGAGTTAGCTTCATAGCTACATCCTGCCCCAACGCTCCTAGTCCTAAAATTCCGATTCTGATTGAATGCGCAACAGGTAAGATTTTATCCCAGACTTTATTTTGTTGGTTCAACCAGATCTGCTTCAAATTTCTTTGAAAATTTATGGTTCCTGCAATGATGAAGTTACTCATGTCAGCGGCTAGTTTATCATCTATAATTCTACAGATGTTAGCTTGTGGCAAATCGGGGTCTGATAAAATGTGGTCTACTCCAGCTCCAAGTGAGTGAATTAACCTCAAATTAGAAAACTGATGCAATGTCCCTCTAGGATGTTTCCAAACGACAGCTGTAGTGTAAGATGAAGGGTCTTGAACTTCAGGCCAGACATCTATCCTGAGATTAGGGTCAATTTTTTGTAGTTCGTTTTTCCAGGGCTCAGCAGCTCTCTCATTAAAAATTAAAACTATACTCATTTATTTAGCTTTGGAAGTCCAGCGATTACCTTTTACTCTAAACCTCCAGGGTAGCAAAGCATCATCTCCTGCATAGTCAATTCCCACCCTGGGACTGGCAATAATATCACCTTCACTCACATTTGTTTGTCTGTCTTCTATCCAAATCTGCTCCGCTTTTGTCAGTTCGGCACCGTACATGGCTTTGCTAATTCCCAATGCCTGGCTTAACATGCCCGGACCTGCGGTTAGGCGTACTGAAAAATCATGTAAATTGCGTCGATGCTGCATAAGCTCAATACCATCAGTAGGTTCAATCGCCCTTACAAGTACCGCATCTGCTTTACCTTCTTTATTGGTGATGATATTGAAAAGGTCATACATACCGTAAATTTTATATATATAAGCGACACCACCTTCGTGAAACATGATTTCAGTACGGGGGGTACGTTTCTTCATATGGGAATGACAGGCTTTATCGTTGATATGTGAATACGCTTCCGTTTCCACGATTTTGCCTCCACTGATGTGGCCGTTCACTTTGGTGAATAAATATTTACCCAAAAACTGCCGACTTAAAGAAACTACATCATCTTGAAGATAAAAGGCCTTAGGTATAATGTTCATTGATAAATTCTTATTAAAATTGTCAAAATAAATCAGATTTTTTGAAAACCACTAATTCGTAAAAAATGAAAAAGTTAAGTGTATTGTTTTGTTTTTTATTTGTTGGCATTACCCAGCAAACATATGGGCAGTTGAGCACCCCGGCACCGAGTCCGTATTCAACGGTTAGTCAGGTAGTTGGCCTGACTGAGGTGGAGATTGCTTATTCTCGTCCCGCAATGAAAGGCAGAGATATATATGGAGAGCTGGTTCCCTTTGGGAGTTTATGGAGAACAGGTGCTAATGCAGCCACTAAGATCAGTTTTCCTGAGCCTCTGAGTATAGAAGGAAAAGAATTAGCTGCCGGTGAGTATTCCATTTTCACAATACCGGGCAAGGGTGAGTGGACATTAATTCTGAATAAAGATGCCAAAGTTAGTGTTGCTAATTACGACCAGTCCAAAGATGCTGTGCGATTTACGGTTAAGCCTCAGAAAACCAAAATGGACTTTGAGTCATTCACCATTATGTTTTCAGACATCAAGGACAATTCCGCTAAAATCAATATCATTTGGGAAAACACACTGGTTCCAATCAGCATCACTGATCCTGATGTAGATCAGAAAGTAATGGCTCAGATTGAAGAGCAGATACCTACGGCAGGTAATAATGATAATGTATACTTTGCAGCCGCAAGCTACTACTTTGAGAATAACAAGGACTTAGAGCAGGCTGTTGAGTGGGTGGATAAAGCCGTAGAAATTAATGACGAGAAATACTGGGTGATGCACCTTCAGGCTAAAATTCATGCAAAGTTAAATAACAAGGAGAAGGCGATAGAAGCCGCAGAAAAATCTAAAGCCTTAGCGGATAAAGCAGGGAACCCAGATTATGTAAAACTCAATAATCAGCTCATCGCAACTTTAAAGTAAGCAAAAAGCCCGCTTTGTCGGGCTTTATTTCTTTTAACAAAGCTGACAGATCGGGGTTTAGCTTGCATGAAGCAGATCAAAAAATATGACTTGCGTGAAGGTGATGTAGACAGGATTGTGGAAATGGCCTGGGAAGATCGTACTTCATTTGATGCCATTGAAGAACAATTTGGTGTGCCTGAAAAAGATGTTATCCGCATCATGAAAAAGGAAATGAAAGAAAGTTCCTGGAAAATGTGGCGGAAAAGAGTTCAGGGTAGAGCAACTAAACATCGCAAAAAAAAGCATTCATTTCGTTTTAAAAGCAGTCGCCAGAAAAATATCTCATTGAACAAGATGAGCAAGCGTTAATTTTTAGACCTAAATTTACTTATTCCTATCATAAAGCCTTTGGCTGTGCGTTGCTCTTGTATTAACTTACCCTAGCTTATTGCAAATGAGATAATTGGAATTTTCATTTGTAGAGGCTAATCTTGCAAAAAATATTTTATAACAAAGCGTGCTCATTAAGCATGACAGTCTTATCACAAAAATACAAGCATAAGTCAATGCTGGATAACTACAGGAATATAAATAATCTGGTAGGTTGGTTGGTTTTTATCATTGCGACAATCACCTACGCCCTTACAGTAGAAGAAACAGCTAGCTTTTGGGATTGCGGTGAGTTCATTGCCGTATCTTATAAATTAGAAGTCCCCCACCCTCCCGGCGCTCCATTCTTTTTGCTCCTGGGCAGAATGTTTTCCTTTCTTGCCCTCGGTAATGTTGAACTAGTGGCTTACTGGATCAATATGCTTAGTGTGATAAGTAGTGGTTTTACTATTCTGTTCTTATTCTGGAGTATTACCATGCTGAGCAAAAAAATATTAAAGGTAAAGCATGGTGAAGAAACTCCCGGTCAAACAGTCTTGCTGATAGGGAGTGGCCTGATAGGTGCTCTGGCTTATACCTTTTCTGATTCATTTTGGTTTTCAGCAACTGAAGCGGAAGTCTATGCTTTATCTTCCTTTTTTACCGCTTTTGTTTTCTGGGCAATTTTGAAGTGGGAATTGATAGAAGACACATCTGCCGCAAACCGCTGGCTGATACTTATTGCCTATATGATGGGACTTTCCATCGGGGTTCACCTGCTGAACCTGGTAACTATTCCTGCTTTGGGTCTGATTTACTATTTTCATAATTACCAAAAAACCAACACCAAAGGTGTTGTGGCAACACTGGTTATTAGCTTGGTGATCATTGGGCTGATTATGGTGGGCATCATTCCCGGGTTACCGTCCCTTGCAGGTACGCTGGAGGTTTTCTTTGTCAATAACCTGAGTATGCCTTTCGGGTCAGGTGTTGTATTCTTGCTCATCGTAATCGGTGGTGGACTTACTTATGGGCT
The DNA here is from genome assembly GCF_029504655.1 of Catalinimonas alkaloidigena. Classification (NCBI taxonomy): domain Bacteria; kingdom Pseudomonadati; phylum Bacteroidota; class Cytophagia; order Cytophagales; family Catalimonadaceae; genus Catalinimonas; species Catalinimonas alkaloidigena. The sequence goes on from NZ_JAQFIL010000001.1 coordinate 3,102,566, forward strand.
TTACTACTCTTACCAGCATGGCAAATTGATAATGAATACCGCCTTGATCTGTCTTACTTTTATTTTAATTGGTTATAGTTCATATTCTCTAGTACTCATTCGCTCGGCTTATGATCCTCCTATTGATGAAAACGACCCTGAGACTATCATCAGCTTTGTATCGTATCTTAAACGTGAACAATACGGCAGTCGCCCACTGCTCTTTGGTCAGTATTTTACAGCTGAACTGGTAGATCAGGAAAATGGAGCGCCTATTTACGAAAAAGGGGAAGACAAATACATCATCACTGATTATAAACTCGAAAATACCTATGACCCCAAAGAGAGTACTATTTTTCCAAGAGCATATAGTACACAGGACAATCATGTAGAATTGTATAGAAGTTGGATGGGCTTACGGCCAAATGAGAAGCCGAATTTTGCTGACAACCTCTATTACTTTTTCCGCTATCAGGTAGGACATATGTTTATGCGTTACTTCATGTGGAATTTTGCCGGTAGAGAAAGTGATATTAAAGACGCAAGTTGGCTTACGCCCTGGGAAAGTAATGAGGACCTACCTTACACCATCGCTACCAATAAGGCAAGAAATAACTTTTTCATGCTTCCCTTAATATTGGGATTGATAGGCTTATTCTACCAGTACAAAAAAGACCTGAAGGGCTTCTCTGTGATTGGGCTTTTATTCATTTTAACAGGCATTGGCTTAGTAGTTTACCTGAATTCTCCCCCAGTAGAGCCCCGGGAACGGGATTACATTTATGTGGGAGCATTTTATGCCTTTGCCATCTGGATTGGTTTTGGAGTAATTGCAGTGGCCAAGTTCATTGGTCAGTTTATGAAGAACAAGATGGTTGCCGGTGCCATTGCCACCCTACTTTGTTTAGCAGTACCTACAGTGATGGCAGCTCAGGGTTGGGATGATCATGATCGCTCTAACCGTTTCTTTTCCGTAGATTCCGCAAGAAATTTCCTTGCCTCATGCGCTCCCAATGCAATCTTGTTTACCGGAGGTGACAATGATACTTTCCCCCTATGGTATGTGCAGGAAGTTGAAGGTTTTAGAACAGATGTAAGAGTAATTGTATTGAGTTACTTCAATACCGATTGGTATATTGATCAGATGACAAGGCCTGCTTATGAGTCTGAGCCACTACCATTCACCCTTAGCAAAGAAAATTACAAACAGGGAGGTCCTAACGATTATCTACCTTATGTTGAACGTCCAAATATCAAAGGAGCCATTAATCTGGAGCAGTTTTTAAGGTTAGTAAGAGAAAATTCTCAGGCCCTCAAAATCCCCAATGCCAGAGCAAGCTATAATACTGTACCTGCTAAAACCTTCTTTCTGGATATTAATACATATGATGTAAGTGAGGCTGAAACTTCCGGTGTTGCCGATACTACAGCCACTGCCAGTACGCAAATACCTGCGCATCTGGCATCCTTAATTCCAGCAGATATGCAGGAAAACTACATTGACAGGATGTACCTTGACCTGAAAGGACGTGCCCTGGAAAAGAAAGACCTGATGATTCTTGATTTGTTAGCGGCTAACAAATGGGAGCGTCCTATTTATTTCAACAACACCTCTCTCATGGGTGTTAATCTTGACTTCCGTCCTTACGTAGTACAGGAAGGAAATACATTCCGTCTTTTGCCTATTGAAAATCCTAGTCCAAACAATGAGTTTGTAAACACAGAGGTAATGTATGAAAACATGATGGATAACTTTTTCTGGAGAGAGTTAAGTAATCCGGATGTATACTACAATGAAGATTACCGTAATTTTGCCCTGAATCATCGCTCAAGTTTTAATACACTTGCCAGAAATCTGATTCAGGAGGGTGATATTGAAAGAGCCAGGGAAGTATTGAACAGAAGCCTTGAAGAAATACCTGATAAAACCATACCATTTGACTATGTGTCATCTCAAACCCTTCCCCTTCTGTTTGAAGTAGGAGAAGAAGAGAAAGCTATAGAAATGGCTCAGGTACTGGGAGACAGAGCCGATGAGATGCTAACCTATCTTTATCCAAGAGCTCAGGGACAAAATGTGGAAATTCAGAAGCAATTAATTATATTAAATGGTGTTACGCAGGCACTCAATCGTGCCGGTCAAACTGAGTTAGGTCAAAAATATGATGAAATGCTCAATCGCCATTATAATCAAATTAATACTTTATAATTCAGGATGACCGTAGCAGCACGATTGATCAATTGCAGTTACTGAGACAACAATATTATTAAAAAAACTTGCTGTACAATTGGCAAGTTTTTTTAATGAACATAGTTAATATTTCAAAATCACTATGGCAAAATCAACCTATATTTTGGTATTAATGCTAAGTCTAACGGCCTTCCATTCGGCAATCGCCCAGCGTGAGAATAGCAGTCCATCAGACTTTAACCGCGCCTTTTTATATGACCTTAGCTCACCTGTTTATGGAGAATATGAAGTAGCTGTAGGTAGTAATGAAGCTACTATCTTCCTGAAGCTTACCCAAAGAACTAATACCATCAATATCAATCGTATGCATTACGAAGTAAGAGAAAATTACGAGGCTGATGATGTAATTCGTAGTGCCGACCTTAACGAAAGCCATTTTATCAAACAGAAAGAAAATTCTTCTTACTATCGTTTTGAAATACCTGTAAGCGATGAAAGCCATTATGTATTTGTATTCATAGAAGGAGTTTCAGCGGGTGCAAATTTTAACTACCGCTATGACATTTCGCTCAATAATGATCAAAACTTTCCCTTAACGGATTTGATAGTGATGGAAGCGGAAGAGGAAATTCCTGTTTTTACCAGCTCTATCCCTAACAATGCCTCTTTTCGTGTAGTATCAGTTTATGGAGAAGATAGTCTTAACGCATACCTGTACTACTATTCTCATGAATTTCCTCCTAACCTTCCTCCAATGGCTGAGACGGGAGCTGATATTCAGAAAAGCCTTAAAATTGATACCATTTTGTCAGTACAACTTAACCAATCGCTCTCGTTTGAAAATGAGGGATTATACTTTTGTCAGTTAGACACCACTTCATTATCAGGCATTTCTTTTAGAATATCCAGTAAATATTATCCTCGTTTCGTAACTCCAGAAGCTCTGATTGCCCCCCTTCGCTATATCAGTACTTCTGAAGAGATGGAAAATTTGACAGAAAGTGATGAGGCGAAAGCAGCTTTAGATCGCTATTGGATAAAAGTGACCCGTTCACAAGAAAGGGCAAAAGATGTAATTAGAAATTACTTTCGCCAGGTGACCAATGCCAATATTCTTTTCACTACTTATAAAGAAGGTTGGAAGACTGGTCAGGGAATGGTGTACGTGCTTTTCGGCCCACCTGATGAAGTTTACAGCACTGGAGCAGAAGAAAGATGGATATATAATTCCGAAAATGATTTGATGGAAAATCTGGCTTTTACTTTTGTAAAGGTTCGTAACATTTTCACTACCCGTCATTACAACCTGTTAAGAGACGAGGAATACCGGAAATTCTGGTACAGAAATATTGACCTCTGGAGGAAAGGCAGAAAACAAATATGAGTATATCTAAAGCAGAAGTAATTTTTGGCACTCGTGCCATCATAGAAGCAATACAAGCCGGTAAAGAGCTTGAAAAGGTGTTATTACAGAAAGGGGTACGCAATGAACTATCCGGAGAACTCCTCTCTTTGTTAAAAGAAAGGCAAGTTCCTTTTTCAACTGTTCCTATTGAGAAACTCAATAAAATCACCCGTAAAAACCATCAGGGAAGCATTGCCTTTTTATCAGCCGTCATTTATGCTTCACTGGACAATATCATTAACGAAGCATATTCAAAAGGGCAGGAACCGCTATTGATTCTTTTGGACAGGGTAACCGATGTGCGAAATTTTGGTGCTATCGCACGTTCCGCTGAATGTTTAGGTGCCCATGCCCTGCTGATACCTTCAAAAGGAAGTGCCCGAATTAGTGGAGACGCGGTAAAAGCTTCTGCTGGTGCTTTGCATCATATTCCCGTATGCAGAGAAGATAATCTTAAATCAACCATAGAGTATCTTCAATCTAGCGGCATCAGGGTAGTTGCCTGTAGTGAAAAAGCTGAAACGCTTACTAATGAAGCAGATATGACGGGCCCTTTGGCGCTTCTGATTGGGTCTGAAGAAGATGGTGTTTCACCAGCTTACTTAAAAATGACCGATGCTCAGGTTAGCATCCCGATGCGAGGCAAGATCGCTTCACTGAACGTATCCGTAGCAACTTCCATATGTTTGTACGAAGTGGTCAGGCAACGTAATTCGGTAAAAAACTGACTTACAAATACTTGTCTCCTTTGTTGTTCTTCACATCGTTCATTACGCTTTTCAAAGAGATATCTTTGTCTTTGGGATAAATTAACAATACGTCTTCACTATCAGCCACAAGGTAGTTTCTTAGACCATGCACAACGATTAATTTTTTAGAATCACTCTTTACATAACAATTTTTGCTTTCCATCATCAGGGCATTGGCCTCTACCACATTTTTTTCCTCTTTGGGATCTTTCAAGTCGTATAATGACTGCCAGGAACTCACACTTGACCAATCAAAATTTCCCATGATTAAAAAAACATTATCTGCTTTCTCTAAGATAGCGGTACTTATTGATACATTTTTACATACCGAATAGGCTTTGATAATACTCTGGTCTTCATCTTCTGTAAAAAAGTAAGGCATACATTCTCGGTATACCTCTGCTACATCAGGTAAATAGAATTCAAAAGCTTCTAATATAGCATCTACATGCCAAACAAAGATTTTGGTATTCCAGGCAAAATCACCGCTTTCCAGAAAAAGTTTTGCGAGCTCTGATTGGGGTTTTTCCATAAATGATTTTACCTTCTTTACCAGCCCCACATGATCAAAATGGTATTGAATATAAGCGTATGAAGTCTCTGCCTTATGGGGTTTTATACCCATGATGAGCAATGCATTTTTATCAATTTGGGCAACCTCCACTGCTTTTCTCACATCCCGGACATAGGCTATCTCTCCAAACACGGCATGAGAAGCAGGACAGACTACAATCACTGCATTTTTGTTAAGCTTTTTTATTTTATAAGAAGCATAAGCAATACAAGGCGCTGAATTTCGCCTTACCGGCTCAGTAAGTATATTCTCCTCGGGAAAGTCCGGCAACTGATTTTTGAAAGTAGAATGGTATTCTTTAGGTACAGAGATAAAAATATTCTTTTCAGGACAAATTCCCTTACTTCTTTCATAAGTTAATTGAAGAAGTGATCGCCCATTACCAAATAAATCCAAAAATTGTTTAGGAAGATGCTTACGGCTAAAAGGCCAAAAGTTTGTACTATTACTGCTGAATAAAGTAATTAATACATAGGTATCTTCTTGCGTCATATGTCCAAATTAAAACCAAGCATAAAACTTAGCACAACAACTATTCGTAGTATTTGAATTACACAATCAAATTCGTGCATTGCAAAGCAATAATTTTATTTTTTATAATTTAATAATATAAGAACGTTTCTAAAGAATAATTTGTAGTGATTTGTGGAATTATTTTAATCCAATTTTTTTCGCTAACTTCATTAACATTTTTCACGAGATTCAATATGTTGTATTTGTGGAAGAAAAAAAATAACATTGATTAGATAATGGTGGAACAGCAAACTAACCTCAAAGTATATCTAAAAAAGTATTTTGGATATAGCCAGTTCAGAGGGAATCAAGAGCTAATTATAAGAAATATACTAAACAGAAAAAACACATTTGTAATAATGCCTACTGGAGCTGGTAAATCGCTCTGCTATCAATTACCAGCTATTATACAGGATGGAACTGCTATCGTAATTTCTCCTCTCATTGCCCTGATGAAAAATCAGGTAGATCAATTGAATGCGCTGAACATCAACGCTCAATTTTTAAATTCTACGCTTAATAAAACTGAGATCAACAGAGTAAAAAAGGAAACACTCAGTGGAGAGGTTAAGCTCTTGTATGTGGCCCCCGAATCTCTTACCAAAGAGGAAAATATTAAATTTCTACAGGAAGCCAATATTACTTTTGTGGCAGTAGATGAAGCTCATTGTATTTCTGAATGGGGCCATGATTTTCGTCCTGAATATAGACGAATAAAAACCATCATCGGACAATTAGGTGAAAACGTACCCGTAATCGCTTTAACGGCTACCGCAACGCCTAAAGTACAGCTTGATATCCAGAAAAACCTTCAGATGGAGGATGCTGATTTGTTTAAATCATCATTCAACCGGGAGAATCTGTATTATGAAGTTCGGCCAAAAAAGCAAGCCAAAAAGCAGCTTGTTCAGTTCATTAAAAAGCATAAAGGTAAGTCCGGAATCATCTACTGCCTCAGCAGAAAAAAAGTTGAAGAAATAGCTGAGTTTTTGCGAGTAAACGATATTAATGCCGCTCCCTATCATGCGGGTCTGGATCCTTCGGTCCGTATGCGTAATCAGGATGCTTTTCTGAATGAGGATCTAGATGTTATCGTAGCTACTATCGCGTTTGGAATGGGCATAGATAAGCCAGATGTACGCTTTGTTATTCATTATAATGTTCCTAAATCCTTGGAAGGATATTATCAGGAAACAGGCCGGGCAGGTCGTGACGGACTGGAAGGAAATTGCCTCATGTTCTATAGCTATAATGATATTCTAAAGCTTGAGAAATTCAATAAGGATAAGCCGGTTACTGAACGTGACAATGCCCGCATGCTACTGCATGAGATGATTGCCTATTCTGAATCTTCAGTATGTAGAAAAAGGCAGCTTCTTCACTATTTTGGTGAAATCCTGGAGAAAGATTGTGGATACTGCGATAACTGTATCAAGCCCAAAGAACAATACGAAGCGCAGTCTTATGTTGAAACAGTGCTTCAAACCGTTCAGCTTACCGATGAGCGTTTTGGCATACAGCATCTAGTAGATGTAATCAGAGGTTCAGAGAACCAGTATGTGATGAGTTATGATCACAATACACTTTCAGTATATGGTAAGGGTAAAGAGCAGGATAATTTCTTTTGGAACTCGGTAGTTCGTCAAACCTTACTCTTCGAGTATCTGGAAAAAGATATTGAAAACATTGGTTCTCTTAAGTTGACTGATAAAGGCAAAGAGTTTATCCTGAATCCACATCCGATCAAACTATCAAAAGATCATGTTTACGAAGATCTGGGTGAGGAAGAAGAGTTTGAAACCTCCGCACAAGGCGGGAACGGAGCTCAGCATAATGCTAAATCTTACGATCAGAATTTATATGATATTCTTAAGAAGCTTCGCAAAGACGTCAGCAAGAAAAAAAACGTACCTCCCTATGTAGTGTTTCAAGAGCCTTCACTGGAAGAAATGGCCACTACCTACCCTACTACCAAAGACGAACTTGCTGCCATCAATGGAGTAGGTATGGGCAAAGTCATGAAATTTGGAGGGCCTTTTATTGAAGTGATCAGTAAATATGTTGAAGAAAACGACATAGTAACCGCTGCTGATGTTGTCATTAAATCTGCTGTTAACAAATCAAAGAACAAGATTTTTATCATTCAGCAAATAGATAAAAAAGTAGATCTGGAAGAAATAGCAGATTCACGTTCAATAACAATGGATGAACTCATGGAAGAAATTGAGCTCATCTGTAACTCCGGTACAAAGCTGAATCTGGACTATTATATTGATCAGATATTAGATGAAGATCAACAGGATGAGCTTTATGACTATTTTCTAAGCGCGGATTCTGACAGTATAGATTTAGCATTAGAAGAGTTTGGTAGTGATTTTTCAGAAGAAGAATTAAGACTCATGCGCGTTAAGTTTATGTCTGAATACGCCAATTAATAATTTCACCTTACTTTCAGGAGATGGTTGCGGGTTGCAGTGCTTTTTTATTAGCTTTACGGGCTATATGCAACTCCTAACCATCTTTTTTTTATGAATGTACTCATTCTTGGCTCCGGAGGCCGTGAGCATGCGCTAGCTTGGAAAATCAGCCAAAGTCCCGAATGTGATCAATTATTCGTTGCCCCCGGCAATGCGGGTACTTTACAGGTAGCCACTAACATACCTGAGCTTGGAAAATCCTTTGATAGTCAAGGGAAACACCAGATTGGAGAGTTTATTACTAAGCATGATATTCAGTTGCTTGTAGTTGGCCCTGAAGCACCATTGGTTGCTGGAATCACTGATTATTTAAAGGAACATGAAGCTTTTAAAGAATTAGCGATTGTGGGTCCTGATATGAGAGGCGCTACCCTGGAAGGGAGTAAGGACTTTGCAAAGGAATTTATGCTCAAAAATAAAATTCCAACTGCCGCCTCCCGAACTTTTACCATAGATAATATAGAGGAAGGGCTGAAGTTCATTCAAAGCAAATCCCTTCCTATTGTACTTAAAGCAGATGGACTTGCTGCTGGCAAAGGAGTGATTATCAGCCAAACCTATGAAGATGCTCAGGCCAATTTGAAAGATATGCTTCTGAACGACAAGTTTGGAAGCGCAAGTAATAAGGTCGTTATAGAGGATTATTTAAAGGGCATTGAGCTTTCAGTCTTTGTACTTACTGATGGTAAAGACTACCTGATTCTTCCTGAAGCAAAGGATTATAAAAGAATAGGAGAAAACGATACTGGACCGAATACCGGAGGTATGGGCGCAGTAAGCCCAGTACCTTTTGCTGATGAAAATTTTCTTAAAAAAGTAGAAGAACGTATAGTTAAACCTACAATAAAAGGATTACAAGCAGCGCATATTGACTATCGGGGATTTCTCTTTATAGGTCTGATGAACGTCAATGGAGATCCTTTCGTGATAGAATATAATGTGCGTATGGGTGACCCTGAGACTCAGGTAGTTGTACCTCGTATTGAAAATGACATTCTCCCCATACTTTTCGCCACTGCAAACCAACGTCTAGCATCTGAGCGTCTCAAAATATCTAAAGAGATTGCTTCTACCGTGGTTATGGTAGCAGAGGGTTATCCTGATGCTTATCAAAAAGGAAAAGAAATCACCGGTATTACTGACGTATCTGAGGCACTAGTCTTCCATGCCGGTACTCGTGATGAAAATGAAAAAGTATTGACCAATGGGGGGAGAGTATTGGCAGTAACTGGTACTGGTAAGAACATACAAGAAGCTTTAGATAAAAGCTATAGTTCCGTTCAAAAAATTGTGTGGGATGGCTATTACTACCGAAAAGATATAGGTCAGGACTTGCTGACACTTTAAATGAAACCTTACCTTCTGCTACCTTACGCCTGACTTGCATGAAGAATGACAACGTTCAGGCTTTTTTTATTTTTTATTGCTAATCCGGTTAGACTTAATTTGATTGTAAAGTAATTTTTACTTAATATCTTCGCTATTCTATTTAAGCTCAAAGTTCTAATTATACTTTTTTATTAAGTAAGAATACATTGAGCTTGAATCATTTTTTTACAAGCGAAGAAGTGGTTAGTATCATAAGGATGCCTACTACTTCTGATAAATATATAGATTAAATTATGGGATGCAGCACTTGTAGCTCAGGTAATGGCGCAAGCGTCGGCGGTTGTCAAAACAACGGTGGATGTGGAACCGGAGCCTGCAATAAAATGAATGTGTTTGACTGGTTGTCAAATATGGACCTACCCGGTAATAACACATTTGATATAGTTGAGGTTAAATTTAAAGGCGGAAGAAAAGAGTTTTTTAGAAATACAGATGATTTAGAATTAGTCACAGGTGATCCGGTAGTGGTTGATGTACCTAATGGGCATCACATTGGCTATGTATCTTTGCAGGGAGAACTTGTGAGACTGCAAATGCAGAAAAAAAAGATCGCCAATAATGATGATATCCGAAAAGTTTACAGAGTAGCCAATGAAAAAGACATGGAAGCCTTCCACAAAGTGCTTAACCGTGAGATGCCTACTCTGTATCGTACACGCAAAATAATTGAGGAGTTAAAACTAACAATGAAACTCTCTGATGTAGAGTACCAGGCTGATAACAATAAAGCTACTTTCTATTATTCCGCTGACAGCCGTGTTGACTTTCGTGAACTAATCAAGATTCTGGCTGGTGAGTTTAAGATACGTGTTGAAATGAGGCAGATCAGCCTGAGACAAGAAGCGGGAAGACTTGGAGGTATAGGCTCGTGCGGAAGAGAACTTTGCTGTTCTACCTGGTTAAGTGATTTTAAGAGCGTCTCTACATCTGCCGCTCGTTATCAAAATTTATCGCTCAATCCCAGCAAACTTTCAGGCCAGTGTGGAAGGTTAAAATGCTGCCTGAATTATGAGCTTGAGACATATATGACAGCCCTAGAGGATATTCCTGAATTAGATGCTCCGCTTCAAACTAAAGCCGGTCCTGCTACACTTCAGAAGACTGATATCTTCAGAAAAATCATGTGGTTCAGTTATGAAAAAGAAAATTCCTGGATACCACTCAAAGTAAACAGAGTAAAAGAGATATTGGAGTTAAACAGGAAGAAAATTTCCCCAGATACACTTCAGGATAATGCGGTTTCTACCCAAAGCGAGCAAGATGTATTGAATAATGATCTGGTTAAAATGGATAAAAAATACCAGAACCAGAAGAAGAAGCGGAAAAAGAAGAAGTCAGGCAAGAGAAAGAACAGAAACAGAAAAAATGATTAAAAAAACTTACGCATCCTGGGAGATTGTCTGTCAGGATGCATTTTTTTTTTAGTTTTGAATCATCATTTGTCCCTAAGAAATTTTCCTATTGAAAGCGCTTAAACCACAAGTTCAAATACTCCCGATCGTAATTCTATTACTTTTTTCTGCTTGTGATAGCAATCGGCTATTTGAAGAAAACTACAACTTTGCAAATAAACAGTGGAATGTAGACACAGTACCATCATTTCGCTTTGAAATTAGCAATCCGGATGAAGAGTATAATATCTACTGGAATGTTAGAAATACGATAAGTTATCCCTACCGCAACTTATATCTTACGTATTACCTTGAAGATACTTTGGGCAGAACTATTTCAACTGATCTTCATAATATGTTACTTTTTGATCCCAAAACGGGGAAACCCTATGGTAGCGGAAGCGGAGACATATTTTCTCATCAAATCATGGCAATGCCAGAATATGAATTTGATAGCGCTGGCGTTTACCAAATAAGACTTGAGCAATACATGCGTACCGATACTATAAAAGACTTACTATCAATAGGAGTCAGAGTAGAAAAAGTGGAATAAACCAAAATATCTTTTCCCAAATTATACTTGATAAATTATCGCTTTAGCTCAAACTATTGTGAAACAGACTTTCTGAAACCCAGCTCTTCTAGCAGCTGCTCATTATCCTTTAAGGCGAGGAAGGCGGCATCACGATAATGATGCATCCATTGCTCCAATTCGTTAAAAGCCAGGTTCTTTTGGTCCAAATTATTAAGCGTATTATCCTTGACAGACATTTCTTTATTTCTGTTTTCCAATAAGGCTTGAACTTCCGTTTTCATTTGGAGAACTTCTTCTTTTGTAAGTCCATACACATCAACCTCTCTTTCAAATAATATAGTATAAAATTTATTAGCTCTATCTAACCAATGTTCGCTCAGCCCACTGATTTCTGAAAGCATAAGCGACTGATTCATCTCTGGATTTCCATGAAAGGTTAGGCGAGCAAGTTGTAAGTGTTTGGTATAAGCTTGTTGCGTTACTTCATAATGTTTGCTGGGTTTTTGAGAGATACTCTCATCCCATTTATCGTTTGAAAGCATCTGCATGATTGTAGCTTTCTCATTTAAAGCTTTTCCTTCCTTTAATTTTGACAAATCATACCCTACTTTTTTCAACTTTTCAAGAATTGCTTTTTTCTTCATTGCGGTTTCTATCGCTAATCGTGATGAAGAAAGAAAGTATACAATGGGGTGCTTCATAGAATATATTTTTTCAATTGCAGCAAATGTACTTTCAATCTTTCAGGCGGGTTTATATAAAGCAGTAACAAAGGCACATATGTGTGAAATTTTAAAAATGCATCAATAGCTAAAAAACGATATGATATAGAGATACAGATTGATAAATTTAATGTCTGATTAAGCTTGATTTCTTTACTTTACTGCTGCTACCATTTGAAGTAGATATACCGATAATTAAAGAAAAAATAACTAATATAACACAGAAAAATACCTACCTGAATAAGTAATAATAATCATAAAAAAATCGTAATTAGCCCTTTTAATAGCACTTTATTTACCTTAATTTTAAGAGTGATTTACACATAATCACATCTATTTTTTTAACAATAATTATATTACTTTTTAATTTTAAAGCACATGTCTGAAAACCAAAATGTCGGGAAAGGTGGAGAAATTCATCAAACCACAAATGATAAAAACCGCATATTAACTACACAACAGGGTATCCCGGTATCTGATGATCAAAATTCCTTAAAAGTAGGAAGCAGAGGCCCAACTGCACTGGAAGACTTCCACTTTCGTGAAAAAATATTCCACTTTGACCACGAACGTATTCCTGAAAGAGTAGTACATGCCCGTGGTTTTGGAGCTCATGGTTTTTTTGAGCTTTATGATTCATTGGCCGAATATTCTAAAGCAGATATTTTCCAGCGTAAAGGAGAGAAAACTCCCGCATTTGTTCGCTTTTCTACTGTTGCAGGGAACAAAGGATCATTTGACCTGGCCAGAGATGTACGAGGGTTCGCAGTAAAACTATACACCCAGGAAGGCAACTGGGACATTGTGGGTAACAACATTCCTGTTTTCTTTATTCAGGATGCTATAAAATTTCCCGACCTGATTCATTCAGCCAAACCTGAGCCGGACCGTGGCTTTCCTCAGGCGCAAACTGCCCATGACAACTTCTGGGACTTTGTCTCATTAATGCCTGAGAGTATGCACATGATCATGTGGATCATGTCGGATCGTGCCATCCCCCGTTCCTTTAGATTTATGGAAGGCTTCGGCGTTCATACTTTCCGATTGGTAAATGCTGAAGGGAAATCTACATATGTGAAATTTCATTGGAAACCAAAACAGGGTTTACAATCCGTAGTATGGAATGAAGCTGTTAAAATTAATGGTGCCGACCCTGATTTCCACCGTCGTGACCTATGGGATGCTATTCAGAGCGGAGATTATCCTGAATGGGAATTAGGTATGCAGCTATTTGATGATGACTACGCTGATAAGTTTGATTTTGATATATTGGATGCCACTAAAATCATTCCTGAAGAAGAAGTACCGGTTCGTCCTGTAGGAAGGCTGGTCCTTGATCGTGTGGTGGATAATTTCTTCGCGGAAACCGAGCAGGTTGCGTTTTGCACGCAAAATATTGTGCCTGGCGTAGACTTCACCAATGATCCATTGCTACAGGGACGTAATTTCTCTTACCTGGATACTCAACTAAAGCGTTTAGGAGGCCCTAACTTTACACATATCCCTATCAATGCTCCTAAATGTCCTTTTATGAACTTCCAGCAAGATGGTCATATGGCAATGACAAATCCTAAAGGCAGGGCAAATTATGAACCGAATTCCTGGGGCAGTGAAGGAGGGCCTCGTGAATCTTCTGAAATGGGGTACCATTCTTATCCCAGTAAAGAAAATGGTGTCAAAGAAAGGGTAAGATCAGAAAGTTTTGCTGACCATTATAGTCAGGCAAGACAATTCTACATTAGTCAAACCCCTGTTGAGCAGAATCATATGGCTGATGCTCTGGTTTTTGAGCTGAGTAAAGTAGATAAAATAGAAGTAAGGGAAAGAGTTGTATCTCATTTGTTAAATATTGACAATAGCCTTGCTGAAAAAGTAGCTAAAGGTTTGCGCATCAAAGAGATGCCAAAACCTGTTGAAGCTGCCAGACCTACTAAAATGGATTTAAAAGAATCACCAGCACTAAGCATTTTAAAGAATACACCCAAGAGCTTTAAAGGCCGCAAGATTGGGGTATTCCTTTCTGATGGTGCAGATATTAATATTTATAAAGCCCTGAAAGATGAAGTTGAAAAAGAAGGGGCTATGCTAGAAGTAGTAGCGCCAATGGTCGGAGGAGTTGAAGCCAGCGATGGCAGTTGGATTAAGGCTAAGCAAAAAATAGATGGAGGGCCCTCTGTACTTTATGACGCAGTTGTCATTTTACTTTCTGATGAAGAAGTAAAAACTCTACAACAAGAATCTACTGCCAGAGATTTTGTTGCTGATGCTTTTGCGCATATGAAATTCATTGGCTACACTTCCTCAGCGATGCCATTACTAGAAAAAGCCGGGATAGCTGAAAACCTGGATGAAGGTTGTATAAGCCTGGATAATCCGAATGTTGCTTCAGATTTCATTTTGGCCTGTCGTAAAATAAGATTCTGGGATAGAGAAAGTAAGGTAAATGCTGTATAAATAATAAAAAAAGCATGGGTTGATTTAATGCCCATGCTTATCTTTTTAGATACTCTTATCTCAGTTTACAATTCAGCAACCATAATATTACGGAATTCAATATCCATGTCTCTGTTGGGATGTAGTTGTAAACCAATCTGACCTTTTTCAGGTACATTTTCTGAAGTGTAGTTCATCACTTCCTCTCCATTGAGCCAAACTGTATACTTATTCCCTACTGCTTTTACCTTCATCGTATTCCAGTCATCCATTTTTAGTAAACTTTTCACACCTTCAGCTTCCACAGGGTAGCCTTTTCCGGGTATATATGGAGAAGCAGTCATATCTCTTTTTAATGAGCCCGATTCCCCTATTTGGATTTGCTGATCTTCTGAGCGGATAAAAATTCCCGAATCTACTGTACCTTCACCCATTTTAAAATCGGCCTGAACGATAAAGTCTCCATATTCCTTCTTGGTCCATAGAATTGATCCTTTCTTGTCCGGGCCACTTTTAGCAGTAAGTATACCATCAACTGCGCTCCACCAAATGTTATTTTCAGGAATTACCCAGCCTTTGAGATTTTTCCCGTTAAATATTTTTTTCATCTTCGGTTCCTTGGCAGGTACCATCGCCAAGATCATACTGAGTACAAATACCCCTAGCAATTTAGTTCTCATGTTGTTGTGTTTAGTTTTATTATTGGTTCACTTTTAGAATAAGCAGTTTACTGAAAATTATTCTTTATTACATCACAGTATCAAGGTATTTGTAAGGATAACTATGGTATATTCACCTGTTCACTGCTTTGTAAATAGGCTATCAGATCTATTACCTCCTTATCGGTTAAGGTCTCAAACAGACCAGATGGCATCATAGAATTTGGAGTAGTTTCTCTGGACTGAATTTCTGACTTATTGATTTGAACTGCCTCCTGTCCTACTACCCTTAGTGTAAGCTGTCGCTCATTTTCAGCAGCTATATTTCCGGTGTACGTTCTCCCATCGCGGGTGGTCACCACTACCATTTTGTAATCATCCTGAATTTCCCCGCTGGGATTCAAAACATTGCTGAGTAGGTAATCAAGGTTAGTCCGATTTGAACCCGTAATGTCCGGACCTAAGTTACCACCCTCATCGTACATTTTGTGGCAAGGAGCGCAAGTACGCTGAAATAATACTCTCCCATTTGCCAGATTGGCATTGGTCAATGCTTGATTAGAAAGTAGAGCCTGATACTTATCATATGATTCACTCAGATTAGCATTTAACGCATCAATAGGCCCCCAAACTTCTACAAATCCGCTCCCTACCACCCGGCGTAGTTGCCGGACGACATAAGCAGGTATATCTGACTTTGGAATATTATTTTCTTTTATGGCCTGAGTCAACATCCATCCGTATGCGGGGCGAGATGCTAATGCCTGCACAACTTCTAACTGTTGCACTTTGCTATAATCATCATACTGCTTTAGCAGTAATTTTCCCAAAGGTACATGGTCATACTCAGCTATAGCCCGGATCGCATCTGCTCTAAGGTTTTCATCATTCAGTAGTGAGGGTAGTTCAATGATTAATTCTTCCCTTTGCTGACGGGCGAGATTGTTTAGTGCACTTCGCTTTTGCTCAATCGGGGCATTACTGTTTTTTAGGGTGGCCAGATATTGTTGAGCAGCTTCAGTATCTCCAAACTGCTGGGCAATTTCCAAAGCCAATTGCTTTACCTCCTGTTTAGGAGATGCTTGCAGTTCAGCGTAGACCGACTTCCAGTTCACGGGGGCTGACAAGTCTACTCTTCCTTCCAATCCATCACGCATCCCTGCCAGTAAATCAAGCCTTGATTCCGGAGCCTCACCAATTTTCACGATAAGCGGCTCAATGACATCGGCATCTACTGCTCTTCGGGCTATAAATTGTGACAGCATTGGAATATTACTTTTACTGGCCATATCCAGTGCAAGTTCAGGATTTAGTTCAACCAGTGGCTCAATACCATACCAGATCATTTTGGGTAAATTATGGTCTTCGGCATCCTCTGCATGTAGTGTCAATGCTTCAGCAATTTCCCATCGCCCTTCAAATTTTATTCTTTGCAGTGCTGAGGCCAGATAAAGCCTTACCACAGGAGATGGATCCTTAATCGCCATTTGTTTAAACTTATCTAAAGCTTTTAAAGAAGGAGATTTATCTTCACAAAGCAGTTGTATAGCCCAGCCCCGTATATATTCGTCATTATCATTCAATGCTTCAATGAGTTGTTCACCGGTAAATCCTCCTGTGACATGCAATCCCCACATGCTCCGGAGGCGATGGTCAGGGTTTGCGTTTTGTAGAAAAAGCTGGCGAAGTTGTCCATGGGTTTGTTCATCCAGCGCATCTTTACTAGCTCTGTTTTGTAAAATTACCCTTGCTCTTCTCGCATGCCAATTGCTTTTGCTGGTCTGAAGCTTGACTAATTCAGCATCCGTCATTTTTGTTAAATCATCATATCTTCCCTTCCATTGTTCTGCCTGTGAGTTTTCAGGAGAAATCTTAAAAATCCTACCTGTCTTACTATTGAGCACCTCCTGTCCGCAAATATCCGCATCGTGCCAGTCTAGCACGTATAATGCGCCTTCGGGTCCTACTTCCATGCTGAAACCCACCCACTGCGCATTATTAGCCATCAGAAAATCATCTCCATGATGAGCAGTGAAGCCTGAACCTTTACGCTCCAGCACATCTGAAAGAACAGCATGCTCATGAATATTAGCCATAAAAATTCTGCCCTGGTGTTCATCCGGAAAAGCATCTGACTGATATATTCTAGCCCCGCCATGGGCTGAGCGGTGACGATGATCGGCAATTGTCTTGATGTCATTATAAACGAAGGGATTAAAATGTTGTCCTCCCTGACGATGATAAATCCCTCCCGGAATAACATGCCACATATGCGGAATCACACAAGCACTGATGAATAATTGTCCTTTAGCATCATAGTCTATGCCCCAGGGATTGCTGAACCCATGCGCCACTACTTCAAAGCGATCTTTGGTAGGATGGTATCTCCAAACGCCTCCGTTGATATCAGTTCCTATTCCTTCCAGCAAATCCTCAGGGAAGGGGTCATTGTGTTTATATAATTTCCCTTTTCCTACAGGCTTTCTGACTTTGGAAGGTGTAGCAAAGCCCTGTAAACCATACAGCCAGCCATCCGGTCCCCAGTGCAGACTGTTTAAGGTTTCATGCCGGTCGCGGATTCCCCAGCCGGTAAGACGCACTTCTATGTCCTCCATATCAGCTTTGTCGTCACCATCCCGATCGGGCACGAAGAGTAAATTGGGTGGTGCTCCAAGAAAAAGACCGTCAAAACCAACTGCCAGCGCAGCGGGGAAAGCAATTCCCTCCAGAAATACTTTGCGTGTATCTGCCTTACCATCCTGATCGGTATCTTCCAGAATCAGAATACGGCTGTCACCGGAATTGGAGAATCCGCTTCCCCTGGATTCATAATCCAGGTTTTCAGCAACCCAGAGCCTCCCTTTGTCATCCCAGCAGAAAGCCATCGGTTGCGACATCATAGGCTCAGAAGCCCATACATTGGCCTTAAAACCATCTTGTACTGTCATGCTCTTGACTGCCTCATCCGGTGTGAGAAATTTAGCTTCTCTTCCCTCCTTCTGAGCAATTTTCCAAAGCGAAGCTGTTGAATACATGGATTGCCCGCCCTGGTATTCTTCCCACAGATTGGTAAGTTCCACATCATTGAGATCACCAGTGTAGACCACTATTTGGTGATGAATCACTTCGGTTTCACCTTCCTCAATGGTCCAATCTCCCATACGAGCACGTGCTGGCCCCACGCCAAATTGTCCGTCTACCCGCCAGGTCTGGGGAAAACCTTCATTCTCAGGATGATCAAAAATGGCAATGTGGGCAAAATCTTCACGCCCTTCTACCTGCATTCCTACATCCAGCCACATGGCCCTTTGCCCTTCTGCTTTTTCATCCCGCTGACGTGCGGCGTTTATTACCTCAGCCGGCATACCTTCTTCCCAGGGCATGCGAAGAAATAACCCGCCATAATCATATTCACCAATTGTAATAGCCTTGAGAGCTTTTCCTTTCCATTCCAGCTCCAGCAGATACTTATCATCTTTTGCTCGCATGCTCCAGTTTTGCGTCTCTTCCATAACAGCCTCCCCTTTTTCATCCAACAGATGATATATCGTTTGCCACTCCACTTCTTCTCCTTCAGATGTCATAACTTCAGCAGACACTCTCTGCCAGTATTCACTTTCAGGATGATGAAAATAATCTCTACCATTTACCCTGGTAAATCCCCAATATAAGCCTGTTTGGTGTTTATGATGGCCCGGGCTGTATTCAGTCAAAATACTTTTTCCATCAGGAGATTTGATGGGATGCAGGTAGGGGCGAAAATCTTCTTTAGCGTTCTGTACTAAAATAGGTTCTGAACCCTTCTTAGGAAATACGGAAATTGATGCTTCATTTTGCTCAATCCTAAGCTCACCAAGCTGCTGAATCATTGTTTGGTTTTCCCTGGAATTTGAGGATTGCTTACTACAGCTAAGGCAAACTATTGCCAGTAAAAAGGTTGTTGTGATAGTTTTGATCATGGTGATTGTCTGGTAAATCAGTAGGCTAACAACTAAGATAATTTTTTACTGCTGATTTGAAAAAGTTTAACCTGTGAATGGCTTAGCACCAGTATATTATTTTATTATTTAAGATTTTGTAAATAACATAAAGCGAAAATTTACGTATATTAAAGCGACAAATTTAATGACCTATGCAAGTAGCCCAAATACTAGGAGAAGAATATCACGAACCGCTGGACCTGATTCATCTGGCAAGAGAAGGCGTGTCCAAAACCGCTATGCTGCAAGTGCAAAGACTTATGGAGCTTTCACAAAAGGAAATGGCTAAGCTGTTGCACCTCACCCCTCGTACCCTTCAGAGAATGAAAGATGAAGATAAACTTCCTCCGTCAGCTTCCGGGCAGCTTTTAGAGCTGGCAAGAGTATACAGCAGTGCAGTTGAGGCCCTGGGAGATACTTCCTTGGTAAGACAATGGCTTCGCACTCCCATTCGTGCTTTGAATGATGAAATTCCTATCCACCTTTTAGATACTCCGGTGGGAATACAATGGGTAAACACTATACTCGGCAGGGCAACTTATGGTGTCTATTCCTGATGCTGGTGTTTAGACTTGTGCGACAGGCCTATGCGCGGCAATTGGATGGAAAAGGTGCGGCTTTGTTTGGTGGAAGGTGGAACTCGGTCGGCAGACCATTACTCTATACAGCGGAGCATAGGTCGCTGGCAGTACTTGAGTATAGAGTTAACAACCCTTTACCGCTCAAAGACCTGATCATGGTTACACTGGAAGCTCCTGAACATGCTATCAAAACTGTTAATACGCAAGATCTAAATTCACATTGGCGAGCATATGCCCCTGAAAATGAGTGTGCGGCAATTGGAGATCAGTGGTTGGAAAGTCAGGAATCATTGATGCTAAGAGTACCGTCAGCGATAGTACCTCAGGAAAATAATGTGTTGATCAATCCCCTGCACAACAGTATGAGAGAAGTTAAAATTTTAGATGCTACACCTTTTCTTATTGATCACAGATTGTATGGGCGGTAAACAGCGCTTATATTCAGGTCATAATTTGAAATACTTTACCAACAACAAGCTAAATTTACTCCATGAAAAAAGGCCCTTTCCTATTAATTTGCTTCATTCTCATTGCATTTGAAACCTCACAGGCACAGACCAAAAGTCTTTTTAACGGTGAAAATTTAGATGGATGGCATGTAGATGTTCCTGAAATGGATAAAAACCCTGATGCCATAAACCCATTTATTGTAAGGAATGGTATGCTTGTCAGCTTAGGTACTCCTGCTGGACACCTGATTACAGATGAAGAACATAAGGATTACAGGCTGGAGGTAGAATACCGTTTTGCAGACGAGCCGGGTAATTGTGGGGTATTGGTTCACGCTTCTACGCCAAGAGCTTTGTACGAAATGTTTCCCAAATCCATTGAAGTACAGATGATGCACGAAAACGCTGGTGATTTCTGGTGCATCGTAGAAGACATCAAAGTCCCTGACATGGTGAAACGTAGAGGACCAAAGAAAGACTGGGGCATTACCGAAGGAAAAGGCAGAAGAATATTGAACCTAACTGATGGAACCGAAAAGCCACTGGGAAATTGGAATAGCATGCGGATTGAGTGTTTCAACGATGAGGTGAAAGTCTGGCTCAATGGTGAGCTGGTCAATCATGGCTACGACTGTACTGCCAGTTCAGGACAAATCGCATTACAGGCAGAAGGCGCGGAAGTAGAATTCAGGAAAGTAGCAATAACACCTATCTCGGGATTAAGCGAATGATTTTTATATTCTCATAAGGATATGTTAAAAAACTGTGCTTCCATCACTCAGCTTTGATTTTGTGCTATCATCTGAAAACCAAAATACGCTTCAAGTTTCTGTTGAAAATCCTGTTCATCTTTCACCTCTATTTCAGTTCGCTTATTATCTTCGGTAATGATCAAGTGATTGGGTGTAAGAGTTATTCTTCCGTTTGACTTGGCGATGGAACATAGTTTCTTCTGATACAAAGGAGATTGTTCTGATGTCTGATGAAATGTGCACATTTCCTGAAAATCTGAAAGTTTTCTAGGCTTCATGGTAAATTTATACATGGGAGTAAATGTCTCACCATCGTCAAAAGAGCGATTAAGTGAAATTTCCGTATCATTGATCCTTTGCATGCAGTAAATAACCCCATCCAGCTTTTGGGGCTTCTCAAATTCTAACTTTAGCGGCTCAGGAAAGCTGCTTCCAAAGCCCACATCTACCAACCATTGCTCATGCTTATATTCTACAACAAGCGCCACATGAGCAAAGTATGGCCCAAAATTCTGCAACGGCTGAATGTAAACGCTACAAGCGATAAAGTAAGTCTCAAAGCCTAATGTTTGTAAGACTTCGTAAAACAGACCGTTTAATTCATAGCAGAATCCACCACGTTTACGATCCACGATTTTAGCATAAAACTTATCATGATCCAGTGAAATCCACTGCTTGTAGTGTATATCCAGATTTTCAAAAGGTATGTGAGAAACATGCGCCCTGTGCAGCTTACTGAGCGTAGCAAGCGTAGCGTCTAAAGCTCCGTCATATTTAATACGATGCAGATATTTTTGTAAGTCCATGCTTGTTAAACTTTAGTATTGAAGACGATGGTTGAAAGAAAAAAAAATTTACAAAACACAAAATTCAAGATTTTTGAATTACAGCTTAAGCTTATGTTTTCTAATCAATTCATTTTGTCAGCTGGCTCTTCTCCGTTTTTCATTTCATAAGGTAGCCGCCAGTAGTTGCCCTGACTGTCGCCATAATACATTCTTGATATACTCAAGCTATCCGGATTTCCATCTGCCCAGAAATAGAGAAATGGATCTTTTCCATTAACAACCCTACGCACATAATTATGATTCCGCTCACTTAACCGGGTCACCTGCTTGACCTTATTCCAGCTGTTCCCTTCATCATTACTTTTCCAGATTACTACTTCTCCACCCCCACCATAGGGTTGCGGACTATTTTCTGTAGGAGCAACGACGATCCATTCACCCTTATCAATGAAAAGACTTCCCATATCATAGTTATGATCAGAAGTGCCCACCACATGATCTTCCCACGCACTGCCATTCCATCGGATCACGTGCCATTCACGAGGATCGTTGGAAGGTCCGGGTTCATGTCCACCACTGGTGATATAGAGGCCAATGGGATTGCCATCCGTATCAAAATTTACATCTTTCAGATACACATTTTTTTCCTGGCTGTAATAATCTCTAACTCGTGCCGCATTATTCAGTTGCGTTAATGGAAGTTGCATCATATTGCCTTCAATATCAGTCCAGGTTTCGCCTAAATCTGTGGTTTGTAAATAGTACAGATTGGTTCGCCGGTCTACATTTCCATTGGGATGCCAGTTAAAAAAGGTAACTATTTTATCTCCCAGCCTATTGCTCATCTGGTAGTGTCCTCCTTTTTCATCCTCTCCTTCTTTGATGCCGGATAGCTTACGATCTCCTGTCCATTTGATACCATCAGGACTACTTTCGTAGTACAGTTCTCTTACACCACTATATTTGGTGAATAGGTGTAAAAATCCTTTACCGGCTACATACCAGGGCTGGGGATAAGTCATCTCTTCCTCTGAAACCTGTTCAAAGCTCTCAATACTATAAGGAGATGCACTTCTATACTTAAAACCCGGACGACTGGTCCCCCTACCACTTACGAATACCCATAGATAACCTTCTTCATCAATGGAAAGGCTGGAGTTATCATGGGGATCATCAACCCCCTCTTTATCGTGCACTACAGCAGGCCTGGAAACTGTGTTATTCTCATGATCATAACTACCAATCATACAAAGAAGGTAGCGATCTTTTTCTCCAGTAGTTCCGCCATACACAAAGAATGTCTTATTGACTTCAGGAGCATAGATAGAAAGCGGAACATGCTTGGCTGTGTAGGTTCCTAAGCCTCCTGAATATTTGTCGCCGTACTCATAAAACTGATTTAGTGTAAACCATATGCCCTTATAACCATCAATTTTAACTACTTCTGAACTGTCGGCCGGTGCATTTACTACCTCATTGTTTTGAAGCGAAGCAGAGCAACCGTATAAAAAAATGATCCATAAGAATAGCAGACCAAAAGAGTGTAAATTCAAGTACATGAGGGGATTTGTAACTTTCATACCTAAAAAAAAGGACAGTTGTATTAATTAACCTACTAAGCTTAAGCATTTTTTCTGAAACAAACTTCACTACTTCCCATTGATCTTGGAAAAGAAGTTCATAATTTGATGACTAATAAGCAGGCTGTAAATATTCAAATATTTTTACTTGTATTTTTCAATGCAGTCAACAACAAAGATTTATCACGTATTTTTTCACTTTATAATTATTTGATTTTATGAACATTTCACTAGAACAAGCACAAGCACTCGTAGCTGCTGCAAAAAAGAAATCTGAAGATATGAATCTAAAGATGAACATTGCGATAGTGGACGGGGGAGCTAACCTGGTAGCCTTTGCGCGTATGGACGGTGCATGGCTGGGATCCGTTGACATTGCCATAAAAAAAGCGAAAACTGCCCGTTTCTTTGACATGCCTACCGGAGATATAGGAGGATTATCTCAACCAGGGGGTGCGCTTTACAATATTGAACACTCCAATGGAGGCCTGATTACTTTTCCTGGCGGATTACCTATAAAAAATGCTCAGGGTGAGATTATAGGTGGCATCGGCGTTTCGGGAAGTACAGTTGAGAATGATCATACTGTGGCTGAAGCGGGACTTTCAGGATTGAACTAAAGATAAAATCATGTTCTAGCCTTTGCTATTTTTCCAAGTAAAGGCTTTTTTTATGTACAAGCATACTACTTCTCCTCTGGATTAAGTTATAAATTGCAGCAAGTAAATAAACTCCGAGTATACATATGGCAATAAGATTCAGAGGTCTTTTTTTTATAATTTCTCTCTTATTCACAATACCTACAAATGGTCAAGCGATTGTACAACCTACCTTATCCCCTCAAGCAGAAATCAGTCTGATCACCTGCGCTCCCGGCTCTGCTCTCTTTGAAGCTTTTGGACATTCCGCCATTAGGGTCAATGATCCGGTTTCCGGTTTTGATATGGCATATAATTATGGCGTTTTTGATTTTGACCAACCCAACTTCTACCTAAATTTTGCCAAAGGATATCTGCTTTACAAACTTGGCACTGCTGAATTTGATCGTTTCCTTTATCAATATATGTACTTTGACCGAACGGTTGAAGAACAAATTCTTGACCTGACTCACGATCAAAAAAATGCTGTCTTCAAATTTCTACAATTAAATAGTCTTCCTGAAAACCGGGAATATTATTACGATTACTTCTTTGACAATTGTGCTACACGTCCCCGCGATGTATTTATAGAAATTTTGGGAGATTCTTTGCGATTTGACTATGGATATGCAGATACTCTGGACTATACGATTAGAGGTCTGATTGATCGCTACATTGAAGACAAAGACCAGTTCGCTTGGGGTGATCTGGGGATAGATTTAGGCCTGGGGGCTAACATAGATCGCCTTGCCACTCCTTTTGAGTATATGTACCAGCCTGAATTTCTGTATCTTGCCTTTGAAGGCGCTACGCTTGCTCAGGCTGACGGCAGCATAAGTCCGTTGGTAAATCAAACAAAAACGCTTTATCAGGGTGCCCCCCAATCAGATCAAATCTCTACTACCTTTACCCCCAGCTTTGTGTTCTGGACATTACTGGTACTTCTTGCAATAGCTTCAGCTTTTGAGCTCTGGAAACAAAAATATCAACTGTTGGCCTTTGATTTTCTTTTTTTTGCGTTTTTAGGCTTATATGGTTTATTGCTTGTTTTCCTTTGGTTCTTTACCAACCACACGGCAGCAACTCATAACTGGAACATGCTATGGGGATGGCCTACCCATGTGATTGCCGCGTTTTTAGTTTTGATCCGGAAGCCTCCTAAACTATTAAAATTCTATTTCATACTGACTGCCTTGCTTACCAGCTTTTTGCTGTTTTTCTGGGCATGGTTACCTCAGGATTTGCACGACTCTTTAATTCCATTTCTAATCCTTATAGTCATGAGGTCTTTGGTGGTTATCAAGCTCAAACTTATGCCGAATAAAGCAACTCCTGTACAGGCTTGATTTTTAATTTATTGCGAAGCTCTATATCCAGTCAGGCTCAGCAATTGTAAAACGAGGAATAAAAACTCAAAAAAACCCGTTGTAGTTAAGAATGAGCAATTGAAAATCTTAATTGCTATAAGTTTTGCAAAATGTGTTATAAATTAAACGCTAATTCTTTGAATCAAGTAAGTAAGTAAAGCATGAAAATTCTTATTCATATTAAGCTCAGCAGTCTGTTTCTGGTATGCCTGCTTCTAACCAAATGTCAGGAGGCAACTGTAGACAGAAGGATCAAAGCGCTGGCACCCGAAAAAACCGCCCAGATGTCAAAAGATATTGAGGCCAGCGTTAATCCTGAGCTTGCTGAAGGTATTACTTTAAACATTTGGGGTGTTGACTCACTCGTTGCCGATCCCATAGCGATTGATATCAATGATCAGGGGCATCTATACTATACAAGAACCACCCGTCGCAAAAGTACAGAGCTGGATATTCGGGCCCACCCTAGCTGGGAGACAGCTTCAATTAAAATGCAATCGGTTGAAGACCGAAGAGAATTTTTGCGCAATACGCTTTCAGCTGAAAATAGCGACCAACATGAATGGCTTGATGATCTGAACGGCGATGGTTTAAATGACTGGCGGGACATGACAGTAGAAAGTGAGCAGATATATCGTCTTGAGGATGTCAATGGAGATGGCGTGGCAGACCTTTCACAATTAGTGGTGGAAGGATTTAGAGATGAACTCACAGACATAGCCGGAGCGGTATTGACCCATAACGATGACCTTTATGTTGGGGTTGCTCCTGATATGTGGAAAATTAAAGATAGTGATGGAGATGGTGTTGCCGATGAAAAAACTTCTATTGCGCAGGGATTTGGGGTACATATAGGATTTGGTGGCCATAATCTTTCCGGCCTGGAAATGGGCCCTGATGGAAGGATTTACTGGGGTATCGGTGATATCGGATTTAATGGAGTGGGTCCTGACGGCAAAGAATGGAAGTATCCTAACCGGGGCGTGATTGTGAGAGCCAATCCTGATGGCTCTGACTTTGAAGTCTTTGCCATGGGCTTGCGCAATACCCATGAATTTGTATTTGATGAATATGGTAATCTTATTAGTGTAGATAATGATGGTGACCATCCGGGTGAAAGCGAAAGACTGGTTTACATTGTGAACGGTTCAGATACCGGATGGCGCATTAACTGGCAGTTTGGTAAATATCGTGATCCGGATAATAATGAATACAAAGTCTGGATGGATGAGGAATTATATAAACCTCGTTTTGAAGGTCAGGCAGCCTACATCACCCCTTGTATTCAAAACTATGTCAACGGCCCTACCGGCATGCTATACAATCCTGGTACAGCATTAAGCTCCAAATGGAAAAACACTTTTTTTGTAGCAGAATTTGCCGGCACTCCTACTAGATCGGGCATTCATGCTTTCAAATTGCAAGCCGAAGGAGCCACATTTAAGTTAGGCAATACTGAAAAGATTCTGGGCAATGTGCTGGCTACCGGGCTGGACTTCGGTCCTGATGGCAGCATGTATGTGGCCGACTGGATTGACGGCTGGAATACCAAAGACTATGGCAGAGTCTGGAAGCTGGATGCTCCCGGGGGTGACAACTGGGAGGAGCGTAAACAAACCGCTGAGATCCTCCCTCAGGACTTTTCCCAGTTTCCTCTGGGTCAACTCAGCCAGCTCCTGAAAAACCCTGACCAGCGTGTTCGCCAGAAAGCCCAGTTTGAGCTGGCCAGGCGGGGTGAGCAGGGCGCTGCCACCTTTGAGGAAAACATCGCTCAAACCGATAACCAACTCGCCCGCGTGCATGCCATCTGGGGGCTGGCACAAATCGCGCGCATGCAGGACCTCAGCTTTGCGCAACCCCTTGTTCCGCTGCTGCAGGACAAGGACCCCGAGATCAGAGCTCAGGCCGCCCGCTGGCTGGGGGATATCCGTTACCAGGAAGCCGGGGATGAGCTTATCGCTCTGCTGGATGATGATTTTGCCCGTGCCCGTTTCTTCGCTGCCGAAGCCCTGGGAAGAATCGCCTACACTGAGGCGGTACAGCCGCTGATCAGCTTGCTGGAAGCCAATGCCGATGAAGATGCCTACATCCGCCATGCCGCCAGTTTAGCACTCGCCAGAATCAATAATGTAGAAGCAATCGTTGAGCTACATGATTACCCTTCCCGTGCTGTCAGAATGGGCGCTGTGCTGGCACTCAGAAGAATGGGTGATGCGGGGATCACCAACTTCTTAGAGGATGAAGATGAACTCATCGTCACCGAAGCGGCCCGCGCTATCAATGATGACTTTTCTATTGAAGCAGCCCTGCCCGCATTGGGCGATGTGCTGCAAAAAGATAGGTTTACCCATGAGGCGCTGATCAGAAGAGCCATCAACGCCAACCTCAGGGTAGGTACTGATGAGGCCATGCAGAACCTGATTGACTATGCTTTGAGCGCCTCTGCCCCTGCTGAGATGAGGGCAGAAGCCATAGCCACCCTGAGTACCTGGGCCAGGCCCTCGGTGCTGGACAGGGTGACTGGCCGATACAGAGGAGAGATGCAAAGAGATGCTTCTGAGCTAAAAATGAAAGCCGGGGATGCCCTGATCAGTCTGACAGCAAATCAGAAAAACTCTATCCGATTAAGTGCTACCCAGGCCATAGGTAAGCTCAAGGTTGAAACAGGGACTACCCGCCTGATGGCAGTCCTGCAAAATGATGCTGACCCTGAGGTCAGAGTAGCAGCCCTCAGGGCGCTGGCCAACATGAACACTGAGCAGATGGATCAGGCCATAGAAGAGGCCCTTACCGACAATGAAAAAATGGTCAGAATTGCAGGCCTGGACCTGATGAAGCAGATGGACATTTCGAATAATTTAAAAGTAGTATTGCTTTCCGAAGTCATTGATAAAAGGACAGTGGAAGAAAAACAGGCCGCGCTTTTAACTTTAGGAAGCTTACCTGTAAGTGAAACCCAGGCTACTTTTGAGCAATTACTTAAACAATTAGAAAATGGAAACTTACACCCGGGAGTACAATTAGAATTGGCGGAAGCCATAGACAGTACTCATTCAGCGGGCTTACAAACCCGCTTAAATGACATACAGGCATCAATGTCTCCTGACGAGCTTTTGGCTTCCTATCAGGGTGCCCTATACGGTGGTGATCCCGAGCAGGGACAGAAGTTGCTATACAGACATCCTACAGCCCAATGCATGAAATGCCATGCGATTGAAGATTATGGGAGCAACGTTGCCCCTAAATTAGACGGGATTGGAAGTAAATTAAGCAGGGAGCAGATATTGGAAGCAATTATAAATCCTAGTGCGCGAATCTCTCCTGGTTATGGTTCAATCACCTTAGAAATGCAAAACGGCAATACGTTGAGCGGTATATATCAGGGAGAAACTGATGAAAGCATAACACTCAAAATCGGTAACAGACCTGATACGGTAATAGTAAAAGAACAAGTGATCAACCGTAATTTTGCTCCTTCCAGTATGCCTGATATGAAGAATTTTTTAACAAAAAAAGAAATCAGAAATCTGGTCGCTTTTCTCTCTGCTCAGATCAAAGAAAATATTTGATTTTAAGCAAGCCACTCATTTACAAGCGCTAACAGGTGAAAAACCTGTTGGCGCTGTTATTTTACTCCCTCTCCTTTTTGCCCTTCTTCTTGTTAATTCATTTTGATTTAATTGTGCTTTTACTAAACTTTTACACATGAATGGCAAAGAAAAAAAATGGAAAATCTGGGTTGATACAGGAGGCACCTTCACCGATTGTATCGCTACTGATCCTGAAGATCATGTAAAAAGAATTAAAGTTCTCAGCACCAGTGCTTTAAGAGGAAGAATCTCAGAGAAAACTGAAGCAAATACTATCAGAGTGACTGTACACTGGCCAGTATCCAAAGATATCTTTCATAGATATCAATTTCGTGTACTTGGAGAAGATCATCCCACCCTGTTTATAGATTCTTTTGATTTTAAAAACCAACACTTAAAGCTAAGTAATACATTAGAACTTGAGCAGCTTGAAGGTAGAGATTTTGAGATCTTTTCTCAGGATGAAGCGCCAATACTTGCTGCAAGGCTAGCTACTGAAACACCCCTGACACAGACACTTCCACCCATGGAAATGCGACTCGGGTCTACCAGGGGTACCAATGCTTTGTTAGAACATAAAGGAGCTAAAACAGCACTACTCATCACCCAGGGTTTTGCTGACCTTCTTGCCATTGATACTCAACAACGCCCTGATATTTTTATGCTTAATGTAATTAAACCCAAGCCTTACTACCATGAGGTAATTGAAGTTAAAGAAAGGATTGATGCTAAAGGAAATGTACTGACAACACTTTCACAGACTGATATTGATGACGTTATTCTAAAACTGAAAAAAGGTAAATCTGAAACTGTTGCCGTTGCATTTATGCACAGTTATCTCAATAATACTCATGAAACTATGCTGGCGAAAGCTCTGAATGAAGCTGGCTTTAACTATGTTTCTCTTTCTTCTGACTTAGCGCCATCCATCAAAATTCTCCCCCGGGCCAAGACCGCTTTAATAAATGCATACCTATCTCCACTGGTCGGTGACTACCTGAAGTCTGTGAAAAGTAAGCTGGACAGTAGTTCACTGAAAGTGATGACCAGTGCCGGGGGCTTGGTGAGTTCGGAGCTTTATCATCCTAAAGATAGTTTGTTAAGTGGGCCAGCAGGTGGTGTAGTGGGTGCATCTCATTTCTGCAAGCAGGCGGGAAAGACAGAGCCTGATATACAAAGAATACTTGCATTTGACATGGGGGGGACCAGCACCGATGTATCCCGTTATGATGGAGAATTTGATTATCGCTACGAAACTTCAGTAGGAGATATCAATCTATATAGCCCAGCCCTTGCCATTGAAACCGTTGCGGCCGGAGGTGGCTCATGTTGCACATTTGATGGTCACAAGTTAAGTGTAGGACCTGAAAGTGCAGGCGCTCGTCCCGGACCTGCCTGTTACGGTTTTGGAGGTCCCCTGACGATTACCGATGTTAATTTATTATTGGGAAGAATAAACGAAGACCGCTTTGGAATTCCTATCAGCAAAGATAAAGCGAAAGAAGCCTTACATGCTTTGAAGCAGCAAATGGTAAATCATAGAAGTGATACCTACAGTGATGAGGATATACTTCTCGGTTTACTGACTATCGCAAATGAAAAAATGACTGATGCTATTCGCAAGGTTTCCGTTCGCAAAGGATATAATCCACAGGATCATGCCTTACTGGCTTGTGGTGGAGCAGGTGGTCAACATGCTTGTAACATCTCACAAATATTAGGCATAAAAAAAGTAATAGTTCCTTACGAAGCGGGGTTATTAAGTGCTTACGGTATGGGACAGGCAGCGATAGAACGTTTTGTCAGTAAACAAATTCTTCTTCCTCTTGATGCGATATCTGATCTAAACAACATTTGTACTACGCAGAAACGTGAAGCACTTGATTTACTACAATCCGAAGGCTATAATTTCCATGAGACAGAAATACGTTTCGTCAAATTATATTTACGCTTTGAAGGCCAGGAAAGCAAGCTGGAAATAGATTATAAGGATAACATAAATGTATCTGAGGCTTTTCGGGAAAAATATACCAAGTTATTTGGGCATTGGCTGAATGATCAGATTATTGAACTTGAATCCATCAAAGTGGTAGCTTCTACTACATCTTTGAAAGAAGAGTCAACTGCTGAGTTCATAGATAAATATACACCTGATACTAATACTTTTCAGCAAAGTTGGGTGGTTGATCAATGGAAAGAAATTCCTGTTTATTATTGGGAGTCTCTACATGAGGGGGCAACAATAAATGGCCCTGCTCTACTGGTCAGTGATAATTGCACCCTGAGCGTTGATCAGGGTTGGTCATTATTTATTGATCAGGAAAATACTGCCATTCTGAACCATCAGCCTTCTGAAAAAAACCATACATCCGATCAGCCGGAGGAAGTTCAGCTAGAACTTTTTACCAATCGCTTTGGAGCTATCGCTGAAGAGATGGGTGCCTTGCTGGAAAGAACTTCATTTTCTGTAAACGTAAAGGAAAGGCTAGATTTTTCATGCGCTCTTTTAGATTCGGATGGTGAATTGATCGTCAATGCCCCACATATTCCTGTGCACCTGGGAAGTATGGGAATCTGCGTTCGCAGTGTAAGGGATACTTTGAAACTTGAAGAAGGCGATGTTGCCATTACGAATCACCCACGCTATGGAGGCTCTCATCTTCCAGACATCACCTTGATCAGTCCTGTCTTTTATGATCATAAACTGGTAGGCTATGTGGCCAACCGGGCACATCATGCAGAATTAGGAGGTAAAAGACCCGGCTCTATGCCTCCCGATGCCAAATCTCTGGCTGAAGAAGGTGTTGTAATTTCTCCTACCTATCTTGTCCGAAAAGGTGAAGTAAAATGGGAGGAAATACGAAAAATATTATCTTTTGCACGCTACCCTAGCAGAGCGTTAGAAGAAAATATTGCAGACCTCAATGGTGCCTTGGCATCTGTTAAATTTGGGGTTGAGGGACTTTCAAAACTCTGTCATGAATATGGTTTAGAAAAGATTCAATATTTTATGAATGCAATTAAAGAATACGCGCATTCTTGTTTACTAAGTAGTCTTAAAAATATTGAAGCAGGTTTTTTTGATGCCATAGAATTTCTGGATGATGGCACTCCTATTCAGGTGAGCCTTCATATCAAAGACAGCAAGGTAAATATTGACTTTGCCGGAAGTGGCCCAGTCCATCCTGCTAACCTAAATGCTACTTCAGCGATTATTACCAGTGCTGTTATCTATGTACTTCGTTTACTTATCAGGCAATCCATCCCCCTGAATGAAGGTCTGATGCAATCTGTAAATTTACAAATACCACCAAACTCATTTCTGAACCCCAACTTTAATGATGATCCTTTCCAATGTCCGGCTGTGGTAGGTGGCAATACTGAGACGAGTCAGCGTGTGGTTGATACATTACTAAAAGCATTGGGAATCGTGGCATGTAGTCAGGGCACTATGAACAACCTTTTGTTTGGCAATGATCAGTTCGGCTATTATGAGACGATCGGTGGGGGTACCGGTGCTGGTAAAGGTTTTCATGGTACTGATGGTGTTCATCAGCACATGACCAACACCAGAATTACTGATCCTGAAATATTTGAATTTCGTTACCCGGTGAGGTTAGAAACATTTGGTATCAGAAAACTTTCAGGAGGTAACGGAAAGTGGAAAGGTGGGAACGGAATTATCCGGCAGATGACCTTTTTGGAAGCGGTATCTTTGACAATCCTCTCTCAACACCGTATTCAGGCACCTTATGGTATCAGAGGAGGTAAAAATGGATATATTGGCAAGCAATATGTTACTCGTACAGACGGCAAAATTGAGCAACTTAAGGGTATTGATCAGACAGAAATCTTTGTTGGTGACCGGATTACTATTGAAACTCCGGGAGGCGGTGGCTATGAACCAAGGTAGTTTTAGTTTACCTTTTTAATATGTAAGTATCACCTTGCTTAGTAATTATTGGAGAATCAAAATTATTAAATGGCGTAATACCTAGTGCTTCAACTTGTTGAATTGCTCTGATGAGTTGCTCCACCGCTTCTCTTCTTTTATTTTCTAATGAAGCATATTCTCTTTCCTGATTGCTTTTTAAACAAAGCTTACCATTCTTGATGGTAAACAATTCCCATCTAATTCCTTGTGGTGGTTTTCTTTTCTCGTAAAATGACACCATACGCTCAAATGTCTCTAATTCTTCACTTGAATTAATGACGGAAGCTAATCCCAGGCTTTCGGTATCTGATGGAAAGTTATTCTCCATAAATGATTTTCGTACAGATTCCACATCTTCCAGTGCACGACGTAAATCATCAATGCTGCCCAACTGACCTATGTCCAAAGCTTGATAGCTTTGATTGACCAGGGTAAGTAAATCATACTCTTCTTTTGTTTGATTTCTATGCCCTTGTGCTGACGCTGTGGGTTGCTGAAAAACCTGCTGACGATCTGAAAAAGTTTTTGTTGCACTCATCTTTGTACAGTAAAAATTTGCAATAAATAAATTTACTAATCTTTTCTGCCCAACTCATTAAATAATTGTTAAGAAAGTTTAGGAAATATTACTCTTTCATTAAGTAAGTATTAATCATTAAAAATATACACTCAAACAAGTGTATACTCAAGTAATATATTATTCATTAAACTTACAGTAAATTTATTTTAAAACAACCTTTTAATCCAAAAAAACACACCTTTTTCGCTCAATTTTAAGCATATACTTCCAAAATATCACTCCAATTTGAGGTGTATTTTTTAGAAAGTCTTCCCTGATTCGTCTCACCACAACTTTTAAATCCCATAGAAGCAGAACGTAACTTAAAGCGTCCGTACTTACGGTTAATTTTATCCATTACCAACATAGCTTTATGGTGTTTTGTCCTATTTACTTCATCAAATAAATGTTGCTGACACCGGTAAGAAGGTACAAGTCCTTGTACTAAAACCCCTGCCTTCTTATAATTCAAGCCATCGCGATAAATTTTTTCCAATGCTTTGAAAGCATAACTAATGAGTTCCGGAGTACTATCAGTAGGTACAGGCAAATGCAGGGCTAAGGCATTTGCATATTGTTCAGCTTTACTGTTAAAACGATTTGTTCTTATATATACAGTAACCATACTGGCACAGCTATGCTGGACTCTCAGTTTCTCTCCTACTCTGCTACAATAGGTCGCTACAGCTTCCTTTAGGTCCGATAACTTAGTAATCGGCTTGACAAAAGAGCGAGAAGAACCGATCATTTTCTTATTTTCAGTGCCACTAATTGTTTCAAGAGACAGACAACTGATTCCTCTGAGTTCATGGTGTAGCCTAAGTCCCACTACGCTCATATGTTTTTTTACCCAGCTTTCATCCAGTCTACTAAATTGAAGAGCATTCTTGATTCCGGATTGATAAAGAAAGGCTGCATATTGCCTACCAACGCCCCAAATATCTTCCACGGATGTCGACGCCAATGCCTGTTCAAGTTGTGCATCATTTTCAAGGATACAAATTCGCAAGCCGCTTTTTTTTGCAATTCGGTTCGCAATTTTCGCCAATGTTTTGGTAGGTGCAATTCCTACACAAGTAGGTATGCCTGTCCATTGGTAAACGGTGTTCCTGAGGTAATTTCCCAACTGCTCCCAACTACGATATTGTAAGCTATTACCACTCAGCTGTAAAAAAGCCTCATCAATTGAATACACTTCAATATCAGGCACAATCTCACGAAGTGTTTGCATCACCCTTCTGGACATGTCTCCGTACAGAGGGTAATTAGAGGAATAAACGGTGACACGATGTTTGTTTAGAAGGTGTTTTACCTCAAATACCGGAGCCCCCATTTTGATTCCTAAAGCTTTGGCTTCAGGAGAAATGGCGATAATGCAACCATCATTGTTGGACAATACAACTACTGCCTTGTGATTAAGGTGAGGTTTGAAAACACGTTCACATGAAACATAAAAATGGTTACAATCTACAAGAGCAAACATCTAAGGTTTATGTATAATGTAGGTCACTACGCCACAGATATTCAAAGTTTCATCTTCGATAGTGTACAACATGTACAAAGCTTCATCTTCAACACATAAGTTTTCCCTCTTTTCTAACAAATGAATTCTTTTTACTGTAAAATACTCATCAACCTTACAGACTACTATATCATTTTCTCTAGGTGTCAGGGCACGGTCAACAACCAGAATATCACCATCATCTAAATCAAGTTCTTCCATTTTTTCTCCTCTCACACGGGCATAAAAGGTAGCGGCCGGATGTTTGATCAGATGTTGATTAAGATCTAACTTTAACACCACACGATTGTCTGCAGGAGCAGGATGACCTGCAGGAATATCAGATTCAAAAAATGGTAGTGTAAGTATTTCAGAAATATCAGCTGAAAATAGCTCCAGCGTTAGCATATGATTATTACTATCATTTCTATTCATAGTATAATTATTTTCAAACATCTTGAAAGTAGAGACATAAAAATACTTAATAAAAGCATAATCACAAAGCTTATATACTTTTATTGAGTATACAATTATTTCCCACAGTTAGCGTGAACGTTATCGAAAACACTCAAGTAAATTTTTGACTTATCATATGTGAACTGGACATTTTGAACTATTTCTAAGAAAAAAAGGGTTGAATAAGAATGCTTGAAAAGTGCCAAGACTAGCGAATCCACACAAAATGTGAGTTACTCATATTTTTCACATTGTATCTATGTTGGAGTAATAAAAATGTTAAAATAAGTCGTGCACAGCAATAAATCTGTAAGAAATATTACATAAACACTATAAGATATTGAACGCTATTAGAATTGACCCTACTTTTAATCAAATCAAAAAGTGTCAAGAACTATGATCAATATCTTGTGCCAAAAGTATAATTTAAGAGAAGGGGAAGATTTCTTTATCCAAGAAAAAGGACTACTCACTTTCTTGTATTTTAACAAACTATCAGACGCTGAGACCTTACGTAAAGATATCTCTCAACATGCAATTTTAAGAAATTTCTCACTCTCAGTGATATCTGATATCATCCACAAAAAAGACCCATTTAGTTATTATTTCTTTGTATCACAAGAAAGAGTAATTTAAGTATAAACCCACTAAAATACCAGATAAGAATGGCAAAGTCTAAACACAATAATATACTTGACACAATTGGTGATTTAATTCTTAATGCAAAAAAGGAAGGTCTAGCACATCTATATACTGAAGGAGAATATTTTGACGGAAGACATATACATATCAATGGCAAGCAATTATATCATTTTGGTACAACAGGTTATTTGGGGCTAGAGCAAGACATGAGATTAAAGGAAGCTGCTTGTGATGCAATTATGCGCTATGGTACGCAATTTCCTTTATCTAAAACGTATGTGTCTTTTGTAATCTATAAAGAACTGGAAGGAGCATTAAAACAGATTTACCGCAAGCCTATCGTAATCACGAAAAACAGTACGCTAGCGCATATTGGAATAATACCAAGTATTGTAAGAGATGAAGATACTCTGGTGTTGGACCAGCAAGTACATGCCAGTGTTCAAAACGCTGCACAGTTGCTAAAACCCAGAGGTATTCCGGTGCAGCTGATCAAGCATAATAATATGAATATGCTGGAAGACATACTAAAAAAAGCACGTGGAAAATTCAATAATGTATGGTACGCTGCAGATGGTGTGTATTCCATGTATGGTGACACTGTTCCCATCCAGGAGCTACAATATTTACAGGAACTTTACCCCCAGCTGCATTTATACATTGACGATGTACATGGTATGAGTTGGGCAGGTAAGCATGGTGCTGGCTATGTGATGAGTCAGGTGGGTGACCTTTCAGAAAAAATGGTACTGGTAGGTACGCTCAGTAAAACTTTCGGCGCCAGCGGGAGTGTAGTCGCCTTCGGCGATGAGAAATTATATGAAACATGTAAAATCTTCGGTGGTCCACAGACATTTTCCGCTCAACTGGAGCCCTCTAGTGTGGCAGCAGCACTAGCATCTGCAAAAATCCACCTTTCAGAAGAGATATACCAATTACAAGATGAGTTAAGGGAAAAAGTAGATTACTGCAATAGTCTGATTAATCAGACGAATCTGCCTCTGATACAAGAAAACAAATGCCCGGTTCACTTTATAGGTACAGGCCTACCGGAATTGGCATACAATTTTGCTAAAAGGCTTATGAATGAAGGCTTCTATATTAATGTGGCAACATTCCCAGTAGTACCAGTAAGAAATACCGGGATAAGATTTACAATATCAAGGCATAACCAGAAAGAAGAAATCAAAGCTCTGGTTGATGCGATGGTGTACCACTATCCTAAAAGTTTGAGTGATGTAGGAACCAGCCTGAATAACATTAGAGCCACTTTCAAACTACCGTTAGTTGATGAAAACGAAGGTATACAACATCAAGCTCAAAAGTTGAGTATTCAACTAGAACGCTCAATAAATAAGGTAGATCAGCCAAGCTGGGACAGATGTTTTGATGATAAAGGAATATTTGATTACGCCGGCCTGAAAGCTTTAGAAAAAGCATTTCAATCGAATGAAAGAGAGGATCAAAACTGGGAATTCATCTACCTGATGGTCAGGGATGAAGTAGGAGAAATTGTGTTGGCTACATTTTTTACAGTGGGTTTATGGAAGGACGATGCATTATCAAAATCCAGTGTTTCAGAAGAACTTGAGTTAATCAGAGACAACAATCCATACTACATGATGAGCAAAGTGTTGTCAATGGGTTCATTGATCACAGATGGTGAGCACCTTTTTTTGGATCGCCAGCATAGAAGCTATCAGGAGGCACTCAAGGTGCTCTGTAATCAGATTGAAAAACTTAAATTACAGTATGAGACCAAAATGGTGATGATCAGGGATATTCAAACAGAAGATGAAGAACTAAAGGAGTTTTTCTATAAACAGGGATACCTGAAGATAGACTTACCAGAAGGTTCAGAACTGACTGCACTTGATTTCAATGATCCTGAAGATTATATATCCAGACTATCTCCTAAGTCAAGAAGTCATGTTAGAAAGGATATTCTTAAAAATTCAGATAAAATTAGGATTGAGATAAAAGACAGCTTGACAGAAGAAGAAATACGTATTGCATATAATTTGTATTGGCAAGTACACAAAGCTAATCATGCATTCAATAATATTGCCTATCCCCAAAAGCTGTTCAGCGTATTGAATGAAGATGTAAACTGGGAAAGTATTTGCTATTATCACAAAGCAGAAAACAAACTAATAGGTGTGGCCTTTAATCACAAGGGAAAGGATAGCTATCAGGGTGTTATTCTAGGCCTTGACTATACATACTCTGAGCTTAAAGTATACAAACAGGCACTTTTTCAAGCCATAATGAGGGCAAAAGCTTTGGGAAAAAGTAAAGTGCAACTGGGGCTTACTGCCAATACTGAAAAGAAAAAACTTGGCGCAGCATTAATTTCACGAATAGGATTTCTACAGGCAGATAGTAATTATAAACTGGAACTCTTAGAAAGCCTGGAAGGGAACAATATACTCACAGTAGAATAAAGCTGAAGCTAGTCTTCTTTAGACTTTTTGACACAGATGAAGCCGGCAAGAACAGCAGCGACACCAAGTGCATAGGGTTCAATAATTAACTGATGGTTATTTACAGAAACATAACTTGCTACCAGCAATACGGCACATCCCAGAACTAAAGCAAAGATGCCTACACTTTTTATCAGATTCATGAATTAGGATATTTCAGAGCCCAACCCATATTTAGGGTTGGGTAATCTTTCCTCAATTGATACGGGTTTTTTCATTTTTAAAAAACAGCCTTTGGTGCACCTTTACCATGGCAGTCGTCTCAAGCAATAATTGATGCAGTTCTTTCAGATCATCACGAGACATCAGATAATCGGCACAAAGTGGCGTAAAATAAATGAAAGCCAACTCCTCATGTGGAGTAGCAAACCAGGTTTCCGGATTTAATTTTTCCAGATAATTTTTTAGGGCGTGGAGTTGCTGAGAAGTAAGAATCAGCACTATTCCTTTGAAATGAAGTTTGTAAGCAATTCCACTGTTCAAAATACTTACTAGTCCGTTCTCAGATTCACACAAAATAGTATTCTCTTGTTGTGACATGATTAAGCTATTCAAAAATTGTTAAAAACTGCTGCATAGAAATCCTTTCAGTTGTGATATAGGGAGTAACAGTATTTCTTCAAAAAACATTGATTTCAACACTATATTTTTTTCTTTTTTTCTTTCCTTAGCACACTTATATCATTAAGAAAGAAGTAATTCGTTTTGGGTACGCTTTATGTATATTAAAAGCTATTTTATAATTTTAATACTTGATTGGGAGATCTAATTTAAAGGTATGGCAGAGAAAACATACAAGTCAAATACATACAAAAAGGCAAAGAAAAATAAGCAGCAGAAGAAGAAAAGGGTGATTTTTTACCAGGATAAGAGATTTCACATTGCTGGGGGATTCTTCCTGATTGTACTCGCATTGTTTCTTACCATAGCTTTCATTTCTTTTATATTTACAGGCAAAGCTGATCAAAGTGTGGCAGAAGCAGTATTTGATACCGAGCTGAAAGCTTCAGGCCTGGAAGTAGAGAACTGGTTAGGCTTAATAGGTGCAATTTCCGGCTATCTGTTTATCTATCGCTGGTTCGGAATTGCTTCTATGCTCATTCCTCCCCTCCTCTTTATCATTGGCGTAAAAATCGTATTCAAAAGAGAGATCGCGTCTCCTTATAATGCATTTAAATTTGTTGCTTTTTTTCTTATTTGGACAAGTATTCTGCTGGGTTATATAGTTTTTCGACAGGAAGGACCATCACCCTGGGGTTTTCTGGGAGGGGGTGTAGGATATGAGTTAGCTTTTCTTTCAAACAGCTTGATGGGTTGGGGAACCATATTGTTACTCATCTTTTCATTACTGGTATTTATCATCTATTTCTTTGATGCCACTACATTCTTTCACCTCAAACCTAAAACAAAAAATGAAACACAGAACAACAGTGTAGAAAGCTACACCCAAGAAAGCCTTCCTGAAAATCCCCCTATACAGAATAGGGAAGAGCCCAAAGAATTGGATGATACCTATTCATTTGATTTGGACAGCTCATCAGATCAAAAGTCATCCAAAGAAAAGAAAACAACGAATGAAACACCTGAATTGGAGGTAAACCTGCCAGAAGAGGAAATCTCTAAAGACAGTTTTCCTAACACTCCAGACACGCATGCCGATTATGAATTGGAAGTAGAAGAACAAAAGGAAGAGAAGTTTTCCAGTCAAATGGAAAATTATGATCCCACTTTAGATTTATCAGGGTATCGTTACCCAACCCCTGATATGCTTGAGAAATATGATATGCAGAAAGTTAAAGTCACTAAAGAGGAACTTGAAAACAATAAAGACAATATTGTAGAGACGCTAATTAACTTCAAGATTGGGATTTCC
This sequence comes from Catalinimonas alkaloidigena, assembly GCF_029504655.1. Taxonomy (NCBI): domain Bacteria; kingdom Pseudomonadati; phylum Bacteroidota; class Cytophagia; order Cytophagales; family Catalimonadaceae; genus Catalinimonas; species Catalinimonas alkaloidigena. Next base: position 3,142,756 of record NZ_JAQFIL010000001.1, read on the forward strand.
TCCATTAAAGCTACGATCGGTCCTACTGTAACCCTTTACGAAATCGTACCAGAAGCAGGAGTAAAAATATCAAAAATCAAAAACCTTGAAGATGATATTGCACTCAGCCTTGCAGCCTTAGGGATCAGGATTATTGCTCCTATACCCGGAAAGGGCACAATCGGTATAGAAGTTCCTAATAAAAACCGGGAAATTGTCAGTATGAATTCTGTGGTTACGACTGACAGATTCATGAAGAGTAATAAGGAGCTACCCATTATTCTTGGTAAAACTGTTAGCAACGAGTTATACATTGCTGATCTTGCCAAGATGCCTCATATCCTCATCGCCGGGGCTACCGGACAAGGTAAGTCAGTGGGGTTAAATGTATTGATAACTTCCTTAATTTTTAAGCGGCATCCTTCTCAGCTTAAATTTGTACTGATTGACCCGAAGAAAGTTGAGCTTACCCTTTATAATAAAATTGAGAGGCATTTCCTGGCCAAACTACCTGATAGTGAAGACGCCATTATCACTGAGACCAAGAAAGTGATATATACGCTCAATTCACTTTGTATTGAAATGGATAACCGCTATGACTTACTAAAAGACGCAGGATGTAGAAATATTAAAGAGTACAACCATAAATTCGTTCACCGGAAGCTTAATCCCCAACAAGGCCACCGTTTCCTACCTTACATAGTGCTCATCATAGATGAGTTGGCTGATTTAATGATGACTGCCGGTAAAGAAGTAGAGACTCCTATCGCTCGTCTTGCGCAGCTGGCCAGGGCCATTGGAATTCATTTGGTAGTAGCAACGCAAAGACCTTCAGTGAATGTTATTACAGGTATTATCAAAGCTAATTTTCCGGTAAGGCTTTCTTTTAGAGTTACGTCTAAAGTTGACTCCAGAACGATTTTAGATACCGGAGGGGCAGAACAGCTTGTAGGACAAGGCGATACTCTTTTATCGCTAAACTCCGAACTGATTCGTCTTCAATGCCCTTTTATTGATACACCTGAGGTGGACGAGATATGTGACTTTATAGGCTCTCAACGTGGTTATGACTCTGCCTATAACCTTCCTGAATTTGTAGGCGAAGATGGTGATAGTAATGATATTACTGAAGTAGACTTAAAAAACAGAGATACAATGTTTGAAGATGCCGCACGCCTCATTGTACATCATCAACAGGGTAGCACTTCACTCATTCAACGTAAACTTAAACTTGGGTACAATCGGGCCGGAAGGATCATTGATCAACTTGAGGCTGCTGGGGTCGTAGGTCCTTTTGAGGGAAGTAAAGCCCGTGAAGTACTGGTTCAGGATGAATATAGTTTGGAACAGTTATTGAATAATATTGATAATAAATAATCAATCTAATTACGAATCTAACGAATGAAAAAAATAGCTATAAATAAAGGATTGGGGAGCCTGTTGCTGTTAATGGTGCTTTTGGTACAATCCACTTATGCACAGTATGACCCTAAGGCCAAAGAGGTATTGGATGCCATGAGCGAAAAATATCAGAAAATCGGCTCTTTTGAGTCAGATTTTGCCTATTCCATGGAGAACACTACACAGTCAATCAGTGAAGACTTTGAAGGCAAAATTATCGTCAATGGTGACAAATACCGCTTAAAAATGGGTGGGCAGGAAATTATCAATGATGGTAGCACGGTTTGGACATATCTTGAGGAGGTAAATGAAGTTAATATTGATAATTACGATCCTTCCGAAGGTGATATTTCTCCTACACAGATTTACAATGCTTACCAAAGAGGATTTAAGTATGTGTACGTTGAGGAAGAAACTATGAATGGTCAGACTTATGATGTAATTGACCTGCTTCCTGAAAATACCAACAATCAGTTTTTCAAAATTCGTCTGCACATCAGTCAGGATGACAAAACATTAAAACAATGGCAGATTTTTGATAAAAATGGTACCATGTATACCTACGAGATCAGCAATTTTAATCCTGACGCAGAGATATCTGATGCGGTTTTTTCATTTGATACCAGCAACTATGAAGGAGTAGAAGTGGTAGATCTTCGTTAAAAAAATAATAAGTTCTAAATTGCGGCCGGTAGCATATGCTACCGGTTTTTTTATTGCCTGATATGACACGACAAACACTTATAGACCAGATCAGAAAGAAGAAATCCTTCCTCTGTATTGGCTTGGATACTGATATTCAAAAAATCCCTACTTATTTACTTAAAGAAAAAGACCCTGTGTTTGCATTTAACAAGCAGATCATTGATGCAACCTCAGAGCTTTGCGTAGCATATAAACCTAATCTCGCGTTTTATGAGAGTCAGGGCATAAAAGGTTGGGAAAGTCTACAAAAAACGATGGATTACATCCCCAAAGAAATCTTTACCATTGCTGATGCTAAGAGGGGAGATATCGGAAACACCTCGGGTATGTACGCCAGAGCCTTTTTTGATGAGATGAACTTTGACGCTGTAACCGTAGCACCTTACATGGGAGAAGATAGTGTCGCCCCTTTTTTACATTTTGAAGGAAAGTGGGTCATATTGTTAGCGTTAACTTCTAATAAGAGCAGCAATGATTTTCAGCAGTTAACCCTTCAACCTCATGGAGAAAAGCTTTATGAAAGGGTACTAAAACAAAGTAAGCAGTGGGGTTCTGATCAAAATCTTATGTATGTGGTAGGTGCTACACAAGCGAGTGCGCTTGCTGAGATACGTAAAATTGTACCTTCACATTTTCTCTTGGTACCAGGCATCGGAGCACAGGGAGGAAACTTAGCTGAAGTAGCAAAATTTGGTTTGAATGATGATGTTGGCTTGCTGGTAAACTCTTCCAGGAGTATCATTTACGCTTCTCCAGGTGATGACTTTGCACAGCGGGCACAAGAAGAAGCAGAAAAATTACAAAAAGAAATGTCAGAATATTTATAGCATCCTAGTTGTGCATATTCAGTATACTTTGAGAAAGCAGCTTGTAAATTTTTGCGAGCTGTTTATCTGATTTTTTCAAGAATTTTTCCTGTAGCTTAAGTATATCAAAGTCTTCCCGTATCGCGGGTCCGGTCTGAGCGGCTTTAGGCCCGGCAGATAAGCTTTTATTCATTGTTTCAACAATCAAAGGTTTGAGTAATTCAAAGTTGATATGATGGGTATCAGTTAAGTCTTCTGCAATACTGATCATATGATTTGTGAAATTACAGGCAAATACGGCTGAAATATGTAACACTGCCCTTTGCCCAGAAGTCATCGGTTCCACATGTTTACTGATGCTTTTACTGAGTCTAACGATCAAATCCTCAACATCGCTGCTGCTACCTTCCACTAAGCATGGCACTTCTTTAAAATTTACTGGCATACTTTTACTAAAGGTTTGAAGTGGGTACATAACACCATAACCCTTTATTCTTTTATTCTTAAGTACTTCCATAGGTTTACTGCCTGAAGTATGTAAAAGAATAGCGTTTATTGGTAATAATAGTTTATCGGTGACTTCCTGAATACTATCATCTGGTACCGCGATCACAAAAATATCAGCGTCACTCTCAGAAAAATCAAAATCATACTTAACCTCTGCTTCGTATAGCTGATCGCACAACGCTTGCGCATTATTTAAATGTCTGCTGTAAACTTCACTTATCGCATGTCCTGCGCTTTCTAAGGCAGGGGCAAGCTGAGACGCAAGCTTGCCAGCCCCTATCATTGATACTTTAAAGTGAGATTTCTTTTTCTTTAAAATTGACATACAACTATTTAAATAAACATGCTAAAAATACCTACTAAATTGCCATCAAAAGCAAAGGTCTTTTAACTTTGCGAATTATCAGCAAACATTTTCTGTGTATAGTTTAGCAGGAAGAAAATTCAGAATGGATTCATAAGCAATGGAAGATAAAATAAACGCATTACAGGAAGAAATTAATCAATATTCCGTTCAAAGCGAAGAAGAGCTTGAGGCCTACCGTATGCGCTTCATCAGCCGTAAGAGTGTAATTGGTGACCTTTTGGGAGCCATCAAAGATGTAGCGCCGGAGAAACGGAAAGAAGCTGGGATGATGCTCAACCAGCTTAAAAACGATGCTCAGGCTAAGTTCAAAGCATTAATTACAGAACTGGAATCCCAAAAAGCGAGTGCACAAGCAATAGATGTTCCTGACCTTACTTTACCACCCATTCCTGATGAATTGGGAGCAATTCATCCCCTAACCCAGGTACGGAACCGAATAGTAGAGATATTTGAGAGGATTGGCTTTCAGGTTGTTGATGGCCCTGAGATTGAGGATGATCGTCACAACTTTACTGCGCTTAATTTCCCACCCAACCATCCGGCCAGAGAAATGCAGGATACGTTCTTTATTGAAAAGAATCCTGATATGGTGCTACGGACACATACCTCTTCTGTGCAGATTCGTATGATGGAGGACGGTAACCCACCTTTCCGAGCCATAATGCCTGGCCGTGTATTTAGAAATGAAGCTATTTCTGCCCGTGCTCACTGTGTCTTTCATCAGGTTGAAGGTTTGTATGTTGATAAAAATGTGAGCTTTGCCGACCTTAAACAAACTTTGCTTCACTTCGCTAAAGAGCTTTTCGGTCCTGAAACAGGTATACGCCTGAGGCCCTCTTATTTCCCTTTTACAGAACCCAGTGCAGAACTAGATATTTGGTGGGGGAACAAGACTGAAGCCGATAAAAGAATTACCAAAGGTACCGGATGGCTTGAAATTGGAGGTTGCGGTATGGTAGATCCGTTTGTGCTGGAGAGTTGCGGCATTGATCCTGAAGAGTATACCGGCTTTGCCTTTGGTATGGGCATAGAGCGTATTGCAATGATCAAATACCAAATTAAAGATCTACGCTTATTTACTGAAAATGACATTCGCTTTCTAAAACAATTTTCTCAATTCAACTGATACAATTCCGGCATTATTTGCGTTTGCTGATTAAAGCACTTGCAAATTCATAGAATATGTTTATCGATAGCCTAAAGGCACCCTTATTTTTGATTTTAGTATTGTCTGTAATACTATCGTTCAGTAGCTGCGAACAAGATAACTGGATTTCTCCTATTCCATATGTGTTAGTTGATACGACTATCAATTTAAGTAATCAACAATATTTACCGCTTAGAATTGACGGGGGCTATGTAGAAATTTTGGGAGGTTACAAAGGAATAATCATATACAGAGAAAATGCCAGCACGTATCGCGCATTTGAAAAAGCCAGCCCTTACCGAACTGATGAAGCCTGTGCGTATATGTATGTTGATCCCTCTGGGCTATTTTTAAGAGAAGGTTGTGCTAACTCGGTTTATGATTTTAAAGGAAATCCAAGTGGAGGCTTATCACAGTATCCTTTACGGCAATACCAGACTTATTTAGAGGGTAACTATCTCAATATATACAACGAAGGTGGATTATAAGAAAAAAAACCGGAATATTCTCCGGTTTTTTGTTTCTCAATAATGGGTAAGATTATAATATTTTTTCTATGATACTATCAATCGTAACACCCTCGGCATCTGCTTTGAAGTTACGTACGATTCTATGCCTTAGTATGGGTTTCGCCACTGCCTGTACATCTTCAATATCAGGAGAATATTTACCGCTTAACAAAGCATTACATTTTGAGGCCAGCACCAGATATTGAGAAGCTCTTGGCCCTGCTCCCCATTCCAAAAACTCATTCGCGACTTCACTTGCACTTGATGTTTGAGGGCGTGTTTTGTGAACCAATGAAACTGCATATTCTACCACATTATCGGCAATAGGAACTCTTCTGATCAGTCTTTGATACGCTACTATCTGCTCACCGGTCAATACTTCCTGTATCAGATAATTTTTATCAGAAGTTGTATTTTTTACAATATCTACCTCGGATTGATAAGCTGGATAATCCAAGAGAATATTAAACATAAAACGGTCAAGCTGTGCTTCCGGCAAAGGGTAGGTCCCCTCCTGCTCTATCGGGTTTTGCGTAGCCAACACATAAAACGGCCTTTCTAATGGATAATGAACGCCAGCAACCGTTACTGAGTATTCCTGCATGGCTTCAAGCAAAGCAGCCTGCGTCTTAGGAGGAGTACGGTTGATCTCATCAGCCAAAATGATATTGGCAAAAATGGGCCCTTTGATGAACCTGAAATTTCTTTCTTTGTCAATAGTTTCAGCTCCCAGGATGTCAGAGGGCATCAGATCAGGTGTAAACTGAATACGATTAAAGCTAAGATTTACTGCAGAAGCAATCGTATGAATCAGCAAAGTTTTGGCCAGCCCTGGTACACCTACTAGTAAACTATGGCCTTGGCAAAAAATTGAAGTGAGTAAAAGCTTTACCACCTCATCTTGTCCTATTACTACTTTTCCGATTTCATTTTTAAGATTATGATAGTCTTCGTGTAGCTTGTCAGCTAGTTTAATTTCTGTATTCTGCTGATCCATTGTTTAGGTTTGGTTTAGAAAAAATTTAAGGAATCAAGGTACATGTTATGAATTAGACCAGCGTCAAATACTGCCCGTAATATCACAGCGGCCATATTCAGGATCAATTTCTATAAAAACTTCATCTCTGGCATCGTTGAACCACCTTCGAAGTGCGTCAGTCTTGCGCTCCTGCAATGCAGCATCATAAATTTTTTGATAGTCGTCCTTAAGATTCGCCTGATGGGGACGTGTTCTGTCTTTATAGTAAAGCATACGAACTGCCTTTCTACCATCCGGCATACGATACTCCAGCGGCTGTGTGATGTCGCCTACCTGCATGGTATCTATTACAAAAAAAACAACCGGATCTATCTGATCCGTTGAGACACGATTGGAACCATCCTGACTCATAAAAAAGCCTCCGCTACCCGCTGTTTCTTTATCGTCGGAATGCTCTTTTGCTGCTTTGGCAAAGTCGAGCGTATCGTTGATAATTTTTTCGCGAAGACTATCCAGAAAGACTTCAGCATTTTTAATGTCTAAATCCGACGAATTAGGCTTTAAGAGAATATGGCGGCTGTTATAGCGATTTCCTCTCCTTTCAATTAGCTGTATCAGGTGAAAACCAAATTCTGATTCCACCGGTTGAGAAAGCTCTCCCGGCTGCATCTGCAGGGCCGTTGCCTCATACTCAGGTACCAATTGCCCTCTTTCCATAAATCCAAGTTCACCTCCCTGTACCGCTGAACCCGGATCTTCTGAATATTCTTCAGCGAGCTCCGCAAAACTTTCACCGGATAAAATCCTTTCTCTGATATCCAGAAGTTTTTTACGGGTGATGTCTTTTTGATTTTTGCTAACCGTGGGTAATTTCACAATCTGCCCTACGGTAACTTCAGTGGAATAAAAAGGAAGGCTATCCTGAGGGATATTATTGAAAAATTGTCTGACCTCAGAAGGGGTAACTTTGACATCCTGTGTAATGGTCTGTTGCATCTGTTGTGCAGTGAGTTGATCACGGATGTCACCCCGAAGCTCATCCCGAAATTCTTCAACAGACTTACCAAACTGCTCTTCAATATTTTCTCTTCCGTAGCGGCTGATGAATGCCTGAAGACGACGGTCTAGGTTTGCATTCACCTCATCGTCAGATACTACCACTGAATCTATTTCAGCCTTGGCGAGAAGTACTTTTTCAATGACTAACTGACGAAGGACGTCGCAGCGGTCTATTTTGATGTTAGGATCTCGCTGTGACTCAAGGTAGGCGGCTTCAAGATCAGAGCGGAGTACAATGTAGTTGTCAACTTTCGCGACAATTTTATCAATTGTTGTACCTCCACTATACTGAGCCTTGAGCTCCTGAGTAAAGGAAAAAGATATGATTAATGCTAAAAACGCAATGGCACTAAGGTTCCCCTTGTGCAAGATTTCTTTTATCATGGGTTGTGGGTGTGTATATCTCAAACTCATTATTTTCACTAGCTTCCTGGAATATCTCTTCTTCCAGTTTTTGGGTCAACGCTACCTTACGTTTATTGGTGATGATTTTAACAATATCATCCCTTACAAACTCTAAGGGCGAAATCTGGTCAGTAATTTTGTAATCAGTAACTTTAACAAAATACACATAAATGTCGTCGGAGGTTTCAATAAACTCATTTTCTCTTAAAAACTGAACTTTATTGGGTATACTCACGAGAGGAGTGTTTTTTATGACATCCTCAAAATCATACCATATTGAATCATCCAGAGAATATGAAGCAGCAAAACTAAGACAATATGACTTGATTTCCTCTCTCACAGCTTCATCCATCGTACTTTGAAAGAGCTTTTTCAAGCGGCCGGTTCTGGGAGCTTCCAATGGTACTTTGGCAAATATACCCTTGATGATATTCTGCTTCAGCTCAAAGTTATCTTTATTTTCCTGATAATACGCTTTTATTTCCTCTTCTGAAACTTCGGTATCTACTCTTTGATTAACGTAATTTTTTTCAAACTCATATACCATCAAGGCATATCGGTAATCTAAAATTTTTCTTTCCAGCTCAGCTTCATCAAATTTTATCTGCGTGGCAGCCTCCGCAATTAGCAGTTGTTTACGCACCCAGGAGTCAATATAGCGACTGATTATGCTGGCACTGTCTACTGAATTAACATTATTGTCTAAGATTCCTTCTAAATCCTGCTGGTACAAATAATTATCATAAACTCTAGCAACCGGTACCAATACCACACCCTCCTCAGCCTCTTGATTTTTAAAACGTAAAAAAGACGGCAGATTTCGTTCTTTACAAGCACTCATGATCAGAAAGAACCCTAAAAACAAAGCTAATTTATTCATTTTCGGCTATTAATTGTTGTATCAATTTTGTTAATACTTCTTTATCAACGGAAACTGGGTAGGTACTTCTGAGCGTCACGATCCATTCCCTATCTAATGCTTGCTGCAAATCAGAGATCACTCTCCCTTTAACTTCTTCAAATTCTTTCTGTGATGGAGGTATCACTTCATGCACCACAACTTTGTAAACGCGATCGTTAGCTTCCGTCACATAGCTGCCGACTTTCCAGTTGATTTGATCAATAACTTCTTCAGCACCGCTTCTACTTTCTCCTTCTTCGTATATGTCCTTAAAAATTTGAAGATTCAATGCGGATTCCTGGTTTACTTTCTCTTCTACTTCCTCAATCAGCCTTTTATTTATCTTTTGTGTTCCAATGATTTGATCAGCTCTTTGGATTGTTTTTTCGTCTATTGCTTCAAAAATAGTTGCATCAAGCCTTTCTTTCCAACGATAGTTCTCTTGATGATGTTGGTAATACTCCAGTAATTTACTTTCATTTTCACTGGCTTCTCCCCAAACTTTATCTTCCATGATATCAAATAACAGAATTCCTTCTTTATATTCCTGAGCCAGACGACGATAGTCAGGATACTTGTCGGCCAAGTGAGATTCTTCGTATGACAAGATTTTATCTTCTTCAAAGGCTGCATACAGCTGCTTCGCACGGCTACTATCCACCGGCAATGTGATCTGCTTTTCTTCTAAATAACCTTCCAAGGCTGAAAAGGCAAACACTGTATCACTGATTGAAAATAAGACACCTAAGCGATGAGGCTTTGCAATTTCAGGCGTGGCACTCAGGTAATCAATAGATTGCCTGATGATTGCATTATTAGGCTCGTATTGATTTTCTTCCTTCAAAAGAGCTACTGTCTTATCCTCAACTTTCATCTGTTGTAAATTACTTTCTATCTTCCGCTCAATCAGCGGACGGAGCATTTCAAAGGGCTCTAACCCCTTTCTGTCCACCAGTTTGATAATATGCCAACCGTATCTGGTCTTTACTGGCTTGGAAATATCTCCCACCTGACTTAATCTAAAAGCTGTCTCTTCAAAGCTATTCAGGGTGCCACCGGCAGAAAAATAGGGAAACTCACCTCCACTAGAACGGGTAGATTGATCCTCTGAATAACGCTCGGTCATTTCATTCCAATCCGCTCCCGCCTGTAATTTATTATAAATTTCTAACGCCTTCTGATAAGATTTTGAACCTTCATTTTCCCCCTCATCATTCTGAAACCTGATCATGATATGTGCCACTTTCACTTTTCCCTGATAGGGTCTGCGGTCATGAACTTTGATCACATGATAGCCAAAATTGGTTCTTACCGGCTTAGAAATTGACCCCGGAGGGGTTTGATAGGCGACGCTTTCAAATGGATATACCATTTGTAATCCTGAAAAATAGCCAAGGTTTCCTCCATTCTGTTCTGCCGAGGGGTCATCAGAATACTTTTCGGCAAGCATAGAAAATGACCTTCCCTCTAAGGCAAGCTTCCTCAGGCTATCTGCTTTCTGAAAATATGCTATGGTATCTGCACCGCTAGTTTTTTCGGGTACATTGATCAGGATATGCGAGGCATGGATTTCTTCCTTCAGCCTATCATAGGCTTCCTTGACCAGCATTTCCTTAAAGCGATTCTCCACCATAAAAGGTTTTGCCAGCTGTTTTCGGTATTTTTCAAACTCCTGCTGAAATGCTGGTTGCTGATGAAATCCAGCAGCATAGGCTGCCTTTACCTTTAACTTAAAATTGATATACAGATCTAGATAGTCTTGTACAGATTTCTCTATCTCCTCTTCATCCCATTTATCCAGAGAGTCTTTATGGTTCTTCAGGTAGATGTACTGGAAGTCATCCGCGATCACAGAATCCTGACCATAAGTAAAAATAGCCTGTTCGGATAAATTCAGGGGAGTTGGGGCATGAATTTCAGTAACTTTCTTCTTGCTGGCACATGCGTGCAGAAAGAAAATAACGAAACTGAAAAAAATAAGCCTGGCAGAGAGAAACTTTGTGGTTTTAATGGGCCTCATTTTTTAATCCTCAGTATTCTATTATACAGAATTAGTGCAATGTTAACGAATTTTTATTAGCCTATGTGCCAATATCCTTTGTACGTACCAGAATCGGTTAAATTGCAAAAATTTGTCAAGTCAAAACATCAATAATACTTTTATAATTCTCTCATGTCCGTACAAAAAGTTTATAACAAACCTCCTCTCTGATCTCTTTTAGAGTTAATTATCTTACAAATAATTGGAGTACCGTAAGGATAAGGCTAAGGATACCTTAATTCAACAGTATTTATCCTATCACTTAGGTTTATAGATTGAGGATTAATCTTTATTTTTGCGCCTCTTAACAAAATAACCATTATGCCTTTAAGCGATCAAGAAATAAGAAGAAGAGAAGAGCGTGAAGAGCTCATGAAAATGGGAATCAATCCCTACCCTGCCGAGCCTTTTGAAGTGAATGTAAGTATCAATAATATTCTGCGATATTACGAACAAAGAAAAACTGATTACAAAGATGTAAGTCTGTCCGGAAGACTGATGAGCCGAAGGGTAATGGGCTCAGCCTCTTTTGCTGAGATCCAGGATGCGACCGGCCGCATGCAGATTTATGTCCGCAGAGACGATATTTGTGAAGGAGAAGACAAAAGTCTTTACAATACTGTATTTAAAAAACTTCTTGACATCGGCGATATTGTTGGGGTAAGAGGCTATGTTTTTACCACACAGGCTGGTGAGATAACACTACATGTGACAGAGCTCAAGCTACTCACTAAATCATTGCGACCTCTTCCTATTGTAAAAGAAGTGAAAGGTGAAGGAGGCAATAAAACTTACGATGCATTCAAAGACCCTGAACAAAGGTACCGTCAACGTTATGTAGACCTGATTGTTAATCCTGAAGTAAAAGAAGTGTTTAGAAAACGAAGCATGCTGGTAAATTCTATGCGCTCTTTTCTTAGCAACCGAGGTTATATGGAAGTAGAAACTCCTATTCTACAACCTTTATACGGTGGTGCTGCTGCTCGCCCCTTCAAAACGCATCACAATACCCTTGATACTACGCTTTATCTGCGTATTGCCAATGAACTGTACCTGAAGCGACTGATCGTGGGTGGTTATGACGGTGTTTACGAATTTGCCAAAGACTTTAGAAATGAAGGTATGTCCCGCTTCCATAATCCTGAGTTTACGCAAATGGAGCTTTATGTGGCCTACCGTGACTATGAGTGGATGATGGATTTGGTAGAAGAAATGGTAGAGAAGATCGCTATGGATATTCATGGTACTACCGAAGTACAGGTGGGAGAACATGTGATCAATTTTCAGCGCCCATGGAAGCGCTTCACAATGTTTGAAGCTATCAAGCATTTCACTGACATTGACATCAGTGAGATGGAAGAAGAAGAAATAAGGCAAACAGCCCATGATTTAAAAGTGCCGGTGAACGAAACTATGGGTAAGGGCAAGCTAATTGACGAAATCTTCGGCGAAAAATGTGAGCCCTTTTTAATCCAGCCTACATTTATTACCGATTACCCAGTTGAAATGTCGCCATTAGCCAAAAAGCACAGAAGTAAGCCCGGCTTGGTAGAACGTTTTGAGGCCATCTGCAATGGAAAAGAAATTTGCAATGCTTTCTCTGAGCTCAATGATCCTATTGATCAGCGCGAACGTTTTGAAGATCAGATCAAGCTGGGCAAACGGGGAGATGAAGAAGCCATGGTCCTGGATGAGGATTTTCTGAGAGCCCTGGAATATGGCATGCCCCCCACTGCCGGTTTAGGTATTGGTATTGACCGCCTGAGCATGATCATGACCAATCAGCCTTCCATACAGGAAGTACTCTTTTTTCCGCAGATGAAGCCGGAAGTAAAAGCAAAAACTGCTTCAGACGAAGATTTCATCAACAAAGGAGTAAGGGAGGAGCTGATCCCTATTCTACAAAAGCTAGGCATCCTTACGATAGAACAGTTACAGGAATCTTCTCCTAATAAGCTTTTCAACGATGTATGCGGAATGCGGAAAAAAATGAAGCTTAAGGAAGTGAAAAACCCTACCAAAGAAGAAGTAGAAAGCTGGATAAAATAGTTTTGAGTGCTAAAGTGTTATAGTTCATATTGTTTTAGTTAAAGACTTTTTAAAAACTATTGCACTTAGGAACATAACACTTAAACTATACTATGGTACACCTCATGAAAGTGGGCTGTGGGACCGGGCCACGGCGGCACGGGGTGCCCCGCACAAGCCCACGGCGTGTATGCCCTGGTTTGTGTCTTACAAACCGGAAATGCATCGTAGTATACACTAAAACTAAAACTCTGAAGCATCATAACACCAAAACTATAACACTATCAAAACATTATGAAAATAAGAATCGGTTATGGCTATGATGTACACCAATTAGAAGAAGGTCGTGAATTTTGGCTGGGTGGAATTAAATTAGAGCACTCTCACGGAGCTAAAGGGCATTCGGATGCTGATGTGTTGATCCATGCCATTTGCGATGCCTTGCTTGGTGCCGCGAATTTGAGGGACATCGGTTATCATTTTCCGGATACTGATCCGCAATACAAAGGGATTGACAGCAAGAAATTACTGGCAAATGTCATGTCATTGATCCGAGATCATGGCTATAAATTAGGCAATGTTGATGCTACGGTTTGTCTTGAAGCCCCAAAAGTTAATCCACATATTTCTCAAATGATCAGTGTAATGGCAGATGTAATGAAGGTAGATGAAAATGACATCTCAATCAAAGCGACTACTTCGGAAAAGATGGGGTTTGTGGGAAGAAAAGAAGGCATAGCAGCCCATGCGGTAGCATTAATTCAGCAGATATAAAATCATAATCAGATGGCAGAGGAAATCAGGCTCATGGGTACAGGGGATGGCTCTCATACTTTACTTAATGTAATGCTCAATGAAACCTACCACTCACGTCATGGTGCCCTTCGTGAATCTCAACATGTTTTTATTAAGGCTGGTCTAAGCCATTGGCTAAATTTACACGCTGATGTACAAAACATCAAAATATTTGAAATGGGTATGGGTACTGGCTTGAACCTTATACTGACACTTCAGCAGGCTCTACAGCTTCCTAAGCTTAAATTTGACTATCTCAGCCTGGAAGCTTACCCTCTTAAAAGCAAAATTATAGCTCAGCTCAACTATGTGGAATTACTTCAGGATCCATCATTGATAGCTCTATTTAAGAAAATACATGAAGCGGAATGGAATAGCTGGCAAGAAATACTGCCTAATTTTCAGCTAAATAAAGTGCATCAAAAACTGGAAGACTTTCAGATTTCAGAAAAGAGTGCGGACCTGATTTACTATGATGCATTTGCACCCAACAAGCAAGCTGAACTTTGGTCTTTAGATACGATTAAAAAAGTTTGCAGCATGTTAAAAGAAAATGGCGTGTTTGTAACTTACTGTGCAAAAGGGCAGCTTAAACGAGACCTTAAATCGTTGGGATTAAAATTAGAAACTCTTGCCGGACCACCTGGAAAAGCGGAAATGGTAAGAGCAACAAAGTAAACGCTTTATTCCTGATACTATTTCTTCCCCCTCCTTTTACTGGCAGGATAATATTTATAAATTATCATCTTTATATAGATTAATCTTGAACAACCTAAATCTATGGATCGCAGAAATTTTATTAAAACTTCAGCTGCCAGTAGCATGGCTCTTTCAGCCTGGTCTTTTCAACCTTCTTTTCAGCAAAAAAAATACACCACAGCGCTTATAGGAAGTGGCTGGTGGGGCATGAATATCCTCAGAGAAGCTATTGCCTCTGGTTCATCTAAGGTGATCGCTCTCTGTGATGTAGACCAGAATCAACTGGACACTGCTATGGAAGAAACTTCCAAGCTAACCAGTGATCAACCCAAACGCTACAGCGATTTTCGTGAGCTGATCGCCCAGGAAAAACCTGATATTGTGATTGTCGCCACTCCCGATCACTGGCATCCTTTGATTACGATAGAAGCCGTTAACAACGGAGCACACGTCTATGTTGAAAAACCTATCGGGCATACTGTAAATGAAGGGGTTGCGATGATCAAAGCTGCCCGGGCCAACAACCGTAAAGTACAAGTAGGTACGCATCGCCGGGTTTCTCCCCATAATATTTCCGGTATAGAGTTTCTCAAGTCAGGCAAAGCAGGTAAGATCGGTATGGTGAGAGCATTTGTTCACTACGGAGGCGGGCCTGGAGAACCTACGCCTGATGCTGAGCCGCCAGCAGGCTTGGACTGGGATATGTGGTGCGGTCCTGCGCCATTGGTTGATTACAATCCTCGCATTCATCCCAAAGGCTTCAGGCAGTTTCTTAACTTCGCGAATGGGCAGATCGGTGACTGGGGCATTCACTGGCTGGATCAGATATTATGGTGGACTGAAGAGAAAGCCCCCAAGTCCATACATTCTTTTTCTGCCAGGCATATTAAGGAAGACAACACTACGGCACCCGATACTCAGGTGGTCAATTATGAGTTTGAAGACTTTACTGCTGTTTGGGAACACCGCCAATATGCCGCTAATAATGCTGAAAAACATAATATTGGCTGCTATTTTTATGGTACAGAAGGTACTTTTCACATGGGTTGGCTTGATGGGTGGAACTTCTACCCTGCTGATAGTAAAAAGCAGATAATCCACCAGGAACCAACACTTCATGACCCAGACAAGCAAAATATCAAAGAGCTATGGGCTGATTTCCTGCATTCTATTGAGAATGACAGGCTACCTGTCTGTGATATTGAGATAGGGCATCACTCTACAAACATGAGCTTGCTGGGCATGCTTTCCAGTAAATTAGGCAGAAGCATTAATTGGGATGTTGCTACGCAAACTATTCCTAATGACCCTGAAGCTAACAAATTACTTTCTCGTGAATACAGAGATCCATGGAACTATCCTTCAGTTTGATTTTCCATTTTTCTTTCAGGGGAGCAGTATGAGTTCCCCTATTTTTCTACTTCTCTAGTTTCTACTTTTACAGAATGCTTTTTGGGTACTATCTCTCTTCCAATATTGGCAGCGTAAACTTTGGTAAACATCGCTCCAATCAATACAATAATGGATGAGTAAAAAACCCAAATTAATATACCAGCCAATGAGCCAGCAGCACCATAGGTAGAAGTAATATTAGTATTGGAAAGCATTAAGCCAATCAGCAATTTACCAATTGTAAAAAGTAAACCGGTGACCAGGGCTCCTACCCCTACATCTCTCCACCTTACTTTAGCATCTGGCAGAAATTTGAAGATAAGCCCAAAGATGACAGATATGACGATAAGAGAAATAAAGTAATTGGCTACTTCCATTACATATACGGTGTAGTCAGAAAGTATTCTTTCCATATAACTACGTGCAAAGGATAAGATAGCATCTAATGCCAGTGAGACCAGCATTAAAAAACCTAAAATGATGATCATGGAAAATGAAAGCAACCTGTCACGTGCAAACTTCAGTGCTCCGGTCTTTGGCTTTGGCTTAACATTCCATATAGCATTCAATGCTTTCTGGAGAAAAGCAAAAATTACAGTCGCACTAAAAACCAAAAAAACAATACTGATTATCCCAAACAGGAGTCCTGACTCGGAAACTGATCTGCTTTCAATGATACTAATGATCTCTTCAGCGCTAGCAGGACCTATCAATTCTTCAATCTGATTGGCCAGGTTCTGCTGTATTTCTTTTACTGAAAGAAAATCCCCTATTACCCTGACAATGATAATTAGTACAGAGGGTAATGAAAAAACAGTAAAGAAAGCAATCGCCGCAGCATAAACTACCGGATCGTTTTTTTGGAAGGTTTTTACTGTCTCACGTATCAGGAAATAAGTTTTGCTGAAAAAGTTAGAGAGCATACTCTAGGTTTAATTTAGACTAACTAATATAACCTAAAGAATGTTTATTTAGTAAAAAACCACTTCACAATCAGGGTGCTCTTCAGTAAATTTTTCTACGTCCTTGCTGGACACCCGGGTATTGTAGCAGGCAAGTCTTTCAAGCTGATAAAGGCCTTTGAGTGATTTAAGCTTCTTTACATTAGTGTTGAAACATTCCAGTACCCTGAGATTTATCAGGGATGAAATATGTTTCAGTTTACTAACTTGTGTGCCAGAGCAATTTAGTACTTCAAGTTCTATCAAGTTTCTGAGAGGCTTCAAATCCTCAATCGGAGTATTTTGGCAGTCCAAATACTTGAGGTTTGTCAATTTACTTATAGGCTCCAAAGACCTGATAGGGTTACGAGAACAAGTCAGTTTTTCCAGAGAATACACCTGGCTCAAAGGAGATAGGTCTTTAACTGCGGTATTCGTAATTTCAAGCTCTCTCAGGTTTACAAATTCCCTGATCGGTGAGAGATCCCATATTTCATTATTGTTACTTATTACCAGCTTTTCAGTAAAAGCGATTTCGTGCAATTGATCCTTACTGGGTATACCTGAAATTGCCATCTGATTTCTCATGGCTTCTTTCCAGGCAGGAGACAAAGCTTCATTCCACCACAAGCTTAATTCATCTGATTTGTAAATAACCAGACAGCCAGGATGACTGCGGATAAACTCTAATATTTCAGGTTCCTGGAGTGATGTATGCTCACAACTAAGATGCTCAATATTATTTAAATCACTTAGGGGCGATAAACTGCTTACAGCAGTCTTATCAATGTTCAAAATACTCAAATTTGATGCTTCGCTCAATGCGCCCACACTATCCACCAAAGTACCTGAACAGTCCAGATATTGCAGGTCCAACAGTTCACTAAGCGGTTGCAGGCTTTGTACACTTGTATTCGCACAATTAAGTTTTCTGAGGTTACGCAGACGGCTTAAGGGATCTAAAGAAGTGATTTCCTTTTTGTTGCTAATATCAATACTTGTCAGGTTCGCGATTTCCGCAAGTTTTTCTTTACTCAGCGAATCAAAAGATACATACTGCGTAAAAATTTCTTTCCAATAGTTATCCAGATCATCCCACCAACTCTGTAAAGCTTCTGATTCATAAATGACCAAAACACTGTTATTTACCATCATAAACCTGGTGGCATCCTGCTGTGTGATGGGCGTCTCATCGCAGTAAACCTTTTGCAAAGCGGGCAAACCCGCCAATGGATCAAGCGATTTGATAGGGGTATTATTACAATATAATATCTCTAAATTGATGAGTTCAGACAATGCACTTAAATCATCTACAGGAGTGTACTCAATATTCAGTGTCTGTAAACTAACTGCACCTTTGATTGGCGCTAAGTTTTTAACATTTGTGCTGGAACAGTCAAGGTGCACAAGTCCGCTAAGACTGGTAATGTCATCTAGCGTAGTAACCGCAGTATTGGCAAATCTTAGGTCCTTAATGCCGGTTAAGGGTACTAACTCATATACTGATGTACTGTTGATGTATAGTTTTTCCAGTCGGGAAAAATTTGTGAGAATGCTCAGATCACTAATTTTTGTGCTGTTAGCGATGAGTTCTCTCAAATCCGTTGAATATTTTAATGGCTCCAGGCTATTTACAGCAGTACGACTGCAAATTAGTGTCTCCAGTTTAGTAAGGTTACGCAAAGGGACGATATCAGTGATACTGGTGCCGGAGATATCAAGGTAAGTAAGATTATTCATCCTGCTCAGCGGTTCCAATGTCTGTATATAGCGATTACCTGATACATCTAACCTTTCAAGCGCGGCAATCTCCCTGAGCATTCTGTAATTGACGGAGTCTATACTTACATCTATTTCTTCTTTAAAAATTTGCTGCCAATCGTAAGGCACTTCGTTCCACCAGTTAGCAAGCTCTTCCCTTTCACTGAGCTTGGTCGTATAAATGCTGGCTATTTTAAGCTGTTTCTCAGCTTCATTTAAATTTACCTCTATATACCTCAGTTGATTGGCATTGATGGTATCTTTACTGACGGTTACCCCTTGTAAATTACGGTTGGCAGTTAGCCTGAAAAATATTTTTCCTTCATCTGAGACGTAGTAGCTAACATCGTCCACATTAAATTCAAATGTGACGTTTTTGAAAAAGAAGTCAATATCCTTGAGATACGCCTGAACATTTTTATTAGTAACAACCACTCTCTCTTCATCAAGGTCATCCTCTATTTGTACTTCTTCATCTACAAACAGTTTTTTATAGCTTTCATTAATAATGGTCTCTTTCTGCTGGGTAGTAGCCTTCTCACTTCCCAGTATATTCATCATAGATTGCAGGAAAGAGACCATCTGGCTTGCCTGTTCTTTGTATTCATCAACCTGTTCAGAAGATAGTTCTTTTACTTGTGACTGGGCGTAAGCAGTTGAAGAAAAAAGGATAAATACCAGGCTAAAGCAGGAGAATGTGTAGTAAAGCTTATGCTTTTTCATTTTTCGTAATAGATGTACTTGGTCAATATCCCTCTTTCTTTAGGGCTAACTTTGACAAGGTCTGAGATCAGCCAACCCCGGTTATAGCCAGGACGATTAAATTTAGATAACTGGAAATACCAGCCATCTACCTGAAAGAAGTGAAACTTCACGTTTGATACCGTTTTAAACCTTAGATTAGAATTTTTAATTTCATAAAGCATAATAGACAGATAATCAGGCTGGTAGCCCCGAGCAGTGAACTGGTCTACCTTTTCTTTATTGTCCTGAAAAACTTTGCGAAGGTTCATGAAGTCTAATTCATGGCTCATAGGGTGTAGAAACTCAACTCCCCCGGTGGTATCGCTACTGAATAATTTTGCAAAAGGGGCAAAGTAGGCTCTTGTGATAATCCATTTTGAACCTACTTTTTCTTCCTGTAACCTCAGAAAAAGAATGGCATTTTCCTCACGGCCATTGTAAGTAAAGCGAGCGTTCACTTCCGCGAACCATTCTCCCCCGTGAAAATCCAATATTACCGGATCTGATTTACTGTTAACTTTATCAATAAATTCGCTTTTCAGGGTATTTGACAAACTTGGATTCTGGTTGTCAAATAACATCTTGAGATATTTATCTCTTAATTTAGGCTCTTGGAAGTTTTTGTCGCCAGTATAATAGCGATTCCCCTCCTGGTCTTCCTCACCATTGAATCTGCGAAAAAACTGATTTATCTGCTTCGTTTCTGCGTATAATACACTTTCATCTCCTAAGTATTCTCCGATGCCCTGAGCCTGAGCAGCCCATGACAAGAGTATCAATCCCAGCAATAAAGAAATTCTCGTCATTATGTTGTGGTTTCTGACACGCGAATGTCTCCTAAGAGCACATCCCAAAAATCAATTACTCGCCCACCTATTTGGGTTTCTTTCTTTTGAACAAATACAGTAATATCCTTCTTAGTAGTATCCTTGTATTCAAGACCATCATCTGACCTGCCTTCAAAACGCTGATAGATGGTAATTACCCCAACATAGGTACCATCAGGTTGCCTTTCCAGGTCACTGATATACTGAATATCATACCAACGAATAGTCACCTCATCATAGTTCAAAGCCATGAGATGTTCAAAGTAAGGTCTGATACCATAATATTCTATTTCAGAGCGATTTAAAGAACTTACTCCAATTTCCGCACCGGTTGCAAAAAGCTCTTCAGCACGATCAATAACCCTGTTAGCTTCTGAAAAAGGGGTATCTTTATTACCCACTATGCTGATATATTTACTCAGATCGCGTACTTTTTCCAGCGCTAATGAGTCAATAGCTTGTTTCCTTTGTGGGCTGATGGATTCACTCTGGGCCTGGGCGGCAAAAACGAATACATTTAGCATCAGTAATGATGCTAGTATAGATTTAAGGTTAAGCATTATCGGTAGTTTTTAATAAGTTCAACTTCTTTGATTTTACCATTTGCATCAACTTCTAAGTTGTGTATGGCAGCAGGCTGGCTTTTGGTATCTTTCAGATACTCAAGGTATTTTTTGATGGTGGTCGGTTCATCATAGTCAGTAGTACCTCCGCTCTGGCTGATAATAATCAGTACAGGCGTGTCAGGCGAGGAAAACATACTTAGGGCCTCACGAATACGATAGTTGGCATCAGAAGTACTTCTAGATGAAGAAAGTTCATTGAAAATATTTGTCAGTTGGGTATTGGCATCTTCAGCTATCGCCTCTTTTCTGCCTCCTGTGGCTTCTCTTACCCTGTCTGCAGCATTACGTTCACGAGTGATGATAGCCTCAGCTCTGGCTATGAGATCCTGAATTTCAGCATCATCAATGTTCATATCTTTGATACGATTCAACTCACTTTCTTTTTCCTCAAGAGTCATTGAACCATTGTCATTAATAATCGCAAGCAGTGTAGCCCTTGCCTCAGCAATGCGCTCAGCTTTGGCAGCAGCAGCAGCTCTTGCTTCTTTTTTAGCTTTACAACCAGAGGTTCCTACCGCGGCCCCGCCGATTAGCAATATCATTATGATATGGACAATACTTATTGACTTGAGAAATCTGACCGGAAGCATAGATTTATCCGGTTGTTTTTTTTGTACAGTGCTGATCTTCATAGTTTGATCAATTAATAATTATTAGGTTATGCGAATGTAATATGAGCCTGTAATTGAATTTATTTTAACAGAAAGACAATAGATTTGACTTAAAAAGCAGACTAAAACACAAAAGTACTGCATGATGATAATACAATTATACAAACATATTTTCGTGCAATTGCCAAAAGAAGATACGTTTTTTCGGGCAGTTCTTGAGTTTCACCCTTCTTATAGGCTGATTATCAATATTTTTAGCGCCTAAAAATAAGAAAAATCTAACACCTATGCTTATTGCCTTTAAACAACACAAATTCAGGTAAAGATAGTTATACAAAATGCTTGCCGAAAACTCAGAGAAGGGAAAAGTGCGTTTGAGATTTTTTTATTCGTCTTTTAAAGACAAAACGGGATTAGTTTGTGTAATATGCAAACTATGATAGCAGGAGGTGAACATTGCCAGCAAAAATACTATGCTACCCGCAATGAAAAGTTGCATCCAGTCAAAAGTCACATGGTACTCAAATAAGCTCAGCCAGCGGAACATGATCATTCCTGCCAGTGGCAGTGAAATTACGATTGCGAAGCCTACATTGGTCAGTGTATCTTTACTCAACAGATAAAATATTTGCAAACGCCTGGCTCCCATCACCTTGTGTATACCCATAGCTTTGGTTCTAAGCTGTGCGTTCATGGCACTCATCCCAAAAAGGCCCATGCAGGAAATAACAATGGTAAGAATTGAGAAAAAAATAAACAGATCTATCATATGCTTTTCAGTTCTGTACTGCGCGGCAAGCTCCTGTTCTAAAAAACTGTAGCTGATAGGAATATCCGGAAGAAAAGTCTGCCATGCAGATTCTATTTCTCCTACTTTATCGCCTTGAAGTTTTACCAACGCATGAGTTCCACCTTCAGGATTGAGGATAATGATCAAAGGTTCAATCGCATAATGGAGCGATTGGTAATGAAAATCTTTTACCACCCCAATAATTTCTCCCTCACCATCAAAACTGAGGCTTTCTCCTACTGCCCTATCCCATTGAAGTCGTTTACTTAAAGCTTCATTAATAATATACTGATGTTCACAGTCGCAAGCATCCCTGTAAAAATTATTACCCTCCACCAGTGAAATTCCTAGTACTTCCAGATAATCTGCATCTGCATAGATTGCATTAACAGTTACCTCAATATTGTTCCCATCCATCTCCTGAATAACTGTCCCCTTTAAGTATAGATTACCGGGCTTAGCACCCAATGTGACGCTTTCAGCATAATTCTTATCCAGTAGATACTGTTTAAAGCTGCTCATTACTTCACTTTTTTCAGGTACCTCAGGTATAGATAGTACCATTAGCCGTTCTTCGTCATAGCCTAATTGCTTGTTCAGCATAAAGTCTAACTGCTGATATAGAATCAAAGTACAAAGGACCATCCCTGTAGCGATAGAAAACTGGATCAGCTGTAGTACTTTATGAAAGCTCTTAGGTGAACTGTTGCTAAAATGATTCTTTAGAGCTTTTACAGGATCTGAAGAAGCCAGAAAAAACGCAGCATAACTACCAGCAAAAATGCCAATCAATAACAAGGTCATAACAAGGTACAAAAAGATGTTTTCGTACAACAGACTGTTGATATTCAGACTTATGTTTGTCGAAGCATACCAGAAGGGTTCCACTGCCTGTATCAGGAGAATAGCTATTACAGTAGAAATTAGCGTAAAAAGCAAAGACTCACTTAAATATTGAAACACAAGTTGGGATTTACGAGCTCCTATTACTTTGCGAATACCTACTTCAACATTTCTTTTGATGGACTGGGCTATAAACAGATTGATGAAATTGATCGCTGCAATCGTTACCAGAAATATGGCGATAATACTGAGCACAACGATAAGACTCATATTCCCTTTTTCTTCAGTATCTCCGATCAAATCATTTGTAAAATGCAGATCAGCTATCGCAATAGCTTTATGATAAACATAAGATTCTTCTGTACCCCACTCTTCCTGCAATACAGGTGTAAACCAATGTTGATCAAAATTTTGCAAACTCAACTGTAAATCTGATAGTGCTGTATTTTTCTTTAGTAGAATGTACGTATATGCCTGAAAGTCTAGCCATTCATACTGACTATCATTCAATGATACCAAGGCTTCAAAGCGCAAGTCTGAATTTTGTGGTATGTCTTTGATCACCCCTCCTACTGAGTAGATTTTACGATTCAGCATCAAGGGTCTTCCCAGCATATCATCATACCACACATCTTCAAAAAATTTGTCCGCCAGACTTTGGGTTAAAATTACGGTGTTTGGCTTTTTTAAAGGATTATTATTTTCTTGTGCCAGCCATTCTACCTCAAGTATATCAAAAATCTCAGGGTCCGCCTGGTAAAATTTGTGTTTACTATTTACCTGATAGCTGCCCAGTTTCACAACGGCTTCCATTGGTACAGCGCGGGCAGCAACTTCTATTTCATCTATTAACTTTTGTACCTGTTTAGCTACCGACATCGCAGTTGGAGCCAAATACTCACTTTTAGCACCAGCGGAAAGTATACTGCTAAGCCTGTATATCCTTTCGTGCCTAGGATGATAATTGTCAAAACTAAGTTCAAACTGTATGTAACGGAACATTAAAAACGCAGCGCTGATCCCTATTGCCAATCCAAAAATACTTATCCCGGAGGAAAGCTTATTCCTGCTGATGTTTCTGATAGCGGAGAGCAGATAGTTTTTTAGCATGAAAAGAAGTATTTAAACTATTTCACTTTAAAGACTGCATTAGTTATCTCTCAATGACTTAACCGGATTTGCAGTAGCTGCTTTCAATGTATGAAAACCTACTGCCAGGATGGTTATTAAAGCAGTAAGTAAAACTGAGACGATGAATGTAAATACTTTGATATCCGTCTGATAAGCAAAGTCACTTAGCCAATCTCGCATCAAAAAGAATGCGAGTGGAAAAGCAATGATTACCGCAATCCCTATTAATATCGCGAAATCTTTGTATATGAGCAGGATAATATGTTGTACGGTGGCTCCAATCACCTTCCGAATTCCAATTTCCTTATCTCTTTGTTGTGTAGTGTAAGCAGCAAGCCCTAACAAACCTAAACAGGCAATAATGACGGTCAATGCTGAAAATAAAGTAAAGATCTGCCCTCTTTTGATATCAGCCTGGTATTGCTCATCAAAATCTTCCTCAAGAAAAGAATACTGAAGAGGTTTGCCAGGATTTAACTCAGCCCAGTTTTCTTCTAAAGCTTCTATGCCCGCACTCAGGTTATCTCCTTTTAGCTTTACATGAAGTTGAAAGTTACTTTCTCTGAAAAATATTGCAAGAGGCTCAATTGTGTTATAAAAGGATTGTTGATGATAATCTTTTACCACACCCACTACGGTATATACCGGATCAGGAAGAGAATCGCTACTGTTTGGCAGCGTAAATGTTTTTCCGAGAGGCTTTTCCCATGCCATGCGAGCCACCATTGCCTCATTCACCAGGGCTGCAGCAGTATCTGTTGCGAATTTCCTGTCAAAATTTCTACCATCTACAATTTCAAACCCCAGGACATTCACAAAATCGTAATCTGCAAAAAAGACATCTATGCCCTTTTCTTCATCACCCTGCTTCTCAGTCTCAACATTCATGATATTTTTTGAAATCCCTTCACCGGGTTTACTATTGGATGATGCTACATCGATCACCTGTGGATTGTCCAGCAATCTGTTTCTCAATACTTCATAATTGTTTCTGAGTTCTTCTTCCGGCATCTTTACAGATACGACATGCTCTTTATCAAACCCCAGGTCTTTACTTCTGATAAATTGAAGTTGATCATAAACTACCAGCGTACTGATCACCATTGTGATAGAAATAGCGAACTGGGCAACTACCAGCACTTTTCTGAGACCGGCATTACTTCTTCCGCTGCTTTTCTGGCCTTTTAATACTTCAGCAGGTTCAAAACCTGAAAGATAAAAGGCTGGGTAGCTTCCGCCTGCTGCCCCAACTATAAGGATAATGGCTAAGAGGCTGAGCATGACTTTGGGTTGGAGTAAATAAGAAAATAAAATTTCCTTGCCCGATATATAATTAAAGCTGGGCAATAAGATAGCAATCAGTACCAGGCTAATAATCAGTGCGATGACAGTTATAACAATGGACTCAGTAAGAAATTGTCTTATGAGTTGCCAGCGAGATGAGCCCGAGGTTTTTCTGATACCTACTTCTTTGGCACGACGGGCAGCTCTGGCAGTGGCCAGATTCATGTAATTGATGCTGGCGATAAGAATCATAAAAAAGGCAACCGAGGCGAAGATATATATGTAGGAGATATCTCCTCCTCCTGACTCCCCTGCCAGATTGGAGTATAAATGTATACTTTCCAGAGGTTGAAGTTCGTACTCCATCGTCACCCCAAAATCTTCAAATATAGGCCTCAGATGCGTTGTATAAATCTGCTCACTAAAATTTACTTCAAAAGACTTATCATCAGCATTTTTGTTGAGCAGCACATAGGTAGGTACGCCCCAACTCCCCCAGGAACCTATTTCATTGGGTAGTGTGGTACGTGAAATTAAAGCATCAAATTCAAGATGGGAGTTATAGGGTAAATCTTCTATAACCCCCGTAATTTCATATGTCTTGTCTCTGTTTTGTAAGCTTTGACCGATAGGGTCTTCATCGTCAAAGTATTTTTCAGCAGCAGAGGCGGTTAATACCAATGCATTGGGTTGCACTAATGCCGTAGATGCATTTCCGCTGATAAAATCAAATGTAAATACGTCAAACACTGACGAATCCGTATAATAGAAACTTTCCTCATAAAACCTTCTGTCTTTTTCAGGATTAACAAAAAGCTCACGGCCTGTCCTGATAAATCTAACCGCCCTGCTCACCTCACTGTATTTTTCTTCTAGTTCCTGAGCGAGAGGTATTTGGGCATTCGGCCAGCTAAAAGCATTGTCAGGTTCCTGGAAATGGGTTACTACACGATAGATTCGCCCCTTTTTCTCATGAAAGGTATCATAGCTTAACTCATCTAAAATATACAGCACTAAAAAAAGGCTACAGCTAATACCAATCGTAAGGCCTAGAATATTGATCAGGCTGTAAATCTTTTCTTTGGTAATGTTTCGGATGGCTACTTTGATGAGGTTACGGAACATAGCAGATTGACGTTAAGGTTGTTTCACAAAAATATCAAAGGCTGTGCCCTATAGCTTTAATACTGATAATCAACAACTTATAATGAAAACTCAATCTTCCGTTGCCCGCATTCGGACAATAAGTGTTCAGAATTGCACACGCTTCATCCCAGGCCATAAAAAAAGCGGCAAGCTTTTCAGCCTCACCGCCAGTATATATGCTAATAAACTTGTTTACACATGGAATTTCTCTTTGATGTTTTCAGTCACCACCATACCATCAAATAAGTTGATCACCCGGTTGGCATAAGTTGCATCATGTGGAGAGTGTGTTACCATCGCTATCGTAGTTCCTGCCTTATTCAGTTCAGATAACAGGCTCATCACTTCTTCACCATTGGTGGAATCAAGATTACCAGTCGGCTCATCCGCGAGTATGAACTTAGGATTGGCGACTACGGCTCTGGCGATGGCTACACGCTGCTGCTGACCACCGGACAACTGCTGAGGGAAGTGGTTTCTGCGGTGCATGATATTCATATGCTCCAACGCGTCTTTCACTTTTTTCTCACGCTCAGATGAGGGTACTTTCAGGTACAATAATGGCAACTCCACGTTCTCATGTACAGTAAGCTCATCAATTAAGTTAAAGCTCTGGAACACGAAGCCTATATTACCTTTGCGAAGCTGAGCTCTTTGCCTTTCAGAATACCTGGATACTTCATGATCCATAAAATGGTATTCACCGCTACTTGGATTGTCAAGCAGGCCCATAATATTAAGTAATGTAGATTTACCACAGCCTGAAGGCCCCATAATGGCTACAAACTCTCCGGTTTTAATTTCAATATTGATATCGTTAAGTGCTGTAGTTTCTACTTCATCTGAGGTAAAAACTTTCTTGAGGTTACGCGTACGAATCATAGTGTTGAATTTTAGTTTTTTGGGATTAGGTATAGGGTACTAGGGTTTAGTATTTTTTTGGTGATCGTTTCTTGATTTTTTTGATAAAAATATTTAGCATTTTTTTTGCAACCACAAGCTCTTCACACAAGATTTCGTATGCTGCTAATGGTAAATAACCTAAATCTTTGGCTAATAACAACTGATACTCTAACTCACTAGCCGATCCCATTGTAATTATTATAAACCTTTGTAATTCATTATCTGAATATCTTCCACACCCTTCAGCGATATTAGTTAGCACAGCGAATATTTTCTTATTTGTAATATCAAGCCATATTTTTCATCATCGGGAAAAGTTTGAGAAATTTCGTATACTTTTAATGTCATTTTATGAAATGCTTCCCAAACCCAAACGAAGTGATTTAAAGTCAATTATATAGAATGAGCATCCTATTAGTATTGTGTCCTAAAACCTAATATCTAATCTTACAACTCCTAAAAAACCAGAACCTCATTGTCTCCGAAGTTCTCATATGAAGATGTTATTACTTTCTCACCTGCTTCGAGTCCTTCCAGCACTTCGTAGTATTCAGAATTTTTTCTACCTAAGCGAATATCTCTTTTGTAAGCCCGGCTTTCATCATTGTTCATTACAAATACCCAATTCCCACCTGTATCCCTGAAAAATCCACCGGTAGCAAGCAGTATCGCTTCTTCAGAACTTCCCAGTTCCAGACGTATTCTGAGCGATTGTCCGCGACGAATTCCAGCAGGAACTTCACCGATAAAGCGCATATCTACTTCAAAATTACCTTCCGAAACCGTTGGATATTTTTTGTAGATCTCCAGGCGATATTCCTGTCCATCAGATAAGGTACCGGAAGCTTGCTGCCCAACCTCAATCCGGGGTAAATACAGTTCGTCAATGGCTACCCTTACCTTAAAGCTATCTAATAAGGCTACCTGACCCAAACGTTCACCCGCATTGATGGACTGCCCAGGTTCCCAATCCGGAGAAGTAAATAACCCCTTGGTTGGGGCGGTAATGATCAGGTTATTCAAAAGATTACTTACAGCATCTAGACTTTTGAGCATTCTTTCTTCAGACATACTGATTTGCTTAAGCTGCATTGATCGGGATATAGAGTCAGATTTATAGGATGCGTAAGTCAGTTCCTGACGACGTTTGTTGTATTCAAATTCCTCTTCAACTTCTTCCAGCTCCCGTTGAGATATCAGTTTTTTATCTGCAAGCTCTTTAAAACGGCTGTATTGAGGCTTCAATAGCTGAAGTTGATAATCAATTTGAGCAAGTTGAGCTTTTTGATTTAAGTCATTCTGATCCAGTTGTAAGCGAGTTTGACGTAGAAGGTTTAGCTGTTCGTATAACTGGCTCTCTCTTTCCATCACACTAAGCTGTAAGTTAGAATTGTTCAATGTCATGATGGTATCTCCTTCTTCAACCAGGGCTCCTGACTCTAAGATAATTTCATCAACTACGCCACCTTCAACCGCATCAAGATAAATCGTTTGGCTGGGCATTACAATTCCTGTCTCAGGAATGTACTCTTGAAATATCTTCCTTGAAACATCAGATACCGTAATTTTCTCTTTTTCCACGTTTAATTTTGACCGATTATCCGCGAAGAGAAAACTATATAAAATGAATGAAAGCAGACCTACTCCCAGTACCAGGCCTACGATTCTGCTCGTCGTCCATTTCTTCTTTTTTATTTTACGATCCATTCCCATATGATGAAGATATTTTGCGGTTGTGCTTCCGTTAAAATCCGGACTTTGTGCATTATTATGAATTAATCAAGATTTACACAAATGATTGCTCCTTTTCATTCTATAACTTTACGAACACTGTGCCAAAGGGAAAAAAGCCGTAATTCGTTATTATTTGCCTTTTAAAAGCAAAGAGAGTGTACGTTAACGAACAATTTTTGTACGTTTGTGTACGATTAACATTCTAATTAGTATTAATTTAAACGCTGAGCTTTTTTAAAATTTATATCCCTTAGAAACCTCCAAGGTACTTTAAAAGGATATTTCACCCTTAACGGTACCATTATTAATTGTATCGGTACAGTCTTTGAATTTTACGTTTAGTGAAAACAACTTCACTCCAAATTAGTATGAGCAGAAAAATTAATAAAACCGGTAAAATTCTCATCATCGATGATAATGAGGATGTGCTCCAAGCCGCCAAAATATTTCTCAAAAGACATTTCCTGCAGGTAGATACTGACAAAAACCCTGGTGCTATTCCTGCCCTGATCAGTAACGAGCAATATGATGTCATTCTGCTGGACATGAATTTTACGAAAGATGTCAGCAGTGGTAAGGAAGGCTTCTTCTGGCTGGACCAAATCTTAGAACGAGATCCTTCAGCAGTAGTCATTATGATCACTGCTTATGGCGATGTAGACATGGCGGTAAGAGCCATTAAAGAAGGTGCCACTGACTTTGTACTCAAGCCCTGGAATAACGAAAAGCTACTCGCAACAGTATTAGCAGCGATGCGCCTCCGTGAATCTCGTCATGAAGCCCATCAGTTGAGATCTCAGCAGGAAATCATGAATGAGGATATCAATTCAAAGTTCAAAGACATCATAGGTAGTAGTCCTTCCATGATGAAAGTTTTTGAAACGATTGAGCAGGTAGCCAGCACCGATGCCAATGTGCTCATACTTGGCGAGAACGGTACTGGTAAAGAAGTAATTGCCCGAGCGATTCACCGTCGTTCCAAAAGAGCTGATAAGGTATTCATCAATGTTGACTTGGGGGCGGTGACAGAAACCTTATTTGAAAGTGAGCTCTTTGGTCATACCAAAGGAGCCTTTACAGATGCAAAACAGGATCGGGTAGGTCGTTTTGAAGCAGCATCAGAAGGAACCCTCTTTCTAGATGAAATTGGTAACCTTTCACTGCCCTTACAGGCCAAGATGTTGACGGCTTTACAAAGCAAAAAAATCACACCTGTAGGCACGAATAAAATGATTGATGTAGATGTCCGCTTAATTTTCGCGACCAATATGCCACTTTATGATATGGTCAAGAAGAATGAATTTCGTCAGGATTTACTGTATCGTATCAATACCATTGAGATCCATTTGCCTACCTTACGGGAGCGTTTGGATGATCTTGAACCCTTGGCTATGCATTTTCTGAGTTTGTATTCTAAGAAATACAACAAATCCATTCATTCAATCAGCCCCAGTGCCATCAAGAGGATGCAAAAATACCACTGGCCCGGCAATATTCGTGAACTCCAACATTCAGTAGAAAGAGCCGTCATATTGAGCAGCAAACCTACCTTACAGGCAGAGGACTTTTTCTTCAATGCGGAAAACAACAAACAGGCCGACGGGCAGGAAGAACTTCATATAGAAAAATATGATTTGGAAGAGGTGGAAAAGCTGTTGATAAGAAAAGTATTGAAAAAGCATAATGGAAATATTTCCAAAGCTGCAGGAGACCTTGGACTGACCAGGGCCTCATTGTACCGTAGGCTTGAAAAGTATGATATATAATCGTTTTGAATGGGCGCTACTGGTCAGGATTATCCTCCTTTCAGCCAGTATGCTGCTTTGTTTATATTTTATTTTTTATACCAACCGCATTGCCAGTGGTGTTATAGTATCTCTTCTGGTTACATATCAGATTTACGAGCTTTACCAGTATGTGCTGGAAACCAACAGGAAACTGACCCGCTTTCTTGAAGCCGTCAAGTATTCAGATTTTACCGCTGGCTTCAACCGGGACAGCAAGTTAGGGGAAAGTTTTGGAGACCTTAATCGTATGTTCAATGAGGTATTTGATGCTTTCAGGAAAGCAAGAGCTGAAAAAGAAGAGAATTGGCAATACCTTAAAACTGTAGTTCAGCACGTAAATGTGGGACTGTTGTCCTATGATGAAACCGGTAAAATTGAGCTGGTCAACAACACTGCCAAACGATTCCTTAAAACCAACCAACTCAACAAAATCAGCGATCTGGCTAAGGTGAATTATGATCTTTACAATATCATCAATCAGTTGCCACCTGGTTCTAAGACACTTTATAAACCAAGTCCTGACTTACATTTATCCATCAATGCAACTGAACTCAGGCTTAGGGGCAGTGCATATAAACTGGTTTCTATCCAAAACATTTTGTCGGAACTTCAGCAGCAGGAAATTGAGGCATGGCAAAATCTTACCAAAGTACTGCGCCATGAAATCATGAACTCTATCACCCCGATTGCCTCCCTGGCCGGAACTGCAATTGATATAATTCAGGAAGATGTGGTTTGTGAAAACGGCATGGTTTCTTTTAATGAAGAGTCATATGAGGACATCACCATGAGTCTGAGAACGATTGAGAACCGGACAAAAGGGCTGGTAACTTTTGTTGAAGCTTACCGTAATTTTACCAGCATTCCTCAACCCGACTTTGAAAGAGTACAAATTGATGAAATCATAAGAGAGGTAGTTCAGCTGATTAAGGCAGGTGGTGTAGCTAAAGCTCATGTTCAAATTGATGTAAAAATCAATCCTCCTCATCTGATTGTAAGGATAGATCCTAAGCTGATAGAAATGGTGCTGATCAATATTTTGAAAAACGCGGCTGAAGCCCTGGAGGAAACGGAGGAACCTGCTATTATTATTTCTGTCTTCACTGATCATGAACAGCGGGTTTTTATTGAAATAGCGGACAATGGACCAGGCATTGAACCTGAGGCGCTTGAAAAAATCTTCATCCCATTTTATACTACTAAAAATCATGGTTCAGGCATCGGACTCAGCCTTTCTCAGCGTATCATGCAGATGCACCACGGTAATTTAACTGCCAGATCTGTAGTAGGGCAAGGGACTACTTTTACCCTACAGATATAAAAAAAAGCAACCAAAATGGCTGCTCAAATTCATACACCTAATTTTCAGCAAATTATGAGGTTTTCTCAACTTCAAGTTTTTCTACCTTTACAGTTTTTTGAATTTCTTTCTTTTCAGGATTAACGGTATAAGTTGGACAAATATGCGCATAACACCCACTTAGGAGCACTCCTGAAACCAAAGCAATTGCAATTTTCTTCATATTCCTGTCAGTTAA
Organism: Catalinimonas alkaloidigena; assembly: GCF_029504655.1. Lineage (NCBI taxonomy): Bacteria > Pseudomonadati > Bacteroidota > Cytophagia > Cytophagales > Catalimonadaceae > Catalinimonas > Catalinimonas alkaloidigena. The sequence continues at coordinate 3,175,142 of NZ_JAQFIL010000001.1, forward strand.
ATTTTATTCAAATTAATAATTTGTGTTAGAAAAATACAATTTTAATCAGCCCAATATATTACATCGTAAGAATGAAAGGATGAGCATATTCTTATCACAAAATTCATTGAAGTCAGGATCAAATGTTCATTTTTTCAATGAAGTTTCATTATCAATTTTTAAGCCACTTTGATTTAAATGAAAATAATTTGATTTTTTAATATCATAACTCTATTGGTGTATTGTGTACGAAAATGAACACACTATATTCAAAAACGGACGCTCATGTATAAGTAATATGCCATTTAGCCCTGAAAAATGGCGTTTTTCCATTGGCATACTTATTGGCAAAACCTATGTACAACCATAAACCCTAACTTCTCCTATGTTAAAGCTCATTGATATTGACAAATATGTACAATCTCGTTTTAAGAAAACCTTTATTCTCAAAGGGATAGAATTAGAAGTAAGAGAAGGTGAATTCTTAACGATTATGGGGCCTAGTGGTGCGGGTAAATCTACGCTGCTAAACATTATAGGACTGCTAGACCCACCTTCTGCTGGAGAATATTTTTTATTGGACCAGCCGGTACATAAGCTTAAGGAAAGACACAGAAGTGAATTACAAAAACATACCATTGGATATGTCTTTCAGGCATATCACCTCATTGATGAGTTAACTGTTTTTGAAAACATTGAAACCCCACTGCTTTACCAAAATATGAAGGGAAAAGAACGAAAGGCAAGGGTAGCTGAACTACTTGACCGTTTTCAGATGGTGGCAAAAAAAGACCTGTTTCCTGAGCAGCTTTCCGGAGGACAGCAGCAACTGGTAGGTGTGGCCCGGGCGATCGCTGGAAAACCTAAACTTCTGCTGGCCGATGAACCTACCGGAAACCTTCATTCTGAGCAGGGCAAAGAAGTAATGGAGCTTTTTAAACAGCTTAATAAAGAGGGAATGACCATTATTCAGGTAACACATTCTGAAGATAATGCCCAATATAGCGACCGTATCATTCAGATTGTAGACGGTGCACTTGAAAGCGATGAAAAAGTAACAAGAGAACAAGAAGCATAAATATATGTCAATTCGTATATCAGCATTAGCCTTAATATTCACTTTTTTCTTCTCCTTAATAGCAAAAGCTCAGGAGGAAAACCTAGTACTCACCTATGAGGAGGCAGTAAACATTGCCTTACGAGAAAATATTCAGATCAAACAGCAGGAGAATATTCTGGAAACCAGCAGAGCAGAGCGCTCAGAGGCTTTTGCCAACCTTGCTCCCAATGTAAGCTTTAATGCTACGGGTCAGCGTATTTATGGAAGGCAGTTTGACCAAACTTCAGGTGATTTTACCGATGAACAGGTTAACCGACTAAATGGTGGATTAAGCGCCAATATTACCCTTTTTAATGGATTCAGAATTATCAATACCATCAAGCAAAGACAACATGCTGCTGAATCTCAGCTTTATCAGATTAATCAAACAAAGCAGGATGTAGTCTTTAATGTGTCACAGCAATACTTACAGGTATTACTGAACCAGGAATTACTTAGAATAGCAAAAGCGAACCTTGAACAACAAAATGAATTGGCGGAAAGCATCAGGATATTTGTAGAAGCGGGAACCAGAAATATCGCGGATCAGTACAATCAGGAAGCTGAGGCCAAACGCGCAGCGCTAACTGTTGTAGAGAGTGATAACCAGCTTAAAATTAGTCGGGTTCAGTTAATTAGGCTATTACAAATTGACCCTTTTAAAGACTGGATATTTAGCGAACCGGCACTTTCACAAGCAGAACTTTTACAGGAGAACATCTCTCTGGAACAAACTTATAATACTGCCATTGCTAACCGTCCTGATATCAGACAACAGGAAACCAGTATTGAAGCCAATAAATACGGCCTTAAAGCTATGCGAGGCTTGTACTATCCACGACTTATATTGGGCTATGAGCTTTATTCTCAATATTCAGACCTAGAAGTCAGGTATGGTTTCAGTGAGCAATTATTTGATATTAATCAATCTCAGGTTTTATATCTTAATTTGAGTATTCCAATATTCAATAATCTAAGTACAAAAACACAGGTACAGAGAAGTAAGCAGTTACTAAATAATTCCATGCTGGATATGGAAGATTTAGAAAGAAACATTTTTGAGCAGGTACAGACCGCAATTGCTGATTATGAAACTGCGCAGGAAAGAATTGTTGCCGCGGAAGCACAAGTTAGGGCCGCGGAGAAAGCTTTAGAAGCTGAAAAGGAAAGATTTAGACTGGGTGTTGGAAATATACTTGACCTTACTCGTGTCAATGCAGCATATGTAGAAGCGCTTTCTACCAAAGCACAGGCCGATTACCAGATTATCTTCCAAAAGGCTGCGCTTGAATATTACAAAGGCAAACTTCAGTGATCTCTGGAAGGTTATGAACTGACTAACTACAGTAAAGCTGTTTTACGCAGCTTTTTTAGTATAAAACTTTTTGCAATGTTTCCATTTTGATGGAGGTTTCCATCCATTCTTTTTCAGCCTCAGAGTCAGCAGTGACGCCTGCACCGGCATAGATTAATGCTTTTTTTCCTAGCAATTGCATGCACCTCAGGTTAACGAATACATTGACCTCATCATTGATATTTACAGGTCCCAGAAAGCCCGCAAACAATTCTCGGTCATAGTGCTCATGTTCGGCGATAAATTCTAAGGCTGGTTCTTTGGGAAGTCCACAGACTGCGGAGGTCGGATGAAGCAACTTTAGCATCACAGAACCTAACTCATAAAAATTCACTTCATCCATATTCACCGTAAAATCTGTTCGTAAGTGGAGCAGGTTACCCGCTTCCACTGTATGAGGACCATCCTCATCAAATTCACGAAGGCGGATTTTTTTGAAACAATTGATGATATACCGGCTCACCATCGCCTGTTCTTCTATTTCTTTACTTCTCCAGGCAGCATTTTTTATGTTATTTTCTGCATCCAGCTTTTGGGTCCCTGCCAATGCCATGGTGCTAAAAATTCTTTTGCCTTCGTTGATAAAAGTCTTGACGAGTATTTCAGGAGATGCGCCTAACCACACTCCCAGGCCGGGCATAGCAATCGCAGATACAAAGGCATGGGGGTACATTTTACACATGCGCTGGAACGTTGCAGCTATACTAAAGCCTTCAGGCAATTGTACATACTGACAACGGGAAGGTACCACTTTTTTAAAACGCTGTTCCTGAATCTGCCGCTTGGCGGATTCCACAAGTTTTATGAACTGATCTTTATTCATTTCCTGCCTGCCAGTATGAGCCTGTTCCGGGTCACCAGGTTTCGCAGAAAGTTGATAGCCGTCTTCTAAATCATGTAATATCTGAGCTTTGATATCTTCTACTGTACTTATCCAATGTTGTTCAGTAGCGTTTGATACAATCTCATTATGATGACTATTGTAATGCAGGTCAGCGTGGATATAATTGGCTTTGCTAACCTGGGTATAATCTTCTTCAAAAGCGCTCACAATGAAGCCGGGAGGCATATTTTCCAACTCAACATCTACCAGCTTGACCTCACCTGAAACATCCATGATGATATGCTGCACATTGTCATCTGGTAACTTCCAAGCGGCAATTGGTAATTTTCTTTGTTTTCCAACTTTCAAAAAATGCGCATGAACTGCTTGTGTATCAAACAATAAAGTCTGTTTAATATCTAATGCTTCTTCCATAAATCTTTAAACCTGTTTATCTAATACCGCAACGGTCAATCGGCTTATACAAATCAATTTCTCCTGCTCGTCCACAATCCGAACTTCCCAGATATGCGTTTTCCTTCCTATATGAATTGCTTTTGCCTTACCATACACATACCCTTCTTTCACAGCTTTGATGTGGTTCGCATTGATCTCTAACCCTACACAAAATTGCTTTTCTTGATTGATACACAGGCTGGAAGCAATGCTACCCAGTGTTTCAGCCAAAACTACCGATGCTCCACCATGTAACAAGCCCATGGGCTGCTTAGTGCGATGATCAACCGGCATTTTACCACTTAAACTCTTATCACTTACATCTGTTATTTCTATATCCAGATGCTCACACATATTCCCCTTACCCAAGGCATTGATCGAAGCCAAACTGGCACTACTATCTATCATAATTTTCTTAACTTCGGAATTTTGAAATTAATACTATCAGATGCAAAAGAAGAAAATATATTTAATAAGACACGGACAAACCGAATATAACAGAAAAGGAGTAGTTCAGGGCAGTGGTATTGATGCCCCTCTGAATAATTTTGGGAGACTTCAGGCAAAGCATTTTTATGAGAACTATAAAGAGATTCCATTTCAACATGTGTATACGTCTGTTTTGCAAAGAAGTATACAGTCTGTAGAACACTTTTTGGATATGGATTTACCCCACACCAAACTTCCCGGCTTGAATGAGATTAATTGGGGTGAAAAAGAAGGAAAAGTAGCCAATGCGGAGGACAGTGAGTATTACGCATCAATTATTAAATCATGGACAAATGGTGAATTGGACCGTGCTATTGAAGGTGGCGAAAGCCCAAACATGGTTTTGGAGCGACAAAAACCTGCACTTGAAAAAATTATCGCGAATCAGCACGAAGAAATCGTGTTAGTTTGCATGCACGGAAGAGCCATGCGTATCTTCCTTTGCTTAATGCTTGGTTATGACCTCAGCAGGATGGATGAATTTGGGCATGCCAACCTGGGCCTTTATTTGATTGAATATGATTACGAAAGCACAACTTTTGAAATTATTTTAGCCAATGAACAATCTCATTTGCCTGAAATACCCGCTTTTGCTAAAGAAGATAAAAAACCTTAATTCACATATTTAGTTATTAACTTTATACTTGTTAAACCATTTTTTACAGCAAGAACTATTTTTATGGAATTTGACCCTAAAGAAATCACACTCATTTACAACTTTGACAAGCAAGGTGATCGGGAAGCTATTGCTTATGCCAAACAAATGGCATCTAATGTAAATGAAGTGGATATATCCAAAAATCCCCTTACCGAAAGACAACTAGCGCAACTTATTGATAAGTTGGGGGTAAGTGTTGAAAAACTAATTGATGTCAAATCAGATGTGTACAAAGAATCGTATGAGGGGAAAGATATGGATGAAGCTGACTGGCTGGGTGTATTAAAACACAATCCTAATCTGATGAAAACTCCCATTGGCATCCTGGGTGAAAAGTCAATCATCTGTGATTTACCCAGTCATATCCTTAGCCTTGATGAAGGTCAAGGGTACGATCAGGACATGAAGACTTAATTTATCAACCTGTAAATTTTTTAAAAAGCGCTATTCCGGCGCTTTTTTTATGTTCATTTACGAACAAGCCTGTTCATTAATGAACATAAATTGTTAGCAAAACCTTTCCATTTAAGTAAATTTCAGGCTTTATCAGCATGGCATATGTATTGACAAGTATGTGTTAATAACTTTAGTCTGCCCTAATCAACCTTAAACACATTTGCTATGTGGAAAAATTACCTGAACATTGCCCTCCGTAATTTGTGGAAGTATAAGCAGGTTACCTTCATTAATCTATTTGGTCTCACCATCGGCATTACTGCTTTTCTGCTGATCTTTTTATTTGTGCAATATGAGCTAAGCTTTGATGCTTATCATGACAAATCAGACCGTATTTATCGGGTTTCCAGAGAATGGCTTAATCAGGATATGGAAAGCAGCCTTCATTTAGGACATGTAGCGCCTCCTTTTGGTCCCTTGCTGGAAAATGACTTTCCGGGTATCGTGGAAGAAGCCGTAAGATTTTTAGAAGACAATCCAATAATCACTTATGAGGAAGGTGATATTAATATAGTTGAAGAAAACTTCTTCTTCGCAGACGAAGAAGCTTTTAGTCTCTTTTCCTGGAAACTTCTTGAAGGTGAAGCCGAGGCGGTGCTAAGCGAACCTAATAGTATCGTAATCTCTGAAACTGCCGCTAAAAGATATTTTGGGAATACAGACCCTATAGGGAAAACACTGATCTACAATGGAGAAGCTGAGTTTCAGGTAAGTGGAATTATGGAAAATGTGCCTGCCAACTCTCACTTCCATCCCGAACTCATTGCCTCTTTTAAGGCAGTAGAGAATTTTTTTGGCAGAGAGCAACTGATGCAACAGTGGGGCAGTAATAATTACGCTACCTACCTCCTACTTCCGGAAGGATACAGTCCTGAAAACTTAGAAGCACAATTTCCAGACTTTATCACCAAGCATTTGGGCACACACAATGGTATTCCTGCGGGTGTATTTAATCTTCTTCACCTCTGGCCCCTAACCGATATACACCTTTATTCTCACCTGGATAGTGAAATTGAAGCCAATGGAGATATCAAATATGTGTACATCTACAGCATCATAGCGATTTTCATTCTGGTCATTGCCTGTATCAATTTTATCAACCTGGCCACCGCCCGTTCAATGCGCCGTGCCCGTGAAGTTGGAGTCAGAAAGGTAATGGGAGCGCTGCGTATTCACCTGATTCGTCAGTTTCTCACCGAATCCGTCATCCTTTCATTGGTCTCATTAGTAGTGGGTTTAGTACTGCTGTCCATCTTCATCCCTGATTTCAATAATTTTGTTCAGCGGGGCATCACTATAGATTTGAGTAATAATGGGGTTTTTATAGTCGTGATTATACTCACGATAACATTGGTCGGTATCATCGCAGGTAGCTATCCGGCCTTTATATTATCGTCCTTTCAGCCCAGTACCATTTTAAGAGCAAGCCAGCAGCCTAAAGGTAAGCACCCTTATTTGCGTTCGGCGCTGGTTATCATTCAGTTTACCATCTCCATAGCCCTCATTATAGGAGTGATTACAGTAGAAAAGCAATTGGCCTATGTTAAAAGTAAGCCACTGAATTTTAATGATAATCATGTGGCGGTTCTTCCAATCAATGACGATATCTACAGACAATATGAAAATATTAAAGACCGCCTCTTACAACAATCAGGCATTACGGATGTGAGCATGAGCAGCCGGGTGCCTTCCGGTAGACTGCTTGATTCTCAAGGTATTTCTGCTGAGGTGGAAGGAGAAATGCAGGAGGTTAACTTCCGGGTAGCAGACATCCATATTGATCATGATTACCTCAACACCTTACAAGTGAATGTCCTGGCAGGACGTAATTTTGACAGAGACAGAGTCAGCGATTCTACCGAATCTTTTATCATTAATGAGTCTGCAGTAACAGCCATGGGTTGGAAATCAATAGATGAAGCTATTGGCAAAAATGTAGATTATGGCGAAGGCAATCGCCGTGGTAAAGTTATAGGAGTGGTAGAAGACTTTCATTTTGAATCACTCCATCAGCCTATTGCTCCTATCATATTCCTGATTACAGAAGGAAGGGCTAACAATATTATTGTCAGAATAGCTGAAGATCAGTGGGACAAGAGCATCGCATATCTGCAGGAACAGTGGTCGTACCTTATGCCTGCTTATCCATTTGACTTTTATACCATCCGGAGCCGCTTTGAAGAACAATATACCGCTGAAGACAGGCTAAGCAAGGTGGTGAGTTATTTTTCATTGCTGGCGCTTTTTATTGCTGCACTAGGCCTTGTTGGCCTGGCCTCCTATACCGCTGAGCAGAGGTTTAAAGAAATTGGAATCAGAAAAGTGATGGGTGCGTCTGCGATTCAGATTCTATTACTCCTGGGTAGAAAGTTTACCTTCTTGGTCATCGTATCTTTTGCTGTGGCCAGCCCTATTGCGTACTGGATCATGAACCGCTGGCTGGAGTCCTTTGCCTATCATGATGTGCTGCCCTGGTGGAGTTTTCTGACGGCAGGTGTTTTCGCATTGATCATCGCCTGGGTTACAGTGGGCTCTCAGACCTACAAAGCTGCCAATAGTAATCCAGTAAAAATACTGAGAGAACATTAATCCAATTATTTGCAATTTTGAAGCTTGGTGTCAACATAAAAAAATCAAATGAACAGCTTATGCTGAAGGTACTAGATGATCAAAAATTATATAATTCTGGGTTTTCGCAACTTACTGAAACAGAAGTTTTATACCCTGCTCAATGTGTTAGGATTAAGTATCGGCGTAGCCAGTTTTATGCTCATAGTCCTTTATGTAGTAGATGAAGTCAGTTATGACAGATTTCATGCTAATTCGGAGCAAATATATAGGGTTGGTTTACAGGGTAGGATCTCTGGTCAGGAAATAGCAGTAGCGGTCACCTGCCCCCCCTTGGGACAAGCTGCCCAGCATGAGTTTCCTGAAGTAGACAAATATACCCGTCTATATAGATTGGAGAGTGAAGTTGTGCGCTACGAAGACATTGTCTTCACTGAAAAAAGTGTCTTTTTCGCTGATTCAAGCTTCTTTGACATATTTGATTATGAATTGCTGGCCGGTGATCCGGCCACTGTCCTAAGGGAACCCCATACCATTGTCATCAGTGCATCTACCGCCATAAAATACTTTGGTAATGAATCCGCGCTGGGAAAAACGCTTAATGTGGGCGACTTCTTTTCCAATTACGAAGTGACAGGCATAATAAGAGATACACCTCAAAATGCCCATTTTCACTTTGATATGCTCTACTCTATGTCTACCCTTTCCTTTAGCAGAGAAGAGTCCTGGCTTTCCAACTCATTTTATACTTATCTTTTATTAAATCCAGAAGCTGATGTAGATCAGTTAGAACACAAAATGAAAGCCCTGGTGGAAAAGTACGTAGGTCCGGAAGTACAACAGTTTATGGGCGTCTCTCTGGAAGAGTTTGAGCAAGAAGGAGGAAAGTATGGGTACTTCCTTCAGCCCCTGACTGATATCCACCTTCACTCCCATCTGGATGCAGAAATTGAGCCCAATGGCAATATTACTTACCTCTACATTTTATCGGCAGTAGCACTCTTTATGATCATGATAGCCTGTATCAATTTCATGAATCTGGCTACTGCAAGATCAGCCAACAGAGCGAAAGAAGTGGGTGTCAGAAAGACATTAGGTTCTGTCAAAAGCCATCTGATCACGCAATTTCTTACAGAATCTATTCTGGTGAGCGCTATTGCCACGCTTTTTGCGATTCTTTTGATAAGCCTAAGCATTGAGCCATTTAATCAAATTGCAGGAAAAGGTATCAGTTTCAATATCATGGATCAAGCCTGGCTATTCTGGGTATTTATCCTGATCATACTTGGGGTGGGCTTACTGGCAGGCAGTTATCCGGCTTTCTATCTTTCTGCTTTTCGCCCGGCAGAGGTGCTCAAGGGCAAGATAAGAGCAGGGTTTAAAAGCAGCCAGATCCGAAATGGTTTGGTTGTATTCCAGTTTTTCATCTCTATCGCGCTAATTGTTTGTACCATACTCGTTTATAAACAGTTAGAATATACCCGAAACATCCATCTTGGTTTTGATAAGGAAAATGTACTGGTGATCAAAAATGGCAGGCGCCTGGGGGATAAAATTCAGACGGTCCGTCAGCAATTCACCAATATCGCAATCGTAGAAAACGCATCTGTATCAACCCATGTACCTCCGGGTATCAATAACAACTCGGTGTTCCGGTTAAAAGGCTCAGAGGAAGATCATCTACTGAGCTGGTATTTTGGCGACTACGAGCACATTCCTACCTTAGCCATTGAGCTCACCGAAGGTCGCAATTTCTCCAGGGCCTATCCAAGTGATACCGCGGCCGTAATTCTCAATCAAGCTGCTGTTAAAGAGTTTAACCTGGAAAATCCGATTAACAGTGAGATTTCTTTCTTCGGAGACAGTGAAGGACGATTGCTCAAGGTAATCGGGGTCATGAAAGACTTCAATTATCAAAGCCTTAAACAGAATATCCGTCCTATGGCTATGTTGCTGACCCAAAATGGAGCGTATCTTTCGCTAAGACTACAGAAAGGTAAGCTCTCCGAAAATCTGTTGAGTATAGAGCAAATGTGGAAGGAACAGGCTCCCGGAGAACCTTTTGAATTCACATTCCTGGACGAAGATTTTGATGCGCTCTTCAGAGCAGAGCAGCGTTTGAGTCAGGTCTTCACCATCTTCACTGCGATGGCAATATTCATCGCCTGTCTGGGATTGATGGGGCTGGCAGCATTTACGGCTGAACAACGCACCAAAGAAATCGGCATTCGCAAAGTTATGGGCGCCTCCGTAGCAAATGTATGTGTATTACTTTCTAAAGATTTTACTAAATTAATTGGAATTGCTTTCCTGATCGCTGTACCAGTAGCCTATTGAGTGATGGAAAAATGGCTGGAAGGCTTTGCATTTCGGATACCGATAGATGTAGCTACTTTTGTGTTAGCTGGCCTGTTGGCGATCACGATAGCGCTGATTGCCGTAAGCTTTCAATCCCTCAAAGCTGCCCGAACTGATCCAGCCAGATCATTAAGAAGCGAATAAGCCTAAGGCCTCTCCTATATCGGAGAGGTTTTTTTTTACGCTTTTAGTAAAGCCGCTTCCTGTAATTTTTCAACCAGTTTTTCACTGTATGAAACCATTCTGACGATTTCTCTGGGGCTGGTAAGGCGAAGATGGCGAAAAATTAATAGTTCTTTTCCATTACTTTCCAGATGGTATATTTCACTTCTTTCAAAGAATTTTACCAGGCTGGGACTAAACAGGTTTCTAATCGCAGCTTCATCAGGCCCTTGTACCAAATATTTTTTAGAGAAATTCTTATAAGCATCAAAATCTATATCCTTATGCTCGGCAATCAAAGACATACGGTCCAGTAGAGACTCTTCTTCCATAGAAAACCTGGGTATTTCAAAAGGAAGCGTTAGCACTTCAATCGTAAGTCTATAGTCTTCAAAGGCTACAAATGCATTTTTAAGTGCTATATCACAAATTTTCCAGTTTACCCCTAACATTTCATTGTCACCATGCAACTGATTTTTTTGGTATTCAACCGGTCTGGATATAAAGAACTGAAAGCGTTGCAGATCAGTGACATTCCATTCTATTTCAGGATCATAGGACCACGATTTATTTTTGGCAAGCTGATTGAGTTCATTTTGCCTGCGTGTCAAACGTATTTTTTTAGGTTTTGGAGCCTTCAACACATGTAAGGCATAGGGATGATGAGAGGAAGTCATATGTACATCTAGCCCGGTAAAATGAAACTCGCCTCCATTCCTATTATACTTTTCCGCATGTTCGTGCAAATATTCAAGTACGGTAAAATCTACAAGACGGGCATGCGAGAAGTCCATAATAATTTTTGTATCAGGACTCACTTTCTTAATCTTATTTTGGAGCTGTAAAATATTCGTAAAGTTTGCGATGCCTTTTACTTTGAACAGATAGGTTCTTTTTTTCTCTTGTACAATTTTCACCATTGGGCTTTTGGTGTATCTGGCAAACAAGCTCAATGGCATTCCACTCCTGAAATAATGGAGTACTATGGTAAATATAACACCCACAAACAAGCCAGTTATTAGACTAATACTTAAGATAGCCACTACAGTCACACAGACGATTGCAAGCTGCTCCCACCCCTGCTGATATGCTTTTCTGAATACTTTAGGAGAGGCTAGCATATAACCGGTATATACCAATATGGATGCGAGTGCTGCTAAAGGTATCATTTGTATAAAACCTGCAAATGCTACGATGAAGATCAGCACAATGACACCATGAAAAAAATTTGACCAACTGGTTTTCGCTCCATTATTGATGTTTACAGAACTACGAGCGATTACCGTTGTGACGGGTAAGCCCCCCATCATACTTGAAATTACTGTAGCCACCCCTATACCCACAAGATCTTTGTCTAAATCAGTTTTTCTCTTGTAAGGATCTAGCTTATCAACAGCTTTAGAAATGGCAAGTGATTCAATGGACAGTACTACCGTTACTAAAAATACCGTAAGCCAGAAAACAGGTTCATCTATTCTTGAGAAATCCGGTAATAATAAGTTCTCAGTTAATTGTTCCGGCAATTGTACGAGAAAACGGTCATCAAGCATCCACTGATTAATATTGATATTTTCAGTGACGTATTTGAAGAAATAATAAAGAGGTATGGCCACAAAAAGCACCCAAACTGGTGCGGGGAGGTATTTTACATAACGATTTCTGATGTCAGAATAAAAAACCAGGATCAAAATACATGCTACAGAGATAAAAAGGATGAACGGATTGAGATGAATGATATTCTCAGGAATACTCATAAATATCTCTATGGTAGAATTGGTATCTGATTCTACCCCTAGGACAGTGTGAATCTGGGTGCCTAATATGATAATACCAATAGCGGCCAACATACCATGAATCGCACCCGATGGCGCTAAATTAGCGAGTTTTCCCAACTTAAAAAACCCCATGATAATCTGTATGCCTCCTGCAATTACAAAGGCACCCATAGCGTAAGGATACCCACTTTCTCCCGGAAGGCTTAAGTTTTCAGCGGCAACCAGTGCCACTACAATTAAGGCATTTGCTGGCCCATTGATACCTACGTGGCTACCTCTGATAAATGTTGTTACGATTCCCCCTACTACTACTGAGATCAGACCTGACATAGGTGGAGCACCGGCAGCGACGGCTATACCTAGTCCAAGGGGCAGGGCAACAAGCGCTACACTGACAGCTGCTACTAGATCATTTTTCCAGAAATGTACGAGTCCTTTCCACCCTTTGGGTGGTGCTTCATCAAGGTTAATAGTTGTCATTCGTATTGTTTAAGTGAGGCGCTTAAAATATAGAAAAATTGATGTAAGTCAAAACCAGTACAGTTTACTTAAGCGCCCTTAAACCCTACATTTTCACTTGACTTATAAAAACTATACATAAAAAAAATTGAGATTAAAAGTAGCATTATCGCTCCTGTAGTTGCTAAAATCAAGCTGTCTTCTGTTTGACTTTCATTCTTCCCGATGGCAAAATAAGCCCATGCAAACACCAATGAAATACTTGCGTTTCTACTCCATTTACTAATTAGTATAGCCAGTATAAAACCTAATGCGAGCGTAATCCAAAGCCACATCTGCTCATCTATGCTCCCGATGCTGACTACAGCATATTTTATTACTACTGTAGTATTGACAATGGTAGCCACAGCTATCCATCCCAGAAACAGCCCAAAAGGTATTTTTAACCAGATGCGCCAGCTTCCAGAGATAGTTTTATCTTTTACCAGGATACTGCTAATTCTAATGAGGGAGAACAAGATCAAAAACATAATAATCAGGCTGAGTAGCAATAACTCATACTGAAATGCAGGCAGCCATAAACTAGTGGTTATAAAACTGGCAATGAGCCACTTAGCCATATGATTAAATACCTTAAGTTCAACAGGAGCCCACATAGCCTGGTAAAAAACATATATCCCCAATGCCAGAAAAATTACCCCCCAGATGGAAAAAGCATAAGCAGCAGGAGTGATGAGCGTGCTGTACTTCGCTGATACTTCTCCATTAGTCTGACCGTTAAATGGATTTACCTGAGCGATATAATTTGTGATGATGGTAAGTAAGAAAAAAAGGATCACTAACCATCTGATTTTGCTAACTTTGCTTAATTGATTCATATATGGGATACCTTCAATGGAATTCTTCTTTTCTTATTTTTGAAGCTGACATTATTTTATTCATTTTAAATAACAACAACCAACTGTAACATGCTAAAAAAACTTAACCTAATTGTCATACTGGCCTTTCCACTACTAGTTTATGCCCAGCCTCAGCAGGAAATGGTTCAGCTAATTATTTCACCTGATCATGATGACTGGGTGTATAAAATTGGTGAAAATGCAGACTTTCACATACAGGTGCTTCGGAATGGTAATCCCATAGAAGATGTGGAGCTCACCTACGAAATTATGCCTGAACTCATGCCGGTCAGAGTAAAAGAAACCATCACTTTAAAGAAAGGCCAGACCAAACTTAAAGGAGGCACATTGGAAGAAGCAGGTTTTTTGCGTTGCCAAGCTAGTGTAGAGATTGACGGAAAAACATATGAGGGTAAAGCAAGCGCAGCATTTGAACCGTTGAACATTCAACCTACCGTAAAAGAACCCGATGATTTTTGGGAGTTCTGGCAATCTGCTTTGGAAGAATCTTCTCAAATTCCTTTAGAACCAGTTATTAGCCTGATGCCTGAGCGCTGTACTGATAAAGTAAATGTATACCATGTTAGCTTTAACAACTACAATCAGAGAGGCAAAATTTACGGCATACTTTGCGTTCCAAAAGAAGAGGGCAAATATCCCGCTATCCTGAATGTACCGGGGGCAGGTGTAAGACCTTATCAGGGAGATATCGCGATGGCGGAGCAAGGTGTAATTACGTTTCAGATTGGTATTCATGGTATCCCTGTGAACCTTGATCGTGAAGTATATGATAATCTCCGCTACGGAGCACTCAATGGCTATTGGACCGCAAACCTGGACGATAAAGATGATTACTACTACAAAAGAGTTTATCTGGGCTGCGTACGTGCAATTGACCTCATTGAAACTTTAGATAAATATAACGGCAAACTAGCATTGGAAGGTGGAAGCCAGGGGGGCGCCTTGTCTGTGATTACAACAGCGCTGGATGACCGGGTGCAGTTTTATGTATCCTACTATCCTGCGCTTAGTGATATGTCCGGTTACCTGCATGGAAGAGCCGGAGGCTGGCCACATATGTTTGCTGAATTCAAAGAAAACCCATCTGAAGCGGATCCTAAAGAAGTAGAAACCGCCAGCTACTATGATGTAGTGAACTTTGCCCGGCATATTAAAGTACCCGGCTACTTCTCATTTGGCTACAATGATCACGTTTGTCCTCCTACCACTACATATTCAGTATACAATGTGGTAGATGCCCCAAAAAAATTACTGGTGGCACAGGAAACTGCGCACTGGAGGTTTCCAGAACAGACAAAAAAAACAGACCAATGGTTGCTGGAACAATTAGATGTGAAAAAGACCGCACTTAAATAATATAGTTTTAGATTTACCTGAGAAGTTTTCGTCACATTTATTTATGTCACGATAGCTTCTCTTATTTTTTGTATTCTTAAGTTTCCATTCCTTCCCTTTTTTTTTAAATTATAAGTACTCCCGCTAAAGAGGGTTTAGCAACGTTATCTTTCCTATTTGTTTATCACTAATCCCTTCTTCACTATGAAAGTGTACGACAACCAACACATCAAAAATGTAGTCCTGTTGGGTAGTCCGAAGTCCGGCAAGACCACCCTGGCTGAAACCATGTTGTTTGAGGCCGGACTCCTCAACCGCAGAGGCTCGGTAGAAAACCATAACACCGTGTCTGATTTTCATGAGATTGAACATCAAAGAGAAAATTCCATCTATGCCACACCCCTGCATACAGAATGGCGAGGCTATAAAATCAATATCATTGACACTCCCGGTCTGGATGATTTCATTGGAGAAATTGTCTCTTCAGTGAGGGTTGCTGACACCTGTGTTTTGACGATCAACGCACAACACGGCGTAGAGGTAGGCACTGAGATCATCTGGAATTACATAGAACAGTTTCAAAAACCTACCATTATCGCCATCAATCACCTGGACCACAATAAAGCTGACTTTGACGGAGCCCTGGATTCTTTGAAAAACAGCTATGGTGACGCAGTGGCGCTCATGCAGTACCCCTACAACCCGGGAGACGGCTTCAACGCCATCGTTGACCTGTTAAAAATGACAATGTACAAGTTTCCTCCTGATGGCGGTAAGCCGGAAAAGCTTCCAATTCCTGCCTCAGAAAAAGAGAAAGCGACTCAGCTACACAATGAATTGGTAGAAAAAGCAGCGATCAACGATGAAAAGTTAATGGAGCTTTACTTTGAAAAAGGAAATCTGGATGAGGATGAGTTAAGACAAGGTTTGAGAGTAGGCATGTTAAAACATGATATCTTTCCAGTGTTCTGCATATCAGCGAAACAGAATATGGGCAGTGGCCGCATGATGGGTTTCATAGATAATGTCGCGCCCGGAGCAGCGGATATTTTAAGTGAAAAAACCGAAGATGGTCAGGATTATGAGTGCAAAGCAGACGGAAAGCTTAGCCTGTTTATTTTTAAAACTATGATTGAACCTTATCTGGGCAAAGTCTCCTTTTTTAAGGTTTGCTCGGGAGAGATCAGTACAGGGATGGATATTGTAAATGCTCAAACCGGTGCTACCGAAAGGATCAACCAGTTATACATTATGGATGGTAACGAGCGTCATCCGGTACAAAAGCTTGTTGCAGGTGACATAGGAGCCACGGTAAAGCTTAAAGACAGCAGTACCAATCATACACTTAATGAAATAGGCCACGATGTTAAACTGGCTCCTATGGTTTTCCCCGAGCCCAGAATCAGAGTAGCGATTGTGGCAGAGAGTAAAAATGATGAAGAGAAACTGAGCGAAGTAATCAAAGACCTGCATGAAGAAGATCCTACCCTGAGTATTGAATTTTCAAACGAGCTCAAACAGCTTATATTATCAGCGCAGGGTGAGTTACATTTATCGATTACGCAATGGAGGCTGGAGCATGTGTACAATTTAAAAGTCCATTACGAAGACCCAAAAGTATCTTACAGAGAAACCATTCAAAAGCAAGCTACATCCGCTTACCGCCACAAAAAACAGTCAGGAGGAGCCGGTCAGTTTGCTGAAGTAACCATGACGATCCTGCCATACACTGAAGGTATGGATGACCCTCAGGGATTTAACATAAGAGACAAACAAGTAATTGACCTCAGCTGGGGAGGCAAGTTAGTTTTTTATAGTTGCATCGTAGGAGGCGTCATTGATGCTCGTTTTATGCCTTCTATACTAAAAGGGGTTATGGAGAAGATGGAAGATGGCCCTATCACTGGCTCTTATGCCCGTGATATTTGTGTGTTAGTGCATGATGGTAAAATGCATGCCGTTGACTCTAATGACATTTCTTTCAAGATAGCAGGCTTGCAGGCATTTAAAAAAGCTTTCTTAGAGGCAGAGCCAAAAATTATGGAACCTGTCAATGAACTGGAAGTAATGGTGCCAGAAGAACTTTTGGGAGAAGTGATGACTGACTTGCAAACTAGACGAGCGATTATTCAGGGTATTGACAGCAGAAATCAATATCAAATCATCAAAGCTAAAGTTCCGCTTAAGGAGATCACCCACTATTGTAGTGCTTTGAAATCCATTACGCAGGGTAGGGCTAGCTTTAGTACCAGTTTTTTTGAATTTGCGCCTGTTCCTTACGAATTACAAAAACAATTGATTGCTAATCAAATGCTTGTAGAAGCTTAAATAAAATTAAGGCTACCAAAATTGGTAGCCTTTTTATTTTTACTTGCAATATTTTTGCTGTTATTCAGCGCTTACATTAGATCCTATATTTCCTTGTGAAACAATGGTGGCCAGGTCTAATGGACTCAAGTGAACATTTATATATCCATCAAATTCTAACAGCTGAGCATAAGTAATGTCTTTATTGTTATTCTGAGCTACAATGCTGGTTCTGCTGATTCCGGTATCCCCATCAACATTGGTCAGGTCAATGGCTATTCCTCCTCCCTCTTCAACAGCGTTAAAATGTATGTGTGCCGGATGATTACCTAGTGCAGGAGTACCATCCACCATAATTTCTACTAAAGTGTATCCATTATTTCTTTCAAAGAAGGTTGCGGTTCCACTCACGCCTGATCCGTTTACTTCACTAAGTGTGTAAACAGTGGAGTTTCCGTTAAACGCGTTTTGACCCATATCTCCCTGAGCTACGATAGTTCCCAATGCACTAGAACTCAGATGAACATTGATGTATCCATCATAATCCAAAAGTTCTGTATAAGCCACGGGAGTACCATCATCAAACTGACGGATGGTTGTCATACTCTTACCTGTAGTTCCGTCAACCGGCGTAAGGGAAACCTCTATTGAACCACCCTCTGCGGCAGTATTCGCATGGATATGAGATGGATGACTTCCACCTTCAGGAGTACCATCAAGCTCAACTACCATAAGTGAATTTCCACTCTGTCGCTGGTAAAGTGTGGCGGTACCGCTTATCCCTTCTACTGCTCTTTCGTCAAGATTGTAGGTTACTGACTCACCTGTTAGTTCATTAGCACCAATATCACCCTGAGCTACTATTACCCCAAGTTGTTCGGAACTCAGGTGAACATTAACGTATCCATCATAATCCTCCAGGGCATCAATTGAGATTTCAGCTCCATCATCAAAAGATATGATGTTCGTTCTACTCATACCCGTATTCCCATTTACCGGATTAAAGGTCAGCACAATTCCTCCTCCTTCTACGAAAGTATTTTGGTGGATGTGCGCCGGATGTGAGCCATCCTCAGGGGTACCCTCCAGCATAATTGTGGCTAATATTTCTTCATTCACTCTTTCTTCAAAAGTTATGGTACCTGAAATTCCTGCAACCGCTCTTTCTTCCAGATCATAGGTAATGGACTCACCACTTAATTCATTTTGACCAATATCTCCCTGAGAAACAACGATACCCAGTTGATCAGCACTTAGGTGAACATTGACATATCCATCATACTCAAGCAGTTGCTCATAAGTAACAGCGTCGCCATTGTCAAATGCTCTGATATTTGTAACACTCATTCCGGTGGAACCATCAACTGCATTAAATGAAATAGCGATTGGACCACCTTCAGCAGCAGTATTCTGGTGGATGTGTGCGGGATGAGAACCACCATCAGGGGTATTGTCTACAGAAATTGTGGCTTTGGTTGAACCATTTTTTCGTTCTTCAAAAAGTATCGTGCCACTAATGCTATCTTCAGTCATCAGATTGAGGTCGTATCCCTGCGCATTGCCGGTAAGCTCATTACTTCCGATATCAGACTGCGCGATTACCGTAAGGTCGCTTTCACTCAAATGCACATTCACGTAGCCATCATAGTTTTCAATATCTTCCAGGCTAAGGTTAGTCAAAGTCGTAATGCTCTCACCTGTCCTTCCATCCACTGGTTCAAAGGTAACTTCGATGTCTCCGGTCTCTACCGCGGAGTTAGCGTGGATGTGTGCAGGATACATATTTCCTGATTCTGTCCCTGCAAGTTTAATTTGTGCTTCAACCGCACCCTCAACTTCATAAAATTTGATAAAACCGTTGATTCCTGAATTGTTACGTTCTGCTAACTGGTAAGTGATAGCACCCTCAATAGGAGGATCTCCGATATCTACTTCATCATCCTCACATGACCATACGAAAAGCAGGCTTAGCAGTGCCAGTGAGATCCTGAAGTAGGAATTTGATTTAGAAAAGTAATCTTTAAACATGAATAGATTTTTTTTGGGTTAAAAAAGTAAAAAATGAAATTAATTATAAATGTATTGGTATACAATACTGTGACATCTATTTAGATATTTGCAATGATAAATTTATAAAACTAACCTTTTATAAATTTACGAATTTTAATGTTCACAATTTTACTGTGTATTAATTTAGCATTATTCATCTAGCAGTGAACTAACAATATATTCCCATTCTTCATCCAATGTGCCTTTGAATTCGTCTTTATCTGCCCTGGAATACCAGTATCTCGCATTAAAAAGATCACCTTCTTTTCTATGCAAATATGCGTGTATCCACGAGCCATCCTGCGTGTGAATATCCTGAGCTATATCGTGAGCAGCTTCCCAATTATCTTTGGCGTCATGCCACATCGCCTGTAGCCCTGGATCTAGTTCATTGGGTGGAGCTTCACCCTGGGTAGAGGCTTTAAATTGTTCAAGTGTCATTTGGTTTAATTTAGTTAACTTAGTTTCAAACTTGTACGAAAAAGCAATCTTAGTTATTTCCATTAAATACACCTGAAGTTTCAAATTGTTTTGTTTATCTATATCAATATAAAGTTTGACACTTTAACTTTATTAACCCGCGATGAAATACCATATCCTAAATGGAGATGCTCTCAAAATGCAGTTTGAAAAAACCGCATTGGAAGGAGAAGCTTATATTATTCGTGAATGCCTGATTGAGGGAGATGTTTCGAGCAATTCATTGCATAAGTTGTGGAAACTCAGGGCTGAATATTTGAAAAAGACTTACAATGTTTCCTTGCAGGAATATGCTGAAAAAACGAAAAGCGAGTTTGAGGCTATTTCTAAAATCACTGAAAACGCTTCGGTATATCTTTGGTTTGAAAGAGATCTTTTTTGTCAGCTTAACCTTTGGTTTACTGTATACTTCATTTCAGAAAAATTAGGTTATGAAAACCATTACCTCTTCCTTGTTCTTCCCAATCATTATGAATGGACGGGTTTTGGAAAGATGAGGACTGATGAATTAATGCATACATTTGAACAAAAAATTCAACTTCGTAAAGATGACATCAGACTATTTAAAGACTTATGGATCGCTTATGCTCAGAATGATCATGCTGAGTTAAAGCAGCTTTCTCTGTTGATGAAAGATCGCTATCCCTATCTCCCGGAGGTTGTTCAGGCTCACCTGGACCGTTTTCCTGAAGAGGCAAAGCGTAGCCGTCCGGAAACTGCTACGCTGCAGATAATTCAGGAGTTACAGACAAATGACTTTGGTCGAGTATTCAGAGCCTTTTCAGAGCGAGAGGGTATCTATGGTTTTGGAGATTTACAATTCAGGCAAATCTATGAACGTGTCATGAAGGAGAACCCGGACCTTTAACCATAAGCCTCAGACAAAAAAAGCATAGCCATTTATATCAACAACCGAACTGGTTATGAGGTAATTTGAGCAATTTGATTTGCTCACAAAAATCAGATTCATTGTCTAGTTTTCCTTCATCTAAATCATCTAATAAGTTTTCCAGTTTTTTGGTATACTCATCGAAGGTTGCTCCCTCATGTTCCTGCTGATAGGTATCAAAATGTGCTTTTGCACTATGTGGCGTAGCAAGAAACCTTCTCAGCTTATCTCTATATTCATTTTTTAGCTCAGTATCCATCTTTTTGCAATTAAGATTAAAAAATATATTTCTATGCTGTTAACAGCATGAAGCCGCACTTGTTTGGCATATTTATATTGGTGCAAACACACCATTTTTTCATAAACAATTTTTAGCCTGTAGGCTTATTAGTATAAGCTCAATTTTTAATCATTAAATCAATCTTTTTAATCTTTCCCTATGTCAAAAGAAGAGCTTGCAGAAATCTACGCGTTTGAAAATAAAGAGTGGCTTGCTTCACTAGAATACCTACTTGAAAATGAAAGCCCTGAGCGTGTTAGAGAAATACTCGATAAACTAAAAGATAAGGCACAATCCGAAGGTATAGCTTTACAGGATAGTGTTAACACGAATTACGTTAATACCATACCTGCTGAACAGGAAGAAGAATATCCCGGTGATTTGGAGACTGAGCGCACACTTACTAACCTGATCCGTTGGAATGCGCTGGCAATGGTAGTTAAAGCAAACCGTAATTCCAGTGGAATTGGAGGACATATTTCAACCTACGCTTCTGCCTCTACTTTATTTGAGGTAGGTTTCCAGCACTTCTTCAGAGGGCCGGAGGATAAGAGCGGTGGTGATTTTGTGTACTTCCAGGGCCATGCATCTCCCGGAGTTTACGCCCGCTCATTCCTAGAAGGCAGGTTCAGCGAAAAAAACCTGGAATACTTCAGAAGAGAGCTTGCCAGCAAAGATGGACTTTCCTCCTACCCCCACCCCCGTCTGATGCCCGAGTACTGGAGTTTCCCCACCGTGTCAATGGGTCTTACTGCGGTTCAGGCCATCTACCACGCACGTTTTATTAAATACCTGGAAGACAGAAAGATTAAAGAAAAAAAAGATCAAAAGGTTTGGGCATTTCTGGGTGATGGAGAAATGGACGAGCCAGAATCAATTGGTGCTCTACCCAATGCAAGCCGAGAAAAGCTTGACAACCTGATTTTTGTAGTCAGTTGCAACCTTCAGCGTCTTGACGGACCAGTAAGAGGTAATCATAAGGTCATTCAGGAGCTGGAAGGTATCTTTAAAGGAGCAGGATGGAACGTAATCAAAGTGGTGTGGGGTAACAAATGGGATCCGCTGTTGCAGAAAGACCAGCATGGAGCCCTGGTTAAAAGAATGGGTGAAGTAGTGGATGGCCAGTTTCAACTTTATACAGTGAAAGGTGGAAAGTTTGTCAGGGAAGATTTTTTCGGAAAATCAGATGCACTCAAAAAGTTGGTGGAGGACATGTCCGATGAAGAAATTAATGATCTTAATCGCGGTGGACATGATCCGGTAAAAGTATATAATGCTTATAAAAGAGCCGTTGAACATCAGGATGGCCCGACCGTAATACTGGCACAGACCATAAAAGGCTACGGATTGGGAGAGGCTGGAGAAGCCAGTAATGTAACCCATAAAAGGAAAAAACTGGATGAAGATGAGTTGAAAGCCTATCGCGATCGTTTTAACTTACCTATTTCCGATAAAGAAATTGCTGATGCCCCATTTTACCGTCCCAAAAAAGATAGCAAAGAAATTAAGTATTTGCTGGAAAGACGTAAAAAATTAGGCGGTTTAATTCCGCACAGAAATCCCAAAACAGTAGGTATCAAAGCTCCCGATGACAAAGCCTTTAAAGAATATCGTGAAGGCGCCGGAGATCGGCAGGTAGCCACGACTATGGTGATGGTACAGATGATGTCAAAGTTGATGAAGGACAAAAATATTGGTAAGCTTATCGTGCCGGTGGTACCCGATGAATCTCGGACATTCGGTATGGATGCCCTTTTCCGTCAGTTTGGAATTTATTCTCACCTCGGGCAACAATATGAACCGGTTGACAAAGACAGCCTGATGTATTACAAAGAATCCAAAACCGGAGCTATTCTGGAGGAAGGTATCACCGAAGCGGGCTCTATTTCAACCTTCATTGCGGCCGGAACGGCATACTCCAATCACCAGATCAACACCATTCCTTTTTACTTCTTCTATTCGATGTTCGGCTTTCAACGGACAGGAGATTTTATATGGGCAGCCGCCGATGCCCGAGCGCGCGGTTTCCTTATTGGCGGCACATCAGGAAGAACAACACTGCCTGGTGAAGGACTACAGCATCAGGATGGGCAAAGTCATTTATTGGCCTACCCTTATCCTAACCTGAAAGCTTATGATCCTACTTTCGCTTATGAGTTGGCAGTGATCGTGAAAGAAGGTATCAGACGTATGTACCAGGAGCAGGAAGATATTTTCTACTACATTACCATTATGAATGACAATTATCAGATGCCCTCCATGCCCCAAGGTGTAGAAGAAGGCATATTAAAAGGCATGTATCGTTATCGTACTTCTACTAAGAAAAGTAAGAAAAAAGTGCATTTGCTGGGCAGCGGTGCTATTCTTCAGGAGTCTATCAAAGCTGCTGATCTATTAGAAAAAGATTATGGAGTATCTGCCGATGTATGGAGTGTGACAAGTTATAAAGAGCTATACCACAATGCATTGGATATAGAAAGACATAACCGCCTTCATCCGGATGATGAGTTAGTCAATTATATTCAGGAATTGACCAGTGATGAAGATGGAGTATATGTTGCTGCCTCAGATTACATGAAAGCACTGCCGGCATCTGTAGCTGGCTGGTTTCCGGAACCATTTATCTCCTTAGGAACGGATGGTTTTGGTCGGAGTGATAATCGTCCTGAACTACGTGACTTTTTTGAGGTTGACCACCGACATATCACGCTTGCAGCACTGTATGGATTGCTTCAGGATGGTAAAATTAAAAAGAACACTTATCAAAAGGCGATGAAAACCCTCAAGATAGAAGCTGATAAAATTAAGCCTGACTCTTATTAATCATTTTATTGTAATCGTTAGCAAGCACAGTTTACCCTTGCATAAATCATTAAACCTAACTTTTTAATCTATAACTCATGGCGAAAGAAATAAAAATGCCCCAAATCTCTGAGGACGCCGAATCAGGCACCATCGTAGAGGTTATGGTGAGCGAAGGTGATACGATTGAAGAAGAACAGTCCATTATCGCTGTTGAAAGTGATAAAGCCTCAGTGGAAGTACCCGCGGAAGCCGGAGGAAAAGTGAAAGAAATCAAAGTCTCCGAAGGAGATGAAATCAATGTTGGAGATGTCATTCTGATTCTAGAAGCCGGAGAGAATGGGGAGGATGACCAAGCCGAAGATGAGGAGCAGGAAGAAAAAGAGGATGAACAACCTGAAGGCAAAAAGAAAGAAAAAGCTGAGGAAGAGGAAGAAGATGATGGAGATACTGAGGCCAAGGAGAAAGATCCAAAAGAAGAAGTGGATAAGGATGAGGTAGAAGATGAAGAAAATGAGGACGCAGACCGAAAGGAAAAGGACAAAGAAGCTGAAGGAAAAAATAAAAAAGAGGCAAATAAAAAAGGGGAAGTTCCTGCTGCGCCTTCGGTGCGACGAATGGCCAGGGAGATGAATGTAGATATTTATGCCGTCAAAGGGACAGGGCCAGGTGAGCGCATCACCGCCGATGACGTCAAAGCTGCTGCTGACGGAAAATCCGGAGATCAGAAAAAGTCAGCTTCCGAACAATCTCAGGAATCTTCTCTTCCTGACTTCTCGCAATGGGGTGAAATTGAAAGGAAGAAAATGAGTGGCATTCGCAAAGCTACCGCTAAGAGTATGGGGAACGCCTGGAGAACTGTACCTCACGTCACGCAGTTTGACAAAGCGAATATTTCCACGCTACAGGACTTTATGGAGCAGTACGAAGCTAAGGCGGCCAAAGCGGGAGCTAAACTCACGGTTACTGCTGTGTTGGTTAAACTTTCAGCTTCAGCCTTACGGGCATTTCCTAAATTTAATGCCAGTGTGGATATAGAAAATCAGGAGATTATCTACAAGAAATACATCAATATAGGAGTAGCGGTAGATACAGAAAATGGCTTACTCGTACCTGTCATCCGGGATGCTGATCGCAAATCGGTAACCAGTATTGCTCTGGAACTGGGTGAAATAGCTGAAAAAGCGCGGGAAGGAAAGCTTTCTATGGATGAAATGAAAGGCGGTAATTTTACTGTTTCTAACCTTGGTGGTATTGGGGGCACCAACTTCACGCCTATCGTATATCATCCCCAGGTTGCAATCCTCGGAGTCTCCCGGAACCAGATTGAGCCGGTTTATGAAGATGGTGAGTTTAAACCTAAGACAATGCTTCCTCTTTCGCTTTCATACGATCACCGTGCTATTGATGGCGCCGAAGCAGCACGTTTCCTTCGCTGGATGTGTCAGGTGATGGAAGATCCTTTTGTCATGTTAATGGAGGGGGGGATATAATGGCAGAGCAAAAATATGATGTAATCGTGATTGGAGGTGGTCCGGGAGGATATGCCGCAGCATTTATGGCCGCTGACCTGGGTATGCAAGCCGCATTGGTTGATCCGGAAGAGAACCCCGGAGGAGTCTGCCTGTACAGAGGTTGTATTCCTTCCAAAGCCCTGCTGCACGTAGTCAAACTAAAGCAGGAGGCATTGGAGGCTTCAGAATTCGGATTGAGTTTTGATGAGCCTGACATCAACGTGAAAAAAGTCAGAGAATGGAAAAATAGTGTAGTGCAAAAACTGGTAGGAGGCTTAGGTCAGCTCAGTAAGAAACGGAAAGT
This sequence comes from Catalinimonas alkaloidigena, assembly GCF_029504655.1. Lineage (NCBI taxonomy): Bacteria > Pseudomonadati > Bacteroidota > Cytophagia > Cytophagales > Catalimonadaceae > Catalinimonas > Catalinimonas alkaloidigena. The sequence continues at coordinate 3,200,658 of NZ_JAQFIL010000001.1, forward strand.
GGAACATATCCGAGGTGTCGCAAAATTTACAGACGCTAATACACTTGAAGTAGAACACGATGGCAAAAGTCAGGAAGTAAGCTTTGAGCATGCCATTATTGCTACCGGCTCAGAACCTGCTTCAATTCCCGGACTTGAATTCTCCAAAAATATCATGAGTTCAGCCAGCGCGCTTGATTTACCTGACGTACCCGATTCGCTATTGGTGGTTGGTGCAGGTTACATAGGTTTAGAAATTGGTTCTGTATACGCGGGTATGGGGAGCAAAGTATCTGTAGTAGAGATGACTGATATGCTGATGCCGGGCGCAGATCGTGATCTGGTAGATGTATTTGCCAAGCGTAATAAAGAGCTCTTTGAAGAAATTATGCTGGAAACCAAGGTTGCGGAAATTTCCGGCAAGCGAAAACTTAAGGTAAAACTGGAAGGTAAACACGAAGGCGAATATAAATTTGACAAAGTTTTGATCGCCATTGGTCGTAAGCCAAGAACCAAAAACTTAGGTTTAGAAAACACACAAGTGGAAACTGACGACAAAGGTTTCATCAAAGTGAACGAGCAAAGACAAACCGCTGAGTCTAATATATACGCCATCGGTGATGTAAGCGGCGAACCTATGCTGGCGCACAAAGCAAGTCATGAAGGCAAAATAGCTGCTGAAGCTATTGCGGGAGGAAAGGTAGCATACGAACCCAAAGCTATTCCTGCGGTTGTGTACACTGACCCGGAAATAGCCTGGTGTGGAATTACTGAAAATGAAGCTAAAGCACAGGATATTCCCATCAAAGTGGTGAAATTTCCCTGGGCAGCCTCAGGAAGAGCTGCAACTTTGGGAAGAAGTGATGGATTGACCAAGCTTATCTTTGACCCTGATACTGAACGCATACTGGGGGTAGGGATTGCCGGAAAAAATGCTGGGGATCTGATTCCGGAAGCGGTATTGGCGGTGGAAATGGCAGCGGTCGCCAAAGACTTTTCGCTAAGCATTCACCCCCATCCTACCCTTTCTGAAACCATTATGGAAGCTGCAGATGTGCTCTATGGCCAGGCTACGCATATTTACCGTCCGAAAAGGAAAAAGAAGTAGTTTTAATAGCAAAGGCTGACACTTACTGTCAGCCTTTGCTAAAACCGTTTATCAGGAAAATCTTATTAAAATAGCAATACCTATCTTTTATGCCTTTACCAGTTTTCCACTGTACAGTTGATCCCTCTGAGAAGCAATGTATTCGTCTTCCATGTACTCATCAAAAGTCATGAGCTTATCCAGTATTCCATTCGGCGTAATCTCTATGATACGATTAGCGATGGTCTGAGTAAATTCGTGGTCATGAGAAGTAAAAAGAACAGTGCCCGGAAAATCTTTTAAAGCATTGTTGAAAGCAGTAATTGATTCAAGATCCAGGTGGTTGGTAGGCTCATCCAGCATCAGCACATTTCCTCCTGTCAGCATCATGCGTGAGATCATGCAGCGTACTTTCTCACCCCCTGATAGTACATTGGCTTTTTTCAGGGTCTCTTCACCCGTAAAGAGCATTTTACCCAGAAAGCTACGGATATAAACTTCATCTTTCTCCTCTTCCGAATACTGTCTTAGCCAGTCGATCAGGTTTAGATCAGTGTCAAAAAACTCAGCGTTCTCATTGGGCAAGTAAGCCGGGGTAATGGTCTGCCCAAACTTAAACTCCCCTCCATCAGCCTTTTCATTACCCGCCAGAATCTCAAAGAAGGCAGTAATTGCCAGGCTTTCTCTGCTTAAGATCGCTATTTTGTCCCCCTTATTTACCCGTATGTTTACATCGCCGAAGAGTGTTTTGCCATCCAGCTTTTTACCGAGATTTTCAATCAATAGGATCTGATCGCCGGCTTCACGGTTCTGATTAAAGATTATCGCCGGATACTTACGGGAGGAAGGCTTTATCTCTTCCACATTTATCTTGTCTAACAACTTCCGGCGGCTGGTTGCCTGCTTGGATTTGGAGGCATTGGCACTAAAGCGCGCGATAAACTCCTGCAACTCTTTCTTCTTCTCTTCTGCTTTCTTGTTTGCGGAACTACGCTGGCTCAAAGCCAACTGACTGGATTGGTACCAGAACGAATAGTTTCCGGTATACAATTGTATCTGACTGAAGTCAATATCTGCAATGTGTGTACAAACAGTATCGAGAAAGTGACGGTCGTGAGAGACTACAATGACGGTATTTTTAAAGTCCAACAGAAAGTCCTCCAGCCAGGAAACGGTTTGAATATCCAGGTCGTTAGTAGGCTCATCCAGGATCAGAATATCTGGATTACCAAAAAGGGCCTGGGCAAGCAGTACACGCACCTTATGTGTACCGTTCAGCTCTTTCATCAGTTTATAATGATTTGCTTCGGTAATTCCTAAGCCAGATAACAAAGCAGCCGCATCAGATTCCGCGTTCCAGCCATCCATTTCAGCAAACTTTTCTTCCAGTTCTCCGGCACGTATGCCATCTGCATCCGAGAAATCAGGCTTGGCATACAACTCATTTTTTTCCTTCATGATGTTCCACAGCACACTGTGTCCCATCATTACTGTATTCAATACCTGCTCCTCATCAAATTCGTAGTGGTTCTGTTTGAGCACAGCCATGCGTTTGCCGGTATCTATGCTCACACTTCCACGGGTAGGCGTAACTTCTCCGGAAAGGATTTTCAGGAAGGTTGACTTACCAGCACCATTAGCGCCTATGATTCCATAGCAATTGCCCTGGGTAAACTTGATATTAACTTCGTCAAACAATACTCTTTTCCCGTATTGTAGGGATATATTATTGGCTGTGATCATTGATTTTTATTTTGAAATGCGAAGGTACAACAATGAATCAGGAAGAAACAATTCCCTGTCTAGATATTTAAGTTTCTTTCTTTTTTTCTATATCCCTTTCAAACGCAATTTTTATACTTATTCAGTAGCACTTTAATTTTTCAATTATACACCTGCACCTGTGAAGAAGTATAACTATCACTTTTTTTTCACTAAACTTTTCAGTCTTCCATTTGAAACATATTACTCCTTTAACCTTTAGCTGCATTGCCCTATATTTATAGGTATGAATAAACTATCCAAGCTCAGCCCCCTCCCTTACTTATCTTTTCTTTTACTTGCATGTAGTCAGGAGGCAAAAAATATCTCTGATCAGCTGCAAATTTCAGCTGCTCCTATTCAGCTCAAGTACTCTGATACTTATCAGCCCCCACAGTTTGAGTCAGATAAACGCATAGAAAATATTCATAAGTTAGCACCAGAAATCACCAGTATCTTCAACACGCATGCTGAGGAACAGCATTTTCCCGGCTATGTATATGGAATCGTGGTAGATGATTCACTTGTCCTTTCAGGAAGTTATGGTGTAATTAATCTGGATAATCAGGTAAAGGTCAATGAGCAGTCGTACTTCAAGATTGCATCCATGACCAAAAGCTTTACTGCTATGGGCATTATGAAGCTGAAGGAAGAAGGTAAACTTGATCTGAATGCCCCTGCACAGCAGTATTTACCTGAACTTTCCACTATTGAATATCCCACCCGGGATGCTGCTCCTATTACGATATTCAATCTGCTGACTATGACCTCCGGCTTTCCTGAAGACAATCCTTGGGGGGATCGGCAATTAGAAGATACCAATGAGGAGTTTCTGAGCTTTCTAAGCAATGGCATCAGCATGTCTAACGTACCCAACGAAGCTTTTGAATACAGCAATCTGGGCTACGCCATGCTGGGCAACATCATCAGCAGGGTATCAGGGAAGCCTTATCAGGAATATATCCGGGAAAATATTTTTCTACCCCTAGGCATGGAAGATACCTACTGGGAATATGAGGGGCTACCTGATGATCAGCTAGCGATAGGCTATCGCTGGGAAGATGAGCAGTGGAAGCCTGAACCCATGCTTCATGATGGTGCTTTTGGCGCAATGGGTGGTTTGATTACTTCACTGAGTGATTTTTCTAAATACGTCTCTTTCCATCTCTCTGCCTGGCCACCCTCCAATCCGCTGGATAATGGTCCGGTGAAAAGAAGTTCTCTCCGGCAAATGCAGCAAATGTACCACCCTCACCTCTTTACCGATGCCCGGGACGGGCAGGGCAATGACTGTCCCGTAATGATAGGCTATGGGTTTGGGCTAGGCATCCGCAAAGATTGTCATGGAGATATCCGAGTAAGTCATAGCGGAGGACTGCCAGGTTACGGTAGTGAATACCGCTTTTATCCTGAATATGGGGTGGGCATCATCTCATTTGCCAATCGTACTTATTCACCTGCGGGTAGTGCCAATGCCCGGGTAATGAATTTGCTGATTCAAAAAGCAGAACTTCCCCACCTGCTTTTACCCGCTTCTGAGATATTGAGTACCCGCAAAGATCAGGTAGCTGAACTAATCCAAAGCTGGGATGAAGGACTGGGTGAACAAATACTGGCCGAAAACTTTTATTTAGATCAGTCCAGGAGCCACCGTATGGCTGCTGCAGAGGAGAATTTTCAGCAGATAGGAAATGTTCAAAACATAGGTGAGCTCAAAGCTATCAATCAGCTTAGAGGAACGTTTGTACTAGAAGGAGATAAAGGAAATGCCGAAGTTTTCTTTAGTCTATCGCCTGAGAAAAACCCTAAAGTACAGGCTATCAACATTCGACTTTTAGACTAATTGATTCGGTTAATAACTAAATCGTTACGCAATGCTCATGAAATTATCCCGAAGAAACTTCCTCCAGCGCAGTGTGTATTTGTCCGCCGCTACCGCTTTGCCTCTGCCAACACTATCTTACGTGCTTAAGGCCTCAAAGGTCATGACGGTGGGTGGCTCCATCAAAGCGAGCCATATGGGCATGTCACTCATCCATGAACATGTTCTGGTAGATTTCATTGGAGCAGAAAAGATAAGTTTTGACCGTTGGGACAGAGTGCAGGTGGTAAAAAAGGTTTTACCTTATCTTAAGGAGATCAAAGGCCTGGGGATAAAAACATTGGTAGAATGTACTCCTGCTTATCTGGGTAGAGATGTGCACCTGCTGGAAGAACTTTCTGAGCAGAGTGAACTAAATATCATCACAAACACCGGCTATTATGGCGCACGAAATAATCAGCACCTACCACAACATGCCTTTACAGAAAATGCCGAACAACTGGCAGACCGTTGGATCAAAGAATTTGAGAATGGCATAGATGGTAGCAGCATCAAACCGGGTTTCATGAAGATTGGCGTGGATAATGGTCCGCTATCAGATATGCATCGCAAACTGGTAAGAGCAGCAGCGATCACCCATAAAGCCACCGGACTTACCATTGCCTCTCATACCGGTCCGGCACTACCTGCATTTGAAGAGATGGAAATACTCAATGAAGAAGGCATTGCCCTCAATGCGTTTATCTGGGTACATGCCCAGCATGAAGAGGATAGCCAAAAGCATGTGGAAGCTGCTCAGCAAGGAGCCTGGGTAAGTCTGGATGGCCTCAGTGAAAGCAGTGTAGAAAGATATACGGAAATATTAAAGCTACTCAAAGCCAATAAGTTGTTGGATAAAGTATTGCTTTCCCATGATGCCGGTTGGTACAGGCCCGGGGAAGTTGAAGGCGGACAATTCAGGGCGTACACTGATATTTTTGAATTTATGCTGCCTGCCATGCGTGAGAACGGCTTCAGTGAAAAAGAAATCAGAACCATTTTCGTCAGCAACCCTTCTAAAGCTTTTACAATTTCTAAACGGCTGGTTTAATTTTTCTCACATCATGAAAAATTTTCAATTCTGGATAATATTTCCTTTGACTTACTGTCCTTCTGGGCTGCACCCCGGGGAGGAAACTTGTTTGGACTTGTATAAAAATTGGAGATGAACGCGAAAAGGGTGGATTGAGGCAGGTATTTTAAACAACCCTTTGTTTTGGTTTCTATACTTAATTCATTTTACTAAAAAGGCCCATTCGCGACACGCAGTGTTGGATGACATGAAGTGGGTCACAGTGTAGGTAATAAGTTCGCTTGACCGTATACCTATTCTTTTTGAACTATTGATTTAACACAAGTCTTAGCCAACTGCTTTTGCCGTAATACTAAAGCAAAGTACTATTTCCCAAGTTACTGCTATAGCTTCTGCTGAGCTTGCCGGACCGGAAGAATGGATTATCATATTTCTTTCAAGCAAGACTGGAAGGTAATGGCAGAGAGAAAGTGATGAACTCACATATTCGGCAAAGCGATCTGCTGGCTGAAATGCAGAATAAGCATGCGCTCTTGTAAATTTTCACAAAGCGCATATAAGCAATATGTGAATCATAAAGGCTTAAGCAGTTAAGACATGGCTTTGTAGCAAATTTTACTCTTTGATTACACACTTTGTTCCATTTCCTCTACCTGACGAAATAACCATCATAATTGTTGACCCTTGCATTCTTGATGGGGAACTCATCTTCAGGATGATCGGTATCTAGAAAATCTACCAGAGGTTCCCACTGATTACCCTCACATAGATTTACGACCAACAGATCATCTTCTCTGTTTTTAAAGTAATCAAGCACATCTTTGTGATGTCGATGATATGCTTCCCTAAAGAGCTCTTCGTCAAATTTGACTGTCCTGTAAATGGTTTGTCTGAGTTTAATAACCTTAAAAGGGACCTTATGTAGTGGCCAGTTGAAGCGTGGATACTTACTACAGGACTCCAGCCATTCGTCTATATCTCGGATAGTCAGTATAAACTTACTGCCAGGATATGATTTATCCAGTTCTTTGTAAAAAGGGATGACCGAAATATCAGTAAAAGCATCATATTCATCTAGAAGATGTTTTTTAATGCCGTAAAGTTTGTGGGGAAAATATTTTAATGAAGGATAATCATTGGTACGATACTTTAGGATTTTTAAAGCACTAGCCAGACTTGTAGTCGCAGTTTTGGAAAGTCCCAGGCCAAATATCTTGTTTACAGTCAAAGTTTAGGATGATTTATATTATTAAAATTCATCCTCCTAACAAGATAAAACCATACCAGACCTTTAGTCGGAAGTAAGTTTTTTTAAGTTTTATCATTGAATTGAAACATAAAATTATGATTTACAGATGTTTATACCACTTAATTCAGTTAAAATTTTGACTTTTTAAATGGGTTTCTGTTAAGCGCTGAAAAATATTTTTTCTCACTACTACTTTTTTTCTAACAATCACAGCGATTATCAATTTTCTATATTTAGCCAACACAAATTTATTATTATGGACAGTACCCTACTCATAGTCATCACCTGCGTCATCCTACTCTTGCTAATCGTTCCATTATTATTTTTTGTAAGAAGAAGGGTGGACCTGAGTACGGAAAATGATGTGCTGGTCATGAAATATCCTTTGAGTACAAATAAAATTGACCTCAATAGTGAATTACAAAGTTGGGAATTACAGGAAGCTAATTATCTTTGGTGGGGAAAATTTCATGCTGTACATATGATTTTTAAAAGTGGAAAACAAAGAAACATTAGCTCTATCTTCAATCAATCTAACTTTGATGTGCTTTATCGCTTCCTGGAAAGCAGGTTTGCCGAGCGAAAAATTACTAAAACGTGATTTATTTAAACTACATTATTGCTGCACAAGTAGCATTTACCAAAGCCGAATCACTTGTTTATTATTTATGACCGATGCGCAACAATTGAACTGAAACCCAGTTTTACTTGTAGTCATTAGTTATTAAACATCAAAGGCTAAGGATCTTTTTAACTACCTCTCTTTTTTACTTTTATGCTAGTTTACAATAGTAAATTTTAAGGAAACTAGCTAGTTAGGATTATCTACCTAAAGTGCTTATGTTTAACCAATTCAATTACTTTGAATAAGTCTTCTTTTTAACTTTTCTATGAAATTCATTAATAAAGACAATTCCATTTTCTTCTCAACTTTAAGAACAAGAGTAAATCAGTATTTCACTGAAAATAACATTTCCCGCTATGGCAATAGAGAAATGGTTATTAAATCAGTAGTATTGATCAGCCTATATCTCGCTGCTTATATTTGTATACTTACCCTCCCCTGGGCTGCTTACTTACTCATTCCTTTCGCGCTTATTATGGGCATCGCAAAATCTGGCATTGGTATGACAGTTATGCATGATGCTTTGCATGGTTCTTATTCTAAAAATAAAGTTGTCAACAAGCTAATGGGTAATAGCATATACCTACTGGGAGCCAATGCCAACGTCTGGAAAATACAGCACAACCTACATCACCATACCTACACCAACATACATGGAAAAGATGAGGACATCAATACCAAAGTTGTAATCAGATTGTCTAAGCATGCACCTCGTAAAGCTTTTCATGCATATCAACACCTTTACGTCTGGTTCTTGTATGGACTGATGACCTTATTAATGTTCAGCAATGATTTTTATAAGCTGCTGAGATATCACAAAGCAGGAGAGTTTAAAGGAAAACGCGCCAGCATTGATCGTGAATATCTGAATTTGATCGGCCTGAAGTTAGTTTACGTGTTCTTCATGTTAATATTGCCGGTACTCGTAACTTCGCTTTTGTGGTGGCAGGTTTTGATTGGTTTTCTCATCATGCATCTGACAGCAGGCTTTATACTCTCTACGATATTTCAGATGGCCCATATTGTAGAAGGTACTGATCAGCCTCTGCCCAATGCTGAAGGAAATATGGAAAACGAGTGGGCAATTCATCAATTAAATACCACCGCTAATTTTGCACGTGATAACCGGGTATTGAACTGGTTTATTGGTGGACTGAATTATCAGATTGAGCACCATCTATTTCCTAATATTTGTCATGTGCATTATCGTAAGATTTCAGAGATTGTTGAAGAAACTGCCGCTGAGTTTCAACTCCCTTACAATGTAAAACCTACCTTCAGTGATGCTATTTTCTCACACATTAAAGCCCTGAAGCAGCTTGGTACTTATCCTGCGTAATTCTAGCTAGCTAACTTTTCTGGTCAGTAAATATACGATATAGAAGCTATCATTTTGTTTAAGGAATAGTGCACGGCACGCTGAGATTATCCTGCAAGAGTCCATCTAATTATCTATATTGTTAGATAGATAATTAATGATTTTTGCAAATGAGGAATATAATAATACTCATAACCTATTTTCTACTATTCTCCCATTTAGGATTCTCTCAGGGCATAAGTATAAATGAAGAAAATCCTCGTTTCTGGTCTTACAACGGACAGCCAATTGTACTGTTGGGAGGATCAGTAGAAGACAACCTATTTCAGTATCGGGAACTGGAGCCTCATCTCGACTTATTACAAAAGTCAGGAGGTAACTATGTCCGTTGCACCATGTCTAGCCGGGATGAAGGAAATCTGTGGCCCTTTGCCAGAAATGAAGAAGGCCAGTACGACCTGGATAAGTTTAATGAAGCATATTGGGAGCGTTTCGCTAATTTTCTGCAACTAAGTGCAGAGCGGGATATCATCGTACAAATAGAGCTGTGGGCAACTTTTGACTTTTATAGAGAGATCTGGGATATTAATCCTTTTAACCCTAAAAACAATGTCAACTATGACATTAAGCGGAGCAAGCTTAGTGTAGAAGTAGACTCACATCCCATCTACACCGAGAATAACTTCTTCCGGTCTGTACCTTCTCAAATGAGCCTTTTTAGAGTACTGGAGTACCAGCAGAAGTTTGTGGATAAGCTGCTTGAGCATAGCCTGCAATATGATCATGTTTTGTATTGTATGGACAACGAAACCAGTGTCACCGCTGATTGGGGAAAGTTCTGGTCGGACTATACCAAAAAGGTAGCGCAGGAAACACATAACAAAAAAGTGTATACTACAGAGATGTGGGACCCCTGGGACCTGAACCATGTGGCACATCGCTCTACCATGGACCATCCTGAGATTTATGATTTTGTTGATATTTCTCAGAACAACCACAATAAAGGGCAGCTTCACTGGGATAATGGGCTAAAGCAAATAGAACGAATCCACCGGTCTGAGCATCCCCGACCGCTTAATAATGTAAAAGTCTATGGAGCGGAGGGCAACAAATTTGGTCACAACAATCAGGACGCAATTGAACGCTTTGTGCGAAACATACTGCTGGGTGCTGCCTCTACCCGTTTTCATCGTCCACCTTCCGGCCTGGGGCTTAACGACACCGCCCAGATAGTGATTCAGAATATGCGCAAGGTGATCAATAGTTACGACCATTTCAATGCTGAAACATGTTCGCACCTATTGAAGGAAAGAGAAGAGAACGAAGCTTATCTGAGAGCCAATGCCAATAAAGCTTATGCACTATACTTTACACAAGGCGGTGAGGTAAAGCTGGATCTAAGCAAAATGGGTAAAGAGGCTACAATCCAGTGGGTCAACCTGCTTGAAAAACAATGGCCAAAGCCAGAGCGCCTGACCTTAAATGCCAACACAAGTATCACTGCTCCCGATGCAGGAAACTGGATAGCCATCATCAAAGCAAATCTATAAGCGAAAAACCCTTAAAGCGGTGAAATTTAGTCTGATACTTATTTTGACGGTTTGTTCACTCACCACTTATGCACAACGCAGGATCAGTCTTTATTATGATTCTGCCTGGGCACTCAATAGTAAGGCGCAGGCCAGTTACTTCAGAAATGCCTGGATAGATACTACTTATTATGTCTTTCTGGGCCCGGTGCTGGATTATTATGTAGAAGGTAAACTTGCGATGCAAGGCAAGTATGTGGCAGGCAAAAAGTCAGGAACCTTTACCTTCTACTACCTTAATGGTGAGAAAAAAATCCAAGGGGATTTTCAGGACAACCAAATGGTAGGCATTTGGAATTACTTTTATCCTGATGGAATTCCTAAACAAAGTATAGCGTATACAGATAATGATTTTAAGGTACTTTCTTATCATGATAAAGGTGGCACGCAAAAAGTGAAAGATGGCAATGGACTCTGGGAGGGATTCTACTTTTCACATACTATAAAAGACACCATACATATCACAGGTAATGTAAAAAATGGCTTTAAAGATGGCTGGTGGGTATATTTTGACGACAGTGGAATAAGGTTATATGAAGAAAAGTACAAAGATGGTAAGTTCAAGTCAGGAAAGACTTATACTTCATCAGGTGCAGTAACCGGAAAAATTAACACTCCTTTGGGGAAAAAGGTCCTTATGCCTCATAGCATTAGCTATACAGAAAGATTTGTCTACGCACCCAATGTCATTAAGAATGAATATCCTTACCTGAAGTTTTTACCAGATGAAGTAAAACAATATTTTGATCAAAATTGGAAGAAGTGCGATAAAGATAAAGCTACTTATTACCGCATTACTAACGAAGTGAATGCCGAAAGCACCAGTGGAAATATTACTGATTTCTGGATGAATGACAATATCTACCGTAAAGGGAGGTATATCAATGGTAAAAAAAAAGGTTATTTTGTCTATTATCATGAGAGTGGGAATACGAAATCCGAGGGCAGATACAGTAATGACAAAAGAGTAGGTGCATGGAAGTATTATTATGAAGATGGAAGCCCATGGCAAAATGTATATTATGAAAAAGGACAGCGCTATGTTGATCAGTACTGGAATGAGCAGGGCAAATTAAAAGTTGATCTGGGAAGTGGAGAGTATGAAGATATCTACGAGTATAATTCAATCACACTCCGGGAGATAGGCAGTTTTACAGAGTATCAAAAAGATGGTATCTGGAAAGGCTATACCCAGGAAGGAGAGTTGTATTTTGAGGAGCGGTATAAAAATGGAGAGCTATTACAAGCCCATAGTTTTGACGAAGAGGGTAATAAAATACCTTATCAGAAGAAAATTGAATACGCGGCCCCGAGCGATGGACTGGATGCTTTTTATAAATTTGTTGAAAAAGAAATGAAATATCCTACTTATACACGCCAGAAATATATTCAGGGTAAAGTGCTGATTAAGGTTGTAGTAGATAAAAATGGTAAATTACTGGAGGCAAAAGCCATCAGCTCACCTCATCAAGTCCTTAGCGAAGAAGCAGTAAGTGTGGTTAAAAAATATAATAAATGGAAATCAGGTAAAGAAATGGGAAAGCCTGTTCAGATGTTTTTTATTATACCGCTTACCTATGATCTTTCAGGAAGTCCTGCATCAACATTCAATTAAAATTAATCATTATGCCAGTTGATCCTACACCATGCGAACATTTTGACAAAGAGCAAATCAAGAGCGCTTCAAAAATGGAGTGCCAGGAGTGCGTAAAAACCGGTGATCCCTGGGTACACCTGAGGGTGTGCCAGACTTGTGGCGGTGTACATTGCTGCAATAGTTCTGTCAACAAGCACGCCACTAAGCACTATCATGACACTGGTCATCCGGTAGTGATTTCAGCTGAACCGGGAGAACATTGGGCCTGGTGTTATGAGGATGATAAATTTATGCCTTATTGAACGAAGGTGGTAAACTGAAATCCGGAGACCGGGTACTGCTTTGAACTATCCGGTCTAACGAAGCCTCCAATTAATGTTTAAGGATAGTAAACTCGACTCTACGATTGATCTGACGGTTTTCATCACTGTCATTAGGAACTTTAGGTTTGCTTTCTCCATAACCTTTTGCTTTTACCCGTTGTTCGTCTATCCAGTGGTCAATCAAATATTTTACTACAGACTCTGCCCTGCCCTGCGACAATTTTTCATTGTACTCATCAGTGCCCTTATCATCTGTATGTCCGGCAATTTCAACTTCCAGTTTAGGATTTTCCTGTAAAAACTCTCCTATCTGGTCCAGTTCAGGAAATGACTCCGGACTAAGTGTAGATTCGTTGTTGTCAAAAAAGATATTATTTATCCTTACAGATACACCAACTTCAATAGGTTTTAGAAAGATTTCCTTATAAAAAACAGTATCTGATTGAATATCACCGTAAACCATCACACTGTCTTCATATTTGAAAAATCCTTCAGCATTCACCTCAAGATGGTATTTTGCAGTATCGGAGAGCGCAGTACCAAACTCTCCATTATCAGGGCTACTTTTTAGTACACCTACTACTTCCCCCGCTTTGCTATATCTTATATTGGCCTGCACCGGTTCCCAGCTTTCTTTATGCATGACAAAACCTTCCAACCTTATTTTGGGCTCTTCTTTGAAAATTCGTTTTAATGAAAATATGTCCAGATGACCGCCATCGGCAGACATAAAAGCTCGAGTAGTGAATACAAGTGTATCATTCAGCCCCACCGAGTAGTAGGCGTCAAACCCACTAGTATTGACCGGGGCACCAATATTTTGGGGTTCAGACCATTTTAACCAGCTATCGTCTAATCGCTGCGCTTCATACACATCCATATTGCCAAATCCCCCTCCACGGTTGCTCGCAAAGTATAAGGTTTTATTGTCGGGAGCGAGATAGGGACCAAACTCATCCATGTGTGTATTCAAACTTTTGATCAATGCCGGGCGTGTCCATTGCATATCACCCTGATTGTAGCTGATGTACAGGTCACTGTATTTGCTTTTGGGTCTTTCACTAAAATATAATAGCAAAACTTTGTCATCATAAGAAAGAAAAGCTCCATTGAACTGACCTTTGCACATATTTTCAAAGTCCGGTATGTCCAGCGCTTCCGGTTTTTGCCAGATCCCGTTTTCTTTTTCACAGATTGAGAACCCTAGATCCTCGCTCCCATTACCCCCACGAATCAGCAAACGGTTGCCATCCAGCGACACACTTAAAACCTGATTGTATCGGTTTTTATTGAACGGCTTATCCATATGTATTGATTTAGACCAATTTCCGGATGAGTCTTTTACAGCGTACCAGATATCCTGACTGCCTTCCACACCTTTAGTATTTTCAGGATGATTAGTTATTGTAAAATAAAGTGTATTTCCGTCAGGACTCACAATGGGAGTAGAATCATGGTAAGTACTATTTACATCTCTTCCAATATTGACCAATTCATATTCTACTACTTTTTGGGCATTGACCTGAGGTAAGCCATACATCATTAATACCAGGTACAAGTAAAAATTCTTGAGCATCATGTACTTCAATTGGTTATCCAGCTAAAGTACTGATATTAAAATTATACGAATTATTAAAATAATTATATTCTTACACTAATGATTTTTCCTCAATATCAGCGCCCTTGAATATTAGCTCTCTGCAAACAGCTTTTATTTAATATAATATGGGTGAATTTTATTTGTACAAGCATGTAAAAATTGTAACTCAAAGTCCTGGCAATGCACGTGTTCAACAGCTTTTTAAAAAAAAATTATTTAGAAAAAAAGGAATTAATTTACTAAAGCGTAGCTATTATTTAGCTTCAATTTCATTAATAGTGATAAACTATCTGTACAATTTCACAATTCTCAACGCACCTATCATTAGAATAAAATTACGATAAAACTATATTTTGCATTATTATTTTTATTTAGTTAACTTAAAATAAAGAATTTAATTCTTTAATATCATTACAACTGATGCTTTGATTGTAGCAAATAAATAATTTATAAGCATGTTTTTGGAAATATTTTTTCGGTATACTTTTTTTTTCAGCTGCAACGAATGTTAGGTATAAAATATAACAACTATGGATTTAAGTGATTTAAGGTTAGTATCGTACAAGCAGAGAGTCAAGATGTTAAGAGAAAAAGGTAATTACCTTGCCACCAGGACATTAGAAAATTACTACATTAAGCTTTACACAATCAAAGGGGTTTATTTTGAAGTTTGGTCTTCCAGCCACCTGCCCTGGCAAAACATAGTGAAAGTAAAAGTTTTTAAAGACCAAAAAATGCTAAAACCTTATCTTCCGGAGATTTACTTTGCCGAGAATAAACTGGTATTATAACCTTTAAAAGTCTACGCTTACTTTTTTTCTTTTTTTCCAATCTCCTCTTTTGAACCACACAAAAGCAAAAATGGCAGCGATGAGGTTAGAAACCGGAAACGCCCACCATATACCATCATAAGATAGCTCCGTATTGTGGGATAATAAATATGCCAGAGGAAACCTTATGATCCATAAGGATAAAATAGATACTAAAAGCGATGCTAAAGTGAAACCAGCTCCATTGAAAACACCGTTAATGACCTGCTGAATACCCAAAAGGCCAAAGCTCGGAGCCATAATTTTGATAAACAAGGCACCGTTTTCAATTACCTGAGTCTCACCTGGCACAAAGAAAGCTGTAAGGGGTTTGGCAATTAAGAACAGTACAAACCCAACGATAGTCAAACCAAAAAAAGCCACTTTAACACTGAGTATTCCCACATCATCAGCCTTGTTGATACGATTAGCGCCAACATATTGTCCTACTAATGTGGTCGTAGCCGCAGACAAACCAAGCGCAGGAATAATGACAAAGCTAAGTATGCGTGCTCCAATTCCATAAGATGCTACTACAATGCTGCCAAATCCTGTTACCAGGGTAACCAGCATCGTTAATCCTAAAGCTCTGGTGGACATTTCCAGGCTTGATGGAATGCCAATTCTTATCAGCTCTTTAGACCAGTTGAGGTTAAATTTAAAGTCGCTCCAGTGAAGTTGTATACCAAATTTCCCATTTGATAATATCAGGATTCCCATCAAGGCTGAAAGCCCCTGCGTCAAAACGCTTGCCATTGCCGCACCTGATACGCCCATAGGTGGCAGGGGCCCCCAACCATAAATGAATAGTGGGTCCAGGAATAAATTTAATATCACAGTAGAAAGAACCACATAAGTTGGTATCACTACATTTCCAATACCTCTCATGAGCGACTGGAACACAAAAAATAGAAACAAAAAAATGAAACCTATGGAAGAAACCTTAAAGTAACTTACAGCTTCAGTCAACACCTCTCCTTTTGCCCCTATAATTATCATAAGTGGCTTAGAGATAAAATATCCTAATAATGCTAATAGAATAGATATAAAAAAGAGTACAAAGAAAGTTTGAGCACTTGAGTAATCTACCATCCGCTGGTTCTCCATCCCTTTATATTGGGCTACCATGATGGAACCTCCCAAAGTCAGCCCAATGCCCAGAGAGATGATAAGAAATAGCACCGGAAAGCTCAATGAGACAGCGGCAACAGCATTGGCACCTAACCTCCCTAACCAAAAAGTATCTATTAATTGATAAGCCGTTTGAAGAATATTGGCTAAAACGATCGGACCTGATAATTTTAAAAGTGATATTAATGTATCTTTCTGACTATCAGTGTGAAAAAATTTCATCAGTAAAACTAAAAATTAGTAGCGTTAAAGAAAGCAGACTTATCTTAATATCTTATATTTTCAAATTGCTAATATCAACTATAACATACCTTTAAATGAGGCCCTATCAATTGTCGTAAAAACTACTTACTTGGCAAGGGTTTATTAACGAAATAGTCACAAAAGCGCTCTACCTACTCAAGCTTGAATTAGCTAATAGAAAGATGTCAGGTCTAAGAAATATATAAATTAAAGATTGATGAGAATATAAAATTAGGGGGTATGGTTATCGTAAACTATTGACAATAAAGCTTTCTGAGATCAATCAGAAGGTTTTATTTTATTTTTCTAAAATGGTAAATTCTACTCTTCTATTTTTCTGCCTTTCTTCCTCAATGGCATTGCTGGCAATAGGTTTTGTACCCCCATAGCCTTTTTCCTGAATACGCTCACTCTTGATACCCTGCTCCACTAAATATCTTTTTACTGCCTCTGCCCTTTCCTGTGATAGTATCAAATTGAGATCAGGGCGCCCCCTGTTATCGGTATGGCCAGAGACTTCAATTACTACATTGGGGTTTTCATTTAAAAATTCTACAACCTCGTCAAGTGTTTCAGAGGAACCACTAAGCATTTCAGAAGTTCCCCTGTCAAATAATACATTTTCTAAATTTACTGTCGTACCCACTTCAATAGGAGATAGTGAAAAGTTTCTGACGATAATATCCGAATTATCTATGGGTGCCTTCTGACTCAGGAGTATTTTATCTTTTTTTCTAATAAAACCATCAGCTTCAACTGAAACTTCATAGTCCTGTTCTGCAACAAGGTTTACAGTAAAAAATCCATCATCATCAACACTACTGCTTTGGTTTAGTGAAAAATCATTTTTGAGCGAAGTCAGGATTATTTCAGCATTGATAATTTCACCAGTTTTCTGATTCATTACCTGTCCTCTAAACTCCACAAGATTCGTATCTTCCTCTTCTTCAGCTTCACTGGTCGCTACTTCAGTTGTGGCTACTTCCTCTGGCTCATCTTCAATAGTAACATCTTCTTCAGGAATTTCAGGAATATCTGCCACCTCTTCTAACATTTCTACTTCTTCCGGTATGACCCGGACGCGATTCAAATCACCCAGCCCATCACTGTTTTGGGTAGAAGAAAGGTAAGCATATTCACTTTCAGTAGGCAAATAATAGTATAGCTCTGTGCCTTCTGTATTTACCCTTGCGCCTAAATTCTTGGGATTTGACCATTTGTTCCAGCCTTCTCCCAGCCTGACCGACATAAAAATATCTCTACTGCCAAAGCCTTCGTATCCATTGCTGGCAAAAAATAATGTCTTCCCATCGGGAGCCAGATAAGGCGTCATTTCCTGATAGGGCGTGTTAATGTCACTTCCAAGATTTTTAGGTTCAGACCAGCTGCCATCACCTTGTCTAAACAAAACATAAAGGTCTTCCGCTCCTTTGGTATCATAAGATTGCAGTGTAAGCACCATGATCTGACCACTACTGTGAAGACTAGCGCTTAGATGCTCTGACTTAGTATAGAAATATGGAATCTTAAGTGCTTTGGGTTTACTCCATGAGCCTCCTTCTTTTCTGGCATATGAAACCCCTTGCGTCATGGGCTTTTTATCATTGTCCAGATAATGTCCTACCAGATATACTTTATTACCTCCCTCAGCAAAACCGACTATGCTGTTAAAAAACTGATTGTTTAATGCGCGTTCATTTTTAGGTTCAGACCAGCTGCCATCCGCCTGTTTCTGGCTGGACCAGATATCTCCTGAGTCACGGCTCTTACCTTCATTTTCGGCGTGGTTTTGACGTACAAAATATAGCGTTTGGCCATCAGGACTCAAAATTGGATTTTGTTCATTGGCCTGAGAGTTAATAGGTAGCTTTTCTAATTCATTTTGAGCATTAACGTGTATACATACAAGTACGAATGCAGAAAATATCCAATACTTCATAAGTGTCATTTTTGATAAGGTACCAGTCAATACAAGCTTATTTGTGTCTTTCCTCTAGTACCTCAATAATATCAACTAGGCTAAAGCCTTTTGCCTCTAATAAAACAAGATAGTGAAAGAGTAAGTCAGCAGCTTCGTTCTTAAACAATTCTGCATTATCATCCTTGGCTTCAATAACCAGCTCTACAGCCTCCTCTCCTACTTTCTGGGCTATTTTATTAATTCCCTTCAGGAAAAGTGAAGCTGTATACGATGGAGTATCTTTATTGCTCAAGGCATCCTGATGTCTGCTGTTGATAATTTCCAGCAGTTGGTTGATAAATGCTAAGTTTTTCTCAGTAAGTTTATTATTACGCATAAGTCAGACTGTAAGTCTCATTGGAATCTGGTGTCCTACCAGATAGTTTTTAAGTTCTGGTACTGGTATTTCTTTGTAATGAAATATACTCGCTGCCAGGGCAGCATCGGCTCTGCCCAAGGTAAACACATCTACAAAATGGGCCTTAGTACCGGCTCCTCCTGAGGCAATGATAGGAATGCTGAGTTCAGATGAAAGCTGCCCGGTAAGAGCATTGGCAAAACCCGCTTTGGTACCATCATGGTCCATAGAGGTAAGTAAAATTTCACCCGCACCTCTTTCCTGCACCTCATGGGCCCAGGCAAATGTCTCTAAGCTGGTTGGTGTCCTTCCTCCGTGGGTATGTACAACATGCTTTCCGTCTACAAAGCGAGTGTCAATGGCAACGACTATGCATTGGTTACCGAAATTTGCTGCCAGTTCGTTAACGAGCTCAGGACGTTTTACCGCGGCTGAGTTTACCGACACTTTATCAGCACCAGCATTAAGCATCGCGGCAACATCTTCCACTGAACTGATACCGCCACCCACAGTAAATGGTATATTGACCTGCTCAGCTACCTTTCTTACCAGTTCAACCAATGTTTTTCTTTTCTCAACTGTAGCTGTTATGTCCAGAAAAACCAGTTCATCCGCTCCTTCTTCAGCATATATTTTCGCGAGTTCTACCGGATCACCGGCATCTCTTAATTCTACGAAATTTACTCCCTTTACCGTACGACCATCCTTTACATCCAGGCAGGGTATGATTCTTTTTGATAACATGAATTTTTATTAAAAGCCTGTATAGCATCAAAATCTAACAAACGTAGATATAACGCTAAGGTAATTGCTTTATGAAAATGAGTGAACAAAAACTATAAAAAAGGCTTTAAATCTTTCAAAGAGATATGCCCTTCATAAATTGCCTTCCCTATGATCACTCCGTGTACACTAATTTCTTTCAGGCGATGTAAATCTTCAATACCAGATACACCACCACTGGCTATCAGTTTTACTTTTGGGGCTACTGCTAATATTTCCTCATAAAGCTCAATGGATGTACCCTGTAACACTCCATCCTTAGCTACATCGGTACAGATTACATATTCAACACCTTGCTCATGATAATCTTTGATAAACTCAAGAATATCGTTTGTCGTGGATTCCTGCCATCCTCCGATGGCTATTTTTCTATCTTTCGCATCCGCTCCTAAAATGATTTTGTCTGCCCCATAATTTTTTAACCAACTTATAAAAGTTTCCGGTTCTCTGATGGCAATGCTTCCTCCGGTAACCTGCTGTGCGCCCATTTCAAAAACTATCTTGAGATCAGCGTCAGACTGTACCCCACCTCCAAAATCAACTTTCAGTGAGGTATGCCGAGTGATTTGCTCCAACACAGGATAGTTAATGACTTTCTTCGCTTTGGCACCATCCAAATCTACCAGGTGTAGTCTTTTAATACCATGGTCTTCAAACTTCTTCGCAACTTCTAATGGATTAGTGTGATACTCTTTTTTTTGAGCATAGTCACCTTGTGTTAAACGTACGCACTTTCCGTCAATAATATCAATCGCGGGTATGATTTCCATAATATTTATAAGGCTAGAAAGTTTTTAAGAATTACTTCTCCATCCTTTCCACTCTTTTCAGGGTGAGCCTGTATCGCATAAAAATTATCTTTTTCCATCACCGCGCTGAAAGGTAGAATATAATTGGTTTCTCCTACGGTATCATCACCTACTTCTGCATAATAACTGTGCACATAGTACAGATAAGCATCATCCCTGAGGTTTTCTAAAAGCATCCCTTTTTTTGTCTCCAGCGTGTTCCAGCCAATATGCGGGACTTTGTCTTTTGGCGGAAATTTCTTCACTTTCTCCTTAAAGATACCCAGGCAGGGGGTATTTCCTTCTTCAGAATGAGAACACATGAGCTGCAATCCAATACAAATACCGAGCACCGGCTGCTTAAGATTAACAATGAGTTCATCCAGTTTTTTACTTTTCAAGTAACGAATCGCTGAACTTGCCTCTCCCTGCCCCGGAAATATCACTTTGTCTGCATGCTGGATGTACTCAGTATCATCGGTAAGTACAGGCTCTATTCCAAATCGTTGTAACGCATAGATTACCGACTGCACATTGCCCGCATTATATTTTATGATGGCTATTTTCATCTCTGTTTAAAATTCCTGGAATAAGCGATTTCCCATTCTTATAAAATGATTCCCAATAAATAATAGGTCCGCCAACTACTTCATTCAGCTCATAACTATATGATCAGGCTGATTGAAATATTTAAAGGGGAAATACTTTCCATAGTTGTACAAGAAAGAACCAGCAAATTAAAAAGCTAACTGCACTAAACCAACTTAAATCATTTATATAGCTTGTACTTAGCAAGAGTGACACTAAGCATAACAGAAGTTTGTTTGATAGCTATACGATTAAATCAAAAGAACTTATCATCTGAAAAATTAGTGGGATGTAGTTCTTTGGATGAATTCATCGGCTGCTTTTAACAGTCTATCTTTTTTTTCACCTTTCATTTTATCGTACATAGATACCATCATTGACATGCGGGGATTGGAACCAAACAACTTTCTGTTCCTGTCAATAAACCTCCAGTATAAGCCATCTACTTCATCCGACCACTTACCTTTTTTAGTGTAGTCACTCATTTTTGAAATATAGTTAGCTCCACCGATATAAGGTTTGGTCGCGAAAGTACCTCCATCAGCAAATTGACTCATACCATAAACATTGGGGACCATCACCCAATCTGATGAATCAATGAACATTTCCATAAACCACTTATACACTTCGTCGGGGTGAATCTCTGAAAGAAGCATAATGTTTCCTAACACCATTAATCTTTCAATATGATGGGTATAGGCATCGCGTACTACTCTTTTGATACTGTCATCAAGCGGGGGTACTTGAGTGGCACCTTCGTACCAGCAGGCTTTAAGCTTTCTTTTATGATTAAAAAAGTTGCCTTGCAAATTATGGGTATGGTACATTCCTCTCATAAACTCTCTCCAGCCAATTATCTGCCGCACAAAACCTTCCACACTGGGCAGATGCACATTATGTTTTTCAGCATAAGCCAAAGTTTTGTCCATTACCTCATCAGGAGTAATCAGGCCGACATTAAGATAAGGGGAGAGCACCGAATGAAACAAGAAATTTCTTTGGCGATCTATAGCATCCTCGTATGGGCCGAAATGCTGAAAGCGGTTTTCCAAAAAATCATTCAGGCGGTAAAGTGCCTGTCTTCGGGTGGTAGCCCAGTGGAAGTTTTCAGTATTTCCCGGATGATCATGAAATAGTTGATCCACGACTTCTATCACTGACTGGGTATGAGAAGTATGATCACTTTCTATTGGTGGTGGAATGCGAATATCTTTAGGAAGTTTCTTACGGTTTTCCTGATCATATGACCAGCTCCTGCCAACCGGATGAGACTCATCATCCATCAAAATATTTAGTTTTTTTCTTTGCGCCTTATAAAAAGTCTGCATGAAAGGCTTTTTTGTGTCATCCAGATAATTTTGAAAGTCCTGTATAGTATTGATAAAGCCCGGAGATGCATGCTGGGTAAACTTCAGCGCACGCTGCTGACAAAACTTCTTAATTCGCTCCTCAAAAAAATGATCTTCTATTTGGTAACTAACTATTTCTTCTATTGAAGCATACTGACTGAGCGTTTTATCTAGTTTGTCTTCATAGCTCAATTTGATATTGCTTTCGGTGAGTTTCCAGTACTGCAGAGGATGTTCTTTTTCAATTTGTTCAGCATGCGAGCGCATGGCAGAGAGAAAAAAAACCAGCTTATGCTTATGATATTTGAAGTGAGTACATAAACCCGTGTCTTCAGCCATATAGAATAATGTCTGCTTATCCAGATTCAGTACACCATGATCGGGAAATAGACAATTGCCGAGAATCAGGGCGATTTTCTTGTAAGCCATTCAATTTTTTACTTATGAATTCTGAAAACAACAAAATGTTTTACAGCAGCAAAAAATAAGCGGTTGAAATGAATGACATCACAATGATGAGCAAATACAACCAGGGTTTACGAAGAATAATAGAAACTACACCAAAAGAAACGATCAGGCCATAGATTGTGATAAAACGCAATACAAACTTTGCGTAAGCCTCGGCAGACGTTTTAAAAAAGGGCTGATCATCACCAAACATATACTTGTCCTGTATATACTGAGTAGATGCATTTTGTACTGTGAGGTATTCGTTGATCATGTAAATAAGCATGACCGATACTAGTATTATAGCTATTAGAAGAGCAGTAAACAGAATTCTGACTGTTTTATTTTTTTCTTGCAAAGACTTGTCAGTGTATTGCTCAGCGTATTTCTGTCGGGTATGATGATGTTCAATATCCAATGAATTGTTATTCATATTAAACTACAATCAACATATAATTATCACAACCTTTAAATTCTTAACATAACAGAAAAAGTCAAAACACTAATTCCTTGTTATAGTTGTATTACTAAAGAATTAAACTTTTTTAAACTAAAAATAAAAGGATTTTTATGGATAAGTTAAGAGAACAGAAGGAGTATGATGGCAACCCGGTTGGGTTAGATAAAGATGTAGCAAAAGAAATAGCAGAGCAGTTAGACCGCCATCTGGCCTCTTTCATGACACTCTATCATCAATATCATAAACATCACTGGCTCGTGGAAGGTCCACAGTTCCGTGACTTACATTTATTTTTTGAAGAAAATTACGACGAATTACATAAGGGATTTGACAAACTTGCCGAGCGATTAACAGTGATGGGTTATGCACCGACAAGCAATCCGGCTGACTTTGCGAAGCTTTCTTATGTGGAACATGAGCAAAAGGGAGTTTTTAGAATTCGTGAGAGCCTGGAGAATGATATGCATGCCGAGAAAACAATTGCCATTGAA
The DNA here is from genome assembly GCF_029504655.1 of Catalinimonas alkaloidigena. Classification (NCBI taxonomy): domain Bacteria; kingdom Pseudomonadati; phylum Bacteroidota; class Cytophagia; order Cytophagales; family Catalimonadaceae; genus Catalinimonas; species Catalinimonas alkaloidigena. The sequence continues at coordinate 3,224,087 of NZ_JAQFIL010000001.1, forward strand.
TTGAGGAAGTCTATTAAAAAGGCATTTGAACTTGGCGATTACGCTACTAAAAACTTATTAGAGAAGCTACTATTCAAGACTGAAGACAGAGCTCACCATATTGAGCATTTCCTGGGAGAAGATTCATTAGCAATAGGGTTCTTGCATACAAGCAAAGAAGCTGAAGCAGCAGAAGTATAATCATCCAAGTAAATGCAAAAAAAGAGAAGGAGGTTTTTACCTCCTTTTTTTTAGTTGGTTGTCTCGTCCTAAAATAAGTTGACAGAAGCTTGACTTATTTATGAAAAGACATCAAAATGCAGAAGAATCTCAAAAAAAGCGCACGCAACGGGACTATACACTGGGCTTTAAATTATCGGTATTAGATCAGGTAGAAAAAGGCGAACTGAGCTATAAACAAGCCCAGCAGAGATATGGTATTCAGGGAAGGAGCACAGTTTTAGTTTGGTTAAGAAAGCATGGGAAGCTAGATTGGAGTAAACCTTCACACAACATGCATCCTATGCCTAAATCCAAAGAAACTCCTGCCCAGCAGATTAAGCGTTTAGAGAAGGAGTTGGCCGATGAGAAGGCCAGAAACCTGATTCTGAATAGGATGATCGACATCTCTGATAAAGAATATGGGACGGCGATCCGAAAAAAGTTTTCCCCCGGGCAACAAGAGAACGCCAGCAAGAGCGCCAAGTAAGCCTGGCATCCTCTTGTAGTTTGTTCGGGGTAAGCCGTCAGGCTATCTATCAGGGAGAGAGACGATATACCCGGCGTACATCAGTACTGCTGAAGGTAAAAGAATTAGTAGTTGATACGCGTAGACGTATGCCTCGCATAGGTACCAGGAAACTGTACCTTGCTTTCCGGTGCGTTTGATACTATGGGCGTCAAGATTGGTAGAGATGGGCTGTTTTCTTACTTGCGCCAAGAGCGTTTGTTGATAAAACCCAGGAAGAAGTATACCAAAACCACTGACTCCAAACATTGGCTCAAAAAATACCCTAACTTGTATCAGGACAAGGTGTTTATCAAGCCGGAGCGTTGTTTTGTCAGTGATATAACCTATGTGAAGTCATCGGAAGGGATACATTACTTATCGCTGGTCACCGACGTCTATTCAAGAAAAATTATGGGGTATCATCTCAGCAAGGACATGAGTAGTGAAAATGTAGTAAAAGCTCTTCAAAAGGCTGGCAGTAACAAAATGAGTGATCAGAATACTATCCACCATTCAGACAGGGGGCTACAGTATTGCTCAGAAGTATACCAGAAGGAACTACGAAAAAACAAAATGATACCCTCAATGACAGAAGGATATGATTGTTATCAGAACGCACTGGCTGAAAGAGTGAATGGAATTTTAAAAGATGAGTTCTTACTTCATAAGTGTAACACCTTCAATGAACTCTCCCAAGTCATAGACGAATCCATAAAAACGTATAATCATGAAAGACCACACTTAAGTTTAGGGTATCAAACACCTGAATTTGTACATCAAAATGCCACTGAAGAATATCTCCAGTGGTCTTAATTTTAACACTAAAAAGTGTCAACCTATTTTAGGACTAGTCAGGTTAATCAGCTTTCAGCGTAATAGCTGGTTTTTTGTTAGCAGTTTTGATGGTTTGCAGAATTACTACTGCTACGGCTACAATTAAACAAATAAATCCCGTGAACAGGAAAATCCAGATATTCACATCTATACGGTAGGCAAAATCAGAAAGCCAACGATTAATAAAGATGTAAGCAAAAGGTGTGGCGATTACAGTGGCTACGCCAACCAAAAAAATAAATTCTTTGCTAAGCAACATCAATAGTTCAAGTACTGAAGCTCCCATTACTTTTCGTATGCCGATTTCACGGGTTCTTAGGCTAACCAAATAAGCTGACATTGACATGAGGCCCAAGGTAGCAATGACAACAGCGATGATACTAAGATAAAACGAAAGGGACGCTACGCGTTGTTCCTGTTCGTACAGATGTTGTAAACTGTTTTCTAAAAAACTGATTTCCAATGGTGTATCCTGTACTATATCTGCATAAACTTCTCGCAAGATAGCCAGTGACTCAGAGAGCTGCTCCGCATCCACTTTTAAAATTACCCAATACACCATATCAGGCGTCTTATCAATTTTGATTAACATGGGACTGATTTTCTCTTTGAGAGAAAGCAAATGCAACTCTTCTACAAAACCACCTACAACATATTCTTTTCCGTATGAACCTTCTTCATTCTGATACTCCAGGTGCGTCATTATGCTCCTTCCCAGAAGCTCATTTTTATCTTCTGCTCCAATTTGCTGCTGCAAATTACTCGCTGAGGCCTGGTTTAGGATGATCACCTCATCGGGCGCGGTTTCTTCAGAGATATCTGAGATATCAATTCCTAAAACTTTTACCGCATCCCAATCCATATCCCAGAAACCCGCGTTGTCATGTACCGTTTCACTACCGCTTATTTTATAAGAAGTGTTGTCGCTCATCTCCAGACCGGGAACCATTCCCTGCCCTATCTGTGAAAATTGAGGATACCTGAGCAGTCTGTTTTTTATTCTTTGATAGTTAGAAGAACTTATGGGATTAAAGGTTACAATACCCTCCTTGCGAAAACCCAGATTCTTGTGATTGATAAAGTTTAGTTGACGGTTTACAAGTATTGTTGCTGACCCCAATGCAATCAAGAGTGTAAACTGAAACACAAACATGACTCTGCGTAAGGCAAATCTTTCTTTTATCCCTCCTGTTTGGTTCCTGATCAAATCAAGAACATTTTTGCCGGAAAGAAGAAGGGCAGGATATAAACCGGAAATCAGTCCAACGATGATTGTAAATAAAAGCACAAGCATAAAGCTACTCAAGGACTGGACAAATTGGTTTTCCAACTCAAGGTCCATGATCTGATTGAAGTAAGGAATTCCCAACTCCAACAAAAGTAATGACAAAGGCAAGCTAATAGCGCAAAGCAGTATGGCTTCTGAAAGAAACTGCCAGGTAATACTCACACGGGCAGCTCCCATCACCTTTCGCATACCAATTTCACTTTTCCTTCTGGAGTAGAGTGCTACCGAAAGATTGATATAATTGGTTACAGTGATAGACAGGATAATCAAACCGATTACTCCAAAAATATACACGTATTGAATATCTCCCGACGGACTTAGCTCAAATAATATATTATCAGAAAAGTGTATGTCTGAAACCTCCTGCAAATAGCTTCCTTTCTCATCAGGATCATCTTGAATAGAAGGTTCCACAAGTTCAAGCTGCTCATTTACAGCTATACTTACATCATGTAAAGAAGCCGAAGGCGAAAGTTGGAAGTAGACATATGCTCCCCAGGATGGTATCTCCGGGGTTAGAAGTATCACATCAAAACTAAAATGAGTGTTATTGTCGTCATTTTCAATTACAGCAGTAACTGGATAATCTTTTTCCTTCCAACTTAAGGTCTGGTCACGTATTTTTGAATTCCAATTTTCACCAAAATATCTTTCAGCAGTTGCTCTACTGAGTATTGCTGCATAGGGTTTGCTGAAGCTGTTTTCTTTACTTCCATACAGAATCTCCCATTGGAAGATATCGTAAAGATCTTCTCCCGTATTAGATAGCAGCACTTCTTTCTCCGTAAATTTCTCTTCCTTACTGCCTGACTTTTGTAAATTCAGGTACACAGGTTGTTTCTCCATAGTAGCCCCGTGTGTGGCATTAAACTGGGCTACGCTTTCAACGCCTTTTATTTCTTTGAAAGCAGCTACCTTGAGAAGCTGTTCGTCTTTATCTGCATCCCACCAATTTACAAATCCAGTAATGGCATAAATTTCATTTTTATACTGATAATTCAGGCGGTAGATCTGATCAGCATCAGGAAAATGTTTATCATAAGATAGTTCATCAAAAATGTACAAGAGTACAAGCAAGCTACAACTGATCCCCAGGGTAAGTCCCAGCAAGTTAATCAACGCATAAGCTTTATGCTTCAGAAGATTACGCCACGCAAGAATTAAATGACTCCGGTACATGAACTTAAATTGAACAATAACTTAATTTATAAATATAAGTGTTGTGAAGATTTGAGAAAATCAACGATAACAACTATAATTTTGTGTTTTCTTATATTTATGATATGTTTAACTGACAATAATAATAATTATTATTAAATATTTTCGTATAAATAAAATAAGCACACTAATAATAGTGTGCTTATTTTTATATAAAAAGTTTAAATTTCAATTTAAACGAGTGACTTGGCTTTATTCACAACATTATCTACAGTAAAGCCAAAAAATTCCATCAGCTCACCACCAGGCGCAGATTCACCAAAAGTATCCAATCCTATGGCTATTCCTTCGCCTCCAATATACTTCTGCCAGCCCAAAGTAGAACCTGCTTCAATTGAAACACGTTTTTTTACACTTGCAGGTAGCACACTTTCCTTATATGACTCATTTTGTGCATCAAAAAGTTCCCAACTTGGCATACTTACTACGCGTGCGGCTATGCCTTCTTGCGCTAACACTTTTTGCGCAACTACTGCTAGTTGAACTTCCGAGCCACTGGCGATCAAAATGATTTCAGGCTCTCCATCCGCTTCCTTCAAAATATATGCTCCTTGTTCTAATTCTTCAGCTTTGGCATATATTTCTCTATCTAAAGTGGGGAGCCCCTGACGGGTAAGCGCAAGGGCAACCGGACCATCATGATGATCTAATGCTACTCTCCATGCCTGAACAGTTTCATTTGCATCTCCTGGTCTGATCACAGTTACACCCGGAATTAATCGCATAGCCATCAGGTGCTCAACAGGTTGATGCGTAGTGCCGTCTTCACCTAAACCTATGCTATCGTGCGTAAACACCAGTATGCTGGGGAGCTTCATAATTGCTGCCAGCCTCAACGAAGGCTTCAGATAATCGGAGAAAATCAAGAACGTGGCTCCATAAGCTCTTACACCTTCTGTCAGATTCATGCCGTTTACTGCCGCTGTCATAGCGTGTTCTCTCACGCCAAAATGGAAGTTACGTGCAGCATAGTTTTCTTTAGCATATGACTCAGATGATGAAAGGTTTGTATTATTGGAAGGAGCAAGGTCAGCAGATCCTCCAATTAGCCAGGGACATTGTTCAGCGATAAAATTAAGCGCTTTGCCAGAAGCTTTACGTGTGGCCACTGCACCATCTTCTGGCTTGTATACTGGCAGCTTTTCGGCAATACCCTCAGGCAATTTACCATTTCTGGAGGCTTCCCATAGTACTGCTTTATCAGGATAGGATTTAGCGTAAGCATTCCACTGATCCTGCCATTCCTGATGCAGCTTCACTCCTTTTTCTTTCAACGCCTGGTATTGACTCCTTACTTCATCAGGCACATAAAAATACTTGTCGGTAGGCCATCCTAAAAACTTTTTGGAAGCTAAAACTTCTTCATCACCAAGTGGGGAACCGTGAGCCCCGGCGGTACCTACTTTGTTTGGACTGCCAAATGCAATCTGTGTACGAACCTTGATCAAACTAGGACGACTACTATCCGCTTTAGCTTCAGCAAGTGCTTTTTCAATCGCATCCAGGTCATTGCCATCTTTGACCTCCAAAACCTGCCACTGAAATGCTTCAAATCTTTTCTTTACATCTTCAGTAAAGGCAATAGCCGTATCCCCTTCAATGGAAATCTCATTATCATCATACATGAAGATCAGGTTTCCCAGTGCCATATGCCCGGCCATAGAAGCAGCTTCAGAAGAAATCCCTTCCATTAAGTCACCATCACTGCAAATCCCGTAGACATGATAATCAAAAGGATTAAATTCATCGGCTTTGTAAATCGCTGAGAGGTGTTGCTGAGCGATAGCCATACCTACAGCATGTGCGAAACCCTGACCCAATGGTCCGGTTGTGACTTCAACACCGGGTGTGAGGCCATACTCGGGGTGCCCCGGCGTGATTGAATGCATCTGACGAAAATTTTTCAGATCATCAATACTTACTTTATATCCTGCCAGGTGAAGAAGACTATACAATAACATACAGCCATGACCAGCGGAAAGTACGAAGCGGTCACGACCTACCCAATTTGGGTCCTCAGGGTTAAATCTTAGGAAACGGCTCCAAAGCACATGCGCCATAGGTGCGGCTCCCATAGGCATACCCGGATGTCCTGAATTAGCTTTCTGTACAGCATCCATGGACAGGGTACGGATGGTATTAATACTTAACTGGTCTAAAGTTTCTGTTTGGTTCATGATCGTTGATAAATGGTATCAATAACAAAATTGAGAGGCAATTAACAAAAAATCCCCAAGTGCATCAACGAAACTTATATCTACTTCTACTTTTAGATGAAGGGCTGGCAGAATCAATAAGTTACTGAAACTTCCTCTCCAATTTTAAGCTCGTATAAATGTTTGATATCTTTTATGCCTACTCTGATATGATCTGACCAGCCTTCTTCGTGTCGTAATGTGATCTCCAGCTTGCTAATATGCACATGAAGACACTGTCCACGGAAACGCAGCGACAAAGAAATTGTATCAATTTCATTCGGTAAAGAAGGATTGAGCCATAATACGCCCTTTTCGTCTACGTATGCACCAGTGTAGGCTCTCTGCACCATATCTACCGTACCTGCCATAGCACCTAAATGTATACCTTCAGCAGTGGTTCCTCCCTGGATATCTTCAAAATCACTACGTAGCGCTTCCTCAAAAAATTTCCAGGACATTTTACGATGCGCTCTTGCCATCACCCATGAATATACCAATCTGCTCAAACTTGACCCATGAGAAGTTCTTTTTTCGTAATAAATAATATTCTTCTTGATATTGATCGGGTCAAAAGGATAATTAAGCGTATCAAAAATTTCTTTTAGTTCAAATGATGTAAACAAGTAAAAGAGCATTAATACATCCGCCTGCTTGCTTACTTTATAACAATTAGGCGTATCACCTTCACTCTCCAGGATACGGTCCAGCCTTTGGATATTACCATATTTTTCCTTGTACGCCTGCCAATCCAGTTCTTTCAATTGAGCGTAACCCTCAAACTGTTCAATGATTCCATCTTCAATAAAGGGGATGAACATTTGCTCAGAAATCTCCTTCCACCTCTCCAGAGTATCAATTGTGATTCCCAGTTTTTTGTCAAGATTCTTAACTACAAATTCAGGGAGCCGTTCATGCATCTTCAGCGATTGTCTCATGACCCAGGCCACCATGATATTGGTATAAGCGTTGTTATTTAAGCCGGGCTCATCAGAATCCGGATACGAAGTATGGTATTCATCCGGCCCAACTACATTACGTATTTCATATCTTTTTTTCTCTTCACTGTAATTGGTGATGCTAGCAAGAAATAAAGTAATGGAAAACATCATTTCAGCCCCATAATCTTCAAGAAAGATCCGGTCATTAGTAATTTTATAATAACTCCAGATATTAAAAGCAATGGCAACATTGACATGGCGTTGCAGATGTGTATTGTCAGGTATCCAGCGGCCCGACTCCGGATTGAGGTGGATTTCCTGGGCATTCTCCTCTCCATTGCTTCCGCTCTGCCAGGGAAACATAGCTCCCTGATGACCATCTGATTGTGCTGATCGTCTTGCTTCTCCCATACGGTAAAAGCGATACTTCAGCATATTTTGGGTGATAGAGGGCTTCATGTAATTGATGACGGGAAAAATATACAGCTCATCCCACATCAGGTTACCACGATAAGCCTCTCCATGTATTCCTCGGGAAGGCACACTAACATCTAAGTCCATGGTATTGGGTGATGCTACCTGTAGCAAATGAAAAATATGTAGTCTCAGTAAGACCTGTACGTTGTCTTTCCCTTTTACCTGAATATCGCAACGGTTCCAGATCGTTTCCCAGGCCAGGTAATGGCTATCCATTAATTCCTGTATGGAAGGGGCAGACTTAACCTTTTTTTGTGCATCTTCTACAATATTACCAACCCCTGCATCTTTACTGGTATACATGGCAAGCACTTTACTGACATGTACTACCTCCCCTTTTTGGACACTAGCCTTATAATGATGGGTTAATAAATGATCGTGACTAATAACTTTGCTGTCAAAGGCTGGGTCTTCATTATTGATTGAAACATCGGTGAGAACCGCCTGAGACACATATACTTCGGTATTATTTGTCTTGGAATACATAAATAGCCCCTCTTCCTCTTCATCCTCAAATACGCCAGACTCAACTATCTTAAGGTGATCCCCATTGAGGTCATCATAGCGAGGCACTCCTTTATTTTTTACATTACCATCAATACCTGAAACGATAGTGATTTCACCACTCCAGTTTAGAGGAGTCAATTCCCATTTGAGAGCCGCTAGATGACAATCATCCATGGAAACAATTCTTATACTCTTCAGCTTGGTTTCTCTACCTTTTTCGTCTCTGAAAGTAAGCTCATTAATGAGTTGTCCTCTTTTCAAATCCAGGACCTGACGAAAATCCAGGATATCTACCTGGTCAATTTGAAATGCACTACCATCCTCATGGTGAAAGCTCAGGTATAACCAGTTTGGCCAGTTAACGATTGACTCATTTTCAATCTCCTTATCAGCGACTCTGGATTTTAGCTTGTTAAACACTCCGGCGATATAGGTGCCCGGATAATGTGCGTTATGCTTGAAATCATAGGAAGCCTCAGCAAACTCAAAAGCGCCTCTGCTGGCAAAATATCCATTGCCTAAAGTGCAGAGAGACTCTCTCAGATGTTGTTCTTCTGGTTTATATTGTTGATAGATGATTTGCCAATCATTAAGTTCAGACATAAGATAGAATTTGTTTAATAAATTCAGCTACTTGCTTTTGATCATTCAGCCCGTATTGTGCATGGGTTTTCTGCTCGTGGTCTTCTATCATCACACTCACTCCAATATCTCTAAGTTCTTTAAACGCATCTTCATCCGTTGTATCATCTCCCAGATAAATAGGTAAGCACTTTTCAGCGCTCATATCCAGTTCATCCATGATCCACAACACAGCTTTACCTTTGTTCCAATTAACGGCGGGCTTGATTTCAATAATGCTTTTCCCTTTATCCCACTTTAAATTTTCACTCTGACTTATTTTTTCTTTTACCTTATCTTCTACCTCGTTTACAAGCGCTGATGAAGCACCCCGATGATGTACTGCTATAGCAAACTTCTTCTTTTCTATCTTCACAAATTCCTCATCTTTAAACAGTTCCTTCAAGCTATTTGATACAGACTCTAATTCTGGCAATATTTCGTCTGCTTCTGGATATTGGTGATTCAGATCGTCAGGGCCGGCAATATCAAACCCATGGCTACCGGCATAATAAAGGTTAGCGAGATTGACTTTATTTTCTATATCCAGGCGATCTCTGCCACTCACAATCGCTACTTTATAAGTGTCGGCAAGCTTTTGTAAGAGTACACGGTTTTCATCAGTCAAGGCAGCTTTTTCAGGCTTATCAACGATAGGCGCAAGCGTACCATCAAAATCAAAGAAAAAAAGAAATGGTCGTTCACCTTTTTTGTTCATAATTGTATCTACATGATCTAATGCAGAAGGAAGTTCATGTGGTTCTTGTAAATTCATCTGTTTAGTTTATGGCAAATCATTTAAACTGTTAATGACTAGATCGGCACCGACTTCGTGCATTTCCGAAGCATGATTATTTCGGTTAACGCCTATCACACAGGCGAAACCTCCTCTTTTAGCAGCATCTACACCTGCAATGGCATCCTCAAAAACAACCGCATCTTTGGGATCAACATGAAGTCGGCGGGTAGCTTCGATAAAAATATCAGGATCAGGCTTTCCTTTTAAAGATTGCCTTTTGGCGTCTGTACCATCTACAATGGTATCAAAGATATCAATGAGGCCAGCACGTTCCAAAACAGGACGGCAGTTTTTACTTGATGATACAACAGCCAGCTTTTTACCCTCCTTTTTCCATTTATTGATATAGCTCACAGTATCATCATACACTTCAGCGCCATGGGTTTCCAGTAAAGCAAGAAAACGCTCATTTTTTCTTTTACCCAGCCCATAGACCGTTTTAGCCTGCGTATCATCTTCTTCAGTACCTTCATTTAACTCAATATCACGTGATGCCAGGAAACTGCGAACTCCATCATACCTGGGTTTACCATCAACATACGTAATATAATCACTTTCACTGAACTGATCTTGCTGGGGAAATTCCGACAGAAAGTCATCAAACATTTTTTTCCATGCTTCCTGATGCAATTTCATGGTATGTGTAATGATACCATCTAAATCTAAAATAATAGCTTTACTTTGCTGAATTTTAGTATTTTTCATGGGTGGAGGTAGCCTTTAATATCTGTTTTACCAAGTCAATTTTTTACAAAAAAATGAAAGGAACATTCATACCTGACTTAGCCACACTCTTGCATCCTCTTTATCGTTAAAAACTTTAAAGTGAGCTTGGTCAAGCTGCCCCATTTCTTTTATACGATCAATATCTTCTATTCTTTTCCCAGCTGTATAAACTGCAAGTCTGCTAATATCAAGATGTATAGCTTTGTTCCCATCTAATATTACTTCCTTCACCTGACTAAGATCATAGAGTTCAGGAAGAGGATCATGCGTAAGCATAAATGCTTTCCTTTCCATATCTACCTGATTTAATACAGTCTGGTTTAAGGTAATATCAGGATGAAAATTGATTTCCAATACTTCCTTCAGTATGAGAAAATTAGCGTACGTACCATTGCTACTTCTATTCATAATCTCTGTCAGTCTAGTACTAGCTGTTAACTGTTAAAAAAACCGATTAGGATACAGTCAATTTTTTATTAAATGCATATGTATAAATCATCAGTTTAAAAAATTTACTATAGTAACAAGCCAAAGCTTAGCATGTTTTAAAACGCTTTCATCTAAGAGAGTAGTAGAGATATTTTCGCTTTGAAGCAAAAAAAAAAGAGACTATTTATCAATAGCCCCTTTCATAAACATACCAAACAATTGGTATTATTCCCTTACTGCTTAGTGATTGACACCAGCGGTTTTTGCTTTTTCATTTATCCCCTCCTTAGCTAAACGATTTAACTTATCATCAGCCATTTTTTCTTCTTCTTCAATTTGACTGATGATTTCGGATACTTCAGTCAAGCCTAACTGGCGCGCAAAATTATTGGCTGTTCCATAGCCAGCAATTTCATAATGCTCAACACGCTGGGCAGCACCAATCAGTCCCGCATCTTTTATTTCAGGAGTAGATTTTGATTTAATGATCTCTTGGCCTTCTTTGATCAAGCCTGCCATAGCTTCACATTTTTCACCCTTCATATCTATTTCAAGCATGCTACCTATTTTGTCCAGTCTTTCTCGTTGAGCTCTGGTTTCGTTAAGATGATCTTGAAATGCTTGTTTAAGTTGAGGGTCACTTGCAGCTTCGGCCATTTTCGGTAATGCCTCAATCAACTGCGTTTCTCCACTATACAGGTCTCTTAGCTCATAGTGAAGTAGATCTTTAAGATTTAAAAGTTTTTCTGAATTACTGAAAATTCCCATAACAAAAAATATTTAAGTTAAAAAAAAATCTCTGATCAAGGTATAAAAAACCTCTACCAAGACAGTGCTAAATGTCGTAGTAAAAATTGGAAATATTGAATATAAATACTGCTAAAATATATAGTCTATTTTACTCATTTTATCCGAGTCACACAAAATTTTACCCCAGCATAAGGTTACGTCCGGCATGCGTGATGCCCTGAGTGGGTAATGCAGTAACTTACATTTCTCCAGGCTGATGATCTCTGCTTTCTAACTCTCCACAGCCCTCAAACTCACCCAAATGGTTTTGTACATTGACACGCATTCTGTACCGGATACCCGACATACTGTCCATGCAGTCATTTTCTGAAATATGAGCAGTCAACTCATGTCCATCCTGCGATGTTTTGTATACCCATGCACTATTTTCCCACTTTGGCTTTACATAAGGGTAAGCCAACTCCTCATGTTCAAAATGATTAAAAATGATGCTATCGGAGGAAATTGTGAGCGACCAAAAAGGCTCACTTCCACGAAAAGTAAAAGTTTTGCTTTGAGGCAACTGACACGCATTTTGCCCCTCGTATAAAGCTACTTCTATAACTTTAGTTACTGTAATTAATGGCCTGGCTGCTGCTGAAGCACGCTGAGCAGATTGATCTGCTGATCCATTGATGCGAACAAACATTGCTTCCCCGGAACGCAACCCCAGGCTATCAAAGGCGGCAGATAGTCTATTTTCACTCGTCTCTACTGCATAAACCTGCCAGGAACTACAATCTTTGAACTCGTTATAGTTATTCCTTTCACGATATATACCTATAAAATCAGCTTCTACTCTAGTGCCAGATGTATCTGGGCTGTGCATATCAGTAGTTTCTGAATGCTGAGAAGCCTGCTGATTTCCCTGGCAGCTGACCAAGGCGAATAGCAGAAAAAATGTGACTGTTAATAGGTTAAAAAAATGCATGATCTCTTTTTTGTTAAAACAAACAAGTTACCATCTACACTTTTTAATTCGTATAATCATAAAATGTTAGGTGAAAATTAATATTCCTTTTTTATCATATCCAGCAATTGCTGAGGCTGGTCGGTTGTAATAAAATCAAAGCCTTGCTCCAACAACCACTGCATAACTTTCTTATCGTTTACGGTCCATGAATTTAAGGTAAGTCCTAAATCCTGTGCTTCTTTTATCCATTCAGGATTTTGTTGAAACACCTTAAAATGGTAGTCTAATCCCCAGAAACCAGCGTCTTTGGCCTGCTGAGGGTTCAAGTCTCCACTCAGATATGCCACCCTGGCATTTCCATCCATTTCCACAATTTTTTTGCAGGCATCCAGGTCAAATGAAATGTAATCTACCCACGCTTCAGCCCCCAGCTCTTGAACCAGTTCAACCGATTTTTCAGTCAGCTCCAAAGTTCTTTCCTTACTTACCTCTGAACTTTTGATCTCAAAAATCAACTTCGTTTTATTTTGCTTCATCCCTTCACGGAGATAATCCTCTACCCTGGGCAAAGCTTCACCATTGGGCAACTTTATACCAAGCAAATCGCTATAGGTATTTTCTTCTATAGCCATGCTTTCAAGTTCAGCATCGTGATTGGCTACTAGTACACCATCGGCAGTCATCCAGACATCAAACTCACTACCTTCGCAACCTAATGCAATTGCTTTTTGCAATGAGGCTATAGAGTTTTGGGGGAGTTTATTGGCTTTCCAGGCGCCCCGATGGGCAATCACCTTATTCTGAAGAAATTGAGCATGTATGGAATTACTCATGAATACCAAACTAAAGGTTAAGATAAATATCAGGCTACTTTTCATTTCTATGATTGATGTAAATTTCTACAAAGTATTTCAGAAAATATCTTCATAAAGCTAGTGTATAGCAGTGCGATCTACAACCACTTTGTTTTAAGAAAGTGTTAAGCCCTTATATTCGCTTTAGCGCTCAGCCTTAGTGTTCGCAATCATTTCCACATTATTTACGTTTAAAATTATTCTCAATTTAAGTATCTTACACCTTGGCAAGCATAATAGAAAATGAATTTGTTTGTATGAATAAGTCAGAGAAGAAACTGTACAATCATTTGTATTACCGCAGAAAAAAAGAACAGATAGATAGAGAAAGAGATGCAGGTAATATCTCTAAAGCCATTCTCAACCTGGAAGCTATTCAAAATGAGGTTACCAGCAGACATTTACAGGCGCCTTCGGAATACAGCAAGATGATACTGGAAAATCTGGAACGCCCCATTAAGGTGCTCCGGCAATACAAAAATTTAAAAGATCAGTTTGACAGGCGCATAGAATATATTTTAGGTCTTGTAAAATCTGCGATTATTTTCAGTGAACAGGAGCAAAAACAAAAAGACGAAGATGATGAGCTGTAAAGCATAAAGAATTTTCAGTCTTTGAGTCAAAAACAGCATGAACTTACAAAAAACATTTAGCCCTAACCCTAATCTTGAAAAGCTCTCCGGGATCGTAAAGCGGGTAACTTTTCATAGCCCTGAGACCGGCTGGTCAGTTCTAAAAATCAACTCATTTGAACGTCCTAATGAGGATATTGCCGTTACAGTACATCAATCTAAAGTTTTTGCCGGGGCTACCATGAATTTTTTTGGCATCTGGGTAAATCATCCAACTTACGGAAGGCAATTTAAGGCAGAACGTGTTGAAGAAAGAAAACCAGCTACTGCACACGCACTTGAAAAGTACCTCGGCTCCGGACTTATCAAAGGAGTGGGGCCAAAGACTGCCAAACAAATTGTCAAATACTTTGGAAAAGATACCCTGGATGTATTTGAAAAGAAGATAGACCGCCTCACGGAAGTGCCCGGTATTGCCAAAAAAAAGCTGGCCTCCATCCAAACCGCCTGGACTGAACATCAGGAGATTCGTGAAGTAATGATGTTCTTACAGTCTCATGGCATCAGCACATTGTTTGCCGTCAAAATTTACAAAACCTACGGACAACAGGCTATTTCAGTGGTTCAGGAAAATCCTTATCGCCTGGCTCACGATATTTTTGGTATCGGGTTTATGAGTGCCGACCGGGTGGCGCTTAGCCTGGGCCTGGCCAAAGATTCATCCGCACGCGTACAGGCCGGTATAGGTCATATATTACATAATGCACGTGAAGAAGGCCATTGTTATTTGCTGTCTGACCAGATTGTAGAGCAAACCACTGACTTGCTGGGGCTGGATAGCACACAAAGGGTCACGGATGAGTTGCAGCTCATGGAAAAAGATGATGAACTCAAGATCAGGAACTTACCTGGTCCGGAGGGCATACAAACTGCGTATTACGCTCACTCCCTATATTTTGACGAAAATTATCTGGCCAAGAAAAGTTTGATTATGGCCAATGAGCAGGTAGAAGTTGACCCACAAAAAGTCAGGCAATGGATCACTAAATATTGCGAATACCACGAAATTCAGTTAAGTGAAGAGCAGGAGGCTAGTGTTCAGCTAGTCATCAGCCGAGGTTTATGCATTTTAACCGGTGGGCCTGGTTGCGGAAAAACCACGACCACCAAAGTCATTGTAGCATTGCTCAAAGCTATGCGCAAAGAGGTATTGCTTGCTGCCCCTACCGGCAGAGCGGCCCAGCGAATGAGCGAAGTGATCGGTCAGGAAGCAAAAACTATTCACCGCCTGCTGGAGTGGGAACCCATGAAAGGAGGCTTTAAGAGAAATGAAGAAACACCCCTGGACTGTGATTTTATCATCGTAGACGAATCCTCCATGCTGGATGTTCACCTGGCGGCCTCTTTGTTCAGAGCGGTACCCCAGCGAGCCCAGCTGCTACTCATTGGTGATGCTGATCAGTTACCCTCAGTGGGTGCAGGTAATGTGTTTAAAGACCTGATAGAGTCCGACAAAATAATCTGTGCACGTTTGACCAGGGTGTTTCGTCAGGCTGCCAAGTCAAAAATCATTCAATATGCGCATCAGATAAATCAGGGACAGGTTCCAAAAATCGCTACCCCTTTTCAGTACCCAGACCTCTGGAAAAGAGGAGAAGATTGTCTTTTTATAGATTCAGAAGAAGCTACCAAAGAACAACTACGCTTCATTCAGAAAGTAAAAAAATATGCTGATCGGGATGTAGAAGAAAACAGGGTAGCCGCTGAGCCCGAGGCTGGATATGAGTTGTACAAAGACAACCTCCAGATTCCGGAAAAATTCGCACACGTTGACATAGATAAGCTCCTCTCCGCCAATACCCATACCCATGAGCTAAAAGAAGTACTGCGAAGGGTAAACCCCTGGTCATCCTTGCATTGGGGCTTCTCCGCGGTAGACATGGTAGAAAAACTTTATCAGGAGATCATCCCCAGATACTTTGGCAAAGAAGTGGAAATACAGGTCCTAAGTCCGATGAGTAAAGGAAGCCTGGGTACGCATCATCTCAACGAAATGATACAAAAAGCTGTCAATCCCGAGCGGGCGGATAAGGCACAATTAGACTTCGCGGGAAGGACATTCAGAGTCAATGACCGGGTAATACAGCGGAAGAACAACTATGACCTTAATGTATTTAATGGAGACATCGGTAAAATTCTACAGATTGACAATGAGGAAATGAGCTGTACTGTCCTCTTTGGCTCGGGTGATGACGAAAAAGAAGTGATTTATGAAAAAGCACATCTTACGGAGTTGGACCATGCTTATGCCATCACCATCCATAAATCTCAGGGAAGTGAGTTTGCGGTAGTTATTATCCCTCTGCTCACGCAACACTATAATATGCTTTTCAGAAACCTGATCTATACAGGTCTTACAAGAGCTAAGAAAGTAGCGGTGTTTGTTGGAAGTCGCAGAGCATTAAGAAGAGCTGTTTCGCAACGCAATTCTTCTCAGCGCCAAACAGCTCTCCAGTGGCTTATCAAAGAAGGTGAAAGCGAAAATTTATTCTGATTTATACATCGCCGGCTCACCTTTACCAGGTAACGTTCTAAGGATAAACTCCCTTATGTCTTCATTCGCAGATTGCAAATCTTCTTTTCTCAGATACATCATATGACCGCTACGATAGCCTTTGAAGCTTAGTCGGTCCTGTAACCTTCCGCTGGGGTCAAGATGCCACATCGTGTATTTAGCATTAAAATAAGTGGTAGCTCCATCAAAATAGCCGGATTGAATCATTACATTGAGATAGGGATTTTGAGCCATCGCCTGCCTAAGATTTTCACCGGTCTGATCATTACTCCTATCCCAGGGATGCACTGGCCCAAACATATTGTATTTAATGTCTGTGATATAATTTAGCTCATTTCTAAAGTAGTAATTGATTGGGGGAGTAAATGAATGCAACCACGAAGTCAATTCAGCATTATAGTCAGGCTTTTCCCCTAGTAACTGGCGGTCGATGCCGAGGTAACGAGAGTCTAACCTTCCAACAGTATAACCTCCATTGTCTCTCAATAATGCTTTCCAAAAGTATGAGGTGGGTACATCCAGATTCTGCTGTAGTATCTCTTTTTCCGTAAGCCCTGAATATTCTGACATTTTCGCAGCCATCTCCTGCCGGCGATCTTCAGCGATAAATCCCCCTTTTGCCAGGGCAGGAAGCAGCTCATTGATGGTAAAAGCTTCCACCTCAGGAAGTAGCTCATCCAGGTCTTTTTGCTGATGCTCAGCGGCTAAGGCTTTCTGGTACCAGGCAGCGGCAGCAAAATAAGGCAGGCGGTTGGCTGCATCCACTGGGCCGTCTCGCTCAATTCCCAAACCTGTAGGTGAAACCAATATCACTCCATTCAGGTACATCCACTGAGCGTTTTGCAGTTCTAAAGCCAGACCGGAAACCCGGGTAGTACCGTAACTTTCGCCTATAAGATATTTAGGTGAGGTCCAACGATTTTTGCGTGTTACAAAAGTATTCAGCCATTCCCCCAGATATGCGATGTCAGCATTCACGCCAAAAAAAGTTTCTCTATCTTCTTCTTCATCCAATATTCTGGAGTAGCCGGTATTTACTGGATTCACGTATACGATATCGGCAACATCTAAGATTGAATAAGGATTTTCTTTAATTCCGTAAGGCTGTACAGGATAGCCTTCATCGTCAATAGCTAATATCCTAGGGCCGGTATAAGCGATATGCATCCATACGGAGGCTGAGCCCGGTCCACCGTTGAAAGAAATAACCAGCGGACGCGCATTACGATTTTTTACTCCCTGTCTTTCGTAATAGGTATAAAATAATGCGGCAATGGGTTCTCCATCTTCATTCCAGACCGGCTGCGTACCTGTAGTAGCAGTATATGAAAAACGCTCTCCTTTCACGCTCACTTCATGGGAAGTAGTGACGGTAGAGTCAGCAGCTAAGGCTCGTTTCTGGGCAATGGCATGGCAAGTGATGAATAACATCAGCCATAGTGCAGCTAATATTCGCTTCATATAATATAGGTTAGAGGTAAATGCGCGTAAAAAATTTAGAAATAGAGCAAACGCTCAATTACTAAAAATGCGAAGATACGTATTGAGAAATATGAAGCCAATTTAGCCTTAAAAAAGAAAGTGCCAGGATTACTTCACTAAGTGAAGTATTAAACTTTGTAAATCATTACTGGTATGTCCAGTGTTTTAAGGAGTTCTACAGATGGGCCATAGAAAGATTTCATTAAGCCAAAAAACTTATCTTTTACCATGATTACCAGTAAGTCAGGCTTAGTGATTTTTTTACGCTGATGAGGGTAAATGCGGAGTTCAGCTTTGTCAGTACTGGCCGCTCTCTTTTTATCGGAGTTCAGGTTTTCAAAGAGCTGAGCATTCAGATCTCCAATGTCGAGGATTTCAAAGGTGGAAGAAAAAATATTTGCTATTTGAAAAGCATACTTTGAGGCATAGTCCGCTGTTTTATCATTTAGATCGGCAGTGATAAGCATATGTTCAATATTTTTATATTGAACCTCTTTAGGTAATAAAATAAGCGGGCAGTGTATTCTGTCTATAAATGCGTACAAATCATGAACCTGCGCCTTGTCCATCAGAAATAAGTCAGGCAAATAGGCGGTCAGAGTTTCATCGGCATTATCACATATATCCGTCTCACATGAAACTAAGCGATAGCTTACATTGGCCTGATCAAGGTAAGCTTCTTTTACAAACTGAAAAGCATTCTTTATATGATTCTCTTCCTGATTAGCGGAAATACTCATCACACTGTTTTCCGCTGGATAACATAAACCAATGGTTAGTTTAGCTTTCAGCTTTTCGGTGAGCTTAAGCGCATACTGAAGTACATTGTCAGAATTACAATTTGCTTCTTTTGCCAGAACAACATTTCTTATCGTTTCCATGATTAATAGATATTGTACATTAATAATATAGTCTATTTAGCATGGAGAAACAATGATATTTGTCATATCCCATGTAATTCTATATGCCATTATACTGATTCCTTTACAAATATATCTCCTTTTCACCAATAAATTTATAGATAAGGATGCCCTTTTAACTAGTAATTAATGCATAGTAAAATTGGCAGCTATAAATTGTGCAAAACCCATTTGTTAGATAGAAATCCCCTTCCCTTTTTTTCCTTAAGTTATCCTCACCAATAATGCAGTCGCAAGTTTAATCTCTCAGTCAACTGGAGGAAATTCCACTTAATAAAGAGTAGAACTGAGTACGTCAGATAGCGGGCATCATCTTGCCTATTGCCTCGTACCCCAAGCTGCTAAGCCCAATGACGTAATCATCAGTTCAGCCATACAAGCACGGAGAAATAGTTTGATTACTAATTCGGTGATCCAATTCAATATTGCTTATATATACCATCTGATTCAGGTATAAAGATAAGCCCAATATATGAGTAGAAATTGCAGAGGTAAGCGAATCAGGGTTAACCATACCCCTTTTCCCTTCCTTCTGCTGCGTTGAAAATGATGAATGTTAGCGGGAAATATGGCAATCAACAAAATGATGATTCCCCAGGCTGCCAATGGTCTATAGGTTGATGACAACAGTACAAAACCCAGAAACACCTCAGCAACGCCTACAAATAAATTTACCATGATTGGGTATGGAACCCACTTGGGCATGATTTTCAGGTAAAGCTCAGGCATAATAAAATGATTGATCCCTGCCAGTATATAGAGGCCTGACATCATATACAAACTGATATGCACCAATTCCATAATTATAAACGCTTAGTCTTCTGCTATCAGGCTGATGACAAAACCTCCACCAGCTGCCATGCTGAAAGAGTGTTCAGCACCATGCTCCAGCGGGATTTCTTCTATAATAATGCTGTTTGGATTATCATTCCAGTGGGCATCATCTCCATCACGATACACCCTTACTTTGTATATTCTACCCTTATCCAGAAAATCAAAATTGAGGGTTACATTTCTTTCATTTTCATCAGTGATCCCTCCTATAAACCAATTGCCAGTACCTCTCTCCTGCCGGGCTATGGTCACATAGTCTCCCACTTCTCCGTTCAAAACTTTTGACTGTTCCCAGTCTACTCCTACATCCCTGATAAACTGAAAAGCAGACTGCCCCTGATAACTTTCTATCAAATCGGCTGCCATTTGCACCGGACTATAAATCACCACAAAGAGGGCCAATTGCTGAGCAATCGTAGTGTTTACCTGATTTTCTTCTTTATAAGGTGAAAGTTTAATGTTAAAGATTCCGGGAGTATAATCAATGGGCCCACCCAGCATCCGGGTGAAAGCGATAATAGGCAGGTGTTCCGGAGGGTTACCTCCATCAGACGACCAGGCATTGAACTCCTGCCCTCTAAGGCCCTCCCGTGAAATCATATTGGGGAAGGTTCTTCTTAAGCCGGTGGCTTTGATAGGTTCATGTGCATTTACCGCAATTTGGTACGCTGAAGCTTTGATCATCGTATTATTATAATGATTTACCATCCACTGCCCATGGTGGTATTCACCTCTGGGGATAATTTTACCTACATAACCTGTTTTGACAGTATGGATTTCCAAAGTTTGCATGAGTGAATATGCTGAGTCCATCTGCTGTTCGTAAGTACGAGGCGCTGCAGAAGTCTCATGATGCATAATAAGATTTACCCCTTTCTCTTTACCATATCGTACCACTTCTTCGAGATCATAATCAGGATAGGGAGTGATGAAGTCAAACACACCTTCACGTTCCTCAAAACCAATCCAATGATCCCAACCGGTATTCCATCCCTCTACCAGTAGGCCTTTGATATTATTCTGTGAAGCAAAATCTATATATTTTTTTGCGTTTTCTGTGGTTGCGCCATGTTTGCTACCACTTATCTTTTTTTTACCAGACGTTGACATGTCCTGGGTAGCTTCTAAATCCCATGTGGATATTCCCAGGTGCATTTCCCACCAGATGCCCATGTATTTCATAGGGCTAAACCAGCTTATATCTTCAAGTTGGCTGGACTCATTCAGGTTAACAATCAAATTAGATTCTATCAGGCCACCAGCATCTTCACTGATCTGTATACTTCTCCAGGGTGTGCTGAAGGGCAAAGCACATTTTACTTTATAACCCAGACGATCAGAACCCACCAGCTCACTTTTCATCCTTAGATTTTCAGTATCTACTTTCAGGGTCATTCCCGCATAATTGATCAGGCTGGCTTCATGAAAACTCAGGTGCAGACCTGTGTCGGTACGCATAGTAATGGGAGTATTAACAGCATTTTCAGGAATGTAAGTCTGGACAAGGTCTGGATGATCTCTTTTGGAAAGCGCATCAATCTCAGAAAAAAAGCTAGTATAGTACAAATGCTCATAGATGTCCCAATCCCCTGGCGTCCACCAGCATTGATGATCTTGGATAAGCTTAAATTCAGTGTGCTCATCCATGATGATCAGATCATCCACTCCTTCCTGCTTCGGAAAATAATATCGAAAAGCTACGCCATCATCATAAACGCGAAAGTAGATATGCAACTCTCTCTGAAGAGCGTTTACTTCTATAAGACTGACCTTGAGCTCGTTATAATGATTCCTTACACTACGCTGTTCACCCCAGGGCATTTCCCAGGTCTCATCTAATGAAGATAGGTAAGTCCCAATGATCTCAAAACCATTCCTCATAGCTGCTTGGTCCTTGAATTCAAAACCCATTGTGGAAGTGTCAATGATAAGTGTTTCCTGATGACTTACGGAATAAGCAGGATATCCACCTTCAAGCAAGCTGAAATTAACTTCAATATTACCCGAAGGAGAGCTTAGTTGTGTACGCATTGGCAACTGCTGTTTTAACTGATCAATACAAGCCAATCGACTGCGCTGAAAAAGATGAAAAAAGAATACAAGCGAAGTTTTTTGGCTGTTGCTTTTTGCTTAAAGCCATTTCCTTTCAATATGTTTGCTGATGCTGCTTTACAAAAAAATATGATAAGGTCTCAACTTAGTAACCAAAACTAAAATTATCATTTACTCCACGGAATAGTGATAATTGAAGCATTATTATGAATACTTCAATACTGGACAAGGCTCAAACAATGAGAGGCAACCCTACTCCCATATTTCAGTGTATCAACGAAATATGCAAGAATTTAGTCATTATTAGCAAAGTTATTAAGTCTCCAGACACTCCAGAATTTTAGAAATGAGGATAATATAACTATGAGTGGAGCCCCATTACGATATAAATAAGTATGATCAGCCCCGATACATGAGCAGATAAAATACCCAGAGAAGCTTTTCATTAGCCTATCCATCATCAGATCACCACTTATAGCCTTTTTAATTTAATTTACAGTATGCCTCTTGTCAAAGTTTGAAAGTGATTCTGCCTGTTTTTATTCTAAGCTATATCCTCTCACTGCATATTATTTACCTCTCGCTGCAAAACTCTTGAAAATCATAAATAAATGAGGAATAATGCATTAGTTTAAATATTGAAAAATCATGTTTTGGGACAATACCACCATCGCTTACCGTAACCTGATTAAGCATAAGTTTTATTCCACAATAAACTTACTGGGACTTGCCATAGGTACAGCAGCCTGTCTGATGATCTTACATTATGTTCGTTATGAATTGAGTTACGAAGATTTTCATGACAAAGCAGCAAATATTTACCGGCTAACCCTGGATGCGTATAAGGATGGCGAGTTGCTGGTTCAGGATGCTGAAATGTATCCACTGGCAGGTCCTGAGCTTAAAGCACAAATGCCTGAGGTAATTGATTATGTCAGGCTACACGATGAAAACCAGCTAGTAGTAGGACATGATGATTACCGCCAACATGAAAGTAGCCTTTACTTCACTGATCCTTCATTTTTTTCAATTTTCAGCATTGATGTACTGCAGGGAGATCCAAACACTGCTTTGGATGATCCTTTCGAAATTGTGATTACTGCATCCAAAGCCCGGCAGTATTTCGGCACTACCGATGTAGTAGGCAAGGCACTGGATCTTTATGGAATGGGTAGAGAAGTGAAAAATGCCAGGATATCTGCGGTGATTAAAGATTTACCTCCGAATACTCACTTAAAGATTGACTTCCTTCTCTCTTTCATATCTCTACAGGATGAAGCACTTGCTTATCAACTGACTTGGAATGGCAATAATGAATTTACCTATCTTCTGATGGACACCAATTTTGATAAAAAAGCATTTGAGGCTAAACTGAACACGTTTACAAAAAACCTGAAAGATGAAATTGGTGATGAAAAGTTTTCAATACAAGCTATCCGAGATATTCACCTCCATTCACACAAAACCTATGAACCTGAAGTGAATGGTGACGGTAAAACCGTGTCATTTCTTTCAATAATCGCGTTTTTTATACTAATCATTGCCTGGGTAAATTATATCAATTTGGCCACTGCACGCTCAGTAGAGAGAGCCAAAGAAGTGGGCATAAAAAAAGCATTGGGCTGTACCCGTGTTCAGCTAATAAAACAATTTATGCTTGAAGCACTCCTCACCAATATTACAGCCATGCTGCTCGCTATGCTCATCGTATACTTAGGTTTTTCTGCTTTTCGTCAACTTAGTGGTCAGCCGCTGGAATTTCGCTTATTTAATGACCCATACTTCGGTCTATTACTCGTTGGCATGGTGATTTTTGGCACCTTGTTATCTGGCCTTTATCCTTCATTCGTATTATCATCTTTCCGGCCAACATCAGTATTAAAAGGAAAACTAAGAAGCAGTTCACATGGCCGCTGGCTGCGTCAGAGCCTGGTAGTTTTCCAATTTCTGGCTTCTGTAGTATTGATGGTGGGTACTTTTACCGTTTATCAGCAGCTTAACTTTATGCGAGATCAGGAACTGGGGCTGAATACTGAACAGCTACTGGTAATAGAATTACCAATGGATTTAAGGTATGACTCTCAAATTGGAAGTAAACTTGTGTCTCTTCAGGAAGAGTGGAAACGGATTTCTAATGTAGAAGTCGTAGCAGGAGCACAAGCTATGCCCGGCTCAGGCTATGATCTACTAAGCTCTAGTTCGGGTATATATCTTGAAGGTGATGATAAAAGAGACAGGTCTACCACTTACTATCATTATGGCATGGATGCCAATTACCTGCAATCCCTTGGTTCCGGTATGTTGGCAGGACACACCTTTCGTAAGGGTACGGACAATTCACATAAGATCGTAATCAATAAGAAAGCTGCCAGCATGCTTGGATTTGAAAATCCTGAGGAAGCTATTGGCCAAAAAATCACTTTTGATAGCATTTCAACCATTATTGGCGTGGTAGAAAATTATCACTTTCACTCTTTAAAAGAACCCATCACGCCATTTATTCACTGGTATAGTGATCTGAATGTATATCAATATATTCGTTTAAACATAAGTGACATACAGTATAGCCTTAGTCAGCTGGAATCCACATTTAAAGGAATTTTTCCCAATAGCACCTTTTCATATTCCTTTTTAGATGATACTTATAATCAGCAGTATTTGGCTGAAGTAAGGTTTGGAAAAGTTTTTAGCTTATTTGCCGCGCTGGCTATTGTAGTCGCATGTCTGGGTCTGCTGGGACTATCTTCTTATACCAGTATTCAAAGAACGAAGGAGATCGGAATTCGCAAGGCATTAGGTGCTTCGGTGGGAAATATATTGTTCTTACTCTCTAAGAGTTATTTTCAGCTCATAATAATTGCTCTCTTTATTGCTGTACCTATTGCCAACTATTTTATGAGTGAATGGCTACTCCAATTTGCCTACCGGATAACTATAAATTGGTGGTTATTTGTGTTACCGGGCATATTAGTCATTTGCATTGCCCTCCTGGCCATCAGTGGTCAAACCGTAAAATCAGCCAGAGCCAATCCTGTAAAATCGCTCCGCTATGAGTGAGAGATGATGAGTAAGTAGATGCAGACTGCTTAAATCTGCTATTACTGATGCAATGGGTATTTACCTAGCTTAACCTGGGTACTTCCGTCAGCATCTATGCTTACTGAAAAAATATAATCATAGTCCTGATCGCCAATTTGATCTATGGGCGGATTTGCTCCCAACGCTTCTATGATGGGCAGTATGGTATTGCTATGACCTGATACCAAAACAGTTTGCCCTGAATGCTTAGCTTTGATCTTTTCTGCTAAGCCTTGATAATTACGCGCTTCGTAAATGTTAATTGGCAATTTAAACGCTTCTGATATCGGTTCTAGGGTAGCCCGGGTACGCTGAAAATCAGTACTGAAAAGGGCATGGATAGTATCTACACCAAGATTTTCCCAAAGCTGTGCAGCCCTTATTTTCCCTTTTTCTGTCAGCGGAGGATCGTCTTTGGGAATAGATACCTTTTCAGCATGACGAAGAAGAATCACCTGAGTCTCATTATCTCCACCTGAATTACAGGAGAAGCTTACGAGCAACAAAAAGCAGAAAAAAAAGAAATGTCTAAGCATTAACTTTTTGATTCTCAGCTTCCTTTATCTTGATCTGTTCCTGTATCTTTTTAAAATCCACAGCATCACAACTGCCACATCCTTTCGGACAGGCTTTGTCAGATGCAAAACTCTTATATACCAAACGTCCCAGATAGTAGAGCGCTCCTAAAAATATCGCGATAAGGATAATTTCATGTAGCATAAATATCGTTTTAAGAAAAAAGTTGGAAAACCAGCAAGGCCGACACATAGGCCAGCATTGTCATGTATACTGTTTGTATAACAGGCCACTTCCACCCTTTAGTTTCACGATATACCACTGCGATGGTACTCATGCACTGCATCGCAAAAGCATAGAAAACCAACAGGGAGAATGCAACAGCCGGACGAAAAACCTGCTGCCCGGTATCAGGGTTTCTTTCAGAACGCATGCGCCCGATAATCGTACTTTCGTCATCAAAATCTTCTCCTACACTATACAGTGTTGCCATGGTTCCCACAAAGACTTCCCGGGCTGCAAAAGATGTTATCAGGGCAATACCGATTTTCCAATCGTAGCCCAGCGGCCTGATCACCGGCTCAATCCACTTTCCAAATTTTCCCGCATAAGAATTTTCAAGCCGGGAAGTAGCTATTTCTGTCTCCAGTGTTTCCAAAAACTCAAGATCATTTGAGCCTTCAGCCTGTTCACGTAGCTGTTGTTCTGCCTGGGCTATATCATCTCCCGGTCCGTAGGAAGCCAATACCCAGAGGACAATAGAAACCGCAAAAATGATTTTACCTGCCTCAAATACAAAAGTCTTAGACTTTTCAAGCACGGTGAAACCCACATTTTTCCAACGAGGCCAGCGATAAGCAGGCATTTCCATGATCAGAAAACTTCTTTCTTTGGTCTTAACAATCAGCTTCATGATCCAGGCAGAACCAAGTGCAGCCATGAATCCCAAAAGATACATGCCCATTAATACGATGCCCTGCAGGTTGATCACACCCCAGATATAGGTAGAAGGGACTACCAGGGCAATCAGAACTGTATATACTGGCAAGCGAGCAGAACAACTCATCAGCGGAGTAACCATGATAGTGATCAGGCGGTCTTTCCAACTGTCGATACTACGCGTAGCCATTATCGCAGGTATCGCGCAGGCCAAACCTGAAATCAAGGGCACTACACTCCTGCCATTAAGCCCCACTTTACGCATTACTTTGTCCATCAGAAATACCACTCTGGACATATACCCTGACTCTTCCAGCAATGCGATAAAGGCAAATAAAATGGCAATCTGAGGCACAAAAATAACTATGCCACCGATTCCAGGCACAATACCTTCAGCCAGAAGGCTTGTCAGGACGCCTTCAGGAAGGTTATCCTGTATCCATCCGCTAAACTCTGCGAAAATATAATCTATGATGTCCATGGGTACGCTTGCCCATGCAAAAATGGCCTGGAAAATCAGGAAAAGTATAGCGAAAAAAATCAGGTAACCGAAGACCTTATGCGTTAGTACCCGGTCTATGCGGTTTGAAAAAGACTGTTGTCCTGCTGCATCAGGCGTACTGATGGTATCCTGCAGAACCTGCTGGATTTTACGATACCGCTCCGTAGTTTCCTTGATCTGAAGCTCATTGGCCTGAAACCCGAAAGAGTCACGTGTTTTTTTGATTTGTTCCTGTTGCTGCTCATCTATGAAAAGGAGCCTCTCTGCACTTTGTAACCACTGATAGGCCTCATAATAATTATTTACTCCATACATATGCTTTACCTCAGCAATACATTCCGGAGCCAGCGGAAGAACATCAAGAAACGGCTCTTCCTGATTGACTATTTCCTGACTTAACACTTTTTTCAGCTTATCCAGGCCTTCACCATTCCGAGCATTCATGCGCACTACCGGCACATTCCCCAGTTGTCTGCTAAGCAATTCGCTATCTACGCTCACACCTTTTTTGCGGGCGATATCTGCCATATTTAGCACCAGTACTGCAGGAATGGCCAAATCACGAATCTGCGTAAAAAGCAGTAGGTTTCGCTCAAGATTATTCATATCTGCGATGACTACCGCAATGTCAGGCCTTTTGTCTTTTTCGGGATGCATTAACACATCCAGCACAACTTTTTCGTCTGCCGAACGAGGATAGAGACTATAGGTACCAGGAAGATCAATAATTTCAGCAGTCGTATCACCCGGCAGTTTTGTCCTCCCCGTTTTTTTATCAACGGTCACTCCAGGATAATTACCTACCTTTTGATTCAGCCCGGTGAGCAGATTGAAAATTGTAGATTTACCGGAATTAGGATTACCTACCAGCGCAATGCTACGGTTTGATTTTATAGATGGACTTTGAGGTAAAGTTTCCGCAGGATAGTTCATATGATTTCAACTAGACTCGCTTCGTCAATTCTAAGAGATAAATTATAACCTGAAATTCTTACTGAGATGGGGTCTCCCAGGGGAGCTCGGTAGTTAAAGCTTACCTCTTTGCCAGGTAACAAACCCATTTCCAACAATTTAATTGTCAATGACGATGGTTTGATATTTTTTATCACAGCTTTTTCGCCGGGTTTTAATTGATCCAAAGTTTTCATTAATAGCATCTCAGCTTCATTGATGGACGACAGCCGCAATTTAATAGTTATTTAGATAGAGTCTAATTAAAAAAAGAAAAAAACAAGAAAGGTTTCATAAAACTGAATTGTTTTTTCACCAATCCAATTCACAGAGATTTAAGGAAAACGTAAAGTGAGCATCAGCTCATCTTCTGGCAGATGATATTTTTGGTAGAGGATATGTTCATAAATGCCCTCAGAGTAGTGGTTGGCGGCAATGATAAGGACAGGAAATAATCTTTCGACATTAAATTCTGTGATCTGTTGATACTTCCATTCATTCTCCTCATTGAGATAAGGTAGAAGAAAATCCAGGGCCTTACGAATTATCTGATCGTTATAGTCCCAGACTGCTTTGCCTACCTTTTCCGAAAGAATTGCATAATAGTAGATCGCCATCAAATTCATGCTACTGTAATCCCATGTACGGGTTCTAGCCAGTTCTTCCGGTTGGCTTCCATCAGCTTCAATTTGGCTGTCCAGGATTAACTTTAGCCCATTGGCTTGTAACTCCTGCGCTAAGGCATGCTGTTCAGTGAAAAGCGCCATGCTCATGGTCTGTACAAAGTACCAGGTGGTATGATTATTTCCGTTTACCGCTTCATTTTTGCCGTGTTGGCTGTTGATCAGCCAGTCCAGATAATCTTTTACCCAACTGATCAAGCTCTCATGCTGTTTCTGCGTCATGGCTTCAGAAGTTGAAAGCAGTGTAATCGCATCCAGAAGATATCCAAAATCACGGGTTTCAATGATGCCTATCCCTCTTCCTTCTGTTCTACCGGGAATAGCCTGCCCAAAGTTCAGGTTTGGATTCATACGGGTAGCAGGGTCAATAAACCAGGTATGGAGTAAATCAGAAGCTTTCTTAGCGTATTTCTCATCTTCACTATAGAAGTATGCAAGCCCTAATAGGTCCACAGCATCAATCAGTTTATGAAGGTTTTTCTTGTCTGAGATCAGCTCAATTTCAGGATTTTTTTCTCCATCACGCCTGATGTAGGGTAATCCGTCTGGCTTGTCAGGATCAGGCCACCAGTAGGGCCCCTGACTCATATAGTCATGCTTATCACCACTGCTGGCTACCATTTCTTTATCCATTACCGATACAGCCTGCATATCCAATAATGCATCGGCCCGCTCCATTAGCTCGCTGATTTCATTCTTGAAAAAGAACTTATGCTCTTTGACTTCCCGGATATGCTCCAAATCAATAAGTGTAGTATTTTGACTATGTGCATTTATAGCCAAGAGCAATATACCAATCAGAGGTAAAACTAGTTTTTTCATAGAAGAACGATCATTCAAATTTGAGTTTTATTTCATCACAGATGTTTCTCAACCTGCTCATCTTTGGCAATGGTGAAACGCCACTGATCATTTTTTTTGGGATCTTGGGCAGTAAAGTGCATCCTGTAGATTGTGTCTGGCCACGATTTCAGAAGTTTCTTATCGGTAATCTTAATTTCCTCAGTATTTAAAGAGAATTTCTCTGCATCAAAGAAAAGGAAAGCTACTACATCACTAGCGTCTTCGCGCCCCTGTAATCTGAGCTTTCCATCCGCTACTTTTTCTACATCAAATGCAGTCATCAAGGTAAAATGCATTTCTCCTTTAAGCTCATCAAGTTCATATTTATCATTGATCTGTACCCAGGTATCGCGGACAAACCGAATGTCTCTCTGCCAGAAATTAATCGCTGCCTCTTCAGGATAAGCGCTGGAGATGTCCAATGAAAAGCTTACCTCCTGCTCGTTCTTTTCAAACTTCACATCACGGGCAGCATACTTTCTTCCGGGAAGCTGCATAAATCCATTGATGGTAGGTACATTATGATAAGCAGACTGCATGGTCCAGATTTCGTAGCGCTGAGGGCTGAAAGTTTTAGCCGTATATTCTTCTACACCAACATCAATAATTGCCGGTTGGCCGTCCACATAAACAATAAAATTTCCCACATCATTATGGTTATGACTTTCGGCATTATGGCCCCCTTGTGCGGCAAGAAATAAGCCTTCGGGAGTACCCTGTTCAGTTCGGGCAGTCATCACCTGTAAGTCAGGAAACCAGGCATCGGAAATATAAGGGGTTTTGGTTACTGGGTATTGCTCAATATTTTCACGGTTGAAGATCGCATAAAGATGGCGGCCCAGGCTACGGTCATCAGTAGGTAAATCTTCTTCTACATCCCGCTGAGAAGCTTTACTGGCTCCCAGGGCTTTCATATTGCTGTCATTGATACGTTCTCCATACCGAAATACCAGGTCTTCCTGTATGGTATTGAGCGCCGCCGCGTCAGCAAAATTTACAAAATAATCATCATCTATGTAGGTCTTATATATGTATGAGCCCATTTTCTGAATGAGCGCCTCATCATATACATCAATACGCTGCGCGGAGGCACTGTACAAAATTTCCAGACAGTCAAATAATGAGCCCGCCGCACGGCTCCAATAGCTGGGACCTTCATCACACCCACCATCAGCAGGATAATGGTTCAGGAAGTTATCCAGACTGCGCAATGACTTGTGGGCAATCGCTGACTTTCTTTTAGGGTCTTCCAGGTGAAGTAGGCTAGCTGTTAAAATATTGGAATTGATCCACGGGTTCCAGTTGTTTACATGCCTGTCTCTGTCAAAGCCCATCCACCAAAAGTCATCCCGCACCTCAAAGGGCTCAAAAACACGTCTATCAAACTCATATGAAAGCCTTTTACGGATCAATGGAGAAACCTCATCCAGTTGGTCTCCCAGCAGATATTCTGTCCAGGCAAGCAGCGCCGCGGTTTCGGCAGCAAACAGGTCTATGGTAGGCTCTTCCACATCGGGTAATCCGGGACCGGCTTCCTGTAAATACAGATGAGCTGGCACACCCCAGTACGACTCTTCACAAATGGACCAGACGGCATTTACAATGGCTTCAGTAAATCTGCCCTGGTTTTCAATACATTCACCTAACACCAGATCAAGTAGCGCATTTCTACGGGATGAACGCAGCGCCTGGAAGTTCGAGCGATTACCATTGCGGGCAAATTCTAGAAAGACTGTCGCAGGGAGCGACTCCCATTCCTGCTGAAGTGCTTCTTCTGCTTTTTTAATATAACCAGATCTTATTTTTTTATTTACACTTTCCCATTCCTGTCGCTCACTACTTTTTGGGAAAGGATGCCACTCATTTTCTGGGATCAGTAGGCTTGAAAGTTTTTCTCTTGGAAACGACTCACTCAGAAAGTTATGTCTGATTAGATTTTCACTCGATTGCTGAGCCCTTAAGGGGGTGCAGAATAATGTAAACAACAGACAATAGGTCCATAAATAAATTCGCATAGGTTGTAGGTATTAGTCAGTAAATGCAAATTGATGCTTAAGTAAAAGAAATCAAAATTGTAAAATTAAGCCTTTTTATAAAGTAATTATTATTATTTCTTCTCGATTATGGGTAGGTTAATTTACAAAATGTAGCATGGAGCGATAAAAAATATGATCAAGCAAGCGGCAGTGATGATTGTAAAATTACAGTACTTTTTATAAATTATGCACATTGCTTGGCTCTTCAGGATACTTTTCAGCCATTCAATTTTACAGCATTTATGATACTAAATAAGACGCCTATCCATCGTATTTTTTTTCTGTCGCTATTCATTTTTTCCAATGCATCATTAGCTGCCCAACCCAAATATGATTTTATTGAGGATATTCGCCCTGTTTTAGATCAGCACTGCTTTAGCTGTCATAATGTTGGAAAAGTAGCAGGTGGTATCAACCTGGAAAAATATGAAAATCAGGGTAGACTTCTTGACGATGGTCATATATGGCTGAAAGTGGTGAAACAATTGCAATCAGGTCAAATGCCTCCTGACACCAGACCCAGACTGACCGAGAATGAATATCATATACTGGTAGATGGCATCAATGACATATTGATAAGCTCACTTACTGAAAATAATCCTGGCCGGGTAGTAATTCGCAGGTTAAGCCATAGAGAATATCAATATACAGTCAAAGATTTAATAGGGGTGGATTTTGATGCCGAGGCTTTTTTTCCTGCTGATGGCTCCGGTGGAAGTGGCTTTGATAATTATGCCCGAACTTTGTTCTTTACCCCACTAAAGCTGGAGCGCTATTATGCAGCAGCAGACCAAATCGTGGATGCAGTATCTAAAGACCCTAAGCTATGGACTGCCATCGTAGCTCAGCCATACGATCCTTCAATCTGGCAAAAAGCAATACGCTGGATAAAAAGTTTTTTTGTGGAATTAGATCCTTTGCACCACCCTAGCCTGGCCGCTAAAGAAGTGCTTTTCCCCTTTGCTACAAAAACCTATCGCCGCTTTGTAAAACCCCAGGAAAAAAATGATTTGATCAGGCTTTTTCAGCAGGTCTATGCTGGTTCTGACAGCCTTAACACTCCCGAACGCTTTGATACAGCTATCCAGGAATGCCTGAAAGCGATGATGATTTCTCCGCAGTTTCTGTATAAGGTTGAAGATGAACAACCGGTAGATATCCCCTATCCTCTTAGTAATTTTGAACTGGCAAGCCGGCTTTCTTATTTCTTATGGTCCAGTATGCCTGATCAGGAACTGTTTGAAGTAGCCTATCGCGAAAACCTCCATGATACTCAGGTACTCAACGAGCAGGTAGAACGAATGCTAAAAGACCCTAAAGCAGCACGCTTTGCCGAAAGCTTCATTTCACAGTGGATGGGCATTACTAAGTTAAAAAGTAGCAGCCCTGTAGATCCTGAAAAGTTTCCTGAGTTTGATGAAAACCTCAGGCAGGCTATGTACCAGGAGACTGTGGAATACTTCACGCATATCATCACAGACGGCCACAACTTACTTGAACTGATTGACAGTGACTACACTTTTCTGAATGAAACTTTGGCTGATCATTATGGTATAGCTGATGTGGAAGGGGAAGAATTTCGCAAAGTCCAGCTCGCCAATCGCAGCCGTGGAGGTGTTATGGGAATGGGCAGTGTACTTGCCTCAACTTCTCTCCCGCTCAGGACAAGTCCGGTACTCCGTGGCAAATGGGTTTTAGAAGAAATATTAGGTACTCCGCCACCACCACCACCACCGGACGTAGGGGAGCTTCCCGAAGAGTCCTCGCATGAAGGTACCAGCCTAAGAAATTTATTGGAAATTCACCGTGATAACGATGCCTGTAGAAGTTGTCACCAAAAAATGGATCCGATAGGCTTCGGACTAGAACACTATGATGCTATCGGTCGCTGGAGAGATACCTATGGTTCAACAGAACCTATCATAGCCTGGGATACGCTGGCGAGTGGAGAGCCGTTTAACGGGCCGATAGAATTGAAAAAGATACTTTTTCAAAAGCAGGATAATTTTGCCAGAACCATCTCAGAACGGATGTTTACTTATGCTATTGGTCGCTCCATTGAGTTTGTAGATGAGCCTACCATGCAAAACCTCTCCAAAATACTCATTGAAAATAACTTCAATTCAACCGCCCTTATAAAAGAACTTGTAAACTCATATCCCTTTCGTTATCGCACCAATGATTACGGGAGAAAACTTGATGTACTATGAAAAAGTCCTGGCAGATTTCGCGTCGTAGAATGTTAAAAGGTCTTGGAGCCAGTATTGCTCTGCCATTTCTGGATGCAATGGTTCCCAATAGCCTGATATCTTCTCCTTTACAAAAACCTCCATTAAGAGCTGCCTTTATGTTTATGCCCAATGGTGTACATCCTGACAAGTGGACTCCCATGCAGTACGGCAGAAACTTTGAGCTCTCTCCCATCCTCTCTCCATTGCAAACTGTCAAAGACGATATACTGGTACTAAATGAGCTGAGAAACAGGCTTAGCAGCTATCGGGGGGATGATGGGCATTATACCAAAACTGCCAGTTTTCTAACCTGTCTGCCCATTTTTAAGACTACGGGTGATAACCTGCATAGTGGAGGTACATCAGTGGATCAAATGATCGCTAAACACATCGGGCATCAAACTTTATTTCCTTCGCTACAATATGGTATGGAAAGAATTAGTTCTGGCATAGATGCCAATGTCGGCTTCACCCGCCTGTACGGATCATCTATTTCATGGCAGACTCCTACCCAACCCTGCTCCAAGGAAATTAACCCACGCCTGGCTTTTGACAGGCTTTTCAGAAATTTTGTTCCTAGTTCCAAAAAGGAAGAAGATCCCTGGAAGCAAAGTGTGCTTGACCTGGTCATGGATGATGCAAAAGGGCTGCAAAGGAAACTGGGTCGTAGCGATCAGGATAAGCTTGAAGAATACCTGGAGTCAATTCGTTCGGTGGAAAAAAGGATTCTGAGTTATGAGCAACAAAAAGCTTTTGAAGCAAAGATAACAAATGATATTCGTGAAGAAATTGTAAGGCTCAACGTTCGTATTGACGAATATTCTGAAATGAATCTTGGTGTTGATATTACTGAAAAGGTAAGACAGATGATGGATATAATGACTCTTGCCTTCTGGAGCGATGCTACAAGAGTAAGTAGCTTCATGTTTGGTAATTCTGTTAGCAACAGAAACTTCACGTTTCTTCCCGGTGTCTTTGGTAGTCATCACCAGATCTCACATCATAAAGACGACCCCAGGCATCTTGATGAATACGAAACAATTAACCGTTGGCATGTAGAACAATATGCCTATTTTCTGAACAAACTCAAATCAATACCTGAAGGTGATGGTAATATGCTGGACAATTCAATGGTGCTTCTGGGCTCAGGCATCAGAGATGGAAACCGGCACTCTCCGTATAATTTACCGGTACTGTTGGCTGGTAAGGGAGGCGGTGCGATAAAGACAGGGCAAAACCTTAAATTTAAGGAAGAAACACCCCTGGCAAATCTTTACCAATCCATGCTCAATATTTACGAAGTACCTCAGGAATGTTTTGGGGATAGTACCGGAGAATTATGTGAAATTTATGCATAGCGATAAGAATATGTCCAGTAAATTAAATGCGCTGCTGAAGAAAACCACCTTATTTAACCAAGTATTTCTTTTTTTCACATTGCTCTCTTTATTCTTACTTTCTTTCCCATTCTGGCCGGTCACTGAAGAGGACGTTTCTCAATGGGTCTTATTCAGCGGACGTTTCCACCCTCTGATCATCCATTTCCCTATCGTACTGCTTTTTGTACTGTTATTTTGGGAATGCATGGTACGGCTCGGATGGATAGAAAGGCAAATTTCCTTTCAAATTCTTTTACTCATTTTATCTGCGATTTTCAGTGTATTCTCCGTTATCATTGGCTTTGCTTTGTTTCAAAGCGGTGGATATAGCGGTGAGACAGTATATTCTCATTTATATGCTGGAATAGCAGTCGCAATAGGAGCACTTACTGCCTTGCTTTTCTGTTGGAAAGCCTACCAACTGAACTTTAAGAAATATACGAATGGGTATTTAATTATTCTTTTACTCACCAACCTGCTGATAGTTTACACCAGTCATCTGGGAGGATCCTTAACACACGGAGAAGATTTTTTAACTGAGCATTTTCCGCTGAAATCTGTTCCTGTCAGTGCTTATGACCAAAAGCCTTTAGATGAAATGCTGGTCTTTGAAGATATTATCCAAAATACATTGGATGCTCGCTGTTATTCATGTCATAATGAAAATAAAACGAAGGGAGGATATCTGATGACTAGCTTTGATGATTTTCTCAAGGGAGGTAAAAGTAAAAAAACAGCTATTGTGCCTGCTAAGCCTTACGAAAGTGAGTTATTTCAGCGAATCACCCTGGAAGAAAGCCATGATGATCATATGCCTCCGGAAGGTAAAACACCTTTGACGAATCAGGAGATTCTGATGTTAGAAAAATGGATTGAAAAAGGAGCATTACAAGGAATTTCGCTTTCGGACATACGAGCAGACAGTGTGTATTTTACACTTTTGAGTAGTCAGGCTCAGCGCCTTCAACAAGAGATGCGCATACAAGCTCAAAGAGAGCAGGAATTGGATGGGCTGATACAACTAGTGGCTCATCAAGAGCAGTCTTTCTTATTGGAAAAAGACAAAGAAAATAAGAATGGACTTGTGCTCAGCATGCAATTTCCCGGTACCAGCTTTGATGATAACCAGTTGGCTGAGCTTCAGGCAGTTTTCTCGCATATTCATAGAGCTTCATTTAATGCCAGTAACATTAGCGATGACGCATTTTATCATATCGGCCAGATGAATAACTTGAGGGCGCTTTTTTTACAGCAAACTCGTATCAAAGGCAATGGGTTGATTTACCTCCAGAATTTAGAGTCATTAGAGATACTAGATCTATCGGGTACAGAAGTTGATGATGCAGAGCTCTTGCATGTACTTAAGATTAACAGTTTACAGCACTTATATCTTTATGAGACACACGTTAATCCGGTCATCGTAGATGCTATCGCTAAAAATAATCCTCAGTTAGAAGTTCATTTAGAAAGAGGAACCTTATTTTAGTATCTGAAAGGTTTCCAGGCATTTTCAGAAACATGCAAAATGAACAAGACCTTAACTAAAATAGGAGTTGTCCTTTCATTAATCTTTGTCTTACCAGCGGTCTTTTTTTCCGTGTATCAGATCAATTCGCTTAATAAGCATGAATTGATTATTGAAGAGATCTATAATAATCAGCTGGATGCAATTCTTTTTTCTGTAAATCAGTACTCGACCGATGTACTTAGCGCATGGGCTTCTGAAGTTGACTTACTTCTGGAAGACAGCACTTTTTTTAACAGCCAGAGGCTGGCTACTTTTTTTGCTGAAAAAAATTCAATTCAATATCTCATTGCAATAGATAGTGCTGATTACGCCAACATTTACCTTTTCAACGAAGGTAGTGGGCGCCAGGTGAATGATTCGTTAGGGTTACATATCAGTGAAACATTGAATCAAAGAAAGGCATTGATTGAGAGGTTATTCTCTTATCTGGATAATGGTTATAGAAAAATAGAACCTATTTCTATTCTGAAAGAGCAAGATGCCATGCTGCAAATTTTCTTACCTCAGGGAGACTTGCCCACCAACTACATTTGTGGCTTCATCATAACGCCCTCCTCATTTATTCAAAATGTACTGGGGCCCAAAATACAGGCTATATCCCAAGAAAAATTTGTGATATCTGCTTTTCGAGGTCAGGACAATTCACTTATTTACACATCTGATGGTGCGAATAACAACATGCATCAGCTCAATCCTCTTCCTTTTTGGCTTTTCCCAGACTATTATCTATCTATCAACCTTAATGGACAAACCATTGAGACACTGGCTCATAGCCGATTAATAAATGATATTATTTTAATTATTGGGCTTGATTTCATCCTTTTACTTGGTGTTTGGTTTGTTTACCGTAATGTGAAAAGGGAAATAGAACTTGCTCAAATTAAGTCAGATTTTGTATCCAATGTATCCCATGAGCTCAGAACTCCCCTTTCCTTAATCAGTATGTTTGCCGAAACACTTATGCTTAATCGCATTAAAACTGAAGAGCGTAAGCAGGAATATTATAAAATAATCAGCCAGGAAACAGTGAGGCTCACTGCCATGGTCAATAAAATACTCAATTTCTCCAAAATTGAAGCCGGCCAACGGAAGTACAATCTTAAAACTTTGGATTTGAACGAGCTAATCAGAGAAGTAGTAGAGGCGTATGAGTTTCACCTCAGCAGCCAGGGCTTCAAGTATGCTTATTTTTCAAAAGATGATGAAATGCTAATAAACGGAGATGCTGAAGCCATTACTGAAGCACTAATCAACTTACTAGATAACGCAATCAAATACAGCCCTGAGCACAAAGAAATCGCTGTATCTACTGGCATTACTGACCAGTATTTCTACGTTGAGGTTACTGATAAAGGGCTGGGTATCTCTGATGGTAATCAAAATGTAATATTTGATAAATTTTTCAGAGGCAGTGGTTCCCAAAGTGTTAAAGGTACCGGTTTAGGCTTGAGTTTAGTCAAGCATATCATGGAGGCACATCATGGAAAAGTAGAATTAATCAGCAATTTAGGTGAAGGAAGTACTTTCAGGCTCTGCTTTCCGATCAGGTATAAAGTCACTAAACTTTTAGAGAATTCATGAACCGGATTTTGGTAGTTGAAGACGAACCAGCTATGGTAATGGGTTTGAGAGATAACCTAGAATTTGAAGGTTATCATGTTGAGACCGTAACTGATGGGCAAATAGGATATGAGCTGATTATGCAAAGGAAATTTGACCTTATCTTATTGGATGTGATGCTGCCAAATATGTCGGGCTTTGATATTTGTAAGCAAGTCAGAAATCAAAATAACCGTACGCCCATCATATTGCTAACTGCCAAAGGTGATGAAATAGACAAGGTACTCGGTCTTGAACTAGGAGCAGACGATTATATTACCAAACCGTTTAGCTTAAGAGAATTACTGGCACGAATAAAAGCGGTGCTCAGGAGAGGAGGAAATACAATAGCTACTGAAGATAAAAATATACAAATAGGTAGATTGAAGCTCAATTTATTGAGTTATACAGCACATGAAAATGATAAGGAGGTTAAGATGACTTATCGTGAATTTGAAGTGCTAAAATATCTTTGGGATCATCAGAATGAGATAGTAAGCAGGTATGACCTATTGGACAATATATGGGGATATGAAGATGAACAACCTACTACCAGAACCATAGATAATTTCATTGTCAAACTAAGAAACAAGATTGAAGCCAATGCTGCCAATCCAAAAATCATTCTGACAGTACATGGTATTGGCTACAAAATGCTTATCCGGCGGTAGCGTGTCTTTTCTTATTTTCAGAAGATGACTCACGCAACTCTGTAAGGTAACTAGATACCAGTACTCTGATATTTTGAGGACGACCGTATCTTTCGTTTTCCAACTTATCCCGATAAAGTGTTTTAGTTTCCATTATCTTAATTTTTAAAGTTGATAATGCTAATATACACAATTGTACTTAAAAAGAGAATTATTTTATACTTTTTTTAAGTACTTACTATTCTATATATTTGCTTTCTGTGCATAATATATTGATTTACAGTTATTTATACAGGTGACATCTTTTTACATTCAATTACTGAAGCATGGCAAAATCTTCTGAATCATCTACTAAATTGAGTATGTTGTAAAATCAATAGAGATGAAACCCATACTAATAATAACCTGCATCATGATTGCGAGTTGTTCTACTCAGCTCCAAGCGCAAGCTTCAGAAATTGAATATATTGAGTTTGTACATCTGGACAGGAAACCGATAGTGGCCGCCAGGGTAAATGGTATTGAAACTTACCTGATGGTAGATACAGGCTCAGATATTTCTGTATTAAATCAAAATGTTTCTGATGAGTTCGGTTTCGTTCCTTCAGTCAACAATGAAGTTTCTTATAATATTGAAGGGCTTAATGGTGAAAAGAAAAGTATTAGCTGGGCAAAAAAAGTAAAAGTAAGCCTCGGCAGCAGTGAAATCAGAGCCCGCTTTTATAGTATGGATTTAAGTAATTTAGTGAATTCTGTAAAAAAGAAAACTCATATTACAATACAAGGAATTATTGGTTCTGACATTATGAAAAAATACGACTTCAGAGTAGACTATAGAAACAAAAAAATTGGCTTCTCTACTAAGCATTTAATATCAGCTACAAAAACTGATAAACAGCATACATATTATTCTGTATTGAAAAATGGTTTATCAATAATTTCGTCTAAGCAAATATTCTAAATTTTTAATTCTGATTATCTGATTTTACGTCAAATTCTGCTGATGCCAGTAACCTACTTTCATAAATTTTCCTTTTGGTTTGTCGTATTTTCTACTTTTACCATTGTAGTTGCCAATGCGTCTTCCTGGGAGTTGCGCCTTGACCTCCAAGGTGAATGGAAATTTCATATAGGAGATAAGCCAAATTGGGCGGAGGTTACTTATAGAGATGATCACTGGGAAAAAGTGCAGGTACCTTCAGCCTGGGAGACCCAGGGATTTCATGCTTACGATGGATTTGCCTGGTATCGGAAAACATTTGATTTAACAGAAGAGCAAAGTGAAGAAAACCTTTACATTTCTCTGGGATACATTGATGATGTAGATGAGGTATATATGAATGGTAAACTTATCGGATTTTCTGGTGCATTCCCCCCTTACTTCCAGACCGCATACAATGCATTCCGTCGCTACCCTATACCGCTTGAATACCTTAACCCTCAAGGAAAAAATACTATTGCAATCAGGGTATATGATGCTAAAATTGATGGTGGAATCCTCTCAGGAGTGATAGGCATAGTAACAAATGCTGAATACAACAAGCTTGATGTAGACCTGGGTGGATTGTGGAATTTTAGATTGGGCGACAATATGCAATGGAAAGAGGAGAACGATAAATCCACTCATTGGGTAAGCGTTATGGCTCCATTATTTTGGGAGAAGCAAGGCTTTGCAAGTTATGATGGTTTTGCCTGGTATCGTAAGGTTTTCTATTTACCCAAAGCACTTGAGAGTAAAGACCAAATACTATTGTTGGGAATGATAGATGACTACGATCAAACCTATGTAAACGGGCAACTGGTAGGTAGCACCGGCTTTGACGATAATGGGCAATATATCGTAAATGATAATTATGCGTACACCAGCATTCGTAAATACGATTTAAGTTCGGAGATACTTAGATATGGCGATTACAATACCATAGCCATTCGTGTGTATGACAAAATCATTGATGGAGGAATTTATAAAGGTCCTCTCGGTATTCTCAGTCAGGATAATTACACTAAATTCTGGCGCCGCTGGTGGCGTTAAATAGCGGATTGGCATTACATAAATATTCTTTCTACCACCTGTAGCATATTACCTTCAGGATCCTGAAATGAACGGACTTTCCCCCCTCCTATCGCTTCAACCATTTCGCCCATCCATTGAACATGATGTTTATCCAGCTCCTGAATGGCCTGATCAATATTATTTACTCTCAACGCAAGATGTGACCATCCTGGTGTCCATGTAGTACGTGCAGGGCGGGGAGTCTCATCTATCGGCATAATCTCGATTAAGCTGGCGTCAGGAGCTTTCAACATCCATACTGGCTTGTCATCCCGATAATATTTTTCATAACCAAGCACATTGCAGTACCAATCAGCTAACTTATCTACATCTTGTGCAGCTACGGCAGGATGGTCAATGCTTTTCAAGAAATTGCTCATATCAATCTAAATAATTATATCGTTTAAAATGGGCATTATTCCGGAAATTACAGAATTATGGTTTTCACTTCCAAACGATCTAAGCGTTAATTAGACGATAGATGAGCTTAAGTTTAAAAAAATTGCATATACAAAGCTGCTAATTAGAGCTGCTGATGTTCGCTGGCAGAGAAAAGTTAGGAATGGTTAGTTAGAATAAATATTTCTGCCCCCTTAAAAAATTAAATGTCGAAGTAAACTTATTACTTAGGGTGAATATTGTCTTAGGATAGCCAAACACTGGAGTCCATCTCATTAGATTTGATAGCCACACCTTCAGCTTCCAGATATAAGCGCAAGTCATCAGGGAGAAACATCAGCTCTTTTCTCAGATCCGCATTTGAAACATGTAAGCCGATAACCTTAAACACTGCTTTTACTGCCTGTTTGATAGCGTCGCGATCTTTATAGTCATTTTGACATAAACCGGGATCTAACCTAAATACTTCATCAATAAACTCATTCATTGATTCAATTTTCTCAGGAACACGATCGTCAATATGCCAATCCTTAATATAAATTGCCTTAAATGGTAATGGCAGATAATTTAAAAATTTGATAGACTGTTCAAAGTTTAAACAATTCCTTACAGAAAGTAGCACTGCATTGATTGCGCGCTCAGCACAATTAACATCATCTGGATGTTTAAGATTAGATGCTACCTGGAGAACCAATTCATTCAGGTAAATAACATGTTTGTCTAGTTTTTGAAGTGTTTTCATGGCTTTTTCCATTTTATATTTTTAATAAGTTAACATTTCAGGGAAAAAAATAACATGATAAAAATCATAGTAAAAGATGACTTTTAGCAGTATATTTATAAAAAGACCTTCTTTATATTGGTACTTATTATAAGTTAATAAAAATTTTTTAATTATGAAGGCGATTAACAACTATCAGGACCTTGCCTTTACACTTTTGAGTAAAATGTACCGGTCTGAACACCAGTATATTACCTACTTACAAGTATTTGATCACAAAGCAAGTAGTACAAAACTCAAGAGTCTGCTTTTTGACCTGAAGCAAAGCACCAATTACAAACTATACTTACATCACCAGTTAATTCGTCGCCTTAAGTCTCCACTAAATTCCTCCGCCGGAGAAGGCATGAATGGAATTTTCAAAGAAGCATTCTTAGTATTAAATGATGTAGGAACAAAAAACATTACTGAAACTATAATTCTTAATACACTACTGCTTGCCAGTCATTATAAGCTCGGTAGCTACCTCACGCTTATATTGTATCTGCGAGCCATTGGATTTGAGAATGAAACAAAAATCTTACAAAAAATCA
The DNA here is from genome assembly GCF_029504655.1 of Catalinimonas alkaloidigena. Lineage (NCBI taxonomy): Bacteria > Pseudomonadati > Bacteroidota > Cytophagia > Cytophagales > Catalimonadaceae > Catalinimonas > Catalinimonas alkaloidigena. The sequence continues at coordinate 3,266,523 of NZ_JAQFIL010000001.1, forward strand.
TCAATACTGAAGAGTCTGTACTCGGAAGAATCAATACTCGGATTAATGAGGAAGCTATGCTAAATGCATATCAACCTCAATACGGAGAGTCAGTTGCATAAAGTAAATTTTATTCGCCATGAAAACTATCAAGAAAATTTTAGCCCCTACTGATTTTTCTAAAACTGCCAATAACGCTTTACAATACGCAGTAGAGCTTGCCAAGGAAGTTGACGCAAAACTAATTGTTTTGCATTCTTACAGGGTGCCCGCCATATCAGATACTGCGTATCCTTTGGGAGGTATGTATCCTGAGGGAATGGTAGACATAGAAGATGTCAAGAAAGAAGTAAGTGTAGAAATGGATAAAATCAAGGAAGATTATCTATTCAGCAAAACACTAAAATTTGAGACTGTATTGCAGGCAGGATTTGCAGAAGAAAATATCTTAGAAATCATTGATAACGAAAGCATTGACCTCGTTGTGATGGGTACACGCGGAGCAAATGCCATTCAAGAACTTCTGGGTAGCACTACCAGCCACATTATTGAAAGTTCCAAAGTCCCCCTGCTGGTTATTCCTGAAGATGTATCTTTCGGGCAGCTAACAAATATTGTGCTGGCTACCGATTATCAACAGGTGCACAAGCCCGAAGATTATAGTATGCTGCTCAATATGGTAGATATATTTCATGCAGAAGTAGATGTACTTCATGTTAGCAAAGGGGCATCAAAATTAAATGAAACTGAACTTGAAGTGGGAGAAGAATTAGACCGGATTCTGAAAAAAACAAGGCATAAATACCATTACGATATTGAAGATGAAAATATCAATGAAGGCATAGAAAAGTTTCTGGAAAAACACAGTGCATCCATGCTTGCGATGATACCCAGAAAACATAGTTTTTTCGATAAGTTAATACATGGTAGCAAAACAAAGCATATGATTTTCCATACCCACAGACCTCTATTGATACTCAAGGCCTAAGTATTAGTAATCATATTTGAAGTGGTACAGCGTTGTATAACTTCATTTGTGTAATCGTTCAGCGTATTTTTCTACCAGCCTGATGTATTTTTTTACATTCTCCATATGTGTGATATACTCATCCCGGCTAGGATTTTTTTCTAAACCAATAAGTTCAACTTTTGCCCTCACTGAAGCTCTGTACATTTTATAATAAAGAAGTAAATCCTCATCATCTAACTGACCCAAGCCTGCTTCATTCATACGATTTAAATAATTTGTATAGAAGCGTTTACCCAATTGATCTGCTTCATAAAAATCCAGATCCATGAGAAAAAAAGCAACCTCATTTAGTAGATCAATTTGACGTAAGTCATCATCAAACTCAATACAATCAAATAGCACCGGAGGGTTTTCTAGAAATATATTGTGGCTATGCAAGTCACCATGAACATCTCTGATCAACCCTCTTTTACTTCTATCATTGATTTTGTCAATATTTCGCTCAAGGTACTTATCTGAAACTTTACACGAATGCTGAATTATATTTTTGTACTCCTGACCTAATTTCTCTCCCGCTAGTAGACTCCACTCAAGAATTTGCGAATAGGTCATTTTTAAATAGTGTAAAGGCCAATCCTTGTGAACCTCATCTGCAACTATGTGAAAATTGGCAATTTCTTCAGCGAGTTGATCTATTTGCTCATTTGTTACTTCACCCTTTTTCAGTAAGATGTCCATCTCTTTGTTATTGTCCATCCTCTTAAGAAGCACGCAATAATCTACCACTTCTCCCACTGTACCATTAATGATGAGTTGCTTATTGCTTGATCTTATTTCATGCACATCCAAATAAACAGAAGCTGCAGTTCTCTTATTCAGCATTAACTCTTTATCGCAAAAATGTTTTCTGTCAGTAAGGCTAGTGAAGTCCAAAAAAGGTAGCTTCACAGTTTTTTTTATTTTATAAACGCGATCAGTTAACAGAATGAGATAGGAAATATGGGTTTCCAGATATTCTGCCTGCAAGGCATCAATTGGCCTGTCTCCTATCTTTCCGTTTTGCTTAAGTTGAAAAAACTCTTCTTTATTCATGAAATAAATATTGTTTAGCCTTTTCTAATAATTTATGCACAGAATTATTAGAAGAGACAAGCACCAAATGAGGCTCTTTGATAGGATCAAACTCATTTTTAATTTTTTCATATATGTCAAAGCCAGCCTCAGAATATTTTCGCTTTTTACTGATTCTTTCTTTTATGGTTTGCTCATCAGCTTTCATTTCAATCAGTTTAATTTCTTTTCCCATATTGTAAGCGAGCTCTTTTGCTTCAGCTAATTGCTTGTGATCACTAAATGTAGCATCCAATATGATGTTCTTATTACGGCCTAAAAGTTCTTTAGCTTTTTGAAAAATAGCCTCATACACCTTTTTTTTATCGCTTGCTTCGTACTTGCCTCTCAAATTTAATGCATGGCGTATTCTATCACTATTAATATATTCCCAGTCAAGATGTTTGGATAATTTTTCTCCAAAAAATGATTTGCCTGTTCCAGGTAAGCCAAATATAATTACAAGCATAGGGTTAGCGCTTTACTATAAAAAGGAAAATTAAGCACGAACTTAGGCCATTTTTATGATTAAAATCATCTTCAATGATGAGCTAGCTCATATTTTTTTTTTGAAAAATGTTAGATCTTAGGCTATGACCAAATAATTATCATCATGAGACCACATATTCTTCACAACGGCTTACATAGAATCGGTGATGAGCCGGCTCGCTTTTTCGATAATGAGAGATTTCTTTCTAGAGACCCCTTTGATGACCTCTGGTTGACCCGTCCTGAAACTCCACCTACAAATATCAAAGCACAAACTGATGCTTATGATTTAGAAATTGCATTACCGGGATTTACCAAAGATGAGATAAGTATAGAAGTTAATAATGAAACCCTAAATATTGTCGCCGAGAAAAAGGAAAAGGATGAGGGCGAGAATAAGCTTAAGTACATTAGAAGAGAATACAATACCAAGTCACTTTACAGAGGTTTTAGTATTCCTAAATATGTAAATAAAGAAAATATAGAGGCTTCTTTTGAAAATGGATTACTTAAAATCAGACTCCCCCATGAGAAGCAAGAGCAAAACAACTACAGTGTTAATGTTGAATAATTCTTATTTACTTAGCTTGTAAAAAGAACTATCTATTCTTTATTAGATAGTTCTTTTTTTGAGTGTACTGCTTTCCACTTATTTTCAGCTACTGGTATACTAAATTTAAAAGTACTACCCTCTCCCTCTTCACTTTCAATACTGATTATCCCTCCATTCTTCTCAACAAAATCTTTACAAAGCAACAAGCCTATACCTGTTCCTTTTTCATAAGCCGTACCCAGGGTTGATTTAGCTTCGTTAGTGAACAATTTGACCTGGTCTTCTTTTGAAATTCCTTTGCCTGTATCTTTTACAATCACAACCAGATGCTCATCCTTCACTATGGATTTAATGAAAATTTTATCTCCCGCAACTGTGAATTTAATGGCATTGCTTATTAAGTTTCTAACCACCAGCTTAGTCATTTCATAATCGGCAAACACTTCCTGATGATGAACTACTCTATTATAAATTCGTATGTCTTTTTTCTCAGCCTGTGTAGATAGTAAATGAATTGTATCGCTGACAAGCTCCTTGATATCAAAATAAGTTGGATTGGTGTTGATTCCCTGCATCTGGCTTTTTGCCCAATTTAAAAGGTTATCCAGTAAGCATGTTGTAATATTAACTTTCACGCGTAATTCTTTGGATACCATTTTCATCTCATCTGGAGAAATTCTTCCTTGAGTTATTAAGTCTAGTATGCCCTCAAGTGAATTTAGAGGGCTGCGAAAGTCATGAGATATGATGGATAGCAGTTTATCTTTAATCTGATTAGATTGCTGTAGCTCATTTTTTTGCTTATTGATGTTGTCATTTAAAGTAGTCAGCTCTCTGATAATTTTTTCTATTTCCACTTTTTGTTTTATGAGCTTTTGGTTCGCTAAATTTTTATCTTTATTGGAATTAACCAGAACAGAAACTGCAATAAAACTCAGTACTAATCCCAGAGAAACGAATATTACTGCATAGGTCTGCTTTTCAATTAATATTTGTTGATCGTCCATAATAGACGCTTTGTACTCATTTTCAGTTAAGAGTGCAGCATTCTCCACCTCTTTCTTGTTGAGTTCCAGCAATACTAATTGCTTGCTCTTGATGTCATTATAGATACTATCCTTGTAGGTATTACTCAAGTCTGAATAAAGTAACGCGCTTTTAAAATTTGATAATTTCCGGTTTATGTCACTTAAAATTTCCGCTGCTTCTCTAATCTGATCTTTGGTATTTGACTCTTGGGCGAACGCTAATGCTTTTTCACTATACAATATGGCTTTGGGATAGGTTTCTGTTTCATAATACAGTTTACCCAGCATTGTAAGTGTATTGGTTTGTTCGTATTTGTCTCCTATTTCTGTTAAGATATCCAGGGATTCAATCAGGTGTGATTCTGCCTGCTCATACTGTCTTTGGGCAATATACACCTTACCCATTGATTGTAGATTAATGGCTAAACCCTGTCTGTCATTTAGAGAATTATCAACTTTATAAGACTTAAGAAAATAGTGAAGTGCACTATCATATTTTCCAAAATTCAGATAAGCATCTCCCAGATTATGCAAAGGGAAAGTAATAGCATCCTCCAATTGATGTTGAACGCCTAATTGATACGCTTTATTTAAACTTTCTAATGCCTTTGTTTCTAATCCATTTGTAATATATATTAGGCCTATGTTATTGTATAATTTTAATTCACAGTCAGGAGTATTTAGCCCTTTAATAGTCTGTAAAGCTTGAATGTAATATGATAGCGCTTCATTATAATCTCCCAATTCATTATATACTACTCCTATATTATTGAGCGTATTACCTACTTCCAGCTTATCGTTTAAAGTTTTATACTTATCAAGTGCTAAAAAAAAGTAATTTAAAGCTAACTGGTCTTCACCTAATACATCATACGCTAATCCAACAGAATAATAAGCTTTAGCAAAACTAGGCTCATCACCAATATATTCAGCCTGTGTTAATGCCTCAAGCGCCAGCTCTAATGCTACGGAAGGCTCCGAGTTACTCTTTACAATACTTTTTTCAATTAAGCCATTTATACGCGCTAATGAATCTTTGTCAACAGATTGCGCATATCCAAACGAATAATTGGCAACTACTGAAAATAGTAGCAAAAACAGATAAATAGGCGATATACGGAGAGAAGTGAGCAAATATTTAATTGATTTATTACCCAAACGTAACATAAACACCGGGCATTGTATTGTGTAGATTATGTTCATCATTTTGTACATGCTAAACACTAAAGTCGCCCTTTATTTGTTTATTTTTATCTTGCACAGCATTACTTTCTTACTCAAGTAGGTTTTGCTCTCTATTCGAGCAATTAGCCTAATCTATTAATTAAGTCATGCCAATGAATAGAAAACTAACGCATCTAGAGTAAAACAAAATCATTTTTCAATATGATTTCATTCGCTTAACTATAAAACAGGATAATTTCTTACGTTAATAGGCTAAAGTAAGATAGTTTGATAAATTTTGTTAATCGATTACTGATGAAGACGCTGATCTGAATAAAAAACCCAGCATTGTGGAAGGAAAGTATGTTGTCAAAATCCATGATGTGTCATTTCAGGAAAAACTATGAGCATGTTGACAGCAGTAGAGTTGCATCTTAACTTAAAACCTAATGTAATCAGCCAAGTTTAAATTATAGGATCAAATAAAATTTTTTTAATGATCATACTGTTTCTCTTGCATGAAAGTATTAATAAACGTATGCTTATTCCTTTTTTCTGTGCTAAGTTTACCTGCACAAGATCTGAAAGAAAGGCCAAGTGAACTGTATGAACAAGCGAGCATATTTTATCAAAATAATCAGCTAAGCTCCGCTTTAGCATGTTTGGACCTGGCAGTCGCCAAAAGTAGGGAGTACGTTGATGCCTATCTGCTTAGAGCACAGGTCAAAGAAAAAATGGATGATCTATCAGGAGCTATTACTGACTATTCAATTTCTATTTTTATCAAACCAGATTTAATAGACGCAAGATTCAAAAGGGCTCAGCTTTATTTTGAAAAAGCGCGTTATCATGACGCATTGGAGGATTTTCATCTCTTACTTCAACTCCCCCCAGGCGAAACTTCAAAGGTGTATTTTAAAGGTAAAAATGACAACTCAGGTTTCTCTGTAACCGGCATCACAACACTTCAGTCCCATATTAACGCTGAAATTTATAATTATTTAGGTTTGACGCATTTGAAACTTAATAATATTGATAGTGCCAGATTTTATATTCATCAGGCTATCACCATTGAGCCTGAAGAAGCAGATTACCATGTTAATAAAGGTCTTTTGATGGAGACTGATTTGGATACGCTTTCCGCGATAACGGCTTATCAGAAAGCGCTAAGTTACCAGAATGACCATACAGTTGCTTTGGCAAATTTGTCCAAGCTTACAAAAAAATCGCAGTACCATGAACTTGTAAGAGCGTCTTACGACTTGGCAGTAAATGAGCAAGGCTCTTATCAAGCTTTTTTTAACAGGGGCGTTTTACGTCAGTCCCTAGGTAAAAACGGAAAGGCAATAGATGATTTTACCCAAGCAATCAGTATCGGTGGTACAAATGCTGAGGTACTGTTGTTGAGAGCATACAGCAAGGAAAAAGAGTTAAATTTGAAAGGAGCAATTGAAGATTACACTGTAGCAATAAAATTTGATCCTTTACTTATTAAGGCTTTTATCAACAGAGGAAATGCATATTATAAATTAAAAAAATATACTGAGGCAGTTACCGATTACAATACGGCACTTCAATTGGATGCAAGTCTCGCAAAAGTTTACTATAATCGTGGTTTAGCTTTGTATTTAAGTGGTAAACCACAGCAAGCCTGTAAGGATTTAAATAAAGCTTTAGAAATGAATTTCTATTCGGCCGAAGCTCCTATTCAGGCGTATTGTCTTTCATCAAATTAAAAAAGGGTGGTTTGCATTAACAAAAAAGGCTCTAATGAGCCTTTTTATTTATTGAGTGTTTACTATAATTAAGCATTTGCATACTTACCAAAAAGTTCGTCTTCCAAACGTTTGATATATGCTTTTACTTCTTTTAGTGAATTTTTGTCTTTCTGCTGAATAGTTTTATTCACTGCAGATACAATATTTGCTTTTATTCTTTTGATTCTATCTTCTTTATTAGTGAAAACAGGCTCATTACCTTTTATTGTTTCAATCGCCTCATTGACTCTTTGATCCATTTCACTCTGCGCTTTTTCAGCCTTTTGAGCTTCTTTTTCTTTTCTTATGCTCTTGGCTTTGTTGTAGAGATCAGCCTCGTTTTTAATTTTTCCGATCTGTCTCATATCTTTCACCTGTGCCAGCGTTTGCACGTCACTTTTCTTCACCTTAATTCTTCCCAGAAGAATATCATTTTTCATCTTTGGGTTGCCTTTGGCAATGATCTCAATCCCTTTGGCAAACTCTGCATCACGAAGAATTGTACGGTCACTGACATTAAACTCTCTTGCCAGCACTTCAGACGTCTTATCGCCACTTTGCCCACTAGAGAGGACTTTATCATACCCTCCCCTCTTCTTTTTCATGCGCTCATACTTGAGCCCACGAAAATAGCTTAACTGATCAGGGTTTAGATTTCTGCGGCCAAGCTGGTGATTAATCATCCAATCCTTGGCTTCTTCTTCCGAGCCAAACCTAATGACCCTAACTCTAAATGGAATATCATGTTTAGAACAAATTTGGTATCGGTTGTGACCATCCACCAAAACCAAGTCTCCGTTCTTTTTATCCCACAATGTTAATGGGTCCAAACAACCGTTAAGCTTAATATTTTCTTCCAACTGTTCGCGGCTGTCTTCTGATAAAGGAGTTATGAAATTCTGCAATTCTGACTTTACCTTGATGTCATTGTAATGAATAGACTTGTCATTTCCATTGTCAGATATTACTTGGATTTCGCTTAATAGGCTTTCTTCCATAATAAAAGTATAAATAAAATAAATTCTAACTCTGCTAAATATTTCTGTTAAGATCGTTGACGATAATAAAAACTAATTATGTTAACCATTTCTTTATACTAAAAACTCTTAATTAAGTTTATTATTTTGTGGAAATAAATATCAATTCAAGGGTTAAAGTCATTAAATCAAACACAAATTTGAAATTGTTAACATCGTTTTATAGTGATAAAAAGCTATAAAATATGATCGGTATGTATCAATTTTATTAATCTTTAATTTATTCATCATTCAAAACATAAAAAAAAGAAGTTTGATGATAGTGAATGATTGTCACTTTTAAAGACACATAATTAAATAAAAGTTCATTCAAAATTAATTAAAAATACTCATAAAACCCACATAAAAATACGCTACGATGTATCCGCGATAAATAATAAAAAAAATTCTAAACTTAATTGATGTTTTTGAAAGCATATCAAACTAATGAAAAAAAATATTATTTACCTTTATACCGTTGTATAGTTAATAATTTGTTGAATTTTCAGTAAAAAACGATACTTTATTTTTTCTTATGTAGAATATTTTAGTAATTTTTTAAAATATTATAATTTAATCTTCTGCTTATATTAAGTGAATCATAAATAAGTTATGAAAAATTATTATACCAAAAATGGGATAATTTTTACAAAAAAACTTATGTCTTAAAAAAAAATATCATCTTTACAGAAGATAATAGCATTTGGTCAGGACTAGAAAACTGATACAAAAGAATTGTTATTCATTTGGTACATATTCTAGAAATGATTACTTCTGTTTGTTATCGTTTAAAAATTTTAAAAAAATATTAACACTAGCGTAATTGATCACAAAGTAAAAAAGCGTGAGCCGATAGCAGATCACTGCTTATCTACATAAATATCATGCTTTTTTAACCAATCCTCCCAGGAAGGTATTTTTCGGGCCAGGGGATGCAGGCAAGGATCATAAAGTATTTCTTTATACTCTTCGTAAGATCGGGTAAGCAGTCTCTGAAAACCTTCAGGCAACTCTGACCATTTTAGTGGTTCTTTTTCTTTCTCCAAAATAATTTTTTCTGATTGTAAATTCATATTCAGTTTAATCAATAAGAATCTGAAAATGTTATACGGGAAAGAGATTTTTTAGATTTATTAACTGGATATTGAGGAATATCTTGTTCACATTTACTTTTGAAATACTTGAATAGCAGTTATTTTCTATTGATACTGATTTCAGAAACTATTATTGTCTCGTAAAACATTATAGAAAAAAAATTCATGATGAATTTTCATAATTTCCCAGCAACTGACATCCCCTCTATCTTTCATCCATTTGAGAAAGATGAGCCTTTCAGTCATTGTGTAAGCTGTAATTCCCTTTTACTTGAGAATGAAACTGAGTATGTTATTGAGAAAGCTATTAGGCAATATCCGGAGTATGGTACAACAGATGTGATATTCGAGTATGCAATGTGCCTTGAATGCGCGCTAAAAATGAGAAATGAGCTATCTAGAGAATCTTTGGAAAGAGTACAGGCATATATGACCGAAAAAAGTAATTTGATTGAACAAAGCCAAAAATTAAGAGCTTCTCATAACTGGGATATCAACGAATGGATTGGTAACTGCGCATTCACCGGTCAATCTATCAAAGATCAAAATGAATATCAGATATTTGCCCACTGCCGAGGCAATCAGATGGTTTTCTCTATGATGCCATATATGATCAGCAGTCAGGCCATGGATGAAATGGCTGAGCTTTTGTCTGAAAAGACTCAGGACGAACTCAATCGTTTTGTCAACGATAATTTTGGTATTCCGCCTGAGTTGAAAAAGCCAATACTAGATAATCCAGTGATACTGCTTTAATACGATTGAATTTAATAGGTAGAGACATCAAAAAACGAGCATTTTCTTAAGGTCAGCAAGCTATTGCATTTCCTGCTAATTGCCCAGCAAATCCTTTCAAAACGCTGCTTTGATTACTAAAGTAACAGTGTCACTTTCTTCCCAATAAGTGTGTATTGCATTTGTATCTGAAAAGGCAGCCAGATAGTGTCTACCTTTTTTCAGATGCTGTATGCATTTACCTGACCTCAGGATTAATATAAAACCTATCTGTAAATGGAGGATATTAAAACATGATTAATATTAGAAGCTTCCCAGACCACAGCATTTCCCTCTGCATACTCGGCGAAAAAAAAAGTTTGATTTATTTATGACAGTCTGCTGTTCTGTTGATTGTCTCAAATGAGTGTTTGAATCTACTTTATGGCCGGCTCTCTTTTCCTTCTTTCTCCAAAGCAGAAAGAAAATAAATAAGGCTTGCGGTACCATCCATTGTAGGCTCATTGGTAGAGTAGTCTCCAAAATCATCATGGTAGACCACCAGATCTGATTGAAAAGCAGCATAAGGATCTTCATCCATAAGAGTGAGCCCTTTCAGATTGTTAAAGATAGAGCCATATACAGGCCCGTCTACTAAGCCACCAGTAAGTGCATAACCATCAAGCAAAGTAAGTGAAGAGTGAGGTTTGGTAGGGAATTTTCCACTTTCCGGTAAACCTACCACCATGCTTACTCCCCAGGGATTGCAGCCAAAAAGCCAGTCACGTAGTGCTGATTCCATTTCTGCAAACTGACGATCTCCGCTGACCTGTGCATACAGATGAGCCTGTGAGGCGGCGGCTGCCACAAGATTGTTAGAACACCAGATAAATGGTACGCCCATCAAAAAAGGATTGTCTTTTCCTCTATCGTAATTTTTTTTAAGACCACTTCTCATATAGAATTGAAATTCTTTGCGTACTTTTTCTTCTCTGGAATTGGCCAATTGAAAATGCCCAACATTCCAGAACGGATACCACTGATAATGACGAGCAGTATCTGCTCCCATCCAGGGAGTGATCTTTTCAAGCCGCCCGTAACTTCTTCCTTTATTTAACCACTCATTTTCGCCATTAAGTTGATAAAGCTGGGCAGCAGCCAGTTCCATATCATCTACCCAATTGTCTTCTTCATAAAAATAAGGTGCATTTCCGGGTGCGGTCTGGCATACACCCAAATCTGATTCGCCAAAATTAAATGCTTCAACTGCCTTTTTTTCTAGCTTTCCAGCAAATTCAGGGTCATCCTCGCTAAAGACTGCTGCGCCAATGGCAAAGGCAGATGCAAATTTTCCGGCAGTAGAAGAAACTCCTGTAGTCCTATTTTTATATTTTAAACCCTGAGGTTTTCCGGTTATGAAATATATGGGCCTTTCCTTCCCTTTTCCGTATGACACTGAATCATGATTAGGCAAACGAAAACCCGCATGATCTCTATCATCAGCAATTTGGTTATACATTTCTCCGGGGGACGGATTCATTTTCATGAGCCATTCCAGGCCCCATCGTGCTTCATCTAAAACATCAGGAATACCGTTACTTCCTTTTAAACCGGCAGCATCAAATTCATCGCCGAAGGATTCCGGATTTTGCTGATAAGCAAAAAGCATTTGGTAAACTGCATTGGATGATGTTGCTGTATATTGCAGATAGTCAGTAGCATCATGCCAGCCTCCGCTTACATTGACGTGTGCAGAATCGCCTGAAGGATGGTAAACCCTGAACCCATCATGTACATGGCATGAGTCTTTCAGGAAAGGATTGAAACCACATCGCTGCTGCCGCATATAGTGGAGCAACACATCAGCTGCACCTTCATACACATCATGATCTATACTAAAAACAGGGGATTTGGTCTGATTGGCTTGCAGGTAATAGCTTCCCGGCCGTTTGAAATTTGAAAAATTAAGTCTATGACCGGTCTGAAATGCGGCATAAGCACCAAAAGACTGTACATCCTCTCCCTGCCAGACCACTTCATGTGTCGTAGCATTATGCAAGGCAAACGCATTGATTTGTATATCCTCTTTTGAAACCAGCACGGCTACTTTCTGAGATGCAGGTAAATAACCCAATTGGTTGATCCGAATCCAACTTTGTGCGTACAATTTGCAGCTAGAAACAGTGATTAATAATACTAAAAAGCAGTAACGAAGCATAAGCACAGATTAAGTAGTTTGGCTAATCAAAACTACAATCATCTATATTTTCCTGAAAATTTACAACTACTAAACCTGACTTTTTACAATCTTAACAAAGCTTGTTAAAGCATCTAAACTTTTCTTCTCCTGCTCATACATGCCCATATGCCCACAGTTTTCCAAACTCACAAATTCGGAACTGCCTGTAGGAAGTTTGCTCTGCTGCTGCAAATCCTCGTAAGGAACTGCCTGATCTTCTTTACCAGCGATAAACATACAGGGAAATTCTGCTTTCCTTAAAACATGTAGTCTTTCAGGACGATCACGCATCGCTTCTGTATAGGCTACTGCCGTTTTATCATTGGTCTGGGCTACCATTTGCTTTACAGTAGCTATTTGCAAAGCCAGTTTCTGGTGGTTTACAGGAGCAAAAAGTGAGGGTACAAAATTTTGAGCAAAAGGCTCAGTCCCATTCTTCTCCAGAAATAAAGCCGCTTTATCGCGATTAGTCTTTTTCTCTTCACTATCGGCTTTTGCGGTAGAATGAAAAAGACAAAGCCCCTTGCATAGCTGAGGGTATCGTTCTGCTAAAGCCAGAGTGACATATCCTCCCAGTGAGTGGCCTACCATCACAGCTTCCGGGATATCCATCTCTTTTAAAAAATCTGATATCTCTTCAGCAACACTATCTATGCTGATATCTCTGGAAATGGCCAGATTACCTCCAAATCCAGGCATATCAATCGCGATTACCCGGGCTTCCTTAGATAATGCAGAAATACAATGATTCCAGATTTCTTTCCTTTCGCAGAAGCCATGAAGTAATAAAAGGGGAATTCCACTTCCCTGATGAATGTATGCAAGCTTATTTTCCATTTTGATAAGGTCAAAAAATGATAAATATTTTTACAAACCTGTATTGAGCGTGAAAAATCGCTATCAATCAACCAAACATTGTCTAGCAAGTGTCTCCACAGCAATCTTTACCTTTAGCCTTTTCAAAAGCTTCTCTTCCCTCTTTAAAGGCAAAGTAAGCTATTCCCAGTGCTCCAATTGCATCAATATACGGAATCTGGAATAACTCGTAGAGGCCACTGGAAAGAAGCAAAAGCAAAGAAAGATAAAGGCAGGTTTTGGTACAGTTAGCATCAGAAATAATCGGAGGTGAATTCAGTTTTTTCCCGGCTTTTATTTTGTAATGTACCAACGCGTACATCGTAATAATTGAAATTGTAGAAATGATTATTCCCACCCTGGTAGTTTCAGGTTGTCCTCCGGCAATAATGGTCAGTACTGAACTGGCCACAATTCCTACTGTCAGTAGGTAAAAACTGAAACCAGTGATACGCAATGCCTGACGTTCAAAGCGGTCTTTTTCAACATTTGGATTGCTCCGCAGTCGATACACCATATGGGCAATGCCTATTCCGGAGATCACCTCAACAAAGGAATCTACTCCAAAGCCAAATAATGCCAGTGTTTCATCCTGCATCCCAAAATAGGTAGAGACTATTCCTTCTATCATATTATAGAAAATGGTAATCATACTCAGCCAAAAGGCTATCTGAAGCCATTTACTTCTTTCAGTTTCCTGTTTAATTGTAGATGTTTTCATTGATTAATGCTTTTCTAATTCACACACTTCACCCGGCACTTCAAACTGAGTTGTGATGTGATCTATATGAAAGTTTTTTAACACATGATTGACTTTAGCCCTTAATTCAGCAAGTTCAGTAAGTCGCATGTTTTTTTTAATCACCAGATGTATTGACAATATATTATAATCACCATCCAGGGTCCAGATATGGGTATCATGCATTTCCTGTATATCCTCTATTGAACTCAGTGCAGCTTTTACTTTTTCTATATCAATATTATCAGGTGTGGCCTGTAGAAAAATGTTCATCACCTGCTGTAGATTCCTGAATGCATTCCACAGGATGTATACTGCAATGCACAAGGACAAAATCGGATCAATTACAGGTAAATCGGCAAATATCATCACAATACTTCCTATAAGTACGGCAGCCCATCCTAGTACATCTTCAAGAAGATGTAACATTACTGTCCGCTGGTTGATTGACTTTCCACCTTTTTTTAAACGAAAAACTGCTGCTCCATTAAATACAATGCCTGCGATCGCCAGATACAGCATTCCCTGCGCATTTACTGATTCAGGGTTAATTAGCCGTGGTATAGCTTCAACAATAATTATTACTGAGCCTGCCAGCAAAATCACTGAATTGATAAGAGCACTTAAAGGGGAAAAACGTTTATAACCAAACGAATACTTTTTACTTCTTCCCTTTTGCGAATAATTTTCAAGGAACAGAGATGAGCCAATAGCAAAAGTATCACCGAGATCATGAATGGCATCGGACAAAATTGCCATTGAGTTTGTAAAGATTCCACCAACAAACTCAATGATCGTAAAACTCAGATTCAGAAAAAAGGCAACTTTCAGATTGCTGCTTATTGCATGATGGTGATGCCCTTCTTCATGATCATGATGATCCCCCTGATGATGATGACCCATTAATTATTTATCGTTTATGTTTAAAAATAGCAATTCTCACCATATTGTTAATTTTAATACTATATACTAAACATAAAGAACATAAGAAGTTTCACTGTATCTACTTTATTCTGGATTCACCCTCCCATAAGTCTACATTCTTTCCTAACTTCTGCTTAAGTGGTTCTGTCGCTTTGTTAAGTTGTGCTAATACATCATCATCCAGTTTAAGCTCGGCAGCTTTTATATTTTTTTTGACCTGCTCAGCATTTCTGCCACCTACAATCACTGAACCTACTGCGGGCTGAGCCATAAGCCAGGCAATGCTTACTTCCACCATCGGTTTGCCAATCTGGTCAGCTATGGCCTTGATTTGCCTCAAAGTTTCAAAGGTTTCTTTTTCACAGCCCTCCTGTCCGTGCCTGCTCTGCGGTCTTTGAGAAGAAAAATGACGGGTTCTCGCTCTATCATCCGGCACTTCTTCAGGAGTAGTAAATTTTCCGGTGAGCAAGCCCTGCATGATGGGAGAATAACAGAGAATAGGGACATGACGATGTTTACATTCAGGTAATACTTCATACTCAATTGCTCGCCAGATAAGGTTGTAAGGAAGCTGATTACTGCTGATTTCATCAGTATATTTAAATGCTTCGGTCAAATCATTCTTCCCAAAATTGGAGACGCCAAAGGCCCTGATTTTGCCTTCTTTCTTTAATTCTACCAAAGCTCCCATAGTCTCTTCAATGGGTATTTCAGGATTTGGCCAATGCAACTGTAGCAAATCCAGCCGATCACTATTCAGCGCTTTGAGACGTTCTTCAGTAGCTTTTTTTACATCATTAAAAGAAAAATCTGCCGGTTTGATCTTGGTGGCGATGATTATCTTTTCTCTCACTTCCTTTAACGCCTTGTCTATCAGGTTTTCAGAAGCCCCGCTGCCGTACATTTCAGCTGTATCAAAAAAATTAATGCCCATCTCGTAGGCAGTTCTCAGGGCATCAATGGAATCTTTTTCATCCTGGTGCCCCCAGTTAAACCCTCCTACAATTGCCCAGGCTCCAAAAGCGATTTCTGTTACTTCAAAATCGGTGTGTGGTAGTTTAATACAAATCATAAAAAATCATTTTTGCTTGAAATTAAGGCTTTTAGTAGAATAGACAACTTAATGACAATATTTCAGAAAAAATACCCAGGTTCCAACGTTCTTGCAGTTCCTGGTGTCTTGATACTACCAATTTCACCATAACCCTTCTGCATTATGGAAACTCTTGCCATCTCCCCCAAAACAAAAAGGAAGTTACTACTCTATCTGAGTTTTAACCTTACTGCCATTTTCTGTGTATTATTGCTAAATCGGTGCACTGATAAGGTTGAGGTAACCCGCACGTATAAATATATGACACCGGTTTACATGACTACCGCAGAGCTTAGAGCATCAGTAGATGTACTTCCTCCCCGCACTATCAAACAGGCAGGAAAAATTTACTTTCTCGACAACCACCTATTTCTTAATGAGCCGGGAGAGGGTATCCACATAATTGACAATTCAAACCCCGTGGATCCTGAGAGATTGGCTTTTATCAACATTCCTGGCAACTATGACCTGGCAGCGAAAGGTAATTATCTGTATGCAGATAGTTTTATAGATTTGTTGGTATTTGACATCAGTAAGGTTGATAACATACAGGAGGTGAAGCGAGTAGAAAATGTATTTCCGCTCAATACTTCTTATAGCGGTTTTCCTGTAGAAGAAGGTCAGGTCATTACCGAATGGGTTCAGCAGGAAACTACTGAGGTCATTGAGGGAGAAATGGACCCGCTGGCTGCTGGCATGTTTTATTACCGGGGAGGAATAGCCTTTACGCAGACTGCTGATGTAGCCAATTTTGCTTTAGAAAGCAATTCAGGTTCATCAGGCACACAGCAAGGTGTAGGAGGTTCAATGGCACGCTTTGCCATTGTTGGTGACTTTCTTTATACCATTGACGATTATTATATGCAGGTTTTTGATATCACCCAACAGGCTGACCCTCAAGAAAAAGGGGACGATATTAATGTCGGTTTTATGATTGAAACTATCTTTCCGTATGAAGACAAACTTTTCATAGGCGCTCAAAACGGTATGCATATTTATGATAATTCTGATCCGGCTAGCCCACAACATGTATCTACCTATGAACATATCACAAGTTGTGATCCCGTGGTGGTAGAAGGGAATACCGCATATGTCACCTTAAGAAATGGAACTGAATGTCAGGGCTTTGTCAACCAACTGGAGGTTATAGACATTGAAGATCCTTATCATCCACAGCTACTCGAAACATACGCGATGGAGCACCCCCATGGCCTGGGCATTGACGACGGTACACTATTCGTATGTGAAGGTGAGTTTGGTTTGAAAGTTTTTGACGCCACAGACATCAAAGCCATCAGTGAAAATCAGATGGCGCATTTTGATGACATACATGCATACGATGTCATTCCTTTGAACAATGTGCTGATGCTTATCGGCGATGATGGCCTTTACCAATATGACTATAGTGACCCCACAAATATTGAGCTATTAAGCATTATATCTGTGCCATCATTATGAGGATAATATGGATTATACTGCTACTCTTTATGTCATGTGTAACGCTTCATGCGCAACAGAAAGTGAATGTTGTGTTGAAAAACGGAAAGATAGTATATGGTACTTTAGTCAACTCAGTTTTTGAAGATTTTATCACACTGGAATACAGCGCATTGGACAGAGAAAATATTCCGCTTAATAAGATCAGTAGCATTCATTTTGGTAAATATCAGGCTAAAGAGGTTGAAGAAGCAAATAAAGCCTTTTTCCGAAGGGAAAGAGGCTTTTTCCATGACATCAACTTTCAACTACTTTTTGGGCAGGATAGCGAAGGTTATGGCTATACCAATGTATCCTTCCATACGGTAAATGGTTTCGCCTTCGGTCCCAGACTTATGCTGGGCGGCGGTGTAGGACTGGATAAGTATGGCGATTTTATGGTTACCCCTCTGTATGCCAGTATACGGGGGCTTATCATTGAGCGTAAAGTTAGTCCTTACTATTACTTTAATGGCGGCTGGGGCTTTATGTGGAAGCCCAAGGATCAGGTTGACTGGATAGATTATCAGGAAGCAGATGGTGGGTATCACCTGCAGGGAGGTTTAGGCTATCAGATTAACATGAAAGCATCTGCCTTAACTTTGAGTGCCGGCTATCGTCTGCAAAAAACACATATGACCTATATTATGAACGGCTGGGACTGGGGAGGTGCTACTGAAACTGTTATCGATGAAGATCGCTTACTAAGACGTTTTGTTTTGAGTTTCGGCTATACCTTTTAGGAGTGATCATCATCTGAACTCCGTTTTTAAACGGTCAATCTATATTTATTTTCATCCACTATTTATCAAATTGTGATAACACATTGATGGCTTTCTAGTTAGTATCAATGTGATTTTTTAATTGTATTAAATATTCTTTATGAATTTACAAATAGAAGGAAAAACCGCAGTAATTACCGGTGCTGATTCGGGCATAGGTAAGGCTACTGCAATTATTCTGGCTCAGGAAGGGGTCAATATCGTTGTCAGTGATATTGATCAAGAAGAGCTGGAAAAAACGGCAGAAGATATTCGTCCTTACCTGGTGAATGGAAACCAAGTGACTGACATCGTTGCTGATTTAAAAAAAATCAGTGAGGTGGAGCAGCTCGCGGAAAAAGTAAAAGCGAATCACGGAGGCGCTGATATCGTAGCCCATTGCGCAGGAGCAAGAGGTGCAGCCGGTAATTTTTTGGAGCTTACAGATGATGACTGGCAGGAAACTGTAGATATAGACCTAATGGGAGCAGTAAGAGTTTCTAGAGCTTTTATTCCGCAAATGCAATCCAAAGGCTGGGGAAGGTTAATCCTGATTTCTTCTGAAAATGCCTTGCAGCCCTACGAAGACGAAAGCCCCTATAATGCCTGTAAGGCAGCAATAGTCAATCTGTCTAAATGTTTATCCAGGGCTTTTTCTAAAGATGGCTTACTCATAAATTGTGTGTCTCCGGCTTACATTGAAACGCCCATGACCAATAAAATGATGGAGCAATTGGCAGAAGAAAGAGGCTCCTCTGTAGATGAAGCAGTGCAATGGTTTTTGAAAAATGAAAGGCCTCACATCGAAGTACAAAGGAGAGGTAAAGCTGAAGAGGTGGCTAGTGTGATCGCTTTTCTATGCTCTGACCTGGCGAGCTTTGTTAACGGCAGTAATTACAGAGTAGACGGAGGTTCAGTAGAGACCGCATTTGGATAAAATTTATCTGGCAAAGACATATATCTCTGCCAGATAAAACCACGAGCCTCCTCTTGTGGGGACTTCAAACAAATATGGTTTTTGGTTATTGTTTAAATTTGAATGAAGCCTGTAGCCAAAACCAATTCGCAATTTCATCTTTACTCCCTTCTCCCTTAAGCACTTCCATACTTTCAGTGGCAAACATTTGAGAATACCCTCCTTTGATTTTCACATTGTCGTATGCAAGATATTCAAATCCTAAATCCAGTTCTTCTCCAAGACGGCTATCCACTGGGGACTGTAGATCACTAAGCGGAGCTAAAGTTGACTGAGCATAAAATGTATGTAGGTCAAATTTGGTAGTCAGGCGAGGAGTAGCTTTATATTTAAAACTGAAAACAATGTCCTCAAGACCTGTACTAGGAGTAAAATTCAAATAGAAGTAATCTAAATGACCATAATACTTATGCCTGTAACCGTAAAGTACATCAAATGAGTTGGTTTCCTGATTGAGAGGGTTCATTGCTTTTTCTGTATCAGTACCGGATAAAATGTCTGCTTTAAGTAGAAGTTGAAATTTCTTGCTCAGATAATAGCCTGCCTGCGCAGATATCATATAAGCCCTTTTACGCTCAACTTCCCTTCCTTCACCAATTTGACCATAAGCCAATCCTCTGAATGATAATTTGTTTTGTTGAAAATACAGATTACCTCCTATGGTCTGGTCGTAAGCAATTGTTGAATCTGCTCGCTGTAATCCTCTGTTTATAGCCTTAAAAGAAGCTGTCCAATGATTGGAAAAATCTTTGTTCAACCATATCATTTGTAGGTTTTTGTAATAATCTTCCTGCTCGTAAAAACTATCAAAGTTTTTAGCCCTATTCTGGCTGTAGCCAGCTACGAGATGAGCCTGAAATGTAGAATCAATAAATTTTACTACCCCTACATCATGGGTTCTCCCGGTCTGGCCCCAATTACGTGGATTAAAAAGATGACCGTCGTCATAATCCAACTCCTGTCGGCCAATTTTTACCTTCCACCGATCAGTCAGGTTCACTTGTGCCCAACCTTCGTAGAGGTTAAAAGTAGAAGCATCTCCCCTATCTCCCTGCTCACCCCATACCCTTATATCCTGAACAGACAGATAAGCCTCCCATTTTTTCTCGAAAGTATAACTGAGGTTCAATCTGCTACGCTGAGTAATATGAACAGCCGCTTTATCATCGATGCCAGGTAAGTCTCTCGCTCCGTGCCGATATTCAAAACGAGGACGGATTTCACCGCCTAAGTTGAACTGTGCCTGTAGGTGTGAATAACCCATACATAAGTAAAATATGATGAATACTTTTGATCTCATTTTGATGGATTTTACGCTGTTTCTGAAGATTTCAACTGGCGCTTAAGTGCTTCAATTTCCTGCTGTTGCTGGCTGTTTATCTGCTCAAGTTCTTTCTGCTTGCGTGCCATTTCTTCTTGTGTAGCCTGCATCTCTTCCTGGTTCTGGCGTAACTCTTCTTCCTGCGCTTGCAATTGGTTGGACATACCCTGACTTTCTTCTAAGAGCATCTTAGTACGAATATTCACTCTTAGTGAGCTAACAGTGGAAGAAATGCTCTGACAAAGCTGCTCCAGAAAATCAAACTGATAGTCTCTTAGTTCATGGAAACTTGCGATTTCCAGGATCCCCATTACTTCTTCATCATGAATAAGTGGCAATATTGCGATAAAAGAAGGAGGAGCATCTCCTAGCCCTGATGTTATCCTGATATAATCATTAGGAATTTCAGTGAGTATAATCTTTTCTTTTTCTAAAAAACATTGTCCGACAAGGCCTTCACCTACTTCGATTTTACTGCTTATGAATTTTTTCTTTCCATATGCATAAGTAGCGATCTGTTTGAGATAAGCTGTATCAGATTCTTCTTCATCCAAAATATATATAGCCCCCTGGTTGACCTTCATGTAATCAGCAATGTGTTTAAGTATTTCATCTCCCAACACTTCCAAATTTTCACTGTTCTTCCTAAGAATTTCAACAAACTTGGCTAGCCCACCCGTAATCCAATTTCGCCTTTCATTATCTTCGGCATTGGCTTTTAGCTTATTGCGCATCTGTATCAGTTCATTCCCCAACACATCTTCCTCACTCAGCAATTGATAATCTGAGTCTAGCGTACCCTCACCTATTTGTTTAGCAAATGTGGTATAACGATTCATACCCGCTACCAGATTGTTCATGGACACCATCATCATTCCCAGTTCATCATTACGCTTTACTTCTAGCTGATCTGTCATTTTACCTTCTGATAGGAGACGAAGACGGTCTTGAATTTTGTTTATACTCTTTGCCAGATTATCACTAAATCTGAAAGTAAGTACATTCCCAATGATTAGTAGTATCGCCGCGACTACTATATACCTGATGATGATGCCTATGATCTGATTTTGAACTGCAGCTTTTTTTGCTGCTACCATTGCTTCTACCTGATCAATGTATATTCCCGTGGAAATAATCCATCCCAGTGGTTTGAATAGTTTTGAATAAGAGAGTTTATCAAATGTTTCTTTTGTATCTGGCTTTTCAATAATGTACTCTACATACGCTTCTCCATTCTTTATACAACCTTCCGCCCTTGCCTGATAAATATTTTTTTGCTGGTGCTTCTCGGTATTATACTTGGAGTCGTTCATTATTTTGCCCTCATTTTCAGGCTTGGCAGCGTGCATCAGCATCTTAGGAAATGGCAAAGCATTATCAGTTATCCAAAAATAGCCTTCTTCTCCATCAAAACGAATGGTTGACAACTCGCTCATTAGCTCATGCATCATTCGCTCCTTTGCCTGTTCACCATAGGTAGCCATCAGATCATCGGTATTCATACTATCAGATTCCAACTGTATGCTTTCCCCCTCACTTGACATTCTGCTTTCTGTATATGCTGGTATGCTGTAGATATTGCTGAGCAACTCTTCGGTATCTTGTGTTTTTTCGTATTGTGTTTCAATCATGCCATAGGCTACGTCAACTATATCAACCAGATAATCTTTCTTGCTGGCGATTTGAGTCTTTTCAAAATCCTGAATTTCTTTTTGCCCTTTTGTCCATATATTATAAATAGACATAAAACAGATGATCAGTATGCTCAAACTCAACAGCAGAGATACTGACAAAATTATTTTCTTCTTGATCTTCATAATTGTGCTACAAAAAAATGATTGGTGAATAATCGTAAGATTCTGCGACACAATGTTCCAAAAAAAGAAATTTCAATTAACCGTAATTGCCAGCGATTGCTTACACTGATACCTAATGGTGCTATTGTTTTCTTATAGGAAAAGGGATATGTTTAAATTATTTCAAAGTGTAAAACAAGCACCCTATGTTATTATTATATTTTTAATAAAAATTGAAAATAATGTAAAAAAATCAACAGGCTCAAGATTTTCACCACAGTCCTATCCATGTACAATACCAAGTATACATCAGTAAAATGTATTTCTTAAGCGCTAAGAACGCTTTTAATGGAATTACATGTATTTCCTTGAATAAAGTAATTTAGGGTGATTTGACCCTTGTAGGCGCAGCGTTCTGAAATTTAAAGCAAAATGAATAGAGTTTTATCGTGCAGCCAAAAAGTACATGTATCAGGCAGCTCTCATCTGGTCTTCTTTGATTTTGCGTCTCGCCTTTTCTTGTATTACCTCCTGTACACTTCTTTTCTGAATTTTGCTTTCCAGCCAGGAGATAATGTCAAAGTAACTGAATGAACGGCTTTCATATGGGTTATTGATAAGCGTGAGCAGTTGTGACCTTAAGTTTTCAAATCTTTTGACCAGTTCACTTTCAGTAGTTTCTTTGGTAAGGTTCTTAAGAAATTTAAGGATATATTTTTGATAATGATTCAAGTCATCCTTTGCAAGCAAAAAGCGATAGGTAGATTTGATATAGTAATCAATAATATCAGTATTCCCTAACTCAAAATGGCTAATCAAATTAAGAATACGGGCAAAACAGTGAACATCTTCCCGTAAGTCAACATTTTGCTCATTGATAATTTTCTGCAACCAATACACGGCCATTTTATGATTACTATCTCCCACATACATACAGGCAATTTTGTAGTAAAAGATAATGGTAGAATGCTTACCCAGTTTATCTACAAACTGATCCAGGTCACGTTCAATTTTAGTCACTAGAGAAATACCGCCACTAAAATCGCCGGTAAGAAAATAACGGTTAATATCATGAATGGTGATGTATTTGAATAGCATCGCCCTGATGTTCTCATTAAGTTCTATACCCGGTATTTGATATACATTCTTGAGTTTCTGTGCTGAGGCTACAAACTCTCCGTACTTCATCAATTTATTTTGTGAAATCATCAGACTGTGGATACCCCTGATATACATAATGGTCTTAAGCGGTATAAACTCTGGTGTTTCTTCAAAGAGATTCACCCACTTATTTGCATAAGCATAGGCTTTGTCAAACTCTTGAATAAAGAGATAATAAGCTACATATACATTGTAGAGGTTAAGCTTTTCATTAAAAGATAAATTTTCCTCATCAAAACTTGGCATACTACTTTTGATAAACTGTTTGACCTCCTCCAGGTATTCTTCCTTTCTTACAAAACCAGTTTTGGTATACCAGTTATTTAAGCGTACCAGAATGTTAGAAAGTGTGTTGATGTTGTAAATGCGGGTATTGACATCTTTCACTTCGTTAATAATGTCGTTGACCTTTTCCGGATTTTCATTTCCGACTCCCTGGGCGACAACCTGTTTTTCCATTTTCAGGATTTCAAGCATAAGCTCCAGATTGTCATTTTTATGAGCCAGCCTTCTCGCTTTCTTAAGCAACTTATTACACTGTGAATACAATCCACGGTCAAATAGTAATTGGGCGTGGTCAATCAACTCTCTGATGCTGATATCTTTATTTTTTTTGAGATGGAAAGAGCGCATCGCATGAAGAAGCCGGTGATAAACGTGAGCCTTTAGGTTAGAGAATTGTTGGGGACTTAAATCAGCTTCCTGTTTTAAGATTATATCCTCATTGTAGGCTTTTTGCTGATCAATGGCTTGAAAAAGTTTTAGTGACTTTTGTTCTTCACCATAAACCTGCATCTGGAGTTTAAAATATCGCTTCTCACTCGGTGATAAAGATTTTATGAGATGAAATAAATCTTCTGACTTATGCTTAGACATCGTATTTATTTATTAATAAATCTTCAATTATTAAGCTATTTAAGCAATAACCTAAGCTATTCAAAGCTTTCAGACATGATAAAAATAATTTTTTTTGACTTTTTTACACAAAATCATTGTTCTATTTTTCCAGCAAAACATAAAAATAAATAAAATTAAATTTTATGGCGGACCAAGTCTATATTTTCGATACTACTTTGAGAGACGGTGAGCAGGTACCCGGCTGTCAGTTGAATACTGAGGAGAAAGTAATCATCGCCAAGGCACTTGAGCAGTTAGGAGTAGACGTTATAGAAGCCGGTTTTCCAATATCCAGCCCTGGAGACTTTAAGTCAGTAATTGAAATTTCAAAAGCGGTATCTAATCCGGTAATTACTGCTCTATCCCGAGCAGTTGAGAAAGATATAGATCGGGCTGCTGAAGCCCTGGAGTATGCCAAAAGAGGACGTATTCATACCGGTATTGGGACCTCCGATCAGCATATTTATACCAAGCTTCGTTCCGATAGGGATAAAGTGCTTGAAAGAGCTATAGCCGCTGTAAAACATGCCAAGAAATATGTTGAAGATGTAGAGTTCTATGCCGAAGATGCTGGCAGAACTGATCAGGAATATTTAGCCAGAGTACTAGAAGCGGTCATCAAAGCCGGAGCTACAGTATTGAATATTCCTGATACCACAGGATTTTGCCTGCCCGACATGTACGGTGAGAAGATCAAATACCTCAAAGAAAATGTAACGGGCATTGATAAAGCTATCCTTTCTACCCATTGCCATAATGATTTGGGCCTGGCCGTTGCCAACTCTATTTCTGCTGTCAGACATGGTGCCCGTCAGATTGAGTGTACCATCAATGGCATTGGTGAAAGAGCGGGAAATACTTCACTGGAAGAAGTTGTGATGGTGATGAAAAAACATCCTGAAATCAACCTCACCACCAATATTGATACCCGCCAGATTTATCCGACAAGTCAGTTGGTTTCCAAGCTGATGAACATGCCGGTACAAGCCAACAAAGCAGTGGTAGGAAAAAACGCTTTTGCCCACTCCTCAGGTATCCACCAGGATGGTGTGATCAAGAACCGCGAAAATTACGAAATTATTGACCCCGTAGAAGTTGGCGTTGATAAGTCTTCCATTATCCTTACTGCCCGTAGCGGCCGTGCCGCCCTCAACCACAACCTCAAGAGTATTGGCGTTGACCTCTCCAAAGATGAGTTAGAAGTAGCTTATGAAAAGTTTCTTGACTTAGCTGACGAACTCAAAATTGTGCAGGATGATGACCTGCGCAAATTAGCTGACGAACTTTCTTCCAAGTCAGTTTAATTATTTCTACTTATTACAAACACTACTTTCTGGAATAACAGCAATCATAATCTTATGTCTGGTAAAACATTATTTGATAAAATTTGGGATAAACACGTAGTCAGCAGCATTGAAAATGGCCCTGACGTACTCTATATAGATCGGCACTTTATCCATGAGGTTACCAGCCCTCAGGCTTTTGCGGGTCTTGATTCCCGGGGAATTAAGGTTTTTCGGCCTAAACAGACCATTGCTACAGCTGACCATAATGTGCCTACCAAAGATCAGCATTTACCGATTAAAGAAGCGCTATCCCGTACACAGGTTAACAAACTTACTGAGAATTGTGCGAATCATGGAATAGAGCTTTACGGACTAGGTCACCCTTATCAGGGAATAGTTCATGTGATCGGACCTGAACTAGGCATCACTCAACCCGGAATGACCATGGTGTGTGGAGATAGCCATACTTCTACTCATGGAGCCTTTGGCTCAATTGCTTTTGGCATTGGCACCAGCGAAGTTGAGCAGGTTTTAGCAACGCAGTGTATACTGCAATCTAAGCCAAAAAAGATGAAAATTGAGATCAACGGTTCTTTAGCAAAAGGTGTTACCTCAAAAGATATTATCCTTTATATCATTTCTAAAATTTCAGCCAGTGGCGGCACTGGGTATTTTGTGGAGTATACTGGCTCTACCATCAGAAGCCTCTCTATGGAAGCCCGCATGACCATTTGTAATATGAGTATAGAGATGGGGGCACGGGGTGGTATGATTGCTCCGGATGAAACAACCTTTGAGTATGTAAAAGGAAGAAAGTTTGCTCCTCAGGGAGAAGAATTTGATAAAAAAGTAGCCTACTGGAAAACACTCCCCAGTGATCCTGATGCGAAATACGATTTAGAATATCATTATGAGGCCGCTGATATTGAACCCATGATCACTTATGGTACTAATCCCGGTATGGGTATCAAAATCACGGAAAGCATCCCTGCATTAGAATCAATAGAGAAGGATGAACAGGTGTCTTTCAGCAAGTCATTGGATTATATGGCGCTATCCCCTCAGGAAAAGTTGTTGGGGAAAGCCGTTAACTACGTATTTATAGGCAGTTGTACCAATGCCCGTATAGAAGACCTTAGATTGGTTGCTTCTTTGGTAAAAGGCAAACAGAAAGCACCTAATGTTAACGCTATGATCATTCCCGGTTCACGGCAAGTTGAGAAACAGGCTCGGGAAGAAGGGCTGGATAAGGTTTTGGAAGCAGCGGGTTTTGAACTGCGTCAACCCGGTTGTTCAGCATGTTTAGGTATGAATGAAGATAAGGTGCCTAAAGGAGAGTACTGCGTTTCAACTTCAAACCGGAATTTTGAAGGCCGGCAAGGGCCCGGGGCAAGAACTTTTCTGGCCAGTCCTATGACTGCTGCGGCTACCGCTCTTAAAGGCTATATTACTGACGTGCGAGAAATGCTTGAAGAACCCGAATTGGTATCATGATGAATGACAGCATGATAGCCGGTATTCCTACCGCTTTAGATCTGATAGAAGACAAAGCTAAATCCATAGGATTCTATATGTCTTCTGATCGGCAAGTGGGTTCTTTATTGAGAACTCTGGTGGCTTCAAAGCCTAAGGGAAATTTCCTGGAACTGGGTACAGGCATAGGTTCATCACTCTCCTGGATCATTGAAGGTATGGACAAATTCTCTACTGTGACTTCCATAGATAATGATCCTGATCTAGTCAATTTTGCCAGTGAAATTTTCAAGTCTGACCAAAGGGTACAGCTACTTTGTGGAGATGGAAGTAAGTGGATCAATGAATACAGTGGAGAAGCATTTGATCTGATATTTGCTGATGCCTGGCCTGGTAAATATAGTGATTTGGAAAAGACACTTAACATGTTAAAATCAGGTGGTTTTTATGTGATTGATGATATGCTTTCACAGTCCAACTGGCCTGACGGACATCAGGAAAAAGTTACAATGCTTATTGAGCAACTTGAGCAACGTAAAGATATTCACTTAACCAAAATGAATTGGTCTACCGGACTGATCTTAGCAACTAAAATTTAGCATAAGTCCTTTGTCATGCGAAAGCAAAGTTATATGAAAAGAACACTATCATTTAAAGAACCTGAAGTTTACCAGCTAACGGAGCTACTGTGCGATCATATTTGGGAAGTAATTCATATTTCTATCGGAACAACACATAATTCCAATACCAAACAGTACACTTCGGTCAAATAATAAGTGATTAATTACTAAAACTCATGGATAAATTTTCAACACTGACATCTACCATAGTCCCTATTCCTACACGGAATATAGATACTGACCAAATTATTCCCGCTCGTTTTCTTAAAGCTACTACGCGGGAAGGCTTTGGTGATAACCTTTTCAGAGATTGGCGGTATGATGATCAGGGCAATCCAAAAGATGACTTTATTCTTAATGACACTAAGGTATCTGGCAAGATATTGGTGGCAGGAAAGAACTTTGGCTGTGGATCAAGTCGTGAACATGCAGCTTGGGCTATCCATGATTATGGCTTTAAGGTAGTCGTCTCCAGTTTCTTTGCTGATATCTTTAAAAATAATGCATTGAATAATGGTTTGTTGCCTGTACTGGTTTCAGACCCTTTTCTACAAACCATTTTTGAATTGTATGCTGAAAATCCTGATTTACAATTGAAAGTTGATCTTTCTCAACAGACAATCAGCATTGAGGGCACTGATAAGCAAGAAATATTCGAGATCAACGACTATAAGAAATACTGCCTTTCCCAAGGCTATGATGACATAGATTACTTACTCAGTCAACAAGAAAAAATTGAGGCTTACGAGCAAGAAAATTCTTACTAAACATCATTTATCTAATTAAAATATGCAGAAGAAAATAGCAGTTTTAGCTGGCGATGGAATTGGTCCTGAAGTAACAAAGCAGGCACTAAAAGTATTACGTGCGGTTGCAAAAGCCTACGATCATCAATTTACGTATGAAGAAGGTCTGGTAGGAGCAGCAGCCATTGACGCAACCGGTGATCCTTTTCCCATAGAAACTGAAAAACTATGTGTGGATGCGGATGCAGTCTTATTCGGGGCCATTGGTCATCCTAAATATGACAATGATCCTAATGCTAAAGTAAGGCCAGAGCAGGGCTTGCTGGCTATGAGAAAAAAGTTAGGGCTTTTTTCTAACGTACGCCCTGTAAAGAGTTACGAGGCGATCAGCCATATCTCTCCATTAAAAGAACATATTGTCAAAGATGTTGATTTTGTGGTTTTTCGTGAACTTACTGGCGGTATATATTTTGGTGAACCCCGAGGGCGTAATGAAAAGGGGGATACTGCATTTGACACTTCTATTTACACTAAAGAAGAGATACTGAGAATCAGCAAACAGGCTTTTGAAGCAGCTAAGAAAAGAAAAAAACATGTAACCCTGGTTGACAAAGCTAATGTATTGGCTACCTCCAGGTTGTGGCGTGAAACGGTAAGAGACTGCTGTAAAGAAAATCCTGATATCAAGCTGGACTATATGTACATAGATAATGCAGCAATGAAGCTGATCCAAAACCCGGGGTATTTTGATGTAGTCCTTACAGAAAATATGTTTGGTGATATTCTTACCGATGCTGCATCAGTGATTACCGGTTCGTTGGGTATGCTTCCATCAGCTTCTATGGGAGAGAATGTGAAGCTATTTGAACCGATTCATGGCTCTTACCCTGAAGTAGCTGGTTTGTCAAAAGCCAACCCGATTGGTGCCATTCTTTCTGCTGCCATGTTGCTCAACTATGCTTTTGGTATGATAGAAGAAAGTAACGCCATCAAAAGCGCAGTAGATCAATCTTTGAAAGAGGGTTACGTCACTGAAGATATTAATTCCGAAAAATATCATAGCACTGAAGAGGTAGGTGACAAGATCGCTACCCTGGTTTATATGTCTAAAAAAGTCCATGCTTAGCATTAGACTTTTGAAAGAGATGATAAAAATTTCTCAACAAGTTTGAAACAATTAGTAAGATTACTTATGTTTACTTTCATAACTGACACTGAGTTTTATCATGAAGACAGTAAATTCTATTCTTTCTATCGTCCTTATTATTGTAGTGGTCACTCAAAAGACGGGGTGAGAATAGAATTATATTATCATATGTAAGCTCTTCTCACTCCTGAGAAGAGCTTTTTTTATTCGAGAAATTAAAAGCACAGCCTTACTTATCAATGGAAAACAAACTAAATAAATACAGCCAGACCATCACTCAGGATGAGTCATTACCTGCTGCACAAGCCATGCTTTATGGTGTAGGTTTAAAAGAAGAAGATTTTGAAAAAGCGCAAGTAGGCATCGTTAGCACGGGTTACGAAGGAAATACTTGCAATATGCACCTCAATGGTTTTGCCAAGGAGGTAAAAAGCTCCGTTTTAGCTAATGATCTTGTAGGTCTGATATTTCATACGATAGGCGTTAGCGATGGCATGTCTATGGGAACTAAAGGCATGTCTTATTCCCTCCCCTCTCGTGATATCATTGCTGACTCTATTGAAACAGTAGTAAATGCGCAATGGTACGATGCTGTTGTGCCTATTGTGGGCTGTGACAAAAATATGCCTGGTGCCATGATGGCATTAGCGCGATTGAACCGTCCTTCCATTTTGGTGTATGGAGGAACGATCAGCCCGGGACATTACAAAGGCGAAGACCTCAACATTGTTTCTTCCTTTGAAGCTTATGGCAAAAAAATCACCAATCAGATTACGCCAGAAGATTTTAAAGAGATTATCAAACACTCCTGCCCTACTGCTGGTGCCTGCGGAGGTATGTATACAGCTAATACAATAGCTTCCGCCATAGAAGCCATGGGTATGAGTTTGCCTTATAGTTCTTCCAATCCGGCCACAAGCTCTGCTAAAAAAGAAGAGTTGAAATTAGTCGGCCCGGCTATTTACAATTTGCTCAAAGAAGACATCAAACCCAGGGATATCATCACCAGAGCCTCCCTGGAAAACGCTCTAACTCTTGTCATGGCCCTGGGAGGTTCAACCAATGCGGTACTTCACCTCATTGCGATTGCCAAAGCTACGGAGATCAGTCTGAACCTTGAAGATATTCAAAGAATAAGCGATAAGACACCTTTCATTGCCGATCTAAAACCGAGCGGAAGATACCTGATGGAAGACCTGCATAACGTTGGAGGCATACCCGCAGTCATGAAAATCTTGTTAGAAGAAGGTTTTTTCCATGAAGATTGCCTTACTGTCACTGGCAAAACTATCAAAGAAAACCTGGCAGAAGTAAGCGGCTTGAAGGAAGGTCAAAAAGTTATCTATCCGGTATCAAGCCCGTTAAAAGAAAGCGGCCACCTGCAGATGCTTTATGGAAATCTGGCTCCCGAGGGCTCAGTTGCTAAAATTACAGGAAAAGAAGGACTGCGCTTTGAAGGAACCGCCAAAGTGTTTGAAAGTGAAGATGAGGCCAATACTGCCATCACCAACAATGAGGTGAAAGCTGGTGATGTGGTGGTCATTCGCTACGAAGGCCCCAAAGGAGGACCAGGTATGAGAGAGATGCTTAAACCTACTTCTGCAATCATGGGCGCCGGGCTAGGAAAAAGTGTCGCTCTGATCACTGATGGACGTTTTTCAGGAGGCACACATGGGTTTGTAGTAGGTCACATTACACCCGAAGCTTATGAAGGTGGACCTATTGCGCTTCTGAAAAACGGAGATAAGATCATCATTGACGCTAACAATAATCAGCTTAGTGTTGAACTAAGTGATAAAGAACTTCATTCAAGACTAAAGGGATGGCAACAGCCTGAGCCCCGTGTAAAAAACGGAATACTTTACAAATACATGAAAAATGTTTCGTCCGCTTCCGAAGGATGCGTAACGGATCAATTTTAACTCAAATTTATTGACGAATCTATAATCCAGTAACTATGTCAATAGCCACCGAAAATGCACAACAATTAGCTGTTAAGGGTAATAAGCCTAAACACGAAAAGACCGACAAAATTGTGAGCGGGTCTGAAGCCGTCATCCTTTCACTCATTGAAGAAGGAGTAGATACTATTTTTGGCTATCCGGGTGGTGCTATCATGCCCATCTATGATGCACTTTTCCATTACCGCCATGCCCTGAATCATATACTTGTGCGCCACGAACAAGGTGCGACACATGCTGCAGAAGGATATGCACAAATGGCAGGTAAACCCGGAGTTTGCTTTGCGACTTCAGGGCCTGGTGCTACAAACCTGGTTACTGGTATTGCAGACGCCATGCTGGATTCCGTCCCTATCGTTTGTATCACAGGTCAGGTGCCAGAAAAATTTCTTGGTACGGATGCTTTTCAGGAAACTGATGTAATGAGTCTGGCTATGCCTATCACAAAATGGTGTTATCAAATAGCCGATGCCGATGAGATCCCATATATACTTGCTAAAGCATTTTATATCGCACGCTCTGGTCGCCCCGGTCCCGTACTCATTGATATTACCAAGTGCGCTCAGTTTGATAGTATGACCAAGCCCTTCAGGTATGAAAAGCGTAAGCAGATCAAAGGATATAAACCCGCTTGTAAACCTCGGGAAAAGGACATTACCAAAGCTGTTGAGCTACTAAATCAAGCCAAACGACCTTTTCTTTTTGTAGGTCATGGCGTATTGCTATCTAAAGCTGAAAATGAACTGTTAAAGTTTATTGAGAAGACCGATATTCCGGTAGCAAGTACCCTCCTAGGCCTTTCTGCTTTCCCTTCAGACCATCCAAACTATAAAGGGATGCTGGGAATGCATGGAAATTATGCCCCTAATAAGCTTACTAATAAAGCCGATGTGATTATAGCAGTGGGTATGCGCTTTGACGATAGGGTAACCGGTAACCTGGATACTTATGCTAAACAAGCCAAAGTAATCCATATTGATATTGATCATGCTGAGATGGGCAAAAATGTGATTCCGACTGTAGCTATGATTGCCGATGCTAAAGAAGCTTTACAGGCATTAATACCTGCTGTGAACGAGAACAAGCATGAAAGCTGGCATCAGGAATTCAAGAAGCTTTATGATGAAGAGTACGAAAAAGTCATTGAAAAGGACTTTACTGCTCATGATGAGCTGATAAAAATGGGTGAAGTGATTCGCAGGCTTTCTGAAAAAACCAAGGGTGAGGCGGTTGTAGTGGCAGACGTTGGTCAGCACCAGATGTCCGCTGCTCGCTATTCCAAGTTCCGTAAAACGGATAGCTGGCTCACTTCCGGTGGTTTGGGAACGATGGGTTATGCTCTCCCTGCTTCTTTTGGTGCTAAAATGGGTGCCCCCGACCGTGAGGTAGTCGCTGTTATTGGTGATGGCTGTTTCCAGATGACTATCCAAGAGCTAGGCACAATCGCGCAGAGTGGTTTGCCTGTCAAAATAATTGTACTTAATAACAATTATCTGGGCATGGTAAGACAGTGGCAGCAGTTGTTTTTTGACACTCGCTACTCATTTGTGGAGCTTTCAAATCCTGACTTCATCACCATTGCCAAAGGCTTTGGTATCAAAGGACATCGCTGTATGCATGCAGATGATTTGGACAGCTCTTTAGATACACTCATCAACTCAACGGAGGCATATCTCTTAGAGATTTCTGTGGAAAAAGAAGCTAATGTATTCCCAATGATGCCATCAGGCATGGGTGTAGATGACATTCGTCTTGATTAAGTCAAGCTGTTTATTGATTCAAAGCATTTAATATAATATGAAAAGGCGTTACACAATCATCGTTTTTACTGAGAATAACTTCGGTTTGTTGAATAGAATTACCATCATATTCTCACGTAGAAGAATCAACATTGAAAGCCTGACCGTCTCAGAAACTGAGCGCAAAGGTATATCACGCTTTACGATCGTGATTGACTATGATGAAACTAAAATCAGAAAACTGATTCAACAGATCCGAAAA
Source organism: Catalinimonas alkaloidigena (assembly GCF_029504655.1). NCBI lineage: Bacteria > Pseudomonadati > Bacteroidota > Cytophagia > Cytophagales > Catalimonadaceae > Catalinimonas > Catalinimonas alkaloidigena. The sequence continues at coordinate 3,299,869 of NZ_JAQFIL010000001.1, forward strand.
ATCATTGGGGTACTTGTCGTATTTGAGAACGAAGATGATCAGGTGTTTTTTGGTCAGATTGCCTATTTCAAAGTAATTACATCTTCCTTTGAAGAAAGAGAAAAAGTGATGGAAATAGCTCACCGGCATCAGGCAAAGATCGCTTTTTCTTCTGACGATTATATTGTCATAGAGAAAAGTGGAAAGGAAGAAGATATTTCTACAACTTTACACTTATTAGAGCCTCATGGCGTAGTTGAATACTGTAAATCAGGTAGGATAGCGATCGTTAAAGACCAACATCGTTTTAGCAAGTATGCAAAAAATATGGACCCGGAAGGTTGGTATTCTGATGAGGAGTTTCATGAACTTCAATCCAACGGTAGACATTCATTTTAATCATTCAATACAACCAAAATCAAATTAAAAAATGGCAAAAATCAATTTCGGTGGCGTAGAAGAGGAAGTGGTAACCAGAGAAGAGTTTCCTCTGGAAAAAGCCAGAGAAGTACTCAAGAACGAAACCATCGCGGTACTTGGATATGGCGTTCAGGGACCTGGCCAGGCACTTAACCTTAAAGATAACGGATTCAATGTAATCGTAGGACAGAGAAAAGATTCTAAAACCTGGGATAAAGCTGTAGCTGACGGATGGGTACCGGGAGAAACTTTGTTTGAGTTAGATGAAGCTTGTGAGAAAGGGACTATCCTTCAGTACTTGCTTTCTGACGCTGGTCAAATTGCGCTTTGGCCTAAAGTAAAGTCATACCTGAAACCTGGCAAAACCCTTTACTTCTCTCATGGTTTTGGGGTTACTTACAAAGATCAGACGGGCATTGAGCCTCCTTCAGATGTTGATGTTATTCTGGTTGCTCCTAAAGGATCAGGCACCAGCTTAAGAAGACTATTTCTGGCAGGCAAGGGCCTGAACTCTAGTTTTGCTGTCCACCAGGATGCTTCTGGCAAAGCACGTGAAAAAGTAATCGCTTTAGGAATTGGCGTAGGTTCAGGCTACCTTTTTGAAACTAACTTTCAAAAAGAAGTATATAGTGACCTGACCGGCGAAAGAGGCAGTTTGATGGGGGCTATTCAGGGACTTTTCGCTGCTCAATATGATCTACTTAGAAAAAGAGGCCATTCTCCTTCTGAGGCTTTCAACGAGACGGTGGAAGAAGCCACTGAATCATTATATCCACTAATCGCTGAAAATGGGATGGACTGGATGTATGCCAACTGCTCTACTACTGCTCAAAGAGGCGCTTTAGACTGGTGGAAAAAATTCAGGGATGCAGTAGCGCCAGTATTTGAAGACTTGTACGACAGTGTGGCAAGTGGTAATGAAGCTAAAATCACTATAGAAGCAAATTCTAAATCTGACTATCGTCCTAAATTAGAAAAAGAGCTAGATGAGTTAAGAGAGTCTGAAATGTGGAAAGCCGGTGCACAAGTGAGAAAGCTTCGTCCGAAAGAATAAAATTTATGAAAGATACAGTTGAGTCCGATAAGAAACTGATACCAGTTGAAAATATCATCAACGCAGCACAAAGAATAAAAGGGGTAGCTTATCATACCCCTTTTATGCATAGTATCAATCTGTCTGACAAATATCAGGCAAATATATACCTTAAAAGAGAGGACCTGCAGGTAGTAAGATCGTATAAACTACGCGGTGCTTATAACAAAATCAGCAGCCTGGATACTTCTACCCTTTCAAATGGGGTAGTGTGTGCAAGCGCAGGGAATCATGCGCAGGGAGTAGCTTATGCCTGCAACAAGCTGGGTATCAAAGGTATTATCTTCATGCCAAATCCTACACCTAAACAAAAGGTGAAACAGGTAAAGATGTTTGGGAAAGACAGTGTGCAAATCCAACTTGTTGGCGATACCTTTGACGATGCTTACGTAAAAGCTCAGGCTTTTTGTAAAGAACAAAATGCTCAGTTCATTCCCCCTTTTGATGATGAAAAGATTATTGAAGGACAGGGTACGGTAGGTTATGAGATATTATTGGACACTGAAGTGCCTCTGGATTATGTTTTTGTGCCTATAGGTGGTGGTGGTCTATCTGCCGGGCTAGGCAGCTATTTTAAACAAGTCAGTCCCCACACGAAGATTATTGGGCTGGAGCCAGAGGGTGCTCCCGCAATGATTAAATCGTTAGAGCAGGGAGAATTAGTTACCCTGGATAAAATTGATAAGTTCATTGATGGTGCAGCTGTTAAAAGAGTTGGTGAGCTTAACTTTGAAATCTGTAGTCAGGTATTAGACGATGTAACTACTATTTCTGAGGGCAAGGTATGTGATACCATTCTTAAATTATATGATGAAGAGGCCATAGTAGTAGAACCTGCCGGGGCTATGTCAGTCGCGGCGCTTGACTTTTATAAGGATAAAATCAAGGGTAAAAATGTATGTTGTGTCATTAGTGGTGGTAACAATGACATTACCCGCATGGAAGAAATCAAAGAAAGAGCCCTGCTGTATAAAGGTTTAAAGCACTATTTTATCATTCGCTTTCCTCAGCGAGCCGGTGCACTCAAAGAATTCGTCGCTGAAGTCTTAGGGCCTAATGACGATATTACACATTTTGAATATACTAAAAAGAATAACAGAGAAAGAGGGCCTGCTATGGTAGGAATTGAACTTCAGTCAGCTGAGGATTATGAGGGATTGATTGGGAGGCTTGACGCTCACCATATTGCTTATCAGGTGCTTAATGATAAATTTGAGTTTTTTCATTTTCTGATATAAAAAAAGGCTTGTCACTTGACAAGCCTTTTCAATTTTTTAGTAGAAGAATTTATTCACCAGCAGATGCACTTGCATCAGTTTTGCTAGCTCTGATAGCTTCAACTATTTCAGTATATCTGGCTCTCACTCTTGCATCAGAGGCAATAGCTTTTTTCACTGAACTGTAGTCTTTTGCACCCAGCACTCTTTTGATCAAAGATTTATAAGCTTCAGTAAACTCCTCTTTTCTATCAGATTCCATAGATTTAACCTGACCAATAAATTGCTTTTCTGCATCATTAGCAGGCGTTTCTCCACCAGCTAGTGCATTGTAACGATTTTTGATAGCAGGATCCTGTCCTTCAACATATTCGGTGATTTGCGCAGAAAGTTCATTAGCAAAAAGTTGCTTTGTTTCCTCAACAATGGCAAACTTATAAAGTTGCTGATCTGTAACTTCATCCTGAGCGTATACAAAACTTGTCGAGATAGCAAAGACCATAGATAAGGTTACAAAGACTCTCATAATTGCATTTTTCTGTGTCATTCTTTTAATATTTTAATTAAAATAACAAATTAATAATAGTAGAATAAGTAACTAAAGTAAGATTAGCGAATAAAGATTTATAGTTTTATAAATAAAACGTATTGAATCCATTATAATTTCTCAAATATGCTAAAAATTATGCCCAAAAGCCACAATATTTAGTATTAATTGTTGAAAAAGTGAAAAAGTGTAATTTTTCAAGATTTGTAAGAACTCATTTTTTTTTGACAAAAAATACTGCAACGCCATAAAAATTTAAGCCTACTATAAACGAACTAAAATGACTGCCATTTTGTCACGTATTTTGAATAATAATCAATACCTTTGCTCCATCATAAATAGAAAAGAGCTGCATGCAAGAACTTATTAAAGACTTAGATATCCTTACTGAAAAACAGGAAAAAGAAAACTGTGAAGTGGTTAAAACCTCTCCTGAACAGAATACAGGTAAGCAAAGAAAACTTTATGTAGAAAGTTATGGTTGTCAGATGAATTTCTCAGATAGCGAAATCGTCACTTCTATCATGCAGAAAGAGGGTTTTGATACAACTTCTGATTATGAAAATGCAGATGTGATTCTGCTCAATACCTGTTCTATACGTGATAAGGCAGAACAGACCGTACGCAAGCGCCTTACTCAGTTTAACAAAATAAAGAAATCAAAACCTGAGCTTCTGGTTGGTGTATTGGGCTGCATGGCCGAGCGTCTGAAGAGCAAGCTTTTAGAAGAAGAAAAGATTGTGGATTTGGTTGCTGGTCCAGATGCTTATCGTGATTTACCCAATCTTGTTAAACAGGTTGATGGAGGAGAACGCTCTGTCAATACATTCCTTTCCAGAGAAGAGACCTATGCCGATATCAATCCTGTCCGTCTAAACTCAAATGGAGTCACTGCCTTTATTTCTATCATGCGTGGCTGTGATAATATGTGCTCTTTTTGTGTGGTACCATTTACTAGAGGACGTGAGAGAAGCAGAGACCCTTATTCCATTGTGAACGAAGCAAAAGTATTGTTTGCACAGGGCTACCGGGAAGTTACTTTACTTGGCCAAAATGTTGATTCCTATAAATGGTCTCCTGAAGTAAATAATAAGGCCCGGCTGGAAAAATCAGAAGTATCTGAAGTAATAAATTTCGCAAACCTCCTGGAAATGGTGGCTTTGGTACATCCTGATCTACGTATTCGTTTTTCAACCTCTCATCCCAAAGATATTACTGATGAAGTGCTTCATACAATGAAAAAGTATGAGAACATTTGTAAATACATACATCTACCAGCCCAAAGTGGAAATACCAGGGTGCTTGAACTTATGAACCGTACCTACTCACGAGAGTGGTACATCAACAGAGTAGATGCTATTCGTTCCATTTTAGGGGAGGATTGTGGTATTTCATCCGACATGATCGCTGGTTTTTGTACTGAAACTGAAGAAGAACATCGGGAAACCTTAAGCCTGATGGACTATGTAAAGTATGACTTTTCATACATGTTTTACTACTCAGAACGTCCAGGTACACTTGCAGCCAAGAAATTTACTGATGATATTTCTTTAGACATAAAAAAGAGAAGGCTGAAGGAGATTATTGAAAAACAGCAGCATATTTCTTTGGAAAGAAATCAAAGGGATGTCGGAAAAGTATTTAAAGTACTGGTGGAAGGAACCTCCAAGCGCTCAGACGCTGACCTGCAGGGAAGAAACTCCGCCAACAAAGTAATTGTATTCCCACGAGAATCATTTAAGAAAGGTGATTACGTCAATGTTAAAGTGAAAGATTGCACTGCGGCCACTTTAATCGGAGAGGCTGTACTGGATGAAGAATATTTTTTAAATAAGTAATCATTTTTTGTATGTTGGATCCATCTGAACTTCAGAGCATTAAACAACGCTTTGGTATAATTGGAAATTCACCACGCCTGAATCACGCAGTTGCGATAGCTGCTCAGGTAGCTCCCACAGACATGTCTGTGCTTATTACTGGTGAAAGTGGTAGTGGAAAGGAGTCATTTTCAAAGATCATCCATAACCGCAGCGTTCGTAAACACGGTCAGTTTATTGCCATCAACTGTGGTGCTATTCCTGAAGGAACAATTGATTCTGAATTATTTGGTCACGAAAAAGGTGCATTTACCGGGGCTATGGATGCAAGAAAAGGCTACTTTGAGGTAACCCATGGAGGCACTATATTCTTAGATGAGATAGGTGAAATGCCAATAGGCACGCAAGCCAGGCTACTGAGGGTATTAGAAAATGGTGAATTCATCAAGGTGGGGTCATCAAAAGTATTGAAGTCTGATGTAAGAGTAGTGGCTGCGACCAATGTGAATCTCTTAGAAGCTGTTGAGAAAGGTACTTTTCGCGAAGATTTATATTATCGTCTTAGCTCGGTTCCTATTCATATTCCTCCGCTCAGAGAAAGAGGCAATGATATTGATCTGTTGTTTAGAAAGTTCGCTGCTGATTATTCTGAAAAATACCGGACTAAGCCTATTAGTTTAACTGAAGACGCAAAAGAAGTACTCTTAAAATATCGCTTTCCGGGTAATATCAGAGAGTTAAAAAATCTTGTAGAGAGAATTTCTACCCTTGAGATTGAAAGTAGGGAAATAGATTCTGACAAATTAAGAAGTTATTTGCCTCCCAGCACCAGTAATTTACCCGCCCTTTATGCCAGGTCAGGAGAAAGTGAAAAATTTTCTGAAAGAGACATTCTTTACAAGATTTTGTTTGAAATGCGTCATGACATGACAGAGCTAAAGAAACTGGTGCATCAGGTACTACAAAACGAAAATTACGGTTCTAATATACTAGAGCAGCATCAGGACTTTTTTAATGGTGTAGAAGATGAGATCAAGGAAACAGAAGAGTCATTCAAAACTGCCAACGAAATAGCAAATAACCGTTACCTGCTTGCTAACCCTAACAAGAACAATGACGATGATACTACTTATGAATTAGCGAATATTGAAGACATTACCCATGAGGCTGAGGAAAATGATGACTTATCGCTTGAAAAGAAAGAAAAGGAAATGATCATAAGAGCGTTGAAAAAGAATGATAGGAAAAGAAAATATGCAGCGAAAGACCTGGGTATTTCTGAAAGAACACTATACAGAAAAATTAAGCAATATGAAATTGAGTAGTTTTCTTGTAAATATAGCTTTATTTGTAAGCCTTGCTTTTCTTTTTCATGGCTGTAGTGTGTATTCTTTTTCGGGTGCATCACTTGGGCCTGAGATCAAAACGATTACAATTCAGAATTTTTTTAATGACTCAGGTGGCGGCCCACCTAACATAAGTCAGGTTTTCACTGAAAAGATCAAAGATTATTACCAGCAAAACACTAATTTAAGCCTTGTAGATGATAATGGTGACCTGCTCCTAGAAGGGAGCATTACCCGATATGATTTTACACCGGTAGCACCCAGGTCATCCGGCAGTGATGAAGTAGCGGATGTAGCAAGTCTTATGAGACTCAACATCACAATAACTGCATCTTATATCAACACGCAAGATGATGAGTTTAACTTTGATAATAGAAGTTTTACTTTTTTTGCTGACTTCAATGCAGAACAAGACCCTTCTTCTGTGGAGGATGAACTCATTGTTGAGATCTTTGATCAGATCATTTTTGATATGTTCAATGCTTCCGTTGCCAACTGGTAATTAAACATTTTGAATCGTTAGATTAACATACTTGAGTTATGGGTTTAAATAGACAGACATTAATCAATTTGATGTCATATCCGAATGATATTTCTGAAAGTGAAGTTGCTGAACTTGTGGAAACAGTAGAAAATTTTCCATATTTTCAGTTAGGCCGTTCCTTATTCGCTAAAGCCTTACACGATAAGCAGGCGCCAAATGCATATGAGGCACTGAGTAAAGCCTCTATATATGCTCCCAATAGAAAACTGCTTAGGGCGCTTTTTTACGAAGACCTTCATATTGACAGGGAAGCATTTCAAACTCAATCTCATGTTGACGAAAGTAATGAAGAAAATGCACCTTCAGAAGACCAAAGTTTATCTAAACAAGATCCTTTCAATGCACCTGAAAAATATGAACCGCCTGTAGAATTAAATAATGAACAAGAAGATGAAGTAATTCAGGCTGACGAAGTTTACAATGAGCTTGAGGAAAATCTCAGGAAGCTTCGTGAGAGTAAAAACAGGTTCTCAGAAGAAGAAGAAGAAGAAGAAAAAAAAAAGATAACTGATTCTTCGGATTCAAACCTTCAAAATAATGACGCTTCCAATCAACAAGATTCAGGTTCTCCTGATAATAGTTCTTCCATAGTCCTTGAAGAATTAGCCGAACAAAAAAATGTACCTCCTCAGTTAGATAATAATCAGCAACAACAAAATGAACTAATTGATAAGTTTATCAATTCTCAGGATAACTTGAGTTTAAAAATAAAGTCTACTTCAGAGGAAAAAGGAGAAGTTGAGGATTTATCTTTATATAGTACGGAAATAGCAGACAATATTATTTCTGAAAATTTGGCTAAAATCTATACCCAACAGGGGAAAAAAGATAAAGCTATTGAAATCTATCAGAAATTAATTTGGAAATTTCCTCAGAAAAAAGCGTATTTTGCGGAAATAATAGAATCTTTAAAAGCTGAATAAATGTTTACTTTCATCATATCACTTGCCTTAGTAGCAGCTGTATTACTCATTTTGGTCGTATTATCTCAAAACTCAAAAGGAGGTGGTTTATCATCTCAGTTCGGAGGGGCGGGTTCTTCTAACCAAATGATAGGCGTTAAACGTACAACTGACCTTTTAGAAAAGCTGACCTGGGGGCTGGCCATTGGACTTATTATCCTGTCTTTATCCTCTAGCTTTTTAATAGATACACAAGCATCAGAAAACGGTAGCATTAGTCCTAACATTGATAGAGCACAAGACAGAAGCGTGCTTCCCAATATGAATACGGATGTACCCGCTGGTGATGAAGACTCAACTTCTACGCTTGACCTTGAAGATCTATCAGAAGAAGACGTCAATCCGTAAGTAAGGAATACTTACACTTCTGAATTAATTGAAGCCGGAAAGTTCCGGCTTTTTTTAGGCAGCTTGCCCTATTTTTTGGATTAATTTTCTTTTTGTGATCGGCAAAAGTGTTTCCTCCATTGGACAGTGAAGCTTTGCTATTGCAGCAAAAGCTGCTGGATTAGGCATTGATTTATGGGTGCGAATCAAATCAATTTTAATCTTTTCTAGGGTATTTACAAGATTTCTCTCCTTCACTTCCAGGAACTCAGTATGAATGCCTTTGTATTGCTCATCAGGCGCCTTAAAAGTAGTAATGTGGTAACGAAAAATCTGTATTGAATTTTTGTTCAGCTCACAGATAAATAAAATAACCATTATCGTTTTTTAAAGGAGCTATTCCTATAGGTTCAATGACAATATGTCTGGCTACCTCCTCATAAATGTCAGCACCTATATTCAAACCTTCCTCTAACTTTGGAATCGCGAAACAAATAATTTCTTCTAAAACCTTCATTAATTCACTATCCTGTATTATTTGCTGATAAGTCAGTTTAAGCTTTTCAAAATCAGCTCGGCTCAATTGTTTTGGAAAATTTTCATAGAGAAGGTTCTTGTTTTCTTTTAAGCGAACTAAATTATTGTAGTGAAAAACCAATTCTGAAAGAAAAGGATAAAGTTTTTTCTCTTCAAAATAATCTAGTATCTCTTTCAGATAAGCCATTAAGAGATATTTTTTGTACTCAAAATCAATGAGTCCGTTCGTTAGCCAATCTTCATTAAGCTTCATGTAGGGATATTTTTTTTTGACATAGTTTACATTCTTAAAATTTAAATACTGAAGGTAAATTATGCAAGTGTGAAAAAATGTCAGTGACAAAAATCGTTACTACTGCCAGTAAATTGGTAAAACTGAAAAATTGACGTTAAAACAGGCCAAATAATGAACTTTTAGAGCTTGGCATAAGAAATGCAATAGGCACAATGCAGATTATGATTAAATCTTGAACAATAAAAACTAATTTTTAAACAACATGTCACAAGTATCATTCAAACCTAATGAGGACAGAGTTCTGGTAGAACCTGCCGCAGCTGAAGAAAAAACAGCGTCTGGTATCATCATTCCTGACACTGCTAAAGAAAAGCCACAACAAGGTACAATAGTAGCTGTCGGACCAGGTAAAAAAGATGACCCTCTTACTGTCAAGGTAGGCGACAAAGTTCTCTACGGTAAATATGCAGGAACTGAAATTACATTTGATGGTAAAGAGTATCTTATTATGCGTGGATCAGACATATTTGGTACCCTTTAATCTCAATTACTAACCTAAAAAATTAACAAAATGGCTAAAGAAATATTTTTTAATACGAAAGCAAGAGACAGAGTTAAAAAAGGAGTAGATACTCTGGCAAATGCTGTAAAAGTGACTTTAGGACCTAAAGGTCGTAACGTTGTTATTGATAAGAAATTTGGTGCTCCAACCGTAACCAAAGATGGTGTTTCAGTTGCAAAAGAAATTGAACTGAAAGATGCTATCGAAAACATGGGAGCTCAGCTAGTTAAAGAGGTTGCCTCTAAAACTGCAGACGATGCTGGTGATGGTACAACTACCGCAACCGTGCTGGCTCAGGCGATGTTCTCTCATGGAATCAAAAACGTAGCTGCCGGCGCTAATCCCATGGATCTAAAGCGTGGTATAGACAAAGCTGTAGAAGCAGTAGTGGCTGAACTTAGAAAACAGTCTAAGACTATCAGTAGCTCTAACGAAATCTCTCAGGTTGGATCAATTTCTGCCAACAATGACGAAGAAATCGGTAAAATGATTTCTGATGCGATGGATAAAGTGGGTAAAGATGGTGTAATCACTGTTGAAGAAGCTAAAGGTACAGAAACTGAAGTGAAGCTGGTAGAAGGAATGCAGTTTGACAGAGGTTATCTTTCACCTTACTTCGTTACTGACACCGAAAGAATGGAAGCCAATATTGAGAATCCTTACATCCTGATCTACGACAAAAAGATCTCAGCGATGAAGGAATTGCTTCCTGTACTTGAAGGCGTTGCTCAGACTGGTCGTCCATTGTTGATCATTGCTGAAGATGTTGATGGCGAAGCATTAGCAACTTTGGTAGTAAACAAAATCAGAGGATCACTGAAAATCGCAGCTGTTAAGGCTCCCGGATTTGGAGATAGAAGAAAAGCTATGTTGGAAGACATCGCTATCCTTACCGGAGGAACAGTAATTTCTGAAGAAAGAGGTTACAAACTGGAGAATGCTACGCTTGATTACCTGGGTACTGCTGAAAAAATCAACATTGACAAAGATAATACTACCATTGTTAATGGTGCAGGCAAGCAGGAAGAAATTCAGGCTCGCGTAAACCAAATCAAGCAGCAGATTGAGAATACAACTTCTGATTACGACCGTGAAAAGCTTCAGGAGCGCCTTGCTAAACTCTCTGGTGGTGTAGCTATCCTTTACATTGGTGCTGCCACTGAGGTTGAAATGAAAGAGAAGAAAGACCGTGTTGATGATGCTTTACATGCAACCCGCGCTGCAGTACAAGAAGGTGTAGTCGCTGGTGGTGGTGTAGCATTAGTTCGTGCTATCTCTTCTTTAGAGTCTATCGCGACTGATAATGAAGATCAAGCTACTGGTATTAATATCGTACGTCTGGCACTTGAAGCTCCTCTTCGTGTAATCGTTGAAAACGCTGGCCAGGAAGGTTCAGTTGTAATTCAGAAAGTACGTGAGGGTAAAGATGACTTTGGCTACAATGCACGTACTGACAAATACGAAAACCTATTCAGCGTTGGTGTGATTGACCCTACTAAGGTAACTCGCCTAGCGCTTGAAAACGCAGCTTCTATCGCATCTCTGTTGCTCACTACTGAGTGTGTAATTGCTGATGAGCCAGAAGATGAAAAAGGTGGCGGCGGAATGCCTGCCGGAGCTCCTGGAATGGGAGGAATGGGCGGCATGATGTAATCCTCCCACTTTTAAAAATTATAAAAGGGGTAGCAAAAGCTACCCCTTTTTTTGTCTTAAAACAGAAAAGGCATCCCCTTAAGGACGCCTTAACTAACTTCAACATTGATTATAAACTTTACTTCACTTCTATTTCAGTTGAACCTGCTTTTGCTTTCAAAAATTCACGGTTCATACGAGCGATGTTAGCCATATCAATTTCTTTCGGACATTCGGCTGAACAAGCTCCAGTATTAGTACACGCCCCAAATCCTTCAGCATCCATTTGTGCAATCATCTTCTCCGCACGCTTCTGACGTTCTACCTGACCTTGGGGCAAAAGCGCAAGCTGAGATATTTTTGCGCTTACGAACAACATAGCTGAAGCATTTTTACATGCTGCTACGCATGCGCCACACCCAATACAAGTAGCTGCATTGAATGACTCATCAGCAATTTCTTTAGAAACAGGAATCTCATTGGCATCAGGCACTCCCCCAGTATTAACTGAGACATACCCACCTGCCTGGATGATCCTGTCAAATGCAGAGCGGTCAACCATGAGGTCCTTAATAACAGGAAAAGCCTTAGCTCTCCAGGGCTCAACCACAACGGTTTCACCATCTTTAAAGTGCCTCATATGTAGCTGGCAAGCTGTGGTACCCTTTTGTGGCCCATGAGGCCTGCCATTGATATACATGGCACAGCTACCACATATACCCTCTCTACAGTCGTGATCAAAATGAACAGGCTCTTTACTTTCCTGCTCTAATCTTTCGTTAAGTACATCTATAAGCTCAAGAAAAGACATATGTGTATTAATGTCTTTCATCTCATAAGTTTCAAATTTTCCTTTATCGTTAGCGTTTTTCTGACGCCAGATTTTTAAGGTAACATTCATAATTCTGTTTTATTTATAACTGCGTTGAGTCAGTTTTACATTTTCAAAAACAAGAGGCTCTTTATGTAAAGTCTCGGCTATATCATCACCTGTGTATTCCCAGGCAGATACATAAGAAAAGTTCTCATCGTCACGCTTAGCTTCACCCTCAGGCGTTTGATATTCTTCGCGAAAATGCCCACCCGCAGATTCTTTACGATTAAGTGCATCTTCAATCATCAGTGCACCCAGCTCAATAAAATCAGCAAGCCTGCTGGCTTTTTCAAGGGTCTGATTCAACTCTTCTTCAGCGCCTAAAACTTTTACATCATTCCAGAACTCTTCTTTTATTTTCTTCACTTCCTCACGAGCTTCTTTCAAACCTTCTTCGGTGCGAGACATACCGCATTTGTCCCACATTACTCTGCCCAGTTTTTTGTGCAGTTGATCAACGGTCTGACTGCCCTTAATACTTACAATCTTCTTCAGCTTGGCTTTGACTTCCGCTTCAGCACTTTTAAAAGCTTCATGTGAAGTAGGTATTTTATCGTATGAAGTCCCGGCAAGATAGTCTCCAATTGTATAAGGGATTACAAAATACCCGTCGGCAAGGCCTTGCATCAGCGCGCTGGCACCCAGTCGGTTGGCTCCATGGTCTGAGAAATTGCACTCTCCCAAAGAATAAAGACCCGGAACGGAGGTCATCAAATTGTAATCAACCCAAAGTCCACCCATAGTGTAATGAACGGCGGGATATATCATCATTGGCGTCTTGTATGGATTATCACCCGTTATTTTCTCATACATTTCAAACAGGTTACCATATTTGGCCGAGATCACATCTTCCCCATCTCTTTTGATTGCATCAGCAAAGTCGAGGTATACTGCCAAACCTGTTTCACCTACCCCACGCCCTTCGTCACAAACAGCTTTTGCATTTCTTGAAGCTACATCACGGGGAACGAGATTACCAAAAGAAGGGTATTTTCTTTCCAGGTAATAATCTCTTTCCTCTTCAGGAATATCTTGCGGAGCTCTGTCATCTCCTTTCTTTTTGGGTACCCAAACTCTACCATCATTTCTCAGGGATTCTGACATAAGCGTCAGTTTAGACTGGTATTCGCCTGAGACGGGAATACAGGTGGGGTGTATCTGAGTGTAACATGGATTAGCAAAGTAAGCTCCTTTCTTATGAGCTCTCCAGGCCGCTGTAGCATTACTACCCATAGCATTGGTAGACAGGAAGAAAACGTTGCCATAGCCACCGGTAGCCAAAATTACGGCATGTGCGCTATGGGACTCAATTTCGCCAGTGAGCAGATTTCTCGCTACTATACCTCTGGCTTTTCCGTCCACTGTCACCAGATCTAACATCTCAGTACGCGGGTACATCTTTACTTTACCATTGGCTACCTGACGGCTAAGGGCACCGTAGGCTCCCAACAGCAATTGTTGTCCTGTTTGCCCTCTCGCATAAAATGTCCTGGATACCTGTGCTCCACCAAAAGAACGGTTGGAAAGTAAGCCTCCATACTCTCTTGCAAAGGGTACACCCTGGGCCACACACTGGTCTATAATGTTAACACTTACCTCTGAAAGCCGGTAAACGTTTGCCTCACGAGAACGATAGTCCCCACCTTTTACTGTATCATAGAAAAGTCTGAAAATGCTATCTCCATCATTTTGGTAGTTTTTAGCCGCATTTATTCCGCCTTGAGCAGCAATGCTATGAGCCCTACGGGGGCTATCCTGGAAGCAAAAAGACTTAACATTGTAGCCTAACTCCGCTAATGAAGCAGCGGCTGATGCTCCTGCCAGGCCTGTTCCGACTACAATAATTTCGTACTTACGTTTGTTAGCCGGGTTGACTAACTTAAGGTTAAATTTATGTTTAGTCCATTTTTCTGCAATAGGACCTTCAGGTACTTTAGATTCAAGCGTCATATGAATGGTAATTATATATGATCATAAACTTTGTAGATAAAAATATACGGGCATGGAAGCAAATAACAAAGGGACGACTATTGCGAAAATAAGTCCAACAGTCTTGATAAATGGTGTGTATTTTTTATGACTCAAGCCCAGGGTTTGAAATGCGCTCCAGAATCCATGAGATAGATGAAATGCCAAACCTAGCATCGCAAGTACATACAATAATGAATACCACCACTCTGAAAATGCTGCCTGCACGATCGTATATAGGTCTTTAACTTCACCTCCAGCATAAGTTTTGGTAGGTAATTCACCAAAATGCATCTCATACCAGAATGACCTGAGGTGAATAATCAGGAAAATCAAAACAATAGTACCCAGGATTCCCATGTTTCTTGAACGCCAACTACTATTTTGGTTGGGGTTAGCCAGTTTATATCCTACCGGACGTGCATTTTTGTTTTTGACAGACAAAACCAGCGAATAAACAACATGTAAAATTATTCCTGTATAAAGAATATAAGAGGCAATTTGTATTAAGGGTGAGGTTGTCATAAAATCTGCGTACAAATTAAAAGCTTCCCCTCCATCACTCTTGAACAATAACATGTTTCCTGAAAGATGAACGATTAGAAACGTGATAAGAAACAAGCCTGTCAATGACATAATCACTTTCCTACCGATCGTGCTGGATAATGCTTTAGTGAACCAACTCATATTGTTGTACTGCTATAAATATTAAAAATGTTGATAATTGATTGGCATCAAAAATATACTAGGAATTCTTAGCATCCAAAGAGGTCATCTCTATTTTAATTGCTTCTAAATAATACAAATTTTTTAATATTTTTCTTGATATTTCAACCATTCAAAATCAAAAGAAGTTTATGAAACACTTTAATTTGTTTAATTATTTTTACCAGTTCTTTAAACATACTACATGTTTAGAATATTGAAGTTTTGGGAGTCTCATTTCTGTCAGGAGCGAAGTAATTTTTACAGTATCAAATCGTTATTATTTTATAAATAAAGCACTCAAACAGAAAAATCATAATATTTATTTGTATATTTATATTAATTATACATGTGGAATTTTAGATATCTGCAATTACTTATATAAGTTTAAGTTGCTTAAATTTCCTTGATTCCGAACCATTAAGTCATACTGTTTTGAAACATCCTATACTTAATTTATTTGTTGTGGTTCTGCTCTCATTAATCACAGTCACAGCAGAAGCTACCCATATTAGAGCCGGTGAGATCATCGCGGAATTAATCAATTGTCAGACCAATACCTATCGCTTCAGAATTATTGGATATGAAGATACCGGTTCTGATGTTGAGTTCGGAAATGGCGAAATTTATTTCGGACATGGCGACCCGGTGGATCTAAGCACAGAAAATGATTTTTTTGTACGCGAAGTCATTGACAATGAAAAACTAATCAGGGTAAGTGAGTTTGTGATTGAACATACATTTCCTGGTGCAGGAGAATATACCATTACTTTCCGAGAGTTTAACCGTAATGCGGATATTCTCAACATGAGTAATTCTGTTCAAACTCCATTCTATGTTGAAACTAAACTATTTATTGACCCATTCATAGCTTGTAATAACTCCCCGGTACTCCTCAACCCTCCAGTTGATGGGGCGGTAATAGGAAAACAATTTCTTCACAACCCCGGTGCTTATGACCCTGACGGTGATAGCCTAGCTTACAAATTTGTGGTGCCCAAGCAGGATGTTGATGAGTCTGTTGATGGGTATCAATATCCTGATGAGTATGACCAAACTGCTGGACTAAATCCGAATCCCATCAAACAAGATGGTTCACAGCCAACTGAAATTACTTTAGACCCTCTTACTGGTGAATTATTATGGGATTCGCCTGCAAATGCTGGTGAATACAATGTGGCTTTTATCGTGGAAGAATGGAGACTCATTGAAGGAGAATGGCGTCTTTTAGGGTATGTTACTCGGGATATGCAAATATTAGTAGATGATGCTGAAAATGATCCTCCTGAACTGGCTATCCCCGCTGATACATGTATTGAAGCCGGATCAGAGCTACTCGCTGAAATAGTTGGTACTGACCCTGATGGTGACCGGGTCGTACTCACAGCTTTCGGTGGTGTTTTTGAACAGCTTAGCTCTCCTGCTACTTTTTTACCTGACCCTCCCACACCACAAAGTAGTCCTGCTACCGGCAACTTTAGCTGGCAAACAGATTGCTCGCATGTAAGAGAAAAGCCTTATCAAATCAATTTTAGAGCTGCGGATTATGAACCTGCCACCGGACCATCTTTGGCTGACTTCAAAATCTGGAATGTAACGGTAGTTGCACCTGCTCCTACTGGCTTGGCAGCTGAAGCTGCTCCAGGCAAATCAGTAAATCTTAGTTGGGATAATTACAGCTGCGCTGAGCAAGCTGAAATCATTCAGATCTGGAGAAAAACAGACAGTACTGATTTTGAACCTGCCAATTGTCAGGTTGGCATACCAGAAGGTTTAGGTTATGAACTTGTGGCCGAAGTTGATGCAAATGTAGTTTCTTATAGAGATGAAGGGCTAAACCCCGGCGCCAATTATTGTTATCGCTTGGTCGCCGTTTATCCTCAACCCGGAGGAGGGAAAAGCTATGCTTCTGAAGAAGCATGTGCTCAGATGTTAGCCGATGCTCCCATCATTACTAAAGTCAGTATTGATCAAACCGATATGGAAAACGGAGCGATTAGCATAGGCTGGCGTTCACCTTTTGAAATTGACGAAGCATTATTCCCTCCCCCTTTTACCTATGAGGTGGTAAGAGTTAATCAGCAAAATCC
The DNA here is from genome assembly GCF_029504655.1 of Catalinimonas alkaloidigena. Taxonomy (NCBI): domain Bacteria; kingdom Pseudomonadati; phylum Bacteroidota; class Cytophagia; order Cytophagales; family Catalimonadaceae; genus Catalinimonas; species Catalinimonas alkaloidigena. The sequence goes on from NZ_JAQFIL010000001.1 coordinate 3,316,724, forward strand.
TGAGGGAGCAGGAGAAGTAATTTCTCCAAGGATAGCGGATACTACTTTTGTAGATACTGAACTGAACACGCTGGATGATGTGTATGGTTACAAAATATATCTATACGATGCCAGTGATGATTTAATTGACTCATCTGCGGTGGCATTCTCTGTTAGGCTAGAACCCACTCCATTGGTAGGTAGTATAGCATTAGAGTGGTCAGCTGATGTTCCATGGTCAAATAATTCACCAGAATTTCCATACCACTATATTTATAGAAATAATGTAAATGCAGATGACGAAAGTCAATTTGTACTTATTGATAGCGTAAATGTGAGTGATGGTAACTTCTCATATCTTGATGATGGAAGTTTTAATAATATTGAACTTTCTGATGAAGAAGAGTACTGCTACTATATACTTACCCAAGGTAGCTATGGTAATGACCAAATCAACCCTCCTCCACTGATCAATTTATCACAAATAGCCTGTGCACAGCCAAATGACACTATTCCACCTTGTACGCCATTAGCTTTAAGTATTCCTGATGGATCATTAGAGAGCTGTGAAGTTATCGTAGGTGAAAATTCATGTGATTTTCAAAACTTTGAAAATATATTAGTCTGGGAAGAAGACACTGAAGCATCATGTGACGATGACATACGTTTTTATAATGTTTATTTCTCGGAAAGTGGTGAAGAAGGCACTTTCAATATTATAGGAACTACTGATGAAGCCCGCTATGTACATGGTCCTATATCGTCTTTGGCAGGTTGCTATCGCATTTCAGCAGTTGACCGTTCAGGGAATGAAAGTGGGTTAAGTGAGCCAATTTGTAACGATAACTGCCCATATTATGAACTGCCAAATGTATTTACCCCCAATGGGGATGGCGTAAATGATACTTTCAGACCTATGGATGGCTCTAATGGCGATTTTAGCAGGTGTCCCAGATTTGTAGAAAGTATAACGCTTAGAGTTCATAACCGCTGGGGGAAAGAAGTTTATGCGTATCAATCAGGTAACGAAAATAGTATTTACATTGATTGGGATGGGAGAACTGAAAGTGGAGACTTACTTGCTCCCGGAGTTTATTATTATGTAGCTGATGTTACTTTTATTACCCTTGATCCTGCCAGAAGCCAGCAAACCATTAAAGGTTGGGTAAACATCGTTTATGGAAGAGAACAACTCTGATATTTACCATGATATCGTATTATTTGATGGCGTGTGCATTCTATGTAATCACGCCGTCAGTTTTATTATTAACCGAGATAAACACAAAAGATTTAAATTTGCTTCTTTGCAATCTAGCTTTGGTATAGAAATACAAAAAAAGTATTGTCTTCAAACTCACACTATGGATAGCTTGGTACTTTTCAGTAAAAATAAATCTTATCTAAAAAGTAGAGCTGCATTAGAAATAGCTAAAAAGCTAAACGGGCTCTGGCCCATTGTATACATTTTTATCCTTGTTCCTCCCCCAGTTCGTAACACGGTTTACGATCTGCTTGCCAAATACCGTTATAATATATTTGGAAAATCCGAAAGCTGTAACTATCCTTCGGACGAACTGAAAGAGAGGTTCATAGAATATTAACCAACCTATTTTTTATATGAAGGCTTATGTATTTCCCGGACAAGGGGCCCAATTTCCCGGTATGGGTAAAGATCTTTATGAAAATAATTTAAAAGCCAAGGATTATTTTACTAGGGCTAATGATGTACTCGGCTTCAAGATAACCGATGTAATGTTTGAAGGTAGCGAGGAACAACTCAAACAAACTAAGATTACTCAGCCTGCCATCTTTTTACACTCTGTGGTCTTAGCTTTGACAACAGATGAATTTCATCCCAATGCGGTAGCAGGCCATTCATTGGGAGAGATCTCTGCACTTGTCGCCAATGGAACTCTCGCATTTGAAGATGGGCTGACACTTGTATTAAAAAGAGCACTTGCAATGCAGCATGCCTGTGAGATCAACCCTTCATCAATGGCTGCTGTATTAGGCTTAGAAGACGCTATCGTAGAGGACGTATGTAGAAGCATTGAGGAAGAAATAGTGACTCCGGCTAATTACAACTGTCCCGGACAAATTGTGATCTCCGGAACCCACAAGGGTTTGGAGATTGCGGGAGAAAAGCTTAAAGAAAAGGGTGCAAAAAGAGTAGTGCCATTAGCGGTTGGGGGAGCATTTCATTCTCCTTTAATGCAACCTGCTCATGATGAACTAGAAGAAGCAATCAATGCTACAAATTTTAACGCTCCTAAGTGTCCTATCTACCAAAACGTAGATGCTCTACCTTATAATGACGTTGAGTCCATAAAGAAAAATTTGATCGCACAACTTACCGCACCAGTCAGATGGGCACAGTCAGTGGCTAACATGATTAGTGAGGGAAATGACCATTTCGTAGAATGTGGCCCCGGTAAAGTGTTGCAGGGACTTATCAAAAAAGTTGACCGGTCGGCTAAAACAGAAAGTATTTAATCAAAACAGAACCTTAGAAGAGTACTAATCATTAGTATTCTTCTAGGTATTACTATGATTAATTAGAATATTTGTTCGTCCTATCTATAAGATATTTTCTGGAGAAACATTGATTTACTTGCTTGGCATTGACTGTTTTTTCAACTTTTCTATGTTGAATCAGCTGTTTATCAATATCCTCAATAAACGATTTCATCCGCTTAATTTGCTCAGCCAAGGTCTTATTATATTCTTTTAAAGCCTCAATGAGATCGCTGGTTTTGTTATTTTTCATAGTTCAGACGTTCAAAAAAATTACATTCTAAAATAAACATTACATAGGCATTATTACAAGTAAAATTAAGGATTTATTTATTAGAAGTGTACAATATGATATTCATTTTATGAATATAAAGCACTCTTAATAGACTGATAAATTCTTAATACACAGATAATCAAATACTTATGCTTTGAAAATAATTAGACGTTCACATAACTCAAGAAAAGACCAAAAAATTCTCCAATAATGAAAAAAGCCTGGAACCCCAGGCTTTTTTTGTTTTGGAACAATATGATTATTTAAAGGACATCTATTAAAATAAGGACCAGGCCTACAACGAGTAAAATTGCACCTATAGGATAAAGGACTGCCCCTCCTATGATAAGTAGTATTAAACCTACAGCTCCAATGATAATTCCGGTTCTGGTATTTCCAGAGACAGCCATTTGCTGTTTTACTTCTTCAGGTGCCTTTTTATATTCTTTGGCCAACGCTTTTATTTCTTTTTTCAACTCTCTTTTTTCTTGCCTCTGTTCTTTTCTAAGTTCCCTTTTTTCTTCTTTACTTAAAGCTGACTGACTTTCTTCAATCTTTGTCTCAAGTTCATTTAGCGCTTTTACTTTTTCAATCCTATTCTCTACACTTTCAATTTTTTCCTTAATCGATTGTTTCGCTACGATGGCTTCTGCAGATGCATATACTTTTGCTTCCTTTTCAAGGGGATTTTCAATTTCTATAGGTTTATCATCATTTGTAGAAGTAATTTCTTGAGAAGTTAATGCTTCATTTGTTTGATTTACTTTCTTAGGGGTTTGCTTAAAATAATAAGAATTTCCAAAAGCAACTTTACTGGATTCACATGATGAGAAAAACACTAACGACACGAGTGAAAGCGATAAGCCCAATGTAATCTTGATACTTTTCATAGAGTAATTGATTTGGTTAGTAGACTATTTCGAAGAACAATAAAAAACTTTTAATGGAGTTTTGCTTTATTTTTCTCCAATATATGGTGTAAATAGTCTTAATAGTGAACATTTTGTTGATAAAACGCACACTAGTGAAAAGTATGTATTTACTCTTAATCTCCAGAAAGGTTCAGTAGATTATTTTGATAACGCTTCAGGTATATTAATACTTACTTTTTTCAATTCATTCATTTTGATCTGATTATTCATCTGTCCTTTGGCTTGAAGGTAGGTGTCTGAATAGCCGCCAAAGAGACTTTTTATCTGATTCCAATGTTTTAGTGGACGAAGCATGTAACTATCCGGTAGATACGGCTTAGGAACATGCAAAATGTCCGCAATTTTATCACCCAGCAGAAAGCGCATATATTTTGGTGCTAGCCATTGGAGTGTGCTATCAGTATTAGTATCTATGTAAGCCAATAATGCTTTAGTCAAACTAATCCCCGCCTCAGAAGTCGCAAATTGGCGATTAGAGATCATCTTATCTAAAATAAAAGCTTCCTTTGAGGTATCAGCCAAAAGAATCTCGTCTACGCCCATGATGTAACTTGCTACATTCCACAAATGAATATAAGCTTCACTTTCAGCTTTTGTAATATTGTAGCCTAGTTTTCTCATTCCACGGATAGGAATTAGTGAAAATGACAGATTTGTACCTGCCATGTCTTCCTGATTTATTGGTTCCCCCCACTGTTTATTCCACCTGGCACTCCTACTAATATGATATCTGATAGATGCGTGAATGAGCCTCACTTTCTGCACGCTGGAGATTGCACTTCCATCAGTTTCAAAGCTGCCCCTACTTGCTACATCAAAAACAAATTTACCTGTTTCAAGCAAGCGTTTTGCGGTATCATGCTGCATCCTTTCAGACATCAATAGTACCTGGGCACCATTTGCAGCAGCATAATCATAAGGAAGAGACATGAACGCTAACATCAGGCTCAATGTAGATGCGTGTTTTTTAAAGAAAGTTTGAGCCTGCTCAATGCGTTGATAATCAGCCCATATTGGTAATTTTCTACTTTGCTTTAAAAACAATTTTACTTCGGAGGGCAGGTTTTCAGGGATATCGTAATTATTTTGGTTAAGATTATTTACCAACTCCCGAAAAAGGGATGATTGTTCTGATTTGAAGATGGCTGCTACGGCTTTATCAGCAGGAGGATCAGTTTTCATCCTCATATGATCCAGATATGTATTCTGATAATATTTAATTTTTTTCTGCATCCTATAAATTTATACATTAACAATCTGCACTACTCAGAGTTTTGTTTCGCAGCTAAAAATAAACCTTACTCCATGTTTGATATTAACAATTTGATCGCTCATCCCCATAATCAGATTAAGCTAAGTGATTATTCAACTCAATATGTAGGAACTTTTACAGATAAGTCAGATTCAGGGCCTGTTAGAAAGCAAAACCTGGAAAGGCTAACCCAACTTCAGGATATGCTTTATGCATTTGACAAGCACGCAGTCCTGCTTATTTTTCAGGCAATGGACGCAGCAGGCAAAGATGGTACGATTAAGCATGTGATGTCAGGCGTAAATCCACAGGGCTGTGAAGTAGTTAGTTTCCAGGCACCTTCAACCAATGAGCTTAAGCACGATTTTTTATGGCGTACCTACAGAAGACTCCCGGAAAGAGGAAAAATAGGAATCTTTAATCGCTCTTATTATGAAGAAGTTTTAGTCACTAAGGTGATGCCCCAGTTTATCCTCAAACAGAGAATTCCCGGAATCAGGAGCCTGAAAGATATCAATCAAAATTTTTGGGAAGAACGCTACCGCTCTATCAATGAAATGGAAAGGCATCTTCATCAGAATGGTACAGTTATTCTTAAATTCTTTCTCCATGTATCCAGAAAGGAACAAAAGAAAAGATTCATGGATAGAATCCTTAAAGCTGATAAGCATTGGAAATTTGATATGAGCGATATAGAGTCAAGAGACAATTGGGATAAGTTTCAAAATGCATACGAGACCATGATCAATCATACTTCAACCAATTATGCACCCTGGTATATCATTCCAGCCGACCATAAATGGTTTATGCGCACCGCTGTAAGCCAAATACTGGTGGACAAACTGGAAGAACTGGATTTACATTACCCGAAGGTTACAAAACTACAGCAGGAAAATATTGAAAAGGCAAAGCAGATATTATCTACGGAAAAAAAATAAGCATTACAATCTTTCCAGATAATCAATACTGTTGCTGATATCCTTAAAAATATCATCTGACTGCTGTAAATTCAAAAAGTAATACGGAACATCGCTCAAGGCTTCAACTTTTAGGATTGAATCAAAATTGATCTTACCCTCTCCTATCGCTTTAAAAGTTTTTTGGGGCAAGCTAACTGCGCGATAAATTTGGGCAGTATCATCGCTTATATCTCCTAGATGAAGTAATGAAATGTAATTATCATACTTGGAGATAAAATCTTCAATATTAATATCTGCTATACCACACCAAAAAATATCAAGTTCTAGCTGCACCAGCTCCGGATTGAGTACATTCAGCATTACTTCAATAGGGGATGTATTTTCAGTAGGCTGAAATTCAAATGAATGGTTATGATAACAGAGTTGAACGCCCATGTTTTTACATATTTCCCCCCCTTCATTCAGTTGACTTGCAAAATTTTTATACCATTCCAGATCACCTCTGTCCTGAGGAAAGATATTGGGAAACACCAGGTAGGGAATTTCATATTTAACGGCTTCATTAACTAATTCTTTAAAATCTTTAATGTTTGAGGGTTTAGCACTACCAAAAGCTGTGAATGGCTGCCAATTGCCGGTTAAATAAGGGCTTGGAAAGTGAGTTGCATGTAGCTGAAAGCCCATGCCTATCAATATGGGGTGCAGTTGTTTGAGTAATGCAGGGTCGGAAAGTTCCAAATGCCTAATACCTGCTGTGTGGATAAACGCCAAGGTTTCCTGAGGTCGTTTTATTAGTTCATCTACTATGCAACCCAAATGGAGTCCTACTTTGTCCATAATATTTTCCTGCCTGAAAGGCTTTTTTGTGGCCGCAAAATGAAGAGGTACCACGGATAGCATACTGGATAAAAAGCTTCTTCTGGAAAGATATGCCATAACTTATGCTTTAAGTGGTATTTTTTAAAGTGAATAATTAACCTACAAAAAATGAAAATAGTATAATCAAATAAAAAAATGGTTTGAAATATTAGTTTAGGGCTGATGCTTACATACTGTTGATCATGAGTGTAGAGCCAAGCAAACTGGAATATCAGTAGATACTAAAAAAATCACCAATTTAGTATTGACCAAGTGCTCAAACCATGAGAATAGCTATCATAATCTTTTTAGTCTTTTTGACTCATTGCGTCTTTGCCCAAACCCCACCCTTAAGCCATTATCCACTTAGCCCTTCGTTATTTAACCCTGCATATATAGGGCAGAAAGGCAAAGCAGAAATAGTACTCAATCATAAACAGCAGTGGGTAGGAATCAACAATGCTCCTTCAATCTCTAATTTCCAGTTAAGCTTACCAGTAATAAAGCCCATTAGCATAGGAATACGTGCTCAACGATTCACTCGTGGCGCAATTAACACTAATAATGTCAATGCACTATTCTCTTATCACGTTCCTTTTGGGATCAATACCGGCCTCACATTTGGATTGGCCGGCGGTATACAAAAGAGCGGAATTGAAAAAAACAGCACTTTCAATCTCTCAGATCCGGCAGTAGTGGCCTATTCTGATACGCCCATACTTCCCGATTTAAAGTTCGGGCTAAGTTATCGTTACCAACAGTTAAATTTAGGTGTTTCATTTACTGAAATGCTAAAATCTGATATTTACGGATCTACATTAGCAGAAAACAAGGATGTAAAATTTTATGAAAATTACATTGTAAATTTAGATTACAAATTTAAGTTTCCTGCCTCAAAATTAATTGTGCAACCCTTTATGCTGTATACGGCAAGCCCAATTAGTAGATCCTATTTTGAAGCAGGGAGCCTGCTACGTTTACAAGACCTGATTTATATCGGTGGTTCATTTCGTGAGGACTACGGGATAAGCATACTTACCGGCTTTGAAAATGAAAAATTTAGCTTTGGGTATGCCTATGAACTTGCTTCAAACCTCGTAAATAGCATAGGTCAAGGTTCACATGAACTCCAAGTGAGCTATCGCTTTGGTAAGGCTCTCCCCATTAAAAAAGAGAAAAAGAAAAAAGAAGAACCTCAGATTGAGAAAGAATCCGAGCAAGCAGCCCCAACAGAAGAGGATAATACCCTGGCAGAGGCTATACCCACGAATGAAGAGGATGTAACAACAAACGAAGATGAGTTTTATTTATTAGAGAATACTACGGCCCACACGGTTTACCACAGGGGTAAAGCTGGCAATGAGTTGCCGATTGGCTTTTACGTGATTGCCGGAGCTTATCATTCAAAGGAAAGTGCTGACAACCGAACTGTTCAATTGAGCAGGCAGAACCTGTTTGCTGCCAATGCCTACAATTCAGAAAGCAAGCTCTACCTTGTTTTTGTGTATCGTACTGAATTTTTGGAAAAAGCTAAAACCGCCAGGGATAGTTTCATAAAAAAGGCATCTTTAAAAGACGCCTGGTTGCTTGAGATCAGAGAAAAAGATTAAAAGAAATTACGCAATGATCACCTTCTTTTGATACTCTTTCCACGTCGCATTCCCCAGATATCAAGGTACATGGCATACGCAACAGAAACACTTAATTGTGAATGCCCGAAGCTATAGTTTTCATCAACATCAGTGGTTCCGATAGGCAAGTCTAGATTGCTACCCATAAAAGTGCTTCCCCAGGTATAACGGAGGTCAAACTGAAAGATATCTCCTCTCCTGTTTACAGGAACTTCAATACCTGTACCTGCACTTAAGCCGAACTGTAATCGATTAGCATCTTCTGCATACAATATATTTTCCTGGCTATTTGGCGCTAAGAACTGTATTTGGTATTCAGTTTTTACCAAATCAGTTGAGCCATAAGTTTCAAGACTCGTCAAATTACCTTTACCTCCTAACCAATACGCGATGTGTGGACCTGCATTCACATATATTCTGGGAGACTTAGGCTCTTTTCTAAGGGGAAAGGTCAATCTTAGCATCAGCGGCATTTCCAGAAAATGATAGCTGGCATCGTGTATCCTTTTTAATGTAATTAATTCATTGGTTTTCTCTTTTTTCCCTCTTTGCGCATAGTATAACTCACTATAAAAAGAAAGCTGATCACTCAACTTAAAGCTATACAGAGCACCAAATTGTGGAGAGTAGGCCATGCCGCTGGTATAATCTGCTCCTTCAAAGAGTTTTGCATAACGAGCCCAGTTCGTCTGATATCCGAGCTTTGGGCCAAAAAGTATTTGAGAACTGGCCTCATTGCTCATAAATAAGATAAGAATCAGTACATAACCGATTGTTTTTAATTGCTTAGTCATAATCAAAAACGCCAATTAGGAAAACATTTAGTTCCGCTGAGAAAAGATTCATAAAACGAAACTACAAAATAGCGTATTTCAGCTATGTCTTAATTGATTTCAATCACAACAGTGTAAGATATAGCCTATGAAAACATTTTAAAATCCCCTAATAAGGTTCAAAGTTTGCCATTGATTATAAGTAGCTACAAATCACAAAATGGCGCGATTTTACAGATTATTTTTACTCTTCTTTATTACTGCAACATATTGCAATGCGCAGGTTCAACTGACCAACTTTTATCCTCATGCTGCCAACTATTATGATACGCTCTTCATCGTTGGTAGTGGATTTGGTAATGACGCTAATCAACTGAAGGTTCACCTTGGAGCTGGTAAAGCTCAGATTTCAAGTGTCAGTGATCAGCTAATAAAAGTAGTTGTGCCCAATACTGCTACATTTGGGAGTGTAGTGGTTACCGACTTGTTAAACCAGCTTAGCTTATCATTTCCTGTACCGTTTTCGCCTACTTATCAATCCTCAAGCTTTGACAATTCCAACCTTAGCCTGAATAACAAAATTATCAACGAAGAAGCCGGCCTTTATGATCTCTGTAGTTGTGACTTTGATCTGGATGGAGACATTGATATTGCGACTGTAAATAATGATGAGTCTGCTAAAATTACTTCAGTAGATGTATTTACCAATACAACAGCTACTCCCGATAATGTCAGCTTTGTTAATGTTACTGGCTCAAATTTTAATATCAATGCACCCGCAAGAAATGTAAAATGCAGTGATCTTGATGGCGATGGTATGGCGGAGTTGATTGTGAGTCAGGGTGGTACTGTAGCAGAAAATATTTATGTATTCCAGAATTTAAGTTCGCCTTCCTCTATCAGATTTTCTTCCCCAATTGTGCTAAGCACTAACTTTGAAGGACTTACCAATGGCACTAGAAGAATTGAGATACATGATCTGGATGGGGACCATAAGCCTGAAATAGTAGTAAGCAATCAAACAGCCAAGGTATTAATCGTTTTTAAAAATGAAAGCAGCGGTGGGATCATCAAATTTCCAACTGACAAAAGACATTTTATCAACGTGCCTACAAACACACTCGGTTTGGTTATCAATGATATTGATGGTGACAATAAAGCGGATATAATTGCTTCTAATAATCTGGGAAGCAATTTCTACGTCATAAAAAACAAGAGTACGCCAGGCATATTTACATTCGCACCTCCGCTAACCATAAATATTAGTGGGCAATTGGTCAACTTAGCATCAGGAGATATAGACAAGGACGGTAAACAAGATATTGTACTCACTGATTTTGATGATGGTGCTATTATTTTACTATTGAATCAAAGCACTTCGTCGGAGATCACTTTCGCTACACCAATACGCATGAATGCCGCGTTTCAACCCTGGGGTATCACACTTGCCGACATAAGCGGTAATCAGCAAACTGATATCATTGTTTCTACGCAAGCCTCTACTGACAAAGTGCTCATCTTAAAAAATAATTCTCTCCCCGGTGACCCGAATTTTGAATTGATCCATGCAGGCTACCCTGCCGCCTACAGAAATATCAATGTTGCAGATGTGAATAATGATGCCAAACCTGATATACTTGTCACAGAAAAAGATGCTTTTGGAAATCATACCATTGACTATATCCAAAACACCAGTTGTCAGGAAGTAATCATATTTCCTGAAAATCCTCCGGCAATATGTGAAGCGAGTCCTTTAACTTTACACACCTATCAAAATACTAACCTGAGCTATCAATGGAAGAAAGATGGGTCACCCATTACTGGAGAAACCAATACATCATTAGTTGTCAGTCAGGCGGGAACTTATACATTGGAAGTCACAGATATTTATAGTACCTGTATCACAAGTTCTGATGACATTGTGATTACTGAAGATAGTGGTGAAAAACCAGAGGTACCTGACATCACAGCACCTGCACAGGTCTGTGAAGGTGATGATATAGTAATGTCTGTCGCATTTGAACCTGACCTTACTTATCGCTGGAGTGGACCTAATGGTTTTAAGTCTACTGAAGTGAATCCCGTAATCCCTAATGCAGGAATACAGCATGCCGGTGAATATCTCTTGGAAGTAAGAAAGGGCCTCTGTAATAGTAGCCGGAAGTCAGTAATAATCAATATCATAGAACAGCAAACATTGAGTGTTTCTGTAAATGGTTCGTTAAATTTATGTCCCCAGGATTCAGTAACATTGCTACTTGATGATGCAGGTCTAACCAATATTCAATGGTTCAAAAATGATGAGCCAGTAAGTGGAGCTACGACAGGTTCAATCAAAATATCTGAAAGTGGAAATTTTTATGCGAGTGCAAAAAACTCAAACGGCTGCACTGCCATTACAGACATATTTGTGATTGAGAAAAATATACTTGATGCAACATTTGACATTGATGCCACTTCTATTTGTGTAGGTGATACCCTTACGCTTAACAGCAATAATTCTAGTCATAATAGTTCTGAATATACCTATCAGTGGGAATTTGGAAACGGAACTCTTACAACGGGAACAACTACTCAATACGTTTACAACTCAGCAGGTACTTATTTAATTACACATACAGTGATTTTAGGAGATGGTATTTGTTCTAACCAACTGACAAAAAGCATTACTGTGCTACCCTCTCCCTCTTTTCAAATAAATACTTCTTCTGAAATAATATGCGAAAATGATACGGTCAGCTTAAATATTACAGGAGAAACCGGTTCTCTCGTGTGGGAAGATGGCAGTACGCAAACCACAAGACTCATCACCGAGGAAGGTACATATAGCGTGACCCTAATCAATGAAAGTGGGTGTAGTACGACCAAATCAATCCTCATACATCAAGGTTCATCGCCTGAAGTAAGCATTGAAATACTAGGCAGCGATCATATTACAAGAGGCGATTCCATACAAATTTCAGCTAGTGGTGCTGAAGCGTATTTCTGGTTTGCTGCCGATGGGCTAAGAGATAGCACAATAGCCAACCCTTTTGTAAAACCAACGCATACTACCACCTATACATTGCAGGGAACCTCTGAAGATGGCTGCAGCACACTCAGTGAGGTAACGATATATGTAGAGATAGATCAAATAACCCTGGATGCACTGGACATATTTTCACCAAACGGCGACGGTATAGAAGACCGTTGGGTAGTAAACAATTTTGATCAATATCCTGAGTGTTATTTCATAGTATTTGATATTCAGGGTAGAGAGGTTTACAGATCAGGTTTACCTTACCAGAACGACTGGGAAGGCCAAAACTCACAGGGCAGCCCCCTCCCTGAGGGCGTATACTATTACGTGGTGAGGTGTGATGGAAAAAATAACAAAGGTAGCGGTAGTGTAACAATACTTCGCTAAACCCCATTTGTACAATTCATAAACAAAAACTTTATGTTCTTTGGTTTTTGTACATGGTAATGCTCTAGACTTTTTCAGCGATTGAAATTCAAAATATCTGCACTTTTTTTGTTTATGAGATTCAATGATAACCATAAGTAAAAACCATGATCAATAAGATTAAGTGGCTTGCTCTACTTGCCTTTCTTTTTACTTTTTCGACTTCTTTATATGCACAATTTGAGAATTGTAATAATGGCATTGACGACGATGGGGATGGGTATATTGACTGCTTTGACTCCAATTGCAGTACATCACCTTTTTGCCAAAGCTATGAAACAGATTGTACTGATGGCGTTGATAATGATGGGGATGGCCTGCCTGACTGTCTGGACTCTGATTGTATCTATTCAGGGGTCTGTCCATACGAAACAGATTGTGCGAATGGTATAGATGACGATGGGGATGGTTTTTTTGATTATTATGATGGCGACTGTCTGGATTCACCTACTAACCCAAATTCTTACATTACACATATAGCAGACTGTGAGGTCAAACCTCTGGAAAATGTTTTTGACATAGAAAAAGAATGGGACTCCCCTATGCAGACAAGTGCCACCAGAGGGATGTTCGCATTAGCAGATGTTGACAATGATGGCACCCCTGAAGTTGTCTCCTATAATGACGAAACGGGCTACATGTACGTACTTGACGGGAAAACCGGATCTATTGAGCAACAAAAAAGAATAACCAGTAATGAGCAGTATGCATCATACCCGGCAGTAGGTGATGTTGATAACGATGGGTATGCTGAGATTTTTCATATTGACAGGAAAGGAAAAATAAGGGCATATACGCATGACTTGAACGAATTCTGGGCTCCCAAAGATGCTGATGAAAAAAAGCCCAGACCTCCACTTCTTGCTGACTTTAACTATGATGGAGTATCAGAACTTTACTATGTAAATGAAATACGTAATGCCAGAACAGGCGATATGATCATAGAGGGTAGTCATGGTACAAGCAAATACAGCGGAGGCAATGACTGGAATAACGAGCTGGCAGGCGTACCGGTGGCTGTTGATATTCTCCCGGATGGTGCCTGCGGAGCCTGTCAGGGATTAGAGCTGGTCTTAGGTCATGTGATTTATGCAGTAGATATCGCCAGCAATAGCATGTATGAGGTGAAGAACATGGATGATGCGGTCTCCAAAACATCAGATTATCATCCCAATGGTTATCGCCCTAAAAGATTCAGTGGTGAACATATGTGGAGTTCCACCTCAGTCGTGGATTATAATCAGGATGGTTACCTGGACGTGATTTCTAGTGGGACTACTGGCTCATTAAGTGGGCCAACTACGATATTCTTTTGGGATTTGCACAATGATGTGGTCAAAACCTATATTCCTTCCCGACCTTTTGCCACCATTCCCGGTGGGTTTGTCAATAGATACCAGGTATATAATGGAAAATATGTTTGGGCACTAGGTGTAGGCGCACTGAATATAGCCAACATTGATAGCGATCCTGAACTGGAGTGTAGCTTTATGTCCGGCTCCACCCTCTATGCCCTAGACGAAAACTGGAACCTGGAATGGGCTAATTACGATGATTACTGGGAGGGCTCCTCCGGTTTTACCAGTACTGCAGTATTTGACTTTGATGGCAATGGTGCTTCTGAAATTGTTTACCGTGATGAAATCAATTTGTATATCGTAGATGGAACAACCGGCAAACCACTGAACCAGTTTGTAAGTGCTGATTTTTGTAGCTCTAACACGCATGCTGAATATCCCATTGTTGCCGATGTTGATGGTGATGGTGAAACCGAAATAGTAGTAGTTTGTGGTAGAGATAGAAATGAAAAATTTAAAAACGCAAATACCTCAGGAAGCAATCAGAAATATGGCTTTGTGAGAGCATACAAAGCGGCGAATAATAGCTATTGGGTTCCTTCCAGGAGACTTTGGAATCAGTTTGTGTACTTTAATGTCAATATTAATGATAACCTGTCAATTCCACGTTTTCAGCAACCTCATCACCAAGGATTTGCCCAAAAATGTAATTTACTTGGTGGTAATGTCCCTAAGTTTTCCCTTAACAAATTCTATAATCAGTCGCCGGTCATTAACTATTGTGGGAACCTTACATTTCCTGCGGCAAATCTTGAATTTGCTGACAATCCAATTCAGGTTAACCCTCCTACCTGCCCGGACGAAAGATTCCAGGTCAGACTGCGTTTCATCAATACTGGTGATCAGGTAGTCTTTAAAGACATTCCGGTGTCATTTTACGCGGATGATCCCGAACAAGGATATAGTAATACTGAACCAAACCCTTTCTTAGAAACTACTTATATCAATGTTCCCGGTGGATTAAAGGTAGACCAGCTTCTGGATACTACAATCTGGGTTAACGGTAAAGCAGGTGATTTTACTTTGTATGCTTCTTTAAATGATATAGGCCCCTACGACCTTAGTGGCAGCTCTTTATCCAATGAAACCTTCTATCCTATGGATTCTCTTAACGGAGTGATAAGAGAATGTGATGGCACCCCTACTATTGTAAATATTGATGTTAACCCCTACCCTTTTAATGCCACAGCAGTCCTTCTCAAGGACAATGACAACTGTCCGGGTTCTTTCAACAGTAATGGCGCAATCACAGCTCATATTACTGGTGATACGCTAGGCTATGTATTTAGATGGTTCAAGGGTAGTAGTACTTCAGGAAGTCCTGATTTTATAGGAGCTACTCAAAAAGGCTTAACGGGAGGAAAATATACGGTCGTAGCGACGCACACCCTGGCTAACTGCACAGGAAACGCATCTACTGTAGACGTAAGCGATTTATCCTCACCTCCAGTGATTGATGCTGAAGTAGTATCACTTCAACGCTCATGTGACCCTAACAAACCATCAGGAGAACTTACTGCCTATGTATTACAAGGAACTAATAAGGTCAATGCTGGCTATAATTTTTTCTGGTATAAAGGTCAAAACACCGCTATTCCCGCTCGCGTAGGCTATACTGGTGGTGCAAGTGTTGATCAGTTATCTGCCGGAATATACAGACTACTGGTGGAACATGCTGCCACTGGTTGTTCTGCTACGATGGATATTGAAATAGAAGAGTCTTTAACTGACCCGCAAATTTCTCTGGTTTCAAAGAACGATCAAACCGTTTGTGATCCTTCTCATTATGATGGGCAGGCTAGCGTAAATGTTGATGGTAATACCAGTGATTATGATTTCTACTGGTTTGAAGGAAACGTTTCAAGCCTAGACACAACATCCAGCAGTGTAATTGTGAACAATAATATAATCACCGGAATAACTAGTGGTACATATACTGCTTTTGCTATAGATAAAATCACTCGCTGTACCTCAACTCCCCTCTCTGTGATCATAAAGGATCAGACCTGGAAGCCTGTGGTAATAACTGAAATCGTAAATCCTCAGGAAGCGTGTGACCCTAGCTTAGCCAATGGTTCTCTCCGTGCCTCTGTGGACGAAAGCACAAAAGGGGGAAGCACTAACGTTACTTCAGGATACACATTTGAATGGTATCTTGGTAATTATGGCGCTTCCAGCATACCGGCAACACCTACAGCAAGTGGAAGTTTAGTAAGTGGACTGGTAGAAGGTAAATACACGCTTGTGACACGTAACACAACGACCGGATGCCAAACCATTGCTTATGTAACACTACCTGCACAAAAGACAAGGCCTACACTAGATACTCCAAGCATAACACATGCTGTTAATTGTACATCCCCCTGGGGCAGTGAAATAGTTGTAAGCGCAGACGGAGGAATGACCGCCACTGATGGTTACATTTTCCAATGGAGACGAATCAGTGACAATACTATTTTGGCTGAGACCAGTGAAACGCTTACTAATATTCCCCCTGGTAAATACGGCATCATGGTTACAAATCCATACGGGTGTACGTCACTCAATGAAGTCAATGTTACCATAGAGGATAAAGGGTCAGAACCAATTGTCAACCTACAAGCTGTACCCAATTCAAGCTGTGATGCCTCTCAACCCAATGGGGTACTAATCGCTAAGGACTTTGTTGGAAATGCGTCTGATTATACTTTTGAGTGGTTTAATAATAACCTGAGTGGAACTCAACTTGCCAGCCTTAACGATACGGTTGCCCTCTTGCCGGCCGGGCAATATGCTTTAAGAATTACTGACAACACCACCCAATGTTTTCAGGTGGCTTACGCTAGTATCGGGAATCAAGCAGGCGTGGCACCTACTATTGATACCCTTTATACCTCAGCCACTACAGATTGTAAACCAGTTTCTGCAGATGGAGAAGTTGCCTTTTATCTTCCCGCTGGCTTGGCACAATTACCTCCTGGCTTTACGCAAGATAGAACGTATACTTTTGAGATATATAATGGCACCTCTGTTTCTGGCTCACCGGTTCAAACCAATGATCATGGGATTTTCAGTGGGTTAATTGCAGGCTCTTATACGGCTATGATCACAGATGACTATAATCATTGCCAGTCACCACCGATGACCATTGAAATCCAAAAAGCTCCGGGTATTGCGATAAACCTCGATTATTATATTCCTTCCTCAGCCTGTTCTTCTAATGATGGTGCAATGGGAATAAGTGTATCATCAGCAAGTAACAGTGCTCCTGGTGGTGCTGGATACACCTTCCAATGGTATTATAGGGCTGCAGGAGATCCGCGACCAGGCACTCCTAATCCCGGAACATTAGCAACCGAAACCAACTTTATTTCAGAACGCATTGATTTGCTTTCCGGCTATTATACCATTGAGGTGTATGACAATTTCAGCAACTGTGTTGAAACTTCTGAATTTTTCTTACCCAATGCTGATCCCCCTCAGGTAACCAATCAAAGTATTGTAGGTACCTCACAATGTTCATCTGGAGACGGTTCCATTTATATAGAAGTTACGTCCCCCAGCATATTGCTTAATCTATTTCAGGTATTCCTGTATGAGGGGAATAGCATTGATCCTGGTAATCATATTCAGGTATGGACTCCATTAGCACTCCCTACTGATGATCATACATATCAGGATTTGCCTGCTGGAAACTATACTATTGCTTTCAGAGAAGTATTTGGCGGGGGTTGCTTTAGCACAGTAGAGAGTTTCACCGTACCTGACAATACTCCTACTTTTGAGCTTACTACATCAAACTCAGTAGATTATAGTTGTAGTACAAGTGGTAATGGAAGCCTGACCGTAACTGATATAAAGCAAAATGGTACTTCTGAAAGTTTGAGCGATTTTAGTTATACCTGGTATGAAGGTATTGGTACTTCAGGTGGCGTAGTAGCAAACTCTCCTAATATATCTAATCTTTCATCAGGAAACTATACCATAGAAATAACTGATAATGCCTCAGGAGATGGCCAGGGCTGTACTTACACTAAAACCGTATTTCTGAATAACGTACCCAAAGTGTTGGCCGTCAGTGATTTTCAATCCGTCCCGAATACGCTTTGTAGCGGTGCAAATGGTCAGATAAGTATTACTGAATTGAGCGAAGATGGTATTGCGCTTCCCAATACCGCAGACTATACTTTCAGCTTACAGTACTACGCTGGCAATGCTTTGTTGAACCCTGGGTCGGGACAAATTGGAGATCCATTTGTAGACTTGCCTGAAGGTACATACTTTGTGCTGGCAGTGAACAACAATACTGATTGTAGCGTACTCTCCCCTCCTATTTCCGTTGAAACAGATACCTACGAACCTCAGATCAGTCTACTGGCAGACTTTCCTGACTTCAGCTGTTCCGGCGGACAAACCACTGGTGTCCTGGAGATAAGTGCCAACAGTCCGGCAGGCAGTACTCCTTCAGATTTTGATTATGTCTGGTACCGTGGCACTGTGGTCGACCCTTTAAATCAGTTGTCAGCGACTTACATAGATCCTGTAAATTCTGCCAGAGCCATTAACCTAGAAGCAGGCAAGTACATAGTAGAAGTTACTGACAATGCAGGTGCAAGTTTCGCTTGTTCCAGTACCGTCATATTTGAAGTGCTGGATGCTGAGGACCAAAGAGAAATTTTTCTCACAGGTACTGGTACTGATCCTACTTACTGTGATCCGGCAAACGGAGATGTTAGTGTTGGTACTATTAGTGAACGTTATTTCCATAATGGTGCTACAGTGACAACTCCTCAGAGTATCAATGATTATCAATATACTTTACTGGATGATGATCTGAATGTGCTAGAGACGAATACTGACGCTAGCTTTACCGGTTTGGATGAAGGCTCATACTATGTGCAAGCACAAAATATAAACACGGATAACTGTTTGTCAGACCCGGTAGGTTTTTCATTAGAAAACCTTTGTGTACCACCTTTGGTGACTATCAATCTGAATAGTCCTCAATACAGTAATAATCCAGATCCTGCTAGCTGGACAGGTTCTATTTCAGTCATTGTTAAGGAATCAACTGATAATCCGGTAGACTCAGCAAGTAATCATTTCACCTACACTTATGAAATCTATAAAGCTGATGAATATGGGGCTCCGGGAGCTACTACGGTAAATTTCAGTAACCAACCCTATGCGAATAGGCTGGATTCGGGTAATTATGTCATATTTGTTAGAAATAATGTGACCGGTGCTGTCACCACTTCTTCGATTTACTTAGAAAAAGTGATCGTTGAACCTGTTTTTGCTGCTGAGGGGCTCCCACAGACAGTCTGTTATCCTGATGGTAGCATCAGCTTATCAGATATTTCCTTCAATAATGTACAGGATGATCCGGCAAAATATACTTTCTACCTCTACGATAACAGCAGTCTATCCATCATCACCGATTCTGTGCAAGTCACTCAAACCGGAGAAGTGTTATTTGAAAATATGGCTCAGGGCAATTTTTATTTACAAGCCAGACATGATAGTTATTATCTTACTTCTGAGATTTACGAAGTTGAGATTTTGAATATTGCTCAAGCACCAAGCATTGACCTGGATGTCAACAACTTATACCCTCAGCTCAGTTGCCAACCCGAAATTATGGCGACAGGCAAACTGGCAGTGATTGCCAGCGAGTCTGATGGGAGTACAGAGGATTATCAGTATCAGTGGTACAGAGGCAATTCCACACTTGCTGAAAACCTGATTCGGGGAGCTACTTTTTCTCAACTGGATAGCATTGCTTCAGGTTTTTATACGGTTGAAGTACAAAATAGCCTTACAAAATGTGTCTCAACACGTACATTTTATGTAGAAGATAAATTTGAGACACCTACTGTAAAGTTGAAGTCTGAGTCCTCAACCGTTTGCGACCCTGAACTTGCAAATGGTTTTCTAAGCGCTGATGTAGTTCAACAGGGTAACTATTTATTTGAATGGTATCATGGAGAAACTACTGCTGGCCTACCAGCCCATACCGGAAGCAGTTGGGGTGGGTTGGCAGCTGGTACCTATACAGTGGTGGCAACAGATATGATTACCGGAACATGTTCGTCTTCACCAGTAAGGGTAGAGGTTGAAGATGCATCTGTAACTCCTGTCTTATCTATTGAGAAACTTGCTGATAACAGTGCTTGTGACCCTACATTGTCTAATGGAGTATTGGCTGCAAATGTCCCTTTCCCAGTGTCAGAATATGAGTACAAATGGTACGATGAAGCAGGTAATTTGATTGGGGAGGAATCCCGGATTACAAACCTCTCTGAAGGTAGTTACACCTTAGAAGCTCAATATAAACCTACCGGTTGTGTAAATACTGCGGAGGCGGAAATTGAGCTGGTGCCAATGCGATATGAACCCCTAACTGTTTCCATCAGCTCTCATATGACCAACTGTGCTTTTCCTGACGGCTCCGCTACGGTCTATTTGTACGAGAACAATGAAACACTTGTCTTTACCTGGTTTGACCAGGCAGGAAATCAGCTGGCTGATGAAAATGTTTTGATCAATGAAGCTGACTTATCATCAACAGTAGTAGATCTGACTGCTGGAACATATTATGTTGAGGCATTTGATTTAATTACGGGTTGCAACATACCACGGACTTCGGTAATGATTAAAGACGAATCGTATACAGCGCAACATCAAATTGAAGCTAGTCCTGCAACTTGTGAACTAGCTGATGGTACCTTAAAAATCATCCCTCAGGAGAGTATGAACATACTTAATGTAAGCTGGACGAACTTACATACCTCTCAAACATTTGAGACCAATTATCAGCTTGATGAAGCTCCCGCAGGGGAATATACCTATGAGATTGTTTGGGAGAATGGCTGTACCTCATACGGCAGCACCACCCTTACTTCGGATATCAATGTATTCAATGGTATTTCACCTAATGGTGATGGGGATAATGATATATTTCGCATTGATTGTATTGAACAATACCCTCATAGTTCAGTCAAGATTTTTAATCGTGCCGGAGCATTGGTCTATGAAGTCAAGGGCTATGATAACCGTTCTATCTTTTTTGAAGGGCTTGGTAACAGAGGTCTTTACATTGGCAATAAAGAATTACCGGACGGAACATATTTCTATGTAATTGAAAAAAATAATGGAGATAAGCCTTCAACAGGTTACCTGGAGTTGTTTCGCTAATACTTATTATTTACTTGATTAACATTTCTGAAGAGAAGTATCTCTAGGGTACTTCTCTTTATTTTTATATAGAACAAGAACTTGTGTATAAGTTTTTGCCCTGGTTGCTTTTACTCTATTTTAAATAAAAGAATTATCTTAAGATTGAGTCTAAGAAGGCTTTCTCATAAGAAAATTAGCCCCTTAGTTTAGAAGAGAAGCCATTTCACTCAAAATATTATGTTGGCTTTTAACTCAAATTAGCTCCAATGTATCAATGACTTAATTTAGCTTCCTGAATTCTTAAACTTTATTCCTTTTGGTTAACCAAAAAGTGTTACGGCTCAGGAATAAAAACACGAAAATATTTTCCTCAATCGGCTGATTTATTAACTAAAACACAAGCTGCAAGAATCCCAAATGTGTTCCTCTCCGCTCATGCCTTCACCTGTCATTTGATATATCTATCAAATGTATAACAGTAAATGACAGACCTTTCACACCAGACTTACTGGAAAGTAAGCATACTTGAGTTGTTTTCTTGAAAGTAGCTATAAATGCATTGGATTAAAAGAATGTAACCTGACTGCTTTTATGCATATTGATAGCTTGGCAGGATAAGGATAATATACCAGAAGCTATGCACTTTTCTCTATCAAGCTAAGGTTAAAAAATATACCCCCTTTAAAAAAAATACCAGCCAGAAGCCGGTACTTTTTTCTTATTGTTAAGCAAAATTCATTTACTAAAAGTAAGTATGACAACGTTTAGAGTACGGAATGCGGTAGTTTAACATAAACTCATGTGTGCCATCTGAATATTTTCCTATAACTGAAGTATTAATGTCGTATGAATATCCCATGCTTAAATTCTCACTCATCTTTAGGCCCATTAGCACTGAAGCAGCATATTCTGTTCTGTAAGTAGCTCCAATTGTCAGAATGTCACTCAACACAAGGTTAGCATTAATATCCATACCTACAGCATTTCCTTCCTGAACCCTTAATAAGGCTGAAGGAACCAGTTTAACCTTGTGGTTGATGTCAAACACTACTCCCGTGCTCAACAGATAATAGCGAGACTCCTTAGCCTGTGATAAAGCTTCTTCCGCACTTGAAAGTTTGTTATTCAACATGTATGGGATGGAAAAACCGGCAAAAAATTTCTGATTACTGAAGTAAACACCTGAACCAAAGTTAGGATTGAAATCACTTCTAAAACCACTCATTTGCGCATCTGTTTCGCTTTTGAGGTTAAGCTTATTGAAATCAGAGCTCAAACGACTAAAACCTCCCTGCAAACCCATTGAAAGTGTTCCCATGCTGGTTTTGATCTTATACGCATAAACGAGGTATACCCTGTTATCGGTATGTATACCGATTTGATCGTTGCTGGCAAGCATTCCGATGCCAATATTTTTTTCTTTTAGATAGGTATGAGCGCTTACCCCACTGCTTGTAGGAGCACCATCAAAATTTTCCCATTGTCTTCTATGAAGTGCAGTGATGTTTAATTGGTCCTGGCTTCCCGCATACGCAGGATTTATTGCCAGTCTGTTGAACATAAAGTGAGAATAAATGGGACTCTGTTGAGCGTTCGCATGAAACACTATTAATAAAAACAATCCAAATAATACAAACTTATTTACCTGACGATTTTTGATCATTGCCTTCATGGCTTTTGCTTTAATTTCTTTCTGCTTAACAATTTTAAATTATACAAAAACAATATTAAATATGTCTTATGTACTAATTTTAAATAAATGTACAAAAAATATTTATAAAGTTAAATTATATATTGGATTAGTTATATGTAAGAAAATAACATTGGTACTCGTAATTTGTCATATATTCAAAAAAAATATTTATTTAACATTAAGAATATTACCTTCCTATTTCTCAGTATTGTATAATTTTATAGCAATATGAATTTGTTATTGATTAATTTACAATCACTTACACTATTTTTATAATTAACTCAGCTTTATAAATATTACATGAAGCGCATGTGAAATAAAAATGAGACAAAAAGCTAAAAAAAATTATATTTCATTCATGTGTTGGTGTAAAGACACATCCTTTTTTGATTGGTAAATGAATCTACTTAAGGGTAATACCTTGGACAATGCGCTAATTCTTGACTGTTCCAATCAATCTAAACTACTATACGAAGGGTAAAAATCTTTTAGCTGAAGCAACAACGGGTTGTATATAAAGGGTAAAGATTTACCTGCCGGTACTTATTTCTATGTAATTGATAAAAGAGATAATATATCCAAACTTAAAACCGGCTATCTGGAATTAACCTGCTAGGTTGATCAATTTTTTATAATAAATATAGTATTATTCAATTCAAAGTAGTTTTCTCAGGATGGATAGTCCTATTTTGATAGTAGAAGGCTACTATAAGAAATTAATAATTTTTTTAACTTGAAGGGAAAGAAAGCGTTACCTAAACATGAGAACTATTTTTTTGAGCTGGATCAGACTGCTTTTCATTTACTTTCTTTTTGTCTCTCCCCTCCATGCCCAGGTTAATCCGGCAGAGCAGTATGGTGAGTTATTTGAAGCGGTGCAACTGTCAGCTATTTTTCCTGATTCTAAAACCTTTCCGGATTGTATTCCTCTGCATGAGCCACAGGCAATAATGGAGGATTATCAGCAAAGTAAAGGGCAGGCTGACTTTGATTTGGAAGATTTTGTGCTTGAACATTTTCAATTGCCCAAAAGCCCATCTGTAGACTTTCAAACTGATACTGCCAATACTATTGTAGAACATATAAACGCACTCTGGCCAGTCCTAACGCGTAGCCCCTCAGAGAGCGTTAAAGGCTCGTTGATCTTACTACCTGAGTCTTATATAGTTCCTGGTGGACGCTTCAGAGAAATTTACTACTGGGACTCATACTTCACTATGCTGGGCTTACAGGTATCGAAAGAGTATGACCTGATCCGTAATATGGTAGATAACTTTTCATTTCTGATTGAGACTTTAGGATTTATTCCCAATGGCAACCGAACTTATTACACCAGCCGGTCTCAGCCTCCATTCTATTCATTGATGGTACGCCTGCTGGCGGATATTGAAGGAGATAGTGTCTTGGTGAGATACTTGCCGCAGCTAGAAAAAGAATATGCTTTTTGGATGAATGGTACAAAAAGCCTTGACGAAAATACCCCTGCTTATCGCAGAGTGGTACGCCTTGATGATGGCACCATTCTGAACCGTTATTGGGATGATAATCCTGCCCCTCGCCCCGAATCTTACAAAGAAGACTATGAACTGGCACACAGCATTGAGCGTGACAATGAGGACCTGTACCGAAACATTCGTGCTGCCTGTGAGTCAGGCTGG
Source organism: Catalinimonas alkaloidigena (assembly GCF_029504655.1). Classification (NCBI taxonomy): domain Bacteria; kingdom Pseudomonadati; phylum Bacteroidota; class Cytophagia; order Cytophagales; family Catalimonadaceae; genus Catalinimonas; species Catalinimonas alkaloidigena. Next base: position 3,341,169 of record NZ_JAQFIL010000001.1, read on the forward strand.
GATTTCAGCAGCCGCTGGCTCCGCGATGGAGAAAGCCTGGCCAGCATACACACCACTGAAATCATTCCCATAGATTTAAACAGCCTGATGTATCATCTGGAAAGGACACTTGTCGCCGCTTATGCCGAAGACGGGCAACTGGAAAAGCAGATGGACTTTAACCAAAAGGCTGAACAAAGGGCAGCGGCCATTCGCCGCTATTGCTGGGATAAAAAGCAAAAATTTTTTCTGGATTATGATTTTGTAGCTGAAACTACGGTTAACCAACCTTCACTTGCCGCAGTATTTCCCCTGTTTTTTGAGATTGCCAGTAAGCAGGAGGCGGTAAGGGTAAGTAGAAAACTTCGTAAAGAATTTATGGCCCCCGGAGGCTTATTAACTACTTTAGCAAATACCGGACAACAATGGGATGCCCCCAATGGCTGGGCCCCTCTGCAATGGGTGGCCTATCAGGCTTTGCTCAATTATGATCAGAATAAGCCGGCAAAGATGTTGGCTGAGAGATGGATTGACAATAATGTCCGGGTATTTCAGAATACCGGTAAAATGGTAGAAAAATATGTGGTCACTGACATCAGCCTGGAAGCTGGTGGTGGAGAATATCCGGTACAAGACGGTTTTGGCTGGTCCAATGGTGTCTTGCTGAAAATGATGTCAGCACAGGACATGGAGTAGTCCGCTAGGAAAGCGAACTTCCTACTTTTTCTAATAACTTTTTGGTGGATGCTACTCCGTCTTTATCACTGATCTTCTCTAATTCACCCCCAAACTCTATGCCCACATACCCTTTAAACCCGGCATCTTTGACCGTTTTCATCAGCTTTGAGATATCCATACTGCTTTCTCTTCCCTTTTTATCAAAGGCAAAAGTTTTGGCACTCACCCCTTTGGCATAGGGCATCAGCTCTTCAATTAATAAATAGCGATCATACTGCTCATCATCAGACACTTTAATATTACCAAAATCAGGTAGCGTACCTACATTATCTGTGTTTACTTGCTTCATGACCCCGGCCAGCCATTTTCCATTGGAAGATAACCCACCGTGGTTTTCTACTATGATGCTAATGTCAGCCTGTTTTCCGTAGTCAGATAATTTGGTTAATGTATCGGCAAAAGTATCTGCGGCTTCTTCCGGTTCCAGACCTTCGTATCCATTGGCATTGATACGAATAGCATGGCAACCCAAGGTTTGAGCCGCATCTATCCAGGGTTTGTGTTTGTCAATGGCAGTTTGTCTTTCCTGCACATCGGGACTCGCGGTTTTAAAGTCCCACAAATCTACCATGATCAGTACATTCTTCACTCCCTGATCATCAGCTCTTTGATTAAGTTCTTTAAGATAGTTCTGGTCTTCTTCCCTACCCTCAAAGAAACCACTAACATATTCCACTGCTGAAATTCCATATTTTTCCCTGGCGATCTGAGGAAAATCAAGATTACTCATATCCCCATTCCGGATAGGTTGTCTTAGAGACCATTCGGCCAATGAAATATCAAAGAATAGCGGTTTTTTGATAAGCGTGGAAAAATCAGGCATTAATGCCACACCTGTTCCAGCCTGCATCAATTTGACAAATTCTCTTCTGTTCATGCTAGTAATTTTAGATTGGGCGTTCTCTTTACAGTTTAGGATGCATATTATTAAGTATAATAATAAAATTTCACTCAGAATGAAATATTAAATACTGCTATTTATGCAAAAAGTCTTTTGACTGTGCCCTCTGTATTACATTTTTATTGCTTATCTGTTATACTATTTTTTAGTCGGCTGTCAGCACCAAGAATCAGAAAGTAAATTTGAACAAGCTGAAATCAAGTTTCAACACATAGTCGTTATCAGATTTAGTTAATGATCCCAATGCAACTACTAACCAATATTCAATTCCGAATATATTGAGGAGGTCAAAAAAAGCAGGAAGTGATGCTACAGTGGTTTCAAAATACACACACTAAAGCCGATACTATACCAGATGAGCGGGAAGTGGAAAGACGTTTGATCGCTTTATGTGAGTCCCCGGATAAGCAGGCAAATATTAGCGTAAGATAAGAGCATGAAGGCTGAAGACCGAAGGAGATCAAAATCTACTTCAGTTTTCGGTCTCCTGACTTCTGACTATTCACTGGTAACCAATTGATAAGTCTGCTCGGCAATAGACAGTTCCTCATCAGTGGGAACTACCAGAATCTTGACTGTGCTCACTTCATCCTGAATTTCCTGTATACCTTTTTGTCGTTGAAAATTCTTTGCCCTGTTAAGAATGATACCCAGATGTTCTAAACCTTGACAGGCTTTTTCTCTGACCACTGTACTATTCTCACCTACTCCTGCGGTAAAAATGAGTGCATCCAGTGGTCCGGCAATCGCCAGATATGCTCCGATATACTTTCTAATGCGATAGGCATACATTTCCAGCGCCAGGCTAGCCTCCTGATCTCCTTCTTCTACCCTTTCAATGATGGTTCTCATATCGTTTTCACCAGCTACTCCCTTAAGTCCGCTTTGCTTATTAAGTTCCCGGTCAATTTCTTCAAAACTCATATTGAGCTTGTTGCCCATATAAAAAATAATGGCGGGGTCAATGTCACCAGAACGAGTACCCATAATAAGTCCGGGCAAAGGACTTAGTCCCATGGAAGTATCTACACTTTTTCCATTTTTGATTGCAGTCATGCTACAGCCGTTTCCCAGATGTATGCTTACAGCATTTAATTTATGAGGAAGTACGCCCAGATGAATAGCCGCCTGATGTGCAACATATTGGTGAGAAGTACCATGCATGCCATAAACTCTGATTCTGTGCTCCTGATAGTATTTTTTAGGTATAGCATAAAGAAAAGCATAATCGGGCATGCTCTGATGAAAAGCAGTATCAAATACTGCTACCTGCTTTGCCTGAGGAAATACTTCTTCAGCCACGGCAATGCCTTCCAGATTCGGAGGATTATGTAAGGGTGCCAGGGTAACTAAACTGTGGATAGCATCTTTCACTTCAGCATTGATAATCACAGCCTCACTAAAACGGCTTCCTCCATGTACTACCCTGTGTCCTACCGCCTTGATTTCATTAGGATCTTTGATCACTCCCAGCTGCTCATCCTGCAATAAGTTCCCCACCATTTCCAAACCCACACGATGATCTTTAATAGCTAAATCTTCAGTTTTTTCTTCTACTTTGCCATCAGAAAGGAAGCGTTGATGCTTAATGCGACTTTGCTCCTCTCCTATCTTTTCTACCAATCCGGCACTCATTACTTTTTTCTCTTCCATTTCAAAAAGTTTGTACTTAATGGAGGAGCTTCCGGTATTGATGACAAGTAATTTCATATGGGTATATTTAAGCAATTGGGTTAAAATAATATTTTATCTTCTGGCCTGAAATACTAAATAGACAATTTGCTTGAAAAAAGTATAATTTGAGAAGTATCAAAAAACTAACTTAGCAATAAAAATGCCTGAACACTTTATAAGCTGTGATTGGGGAACTTCTGCTTTCAGAATAAGACTGATTGAGACAAGTTCGCTGGATGTCATTCAAATGATTGATGATCCAAAACTTGGTTTTGGTAAGCTAACATTGACTCAGCATGAGTATTTACAGTGCTTCACAAAACATTGCCGGGTACTTTGTAAAGCTGCTGGATTTAACACTATTCCACTATGTATCATATCCGGTATGGCCTCATCCTCTATAGGCATCAAAAACCTCCCTTATGGCAAATTACCTTCGCCTCTAAAAGACATACGAATACCTTTTGAAGTGCTGAAAGGAACAGAAAATATAACTTATCTGATTTCCGGTTTAGCCACTGAAGAGGATGTAATGAGAGGTGAAGAAGTACAAGTGCTGGGCGCTATTCAAGAGACTCATTGCTTTAATAAAGATGCTATAATTCTACTTCCCGGCACACACTCCAAGCATGTTATCATCAAAGAAGAGCAAATACTCACTTTTCAAACCTATATGACAGGAGAACTTTTCTCTCTACTGCAAAGTCATAGCATTCTCCGACATTCTGTAGAAAATGGAAAGATACATTTACAAAATACCGATGTGCTGAAAGCATTTGACCAGGGTGTAAATCAGTCCGCATCCCCATTGCTTCAAGAACTTTTTACGATAAGAGCAAGACAAATTTTACAACATACAATTCCCGCCAGAAATAGTGCTTTTCTCAGTGGGTTGCTCATCGGAAATGAATTAAGAAGCCTGGCAAGACATCAGTCAGACACCCTTATCCTATGTGCGGACATGCCGCTCCTGGACTTATACGAATATGCCATCCTTAAACTTTTCCCAAACAGGGAGCTGCGCTTGGTCAGTACTGAGAAAGCTACGATATTGGGACATTATCAGCTATTACAACAAATCCATTCATCATGAGTAAGCCTTTTTCCTGGAAGCGATTTAATGAAATACCAATCGTTGGGATATTACGAAAACTACCAGCCTCTAAACTAGATAAGGTTGTTAAACTGTATCAACAGAGCGGCCTCACTACGCTGGAAATTACCATGAATACAGATGGTGCTGATGAAATGATCCGGCAAATCAGTGAAGCTTTTCCCAACTTAAATATTGGCGCGGGAACAGTCTGCAATGAAAGCGATTTGCAGAAGGCTTTAAATGCAGGAGCCTCATTTGTAGTCACTCCTATCCTGGATGAACGTATCATCCATGCCTGTAATGAGGCGAATGTACCCATCTTTCCCGGAGCTTTTACTCCTTCAGAAATCTACAAAGCCTGGAGCGCCGGTGCGCAGATGGTCAAACTATTTCCTGCCGGTCTCCTGGGACCAAAATACATCAAAGATGTACTTGCCCCGCTCGATCAGATCAAACTGATTCCTGTGGGTGGGGTAGACTTACAGAACTTCACTGACTTTCTGGATGCCGGAGCCTCCGGTTTAGGGCTGGGCAGTCAGCTTTTCCTTAAAGATGCCATCCAAAACAATGAGTGGAAAACTTTGGAAAAGCACTTTATGGCTTTTGTAGATAAGTACAGGATGTACATCCAGAAGAAAACGTAGCTCCAGCCCCCCCCAAGCAAGGCCAGGGTTACATATGGATATCCATGAAAAATTTTGACTTTTCTTTTACTTACCTAGTTGTTTTCCGAAATGCTTTCCGAAAGTAGTAAGGAAAGCCAAAACTTTCTGAAAGTCTTTGTCATTCAACTGCCGCAGCAAGGCGAATACCCCTCCTATCTTTTTGGGCGATTCTTCCAGTGTCTCATGCAAAGCTGTGTTGGCAGCGACCAGCATTTTTTGTCCATTTTCTAATGCGGTATAAACATCAAAACCTTGTGCATGCAGCTTATTCATGCTATCATCAATTGCGTCAGCTCCCAGGCCGACCATATCGGTGCCTTGTTCGGCAAAGTCCAGCAAAGCATTAAGTTGCTCCACCATCTTAGGAGAAGATAAGCGCTTGAGCAAGTGCAGCATTTCCTTACTTCTTTGCATCACATCAATGCCACTGCGATGTGCTTCATCCATAGTTTCATCAACTACATTTACTGCATCCTCAACAAAGTCAGGGAGCTGCTCCGTCAAATCTAGCAGAGCATTCAGTTTGTTCATGGTTTTAGGTTGACTCAGCCTTTCCATTAGATGCAAAGCCATCTCTCCTCTCTGTTCTATATCTATTCCTCTGGTTCTCGCCTTGATAGCTAAATTATCAATAGCATCAGTAGCTATCTCCATCACCTCGGGCGCCTGTTTCATACCCGTAGAAAGTTGTTCCACACTGCTGCGGATCGAGTCAAGCTGTTGCAGAATGTCATTTAGTACCTTCTCATTTTGCTCTTCATTCAGATTTTGAACAGCTGCTTTGCCATTCTTTTCGGTCTGTATTTTATGAGAGTTGTTCATATCTATTTAGGCTGTGCCTTTTAGTATTTTGTTCCAATACAACCAGGGGAGTACATATCTTTTAAGCTGATACATGCTAAACCTTTCTTTGGCCTGATCAAAAGGGAAACTCTCCATAGGTTCGTTATTGTAGTCAAATTCAGCCAATACCAGTCTGCCTTTTCCGGTTACTAACGGACAGGAACCATAACCGCTATAATTTGCCTGAGGGCTTTTGTTTGTCATAACTGCCAGCAGGTTTTCCACCAGTACCGGAGCCTGTTTGCGCACTGCTGCCCCGGTTTTGGCGTTAGGTGTACCTGAAGCATCGCCCAAACCAAAGATGTTGGGATATTTAGTATGCTGTAATGTATATTTATCAAGGTCTAGCCAGCCGGCTTCATTTGCCAGCGGACTTTGCTTGATAAAATCAGGAGCACTCTGTGGAGGGGTGACATGGATCATGTCAAAAGTTCTTATTTCTTCAGATACGTTACCATCCTTATCGGTGACTTTAAAAATTGCCTGGTGATTCGGACCGTCTATTTTGATCAGGTCATGCTTGAAGTTCAAATGTATTCCATAGTTATCCACTACTTCCTGCAATACTTTGGCGTATTTTTTCACCCCGAAAATGACACTTCCCGGAGAGAAGAACTCTACTTTGGATTTGCTCAGTATTCCTCTTCGCTGGAAGTGGTCACTGGCCATATACATAATCTTCTGGGGTGCACCACCACATTTTACCGGCGTGGAGGGTTGTGTAAATAATGCCGTTCCACCCACCTTAAAGTTTCTGACACAATCCCAGGTATAGGGTGCCTTGTCAAAACCATAGTTGCTGCATACACCATTTTTTCCTAAGGATTCTTTCAACCCCTCCACTTTATGCCAGTCTAACTGTATGCCGGGGCATACGACCAGGTAATCATAGGTGTAAGTGTTACCCTCAGCAGTTGTCACACTATTATTTTCGGGCTTAAAGGTATCTGCCGCTTCTTTTAACCAGCTAACCTCTTCAGGCATTACTTCCGCTTCAGTTTTTTCGGTATCCTTCACATCATAGTCTCCCCCTCCTACCAGTGTCCAGGCGGGTTGGTAATAATGTTTTTCGGAGGGTTCAATAATTCCGATGTTGAGATTTTGATCTTTGAGTAGCAGTTGGGAAGCTACCGAAATACCGGCATTTCCTCCACCTACGATCAGAATTTGATAATGGCTCATTTTTTTCGGTTTTTAAAGTTGATATTATTTTTTTGCGGGGCAGGTATTGGTACCCGTAAGAATATACAATGGGCAGAACCCCATGATGCTGGTGATTACGAAAATACCACCAATAGCACCCAAAATGATGGCCCAGGCACCACTAAGTGTTCCGCTCATTATTAGTCCAAAGATCAATAAGACGATAGTTTTATGGCTCTGTCAGGAATTCCCATATTGCGTTTCATAGCGATTGCTTATTAAGTTGTGCTACATTAAAATGCTTTTCCTTAATGGATTAATTAAATTTAGCACTACCCAGCATAATTATCAGTGACATAAGTCACACAACAGCTTTTTAGTATGGAGATAGATCTGAAGCTCATCAAACAAGTCTTTCATATCAGCCATCCCGAGCTGCTAAGGGAGATACAGCATTATGGAAAGTGGCTTCCGTTTGCTCCCGGAGACACCATCATTAACTATGGGAATTTTATCAAGACCGTTCCCCTCATCATTAGCGGTACTGTTAAGGTGATTAAGGAAGATGAAGAAGGTAAAGAGGTCTTTTTGTATTACCTCAAAAGTGGCGAAACCTGCGCCATGTCACTAACCTGCTGTAGCACTTATCAGCCCAGCCAGATTAAAGCGATTGCGGAAGATACTACCGAACTGATCGCTATTCCAGTGAATAAACATGAGGAATGGATGAACACCTATCGTGAGTGGAAAGAGCTGGTAGGAAGAACTTACTCCAACCGTTTTCAGGAGCTACTCAATACCATCGAAAGTATTGCCTTTAAGCGTATGGATGAAAGACTGCTCAATTATCTGGAGAACAAGTTCTCTCAATTACAGACCAATATGATCAATGTAACCCATCAGGAAATAGCCAATGAACTGGGCACATCACGGGAAGTAGTTTCCCGACTTTTGAAGCAGTTAGAAAAGAACGGTAGAATCGTATTGGGTAGAAATAAAGTAATGCTCAAAGAAATAGTTTAGCCTATTACAAACAAAAATATATAAGATCAGCCTGATTCGTTTTTTTGTAAAATTTATTACCTGCTGTGACAAAGGTCACTGACTATAGGCGTTTCAACAGTTATTTTGTAGACAAAAATTGATGCTACTATGAAAACGTCTATAAAATTCAAAGATCTGATACAGGGAGAGAAAGCTGTTTTGGTTGGTTTCTATGCCAGTTGGTGTGGTCCCTGCAAAATGATGCCACCCATTCTGAAGGAGGTGGCTTCCATGATGGGAGATCAGGAAAAAATCTTCAAAGTAATTGTGGAAAAGAATCCTAAAGCAGCAACTGACCTACGCATACAGGGAGTACCAACCCTCGTACTATTCCAGAAAGGTAAAATCCTCTGGCGGCAATCCGGTGTGGTACAGGCCCAGCAACTCGCCCAAATCATTAACACTCATCTGAAAAAAGTAGCTTAGCAGGAAAATTTGATTCAAAACTCTTCAGACACAGAATTCATATAGTGCATACAATTGCATGCTTATGTTTACCCGTTGAAATCTTTGCTCTTCAATTTTAAGATCTCTCCCCTCTCGCTTCAGTGTTCCACTGAAGCTTTTGAATACATGCAAGTTTAAAACCTATTCATGTCTTATAAAAGTTGTAAATTAGGTTGAAAAAAAAAGGGAGGTAAACAGATGGAAGAGAGTTGGGGCATGCAAGAGTTTATGGGAAGTGCAGTAGAAGATAAACGCGAGGCAAAGAGTTTGTCACTGATGGCTGATCGTCTTTTAGCTAACCCTGAGCTTTCCTTTAGTAGTGCAGTAGGAGAGAATTTCCGTAAATCAGCCTGGCGGATATTTTCCAAACAGGAAGTAGACGTCAGCTACGGCCACTATAGGCAAACGAGCAAGCGCTGTGCCGACCAGGATGTGGTTTTGGTGAGTCAGGATACAACAGACTTGAATTATGCCAGTCATGTCGCTACTGAAGGTCTGGGCGACTTAGGCGGCAGTCATGTAAATCCAGGGCTTTGCCTGCATACGGCCATGGCTCTGAGTGAGCAGGGAACGGCTTTGGGCCTGGTAGGACAAAAGCTGTGGCCTCCCCAATCCACAGGACGTACAAAGCAGGTGCAGTTTTATCCTTTAGAAGAAAAAGAGAGTTATCGGTGGGTAGAAGCCCTACAGTGGGTGGATCAGCATTTAGCTAAAGCCAAGAAGGTGATCGTAATCTCCGACAGAGAATCTGATTTTTATGAGTACATGACTGCTCGCCGCTCCAAACATGTAGAATTACTCTTCAGGGCACATCATCTCAACCGAAAGGTGCATTATGAGCAAGAAAAGATGCTTCTTAAAGAAGTGGTTTTTCCCAATACTACTAAAGTAGAAGTTTACCTGCCCAGGACCAGCAAGAGAAAAGAGCGTAATGCTAAGCTGCAGGTAAGCTGGGGTAAGATCACATGCCCTGTCCCTACTTATAAAAAAGGAGAAGATATTGACTTATGGGTGGTAGTAGCTCAAGAAACACATACTCCGGCAGGAGAAGAACCGCGCAGCGAACCGCCTCTGCTATGGTATTTACTCACTACCATCAATATAGAAGATCAAGCTGCTGCTTTGCTGATGATAGATTATTACCGGAAACGATGGGTGATTGAACGCTGGCATATGGTGCTGAAGAGTGGTATGCAGATAGAAAAGCTACAGTTTGATACTTTCACACGACTATCTCATGCCATTGCTATGCTCTGTATTGTAGCCTGGCAATTGATCTGGCTTAAGCATCTGGCAGCAGAAAGTGCCCAATTAGCTGCAGAGAAAATATTTGAACCGCTACAAATAGAAGTCTTAGAAAAGCATAGTGGCAGAAAAGAACTCAGTGTACAGCAGGCATTGATCATCATCGCTGCCCTGGCCGGGTTTACGCCTACTAAAAAGCAGCCCTTCCCTGGAGAAAAAACCATGTGGAGAGGGTGGGCCATCTTCTCTCAACTCTGCCATGGATACCTTCTCGCTTCGCAGATAAATTATGAGACAGGATAAGGTTTAAAACTTGCGCTTATTATAAGCCTTAAGTTAAATTAAACTTAAGTCAGTAAGGGTTTAACTGTATCCTATTTCACCTTCTCTTTCTCTTTAGTTGGCACGCTCATCTTTTGCGACTGTATCGCCGTAATGACGACCGTATTCACTATGTCTGCAACTGTACAGCCACGACTTAGGTCATTCACCGGCTTGCGTAAACCCTGCAGTATTGGACCAATGGCAAGTGCTCCGGTTTCTCTTTGTACCGCTTTATAGGTATTATTTCCGGTGTTTAGATCGGGGAAGATCAGTACGCTGGCATTTCCGGCCACTTCAGAATCGGGCATCTTCTTAGTACCGACTTCTTTATCTACCGCGGCATCGTATTGTATGGGACCTTCTACTTTCAGGTCAGGCCTTTTATCCTTCACAATTTTAGTAGCTTTTCTCACCTTCTCTACCTCTTCTCCCTTACCCGATTCACCGGATGAGTAAGACAGCATCGCTACTTTAGGTTCTATGTCAAAAGCCTGACTGGTATCTGCTGAGGATATCGCGATTTCCGCCAGCTGCTCCGCATTTGGGTTGGGATTTATCGCACAGTCGCCGTAGACCAATACCCTGTCTTCCAATGCCATGAAGAACACGGAAGAGACAATGGATACACCGGGCTTGGTTTTGATCAGTTGAAATGCCGGACGAATGGTGTGCTGGGTCGTGTGAGCGGCACCGGAAACCATGCCGTCGGCCAAACCCTCCAGCACCATCATGGTACCAAAGTAAGACACATCTACCAGGGCATCGCGGGCATTGTCACGCGTAGCGCCTTTGCTTTTTCTGATCTCTACATAACGGTCAATAAAGCCTTCCAGATAATCAGATTCCGCCGGATTAATGATAGGCACCTGTTCAGTATCTATTCTGACACCGTGCCGGGCAATTTGATTTTTTACTTCTTCCGGTTTACCCAGGATCGTCAGTTTAACAATATCCTGTTCAATCAGTATTTCTGCGGCTTTGAGTATGCGTTCATCATTACCTTCGGGCAAAACAATATGCTTCTTGGCATCTCTGGCTTTTTGTACCAGATTGTACTGAAACATTTTTGGCGTAATACCCCGGGCACGCACACTGCTGATCTTTTGCTGAAGCGCAGTTGTGTCCACATACTTTTCAAAAAGCTTCTTACTGATGGTGATTTTGGTATGATTATCCGGGGTGATGTAAGATGTCAGTGTACCTAGTTTAGCCACTGTATTGTATGTATTATAGCCTACCGAGAGAATGGGCACCAGGCTGGGAAGCCCATCCAGCAGTCTTTTGATAGACTCTTCGGGTAAGAGTTTGGTGGTCATCAGTATACCGCTGATGGGCGGGTAGTTCTGTGACTGATGGGCTTGCAGCGCACTTAAGATAATATCGCCACGATCTCCCGGTGTGATGACCAGGCAGTTTTCCGTAATGTGCGGAAGATAGTTTTGCAATTGCATGGCCGCCACCGAGTAGCGATACGACTGCTTTTCCATCAGATCTTCTCCATATAGTACATCAGCGTCCAGATGCTCTGCCACTTCCCGAATGGTGGGGCTTTGCAATACTATATTTTCAGGAATCACCGATACCAGCAGCTCTTTGTCCTTGATAGTATTGCGAATCTCCAGCAAAAGTTCATGCGCCAGGGCAGACCTCACACGGTTGATGATCACCCCCAGAATATCACACTCTTTGTCAGCGAACAATTCATAGGTAAGTCTTACCGGACTGATGACTTCCTCCAGTTCACGGTCCATATCCCCTCTTCCCAGTATCAATACCGGACAGCCCAGGTTTTTCGCTATATCCACATTGATGTCAAAATCAAAAGAGGAGCTTTCGTCGCTAAAGTCTGTACCCTCACAAAGCACAAAGTCACACTTTTTCTCCAGCGCTTTGTACTCTTCAATGACCTGGTTTAGCAGTTTGTTGTATTGTCCCTCCAGGATAAGATTTCTTGCTTCTTTGCGGGTAAAAGAAAAAGTCTCTTCGTACGAAATATCCAGGTTAAAGTGGCGAATAAGCAGGTCAATATTTTTATCTCTACCGTTTCTTTTTCCGCTAATAACCGGACGAAATACACCCACCCTTTTGGTCTTGCGCAGCACCATTTCCATGATGCCCAGACATACCAGTGATTTTCCACAATGCGCCTCTGAAGTTGCCAGATAAATTGAGCTTGCCATATTTATGTATAATAAAAAAACTTGTTAACTGTTGTAATAAAGCATTTTACTGAAAAGTGTTTAGCAATATGCCTCTTTGATGAATTACATTCCAAGCAAATATTTAGCGGTCTATAAATCAACTTTATGAAGATGGTTTTTTTAGTGGCTAAATCAATACAATTCTGCATCAAAACTTTTTTTATAAAGTATATTTTCATCCTTAGGCATATACATATATCGCTTAAAAGTGCTTTTTAGGATGAGATTGATTAGATTGAAATATTTCACGATTACTTACAAGCTCCTAAACTTCAACATCTTATGTCAATCAAAAACAGAAGGGAATTTCTCAAACTATCTGCCCTGAGCAGTACATTTTTGGGCTTATCCCCAGCCACAGCATATACAAAGGATAACATCACAGAAAAGCTTAGGGCACTTACCGAAGCTAAAGCCTCAAGCGGCACATCGGTAATGGGACTTAAGGTAGCCCCCATTGAGCAGGTGAAAGTAGCGATCCTAGGATTGGGAAACCGAGGTACAGGCCATATCAGGCAGATGCAGGCAGTCTACCCCAAAGCCAGGATTACAGCTATCTGTGATATCAGGGCGCAGCAGACGGATGCTGCCATGGCTTTTTTGAAAGAGCACAATCAAAAGCCTGAAGTCTTTACGGATACTGAAGATGCCTGGAAAGACATGGTCAAAAGGGATGACATTGACCTGGTACTAATCGCTACCCCCTGGGATCTGCATGTACCCATGTCCGTGTATGCCATGCAGCAGGGCAAGCATGTAGCGCTTGAAGTGCCTGCTGCCACCTCACTGGATGGCTGTTGGGCCTTGGTCAATACCGCTGAAGAAACTCAGCGCAACTGTATGATGCTGGAGAATGTGTGCTACGGTGATGAAGAACTCTGGATATTGAATATGGTATCTCAAGGGGTATTTGGAACGCTCACCTACGGAGAAGCGGCTTACATTCATAATCTGGCAGATAAACTGCTCAATAAAGACGCTTATTATCAGCAATGGAGAGGGCATCAGCACCTCAACAATGACGGAAACCTATACCCTACCCATGGCCTGGGGCCGGTAGCACAATATATGGACATCGGCAGAGGCGACAGCTTTGCACATCTGGTATCCATGAGCAGTATACAGGAAGCATTGCATGAAGAAAGCCTTACGCTGGAAAAAGACAATGTCTTCTACGAGCGTGATGATTTTGCTCACGGAGATATGAATAATTCCCTCATTAAAACCGCTAAAGGCAGAACCATTCTGGTACAGCATGATGTGGTAACGCCCCGTCCCTACAGCAGAATTAATGCCCTGGCAGGTACTAAAGCTTATCATGAAGGCTACCCCAGCCGACTGTCTATTAAAGGGGAAGGACATGAGTGGATATCAGAAGCCCGCTACAATGAGATGAGAGAACGCTACAAGCACCCGATCTGGAATAGCCTGAAAAGCGAAATAGAGAAAAATGGAGGGCATGGAGGTATGGATTTCCTCCAGACATACCGCCTGATAGATTGCCTGAACAAAGGGCTGCCCCTGGATATGGATGTATATGATGGTGTCAACTGGTCGGTGGTGACCCCGCTTTCCAAAGTCTCAGTTGAGCTGGGAAGTGTGCCCGTAAAATTTCCTGATTTTACCAGGGGCAAGTGGAAGGAAAAAAGAAGTTATGGAATCATGACCAACATATAGCGCAAACTAAAATGAAAAGTGATACAAATATGACTAATAGCTATGCTTCCGGTCGTCGTCAATTTATAAAAGCCTCTTCAGCGGCTTTGGGAGGCACACTCTTGTACCAGCTGCCAGTAGAGAGCGGTGCCTATGCGACGGGTGATGATACTTTGAAAATAGCCCTTATTGGCTGTGGCAAACGAGGAGCAGGTGCTGCAGTACAGGCATTGAGTGCCGATGAAAATGTAAAACTGGTGGCTATGGCCGACGCTTTTCGCGACAGGCTGGATGAGACTTACGGTAATCTTAAGAAGATAGGAAATGTCAAAGAGAAAGTAGAAGTACCTGAGGAACATAAATTTGTAGGTTTTGATGCCTACAAAGATGCCATTGCACTCGCGGATGTTGTGCTCCTGGCCACTCCTCCTGCTTTTCGTCCCATGCATTTTGAACAAGCCATCAATGCCGGCAAACATGTTTTTATGGAGAAACCGCTGGCTTCTGATGCGCCCGGTATTCGCAAAATACTGGCTGCCGGAAAGGAAGCTAAAAAGAAAAACCTGAGTGTGGTTGTTGGCTTACAGAATCGCTATGATCCCGTTTACCAGGAATTTGTAGGTCGCCTAAAAGATGGAGCCATTGGTGAGATCATTTCGTCTACCTGCTACTACATGATAGGGCATGTCACATTGTTGCCCCGGCAGGCTGGTCAGTCGGAGATGGAGTATCAGATGCGCAACTGGCGTTATTTCTGTTGGTTATGGGCAGGCTCACCGGCAGGCTTGCAGATACATAATACCGATGTAGTCAATTGGGTGAAAGGCGCTTATCCTGTCAAAGCACAAGGTGTAGGAGGTCGTGCAGCCTATCAAGGACCCGACAAAGGAGATATTTTTGATCACTTTTATATTGAGTATGAATATGCGGATGGCAGTAAACTCCATAGCCAGATACGTACCATTGACGGGACCTATAATCAGGGAGGTTCATTCTTTCAGGGTACAAAAGGCTCAGGTGATATGAAGAAGGGATTAGTAGATATGCAGGGTAAATCTCTCTGGAGGACCAGAGGAATAAAAGAAATTAATCCCTACCAGCAGGAACATGATGAACTGTTTGCCGCGATAAGAAAAGGAAAATCTATCAATGATACGGAATGGGCTGCAAAAAGCAGTATGATGACCATCATGGGACGTATGGCCGCCCATTCAGGCCAAATGATACAGTGGGAGGATGCTATCAACTCAGAGCTGAGCCTGCTCCCTGAAAGATTCGCATGGGATGCTGAGCCTCCCGTGCTACCCGGCCCGGATGGCAATTATCCCATTCCGATTCCCGGACAAACTCAAGTGCTGTAATGACTTTAGCGTATGTGTAGATCAATGTTCAGGGAGGTCTTTTACTCACTCCCTGAATATTCCATGCCTAAACCTTGTCAGTAGTGTACTTCTCTTTACTCATTGTTCAGATAATACAGATGACCATCTTCTGCTCCTATCAGCAATGCTGGTTTACCGTCTTTATCCCAATCTACTATGGTGGGGCTGGTCGTATGTCCCGCCAGTTTTACTCCTGAAAGTGCCCCTTTATTCCTGAAGTTCACCATTCCATCTTCGGTACCTAGATTTTCCATCAAAGAAACATTTAAGCTATTGACCAGTAAGTCTTTATCGTCGTCTCCGTCCCAGTCCGCCACTGCTATTTTTCTCCGGCCACTACTTCCATAAAGATTCACATTAAGCTGTAGTATGCCTGCTGTACTGTCCTTCACTCCATGCTTTGCATCAAAACCTGATCCATTGACACCATAAAAAATTCTTTTGCCGGGTAGCAACAGTAATTCATCTCCTTCTTCAAAGCGTTCAAAAAATACCAGGTAGCCTTCATGATCCAGCATAAGAAGGTCCATCAGCCCATCATCATTCCAGTCGGTGGTCACGGGTGTGGTGCGCCACTGCGTGGAAAGTTGATTACTTTCAGGATTCCACCAGTTCCATTCGGGCTTGGGCGGGTTTTGTTCCCATTTTACTTTAACAGGCTGAGCCTTAGCAAGTACAGGATTGTTACTGCTGCCCACATTCTGATACCAAGCTACTTTTCCCCAGATAGAGTTAACGATAATATCCTTTAAGCCATCACCATCCCAGTCATTTACTGTCAATGTGGTATAACCCCATTTGGCTTCCGCCGGCCCCTGTATAGAGCCATTCTCACCCGCCACGATCCGTATTACTTCCCCTTCAGCTTCCAGTAGTTTTGGTGCATCCCACTGCGGTGGATTTCCCCCATCCAGATTTTCAATAAAACCGATATAACCTGCTGAATTTCCACAGATCAGGTCTTCATCTCCATCATCATCCCAATCTACACTGTAGGGAGTTACCAAAGCTCCAAACTTTACATTTTCTG
Source organism: Catalinimonas alkaloidigena (assembly GCF_029504655.1). NCBI lineage: Bacteria > Pseudomonadati > Bacteroidota > Cytophagia > Cytophagales > Catalimonadaceae > Catalinimonas > Catalinimonas alkaloidigena. Next base: position 3,357,537 of record NZ_JAQFIL010000001.1, read on the forward strand.
CCTGCTGCTTGAAGTAATGCGGTGAAGCAAAAACTGGCATATTGTCCTTTGTAGCGCCAGTGTTTTCTACCAAAGCCACCCTGCCATCTTCATCGCCAATGACTAAATCCATATCTCCGTCATTGTCCCAATCCACACCTACGGGAATAATCATCTCCAGGTCCATTTTGATGATGCCTTCGCTATTTGTTAAAATTCTTCCTTCGGCATAAACTGGTTTTACCCTTGTTCCGGTATTTTCAAACCAGCTCAGCTTGTCCAAAAATTCGCCACAGATGAGGTCAAGGTCGCCATCCCCATCAAAGTCATACATATTGGGAGAGGGGGCGCCATATACTTCCAGCGGCTTACCACCGGCTAAGAGCTTACCTCGGTTTTCATATTGCCCCTCTACATTTTCCAGCAGATAGACATAGCCATGTAAAGGTCCATTTGTCCAGTTACCATTTTCATCAAATGCATTGTCCCAGCCGTATTCTTCCCACTCATCAATGCCTACGATGATATCCAGATCCCCATCATTCTCATAGTCGACATACTTCCACTGGTTGAACCTGATCTTATCATGCAGCCCTTCCAGTAACTCAGCATCAAAAAGACTATCTACCTCATTCAGCTTGGCGTCTCTGAAGTTCCGATATTCTATACCCGGGGCCATGACTTTGGGTTCGTCATTTATATATGAGAGTTGTATGTTTTTTACACTGGTCTCTATTTTGACAGGAGGTTTAAAGCTGGTGATTCCCTCATAGGTAGTGCCATCATTTTCAAAAAAATACAAACCCCGGAAGGGAGTGTCTGGGCAGGATACCAGCATATCCATATCCCCATCTTGATCATAATCCATGGGCAAAGGCCAGGCCCATAAGCCTACCCCCAAATCTACATTTAGATCAGGGTTATTGTAAGTTAGCAGTTCTAATTCCACAGTAGATTTTTGTGCATCTTCACTGGATTCTATACTTCCCTGACTGCTGCACGCCATATAAAGAAAAGGCAATGAAAGATGAAGGAGGTAGTGTAGAGGTTTTCTTAGCATTTTGTTTTTTACTTATTATTTCTGATAGGTTGTGTTCATAGTCTATTTTTGACTGCTTGAAAGCAATGAAGCGGATGCAGTGTCCAGGTATAATGTACAATCAGAATGCTTCTGTAAAATTGAAGCAGGGTACATATTGGATACTTCTTTTTCCAGGCAGTTACTGACCGCCACTGCTTTTCGCTGGTCAGGCACGGAACAGATAATGCTTTTGGATTTCATAATCTGCATTACCGACATGCTTATTGCTTTTTTGGGCACATCTTCCAGACTGGCAAACCAGCCTTCGCCCATCTGTTGCCTGCGGCAAGCTTCATCCAGGTCTACAATGATGTAAGGTTCTTTCTCTTCAAAATTCGCAGGAGGATCATTAAAAGCAAGGTGCGCGTTTTCTCCGATACCTACCAATGCCACATCTATAGGATGCTGATTGATAATAGTATTCAGTCTTCTGCACTCTTCCGTTAAGTCTTCTCTGTCTCCATCTATAAAATAAACTGCTTCCAGGGCAGGAACTTTGTCTACAAAACGCTCTCGTAAATACCTCCTGAAACTGGCAGGATGATTTTCCTCCATGCCAGCATATTCATCTAGATGAAACATGACAACTTTTGACCAGTCTATTTCAGTGTTTTCAACCAGATGATGTAAAGTATCAAACTGACTTGCGCCGGTAGCCAAAATGATATTGGCATTCCCCTTTTTCTGAATGGCATACTCAATTTTCTGAGCAGCATTAAGGGCTGCCTTCTTTCCTAATTCGTTTTTAGTCGTAGAAATTTCAATTTTGATCATATTCGTATAGTAGTGTATTTAGAAAAAGTCAATAATAGCGAAATAAGTAGTGATAAAGGCAAAAATGATGACAGCAGCGAGCCCAAGATTCATCTTATGCGAAGCGAGGTTTTGGACCATAACATTTTTTTTATTCAATAAAATAAAAACAGGAATGGCTACTGCCGGTAAAATCGCTGCCTGAAAAGCCTGAGAAAATATAAGTAAAAGAGGAGGACTCTGATCCATAAAAATTGAACCGAACGCAAATAGCAAACCCAGTAGTATCAATATTCTGAACATAGGGGAACGGATATTTCTCGGCCTGCCGCTAAAGTCTGAAATCAGCCAGGGAGCTATCAGTACAATGGGAAAGACAGTGGAAAGCCCGGCACCTACAATGCCCAGAATCAGCAGAAAAGCAGCCAATTTTCCACCCAGAGGCTCAAAGAGACTGATCATCTCAAGTGTGTTATCCAGTTTGAGTCCCATCAGGTGTAAAGTTCCTGCTGACACAGCCATGATAATACCACTTAGGAATAGCATCATTAAAGCAGAAACGAATGCATCTCTTTTCTCGCTTTTCAAATGTTGGATGGTCCAGCCTTTCTCAGCCACTACTGTACTGCGCATAATAAAAACAGCCGCTGAGCAGGTGGTTCCTGCCATGGCTGCCACCAGGCCAAAAGCTCCGGGAGTATCAGGTATGCCGGGAACTATGCCGGCAAGGATTGAGGGAAAAGAGGGCTTTACCATAAAAAAAACCATCATGAAACAGAGCGCCATCAGGATGACGAATATGGTCAGTATTCTTTCAAAAATCTTATATCTCCCAAACCAGAGTAAGAGGTATAACAGCAACACAAAGATCATTATTATCCAGCTGGTATCCAGTAAAAAGCCATTGGTAAGTAACCTTATTCCTTCCTGCACCAGTTCAGCCACTATTCCCATGATGCCTATCAATGCCAGCATTTCTCCGATAATTAAAGTCGTCATGATGTAGAGTGCCAGCAGTTTCCCACCCTTAATCTCTGTTTTGATATTAAAAAGCGCAGTTTTTCCTGATACCAAGGTAAGTTGACCATAGGCTACCATTAAGATATAAGTAAACAGACAGGAAAGGATGAGTGCCCAGAATAAGGTCATGCCATACTCTGCACCTGCCTTGGCCATGGTAGTAACGCTCCCGGTCCCAATGTTATAGCCTATCAAAAATAAGCCCGGCCCTATTGCACTCAGAGCCAACAGGATTTTATGCTTCATTTTTTCTGACATACATTAGTGAGTAGCAGACAGTTTTCTTTTTCATGATGGATTTTTTCGAGCAGCCTATTCATTGAGGATTTCAGGAAACCATTTTACCGCATTATGATAGTATATTTTATCCACCACCTCACGCGGTAATTTTAAGCCTTTGAATTCACCATCAACTTTGGGCACCCGCATCTTTTCATCCGTGGTGAAGAACTTCCAATGCCTGAGCCAGACGGTATGCGCATGCTTTTTTATCCCTTCAGGATCTGTAATTCCATTATTAACGATATCCATGGCAGTACTTCTCAGATCAGTAGCATAGATCAGCCGGTCCTGGTATTTGATAAAGAAGTCTCTTACTTTTTGCCATTCTGTTAAGGTTTGATACTGAACATGGGAAATTCTTTCTGCCATATCTACCGCCATATTTGGAAATTTATCCAGGCGTTTTGCCAACTCATCTACACTCCATTCCAGACTACCCAGATGGGCACCGATAAAATGTAAATCAGGATGCTTTTCCAGCATATGGTCTCTTACCGCAATATAATCTTCATATGAGGGTCGCTCAGGGTGTAAGTACATATGTTCATCAGGATGGGCGGCCGCATAATCTCTGTTGCCTTTCACTGTCATTTCTTCCAGGGGCAACCAGGAATTTCGGTGTTCTCCCAAATGCCCGATTAACGGAATGTTATTATCCGCCAGAAAATCCAGTATAGGATCAAAACGAGGATTGTCAATCATCACCAGTTCTCCATTTTTGTCCTTCAGAAAGAAACCAATATTCTTCCACACCTTCACAGCTATAGCCCCCTTGGCGAAAGAGTCTTGCAGATATGAAATCACCTCATCATGCCAGCCGTCTTCATTGAAGTTTTCTAATGAAAAAGTGGTAGCCCAGGCAATGCGCTCAGGAAATGCGTTGACCTGCTGTACCGCAAAGGCTTGTTGTTCTTCAATAGGTATCCCTGAAGCAGCGTAATAATTTACGGTTAACAAACGAAAATTGTCCTCAGCTGCCTGAGAGAGAATTGCCGTATCGCTATCCATGCTAATGTGCACATGGGCATCTATCTTCTTTACAGATTGAAAATCATTTAGCGAATAGAATTCAGATTCAGTTTTTTCATTTCCCTGGACAGCTTCGCTAGTAGGTGAACAGCTTTGAAATAGTGGTACTGAGATCAACAGACCAAGGTAAAACACCTTAATGATGGATTTCATACTGAAGTTTAGGTTAAGGTTGTAGTAGTAGTTTCTAGGCTATAGTATGATCAGAATGATAAAAAGCAATGGGTTTAATTTTTTAGCCAACGGTCAAACCAATCAAATGCCTCTTCCTGCATTTTAGCGTCAAACTTATGAAGTCCGGGATAATAAGAACATTGATAATGATCGGCAGCATCTGCTTTTTCATATACATCCTTTAATATCTTGTCTGCTTTTTTCATCTCGGGGAGGGTATAGAGTTGATCATCCTCATCATTCAATACCAGGGTCGGAAGAGGAACACGTAGCCCCAAAATCTCGGGAAACTCCAGTTCGTTAGGCAGCAGGGGTACGTAGGTCATCCAGGTATGGGTATAAGATTTGTTCAGTACAAAATCATTCCAGGTCGTCATAAAACCCACACATACCGCGCATTTGATTCTGGGATCAAAGCCTCCTAAAAATACGGTGCGCATGCCGCCTCCTGAAAGACCACCACAGCCAACCTGCTGCTCATCTACATCATCACGTGCACATAATATATCTAGAGCCTTCAGATCTTCTGCCAGAAAGACGGCAGGCCAGGTTGTACCTGCACTAAATAAAGATTTGGCCATGATATGTTCATGTTCACCTGCCCAGCGATTATAGGCTTCAATATGATCAGGCTTTTCAGGGGTTGTGTCATCTAGTCCTTTTCTTAAATGCTCAGGCACATCCTGCATCATCACCCTGCGGCTGGCAAATGGAAAAGCATCCGGTACCAATACCACATATCCCCTTTTGGCGATTTCATTTGCCCAGGCTAAATTTTCGTAATAATGCTGCTGATGATCCTCCATCAGGGGATGCTGCTGATCAGAGGTTCGGGTAATTTTTCTTTTACCAAAATACTTATTCCCCCCATGGTCATGTAGTGCCAGAATTGCGGGCAAGGGGCCTTTTGCATCCTGAGGTTTAAGTAGTATTGCCTCAGTTGGCCTTCCATAAGGCAACTGCCAGCTTAACTCTTCTATCTGTAAACCGTCGTAAGAATATGTCTTGCTAACTTTTACTTCTGGAAGTCCTCCCAGATCTGGCATCGCCAAACGTTCTGTAAACCTTGCTTTGGCAGACTTATGCCACGTTTTCAGCTCAGACCACTCTTTTCTTCTGAATGAAAAAGCGGGCAAATTATTTTGTTGAAGTGAGGCGGCCCAGGGGCCATATAAGCCAATAAGACTGACATCCCCTTCCTCTGCTTTTGATTGTTTGCTTGAATGTTCAGGGTTAATATTTATGGGAATAGAGGATGACATATCTTGTTTTCCAGGGGGTGAAGCAAAACTATTTAGTAGGGTACCTCCGGCTAAGCCGGCTAAACCGCTAATTCTTAAAAATCTTCTGCGATTTTTTTTCATAGGTTGAGTGTATTAGCTTTTAATGAATAGGTTAGTTCTTGACTTGCTTAAAATACAGATTCTAAATTAGAAAAACTGCCTGTAATTGGCACTCAATCAATTTTTTTAGAGCTTCTGTTAGCTTTTTTACTGAACTGATCAGTCGGGAAGCGCAAAGGCGAGAATGTAACCGCTGGGTTCTTCTCTGCCGCCCGTTACTGAAAGAGCAATGTATTGTTTTCCATCCAGCATATAAGTTGCCGGTGTGGCATAGCCCCCTCCGGGCAAAGTATATTCCCAGAGTAGCTCCCCATTCTCTTTGTTGAAAGCCCGGAATTTATTATCGCGCGTAGCGGCAATAAAAACCAGTCCTCCTGCCGTTACCACTGCCCCACCCCAGTTATCGGTACCCGTGGGTGGTTCACCTTCTCTCTGCCATTCAGGAAAGTTTCCCAGAGGAATTTTCCATACATATTCTCCGCTATTAAGGTCAATGGCATTGAGGGTACCCCAGGGTGGTTTGATCGCCGGACTACCATCAGGAGCTTTAAAATAGCTATATGCGGTTACGTTCATATAATTGGCAGTTGAATCATGGTCTTCCACTATCGCTTCTATCTTTTTATCTTTTTGTATGTCAAATAAAAAAGCGATGATTTCTTCTTCTCTACCTTTGATGAGTTCTCCGAAAGCAGGCATTCTACCACTGCCTAACTTAATCTTACTAATTACTTCTTCTCTGCCCATTCTTTCTTTGAGTCCTAGCAAAGATGGAGTACCAGGGGTTTTTCCCTGCCGGTTTTCTCCATGACAGCTTGTACAATAATTCTGATAGAGACTTTGACCAGTTTCATAAACTGTCTGGTTTTGACTTTCTGGATTCTGGCCAACATCCTGAACTTTTGCAATCTCAGGAGATTCATTGCTATTGACATACAAAATTGATGTGCTAGGATCATAAGCAGCACCTCCCCATTCTGAGCCCCCACGTGTACCCGGCATCAGTAATGTTCCCTGTGGATCGGGTGGCGTATAGATGCCTTCAAAACGATAATGCTCAAACATAGTCGTCAGACTATCATGCATTTCCGCTGAGAAATTCGCCAGATCGTTCGCTGATAATTCTTGCTTCGCATAGGGTGCGGGTTTCAGCGGAAAAGGTTGGGTTGGCCAGGCTTCTTCACCAGCTACATATGAAGGAGGGACCGGTCTTTCTTCTACCGGAAACAGGGGTTCACCTGTTTCACGGTCCAGCACAAACAGAAAACCGGTCTTGGTAGTCTGAGCAAGTGCATCAATTTTTTTACCATCCCGTGTAATGCTCACAAGGTTAGGGGGAGCGGGCAGGTCATAATCCCAGAGGTCATGGTGTACCGTCTGAAAGTACCAGACCAAATCACCTGTTTCAGCTTTAAGTGCTACTATGCAGTTACCAAAGAGGTTCTTACCTTTCCGATTAGCCCCATAAAAATCATAAGTAGGCGATCCCAGTGGAACGAACACCATTCCTCTTTCCTGATCCAGGCTCATGCCGCCCCAGTTATTGGCGCCTCCGGTATAGGTCCATGCATCTTCCGGCCAGGTATCATACCCTGTCTCTCCCGGCTGTGGGATTGTATGAAAGGTCCATTCCAGCTTACCATGCCGCATATTGTAAGCCCTGATATGCCCGGGAGCCGCACCATATACTTCAGACACTTCAGAACCTAAAATGATAAGATCTTCGTAGATAATGCCCGGAGAAGTGGGAACCACCCAGGCCTCTTCTCCACGATGCTCTTCAAAGTTAAGATTGACCCTACCCTCATCACCGAAACTTGTAATAAGTTTTCCACTGAGCGCATCAAGCGCAAAAAGCTCGTTACCCGCGGTGAACAATATACGTTTATCCTCTCCATCTTCCCAGTAAGTAACTCCCCGTTTCAGCCCCCCGCCCCGTTCGCCATCAAAGGGATCAAAAGTCCAGACTTTCTCTCCGGAGACTGCATCAATTGCATAGACATAATGGCGGACTGAGGTAGCGTACATGAGCCCTCCGACCACAATGGGATTACATTCATACTTGCCAAACCTTGTTCCCTCCGGTGCGTCTTTCGGACTAAAGGTCCAGGCGGGTTGCAGTTGGTTTACATTTTTCTGATTGATCTGTTCAAGCGAGGAATAGCTACTGCTTTCATGATCACCACGATAAACTTCCCAATTTTGATAGGGTGTATGATGGTATTGACAGGCAAGACAAAAAACACAGATAATGATAATGAGAAAAAAGAGCTTTGTTGAAGGTCGTTTTAATTGAATCATCTATCGGACAATACATTTTTTGTAAAATGTAGCACGATTTAATTCATTTTACAATGTATTGCTGAGCACTTACTTTGAATTGTTATGATTTTTTTAAACCCATCAGGTTAAACGCATTTAATTTTGATTTAATCTCTGGAGGATTCGAATTAGGTAATGGTCATCCCACCCTGCTATTTTCCTTCTGTTCTTAATACTTTCTTTATCTTTGATCTGATGGAGAAGTTGCAAGGCTAGCTTACGGGCGGTAGTCAAATTTTCGGCCGCATTCCCCGATTTAGTTCTGCTACTGTCCTCTCGGAAGATAACATCTAACTTCCAATGAAGCTGGTTTTCGATACTCCAGTGATTTCTGACTAATTGGTTAAACTCTTTAGTAGAGGCTTTCAGGCTACTCAAATAGAAACGTTTCTCTAAGGTCGTTTTGCCATTTTTTTCTCTGTGGGCTTCTATCATTACGATTGACTTTAGGTGCTTCCATGCTGACAAGTCATCAAGTAATTTAAGGTTAGATTCAACATAGCAGTTTCTGCGCTCTATCCTGCCACTGCCAAAATCTACCCACTCATCCACTGGCAAATATATCTTTCTTCTATCCATCCAATCTGTGATCTGCTCATAAATATGCTTATGATCTTTTTTGATGGCTATCAAATAATCTCCACCCTTTTCAACAATCAGGTCGGCATTCTTTACTTGACAGCCTGCCGCATCACTACTCACTAAACAGCCTTCCAGAGCTAAGGACTTCAACAGTTCGGGAATAGCCATTTTTTCATTACTTTTAGTATCTACCTTCTCTTGTCCTAGAACCAGATGCTGTTCAGCCACCCAAGCACTAATAATACAGATGCCACTTTTCTTGAACCCTGCCTTGGCCGTACCTCGGAGCACTTTACCATCCACATTTATTTGGGTGATATGACTGTAAATAAACCTCAACAATTCTTTAGACCAACTATACAAACATTCACCAAAGGCATTTTTGTCCATGTATTTGAACACCCGATTAAAAGTGTCATGAGATGGAATACCATTGGGTAAATCTAAAAACCCCTTTAAGAATGACTCCTTACGTTTCCCATAAGCCTCAATCTCTTCAAAATCGTCAGCCCCGCTTACAATAGCACATAAGGCTATCACTAAAATATCCACCAATTGGTGCTTCTTACGCCGATTTATCCTGAAATCAGGCACACTATCAAAAAACTTTTGCCAATTCATCCGGCAAAGCTACGCTTTACATGTTATTCTTGTACTTTTAATGCGTTTAACCTGTAAACCCATCAACGTAAATGATCGCTATACATCAAAATTGTATATTGTGAACCAGGATGAAAGTGTGGGCTTATGAATTAGGCAACTCCTTAATAGCTATGCTATAGTACTTATCCTCATGTTTTCTGCTTCTTCTTTTTTGCTGCCGGAAACAATACATTGTTGAGTATCAGGCGATAGCCTGGAGAATTGGGATAAAGATTGAGATCGGTGGGGGGGCTCACCAATATTATGCTGATAGTCTTCCGGATCATGTCCGCCATAGAACGTCCAGAATCCCTTGCCGAAAACTCCGTGAAGGTATTTTACTTCCTGATCAACTTTATTTTCTCCCATAATAACGGCTTCAGAGCGAATAAAACTCTTACGGAAGGCGGTGGTCGCTCCCAGAAAGCCTTTAATGTTCCGCTCGTGGTTTTGCGTAAGCATGGTAGGGATGGGATCCCATTTGGCGGAAAACTCAAAAAGCTGGAAATAGTCATTTTCCTGGCCAACACTCCGCTGGCTGATATTGATATCTATATCCGAAAACTCAATTTCCCATGGGCTTTTCACAATGGTAAAGTCCTGGAAGGCAAAGGTTTTACTGTAATCAAGTTTCTCCTGAGCCTTAGGATCAATGCCATCACCATCATATACTTCACCCACGATATCAAGGCCATCTGCCGCAAGTGTAATGTCGTATGTATCTGTAGCCAGACACATGGCAAACATAAAGCCTCCTCCCGATACAAATTCACTGATTTTTTTTGCTACCGCCATTTTCATTTCAGAGACTTTTGTAAACCCATGTTTTCTGGCAGTTTCTTCATATTCCTTTTGTTTCTCCTGATACCAGCTGTACATATGAAAAGCGACATAAAATTTACTGTACTGCCCTGTAAAATCTTCGTGATGCAGGTGAAGCCAATCATACTTAGGAAGTTCACCCATCAGTACTTCGTCATCAAACACGATCTCATAAGGTATTTCAGCATAGTCAAGCGCCAGCATCACAGCATCGTCCCAGGGATTGGCTGTCTTGGGAGAATAAACCGCTATTTTAGGATATTGCTCCAATCGCATAAGGTCCTGATTAGAAGAAGGACTGGCAATGGTATTGGTAATTTGATTAGCTTCAGCATCAGAAATCACTTCATAGCTTATTCCCCTTACTACCAATTCATTCTCTACTAGCTGATCATAAGGACACAAAAAGCTTCCTCCCCTGTAGTTGAGTAACCAGTCTACCGGAAGTTCTTTACTTAATGTCCAGTAAATGATCCCGTATGCCTTAAGATGATTGGCCTGCCTGTGGTCCATGGGGATAAATAGAGAAGAAGCAAAACCCGATAAGGCATTGAAAGCAATTATGCATATTATGATCAGAACCCTCATTTCTCACAATTTTGATAATATTAAACCGAGAAAAGCCTAAAATCTGATCATCCTGAATGATCTAAAAAGCTTCAATGAACTGTTAACCATTGATCATAATGAAACAGGAAATATAGATTTCAAGAATTTCAAGACAAGAATAAGTTAAAAAAAAAGAAGAACTTAATTAAGTATTTTTTAAAAAATTTATCAAGGGATTGAATAATACTTAATGATTAGCCTTAAAAAGTGAAAATATAATAATACATACCTATAAATTACAATTTTAATAAGAATGATAGCTGCCCGGGGAAACAGGCGCGCCATCATTCTTATTAATCCTGAAGTCAGATACTTTCCTGGGTCCTGTTGCCATTCAGGAGACGCCAGATGCCCAGTGGATTATCATCTTTGAGTTCATCCGGCAGAAGAAATTGCGGAAAGCCCTGATAGCTTACTGGGCGACTGAAACGGTTTATAGCCGCTGTACCCACTGAAGTAGTTTTTGAATCGGTAGTTGCGGGAAAAGGTCCACCATGTACCATAGAATGACATACTTCCACACCTGTCGGGAAGCCATTCACAATTAAACGGCCCACTTTACGTTCCAATATCTCCACCAGATCCTGATATTCTTCCAGATCTTCTTCAGTAGCTTGCAATGTAGCCGTAAGATGTCCTTCCAGGCTAACTGCGAGTTTCATGAGTTCACTCTTAGTACCCGCACTTACATGTATGGTAGATGGCCCGAACACTTCTTCAGAAAGATCAGGATTTTTCATAAATGTATTTGCATCTGTCTGAAAAACATGCCCCACGGCCGGAGCACTGACTACTGCGGCTTTGCTCTTGCCCAATATCTTCACCCCATCAATAGCAGTGAATTTGCTGATCCGATCCTCGTATCCATCTTTAATTTTGTCTGTCAACATGGCACCGGTATTAATTTCTTGCAATAGCTCTCCACTTCGGGTGGCAAATTCTTCGCTTTGCTTAGATTTCAAAGAGATTACAACACCAGGATTAGTACAAAACTGCCCCACTCCCAAAGTCACAGAGTTTACCAATCCCTGAGCGATCTGTTCGGATTTCTCTTTTAATGCACCGGGTAGCACAAAAACCGGATTTGTACTTCCCATTTCAGCATACACAGGAATGGGCTCTTCACGTTTGGCTGCGGCGTCAAACAGTGCCTTTCCTCCATTGAAAGAACCTGTAAAGCCTACTGCTTTGATGAGCGGATGGTTTACGATAGCCATTCCCACATAGGGCGTGCGGCCTTGTACCATAGAGAATACTCCTTTAGGTAAATTACATGCCTTAGCTGCCTGCATGATCGCCCTGCCCACCATCTCAGATGTACCAGGATGAGCAGGGTGGGCTTTCACTACTATACTACAGCCTGCTGCCAATGCGGAAGCTGTATCACCTCCGGCCACAGAGAACGCCAGGGGAAAATTACTCGCCCCAAATATGCCTACCGGCCCCAGGGCGATCTGCATCATGCGGAGATCGGGCTTGGGGAGAGGCTGACGGTCTGGAATTGCTGTATCAATGCGTGCGTCAACCCAGGAACCTTCGCGAAGAAGCTCAGCAAACATTTTCAGTTGGTTGACAGTTCGTGCACGCTCACCCTGAAGCCGGCCTTGGGGCAGGCCTGTCTCCTGCTCACACCTTTGCAGTAAATCATCACCCAAAGCCATGATTTCTTCTCCAATTTTATCCAGAAACGCTGCTTTCTTCTTCCCTGAAGCTTTGCGGTAATGTTGAAAAGCCACCTCCGCCTGCTGTATCGCACGTTCAATTTCTTCGTGTGTCGCTTCACAAAAATCAACGGCCAGAGATTCGCCATTAACAGGATTTACGCCCTGAAAACCATCAGATCCTTCTTTTGAAAAATTTCCAGCAATGATATGCTTGCCATTTAGTTGCATAGCTAAATTTTAGTTTGATAAAAAAATTATTGTACAAAGTTCGTCAGTGTGCCAATCGGTTGAGATGTAATACGGATTTCATCACCTGAGGCCAGCGTAAAATCATTGGAAGGAATGATGCCCGTTCCCGTCATCAGAAATACACCTTGGGGAAAGTCACACTCCCTGAACAGAAACTCAACCAGTTCCGTAAACTTTCTCTTGATCTGATCCAGGGCGGTATTATCTTTAAAAACAATTTCACCTTCCCTAAAGATTTCTAGGCTAATTGCTGTTTCATTGGGTATAGGCTCGCTGGGTACATATAAACAGGGGCCCAGAGCAGCACTGCCGGTATAACTTTTGGCTTGTGGCAAGTAGAGCGGATTCTCCCCTTCAATACTCCTGGAGCTCATATCGTTACCCATGGTATAGCCCTGAATCTGACCACTAGAAGCACAGAATAATGTCATCTCCGGCTCCGGAACATCCCAACTAGAATCTCTACGGATACGTACATGATCACGGTTTCCTACAATACGATAATGGGGTGCTTTAAAAAATAGCTCAGGACGTTCGGCATCGTATACCCTATCGTAAAAATCGCCGCCTCCGGCATCTTTTGACTCTTCCATCCTGGCGTCACGGCTGCGATAGTAGGTTACGCCTGCTCCCCATAACTCTTGTGTGCCTACCGGAGGCAGCAAAGTTTCATCCAGAATTTTACTGGCATCCTCAATGGGCTTGTAATCTTTAAGTTCGTCGGTAAGCTGCTGATACAAATGATCACGGTTGATCAGCGCATCAAATGACTTATTTTCATTTTGGTAATATTTACCTTCATGTTCAATAAATATTCCTGATTGGCTGTGATAAATTTTCATGTGTTTAGGTTGCTTAGCGAAAAAAATATAATTGTAATTTAAAAACCTCCGCCCAAATTATCATAATTGTGACGAAAAGTTTAGTTTGTACTCCAACAATATTATACAAATAAAAACCTAGAACTATTTTTTAGACATGTCTGAAAATAAGAAAAAGCTAAGAAGTCAGGAATGGTTTGGCAAAACCGACAAAATGGGATTTATCTACCGCAGCTGGATGCGAAATCAGGGCCTTCCTGATCATGCTTTTGATGGCAGGCCGGTCATCGGTATCTGCAACACCTGGTCTGAATATACTCCCTGTAATGCCCACTTCAGAGAAATTGCCGAACATGTAAAGAGAGGTGTATTTGAAGCCGGAGGCTATCCATTCGAGTTTCCGGTGATGTCTTTGGGGGAAACACTTCTTAAGCCAACCGCGATGTTATTTCGTAATCTTGCCAGCATGGATGCGGAAGAATCAATCCGGGGCAACCCGATGGATGGCGTAATCCTCCTGGCGGGATGTGATAAAACTACCCCCTCTATTCTGATGGGAGCTGCCAGCGTGGACCTTCCTTCTATTGTGATCTCCGGAGGCCCTATGCTTAATGGTAAGTACAAAGGACAGGATATTGGTTCGGGTACATCCGTCTGGCGCTTTACCGACGATGTAAGGGCGGGAAGAATTACCCAGGAAGAATATTACTATGCCGAGAGCTGTATGTCGCGCAGCCGGGGCCACTGCATGACGATGGGAACCGCCTCCACCATGGCTTCTATGGTAGAGGCGCTGGGGATGGGCATGCCCAATAATGCTGCGATCCCCGCCGTGGATGCCCGTCGTAAAGTACTGGCACATATGGCAGGTAGCCGTATTGTAGAAATGGTTAAGGAAGATGTAAAAATTTCTGATATTCTGACACGCAAAGCTTTTGAGAATGCCATAGTTACCAACGCTGCCATCGGAGGCTCCACCAATGCCATCGTGCACTTGCTGGCAATCGCTGGACGGGTGGGTGTAGATCTTAATTTAGATGATTTTGATAAATTGGGCCATGATGTACCTCTCCTGCTCAATCTGATGCCCTCGGGAAAATACCTGATGGAGGACTTCTATTATGCGGGCGGTTTACCTGCAATTATTAAAGAGTTGGGTGATCTTATTCATAAAGATGCCCTAACGGTAAATGGCAAGACCATAGGAGAAAATACCAAAGAAGCGCCCTGCTACGACCGCGAAGTGATCGCTACCCTGGATACGCCCCTTAAAGAGCGTTCCGGAATAGCAGTACTCAAAGGAAACCTGTCTGAGCACGGGGCAGTGATCAAACCTTCAGCAGCAACACCAAAACTCATGAAACACCGGGGCAAAGCTGTAGTTTTTGAGGATATAGAAGATTATCATGCCCGCGTAGATGATCCGGATCTGGAGATTGACGAAAACAGCATTATGGTTCTCAAGGAGGTAGGTCCTCGTGGATATCCCGGTATGCCGGAAGTAGGAAATATGGGACTACCTAAAAAACTCCTGGAAAAAGGAATTGATGATTTAGTACGTATTTCAGATGGGCGGATGAGCGGCACTGCCTTTGGCACTGTGGTGTTACATGTGTCTCCCGAGTCAGCCATAGGAGGAACTTTGGCTTTGGTGCAAAATGGTGACTACATAGAAATAGACGTTGAAGCCAGAAAGCTTCACCTTGAAGTGTCTGATGAAGAACTAGGTAAAAGAAAAGCCAATTGGAAAGCGGTTAATCTAGGCTATGACCGTGGCTATGCCCAACTCTACATCAACCATGTACAGCAGTCACATCTGGGTGCTGACTTTGATTTCCTGAGAGGTAAATCCGGCTCAGAAGTAAAGCGGGATTCACATTAATCGCTGATTTAATTCTGAAAATCACAGGTTGAATAAATATGATTTGTGATTTTCATTTTTTATCTGTTGTTCTACTATCAAGAATTCACCTTGTATTTGGTAAGATTTACCAGGTTTGGTAATTGTATACTTATACTTGTCCCCTCTCCTACTTTTGAGGTTAAGTCAATTGAACCCTGCATTTTATCCAGTGCTTCTTTTACAATGTAAAGTCCAAGACCAGAGCCATTACTACGATTGGTAGCACGATAAAACATGTCGAAAACCAACTTTTGATGCTTGTCGGGAATTCCTATTCCATTGTCCTTGATGGTAATGATGGTGTTTTCATCATTAATTGAGGCAGAGATTTGTACGTGGGGTTTTTCTTGGAAAAAACTATACTTAAATGCATTCGCTATTAAATTATTAAGAACCATTTGCAGGCGCATGCTATCACAAACCAGTTTCCCTTCACCAGAAAGTTTAAATGAACAGTGGGTATTCCTGTAATCATGGCTAAGGCTACTTATGATTTCATCAATCAACTGCCGGAGATTAACTTCATCAGGTTCTACCTTTTTACGCGTGTTACGAGAATAATCCAGTATATCATGGATGAATTTATCTTGCTTAGAAAGGCTCTTTTCCTGCATTTTCATGAATTCCCTGATCTGGTCTTGATCTTCTTCCTGAAGCGCCAGGTCAATCAGTGCCAGGCAGGATGCTACCGGAGAACGTAAATCATGGGAAACACGATAGACAAAATTATCCAACTCCTGATTGGCCTTCTGCAGTTCTTGATTAATCTGCTTTATTTTGGCATTGCTTTCTGACAGTTCCTGATTTGTATCGACATACACTTGATTCTGCTGTGCAATCCGTTCATTTTTCTCTTTAAGCTCCCTTTCTTTCTGTTCAGCGATTTCTTTTGCCTTGATCAGTTCTTTTTCGTATTCTTTCAGTTTGGTAATATCCGTTTGCGTACCCCAGAACCTGGTTAGCCGATTATTTTTATCAATAATACCTACTGTATTATTTGAGAAATGATGAAGATTACCTTCTTTATCCGGCTCTACGGTTTCCTCCTGGGCTACTCTATAACCTGAAAGGATAAACTTTTTTACTGCTGCAACATTCTCCGGAATGTCATCTCCTCCATGAAAGTCTGCCAGGGACATCCCTAACATATCTTCTTCTTTTAAACCATAAACTTTGAGAAACTCTTCATTGCACTCCTCCAGATAGGCATTATGGTAAAGGTGCTTAATTTGTTGGTCAATTGGCATCCGGATATCCATCGGAATTGTAAAGTCAAACCGATATACTCCTTCACTCACTGAATTAATGAATGTTCTGTACCTGAGTTCAGCTTCTTTTAATGCTTTTTCAGTTTTTATCTTATCGGTAATGTCAGTAAAGGTTACAGCAAAATAACCATACTTGGGGCAATATGCTTTGGTTGCAAAGTATCGGTCAAATTCAACAGAATAATCTGTGAATTCAATAGGCTTACCTTCCAAAGCTACTTTTCCAAATTTTTCTATCCAATAGGCTTCAGTGTCTGGCAATAGTTCCTTCACCCTTTTACCCAATACATCTTCTCTTTTTAGGCCTAATACTTTTTCAAAATATGGGTTAATTTCCGTGAAAATGTAGTCTCTTGGTTTTCCATTTTTATCAGTAATAATTTTATTAAGGGCAAATGCCTCGTTCATGTTATCAAATAATTGCCGAAACTTTTTCTCGCTTTCCTTCAGGGAATGCTCAGCTTCTTTTCTTTGGGTAATATCATTAGAAGTGGAAAGAATGTTAATCATTTCTTGTTTATCATTCCTGATCACTCGGGATCTGGTTTGTAACCATATTACTTCTCCTGATTTCTTATAAATCCTATACTCGGCAACAAACTTATCTCTGGATATTTCCGCTCCCTGATTAATCTCCCGCATAATATCTTCCACTATTTTTCTGTCTTCAGGAAGGATATTTTCAAAGGACCCCATTTTGTAATGCTCTTCTACACTAAAGCCTGTTAATTCAGCGATATTAGGAGGGATATAAGTGAAAGCGCCTTGCGCGTTCATCAGAATTACAAAATCAGATGTATTTTCAGCCAGAAAACGATATTTTTCTTCATTCTCCTTAAGGGCGAGCTCAGCTTTTATTCTTTCAGAAATGTCCCTTGATGTAGTCGTAAGGTATTTAGTTTCTCCTGCCTGGTCTGTAATAGCATCTGAAGTAGTTTCAAACCATATATACTTGCCATTTTTACGTCTTATCCTATATTCAGTATCACGTGAACCCTTGCCTTCTAAATTTAGTCTGTGACTATTTTGTCGTATTCTTTCCTGATCATCAGGATGAAATAGACTATATGGATTGGTACCTACAAGCTCTTCCGGATCATACCCTAACAAATTCTTGACCGCCGGAGAAACATAGCGATATGTACCATCAGGTTCATGCAGACAAACCATTTCTGAAGAGTACTCAGTCATAAAGCGATAGTGCTCTTCACTTTCTCTCAGTCGCTTCTCTGTCTCTTTTCTTTTACTGATATCTCTGCCTATGCAGTATATGTACTTTTTCCCACCCTGGATAAATGAAATACCATTGATTTCTAAAGGTATGAGCGTTCCGTTCTTGTGTCTATGTACCGTTTCAAATAATTTGGTTTGGTAACCATCATATTTAGACCAGAATTGAATGAAATTTAACTTGTTGTTATGTACATCACAATCCGTGATATTCGTATTGATACGTTCTTTTTTACTAAAGCCTAACATCTCACAGGCAGTGTTATTTACTTCAAGAATGGTCCCATCTTCCTCCAAGAGGTAAATACCATCAATGCTGTGGTCTACCAGTACTTTATATCTTTCTTCGATCCGATTTAGCCTGTGCTGGCTTTTTCTAAGTTCAAATAACTTAACTACCTGTTTTGCCAACCCCTTCAGTGCACTGATCTGTTTTTTGCTTATTGTTCTGGGCTGATGATCAATTACACACAATGTCCCTAATGGAAATCCTTCAGAACTTATTAGCGTAACTCCTACATAAAAGACAATATGGGGGTCAGCCGTTACTAAAGGATTATCCTTAAACCGTGGGTCTTTTCTGGAATCAGGTACGACGAATATCTCCTCTTTACTTACAATAGCATGTGCACAAAATGAGTGTTCTTTCGGGCTTTGGCAGATGTCAAGTCCATGATGCGATTTGAACCATTGTCTGTTTTGATCAACCAAACTAATCAGAGAGACAGGCATGCCGCATATCTCGGAAGCTATTTGCGTGATAAAATCGTACTCTTCTTCAGCTATGGAATCAAGAATGTGATACGAATAAAGGTTTTTTATCCTTGCATTTTCATTTTCAGAGCCTTTCGTTTTCATTATGTATTGGGAGGTTACGTCAGCCTGTTAAGTAATCCTTTGATCACGGTATAATTGAAAATAATTAAATATATTTAATAATACTGCATAGACTCTCCAGCTAGGCTTATCTTGTATTTAGTATGCTAAATACAAACAAAAAAGTCTTCCAGCAAAAACTGAGAGACATGGCTGAATGTTCCCAATCTAATTTATATTTCATGAAACAGGATTGTAAATTAAGTGGATAATCCTAAATAGTTATAGGGGCAGCTAGCTGCTCTTATCAACCATCAACTTGCTGTTCCTGTTTATATGGTAGCGCTTTCCTATGTTCATGCCCTGCATTTGAGATCATGAGATAGCCACAGCTTTAATGTACTACCCGTACCAGTTCATAGATTTTTAAATAGTACCAGTCTCGAGGCCTCTCCCTTCGGCTCACTGGCTGACTTCCCCCTTAACGTTCCGCATGTATGGCTGGCTTCTTCGTCAAGTTCAGATTCTTTTCAAAAGACCAGATTATGTCCTCTAACTTAAATTCAACATCAAGCTATTTACCTTATATAAATAAAAATATTCACTTACTATAAATTAGTTAATAATATATTTTAATTAATATCTGTTTATTTTTTAAAATAATTATTAAGTTGGTAAAAATTCTTATCTATGCTAATACAACGGCTTTTCCTGATCCTGCTCTGCTACTTTACTTTACAAACCGCAATGGGCGCGGACACATTACCCCTCATATTTTGTGGCAGTCCCGACAATGACCTTTATATGCTACTTGAAAAGGAAGGTGCCAGCATGATTCGCTACAACCATCCTGCCACGGCCATTGCGGCAGCGCCTTCCGGTTCTGCAGTTTTCCTGATAGCTGATGGCTATCCCGAAACAAAAAACGAGCTTACTCCTGCTCTGCTGCAGACTGCTCGCGAAAAGAAGCTAAAAATCTACCTGGAATACCCTGCACAACTGCCTGGCTTCGAACTTCCTCAGCAGCCGGTGGCTACTCAGCTAGAACGGGGCATAGTAAGTAGTGAAGTATTTGGCTCCTCCCTGCCACCTATGACCATTCTTGGGGTAAATGATTGTCATGTACTTCCGATAAAAGTCAGTGACCCACTGATAGTGCTGGGCAAGGTCGCAGGGCTGGACAAGGCCGTATATGGAATAGACGACATCCAAACCTATCCGCTGCTCTTTAAACAGGAGGAGATGTGGGTAGCTATGACACAGCTCAGCAATTTTGTGAAAGGTCGTTTCGCCCCTCATGCAGCCTGGAAGCAGGTTTGGCGTACCATACTCACACAGATGACAGGAAAAAACCTCATTCCTGATGAAGACTGGCCTTCAGAAGTATCTCCCATGTATGGCAAAGACGAAAAGCTTCCTCAGCAGGCCAAAGAGCACAGCATTGCCAAAGGGGTAGAATGGTTCTTCAATGGCCGCTTTTTTGTGCATCCCTCCTGGAAAGAAATGTGGCTGCAATACCAGGGAGACGGCACAGCTCCTTTCGGACCGCCGGTCAGCCAAAACTTACCCAATGGAGATGGTTCGCTGGGATTACTGGAGGGGCATGCCTCCAAAATCTACCATGACGGCTCTCAGCAATACCGCTACTGGATACGAGCTGATGTACAGGGGGAAGGCGCATATGCGCTGGCCGCAGCAGGCAAACTGCTTAACCATCCTACCTATCATGCCTATGCCCGGGAGCTGATCAATTATATTTTTGAGGGCTCCAACCTGCGGGCTGAGGCCAGAGATGAGAAAGGAAGTGCTTCTTATGGACTTATTGGCTGGTCGGTCACTCATCCCTGGGTCTTTTATGGAGACGATAATGCCCGTACCATCCTCGGTATTATGGGTGCCTCAGCCTATATGGATACGAATGAATGGGATCAGGAATTGGCAGAAGCCATCCTGGCCAATTTCAGGACCACAGGAAAGCAGGGATTTAGGGGCAGCCGACTGGAAGAAAAGGATCTGCAACAATATGGATGGAAGCATTTCTGGCAAAGAGACATTACGAACCCTGCTCCTCACTTTGAGTCCTGGATGTGGGCCTGCTACTTATGGTTGTACGACAAAAGTGGCTATGAACCTTTGCTCGCCAAAACAAAGGCCGCCATTGGTGAGATGATGGAGCGTTATCCTGAAGGCTGGCACTGGACCAACGGCATACAGCAGGAAAGAGCCCGCATGATACTGCCCCTCGCCTGGCTGGTAAGAGTAGAAGACACGCCCCTGCACCGGCAGTGGCTGGATAGGATTGTTAGTAAGCTACTGGAAAACCAGGTAGCCAGCGGTGCCATAAGGGAGGAATTAGGGGCAGGAAAAGGTAAGTATGGCAGAACAGCCTCCAACCAGGAATACGGCCTCCATGAAGCCCCTCTGATTTTTGAAAATGGGGATCCGGTGGCTGATATGCTGTATACCAGTAATTTCGCTTTTTTCAGCCTGAATGAAGCTGCTCATGCCACCGGTAATCCTGAGTACCGGCAGGCCGTAGCGAAACTTTCTGACTTTCTGACGAGGATACAGGTAAAGAGCAATACCCACAACGATCTGGATGGCGCCTGGTTCAGGGCCTTTGAGTTTGACCGTTGGGAATACTGGGCTTCCAATGCCGATGCGGGCTGGGGAGCCTGGGGTACCCTTTCCGGCTGGACACAAAGCTGGATTGTAAGTACCCAGGCGCTGACCGTCAGGGAACAGAGCTTCTGGGAACTGACCCGTGCCTCAGAGATTAATGCTCATATGCCCGAAACGCTGGAATTGATGTTTGAAGGCAGCGCTCCACCCAGTTACCGCTAACATTAGTCGCCCATAACAGGACCAAACAACAACCACTTTACTCATGAATGAACAAGCTTATGCCTCATTATATGCTAACACCTTGCTACAGGATGTCATCCCTTTCTGGATGCAGCATTCCGGAGATGCATCGTATGGAGGATACCTCACCTGCCTGGACAGAAAAGGAAAAACCTTTGACACCGATAAATTTATCTGGCTTCAGTGCCGGCAGGTCTGGTGCTTTTCCATGCTCTACAATCGGGTGGAACAAAAACAGGAGTGGCTGGACTTTGCCCTGCAAGGGGCAGAGTTTCTGAAAAAGTTTGGCAGGGATGCTCAGGGCAACTGGTATTTCTCCCTTACCCGAGAAGGCAAACCGCTGGTCCAGCCTTACAACATTTTTTCAGACTGCTTTGCCGCCATGGCATTCGGCCAGTTGTCGCAGGCCACGCAGGATAAAGCCCACAGTGAGATCGCCATCCATACGTATCACAATATCCTGAAAAGGCAGGAAAACCCTAAGGGAAGTTACAACAAAGCTTTTCCCGGCACCCGACCACTACAAAGCTTTGCCCTGCCCATGATAATGTGCAACCTCATCCTAGAGATGGAGCACCTACTGGCACCGGAAGAGGTAGATCGTATTATACAGCATGGCAGTCGAACCGTTATGGACACCTTTTACCAACCGGATAGCGGGCAGATTCTGGAAAATGTAAACGAAGATGGCAGCTTTTCCGATACCTTTGAAGGAAGACTTCTCAATCCCGGTCACGCTCTGGAGGCAATGTGGTTCATCATAGATCTGGCCGCCCGCACTTCCGATCAGCCTCTTATCCGTAAAGCAGTGGACATCAGCCTCAACACACTGGAGTATAGCTGGGACAGACGGTATGGAGGTATATTTTATTTTATGGATATCAAGGGGCATCCTCCTCAGGCACTGGAGTGGGACCAGAAGTTGTGGTGGGTCCACATGGAAACACTGATCAGCCTGCTTAAAGGCTTTCTGCAAACCGGTGATCAGCGGTGCTGGCAGTGGTTTGAGAAAGTACATGATTACTGCTGGACGCATTTTGCTGATCCCGAATACGGAGAATGGTACGGCTATCTTAACCGCCGGGGAGAAGTCCTAATCCCGCAAAAAGGGGGCAAGTGGAAAGGCTGTTTTCATGTACCGCGCGGACTTTATCAATGTTGGCAAACCCTGGATTCCATCGCTGAAAAGTCTTCAACTGTAACTCCTCAATAAAACCACCCTATGGCACAAGCACCAGCACAACAGGTAGTCAGCACAGAAACTACCAACTTTGAAAAGCAAAACTACACCCCTGCCCTGATCACCCTGGCAGTACTATATTTTATGATGGGTTTCATTACCTGTCTGAATGACACCCTGGTCCCTTTTTTCAAAAAAGGCTTTGATCTTACTTATTCCCAATCCTCACTGGTACAATTTTATTTTTTCCTGACCTACGGAGTGATGTCCATTCCGGCTGGGAAACTGGTAGGCCGCATAGGCTACAAGCAGGGAATGGTCTGGGGTTTTTCCGTTGCTGCTTTCGGCGCACTGCTGTTTTTCCCTGCTTCCCTCATGCATCAGTACGTATTATTTCTGGCGGCCTTATTCATTGTAGCGGCTGGCATCGTATTGCTGCAGGTGGCGGCCAACCCCTATATCACGGTACTCGGTCCCGCCCGTACTGCTTCCGCACGCCTTACCCTCATACAGGGTGTAGGCTCCATAGGTACCACCGTTGCTCCTATCTTCGGAGCTTACCTTATTCTTTCTCGCCTCCCCGAATCTGAAGCATCCAGTGAAGCTGTCAAATATCCATACCTGGGCATCACCGCATTACTAGTCTGTATCGCCTTGGTGGTATCCAGGCTCAGACTCCCCGAGATTCGCACTTCCTCTGGAGACAGTGCTGAACATAAACCCCAAAAAAGTAGCAGTATCTTTTCCTTCAGAAACCTGAATTTCGGTATCTGGGCTATCTTTTTTTATGTAGGGGCAGAGGTTTCTATTGGCAGTTTTCTGACTAATTACATTGCCGATGCCCTCATAATCGCAGAAGAGACTGCCAACAGCTATGTAGCTTTTTTCTGGGGAAGTATGCTGATAGGCCGACTGATAGGTGCCTATCTGCTCAAAGCAGTCAGACCGGCCAAGGTACTGACATTTTGTGCTGCACTGGCCATCGCTCTGATAATCATCTCAGTCAGTAGCACCGGCCTTATAGCCGTATGGACCATGATAGCCGTTGGATTGTCCAATTCAGTCATGTTTGCCATCATTTTCTCGCTTTCTGTTCAGGGGCTGGGCAAATATACCACACAGGCTTCGGGGCTGCTGTCAACCGCCATAGTGGGGGGAGCCATTATCTCCCTCAGCCAGGGCCTGGTAAAAGATCATGCCAGCTGGGCTGTATCCTTTATGATACCCCTGGCCTGCTATGTCTACATACTGTTTTATGGCCTCTATGGCTACCAGTCCAAATTCAGAAAAGAGGAGCATGATGTAGCACACTGAAGTACATTGCCTCATACAGCAGGACAAGGCTTTGCCTGTTCTCCATTCAATTTTATCACTAATACAAAACCAAAACTACTATGCAAAAACAACACACGAAAAAATGGCTTTTCAGCCTGTTGATGTCGTGCTTATGCCTAGTTTGGCAACCGCACTATGCCCTTGCCCAACAGCAAAGCATACAGGGCAAGGTGAGCGATGTAAACGGACAAGCCCTACCCGGTGCGACGGTGCTGATCAAAGGTACGCAGAACGGCACCATCACCAATGCTGAAGGACGGTTTCGGCTGAGTACAGCTCAGGATCGGGTTACGCTAGCCATCACTTTCATTGGTTTTGAGACTCAGGAAGTGGAGGCCAGCAGCTCGGAAGAAGTGCAGGTCACCCTTCAGGAATCGTCCAAGCAACTCAATGAAGTAGTGGTAGTGGGCTATGGTACTCAGAAAAAGGTAAACCTGACTGGTGCCGTATCAGTAGTGGAAGGCGAAAAGCTAAGTAAAAGACAGGTCGGCTCCACTTCCCTGGCGTTGCAAGGGTTAGCGCCGGGTGTTACCGTTACCCAGCAGTCGGGCGCTCCCGGAGGAGATGCCGGAACAATCCGTATCCGAGGTATAGGGTCCATCAATGCCGGTCAGAACCCTCTTATATTGGTAGACAATGTGGAGATGAGCCTCAACGCCATTGACCCCAATAACATAGAGAGCATTTCTATCCTGAAAGACGCAGCCGCGGCAGCCATTTACGGCTCCAGGGCAGCCAACGGTGTGGTCCTGATTACCACCAAAAGAGGAAAGGAGGGCATCAGTATCAATTACAACACCTACCTTGCCCAGCAGAAACCTACGAACCTGCCTGAAAAAGTAAATGCACTGGACCACATGAAATTGTGGGATGTAGCTCAGGTCAACAGTGGCTTGCCGCCTGCATTTACTGATCAGATACAGGCTTATGAAAGCCAGGGACCAGATAACTTCACCCGCTTCAATACCGACTGGAAAGACCTGGTACTGACCAATAATGGCCTGATGCATAACCATAACCTGAGTATTTCTGCCGGAACAGAAAAGCTTAAGGTATTTGCATCGGGCAGCTTTCTGGATCAAAATGGTTTGACGGCCAATACGAATTATACCCGGGCGGATATGCGTTTTAATACCGACCTGACCATTACCGATAAACTTTCGGCCAGCATGGACCTGGTATTAAACAGAACCGACCGCAACTGGCCCGGCCAGTTGTCTCCCAATACCATCATCAATCGTATGCTGGGTTACCCTGCCACTGCTCCCGGTCAGTTTGATGGCGGACAGTGGGGTGAGGGCTGGTCCAATACCAATCCTGCGGCGGCGGCAGAAGATGGTGGCTTCAACCGTTTGACAAACGATTCGCGCATCATCAAAGGAACCCTGAACTATCGTCCTTTTGAAGCGCTGGAACTACTGGCCTCCTACAGCTCAGACAACTGGGTTTCTCACAACAAGCGTATGACCAGGCAATATGAGATCTATGAGGCCGACCCGGCCAATAACACCCTCAATATGGCACGCCTGTGGCCCAGCCAGAATGGGCTGGCAGAAAACACTACTGATAACTACCGAAATATTTTCCGTGCTCAGGCCACTTACGATAAATCTTTCGGCCGCCACAATATCACTTTATTGGGCGGCTTCAGTACCGAAGAGTATCAGGCAGAATTCATCCATACTTATCGACAGAATCTGCTTTCTGCCGACAGACCCTATCTTGACAGCGGTGACCCTATCGGACAGGTACTGAGTGGTGGCGCAAGGCGTTATACGATGGTCTCCGCGTTTAGCAGAGTCAACTACAATTACGACGAAAGGTATTTACTGGAGTTGAACGGACGCTGGGACGCTTCATCACGCTTCAGAGAAGAAAACTGGTGGGCGCTTTTTCCCTCCGTTTCAGCAGGCTGGAGAATTTCCGAAGAAGGGTTCTGGCAGGGACTGGATAACATCATCAACGACGCCAAGATCAGGGCATCCTACGGGGCACTGGGTAATCAGAACCTGTCCGACTTTTACCCTACTTACTCTCCCTTTAGCTCAGGACCAGCCTACAACTATTATTTTAATGATGTCATCAATGCCGGCTATGCTTTAACTACTGCGGCTAACCCCAACATCAGGTGGGAGACCTCCAAAAACCTGGATATAGGTGCGGATCTGGGTTTCTTCAATAATCGCCTCAATATCACAGCAGATTACTTTCGTCGTGACATTGAAGACATGCTCATGATCAACCCTATTCCTGACTATGTAGGGTTATCAGCTCCTTACGTCAATGTGGGTTCTATGCGGAATACCGGCTGGGAACTTGCCGCAGGCTGGAGAGATAAGGTGAAGGATTTTTCCTATCAGGTAAATGTGAACGTATCCGACGTAAAGAATGAAGTTCTTGACATAGGAGGCAGCGATATCATTGGAGGGTCAAGAATTATCAGAGAAGGGCATCCTTTGCATTCTTATTACGGCTACGTTGCCGACGGCTTGTTTCAGAGCCAGGAAGAAATAGACAATGCCCCATTTCATTACGGCAATACGGCTCCCGGCGATATTCGCTACCGGGATATCAGCGGTCCTGAAGGTGTTCCCGATGATAAAATAGACAATTTTGACCGAACTATTCTGGGCAATTACTTTCCCCGCTACGAATACAGCATGAACCTGGAAGCGCAATATAAGGGCTTTGACCTGACTCTTTTCTTCCAGGGAGTGGGCAAAAAAGACAATTACATGTCAGGTACTGGTTCTCAGCCCTTCTATTCAAGAAGTTATCAGGGGTCCATGTTTGAGCATCAGAAAGATTACTGGTCGCCGGAAAACCCTGACGCTGCCTACCCTCGCCTTACCAATAATAGTATCACTAATAATTATGTTACCTCATCTTATTGGCTGAAATCAGGAGCTTACCTGCGCCTCAAAAACCTTGTTGTAGGCTATACACTCCCTAAAACACTGACTGAAAAGATGAAACTTGGCTCCGCCAGGATTTATGTCAGCGGCCAGAACCTGCTTACCTGGGATGATTACTTTCCCGGCTTTGACCCTGAGCAGCAGGACACCGCCGGAATTTTTTATCCCATCATGAAGACATATACTGTTGGTCTAAACATTAACTTCTAGAAGTATGAAAAACAACTTAATATTCCTCATAAGCATTTTATTTACACTAGCCCTGATGCCAGGCTGTAAGGACTTTCTGGAAGAAGTTCCACTGGATGCCCCGGCTACCGGGCAGTTTTTTAATAACGAAGCTGAAATGAATGTAGCCCTAAACGGGGTGTACAAATCCATTTACTGGAATTACGGCAATACTGCCTACCAGTCATACATGGACGGATGGACAGACCTCGGCCTGCATCGTGCGGTAGAGTTGGGTGAAGGCAATTTTGATGTTTTTAATAGCCACTCCTCCCTGATCTGGAACAAGGCATATACTTCCATTCAACGGGCCAATACCATGCTGGAGGGCATGGAAAGAGGTAAAGACAATGTGTCTGCCGATGCCTATGAGCGGTTTCGTGCCGAAGTGAAGGGGCTTCGTGCCTATGCTTACTTCTACCTGACTTATATGTTTGGAGATGTTCCCCTGATCACCGAGCCCCTGCATCCTGACGATTTTTATAACCAGACCCGTACGCCCCGGGCAGAGGTGATCAATTTTATCTACAATGAGCTCGACGCTGTGGCGCAGGTACTGGACTGGGCCCCTCAAGACAGAGGACGTATGAGCAAAGCTATTGCGCTGGGGCTTAAGGCAAGAACTGCCCTTTACAACCAGGAATACGCCTTGGCAGCTGAGTCAGCGAAACTGGTAATGGACAATGCCGGACTAAGTCTTAACCCTCATTTTGGAGACCTGTTTACCCGTTCAGGACAGGAGCCTAATGCTGGTAAAGAGATCATGTTTGAAGTATTGTATTCTGATGCCGACCCTTCCAACAACAATTGGCTACCGCTGGGCAGTATATCCAGAGCCGCCGGAGGGCAGTCAGGAAGATTTCCCCAACAGCGCCTGGTAGACATGTTTGAGGCCAATGATGGCAAGAGGATAGATGAGTCTAATGTATATGATCCCGAAAATCCGCGTTTAAACCGCGACCAGCGTCTGAAGTATACAGTAGCCATGCCGGGAGACACTATTTTTATGAACCTGAATACTGTGGTATACGACATCTACCATGACACCACATCCTTCAAAAACCCTGATGGCAGCTGGACTACCAAGTACAATGCTGACTTTGACAACCCTTTTGGTCCAGCCAAGAGCGGTGTAGGGCTACTATGGGCCAAGTACACCATGAACGACGAAAATGCCTTTGCAGCCAGGGTCAATTTCATCCTGATGCGCTATGCGGAAATACTGCTGACCTATGCTGAGGCTAAAATTGAGCTTAACGAACTTGATGCCTCGGTTATTGAAGCCATCGACCAGCTACGCAGAAGAGCCGGGCAGCCAGAGGTAGCTGGTGCCATATATGATGACCAGTATGCTCTCAGGCAGCTGATTCGCAGGGAAAGAGTAGCGGAACTGGCCATGGAAGGTTTTCGCTGGTTTGACATCCGGCGCTGGGACATCGCTGATATCGTCATGCCCCAGCCAGTAGTAGGCATTGCCAAAACACAGGAAACCATGCCGCCTGTCCCTAACTTTACCCTTACCCCTGAGCATAACCTGAACAGTATTCCCAATTATAGCGGACAACTGGACATGCGATTTACCCGGGAAGCTCGTTACTGGTATCCACGTCTGGAACTACTGCCTGTTCCTCAGGCCGAGCGGGACATCAACCCACAGCTCACCCAAAATCCGGGCTGGGAATAAGTAGCAAAATAAGTACTTTACTGTATTTTAGCGTGGCCATTGTGGGGAGCTTATGCTTTTACCAGTAATGGTCACGGCTTGAGTTAATACTATAAAAGCAACATGATGAAAAGAAGAGATTTTATGGGTATGGTAACTGCCGGGGGCGCTGCAGTTGCCTCTGCCCCCTTGTCAGGCCTTGCCGCATCACCCCTGGGGAGATCATCTTACCACCGGGTACAAAAAGGTGAGCAAGCGCTTAAAGCAGATGTGATAATTGCCGGTGGAGGCCTGGGTGGCTGCGCTGCCGCTCTGGCTGCTTTACGTAACGGACTGAGCGTTATCCTCACAGAAGAAACTGACTGGATAGGTGGACAGCTGACGCAGCAGGGAGTTCCTCCCGACGAGCATCAGTGGATTGAAAGTCACGGAGCCACCCAATTGTACCGCGATTTCAGGTCCGCCATCCGCAACTATTACAAACAGCACTACCCACTGACAGAAGAAGCCAGAGCGCGGGAAAACCTGAATCCCGGAGATGGGTCAGTCTCCCGTCTATGTCACGAACCCCGGGTAGCCCTGGCGGTATTAAACAATATGTTTGCCCCATATATCAGCAGCGGAAAGTGTGCGTTGCTCCTAGAACACCAGGTGAAAAAGGCAGAGGTCCAGGGCGACAGGGTACAGGCCCTGCATGCAGTCAGCAAGCGTAGCGATAAAGCAACAGTGCTCACTGCACCATATTTTGTGGATGCTACTGAGTTGGGCGACCTATTGCCACTGACCGGTACCGAGTTTGTGACAGGTGCCGAAGCTAAAAGTGATACCCGTGAGCTGCATGCCTCAGAAACAGCCCGACCCGATAACCACCAGGCTTTTACGGTTTGCTTTGCCATGGATTATGTGCCTGGCTCCGATCAGGTCATTGATAAACCCCGTGAATATAATTTCTGGCGCAATTTTGTGCCGGAAATGACACCTCCCTGGCCGGGCAGGCTGCTGGACCTCACCTACAGCAGTCCCAGCACCCTAAAACCCAAAGCACTGGCCTTCCATCCCGAAGGCGTCTCTTACGGCGATACCCTTAATCTCTGGAATTACCGTAGGATTATCAATCAGCATAACTTCAGACCAGGTTTTTATCCGGGGGATGTAACCATCGTCAACTGGCCACAGAACGATTATGTGCTGGGTAACCTCACGGGTGGAGAGCATAACTTTCACGAAAATTTTGAAAGAGGTAAGCAGCTAAGCCTTTCGCTTTTCTACTGGCTGCAAACGGAAGTACCTCGCGAAGATGGAAAGCAGGGCTGGCCGGGGCTGCGCCTGAGAGGTGACCTGATGGGCACTGAAGATGGCTTGGCCAAGTACCCTTACGTTCGGGAGTCCAGAAGAATCAAAGCTATGTTCAGAATACTGGAAGAACATGTTGGACGTGAAAACCGCGCAATGGTAAGCGGGAAATCACCTGGAAACGTTAGTGCTGCCGACTTTTACGACAGTGTGGGCATAGGGTACTATCACATTGACCTCCATCCCAGCAGCGGTGGTGACAACTATATCGATTTTGGTTCCTTACCCTTCCAGATCCCATTGGGAGCCTTGCTGCCACAACGCATGGAGAATCTACTGCCTGCCAATAAAAATATTGGCACCACCCATATTACCAATGGATGTTATCGCTTGCATCCGGTAGAATGGAGCATTGGGGAAGCTGCTGGACTGCTGGTAGCTCAGGCACTTCGCCAAAAAACGTTACCGAGAGCTATTCGGGAGCAACAAGACAAACTGCAGGACTTTCAGCGATTTGTCAGGGCACAGGGGATAGAAACCCACTGGCCATCTTCCTAAATATCACTGTCGGTATTGTCAGAAATAAAGAAAGAGCCGCAGGACATTTTTCTGTGGCTTTTTTTAGGCAAGTAGTCTTTTCCATACCAGCAGACAGGCGCCGATCACCCCAGCCTGCTCCCCCAGCCTGGACATTTTCAATTCAGTAGCATTATTGAGCATGCTCAGCGAATATTTGTTCATGGCACTCCTGATGGGCAGTCTTATATAATCCTCAGTTTCAGCCAGACTCCCCCCCAGTATCACCAGTTCAGGATTGAATATATTGATTAGGAGGGCTATCCCTTTTCCCAGGTGCTCTCCTATTGTACCCAGCAGTTCAATGGCCAGCACATCATCGTGGTTGGCGGCATCTATGATGTGCTGCAGTTGTACTTCATTGGGAAGAATATTTTTGCGGGTAATGATGGAAGTAGATCCTTCGGTGAGCCGCTCCCTGAACATGCGGATCAGGGCAGAGCCTGATGCCTCAGTTTCCAGGCAACCTTTTTTGCCGCAATGGCAAATGATTTCGTTGTCAAAAAGAGGAATATGGCCAATCTCTCCGGAAAAACCTGACTTACCATAATACAACTCACCGTTAATCAAAATACCCATCCCTATGCCATAGTCAAGGTTCAGGAACAATACATCTTTCTCACCTTTCACATTACCTACACAAAATTCGCCATAGGCCATGGCCCGGGAGTCATTTTCTATAAACACACGTATGCCTACTTTCGCTTCTATGATACGGCTTAGGGGTTCTTCATTAAAGTAAAAAAAACTGTAGCTATATCCGGTAGCATAGTTGATACGTCCTGTGAGGTTCACTCCTACCCCCAGGATCTTGTCTTTGGGCACTGAAAGCTCACTGATAAACCGGTTGATGATCTGGCAAAGGCTTTCCAACGACTCCTGATTGTTTTTGAGCTGATAGGGCATGCCTGTTTCAACCTTGATCAGGTTTTTCTGTAAATCAGATACTCCGATATTGATATGGTTGTGTTTAACGTCTACGCCAATAAAAAAAGCTGAGTTTGGTACCAGACCATACAGATTGGGCTTACGTCCGCCAGTAGATTCTACTTTGCCATAATCCTGCACCAGTCCATCCTGTATCAGATCATTGATCAGCGTGGTAACTTTAGGAATGCTTAAATTGAGTTCTTTGCAGAGGTCAGAAATGGTAGCGTTGCCCACATTAGAAAAGTATCCCAGCACTATCTTCTTTAGATTCACATTTTTGTAGGCTACTCCGCTAACATTATCACTATTCAGTTCTTCCAGAAAAGGTTTATCCATAGAGGGTTTTCATTTCACTTTGCCCCTAAATATAAGCGATTTATCAGCAAATGGGCAGATGTTTTGTAAGTATCCATGATTAAGGCAGCAACTTCAGAGTGATGAACTGCATTGCCTGTCAGGGGTCGCCCATGCCATCGCTGAACTTTTGATGACTGTCTGAAGTGGGAAGGTAGACCGCTATATTTCTTATGAGAACATAGCACACATATTACTTTTGAAGCTGCCTTCAGCTAACAAATGGTGGTTTAGAATTCTAAACAATTCCCTGTGATTTTCAGAAATACACAGTATCCCGAATCACAGGAAAAAACTTAACCATTCCATGCATCTGTTGTTATTATGGAAAACTGAACTATGATACGTAAATTACTTTTTCTTCTATTATTCTTTTTACCTTTTTTATCTCTTCATGCACAGGATGTAAAACCTCTGGGCATTGCCCTGGAAAACTATGACTATCCTTTTCCTGTGAATTATATACAATTGGAACTTCAGGATGAAAGCCTGAAAATGGCTTATATGGATGTACAAGCTGAAGAAGCCAATGGTAAGACCGTAATGCTGATGCATGGCAAAAACTTCTGCGGAGCCTACTGGAGACAAGCCGCTCAGGATTTAAGTGAAGCCGGTTTCAGGGTCATCATTCCCGATCAGATTGGTTTTGGCAAGTCCTCCAAACCAGTAGATCTGCAGTATACTTTTCATCTGTTAGCACAAAACACCAAAAAGCTTCTGGATAGTCTGGGCATAGAAAATATTTCTGTTCTGGGTCACTCAATGGGCGGTATGGTAGCCACCCGCTTTGTGTTGATGTATCCTGAGATGGTAGATAAGTTGATTTTAGAAAACCCCATCGGATTGGAAGACTGGAAAGTAAAAGTACCTTATCATGCTGTGGATTACTGGTATGAACAGGAGCTTAAAAAGAATTACGAAAGTATCAAAAAGTATCAGCTAGAAAGCTACTATGATGGTAAGTGGGATCCTGCATATGATCAGTGGGTGAATATTCTGGCAGGCTGGACGCTCAGCCCTATGTATCCACAGGTAGCATGGAATGCCGCTTTGACATATGACATGATATTTACTCAACCTGTCGTGTATGAATTTGAGCATGTGCAAGCGCCAACTTTATTGATAATCGGACAAAGAGACCGTACTGCTTTGGGTAAAAACTGGGTAAGTGAGGAAGTGCGTGAAACGCTGGGCGATTATCCTGCGCTGGGAAAGGCAACCGCAGAAAAAATACCAGATGCCGAGTTGGTAGAATTGGATAATGTCGGTCACCTTCCCCACATTGAAGCCTATGAAAGGTTCATAGCACCTCTCCTATCATTTCTCAAGGATTAACTAAAGATTTGGAGCATTAAAAGTATCTCCCTGTGAGATGTCACCTGTTTCGTAGCCTTTTTTAAACCAGCGCATACGTTGTGCTGAAGTACCATGTGTAAATGCGTCGGGAACGACATGGCCCTGAGACTGCTTCTGGAGCCTGTCATCACCAATGGCGTTGGCAGCACGCAAGGCTTCTTCTATATCACCCTGCTCCAGAATATCATACATCTGATCGGCATGATGCGCCCATAGACCAGCAAAAAAGTCTGCCTGCAATTCCAGCCGAACAGAAAGTCTGTTGTATTCCGCTTCACCTAGCTGTCCACGCTGAGCCTGCACTTCTTTACTGATACCCAATAAGTTCTGAACATGATGCCCAACTTCATGAGCCACTACGTAAGCCATAGCAAAATCCCCCCCTGCTCCCAGCCTTTGACTAAGTGTTTTTTGAAAACTTAAATCTATATACACCTGCTGGTCTGCCGGACAATAAAATGGTCCGGTGGCTGCCTGAGCATAGCCACAGGCTGACTGGTCTGAGCCTGAGAAAAGCACCAGAGTAGGTTCCTGATACTGCCTTCCCTGTTGTTGGAAAACCTTGCTCCACACGTCTTCGGTATCAGCTAATACGACCGTAACAAACTCAGCCAAGGCGTCTTCTTCAGCACCAGTGGATTGGGTAGTGGTAGTAGTCTGCTGAGTAGCTACATTAAGTAAATCTGATGGGTCACCACCAAATAACATGACCAATACGATAAGTACCACAGTTCCCAAACCTCCACCAACAGCTATAGATTTACCCCGACCACCACGTCTGTCATCAACGTTAGTGCTCTGTCTTCTGCCTTTCCAGCGCATAATTTTCAGTTTAGATTGATTATGAAAGATAACCAATTCTGAAGCAATTGTTCTAGGCATTTTCAAGATTGCTCCACAAAAAATTCAACACCATACAGCTAGTGATTCCAAAGGCTCAATTTATTGGAAAAGTGGATCGGGCCGAAAACTGGCAGCACCTTTCAGGTAGCCCAAAGACTGAAGAAATAAATCTGTTTTGTATAGTGTATCCATAAAATATTTTCCCTCTTCTCGGTTCAGGTTAAAAAACCCGTGACTAGCTGCTTCATATTGAAATATTTGTAGGGGGACCAAGAGTGCGTCAAACTTTGCTGATAAAGAATAAATATTGCTTATGGGTACGGTAGTATCATCTTTCCCGTGAAAAATTTGAGTAGGAGGCATATTATTCTGCATCCTATGATAGGGAGATAAGTTAAGTGTATCTTTTCCTACTGCTTTAGCACCAAATCCTGCTGAAGTCGTGTTAACGACCGGGTTGAAAAGCAAGAGCGCATCCGGCATTGGACTTATGCTGGTATTGTCTTGCGGATCATCAAAATCTTCTAATGTTGCCGTACTCAAAGCCAGATGTCCCCCGGCTGATCCTCCTCCGGCAGCCAGTCTGCTGGTGTCTATTCCCAACTCATCAGCATGCATTTTTACATACCGCATAGCAGAGCGTGCATCCATTACAGCCTCCTGGGGTGTGGTTGCATGCACATTCCGAATACGGTAATCCGGCGTAATTGCTATTATTCCTCTGGAAGCCAGATATTTGCTTTGGGGAGCGAAATGCGTACGGCTCCCGCCAACCCATCCTCCGCCGAAGAAAAATACGACAGCAGGCAATTTGTGATCTGATTTATCCTCAGGATAGTAAATATCCATAGAGAGTTCAGCCTGAGGAGTTGTCTTATATATTACATTTTTGATGCGGTAGTGGGTGGTGTCAAGTGCTTGGGCGTGAGTTTGAAAACTCATCATTAGTACTACTAGTGAAAGGATTATTCGCATAGCCAGATTATTGAAACTCATCCTAAATAAGGTTAAAAATTTTACTATTTCCCAATTTGAGGCTAACTTACCGCAGTATATGAAATTCAGTGATTTCATAATAAAAATGTACATTAGATAGTACTTTTTCTTATTAATGATCACGATTTTTTAGATTAGTTTTTCATTTTCTCAAATTACTAAAAACCTTCACAAGCATGGCTTTTGACATTGACATGATCAAAGACGTGTACGCCCGTATGGGTGACCGTATTGATAAAGCACGTAAAATTGTAGGTCGTCCCCTGACCTTCACTGAAAAAATATTGTACGCCCACTTATACAAAGGCGATCCAACTGAAGCTTATGGCAGAGGCAAAGACTATGTTGACTTTCAGCCCGACCGGGTGGCTATGCAGGATGCTACAGCGCAAATGGCACTGCTTCAGTTTATGCAGGCGGGAAAAGATAAAGCCGCTGTTCCTTCTACCGTTCACTGCGATCACCTCATCCAAGCCAAAGTAGGCGCAATGCAGGACCTTAAAACAGCGGTAGAAACCAATAAGGAAGTATACGATTTCCTTTCTTCAGTTTCCAACAAATATGGAATCGGATTCTGGAAGCCGGGCGCAGGCATTATCCACCAGGTAGTACTAGAAAATTATGCTTTTCCCGGAGGTATGATGATTGGTACCGACTCTCATACGCCTAATGCCGGTGGTCTGGGAATGATCGCCATAGGTGTAGGTGGTGCTGATGCTGTAGACGTAATGGCGGGTATGCCCTGGGAGCTTAAATTCCCTAAACTGATCGGCGTAAAGCTTACCGGGAAAATGAGTGGCTGGACTTCCGCCAAGGATGTGATCCTGAAAGTTGCCGGCATCCTGACGGTTAAAGGTGGAACCGGAGCCATTGTGGAATATTTTGGTGATGGCGCTGATGGACTGTCTTGTACCGGTAAAGGAACAATCTGTAATATGGGGGCTGAGATTGGCGCGACCACTTCACTTTTCCATTACAGTAGCAAGATGAAAGAGTATCTGGAAGCTACTGACCGTGCTGATATCGCTGCTGAGGTAGAAAAAGTTGCTGACCATCTTCGTGCCGATCCCGAGGTATTTGAAGCTCCTGAAAAATATTATGATCAGGTAATTGAAATTGATCTGAACGAGCTTGAACCTCACGTAAATGGTCCTTTCACGCCTGATTTGGCGTGGCCGATTTCTAAACTGGCTGAAGCTGTGAAAAAGCATGAATGGCCTGAAGAAATTGAAGTAGGCCTGATCGGTTCCTGTACAAACTCTTCCTATGAAGACTTGACCAGAGCAGCTTCTATCGCCCAGCAGGCAATTGACAAAAATATTAAAGCCAAGTCAGAATACACCATAACGCCTGGTTCTGAAATGGTCCGCTTTACCGCCGACAGGGATGGCTTGTTAAATACTTTTGATCAGATGGGGGGCGTGGTACTCGCCAATGCCTGTGGTCCATGTATAGGACAGTGGGCTCGTCATTCAGATGATCCTGACAAGAAAAACACCATTGTTACCTCTTTTAACAGAAACTTCGCCAAGCGTAATGATGGTAACCCGAATACCCATTCATTTGTAGCTTCTCCTGAGTTGACAACGGCTTTAGCCCTTGCGGGTAGTTTGTCTTTCAATCCTTTAAAAGACACGCTTAAAAATGAAGCCGGTGAAGATGTTATGCTGGATGAACCTAAAGGGATTGAATTGCCTACCAAGGGATTTGCGGTTGAGGATGCCGGTTATCAGGAGCCTGCTAAAGATGGTAGCGGTTTGGAGGTTGTCGTAAAACCTGACTCAGACCGTCTTCAAATACTGACTCCTTTTGAGCCCTGGGAAGGTAATAACATTACGGGAATGAAGCTCCTGCTGAAAGCTTTTGGTAAATGTACTACCGACCATATTTCAATGGCAGGCCCGTGGTTGCGATATCGTGGTCATCTGGATAACATTTCCAATAACTGCTTTATTGGTGCGATCAATGCATATAACAAAGAAGCCAATAAAGTAAAAAGTCAAATCACGGGTGAATATGATGAGGTACCAGCTACTGCCAGAGGGTACAAGGCCAAAGGTATACCAACCATAGTTGTAGGTGACGATAATTACGGAGAAGGTTCTTCACGTGAGCATGCAGCGATGGAACCTCGTCACCTGGGTGTAAAAGTGGTACTGGTAAAATCATTTGCCCGTATCCATGAGACCAACCTTAAGAAACAGGGCATGCTGGCTCTGACTTTTGATAATCCGGCCGATTATGATAAGATACAGGAAGATGATACTATTGAGACTGTTGATCTTGATCAGTTCGCTCCTGACAAACAGGTAACCCTTAAGCTGATACATTCGGATGGTTCTGAAGACCTGATCAAAACGAACCACACTTACAATGAAAATCAGATAGAGTGGTTCAAATCCGGCTCCGCCCTGAACCTGATCAGAAAGCTGGAAGGTAAATCCTAAATAGCAAACTGTATGATATGAAACTCCACTCAGCAATGGGTGGAGTTTTTTTTGCTTCAACATGGTATTCGGGGCATATTCTGCACAATTAATGCTACAACGCCCAATCTTAAGACTTGTTCAAAGCCCTCAAAATTTCCTGAGCTGCTTTGGCGATCACAGTGCCCGGACCAAATATTTTCAACACGCCTGCATCATACAAAAATTCATAGTCGTTGGGTGGGATCACACCTCCGGCAATGATTTCAATATCCTCTCTACCAATCTTTTTTAACTCTTCTATCAGCTCTGGAATTAAAGTTTTGTGCCCACCTGCTAAGCTGGAAATACCGATCAAATGCACATCATTTTCAGCCGCTTGCCTGGCTACTTCCTCCGGAGTCTGAAATAATGGGCCTATATCTACATCAAAACCTAGGTCTGCAAAACTTGTAGCGATTACTTTAGCCCCCCTGTCATGTCCATCCTGTCCCATTTTTGCGACCATAATTCTGGGGCGACGCCCTTCTTCTTTAGCAAAGGCATCGGATAGTTTTCTAGCTTCTGAGAAATCCTGATTATTTGACACAGCTTTAGCGTATACTCCTGAAATGGTATTAATTGTTGCCTGGTAACGGCCAAAAGCCTTTTCCATGGCATCTGAAATCTCTCCTAAGGTAGCTCTTTTTCTGGCTGCTTCCACAGCCAGCGAAAGCAGATTACCTTCTTTGGTTTCTGCACATTTAGTTAAATCAGCAAGAGCCTGTTCAACATCCTTAGTATTCCTCCTGGTTCTGACTTCTTTCAAGCTCGCCACTTGTGCGGCTTTCACCCGGGTATTGTCTACCTCTCTCAGTTCAAAAGATTGATCTTCACCATGAGCATTTTCTATCCTGAAAAGATTCACACCTACAATGGATTCCTGTCCAGAATCAATATAAGCTTGTTTGCGTGCAGCCGCTTCCTCTATGCGCATCTTAGGCACGCCCTGCTCAATAGCCCTGGCCATTCCCCCCAACTCTTCCACTTCATGAATCAAGGTAAGTGCCCTTCGGCACAACGCATCAGTGAGATATTCTACATAGTAAGAACCTCCCCAGGGGTCTACGATATGGGTAATATCAATTTCTTCCTGTAAGAACAATTGCGTATTACGGGCAATGCGAGCAGAAAACTCTGTCGGTAAGGCGATGGCTTCGTCCAGTGAATTGGTATGTAAAGATTGGGTCCCCCCAAAAACTGCAGCCATCGCTTCTATGCAAGTTCTTGTTACATTGTTAAAAGGATCTTGCTCGGTAAGGCTATAGCCCGAAGTCTGACTATGGGCACGCAGAGCAAGAGATTTTGGGTTTTTAGGGTTAAATCCCTGCATGAGTTTAGCCCAAAGCAAGCGCCCGGCACGTAGCTTGGCGATTTCCATAAAATGATGCATACCAATACCCCAGAAGAAAGATAAACGGGGTGCAAATTCATCAACTTTCAAACCTGCATTCAGACCAGCTCTTACATATTCCAGGCCATCGGCCAGGGTATATGCGAGTTCGAGGTCGGCGGGAGCCCCGGCTTCATGCATATGATAACCGCTGATACTTATAGAATTGAATCGAGGCATATTCTGAGCAGTATAACTAAATAAATCAGCAATGATATGTAAGGAAGGCGCAGGTGGATAGATGTACGTATTACGCACCATAAATTCCTTCAGTATATCATTCTGGATTGTACCACTCAGCTGTTCTGTCTTTACCCCCTCTTCTTCGGCAGCTACAATAAAAAAAGCCATGACAGGAATTACTGCGCCATTCATCGTCATGGATACAGACATTTTATCTAAAGGAATCTGATCAAAGAGAACCTTCATATCTTCTACTGTATCAATAGCTACACCTGCCTTTCCTACATCACCCGCTACTCTGGGATGATCAGAATCGTACCCTCTATGCGTAGCCAGGTCAAAAGCTACGGATAAGCCTTTTTGTCCCGCAGCCAGGTTTTTACGA
Organism: Catalinimonas alkaloidigena; assembly: GCF_029504655.1. Lineage (NCBI taxonomy): Bacteria > Pseudomonadati > Bacteroidota > Cytophagia > Cytophagales > Catalimonadaceae > Catalinimonas > Catalinimonas alkaloidigena. Next base: position 3,397,086 of record NZ_JAQFIL010000001.1, read on the forward strand.
TAAAACATATTGGATTCTTCAGCAGTAGAAAAACCCGCGTACTGCCTTATTGTCCAGGGACGAGAAGCATACATACTGGCATAAGGTCCACGTAGATAAGGTGGTAATCCTGCGACGAACTCCGTATGCTCTGCTTTTTTGATATCTCCCTTATTGTGTAATGAGAATATATCTATCTTCTCAGGTGAACTCCACCTTTTTTCACGTCTACTGAAATCAGGAGATGAAGTCTGCTTTGAAAACTTATGTTTGAAAAAATCTGGTTTCATTCTATAAAAATTTAATGCGCTTTAAAAAATTTTCTGCAAGCTCAGGCACATGTATTCCTTTATAAATGAACCCAAAAACTCCATACTCCTGGCGCCTTTTGGCTATCATCTCCGGTAAGCCTGCCAACAAGAAAGGCAGAGAATAATGCTTTGTGATCTGGAACAATTTTTCTGCAGTAAGAGAAGCATACGTAGTATCATCACTCACCAAAACTATCGCATCAAATTTTTTCAGCATATTTAGAGGATGCTCCATACTAAGCAATGTGCCCGAAAGTTCCTCAGAATTTATTCCTATTGCATGTAAAAAATCCTGAACAAAAGAACCTCTTACATTAATGGTAGCAGCGTTTGCCTTTTCATCTATGGACAATACACCAACCTTAGGTCTGGATTTGCCCTCAGCTACCTTCTTATCTACCTGAAATCTGATATTTTCAATGACAGCCGGTAAATTTATGTTTTCAATTACCTGATCAGTATTCATTGTCTGAGGGGGAAACTGGGCAGTTGATTTGCTACCCTTCATACTGAGATCAGCATAACGGTTAGAGCCTACGAAAATTTTTCTTTGTTCACTGACTTCCTGTCTTAGTTTAGCGGCATTTTTCCCGATATCATTTTGAAATTTACCTTTTTCAAAAGCGGCCATAAACCCACCTTCCTGTTCAATTTCCAAAAAATACTGCCAGGCTTTCTCAGCGATCTGTCTACTCAACTCATCCAACGCATAAGAACCATCTACGGGGTTTTGAACGAGCTCCATATGAGCTTCATGCTTTAGGATATGTGAGACATTTCTGGCTATACGCCGGGAGAAAGAATCTTCGGAAGAATTTTGCAGATCGTGTGGCTTGATAGCAACCTGATTACATCCTCCTAAAACAGCGGCCATGGCTTCAGATGTATTCCTCAGCATATTCGCGTAAATATCATAAGAAGATTTATTATAAGTTGATGAGAGGGCACGTAATGAAATCTTTTCCTGTAAGTCAAGCCCATAACATTTGGCCAGCTGATGCAAAAGATAACGAGTAGCTCTGTACCTGGCTATATCTACCAGATATGCTGAGCGAGTACCTAATGTCACTTCAAGATTACTAAAAAGTTGTTGCGCAGAATGCCCCTGGTCGGTGAGCTGATCAATATACTCGGCTACCAAATTGCATGTCAGAGCAACCTCTTGTATCACCGTTGCTCCGCAGTTTGAAAAGTGCCATGCATTAACACCTAATTTTTTTACCCCCGGTAAATTTCGCTTCAACAAGGCAGATAACTGCTCAATTCCTCGCTCCGTTTTCACCTTTTGAGTATAGTAGTTTTCTATTGCGTTCAGATATATGCTTCCTCGCATATTCTCAGGAAAGTACAATTTTTCTAATGCGCTATTTGATAAAAATCCCCAACAAATAGTTACACCATCAAGGAGAATATTTTCCAATAAAATGGAAGAATTTAAGTCTGATGACCAAGAGCTACAATCAAAATAAATAGACTCAGCACCTTGCTCAAGCATTTGCAATGCGAACTGATTAGCTTGTAGTATAGTCAACTGATCGTTCAGGAAAATGACTTCCTGAAATTCCCATGGCTTTGGGGTGTAAGCTTTGTGATGAATTTCAAATAAATCAAGATTATTTGCTTGATTAACTTCATCAGTATAGAAAGGATACATCTTGATTCCTTCTGCACTTTTCCCTTGCATAAGTTTATCAAAATCCTTACCTGTTAAATCAGTAGATGCCTGCTTGATCCATGAATCTTTATTTGCTTTTGCAAATGAAGTAAAAAGAGGGGAATCGTTATGGTAAAGTGATGACATGCAAAAAGTTAGGTAAAAAGTTAGAATAAATGAACCGAATTTAAAGATATGATAGAGTTTTATATCGCCTAAAAAACAAGTTAAAAAAGATTAAAAATCTTACATAATTAGGTCAAATTAAATATGAAAATACTAATATTTTATGATAATTATTGAATTGAAATTAAACTAAATTGCGTAATAAATTGATTGAATATGCAACTAATTTTTTATGCATTTTTTAATGGTATTTTGAAACAGCACGTCTACATAATTTCGTGAAAAAAATTTTAAAAAAAAATCATTCATTTGATCCTATACCTTCAATAGTAAATTGTAAATAACTGATTTATAATGTATTATACCTATCTACTTCAAGTAAAATATCATAAAATACAATATAACTATTACAATATTACATTATATAAATTTGTTATTGGATATGGGGATTTCAATTGCATTTTAGATTAAGTTTAGTGTCAAGAAAATGAGTGTTTTTTTGTTTTCTATTTTTTTTTCATTTTTACCAACCCTCGCAAGTTAATTCTCTAGTTAAGAACCTAATTTGTGAACATCAGTCAAACGAATTTCCGGCATAAATTTATAAATGCCACAAATTGATTATGCTTATGAGCCCTAACCCTATGCTGATGCAAAAAGATCATCAAATCATCTGGAACAACTGTTTACAGATCATTAGGGATAATGTTGGCGAGCAAAGTTTTAAGACGTGGTTTGCACCCATTAAGCCGTTACGCTTAGTCAATAAAACACTTACTTTACAAGTACCCAGTCAGTTCTTTTATGAATGGTTGGAAGAACATTATGTTTATTTGTTGAGAAAAGCCATTGACTCTGAAATTGGTTTAGATGGACAGCTTGAATATTCTGTGATTGTTGATCAGAACAGTCAAAAGAATAGGTCTTTATCAGTCAACACACCTAATACAAATACAAGCGAATCTCCAAACTCAAGAAATTTTGTAAAGAACAGGGCAGGTAGAAAACTTGCTACTCAACAAGATCGTGAATACGACGGTCCTTTTTCATTTCAGAACATTGAAAGCCTAAAGAGAGAATCTCATTTAAATGCAAAATATGATTTTGACTCTTATATAGAAGGTGACTGTAACAGACTCGCCAGATCGGCTGGATATGCTGTGGCTATGAAGCCCGGCAATACAGCTTTTAATCCATTGATGTTATATGGTGGTGTTGGCCTTGGCAAGACACATTTAGTTCAAGCCATAGGGAATGAGATCAAGAAAAGCTACGAAAATAAATTTATTCTGTATGTGTCTTCAGAAAAATTTACATCACAGTTTATAGAGGCTCTAAAAAATAATAATGTTCAGAAGTTTACCAACTTCTATCTTCAGGTAGAGGTGTTGATCATAGATGATATTCAATTCTTATCCGGAAAAGAAAAAACACAGGAAATATTCTTCCATATATTCAATCATTTACACCAGTCAGGCAAACAGATCATAATGACCAGTGACTGCCCTCCCAGAGATCTTCATGGGCTCACTGAAAGACTCATTTCCAGATTTAAGTGGGGGTTAACTGCTGATTTACAAACTCCGGATTTTGAGACAAGGATAGCAATCATACAACGTAAGATGCAGAATGATGGCATGTTTATTCCTGACAATGTTGTGGAGTATGTAGCTTATAATGTAGATACCAATGTTAGGGAGCTAGAAGGCATCCTGGTTTCGCTGATTGCGCATGCATCACTTAATGAAAGAAATATTGATCTGGAGCTAACCAAACAGATCTTAAAAAATATTATACAAAATTCTGAGCCTGAACTCAATGTAGACCAGATCCAGAAAACTACTTCCAAACAATTTAATATCACACTTGAAGATCTTAAATCTAAAACCAGGAAGAAAGAAGTGGTAGTGGCTCGTCAAGTAGCAATGTATTTATCTAAAGAATATACAAAGCATTCACTAAAAGTAATCGGTTATCATTTTGGTGGAAGAGATCATGCTACTGTAATTCATGCAGTGAAATGCGTACAGGAGATGATTGATAAAAATTCCATGATAGCAGAAGAAATCAGAAGCATAAAGACCAAGTTGAAAATTAAGAAGTGATTTTTTCTCAATGCACTTCTTAGTTTTTGTTCTCAGTAATTCCGGACAATAAGACTAACTCTCAGGGTAATGGCAAACTTCAAGCAGGTTTCGGTCAGCCATATTGTACCTTATGCTTTCTTTAATTCCATAATGGTGATTTCCGGTAATATTCCTATTCTCCCAGGAAACACTAAATAACCATATCCCCGATTTACGTACAGGTATTGTTCTTTCTCTTGATATAAACCAGCCCATTGTTTATAGCGGTATTGAACCGGGCTCCATTTGAAATCCCCTATCTCAATGCCAAATTGCATACCATGTGTATGTCCTGCAAACATGATATCAATATCTGTATACGATTGTCGAACCTGCGCATCCCAGTGACTTGGATCATGTGAAAGCAATAGCTTTACAGGAGCATCTTCGGTTCCTTTATATGCCTGATCCAGGTGACCATACTGTGTAAATCCACCCGTTCCCCAATTTTCTATTCCCAGTATAGCAATTTTATCACTCCCCTGCTGTATAAAGCGGTTTTCATTCATCAACAGGTCCCAACCCATTTGTTGATGTACCTGAATTAGGTTTTGTAGATTTTTCCTTTTCGCTTCAGCAGATTGCCAGTTGGTGTAGTCACCATAATCATGGTTTCCTAAGGTAGAGTATACCCCAAGTGGCGCTTTAACTTTACTGAAAATATTTTGATATTCTTTAACTTCATTAGCCGTATCATTAACTAAATCGCCAGTAAAAAAAACTAAATCAGGTTTCTCAGCCAATAGCATGTCTATTCCTCCTTCAACCGCCGTTTTATTGAAAAAACTGCCTGAATGAATATCGGAAATTTGTGCGAGTCTTATTCCATCAAAACTGGAAGGCAGATTTTTAAGGTAAACCGTATTCCTTCTTATTCTATAATTGTGAGCCCCTGAGATGATACCATAACTCATCGTTAAAGCTGGTACAGCAGTAACTATAAGGGAGGATTTCACTAAAAAGTCAGATCTAGAAATACCATCGTTATGCGTAGTAGCCGCCTCAGCGGTAGAGGGGGTAAATTGTGTCCAAACCCAGCGTACTGCTCTACCCACATCATCTATCAGCAGAAAAACCACACCAAAGATTTTGGAAAAGTAGTTGACAAAAATAAAAGAGAAGATGATCGTACGCATTTCTCTGCCCATTTCCGTCTTACCTCCTAAGTTGTAGTATAGCATTCCGCTTATGCTAATCAGGGTAATTGCCCAGTAAAGCACATAAATCACTTTTCTCCAGCTGCCTGATAATTCATCAATTACAGAACGAATAGCCTGAAAGACATACCAATCCATCATAAAGAAAAGAACTGCAACAATAGATACAAATGTCATTCTATTCATAAGGCTAATACTTTATTGATAAAAATAAACCCACCTATTTTTATAGATGGGTTTGGACCATTTTTATTGTTTAGGCTATGAAACTTTAGCCACCTTTCGTTTATCAAAAGCTTTCATTTTTAACTTATCAACCAGTAAATACATTACCGGTACAACTACCAGGGTAAGGAAAGTAGCGAAGACGAGTCCAAATATTACGGTCCATGCCATAGGCCCCCAGAAGTCAGCATTGAATCCACCGTAATAAATTTGTGGGTCAAAATCTGAAAGCAAAGTGAAGAAATTGATATTTAAGCCAATCGCTAATGGTATGAGTCCTAACACAGTAGTAATAGCTGTGAGTAACACCGGACGTAAACGTACTCTTCCCCCATCTATAATACTGCTTACAATTTCGTGATAAGGTAGCACCTCATCTTCCTTGACGCCTAATTCTGCTCTTCTTCTTTCTCTGATCAAATTAGTGTAGTCTATCAATACAATTGCATTATTTACTACTACACCTGCCAAAGAAATAATACCTATACCAGTCATGATCACTACGAAGCTCATATCAAATACTACCAATCCCAGAAACACCCCGATCGTACTTAAAAGAACGGATGCCATGATGATGAAAGGGGTTGTGACTGAGTTAAACTGAGCTACAATGATCAGGAAGATGGTCATTACCGCAATCAAAAGTGCTCGGATCAAAAACTGGCTTGACTCCTCCTGCTCCTGCTGCTCACCGGTAAAACTAACTTCATAACCTGCCGGAATATCCATTTCATTGATCAACTCCTGAATCTGCTGATTTATTTCTGTGGCATTGTATCCATCCAGTACATTGGAAAAAATAGTAATGACACGATCAGTATCTTTTCTTTTAACAGAACCATAAGTAGATGAGTATTCAACGTCCGCAACTGCAGAAATGGGGATCTGCTTAAGATTACCAAATTTGTCACGAAAAGTAACTTTCTGATTTATCAAAGCATCCACATCATAGCGGTAATCATCACTGAGTCGTAAGTTGATTGGATAATCATCTTCTCCATCTTTGTATTTAGACACTTCATTACCAAAGAGGGCCGTCCTTAATTCGGTAGCAATGGTAGATGTTGACAGGCCAAATCTTCGGGCTTTTTCCCGGTCTATGTCTACTAACAACTCAGGTTTACCAGTCTCAAGGTCAGTTTTTAGTTCTTCTATCCCTCCAATGTTCGCATTTTCAATGTTGGCCCTTATCTGATCTACCAGCGTTATAAGCTTATCATATTGCTCACCTTTCACCTCAATGTTAATTGGTTTTCCTACCGGAGGGCCAACCGGATTTTTATCTACAGAAACCTGAGCACCTGGATACTCTCCTATGGCATCTCTCATTTGTTCCATCAATTTCGTTGTGGAAACTCCTTTACGGAGTTCATAATCTACAAACGAAACAGTGACTTTGGATTTATGGGGTGTGTTGCCCGGACTAGGTCCTTGTGATGGATCGCTGGCACCTTCTCCCACCTGAGAAATTACCGATTCAACCACATAATTATACTCATCCAAAACCGCAAAAACTTTATCTTCTACGCTTTCTGTCAGCTCATTGGTTATGTCTATATCTGTTCCAATGGGTCTTTCAATAAAAATATTTACGTAGTCCGGATCACTACTCGGGAAGAACTCAACCTTTGGCTGTTTCCAACCTACTAACATGATAGAGAACACCAAAAGGCCGACAGTACCAAAAAAGATAAAAAAAGGATGCAGGCCACGTAAAGCAAAATTCACTGTTCTGGAATAGTACTTCTCAAGACGAGTCAGAAACACATTCTGGAACCAATCAATGGCGGGAGAAAGTAAGTAAAGGTTAAACGGTATTAGTAATGCACCGAGCATTAAAAGATTTGCTATAGTAAAATTACTAACGATATAAAACACGATAGCAATAGTGGCTAATGATGCTGCTACAATCCACAACCTTCTTCTTTTCTTTCTGTCAGGATTTGTTTTTAGCTTCATGAACATAGATGTAAGCACCGGATTGATAACCAGCGCCACAAAAAGTGATGAAGATAAAACTACAATCAATGTAATGGGAAGAAAGCGCATGAACTCACCAATCAATCCACTCCAGAAAGCAAGCGGTAAAAATGCCGCCAGCGTAGTTGCCGTAGAAGTAATAATTGGTAAAGCTACCTCTCCCACTCCTTCTTTAGCAGCCCGAATCGAAGAATATCCTTCTTCCATCAACCTGTAAATGTTTTCAACCACTACAATTCCATTATCAACCAGCATACCTAAGGCAAGTATCAGTGCAAAAAGTACCATCAGGTTAATGGAAATGCCGAAGAAATTGAGGAGCATAAAAGACATCAACATTGAAAGTGGTATAGCTATACCTACAAAAAGTGCGTTTCTTAGATTCATAAAAAACGCCAGCACTAATACGACTAAGATTACCCCCGAGATGATGCTGTTTTCTAGATTATTTAATTGTATACGGGTGTATTTTGACTGATCATTTGTAATGACAATATCAAGGGCCTCAGGAAATCGTACTTCTTCCGCCTTCGCTATGATTTCCTTTATTTTATCGGAAGCGTCAATCACATTGGCACCGTTTCTTTTCACCACATCCAATGTCACTACCGGATCACCATTACTCCTAGCGTAACTACTTCTTTCTTCGTAAGTATCTTCTACGTTTGCTACATTTTTGAGGTATACAACCTCATTATCTTCGTTTTTAATTACAACATCACCTATTTGAGATACATTGTCAAACTCGCCTATCACACGCAGAGACCTGCGAAACTCACCTGCCTTAAGGTTTCCTCCAGAAATAGTTACGTTTTCAGCGGCGATTGCATTCTGAATATCTGAAAATGATACTTCTAGAGATTCCATTTTATATGGGTCTGCCTCTATGCGAATCTCTCTTTCTAATGCACCGCTGATATTTGCTTCCTGTATTTCTCTGAGCCCCTCTATTTCATCCTGAAGATATTCTGCGTATTGCTTCAGCTCATCCAGACTATATTCACCAGAAATATTAATGAACATGATTGGTAAGTCTGATAGATTGACCTCAAATACATTTGGGTCTTGATCCAGATCATTAGGAAGCTCGCTTTTTGCCTGATCAACTGCGTCTTTTACATCTTGTAAAGCCCGGGATATATCAATATCCGGTGAAAACTCCACAATTACAGTTGAGTAATCTTGTATAGAAGTAGAGGATACATTGTCCAGGCCATTGATGCCCTTAATTTCTTTCTCTATAGGGCGTGTTATGAGGTTTTCAATGTCTACTGGTGAGTTGCCTGGATAAGGAGTACCGACATATATTGTTGGAATTACAACTTCAGGGAAGTTTTCCTTCGGCATACTGATGTAGGATATGACACCCATCACTATAATAATGAAGGATAATATAATAACACTTGTCCGGTTGTTGATGGATAATGAGCTTAAACCGAACTCCCGTATAAGTTGATTTTTATTTTGATCCATGAATACTATTATTTGAATTATTCAGTACTTGGAGAGCTTGCATTCAAAGACTGGATACTACTGCCACCATCAGTTCTTACCATTACTCCTTCGGCGACATTTCTGAAACCCTGGTCAATCAGCCGTTCATCCCCAGAGAGCCCTGATTCCACCATGGTCTGGTTCTGATAAGTTTTCCCGATAGTGATATGTTTTTTCTGAGCTACTAGTCCCTCTCCATTTTCTACTGATGAGGCCACATAGACAAAGTCACCCTGATTATCATTTTGAATCAGGTTGGTAGGAATTATATTAGCATTTTGTTGTTCAAAATCTTTAAGTCTTAGTTCAGCAAGCATGTTAGGCCTGAGTGAAGATTCATCACCAGGGATTTTCACTTCAATAGAATAAGTGCGGTTATTCTGATTGATTACCTGACCAACTGAGCTAATAGTAGTATACGTAGTTTTGTCTAAGGTAGGGAAATGGACCTCAACAGAATCCCCTTTCTCAAACTGTCCAAGATATGCTTCAGAAATATTGGCTTTGATAAACATATTGCTAAGGCTTACCAGGCGTAACATAGGAACACCTGGCTGTGCCATTTCTCCTTCTTTCACGAATACTTCATCAACCGTACCTGAAAATGGAGCGAGTATAATATAGTTACTAAGCTGTGCATTCAAACTTGCCAGCTTACGTTCTAAGGATTCTTTAGCATTCTTCGCTTCTAAATACTGAAACTCAGTACCAATGTTCTGCTCCCACAGATTTGCTTGTCTGTCAAAGCGAGTTTCAGCCAATTCCAATGAAGTTTTTATTTCATCTATGTTTGTTCTGATGGTCTCAGCGTCCTGTGTAATCAGCACCTCACCTTTACGAACACTTTTTCCTTCAGTAGCAGGTACCTTGACTACCATAGCTGGTACCTGAGCGCTAACTGTAACATTGCGGCGAGATGTTACTTCTCCTCTTACTTCTACATAATGCTTAAATGTAGTTTCTCTGATAGGAATAGTAGTTACCAATGTGGCATTTCTATCAGTTGAAGAGACAAATGTAGGATCATTGGAAGCAATATCTTCTTCCAAAGATTTTACTTTTGATTCTAATGCTTGAATCTGACTCTTATAGTCTTGGATCTGTTGTTTCTTAGCTTCCAGGTCTCCTGTTTCATTACTACATCCGTAAACACTCAGAATCAGTACAGTAATTATTAGGGCTCTTACTTTATTCATTTCAATAATTCTTAAAACTATTTTAGTTTGATTCAGGGTCTTCAATTAAAACTCCCAATGCTTTTTGTAAATCTACTTTAGCGATCAAAGCATCATACATAGCGCTATAGTAATTGGTTTCAGCTTGTTCAAGTGCATATTGGGCATCAGTTACTTCTAAATTAGAACCTACACCTTCTTGATATTTTATTTTTGTAACTCTGAATACTTCTTCAGCCAACTCCAGATTTTCACGCTGTACCTCCAAATTTTCAACATTATTTTCCAGTTCAACCCTAGCCTGAATAATTTCCAGGTCAATGCTGTTCATAAGCAAATTTCTTGAGTTTTGGAGCTGTTGTAGCTGAAGCTTATTTCTCTGTATCCGGTTATATTTCAAAAAACCATCAAAAATGGGTATGCTTAGATTGATTCCCCATGAGCCCAATTCATTCCAGCGGCTCAAATCAGAAAGACGCCCCAGATTATCAGCTCCATTATTGTAACCAAAATTAGCATTGGCAGTAAGCTTAGGTAGGTATTGGGTACGGTTATTTTTTATATCCAACTCTACTAATTCCTTATTTTGTTGAAGCTGTGAAAACTCAAACCTGTCTTCGTATTGAAACTCGCTTTCATCTTCCACTGACCAGTTTTCTTCTATATCTTTTATTGTTTCAGACAATTCAATCTCAGTATCTATAGGCATTCCCATTTGAAATTTAAGTGTCAGTAAGCTAACTTCAGTGGAACGAATAGCATTGTTGTATTGCGTTTTGGCATTGTTGTATTGCACTTTAATACGGTCTACATCAATTTTTTCAGCAAACCCATTTTCAAACATGAGAGTGGTCTCGTTTAACAATGAATCCAGTCGCTGATAGTTACTTTCTAGATCAGCCGTTCTTTCTTTAGTCACTAAGGCAGTATAATATGCTTTTGAAACCTGCTCAGCAATATTGCTCTTGGTCAGGAGGTAATCCTTTCTGGTAAGTTCTGCAAATGCTCTGGCTGCTTTCAAACCTACAAAATAAGAACCATCAAAAATCATCTGACTGGCATTGATTGTGGCATTGGATTGATGCTGAATACCAAACCTTAAAGCCACTTCTTCATCGGAAGGTGTTTGTCCTCCATTGCCACCCCCTCCTCCAATGAAGTCTCCCGCTCCGGCTGGAAGATAAACTGTGGGTACTGCAAAATTATTTGTGTAAACAACAGAAGCATCAATTTGTGGTAGCCCCTGGGCTTTGGTAACACCTACATCAGCTTTGGCAATCTGAATATCAAGTAATGCATTTTGAATATTTTCACTATTCACAAAAGCATATTCCAGACAATCTTCCAGGCTCATTGCTTCGGTCATAGTAGTGGTATCTGACTCCTGTGCTGGAAGTTGGAATACAATAACAATGAATAATACTGCTAAAACAGTAGAAAATTTACTTTTCATTAGAGTTCTTTTTTTCCTGATAAAGATATAAAGTGTCCAAACCTTTTCTTGTCAAAATCCCATGTACGAAATGATCAAACAATTGATTTTGTACCATCTTAAAATTGAACTTATCCCTCGGAAATAAATCTGCGTCATAAGCCATTTGCATCTCTTCTAACCGTAGCAGAGATAAAACTTCAACATCTATCTCACTCCTGATAAAACCTTCTTCTATTCCGCGATTAAGGGTATCTATTAATGAAAACAAAAAAACATTTTCCTTGAATCTGAGGTATATCTCCCAAGCGTTTCTATGGTACCTTTGCAGGTCAAAAAGTACGGAAGGATTCACGCTTTGACCATGTTCACGAATATATTTGGATAGAAGTATCAACTCATGAATAACATCATTGGCTTCTGTTTTAATCCGGTTGATCTGCTCACCTTCTCTTTCCATTACCCTTTCAGTAACAAGGCAAACAATTTCATCCTTATCTCTAAAATGTTGGTAGATTGTTTTCTTGGATATCGCTAGCTTTTTAGAAATGTCATCCATAGTGACACTTCTTACTCCATAAGCTAAAAAAAGGCCTTCTGCTACTTGTGCAATTTGTTCTTTACTCTCCACTTCTATTCTTAAAATAACTATCGGTGCGCTGTCACTATGGAAACTGAAGTGTTTTTCTTAGTTTCTATGATCGCTAACGATTCGTGAAAGGAGGAGGTTTTCTTTTCTGCGCCTTTTTTTAAAAAAATTTCTGTTCTTTAGCAAACTTTCAAAATTTGAGTTATCATATACCTTTTTTTAGCATTGGAAAGTAAGTTTATCAATTATAAGGGAGCTACTTTACATTATCTGAAGTATGGCAATGGAAGTAAAGCTCTCATCTGTTTTCATGGATATGGCCAGGATGCTTCCGTTTTCCAGCCACTTGTTAAAAGATTAGGAACAGAATACACACTATTTTCATTTGATTTATTCTTTCACGGAAAAAGTGAATGGAAGAATTGTGAAACTCCTTTATCAGCAGACATTCTGGTCAGTGCTTTGCAGAAGCTTACCGTTCAGGAAAATGTAAGTGATATCAATTTATGTGGATATAGTTTGGGAGGAAAGGTGGTAATGAGTATTCTTAAAAATTCAAAAATAAAAATCAATAAGCTATTACTGATTGCCCCGGATGGGATACAAACTAACTTTTGGTATGACTTAGCTACTTACCCTTACTGGGCAAGAAAAATCTTTAAGCATACCATTTACCATCCATTCTGGTTCTATATCACCATCAACGCCTTAGAAAAAATGGCCCTTCTGGATAAGGGTGTAGTAAAATTCGCAAAATCCCAGATGAATAATGTTAGCAACAGAAAAAAAGTATATTCTACATGGCTTACATACAGAAAGCTCAGACCAACGCCTGAATCTTTAGCAAATAAAATCAATGAGGAAGAAATTCAGCTAGTAATGTACCTTGGAAAATATGATAGAATCATTACTCAGCAAAGTGTGGAACCTCTGCTAAAACGATTAAATCAATTTGAGTTATTTATGCTCAATACAGGTCATAACAATCTGATCAAAGAAGTGGCGAAGGATGAGCTGTTTGTGTTTTGATCACTTCTTTTTATTGCTGATCGTCTTTCCTTTTGTGCTCATCGTGAGTAAGTCAAAGTCAATTAAATAGGCACAGGAAAAACTGAAAACATGGTTTGAATAGTTCAGGTCATCGTCAAAACCAAGTATATCAATGTACTGAGTTTCGAGCCTGGCCATATTGGTATGACCGAAAGTATACCTGAAATCCAACATGAGACGATGCTTCTGGATGGGTAACAAACCACCAAAACCTACATCAATTCCTAATAAAAACCGATTTGGATGAGTAACCACCATTATATTTTCATCAGCTTGATTTTGATCAAAAGTAATGGTGTAATGAAGCTCCTCCAGATTATATTCCGCTAACTCTCCGGTTCGTAACACTCCTTTACCTCCTAACCAATAAGAAACGTTTGGCCCTGCGTTAAAGTAAAATTGGTTAAACCCTAAGCTATGAGATACTCTAATCAAAACAGGGAGTGAAATAAAGTCGTATTTTTCCTGGTTAAAATCAGCTGTTTCAATTCCCTTCAAGCGCTTAGTTACTTGATTATAGAGCAATTCCGTTTGTAAAGAAAAAAGCTCGCTTACCTTTACATTGCTTACCAATCCTGCATGATAGCCAAGTCCAAAATTGCTATTGAATTGGTCATAGTACTCCTTATTATCATACAAAGCGCGGCTCACCTGCACCCCTGCCTTAGGACCAAGCCTTAGTATTTGTGCATGGGCATAGTTCAGTAGGGCTGAGAGAAAAAATAGTAAAATTACTACGTAAGCATTAATCTTCATCGGAAAGTATGAGTATTTCACGTTTTCTATGTACGATAATTATACCACTCTACATTTGATTTCCTCTTTCCATCAGGTCTTTATTACATAAGCTGAAAAAGGAGTAATTATATTATTCAAATTTATATTAGATAAATACAATTATTCATCAGATAAGGATACTTCTAATACATTGTAATATTCTAATAATTAATTGGCTTAAAATTATCTTATATATCCCTTTCTTTACATATACTATTGTATCGAGTGAGTAGGTATGCTCTTTACTTAAATACCTGACCCTTATGAAACACTTATACAAATACTTAAGCATAATATTTTTTCTATTTTCATTGACTGCCCAAGCACAAGTGGAAATTTGTGGAGATGGAATAGATAATGATGGTAATGGATTTGCAGATTGCCTTGATCTTGAAGCAAAATGCTATTTGACAGATCCGAACTGTGGAATTGAATCTGATTGTGGAAATGGTGTAGATGATGATGGTGATGGCTTTGTAGATTATTATGATGGCGACTGTCTTGATGATCCAGATAATCCAAACGATTATATCACCATTAAACCTGATTGTGAGGCTCAGCCTGTAGGTAATGTCTTTGAAATAGAGCCCGCCTGGGATTCTGATATCCTTACAAGTGCCGCCTTAGGCATGCCTAGTGTGGCTGATTTAGACCAGGATGGATACCCAGAGGTAATTAGTATGAATAGTGAAACCGGCTGGCTCTATATTTTAGACGGGCGGACAGGTGTTACCCTCAACCAAATTAGAATTAAAAACGGAAGTGTATTTGCTTATCCTGCCGTAGGAGATGTTGACGGAGATGGATTTGGAGAAATATTTACGATTGATCTGAATGGTGTTATCCGAGTTTATGAACATGACCTCACATTGAAATGGACGCAGACCAGCAGCTTTACAGGATTTGGTAGGCCATTAGCCCTGGCGGATTTTAACCATGATGGAAGCGCTGAATTGTATACTGTCAACGAAGTCTGGGATGCAGAAACCGGCACACTACTCATTAAAGGAAGTCATGGTAGCAGCATGTATCCTTCGGCAAATAACTGGTATACTGAGCTCAATGCAGTCCCTGTAGCAGTAGAAATTATACCTTCATCACCTGGTTTAGAATTGGTAGTAGGTCACATTATTTATACTGTAAATATTACTAATACCGGAGGAACTGCGGGAAATAGCCTTACTGAAGCTATGAATATGGATGATGCGGGTAACAAACCAGCCGGCTATGCCGGATATCATCCTGCCGACGCTGACTGGGGCAACCAAAATTATAGCCAAACTGCTGTAGTAGACTATAATCTGGATGGAAGTCTGGATGTAATCATGGGAGGCGCTAACGGAGGACATGATGGTCCGACCACTGCTTTCTTTTGGGATATCGCCAATGATGTAGTGAAGACTTATACTGTTTTAAGGCCAGGCAATACGATTCCTGGATTAATCAAAGGCACATTTTCGGATGTCAATGGTAACAATTGTGATAATGGAGACCTCTGCTATTGGGAGAGAGGCTTAGGTAATATTAATATCGCGAACATAGACGATGATGCTGAACCTGAGGCTACTTTTATGTCTGGTTCTTCATTATTTGCACTGGATAATGACTTTACTGAAAAGTGGGCCAATCATGATGATTTCTGGGAATCTTCTTCGGGTGTAACCGGTACTACGGTATTTGACTTTGACGGTGATGGATCATCTGAAATCGTTTATAGAGACGAAATAAACCTATATATCGTAGATGGAACTACAGGTGTCCCATTAAATTTATTGAACGGGACTTATTGTAGTTCCCAAACTCAAGGAGACTATCCAATTGTTGCAGATGTGGATGGAGATGGGGAAACCGAGATTATCGTTTCATGTGGAGAAGAAGAAAATACTTTTGGTTCATCACCAGCCACAAGTGGTACAAGGACAAACGGATTTATCCGTGCTTATAAAGCTGCCGGAGGAAACTATTGGGTTCCTTCTCGTGCCCTTTGGAATCAGACCAATTATTTCAATGTCAATATTAACGATAACTTAAGTATACCAAAGGTTCAGCAGGCTCACCATCTTAATTTTTCCCAGATTTGTAATGATCCTTCTGCCCCAGCATCTTTTTCTCTCAATAAATTTTTGAACCAATCTCCAAGGATTAGTTTCTGTGGCCAATTGACATTCCCTTCACCAAAACTGGATTTCGCAGATGATGGAGTGGTAATCACTCCACCAGTTTGCCCTGATAATCAGTTTGAGGTTAGAGTAGTTTTTGAAAACAATGGTAGTCAGGCAGTAAATAAACCTGTACCTATTACATTTTATGGTGCTAATCCTACAAGCTCTTATAGCAATACGGATGACAGCCCTTATCTGGAAACTGTTGATATAAACGTACCCGGTGGAATTGCAATTGGACAAAAGGTAGATACAACGATTATGGTAAATGCCCTTAGAGGCGCGTTTACACTTTTTGTGTCGCTAAATGATATTGGTCAAATTGATAGTACTGGGGCTCCTATGACCAATGAAGACTTCTATCCACTTACAAAATTAAATGGAAGCATTCGTGAATGTGATGATACTCCTACAATAGTGAGCAAAGCAGTGAATCCCCTCCCTTTTCCAATTAAAGCAGTAAAAGTTAGAGATAATAGAACCTGTCCCGGTGAAGTAAACTTTAATAATGGTGAGCTGCAAGTATTAGCTCCGGATGACACACCCTTTCCGGCATCCAGCTATGCTTTTACCTGGACTGACATTCATACCGGACAGCTTGTAGGAAGCGACGCAATACTTAGTGGTTTAGATTCAGGTACTTATAGAATAGTCGTAGAAAATACTGATTACGGGTGTTTTGGTAACGCAGATACTATAAGAGTTGAGAAGTTTGAAGGCTGGCCGGACACACAAGTCATCACTTTGGAAGAACTACAGCCAGTTTCCAGTTGTACACCTGGTACCGCCGATGGTGAAGCTAGAGTCCTGATAGATAATAATCCGGTGGATGAAACCCAATATGATGTTGAGTGGGCAGTTGAAGAGCAAGATAACATAGATTTAGCCATCGGAGATACTGCTACTAACCTTAAGCCATTACTCTACAAAGTTACTGTAACCAACAAACTTACGGGCTGCTCAGATAGCGAAACTATTGACATGACCTTGGATTTGCCAGAAATGGATCAGCCTGAGGCAACTGATAATACCAACTGTTTAACACCTAATGGTAGTGTTGCAGCTAAACTTCCTAGCGGAAGTACAGCAAGTCTATCTGATTATGAATATATGCTCATCCAACTGAGCCCTGCTCAAGACACCATATTTAACGGCAGCAAACATGTCTTTGAAGATTTGCCCAAAGGAATCTATGAACTAAGAGCATATAACCCAGGCACAGACTGCGGAAGATACAGCAACGGAATTGAAGTAGAAATTGATGATGACTTGCCTATTAATAGTATCACAGCTGATGTAGCTAGTGTTCAGTCTGCATGTAACGCTCCATATAACGGTCAGCTCACCATAACCTCTGATACCATTGAGTATGATTTTACCTGGTATCAAGGCACTATTACCTCAGGACCATCTGCTGTCATTGTAAGTAATACTGCCCTGACTCCTGATACATTGAGCACAACACTCACTGATCAATATACGGTTGTTGCTACCCACATGATAACAAGATGTACCGCTTCATTGGTAGTTACTCTGGATGAAAAAATCATTTTGCCTATAGCAGAAATTTCAAACTTCACGGTTACAGATCAAACCAAATGTTCACCCGATGGAAGTATACAGTCAGTAGTCGCCAATCCGGAAGCAGGAGCTACTTATGTGTATACTTTACTCCAGGGTAGTACCGAATTAGCCAGCAACAATAGTGGGTTGTTTGAAAACCTGGAAGCCGGTCAATATGTAATCAGTATTGAAAATGAAGCTACAGGCTGTGTCTCCATTCCTTCTGATAAAATAGATGTAGGTGAAAATATACCCGCTTTTCCTGCTTATAATATCACTGATTTAGCTGTAACCAACTGTAACAGCAGCAAGCCGGATGGTTCGCTCACGCTGGACTTTAGTGGAGGCAATGACGATTATGATTTCTATTGGTATGTAGGGGTAGATACATCTACACCTGTCAGCCCTCAGCCATCCGTAGCTAATAGTTTAACTAATATTGCTGCTGGTGATTATAAAGTACGAGTAACCAGCGATTCTACTGGTTGTGAGACACTAATTTCTTTAGTGCTGAATGACAATTCTGCTGACTATATGGATCAAATTTCAGCGCAAGTACTTCAAGATCAGCAATACTGTGTAGGTTATAGTGGTAAGGCAAGAGCCAATTTAGTAGCACCTTCGGGTGCAGCAGCCGATACAAGTTTATATACTTTCTATTGGTATGCAGGCAGCAAAAATAATGTTGAAAATAATTCCGCCCCATTAATTAGTGGAGAGAATAATGCAACTATTAAAGGACTGGATGCTGGCACTTATTCCGTGAGAGCTGTAAAAAATGATGGCTCAGGCTGTCACGCTTTAGACACAGCACAAGTGATAATAAATGATGTTAGTGTAAGCCAATATACTGATATTGCGGTGACTATAGTTGAGCAAAGTTCATGTAACTCTAATGATCCTAATGGCTCGTTAATAGGAAATGTTGGAGGGAATAATTCTGATTACACTTTTACATGGAAGTGGGTAGATGGAGGTATTGATAAAGACATTAATTCAACCAATATATCTACAGCCAATATTTCAGATAATGAAATTACAGGCCTGCCGGTAGGCACCTATAAGTTAATAGTTGAGAATAACATCACAGGCTGTTCTGGTTTTCAAGTTGTAACCCTAAATGACAACATTATCCAGGGCAACGAAATACGTTTAACATTAGCAAGTACTGAAGTTTCTTCTTGTACATCTCCTGATGGAGTTGCAGAAGTTACCAATATTGATCTTTCAGAAGATAATGGCGCTACATTTACGATAGCGGATGATCTTAGTAACTATACGTTTGAATGGTATGAAGGAAATAGCACATCTGCTTCAGATTTAATAGATCCAGCGACTCACCCTTCTGCAAATACTGCTAGACTTCAAAATGTAGAGCCTGGAGTATACACCGTTATAGCTAACAATATTGATTCTGAATGTGCCTCAGTATCATATTCAGTAGAAGTAGAAAGTGAAACGCAAAACAACATTAGTTTCACTGTAAGCTTTGATGAACAAGATGACTGTATAAATCCTAATGGAGGAATACATATCACTGCAGTTACAGGTGGATCAGGTACTTATACTTACCAATGGCATACTGGTAGTACTGATGAATATCCTCTTGTTGGAGAAACGAATGCTTCACTAGAGAACGTAAGAACTAGCAAGTACATGTTAAGAATTACTGATCAGGTGAGTGGATGCTATAAGGATGAAGTAATCTCTTTACCGGCAGCAGCTGGTATTACTCCAGTTCCTCCTGCAAATTTAAGTCAGGTTGAGCATGTGAACGCTTGTGTCCCAAAAAATACTGGAAGGCTTGTAGGTGAAGTTGACCCTACATTATTATCTGATCCTAGCAGCTTATTCTTCGGCTATAATGACAGTGATTTCTACTATTACTGGTTTGAAGGTGAAAACCCTAAATATATCAACCCTAGTGCTGATCCTATAGATGATATTAGCAATTTTGATATCATAACCTCTCAACCGACAACTGGTAATAATCAAGCTGAAATTACTGGTCTGGAACCTGGTTTCTATACAGTGATAGTTGTTGATGCATCAAGTGGAAGTCCCGATGGCTGTCGTTCAGAACCTACCACATTTGAGGTAAAATCTATTTCTCAAGCACCAGTAGCTACCGTAATCACAACTCCTGATATATACTGTGTAGGAGACAATGGTACTGCTGATATAACAATTGAGAAAAAGAATGGAGATTCTACACCTTATGATGGTTACTCAATTGTAAGTTCAACCTTAGATGGAAATCCATATACTGCACCGGCATTATCCATAACACAGAATGATGATTTTGGAACTGATCAAACATCTATTCTACTAACAGATTTAAGTCTCGGAAGCTATAGTTTTACCTTTAGAGATAACGAAACTAAATGTGATACTACCATTACATTTGATATAGGTATTAATACTGATATTCCAATCCTCTCCAATGATAATGTTCAATTAGTGAGTCATAAAACATCTTGCAATCCTAATAATGGAGAAGCTGAAGTAATAATTTCTGCTAGTGGAGACGGAATTACCAATTTGTCAGAATATACCTTCTATTGGCATGAAACAGAAGCTACAACAAACTCTGATATAACGGATGCCGCAGTTTATGTTCAAACTGGAGAACAGGCAACTGGCTTGGATGTAGGGGTCTACTATGTGTATGCTATAAATAATACGACAGGTTGTGCTTCTTCATTTCAAACCATTGAAATCAAAGATAAGGTGCCTGCTACTGTAATTGAGCTTGTATCCAATACCCCTGATCGTAATTGTGATACTGCCACGCCGGGAAGCGGCTTGATCAGTATCCGCATCTATGATGAGGATAACAGTGGAAACGTAACTTATCCAGCTGGTGGCTATGATGTCTTATGGGAAGATGAGAATGGTGTAGATGTTACCGCACAAGCAGCCCCCAATGATGGCGATACGAATGGCGGAACGCAGCCTGCGACCACTACCTTAGCAAATCTTTCTGCTGGTGAATATACTGTTTCGGTTATTAACCCTGAGACCCAATGTAAAACAGTTTTAGCAAGGTATACAATTGATTCTGATCCATATTTACCAGAGTTCACTGCAGTTAGTGCTAATATTACTCATAGTACTACTTGTGATGGTAATGGTGAAGTAGTTATTTCCGAAATCAGAGAAAATGGTAATTACATCACAGATTTCACTAATTATAGCTTTGAGTGGTATGAAAGTGATGGAACTACACCAATAACTGATGATTTAGGAAGTACAATTATAGGGAATACTATAACAGGTTTGTCAGCAGACACACTCTATGTTTATGTTACTAATACCACTACAGGTAATTGTACTTCAAATAGTCTGCAAGTAATTATTGAAAATGAGAGTACCCCACCATTGATTTATCAAGAGGAATTATTGCCCTTCATCAGCTGCACAGGCGTTAATGAAGGTGTCATTGAAGTAGCGGGCGAAGAAAGTGATCCGGCAAATGTTCCAGCTTTGGGATATAGATATGAGTGGGCTATGGCTGACGGTTCTCCTATGCCAACTGATGCGGTTTACAATGCCGACAGTAGCAGGGTGAGTAATCTTCAAAATGGCTCTTATCAGGTACTGATGACTAATAAGTCAACAGGTTGTCAAATTTCGGAAACTTATGATATTAGACTAAGACAGGTAACGCCGATACTATTAATGGCTAAACTAGCCGACCAAACTTTCTGCTATGGAAATGGTGAAGCTGAAGTTTCAGAAGTCAGAATGATGGGTAGTACCCTTAATCCTAATGACTTCCGGTTCATCTGGTACGAGAGCGATCTCACAACTGTAATTGCTACTCCCACTTATGGACTGAATGTAAATGCAATGCATGCAGACAGCCTGGTAGCAGGCATTTATTATGTAGTGGCTGAAAATATCCATACCGGTTGTACGGCTTTACCAGTTCAGTTTGAAATTGAAGATAACTCAGAACCTATAATTGTATCGCTGGACGACATTTCAGATCCAATTATAGCATGTGACCCATCAAATTTTCCGGAAGGAGAAATTGAAATAGAAGTCCGAAATAGCACTTCAGTAATTACCAGTTGGTATTCAGGAAATAGTGTTACTAATCCTGCTGATAGTATCCCCGGCTTCAACAACTCACTTGAAATTGAAAATCTGGTTCCTGGTCAATATACCGTATGGGTCATGGATACCTTGACAGGCTGTAGTACCACACGTACCTATACCATTGAAGGCATAGAAGTTCCGCTCATGGTCAATACTTCTTCTACCAATTATAGCAGTTGTATTCAACCGGATGGAACGATTGCCGCTAATATCAATGGCGGAAGTGGTGATTATATCATCAATTGGTTTAGCGGTACTGGTAATGACCTTCAACCCATTGCTTCAGCCAACAATAGTACATTAATAGAAGGTTTGACGAATGGTATTTATACTGTTGTTGTACAAGACAGACGCGAACCATACTGCCAGGAATCACGGGCAGAAATCGTAGTAGAAGATAGTAGAGGGGAGGAAATCATGGTCGTTGTTAATAATGATTTCCAAATGACAAACTGTGATGACAATCTTCCCAATGGACAGCTTAGTGCAGTAGTAAATGGAGAACTTTCACGCTACAATTTCTTCTGGTATAATGGTACTGATACTAACACTAAGCCTATCGCTACCGGTCCGGTAATCGCTGAGCTTGCATCTGGGCAATTTACACTTCTGGCTCGTGATAAAGTTACCGGATGTATCAGTATGCCTTTCACAGGAGAAGTAATTGCTGTAACTGATACTACTATTATTCCTGCCCCTGTCGTAAGCAGTACTCCTGTTACACGTTGTGATTCACCAAACGGAACAGCCACAGCTATACTAGACAGCACCTTTGTTGAGCCAGATGTGGATTATAGATATAGCTGGTATGATACTGAAGGAGAACTAGTCTTTAGCAGCATAAGATCAAATACCGCCAACTTCCTGAGTGCAGGTGAATATACTGTCATAGTTAGTAATGTACTAACAGGCTGTAGCGCTGAAACAGCAACCGTAAGTGTTGGAGAAGACATTTATGTGCCTGAATTTGAAGTTATCAGCACCCCTTCAATCTGTTCTCAGCCTAACGGAACCATCCGTTTAGAGTTTGTAGAACCTATAAAGATTGTAGATGTAGAATGGATAACACCAGACGGTTATGAATCTGGCTTTATCCTGAATAATCAGCCCGCAGGATTCTATGAAGTTACTATTACTGACGATAAAGGCTGTAAACATACCAAAACGGCTGAGATAAAGTCTCAAATTCATGTCTATAATGGGGTATCTCCTAACGGAGACGGTAAAAACGATAAGTTCATGATCAGCTGTATTGAGCAGTATCATGAAAATGTAGTAAGAATTTATAACAGAGCAGGTGCCATAGTATATGAAGACTTCAAATACGATAATGAAAGCGTTTATTTTGAAGGATATGGAAATCGAGGATTATATATCGGAGGAGATGAATTACCTGAAGGTACTTATTACTATATCGTTGATAAGAAAAACGGTGATGAACCTGTTTCGGGTTATCTAGAATTACTGAGATAGTAAGTATGTGATTGGGGGCAAGGAAGAATTGCCCCTAAAAATCAAACCATGAAAGTATGTTAAAATTTTACACACACAGATACTTAATAATACTGATCATTGGAATTTTTGTATTGCTACAGCATTCACTTATTGCGCAGCAAAGACCAATATTTTCTCAGTATATGTTTAATGGATTGGTACTAAATCCGGCTTATGCTGGCAATCAACCTCAGCTCAGTGTAAGCTTACTGCATAGAGATCAATGGGTAAATGTGGATGGGGCTCCTAAAACAAGTAGCTTCATAGCCCATTCTGCTCTAAAAAACAGACCGGTAGGTTTAGGTCTTTTAGTTTCCAGAGATAAAATAGGTGTACATGATGATTACAGCATTTATGGTAGTTATGCTTATAAACTAAATATTGGTGTAGGTACGCTTTCGCTAGGTTTGCAGGCCGGATTCAATTATATGGTCTCAGATTTTACTAAGTTATCTACATTTAACCCTGATGATCCCTTGTTTTACGGAACAGTTACCCGTTTTAGCCCAAACTTTGGTACGGGAGCTTTTTTTAGTAATAAAACTTCTTATGCGGGAATATCAATTCCATATCTCATTAATAATAAAGTTTATGACAAAGAAGACGTGATCTCTGAGGCCAGGGAGGCTCGATATTATTTTGTGACCGGAGGGCATGTCTTTCATGTATCTCCCGGTTTAAAAATAAAACCCTCCGGACTCATTAGAGTACAGGAGGGTCAACCCATAGGTGTGGATATCAATACAAATGTTTTTTTACAAGAAATTTTAAATGTAGGTGCCTCCTATCGTAGCGGGGACTCCATCATCTTGCTATTTGAAATGCTATTGAATAAAAATCTCAGTGTTGGTTATGCATATGATCATACACTTTCTCGTATTCGTAATTACACTGATGGCACCCACGAGTTTATGTTAACTTTCCGCCGTCCATTAGGAAAAGGGCCATGCCACGCTTATTTCTAATGGTCAATCATTTTCACGAATAATAGTTTGGTTTCTGTTAGGCCCAGTGGATATCAAATTGATAGATACACCAACTTCATCTTCCACATATTTAATGTATTTCATCAACTCGTAAGGAAGTTCATCAAAATGTCTGGCATCAGCGAGTGAAGTATTCCAACCTTTAAATGATTTATACACAGGCTTAATTTCACCATCGCATATGTCAAAAGGCAGATGATCGGTTACTTCACCATTTTCCAATTCATAATGCGTGCACACTTTTATTTCCTCAAAACTATTCAATACATCGGCCTTCATCATAAATAGTTCGGTAGCACCATTAATCATTACCGCATATTTTAAGGCTGGAAGGTCCAACCAACCGCAACGTCTTGGCCTGCCGGTAGTGGCTCCGAATTCATTTCCATTTTTTCTTAAAGTCTCTCCTGTTACATCATTCAATTCTGTAGGAAAAGGGCCGGAACCAACTCGGGTACAGTAGGCTTTAAATATTCCCAGTACACTTCCGATATTTTTTGGAGCAACGCCTAAACCTGTACATGCACCAGATGCGATAGTAGTGGAGCTGGTTACAAATGGATAACTACCAAAGTCAACATCTAATAAAGAACCTTGAGCTCCTTCTGCCAGGACAGTGACACTTTCATTGATTTTTTGATTAATCAAATATTCACTATCAACTATGTTATAAGTTTTCAAGAGCTCAACACCTTCAAAAAACTCTGCCTCCAGCGTAGACATATCCTCAACCGCATCAAAATAAGAAAGCTTTCTCTTATGTTCATCAACCAGTTTATGATATCTCTCATTAAAATTATCAGAAAGTATATCACCTACCCTGAGTCCATGACGGCCAATTTTATCCTGATATGCAGGGCCTATGCCTTTTAAAGTTGATCCTATTTTGTCTTTACCTTTTGCTTTTTCATAAGCTGCATCTAAGAGCCTATGCGAAGGAAGGATGATCTGAGCTTTTTTAGAAATGAACAGGTTCTTGGTGAGATCAAGGTTAAAGGATTTCAGCCCTTCTATTTCTTTCTTAAAAATAATAGGATCCAATACCACTCCATTCCCAATGATATTGATAATATCCTGACGAAATATTCCTGAAGGAATTTGATGTAGAACATGCTTAATATTGTCAAATTCTAAAGTATGCCCAGCGTTTGGACCACCCTGGAACCTGGCAACCACCTTGTATTTCGGGGCCAGATAATCTACAATTTTGCCTTTTCCTTCATCTCCCCATTGGAGTCCTAGCAGTACGTCAACTTTCATTAGTTATAATTTCATGATACATTAAAAAAGGTGTCAACAATTGCTGTCAACACCAAAGTTAAGGCTAAAGTAATATAAAATCAGTGAAGATTAACGAGATTTTTCAGCATTCGCTACATCACTTCCCTCTTCAGGCTTATTTACACAATTATCTTTATTGCAGCTTCCATAAAGAATTAGTGAATGATGTTCAACTTTATAATCCAGTAGCTCTCCTACCATTTTTTGAATATTATAGATTCGAGGATCGCAAAATTCAACTACCTTATTACAATCAGTACAAATGAGATGGTCATGCTGTTTGTAGCCATAGTTTTTTTCATACTGAGCGAGATTTTTTCCAAACTGATGTTTACTTACCAGATCACATTCTACCAAAATGTCTAGGGTGTTATAAACCGTAGCTCGACTCACCCGGTAGTTTTTATTTTTCATACTGATGTAAAGGGATTCTACATCAAAATGTCCATCTCTGGAATAAATTTCTTCCAGTATCGCGAAGCGCTCAGGTGTTTTGCGATAACTTTTTTCTTCCAGATAATTAACGAATGTATCTTTTACTTTTTGAAATATGTCTTGGTTGAGTGCCATAAAAGAATTGCTCCTTGGTTACAAATATAGAATTTCTCAGACGTTTAGTAAGTAAACTTTCAATATTCTTTATTTGATACTCGCTTTAGTCAGAATCAAATCGTGTTACTTTCACTACGCCACTTACTTTCTCCAGTTTCTTGATCAACGTATCAAGGTGAGATTTATCATGTACGTATAACATGATGTTGCCTTCAAAGATTCCTCCCTCAGTATCTATTGAAAGCGAACGCATATTTACTTTCAGTTCAGCAGAAATAACCTTCGTAATATCATTGATAAGGCCAAGTCTGTCTGTTCCTATAACTTTTAAGCCGGATAAATACGCTAGTTCTTTACGAGGCATCCATTTAGCTTGTACAATGCGATAGCCATAATTTGCCATCAGTTCTGGGGCGTTAGGACAATTAGTTCTATGTATCTTAATACCTTCATTAACTGTCACAAATCCAAAAACATCATCTCCAGGAATCGGATTACAGCACTTGGCTAATTTATAATCCAGAATATCCATGTCATCCCCGATCAAAAGAAGGTCTTGCGACTCACCTTTTAATTTGGAAACTGTACGTGAAAACGACTTGGCATCTGAAATCCTTCCTTTGGTAGACACACTCTGTTCATCCAGCTCATCTTTAAATTTCTTAATTGATGTAGCAGGTATTAGCCCCTCTCCCACCTGATAATAAAGGTCCAGAGGAGTTTTTACTTTAAAATAACTGGTCAGTTTCTCCAGTATCTCGCTGTTCAGCTCAACTTTCATCTGCTTCAGCTTCCGCTTAACTATTTCTTTTCCCTCTGAGGCGGCAGATTTTTTTTCTTCTTTTAGAATTTCTTTGATCTTTGACTTTGCCTTGGAACTCACTGCGAACCTTAGCCAGTCCTGATTGGGCTTTTGCTTATTTGAAGTTAATATTTCAACCTGATCACCATTGGAGAGTATATAATTTATGGGTACGAGTTTTTGATTTACCTTAGCTCCCAGACATTTGGCTCCAATCTCTGTGTGAATATCAAAAGCGAAATCCAGGGCGGTGGCACCCCGTGGCAGTGTCCTGAGTTCTCCTTTTGGAGTAAATACAAATACTTCTTCATTGAAAAAGTTGGAACGAAAATCATCTACAAATTCAACAGCAGATTCATTGTTTTCACTCTTTGCCTGCTCCAGTATCTCTCTTACCTTAGAAATCCAATCTTCCAGTCCTGACTGCCGATGTGCACTACTTGGCATATCTTTATATTTCCAGTGAGCCGCATACCCTTTTTCAGCGATCTCATCCATTCTTTTGGTCCTGATCTGCACCTCTACCCACTGCCCACCTGGACTCATCACCGTGGTATGTAATGACTCATATCCATTTGACTTGGGAGTACTGATCCAGTCTCTCAGCCGTTCGGGATTTGGATTATAAAAATCTGTGATGACGGAATAGATTTTCCAACATGCTGCTTTTTCTTCATCTAACACAACATCAAGGATGATACGGATAGCAAAAAGGTCATATACCTCATGAAAAGGTATATTTTTTTTCTGCATCTTATTCCAGATAGAGTAAATCGATTTAGGGCGTCCTTTGATGACAAAATCAAAGCCTTGTTTATTGAGCTCTTTCTGTATCGGATCAATAAATTTTTTAATAAACCTCCTTCTGGCATCTTTAGTAGTGCTTATCGCATTGGCGATTTCTCGATACTTTTCAGGCTGTGTAAACTTCAGATTCAAATCCTCAAGCTCTGATTTTATCGCATAAAGCCCCAGGCGATGTGCCAGAGGAGCATATAAGTAGATAGTTTCAGATGCAATCTTAAGCTGCTTGTTTTTGGGCATACTGTCCAGTGTACGCATGTTATGTAAGCGGTCAGCCAGCTTGATGAGAATAACGCGTACATCATCCGAGAGTGTGAGAAGCATCTTACGAAAATTCTCTGCTTGCTGAGAACTTCCGTATTCAAACACACCTGAAATTTTAGTAAGACCATCAATAATCCGGGCTACTTTACCTCCGAACTCATGCTCAATATCTTCAAGCTCTATTTCTGTATCTTCTACCACATCATGAAGCAAAGCACAGATAATTGAGGTAGTACCAAGCCCTATTTCATTGATACAGATTTCTGCTACTGCCAGTGGATGGTATATATAAGGCTCCCCGGATTTTCGGCGCATATCCTGATGGGCCTCCATGGAAGTGTTAAAAGCTTTTTTGATCAGCTTAGCGTCTCCATCCTTAAGGTAAGGCTTTGCTTGCCTGAGCAGTCGGCGATATCTTCTTAAGATTTCTTTTTTCTCTTCCTCGGTATTTACTACCAACATAGAATCTTGCGCCATACAGCACCAAAGGTTTAATTAATTGAATCGGCAATATATGAATGTAAAAAAAGTATTCAATATCATAACACCATCCAAAACCTTAATAGTTGGTGTGAAAGAATAAAGAATAAAAAAAATCGGATTGATGTTGATAAACTGATTAATTGATTTAAATTTGCAATCTCTTTTCCGAAAGGCGGATATGGCGGAATTGGTAGACGCACTAGACTTAGGATCTAGCGCCGCAAGGCGTGGGGGTTCGACTCCCTCTATCCGCACAAAAGTAAAACCCTCTTCTCAGAATTCATGAAATTTGTGGAACTGAGGTTGAGGGTTTTTAGTTTTTTAATTTAAAATTTCTTCGGCTTTGGATATCACACTTGACAAGAAAAGCAATACACAAGCTTCTATTAAAATTAATTTAAAGGAGGAAGATTATCAACCTCAGATAGAAGAAAAAGTAAAGGAGTACCGTAAAAAAGCTAACCTAAAAGGTTTCCGTCCTGGAAAGGTACCCCCGGCGATCATCAAAAAAATGTACGGCAAAGGCATCAAAGTAGAAGAGATCAACCAGCTCATTTCTCAGTCTTTGCCAAAATACATCAAAGATCAGGATTTGAATTTAGTAGGTGAACCCTTGCCTAATTATGAAAATGCTGAAAACATTGACTGGGAAAACCAGAAAGATTTTGAGTTTACTTATGATGTCGGCTTCGTAAATGAATTTGAGTACGACGTTTCTGATAAACTTAAAATCACCAAATACAAACTCCAATTAGGTGATAAGGAGATTGATGAAACCATTGAAAATCTAAGAGAGCAATTCAATGACACTGAAAATGTGGATGTAGTAGGTGAAGGTGATATTGTCAATGGTAAAGTAATTGGTAATGACATTGAAAACGAAACTTCAATAGACCTTAAACAACTGGATGAAAAGCAGTCCAAAGTCTTCATTGGTGCAAAAAAAGGAGATGATGTTGTTTTTGATATTCGTGAAACGCATCCCGAAGACTCTGAAGTAGCTACTCTTTTAGCTAAAACTCCAGAAGAAGTTGCTGAAGTTAAAGGGGAGTTTACTTTCAACATAGAATCTATCCTGCATAGAAAGCCAGGTGAACTTAACCAGGAGTTCTTTGACAAAGTATTTGGGAAAGATGCGGTCAAGACAGAAGAAGAATTTCGTGAGAAGGTGAAAGAAACGATGCAGGAGAATTATGATCGTGAAACTGACAACCTGCTGATGCTTGATATCCGGAATACCTTAGTGGATAATACTGAATTTGAGATTCCTGAGGAATTCCTGAAAAGATGGTTATTAGAAAAAAACGAAGGAAATATTACTCAGGAGCAGATTGACAAAGAGTTTGAGGATTATGTACGTGACCTTCGCTGGAATTTGATTGTTAATAAAATTTCAGAAGACAAAGAAATTAAGGTAGAGCATGATGATGTGAAAGAAAAAGCTCGTGAGATGATAGAAGCACAGTTGGGGCAATCTGGCTTGCTGGGACAATTGGGTGATAACCTTGACCCCTTTGTTGATAATTACCTGCAAGGTGAAAATGGTAATAACTACATGCAGGTATTTAATCAGGCCCGAACAGAGAAGATATTTGACTTCATTAAGGAAAATGCTACACTTGAAGAGAAAAAAATTACAGTAGATGACTTTAAAGAAGAAGTGGATAAAAGACAATAACTCATCCGTACAATTTTCGTTGTCAAAAAGAGTCTTTAAATTAAGGACTCTTTTTTATTTTTAAACATCATTAACAAACCATCATATGATTAACAAAGACGAATTTCGCAAGTTTGCTGTGAAAGGACAGAACATCAGCGGAAATACTTTTGATCAATACACTGAACGTGTAGAAAACATGACCCGGGCTGTCATTGAAGAACGCCCTACTAACTTCCGTGAAATTGATGTTTTTTCTCGCCTGATCATGGACAGAATTATTTTTTTAGGCATGCAGGTAGAAGAAAATATCGCTAATATCATTACAGCACAGCTTCTTTTTCTGGAATCTGTTGACCCGAAAAAAGATATTTTACTGTATGTAAACAGCCCTGGAGGCTCAGTTTATGCCGGTCTGGGAATATACGATACCATGCAATATGTAAATCCTGATGTTGCCACTATTTGTACGGGTATGGCTGCTTCTATGGGAGCGGTGCTACTGGCTGGAGGTGCAAAAGACAAGCGATCTGCCCTTCCCCATGCTCGTATCATGATTCACCAGCCTAGCGGAGGTATGCAGGGAAAATCCAGAGATATGGAAGTAACACTGAGACAAATGCAGGAACTACGTAAAGATCTTTACAATATATTATCTTCCCACTCCGGTCAGCCTTACGAGAAAATTGAAAAAGATTCTGACCTTGACTTCTGGATGCGTCCTTCTGAAGCCAAAGAATACGGTATCATTGACGAAGTTCTGGACAGAAATAGTGCTCGCAAAAAGGAAAATTAATTAGTAGGCAGAACTAGTATGAGTGACAGTTCGTTTCTAAACAAACTGTCACTATTTTTATTGTATTAACGAAAGTAACAACGTAATATGCCACAACAAGTAACTTGTTCATTTTGTGGAAGAAATAAAAAAGATGTAGACCTGATGATATCAGGTATTAACGCTCACATCTGTAATTACTGTATCAATCAGGCGCAACAGATTCTGGACGAAGAATTGAAGGTCAAGAGTAAAGGTAAGTCTCCGGAGTTTAACCTCATGAAGCCCATTGATATAAAAAAATATCTGGACCAATATGTGGTCGGTCAGGAAGAAGCTAAAAAAGTAATCTCTGTTGCCGTATACAATCACTACAAAAGATTGATGCAAAAGCAGGATGAGGAAGAGATAGCCATAGAAAAGTCTAATATTATCATGGCAGGGGAAACCGGTACAGGTAAAACCTATCTCGCCAGAAATCTTGCCCGTATTTTACAAGTTCCTTTCTGTATTGCTGATGCTACGGTACTTACCGAGGCGGGTTATGTGGGCGAAGATGTAGAAAGCATTTTGACCAGATTGCTACAGGCAGCTGATTACGATGTGGAATCGGCGGAAAGAGGCATCGTATATATAGATGAGATCGATAAAATCGCCAGAAAATCAGACAATCCCTCTATTACACGTGACGTAAGTGGTGAAGGTGTTCAACAAGCACTGCTCAAACTTCTGGAAGGTACGCAGGTTAATGTTCCTCCGCAGGGAGGCAGAAAGCACCCTGACCAGAAAATGATCTCCATCAATACTGAAAATATCCTCTTTATTTGTGGGGGAGCTTTTGATGGCATTTCTAGAATGATAGCTAACCGATTGAATACCAAACCTTTAGGATTCTCAGGCAGCAGTGTAAACATCTCTGATCAACACATTGATAAAGATAACCTTCTGCAATATATCACTGCACTTGACCTTCGTCACTTTGGCCTGATACCTGAACTTATAGGTCGTTTGCCAGTGATCACACATCTTGATCCATTAGGCAAAGAAACGCTTAAAATGATCCTCACTGAGCCTAAAAATGCTCTAACGAAACAGTATAAAAAACTCTTCAACATGGAAAATATAGAAGTTTCATTTGAGGAAACTGCCTTGGAATATATTGTGGAAAAAGCGATGGAGTTTAAGCTAGGAGCCAGAGGTTTACGCTCTATTTGTGAAGCAATAATTACGGATGCGATGTTTGAGCTACCTTCGCAAAAAGACATAAAAGCTTTTACAATTGACAGAAATTATGCACAGGAGAAATTTGAAAAATCTAAGTTTAAGCGTCTTTCTGCTGCCTAAATAACAACCCTTTAGAAATTTTAATCTTTCCCGTGCCTGTTTAGGCCCGGGATTTTTTTATTTTTCACCATTAATTTAATGAAAGCAATATTTCATATTACTCAAATAATATCTTCAGTCTTTTACCCATGTTTTGTTTCCTATTTGTCAAAAAAAGCTTAAATTAAGTGACATTATCAACCTTTGACCACTAACATGTTGACAGCTTATCAAGCAAAACCTCCTGTGTCCGGCCTTTATACATTTTTATCTTATTGTCAACATCTCGCTATTTCTATATTTCATTTACTTCATAAGAGGTTTATACTGCGGTTTAGTCAGTTGATTAACCCTCATTACTCAAAGTATTTTTTTCTGTGTATAAACCAGACCAGTATTACCAATAGACTTTAACTGTTTGCTTCTTCATTAATTTCAAAAAAAGGTGTGGCTTTTAGCCTACCTTTTTTTTTATCTTGAAAAAAAACTAAATGCAGCGTTTAACTTTCTTATTAATCATTCTATCAACTTTTCCCTTAATCTGTATGAGTCAGAATACTACTTTATATATATCCAAGGTTACAGATTTTTCTGTCGATGGAGCCGGTAATGCTTCTCAGTGGAAAGATATATCATGGGTAAAACTTCCATTGCGACATGGAGAAGGTCAGGACATGCTTACTCAGGCAAAAGTAGTGTATTCTGAAACTGGAATTTATTTTTTAATTCAATGTGAAGATAATCAGCTTACCGCCACACTTACCGAAGACTTTGCCAACCTGTTTAATGAAGATGTGGTGGAAGTCTTTCTATGGACAGAGGAAGCAATGCCTATTTATTTTGAGTATGAGCTGTCCCCGCTGGATTATGAACTTCCTATACTTATTCCCAGAACTAGTGATGATTTTTATGGCTGGAGACCCTGGCATTATGAAGGGGATAGACGTACCCAACATGCTACTTCAGTACAGGGAGGAAAAAAAGAAAGCATGGCAAATGTGGAAGGTTGGACTGCAGAGTTCTTCATTCCTTATACCCTACTTAAGCCTCTCGGCAATGTTCCCCCCAAGAAAGGCACTCAATGGAGAGCCAATATGTATAGAATAGATTACGATTCAGATCAACCTCTATACTGGCAATGGCAACCTACCAGTGGAAGTTTCCATGAATATAAAAAGTTCGGGACTTTCATCTTTGAGTGACAAAACGACTTTAAGCTTTCCATTTCAATTCGGAAAGCTTGGCATTTTCACCCATATTTCCCCCTATTGCCTGTAAACTAAGCTTTACGCCTTTTTCATCAAAAACTGCATCTACCCAACCAATAGGTTGATCGTCTTTAAAATTGTAGCCTACAGCGGGGAGATTAACCAGATAGATATTTTCTTTTTTTTCTATATGATAGCGATGTGAGTGCCCATAAAAGATTGCTTTGACCTTTTGATAAGGGCGAATAATTTCAAACATACGGTTGGCGTCCAGCAGATCGGTGTCTCCATCACCTAAAGTATGGTGTACGAATAAAACTGTAGGTTTATTATCTGAAGTTTTCAGATAGCTTGTAAGCCATTTTCTTTGGGACTCTCCTAATAAACCTGCCACCTTATTTACATAGAGTAGTGAATCCAGTATGATTATTCTTACCGGATCACTTTCAATGATACTTACATGTTTTCCTTCAAGCTTTGCTGTTTCATTATCAGGAAATACATTAAAAAAAGGTTCTCTATCATCGTGATTTCCCAAACCCATGTGGATGGGAAAATTATTAGCCAACGGCCTAAGTAAGTTTTTTACTGTTTGGTAGTCTCCTACTTTTCCTTCCAGTCGTGCTACATCTCCATTGATAATCAACCCTTCATGCTTAAAATTTCTCAGCTGATCTACCACCTTTTGAAGGTTTTGATAAGGGAAAAAGCCTCGGTATTCATTTAATTTGTCCTCAGCTATGTGTGTATCCGAAAGTAATGCGAAATGAAGTTCTCTTTTAGGTGTTGAAGCATGAGTAAACAATGCGCTACCTACCGTAGCAGCGCCAACCAATGTGGCACTTTGCCTGATAAAAGTCTTTCTGGAGATGGGGTTGAAAAAAAAGCCCGGCATAATTTAAAAATTTAATAAAGAGCCATGTTAAACTGACGACGATAATTCTTGGTAATAGGATGGTGTTCACCCAGCATCAGAAATAAAGCGACCGAAGCACGACGGGGGAGTTCATTACAATAATTTTTATCTATCATAGTAGCCTCAATTAATGACTTGATAGTTGCTTCGTAATTATATTGCTTTAAAGCTTCCTGAGCTGACTTTATTTTCTCGGCTAATTTGGGACTAGCTTCTTCCTGACAAGTCATCACCTCGGCCAGACTCTTAACTTGCTTTGAGAGCTCGTATAATGTATGGTTTTCAGGAAGTTTTACCTCTGCTCTCTCTGGATGCGTACCTAATGATGATGCTGCTAACCAAAGTTGGGCTTCCTGCATAGCAGGCTGCTCAATTACAAATTTTTCAAGTCCTCTTACTGCTTCAGCATGTTGATAGGTAAAAAGAGCATCTACCAATTTGGTTAGTTGATTATTCTGCTCATCGGGAAGGTTCTCAGCCAGCCATTTCTCAATTTGATGCTTAGGTAGTACACCGGTAAACTCAGCCTTTACCTCTCCCATATAAAACATTTTCACAGCTGGGATTCCACGAATTTTATATCTAGCGGAAATTTCCTGTTGCTCATCGGTATTTACCTTAACCAGTTCCCACTTACCCCCTGCCTCTTTTGCTAACCCTTCAATGACAGGACCCAAAGTCTGGCATGGCCCGCACCAGGGAGCCCAGAAATCTACGACCACAGGTACCTGCTGACTCCTCATCAAAACACTTTCCTCAAAGTTTGTCATCTTCTCTTCTTCTATAATTTTGTTTTCGTAACTATTAAATTTTCAAACCCTGTATACTCCTCAGAGGGTATCTACTTATTAATTGAAATTGGGTTACTCAGTAAATAGGCCCAAAATTAAAAATGGCTTCTAATTCAGTGTAATTTATTTTAAATTCAGGACAATGTTGAAAAGTTTAAATTACATTTTTTATTAACACAATTCATGATGAAAAAACAACCTAAGCAAAAAGGTAAAGCAATGCAAAGGAGAGATTTTTTGAAAGGCTCTGCCATGTCAGCAGCGTCATTCATGATCGTTCCCCGCCATGTCATTGGAGGTAAAGGATACAAAGCGCCCAGTGACACGGTAAATGTTGCCGCCATCGGAGCCGGGGGTATGGGTGCTTCTAACATGAGCCGCCTGACCAGTCAAAATATCGTTGCGCTGGCTGACTGCGACCACAATTGGGTAAGAGAGTCTGTCTCCAGAGATAGTCGTGCTGACTTGAGAGCAGCATATGAAAAGGCAAAATGGTATAAGGATTTTCGTGAGATGCTGGAAAACCAGAAAGATATTGATGCAGTGGTGATCGCCACACCTGATCATGTCCATGCTGCTGCGGCTAATATGGCTATGAAAATGGGCAAACATGTTTACGTACAAAAACCTCTAACATACACTGTGCATGAGGCACGTACGCTCCGAAAAACTGCTCAGGAAACCGGCGTAGTAACCCAAATGGGAAACCAGGGACACTCCAGCGATGATGCACGCCGTATCAACGAATGGATACAGGCAGGTGCCATAGGCCCGGTACGTAAGGTACATGTCTGGACTAACCGTCCTATCTGGCCACAGGGTATTGACCGTCCTGAAGGCAAGGCAAAAGTTCCAAAAGACCTGGCCTGGGATATTTTCCTTGGCCCTGCTCCTTATGTGGAGTATAGCCCTGAGTATCATCCATTTGCCTGGAGAGGCTGGACAGATTATGGTGTAGGAGCCTTGGGCGACATGGGAGCTCACCTGATTGACCACCCTTACTGGGCTTTAGGGCTTGATTACCCCGACACCGTAGAAGCTTCTTCAACTCCCTGGGGAGGAGAAGATGACAGCAAAGTTTCTTATCCACTGGCCACCACCGTGCATTATACCTTCCCTGCCCGCGGTATGTATCCCGAAGTAGAGATGCACTGGTATGATGGAGGATTGATGCCTTCCCGCCCCTCAGTATTACCTGATGAGGTAAAACTGGACAGAGGAGGTGGGGTTATCTTTGAAGGTGAGAAAGGTATACTGATGCACGAAACTTATGGTTCAAACCCTCAGATGTATCCTCAATCCTTGATGCAGGAGTATGCTGATGTTCCCCAGACTTATGAGAGAATAGAAGGTGGGCGCGACGCGCATGAGATGAACTGGATAAGAGCGATATTAGGTGAAGAAAAAGCATGCAGCCCGTTTGAGTATGCGGCACCGCTTACTGAAACTATGTTACTGGGTGTTGTGGCCCTACACACTCCAGGCGAAACACTACGTTATGATGGTAAGAAAATGGAGTTTACCAATAAGCCTGAAGCTAACAAACACCTGAGTCGTGATTATCGTGATGGCTGGACTTTAAGTTAATTCATATCAACGCAATTAATGCCTTACTTCTACGATTTTGAAGTAAGGCATTACTATTTAAACCCTTTCATTATCGTAGATAAATCGTACTTCCAGATGAAGCCGATAATTTAGCGGCATCCAATATCTCAACTACGATTAGGTTGTTTTCCAAAGAAGAAAGATCAGAAGGTTTGACTATCACTTCTTTACGCACAACCGCTGATAAATATTCAAAAGGATCTTGAAAGGGAAAGGCTGAATCCTCAACCTTAAACTCCTCCTCAGGTTCTCCATCTTTTCTGATTTTCATATCTTCCGCATTCAAGGCATATATATAGCCTGTCTTACCATAAACTGACATATCTTTTCTACTAAAAGGCCAGTTCCAGGAAGCCTGAATAATACCCTGCGATTGTGGATAAGTTACTATAATAGTCGCCTCATCGTCCACCCGGGGATAAATTTCCGGCTTAATTTGTTGTACTACCGCACTTATGCTTTCCGGTCTTTGTCCCTTCATCAGCCAGGTAATGAGGTTAGCACCATAACAACCAAAATCAACCAATGCCCCTCCCCCATTCTTTTCAGGGTCAGTCAGCCAGCTTAGAAACTCACCGCTCACTCCGATTTCTTTGGGACCTTTGTGGCCATCCCTCACTACAACTTTGCGCAGTTCTCCGATAGAGTTTTTATCATGCACTTCAGCGTACACTCTATGATTAGAAGGATACCAGGTGGTTTCATAGTTGGTGATTACTTCTATATCATACTGATGGGCAAGTTTGGCGATTTCACGGGCATCTCCCATATTCGTAGCCAGTGGCTTTTCCACCATTACATCTATGTTTTTTGGAGCGCAGGCCTGAACAACGGCCAGGTGGTTACTTATTTCATTGAATGCTGTAACTGCTTCCGGCTCAGTTGCTTCCAGCATGCTCTCAATATCCGGATAAACAATATCCATGCTAAACCCATACTGATCGGCATAGCGTCGGGCCAATGCGCGATTAGGCTCAGCGATACCTACTATATTGACTTCTCCTTCTTTAGCCTGACGTAAAATCCAGTGTACATGATCATGTACCAAACCTGCAACACCAATTTTCACACTGGTTTTATCTTGCGCAGTAAGAGGCATTGAAATTATACATAGGAGTAGGCTGCTGATGATAACTATTCTTCTCATGCCTGTAAATATAAGGGAATTGCCGTACTCAACAAGAGAAGTAAGAAGTAGCTAATACTGTTCTTATAGTTGCCAGATTCCCTTAAAAGCTATTTCTTCAACAGCTTTTCTTTCTTTGTTAGGCCTGTCACTGTTTCCCAGATAACCCATAGCCATCATAACGATAGGTTCGTACCCTTCGGGAATGTTAAGCACTTCAACAGCTTTTTGGGGCATAAAGCCAGCCATCTGATGCATATATAGATCTTCTTCAGTAGCCTTTAATGTCATAAAACTTACGGCTGCACCCGTATCGTACCAGGCATGGCGATTAACTTTGCCGTTAGAAGAAAAGGTTTTTTTAGCGACTCCTACTATGAGAACTGGAGCATCTTCCGCCCATCTCTGATTGAACTCATTTAAACATGAGAGAAGTCTTTGGTACTCCTCCGTTTGACTTTTCGTGGCATAAATAAATCGCCAGGGCTGTTCATTATAGCTTGAAGGCGCTAAACGAGCTGCCTCAAATATTTTTTTCAAAGTACTTTCATCCACGCTTTCATTTGAAAATGATCTGGGACTGTATCTTTTCTCCAGCAAAGTGGATAAAGTACCTGTAGTTGTATTTTCCATAGTCCAGTTTATTAAATGTTATAAACAAATGTTGTATATACAATTACGGTATTGGAAACAAATTGTTTAACAACTACTTACCAGGTATCACCGATTCAACCTCCAGACTTCTTAGCTTTATAGCCTTCTTTATGCAGCACATCCATCACTTTGTCACGCACATCTCCCTGTATTAATACTTCTCCGTCTTTGGCTGAGCCACCTACTCCACATTTAGATTTAAGCAGTTTACCCAGTTCTTTTAGATCTTCAGCGGTGCCGACAAAACCTGTGATCAGTGTCACCTGTTTACCCCCTCTTGACTTGCGATCCAGCATTACGCGCAGATCCTGATCTGCTGGAGAAAGTGTCTCCTCTTCCTGTGCTTCATTATAATCGTAATCAAAGTTCTGGTTGGTGGAATAAACCACCCCTTCCCTGTTTTTCTTGTTCTTTTTGCTCATAGTAGATCTATTTTTTTAGATTGAAAATTTAAAAAAAATTCAATTCATTGTTCATTTATCAAAACTTGATTGCCAATGCATCAAATCCATCATTCGTTGAAACTCGGATTGAAGGCCGGCCCGTATTAAAACAGCATTATTTTTTATCGGGTGCGTAAACTCAAGTTGGTAAGCATGTAATAGCATCGTGTCCATTTGCCAGCGCTCTTTAAAAAATCTATTCTGCTT
Organism: Catalinimonas alkaloidigena; assembly: GCF_029504655.1. NCBI lineage: Bacteria > Pseudomonadati > Bacteroidota > Cytophagia > Cytophagales > Catalimonadaceae > Catalinimonas > Catalinimonas alkaloidigena. The sequence goes on from NZ_JAQFIL010000001.1 coordinate 3,436,364, forward strand.
GTTACATCCATGGGGCCTGTCTCCAATAATAGGATGGCGGATATGGCTCAAATGTTTACGAATCTGATGCATTCTTCCGGTTTTAGGTTGTACGTTTAACAAAGAGTAGCGTGCTGTCAGGTATCTGCCGAAGGGAATATCCAGTTCTGCTCTGCTTACAGTACTAAATTCAGTGTAAGCTTCCTGCAGCTTGCCATTTTCTTTTCGCAGCGGATAATCAATTTCCACTGCATCTTCAGTATAGCCCCTTACAATTGCCAGATACCGCTTTCTAACCAGATTATGGGCAAACAATTCCTGCGTTTTTTTATGTGTGACTTCATCTAAAGCAAAAAGCAACACACCTCCTGTTTTACGGTCGAGCCGATGCACCGGATACACGGTTTGCTCTATCTGGTCACGTAACATTTGTAAGGCAAATTCTGTGGCGTCTTTAGCAATTCGTGATCTGTGAACCAGCAATCCGTGTGGTTTGTTGATAGCTAAGAAATGCTCATCCCGATAGATGATTTCCAGCATTATTTAAGGCGTATGTATCTTTCTTGCAGTATCCTGAATGATCTTCCAGGATTCCATCACATGATTTCGCGCCACGCTGCTTTGCCCGATTACCATTCTGATGAGGAACCGCCCGTCTACTTTGGTATGGGTAAGGTAAAGCTTTCCTGATGCATTGAGCTGTTCCATAAGTTGTTGATTAATGTCATTCAATTGTTTTTGACCCAAAATATCTTGGGGTTGATAATAAAACGCCAATAAATTCATGCGTTGTACTTTCAGCACAAAATCACTTTGTTGCCTAATTAATGCTCCCAATTCCTCGGTCAGACTGATATGTTGTTTGATGGTCTCCTGTAAACCATTTATGCCGAAGCTCCGCAGTACAAACCATACCTTTAAAGCCCTGAACCTTCTTCCTAAGGGTATTCCCCAATCTCTATAATCGTTAACTTTTCCACGGCTGGAAGTTTTAAGGTATTCTGGCAAAATAGAAAATGTATTAACCAGGGCTTCGGGATCACGGACAAAATAAGCGGAACAGTCAAAATGAGTCATCAGCCATTTGTGGGGGTTAAAAACAAAGCTGTCTACTCCTTCTATGCCTTGTAAATAATGCTGGTATTCAGGAAGGATAAAAGCAGATCCTGCATAGGCGGCATCTACGTGCAGCCAGATATCAAACGCCTTGCAAATTACTGCTATTTCATCAAGGTCATCAAAAGCCAGGGTACCGGTGGTCCCTAACGCGGCGACCACACATAGAGGTTGGTAATCATCTTTCAGGTCTTTTTCAATTGCCAGCTTAAGCAGATCTGTCCTCATACGTTGCGCTTCATCAACCGGTATTTTGACCAGGTTCTCCCTGCCCAGGCCCATGATTTTCACACCTTTCTCTACCGAAGAATGGGTTTCAGCAGAGCAGTATACCCGCATTTTTTTGAGGTGTTGAATCCCTTTTTCGTTACTTTCAGAAGTGGTTTTCTTTTCCCGTGCTGTAAGCATGGCGCATAGCGTAGCAGTTGAGGCAGTGTCTTGTATTACGCCTGAAAATGCTTTAGGTAAACCTAAGATATCTCTCAACCAAAGCATGACTTTCTCCTCCAGCTCGGCCGCTGCCGGAGAAGTTTCCCATATCATACACTGCGCTCCCAGCGCGGACATAAGCATTTCGCCTAGCATAGATGGAAAGCTTGCGTTTGCAGGAAAGTAAGCATAGAAATTAGGACTCTGCCAGTGGGTAACACCCGGCAGGATGATCTTTTGAAAATCGGCGAAGATTTGCTCCATAGGCTCACCCTGCTCAGGGGCTGATGGAGGAAGCTGATTGTAAATCTCACCCGGCTGTACCTGAGACTTTACCGGATACTTTTCTATCTCCTGGTAGAAATCCGCTATCCAGTCAACCATCCGGTGCGCATGTTTCCTAAATTCTTCAGCAGAGTGCATTTTTTCCATTTCACTTAAGCCTTCAAAGATCATAAAATATGCAAAGATCACCAGTTTTCTAACTTACTTTGTGTTCTCAAAGATATTTAAAAGTTTGTACAAGGTAGCTTTAAACTGTAGCGTTTCAGTTTCACTCATAGCTTCAGCATGCACCTCATCAAAGATTTGTTGAGGGATACAAACTGCTTTTTGCTGCAAAGCGCTCCCTTTTGGAGTGAGGCTCACTTCCACGCGTCGCTCATCAGTTGTTGAACGATTTCTTTGGACCAACGCCTTCTTTTCCATTCTTTTCAGTAAGGGCGTCAGGGTGTTGGTTTCTAATAAAAGTGAACCGCTAAGCTCAGTCACACTTTTCTGCCCTTCCTTCCAGAGTATGAGAAGCACCAAATATTGAGGATATGTGATATCCAGTTGATTTAACAAAGGTGTATATAGTTTCGTAACCATCCTGGATACCGCATAGAGGGGAAAACAGATCTGATTCTCCAGCCATAAAGCTTCCGGACTAGTTTTCATTACGGAAGGTTTTGCGTAAGTATTTATCAATTTTCTCCGGTTTATCTGTTGGCCCAAAGCGTTTGACCGGCTTCCCCTTACTATCAATCAAAAATTTTGTGAAATTCCATTTGATTCTGCCTCCCAACAATCCACTCAACTGGCTTTTCAGGTATTTGAAGATAGGATGAGCGTTTTTGCCGTTCACATCTACTTTAGAGAACATCGGAAAGCTAACGCCATAATTCAGGCGGCAGCCTTCTTCAATGGATTTGGCATCACCGGGTTCCTGATTTGCAAACTGATTGGAGGGAAAGCCCAGCACTACCAGTCCTTTATCTTTATAATTCTGATAGAGTTTTTCAAGCCCGTCAAACTGTGGTGCTAATCCGCATTTGCTAGCCGTATTCACCACCAAAACTGTCTTATCCTGAAAGTCACGCATATTGACTTTCTTACCCTGCAGATCCACTGCTTCAAATTCATAAAATCTGGATTTCATCTTCATTATTTTTTAGATCTTTCAATTAATATTTTCAATGCACCACTTGACCATAATGCCCATAAAATCAATAGCAATTGAAAAAACAAACGGAGCAACCTCGCCCGGTCAGTATCCAGTCCAAAAGCGTCAGTTCCATTGATATACTGGGCAATATTTCCGGGAAAAATGAGTACATAGAAGATGGCTAAAGCTATTCCCACCCACACCTTTGCCTTAACCCAGAATACCATGCCCAATCCAAGTATAAATTCAACAATACCCGAGAGGATGACTACTACATCTTTACTCAGAGGTATCCAGTCGGGGACCTGCGCCTGAAACTCCGCACGCTGAAATGTCAAATGTCCGAAGGCGGCAAACAGCATAAACGGCCCCAGGACGATTCTTGCTATTTTTGGAAAGTATTCGTTGAAGTGTTTTTAGCTAACAAGCTATGTTTTTATGGTTATGTCGTGCGCGATATAAACGCATAAACTATAATTATGTTTTTAAACACTATGCCTTCCCATAATAAAGCGATCAGGTTACATACTCATGGTTAACCGGCTGAATGGGCTGCGGCAATTTTTCCTCACCCATCATTTCCAGCAGATTAATTTCAATAGTCCGGGTGATCTGATCCAGGGGAATACCAGATGGTATGGGATCAAATGGATTCAGTAAAGATAAACCAATAAGATGGGTGGAATGAAAAACAAAACCGATCAGCCAGCCCAGTAAGATTGACCATGCCCCTACCAATTGGGTACAAACGAAGGTGATCAGGATCACGAATATCCATATGAAGAGGCGGGTAAAATAGTGATAAGAAGTAGGAAATACAGTGTTCTTTATACGTTCGGATTTCCCCATACTATCACATAGCCTGACAATCAATTTATTCATTTCCATAAAGCGAAAACCATCAATGATCGCTTGCTGCTCCAGTTTTTCAAGATCCCGGGACTGTAGCTCCAGAATCGCGTTATGGATATTGGACTGCCCTGCTACCAATTGTATCTCTTCCTCCTCTAAGAATTTCTGATAAGTGGTATTATCAGTATCTTTACGAAGATTGGATTTTAGCGCGTACAGAAACGCCAAGTGCCTCCTGATCATAAGACTTTGTCTTTGTGACAATGTTGTTTGTTCAGCGCTGGTATTTAATCCACAATAATACAGCAATCCTCTGGCCCAGGAGCGGGAGTCATTCACCAGTTCACCCCAGATTTTACGCGCCTCCCACCAGCGATCGTATGCCTGATTATTATTAAAACCAATAAAAAATGCTAATGCGGTACCTAGTAGCGTAGGTATAATGGTAGGAAGTTCAAAATAATCTCTCAGCACGTACTCCTCAAAAATATAGGCAAGTGTACAGGATAATAATAGAAACAAGTCTGTTTTCCAGGTAAGTTTTAATATACGCCCGAGTTGAATGTTACGCGAGATGATCATAGCTTGGTCTCAATAAATGGTTTAGTTTCCTAAAAATATCATTATCCTCTCCCAAAAAAAAATGATGTAGTCAGGTCAAAGTCTCTATCGCTTCAAATGTATAGCATGCTGATTCTTAGCAAGCACATATTCACTTCAGCACCTCACTTATTTTCTTAAAATAAGCTCTGCTGCTGATCAGATCATTATGACCGTAACCCTCCAAAACACTCAGCTTTATACTTTCCTTCGCTGCTTTCAAAGCGCTGGCATGGACGGGAGGAATCAGTTGATCATCTTCTCCATGAAAGATATACATCGGACAATTCACTTCATCCAGATAATGCAGTGATTCCAGTTTGTATCTGATGATAAAGGCAGGCACTATGGGCACTTTCTCTCGTATCAACTGCTTCAGACTGGCATAAGGGGAATTGAGTATCAGCTTGTGAGGCCTGTTATGAGCAGCAAGTTGTATGGCAATCCCGCTACCCATGGATGTACCGGACAAAACGAGATTACTTTCTCCATACCTTTTTTTCAGGTCATCATATACAAATTGGGCATCCCGGATGAGCTGGGCTTCACTGCTGATGTTACCATCGCTTTTTCCGTAACCTCTGTAGTCCAGGTACAATACATCATAGCCATTTCTTAAGAATACGTCTGCTCCCTCTCCCCAGCTGTTGATGGCTCCGCCGTTTCCATGTAAGTAGTATACCACTCCCCTGCTGTTTTTCGTGCTAAAGAGTACGGAATTCAATACTACTCCATCCTCTACCTCATAGTTGAGTTCTGCAAAGGGGTAAGGAAATAAGAAAGCATAATCGCTGGAAAGTTGCTCAGGAAAAAATAAGAGCTTTTCCTGAAATGCATATAAGAAACCACATGCCACACTGTAAGCTACAACTACTATTAATAAAACTGAGAACAAGTTCTTCATTATTTTAAGTCATAAACGTCCTGCTATAATAGTGTTTGCGTTACGCAAAAAAAACTATGCAGCCTATGAAGTCTTTTCTGCCATATTTTGAATGATATATTTCGTTTTTCGTCTGTAAGACACCCAGGATATATATACATATTTATAAAGCTCTTATTATCAATTAATTATAAAACTAAAAATTCTCGCTTCGTCACTGAAGCGTAAATATAATGTCAAATCTGAGACTTGATTTCATTGCAATAACTTCAGTCTGAGACTGAAGCCAGTTGTGGTTTTGTGAGACACTGACCGTGGGGTGAGAAATAAATTTTCCGTAAAAGCTATTGGATCAAGAATTGTCTGCCTTTAAGTAGCAGCGATCATAAGCCGTGCTTCAGCATGCTTGTACCGTCTGCCCGTAAAGCATGCCAGACTGGTTTTTGAAGGCCAGAGATGCATTTTGTAGCAATTTCAGGCCGCAGGCGTTCTCATAACTGATACCAGCGGTTTACTGAACCAGATCTATAGCTTTTATGGTAAAATAGATGGTTTCAGAAATATGGCTAATTACAATGTTAGTCCGTAAGAACTGGCACAGGCCCAAGCGATAGCATAGACGCAAACTGCCCGTCAGCAAGAGGTACTGAGCAAAGGTGATACCCAGGATGCTACGCATAAGCGGAATGCTAAACTGAAAGTGAAACTGGATCACGCAGTTCAGAAAGGGGATCCACAATACCCTGGCTTACAAGCATTTATCCATACTTTAAAAGATACCGAAGCGTGAGCTTTACTACTCCTGTATTTTTAGGAGCAGCAAACTTTATATGGTGCACTAAATCAAAAAGTTTCCTCCTGAAGGACAGTCTTCTGCACTTTATGTATTTATATTTCAACACCCCCTGGTCTGTGTCCCACTGTACTGTTTGCCCTATATTGAATTACTGATTTGCTCAGCTATAATAGGCCAGTGAGGCAAAGAATTTGGTAGGTTGGCACAAAAAAAGCGTCCGCCATAGCGAACGCTTTTGATCGTTTAAACTATAGGTTGAGGCTAAAACTTCTTGAATTTCATGATGCCCCAGTTCAGGTAGCCCTGGTTCCCGGCTTCCACCCAGTGCTTAAGGCCCTGCTGCATATTGTCCGCATATTCTTTAGAGACATTTTCTATCACTTTATCATAGTGCGTTTGCAGTCCTTTCAGCACATTGGAATAATGGTTCACCAGTTGCTCAGGCATGTCAATGGTTCTCATTTCCATCAGTCCCAACTGGTCGGCAAACTCTCTGTACTTGGCCATAGAGCCCATTTCTTCCAGATGAATTCGTTTGAGTACGGCATCCAGCACCCCTTCCGGACAGTCATCCGCCTGCATAGGGTCAGTAAAAATGAAAATACCACCGGGCTTGAGTACCCGTGAAGCCTCCTGAAATACTTTGTACTTTTGATTGCTATGCAATATGGCATCCTGCGACCAGACTACATCGTACTTGGCATCTTCAAAAGGCAGGTCTTCAAAGTTACCTTCTATCACATTGATCAGATGGTCTAAGCCCTGCTTACGGTTCTTCTCTACATTACGCTGATTTTCGGTCGTACTCAGGTTGAGGCAGTCTACATGGCACCCGTACTTATCCGCAAGATAGCGGGCAGCACCGCCATAGCCGGCACCCAAATCTAATATTCTGTCAGCTTCACCAACATGATTGATTTCTTCTGCCATTTGCACGACAGTCTCACGGGAAGCTTCCTTGATGGTGTTACTACCATCATAAATGCCTATGTGTATATCTTCTCCTCCCCATACCGTATGATAGAATTCATCGGCATCCTGGCTGTTATAATACTCTTTGGTTATCTCAACGAGTTTATTTTCATCCATAATTTAAAAAAATGGTATTTATGGGTTATAAGATTTCTCTGCTACATGTATAAAAAAGTCAGGCTCTTCAGACTGATAGGTCTCCTGGAAATCACCGTAGGTAGTTACCTTCTGAAATCCTACTTCGCAGAGTAAGTTACGCACATAATTTTTTCTTAGAGGGAACATGTTCAAATGATATGATGACTTATCGGGAAACTCGTAGCGGAAACGTGCCAAACCCTCATCAATATGTTCAGGCTCTGCTTTCACATTCTCACCTGCGTAGTAGTAAGTATGCTTGCTGGAGAATCCTTGATCCAGTATAGAATCATAGTTTCTCTGGTCTATGATTAGTATACCGTCATGCTTGAGGGCAGAATAGAATTCGGCCAGAGTTTTACGACGGTCGTTCTCGTCAAACAGGTGCGTAAAAGAGTTCCCCAGGCAGATCACGGCATCGTAGCGACCATAAAGGTCACGGTTGAGCCAGCGCCAGTCAGCATGCACTGTTCTGATGATATGTCCATGTTTTTGAGCATTGTCAAAAGCTTTGGCAAGCATTACAGGACTTCCGTCCACGCTCACTACATCAAAACCTGCGTTTAACAATTGCACAGAATGATAGCCGGTTCCCGTGGCGGCATCCAATACTTTTTTCTTTTTGTAATCCTGTAGTACTTTGATGAAAAAATCATTCTCACCTTTGGCGCGGGCATCCCAGTCAATCAATTGATCCCACTTCTCTACAAAACTATGGACATACTCCATTTGGTAATGATCTGTTTCTCTTACCTCAATAGGATTTTCTCCGTAGTGCTGTTTAGTTTGCGTCATTCTGGTAAATGAATTTTAGTTTAAATAAGTCCCTAAATATAGTAAATTATATCTATAGGATGTAAAAAAAGACGTCCCCACTTAATTTAATAAGCTGAATTGCAATGAGATTAATAATATTTTGTAAATAAAAAATAAAGAATGAACAATATATTAATAGATAAAATTAAGTTTCTCTTTAGAGTAAAGGCAGATAATGTACGGCTTGAAAAAATATATTTAATATATAGTACCATATATTGAAGTGTATATCCGTGCAAAATGTTTATGATATAAAACATAAAAAAAAGCACCACTCAAAGATGCTTTTTACTCGCAGAGGAAGAAAAGTTAAAAAAATCCCATGCATTGAGTCAAAAAAATAATAATCCCCTGCTTTTCCAAAGATACAATACGCTTATGAAGAGGATGTGAAGTCAGTATTATCTGTATGTTACCCTTTAAACTGAGAGTTTCTAAAGTCATAGAGGTAGGCAGGACAAAATGTAGTAGCACTTAAGCCAGCATATCTTTGGTTTGAGCGACATACACAGTTCTGCTGATGCGGTTGTTTTAGATTAACTGGCCAATGGCAGTAAGCTTAAGCTTTCCCACTTTAGTTATTATCATAATTCTGAATTTAATCATCTGAAAGTCCTGCCTGGTACTGCTAATTCATCTCTCGCCAGGAAATGGTTTCGCTCAGTCCTGCTAAGAAGCTTCAGCATTGCGCCAAGATTATTTGCTTTGCAGCTCTGTCCCATTCGTTACCCTCTAGAGTTTGCTGAAATCAGCAGCATGCGTTAACTGGATGATCGCAGCAGTAAAGTGTATATGATCTTAATGAGCTTTGACTTCACCGCTAAAGCTAATATTTTGTGCTAGGATGTATGGAAGTGTACCTGGCTAGTAAAAGCATAGTAACTGTCCCTTCTTCACAGTCGTTGGAGCGTTTTGCAAATGAGATACGTCTGATGAAGAAAAGTTAAATGCAGCTGATGAATTTTATGCATGCACTAGCGGATCAGGTCTGAAGGAAATGATACAACAGATTCATTACCATCCTCACCTACCGCAGCCACTCCAAAGTAGTAATTGTCAATCACAATATTTTCTAAGGTGTATTCATCTACTTTTCCTACAAAGCGGCTGTTTTGCCACTGAGGTGCGGTAGTTTCTCTCCAGTAGATTTTATAACCTGCCAGGCTGGGGTCATCAGACATTTGCCAGGCCAATGTGGTGGATGGCTGAACCACACCCCCGATTTTGACACTGTCCGGTGCAGGAGGTGCCCAGCCTAAACCGGCAAGTGATATTGCATTGACAGCCGTTAGTTTTTTAGCGTACTCAAAATTCACGCCTTCAATCACGTCTCCGTATTCAATTCCGTTTTCAGTCCGTATGTCCTGATGCTGCCGATTATAGTTTTCATGGGCTTCCATAATACGGATACCGGCAATGCCAAGGTCGTTGAATGGACGGTGGTGCCCTCCCCTCCCGAACCTATCCAGGCGATAGATCATCATAGGGTTCATCATGGGCATATAGGTTTCTGTCTGTCGGTGTACATAGCGGGCCAGTTGACGGGAGATGCCATCTACTTCTCCTCCGGTAAAACGACGGAAACGTCTCTCCTCCTCGGTTTCGCCAGGGGGTACCGGCTCTGAAAAGATGCGAAAGCTACGATTGTCAACCACTCCATCTATGCCTTCAATATTCCCAATCATATCATTATTTAGCACGCCGATTATTCCCCAGTCTTCACGCTGCGCATATTCTGCCAGTCCTTTGCCACCAAAGAGTCCCTGCTCTTCGCCCGATAAGCCAACATAAACGATGGAGTTAGGAAACTCGTACTGCGATAGTACGCGTGCGGCTTCAATAGCTCCTGCCATACCTGATGCATTGTCGTTGGCTCCGGGCGCATCAATTTCATAATTAGTAGAGTTGGAGGCCCGGGAGTCAATATCACCCGACATGATCACGTATTGGTTGGGATGAACCTTACCTCTCTGAATAGCTACCACATTTACGATCCAGGCATCTTTAGGTACACGGCTCGTCATGCCTTCTTCCACAAAATCCTGCTGATAGAATACCTCCAGGCAGCCACCACAATCTTCAGAAATCCTGTCAAATTCAGCTTTGACCCATCGGCGGGCAGCACCTATTCCCCTCGTGTCTGACACTGTATCGGAAAAAGTGTTTCGTGTACCAAAGCCGGCCAGCCGGCGAATATCTTGCTCAATGCGTTCAGCAGATACATTTTCAATGATATCGTACATGCGCATATCTACAGCCGGAGGAGCGGTAAGTTGAGCTTGGGCAACTAATGATGCAGGTATGGCTAAAAGTGATGAAAGAAATGTAAATATTTTGATCATCTTATGATGTTTGGTTAGGATATAAAAGATCAGCTGGTTTGTAGAATATAAACGGCAAAACGCAAGGCTACTTTCTTACATTAAGTAGTTGGTGCGTTAAAGAGTCTCAAGCTTGTTTTTGTTCAACGGTTTGATCAGATACTTTTCATATCCAAGCTTTGCCAATCTTTTTCTGTCTTTAGGATTTTCAGAGGTTGTTAACACCACAATCTTAACGGATGAACGAATATCTTCACTGAGATGCTGGAACTTTTCCAAAAAATCAAAGCCATCAAAAACTGGCATTTTTAGATCCAACAAAATCAGATCAGGCCTTGTTTTACTATCGTTCAGATACGGAAATACTTCTTCTGCATCTGTAAATGGTTGCACATCAGTTGCAAAACCTAATTCTTCAATTAAGTTTTGGTTTATGAAACAGGCAACATCGTCATCGTCAACCAGGAATATTTTTTGATATTTAGCCATCAGGCAGCATTAAATTAGATGTCCAGACAATATTAATTTAATTTTTTGTGCCAAGTAAATGTTATGGCTAATTTTAATAATTATAATTAATTAAATATTTATAGAACAATTCTATGGAGGGCTCACCGTTTTTTTCTTTTGACTCGGCATTTATGCCTCATGGTCATTGCTATTATTGGGAGCCATTTATTCTCTGGTCACAGGCTATCACAAACTCCATCATCGCACTGGCGTATTTTGCCATACCCATCAGCCTGGTACAAATCGTAAGGAGACGGAATGACTTCAGGTACACATGGATGTTGGTGCTTTTTGCCATTTTTATTCTTGGATGTGGGGCTACCCATGTTATGGATGTTATCAATATCTGGACCCCATTTTATTATACCGATGTCATCATCCGCATGATCACCGCGCTGGCTTCAATAGGCACAGCTATCATTTTCATCCTTATTACCCCCAAGCTCATCCTAATTCCTAGTGCTGAGAAATGGAAAGCCGTGAATCTGGAGTTGTCTAATTATACAAACAACCTTGAAAATGAGGTAGAACTTCGAACTGCTGAACTCACAGAAAACATTGCTACCATGAATTTCTTAACCGACACTATACCTCAAATGGTATGGACGGCCAATAAAAATGGTGAGTTGGATTACTATAATAAGAATTGGTATGCCTATACTGGCCTTAGTGAAAAAGAAAGTATGGCATATGGCTGGCAGACAGTGATTCATCCTGACGAAAAGCAGGCCCTTACTGAGCGATGGAACTATTCAGTTAAAACATCAGAGAACTTTCAATTTGAGTTTAGAATAAAAAATGCCAGAGATGGCTCTTACCGTTGGCACCTGGGTAGAGCGCACCCCATGCGGGATGAAAATAATGAAGTGCTTAAATGGTTTGGTACTGCCACTGACATTCATGATCAGAAAGAGAAAAGTGATGAAGTCAGAAAAGTTAATAAAGAACTTGATCAGTTTATTTACACTGCTTCTCATGACCTCAAAGCACCGGTCGCTAATTTGGAAGGCTTAATGCAATTGGTTGAACAACGCTGTGACAAAGAGAACCAAGAGGAAAATCGCACGCTCTACGCTATGATGAACAAGCAGGTAAACAGGCTCAAATTGATCATTCATGATCTATCTGATGTGGGCCAAATTAAAAAAGCCAGCAGAGATGATTTTGAGAATGTTAACCTGAGGACAATGGTTAATGACTTTGTTCAAAGTAATGTGGATAAAATCGACGAAAGCGAGACCAGCATCCAGCTTGACCTAAATGAGGAGGTAATCTATTTTTCACCACAGCATCTTCAGATTATCCTTTTTAACTTATTGGATAATGCCATTAAATACACCAAGTACGCCAATAAATCACAAATCAAAGTCACTACTGCTATTGACGACGGGTATTGGGTGATGAAGGTAGAAGACAATGGAATTGGAATCAATGAAGAACATCAGCTCAAAATATTTGATATGTTTCAGCGCTTCAGCCACCACAAAGACGGTACCGGCATGGGTCTATATATCGTAAAAACAACAGTAGAGAAATACAAAGGCTGTGTTAGTGTAGAAAGTGAAGCAGGGCAAGGAAGTACATTTATTGTTTCTCTCCCTGCCCCTTTACTGAAAGCTGAAAATCAGTACAAAAACAATGGCAAATAACCAATATAATTGATATCCTGATTTCGGGTAGTGCTAATATTAAAAAGCGACACTAAAGCAGGTAAATATTGCATAAAAGTGGGAACCTAAAGAGCAAATTTGAGGTATAATGGAGAGATGAATATCAATCTAAACCCCACAATATGCCTCAGGTAAAAGCTCACAAAAATCTGATTGGACAATTACGAACCGCAGCGATTCTGGAAGGAATTTCATATCTATTATTATTGGGTATTACCATGCCCTTAAAATACCTTGCCGATATGCCTGAACCCAATATGATAGTAGGTTATGCCCATGGCCTGCTTTTTATTTGGTATGTAGGCTTGGTAGTATTGGTAGCTTATCGTTATCGCTGGAATTTCAAATCCACGGCCATCGCATTGGCTGCTTCTCTCATTCCAGCAGCAACCTTTTATGTGGAAGCAAAAATGCTGAAGGATAAGAGTCTTACTACCTAAGCTTATTTTAGACGAACAAATCCATAAATGCACCTAACTTTAGGTAATTACTAGATTTGGCTTCATGTAAGCTAAACCTTCTACCTGTTTCTATTCATAAGCTTACTCACCACAGTGGACAGCACATAGTCAAAAGGTGACAAGCTGATTTTTATGGTGAGTAAGGTTGAGACATTATACTTATCGCACTTTACTTGCAGTTAGCATGCCTGAGTAGCTTTTCTCCCAGCTCTCCACCACAGGAGCATGACCTATACCTGTTACTTTTGCATCCCATCGGCAGTGAGTGTAAGGAAAATGTAAGTTTATGCTTCACCTCACAGGAGGTCATGCATAAGTGCTGATAATTCTACTTCATTTTCTTCTGTAAAGTATGTTCAGACATATATACTATTAAAAGAAGCCGTCTCAAAATGCAATCTACTGTCAAACTGGCCTATGTTGCAAGAGAGTTGAGCAGCATAGGATACCCCCTAGCTGGCGAGACATGCATCTTATCTCTTATTGTTGTACCTGTTCAATAGAAAAACTGCATCACTTTCTTCAACATGAGAAATGAGATTAGAGAAAGCCTTTTTACTGAGCTTAGCTTATGCTTTTGTTCAGCTTTGAGGCAGCCAGGTGATCTATGTACCAATGCAATTCACCATCTTCAGGCTTAATCAGTTGTGCGGGGTATTCTTCAGGATTATAGACTCCCTCCAATACTTCATGCAAGGCATCCGCTTTCTTCTCTCCAAAAGCCAGAAAAGCAACACACTCAGCCTGATTGATCAACTGAGGCATCAGGCTGATACGATAGGTATCCAGTTTTTCTACCCACAATTCTTTAACCCAGGTCATAGACTTATGCGAGAATGCTACGTGAGGAAAAAGCGAAGCAGTATGTCCATCATCTCCCATACCTAACAGGATCAGGTCAAAGCGAGGAGACCTGCCCTGGAAAAACTCCTGCAGGGTCTCTTCATACTGTAAGGCAGCGATATCAGCACGGAACTCACCATGAATAGGAAATATATGTTCTTTTGGCACCGGCACATGATCTAAGAGGGCCTTGTGTGCCATGCCGGCATTACTGTCTTTATCATGTATGGGGACAGGCCGTTCATCACCCCAAAATACATAGGTTTTGTTCCAGGGCACCTGATTCACGAAAGGTACTTTGGACAGCAAACTGTACAGCGCTTTGGGAGAACTACCTCCTGTTAGGCATACTACAAAACGGCCGTATTTCTCTACAGCCTCACAGCTCTTCCTCACAAATAACTCGGCTGCGCTATAACTCAGATCATCCGTATTTTCGTAAACATGCAAATTAAGGATACCCTTCTTTGGAAACTGCTCATTCTCCTCTATCACTGTTTCTTTGACATTGGTAGCTTTGGGGTTGATCCACTCATGTTCTTCCCGTTTCAGTAGATCATCGGCTTCCTGAGGCCCCCAGCTTCCTGAAGCATACTTGGGTAAAGCCTGCTTACCATTTTCTTTCCACTTATCCAGTATTGGCATCACTACTTTCCAGGCTTCTTCTACCTGGTCGGCACGCATAAAAAGCGCGGCATTACCTTCAATCGCATCCAGCAGGAGTGCTTCATAAGCTTCGGGCGGTTCAGCATCATAAAAGGTCTGATAATCAAATACCATCTCCACCGGGTTCAGGATTTGATGAATTCCCGGACGCTTGGCCTGAAACCGAATGGTAATGCCCATATCCGGCTGTATGTTGATGATGATACGGTTTGGTTCTCTTACTGCCTGATGGTCGTAAGCAAATGCCCGGTGAGGTGGTTTACGAAGCTGAATGGTGATGACCGAGCATTTATCCGCCATACGTTTTCCTGTCCTTACGTATATAGGGACATCCTGCCACCTCCAGTTATCAATATAAAATTTGAGTGCGGTATAGGTTTCAGTGGTAGAATCCTGGCTGACGCCTTCTTCCTCAGTATAACCTTTTACCTTTTTACCCCTGATCCAGCCCTTATCGTACTGAGCTCTCACGGCATGCTTATCTACCTCTTCAGGCTCCAGAATACGGATGGCTTTCAACACATCTACTTTTTTGTTGCGGATTTCATCAGCGTCCAGATTAATAGGAGGTTCCATCGCGATCATGGATACCAATTGGAGTACGTGATTCTGTACCATATCGCGCAATGCCCCTGATTCCTCGTAGTAACTACCTCTGCTTTCCACGCCCACTGTTTCAGCCACTGTAATCTGTACATGATCTATGTAATTACGATTCCAGAGGGGTTCAAAAATGGTGTTGGCAAAACGGAAAGTGAGAATGTTTTGTACAGTTTCTTTGCCAAGGTAATGGTCAATCCGGAATATCTGCTTCTCGTCGTACAAGTCAGTTAAGAGTTTGTTAAGCTGTCTTGCGCTTTTCAGGTCATGGCCAAAAGGTTTTTCTATGACAATACGCGAGCATTCCAGATCATGACAGGCTTGTGTACTTGCCAGATTGGTAGCTATGGTCGCGAAGAGCTGTGGTGCAACAGATAAGTAAAAAAGGCGGTTGGCCTTGACATTCCAGCTTTGCTCCAGTTCAGCTATTTTGGTGTCTAGCTGCTGAAAGGACTCTTTTTTCTTCACGTCCATAATGAAGTATTCAATATGCTCAGCGAAGATATTCCATACTGCCTGGTCAGCAATTTCCCTCCTTGAGAACTCAGCTACTTCCTTGCGGAGCATCTCACGATACTCTTCATTAGAGTATTCAGTACGTCCCAGTCCTATCACACTAAACTGATCGGGCAGGTAACTGTCCAGGAAGAGGTTAAATAAGGCAGGAATGAGTTTTCTTTTATTAAGATCGCCGCTCCCTCCGAAAATGATCAACACGGTAGGAGCCAGCTTTGCTTTGCTAAATTCCATAGGTCAGGTTTAAAGGTTAATTACGCGCCCCAGGAAGTATGAAAAGTACCTTCACGGTCAATTCTTTCATAGGTATGCGCACCAAAATAATCACGCTGAGCCTGGATAAGGTTAGAAGCCAGGCGTCCGCTTCTATAACTATCAAAGTAAGCAATGGAAGCTGAAAAAGCCGCCAGAGGAATACCCAGTTGAATGCCCAGTCCTACGACTGTACGTGCACCTTCAGCATTGGCATTAAGTTTTTCGGCAATCGGGGGAGCAATCATCAGGTTGGCCAGATTATGGTTTAGTTCGAAACGCCTCCATAAACTGCTCTAACATCTTGGCCCTGATGATACAACCTCCTCGCCAGATTCTGGCAACATCTGCGAGCTTAAGGCCAAAGTTCATTTCGTCTGACGCTTTTTTTAGCATAGCAAACCCCTGTGCATAGGTAATGAGGATCGCAAAATACAAAGCATCATGTACCTGCTGAATAAGCTGCTCCTGTTCTACCTCAAACTGAAACGCAGGGCCAGTGAGTAATTTTTCAGCTTCTACCCTCTCATTTTTCAAGGCAGACTGAAAGCGCATCGTTACCGCTGAATCAATGCTAGGGATGCCCACGCCCAGATCCATCGCACTCTGAGAGGTCCATTTACCAGTCCCCTTTTGTTTGGCGCTATCCAAAATACTATTGATCAGCATCTCTCCTTCCAAGAGATCATCCTTTTGCTTGAAAATATCGGCAGTGATTTCTACCAAAAATGACTGTAGATCACCTTTGTTCCATTCATCAAACGCAAGGTGGAGCTGGTTTTCATTGAGTCCTCCCACACGATGCAGAATAGCGTAGGACTCAGCTAACAACTGCATGATACCGTATTCAATACCATTGTGCACCATTTTCACATAATGACCCGCGGCTCCCTTCCCCAAGAAGGTAACACAGGCTTCACCCTCAACTTTAGCTGCAGCAGCCTCAAGTATATCCTTGGCGGGAGCATACGCCTCCACCTTTCCACCCGGCATCAGGCTGGGGCCCAATCTCGCCCCTTTTTCTCCACCGGAAACCCCCATACCCAGATAGTGCAAACCATCCTTTTCAAGCTGTTCCATGCGCCTTTGGGTATCATTATAATGAGAGTTACCGCCGTCAATGATAATATCTCCTTGGGACAAATGAGGCTTTATGCTTTCTATTACTGTATCTACTACTTTACCGGCGGGTACAAGCAACATCAGCTTTCGGGGTATTTTGAGGCTTTCAATAAATTCGCTCAGGTCTGAAGTAGCATGAACATTATTTACAGATTTTTTGCCTGATTGAGCGCGTCTACTTTGGCTTTATCTAGATCATAACCGATCACTTCAAAGCCATGATCAGCGACATTTAGTATAAAATTTCTTCCCATTACTCCCAGGCCAATCATTCCAAAGTCACAATTTGCTTTTTCGTCCATAGTTTGTGTATAGTACTTAAGGTTTGTATTTGATTTCGATATTTTTAAGCTTATTCAATCGTCTTTCATGTCTACCTTCACCGGAATAAGTGGCTTTTAGAAAAGTGTTCACTAGCTCTTCCGCATAGGTATCACCTATGACACGAGCACCGAGGCAGATAATATTCATATCGTCGTGCTCTACCCCCTGATGCGCAGAGTAGCTTTCATTGATGAGAGCAGCACGTACCCCTGGCACTTTGTTGGCAACGATGCATGCCCCAATGCCACTACCACAGATTGCGACTCCCCTTTCAATTTCTCCATTACTTACTGCTTTAGCAAGAGGATATACAAAATCAGGGTAATCATCAGCAGCATTATAAACACCTGCTCCGTAATCCCGGATCGTGTAATGATTCTGCAAAATTGCTTTTAGCTTTTCCTTAAGTGCAAAACCACCGTGGTCAGCCGCAATACCGATTTTCATCTGTCTAAAAGTTAGGTTAAAAACGTTTACCGCCTATGCCTGTAAATAAATACAAAAGAAATTTACAGGCAGAATTTAGTATGTCAAACGGAAATAACCGGCTAAAGATGAGATTAAATCCTTTAAAGGACAATCTGAATACATCACCTTTAATTTCATATCATCAAGCTGCCTTAGAAAAGGTTCAAATAAGAAAAAACCTTTAACAATTGACCTTCAATATCGTTTTGACTAGTAGAAACAAAAAATTAATTATGGAAAAGTTAGTAAATAAAAAACCAAACACTAAAAGCGCTCCCAGCATAGGACTATCAGAGGATAACCGTGCAGGTGCTGCTGAGATTTTGAACCATATTCTGGCTAACGAATCAGTCTTGTATACTAAAACCAGAAATTTTCATTGGAATGTAACCGGTCCGTTATTCTATAGCTTACATAATTTACTGGAAGAGCAGTATCAGCAACTGGCTACCAGCATAGACGAAATCGCCGAGCGCTCTCGTCAGATGGGCTTCAGGGCAATCGGCAGCATGCAGGAATTTCTGGACCTGGCCAGCCTCAAAGAGTCTAAAGATGAAAAGTTAAGTGATACTGAAATGGTAGCCCGGCTGGTTAAAGATCATGAAAGCCTGATTGAAAGCATGAGAGTAGACATTGAAAAGTTAGAAGATGAGCTACAGGATGCAGGTAATGCCGACTTTGTAACTGCACTCTTGCAGGAGCATGAAAAAATGGCATGGATGCTAAGATCTCTTCTCAAGTAAATAGTTAACATAAGCCGGATTTGAATCCGGCTTATTTATTTCTCCCCTTCCCTTCTCTTTATAAGTTACCTGCAATACTTAGAATTTCTTTGTGGCACTTTTGATGATCTGTATTATCACCACAGGTATGATACTTCCGAGAGCGATGAGTATCCAGTTTCTTGCTTCCATAGGCTGTAAGGAAAGCAAATCTCTCACATAAGGAATACTGTAGGCTACAGCAAGTACTGTAGCACAGAGGGCTACCGCCATCCATACATACTTGTTTCTGGTAATCTGGTTTTTAAAAACAGGTTCCTCGGGATCGCGCATATTCAAGGTATGCAATAACTCAGCCACTGCCAGACTGAAAAACGCAACATTGTTAGCTACTTCAAAAGATTGATCCCAAACATAATAGGCATAGAAGAATGCAGCAGAGACACCTAGTGCCAGTATAGAGCCAAAAAGAATAATTGTCTGCCAGCTCTTTTTGTTGATGATTGGCTCTTCGGGGTCTTTAGGAGGGTTGTCCATTACCCCTGATCTACCTTCACCTATACCAATGGCTAAAGCTGGAAATACATCGGTCAGAATGTTTAGAAACAATAGCTGGAGCGGTAGAAGCGAAAGCTTAGCTATCGCAAAAGTAGAGGCAGCAATAATGATTATTTCGCTCAGATGGTATGATAGCTGGTAAATAATGAACTTACGTATGTTGCTGAAGATAATTCTCCCTTCTCGTATCGCCCTTACGATGGATGGAAAAGAATCATCTTTCAATACCATATCGGCTACTTCCTTGGCTACCTGAGTTCCGCGCATACCCATCGCTATTCCGATGTCTGCTTTTTTAAGGGCGGGGGCATCGTTGACCCCATCACCTGTCATAGCCACTATTTTACTCTGCTCCTGATACTTTTCAATCAGGGTAAGTTTTTGTTCTGGTGAGACTCTTGAGAATACTTGTACATCACTCAGATCCTTACTCTCTTCGCTTTCATCTAATTCTTTACCTCTCAACGCTTTGGGTTCATCATTCTCTACAAGACTTACTTCCTGCGCGATTTTCTTGGCGGTTTCCGGATGGTCACCTGTAACCATAACGACTTCAATACCTGCTTTTTTACAGGTTTCAATCGCATCTTTTACGTCACCCTGAGGAGGATCAATAAATCCGATAAGTCCTACAAAAGTCAGCTCATGCAAAAAATCTTCATCTTCTGCCCCCTGAGGCTTTTGATCACTTTCTTTATAAGCAAATGCCAGTGACCTTAACCCATCTTTGGCCAGTTCATCAAACTTTTCAAGCCATTCCTGCTTATCGTCCTCGCTTAGTTCCTGAGATTCATCATCTTTAAGTATGTGGGAACATTCTTCCAGTAAAGCTTTGGCTGCTCCTTTTCCTGCGGTGAAATAGCCCTTATCGGATTGATAAATGGTACCCATCATTTTAGTTTCGGAGTTGAAAGGATCTTCCGCCACTCTTTCCCATGAACGTAGCTCCTCCAACCTTTCCTGATCATATGCACGGGCAAATTTCAGCAAGGCAATTTCAAGAGGGTCGCCTTCACTCTCTTCTCCCTCAGGATCATATTCAGCATTATTACAGAGCACTGAAATGGTAAAGAGTTTTCTGATCAATTCATTCTCCTCCTGCTCCATTTTTACCTGTTCATCTCCCTCCCACTCCAACAGTATTTTCTCTTCATCCAGATAGAGGGTATTAACGGTTAGGCGATTTTCTGTAAGAGTTCCGGTTTTATCAGTAAAAATAGTATTGGTCTCTCCCAATGCTTCCACAGCTGAAAGCTGCTTTACTATCACTTCATGTCTTGCCAGCCGAATCATCCCTCTCGCCAGGGCAATACTTGCCACTATAGGTAAGCCCTCTGGTATTGCTGCAATTGCCCATGCGATCGCTGTCTGAATAATGGTATAGGTATCGCGATCGGTAATAAAACCTACTCCGGCCAGTATTGCGGCCAATCCCAGCACTACCCAAATTAATCGCTGGGACAGCTTGTTTAATTTTTTGTCCAGCGGTACCTTTTCTCCACTGGCGGAGCTCACTATATCAGAGATATTACCGATCTCGGTGTGCATGCCGGTAGCGGTTACGACCGCCTTGGCTTTTCCTCTGGTTACGGAAGTTCCTTTAAAGGCCATATTTTTCCGCTCCGCGATCTCGGCATCTTCTTCTACTTTTTCAGTATTTTTATCTACCGGAACTGACTCGCCGGTAAGCGCTGACTCATTGAGCTGTAATTCCGAAACTTCTACCAGACGCGCATCTGCAGCCACCACCTGGCCGGCATCAAGCACAAGTATATCACCCGGAACCAGATGCTCAGCATCTATAGTCTGCTCTTCGCCATCTCGTAGCACTTCAGCTTCAACCTTATCCATTTCCTTAAGCGCGTTCATAGACTTTTGGGCCTGCATTTCCATCCAAAATCCTATGGCTGTATTGATGAGGAGCACTACTACGATAAAAATACCTTCCGGGAGGTCACCAAATATGAAAGAAAGTGCAGCGGCAGCAGCAAGCAGGTATACCACTGGTGTATTAACCTGCTCAAGAATGATTTTCCAGGGACTTTTCTT
Organism: Catalinimonas alkaloidigena; assembly: GCF_029504655.1. Taxonomy (NCBI): domain Bacteria; kingdom Pseudomonadati; phylum Bacteroidota; class Cytophagia; order Cytophagales; family Catalimonadaceae; genus Catalinimonas; species Catalinimonas alkaloidigena. The sequence goes on from NZ_JAQFIL010000001.1 coordinate 3,457,453, forward strand.
TTTTCGCTTTTCCAACTGGTTTGGACCAAAATGCTCTAACCTTCGTTTAGCTTCATCTGATGAGAGCCCTTTCTCTACCTTCGTTTCAAGCTGTTCAAGTATGCTATCCTGCTTTTCAGTAAATGGTTTTTCAATTGAAACATCCTCTATCATGTCATTTATTGTTTAAGCTTAAAAAAATCTGCATTGTAGGAGTAAAAAATGTATTTCCAGTCAAACGGAAACGCCTGATGCATGCACTCAAACTAAATTTCTTGGGATTTTGCGCTTCCAGGTTTCAGTAAATATTCTCCTTTCCCCTTCGTATGCATCTAGTTCTGCGTAGAGTTTAAAATAATCTCTGTCTGAGGTGAGAATAGTTCTGGCATGCGTACTGATTTCCCAATCCTGCCTTTTCATCGATTTTTTCCAAACAACTTCTCCTTTAAGGGTATTCAGTTGGTCATTTCTTACATAGTAATTCTCCTTATTGTAATTGCTGACTTCAAGGTCCAGTTCTTCAATACGATATGTCCCCTGATCCTTCAGCACTTCCAGCGTAGAGCCATCTTCTATGAGGTCACGCACGACATTCCACGCCTGACTGCCTGACTTGATCACTTCTGCTCCACTCCTGGGACTAGCACCTATGGGCGGACCAAAAGCATTCTGAATTTCTTTCCTTTCTTTTTTCACGGGTAGTATCAACTTACTCTCATCTGTAAACACCTGTAGTTTAGTAAGTTCAGGAGATGGCCAGGCCAATGGCCAGTAGGATGTAGATACGGACACTCTTAACTGGTGACCGGCAGGAAAAATATGACCAATTTCGTTGAGTTGAACCCTAACTTTATACTTTTTGTCTGGCTCCAGAGGTTCGGGAAATTCGTGACTATTGTGATGAGTTAGGTTAAACAAACCATAAGTCACGCGTGTCACTTTATGATCGTCTCGCACATCTGATAATCGCACTGCGATCATAGCCTGTGGCTTGTCTACCGAGACTGTAAACTCTACTGAAGGAGCTCCTAATATTTCTAAGTCATTCACCAATGGCGGGCTGTTGAAGACCAATGCTCCTCCATCTTCTTCCCGCTGGTCACTCGGCAGATCAGGAGGGGCGCTGTAAGAACACCACTTTCCGGCAAACAGTCCTAGGCGAAGCGGTGAGCTTACCCAAAGAGCTTTCGGATCTTCCACCTGCACCACTGATTCATGTTGAAGTTTGCCCGCTTTGAGCACCCAATCTTCCTCCTGAATGGCAGGGGAAGGCCATTCTTCTAATCCTGTCCAATAGCCAGGTCGCTCTTCATAATCAGTAGTGGGGGGTACACTTTTCTGTACCCAGGCTTTAAGCATTGGCTCATTTTGTATGCCAGTGTCTTTATTGCTGAGCCACTGATCCCACCAGCGTACACATTCTTGTAAAAAACCGATAGCCGGCCCCGGCTTACCATTGTGCGGATAACGATGGCTCCAGGGCCCCACCAACCCCATACGAGGCACATTCAGGTTTTTTAAGAGGCGAAAAACACTATTGGAATAGCCATCAGCCCAGCCGCTTACCGCCATCACCGGGCATTGTATGTCATCATAATTTTCACACACCGAGCCATGCTTCCAGTATTCATCTCTGTGCTGATGTTCAAGCCAGTTTTCCAGCCAGTGTCCGCTCTTTTCTAACCTCTGCAGCCATAATTCCTTCCAGCGCTCACCTACCAGCACTGGGTCCGGTGGCAGACTATTTCTGCCAAACATGACGGAAGCCCATGACAGATTATCCCCCAAAAGACAGCCCCCCATATAATGTACATCATCAGCATAGCGATCATCAGTGGAGCAGACAGTAATCACAGCTTTAAGTGCTTCCGGGCGTCGTGCAGCGATTTGTAATCCGTTAAATCCTCCCCATGATATCCCAATCATACCCACTTTTCCATTGCACCAGGGCTGTTTTGCCAACCATTCAATAATCCTTTCTCCATCTTCAAGCTCCTGCTCCAGGTATTCATCTTTAATCACACCTTCGGAATCGCCACTCCCTCTGATGTCTACTCTAATTCCGGCATAGCCGTATCCGGCAAAGAAGCGATGGTTAATTTCATCACCAGTTCGGGTATGGTCTCTTTTGCGGTAAGGAATATACTCTAGAATCGCGGGCACAGGCTCTTGCCTGGCTTTTTCTGGAATCCACATTCGTGCTGCTAACCTAGTTCCATCGGGCATTACAATCCATTCATTTTCAATCTCTTTTACCCGATGCGGTAAGTCATCCACATAGTCCATACATTATAGTTTTTTTATTTTCACATGCATCAATTCCACTATCTCCCGGTATTTTTGTTCAAGCTCCTCACGTGTCTGAGCACCAGTGAAGATAAAAGCAAGCAAATAGCTGTAGTTATCCTGACCCGGTAATTCAGACAGCTTTTGTCCCTCTTCTACCTGTAACTTGATATGGGTATCCGGATACTGTTGATAAATACGTTCTATATCATCCTGATCCGGCAGACGCTCTACAATTCCGTCTTCAAATACACGATAGTGAAACTTGGCGGAATAATTATACTGTCCTTCCTTATCCTTATAATCAGGTTGTTCTCCCAAAGCAAGCTTTACCAAAAGCTGATGATTTGAGCTACCCTTTACTTTGGCATATAGATCACTGTGAGACTGTGACATGCGAGGGTTAATTTCCAGCAGACAAATCTGATCTTTATCTTCATCGTAGAAATACTCAATATTAAAAGTGGAGTCCTCATAGCCAATATGCTTCATTACTTTTGCAGACACCTCATGTAATCTACGCTGTACTTTTTCTGGAAGCTCACTGGGAAGCTTATAGTAAAAGAAAGAAGGAACTTCCTCGTAATTGATTGAGTCTACAATACCATAGGTTTTCACTTCACTATTTTGAACATAGCCAGATACAGTACACTGATGTCCTCCAATAAGACTTTCGGCAATACAATAATTTCCATTGATATGCTGAATATCAGCAGGCATGTTTAGCTTCTCCATCAAAAGATTAAAGGGTTCGCCAAAATCCTTGATTTTTTCACGAATCTTTGGCAATGCTTCCTCCAATATCTCTTCATTTTCCACTTTAAACCCCAATTGTGATGCATAAGCTTTGATCGGCTTGATCCAGAATGGTGTTTTCAGATTAATATCTTCTATTTTGTTTACAGTAAAAGGATCAACAGCTTCAAAATCAGGGATGTGATCAGGGATTGACTTTTCCTGTTCCAGGCGGCTCCAGTATTTATGCTCACATTTGAAACCACTTTCCAGTGAAGGACCTCTAAGCCCATACTCTTCAGTCAATAAAAAAGCGATCAATGTTGCAGGAAAATCATAAAAGGATATGATAGCATCAATAGAGCCTTCAAAGTTATTGAGTTGATCTCTGGCTTGCTCCATAAATTTACGCACATCAGGTTTTACTTCCTTTTGCTGTATTTCATTGATATGAAAAAGAGGGATGAAATTATATTGATCTGCATGCTCAATAGATTTAAGTTCACCCATGTTGAATTCGTCTGATCCGACGATAAAAATATTCTTTCTGTCCATAGTTTAAAAAATTGAGTCTCGCTATGTAAACTGCCTTAATCCGTACGATTGTTTAATCTAATTTCGCACTGGTAAAATCAACTCATAGTCATTAAGGTAGAAAGTACTAATATTGGGTTTTGAAGCATAAGTATCTCTTTATCTGACAAGACAGTCTTTTTTACTTAATTGCTCATCGCTCATCAACAATGACTAATGCATAAACGAAGCTGGATGAAAACAAATAAAGCACATATAACAAAGCTGATTGAGAAATACCAAACCTCCTTTTATCCCTTAATTCCTGGGCTACAGAAAAAAGATCTGATGAGTCTGGACTTTTCAGAAGGCAGTCCTTATCTCAGGGAAATTGACCTCAAAGACACACTCGCATTTAACCATCTTGTTTTTGATGAAGTACTGAAAGATAAAATAGGAATCGGTGGTTTTTTTGAAGACAGAATTATATATCGGAGAAGTGCGCACTATGATGGAAAAGAGGCTCGTAGTATACATTTGGGATTAGACATCTGGGCAAAAGCTGGCACCAAGCTTTATAGCCCACTATCCGGCAAAATTCACAGCCTTCAGGACAATCAGGGTTTTGGTAACTATGGGCCTACACTTATACTTGAACACCAGATGGAAGATGCAACTTTTTATATACTTTATGGTCATTTGCATAGGGAAATACTGGAAAGCTGGAAGGTAGGAGACCAGGTTGATCAAGCCCAGTATCTGGGCGATATTGGTGACTTTCCTGAAAATGGAGACTGGCCACCCCATTTGCATTGGCAGGTCATGACTGATATGTTAGGTAACACTGGAGATTTTCCTGGTGTGGCAGCACCATCTGATCGCAATTATTATTTGCAATTTTGTATAAATCCTCACTATATTCTAAGACTTTCTGATTGAAAATGCCATTTCAACCTATTTGATAAAGATTCAAGGCACTTGGAACGATATTACCAAATATTAGAAATCCCAGTAGGATCATCTCAGCATGAGATTAAAAAAGCTTACCGTAAGTTAGCAATGCGATTTCATCCTGACAAAAATGATGGTAAAGATATAGGTCAACGTTTTATTCAGATTACTGAAGCGTACGAGATTCTTATCGGTGTTCGCAAGGCACCTGCTTCAAGAATTTTCTCCCCCCAGTATCAGCAACATGCCTACAACAGAAGGCCTTATAATTTTAGAAGGCAGTCTTATCGTGAAATGTGGGAAGAAGAAAGGCTTAGAAGAAAGAGAGATGCACGAAGAAACGCTAAAGAGCACGCCAAAAGACGGTATGAAAACTTCAAAAAAAATAACGAAGCATTTAAAAAAAGCTGGTACTACAAACCCACATATTACCTTATTCACACCATTCAAGTGCTTGGTTGGACTTTTGGCTTGTTCTTACTCTTGTCACCATTGTTCGCTGCTTTGTATTTTCATTTTAATGACAGTCAATGGTGGAAATGCCTCGTTTGCCTTCCATTGATATTGGCTGGTATCCTTTGTATTGAGCATACAAAGAGGCTGATGAGAGAAGCGGAGCCTTTCTTCAGTTAACACAACTTTTTATGCCGAAAAAATGTATATACATTATATGTATTGGTATCTAATATGATTTCCCTTAGCTATCTGTTTCAGGAATCAATTTAGTTTTCATGGAGAGGCCTACTTTACTAAAAAATGATATTAGCGATTTGGAAATTACTGATTTGCTGTAAAGTACAAGAATGAACAAAGGTGGATCACATATAAACAATTACGCTTTGAAGTCTATTTTATACATGTAATAAATATTTTAAAATCCAAAGCTTCACCTTTAACCTTTTCTTCTGATAGTACTATTAATACAAGCAGATTTATAATCTTTTTAGATAATATATAATATTAATAAAAGTGTTAGTTCTTTGATTATTTGTTAATGATTGTATCATTTCTTTAATATGATCAGAAAAACCAGGGTTAATTTTTAATAAACACTGTTTATTACAAACGTTTTATACAATGTTGGAAATTGACTTTGATGTTTAAGATTTATTATTAGATTTGAATAAGATGAACTCAAGATGTTGATAGCTGTAGCAGGTAACATTGGTACCGGAAAGACGACATTGGTTAGGAAATTAGCTGATTATTTTGGCTATCAGGCTGAGTACGAAGCCATACACGAGAATCCGTACTTATCTCTTTTCTATCGGGACATGGAACGTTGGGCATTTCCGCTACAGGTTTATTTCCTTGGTCATCGTTTTCGACAGGGGTTAAGTTTAAATGATCGTGAATCTGGTGTAATCTTGGATAGAACAATTTATGAAGATGCAAATGTGTTTGCTAAAAATTTGTATCGCTCTAACTATTTGAGCCAGGTTGATTACGAAAATTATTTAAGCCTTTACCAATCAATGGTAGGGTTAATCCCTAAACCGGATATCCTGGTTTACTTGAAGGGTAAGCCTAAAAATTTGAAATACAGAATTAGTCACAGAAGTGAGGGTGGCATAAGAAGTTTTGAACGAGAAATCTCATTGGCTTATTTAAAGAATCTGGACCTATGCTATGCTTCATGGATAAGTAATTATACATATTCCACTACCCTTACTATTGATATTGACACAATTGATTTAGCTAAAGATGAACATTTTGAAACACTAGTAAAAAACATTCAAAATCAAAAAAGATGCGTCACTTAGAAGATTTTTATGTGAAAAATACAATGGGAGACTCTAAAATTTACTACAGATTAAAACCCATTATATTTCCAGAAAACGAATTCACCTATTTAGGTACAGAAATACTTACCAAAGAAGGAGAAGGTAATATAGAAAACCACGAGCTTACTTACCGTGACATTTTACAAATGTACGAAGATGGTTTTTATACCATAGAGCGAGAGGAGTTCGAAAGAGTACAAGCCATGGTGAGTGAAGAAACAGAAAAGGAGCATATACTTGAAGATTAAACTATAAGTTTTCTTCACGTTCTTCTGTGTTTGTTTTCTGTAAAAGTTTTTCCCACCCCCATATTTGTTCAGCAGAGGTATCACGATACTTTTCAGTGAGCTTGCGTAATACATCTGCTCTGTCGCTTAGTTTTCGAGCCTGTTTCTCTGCAACATCTATTTTTTTCTCGATTTCCCCGTCAAATTTTTCGTCTTGGTCATCCAGCATAGCCTTGACTTTTACTTTTGTTAAAGTTAACAACTCCCTTATAATTTTTTTGTATTTTGTTACAAGAAATTTCTTGCTAAAAATTTAGAGTTTTTAATCAATTCACATTTTTCCTTTGCTATAATTTTTTATAAAAGTCAAGATTTAATAAGTAAGCTTCTTTTCTATTTTTGCTTCCCGAAAATGACGTGAAATTCACTTTGATCGTTCTAATATTATTATTTAAAAGCTCAACACATGCAGCAGCATATTTCAAAAATTGCCGAAGAGTTACAAATCAAGGCTTCACAAGTGTCCGCAACCATCAAGCTACTTGATGAGGGCGCTACTGTTCCTTTTATCTCTCGTTACCGAAAAGAAATGACTGGAAGCTTAGACGAAGTTGCCGTTACTAACATAAGAGATCGGGTGACACAACTTAGAGAGCTGGACAAACGCAGAGAAAGTATTCTTAAATCAATAGAGGAGCAGGGAAAGCTGACTAGCGAGCTGACGGATAAAATTAATGCCGCTGAGAACATGGCCCGCTTGGAAGATTTATACCTACCTTATAAACCAAAAAGAAGAACTAAAGCAACCATAGCCAAAGAAAAAGGGCTTGAACCTTTAGCAACTTTAATCTTCGAGCAGGAAAAAGCAAACTTAGCTGAAGAAGCAAGAAAATATATAGATGCTGAAAAAGAAGTTAACAATGAAGAAGAAGCGCTTCAGGGGGCGCGTGATATAATCGCGGAATGGATAAATGAAGATCAGGAAGCTCGCGCGAACATGCGAGATTTATTCATGAAAAAAGCAACTTTCCAGTGTAAAGTAATTAGTGGAAAAGAAGAAGAAGGGCAAAAGTATAAGGACTATTTTGAATGGGAAGAACCGGTTAAAACAGCCCCTTCACATCGTGTTCTGGCAATGAGAAGAGGCGAGAAGGAAATGATCCTTATGCTTAATATCACACCCCCGGAGGAAGAAGCTTTGCAATTGCTGAAAAAATCTTTTGTAAAAGGTAATTCACCGCTCTCAGAGCAAGTAGAATTGGCTACCAAAGACAGTTACAAGCGCCTACTCAAACCTTCCATAGAAACAGATATAAGACTGTCAACCAAGAAAAAAGCCGATGAAGAAGCAATCCATGTTTTTACTGACAACTTAAGGGAATTATTGATGTCCTCTCCCCTGGGTGAAAAAAACACCCTGGCTATTGATCCTGGTTTTCGTACAGGCTGCAAACTTGTATGTTTGAATAAGCAGGGAAGGTTACTTGAAAACACAGCCATTTTCCCTAATGAACCGCAGCGTAAAACAACTGAGGCTGAAGCAATAATACTGGCATACTGCCAGAAGTATGAAATAGAAGCAATCGCCATAGGTAATGGGACAGCCAGCAGAGAAACAGAGGCTTTCGTACGGGGAATTAAGCATTTGCCAAAAAATATACAGATAGTGATGGTCAATGAAAGCGGGGCGTCAGTATACTCCGCGTCTGATGTTGCCAGAGAAGAGTTTCCCGACTATGACCTTACTGTAAGAGGTGCAGTTTCTATCGGTAGAAGGTTGATGGACCCTCTCGCGGAGCTGGTAAAATTGGACCCTAAATCCATAGGGGTAGGACAATACCAACACGACGTAGACCAGACGGCCTTACGTCAGAGTCTGGACGATACGGTAGTCAGTTGTGTAAACAACGTAGGTGTGGAAGTAAATACAGCGAGTAAGCAATTGTTGACATATGTATCCGGTTTGGGCCCTTCCTTAGCACAGAGCATTGTTAACTACCGGGATGAGAAAGGCCCCTTTAAAACGAGAGGAGAACTCTTGAGCATACCTCGTCTTGGGAATAAAGCATTTGAGCAGGCTGCGGGATTTTTAAGAATAAGAGATGCGGATAACCCACTTGACCGTAGTGCGGTTCACCCTGAAAGATACGAAACTGTCAACCAGATGGCAGCTGACCTGGGCTGTACCATAGAAGATTTGATCAAGGATGAAAACTTACGTAAGCGCATTAACTTAAAGCAGTATGTATCAGAAGATGTAGGGCTTCCTACGCTGGAAGATATCATGGCTGAGCTTTCCAAACCCGGCCGTGACCCCCGCGAACAGTTTGAAGCTTTTCAGTTTATGGAAGGTGTACATGAGATAGAAGATTTGAAAGTAGGGATGAAACTACCCGGCATCGTTACCAATGTTACAAATTTTGGAGCATTTGTTGACCTCGGAGTTCACCAGGACGGATTAGTACACATTAGCCATCTGGCTGATAAGTTTGTGGATAACCCCGCTGAAATTGTTAAAGTACACCAGCAAGTGCAGGTAACAGTGATGGAAGTGGATGTTGCCAGAAAAAGAATTGGACTATCTATGAAAAGTGATCCCTTTGCTCCACCAAAAAAAGGTGGAAACAAACCCGCGAAAAAAAGAAGTAAGCAGGAGGGTGACAGTGGGGATCTTCAATCTAAACTTGCCATGCTAAAAAACAAATTCAGATAATATTAAAGCTCATCAAGTATGATGAGCTTTTTTTTCTGTCATATGGATGAGTTCGGTGATCAGCCCTGTCCAGCCGGTCTGATGGGAAGCACCGAGCCCCCTTCCATCATCCCCATGAAAATACTCATAAAATAAGATATGATCCTGAAAATGAGGATCTGTCTGGAACTTCTTCTGATCACCAAACACTACTCTTTTTCCCTCTTCATTCTTTTTAAAAATATTGATGAGGCGATGGCTGATGTTTTGAGCAATTTTGTCCAGTGTAAGAAAATTTCCGGAGCCCGTAGGATGTTCCAGACGAAAACTTTCTCCATAATATTCATGGAATTTCATTAAAGATTCTACGATGAGGAAGTTGATAGGAAACCAAACCGGCCCTCTCCAATTTGAATTCCCACCGAACATAGATGAATCCGACTCTCCGGGTAAGTAGGATACCGAATGTGGATGCCCATCCACAGAATACTGATAAGGGTTCTCATGATGAAACTTAGAAAGCGCTCTAATTCCATATTCTGATAAAAATTCATCTTCATCTAACATACGTCTTAGGATGCATTTCAGACGGTGAACCCTCACCAGGGATAACATTCTGGTTTCCCCTTTTCCGTGTTCATACCAGCGAGAAATCAATGAACCCAGATCTGGACGATTACGCAATACCCACTGCAGACGGCGGGTAAAGTCGGGCAAAGCTTCCAGGAGCTCTGGAGTAAGTACCTCAACTGCAAAAAGAGGGATGATACCTACAATTGACCTGACCTTCAGAATTTGAGTAGAGCCGTTTTCCAGGTGCACTGCATCATAATAAAACTCATCAGTCTCATCCCAAAGGTCTACTCCTTCTTTACCTATATTAAACATCGCACCAGCAATGGAAAGGAAGTGCTCAAAAAATTTAGAAGCCATCTCCTGATAGTAAGGACGGTGTTGTGATATTTCCAATGCTATCCTCAACATATTAAGCGAATACATTGCCATCCAGGCGGTAGCATCTGCCTGCTCCAGCCTGCCACCAGTAGGTAGCCCATGGCTACGGTCAAACACGCCAATGTTGTCAAGTCCTAAGAAGCCTCCCTCAAAGAGGTTACTCCCACTTGTGTCTTTTTGGTTGACCCACCAGGTGAAATTCATGAGCAATTTGTGGAAGATTTTTTCCAGAAACTCAATATCTCCGGTGCCCATTCTTTCTTTGTCTATACTGTAAACCTTCCATGCACTCCAGGCATGTACAGGTGGATTGACATCGCTGAAGTTCCACTCATAGGCGGGAATCTGCCCGTTGGGGTGCATATAGTATTCGCGCAGCATCAGCAGGAGCTGCCGTTTGGCAAAACTGGGATCCAGACGGGCTAAAGGAATACAATGAAATGCCAAATCCCAGGCAGCATACCAGGGATACTCCCATTTGTCAGGCATTGAGATAATATTATTATTTACCAGATGCCTCCAGCTATTGTTTCTTCCATTTCTACGATGCGGACTACTTTTATTAAACTTTGGATCCCCGTTGAGCCATTGATTAATATCGTAAGCGTAGAGTTGCTTGCTCCACAGCATACCCGCATAAGCTTGCCGTTGTATACTTAAGAGGTCAGGATCAGTAACTTCTTTTTGTAAATCTTGATAGAAAATATCAGCTTCTTTGACTCTCTGTGAGAAAATGTCTTCAAAGTCGGAAAATGGTTCGTTCTGATTCGTAGACATTCTCAGGCGAGTTTCCCAAACCTCATTGGGTGCGAGTACTTTTTTCCAATATAATGAGGCCTTTGTACCCACTAACTCATGGTTTACCTTATTATCTAAACCTTTGACAACATAATCATTGATACCGTCTTTTGTGTATGGTCTTTCATTTTTGCCCCCTTCCAGTTTTTCCCAGTTGGTTTCATTCTCACAGAAAAGCAAGCCTGGCTCACCCTCATAATGTAGAAAAGCATCTTTCTGCATTTTATATTTAATAGCGATGAGCTTTCTGGTTCTGGAAGCTATCAGCTCAGGACGATAGTCATCGTGGCCCCAGGACCAGGAGTTGCGAAACCATGCAGTCGGCAACAGATGAAAAGGAGCAGCTTTAGCGGAACGATTGACAACTTTAATTTTGACCAGGATATCATCTTCTGCTGCTTTGGCATATTCTACAAATACATCAAAGTAATCATTCTTCTCAAAAATGCCGGTGTCTATGAGTTCGTATTCCGGGTCTTGTTTTGTTCTGCTTGCACTACCTTTTAATAATTTGGCATAGGGGAAAGCCTGTATTGGATACTTATATAGCATTTTCATATAAGTATGCGTAGGCGTGGAATCCAGATAATAATAGTATTCTTTTACATCTTCCCCATGGTTTCCTTCATGATTGGCCAGACCAAACAAACGTTCTTTGAGGATAGGGTCATTGCCATTCCACATAGCCAGCGCGAAACAAAACTGTTGTTTATTATCAGATAATCCGGCGATGCCATCTTCCCCCCATCGGTAGGCTTTACTTCGTGCCATATCATGAGTGAATGCTCCCCAGGCAAATCCATGTTCACTATAATCTTCTCTTACCGTTCCCCACTGTCGTTCGGAAAGGTATGGCCCAAACCTTTTCCAGGTTTTATTGTCTGTGGTAGACAGCACTCTGCCCCATTCCGGATTCTGTAGATTTTGATCGGACATTTTATCAATCATTAATGAAGTGTGGGCCGAAATTATAAAATTTTAGAACACACTGCTCTGCTCGTATTAAAAACACTGGTTTTACAAATAATTTGATGAGTAAAGCATAGCCTAATTACCTATTCTCATATTTTTTAACCTTGCAAGCGTTCCTGCATCTGGCTGATTTTGGCTTCTCGTTCGAAGGAGAAAACTTTTTCTTCACGGTTTAAGTAATCAAAAACCTCTAAGGCCTGCCGGTATTTGATATGTGATTTCTGGAAATTATGCATTTCATAATGGATGTCTCCCTCTTCCTTGAGCAGTTCGGCAAGCACATTCAGCTCATCAAACTCAAAGGACTTTTCAGATAATAAAGTCTCAAGAAAAAGATCATCTCCATATTGTTGAATGTCCAGATTCAATAACTTTTGATAAGTATCTTTTGTGAACTGTAAAGCACTTTCAGGCTCACCCTCCCCTCTCAATTGATTGATTTTCTTCATAGCCTGGTCTAACTGCTGTAGGAGTTTGAGTAGATAATCTTTCTTAAACATATGCTAATATCTGTTAGTCAATTCTTTAAAAGCAAAAATATATACTGAGTTGTATATAATTAACATTTTAAAATTTAAGTTTTCTACTTTAGCTATAGAAGTAAATTAAAAAGTACATGTTCGTGTTAAAGCATAAGGATTTTATAATTTAAAGGCTTTAATTTCTATTATGATTAAACTAAGTCCTTTCTTACTCATCGTATGCGTTTTATGCTCCTGTGGCTCCTCAAGTACGGATCAGGAAAGTACCATAACTGTGAAAAAAGATGTAGAGGATACTTTACTAACAAGTGAAAAAGTGGTAGAGGCCATTTCTCTTCTCGGAGATACACTTTACCGTTTGGATTTACCTCAAGAACGCAAAGCTCAGTATGACTCTGCCCTGCGTGTGGCATTACAAAACTACAATGACGCCCCCCGGAACCTGGAAAATATTATCTGGTTAGGCCGTAGGCAGGCTTATCTGGGAAGATATCAGGAAGCGATTGATACCTATACGAATGGCCTTACACTATTTCCTGATTCACCTGAATTATACAGGCATCGTGGGCACCGCTATATATCTACGCGTCAGTTTGATAAAGCAATAGCTGACTTGGAAAAAAGTGCCCAACTGGTCAAATCTACTCCTCTCACAGACGAAGCTAACGGTATTCCTCTTCCTTTGCCTGAAGATGATCAGCCTACAACGCTACAATTTAATATATACTATCATTTGGGACTTGCCTATTATCTCGAAGGAGAATATGGAAAGGCAGCTCAAACCTATGAAAAATGCCTTGAATTTTGTCAAACTGATGATGAAATCACTGCTACAGCTGATTGGTTATATATGGCATACCGCCGGCTGGGTGAAGATGAAGTAGCCGAGGAGACGCTTGCCATGATAAGAGAAGATATGGATATACGTGAAAATGAGGGTTACTTTGAACGATTACTAATGTACAAAGGATTGGTATCCCCTGATTCTCTTTTAGAAATTGGCCCAAATGTACCTTTAGCCGACCGCGATCTTGCATTGGCTACACAAGGTTATGGTGTTGGCAATTTTTACCTTTATAACGGAGAGCAACAACTTGCTAAGCAAATCCTTGAAGATATAATTGAAGGGCGCCACTGGGCTGCCTTTGGCTACATCGCTGCGGAAGCCGACCTTGCCCGAATGCAGGAATAGACAGCCATTGCTGATCATAAAAACCCTTGGGCTGAGTTTTCTTGCATTTTGATGATCACTTACATATTACAGTTATTTTCTTTTTTGCTCACTATTTAACTTTTCTAAGCTTTAAATTGGAAATAAAAAAGCTTTGACACGTTTAATAGCATTATTTTTAGTCGGATGGGTCTGTAGTTTTACAATCGGTCACGCACAAAAAGGAAAATATAGAACGAGTAGCAATCTGTTCAGTTCCACGCAAGGATTCATTGGAATATATTCAGGCGTAAATTTCAGTTCACCGCTGATTTCCCAATCTTATTCAGATTATACCCTGACTGATAAAGAGGTTAACATACTAAATGACAATAAGCAGTACGAAAGCCTTACTAAAAATACGGGAAGCCTGTTCGGATTATCCGCTGCTTTTTCGTTCAGTAAGTATTTGACATTAGCTATTTCTCCTGCTTATAACACTTATAAGTATAAATATCAAAGTCAGTTTAGTTGGCAGGATGAAGAAAATTTCAATAACTCTCTGGAACACACCTATCATCATGAACAGATTTTATATTATCTCTCTTTGCCGCTCGCAATACGATTCAGTCCTTTGGGAAGAAGATTCAGACCCTATCTTCAGGCAGGAGGATACTACAATCTCTTGTTAAATGCTCAGAAGCATGTAATTACAGAAGGAATAGATCTGGCTTCAGGAGGTCAAGTTAACTTTAAAGAGGCTCCTCAAACAACTGACATTAGCGACTTATATATTAAATCAAATGCTGGCATATTGGCCGGAGCAGGAGCAAGTTATTATCTGGGTACTATCATTTTTTACCTGGATGGTCAGTATCGTTACGGTCTTCATAATGTAGTTAGTGCCAAACAGAGGTTTAGCGGTAGTCGCAATATTTATGGCTTTGGCAATGTGCAGGACAATCTTAGCCTCAAGAATATTGAGGTTTCAATGGGCTGCTACTTCCCTTTGAAATTCCTGACCAAAGATTTTAAACCCGTAATTCTTTAAACAATGAAATTTGACGAGATATATAGCAGTTTTTGCCTATCTGTACTAATCCTAACATTGACTTCTGCCTGTGATATTAGTGAAAATGTGATAGAGCCTGGCGTTAGTTTTACCAAAATATATAATAATACCAGTTTTACAGCAAGCTATGACCCTCTGGATGTTGCAACTCTTAGTGACAGTTCTTATTTAGTTTTGGCAGCTACAGATGCATGGAATGCATACTTGCTCAAAGCTAATATAGACGGAGAATTTGCTTGGGATTTAAAGTTACCTGAGCCTTACGTAAACCCCTTGCCCCAACTGTTCATACAAAATGACAATGTGTATTTTGTTTGCATGGATGAGCTTCAACTGGGCACTTATATTTTGCAGATCGCCCCTTCAGGAGATACTCCTGAAGTTGTTTATCAGAATAGTGATATTACTTACCCTTTGGCAGCGCAAATGACCGCTGAAGGTGGATGGTTGATACAGGGATATAATCGTGAAGCCAGAAAAACTACCCTAACAAAGATTACTAATGCTTTCTCAGAGGAATGGCAACAAGAATACGATATCTTGGAGGATGTGGAAGAGAGAATTATTAAACATCTTACCAGAACCGGAAGCAGGCTTCCCTTTTTTAATGGATATGTTCAGGGAAATGGAAACGCTGCTTATTACTATTTTAACGGATTTAATAATTATACCATCTCGCTGACATTTGTAAATCCTACAGATGGGGAGCCTATGGGTGTAATGAATGGATTTAGAGATTTAGGGTTTATCAATGCTGCAAAATCACTTCCGAATGGCAATTTTGCTTTATCAAAAAATAGCTACGGAGATAATTACCTGATTCCTAAATCTGAGATTAACGAAAGGGCCATCACTTCCAGCAGTGACTTGGAAGCAAACCATTTTCCTGAAATAGATGCCAGGGCAGCAGTAGTGATCAAGACTATTAAGATTCAGGGGCAGGAAATCGTCTTTTATGCTACCCATTCTAAGAGTAAGCGTATCATGATTTATGCCTATGATGCTGCGGATGGTTCTCTTTTAGGCGTAGAGTATTTGGGTCAAACTTCTCCCTACGAAATAGGTAATATTTCTGCTACCTCGGATGGAGGTATGATTATATTAGGCAAAACCTATGTAGCCGGTCGTTTCCCTCGTATATGTCTATTTAAATTAACCAAAGAAGAGGTGCTTAGTATTATTAGCTGAAAAAACTAAAACCTGCCCAATTACTTGAGCAGGTTTTGCTTTTCTCCCCTATCCATTAATACCCGCTATTACATCACCATTAATGTTTTTGCGTTTTTAAAACTACCAGCTTGTAATATTAAATGGTATACTCCCTTTGGCAAAGCAGAAACATCTACATACAATTTGTATTCTCCGGGAGCTTTCTTTTCTCTCAATATTTTTTTCACAATTCTACCCTGCTGATTCAGTAATTTAAGCTCTACCAGGCTATGAATGTTGATTCTAAACCTGACCTGTGTAATTGAAGAGGCAGGATTGGGAGTGCAGTGTTCCAGATAATAACGATCTGAAATAAAATTATCCTCAACGCCTAATACAGGATTTCCGATAAGAGATAGTTTTTGATCATTCCATACGAAGTCTTCAAAGCGGGTTTTCTGAATAGCTTCCGGAGAAGCTTCAAACCAGTCTTGTACGATTGCTCCAAATACCTGACGGTAATCATGTTGCATACGGAGGTTATTTCTGTCCAGATCATATAGGTCAGGGTTAGTTCCGGTAATACCGGGTTTGACATGATTTCCAAAGATGAGCATAGGGGCAGATGTACCATGGTCAGTGCCCCAACTTCCGTTGGAGGCTGCCCTTCGTCCGAACTCTGACATGGTTGTGGTAAGTACTCGGTCCTCAAGCCCTAAGCCCTTAAGATCGTTTTGAAAGGCTTTTACAGCTTCTGACAAGTGATAAAGTCGGGCTGCATGTACACCCATCGTTGCATCGTAGCTTTCTACCTGAGAAGCATGGGTATCAAATCCACCAATGCGTGCTAAAAATATCTTGGTTTTACAACCTCCACTCAGCAGACGAGCTATCATTTTTAATTGAGGTGCCAGTGAATTATTTAGCGAGTTTTTGGGAGCATTATAAGGATAAGTTTCAGGGTATCGGACTGAAGGACTATTGGTCCCTTTTGCAAAAACTTCCTTCAGCCTACCAGCATATTGGTTGGATTTTTTTTCAATATCCATGATCCATTGCAACTCATGGCCATAGTGTGTGTCTGCCACTGACTCAGGTGGCTCCCCTCCTACACTAGTGATCAGATTATAAAACTGTTCAGGATTACTAACAGATACAGCTGTAGGTATACCATTGGCACGATGAAAGGCCAAAGAGACTGCATTCCCAATTTCTAAACCGAGTGGATCAGGCATATCAGCTGAAGGATAAGCGTCCGGATAGCCGGGATAAATATCATCTAGATACCTTCCCATCCAGCCAGAGCCAATGTATTCATCATAATCACCTCCCATAAACCATATATCCCGGCTTCTGAAATGGGATGCATTCAGGTTTTCATAAGCAACCCCTTGTACAATTCCTACCTTACCCTGATCATACAGTTCTTTGATTCCAAGCATATCCGGATGTATTCCAGCCTGCTTTTCCTCACTTAGCGTACTATCCAAAGTGATATAGCGTCGCTTTCCATGATCTGGAATTGCAATATTTGGCCTCAAATTATAATACTGGCTATATTGGTTGATTGGAATAATTGTATTCAAGCCATCATTACCTCCATGCATTTGAATGATCACCAGTACCCTATCATTGTTTGCGCTTGATGCCAGTCTTTGCATCTCTCCACTTTGAGCCATAACTTTGAACGGCATGCCATTCAACATAAAAGCTGCACCAGATGCTGATAAGTTTTTAAGAAATTTTCTTCTTTTCATAGCTGATCACTTAGGATAATTGGTATTCTGGTGATTGAATGATAGTATGAATAAGGCTTTCTAACTGAACCCTGACCGCTGAATCATCACCAGTACTTTTATATTTTTCCCATTCCTTTTGCCAGTTGATTTCAGATAATTCATCCAGTAGTATAGTCTTGCGGAAATATTGAAAACGCTCTTCAGTGATTTCCTCTGGTAGCAAATAATCTACAAGTTGCCTTACCAATTGCTCAGCATTTTTTGGGTCAGTGATATTAGTAGTATCGTCAACATAAGCCACTATGTCCAACATATAGAGCAGTTGCTCATCATCATTTCGCACTCCTTCTATTAGCATATGTGAAAACTCATACCTTCTGGCCAGATAGTTAGTACTGATCCAGTTTCTATGAAATGCTGGCTCCTGGTGATAAGCAGCATAACCTGCCACTTCATAAGGTTCGTAGAAATCCAGCCCCTGATCACTTAATACCTTGAGTATACCTTTTCCGTAAGCCTCATAGAATATATTCAGATTTGTATTCTGAGAAGGCATGTCTACTTTGAAAAATCGTAAAGCGCCTACCACTAATTCTAAAGGAGATTTAATGATGCCGCCTGTATTATTGTCTTCCTTTTCCTGGTTATCCAGATCGTAAAAATGTTGGCTGGTGAAAAGTTTAGTGAGCACTGGCTTCAGCTCATAATTTGAAGCTACAAGTTCCTGGGCCAGGGGTATGATTACGTTTTGTTCTACCTCTTGGGTGAGTTCATAATATACGAAGAAGCGATACAGCTTCCTGCAAATGTGTATTGCGGTGGCTTCTTTAGCAAAAACCATATCTACCAGCTGATCTAGTTCATCAATTGTAGCTTCAGGAGTAGCTTTTCCACCAATGATTTCATTTGGGGCTATTTGTTGGTTATCAAATGCATGACTAAACTGCTTTACACTGGCATCATGCCGGAAAGCCAGACCTGCTTCATTGGTCTGTACAACTACCTGAGCTAGACCTGTATCAGGATCAAAACTTGAGAATTCTTTATCTTCTTTGTAGCCCGAAAAAATTTTGGAAGCAGCAATAATATCATCTTCAGTATAATGGGTATAGTCATTTGGACCTATCTGAGGGCCTTTTCCGATAGTATAAAGCTCCAGAAATTCTCTGGCAAAATTTTCATTAGGCTTGCCTACTTCATTGAGATAGCCATCCAGAAAACGTAGCATGGCATGATCCAGGCATATTTTTTTCGCAAGAGCCTTAAAATTTCCAAGTGAATACTCTCTAAAGAGTTTAATCTGATAATACAATGCAGGTGCGTAGCGCATTCTTGATTCCATGGTGGTAAAATGCGTATGCATAAAAAAACTCATCTTTTCTACAGCTGACACAGATGCTTTTACCATTTGGTCCAGCCACCAGCATTTTACATGCTGCATAAGTGTTTCGTTATCACTATTGACATCTGTAGGTGCGGGATTTAGCCAAATATTTCCTGTAGCAGGATCTATTGGAGGGGAGTAATCTGTTTCAGGATTCTTAAGCAGTTTTTCAACCGCTTGTTGGGGAGTATACTTGGCAAATGTATCAATCTCTTGTTTACTTGCTCCAAAGGTCAATCTCCGCAACAGATGAGCAGCCTTTTTTCGGCCCAATGTATCTTGATATGAAGTAAGTGAAGCCATAAAAAATCGTTAAAAACACATGCTATGGCTTCAATAATAGTACGAATGAGCAGTGATATACTTAACAAAGAGATAATGATGTTACACAAATAAACATTTTAAGCAGTTAACACAATAATATAACTAATCCTACACTGAAGCTTATTTGATCAATGTTTATAAGGTATTAAATTAAATATTTCTAATAATCATCTTTGTTTATTAAAATTTTCAAACAAAATCTCAATAGAATAAGCAATACCTTACTATTGAGTATATACTTCCTAATGGAAGTAATTATCAATTATCATAAGCTGTTTTACTTTTTGCATTTTCTCCTTACTTAATAGTGGCAATTCGCTGGCATTTACGTTTTTCCAAAGCTTATCCAAAAAGCCTCTTCCCACTTACCTTCTACCTTCCAGGTAACGAATGAAACTTCTGATACCATAAATTCTGTTTTACCAAGTCTTCAATACTCCATATAATTGTAATCACTGAGGTATTACAAAAAACTCTTTTTTTTAGTTATAATGGAAAATTAAATGCTTTCTATGAAACTAACTGTATACCCCCTAATCTTGATGATAGGGTTGGTCATGTTAATGCAAGCTTGCCAGGTAGAAAAGGATGAAAATCAATACAAAAATGAAGACATCAAATTAATATCGGACAGCATTGATTGCGAAAATCTTTATGACACTGCCTATGCCCGATGGATGAGCGATAAAGCTCAGGAAATTGACGAGTTTTTTTCATCAAAGTACGATGTTGGTCTTTTCAACGGCACAATTTTATTCGCTGATGGTGGCAATGTGATCATTAAAAAGGCATACGGTTATGCAGACTTCCGTGAAGAAGACACTTTAAGCATCAATTCAGCATTTCAGCTTGCATCCGTTTCCAAACCTTTAACTGCGCTTGGCGTGATTTGGCTTAAAGAAAAAGGTTTGATTTCATATGACGATACTGTGCAGCATTTCTTCCCTGACTTCCCATATGAAGGTATCACAATTCGTATGCTGCTTACGCACAGGTCTGGATTGCCAAACTATATGTATTTTGCAGATGAACATTGGATTGACAGGAAAGTTCCTATTTCCAATGAGGATGTGTTGTGCCTGATGAAAACTTATGAGCCCAACATTTACTATATCCCCAATTATAGATATAACTATAGCAACACAAACTATAGCCTGCTAGCTTCAATTATTGAGAAAGTTACTGATTTGAGATTTAGTGAGTTTATGAAAGCTTATATTTTTGACCCACTTGGGATGGAAGACAGTTATGTTTACTCAAAAGCTTACAGGCCTGATATTGAACATAGTACCATAGGCTATGACAACAGAAGAGTAGCCGAAGATACTTACCTGAATGGGGTGACTGGCGACAAAGGGATTTATTCAAGTGTAGAAGATCTTTTTAAACTTGATCAGGCGCTATACAAAGAAAGCTTTCTGTCCAAAGAAAGCCTTACAGAAGCTTACCTTGCTGCACACCCTGAGTTATATGCCCACGACAATTACGGACTGGGTTGGAGAATCAACGAACAGCCCGATTGCAGCAAGATCGTATTTCATAGTGGTTGGTGGAAAGGATACCGTACCCACTTTATCAGACTTCTTGATAAACAACAAACCATTATTGTCCTTGCTAATACCAATAGAAGCAGATTCATTAGCACCAGGGACTTACTTGACCTTATGGATGCTTAGACATTTCTTTCCAGGTATTGAATTATTTTACCCGCCACATCAACTCCTGTAGCATTCTCTATCCCTTCAAGACCTGGAGAAGAATTTACTTCTATGATTAATGGACCGCGATTAGATTGTAATATATCTACACCGGCCACACCCAGACCGAGTTTACGGGCTGACTCTATCGCTGCGTGTTCTTCTTCTTGGCTTAGTTCAATTACTTCAGCGGTTCCTCCCCTATGAAGATTTGACCTGAATTCTCCTTCTTTTGCTGTACGCTTCATAGCACCAACTACTTCACCATCCACTACAAAAGCACGAATGTCTGAGCCTTTGGATTCCCCAATGAACTCCTGTACGATAATCCTGGCCTTAAGTCCGTTAAAAGCTTCTATAACAGATTTTGCTGCTTTTTTATTTTCTGCCAGTACCACACCTAATCCCTGTGTACCTTCCAGGAGTTTGATGATCACTGGTGCGCCTCCAACTTCGCTGAGAATTTCATCCGTTTCTTTGGCATAATTGGTAAAAACAGTTTTGGGTAAGCCTAAACCAGCCCGGGAAAGTACCTGAAGGCTACGTAATTTATCTCGGGAACGGATAAGCGCCTGTGACTCAACTGCACTAAAAACTTTCATCATCTCAAACTGTCGAACTACAGCACTTCCATAAAAAGTAACTGAAGCACCAATACGCGGGATTATAGCGTCAATATCATTAAGATAGTGCCCTTTGTAAAAAACAGTAGGCTTCTTTTGCTCAATTATAATATTACATTTAAGATGATCTACTACTTGTATTTCATGGCCTCTCTGCTTGCCAGCTTTGAGAAGGCTCTGTGTAGAATACAAATTTTCATCCCGAGATAATATGGCGATTTTCATAAATTGAATATCTTTTAGAAAAATTATGTCAAATTAATTAGAATTGATTTCATTTCTTTCTTTATGAAAAAGAAAATAAAAAAAGTAATTGGGACTCGTGATAGAATTGATTTACCTGAATTTAATTTATATGAACTTCCCTGTAAAATTGATACAGGAGCTGAATCTTCAGCTATCCACTGCCATAGAGTAAGATTAGTAGAAGTCAATGGAAAAGAAAATATTTCTTTTCGCTTATTAGACCCTTCCCATGAAGCCTATAACAATCATGAATACCAAACGTCTAACTTTAAAGAAAAAAAGATTACCAATTCATTTGGAAAGTCTGAATACAGGTTCTCTATTAAATGTCAGGTAATTTTATTTGGAGAAACTTTTACCACAGATTTTACTTTAGCTGATAGGGTAAGTATGCGTTATCCCATATTGTTAGGTAAAAGGCTTCTTAAAAATCGTTTTTTGGTTGATGTCAGTAAGATTGACTTATCATTTAAACTAAAACAGGAAAATGAATAAAAAATCAGTAGCCGTACTTCTCTTTCCAAAAGGCTTTTAGACGTTTTCTAAGCTCATTTTCTCTCGGGTTTTCTCCAGGATCATACAGTTTAGTGTTTTTTATTTGATCGGGCATAAACTCCTGAGCTACAAAGTTAGCAGGAAAATCATGAGCATACTGATAACCTTTACTATATCCCTCATCTTTCATCAATTGTGACGGAGCATTTCTAATGTGCATAGGAACTTGCAGATCACCTGTATTCTTAACAATTGATTTTGCCTGCTTTATAGCTTTATAACTGGCGTTACTTTTCGGGCTGGACGCCAGGTATGTTACACACTGTGACAAAATAATTTCTGCTTCCGGAAAACCAATCATATTGACTGCCTGAAAGCAATTAGTGGCTAAGACCAATGCGGTTGGATTCGCATTCCCTACATCCTCGGAGGCTAAAATTAACAAACGTCTAGCTATAAATTTGGCATCTTCTCCTCCTTCTATCATGCGAGCCAGGTAGTAAACTGCTGCATTAGGATCACTCCCTCTAATTGACTTGATGAAAGCAGAAACAATATCATAATGCTGTTCACCTTTTTTATCGTATAATGCAACTTTCTGCTGAGAGAGTTTTGTTACCAGATCATTGTTAACAACCACCTTATTTCCTGATTGCCTTATGATGAGTTCCATTAAATTTAGAAGTCGCCTGGCATCTCCTCCTGATAAACGAAATAATGCATCATACTCATCAATTTGAATTTCTTTGTTTAATGCCGGTTCATTCACAACTCGCTCAACCAACTTCAGAAGTTCTTCATTGGAAAGTGGCTGTAAATGATACACCTGACAGCGAGAGAGTAATGCTGCATTTACTTCAAAGGAAGGATTTTCAGTGGTGGCTCCTATTAATGTTATTTGTCCTTTTTCTACTGCACCAAGCAGCGCGTCCTGTTGAGATTTACTAAATCGGTGAATCTCATCTATAAAAAGAATGGTCTGAATCAAGCCTCCGGCCCGGTTTATTACATCTCTGACCTCTTTTACGCCAGCGCTTATGGCACTTAGGAAGAATATTTGTGCTTTAGACTCATGAGCAAGAATCTGAGCTAAAGTAGTTTTGCCCACTCCGGGAGGTCCCCAGAAGATGATGGAAGGAAGACGGCCACTTTCCAACATTTTTTTTAATACTCCTTGTGGTCCTGCAATATGCTGCTGACCTATAACCTCA
This sequence comes from Catalinimonas alkaloidigena, assembly GCF_029504655.1. Lineage (NCBI taxonomy): Bacteria > Pseudomonadati > Bacteroidota > Cytophagia > Cytophagales > Catalimonadaceae > Catalinimonas > Catalinimonas alkaloidigena. Next base: position 3,480,916 of record NZ_JAQFIL010000001.1, read on the forward strand.
TTTAGTGTTTTGGGCCTTAGTGTTTCTGCAAGGGGCTGAGAAAATATACTCAAGGGTTTATAAATAATTAACGAATAAATAAAAAATAATTAATCAAACATTTAAAAATATGAATAAAAAATAGTACTTTTATTACATATTACAGAAAAATGAAGATATCAAACTTAAGAAGCAAACTCATTGAATATCGTGAAGGTGTTCTAAAGACGAATAGCAGTCCTGAATCAATCGCTATGGGATTTTCCCTTGCTACACTCATTGCTATTTTACCGACCCCGGGATTCGGAATTTTTCTGGCGCTCTTTATCGCACTCTTTTTTAAAAAGATTAACAAAATCGCAATTGTTGCTTCTTTTGCAATATGGAACCCCTTGGTTTTAGCTCCGATCTACTGGTTAAGTTATTTGCTGGGCGATGCACTTTTTCGCCCTGACCCATCAATGCATTTTGACTTAGCGATTTTTAATCACCTTTACCATTACTCGGGTAGGTTTATACTGGGAAATGCTACTTTAGCTATATGCTTTGCCATAACAGGTTATTTACTTATTTACTATCTCATACTGCATTATATGAGAAAGAGAAGTCTGCAACGTGTCGTTAATGCACTACCTCCAAGTAAAGATGCCTCTGCTTAAATTATTCATCTAGTTCCCAGGTATGATCAGCCAACAGTGTCGCCTTACTGATTAACTTTTTGAATGGAGAAGTTTTTCCCCACTCATCCGGTGCAATCATTGAGAGGACATCATTACCATCATCCTTTTCATATAGATAGTAGGTATGGCCAACTAAAGGTTCAAAACTCATCTGCGCCAAATAAATCCTCTCCGATACTTCTACTCTTTGTTTTAGTTCGTTAGCCTGATCAACCAATGTCTGCATCTGATCATACAACTGCTTCATCTGACGATCCGTTTGCTGATGCATAGCAGAAACTGCTCTCCCTTTAATTTTACCTCTGTCCTCAGGTTTGATCAGTGCTCCTCCAACTGTATGAGGAAAAGCTAACGTACCGGGGTTTTCAGTAATTTTCTCCTTTTCCTTTTCAAAATCAATGTGTTCTAAATTTACTTTTTAGCCTTTTTTACTCAATGCTAATAGATTTTATGTATTTAATAAACCTTTTTTCTTATTGTGAGGCCGATATTCTCTCCTTCAAATTTGGTTTAGATCCGGGAAAAGTTGTTCGGGTCGCAATATCATAACTAAAATAAATCATTATCAATAAGAAAATGATCGCAATCAGAAGAAAGATTTTTTTGGATCTTTTCATTTTAATTAACTTCAATCAAAAAACGTCTCAACACAAAAATAGTTCTTATAAATTAGGTGTCAAGCTCAGAAAACATCAGGAAGATTATCCATATTGACATGGATGCTTTTTATGCTTCAGTAGAGCAGAGAGACTTTCCTGGGCTAAGAAACAGACCCATAGCTGTGGGGGGAAGTAGTATGAGAGGAGTGGTAGCCGCTGCCAGCTATGAGGCTCGTAAGTTTGGTGTGCATTCTGCAATGTCCTCTGTACAAGCCAAAAAACTGTGCCCTCAACTTATTTTTGTAAAAGGGAGAATGGATGTTTATAAAGAGGTTTCCAGCCAGGTAAGAGAAATCTTTAATTCATATACTGAGCTTGTAGAACCTTTATCTTTAGATGAAGCCTATCTTGATGTAAGTGTTAATAAGAAAAATATTAACTCTGCGATGAAAATCGCTCTACAGATCAAAAATGAAATAAAAGTTAAAACACAACTCACTGCATCCGCAGGTATTTCTTTTAATAAGTTTCTTGCTAAAACGGCTTCAGGGATGAACAAGCCTGACGGTTTTACAGTCATACTACCTAATGAAGCTGAACGATTTCTGGAAAAGCTACCGATTGAAAAATTCTATGGTATAGGAAAAGTCACTGCCAGAAAAATGCATGAGGCAGGCATTGCAAATGGTTTTGATTTGAAAAACAAAAGTCTCGCTGAATTGGTAAAACGCTTCGGTAAAATTGGGAAATTCTATTATAATATCGTTAGAGCAAAAGATGATCGTTCTGTTAACTCTGAACGGATAAGGAAATCTATCAGTATTGAGCGCACTTTTGCAGAAAACCTGAGAACAAAGGAAGAGTTGCTAGTTTCAGTAGCCGAGCTATCAGAAAAATTATATCTGAGAATGCAAAAAAGCCAGTCTTATGGTCAAACTTTAACACTTAAAATAAAGTACGAAGACTTTAGTATACATACACGAAACTCAACAGCCCCACTTCTATTTCGTTCTTTGGAGCAAATTATTTTGTATGCGCAAAGTTTATTGGTCCATGTAGATTTAGAGCATCATCAGGTGAGGCTATTAGGCATTGGTATTTCTTCATTAGACGGCCAAGAAAAACAAAAAATTGGCAATCAACTCTCATTTGAATTTTAAAAGCCCTCAATAACATTGAAATTACTTTTTTGCACTTAATCTTACTCTTCTCTTCAATAAAGCTGTCCCATTATAATTGGTATTCCTCTTGAAAGTTACACCCTTATCACTATAACAGATTTATAATACACTCAATTTCAGTATTTTATAATATTCAACTTCTTTATTTTTCTTTATCAATCTCTTACAAACCCACAGCCATACATCTTAAATCAAAGGTTCAATTTTTGTATTATTCATATAAACTATTTGAAATAGTAAGTGCATAAAGGGTTTTGAAGATAGTTTATCATTATGAAATACATTTTTACGGTAAACAAAGGAACAATAAGTGGAATTAAGTCATTTGACAGTCTTTATTATTGCTTCATCGTATGCTTAATCGTTTTACTAAGCAATACGAACACATATGCACAGTGCTCTTTGGGTTATAAATCTGGTAATGATGTATTAAGCAGGCCTATATTATGCGCAACTGAAAGTTATGAATGGAAGGTCTGGTATACCATTGACGGGGCTCCCACTAATGTTGAGTTTGAGTTTTTTTGGGGTGATGAAGCCACTCCGGGAGCCAGTCAGATTGTTACTCCTACCTTTGTAGGAGTAGTTGGAGGGGGTAATAGATATGAAGCAACTGTTCCTCATAGTTATGACAGAGATGCTGGAGAATGTAATTATTCACCTACCGTATTTTTAAGAATGGACGGTGTCCGCTGTACCAGTTCTGACCAGACCCAGAATGTAACAGTGTGGGACATAGATAACAGAAATGGAGGAGAACTGCTCATCAACCCTGAAGTATACAGAATCTGTGTAGGTGAAGGAGCAAGCCTTAATTTTACTGACAATACCATATTTAACTGCGTTCCTGCCTCTGGAGAAAATGACCACATTAACAATCTGGTAAGATGGATACAGTGGGTATATGGTACGGGTCCATCTTCTCTTACTGGTGTACAAGTTAATGGAACTTCTCATGCATATCCTTTTGATGGTAATGTAACAGACCTTCCTGGTCCAGTCATTAACTCGGGAGAAACCAGTAACTTAATTACTGTAGCACCTACAACCGCAGCCGATTTGGGTAAGCAGTTTGAAGTCACTCTAAAAAACTGGAATTATTGCAACCCCTATGATGCGTATACTACTGATGGATATCTAAATCCTGCTACTGCTGGGGGCGACAATCCGTTTATTTCACGCACTGCACGGATTATTGTCGTTGAAAAATCTAATCCATCATTCCAGACACGACTAAATGATAATAGTGGACAAGTACAAACTGATTTTTGTATTGACGACCAGATTTATTTCCAAAACCTAACTGCTGGCATTGACGATGATGGAGATGGTACAGATGACTCCAATTATCAATGGGTTTGGGAATTTTATGATGATGATACGCAAACCACTCTTTTAGCTACAAAAAATGGTAAAAACCCTACTTTTAGTTATAGTTCGCCCGGAGCGAAATCCATTAAGCTCATTGCAAAAGACTTAAATTCTGTTGGACAGTGTGGAGGTGAAATCGTGGTGGATGTTAACATACTTTCCACCCCTACAGCCGATATTAATGTAACTGATATAAATGATAGTGCATTAACTGATCTTTGTTTTGACCCCACAAATCCTCAGAATTTTGATGTTCGCTTCCATGATGTATCTACAAATTTTGAAGCTAATTCTACTTGGGAGTGGAATATCTATGATCCAGCTAATACGCTTATTGACAATCGGTCTGGAGGTGGAACGCAGGGCTATGTACAGCAAACTTTCACAGCTCCAGGCACATATATGGCTGAACTAATTTCTTCAGCAGTGGGTGTTGACTGTGAAACCCGGGATACAGCTTATGTGCATATTTACGAAGTGCCTACAGTAGATTTTAGTGCGGATGAAATTTGTGCCAACGACAGTACAACTTTTAAATCGCTGGCAAGCCTGAGTACAGTGGTCAATGGTGACCAGATTGATACATATGAGTGGGATTTTGATTATGATGGTGTCACCTTTAATGTTGATGCTATTACTACTACTGCTGATCCTCTTAAACACAAATTTATAAGCAGTGGTACTTTTCAGGTAGCTCATAGAGTAAGTACTCAAAAAGGTAAATGCTCAGCCATTTTGGTAAAGGATGTTACTGTTATGCCTCTACCAGATGTTAGTTTTACTGCCAGCCAAGTAGAAGGTTGTTCACCTTTGGGAGTAGATTTCTCTCCAAATACTTTGTTAACTGACCAGCCAACGGGTATTGATAGTTACATCTGGTATGTCAAAGACCTAAAAACCAATGTTGTTTATAATACTATTGTAAGCCCGGCTGAAGATAATTTCACTACTTCATTTCTAAATACACAAACTTCATATGCAAATCATGAATATGAGATTTGGTTAGAGGCCAAAGCCAGTAATACCTGCGATGTAATAAGCGATACGCTTACGATTATGGTATACGCAGGACCTCCATCAGAATTTAGTATTACTAATCTTAGCGGTTTAGATGCTAATTGTGCTCCCAGAACCTATGATTTTAGAGTTGATGCGAGAACGCGTACTTTAAACCCTGACCTGTATCATTGGGAAATTATGGATTTAGCAGATAGCAGTATTGTACATCAAACTACCGAGCCTGGTACTGAACCTACTTTATCCTTTACGCTTCATAATGAAACCAAAATCCGAAAAAAATATAGTATTTCTTTACTGGCTGAGAAAAGTGGCTTTTGTTTCTCCAGAACTGAAAAAATCGTAGATGTTAATCCAGTACCAAAAGCAGATTTCACCTATGAAATCATTGATGTTGATTGTGAATCGGTAGTTTATAAAGTAAGTGCAAAGGAAAAAGGACTTTTCTATGACTGGCAGATCTCCCCTAGCCCCCTGAATAGCCCTGACTTATCAGAAAGCAGCTTTGAAGTACATTTCCAGAAAGGCAGCACGTCAGCATATAATGTAAAAATTACTTTACAAACAGAAAATATTGTTGGCTGTGTTAGTGAGGCAAATGTTCAAAATATTCAGGTTGATCCAAAAGAAAATATAGGAGCTTCATTTATTGTTAGCCCTACCATTATGGAAATTCCTGATAAAACTATTTCTATCACCAATACTACCAACTCGGGTGACTGGACATATTTATGGAATTTTGGTGATGGTAATACTTCTACTGCAAAAAACCCACTTTCTCACACTTATGATAAGCATGGTGAGTACAAAGTAAAGATGAGAGCGGAAGGACTTTACTGCTATGAAGAAGACTCAGCCACTATCATTATCAAGCAATCACTACCTCAGATAGACTTTAGCTTCACCAGTATTGAAGGCTGTCTTCCTCTTGAAGTTGATTTTACCAATAAAACTTTATTTGCTGATACTTCTACTTACCTCTGGGATCTGGGAGATGGTACAGTAACTAACGAGCTTCATCCTGTCCATACCTATACCGAATCTGGTATTTATACTGTAAGCCTTCAGGCAAGTAATGAGTTAGGCGTAGTGATGAAAAAAGAAATTGATTTGATTGTAGATTTGGATCAGGGCCCTAGATCAGATTTCAGAATTCGTCTGGCACAAGCATATTTACCTGGTCAGGAGGTTCATTTAGTAAATCAAAGTCAGCGCTCTGAGTTCTTTTTCTGGGATTTTGGAGATGGAACTACCAGTACCGAAACCAATCCAAAACATGCCTATGAAGAGGTTGGGCATTATGAAATTATGCTTGTAGCTTCTAACGCTTTGGGCTGCGTTGATACATTAACCCAGGAGATCTTTATTGAGCCTTTCCACCCTCAGGTAGATTTTACTTATGAGCCTCCGACCGGTTGTAGACCTCTTACTGTTCAGTTCAGAAATTTATCAAGATTTGCCGAGCCAGGCACCTACCGATGGAGCTTCGGAGAAGGTGAAGGTGTCTCTACAGAGGAAAATCCCAGTTATACTTATTATGAGCCGGGTATGTACACAGTAATTCTTGAAGCCAGCAATAGCAATGGCGTTACCATGCAAGCAATCAAGGAGTTTAGCGTAGAAGTTTACGAAACCCCTAGAGCATCATTCAATCTCAGACCTCAGGAGGCTTTTCTCAGCGAGCCTATCTACTTCGTAAATCTAAGTGTAGATGCTACGAACTATTACTGGGATTTTGGAGATGGAACTACATCAACAGAATTTGAGCCATCCCATGTGTACGAATCTACGGGTGTGTACGATGTTACTCTGGTTGCCGAAAGCGAAAAAGGGTGTACAGATACGCTTACTATGCTTAGTGCAGTAATCATTAAAGAAGGAGGCAAAGTTAATGTACCCAATGCATTTACGCCTAATACTACTGGTCCGGGTGGTTCTGATGCCGGATCTGCCAGTAAAAATGATTTGTTCCTCCCTGTTTTTGAAGGCATCACCCGCTTCCAAATGATGATTTATAACCGCTGGGGTGAACTTCTATTTGAAAGTGCTGACAAAACCTACGGTTGGGACGGCTATTACAAAGGCAAACTGTGTCCTAAAGATGTATACGTCTACAAGTTGGAATTAGAGTTCAGCAATGGCAAATCAAAATCAATTGTAGGAGATGTAACACTCTTGCGATAATTAAGAATAACCATGAAGTCAGGATTGTTGAAGAAAATTATCTGCTTAATACTGTTTGCTAGTTCTATTTATGCTGAAACTAAGGCACAGGATCCTCAGTTTACGCAATATTATGCTGCCCCTTTGTATTTGAACCCTGCATTCGCAGGAACTACCGGACAGCACAGAGCCAGTGTTAATTATCGTAATCATTGGTCTAGTTTACCCCGTGCATTTGTGACTTATGCTTTCGCCTATGACTACAATCTACCTGCAAGTAATAGTAACATTGGTGTAATTATCTCTACTGACAGAGCCGGTACAGCAAACCTTAGTTCTACCAATGTAGGAGCGATATATTCATACACTATTCCCCTTAATGACAAAATAAGAGCTGTGCCTGCATTTCAGATAGGGTACACCACTCAAAGTATGGATTTCTCCAAACTTATCTTTGGTGACCAACTAGCATTTGGAAATGCTGACGCTCCCACTACTGACCCAGATATAAGAAGCCTGGAAAACAATAACCATTTTGACTTCGGAAGCGGTTTGGTTATCTACGGCAGTAAATTCTGGACGGGGTTTGCCCTACACCATATCAATCAACCGAATCAAACTGCACTGGATGGAGAGAGTAAGCTCTCAATGAGGATTACTGTTCATGGGGGTATGAAAATCCCAATGAAACTTGGTCCAATGAAAAGTGGAATTGAGTCCAGTATTAATCCTTCTTTCAATTACCGAAAGCAAGGGAGATTTGATCAATTAGACCTTGGCTTCAATTACTATTACCGGATGTTGATGTTGGGGCTTTGGTATAAAGGGATTCCACTCCAACAAGATATGCCGCGAACTATTAACCATGATGCGCTGGCGGTATCGTTTGGCTTATCTTTTAATAACATGAACTTTGGTTACAGCTACGATATGACGGTATCCAAACTCGGTCCGGCCTCTTCTGGTGGATCTCATGAAATATCACTGGTAATGGAACTTCAGTTCTCAAAAAGGCCTGGTAAAGTGAGTCGTAAAGACAAGTATAATCCCTGCCCAGCTTTTATGCCAAATTATCTGTGGAAGCCCTAAACAAGTGGTCATTAATGCTGATCACTGTTCAATATATAGCAATTGGTATGTGATGGGATTATAAGATAATTCCGAAACTAAAAGCATTAAGCTGCGGGCCTTTTCCTTCAGCGAACAGTTTGTTCAAATCATAATTTGCGAATATGTCTATACTCTTAAATCCCATTTGTAGTCTTGCTCCATATCGCCAGCTATTCAAATAAAAACTATTCCAATCCTTATCTCTTCTTCTATCACCATCATTTTTGTATACGGCTTTTGAATGTGGACCAAGTCGGTAACCAGCGTACATACCTAATCCTATTCTAAATCCATCATTTTCATGGTAAGAAAAGGGCTCCCAGTCACTACTTCTATTTTTTCCAAATATAAACATAGGTACCAGACTCACATTCAGATAAGGAACCACCAATTTACTTTTGATAGGCGATATATCAGGAGTTGGATCTTCATAGAAAAAAACTCCATCGTCTAGCTTTTCTATTCTGGTCCTTTCGTTCTCAAATTTAAAATTATACCAGCTTACATTAGCTCCCCAGTCTATGGATAATGGTCCGGCAATGTGAGTAGAATTCATACCTCCCAGGGAAACATACCAGGAAACGATTGGGTTAACTGAATACAACTCACTTTCATCACTTGGAAACTTACCATTACTTAAATAGTTGTTCAACCCAAACTCAAAAATGAAAGTGCTGCTAGTACCAGATTTATGTTTTTTGTTAAACTTTACGTCTCTGTCCTCATACTTTTTATCCTCAATTGATTCACTCAGCCTATCTAGTTCCCTCTCCAGCCTTTCCACTTTTTCTTCTAATCCATTTTTTTCCCTAAATTGGTTGTGTTCTTCCTCATCATCATAATTTCTTTCCAGAATATATTGTGTACCAGAACTATCCTGCATGGTAATGGTCAAATTATCATTACCTTCATTTGCTTTTTCATTTAGCTCTCTGATGATTTTATTAATATCATACTGACTTAGTTGCTTAAGCTCATTGCCACTGCTGGATATTATCTTTATTTCTTCCTGCTCAGAAAGTCTGATGATAATGGTATCAGGTGAGGTATTCGCATACACCTCTGTCAGTAAACTGCCCCAAATCAAGGGCAGCAAAAAAAGATATTTTATAGTTTTCATGGGTAAATGTTGTTAAGGAGTAAGTTCGTTCTCTTTTTTGCTAAATACCTTAGCCAGGAGTTCAGCTTTGGCATTTCTGATCTCTGAAAAAGAAATATTTGAGTTCCTTAATTCACTCAGAAGTTCAAGTGCGATATTTTTTTCTTCATCATCGGGTGCTGCACCAGGTTTGTATATGATTGTTACGGGTGTATTTATATCAGTTTTTACCGGCTCCATCGCCAAGAGTTCTTTTTCAAGCGGGGCTAAAGGCTCAACGTTTACTGTTTCTACACGCTGAATTTGCTCCAATTTGGGTTCATCATCAAAATTATCGCTTTGTTTTTCATCCCTAGAGGCATACACAAGCTGAGCATGAGGCGTAGGCTGAGTATTTTGCTTATTAAGCATGTCCTTAGGTTCCTTGCTAAGAGGCTGTTTGACTATATTTTCAGCATCGTTATTTTGATTTTTATCACTTCGCTCATTTGTATCCGCAGTAGTATTAGAAGATCTTTTTTCCTCTAACGCCAACAGATTTGTTTCCTCTTCTGGAGAAAAGTCTTTTTCAGATGCTTTAGGTATTATAGTTTCAGTACTATTCTTATCGGCAAGCTGAGTATCAGTCTGAGGCTGGCTACCAAACCACCAGCCAGTTCCACCGAGTAGTAAAAGCAAAACTACCGCAGCAACTCTCCAGAATATAACTTTTCTCTTAGCATGTTGCTCTTTATCCAAAGCCGAATTTAACTGATCCCATCCATTGGCTGGAGGAGGAGTCTTATGGTGATACAGCTTTTCAGAAAATATTTTATCAAAATCATGCATAGTGTTCTACCCTATTTGATTTTTATCGTTAATGGACTGATCCTGTTTGAGGATCAAATTTCTTAATAATTGTTTTGCCCTACTCAGTTGGGACTTACTAGTGCCTTCATTGATGTTTAACATAACAGCTATCTCTTTATGAGAATACCCTTCAATCACAAAAAGGTTAAAAACTGTACTGTAACCCAGTGGCAGTGATTGTACCAGATGCATTAAATCCTGTTCCACTAGATGATCAACTCTAATGCTCTTAGCTTCATTGGCTTCTTCAATATCCACCTCAAGATACATTGTTTTGTTTCTACGGATATACATCAAGGCTTCATTTACTATTATTCTTCTGATCCACCCTTCAATACTGCCTTCCTTTCTAAAATTTTTGATGTTTTGAAACACTTTCATAAATCCTTTGAGCAGCACATCTTCTGCCTCAGCTGTGTCCTTTACATATCTGAGGCAAACTGTATGCATTACCGGCGCAAAACGCTCATATAAGTCATGCTGCGCTTTTCTGTTTTGCTTAATACACCCTGTGACTAAGTGGTCCAAAGATTTACTTTTGCGAAGTTTAAGGCTCATGTCAATATTAAACTATTCATATTCAAGATGAGCTTAGTTGTTCTGAGGTTGCATGCTTGCTAATTTTTTTTTGAATTTTGGGTAACTAGCATTAAAATTCGTGAAAATCCTTCTATGTTAACAGGCATAAATGCATAAGATGATAGATTTGAGAAGTGATACCGTTACTAAACCCACCCCAGCAATGCTGGAGGCTATGATGAAGGCCGAAGTAGGTGATGATGTGTTTGGTGAAGATCCTACAGTAAAAGCACTGGAAGTAAAGACCGCAGAAATTTTCGGAATGGAGGCAGGTATATTTTGTCCATCAGGCACGATGACCAATCAAATCGCAATCAAAATACTGACCTTACCCCAGCAGGAAGTGATTTGTGATAAGCGTGCCCACATCTATAACTATGAGGGCGGTGGCATTGCTTTTAACTCATTGTGCTCAGTAAAACTGGTTGATGGTCCCAGAGGGATATTATCCATAGATGATATAGAAGCAGCGATAAATAGTGATGATATTCATTATCCACAAACTGCTTTGGTAGCGCTGGAAAACACTGTTAATAAGGGAGGTGGAGCTTACTATACATTAGGCCAAATCAAATCCATACATCAGCTGTGTAAACAACATGGCCTTCCACTACATTTAGATGGTGCAAGGGTTTTCAATGCGCTTACAGCCTCTCATGATACTCCCGCTGATTATGGAAAATACTTTGATACTATTTCTGTTTGTCTCTCTAAAGGGCTAGGTGCTCCGGTAGGCTCAGTTTTGGTGGGCAGCCATGATTTAATAAAAAAAGCAAAACGTGTAAGAAAAGTCTTTGGTGGTGGTATGCGACAGGCTGGTTATCTGGCTGCCGCGGGTATTTATGCATTGGATCATCATGTAAAAAGACTGGCTGAAGACCATATAAGGGCAAAAGTTCTGGCTGAAGAACTTCAGAATAAAAGTTTTGTGAAAGAAGTTTTCCCTGTAGATACTAATATCATCATATTTTCTCTACAGCACATGGACACAAAACGTTTTCTGAATGCATTGAAAGAGCATGATATTTTAGCAATTCCATTTGGAAAAGATGAAATTAGAATGGTTACGCACTTAGCGTTTGATGATGATTCATTAGAAAAAGTAGTGGACGCTTTAAAAAAAATGGACCGAAAGCCAGTCTAAATGCCGGCTATCGGTCACACATCCTCCAATAAATTTACCCTGTACTGACTTAGACAGTAAGCTTGTACAAATGGTTGGAAACACCTGAAAAGTTTTTCAATAAATATCCCAGTTGCCATCAAGGTAATATTTATACAAAACTGGATTATGCACCGTGTTTACCTCTAAATCATCATGATCAGAAAGAAAAAATTTTTTCCCAAAAGAAGTCATTAGTTGCATCGCTTCCTGATTCAGCCAGGCTGTTTCTACCTCAGTAAAGCTTAATTGCTGTAAATTTTCTTTAAGATTCGGCTTAGGATATTCTGTTTTCACTCCTATCACCCAGCCCCATTCTCCAAGTGTGAGTATCTGATTATGCATAGGCTGAGTCTTAAAGCCTGCCTCAGCCATGGTTTTATCAATACAGTAAAATGCCTTAGTGGCAAAGTATGGGCTTCCTGCCTGGGTAATTATTGTCCCATTAGGTCGCATTTGCTTTGAGGCTAAAGTGTAAAATTCAAGCGAGTAAAGTCTACCTAACTCTACAGTTTTAGGATCCGGCAAATCAATAATCACGACGTCAAAGTATTGATTGGTATTTTCCAGAAAGTGAAATGCGTCATCATTGATAATCTCTACTTTTTTGTTCAGCAAAGCTCCCTGATTTAATTCTAATAATACCGGATGTGTTTTACCCAAATCTGTCATGGCAGGATCCAGATCCACCACAGTAATGTTTTCAACTTCCGAGTATTTTAGTATTTCTCTTACGGCACAACCATCCCCACCACCCAGGACTAGTACATCCTTTACTGCAGGCAACAGCTTCATAGCAGGATGTACCAGTGGTTCGTGGTACATCTGTTCATCCAAAGAACTTAATTGCTGATTACCATTGATATAGAGCCAGTGGTGATCTTTCCACTGGGTAATGACTATTTTCTGATAACGGCTTTGTTTCTGGTAGATGATCTTATCTTTATACCGCTGTTGCTCTCCAAACAAAATAATCGGCTTTGCTAGAAAAATACCGGAAGCTAAAACCAGGGCTACTAAAAAAGCTGTCAGGCCTAGTCTTTTTTTGACCTTTGTGGCAATAGCAGTCCATAGCACAATAAGTAGAAGCAGGGCAACCAGAAAGTTAATGAGACCTAATACAAAAGGAGTGTATGTAAGTCCCAGATACGGTAGCCCTACAAATGCAAAGAATATTCCTCCCAGCAAACTCCCGTAATAGTCTTTTTCCATTACTGATGAAATATTCACTTTCAGTTCTTCAAACTCATCATTCAAGCGGATTACCAGTGGGATCTCCAAACCGATCATAAGGCCAATGAGTATGCTAAAAGCATAGATAATAAAGCCGGTATACATGGTAAAAGCAGCTGCGGTATAGGCTAGCAAGGCTGCAAAAGCCGAGAAAATTGAAAGAGTAAACTCCACATAAATAAATTTCTGGAGGAGGTCTTTCTCAAATATTTTGGACAAACGGCTTCCTAAACCCATGGAGAAAAGCATCATTGAGACGATGATGGTCCACTGGAAAACTGAATCTCCTAAAAAATAAGTCGCTAAGGTAGAAAGGACATACTCTGCAACAATTCCGGCCAAGCCAGTAGCAAAAAGTGCAATTTTCAGTACGTTTGATCTCAGCTTTTTGCTGATGGTATGTTCAAAATTTTTAGGTGATGCTACAGACATAAAGTAATCAACACTGATCCGCCAATATAGGCAAAGGCTTCAATCAATCCTGCTCCGGTATTAGGTTTGTCCTGATTGATAAGTTCATCGGTAAGACTACGTCCCGGAAGCAATATTTTATCAGTTAGGGTTCTGGCTATGGGTAGAAAAATTAACCCAATCAGAACATCAATGCCTACGTTGATGAATGATTCCTGCCAGGAGACAAAGTCAATCATCAGGCCATAGCGTATCAGATTGGCTATGGCTACCAGGGCTCCCGCGAAACCTAAACCTACCGCTACATTATCTTTTTCAATATGGTCATGAACATCAAAAGGTGTAATCCAGCTGTAAAAATAGGCCGTAATAATTAGGATAATCTGCCCTACTACCCAAAAAACCAATGCAGTGACTATTCCGCCTCCTTCGCCTGAAACTGAACCCAGGATGATAAGACCGGTAGCAACAGCATTGGCACCCTCTATCACACCTGTACCTACGTTCCGGTCTTCAATAATTTCTTTATACACCACAAACTTGCGGAGAATTATTTTGTCATTGATAATGATGGATATGTTGAGCAATACAATGGCGAGTAACCCATAAATTGCAATGTCCATTACATCTATCCATATTCCGTTACTTGGGCCGACCACGGCACTGCTAATGGCCAATAATAAGCCAATAAAATAACCCACATGTGCTACAGCAAAGGCTAAATTATCTTTTTCTACCAGCTCCTCTCCCACCTTGATTTTGGACTGAAACAGTTTATATACAAATTTTCCGATTAGAAATAAAAGAAAGCATTCTGCCAGATAAATTAATGCCGTTAGGGCAGCATCTAAGGTAATCATGTGTGGTTAGTTAAGCTTAATTGAATGAATAATTTAATTCTATTTGCCAAAGCCACCTCCTCGGGAGCGCATACTGGAAGAACTATTATACCTGCTACCTGAACGAGAAGTCCGGTTACCAGAGCGAAAAGCCGAACTACTACTACGACTTGAGCTCCAACGGGTATTGGGTTTGGCAGCTGTAGTATAGGCACTCCCCGTACCATAGGCCCTTCTTCCATTATTAACCACCGGTCCGTAATAAGGCCTGCCACTTTGGCGATAGCCACGATAATCGTCATAATAGGAGCGCCTGACAGGAAATGTAGCCAGGTTAAGCATACTACTTAGAAAAGCATACTGACCATAAAATGCCCAGAAGCTGTTTCCCCCTGCACCTTGTTGCCAATGTCCATATTGTGGATTACCCACATAATTTGAATAGCCCGGTGGGCTTACAGATTTGGTTACTTCTCCTTCCGCTGTCTTTGCCGCTATTTCCATTCCCATATCATTGGCATGGCTATTAAAAAAACTTTCACTCACTTTGTACCAATCAGTAATCTGTTCTTCAGGTTCGGCTTCCGGAGAAGATTGCTTGAGGATACGGTATTGATGTTGGTAATCCTTAAAAAAAGTCCCCTCTACATCCATGTCATATAGCATGATAGAGTAGATGGGCGTATCTGTCATCTCTTTGATCATTTGATCAACTGGGTTTTTCTGAAAGTCATTGTTGGAACATGCACTTAATAAAAGCATGAATATGACAATACAAGATTTATTTTTCATATGCTTCATTTCTACTATGCTACTCATTAGTCTTGTTCTAAGTTATTTTAATAAAAAGCTTAAAACAAAAAAATCGCACTCAAATGAGTGCGATTCAAAATTATATTAAGCCGAAATTTTTAGTAAACTAATTCTTTGTTATCGTTCTTTTCAATTTTACGGATCACTGCATTGGCTCTACGATCAGCAATTTGTTGTTTCATTTGAAACCACTTCTTACCCAAAGCTTTCCTCATTGTCCAATCAAGCCCTTGACGTACGCTGATATTCATTAATCCTTTGAAGCGCTTGGAAAGGTGCGGATTTAAAGAACGAAGACTCATTCCAAATCCACCTTCAGTATATTCAATATAATGCCAGTACTCTCCGGGCATAAAAAGTGTATCTCCATGTTTGATTTCACACTCAAAGCCTTTTACATACTGAAGTCCGGGATATCTGTCATAATCAGGTTTCACTACGTTAACTCCGGTATGAACATTAAGTGGATAACGATAGAGTAATTTTGAGTACTCGGGTGAAAAAAGAACTACACGTCTTTTGCCCTGAAACTGAGTTAAAAACACATTAGACATGTCTATATCCTGATGCATACGTGCCACCGAACCTTCTCCACCAAAAAACATATAGGGAAAGCCCTTTAAAAACTTGGTTTTAATATCAGGAAACTCAAAGTCATCCATCAATTCAGGGCAATCTTTAAAGATATTCCATAAATGCATTCTAAGATCAGTAGGCGTAGATGCAATCAGGTCAAGATATTCCGAGAACTTCATCTTATGATGAGGTACTTTCATGGTCTTATCGAGATCTGACTCGCGGTTTTCAAAAACTCCAATTGTCTTGTCTCCAGCCACTTTTTTGAAATATCCAAAATCCCACTCCTCATATGCTTTCGTACCTTTTAGTAATCCTCTAAGAATAACAGGTTTTTGGGGTAGAAGATAATTTTGCTCAAACTCTCTTAAGTCAATATCTTCAATAATATCAACAGGATGGTTGTAGTCTATTGCCATGTCAATAATGGATTATCCGTTATTAAAATTATTGTTACACAAAGCTATAATAATTATGAAAACCTTACGCTATTTTTTAAACTATGTAAGCAAAAATTTCAAAAAAATGACAATAAATGTCACTTTTTATGCAATGCATAGCCTTGTAGTTAACAATCTTTAACTCATCAGATTAATAAATGTTACATACAACATTTTAATAGTATGCCATGCCTGCACTAGATAAGTTGATAGTTCATTAACTTAATCGCGTTAATGAGTAGTTTTATGAAACTGTGGGTATAAATTGCCCTGAAATGAACTATACATCTATTACTCTTTCTTTATATAGTAATTCAGGTTAATTTGAATATAGATTAAATTACTGTGTACAAAACCGCTTCTATTAATCAGAATTTACGACTCTTCTTTTGGCTTAGCTTTACTCTGTTAGCAACATGCGCTTTGCCTGTTTCAGCACAGTCAATAAATTGGTCAGATTCAACTTCTGAAGTAAGCACAGATGAAAAGATAGAGAACAAACGCATAACCATTGATAAGATCTTTATTATAGGCAATAGGCGTACAAAAGAGCGTATCATATTGCGAGAACTTAATATCAATGAGGGTGAGGCTTTTTTATATGATGAGCTTCGGGAAATAATAAAACAAGACAGAAGGAAGTTAATGAACACCCAACTTTTTCTGGATGTAAAACTTAGCTTAATACAGCTGGATGAAAACATTGCTGACATTATTATTAGAGTAACAGAAAGGTGGTATACGGTTCCAACACCCTATTTTAAGCTTGCTGACAGGAACTTTAACGTCTGGATCTCTAATCAAAACCGGGATTGGAAAAGAGTAGAATACGGTTTAAAGTTTTTTAAGTATAATTTTCGTGGGCTCAACGAACAGATTTATTTCGCTTTTCAATTGGGGTTTACCAAGCAACTGGCACTGAGATACCGAATCCCTTATATAGATGAAGCCCAAAAAAATGGTCTTGAGTTTGGTTTTAGTTTTTCTGAGACTGCTAATATAAATTATACAACTTACGAGCACCGTCAGATTTTTACCGACTCACTGAATAAAGCTTCACAATCCACCATCGGATTGGTGGGTTGGCGATACCGTCCTTCTTTTTACAAGAATCACTTTATAGAATTCAGATACAATGATGTAAAAATAACTGATACGATCCGTGCCCTCAACCCCCAATACTTCCTTAATGATGGCAATCGTCAGCAATATTTAATGCTCTCCTATAGTTTTGAAAATGATCATCGCGACTTTGTTGGTTACCCCTTAAATGGATATCGCTGGCGAGCAGAAATTTCAAAACTTGGCTTGGGAATTTTCGATGAGCTAGACTTATTTCGTCTATCCGCAGAAGCAGCTAAATACAAACCTTTAAGCAAAAAACTATATTATGCAGGTATAGGCAGAGCTTTCTTCAGCTCTCCTAAGGTACAGCCATATGCCAACCTCACCGGCTTTGGTTTCAATCAGGTCTGGATCCGAGGCTACGAGCTTGATGCAATTGAAGGACAGGCCTACCTGATGCAGCAAAACACATTGAGGTGGAAGTTGTTCTCACGCGAGTTTGATATCAGCAACGTAATGCCAGTTGACCAATTCAATACTATTCCCCTTGCCATTTATGTAAAAGGGTATTTTGATCAGGGTTATTTATGGAATGATATATCATATCTTGAAAATAAACCCTTTGCAAATAAATACCTCTACGGCTATGGTTTAGGCGTTGACATTGTTTCCTTTTACGATTTTGTTTTTCGCATAGAACACTCCTGGAAACATGACGGTACATCCGGAATATTCTTTCATTTCAACAGTGCATTTTGATATGCTTTTCTTAATATTGCCTCTTTTCAGACATCAAACTTACTTGACCTACAATAATCAGCATATATGTCAGTAACTAACAACAAGCCCAAAAGATATACCATCACCGCTGCACTTCCTTATGCCAACGGACCACTTCATCTAGGGCATATTGCCGGAGCATATTTGCCAGCAGACATTTATGTGAGGTATCTCCGGCTTACAAAGAAGGATGTGGTATTCATAGGTGGTAGTGATGAACACGGAGTGGCCATTACATTGAGAGCGAAAAAAGAAGGAATATCGCCTCAGGAGATAATAGATAAGTACCACTTTCTCAATAAAGAAACCTTTGAGAAATTTGGAATTTCCTTTGACATGTACCACCGTACTTCGGAAAAGATACATCATGAGACTTCTCAGGAATTTTTCTCTACCTTATATGACAAAGGAGAGTTTATAGAAAAAGACAGTGAACAGTTTTATGACGAAGAATTCAATCAGTTTCTAGCTGACCGTTACATCGTTGGAACTTGTCCGATTTGTAAGTATGAAAACGCTTATGGTGATCAATGTGAAAACTGTGGTTCATCTTTAAACCCAACCGACCTTATTAATCCAAAATCCACTTTAAGCGGTAAAGCACCTATTCTTAAAGAAACCAAGCATTGGTATCTTCCTTTGGATAAATACCAACCCTGGCTAGAAAAGTGGCTGCTGGAAGGAAAAAAAGGGCTTTGGAAATCAAATGTCTATGGTCAGTGTAGTGCCTGGCTACAGGCAGGCCTCCAGCCTCGTGCCATGACACGCGACCTTGACTGGGGGGTTGATGTACCCTTGCCCAATACTGAAGGCAAAAAGCTTTACGTATGGCTGGATGCTCCTATCGGTTATATTTCATCCACTAAACAGTGGGCCAAAGACAACCATAAGGACTGGGAACTTTACTGGAAACAACAGCCCAGTGAAGAAGATAACAGTAGGCTTATTCATTTTATCGGTAAAGATAATATTGTTTTCCACTGCATCATCTTCCCTTCCATTCTGCACGCCAATGGTCAGTATATTTTACCGGAAAATGTACCTGCCAATGAATTTCTTAACCTTGAGGGCAAAAAGATATCCACCAGCAGAAACTGGGCAGTATGGCTACACGAATACCTGGAAGATTTTCCCAATAAACAGGACATATTGAGATACGTTTTGTGCAGTATATTGCCAGAAACCAAAGACAGCGAGTTTACGTGGAAGGATTTTCAGGCCAAAAATAACAACGAACTGGTTGCCATTTACGGTAATTTTATCAACAGGACCTTAATACTGACCCACAAATACTTTGATGGTTTTGTCCCAGAAGCTGATAAATTTCAAATTATAGATCAGGAAGCATTAGGCAAAATCAAATCTTTGACAAACAAGCTCTCTGAAGCAATAGAGAATTTCCGTTTTCGCGAGGCGAATGCGATCATGATGGACTTAGCCCGTGTAGGTAATAAATACCTGGCTGATACCGAACCCTGGAAGGCCATAAAAGAAGATGAAAACAGGGTAAAAACAATTCTGAATGTGGCGCTCCAAATTGCCGGAGGCTTGTCCATTCTATCTGAACCTTTTCTTCCATTTACTGCTCAAAAACTCCGAGATATGCTCAACATTGAGGCCATTTCTTGGCATAAAGCGACTGAAGACGTGCTCATTGTTGCCGGACATAAAATTGGTAAAGCTGAGCTTTTATTTGAGAAAGTAGAAGATGAAGTAGTAGAGGCACAAATTCAAAAGCTTCTGGATGCCAGAAACGAAGCATCTACTGACTATAAAGCCACTGATCCCAAAGCTGAAATTGCTTTTCCTGATTTTGAAAAAGTAGATATCAGAGTGGCTAAAATCATTGAAGCTGAAAAAGTCAAAAAGTCTAAAAAGCTGCTAAAACTAAAAGTAGATACCGGTATAGACCAGCGGACTGTGCTTAGCGGTATTGCCCAGTTTTACAAACCAGAAGAAGTAATAGGCAAACAAGTGTGCATTCTAGTGAATCTGGCACCCAGAAAAATGATGGGCGTAGAATCACAGGGCATGATACTAATGGCCGAAGACCATGACGGAAAGCTAAGCTTCGTACAGCCTGAAGACTCCGTAAGCAATGGAAGCCAAATCAGCTGATATTATATTAGTCGTTATACTGGCTCATGGTACGTTCAATGCCCATGGTACTAAAAGAAATGATCATCTCTCCTGCCCTGTCCATAAGATGGGGCAGTTCTTCCAATTCATCATTGGGAAAGTTACCCAAGACATAATCTACTTGTCTTCCTTTAGGAAAATCATTTCCTACACCAAATCTAAGCCGGGGATACTGAGTACCACCTACAACAGATTCAATATCTTTTAACCCATTATGACCAGCGCTGGAGCCCTTGGCCCTCATCCTCAACTTGCCAAATGGTAAAGCTATATCATCAGTTACAATTAAACAGTTTTGTATATTTACTTTTAGCTGCTGTAGCCAATAATTAACAGCTTTTCCACTCCTGTTCATATAAGTGTTCGGCTTAAGCAAGTAAATGCTTCTCCCTTTGGCTTTAAATGATGCAACTTCGCCCAGTTTTGCTTGCTCAAATGCTACTTCATGTTGATCAACAAGACGATCTAAAGTCAGAAAGCCAATATTATGGCGGTTTAATTCATATTCTGGCCCGGGATTACCCAAGCCTACAATTAAAAATTTCATAATTTACTATAAAAGAGAAAATCCTGTTCATAAAAGATATGAACAGGATTAAAAAATGAACTTTATATCTTTATTTTACTCCTCAGCACCTTCTTCTACTCCTTCTTCCACCTCTTCTTCATCCTCAGTTCTTCCTCTCAATGCACGAGGCACCTCAATTACAGCTATTGATACCGCCGGGTTGTCGAGGATTTCAAAGTTCTCAGCTTCCACATCACTTACTTTGATAGCCTTGCCAAAATCTAGTCCTGAAACATCTACATTGATATGCTCTGGCATATCTTTAGGAAGGGCTTTTAATCTGAGTGACCTTCTCTTGAACATAAGGGTACCACCTTTGCTTACTCCGGGGGCTGTGCCTGTAAGATGTAATGGGATATCCATTTTTACTGGCTTTTTCTCTTGAAGTTCAAGAAAATCTGCATGTAAAATAACCTCATTTACCGGGTGAAATTGAATGTCCTGTAAAATACATCTTATATGATTTCCTTCAATATTGAGATCAACCATGTGTGCTTCAGGCGTATACACGAGTGGGCGAAACAGAATCATAGGTGCATAGAAGTGTGTTTGCTCTCCACTTCCGTAGACTACGCAAGGTACATTACCTTCTGCACGCAATCGCTTCGATTCTTTTTTTCCGAGATTTGCTCTTTTATACCCTATAATCTCTACTGTTTTCATAATAAATTATATAGTTTATTGATTTTTAAAATCTTGCTTTGCTTATAAAAAGCGGGCTGATAGACTCGTGTTTATGTATCTTAGTTAAAGCTCCGGCGAAAAGTTCAGCCACTGTCAATACTTTTATTTTCGAGCACTCCTTCTTTAGTGGTATGGTATCTGTTACCACCAATTCATCCAGCATAGAATTTTCTATATTTTCATACGCATTACCTGACAAGACAGCATGCGTACTAATGGCTCTGACAGAACGAGCGCCATTTTCTTTGATTATCGCTGCAGCTTTGCAAAGCGTACCAGCAGTATCTACCAGGTCATCAACTAACACTACGTCTCTATCTTCCACATCTCCAATGACCTGCATGCTTTCTACCTGATTTGATCTCTTGCGTTGCTTATCACAGACAACCATATCAGTTTGAAAATATTGTGCAAAATTTCTGGTCCTTTTTACTCCACCTACGTCAGGAGAAGCGAAAACAAGGTTTTCAGTAGGCAATTGACTTAGATATGGCACGAATATGATGCTGCCACTAAAGTGGTCTACAGGGAAATCAAAAAAGCCCTGAATTTGACCAGCATGAAGATCACATGTCATCAAACGATCAGCTCCGGCTGCTGATAACAAATTAGCAATCAGTTTAGCTCCAATTGCAACTCTTGGTTTGTCTTTTCTGTCCTGTCTGGCATAACCAAAGTATGGAACTACTGCAGTAACATATTTGGCGCTAGCTCTACGTGCAGCATCTATTAGTAAAAGTAGCTCCATCAAATTATCAGACGGAGCAAAAGTTGACTGAACTAAAAAGACATCACAACCTCTTACAGACTCAGTGAAATGGGGTGAAATTTCTCCATCGCTAAATTTCTCTATATTCACCTCACCCAACGGCTTTCCATATAGCTGCGCAATTTTTTCTGCCAAGTATTTTGTTGCTCCACCGGAAAATATTTTGACTGTAGGCATAAAAAATGAAGGTCAGTGGATTTGCTAAAATTAATCCCAGTTTGCTTTGCAGCAAACCGGGATTTTGTAGTTGTCCGGCAAGGACTCGAACCCTGAATAACAGGACCAAAACCTGCTGTGTTACCATTACACCACCGGACATCAATTTTTGGAGGTACAAAAGTAGTCACTTTTAAATTACTCGCAAACTCTGCTGGAAAAAAAATCAAAAAAAATTTAATGCGAACCGACTTTTTGTACAGACTAACTTACAAGCTTAATTTATTATTTCTTAATCCAAAAAAAACAAATCCATTAATACAAGTATCATTATAATTCTAGTGTGTTCAATCAATATTGGTACATATGGCATACATGTTGTTTTTACTTAGTTTTTTAAATAACAATCCATTCAATATGTTAATTCAACCTTTCATGTTAGATATTTTTTTAAGTTTTAATCACATCTACTTATAAATCCATTATATAAATATTAGAATAATAAATATTAAATATTTTGTGATTTATAAAAATTAATAATATATTTACAGCATATATTACATATGTTCAATAACTTTATTGAATAGTGCAAAATGACAGCCTTTGATTTTATAAAAAAGAGTCATTACTCAAAGTCTCTGATCATACTTCTACTGACAGCAGATATTCTAGTACTGATATTGTCTTTCAGGCTTTCTTATAGCTTTTTTTACAATGCAAATGCTATAAGTAATAATTCTACAGAAAGCCTTTTAGTGATATTTGTATTGGCATGGGTAATAGCCTCTTTATTTGGTAATATCTATCATATTGATAATTTAAGAAAGCTTGGCCGCATTGCTTTAGTCAATTTTTTTGGCCTGATGTTCAGCGCGATCATTTCAGGGGTTTATATCCTATGGTTATACCCTAACTTATTTTCTCCTAAGTTTATTTTCTCTGTTTATGCGCTTTCTTATGTGCTCTTATTTACCCTTAGGTTTCTCGAACTAAAGGGATATAAATTTCTTAGATCACTTAAAAACACCAGAAAAAACATTGTAGTAATAGGTTATACACTTTCGGGAAAAAAACTATACAATTATTTTAAAGATAGTGCGGCCTACGATTATAATTTTTTAGGTTTTTTTGATGATGAGGTAAATGACAATGAACTTGTACTTGGAAAGCTAAATGATATTCAGAAATTCTGCATCAGAGAAGATGTAGATGAAATTTACTATGCATTACCCAATCACGCAGCCTTAGTTGATCGTTTGGCAAAGTTTGCAGATGAAAATTATATGTATTTTGGATTAGTGCAGGATATAGGGGGGCTTTCTAACAAAAAAATAGATACTCATTTATATGATGATGGTCGAATTCCGATAGTGACACCCCGTCGTGATCCTTTACGCTTCTTTTTTAATCAGCAGGTAAAACGCATGTTTGATATATTTTTCTCAGCCTTTGTTATTTTTTTCATATTCCCTTTCATAGTCCCAATAGTAGCTTTCTTTATTAAAATTGACTCAAAAGGTCCCGTTTTCTTTAAACAGCTACGTTCGGGGAAAAACGGAAAACCTTTTTGGTGTTATAAGTTTCGGACAATGACAGTGAATAGTGAAGCAGATAGTAAACAAGCTACAGTAAATGATTCTAGAGTAACTAAAATAGGTAAGATACTTAGGAAAACCAGCCTGGATGAAATTCCACAGTTTTACAATGTGTTGATTGGTGAAATGTCTGTGGTAGGTCCAAGACCCCATATGTTAAAACATACTGAAGAATACTCTGCGATTATCAACAATTTTAATCTACGCCACTTTATTAATTCAGGGATAACAGGCTATGCTCAGGTCAACGGATACAGAGGGGAAACCAAGAATAATTATCAAATGGAAAAGAGAGTTATGTATGATAATTGGTATCTAGAAAACTGGAGCCTCACCTTAGATATTAAGATTATTATTAAAACAGTAGTAAATGCTTTCAAAGGCGAAAAGAACGCATATTAAGTTTCAACTCAGTTTAACAACAAATCAATGATGAAAATAAGTGTATTTGGTCTTGGATATGTAGGTGCCGTGTCTTGCGCATGTTTTGCTAAGTTAGGCCATCAGGTAATTGGCGTTGATGTTAGCGAATTAAAGATAAAGCTTATCAACAGTGGCAAGTCTCCAATTGTAGAAAAAGATTTAGATGAGTACATAGAAGAAGGTATTAATAATGGCAATATAACAGCAACAAATAATGTAGAAAATGCTGTTCATAATTCAGAAATCTCAATTGTATGCGTAGGTACACCAAGCCAGATAAATGGGAATATTGACTTAACCTACATCTACCGAGTTTGTAGTGAGATTGGTGAAGCTATCAAAACTAAAAATGGTTTCCATACAGTGGTGATCAGAAGCACAGTGGTACCAGGTACAATCAAACAATGTGCTCAGATCATTGAAGATGCATCAGGAAAAAAACACGAAGTTGATTTTGGAGTAGCTTCCAACCCTGAGTTTCTAAGAGAAAGTACTGCTATTGAGGATTTCTGGAATCCTCCATACTCAATTATAGGTACACTAAGTAAGCAAAGTGAGAAAAAACTGGTTGAATTGTATAGCGACATTGACGCACCCATTTATACGCTTAAGCCAGAGGAATCTGAAATGATTAAGTATGCAAATAATAATTTTCATGCGGTAAAGGTCACTTTTGCTAATGAAATAGGAAATATCTGTAAAGAACTGGGAGTAGATGGGCAAAAGGTAATGGAGGTGGTTTCCAGTGATAATAAACTTAACCTGTCTCCTTACTATATGAAACCCGGCTTTGCATTTGGTGGGTCTTGCCTACCTAAAGATGTTAGGGGATTGAATTATCGTGCAAAGACGCTAGATCTTAAAACTCCTCTTTTAAGTAGTCTGATGAATAGTAATAATTATCAGGTGGAAAGAGGGCTACAAATGGTTTATAAAACAGGAAAGAGAAAAATAGGCTTTTTGGGTTTTGCGTTTAAAGCTGGTACCGACGATTTACGTGAAAGTCCAGTAGTTGAGATCATCGAAACCCTTTTGGGTAAAGGTTACGCACTTTCGTTATATGACAGTAATATCTTACTTTCCAGATTAATGGGAAAAAATAAAGATTATCTTACCGGTCATATCCCACATATTAACAGAGTACTTAAAGATTCTGTTGAGGATGTAATCAATGAATCGGATGTGATAGTATTTGGAAACAAATCTGAGGAGTTTAAGCAGGCTCTTCAAAACATATCTGAGGATAAAATTATTATTGACTTGGTTAGAATAGATAAAACCAGAATTACAAAAGATAACTATGTCGGAATTTGCTGGTAAACACATATTGATCATCATTGAAAACCTGCCAGCCCCCTTTGATAGGAGGGTATGGCAGGAGGCCTGTACGCTCAAAGAAAAAGGCGCTGATGTAAGTATTATATGCCCTAAGATGAAGGGCTACACTGAGAGCTATGAAAATATCAATGATATTGATATTTACAGGCACCCTCTTCCTTTAGAAGGAAGTGGTGCGCTTGGCTACTTATTTGAATACAGCACAGCGATCTTTTGGGAGTTATTCCTGAGTTTTAAGATCTTTTTCAAAAAGCGTTTCCATGTGATTCATGGTTGTAATCCTCCCGACCTTATTTTTCTGACAGCATTGCCTTTCAAACTGTTCGGTGTGAAGTATGTCTTTGATCATCACGACATCAACCCCGAACTTTACATTGCTAAATTCGGGAAAAAAGATTTTTTCTATCGTTGCATGATTTGGTTAGAGAAGTTGACCTTTAAAACAGCTGAATATAGCATCGCTACTAATGAATCTTATAAGCAGATTGCCATTGAGCGAGGCAATATGCCTGCTGACAAGGTACAGGTAGTTAGAAGTGGCCCCAGCCTAGAAAGAATCAAACTTACTCCTGGAAACGAAAAATATAAAAAAGGCAGATCTTATTTGATAGGTTATGTAGGGGTAATCGGTGTACAGGAAGGCCTGGATTTATTACTTGAATCAGTAAAATACCTGATTACCAAAAGACAAGATGTACAATTTGCAATCGTTGGAGGTGGTACTTCATTGGAAGATATTCAGAAAATGGCCAAAGAGATGGGCCTCGAAGATTATGTTGACTTTTATGGTAGGGTAAGTGATGAAAAACTACTGGATGTGTTAAACACTTGTGACGTTTGCGTAAATCCAGACAAGCCTACTGTAATGAATAATCTCTCTACCATGAACAAGATCATGGAATATATGGCTTTAAGAAAGCCTATTGTTCAGTTTGACCTTAAAGAAGGCAAAGCCTCTGCTCAAAAAGCTTCTTTGTACGCAAAGAACAATGACACACAAGACTTTGCTGATAAAATCATGTGGCTACTTGATCATGAAAAAGAAAGTAGTGAGATGGCTGAGTATGGATATAATAGAGTGCTTAGTAAACTTTCCTGGGAACATGAGAGTGTTAAGTTAACTAAATTTTATGCCCGAGTTCTGAATGTAAAAATCACAAAACCAGCTAGAGTCTTAAATTGAATTTGAAAAGGTATTAATCATTTATAGCAATAATTTACATGTGATTAAACAAATAGCCCGTATTTTATTTTTAAATACGGGTATCCTTTTATTTAACAAAAAACTTTTTTATGCTTAACCGAAGTACCTTTTCATTCTTACTCATTATTGCTTTGGTATTCAGTTGCCAAAAAGTGCCACTCACCGGGCGCCAACAATTTACTCCTCTTCCTGAAAGCCAGATTCTGAGTATGAGTTTTCAAAACTACAATCAGGTTTTGGAAAGCAGTAAACTATCTAATGACCAAGAAGAGGTCCAAATGATCAGGCGTGTTGGGGAAAAACTGGCAAGTTCAGTAGAAAATTACTTCCGTGAAAACAATCAAGCAGGCAGAATTGATGATTTTGAATGGGAATTTAACCTTATTGAAGATGATGATATGGTCAATGCATGGTGCATGCCGGGAGGAAAAGTAGCTTTTTATACTGGAATTTTGCCGATATGTGAAGATGAACAAGGTGTAGCTACTGTAATGTCTCATGAAATAGCCCACGCAATCGCCAAACATGGCAACGAAAGAATGGCTCAACAATTAGGTGTACAGCTAGGGGGTATGGCACTAAGTGTAGCATTAAGTGAAGAGCCAGAAACGACGCAGCAACTGGCTTTTGCTGCATTTGGCTTAGGGACTCAGTATGGCTTACTCTTACCCTACAGTAGACAGCATGAAACTGAAGCTGATGAAATTGGCATTTACATGATGGCGATGGGAGGTTATGACACCAATGAAGCTATCGATTTCTGGCAAAGAATGGCTCAGCAAGGTGGAGAAAGGCCTCCTGAATTTATGTCAACCCACCCCTCTCCCGAAAGCAGGATTGAGCATATTCGCAAAACTATACCAAAAGCAGAGAAGTATAGAGGGGAGTATTAATGATCGTTTTTAAGTACAGGATCAAACTTACCTACTAAAAAGAGTTTATAATTTTCACATGACATCCGACCAGTTTCTTTACAGTATTGGCAGGCTTTATATATAGAGGTTCCTAAAGAGCCCCTTTCAATTGAAACACCTTGTCCGGAACAAACCGGACACACCACGAAGGGAGTTTGTTCACAGTTGATAAACTCTCTTTTCCTGGGTTCTTTATTATTTTGTATTTGTGATGCAGTACTTTGAAATTGTTGCTCTTCCTCAGCTAACTTCAAATATTCAACAGCTGCATCAAAAAAGCGACCTGATGTTCCTTTAAGCTCAATATATTTGTTAAGCCAGTCTATGCTTTGGCTGAACTTATCAAGATGGAAAGAATTCTTACCAAAGTAGAAGCAAAGGTCAGCGGGAACCACCTCAACATTTAAAAGGACTTCCCTAAAGAGTTCTTCAGCCTTCTCAAAGTTCCCCTGATTCATCAGCTCAACTCCTTCATCCATTTTCATTATTTGTTGGCTTTGGTTTAAGTCCAATACCTGCTGGCCAATGGCATGAAAATAAGTGATAAGGGATAGAAACGATATATATATAATCTTTGACACTTTTCTTAATTTAACTCTTAAAGTTAAGGATTAATCATTATTCTCTTAGGAATAACTCTCTCAATCTCAAAAAATGATAATAGTATCATATTTCTTTTCATCTATTTGCATAAATAATACTTTTGTGCATGAACAAGCAAGTGCTAGAAGAAGGAAAACAGCTGAATTTACAATTTGATAAACGAGGCGGACTCATACCTGTAATTGTACAAAATTCAGAAAGCAAAGAAATACTCATGCTGGGCTACGCAAACCGGCAGGCATTTGAAAAAACTGTTTCCTCAGGTATGGCTACCTTTTGGAGTACTTCTAGAAAACAAATATGGACCAAAGGTGAAACATCAGGAGATTATCTTCTGGTGGATAAAATTCTGGTGGATTGTGACCAAGACTCTATCATTTATCAAGTTACCATGCAAGGTTCAGGAGCCTGCCATACAAAAAATAACAGAGGGAATACCAGAAAAAGTTGTTTCTACCGAGAATATCAAGGAAGTAAAGACTCTCTTGAAAATATAGATCCCTGATTTTCAGGTGCTTGATTCCCCATAAATACAATGGGCTTTATTTGCAGTAATTTGTAAACTATGTTTAGTAATTACGTTTACCTAAATAAACATTTCGTTTGATATCGTTTTTATTCATCAGATCATAAATTCCATTCATAAGATTAATTATAAATATGAATCAAAAAGGGCGTGATCAATTCCCTGTTTATATTACAAACAGCTATACAAGAAAAAAAGAGAAATTTGAACCATTAAATCCGTCTCATATAGGAATGTATGTCTGTGGTCCTACAGTTTACGGAGACCCACATCTAGGACATGCACGCTCAGCAATTACGTTCGATATTGTTGCTCGCTATTTTCGTTTTCTTGGATATAAAGTAAGGTATGTAAGAAACATCACCGACGTTGGGCATCTTGAGGATGAAGTTCTAGATTCGGGAGAGGACAAAATTAGCAAAAAAGCAAGGCTGGAGAAACTAGAGCCTATGGAAGTGGTACAAATGTATACCAACCACTATCACGATGCCATCGCCAAGCTTAATGTAATTCCTCCAAGCATTGAGCCATCAGCCAGCGGTCATATTCCTGAGCAAATTAAAATTATTGAAGAGATCATCAAAAATGGCTTTGGTTATGAAGTAAATGGATCAATATATTTTGACCTTGAAAAATATGCGAAGGAACAACCCTATGGTAAACTCTCCGGTAAAGTATTAGATGACCTTAAATCTGGGAGTAGAAACACACAGGGGCTTGGTGAAAAAAGAAGCCCTCATGACTTTGCTCTTTGGAAAAAAGCTAATCCAGAACATATCATGCGCTGGGATTCTCCCTGGGGAGAAGGTTTTCCTGGCTGGCATATTGAGTGTACTACGATGTGTACCAAATATCTGGGTGAAGAGTTTGATATTCACGGGGGTGGATTAGACTTACAATTTCCACATCACGAAGCCGAACTTGCTCAAAGCTACGGCGCCACCCATAAAAACCCAGTTCGCTATTGGATGCATAACAATCTGGTCAGTATTGACAATCAGAAAATGAGTAAGTCTTTGGGTAATTTTATTACTATTGAGGAGCTTTTTAGTGGAGAACATAAAAAACTTGAACAGGCATATAGTCCAATGACTGTAAGGTTTTTCATTCTGCAGGCCCATTACAGAAGCCCAGTTGACTTTTCTAATCAGGCCTTACAAGCCGCTGAAAAAGGCTTACAAAGATTGATGAATACATCTGAGCATCTTGCGAAGCTGGAACACCAGGCTGGCGAACAGGAGTCGGAGTTAGACAATGAAATCAGAGACTTCTGCTTTTCTTGCTACGAGCATATGAGTGACGACTTTAATACAGCAAAAACCATAGCCTCCCTTTTTGAGCTAAGCAGTAAGATTAATGCTTTTTACCATAAGCAACTCAACCTAAATAGTATTTCTTCAGATACTTTTATGCTGCTCAAAGATACTTTTAAAGGCTTTGTACATGACGTACTTGGATTGACATTTGAAAAGAATGATCAAAGTGATCGTGTCGATGCTCTTGTAAAATTATTTATTGACCTGCGTAAGGATGCAAAACTGCAAAAAGATTACAATAAAGCTGACATGATACGTCAGCAGTTGGCTAATATTGGAGTCCAATTGAAAGATGAAAAAGATGGTAGCACTTCGTATTCTTTGGTTTAAATAATTAGATAAATCCAATTTGCTCTTCTGTTAAATATTACATTATAAAACCCTAAAGCATTTTTTACAGTAAATATGATACGTTTGCTTTAGATTTTGAAAAAAAGAAAATGATATTATCTGGAAGAGAAATAGTAAAACTGATTGACAAAGAAATTTTTATTAATCCGTTTTCAATAGATCAAATAAATCCCAATAGTTATAATCTTCGTTTACACAATCAACTATTGGTTTATGAAGATGAAGTATTAGACATGAAAAAGGATAATGATGTCAAAAAAGTCATTATCCCAGAGGAGGGATTGATTTTACAACCCAATCGTTTGTATTTGGGCAGAACCATTGAAACTATTAAAGCAGAGCATCATGTTCCTAAATTGGAGGGTCGTTCTTCCATTGGTCGCTTAGGTATTATGGTACATTTGACCGCAGGACTTGGTAATATTGGTTCTGATGGATACTGGACATTAGAGCTTGCCTGCATTCAGCCGGTCAGGATTTATCCTGGTGTAGCCATTTGTCAGATTTATTTTGAAGACATCAAAGGTGAGTACGATACTTATAAAAGTGAAAAGTACCATCATGGAGATATACAACCAAGTCTGATTTATCAGGAATTACAGTGATGCTTAAAACTCTTATACAAAGACTTGCATTAGGGTTGATACGATTTTACCAGCTTGCAATCTCGCCTATCTTGGGGAGTCATTGTCGGCATACTCCCAGTTGTTCAACTTACACAGCTACAGCCATCCGGGAATGGGGACTGTTAAAGGGTGTAAAACTTGGTATTAAACGGATATCAAGATGTCATCCGTGGGGAACTTCTGGTTTTGATCCTGTACCAAAAAATGTAAGATCTGATATTAAGAATTCTCACAGTTAACACTTGGGGAAATCATTTAGCCCTGATAGATTAATTAAGAAGAAAGTAGATTTTATGGATCGGACTGTGCATATTTTGTATATACAAGTTAAATGAAAGAGGAAGAAAAATACATGAGGCAGGTTTTTGAGCTTGCCCTCAAAGGTAAAGGTAAGGTTGCCCCTAATCCTATGGTAGGTTGTGTCATTGTAAATGATCAGCGTATTATTGGTAAAGGGTGGCATATGGAATACGGTAAAGCACATGCTGAAAGAAATGCTGTTGACAATGTTAGTGATAAAAAATTATTGATAGGTAGTACAGTTTATGTAAATTTGGAACCTTGTTCTCATTATGGCAACACCCCTCCCTGCTGTAATCTAATGGTTAGCAGTGGGGTTAAAAAAGTAGTAATTGCTAATGTTGATCCCAATCCGTTAGTGAATGGAAATGGGATAAAAAGAATGCGGGAGGCAGGAATAGAAGTTATTACTGGTGTATTAGATCAAGAAGGGAAAAAACTCAATGCATCCTTTTTTGAAAAAATGAGACGCAAAACTCATATTCAAACCGTAGATTAATTTATTCATCACATGTTATTGCATAACAGGATTGATAAAAAGATTTTGAAAAAACAAATGGAGGAGAGCAATGAAAAACGGGTTACTCTTTCTTTTTACAATTACGCTCACATAGAAAAGCCTGAAGTACTTCGCGATAAACTTTTTGCTGAGTGGTCAGAAATTGGTGTATTAGGTCGTGTGTACCTTGCTAAGGAAGGCATTAATGCCCAGGTTAATGTGCCTGAAGAAAAATTTGAACTCTTTAAGGCAAATATGAATAACCTATCTTTTCTCAAAGGAGTCAGGTTAAATATAGCGGTTGAAAAGGAAGGTAAATCTTTTTATAAGCTCAAGATAAAAGTACGACCTAAAATCGTTGCTGATGGTCTTGAAGAAAGTCAATTTGATGTTACTGACAAAGGGACGCATGTAAATGCTGAGGAGTTTAATCGCCTGACTGAAGATCCTAACACTATTGTAGTGGATATGCGCAACCACTACGAAAGTGAAGTGGGACATTTTGAAAATGCTATACTTCCTGATGTAGATACTTTTAGAGATGCGTTACCTATAGTGAAAGAAACGCTTCAACCATACCGTGATCATAACATTATCATGTATTGTACCGGGGGTATACGTTGTGAAAAGGCCAGTGCATATTTCAAACACCTTGGATTTAAAAAGGTACATCAGTTAGAAGGCGGTATTATCAAATATGCTCATGAGGTAGAAGCTAAAGGTCTTAAAAATAAATTTATTGGAAAAAACTTTGTTTTTGACGAGAGACTTGGTGAACGCATCTCAGGTGATATAATCAGTCATTGTCACCAATGTGGTAAACCTTGTGACAGCCATACCAATTGTAAGAATGATGCCTGCCATCTCTTATTTATTCAATGCGAAGAGTGCTCTGAAAAATTTGAAGGCTGCTGCTCAGAAGAATGTACAACATTCATTCATTTGGACGAAAACGAGCAAATAAAACTAAGAAAAAAGTTTCAGCAAAAACGAAATGTCTTTAAGAAAGGTAGGGCCGAACACCTCAAACAACATTGGCTAAAAGACTTAAAAATTATCAAGAAGCAAGCTCACAGTTAAATGTGAGCTTTTTTTTTGCATAGCTTCTCAGGATCATCTTCTTTCCTCTACTGTAAAGCATTAAAGTGAAAAGATGCTATCCATACTTCTTTCCAAATACCGATTATTCCATCATATGTAACTTTTGATTATGGTTTGAAGGTACGCAAGTGCACTCTGCTGCTAATTTTGATAGTACTTTAAGTAGCCAATAGAGGTGAAGCAGAAGGAAGAACAAACCACACATAATTAAAGTTATTCATGCCCAAAATAAAATATTATTACGATTCCAATACCTGTAAGTATGAAAGAGTAAAAGTGACCAAAAAGGAATGGATTATTGATGGGGTCATGAATATTTCTATCGTTCTGTTTGCGGCAATTGGGATAGCTTTTATTTACATGAACTTTTGCGATTCTCCTAAAGAAGTAAGCCTGAAAAAAGAAAATGAAAAGCTGCACTTCTATTACAATATTCTACATAAACAAATGGATGAAGCATCGTCCAAGCTGGCTCTCCTTCAAGATCGTGACGATGGAATTTATCGCACCATATACGAACAGGATCCTATCCCAGAGTCAGTAAGAAATGCAGGCATCGGAGGTGTGGAGCGTTATAACAAATTACTAAAGGCCAATCTAAGTGAAGAAGAGCTGATATTATCAACTGTAAAAGACTTTGATCAGATCAAAAGAAAAATGTACATACAGACGAAGTCGTATGATGAACTTTTGACATTGGCTAAGAATCAACACCTTATGTTGGCTTCAATACCCGCTATTGCACCTATTTCAACAAATGACTCATATTTGTCCTCTGGATTTGGCCTTCGTTATCATCCTATTTATAAAATAAGAAAATTGCATACCGGATTGGATTTTGCGGCACGTATTGGTACGGCAATATATGCAACTGGTGGTGGTACCGTATCAAAAGTATCAACCAGCTATTATGGCTATGGAAGACAGGTGGAAATTGATCATGGCTTTGGCTTTAAAACAAAGTACGCTCATATGTCTGAGTTTAATGTTAAAGTTGGGCAAAAAGTAAAGCGAGGTGAGTGTATTGGATACTCAGGAAATTCCGGCACTTCTTCTGGTCCCCACTTACATTATGAAGTTCACAAAAACAGAAAAAAAGTGAACCCGATCCACTATATTTACCGGGATATTACCGAAGAAGAGTATGAAATGTTAGTTAAACTGGCTTCTATTGAAAACCAGTCTATGTAACCACTTAACTGAAATTAAAGGTTTTTGTAAAAAAAGTAATAGCGCACAATTGTTTAAATGGCTATTACTTTTTTTATCTTATTTTTTGCTGTTACTCCAAAGTATTACGCCTATTACAAGGACTATAATACTGATAATCAGGGGAACATAATTAGCCTGACTTACCACTACATCAGCACCAAAAATACTAAAACTATCTGAGTCATCAGCAACTTGCATACCGGTAATGGCAGTAGCTGCAATACCTACCAGAGTGAGAACTATTCCCAATCCTTTTTTCATAAAAAGTTAATTAATAATTAAAAAATTAAGTCAGTTAAGCTTTAATTTATCAGTAAAATGAAACTGAGAAAAGACTAACTGCATCAAAGTATAAATTTTCTATAAAGTAAAGAAGATCTAACACTTAAATTGTTTCAGGCATTTGTTTTATGCTTATTCTTATTTATTCCTTTGCTTAAATAAAAAATAGCTACTACCAAAATAACCAAAGATACCGCAAAGATGATGAGAACAGTGATTGATGAGCTTGTTAATATACTATAATTGGCACCCTCCCCATCTTGCGCATAAGCTTCACCAGATGTATTGTCGGACGATGCCTCTTCCTTAATTCCATCGTCAGACTGTGCATTACCACTTGCACCTACTCCTAAGGATGCTGTTTCGGATATCGACTCTTTTTTTATGTAGGCCAAGATACTAAGGATATCATCATCAGACAAAAACTCAAAAGCAGGCATAATCTGCTCGTTGTATTGACTAAATAGTTGTTTTGCGTATTTCTCTTCAGGATCAGAAATTACTTCCTGGGAATTTTTTATGAATCTTATCAACCAATCAGTAGGCCTGGTACCATGCACACTAGCCAGTGCTGGTCCAATTAGTTGCTTTTCAATCATGTGGCATGCACTACAATGCTGGCCAAACAGGTCCCTGCCATGAGCAACAGCTTGAGGATTATCAGGGATACTTACTTTTGTCTCATCACTCTCTACATTTTGTATGTTTTCTTCAGGATTTTCCTGAGCTTGAGTATCATATGTAGAGATGAAAAAAAACAAACTCAATAAATATAAAAGTGAGACCAGGAAACTTTTGTGGTTTCTTTTTTCGCTGTATTTAAAAATTGAGAACATCTGAGTAAAATTATTAGTCAAAAAAATATCTTATTGTATATTGTTGAAAGATGTAGAACAACTCAAATGTTTTGGAATATTATCTTTTCATGATTTAGACTTAAGTATTATTAAATCCTTCTTTTGCGTTTAAGGACAAAGAAAAGCCTGACTTACTATACTTTAATGCACAAATAGATCAGGCTGTTTGAGAAAAGAACGTGTTACTTATTAAAAAGGCCTAACTGGTCTTTTGAAGGTTTAGCTTTTTTTTTATCATCATTATTCTTGTTGATTTCCCATACTACTTCCTCACCTGCAGATATATCTCCATTTTCAGTTTTTTTATTTTTTCCTGTATTCTTTTGCTCCTGACCATTGGAGAGAGCATCATCTATAAGGGTAAGGGTTTTGACTTTGTGAGGCGTTAGTTGATTGCCCAAAGCTTTCCACCCTTTAATATCTACGATTATATCCAGATCAATTATTTGCTTCTCATGCTGTTTCTGGCCATCTTTTTTGTAAATAAGTTCTACCTGCGGCTGCTTTAGAGTGGTAGCTAACAATAATCTTGAACTGCGTGCATCGGTAATGAAACAAAATTTACGGTCTGCTGAAGATGTCTCTATCTGAAACCTCTTTACCAGATGATTTTTAGACAAGCCATCATAATAAACAGCAGTTAACGTGTTTTGCGAATCAAATTTCTCGATTAAAATGATGTTATCCGGATCAAACTTATTGGTGAGTTCATATGATTTTATTTCATAACAACCGTCTTTATAAACTGCCAATACCTGATCTTCTCCCTCAAAATTACCTAAATACTTTCCTCTTTCATCCGTATTTAGCGTGCCTACAAAATCATCGTACCAAATATCCAAACCACCCATGGTAGACTCACCTTCAGCTATTTTAACCACCTTACGGATAGGATACTTTGTCAGTATATTACCCTGAGCTCCCCTACCCTTGATGTCTAGTGTAGCGAAATCAAAATCAAACTCTTTGATCTTAGCTCGTGATCTTCCTGACAGATAGACTTTGATAACTTCTGCCTCAGCATTAGGGTTAGCTGAGAAGTAATGTACTTTTGAGCCTGCATTACCTTTGGTAAGGTCATATTCCTTGTCGCGTGTAACAGCCAATACCTGAAAACGTTTCACCATGGAGCGGCCGGTCTTTCCATCTACATAGATCATGTTGTATACTTTACGCTCATCATTTTTCCTGAATACATCAACATGAATAATGTCTTTCCCTACAAATACTTTATCATTAATCTTGGTGACCATGCACTTTCCATCAGCTCTAAAAACAATGATATCGTCAATATCAGAGCATTCGGTAACAAACTCATCTTTCTTCAAGCCATATCCAATGAAGCCATCTTTACGGTTTACAAAAAGTTTTTCATTCGTAAGCGCCACTACATTGGCAGAAATCGTATCAAAATTTTTGATTAAGGTTTTACGTTCCCTTCCTTTACCGTATTTATCCAGCAGACCTTTAAAATATTTGATTGCAAAATCTCGGATATGCTCCAGATCATATTTGGTCTGCTCGAGCTCATCCTGCATTTTTTTCATCAGCTCATCAGCCTTAAAGCTATCGAACTTAGAGATTCGCTTAATTTTGATCTCGGTAAGCCTTACCAGATCATCCTGGGTAATCTCTCTGTAAAAGTCTTTTTTAAATGGGTCTAAACCATTGTCTATTCTTTTCAGGACATCTTCCCAGGTTTCCGCTTCTTCTATATCACGATATATACGGTTTTCTATGAAGATCTTTTCCAGCGAGGAAAACAGGATTTTCTCCATGAGTTCCTGATACTTAATTTCAAGCTCATGCTTCAGCAGATTAACTGTCTGTTCGGTATTTACCTTAAGCAACTCATTTACTCCCAGAAAGCGGGGTTTATCTTCCAGAATCACACAGGTATTAGGGGAAATAGACACCTCACAGTCAGTAAAAGCGTAGAGTGCATCTTTGGTAATATCGGGAGACTGACCGGGAGCCAGAGATACAAGAATTTCTATATCCTTAGCAGTATTGTCTACTACCTTTTTGACCTTGATTTTACCTTTGTCATTGGCTTTTAGAATGGAATCTATCAGGCTATTGGTAGTGGTTCCAAATGGTATATCCTTGATTACAAGTGTTTTCTTGTCATATTCTTCTATTGTAGCCCTTACCCTTACTTTTCCTCCTCTTTTACCTTCATTATAATCTGAAAAATCTGCCATCCCTCCGGTAGGAAAGTCAGGAAGAAGATTGA
This sequence comes from Catalinimonas alkaloidigena, assembly GCF_029504655.1. Classification (NCBI taxonomy): domain Bacteria; kingdom Pseudomonadati; phylum Bacteroidota; class Cytophagia; order Cytophagales; family Catalimonadaceae; genus Catalinimonas; species Catalinimonas alkaloidigena. Next base: position 3,518,561 of record NZ_JAQFIL010000001.1, read on the forward strand.
TCGTTTTATTCCTTAAAAAATCAATAGAAGCTTGTAACAACTCACAGAAATTGTGCGGTAGCACTCGCGTAGACAGTCCTACGGCAATACCTTCTACTCCCTGGGCCAATAAGAGTGGAAACTTGACCGGAAAAGTAACAGGTTCTTTCTTACGGCCATCATAGGAAAGTTGCCACTCAGTCGTTTGAGGATTAAAAACTATATCCAACGCAAATTTTGACAGACGGGCCTCTATATAACGGGGTGCTGCCGCATTATCCCCGGTACGCAAATCACCCCAGTTGCCCTGAGTTTCTATCAATAAATCCTTCTGGCCCATACCTACCATAGCATCACCGATGGAGGCATCTCCGTGAGGGTGGTATTGCATGGTTTGCCCTATGATATTAGCTACTTTATTAAATCTGCCGTCATCCATTTCCTTCATGGCATGAAGAATACGTCTTTGTACGGGCTTAAGACCATCTTCTATGGCAGGAACTGCTCTTTCCAGAATCACATATGAGGCATAGTCAAGAAACCAGTTCTCATACATTCCATCTATTTTTTCACCTGATTGTAGTTCTTTGTCCTTTTCGCTCATTTCAATCTTATTGCGTGCTCCTTATAACGTTATTTAACTTTGATTTGAAGTACTTTCAGCATATTTACCGTAATCATTATTGCTATACCTAAACTTAGATAGGCAAGAACCTGTATGCTTCTCACTTTCTTTTGGGCATTTTTATAAAGTTTATGCCCTACGGTTATCTGAATATCTTCTAACTTATGCGTGGTATCCAAAAGCTTTTCAAATGCGGGAATGCTTTCACGCAGATAAACCGTATTGGCTGCTTCAAATTGTTTATTTTCTATATTTCTGATGATTTCATTTTCTATCCTTCGGTAATTCTTAACATGAGTATTAAACTCATTTAACCTATTAGCTTCATCCACTGTCAGGTTAGTTTTGGCATACTTTGCCTCAATCTGATCAATAATATCATTATTAACCCTGATTTTACTGATCACTTTTTTTATCTCCTCATTCTCTTCCATATACACCAATTCTTCCAGGTTGAGACGGTTCCTGTAGAACTGCTCCTGTATTTTAGCCAGATCAAATGAAGGAACCAGCCTGTCTTCTAACATGGACTTAAAATCTTGCGAAAAATCTGTCAAATTACGTGATGTCACAATTGTTAGAATATTGAGCAACACAAGTACTACCAAAAAAGAAATGATAATTCTCTCTCTGTTAGATAATTTGCCAAGAAATCGCATAAAGTTGTTGTATTAAACGGCTGCTTCTACCAGGTCTTTTTCTACCCTAAGCCTATCAATAATGAAAGTCTGACGGTCAGGCGTATTTTTACCCATGTAGAAAGTTAATAGTTTTTTAATGCTTACCTTATCATCTATAATAATAGGCTGTAACTTAATATCTTCACCAATAAAAGCACCAAATTCATCCGGTGAAATCTCACCTAAGCCCTTAAAACGGGTAATTTCAGGTTTACCACCGAGTTTATTTACTGCCCGTCTTTTTTCTTCTTCAGAATAACAATAGATCGTTTGCTTTTTATTTCTTACCCTAAACAAAGGAGTATCCAGAATAAAAACATGGCCATTGCGCACCAGATCCGGAAAGAACTGCAAAAAGAAAGTCAGCATGAGCAATCGTATATGCATGCCATCAACATCCGCATCAGTTGCGATGATAATTTTGCGATAACGCAAACCATCCAGCCCATCTTCTATATTTAAAGCATGTTGAAGCAGGTTGAATTCTTCATTTTCATAGACGACCTTTTTGGTCAGAGAAAAACAATTCAAAGGTTTACCTCTTAAGCTAAATACTGCCTGTGTCTGCACATCTCTAGACTTGGTAATGGATCCACTAGCTGAATCTCCCTCGGTGATGAATATCATAGTATCATCAACTTTTTCTCCCTTTTTATCGTCGTAGTGGATACGGCAGTCCCTCAGTTTCTTGTTGTGTAAATTAGCTTTCTTAGCTCTTTCATTAGCTAGCTTTTTGATACCAGCAATTTCTTTCCGTTCACGTTCAGATTGCTGAATTCTCTTTAAGAGGGCATTGGCTGTTTCTTGGTGTCGGTGCAGATAGTTATCAAGCTGATTTTTGATAAAGTCATTGATAAACGTACGCATGGTGGGCCCCTCAGGCCCCACGTTTTGTGAACCTAGTTTCGTCTTGGTTTGTGACTCAAATACAGGCTCCTGCACTCTTACGGAAATTGCCGCCACAATAGAAGCCCGGATATCTGCCGCTTCAAAGTTTTTGTTGTAAAACTCACGTACTGCCCTTACTACTGCTTCACGGAATGCCGCCAGATGCGTACCTCCCTGTGTGGTGTATTGTCCATTAACAAAAGAATAATATTCCTCGCCATACTGGTTTGTATGTGACATTGCCACTTCTATATCCTCTCCTTTCAGATGGATGATAGGGTAGCGAAGATTATCTTCAGAAGTTTTATTGGAAAGGAGGTCTAACAGCCCGTTTTCTGAGTGATATTTTTTTCCATTAAAAATAATGGTCAGTCCTGAATTCAGGTAAGCGTAGTTCCAAAGCTGGTTTTCAAGAAACTGAGGACGAAAATGAAAATTTTTAAAAACGTCATCATCAGGTTCAAATATGATGAGTGTACCGTTTTTATCCGTGGATTTGGTGATCTTAGCATCATTAGTGATAACACCACGCTCAAATTCTGCCACTTTAGTTTTTCCTTCACGGAAGGATTGCACCTTAAAATGATTGGAAAGGGCATTAACAGCCTTGGTTCCTACCCCATTCAAACCTACTGATTTTTGGAAGGCTTTGGAGTCATATTTTCCCCCGGTATTAATTTTTGATACACAATCAACTACTTTGCCCAATGGTATTCCACGACCGTAGTCACGGATCTCCACCCGCTTGTCAGTAACTTTGATGTCAATGACTTTTCCATAACCCATTACATGCTCGTCAATACAGTTGTCTATGACTTCTTTCACCAGCACGTATATACCATCATCAAATGAAGACCCGTCACCTAGTTTACCAATATACATTCCCGGCCTCAGGCGGATATGCTCACGCCAGTCCAGTGAACGTATACTATCCTCATCGTAGTTACTGTGATTGTTGTTTGCCATATATTTTAGAAAAAACTTATAATACGTAAAATTTGCCTTGAACGCTCTAAATTGAAGATTTCTTATGCTTAATGCAAGTATACTCGCTGTGGAAACAGTTAAGGCTTTGACTTAGTTCGCACCCCCTATACACTTGAATCTCAGCTAAATTGCCCAGGGAAAGTAAGGAGAAATAGAGCCTAAAAAAAATTTAAATTTCTATGCTCAGGCTATCATAAGCCAACTGAACACCTAAAGGCAACATACGGCTTACCTCTTGGTGCATGCCTAAATTGTGACTGATGTGCGTGAGAAAAGCCCGCCTAGGATTGATTTCTTCAATTAAAGCCAGAGACTCTTCAAGGGTAAAGTGTGATATATGCTGCTTGTGTTGTAATGCATTTAGCACCAAAACCTCAGTGCCGAACAATTTTTCTTTTTCTTCTTCGGCAATGGTCTTTGCATCAGTTATATAGGTAAAATTTCCAATACGGTAGCCAAACACAGGAAGCTTGTAATGAAGAACCTCTATGGGTGTGAAAGTAACTCCTTCTGCAATAAAGGGCTGATTCTGGATTTCATTGACCACTACTCTAGGAACGCCCGGATATTTGTCATTGACAAAGACATAAGCAAACTCCTGTTTTAACTGCCTGATTACCTGACTAGAAGCATATACCGGCATGTCTTTCTGCTGGGTGAAATTAAAACCTCGCACATCATCCATTCCGGCAATATGATCTTTATGCTGATGGGTAAATATTAATGCATCCAGTTTTGTGATCTGATTGCTAAGTACCTGTTGTCTAAAATCAGGACCGGAGTCAATAATAAAGCTTTTGTCATCTACTTCTATGTGAACAGATGACCTCAAACGTTTGTCCCGATAATCTAATGAACTACATACTTTGCACTGACAATTGATGACAGGCACACCCTGTGATGTTCCTGTGCCTAAAAAAGTTACTCTCAAATCTCAGAGGAAGTTTCCAGTATTTCCAGTAAAAATTTTTTGTTTTTATCACTAAGGGATTCAATATCCAGGTCCACCAGCTTGATAATATCCATCAGGCAATTGATCTTGCCTTCCATCGGATAGTATTTATTGATGATCGCTACTTTGTTTTCGTTAAGAATACAGTATCCCGACTTGAAGTTACCTTTTTCGTACCTTAGGATGTAGTCTGATTCGGCAAATAGATCTTCAAGTTTATTTAAAAAATGCTTAGTGTACTTAACTTCACCTGCTGCCATTAGCTCGTATATTTTTTCACTACCTCTACCAGATGATCAAAGTTTAAAGGTTTCTGTAAATATTCGTTGATGCCTACGTTGGTGAATTCTTCTTCAGAGTAGTTCTTCGCATTTCCTGTGATAGCAACAATGGGAATGTTTGATTTATTAGAATCTTCCAGGGCTCTGATCTGCTTAGTACATTCCATGCCATCCATTTTGGGCATACCTATGTCCATCAGAATAATGTCATAGTCTTCAGCTTCAATAGCTTTAAGTACTTCTTCCCCATTTTTAACAGAGTCTATCTCATAGTTCTGAAACTGGAGAACTTTTTTGGTCAGATTTTGAATCACTGAACTGTCTTCAGCTACTAACACTTTCTTAGTATTGGCCATCTTTAAATGATTTTGAAAAGCTTTTGAACTCAAGTTGAAATTCAGAAAAATATGATTGAAGGTTATCCATGTCTTCACTAAGCCCCTTCCTCTTACCTTGCTTAAGCTCAGCTTCAATTCGGGTTATCAGCTTGGCTAGTCGGTCTATTCCCAGTGTACTGGAATTACCTTTCAATGTGTGCAATTTACTTAAAATATCATCATAATCTTCTTTTTTGAGTGATTCAATGCAAGAATTAATCAGTGTTTTTGATTCCTCTTCAAAATCACTCAAAGTTTCAACGATTATCTCTTTGCCTCCATATTTTTCAAGGTCCTTTAAGACCTCAAAATTTACAATTTTATATTCCGAATCCAATGGTGCTCTATTATTCTGAGCTGAGGATTCCACTTCCTGGCTGCTCAATACTTCCACCAGTTTTTTGACCAATACCCTGGGACGTATAGGCTTAGACACATAATCATCAAGCCCTGCTTTGATGAACCTTTCTTTATCTCCCTGCATAGAATAGGCGGTCATAGCTATAATAGGAGGAAGATGTTTTATTCCCAGAGAGCGTATGTTCTGAGTTGCAACGATACCATCCATTTCCGGCATCTGTATGTCCATCAGAATAACATCAAAATCATGCTTTTTTACCAGCTCAATTGCTTTTTTTCCGCTGTCAGCAACCGTGACCAAACAGTGCGATTTTTCCAGTATTTTACTGGAAACTTTTCGGTTGACCAGGTTATCATCAACCAGTAATATATGAGGTTTTAATTTTTGGAGGTAGTCTTCTGCCCCTTCCCTATCAGGTTCATCCTGCTCAGGTATGTCAGCTTCACTGGCCTTGAATGTAAACCAAAATGTGCTACCAAAGCCTGGTTTTGAGTGCAAGCCTATACTCCCATTCATTAACGCAGCCAGTTGTTTTGAAATAGAAAGTCCCAAACCAGTACCTTTATATTTTTTTGTAACCGAACTATCCACCTGGTTAAAATTCTGAAAAAGCTCTTTCTGAGCACTTTCAGATATTCCGATCCCCGTATCAGTTACAGAAACTTTCAATATCAATTGCCCTGGTTTGAGTTGTTCACTTTCAACTTCTTCCCTGGAAACCTGTATGCTCACCCTGCCATTTTGATCTGTAAACTTGATCGCATTAGAAGTTAGATTAGAGATAATTTGCAAGACTCTGGTTTCATCTATTCTTACATATTCGGGTAAGCCATCTGCTACCTGATAGTCAAAAGAAATCCCTTTGGCTCGTGCCTGCTGAGAAAAAAGTGCGTATGCTTTACCGGGTACTGATTTAAGGGGTACGGTACTCTTATGTAATTTCATTTTCCCTGCCTCAATTTTTGACAGGTCAAGAATGTCGTTTAATATATTGAGGAGTACCTCTGATGACTTTTTGATCGTTTGCACAAAATCTTCCTGCTCATCATCCAGGGTAGTATCCGCCAGCAGATCAATCATACTAATGATACCGTTCATGGGCGTCCTGATTTCATGACTCATATTTGCCAGAAAACTTTCTTTAACTTTGAGCGAACGCTCTGCTACTTCTTTGGCTCTTTGTAACTCCTGGCTGGCTTTTTTTAGTTGTGTGATGTCTCGTGCAACACCTTCAATTTCAACTGGCTTTCGGGAATAATTATAAATCAAGCGAACATTACAGATACATTGTAACAGCTCGCCATCTGCCTTTATGATTGAAGCCTCAAAGTTTCGGACCGACCTATATTTTACCAGTTGCCGGATAAGATTTTTTGTTCGGCTATCGTAGAGGTAATAATTGGTAATATTTTTACCTACTACGTCATAGGTTTGGTAATCTGTCAGTTCATGCACTGAGGGACTTATCAGTGAAATAGTACCGTCCAGATGGCATCTGAAGTAGATATCCTGAAAGGATTCAAATATGTTTCTGAACTTCTCTTCACTCTCTATCATTCTGAGTTCTGACTCTTTCTTCAAAGAAACATCATGCGCCATGCCGGAAACTTCTCTGATGGTTCCATCTTCGCGGTAGATAGGGTTGATAAAAATATGAAACCATTTATGCTTAATTTTTTTACTCTCCAAATGCAACTCATATTCGGAAGGGTTACCATCCAAAGCCATTTCATAGCGCATTTGCCAAATATCCAGATACTGGCCGGTAGCCTTTTTGCTGCTTTTATTGAACACTTCACCCAAAACAGGGGACACACCATAACGCTCAAGAGCAAAATTTTCAAAATTTTTATTGAAAGTAGTGAAGCGGAGTGACCTATCAACCGACCAGATAAGGTGACTGCTACTCTGGAAAATCGCATTTAAGCGACTTGTTTGTTCATTTAACTTTTCTTCATTGAGTTTTCTTTCTACCGCCAGGGCTACCTGACCTGAAACGAAATCCAGAAGGTCTAAATCACGGGTAGTGAGGCCTTCTCCGGACTTATAATGTTGCAGCGAGATCAGTCCGATGGTTCTTTTTTTTATTTTCAGGGGTACGCCAAGCCAAATTTTAGGAAATACAGGTAATGGCTTAATTATATTTTTTTCTGCCAATTGCTCCAGATCCTTTTCATAAAGAATGACTGGCTCGTTTTTATGGATTACGTACCTTACCAGCTCAGCTTGCGTCAGATTTCTTGTATCCTGCCCTGTATTTTGCTTTGGTCCTGAAATAAAATAAGGAAACCTTACCTCTTGTTCTTCTCCAATTAAAGCAATGTAAAAATTGTCGGCCTGGATTACTCTTTTTAATTCCCGATGTATGTTAAAATACAGTGTATCAAGATCAGGACTGTGAATCGTCAGGTTAGCTATACTATTGTATAAATTTTGAGCCCTTTCTGCCCTTACCTGATCACTAATATCATAAAAAATGCCTCTATACTCAACTTCAGTCCCACTCCTTTTGACAGTCAAACTACCTGAGACATATACATTTTTTCCTGCCTTGTTAACAAAAATCGTATTGAAATTACCCCCGGTTCCTTCTGTTTTTAAACGATCCAGATGGTCCAGGGTATTTTGCTGATAATGGGGATGAATGAGGGATTTGAAATTAAGTTTTTCTATTTCCTGATCTGTATATCCCATTTTATTTCGCCAGGCTTTGTTGACAAACTGTAATTCACCCGACTCATTAAAGATCAGGATAAGGTCAAAAGCAGTATTGAAAAGCTCGGCAAGTTGCTTATTCTTTTCGTTAAGCTTGCGCTTTACTTCTTTCTGCTCAGAAATGTTTTCAGCAAGTATGCTTAAACCCGAAAATTCACCATCGTTTTCGTGATAGATGATACTGCTAAGGTTGAGCTTGACCAGCTTACCACTTTTTGTTTGGACACTACGTTTAAGGTTGACATGTATATCATTTTGAGCTGCCAAATTGAGAAAAGAGGGCATATTTAACTTTTCACCTCTTAAAGGCACAAACTCATCAAAGAGGTTATTACCTATGATTGACTTTCCACGCTCTTCCAGCGTTTCCTGCATCGCCGCATTTGCATAAATGATCTTACCCTTGGAGTCTACTGATACAGCCAGCAAATTGGCATCCTTTAGTGAATTCTGAAATTGCTCAAAAGAAACAGTAGATTTTTGTAAGGCTCTGCTGTTTTCCGGAACCTGTATAATAAGCCCCAGGACATGTACTGATTCGGAGCTCTGATTAGTGCTATCTAACAGAACAAGCCTTGCATTGGTCTTTTTTTCAGCGTTTTTTAAGTTGAATTCAAGGCTTAATAAAAGTTCGTTGATGGGCTGATTGATGAGTTTTTTGCTCTTTTGCAGGAGCTTTTCCTGAGAGGAGGCATCTAATAAGTCATAAAGGTTTTCATTATTCTTAGTATGAAGCGCCAAAAATTCTTTACACGGATTATTGATTTGCTCACCAACAATTTCACAGTAATTTTGATTGTACTTTACTTTGATAAGGCCAAGCGGGAGGTGACCATATTCAAGTAAAAATCTGAATACTTTTTCGTGCTCTCGCTCCTCTTGATTAGAATTGTCAATCATACTTAAAAATAAGTGCCCAATTTATTTATTAACGTATCATTTATCAAAGACTTATTTCAATTGTTAAAATGATTGCAAAAAATACTCCAACCCTTATTATTTTACTAGGTCCTACCGCTGTTGGTAAAACCAGCATAGCTATTGAACTGGGTATGTGGCTGAGCACTTCTATAGTTTCCACCGATTCCAGACAATTTTATAAGGAAATGAACATTGGTACCGCAAAACCTAGCCCTGAAGAACTTAATAAGGTAACACATCATTTGGTTGATTTTTTGTCGGTAAAAGATCCATATGATGTAAAAAAATTTGAGGAGGATGCGTTAAATTGTTTATCTACTATTTTCCAGCATAAAAAGTGTGCTATCGCTACCGGGGGCTCAGGTTTATTTGTAAAGACCCTCTGTGAAGGCATTGACCCTATGCCTGATATTCCTGAGAAAATCAGAAATAATTTGCAGCAGAGGTTGGAAGAGAAAGGACTAGAAAATTTATTGAGCGAACTGCTGGAAGTAGATCCTGAATATTATAGCGAGGTAGATCTATATAACCATCGCAGAGTGTTACGCGCATTAGAAGTGTACCATGCCTGTGGAAAGCCCTACTCCTCTTACAGAAAACAACAATTATCTAGGGTAAACCGCCCGTTTGAGATCGTTAAAATTGGACTTAATCGTGACCGCAAAGAGTTGTATGAAAGAATCAATCAAAGGGTAGACCAGATGGTTAATGAAGGTTTGTTCGCAGAAGTAGACTCTTTGGTTGACTTTCAAGAACACAATGCTCTGCAAACCGTTGGTTATCAGGAAGTTTTTCCATTCTTAAGAGGAGACTATGGGCAGGAAGAAGCCATACGGCTTATCAAAAGAAATACTAGGAGGTTTGCCAAACGTCAGCTTACCTGGTTCAGGAAAGATGCTGAAGTGAAGTGGTTTCAGTTGAGCGGAAGAGAAGAAGATGCATTACAGGAAATAAAAAATTATCTAAAAATCAGACTCAGCACAGGTGCATAATAATTATTTTTTTTTCAGACAACTAAGTCAAGCGCTTGAAGATAAGATTAAGGGCTGGATGTTAGCGACATGCTTTAGTCAAAACAAAGACGAGCTCATTATAGGCTTTGCTAATCCTGAACCCCCACACGAAGATTTTTATATTAAAGCCCTTTTGGAAAGCCAGTTTTCCTGTCTTCATTTTCCGGATGACTTTCACCGTAGTAAAAAAAATAGTGTAGACCTTTTCTCTACAGTGCTTGATCAAAAGGTAATTGAGATCAGGCAGACACCCAATGACAGAAGCTTTGCCATCATTTTGCAGCCTGAAACAGGCGCTGCATCTTATCAGCTATTATTCAAAATGCATGGAAATCGTGCTAACATATTATTGCTGAAAGAAAATGAAGTACTTGACATTTTCAAACACCAACTGGGCAAGGATGAAAAGCTGGATGTTACTCAACTTCCTCTACAGATTGACCACTCATTTGATGCTTTTAAAGCTAAACAGGCTAATCCCAATAAGCTCTATCCTACATTGGGACCTGTCCCGGCTTACTATTTAGAAGAGCGCGCATATGCCGAACGATCAATGGAAGAAAAGTGGCATCTTTTTGAGGCAATGGTGCTGGAACTGCAAAAGCCAAAAGCTTTCTATACCACAATGATCAGGGGCAACTTACACCTCTCTCTTTTAGAAACCGGAGACATTGACCAGCGCTTTCAACACCCCATTGAGGCAATTAATCACTTCTTCCTCAAATATATCAGAGACATGCACCTCATGCATGAAAAGGGTGGGCTGCTAAAAAAACTTACCAGACAGATTACCCAAACAGAAAATTACATTCAGAAAAATTATGAAAAATTAGAGGAACTGGAGCATGGGACCCAACACGGCCAGATTGCTGATATTATCATGGCGAATATGCATCAGATCCCACCCAATAGCAGAAAGGTAGTTTTCAATAATTTTTATACGAACCAACCGATAGAAATCAAACTGAAGAAAAATATCAGCCCCCAGAAAAACGCGGAGATTCTTTATCGCAAAGCTAAAAACCAAAAAATTGAACTGGAGAATCTTAGCAAAAATATTGAGCAAAAGGAAGCAGTTTTGCTCAAACTTTATGAGCATGTAGAAAATCTGGAAGCACTTGATGAAGTTAAGTCCATCAGGCAATATGCGAAACACCATCAACTATTACAGGAACAAAAGGCACAGGAAGAAGCATTGCCTTATAAGAGCTTTGTGATTGAAAATTTTCAGGTTTGGGTAGGCAAACACGCCAAAAGTAATGATACTTTGCTTAGGGAGTTTAGTTTTAAAGACGATTTATGGTTGCATGCCAAGGATGTGCCCGGCTCTCATGTACTGATCAAGCAGCAGGCAGGAAAACCCTACCCAAAATCAGTAATAGAAAAAGCAGCAGAACTAGCCGCTTATTACTCTAAAAGGAAATCAGACAGTCTTTGCCCGGTGATAGTGACCCCCCGAAAGTATGTACGAAAATCTAAAGGTATGCTTGCCGGGCAGGTAATTGTGGATCAGGAAGAAGTCATTATGGTAGAACCCAAAAAGCCGAACTAAGCACACGAAAAATAAGTGACAGGCCGTTTTTTGGGGAGATGATCATGTTGAACAGTAAGACCAGAATAAGCAGCACACTAAATACGCCTTGTAAACGGCGCTAGCATTGGGCTTCTTAGACCATCAATGCAATAAAAATCGTTGCAAATAGAAATTTGCATGCCGATGCCTTAACTTAAATCTTTCAAATTTATCACATCAGACCATTTCCATTTGCTCTTCAGTGGCTTCAAGATTATGATAGACCTTGGCTACATCATCGTCATCCTCCAAAGCTTCAATCAATTTCATTACGCTCAGAAAATCATCATCACCTAAGTTAACTGTGGTGGTAGGGATACGCTGTAATTCGGCGCTTTCAGTTTCTATATTCAGCTCTTCCAGCTTGTTTTGCAGGCTACCGAAGTCTTCCATGGCGGTGCTGACCTGCACATAGCCATTTTCATTGTCAAATTCCACTTCCTCTGCTCCTCCATCAATTAATTCAAGCATAAAGCTGTCTTCATCTTCAATATTTTCAGGGCGACGAAAGCTGAACATACCTTTGCGGTCAAACATGAATTCTACTGAGCCGTTTTTACTTAAGCTACCTCCGTGCTTGGTAAATATAGAACGAACACTGGATACGGTACGGTTAAGGTTATCAGTGGTGCATTCTACAAATACAGCTACTCCATGAGGTGCGTAGCCTTCATAAGTCACATCTGAATAATCTTCAGCATCAGCACCGGAGCCTTTAGTGATGGCTCTCTCAATGGTGTCTTTGGGCATATTTGCCCCCTTTGCGTTCTGAATGGCTAGCCTAAGCCTGGGGTTGGCATCAGGGTCTGGCCCTGCTTCTTTGGATGCTACAGTAATTTCTTTGATAAGTTTGGTAAAGACTTTAGCCCGTTTAGCATCCTGTGCACCTTTTCTACGCTTGATGTTAGCCCATTTACTATGTCCTGCCATACTACTTTCTTATTGTCCTTCTTCTGTAACTGATTCTTGTATTCCTTTATCTAAGTTAAATTGTAAAGTAACCCTTAATGTTTCCTGCAATGGATGGGTACGCCCGGGTTGGGTTCCCTGGGGCATCAGGTAAGCGAAATCCACACCAAATACCTGGTAGCGTAAACCAAGTCCCGCGGTAAAATAGCGACGATCTCCTTTGTCCTCGTTTTCATAGTAATAACCGGTTCTTACCGCGAAGAGGTCATTATACCAGTACTCTACCCCTACCGAAAGCATAAGCTCCTTAATTTCTTCACTAAAGCCGTCTGGCGCATCAGCAAAAGAACCAAACATACCAGCCAATAATCCCTTGTCTCTATAACTCAATGTAGAGTCAGAGGGATCAGGGGTGGGTACCATTAGCTTATTAACATCAAATGCGAAAGTCAGTTTGTTATAAGGATCAAGATGGGTAGTAAAGGCTGTACCCAAACGTAGATTAGTAGGAAGGAAATCGGCATTATCTTCGTTTAGATAAGTTATTTTAGGTCCTATGTTAGAAATCACCGCGCCAAAAGCGATGTTATTCTTTTTACCGCCTACAACGGCTTCCTTATTATAAAACATACTGATATCAGCCGCTGCACTGATACCGGGCTTGCCATTGCCCGCACCGCTACCTGAAGTGGTTCCGGCAAACAGATTGGAATGGATAAACCTACCGGTTAAACCAGCACTTAAATTTTCGCTAAGCTTCATGGCAAATGTACCGGCGAGAGAAAATTCCCGCGGACTTACCAGTTGAAGCAGGTTGCCCTGATTATCAGTAAGCTGAATATCTCCCAGATCAAAATAGCGCATAGATAGGGCCAGCGCCTGCTCTTCATTGATTTTTTTGTAACCGGAAAGATAAGAAATAGACATATCACTTACTACTTTTGCCAGCCAGGGCGTGTAAGATCCAGCTATTCCCAGTTCATTTTCCATAAATGCTAGTTTGGAAGCATTCCAGTAAGTAGCATTGGCATCAGGTGAAATCGCCACCCCAACATCTCCCATAGCCCCTGAACGGGCGTCCGGGGTAATAGAAAGGAAGGGTACCGCGGTAGTGATTACTCTTTCTCCATTTTGGCCAAGTATAGCTGTGGCTTGGGAGAATGCCTGTAAACAGGCCAGCAAACTGATACTCGTAAGTAAAGTGGTTTTAAATACCTTTAACATGAATAGTTCGTATTACTCGAGTTAAATATAACTAATTTGTAAGAATTATTTTTAGATTTTCCTCTGCTTCCTGCTGGTCACTTAGCGCTTTTATAGACACCTTCACAAGATAAATACCAGGGGTAAGCGCTTGCATAGTTTGCTCATCCATGCTCCAGTTCATTAGGTCAAGCCTGCTCGTACTATTTTCAAATAGCTTTTCAAATTCGGTAACATGCTTCCCATTACTGTCAAAAATCTGCATCTTAACCGTCAGGTCATCCCCTGCCCGGTTGTGATCTAACACAAATAATGTTGAGTGACTAAAAGGGTTGGGATAATTGTAAAAGCTACTCACTATAAGTTTCTCAGAATTGGAGACATAAAACACAACATCCGTTCTACTGCTATTATTATGTGTGTCCCACGCCTGCAATGTTAATATATATTTTCCTTCTTCCAAATATCCTAATGGGTAGCGAACTGTTCCTGAGGCGTAGGCATCTAAATCAGACTCATAAAACTCATTTAAGACAAGCTCATTTCTAAAAGTTCCATCCTCTCTATAAATAGTAGCCTTTATTTCCTGACCAGCCTCTTGCCTGCTTAAATTAATTCCTTGCTCGTCCCATAATCGTGCCAGTAAGAGAGGCGTATTGCCGCTGACATCTCCACTCACAAAACTGCTATCATCAAGATATAGTGATATTTGCGGGCCTGTCCTGTCTAAGGTGATATGATCATTACTACTGCCTACATAGAATTCATCTACTCCTCCAAAAGCGTCTGAAGCAGTATTTTTATCTGGCTTGGCATACAAATTCACTCTCCCCAATTCTGTGCGGTATATGATGTTTTTAGGTATTACAAAATCAATTGTAAAACGCCCGTTCTTTATGCTGGCGCGACCTCTGTGGATAACGTTGTTGGTTTCTATAAATTGCATGACAGTACCTTCGTTTCCCTTGGTGCTGACAGTAAAAGGCTTATCGTGCAAGGCTAGCGTTAATTCTCCATTAAAAGTTTCCATTAAATCCCCGCCTTGCTGATTAATAATCCGGCCGCTCAAACGGACTTCCGTAAGCGCTTTCAGTGTATCTATTTTTTTTTCTTCAGCGATAGAAACCGCACTGTCTATCTCAATTTGATAAGAAGGATACGCCAAGCGCATAGAGGGATCGGCCAGTAAAGAGAAATTACGGTTATCTCTCCCATTGAGCGCATCGTTTTTGGTTTTCATAAATATCTCCCCTAACCTTAAGAATTGCCCCTCTTGCTGTTCAAATACATGCTGATAAAATGCCTGATTTAGAAGATAGTTGGTATTGGAGAAAACCGGACGGGCAGTAGTGACCAAACCTATGGCACCTCCTTTGGGGTTAAGCAGCAGTTCCTCAGCTCCGGAAACTCGTTTTGGATCATCGTGGCGACCAAATTCACAGGTAGCCGTAACAAAAAACGGTAGCTTATCTTGGTTATCCCAATCGGAGATCATTCCCACATTGAGTACATTTTCTTCAGCCAACCTGAGCTCACTTCCATGCCCTACATAATTAAAAATAAGCACTCCATTTTTGATGGCATCTTCAACTGCCTGGTTTACTTCAGGCGCTAGTTCCTGATTAGGATACCTTTCCTGGGGATAAGCATCCAGGTAAATTTTTTGAGGATTGAAGCCGGTATAGCGCTCATATATTGCTCCTGAAAGGAGCTCACTGTCTTTTTGATAGCGGTCATTGTCACCATCATCAGCCAGAAACGCCAGGCGAGTGCGCCAGGTGCCTAAAGTGTTTTCACCACTGGCGTAATTAATCAGCTTGTCTACTACTGCCTGCGCTTCCTGAATATTTTTGACCGGCAGGCGTCCGACACCTATATCCAAGCTGTGGTCTCCGCGATAACTTTCCTCCCATGCCCCCTCATCATTTTCCAAAAAAGCATAGTAGTCATCAGATGGATAACTGTAAATAGGATGCACAGAATTACGTGATTGGTAGGTGGGAACCAGATTCGTATTGTTTTCCAGCCTGTCTTTATAGTCGTATGAGGATTTGCCAAAAAGTAAGAGGCACTTGAATTTTTCAGCATCTTTGTCGTAAAGCGCTTTTGCAAAATTACGAATGGCTGAGATGTCTTGCCTGCCGGATGAAAATTGATTGTAAACCTGTTCGGTGGTGGCAACCTGTACATCCAGCTGATCATGCTGACGGCGGAAGGTAGCCAGTCTTTCGGCCTCAGCCAGGAGTGAGCGTGGACTGACAATCAACAGCTCAGGCACTTCTCCATGAACAAGATCCTGATTTTCTACCTTTGTCATCCCTTGGACTTGTGGTAGCGCTTCGGGATTAAAAATCACAAATTCTTTCAGTTGACCTTGAGTTTCTGATACAAACGACCAAGCTCCCTCTGCATAGGCGGCTTTCACAACTACCGGCGACAAAGGCTTACTTATTTCCCATATCAATGCATTGGTATGGGTGCTACTGAGCTGAAAACGGCTGAATGTATGCTGCACACTCGCCATACTTCTGAAATGCAACTGATCTTTTTCAAATTTCAGATTTCGTACCAGCTTCAGGAGGATACGATTTAAATGTGCATCACCACCGCTACCATCATATTTTAGTCCTATGCTCAGCTCATCCTGAGTGAAAGTGCCTGCAGGCACTTTCAGGCTTTCAAAAATTTCCTTGCCCTTATCCGTATAGGTTGCGTTAATAATTGTTGGTAGTTCAAGGGTGGATACTGGTTGATTATTGACTAAAATTTCAAAACTTGAAGGTGTGGTTGACATCCCCAGCACGTCTATCTGAATCAGCATTTCTTCACCTCCCCTGATCTGGTCCAGGTCAACCGGATAATATTCGTTCTGTCCGTTGCTAAACCTCTCGCCATACCATTCTCTGCCTGAGCCGGGTTGCAGCAGATGAAATTCATCTTGTTCGTGTACCCAGTAGTCGTCAAAAAAAGTGATGGGAGCAGCATTTACTTCTTCAGCAATTCCAGGCTGAGTGGTTATTCTGCTGCCTTTGCCTTCGGTAGTACTTAAAAAATAAAAAGCTGAGTCAGCATAAAGGTTCTTTTTGTACTCAAAGACATAATTACCTTCTTCATCAGGAATAAATTGAAAGCGATCTGGTCCCTGAGCATAAAAGATAATATAATCTTCCTCATTAAACGCTCCATCTTCTACGCCTACCACACTTATCACGTTTTCAGGTAAGTCAGTGTATCTTTCCTCCGAAAGAGGCTGGGGAAGCATCCCACCGCCATAGCCAAATACTCCCAGTTGATCTGGCTCTATCTGACTGATATCAATTCCCTGTTCAGATAGTTGACGAGCAGTAATTTTATACAGCCCCTTATGGGCTACCGCAAATTTATACCATTCCCCCCTAGATAATACCGAATGAGAAGTGTTTACCTGCTGATGTCCGTTTGGGTGAACACCGTTCAGGTTACTTCCAGTATGTGCCACTACAAAATTACTGGTGAACAATGCTGTGAAGAGCACAAAACCATAAAGAAATATGTAAGGCTGAAGCATCAAAGCTATGCAGGGTATATGTATATGCTACGCAAAAATCAGCCCGTTATTATTTCAGGCTCAGGCTTTCTCCAGCTCAAATTCATAATTCTCCATAATCAAATTTGCGAGCAGCTTCTGGCAGGCGAGCTCTACTTTCTCGGAGGCCTCTTTTTCGTTTTCAGCATCTACTTCCATGGTGATATGCTTACCGATTCTTACATCGTGTATTTGACTCAGCCCAAGATTACCAAGCCCCAGACGTACCGCTTTGCCCTGTGGGTCCAGGATTTCTTTTTTAGGCATGATATTGACTTTTGCAATGAAGTTCATATTCTCAAATGATTAGCTATTAATTGATACCTGCAAAAATAATAATCAGGATGACTTACCAGGGCTGCTTCGCCATGATTTTTTTAAAATAGAGAAAATGATGTACAAAAGAATCACCAAAGGAATGGCAATGGTGTTCAGAAGAATCACCAATATCAGGGAAATGAGCATGAAACTGTATTTGAATTTATTTTTTTGCCATCCAAATCCATCAAACTTAAAAGCCATCAACTGAATGTTGGATACCAGCAGATATGAATCTACCAGCACCAGTAGGATCAGGAAGATGTAATTATTCATCAGCTGCTCTACCAGCGGTATGTTGCTTAGCGGAAGAGCACTGATCAATAAAGCGCTGGCCGGCGTAGGCAAGCCGATAAAACTGCTTTTCTGACGGGTATCTATATTAAATATAGCCAAACGAATGGCAGAAAATGCGGCGATAGCAAATGCAACAAATGCCAGATCGCTAAAAGCTTCGGGAAGTATATCCTTTAAGAGTGCGTAAATAATAAATGAGGGTAACACGCCAAAACTCACCATATCTGATAATGAATCCAACTCCCCCCCTATGCTGGAATGTGCGCTAAAGGCCCGGGCACTTAAACCATCAAAAAAGTCAAAAATGGCAGCAAGCCAAATCATATAGGCTCCTCCGTTCAAATTACCTTCTGCAATGAGTACAATACCTATACAACCGCTTAAGAGGTTACATATCGTTAAAAAATTGGGAATATACCTTACCATAAATTAGGTTTAAGAATTCTATTTATGCATCAAAAAAATACCTGGCTCTGTTCAGAGAGGATTTTTATTATTTACAAATTTGTATATTATTTCACATAATTCCACTTAAGCACCAATACAATCCATGAAATTTGACTTTTTCCTTGTGGGTCAGGGTATAGCCGGGACTACTTTAGCATGGCATTTTTTTGAGAAAGGAATAAAGTTTAAAATCTTTAATCTAAGCAAAAAAGAGTCTTCATCTATGGTTGCTGCGGGTTTATATAACCCAGTGACCGGAAGAAAAATGGTAAAAACCTGGAATGCCGATCAGCTTTTTCCCTACCTGGAATATTTTTATAAAAAAATTGAAAATATGACCGGGCAAAAGTTTTTCCATCCCAAACCCATTTACCGTCCTTTTTTTACGATAGAAGAACAAAACGACTGGCTTGCCAAAGCTGACAATAAAGCATTTGCCCCTTACGTTGAGAAAGTAGCAACGAGTAGCCTGTTTCCGGGGGTGCTGAATGATCCCTGGGGTGGTATTTTGTTGAAAAGCGCAGGTTATCTGGATGTACCAAAGTACTTGGAAGCCAGCCGTTCTTTTTTCATGAATCATAAGCTATATCAGGAAACGTCAATTGATTTCAGTAAACTGAAGCTGAAAAAAGTCAATGCAGGAGAAGGTAATATTGAGATTGGGCAACAAAAAGCCAGCAAACTGATATTATGCGATGGCCCTGATGCTTCCTCAAACCTTTATTTTGAATGGTTGCCATTCCAGCTTGTAAAAGGAGAAATTCTTTACATCAAGCCTGAAAAAGAACAGCAAGTGGTCTATAACCGAGGAATATTTATATTGCCAGTCGGACGGGAGTGTAAAGTAGGCTCTACATATGAGCATCATGATATAAGTTATGAAACTACCGAAAAAGCCCGGACATATTTGGAGGAAAAAATCCGAAAATTATGTAAGTTTCGTTATGAAGTTGTCTCCCAGAAAGCAGGCATACGGCCTGCCACGCAAGACAGAAAACCATTTATAGGAATTCATCCTGAGCATAAACCATTGGGGATATTTAACGGTTTAGGAACGAAAGGTGTATCATTGGCACCTTACTACGCCAAACAGTTTACCTCTTATCTGCTTAAGGAGGAATCTCTTGACGAAGAAGTAGATATTAAAAGATTTTACCATCTGTATAATTCAGTATTGACCTAAATGAACAGATTTACCTATATTCCTCTGATTTTCCTGTTGGTAGCCACCACATTTAGTGGTCACGCACAAATCAATACTTCTCAGTTTGGTCAAAACAGGGTGCAATACAAAAATTTCAACTGGCGCTTTTATAGCTCTGATAATTTTGATATCTACTTCTATGATGGAGGGCAGGATAATGCGCTCATCGCTGCGAAGTTCATAGAAAAAGAGTTTGAACGCATTACGGATATCATAGGCTATGCCCCTTATTCCAAGACCAAAATCTTTCTGTATAACTCCAACATGGACTTACTGCAAAGTAATGTAGGGGTAGGTGGCAACAAATATAATGTGGGTGGGCAGACGGATTTTATCAAATCACAGGTGGAGATTGCCTATCCGGGTACCATGATTGCCTTCAAAGATGAGCTGGTGAAGCAGATTTCAGAAATGCTCATCAGCGATATGATGTTTGGAGGTAGCCTCACTGACATGTTTCAGAGTGCTTATCTACTCAGTTTACCAGAGTGGTTTATTCAGGGTGCTGCACGCTACATCGCCGAAGGCTGGAGTATAGAAATGGATGATTTTATGCGGGAGCAGTTCAGGGAAAACAATAGCCTCAAACTTGGAAAGCTTTCCGGGGAAGACGCGGCGCTTGCCGGTCAGTCCGTTTGGAATTATATAGCCGCACGCTACGGTAGAAGCAGTATTTCAAATATCCTAAACCTTACCCGTATTATCCGTAATGAAGAAAGCAGCATAGTCAACACACTTGGTATTCCTTACAAATTATTTATGCGCCAGTGGGCGTCTTACTATGCTGAAATGGCTACCCAGGTCAATGAGTCCTATGATTATCCTGAAGCTGAACAGAAATTAAGGAATAAAAACCGTAAGAACCTGGCCTATAATCATGTGGCATTCAGCCCCGATGGCACCTACCTCGCCTATTCAGAAAACTACAAGGGCAAATACAAGGTAAAAGTGCTTAACCTGAAAAACAACAAAACTAAAACCGTTCACGCTTCAGGTTATAAGGTAATCAATCAGGATTATGATACCGAAGTACCGTTGTTAAGCTGGAGTAATACTCAAACTTTAGGAATCGTAGGCTACGAGAAAGGTAGAAATTACATGTGGCTGTATAATGTAGCAGCCAAAAGCAAAAGGAGGATAACGCTCAATCGCTTTAATCAGGTCAAATCCTTGGATTTTAACTCCAATGGAAGACTTGCTATTATGAGTGCTGACCTCAATGGTCAAAACGATCTCTATTTGTACAATCCCAACCGTAATACTTTTAGAAGGATCACTAACGATATCTATGATGATATCTACCCCCGATTCATTCCGGAAAGTGATAAGATCGTTTTTAGTAGTAATCGCCCTGAAGACTCTCTTTATTATGTAAATCAATCAGCAAGAGATATACAACTTAATAATGAGATAGATGATAATTTCAATATTTTCATTTATGAAGGGGATGAAACTGATTCACTCTTAAACAGGGTAACCAATACGGTCAGCAAAGATATAAATCCCATACCTTTGGATGAAAACACGATTTACTACTTAAGTGATCAAAGGGGTATTTATAATATTTACAAATACAACTTAACGGATAGTCTTTTTAATCAGGTGACTAATTATGCCCTGAGTGTGCAGGATTTTGATATCAACTTTTCTGAGGAAGCTTTATCATTCATCATGTTGTCTGAGGAGGATGATTATGTGTATATGGATAAAAGCTTTGATCTGAATCAAAATATCTTTACCCCTAAAACGCAAAGACAGGAAGCCATACAGGCCAGAGCAATTTCTCAAAGACTTACAGACAACAAAAGAAAACTCAGAGAGCAAGGTGTCGCAGACTCTTCTGCGGTAATTGCACCCAGCGATCGTGTGAGTCAACTGGATAGTCTGATCATAGATGTACCTGATTCATTGTTAAGTGACAGCATAATAGGTACTGTAACCCTTCCCATGCAGGATAGCATCCCTCTTGATAGTAATATGGTCAATACCGAAGACTATACCTTTGATGCGGGAGAAGCGGAAGGCATCATTGATACTGACAATTATGTATTTGATACTCCCGAACGTAGTGATGACGGTGATATATCTACTGATAATTTCCGCTTTGAAAGTGATGAGGAGTCCGGTATAGGAAATTCTTTCTTAGCACGCTATCGCAAGCTGCAAAAAGAAACACGTATCAATGGTCCATTTCCTTATGAAACGAGATTCAGTGCGGACAATATAGTAACCTCATTGACGGTT
This sequence comes from Catalinimonas alkaloidigena, assembly GCF_029504655.1. NCBI lineage: Bacteria > Pseudomonadati > Bacteroidota > Cytophagia > Cytophagales > Catalimonadaceae > Catalinimonas > Catalinimonas alkaloidigena. The sequence goes on from NZ_JAQFIL010000001.1 coordinate 3,540,100, forward strand.
GACCCTCTCAGAAGGTTTGGTTTTAACATTCAGGTGCAGATGAATGACATGCTGGAAAATCATCGTTTTTACGGGGGCTTGGTACAATACACAGATCTGCAGAGTGGAAATATCTATGCAGAATATGAATACCTTAAAAACAGGGTTGACTTCAGAGCCAGGTATGAGCGAAATGGTTACCTCTTCAATTCCGGTGATCGGGATATCCAAAAATATACAACAAATATGTTCAGGGCTGGTGCTTCTCTCCCTTTTAACAACACTACCAGATTTGAGCTGAATCCATTCTACACCAATACTTATTTTATTGACCTCTCTCAGGTGAGTGCCAATATTGAAAGTACTTTTCATTATGGTGGTATCAATCTGGGACTTGTGTTTGATAATACTCTGGTTACCGGGCTCAAAAACTTTGAAGGAACCAGGGCTAAAATATTTTTTACGCACTATCAGGGACTCAACGATCCTGACAAAACATTCAGCAATATTGAAGTGGATGTAAGGCATTATCAAAAACTTTATCGTGATATTACACTTGCTACGAGGGTCTTCTACGGTAACTTTTTTGGTAACAATGCTCAGAAATATCTTCTGGGTGGTATGAGCAACTGGCTTTTCTTTGATACTGAAAGTCAGGAAGAAGATGACCCCCTGGCAATAGAAAGAAATGTGGACAATAGTAATATCGTATTTACTCAGTTCACTGATCTTAGAGGATTTAATTATAATAAGTTTAATGGAACCGATGTACTCACATTTACTGCTGAGTTAAGGTTGCCCATTATCAGGTTCTTTCACAGAGGCCCGATCGCTTCCAACTTTTTCCGCAACCTCGAATTTGTCGGCTTTTATGATATTGGCTCATCGTGGACCGGTACCAGTCCCTTTAGCGAGAAAAACAGTTTAAATACCGAAGTCATTGAAGATGGAGGACCATTCCGGGCAGAAATCAGCAATTTCAAGAACCCCTGGCTCATGAGCTATGGCGCAGGAGTGAGGACCGTACTTCTTGGCTATTACTTAAAGTTTGATATGGCATATCCGATAGAAGATGGAATTGTAGGTGACAAACCTAAGTTTTATCTCACATTAGGGTATGATTTTTGACCTGTAAACTGAAACCCAAATTAAGTTTCAACTAAATTTTTTTCTATGAAACGTATTCTTTTAATCACTGCAGCATTAAGCATATTTGCTTTTTCCAGCAGCTACGCACAGTTATTTACCATGGGACCTAAAATAGGTATCAGCAGTTCAAAAATAAGTGTAGACGATGCAGAAGCTATTGCCTCAGGCGATGCTGCTGTGGGTTTCCACGCTGGTGCTTTTGCTCGTATCTCTATTCTGGGTTTCTATGTGCAGCCTGAAGCACTTTTTACATCCGCCAAGGGTAATATTGTTATTGACGATGATAACCTGGAAAATAATGCTGAATCTATTCAGGAATTAACTTATAATAAACTTGATGTGCCTGTGATGTTAGGTTTCAAAATTGGGCCATTGATAAGGCTAAACGCAGGCCCTACATTCAGTTTTATTCTCGGGGATGATATCAGAAACGATGCCGGAGCCGCTATTGACCAGGTGGAGCAGGACTACAACAGCGCCAATGTTGGCTATCAAGTGGGTGTCGGCTTAGACATTTCTAAAATTATTATTGACCTGAAGTATGAAAATAATTTAAGCGCATTAGGTGAAAGTGTTACTTTTGCAGGAGAAACTTTTCCTACTGACATGAGAAACCGACTGTTTCAGCTTTCTCTTGGATACAAACTGTTCTAAGGAAAGTAATTGCTTATTCATAATTCAAAGCCACCCAAAGGTGGCTTTTTTTATGCCGATGTGGCAAGTCTGTGCCTGGGCACAAAAAACAAATAGGCAAAGGCAAATAAGGATAAAATTGCTCCCAACCCATAGGCAAAAATAAACCTGCCGGGATCATTAGCGTAAATCCAGCCGCTAAGTAGTGCTCCCAGCCCTATGCCTATTTCCAGCGCAATATACATGGTAGCCATGCCCCTACCCCTGTGTTTTTCATGACTCAGGTCTATGGTCCAGGCGAAAATGGTAGGCGTATTCATACCGGCAGCTAACCCGAATACGATTGCAGCAGTCAGAAAGAACTCAACACTGTCTGCAAGGCTTAGCATCAACATGCCTATAAAGAGGACGGTAGTAGAAACTTTAAGCACCTGTATTCTTCCAAACTTATCAGATGCCTTACCGGCAAAAAACCTTACAGCCACAGAAGCAATGGTGAAAAAAGTGTAGAAAAGCCCCCGATTCTGAATCCCTAATTCATCACTAAAGTCCGGGGTGATGGTAAGGATAACGCCAAATGAAAAAGCAGTCAGCAGTAATACTACACAAGGAGCAATAACTCTTGGCTCAAAAAGTTCATCTCGCTTCAGCTTAAGAAAAGATATTTGAAAAGGCTGCCTGTCTTCCAATGTTTCCTTCATACCTGCTAATATAATTATCGATAAAATGGCAGACACTGATGAAGCATAAAACATCATATCCAAAGAAAAATGATTGGCAAGCAAACTACCTATTGCCGGACCGCCAGCCATCCCCAAACTACCACAAAGCCCAAGAATGCCCATTGCTTCCCCCCTCCTACTTGCGGACACTACATCTGCCACATAGGCTGATGTGCCGGTTGGCTTAAAACCCGTGGAAAACCCATGAAAAAATCTGAGTAACAAAAAAAGAAAGACACTTGAGGCAAGCGGGTAAATAAATCCACAGACAAAGCATACTACTGCCCCAAAAATCATCACAGGAATACGCCCGATTTTATCAGCCAGTTTACCGCTGAAGGGTCGTGATAAACCAGCGGTAAGTGTAAACAGTGAAATGATCAAACCTTTATACTCTCCTCCACCCAATGACTCCAAATATGCCGGAAGCTCAGGGATGATCATATTAAAACTGGAAAAAAACAGAAAGGAACTTAAGCAGAGCAAACCAAACTGTAAGTTGTAAATAGATTTAGTATCAGACATCTGCTTCCCTAGAAATTGGATTGTAATATAAAATATAGTTTACGGTTCAATCTAAAAAAGTTTTGAGTTGATCTGAAAAAAAACAAATACCTCAATAAATATAGATACAAGACTGATAAAATGGGTTTTAAAAGTATTATAATCAATTATAATAGACTAAATATTATTTATCGGTGCATTAATTTTGTTTTAATACATAATACCATAAACAAATAAATATTCAGCGAGTTACTTAGGAGTAAGTATATTTTTTAACCTTAACACTGATTTAAAATGAATAATATCAAAGATAAAAATATCGCATTTTTAGTAGCTAACGGCTTTGAAGAAGTAGAGCTAAGCAAGCCTATTGAAGCACTCCAGGAGGCAGGTGCAAACATTAAAATTGTATCGACTGAAAAAGATAATGTAAAAGCATGGGACAAAACAGACTGGGGAAAAGATTACCCAGTGGATGTACACATAGATAATGCTCAGGCTGATGACTTTGACGCGATTGTATTGCCTGGAGGACAGTTAAACCCTGACTTTCTGAGGGTAAACGAAAAAGCTGTTAATTTTGTAAAAGCTTTTGCTCAGCAAAACAAGTTGATTGCAGCCATCTGCCACGGACCCTGGACATTAATTGAGGCAGACCTGGTGAGTGGTAAGCGGATGACTTCTTACCCATCCATACAAACTGACCTGAAGAATGCAGGAGCCCAGTGGGTAGATGAAGAAGTGGTAGAAGATCAGGGCATCATCACCAGTAGAAAACCAGATGATATACCAGCCTTCAACAAAGCTATTATTGAGGCTTTTGAGCAGGTTACCGCATAATTTAAATGTAGGACAAACATCAAACCCGGGCAATCGCTCGGGTTTTGTTATTTGTAAAATAACACAATGATTATAGCGCATACTCCTTCTTTTCAAACTGTTCTACCTCTTCCATCAACGCAAGCGCTTCATTTATTTGTTTTATTCCTGCACCTTCTATTCCCTTCTTTACCCAGCTATTATTGATATTGCTTGGACTTAGTTTTTTGAAAAGCCAGATTGTTAAAGGCACAAAAACAACTACACTAATGACGAACTGACTAATCCACCATCTTTGATCTCCATATTGGTAAATATCAATATCAAAAAGGACTTCAAACCAGAAAATGGTATGTGCGGTATAAAAAGGCAGTATCAGTAAGCTCAGTTTAAAATACTTAAGTATAACCAACCTCAGAGATCCTAACTTTTTTTGCAGACTTATTATAGATGATGTATAGTCTAGCGCTATGATCATTCTTAACTGCATTACTGCACTGTAGGCGATCAAAGCAGACCAAAAGAATAGGATACTGCCCGCAGCGACAAAATGGATTTCGTAGATGTGATTTTTAACAAAAGTGCCAAATACTATACACAAACTTATGCCAACTGCCAATACCATTGTATTTAACCATTGTAGGGATGTTAACCTGTTTTTCACCTTATCCAGATTGGCCTTGCGTAACAGGCTCAGGTTTAATTGCCATTGTTGTTCCAGCTTTTCATCATAGGCTTTCCATAGCTGTTTGATTTCATCTATTTCCATGCTTCTATTTTTCTAGGGTTGCAAATTGTTTTCTTAATTTCTGTTTGATCCTATTGATCTTGGTACCAACATTAGAGACTGAGATCTCCAGGATATTGGCAATCTCCTCATGACTGTGCTCATCCAGGTAGAGTATCATCAACGCTCGGTTCAGAGGGGCAAGCTGGTTGATAAATTGTCTCAATAACTTCAGATTTTCTTCATCGGCATGGTCTTCTGTTTCCGTGATTAGTAAGAAACTATCGTTCAGGGAAAAAGTACGCTGACTTATTTTACTTTCCTTGCGATAAAATGATATTGCCACATTCAGGGCTATACTGTACATCCAGGTTGACAGCTTATACTGTTCATCGTACTTAGAGAAACTTCGCCAAAGCTGCACGATCACTTCCTGAACCAGGTCTTTTCTATCTTCAGGATCATAGCAATAGGCATTGCAGACCTTAAAGATGATTTTTTTGTGCTGCTCCAGTACCCGGAGAAAAGTTTCCTTATCTTTTTTCATAGCGAAAGATCATTTTTCAGCTGAATGCTTTAAATGACTTAAGTGGTTAATTTTCCGCCCCAACCATATCCTCTTTCCATATTATTCGCAGCTTGAAGCCAAAAATCACAGTCAGACAGTATTTTTTTTATCCCTGATCATTATTTATTGTCAGCTCCAAACGCTTATCGATTCGCTGAATATCAGCAGAAATATGTATCATTAAGTTTAGAGGAATGAGAAATGATTAACAACCTAATTTATGTATTATGCTTAAATGCTATTTATTATCTCTACTCACACTGATTCCCTTCCTGCTGCTGGCACAGCACGGAAAAGTTTTTGATAACCTCAGCATGCAGAGTGACATTCTGGGAAGTGAACGAAAGTTTGCTCTGTATCTGCCTCCAGATTATGAAAGTTCCGAACGCTCCTACCCTGTTCTTTACCTTCTACACGGTGGCGGGGACGACCAGACGGGATGGGTTCAGTTTGGGGAAGTACTTCACATTGCGGACAAAGCCATCAACGAAGGCAAAGCAACTCCGATGATCATCGTGATGCCGGATGCAAACAGCGGACAGAGAGGCTACTTCAATAGCATTCAGGGTGACTGGCGCTATGAAGATTTTTTCTTTGAAGAGTTCATGCCTTATGTGGAAAGTACATATCGCATTAAGGGTGACAAAAGGTACAGAGCAGTGGCTGGGCTTTCTATGGGCGGAGGGGGCTCTTTTATGTATGCGCTACACCATCCCGAGCTTTTTTCTTCTGCCTGTCCACTCAGTGCCAGTACCGGCCCCCTGACTGTGGAAGACGTAGACCGCTACGCCGAAAGAATGGGAGCTGGCAATGCGAGCAAGGCGCAAAAGCAGAAATATTATGAAACGCACAGTGCTTTGGCCTTGGTGGAGAGCATGCCTGCGGAAGAAATCAAATCTGTACGCTGGTACATTGACTGTGGTGATGATGATTTCCTTTATGAAGGTAATTCATTAATACATATCGCTATGCGCAAAAAAGAGATACCTCATGAATTCCGCATAAGGGATGGAGGGCATAGCTGGACCTATTGGCGAGAAGCTTTACCTAATGTACTCTCTTTCGTCTCGGATGCTTTTCATCAATATTAAAGTTAGCTCGCCTTGCCAAACAGGGCGGGGCTAGGCTTTCACTTTGATCTCCATCAGTTTTTCGGGTTGTGCTATGGCTTCAAACCCTACCTTCTTATATAGGCCATGCGCATCATCAGTGCCTAGCCGCCAGATCCTGATGTTTTGTAGTCTTTCATCTTTAAGAATATGCTTTATGAGCCGTAAAGCCAAGCCCTGGCCTCTGTGTTCCGGTACGATAACTACATCCAACAGATAAGCCATAAACACATAATCTGTTAACAGGCGGGCATAGCCTAGCTGCTGGTTCTGTTTGTAAATGCCAAAATTTAGTGAATTGGCTACACAGGTATTTACTTCTTCCAGTGTTCTGTTTCTGGCCCAGGGGGTCTGGCTCAGACAGCGATGAATAAGCGGGATATCCAGTTTTTCAACATCACTGCTTACATATACTGCTTCTTTCATATTGAACTTCCTTGATTTTTTACTTTGATGCTGGCTGAGTAAATCAATTCATGCAAATTGAATAAATATACAGGTTAAACGCATTAAAAGTACAAGAATAACATGTAAAGCGTAGCTTTGCCGGATGAATTGGCAAAAGTTTTTTGATAGTGTGCCTGATTTCAGGATAAATCGGCGTAAGAAGCACCAATTGGTGGATATTTTAGTGATAGCCTTATGTGCTATTGTAAGCGGGGCTGACGATTTTGAAGAGATTGAGGCTTATGGGAAACGTAAGGAGTCATTCTTAAAGGGGTTTTTAGATTTACCCAATGGTATTCCATCTCATGACACTTTTAATCGGGTGTTCAAATACATGGACAAAAATGCCTTTGGTGAATGTTTGTATAGTTGGTCTAAAGAATTGTTGAGGTTTATTTACAGTCATATCACCCAAATAAATGTGGATGGTAAAGTGCTCCGAGGTACGGCCAAGGCAGGGTTCAAGAAAAGTGGCATCTGTATTATTAGTGCTTGGGTGGCTGAACAGCATCTGGTTCTAGGACAAGAGAAGGTAGATACTAAAAGTAATGAAAAAATGGCTATTCCCGAACTGTTGAAGTCCTTAGCTCTGGAAGGCTGTTTAGTGAGTAGTGATGCGGCAGGCTGTCAAGTAAAGAATGCCGACCTGATTGTTGAAAAGGGTGGAGATTATTTGATAGCCATCAAAAAAGATCATAAGCATATTTATGAGCAGATCACAGATTGGATGGATAGAAGAAAGATATATTTGCCAGTGGATGAGTGGGTAGATTTTGGCAGTGGCAGGATAGAGCGCAGAAACTGCTATGTTGAATCTAACCTTAAATTACTTGATGACTTGTCAGCATGGAAGCACCTAAAGTCAATCGTAATGATAGAAGCCCACAGAGAAAAAAATGGCAAAACGACCTTAGAGAAACGTTTCTATTTGAGTAGCCTGAAAGCCTCTACTAAAGAGTTTAACCAATTAGTCAGAAATCACTGGAGTATCGAAAACCAGCTTCATTGGAAGTTAGATGTTATCTTCCGAGAGGACAGTAGCAGAACTAAATCGGGGAATGCGGCCGAAAATTTGACTACCGCCCGTAAGCTAGCCTTGCAACTTCTCCATCAGATCAAAGATAAAGAAAGTATTAAGAACAGAAGGAAAATAGCAGGGTGGGATGACCATTACCTAATTCGAATCCTCCAGAGATTAAATCAAAATTAAATGCGTTTAACCTGATAAATATACCAGCTTTTGAATATTTTAAGAGAATATCCTTAGCTTGCGATTAACCTTTGACCATCGGAGTGAACATAAGTGCCGTAAAAAAGGTTGTTATAATGGCTCTGAAACGTCGGGGTCTTTTTTTTTCACTTAAATCATACATTTATGGGTAGATCTCAGAATAGCTTCATGAAGAAACAACGCGAGAAGAAAAAGCAAAAGAAGAAAGAGGAAAAAATGCAGCGTAAGCAAGAGAGACAGGAGAATTCTAGTGGAGGAGCTCTTGATGAGATGGTAGCCTATGTTGATGAATACGGAAATATTACCTCAACTCCTCCCGAAGAAGATGATCTTTCTGCTTCACAAAGAAAAAACCCTAACAGCAAAGATCCTCTAAAAAAGTAATTCATTTGCCAAACATACGGTAATCTACTGGTTTTAATTGACCATATTCATCCCTGACATGGGTTTCCATATTGGGGATGATGTCTGTATTCTGTGCTGATGCTACAGACCATTCCTGCGCCGAGCGATGTACAACAAATGTAAAAATATTGCGACGAATGCCCGGATCTGATACTTCATCAGTAGGTGTTTGTCCACTTAATCTCATCCTGGCCTGCACTACGGCAATGTTTTCATCTAAATACTTCACTCTGGTTTGAACCAGCTTTAAAGTTGACTCATTAAAAATGGTTCGCAATCCATAATCATGGGCTTTTTCAATGTCCTTACGATTGTGCCACCACAGTCCGGTTACATTGATAAACTCAGCATCCTTATCAAATATGGAAGCTAATTTGATAGCATCACGCTGGTTCCATGCTTCTACGAAGATTTGCGGAATGCTTTCCGGACTATCGGCTTCACTGTATTTCATCGGATGCAATTTAGATATGATTATGCTTTAACCATGCTTTTTCTCGCTCCTCATCTGCCATCGCTCATTATTCATTACCAACACTTTCCCACCAGCGGCTGTTTGAATACGTATTTTTTTCCAGTATCATAGCCTCTCCAATAATAGGCGTGGCAACAGCTACTCCTGATTGCTGAGCCTTTGCCGTTGCCCTTTCTACCGGATCAGTCCAGCTATGCAAAGCAAGGGTAAACGCACCCCAGTGGATGGGCATGATCAGCTCAGCTTTTAAATCAATACCAGCCTGTACTGTCTGCTCAGGCATCATATGAATAGCTTCCCAGCGGGAATCATATTGTCCACATTCCATCATGGCAAAGTCAAAGGGACCGTAGCGTTCTCCTATCTCTGCGAAATGCGGACCATAGCCGCTGTCACCGCTGAAATAAATATTAGTGGAGGGAGAACTGATTATCCACGAACTCCAGAGTGTCTGGTCACGGTCCAGCACCCCCCTACCGGAAAAATGCCGGGCGGGAGCGCAAACCAAGGTCAGTTCATTCATTTGAATTTGATCCCACCAGTTAAGTTCATGGATTTTATCATCGCTCACGCCCCAGGATCTCAAATGTGCTCCAACGCCGAGAGGAACATAAAAATTACCTACTTTGTCTTTGAGCTTCAGGATCGAACCATAGTCCAGGTGATCGTAATGGTCGTGAGAGATAATCACTGCATCCAATGCGGGTAACTTTTCAATGGCAATTGGTAAATCGCTATAACGCTTGCTCCCCAGCCAGGGCAAAGGCGAAGGAGAGTCACCCAGCATAGGGTCTATAAAGATATTTTTACCTTCCAGTTCTAAGAGGATAGCTGAATGTCCAAACCAGGTGATGCGGGATGGTTTATCAGCATTTGCGACCAAATCTACTGAGTCCAGAGGTCTTACCGGTAGCACACCATCTGGTTGGCTATTAGGTGTTCCTTTAAAATAGTCTGCTATCAGGCCCGCATAATCTCCTACCTTCATATCCATAGTGGTAGTAATTAGATTGACAAACTTACCATCCTTATAATGACCTGATTTTACAAATCGCTCTTGCAGAGTTGTATCTGCTTTTCCTCCAAAAACCGGATTCAGGTTCAAGAAAAGCACACCGATTATGATCAATAGTAATATTATTCCTAATACAATCCAACTCAGCATTTTTAACATCTTAATGATAATATTTATACTATTTATTATATGACATTCCTTAAATGCTCTTTCGTCTCAAGGCATCAGGCGTCTGAAATAGTATGTCGCAGCTCAGCCGGGGGATATTGTAATAAATGCTAATAATTAAGCCTTTACTTCTTAAGAAATAAGAGCCCGATCTTTTAAATAAGTACGAATAAATTACTTTTAATTAGATCAATAAGTGCTGTTTACTTTCCAAAAATATAGCCTACACTCAAGTCCAGGCCAAGTCTGCCATCAATATCTCCCTCATAAACGGAGATACCATAGCCTACAGAAAAGTCAAACTTAAAATGCTCACCCAGAGCTCTTCTTGTACCCCACTTTGGTATAAAGGAAACGCCTTCATTTAGACTTACGCTACGCGGCTCATTTTCATTAGATATGTCAAATAAATCCGGATAAAAAGTCGTAGAGATGGTCAGGTATTCAGCGCTATTATTAATTGTTCTTTTACCTTTGCTCACTCTTCTGTTAAAATTATAGTAGAAGCGGGGTTCTACACTGATAGCAGGGACAAAGAGATAGTTGAATTCACCACCTCCGCCATATAACACACCCTCAAAACCTAAGTTGGCATTAATGATCAACTGCTCTCCAAGCTGACGTTCGTGATTGATCCATGCACCCAGAAATCCAATATCTACAGAAGTCAAATGCCTCTCCAGAGATTCAGAACCACTTTGGGCGAGCATCATGTGTGAAAACAACAAAGCAAAAGCTAAAACACTTAATTTTTTCATGTAGGGAAAGTTTTGGTTTAATCACATAAGGTTTACACGAAAGCAATATAATTTAAATTGTGCATATCACATAGTTTATTTGCATATCTCACAAAAAAACTCTCGTTGATATAAGAGATAATTCAATTTATATCATGCGCAAATAAATGATCTAGCAATTGCCATACAATGATTCTCTCATTTTTTGCATGAAAATATCACATAAAATTTGTAATTATAGCTTAATGCAGCTTTGTCCCTGTAAGTCAATGTGTATGTTTTGTTAAATACTAAATCTATCGTCCATTTTGATGTCTTGGTAGGCAAGGTCTGAAAATTGTAGTTATTGATTTTTACTACGAATCTTTAAATAGCGTATATCAATTTTCTCTTCACATGCAGGGCAGAAATCTATAGTCGTGTAGGCGAAATGAAAGCCATTACGCATCAGACAATTTTCACTTTCTTCACAATGTCTTAATCCTAACACATGCCCTATTTCATGTTTGACAACCTTAGATAAGTTTATAGTAAACTCATCACTGTTGACCGACTCCTGCCTGAGTTTATAGGTAGAAAGGCTAAGCACTCTTGCATCAGGATCCGCCAGCCCCCTAATGGTCATAGCGGGCCTATACTGCTTACCAATTGTCAGGGCGCTATCGGTGATGCCGATGATCAGGTCATACTTAGCTTCATCCAGGGCTGACAGTTCAGCATTGCTGGCATGAGCATTGATCACCATCATGGCCATTTGTTAATTACCATAGTTTTTTTTCGCAGGTAGCGCAGTATCTAACTCTATTTTATCAGATGATAACTTTACGTCAGCATAGTAATGACTTACCACTGCTGCTTCTGCGATTCGTAAATGCATGCGATCCACTTCACCTATGGATACCAGCACAGTTTACAGTGTCTGTGCTTCAGTTATAGTGAGACTACCTATCAAAAGAAATGTGATGATCAGTGCGCTGCATATCTTTATGATAGTCATAGAAAGGGTAAACTGAAAAGGTCATTGTACGTATGTTGTGATACAAAATATACAACATCTGTGAGAAATACACTTTAGGTTTGGGAAGGGTTTCACTAGCAGCGCTCTTCATTTCTGCTATGAGTATTAGCCTGGCTTTTCCAAGGACATCAGGATACAGGTAAACCAACTTAGTAAACAAAGCTGACTACTCAACACTGATTCCAAACTTATCCTGGGTATCATATTTCTGGGGTTTGCCCAGTGACACCATCCAGCGGTCATAGGAGGCCTTTGCCAGCCACTGCACCTGATACACATCCTTCAAAGCTTCAGCGGATGCTGCCTGGCTGGCCAGTTCATTGGCAATCTCATAATCCTTACTTTCCTCAGCATGATGGAAGACAAAAGCAGCATGAAATTTATCCAGTGGCTTCTGAATAAGCCTGTTTGTATACAGGTCTTTTACCTGTCTCAGCCTCAGGCTGTCTCTATTCGCCAACTCTTCTCTGAACAAGCCAATGTAGGCTTTCAGATTCTTCCTATCCCCCTGATCAGTTTGATAAGCATAAGACAAGTTTTCGCTTACATCATCGGTATGAATCACTGCCGGAGCCAGTGGACGAAAAAGGCCTATGAAAATTCCAACAATGCAAATCAGTATGATCTGAAACGGTAATTTTAGCCATATGGGATTCAAACTACTGCTCAATAGTTTTATTATCCCTGCTACAATGAGTACCAGCAGGCTTAAAGCTATACACAACATCAGCAGGAAACTGATCAGGCTATAGTGGTATGCTAATAAACTGATAGCAATCAAAAAGAGTAAGTGAAAAAAGTATTTTTTCATATCAAAAAATGTTAGACGTATCAGCTACACCTAACTAAAAGTGTCTGATAAGTTAAGTCTGATAGCATGAAGACTTAAAACAAAAGAGAAAGTGACAAATGTAAAAAGCTACAGATGATTTACAAATAAGGATTGCTGAGACTTAGTGCGGATTACTTGTCTATACTGCTCAAACATGCTGGTCAATAAGGATCATATTGCCATCGGGGTCAATTACCATGAAGTTCGCAGGACCGGAAGTATTTTCATCGGCTTCACTTTCAAGCTTCACTCCTTCTGCCTTCAGGGATTTTTGGATCTCCCTTACGTCATCAAAGGGTTCTACCTGGGCTGCATTCTGATCCCAACCCGGATTAAAAGTAAGTATGTTGTTTTCAAACATTCCCTGAAAGAGACCGATAAGGGTATCTTCATTTTTCATAATGAGGTAATTCTTCTCTATATCTCCGGCAAAAACTTTAAAGCCGAGTTTTTCATAGAATATTTTGGAAGCTTTGATATCCTTTACATTCAAGCTAACTGAAAATGCTCCTAATTTCATAAGTTTATTGGTTTGAGAGGTGGTCATTTTTAATTGTAAGAATCATGCTGTCCCGCCTGAATTACATTCAAGATAAATGATTTTTCTTTAAAAAGGATGAGAAATAGCATTGATAAAAAAAATCGCATTTACTCACTTTGAGCCTCAAAAATGAATGAGTGGCATTTCCCACGCTTAAAGATTTTTTACCGCTCAACCTCTTCCCCACCTATCCAAACTGAAGCGATACTTCTCAGATGTCTGATGTCTTCCAATGGATCCTGATTCAGTACCACAAAATCTGCCCAGTGACCTGGCTCCAGTGTACCGACATCTTCCAGCCCCAGACATTGCGCCGGGTTTCTTGTCGCTGATAGCAGGATTTCCATGGGCTGCATTCCTGCCTCAGCCATCATGTTCATTTCCAGATGCTCAAAATAGCCCTGGAAGCGGGTAGGCACACCACTATCTGTACCCATAGCGATGGTCACGCCGCTGTCAGAAAGTATCTTCAAATTGCGCTTTGCCATTTGCAGCGCCTCTTTGTAAGTTTCATTATCAGGGTTTTCTCTCACCTGCTCCTGTCTTTCCGGTGCTGTCAATGCTGCAATTTCCAGGCTGTCAACACTCTGAAGAAAAAAAGGGTCATTAAAAAAAGCAGGTACACCCTCATATACATAGGTCGAAAGGTCACGTGTAAGTGTAGGACAATAACATACTTCTTCAGCTTTGAGCAGGTTAATCAGGGTAGCGTCTACTTCCTGATCGCGGACACTATGTGCGAGAAAATCTGCGCCTGCACCCACCAGACTTTTAGCATCTTCAAGGTAGTACATATGAGCAGCCAGCATAAGGTTATAGTCATGAGAACGATTGATTACCGTCTGATATACATCCTCAGGCATTTTCTTACTGCTTCCCAAATTATCGTCTACCCTGATCTTGATAAAGTCTACACCCATCTTCACATTATTGTCAACCATACGAATAGCTTCCTGCGGTGTATCTCCGGTGACGACCGCGCCAGCGATATACAAGCGGGCTCTACCTGGTGAGCTTATCGTATCCACCTCATCCCTAAGAGAAACTGCTGCCGGATGATCTTCTCCCAAACTGATCACTGTGGTAATTCCATAGCTTGCATAGAGCTTCAGTTGGTCTACAATATTATCTTCTGCATAATCCTTAGCCTGCATGCTACCTTCATAGCCGACATGCGCATGGCTGTTTATCAGGCCCGGGATCACTATTTTTCCACTTAAGTCTATCACTTTTGCGTGTTCAGGAATCTCCACATCAGATCTGCTACCTACCGCTTCAATCCGCCCCTCGCTGATCAGTAAAACACCATCAGAAATTGAGGGTCCGCCTTTACCATCTAAGAGTTTGGCGCCCACAAAAACAGTATAGACCTTTTGGCTTTGCTTGGGTGAATTGCTGCAAGCATTGAGAAAAAATAAAGAAGAAAAGATCAGCAGAAAAACGAAAGAATGTTCGGGCAAATTACAGAAGGTTCTCATGTTCAAGGTTAAGTTGAAAGCCAAATTAGTAGATGAAAGTACAGCTATAAGTAGTGACTATTTCACAATCAACAAAAAATATTAAACTTTTTTATATCGGTCATTCAGCCCTCTCCCTTCCAGAATCATCGGAATGACCTTTTCCAGTCTTTTTATTCTGGTATTCTCCCTTTTAGCCTGCATTATATACTCCGAATATTCTCTTTGTTTTGCAGCACTAAGCGCGTGAAATGCTTTTGCCAGCGTCTGATCATCGTTTAATTTACTTTTTAAAATTGGAGGGACAGCAATTACCTTAGGCTTACGCAGGTTTACAACTTTACCTTCCTTCTGATGCTTGACCGCTTCCTGAATATATACCTTCACAGTTTGGGAATCAACTTCTGCTGAAGAAGTAAAGCGCCATTGACGAAGCGCCTGAGTTTTCCCTTCCTGTGCGTTGATCAGCACATTGTGTTTGTCGGTAAGCAACGCGCCCTGATAAAACCATAATGCCGCATAAGCTTTAAATGCTGCCATGCCAATGACATTTTTGCCATCCCATGTGTAACAGGGTATCCCCCACTTGATCGTCTCCTGCAATTCACTATCCAGCAGGAGGTCTCTGAGCATCAAGAGCATCTCTTTTTTATCCTGATGACGATCAATGTATGCTTCTACTCGTTTATCACTTTCCATAAGCAATATTTTTAATCAAACACTAAGAATTTTCTAATCGTATTAGTTTAATTATGCCCTTTTGTCTACTAAATTCTAAAGCGAAAAAAATAAAAATTTTTACCTGACTATAATTCATCTCCTTGTCTTTATCCTCACAAATAAGAACCATCATAAAGCCATGGCCTTAAATATAAATATTGTAAGAGTAAATTTAGTTATGATATGGTATTAACACATCAAATTCACACCTATTTAGATGGTGTAAGCATGAGTTCATTTTCAGCCGTGATGAAGCGTATACAATAATAAGTCTTGTATTGGTCAGGCTGTTTCTTCCTATAGCGATTGAAGAAACTGGAAAGGGTAGGGAAGTAAAAATGCATTGTATTGATGATAATTCAGTCAAAAATGAGTTTCAAAACTTCATTAAATCATCAATACAATCACTATTTTCAGAATATCAAGTACAAAAATGCAAGCGGGGAAGCTCAAGCTTGTTTACGTTATGACACCTGTTTTTTGATGTTGGCAATCTTTTTATGGGAGGCAACAATACCTTTGATCAAGGCTGAACTCAGACCATTATGCTCCATTTCGTTAAGCCCCGCAATGGTACAACCCCGCGGTGTAGTTACCCGGTCAATTTCTGATTCGGGATGACGTCCACTTTCTATCAGCAATGAAGCTGCTCCCCGGCAGGTCTGCATTGCAATAGCCTGTGCCTCATCGGCATCAAATCCCATTTCAATACCTCCCTGTGCCGCAGCACGTATAAACCGAAGCGCGAACGCAATACCACTTGCTCCCAATACCGTAGCGGCAGCCATTAATTCTTCTTCTATTACCAGCGTACGGCCCATTACATTAAAGATGGCCTGGACACTTTCTAACTGACTTTCAGTAGCCTTACGTGTCGCCATGCATGTCATAGACTCACGGATAGCGATGGCTGTATTGGGCATGGCACGGATGATAGGAAAGTTATCCCCGACTCTGGCCTCAATTTCTTCTATGGCAACGCCGGTAATTGTAGAAATCAGTACGTGCTGCTGTGCACTGAGTACAGACTTGATCTGATCCAATAAGCTGTGCAACTGCTTAGGTTGTACACATAGAAATACAAGTTCAGATTGGGTTACAGCTTTCACATTATCAGTAATGACATCTACTCCTTTTTGTAGCAGATCATCAACTCCATGTATTTTTCGGCGGGTCACGATCACATCGCCATGATTGTAATTGCCTGTACTTATCAGACCCAGGGCAATGGATTGTCCAAGGTTCCCCCCCCCTAGTATCGCTATTTTCTTACTCATACTTATTATGTTTGATGCCAGCTTAGTTTAATAATAAATTGAAGTATACAATAACATTTCTTCAAGCTAGCAGTTTGATTGATTAGATGCCTGACTTTCCTCAGGCTTATTTTTAATTAAGAATTACTTTTTAAGCTTTAACACAATGGAAGAAGAACTTTTTTGGGATCTTACCCTCGTATCAGCTAGTGTGGCAGTCGTTCTTGGTATTGTATACCTGATCAGTATTGTCTGGTCATACAATGATGCAAAGAAAAGAGGCGTCAATGGACTGATCGTCGCACTGCTTGTAGCTTTTGTTGCCTGGCCCCTTAGCCTTATTGGCTGGTTTGTCCTGAGGCCATCCAAGAAAGAATACCAGCACCATTAGAAGAAGCTCGCTTTTAGCGCCAAGCCGGTAGTTTCTTCCAGGCCAAACATCAGGTTCATGTTATGAACTGCCTGACCAGAAGCTCCTTTCAACAAGTTATCAATCATGCTAATGATCAGGAGCGTATCTTCATATTGTTGCAGGTAGATAATGCCCTTGTTTGTATTAACTATCTGCTTCAGGTGAGGATTGCTCTCAGATACATGGACAAAAGGAGCATCTGCGTAGAAAGTATTATAAAGCGTTTTGATTGCTTCAAAAGGCTGCTCTATCTTGGTATAAAGAGAAGCATATATTCCTCTGGTGAAATCACCTCGCATCGGCAAAAACATCAGCTTAGCATCAAAGTCAGGCTGTAAACCATAAATACTTTGGTTTATTTCTTTTAGATGCTGATGCTCAAAGGCTTTGTAAACAGACACATTATTATTCCTCCAGCTAAAGTGAGAAGTTGCCGATGGTTTCTGACCGGCCCCGGTTGAGCCGGTGATTGCATTTACATGTACATCGTCCTTAAGCCATCCGGCATAAGCCAAAGGAAGTACACCTAACTGAAGGCAGGTCGCAAAACAACCAGGATTGGCAATATGGTTAGCTTCTTTGATTTTATGCTTGTTTAGTTCAGGTAGGCCATATACAAAATCGTTGCCTTCAGCATCTAATCTAAAATCCTGGCTTAGGTCAATCACTTTCACTTTCGCAGGAACTTCGTTCTCATTCCAGAATACTTTTGCCTCTCCATGACCAACACAGAGGAAAAGTACGTCTATATCGTAAGACAAGCTATCTGTAAAGGTAAGCTCCAGGTCACCTAACAAATCAGTATGCACATCGCTGATAGGATTTCCGGTATTACTTTTACTATGAACAAAAGAAATTTCTGTCTGAGGATGGTGGATTAGTAAACGAAGTAATTCTCCTGCTGTGTAACCTGCCCCACCTACTATTCCTACACTAATTTTCTCCATCGTTGTAAGCGTGATAAATTTTATTCTGATTAGAAAATATTTTAGTAAAGCCTTTTACATCTTCACCTGACCAGGCGAGATTCATTTCACCATACTGACCATATTTAGAAGCCATCAAATCATATTTAGATTCTATCCCAATCAATTCAAAACGATAGGGTAAAAGCTTCACTTCCACTGTTCCGGTCACTCTCTTCTGAGAATGCTCCATGAAAGCCTCCATGTCACGCATTACAGGATCCAGATACTGACCTTCATGTAACATCATTCCGTACCAGTTGGCAAGCTGCTCTTTCCAGTACTGCTGCCATTTGGCTAATGTATGCTTTTCCAGTAAGTGATGTGCTTTAATGATGATCAGCGGGGCTGCTGCCTCAAATCCTACCCTACCCTTGATTCCTATGATCGTATCTCCAACGTGAATATCACGCCCTATCGCATAAGGAGCAGCTAATTCCTGGAGTTTTAGTATCGCTTCGACCGGATTGCTAAAGCCTTGTGAATCAATACCTTTAAGCTCCCCCTCTTCAAATTTTAGTTTAACTGATTTAGGCGATTTCTCCTCCAGTTGGCTTGGATACGCTTCCTCCGGTAATGACTGATTGGAAGTCAAAGTCTCCTGCCCCCCTACACTTGTACCCCAAAGTCCTTTGTTAATGGAGTATTTGGCCTTTTCCCAGTTCACATCCACCCCTTTGGCTTGCAAGTAAGCAACTTCTTCCTGCCGTGAAAGTCGCTGATCACGTATTGGAGTAATGATTGATATATCAGGAGCTAAAATACTGAATATCAAATCAAAGCGAACCTGATCATTACCTGCTCCAGTGCTCCCATGCGCGATAAACTTAGCGCCTATCGCCTTGGCGTGTTCTACAATTGCAATCGCCTGAAAAACTCTTTCCGCAGATACCGAAAGCGGGTAGGTATTGTTCCTCAGTACATTACCATATATAAGAAAACGGAGGCATTTCTGGTAGAAATTATCGGTTTCATCAATCGTGCTATGTTGCTTAACCTCAAGCATTTCTGCCTTTTGCGCAATTTCATCTAATTCTTCTTTAGAAAAACCCCCGGTATTGACGATTACCGAATGCACTTCATATCCCTGTTCAGATAGATACTTGACGCAATAAGACGTATCAAGCCCACCACTGAAAGCTAGGACTAATTTCATGTTATTTCCCTGATTTTCAGCTTTTTCTATAGCCATTATTAATGTATAAGTTTAACTAACGAGTACTTTCTTCTGCGTATATTTTTTCAAAAAGGAGTGTTGCTTCAGCCTTAGCCAGCGCTCATACTTCTTGAGATGGTCCCTGACATTCTGGCGAGTGCTTGAGCTGCTTTCTTTTTGTTTTTGACTGCTCTTGGGAGTTGGGTCATAAAGCATGGCAGTACACAGGCAATTACTACGATTGTTTCTAGTCAGTATATCAAAATTGGGACAACTCTGGCAACCTTTCCAGAACTCATCATCCGTTGTTAATTCTGAAAATGTCACCGGACGATATCCCAAATCAGAATTAATTTTCATTACTGCCAGACTGGTTGTAATACCA
The DNA here is from genome assembly GCF_029504655.1 of Catalinimonas alkaloidigena. Lineage (NCBI taxonomy): Bacteria > Pseudomonadati > Bacteroidota > Cytophagia > Cytophagales > Catalimonadaceae > Catalinimonas > Catalinimonas alkaloidigena. Next base: position 3,559,530 of record NZ_JAQFIL010000001.1, read on the forward strand.
AACAGTTTGGCATCCGGATATTTTTTCCGGGAAAGCTTAAATGCAGCCTTTTTAATTTTTGTGGCTAGCCCATGCTTTCTGTAATCTTCATTGACAATCAGTCCGGAATTCGCGATATATTTATTGTGCCCCCAGGTTTCAATATAGCAGAATCCTGCTACCGTATTTTGTTCCAGCGCAATGATCGCCTTTCCTTCCATGATTTTTCTCCGGATGTATTCGGGGGGTCTTTTGGAGATGCCTGTTCCTCGTTTTCGGGCAGCATCTTCAATCATTACGCTGATCGTTTCTGCGTATTGTGTATCTTTCTCAGTAGCTACTTGAATAGAAATATTCATTGATGCATCAAGATGTAAAGTTTGTTTGCTTAAAAAATGAGTGAATAGATTTGTAGGAAACGTTACCACATAGGTATCGCATTAACATATTAGACCCTGCCGGGCCTGAAGTGCCTAAGAGATGGGGATAAAAAAATAAATCGGTATGTGCTTAGTACATACATTGGGCAAAGGCATTTTTTTTTGAAGGCCTAAAGTTAATAAACAAAATAGTGAATACAACCAAATAGTTCATTTAATACCTTCTTATTCTCAATTAATTATATACGCAAAACTCCCATTGGCTTTACTGACTGAATTATTCATCTCTGTTATCCTTATAAGATCTCCTAACAGTAGAATAACCAAAATATCCTCTGACAATCAGTTGGCCGTCTTCATGAAGTGTTAACTGGCACAATTTATTTTATCGGTATCAAAACTCTCATTCCCTCCATCCTTACTGGATCGAACTTAGGGGTGCTTCAGGGCATTAAGAACATTTCTCCCTACCTGGGTCTATCCTGCTTCTCCTGATCAGGATGAATAGTAGCTTTCACGTTGCTTCTTTCCTGATTGGACCAACCTAAGCAGTCAATCTTACCAAAACAGGTTCCTCCACAATAGTATATCTCTATAATTACTTTCTTTACTTCTGTTTATCATTTTCCTGCTAACTGATCACCTGGCGGCAAAATATGGTAATGGGTAAAAGCTATGGAATATGAGGTAGCAATAAATGTTCTGGTATATATGTTACTTAGCACAACTTTTACAGACTTAACTATTTTTGTATGCTCAAATTAATTACTTGAATGCAAGACTGTTAATGTGTTAAGGACACAAAATATTATGGGTACGGACAAAGCAATCACTAAAAACTCAATCAGCATAACGATCAAAGGGCAACAATTAATGCTCTTAGCGGAAAAAGCTATTTTCTGGGTTGAAAAATCATACCTGATACTCACTGACGTGCATCTGGGAAAAGCCGGTCATTTCAGGAAGGCAGGCATTCCCATTCCCAGCAGTATCCATGAAGCTGACCTCCAAAATCTACAAAAGTTAGTTTATCGTTATAAGCCGAAATGTATACTTATTTTAGGTGACCTCTTTCATAGTGAAATTAATTTGGAGTGGAATATATTCCGGCGCTTTTTGGACAATAACGCTACCTATCAATTTGTATTGGTGAAGGGGAACCATGACATCCTGCCGGAAGATGCCTACCGGGAAGACAATTTGAAAGTGTATGAAGAATCATGGACCATAGCTCCTTTCTATTTTACCCATCACCCTATGGAAAGTGCACCTGAGCAGTTGTATTATATGGCTGGACATGTACATCCCGGTTATAAGGTCAGAGGTAAAGCCGGTCAGAGTATCAAATTTCCCAGCTTTCACTTTGCGAAAGAAGGCGCACTCTTACCTGCTTTTGGTAAATTTACCGGATGTGTGCATGTACCCAAAAAGCAGCAGGATCAAGTATTCATCGTAGTTCCTGCACTCAAAAAGCAATATAAACTCATGAAAGTTTAGCTTCATAATGTTCAAAAACAGGAAGTAGTCAATCAAATTTTCATAGAACACTTTCCTGAAGCACCAGTTGTTTTTTAAAAAGCATGGATAATATTGTTCAGGAAGCAGAAAAAATCATCTCCAGAAGAATTGGTGATCACGGTAACTTTCCCAACAACCCGACATTACCTTTACTGCTCTATAAGCAATCTCTACATATTAATGAAGGTGATGCCGAAAGTGTGGAAGAAGTCTTTGCGAAAAACGATTGGGGTAATTCATGGAGAAATGGTATTTATGGTTACCATCATTACCACAGCACTGCCCACGAGGTGCTTGGCATCTACAGTGGAAGTGCAAAAGTTCAATTAGGAGGTCCTGATGGTATAAAGTATGAAGTCAAAACTGGGGATGTTATTATCATACCCGCTGGGGTAGCACATAAGAAACTGGGGGCTACAGCAGACTTTGCCTGCGTGGGCGCCTATCCTCCCGGTCAGCATTTTGACATGAATTATGGCAAATCAGATGAAAGACCTAGGGTAGATGAAAATATAAAATCTCTTTCATTGCCTAAAACTGATCCGGTCTACGGAGATGAAGGAGAGCTAATACGAAATTGGCATTCAAGCTAAATTTTCTTAACAAAACCCTTTGTAAATGGATTGTTAAGATAGATTTCATTTTTTTAAACTTAATATATCGTGTCTGATAGGCTTGTGTTCATTTCGTTTCTATAAGATTTCAGCACGCTAGGTTTTTTTAAACAAATTCACAGATGTCTGAAGCACTTTGTCAGTGGCTGGGTATTGTCTTACTCATCGGTGTTATTTTGGATATAATCATAACTACCCTCTCACCACAAGGAGCAGGTTTTTTCTCAAAATTCATTATCAGTGGTGTCTGGAAAATTTTTCTCAGAGCCTGTGGCAAAAAGGGGGATCAACCTATACTAGATTATTATCCTACCATTGTATCAGTCATCATGCTCACTTTCTGGATCGCATTACTTTGGTTCAGTAATGCATTGATTCTCATCTCAGATCAAAATTCAGTATTAACTACTAACCGTATACCCACATCCTATATTGAAAAAATCTATTATACCGGCTATACCATCTCTACGCTTGGTAATGGTGAATTTATTCCCGGTTCTAATTTCTGGATGATATACACTAATTTTTTGGCGTTTACAGGTTTGCTTATGATCACAATAGGCATCACGTATCTGGTCCCCTTACTTCAAGGAGAAATACAGAGGAGAACCTTGTGTTTACATATTGCCTCTTTTGGCGATTCGGTAGAAAGGATTCTCATCCAAAATTGGAATGGAAGAGATTTTAGTAATTTGACTGATCATTTTGATGATCTGAGACAGGAAATATTTTACCTGGGCCAAAACCATAAAGCGTACCCCATATTACATCACTCTCATAGCCATATCAAACATCGCTCTACATCAATTACCATCTCTATGCTGGATGAGGCCCTTACGATTATGATGCATTGTATTCCTCAAAATCACTGGCCTAACAAAACTTCTATAAGATCACTGCGCTTTGCGATAACTTCTTATCTGTCTACACTGAATAGCGCATTTATTACTCCAGCAAAAGAGACACCTCCTTCTCCGGATTTTGAAAAGCTGAAACATGCCGGTATTCCGGTAACTTCTGATGAAAACAGTTTGAGAGACTGTTATGAGGACTTTACTGACCGTAGAAAATTACTCTTAGGCCTTTTGCATACCGACGGATGGCAATGGAAAGATCTTAACTTTAATACCTTATCAATTGATGAATGATAAATCGTATATGAAGAATTTTCTCAGTCTATTTTTTAATTTTACGAAGGGGTTTAACACTTTTGAATGGGTAATTTTAGCAGCTTTTGGTTTAGGAATCACATCATCAGAAGGTTGCCTGCTTTGCTGCTTATAAAACCTTTTTTAAAACATTTTAACCCATATATAGATGTATCATTATTAAGATGGTATGGATCTATAGATATGGCTGCTATTTTTTATGTATTGCATGAGTTCCAAAGAACGCTTATCATAAGATATGGGTGATGTTTTTTTAACATTTTTATATTTACCATCATACCTGGTGATAGCAGCCAAATGGTATTATCATGCTAAACAAAAGCAGTCTTGCATACAGACCAAGGCTTTTTATCTATCTTTGAGTTTTATTACAATATTTTTTTTGCATATATAAAAACTATCAATATTGAGAAATACCGACCAGACACCCATAGAAAGAATTTTTCAACATATTAAAGAATACATAGCCGCCCAACGAAATTTGCTGCTTACCATAGCATCCAAAAAAGGGGGCGATGTATTGTATGCCATCGTTCTTGCCCTTATTCTTTTCTTGATAGCATGTTATTTCCTGATGATATTTAGTGTAGGCATAGCTTATGGGATTGGGGTATGGATAGGCAGTATATTCTGGGGATTCATGATTGTAGCAGCGCTATATCTCCTCCTTGCTTTTTTGGTATGGATATTCCGTGACAGCTTATTGAGGACTCCAATTTTTAAACTTTTCTTTAAACTAGCGAACACTGACAAACAAGAAGCTCATGAGCAAAAAGACTAGCCAAAAAAAATACGAAGAGCTGAAAACTTATTACAAAGAAGAAGCCAAGGCAATTGAAAAACAATTGCATATGGACTTGGTGGCTGTACGCCATGAGTACATACCTCACCGTCTGAAAAACAAGTTTATTACCGGATGTGCTATTTTTGGTTCGGTTTACTTAGCTGAAAAATTAATATTTGGAAAGAGGCTTCCCAGAATCATCCGATTTACTACTTCCTTGTCTGCTATTGTTTGGGCACCAAAAGTATATCAAAAAATGCATGATAAACTTACTGGCATCGGAGCACAGGATCCTATAGAAATGGAAATGATAGAAGATCAGCAATATTACGATGAAAGCGGAGCAGAAATCGCAGAAGAAGATTACCTGCTTATGGATGAGGCAGAAGAAGAAGTTGAGCTATACCCTGAGGAGGAAAGTGAACAAATAATAAATCCTCTTAACAGAAAAAATGAAGATGATGATAAAAAAGAAGAAGGGGATAAGCTCCCCCCTACTTGATTTCCGATTCATTGAATCATCAAAACTGATAAGCAGAAAAAGGGCTTAAGCCACTCCTTCAGTTTGTAAAAAAATCTCCCAGGGGTGTGTCATGTAAGAAAGACTTTCTCTATTTAAAGCGTTTAAAGTGATTACATCATCCTTCAAAAGGGAGATATCCTCTTCATGATACTGTGACAATGCTTCAAGTTTATACTCAAGCACTTCTTTACTGTCTAATTGCAAAAGTTTAAGATCAGACTCTGTTGCTTCACGTATTTGACTTTCGTCTATCCAGGGCTGCTGTGCATATTCTATAATATTAGTATAGCAAGCTTCCTGTTGTAAGGCAGAGTGTATAATTCTCTTTATCGCAACATAGTCTTTCACTTGGTCAAACCGCCACGGGATAAGTACAGTATCGGGAAAATAATGTTTAAACTTCTGCTTACATCTGGATACGATTTCGTTGAAGCTATCCTGACCAACAGAAGGCACAGAAGCATGACCTATATCCATAAAGGTAATAGATTCCTCACTTACCCCTAATTTGGACAAAGCACTTTTCGCTTCATATTTTCGTAAATCTTTCAGGCATTGAAGTGGTATGTTATGAGTATCAGAAGAAGCATACATTGCATCGCAAATAAACATAACATGCACTCTGTATCCCATTTGACGGAGTAAGGCAATAGCACTTCCACATCCCATGATGTCAGTATTGGTCCTGCTGGCGATGACAAGTGTCGTACCCCACTCGTACACATTTAAAAGGGGACGAATCGCGATTTCATGTTGTGAATGCCGTACATTTTTCTTTCCAGAAGTCATGGATAACTTTTGGTTTAGTTATCAATAAGGCCAATCAGTTATGTTCCAAACAAATGCTTTTCAAAGGAGGGGCTTTCCTTTTCTATAGAGAATTGAGATTTTTATTCGGATTCAAGGTAGGGCCAAAAAAAATATCAGGCATACCTATAACTCACATAAGTTAATATTATTTTGATATTTTCAAAAAGCTTTGAAAAAAATTGTTTAAGGAAAGCTCACCCGGGGCAAAACATTTGGCTTGTTCATTGTGCCTAAAGCTGCTTTCTCAACAGATTAAGTAAAGCCACCTTAGTCAAATTGATATTCAGCATTCTGTCTTTTGTAAGCTGGAGTTTTTGCGTTTTCACTTCTTTATCATTGGCTACTGCTATCCAGATAGTACCCACCGGTTTATCCTCTGTACCACCTCCAGGTCCGGCAATACCACTACTGGCCAGTCCAAAATCCGAATGCATTAGTTTGCGGATGTTTTTTGCCATTTCTATAACTGTTTCCTCGCTTACTGCACCGTTTTTTAAAAGTGTATCATAGCTTACTCCCAATACTTCTTCCTTAAGTTGATTATGATAAGGCACCACAGCGCCCTGGAAGTAGGCTGAACTTCCTGCTAAACTGGTGAGGGAATGAGCCACATATCCTCCGCTACAGCTTTCTGCCAAGGCAAGGGTTTTCTGCTGGGCTTTCAGCATATTTCCGATGGCTTCTTCCAGGCTCACATTGCCTAGAGCAAACACATATTCATCAATTAGTGGCATTACTTTATCTACTTCTTCCATGACCTGCTTTTTTAGTGTAGTAAGGTCTTCTCCCAATGCGGTAAGCCTCAACTTGACACATCCTAAACTGGGCAGGTAAGCTAAACGAATATGTGCCGGCAAATTATCTTCCCAATCAGCGATCTTATCGGATAGCCACGATTCTCCAATACCCACAGTCTGTATCATCTGGTGAAAAATTACAGGAAGGGAAAATTTCTCTTTGACTCTGGGGAGCACTTCTTCATCCATGATGGTCTTCATTTCATAAGGTACGCCTGGCATAGAGACATAAATTTTACCACTTCGTTCAAACCACATCGCTGCAGCAGTACCCATGCGGTTGTGTACCATCGTACAACCCTCCGGTAAATCAGCCTGACGTTCGTTGGTTGGAGTAATATTTCTTCCTCTACTGGCAAACAAAGCTTTAATATGGGCAAGTGCTTGCTCATTTCTTTTTAATGGCATCCCAAAATATTCCGCCAAAGTATATTTCGTAATATCATCTTTGGTAGGTCCCAGCCCCCCTGTCATCAAAATAATATCTGCCCGGCCTGAAGCTTCATCCAAAGCACTGAGGATTTCCTCTCTGGCATCACCAATAGCAACCTTACGTAAAATTTTAATTCCCATTTCATTTAGCCTCTGCCCCATCCAATGCGTATTAGTATCTAGTGTTTGGCCATAGAGGATTTCATCTCCGATAGTAATCACTTCAGCATAAACATTCTTCATTTACCAGGATTAGGTTTATAGAGTTGGAACAAAATTTGAAAACGTTAAAGATATGAAGCAAAATAATAATACAAATATACCGCAACGCATTAGGCAAACTTTATTTGCCTTAATGCTTTTACCGCTGATGACCTTTTCAGCTTGTGATGTCTTAACTGGCATTCTCAATGATTACGGATCTGGTACCGGAGGCTTAAGTAATACCGAAATCACCCAGGGACTGAAAGAAGCACTGAAAGAAGGCGCTCGCTTTGCCAGCGACAATGCATCACAAGACAACGGATATCTGAACAACCCCATTGTTGACATCCGCATCTTACTTCCTCCTGAACTGAGGAAGGCAGAGAAAAATATCAGGAAAGTTCCGCTGATTGGCGATAAACTGGTAGATGATCTGGTAGAAGCCATGAATGAAGGAGCGGAAAAAGCGGCGGAAGAAGCGGCGCCCATCTTTGTAAATGCAATCACATCTATGACTGTTACCGATGCAGTGAACATATTGAAAGGACAGGATGATGCAGCAACCCAATATTTAAAGAGAACTACTTCCAACCAACTTGCCACTAAGTTTGAACCCATCATTGAAGATGCACTGGAGGACGTAGGTGCTACCAGAATTTACAATACCCTCAAGACTGGAATTAAGAAATACAATGACACCCCCTTTGTCAATAAACTGGATGTCAACGTAAAAGAGCTTCCGGAAATTGAAGCCTACGCTACTGAAAAGGCCTTAGACGGCCTATTCCGTTTGGTAGCCGTTGAAGAAAAGAAAATCAGAGATAATCCTTTTGACTATTCACAGCAAATTATCCGAAGGGTATTTGGAAGCGAGCTGAATGCTCAATCCTCCTCCTCAAACAGATATTGATTATAGGCATTCTGAAGTTCACGAAGAGCCAGAGAATTTTGCTGGCTCTTTGCTTTTTCAATACCTGTCATATATGTCTGCTCTGCACTTTTGTTCATGCCCAGGTCAACATATAGCTGGGCAGCATGGTAGTAGGTAGCAATATAATCGGGATGCTGCTCCAGTAATTTTTCAAAATACTGCAGTGCTTTTTGATCCTGGTTTTTCAAATATTCCAGAGCAATAGCATACAGGTTAAATGGATCATTCGGATCTTCTTTTAAAAAAGAAAAAAGTTGTTGTAAACGCTCTTGCGACATTAGCTTTGCTGGTTTTTATTTCTTTGATTATTACGTAACTTCACGCGATAATTTGGGTTACATAGATATTAGAAGTTTAGGTACTATTTTTTTATGAAAATACTAGTTTGTATAACACACGTTCCCGATACCACTTCAAAAATAGCTTTTACTGATAATAATACGAAGTTTGACACTACAGGTGTTCAGTTTATTATCGGTCCCTATGACGATTATGCGCTGGCACGCGCAGTAGAGTTGAAAGAGCAACATGGGGGGAGTGTTACCTTGCTGAATGTAGGGACATCTGCAACTGAGCCCACTATCCGAAAAGGATTAGCCATAGGTGCGGATGATGCTATCAGGATCAATGCTGAACCCAAAGATGCCTTTTTCGTTGCTAAACAGATTGCAAAGGTAGTGCAGGAAGGTAATTATGACCTCATTCTGATGGGCCGTGAGTCCATTGACTATAATGGAGGCCAGGTACATGGTATGGTAGGCGAATTAGTAGGCTTACCGTCTATCGCTCCGGTAATGCAACTGGAAATAGAAGGTGATACTGCAAAATTGGCCCGTGAGATTGAAGGCGGAAAAGAGTTTCTGGAAGCAAAGCTACCGTTTATCGCTGGCTGTCAGGAACCGATTGCGGAGTGGAAAATTCCCAACATGCGGGGGATCATGACTGCCCGTAAAAAACCCCTGGAAGTGAAAGAGCCAAGCGGTGATGAGCAAATGACAACAACCATCAGCTATGAAATGCCACCCGCTAAAGGTGAAGTTAAAATGATTGATCCCGAGCAAGTTGAAGCCTTGGTAAAAGCTTTGAAGAACGATATCAAGGTGCTCTGATTTATTAAGATAAACGAATTAACATGTCTATATTAGTATTTGTAGAAAATGCTGATGGTGAGGTAAAAAAAACCTCGCATGAGGCTATCTCGTATGCTGCAGCACTGGCAGAAAAGTTAGGAGAACAGGAAGTTATTGCCCTTTCAATCGGTACGGAAGTCAATGATGATACCCTTGCCGCTTTAGGCAAAAATGGGGCTACCAAAATTGTAAATGTCGCCGATGAAAAGCTCAATCAGGGTGTGATACAAGCCTATACTACAGTAATCACGCAAGTAATGGAGAAAACCAATGCCACTCACCTGGTATTGGCAAAGTCTTCATTAGGTGATCCGGTGGCTGCCCGCGTTGCTATTAAAGCTAATGCGGCACTGGCTTCCAATGTTGTAGCACTACCTGACCTCAGTGAGGGTTTTAAAGTAAAACGTAGCATTTATACTGGAAAAGCTTTCGCCTGGATGAGCCTAAGCACTGAGAAAAAGATTATCGCTATCAAGAAAAACGCGATTGAGGTCAAAGAAGACGGAAGTGATGTTACTGTTGAGCGATTGGAAGTGCCCCTTGACGAAAATGATTTTAACGTAAACATTACCAAAACTGAAAAAGCTGAAGGGGATGTGTTATTACCAGAAGCAGATATTGTTGTGTCTGGTGGAAGAGGATTGAAAGGGCCGGAAAACTGGCAAATGATTGAAGATCTCGCAAAAACACTGGGCGCTGCCACAGGTTGCAGTAAGCCTGTTTCTGATATGAATTGGCGGCCTCATCACGAACATGTTGGCCAGACAGGAGTAAAAGTTAGCCCTACGCTGTATATTGCAATAGGCATTTCGGGTGCTATTCAACACCTTGCTGGTGTAAACTCTTCCAAATACATTATCGTCATCAATAAAGATCCTGAAGCGCCATTTTTCAAAGCTGCCGACTATGGTATAGTGGGTGATGCGTTTGAAGTAGTACCAAAATTAACCGAAGCCATCAAAGCTTCATAATATAACAAGTGATTAATTGTGGATAAAATAGAGTTAGAAATCTTAGGGCTATCTTCCAGTCAGTCTTCATCGGGCTCATTTGCGCTGGTACTAGGGGAAACGGTAGGGAACCGACGCTTACCGATCATTATCGGTATGTTTGAAGCTCAGGCAATTGCTATTGAGATTGAAAAAATTGTCCCTAACAGACCTATGACCCATGACCTTTTCAAGTCTTTTGCCAAAAGCTTTAATTATACAATTGAAGAAATCATTATTTCAGATTTGAAGGAAGGTGTTTTCTTTGCAAAAATTGTCTGTAGCGATGGCAGCCATACTGAAGAGATAGACGCTCGCCCCTCAGACGCAATCGCCATTGGACTCAGATTTGGTGTATCAATATTTACCTACGAGCGGGTGTTATCTGAAGCTGGTATTGTTCTGACCGATGAGGAAGGTGAAAAAGAAGGCCAGGCTGAACCTGCGGAGGCTGAAAACATATCTTCAAATAAGCCTTTTAAAGAACAGCTCAAAGATTTGAGTTCTGATCGTCTACAGACCTTATTAGACGAAGCACTTAAAAACGAAGACTACGAGAAAGCAGCTCATATCAGGGATGAGATGAACCGCAGAAATTAATATTATTCAAAATCAATACAGACAAGCCTCCTGCTTAACTCGGGAGGTTTTTTTGTTGTTGAAATAGTCTTACTTTTGGCCTTTTATGGACTATCTACGCGGAACCTTAGGAATCGCCATCTTAGTGGCTATTGCTTTCCTGTTTTCCAGGAACAAAAAATCAATCAATTGGCGCCTTGTGGTAAGCGGGATAGCTCTTCAGTTTCTTGCCGGCTTTCTGATACTTAAAGTTTCCTTCGTAGCACAAATTTTCAGCACTGTAAGTGAAGGATTCGTAAAGTTTCTGAGTTTTTCCGAAGCAGGTGCAGAGTTTCTTTTCGGGGAATTGGTGGATGCGTCTTCATTCGGATTTATTTTTGCTTTTCAGGTACTACCCACCATCATATTTTTTTCTACCGTTTCTGCTGGCTTATATTATCTGGGGATTCTTCAGAAGATTGTGTACGGTATCGCCTGGATTATGGCCCGCACTATGCATTTATCCGGGGCAGAGAGCCTTTCTGCGGCAGGGAACATCTTCTTAGGGCAAACAGAAGCACCTTTGCTTGTAAAGCCTTATATCTCTCGTATGACCTACTCCGAACTTATGTGCCTCATGACGGGGGGAATGGCTACCATCGCCGGAGGCGTATTGGCAGGTTATGTCGCTTTTTTGGGAGGAGACGACCCTGCTGAAAGGACAAGATTTGCCGCATACCTGCTCAGTGCTTCCATCATGAATGCGCCGGCAGCCATAGTAATAGCCAAAATCCTGATTCCTGAAACTAAAGAGGAAAAAATCAACTATAAACTAAACCTAAGCGATGAAACGCTGGGTGTGAACCTCATTGATGCACTCTCCAAAGGCGCTTCTGACGGACTCAGGCTAGCGGTCAATGTAGGTGCCATGCTCCTCGCTTTTATCGCAGTCATCGCTGCCCTCAATTTCTTGCTTAAAGATGTTTTGGGTGATATTACAAACTTAAACGGACTAATTGTGAATAGTACCGGGGGAGAATTTGAAGGCCTCTCTCTGGAGTATCTGCTGGGACAAATTTTCCGGATTTTTGCTTTTATCATGGGTGTAGAGTGGCAGGAGACACTTGAAGTGGGTAGTCTCTTAGGACAGAAAACCGTCATCAATGAATTTGTTGCCTACCTCAGTATGTCCGAGATGAAAGCTGATCAGATTATCCAGGGCAAGGCCCTTGTTGTGGCAACTTATGCTTTGTGCGGATTTTCAAATTTCAGCTCTATAGCTATACAGATCGGTGGCATCGGAAGCATTGCTCCCAATCAGCAGGCCAACCTTTCAAAATTAGGACTGTGGGCACTACTTGCCGCTACCATCGCCTGCATGATGACCGGTACCCTCGCCGGTATGCTGGTAAACCACTAGCATACAAAACCTTGATTTTTAATAACATACGCAAAGTTCTATCTGTTAAGACGTTAAGAGTAAAGTGAATTTTTTCAACTAAACAGATAATGTTATGAGTTTTAACATTGATAAGTTTGCACAGGAAGGACACACATTTGTACATGAACTAAGTAACGAACTTGGACATTCGGGAGAAGACGAAGCTATTTCCCGTCTACTCAGGTCGGTGCTGCATGTGCTAAGAGACAGAATTACGATGAGTGAATCGCTGGATTTGCTGGCACAACTACCCATGTTTCTTAAGGCAGTATATGTTGAACAATGGAAATACCGTGAGAAGCCGCTTAAATTTGAAAGTATGGAGGAATTTTGCCAACATGTAAAAGATGAGCAGTCTCGCATGGGTGAAAGTGATTTTCAGTGGAATGAGCCTACTGATGAGTTGGTCAAGCGTACGTTTGTAGCATTGCGTAAATACCTGACACAGGGAGAAGCTAAGCATGTCATTGATCAGCTACCCAAAGATATCAAAGAAGAGCTGAAGCCTGCTTTAGCCCTTAGCTAAGACATATCAGTTTTTATTAAACCGAAAAACCGGCAATCCGCCGGTTTTTCTTTGCCCTACAGCATGACTGAAAAGCTACGTAGAAAAATATCATTTAGAATCAATGGTCACAAACAAATTTTAATTAAACGGCCAGAAGAAAAAGAAACGCACGTGTTGATGAAAATTTTTCTGGCTAAACTCTATGCTTCCCAATACAAAGAAATCAAAATTGAAACTTACCATAGGGCTGAAAGACGATATAAGCCCGACTTACTGGCAACTGATTTGAGAGAAGAAGCACTTTTCTGGGGTGAATGTGGAGAGGTGAGCGAGGCCAAAATTCAACATTTAATAGCTAAATACAGCAATACACACTTTTGCTTTGCCAAATGGAATATTAAGCTGCTCCCATTTGAGCGAATGCTGGACAAAAAAGTTAATCTGCTGCGAAGAAAACGTTCTGCCCCAATAGATTTTATCAACTTCAAAGAAGAGAATAAACGCTCCATTGCCGAAAATGGAGAAATTATCATTGACTGGAATGACATTTACTTAAGGCAATGGCCAGCTGTTTGAGCTTGACTTTGAGTAATGGTTAAGTATTTTTATAAAGTTTACTCACAATTCATTTACGAATGAAACCATTTACTTTTTCTCTACTTTGTATATGCTTTTTTTCCAGCGGTTTTGCCCAGCAGCAGATCGGCGCTTCCGGCTCGGTAGATGCCACTAATGCTATTTACTTTGAAAGCCTTGACGGGACTGCAAGTTCTAACGGAGGTACTGGCTATAGCTTTTCGCTGGCTTATTTTTATTCTATCAACCCAAACTGGAAATTTCAAAGTGGGCTTACTTACCGAAATGCTAAACATACGATTAGCCCGAACCTCCTACCCGGAGAAATAGCCCCTGAGCGGGATTACAGCAGAAATCTTATTTCTGTGCCCGTAGTGTTCCGCAGATATTTAGGAGAAAGCAGCACCAGGTTTTTCATAGACATAGGCGCTAGCTTTGATTTTGAAAATGATGCCCCTAATGATCTGGATGATAACAGTGGAGTGAGTATTCTGTTCTCTCCGGGCCTGGAGCAAAAGCTTAACGACTCATTTGCTCTAAATCTGGCGCCACAACTGCAAATCTATTCACTCGTACCTTTTCAGAAAGATCATCATCACCGTCGCCTGATTGCAGCAGGAATAGAATTTAGCCTGCTGTATTCGCTTCACTAATGTTGAAAGGGTTCAGAAACTCTGCCGAAGTTTATATATTTGCGTCTTATCTGAATCACAAGATTAGAAATTGATGAGCGAAACTACTATGGCGAGCAAACAATCACGCGGCGAAGCGCTGAGCCAATTTATAGACGAACTCCGTTGGAGAGGCCTGATCCATGATATGGTGCCCGGCACTGAAGAGCAACTTAGCAAGGAAGTCACCACTGCTTATATCGGTTTTGACCCTACTGCCCGATCTTTGCATATTGGTAACCTGGCCACGATCATGCTCCTGAAGCATTTACAACTGGCAGGCCATAAACCGATTGCGCTGGTGGGCGGAGCTACCGGTATGATTGGTGACCCTTCTTTTAAGGCTGCCGAACGAAAATTTCTTGACGAAGAAACACTCAGGGACAATCAGGCGGGCATCAAAAAACAACTGGAAAAATTTCTTGAGTTTGAAGAAGGTGAAAATGCCGCTGAAATTGTCAATAACTATGACTGGTTCTCGGGCATTGGCTTTCTGGAGTTTTTGCGCGATGCAGGTAAACACCTCACAATAAATTATATGATTGCGAAGGATTCAGTAAAGAAAAGGTTGGATACCGGCTTATCTTTTACCGAATTCTCTTATCAATTGCTCCAGGGTTATGACTTTTACCACCTTTACAAAACGAAAGGGGTAAAGCTGCAGATGGGTGGGTCTGACCAGTGGGGAAACATTACGACCGGAACTGAATTTATTCGCCGCAAAGAAGGGGGAGATGCTTTTGCTTTGACTGCTCCGCTGGTTACCAAAGCGGACGGAACCAAGTTCGGTAAATCGGAAGAGGGCAATGTATGGCTTGATCCTGAGTTTACTTCTCCTTACAAATTTTACCAGTTTTGGCTCAACGTATCCGATGAAGATACGCCACGACTGTTGAGAGTGTTTACGCTCTTCTCCGAAGAGAAAATCAAAGCGTTGGAAGCTAATCCTAACCCTAATGAAGCCAAAAGAGAACTGGCTAAAGATATTACTATCCGGGTTCACTCTGAAGAAGAATATGAAAAAGCGGTAAATGCATCTAACATTCTCTTTGGTAAATCTACGCTGGAAGACCTCAACGAAATAGATGAAAAAACTCTGCTGGAAGTGTTTGAAGGGGTTCCGCAGAAAGAAATCAGTCGCTCCGACTATGATGCCTCAGAAAATGTACTGGAGCTATTGGCAGATACTGCACAAGATTTGGTGTTCTCTTCAAAAGGAGAAGCCCGTAGAATGATCAAGCAAGGAGGTGTAAGTATCAACAAGCAAAAAGTGGAGGATGAAAATGAGGCTCTGAAGTATCAGCTGCTGCAGGATAAGTATCTCATCATTCAGCGAGGCAAGAAGAACTATTACCTTTTAAAGGTAAATCCCTGATGGCTGGGGTTAGAATCAAAAAATTTACTGGCTCTGAGATTTTACAGTATTTAGATGATCTCGCTGCTTTGAGGATAGAGGTTTTTCGGAGCTTCCCATATCTTTATGATGGGAACGAAGCCTACGAAAAGGACTATCTTTCTACCTATACACGTGCAGAGGGCAGTGCTGTAATACTCGCTCTTGAGCATGAGGAAGTAGTCGGCGCCTCCACCTGTATTCCTTTAGTGGAAGAAACCGAAGCTATCAAAAAAGCTTTTGAAGGCACTGAATATCCGGTGGAGGACGTCATGTATTTTGGAGAATCCGTATTAAAGGAAAGCTACCGGGGAAGAGGGATAGGCGTAGAATTTTTTCGGCAAAGAGAAGGACATGCCCATAATCTGAAGAAAAAATATGCTTCCTTCTGTGCTGTAGAACGCCGGGCAGACCACCCTCTCAAGCCGGAAAACTATAAACCTTTGCATGGTTTCTGGGAAAAAAGAGGTTACACCCGCCTGCCCCAGCTTGAAACTACCATGAGATGGAAAGATATAGATCAGCAACAAGAAACTGACAAAACATTTAAATTTTGGATCAAAGAACTTAGGTAGCTACCTCACTCCTTTTTCAGGAAATTTGGCGGTCTTTGTTCTGTAAAAAGCCTTAATTTCTTCTACATCTTTATCTCTGTCGCCCGTGGGCTGAAATACGGCTCCGATTCCAGCTTCTTTGGCTTTATAATCCAGGTAGCCTAATATGATCGGCACATTAGCCCTTTGGGCGGTGAAGTAAAATCCTGACTTCCACTTCTCCACATATTTTCTTGTGCCTTCGGGTGTCACCAGTATGATTAGGTGATCTTCCTGATTAAAAATATCAACCATTTTATCCACGGTACTGGTTCTGCTCATTCCTTTTTTCTGGCGGTCTATGGGAAGTGCTCCCAGCGGGTTAAGGATAAGGCTAAGCGGAAACTTTACCCATTCTTTTTTGATGGTAAACTTTACCGGAACCCTTAATATAAATAATGCTGCCCTTGCATATATGAAGTCCCAATTACTGGTATGCGGTGCAGCTACCATGACTGCTTTTTTTATATCAGTAGGTATATAGGAACGGGCTTTCCATCCGGTGATTTTGAAAATGATAATCGCAATAATTCTCCACATGCCGAAAGATAAAAGTTTAATCGGGAATTTTGAACTCGTTTTTATGGAAGTCAGGGCGATTTGCTTTTTGTGAAAGTTGATCGGATGACCTTGTTTTCAGCTTCTTTTCACTTATATTCAGAAAAATGATCCTTCAGCAAATATTATTTGGCAAGACAATTGATTTACTTTAAACTTCAGTATTACGCAAACTTATTTTTTGTTATGAAAAGATTCACTCTTCCCTTTTTTTGTGCCTTATTCTGTTTTTTATCTGCATGTGATGGTCCGGTTGGCCCTGAAGGTCCTATCGGTCCGCAAGGCCCTCCCGGTGAAGATGGTTTAGACGGTGTAAATATCCTGGGATCTGTATTTGAGATTGAAGGAGACTTCAGCAGTGAAAATGAATATGGCTTTGGCTTTGAGTTTCCCGAGGATGAAATAGAAGTTTTTGAGTCCGATGTAGTGCTTGTGTATATTTCATGGGAACAAATTGAAGTCACTGATGAGCCCCCGATTAACATCTGGCGACTACTACCCCAAAATGCTTTTTTAGATGGTGGTACACTTCAGTACAATTTTGACCATACTTTTGTGGATGTTAATATCTTTCTGGATGGGACTGTTGATTTAAGTACATTAGGAACTGAATATACCCAGGATCAGATTTTCAGAGTCGTCGTACTTCCTGCAGACTACTCAACTTCTAATGCCCGAAAGGACGTTGATTACAGCAATTATGAAGAAGTGATTCGCACTTTTGGCTTAGATGACTCTGATGTAAAAAGATATTGAAGCTTAATTAATCACTTAGGCAGGCACTAACTATGCAGGAGATTTTTGATTTCAGGCTCTTTGCTCTTTCCATATTTATAGCCTATTTCAAAAATCTCTTTAGACTTTTTGATGTCAAAAACTTTTATTTTTTTCAATCCGGGAGGCTCTAAAAACAGGTCACAATCACTGACATTATGATAGCTGTTGGCATTGATCGCCAACAGGAATGTTCTTTCAAACATAGTCTTCACATTGGTCAGTTTAAATGATTCGTCTACCGGATTGGAATGTAGCCCAATGATCTTTACATTTTTAGCCAGCAGTGGCTGGGTAGGAAAGTTATTAAGTACCCCCCCGTCTATATATAAGTTACCGTCAATATTAATGGGATCAAATATTACAGGAAGGCAAGAGGAAGCGATTAAGGGTTTTAAGAGTTGACCTTCACTGAAGTAAATACTTTTACCCTTACACAAATCAGTGGCACAAACAAAAAGTGGGATATTTAATGTAGAAAAATCGTCTTCCGGTAAGTACTTACGAAACAGTTCTACGGCGGAATCCATTCGTAACAAGCCCGTTTTACTTATTGCAGGTTTCAGCAGTTTGACCAGGCTAAGCTCTGAGATAATTTTTAATATTTCATCTACAGAATATCCATAACTAAATAATGCTCCTGCTATGGCCCCGGAACTGCTTCCGGAAATAATGTCAACGGGAACCTCAAACTCTAAAAGTGCTTTGATAATACCTAAATGAGCAATCCCCCTGGCTCCTCCACCTGATAGTACGAGACCAATTTTCATGTCCATTGCGTGATCAGCGTATATCTTATTTAACTACGCCCATGGCAGTAAACTTTTTGATCCTTTGGTCAATTCTTTTTTCAGGAGAAAGTTTGCTGAGCAGTTTGATGCTATCCAAAAGGTATTTTTTTAATATGCCACTTTGTTTTTTCAGATCAGTGTGAGCTCCTCCCAATGGTTCTTCAATAATTCCATCTACAAGTTTAAACTTGAACATATCTTCTGCAGTAAGTTTCATAGCTTCTGCTGCTTGTTCCTTGTATTCCCAACTTCTCCACAAAATTGTGGAGCAGTTTTCGGGTGAGATCACAGAATACCATGTATTTTCTAACATGAAGACTCTATCGCCAATTGCAATTCCCAATGCCCCCCCAGAAGCCCCCTCTCCTATTACTACGCAAATGACGGGCACCTTAAGCATAAACATCTCTTTCAGGTTACGGGCAATCGCTTCGCCCTGACCTCTTTCTTCGGCCTCTATACCAGGAAAGGCTCCGGGTGTGTCTATAAAGGTGACGATTGGCTTATTAAACTTTTCAGCCTGTTTCATAAGACGTAATGCCTTACGATACCCTTCCGGATTAGGCATGCCAAAGTTTCTAAGCTGACGTTGCTTGGTATTTCTACCCTTTTGCTGGCCAATAAACATGATAGTCTGCCCGTCAATACTTCCCAGGCCACCAACCATGGCTTTATCATCACTCACTGAGCGGTCACCATGTAGCTCTATAAAGTCAGAACAAAGCTCATAAATATAATCCAGCGTATAAGGACGGTCATTATGCCGTGAGATCTGGACTTTTTGCCAGCGGGTCAGATTCTGGAATGTTTCCTTTTTCAAGGTGAAAATTTTTTGCTCCAGGGATTTTACAGCCTCAGTGACATCCACTCCACTCTCTTCAGCCATCTGCCTCATATCCGCTAATTTATTCTCCAGTTCCACAATGGGTTTTTCAAATTCTAATAGCATAGTAATCCATTGATTGTTGAGCAAAACTAAGTGTTCTTGCAGTATTTACCAAAAGTAAAAAACAAGCTTCAAGCCTAAAGGAAGGCACATAAAAAAAAGTTAAATTATTTTTACTTGAGCATTGTATTTAAAATCATTGCTTATATCTTTGCAACACCAAAACGGAAAAGTAGAAAGTACTTTTCACACAAACTTCAAGGTCTGGTAGTTCAGTTGGTTAGAATGCCTGCCTGTCACGCAGGAGGTCGCGGGTTCGAGTCCCGTCCAGACCGCAAGACTCAAGTCAAATAATTGTAAAACCGCTTAAACGTTAAATTTAAGCGGTTTTTTTTTGTTTTTACCCTACCAAATTAAACCAAGTTAATTCGGATCAAGCAACAAATCTGGGGGACAGTAGTACTAAGCATAGATTTTGGAAAGTCTGTAGAGGAAGAAGCTAATGTTTCTCACCCCTCTGAACTGTGACCTGAAAGCTTTGATTTTGGCATTGAAAGATTCAGCAGCAGCATTAGTACTTCTTCTATCAAAGAAGTTTAAGATAGTTTTATAGTGTTGCTGAATGGTTCTAGAGACTGTATTGAAAGATTTAAAGCCAGCTTTTTCTACCTGATCATACCATCTGGCCAGTCTGGTGAAAGCGACACCTTTCTCTTTAGTGTTTTGGTATATATGTCCTAGCTTTTGAGCTAATTCATAAGCTTGCTCAAGCTGTGGATAGAGTTTGAACAGGATTTCTGCCCTGTGGACTTGGGAAGACGTCCATTTGCTTTTGTCCTTGAAGAGCAGGTACCTGCTCCTGACCAGTAGTTGTTTAGGAGTATCACCATTTTCTAACCTGTTGGCAACGAAGGTTCTGCCTACTTCTTTGCTCAATTCCATTTCTTGGTTCTCTTGCTCAATAGCTTCCCAGCGATAAGCTATCCTCATTTCCTGAACTGCTTCATAAGCCAGTTTTTGCACATGAAAACGATCGGTGACTAAAACAGCTTTGGTAAATGTCTTAGTCACGATCTGTTCCATACTGGCCCCCATGGAATGGCCGCCATGTCTAAGGTGACTTCTTTGACCAGCCTCCTTTTTTCTAATGGGATCTTTCTAAGCAGGATAGACTTTACTCGTTCACTGTTAGTACCCTTGATCATTGCAATAAGGCAGCCTTTATTCCCCCTGGCCGCTTTGTTGGTGATCACTGTGTAAAGTTCACCCTGTGAAACTGCTGTTTCATCAATAGTGATATATTCACCAACATTCTCAGGAAAAACAACATAATCCTCGGCATGCTCTAACTGATCCCAATGCCTGTAGTCACTCAAATGAGCAGCATATTGCTCTTCTAATAACTTGCCGTTTATATGGAAGTAGTTGCCTAAGCTTTTACAGCTTACCGGTGTGGTATCGATGCAATGCTTTTAAAAAAGACGCGAATTCCATAGTCATTCGCGTGCCCTGAGCCACCAATTCCCAGTTTCTAAAAACTACCTTTCCTGTATCTTCATTCCACCACCTTCTGCGTTTTACTTTCAGATAGCAGGCTTTACCGCGTATGGGAAAATCTTTTACAGTAATTTCTGCAAAATAGCCTTTGGAGATGAGGTTCTCACCTGCATATTCCTCCGGATGCTGGTTCTTCTCTGCTAAACTAATAGTGTAGCTCTCTTCTGTCTTTTCTACTGAAGTAACTTCAAAATAGTCAAGCATCCCATCCGGTAGAAACAAAGAAATGATAGCTTTATCCAATGATTCTTTTTGACGGCTAAATTATACCCTACCAGCTCACTCCACAACTTTTACGCTTGATCCTAAATTTTGAGGATTTATACTAATTTATATAGAGTTGGCTTCGAGATATTCATCATTTTACAAATTTCATTTACAGAGGGACTATCACCTTTATATAGTTGAACCAGACTTTTTTGTAGTCTGCCAGAAAAAGCTTTGGGCCTACATCCCCTTTTGCCACGTGAACGGGCGGCTTGTAGACCTGCCATTGTTCTTTCACGAATTAAGTTACGTTCAAACTCTGACAAGGCACCGACCATATGGAATACCAGCTTTCCAGTTGCAGAACTAGTATCAATAGATTCTTTTAGACTGACTAAGCCTATCCCTCTTTCTTCCAGATATCCAGACCAGGACGAAGTGAGACAGAACCACTAATAGTGTCTACAATTATTTTATCACAATCTTCACTTTCAAGAGCATCTTTTTGAAAGTCGAGGTTATGTTCTAGGGTTGAGATTCTAGCATATCCTATTCTCATAACTAAAAGCTTAATTAACTCTAATCTAAAGAAATTAACTTTATCTAGATTTTTTAACACAATTTCTTTAGATTATTTAGTAGTTATACAGTCAAATAAAGCAGATAAAAATAAAGGCTGACTGAGATAAAGAGAACGAACGTATTATTAACCAACCTAGCAGCCATGAACGAGATGTCTATTTTATCGCTCTTAAATGAGCAGAAAGAAGCTAATCAAGATGCCTACCAAGAAATTCACCAAGCAATTGAACAGGATAAGGTACTCAATGAAGGATCATGGACCGGAGATGAAGCTATGAGTGATGAACAGGCTTTATTATATGCGGGGTTTAAACCAGAATCTATATTAGAGAGATTAGGTAAAAGGTCTTCATCTTTATTAATGGACTTAGAAAAAGAAAATCCTACTAAGTTTTATTTAGAGGAAGATATCAAAGAAGTAGCCTTATCATATGGACTTAAGTTTTTTAAAACGAATGATTTCCAGGGTGACCAAAAAAGCATATTTATAAAAGATATAAAGAGTTTTCTTAAATTCTTGGCATCATTAGAGGATAAAAGTGGAGGTGTTAGTCGTGTATTTCAACTACTTCACTCAACTAGATTTTATCTTCTTGGTTTACCTCAAACTTTTGAGGGAAAAGAATCTTCTTCTTCTAAAGCCCCTCTATTGTTCTACAATATTGGTGCAGATATTTATTACTTAGTAAGTAGTTATGACTCTTACCTTTAAGAACATTCTACACAGATAAACTTTGAAATTGTGATGCTTTAGGGTTTATTTTTCTTGTTTTTTTAGCGTGACCCCTTGGTTTAGCTTTTCATCTTTATTGCAACTCCAACTTACAAAAAGTCCAAAGCCAATAGTGATAGATAATAGAGAAATAACTATCCAGCTCAGAATACTAAAGTCAAAAAAGAACAAAAGGTACAGTGCGAGGAGTAAAATTATATCGGTATCTTCTGAAATTTTTGTAATTGATTTCATATCAAACTACTTATATGAAGTAAAAACTGACTATATCGTGTTTACGTTACCCTAACTTCCTATTACTCATGAGTGAAGTATCTCTTCTGCATAAATTAGAACAACAGAAAGAAAAGAACCAAGAAGCCTACCAGTCATTATTCAACTCGCTCAATTTATCCCGTCTGGATCGTTATGACCAGCTTTCAGAGACAATCCAGACTGACTACCAAACACTTCGTCAGGCAGGTTTTGCTCCAGAATCAATTGTGGATGATTTGGGTAAGACTTCATTAAAACTTTTAATCCATTTTGGGAAAAAAAACCAGAGAAATTATACCTGGAAGATGATATTAAAGCTGTTGCCCAAACTTATGGACTTAAATTTCTCCGGACTTCATATTTTAAAGGTAAGCACAAAGAATCTTTCCTTGATGATTTAAATGCTTTTCAGCAAAATCAATCTTTAATTCATAAGAATAGTTATTTAGATAATCCGTTATCATCATATGATTACCAGTTATTAGGGCCATCAAGATCTTTTGATGACAACAATCATGTGGTATCAAAACCACCCTTGCTATTTTATAATGTGGGAAAAGGCATTTACTTTTTGGTAAGTAATTATGACAATTGGGTCAATGAAGTTAGAAAAATCGTTTATTGGCCACTTACAAGTTTCAACAGAACCCTTATCTACCTATTAATTTTGTTTTTTATTAGTTCTGCAATTTACTGGATATTTGGTAGTAAAATTTTTTTAGTGATAAGTATAATATGTGCTCTACTACAGATGTTTTTTATGCCTTTCGTGATGCTTTGTGATTGGGATCGCCCAAATACTTTTCCAGCGTGGTTTAAAAAAACTATTTATCGCCTTGTGCCCTATTAGGCATTGTAAATTAAACCTATCACTTAATTTACTTTTATGTCATTCCGTCAATATGAAATGCCAATGCTGAAAATTTCAAATGATTTATAACAAATTTTTAGGGAGCATCAATTTTGTATTTCAGTTGAAAGGCTAATTCATGAATTTTAAGTAATTGCACTAAACATACCACATCATGATTCTGAATAGATGAAGAAAAGACTAACCCTATCATGGTTTGAAGGCTTCCTGATGGATGCGTGCGGCATCCTAAGAGGAAATATGGGTGCATCTGAGTTTAAAGAATACATCTTTGGCATGCTTTTCCTCATAAGGCTATCTAACAAATTTGATCAGGACAAACAGATCCAATACAATGAGCTGAAAGCAAAAGGCTTAGATGACGACCCTATCTCTCAAGTCCTGGAAAAAGTGAATACCTACATGAGTCATCCCATATTTTACATAAAGGATGACAAAAGAAAAACCTCCTGTTTAGAGAAAAGTAACAGATCTAAACAAAAAGGTTTTTATGTATAATAGCTATGCTAAAAATACTTAATTTTCCTCTGACCGTGCTGTAACGGCTGTGTTTTTTTCTTGTCGCCTGAAGGAGTTTCTCTTACATTTTTTGCACAAGCTTGATCAACATATTGATAAACGACTCGTCAACGGAAGGCTTGGGTGCTGTCCGCAGTTCTAAGGCTAAAAGATTACTAAGGATCAAACGTAGTTATTATGATCCTCCTACCAAGAAGCCTGTTCACGTGTCCGGTTTAAGGGGGGGTACTCTTTTGTTATGCGGCCTGCATCATCCTCCTGTAATACCGAAATTTGGTTGGTGGACCAGTCTCGGAAAGCATACGACATCTCTTTCTCAGCTTAGATTCCTGCATTTAGCGTAGGTCAGAAATCATTATCCGATACCGTTCTACATGTATTTGATCGCGGCTATGCTTCCAGCAACTGGATTAGTTTGCTGCTCTCCAAGTCAGACCGCTTCATGTTGCGTTGGCCTTACCGCTATTGTCTACTGGATCAGGAAGGCAGGTCAAGAAAATCTTATCTTTTCTCAGTAGGGAAAAAAGCAACTTCATCAAAAATACTCAGGGATAGCAGGGCAAAATCTCATCTCAAGCGTAGTCTGCTTTGGTTTAATTGTTTTCACCCTGACTATCCAGAGCATAAACTAACGCTTATCATATGCCGATCAGGCAAGCAAGGCCTACAGCCTTGGTATCTGCTCACTACTGAAGAAATTGCCTCAGATAAAAAAGCCTGGAAAATGGTCTTTGCATTTGCCAAAAGATGGGATATTGAGCCGGGGGCTGCACGCAGTGCTTTCGCTTCAACAAATCCGAATTAGCTATGGAAAGATGCTGGCTCTGTTTCTGGTGGGAGCCTCGCGGCATAACAGGATAAAATTACTACACGCGGTAACTTTACTCTATGCTTTTTTACTTTCCCTACTGGATGAAAAACTCGTGCAACAGAGACAGAAACTCCTCAGGCTAGGCTGTCACAGAACAGGAAAGCGATGCAGGAAGACTCCTACACCGTTTTATCGTATCAGATTAGCTATTGCTAACCTTTTTAACTTTTGTCTAAACCCCGAAACTCAAAATTCGGAATGATTCATGTAGCATTGCAGAAATTCTGGAGATGTTCCATATCTCTAAGCCTAAGTTTTATAAGATCGTTCGTAAAAACCCACCTGAAGAGAAAGATTCATGATATTTGCTTAGCTGGAAAGACATATTAACGAGTAGTATATGCACAGGTTCTATCGTTTCCCCCCTACCCTACAATGCGCAGCAAATCTTATCAATTATTCTTTGTTTATCATTATTGCTGTAATGGACATCTTGACCTAATGATAGATAAAAAACTATTTAAATAATGAAAAAAATTTTCAGAGAAAGTAAAAATGACAGAAAAACATAGCTTCCAATATTCTTATATAATTATATTAACCTCACTGTTAATATATAACCATAACTACTCTTTACTATGAGAAAAACTCTAACTACATTGTTATTCTTCGTTATCACGGTGAGTTTTGCATTTGCACAGCGTACCGTTAGCGGAAAGGTTACCAGCGCCGATGATGGTTCACCCCTGCCAGGTGTGAATGTGATTGTTAAGGGTACTCAGCAAGGTGCGATCACTAATATTGATGGAAATTATACCATCAGCGTTGAAGATGGCGCTACCTTAAGATTTTCATTTATTGGATATGAGACCCAAGAAGTTCCTGTCGATAATCGATCAGTAGTAGATGTTTCACTTGCTGTTGGTTCTCAACAGTTAGGAGAAGTGATTGTCTCTGCTTACGGTATTGAGAAAGACAAAAGAAAAACCGGATACGCTGTAAGTACGATTGAATCCGCAGATATTAACCGAACCGCCGTACCAACGCTTGGTGCTTCGCTCTATGGAAGAGCACCCGGCGTTCAAATTCAGTCTACTCCTGGTGGAGCTACTTCTGGTATTAGTTTTAATATCAGAGGGTTTGCTTCTATTACAGGAAATACTCAGCCCTTGATTGTCCTTAATGGAGTACCAATCAGAAGTGGTGAGTTCAACAATGGTAGCTACTGGGGTGATCAACGAATCAGAGGTAATGGTCTGAATGACCTGAACCCTGCTGATATCGAAGACATCACCATTCTGAAAGGGGCATCTGCAGCTGCGCTTTATGGTTCTGAAGCTAATAATGGTGTTGTAATGATCACCACCAAATCAGGAAAAGGAACACAAGGTCTTGGGGTAGAAGTTTTTACTTCCTATACGAATGACAGGATAGCTTACTTACCAAGATATCAAAATGTAAGAGGACCTGGTTTACCACTATCATGGACTGATGCCGGCCAGGGTCTTGATGGTTTTATCGATGACGGTGAGGGTAACCGGTATTTGATGAATGAATCGCGAAATTATGGACCTGTATTTGATGGTGAGCCAGTACGTGCCTGGACAGGCGACATTGTTCCTTACTCCCCGTCAAATAGTTCTTATGCAGACCTCTTTCAGAATGCAAATTCTCAAATGACCAATGTTGCCTTGTCTGCAGCGAATGAAAGGGCTAACATGAGACTTTCCTACACACGTCAGAATAACCAGATGATCAGTGTTGGATCAAAAAATGAGAGAAATGTCTTCAATCTGAATTCATCTTTTACTTTGGCTGAGTGGTCAAAGACAGATGTTTCCGTGCAGTACATCAACCAGTTCACCAGAAACAGGCCTTATAAAGTTGACCGGATGATCAATAACTTTGGGGGCATGATGGATCGTTTTGAGCAGGCTGAATGGTATTTTGATCATTACCAAACAAGTCTGGGTTATAAGTTCAGAACAGGGACTCAGGAGAGTGCCACTCCTGATGAGAATATTATTTACCAACCATTCAGAAGTGCAATTGCTGACTATCTGTGGCGGGTAAACCGGCACCAGTCATTTGAAACCAACAACAGGGTCCTGGCCAGTATAACCCAGACTATTCAGTTCACCGATAATTTGAGTTTGAGAGGGCGATTAGCCAACGATTTCACTTCGGAAACAATCCGTAATGAGACTGCTACAAGTGTGCCTTTAGTAATAGGCAACTCTGGAGGTTTCAGTGTTAATCAAAACAGATTAACAAACCTCTACGGAGACGTATTGCTTACCTATGATGGAGAGATCACTGATGATTTAGCAATCACAGCCATGGCTGGATACTCAGCGAGGGTTGAAGAAGAAACCTATCAGTCTTCAGGAACTAACGGCGGTCTGGCAACAGAGAACTTTTTTGATCTAAGCTCATCTTTAAACCAACCAAATACTAGCTTGAGAAGGGTCAATCGTGTGAATGATGCCTACTTTGGAACAGTTACGTTTAACTTCAAGGATTATCTGTATGTTGAAGGAACTGGAAGAAGAGATCGCTTCTCTACAATGAATCCGGATAATAATTCATTTTTTTACCCTTCAGTCAATTCCAGTTTCATATTCTCTGAACTAATATCCTTACCTGCTAGTGTTTCTTTCGGTAAGCTAAGAGCAAGTTATGGCGTGGTAGGTAATTACCCTGGTGTATACCAGGCCAATGTTGCCTATACTCAGAACACACTTGGCGTCCAGGCAGCTGGTGTTTCTCCGCTGTACACCTTCATCCCTGGAGGCACATTTGGAAATGATTTCATCAGACCGGAACAGAAGTATGAATTTGAAATTGGTTTAGAAGGAAGGTTCTTTAACAACAGATTAGGGTTTGACTTTGCTTACTACAATGCCCAAATCAGGGATCAGATTCTTCCCCTTGATATTGCTCAAAGTACAGGTGCCGGAGCTATCCTGACAAACATTGGAACCCTGAGGAACCAGGGACTGGAGTTAGCAATTGATGCTCAGGTATTCAACAAAGGAGCCTTCAACTGGGATGTAATGTTGAACTTGGCCAGAAATACCAACGAAGTAGAAAAACTGGCAAATAATTCAACCGAACTTATTCACGCAAACTATGACGGCAATGCGGCTGAGGTACGTTCAGTAGTAGGCCGTCCTATGGGAGACATCTTTACGCACCCGGTTGAAACAGATGACAATGGAAATATGATTGTTCAGGATAATGGATTATATCAGCTGGATGGAGATGAGTGGATCAACTCCGGAAACGCCATGCCCGATGTGATCGGAGGTTTCATCAATAATATTTCGTATAAAGGATTCAATTTAAATGTACTCCTGGACTTTAGTTTTGGATCCAGCATAATGCCTACTGGTATCTACTGGATGATCAGTCGTGGATTGCTCGAAGAAAGTCTGAATGGAATGAATGCTGAGCGTGGTGGTCTTACCTACTATTTTGATGAGAACGGAAAAGGTGTTCAGATTGACGCGGCTACAGGACCAAACGGACCTAACGGTGAAAATGTATACGAAGATGGTATATTGTTAGATGGTGTATTGCAGAGTGGAGAACCTAATACAAATGTGATTCCTCAGTCCCTGTATTATGCAAGTACATACAATTGGGGAGGTCCGCAGTATGGATCATCCCGTTACGAGCTGTATGTTAACAAGAATAACTACATCAAGATGCGGGAGCTCTCTTTAGGGTACACGATTCCTAGAACCATTTCTGAAAAGATTGGTGCAAGAGATCTGACTGTTTCAGTTTTTGGTAGAAACCTGTTCTTTCTGCACAGGACCATCAAAGACCTGGATCCCGAGCAGACCACTGCTGGAACCAGGTGGTATCAAAACATCAATACCGCTGGTAACAATCCAGCTTTTAGGTCTTTGGGATTCACGTTACGTGCTAGTTTCTAATTATGAACAGTTTAATTTACATGAAATGAGTCCCGAGAGCCTTCGGAACAAATTGTATGTAAACATTAAAGAAAAGACTATATAGACATGAAAAAAATATTATTAGTAACAGTAATCATTCTCACAGTCCTTTTTTCCTGTACTGAATCGGATTTTGAGGAGGCATATGTAAATCCTGGTACGCTGGCAAATACTTCAATTGACCGCCAGTTCACAGGATTTTTAGTCCAAAATAAAGATTATGTATTAAAACAATATTGGAACTATTTCGTCGTGCTACGAACCAGTTTAAATCGCTATATGCAAATTATCGGTTGGGAAAATGAACCCAATCAATATATACCTCCATCGTCTGGTTCTGATGCGGTTTGGAATAATTATTACGGGACTTTGTTCCAGTTTAGGGAACTTGAAAAAATCTATAATAACTCAACTGAAACTGAGCAGGCCAATAAGAAAATCTTTATGCTGGCCGCGAAGGTTTACATGTATGATTATACCCAGCGAATGACTGATCTATACGGCGCTATTCCATTCCTTGAAGCCGGAAAGCTTAGCCAAAATAGTGGGGATTATGTGGCCTCATTAGCTGAATTTAACGATCCCAGTACCATCTACACTTTTATGTTGGATGAATTGGCAGCTATCGCCGATGACATGAATGATGTGGAGTTGGCTCCTACTGTCCAGTCATCCTTTGCCATTCAGGATTATGTGAACGATGGTGATGTTGATAGCTGGCGTAGGTACTGCAACTCTCTTCGGTTACGAATGCTAAGCAGGGTTCAGGATGTTCCAGAGTTCAGTGCTCGTGCAAATACTGAAATTGGACAGATTTTAGGCAATCCTGCTAATTATCCAGTAGTTGAGAACAATGATCAGAACATTCAGATTGATGTGGTGGATTTTGGTACACCTATCAATTCAAATTTCACTACACTTGAAAATGATGCTGAAGGATGGTATTCAAGCTTTGCTGGACAAACTTTTCTTGATCAGATGGTCAACACAGGTGATCCCCGATTAACATATATATGGGAACCAGGAGAAAACGCCGGAGGGGTTTATAACGGAATTGATCAGCTTGCTGATGCCGTTGATGTGGCCAATGACGTAGGTGATGGTTTAATCGCGCAGTTTAACAGAGGCACATATGCCAGGAATCGGTATTTTCCAGGACTAATTATTAATGCTGCTGAAGTTGATCTGTATAAGGCAGAATACTATCTGAAGTCAGGTGATGATGCCATGGCCAAAGCCTCATATGAGATGTCTGTTATTAATTCGGTAGATCATTATGTAAGAATAAGAGCTGTAACTAATGATCCCGGCCCTGCTCCTGCACCAACAATTCCAACTGCTGAAGACATATCCACCTATCTGGCTGGAGCTGACGTAAGCTGGGATGCCGCTACTACGAGTGATGAAAAACTAGAACTTATCGCTAGACAAAAGTGGGTTCACTACAACATCATTCAACCTTACGAAAATTGGGCAGAGTTTAGACGGTTGGATAAAATTGATTTGGCTTTTGTACCTGATAATAGCAATAACCAAACGCTACCTCCAGTTCGTTTCAACATTCCTGGCCCCGAACAAACTTTCAATGAAATAAATTATGCCAGAATAGCTGCTGATGACGATTTAAATAATCCGTTGTTCTGGGATCTAAACTGATATAATCTCAATGACTGTAAAAACTTGAGTCATCCTAAATTTTGAATTTTGGGGTTTAGACATAGGGAAAAGGGGTTAGCGATAGCTAATCGGATACGGTAAAGCGATGTAGAAGCATTTCTGCATCGCTTTCCTATTCTATGACATCCTAACGATTACCCTAGGCACAGGCATAGCTTTGCTCTTATGGTCTGTTATGCCACGTCATTTTCATATTTCTTGATGTTTTCCAGTTCTGATTTCTTTGCTCTTGTTTCTTCTTCAAGATCATAATCATCTTGTAATCCTAGCCAGAATTTAGCACTCATTCCAAAGTAGTAACTTAATCTAAGTGCTGTATCCGCTGTAATTCTTCTTCGACCTTTAATGATTTCACTGATCCTGGTTTGTGGAATACCTATCTCTTTGGATAGTCTGTATGCAGAAACATTTAAAGGAATGAGAAACTCTTCCTGTAGTATTTCTCCTGGATGAATGTTAGGTAAATGTTCCATAATTAATGATAATCAATGATGTCTACTTCTGATGCTTGCCCGTTTTCCCACTGAAAAATGATTCTCCATTGGTCGTTAATCCTGATACTGTAAAATTCGCTGAGATTACCAGAAAGCTTTTCCAGTCTGTTTGAAGGTGGAATTCTTAGATCTGCAATATTCTGTGAATTGTTCAACATTCTAAGTTTACGCCTTCCTATTTTCTGAATCTCAATTGGCCATTTCGACACTCTTTTACCATTCCATACTTTTTCAGTTTGCTTTGATCCAAATGAAATTATCATACTCACTTATTGCGTTACTAACGCTAAAGATAAGTATAAAGTTTTGATTTTGGATTACATATGCGTTCTTTTTTTGATGCGGCAAGACGGCCAGTGCGAGTAGCAGGTCCAACTTGCGAGCGTTTTTCTTTCATATTTGCAATTTTCGTGCTTGGAGCAACGAGGGGCTTGTCCGGACACCTGATGATATAAGTCCTTCTTCTTGAAAGTGCAATAATCTGCAATTATGTTAACGGTGGCGGTGTCCTCGTATTTTTTAATGATTGGATTTACATGGCAATTGATAAAAAACAGTCCTTTTCAGGAATAATATAACTGTCAATATGATCTACCGATATTTTCTCAAAGCTGGACTCATTTATCAACAGACTAAAGCGCTGCAAGTCAGTTGGTTAACCTACTTCTACGAATAATTCTATCTCTTTATGTAAACGAACTGTAAGTAGGTGCATTGAAAAGGCGCAAAAGCCGATGCGTAAAGGACTTTAATGGATGCGCAGCCAACCTATTAACACTTCATTTCACTACTCTTTTTTAAAGGTTTTTTCATGTACTTTATTTCCTTTTATATCAAAGTGCTGAAATTTTAGGATGGGCACTCCATTTTCCTGTGCGACTCTTCCTGTTAAAAAACCACCTTTGACTCTAAGAAACTGATGTTCAGGAAGTTTATTATCCTGACTCCATCCTCCTGCATGCTCGTCAGACCCAGGGCCACAACCAAACTCCCATAAATTTGTATTCTCCCAGTGGGTTACATATTGCCAGTGCCGGTCACCATTGCACATAAAAATGTTGTCATATTGATTGATAAAATCTCGTATTTCATCTCCTTCATAATCAAAATTATCATTGGCGTAATTGTCATGTTTGTTCTTTCGGTCGGGGCCCAAAATTGGTGTAGGTGAAATGATTACCTTAAAGGCGGCATCTGATGCCTCAAGGGTATTGAAAAGCCACTGTTTCTGTTCTTTTCCCCAAATAGTTTTATCAGGTCCATCAGGATCAGTGTTTTTGCTTCTGAAGTTCCGGCCTTCCATAAGCCAAATCTGTAAATCTTTTCCCCAACGGACGGTTTTATAAGGTTTATCATTGGAAGGAAACTGCTCTTTGTCAAAAATTTCAATACCCCGCTCAAAAGAAACAGTGCCGTATGTCATACCTTGATAGGCATCATTGCACAATGTATCATGATCATCTTTGAGGAAATAAGTGGTTGTCTGATTATAAAAGTTGCGTTGGTGTGGCAAAGCAAAGATGCGGTCCCATTTGAAGTGCATTAATTTTTCGGTAAGTGCGTAAGGTCTAGGCTTATCATAATACTCGATGTCGCCAGTATGTACATAAAAGTCGGGAGCCTGCTGTAACATCGCCTGATACATCTGGTGGCCTTTTGGGGAGTCTTTCCGAATAAAATCATGACAGGTAACGATGCAGAAACTGATATCCTTACTGCTTTCTACTGCTGGTGGGGTGCAGAAGTTACCTTTCAGAGTATTTGTGGTATTTGCACTGGTACCTGCTCTTGCCTCAAGTTCTACAGCATATTTGGTATCAGGTGTAAGATTTCTGAGCTGCCACTGGGTAGTAAAATTCTTCTCCGGATCTACCTTCGTCCAGGAAATTTCCTTAGCAGCATTAGGTTTGTTTTCCGGATAATACCTTAAGCGGACCTCTCCATCGGCTCCAGGGCAAGCACCGATCATTTCATCTAAATCATAGCCGGCAGGAATTTGTGATTGATAAATTTCTTCTTCATCGGCAATCTCCCACAGTTCACGATGTTTTTCCCCAGAAATCTCAATAAATTCCTTTCCGTTGAAATTCATTTCCGGGTTTTTAGTCAGGCGTGTCCATATCACAATAGAGTTTTGATCAGCCCATCCATTGTGAAATCCATTGCCGAAGTATGGACCTTCATTCAGTGTAATGATTTGTGCATAACTTCCGGTATTTAAACCAACAGCTGTGGTTCCTAATGCAGTTTTTTTGAGAAAGTCTCTTCGTGATTGGTTACGGTTCTTCATATACTTATTAAATTTTCAGTTTTATTAATGTTCAACATACTCGATACATCACTCCATTTTTACAGTATCACTTGTTTGCTGTTGCCATGTTTTGATTATTTCCTTTAACTCTCGAACTTTATTTTGGTATTCATCAACTTCGTAAAGATTATGAAGTTCCTGGGGATCATCTTGCAGGTTAAACAATTGAGACTGATCAATTTCCTGTTCACTCCAGTTGAGTTTCCATCCATCCTGGGTCACTACGGTACGCATTCGCTGAAAGATCACTTCATCAAATCTTTCATCTGACAAACTATCCGGCTTGTCATAGCGTCTGGTCAGGAAAGGATTCCATTCTATAAAAACCGGATCATTTGTCGCGCTTTCTCCGGTAATCAAAGGCAATAAACTTTTTCCCTGCATCTGATCAGGAACTTTCTTTCCCACTAATTCTAATAGTGTCGGCACCAGATCAATATGACTGACGGCTTGGGTAATAACAACTGCATGCATAGCAGGCACATGCATTATCCAGGGAATGCGGGAAGAAGGCTCATACATCAGTCGTTTGGGAGCCAGGTTAAACTTACCCATCATTTTTCCATGTTCGCTTGTATAAACGATGATGGTATTTTCTTCCAAATTCAGCTCATGCAGTTTCTCTCTGATAGCACCTACGGAGAGGTCTACCTGATGCACTAGCCCCCAGTACTTGGCCATCTCTGTCTTTAGGGCATCTATATCCAAATTTTTGCTGGCAGCGGCAATGATATGTTCGCGTAAAGGGGCATCTTCTTTCAACGGCATACCATAGGTTTCATCCAATGTGATAGCTGCTGGATCATGCAGATCATTGAAAGGTCCCGTATTGGGTGTATGAGGTTCCAGAAAGCCTAGGTACAGGATGAATGGATTATTTTGGTGTGCTTCTAGGTAGGCCAACGCCTCCTCTTCCATGAACTTTGATTTGGTATGTGCATAGGGTAAAGTTGCGGCAAAGCTACGGGAGAAGGTTCTAGAGTCTTTATTATCAGGTACATAGCCTTTATCGAGAAGCCAGTAATGGTAATCGCTAAATTTGGTTGTAGCATCGCCAGTATAACCATCTTCAGTAGAAATTCGGGTCTCAAAACCCTGCCATGCCTCCAGTTCATTGCCCAGGTGCCATTTACCTATGTAAGCGGTGGCATATTCCGAATCGTCTATGAGTTCAGGCAAGGTATTTATTGCTTCAGGTAAAGGAATATTATTCGTAGTTACTCCGGTGGTATGAGGGTACAAACCTGTCAGGATAGTAGACCTTGCCGGTGAACAATGCGGCTGCGTAACATACGCATTGATAAACACAATGCCCTCTTCACCTAACTTATTCAGATTAGGGGTTCTGATTTGCGCATTGCCATAGGGAGCAGAAGTATCATAACGTTGCTCATCTGTAAGCACAAAGACTAAGTTCGGTTTTTGTAGATGAGTGACTTCAGCGTTTTCCTGCTCAGACAGAGCACAAGCAGTAAGGTATAAAGAAATAGTGATGACTAATACCTTATGACTCATAGCAGCCCGTTTAGCAGAATACTTTAAATGTATGACCGTATCAAAAGATTTTGTTTGCAGTTTTTGAGAGAATATTCTACCTAAAAACATGTTTATACATTTGATACGGTCAATAAATCATTTAGTATCCCGGGTTCTGAGATAAATCAGCCTGAATATTCTTTTCAATTTCACTAAAAGGGATTGGCCACAGATCATTATGATCGGCATAGGTATCACCATCAAATGGGTTGTATTTTCTTGTTCTTTCTACCAGTTTACCTAAACGTGTGAGTGTGAGCAGGCGAAATTCCTCGAGATATAATTCACGAGCTCTTTCATCCAGTATATAATCAATGTCCACTTCGCCAGCAGAAATCGGGGGAGCCTGGGCACGGTTGCGTACCATATTGATATCATTGGCAGCTCCCTGTTGATCGCCCATTCCCAGATAAGCCTCTGCTCTTAGCAAATAGGTTTCGGCCAGGCGAATGGCATACACATCACGGAAAGCATGATGGCTCCAGGAAAGTCCGCCTTCTACCACTGGATCTACCAAAAAGGCAGGTTCAGGCTGTTGGCCAGGCGTAGAGGTTTTGGTAATCCAGGGATACATGTTGCGGGTGGTATCATTGAGACTTGCCATTAATATGGGCAGATTGTCTTTGAAAATCCATTTTCCATTATGTTCGCTATCTGGATTACGGACAATAAAATCCCTCACAATGTTGGCCGATGAGTTTCTGATATCCTGATCGTATCCGCTTCTTTGCCATAAGGTTTCAAAGAAAAAGTGAGAAGGTCTGGTAAAGCCAGAGCTACGTCCTGCTGTATATGCATTGGGATTGGGGACAAGGGTACTACTAGAACCGTCAGAATTTTCAATTTTTGCCTGCCAGGCCCGGGGTGAGAAAAGACGCTCCAACAAAGGGCCACCCCCAAAACTTTGATCATAGCCACCAGGGGTTTGCCATTCGTACTGTAATACCCAGATAGCTTCTGTATTTCCACTGCTACGATTTTGATTGCCCTGGCGGAAAAGATCCCAGTATACATCGGTTTCATATTGAGGAATCAAAAACTTTTCATCTTTTAAGCTACCAAACCTTTCTGTCATGAGCGCAGTACTGCTATGATCAATCACGGCTGAAGCAGCATCTACCGCATCCTGCCATTGTTCAAGGGAGATATATATTTCAGATAATAAATGAAAGGCGGCAAGGCGGTTGAGTTTATGGTCAGGGGCACTATCGATATCTGGCAGGACGGCAGCAGCCTCTTCCAGATCAGCAGCAGCCTGCTGGTACACTTCTGCCCGGGATGCACGAGTATAATCTCTTTTGGGAGATTTAGTTTCACTCAGTACGAGCGGTACGCCACCGAAAAGATTAGCCAGCATTTTTAGCATGTAGCCCCGAAAAAACTTTGCTTCGGCAGTATAAGCAGCTTTCTCTTCGGCAGTTAGTTCATTGTTATCTGAATTGGCTCTTTCTATGATGACATTGGCATCAAAAATAATCCGGTAGGCAGGTCGCCATAAAGGATCATAAACCAGACTATTGTTAGTAGGCAATAGCAAAGATGATAAGTTTGTACCAAATCCGATATCTTTATGTAGATGGCATATATCTGTTCCCTGTATTCCAACATTGGGAAACATATTGGAACCTGCACTGGAGAAAAAGTCATCTCTTACCCGATTATAAAGTTTAAGTACGGCAGCTTCATAATCCGCACTGCTTACATAGGAATTTTCGGGAGAGTAAAAGTCAACAGGCTCTGTTTTCAGGAAATCATCTTCATCGCAGGCACAAAATACCAGGAGCATGCAAAGCATTAGTATTTTGTTTTGATACCCTAAAGTAATATATAATCTATGTTTGACATTTATATTAAAATACATGGTTGTTGCTTTTAGAATGTAACATTAATACCAAGTGAGTAACTTTCCATTACCGGCCTACCAGTACGGGTAATACCCTGACCTGTTTCGGGATCCCATCCCTCCCAGTCAGTGATTGTTAACAGGTTTCTGCCGCTAAGCGTAATTTTTACATCCTGTATGGATGCCCACTCTACCGAACCAAGGTTGTATGACAGAGAGACGTTTCTGAGGCGCACAAAACTTCTGGGAGAATAGCGAGTACCCGCAATACCGCCCGAACCTTTGATGCCCGGCCTTTGGTATTTTGCCCCAGGGTTTTCAGGTGTCCAGTAGTCTATCCCTTCAGGAAAAGTGATATTAAAATGATTTTCCTGATTATAGATCTGGAAGTCATAAAAACTCTCCTCGCCCAAATAACGATCTTTACCTCCCTGCACTGAGTTGATGAAAAGTCTGAAAGTGAATTTTTCATAATTTAGTACGTTGTTGATCCCAAACCGATAGGCAGGTAATCTATTACCAATAATTTTTCGGTCATTTCCATCAATCGCATTGTCATCATTAAGGTCAACTACTCGATAGGCACCAAACTCATACCCATTGGGAATTTCATCATCTACCTGCCAGATACCATCTATTTGGTAATCATATATTACTCCAGTGGATTGTCCGATGAATAAACCTTCTGAAACCAGATCATCCTCCTCTCCATCTCCATCCACATCAAAACCAAGCAAAGTATTGATTCTGTTTCTGTTGCTGGAAAAATTGAAATCGGTAGTCCAGGTAAAATTATTCCGCTGAATATTTACTGAGGAAAGTGATAATTCAATACCTTCATTATGTATTTCTCCCAGGTTATCAGGGAATATCTCAAAACGGCTGACACCCGGGATATCCACTTCATAAAGTAAATCGGTAGTATTATTGTTATAGTAATTAATAGAACCTTTCAAGCGACCGTTATTTACGCTGAAGTCAACTCCCAGATTAACGCCGGTAGTTTTTTCCCACCTGAGGTCTGGGCTTTCCAGGGCGCTTATCCACTGCGTAAAAAGCGGACTTCCATCTGCGGTTACATATCCAGGACCACCTGATACCTCAGCCAATGTTTGGTAGCGGCCGATGGTCCGATTTCCTGTGGTCCCATAGGAAGCTCTGAGTTTTAGAAAACTCACCCAATCCGATAAGGAATGCATAAATGATTCTTCAGATATCACCCATCCGACGGCTAAGGAAGGAAAAGTGCCGAATTTATTTTTTTCACTAAAGCCTGAAAAGCCATCTCTGCGTATGGTTCCGGTAATCAGGTATCTATCGAGTAGTTTATAGGAAATTCGGCCCATATTGTACAAACTGGATTCTTTCCATCCACCAGAGGTCACCCTTTGCTGATCGGCAGCGGCGGCTTGCAGTCTGTTGAAGCCCAGAACATCTTTGGCAAAGTTTGATCCTTCGGCATTTGTAAAAGACAACGCTCTTTCCTCAACTCCATACAAAAGGGTAACATCTATCTCATGACCGTTATTGAAGATTTTACTGTATGACAATATATTATCCAGGCTCCAGGTATATTCTTTATCATGTCTTTTATATCCATATCCTTGAAAGCTGGAGCCATGAGCGCCGAAATAATTGTTATCAATAGTCTGGTAATTATTGCCAAATCGCAGCTTATAATTCAGACCTTCAACCGGCAACTGAACGGTACCGGTGAGGTTTGCATTAATATTCAAACGCTTATCTTCTACATCGGCACCAGCCTCTATGATTGGATTTACAGGGTTACCGGTAGGGCGATCTACCAACTGTCCGTCTTCATCATAAGGATGAGCAAAAGGTTCAAGATATCGATCAGCCAAGCCAAAGGTTTGAGGTCCGTAGTCACTAAGGCTGATAAAACTTTGAACATCAACATCCAACCAATCCGTAATGGCACTTCCAAGATTGATTCTCCCATTAATTCTTTCGTAATATTCATCTATCAGATGGCCATCCTGCCGGGTATATCCTATGGAAGTAAAATAGTTATTATATTCTGTAGAGTTAGCAATGGACACATTATGTGTGGTAGTATAAGGATTGTCATTGGTGACATAATCGTACCAGTCAAAAGACCTTCCTAAATTAAATTGCCTGATTTCATGACTTGTTTTAAAGTTGGTAGTCTCCGTCCAGTCAGGGTTAGGTTCCAGGTATCCTGATACCTCGGTTCTACTTTGGAAAATGTCGGAATGAGCGATTTTTTCCATAAACCTATCCGGATTAGTTTGTGCCCTCAACTCATAGTGAGGCTGTTGAAATGAATATTGTCCTGAGTAGGAAATAACCGGTTTTCCTCCGGCTGCTCCTCCAGACTTGGTGGTAATCATGATCACTCCATTGGCAGCCTGTGAACCGTATATAGCAGTGGCTGATGCATCTTTAAGCACATCTACTGATTTAATATCATTGGGATTGATGTCTATCAACGCCCCTCGGTAGATCACCTGATCTACTACAATGAGGGGTGCCTGTTCGCCAGAAAGAGAAGTTTGCCCTCGGATAGAAATAGAGGGATTTTGACCAGCCTGGTTTACCTGAGACACATTCAATCCCGGTACAGTTCCCTGTAAACCCTCCATAACAGACACATTAGGTTGCTCACTAATCGCATCCATGTCAGCCCGGGCAATAGCGCCCGTTACATCTTTAGCTTTCTGGGTGCCATAGCCCACCACTACAATTTCTTCCAGGGACTGTATGTCGGGAGACATATTAATATCAATAGTAGACCGGCCATTGATCTCTACTTCCTGAGACATGTAACCAATGGAAGAAAATACCAGGGTAGTTATGTCATCAGCAACAGTCAGGCGATAATTACCGTCTACTCCGGTCACCGTACCAGTGGTAGTACCTTTAGCCAATACATTGACACCAGGAAGAGGCTCTCCACTTTCTCCATCGGTTACCTGGCCGCTGATGGTTTGTGCCAGCCTCATATGTTCCTGAACGGACAAAGGATCTAAGCTTGTCAGCATACTAACTTTGTTTGGTACGTATTGATTGTCATCTGCACCTACCTCTTTGGGAAGTATTTTTTTAGGCAGTTTATTTTCTTTAGGTGTAATGACAAAGTGTACCTCATCCAACTGTTTAAATTCCAGTCCATGCGGTTTCAACACCGTTTCTAAAGCCTGCTTAAGTTCCTGTTTTTTCCAGCGCTGAGTGTTGACCGCTTTTCCGGCTACCAGGTCTTCCTGATAACCAAAAGTGACCTGGTGCTGTGCTTTGATTTTTTCCAGCACCTGATCCAGGCTCATCGTCTTATCATCCTGAGCATGCGTGTTGGCCACTGATCTCACCGAAGCCAAAGGTTGTTGGGCCAGCGAAGGAATAACACTCACTCCACATAGCAGTAGGAACAGTAAAAATTTTGCTACAGAAAGTACATTATAATACATGTTGATTAGTTTTAGGATTGTGTAAATGAATCGCATAGCCTGTCAGGCAAATGCTCCCCACCCTTATGTTTGTCGGGCTTTCTTTTAAGTACTGCTTAAGGTGATCGTTTCATGTGTTTTTTCTACTTTAAGTTGAAAAATTTCGGATAAATAGCGAAGCATCATATCCAGGTCTGTGGTACGAAGTTCTGCCGTCATGATCATTTCCTCAGGCTCAACGCCCTGAGTAATGACAGTGTAGCCAAAGTGGTCTTCAATCAATTCTATCACCTCAGAAAGAGGGGCTTTTTCAAATACAAAAACTCCCGCAGTCCAGGATATATACTTTTCTGTTTGAGCTATGGCTTTGGTGATTTTTCCTTCCTGTACCGAGACGAGTTCGCCCGGTTGCATATGCACCTCTACCTTTTCAGACTTATTGATTGCCTGGGGTAAACTGAGGCGAATACTCCCTTCTTCAAGCAGTATTTGGTTTTCATCACGACGATTGTTTACGTTGAACCTCGTTCCCAGCACAGTAATTGCGACCTCATCCGAATAGACGACAAACTTCTGATCATCTTCGGTATGCACTACAGAAAAGTAAGCTTCCCCCTCCAGAGAGACAGTCCGTTCACTATCACCGAGCCATCCTGAGGAGTAGTGTAAACTGGAATTAGCCCCTAAGACAACTGATGATCCATCAGGAAGTATAAGCTCCTGAGTTTGGCCAAACTCAGTTTGGTAGCTGATGCCAAACAGAGCATGATTCACATCCTGTACCTTTAGCATCACAAATGTTACGGCGAGCACCAAGGCTATAGAGGCTGCTACGGCATACCATGGAAAAGCCATAATTTTTTGGTTTTTGACTTTATACCTGCCTGTAGAACGATTCTTTACTATATCACGCCACACCTGCGCTGCATCCTCCTCTGTGGGTTCATTCGCAGTGAAATGCATACTTCGCAAAATAGCAGCTGCCTCCAGAATATCCTGCCTTTGCTCAGGATGGTCTTGAAGCCATTTTTTCCAATAGATGTCTGCTGTTTCCTCTTCGGACAAGACCCAACGCTGAAAATAGGCGTCTGCTACAAATTCTTCTATTGAAAAGCTGCGGTAATCCATAATGGGTGTTTTATTATAAGTTCTTTGATTCACCCATTTTACCCCATGGCTTAGAAGAAATATTTCAAAGTTTATGGTTTGTACTAAAAAAAGAGAGCTATTTTAACATTAAATCAACAAAATGAAGGTTTTGATGCTTAATCTATAATTTTAATGGGAGAGAAAATTCCAGAAAGCTTAATACCAGATTTGATAACAGTAAAAATGGCTAAGGCAATATTGTTATCCCAGCAGGCTAAAAAGAGCAGTAATTAGAATCATTTTTTCCCGGAGAAAGGCTATGGCCCTAGCTACCAGTTTGTAGGTTGCTTTGGTGGAGATGCCCAGCACATGCGCTACAGCCTCGTAGGAAAGTTGGTCAAAAAATTTAAGAAAGATAACCTCACGCTGCTTCTGGGTCAGTAGGTTGAGCGCATTTTGTAGTTTGTCTCTTTGCCCGTCCTGGGTTTCCCGTAGAATAAATTTAGTTTCAACTGAGGTGTCAAAAGAAAAATGATAAGCCGCTTCAACAGCAACTGAGGGTGAGTTTTGTGCCTGAGCCTTCAGGATAATATTTCTTAAAGCTTTGTACTGATAAGGTTTGATAGCACGGATGCGAGAGGGTTTAGAGCGGTACTTCCAGAGATTAATAAATAAATCATGAATGCTGTCTTTTACTAGATCATGCTGATTGCATAGCTTCATCCCGTAATTATACAAGCTGCGAAAAGAAATCTAATACAATAAATCGAAAGCTGAATCATCACCTTTTATAAAGGACTCCCACAACTCTTGCTCAGAGCGTTTATGGGTTAGATGTGTAATTGATTTTCCAATAGCACTATCATGCTTATCCTTTGGCAGTCGGTTAAGCTCGGAGACGATGGACAAATGGCTCTCAGGCATGGTAGATCGTAATTCAAGTGTTTATAATTACACTCTTTTTTACATTATCGCAAGTAAACCACTATTTTACAAAAAATTTATTAGTCTTATTATCTACAATATATATGCTGACTCATTGAGTGCACCTCTATCAATATCTTCAACAATAATGTCTTTCAGCAAGTGACCACCTTCTTTCTGGGGCTTATCACGTATTCATAATTTATCTCTTCAAAATCCACGCTATACACTATCTCTTATCTCCTACATGGGTGTAGTCAAAGAAGTCTATTTATTGAGCCTGAAAAGTGCAATAATCGCTTATATTTAAATAGTATAGCAGTGTATTGTATACCCATTATAGTTGAGTTTCCCATGAAGATAGTTTAACAGTAGATTTACAAAACAATGCCTTGATAAAGCTAATCTGAATAAAAAGTTAGTGAAAGGCTCGAGAGTTTGCTACTTCTAGCGCTGTAATTAAATTACCAATAGTTTTATCTGAAGGAAATAAGCAAGATGAGAACTTAAAGCATACTAAATTATCATAAGCAATACGGTGACCCATTTAAGTGTATTAATCCTATCAAATATGCCTAAATGAAATAACTTGGTATGTGCTAAGAAAAACAGTAGAAACCAGCTATATTTTAGTATGCTTAGCCATAGGAATAAATTTATTGCTTAGTTTTTCTGGTAGATAGCAGCTTTATGAACAACAACTTTTTTTTTAATTTTCTATGATCTTCTTTCTCCAGCCATCACATGTTCTACTGAGTAGATGAAAGCGTCTTTTTATGATGAAAAAAACAAATCAAAAATACATGCAAATAAGTGCAGATAATAAATTTTAAGGAAGGATTATGCCAGGAATTGTTATATTTTTGATTGCTTATATTATTCATACGTTTATTTTTCAGGATTAAAATTGCTCAACGAGGCAAGCACGTGCTGAATTCACCACAAGGTATTGTAACTTTTAAAATATCCTGTGATCTGCTTCTCTCTATTTACTCCTGAATAGCTAATAATTTACTTTATCTTTCTCTTGATTTGAACAATCTTTATAAACAATGTGTACTAGTAAAGTGTAATTATATTATACAAAGCTACTAAGAATTCTTGTCCTGCCTGATGGCGATTCAGACCCTTCATGTATGGCCTATCTTACTAAACCGCGCTTATAAAAAATTTTACATTTATCTATGACTTATCAAACTCGTTTTGTTGATACCAACCGCTCAGCATTCTTCCCTACCTTACGCAAGCGTGTAAATCAACATTTTAAAGCAAAAGGTATATCGCCCTACGGCAATCGTAAAATGGCAGTAAAAACCATTGCCCTGTCTGTTATGTATCTGGGATCCTATGCTGCCATCCTTACCTTAGCAGTAAATCCCTGGTGGCTGCTACCCTTTGCTATTCTGATGGGAATAGGTAAAGCCGGTATTGGAATGTCTGTCATGCATGATGCATTGCATGGTTCATATTCTCGCAATGCTACTGTCAATCGTTGGGTAGGTTATCTTACTTATTTTATCGGAGCGAATCCCATTGTCTGGAAGATACAGCACAACGTGCTGCATCACACCTATACAAACATTCATGGTTTGGATGATGATATACGAAATAAGTTAATCATCCGCTTGAGCAAGCATGCTCCACTTCAGTGGATTCACCGGTATCAGCATATATACGTATTCTTCCTCTACGGCTTCAACACATTGTTTTTTATCATCAGTGATTTGGTTAAACTAATTGGCTATAACCGTAGCGGGATGGTTAAGCGTCAGAAAACCCAGATGAGCCTTGAGTTGACTAAACTTATTGTAACTAAAACATTGTACGTATTTTTCACTGTGGTACTACCCATGCTGGTTACCTCCTTATTTTGGTGGCAAGTGCTTATTGGCGTAGTGGCCATGCACCTTACGGCGGGATATATTCTTACTATGATCTTTCAGATGGCTCATATAGTAGAAGAGGTAGAACAACCCTTGACAAATGATGAAGGTAATATTGAGAATGCATGGGCTGTCCATCAACTAGAAACGACAGCTAATTTTGCCCGAAAGAATCGTCTACTCAACTGGTATGTAGGGGGACTCAATTTTCAAATAGAGCATCATCTGTTCCCGAACATCTGTCATATTCATTACGAGCAGATTTCGCCTATTGTAGAGCAGACAGCCAAGGAATTTAACTTACCTTACCATGAAAAGCACACTTTCGGTGAGGCGCTAAGCTCTCATATCAGAATGATGCGAAACCTGGGAGAAATGACATCCACTTTACACACTACAAAACCTACACTAACATAAGGTGAAGTTATTGCACTTCAGTTTTTATGTTTTTTGTTAGGTATATTATGTTTATCACTCCTCTTAATTTATGGTTACTTTTGATTGCTCGAGCCAACAACCAAAAGTAACCTTCAAAAGTTAGAGAGCTTAAAGTAACAGCAACAGACAAGTTATGCTCAACAGTGAGAGCTGTCACTGTTTTCAGCGCTCATTTGTAGTAATACAACCTGCTCCAAGCCGGGAATAAAACTCTCCGGAGGTGCTCTCTCAATTTTAACAGATGCCCTGTATTGAATTGATTATTTATGAATGCTAGTAACCAGCCGCGTGCCCATCCTTTCTGCTTTCAGAT
This sequence comes from Catalinimonas alkaloidigena, assembly GCF_029504655.1. Classification (NCBI taxonomy): domain Bacteria; kingdom Pseudomonadati; phylum Bacteroidota; class Cytophagia; order Cytophagales; family Catalimonadaceae; genus Catalinimonas; species Catalinimonas alkaloidigena. The sequence continues at coordinate 3,603,972 of NZ_JAQFIL010000001.1, forward strand.
GCTCCGATGTATATTTTGTTTACTTTGTCATACATGATAGCCTGATATCCACCATACCCCCTGACACTGTGTCCAACCCGGTGTCCTTTTTTTGACAATTCAAGAATAGTTTTATAATCAAACCCACCTTCCAGGGTGACATATCCCCCATCATCCATAAGGCTTCCCTCGGGACTGGAGGAGCCTGAATGCTTAGCCCGTGGTGCATCGCCAGCTTCCTGTAAATTCATTCCAAAATCAATCATATTTATTAATATTTGTACATGACCCTGTGGTTGAAAAGCGCCACCCATCACGCCAAAGCTCATGAATGGTTCACCATCTTTAGTAACAAAACCTGGAATAATGGTATGAAAAGGTCTTTTATGAGGAGCGTAAGTATTATAATGTCCCTCTTCAAGATTAAATGAAGTTCCTCTGTTTTGAAGGCTAAAGCCAAGCCCATCAGGAACAATGCCTCCTCCCATTCCAGAATAATTACTCTGTATCAGAGAGACCATATTACCTTCCTTGTCAGCTACACTGAGGTAAATCGTATTACTACCTTCCTGCATCAAACCAGGCTTATATTCCCGGCTTGCGCTAGCACCATCAATTAAGCTTCTTCTTGACTCGGCATACTCCTTGGAAATTAGTTCCTCTAAGGGAATGCTGTTGAAATCAGGATCTGCATAGTAGGTAGCCCTGTCTTCATAGGCCAGTTTTTTTGCCTCAATCAAATGATGAAGGTACTCACTGCTTCCAAACCCCATTGCTTGTAAGTCATAGCCTTCCAGTATATTTAACATCTGTAGCACAGCTGTACCCTGACCATTAGGTGGGAGTTCCCATACGTCATATCCACGGTAATTGGCAGAAATGGGCTCTACCCAATCAGAATAATGATCTGCCAGATCTTTTTCAGAAATAAACCCACCTTCTCTTTGTACAGTAGCAGCAATAGTCTTGGCTAGATCACCTTTGTAAAATTCATCCCGTCCTTTATTGGCAATTATTGAAAGGGTTGAAGCTAGGTCGGGGTTCTTAAAAACTTCTCCTTTCTTTGGAGCACGGCCATTGGGCATAAACGTTTTTTTGAACCCATCATACCTTTGAAGTGACCGAGCATATCCCTCCCAAAGAAAAGCGATTACCTCAGTTACAGGGTAACCCTCTTCAGCATAAGTGATAGCAGGCTGAAGTAATTCTTTCATGGGCATACTTCCAAACCTGGAATTCAACTCATACCAACCATCTACACAACCTGGAACTGATACAGCCAATGCCCCACTTCCCGGTATTCTTTCAATATCATAATTGCTAAAGTATTCAAGCGTTAACTCATAGGGAGACCTACCACTGCCATTCAACCCATATAGTTTTTGAGTCTTTTGATCCCATACAATAGCAAAAATATCTCCCCCAATCCCACTGCCTGTGGGTTCTACCACGCCTAAAACAGCATTAGCAGCAATTGCAGCATCTACTGCATTCCCACCATTTTTTAGAATATCCAAGGCTACCGTAGTGGCTAAAGGTTGACTGGTTGCTGCCATTCCATTACGTGCCATTACTTCAGAGCGTGTTGCAAAAGGTGCACCCGTATACCTGGATTGGCATTTTCCTATATACGGATTAAGCGTCAATATGAAAATAACTAAGCAAAAACGTAATTTATAGTATTGCATAAAGCTTAAATAAGATAGTTGATAATGAAGGGTAGTGGCTCCTGTTTATTGAGCCACTAAAAGTGTTAATGTTCAAAAAGTATATGAGCACTATTGCTCATCCCACCATACATGGGTATTGATATCATCTCTTCCCTGCCTTTGCACTGCTTGCGTATAATTTTCATTGTTAGTTACCTGTTGATCAGTGGGGTAGCGGAAACGAACGGGTATTAAATCATCATTATTATTCACCAGAGATGGTTCTAAGGTTGGGTAACCGGTTCTTTTCCACTCGTACCACCCTTGTAAATCGGTAAAAAACAAGGCAATCCATTTTTGCTGCCCAATAAGTTCATCGGCTTGCGCTTCGTTATAAGCAACTCCTCCAGTTTGAAGATATGCTTCAATATCAAATACATTTTCTACATCAAAGCTTTGGTAATAGTCAAAAGAAGCACGAATACCTTCATTATAGTAAGCTTCTGCATCTCCACTTATCCACCACTTATGTGCAGCCTCAGCTAAATTAAAATTCAGTTCAGCAAAGGTCAAAATCAGTCCGTCAGCCGGTGCGGCTACCTGTTGGTCTATATAATATATAGTGCCAAACTGTGAGACTTTACTATCTATATCACTGCCCAGGTTCTCATCTGTCTCACCATTTCGCACTCCCTGCCATTCTAATTCCCCTGTACCAGCTTCAAACGCTTGTTGAGACTCTACGGTAGGTTGTGCCATCACTTTTAAGCGTGGGTCTTGCAAATCAATAAGTACATCAGCTAAGGTTTTACTCAATCTGCGATCTAAGAAATGACCTGAGCGGTAGGCAGCTAAAGGGAAATAATTGGGTGAAGTTATATACTCTAAAGCAGCCTGATCTTCATTGGATGACATTAAAGGATATTGCTCAGGAGCACTTAGCATGCTTTGTAGTTCCGTCGAAGGATCAACACGATTAGATTGTCTAATCAAAAGCCTCACTCTTAATGCATTCCCAAATTTTTTCCATTTCATGATATCACCCCCGTAGAGGATATCATTAGAAATTGGGCTTCCATTCGTAGCAAGTAAAGTATTAGCTTCTTCCAGATCATTGATCATTCCCTGATATATTGCTTCCTGGGTGCTGTAAGCGGGAAAATAAATCCTACCGCTTTTACCCTGTAAGGCTTCGGCAAAGGGTAAATCCCCATAGGCATCGGTAAGTCTGGAGAAAATCAAGGTTTTCCAGATTAAAGCGATTCCCATGTAATTTTCATGGCCTCTTTCTTCAGCAATTTCATATAGATTATTAACATCTCTCAAAGTATTAAATCCATCGTTCCAGGTTCCAAAAGAATTCCAAATGTAACGGTCTACATTGGGTTCTCTGATTTCAGTAGCATACTGTGCGGCTACGTTGCCAATACTGAAAGCATCATTAACCATATTGTTGACAGTACTTCTGATGATGTTTACCATCAGAAGGTCAGGCCCCACATCTTCAGGATTATTAGGATTCACTGCCAATTCTTTAAAGTCCTTTTCGCAGGATAAGAGAGTTAGAGAGAAAAAGGCAGTAAGAAAAACTATATATAGCTTATTCATTTTATAGCGATTTAGAGTGAAAAACTAAGGTTAAAACCATAACTTCTTACTGAAGGAAGAGACATGGATTCTACCCCTGGTAAAATAGTGCCATCATGTAAAGAGCTTGTATCAGGGTCAATATGAGGCACATTGGACCATAGAAATAGATTTCTTCCTACCAGGGAAAGATTGATGTTTCTAAAGGGAGTATTGTTTACTAAAAAATCCGGTAGTGTATACCCTAGCTTCAGTTCCCTTAGCTTTACGTAGGAAGCATCAAATGTAGCTTGTTCCGGGTTAAAATATCCTGATCCCCAGTAACGTTCGGCAGTTACATTTACATCATTGGGAACATAATTTCCTGCTTCATTCATCATCACCCCTTCACCAACATAGCCTTCCTCTCTACCGGGCAATGACTCAGCCAGTTGACCTGCTTCATTTCCTCGCACATAGAAGTAAGAATAAATATCCCCCCCTTGTCTGATATCAAACAAAGCTCCTAGGGAAAAGCCTTTGTAGGTAAAGGTATTATAAATACCGGCCATCCAATCAGGATTGTAATTACCCACTTTGATCAGTTCATCTGTTAACTGAGGGATTCCATTGATGTGAATTATATTACCTTCCGTATCCCTTTGAAACCCTCTACCATACATATCTCCCATCTGCTCCCCTACCCGTGCCTGTACTGAAACATAGCGACTCGGCAGTTCATAAGTATCTATTCCTTCAGCAAGTTCTACTACTTCACTTCTATTTTTTGACCAATTAAGATTGATATCCCAGTTTAATCCTTCAGGATTTGAGAGTGGTGAAAGCGAAAGCATCACCTCCACTCCTTGATTTTTGATCTCTCCGGCATTAAGTGACCTTCTGGTATAGGCCGAGGTCAGATCTATAGGAATACTTAGTATCTGGTTTTTACTTCTGATATCATAATAGGTGAGATCCATACCGATGCGATTATTCATAAACCTCAGGTCAGTACCTATTTCAAAAGTGTTGATAGACTCAGGTACCAGATCAGCATTAGCAATCGTAGAAGATTCATACACCGTAGGACTTCCATCCCAGGGTGTACCATAAGTATATACATTGCGTAAACGATAGGGATCGGTATCATTACCCACCTGTGCCCATCCTGCTCTGAGTTTGGCGAAGGATAAAACGCTGCTGGAGGGTATGTTCAGCATATCCGTCATGATAGCACTTATGGATGCTGAAGGGTAGAAATATGAGTTATTATCTTCAGGTAAGGTGCTGGACCAGTCATTCCTGGCAGTGAGGTCCAAGAAAAGCATCTCTTTATATCCAAACTGCCCAAATGCATACAAGCTGTTGATTCTGTATTCTGAATCATATTGAATATTTTCCAGAGGCACTCTGGAATTACCCAGATTGTAAATTCCCGGGATATTCAGTTCGTTGGCTCTGGCACTTAACTCTTCCCTGACTTGCTTCATCTGATTACCCCCTAACGATATTTTCATAGAAAAATCAGGACTTGTAGTATTTTCATAAGTAAGTAGAAAGTCAGAGTTACTTTCCTTAAAGTTATTGTTGTCCTGTCTGTACATACCAAACCTATATGCATTACTTCCCGGCGTTCTGCGGCTGTCTCTTCTCTCGACCAAAAGATCTAATCCTGAACGTAGCATCAAACTAAGTTGGTCTGTGATCTGGTAATTCAGCATGATATTACCCATGAGTCTTTCCCGGTCTAAGCTGTTTAGGTTCTCATATACTGTGTAATATGGATTATCGTTAAAGCGGTAGTTATAGGTAAAGGGCTGAACGCCTTCCAGTCCTTTTACCCAGTAATCCCTCATTTTGTCTGTTCTCACTTGTCTTCCTTCCCATATCCAGGTATACACAATACTTTCATTGCCATAGCTTATCACGGGGCGATTATCGCTTACGGTATTGATGTAGTTGGCCGTTACATTTGCTGTAATTCTGTCTGAAAGATTATATCCAACATTTAGCGATACATTGTTTCTGGTTTGGTCAGTGTTGGGTACGATGCCGATTTGATCAAGATTAGAATAAGAAAATCTAAAATTCCCCTGATCGCTACTACCAGCTATGGAGATGTTGTTATTGAGTGTCCTGCCTGTCTCAAAGAATTCTTTATAGTTATCCGGATAAGGCACCCAATCTACCATTTCACCTTCAGCGGGTGGCCATTCAGTGTTCACGGGCACTGCCATTTGCCTGCCGTCAAGAGGAGGCCCCCAGCTTCTACCACCATCCCCAATATTATAAACCCCTCCTCTGCCTTGACCATATTCATTCTGAAAATCAGGCATTTTGAGTGGGGTTTCAAACGTAATATTGGAATTGACCGATACGCCTATTCCCTGAGCCCCTTTACCTGATTTAGTAGTAATCAGGATAACTCCGTTGGCAGCTCTTGAACCATACAGAGCAGCAGCATTAGGACCTTTCAAAACTGAAATACTGGCAATGTCATCAGGATTAATGGCAGCTGCGGCATTTCCAAAATCAATCTCCTGACCACTTTGTGATGAACCCTTAATACCATTGGTAATGGGCACTCCATCTACAACAAATAAAGGTTGATTGTCACCTGTGAGAGAGGTTTCTCCTCTGATGACTATTCTAGAAGAACCTCCGATTGAGCTACTTCCATTGGTGACATTCACTCCGGCAATCCTTCCTGCAAGTGAACTTACAAGGTTTGTTTCCCTGGCTTGTACCAGTTTCTCTCCCTTCACCTCCTGAACTGCATACCCAAGTGCCTTAGTTTCTCTTTTCACTCCAAGAGCGGTTACCACGACTTCTCCTAGTTGGGTAGCATCCTGGTTTAGACTAATATTGATATTAGTCTGATTAGCTATTTCTTTTTCCACTCTTCTATAACCAACAAATGAAAAGAGCAGGGCTTGAGCATCCTCACTCACACTCAATTGATAGTTCCCTTCTATATCGGTTATGGTTCCCTGGTTTGTGTCTTTTACCAGCACATTTACCCCAGGAAGGGGCTGCTGGTTAGTATCGGTTACTCTGCCTTTTATTACCCTGTTCTGAGCCATCAAGTTAATTTGGAAAAAGGTCAGAAATAGAAGGGCTAGCATACGGAGCGTTTTTATGCACACCGTACTTCTTTTGCATTGTAAATGCTTACTCATAGGTCTAAGGTTTATAAAAATGGATTCAATAATGCTGATAGATAACCCGTAAAAATTGTGAATTAAGGCCGCTGAATTGGAATGGACGATTAGAAGGGATTTACCTGAAGGTATGCGGTCCTTATTTTCTATTAACTTCTGCGAAGGTAAAAAACATATGTTTACTGAAATTCAACCACACTTTATGATTATGTTAAAAAGGGATTAATAAAAACAACAGTAGTTTAATATTAGTAAACATTTTCTTTTACTATGAAAGCAGAATAAGCGCTAAATCAAGTTATATCAATTAGTTCAGGTTTTTTTTAAGGTTAAATATTCTTAACCATTTGTTTTTGATATAGGGCGCTGATTGGAATATTATTTGTGGAAAAGTATAAAGGATGTGCAATCGTGTGGGTTACATATATTTCTGGCGCTCTTTTTTCAGGTATTGTGCAGAAAATCAACCTTTTTCTGCTTTTTCAAAAAGTGCTTATATGCGCTTCAAAACCAATATTTGTTTTTACCCCATTGTGCAATAACTCGGTTTGAAATCAAAGGACCATAAGCTGCTTATTAAGCATACTTTTCATACATTCCAGATCTATCCTTTGTAAATCGCCATTGCAAGTGAAATGAATAACTAAATCAGATACTACTACTCTATGTTTATTGGATATGTCCGCCCATTGCATGGTGCGTCTCTATTGTGGATCAAGGCTTGAATTTACAGAATGACGCATTAGAAAAATCTGGGTGCGACCACTTCTTTGAAGATTTCCCGGAGCCACAGCCGAACGCTCTGGCCTGGCAAAACTGAAAGAACAACTTAGGTCAGGAGATACTTTGGTAGTATAGAGATTGGATTGGTCCGTCATGGAATGATGGGTAGGAACTTACGAAATCTGATTGAGTAGGTCACCTGGTTGGAAAGTGAAGGCATTGCTTGTAAAAGTTTGCAGTAACCTATTGACACTACGGGGTCGCCCAGACTACTTCCGGAGGCAAGCTCATTTTTCAGGGGACGCATAGGCTGTTTCTGATAAATGGTTTTTGAAGTATCGCCGGACGAAAGCTAGCTTGACCATTGCTAAGAAATTGACGGTTAGTTTATCGTAGCGTGTAGCAATCCGGCGGTATTCTTTCAGATATCCAATGGACTGCTCTACGCTGGTCCGCTCTTTATAGATAACTTTATTGAAGCGAGCTCGCGGTCCCTTTTTTCGTCGTTTGGTTCCTGGACATTGTTTCTTTCCGGGTATCATCGCTTTGATATCTCTTTCTTCTAGATAGTTCAACCAGTAAATAAGATCTTTGAGAGAACGACCTAGATGATCTAATCTCCCTGCCACTAATGAATCACCTTCCTTTTATAGATCTTTAACCTTCTCCAGGACTGGGCGCAGATCAACAGAACTGCTAATAGTATCTTCTATGATTTTTTCATAACCCAGCATTCTTAAGCACATCTTGCTTTAGGTTTAAATTTTGGTCAATAGTTGAAACTCAGGCGTAACCTATTTTCATAATATCATAGTTAATAAACCCTAATTTAAAGGATTTACCTTTACTTAGATATTTTTGGAAATGTTTAAATCAACTGATGGGAATAAAACAGAGAACAACATGTTATTTCAGAAAAAACATGAACACTAACACACATTGCCTCATTGTAATACAACAAAAATTATCAGAAATGGTCATGGCGCTCATACTGGAAAACAGAAATTTATCTGCAATATATGTAGGGCATATTTCGTGGAGCATGGCCAGGATTGGTACATTGAGTAAGAGGAACGAAAATGATTGACCGACAACTTTTAGAAAAAATCTTTTTAACTGTTCCACAGCGGGAGATATTTGCCGTGTTATGCAAGTAAGGCTGACTTGGCTCATAAACTATGTTAACGAAAAGTACAGCAATCTGGCCAAGGATATGTAATAGAGTTATTCAAATAAGTACAGGCATAAAAAAGGCCGTTTATACGTACGTATGGGCCTCTACAAGCCGAGGGGGGAGTGCCCCCCACATGTGGACGTTTGTGAAAAGTCGGTTGAATAAAGTAAGGTTATCAGTTTCAATGCGAGAATCTTAATGGAAGCTAATTCACAAAAGATTTTGTCTTTTCATCTGGGCGGTCTCTTAGGATGAAAGAAGTGCCAGAGCAGTACTTAAAAAGGTGTCATTTTATATTAGAAAACACGCTCTACTTTGTTCCGATGCCTGGAAAGCATACCAGAAAGTCACAAATCCGGAAAGACATATTTTCCATGATAATAAAAGCCTTACAAACAAACTGGAAGCTTTTAATAATTTCATGAGGCAGCGTTGTTCTAGATTAGTTAGAAAGACAAAGGCTCTTTCAAAAAAAGTAAAATCATGAAGGAGCAATTCGTAACTTAATACAACATTATAATCAGTCTTTATCGGTAAAATTATAACACTACCGATTCACTCATATCTTTATATCAAGGGTTATATAAAAATTTCTACCAGGGGAAGGAATGATCCCAGGTCCGGGATAACCAGTAGCTCTACGGGTAAAGTACATATTATCCGTTAGGTTATTGATGCCAGTTTCTATTTGCGCAAATTTATAATTATACCTAATGGAAAGGTCTACAACATCATATGCCGGAATAATACCATCTACGCCACTGGCAACGCTCTTCGTATTTGTGGCTTCCGAGAATTGTTCTTCCACAAAAGTATACTGTAAACTACCAGAAAAATTCTTGTACCCATAAGTTATTCCTGCTTTGAGATTTACAGGTGGTACTAACTCCACTTTTTTATCTCTGAAAGCAGACTCCTGCGAGGCAATATATCTTCCCTGAATCATAGCTCCATTCAGAAATACTGACAGTTCTGAAGGTGATTCCTCACCAAAAATTAAGGATCCGGCTTTAAACTCAGTATAAGATTCTATTCCCAGCGTATAAGCATCAGATACATTGGTGCGGTAGCGGAAAGCCCTCTCACCGAAGAATGGGTCTATCTCTTTCATCCAGATGGCTCCGATTCTGTTATTGTAACGCAGGTAAAAAAGACTCCAGTCGAAGGTGAGTAATTGTTTGACAGTACCCCGTATTCCCAAATCAGCGTTAAAGCCCTTTTCATCCTCTAGCTGTTCATCCACCTTAAGATTGGGATTGTTGACCCTCAAATCATTAAAATTGATGGCACGGTAATTTTGTGAAATATTACCATACACCTCTATGTCATCAGATGGTTTGTAGCTTACCCCTACCCCGGCTAATAGGAAACTCCGAGCCCTGGCCCTTTGCTCGTAAATGGTTGTATCAAAAATCACGTTACCCGCTAAATCTTGTAGCATCTGACGATAATACCCCTCGCTTTGGGTATTTATATACTCCGCCCTGAGTCCGGGAGTGATGCTCCATTGAGAGCTAATATTGAAAATGTTTTCGGCAAAAAAAGCAATATTACGGGAAGGAAAAGTAAAGTCAGAGTCCTCCAGCTGTTCAGGGTGCAGAAATTCAAAAGTAGGCTCATCGCTATTGTTGCCTTCACCCTGTCTTTTCTGGGTATTGCCTTCAAAATAGCGCAGGCCAAAAGCCAGTGCTTGAGGTTTATTGGCCAGTTGATAGCGGTGAAGGACTCTTAATTCACTGCCAAAGTTCTGGTAGTCATCCCAAAGCAGATTGCGGTTCATATCAGGCTGATCTGCTACTGTAACACTCTGTAAGTTGCCCAGAGCTTTCCTTGAACCTATCAGACTATAGGTTTTTAGGTTAAACTTGGTATTGGCATTCAGCTGATATTCCAGTACGATGGCGGGAATATTCCAGTTGATCTGAAACCAGTTTCTTTCCCTGACCGATTGGCGAGGATTCTGCTCAAACATGTAGTCTGTTAGACCTCCCGGCTGCTGTGCCAGGTAGTCCATGTGGGTATATTCAAAACACAAAAACCAACGCTCTGTCAGATTGATGTTGAAGTCCGTGAAAATAGTATTGGCTTCAAACTGTTCATTTTCCCGCCAGCCATTACCTTGTTTACGTTGGTAAAACACCAGGTAATCTGCCTTTTCAGTATGTCCGGTCACGCTATTATAAGAGGAGAATAAGCCAAAAGACCCTACAGTATTGCGGGTTTGAAAGGTGAATGGATCACCTTCTGGTGCTCTTTTAAAAAAGGAAGTTGATCATCCCACCAAACTGGGTGCCGTATTGTAATGAAGCGGCCCCTCTCACTACTTCAATCTTTTCCAGGGATTCCATAGGAGGCGTGTAGTAACTTTCAGGATAACCCAGGGGATCAGCGGCTATATCATAACCATTCTGCCGGGTATTGAAATTGGACGTCCGATTTGGATTGAGACCACGGCCACCAATGCCCAGTTGCAGCCCTGCCGCATCACTTTCCCAAACATTGAGTCCAGGAACATTGGCGAACACCTGCCGGGCATTATTGGTAGCGAGGTTAGCATTCAGTTTTTCAAGCCTGATAACTTCATTTTTCTTGGCCTCATAGATCAGCGTACCTTCTACCGAGTTTAGGCGACTGATACTAAATGCTTCCTCTCTTTTTCCACTGGTTTCAACTTCATCCAGGTAAATTTCCAGTGGCTTAAGTTCAAAGTTTATTTTCTCAACTTCTTCCGCAGCTAGCTTAACTTCAAGTTGAGGCCCCTGTAACTCCAGATAAAAAGATGCTAACGTATAGTTACCTGGCTTGACTTCCAGCGAATACCGACCTGATTCTGTAGTAAACGTCCGGTAAGCCGTATTGACCAAAAAGACTTCCGCACCACTCACAGGCTTGCCACTGGATGCTTCTGTTACTACGCCTTTTATAATGGCATTTTGAGCCTGGGCAAATTGCAAACCAAAGACCAGACAAGTAATTAGGGCAAGTTGATAACTCAGCTTATTCATTCGTTCAGGGGTAAAATCCACCATTTATGCTGCCAGCTTCTGGGCTCAGAAGCCAGATTTACGTTTTCGTCAATAAATTTTTTGCTGCTTCTTCCGTTCAGGCCTACATAAGCTTTGGCATAGACTTCGGCTTGTTCTACCCCCCTCTCTTGCATCTTTTCTGAAAGATAATGTGCAAACTGAAGGATCATGTCCGGTTGTGTGCTCATCATTTTTTCCTGAACAGGGGTAAGAAATTCGGAGGGGGATATTTCCATACTACCTTCCTTCCCTCTTTCTTTTACCTTAAAAGTCACATAACCCGCTTTTTCCATCAGCATCACTCTCCAGGAAAAACGGTAGCCCTGTTCTGTCCAGAAAAGATTTCCGGGGTACAGCATGAATCGCCAGGGCAGTAGTATTTGCATTACAAAATGAAATATTAATACGCTCAAGAACCAGGAAGGCCTTACAGATTTTTTCGGCTGCTCAGTGCTTGTAAAAGCCGGCAAAAGCAGTAGCTGCCTTACTTTTTTCCAAAGGCTAATATGAAAGCGCTCTGAAAAGAAGATTAAAGTACAGCCAATCATGATGAAAGGAAACATTCCAATCTGGAAAAGTACGGCTGTCAGCACATGAAAGGCAATGACAGTGGCATAAGCCCAAAGCCTGCTACGCTTCCAACTCAGCAAAAAAGCAATGCTTAAATCGTATATGGCTCCGAACCAGCTAAAGGCAAAAGCTACCCATCGGTAGTCAAACAGCCAACCGATCAGCGGTAGATGAGACTTAGAAGGGAGCCAAATTTTCAGGGGCATAGCTCTAATTAGCCAGTCATGGTTGAGTTTGGCAATACCGGCGTAGAAATAAACCAGCCCTAATTGCAGACAAATAATATCAATAGTCCAGGCAGGAACTTTCAGGCACTTGATATGTGGATTTCTACAGGCATCAATTGATATCGCCCGATGAGCGGGAAGGAAGATCAGCAGAAATCCAACAATACTGATAAAATAGTAATGGTTGAGGTAGTTGGTTTTATCAAGCAACTCTACATAGGTAAAGCTTAGAAAGAAAATGATAGAACTGATACGATAAAATGCACCCAGCAAAATTCCTAAGGCAGAAAGACCCATCACCATAAAAAGCAAGTACATGCCATCGGCACTTAGAGGCTTTATCCAGTCTACAAAACTAAAAAAAAAGCTAGGTTGAATGTATTGTGTATAAATCCATCCGTTGACGGAAAAACGGATAATAGAATAAAGCATGACTGCTCCAAAGATTACTCTAAAGGTGATCAGAGGAGCAATATGCTTTTCTTTGTGTAAATATTCTTTAATAAAATTAGTCACCATCATTATCCTGGAAAGTGATCAGTACGCCAAGGGCGGAAGTCATATCCACTTTAATCAGGGCTACCAAACGCTGAATTTCCAGATAAGCCTGGTCTACTGCCTCTTTCTCCTCATTTACTGCTTCTGCTAAAGGTAAGCTCACCTCACTAGTAGCGCCTATACCATCATTCAACTGATTGATGATGGCATCAGAGAGGGGGGCTCCTTGGTAGGTAGCATCTAATGCGTCAAGATAATCCTCCATCCCAGACTGATTCTGCTTGTTTTGATAGGTGGTTCCTGTAAAAATCTCATGAAAAGCCTGTAGACCTGCTTCTATAAAAGCTAAAGATTTTCCGCTATAAAGAGCTTCTACATTCTCAGGACGTGTTACACCCAAAGATTTCTTACCTGCCGGAATACCTACTTTTCCGTTTTTAATGATGATGTCATATTCGTAATTAAGTTCATTGACCAGTAATCCGGTAGAACTTCCTACCTCAGTACCCAGATTGCTCACAAACTCAGCTCTGTACTCCTGCCATCTCTGGTTAACAGTAGTGCTCAACTCCTTGATTTGAGTAGATAAGTTCTGAAGATAAGCTTTACGGGCAGCTGCCAAGTTGGCATCCGCATAATAAGTTAAGATCTCACCTTGTGTTTCTCCTACACCAAATAGCAGATAATCCAGCGCAGGAAAACCTTTGGCGGCAGCATTGCTGGCGGCATCCAAATCATAATCTCCTTGCTGAATATTGGCAGTGATTTTTTCCGTATCAGTAGGAAAGATGTTCACCTGATTACGCAGATTAACCTCCATTGCCGGACCAAATTCAAAGTAAGCTACGTACTGCCAAACTTTCCAGGCATCTAACAGGGCAGATTGGACATTCTCAAGCGTGCCTGCGGAGGGACTGTCTGAAAACCCAATGATTGCTTCATCCATCTGGTTTACTTTGACAGTAAATTCAGCATAGGCAGGAATAATTAGACCATCAGCCATATTGACCAACATGGCTTCCCGGTCGAAATTCACCTTATCACCTACCGGGTCAGTATCATCACAGGCACTGAAAAAAGTTAAAAGGAGTACAAAGTAAATTTTATGAGTTTGCATCGTCTACAGATCGTTTTGGATACTTTCCATTTCATAGAGCTCCGCTAGAAGGTCTTTGGCACCATTCAAATCAGCAGTGCTAACCTCATAAAAGTTATTACCCAATAGCTGCTGTATTTCTTCAATTTGATCCAGGCTGATTCGTCTGTCGGGATTGTATTTAAGGCTTTGCACAAAAGCCCAGGCCTCGGAAAGGGCATGATTTCTTAAAGCATCATCTGCAAAATTATTGAGCGCACTATTGATATAATGGATAGCTGTTCCTGCTGAGATCATTTCCCATTTATTGCGGATGCTGTTGACCATTTCGTACTTGGTATCCATATCCCCGTTGACAATGGCAGCACGGCCTTTGATAAAGTCATTCATGATGGTATTGGTCTCCAGCAGATCATTTCTGTCGTTACCATACTTACCCCAGAACCGGGCATCTTCGGTATTGGAAGGGAAATCCTGAGGAACCCCCAGATAGCCAAATGCCTCGTCCCAATGGTGCTGCATGGCAGTGCCTTCACCTTCGGTAATTTCGGTATTGTCAACTGCTGGCCCAATTTTTTCTTCACTGAAATACACAGCAGTAGCCTGGTAGTAAAAAACTGCCCCCATCAGTCCTTTTTCTATCACCTGGGTATATTCTACACCATTTTCATCCATCAGGTATTTTTTACTGCCGTCATTGGAGCTAACTACTCCTGCTACGCCATTACTCCCTTCCTGTGTAGCTGTGCTGGCTTCAGCCAGAGCTTCCATAAAGCCTTCAAACATGGACCGGTCAAGCTCAAAAGTTTTACTTTTCAAATCTTTTGAAGCAGTATTTAGCCCAGAATTCTCAAATGGGTTATTGAGATTCGCATACATATTTTTGAGTTTTTGTGCATCCAGAACGGCGCCTTCGTTACCGGTCTTCATATAGGTAGTCATCTCGGCCATCATATCAAGACGAGTAGTCTGTCCACTATAGTTTACATTTTCAAAGTTGTAGGTTTCAGGTAGACTGTAAGAAACATCTTCTCCATCATCTTCACAGGATGCCATTAAACATAAGCCAGCTATTATGAACCAGTATTTCAGTGCGTTTTTCATCTCAAATCAAGTTGTTTGCTCTAAAAGTTAAGTGTTTATTTAGACTAGTTCTAAACGAAGGCAAAATTAACCCTTAGTCTGATGATTCCAAACCCACGCTTAAAAAAGCACGAAAACTATATGCAAAAGGACTTTTAAATAACTTAGGTTGATGTGTCTTATCCTGATTTAAAAAAGTCCTTTTCGCCCCATTTACATTATCTTTCTACTCACACCTTAATAATTTTGATGGGTTAGCCAATGATGCTTTGACAGTTTGAAAACTCGCTGTAATGAGGACGATAAGCACAACTATTGCTACCGGTATCAGGATCAACCACCAGGCCAAAGATATACGTAGCAGAAAGTTTGTTAACCATTGGCTTAGGCCCTAATAAGAAACAGGCAAAGCAATTATGCTACAAATGAATATTAACTTCATATAATCGCTGGAAAGCAGTAGTAATAAACTTTGAACAGCTCCTGCTCATCACAATACGGATGGAAATAGATATTTTAAGAGTTAATAATGGAAAATGATACCTTTACACATATCTACTGAATTTAACTTACAGCTAAAAAATTTAAATTTCCGTAACTGGAAAACCATCATATACTTCAAACTTACTTGACTAAATATGATCAATCCTCTGTATTTTAAGCTAGTCTTCCTGCTGCTTTTTACACTTAGTACCCCAACAGTATCTTATGCGCAATTACCTACCAAGGGATTATGTGCTCACAGGGGCGCTATGGATACGCATCCAGAAAATACCCTTCCGGCCTTTCAGGCTGCCATTGATGCCGGTGCCCACATGATAGAATTTGATGTTTGGCTTACGAGTGATGGACAAATGGTAGTGATACACGACGCAACGGTAGACCGTACTACTGACGGTAGTGGCAAAGTAGCAAACTTAAGCCTGGAAGAAATCAAGAAGCTGGACGCGGGCAGTTGGAAAGCGCCCGAATTTAGCGGAGTACGAATTCCAACACTTGAAGAAACCCTCTCTATTTTGCCTTATAATATCTGGCTCAATATCCATATTAAAGCAGAAGGAAAACTCCCCTTAATGATCGCTAAAACGATAAAGGAAAAAAACCGCATGCATCAGTCTTTTCTGGCCTGCAGTGAATCGGCAGCCTCGGCAGTGAAAGAAGTGTATCCTGAGATGCGCTGGTGCAATATGGATCGTAGAAATACCACTGAAAAATATGTAGATCAAACTATCCGGCATAATGCTGACTTTCTGCAATTTCCTAAAACTGGTCCTGCGATCACCGCTCAGCATATTGAAAAGTTAAAATCTCATGGTGTCAGTATCAATTATTATAAAGCGGACACCATAGAAGAAGTAAACAAACTCTTACAGATGGGAGTAGATTTTCCATTGGTCAATAATATCGTGGAGTACATGCAGCATGCAAATGAATTTGGGCTTAGGTCAGTAGAGCCTCTCTTCTCCCATGAGTGAAGCACGATTAACAGAAATAAACGAGGTTTAAGTCATCATCTACAGTCAGGTCTATTGATTTAAACTCAGAAAAATGCTATTGTTAAGCTGTGAAATTGTGGACCTTCATGGCACGATAACCTGTTAAAGTTTTCCATGATTCCACAACCATTTTTTGCTGCTACTGCGATGAGATAAGCAGATCAAAAGCAACGAACAGCATAGTCGCTGGCGAGTCCATCGGCCATAGCATGGTGGCTATGCCTAATATTAGGGTTTGTGTTTTTTATATTTCCTTGCCGGGTTTTTCCCAACTAAGGGTTTTTATCATCCATAATTTGATGATAGTTAACAGAAAGGATAACGGTTATTGAATAATAAATATCATTTCCAAAATTCAAAAGTACGCTGTATTTGTTACCCTTTAAAAAGTAATGTATCGAGTCACAGGGTTTGACTTTATCAATAAAATATTTTTTCATCTTAACACTTTTACTCAAGCTTACCCTCCAACTCGGGAACTAAACATATATCAAAATAAGCTCAACGCTATATGTATTTAATGTCTAATATCAGCTAAAATTTTCTCTGATTGAGGGAGGTATTCTATAAGCCGGAGATTTCCATTATTAATTGCAAAGAGTAGCGCCTTTTTTCCATTAGCCAAAGTGATAAACTTTATTTGTTTCACTTCTCCTCTGACAAACAACCCACTCTTCGCCGGAGAAATTGCTTCCATACCATCTTCACAACTTTTGAGTACCAAGCCTATGCCCGCATCATTTCTGGGCGTTTCTACTTCTGAAGGATAGAGATTTCCAGCAGTTATAAACTCCGGGAACGTATCCTCTTCAAAGGGAATAGCTTCAAAATCGTTGATGGAAGATAACTGAAAATGTGCTGGTAATGGGTGTTGGGAGTAAGTTCCATCGGTTTCTTTTCTCAGCCAGATGTGGTCAAACCTGTCAACTTCATAGGTAAGTGCCTGATCCAGCATACGTGCTCCGTAGATTTCTTCCAGGCTGGCATTAGCAAAGTCTTCGTAGGTAGTGAACCTTTTACTGATGGCTGGTACCTGCTGAGAAGAACACTCTCTCCCCCTGAGTGGCACCTTTTTATTGTCTTTTTCATAGCTCAGGACAATATCAGTGCTGCCATTTTCATCAAAGTCATGGGCATAAACAGTAAAAGGAGCATCTGGCTTAGTTTTATACTTGTAGTTCAGGCCAAGATTCCCCAGCAGATAGTCCATCTGCCCATCCTGATCCAGATCAGCTTTTTCTATAGTAAACCACCAGCCTCGCGTATTTTCCAGGCCAAGATGCTGACTCACATCTGTAAAGTGGCCTTTATCATTTTGTAAGAAGCGTACGGGCATCCATTCCCCGGCGACTATCAGATCAGGCTGCTGATCCCCGTTAAAATCATCCCAAAGGGCAGTGCTTACCAGGCCAAAATCTTTAAGAAAAGGAGCTACTTCTTCAGTCACATCTACAAAACGGAGCTTATGATCACGTCCACCTTCATTTCGTAAAATCTTACTGCTAGCCGGGTAAGGGTACTTTCCGGGAACAAGCCGCCCCCCTATAAAAAGATCTAAATCTCCATCCTGATCATAGTCTGCTACTTCTACTACTTTACCACTAATGCCAAACTGAGGTAGTGCCTCCATGTGCTTTACAAAGCCCTCAGTGGTATTGATATACAAGCGATCTTGATAATATGCATCAGCTTTATTGACATCATTACCCCCACTTACCACGCAGAGGTCTATATCTCCGTCCTGATCGGCGTCAAATAGCAAAGCACCAGTATCTTCCTGGTCCTTGTCATTTTGCCAGGGTCCTGGCATTTCTTCAAACCTGGCACTTGAAGTTTGCAGGTACATGGCAGCAGATTGACCTGAAGCATTTCCTATAAAAAAATCTTCCAGCCCATCATTATTCACATCCCCAACGGCCAGTCCGGGCCCTTGCTGTGAGTTTTTATGAGGGAGCAATGGCTCAATTGCAAAGTCATCATACTCATCTTCCCGGTGAATGAAGTTCAGGTCTGACGCCTCGCTAATATCTACGAAATGAGATGGTTGATTAGTTTTTTTGCTTTTCTGCGCATGATCGGCTACATCATAATTGAGCCTTAGTAACTGATTGGCTTGTACGTTCTCCAATAGTTGTGTCTTACCATCCGGCCAAATTATTTCTACCCTATCTAGCTGTTCTACCTGACCCAGGCCAAAGTGTAAAACTGGCTCTACGCTAGACTGAAAACCTCTGGAAAGGGTAAGCTCCTGAGTTTGTTCTTGCCCTTGATAATTTACTTTGATTCGACTGCCTATGCCGAGAGGGTTAGTCACTGAACCATTCAAATGAAAGCGAATATAGTTCTGGCTGGCATTGGTTTGATTGAGAAATACGGAAGATGGTTCATTCAGATTGTTAACCACCACGTCCAGATCACCATCATTATCCAGATCAGCATAGGCGATACCATTGGAAAACCCCTGATGGTTGAGCTTCCAACTTTCTCCTACATTAGCAAAAGCAAACTCATTCTTCTCTCCATGCTGATTCCTGAAAGCATAGTTTTCAATAGGATGGCTGGGTAACAAATGATAATCCAGATTGAGCTTATCTCCAAAAAAGCTACCATCTTCTATCTGTAGGTTCGCATCATTGTCATTTACGTCGCGCTTCATCCCATTGGTAATGATGATGTCTTTCCAGCCATCATTATCCAGGTCTGCAAATAGCGCCCCCCAACTCCAGTCCGTTGCAGCCACCCCTGTCTTACGAGCTATGTTACTGAAGAATGGGGTGTTGTCTGCAAAAACTCCATTATTTAGCTGCAGGCTGTTCTGCATGTATTGGTAGTGCATGCCCAATTCTACTGCCTGATAGAAAGATTCCGGGCTCATACTTGCCATATTGGTTTTAGCTCGTTTGTAATCTTCCGGCGTCATGTCTACCTGTAAAATATCCAGCAAACCATCATTGTTAAAATCAGCGGCATCAGCACCCATGCCAAACATAGAGGTCTGATTGCTAGCCTCCCGCAGTACTTCTTTGAAAGTCCCGTTTTGCTGATTGAGATAGAGATAGTCGGGCACATTGAAGTCATTGGAGAGGTACAAATCCTGCCATCCATCATTGTTAAGGTCCGCTGCTATTATGCCCAGCGTAAGCCCGTAATTTTGAACGCCTGCCTTAGCGCTCACATCTTTAAACTTACTATTACCCAGATTTTTATAGAGATGACCAGAGTCTTTCCAGTCGTTTCTGTCCATCAGCTCTTTATAGTAGAGGTTTCCCTGGCTCACCTGCACCAGCGGATAGTTGGCTACGAAAATATCCAGCAAACCATCACCATCGTAGTCTAAAGTAGTCGCATGAATTGAAGGGCTTGCATCATCCAGTCCGTAGGCTTCTGCTGATTCAGTAAAGCCAGGGTATTTAGCTTGAGCCACTTCCTCTTCACTAAGCCCATTGTTAATGTAAAGCTGGTTTTTGGTAGTGCCGTACTTTCCGGAGACACACACATATATATCCAGCCAGCCATCATGATTAATATCCAGCATGCTGGCACCGGTATACCAGCGATCATCACCACTTACCCCAGCCTCGGCACTGATGTCAATAAACTCAGGCCCCTGCTTACTTTGGCTACCGGTATTGAGATAAAGCTTGTTTTCTACCATATTGCCTGTTAAATATATATCGGCAAAGCCATCGTTGTTAACATCGCCTATAGCCACCCCGCCACCCATGTACAGGTAGGGAAAGCTGAAATAGTTGAGCGTGTCATTCTCTACAATTTCATTTGTAAAGTTGATGGACGTCTGGCTAACAGATAATGCCTCAAAAGTAGTAGGCGCATTATCCACCTGCTCCCGCTCTAGACACGAAATGCAGAGAGAAAGACAAAGTAAAAGGTGTAAACAGTATCTCATGCTAGCTCATCATTTTTTAGCTAAACCAACAGAAGGGCTAAATGCCCTCCTGATGTCAATTTTCTAATTATATCCCGGATTATGTTTAAGGTTAGAGTTATTATTTAACTCATTTTGAGGTAAATCCAGGTACTCCCTCCCCGGCTGGTACAAGCCCGTGCCCCCACTTTCTGATTTGATGCCGGGCGTGTCCACAATTTTCTCCTTCACCATATCCCAACGCAGCAGGTCGTAGTATCTTACTCTCTCCAATGCCAGTTCTTTCACCCTTTCATCACGTATGTCCTGAATGCTCATACTCATATCCAGAGGGGGCATGTTGACACGACTCCGCACCTGATTTACCGCATCTACAGCTTCTTGTGTGGCGCTGCCACCATTCGCCATCATTTCAGCCTCAGCAAACATAAGCAGTACATCGGCATAGCGAATTAGTCTTAAGTTGGCAGAAGATTGCTGAAAGTTTGCGGTAGAGAAGCCCTGATCAATCTCCAGATATTTTTTGCCGAACACTCGCTCATCTCCCGGAAATACTTCCTGAAAAGTTTTGCCATCGTAAATAGTTGCTGCAAGTGTGTCTCCTTCGTAAACCGTTATTTCTTCTGTATCCCAAAACAGCGTAATAAATGCACGCGGATCAATCTGACCATCAACTGTTCTTTCGTCCAGAAACAGGTCTAGTACCCAGTTGTTGATACGCATACCATCCTGACCAGTGAATGCTGGAGGTGGAGCTATATCTGGTGTAAATGAGTTGGTACGTCCTATTCCGGCAGCATCGCCTCCCCAGCCCCGGTTTTCGTCAGCGATAAATTGCACCTCAAAAAGCGACTCCTGGTTATTTTCTGTAAATGCACTAAAATTATCAGCATAATCTACTACCAGACTGTATTGAGAGGAAGATATTATCTTTTGAAACTCCATACTAGCCTGATCATATTCTTCGGTAAACAGATATGCTTTTCCTAAAAGGGCCGTAGCTGAACCTGTGGTAGCTCTACCCAGATTGCCACCATCCCAGGACTCTGGTAGTAGCGACTGTGCCTGCTTTAAGTCGGCAATTACCTGCTCCCAAACCTGCTCCGGAGAAGCTTGTGATACCGTAGATGACTCCTCAATAGATGTTACGGGTTCGGTAATCAAGGGCACATTTAACCAGTTTTTGAGCAGTTCAAAATAGTTATACGCTCTCAGGAAGTAAGCCTCTCCCAGTATGTTGTTTTTTAACCCCTCGTCCATTTCAATCTCCGGCACATTAGCTAGCACCTCGTTCGTACGGGAAATGCTTTTCCAGATAGCACTCCACACCCACAGTACGGCATTCTGGTCGGATGTACCGGCAAACCTACCCGGATTGGTACGGTCAGAGGTAGCAAAACCGTTAACGATATCATCCCGGTAGTCTGATACAAAGATGTGCATGCGGCTATAGTACCAGATATCGGTAAAGGGGCTGTAGGCTCCTATGATACCTTTGGTAGCATCTTCTGCATTACGCCAGAACGTACTTGGTGTAAGGGCGTTAGGATTTGTTTGCTCTAAGAGCTCTTCGTTGCAGCTGACAGTAGCGGCTAGCAGAGCGGTTAAGGTCAGGCTTGCGATTTTTTTATATATAGAAAATTTCATGACTGTATTTTGTTAAAAAGATACTTGCAGGCCAATCTGATAAGTTTTCGGAACTGGATAGGCGCTTTCGTCTACCCCTGCATTAAAGATATTCTGGTCAGAACCCCGGTCGCGGCTTCCTCTACCTACTTCAGGATAATAGCCGGTATAGTCGGTGAACGTGAAGAGATTTTGGGCTGAAACATAAAACCTCAGATTGGAAACACCAATACTACTCAGCTCAGTAGGTAAACGATAGCCCAACTGTACGTTTCTCAACCTGAAATATGCACCACTCTCCAGGTAAAAGTCTGACATGCGACGATTGAAGCCTGCATCTATTAAAGTATTTTGTGGAATGTTAGTATTTGTATTTTCTGGTGTCCAGGCATTCAGAGCATCAGCCAGATAATTTCCTTCTGTGTCAAAGTATCCTCTGTAGCGGTTGGCATTCAGGATTTTGTTACCATCCACACCATTGAAGAAAAGGGTAAGGTCAAAATTGTTGTATTCCGCATTGATATTGAGACCATATTCCAACGTAGGTATCGGGCTTCCTAAAAAGACCTGATCATCTGTTGTGATGCTTCCATCTTCATTTGTGTCTTCAAAGATAAAGTCTCCTGCCCCTGCACCATCGGTACGACCATCTTCTATAGCCTGCTGGTCTGACTGATAGATGCCTGCCACTTTATATCCGTAGAAAGATCCTACCGGCTGACCAATATCGGTAAGCGTAGCGCTCAGGCCATTAGATGAAAAACCACCTCCTTCAATCGGATCCTGACCTAGTACGGTCACTTCATTATCAAGTATGGTAAAGTTACCACTTACGTTAAAGGTAAGCTCTCCAATTGTTTGTACATAACTAGCTAAGAACTCAAATCCTTTGTTGGTAATAGAAGCTACGTTGGCAGGCACATTATTGGTATAACCTGTATAGCGCGGCACACTCAGACTCACCAAAATATCCTCTGACTCTTTAATAAAATAGTCTAAGGTAAGTTGCAACCTGCTTTCCATCAGCCCTAATTCTATACCTATATCTGTGGTTTTGGTAGTTTCCCACTTTAGATTAGGGTTCACGCCCTTGGTAATGGATGTGCCTTGTACTCTCCCCTGGCCACTTTCTCCAAGGATGTATTCGCTGAAGAGGTTAAGTTCAGGATCAATGGCGTATGCCTGAATATTATTAGACCCTAACTCTCCGTAGCTAGCTCTCAACTTCAAAAAATCTATGGCAGTCATACTTTCCATAAATGACTCATTGCTGATGTTCCAGCCTAAGGCTACTGATGGAAACACGCCCCAGCGTTGATCCTCTTTAAAGAGTGAAGAACCATCTCTGCGGAGGGTCGCCGTAAAGAGGTACTTATCATCAAACACATAGTTGATTCTCCCGAAGTATGAAAGAAGCCCGGTGGTGATATCCTGAGAAGGCGCCTGTGAGCGGGTTTCAGCCGCTGAAGCTACCCTGATATCGTTGCTTGGAAAACCAGTAGCCACTATCCCCAAAGATCTGAGGTTAGTTTTCTGCTCGGTATATCCTGCCAGTAAGTTCAGTGCATGTCGTCCGAATGTACGATCATAGTTCAAAGTATTCTCTATCAGTGTGGAGAGAAAGTTGGTATTGGTCTCGTTGAGCTGCGCAAAATCCTGACGACCCAATAGCGTATTGTTCAAACGGAACTGAGGAGTAAACTTATAGTTGTTATTACTGTAAGCGTCTATTCCCAGGTTTAGCTTGTAAGTTAGGCCCTCAACAATCTCAAAAGATGCCGCAATATTACCCAACACACTATTTCGGGTTACGGTACGGTCTTCCAGAGAAGCCAGCGCCAGCGAATTTGTGATGTTACCCACACCATAGATGCTGGTGCTACCGTCTGCCTGTGAGGTAGCTGTAAAATTACCATCTTTATCTCGTAAAGGAATGGTGGGTAAAATATCTCTCTCCTGATTAAAGTATGGGTTAGGATTATCTACTGTTCTGCTTAGGCCAATAGTCTCTTCAATTTTAAGTCTACCCAGCGTAAATGTAGAATTGGCTCTTACGTTAGTTCTGCTAAATGATGACTGCTCTAATATACCCTCCTGCTCCAGATGGTTAGCAGAAACATTGTAGGTAGTATTTTCTCCACCTCCAAAAATTCTGAAGTTTCCACTAAAAATGGGAGCTGTTCTTAAGGTGGCAGCCTGTATATCACTATCTATGCCAGGATCAAACTGAGCATCATTTGCAGGAGAGCGAGGCGTACCATCATTATCATTCGCACGATTACGAATATCAGCGTACTGACGGGCATTAGCCCAATCTAGGGTATTGGCTGCCTCCTGTAAACCATAGTTCAGGTCTACGTCTATACCGACTTTACCATTGTTCGTTCCTTTTTTAGTAGTTACGATAATTACTCCATTGGCAGCACGCGAGCCGTAAATTGCAGCTGCTGAGGCATCTTTTAATACATTGATAGACTCAATGTCGTTAGGGTTAAGCGAGCTCATGGAGTTGGTCAGCATACCATCTATAACGTATAGCGGGCCAGAGTCTGAAAGCGTACCGGCACCCCGGATGGTAACTAATGCTGGTGAACCGGGAGCTCCACCAGCTGACTCAACTCTAACCCCTGCTACCCTACCCTGTATGGCCTGGGTCGCATTGGAGGTCACGAACTTATCTATCTCTTCGGAAGACACAGAGCCCACGGCTCCTGTAAGATCGCTTTTTTTCTGCTCACCGTAGCCAATCACTACCACTTCCTGCAAAGATTTGATGTCGGGGGACAGTGATATATTAATTTCACTTTGGTTGCCCACTTCTACTTCTTCAGAAAGATAACCGATAGAAGAAAATACCAGTACAGGATTCTCCTGATTCACCTGGATTGTGTAGTTTCCTTCCACATCTGAGATGGTACCCTGACTGGTGCCTTTGACCAGAATGTTTACCCCCGGCAGTCCTTCATCATCTTCTACGGAAGTTACTTTTCCGCTTATGGTTCTTTCCTGAGCATAAGCAGCATGGAGCACAAAGAGTACTAAGCCAAAAAAGAGAACAATAGGTTTGTAGGGTAAACCCTGATCTCGGCAAGCTTGCTGTATCAGTCTTTTCATAGTAATAGAGTTGAATAGTTATGGTGTGGAGATCAAATCACTGACCGCCTTAACAATGTAAAAATGAGGAATACTGAGGGTATGACCGGCTACATATGTTTTGTAGAGTATCACATATGTTTATTATCTTGAAAACATCCTTCAGAGCACAGAAAAAGAGGTTTTCAGTACTGGAAAATAATGGTAAGTGCAAAAAAATACAGATCCTGACTTAAATTATGTGCCAGCGGCATCATTCAATTTCTCGTATAATGATCTAAAACATGATCCAAAGTTTGTGATTTTTATAATTTTCAACCGTTTATACAGCTAAAGCTTTATGTTTCTGTTTTTTTAATTCTTACAGGCGCTTTACCAGCGATTATGTAAATTTGAAAATAAACATGTATACCACAACTTACGGATATGAAGAAGAGAGTAAGCATTACTGATATAGCCAGGGCCCTGAATGTTACACCTTCTACAGTATCCAGAGCTTTGAACGGGGGGCATAAGATAAGTGAGAAAACCCGAAAGAAGATTATTGACCTTGCCGCTGAACTAGGTTATCGCCCTAATCCTTTTGCCAAAAGCCTGCTGTACAATAAAACCTATAATATAGGTCTGGTGATACCTGAGTTTACCCATCACTTTTTCAACAAAGTGCTCAACGGAATAGAAAGCGTTACCTACGAAAGGGGGTATCATCTGATCATTTGTACGTCTGACAATCTGTACGAAAAAGAAAAGAAATCCTGCCAGACGCTGCTTGATGCCCGTGTTGATGGTATGGTGGCTACCGTGGCAAATAACAGCCAGAGCTTTGAGCACTATAAAGATATTATTGATGCAGGCGTCCCGCTGGTCCTGATTGACAGAATTTGTGAAGATATAGAGACAAACTATGTCATTACCGATGATTTTGAAGGGGCACGGCAGGCAGTAGAACACCTGATTTCTACTGACTGTAGAAAAATCATTTATATTAAAGGGCCGGATAGTATATCCACCACTTTTAACCGCTATATGGGCTATGTTGAAGCTTTGAAAAAGCATAATATTCCGCTGAATGAAGAACTGGTACTGGCCTCGGATGATGATCTGCCTAAAAAACTTCGCGCACTATTACAGGAAAAGAAAGTGGACGCCATTTTCGCTTTTAGCGATTATCTGGCTTATGATGCATTGAAAGTCATTAGAGAAGAAGGATTGAGTGTCCCAGAGGACATCTCTGTTATCGGTTATGCCGATGAACCTATTGCCACATATCTAAGTCCTGCACTTAGTACCGTACAGCAGCCTGCCTTTGATATTGGCCGGATAGGAGCTTCTTTTATCATGGATAGAATTGACAAAGGCTCCTCAGCCGAGCAGGACTTTTTTACGGAATACCTGCCCACTAAACTGGTACTGAGAGCATCAACTAAAAAGCCGGTTTGATGGTTGGTGTAGCTTAATGTGTCAAAGCCTTGTCTTCAACCGCTGCTTTTTTCTTCTCGGAAACCCTTCCATAAATAGCCACGATGATAAAGCATAGAAGCGGTACGATATACGCCAGCCTGATGCTTCCGCTCAGGTCAGAAAGCTGTCCCTGCACAGCAGTGAGTACCGCACCTCCTAAAATAGCCATGATCAGACCGGAACCTCCAATTTTGGTATCGTTGCCCAGGCCTCTTACTGCAAGTCCGTAAATAGTAGGAAACATCAGCGACATACAAGCTGAAATAGCGACCAGCGCATAGACTCCCACTATTCCACCTACTGTCATAACTACCAGTGACAAGGCAGAAGCTAAGAACGCCAGTATGGAAAGCAGATTACCGGGACTGATATATTTCATCAATGCGGTGAAAATGAAACGGGAAACCATAAAAAGTACCAGGGCTGCCAGATAATAATCCGCCGCAAGCTCTTCGTTTACATCAAGCTCTAGCATCACATAACGTATAGTGTAAGACCAGACACCAATTTGCGCGCCGACATAAAAGAACTGCGCAGCTACTCCCCAAACATAATTGCTACGCTTAAACAGTCTAGCGAAAGTAGCTGCCAGTTGCAGATTATGCCCTTCATCAGAAGCTTTGGGCATTTTAGTGATGGCTATAATTATCCAGAGCAGTAAAAGAATAAATGCTACCCCAACATAAGGCCCCATGACAGCAGACAACTCTGAAGCTTGAATATCTTTAAGTTCTTCAGCACTCATGAGTGCCCGGCTTTCCGCGCTGGCCTCATTAAGCTGTGAGAGGATGAAAACTTTGCTGAGCAAGACCCCTACTATTGAGCCTATAGGATTGAAAGCCTGAGCAAGATTTAGTCGGCGTGTACCGCTTTTCTCTGGTCCCATAGCGATGATATAGGGGTTGGCCGCTGTCTCTAAAATAGATAAGCCACCTGCCAGTACAAAGAGTGCGGCCAGAAAGTGACCGTAAACCATAGTTTGAGATGCAGGATAAAATAACATTGATCCGACAATGAACATCCCTAAGCCCAGTAAAACTCCTGACTTATAGGTAAAGCGTTTGATGTACAGGGCAGCAGGTAGTGCCAAGCAGAAATAAGAACCATAGAAAGCCAGCTGTATCCAGGAGGTCTGGAAGTCAGACATGCTCATGATCTTTTTAAAGGCAGCCAATAGCGTATCGGTCATGTTATTGGCTAATCCCCACATCAAAAAGAGGCTAGTGATCAGAATAAAGGGCAATAAAGGCGTTTTTTGGTTGTTGTTCATAGCTATGGTATAAGCTTATTCTCTCGGTATCTACAATAGTACTGGAAAAGTGAAAAAGTATCTAGTCAAAGCTTTGCGCCACCCCTGTCTTACAACGCTCAAAAGGTTATTCGGAAATTTGAAGCTGGGTCAAAGCCTTTTCTGTATCTGTCACCGGCAGTTTACACACCTTATTCTGGCACACATAAATGGTTGTCTGACCGTCCACTAGTTTATTCTTAAGCAAAGGCAAGTTTTCCACTATACCACCCATAAAGAGGGCTGTGGGCAGGTACTTTTGTTGTAAGCTCCGAGATTTCTCCCTAAACTCTTCGCCCACAACAGCTATCTCATAAGGCTCGTACACCTGAAGTCCTAAGAGGCGTGCCCAATTGGCATAATATGCTCCTCCTTCAGTTATCTCTGGCTGAACCTGCTCCAGCATCTGTTTACTCTGTTCCAGAAAAGGAGCATGGTCATACAAAAGGCCCAGACGGTAAAGTACATGCGCCATCACAGAGTTAGAAGCAGGAATTACATGATCACTGACTTCCATTTTGCGGGCTATCAGGTCTTGTGATTGGGCACTGGCATAGTAAAACATTGGCCCTTTTTCATCTTTAAAATTGGAGATAGCATACTCAGTGAGCAGACGTGCCTGGTCCAGCCAGTGCTTGTCAAATGTAGCCTGATAGAGTACGAGAAAAGCATCTGCCAGAAGGGCGTAATCATCCAGAAAAGCATGGATGCTTGCTTTTCCATCTTTGTAATTTCTCCACAGCTTACCATCATTACCCATCATATTTTTTTCTAAAAAATAAGCCAGATCTAATGCCTGCTCCAGATAATTTTCATCTCCCAAGGCATGATAAACATCCACCAAAGCTTTGAGCATGAGTGCGTTCCACGAACACAATACTTTATCGTCGGTACTGGGGCGAATACGTTCTTCTCGTGCTTCAAAAAGCTTCTGCTGACCTTCAGAAAGAATGTTATTAAACTCTTTTATACTTAAATGCTGATCCTTAGCAAAACTCTCTATATCGCTTGTAGTGTGCAGAATATTTTGCTGCTTTTCCCAGTTCCCTTCTTCGTTTAGGTTATAATATTTTTTCAGCAATTTTGCTGACTCATCTTCCAGAACTGATTCCCACTGCTCAGAAGTCCAGGTATAATATTTACCTTCTTCCCCTTCACTATCCGAGTTGATAGAAGAATAATACGCCCCTTCTCCGTTGCTGAGTTCACGTTCTATAAAGTTTAGGGTTTGCTGAATCACCTCAGCGTAAGCCTCTTTTTGGGTTAACTGGTAGGCATGGGCATAGAGACTAAGTAGCTGCGCATTATCATACAGCATTTTTTCAAAGTGAGGCACCAACCAATCAGTTTCTGTGCTGTATCTGGCAAAGCCTCCCCCAAGATGATCGTAAATGCCTCCTCGCTGCATGGCATCCAGGGTAGTTGTTACGGCAGTCAGGGCTTTTTCATTACCAGTCAGATAATGATACTGCAAAAGAAATTCCCAGGCAGCAGGTAGAGGAAATTTTGGGGCAGGACCATATCCTCCTTTTTCAAAATCAATATTGGGTTCCCATGCCGTGAAAAGTTCATTGTATTTCTGTGGAGTAAGCTCAGCCAAGCTATCCTGCAAGCTTAATAAGCCGTAATTTTGTATGCCTTGCGTAAGGTCTTCTGCCTGTTGTACTACCTGCCCCTTTTGGTTTTTATAAAGTTTGCTTACCTGTTCTAATAATGTGGTCCACCGCTCTTTGGGAAAGTATGTGCCTGCATAAAAAGGCTTTCCGTCGGGTAAGGCAAAGGCATTGAGCGGCCAGCCTCCCCTCCCATTCAGCAATTCAGCGGCATTCATATAAACCTGGTCAATATCAGGGCGCTCCTCCCGGTCTATCTTAATGGCGATAAAATTCTCGTTCATGATACGGGCTACTGCCGTATCTTCAAATGACTCATGTTCCATCACGTGGCACCAGTGGCAGGCGGCATAGCCGATACTGATAATCAAAGGCTTATCCTCGGCTTTAGCTTTGCTAAGTGCTTCTTCTCCCCACTCATACCAGTTGACCGGATTGTCTGCATGCTGCTGGAGGTATGGGCTGCTGGCTTCTGCCAGGCGGTTAAGTTCTGCACCTTGGTGCTCGCTGTCGGGTTGTTGACAAGAGGCGAAGAAGAGGATAAAGAGTAGCGGAAGAATGTTTTTTCTGGTTTCCATAGCAAATCTGAACTCATTAATATTTGACAGCAATTGGAGATACAAGTTGAGCAGCCAAACTTGTATAAAAAAGCTGATTTGCAATATAAAGAAAACAGACACAGTCATACTGCTGTGTCTGATTCACTAGTACGCTCAATGAGAATTTAAACTTTTACTTGTCAGTTTTCTGCTAAGAAAACTTCATGCTGGTCAAGCTCATAGCTTCTTTCCATAAGCTGCCATTTACCGATGATAGCCATTTGGTAGCCCCGCTTTTTCATCTCAGTGAGTAATTACTGTCTTTCTACGGGCAGGCTACCATCCAGATCCAGTACGCCATTGGTTTACAGATACTGGGCGGTCATGACGCTGGCGCAGCTGAGTGTACAGATAGAATTATTGCAAAACTCCTGATCAGATATCATCCCCTACTTTCCTAACTCGTCCAGCACTGCGGTGGGGTTAAGTGAAGCCAGACGGCTGCCATACACGCCAATTGCCTGGGTGGTATGATCGTCAGGCATAATGAAAATAATATTGGGTTTAGCAAATGATTGTTCTGAGTTGGCTTTCTCCTGGGCATGACAAGAGAATAAACAAAGAACAAAGCCCAGGCTCAGTAGTAATTTGGCCCAGTTTGTTTGTGGTGTAGGTTGGCATTGGCGTTTGAGTAGTTCTAGGTGTATTGATGAGTTGTTATTGTTTTTCTAACATAAAGCAGTCTGCCATCACATTCCAGTCAAAGCTTTGCGCAGCAGGTAAACAGTCACTTCTTGCTATTTTCTGGCAGTAGGAGGTAATGCTTTGTTACTGATTTGCCTCCAGCGCTCTTCATCTTTTCCACATTTTCCGGTTGAAGAGTTTTCCGAAATGCCACTTATCGCATTGCGCAGGCGATTCCCGGAGAAATCCTCCTAGCTCCCAGTGCTGACAACTTGCAAGCTTCCAGCAAATGAATTTTCATTGTTGTCCTATTCATGCTTTTTTGACCTTATTGAGTTATGAGAATAATTATTTTCTGTTAAAAAGTACTATCCCGTTACCTAAAACGGTTTGTTCAGGATAGAAAAAGTATTGAGCATTGAGTTGTCGTAAAAACCTGCCCAAAGTAAACCGGCCAATAGCAATGCTAATGGTGTTTATTGAAAAAAATGGGTACATTCCTTTCATCTATTTCAGAAAGCTATGAAGGAAATACCCGAAGTAAGGTTCAAGAAAGATACTGAACAGACCCTTGAATTTGAAATCACCCAATTGTCTAAACTATTTCAGAATACCTTTCATGACCACGACCCCATGAAATCTCACCGGCTGAATTTTTATACGATTATCTTTGTCACTGACGGCAAGCCCGGAACCCATTACATTGATTTTAACACCTATGAGTACAAACAGGGCAATCTGATTTTTATTGCCAAAGAACAGCTGCATGCCTTTTCATCATTACAAAACAATGAGGGTTATCTTGTGCTCTTTACCGAAAGCTTCCTCACCCAAAGTATGGCTTTTGAAGACAACATCTTTTTACAGCAGCTTTTTAACTATCAGCTCTATCACCCGGTAGTGCCATTGCCCCACGAGCAATACCGCGAGTTCGAGACGATCATTACTATGGCTCGGCAGGAAAGAGAACGTACTAGTGATTTTGCCAGTGCAAGAATATTGCGGAGCTACCTGAATCTGCTGCTCTTAAAATCCCAGCGGCTGAGGAATGAGCATGCCCATTATCCTGACTCAAGCTATTATCAGGAATTCAATCAATTTCAGCAACTCCTGCGGCAGGATCTTTTTCGTTCGCGAAAAGTCAGCTATTACGCTGAACAGCTCAATATGTCATCTAAAAAGCTCAATATGATCACGCAGGAGATGGTGAGCATGCCTGTCAAGACTTATATCACCGCCAGCTTCATTTTGGAGATCAAACGAATACTCGCTAACTCATCCCTTACGGTGAACGAAGTGGGCTATGAAGCCGGATTTAAGGAACCTACCAATTTTGTCAAGTTTGTGAAAAAATACACGGATATGACCCCGACTGAGCTGAGAAGCACACTTCGTTAAGCGTAATTTCCCGTTTTTACCATTCTTACACCCAGATTAACCTAACCCTCCTACCTTTGCTGGCGTATCATCGTGTAGTTGTCAGGACAATACAATCAAACGCCTGCTCACTCATGAGCATGAGTGGTTACGGCAGATGGACAGTGGGGAGGAGCTAAAGAACAACCGCAGGTTAATCGTTCTGTGCAAAGAAATTGACAAATAACAGAAAAATCTTCTCCAGCGAGCTCCTACGATGCATCAGCCCTTAGCGAGCTGGCAAGGAACGTTCATGCTTTAAAATTAGACTAAGACCAATGGGAATTATTGAAAATATAGTAAAAAAAGTTGTACTGCAGGAGGCAGTAATTATTGCCAAAACACAGCTTTCAGAATCAGCTTACCGAATCAGGTTACAAAATGATAACATTGCTAAGGCTGATTTTATTCCTGGCTATTTTTTACGCTTGGGAATTGGTATCGGCAAGGACGACATCCCACTAAAGGACAAAGTGAGAAGCTATAGTGTTTGGGGTTTGAATAAATCTAATGGACACATAGACCTTGCGATCGCTACGCATAGTAAGGGGATCGGTGCTGAGTGGACAAAAGAAAGCAAAAGTGGAGATAAGGTTTACTTTAAGTGGAAAAAAGGCAATTTCTTAGTTGACGACACGGCAGACAGTTACCTGATGATCGGTGACTTATCCGCATTATCTCATCTGTATATGATTAGACGCAATCTTTCCAGAGACAAAAAAATAGAAAGTGTCTTATACAGTCAGCATCAAGGCGAACTTTTTCCGGATATTGACGGAGCCACACCATTTGATTTTTATGAAATGCCTCAAAATCCTTATGATGAGCTGATTTCCAGAGTAAAAGAAGTTGTACCCAAAATGACAGGTAAAAAAATGGTTTACATTGGCGGAGATAGCAGAATATGTATAGCGCTAAACCAATATTTTAGAAAAGAACTACACTGGAAACCCAAACAGATAAAAACAAAACCTTTTTGGAACCCAGACAAAAAGGGACTTGAATAATCCGACCTGCTAACATTGGTCATAAAGAATAGCGGTTTCAAAGCTCAGAAAGAAAATCAACGAAATGAAGATGGATAGTAAACCGAAAATTAGCACAAAAAATCCCGCTGTTAGCATTAAAAAAAAGGAATAGAACATGCAAATAAGAAAAGCTCCAGAAGCGGATCATGAAGCCGTTTGAAAATTTTCCAGATGATAAGTCCGAAAGCATAGAGAAAGGGAATTGGAAAAAAACTATGTGAACATTCAATCCGTTTCGTGCAGCAAAGCGGTTATTTCGGGATACAGTTTAATATTGTTGTGAGTACAAATCTTGGAGCAATAAAATCGTGGAAAAAATTTGGATTCAGGATCATAGGCACAAGCCCAAAAGGTTTCAGGCACTCAAAATTAGGATTGGTGGAGACTTATATCATGTTTAAGGGATATAGCCTGAAAAATTTAAGGAATTTGATACAGAAAAAGAAAACTGATGCTACAGCCATGAGGATAATAGCTGACATGATTCAACTATGCCTTTTAGCCAAATGGCTGTGCCTAATAAAGAACAAAAAATTCAGATAGAAATGTACTTAAAGAAAAATCAATTGATAGTTACACGCTTTCGTGCTGCCAAAAGGTATGCATCAATACCTAAGGTCACTTTGCTCTTATTGACTGTTATTTTTTCACAAGCATGTCAAAATTCCTCAGAAGAAAATACTCTTCAGGAGCAAACGAAGGAGCATCCGAATATCAGTAAACTAAGAAGCCAATCCGCTGAATTCACTCCTGAAATTATCCAGTTAAACAAAAATGTGTATGTAGCTGTAGGATTCGATGGCTCGAACGCTTCTATGGTTATAGGAGAACAAGGCGTGGTGATCATAGATGCACTTAGAGCTTTGGGTGCGGCGGAAAAGGTAGCAGAAGAATTTCAGAAAATAACAGATAAGCCTGTCAAGGCATTAATTTATACCCATAGTCATCAGGACCATAGTGGAGGCACTGCAGCATTTGTTGGTGATAGCCAAGGTGTTAAGATCATTGCCAGAGCCGGATTTAAAGATGAGCTGCAGGAACGATCACCGGTAGAGCCTATCTTAAAACAACGCAACGCACGACAATTCGGGCGGAATTTACCGGCAGAAGAGGTCATCAATCGCGGTGTAGCTCCAGGCACTACTCCGACAGACAGAGTCGGGGAAGGATACATAGAGCCGAACACTACCTTTGAAGACTCTATGCTGGTTACGCTTGCCGGCCTGGATTTTGAACTACATGCGGCTAATGGAGAAACCAATGACCAACTCTTTGTATGGATTCCTGCTCTTGAAACATTGTTCACCGGAGACAATTACTATAAATCCTTTCCGAACCTATATGCCATTCGGGGTTCACAATACAGAGATGTTAAATCATGGGGTGAATCAGTACAAAAAATGAGTACTTTGCCGGTGGAATACCTCGTGCCCGGACATACCCGCCCACTCTCTGGAAAAGCACTTGTGCATCGTAGACTGAAAAACTACGCTACAGCTATTTTAAGTGTCTATCAACAAACCATAGATGCCATGAACCAGGGCTATACCCTCCAGCAAACGGTTGACAGTGTCCGCTTAGCGGATTCACTGCGAAATCAACCTAACCTGCAGGAGTTTTATGGCTCAGTGCCATGGGGGGTACGATCTATTTTCCTTCACTATGTAGGTTGGTTTGATGGAAACCCTACCAACCTTTACCCCCTCTCCGGTTCGCAGGAGGCAAAACATATTGTTGAACTCGCCGGAGGAGAACAGAAAATGTTTGATCAACTCAATGATGCCCTAAAGGAAGAGCATTATCAGTGGGGCTTACGATTAGCTGACTATTTACTCCAAACTGATTATGAAAAAACAAAAGTCATTGAAGTGAAGGTAAAGTTATTAAGAGCTTTAGCGGCACAGCAAATCAATGCACCAGCCAGAAACTACTATCTCTCTTATGCAAATGAATTGGAAAGAAATAGTGAGTAGCATATATGATAGGAGTAATATGAGGATGTCTTTTCTCATTTTCACCATTTTCACGCCTAATTTCACCTGTCGCTTCTATTCTTTTGAATTTATCTTTGACTCAGCAATTTAGTGTAGACCCAAAATCTTAACAAGCATGAAAATCGCAGTAACATCCGCCAGCGGACAGTTAGGAACTGCCATAGTTAAGTCGCTTATTGATACCATAGGCCAAGAAAACGTCATCGCCATCGCCCGGACTCCGGAACATGTCAAATCCCTCGGTGTGGAAGTAAGAGCAGGAGACTATACGCAAAGAGAGCAATTTGATACGGCATTGCAGGGAGTAGATACCCTCTTGCTGGTTTCGGGGAATGACGATCCCGAGAAGCGCAAGCAGCAACACGCCAATGTGATTGACGCCGCCAAAGTTACAGGGCTACGCAAAGTGGTGTATACCAGTATCATCGGCCCATTGAGCGAATCTGACTTTTCGCCCATTGTGAAGAGCAATCGCCATACGGAAGAATATCTGAAAGGAAGTGGACTGGCATGGTCAATCGGACGCAACGGAGTGTATCTGGAGCCAGATCTGGAATACCTGGATCACTACCGAAAAGACGGTAAGATTACCAACTGTGCTGCCGACGGTCGTTGTGCCTACACGACTCGAGGTGAGCTGGCCTACGCTTACACCCGGATGCTTACCGAAGACCAGCACAACGGACAGACCTACAACCTGAGCGGCCCGGCCATCACGCAGTATGAACTAGCCGATTTGATGAACGAAGTCTTTGACACGGACCTGCAGTACGAACCCATGAGCGTTGAGGCGTATCGTCAGCAACGCATCGGTGAACTGGGTGAGTTTATGGGTACGGTCATCGCCGGTATCTATCAGGGTATCAGTAATGGCGATATGGACGTGCCTTCCGACTATCGGAAAGCTACGGGCCGGGAACATATCAGCATTTTGGAAGCAATGAAACGCTTTCAAAGACAAACCTCACCCTAAACATCTGCCCAACATATTGTTTTACTTTAACCCACCGTTTCCATGAAGCATTTACATAAATCTTTGTTGTTATCCGTTAGCTTTTTACTTCCTGTTTTTTTGCTACAGGCGCAGTAAGAAAGGCAAGCTCTCCATAAATATTAAGCCCGGAACGATGAATGTCGTCCCGACATCATACAGTTCACCGATACACGAAATAGCCCAAGCTCCTTCTTTTTCAGATGCCCCCCTCCAGTGGTTAATGAGGGACCGGTTGAACCTACTCCCACCATTTTTGAAGAAGAGCAGGTCAGCCTACTTACAGGCGGGCTTCAACTATTAGGTAGCGGCCAGCGTGGAAACCTACGAACAGTTGTTTATCTACGAATCTGGGGCACCTTTTACGGACGATAACTTCTGCAAGTCTTTTCTCAATGTGTTTTCCATTCGGAGGGCTCACTACTTGAATGTACAGAACTGGTATAGAAGTATAGATCAGATGCTGCAATAAGAGCCAGGACATGGGATAGTACCCGGCCGTAGGCGTCCAATTGCAGGAAACCCTTCAGGCACTGACCCACTAGCATGACACTATCCGCTTCGAGTTTGAAAAGACGATAGAGGGGATGAAGCAGGGCATACCCCGGACGAACTGACCTCTTAGGTTCAGTTACCGGATTCGTAGACCGATCAAGACTATCCGGAAAGTGCTATGGGGCAGTAGCCCGGTCTGTAAGGTCTTTACTAGCATTAATCTAAATTATTATCGGTCAATCCCATACCTATTCCGTAACTTCTAAGACCAATGTTTTCTCAAATTCCCTAAACACTTCCCTTAAGGCAGAATCTCCATCGGTGCCATAATTCACAAAGAAGATCATCTGACGGTCATTACGTGTTGGAAATACAAACAAGTCAGCACTATATCCCAGGTCACGACCTGAGTGGCCTAAGCCTAAATGCGGGGAGAAGTTTTTGAATTTTTGCATGATGCCTACTCCCAGATTATTCATATCACCTTCGGAAACGAAAGTCATCATCATGCCCATACTTTCCTCATTTACCAAAGTTTTATCAAAATAATAGGCATTCATAAATTTTTGAAGATCGTAAACGGTACTAAACACCCCACCGTAACCATTCCCACTGCCGGTGACGAGGTTGGATACATTGACAATCGTATTATTGTTGTAAAGATCGTAATAGCCCTGTGCTACCGTAGATGGTAATAGATCGCGCGATTGATAGTAGGTATCATACATAGCCAGTGGATCCCAAATCATTTCGCGCAGGGCTTTCGCGTGTGAGTATCCCAATACCTTATCAAGACACATACCTACGAATATGGTGTTGGTATTACTGTATTCCACTCCTTCGTTAGGAGCAAAGTAAGGGTCTTTGTCATAGACTAGTTCCAGTAACTCATCCGCCCTCCATTGTTTATTCGGATTGTTTAGCACAGCCAGATAAAACTCAGCATCCGTAATAATATCATAAATGCCTGTGGTATGCTGTAAACAGTTTTTGATCGTCACCTGGTCGGCATTCTTCACTTTCGAGATAATATCGGCATCTATATGTTTCGCAATGGGGTCATTGATATCAATCAAGCCCTGCTCTTGTAGCATAAAAGTAAGGGTACCCACCATAAACTTGGTGATACTGGCAGCCTTGGAAGCATGGCATGGAGTAAACGGGATATTTTTATCAATATCTGCTTTGCCAGCATAGCCAACCCACACGCCATCTTCGTCTTTTATCAGCGTAGAAATTCCGGGCAAGCCATTTTTCACGTAGGTATCCAGTATTGATTGAAACACTGCATTTTTGGGATGCAGAGTACTGGAAGCGGCTGAAGCATAGGTACAATTATAGGAAGGTCCGATATCAGCTTCCCGGCAAGAAAGAGTAACCAGAAAAATCATTCCCAATAAAGAAATCCAGTGCTTTTTCATTTTGAAATATTTTTAAGGATGCCTAACTGAATAGCGTTGTAAGGAAGCAGAGGAACATATGATTTAACAAACGGCAGCTGACCAAGCACACCATAGTTGATAGAAAGCTGAAAATCTGGGCTGAGCTTATAGGCTGCAGAGATAGAAAACTTGACACCTACCTGTGCGCGGCCTAAGCTAGCAATTTTTTCATATTCACCCTGTTTATTGAGTTCAAAGCGATCTGTACCCGGAATGCTGTGCAGATAACCCAAACCTAAGTGAGCACGCATGCTAAATGCTGTATTAAAATCATAACGATAGATGGTTTCTGTAAACAGTAGGATGCTATGCTGAACAAAACGGTGATAGATATAACCCATATTAAAACTTTGCTCCCAGGCTTGCTTTCCATTTTCTTTCCATACTAAACTGGCGCCAATAGTGTTGAAAGGATGGTAATGCGTATAGAACAATTGTGGTGCGCCAACAATTGGTAAGCCGGTAATGGCATTGCCGGTCTCGAGGGTAAGTTGCGTAAGCTTTGCCTGGCCGAATGTTGTGACTGAAATCAGGCATATGAGCAATGCCATAAAATGGTTAATAAAGGGAGCTTTCATTGAGTGTGATTTAAAAGGTATCATTCATCTGAAGTTCTTGTTGAGGTTTGAAGTATTCCATCAGATAGCTGTTTGATTACTGTAAACTAATGCCTGTACTCAGGGAAAAGATATGGCTGTCTGCTTTGGTAGTGATATAATTAATGTAACTCCCTATCATAATATCTTCCTTTCTGACAAACCTAATTTCGAGACTCAAATTATATACTAACTTCACTACCATCCAGTTCTTGATAAAGGCACCTATGCCAATGCCAAGGTTACTACCCGATTCGGTATAGGCTTTGGCTCTTATCTTTTTCTGTCCATCACCCACATTCAGGAGTGCTTCCCAGAAGGAAGCCTGACCGTCACCTCCCATGCCCTTGTAGCTTGTCACAGTCTGGCTTATGTTCAGCCCACAGGCAAATTCAAAAAAAGGGTCCACCTTCCCAGTATAGGTAGGTCGGATACGGTTGATTAGATTAAGTCTGATGAAATTACTCTGCGTTTTTACTTTCAGGCTATTCCACCTATCCCGTTTGCCGCATGAATAGAGAAACTCACCCTGAGCTCCTGCCTGCCAGAAGGGTATTTTTTTTTTTTTAACGGAGTAATGACTCCACCGATACTGAAACCATATAGTACATTTCTGTCAAAATCATTTTTGAAGGTACCTGCCGGGAATGCTGTCAGGAAAGAAACTGTAGGATGCACATCCGCCTTGTTTCGTTCTTCATTCTGCGTCATCCCTGTGTGGTAGAGGGAGCAGCACCCTATGAGCATGATGATGATTCGTGTGTACATCGTATGTGTCGTTAGATATAAGATGCTGCCCACCCCGGCCATGATATCTTCGAAGGGTGGGTCGGCATTTTATTCAGTGATGTAAGGCAGCTGTCTAGAGGCCTTTCGCATCATGGCGTTAATGATGGTGTTGGTGTCGCTTCCTAAGCTTCGGGAAAGGGTCTTGTCGTATTTCCAGAGTAACTCACCAGTGGCTCCATCATTGATATTGATCGTACATTTGCCCGAATTTGTCGGACCATAAACCCCCACCAGGATACCCATCGCGACCGCCGCTCCTTCCGACATGGGTTTGTCGGATAACAGCATACCTGAGATGATGCCATCTACTTCTAAAATCTGAGCCAACTCCCGGGGTGTATACGCATCTATGTTGGATTGATCAATGTTATTTTTTGCCAGTAGTGCGTTGGTAGTACCTAAATCCAGAAAGTTGATGGCAAAGGCATGCTGATCTTTTCTTTTCAGAAAGTAGCTGAGCAAGGCACTCTGCACGGCCATCCCTTCACCTTCCTGTAATTGGGCGAGCTGTTCAGGAGGCATCGACTCCATCTGCTTGGGCCGTAGCTTGATGATGGCCTTGAACGGAAGAATGGCCAGGGTTTGATGCTCCATTGACAAAGCCTCAAAATTCGGATTCACATAAATCTCTCTGTGTTGAGGATAAGCGGTGTAGGCACTCAGTACCAGCACCAGTAATAAAAGTGTTGTTTTCATGTTTTGTATTTTACTTTTTTGTTGAAATAAAAGCTCGTTAATTAGTCTTGATCAGAGGCATTCTCTTCACCGCCCAATAAAAAATCACTGCATATCATGTAAATCAGGAAAGCATCTATGATTGGCCCCTCAGGAAGAGGCCCCTCCCTGATATACAGTTGATATTGGTCACCACCTTTTAGGGCTAATTCATCGAAATTATTTTGGCCCAGCAGGACCATCCCTATCAAGGTGTCATTCACCCTGATTTCTGAGAAATTGGAGAATGTATTGTATTTGATCAAATAGGTACTCCCTGCCCTGAACCCCTCAATTTTGAGCAGTTGCGGAGAGTAAGTACCATCGAATCTATCTTCATACAAACCCGCCTGAAAGTAGAATATTTCCCGCTCATCCTGCATGCCCTGTAGGGTAAAAGCAGGTTCACCTACGGTAATAAAATTGGCGATCTTCCTGGCAGACTTATAGAAGGTTTTGATTTTATAGGTGCCCTGAGCCAGCGGCTGTTTGACAGTATAGTTTTTCCGTACCCTGGACTTCTCATAAATCCCTTCTGCGTCTACGCCTGAACCTACTGGAATGCCTTCTTTTACTTCAACCACAAAACTTTTTCCCTCTTTCACATCATTAAAATTGAGTTTTTTGCCAAATACGCCCACCTTTAATTTAATGGAATAAGGATTGGCTTCGGAAAGAAAATCTTCATATTGGATAACGGCAGGCTTTATGAATTTCAGGGTTCCTTTTGCATGATCCTTCCCATGAAATACTCCTTCCAGAGATTGTATATACAGATCGGTGAAATCCTCTTTTCCTATGATCCTTTCGTCAAACAATCGATCATGTTCCTGACTGCTATTGAAAGGAATCATATACTGATGGGTAAAAACCTCTTTCCCATCAGGAGTTTCCATCCTGACCTGGGTCACAAACTGAAATCTTATCAGACCAAAACCAAGAAATATATCCTGTATACCGTCTATGTGACTGGCAATCTGAACATAGTAATCGAATCCGTTCCGGGGAACTTTATTTATTTTAACATCACCAGAATTGATATCATACCTGATCTTCTCCGGCTGGTATGTTGCAATTTCACAATCACCTATCCGCATTGTAATCAAGGCTACAGCTTTTTCAAAAATAACCTCTTCCGTAATTGAATCCTGGAAATAATTGGGGAACAGGAATTGATTCAAGGTTCTGAACTTAAAATCGGTGAGTAATACCTTTTGAGGAGTATCACCCGCCTGAAGCCGGGTTTCATTTGCTGTCAAAAAGTAACAGATCAGAAAGAAGAGCTTTAACTTTGACATGTTAGGGCAAGGGATTAAATGAAACATTATTTCTTTATTGGATTAATTTGTAATGATAGGTAATGCCCCCTGACTCTGCGTATAAGGTGGCTGAGAAACTGTTCTCGGTAAAGTTGTTTATAAGAAAACCGATGATATCTTCTTCAAAAAGAACCCAAAAAGCAGTGGTGTCACCACTACTCACCCATTCGCCTTCCAAGTGGTCAACGCCTGTTGGGTCGCATTTCATACTCCCTTCTTCCATGGAGTAGTAACCGGATTTTCTGAAAGTCACCACATTATCCAGCATGCATGCATATGCAGGCTCGTGGGAAATATCTTCGCCCAGCTCGTTAGCTACCCCTGTAATGCTCCATTTTTTTCCTTCAACACTGGAAATAATACTGTTTATATTTTCTGTGATATAGACAGGATAATAGCTGACAGTACCTTCTGCTACAGACATACCCTCGGAGAAATGCCAATTATTCATAGAACCACTCACTACATTGAAGAAATACTCACCTGTAGTTAGTTTTTCAAGTAGTATTTCTCCATTAATATCGGTTTGAACCTTTTTTACTTCATTCATTTCCCTAGCCCAATCTTCCACATTACGATAAACTGTTACTTCAGCCCCGGCTACAGGCTCCCAGGTAAATCCACCTACCACCTGTACAAGGAGGATTGCACCATTGTTGGAGATATCTTCTTCACACTGAATAAAGACCAGATTAACCAGCAGCCCTAGCGATACTGTACTGATAATTCGCCATACATTTTTCATGATAGTAGTGGTGTAAGTTGACATTAAAACTCGTATCCCAGAGAGAATGACAATACCCGGTTGAATACCTCACTTTCTTCCACAATGCTGGACATCCCTAATTGATATTGGGTGGCCATACTGACGTGCCTGTTGATATAATAACCGAAGCCAAATCCCAATCCCAGTTCTATATCTCGAAAGTCAGCATATTCATTATCTTCTTCCCTGACTCCGGTACAGCTTTCATTGATACATCCGGTAGAGGTAATTTTTGCTGTATGGTCAAGTAGAAAAGAAATCATAGGGCTGATTGAAATGTGAAGTTTTGGGTCAAAATAATATTTGAGCGCAATAGGTACTTCTAAGTAGTGGGTAGTCAATACTACCTTTTCTTTCTGTATCAGGGTAGCGGTATTAGTAATTTCCATCGTTTCACGGGTTTCATCCTGACCTCCCCGGGTGGTATAGATTAAGGCAGGTACTACCATCACTTTATCGGAAATAGGTCTTTGATAAAAAACGCCTGCATGATAGCCTGGCTTCATATCCGCACTTTCTACATCGTCCCCCCTGGAAGGTCGATAAGTTAAAACCGGCTTTCAGTCCAATCCCTTGAGCCAACAAACCCGACAACAGTCCTGTCATCGATAATAATGTAAATAAGATTATTTTTTTCATGGTGCTAACATTGATATGCTTGGCCTGAATCAGGATAATGGCTAAAGGTATGGAAGGGAAGAAGATTCCTTTACCACAAACAAATCAAATCTTGACACATTTGTCGCATATGATCTGAACAGGCAAATTAAGCCAGGGAAAAGCAGAGCTTACTCCTAAATATTATGGGTTTTTTTGGAACTATAACCGGATGGGAGCTTATTAAATTTGTCTTTAAAACTTTTGGTGAAATAGGACAAGTTGCTAAAACCCACGGCATACGCAACTTCCGCTACGG
This sequence comes from Catalinimonas alkaloidigena, assembly GCF_029504655.1. NCBI lineage: Bacteria > Pseudomonadati > Bacteroidota > Cytophagia > Cytophagales > Catalimonadaceae > Catalinimonas > Catalinimonas alkaloidigena. The sequence goes on from NZ_JAQFIL010000001.1 coordinate 3,646,876, forward strand.
TGCCGAAGTGTTCATCAAAGAGCTGAGCTGCCCGTGCCAGTCGCATATCACGGATGAATTGGTTAGGGGATTGGCCTAAAATGCTTTTTAGTTTACGGTAAAACTGAGAACGGCTCATACCAATTTCATGACTAAAATCATTGACATCGAGTGCAGGATCATCCATTCGTTTTTCCAGGATGAATTTCACCCGCTCCAGGAAACGTTGGTCTACAGAATTGACTGTTATTTTTTCCGGCTCAAAGGTGAAAGATTGGGCGTATTTCTTTCTGAGCAGCTCCCGTTGGGCAGTGAGGTTGGTAATTCTGGCCATGAGTTCATCAGCATCAAAGGGTTTGGACATATAATCATCGGCTCCGGATTCCAGTCCCTCCAGCTTGCTTTTTCTGTCGGCTTTGGCTGTGAGCATCACTACTGGAATATGGCTTGTCCGTTCGTCCTTTTTTAACTGAGCGCACAGGGCTAAGCCATCCATTTCAGGCATCATCAAGTCTGCAATGATCAGATCCGGTATCAGGCGAAGCGCCTGCTCAAAGCCTTCTTTACCATGGATGGCTTCGGCTACTCTAAAGTGCCTGGTTTTAGGATGATCCGAAAGATGAAGCTTGATATATTCTCTGAGATCAGGGTTGTCTTCTACTACCAGAATAATTGATTCACTGGCTTTGATCATCTCTCCATCTCTGAGAGTTTCAGTTTGCTCATGTCCTTCCACATCCGTGACAGGTTTTTCAGTAGAGGATTTATCTGCAATTTCCTCAGCACCAAAATGATTTTTGCCCAACGGTAAAACAACTGTAAAAGTGGAGCCTTTGCCTATTACGCTCTCTGCCAAAATTTCACCATGATGCAGGCTCACCAATTCTTTGGTAAGCGCAAGGCCTATGCCCGTACCGCCAAACTTATGTTGATGAGCGCGATCAGTCTGATAAAACCGGTCATAGACCCTCTCCAATTCGTCTTGCGGAATGCCAATACCAGTGTCTATCACTTTGATGGCTACAAAACCGGGGTTTCCTTCTTCAACTGGTAATATTTCAATATGTACTTTACCTCTTGCAGGGGTAAACTTCAGGGCATTGGATACCAGATTCAATACTATTTTCTCAAGTTTATCCGGATCAAAATAGAGATTCAGGCTATCAAACCTAAAGTCAAATGCATAGTCAATTCTTTTGCTTTCAGCCAGAGATTCAAAGGAAAGCAGTACTGGACGCAGAAAGGCAATCAAATCATTTTCTGAAGCCTCCAGCTTCATGGAGCCGGATTCAATTTTTGCAATATCCAGCAACTGGTTGATCAATGCCAGTAGTCGTTTCGCATTGCGCCTGATGAGCAACAGCTCGTTTCTTTCAGTACTCTCTTCAGTAAACTTTTTGAGAAAGCGGTCAACCGGCCCCAAAATCAAGGTCAGAGGTGTACGGAATTCGTGAGATATATTGGCGAAAAATCGAGACTTGATAGCATCTACTTCCGTCAAACGCAGCGCTTCCAGGCTTTTCAATTGCAATTGATGATTGAGCCAAATTCGCTTGAGTTCATATTTTCTGAGGCCGTAAATGAGTCCGAGCAGAGCGAGAATATACATCAGATAAGCCCACCAGCTCTGCCAGGGAGGAGGTTTAATAATAATATCGAGCGTAGTAGGATGCTGATTCCAAAGCCCATCGTTGTTGGTAGCTTTTACCTGAAACTGATAGGTACCCGGATCGAGATTGGTATAAGTAGCCATCCTACGGTCACTAGCGGTATACACCCAGTCATCGTTAAAACCCATCAGTCGATATGCATATTTACTTTTTTCAGGATAGGTATACTGCAAAGCAGTGAACGCTAATGAGAATACTGATTGTTGATAGTCCAGGGTCACCTGATCAACCGCTGCTACCTGCTTTAATTGCGAATTTTCAGAAACTTTAACTCCTGAAGGCTCATTGAACAGATAAAATTCAGTGATGTAAACTGGGGGCAGGACGGGATTTTCAGTAATGCTATCAGGATCAAATCGCACCAATCCGTTGAGGGAGCCTGCGATGATTTCGCCATTCATCGCTTTTACACAAACTGTAGTACCGTTAACCTCATCATAATTTTTGAAGATCCCCTGGCTTACATCAAATTTTGAAAATCCATTCCCGCTGATCCATAAATATCCAAGATCATCTTCTACAATTCCTCCCACACCATTGCTTCCTAATCCATCATTTTCATAAAACGTAACAAATGAATCATGCTGCGCTTGATATAAATTCAAACCATAGGAGGTGCCTATCCATGTGTTTTCTTTTGAATCCTTATAGATTCCTGATATCCACTGATGACTAATGCTGCCTGGTAACGTATGATCAGGGGTATAATTTTTAGAACTCCTTTTTTTGATACTAAAAAGGCTCAATCCATTTCGGGTCCCCACCCAAAAATTGTCTTCATCATAAGGATAAATGTGGGTAACAAAATTATTTGCAATAACAGGCCATTGATAAGAGGTGAAATCATCGGTGTTCCGGTTCAATACATTTAGTCCTTCATCTGTTCCGATCCAGATATTCCCTTCAGTATCCTCAAAAATGGCTCTTACCGTATGTGAACTTAAAGTAGTGGAATCGTCGGGAAGATGGTCATATTTTTTATATACCGAATGCAGATCTGGCTTTAACACTGTTAAACCTGAGCCACGGGTGCCTACCCATACAAAACCCTGTCTATCTTCCAATACGGTCATGATCTCATTGCTACTGAGGGCATTCCGAACTCCTGGATTGTGTTTAAAATGAGTAAACCTGCCATTTTGCAAATCAAGTAAATTCAACCCTCCCCCTTCGGTTCCTACCCAAACCCTTCCATCTTTTCTGGCAAATAAAGAAGTGACCACATGATGACTGATACTGCCTTCCTTGTTTGAGGGTAAATAAGTGTAAAATGCTTTTGTGTTTCCACTGCTGAAATTCACTCCTCCTCCCCATGTCCCAACCCATAAGTCCTTTTCTCTGCTGATGAAAACAGAAAAAACCTGGTTGGCACTGATGCTTTTTTCATTCAACACATCATGAGTATAATGCTGAAAAGCAGAGATATGCTGATTAAAAAAGACTAATCCTTTATCTTCGGTACCCAGCCATAAGTTGTCTTTATCATCCACACATATAGACCAAATCAGGTTGCTCGGGATACTTTCCGGCTCATTGGGGACGTTTTGATAGTGGGTGAAATGATTGGTTTCAGGGTCAAACAAATTTAAGCCTCCTCCCAAAGTGGCGATCCATAAATTACCCTTACTATCTTCAGTTATTGAGGTTACTACATTATGTGACAAACTATTTTGATCATTCGTATTGTGGGCAAAACGGATAAAATGCTTCTTATTTTTATCATATTTATTGAAGCCTCCTCCGTAGGTACCTATCCAGAGAATGTCGTTGCTGTCGATAAATAAATCCGTAATGTAATCACTACTGATGCTATTTTTGTCCTGCTCATTGTATTGATAATGGATAAAAGTGTTTTCACCCAAAGGATCACCACTATACTTAAATAAATCCAGGCCATTATCAGTGCTTACCCAAAGGTTCCCTTCCTGATCTTCCAGTATGTCACGGACCAAGTCATTGTTCAAAGCCAGGGAGTCTTCTTTGTTTGCTCTGAAATGGTAAAATATATCATATTCAGGCAGAAAAAGATTCAGCCCCCCATAGCGGGTGCCCACCCAAAAATTACCTTTTTTGTCTTCATAAATCACGTTGACCCAATCACCACTGATACTGTTTGGGTTGGTAGGATCGTGCTTAAATATTTTAAAGTCATTCCCATCAAATCGTATTAATCCCCTGTTAAAAGTACCCAACCAGATGTACCCTTTATTATCCTGATAGATGGTCCATACATGTGCCTGGGAAAGTCCTATGGATTTACCCATATGTTGGAAATCCAGATGGTTTTGCTGTGCAATAAGGTTGAGGCATATCCAGTGGAAAAGAAAAAGTAGTAAGCAGAAACGATATTGTCGTGCAGACGAGGGTTTCATAGTTCATTGTCAAGGTATTTTAATTTAGTTAAAATCCCTCTTTTTTACTATGATGAAGAATGGATTCTCTGTGGGTTTTACAGCCTTTTTAAGGATTACAGAAGCTCCTCATGAGCACTCACCTACTTATGCATATTTCGTTTCTAATACATAATAAGAGATTGCCCTTTGCAATAAATCCCCTTCCACTATTACTGCATAATAAAGAAGACGGCAAAGAAATACGGCTCAGGATAAGCTAAAGCTAGTAAAGCAAAATAATATGAGTAAGCTTTCAATACCTCCCCATATTAAATAGCTAATTCACTTTAAATCCTTAAGTAAAAAAAAACCAGCCCAACATGGTATCTGGCTTGTTACTTCACCAACACAATGAATAGTTTCTTCACTAAAGCTTAGCTTTCTTTACTACTTACCCTGGACAATTTCTCCATTTTTAGGCTTTCTATCTGCTTTACATATTCTTCTTCTTTACGCTGTTGAGCCTCCTGAATAGCATGCAATTCTTCCATGTTCTGACGCACTTCCTCCTCCTGTGCCCGTAGCTCTACGGCTTGTTGCTGGGAAGACTCATATAACATTCTTATCTGCGCATTAGCCCTCACCTTTGCTATGGAAGCCGCTATGCTGTCAGCGGCTTTTTCTACCATCTCTATTTGATACGCGGAAAACTCCCTGAAAGAGGCCAGTTCTATAACTCCAATCACCTCTTCATTATAGAGCAGCGGCACTAATATTAAACTCTTTGGATTGGCATCCCCTAATCCTGAGGTGATAGTGATAAAATTTTCTGGAATCTCGGTCAAATATATTGTATCCTGCTCCAGCCATACCTGGCCTATCAAGCCTTCTCCTGCAAAAAATCTATCCTGATGAAATTTCCTTCTGCCCCAGGCATAACTTCCTTTCAATACCATAACGGTTTCATCACCATCGCTTTCTTTGACAAATATGCCTCCCTGGTTAATGTTTAAGTAGGTTACTAATTCTGATATGATTTGAGCGTAAAAATCCTCTTGATCTTCAAACTTTCTAAGCATACCTTCCATCTGTGCTATCCCCTCATTGCTCCAGCTTCTTTGGTTTTGCTCTTTTACCATTCTAAATAGCTTCTCCCGCATTTCTAATAATGCGTTGCCTAAGCGGTCTTGTGCACTTAATAATTGAAATCCGGTTTCTAAATGCCCCTCTCCTATTTTTCCTGCATACTCCGTGTATTGATGCATGCCTAGGATTAACTGATTGATCGCATTTTTAGTCTGACCTACCTCATCGAGTATGTCTTCCGCAAAAGCTTCAGGTATGATACCTTGTGATAACCTGCTGATCTTGTCTTTTATCTGCGTAAAGTTGGTACTTAACCTACTGGCATTTCGGCTCAATATTACCAACATGAATAGTCCTACGATTAACTGCACACCCAACAAAATAGCCAAAAATCGCATCCGAAAGGCTTTTTCCTCAGTTATTTGCCGACCTATTCTTTCTTTGATATTGAATATAATGTTTTCAATGGTTTGAGCAGTATTTTGTAACTGTCCTAACATAGCTTGATCAGATTGTAATCCGATCTGAATTTCCATACTTACTAAAGTATTGAAAAGCCTGCCATAGTCCCTTAAGTAAGACAATATTTCCAGTTGAGCAGTAGTGGGTGTATGACTTTCTATGCCAGCAGTAAACTTATGAAGTTGGTCATTAAATTTCTGTTGGTATTTGGTATCTTTCCTCAATAAAAAATCTTTCTCATGTCTTCTTAACATAAGCATATCTGCATGCTCATAAGGATAGGGATAATCTTCAACTTTATGGATAAGCTCTCGTAATGAGCCAACCAAACCATAATCCTTGAAGCCACGAAGCAGACATTGATTACTCAATTCATCAAATTGTCTTTCATAAAGTGTTAGTTGGTGATGAATTTGACTCAAATCATCACTTCCTTCATCCACAGACAAAAGGGAGGGTAACTGCTTTTTAATTCGTAACAACTGAATTGAAATGCTATCTAAAAAAAGGCTATGTCTATTTTTATAAAAGTTTTCATTGATCAGTTCATTACCCAGGAAATCCTTTTCGTAATTTCTGATTTGGCGAAAGCTTGATTGTACCTCTATGAGTTGAAGCTGCTTCCTATCCAGTTCATTCATTTTGTCCAAGGAAAAGAAACTCCATACTGCAGTAAAAGTGGAAAATAACAATAAAGTGCCAAAAGCTATTTTGAGTTGAAGACTGATGCTTAATTTGTTCAATCTCATTTGTCATGCATTAAGTGTATGACAAATATATGATAAATACAATATTTTATATTGTTTTTGTTACATTTAACAAAAACATAATATTACCAATTCAATACTAAGATTTTGATAAAAAAGCTTTTTTAAGCTAATGCATCCTGACTAAAAGCGATAAAATGTACAATTTATCTCTTATTTATTTAGGCTATATATCAAGATAATGCAAATATAGGATACCCAATAGATGTATGATTGAGGATTTGATTGATCAATCTAACAAGCATATTATCCATAATTCAAAATTGAAGTATCAAATAGCTTGTATAGTGAATACGCTTCTATGCTTCAACATACCTGTCATCAAAAAGGAAAGTTAAGCCCCAGTATTAATCTGTTCCAATCCTAAGCCAGGCAATCTTTTTTTAGGGGCTGCTTTATTTGCATATTTTGCTTATAAATTATATAAACAAACATAGAATTATTTATAAAAAGAAGGAATTGCCAAAGCATGCTTAGGATATATAACCAGAAAACTTAAGTCACGAAAATCATTTGATAATACCGTGGGAATTTTTTCAATCATAGGATGATAGGAAACGGTATTCTCCCGGGTACTTGTGATAACCAACAAATCCGAGGGTGTGATGATATCAACCAGAGAGCTTATCCCTTTTGCCGCCTCTATGTGATTTTCAACAAACTGTACACTGGCTTTTTCCATTTGAAGTTCATGCATTAAAGCTTGTCCAGTTTCTGAGCTTCCATAATAATGTAAAACACCAGTGGTCTTATTACATAACCTGCCCAAAGTAGTCACCCAATAACTAAATCCTATTTCAGCTTCTGCGTTTGGTAAGGTCCATAATACTATTCTTCGAAATGTATTGAGCGGGTTGAGCAACTTAACCACCATTACTTCCTGTTCAGTATCACTAACTACATGGTCTAACACACTGCCAAACAACCTATCTTTCGTAGCAAGGTTTCCGTTCCACCCCATAACAATTTTAGTGGCGCCCATCTCCTTTGACGCCCTGATGATACCACTGGAAGCATTCATATCTACTCTTGAAATAGGATGAATCATCTGGTTTGCAGCCGTAGCATGTTTCCGAGCTTTCTCAAAAGAAGCCTGATTATGCCACAAGTTCTCTTTAGCCCCTTCATCATCAAGTACGACCGAAAGTGAGTAAACAGGATTGCCGTCATCCTGCTGCTTGATCATGACTGCCAGGTCAATGAGTTGTTCCATATTGGCTGGATTGGCTACCGGCACTAGTATTCTTTCTTGCTGTTGATCTGATGGCGGAGGTTTGTATGCCTCTACTGCCAATTTTCTTCCCGCCCGATCTGTAATGAAAGAACTGACCATGCAGGTGATAAGTATCAGCACTACTGTGCCGTTCAGTACATTTTCATCCAGCAACTCTAAATTGTACGCAATGAGAATGATTGCAATGGTAGCAGCAGCATGGGCGCTGCTAAGTCCGAATATCACATTGCGCTGCAGAATAGAAAATCCAAATGACCATTGGGTTAAATGAGCTGCGATCAACTTACTGAGCAAAGCGACACTGGTGAGCGTAAAAGCTACTATCAGGGCTTCTGATCCACGAAACACTACGCCAGGATCTACCAGCATACCGACGTTGATCAAAAAAAATGGAATAAAGAGTGCATTACCGATGAACTCAATTCTACTCATCAAAACTGATGTATGAGGTACAAGTCTGTTGAGTGCCAGGCCAGCTAAAAAAGCCCCTATGATAGGTTCCAAACCTGCGAGTTCGGCTAGAAACGCTGCTAAAAAAACCATCATCAATGTGAAGGTATATTGCACAACTCCATCCTGCTCAGCATTCCGAAAAAACCAGCGGGCAATTTTAGGAAAACCCCAAAGCACCAGTACAGTAAAAAGCAGGGTAGATACTACCAATTGTATCCAAAAAAAAGTGTTCAGCGTACCTTTTACGGAAGCAGTAATCAGTACTAATATCATCAATGCTGCCGTATCGGTGATCATAGTACCTCCCACTGTGACCGTAACCGCTTCGTTGCGAGCAATACCTAAGCGGCTTGCAATGGGATATGCGATCAAAGTATGCGTAGCAAACATGCTAGCCAGCAAAATGGATGATCGTAGAGGATAATCAAGAAAGTAGTAAGAGACCAGCGTACCTATGAGTAGAGGGATGAAAAATGTAAAAGCACCAAAGCCCAAGCTGCGCTTTCTGTTTTTACTAAAGTCTACCAGGTCAATCTCCAGTCCGGCTACAAACATAATATACAACAGCCCCACAGTGCCAAAGAGCGTGGTTTCACCTTGTTCCAGAATATTCAATCCATGGGGGCCAATGACGGTGCCAGCCAGGATCAAGCCAATGACGCCTGGAATGCGAAAGCGGGTGAATAAGAGAGGAGCAAAAAGAATAACCAATAGAATTACTGTAAATTTTTGTACCGGATCGGAGAGAGGAAGCTGGAAATCAACCAGTAATTGCATAGTACTTGGATTTAAGTTTGTAATGTTTCTCAGCCCTGAAAAAAAACAAACGAATGTACTTCAAATAATTACAGCTTTCGCCTGGGTTAGCGTATTTATTACAATGGGTAATTGTACTATACTAGCACAGCGGGATCAGTGTATTACAGGGATAAAAAATATTGTAAATTTATAGTAGGATTCTACAGATAATGGTCACCACGGATTGCAAATATACTTCCGGCAGTGCATGATTATTAGCGTAAGAGGCCCGGCCCTAAGCCAATGTTGGACATGCACCTGTGAAGCAGCCCATAGGCTTCCTAAAGGTGGGCTATAGCTTCAAAAATGCATTGAGTTGCGCTACTGTAGTGTGGTAATGAAGAGCAGTTGCCCTCACATCTACACGTTTGGCAATTTTTGCTTTCCTGGCTTAGCTAAAAGGGAATCCCACCCATGCTATGACTGGGATAGCCGACCTTACGTAGCGAATGGACCCAAGTAATTAAGCCAAGCGCATTGCTAACAAGCGCAGCACTCACTCTGGCATCACAGCCTCTGAGGACAAAAAATTCAGTTATATTTAAGTAGATGCAGATAAATATCGCTCAATTTCCTGTACAGTGTGTCTGGCACTTCGTCCGACTCCAATTAATGTAGCAGAAGCAAAACCAGTCCAGCTTCCATAGCCTACCAGCCATAAACCCTCTATTTTCAAAGCTTTGGTTTGCTTAGTGAGTATCCGACCATTGTTTTCTATTACATTCAATGGTTTAAGATGCTCCAGCGCAGGGCGAAATCCAGTACAGAAAATGACCGAATCTGCTTTGACGAATTCTCCGTTCTGAAGTACTGCGCCATCCTTTTTAAAGTGTTCAATGGTAGGCTTGGCTTTAAGAACATCTCTTTCTCTGGCTTCTTTCACTGGGGGCACCATGACAATATCTCCTAAAGAAGGAGGACGGTAACTTTCCCCCTGCTTCTGAGCTGCATACCGAGTTGAGGCCCTGTCAAAGAGCACTCTTCCATCCACATCATCAGGCAGAAAAGAAGGCTCTATTGATGTCAGCCAGCTGGTCTGCGCATGCTGACTGACTTCGGCAAGGATCTGCGCACCTGAATTCCCCTCCCCCACGATGATCACCCGTTGATCTTTGAAAGGTTCAGGGGACCGATATGCAGCGGAATGCAAAATATCGCCTTCAAAATTCTCCATACCCTGAACCTGAGGAATAAAAGGCTTGGTAAAACTTCCCGTAGCACTTACTACTACTTTAGTCCGGAATTCACCCTGATTAGTCTTCAGTTGGTAAAGCCCTTTTACCTTCTCAACTCTCTCCACATAAGTAGGTCTTTGTACTGCCAGCTGGTATTTCTCTTCGTACATCCGAAGATAGTCCAGCGTATCTTCCCGGCTTGGGTAGTAATCCGCACCCCCGGGCATTATTGTTCCGGGAAGACTACTATAAGTGGCTGGAGAAAAGAGCCGAAGCGATTGCCAATAATGCTGCCAGCTTCCTCCTGACTTCTCTTCTTTGTCCAGAATAAGATACCTGAAGTCAGTTCTTCGCAGATAATAACCTACTGCCAAAGCACTCTGCCCTCCTCCAATGATAATCACATCATAGATTTCCATCAGGATTCTACATTTGATGTCTTGTCTCCGTATAACCTTTTTCTAAACCAGAAAGCAAGATTGACCAGCAATATCAATGCAGGCACTTCAATGAGCGGCCCTACTACTCCGGCAAAAGCTTGTCCTGATTCTATTCCGAAAACGCCTACCGCCACCGCGATCGCCAGCTCAAAATTATTTCCGGTAGCGGTAAACGAAACTGAAGTGTTTTCAGCATAACTGGCTCCCAGCTTTTTGGCTAATAAGAAACTTAATACGAACATCAGTCCGAAGTAAATCATCAGTGGGACTGCAATGCGTAGCACATCCAGCGGGATATCTACAATCGTCTGCCCTTTAAAACTAAACATCACTACAATCGTAAAAAGCAAGGCAATCAGGGTCAGCGGACTAATTCTGGGAATAACATTTTCTACGTACCACTGTTCTCCCTTGGTTTTAACGAAGAAGTAGCGTGTCAGAAAACCAGCTAAAAATGGAACGCCCAGATAGAGGAATACACTCTCGGCTACCTCTCCCATGCTGATGTTGACCACAGAGCCTTCAATACCAAAGTAGGGTGGCAATACGGTAATGAACAGCCAGGCGAAGAAGCTATAAAAGATGACCTGAAAGATACTATTAAGTGCTACAAGACTAGCGGCATATTCCTTATCTCCTTGTGCCAGATCATTCCACACCAATACCATGGCAATACAACGGGCCAGACCAATGAGGATCAGTCCGATCATATACTCAGGATAGTCACTCAGAAACGTTATCGCTAACAGGAACATGAGCACCGGCCCTATGACCCAGTTAAGTACCAATGACAGGCTTACGACTTTAAGATTTTTGAAAACTTTACCCAGATGTTCATAGCGTACTTTGGCAAGGGGGGGATACATCATCACTATCAATCCGATAGCGATGGGTATATTAGTTGTACCCGCTTGAAACTGACTAAAAAACCCTTCTATATCAGGGATCAGATTTCCCAAAGCCACACCTACAGCCATAGCCATAAAAATCCAGAGGGTAAGAAAGCGGTCTAATAAGGAAAGTTTTTTCTTTTGTGGTTTTTCTTTAATCTTCATGAAGTTCAATTTTCACTAAACAATTTATCTTTTTCATGAGCAGCACCCCCTACTTTGCTGTACGGGAGGACATGGTACTGACCCATAACTACAGTAGACACAGCAGTCACTGTTTTGGGGCTTCAGCACAGTTTTACAATGCTTACATTCATAAAAATACTGACAGGCATTTTGGGGCATTTCTTCTTTACTGCTGACATGGCAGTTAGGGCATTTGATCACGGAGCTTAATTCAATTCCCATATTTGAGTACGATAGCAAGCTGGCCTGCATGATAAGCAGTATGAGAACTAATTCTGCCCATAGCTTCAGCCTTCGTTTTGGCACCAAATTCTTTTGTGCTGACTTTCATTTCCCAATCTTCATCCTTTTGTTTTTCAACAATGGACTTAAGACTTTCAAAAGCATATAACTGGTAGTCCAGTAATTCCTCTAGCTGTGTCCACTCGCCTGTGTCTTTACCTGCCATCACAGTTTTGGCAGATACTTTTAAGGCCCTGTCTCCAAATATATTTTTGGCAAACAAGAGTTCTACATCGGCAATGTGACGGATCAGAAAGCCTGCTGAATTTGGACTATCGCCTAATTTTTTTCGCAGGTCTGCTTGCGAAATATGGCTTAGCTGATTACTGAACCTGGTTCTGCTTTCCGCCCAGCTTTGTAGAAAGGCTTCTGTCGTTTTCATACGCATGTTCATTTACTTTTACAATTCCTCTAAAAACAACATCATTTCGTCTGTTCTGGTGTAGTCATTCGTTTTGTATATCACATTTCCTTCCGCATCGGTAATCAAAAAGAATGGGATACCGATTTTAAGCTCCGGAAAGCGCTCATCATTTCTGTACTTCTCAAACTCAGCAGATGTATCATAGACCTTATAGAGTACTGCATTTTGTAGTACCTCATTGAGCGCCATATCTTCTTGCGTCATTTTTTGGAATGCTTTGCAGTTGGTACACCAGTCCCCATGAAAATCTACGAACACAAGCTTACCGCTTTGAGCTGCCTGCTGATAGGCTAATCCTTTATCCAGATACCAGCTTAATTCTCCTTTCTGCTCAATGGCAGATACAGTAGAAGATGATGCCACATTTACATTAGCAGCATTGCCTGCTGAGACAGGTAGTACTATCATTTGTGAGCCCATCAGGAAAAAGCCAAGTACGGCGGCCAGTGCAAATAAGGCTTGCTGCATTCTGAGTTGCCTGACTACTGCTTTTGCTTGCAGCTTATAGACAGCCCAGACAAATAGCAGTGCGCTCAATACCAGATAAGAAGCTCTGGTATCTTCAAAGCCCCAGATATTTAATGCTTTTACCACATAGCCAAGCGCAAAGTAGCCAATGAGCAATGCAAATATCCATTGTACATACAACATCCATTTGCCACTTTTAGGCAGGCTCAGGCCAAATACTCCCAGCAGTAGCACTGGTAGTCCCACTCCCATTCCAAACAGCAGCATTTTGAAGGCTGCGCTTAGCGTCATGCCAAGGGTGACTGTAGTGGAAGTACTGGCGATGGATAAAAGTATACTTACCACAATTGGTCCCACACAGGCAGAAGACAATATGCCTGCTCCGGCACCCATCAGCAAGCTTCCTCCCAGCCCCTGCTGCTTACTATCCATTTGTCCTCCAAATAAAGGAAGATGCAGCAAATCTACTGTGGCAAGTGCCATGACGAAAAGTAGTACCCCAATCAAAAGATTAGCGATAGGCAGTCGTAAAACTTCATTGAACATCCCTCCGGTCAGAGAAGCAAGAATGCCAAAAAGCAGATAAGTGGCTGCCAACCCAATATAGTAAACCAAAGGATGAGCAAATTTTCCAAGACTGCTTTGCCTGCCTCTCAAGAAATTTACGGTGAGCGGGTATACCGGATACACACAAGGCAGCAGGCTTGCCAAAATTCCGCCTAGCAATAGAAAAAAGTAGCTACCGAGGTCGGAAGAAGTGGCCAGTTCTTCCCCCACCCAGGTATTCATCGTATCAAAAACTGATTGTGCATGCCCACTTAGGAACATGCACAGCATTAATGTAGTAAGTATGAGCTTTTTAAGCATTGTACTATGACTTCACTTTTGACATCATAAAGAACATCTCCCTAGCGATCTGATGGCAACGCTCATCATATTTGGCTTCTTCCTGGGCTGTGCCATCAAACTCCTTAGGGTCGTCATAGGGAACAGGAATGCGCAATGAGGCACCGGGAATGAGAGGACAGTTCTTATCCGCTTCCGAGCAGGTCATAATGGCTGCAAAATCTTTTTGTGGATTCTCGGGGGCATCATACTTCTTGGAAAAAGCCTCTACAGTAGGTACACCTTCAGCATAGTTTACCGCATATACCGGATTATCTCCCTGCTTCACAGTCGTGATATTGAAACCTGCTTTTTTCATGGCCTTCACTGCTCGTGGATTAAAGGCGGTTGCCTCAGTTCCTCCTGAATAGGTCTCCACGCCTTCCACACCATAGAAATGCGCAGCCGCCTGAGTCCAGAGCTGAGACATATGGCTGCGACGGGAATTATGGGTACAGATAAAAGTGAGCTTAGCTGCCTCTCCTGAGTTTTGTTTGGTAGAAATATATAAGGCTAATTTGGTAAGCGCTCTTTTTCGCTCTTCTGGTATTTGGTCAAATTCAGAGGTTATCTGATCTACGTAAGGCTGTAGGGAAGCATTTAGCTCCCCGGGTTTAGTTTCATTGGAATTCATAGCTGTCAAGGTTAATAACATAAATAGACATAGAGAAAAAGTTTTCATAGTCGCCTTGGTTAATTGTGTTATTGTAATAATACGATAAGGACACATAAATTTTTTTTAGCAGCAGTTTTTCTTAGGAGTTAAAGAGGCATAGAGGTTGATCATTACATCACGGGCCTCCTCCCAGGCTTCTTCATTGATGCAATACCCAATTCTTGGGCCTTCAATCTCTCCTTTGATGATGCCTGCGTTTTTCAATTCCCTTAAGTGCTGGGATATGGTAGACTGTGAAAGGGGTAACTCTTCTACCAGTTCTCCACAGAAACAACTCTCATGCTTAAGTAAAAATTCAATGATCGCTACTCTGGCCGGATGCGCCAGTGCTTTCGCATACTGAGCGATCTTGTTTTGCCGCTGGTTAAATACTGCTGTCTTACTGATTCCCATAATAAACTTTAGTTATCGTAAAGTAACGATGAGTATTTAAGAATGGCAAGGGTTACTCCCTTTAATTTTTAATGTCCTCCTGTCAGTTAACCTTCGGGATAGAAATTTTCAAATTGATATTCATGATCGTTTTCATAAAGCTTACTCTAACCTGCCGGTGTGCCAAACCCCATAAGCCCAACCCCTCCTGTAAGAAATAGTATACCTCATTTTGAGATAAGCTCTACCACGAGGTCAGGTGCTCTTATTACAGCGGAGTTTTTTTGCTCTCAGAATCAGGTATGACAAAGGAAGTAGGCCAAGCGCATTGTTAATGATTTTTATAAAATTCATGCAAATTAAAAACAGACTTCAAAATCAGGTTTTACATGCTAGCGAAATATCAAATTGATGTATCACCCCGTCCAAGTACATATTTTCTTGTAATAACTGATGGCTATTTTTGAGATAAAAGCCAAGTTATGGAACATCAAGAAATAATGCTGACTCTGTTAGATGATTTTCACAGGAGCGGCAAATCACAAAAGAGTTTTGTCTGGAGCAGGGTATCAAGACTTCCACCTTCAGTTATTGGCTCAAAAAGAAGCGATTAAGTAAAAATCCCAAAGAAGCTAATTGGGAAAA
This sequence comes from Catalinimonas alkaloidigena, assembly GCF_029504655.1. Classification (NCBI taxonomy): domain Bacteria; kingdom Pseudomonadati; phylum Bacteroidota; class Cytophagia; order Cytophagales; family Catalimonadaceae; genus Catalinimonas; species Catalinimonas alkaloidigena. The sequence goes on from NZ_JAQFIL010000001.1 coordinate 3,662,101, forward strand.
TAGAAGAGTAAATATTTTTATCCTTTTCATTTCTTCAAATTGGCGCGTAGAGTAGGCCCTGATAGCCTACTATTAAACATGCTAAAAGATAGCAAATTCTGTAGACTATCAGTGACCCCTTCATCAAACCGGACTTGAAGTTTTCCCTCATCCGGCTTACCGACAGAGTTCTTCATTGAGCTTTCGCAAGCGTTTTCAGGCGCGCATACTTTTCCATATCTAACAGGTTCTTGTGTTTAACCAGATTCCTGTAAGGTCGCTGGCGTAGCGACTTATGCGCCCTCCTCCCTTTTCTCTTCAACCATTTGTACAACTTAAACTCCAGGTGCTGGATGATCGCTTTGATGGTTTTCCAGATATGGGTCACTCTACCAATTGAGAAGTAATTCAACCACCCTATCAGCAGTCCATTGAGCTTGTAAATCATAGGCTCTATCTTCCAGTGTCTCCGTTTTGCCAGTAGCTCCCGGATACCTGTAAATAGCTTCTTCCTTGACTTCTGACTAGGCCGTATGTTCGTATACCTCTTTCCATCTTCTAGGAATCTGGACGTCACCATACGAAACTCAAAACCCAGAAAGTACAAACTACTCTTGCTGATGTGAAGGATCTTTGTTTTCTCCTTATTCAATTTGAGTCCCATTCGGTACATTAGATATCCGATGTATCGGAGTATATCTCTGCTGTACCGCTGTTTTCCCATCAGAACAAAGTCATCCGCATATCGCACTATACGAATGTTTGCTTTCGCAAACTTCCCTTTTGGATTATTGACAATCCGGTCAAAGGCATGCAGGTAAATGTTAGCCAACAGAGGTGATATCACACCACCTTGTGGAGTACCTTGTCTTGAGGCCAGTAGTTCTCCATCTTCCAGTTGTACCGGGGATGTGAGCCACTGCCCAATCAAGTCCAGTATTCCACCATCGCTAATGCGTTCTTTCAGAAGAATGAAAAGCTTGTTGTGTGGGATGGTGTCAAAATACTTTGACAGGTCCGCATCGTAGATGAACTTGTGTCCATCAAACAAGTTTCTCTTGATCTGTTTGACCGCATCTTTCGCTCCCTTCTTGGGCCGAAATCCATAAGATGTAGAAATAAAGTCTGCTTCCCATAATGGCTCTATGACCATCTTTGCTGCCATCTGGACAATTCTGTCCTTGATGGTGGGAATTCCTAGCAAACGAAATTCTCCTTTCTTTTCTTTTGGAATTTCCACCCGTCTTACCGGGGAACTGCGATAGGTGCCGGTTCGTATTTCAGTCTGTATCTCTGTCAGATATTGATGTACTCCGTACATCTCAATATCTGCAAAGCTGACTTTGTCTACTCCCCTACCTGTTGAGTAACTTTGCTTTACTCTGCGCCAGGATTCTATCAGCACGTAGTCCAGGCAAATTTTGTCCTTCAGACTATAAGCTTTGAAATCCTTCTCTTGCTTGGCTCTAATGTATAGCTTCCTTTGAAATACACGAACACGTTCATCACAAAGTGATGGACTTACTAATAGATTTGCATCAATATAGGTCGTTCTGTCTTCCATATAAGCTTCTCTAAAGTAGGGCGCCTTCCCTCCAACAGAGTTTTGTTGTCTCTGTCATCTACGGTACTATGTGCCCCTCCGACTTCTGCAAGTTCCCTTGTCCACTTCGTTATACTTATAGGACCTAGTTTTCGGGAGCCACCCTATGAACTTACAGATCTCCCACGTTTAATGTCATTCCATCTATAATCACGCTATCCCTAGGACTCCGGCAGCTTACTAAGATTCATGCGACTGTTAATCCTCTTGGTATGACAGGGTTCGAGACCGTTAACACTCTCCCCATACTGCGGGTACACCTCTCGAAGCTACTACGGGTTGCGGGGGGCCGCCCCCACGCTTCCGCATTACAGCTTGATTATTTGAAAGAACAAAGCTTCAGCAATACCCTCACGGGTATGACTGTTTGTTTTTCTTCAAGGTGAACAGTCAATTACCTTGGTGGGATTCTCACCCACTGGAATGGCACCACTTCGTGGCGCACTAACGGTTACTGTAGGAGCTGCGAAGGCAGAGCCGTAGCTTTGCGCTTATGGCTTGTTAGTGCCTGGCTTAGGTTTCTCTTTTTATAAATGTTACTGAGTCCTGATCCAACTAAATCATAAATCCTCTACTTGAATATAATTTCTGTATTGCTTGCAGATTTTCAGAAATTACATCTATCAAAATGGAGGTGGAGAGATTACCAAGATTAACTTTTACTAATTTCTTGGGGGTATTACTGATCAGGAAGCTATTTCTATAATCAGCATCTTTTGTAAGAACAGTCAAATCATTTTCATCAGCATAGGTGCTAATATCTCCATCCTTTGTATGCCATTTATCCAAAACTTCATTTACGGAATAGCCTCAAATTCTAATGACCTGAAATATTTTACTCTTTTATAGGATATATGAACATCACAGAGAAACTTCATTAAGCTACCTCTTTAATGTTGTGTCCTGAAAGGGAGAGCTTTGCGTATTGCAAACAGGCAAATATATCTTCTTTTTCCAATTCAGGATGATCGTCTAAAATCGCTTCTATACTCATTCCAGATCCCAGCATATCAATAACTACTTCTACAGGCCATCGCATACCTCATACACATGGTTTGCCATGACATATCTGCGGATCTATTGTAATTCTATTTAGTAAGTTCACCTTTTTGAATTTGACTTTATCAAATTTACGGATTTTATCCTGCCTTTGTTAATTTTTAGCTTGGCACTCTAACTACCGATACAGCGGCTGGCGGAGGCGCAGCCGGAGCAATAGCTGCTGCATTTTGTGCTTGTTGCACAACTATTCCAAGATAGAGGAAAAAGGTTTATCTTAATAGTATAAACCACCTCTTATTCTATGCTGGGTAAGAAATACTACCAACCTAAGCTCTTTACGGAATTCAATCTAGCCAACCGAGTTCCGGAGCATAATTTTTACCGAAGGCTGAAAAATGTTTTGAACCTGGATTTCCTCCAGGAAAAAACTAAGGCTTACTATGGTAGCTGCGGGCAAAAGTCAATTGATCCTGCTGTCTTTTTCAAATTGATGCTGGTAGGATATCTGGAGAACATCATTTCTGACAGGCAGTTGATGCAACATTGCTCTATGCGGCTTGATATTCTCTATTTTCTGGAATATGATATAGACGAAGAACTCCCTTGGCACAGTACTATTAGCCGTACAAGACAGCGATTACCGCAAGCACTTTTTGAGTCGCTCCACGATGGAAGGTCTTTGATCAGGTGCTTTCACTTTGTGTAGCATCAGGTATGGTATCTGGACATACACAAGCAGTAGATTCTGCTTATGTCAAAGCGAATGCATCTTTAGATAGCCTGGAGCAAAAACTTCCTGCTGATACCCCCAAGAATCATCTTAAAAAGGTACTCAAGCAGAACCAAGAGCAACACTCAACAGAAAATAAAAGTGATAGTGAGCAAGAAAAAGATGAGGATTACAAATACATCTCGGTTAACAAGCGTAAACTCAAAGATATTGCTGCCAGAGAGAAAAACTGGACAGAGAAGCAAAGAAGAAGACCCGGTGGGACTGATGAAAGGAGCAAATACCTAAGCAATAAACTTCATTACTCACCTACTGATCCAGAAGCCAGAGTAGCTGTTAAGCCAGGAAAAAGGCGCCAGCTATGCTATGCCGCTCAAATTGCTGTGGATTCTTCTCATCATGTTATTAGTCATATCCAAGCTGATTTTGCGGATAAAAAAGATTGTCAGATTCTACCCACGCTTCTTCAGAACCTGATGCAAAGACTCAAAAAACATGATCTGAAAATTGATAGGCTTTTGGCCGATACTGGCTATAGCAATGGAGAAAACTATGCTATTCTAGAAAGGCATGGCATTGAGGGCTATATTCCTGCTCATGGAACCTATAAGCAGGAATTAGAAGGCTTTGTATATAATGATAAAGAGGATGTATGGATTTGTTCTCAAGGTAAAAAAGCCTCTTTTAGAAGATACTACATTGAGCGGGGAAATCTCAAGAAACGCTACTACACCAAAAGAAAAGACTGTAAAGGCTGCCCAATAAAAATTCAATGCATTGGTAAAGGATATGAAAAGAGGATAGATAAAACCGCATATCAAGCAGAGTACGAGCGCATGATTGCAAGAGTAGAAAGTAGTAAAGGTCAATACCTCAAGAAGCGAAGGCAAGCTACCGTTGAACCAGTGCTAGGAACCCTAATCAACTTCATGGGCATGAGAAAAATCAATACTCGAGGTCTTGCGCTGGCTCACAAGAATTTTGTACTAGCCGCAGCTAGTTACAATCTCAAAAAGTACCTCAATTTCTCTAAAAAGAGGGTAATAGCCCAGGTAAATGCTCTGGAAGGGCAAATATCAGCTATTTTCAATATACCTTCTTTTTGCTGGAGCTGAGGTGAAAAGATTCCGGATAGGTTCCGCTTTTACTCAAAAATAAATCTGTCATAGTAGAAAAGGGGGGTGCGCATCAGCCACTTTTGTTATCAACCGTACTTTTTCATTTTAAGATTTGATAATCTTTAATCAATATCGCTGCTGATAGATTCAACCGTGTCGCTAAGTTCCGCACCATTTCCAAAGTCAATTTTCTCTTTCTATTTAAAATCTCTGAAACTCTGTTCTTTCCTCCAATCTCATCCACTAGATCTCTCTGCTTCAACTGCATTTCTTCCATTCTTATCTTGATAGCCTCAATAGGATCAGGAGCTTCTATAGGATGATACTTCTTCTCGTATTCATCTATTAAAAGTCCTAATACATCTGCTTCGTCACTTTCAACTGTTCCGATAGGTGCATCAAAAATTTCTTCAAGCCTTTTTAATGCTTGCTGATAATCATCTTTAGTTTTTATAAGTCTGATATCCATACTATTTATTTTTAGATCGTATTGGCGTCAACTTTATCATACTCGGCATGAGTTCCTATAAAACGGATAAATATCCACTGTTTCTCAAAGTTAAATTTTGCTATCAATCTGTATGAGTTTCCTTTGATGTTGAAGACAATTCTACTGTCTTTTAAAATACTCGCACTAGCATAAGTGTTTTTTACATCACTCGGACTTTTCCAATCAGCATTCATAGCTGTATCATACCATGTCTTTAAGTGTTGTTCTGAATCCGCATGCTTTTCCCAATAATCTCTGAGCGTACTCTTTGCAAATATTCTTTTCATTCATAGTAAAATTCTACGAACAAAGATAACAAAAGTTCCATATTTGGGAACTAATGATCTGGTTTTATTTTTCATGTTCGTTAAGATACATCCTTTACACAAGTTATAGATTAAGGTTTACACTAGATTCGTTTCAAGCCTTACTGATTGTTCTTTAGTTCTTAATTCATTTTCATTAAAGTATCCTAAAAATACATTTCTGTAAAACACACGCCAAATTCCGTTGCCCATCTCCAAAGCTCCGATGTATTTTCCTTGCAATGATGCGGATACATACACCCAGTTGTAAGAGCCCCATCGTACAGAGCCGTTCCTGCTTACTTTCAAGACTTTCAGTTCTGAGTCGTAATCAAAGTTGGAGATTCTTTCCGGAAAAGGACGCGTAGAAAATTCATGCACGGAAGCAGGCGTTTGCATCTCCAAAGCTTCGTGGGGTCTTACATGATTATACTCCTTTACAAAACAATTTAAACGTCTTTGTTGTACTCTTAAATCATAAGCTGAAGGTTTGGCGCAAGCAGCTTTCAAATCACGATGCATGCGCTCATGCCGTCCGTTTTGTTCAGGGTGCGAAGGATCAGAATACACCGGCATAATACCCAACTCAATGAACCAATAAGATAGCCTGGTAAATCGTTGTATTGCTTTTACAGACCCAAACAGACTACCATTATCGGTATGGATTTGTTTGGGGATACCATACTTTCTGAAAACCTTTGTGAACTCAGCCTTTGCTGAAGCCAGGTTTTCTTTATAGTGTCATAGTGTCCTTTTGCTGTAAATACAAATCTACTTTTTGAGTCAGCTATGGTTAGTGGATGACAATAGATTTTATTGCCCATCAGGAACTTTCCTTTGTAATCCGCGCTCCACACTTCATTGCAGTGCTTTGGATCAAAAATGGGGTGAATGGGTTTGACTCTTCGCAAACGTTTTTGAGGACTTACTAAACCGTGTTTTTTCAGGATATTGTGTACGGTCAAAATACTTGGGACCATTTCATCTGAAAAATCGTTATACAACAGTTTGTGGATCTTTTTTACTCCCCACAACTTGTGTCTTTCTTTCAGTTTAAGAATGTCTTCCACCACCTTTTGATCGGTCGCATTCGGATGCATTCCACGAGGTTTTCTTGAAAGTTCTCTGAGCCCTTCATATCCTTCGTTTTCAAATCGGGCTATGATTTTATAGGCAGTAGGCCTAAATATTTCAAAGCTTCTGCAAAGTTCCGCGAGCGTATATTGTCCGATACGCCATTCACAGATAAACTCTATTTTTTGTTCCATTATCGTTGTTTCTTTCCAAGGCATGGCAATCTGAATTTGAGCTCAAATTGCGACTTAAAAAGTGTAAACAATGTTTCTATAACTCTGTAAAGGATGTTTGTATATCGTACCCTCCACTTCCCTCCAGGAATCTGAAACAGTACGCCGTAGAGGGGTTTGTGATAGCGCATTTGTAATTTCAGATACGTCTTACCCTCATGCTGCATCGGAAGTAAATTGATGGTAGGAACAAATACCTTGTCAGTATTTCTAGCATGCAGGCTGACCTGTTTGGCTGGTACTTGTGTTGCTCTTTGATGCAAATACCGAGTGTTCACCCAGGCACTGTCTAGAAAGTAATCTGAGAGCTGTCGGACCAGATCAGCATCATGAGTCATGACTAGCTTACCCTGCTGCTGTGCTATATAGGGAAGCTGCTCCAGTTTTTGCTTCAGGTTTTCAGGAAAGTCTTTCAGCACTATTCTGACTTTTCCCTGTATCCCCTCCATAGCGTTGAGATAAATGATAGGCTTGGCTGACTTCATACATGGACATTTGCCCCTAAATTAAGTCTCTGCATGATCTTAGGTAGTAATACACGAGTATATCCGAATATACACGTCCGGCTTCCCGGCGAGTAATTACACGACTATGCAAACCAGAAGATGTCTACAATGTCAAACTGAGCTCAAAGGGCGGATAGATAAGAAGTTCTGCTCTGACCAGTGCCGCTTCCTGTTTAACAACCAAAAGAAGCGATCCGCTGAAATTACGATAAGCAATGTAAACCAGGTGCTAAGAAGAAACAGGACTATCCTGAAGAGCTTTAACCCGGTAGGTAAGACTACCATTCGCAAAGCTTTGCTAAGTGCCCAACAGTTCAATTTTAAATTCTACACGCATATCTATCGCACTAAGACGGGCATGGTATACTACTTTTGTCGGATGCCGCGCATTATGAATACGGCTATGCTTTTACTGCTGATGAGAAAGTAGTCCTGGTGACCTGGCAATCCTATATGAATCAGTCCGGGACGCGTAGTCTATCAATCAGGTCATGTTTAATAACCGTTATGACTGAGTCCCTCCCACACTATCAACCCATGACTTAAACCCATAAATATGAAGAGGTAAAAAATGTGACTTTTGACATTTTGGCTTTTAGGGTAAAACGCCTGATGAGGCAAGTGATTCTTGCGCAAATCCTAATAATCACATATAGATTAAGGAATTTGAATTCACCATAGAATTCATGATAAAATGTAACAAAAAAGGATTGCAGTTTATCAATTGATCGTACCTCAAAGCTAAGAATTTATAGAAATTTTCGCCTTTTTGTATGTTTGCGAGCATTGCTTCAGAGATGTTTCTTAAGGCTGGCTTACAAAAAGAAGGAATTACAAAGAGCACTCATTCTTTTAAAGAAAGCTATAATTTTTTGAAAGAAAAAAGCAAGCAACTCAAGTATCAGCATGTAAACAACAAATTTGATTCAAGTTTGGAAATAGTTTCTAGTATGACTGAAAACTTAAGGTATATCCACAAAAAAGAAGAAATTTATCCTGTTTCATTCTCTTTTCTATTTCTTTTTCCTGAAGGGCTAAGAAGCAATGCATTTAGGGTTATGCATCCGTCTAAGATATTATATTGGTGAAGATCCACGGATTAATCTGTGAGTGCAGACTCAATTTATTACATTGCTTTCAACTCATCTTCCCGACTCATCATTCTTACTCTCTACTAAGATCTAACGCTATATACTCCATCCTTCAACTTCTTCCAGGGAATCACCTTCAAGTCACGCTCTGCATGGTAATATTTGACTTGCGTAGCTGCCATCTTTTTCAGCGCATTTCTGGTAAGTACAGATACATCAGGCTCAAAAACATAGAGTAGTTTAATTTCTTCCGAAGCTTTTGGTTTATATGCATGATTCATCTGGCTACAATGCGTTACCGTCATTGAAAATTGCATTCATTGCCAGATTTACTGATATAAGATCAGACCTGGAAAGACACTCAACAGTACTTAAGTGGGAAAAATGATGAGTTAATATCCAAAAATTTTTAATATCAAAATATAATGTGTTATCTTTGTGTTAAGTTTGTTGATTTTATTTGAAGTAGTGTTCTGCTAATCATCTGCTTTTTCACTAACCAGCCCTGTTAGTTTTTTATTTGAATATGGTCCACTATAGGCATGAGGGAGGGACTCAGCGAGCACTGGTATTTACTAAAAACTCAAAGTATCATGAAAACTCCATACGAAAAGACATTTAAATACGGATTTCAACGTCTACTATTCGGCAAGACCAAAAAAAAGGTTCGTAATTTTTATGCAATACTTATCCTGCTATACATTTTTATCTACCTGCTAATTGAAAGTATTATACTGTTGTAAATAAATGATTCATTTACATGAGGTATAGGTAGTTTTTTCGGTAAATAGTCTTACGTCCTTTTGTATGTATTGACATAGACATAATAAAATGCAGGGGCTTACTTTTCTTACCGTACTCTTTTAACATTACTTCCGACAAGGCCGAATCTGTTGCTACATATAGTCTGAGAAAGGAAAAAAAACCAGTGTCGCTCTTAGCATCTGTTAATTCCCAAATAAGCATGCGATTCTGGAAATTAAAATATCATAATTTATCTGGAGAAGAAGGGTTATGGGAAGTGAAAACGTCAGCCTTATTTTTTTTTAATCATTGGGTTTTCATATTCTTAGAACTTTTAATAGTCCTTATAATCTGAGCATCATTTTAAGGGAACAAATGGCTTTGCTTTTACAATTTAAGCAAAGCCATTTGTACAATTGATGTTATTTTCTGAAGAGGCCATCGGAAAAAAGCAAATGCTCTCTAATAGCCATCATTCTGAATTAAATTCGGGTTTCTTTCAATTTCCGTGATCGGAATAGGATAGCGTACATGAAAATCCTGAGCAGACTTTCCCCTCTCAATGGCCATTTCTATGAATACCCCGTGTCTTATCAAATCCTGCCTTCTGAGTGCCTCAGTATGAAATTCACGACCTCTTTCAGCCAGAAGAAACTGCTTAAATTCCTGAGCACTACTAAAATCGTCTACCAGAAATGTCTCCACACCGGCCGCATCTCTGATCATATTCAGCAAATCAACGGATTCCTGATTCAGGCCGTTCAACTCATTCAATGCCTCTGACCGGCATAAAAGTACATCGGCGTACCTGAAAAAAGGAAAGTCATCTGAAGACCGGCTCGCATCCTGGTTGGGGTACTCAGGATATTTAAGGCTTCGGGCATTGTCTTCACCTAATACAATAGTATCACCATCAGCATTTACAAATTCAAACAGGAACGCATCAAGCCTTTCGTCTTCCGGTTCGAAAGTATCAATAAAAGCCGAGCGTATTTTATATTCAGCGGCAAATATCTGCCTGGGAGGATATTGCCACTGATAACCTCTTGGCACTACGTGGCTTAGCCATCCATCTCCAGTGTCATTATTTGGCGTATTAGACATAACCGAAACGAAAATAAATTCATTATCACGCTGGTTGTCAGGACTAAACAGCTCGGTCCTGTTCCCTTCTACAAAAAGATCATAAATACCCAAATTCATAACTTCCAGGGCTGTTGCAGCTGCATTATCCCAGTCTCTTATCATCATGTACAGCTTGGTTAAGGCCGTTAAAGCAGCTCCTTTTGTGGGGCGTCCATACTGATCTCTGGGCGGTGTCAAAGGCAGCACCTCAGCCGCATCCCTGAATTCTGATACCATAAAATCAATCATCTCCTGCTCGCTTGCTCTTGCCGGACGGTCGGTCACCTCGGTTACGCTGGTGGTGACTAAGGGTACGGGACCAAACTTATCATACAAGAGGAAATAGTTGAATGCTCTTAAAAAGACAGCCTCAGCTCTTATTTCAGCTTTCCTCTGTTCGTCACCGGTAATAGGGTCAAGATTATCAAGTACTACGTTCGCTTTAAAAATCCCGCGATATCTCCGTTCCCAATCATCTCTTAACCACTGGTGTGAACTAGTCCAGACAAACTCTTCAATGGGTTCATTGAAAGTAAATATACCTCCACTCCTTTCCAGATGAATATCGGTACATACCTCCTGAAGGGTAACCGCATCTCGGGTAATATCACTATACCTCAACTCGCCATAGATGGCATTGAGGGTTATTTCTGCATCCTCCAGTCTATTAAAAAAGTCCGAAGGCTGTAAGGCAGTATAGGTTTTTTCTTCCAGTAAATCTTCGCAGGAAGTCGCGAAGCACAACACCATAATCGTAAATAAAAGTATTGTATATTTTTTCATGGTTTCAAAATTAAAATTTGACATCAATTCCGATTGAATAGGTTCTTGCCAGCGGATAGGCAGTATAATCAACCACAGTATTTGAAGCTCCAAGTACATTAATATCTGGATTATAGCCCCGATAATCGGTAATTGTAAGCAGGTTTTGCCCTGCCAGATAAACCGTTACACCTGATATGTTTTTGTTTTCCAGTCCTGGAAAAGCATAGGCTACTCTGAAGTTCCTCAAACGTAAAAAAGAAGCATCTTCAATCACCCTACTGTTAAAATCAAAGGGACGGGAAGGGCTGATGAAGGACGGGACATCGCTATCACTATTGGTAGGAGTCCATCTATCCAGTACGTAGCGTTGCCGGTTCCTCAGGTCGTCAATGGGGTTCTCTGAGTCAATATTGGTGACATTAGCCAGCTCATATCCAAACCTGCCTTCAAAGAAGAATTCCAGTTGAAAGCCTTTGTACCTGAACACATTATTTAGACCGAGGGTAAGATCGGGAAAAGGATCACCCAATACTGTGCGATCTTCAGGCGTAATTTCTCCATCTCCGTCGACATCTCTGAATTTTCTTCCGCCCACATATGAATTAGCCTGAGTGGGAGAGTTGCTAATATCGCTCTCTGACTGAAATACACCAGCATACTCATAGCCAAAATAAGAATTCATAGGCACACCTGATTGAAGCAAAGTGAAATCATTAAGAAATCTGACCCCACCCTGAAGGATACGAGGAAGTTCCCCCAGACTAACCACCTGGTTGTTCAGTGTAGCAAAATTAAAATTGGTAGTCCAGGATAAGTCTCCGGTCAGGTTTCTTGAAACAACATTAAATTCAAAACCGCTGTTTTCGGTATCACCTACGTTTTGAAGAGAGGTACCGAAACCGGTAGTAGTGGGCACAGGCAGCGCAAGCAACAAGTCTCGCGTTGTATTTTTAAAGTATTCAATGGATCCGCTGATACGGCCTTCCATAAAAGTCATGTCCATCCCGATGTTGAAAGATCGGGTCGTCTCCCACTTGAGGTCAGGATTGGCTAACTGAATGGGAGCAATAGACTCGTATTCTATACCGTCCAGTACAGCTACCGGACCTCTACCCAGCAGAATTTGGGAATTACCGTTTCCGATTTCCTGATTTCCACTTATTCCGATACTCGCCCTAAGTTTAAGATCTTCAATGAATTCAGTTTCAGGAAAAAAAGATTCATTTGAGATACGCCAGGCTAAGGCACCGGAAGGAAAATATGCCACTTTATTGTTTTCACCGAAACGGGAAGAGCCATCTGCCCTGAACGTACCCGTCAGCAAATATTTATCCAGTATGTTATAATTTAACCTTGCAAAACCTGAAACGATGGTATTCTCCTGCTTATTAGAACCCACCAGATTCTGTGATGCCTCACCTGCCCCTAAATTGTTTGATCCGAAGGCCGTACTTGAGAAATTTTGTGAAGAAGCAGAAAAGTCATTGTTGACGAATTGCTGGTAGCCAAAGCCACCTAATAGCGATAACCTATGATTTTCCCCCAGTTCCGGGTCATATTGAGAAGTAAACTCAATCAGATAATCGGTATTATCACTAAAGCTTTTAATAGCCTGCCCTTCGTTAAGTTGTCCAATAAGCGTTCTTGTATCAAAAAATAAATCTCCTTCAGTATTCCTCCGACTGTATCCAAAATTAACCCTTGCATTCAAATTACTGAGAATTTTATAGTCAATGTAAGTATTTCCGAACATGCGGATAGTATTATCAAAATCATCTATCGTGTTGGCTTGCCCAACAGGATTACTTAAATCCTGCAAACTAAAGGCATACTCTCCATTCTCATCATATATCGGATCGGTAGGAGGTAACTGTAATGCTGCTCCCACTACACCGGCACCAACATTTACGCCGAGACCGATACGCGCTGATTGTTTGTTTTCAATGCTATTATTAAAATTAATGCCCACATCTATTTTGTCACTAATCGAGTGTATCAGGTTGATTCGTCCTGAAAATCTATTGAAACTGCTGCTGAGGATTACTCCTTTTTGATTAAAATAACCGAGAGACAAATAATACTGAGTGTCTTTAGAACCTCCGGAGAAAGAAAGCCGGTGATCCTGCACATTGCCGGAACGTAATACTTCCTCCTGCCAGTTTGTGCCATTGCCAATAGCACTAATATCTTCCGGGCTAAAAGGTATTGGATCGCCTCTATCACTAAACAGGTCATTGTAAAACGCCATATATTCCTGGGCATTCATCATGTCTAGCATTTTAGTAGGTTCCTGCAAGCCTACTGAGACATTGTAATTGACTAGCAGGGGAGACTCTCTTTTGCCCTGCTTGGTAGTAATAATCACTACACCATTTGACCCTCTTGCCCCGTAGATGGCTGTAGCTGAAGCATCTTTCAGCACCTCAACTGACTCTATATCAGAGGGATTTAATGAATTCAAAGGATTGGTGCCCGGTAAGCCATCTACCACGTATAATGGTTCGTTTCCGGCGGTAATAGAATTTGTTCCTCGTATCCTAACCGAAAATCCACCACCAGGCTCAGCATTTGTTTGGGTTATTCGAACACCTGCCACTCTTCCCTGTAAAGCCTGGTCTACCGAAGTCTGGGCAACAGTGTTTAGTTCCTCACCACTCACTGAACCCACTGAGCCAGTTAGGTCGCTTCTCTTTACAGTACCATATCCAACCACGACCACTTCGGAAAGTGCCTGCACATCGGCAGCCAAAGCGAGGTCAATAGTGCTACGCCCATCAATCTTGACCTCCCGGGTTTGATAGCCTACGGATGAAAAGACCAGCGTCTGGGTTTCATCGGGTACGGTCAGGCTGTATCTCCCTTCAATATCGGTGATGGTACCGATGGTGGTACCTTTGGCCAGAATATTGACGCCAGGGAGTCCGCTCCCATTCTCTGCATCCGTTACAGTACCGGAGATCGTTTGCTCCACCACCATTATCGGTGGGGCATTACGCTGGGTTAAACTGAGCCAGGGCTGGCTGTCACTGCTCTTACTGCGGATATCAGTATTTTCAATGAAATTCACCTCCTGATCTCTGTTAGCACGGTAGATCACGTAGTTCCTGTCACCGGATTTGCGGTAGTTCAGGTCAAGCTGCTCAAGGTATCCTTGCAGCACCTCTTCCAAGTCAGCTCCTTTTGGGTGCTTGATAATCTGTACCTGCTGATTTTCAATTTGATTGATATCGTAGGTAAAATACACCTTGTGAAGAACTTGAAGGTGTTCCAGTACATTACTGAGTGTCTTAGTTCGCTTCAGTTCTTTATCGTTTCCGGCAGAAACGATAACACTATTGGCAAGACCGAAGCCGGCAGCCTGGTGTAGAGGCAGGGCAGCGAAAAAAGTACTGGCGATTGTCAGCAACCACACCAGCCTCGCAACTAATTTGAGTTTGTTTTTCATAAGAATGAGTCGTTTAGGTTGAGTATTCGTAAAAATGATTGAATAGCATTTACTTAAGAATTGTCATATTGTCATTTCGTTTAGGTTGAACATATAAAATCAGTACCGGGCTTTCTAACTCCCCTTCCTGTTGATAGTAAGGAAGTGTGACAGGCTAGCAGTTTTTGATAGGGCTGGGCCCAGAAAGGCTTACTATGCTTGTACTTTCGTATTATACGCGCCCTTTGCCCTTATACTTCCAAGGCCGATGATCGCTTTGGTATGTTGGTAGATGGGAGTAGTGAAACCAGCCCCACCCCCAGCATGGCGAGGAAGCATTGCAAGTCCTCTTAAAGAGGCCAATGAAGTCTTATTAAGTTTCCATCTGGATTTACTTTTTGCTTGATTAGTGATTCGTTGATTATTTCTCAATTTTAGAGTAGTTTATTGAAAAAGCTGTATCTAAAATTTACTATGTAGTCAATGCTGAAGAAAGGCTTGAAGTATTATATTACAAACAATAATATTAAATGAAGAGATTTGAATGATTTAATTTGACCAACACACTTAAATAAAATTAAAAGTCTGCAAAAACAGATAAATTAGCTTGCCTATTCAGTCGCAAAAATCCTGGTTTATAACAGATTTGATAGCCTTCCTTCATCCAGACTGATTGTATCAATTAGCTCAGAGCTAAGGAGGTCAATTGGTGACTATGAAATCCCCATTGAGAGCTTCGGCATAATTTAAATTGCTGTGTCAAATTATCAACTACTTTCTCTAATTCGGCTTGCCCCCCAGTACTAACGGCCAACTTAAACTTTTCTGTAGATAGTACTTCCATAACCAGTGACATGTTGATAATGCGGGAACAACCTGAATTAGACTTTTGGCATCAATGACTGGAGGCTTTAGTTGTTAAAGGCAGGCTTTATTTGTATTGCTCATGCAAACAAGAGCTTCTTGGGTCCAGCCGTACTGCTTATCTTTTGGCAAAACAAGCAGATATGGTCTCTATCAGGCCTTTTCTATACTATTGGTTGCGCTACCACATCACATCATTGTCAACAGGCTTAACGACTGGCAGTTCAGGCAGGGTAAGCACTATAAATCCTTTTGAATTTGAGTTTTTCTGAAGCCATACGATCCGAAAGGAGCATTGTAGCAGTAGCTGCCTATATTCCAGTAAAACCCAGATCATTACTAACAACCACAATGATATTAGGTGGATCAGTAGATGGTTGGATATGTTCACGTTAACACCCTATGAACTAAACAAAACAAACGATGAAACAAATACTATTTTCAGCATTGGAAATGGATGTGTGATGAAAAATAACAGCGCTGATAAGTGTAGATAGAATGTGCCCACACTTTGTATGCAGGCACATTTTGAGGTTAATCATTACCAGTTAGGGTTTTGGCTTAGATTAGGATTGAGTTCTCTTTCTCTTTGCGGAATTGCCCAGAGATAATCTCTTTCTGCATTAAAATTACGATCTACTCCGGTTAATTCTACCTGTTTTACTTGTCCGTCTTCTACATAACGCATCCCTTTGGGTATGCCCTGCATCACTTCATCAGCAATTTGCCACCTGCGAATATCAAAAAGCCTCAAGCCCTCAAAAGCCAATTCTACTGCTCTCTCTTTTCTTACAGCTTCCCGCATTTCTGACTGGCTAGAAGCTTCACTCTGCGTAAGGAGAGGCATTTCTACTCCGGGACGCTGGCGTACTGTATTGATGGCATCATAAACAGACTGGTCAATTTCTCCCAACTCAATTTTAGCTTCAGCATATGTAAGCAAAACTTCTGCATAACGAAGGATAATGATATTCAGTCCAGAGTTGGAAGGATTCTCAAAATCTTCTTCATCCACATATTTACGAACATTAAAACCTGTGGAAGTGGCATATACTGTTTCACCTACTGGATCTGAACCTCCTCCTCCGGGAGTAGGATCATAAATATCTCCATCAGGAAGCTCAATACCTTTTACAAAAATAGAATACTTCAGGCGAGGGTCCCGGTTTTCATAGGGGTTGAAGGGGTCAAATCCACTACCCGCCTCATCTATTGCTTTACCATTTGACATCTCATACATATCTACCATTTTTGAGGTAGGCACATACTGACTGCCATTACTACCCCCAATCTGACTCCAGGGTGCTAAAACAGTGTATATATTATGTGTGTTGATTCCCCCTGCATATTGCCTGTCTAAAATAACTTCTTCATTCCCTTCACCTTCATACTGAAACATATCATAATAGGAAGAATATAAGCTATAAACACCGCTATCCATAACTCTGCTGGCAGCTTCGGCTGCTTCATCAAATCTTCCTGCAAACAACATGGCACGGGCCTTCAGCGCATTGGCTGCACCTTTACTTACCCTGGCACCATTTTCTAATGGAAGCCACTCTGCAGCCTGATCTAATTCTTCAGCAATAAAATTCCAGATCTCAGCCACCGGGGTACGATCTACTGTACGACCTTCTTCTATACCGATTCCAGTAGTGATCAGGGGTACGTCACCGTACAGCATAGCCAACTTTATATAATGATAAGCGCGGATAGTCATTACTTCCCCTTTCAGGCGGTTGATGACTTCAGGATCTGCATTTTCTACCCGATCTACATTATCCATAAAATCATTTGTTCTGCGAATCGCAGTATAGGCTGCATCCCATTCATTTAAAAACCTACCATTATCGGCAGCAATTAAACCTCTCTCTATCTCCAGATCTGAAGAAAAAGGCCTGTTGGAATGTAATAAGTCCGTTATTCCATCATATGTGACCAGATTCAATCCGTCAAGGGTTGGATACACAGCGTTGGCGGCAAATTCAGCATCACTTTCAGTTTCCCAGAAAATATCAGAAGATACCCTGTCATTAGGAATGGTTTCCAATAAATCTGGCTGACAACCTAGGGTTAAGAGTAAGATAAATAAGTTTGAAAATATATATTTGATATGTAACATAACTAATCTCGTTTTAGGTTAAAAGCTTAGATTTACTCCAAGTGTGTAGGTTCTTACCTGGGGATAATACTGGGCCCTACCTGAGGGTACTTCAGGATCAATGTCCCATTCATTCAGGTCAGAAATGGTTAGCACATTAGTTACTCCCGCATAAATTCTGGCGTTGCTGAGGAAAATAGTATTCATTACTGAAGATGGTACCCTATAGGACAAAGTGACATTCTTAAGCCTTAAATAATCAGAATCAATAACGGTAAGATCTGATGTTTGTCGGTTTTTGGTGTTTCCTTTTATTGGTCTGGGGAATCGGGCACCCGTATTATCAGGTGTCCAGTAATCGGCATATATGGCATGAGTAAATGCTTCATAAGTCGCCTGATGGTTCCACGCTCCTCCTAACATAACCTTATGGCCCGCTGCTCCCTGCCATTGGGTAAATAGTTCAAAATTCTTATAGGAGAAATTAGTTGACATCCCATAATTAAAACGAGGAAAACTTCTGCCGATGAAAGTTCTGTCATCGGGATTAAGTACGCCATCTCCATTCCGATCTACATATTTCACATCTCCCGGCATAGGGTTGGGCGCTAAAGTTGGATAATTGTCAGCCTCCTGCTGACTCTGGAAGAAACCATCAGTAAGATAGCCCCAATGCGCATTGACGGGTAAACCTTTTTGTACAATAAAAGTAGGGTTAGGAGAAGCCCCGCTTATATAGGGACCTGTCCCCACAAGATCCACTACTTCATTTTGATTGTCACTGAAATTAAGCCCTATATCATAGGTGAATTCATTTCCCCCCCGATAATTGGCTGAAATCTCATAGCCTTTGTTCAGTACAACTCCTGCATTCTGAGGAGGCGCTCCCAAACCAACTACACTAGGTATTGGAAGATTTAACAGTATATCCTCTGTCCTTTTATTGTAATAATCAAAACTAAAAAGAATACGATCATCCAAAACACCTACATCTAAACCTACATTAGACTGAAGAGTAGTTTCCCAGCTTAGGTTCTGATTGGCAAAGTTCTGTTGTGCATACCCTACTACCGGTTCACCATTGAAAGAATAGTTGATTGCTGAAAAGGTCTCATAAAAAGAATATAAGCCTACGGCCTGATTTCCTGTCGCCCCATATGAACCTCTTAATTTCAATTCATTGATATAGGGTTCCAATCCGTCCCAGAAAGCTTCTTCAGAAAGCCGCCAGCCTGCTGAAAATGAAGGGAAGAAACTATAGCGATTACCTTCACTAAAACGGGAAGAGCCGTCATATCTGGCATTCAACTCTAGCAGGTATTTGTTGGCATAACTATAATTAAGACGAGCAAAATAAGACCTGAGCCCATATTCCGCATCATAACCAGTAGCATCACGATTCTCAGTAGACCCCTGATTCAATGATCTAACCTCATTATTATAAAAGTCCTGGCGATATCCTTGAAGTTCGTTATAAGTGTTGTCAATGCTAGAATAACCTAGTAAGGCTGAGATACCATGCTGACCAAATTCCTTATTGTAACGAAGCAGGCTGTTTAGTGTAAATTCTTTTAAGTTTCTCCTGATTTCGGTAAGAGAGTTGATTTGTTTTTGGACAAAACGGCCGGTTACAGGATCACGGTTAGCGTATTTGTTGCTATAGTTTTTGATCTGTGTACTGGAATAGCGCAAAGCATATTGGGTGGAGAAGTTAAGTCCGGGAAAAATCTCATACTCTCCTTTGATGCTTCCTATCAGATAATCTTCAAGTCTCTGTTGATCACCTGTAATTTCAGCAAATAGTAATGGATTATTAACCTGAGGTCCTAAGCCGTATTCTCCGGTTTCATATTTAGGCCAAGAAAACTTAGTGGCATGGAGCATATATTGAAATATCTTGGTCTCTCCATCTCCAGGCATATGTGATTCACCGTTACGATAATTCAGATCAGCACTAAATTTTAGTTTATCGGTTGCTGTATAATCTGTATTTAGCCGGAACTCATTGATCTTATCACTAAAATTCGGTGCAATTCCATCTATACTCTGATGGCGCACGCTCATACGGGCTTTGATCGTTTCATTGCCCCCATTTACTGCCAGCGTGTGATTTTGCTGGGGGGCGACTTCCAGAATTCCTAATTCATCTCTACGCCACCACGGAAACGGTAGTGGGTATTCCGGACTGGGAGCATTGTCTACATACTCCTGAATGTATTCTTGAGTATATGGCGCAGTCCTTCCCGCATTTAAATGCGCTACATTTTCTAACCTTAGATAAGATTCCAGATCCAAGTGTTCCGGACGGTTCATGGCATCCTGCAGTGCATAATAACCATCATATGTGATATTTACTTTTCCGGCTTCTCCCCGCTTGGTGGTAATGAGAATGACCCCATTGGCAGCACGAGAACCATAAATGGCGGTAGATGCTGCATCTTTCAATACTGATACACTCTCTATGTCATTTGGATTGATATCTGACAAACGTTGTTCAATGC
Organism: Catalinimonas alkaloidigena; assembly: GCF_029504655.1. Lineage (NCBI taxonomy): Bacteria > Pseudomonadati > Bacteroidota > Cytophagia > Cytophagales > Catalimonadaceae > Catalinimonas > Catalinimonas alkaloidigena. Next base: position 3,681,756 of record NZ_JAQFIL010000001.1, read on the forward strand.
CATCTACAATAATAAGTGGATTATTTTTACTATCATCTCCCAGGGTAGTCACTCCTCTGATTCTGATATTAGCAGTAGAATTACCGGGAGCGCCTCCCTGATCCAATACTGTTACACCAGGAGCAAATCCCTGTAAAGATTGTTGTATGTTAGCCACCGGACGACTCTCAATATTTTCATTGCTTATTTGTGCAACAGAATTGGTCATACTCACTTTCTTCTGTGTACCATACCCTACTACTACTACTTCCTTTAGGCTTTGTACATCCTCTACCAAAACCACATCTATTGAAGAACGACCATTGACAGCAACCTCCTTAGATAAATACCCGATAGATGAGAATACCAAAGTATCATTATCATTGGGTACGTTAACGTTGTAGTTACCAGAAACATCTGTAACCGTGCCTAAAGTGCTTCCTTTTACTAATACATTTACACCTGGCAGCCCTGATGCGTCTCCTTCAGCAGTAACTTTACCGCTTACCTGTAGTAGACTTCTGGAAGCTTCCAGTGCTACTTCTACTCCTACATCACCTTCTTTTTTGCTGACAATAATACTATTATTCAGCCGCATAAATTCAAGGCCATAATCACGAGAAACACTTTTTAGCACTTCTCCCAGTGGAGAATTCTGGGCTTGTAGCGAGATTTTTTTCTGATCATTTACCTGACCTTGGGCATACGTAAATTTGAGTTCAGTGATTTTTGTAATCTCAGCAAAAGCCTCTTCCAAAGTGACTTTTTCCAGATGAAAGCTGATATACATTTCATCAATACTAATTGACTCTTTAGGCTCAGTTTTACTTTCGGAGGCCATTAGCCTTAAAGAAAGTAAACAGTGCATAAGGAGAATCAAGAACAGTAGTTTTGATGTGAACAAGTTTAAGTGTGGTAGTTTTTGTTTCATAGAATATATTAGTTTTAAAAGAAAAAAATATTTGTAATTATGTTATGACCGGTAGTTTGCAAAATAGTCTTTTTGCGTCCTATAAAAGTGGCCGAAGGCTTAGCCTTAGTTTTTAAATTTGGAGTTATGATTACTCCTAATGAAGTTGTCTACTGATACAAAAAAATAAAAAAATGTTTTATACTGAAACAGTTATACACTTTTTCAATCCCATATGATTGGAAACGTAACAGAAATGATTGCTTTTGGGTAATACATTTATACTAGTTCTTCCTGAAAAAGGATTCCCCTGTGTACCGGTAATAATGCATGCTTTAGAATTCACAACTAAGGAAAAAAACTTTGACCTTCTTTTTCCAGGAAAGTCACTAAGCCTCGTCCAAGCGTCATTTCCAGGAGCGTACTCCCAAAAATCTTTATACCATTTATTATATTCATTACCTCCATCCAGCCTTACATTTCTTTTCCATTGATAGAAAACGGAATTCAAAAATCCCAGCCCCTCCAGGAAAATTATTCATTCTTGTCCGGTTGTTGGATAGTTAACGATTAATTGATAATCCAATGTACATTTCTGATCCAGTATTGAAAGCGTAAATTCGGATGAACCTTTTGCACTTTCCACTTCACCAGGGTTTAATGCTGAGAGAATTCAAAATCTATTTTGCTTTTAGTGACACTGAGCACTCTCACCGCTTTCTCAACCACTATTACTTTGTTTTTACCAACTAAAGTTTTCACCGGACCACTCTATATTTCGGCTATAAAATGTTTAAAAAAAAGAAAGTGACATTGCATGTATGGAGATTAAACAATTACCCTCACGTAAGTATCGGTTTCGCCTGCCAGCGATAGTGAAATTACATTACAAACCTTTTCAGTCTGCATTCTACCAAAGGAAATGAACATGCTTATTTATTGCTTTCTAACACTAAAGATAGGTATTCAGTTTTTAGTCAATTCATCTAAAATCCCCTAACATGTTGACACAGATGCAAAATATTTATGGTATTTAATACTAACCGATTTTGCTACGTATAACAACTCCCTTTTGATCATCAAGAATGTTCTTATTTGACTCAAGTAAACTACTTCGGAGAAATTGACTGATTCTAGATTTAATGTGCTTAATTCAGAACTGTTTGAGGTAGGTTAATTTGGAAATCAGAGACTGATTTCTGATGCTGGTATCCAGGAATGAGTTTTCGTTGAATACAACATAGAGAAAGCTTAGAGGAGCAAATTCCCAACTGCCCCTGATGTTCCAGCGTCCCTGCTCCGTGGCTGTATTATACTGGTAAAAGGCTGATGCCCGAATACGAGGATTGTAAGCCAGCCTCAACTCACTGGTGAGCAAATGAAGGTCCGTAGTGGTCTGCTGCTCTCCCAGCTTTTGTATGCCCTTGTAGCTATACTCTGCCGCAAAAGCGATGTGAGGAATGGGTGCTATTCGAATACCCATCTCCACTTCCTGCAATTGTCCATCATAGTAGTCACCCCACTGATAGCTGATGCTGCCGGATATTTTCTTAGAAGCGTCTGAACGATAGCTGAGCTGATAGCGGGTATAGTAATACTCATCCGGTGTCACCGCTATACCCAGCGGCCGAAAAAAGAAATGATCCCAGGTGGGTAAAATACTCCCGGTAAATTTCCCTCCATCCTGGAAGATGAACCAGATCGGAAAGATATCTATCTGAGCGGATTGAAAGGTACCATCAGAAGCGCTTTGATACATATCCAGAAAAAAGCCCGGATCCCACCGGCGAATCCAGCGCCACTTCTCACCCTTGGGTCGGATGATGTAGTAGCCTCCTGGATTATGCTGTATCACATCATTTTGAAAGATAAATCCCATGCCGGGCAGGTACTTTTCACTGACTACATTTGTGAGCCAGCCCAGGTACATATTATTGGGAAAGTAGCCAGCAAACAGGCTAGCCGCAAAGCCGATATTGTCCGGGGAGTTGTCGCGAGAAGCGGAAGCCAGGTACTGAATCGTGATTTCATCCTTGGGACGCATAAGGCCATCAATCGTAAGCGTGGTATTGTTTTGCTGGGCAAACCCAATATTAGGTTTGGCTGCATCCAGCCGATGCGTGAGCATTAGGCCGATGTTGTTCTGACGCCCATAGTTCTTTGCATAGCGCAGAACTCCAAAGTTGGCTGCTCCCTGATTTTCTGTACTCCGCTGATGTACATACAAACCGGCTAGCGTTCGTTCTTCGGTCCGGTCCGTAAAGCGTGCTCCTGCGTCTATAGGTACAGGGTCGGCATTGAACTGGGCGTTGGCCAGCCCTATCGTACGGCTGAAAAAAGGCTTGATGGCACTCACATTCGCCCCGGCATAGACGCCTGAGTTTTCCAGAAAAAACTGACGCTTTTCTGGGAAAAAGACATTAAAGCGCGTAAGGTTATTCACTGCACGATCCACATCAGCCTGGGCAAAATCCGTGTTGAAGGTCAGGTCCAGCACTGCATGTGGGTTTACTGCCCATTTGATCTCACCCCCCGCTTTAAAGTTCTGATTAGTAGTCATCTGTCCTTTCTCATCTGTCAGCCGCTCATACTGATACAAAGCATAAGGTTGCGTCCTCAGATTGACCGATGGCTCCGGAAGTTCTAAGCCCTTCAGCTGGGCTGCATAGGTCATGCGATAGGGAGAATACGCCTGTGGAATGGCTGGGAAAACAGTGGTTTCGTAATCACGGCGTGCCATCCGAGCCAGGGTAATTCCCCAGGAAACGGAATCTCCGGTAGCAAGGCGTTCATAACGCAAAGATTTAAAAGGGATGGCAAACTCGGCATAGTATCCACTGTCCACCACAATAGTGCGAACACGCCAGAGGGCATCCCAGTCATTGTCTTTAAAGTTATCGTCAAACACCTGTAAGTCCCGCTGCGTACCCAAAGGTGTGGTCTGAAAGGATACACAGTACCGTTTCAGGTTCTGTGGGTCAAGCTGTATGTACATTACATCATTCTCTCCATAAATAAAGTCCCGACGGAAGTCCTGCACCCGCACTCCTTTTCGACCCAGGCTGTCCCGGGCATAGATACCGAAGTAAAGATTTTTCTCGTCGTACAGTACTTTGACCCGGCTGGTATATTGGTAACTACCTCTCTGTCGGGGTTCCATACGGAAGAATTCCTCAGTAACAGGAGCTTTTTGCCAGGAAGGCTCATCCAGGCGACCGTCTACCTGAATGTCATCCGCGGCTTTGACCGCCCGAATTTCAGAGGCTTGCTCAGTAGGCAAAAAGTTTTGGGCATTCTGTGCATTTGCTTCAGCGCAATGCAAGAGAAAAAATACACAGCCTGAAAAAAATAGTTTTAACAAAATAGACCTGGAATAGTGCAGCATCAATTAGCATTTTTGGCTGTTGGAATTCGTCCTATCCTTAGCAGCGTCTCTCCCTGCTTGATAGGAGGCGTACCGATGATGTAGAGAATGATTCCCGGAGCGCTGGCAAAAACACCTACCGGATTCTCTCCGAAGAAATCAGTGATATAGCCTACCTTCATCCCTTCTGACACATATTCTCCTGAGGTTTTCAGAGGGTAAAAAATACCATCCTGAGGACTGATTACACTAGGCCGTTCCCTGATGAAAAGCGGTGAGTTAAGCGATACGACTTTACCCTCCATCATCTTTAGATGGCGGAGCAGGTTCGTCACTCCACCCACGATAGCTTGTACATCCTGCGTTTGCACCGCACCAAGACGCCCACACTCAATATCGGCGGAGGGGATCTGCCGGAAGAAGGCTTCCTGAGAGCAGTACAGGCTGGGTTCGTCTATCCGTTCAGCAGCTACATCAAAGACAATTATATGTTCAAACCCTAAAGCAAGCGCCATGGCTTTTCCTGTCCGGGATGCCTCGGGAAAACGCTCAGCGCTGTAGTATCCCACATACGGACGCAGGTCTTCGGGCGCATCGCCGGAGTGCATATCCAGAAAATAGTCGGAGCGGGCAATGACTTCCCGGGTGAGCTGATAAGCCATTTGTTCGGTGAGGCTGCCATCTGCCCTGCCAGGAAATACACGGTTCAGGTTCTTCTCGTCCAAAGGATTCACATAAGGACTGCGTCCTAAAAATGAGGGCAAATTGGCCAGATGAACCAGGATTACTGTACCGGATAAAGTGGTTGGGTCTATCTGTTGAGCGATTCGCTGCGCTGCCAGTATAGGCGCGTACTCATAACCATGCACTCCGGCAGTGATGCCCAGCACCGGCCCCGGACGGCTGCCATGAAAAACACTTACCGGGATGAAGGTGCTATCTTTTCCATCAGATAAGCTGATCTTAAACTTCTGATGTGTGCCCGGAGCAACAGTCTGTTCCTGAAAAGAAAAATGACTTTGTGCTGCCAGGATGTAGGGCAAAACACTTCCAAAAATTACCAATACATAATACTTTATTGACATGATGTTTAGCGCAGTTTTTCTGATTTTTTAAAAGCATTTTGACAAGCATGCTGCTCAATGCCTGAGCAGTTTTAGACCAGATTTATTTATTTGGCCTTGAGCTTTCTCAAGTTAAAAGCGGAAATAATTGACATGATTGCGGCAATGAGCAGAAGCGGCAGTACCATTGCAACCCAACCTACATCGGTTCTTTCTGAAAAGTACTCCGGCCTGAATTCCGCCCAGCTCTCCCCTTCCGCAGCTGCATTCGTAAATATTTTGGGATAGAAATAGAGTCGCATCTTTTCATGAAACTCATGGGTTTGGTCCAGAAATTCCATATGATTACCCAGACTACTGCGGGCGATGTCGTTAAAGAGTAGCTGGGCATGCATGCTGGGAATAAACAGCGCCACAGTACGGCTGGCCTGTTCACGCTGCATAATCTTTTCACGCATGCCCTCACTTTGTTCGCGCGACTCATCATCTCCCATCTGCTGCATTGCATAGTACCACAGCCAGTCAAAGCCATCAGCTGTCCAGCTGTAGGTTTTGTACTGGGGATAATGGGCGAAAAACTTTTCCATGGTCACTTCTTTATCGATATCCCATTTCTCATGATAACCGTCACGCTGCTTTACCATCGTACTCAATGCCTCCGGGACCGGGTACTGATTCGCCACAAAATTATTGACCGTAGCAGGCATGAGAAGAGCAAGCACTACCCATAACGAAAGCAGACTAAGCACATTGAAGCTGGAAGGACGTTGCATGGAAACCACCCAAAAACATAAGGCAAACCAGAAAGCCAGATATAAAATACTGAGCACGATAAATGCCAGCAGAGCCTCGTTGATGGTCAGTGATAACTTAAGTATCGCAAAGGCAAAAAGTAACAATAAGGCCGAATATAGTAGTATCATTCGGATAGAAAGTTTGGACAATAAAAAGCTTCGGACCGACTGGGACTGGATAGCCACCATACGCCAGGTATCCTTTTCCTTTTCTTCTGAAAGCAAGTCAAAGGTAAAAGCGATAATGAGCAAGGGAAAGAGGTAAATGATCACGAAGCCTAAATCCAGATTACCCGATTGCAGACTTGCCGGATTATTCAGGTCGGTATCATATTTCTGCCCTTCCAGGTTGCGAATGGTCACGCTTTGTATGCTGGAGTTCACATCCCGTTGCCCGATGGACAAGGCAGCAAGGGGGTCAGGTGTGTTGATAAGGGCAAAACGTATGTAATAGAGCAGTAAACCTATTTCATCGTTGTGCCAGTTTACATTTCGCTCAATATGTTCCTGCTGATGCCGGGTGACTTCAGCAATAGCTTTTTCCTGTTTGTCTAAAAACTGAGCTCCAATCAGTATGCTGATCACCCCCAAAGCCAGGATTAGCAGCATTGATAACACTACGGTTTTTGAGCGAATAAATTGTTTGATGAGAAGTGCGTACATATTTAAATCGCTTTAGCTTTTTTTGACAGATAAAAAATGAAACCCACAGTAGCTGCGCTCCAGACCAGCAGGGCTATGATGGAGCCCCATTCACTTTGGAGCGCCGCGCCTATGGGGATAAACTGGTACCTGAAATCAAGAAACTCCTTCCAGTGATCACTACTGATGACATGCGGCTCATCGTCCGGACCTGGCTTTTCATTACTGATCAGTTCCATTTGCAGTTCGTTCATTTCCTGGGCCAGGTGGTACCGATAGGCTTCTGCCTGCTTTTGAAAATTGATATAGGATTCAAAGTCAGTTCCTGATAGTGCCATGGAGATATTTTTAACAGCGATATAAGGATTTATCCATGCCGTAAGCCGGGTAAAGCTGTTTTGCTTTTCATAAGTTTCCAGCAGTATGTTGAGATGATTTTTATAGATATCCGCACTGATTCTTTCTCCTTCACGCATCACAAACCCACCATAGTTAAAGGGTAATTCTTCTACCGAACTCACCTGATGGACCTGTAATAGTGAATCTTTAAGCGCACTGAAATAAGGATCATCAGGATTGTGACTATCCCCCACCTTGACCATTTCTTCTTCAATGGCAGATTCAAATTCAATCTTAGAAGGGGATGCATAGAAATAGCTTCCCAATGCCTGGGTAGTGCGGGGCAAAAGAATGATAAAGAGTAACCACACGGCTAGCATTTTGATCAGAGCATCTTTGGAGGATCTGCTAAAGGCGGACACCAGCACCGTGATGATGCTGATCACCTGAAAGAAAAGTAAATAAGTGAGAAGAATGCCGGCATATCGCAGTAGCACATCTGCCATGCGTGTTCCTTCTTCTGTAAGGAAAAGTAAGAGAAAAGTTAGCAGGGCTACCGGGATAAAAAACAAAAGCGCCGTACCCATAAGCCCCAAAGATTTGCCGAACAGCACTTCTCTCCAGTTTGCGCCTTGCGTGAGGATGATCTTCAGCGTTCCGTTGGCTCTTTCTGAGGCGATGGTTGCAAAACCCAGAAAGAAGATAATCAGCGGGATGATGAGTTGAAGCAGCATGGCCAGACTGATCTCCCCAAAGCGCAATAAGCCGGTGGAGAAACTGGCTTCAGAAAAGTTGATGGTATTTTGCTTATGGGCTTCCAGAAATACCGCATTGCCCGTAAAGCTTTCCAGCCCAAAGTCAAACATGCTCAGGGCATGTTTGAGTCGAAAGGCGAAAGAGCCATAATGGGCCATCCGGTGAGGATGTTTATCCGGATTATTCTCCCAGCTTTGCCTGGCTACCTGCTGATAGTGCGTGCGAATCTGATTGTGCGTGCTATAGTTTTTCCAACCACTGTAAGCCGCATAAGCTATCATCAACGCGACTATGGCAATGATCAGATAAATGGCTCTGGATTTGAATGTATTTGACCAGAACTGTCTGGCGATAAGGAAGATGGATTCTCTTTGCATAAGGCTAAAAACGATAGGTGGCAGTGAGTATAAAATTGCGGGGGGCACCGGGAAATAACCTGAGGTAATTCTGAGCACCGATCCAGTAGGTCGTATTTAATACATTGTTGACATTCAATGCCAGCTGCATATTGGTTTTGGAAGGCTGGTAATACAAAGCCATGTCCATGAGGGTATAGCCGGGTACAGTAAATTCACGGGTAAACCAGGGTACTTTGCTACCGCTGTATTGCAGCCCAAGGCCAATGCCCAGGTCTTGCAGGAAACTGGCACCGGAAAAATCATAGCGTGTCCAGATATTTGCACTGTTGAGGGGGGTATTTTCTTTGCGTTCCCCATTGAGGCTTTCATCCTGATCTTCTATAATTCGGGCATCTATATAACTATAGGACACATTAATTTGCCAGTCTGGTATAAGGTAACCCGCCAGCTCCCATTCAAAACCACGGCTGCGGTCAGCACCTCGCTGTACCAGTGAATCCGGGAAAGCAGGAAGGTTGGCGTTGATCAGGATGTTCTTCTGGTTGATCTCGTAAAGCGCTACGTTCATCATGACGCTCCCCTCAAAAAACTCTCCCTTGGCACCCACTTCTTTTAAGTCACTGATAAGCGGTTCAAAACGTGCTGGTGAGTTAGGATCCCAGAAGAACGCTCCGGTACTGGGCATAAGGGTAACCGTATTAGACTGAGGCTGATAGCCTTCCAGATAAGTAGCATAAACATTGATTTGATTGTTTAACTCATAGGTAAGCCCCACTCTTGGAATCAAAGCCGTATTGGTAAATGCAGCTTCACCGGGAGCATCATAATTGGTAATGTCTTCAAACCACTCCTGTCTAAGGCTCAGTAAGGCAGATAACTTCCCAAATTTCAGTAGCTCCTGCACATAAATGGCATGAGTGGTCGTAAACGCAGAAGGCACAGCGATTCTGGAATCCAGTACATAATCCTCCACATTCTTGATGGTGTATTGCGGATTGTTAAGATCAAAATGCTCAACATTCTGCTTAGGTAAGGTTCTATCCCCGTAAGTGATGGTCTGATAAGCATCTATATTTTCCAGATCAAAGCTTCTGGCTACCGTGCCATCCGTAAGCAGATAACCTCTGGCTGAATTTTGTCCCCCCCCTTTGGTTTTGTGCCAGCTACTTAGGTCATATCCGACTAAAAGTTTATTAGATACCTGCCCAAGATTAAAATCAATATTGAAGTAAGCACTTAGGTTATCTGTGTTCCAAAACTGTTGCCTCTGTACAAAGCGCATGTCTGCCAGACTGGTCACGGCCTGGTTATCAAGATCTACTGCGAATGCATTGGTAGTGCGATGTTCCTGCAGGTCTTCCTTCCAGCTTTGCTTCATATAGGCCGCATTAAAGCTGATATTGTTTGTAAGCTTATGCGCCAGATTAGTCATGATGATGAACTCCTGGGAATTAAAGTAATCGTTGGTTGCGCCAAGGTTCAGGCTGATCGGGGTACTGTTCAGATCGGTTTCTCCGGCAGTGGCACCAAAGATAGGTTGCCCACGGTCTAGTGTACCAGTACTATTGCTGTAAATCATTTCTACATTGATAGCAGTTTTATCGGTTGGGGTATAGCTGATAGAAGGAGTAAACAGCACCGCATCATTACTTACCAGATCGCGAAAAGATTTACCTTCCTGCACTGCACCATTGATGCGATACAGCAGGGTTTTGGATTCGTTCAATGGGCCGGTAAAGTCCAGCGTACCTCTGATGGTACTAAAACTCCCTACGCTCATGCTGATCTCTTTCCGGTCTTCTGCCAGAGGCTTTTTGGTAACCATGTTGATGCTTCCTCCCGGATCAACGGTAGAGAAGGTCACCGAGGCTGGTCCTTTCAGCACTTCTACCCGTTCTATATGAGAGGTGATGGGTTGCAGAAAATAATACTGCCGGGTACGCATGCCATTGAGAATCTGCCCTTCTTCATTCTGACTGATGCCTCGGATATTGTATTGGTTGTAATAACTGGAGGGTGCCACTCCACTGACCATCTCTACGGCATCAGCCAGTTGGAATGCCTGCCGGTCAGCCATCAGTTCCTTGGTAATGGTAGACATAGACTGTGGCAGCTCCTTGTTTTCTATGGCGATCTTGGTGGCCGAAAAGGAATAGGCACTGTTATAATCCCGTTGCAGGCGCCCCAGCACTTCTACGGTCTGTAGTTTCCGGCTGTGTTCCGTAAGCACGATGGCACCCAAGTCATAGCTTTGGTTTTGAAGAAACTCATACGATTTCTGATACGTATTGTAGCCCAGAAATCTCACTTCCAACGCATATACTCCGGTATCGGAAAGCGTAATGGAGAAAGAGCCATTTAGATCAGTCGTAGTGCCAAGATTTGTTTCGTCATGGGCCAATGATACAGTAGCTCCGGGTATGCTATTTTGCTGCCCGTCAAGCACCTTACCGCTAATGCTGACTTGGGAAATAGATGGAAAGGAAATTAATAAAGATATAAAAAGGAATAGTAGTTTATATAGCATCGTTTCATGCAGGTTTAAATGGTTTCCAAATACAGTTGCTGTAATTGATCGGCATTGATTTCGCCAGTAGGAACGGTATGTACCAGGGAGCCTTCTCTCATGATGCCTATTCTAGTGCATACATTGACTGCGTTGAAAATGTCATGGGTAGCCATAAAAATTGCTTTACCCTCAGCGGCAAGCGCTTTACAAATAATGGTAAACTCAGCAGTGGCTTTAGGATCCAGCCCGGAGGTGGGCTCATCCATAAATATCACATCTGCATTTTTGGAAAGGGCGATGGCTATGCCTACTTTCTGCCGCATGCCCTTGGAATAGGTGGACAATCGCCTGGTATGGGCTTCAGCCTGTAAGCCTGCTTTTTTTAAAAAGGCACTGAGTTCTTCTTCCGCATATTTATTTCCCGCCAGACGGCTGAAAAAATCCAGGTTTTCTATGCCGGACAGATTACCATACAGTTGTACCACTTCAGGAATGTAAGCGATCATTTTGTTGGTAACGGAAGGCTTTTGCTTTACCTCTACCTCATTGATCAGGGCTTGCCCACTGGAGGGTTCTATGAAGCCCAGGAAGAGATTGATGGTAGTGGTCTTCCCCGCTCCATTTTGTCCCAGGAGACAAAAAATTTCACCTTTGTTCACTTCAAAAGAAACATCAAGTAAAGCAGCTGTACCATTATATGATTTTGTCAGATTGATAGCTTTGAGCATAATTAAATGTTAATTTGGTTTTTTAAGACAGTACTTTCCCAAGCATCATTCTGGAACGGCATGATCTAAATACAGTGCTTTTTAGCGATATTGATAGGTAAATCAGTAATGCATAACTCACAAGCTGCCGGATCAACATGGACAAACAGCATAACTTGAGCAGACGCCGAATCCTTTTACAGATTGAATGAGGTGCCCATCTGCTCCTTATCAATGGCAATAAACTGATTATGTGCTATCCAAAATAGCTAAGAAAATACGTGTGATCATGTATTCACAAAAACACCCTCATTGACTGAAAGGCAGTCCAGGTCAGGCATCCTTTGAGCATGATAGCGGGAAGAAATGAAGGTTATCCGAGCGGGGGACCGCGTTGTCTTAATGTAGTAGATAATGTACATTCCTGGGCAGCATAACGCGCAGGAGTATGACTTTGCCACTCAGAGATTTCAAGCTGCCTCTCCCAAGGAATTTGAGAGATAAAAGGAGCAATATGAATGGCGCAAACAGGACAGAGTTCTTTTGTAGCCGTTAAGTGAGCCTGGGCGCTATGTTCATCCTGTATGCTGATTGATCGATGCTCGCTATTATGCCACAGTTCTCTGGGTAGTGCTACCAGAGAGAACACTATCAGCAACAGATAGGCAAAAGTGATCCGAAAGCGGGCGATCAGTTTCATGATGCGTAAATTTAACACCAATCCCTACAAATGCAATAGTGTTGCAAAAATTAATTTAGCTTGCGCAAAGTTTGTAAAAAACTATAAGATGCCACATTGACTTGCCCTGTGCAAAAGCCCTTCTTCTTTTTTTTACTTTTGAGGTTATTGATTTTTGCTTTCTGCGGGAATGATCTACAAAAATTCAGTTGCAAGTTCTGCGCCTTTCACAAAATTCTTTCAGGTATAAAGTGATAAAGTATTTGAGGAGCAAACTTATACAATGATGAACAGAGAGCGTGATTCGTTAATATTCCTATCCACTTTCATAAGTTCAAAATTTACATTGCTACTAAATTAGCCAGCTAAACTTCAGTTAGAATTCTTCACTTCCCGTCAGCTTTTTTCTGATCGTTTTTTCAAGATATACAATTATAAAAAGACCGAGGCCAGCGGCAAGAATCCTTAACCAGGAAATAAAACCGATAGGCGCCGAATGAAATAAATTATTCATAAACGGCGTATGAATAAATATAAGTTGAAGAATCAGCATTACGAATGTTCCATAATAAACCCACTTATTGGAAAACCACCCTATTTCTTTTACGGACCTCCTTAAAGAGCGGCAGTTAAAAAGATAAAATGCTTCTAAAACCACAAAAACAGTAGTGGCTACAGTCTGGGCTTCCGGCAGGCTTACCCCTTTGGATAATTCATAGCGAAACAAAAGGAATGAAGCCAGCATGATTAAGGTCCCTACCAGGAGTGTCCTCATTATCAAAGGAAAAGTGAGAATGGGCTTATTGGCTGGTATAGGATCTCTGCTCATAATGCCGGGCTCTTTGGGCTCGAAGGTGAGCATAAGACCAAGTAGGACCGCGGTGGTCATATTAATCCATAAAATTTGAACCGGTGCCAGTGGTAACTGGGTGGCAAAAACAATGCTGGTAAGGATAACGAGCCCCTCTCCCAGATTGGTAGGAAGGGTCCATACTATAAATTTTGTAAGGTTGTCCACTACAGCTCTCCCCTCCTCCACTGCCGCTTCAATAGAAGCAAAGTTATCATCGGTAAGGACCATATCTGCCGCGTCTTTTGCCACTTCTGTACCGCTAATACCCATTGCTATACCTATGTTGGATTGTTTTAAAGCCGGTCCGTCATTTACTCCATCTCCTGTCATGGCAACCACATTATCCTTTGCCTGCAGGGCTTTTACCAGCCTGAGTTTCTGAGCGGGGCTAACCCTTGCAAATACCGACACCTCTTCCACGATCTCCTGAAGTTCCGCATCGGATAATTTTTGCAGCTCTAGCCCAGTTACAGCTATAGGCTTTTCACTTTCCATTTTTCCATTGATGCCTAATTGTGCTGCTATGGTAGCCGCCGTTAAAGCATGATCCCCGGTGATCATTTTCACCCTGATACCGGCTTCCTGACACAAAGCCACTGCTTTGATAGCTTCTTCTCTTGGTGGATCTATCATTCCCTGAATACCGGTGAAGATCAGACCTTCTGCGACATCCTCATGACTTACCTGGGTTTTTGATGGATCAAATTTTTTAAAGGCAAAGGCCAACACCCGCAGACCTTCTGCAGCCATTTCTTCGGTACTTTTTTGGATAGCTTCTTTATCTATTGGCACATATTCACCGGCTTTATTCATCATGAGCGTGCATGACCGTAATACGGTCTCTAAAGCCCCTTTCAAGTGCAGAATATTTTCCTCATGTCTATGGAGCGTTGCCATGTATTGAAGTTCAGACTGGAAAGGGATTTCGTCTATTCTGGGATAATACTGATCAATATATTGATCCTGGATACCGGCTTTTTCTGCGGAACTGATCAGCGCAGCTTCCGTGGGATCGCCTTCTGCTATCCATCTGCCCTTATCTTCTTTTATCCGGCTATCATTACATAATACTCCCCCTCTCAAAAGGTAATGAAGAGCTGTATTTTTGGCTAAATCAACTTCTTCTCCTTCTAACAATATTTTACCTTCTGGCTTATATCCTATTCCTGTTACCTCAAACAGAACTCCACCGGCCATTATCTTTTGGACTGTCATTTGATTTTCTGTAAGCGTGCCAGTTTTGTCGGAACATATCACATTGGTGCTACCAAGAGTTTCAACTGCTACCAGTTTTCGTATTACCGCCCTTCTTCTGGCCATTTTGGAAACGCCTATGGCGAGCATAATAGTCACTGCAGCAGGCAGGCCTTCCGGTATTGCCCCTACAACCAGTGCCACCGATACCATAAAGGCATTTATCAGACTTTCTCCTCTTACATATGCAATGAATAAAATCAGCGCAGAAAGACTAAGAATAATCCAGAGCAATATGTGGCTGAACTTTCTTATTTTTATGGTCAAAGGTGTGTCAAGCTCCTCCGCAGTTGCAATAGATTCATTAATTTTACCTAGCTCGGTCCGGTCTCCGGTACTTACAACGATTCCTTTCCCAGTACCATAGGTTACTACTGTAGTGGCAAAGCCAAAATTTTTCCGGTCACCAAGCATCGCATCTGTGTTGACTAGCTCAGTGCCTTTTTCTGTAGCCACTGATTCTCCGGTAAGCGTTGATTCGTCAACCTGAAGGTCTTTAATAGAGATCAAGCGAACATCGGCTGGCATTTTATCTCCCGCCTGTACGCTTATGATATCTCCTGGAACAAGGTGAACACTGTTGATAATGGCGGACCTTCCCTCTCTGATTACCGTGGCGCTTGAGCTCATGCTACGGGAAAGTGCATCTATTGCTTTCAGCGCCTTGGTTTCCTGGATATACCCTATAACGGAATTGATAAGGACTACGGCAAGAATTACTGTAGCGTCTGGATACTCTTTTAGCAGCAAGGTCACAAGGGCAGCACCCAGCAGAATGTAAATAAGCGGTTGATTAAACTGAAGAAGAAATCGAATTAAACTGCTCTGGTGCTTTTTGGGAGTGATGCTATTTTCCCCGTATTTCTTTAAACGCTCACTAACTTCAGCATTTGACAGGCCCTTATGAATATTGGCTTTTAATTCCTTTGCTACCTGATCTGCAGTTAATGAATGCCACTTGACCATATCGTTTTCCATGGCGTCACTTAGATGGTTTACTTAACAAAATAAATGTAAGACAGAATATATTTTGGCTTACTCTTCTAGAAATTACGCACACCATGAGAAAACCAGCTCTGTATTTTCATCACTGATTGGAAATGAACAATATGTTGTAAACGCCAATTTGAAAACAGAGATACTGATATGCTACAGAATTGTATCAATGTTCAATTTTTAAAATTTTGGAACCCAGCTTATCAGACAAAGTCGAGGCTGTCCTTTAGTCAACCGGTGGATCAACTTATCAGATCACCTATAGACATAAAGAACAGCCTGAGTACCTATCACTTAAATAACCCCAGTGGCAGTAACATAAATAATTATGAGCTATGTATTTAAGAAAATCTATTTTGTTGTCCAACTTCCGTCAACAGCGATGGCTTGACCAGTAATATAAGAAGCGGCATCTGAACATAAGAATACAACGGTTTCAGCAATTTCTTCAGGTTGTCCGATTCTGCCCATTGGCGTGGCCTCTGCAAACTGTTCAAGCACTTGCTGATCGCCACCTGTGTAGCGGTCAATCATGGGCGTATGAATAACACCAGGACATACAGCATTCACGCGTATGCCTTCTTTGGCAAAATCCAAAGCAACGTTCTTGGTTAAGCCTACCAAACCATGCTTGGATGCCACATAAGCCGGCATTCCCGGAAAGCCAACCAAACCTGCAATTGAGGCATTGTTTATAATTACTCCCTTGCCTTGACTAAGCATAGCCGGTATTTCATAGCGCATACAAAGCCAGGTACCAGTTAGATTAATACCAATTACTTTGTCCCAATTATCCCTGGTACAATCAGGGGCCGGAGCTGGTGTACCTTCAATGCCAGCATTGTTAAAGGCTAAATCCAGTTTGCCAAAGCGCCTGATGGTTTCTTCAATCAACGATTTCACCATGGATTCATTTGAAACATCACATTTGACAAAAATAGCTTCTCCTCCTACCTGATGTATCGTATCCAATGTATCTACATCGTCCTTCCAGTCGGATAATACCACTTTTGCACCTCTCTGGGCAAACGCAATGGCAGTTGCTTTTCCAATACCATAGCTGCTTCCTGTGATTAAAGCTACTTTGTTTTTGAATATTTGTTCCATTTTGTTTGACTTTTAAATTATCTAAAGCATCTCAAGTGTTCTCCTAATATTTTGATATCATTTATCACATATACACTAAAACTTCCCCTGCCCGGCATTGGGGTGGATATACCTGACGGGAAGCTTACATGAAACCAACTTCAATAAAACTACAGTAAGTAAAGGTGAATAAGGTTGACCTATGTCACCTTACTCAATGATTCGTATCACTTATGCTCTGAATTTGGCTCACTGACTTTCAGATCATGGACCAAGCCATCAAGCAATTTTGTGAGCTTCAGTACTAGATCATCGACCTCCGGAGCACTTTTATCCCAATCTTTTCAAGAGTACACCCCTCATATGCGCACTGTTAAATTATGTATACTCACCACAATCAGAGACGTGGAAGTTACCCTTATAGATTGCATCGTTGTAAGCTTTAAGTCAAGCAAGTCGAATACCTGTATCTATAGCTTTATTGTTAAGTGTAACTACAAAAAAAAGAAGAGATATAACCAGGTATAGCATAAGCGAAAACATAGGCAACAAATATCAACACCGGCTTCACTGCTTTTATTTAAGTGATATAATATTCCAGTCAGGCTGCTGCTATCAACTCCATTATATACCAGTCAGGAAAGATCACAACCGGCTGAGGAGAGTTGCTGCGTACATTTACCAGTGCTTATGAGGGGGTATGAAATATATAAACCTCAGCTTAAGAAGCTGTGATTCACAAAAGCCTCATCATTGTTAATCAGATAGAGGCGGTATATATCAGAGTTTAAATGACAATTTGCCGATTGTGTTTAGAATGACATCTACTTTCTAGCAAAAAAGTCGGAAGGCAGATAAGGCCCCAACTGCCGAAAATCCTCTAATAATTTAACCTTTGCTATGTCATACCAGGGCAAATGGCTGGATGACCAAACTTCAAAGTACATTCCTTTGTAAGAATATAATTTGATGTAATAATTTTGTGAGATACGTGTTACGAGATAGGTACCTCTTTCTTTGAGCAGCCTGACCTTGTCTCTGATTGAAAATGTCTTGATATTTTTTAAGTCCATAATGCTTTGGTTTAGGTACGTGAGCTATTGACGCATTTGGTATTGAGAGATCGCATCATTTAGTTGTAAAAGAGTGAAATATGGAGTAAGCCCTGTGGGTTTAAGATAGATATCTTAGGTCCATCAGTAGTGATGAGCATCGCTCCTTTAAATTCTGAAAGAATCCGGATGACAGTCTCCTTAGCTGTTCCGAGAAGGCTTGCCAAATCCTGACGACTTAAACTAATGAAGTCTTCTTCTTCTTCATTTTCTTGATGGAAGATCTTGTCTAATGATAATAAAACCTCAGCCAGCCTTCCTCTCACCGGCCTGTAGGCCATATCAGTAAGCCTTTTTTCTGTATCAATAATATCCTGACACAAAAGTTGAGTGAAATAAGAAGCAATGAGTGAAGATTGACTAAACATGTCCATGAAATCCTCTTTAGGGATTACAATCAAGGTTGCATCTTCTATTATAGTGGCAGAAACATTGTATTTGGTATGATGAAGCAGGGAAGCATAAGCCAGAAATTCACCGGCATGGGCTAACTTAATGATTTGCTCTTTTCCATCTGTTCCGTATTTAAAAAGCTTTACTTTTCCAGTTTCTATATAATACATGCACCAGGCAGGGTGGTCTTCTCTGAAGAGTACTTCTCCCTTCTTGTGAAAGGTTTTTTCAAAGCTATTCGTCAACAAACTTAACTCCAAAGACAACTCATCTGCGAAAGGAGCACTTTGATCAATTATGAGGCTGTGGGTATTGGCTTTCATGCTAGAGGTGGTTTGATATGGTATAAAGCTACACCACTACTACAAGACACAACAGCAGGAAAAAGCGTATTTATAAAAATACGTATTTTGCGTAAAAAAATAAGAAGAATGCTTAACAGGCAAACAGTGTCTTTGGACATTTTAATAATTTAAAACATCTGAACCTCCCTCCCTATAACATTAAATGCTGTTCTAAATAAATATTTATACTTATGATAAACAAGGACACAGATAAGGTTCCAAAAAAAATACATGTACAAACAGCAGGCTATAAAACAAAATTGCCATCAGGACAGGAAAAACGATTTGCCAGAAGAATTTGGGATTTTGTTGTGCTTCAAAATTTACCAGCAATCCTACAATGCCCCAAACAAAAAGGAAGAACGGAACAAAAGCGACCCACATTAGTATATTTTGCGGAAAGTCCTGTACTCCGTAGCCCAAAAGGTAGATTCCCATGAGTATGGACAAAAGGATGATAAAGATATAGGTTTTTCTCATTGCTCAGTGTTTTACTATGCTACGATAATCATTCATAAGAATTATTTTTTCAAATAAATCCACATAATCCAAATTTCCAATGATTTAGATCATCCGGACTTCTAATCCATGTCATTGCATGTAATGTCTCTCCAGATGTATTTTTGTCTATATCAATGAATTTATTATTCCATGTTTTACTAAAACCAATACGTCATGAATCTGATCTCCAGACCCAGAAGGATTCTGAACGATATTCCTTCTCTTTTCTCCAGTTTTTTTGATGATGACTGGTTTAATGCCGATAGCCAGTGGTTATCTCGGGTACCTGCTACCAACATCAAAGAGCAGGATGGCAGCTTCAACATTGAAATGGCTGTGCCGGGCATGAGCAAAAAAGACTTTCATATAGATATAGAAAATGGCATACTTACAGTAAGTTCTGAGAGAGAAGAAGAAAACAAGGAAGAGAAGAAACATTACCGCAGACAGGAATATAACTACCGTTCCTTCTCTCGCTCTTTCACACTGCCCGAATCAGTGAAAGCCGATGACATCAAGGCCAAATATGAAGATGGGGTACTTAAGCTCAGCATTCCCAAGAAAGAAGAGGCCAAAACGACTCCTAAAAAAATGATTAGTATTCAATAATACTGAGGTTAGTTTTGTAATTGCCCTGACCGTTTCTAAGTAGGAGCTTTCAGGGTTTCTTTTTTCATGATTCTTTACATTCTGACTAATAAACGACAGTGGGTTAGCTGAGAAAACCTTAAGAAAGGGAGGGGTGAGCGCTTTTAGAAACAAGAAGCACAGACAGGACGAATGGAAGTTTTGGACATGCTACTTTATCAATTGAAAATGCCTTTATGGCATCCTCATACATCTATTCAATAAAACATCAAAGATCTCAGAATATCAAGAGATAGCCAATCGCTCAACGCCACGACAAATTGCTACGAAACTGATCTGCTTATCAGGCTGAACTTTTAGATTTGCACCTTTAATACAACAATTGAAATTGAAGTAGAGGTAAAACAGGGTAAAAGTACGGTCTCACCTTTTAGATAAGTAGAATGGCCTGGATATCATCCATGATTTTAATGATGTACAGTGATGAGCACGATCACCTCTATTCTCATGTAATTACTAATCTATACAGACCTTACAACTTTGCTCAACTAACTGTGGCTGCTTTTCCTGAGCTACTGCCGTAGTTAATACCTGATTTTTTCTGGAGCCATATCTGTATATTGTTATGCCTTTCAGGCCCATTTGCCAGGCCGTTTTATATGCCAAAGCAACATCTTCCACTTTAGCCTCATGAGGTAAATTTATAGTCTTAGATACTGCATTATCAGTATGCTTCTGAAAAACCCGCTGATGCTTAAGATGATAAAGAAAAGGGATCTCCAGCGAAGTCCTGAAAAGCTTTTTTGTTGCTTCGGGGATTTCTTCTATCTCACTTAGGTTGCCGCTCAGCCTGATCTTGTTTAGCAAAGGCATATTACCCCCATAGTGCTGTTGTAGCTGCTCAATAATGAGTGGATTGATCTCCAGCAACCTTTGCCCATTCAACACATTTTCACGTTGAAAAACCAATGCGAAGAGCGGTTCTATAGAGGAAGAAGTATGGGCGATGATAGATATGCTGCCTGTAGGCGCAATGCTGGTACGGGTGGCATTTCTTACCATAACTTTCTGGTGAAAATATGTACTCTTGCTCCAGTGTTTGAAGGGGCCTCTTGTTTTAGCCAATTTAACGGATGCTTTCAGACTTTGCTGATTGATAAATTCCATCAGGCGAGCGCCTAAATCTAATGCCTGTACAGATTGGTAGGGAATTCCCAACTGTATTAAAAATTCAGCCCAACCCATCACCCCTAACCCAACTTTTCGGCTTCCTAAAGTCGCCTCTTTCACCTGTGGAATAAAATAATGATTGATATCAATTACGTTATCCAGAAACCTCACAGCTATTTCTACAGCCCGGGCAATACCCTCCCAGTCAATTGAAACACGGTCCTTTTCCCTGAAAAGCATGCGAGACAGGTTGATAGAGCCTAAATTACATGATTCAAAAGGCAGCAATGGCATTTCGCCACAGGGATTTGTAGCGTTGATTTCACCCAAAGCACTAAGCGGATTACTTCTTTGTATGCTATCCAGAAAAACCAGCCCGGGATCTCCTCTTTGCCAGGCGCACTGTACAATCAGTTGCCAAATTCGCTTAGCTTTAACACGCTTCACCACCTTTCCCGAAACCGGGTGGATAAGCGCCCAGTTGTCATCTTCTTCTACGGCTTTCATAAAGGCATCGCGCATGCCTACAGAAAGATTGAAATTACGTAATACTTTTTCATCCGTTTTGGCCTGAATGAATGCTTCCACATCAGGATGATCAATGTTAATCATCCCCATATTAGCGCCTCTCCTTTTGCCACCCTGCTTGATATGTTCTGTAGAAGCATCAAATATTTTCATGAAGGATACCGGACCTGAAGAAGTACCGCCTGTAGAACGAATCAGATCTCCCTGGGGACGTAATTTTGAAAAATTAAAACCAGTACCACCTCCACTCTGCTGGATCAGCGCTGCCTGTTTGAGCGTAGTGAATATAGCATCCAGACTATCTTCAACAGCTAATACAAAGCAGGCGCTCAGCTGTCCTGCCGACAGGCCGGCGTTCATGAGGGTAGGAGAATTGGGCAAAAACAATAAACCACGCATCAGGTGGTAAAATTTTTCTTCCCAATTGGCTACGTCACTGTCTGTACCATATTTCAACTCAGCCTGTGCAACCGCTTTCGCTACCCGCCTGAACATTTCATCGGGTGTTTCAATCAGTTTATCTTTTTCATCTCTTCTTAGGTATCTGCTTTCCAGTACCTGCAGCGCGTTTTTACTAAGTGGGGTTGGTTGATTTTTATACGTAAGATGCTGGTTCATCATATCTCAAGCGGCTAAGCTGTTAAATTCATTCATGCTTGATTCGCGAAAGGTAGTGGATCATCTCATCCAAAGTGGTGAGTTGATCGTAATCAGATTCTGGAATATCTATTCCCAGTTCTTCATCTATGGATACGATCAGGTTTAGCCAGTCAATTGAATCTATGTCCAGCTCTTCCCTGAGCTTGGCTTTGGGATCAAGCTCACTTAAATTCACCTCTGGTGCAGTTTTTTTTAGCAATTGTAAAATCCTTTCTTTCATACATGATTAGTTTAATAGCTGGGGTATATCCTGTAAATAATGTGATAGCGCATCCAGAAAACGTGCGCCCTGATGACCGTCCGAAGCGCGGTGATCGGCAGCCAGGGTGGCATGCACCAGCGGCCTGATGCCTAACATACCCTGAGCCACCCAGACCTGGTCCAGGATTTTTCCGAATCCTATCAGAGCCACCTGAGGGGGGTAAATGACTCCGTACACTGTTTCTACGCCCCTATCTCCCAGGCTGGTAAGCGTGATGGTGGCATCGCTAAGCTCTGAGCTTCTTAATCTACCCTCGCGGGTTCTTTGGGTAAGATCTTTAAGGTTTTCCATCAGTTCATCCAGGCTTTTGGTATCAGCATGATGGATGGCCGGGGTAATAAGCCCTCCTCTACGTAGGGCTATGGCAAACCCTATGTGGATCGCTTCCTGTATCTTTAGTTCATTATCTATCCAATAGCCATTCAGCTCAGGCACTTCTGTCAGTGCTAGGGCCACTGCTTTGATGAGTAAAACAGAATTCAACAGTCTCTCTTTCACCGGACGATTACGGTTTTCTGCTTCCATCCATTCTAAAGCATGGCTCATGTCAATGTGAGTATCCAGATAATAATGGGGAATCTCACGATTTGATTTTGCCATAGCATTGGCAATGGCCTTTCTCATCGTAGTAGCAGGTGCCTGAAGAGATCGTTCAGGCTGTTCTGCCGGAGCTTTATCTGTTTTCTGATGCATGTAGCGTTCCACATCAGCACGACCAATAGCTCCGTTCGGACGGGTACCCTGTACTTCATGCAGATCAATGTGATTTTCAGTAGCAATCATCTTTGCCAGTGGAGAAGCTTTGATCCGTTCTTCTGACTCCAGGGACTGAATTAAGTCAGTTTCCACTTTGGGTGTTGATTTAGTCTCAGTACTTACCGATGCAGTACCTTCAGATAGCTCAGGCTGCGCTGCTTCCGAGCTGGCTTTCAAAATACTTTCTCCTTGTTTCGTTTGTAGCTGCTCCCAGGAAGGTTCACCCTCTGAACGAACATAGGCCATGAGGGTCCCCACAGGTAATTTCTCTCCGGGCTGCACCAGAATTTTTTCAAGCGTACCCTCTTCGTAGACTTCTACATCTATATCTCCTTTTTCCGTTTCCACATCGGCAATGATATCTCCCCGCCTGACATGTGCACCTTCCTTCACATGCCATTCCACCAGGGTGGCTGCTTTCATATCTGCGCCTAGACTTGGCATTCTAAATTCACCCATAACGCTGCATATAATTTTTAGTGACCTCAACGATTACCCCTGTTTGTGGAAGCGCCGCCATTTCTAAATGGGCCGCATAGGGTATAGGTACTTCTGCACTGCAGATACGCTCTACCGGAGCATCCAGCTCATAGAAAATTTTTTCACTGATTCTGGCGCTGATCTCCGCAGAGATGCTCCCACTTTTCCATCCTTCATCTACTACGATAGCCCTATGCGTTTTGCTTACAGATGCCAGTATGGTTTGCTCATCCAAAGGCCTCAGCACCCGCAGATCCAGCACTTCTGCATCTATACCTTCGTTGGCCAGCTGTTCGGCTGCATCCAGCGCTTTATGCAGGCTTGCACCATAGGTGAGTATGCTGACATCTTTGCCTGCTCTCATTACTTTGGCATGATCAATATCAATGGTGCCCTTTCCTGCTGTAATCGTCCCTTCCCTATTATACAAAGTGGAATTTTCAAAAATGAGTACAGGGTCAGGATCTGCCAGGGCCTTTTCCAGCATCCAGCGAGCATCTTCAAGGGTGGCAGGTGTCAATATCTTGATTCCTGGAATATGGGCATACCAGCCTTCCAGGCTATGTGAATGTTGAGCAGCCAGCTGCTTTCCTCCACCAGTGGCCATCCTGATGACCAGCGGCACATTGAATTGCCCTCCCGACATGTGGAGCAGGGTGGCGGCATTATTCATGATCTGGTCCAGCGCCAGCAGGCTGAAGTTGACAGTCATGATTTCTACAATAGGGCGCATGCCTCCCAGCGCAGCTCCTATCCCTGCACCTACAAATGCGGATTCGGATAGAGGGGTATCCCGGATGCGCTCTGGCCCGAATTCTTCCAGCAAACCACGGCTCACGGCAAAACTCCCACCATACCTGCCTACATCCTCACCCATCAAAAAGACGCTTTCATCCTGCTGCATGGCTTCTCGTATAGCCTCCCGCATCGCTTCGCGATAGGTTATTTTAGTGTTTATGAGAGTATCTGTAGTCATTATGATTCCTGTTCTGAATAAACAAATCGGCTAAGGTCTTCAACGGGCTCCCAGCTCCCCTGCTCGGCAAAGTCTACTGCCTCATGCACTTGCTGTGCTACTTCTTTTTCTATCCTCTTAATATCTTGTGCTGTAATCAGCTGCTTATTTTTCATCAGCTCAACAAAGGTGGAAATCGGATCTTTCTTCTTCCAGCCTTCTACCTCTGATTTATTTCTGTATAACTCGGCATCAAACATGGAATGCGCTCTAAAGCGGTACGTCCTGCATTCCAGAAAATATGGTTTCTGCTGGCTTCGCACATAACGAACAGCTTTTTTTGCGGCCTCTTCTACCGCAAGCACATTCATTCCATCTACTGAGCCTGCTTCCACACCATAGCTTTTAGATTTTTCAATCAAATTAGTCTTTGACTCTGACCTTTCTAAGGCTGTTCCCATGGCATAGAGATTGTTCTCACAAAGAAAAAGTACCGGCAATTGCCAAAGGACTGCGAGGTTCATGGTCTCGTGAAATTCTCCTTCAGCAATGGCTCCTTCCCCAAAAAAACAGCAGGTAACCTGAGGCTTTTGCTGTATCTTATCAGCCAGCGCCAACCCCACAGCCAAGGGTAATCCTCCACCCACAATGGCATTACCCCCATAAAAGCGGGTGCGGGCATCAAACAAATGCATGGACCCTCCCCTGCCCCGGCTGCAGCCTTCCTGCTTACCATACATTTCAGCCATGATGGTATTGGCAGCTACACCTCTGGCGAGCGCCTGACCATGCTCCCGGTAGGTAGCCACTACGGCGTCTTCCTGCTTCAGCGCTTCCATCACGCCTACAGCTACTGCCTCTTCACCAATATAGAGATGCAGAAAACCCCTTATGTTCAAGGAGGTGTACAATTCCGCCGCCTTCTCTTCAAACCGACGGATCAGTAACATCTGGCGAAGCAGATGAAGGGCATGATCCTGCGCTCCCTTAGACTTATTCTTAGGTTTAAGTTTCTTGTTCGGTGTTTTTTGAATTTTCATAGCCCCCCTTATTTTATCAACATTACCATGTATTTAGAGGATTCCCAGAATTTGTCGGGATCAGATACCAGCAGGTTTAACTTATCACCTGATGCTTCTTTTTCAATGGTGTATGACTCAGAAGGATGCACTGAAACAAGAGTAAGTTCTTTGCCTTCTACCGGAAAACTGTCTGTTTCCCTTATATTGATACGGGTAAATTTTTGATGGTTAAAATCAGGTCTCAGTATTTTGGCACCACCGAAAAGTCCCAGAAACTTCCCTTTCTTATCCAGGATCTGCTCATCTTTCAGCGCTTTGAAATTTCCCATCACATAATAGGCTGTATTCAAGGCTTGTCTTTGTTCTTCATTGGAACGGCTAAGCATTTCCAAATCACTCTGTGTGTTCTTTAAAGAAAGCTGCGTGTCACGCATCTGCGCTTCCAATTGTACAACTGTCTGCTCTCTTATTCTGATCTGTTCTTCAAGCTCTTCTCTTTCTTTCAGACTTTCCTGTGTCAAAACCTCACTTTCTCGTCCTACGTTTCTTAAACCTGCCCTTAGATTACTGATGACCTGCTGATTTGAGCTGATCAGATTTTCTATCCTACTCACATCTTCACTGAGCTTTTCACTTAGCTCCTGTGGGGATGAATCTGGTAGTTGATTTCCCAAAGCGATTTCTTTATCATGGATATGTCGGAATTGGTTTTCAAATTGTGCGACAGAATGCACAAATGTGTTGAACTCGGAATTTATTTCCTCAAGCTGTTGCTCCAGCTGCTGGCCTCTGATTTCTAATTCGCTGATACGGCTAAGACGCTCTTCCTCCCGTGCTTTTTCTCCACAACTGAATAGGAAAAAAACGGTCCATGAAATGATGAAAACAGGGTTGGTATGCATGGCATTGTTGTTTGAGTTTTGAAGTTCTTTTATTAATTTTTTTCCAGGGTAGAAGTATCTCCTTCGGGAAGCCCTAAAGCCTGGGTTTTAAGAAGCCTTCGCATGATTTTCCCACTGCGGGTGTGGGGGAGCTGATCTCTGAATTCTATCTCTTTAGGAGCCACCGCTGAACCCAGCCTCTGGCGGGCAAAGCCTTTTATTTCCAGCGCCAGTTCCTCGCTGGCCTGTGTGCCTGATTTTAAAAGAATATAAGCCCTAACCAGTTCACCGATTACCGGAGCAGGAATGCCAATGACAGCTGCTTCCGCGATTGCCGGATGCTCCATCAGCACACTTTCTACTTCAAAAGGGCCTACCATATGTCCTGATGTTTTGATGATATCATCCGCTCTTCCCACAAACCAAAAATATCCATCTTTATCTTTTTTTGCCAGGTCGCCGGTGATGTACCACCCTCCCACAAAACAT
Source organism: Catalinimonas alkaloidigena (assembly GCF_029504655.1). Classification (NCBI taxonomy): domain Bacteria; kingdom Pseudomonadati; phylum Bacteroidota; class Cytophagia; order Cytophagales; family Catalimonadaceae; genus Catalinimonas; species Catalinimonas alkaloidigena. The sequence continues at coordinate 3,708,188 of NZ_JAQFIL010000001.1, forward strand.
TTCTGATACCGTTTTTTTTCTTGAATATATCCTCGGAACATGGAGGGCCAGCCGGGCTTCAGCGCAAGCTCACCTATCTCACCATCCTTCAAGACTTTTACTTTCTGTACATTTACCCTTTGCACTACTGCTGCTTCAATGCCGGGCAAAGGACGCCCCATAGAACCGGGTTTGATTGGAAGAGCAGTAAAATTAGAGATCATAATTCCACCCGTCTCCGTCTGCCACCAGTTATCATAAATAGGCATACCCAGGACTTTTTCAGCCCAGGCAATAGCCTCAGGGTTAAGTGGCTCTCCTACACTATGAATCAAGCGCAAATGTGATAAATCATATTTCTCGAGCGGTTTGATATCCAGGCGCATCAGCATACGAATGGCAGTAGGCGCTGTATACCATACGCTGACCTTCTGCTTTTCAAGAATACTATACCAACGTTCAGCATCAAAATCTGCCTCATCAATGATGCTTGTAACCCCCAGCGTCAGTGGGGCAATGATACCGTAGGAGGTACCAGTAACCCAGCCAGGATCAGCCGTACACCAGTAGATATCGTCAGGATGCAGGTCCAGCACATATTTACCCGTAATATATTGGGTAAGGACTGCCTGATGCACATGTATGGCCCCTTTAGGCATACCGGTGGTGCCACTGGTAAAGTGCAGGGTCGTCATATCCTCAGGAGCAGTAGGAGGAATGGTGAATTGATCCGAAGCTTTTTTCATGTGCCTGTCCAGGGAAAGTACATGGGCATTGATATCTTTTTCAGCATCCACCAGCAGCACATATTGCAAAGCCGGAAGCTGAGCTAGTAGTGCCTTTATTTTCTTCTGATAAAAACGTTCGGTAGTAAGCAGTACTTTTGCATTTCCTTTGCTCAACCGCTGCAATAGTGGTTCCGGGCCAAAGGCAGAAAACAAGGGACAAAACACACTGGTATTTTTCCAGCTGCCCAGTGCAGCTATGTATAATTCAGGAATTCTTCCGGTGAGCAAAAAGACGCTGTCCTGCTTCCCAACCCCCAGGCTTTGCAATACATTGGCAAAGCGATTGGTTTGTCTGTACAATTCCTGATAGCTGATATCCTGAACCTCACCGGTCTTGCGTAGCCAGCGGAAGGCTATGCGCTCTGATTGCGCATGCCGGTCGACGGCTTCATAGGCAATATTCATCCCTTTCCCTCCTGGCAAGCCATCCAGTTCGTGTAGTATCTGCTCCCATGAAAAGTTCCGGTAACCTTTTTCATAGTCCCCCAGATTAGGTTTCAAAGGTGCTTTCTTGAATTGAGGCTTGGTTACTTTTTTACTCATATTATGCATACCAGCTTGAGTTAAATGATTGTTCAATAAGTTCTCCGGATAAGGCTCTATCAACATATTGAACCTTATAGCCATATGAGGTAAGCAGACGTTAAACAGGATCTCATAAGCAACATAAAATAGCTAGTATTTCAGACAAAATAGATGATGTAGGTCACTGATTCTGCTAATGTGTATCATTGAAAATATGATATCATCTATTAGAAGAAGGGAATCTTTCCTATAGAAAGAGCCTGAACCTTTCTGTCAGCAGCTCTTTTATTTTGCATAATTTTTCCACTGGTTAATCGGTCAGCTCATCAGAGTATATCCCATATCCACTGACCCGTATTCCTCAGTATTCCTTTAAGATGGTACTTAGCAGAAGTAATAGCGTAAAGCACCCCTTCATCCTCAGGGTTTGGCATACCCTCATACCCATACACCTCATCAATGACGAATTCCTCCGGTCTGATTTGCAGCTTGCTATCAGTATGCTGTAATCCTAGTTTCTCAAGCCTGAAATCTTCAACATATCCACGTTTGCGTAGATCGTTCATGGTACTGCTCATCGTATTCATAAAGCTTAATTTAAAAGAGTGGGTATATTGATTTTCTACTATCAGCTGATGGAAGGTATGGTTTATATATTGCCTGAGGAATGATCTAAATCATTCTTAAGATAAATTGCATCATCGCTCTGTCTATTACCTCCCCAGCGATAGTTTTTTCCCATTGTCTGTCTTTACTCCTGTATTTTCCATAAAGGCTATGATAATCTAATTAGCTGTTTGATGTCCAGGCGGGACCCTGTACTTTCAGGGCTCGTACATTCACCAGCAGGCGACATTTGTAGTCCCCATCCTCAAAATCACGTCATTCAAATGAGCTGAAGGGTTTAGCTTATGCGCAACTTTTTTTCAGTAAGAAGGTCAAGTTTTCATACCTAAATATGTACAATCAGCAGCATGCACCACTATAAAGTTCTGGAGATATACAAAGCCGATTTATTTTTTGCACTGACTAAGATCATCGGAAGCCATGACTTAGGTCTGTTTAAAAGTGGCAACACATCTTTATTTTTAAAATAAATGCTATACGATAAATGAAATATCTTGACCGAAGAGATGCAGCTGTGCAAATGTTGAAAGCGCTAAATCAATATCGAGATGTAGCGAACGGAGTTGTGTTGGCATTACCACGGGGTGGTGTACCTGTTGCAAGATATATTGCGGATCATCTGCACTGGCCTCTGGATGTTGCCATTGTTAAAAAAATCAAGCATCCTTTTTATCCTGAGTTTGCTTTAGGCGCTGTAAGTACCTCTGGCTATGTTATCAATAGCCAGGGAGATATTTCTGGTGAATATATTGAAAATGAGGTTCACCGCTTAGAAAAAGTTATCAAGGAAAAATACCTGCTCTACAGAGGAAGCAAAAAGCCTGTTAAGCTAAACAATAAAACTGTGATGCTGATAGATGATGGCATGGCAACCGGAAGTAGTATGCTGGCTGCTATTAACCTGACAGAGAAGGAAAATCCTAAACAGCTAGTGGTAGCTATTCCGGTAGCTTCTGAGGATGCCTATTCTAAAATATTCAATGAAGTTGATGCCGTATTTTGCTTGCAGGTCTCGAGCAATTTTCAGGCAGTTAGCCAATATTATGAAGCGTTTCCTCAGGTGACAGATGAGGAAGTTATCACCCTCTTGCAATAATCAATTTGTAGAAGCACACGGTTTTTGACAAATAATGTATTCATCAATCAGATACTGGATGCCAGATGATTTTTTGAAAACATGGATCAGATATCCTTCAAAATTTATCCTTTTACATCTGGCGTCCTATTCTATCTAACCCTATTATTATGAAATACTTGAAATACATCCTGTTCTTTACGGTTCTTTTGCCCACGATGGGATTAAGTCAGCAGCTTTCCTTAGTGGGTTATTATACAAAGGAAGATAGTATTATCTTTGAATTTCGTCCTGCTGATCATCACTTTGCCGTCCAGGAAAATAATGAGAATGTCATCCCTTTGTCCGCCATCAGCATTTTCAGTGTAGCACTTACCGCTGGGTTCAACGAATGGAATACCGATGAATACCAGATGAACAAAACTGAGGATGCAGTTTATCGCACCTCACTGCCACTCGCTTCCATAGGCTTGACCGACACTGAATTTGCCTTCGTCATCAACGGCATTTATTGGGTAGAACCCAGTTTGAAAGGGGTAAACCGTGTCACTGCTCCCTGCTGGCAAGGCTATGTAGGAACAGTATATACTACTTTGCTATATCCCCAAACCTTTCAACAACTGATGACTAATCTCCCGCTCTCAGAGCAGAGTGCAAGACAATGGCTGAAGAAGCATGCCATACCTGTACATACGCGTTCAATAAGCGGTCTGGATTCGCTCAAGCGGTTTGTAAAGGGTAAAAAAGCCATCGGTATTGGACACAATTCCCTGCTCACATTTGAAAGTCGTTTTCGCATAGCCCAGTATTTATTACCCAATACAGATTTTTCTGTCATGGCCTTTCAGTTGGATTCTAATCGTGCCGAACAAATCAACCGCTATGTCAACAAAGGGTTAACGCAAGTAGAAAGTGATTATGACATAGAAGTAGCCCGGGTCTTGGACTGGAGCTATGATCATCCTGAAGTAGTTTTAATGGCTTATCAACATGAAGATGTGCCCCAAAGCCTTAGCAGATTAGAAAATATTGTAGCTAAGCATGCTGACACGCTATGGAAACAGGAAGTAGACACTTTAGTAAAAAATATACGGGAGCTTCTAAGCCTGCAAAAAATCTGGGGACTGTACTATTATGATTCCCCTTCCTATCAGGAGTATCTTTTACTTACGCTCTGCAGTGTGCATGATAACTTACCGGACTTACCTCTACCCGAGCGGGAAGCCGCTGAGCAGGCACTAGAAGTTATCAATCGCTACATCACAAACCTATCCCATCTAAAAGGCTATTACCAGCGCATTAGCCGTGAAATCAGCCATTACTTTGACTGGATGGATACAAGCAGTACTGATTTACAGCTTATTGCCTGGGTACCTAATCAGGAAATGGGGCGCGGTACAGCAGGTTCATTAGGTCAATACTTACATAAGCGGTATCAGGAACAGTATCTGGCCATAGCCGTAGGTAGTTATCATTTTGAAGAGGAGCCTATCGCACCATTTCTTGAAAAACGTTTTCCTATGGCAGAGCGCGAAACAGGGCGTAATGCTTACCTTTTAGATTTACGGAAAGAAAAGCTCTCTTCTAAAGAAATAGAGTGGTTAGCACGAAAAATCTTCCCCCACTCCCCTGAGTTTCACCGTCAATTGTCAGAAGACTTTGACATAGTAATTCTGGTCAATGAACCGATAGATGATTTTTTCAGGCGATGAAAAATCTATCCTAAGCCAGGATATTTGAGCTGCACAGTGGTTCTGACAGCCTGAAGCAGGCAATCACTATTTATTTAAGCACCAACAATGGTTTATGAGTATGGAAAATCATGTACTTTGTTTTGCTGCTATGCATCAGCTGATTTAAAAGTCCATGTTGCTGAGATAGCATTACCAGCATATCTGCCTGATTTTTATCCAGGAACTGTTGAATACCTTCGTTCACATGTTCATGCCTGAGATGGATGATGTCAGTCGCATCACCCAGATAAGTACTTAAAGTCTCACGAAATTTCGTTTGTTGCCGAGTATACTCTTCTTTTTCCGGATGGATGTGCAAAACTTCTATGCTGGCTTTAAACAGCCTGGCCATTACTTTAAGCGTATCCAGTACTTTGAGATGCTGGATAGGAAGCAGGTCAGTGGCCAATACCAGCTTTTGAGGAGGATTGAATCGCACTTCCTGAGGAATGACCAATACCGGGGCCATGCTATGCTTCACGGTATGGGTGGTTACACTTCCAAACCAGGCTTTTGCACCTGCAGCTTTTCGGCTGCCCATGATCAACAAATCCACATTCCTCTCTGTAGCTATACTTTCAATACTATTTGTAGCTGCCCCCAGTCTGGTGATGCACTCAAAAGGAACTTTGGGAGCATAAAGGAAATCCTGCTGCAGGATTTTCATCCTTTTGTCTGCTGCCTTCTTAAACTCTTCAGGCTTAACAGCTTCATAATAACCCACAGGATAATGATAGGAAGGTGGTACAGGGAGCTGATAAGCATGCAACAGCAGGAGTTCTGCACCTGCCTGGCGTGCAAAATCAATAGCATAGATGAGCGCATTGTTTGCTGTTTCAGAGAAGTCAGTAGGCACAAGTATACGTTTGAAGGATTTCATGCTAAATTTTCTGGTAAACAAATTTCTATCCATTCTATAGAAATGACTTACATCACTACACTCTGTGATTCAGAACATTGAAAAAATATAGTGCCATCATTTTTCTCTTTTTAAGCCCTGCATTGACCATATATGCTCAAATCCTGCTTACTCAAAGTAGCGTAAGAGCGCTTATAGAGTTCTTTAACACCTAGAGAAAAAACGAAAGCTTAAGCTATGTGTGTGAAGCCGAAGCTGCCTGAAACCTGTTCACTTCTTCTCCCAGATCATATACTTTTGTTTCCAGGAGTATACCTTCCAGTATGCTGGCTCCAATCTCAGAGCGATACCCTCCAACACAATGTACCACCACTGGCTTATCAAGAGGTATTTCCGAAATTCGCTGTCGTAATTCTGCTAAAGGAATGTTAATGGCGTGGGAGAATATTCTTTTCCCTACTACTTCAGAAGTCGCTCGCACGTCTATAATGGTATACATTTCCGGATGTAGTCTTAAATTTTCTACATCTAAGATTTGACTCCTTTCCTGGAAATAGTGCGGTGCAGTGATGATGGCTTTGATTTGTGTTTCGTAGCCAATCTTGGCTGCTCGCCTTATGAGCCTTTCCTGCTGAGCCTCGTCATTTACCAGCAAATAGAACTGCTTATCAGGAGAAATGATGGAACCTAACCAGGTTTCAAACTTCTCTCCTTCCTGTATATTAATTGCTCCTTTTAAATGTCCTTTTTTGAACAGCATTTCTGCTCTTGCATCTACTATCGGCAAGCCCGCTTCCAATGAGGCTGCCTCATGATGTTGAGGAATTCCTTTGATACTTTCTTCCAGGGGAGCTGCCCCTGTACGGTTAATTTCAACATCATAGGGAAAATATTGTGGTATGTAGGGCTGGTCATCCAGTAAAAATTCTACGAACTTATTTTCATCCGTAACCTGAAAGGCCCAGTTGTGTCTCTTTTCTTCTCCGATAGTACTAAAAGTTTCTGCGCGCATATTTTTACCACAGAGTGAACCCGCGCCATGGGCTGGATACACGATCACTTCATCATTCAATTTCTTAAAAACCTGATGAATGGTATGATACATTTGATGTGCCAGTTCTTCACGTTTAGCATGGATCATTCCCGCACCTTCTCTTAGATCTGGTCTGCCTACATCCCCCACAAATAAGGTATCTCCGGTAAAAACTGAATAGGGATGAGCTTGTTCGTCAAGCAGCAGATAAGAATTGTGGTCGGGCGAATGTCCGGGTGTGTATAGAGCATGTATTTTTACTTTTCCAATATTTACTTCCTCTCTGTCATCCATTGCATGATGGGGATAGGAAACCCCTACTTTGGAGTTGATATAGATGACGGCACCATGCTTTTCGTAAAACTCCAGATGGCTGCTTACAAAATCGGCATGAGGATGGGTTTCAAACACCGCTACTATCTGGGCACTATGTTCCCGGGCATAATCCAGGTAAGCTTGGGGATCTCTGCCCGGATCAATAAGCGCTATTTCCCCCTCGCTCAGAATAGCGTAAGAGCCTTGCGCCAATGCTTCGTCATAAAACTGCTTTACTTCCATGGTATTTGCCTTTTAAAGATTAAATATGACATTTATTACAGTTCAGCTTTCAGCTATTCCAACCCATTCAAAGGAATTTCAAAATTTTACCTGATGACGATGTTCCTTTATTTTTCCAGGGTAGCAGGGGATGAAACTTTCCGGATTTCAAGCATTTGTATGTAGATAAATAACGACTAAAAAATCCTTATTTGGAATGATCCTAATCATCACAATCAGTGACCTAAATCATATCATTTAATTATAGGGTTTGTATTATCCTGTAATAGTTCTTCTACCCTGGTCATCCACTCCATCACTAATTATCCATACCAATGACTTATATCATTGAAATATACAGTATATGTAGGGAAATTAACTCTGATCGCTTGAACTTTAAATATTATAGTTATGAAACTCACCTTAAAGAAAAAGCCAAGCCTTAGCTGGCAGGACAGATTACTGCATAACAATACCCGAAAAGTATTGCTGTTATATGCCCTTCCTTTGCTCGCCTTAGCAGGCATCAGTTTCCTTCTGGAGCAGTTTTACGAAAAGACAATCACTACTGACTAAACAGCAGGCAGGATTTATACCTTTACCACCTTTTTATTAAAAAACCTGTGTTTACCTTCTTACCAAAGCAATTAAGGCAGTATTTGATCATAACTGCCGAACTTTCACAATTCGCTAAAGACTTCTTGCAAGAGCTTTTCAGACCGCCTTATGAGTTTGATGAACTCATGAAACAGTCATATCGCATTGGGTATCAATCGCTGCCTTTGGTAGGAACCACAGGTTTCATTATGGGAGTAGTATTAACGCTCCAATCAAGGCCCACACTGATTGAGTTTGGTGCCGAGTCGTGGATGCCCTCTATGGTAGGTATTTCTATCGTTCGGGAAATAGGGCCGGTCATTACAGCACTGATCTGTGCCGGCAAGGTAGGATCCAGCATAGGTGCAGAACTGGGCTCTATGAAAGTAACTGAGCAGATTGATGCCATGGAAGTGTCTGGTAATAATCCATTCAAGTACCTGGTAGTGACCCGCGTGCTGGCAGCCACGCTCATGTTGCCCGTGCTTGTAATCTTTGCCGATATCATCTCGCTGGTAGGATCTTTTCTGGTAGAAAACATAAAAGGTGGTGTAGGATGGACTTTGTATTTTAACCAGGTATTTGCCAATCTTCATTTCGGAGATATCATCCCCTCCATTGGAAAATCTTTTTTCTTTGGATTTGCCATAGGTCTGGTTGGCTGTTATCAAGGCTACTGTTCTGAAAAAGGGACCGAAGGCGTAGGTGCTGCTGCGAATACTGCAGTAGTAATGGCTTCTATGCTGGTGTTCCTGCTTGATTTACTGGCTGTACTGGTCGCGGATATTTTTTATGAATTATGATAAAGACAGCAGTCACTGAAGAGTATTCCCCTAGCAGGCCATTCACCCGTTCGGTGGTAATTGAAATCCTTCATCTCCACAAATCCTTTGGTAGTCATCCGGTTCTTCAAGACTTTAACCTGACGCTCTGCGAAGAAGAAAATCTGGTTGTGTTGGGAAGATCAGGTTCTGGTAAGTCTGTATTGATCAAGTGTATTGTTGGCTTGATCCCCACAGATGCAGGAGAGATTTACGTATTGGGGAAAAATGTTGCTCATTTAGAACGTAACAATTTAGATGATCTTCGTCGTAAGATTGGTTTTTTGTTTCAGTGGGGCGCCCTCTATGATTCCATGACAGTGCGTGAAAACCTATGTTTCCCCTTACGTAAACATAGCAGGCAAAGCAAACAAGAAATCAATATGAAAGTGGAAGCCGTTTTAGAAAGTGTTGGTTTACCCGAAGCAGTAGACCTTATGCCTTCTGAATTATCAGGCGGAATGAAGAAAAGAATTGCACTGGCCCGTACGCTTATGCTGAACCCCAAAATCATTCTCTATGACGAGCCTACCAGCGGACTGGATCCTATCACAGCAAAAGAAATCAGTGAACTCATAAGGAGAGTACAAGGGCAGCACCATACATCATCCATAATCATTACGCACGATATGGATTGCGCCAATATTACGGCAGATAGGATGGTAATCTTATCCGGTGGCACAAACTATGCTGAGGGAACGTATGAAGGTTTATCTCAATCAGACGATCCTAAAGTAAAAGGTTTTTTTCTGTAAACCATATTCCTATGAGCCAAGAAACCCACCATAAAATTAAGCTAGGTATTTTTGTGATGCTCGGGCTTATCTTTCTAATTGTAGCCTTGTACCTGATAGGGAACCAGCGTAATATGTTCAATACCCGCTTTCAACTCAGTACCCGCTTTGCAGATGTAAACGGTTTGAGAGAAGGCAACAGTGTACGTTTCGCAGGTATTGATGTGGGTATTGTAAAGCGCATCACAATTGTCAGTGACTCTGCCATTCAGGTGGATATGCTTGTTCGTGAAGGTGTGAGAAACTATATCAAGAAAAATGCTGTGGCTACCATAGGTACCGATGGATTGGTAGGCAACGTAATCATCAATATAAGACCTGGTACTGGCAATGCTCTTCCTGTGGAAATTAATGACTGGATTGTTTCGCAATCAAATATAGATACAGATGCATTGCTGAGAACACTAAGCATCTCAAATGAAAATGTAGCAACCCTTACCCAAAACCTGGTTACCATGACCAACCATATCAATAAGGGTGAGGGTACAGTAGGAATGCTCATTCATGACAAACCTTTTGCGCTGAGTCTGCAACAAACTTTGCATAATCTCTCCCAAGCCAGTGAAGGAGCAGCAGCCACCATAAATGAACTTAAAAGTACAGCTGTCAAAATTAACCGCGGCTCTGGTATCATTGGTTTTTTAGCGGAAGATACGCTGACAGTATGGCAACTTCAGCATACCATAAGAAAGCTACAAGCCTCCAGCGAAGCAATCGCAGAAGTAGCGCAGAACATCAACCTGATGGTAAAAGGTATAGAAGCAGGAAAAGGTACGGCGGGCTTGCTGATCAGCGATAGTACAATGGCTAATGAAATGCAGACCAGCCTTGATGAGATTCACACCGGCATTGGCTTGTTCAATGAAAATATGGAAGCTTTACAGCACAGCGTCCTGCTCCGTCGCTACTTTAAGAAACAGGAAAGACTAAAGCCTTAGTAATAACAAAGCCTATACTAAGTGTTCAACCGATACATATTCATCATGATGAAGGTCACTGGTTGGTGATATAAAACGATAATTCTGGTTTATAGAAACACTTTTCTCAGGCCCATCCTGCTAGATTTTTTTATGCAGGTTGGATGATAAATAGAAAACTTTGTCGATCAGTTTCTAAAAGCTTAAGAAGATCATTCAGCGCGATGACATAGATCATTCATATCCCTTGCTGCTTTGTTTAACTTTAAGAAAATCAGTTCATATGCTACGTTTCTGCATGATCATCTTAATACCGGGAATATTTGTTTCACTGTTTGCTTTTCAAAAGCAGCTTCCTGACGCCAAGGAAATCGTAAATAAGACTAATGAAAAGCGTAGGGGGGAAACTTCAATGGCAGAACTTACCATTTCCATCATCCGCCCTTCCTGGTCGCGCGATATGTCGGTCAAAACATGGTCAAAAGGAACCGAAAACGCTCTTATTCTGATTACCGCACCGGTAAGAGACAAGGGTACGGTGTTTCTGAAACGGAAAAATGAAATTTGGAACTGGGTTTCTTCCATTGACAGAAATATCAAACTACCTCCTTCTATGATGATGCAGTCGTGGATGGGTTCTGACTTTACCAATGATGACCTGATCAAAGAATCTTCCATTGTAGAGGACTACACCCATAAAATTGTTGGCGACTCTGTCATCCTGGGAAGAGCGTGCTACAAAATAGAACTGCTGCCCAAGGAGGGAGCTCCGGTGGTGTGGGGAAAGATCTATAGCTGGATAGACAAAAGCGAGTACATAGAACTCCGCTCTGAACTTTATGATGAAGAAGGTTTTTTGATCAATGAAGTGGTATTTTCAGAAATTAAGGAGTTGGACGGACGTGAGTTGCCTTCGGTTATGGAATACATACCGGTAGACAAAGAGGGACATAAAACGGTGATGCGCTATCATACCGTAGATTACGACATCCCATTGGAAGAAAGTTTTTTCTCTTTACAAAATATGAAACGGGTACAGTAGCAATATGAACATGTTCCTCACACTGGCATGGCGCAACCTGTGGCGCAACAAACGTAGAACCTTTATCACTATGGCTTCCATCATTTTTGCCGTCTTGTTGGCTATTCTACTGAACTCGGTAAAAGAAGGGATGCTGGACAAAATGCAGGAAAACGTAGTAAGCTATTATACCGGTGCTGTACAGGTGCACAAAAAGGGCTACTGGAATGAAAAAACGATTGACAACACCTTTGAAATCAATTCCTCACATTTACAGGAAATTCTTCTTGATGAGAAAGTGAACCAGCTTGTTCCCCGCCTGGAATCATTTGCCCTGGCGGCATCAGAAGGATTTTCCCGGGGATGTATGGTAGTGGGCATCGCCCCGGAAGGAGAGTCTTCGGTTACTTCCCTGGAAGATAAACTTATAGCAGGCAAATATCTCGAGCAACAGGACCGGGGGGTGCTGCTTTCAGAAGGCTTAGCCGAATATCTCAAGATAAGTGTAGGAGATACTTTGGTACTGATTGGACAGGGGTTTCATGGTGCCAGTGCCGCCGGCAAATATCCCATTCAGGGCTTAGTCAGTTTTGCTTCCCCTGAACTCAACAAGCTTTTGGTATATCTCCCTATAGCAGAAGCCCAATGGCTTTTTGCCGCTGAGCAAAGAGCAACTGCCTTGGTACTGCAGATAGATGATATCAATAATTCTCAATCAGTAGCCCAACAGCTGGCTGCCAGTCTGGGGGAAGAGTATGAGTTCATGAGCTGGCAAACCATGATGCCCGAACTGGATCAGATCATTCAGGGAGAAAGAGCGGAAAACAATATTTTCCTCTTTGTGCTCTACCTGCTTATTACTTTCGGCATCTTCGGCACTATCCTGATGATGACCGTTGAACGACAGTTTGAGTTTGGAGTGCTGGTAGCCATTGGGATGCGTAGACTCAAGTTATCTTCTATCGTTATTCTTGAGAACATACTGATAGCGATTCTGGGAGCATTGGCAGGGATGCTACTGAGCCTTCCTGTTGTATTTTACTTTTATAATTTTCCTATCAGAATTACTGGAGAACTTTCTGAGGCTTATGAAAACTTTGGCTTTGAGCCTATCTTCTATTTTTCTGTAAAACCGATGATCTTTTACTCACAAACAGTGGTCGTGCTGTGTATCGCATTGGCACTGTCTATTTACCCTATGATCAAAATAGGGAGGCTAGACCCGGTATCTGCCATGAGGGGGTGAGGAAATCTATTGTAAACATGACTTATTATGCTACTGCTTATTGCCTGGCGAAATATTTGGAGAAACAAGACGAGAAGTTTTCTGGTCATCACCTCAGTAGCCCTGGGACTATGGGCAGGAACCTTCATTATGGCTTATGCTTTTGGCATCATTGAGCAGCGCCTGAAAGATGCTATCGAGAATGAAATATCTCATTTACAGGTGCACCATCCGGAATTTGAGAAGGACAATAACCCAAGATTTTTCATTCCTAAAAGCCATGGTATTTTGCAAGAGGTTCGCAATGATGTACAGGTCAAGGCTGCCTCAGCAAGGGTGTTGGCATCCGGGATGGTAGCCTCCGCCATCAGCAGCACCGGAGGGCAGTTTATTGGTATTTCCCCTGAGGCGGAGCAGACAGTGACCGGCCTACAAGACAAGATCATCGAGGGGAGCTATCTGGAGAACGAAGAAAACAACCGCATCGTTATTGGAGAAAAACTGGCTGACAAGCTGAACGTAAAAGTACGCTCAAAAATCGTTCTTACATTTCAGGATACCTCAGGACATATTGTGGCAGGAGCTTTCCGGATTGCTGGCATCTACAAAACCTCCAACACCACCTATGATGAAACCCATCTGTTTTTGAAGGCACAGGACCTTCGTTCCCTCCTGGGATTACAGCACGAATTTCATGAGGTAGCGGTCTTGCTCAATGATCCCAACAGGCTGGAAGAATTTCAAGGCTCCCTGCAGCAGCAGCACCCTGAGTTACAGATTGAAACGTGGAAAGCGCTGGCCCCTGAGCTGAGGTATATGATTGAATCTCTGGATCAGTACATGATCATATTTCTCATCATCATCCTGATGGCCCTGTCTTTTGGCATTGTAAATACCATGCTGATGGCGGTACTGGAACGCGTGCGGGAAATCGGTATGCTGATGGCTATTGGCATGAATAGAACTAAGTTATTTGGAATGGTTTCACTTGAAAGCATATTCCTGGTGATGATCGCCGCCCCCATTGGTCTGCTCTTGGCCTATATTACCAATCAACTGCTGGGGCAGTATGGTATGGACCTTTCAGGGCTTTATCAGGAAGGCTATGCAGCTTATGGATTTAACCCGATTATCTATCCCGAGCTGGACAATATTTACTATATAAGAATTATGTTCATGGTTACTGTTGCTGCCTTGCTGGCTTCTATTTATCCGGCCATTACTGCAATAAGACTTAATCCGGTAGTAGCCATCAGAAAAATATAAAAAAGCTTACTATGGATCAGGAAAAAGAAGTCATCTCTACCGAGAATCTTAGCAAAGTGTATGCCGATCATGTCGTTCCGGTAAAGGCGGTAAACGGGGTAAGCCTCAAGATAAGAAAAGGAGAATTTACCGCCCTGGTAGGTCCATCAGGCTCAGGAAAGACTACCTTGCTCAATCTTATAGGAGGCTTGGATTACCCTACTTCTGGTAAGGTGTATGTGAATGGTATTGACATATCTACTATGAAAAAAAACCGACTGATTGACTTCCGCTTAAACAATATCGGTTTTGTGTTCCAGGCTTTTAATCTGATTCCGGTATTAACTGCCAAAGAAAATATAGAGTTTGTGATGTTGCTTCAGAAAAAATCCCGGCAGGAAAGAGACCAGCGGGTGGTGGAATTACTGAAAGAAGTGGGCCTGGAAGACCGCATGAACAGCCGTCCCTCTGAATTATCCGGAGGGCAACAACAGAGGGTAGCAGTTGCACGGGCACTGGCCTCCAAACCGCAGTTTGTGCTGGCCGACGAGCCTACAGCCAACCTGGATTCAAAATCTACCGAAAATCTCCTTGATATGATGGCCCGGTTGAACAGAGATGAACATATGACCTTTATTTTTTCTACGCACGACCAACGGGTGATCGATCGTGCTCGCCGTGTAATCCGACTCGTTGACGGACAAATTGAGTCTGACCTTACAGTAGAGCAGCAGAAACAAGGGGTATAAATTCGTTTCATGTATAATCTTTCTATGAAATACAGAACATCTGTAAGGCAACTGATGCTTTTAGTATGCCTGTTTAGTGGAGGAGGCATAGCTCCGCTGATCGCTCAGGAAGAAAGTATGAAAGAACAAAAAAAATGGAGTCTTCACGGCTATGTAAAAGACATGGTCTCCATAATGCAGATAGATGGTCTGGAGAATACAATGGTAGACAATCTGGTGCACAACCGTCTTAATTTCAAATGGTTCCCTGCTCCTTCCCTTAATGCTTATCTGGAAATTCGGAACCGGATGTTTTTTGGAGACCTGGTAAATACACTTCCCAACTACAGCGAACTGATAGATATCAATAATGATTATCTTGATCTTTCGGCAATTGTTGTAGACAGAGAAAAATGGGTAATTCACACTATGATTGACCGGGCTTACCTGGAGTGGTACAAAAATGAGTGGGAAGTACGTGTGGGGCGGCAGCGTATCAATTGGGGCAAAAACCTGGTATGGAACCCAAATGACTTGTTCAACGCCTATTCTTTTTTTGACTTTGACTATGAAGAACGCCCCGGCAGTGATGCACTCAGAATAAAAAGGTATACCGGCTTTGCTTCCAGTGTGGAGATTGCGACTACCTTCCATGAAGATTTTGACCAGATGGTGATTGCCGGCTTGTGGCAACTCAACCGATGGAATTATGATATTCAGTTGCTGGGCGGCAAATCCCGGGAAGATATTGCGTTGGGATTGGGCTGGGCTGGCAACCTCAAAGATGCTGGCTTCAAAGGAGAAGTGTCCTATTTTCACCCTTATACAACAAGTCATCTGTCCCCTGCCCTGCTGGCCTCACTCTCTGCCGATTATTCTTTTGAAAGCTCACTATACTTTCATTTGTCGGCATTGCTAAATACAGATGGCAATATGCACCCTGATGATTTTCTCTTTTTCTCTTTCACCCGGGGCAAACTTACTGCCAGAGACCTATCACCTTACCGATATTCCTTATTTATGCAGAGCACCTACTCTTTTCATCCATTATTGAGTGGAGGACTTGCAAGCATATATTTTCCGGGTGACCATGCTACATACTGGAATCCAATGGTGAGTCTATCCCTGAGCAGCAATTGGGAAGTTGATATGATTGGACAACTCTTTTTTACTACTGAAAACAAACAATACCATGCCCTGGCCAAAAGTTTGTTCATACGTTTGCGATGGAGTTTTTAGCGTTTCAAATGATAGAATTACTATTTGTTATGCCCATACAATTTAGTCAATAGAATTGAAGCTGTATCATATAGATAGCGTTGATGTAAAAATGCCGTAAAAGTTTAAACGCTGTACATAGATTGGGACAAAATTGGACTATAAGAAATGAATAACAAACTGCCCGTTTTCAGCTTTCCAAAAAAGCAATCGCTGGCAAAAGTTGATAAACATAGCTCAACATGACAAAATTGCTGCTTGAAAAACTTTTTATGCAAGCTGATAAATAATGATTTTTTTCTTGGTCAGTATGAAAGCTGCCGATAAAGAAAGCCTCCCTTTCCTCAGGAATTTTTCTTAGTTGTTACCTTTTATATTTTACGACAAGGACACATAACTAAAACACTTTGGTATTTGCTCAGACGCCTGGTTATTGAATAGCTCTTAAAGTGTATTTTCCTTTATCTACATTGGGTAGGTAGGCGGATTTTGCTTGTGCATCAATTTTTAAGGTTAAGACCTCTCCTCCATCCTTTTCAAGCACCCAGTTCCCCGCTTTCAGGCCAGCGACAAACACCCCGAGGCACTTATGTGCCAACTCAAATTCAGCCTGGCTTAACAGGGCAGAATTTTGATTAAAATAAACCACATAATCCAGTACGGCTACGCCCTTTAGATTATGTGAAACAACTTTTTTAAACTCCAGGGGCTTTTCGTTATCAGCATTAGTTACTCCCATGGCATGAAAAAAGAGATCGCTTATTTCTTCTTTGCCAGGAGAAACTTCAATCCGCCATTCCCCCTCTTCTGAGGCAGGATTCTCCTTCTCAATGGCGTAATTTGTTTGACTTGACTCTACCCAAAAAGCTTTCCCTTTACCTCCTATCTTTCTGATTTCCGGCTGCTCAGGCAAGATGGTTTGGGCAATTAACTTTCCATGATACAGACCTTTACCTCTGAACTCCACCCCTTTTCTTTCAACAGAAAACGAACTGCCTACGATAACTGGCTCTTGTATGCTATGCAGCAGCCAGGTCTTTTTGAATGTTGCTTTTACAGCCTCTACACGATCAAATACAAAAAACAGGGCTGGAAAATCAGGATTGTTGGTATTGATGGTAAGCATGGATCGGCTTAGCATGCTTACCTTGTCGGATGAATAGGCATTACTAATGTCACCGGCTATAAAGCTATAGCGAGGCTGATCGGCATCAGGGCCAATAGCATGCGCAGTGACTTCACCCATTTCATATCCATTTTCCGGATTCAATAGATATTCTAAATTTTCCGGATGGTCTTTGCCATGATTAGGCCATCGCTGCCCCCCGTCATTGGCACTGTTTTTATCCATCACTTCATCAGGATCATAAACAAGCAGGCCATTTTTTGCGATAGTCTGATGATGGTAATTCAGCCAGTGCGCTCCGCCATAACCTTGATTTTTTCCTTCATAAACCCCTGATGAAATTGCCAAAGGCCCTTTATAGTAGATTTGAAATGTGCCAAAATCTTTCGTCTGATGGTTTCCAAAAAAATAATTACCAATACGCATATGGATGAGCGCATTATCACTATTCACACCCATATCCCAGCCGGTACGGGCTACCATTTCACCCATAGGCTGGGGAAAATATTTTGAATGAGGTAGCTCAGCAATGGATTTAGTTTGATAGTCTATTGGTAAAAAGATGAAAGCAAACACTTTTTCCAGATCATGGAGTAAAAAGCGGCTCATCATATCCAGTTGATAAGGATCATTGTAAAGTGCTGCACTTAACATCATCATTACAGCTTTGTGGTTGATGCCTTTAGTCCTACCTCCCTGGTCATTTCCGGCATCATCATAAGTATCACCGCTACGCATCTGCTGTCCATCAGGACGGTAGTGATAAATAAGCTGGTATGCCATGAACTGTTGATCGGCTGAGAAAGCCTGATATCCCATTTTTTTGTACAGCCAGGCAGCAAACAAATCGTGTATCATGCGCGTAGCGATATAAGAATCTCCCTGATGATGCATATGTGCCTGATAAAAGAAGTTTCTGGCTGGCACAAATTCTTCCTGAAAAACCAGTGCAGCAGAATCGTACATCACCGGATCTTCATCATAAATCGCCAGGCCGGCAGGCAGCTGATCTGACATAAGCCAGCCTTCGCAATTATGGCCTACAATGCTTCCGTGGCCTTTTTGTGCAGGGAAGTATGGTTCATGCAATGAGGCAATCCTTTTAAACTCCCGGATGTATGCTGATTTCAGTGTATCGGACATCACATCATAACACCAATCGTATATGCAGGCCCCCAGTTGCATAGGATTGAGCGGACTGCGTCCATTCGTATTTTTCTGAAGCAAAGGCAGGAAGTCTATCGCAGCCTGGGCGGCCAGCTGACGATCCTCAGTGAGCAATGCTTTAAGAGCCCTGGCAAAAGGATGATTCATTTGTTGAATTTCAAACCATAGTGCCTCAAATTTCTCTGACTTTGCCTTCTGCTGTAAAGTGCTTATATCGTCTTGATTGATGTAGACTCTGGGATGTTGAGACGGAACTAATTTTTGTGCATACCCAGCCGTTGAGATACATAATACGAATAGTGAAGAAGTTAGGAACAGTTTTATTCTTAGCATGCAGTACGATTGATTGGTTATTCTTTATGTTTACTCAGTGATATGAAAAACAATTCGCTTATACCTTGTTAATGCTGGCGAAGATTGATCAGTCACTTCTGCGATCAGGTGGATGGAATCGCCGACTTGTGCATCTGCTGGTATCCTGAAGTTTATTATGTTATGATCAGCATTTTCAATAGCTATTTTTTCAGCATAACTGTCGGCATCATTGTAGTGCCACCAGCGGTAGTTAAGAGCATCACCATCAGGATCAGTAGAGTCTTTCAAGCTCAGTTGTATCGTGCTTCCGGCTGTGACTGTCTGTTCTTCCTTCACATTCAATTTTACCTCAGGAGGGTGATTGGCCTCCTCATAAGGCAGAACACACCAGTCGGCCCGGGCAGCAAAATCTTTTTGGTAATGTGGAATCCAGCGATATACAGCTTTAAAAATATTCTCATCGTCAGGAGCGCTTACCCAAAGGCTATCCTGCCAACGGAAGCGTCCGCCCCAGGAGCCCCAGCCTGGATGCTGGCTGCCTCTCAAGCCGGTAGGAATTACATGCATAAAAGCCGGTGAGTCTCCTTCAGAAATAAAGTCTCCGCTGGTTCGGTCATCTCCATATAAATGATCCTGATAAATGTCTAATAATGGCCCATGATGATATAACAGGTTCTCATTCATCCATGCTCCTAAATAATATTTACTTTCTGCCTCGGGTACCCTTTTCTTCCAGGGGTAACCAATGCTCTCAAAGGAAGTACTTAATATTAGCTGAAGATCAGACCAGTGCTTCGCAATGTAAGTTTCGTAGGTATCGTCTTGTAACAAGATCAGAAAAACACGGGCTTTCTCCGCTACGCTTTGCATTTTGTCGGGATGCTTTTCTTCTATGGTTTTTAAAGCACGGGCAATGGTATTGGAGCCACCCCAGGCTTGTAACCAGACTGGAGAGGGATCATCTTCCAAAAGTACTTCTACAATACGGTTAGAGCCAGCCGTTTCCCGCAGCATGTCGCCGCTAAACTCAATATTTCCTTCAAAAATCTGGTTTTTGAGGTAAGCAGGAGATGGAAATTCTTTATCGTGTTGTAGCAAGTTTGGATACACGCTTTCGTATGCTTTCATATGCTTATCCATCCAGGATACATCCGCCCACTGATGGGCAGCGATGCTGTCATTACCTTTCCAGTGAAATTTGGAGCTTGAGTGGATGATGCCCTTAACATCAAATTCATTGGCATACAGTAAGAAGCGTACCATAGAGCAGCGATCATCAAATTCTCCATCGGTAGTGACAATGACGCGAGGCTTGGCAAGTTCCTGTGCAGTCAGTATAGGGCAAATAAAGCACATTGAGAGCCAGCAAAAGAATTGCATTAATTTCATGTAGAGTGTTGTGGATTTAGTATAAACTATTTATTCAACCAATAATATCAAAGCATCATGAGGCTGGATTTTTTTACCGGGTATAGCTTTGGGAAAATGTACCCAGGTCTTTGTGTAGCAAAAGGTCTCTGATCTGATGCTGCCCACTAATGCCTAACTCATCCCAATGAAAGCTAATATCTGCCGGGCTGTCTTTTCGATTGAAGAGGGCCACAGCATATCTTTCATCAGCCAGTGCTTTTACCCATACCTCCACCTCTCCCTCATTTCTTATGCGCCTCCCCTGTTTGCCCAGCGCATCCTGATTGACTGCAATCAATTCTTTATTGGTAAGAATCTGTACAATTTCATCTTTCATTGTACTCAGGTTATTACCTGCAATAAGGGGAGCTGCTACCATACACCACATACTAAAGTGTGTTCTGTATTCCAGTGTGGTCATCTTGGTGCTGTCTATCCCGCCCCATAGTCTTTCCTGCGTAGTGTTCCCAACTTCCAGCATATCCGGGTCATTCCAGAAGCCCGGTCCGGCATAAGGCCAGAGTTTGCTGGTGCTTTCCAGGCAGTATAGCATTCTGTCCCAGTTGTCTTTGATGTCATCCCCCGAGCGATGCATGTGTACCACATCTACTACCCAGGGGAAGGAGTTTTTTCGCTCACCGGAGCAGGTGCTATGTACGCTGTAGAGGATAGGTCGTCCGGTATTTTTTAGGCAATCACGCATAAGCTCATAAGCCTGACGGCAGTCTTCAGCGGGCGTATTCATGGCCTGTTCGCGGGTGCCGGGATAGTTACACCAGTCATATTTTAGATAATCCACTCCCCAGCTCGCGTAGTCATTTGCATCAATTTGTTCGTGACCATAACTGCCCATCAGTTTCTGGCAGGTATAACGGCCCGGCGCAGAATATATTCCAAATTTCAACCCTAAGCTATGGATATAATCTCCCAATGCCTTCATGCCGCTGGGAAATTTCTCAGCATTGACGATAATATGTCCGTCTTCATCTCTCTGATCGGTCATCCAGCCATCATCTATAATAATATACTCGTAGCCTGCATCCCGCATGCCGGAAGAAACCATGGCATCAGCAATGGCTTTGATTTTGTCTTCAGAAACATTTTCACGAAAGCAGTTCCAGCTGTTCCACCCCATGGGAGGGGTTAAGGCAATCTGCGCTTTCTTCTGTGCCAGTGAGGTATTTAAGGCAAGAAAAAGGGTTAGCAACAAGCTTAGGGATGTTCTTAGCATCATTTGCAAAATTAAGAGATCTCATGAATGCCCCCACCGGAGAGACATTCATGAGCAATTTGATTTATTAATTATACCCGGGGTTTTGAGAAATTTCGGTAAGGTCAATTTCGGTTTGAGGTATAGGAAAAACCTCATGTTTGCCCGCGATAAAGCCCAGGTCACCCAGTACTTCGTCTAGTTTGTTGGTACGCTTCAGGTCAAAGAATCTATGGCCTTCAAAGCAAAATTCTACTGCCCGTTCGTGTAAAATAATATCGCGAAGCTGATTCTGATCAGTGGTAGAAACTGGGTCCAGGCCTGCTCTGGCTCTTACCTGATTCAGGGGGGCAAGGGCTTCCTCACTGCGCCCCGACTCGTTCAAAGCTTCTGCTTTATTGAGCAGCACTTCCGCATATCGCATAATGATAACATTCACTGTTTGAAGCTCGCCTATCCAAACACCACCAGAAGTCAAATCAGCTCCCTTTTTTACATATTTCAAATTATGGGCATCCACCGGAGCATTAGCTGGGATTTCATCATTCTCATCTATGACACCATCACCGTTAATATCATAAGTGTCACCTTCTCGGTGGTCCAGGATAACATCATCACCTCGTCTTACATCACCTTCTTCAAAAGCGTTGTCAATAAAATCCCGGGAAGGTTGCATGAAGTGAGACCAGGCAAACACTGGTCCGGTATAAATACTTCTATTTACTTCACTGTCTTCTGTTCTCCATATGTTTTCACTTGGACTGCCAGAAGCATTCATCACTTCCAAAATAGACTCCTGTCCGCTTTCGGCTTCACCATTAAACAATTGGGCATAAATGGGCTCCAGAACATAGCCTGTAACAGCAGCGGCAGCGGCAATGGCTTTTTCATACTCTCCAGTCCATAAGTATACCCGGGATAGCAGGGCATTCGCAAAACCAGTGGTCACCCTACCCAAATCAGCGCTGTCGTAACTTGCAGGTAAGATTTCTTTTGCCTCATTGAGGTCAGTAACAATCTGTCTCCATACCTCACTGGCAGGATCACGGCTTACATTTTTAGAATCTTCCAGAGATACAGATGCTGTCAGCAAAGGAACATCGCCAAAAACAGTGACCAGGTTATAATAAAAAAGCGCACGTAATGCTTTGGCTTCAGCCACAAAACGGCCTGCACTCACCTCATCCATTCCTGGAATATCCATGACATTGTGGATAACATCATTGGCTCGCTTTATTCCTTTGTAGCTGGAATACCAATGATCCATGATGTACCTGCTACTGGAATGCCAGTTGTATCCATCCAGTTCAATAAAACCTGTACCTACCCGGCTAAAATCACCATGCAGCTCTACAATATCATCAGCAGCAGAGGACCCTAATGCCATGCGTGTTAGGATGTACTGACCTTCAAAACCCAACACATCGTACACAGCAGTGAGCGCTTTTTCAGCATGTTCAGGTTTTTGAAAGAAATTAACATCTACCAGGCCGTTTTTATATTCCTGTTCAAGAAAATCTTCTTTACAGGCGCTGATAACTACCAATACTAAACTTAAGGAGATGATACTTATTATATTTTTCATAATTTCAGAGTTTTGTGATGGTTAAAAACTGATTTGCAATCCTAGGTGAACAGACTTGGCCTGTGGGTACAAATCGTTGTCAATGCCTGCATTCAGGTTACTTCCTCCATTGTTTCCGACGATGGGATCAAAACCACTGTATTTGGTAAAGGTGAATAGCCTTTGTCCAGACAGGTATACCATGGCATCTGACAAGCTAATTCTGGAAATCAATTCCATAGGCAAATGGTAGTTGATCTGAACATTGCGGAGAGTCATGTAAGAACCATCTTCTACAAAAACACTTGAAACTCTCTTATTGAGGTTAGGGTCACTAGCGATTCTGCGAGGTATAGTATTGCTGGTGTTGGGTCCAGACCATGCATCCAGCACCGTTTTTGATTTGTTGAAATTAGTCTGCCCGGAAGCTTCCAGGTTTCTGCGGTTAGCATTATAAATTTCATTACCCTGGCTTCCGGTCAGGAGCAATGACAAATCAAAGTTTTTGTATGCCAGATTCATATTCAATCCGTAGGTGAAATCAGGAATAGGACTTCCTATCACGTCGCGGTCGGCAGCGGTAATGACATTGTCTCCATCCAGGTCTTTGTACCTAAAATCACCAGGCGCAGTGTTGGGGTCCTGATAGGGCATATCTTCTTCTCCCAGTGCATTCGCGGCATCTACTTCTTCCTGGGTCTGGAAAATACCTTCTACCACATAGCCGTAAAATTCTCCCAGGCTGCCACCTACTACTGTTCTGGATACATTGTTGCCATCAATGCTCATTCCCCAGATTTGCTCATTCCGCCCAATGTCAGTTACCTTATTGTTAAAAGTTGTAAGGTTACCGCCAACAGAATAATTGAAATCACCTACATGGTTCCGGTATTCTACTTCTAATTCAAATCCTTTATTGGTAAGAGAACCAGCATTAGAGATAATTTCTCCCAAGGTGATTTCACCCACGCTCGCACTGATACCAGTTATAGCCGGAATAGGAAGTCCTAATAGCATATCCGATACATTGGTTTCATAATATTCAGCAGTAAGCAATAGTTTGCTGTCGAAAAACTCAGCATCTATTCCATAGTTAATTTGTTCTGATGTTTCCCACTTCAAATCCGGATTGCCCAGTTCGTCTATGGCCAGACCATTGGCGAACGATCCATTGGTATTACCGAAAGCATAAAACACATTGCGGAGCCCGGCAATATATCTGAAATCACCAATACGATCACTGCCTACCTTACCATAACTTACGCGTAGTTTGAGGCCGTTTACCACAGCATTATCAGGAAAAAAATCTTCGTTGGAAATTCTGTAGGCTCCAGAAACAGAAGGAAATACGCCCCAGCGAGAGTTGCGACCAAATTTAGAAGAACCATCTCTCCGTATATTACCTTCAATGTAATACTTAGCTGCATAGTTGTATGCTACTCTACCGAAGTAGGAAAGTAAGGAAGAAGCGCTTTTGGACTGATCCACTGTAGCTACTTCAGATCCCTCTGACGAAACTACTTTTATGGCATCGTCGGTATAACGAGCGGTACCCTGTAAGAAATCCGATTGATGTTCCTGGGACTCCATACCTGCCATGGCTGATATATGATGCTCTTTTATGTCTTTGTTGTATGAGAGGACATTGCTGTATATCCAGGTACTGCTGGTAGAGTTACTGGAGCTGAGACTTGTGATGGAACTGGAATTGATGCCTTCATCATAAGTTGGTGTGTACTGCTCATTTTTGTCGCTACCCATATTAAGCGAAAAGCTTGTTTTGAAAGAAAAATCTTTCAGAAAATTCACCTGACCATACACATTCCCTATGAGCTCAGTTCGCCTGGCTTCACGTGTAGGGTCCAGTATACTTGCTACGGGGGTTCTGCGGGGCTGATAAAAAGATGTAGGAGGACCGGCAAAGCTACCATCCTCATTGTATACAGGAATGGTGGGAGGGGCTACCAAAGTATTATAAAGAATGCCGCCTACGCCATTTCTCACTGCCTGAAGGGTATTACTATTGTTATGGCTAATGAGAAGGCTATTACCTACTATGATATTATCAGTTAAGTTATTATCCGTATTTAAGCGAATAGAATAACGTTTAAATTTAGTTCCAAGCATGGTTCCATCCTGATCAAAATAGTTAAGAGACAGAAAATACTTATGTGCCTCATTTCCTCCTGATATAGAAAACTGATGGTCCTGTATAGAGGCATTATCTACGAATACTTCATCCATCCAGTCTGTGCCTACTCCCAGCGCATCAGGGGCAGGAAACAGTTCCAAAGGATACTGCTCAGTATTGGCTCCGAAAATAGGTACTCCGCCATCCCCTACTACCGTTTGATTAACTACAGTAGCGAACTCTCTGGCATTCAGAAGATCAAAGTGATTAGGGTTGGTTAAATTTTGTACACCAAAAGAGCCCGAATAATTTAATCTTGGTTTCCCTGACTTTCCTCTTTTAGT
This sequence comes from Catalinimonas alkaloidigena, assembly GCF_029504655.1. Taxonomy (NCBI): domain Bacteria; kingdom Pseudomonadati; phylum Bacteroidota; class Cytophagia; order Cytophagales; family Catalimonadaceae; genus Catalinimonas; species Catalinimonas alkaloidigena. The sequence goes on from NZ_JAQFIL010000001.1 coordinate 3,733,177, forward strand.
AGTTATCAGTACTACGCCATTGGCGGCCCTTGCTCCATAAATGGCGGCAGAGGAAGCATCTTTGAGTACTTCAATTGACTCAATATCGTTTGGGTTGATACTGGCCAGAGGATTATAATAATCAGATCCCCCTCCACTCATCTGAACGCCATCCACCACATAAAGAGGTTCACTGTTGTTAAGTCCTCCAATGCCTCGTATGCGTACGGAAACACCTCCACCGGGCTGTCCTGAATTAGAATTGACAAATACTCCGGCCGTTCTTCCCTGTAATGCCTGAACGAAGTTGCTCGAGATAGTTTCATTCAATTCTTCTCCCGATACAGAGCTGATTGAACCGGTGATATCACGTTTTTTCTGGGTGCCATATCCCACTACTACCAGTTCGTCAAGGGCTCTGACATCGGATGCTAAGGTGACATTAATTTCTGTTTGATTGCCAACAATAATTTCCTGGGTGATATAGCCTACAGAGCTAAATACTAAAATGGCATCCTGGCCAGACACTTCAATGCTAAAGTCACCATCTATGTTGGTTACAGTTCCTATAGAAGTTTCCTTTACAATCACATTGACTCCAGGCATCCCTTCCCGATCATCATCTGAAACCACCTTACCACTCACCCTGATATTTTGTTCACCCGAGCGTTGCAAAGACCTGAACCCCTTGGCGTCAACTGCTTCAGCGGCTTGGCTGGTGACAAAGGCGAAAGGGACTAAGATTATGATCATCAAGAATGATGAAATCAAATGCCTACCTACATATGATTTTGAAGTAGGGGGAGATAATAGTTTTTGGTGTTGCATAACAATAAATATTGAGTAGTTAAATCATTTTTAAGGAAATGCTATTGTTGTTATCAAAATAGTTTCTTCAGGAATTATCTATCTCTAGATATAGGCAGGCTGCGGGGAAGTTGTGCGCTGAACAGCTATGATCATAAATTATTTTATCATAACAACTTAACGTTCAGTGGGTATTTACATGAGAAAATTAAGGGTATATACTTGGTATATCCGATTTGAGATAGCATAACCCAATCTCAATCTGAAAATTCTATTTTCTCAATCTTTCAGTAATAGGTTAAATTTTCAAAGAAAGAATATCTAAAGATGTCATATTATTTATTGCATGACAATGTATATTCTAATTTTAATAATCGCAAAATTTATTAAAAATAATTAATTATATACACTATATTTTACAAATATTAAAAAAAATGAATTTGAATATGTACATTATATGATAACATACAGTATGTTATTTTGAAGTATAATTCATTTATTTTTAGTAGCAACTTAATTTTGTTCAAAAAATTGCTACTTTCCGAATACATATACTTATAGTGTTACTACACAAAAAAATCAAATAAACTCTGAATCTCCCTTTATTAAAGTTGAAAAAGAGCTTTTACTTAATGAAAAGATAGAGCAGCAGATTCTTGATGCAATCTGACAAAAAATATTTCTGCCCGGCGATAACTACTGGAAGAAATGGAAGTAACTGAAAGTTTTGGTGTTTCTTATACGGTGATCACTGAGGCGTTACACCGGCTTATCGTCCGAGCTATTGTAGCTACCAAATAAGGATATGGTGTTTATGTGGCTGAAAACTAATATAGGCCGGTAACTATTTCTCTTTACCATCTCTTTGAAGTGAAATGCTGCGATTCCAGCCTGCTCATTATTGCGGAAGTACACCTGATTATTGACCCCCAATCCTCCAGGCTTGCTGCCCTTAATACTACTGATGCTGATATTGATCATATCGGTCAGATTTATCAGCAAATGGTCAATCATGCTGACCATCCCCAATCAATGATCAGCTATGATATTGACTTTCATAAGGCTATAGCCATAGCATCCAGAAACCCCATCCTGCCGGTGATCATGGAACCTGTTATTCAGTAGATGCATAATTTTATAGCAGATGCATATCCTCACCCTCTTTAGTATTGCAGTGGCACCGGAAATTGCTCATGTGTATTTATGTTAAAAAAGGAGAAGGTACTTTTCCCCAATGGACAACGTTTTGTGTTTTGGCAGAAGGCGAGTTATGTACCCTGTTGGGATGTTGATCAGCTAGCTGTAAGCTTTGGGTATGCTGTGTCAGCAGGTTTAAATACGCAGGAATGAGTGGGAGCCATACAAGACCGGCAATGTAAGCATTCACAGGTTGAGGTATTGGAGCAGTCACCCGCTCTTATTGTAGTACATTGGCGCTATGCTGTGACGGATGCTCACTACAAAAATCATCATAATGAGTGGGTAGATGAATACTATTTCTTCTACCCGGATGGGCTTGGCGTAAGGCAGGTAAATCTGGGTATGTTCGTGCAAGCCTCAGAAACATTCCCATTCCTGGAGGATAATGTATGTAGGACAACATACCTATATTTTGCATGCTTTTCATCCTGAAAACCTTGAGTTTATGCTTAAACCAAAAGATACTCCAATATTAAATCCTATCTTTATCATCACCAATGTGGCGGAAAATCAAGTAGAAACCATAAGCCTGGGAGGCCATGAGCTTGAAAAAGAAAGCTATCAGACCGCGCGCACAATAGACAATGACCTCATTATATTTATAGAAATGAATCAATTACAATCAATACCAATAACATTTAACGTATGGGATCACTAAAAAATAAAAATGCTATTGTGACCGGCACTTCGCAGGGGATCGGAGCAGCAATAGCCCTGCACTTAATTCAGGCCGGCTGTAATATTGGAATGCATTATTATCATCAAAAAGATGAACCGGAAAAGATGAAGAAGCTCGCTGAAGCGAATGGACAAAAAGCTGTTTGCATTCAGGCAGATTTGACCAAGGAAAGTAATGTCAACCAATGTATCCGCGAGCTTACGCAGGAGTTAGGTACGATTGATATCCTGGTAAATAATACAGGTTCACTAGTAGAGCGCCGTTATTTAAATGAACTTGACAAAGCATACTGGGATAAACTTATCGATATTAACATGACCAGTATGATGATGGTCACGCGTGAGCTGTACTCTCATTTCAATACCCAGCGGGGCTCAAGTATTATCAATGTTGCTTCTTTGGCAGGAAGAAAAGGTGGTCACCTCGGATCTTTGGTTTATTCTACGACCAAAGGTGCAGTAATTACCTGGTCACGTTCACTCTCCACAGAGCTTGCGCCATCTGGGATTAGAGTCAATGCGGTGGCTCCTGGATTTATTGAAGGAACACGTTTTCATAATACACATACAACGCCTGAATCGGCTAAGCAAACCATCGATGGTATTCCCTTAGGCAGATCAGGATGTCCAGATGATGTAGCCCGGGCAGTGACTTTCCTGGCCTCCGAATATGATGGGTTTATTACCGGCATTACAATGGATATCAATGGTGGGGTCTATGCGGCTTAGAAATATGAGCTGAAGGCTGGCTGTCTGTAATGTTTACATTTATAATATTTCCCCATCAATTGGAGTATACTGAATCGTTATGCACCATTCTATAAGAGGAACTGCCTTATTTAACACTTACTATTTCCGGGAATGACCATAAGTCACAACCCGATTGCTTAATAGATTGAATTCAGTACCTCAATTCAGAGCTATTTAGTAGGCTATCAGGTTCGTTGTTGTGATATGGCAACTCTATTCCAGCAGAGCCTGGCCTGGTATGTATTCGCAGGATGCACTGTGAAAGCACTATCAAAAAAGAAAAGAAAGCCCAAGGGCCTGCAGATCATTTTTCCAAACGCTGTCTGCTATTATTAAGCATTTAATATTGAACCTCCCATAAAAGGTCGTTAGTAAAATGTATAAAAAAAATGAACTAACCCCTCTTAAGCAGCAGGTTAGTTCATTCATACGAGGACTGACTCCCTGAGATACTGTCCGGAAAAGGGTCCGGGCTTCTCTCTGGAGCACAATATCAATTACTTACGGCTGATCAATAATTTGAAATTCTACTCTTCTGTTCTGAATTCTACCTTCCTCAGTGCTATTGCTGACGATAGGCTGCTGCTCACCAGCTCCTTTCACCAAAATTCGCTCGGCAGCAATCCCTTTTGACTGCAAATACTGTTTAACAACTTCAGCCCTTTCTACAGACAACTTCTCATTATCACGCTCAGTACCTATGCTGCAGGTATGCCCTACCAACTGGATCTTAAGGGTTTCATTTCTCTTGAATATATCGGCAATATCATCAAGGAAAGCCCTGGAATCAGGAGTAAGTGTGGCATAGCTAAGCTCAAAGCTCACAGTCTTTTTCAATTCCACCCGATCGCTTTCTGCTAACTGGAGCTCACGCTTTTGTACAGCCAGCGCAGGAGCTTCATTTGAAAGCTGGTTGCCCTGCAGACGCTCCACTTTGGTAGGCTTCTCTACCCTGGCAGGAACTTCCGGCTCAGGCACTACTTCTTTCGCAGGCGCTAAAGTCACCGGACTCGTTTCTACTGGGGTAGTGGCACGTACTTGCTTTGGACGTTTGTTACCGATTTTCAGTGACAAGGCTACCTCAAAAATCCCTCCCTGTTGCATGGTACTCAGGTCCGATAACATCGGAATATCGTAACTGATGCCTATCAAATAGCTGGACTTTTCATACTCTAGCGCAAATACGCCTGCTTTATTGCTATTATACCAGGCACCCAGACTAAGCTGCTGAGGGTATTCAATACTCTGGCTCAGGTCATAACGAAACCAGCTACCGGTATTGATCATTTGTGCATCAGCGGTACTCAGCCAACGCACATTAGGCACGACTGATAAGCGGTCTCCCTGAAACACGCGCAGACCGGCAGTGGCTTTCATGCTTACGGGTAGTTTACTTTCTTCATCAAAGCCTACATTGGGTTGGTTAAAGTTAAAGATTGATCCTCCGGCAAACGCAAGCTGTCTGCCCTGTTCATCTTTCATCTGCCAGAATAAACCGGTTGTCAGGGTGGTGAAATTGCGGGATTGCTCTACAAAAATTTCTCCGGTAGGAGCATCTGCATTAAAACCACCGTTCTGAAACTGACTGTCAGTGGTAAAGCTGAAAGCAGCGTTAAGTTTGCGGTTAAAAAAACCAGCCTGCGCACCTAAGCTCAATTCATGCTTACGGGATAGCTGCACACTATAAGCTGTTCCCAACATGCCTCCATTGGTGCCCATAAAATCAGCTACCCTGTCGCTCAAAAACGAAGCCCCAAGTCCCAGGCGGTGATTTCCTATGCTAATAGGATAATAAGCGGAGATGGTAGAAGTGGCATAGGTTTGCCCCGCGTCTACCGACTGATTTCTATGATTGGCAATGATACTGGCCTGGTCCATGACCCCTATCATACCCGGATTGGTAAGAAATGGCGTATGCGTATATTGTGACATATTAGGCTCCTGCGCCCAGGCCTGGGTAAACCAAGCCTGTACCAGTGCAAAACCTAGGGTTAAGAACAAAAATTTCTTCATCTTATATTCATGTTTTAAAGTCAAAGGAATAGTACTATCGGATAAGGCGGATTGTACCGGTATTTTTGCCATTCACAGTCAAAGGCTCACCATTGGTATAGCTTCCTTTGAGCACCCACACATAATTACCCGGTATCAGTGCCTGTCTCTGATAGGTACCATCCCATCCTTTTTGGGTAATGCTTTCAAAGTCGGTAGATCTGTATACCAGCTCCCCTTCCCGGTTGTAGATCGTCATCTCAATGCTGGCTACTCCACCGGCACCGCGCAGGATGAAGAAATCATTGTTTTGATCACCGTTGGGTGAGAAAAGCGTAGGCAAAAACAGCTCATTTTGATTTATCGCAAAGCTCACTGATACATCTTCTGCTGCTTCATAGGTATCGCTACCTGCCTGACTGGCAATCACTGTCACTGTACCTATTCCTTCCATCACCAGCAGATTACCTTCCAGCGAAGCTACCCCTGAGGCTGGCGCTGTGATCAGTGAATAGGTCACCGGATTCCCTGAATCTCCTCCGCTGGCGTTTAAGGTAATGGGATCCTGGCCGATCTTTTTGTCATCTATTCCGGCAAAACTGATTTGTTGAGCGAGCTTGCCGATGCTGATGGTGAAGCTGGCTTCTTCACTGCTGTCTGCACCACCATTGGCAGTACCGCCATCATCAGAGAGGCTTACCCTTACTGTTACATCTCCACTCACATCCGCCGCGATGGCAAAGCTCAGATCGCCCTGGCTGTTTACCGCAGGCTGGCTGGTAAAGAATTCATGATGATCATTGCTCACCTGGAAAGTTAATTCCTGGCTACTTTCATTCGCCGGACCGGCTGCAATACCCCTTGCCCAGCCTGAAATGGTATAACTTTCCGCACCGGCAGATACTGTCTGATCGCTTCCAGCCGTGAAGAATGGCGCGTCATTGACCGGATTTATGGTGATGGTAAATGTTACTTCATCTGATGTATCTTCCCCACCATTCGCAGTACCTCCATCATCGGAAAGTGTCACAGTAACTGTGGCTGTACCGTTAGCATCTTCAGCAGGGGTATACGTCAGCGTTCCTTCAGCATCAATAGCGGGCTCTACATCAAACAAAGCCTCATTGTCATTGCTGAGCTGGAACGTTAGCGTCTGATCTGCTTCATCTGCTGAACCGACACTGATGTCAGTGGCCCAGTTTGCCACGCTTTGTGCTCCTGCATCTTCCAAAACACTTTGGCCTGCTCCCTTGGTAAAGGCAGGCGCATCATTGACCGGACTTATGGTGATGGTAAATGTTACTTCTTCTGAAGTATCTACTCCACCATTTTCTGTACCTCCATCATCGGAAAGTGTCACAGTAACTGTGGCTGTACCGTTAGCATCTTCAGCAGGTGTATACGTCAGCGTTCCTTCAGTATCAATAGCGGGCTGTACACCAAACAAAGCCTCATTGTCATTGCTAAGCTGGAACGTTAGCGTCTGATCAGCTTCATCTGCTGAACCGACACTGATGTCAGTGGCCCAAGCGGTCACACTTTGCTCACCGGAATCTTCCAGCACACTTTGATCTGTTCCCTTGGTAATGGCAGGCGCATCATTGACCGGACTTATGGTGATGGTAAATGTTACTTTTTCTGAAGTATCTTCCCTACCATTCGCAGTACCTCCATCATCGGAAAGTGTCACACTGACTGTGGCTGTACCGTTAGCATCTTCAGCAGGTGTATACGTCAGCGTTCCTTCAGCATCAATAGCGGGCTCTACATCAAACAAAGCCTCATTGTCATTGCTAAGCTGGAACGTTAGCGTCTGATCAGCTTCATCTGCTGAACCGGCACTGATGTCAGTGGCCCAAGCGGTCACACTTTGCTCACCGGAATCTTCCAGCACACTTTGGTCTGCTCCCTTGGTAAAGGCAGGCGCATCATTGACCGGATTTATGGTGATGGTAAATGTTACTTCATCTGATGTATCTTCCCCACCATTCGCAGTACCTCCATCATCGGAAAGTGTCACACTGACTGTGGCTGTACCGTTAGCATCTTCAGCAGGTGTATACGTCAGCGTTCCTTCAGTATCAATAGCGGGCTGTACATCAAACAAAACCTCATTGTCATTGCTAAGCTGGAACGTTAGCGTCTGATCAGCTTCATCTGCTGAACCGGCACTGATGTCAGTGGCCCAGTTTGCCACGCTTTGTGCTCCTGCATCTTCCAAAACACTTTGGTCTGCACCCTTGGTAAAGGCAGGCGCATCATTGATCCAGACCCATTGGAGGTCACTCTCAACGATTAGCCCGGCGTCAGTACCATCATCAGGCAATACTGAAAAACTAATATACTTGTCTTTATCCTCACTTTGCAGCGTATATGTTTTGGCATCTGCCTCACTGATGACAGCTTTGTTGGTACCAGTCTCATCATCAGAACGGTACCATTGGTACACTGAATTGCTTTCAGTATCATTATCGGCATCGCTGAACTGATATTCGCCGTTTAGAAGTTCGCCGATTGCGAATATGCCTGAAATGGTAACATCAGAAGCCACGGGAGCAGTATTCGTTCCTGTTCCTTTGACCGTAAATGTATAGGTGCTTTTGCCACTAACATTACTAAGTACCTTTACGACCGCGCTTTTTTCACCTACTGAGGCTGGATCAAATGTAATACTGAAACTACTGCTATTTCCTGCACTGATCGTCTCAACAGGTGCTGAGCTCAGGCTGAAATCCGCAGCGTCGGTACCTTCAATACTTACTAATTGTAAATCTGCATTTTTACTAAGCTGGAGATCCGCGGTACCAGGATTGACAATGCTGAAAGTTTGCGTGACCTCACCATTGGCAGCAACCACAAGACCAAAATCTGTGGCATCTGTACTTTCCGGGCTGTTATCTCCATTAGAAATATTGATATCCTTGCCTTTCACTACAATATCAGGATACGTAATGGCACCTTGCAGACTGCTTTCCACTTTCGTTCCTTCGCTGTTTCCGTCGTGAGGCGTTACCGCAAAGCTTATGTATTTGCCAATATCATCATTTGTCAGTGTATAGCTTATCTCATCAGCATCTGGGATAGCTATTTTACCGCTACCTGAATCATCATCAGAACGGTACCACTGCATATGTGTGCCATTTTCCGCATCATTATCATCATCAGAATAATCGTAACTGGCAGTCAAAACATGCTCAACTTCCAGTGTACCTGTAAATTCCACATTGGATGCTACCGGAGCTGTATTAGGTGATGCTGTAGTAAAACTCTTTTCTTCGCCATAGCTTATACCTTCTGAATTGATAGCGTAAGCTTTTACGTAATAGGTTGTCGATGGTGACAGGCCACTGATAATTTTGGAAAATGCACCTAAGCCACTCCCAATTTGAACTTTTATATCGGTACTGGTTGGGTTTCCAGAGTTATTATATACTACCCCTTTCTCGTTTACTGTAGCTCCTCCATCATCAATAACGTTACCCCCTATTTCAGCAGAATTTGTAGTAGTGTTTGAAGCTGAAACTGAGATGACTGAAGGAGGGAGAATCGGGGAAAAAATCGCAACTAATGCTTTACTCTGCTCCATAGTTATCAACAGAGGGTTATCAGTGCTTTCAACAGCACCTGACCATTTCTCAAATCTAGATCCACTGGCAGGAGTAGCTGTTAATGTTACTTCTTCATCTTCCTCGAAAATATTTTCATAAATACTATTTTCAGAATCTATTCCTGCTGGCGAACTGATTACTGCGCCATCGGACCCATCGGATTTGTTAAGGCTAAGATTCAATGAAATAGGCTCTACACCACTGGTAACAGGAATTTTAAAATCAAAGGTGTTTCCATAACCATAACTTCCACATACATTAGGTGAACCACTATACTGCATAATTAGTCTTGCATATAAATTTCCATTATATGCATCTGCAGGAATGGCAATATTTCCATTAAATGTATGAGATCCACTAAAAGAATGATTTTGATCAAATACTAACTCATTAGCAACATCGCCCGGAGTTCCGTTTCTATTAAAGTCTATCCAAATTTTAACATACTCCTGGTAAGAAGAACTTGTCTCTACGGTAACACTGACTGGCACAGTAGTTCCGGCAGCAACTGTTGGGATCGTTTCAGCTGTGTAATCATAATATCCAGGACCAGAAAAATCAGTGTTACCATCAAAAGTCACCCCATTGATTGAAACTGATGATACGTATTCATAGCCAAAACTATTAGGGGAAGAATCACAGAGTGGGCTGGAACTCAAGTTTAAAGTGGTAACGCCTGATATTGAAGAACAGCTTTCTTCACTTACTATACATCTATACTGATAATCCGCAAACCCATCAGGTATATATCTAATTGTTAGTGTAGCAGTTTTTACATCTTCGTAATTAGTACCATTGCTCAAATTTGTAAATGTACTTCCATTGTCCGTGCTAACCTGCCACTGATAACTCAAAGAAGTACCTGTCGCATCAACACTTATACTGGTATTTGATCCTGAAGCAGTAGTAAGGGTATTATTCTCGGTGTCAACTACCGGATTACTACAAGGGGCTTCTATTATTATTTTGCTTATCGGCTTACTATATTCATTTTTAAAGTTGAAAGCGGTAGCGCTTTCAGGTACAGGCACATCTGCATAGCCTGTCTGGTAAAGTAGCCAGCAGCCGAGCAGAAATACGAATGCGTAAATTTTTGACATGGGTAAATGGGTTAATACAAATGGTTTTTTAGCCATAAAGCCAATAGTTTTTTTCTAAGATTTTACTTCTATTTGCCCTAGCACGGGCTTGATACTGGTCGGACCATCAGGAAGTAGAAAAAACCATTAGGAATGTCTGCAGCATGGGTTTTGTGGTTTGTTGAAATTTTTTTCCTATTAAACTCAGAGCAGCTTATCGCAAGACTAGCTTATAGGACTATACCTTTTTGCCTGAGATGCAGCAATATTATGGCTTATTAATATGGAGAATGCGCTATTTGAGTGAAGTGAAATACGTAAGTAATAAAAATAATGAGATGCAAAAAAGCGCTAAAAAATAGGACTTTATTAAGTCTATAGTTCTAATAAATTGTACTTAAATAAGGATTGATTAGCTTATGAGATAACAAGCATGCTGATATTTGATTTCATTATTTGCTTTGTACAAACTTTAACTACATTTCAAGCGGCTAACTTCAACGCCTTAGAATTATTATAAATGGTGGGGCACACCATACTGATATATGAGAGAATGCTGCTCAAGATTATGTTTAGCGAAACGATAGCCGCGCATTAAACTGTACTTTATTTATTGCAATACATTTCTACACAAAGTCCTTGCTATGTGATCCTGCTGAAGCACGCATGTATGGCGTAAGGATTACTTTATTTGGCTGATCATTATATCCCCCACTGCTAGCAGCCGGGGATTAATAAGCCTGCCCCTGTACTTCCACTACGCAACAAAAAAAGAATGTACCCTCCCCGACCATTATATAGCCAGATGTATCATTAACTCATATGCTGCCCGGCAAAAGAAAAAGCCCTCTGCACTTTCAGTTCACCAACAGGCTGCAAGCGAAAAAGGCCCAGCATGCCCTCTCCGCTGCATTGTTAAAATTTCAGAAAAGCTGTATCTTATTAAGTACAATGCGTATGGGAGATGCTTTGGGGACATATCTCATATGGCGCATGTCCCATCTTAGGCGATGGTAAATATGAACGAACAACAAATCATAGCGTGCTTGCTTGCAGGTGATGTTTCAATACAATATCAGGTGTACCGGGATTTGTTGGGCGATGACAGAAAGGATTTACAGCATAGAATCGCCAGTGAAGGTTGGGGGAAAAGATTTTTGTCCAGACGAAAAGCAAATGGACATTGGGGCAGGAAATTTTACCAACCCAAATGGACTTCTTCTCATTACACTTTACTGGATCTGCGCAATCTGAATCTTAGTCCGGACAATCAGATTGTAAAGGAGACTATTGCCTTGACTTTGAATAGCAGTAAGTCAGAGGATGGAGGAATTCAACTGGGGCCTTCTACCTCCCGGTATAGTGATGTTTGTGTCAACGCCATGTTTCTGAATTACGCTTCCTACTTTAAAACTGAAGAGCATAAATTGTGTTCTATCGTGGATAGTATTTTGCATGAGATCATGCCTGATGGTGGATTCAATTGCAGGACCACAAGAGTAGGTGCTAAACATAGTTCACTGCACACTACCCTATCAGTACTTGAAGGATTGTATGAGTTTCAGAAATCAGGATATTCCTACCGGCTAAAAGATATTCTAACTGCTACCGAGAGTGCCAAAGAATTTATCCTGCTACATCAGTTATTCCTGTCTGACCACACGGGAGAGATTATTAACAAAGACTTTTTAAAAATAACTTATCCCTGTAGATGGAAATACGATATTCTTCGTGCATTAGACTATTTTCAGTATAGCCATAGTAAGTGGGATAAGAGGATGGAAAAAGCCATCAGTGTCATACAGAAAAAGAGAAATCATAACGGCACCTGGAATATGCAGTCTGCTCATCCCGGACAGCTCCACTTTGTAATGGAGAAAGCTGGCGTTCCGAGCAGGTGGAATACGATGAGAGCTTTACGGGTACTGAAACATTTTGAAAAAGAAAAACCATCGCCGGCAATTACAAAAGAACATAACCCGCTCGAGGGACAGTTACGTTTTTCATAGGGAACAAGGGTAAAGATATATAGCTATGAGTGACCAGCAAAATAATCCATTTGTAGATTCCGCATTAACCACAATATTAGTGGTGTCGGATATGGCTGCCTCTAAAGCGTTTTATGTAGAGGTGCTGGGTGCTGAGATATTTCGTGAATACGGTGGTGATTCCCTGGTGCTGGAGTTTTTAGGAAATTGGATTTTACTTGTGACGCCAGGAGGTCCCACGCAGGACAAGCCAGACACACATTTTATTCCTCCAGCGGATAAAAATTCAGTAAGCCACGCATACACCATTCGGGTTAAGGATTGCAAAAAATCCTACGAAATATTGAAGGGCAAAGGAGCTGATTTTATTACACCCCCAATGGACCGGGGAGCGGAAACCAGATGTTTTTTCAGAGACCCAGATGGTCATTTGTTTGAAATAAGTGAATACCGGGCGTCATAGTGCAGCAGACGATGGCCGCAACACCCTACCCCCGATCTGTTCTTTCCATTGTGCTGTTAAGCCTGGAGTGAAGGCAAAGCATCAAGATTAACAGTCTGGGCAGTTTATGTTAGTGCCCGTATGGCTCACTTTATTCATTTAATTTCTGAATAGTTTTTACTACATAATCTAACTGACTGTCTTTTCCTTCTATCAAATCCTGAACACTGAGCTTTACTTCTATATCAGGAATAACACCGCTTCCTTTTGCAATCCTATTGTCTGTAACATAGTGATTGATTTTAACGAAAGACATTCTTACCATGATCTTTGCATTGGGCAGTTTGTATAAAGCGGAGAATTGACCGTTATGAAAATAATACCCTCCACCTGTTTCTTCACCTACAAGCGTAATGTCAGGATCATTTTTAGCATTCAAGGCAAATGCGGAACCAGCAGAAAATGTTCGCCCCCCGATTAATACAAAAATATTTTTTTTAAAAGATCTCTTATAGGGCTTCATTGCTTCTTTTGCGTGATCTTTTTTAAGCACCCAGCCATCACCTTCCTTTTCTGCTGATGCAAAGTAAGTTGCAAAGAACTGCTGATAATCGGTATCAGCATGTAATAGATATTTTTCCTCGGGTAGGGATGAAGTAATTGCATATTCAGAGACTCTTTGCTGGAATGGTTTGTCCGTAAGAAACGAGAACAAATGAATTGCATTGATCCTATATCCCCCATTATTGCTACGGACATCGACAATCACATTATCCGCTCTCTTCTTCCTGATTTCCTTAAACAAAGCAATCAGTCTGGATTTGAATGCTTTAGGGTTCAATCCAAATGAATTCACCCTTAATACAAGGGTGTTTATTGAATCAATCGCATAGAGGTAGGGCCACTTCTCATTAATCCTTTCTTGGTAATACCTGGCTTTATCAGTGTAATTGTGGTAAAGGGAGAAATGAGAGGTCCGGAAGGCATGTCGGTTTCCAACTCGCTCAAAATCCTGACTTTCAACTATTATTGTTTGGGTGAGACCAGCCGGTGTATTATACACGACTTCATACATTTCTCTTTCACCAAATTCATAGTAATGCAATATGCCAAATTCAGTTTCTATCTGCCTGTATTTCTTAGTGAGGTTAAACCCATCCGAGGACGCATATTTTAGCATTGTGTTGATGAGTTGGTTATTTCCTATCCCATTAATAGAAATTATCTGAGAGCCAATGGGAATTCCATGGTCATTTGTGTCGGTATAGAGTTTTCCCTCAATGATTTTTAACAGCAAAGGAAACAATTTGGGGATGGTGTCCATTTTGGCGTGCTGAACAATCAAATGGCCGTCTTTCACATGATCTGCTAAAGCACAGAGCGATTGGAAGAAATCTCCTGAATGCCTGAGTTGCTTTGCCTCTTCATTTTCAAAATGGCTAAATAAGCTATCCCACTTCTCTTTTGTAGTGTATTCATATAAACCGGGGTGAGCAGTGCTTAGGATATTTTTGAAGATGGTAAAATCCTCTGTTATCTGTTCCTGCGACAGTTCAGTCTGAGCAAGAATGCGCAAAGGAAAAATGAAGAACAATAGGGAACTGCCGTATTTCATAATGCTTTTTGTCAGTTGTTTTGAGACACGAACCCACACTGTATATCAAGCCCTTTTACCATCAGCCATATTCCGAGAAATATTTCAAAGATGCCGGTAGGTGCATTTAAAAGCAGGTATTCATAAGTTATAATGTCCATCACTTTAAACAAGATCAAAATACTGGCTACCACTGACAATACAGCGCCGCATATCCCCCACACGGAAATCCATCGCGGCAATAGTTTTTTTCTAAGAAACAAGAAGTAAAGCATGACATTAGCCATACATAACATGACAACCATAAACACATGGTTGATTAAATCTCGCATACTTCTCAAAACACCTCCTAAAAGCGCAATCGCGGGGGTGTCCTGCATACCATTTTGAACTAACAGTTCACTCATAGTCAAGACAGATAACAGTACAATGATGCCCATTACTGATAGGCAGACTGCCACTACTCTGAAACTCAGGAATCCCAATGAAAAGCTCCCGCTATATCTTTTAATAAGCGGATATACCAAAATGGCAAAGCCCAAATAAGCCAGTGATAAGATCAATTGAAAAAGCGCGGCTATAATTACCTGATTGAAGTTCTTAGCAGCTTCCGTCAGATAAGCTGAAGCGTCAATGGCGGGGGCCACACTAAAAATTCCGGCAGCCATACCCAGCAATATCAGAAAACCTGACAGCCTGATTTTCTTCTTTACATCCATAATTTATCTTTTTTTCATCATCAATAGTTCATGCCACAAAAGTACTTTGGACATAAGCTTGGGAATTGTAAAAAATGGACATCTTAAATAGCTTCATTACTCAGCTTCCAAAACTCCGTGGGGCTAAAGCCGGTAAAGGATTTGAACTCATGAATGAAATGTGCCTGGTCATAATATCCGTGCCGGTATGCAGTCTCTGTCAGACTGGATAGTCTGGGATAATTATGGATGACGGACTCGAAACGTATGATCCTTGAATACATTTTGGGGCTAAAACCTGTGAAGGCTTTAAAGCGCCTGTAGAACTGTTTATGAGAAAGGCAAAAATGACGAGCAAGGTTCTCAATGGCTATTCTTCCATTGCTCTCATTTATTAGCTGGATAGCCTGGGTGATGCGTACGTCTTCTAATCTCTGCTTTTTCAGCCTGGAAATGAAGTAGTCTGAAAGGATATTTATTCGTTGCTGCGTGGAACTTGCCAGGGCGATTCGTTCATTCAAAACAGCTCCTTCAGGCCCAAGAAAAGTATGTAAAGAAATAAATTCTTTATTCACTTCTGAGGCAGGAATATGAAAGAAGGCTGGTATTGCATATGAATAAAAGGCAATGCCGATGAGATGATAAAAACCCGCTACTGAAAATTGACCCGCTAAGTGAGTATGGCCCTGAAATGTGGAAAATAATAAGTCGGACTGCTTACTTTCACCAGCAAAGGCAAAAGTAATTTCAGTCAAGCTACTAGCGACCACATAGTATTGTGTGTTAGGCTTTTGTGTGGTGGCATCCCAGGTGCCTACCCAAAAATGGCTTATGAAATCTCTGAGTTGTTCATTTGGCTGGATAATCTCATATTTCACTGTTCTGATTGATTTCTGAGTTAGACCATTTATGTTTACAATGACACCAACGCTCAACTATCAGTGATAAGCCGGGCTTTTCAAATATCCATAAAAGTAGCCTTTCTCACCAGCCTGTGCAAAATGAACTCATAACCGCCTCAGGCCTGTCCCGGATAAACCGTTACACCCAGGTCTAAATCAACCACCGCTGTCACTGCAGTAATGTCATCGCCATTCAGATAGTAAGTCTGGCGATATCTTCAGGCTGAACGGGCTCATTGCATTGTCCTATTGATATTTTTCAGATAAAAAAATATGTATTGGTAGCTAATCATAATAATAAAAAAAATAGAGGTTGTATAAAACATCTGAAGACAAAGTATGTTGAATCGGGTATATAGCTCGATATTAAATTATTTAATTTTTTTAATCATGAATAATTTTTTCAACTATCACCATCAATATTTAAATGGTTTTTTTATCCTGCTGATCATAATAGGTGTTGCCTGTACCCGAAATACTCCACCCAATATAACGCCTCCTGGTGATGAAAAAACTGGAAAAGCCAAAGTTTTGGAAACAGGTGCAGAGCTTCTTCAAAATGAAGCCCCCATTAATCAGATCAGTATGTATTTGGATGGTTTTCACTTTGCTAATGGTGATATGAATCATCAGATGGAAGCTCATCATTATTGCACACAATTGAACGATGATGTCACCCAGTGTATGATCTACGACGGAAACACAGCAGATGCGCTGCTTATCGGAGTTGAATATATCATTTCTGAGAAATTATTTAAAACATTACCCAGGGAGGAAAGACAATTATGGCACAGCCATGATTATGAGGTGAAATCAGGTCAACTCATAGCGCCTGGTATTCCTCAGTTGGCAGAACACGAACTCATGGAAAAGTTAGTATCTACTTATGGAAAAACCTGGCATACCTGGCAAACCAACACCAGTGATTCATTACCCACAGGTACACCTAATCTCATGATGGGCTTTACTGCCGATGGACAGATAGAGCAAACTCTGCTGAAAGACAGAGATGAAAGATTTAATGTTTCTACTACTGAAAAAAAAGAAAACAGAGCAGATATTCCTAAGCCTGAAGTATTAGCGGGAGCTAATGCCTGGCAGGAAGGAATAATAAAACAACTTCCTTCATTAACTGAAGGTAAGGATGAAGAGTAAACACATTTTTTCCTGGTTTTAAAAGATGCCAGGTATTCATAAAACATATATTTTTTTAACGATTAACAGTAAACGATTATGAACTCATCAGAAGCTAAAACAAAGGGACGTGTTAGAAAAAGTTCTACAGCAAAGCAAAATACAGCGATAGATCAAAAGACGCTTCAGCACATAAAGAACTACCAAAACGTTACTGACGAACAAATCACGCAACGACTGAAGGAATTGGATAAGAAATGGGATATAGAAAAAACCCTGGAAGTAAATGCTTCCTCCCTTTCACTTATAGGTTTGATCCTGGGCAACTACGTAAACAAAAGATGGTACCTTCTTCCCGGCTTAGTAACTGCCTTTTTACTGCAGCATGGCTTACAGGGTTGGTGTCCGCCATTACCGATATTTCGTAATATGGGGATCAGAACAAGACAAGAAATTGATGAAGAACGTTATGCATTGAAGGTTCTGCGAGGAGATTTTAATCATATTTCTGATACTTCAGAGCCTGAACATATCACAAAAACCTTAAAAGGCTAATAAACTTTAAAGCCTTGGCAGCATCATGTGTAAAGCAATGCATCTTTGAACATACATATTATGCTCTGTTGATATTTTTGCAAATGGAGTCACCTAGCCTGAGACTAAGAATTACTTTAGCTTTTGGGCTAGGATGCAAAAAAGGTTTAATCAGATGTAACTGCTTTTTTGATAATCTTTTTGTCAGGGATGATCTTTGACAAAAAGATTATTTTCATTTTCAACCTTTTTTTATGCAGTACTATTTCTGTATAAAATTAGTGAACTCTTCTTTTGATCTGGCCTGAGCAAAAATTACAGCTGAAGTTCAACAGCAGCCAGAAGCAGCAATAAACGCAATGTAGATCCTTGGAATAATAATATTTCGTTTCTTTTATGTTTTCTACCAAATAAATGAAACAATAAGTAACCTTTTCTGCGTTAGAGGAAGAGTTAGTAAAAAATGAAAAAACAGTAGGTGCGTAATATTGTCCTTATCATATTGTCTTGTATGCTTCTCTTTTCATCCTCCTGTGTGATGAAGAAAGCGGTCGTGCATTATTTTGATCTGGAAAAACCTACACCGGCTAAAACTTTACCTGCCTCTGAACACAAAAGTTCTGATATTACCATCTCAGAGCTATGCAGTCTTGATGCACACACAGGCAGTATTTTGGATGATGTTGAGCTGATCACAGCACTGAAACAGCTACAGCTCAGTGCTCCTGTTTTCTTTTTACTGGCATCATTTGTCTTTTCCTGGATAGCTTATATTTTGCAATCAGCTTTAGCCCCCGGCTACCTTAGGCAAATCATAAGCATCACCTCACCCACCCCTCTTTTTATCAGGCTCAACCGCCTGGTCCTGTACGCCTAACTTCTTTCTTAAGAGTAGTTTCTATTCGTTTCAATTCCTGTTTTCACATGCTTGCTTCAAAAGCATTTGTCAAGCATGTAGCGTGTATACGCTGAATAGTACTACTCATTTCCATCCGCTCACCGCTTCACTAGTGGTGAACCTATATTCATTTACTTTTTCACTTTACTAAAGTATCAATCATACATGGTATATAAATATATGCTGATGTTCTGTGCGGTCTGCCTTGTCGGTCAGGCTCCACTACAGGCCCAGGACTCTCTTTCCCTTGTTCAGCTATGGGAAAAGTCAATAGAGGGTTATCCCAGCCTGAGTGCTGAAGATGCAGCACTGCAGCAGGCAACTATTGATCAGCGACTTACCCGAAATCAATATCTACCTCAAATACAATTTCAGGCGCAGAGCACAATTGGAAGCTACCAGGGGAACTCTGCTGCTTTTTTTCCGCTTCCTGGCTTTTTTAACGTCAACGGGAATGCCAACAGTATTGCTCAGCCCGCTAGCAATTTGGTAAGCTCAGCCGTGCTCAACTGGGAGTTTTTCCGTTTCGGACGACATAAAAAATCCGTGGAAGCAGCCATGCTACAAGTAGATCGAGCCAGTGCAAGCCTGGATGCTGAGCAGCTACACCTTCAAAGCCAGCTTACTCACGCTTATATCAAATTACTGTACCACCAGCAAATGCTGAGATGGGCTGGCACCAACAGCCAGAGGTTAGAAGATCTGCTTGAAGTCACGCGAAGTTTGGCTCAATCAGGCTTATCAGCCGGTGCGGATTCCTTATTAATCAAAAGCTCTCTATTACAGGCAAAGGCTGATCAGGAAAACTGGGATGGAGAAAAAAAGTCCAGTAAGATCCTATTATCAAAATGGATAGATACTCCTGAGCGAAGCTTTGTGATAAAACAAAAAAGTTTCTTTGCATCCCTATCTGCACTGCCCTCAGAGGGGGAATTAAACACAGAAGGCCATCCCCTGCTCCGTGTGAGACAAGCGCAGCAAAACTACGCTGAAAAGCAATATGAAATAGCAAGAAGAAGAATTTTTCCTACTGTTTCCTTGCTTGCCGGAGCGCAGCTCAAAGGCAGGGCAGTACTCAAGGGAGAAGGGGCAAACGAATCATGGTCTGATGCCTATCAGGCACCCACTCATAATTACCTCATAGGTCTCGGCTTGAGCTGGAACCTGAGTCACCTTTATAACCAGAAGCTACTGAATAGCCGATACCTGGAACAAATCAACATCCAGGAGGCAGCATGGGAAGAAGAGAAATTAGATCTAAATGCCCAATATCATTCTTCTGTACAGCAAATACAAAGACAGAGGGAAAGGATAGAGGATGCTGACCAGGCCTATCAAAATGCACTGCAGGCCTATGAGCTTTTTGAAGTTCGTTATAGCAGTGGACTCATTAGCCTGACTGAGCTACTACAGATCCAGCAAATTCTCCAGCAGGCCGACAAAAGCAGAATCCAGGCTTACTACGAATACTGGATGACAGCTATCGCACTTGCTGATGCACAGGCCGACTTTTCGTTTCTGGCTGAAATTTTCAACTAAACCTTATCAACATTTATGAATATTATCAGATTGGCACTGAGAAATCCGATCGCTGTCATGGTAACAGTCATTGCGATTGCCTATTTCTCTGTCATTACCATCAGGAATATTAAAGTAGACATCTTTCCCAATATTGAGTCTCCAGCCATTTACATAGCCATGCCTTATGGAGGGCTGTCTCCTGCCTATATGGATGGCTTTATGGCTAATCAGTTTCAGAAAGTACTCATTTTTGTAAGTGGGGTAAAAGACCTGGAATTTAAGAGTGTGCAGGGGCTTAGCCTGATGAAGCTGACCTTTTATCCGGAAACGGATATGGCTCAGGCAGCGGCTGAAGTAGCCACTCAGGTTTCAAGAGCTATGGCCTTTTTGCCACCGGGAGCTGTACCTCCTCAGGTCGTACGTTTTGATGCGAGTGCCCAGCCGGTAGGCCAGCTGGTCTTTGAAAGTCCTCAGCATTCTATTGGAGAATTACAGAACATGGTCATCAGTCGTATCCGGCCTATGTTTGTGAATATTCCCGGGATCACCGCGCCAGCTCCCTTTGGGGGTAATGCCCGCACAATGGTGGTTAACGTAGATCAGGAACTGATGCACGCTCATGGTATTACAGCAGAAGAGGTCATGACTTCTATTGCGCAGAATAACTTTCCATCACCGGCAGGCAATGTTCAGATTGAGGATCAAAACCTGATGAGTCCGGTCAATACTTTGGCTCTTGATGCTGAAGAGTTTCTGAATATCCCTGTCCGCAAAGGCAGTGGACCTACGGTTTTTATCAAAGACATCGCCTCCGTGACCGATGGGTCAGACAAAACATCGGCTTATGCACTGGTCAATGGTAAACGGACTGTATACCTGCCTATCATTAAAAAAGCAGATGCCTCCACGCTGGCAGCAGTGAATAATCTTAAAGAAGCCCTGCCCATGCTGGAAGAGACTCTGCCGGAAGAAGTGAAGGTAAGCTATGTATTTGACCAGTCGGGCTACATAGAGAGTGCCCTCAACAACCTGGTACATGAAGGAGTGCTGGGTGCATTGCTGACCGGACTGATGGTACTGCTCTTTTTAGGTGACAAAAGGGGGGCATTGATCGTAGTGCTTACCATACCGATTGCTATCCTTTCAGCAGTCATTCTGCTCTACCTCTTCGGACAGACGATCAACATCATGACGCTGAGTGGGCTGGCGCTGTCTATCGGAATACTGGTAGATGAAGCGACAGTTACCATAGAAAATATTCACCAGCACTTTGAGCAGCATAAACCCAAGGCACGAGCCATACTGGATGCTCTACTGGAAATCTCTCTACCCAAGCTTTTGATTCTCCTCTGTATTCTGGCAGTATTAACGCCTTCTCTGATGATGGCTGGCATTCCTAAAGATATGTTTTTGCCACTGTCAATGGCGGTAGGTTTTGCTATGATCGTCTCTTTTCTGGCATCTCAAACTTTTATACCGGTACTGGCTAACTGGATCATGAAAAACAAACATGTACAGGGTGAGAAAAAAGCGGCCCGTACACGCTTTGACAGATTCAGAATTCGTTATACGCTACTCATCAGAAAATGGCAGCGGCATGCTCCTAAAGTGATAGGCGTATACACTTTAGTTGTAATTGGGCTGATCTCCTGGGGGCTCCTTACCATTGGTACCGATATACTGCCTCCCAGCGATACTAAGGATTTGCAGATGCGGATACAGGCACCTCAGGGAGTGAGTTTATCCAAGTCCGAAAATTATTTGCTGGAGGTTGAAAATCTCATCCGAAAGGAAGTAGGTGAAGAACATATTCGAATTACATCTGCATTCGTGGGTATGCATTCTCCTAATACCCCCATCAACCCCATCTTCCTTTTCACCAGCGGTTCTCACGAGTCTGTATTGCAGGTTTCAGTTGATGGAGACACTTATGAGGGAAGCATGAATGAGCTGAAAGAAAGAATAAGGGCAGGGGTTGAAGAACAGTTTCCTGAAGTTCAGATTACCTTTGAACCCATTGAGCTGGTAGAGAAAATTATGAGTCAGGGTGCCACTACGCCTATTTCCGTCAAAGTACTGGGCAAAAACCTGGACGAGGCGAAAGCTTATGCCATGAAAGTGAAGAAAGAGCTTGAGGACATTGACTACTTGCGTGACGTGCATATTGCTGAAGCTGTCAACTACCCCAGTATCTCCATTGATGTAGACCGGGAAAGGGCAGCCCAGTTTGGCTTGAGTGTGCGTGAGGTTAGTACTGCTTTAACCACCGCCACCTCCTCTACCCGCTATGTCAATAAAAACATGTGGGTTGACCCAAAATCAGGACTGGTATTTCAGGTGCAGGTTCAATTGCCAGAGGTGGAGGTACAGTCCATCAACGATCTGCGTACTTTACCGTTAAAAGCGGGCAGCTTGCATCCGGTGCTGGAAGATGTGGCTACCATACAACATTCCGATGAACCAGGGCAAGTCAACCGACAGGGGCCAAACCGCTATGTGACGCTGGTCGCCAATACCCATCAGGTTGATTTGGGAACTGCCTCCAAAGCAGTACAGCAAGCCATTAAAGATGCGGGAGATCCTCCCCGCGGACTGATCGTGAAAGCTGTTGGCGCGGTAGAAATTCTGGAAGAAACGCTGAGCAGCTTACAGGCCGGATTGCTAGTCGCTGTCGTTGTGATCTTCCTGATGCTTACGGCCTATTATCAGTCCTTTGTCGTTTCCGCTTTGATCCTTTCCGTAGTTCCTGCCGTCATTGGCGGTAGCCTGTCAGTCCTTCTGCTGAGCGGCAGCACCCTCAACCTACAATCCTACATGGGCATCATCATGTCGGTAGGTGTTTCTGTAGCCAATGCCGTCCTCATCATCAATCAGGCAGAAGAATACAGATTACAAAGAAGGATCAGCGCATTGCATGCTGCCCGTTTGGCAGTTTCTTCCCGCTTACGACCCATACTGATGACTGCCTCAGCCATGATTGCCGGAATGATTCCTATGGCTATTGGCATGGGTGATGGAGGCGGACAGGTAGCGCCCTTAGGACAAGCTGTCATTGGAGGGCTTATTTTTTCTTCCCTTACAGCTTTGCTGGTATTGCCACACCTTTATGCCCTGGTGAGAAAAAATGCCTCTTACCAAAGTAAATCCTTATATCCTGATGATGCTAATTATCAATTAACACATGCATAACATATAAATCAATGATGAAGATGATGAAAAGAAATATTTTAAGCATACTTCCTGTTATTGTTCTCATTGCAGGCTGTAGCTCACAGGGAGCGGAAGAGCAGCAGGAAAATAAAGAAGAGAAAAGTATAACTCAAACAGTACAGACGGTAGCTGTCAAAAAAAAGCAGCCTGTATATACCCTGAGTTTGCCAGGAGAGCTACACCCTTACGAAGAAGTAGCGCTGTATGCAAAACTCAGAGGCTTTGTAAAAAAAATACATGTAGACCGGGGAAGTGAGGTCAAAAAGGGACAGCTACTGGCTGTATTGGATGCCCCCGAAATCACCCAGCAGTACATAGCCGCTAAGGCAAAACAGAGAGAGGTCAACGAACAGATCAACTATAGTTTACAAGCATATAGACGATTGCAGCAAGCCGCACAAAAAAAGGGAGCCGTAGCTAGCATAGAGCTGGAGGAAGCTAAAGCCAGACTGATGCGGGATAGTGCTGCCTACCTGGCATTACAGGCAGAGATGGAGGCCGCCCAGCAGTTGAAAGATTATGCCTACATCACTGCTCCCTTTGATGGGGTGATCACCGACAGGAAAGTGTCACCGGGTGCCTTGGTAGGAGAAAACAGTAAGCCCCTCTTTGCTTTATCCCAGCAAGATAAATTACGCCTTACGGTAGCCATTCCGGAAAAACACGCTCGTGCTCTAAACGACAGCAGCCAGGTAACATTTACAGTAAGCGGACAGCCAGGAAAAACATTCAGCACCTCTATGTCGCGCAGTAGCACCATCATCAATCCGGAGCATCGCGCTCTGATGGTAGAGTTTGATATTGATAACCAAAACCATCAGCTCAGTGGAGGAGAGTATGCCCAGGTACAGCTTGCGTTACGCCGACCGCAGCCTAGCCTTCAGTTGCCTGCCAGTAGCATCGTACAGTCTCAAAACAAAGTGTATGTGGCCAGGGTAGAAAACCAGACCATACAGCATATAGTTGTAGAAAGAGGCATATCCCAGGACTCCTTTGTAGAAGTGTTCGGCAATCTTGAGGAGAAAGATGAGGTAGTCCTGGAGGCCAGTGAAGAAATGAGAGAAGGAATGAAAGTACAAACAGATCAAGTAGAAATTAATAACGATTAAATTTAATAAGCATGAATACTAAAAAAATAATTACAATCGCAATACTAGCCATCAGCATTATAGGAATGGTCTATCTATTCGCATTTGACAAACCGGCTAATAAAGCAGAACCTCATACTGAGGTGATTGAAACACAACATACAGTGCAGCAAAATACATCTGAGTTAATCAACGCTGAAGGTGAACAGCTTAACTTTGCTGACTTTAAAGGTAAAGTGGTATTTATCAACAACTGGGCAAGCTGGTGCCGACCCTGTATTGCTGAGATGCCTACTATTGAGAAGCTAAAGCAAGAATTTAGTGAGGAGGACTTAGCCTTTGTCATGGTGTCCTTTGATCAGGATCCTAACAAAGGGTTAGAATGGATGCAGAAAAAAGAATTTGACCTCCCGGTTTACTTTCCCGGACAAGAGTATCCTCAGGCGTACTTGACGGATATCATTCCCGCATCCTTTATACTGGACAAAGAAGGAAAATTAGTGCATACGCAAATGGGAATGGCAGACTACAGCAGTCCGGAATTTATTGAACAAATGAAAGCGTGGATCAATCAGTAAAACAGCAATTACAAATCACTTAACCATGAAAAAAATCATCATTTTATTCATCGCATTCACTAGTACAGTCATGAGCACGAATGCCCAGCAAACCGCAAAAGAGCAGGTGGTAGATACAAAAAAGCATCAGGTAGTGATGCAGGTCACACAAGGAGACTCTCTTTTTCAATTATCAGTAATTAGTCAGTTGAAAAATATCAAAAAAGCATTGCCTAAGGCTGAAATTGAAGTGGTCTGCCACAGCCAGGGATTGCCTATGCTGGTCAAAAACCAGACAAAAGTAGCCAAACACATTGAAGAGCTCAGCCAGCAAAACGTTACTTTCGCTGCCTGCGAAAATACAATGCAGCGGCATAAGATCAAGAAAAGCGATCTGCTGCCGCAGGCTACCACGGTACCTTCCGGACTGGTAGAGATCATTCTCAAACAGGAAGCAGGCTGGTCGTATGTGAAAGGTGGAATCTAGCAGGGGCCGATGCATTTATGTACCTGATAATCTTATGTAGAGTAGAAGTTACCCTACCCCACTTTTGTTGAGGGCCGGAAAATCATAAAGCCGCACAGTTGCACATGATGATGAGGGTGACATAACTACATCTGCCAATAAAAGGAGCTGGTTTTATTACACAGTAAGATTGCTTCAAATCTGCGTAATGAAAATTGCGCGCATCCTGCGATATTCGTAATATCTTGAGAAAAACGATAAAGACTGATAACAAAGCCCGGGTTTCTGGTTCTCCCCGGGCTTTTCTTTTGCCTTGTGATATGGATAAAGATAGAATAACTTTAGAGGAATTTTCGTGCTTATCGCTGGAGCAGCGTGCGCAATATTTATTGAGTTTTGGCTGCAGGATGACTACCAAACTCTTTCCTAAGTTTGCTTTCACCCTTTATCAGATGGAAGACTTCTTTGTGGAAGTAATTTATAATAAAGAAGACAATCACATTCAATCTATAGAGGGCTTCTATGATACTGAGTATCTTATGGGGTATGTAGAAGACTTCCCCATCAATCATATCCTATGATTGCCATAAGTGTGGCTTAAATCAACTTTTTGATCTGGCTAAATTTCTCATCTTCATGAACAGAAAGGAAATAAACTTTAAAGGTAGTTCCATGGCCTAATTTACTGTGAACCTCAATTTTCCCCCCTCTGTTTTCAATGATTCTTTTGATCATATACAGACCTATACCTGTACCTTTGATATGGCTGTGCATTCTTTTAAACATGGTGAAGAGTTTGGTTTGCTGCTTTTCGCTCAAGCCCAGCCCATTATCTTCTATGCTTAGAATAATATATCCATCTTCTTCATATGTCTTTATCCCAATCTCAACCGGCCGTTCCGGATCCCGGTATTTGATCGCATTGCTGAGAAGATTATATAGGATACTTCTCAGATTATTCCTGGGATATAAGATCTCCTTTACAAGAAACTCTTCTTTGATCAACGCCTGCGATTGATCAATATCTGTTTGAATATCTTCTTTTACACTATTGAATATCCTTTCAAAGAAAAGCATTTCACCTTCACTTTCTATATCCTTCTGAATCTTGGTGATTTCTGTAAGATCATAAATGGTTTGTTTCAGCTTCTGGATAGAATTGTCTACCATTGAGAGCAGAGTATTTTCACGAGCACCCAGTTTGTCTTCCAAATGTGCTTTCAGCATTAACATGATGCTTTCAACATTTAAAATCGGATTTTTAAGATCGTGAGAAGCGGTGTAGATAAAGTTATCCAGATCGGTATTGATAGTCTTTAACTGGGCACATGCTTTTTCTAATGCCTCCTGTGTCTTTCTCTGCTCTGAGATATCAGTAACCAAAGCAAAAAAACCTTCTACGTTTTTTCCTACCCTATGCGGTATATAATGAACAGATACATGCTTTTGCCCTGCGTTCTTGTAATTTAATTTGGTTTCAAGATAGATCGTTTCCCCGTGCAGCACTTTGTGTATGGTATCCTTTACTTCCAGATAAGCAGATGTTCCCAAAACATTCTCTACTTTTTTTCCATACACTTCAGTGCGAGTACAGCTAAACCATTTTTCATAAGCTTTATTATTAAAACGATATCTTTCTTTTGAATCTACATAGGAGATAAGTACGGGTAAAGAATCAGTAATAAGCTGTATTTGCTGTTCTCTTTGATGTAGTTCTTGCGTACGTATTTTTATCTTGTCCTCTAAAGCAGTATTTGCCTCAATTAATTGTTCTTCCGCAGCCTGAAGCTCTTCTAAAGCACTGGCTAACTCTTTATTTTTATCATCCAGCTCCTTCTGGTGATGCTGAATTTCTTTATGATATTTATCCTGCTCCTCTTTACGAAGATCCAGAAACATCTGGAAGGTAATCTGTTCAATGCCAGCATAGAATATTTCAAGTTCTTTGGCAACCGAAAGGATCACTTCCGGCTCAGACGTGTACTCAGGAAGAAAGTTGAGCAGAAGAAGCTTCCGAACGTGATATACCAGCGTAATATCGGCAGCCTGTACTTTATCTTTGCCTACAAGCGGATGGGTGCCTGATTTCCACTGCTGGAGCGTTTCTTTTGTACTTTCAAAAGCTTGATCATTGGATAACTGCTCAAAAAATTCCTGAAGCGTTTGTTTTGAGAAGTTTATAAACTGTTCCTCAGAAAGATGATCAAAAAGCTTTAGCAGAGGGACGTTCAGCGCTCTGGATATCTTGATGCTTTCAATGGCTGTTTCTTCCAGGCAATTTGCCAAAAGAAATTTGCCATATTCTTTCAAATGAGGAAAAGTATACTGAGAGACAATAGCGTCAGCCATTTTGGGTGTAAAGATAATAAATCTTTCTTTAAGGAAAGTGATCAAAACAAAGGGCTTTGAATTTTAAGTTCTTTAAAGAGCCTTCTGTTGAAAACTTAGTTAGTTTGCACCATCAATTTTAGTATTTATTTATTAATGAAGGTTAAATTTTTTTGATACCACATGACAATGGCAGCCTGTTAATCAGCACCACCACCAGTGGAAATGCCACTTAGCGTATGACATGGGGGCATAGCTTAACGTATGCATAGACGTAAAGCCTAACATCTTCACATACAATTTAAGAATATATATGTAGATGTTCTCCTTACCTGACTCACTGTCAGGCTTGTCATAAGCCAGCTCATAAGTCAAAACAGCGGCTTTAACTGATTGAAAGTCAGATTAATCCATCTATCAGCTATTGAAATTAATGTTATTCAAACTCAACCGGGTTACGATGGTCACCGTAGCGTCCGCCTGAACGTTTCAGGGGAATCTGCATGCCTCCGGTTCCTTCCAGCCAGTCATACACCTCAGTAGTAAGCTGCTCAATCAGTTCCTGATGTTCTTCACTGCCGTATAGGTTATGCATCTCATAAGGGTCTTCCTGCAAATCATACAACTCATTGGTATCCCATACGCCGTGGTAGCGAATGAGTTTGTACCTGTCTGTTCGTACCCCATGCATGGTAGGAGTCTGAGGATAAGCATTCTCCCAGTAATATTCATAAAAGATCCGGTCTCTCCAGTCTACCTCTTCTCCTTTTAGGATATGCATGATAGACTGTCCCTGCATCTGTTCAGGCTTCTGCACGCCTGCCAGTTCCAGAATGGTTGGCGCTACATCTATATTTTGTATCATCTTATCAATGATCTGATTACCTTCCAATACTTCAGGGTATCTCACCAAGAAGGGGACTTTTACAGACTCTTCATAAAAATGGCGTTTGTCAATCAGGCCATGTTCCCCGAAAGAAAAACCGTTATCTCCCATGTAAATCACCAGGGTGGATTCTGCCAGCCCCTGCTCTTCCAGGTAATCCAACACTGCCCCTACACTTTCATCTACCCCCAGCAAGGTCTCGCAATATCTTTTATAGAAGGTTTCATAATCCATACGGCCATGATACATGTAGTCAACCCCGTGCCAGCTCTCGCGCTGCATCTTCTGCCAGTCAGGTGTTCTGAACTCTCCATAATACGCTTCTCCACGGGCAGGTTCTGTAAAAGCATCGGCTTTAGCGGCTCTCTCATCCAGGAAACCCTGAGGATAATCTACTTTTTCTTCTACATTATTGGTGGTGCCGGTATAACGAGGCAAACCATAAGGGTTGCTCTTTCCTTTGACCGGCTGGGCAGAGGTAAAGAATGAGGGAGGTAATACGATTTCTTCATTTTCGTATTTCCCCATATGTCGCCGGGCCGGGATAAAATCCCCATGAACAGCTTTATGGGAGAGATACAGAAAAAAAGGTTTTTCTTCCTCCCTGTTCTTCAGCCACTCAACTGCGTGCTCAGTAAGCAGATCAGTGATATAGGTAGAGTCACCATAACTTTTTCTTTCGCCATTAATGTTCAGCGTAGGATTATAGTATACCCCCTGCCCTTTGAAACTCTCCCAGTGGTCAAAGCCGGGACGGGGGTCATCTTCGTCACCCCCCATATGCCACTTTCCAAAAAAGCCAGTCTGATAACCTGCTTCCTGCAAATACTCAGGGAAATAGATCAGGTCTTCAGGCGCGGGAGCAGAATTATCCACTACGGTATGGGTGTGAGAAAACTGCCCTGTCAGGATAGATGCCCGGCTGGGAGAACAGAGCGAAGTCGTCACAAAAGTGTTAGGAAAATAAGCGCCTTCAGCAGCCATTCGGTCCATGTTGGGCGTTTCCAGCCAGGGCACTTTGCCCGTAAACCCCATGAAGTCAAAGCGGTGATCATCGCTCAGGATAAAAATCACGTTTTTGGGTTGAACATCAGGTATTCGTTCCATGGTCAAATCCTGCTCGCCTGATTGCGCCCAAAGCGTATGCAGGCTGAGGCAAAGGCAGCATGTAAATAAAAAAGTCCGGTTCATAAGTAGTTTTTTTTAAGTCTGGTTGTTTCCATTCGTAATTTAAAAATTATTTGCGCATTTCCTCTTCACGTCTTTGGGGCATAGGGGCCTGATTTTCTTCTAACCACTGTTCCAGTTGGGCTTGCAGCTTATCACGTACTTCGGGCTGCTTTTGGGCAAGATCTCGCTTTTCACTCATGTCCTGACTGAGGTCATAAAGTTCTACCCCATCAGTTTCATAAAACTTTAACAGCTTCCATGGCCCCTGGCGAATTACACTGACTGGTCCGGTACGCCATTGATGGTTGGGATAGCCAGGGAAATGCCAGTACAGTGATTCACGGTCTAACTTAGCGTCAGGGTTTTCAAACAAAGGAAGAAGGCTCAGCCCATCCAGCAGATAGTTTTCAGCCTTTTTGACGTTCGCTACTTCCAGAAAGCTAGGGTAAAAATCTATGCCAATAACCGGCTCTTCACTCTGTGTACCTGCTTCAATGACCTTTGGCCAGCGAACAATCAACGGCACCCTGATACCTCCCTCATAGAAGTTCGCTTTGCCTCCCTTCAATGGAGCGTTGTCGGTGATGTTGTCTTTGGCATGATTTAGATAATCATAGCTACCTACTCCCCCATTATCCGAATAAAAGATAAAGATGGTGTTATCTGCCAAGCCCAATTCGTCCAGTGTCTGGGTCAACTTTCCTATGTTCCTGTCCAACGATTCTATCATGGCAGCATAGGCAGGATTATCGTGCCCCCCTTTTCCTTCTTTCTGCCGGTACTTTTCAACTAAACCTTCTGGTGCCTGTAAGGGCGTATGAGGCGTATAATAAGACAACTGCAAATAAAACGGCTGATTCTGGTGTTCCTCAATAAATGCCGCTGCTTTACGGGTAAGATAATCAGTCAGGTATTCTCCTTCCTTTGCATCATCAATGTAGGGGTTATTATTCGGCTTAAAATAGCCTCCCTCCCAACCTCCGGGATTGCCCATATTATAGCCGCCGATGTTGATATCAAAGCCTTGCTGTTCAGGTCCGGTAGCAGGTGGAGCGCCGATATGCCACTTCCCGATAAGCGCCGTAGTATATCCACCTTCGCGCAGGGCTTCTGCTATCGTAATCTTTTCAGCTGGGAGCTCGTGTGCGTTGGGGGCCGATATCATTTTACCTGAAGGTGAGTTACCTACATGATATACAGGCTGATGGGGGTAATACTGCCCACTGATCAGTGCGGCGCGGGTTGGAGAACAGTTGGCCGCATTGGTATAAGCCTGGGTGAACTTCATGCCTTCGTGCGCCAGCCTGTCAATATTCGTTGTTTCGTAGTACTGGCGTTCTAAGGGATCAAAACAGTTGATATCAGCCCAGCCTAAATCATCGGCAAGCACAAATATTATATTTGGCCGGGCCTCGGTAAGCTGATTACTGTGAAGCTGCTGGGATTTAGCTGAGTACGTGAGCAGCAATAGCCCTGTCAGGATTGCTGTCACTTCAAGCCGAATGCGCCCTAATATTTTCTCCGGTCTAAGTTTTTTCTTTTGGTACAAGCTTACTTCAGGTTATAGTATTAATAGATAGTTTACAGATCATGAAGGTAAGC
The DNA here is from genome assembly GCF_029504655.1 of Catalinimonas alkaloidigena. Classification (NCBI taxonomy): domain Bacteria; kingdom Pseudomonadati; phylum Bacteroidota; class Cytophagia; order Cytophagales; family Catalimonadaceae; genus Catalinimonas; species Catalinimonas alkaloidigena. The sequence goes on from NZ_JAQFIL010000001.1 coordinate 3,764,288, forward strand.
ACAAGCAGGGACAGTTTCCAAGCTGCTGTCCCTTTAACTTGTACTTTAGCCTTGTCTGTCAAGAGCTTATTTATCTCCCAATGTACCTTCCCTATCTTTTAACTGGTTAGGTCCCTTTACCAGATTGGCATTATGTTCATCCACAACTTTTTTAATCTTCTCAATGACTTCAGGCTGCTCAGCCGAGATATCATATTTTTCCGATGGGTCTGTGTCTACGTTGTAGAGCAAGGGAGTTTCATGTGCTTTTTTGGGTTCATCACCATATCCACCCTCTGTAATGAAATGCGCCTTGTACTCTCCTAAGCGGACAGCATATATTTCTGTTCCTCTGTAGTAAAATACTGTTTCTCTGGGGCTGGGCTTTCTTTCAAACAGCACAGCAGACAAATCTAAGCCATCCATTTCACGGTCGGTGGGAATCTCAACACCTGCTAATTTGCTGAAGGTGGTAAAAAGATCCATGGTAGTGCCCAGGTCTGTAATAATGCCAGGAACAATTTTTCCCGGGCACCAGAATATTCCAGGTTCTCTCATGCCCCCTTCCCAGGTGGAACCTTTACCATTACGCAGCAAACCGGCACTTCCCCCTTCTTCACCCATTACCAGCCAGGGACCATTATCTGAAGTGAAAACTACCACAGTATTTTCCGCAATACCTTCTTCTTTCAACGTTTTCAATACTTCCCCTACACTCCAGTCTATTTCTTCTATCACATCGCCATAGAGCCCTCTTTTACTTTTGCCCTCAAAATCTTCAGAAGCAAACAGAGGTACGTGAGGAAGGTTGTGTGCCAGGTACAGAAAGAAAGGGGCTTTCTTATTTTCAGTGATAAACTTAACAGCTTCTTCGGTATACCGCTTCGTAATGGTATGCTGCTCTGCCGGTTGCTCAATCACCTCGGTATTTCTTAACAGAGGTACATTAAAGGTTTCTATCTTTTTACGATCCGGGCTCTTCCACAATTTCCAGTAATCACTGGCTGAGGTCATAGGAATGCTAACATCCATGTCATTGGAGTAGGGTATACCGTAGTAGTAATCAAAGCCATTGTTGGTAGGTAGATATTGCTCCTTATGTCCCAGGTGCCATTTGCCAACAGCAGCCGTAGCATATCCTGCCTTCTTAAGCTGTTCCGCCAGCGTGATTTCAGATTGCGGCAGACCATTTTTAGAATTTGGAAACAACACGCGGGTAGGTGGAGGGCTGGTCATCCCGTTTCTCACCGGCAGTCTTCCGGTCAACAAAGCCGCCCTGCTAGGTGTGCAAACACTGGCACCTACGTAAAAGTTGGTCCACTTCTGCCCTTCCATCGCCATCTGATCAAGATAGGGAGTTTTGATGGTTGGATGCCCGTAGACACCCAAATCACCATATCCCATATCATCAGCAAAGATGATGATGAAGTTAAGAAGATCCTCCTTACGCTCCCGGGCTGTTAGCGGTTGAAAACTTTCCAGAAAAGTAAAAACCAACAGAATAATGAAGGTTAAGCAAAGCTTTTTGCACGGGTAGGCAGATTCATAATCTTGTATCATAAAAGATCAGATATTGAATTAGTAGTTGGGACTATTTTGCTCTAACAATTCATTGGCATCCAGTTCCACCTGAGGAATTGGGTAAAGAACATGGTGGGGCTGAGCGTTCTTTCCTCTGGCCACTGCATTAGAAATAAAGCGGTCATGGCGGAGGAGGTCTTCTCTTCTTTTGCCTTCAAAGAAAAACTCTTTAGCCCGTTCTTCCAGAATTGCATCCCTCAGCGATTCCTGGCTAAAGCCTGCCAATGTTAATGGAGCCACACCTGCACGATCACGCACCTGGTTCATCAGGTCAATTGCCTCCTGCGAGGGTCCTGAGACTTCGTTTAGCGCCTCAGCTCTGGATAACAAAATATCTGCATAGCGTACCACAGGTATGTCATTGCCTGCACTAGCTCCTACGGAATTAGGGTCAAATTCAAACTTGAAGGGAAAAGATTGGTCATTACCTAAGCCTTGTACCAGCTCTCCTGCTGTAGTTACGTAGGCGGTATCAATCATATTACGCCGCTCATCCGTTACCTCAAAGGAATTCACAAACTCATCGTAGAGGTAGGTTCGTGCTGCGAACACACTGTTGTTGGGATATGGAAGAGGGTAGTTCGGGGGAAACATCAGTGCATTTACCGCCATGCTGGCGGCTCCGGAAGCCCCATGCTTAGGAAGTGCCCATAGTAGTTCCTGATTGCCTTCATTGCTGATACTGAACACATCCGCATAGCTGCTGCTTACCAGGCCAAATTCATTCAGCTCAATTATGTCCTGTGCCAAATCAGCGGCTTTCTGCCACTGACGGGTATTCATATAGTGTTTGGTCAGAATTCCCATCGCTGCCCCTTTGGAAGCCATGCCAAAGGCTTGGGGTAACACAGCTAAACTTGGGCTGTTGACCGCAGCCATTAATTCCTGCTCAATAAAAGTTCTAATCTCACCTTCCGAACCGTTGGGTTGTAAGGGAGCATCCGTGGAAGATGTATAGAGCGGGACCGGCCCGAATAAGTTATACAGTTCGGCATAACACCAGCCCCGGATAAAATGGACTTCGGCTTCTTTTAATGCCCGGAATTCTTCACTTAACGCTTCATTTTCCAGGTTATCCAGCACGATGTTGGCATCGCGAATCGCATTATAATACACTGTCCACATCGTTAGAATCTGTGCATGGTTGGCATCCCAGGTAAAGTCAATCAGGGAGACCCATAGGTTTTCAATGGAACCTCCAGCACCCCATATTTCACCGGCGGGCATACCGCCCAGATAGAAAGGGGACCATGATCCTACCAAGCCGGACCTATGGGCATACGCATAAGCGGAATTGAGTACCACATTCACTCCTTCTTCACTGGAGAAGAGCGTTGATGGTTCCAGCTCGGAAAAGATTTCTTCTTCCAAAGGTTTTTCGCATGCTGAAAACCCAAATATCAGTAGCGTTAAAATAATCTTTAGTGTGTATGATTTCATGATAAGTCTTTTTTGAAAGTTGTACATCAGAAGCGGGCGTTTAATCCGAGGAGAAAGGTACGAGCCAGTGGATAGCTGCTGTAGTCAACCCGTACATTGCTTCTTCCGAAGGAATTGGCTTCCGGATCAAAACCGATATAATCAGTCCAGGTGAGAAGATTCTGACCTGTGGCGTACACTCGCAATGAACTCAGGAAACCTATATTATCTACCGGCACATTGTAGCTTAACTGGACATTTTTCAGCCTGATGTAGGAAGCATCCTGTAGTACCAGTGAATTCACTTTACTTCCTCCATAAGAATTAGGGTCTGTTCCTGAGGGCCAGGGAGTGTCCGTGTTTTGCGGCGTCCATCGGTTCAGCATTTGCTCAGACAGGCGGTTTCTCCTAAAGTTGGCTGGATACAGGCTCTCAATCACGTTGATATTCAGTAATTCAGATCCCTGCTGTCCCTGGAAGAACATATCCAGTTGCCAGTTTTTATAGCTGAAAGAATTCTGGAACCCAAAGGTAAAATCAGGAAAGGGATCACCCAGAATCGTCTGATCGGCCGGGCTAATCGCACCATCTTCATTCAGATCGGCAAAGATCGGAAAGCCGGGCTGTGCATTGGGCTGAGCAGAATTATCAATATCATCACCTTCCTGAAATATTCCGGTGACTTCGTATCCATAATAGGAAGCTAAAGCTTCTCCCTTTTTGATGATCGCGGTATTGCCCACTGCCTGAATATCGCCAGTGACAATTTCGTTGACGCGCCCCAGATCCAGGACTTTGTTCTTGATGGCGGCAAAATTAGCAGTAGTACTCCAGCGGAAGTCCGGTGAGGAAATGTTGATGGCGCTGATTAAAAACTCCACACCCTTGTTCTCCACTTCACCCACATTGGTCAGAATAGACTGGTAGCCAGATGAGCGCGGCAGTGGCAGGTTAAAGAGCAGGTCTTTGGTGTTTTTGGAAAAGTAATCCAAGGTACCGCTGATCCTTCCATCCAGAATGCTGGCATCTATACCCACGTTAAATTGCTCTGTGGTTTCCCATTTCAGATCCGGATTGGCAATGCGCTGGGGTTCAGCGCTATTCTGTATGGTATTATCAAAAACCACATCAGGCCCGGTACTAAAGGTCAATTGTGATCCATAGTTTCCAATCTCCTGGTTACCGGTTTGTCCCCAGCTTGCTCTTAGTTTGAGTTGCTCAAATGTTTCCGGAATAAAATTTTCTTCAGACAGTTTCCAGCCCACAGCGAATGATGGAAAGTAGCCGTATTTATAATTCTGACCAAAACGGGAAGAGCCATCGGCACGAACAGAGGCGGTGAATAAAAACTTATCATAGAGGTTGTAATTGACCCTTCCCAGATATGACAATAACGTATTTTCTTCATGATTACTGGAGAGGTTGTCGGTATTAGTATCGCCTAATCCCAGGTTATCAGTTCCCAGGTCATCGGTGGGGAAGCCACTGATGTTGGCGGTAAAAAGTCGGCTGATAAAGGTCTGATAAGTTACTCCACCCAGAATGGTAAGCACATGGTTTTCATTAATGCTCTTGTTATAGTTCATGGTGTACTCTATCAGGTAGTTTGAACGCTCCAGTTCGCTGATGTTGGCAATTCCTCCCGCCGCTACTCCCCGTATAGTCTCTTGGGAATTATAAATATCTCTTCGAGAATTCTGCCGATCGGCACCAGCATTCAGCTTGGCGTTTAAACCCTCCATGATGTCATAGGAAACGAAAAAATTACCAATTGTCCGGTTGGTCTTATTTTCACTGCTTACCCCTTTGATCAGGCTCACCGGATTGTTAATCGTCAGGTTCGTTGAGCGGGCAAAGGTTCCATCTGCATTGTAGATGGGTTCGGTGGGGTCATACAATAAAGAAGTATAAATAGGGCCCGCATTTTCATTGGTATTCAGGCCATCTATGGCATTGTTATCACTCACCAAACTTGTGTTCAGGTTTAATCCTACATTGACTTTTTCCCCAAGCTTAGATTCAAGGTTTACTCTGGCGATATACCTTTTCATACCGGAGTTCTTCACTACCCCATCCTGGCTGAAGTAGTTAAGCGAGGCGAATACAGTCGTGTTCTCATTTCCCCCACTCAGGGATATATTTTGATCGGTAATCGGAGCAGAGCGGTAGATCTGATCCTGCCAGTTGGTTCCCGCTCCTATCTCCGCAATATCGCTTTCTGTAAAAACCGGATCATTACCCCGTGCCATTGATAATTCATTAATGACGCCAATGTATTGGTCGGTGGTAAGTATATCCATTTCCTTAGCTACATTTTGTATTCCGGCGTAGGTATTATAGCTAAGAGTAAGCCGGTCTTTTCTACCTTTTTTGGTAGTGACCAGAATCACACCATTGGCTCCACGGGAACCATAGATAGCGGTAGCCGAAGCATCTTTCAGTATTTCAATAGATTCAATATCGTTGGGGTTCAAGGAGTTCAGAGGGTTCCTGGGACTCTGATTTTCCGCGACCTGTGAAGCCCCGCCATCGGAAGAGGATAGATTGGGGCTGTTGTCAATAGGAAAACCATCTATGACATAAAGGGGCTCATTGCTGGCATTGATAGAACTGGCTCCTCTCACTCTTATGGATAAGCCACCACCTGGCTCCGAACTACTTTGCTGGATTTGTACACCTGCTGCCCTACCCTGCATCATCTGGTCAACTGAGGCATTGGCGCCAGGGTTCAGATCCTCTGACTTGAGCGAAGACACCGCACCCGTTAAATCACTTTTTTCTACAGTGCCATACCCTATGACGACCACCTCGGAAAGCGACTGAATGTCAGGCATCAAGGCCACATCAATTACACTTTGCGCATTGATTGTTACTTCTTCGGCAAGATATCCTATGGAAGAAAACACCAGCGTATTCACATCATCGCTTACAGTTAAATTATAGTTTCCGTCAATATCAGTTACGGTTCCGGTAGAAGTCCCTTTGGCCAGTACATTTACGCCGGGCAACACTTCTCCATTCTCTCCATCTGTCACTTTTCCACTGACATTTTTTTCAATGAGCACTTCTATGGGTTTTTCATTCTCTTTATTTTTTAATTTTCTAACGTTAATGGTATTATTTACCTGCCTGAATCCCAGTTTACTGACCCTGGATATTTCCATAAGTACATCGGCCACCGAGCGATTATTCAGCTTCAAGTCAATTTGCTCATCTATAGAAATATCCTCTTTGTCATATACAAACTTAAATTGTGTTTTGGCTTCAATGCCATTAAATATTTCAAGTAAGGGAGTATTATTATAATTTACTGATATGATTACATCTTTTACGTTTCTGATACTTTGAGCATCACCTTCGGCTGCTAAGAGCAACTGAAAACAGAATAGTTGTATTATCATACCATAAGTCACGAACTTCGTACTCATGAATAGTAGTTTTAGTAGCGTAATTTTCATACTTTAAAGGTGTTTTTGTAAAACTTCGGTTTTGCATAGGCAATAGAAACCTTGTGGACAAAGTGACATCTTTTGGTCGAGCTGTCTTTGCCCAAAGGGTTCTAAGAGATAGGCTGGTAGCGTTTTTAATGCGCTACCCGCTTTTTTTTAGGTACTGTCTAGCAGGAGTTTCATTTAAGCTAGTTTAGGTTGTTATAATAATTGATTTTTGATTGATCCTGAATTGAAAGCCTTTTACATAGCTGATACTTTCCAGCACATTTTCCAGGTTTTCATTCTCAAATTCTCCGGTAAAGCTCCATGCGTTTGTAAAGAAGCCTTCAGGCAGGATAAATTCTACACCATACCAACGTTCAAGCGTAGTGAATATACGCTGAGCAGGAGCATCCTGAAATACAATGATGTTGTCTTTCCAGGCCAGGGTGCTGTATAAATCAGCCTGCTGTTTGAATATTGCACTCGCATTTTTTTCCACATAAGCCTCCTCTCCAGGCTTCAGAAATACCCCGGTACTGTCCTTTTCTTTAGGCTTACATACCTTTACTTTACCACTGGCCAGTACCACCTGTACCCCTGCATCTTCTTTGTAAGCTTTTACATTGAAAGAGGTACCCAAAGCTTTCGTATCCACCCCAGCGGCTGATACTATAAAGGGCTTGCTTTTATGCTCAGCTACATCAAAAAATGCTTCTCCTACCAAAGCTACTTTCCTGATGGAGTCATTGAAACCTTCAGGATAAGTAATGCTGCTTCCGGCATTGAGATTCACCGTGGAACCATCGGGTAAAAAAATCTTGGACTTACTTCCAAAAGGATTTTCTTTTGTGATATAATGTTTTACTGCAACATATTCAGGGGTCGGAAGCTCACTCTCACGAATCAGTAAGAAGGGAATGGTAATAGCCAAAGCCAGTATGGCTGCAACCTTAAATATTTGACTGGTAAACAAGTATTGCTTTTTCTCTACTTCCTTCTTATCAATTTGCCTTTGAATAGCTGCGAAACTCTGATTGGTAACTAATTCTGAGCGATGTTTTAATTCTGTATCTTGATCCCATGACTCTTCTATACAGGCTTCCCCCCGCTTCTGATCTTCAAACCAGCTCAGAACTTTCAGGGCTTCGGCATCCGTGCATTTTCCCTGATAAAATTTATCTATTAAGTCTTTGTCCACCATATGCTTTCTTACTGGATATATAGGTATATCCTTTTACCCTGCTTCGCACCCAGCGGATGTTGATTATTTACATACTTTTTAATGAAATACACTTTCTGATAAGAACATTGACAGACTACAAAAACTATTATTAAAAAATTATCAATGACAATTAAAAATCAGGAAAGGGTAGCGATCAATCTCAATCATAACAGATCCATCAGATAAAGAGCGCAATACAGGTGCTGCTTTAGCAGATACTTTTTTATAGTTTTTAATGCCAGATGTATGTGGTTTTCAACTGTACTCTTAGATAGATGTAGGCGTTCGGCAATTTCATCATTACTCAAACCTTGGAACCTGCTCAGCATGATCACTTTTCTTTGCATAAAGGGTAGGTTTTCAACAATCTGCGTAATCACTTTTTGCGTTGATCTAAAATTTAACTCTTCCTGAGTTTCATTACTAAATCCGGTCTTGGTCTGCAAGTGATAAGTTTGATAGGCAAATTCCCGCATTCTTTTATTAGCTTTCTTATAAATACTATGCTTGGCAATCTGAATGAGGTATGCTGAAAAAGATAAGTCCGGATCAAGATTATTCCGCCCTTCCCATATTTTAACAAATACTTCCTGAACTACTTCTTCGGCATCAGATGTAGAGCGGGTAAAATGCAGGCATTTGTAATATAGCTTCGCTTCATATTTACGAAATAAATATTCAAAGCTAATTTTATCTCCTTCCTTCAGCTTCTTCACATGTAAAAAATCGTCCTGATTCACTCGGAAGCCATGCTCCATTAATGCCTGAATTTTATTACTTACTTAAAATTTACTGCATAAATATACACTATTTTGTAAGCATTTGAATAAATACAATGTGTATTTGTCTGTACCAAATTCATCCTGATTAGGATCAGTATTAGACATTTTCTCTTTCCCTGGGTTTTGTATTATTCTGAAGATTGCCTGTACGCTACAAAGGTGATTCAACCAGCATAAAGATTATTTTGCTGAAGCAGTCTTTCAAATACAATCCACTGTCATACTATAATCATTTTTTCTCACCGGAAGGAACTTGAATTAATTATATTCAAAAGAACGCATAATCGGCACATGAAAGCACAAATGCATATGCACTTTTTTTTACTTCCCAGCAAGAGATTATTAAATCAACAGACCTTAGAAAGCTATAATCAGCTTATATTAAATGAAACTGAAAAGAGCGTCATACTTAATTTATGTCTATACATACAGTTTCTGGCAGATCGTGATTTTATGCTATTGGTCGTCCATTGGCAGTATTCGGCCTTCAAGAAAAAAACATTTGGCCATGGGCAAGACAGTCCGCATCTGATCCTCCATCCTTCCGGCACGTAATTATTGATGATCAGCGGACCATCGGCTACATGGACAAAGTTATGCAAAAACATTCCACAGTAGTTCATATGCTAGCATAATCAGAATAACAGCATCCAATACATTAGGGTGGTGTTCAGACTACAGGGAAGTTGATCAGCATAAGCAATATAATGTAGCCAATCAAACTTTTATGGATTCTCAGCATGGGCTAACCATCACTTGCATTAATTTAGAAAGGTAAAGACCTAAAATTTAAACGATTTTTTTTGCCCCTTTTAAGTAATTTCAATAGTATTCAACCTTGGACGAATATTATTGGTTATTCTTATTTTTGATGCCATGGAAACTCGGGCTGTGCCACTCAAAACGGAACTCACTGAAATCATACTGATCATCTGGCTCGGATTTTTTATTGTTATCCTAACATTAATTGTAATAGACAGGTTAAGAACCCCAAATTTAGAAAGGATGAAAAAAAAGAAAAAGGCAAAGAAAAAGCAGAAGGAGTATTATTGAAGGGTGGAATTGCCCGACAAAAAATCTTCTGACGTTTCACTTGATTTCAACGCAGATTGCTTTCACTAATTTCCGTTTTGATCAGTATTCGTCCTCCTGTTTTCACCTTCAGTGTTTGGTAAATGTTCAATGTTAAATATTACTCTTGGTGCTTTCATCTGCCCAGGCGTAGTTTTCCGTATCGCTCAAAATTAGTGTGATCAGCACTTGATAAATCTTAAGCTGAGTCAGTAACCATGTCAACTCTTACACACCCTATTTTTGTATTATTCAAATATACCCCAGCTTAATCAGCCCAGTTCTGTGATTTTTTAACCACCCTATGTATTATCAGTCCAAGGATTGAAAAATAAAAAAACATCAATTTTTTGTGCCTGCATATTGAGAGTTCAAACCTTTGCATTGATAAAAATGACCAAAGCAGTTACCTGATGCCTTTGAGATAAGCTTATTCGTGCTAATTTGGTCATGTAATGCTTCATTTTAGATAGACTGCATTGCTAAAAAAAGATTGAGAAGCATATTAAATAATTGAATTTTTCTTATATATATTTCTAGCAGCAACCTATATGAGCAAACATATTTTCTTACAGAAAAAAGCGGCTTTGCTATTACTTTTTCTTTATGCCCAAAGTTTATTATCCGCACATTCCTTAGTGCAGGAAGAGCTGGTTTTTGAAGAAGTGAATGGCATGCTTAGTGCGGAGGCCGAACACTTCTATAAACAAACACATACCGGTATTCGTCAATGGTACCTTGTCAGCACCGAACATAAGCCCACGGGCCATGCCGACCCTGACGAAGTTCATATTGCAGGGGCCAGCAACAACGCTTATCTGGAGATACTTCCTGATACCCGCACTACCCATGATGATCCACTGATTCATGATGAAAATTTTGTCAATGAACCGGGTAAAATGGCTGTATTGTATTACAAAGCTTATATCAATGAGCCTGGCAGATATTATGTATGGGTGCGCACTCATTCTACCGGTACCGAAGACAATGGGCTGCATGTAGGTATAGATGGCCAATGGCCTGAACATGGTCAAAGAATGCAGTGGACAGTCAAAAACCAGTGGTATTGGGACAACAAACAAAGAACTCAGGAAGTACATACCGGCGTACCCATGGAAATTTATCTGGACATTGATCAAGCCGACGAACATGAAATCATGTTCAGCATGCGTGAAGATGGTTTTGAGTTTGACAAATGGATGCTGGTCAAAGACAAAAACTACCGTCCTGAACAAAATATGGGTCCATCGGTAAGGCTGAAAAGCGGAAACCTCCCTCCTGCTTTTCCAGCACCTGAGCAAACCGAACTAAAGTACAACAAGGACAAGGTAAGTATCAGCGGAGCGCTGAAGAAATGGCATAAAATCTCTTTAACTTTTGACGGACCTGAAACCCGTGAATTAGCGGATGAAAACCCTTTCCTTCATTACCGCCTTGATGTAACGTTCACTCATGATGGCAAAAGCTACACGGTACCTGGATTTTATGCGGCTGATGGTAATGCCGCTGAAAGCAGCAGTGATTCAGGTAACAAATGGAGGGTAAGGTTCACCCCTGACGAAGTGGGAGAATGGAGCTATAGTGTATCTTTTAAGAAAGGTAAAAACATCGCTGTAGCAGAAAGATCATCAGATGGTGAAAGTGCTGGTTTTATGGATGGAATGAAAGGAAAGATCAGCGTAGCTGATACCGACAAAACAGGAATAGATAATCGGGCGAAAGGCCGCCTGAAGTATGTAGGTGAGCCTTACCTCCGGTTTGAAGAAAGTGGGCAATACTTTATCAAAGTTGGGGTAGACGCACCAGAAAACTTATTTGCCTATCGCGATTTTGATGCTACAACCGACGTTTTTGATTTGTGCAAAACCTGGCAGCCTCATCAGAAAGATTTTAGTGAAGACGCGCAGGAATTTTTATGGCAGGGACAGAAAGGTAAAAATTTGTTGGGTGCCATTAACTATCTGGCCTCAGAAGGTCTGAATGTATTTTCATTCCTGACCTTCAATGTAGACGGTGACGACAGAAATGTGTTTCCCTACCTGCTCAAAGTGCCGGAAACTGAATATGTGACCTATGCCAATGAGAAAGCCAATAAGAATGCCTGGGAGACGCTTTTCAACCGTACCCGCTTTGATGTCTCTAAACTTGAACAGTGGGAGCGTATCCTTGACTACGCGGAGCGAAAAGGCATGTTTCTCCACTTCAAAACCCATGAAACCGAAACTGATCACCTGATGGATGAAGGGCGGTTTGGTTTAGAAGGCAAACTGTATTACCGTGAACTGATTGCCCGATTCGGCCATCATCTGGCCATGAACTGGAACCTGGGCGAAGAAAATAACCAGCCCATTGAAGAAGTGATCAAAGTTGCTAATTATATTGAGCAGCTTGATCCTTACGGTCATCATATGGTCATACATACTTTTCCTAATCAGGATGAACGTTACGCCAGCCTGATTGGAGATCAATCTCCTTTGACCGGTGCATCATTACAGCTAAGTGATAAAGATTTTCGTGATGTGCACGAGCGGGTATTAAAATGGAGAGCAAAATCTGATTCCAGCGGCAGGCAGTGGGCCTTGGCGGTTGATGAACCGGGAAATGCAAAATTCGCCCTTCTGCCGGACGATGAAGATCCGGAACATGAGCTGGCACGTTCCAATGCACTTTGGGGAACTTTAATGGCAGGTAGCTATGGTGTGGAATGGTACTTTGGTTACAATAGCCCTAACTCAGACCTGACATGTGAAGACTTCAGAAGCCGTGATGATTTTTGGGACCAAAACCGATATGCTTATCAGTTTTTCAATGAGCATATACCTTTCTGGGAGATGGAACCATCTGATGCACTCACTACTGACAATGCATCCTATTGTTTGGCAAAAAAAGACGATACCTATGTGGTGTATCTCCCACCGGGAACACCTAAAACTTCTTTAAATCTTAAGGACAACAGTGATACATTTTCAGTGCTATGGTATGATCCTTTTCGGGGTGGTAAGTTGCAGCAGGGAAGCATAAAAGAAGTGAAAGGCGGTGGCACAAGAGCTTTAGGTAATCCTCCTTCCACCGAGGGAAAAGACTGGGTCATACTTATTCAGAAACAATAAATAATTTACTAAAGAAGACAGATGAAAAATTACAAAATAGCAGTAGTGCCCGGGGATGGCATAGGCAAAGAGATCGTACCAGCAGGCTGGAAAGTACTCACCGCTGCTGCCGAAAAACACAAATTCTCACTCTCTTCAGATAGCTTTCCCTGGGGAGCAGGATACTACAAAGCGCATGGACAATTCCTGCCGGAAGATGGCCTGGATACTTTGAAAAAATATGACGCCATCTACTTTGGCGCTGTGGGAGATCCTGAGGTAGATGATACACTTCCGGCGATGCTGTATACCTTTAAGGTCAGAACTTCATTTCAGCAGTATGTAAATTACCGGCCTGTCAAATTACTGCCGGGTATTCCCAGCCCCTTACGCTATAAGTCAGAAAAGGATATTGACTTTGTGGTGATAAGAGAAAATAACGAAGGGGAATTTGTACAGAACGGAAAAATCATTCACCCTGATAGTCCCTATGGAGTAGCCACTGACACCAGTGTGTTCACCAGGATGGGCATAGAGCGCATCGCTCACTATTCGTTCAAACTGGCACAAAAACGAAGAAAGAAAGTTACCAATGTGACCAAATCCAATACCTTAATTCACAGTCTTGCCTACTGGGACAGCGTCATTGAAGAAGTAGCTGAGCAATATCCTGACGTTCAATACAACAAAATGTATGTGGATAATGCATCAGCCAGCTTTGTGCTTAAGCCTGAAGTATTTGACGTGATTGTAACCACCAATATGATTGGCGATATTCTCAGCGATTTGGGTGGAGCCATCATGGGTAGTTTAGGATTGGGCCCAAGTGGCAATATTAATCCTGAGAAGGAATTCCCTTCTATGTTTGAACCTATCCACGGTTCGGCTCCGGATATAGCGGGTAAAAACATTGCCAATCCGCTAGGAGCTATCTGGTCGGGCGCTTTGATGCTTCAACATCTGGGAGAAAAGGCTGCGGCAGAGGATATCGTCAAAGGCATAGAAGCTACGACACAGGCGGGAAACCTCCCCCTTGACCTGGGAGGTAAAGCCAAAACCGATGAGATTGCGCTGCAAGTGATTGAGCATTTACAAAAATCCGTACCAGCCTGATGCCCAACATCATTGATTTAACACAGCGCTACCATAACGATATGCCGGGAGTACATATCAGTGCGGCAAGAAGCCTGGATGAAGATGGCTGGAATGCCAGCACTTTGGAAATTTACTCTCATGCGGGCACACATATGGATGCCCCCTACCATTTTGGTGTCACGGATGAGCGAATTGATCAAATTGATCCGGCCCGTTTTATGGGACCAGCCTGGATAGTTCGCTTGGGTCAGGTAGTTCCTCGTCAACTGATAGGCGTAGAAGATTTGGGTGATATAGCTGAAAAAGTAAAAGCGGGTGACAGCCTGTTACTGCAAAGTGGATGGAGCCAAAAAATCGGCTCCTCCCAATACCGTGATGAACTGCCTAGAATCAGTGAAGCCCTGGCAAAATGGTGTGTGGAAAAAAAAATTAACATGCTGGGTGTAGAACCTCCTTCCGTAGCTGATGTCAATCTGCTGGAAGAGGTGACCCGCATCCACCAAATTCTTTTGGGAGGAGACGTGATCATCCTTGAAGGGCTTGTCAATCTGGAAACAATAAAAGCTTCGACAGTAAAGCTGATTGCATTGCCCCTTAAAATCAAAGATGGTGATGGCGCTCCGGCAAGAGTAATTGTGATTGAAGAATGATGCCAATGAAATTGAGAGTAGACTGTGCTTGATACATGACTAAGTGACTGCTTAAAGATATGCACCTGAAACTAAACGAAATACAACAACAATACCCTCCGGCTCCATCCGGTCAGCTTTTACCTGAAATCCGAAAATTACTGGTTAAATCTGATAAAACGATCGTTGTGCTGGATGACGATCCTACCGGCACACAAACTGTATATGATGTTCCGGTGCTTACAGAGTGGTCTGCTGATGTAATCGCCAAGGAATTTTCGCTTAAAACTCCCCTATTTTATGTTCTGACCAATTCCAGAAGCTTACCTAAAAAAGAAGCCGAAAGTCTTGCCAACACGATTGGAAATAACATCAAAGAGGCTTACCGGCAGACGGGCAGAAACTTTGTCATTATCAGTCGTAGTGACTCTACACTCAGAGGACACTATCCTGATGAAGTGGATGCCTTGCTTCATACACTAGAGAAGGAGCAAGCTATCAGAATTATTGTTCCGGCTTTTTTTGAAGGGGGGCGGTTTACCATTGGTGACATCCATTATGTTCAGGAAGGAGATCATTTGGTTTCCGCTGCAGAAACTCCATTTGCCGAAGATAAATCTTTTGGCTATCAGCATGCTGATCTAAAGCAATGGATAGAAGAAAAAACAGCGGGAAGAGTAAAAGCTAAAAATGTATACTCATTTGGAATCAACAGCCTGCGTACCCAAAGCACTGAGGAAATCAGTACTGCACTCAAAAATTTAGCTCCTGCCAGCACTTGCATTGTCAATGCTTTGGCTCCTTTTGACCTTCAGCATTTTGTCTTGGCACTGATAGAATCCGAGGTAGATGTTCTCTGTAGAACAGCGGCTTCTTTTGTAGCAGCCATGGGGGGCTTGGCGCCACAACCCCTGCTTACAGCTACAGAAATTAGCGACAATCAAAAAAGCGGTGGACTTACGGTGGTCGGCTCTTATGTGCCAAAATCAACTACACAGTTGGAGTATTTACTTAGCAGTGGCTTGGTTCAGGCAGTTGAACTCTCAGTGGATGACATTATCGCAACCTCCGATAAATCATTGCTCATTGATATGTTCGCTGAACAAATCAATACCTTCCTGGGGTCCAGCCAGGATGTGGTGCTTTATACGAGCCGCAAACTCGTCAGTGGTGAAAATCAGGAAGAAAGCTTATCAATCGGGAAACAGGTGTCCAATGCATTGACTGAAATCGTCAAAAAGCTGACTGTTAAACCTCGCTACCTGATTGCCAAGGGAGGTATTACATCCAGCGACATCGCTACCCAGGCCTTGGACGTAAAAAAGGCGATGGTCCTGGGACAGCTTATGCCTGGTATTCCGGTGTGGAAACTTGGTAGTGAATGTAAATACCCCGATATGAGATATATCATTTTTCCCGGCAATGTCGGCAATGAGAAAGCTCTTGTTGATATGGTGAAAAAGCTGGAAAGGAGAGAGAATGGGTAAGCCATTGATTCCGGGAAGGCACTTCATGGTAGCAGGAACATTCCTTCTGGCATTGCTTCTTTATATTGATCGGGTGTGTATTTCGGTAGCCAAAGATCCCATTGCGCAGGAGCTTGACTTTAGTGACAAACAGATGGGCTGGATCCTATCCGTATTTGCCTTAGGCTATGCCCTCTTTCAAACACCTGCCGGTATTCTCGCTGACCGTCTTGGTCCTCGTCGCGTGCTGACTGCCGTGGTATCTTTCTGGTCAATATTTACAGCGCTAACCGGGGCGGTGTGGAGTTTCGTGTCTATGCTCATTGTCCGCTTTCTCTTTGGTGCTGGTGAAGCCGGAGCTTTCCCGGGGATTTCCCGGGCAGTCTACTCCTGGATTCCACTCAAGGAAAGAGGGTTGGTTACAGGCATCAATTTTTCCGGTTCAAGATTAGGTGCCGCCTTTGCGCTTCCTTTTGTTGCCTGGCTTATCCTCACCTTCGGTTGGCGAACCGGCTTTCTGATACTGGGTGTCATGGGGGTTGTCTGGGCAGTAGCATGGTACTTTTTGTTCAGGGATGAACCTGCGCAGCATTGGGGCTTATCTGATGATGAAAAAAATTATATACTGTCAGCCCGGCAGTCGGGAAAAAGGCAAGAAGAGGAAAAAGAAGTAGCCAAAAAGAAGCTGAATGCTCAAAGCCTGTTTGGCTCAAAAAATATGTGGCTGGCGATGCTACAGTATTTTTGTAGTAACTTCACCTTCTTCTTCTGCCTGACCTGGCTCTTTCCTCACCTCAAATCTGAATATCAGCTGGATACGATGGAAGCAGGGATTTACTCCTCAGCACCGCTGGTTTTCGGGGCTTTCGGCAACTGGTTTTCCGGCTGGTGGGTGGATCATATTTACAGGAAAGGGAGCTGGCAAATGTCACGGCGCATACCTGCCATGACCGGCTTCGCACTGGCAGCGATTGGCTTGCTGTTCAGCATTTACATGGAAACTCCTTTTACTGCCATTGCCTTTCTGAGCATTGCGATCTTCGGGGCTGACATGACCTTGAGCCCTTCATGGTCTTTCACGGTAGACATTGGAAGAGAAAATGCCGGAGCGGTATCGGGTACCATGAACATGGCGGGCAATATCGGCTCATTTCTTACTGCATTGGCATTTCCTTATCTTCAGTCCTGGACGGGTTCTGTTGAGCCTTTTTTCTATTTGGGCGCCGGACTGAATGTACTGGCGATCTTGTTATGGACAATGATGAAACCAGATAAAAGCTTAGAAGAATATTAAGAATGAAAACTAAACTAAAAGGTGTATGCATCGGCGCGGGCTATTTCAGCCAGTTTCATTATGATGCCTGGCAACGAATACCCGAAGTCAACATTACCGCCCTTTGCGATCATGACAAAAAAAAGGCAGAAGCTACTGCCAGGAAATTTGGTATTCCCAAAGTATATCAGGATTATAGGGAAATGCTGGCTGCCGAACAGGTTGATTTTGTAGATGTGATCACCCCTCCAAACACCCACCTTGATATATGTAAAACCGCTTTTTCTGAAAAAAAACATGTGATCTGTCAAAAACCACTGGCGCCAACATCTGATGAAGCCCGGCAATTGGTCGCCATGGCCGAAGAAGCGGGCGTCCGATTTATGGTACACGAAAATTTCCGTTTTCAGCCCTGGCATAGGGAAATCAAAAAGCTTTTAGACACTGAAGTCATAGGCGATCAAATCCATAGCCTGAACTTCCGCTCCCGCATGGGTGATGGATGGGGAGCAGATGCCTACCTTGACCGGCAGCCTTATTTCAGAACAATGCCCCGGATGCTGGTCTATGAAAATGGAGTACATTACATAGATACCTTCCGCTATCTGGGGGGTGAAATCAGCAGCGTATTTGCCAGCCTGAGGCGGCTGAATCCAGTAATCAAGGGAGAAGACGCAGCCATCATCTTTTTTGACTTTACCCAGGGTGCACAGGGCCTATGGGATGCCAACCGCTACAACGAAAGTAATCACGAAAATCCGCGCTATACCTTCGGAGAGTTTCTGGTAGAAGGAAATGGGGGTAGTATACGCTTGTATCAGGATGGCCGCTTGACTATTCAGAGTCTGGGAGAGAAAGAGCAAGAACATGTCTATGAGCACAGTCATCATGGCTTTGCCGGTGATTGTTGTTTTGCTACTCAGCAGCATTTTGTTCATGCCTTACTCCATCATCTACCTTTTGAAACTGATGGAAAGGATTACCTTAAAACATTGAGGGTTCAGGAGGCGGTTTATCAGTCTTCCAAGCAAAAAAATAGCATACATTTTCACAACACCTGAGGCGTTGCCAATCCTTTCACTTCTTATTTTTTTCATTACATGCATCCATTTGATTCCTTACAAAAGCTGTTATATTCGCTTTTGTATCGCTAAAATGTAATGAAACAGGTAACGCTTAAGGAACTCGCTAAGAAGTTAAATATCTCACCTTCAACGGTTAGCAGGGCGCTGCATGACCATCCTAAAATTGCTCCTAAAACTAAGGAAGCAGTACTAAAGCTTGCCCAGGAGCTTGATTTTCAGCCAAACCCTCTGGCACTAAACCTGAGAACCCAAAGAAGCAAAAATTTAGGTGTTATTGTACCTAAAATCAGCTATCCTTTTTATGCATCAGCCATCAGCGGCATTGAGTCAATGGCTATCCAGCAAGGTTATCATATTATCATCTGCCAGTCGGAAGAATCTTACGAAAGGGAAGTAGCCAGTACCAAAGCCCTGGCAAAAAGCAGAGTGGACGGACTTATTGTTTCGCTTTCCGGACAGACCAAAAATTATGATCATTTTAGGGCGATCATGCAAAAAAATATTCCGCTGGTATTTTTCAATAGAGAATGTGAGGCATTGGAGACCTCTAAAGTGATCATTGATAATGTCCAGGCGGGAAAACAGGCTGTTGAGGTATTGATAGATGCTGGATGTAAGCGAATTGCAGTGCTTGCCGGTCCTCAAAGTATCCATATCAGTAACCAAAGAATTCATGGATACCGGTTGGCCTTGGAAAAAAACCAGATTTCACCCGATCCAGCGCTTATTTTTCATTGTGATTTCAGTGAGGTAAGTGGATATCAAAATACGTTTAAGCTTTTAGCGCATAAGCCCAGACCTGATGCCATATTTGCAGTGAGTGACAGGCTGGCTATTGCAGCAGTAAAAGCTATCAAGGAGCATAATTTAAAAATACCGCAGGATATATCGGTAATGGGATTCAATAATGATCCTGTTACCACGATAGTTGAGCCACAGCTGTCCACCATAGATCAACAACCCTATGAGATGGGACAAAAAGCTGCAAAGCTTTTTTTTGACCAATTAAATTGTCCGCATTGTCTTCCCGAAAAGGCAGTAATGCCGGTAAAAGTAGTTTCAAGAGATTCTATACAAATCATCTGACTCC
The DNA here is from genome assembly GCF_029504655.1 of Catalinimonas alkaloidigena. Taxonomy (NCBI): domain Bacteria; kingdom Pseudomonadati; phylum Bacteroidota; class Cytophagia; order Cytophagales; family Catalimonadaceae; genus Catalinimonas; species Catalinimonas alkaloidigena. Next base: position 3,783,503 of record NZ_JAQFIL010000001.1, read on the forward strand.
ACCAAGATTTGCCTGATAAGCCTTAAGTATTTTTTCCCGACTAGATTTCGCTGTCATAAACTTTAAGAAAAGTTACTGACAGCATCAGAAAAAAATACTTTTCGTTTGAACTGAGCTAAGGGGATACTGAGTCATACATATACTGGAATACCTTCCTTATTAATTGATCAAATTCCCAAAATATATAGCATTCAAAAACAACTTATTGGTACCTAGCCACATCCCTCGGAAATTTGGGTTATCAGCAAATAGTACCACCCTACCCTTACCTTTGGTACTTAGCAGTAAAGAAGCGGTACCCGAAAGTTTGCTGAGGTTTTCATTAGAAATGTAGCCGCTCAGCAATGGCTGCGGACTATATTGCGCTACTGTATGATAGGAAGTCTTGCTAAGGGCAAATAGGGTATTACTATTCTTATAGACTGCTAAATCTCTACGGGTATAACCAAAACCCAGTGGGTTTGTGATATCCAGATCCACCTGATAGATAGAACCTCTTATGGCTTTTGCCCCTTCTCGCTCCCTGGCATCTTCATAGTTAAAACGTTGCTTAGGTACATCCGCGGTATCTTTGAGAAGTTCAGCATCTGCAAGTTCCTGAGTAATAGCCCACTCTGCCGCGCCCTTAAAAGTGACCAGCGTCCCTCCGTCATTGATCCAGTTTGCTAGCTTTTCTGACTGCGTTTTAGCTATTTTATTATAGTTTCCATTGACCATTACTATGGTTGAATATTCATGCAGTGCGATGGAAGGCAAATTACTGATTTCAACTTTGGTAATGGGCAGCCCAACCTGATCTAATAAAAACCATACTTCACCCACTTCAGTGGATTGAACACCTTCGCCGGTCAAAATCAGCACTTTGGGCATTTTTACGGTCTGCAAGTTGTTGCTGCCCAGGTCTACCCCATCGGCGCTAAAGCCGGTAGCAGTAGCATAGAATGGAATTTCAAACTGTTCTGAAGCTGTCCGGATCAGTGTATAGACTGAATCTTTGGATATTTGCTGTGCCTGCAATGGGACTGAGATAGTTCCCCGGTGAAACTGTCTGTTACCATCATTCATTTGCGCACTAAATGGTTTCATAGCCACTTGTGCCAGCACATCATGTTGCAGGAGATACTGCAAAGCCGCCGGTGCAGCATAATCAGTCCAATCCATCAGATAAGCATAATCACTTTTTTGCGGCTCAGGTAAATTGATTTCAGGCACACTTTCTAACTGATTGCCAAGAGGTAGCTTGCCGGTACGGAATTCAGCATGAGGAATTCCGTAGGATAATGCTAAGGTCCAGGCAGAAGCATCATAGAATACGCTGTCAACAAATTCGGTTCTGCGTTCAAATACCGACTCCACCAATCTATATTGTACCTGCTCAGTGGGCACTATGTAAGCTTTGCCCGGCAAAAACTGTTCGCCATTCAGGCTAAGCTCTTCTTCAAGCGCATACACTTTGATTTTGTGTCTCAAGAGTAGTTCTGTAAACCTGTTCAGACGATTTATATCATCCTGCTCCCCGTATACGTAGGCATTTACCGGATTTTTTCTGGCTTCTGAAAGTGCTGAGCTATAAAACTCCCTCTGGTATTCCAGCAGGGTTTGTTTGTTTTCTACAGCCCCTCTTACTGTTGCCAGGCCGGTTACCAAATGATTTCTCACTGTAAAAGGAAAGGTGAGGATGCCCGTGCTGCTCTCCTGACGATTTCCGCGTGAGCTAGCCTGTTCAAAAGTTGCGCCCACTCCTCCCTGGAAATCAGGGTATGTAGAGCCGTAGCCGGGATAGAAGTTATCAAATATTTCTTTGGTAAAATAAAGTGAACCCAAACTGTCAAGCGCTTGTGCCTGGTACTGAGCAAGCAGTACATTCAGCTCTTCGTACTGGCGGCGGGGCACCAATGGGTTTTCAGAACCCAGTGGAGGGCTGGGTTCAAAATAATAGGTTGAATTGGTACCCATTTCATGAAAATCTATGACCACATTAGGCAGCCATTGATGATAAAAATCAAGCCTGGCTCTACTCTCTACATGCGCTGCTGGCAGCCAGTCCCGGTTTAGGTCAAACCAGTAATGATTACCTCTACCACCCGGCCATACCTCATTATGTTCTCTGTCCTGAGGGTCTGCGACCGGCGGATTCCCCCTATGCATATTGACCCAATTCGCAAAGCGGTCACGTCCGTCAGGATTTTGAGCAGGATCAATAAAGATGACCGATTCATCCAGATAATAAAGTACATTTTCATCTTCGCAGGCCGCGTAGTAATAGGCAGTAAGCAATGAAGTTTCAAGTCCTGATGCCTCGTTTCCGTGCACATTGTATGCGAGGTGAATAAATATCGGCTGCTCTTCAAGCTCCGGCAATGGCTGGCCTGGGTCAGTAAGCTGCAGGTGTTGCTGTCTTATTTCCTCCAGGCTTGCATGGTTTTGTGGCGAAGTGATGGTGACTACTGCCAGTGGGCGTAGCTCATTGGTCTGTCCTATCGTTTGAAAAGTCACACGCTCTGATAAACGCGCAAGTTCTTTTAAATACGCGATGGCCAGATCATATCGGGTATGCCGGTCACCAATAGGATAGCCGAGATAGTCTTCCGGACTTGGGATTTCGGCATCAAACCGCTCCCCCTGGGCGAAATAATAATCATGTTGTCCGTAAGATGGGAAAGCTAATATAAAAAGTAAGAAGGCTAATATGCTATTTCCGAATTTACTAATGCTAATAGTCATCGTTTAGTCTTGATGTAAAATATCATGAGCAGTAAAATTATGATTTTGTAAATGTATTTCAGAAAGGTGCTGCTTTTATTTTAGGGCTACCCCTATAATTTCCCGAATTCAACGGATAAGTGCATAAGTAATTCAGTGTAGAAGATTATTATACCACAATTTTCTTTAGAAAATTCTCAAAAATTAACAACTTAGAATTTGATAGATGTGCGAACTAAAAGAAACCTCAGCATAGTATGCTATTTCACTATTTTAACCTCTATGTTTAATTTTGATTGGTTCCATTTTTAAATCGATCTTGGTACCTCATGTTTGAATACTTTAAAACTACTACAGCAATCAACTTTGCCCCCTGAATTAAACTACAAACTCACTAATACAAACTGCCAAACACCATACTACTAATATGACAGAAAATACGCCTGAACCTCAAAATGAATTTGAAAGAGAACCTGTACCCACCTCAAAACTAAAAAGTTGGAAAAGTTTTCTCGGCATGTATGCCGGTGAACATGCCGCAGGTACAGAGTTCGTCATAGGTCCATTGTTTCTCACCGCTGGCGTAAGTGCTTTTGACCTTATTATCGGCTTGTTGATAGGTAATTTTTTAGCTGTATTATCATGGAGGCTGCTTACTGCTGAGATAGCGGTAAAACACCGGCTAACGCTTTATTATCAACTGGAGCAAATCTGTGGTAAAAAACTGGTTACTGTTTACAATTTAGCCAACGGTATTTTGTTCTGTTTCCTTGCCGGTGCCATGGTGACCGTCTCTGCCACCGCGGTAGGAGTCCCCTTTGATATGCAGATGCCTAAGCTTACCGATACCATGCCCAATAGTGTTACCTGGGTAGTGGTCGTACTCTTGGTAGGTACTGTAATTTCCATTATTGCTGCCAAAGGATACGATACCGTTTCAAAAGCTGCCAACTGGATGGCCCCCTTTATTGTCCTGGCCTTTTTAGTTGCCGGAATTGTAGCGCTAGGGCAGCTCAACGTTAACTCTTTGGCTGACTTCTGGGCCATCTGGGGAGAGGGTTCTGAACCATTTCCCGGTCAGATTAAATATACCTTCTGGCATGTAGTCTTATGGTCTTGGTTTGCCAATGCAGCCATGCATATTGGTATGTCTGACCTCTCTGTTTTAAGGTATGCTAAATCTGCGACCTACGGCTGGACTACCGCAGCGGGAATGTATGTAGGTCATTATATGGCCTGGATTGCCGCAGCCTTGCTCTATGTGGTTTATTTAAAATCACCTGAGGCACAGGGAATGCTGGACAATGGGGTAGCCCCTCCCGTAGCCCCCGGCCCCCTGGCCTATAATGCCATTGGTTTTTTTGGTATCGTCGCTGTAGTATTAGCCGGATGGACTACTGCCAACCCCACAATTTACCGTGCGGGATTGGCATTTCAGTCAGTCCTACCCAAAACCACTACCTTCTGGGTCACCATCATGGCCGGTGGACTGGCCACCATCGCAGGATTATTCCCAGCTTTTGCGATGAAACTTTTAGACTTTGTCGCATTGTATGGATTTATACTTGCCCCCATGGGAGCGATCATTGTCTTTGATCATTTCTTTGGAAAAAGATTGGGTATCGGTTGGAATGGAGAACATAACAAGTTTAACAATGCTGTCTTTGCCTCCTGGGCGATATCGGCAGTTGGGTTTTACCTTCTTTCCGTATGGTTTGACATATTTTTATCCTTTGTGACTTTACCCGCCTGGATATTGTGTGGCTTACTGTATTTGATCTTTAGCAACAAAACAACCCTTAAAAAAGCCAGTGTTCATCGTGTATAAGCTCAGATGAGGTGTTGAAGAACGGAGTTTTTCCATTGTCCCAGACACACTCCTAACTTATTCTCCAGCCAGGACTTTTGCTTTTTGAGCAATCTCCTGGCTTATTTTACCTCCTCCCGAGCTTACCGCCGATACATTGAAGAAACCTGCTACATTGACCGTAGACTTTTCTTCCGTATCCATCCTTACCGTACTTTTGATATTAGTCGGTACGTTAGTAAGGGGTGTCGCGAACAATTCCGAGAAACCTCCCGGCCGGTTGGTTTGAAGGATTACAGCACTCAGATAATCAAATGCCGCCGGAGAAATAGAATGGATTTCCACAAAGAGTGAGTCACCAATTGTGTATGGAGGATGATAGTAATTCGCTTTGTCAGACCTTTCTTCTAATGGATTGACAAAGTCACGACGAACCACCTGATGAAAAACCTGCCCATCTACGGGCTGACCGGGCGAGAGTCCGGCATCAAAAGCGATATTAATCTCGGAGGGTCTGCCCAGATAGCTCCCATTCTTCCAGGCTTTGATCCAGTAGGCATCACCCACTCCCACAGGATCGCGTGCTATAAATTCAGCTGAGTAGTAGGACTCAGCTATGTTGAAGTCCTTTTGGTTATAGTGGAATACTATAGAATCTACCTCAGGCACTCTGCCTAACCTGGCCACGGCTTCAAAAATATTATCATGTGTATAAACAGTCAATCTATAGGTGTGTTCTATCTCTCCAAAGGGTTTGTCCACCGGATCCCAGAAATAAGCGTTTTCTCCTTCCTGAAAGTTGAAGACCTCACCCGTGTTGAGATCTTCCACATTCACCTCCAGACCTGTGATCGTAGCAGGCTGTGCATTGTCAAAATAGGCTTGCGAACGAGTAATCCTGATTTCCTGCTTCTCCATTTTTTGATTGAGCCAGGCATCTATGACCATGATTTCTTCAGCATCATTGAGCACTGGTGAAATCTCTGTTTCGCACGCAAATGCCAGCAGAATAAAGAGAATATATAAAAGCTTTTTCATGTTAACGGTATTAAAATTTGAAATTGTAGGTGACTGCTGGTACCAGCGTGCCTATGAGTGACAACTGCTTGGCAGAGGTAATCGCAGGGTTATCACCCACTTGTCTTTCATTAGCCTGTGAAAAGTAAATACTGAAAGGGTTCTGCCGGGCATAGAGGTTATAGATTGAGAATACCAGATTATCGCTGCCCTTGCGTTCCTTTTTGCCCCTCCATACATTTTTGATGGTCAAGGAAGCATCCAGGCGATGATAGTTGGGAATTCTGAAGTTGTTCCTCTCATTTCCACTGATGTAAGGTATTACATAGCCCTGAGAAATGAATCTGTCTGTCGGGAAGGTAGTGGGAGTCCCTGAAAGAAAGCTAAAGTTCGCTGACAAAGATACTCTCTCGTTCAGTTCATAAAAAGCTGCGATTTTCAGATTGTGCCGCTGGTCAAAACGGGTAGGATACCAATTACCTTCACGATGCAGGCGATTTGACCCAAAGTTAATCCCATCTACTTTTAGCTCGGATTTGCCCAGCGTATAACTCAGCCAGCCGGTCAGCCTTCCGGTATTTTTCTTGACATACAGCTCCAACCCATACGCTCTGCCTTCACCGGACAGCAGCTGAGAAGCGATGAATTCGTTAATGAAAAGCTCAGCGCCGTCAATGTAGTCCAGCTGGTTTTTATTCCATTTGTAATAAGCTTCAGCTGAGGCTTCATAGGCATTGCCTTGAAAATTCTTGAAATAGCCCAAAGCCAGCTGGTTGCCTATTTGTGGTTTGATGTTGTTGTCAGACGGTTGCCAGATGTCAATCGGGATAGAGGCAGTGGTGTTAGAAACCTGGTGGATATACTGGCTCATACGGTTGTAGCTGGCCTTGATAGCGCTAGATTTGGCGAGCTGATAGCGAATTGAAAGTCTGGGCTCCAGATTGTGATAAGTTTGTATACTTTCCCATTTATCATGCGCATTGACTGCCAGCAAAGGCTTCTCTATACCCGGAATGGTATCGCCATAATCAAATGACCGCCCCCCTATGTAGTGGAATCGGCTGTACCGCATACCATACTGGGCAAAAAGCTTATCATTGATTTTATGATCGTTGCTGATGTATAAGGCCAACTCCGCTGATTTGCGCTTATCCAGGCTGATGTTGGTTACTACACCGCTGTTCACTGTGGAAGCATTGGCAGGCTCAAAGTTATACAGGATCAACTCTCCTCCGAAAGTAAGCTCATGCCTAACGTTGAGAAACCAGTTATACTCCGGCTTAAAATTCCACGTGCTTATTTGTGCCGCCCAGTCAAACTTATCCTGCTCACTGCTACCAAATGTAAATCCATAGTCATATTTGCTGTAGAAAGCGGTGTAGTTGGCAAATAGCTTGTTGCCATACAGATGGTTCCAGCGGACAGTAGCGGTACGGTTGCCCCAGTTAAATCCCTGTGACGCATCAAAGTCAAAGACATCCCTGCCCAGGTAAGCTGATACGTAAAGCCTGTTTTTCTCGTTGATGTTGAAATTAGTCTTGGCCGTAAGGTCGTAGAAATACAATCCGGCACCATTAGACAGAAAGTCGGTAAATGGCCGGGCAAGTACATCAGCGTATGACCTCCTTCCTGCGATAATAAATGATGACTTGTCTTTTTTGATAGGTCCCTCCACTGCCAGGCGACTGAAGACAGTGCCAATACCCCCTGCTACTTCGTAGTCTTTGTTATTCCCTTCTTTCATCCGGATGTCAAGGATGGATGACAAACGTCCACCATAAGTGGAAGGTATACCCCCTTTGTACAGTTTAACATCTTTTACAGCATCAGGATTGAAAACCGAGAAGAAACCAAAGAGGTGAGATGATTGGTAGACCGGAGCCTCATCAAGGAGCACCAGGTTTTGCCCTACACTGCCCCCTCGCACATTGAAGCCTGCAGTACCTTCACCCACTGTGCTGACACCGGGTAGCAATTGTATACTCTTGAGCACATCTACCTCGCCGGCAAAGGCGGGAAGCTTTTCAATAGACGCCATATCCATTTCCAGCGTACTCATTTCAATGCTGGACACATTCCTGTCAATTGCCCTGCTGGTGATGACCACTGTTTCCAGCTCCTGAGCTGCGGTGGCAAGTTCAAGGTCAAGCCGGATATCACCGCTGAGGTCTATAGCTTTCTGAGCATCCGTATAGCCTACATAGCTATAATTGAGCTGGTATTTCCCCGGGGGTAATGTAATGGAATAAAATCCATATACATTGGAAGTGGTGCCGCCGGATAACGCGTTGACAAAAACAGTGGCCCCAATCAGAGCTTCACCGTTGCTCGTATCTTTGAGGTATCCACTAATGGTGAACTTTTCGGTCTGAGCAAAACTAGTCAGTGCCGACAGTAAGCATAAAGCTACTGCAACTATAAATTTCATAATTTTTTTGTTTGAAGTTCTATAAGGAAAAAATATCAGCCTCAAGATTTGAATGCTTGGACTTTGGATAATAAGAGAATGTCATAATTTTCAGAGATTCCCGAATTGAATTGGGCAGAGCAGGTTTTCATCTGCGAAGTGCTCTGGCGCAAAGTCCTGTTAGCTTGTTAAACATGACTTCTATTGATTGAGCAGGAGAGCTCCGTATTTGCGAAAGGCAAAGCTCTCCGGTATCTGTTAATAGAAGTTGAAACCCAGTGCGAGGGTAAAGCTTGCGCCATCGCGTTGGCCTTCGTCCAGGTGTACACTACTCATGAACAGTCCTGCCTGTACATCCATGGCCCACTTCTTCCCCTGTATTACTTCATATCCAGCACTCAACAGCACACCTTTGCCAAAGTTAAAGGCTTTATCTTCTATGTTTTCTACATCGTAAAAAGCTGGAAAATCCATTCCCAGCCCCGCCCCTCCACTGATCCACCACGCATTCGCTGGCCAATATTGGACAGCAGGAATCAAGCCTTCAAAACTCCGGTCACGCCCTTTCTCCCTATAAATTTGACCTGGAGCATTCAGAAATACGCCTATTTTTTCATTTATCATCCAACCTAATTTAAGATTGGGTAATGAGAGGTCCGCTCCCGTATTGGCATCACCCCCACCTTGCGTAAAGTGAAGTACACCTAAACCAACCGAAGCACCGATACTAAAGCCTTTTCTGATGGGCTGTTGATTTTGAGCACTTATGCTGAACATGGGCAGCAGACAGATTAAGATAAGGATCAACTTTTTCATTATATTATTTGATTAAGGTTAAGCATGACATTAAAAATACTTTCATCCGGGCAGGCCTTTCCCAGGCTCTGACACAGACTCAGTGAGAGTTTAAATTATTCGAAAGCAATTCATAGGCAGTTATCTCTCCGCTTTCTGCATAGAGCTTATTTGCACTTTTAGCATAATGAAATGCCTACTTCTGGATGGTATCCACTTCATTCATGAAAAATGGCTTTAAACGATGCAGGCCATATCTCGGTGCGATATTATCCTGCCCCATCATGGTCAAAAAAAACTCTATCGGACCATAGGTCACCTGTGAAGCAAAAATTCTAACCAGCCTGATACTTACTTTCCTGATCCAGTCTGGCAGATGAACGATATTGACAGGCTTTCTATACGCACTTAGCGCCATTTCGGCGATTTCGTTCTGGCTGAAGATATCAGGACCTCCTACCACTATTTCCTGCTTAGCCTGGTCAATGGCATCTATGATTACTTCAGCCAGATCAGCTCCATGGATTGGATTAAGCTTAAAGTTGCCCTTGCCAAAAAGGTATATTCTTCCCCTTTTTGCCATATCCAGGAAGTCTTTCATATCAGAAAAAAATCCATTGGGGCGAATGATGGTATATTCCAGGCCTGAGGCTTTGAGGGCATCAACAAATTTTTCTTTGGCAGCCATTATTTTCAGATGTCTCATTTGCTCTCCATGAATGGCAGAAATGTAAATAAACTTCCTGATACCTGCCCTTTTGGCTTCTTCCAATAAGTTAAGGTTGGCCCGGTAGTCTACATCCATATATGTCAGTCCATCTTTCTGCCGTGTGATACCGACAGCTGAGATCAGTACACTTGCACCTGTGAGTTTCTCTTTTAAGCTTATTGCACGGGTGACTTCTGCTTTCACTATTTGTGTATCCTCAAGCGCTATCTCCCGCAGCTTATTTTCATTTCTGGTAATTGCCTTAAATGCAAGCTTCCGTTTTTGTAACTCCATCAGTATATGCCTTCCCAGGTAACCAGTAGCCCCGGCTACGATTACTTTTACTGCACGGTCCTCATCTGGATTCGTCATAATGTTATGATCTGGCGTATACATATTATGTTGATTTTTCATTACTTACAAGTTTTTCATTTGATGTTAAACAAATGTAGCTGAAGACTTATGGGCAATCGTTCGGAAAAATTATTCCGGACTTATTAAAGAAAAAAAATGAAAATCAGTACTTATTTAAACTTACTGTAGGCAGAACTCGCAACTTGCCTGATTGATATATGGATGTACCACATCAATACCGTTGAAATCAACATAAAAATACTAACCAGCCAACCAATATGATCAAAGTGCTGTAAACGACCGTCTACTGTTTCAAAGATTAGCCATCCTGCCAGCAAAGCGGCTATCCCGGCAGCAAGTTGTTGGACAGAAGCATCTATTGACATAAAAGCTCCCCTCTGATGGGTAGGATGGCACTCATGTAGCCATCGCAGCAGAACTTACCATGCGGGCAGTAATACCCACAAATAAAAGGCTGTGGATGATCATCAATGGCCATAACACCATCTGCTGTACATAGATGTATACGTGTACCATGCTGATGGCCACAAATGTACCACCTGAAAAGACAGCTAGCTGTCCAATACGATCAGCCAGTTGGCCTAGTAACGGCCCGCAAAGCAGGCTTGTCAACCCACTTATTCCGTAGAGAATTGGTAGTTCATCTTCAGCAATACCTAAATTATTGGTGCAGTAGGCAGCGAAGAATGTCATAAAGAGCACATCGGCAAAAACGATAGAAGTATTATTGAAAAAAAAAGAATGCATGCCGCTTATTCAGCAGGGTTTCAGATAGGTGTTGCCAAGATGACTTTTTTACAGGATGGTAAAGGTGAATCCTCAGGGGTTTAAGAGATACTCCCATCCATAAAATAAACCCAAACCCGATCAAAAAAATGAAGGCGTAGGCCCCCTGCCAGTTGAATTTAGAGGAAAGGTAGAGTGTCAGTGGTAACCCACCCACTAGGCTGACTGCAAACGCTATTTGTAACAGTCCCATTGCCCTACCTCTCTGATCAGCTTTGAACAAATCAGCAATGATAGCATACGCAATGGAAGCAACTACACCGCCAAAAACTCCAGTAATAACCCACCTAAGCCCACTAATACCACGCGTTGATAAGCAGATAGTGGGGCTGTAGCAGATGAACTCATATATACCTAACTTTTAACATTGGTTTTCGTCAGTTGAAATAAGGTTAAAGCCCGCGTAATGCAGATAGGTTTCGCCCATGTATACATGCGCTTCAGCGAATTCTGGATCTAAACGCACTGCTTCCTGAAAATAGAGAAGCGCCTTTTTGATGTCCTGCAGGTCTTTCCGCTTAAAATAATAACTTCCCTTAAGGACCATCTGGTAAGCTTCAGTATTGTTAGTTTTGTTAGTCACCAGATGATCACCTATCTCAAAGTGACCAAAGCTTTCCCTGATTTTATCCGCTACCAATAGGCTGATTTCATCCTGTAGCAGGAAAATATCCGATAACTCACGATCAATGGTATCCGACCAGATATGAAATCCATTGTCGGTTCGGATCAGTTGAATAGCGATGTGTACCCGCTTTCCTAATTTTCGGATGCCCCCTTCAATCACAGAAGCTACTCTCAGTTTATTCCCTATGATTCGTACATCTTCCTTCAACCCTTTAAATGCAAATGAAGAAGTACGGGCCGTGACTTTAAGTCCTTTAATTTTGCTGAGCACATTGATGATCTCTTCATTCATCCCATCACAAAAGTATTCATTTTCAGGATCGGAGCTGAGGTTTTCTAAAGGGAGTACGGCAATAGAATTTTCTGTCATTTTGCTGGGTAAAAGCAAATACCAAAGCGTACAGCAATACGATTACTTCAGCCTGTGTACCATCTTCGGTATTTAGCATTGGCCAATGATCCCATTAAAATACTTAGAAAAATTAATACCTCACCTCATCAAAAGGATATTTTAGTGGTTTAATGATGGATGGCGAGCGCTGGTAGCCGCCACTTCTTTTCCTTCTTGTACGAAAGCAAGTGCCTCATCTACCTGACTTCCACTTCCTTGCAGTAAAGCATTAACCCACTGATTATTAATCTTTTTCGCCTTAAAGGCTTTCAAAAAAAATAATGAAATTACTTCCAGTAGAATGGTAATCAAGCCGAAGGAAGTGAGAAAGTCTAAGCTCACGATTGCTGTCAAATCAAAATTGAAAAAGACTTTAAATAGAAAGACTCCTACAAATGGACCAAAAGGAAGCAGGTATGCCGCTACTCTTAAATAGTCTATAGAAGAAGACTTTAGCTGAGAAATATTTTCTTCAAGCTTTTGTATTGGCTCATTGTAATCTAAAGCAAGTATTTGTTTCAATTGCCTGACAGATACGATTGTAAAAAAGACTGAAAAGAAAGTTACGACAGCGCCTGAAAAAGCAAAATACCACACTTCCCATTGTGAGACCAGGAAATAAAGGCCATAGGAAGCTGCGAATGTATAATATACCAATGAGCTTAATGGCAAAAACAGCAGGCCTCTTAAGGTAGATTTAGCCTTATCCAGTTTCACTTCTTTTGATAAGCTAAGGTGCTGAATGCACATCTCATCCATTTTGGATTCATACTTTTTGCTGACTTCTATTATGCTCAAAGCTTTCATCTTGTTGTTATTTAGGTTTTCTGTGAGTGATTTTTATGCTTGTCTGTTAAGCATGTGCCCTATTATTCGTTTGACTTTGAGAAATATCACACTTAGTGTAAAATAAATTGGCTCAAGAGAATTTTCCGCAGCAGGGGCATTATACCTGCCAACGCAGTTTCTGAAAAAGCTTCCCTTCCTGGAACCACTTCTTCGGGCTTGACATTTGCAGCTACTTCACTGTACAGCCATCCGCTGTCGCCAATTTGTATAGAGTACTACTACCAGGATGTATTCCAGCGCAATCATCCAGAAACCCGGGTCGCTGAAAAAAGTAAGGTAACTACCTCCCATCGGGATGATGAAAACAGGCACTGTGATCAACGCATCTAAAAGCATAGCAATGCCAAACATGCTTAGGCCCAGGACAAACCCATTGACAGGATTTGCTTTGTTGAAGTAAAAACGGATAGCAATGATCACGCTTGGAAGCAGAGCAAGCATAAGTACTAAATTGGCCTGCAATTCCGCGTCATCCAGGATGTTCAGCATGAATGAAGCTGCGTAGGCGCTTACTCCTAATACCCAGCTAATCGCTGCCGACACAACTAATCTTTTGATATTCATGGCTTTCGTATTTTTGTTTTAGAGGATGGTTCATCATCGCCCATAGTGTACCCCAAGTTTGAGCAGCAGACTATGAGCGATGAAGATTTGTAATTGAGTCGTAGAAAAAGCTTAGCCTAGGGTTTCCACACGTGCATTCCAGACACCGGTAGCTGCTGTTTCTCCAGCGTATTCCGTAAAATCCTTAGGCTTTCTGCCCAGCACTTTTTCGATATCTCCCGAGATTTGCTTGTTGCCTGCCGCATCTAATACTTCGGTAAACAGGTAATTGATGAGCCACACATAATCTTCGGGTAAGCCTGCTTCTTTTAGCATAGAAGTATAAGCCTGCATGGAGATTGGGGTGAAAGTAATCTCTCTTCCTGATGCCTTAGAAATTTCGCTGACTACTTCAGGAAAGGTCAGCAGGCGTGGACCAGTAAGTTCGTATATTTTTCCATTGTGATTAGCATTGAGCAAGGCTTCTACGACTACCTCAGCTATGTCATCAGTATCTACATAAGGCACCTTGGCTTCCGCCTTAGGCAGGGCGACATGTCCCGCCAGAATAGGATCAAGGAAGAAGCTTTCGCTGAAGTTCTGATTAAACCAGCTGGCTCGGACGATGGTATAATCTATGCCAGAATGCATCACCAACTGTTCGCAAAGTTCTGCTTCTTTCTCACCTTTGCCAGACAGTAAAACTATTTTTTTCACACCGCTCTTTCTGGCTTGATGGGTCAATGCTTCAATGGCATCCAGTGCACCAGGCACAGCCAGGTCGGGCTGAAAGGTAACATACATCTTCTCTATACCTTCCAATGCTTTTGCCCAGCCGGAGGGATCCTGCCAATCAAAGACAGGGCTTGCTTTACGAGATCCAATGCGAACATTTTGCTGAAGCGCTACCAGAAGTTGAACTACTTTACGACCGGTTTTGCCGGTTCCACCGATGACTAAAATGTTATTTGACATGGTACTAATATTTATAAGTTTTGAAATGATTAAATACTTTTGGAAAATGAGAATAATGCCAGAAGAGAAAGAAGGAAGGAAAGCACCGCAAACACAGTTCTGATCATATGAAGCCGATTCCAATGCCCCTCATAGCGGATGCGGCTGCTGAGTATTTGCTCAGGGCTAAGGTCATGCAACTGTAAGGCATCCAGCCCATTGTTCAGCGGAACATTCCCGAAGGCCGTCACGCCAAAGGTGCCAATGAGGTAAGTGAATGCTGCCGCCAGCATCAGCCAGAAGCTTTGTCCTGACTGATACTGCTGAACCGTGCTGGTGACCAGCAAGAGCAGACTTCCGAAGAATATCAGGAAGAATGCAGGATTCAGAATCGCCCGGTTGATGGACTGCATGGTCTCCAGATAAACCATGTCCGAAACTTTACGGGTCCCGGGGATTACTGACACTGACCAGGCATAAAACAAGCCTGCGGAGAGTCCGGTCAGCAGTACTGCTGTCAAAAGTGTGAATGATTTGATTGAAATTTCCATAACTGTCTCTTTTTGAATTGGCAATGAGACAAAGCTATGGCATACCTATCTGAATGATTTGTCCGAAAAGGAGCAGGATTTGTTCATAAAGGATTTTCGCAATGGATTATCGTTTGATCTGACTGGGCCGAAAGCCAAATTTCTTGGCGAAAGCATTAGAAAAAGAACTCAGGCTGTCGTAGCCTACCTGCCAGGCCGCCTCCTGTATTCCCATATTTTGATTTCGGATAAGCTCGTATGCTTTATCCAAACGCTCCTGCTGTAGATATTTAAACACCGGCACCCCAAATACCGCTTTAAAATTTTTCTTAAGCTTAAAAGTATTGAGTCCAATCTGCCGGGATAGCTCAGCAAGAGAGGGAGGTGTTTCAAGATTATCAGCAAGAATCTCTCTGGCCATCTGCAGTTTGTTCCTTTCCGCAACAGGAATGCTGGACTCACTCATCATGGAGAGCTGGCCAAAAAAATGAGCCAGCAAAGAAGTCATCTGGCTTCTAAAAAACATCATTTTAGCCTTCCCGCTGTACTGCACACGAAACACCTGATCAACGATCGCCTGCATTTCCGGAGTCATGAAAAAGCCTGGCCCCTCAACATAGTGATCCCGGGGATAGACCAGCTGATGTAACAACTCGTCAAAAAGCTCTCCTTCATGATTAGGCAATTTTTGGAGGTTACGCGTAGCTGTGGCAATCACGATGCACTGCAGTGGCCGGTCGGCAAATACATGATGTACAAATTCTACCGCCTGATCTGCATAAAAAGAAAGTGCCAGGCCATTGGTATGCTGGAATATTTTATGGGCTTCAGCATATCTGACAGTCAGTTCTACATTGCCTGAACCGTAAAAAGCCACAGCAATGACCGGCTCATCAAAAATGCAAGTATCGACCGTAGGACAATCAGTGCTGGCTTCTTCTACCAAGATCGTAAAGTCGTTGATATCAATGATGTCCCTTGTCATAGGCTTAGCTACTTAATATGTGATTTGATCATGATGATACCGACATTACATTTCAAAAAAATAACATCAGCTGATCATCAGTTAACCCAAGCAGTTGTGATGAAAAAAGATAAAGTTAAATCACACTAATAGTAAACGACCCAGCAAGTTGATTGCATGAACGGAATATTCATCTTTCATCATGTTGACTAATAGTAAACACGTAAGAGGTTTAAAATTAACTTAATCTGAATTTAATACTAAATTAATACAATATTAGAAGCAAGGGTCAAGAAAACATTTAATTTTGCTCAACCTTTTTTATGCTAAAAAAAAGCATGACATTAGGTAAGTATTCATAGTGGCTGGCCACATTGATATTTGTGCCACTATTGATACCTATCAACCTTAAACAAATTTTTATGACCTTCCCCCCACAAAAAAAAAGTAAGGAGGCTATGCTTGCTTGTCTGTATCTTCCTTCGCTTATTCTTTTCAGTGAGTTCTTACTGACAGGCCCAAACTATTCAAGGCAAACTTACCGATGGCGGCATTGGAGATACTTTTCCTGAAGCCAATATCATTATCATTGTGTTGTCAAAGGAATTAATACTATTGCCTTCTGCGATGCTGATGGTTTTTACTGGATCAATATACCTTATAACCATACTACGCTCATTTTGCAGTAAACTGCTATAAGTCTAGTCTTTACAGGGCACTGCAATATCTTAGTTTCAGGAAGTGAACAATAAAATATTACAGCGCCAATGCATTGGGTGGTTACTTTATTTAAGCTCTAAATCTTCTACGCCTTCAGCGGCATCACCTCGAACTTGCTGGAAAGCCTGAACCATTTCTTTAAGCTTTTCCGGATTGGCCTCAGCCAGATTATTTTGCTGACTCAGATCTTCCGCTAGATTGTATAGCTGATATTCATCATCATTGCCCAGTTCTATATCCACCATCTGATTCACAGCCGGCCCCTGATAAGGAGGAATCATGACCCAATCCCCCTGCCTGAATGCGGTGCGAGAAGTTGCTTCTAAGACTAACTGATTTCTTCCTTCCTCACGCTCACCCATAAATACATCCAGTAAATTCTCACTATCTCTTGCCTGTTGGTC
The DNA here is from genome assembly GCF_029504655.1 of Catalinimonas alkaloidigena. Lineage (NCBI taxonomy): Bacteria > Pseudomonadati > Bacteroidota > Cytophagia > Cytophagales > Catalimonadaceae > Catalinimonas > Catalinimonas alkaloidigena. Next base: position 3,800,084 of record NZ_JAQFIL010000001.1, read on the forward strand.
GCTGCCAACCAGTGCTGCCAAAGAAGAGAGCAAATCTAACTGACAAACCAGCGCATCAGATTCTTTGGGTTCAATTTTTCCCTGCCAGTAAGTCGCGAAAGGCACCCGGGTTCCTGCCTCAAAAAGGCTGTACTTGCCTCCTCTCAGAGGACCCGCTGGTGTATGGTCCCCTAGCTTTTCTACAGCATCATCATAGTAGCCATCGTTAAGTACCGGTCCGTTATCACTGGAAAAAACAATTAATGTATTTTCCATCAATCCTTCTTCTTCCAGCGTTTTCAAAAACTCCCCTATGCACCAGTCAGCTTCCACGATAGCATCTCCTCTGGGCCCCATGCCTGAGCTACCGACAAAACGGGAATGAGGAGTACGAGGCACATGCGGTTGCTGAAGGGCATAATATAAGAAGAAAGGCCCATCTTTATGCTCCTTTACATATTCCTGTGCTTTTGACAGAAAATGATCCGCCATATCTATATCACTCCATTTTGCGGCTTCCCCTCCTTTCATAAACCCAATCCGGGGAATACCATTCACGATGCTGTTATTATGCCCGTGATGCCATTTCATGCTCAGCAGCTCTGGATTATCTTTTCCGGTGGGCTCACCTTCAAAATTCTCCTGATAGCTCACCTGTATAGGATCATCAGGATCAAGTCCAACTACATCTCCATTCTCTATGTATACTGTCGGCACCCTATCCTGCGTGGCCGCAAGTATGTAACTATAGCCAAAACCCACTTCATTAGGACCGGGTGATACATGCTCATTCCAGTTCACATTACCTGCGCCCAGGCCAAGATGCCATTTCCCAACGATAGCTGTTTGATAACCTTCATTTTTCAGCATCCTGGGAATCGTAAGTTGCGCGGTATCTATGACCAGTGGCGCTGTGCCCGGAAGAATTTTCGCGTCTTTATTTCTCCAGGGATATACTCCGGTGAGTAAAGCATAGCGGCTGGGAGTACAGGTGGCAGAAGACGCATAGCCCTGGGTAAATTGTACTCCACCATTGATGATCTTGTCCATATTGGGAGTTGACAGCTCAGTAGCACCGTAGGCACTCACATCACCATAGCCCAGATCATCCATATAAATCACTACAATGTTGGGAGGCTGGGACGTTGTTTCTGTACCTGAACTTGTATCAGGATCAGTGGCACAATTCCAAAATAGAATGCTGAGAAAGAAAACGAATAATCGTGTCAGTAGCTTCATATAAGTTGTTAGCGTTTAAAACTTATTGGAGTCCGTAAATTCATCACAGACTCCAATTGAACATTAATCTGCCAAATTAGGATTTATATTGATTTCTCCCTGCGGAATTGGCCATTGATAATCAACATCTTCTCTGAAATTCTTTTTGGTAACAAACCAACGGCTGTATGGATCTACCTCATCCCCATCCTGTCGTAAGTTTACAGCATTGGGAAAAGAAGCCCCATAAAAATTACCCTGCAGCACTTCATGAGCAGTTCTCCAGCGGATCAGATCCCAGTAGCGAATACCTTCAAAGGCAAACTCATTTCTGCGCTCTCTCCTTAGGATAGTTCTCAGTGCATCAGGATCTGTTTCGGTCACCGGCGGCATATTGACACTGGCTCTCCCTCTCACCTGATTGATGGTAGCATCTAGCAAAGCCTGATCTATGGGGTCTCCTGCTTCCAGTTTGGCTTCCAGATAGCCTAATAAGATCTCAGCATAACGAATGATCGGCAAGTCAATTCCTGAATTACCCAAATCACCCGAAAAGCTTTCCAGCATAAACTTTTTCATACCGAAGCCGGTACGGGTTGCCTGGCGTGTGGTGGTGAGCTGGTCTATTGAATTTACAGAATCAGGATGTGTGATGTACATCGCCTCTCCAAACTCCTGATTATTCACAAGTACTGTATAGCCAAGACGAGGGTCACGGTTTTCTCGTACATCCTCAGGATTATAAAGTGGATTTTCATAAGAAAAAGGCGTTCCGTCAATGAATTCATAAGATTCTACCAGGCTCCCTAAAGGGTTAAATATATGCCACCCTCCCCGTACTGCCGGGAATCCATGTTGCAAAAGTCCATTCCCCGCCAGATCAGAAAGGTAAATGGTAGAAAAAATAATTTCAGGACTTGTCTCATTGGTACCATTAAACAAACTTTCATAATCCGGGTCAATGCTATGATCACCGAAGTTGATGATGCGCTCATAAGTTGCGGCTGCATCACTAAACTGTTGCTCCGCTAGTTGCATTCGTGCTAAAAAAGCAAGTGCAACCTGTTTAGTAGCCCTCCCAAACTCATTGGCTGGCATTTCTGAGGCCTGGGGCAGTGCATCCACGAGAGAGGAGAATTCATCAATGACATAGGCAACAATCTCGCTTTTGGGAGTTTTTGTCAGTGTATTGGCTTCATCTATACTTAAGGTACTCGTAACCAAGGGTACAGAACCGTAATACTGTGACATATAAAAATACTGTACTGCTCGCATAAAACGGGCTTCCGCTTTCATGCGCTCAATGACCTCAGCGGCAGCAGGGGTTTTGTCAACATTCTCCAGGAAATAATTACTTCGGGCAATTTTCTGATAGCTTCTTTCCCAGTACTGAGCCAGCAGATTGACATTATTAGAATTCATCTGCCCATTACTCAAGCGGCTGAAGGGAGCATTATCCCCACGCCGGTCATAAGCATTGTCAGTGGCCATATCCAGAAATAGCAATCCGTAGTATGACCACCAGTCGTTTACACGAAATTCGGGATTATTATTTTGCTGAATGTTACCGCGATAAACTCCGGTAAGCGCCAGTAATGCATTAGACTCACTGGTCCAGAAGGTTTCGTTAGAGAAAGAGTCCAGAGGCTGGAGGTCCAGCTCATCCGCGCAGGAAAACAGCATCATTCCTGCCATCAGTCCGGGTAAAATTCTTTTGAATGTGAGATTTGCGATATGTATCATCAGAATGTCGTTTAAAAGGTTGCTTTGATACCCAGGGTATAATTTCTCAGAATAGGATAGTAATTTAGAGAAGTATTAAGTTCAGGATCCCAGCCCTCTCTGTAGTTGTTCAAAGACAGCAGGTTTTCACCGCTGAGGCGAATTTGAAACGCCTGCAGCTTGAACTTCTCAAGCATTGTAGTAGGTAAGTTGTAAGTCAACTGTACATTTCTCACCTTCAGGTATGAAGCGTCCAGCACCCAGTAAGAAGAAAGTAATGAATTTGCAGTCCCTCCATTAGGGATGGTCTCCAGACGCGGGTACTCAGCATCACGGCTGGGGTTGTCAGGTCTCCACCGCTCTTCTGCCTGCCAGCGCTGTATGCTGCCCTGGTTAAAAAACGCATAACCAGCCGCATTATCCAGGCGACCATTTACTTCAGCTACTCCCTGCAAGAGGACACTCAGGTTAAAACCTTTGTATCCACCTGCCAGATTAATTCCATAATTATATTTGGGAATACGGCTTCCTAATACTGCACGATCGTAGGTAACATCTACCTGTCCATCGGGTACACCATCAGGCCCGTTGATATCTTTGTAACGAATATCTCCCGGCTTGGGGGTGGTATTGACTGAGCTTTGATCTGCATAGTTATTGATATCCTGCTGGTCAACAAAAAGCCCGTCGGCTACTAGGCCGTAGTACAGCTCAAGTGGCTCTCCTATAAAAAGATCACTGCCATTACCGATCAGGCCATTGGGCTGTTCAATATTACCCACACCCAAATCCAGCATCTGGTTATCTAAAATTGTAAAGTTGGAAGAGATGTTGTAAGTGAATTCTCCTGAACTTCCCTGATGACCTAGCGTAAACTCAAACCCTTTATTTTCTAAGCGTCCAGAGTTCTGAACTCCTACTCCAAAACCCAGCGTGTTGGATACACTACTGCCCGGAGAAAGCAGGATGTCAAACGTTTCACGGTCAAAATAAGTGACACTAAAGTTTACCGAATTTTCAAGAAAGCTACTTTCCAGACCGATATCAATAGACTCAGTCGTTTCCCAGGTTAAGTTACTATCTGTAATGTTTACGCGCGCTACCCCTGTATTGATAGTGTTTCCAAAAGGGTAGTTATACCCGGTCTGTAAGATATTTTGATACGGATATACACCTCCGCTATTAGTATTTACAGTCTGATTTCCTAACCTTCCCCATGAAGCTTTCAGTTTAAGTTCATCCAGCCAGTTTGAAGAACTTTCCATAAAGCTTTCTTCGGATATCCTCCACCCCAAGGCTACCGAAGGAAAAGTTGCGTATTTTTTGGAAGGCGGAAAGCGGGAGGAACCATCATGCCTTACCACCCCTTCTACCAGATATTTGTTCTGAAAGCTGTAGCGCAAACGGGCCAGGTAAGAATCCAGTGCCCACTCTTCGGCGCGTCCGCTGTTTTGCATACCTTCGGCGGAACCTACGTCCAGTACGGTAATATCATTGTTGGGAAAACCCTGACGGAAGGCGGAGCTTTCTTCAAAGAGTTCAGTTTCGTAGGTATGTCCCACCAGCAAGGTAACTTCATGATCTCCCAGAATTTTATTATAGGTCAGAAGCTGCTGCAGTGTACGATAATAACGTCCTGCCGAATTTGTATTGAGTGTAGCAGGTTTCAGAATATTGGTGGGCGAGATCTGTTGTGAGGCAGAGAAGCGCTCCCATTGGTTGTTAAAGTAGGTATATCCACCGATGAGCGAAAACTTTAAATCAGGCAGGATATCCCAGTCCAGTTGCATGTTGAGAAAAAGGTCAGTGCTTTTCTGCTCATAGTAGCTGTCGCTGGCCAGGAAAGAAGCGGGAGTACCGCTTTGCTCAAACCCTCCTCCCCAATCTCCATTGGATAGACGAATAGGATAAATCGCCGGATAGCGCACCGCCTGTCCGATGATGCCCAGCATACTGGATGCATTTCCTAAAGTAGCCGGTCCGGAAGGCTGCTCGTCGTAAACCTGTACCCCTGCCAGCCGTGAGGTAAGCTTGAGCTTATCGGTTATGGAAGAAACTACGTTGAGCCGTACATTATAACGATTATAGTTATTCTCATCGATGATACCATTCTGGTACAGGTAGCCCAGAGAAAGCAGATAATTTGACGAACCCATACCATTAGAAATGGTGACATTATGGCCAGTCTGGGCTGCCTGCTTCTTCAGCACCCTATTGATAAAGTCACTGTTAGGGTAATTATCGGGATCGCTCCCATTTCGGAATAGCGCTATCTCATCGCTAGAGTAAGCCGGAGGAAGATCATCGTTGGCATTAGACTCATTAAGCAATTCAGCATACTCCCAGGAGTTGACATATTCTGGATATTCGGTGGGCACCTGTATACCGGCATATCCATTATAGGTAACCCGCAACTGATCGGACTTAGCTGTTTTTGTTGTCACCAGTATTACGCCGTTGGCGGCTCTCGCTCCATAAATAGCAGCAGAGGAAGCATCCTTGAGCACTGAAATATTTTCCACCACATTGGGGTCAATATCGTTGAAGGATGAGGTCGGAATCCCATCCACCAGGATCAGGGGAGCATTAGATGAGTTTACTGAACTGACACCGCGGATCTGTATATTTCCGCCCTGGTTTCCCGGCTGACCTGAAGTTTGGGTAATAGTAACGCCGGGCATTTGTCCGGTAAGGGCCTGCCTTAATTGAGGAACGGGCCGGTCGTTGATGGCCTGACTGCTGACCTGTGAAACAGAACCCACCAGCTTGGATTTTTCCTGTGTACCATACCCAACCACAACCACTTCGGATAGTGCCTTGATGTCGGGCATGAGTTCCAGATTAATGCTTGTACGTCCATTGATCTCAACTTCTTCAGGCGTATAGCCGATAGATGAAAATACTAAAATGTTTACGGCATCACTTACGGTAAGCCTATAGTCACCGTTGGCATCACTTACCGTTCCCGTATTTGTTCCTTTAGCAAGAATATTTACGCCTGGCAAAGGTTCACCTGATTCACCATCTGTCACCTGCCCACTAATCGTTTGCTCAAGGACTAAAACTTTTGATGAGCTTGGGGTACTAAAAGCATGGTTGACAACTCGATTTGTGGGATGAAAAGCAAAAGCATTGGTTACGTCTACCTTTTGAAGCCCTTCTTTTTTTGACTGATTAGCCTGAATCACATATATACTTTTATCAATCTTTTTATATTTTAATCCCAATGGATTTAATATTTCTTTAAGTGTTGACTCAAGATTTTCTTGCTGATGGTCTGGTAATATTACTTTCTGATCACCTATTTCTCTGCTATTGAAAACAATACTCACGCCGTACTGCTGTTCATATGTCAATAACAAAGACTTAAGAGTGGTACGCTTGTCATCCTGGGACAAAAAGTTAATAGCCCCTACATTCCGGTTGTTTGCAAAATGTTGGCTATATGCGCCGAAGCTGATAAAGCACATAAATACTGCTAGTATTTTGCCTTTCATTAATAAAGATTTCCTCATAATGATTAGTTTTAGATTAGGGTTTGAAACTCTACCTGCTCATTGCCTAGTTTAGTCGCAGGGTCATTGGGCAGGTCATTTTTCTGCTTTACTTACGAATAGCGTGTCATCGTTTGCCTGTATTTTAATGAATAAAGACTCTTGAAGTATTTCTGTAAGCAGCGCCAGATCGTGCAATGGCAGTGTTCCGCTGACTTCTAAAGTTTGTAGCGTACTATCCTGAAAAACCACTTCCTTACCAAACCTCCGCTGAATAACTTTGGCTAAATCTTTGAAAGGTGTATCATTACATAGCAGCTGGTTTTCTGTCCAGGAAGAATAGACCTCAGGATTGACAATTTTTTTCTGAATAGAAGAGTCATCCGCCAAAACCTCTGCCAGCTCACCCGGTGCCATGGTTAGCACTTCATTTCCGTTTGCCTTGAGTTTTACCTTTCCACTTGCGAGTACTACCTGGGTTTTTTCTTTCCAGTCCTGTACGTTGAATGAAGTCCCGATGACCTCTACATCTAGTCTGTCCGTGTGCACAATAAATTTTACATATGCATTATCAGATTGACCTTTAGTTTTCTCCACTTCAAAGAAAGCCTCACCATCCAGCCACACTTCTCTTTGGTCAGAAAAATCATTTTTTACAAGCAAGCTTGAGTTTGCATTTAGTGTGACTGAGGAGCCGTCAGGAAGCGTAATTGATTTTGTTTCGCCATAAGCTGTCTCATAAACAGTCTCATTAGGATACAAAAAGAGCAAGCCGACAGTAGCCAGTAGTATAAGCCCGGAAATAGTAGCTGCTATGCTCAACCACTTTTTGTAGGGTAAGATGGTAGCTGACTTGCTTTGAAAAGCCTCCTGCTTTATGTTGTTTCTGATACGATCATATACCTTTTCGTAGTCAGCATCTTCCACTGCATGGATGTCATCATCATTGATTTCGTTGTCCATGAGCTCCCCCAGATGTCGCTGCCCCCCCTCAGTTTGCAGATAGGTCAGCACCTGCGTTAGCTCATGAGCAGTACATTTGTTTTCCAGATATTTGACCAGCAGTTGATGCATACTTGTAGGTTATTTATAGTAAGTACACCGCTGCCAGACGTTTCGATTACTGGGATAAGAAAAAAAATGAAATTATTTCAGATGAAGTAGCTTAGCGCGGCAATTATGGTGATGACTTTGTTTAGAAATTCCCGCATGTATTTACTGGATTGAGAAACCTGAGAACGTACAGTATGCTCAGAAATCCCCAGCTTATCAGCGATTTCCTGGTTGGAATAACCTTCTATGACTTTTAAGCGGTAGATTTTTTTCTTATGGTCGGAAAGGCTATTTATTCCTTTGTCTACTATTTTTTTACACTCTTGATATGATACTTCTTCTTCGGTTCGGTTAGTGATTTCGGATTTCTCACTTGATGCTAAAGCTGCATATTTGACACGTTTTTGCTCACTTCTGATTACATTCAAAAGATGGTTTTTTTTAAGCAAGTAAACAAAAATACTTTAACGGATAGCTTTTCATCTAAACCGTGGCTGTTATTCCATAATTTGATAAAAACTTCCTGCAAAGCATCTTCTGCCAGTTCTTTATCCTTGATGAAGCGGAGCGCGAAACTGAAGAGAGGACGTTTATAAAGATGGTAAATTTGTTCAAATGCTGACTCGTTTCCTTGCTTTAACTGATGGGTCAATAGCTTTTCATCCTTTCGCAACATTAGAAGCTGATTAAGTCACTAATTAGTAATTTGAAAATATTAGCCTTATTTCCGGGCTAAATTTTTTAAGTCATTAATATAGTATACTCTTTTTGTCTTCATTAATATTTACCAAAATTTTAATAATAAAAATATTATTTGGGTGTGAGAAGGTTGGGGTATATATATTAGGAAGTAGCTGCACGTGCTGCATGGGCATGACTTTTATTGTAGGTGAGTTGGTGTATAGGAGACGTTTAACCCATACTAAGGAGCAAATTACTTTCCCTACCGTGCTTTTCTGCAGGCAAATGATGCGTTATTCCCATCAGGCTACATATGTTCAGTCCGCTTACTCACTAGGAATAAGTGCTGATGGGTCAGCCAATTGCTTATTTCCAGTCGCCTTCCTAGCTATGCAAAACCTCCAGCACTCTTTCAGGTGTAAATGGTAAATGCCGCAGGCGCTTGCCTGTAAGTGCTGCAAACGCATTGGCGATAGCACCCGCTACCACTGGTAGGCTCGCCTCTCCTACTCCCTGAGGGGGCTCCTCTGAAGGTATGATAGCGATCTCAATGCTTTCCGGGATATCAGTAATACGCAGGATAGGATAGTCATTAAAGTTATTTTGTTGTACCTCTCCATTTTTGATGCTGATACTTTCTTCCAATACACTGCTCATTCCCATGAGAATACCCCCTTCCATTTGGGCTACAACATTGTCTGTTTGCACCACGATACCGGCATCTACCGCTGACCAGAAATGGTGGATTTTGATCTTACCTTTTTCCCGGTCCAGTGAGATTTCACATATGCCGGTACAAAGGGAGCCACTTCTTTCGCCAAAAGCGATTCCTCTGGCACGGCCTTCCTGAGGTGGTGTGCTCCATTGTGCCATTGCCGCCGCTTTCTCCAGCGTTTGCAGCGCCCTCGGAGAATCCTTCATAAGTTCCTTGCGAAACACATAGGGATCAACGCCCTGACCTGCTGCTACCTCATCAATGAAGGATTCAATGGCGAATTTGTTCGGCCCATGCCCTACTGATCGCCAATGCTTCAGCCGGACGCCATTGTCTACTGCGCGCAATTCCAGTCGTTGGTTAGGAATGGCATAAAATTCATTTTTTGCTCCGCTGGTCAACAGTCCGCCGCCATCACCCACTACACAATGCGACAGACCACTGAATTTGCCGGAAGCGTCAATGCTGGCTTGCATCCTCTGTAAAGACATAGGGCGGAACATCCCATAGCGGAGGTCGTCCTCACGCGTCCAGATGAGTTTTACCGGTTTGGAGACTGCTCTGGACAAACGTACCGCCTCCAGAATGTAATCATGCTTAGAGCGTCTTCCCAGGCCTCCCCCCAAAAAGTGCTGATGTAGCTTAACTTTAGAAGGGTCAGTGTTCAATTCCTTGGCCACTGTTTCGGCAACCGATCCCGCTGCCTGGGTGCCTGCCCAGATTTCAGCAGTATCACCTTCAGGAGATACTGAGGCAATAGCGTTCAGAGGCTCCATCTGGGCGTGGTACACGTAGTCATTGAAATAATCGGCAGTATAGGTTTTGGTGGCAGAAGTCAATGCCTGATTAAAGTTACCTTTATCGTCCAAAACTTCTCCTGCCTCACTGTCGGCGGCTATTTTTTCGTACTTTACAAAATCTTCCTGGCTGCTATGTCCACGGGCTTTGGTATCTTCACTCCAATCTATTCTCAATCTTTTCTTGGCATTAAGCGCCTGCTCCAATGTTTTAGCAATAATGCCCACTCCATAGTCAAGCGTCACCACATCTACTACTCCTTCCATTGAACGGATTCTTTCTTCACTTCGCAGCATAGGGGTAGCGCCATGAATGTTACCTCTTTCTATCACTCCATACAACATCTCCGGCAACAGTACATCCATCGCGAAAACCGCTGTACCATCTACTTTAGCGGGAATATCATAGCGGGGCATTACAGTGCCAATCAGACGAAACTGATCAGGACGCTTAAGCTGCTCTCTGGGAATCTCCGGAATTGACTCTGGTACTTTTAGAAAAGATGTAACTTCTCCGTAACCAATTTTACGGCTACTCTTCTTATGCACTACCCTTCCTGGCTCAGTAGTCAGTTCAGCAATTGGCACATTCCAATGTTCAGCCACGCTATTGAGCAAAAGATAACGGGCCTGGGCACCAGCCTGTCGTAAGCTGTCAAAGTAGCCCATCACCGACCAACTGCCGACGGTCAGCATGATCTTATTGCCATTCCACCTTTCCAGTCCGTAGATATCAGGCTCCACAGGAGCATTTTCTATGCTGACTTTTGACCAGTCCGCATCCATTTCTTCCGCAACGATGACTGGCAAAGCGGTCATAGAGCCCTGCCCCATTTCAGCAGCAGGATTATAAATGACAATCTGTCCGTTGGCTTCTATACGCACCCAGGCGGTAAGCTCGCTGGCTTTTGACTTTTTCTCAGTATTGGTAATACCTGTAGTGAGTCTGGAAGTGAAGCCATAGGCAGTGATACCAATCGTAATGCCCCCTGCGGCAGCTAAGAACTTGCGACGGGAAATGTTGGTTGTTTGCGTATCAGAAGGAGTAGGCGTTTTCATAGCGCATGAATAAAAATAAAAAAGAGACTGTAAGCTATTCTTCATTTATTGAGGTCTTGCCCTGAATTGCTTCAGCAGCCAATTGGATTGCTTTCACAATGCGCATATAGGTTCCGCAACGACAAAGGTTTCCCCGCATGTGCTGGAGTATTTCCTCCCTGCTGGGTTTAGGGTTGGTGTTCAGTAGCGTAGCAGCCTGCATGATCTGACCGGACTGGCAGTAACCACATTGAGGGACCTGAGCTTCTATCCAGGCCTGTTGTAAAGGATGCGTACTTACTTTAGACAAACCTTCAATGGTCGTAATTTCCTGACCATTGGCCATTGCAGATATCGGTAGGCCACAGGCTTTCATGGCATGTCCGTCTACATGAATGGTACAGGCACCGCATTGAGAAATACCGCACCCGAACTTTGTTCCCATCAATCCCAGATGCTCACGTATCACCCATAATAAGGGCGTTTGTGAGTCAGTCTCCACCGATTGAGTCTGTCCATTGATCTTGAGTGTATAGGCTGGCATAGTATGAAAGATATCGTAAATTATCACAACTTAAGGTAACGAAAAATCGGATGGAATGAAAGCACAACTATACTGGCAAATGTATCCGTTTACCAGCGTAAAATGCTCTGCAAACTCCTACAACAGGAGGATACTACTACCTGCGCTGTGCTGCCAGCCATTCCATAATGCTTGCAGGTCTCCCATTGATCTCTACCAGCGAACCATCCGCGTCTCTCCTGCATTCGTTGGCATGGCAATAGATCCAGGACCAGTGACCTGGATAATGAAAATCCTCACCGCCAAAGAAGCCAGTGATATCTACCACATGATCATAAAGTGAAAGATATACATTCTCTGCTCCGACAGCTTTCAAACGCTCGTAAACCGGAATCACCGTGTTTTTGGCAACAGTAGTAGAATCATCTTGTGAGTGAACAAACCAGATTGGTATATTTTTAATACTTTCCAGTTGTTCATCTGTTACATACTGTGCGTGATAAGCTAGTGCACTGGGAAAGGCAGCGGCGAAATAATCCGGATGTAGCAAAAGAAGTTTCAATGTCATATATCCACCATTAGAACAGCCTCCCAGGTAAATACGGTCCATATCTATGTTGGGGTTTTGGGCAACAAAGTCTTCAATAAGTGCCATCAAAGCCTCGTTATACATATCGTTTTGCTGTCCGCGGGTTGACCCTCCCCGACCATCGTCCATCCAGCGTGTAGGAGTCTGAGGAACCAACACATATGCTCCGTCAAACAATGTCTGTATCTCATCAGAAGCGTAGTTGGCCGCACGGTTGGCAATGAGTGGAATGGACGGGTCCGTACCGCCTTCTCCTCCCCCATGTAACCAAATGAGTAAAGGTGATTTTCCACTGCCTGATACAGGCGCATAGGAGGCATAAGTCAGGCTAACGTCATCATGTGTGAATTTACCACTCAAATTGAAGCGGTCAAGGAGCGGCATGATGCGATTCACTTCAGTATTCCATGTTTGCTTAGAAGAAATATCTGTAATGGTCATTTGATAATCTATCCAATTGTTACCGCTGCACTTTTCGTTGCGGGAATATTGGATAGGAGAGCCTAGTGGTAAATTAGGTGCTACTTCAAGCACCAATGTTATATGCTCACCTTCAGGGACTACATTCCCATCAGCGTCTGAAACATAGGCATACACTACGCTCCTGTCTCCGGAGGCCTGATCTGCCGGCAGATCTACGCAATCAGTATGTCTCTCTACAAAAACCGAATAGGCCTGATAGTCAGCTGAAGTAACTGTTTCATCTAAATGCAGCACAACTTTATTGACGGCCGGTCCCCAGTCGTAGCCTTCTATGATGGCAGTATATTCTCCTATTTCAGTTGGAAAAGTGTTTTCATCCTTCAGGCCGCTTGCCAAAGACATATAAGGCAGGAACCCAAGGGCTAATAAAGTCAGTAAAAGTAGGTTTTCCCTGTTCATATTTGCTTGTTGTATTAGGTTATCCATTTGCAGGAATTGAGTAAACCTGAGTAGTACGTTATTCCTTAAGTTTGAATCATGATCTCAACGAAAGCAGATTGCTGATGTTATACCTCTTAGTTACAGAAAAATTAACTAGCTAAGGTGCTTTTTAAAAAATTCAATGGTTCGGTCCCAGGCGAGTTCAGCTGCGGCCTGATCGTAGCGAGGCGTAGTATCATTATGAAACCCGTGATTGACTTCAGGATATATATAGGCCTGGTATGCTTTGTCATTTTCTTTCAATGCAGCCTCATAATCCGGCCAGCCTTCATTTACCCGTTTATCCAGGCCAGCATAGTGTAATAGTAATGGTGCCTGGATATCAGGAACCATTTCGGCGGAAGGCTGCCCGCCGTAGAAGGGAACTGCCGCATCCAGACCCGGTATTTTTACAGCCATCATATTTGAAATCCAACCTCCGAAACAAAAGCCAACCACGCCGACTTTGCCGGTGCAGTCTTCATGTTCCTTAAGCACTCCATATGCGGCGATAAAGTCTTCAAGCATCTCGTCACGCTCTCTCTTGCGCTGCATTTCCCGGCCTTCATCATCCGTACCCGGATAACCTCCAAGGGGCGAAAGCGCATCAGGCGCCAAGGCGATAAAGCCCGCTAATGCAGTTCTCCGGCATACATCTTCAATGTGAGGGTTCAAGCCGCGGTTTTCGTGCACTACCACGATACCAGGCATTTCCATGCTGGACAGCTGGCCTGACATATTCGCTGGCCTGGCCAGCAAGCCCTTAATCTCTCCTCCTCCCCGGGGTGAGTTGTAGGTGATATACTCAGCGTCCAGCCTGGGGTCATCTTGTCTGACCTGAATTTTGTTGAGGTAGTCGGGCATGATAAAGCTGAGTAATGAGGCTACCGTTATGCCACCTACTGCATAGGTAGATAGCTTATCCAAAAACTGCCTGCGATTGATGCGGTTGTGTGCATAGTCATCATACAGGTTAAAGACTTCCTGACTGACATCTTCTTTGCTGAGTTTTTTCATGGGGCTAGTGTTTAATGGGTTGTAGGGTCCAACTGCTTACCAATATAGGGTTTATTCTTCTGTAGTTGTGCATCCAGAGAAAAGCGGCCGGGGCCGGTGAAGAACAAGGCAATAAATGCGAAGCCAAAAAGAATTACTTTTTCCTGCTGTCCATATGCATCATCAAAATGAGCGCTAAAGTAAGCTGTCGCCATGGTAATGATCAGAGGAATCAGCGCCGCCCGGGTAAAAAGGCCCAGCATAAGGAGCAAAGAACAGAGGACTTCGGCAAAGACTGCCAAAGCCAGGGAAGCCGCCGGTCCTATCCCAAAGGGATCAGCAAATCTGATTTCTTCAGTACCAAATAAGCGGGTAAGCTTGCCAAAGCCATGGCCATAGATCATTGAAAAACCAAAAGCCAGACGTAAAATGAGCAGACCATAATCCTGAAAACGTGGGGGGAGTTCTAAACGAAGTAAATTCATTGCTTTGTGGTAATTTGATGATTTTGTGAAATAATTATCGATAAATTATTACAATCATTGAATAGCAGGTAAAATATTCTTTGAACGACTCAAACCATCCCACAAACGACAGATTGGATGAGGGGCATACATTTAGCATATTGATCGTATTTTTGAACCATCTGTGAATCTGATGCAATACAAATGGAACCAATGAGATCAAGTGGATTGCAAAAGCAGGTATTTTCAAAAGGCTGTAATGATAACAAAGCCACCCTTTTGTAAGAATGGCTTTGCCGGATTTCATTCATTATTCTCCCAAAATAGAATAAATCATTTTTACTTATGAAAGATCCTGTATGCTAGTTGTGGTAAACTAAGTGGTATTTTTCTAAACAATTTTCAGTATCATACCAATGCTTTCCTGCAGTACTCCAGGCACCTGGCCACTTCTTGAACTGCATTAGAGCTTTCAGGAATTTCATACTCCAGTTCTACGGTAGCGGGGAAGCTATACTTCTGATCACGCATGGTTTGAAGGACTTCAGTAATAGGCGTATCTCCTTCTCCCCAGGCTAAGTTGGCCTGTCCATGTTCAGGAGTTTGTCGGTCTTTCACATGCATGCTCATAATCCTGTCGTGTTTGGCATTGATCAATTCCAAAGGGTCAGGGTTGCCAGCTGCCACATAATGTCCAAGATCCAGATTCATGGCATTGTATTTAGACTGGTCCAGTGCAGTATCCCAGAATGTAGGCGTTTCCTGAGTATGACCGTGGTAAGCCACATACATTTTATGTTTCCTGGCCAGTTTTCCGAGACGTTGAGTATGTGCATCATCGCTCGGATGCTCAAGTGTCACATGGCTGGCTCCTAATGCTTGAGCAGCCCTCATCCCATAGCTTATCTCTTCGTTGGTATTATCTTTCCCGAAGGCGTTAGGTTTGAATCCATAGATAGTCACTCCGGCATCATTGTACATTTTTTTCATCTGGCTAAATTTATCCATAGACACCTGCTGTCGCCAATCAGCTACTTCCTGATTATAGGCTTCCATCTGCGCCCGCATATCGGCCAGCTCTTTTTGCTCCTCTTCCGTTAACGCTTCTCCATCCCGCTCTTTTCTGTACAATTGATAGAAAGACCTACGATCAACCGGGTTTTCAGGCTTGCCGGCAAAAGCCTCTGCCGGATCACCCATAAGCTCTATGGCACTGATGCCTGAATCTACCACATACTGCAAAGTAGCCTCCGCACTCTGGTCGGGCATACTGCGGAAAGAATATGTAATGACGCCAATCTGCACATCATTGATGAGAGAGTCAGGCTTATTATAACGCCTGATAATATTTGGCGCCGCGATCAGCGAAGGGGCGGCAGTTACGCCAGCCACGAGTGATGCTGCTGTTCCTATAAAGCGGCGACGGGTTAAACGGTTTTGTAGGTTGTTGTGCATGATCTAAAAATATTGATGATGAGATTAAGTAGTAAAATTAATTATACATATATCAAATGGTGCTTCATCATTTTGCCAGGGTTAGACAAGAAGAAGGTTGTAAAGATACGAAACTCGTTCCTGTAAAACCTACATCCTTTTTTCCAAAACAACCTACTTCCCGAGCTTACACGCACCTGCAGCTCAGACTGATTAAAACCGCTTCTGTCCGCTGAATTCCATTGCTTCTCCTTTGCCAAAACCGTAGCTTACACCCAGCGTGATAAAGCGACCTCTCAGCCGGTAATCGTAGAGGTAAAAGGATGACTGTCGGGTTTCTGACTCAAAAATGCGGCTGGCAAACACATCCCGTATGCTCAGGTTCACTATAGTTTTACCTTTCATGATTTTTTTGCGTACACCCAGGTCAGCAAACACATAGCCCGACATCTCACGCTGAAAAGTCAGATAACCGGATTGATAGTTTCCCGTAATCTCTACGTCAAAATCAGCAGGCAAACCAAATTTAGAGGTCATACGGGCCGACCACTGATCCGCGTTGAAGTCAAATGATGTGCCTTCAAAATCACCTTCCCGTTTAAAATAGTTGTAATTAAAATCACCATTGAGCGACCACCAGTCTGCCGGATCGTACTTGGCATTTACTTCTATTCCGGTAGCTTTATTGGTACCTATATTCTCAGGGCGGGTAATGCTAATGTTATCTTCAAAGGTAGTTACATCTTCTACCACATCTGTAGTATAACGATAGTACACTGCTGCATTCAAAGAAACCGGTCCCTGATCAAAAATACCATTTACTTCATAAGAATCGGTATACTCAGGCAAAAGCTCAGGGTTTCCTGTACTGATGTTATAATTATTTCGGATATTATAAAATGGATTCAGATCCCACAGCCGGGGTCTTGAGATTCTTCTTGAATATCCTCCCTGCAAAGAAAAATTGTCAAGCACTTTATAAGACAAATGAGTTGAAGGAAAAAGATTGGTAAACAGAAGCTGATTGGATTCATCAGTATCCTGTAATACTGTCTCCAGGTCCGTGTTCTCTACCCTTAGCCCTAGTTTTACGCCAAACTTATCTCCTTCATAGGCTCCGGTACCATAAATGCCCAGCACTTTCTGATTATAATCAAACAGATTACTGAGTTCCGGAATTTCAACCCAGCGGATATCCTCCCATTCGCTGATCGCATAATCATTGGACACATCATTAATGACATATTGCGCTCCACCTTCCAGCGTGATCTTATCGCTGAATGGATGGGTATAATCCAGTTTAAAAGTATATTCTCCCTGGTAAAAATTATTAACCGTTTGTTGTCTTTCGCTAAGGCTTTCGTTTCCAATGACTGGCATATTTTCAAATTCTGAGGACTGGTCTTTGCCAAAGAAACTTCCTAACGCGCTGAACAGCAACATCTGGTCTTCATGCCTCTTAAAGCTTTTCTTGTATTGCAACTCATATTGGTATTTAGGATTCGTTGCCTCTGTTACTTCGTTTCTGCTCCACTGAGAGGTCAGGCTGTTGGCAGCATCATACTCGCTGAATAAGGAATTAGAATATTCCGTTTCAAATTCATAGGCAAAGCTACCGGTCAGTGAAAGCACATTTTGAGCGTTGATGTGGTAATCCGTTCCAAGAATGACGTTGATAAACTTTTCATTCTTCTCGCTGTCTCCCACACTATTGACGGTAGTGTCATTTTCCAGGTTCCGGTTGATGGTCTTGAAGTCTTGCGGAAATGTACGGTGTCCTATGCCTATCTGGCTGAAAAGGTTAAATTTCTCAGTCCGATTATTGAGACTAAAGCCCAGGCTATGATTGTTAGGCACACCGGTATTAAGGGTCACTGAACCATTAAGCCCTCGTTTCTCTTCCTTTTTGAGGATAATATTAATGATGCCCGATGTACCGGAAGCTTCATACTTGGCTGAGGGATTGGTGATCACTTCAATGCTCTCAATCATGTCAGCAGTAAGGGTGCCGAGTGCGTTACCTCCCTCGCTGGTCAGTACGGAGGGCTTGCCATTGATCAATATCTGAACGCCTGTGCTACCTCTTAAGCGTATCTGCCCCTCAATATTTACGGCCACCGAAGGAACATTATTGAGTACTTCCAGAGCGCTGGCACCAGTGCTGCTCAGATCTGAGCCTACATTGAATACCCGCTTGTCAAGTTTGAATACAGTCTGTGATTTTTCTCCCTGCACTACTACCTCATCCAGTGTTTCGGTGTCTTCAGACAAGGCAATTACTCCCAGCTCAACCCTGCGGTTGACAACATCAAAATCAGTAATTTTCAGCTTTATAAAACCAATGAACCCAACTTCCAGATAAAAATCAGCAGCTTTCGTTTCTAGGCTGAAAGAACCATCGGCGGCTGTAGTAGTACCGGAAATCAGTTGGTCGGTTTGAGTATCCAGCAGTTTAACCGTGCTATATTCAAGAGCCTGGTGACCTGCATTTTCTACTACCTTCCCGCTGATGGTGATGGGCTTATCCTGCGCCATCGTGGGTTGAAAGATAACAAATAGCATCAACATACAAATGGGAGCGAATTTCATAGCGCAATAGATTAATTGAATTGACAGGACAAAGAAGTAACTCTTTTTTGATATAAGAAAATAACTTCTTTGAACAACACATCTTTTCCCGTAAACGACATTCTCACAGCTTGAAGATGGCTACATGTCGTTGAGCGGAGAAAATATGTCGTTGAGCTATTTGGTTTTTACCAACTATCTTTAATTACTTATCTTAGGATAATGGTACAAAAGGTTAAATCTGCACTGCTCACCTCCAGGGAGTTATTCTTCCAACTGGTGCTGCACGCGCTGGTGTTCAGTTTTTATGTATTTGACAGAGAGCATCCGCAAGTTGCATTTCATCTTGAAGCTTATCAATTTGTATTTTTTCTAAATTATACGTTGGCAAATGCCTTTATCAGCTATTTCTTATTACCTCGTTTTTTCTATAAAAAAAAATATATTCACTTTTTTGCCTTTACAGCACTGATCGTAGGCGGTGTCATCTTTATTGAAGAGTTCCTTCTGGAAAGAATATACTTTCCAGATTCGCGAGGCTCCAGGTTTCCGGGCATTCTGTTTAGCTTGGGACAGGTGCTTCCCCTTATCTTTATACTTTCGGGTTTCAAATTTGCCTGGGATGCCCTTACTAAACAAAGGGAACTGGATGAGCTGAAAGCGATGATCAAAGAAAGTGAACTGCAGTTTTTAAAGTCTCAGATCAACCCTCATTTTCTGTTCAACAATTTGAACAATTTGTATTCCTATGCCATAGAGAATTCTCCCAAAACACCTGCCATCATTCTGGAACTAAGCTCAGTACTGCGCTATATGTTGTATGAGTGCAGGGAAAAATATGTTTCTTTATCCAAAGAAATAGAGCAACTGAAAAACTTCACGCAGCTCAGTGAGCTGCAAATTGAGGAAAGGGGCGTAGTAAATTTTACTACCCATGCTATACGTCCCGGCTATCAGATTGCGCCGCTCATACTTATCGTTTTTATTGAGAACGCCTTCAAACACAGTCAGTCCAGCCAGTCCAGCAACATTTGCATTGATATAGAAGTCTGGCTGTCAGAGGATGGAATGCTGGAATTTCATTGTAAAAACAACTACCATTCGGAAAACAATGCACATGATAGCTCCCAAGGCATAGGCCTGGAGAATGTAAAAAAACGTCTGCAACTGCTTTACCCTAATGCGCATCAGTTAGACATTCAACAAACTGACCTTTACTATGAGGTGCGTCTGTCCATGCAGCTACAACAGACTACACAAACTACTCACTATGAATTGCATTATCATTGAAGACCAGCCTCCCGCCCAGCGTATTCTCAAAAAATACATTGAGGATATGGGTGATTTAGAACTGAAAGCTACTTTCGCCGATGCTGTTCAGGCCATGGAATACCTGAAAACCGGATCAGTAGACCTGATATTTCTGGATATCCACTTACCCAAAATATCCGGTATAGATTTGCTCAAAAATATGCCTCGTCTGCCTCCGGTAATCCTGACAACTGCGTATTCGGAGTATGCGCTGGAAAGCTATGAATTTGATGTGGTAGACTATCTTCTAAAACCATTTTCCTTCCAACGATTTGTTAAAGCAGTGTCCAGGGTACCTGTGAAAAACTTTATGCATACGCAATTAGATGCCACTGGCGGTCCGGTACACAGCCGTAATGAAATCTTTATCAAATCTGGATATGAGTATATCAGAATTACGGTAGACGACATCATTTACATCAAATCAGATGCTGACTATAGCGAAATCTTCTTACCCGACAAGAAGTGCTTATCTTCTGATCCGCTGCGGAAATGGCTGGAAGTGCTGAATGACCAACAGTTTGTCAGAGTACACAAATCTTATATTGTGAATGCTTCCAGAATTATCAAAGTCATGGGCAATCAATTGTATATGAATAATAAGGCAGTAGTGCCTATTGGCAGAGCATTTAAGGATGATTTTACCGAAAGGTTTCTCAACTGAGAAACTGAAGGATGTTGTTTACCTCCAAAGAATGGTTGTTCAACGATTCTTTTTTACCCTAGCTGATAACATGACTAATTTGCACGCGCACTTAAATAGTGCGTTTTAGTTGTTGAAAAAAGTCTTGCCGTTGGCAGGGCTTTTTTTGTCACTTTCAGGCCAGCATTCCTAAAGCCAACAAATAGTTACAGAAATATCTATCACTATAAGTTATCCCCATAGGTTTGATGCAGGCCTCCCTACTTCATCCATCTACTAATTTCTGTATAACTCTTCATAATCATCCATAGAAGTCCCCTCACTGAAGTGGCGGATGTTATAAGTGAAGGTAAGCATAAAGTAACGCTGCAACACCCTGGACTGTACATCTTCTATGTAGGCCTCCTCAATGTTACGCCTGATATTATTGTTTTGCTTGAGCAGGTCATACACATTAATGCTCAGCTCGCCTAACTGATTTCTAAACAGCTTTTTACCAATACTCATATTCCATAACAGGAAGCTATTATCCAATCCTGCGGAAAGACCGGTATTCAACTGATGTTTCAGGTCAGTCCGGTAAACCAGCCCTTCCCAAAGGATCCAGTTGTAACGCAGGCGAGTGGTCTGGTTAAAATAGTTGTTGTTGAGCGCAGGTCTCAGAGAGTTTTCCACAATGTTATAACTGGAACGGGTGGACACCCTGAAGTCTACATGCTCACTAATGTTACTGCTGAGTGAAGTCCCCAACCTGAAACTGCTGGCATTAGCCAGATTGATTTCATCATTGATCAGACCGGGCTTTCTGGCATAACGTACCGAACCGCTAAAGTGGATATTGGAGGCTATCAGATCTAAGGGCTGACCATAGCCGATATACGAACGCACATCATAATAGCCATCAACATTCACGGTGGTGCTCAGTTGTGAGCCTTCTTCCAGTACAATACCCTCAGCGATTTCAGTGGGTTTCTCTGCTATCAATGTGCTGTTGGTAATATAATCGCTTACAATAGTGGATTGCAGCACCGCATAGAAAGTCTTATTGGTTTCCGGATTGTGTGATTTATAGCGTGTTCTTAACCAGTTATTGTACGATTGATTCAGATTTGGATTTCCCGTTCTGAGTTGCAATGGATTGGAGTTATCAATGACTGCCTGCAACTGCCCTACTGAAGGCTCTCGGGTCCAGGTGCGGTAGTTAAATTCTATGTTTTTGCTATCATCAAATTTGTAAACAAGACGGGCAGAGGGAAGCACACTTTCAAATGTACGGTCCATTTCATAATCCTGAGGAAACAACTGATCGTTCAAGAGGCTGGCATGCTGATACTCCGCTTCAACCTGTACCCTGAGTTTCTCCGTTCTATACTGATAGCCGAGCTCGCCTTCCTGCGTCAGGTAGCGACTTTCAAATGTATTGCTAATAGCTGTATCCAGCAGGCTGTACGCATCCTCCCCTTCCAGAAAATCATAGGTACGCTTGTCCGAATCATTGAGGGTATTGCCAAGCTCGTATTCAAGCTCAATCATACTGTGCTTGCTGAGGGGTTCAGTATAAGAGATATTACCTTCCCAGTCAAAGCCTCTTCTCTTCAGATGTGTATACTGGTTGAGCTCTTCGCTGCGCTCCTCCGCATTATAAAACACATTGCTGGCCAGGCGGTAGCGATCGTCCTGATTGGCATGGTAACCAGTATTCAAACGGAAGTTAAAACTACGTCCTTTTTTGTTGAACTTATGACTGTAATACATGCGGTTGCTGAAGTCATAATTGTAATTATCAGAATTTGAAGTGTTTTCGGTCTGGTTGAGTAAGCCATTGTCAGTATCTGTTTCACCCGTAAAGTAAGCGTCAACAATGTTATCCTGCAAAGAGATAGAAGGGCGTATGAGGATTCTGTTCTTTTCATCAGGATTATATTCAAAGCGAACATTCATCTGATGGCGGGCATTACGGGTAGTAGAGCTACTGTTTTCGGAATACACCTGCCCTGAGTCTGAGGGCAGCACATAGTCTCTTATCCTGTTTCTGTCTTCTTCACTTTTCCTGTGTGTAAACGTGTAGCTGCCGCTCAACTCTACCTTATCATTCCATGAGTTGATAAAATTTACACCCAGTGTATTGGTATTGATGATGCCATTTTGAGTACGGCTGTCTCCAGAGTTATTTGGATCGGAGCTGTAGTTGACTGTATTGATGTTATTGCTCAGACCGGTAACGGTCACCCTGCGGTCTTCATTAAAGAAGTTGACGCTTGCCCCTGCCATATAACGATCATCAGTACCGTAGCCGGCAGTAGTTTTACCAAATTGTCCTCTTCGGCGATTAGGTTTGGTGATGATGTTGATGGTACGGGTTCTTTCGCCATCATCAAAGCCGCTGAGCATGGCTTTATCACTTTTTTCGTCATATACCTGTACACTGGCGATGACTTCTGCCGGTAAGTTTTGTAGGGCAGCATTTACATCTTTCCCGAAGAAAGGCTTACCATCTATTAAAATCTGCTGTACATCTTCACCCTGGGCCTGCATCTTTCCATCCTGCATAATGATGCCCGGCATTTTCTCCACCAGATCCTGCGCGCTGGCATCGGGCGCTGTTTTAAAGGCTCCGGCATTAAACTGGGAGGTATCTCCTTGCTGCTGCCCTGCCAGCGCTTTGGCAGTAACTTCAATTTCCTGCAAGGTGGTGGTTTCTTCTGAGAGCAGGATCACTCCCAGATTCAAGGGAGCCTGCTGTAGCTGGATTTTTTTGCTAACCGGCACAAAGCCTATAAACTGAACTTTTAAGTGATAGCTTCCAGTATCCGCTTTAAGTCTAAATTTTCCTTCAATGTCGGTCACTACGCCCTGGCTGCTGGCATCAGAAACCTTTTCTAACACCACGGTTGCTCCGGGCAGACTGGTATCATCAGATGAGCTTTTGATAGTACCGCTTACGATTGAATTTTGTGCATAAGTTTGAAATGTGATAAATAGTAGAAATAACAAAAAAGAGATACGCTGCATCTTTTGTAATTTTTTTAAGAGTGGTTTTTATTATTTGATGACCAGAGGAAAAATGCTGATAGCAGAACGCACAACTTAAGCAGCATAGCCGCTATTATGCGCTCCATCCTATAATTACAAAAAAATGTCCTAAGCCTTAAAAGAATTCTGTAAAAAACTGAAGATAAAGCAATACTCCTTAAGTAATTTCATGTAAGATCTCACAAATAAGCTTCTATAGATTAAAAAATTCCCACCAATTGGACCTAAACCAAAGAATCTTCCTTCCCTTGCCTAACGTATTTGTTGTCAAGCCAGGAAGAGCATGTGCTTGATTAGTGCTGGCCGTATTTCTAAGCCTGCTTTAGATCTCTTTTTTCGTTAAATATACCTTACTGCTGTGTAACCTTCATCTGGAATAAACTGCCCATTGGGATATTCACTGACAAAAGAAATTTCCCTCCACGCTATACCGTTTAAAGCGACGATTTTCCATTGTGGAATCCCCTTACCGGGCGGGTATTGATCGTCATTTTTCAATGCTGAGTTATGGCCTATTCTGGGCACGACCTTAATCAGTCTTTTATCCCCATATAATGACCATTGCGAATTTAGAACACTCATTTTTCTTTGTAAATAACCAGCTTTTTCGTCATGGCTGACAGGAGAATTAATATTACCATATTCTTTCTCTGTATGGTGGCTTGCAACCTGAGAATATCCGGCAAACTCAAATTCTTCAGGCTTTGGTAAATGAACGGCTGTAAAAAAACCAGCCCCTTGACTTAGTCTACCTGTTTTAAATCCTAAGCGATCTTCAATTTCTCTGAGTATATGCCCCTGAAGCCAACGCTGGGTAGTGAAAAAACCCGATCGGTAAATTATGTTTGTGAGGCTTTCCATAAATTTAATGGTTTATAAACATACTTTCTTATTCATATTGATACTGATATTTGAATAATTACAGAGGGTTCTTTAACCTTCCAATCTCTGTTATTTTCCTTTCGTCTCAATCCCCTAGAACAGGGCGGGAATATTTAGTAAACTACAAAATTACCCTCATTAATACTGCATGCATTTGAGGGAATGTATCATCAAAACTTCTTTCGTCATTCCGTAGTTTGGGAAGGAAGCTTAGCCATTCCAGGCTTTAGTTTTACAATATTTTCATGCCGAATTAGATGCACCGGCAGCGTGGGCTGATACTATAACAAGTGTGGGAGAAGGTTGTCTTTCAGTATTGCATGGGATGCTCCGCATGCCGCGAAGGGATCTTGTTTTGAGTTACTCAAATCTATGTGCCTGCGATGAACTTTATGTTTCATGAAATTGCCATGCTTCTCATCACAAAAAGTTTCTTCCTGAATGACAAGCGCAACTGACTTAAGTTTATTTCATCTTCGGCAATGGAATTAAAGCTTTCAGATACTCCGTCAAGTTTAAAACTTGAATTGATCTAATAGCTTCAGTAACATACTGAAGCTAGAAGGTCTCAATCCTTTTTTCGTCCGTAGCTTGTGGGAGATAGATGTCATTCAGGAGGAATCTTGTTTTAACTTGCTTAAAGTTATGTGCCTGCGATAAACTTTAATATTTATAAAATTGCATGCTTTTCATCACAATAAAGTTTCTTCCAGAATGACAAGCACAACTGACTTAAGTTTATTTCAACTTCCACAATGGAATTAAAGCTTTCAGATACTCCGTTAAGTTTAAAACTTGACTTGATCTAATAGCTTCAGTAACATACTGAAGCTAGAAGGGGAATGCTACTGCGTTTCAAAGTAAAATAGTATACCCTTTTTGCCAAAGCTGAGGGCATTGGCAAAGATTCATCTCCTGACTTGCCCCTTCCTTCAGCCCGTTTCAGAACTTTATGTATCGGATATGTACCCTGGTCCTGGTATAAACTTTTTGTATGCCGCACCGCACTCAATGCCATAAAGTTAAGCTTTTTATGTAGCTCGCTTCAGTCTGTGACTGAAGTAGAAAGATTGTTCAAGTCTTTGACATGAATGTATCCTAAAGGTATAAACTTTCAAAGAGTAGTACCTTGCTCTTAAACTACATGAAGCCAGGCTTAGGTATCGTCAGCAGGAAAGTGAGCAGAATATCGTAAATGTATATTCTCTCCCACCCTATCAAAAATGTTGTAAATTGTGCACGATTTACAGTATTTCTAATCTATAGCAGACCTAACTGATGATTAAAAGAACTATTTTGTTTTGCTTTGTTGCGGTATGCCTGATACATATGTCTGTGCTGGCGCAGTTGGCTAAGCCCGTTTTTTCTTCCATGGATGTGTTTGAACTGGAGTGGGTCTCTTCTCCGCAAATTTCTCCTGACGGTAGCATGATCGTGTACGAAAGAAGAGGCTTTGACATCATGAAAGACCGCAAAACCTCCCGCCTCTGGCTGATGAGTGCCGACGGACAAACACATTACAAGCTTACCGAACAGGATGTAAACGAATCCAATCCAAGCTGGTCACCGGATGGTAGTCGTATCGCTTTTACCAGCACTACGGAGAATGGCTCAGAGATTTACCTGTATTGGCTGGAACATAACCGGCTTGCACGGCTCACCCAACTAGAACGCTCACCTTCTAATTTGTCATGGTCGCCCGATGGTACACAGCTGGCTTTTTCCATGCTGGTACCGGAGAAAGCCCCCATGCTGGTAAGCGCCCCTTCCAGGCCCAAAGGGGCCGAGTGGGCCGATCATCCTCGTGTCACTACCCGGCTAAAGCATGAATCGGATGGTTCCGGCTATATTGAACCGGGCTATCATCACTATTTCGTAATTCCCGCTGAAGGTGGTACTGCCCGGCAGATTACCCAGGGAAATCACATGCATAGAGACGAGCCAGTGTGGACCCAAGAGGGTGATGCCCTGATTTTTTCTTCCAATCTCAATGAAGAATGGGAATATGACTTCCGCAATTCTGAAATCTATAAAGTAAGTATCGCTGATGGTGAAGTAACAGCCCTCACAGACAGAAACGGACCAGATGAAAGCCCTGCACTATCACCCGATGGGGAGCAGATTCTTTATGTAGGCTTTGATGACAAGGTACAAACTTATCAGGTGAGCAAGGTGTATGTGATGGATGCTGATGGCTCCAACAAAAGAGAAGTTCCTGTTGAGCTGGACCGGAGCATATCCAATCCGGTATGGAGTGCGGATGGCAGAGGCTTTTATTTTCAGTATGATGACAAGGGAAATACCAAAATCGGTTTTGCCAGCCTTAATGGTAATATGAGTGAAGTCACTGGAAACCTGGGAGGCACATCCATCGGACGACCGTATGGCGGAGGCTCTTATTCGGTGTCTGAAAACGGTAATATCGTATTTACCCACACTACACCCTATCACCCTTCCGAGCTGGCAATGGTGAAAAGAGGTAGTGAGGCAGCACTACTCACACATCTCAATCAGGATCTGCTGGATTACCGCCAACTGGGCGAGGTGGAAGAAATCTGGTATAAGTCTAGCGTGGATGATCGTGATATACAGGGATGGATGGTGAAGCCTCCCTCTTTTGATCCCAGCAAAAAGTATCCGCTGCTGGTAGAAAATCACGGAGGCCCAATTTCCAATTATGGAGATCGCTTTTCTCCCGAGATGCAACTGCTGGCTGCCGATGGCTATGTGGTTTTTTATCCTAACCCGCGGGGTAGTACCAGCTACGGAGAAGAGTTTGGCAACCTGCTTTACCATAACTATCCCGGTGATGACTATCATGATGTAATGAATGGGGTGGATGCCATGATTGAGCAGGGGTTTATTGCCGAGGACAGCCTTTTTGTAACCGGAGGTAGCGCGGGAGGCATTATGTCGGCCTGGATCATTGGTAAAAACAATCGCTTCCGTGCTGCTGCGGTGGTCAAGCCGGTTATGAACTGGATCAGCAAAACCCTAACTGCGGACAATTATTACGGCTATGCTAACTCCCGTTTTCCCGGTCAACCCTGGGAGAATATAGAGACTTACATGAAGTTATCTCCTGTCTCACTGGTCGGTAATATTGAAACACCTACCTTGGTGATGGTAGGTACAGCGGACTTGCGTACTCCGCTTTCGGAAGCCAAGCAGCTTTACCATGCGCTTAAAATCCGACAGGTAGAAACTGCGCTGGTAGAAATCCCCGGTTCTTACCATAACATCTCAAACCGTCCCAGTCAGTTGATCACTAAGATTGATCATATTTTAGCCTGGTTTGATAAGTACAGGGAATAGTGAACCAAAATATCCCACCAGGAGTAAGAATCTGATTTAAATTATTGCTAATAAAAAAAAATTCGGTGAGCAATGGTGCATTCCAAATTGCTCACCGAAATAGGTTTTAAGAATGACCCACACTATTTGAAAGTCCTGACCTAACCCTTGTGCTCAGGCCTAATGAACGTTGCAGCAATTGCTGCATCATATGATAGGCTTTGCTAAAGCGGTAAGGTGGAAAATCAAAACGAAGGATAAATTCTGAGGGTTTACTTTCTTTGATTAGCATCCCCCCCTCAAAATCAAAATCCAGATATGGAATGTCATGTATTGATTTTTCGCTCCGGTCACAGTGAAACCAAGTGCCTCCTGAGGACTCCAAATACAGCCTCAGGCTACTGTAGCTACCCGGCTCTAACATTGATAACAATTTGGAGCTAAGGAATTTTCCTGTAAAAAGCCCGCTTATCTTCAGCGAATAGGGTCCTGATACCTCCTGAATATGATGTTCAGTACCATCCTCAGCTATAGCGGTAATCCGGGTGAGGTTTAGCTCCATTTCGGATATATCATTATGTGAAGCAGTGGAACTGGTTAATACAAGCTCCTGGGTGAGTCTGTCCCTTTCATAACTTTGATACATTCCTACCGGAAGCATTGAATACGATAGATAATTTACTCTTTTCATGGTTTTACTCTTTGTGAATTATTCTGTGAAGCCTGATTTTACGCAACTCTAATTATAATGTTGCCAAAAAACAAGCATATTTAATATCACTCCATTCAATAATTATACCCTTTTTGTATTAATAATTTAACGTTACAGGCATTTCATTATTAAACAAACTATTTTATTGATCTGGGGATTACCTCACTATGGATACTTGTAGGAATTATTGCAAAATCACTTGTTCAAAAATTGATTTCAGCACTTTCTTACCCATGAAACTGACCGCTGATGGTAAATTCCTCAACCACGGCTAGCATGCTTTTACACTCCCATCTTTATAGTTGCATTACACAAAATGAGCAATGGAGCGGTAGAATGCTGCTTTGTTACAGAAAGTATCCCTTCCTCCTGGCGCTTGTTTTATTAGATACAACTATGTTGAGTATTGTCGTGTTTTTCCCCAGAAAAAATGCACAAGACATTTATCTACAGGTAGATTAAGCGCATTCTTAAACTGACACCGTCAGATATTCCTGATAAACATTATTTGTTAGCATCAATGAACTTGGCTAAAAGTATAGCAATGCACATATCACGCTTAATATTTGATTCATAGCCTTATTTGTTGCAGCAATTATGATCAGCTATCCTTTATCCTTATTTATTTTTTATATGCACAAAGTATGAAATCACAAAAGCTTGTTAAAAACCCAAAAGTCTTATGACTTGCCTCTTAATTTTGCTGAACTTCAGGGAGTATCTGTAAATAAGACTGCCATTTAGATTTAGCAAAAAAACCAATAAGCAGATGGTACAATGCGAATAGCTCCAGGGCAAAAGGCAGATAACCCAGGTAGCCCAACAAGGGCATCTCAAATACATGCCAGAAATCAACATAGGGTACGGTATAGTACCACTTTGGACTGGAATAAATGTTCCACAACTCCCAGAAGAAACCGCAGATCAGTGAGGCCACCCAGAGTGCTATCACCTCCTTCCAATCGCCCCGGCCAGTATGCTGAATCAGTGTTCTATGCCCTAAAATATTGTTCAGTGGGTCTAAAATCAGGTAGAGTGACATCCATATGAATGCCGCCGAGTATTGCGGATATATAAAAAGACAGGCAAACATAAGCAGGCCCAGTGTCAGCATGATAAGCCTGCTTGATCGACTATTTCCAATCCGTGGACCTGAAGCCATATTTTGAATCCAGCGAAAGCTACCCATCCACTCTGATGTACCAAATATCGCCGGGATTACAGTGGAGAAGCTCATGCTCGCGTATAAAAAATAGGCTACATCTGTAAATTCCTCTCTATGCGTATAATGCCAGTATTGGGCTTTTTCGTTGAGTAATTCAAACAGCCACCAGGCCGGTGCTGAGACGATGAACAAAGAAAAGTAAGCCAGCAGGTTACGGCTGATCAATGAATTTCCTTTTCGCATATAGGTGAGTGCATCAATGGAAAGGCAGTAACCCAGCCATAAAGGAAAGAATCCTATATGCGTCCGTAAGCCTTCTAAATGCCAGTTGAGATACCAGAAAACCAATACAAACAACAATCCTACCCACCCCCACCATGGAAATTTATTTTTTCCTCTTAAGTCTTTATTTTGAGCCATGCTATCAAATAAAATACAATCGTTTGGTAATATTTTGACCCAACCATCATCGGGATAAAGTTACTTTCACAATCAAAGCTTTCTAGAATTATGCGTCAATTTTTTCATACTTCAGGTAGTTTCCAGGGTGCAGCGTAATGAGCTCTGGTCAGTTTTTCAGCTTCTTTGTTCTGCAAAATCGTATTTGCTTCCTCATCCCAAAATACTTTCTTGCCAGTCCGGTATGAGATATTTCCTAACTGGGCATTAATTGCTGCCGCCCTTCCCATTTCTATGGTACAGTTTGGCTGCTGACGACTTTTTATGCATTCCAGAAAGTTTAGGGTATGTGCGCCCAGGCCATTACCATTACTTTTCTGAACAGGCATAGCGTCGGTCATATACTTAGCATGCTCAATCTCCGGCAGTACTTCCCATTGTTTTCTGTCTATCACCAAAGTAGCGTCTGTCCCTACAAATGCAACCCCCGGCTCACTACGATTATACGGGCCTACGGCTGTACCCATGGTCTGTTCCCAGAACATGGAAAAATCCCCAAAATCATAAACCACCTGCAGTGTATCAGGGGTTTCATAGGCACTATCAGGAAAGGCGTAATTTCCGCCTACAGCAGATACCGAAATAGGCGTGGCGACTTTCATACCGGCCAAAGCCATATCTATCATATGGACACCCCAATCGGTCATCAGCCCTCCGGCATAATCCCAGAAGTAGCGAAAGCTGCCATGAAAACGATTGGGATTGAAAGGCCTGTCGGGCGCAGGTCCCAACCACATTTTATAATCCACACCTTCAGGGACAGGCTCGTTTGGTTTTACTGGAAAACTTCTGCCATAGCCAGTACAGGCCCAGGTTTTTACCGTTCGGATTTTACCTATTTTTCCCGAATGAAGATATTCCAGCGCATTATTCCAATGAAGATCACTACGCTGCCACTGCCCTACCTGAACCACCCTGTTGTAGCGTTTTGCCGCAGCAACCATCAGCTCACATTCCTCAATGGAATTAGCAATAGGTTTCTCCACATACACATCTTTGCCAGATTCACAGGCATGTACCATCTGCAAGCAGTGCCAATGATCAGGGGTACCAATGATGACTGCATCAATTTCTTTGTTATCCAGTAGCTTTCTGTAGTCAGTATATAGCTCAGTTTTGTCACCATATTTCGCTTCCAAATCCCCTGCCCTCTTGTTGAGTACATTTTGATCTACATCACAAAGGGCGATACACTTTACTCCTTCGTGGCTGCGCATGGTGTTAAGGTTATGAAACCCCATGCCGTTACACCCTATCAGCCCTATCCTGATTGTATCATTAGCGGAGGTAGAGAAGCGATTGCTTGACGTTGATTGAGGTTGTCCGTATGTGTTTTCGCCCACCAGTCCTATACCGTAAGTAGCTAAAAGGGTGTTTTGCAAAAATTTTCTTCTACTAGGATTCATGCTGTTATTGTTGTATCAGTTTAATGGAAATGAAAAGCATCTTTAAGCTAAAAAAAAAGATGTGAAATGAATCAGTTTTGATTATAATTTCAGTCTTTTTTCCTATGCATCTGCGCTTTATACTCAATTTATTTTCCTGAGGGCAGGAAGCGGAGCGAAGTATGCAGATGGATTAAACTGAAGGAATTTTAGAATATTTTGAACTCTAAAAAGAGACTGTTTTCTGTTGAAGTTATCAACCTCAAAAATTCAACTTAGACTGTCTCTAATTAGCCATGATATATTTATTAGCAGATAAATTTTGGTATATTAGAGAGAACTATAAAACTACATAACACTAAAAATATGGCTGCTTTTACTATCAAAGTGAATGGAAAACAGCATCAGCTTGATGTTGAGCCGGATACCCCTGTTCTTTGGGTACTCCGCGACCACCTGGATATGGTGGGGACCAAATACGGCTGTGGTATTGCGCAATGCGGCGCATGCACTGTACATTTCAATGGTACTGCTGTCCGTTCCTGCTCCCTGCCTATCAGTAGCGTAGGAAGTTCCGAAATTACTACAATTGAAGGGCTATCCGAAGATGCTACGCATGCGGTACAGGCCGCCTGGCTGGAGCATGATGTACCTCAGTGTGGTTATTGTCAGGCCGGCCAGATTATGAATGCGGCATCTTTGCTGGCTAAGAACCCTAGCCCAAGCGATAAGGAAATTGAAGATGCGATGGACGGTAACTTATGCAGATGCGGCACTTATCTGCGCATCAAGGCGGCTATCAAGACTGCTTCTCAAAAGATGAATTAACACTTTTAATGAAAGAATCATGACTTTAATCAAGACAAAATTTAATAGAAGATCTTTTCTTAAAGTGTCATCTGCTGCTGGTGGTGGCATGCTCTTAGGCTTCAACTGGTTAGCATCTGCCAAACCCGTAGCTAATGCATTGGATGCAGTGCCCAATGAATGGTTTGATGTCAATGCTTTCATCAAGATCGGAGAGAATGGGCTGGTAACCATTATGTCGCCTAATCCTGAGATTGGTCAGAACGTTAAGACAGCCATGCCCATGATTGTAGCTGAAGAACTGGATGTGGACTGGAACAATGTGGTAGTAGAACAAGCACCGCTGGATACTGAGAAGTTCACCCGCCAGCTTGCTGGAGGTAGTCAATCCATTCGTCAGGGATGGCAAAGCCTGAGAATGGCAGGTGCCGCAGCCCGTCGTATTCTGATGGAAGCTGCCGCTCAGGAGTGGAAAGTACCGCTCAGCGAGCTGAGCACCTCCAAAGGCATGATCAAGCACGCCAAGTCGGGCAAATCTATCAGCTATGGAGATGTAGCTACCCAAGCATCCAGTATAGAAGTACCCGAAGAAATTGAGCTGAAAGATCCAAAAGACTTCAAGCTGATCGGTAAAGCAACCAAAAATGTTGACGCAAAAAAAATTGTGAGCGGGCAACCCCTCTTTGGCCTGGATTATAAAAAAGAAGGCATGCTGATTGCCATGATCACGCATCCTCCGGCTTTTGGGATGAAGATCAAATCAATGGACGCCAGCAAAGCGAAAGCGATGCCGGGTATCAAAGATGTATTTACCGTACAAACGGCACCGCCCGAGCAGACCTGGTCCGATATCAATGCTTTCCCTGAACTAGTAGCCGTCGTGGGAGATTCTACCTGGCAGGTAATGAAAGCCAAAAAGGCACTGAATATCAGCTGGGAAGCAGCAACCCCAGCTGAAAGCACCGAGGAATACAGAGCAGCCCTGGACAAAGCGGTAGAAACCGCTCCTGAAGAAGCTTCACGCAAAGATGGTGATCCTGAGACAGCTTTTGCCAACGCAGAAAAAGTAATAGAGAAATCATTTGAAGCTCCGTTTCTGCCGCATAATACCATGGAGCCTATGAACTTTTTTGCCCATGTTACTGCCGATAAAGCTGAGTTGGTCGGCCCGATACAGACTCCGGAAAACATGCGGAAAAGTGTTTCCAGTTTGTTAGGCATGCCCGAAGAAAAGATCACAGTAGATATGACCAGGATGGGCGGAGGTTTTGGCAGAAGGTTGTATGGTAATTTTGGCCTTGAAGCTGCTGCTATTTCCAAAAAAGCCAAAGCTCCTATCAAACTCATATATACCCGTGAAGACGATATGACACAGGGGACTTACCGTCCTGCCTACAAAATGAAATACCGCGCTGCGCTGGACAAGAATAATGAATTGATTGGCTTTCACGTAAGAGGAGCGGGTATTCATGGCGGCCCGGTATTTGCCAACCGCTTTCCTGCCGGAACTGTGAGCAACTACCTGGCAGAGAATGTGGAGGTTTCATCTAATATATCCACCGGTGCATGGAGAGCCCCCCGCTCAAATTTTGTCGCCGGAGCGGAACAGTCCTTTATGGACGAAGTAGCAGAAGCTGCCGGTAAAGACCCTATAGCATTCAGGCTGGAATTGTTTGACAAGGCTATAAAGAACCCTATTGGTGAAGATAACGATTACGATCCTGAGCGCTACGCTGGTGTGCTGAAGCTGGTCAAAGAGAAATCGGGCTGGGGTGAAGATATGCCGGGCGTATATCGTGGTGTATCCGCTTATTATTGCCATAATTCTTATGTAGCTCAGGTGGTAGACATGATTATGAGTGATGGTAAGCCTAAAGTGAAGAAGGTCTGGTGTGCGGTTGATTGTGGTATTGTTGTCAACCCCGAAGGGGCACGCAACCAGGTGGAAGGTGGAATAGTAGATGGTATTGGCCATGCCATGTACGGAGCCATCACCTTCAAGAATGGTGTTGCCCAACAGCAAAACTTCAACAAATACCGCCTGATCAGAAATAGTGAAGCGCCTACTGAAGTAGAAACTTTTTTTGTGGATAATGGTATTGACCCCACAGGCTTAGGAGAGCCTTCTTTACCTCCTATCATAGCTGCTTTGGCCAATGCTTTATATAAAGCCACCGGACAACGTATGTACAGCCAGCCTTATATTGAAGAAGGCGACAAAGTAGTAGGTTAAACACTAATCTTAACATTAAAAAGACCAGCTTCTATTGAAGTAGCTGGTCTTTTTTTTGTTTATGAAATGTCAAAAATCTGCATACTACAGATCTATTAACTGATTTTGATAGAATTTATTTAAGCTCAGCCGACTGCGCCCATAAATTGATATCACCATCTTTGGCATACTGGTTAATCTCTGCCAGTTCCTGCTCTGAAAAATCCAGATTGTCAATTGCTTTAACGCAATCTTCTACCTGCGATACTTTACTGGCTCCTATCAGTGCAGTAGTAATTCTCTTATGCCTGAATACCCAGGCGATCGCCATCTGTGCTAGGCTTTGACCACGCTTTTGGGCAATCTCATTCAGCGAACGAACCTTAGCCAGGTTTTCTTCGCTAAGAAAATTTGTCTTCAAAGATTTATCCTGACTTGCCCGGCTACCCTCAGGTATACCTTTCAGATATTTGTCGGTAAGCATCCCCTGAGCCAAAGGAGAAAAGACAATTGAACCTATGCCTAATTCATCCAAAGCATCCAGCAGACCATCTTTCTCAATCCAGCGGTTGAGCATAGAGTAACTGGGTTGATGGATAAGGCAGGGGGTCCCCAGGTCTTTAAGGATAGCTGCCGCTTCATGCGTACGTTGAGCATTATATGACGAAATACCCACATATTGTGCCCTGCCCGAACGAACGATATGATCCAGAGCCATCATCGTTTCTTCCAATGGTGTATTAGGGTCAAAGCGATGAGAATAAAATATATCCACATAATCCAGGCCCATTCGTTTTAAGCTCTGGTCGCAACTGGCAATTATATACTTACGACTACCCCACTCTCCATAAGGGCCCGGCCACATGTCATAACCCGCTTTGGAGGAGATGATCAGTTCATCCCGGTAGCCGGCAAAATCTTCTTTTAAAATACGCCCAAAAGCCATCTCAGCAGTA
The DNA here is from genome assembly GCF_029504655.1 of Catalinimonas alkaloidigena. NCBI lineage: Bacteria > Pseudomonadati > Bacteroidota > Cytophagia > Cytophagales > Catalimonadaceae > Catalinimonas > Catalinimonas alkaloidigena. Next base: position 3,835,117 of record NZ_JAQFIL010000001.1, read on the forward strand.
CCAGGTGGTGGGCCATAATTATTGGCAAGGTCAAAATGGGTAATGCCCAGGTCAAATGCCTTCCTGCAAATTGCCTGCTTATTGGCATGAGCCACATCATCTCCAAAGTTATGCCATAAACCCAGTGATATCAAGGGCAGTTGTAAGCCACTTTTACCACAGTAGTTATATTTCATTTTTTCATAGCGATCCTGTGCCGGTATCCATTGCATAGTTAGATTGATTTAAATTCCACATGCGCCAAAAATGAGAATTTCTTGCTGTGAATCAAAAGTAATTTGCCAATCACTTCCCTAAATGGATTGAAAAGTATATGCCGGAGAAGTCATAAAATAAACATTATTATATGCAAAAAAATGACTAAATTATCATCACGAAGGTTACCTTCTCCCCTGCGATTCACTAATTATACTACCTACTCCGCCTATGACTGACAATGACATCATAGCAAGTATCCGAGAAGGTGATGATCAACTGGTCTCCCATACCTACTCCAAGTACAGGAAGCCGTTTGCACGCTGGGTAATGAAGAAATATCATTGCGATGAAGATAACGCAATTGAGTTATATCAGCTTGCCTTCACTACCTTTTACGACCAGGTTATGAGTGATAAGCTCAAGTTTATTACTGCGTCATTAAAGACTTACATATTCGGTATAGGGAAAAACAAGTTTTACCAGCAAGAGCGGGAAAACCGTCGTTTTGACCATAATATAGATGAAATGAAAGTACATGACAACGGAGAAGCAAGCCAGCAAAATCATGAAAAAGAAAATCAATTTATAGCCATAGAAAAAGCGATGCAAAAGCTGGGCAACCCCTGCAAGAGCATCCTGTACCTGTATTACTACGAAGGCCGCAGCATGGATGAAATAGCTAAAAAACTGGATTATAAAAACGCCGACACAGCTAAAAACCAGAAGTGTAAATGTATGTGCCGCCTGAGGAAAATGTTAGATAACAAAGTCAAAGTAAATGATCAATAATGTGGACGACATGACGATTCAGCGTTATCTCGACGATGAGATGGATGAGGATGAAAAAACAGATTTTGAAATGAAGCTCCATCAAATGGACTCATTACGAGAGCGCGTGGAAGAGTACCAGATGATTGTTGAGGGCATCAGGTACTATGGCGAAAAAGAAGTCAGGCACAAAGTATTGCAACTGGAAGCTGAGGCTGCGGCTCAAGAAGAAAAAAGACATTCCATTGTGACAAATTGGCTATACCGGGGGGTTGCAGCATCCCTACTCCTCTTGTTGATAGGTGCACCTATATACTGGCAGCAGGATGAGCAAAGGTATGCCCGTATTTTTAATAAAAACTTTGAGCCATACGAAGTTTTGGGAGGTACTACGCGCAGCGCGAATACCGAAAAAGACCTGGTGCTGCCTCAGGCATTTGAAGCCTATTATAAAGGTGATTATACCGAAGCCAGAGAACTCTTTATTGTGGCCAGCGGCCAGGAGGACCGTCCATATATTTGGTTATACCTGGGAAATGCATATCTTGCTCATGATGAAGATGATAAAGCGATACCTGAAAAAGCAGTAGAAGCATTAGAGAAAGTATTGGCATATCCAGATGTAGACCTTAAGACGCAATGGCGTACGCATTGGTACCTAGGATTGGCTCATCTCAAGCTAAATCAGGAAGAAGAAGCTAAGCAACATTTTGAGATAGTACAGGATACTGATGAGTATGGGGAAGAAGCCAAAAATATTTTAGAATCTATTTACTAACCTAAACCACACTACTACCATGGGAGACGGACGTGTAACTGACATCAGACCACGAACATTAAAAAGGATAAGCTATTACAAAAGCGATGAAAAAAGTAAATCTTATGCTGACAAAATAAAATTAATTGTAAACGCTCTGGAAAAACAGCAGTCAGTTGAGATTCAGGGTAGAAAAAAGGCATTCAATATTCCCACAAATAATAACGATCACTCTAACGTTTATTTCACACAGAATAATAGCAGTGAAAGAATTCCGCATATAGATGGCATCCTGCTTGATCATCAAACAGGTCAACTTCGCTATTTTATTGCCAAGGAAGATGTAGTCGGGAAAGGCTTGCTTGAGAAAATCGTTGAAGGGAGTAAGGTCAGCTTTTCAAGCGAACCCAGGGGCCTTTGCGAGATTATATTACATAAAAGAGACGCACAAAATAATATCATCGGTGATATTGACTTAACTGAAAGTGAGCCAGCCATCGTTGAGTTTGTTGAAATAGAAAGCATAGATGAATACCCAGAAATATCACCCCAATACAAACCTCTCAAATTAAGAGACTAAATCCAGGCCATTACCTATTAACTGCCTGACCTGTAGGTTTTATAAATAATGGTGATCAGTGTTAGGCTGAACACGATCAGCCCCATGAAAATATACAGTTGATATGAGGTATCAGGGAATGTAAGTTCAGCATTGCCTAAGGGCACTACACCTGCCCAGCATTGTGGGTGAGCATATGTACTTTCATTGATCAGGTCAAGCTTAGCATTTCTTATCGCTTTGCTTACTTTGGGCTCTTGGGCAAGATGATTGTAAATCCTGTTCATCAACGCTTGGGTTTGAAAATCATCTATCTGCCACAAGGACATCAATACAGATTTGCAGCCTGCGTACACAAAACTTCTTGCCAGGCTAAAATTCCCCTCCCCTACAAAGTGCTTACCCAGGCCTGACTCACAGGCAGTGAGCAGCAATAGCTTTGCCTGAAGTGGTAAGCTGTATAGTTCATAGAGATTTAGGTTTCCATCTTCTTCATCATCAGGAAAAAAGATAAAGTGTGAGGCAAATGGGTTTGCCATATCGGCTATTCCGTGGGTTGCAATGTGAAGGATATCTGCCCCAGGCGCATTCTGCTTAAATCTTTTTTCAGTAGCTTCTTCGTTAAGAAAAACTGTGGCCTCCGGAAAAACCTGCTGCACATATCGTACTTCTCTTTCTGCTCCTATCAGGGAAGGCAGATCCCCATTAAGTTTGTTAAAATCGTTAATCCCAAAAGCCATTATACGTAGCTTTTTGTCATCAAAGTTTGTTTTTCGTTGTTTTTCTCCAAAAGCAATACTGGCAGAAAACTCATATGAGATTTCATGATCATGTATTAAAAATGGAAGCTTCTCATAGCTCACAAAGTCTTTTTGAGTATCTACTTTAGCTTTTACAAAGCTTTCAAAGGGTATGGTCGTTAGGTCACCATCCAAAACGATGATCAGTTCTGCTTTGTCTTTTCCTTCAATTACTGGTGCTAATAATAATTGATAGAGCTGATACGCACTTTCCTGATATTTAAGAAAGTTAGCATAGGAAGGCCCGTTAATATCATCATTCACTAACACATCCTGATACCGTTCTATCGTCACCTGAACAGAGGAAAAATCATGTACTTGGTGGACTTTAACCGTATCAGTAGCAATCATCAAAACATAGATTGCTGTATCCCCCCAGCAGTAAGAGATTAAAGCTTGATCTTCAGTAAGCTTAGCTCTGACCCTGTCTAGTGTAACAGTAGGTGACTGATGGGTTAACTGATGAAAGTTTGGGTAATAGGATTCAATATGTTGACTGTATAGCTCTAGCTCTCGTAATACGTTTGCTTTTTGTATTTGTAATGCACTGCTGTTAAGTAGCTCACTCTTTTTTTGTTCCTGCGCAGTGATTTCAGACTCCAAATAAGCAAGCTGAGCTTTTAAGGATTGCTCTCTTTGGGTAAGTGAATCAGGTAGTATATTTTTATATCTTTCTCCCTTTTGTATAGATTCTAAAAGGACCATAGCCTTACTTTTTTCCATATATTGAAAAATGTAGTTCAATAATGAATCTTCAGGTTGAGATTGATATAATTGATAGCAAGCAGCGATCGCTTTCTCATAGGTAGATTTATAGTTAGCTGATAGGATCAGCTTTGAACCTTCAGTTGTAAAGTTGGCCCGACTGAGGCCCATAAATCGGTCAAAGAGTTTAAAGTATGGAAGCGACTTTTCTAAATATTCTTGATCATCATGAAGTAAATACTGTTTAAACAGCAAATCAGTCACTGCATGTAGCGCCTCCTGTATGGTTTCCAGATCATCCCCTGCCTCAATATTTAAATCAAGCGCGTTTTCTTCCCCTTCATCACTGATTTTTGAGCTCTGTAAGCCTTTCTGATAGTAATGTATTGCACTATCAGTTTGCTGAGCAGTAGCAAAGGCACGACCTATGTCAACATACAAGGTAGCTAACTGTGTATGCTTTTCTTTATATAAATGTTCTTTTACCTCTTTACTTTTACGGTAATAGCGAAATGCTTCCCTTAACCTTCCTTTTTTCCAATAAGCATTTCCTAAAAACTGATAACTTTTTGCAGTGATATCTTTACCGGCATCCGCTTTCAGAGCTTGGTTTGCAAAAGAAATAGTGCTATCATATTCTCCTTTTCTAAAAAAAAACCTTGCCTGATTAGCATTGAGAATTGGAATCACATGCGTCTGAAGAATTTGCCCTAATGTAGCGTAAGTGATTGCATTTTTGTTAAAATTTAATGCATCATTGATGCTATCCATATCATAGTAGATATTGGCCAACAAACTGTTTGAAATGACTCTATCAAAAGTTGTAACATCATCCAGGTTTTCATAGCTATCCCTAACCAGGTGGGCATATGCTAATGCTTTGTCATAATCTCCCAGATGGCGGCTGGCTGATGCGAGGCTATAATATCCATTGATGTATGAGCGGCCCAGTACACCTAGTTTCTCTCTCTGTTCAACAAATCGTTCGAAATATGACAATGCTGAATAGGGGTTTTGTAAATCATAAAGATAAATACCTCCAATCTTCTCAAGCAATTCTGCTACGCTGAGGTGATTTTCACCGTAATAGTCCTTCTTAATTTCCAGGGCTTTCAGATAACACTCAATTGCTTGTGTAAATCTACGAGCTTCAATATTCAGTTCAGCATTAGTAATCCAGGTGAGAGCAAGCAGGGTGTCATTTTCAGATAGGCTAATGCTAAAGATAAGTCGGGCAGTATCCAGACTGGCTATTGCTTTTGACCAGTTAGTCGTATCCGAGCTGTAAAGAGAAGCAAGTTGATTCAGTACCTTCACTAAATGAACATTTTCCTCCAGCGCCATAAGATGTTTCTTAGCTGATTCGTAGGTTTGTATTGCCAGTTCATCTCTTCCTTCCGCTTTGTACTGATCTGCCTCTGCAATCTGATCATGAATAGCATCCACAGTATCATTCAGGTAGGGAGCAGCTATACAAATCTGAATTCCCAATAGGAATATCAGTGTAAAGTAGTATTGCATTGCTAAATCATTTAAGGAAAATACAAAAAGCCAAAGTATATTTCAGCTTTTCTGTATTTTTTTCAATACTACTTTTGAAGCTAAAATCAACTATCGCTTTCCCTATAATCAAGTCTTAGGAAAAATATATGACAGAAGCAGCGCAAAAGGAAAGACTAAGACGCGATAGGTTCTTTCTTGTCATTTGGCTGTGTCTTCCAGCGTTTGTGCATCCAAACCCATTGACTTGGTTCCTGACGAATCAGTTTTTCCAGCGCATTGGTAAACCGCTGGGTATTTTCCTGAATGTCCTGCTCATTACTGCCGCTGCGGCTCACCTCCACTTCCGGTAGAATTGTTACCAGATGTCTCTCGTTTGGCAAACGATGTACTGCCATTGGCACTACTGCGGCATCAGACTTGAGTGCAAGCCAGGCAGCACCAATTGGCGTATAGGCGAGTTTTCCGTAAAAATCAACAAATGTACCTTTACCCTTAGGTATATCCTGATCAATTAATATAATAAACACCTCGCCTTTCTGAAGTACCCTCAGGGGCTTAAGCAAACCTTCATCACTGTATATTACTCTCGCTCCATAATCGGACCTGAAATCCATCAGCAGTTTATTCATTTTGGGATTGTGCATACGTTTGCCAACGGCACTGGTAGGGTAACGGAATGATAGAAACTGCCCGATCAGTTCAAATGCTCCCAGATGACAGGTTAACGCAATCACCCCCTTATTTTTCTGGATAGCGCTTTCTAAGTACTGTAAACCCTGGTAATCCACTATTTTTTCAATGTCTTTTTTTGTTCTGAAAGAACGGGCAATAAATATATCGGCCGCATTTTTAGCCATATTCACAAATACCTTTCTGGAAAATGCTTTGATTTCCTGCGTATTGATTTCTTTACCATAAGCGTATTGAAGATGATTGGCTATCAGTTTCCGGACTGGCTTCATCAGGTAAAAAGCCAATAAGCCTAATTGATGATAGAAAGCCAATGTCCACTTTCTGGGAAAACTGTCCGTTAGCCAGAAAAGCAGCTTAATAAACTTGTATAGGGCTGCGTACTTAACTCTTTTTCTGATTTTTTTCCAGCGCATACTTGAGTAGGAATTACAGACAGCAAGAAAAAAAGAAAATGCTAATTCTCATAAAATTTAAAGTAAAATGACATTAAAACTGAGCCTGCCATGGCCTCATAGAGGCACATAAGCCCCTGATAATATGGACTTTAACAATGTTTTTAACTTTAATGATTATTATTCTAAGAATTTAAAATTGGTGCTGTAGGAAGCAAATAAAAAGTAGTTGTTTTTAGCACCAATGCGTCTTATCACCTAATCGCTAACATATGTTTGCAGCTTATTTTTTGTGACATATGACTTATACACACGTCTAAGCACTAATTGGTAAAAGTATTTGCGTATCAAGACTGAATAGGCTCAGTATTTATATCTAGCAAATTCTTAACATTTGACAAATATGTAAACAAAGTAATAAGTATTAAAATGCTCTATGACACATTTTTTATCATTTGGTATCTCTTTTTTCTAATCGTACTGATATTTTTATTCATCGGCAGGTTACGCAGAAAGAAAGATTAAATGATCATTTCAGGATTTTATGCATAAATCCTAAATGCTCCATTTAAATAGTTGATTACATTTTTAAGGCTTTTCTTTTTATCATAGCTGTATATTTCTAATTTAAGTAAGCCAAAAAAGCCGGAGGAATGGAGGGAGAAAGCAGTATTTACACTTTACTTAACCTACATTCTATGTTGCGCACTTACTTCAAATTCGCTACTCGCACTTTCTGGAAAGATAGATTTTATACCCTGCTCAATATTATCGGGCTGGCGATAGGTATTGCGGTTAGTATTATCATTTTGCTCTACCTACAAAACGACCTGACCTATGACCAGCATCATGATAAGCATGCGCAAATTTATCGGCTGGTCACTAATGTTAAAGGTCCGGGCGTGGAATTTCATAGCGCCAGTGCGGCCCGTGAAATGGCTCCTATGCTTTCAGAAGTTTATCCTGAACTGCTTTCGTTCGTCAGATTTCAGGGTATGGACCGCACCCTCGTTAGCGTAGCTGGGCAAGGAGAGGAAAGTATGTACAATGAAGAAGACTGGGCACATGCGGACTCCACAGTATTTAATGTGTTTACGCATCCTTTTCTGGAAGGAAATCCAGACAACGCTCTGAAAGAAAAAAACAGCATTGTGCTGACTGAGAAGCTGGCAAAAAAATACTTCGGCGATGAAGAAGCACTGGGGAAAAGTCTGTTGCTGTATGAAGCCAAAGAAAACTTTACTGTCACCGGTGTAATTGAAGACCTTCCCGATAACTCTCATCTTAAGTTTGATGCATTGGTTTCCTACATTGAAGTCCGTGAGCATGCCATGCGGGATGGTGAGTTTGTATCGGAAGCCATCTGGAATCCTGATGTGTACACTTACCTCCTGTTTCCGAAGGGCTACAATACTACCGATTTTTTTGAGAAGCTTCCTCCCTTCCATGATAAGTACATCAAACCATTTGGAGATCAGGTGAGCAGTGAGCTTTGGTTTTATCTGGAACCGTTAGCCGACATTCATTTTCACTCTGAACAGGAGGATGATCAGCCTCAGGGCAACTACGCTTATATCTATGCTTTTGGCGGGATCGGTTTATTCATTCTGTTATTAGCATGCATCAATTATATGAACATGGCTACCGCTCGTTCGGGAAATAGGGTGAAGGAAATTGGCATGAGAAAGGTATTGGGGTCAAGCCGTAAAGCGCTGATTTATTCTTTTTTAGGAGAATCTGTTTTGCTTTCAGTACTTGCTTTATTGATCGCTTTGGGCATAGTAGCCATCATTTTGTATGCCACGCCTTTCAACAATCTTATAGAAAAAGATCTTACCTTAAACCTGCTGGAAAACGGTCTGCTATTCAGTGGGGCTATAGGCATTGCTTTATTGATGGGTATTCTTTCCGGTTTGTATCCAGCTTTTTACCTGCCTTCACTATCAGCTGTTCAGTCCCTGAAAGGCGCTTTTAAATCTTCCGCATCGGGTATCGCTCTCCGTAAATCATTGGTCATTCTGCAATTCACAATTTCTATTGCGGTGGTGATCTGTACCCTGCTGATGCAGGACCAGATCCGATATGTTCGCAACCTGGAGTTGGGCTTTAACCGTGAACACCTGTTGTTGGTGCCTATACAGGATACACTGGTACAAAAACAACTTCCTTACATCAAAAATGAGCTGGAACAGTACGATGGAGTGATAGCGACTACCGTATCGTATAATATACCCGGATTGAATGTGGGTGGTCAGGTTTTTCAGGTTGAAATAGATTCCAGCCTTACTACCCAGGCTTTCAACACTTTTTATGTAGGGGAAGATTACCTGAAAACGATGGATATTCCCATACTAGCAGGCAGAGATTTCAATGAAGGTTTTGCCGGGGATAAAGATGGTAAGTCTTTCATCATCAATGAAACAGCCGCGCGTGAACTCGGCTGGTACAAGGCTGGACAAGAAGGAGCCAAACTTGAAGATGCGTTGAGCGGCAGGCTTATGTTTTTTCATGGAGAGGAACTGGGCAATGTGGTAGGCATAGTACAGGATTTTAATGTCAGCTCTTTACACAATGCCATTGAACCCACCATTATCATCCCTGCCAGACGTGAAGGAGGAATTTTGTATGCTCGGCTAAAAGGCGAAAATTTACCAGAGACCATGGATCATATCCAGGATAAATGGTCAGTGTATGACCCAAATCACCCCTTTGAATATTTGTTTCTGGATGAAAGTTTTGACGAACTCTACAGGGCGGATGAGCGTCAAAGCACGCTCATTTCTGTGCTTTCCGGTATTTGCCTGTTGATCTCACTATTAGGTATATTAGGACTTTCAGCATTCACTGCGGAGCAGCGCACCAAAGAAATAGGTGTTCGCAAGGTGATGGGCGCGTCTATTCCTCACATCGTATTTTTACTGTTTAAAGATGTGATGATACTCGTAATTTTCGCTTCTATACTTGCCGCTCCTATCGCCTACTACCTGATAGAGCGCTGGCTTCAGGACTTCGCCTATCGTACAGATATCAACATATTATTATTTATATTGGCAGCATTAGCGGCACTACTGATTGCTTTCATAACAATGAGCTTTCATTCTTTAAAAACGGCACGTTTGAATCCGGTAATAAGTTTGCGTTATGAGTAAATCGATGATGAAAAAGAATACATATACCCTGGAAAAGGGTGAGCTGGCAGATTTTCCTGAAATCGTTGAAGTTTGGGAAGCTTCGGTGAGAGCTACACATCATTTTCTGACAGAAGAAGATATTTTATATTTCAAGCCCCTCATTCTTCATGAATATCTGGACGCGGTAGACTTATGGGTTGCCCTGGATCAGAAGCGTAAGATTATTGGTTTTCTTGGCGTAATTGATGATAGCATAGAAATGTTATTTATACATCCTGAACACAGAGGTATGGGGGCAGGAAAGCTTCTCCTGCATCATGCTATTGATACATTCCATGCTAAATACGTAGATGTTAATGAGCAGAACGTGCAGGCGGTAAATTTTTACAAAAAAATGGGCTTCATCACACAAGATCGTTCAGAAAGAGATAGCTTGGGAAAACCTTATCCCATACTACACATGAAGCTCAAGCCGACCTAAGCTAATTTAATGATGAGACACATCAGTTTCGTATGTACTACTCTCCTTCACCTTTGGCATGCCTATATTAACGTTAGGAAAATAACTCATGTACCCCACTGTTGATTGCGCTGCCTTTTGTATTGATGACTAACTTTATCATTTCAGGTTTGTCAGGCACACAACGATACCCCTATCGCTCAGCCAAACACAATAACAATTATTTTAAGCCGATGCTAAGCGCATCAGGTGCTCACCATCTTTTCCTGCTTTTTCAAGAATGAATGCCCAGTGGTTACAAATGAATAATCAATAGTTACTAATCAGTGCGATTATTCGCTATTATTCCAATTATCAACCTTAACCCATACCCATTATGAAATTTTTAAAAGCAGAAATTTTGTTCATCCTGCTCATCATCACTTCCTGTACCGATGAGCAAGAAAGCATGTCTATTTACCCTTCTCTGGCAGATAACACTGAAAAAGTGGCATTTTCAGCAGAATCTTCATCATCAACAGTTGTAAAAAATACGCTCTACGATTTTGCTCAAGAAACTCTCTCAGACATGTATGGTGTAAAGTTCAAGCTAAATGAAACTACACTGCTGGATAAGGCTTCTCTCCTGATATGGATTGCTCAAAATAAAAAGAATAAGTCCTCGGCAATAAATAAAGAAAACCAGAGGTTGCTGAGCAAACTTTTTAAGCAAGATGATATCAAAGCCATTTTGATCAATACACCTGGTCACGCAAAGTTTCAGCAGGCCGTATATATATTGGTACCCAAACCATTTAGGGTAGAGGATTTCAATTCAATTGGTGCGGTACTGATTACAGACTCAGCTTCCAGCTCATCAGATAGTGATGAAGGTGGTGGGAACGGAGGAAATGATGATGGCGGAGACGATGATGACGAAGATGAAGACGCCGAAGAAGTATGTTATACACAGTCAGGCACATATTTAGATGCTACACAACAACAGAATTCTGACAATCCACTATCAGGTTGCCCTCCCTGTCTGGTTGAGTGTGTAGATTGTAACAGCAGTCTGGCTGGACAAGATGATTGCGTAAACTGCTCTGTTTAAAAAAATACTCCGGCTTAGAAAGTTTAAGGCCGGAGTTTAAGCTATCTATATTTTATACATACAATGAAAACTGTGGCTATTGAGCTGCTGCAGTTCAGCATGTGTTAGGAGACTATCCGGAAACGTAATTTCCCCCAACATGTGATGCCGAGCCAAGAGCGATCACCGTACGGGCACTATTTTCCTAGAGGCAAGAAATTTTCCATTGCGACCTTAGGTCAGTATGACATTAAAAGAAAGGTTTCCGGATAAATTCTAAATCTTGTTGTAATTGTCTGATGGAGACTAAATTCAATTCACATTTACTTGTCAGTTGAGGATATCCATTTAAGAACTCAATCGCTTATATTTGCCTCCTGACAAAGAGATCAATGAACAAGCCCACAATAATTGCTTTTGACGCTGACGATACCCTTTGGGTGAATGAAACAATATTTACCTCTACGCAGGAGAAATGTAAAGACATTCTAAGCGGGTATATTTCTCCAGAGCTTATAGAAGAAAAGGTTTATGAAACAGAAAGGCGTAATCTGAGGCATTTTGGCTACGGTATCAAAGGCTTTGTGCTGTCTATGATTGAAACCGCCATTGAACTGTCAGAAGGCAAAGTTTCTGCGAAAGAGATTCAGGATATCATTGGGTTAGGTAAAGAAATGATCACACACCCGGTACGCTTACTCAATCAGGTAGAAGAAACGATAAGACTACTTTCTGAAGATTTTGAGCTAATGATCATCACCAAAGGAGACTTGTTTGATCAGGAAAGTAAAATAGCTCGCTCCGGTCTCGCAGGATTCTTCAAACGAATTGAAATCATCAGCGAGAAGGACAAATCCAGTTATGGAAGAGTGATGTTGAGAAATGATATCAATGTAAAAGACTTGCTCATGGTAGGTAATTCTCTGAAGTCTGACATACTTCCAATCTGCGAACTGGGTGGCAGAGCCGTACATATCCCATTCCACACTACCTGGGTGCTGGAACAAATCTCTCATCATAAATTGGCACACATACAGTACGACGAGCTCGCTACCATAACCCAGTTGCCAGCCTATTTGAAGCAAAATTTTTAGGCTGGATGCATCTGGTCAAGAAGAATAGCTCTTTGCAACTACTTTTTGAACAGGGTCAGCTTTTTCAATTTTTTCTTCAGCCCACTCCTCCTCTTCTATTTCAGCCTCATCCTCTTCCTGTATATCCTCTGCTCTCGGTTCATAATTGAGCGTAATATATATGGGGAAGTGGTCTGAACCAATGTGTGTCAGTCGCTCTATGTTGACCAAAGTAAAATCATCGGAATGAAATATATGATCCAGTGGCCAGCGAAGTAATGGATAGGAAGCATGAAATGTATTGAAGAAGCCTCTGCCAATTCTGGGATCCAGAAGACCGGAAATCTTCTTAAATAGATTGGTGGTACGAGACCAGGCCACATCATTAAGATCACCGATGACAATTGCGGTGTGGTCATGTGCCTCAATCTCTTTACCGGCCAGCAGCAGCTCGGCATCTCTGTTAGTAGAGGTGTCTCTTTCCGTAGGGCTGGGAGGGGTGGGATGAAGGCAGTATAAGCGTACTTTTAGCCCGGAAGGAAGCTTTACCCAGCTTCTGATAGAGGGAATATTTTCCTCAACCAGATGACGAACCTCGGCATCAATAAGCTCCAACTTAGAGTAGAGATGCATACCATATAGGTTATCCAGTGGAATTTTTACATTGTAAGAGTACTTATCTTCCAGCACACTTAATGCTTTTTCCCAATGCTTATCAGACTCAAGTGTCAGTAGTATATCCGGGTTCTTCTTATTGACTAAGTCTATCAGCTTCTGGTATTTACGATTGGTGGTAAGCACATTACTTACCATGATAGAACATGTATTTTTCGGATCACTTCCCTTAAACCGAATTACCTGTTTCTTGGCCAGTCGTGTATATGGAAAAATTCTCACGCCCTGATATATCAGACAATATACCAATACGACAATCAAACCATAATGCCACACTTCATCAAAAGAAAGTGTAAACCCTAACCCTATAAGGGCAGTGATGTTGAGAACGGATATTTGAAGGCGGGGAAAATCAAAAACCCGGATCCACCATTGGTCAAACTTGAGTAGTGTGGCAATTGTTGCTATAATAGGCAAGGCGCCTATTACTAAAAAAATAATTTGTAATATCATGATACGCTTTATTTTTTAGCTGGATTGATCGTATCAGTTTGAAAAGCATTCATAAAAATGCTTTATCAGATCTCAATTGGTCCTTTAAGAATATGGTACCAATACAAAGGAAGTAATTTTGTTTACAAAATAGGTTATGATATGATTAATTTTTATCATAACCACTAAGATATAGTCCCTATATACTTGGCATTTATCATCATACTTACCAGCTCATGGCAACATTACAAACACAGGCAAATACCAATAATGTGAGTGACGGATCATATCATTACCGTTATGATAGTAGCAGAGAAGGAGACTGGTTATTTATCGGCTTTTCGCCATCTAAACAAAACCTGACGATCTATATTAGGTCCGGCTTTGATTGTTATCAGAAATTGATGTCAAAGCTTGCTGTGTACAAAACCGCTAAATCCTGCCGCCATGTCAAAAAGCTGGAGGATATAGATTTGAAAGTACTGAAAGCTTTGGTTCACAAACCTGTTGATTAACTGAGATAAATACCCCAGCAAATAATGAATAAAAAAGATTAATACATCAACTGACAGATAATAATTGATATGGATTTACAACTTAGAGATAAAGTAGCCTTAATCAGCGGTGGAAGTATGGGCATAGGATTGGCTGTAGCTGAAGCCCTGGCAAAAGAAGGGGTTCACTTAATCCTGACGGCCAGAGATCAGCAACGCCTGGATAAAGCAAAAAAAACACTAAAAAGCTTTGATGTAAGTGTAGAAACCTTTGCTGCTGACATGACCCAAGCGCGAGACATAGCCCAATTAGTAGCGTATTCAAGAAAAACTTTTGACGGAATTGATATTCTTATCAACAACGCGGGTAGTGGAACAAATGAAAAGATTGCCGAAGCAGAAGATGATAAATGGTATTACTACTGGGACCTGCATGTGATGGCTGCCATTCGCCTTTGCAGGGCTATACTTCCAGCGATGAAGCAAAGAGGAGGAGGTGTGATTTTGAATAATGCTTCTATCTGTGCAAAGCAACCCCTTTTTTATGAGCCCATTTATAATACCACTAAGGCGGCCCTGGTCATGTTCAGCAAATGTCTGGCGGAAGAAGCCATCAAAGATAATATTCGCGTTAATACCATCAATCCAGGACTCATACGGACGGAAGCCTGGGAGGAAGCAGCCATTGAGGAAGGGCAAAAACAAGGAATAAGCGCGGATGAATTTTTAAAAAAAGTCGCTGAAGAAAATACTCCTATCGGCCGGTTTGCCAGTACAGAAGAGCTTGCGAACTTTTTCGTTTTCCTATGCTCCCCCTTAGCAAGCTATTGTGTGGGCAGCAGCTATTATGTAGATGGTGGCTGGCTTAAAGTTGTTAACTAATGACATAAAGCGAGGGTCTTTTGAATGAAATATTTTATTACGCTATTCATTTCTTTACCCTGACCCACACGAACCAAATTGGAAGCAATATTCCAAAAATCAATGTCGTAATTTTTTTGAGAATCCGGAATGATCCCGGATGGCAGGAAGGGTTTAAAACGCAAGGAGCCTTAGAGGACTTTCCTGCTAAAGTGAGTGCAATAAGCAGGCTTAAATGTAATACAGGAAAAAGGCTATAAATCAGCTAGTGAATTTGATTTGGTGGATTTATGATCCTCTTTGGTTGGTTTATGCCTGCTGCTTTTAAGAAACAGACGCATGAATATAAGGAGCAATTCAAGCAATTTGCAGAAGCTAAAGCAGAGATCAGGCAAGTTCAAAACAGCTCGCATAAGTAGCCTTGTTTTACGCTCTGGTTACTTGCCCCACTACTTAAGATGATTGCATAGCGGGAACAGGTAATGCTTTAAATTATATAAAGCTCATAAACTTCATTCTTTTTTTCCTCCCCTTCCCTGTTTCATTCCCGGTACAGTATAAACTTACTTATTGATTGGTTTGAGGTTTTTTAATTAAATTGACTAATCAACAACCTATGCAATACACATTTCTGACTGTATGTACACACCCACTACTAATAACATTTTGTTTGGCCGTTTGCATCAAAAAATCTTTAAAACGCTTAGTATTCGTTACATGATTGCACTCTCTACCATTGCTTTCATGATATTACTTAGCAACTTATTGATACAACATAAACTCAACCAAATACTGAATGACTCACGTGTGATTAATGTGGCTGGCAGGCAAAATATGCTAAGTCAGCGTCTTTCTAATGCTGCTATCAAGCTCAGAACTACTCTATCAGCTCAGGAAAGAGCTGAAATCTCCCGGGAGATGGAAACGACTTTGAACTTACTCACACGTTCTCAAAACGCCTTACTCAGCAGTGATCCCGAAATGATGGTAGAGGCAAAAAACAGCTCTGAAACCCTAAAGCTATATGAAAACCTGGACTCTGCTTATCACCAAATGGTTCATCATGGTTATGCACTTCACAAATTAAATAGTGCCGCTCAGGTGTATGATAGTACTCAGGCCAGATATCATATTAGCTCAATTTTGGCTCAGGAGAATGTGTTTCTGAGTGGAATGGATGCTATTGTCAATCAATATGATATAGAGTCCAGGGCAAGGGTGGACAATCTGATTGAAGTGGAACAAACACTCATGATTATCGCCTTAGGAATTATTTTGCTGGAGGTAATTTTCATATTTCGTCCCCTGGCCCATTTTATCAAAAAAATTGTATATACCCTCAACCAGTCCAGAATACAGGCCAAAAATCTTGCTCATGAACGTACTATCCTTCTACGCTCATTACAACGTTCACAGAAAAATCTGTCTAATGTATATACCGCCATAGAACAAACCACCTTATTTGCGAAAAGCAACCTTTCAACCCAAATTACTCATGTCAGTTGTCAGTTTTTGGCGTTTATGGGATATGTTAATGCCCCCTACCCCGTATTACTTTCAGACTTACTTCAGGTGAAAGATAGTTTGCTGAAGCAAAAGCTTAGCTATGTGAAAAATCACGGGTCCTGGAATGGCGACTTACGTATCAGATCTATTGATGAAGAAGTAAAATGGATCAATATGACCATACTGCCTGTAAGAAATGATCAGGGTGAACTTTATGAATACCTCTTCCTAAATACTGATATCACTCAAAAAAAAGAAGCGCAATTCAAATTACAACAAGCAAAAAAGGAAAAAAGGCAACAAAAGCTATATAATCAACGTATTCAATCTATTCTGATAATGAATGCTCAGGAAAAAGAAAGAAAACATATAGCCATGGATCTCCATGATAATATTGGGCAATCTATTACTGCTTTAAAATATTATGTGGAAGCATTATATTCGCAGCCAGAAGCTTTACAAGTAAAAGAATCATTAAAAAATATCAGCGTACAATTGCAGGATACCATTAAAAATGTGCGTAGAACTTCTTTTTCTCTTATGCCAAGTGTACTGGAACACTATGGCATTGCTTCTGTGCTGAATAATTTTGCCGTTGAGATGCAGCGCATCACCGGCCAGCATATCGTTTTTATCAATACAGATAATTTTGACCAACGACTGCATGCTACTGCTGAAACCAATTTGTACAGAATTGCGCAGGAAGGCGTCAATAATGCGCTGAAATATGCCGAGGCTACAACTATAAAAATTATTCTGAGCAGTGAAAGCCAAAAATTGTATCTGGAAATAATTGATGACGGGCGAGGTTTTGACCTTAATCAACTTACAATTTACCCTGATAAAACTTCAACAGGGCATGGAATTGCCAATATGCAAGAAAGGACAAAATATCTGATGGGTAGATTCAAAGTTGATTCCAGCCCCGGACTAGGCACCAGAATATTGATTCAGGTTCCATTAAATAAAAATAAGCATTTTATATATGGTAACAGTATTACTAGCTGATGACCACAATGTGGTAAGAAACGGGCTTAAACTACTTTTAGAAAATGAGGAGGATATTAATGTAATTGGTGAAGCTTCTAACGGAAAAGAAGCCATAGAAAAAATTAAAGAATTACAGCCAGATATAGTACTGTTAGATGTGAGGATGCCAGTCCTGGACGGAATTGAAACCCTTAGTGAATTAAGTAAAAATTCTGCAAAAACCCGTTCTCTTGTCCTGTCCATGTATGCACAGGAAGATTATGTACTTCAGTCTGCGCGCTCCGGAGCTTCAGGTTATATATTAAAAGATGCTTCCAAAGACGAATTGATTACTGCTATCAGGACCATTCATGCCGGCAATAAATATTTTAGTGGAAGTGTATCTAATATTATCGTTGAAGGCTATCTACATAATCTACAATCTCAAAAGATTTTCCAGAATTCCCACCAGCTCACCAAAGCAGAGAAAAATGTACTTAATCTCGTAGTGCAGGGACTTTCCAATGCTGAAATTGCAAATAAGCTAAACATCAGCGTGAGAACTGTTGAAACCCATCGCTTTAAAATCATGAAAAAAATGGGAGTGAATAAGTCAAAGGATATGATACAAAAGGCGCATAAAGAAGGTTGGACACAAGCCTAAACTCAGTATTTTCAACCGTATTTGATGTGAGTTTTAAAATATAGTATTGCATTTTTTTATTTATTGCTATTTTTTTTCTTCCACACAAAGAATTACAATCTCTTTAATAATAACTTTCAATAGCCCGCATTTTTTGATATTAATATTTTTTATTAATGATTAATATCAAAATATTATAAATTACTTATACATAAATACGTAATTATATACGTAAATACCCCGCAATATCCATTTTTTATTACGTACGTTATTTGCGTAAAAATAATAAATCAGCTTACTTGCACATAGCAAAATTAAATTTTGAATTGCTAAAACTTACCTAATTAATTACTATGGAAAACTACGTATTACTCCTCAATTCTATGGCAGAAGCTCAAACTGCTGCGGATTTAGGGACTCAAATTTCCCAAACACTCCTTACTACCAACAATGTATGGATGATGGTAGCCACATTCCTGGTTTTTATCATGCACCTGGGTTTTGCAGGCGTTGAAGCTGGTTTTACCCAAGCAAAAAATACAGTGAATATTCTTTTTAAGAATACACTGACTCCGGCAATAGGGTTAATCACTTATGCATTGGTTGGATTTAATCTCATGTATCCGGGCGGAGAAGGCTTCGTATTTGGATTTGCAGGTTTCAATCTGGGCCCTGGCGCAGATTATGATTCACTTACTTATGCCGATGGTGGCTACACATACTGGACTGATTTTTTATTCCAGGGCATGTTTGCCGCTACTGCCGCTACAATTGTATCAGGTGCAGTTGCGGAGAGAATCAAAATTAACGGATACCTTATCTTTACAATAATCTTTGTAGGGCTTGTATACCCTGTTATCGGTAGCTGGCAGTGGGGTGGTGGCTTTTTGAGCTCTTATGGATTTTATGACTTCGCAGGATCCACACTGGTACACTCCGTTGGGGGTTGGGGAGCATTGGCAGGAATTATCATACTCGGTCCACGTATTGGAAAATATGCTAACGGAAAAGTTAATGACTTTCCCGGATCAAGTGTCCCTCTGGCAACGCTTGGCGTATTTCTACTATGGTTTGGTTGGTTTGGATTCAATGGCGGATCAGTATTATCTGCTGAACCTGAAACTGTTTCCAAAGTTTTGGTAACAACATCCCTTGCTGCTGCTTGTGGTGCTATAGGAGGATATGTAATGGCTTACTTTACTTTTAAAAGGCTTGATCTGGGCATGGTACTTAATGGTGTACTGGCTGGTCTTGTAGGTATAACAGCTGGTGCTGACCTGATGAGCGCTTATGAAGCTATGATTATAGGCTTATTAGCCGGTGGTATTGTAGTACTATCCGTTATACTCTTGGATAAACTAAAGCTTGACGACTGTGTAGGCGCTGTTTCAGTGCACCTAACATGCGGAATTTTTGGCACTTTGGCTGTTGGTATATTCGGTTCCATGGCGAGCTTAGATCAATTTATCATTCAGTTGGTGAGCATATTGGCTTGTGGTGCTGCTGCATTCTCAAGTGCCCTCATCATATTCTTTGTCCTTGATAAAGCATTAGGATTAAGAGTATCTGCCGAGCATGAAAAAGAAGGCCTTGATAGCCACGAACATGGGATCAGAGGGTACACTATCATTTATGAATAGGAGAGGCTACTTTCCTCAATACTATTTTTTCTATGTAATAATAGTGCGAAATAAAATAAACCGAGGTTGCAAAAAAACAACCTCGGTTTAATCACCACCCTATTGCATTTATCTATCATCACATCATACAAACTATTAATTCACACAATCTATAATTATTACAAAATGAAAATCAAAACCAAACTATTTACGCTATCTATGATATTTCTGACTTCTGTGTTGTATGCTCAGGAAGTAGAAAAAAATCCACTTCAAATATCAGGATCTGTAGATACTTATTATAAATACGATTTTTCGGGTTTTGAATCTGAAGCTGGAGCCTCTAATATTTCTACAAGCTTTGCAGACCAACAAAACTCTCTTTCTATTGGCATGATCGATATCGTTCTTTCTCAGGAACTGGGAAAAGCGAGTTTTGTAGGTGAAGTTGCTTTTGGACCACGTAATGCCGGCTCAGCGGGGCCTTCCGGAAATTCAGGAGTTATGGAGCCCCATATCCAGAACCTTTACGTATCCTACATGCTAACTCCCGAACTGGCAATAACCGCTGGTTATATGGGTACGTTTGTAGGTTATGAGGTTATTTCTCCTACCGGTAACTTTAACTATTCCACTTCTTATCTTTTTACAAATGGACCCTTCCAGAATGCAGGAGTAAAGCTTGATTATACATTCTCTGACCGCGTTTCATTGATGGTTGGCATATTTAACGACTGGAACCTATATAATGACAGTAATGGTATGTCTGATTTTGGAGCGCAGCTTTATTTGGTACCGGTAAATGGATGGGATGTATACATCAACATGATCACGGGCTCCCCTTCTGGTACTGAACTAGACCTTACGACCGGCTATCAAATCACTGATGATTTCTATTTGGGACTCAACGCTGCCGACTATTCAGCTCCTGATGATGATGGAGGTTTTTCTGGTGCAGCCCTTTATGCCCAATATGCCCTTACTGACAATTTCTCACTTGGGTTTAGAGGAGAATCATTCAGCACCAAAGACTATGATGATGAAGTAGGTTCAACAGTTGAAGGCTCAACTGTAAACGCATTCACCATATCAGGTAACTTAACAGCCGGCCCATTGACCTTTATTCCTGAAGTAAGATTTGACAATGGTGAAAATGAAGTATTTGTGAATAATGACCTGATGCCAACTAAAACCGCATCACAATTACTATTTGCCCTAGTATATGCATTTTGAAAATCTCATGTTGAAGCTTCCCGTACCAGTAACAATAATTTGCATTTTATTGATTTTAAGGGGCTATTCTCAACCTCTTGACTACTCTTATACTTCAGAGGGTAAGTTAGTCTTCTCGGAGGTAATCACTGTGGAAGAAGCTGAAAAAAATGACTTATTCGCATTGGCTGTTGAAAGCTTCTCTAAGGAAAACAAGGTCAGAAAGGATAAGGAAAACAAAACAATCAGGGTATCAAGAAGCTATACCTTTCATGAAAAGGGAATCTTATCCCGGACACCTTATGCTGAAATTAATTACCAGCTTTTTCTTGAGTTTAAAGACAATCGCTACAGATATCAGCTGAAGGATTTTGACTTTCTACCTTATGCACGAAACCGTTATGGAAAGTATGAGACTGTGGAAAGAAAAAGAAAATCTCTGGAAAATGTAATACAGAACGATAGTGACTGGAAAGAACAGGAAGAAGCGTTTCTCAGCATGCTTAATTCAGAAATAGACCTGTTGAAACTTACTATGCAGGGAAATCTTCCAAAAAAAGCTGATGACTCTGTAAGTCAGGTTATTGAATTAAAAGAGGAATGGTAGTATTCAATCAGTTTAGTACCAAATATTTGTTTGCTGTAATAGGTGTAATACTTCCTTCAAGTAAGAAATAAAAGCGATAATTTTGAGGAATAAAGCACTAAGCTCAGTCATTGGCTGAGCTTTTTTATTTCCAAATTAAAACATTTCATAATTTTTTTCTTTAATATAAGAAAGAGAGTAAATAAAATTATTAATTATGGAATGGTTGGATTTTCAGTTTATTGATGACTTAACACTTTTATTAGAGTCAAATCGCTCTTTTTTGCTTCATATTCTTCCTTTAGTAATGCTCATAATGGTATTATATAGCTTTAGCTTCATGGAAGTAGAAAATACTGAAGAAGACACAAAAGACGAAATTTAATTTTGATAAAACATTTGTAATACCCTTTATAGACTACCATCATTCACTTTTTACCACCAAATAATATTTGGTTTTTAAAAGTGAAATGAATAGTAGCCTCGTACTCCTTTGCTATTTACTCCCTCTACTCTTACCCTACCTCTGATCTTGGTTAGAATTTCTTCTACCTCTTTTGGACTGTTGACTGGATACTGATTGATGGCTGTCACCACAAAACCTTCTTCAATGCCAAGCCTGCGTATCAAACCTTTATTCACTTTATTGATCTTGACGCCTCCATCAATACCTAACAAATCGGATTCAACTTTGGAGACACTTTCTAATTCAGCCCCTAATCTTTCGGACATATAAACATCACGCGTAATAAGGCTGGTGGTACCTTCACGGTTAGTAAGTTCAAGTTTGATAGTACCCAATTTATTATTTCGCTTATATACTACATTGATCACATCGCCAGGACTGTGATATGAAATCAATTCTTCAAAATCACTTCTTGATTGTACATTTTCCTGATCAATCTTAAGGATAATATCCCCTTTTTGAAGGCCTGATTTTTCAGCAGCACCATAACGCTGTAAGTAGCTGATGACTACACCATTAAGTTCTTTAGTATTAAGCTGATCTGCAATCTCAGAATTTATATCAACGACCTCAGCGCCAAAAAAAGCTTTCTGTACTTCACCATATTCTATGATATCGTCTGCAACCTTGGTCACAATATCCACAGGTACAGCAAAACCATATCCGGCATAAGATCCGGTTCTTGAAAGGATCGCAGTATTAATACCAACCAGATCTCCATTACGATCTACCAGTGCTCCTCCGCTGTTTCCGGGATTAATAGCGGCATCAGTTTGAATAAAAGATTCAATGGGAAATTTACTTTGAAGAATATTAATCTCTCTTCCTTTGGCACTCACGATACCCGCCGTAACAGTTGAGTTAAGGTTAAATGGATTACCTACTGCCAGTACCCACTCTCCTACCTTCAGGTTTCTTGAGTTGCCTACACTGATTGATGGCAGTTCTTCATCATCTATCTTAAGTACTGCAAGATCGGTAGAAGGATCAGTACCAATCACCTTCGCCTGATATGTTCTCCGATTATGCATCACCTCTATTTGCGTGGCATTATCAATGACGTGATTATTGGTAATAATATAACCATCGCGTGTATAAATCACACCTGATCCGCTGCTGACCTGCTGGTTCGTTCTTCCTTCAAAAAATAACTCTAACCAACTGCTCCCACTATACTCATTCTCTGCAATAGTTTTGATATATACCACGCTCGGCGTACTCTTAATTGAAGCCTCAGCAAAGTCATCTCCCACAAAAGTCTTATCATATGATTTTTTTTCTTGATACCCATTTTCAACATAAGCATTATAAGCCCATTTGACATCTGACTTCTTTTTTTTAGGTTTCAAATAAAAATCTGTGGGTGTGTTGATATTATTTTCCGCGAAGAATAATTGCTGGTAGGTAAAAGCTCCTCCAATTCCAGAAAAAAATCCAACGAAAACAACAATAATGACGTTCTTCATATCTGTTGTATTTATTTGTTAATAATGCGCATAATTTAAGCTTAGCAAAAATAATGCATTGTAAATAAGAATTTTGTCAGTCTTTAACTTCCAACAATACATCAAATTATGGCCGAAGATTTTAAGATAGTTAGTGAAGCTAGTAAAGAACAAAAATACCAGGCGCTACTTCCTCAGATCAAGGCACTTACTGAGGGTGAAACGAACCTCATTGCCAACTTATCTAACATAACAGCTGCGCTTAAGCAGACCTTCAACTTCTGGTGGATTGGGTTTTATTTGGTAGAGAAAAACGAACTGGTATTAGGCCCCTTCCAAGGCCCGGTGGCATGTACTAGAATACAATACGGTAAGGGAGTATGCGGTACAGCCTACCAGGAGAAGAAAACAGTCCTGGTAGCAGATGTAGATCAGTTTCCAGGGCATATTGCCTGCAGTGCTGACTCACGATCCGAGATTGTAGTTCCGGTGATCAAAGATGGTGAAGTGCTGATGGTGTTAGACATTGACAGCTCCTTTTTGAATGACTTTGATTCTACTGATCAAAAATACCTTGAACAATTAGCTGAAGTCATCAGCAGCATTGCTTAGGTCTTTTGGCTTTCTGTATAAATGAATCGGTTGATGTCTTCTTTCGCCTGTTCGTTTTGCTGCCAGTACTGCCTGCTATAAATATTTTTGAACTTCCAGTTCTTTTCACTTAGCTGAAATGGCCGATAAGCATGAATGTCTTTTGCCGACTCGCTCTGGAAATAGATATCGTCGTCAGTATTAATTAGTCCAATATATTTGCCTTCCTCATTTTTGATGCTCAGGTCTGCAAATGGCAACTCCCGAATGGCTTGGTGCTTATCTATCTCTTGGTCTGTCCATTGTTTGAGCTTATTGGCTAAAAACCATTCAATATGGTGATCACCAAGCTCGGGTAAGGTCGGCACGTACTTTTGATGAGATACTTCCCAGGCGTATTCCAGGTATTTTTTTAGTAATTTTGGACCTTCATTTTTAGTGTTGGAAACCTCCATTTGCTGTGGCATAATGCTCGTGACTAAATAAATCTTCTCTTTGGCACGTGTAATAGCCACATTGAGACGATTCTCTCCTTTGGCCTGATTAAGACTCCCAAACTGAAGCATAAGTTTGCCATTTTCATTGGGAGCATAAGCCGTAGAAAAGATAATGATATCACGTTCATCTCCCTGAACGTTCTCAATATTCTTGACAAACAAATGATCAGGAATATGGAAGTTCTGCGCTAGTGCCATAGCTTCAAGCTCGTCCTGTATTAACTCCTGTTGCTTGATATTGAAACAAATAATTCCAATTGATTTAGCAGGATATTCCTTAACCAGCTTTTGTACTAACTTGACAACTTCTTTACCTTCTACTGAATTTGTTTGCTTTTGCCAGATTCCATCAACTTTGATGTACTGTATAGCAGCTTGCCCGCTATTCGCGTCATAGAAATTGGGCAACAGGCGAAGTTTATCATGATAAAAGTGATGATTGGAAAAGTCAATCAGATCCAGTGTCTTGCTGCGGTAATGTCCTTTTAGCTGGAGACTATGTAAATAACCCTGGGCCAGTTCAAGTAAGGATGTAGCTTCTAAAGCCAAAGCCTCTTCCACCTTTTCTGATGCATCGTCTTCCCACCTCGCCTGGTACAGATCATTGGGACTTAACTGCTGGCTATCTCCCGCAATGACTACTTGTTGCCCCCGGTACATAGCAGGTATCCCTTTTTCAGCAAAGCATTGAGAAGCTTCATCAAAAATTACCAAATCAAACATGGGCTTCTCGTTGAGCGGAAAGATAGCTGAAACGGTTTCCGGTGATGCCAGCCAGCAAGGAATTAGGTTGAATACCTCATCTTCAAAGGTGCCTATCAATTTTCTTAAGGGCCATATTTTACGTTTCTTGTTGATCTGATGGTTAAGATCACGGTAAGTCACCATGTTATTGAGTCGGTTGTACTCTACATCATAATAAGTGCGCTCTCTAAGTTTTAAATGCAAAATCTCTTGGCTGATCTGTAGTTTTTCTTCTATACACTGTTGAAGTTCCTGCTCCAAATCGGTCATCTGACGGGATGAAACCATACGAAGCTGAGGAAATTTGGCTTCCAGATGATCTATCCAGGCAAGTCTTAAACTATTCTGAAAAAATTCAGTAATGCTATCTTCAGCACTGTCATCACTTTCTTCCAAAAGGCGACTTATTACTGCTTTCTCATATGGCTCAAGGTTAAAATTTAGGGTATCAAAGTCGCACAAAGCATCAAAGTCACGATCCAGGACTTTAAGTAATGACTCACTATGTTCCTGGGTGATAAGCTTACTGTGTTGTGCAGGTGTCAAATAGCTTTCCCATGCTTTAATTTTAGGAGCAATTTTATCCAGTACTTTAACTAAAGCTTGGGTACGATGAATTAAATCATGATAAGCTATGGTCTTGATGTTAAAATATTCATTAAAATTTCTAAGGGAACGAAAAATTAAAGTAGCATTCAGTGCTTTTTCCTGATGCAAAAACCATTGTTGAATACGTTCTTTGTCAAAGTTAGCCGAAGACTCTTGGTCAGGTACTTCCATCAACCATTTTTTCTCCCTAAGCTTGGACAAATTATGTTCAAGGTTTAGGCGGTTATCAATTTTCTCAGCAATGACCTGAAAGCTTTTTTTATCCAGGCTAAGTTCATTTTGTTCTAAAACTCCTTCAACATATGTTTTGTCTTTGGAAAAGAGTTTCCACCACATCCAGCTAAATACTCCATTCCTGGCCTCTTCCGCCTCAGAAATCACTCTTTGACACTGCCCTAACTCTTCCGAAGAAAGGATTATTTCCGGTCCATGCCCCTGGTAGCACTCCATTACGATTCGCTCAATATTTGAAAGCCATAGCGGGTCAGCATCTTTTTCAATATTGGGCACCATATGCGTGAAGTATGCATATACTTCCTCATCATCCAGATAACTTATAAAGCTGGAAATATCCTCTGTGCGCTGCTGCAGATTTTCACAAATCACAAAGTCAACATCGGTCTTTAATATATCCTGAGTTTCTGATTCAATCTGATATTTAAAGGCTGGAACATCTTTAATTAGCTCTCTGATTTCCTTTAAATCTTCTACTGAGTACTCAATGAAAGGTTTTCTGCTGTAAAGAGGATAGCTTTCTTTTTCAAACTGATTGGAATAAGCTGTGAATGTGCGTAGCTTTTTAATAAAAGCCTGCATCTCCGGAATATAAAACTGGCGGTACTCCTGCTTCATATTCACCGATGGCTTATTGATATCTGATGTCAGATATAACTCTTTTACTGAGACTCCTGCTTCGCTTTCATCAAACAGGGCTTGCTTAAATTCATCCAGCTCATCACAAATCTGTTCTATTCGGCGACTGTATTGCAGAAAGTTTCTTTCCAGATAAATGGTATCCAGGCTGTTATTTTTATGCTGGTATTCGTAAAGTGAATCTATCTGCTTATTAATCTGAGCATAGATATCTTTTCTGTCATTTTTAAAGTCATGGACAAGAGCGATAAACGGGTCAGCATCTTTTTCAGCTAATCGCTTATACACTACATCTAAAGCTGCTTTCTTCTGACAGACGACCAGCACTCTTTTACCCTGAGCGATATAATCTCCAATCAGATTGGTGATCATCTGTGACTTTCCGGTTCCGGGAGGACCTTGAACAACCAGTGAGTTTCCTCTTTTTACAGTTCTGATAGCTTTCTCCTGATAAGCGTCCATCGGAAAAGGACAAAAAATCTGTTCCTCCTTGATCCGGCTGGCGTAATCAATGTACTCCTTGCTCAGTTTCTCTTTCAAATCTACCTGCAAACCTTCCAGATTGGAGTAGACTATCTTTTCTGTTGTCGCCCTTTTAGAAAAAAAGTCTTCAATATCAGGCAAAAACTGGTTTTCAATCAACTTCAGATAATCGGGCACAAGGTAAGATCCCGCCTGAGGAAATATTCCTAAAACTGCTTCAGGATATAATTTTAGCTCTCCATCTTTTTCATTCTTCTCCAATTCATCTCTGGTAAATTCCTGAAAAGCCTGCAGCTTATCCACAAAAATCTCCTGATTGAAATTTAAAGTGAATTCACTTTCTTTAAAGAGTTGATACAGAGATGTGCGAAAAATTCTACTATCTGTATCAAAGTCGTCAAATCCTTTTTCAGCCAGGTTTTCATCAAACGGAAGCTGATTATAGTAAGCGTATGCTAACAGAAAAGTTTTATTGAGCGCGACACTGACCTCATCCCTTACACTCAACACCCACTGCAGTCCCAGTTCTTTGCTTTGCTCTTGCTCCAGGTTTACTGGAAAAAACATCAGAGGACAGCGAGCGATGGTACCATCCGAAAACTTGCCTTTTACAAAAGGCCAGCCAATGTAAAGGTCTTTGGAACCCTGCTCATCAAAGATAAACTTCTCTGTGCGTGATAATTTTTTGAGCTGCTGGCTTATTTTGTTACTACTTTCATCTCTGCTATCAAGCACCGCACAAAGAGGCATTTTGTTTCCACTCAAACCTTCCAGGTCGTGAGCACCTCCTGCGATGAGCCATTCAATAATCTTGTAAGATGAAAAGTTGTTAAGAAAGTCAAACTTATGCACATCTACAAACTGCTTAGCCACAAGGCGAGCCAAATACAGCGAACGATTATTACTTGTGATATTTGTAAGTCTCCTAAGATAGGATTGTAATATTTTGTGCATAGTTACTGGGTGGATGAATCGTTTCAGGGTAAAGTGTACGCAGAGGTATCTCTCTCATGCGTTATTAAATAACTATATAGGGTAAAAGTTTTACAAGTAATTCTTCTTTGATATAGTACACCTCCCTCAATTGTTCAGTAGAAGAAAAGTTGCCATATATTCTACGATGATTCATAATCGCTTTCGCCAATTCATAATCAATATAAGGATGCTTCAGTAAAGATTTAAAATCAAGCTCATTGATTTTTATTTTTTTTGTCTCAAAGTCATTTTTTATAAAAGTATGATCTTCAAGTGTTTTTAGCGCATCATCACTGATATGATAAACTTCCTTCAGTTGGTTGAAATTGTGAAATCCCCCAAGTTGGTCTCTATACTTTACTATGCGAGCAGAAAGAACAGTACCTATTCCTTTCAGCTGCTTAAGTTGAAGCGAATCAGTATGGTTAATATCCAGGTAAAGCTTTTCATCTTTGGGAACTTCAGCTTTTGGTTCTGAATCTAATAATGTCTCATTTTTTGCAAGAACTGCTGATTTCACCTTCATCTTTTGCTCAGGAATATCAATATAAGCTTCAAGCTGCTTATAAAGGTGAAGCGGGAAGTCGTAAATTTTCAATAAGTCTTTAGCTTGATAAAATCTACCTCCCTTGTTACGATAGCTCAGTATACGATTTGTTAATCTCTCACTAATGCCCAATTGCCTGAAAGTATCAAATGAAGACGCGTTGGGGTTAAAAGGAAATAAAGTTTTAGGCACTTCTTCATTTTCATGCTGAGCAACCGGCTGCTGTATTGATGCTTCAAATTCGCGCATCAAAGAATCCAGAATTTTTAGGTCAGTTTCTTTTTCCTGGTAGCTGTTGAAAGCTGTATTTTCAATATAAATTGTGCCAAAGATAGCAACTGTGATTAAGAAGAGTAGGAAGAACAAGCCTCTGGTTTCGGTTCTTGAAAAACCAAAATAATCTCTAATCCAGGCAGAGAGGTATTTTATCATGGTTTTATCTTCTTCAGCGCAATTTTCTCCGCGATTTTTTGATAAAGCACTCCCTTTTTAGAAGATGTATGCACCAAATCATCGGCATGGATATGTGTATGGATTTCGCAGATATCAGACACTTCCAAAACTACCAGTGGTAAACGTGACCATTGTCCACGAGCTAAGAATTTGATTTCAGATTTCCAATGATCATATAAGGCATGACTAATGATCAACGCATCATAACTCTCTTCATCAATAGCTCTTTCAGCAGCCTGTACATCTTTAGCAATATTAAACTCAAAGGCACATTGATTTAAAAACCAGGCGATATAATCTATTGGAATTTCCTTGTCTTTGATGACTAAAAGCTTCACTTTTTCTTCTGATAGTATTGTTGGTTCAGAAAATCTAAATATATCTTTTTCAGATGCCAGCCCTCCATGCGCAGTAAGTTTGTTAAGATATTCTTCAACCAAAGTATTACTGAATAAATTTCTCATTGAAGTGGGGAAAGCCAGATGAATTCTCAATGTGATCAACTGAAGAGCAATAAATATGATAAAAACCACCGTGATGATTAAGATGCTTACATTTAATTTTTGAAGGAAAGCAATGCTATTGTCATTTTCCTGAATAAAGGTTTGTTCAATTTCATTCATCAATCCTAAAAAAGAACTTTCGTGAGCACATATTTTTTTAACCGTTTCCTTCTTCAGATGATCATTGTTAACTACCAGTAAAAACTCTTTAACGGCATCTGATATTCCATCTTTATAAGGCTCTATTTGGTTAAATTTTTCTTTGATAAGTGTGTTGCTGTTCCCAAATAAGGCCCCTGTTCCAAATTGGAAGGCAAAATGATTTTGAGACCATCGTTCATTTAGTAAAGCAATTTGCTCAAGCTCTTCTTCCAGCCCCATATTACGCTCACCTACATGTGATGCAAAATGATGCATATGATGAAAAAGATCTTTTTGCTCATGAATACGGGCTCTCAGCTCAGAATTTTCCCTTGAAATAGCATATATTTTTTCGGAAACTAAGTGCGTCAGTACCGTCAAAAACAGGATGGCACCGAGGGTGATAACTTTATTACATTCCGGGAGGTCAAGCCTTTCCATTAAGAGCCGCATCATATTGGATTTTGAATACCTTCACAATCTACGACTGTGTCCGTATACAGAACCACACGAATTCTCGGCATCTCAACAGATGTAAACTATTCTCAGAATTTTAAGAAATTATGTGGGTGCAATATTGTAAATCAGATATTTCTGTTTTGTGACATTCTTAGTAAATTAAAAAGAGAGCGGGCATTATGGTAGTTTCCTTTCCAGATCTGTGCTTTCTGGTCATTTTTAGATGAAGGGTGAGTATCTAATCCGTTGGTATACCAACCGCCATGTTCATGATCAATAATGTAATTTTTAGTATAATCCCACAGGCGCTCAAACTCCTGTTGGTAAATACTATCCTGCGGGTAAAAGGTAGAAAACAGATAAAGGGAATTGAGTCCTTCTGATTGTGACCACCAGTTTTTCCTGTCATCTATTATCGTGAGTTTTTCATCACCGGGTAGATAATACCCTCTTTCCAAAATACCGCTATTTTCAGGATCAAAGCCAGTAGCTAATGTATGATCCACCATGAGCTTGGCTCTCTCTAAGGTTTGTTTGTATTCATATTCTTCTAAAGCTTCAGAAGCTTCCAGGAGCAAATAGGCGGTTTCTATGTCATGGCCAAAAGAAACGTGGTCTACTCCATAATTAGCTTCACGAACTGCTTCGGCAGAGTCCAGATAGGATACGGGTGTCCAATCATTGTAAAAGAACAAACGTAAATATCCCTTATCAGAGACCATTTTGTCACGTACCAGATGAAACATTTCTTTGAGACGTGCTTCCAGGGTATCATCCGGCCATACATGATACAGCTCTGTCAAAGCCTCCAGCACATGGATACTGGTATTCTGATCTTTGTAAAAATAAGTTTGAGAAGGAAACACCTCCTCTTGAAACATGAGGCTGTCAATCACCTCGCCCTCTTGGGTTAATGTTGGGTAATAACCCAGGCCCACAGGATCATGGGCATGCTCATCTACCCATTGAAAAGCCTGCTGGGCGAATTCTAATACTTCTTCATCTTCAGACAAGTTGTAATAAGCAGCCAGTGCATAGATACCAAAAGCATTTCCATAAACTCTTTTCAGCTTATTGTTGACATTATCCATAATGGGCTGACCGGAACGGTCGACCAGCCAGTAAAACCCTCCATTTTGCTGATCCCACATTTTATCTCTCAGAAACTCATAGCCGTGACGGGCAGCTTTGCTGTACATAGAATCCTCAGGAAAGCGTTGGGCAGCTTTGGAGAGCGTCCATACATGGCGGGCCTGGGTGACGATCATTTTTTCCTGCCTATCCATTTGTTGCCAATCATGTGTAAAGTTGGTCAGAAAACCTCCCATGGTAGTGTCAATCGTTCCTGGGTACCAAACTTTAAGGAGGTTGTCTACTAACTCATAACGGACTTCATCCGTAAAATCCATAGCGGTTGTGTCAACGGCACCGGACTTCTCTTCAGCAGCAGGCTGACAGGCCGCAAAGAGGGCGGCTAACGAAATAAATAAGCTGAAATACTTCATATTGATAATCAGGTAGCTGCTTTATCGTGTTCCAGCCTGGTTTTATCTTTTTCGTCTTTTTTCAGCTGATCATCCTCATCATCCACTGGTTTGCCTCTCCAGTAAGTCGCTAATGATGAGCCAGTGATATTCATGACAGGTCCAAATATCGCTGGAGCCAGACCTACAGTAGCTACTTTGCCTAACTCATTGGCCAGCGCAGAGGCCAGGCCTCCATTTTGCATGCCTACTTCCAAAGCGATAGTTCGGCAGTCTCTTTCCACCATACCGGTAACCTTTGCTCCCCAATAGCCCAGAAAATAGCCTGAAATATTGTGAAAAAATCCCGCGACAATCAGAACCAATCCTACATTTAATAATTCGTCACGACCGGCGGCGGTAATGATAGTGATAATATACGCGATGCCAAACATTGAAATGATTGGCATGGCATCATCCAGCCATTTAAATTTTCCGTGGAAAAAGTAGTTGAAAATTAAACCGGCAGTCACCGGAATGACTACGATTTTCATCATGCTCCACATCATACCCAAGACATCTACCTGTATAAATTCTCCACCCAACCAGGCCATCATATTAGGGGTAACAAACGGGGCTAGTAATGTCGCAAATGCAGTAAGCGTTACTGATAAAGCCAGATTCGCCTTCGCCAAATACGCCATTACGTTGGATGCCAAACCACTCGGTGAAGCACCTATGAGAATAATACCCGCTGCAATTTCCGGTGATACCCCCAGTAAATTCGCTAATCCGAAACCTACAAAAGGCATGATGGTGAATTGGAAAAACATACCCAAGAGCACACCTTTGGGCATTTTAACTACCCCGGCAAAATCTTTGATGCTCATGGCAGTACCCATTCCAAACATAATAATTTGTAGTAATGGTGTGAACAGATTTTTCAGGTCAAAACCATTGACTTCCTGAAAATAGGAAGGATAAAACATGGCAACGGTGACAGAGGCGAAAATAATTACTGTAAAAGAAAAGCCTCGCAAAAATGAAAATCCCCGAAATGCTATGGCAAGAAAAAGAAAAAAGGCTGTCAGTAAGAGACCTATCCCACTTTCCAGCCCCATCAATAACATAATGACTACTGCTAATGCGCAGGCAAACGCCAGGCCCAACATTATTTGGTAAATCGTTTTAGTCTGTTTCATATTCATGTATTAGTACAGCACAAATTAACAAAAAAGAAAATGCCAGGCTTAGTTAAAAACCTGGCATTTCAAAAATAATATTTAACTCCAGAGTCTATCAGCAGAGTCCACAGTATCCCACTCAGGAGTCGGCGCAAAGTATTTGGTACCTTTCTTCATATGTTCTTTCACTACATCCTCATTGAGTTCCACCCCCAAGCCGGGTTTCTCCGGTACTACTATATGCCCATCTTGTACAATAGGTTTCTCAATTCCGGTGACCAGGTTTTCCCACCAATCTATATCCACTGAATGATGCTCCAGTGCGATGAAGTTCTGAGTGGCAGCCGCGCAGTGTACATTGGCCATCATGGATACTGGCGTACCGGCAAAGTGCATCATCATCGGAATACCATTTTCCTCTGCATAATCACCGATTTTTTTGGTTTCCAGAATTCCACCCGAAGAAGCGAGGTCAGGATGGACCATATCAATTGCACGAGCATCAATGAGTTTGATAAACTCTTCTTTCAGAAAAATATCCTCACCGGTGAGTGTAGGTGTAGTGATGTTGTTTGTAATCTCCTTCCACTTTTCAGTATACTGCCAGGGCACCAGGTCTTCCAGGTAAGCCAGGCGATACGGCTCAAGGACTCTGCCCAAACGTATGGCTTCATTGGTATCAAAATGGCCAAAATGGTCGGCTGCCAGTGGAATCTCATAGCCTACCACATCTCTCACCTGCTTTACATACTCAGCAACTTTCTCTAAGCCTTCATCAGTAATCTGGATTCTGGTAAAAGGGTGGGCTGTGCTTCCGTAGCTGCCATATTCACGACTCCACTGCTGCCCGATGTCATACATGTTACTGTTGATGACCGTGTTCTTTTCGTCTTTCAACATTTGGATACCAAAATCCATTTTCAGGAAAGTATAGCCCTGGTCTACTCTTTCTTTCATGCGCTTGGCGTAGGTGATAGGGTCAGGAGATCCGGCGGTATCGCAGTATAAACGAACTTTGTCACGAAATTTACCTCCCACCATTTGATAGGCAGGGACGTTATACGCTTTACCTGCCAAGTCCCAGAGCGCCATTTCCACTGCACATACACCTCCTGCCTGACGGGAATGTCCTCCAAACTGCTTAATTTTCTTAAAGATACGATCCACATTACAGGGGTTCTCACCTAAAATACGGCTCTTCAGAAAAAGAGCGTATTTCGGACTGGCATGGTCACGAACTTCGCCCAGGCCATAGATTCCCTGGTTGGTATCTATTCTGATCACCGGACAGGGCATGGGGGCGTTGGCAATTTCCACCACGCGCATATCCGTAATTTTCAGGTCAGTAGGGCTGGAGTTTTTGTTGACTTTTTGGGTAGAGAACTCAAGAGTTTCTTCAATTGACTTGTTCATAAAGCCGCCTAATGCCAGCCCGCCCAGCCCCGCTTTCTGGAAGAATTCCCGTCTTCCATTGGTGGAGGACTTCTTTGCTGCCTCCTGCTTAACTACTTCTTTGTGGGCAGGCATTTTTAATAATTCATGTATCTTTTTAGCATTCATAGTTATTAGATTGATGTATTAGATAATTATTGGGTTAACTCCAGAGTCGGTCCCAGGAACGTACTTCATTCCATTCTTCAGTGGGCGCAAAGTATTCCTCTCCTTTGGCAAGATGTTCTTTTACTACATCTTCGTTAAGTTCTACACCTATGCCCGGCTTCTCAGGTACATTGACATAACCATTCTGAACAATGGGCTTTTCAATGCCTGTCACCAGATCTTCCCACCATTCAGTATCTACTGAGTGATGCTCCAGGGCAATAAAATTGTATGTAGCAGCTATCGCATGCACACTACCCATGAAGGAAACTGGAGAAGCAGCATGATGCACCGCCATTGCGATTCCATATTCCTCCGCCATATCACCAATAAGCTTGGTTTGCAACAAACCTCCGGCGCTGCCAGGGTCGGGATGCACAATATCCACCGCTTTGTTCACGATCAGATCTTTGAAATAATCTTTATGATAAATATCCTCACCCGTCATCGTAGGAGTGTCCAAAGCTTCCGTGATGGTCTTCCAATCCTCTGTATTTTGCCAGGGCACCATATCCTCCAGCCATGAAAGTGTATAAGGCTCAAAGGCTTTGCCCAACTTGATCATGCTATTTACACCCATATGGCCAAGATGATCAATACCCAGAGGAACCTCATAACCTATTGCCTCCCGTGTTTTGGCAATGTACTCGGTAAGCAGCTCTATTCCTTTCTCTGTGATTTGTACTCTGGTCAGAGGGTGTTTGGTCTGCGCATAACTGGTAACATCGCGGTCTGTCCAACCTCGCATCTCACCCCAGCCTGCAGTGTTAATAAGTGTGCCGGGTATATCTTTAATCAGGCCAATTCCTACGTCCATCTTGAGGATTGTAAAGCCTTTGTCTACCCGTCCCTTCATGCGTTGGGCAAACTGATCAGGATCACTCACCGTAGGGGTATCTACATAGATGCGCACTTTATCTCTGTATTTGCCCCCAAAGAGTTGATATACCGGCACTCCATACGCCTTTCCGGCCAGGTCCCAAAGCGCCATCTCTACACCGGAGACTCCCCCACCCTGGCGACCGTGCCAGCCAAACTGCTTGATTTTGCGAAAGATACGTTCCACATTACAAGGGTTATCTCCCAGTATCCGGCTCTTGAGAAAAAGCGCATAGCGCTTATCTGCTCCGTCTCTTACATCTCCCAAACCATAAATCCCCTGATTGGTATCTATTCTGACCAATGGCACATTACCATATTTGGCAATGCGCAGGTCAGTGATCTGTAAATCTGATGGGGCAGAATGTTTGTTGACTTTCTGCGTAGTGTATTCCAAAGTCTCTTCTATCGGTTTGCCCAGAAAAGCAGAGCCAACAGCCAGGCCTCCCAGGCCAGCTTTCTGCATAAAATCACGCCTGCCGTTGCCGGATTTTTTTGCTTTTGCACTTTGCTCCGTGCCTTGCAGTCTTTTAATCCATTCTTTTTGATTTTTCATGAGTACAGGTTGTGTATTAGTAGTTTTGAATTTACCAGACTCTTCCTTCTAAGAATTCATCGAGCTCTTCCCTAGACATAGGTAGCATATCCGGATTATCATCCAACCAACCCAAAAAAGCTTCTTTGATGTCATCGGTCCAACGTGAATCTATCTGACCCGGAGTAAAGGTTCCTTCTCTCAACATCTGATGACCAAACTGGTCACGCAAAGCAATAAATTCAGCATTGGTGATCACTTCTTCAGCCAGATGGGCAGGAATAAATATTACGCCTTCTCGCTTGGCCAGAACCACATCGCCCGGCATGACGGTAGCTCTTCCTATACGAATGGGGGTATTAATACCGGTAAGCATCATATCTTTGATAAATGAGGGGTCCCAGCCACGTACATACGCATTGAATCCTTCAATTTTAGAAAGTCCTTCCAGATCTCTGGATGAACCATCAAAGACAACGCCGTTGCCGGATTTAGCATAGATGGAATTGCCCAGGTTAT
Organism: Catalinimonas alkaloidigena; assembly: GCF_029504655.1. NCBI lineage: Bacteria > Pseudomonadati > Bacteroidota > Cytophagia > Cytophagales > Catalimonadaceae > Catalinimonas > Catalinimonas alkaloidigena. Next base: position 3,871,187 of record NZ_JAQFIL010000001.1, read on the forward strand.
CGCCAATGAGCGTGCCATCAACTATTTTCCCAAAGCCGTCGGCCACATACACATCACCCATTTGTAGTTCATCAATAGGCCATGAGTTTGATCCACCAATTCTTCCGTCTGCCTCACCCTGCGCTTCAATATCTTCAGCTACATCAGGGCGGGAGGGCATATATTGAGCTGTAAGGGCACGTCCGGCAAAAGGTTGGTCTTGATGAAGCATTTCCCATCCGCCATCAAACTGGTTATTGTAACCTTTATTACGCAGCACTCCCCAGGCCTCTTCTATTGAAATATTTTTAGCTCTATCCAGTAGTTCCTGAGCTACTTTTGGTCGCCCGTCTGGATAGCGCTCTCCTTCCCAGTCAGAAGTTAACTCCATCATTTCCTCCTTACTTAAGGTTACATGCTGCGCCACAGTAGGTGAAGCAAAAAAAAGTAAGCCGGAAAAGATGAAAAAAATCAGGTAATTACGTTTCATTATTTTGTTTCCTTTAAATTGTTAATACTAGTGTTAAAAACTTTTATTTAATTTGAAATAAAGGGTTGAACTTATGAACCAGGCTTTAAATTAACAAGCAAAAACTTCATGCTATGCTTAAGCAAAGAATGGCACATTCTCATCAGCATACTTTCTTAGCCCTTCTTCATTGATTTCTACGCCTATACCCGGTTTGTTAGAAAGCGGTATGTGCCCATCCACGACCATCTCACCCTCAAAGTCTACTATCTCTTTAAACATAGGATTTTTATGAAAATAGATCTGCCACTCCAGTATCATAAAGTTTGGTACCGAAGCACACACATGGCTGGAAGCCATAGCCCCCAGATAAGAAGCGACCATATGAGGGGCGAAAGGAACATAATATAGATTTGCCAGGTTGGCAATTCTTTGCGCCTCACCCAACCCTCCTGCTTTTTGTAAATCAGGCATGATAATATCTGCTCCACCAATCTCCAGCAGACGGCGAAATGGATGGGCCAGGTATAAGTTCTCACCGGTACAAATTGGTGTGGAAGTTGACTCCGCTATCAGTCGGTATGCTTCCAGATTTTCAGCAGGGATGGGTTCTTCCAGCCACATCAGGTTAAGAGGTTCCAGCATATTGGCGACTTTCATTCCTGTAGTTAAATCATACCTGCCGTGCATATCGCAACAGATATCTATGTTAGGACCAACTGCTTCACGGGCAGCGGCAACCTGATCGTACATTCTTTGCAACTCTCCGGGGCTGGCAGTCCAGTTATATTTGTCATATTTATTAGGGTCGTTGGCTTGATCAAGGTCAAATTTTACAGCGGTCATGCCCATGTTCACGGCTTCAGTGGCTGCATCCGCAAAATCCTGAGGAGAGGGCAATGAACTCTGATAAAGTGCGGTATCCATATACACCCTGATGTTATCTCTGAATTTACCACCCAAAAGTTGGTATACCGGCATATTTAGCGCTTTCCCTGCCATATCCCAAAGGGCAGTCTCTATGGCAGTAAGCGTAGCGACATACATACCGGACTGAGCCCCTTCAAAAAACCCTCTGCGGCGAACATCCTCAAAAATACGGTGCATATTGAGAGGGTTATTTCCTTTAATACGCTCTCCCATCATTTTTACCAGATGATAGGTGCCGGGCGTAGCATCTACTGCCTCGCCGTGCCCGACAATATCCTGATTACTGTACACCTTGACAAACAGACTATGCCCGCCACGGATGTATGCACATTTGACATCAGTAATCTGTAAATCGGATGGTGCTGAATATAAAGACTGTTTTTGAACGGCGGCAAAAAGATCATTGGCAAAATTTGCAAAAAGAGAGAGGCCTACTGCTCCGGCAGCGCCTTTGGACATAAATGAACGTCTTGAGAAATTTTTGGTCATTGGTTTTAGGTTTAGGTGTTATTGGGTATGGGCGTAGGAGAGTTTGAAGGTTTAGGAAGTTATAGAGTTTTATAAGCTCAACTCATAATCCTTTACCCAAAACTCTTCACTCACCAGGTCCGGTTTTCAAGTATTTCCTGAATTTGCTCAGGAGGGACCGGCAGCTCGTCAACATTGGCTTCTAACCATTGTGAAAAATCCTTTTCAATCTCATCAGACCATCGCGTATCAATCTGACCGGCAGTATATTTTTTTTCTCTCAGGCGCTGATGTCCGAACATGTCCCTTAACCTGACAATCTCAGAGGTCTTCACTACTTTTTCAGCCAGATGGGCTGGAATCACACTTACTCCACCTTCTTTCCCTAAAATCACATCTCCGGGGACTACCATCACACTACCCAGATTGATAGGTACATTCATGCCAATCAGTGTTGTGTTTTGCCCATGAGAGGGGTTATGATGGGAAGGGTGATAACTTCTGACAAAAGAAGTGAATTCGGGTAACTCTTTGAGGCCTTCTATGTCCCGAATGGCTCCATTATAAACGATTCCATTACCGGAATTAGCATAGATAGCATTGGCCAGATTGTCTCCTATGGTAGGGCCATCTTTATGCGCTCCAAACTGATCTGCTACGTATACATCACCGGCTTGAAGCTCATCAACGGGCCATGAATTCTGCCCTTTGATGCGTCCTTCTTCATGCCCTTTGTCAAGGGTAGATTGATACACATCAGGCCTGCCTGGCATAAAGAGTGCAGTATATGCTCTGCCTACTAACACCTGCTCAGGGTGTATGCTAAGCCAGTCTTCTTCATATTGATGCTGAAAACCCTCATTTTTCATTACTGCCCAGGCTTCCTCATGGGTAACTAACTTCATCCGTTCAAGAATTTCATCCGAAACCTTAGGGCGGCCATCTTCAAAACGCTCACCTTCCCAGAGGGGTGTGTAAAGCAACATTTGATCTCTGCTAATCGTCTGGGCTATCGCAATGTACTGGATAAAGATCAGGCAAATGAGCAGCATGCTCACTTTAAGGTTGTTTATTCTCATGGTAGTATTTATCAATTCATAGGATAGGCTGGATTGGATTTCCAGCCTATCTTTGTAATATACAATTCATTTTTTTCCTATTCGGCATCCCACCAGACCCTGGTGTCAAGATTATCCGCTCCCATACGAGAAATTGCAGCATTTACATTTTCCGAATTCACAGCAATCTCAGAAGATGGATAGGTAAGCCTGCGAATAAAGTCTCCCGAAATATCCTGATTAGGAAATGGATTGGGATCTAAGTCAGGGAAGCCACTTCTTCTGAAGTTAGCAAATGCCTCAGGCCCATTCAGGAAAGAAGCTACCCAGTATTGGGAGTTGATCTGCTCAAGCGCATTAGCATCATCAAAGGGATTAGCAGCTAGATATGCGTCAATCTCAGCCTCAGGGATAGTAGAATCTTCATCATACAGCGCCATTTGTTGCATATGAGCCCTAACCCCTGCGTTGTAAAACGTTTCCGCAGAACCTGATATCCAATCCCGGGAAGCAGCCTCAGCCAGCAGTAGCTGCGTCTGAGCGGCAGTCACCAAAAACATGGGTGAAGTCTGCTGAACCACCCGGTTACGGTCTGCCTGAGAGAACTCATAAAAACTGGCTAAATCCAGCTCTGCGGCTACCTGCCTGGCAGTTTCATCATTATTACCCATCGGCATACCAATCTGGATATCAGGGTCATTAGAGGCAATAGCAGGAACCTGCTCCGGGCCGGAAGCGGCACCTACATACCTGACTGCAATAGCTTCAAGCCTAGGGTCATCATTTTCCTGTAAGTATTCAACAAATGGAGCAGCGAGATAATAATTGTTGGCTTCAGTGGCGTTTAGCGTACGACCGGGTCCGTTTACGTAGTTCGCGTCATGCCGAATTAGCGCATTTTCATCATTAGAGGTGATTACACCATTTTGAAAAGCCCGTTGAACAACCTGCTGAGCGGTAGAAGGATCAATTTTACTGTGACGCATTCCGGCTCTGAGCAGCAAGGAATTACCATATTTTTTCCACAATTCTATGTCACCACCATACAATACATCCGCATTCTCAATAGTACCGGACGCATCAAGCGCAGGAGTAGCCTGACTGAGTTCGCTGATAATATCCGCATAAACCTCCTGCTGAGGATCATAGACGGGAAAGAAGTTTTGGTCAGTAAATGCTTTTCCTCCTTCAAAGTATGGAATATCCCCATAGGTATCGGTCAGCAGCATAAAAGCATGCGCCTGGAGAATACGCGTCATCTGAAGCAGGTTATTTCTTTCGGGAACATCTTCAATACGACTGATGATATCGCGGGTAGACCGAATTACATTACGATAATAATTCACCCACATATTCTCCGTTGAATTGCGGTTATCCTGGTTAAAATTTGCACCTGTCAATACTCCAGAGTTTGGAGTGATGATCTGCTGTACAATTCCCATATCGTATACCAGCACTGAACCAGGATATGACATGTTGATAATCGCACTATTAAGCTGAAAGGCAGGGTCAACCGAAGTGGCCTCGGTCTCATTGGTATTCAGTTCATCAAAACCTTCATCACAGGCTAAGAGCAAAACAAGGACCAATGGAAGAAAACGAAATATAAATAACTTATTCATAACGATGGGTTTCTAAAATTTTACATTCAAATTAAATCCAAGGCCACGAGTTGTAGGTAAACCGGTGGACTCCAAGCCAACAAGGTTATCAGAAGTAAATCCAAATGACTCAGGGTCAATATTTGGCACCCATTTCTTCAGCATCAACACATTGTTGGCTACGAAATTGAGCCTTACTGCTTTGGCAGGGAAGCTCTCAGGCAGGAAGCGTGAGAAGTCATAACCTAAAGATACTTGACGTAATTTCCAGTACCCCCCATTGTAGACTATAGGTTCTACCAGTTGCTGAGAGCGTACCACTTCCCAATAGGTCTGGGGATCAGCAGCCACAGTATTGGGCTCTCCCTGTTCATTTACACCCTCACCAATTACGCCACCTTCACGACCTTCCAGTGTCATTTTGTGCAGACCATGACGCGTAGCGTTGAAATTGGTACCTGACATCATCTGGTTTCCTAACTTGAAGTCTATCAGGAAAGAGAAATTGATACCCCTGTAATTGAAGGAATTGGTAAACCCACCAACCCATTTAGGTAAGGCACTGCCAAAAGTTACCAGGTCATCAGTACGAAGTGCGACCCCATTCGCTCCGAATACCTTGCGTCCCTGCTCATCTCTTTTATAGCCAAAGCCAGCCAACTGACCCATCTCTTCACCTACAATTTGCTTCAGGAATCCGTTAAAAACATGGCTACCTACCAGAATTTCTTCACCCGGAGTTTCAGTTTGTAGCTTCAATATCTCGGTAATATTATACGATCCGTTGAATGTGAAATTCCACTGAAAATTATTGGTTACCACTGGTGTGATATTGAACAACATCTCCAGTCCACGAGTCTGGCTTTCCCCACTGTTGATCAGCGTATTTACAAAGCCTGAACCATCAGAAATCTGAGCGGTCACAATCTGGTCAGTGGTGTTCTTCTGATATACAGCCAGGTCCAGACCTACCAGATCCCCAAAAAATCTCAGCTCGGTACCAAACTCAATTTCTGATGCTCTCATTGGCCTTAGATCCGGATTAGGGACAGTATTGCCATTGATATTCGCTACCGGTTGCATTGCTCCTGATGGATTGGCGAAAAGGTTGGCGTTAACACCATAAAACAGCACATCAGAATAAGGAGGCACATCAGTATCGCTCCCTACTTCTGCATAAGCAGCTCTGAGTTTTCCGAAACTTAACCATCCGGATACATTATCCATTGACTCCGAGAAGACATAGCTTGCCGATACTGAAGGGTATGATATGCTTCGGTTTTCAGCTGATAGTGTGGAAAACCAGTCGTTACGGAAGGTACCATTCAGGAATAGGCGATCTTTGTAAGACAGCTCAGCCGAACCGTATATTGAATTCACGCCTCTTTCCGATAGCGCATAGGTTGGATCTTTCACACGGCCATTCTGCACGGTATAAAGGTCACGGATCACAAAGTCGGTAACCTGCACGAAGTTGCGGTCCATCCTGCGGTACATGCGGTTTCCACCCACGCTTAGGTTAACTCCAATATCACCAAATTCTTTGTAGGCATTGACCAGTATATCGGAGTTGATCTCTCTAAATCTACGTGCCTCCTGGGTATAGATTCCATTTACAAAACCTTCAGGAGCCGGTGGGCGCGAGGCCTGTCCTGTAGGATAATTGTTGGCTTCCTGATCCCTTGACCAGTAGTCCTGACCGATACGTCCCTGGACATACAGCCAGTCCGTGATATCATATTTCAGGGCAACGTTACCAAACACCCGGTCACGACGTACATTCTGAAACTGCTCGGCAAGGGTAAAATATGGATTTGTACGGTTTCTGAACCTTGAATACACGAACTCATTGCCCTCCGCATTGTATTTGTTTTCATCCAGCAGATCCAAAGGCATAGAGTTAGCCATATTGTAAAGAGCCACCGGAATAGTATTATCCTGTTGGGCCACGTTGGGCGGATTTTTGTTGTATTCGTTGGAATAGTTAAAGCTACCGGTTACACTAAACTTATCAGACAGACTGTAGTCAAATCCCAGATTGATGGTTCTGCGCTCATAGGTATTGTTAGGTACGATACCTAAGCTTCTCAAATTGGAGAGGGAAAGGTTAAACCCTCCTTTTTCACTACCCGCTGCCAAAGAAATGGTGTTGGTTATGTTCTGACCATTTCTGAAGAACTTATCAACACGGTCATACACTGGCACATAAGGTACTTCTATACCATCAAATAAGATTTGTGTCATGCCGGGTTGAAAGCGCTCACCGAATGACCACTGACCGGAAGTAGGGTTGGGTGAGGTAGGACGCACACCATTTTCTCCCTGCCCGTATTCGTACTGATAGTCAGTAAAGTCCAGGGGTTGCTCATTGGTGTAGTTCAGGTTATAGGTAACACCTATGCCTGTTACTCCTCTCCCCTTTTTAGTAGTAATCATGATCACTCCGTCTTTGGCTCTTGATCCATAGAGCGCTGCCGCTGCGGCTCCTTTTAAGACTGTCATATTCTCAATATCGTCGGGGTTGATACTGGTAAGACCGTCTCCTCCATCAGAAGTAAGGCCGGTACCATTGTTACCCAAAGCATTAGGGTCATTTCCTCCCGGATTTGTGCCAAAGTTGGTATTGTCAATAGGAATACCATTCACTACTATCAGGGGGTTATTCTGTCCTGAAATGGAAGATTGTCCTCTGATTCGGATTTTGGAAGTACCACCTGGCCCTGTACCCATGTTTGAAATATTTACCCCGGCGATTTTGCCTTGTAGCGCATTCATCACGTTTGGGGTACGGTTTACAGTAAACTCTTCAGGATCTACTGTGGCAGTAGCATACCCCAGCGTCCGGGAATCTTTCTCTATACCCAGCGCTGTTACCACCACTTCGCTCAGCTCAGTAATATCAGTTCGCATCGTGACATTGATGGTAGACCGTCCGTTGATGTCCACTTCCTGAGAAACAAACCCTACCAGAGAAAAAATAAGGGTGCTGGCATCGTCAGGAGCACTGATTGCATAGTTTCCATCAATATCGGTCACCGTACCTATATTGGTTCCTTCTACCAGTACGTTGACACCCGGTAAGGGGCTCTGGCTTTCAGCATCAGTTACCCTTCCTTTTATGCTTTGTTCTACATCATCGCTACTCAGATCAGCTGCCATTGAGGAAATTGAAGCAATAAGCTTATCTTTTCTATATTCCTGCTCAGTTGATGCCTCATTCTGAATGCTCTGCTGATTTATTTTCCTGATACTCTTCTCTTTCTCTTCCTGGCTAAGTATTACATAAGTTTGCGCATCAATTTTTTCGTAGGTAAGTGAAGACTTAAGGAGAATTTTTTTGAGGTTGTATTCCAGCGCTTTATCAAAATCAAGCCTCACTTTTACCTTTTGGTCCTTGACATACTTCTTTTCATATAAAAAAGAAGCATCATACTTTTGCTGTAGTTGCTCAATTACATCTTCAAGTGAACTGACGGAATACTCCTCCTGCCAAAGCAGGGAAGTATTTTCATTAGAGGCCAGCACCTGTGATTGAGCGTAGACGATGCCTGTATTGCTAAAAAGCAATAAGATAAAGCAATAGCCTATCAGATTTTTGTAGAAGGTTGTTTTCATTGGGTATGCATTTAAGGTTCATAGGAATTGAATCGTAGTGTATTATCTTGACGTGTGATTGAAATTCTAAAAAGCTTTTCCACCGCCTGTAACAAAGTGTTAAGGTTTTTGGCAGTGACCTCTCCACTAATTTTCATCGTTTTCAGCTGTTCATCCTCAAATACTATTTTAAAGCCGTAGGTATCTTCAAGTAGTATTGCGATGGTAGAAAGAGGGGTATCATCAAAAAACAGCTTCTGATCTTTCCAGGCACTATACATCTCGGCCTGCACGTTTTTCTTAGATACTTTCTGAGTAGTTTTTGAATATTCAATCATTTCCCCGGGCTCCAGGGTGGTCGCTTTTGTTTCGGTCTTAAACTTCACTTTTCCACTCTCCAGTACTACCTGAGTATAGTCTCTACGGTTTTGTACATTAAAGCTGGTACCCAAAACCTCTATTGTACCTCCCTCCTCAGTATTTACATTAAAAGATGAGCGCAACCCTTCTATGCTTCTTTGTACTACATGAAAGTAAGCCTCTCCTTCTAAGTCTACCTTTCTTTCCCGGCCTATCAGCTCACGTACATCAAAGCTTAGATGAGAGTTGGCATTTAAAGTAACTTCAGAGCCATCAGGCAGACGCAATGATTTAGTTTCACCGTAATCAGTCTTTATATTCATCTGATAAGATGCGCTGTAAACCCACCAGGATGCGATTGCTACCATCAGCAGTGATATTGTGGCTGCAATCACTGAGTAGTAATAACTTCGCTGCCCGAAGGGGTAGCTGTAGCTACGCTCTTGAATGCTGCGCTCCACATTGGTCCAAGCCTGCTCAATCTCTTCCATGGACAGGCTTTTTTTCTTAAATTGTATTCCTAGAATTATCTTCCGGGCCCCCTCTATCCGTTCCCCCTGTTCGGGATGTTCAGCCAACCATAATGTCCACTGCTCCACGGCTTGAACATCAGACCGCTTCACATACTGTTGGAAAGACTCACTTTCTAGAAGTTCGTGTAGTGAATAAGAATTTTTCAAGTCAATTAGCTTAGTTGATAATTAACTAGAGCAGAAAAGCTTAATTTTATACTCAGTTGTGGCGAGATAAATATGTTTAAGCTAAATTTCAGCACTTTTTATTCTTAAAAATTCCTGTGGTAGCTTAAAAAAATAAACAATAAAATCTCTGTGAGATGTCAGGTATTTCAAAGAAAACCCGTTTCTATTAAACAATCTGTAAATTTTCATTGATTTGTATTTATGAATCTTTTTCAACGAATATTTAAAGTGTTATACCAACTGTCTGGAGGAAGGCTGTTTAAAAAATATAGCAACAACCAATGTGAAAATTCTCCTGGAATAGCTGAGCTACAAACGTGGAAAGTGGACTGGATTGATGAGCAGGGAAATAAAGGAACTTATGAGTCTGGGGAGACAGACGTACAGGAAGCGGAATGGAAGTTTAAGTATCTGTACGATGACACCCGGAGAATCATCAAGATGTATGAAGGAAAGCCAAAGCACTAAATATTATTGTATAAGTAAGCTCCAGTACAAGCAGAAAAGCCCTGGCAACATTAATGAGTAAAGCACCAAATGTTTAAGTTCATCCTCTTCTCGCAGACGTTGTATCGCCCTGAATACACTATTGACCACCGATTGATAGTTCATCCCCAGTATTTCAGCAATCTGCTGATAGCTTAGATTTTCATAATACTTTAGGTAAAGAACTTCACGTTGCCTCTTAGGCAGATTATTTAATGAAGTGGCAATTTTCTTTTTGCGAATTTCGTTTGTTTCATCATCTACAATGATCTCTTCGTGTGAAAATGAAATAGGCTGAACATGAGCATCAAGGTGTAAAAAACGATGATGGTATTGTTTTTCTTTTTGTATTGAAGACCTTAGCGCTTTGAAGAGATACGCTTTTACATGCGATACTTCACTGATATTCTTACGCCCTACCCAAAGCTGATAGAAAAGTTGCTGAACACACTCATGAGCAGGCTCTTCTCTCCCGTATTGTCGGCGAGCGTACTGAAACAGCGCGTTATAATGACTCTTAAAAAGTTGGGAAAATGCAAGGTGACTCCCCGCCAGAAAATCCTTCCAGCAATTCTGAGGATTATTCAATGATTCTGAATCAGTCATTTAGGTTGTTGTGAAATGCGCAAAAGCATTAATAATCTTAAGTAATTTTTAAAAGAAATACAATGCATCAGCCTGTGAAGGCAAATTATTTCCTTTTCAATTGATATTGGGATTGATACATCTACATCTGAATGGAAATAATGTATACTTAAGCATGGCGGATGCTCTGGTTAAATATTTGGCATTGGACCAGTTAATTGATACATGCCATAGATTTTTTGTAGATTGGCTCATCTTATCCAAGCCTGTTTTCATTTATGAACCGCAGAAAATTTCTTCTGAACTCTTCCCTAGGCAGTGTCTCACTTTCTGGCCTTGGTCTTTCATTAAGTTCCTGCCAACCCCAGGCAGTCGAGTCCGAACTTACAGCTCAGGACACTGACACATTTGCACCCGATTTTGAGCTAGATGAAATTACTATCGCTGAACTTCAGAAAGGTATGGAAGATGGTACTTATACTGCTGAAGCCATCACACAGCTTTATCTGGAAAGGATAGTGGCCATTGATAAAAATGGCCCTTCCCTAAAGGCTGTCATTGAGCTCAACCCTGAAGCACTGGAAATTGCACAACGACTGGATGAAGAGCGAGCAAACGGAAATGTTCGCGGCTCACTGCATGGCATTCCTATCATGCTCAAAGACAATATTGATACCGGTGACCGTATGCAAACTACTGCCGGAGCACTGGCAATGGAAGGACACCAGGCTGAAGAAGATGCTTTTATCGTCAAACAACTCAGGGAAGCAGGGGCGATCATTCTTGCCAAAACAAACTTAAGTGAATGGGCTAATTTTCGTTCTACACGCTCATCCAGCGGATGGAGCAGCCGGGGTGGCCAAACCAAAAACCCTTATGCTACCAACCGTAATCCCTGCGGAAGCAGTTCGGGCTCAGGAGTGGCTGTTTCAGCGAATCTCTGTGCGCTGGCGATAGGCACAGAAACCAACGGTTCCATCGTTTGCCCTGCTTCCACCAATGGCATCGTAGGCATTAAACCTACTTTGGGATTATTGAGTAGAGCAGGTATCATCCCCATTGCCCATACGCAGGATACTGCCGGCCCTATGGCACGTACTGTAACTGATGCAGTAGTCATGCTGGGCACCATAACAGCCGTGGATGAAAAAGATTCTGCGACGCAAACGGAAAGCCGAAAAGCACTAACTGACTATACGCCTTATCTGAACGAAAATGGATTGGAAGGTAAACGTATCGGAATATGGCGGGGAGCTATGGGCTTTCATGAAGAAGTAGACGCATTAATGGAAGCCGCTTTTGAAAGGATGCGTCAGCAGGGAGCTACATTGGTAGACGTGGAGAAAGTACAGGCTGATGAACCCCTGGGAAATGCGGGTTTTCAGGTACTGCTCTACGAGTTTAAGGCTGACCTGAATCAATATTTGCAGGAACACCCAAATGCGCCGGTCAAATCCCTTGAGGAAGTCATCGCTTTCAACAAAGCAAATGAAGCAAGTGCCATGCCTTACTTCAAACAGGAAATACTGGAGAGAGCCCAGGAGAAAGGTGACCTGAATACTGAAGAATATAAAGATGCTCTGGCCAAGATAAAAAGAGTAAATGGCAAAGAAGGCATTGATTTGCGTATGCAAGAACATGATCTTGATGCTATCATCGCTCCTACCGGAGGACCTGCTTGGCCAACCGACCTGATTACTGGCGATCATTTTCTGGGAGGAAGTTCCTCTCCTGCTGCCCAGGCCGGCTACCCAAATATCACTGTTCCCGCGGGTTTTGTACATGGACTTCCTGTTGGGATTTCAATTTTTGGTAAAGCCTGGACGGAACCTGAGCTGATCAGCATCGCTTACGCCTATGAGCAGGCCAGTAAAAATCGGAAGAAGCCTAAGTTTTTAACCCATATTGTGTGAGGTAAGAGTACTTACAATTCATTATTTTTAGATTAAAGACCGCTAACTTACTTTACTAAACTTGAGCATTATGAGAACTACCCAACTTTCCTGCTTACTGCTGCTCCTGCTTGTTTATGCCTGTGACAGACCGGCAGACATGGCTGAAGAAGAAAATGAGATAGAAACCTACACCATTGAGCAGTTTATGAACACTGAGCAAATCGGAGGTAGTGCATTCTCACCGGATGAAAGTAAGGTGATGTACTCCAGTAAGAAAACCGGCATTTACAATGCTTATGAAATACCTGTCAACGGCGGCGAAGCAACTCAGCTGACTGATTCTGACAGTGAGTCAGTATTTGCCTACTCTTACTTTCCCGAAGATGAGCGTATTCTTTTTTCCAGTGACAAAGGAGGTAATGAGATCAACCACCTTTTTGTAAAGAACCTGAATGGAGAGATCACTGATCTTACGCCTGACTCTACTGCCAAAGCTCAGTTTATGGGCTGGGCATCGGATAATCAGAGTCTTTACTATGCTTCCAACAGTCGCAATCCCCAGGCCTTTGATGTCTACGAACTTAGCATTGATCAGATTGATGATGTGGAGAATAGCGTAGCTGCTTATCAGCCAAAAATGTTGTTTGAAAATGACGGCCGTTTTTATCCCGGACCTATATCAGAAGATAGGAAGTACATGGCACTGACCGAAAGTATTACCCGCCAGAAGGTAAACATGTATCTGCAAAACCTGGAAACAGGTGAAACTACCATGCTCAACGACGGTGAAGATGAAGTAGCTTACAGTCCACAGTACTTTAGCAAGGATGGCAGCAAACTGTTCTTCTTATCAGACAAAGACAGTGAGTTTACTTATCTGAGCAGTTATGATCTTGGTAGCGGTGAAATTACCAAAGTGGAAGAAGCACCCTGGGACATCATGTACGCATATTTGTCTGAGAATGGAAAATACAGAGTAGTAGGTATCAACAATGATGCTCGTACAGAAATCAAAGTTTATGACGAAACAAGTGGTGAGCAGGTGAGTCTGCCGGAAATGCCTGACGCAGAAATCACTTCTGTCAATATATCGGACAGCGAAAAGCTGATGGCCTTTTATGTCAACAGTTCTACCTCTCCTAACAATCTTTATGTATATAATTTTGAAACCGGTGAGTATACGCAGCTTACCGATACCATGAATCCTGAGATAGATGAGGCCGATCTGGTAGAAGGAGAAGTGGTGCGCTATACCTCCTTTGACGGCATGGAAATTCCTGCCATTCTTTACAAACCTAAAGTAATAGCTGAAGGGGAAAAAGCCCCGGCTATGCTCTGGATACATGGCGGTCCCGGTGGTCAATCCCGCTTAGGCTATAGTGCGCTCATTCAGTATCTGGTAAATCATGGTTACGCGATTTTTGCCGTAAATAACCGCGGTTCTTCCGGCTACGGTAAAACTTTTTTTTCGGCCGACGACCAGCGCCACGGTCAGGATGACTTGCAGGATGTGGTGGAAGGAAAAGCGTACCTGACTAGCCTGGATATGATTGACTCTACCAAAATTGGAATTATGGGGGGTAGCTACGGCGGCTACATGACGCTGGCAGCATTGGCATTTGAACCTGAAGTCTTTGACGTTGGCGTAGATATCTTTGGTGTTTCCAACTGGCTACGCACCCTCAAGAGCATTCCGCCCTGGTGGGGCGCTGCCCGTGAATCTTTATATAATGAGATGGGTAATCCTGAGACAGACTCAGCTATGTTGTACAACAAGTCCCCTCTTTTCTTTGCAGACCAGATCACAAAGCCCCTGCTGGTATTACAGGGCGCCAATGATCCTCGTGTACTCAAAGTTGAATCTGATGAGATTGTAGAAAAGGTAGAAGCCAATGATGTGCCAGTAGAGTATGTAATATTTGAAGACGAGGGGCATGGGTTCCTGAAAAAAGACAATCAAATTGAAGGATATCAGGCTATATTGGAATTCCTGAATCAATACCTTAAGGAGGAAGAGCCAGTAGAGGCCAGTTTATAAAGAACATTTATCAAAATGAATAGCCACTCTAGGTGAGGGTGGCTTTTTTGTTTTCATGCATTCACCACCGCTTTACAGTTTCTCCCTTTCGGAGATACTTGACAAATTCATACGCCTTTTCAATGAGCCTCCACAGTGATTTAATGACTTTCACAAATATGATTTCTATGAAAAACCAGACAAGGACTTGGAGGATGAGTTCAAATACGATGATCATGAATATGCTTTAATATCAAACATCCTTATCCTTAGCTTACTAACTTCTCAATCATTTCTTTTTGTCAAGCATGTAAGAAAAATGAATCGCCAATTCTTCCTTTGTAGGTTTAGTAGAGCGATAAAATTCTACCGCATGTTCATCTTCCTGTTCGGCCTGTACAAATACTTCTTCAAATCCGCTTTCCTGACAGAAGCTATTCATCTCAGCAATCAGTCTTTTGCCAATTCCCTGCCTTTGGAAATGTATAGCTACCCCCAGATCATAAATATATGCCAGAGGCCGCTCTGCATAATATTGCTCAAGTACATAGGCTGTCAAGGCTCCGACTACCCTATTCTCCGAAAATGCCGCGAACACAAAAAAGTCAGTCTTGCTCAGTAGCTTAAGCAGATGCTGAGAGGAAGGCATGCTGAAGTTTCGCATTTCAAAGACCTCTTCAAATAGTTTGATAACTTCCACGAATCGGTCCAGGTCATCAATTTCAAGCTTTTCTACTCTTACTTTTGTATTGGCGCTCTTCATGATTATTTAGTATGATGGATTTCAGCATGCTGTGCTTTAGCTTGGGCAATAGGATGCCTGAACAGAATGATTCCAAAAAGTACTGCAAACAAAATATACACAATTCCTGCAACCCTAATTACAGTAGCGCTTTCTACATTGGAGAAAAGGCTTTTTGTAAGTGCAATGCCGGCAATCATAAAATGTATGAAATTCGCCAGAGCGATTGGACGGTTATAAATACCTCCAATCAGGCTGGACTTTGTCATCCAGTTCAGCATTCCAAAAGCAAAATACATCGCTCCTATGGTCTGCAAGAGCAGAATAAGCGTATTATTTACTTCCAACCCTAAACTAACAATGACTTCATCAGGCAGAAAAGTAAATACTATACCTGATAAAGCTAAGAGAATAGCAGACGTAGTCATCAACAGTTTGGTATTCATTCAAATTGTATTTAATGATGCTTTGTGGTGATCATACTGACGATAAGCTTAAGTTACAAAAGGCAATAACACTTTCAACCTGATGGTGTGAGTTCTCACGTGTTTCTGGTGCATCCAAATGCATTTATATCTTCTGCATATCCAAAAATCAAAGGACTACCTTAATCTTTTTGACCTCTGCTTAGTTAAGCATGGGTTGTCCGTTAAACATTGATCAAAAAAAGAATTACATATAGCTGTGACCCGCACACTTCTGAAACAAACTAATCTGAGAATCATTTTCAGTATCACTTTAATGGCAGTAATGGGCGTTTCCAGCATTGCTCCTGCTTTCCCCCAGATAGAAAAAGTGCTCAATGTCTCTGCCCAGCAAGTCGGGCTACTAATCACTGTATTTACCGTACCCGGCGTGATCCTTACTCCAATACTGGGGGTGCTGGCCGACCGCTATGGCAGAAAAAAAATTTTAGTCCCCTCCCTCCTGCTCTTTGGTGTAGCCGGAGCCGCCTGTTTCTTTCCCGAAAGCTTTCAGACCTTGCTTCTATTAAGGACACTGCAGGGCATCGGCGCTGCTGCCCTGGGTTCTCTAAATGTAACCCTGATCGGCGACCTTTATGAAGGCAAAGAAAGGGCTACTGCGATGGGTTTTAATGCCAGTGTACTAAGCATGGGTACGGCTATGTATCCTGCCATCGGTGGAGCAGTTGCTTTATTGGGATGGAACTACATCTTCCTCCTGCCGCTGCTTTCCATACCTGTCGGACTGATCGTACTGTATAAGCTTGATAATCCTGAACCGGAGAATGATATCAACTTCAAAGAGTATCTGGGCAATACCTGGCGCGCAATCAACCAGGTGCCGGTCTATGTGTTATTTACAGTAAGCATCATCACCTTCATTATGCTCTATGGCGCAGTGATCACGTATTTTCCTTTTCTCACCGATCAGTCTTTTGAAGCTTCTTCTCTTGAGATTGGCGTGCTTATGTCATCTATGTCCCTGACCACAGCATTTACTTCCTCACAGGCAGGGAGGTTGAGTGAGCTGTTTAGCATACGAAAGCTTATGCTGCTAGCCTTTATTTTGTATGCGATAGCATTAGTACTTATCCCCCTGATGCCTACTCTATGGTTACTGCTGCTCCCGGTCATGATCTTCGGAGTAGCGCAAGGAATAAACCTGCCCAGTTTTATGACTTTGCTGACCGGCTATGCTCCTATAGAGAATCGTGCGGCTTTTATGTCTATCAACGGCATGGTGTTAAGGGCCGGACAGACGCTGGGACCGGTAGTTATGGCATTCTTTTTCGGTTGGCTGGGCATTGTGTATGTGTATTATGCAGGCGCTGCCTTTGCCATCCTCATGTTTCTACTCATTCTCTTTTTCCTGAATAGGCGCTAAATGAAAAAGTATATGATAAGATTGGTGTTCTTATTACCTTAACTTATCAGAGGTCCTGATCTTCTACATAAACTACCCCTTCTTCCTGAAGGGTAAAAGCGCGACTCAGGATGCTATTGCTTTCATTAAGTGCTCTATCCCTGATCATGACAGCAAGCTTTACCGTATCGTTACGGAAAAAGCTTTGTATTTCGGCTGGCTTAAATCCGTACTGGAGCACACCTTCCAAAGGTTTTCCATTCGTTAAATCTTCTTTCAATGGAGAAACACGGCCTCCTAAAGGAGCCGTACACCGCTCCTTACGCCAGTCATATGCTGTGAATTTACCCTCATCTCTTCTAAAAACTGTTACTTCAAAGTAATAGTAGTAGTAAGGGTTAAAGCTTACCTGAATCGTATCATTGATCACTTCCTGCCCCATATGATTGGGTGGAGGGCTAAAAATCTATTCCACATTAAGCTATACTTCTTTAGGCTTTGAGGTTAATGAAACTAAGCACTCACCCCAAAAGGATCAAGCAGAGGGTAACCTTTGCTACTTCTCTGCAACCAAGGGTAACAAATAAATTAGTTTCCTTCACTGACCGTTGGTCAAGACCAATCACACTATGAAAACCATTCATTTGATCCTCATCTCCTCATCAGAAAATTTGTGGAAAACAGTAACAGCTATTTTCTGTGCATTCCTACTACTCACATTAGCAACGAAAGTGCAGGCCCAGAATTTTCCTGATTCCAGGGTAGGGTTACGGGCAGGAGCCAATCTCAATAGCTGGACCAATGATTTCCCCTATGTAGAACTCAACAGGCAAAGGATTTATCCCGATGCATGGGAAGCTACAACTGGCTTTCACCTCGGTATATATTTTAATGTGCGCCTCGCTGAATTGTTTGCCCTTGAACCGGCTATTATGTTTAGCCAAAAAGGAACCGGAACTTCATTAGACCTTGGAGGAAGTAGCTTTGCCAAAGGAACTATCGTTTCAAATTATATTGATATCCCCATTCTCATGAGACTTTATGTAGCTGAAGGGTTTAACTTATTCCTCGGACCACAGCTTTCTTATCAGCTCGGCAGTACATATAGTCTCTCTATTGACAACGAGCTCCTCATTGATGATGAAGACACTTCTAATGACATCAGTGAACTGGATGCCGGACTTGTGCTTGGCTTAGGCTATGAGTTTGAGGAAGGGTTCAACATTAATTTAAGTGGTGAATTTGGCCTTTTATCAGTTGACAGCTATAAGGAGTTGGACACCTATGTGCGTACAATCCGCTTATCGGCGGGCTATACTTTTAAATGATAATCATCCACCAATTGTATAGGTCTTCTTTCAGTTAAGTACTCTATTATTGGGATACAGTACTTCTGCTTTTGGAAAAATGATGTCTGGAAATATACATTGAAGTAAGCAGTCCTATCAATGCGACAAACGCCAGCATACCAAAATAATAGCGATATCCCATGATGTCTGGAAAACTATCTACCAGCCAGCCGGATAGGGTGTGCTGAAAAGTGTCAGGAGTAAAGCCTATAAACGAAACAAAACCCACAGTGATACCGGTCAGTGAGATGGGAATGCCCGTTTCCTGCATAATTGCGAAATAGACTCCTCTAAGTGCGAAAGCTCCCAGCGAGGCAAGAATTACCTGTACCCATAAAAGCCAGATCAGGTTGGCAGTGGGAGGAATCAGACAAAGCGTAAGGAAAGTAATGATCAGGACAACAAACGAAGCACTGATCACCCGGGAGCTGCTAAAGCGGTCGGCCAGAAAGCCACAGCTAATCGCAGCAATAGGACGCATCCAGTCACGAACTGTACCTAAGAAAGCACCAAACGTTTTGCTTTGACCGTATGCTTTTTCTGCATATGCGGGAAAATCAAATCCCCCTACATACATCATATAAGCACAAAAGATGATCACAGCCAGCAACCAAACCTGTGGCATTTTCAGCGCCTTTACGACTCCCTCTTTCCTGTCTGTACCAAGTTGTTCAAGCTGTTGCGGGCTTGAGCTGTAGTGCTCTTCCGGAATCACAAACCAGATGATGATACCAGTAATAAACGGAGCCAGGGAATATATGAGCAATACACTGCTCAGGCTCTCCTGCACATGAGCTCCTATAGCATAAGCGGCTGTTGCGATAGATGCCAGAAGGGCGGCAACCATTCCCCTTCCACCATCAAGTAAACCAAAACTTATGCCTTGATTTCCCGGATTGCCCCAACTTCTGGTGGCTTTGATCAGTGCAGCCCAAAAGGTAAGAATGGAAGTAATTCCCCAAAACGCATGCAGTACTAAAAGCATCGGATATGAAGGAATGGTGAACATAAAAAAGCCTCCCGCACCCGTAGCCAGTAAAGAGAAGGTTAACAAACGCCTTGCCGAGAAACGATCGGCCAGCCAACCGCTGGGAAAGTAAGAGAGCACGGCCATAATGCCGAACAAGGTGCTTAACCAACCTACCTGCGTGCTAGTGATGCCAAAAACAACTTCCATGCTTGTCTGAAAGGTTTTACGCAGGTAAGGAATCAGATAAATGCTTTCCCCGGCAAGGATAAGTCCGATGATATATAAGTAGTGATGAAGTTTGTTTAGGGTTTTTGAGGCCATTGAGCGCTCAAGATAGTAAATTTTAAGGCAGTCACCCTGATATGCGGTTTAAAGTCTGAGCTTTACGCAGTACAAAACTTTCGTATATCAAATAAAAACTACTGATGTGATATGTAATTTTTGAATATGACCTTCTGAAAAAAAGGGGCTTTACCCCATTGATAACTTCCAGTTTCACCCGTTTATAAATAGTCACCAGAATTTGAGATAATGCCTTTGCTGACGAGAATTAGAAGATAGCATATGTTACTAAAGAACTTGCACTACTTTCCCCTGCACTCAGATACGCGCGAGTTAGTCATTTCTTTTCTTTATTATGTGCCTGACTGATCATATGGTGAATGATTAGCCATTTATCATTTTCCTTTTTATATACCCGGAGATGATGATTTTCTCTATCTTCCATGGCTCTGCCATCAGGCCATTTCTGACTTTTTCTAATATTGGTAGGTCTAGCCAATGCAAACTCATCATTCAGATAAGTAATCTCAGGGGGCCATAATTATTTTTTCCGGACATCACAAAACCCATACTGAATATGGTACTCAGTACATCTTCCAACTCCTGCCTGCTCTGCACTCTGTCACCAAAAACATTTGTCCAATTTAACTCTTCCGCATAATCCTGAATTGCCAACGATACATCTTTTTTTTCCCAGGCAATATCCCAGTTACTAATGCTTTGCCTGATTTGTGCTTCATCTGCTAAAGGAGCTCCACCAGGATTATATTGACTGAAACAAGGGATGGATACAAACATTAAAAGCAAAAAGATTGAAATAACCATATTCTCAGGATTTAATTCCTCAACTTTTACATACTTGACTTATGCGAAGGTGATACCATCCACCTGATTATTGAGATAATATCAGATCATCTAACCTTATCCTCTCTAATTCTACTTTCTTCCTCTCTGCTTACTTTCAGCTCTCCTCCTTAAGACTGCTAAAAACAATCATAAGTTCATGGGCATCTCAAAGGTGAAGCAGGTTTCTTCGTCATTGGATTTGACAAGGAGCTTCCCCTGATGTGCGCGTGCAATTTCAGATGCAATATAGAGCCCGAGTCCCAAGCCCTTTTTTCCCGGCTTTACTTCACCTCGTGAGAATGGGTGAAAGAGCTTTGCCATGGCAGCATCTGGAATTTTCTTTCCCTGATTCGTTACCGAAAGCACAAATTTATCCTCATCACTGCTGGCATACACCTTAACAGGCTTGTTTTTTCCCCCATGCATAATGGCATTGCCCAGCAGGTTGGAGAACAGTTGAGCAATACGGTCGGCATCTGCATGTACAGTTCTCTTTAACTCAATCTGGCTTTCAATATGCTGCTCGGCGGACAATGTACGCATTTCGGTAATCACCTGAAGCAGACTTTTTTCCAGGGTATCCTGATGTTCAGCAGGTTTGAGGCTGATACCTCCTCCCAGGCGTCCTCTGGCAAAATCCAAAATGTTATTTATCAGCCCCTCCATCCTGAAGTTTGTGGTCTGGATAACTTCTACTATGCGCTTAGCGCTCTTGTCTAAAGGCATTTCCAGTAGGAGTTCGGTGCTTGCTTTTGTGGTAGCTACCGGATTGCGAAGGTCATGGCCTAATATGGCAATAAACTGCTCTCTGAGTTCAGCCATTTCACGCTCCTCTCTGAGCTGCAATTCAGTATTATCCAGTTGATCAACAGCATTTAGATGAAAAGAAATAAGATCAGCATACAAATTAAACATCCCAATAACTTCCGGGGTATTTACAGTGGCAGGTTTGGTATCCAAAGAGCAAAGCGTGCCAAAGAAGCTACCATCTTTACGATAGATAGGCACTGAGATATAGCTCTGAAAGCCATACATCGCTGGTATAGGATGACAATTGTATTTCTCGTCCTGATCCACGTGGTTAATAACCACAGGTTTATCGTGTTGACGCACTACATCGCAGAAGGTAGTTTCTATTTTTAACTCATCACCGGGCTTGAGTCCAAAAGGAATCTTGTCTAGCACACTACAGGTAACCCATCTGCTCTCAGTAACGCGGGCTATGGCAGCAAAACTCATTCCTGTGGTTTTGCATAAGACATCTAATAAGGTGGGCACGATTGAAATACGACTGACGGCATCAATTTCAGCCTGAAAATCTACTGGGTCTTTAGGCACAGAACAGTAATTTTGATCGGGTTAATTTATAATTGGAATATATAAACAAGAACGGCTATAAAAAATTCAGGGCAAGTCATTTTTTTTCTTCACCGTACCTAACTCCCTCACATCATTTTCTGGTGCTTATCACTGGTTACAAATATTTTTCAATCAGGCGTGAGGGCTTTTATGAAACGTTTTTACCGATCTCTGCCGGCACCGGCATGATGTAGAGAATGGCATCCGTTTCCTGTCACTCCATCGTTGAACTGCTGGAAAAAGTACTGGATAAAAATATTGATGTGATCAAAGTCAATAATCTCTATTAGATGAAAGGGAATGAGTTTGTTCATTCAGTCAGGGACTATGATTTTCAAGCCTGTACATGAGCTTTTACTTTCAGATGTAATTGAGCGTATAGCCTGCATTATGAGGTAGCCTATGAATATTAAAGAGCCATTCAACACCTCATTGCTTTAGCATCACCGCTACGGCTAAGATCAACAACCCAAGTGATTACAAAGTCTAAAACTAGGTCCGGGCATCAGTAGATCTGTCTTGCCAGCCTTTCTTATGATATCATGATCAGGCTTCATCAGATGCCATGAAAACATATATATTTTATATCTTAATAATAATGATATAATTATATAGATTTCCTCAATGAGAACTTGATGCCATCTTACAGGCTTAAATAGTTGTTGACTACAGGGATTACAATATTGTTTTTACGCAATGCTTAGGTATGGACAGTTAAAATCGGGCAACAATATAGGTTTGGTCATATGTAATTTCCTTTGACTTTTGGTTCACCTTAAAATATAAAAAGATGGCAGCCGATTTGATTTTCCCAATGAAAAATAATTTCAGTCAAAATGGTGAAGTGGGAATTTGTACCTGTATATCACTGAATTGGGCAAAAAAACACTTAAATACAATCGCGGATTAAAGAGCTATGGTGAGATTGGCCTGACAGATCATACGATGAATGCCCAAATGTCTATGTTGCGTAGATTTGACCATGATCCAGTTAGTCAATCAGGATTGGTAGACTTACAGGATATTGGTGGGGATAGAGTGATTACTTCTGTTGACGATGTGATCAACATTACCAAGCAGAATACGCCACATGTTGCCATATTCTGGACCGATACCCATACAATGGGCTACCGATACAGTCATTTAGAAAAAGAATTTTTTGACAATGAAGTCGGATTATACCGCGCTAAAAAAACAACAGACATCAAACAAATCATGAGCAAAACCATCAGTCCTTACGGACCGGTTAAGGGGATGCGACTGCTTAAGCTCAAAGCCTAGGTAAGTGAATATACATAAGCTCTACGCGTTCAGCTTGCGAATGATTTGCATTTCACCTTTTGTAACTTAGATTTCCTGCATCAATATCCCAATGCTTTGGCATCACCGGTACGGGTCACATCAGCGGCTCCCTCAAGGCTGCCATCGGGTCGCACCAATATGGCTTCAGTCCTACCCAACTGTTCAAAAAACCGTAAGTCGTGCCCTTTTGCTTTAAGCTGATCGGCTATTAGGCTGTCAATGGCACCTTCTTCTACCACGATGCGATCGGGCAGCCACTGTGAATGCGTTTTTTTAGCGTTTACGGCTTCCTGCATCGTCATACCATAGTCAATCACATTGATTATATTCTGGTAAATCACATTGATGATGGTAGAACCACCGGGGGTGCCCAGTACCATAAACAAGTCTCCATTTTTTTCTACAATGGTTGGGCTCATGCTGGACAGCATACGCTTGCCGGGCGCTATGGAATTGGCTTCTCCACCTATTAGTCCAAAAATATTAGGAAAACCTGGTTTCAGGCTGAAGTTGTTCATCTCATTGTTCAGGAAAAAGCCCGCACCATCTACCATCACTTTATTGCCAAAATAGGCCACCAGTGTGGTTGTAATAGAAACGGCGTTTCCCTCCTTATCTACGATGGAGAAATGTGTGGTTTCCAGGCTTTCTATCCGATCTACCTCACCCGCTTTGATCTCTTCTGAAGCTGTAGCTTTGTTCATATCAATACTGGCATTACGCTCACGTATATACGCTTCGTCCAGCAGCATATCCATAGGCACATCATAGTAGGCAAGGTCACCCATATGCTCTGCCCGGTCGGCATAGGACCTTCTTTGCAGTTCTGTCATAAGGTGAATACTTTCAGAAGTATTATGGCCTAAGCTTTTTAGCTCGTAATCATTTGAGCCTTTAAGCAATTGCACGATGATGATGCCACCGCTGCTGGAAGGTGGCATAGAAATGATGTTAAAGCTATCTCTGTACACTCCCTGAATGGGTTCTCTCCATACTGATTGATAGTTTCTCAGGTCTTCCAGGGAGATAATCCCTCTCCCTTCCTGCATTTCATCAACAATTAGTTTTGCAGTTTCTCCCTCATAAAAGCCTTTCCTTCCCTGATCACGGATCCTGCTGAGCGTAGCAGCCAGATCTTTCTGTACCAGTCTATCCCCCTGCTTCCACAAACTGTCTTTGATCAAAATCATATCGGCATCATTCCATGCTTTGAACCTATCCATCGCATCATTAAAGGTAGAGGCATCGTATGCTGTCACGGCAAAGCCGCTATCGGCTACATCTATGGCTGGCTGTATCAACTCGGCAAATGGAAGTGTCGCAAACTTCTGGTGAATCTGCTCCATACCATCTACGGTGCCGGGTGTGCAGGCGGCAAGATGTCCGTAAAGGGCCTGCTGGTTCATGACCGAGTCATTTTCATCCAGAAACATATCACGGGAAGCCTGAGCAGGAGCAGTTTCTCTAAAATCAAGAGCCCCTTTTTCTCCTTCAGCCGTACGATAGACCATATAGCCTCCCCCGCCAATGTTACCTGCTTTCGGTAATACCACTGCCAGTGCGTATTTTACAGCTATGGCAGCATCAAAAGCGTTTCCTCCTTTTTTAAGGACATTTAAGCCAATTTGCGTAGCAATAGGATGGGCTGAAACTACCATCCCATTGGGGGCTACTACACCCTCACTTTCTTTTTTTGGCAGTTTCAACTCTTTTAACATTGCATCATTATCCGCTCCGCTGCTGGAACAGGAGCAAGTTAAAAAGCCAAAAATGATCACTAAACTGAATTCAATTATAGCGGCGAAACGCTGGCAGAAAAAAAGCATAAAAAGGCGTTAAATAATGAATTTAGACTAATACAAAGAATATTATTTCAATTATACCCAATATTAAAATTTATCATAAAGATAAAGTTAAAAAATTCAGTATTTTATTTTAAAACATTAAAAACTCTTTTCTACTAAGATTTTACTGCACCAAATAGTTTCCTGTTTGAAATACAAAGCTGTATAAAACCAATAATGAGCAATTCAATGAATCAGACATTACAATAAGTATTAATTACTTAGGTTAAACTTTTACTACATAATCATTTATCTTTTCTTGCAGCATGCTAACTTCGCTGCCAAGCTTAATTTGCAAATAATCACTTTTCACATGCCTAAGATTGATTTTAAGAAACAGGTATTACCACATCTGGTCGCTGTCATCATTTTTCTGATTGTCACGATCATGTTTTTTAGTCCGATGTTCTTTGAAAACAAAACTTTGCAGCAAACCGATGTGCTGATGGGCCTCTCCTCAGGGCAGGAGTTGAAAGAGTATCGTGAACGTACCGGAGAGGAAGCCCTCTGGACAAATGCCATGTTTTCGGGTATGCCAGCTTACCTGATCAGTATCCGCTATCAGGGAGAAGCGATCATTGATTTTTTGCAAAACCTTTATTCCTTTTGGTTACCCCGCCAGGCCGAAGTCATCTTCAAAGGCTTTCTTAGTTTTTATATTCTCTTAGTAATCTTTGGGGTACGCCCTTATCTGGCAATCGCTGGCGCCATAGCCTACGGGCTGGGTACTTTTAATATTGTCAGTCTGGGGGCAGGACATATCTGGAAGGTGGAAGCTATCGCCTATATGCCGCTGGTGCTGGCGGGTATCCATCTGACCTACCGGGGGAAACTGCTCTGGGGATTTACCCTTACGGCAGTAGCTCTTGCCCTGGAAATAGATAGTAACCACCTGCAAATCACCTATTACCTCCTTCTGGTAGTTTTAATCTATGGCATAGCCATGCTGGTGGACGCTATCAAAAAGAAAAATTTAAAACCGTTTGTTACCCAATCTCTCATATTGATTTTGGCAGCGGCCCTGGGTGCGGGTACCAACCTGGGAAGACTATGGAATACCTATCAGTATGGTCAATACTCTACCCGGGGACCTTCACCCCTCAGTGAAAGTGTGGCCAGTGGAGATGACGAAGGCTTAGACAGAGATTATGTATTTAACTATAGCATTGGGATAGCTGAAACCTTTACCCTGATGGTACCTGATTTTTCCGGTGGAGCTAGTAATCGTAATATCGGTATGGACTCAGAACTGGCCGAGATGCTGCAATCAGCCAATGTAAGTCGTCAGCAGATTCAGGGCTTTGTCAGCAATGCCCCTACCTACTGGGGTAGCAAACCAAGTACTGCAGGACCTACCTATGCAGGTGCAATAGTAGCTTTCCTCTTTTTCATTGGTTGTTTTTTCGCTTCCAAAAAACACCGTATCTGGCTAATCATTGCCACGGTTTTTTCCATAATGCTGAGTTGGGGTAATAATTTCAGCAGCTTCAATTACCTTATCTACGATGTGCTGCCGGGCTACAATAAATTCAGGGTAGTGGAAATGGCTTTGGTCATTGCCCTGCTGTGTATTCCTATTTTAGCCTTTCTGGGCATAGAACATTTGCTGAGAAGTGAGTGGAATGCAGGGACGAAGAAACGGTTCTTTATCGCTTCAGCAATACCTCTGGGCCTGATGCTGCTGCTGATTGTATTTGGTGGTGTATTTAGCTTTTCGGGAGCAGGCGACAGCCGCCTTGCCCAGATGGGAGGCGAGGCTATGGTAGATGCAGTAAAGGAAGATCGGGTTTCGCTACTAAGAAGTGATGCTTTTCGCACTCTATTCTTCTCACTCCTGGCTGCTGTACTGATCTTCTTTTACAAGGGTAAAAAATTTGCTTTTATCTGGCTGGCTGTAGGTATCATAGCCCTCTCTTCAGTAGACATGTGGACGGTGGCCAAAAGATTTATATCCGAAGACAACTATGTCAGGGAACGCAATAAGTTTGATGTGATGACTGCCTCGGAAGCTGATAATTTTATACTGGAACAAAATGAAAACCGTGCCCGGGTGCTCAACCTGCAAAATCCCTGGAATGATGGTATTACTTCTTATTATCATTCTTCTATTGGTGGGTATCACGGAGCAAAACTGGGCCGCTACCAGGACCTTATCAATTACTACCTTAATGATGAGCTGGTGGGAATCATCCAAAACTTACAGAATAACAGCACGAACTTCACCAACCTACAAGTGCTTAATATGCTCAATGCACGTTTTTTCAAAGCTGGGGCTGCTCAGAATGC
The DNA here is from genome assembly GCF_029504655.1 of Catalinimonas alkaloidigena. Taxonomy (NCBI): domain Bacteria; kingdom Pseudomonadati; phylum Bacteroidota; class Cytophagia; order Cytophagales; family Catalimonadaceae; genus Catalinimonas; species Catalinimonas alkaloidigena. Next base: position 3,898,137 of record NZ_JAQFIL010000001.1, read on the forward strand.
GGTACTCATCAATGATCAGGCACTGGGCAATGTCTGGCTGGTAGGCAATATTCAAAAAGTGAGCAATGCCGATGAAGCCATTGAAGCCTTAAGCACTGCTGACCTGGCCAGCACAGCGATTTTGAATACTTCAGACTTTTCAATGGAGCAGAACAGCTTTAACCAGCAGGGAGATATTCAAATGACAAATTATGAACCCAACGAACTGACCTATCAGGCCGATGTGCAGGAAGAAAGCTTCGCTGTCTTCTCAGAGATTTATTATCCTGAAGGCTGGCAGGCCTATATTGACGATGAACCCGTGGAGCATGTGCGAGTAAACTATATTTTGAGAGGACTCAGCATACCCGCCGGTCAGCATAGCATTCGTTTTGAGTTCAAGCCACAATCTTATTATGTAGGCAGTTCTGTGTCGCTGGTTTGCTCTATACTGCTAAGCATCATGTTGGTAGTAAGCCTGGGGATGAGTGCCAAAAACTTGCGTAAAGAGAGCTAAGTGATTTCCAACATGGAGCAGAATCAACCCATATTATCCATTGTGATCTGTACCTATAATCGGGAAGAATTTATTGGCAAAACACTGCTGCATCTTCATCAGATGGCTCTGCCTTACGCTGATTTTGAAGCCATAGTAGTCAACAACAACAGTACGGACAAGACCGAAAATATCTGTCAAGAATTTATCCATAAGCATTCTGATATGCAGATCAGATATTGTCTGGAAACCCGGCAGGGTCATTCTTATGCCCGTAACCGCGGGATTAAAGAAGCTTCAGGAGAATTCGTTGCTTATATTGACGATGATGCCTTTGTACATCCGGATTTCGGAAGCAATATCATCCGCTTTTTCAATGAAAATCCGGAAGTGAATGCGATTGGGGGTAAAATCATTCCTGCATATCAGAACGGCAAACCCAAGTGGATGTCACATTATCTTCTTCCTTTGGTATCCGCTTTGGATATGGGTAAAAATCCTAGGCCCTTCAAAGGAAGGAAATTTCCGGTAGGGGCCAACGTCACTTTTCGCAAATCTGTGTTTGACCGCTATGGCATGTTCAATGTCAAGCTGGGACGTATCGGAAGTGGATTGATGGGGGGAGATGAAAAAGAGATGGTCTACCGCATGAAAAGGAACGGTGAACAGATCTATTATGTACCTGATGTGGTGGTTGATCATGTAATTCCTCCAAAGCGATTGCAGATGGATTATATTCGCGGACTGGCCGAGGGCGTAGGGCAGAGTGAAAAAAGAAGACTAGAGGGAGAATCTTTAATGCCCAAAATCAAACGAGCACTGGAAGAACTGGTGAAAATCGGGGGCACATTAGTTTTAATGCTCCTCTACACCGTCAAAGGTCAGTGGGCCAAAGGCTGGATGCTAATCAAATTCCGATATTGGGTGCTGATGGGATTTTTGAAAAGATAGAAAAGAAGACCGAAGTCAGAAAACGGAAAACTGAATCAAATACAACTTCGGTCTTCCGTCTCCTGACGTTCCGACTTAAGAAACATGAAACCAAAGCATATAGCATTTTTTGACAATTTATTGGCTTCGCTACTTACAACAGTGAAAGTCATCTTGCTCAGTAAATTTTTTATTAAAAAACCTGATAAGCCAAGTGATTTTGAAGATTGTGTACTGCTAGGAAATGGCCCTTCGCTGAAGCCCTTTCTTCAAGACCATCTGGATTTCCTCCAGAACAAAGCCGTCTTCTGTGTCAATAACTTTGTGAGGACGCAGGCCTATACTACTGTCAAACCTTCATATTACGTAATTGTAGCGCCAGACTTCTGGGCTGAGGAAGAAAAGCCCCACTGGAAGGAAGAGCGCTATAAAATATTTTATGAGCTGGCCGAAAAAACAGATTGGGAGCTGGTACTCTTTGTGCCTGCACTGGCAAAGAAACATAGAGAGTGGAAAAAAATACTGCAACAGAATCCTAAGATCAGCATTGCCTACTTTAACAATACTCCGGTAGAGGGCTTAACTTTTCTCTCTCACTTTTACTTCAGGCAATGGCTTGGTATGCCTCGCCCTCATAATGTATTGGTCGGCACCATCACCATCGCTTTAAATATGGGCTTCAGTAACTGTTATGTTACCGGGGCGGATCATTCCTGGCTAAAGGAAATTATAGTTGCCGACGATAACCGGGTGTACCTGAGTCAAAAGCACTTTTATGATGATCATCTGAAATCCAAAACCTACACCGACGAGGCCCGTCCTATGTATGTGGGAGGGACAAAGCAAGAACGCAGATTGCATGAGATATTATACAAGTTTTATTATTCATTTCGTTCCTACTGGGAATTACTTGATTATGCTAAAGAATTAGGGACACGAATTTATAATCTTACTCCTGGCTCCTATATTGATGCTTTTGAACGCAAAACACTAGAAGCAAAACATGGCCAATCAGCAACTTCGTAAACATATCAAGCCAACGCTTACTGATAAGTACCGTATCTGGAAAATTCGGAGACAATTGGGTAACTGTGGGTCAGGGGTATATTTTGAAAAGAATAGCGCTTTCATGCGTTACCCACATCTGATTTCCATAGGTAACAATGTGATCGTAAAGGAAGGGGCCAAAATATGTCCCTGCAATGAAAGTGCTTCAGTAAGCATTGGTCATAATACAACCATTGGCTACCATACCTTTATTTTTGCTTCAGCCTCCATCAGCATTGGCAATGATTGCCAGATCGCTCCTTTTGTTTATTTGGTTGACAGCGATCATGCTATTGCTAAGGAGCAGTTGATGAACCAGCAAGCTAACCTCACAGCACCCATCAAAATAGGTAATGATGTGTGGATAGCGACCGGAGCCAAGATTTTACGTGGCGTAACCATTCATGATGGGGCAGTGATCGCGGCGGGAGCCGTAGTACGCGAAGATGTGCAAGCCTATGAAATTGTCGGAGGGATTCCGGCTAAGCATTTAGGGTTCCGTGAGTAAATTTGTGCTTTACTCCTTCAATTCATACTTTTTTCTAACTTTGAATTTCATTTTTCAAGCCTAAGCGAACATGCAAATAGGAGGTATCATCTTAGCCCGCTACAATTCCCGTCGTCTTCCGGGCAAAGCCCTTAAAGACATAGGCGGTAAACCGATACTTTTACAAATTTATCAGGCATTAAGGCAATATTTCAGTCAGGGGAATATAGTCGTGGCTACATCCTCCTCTCCTACCGATGATCCTATTGCCGCTTTTTGCAAGCAGCATCAGATACATTGCTACCGGGGCAGCCTGGATAAAGTAGCCGAGCGTTTTTATGATTGTGCAAAACACTTTGGCTTTGAATTCGCTTTTCGCATCAACGGAGACAACCTATTTGTAGAAAGCCGGTGTATTGTACAAATGATGGCAGACGTACAGCAAGACGCGTCCTACGATTTCCTGAGCAATGTGAAGGAGAGGACCTTTCCCTTCGGCATGAGCGTGGAACTGCTGAACACTGAGTTTTATGGTCACTGCCTTGAGAAATTTCAGCAGGATGCACGCTATCAGGAGCATGTGACGCTCTATCTGTATGAAAATGAAAACATAGGTGAAAGAAAATATTATTTTAATACGAAAACACCGGAAGCCAAAGGAGCGCATCTGGCGATAGATACTCCGGAAGATTTTGAGATTGCGCAACTGATCTATGCGCAAATGCTAGAACCTAATAATACACCTCCGCTAGCCGATTTGATCCGGTATTACAAACAAGCTAAGAAAAAGTATGAAGCATCCCTGGAAAGGTAAATACGGACCACTCTTAATCGCCGAAATTGGCGGTAACCACGAAGGCAATTTTGAGTATGCTCTCAAACTTACTGACCTGGCCATTGCATCAGGAGCAGACTACATCAAGTACCAGATGTACAGTGGTGATTCTCTGGTAAGCAAGATGGAAGGCGCACAGCGCAATGCCCACTTCAAAAAATTTGAACTCTCTCAAGAACAATTCATCATACTCGCGAACAAATGTAAAGCAGCCAATGTAGGTTTCATGGCTTCGGTATGGAATCCTGATTATCTGAGCTGGATAGATGAGCACATGAGCATCTATAAGATTGGCTCCGGTGACCTTACCGCTTATTCGGTAATCCGTGAGATTGCCAAAACCGGCAAGCCCATGATTCTTTCTACCGGACTGGCTACTTTACAAGAAGTTTTGGAAACAGTAGCTTTTATCCAATCCTTAGACGACAGATACAAAGAAGCAAATTACCTTTCTGTCCTTCAATGCACTTCTATGTATCCAATACCGTTTGAGGATGCCAACCTTTCGGTCATGAACCTGCTCAGACAGGTGACTCAACTGCCTGTAGGCTACTCAGACCATACGGAAGGCAGCAGAGCACTGGAGATCGCCGTTGCTATGGGAGCGGAGATTCTCGAGTTTCACTTTACTGATGAACGGGAAGGTAAAACCTTCCGTGATCATAAAGTTTCTCTGACGAAAGATGAGGTTCTAACATTAGGCCAAAAAATTAAAGACATTCGCAGCCTGCAGGGACATTACCTGAAGCGTCCCCTGGAAGTAGAAGGAGACCATCGTATCAGTTTTCGCCGGGCAGTCTATCCGGCGCATGATCTTATTGCCGGAACAGTCATTAAAGCAGAAGATTTGGTAAGTTTGCGACCAAATCATGGCATAGATGCCCGTGACTTTGACAAAGTGATTGGCAGAAAACTCAAAACAGAAGTACAGGCACATCAAAAATTAGACTGGAACTTATTTGAATAATAAAAATATGGAGTGGTTCAGAAAAGACCCTTTGACAATCAAACAGCAAGCCCAAAGCCAGGAACACTGGATCAGGGAAAGTGAGGAAGGCTTTCAGAGTTTTCCTGTAGATACCTACTTGGGAAAGAAAACTGATCTTCTATCGCTGAAAAAGAATATCGTTGGCAACATCAAAAAGACATTAGAATATTTTCAGAAAACCCGCACGGAAGTATATGCACAGGCAGGTTCAGAGATGGTCAAAACATGTCCGGTCTGCGAAGCCAGCTCCGATAAGGCGGTAAAAAAACTGAATGTCTATGGTGCGGAATATGCCCAGTGTCTGCAATGTACGCATGTATATGTACTGAACCGGCCTAATCCCAATGCCATTCACAATTTTTATCTGAGTGATGTTAACTATGCATCCACTTACACCGATAAAAGTGCTGCAGAATCCAGACTGCAAGCTATTGCCGTACCCTGGCGCGACTGGATGATTGAGGTGTTTGAAAAACAGTATGGTTTTAAGCCAAAAAAAATTCTGGATGTAGGCTCAGGAGCCGGTCATTTCGTGGAAGCCTGTCGCCGGGCAGGTTTAGAAGCTGATGGCATAGAGCTCAGCGAAGCTAGCCGTAAATTTTCTAAAGATATCTGGGGCATTGAACTGGATGGTAATGATTACACCGAAGTGTATGAGCGATATGCAGGCTATGATGTAGTGACTTTTTGGGGGCTTCTGGAACATACCCCTAACCCCAAAGAACTACTGAAGGTCACACAATCTATTTTTGGGTTTGGTAAATCGGGGATGGTCATCGCCAAGCTTCCCCGCTGGAACTCGCTGAGCGGATTTATTCAAAATATCCTCAACCAGAGCATTGTACGTCACCTGGACCCTATGGGGCATATCAGTTGCTATACCGATGGGTCAGCAGCCGAAGTCTATTTTCAGACAGATTTCTACCCTACTGCTGCCTGGTATTACGGCATGGATGTCTACGAACTTTTTATGCAGCTCGGGCACAAGCTGGACCAGTATGATGTTCTTACACAGACCAGCGAAGTGCAGCTCAATTTGCAGCAAATGATGGATGAAGCCAAGCTCTCGGATGGGCTCACGCTGGTAGGAGTTCCCAAGGATAAGTACAAACATTAAGATAAGCTTTTGACCTATGTCAGCAGTGGAAAGTGTAATGGATCATCAGGTGCTGGTGAGTGTGTACATCACCAACTATAATTATGGAAAGTACATCACCCAGGCAGTGGAAAGTGTGCTCCAGCAAACGCTGGACGACTTTGAGATCATCATCATTGATGATGGTTCCACAGATAATTCCCGGGAGATCATAGAGGATTATGCCCGGCACCCGAAGATCAAGGTGATCTTTCAGAAAAATAAAGGGCTTAATGTGACGAATAATATCGCATTGAGAGTTGCTAAAGGCAAGTACATCATGCGGCTGGATGCCGATGATTTTTTGGACCAGAATGCCTTATTGGTGATGTCTAATACCTTAGAAAGAGATCCTGAACTGGGCCTGGTCTTCCCTGACTACTACATTACGGATGAAAGCGGCGATCCTGAATCTATTCATAAGCGCCACGACTTTGACAAAGATGTATCTTTACTGGATCAGGCAGCCCATGGTGCCTGTACCATGATACGATCCAGCTTTTTAAGAGAACTGGGAGGTTATAATGAGGATTATAGCTGTCAGGATGGCTATGAGCTATGGGTGAAATTTACTGCACAGCATAAGGTATCCAACATTAATACTCCGCTATTTTATTACCGGCAGCATGGCAGCAACCTGACAAAAAATGAGACACGTATCCTCACTACCCGGGCTACGATCAACAAAGATTATCTGAAAGCGGATCAGGAAAAACAGCAAACTATCGCAATCATTCCTGTACGGGATGCTAACTCGGTGAACAACAAGCTGGCCTTCACCTTACTGGATGACAAGACTTTTCTGGAACATAAAATAGATCAGGCTGTGCTGGCTGAAAATATTTGCCAGGTGATTGTCAGCTCTCCTGACGAAAAGGTGAAGCAGTTTGTAATGGAAAAATACCAGAATCAGGTTTCGTTCATCAGTCGTCCCAGTGAACAGGCGAGGCTAAACGTAGGTCTGGTAGGGACAGTCAATCATATAATGACACAAGAGGTTGTTAGCCACCTCAAGCCTACGGCTCTAGCAGTGTTGGCCATTGAATTTCCTTTTGTAGATGCGCTTACCTTAGACAATGCTATCAATACTTTATTTCTCTTTAATTCAGATTCACTGATTTCTGTACGTCCGGATACACATTTATTTTTTCAGCATCATGGACATGGCATGCAGCCTATACTGAATCAGGATAAATTTACCAAGCTGGAAAGGGAGTCACTTTTCAAATATACAGGTGGAATTTCTGTGACCAAGACCACTAAGTTCAGAGAAGAACAACAATTTATTACGGGTAAAGTTGGACATGTGGTTATTGATCAGCAGGCCAGCCTGGGCATTTTTAGTGAGTATGATTTAAAAGTAGCCCGTTTGCTGGCCAAACATTCGCTAGCACAGGCTTAGTTATGATAAAATTTAATCAACAACACTTACTGATCACCGGAGGTACCGGCTCTTACGGGCAGGTGTTGGTAAAAAAGCTACTTTCAGCAAATACCGACCTCAAGTATGTCACTGTTTTCTCCCGCGATGAGTATAAGCAGTACGAAATGCGGCGTAAATTTCCTACCACACAGTATCCTGCCTTGCAATTCATGATCGGCGACATACGCGATCAAGAGGCACTACTGCAAGCTACAAAAAAGGTAGATATCGTTATACATGCTGCAGCCCTGAAGCAAAATATCAGTGGTGAACAATTCAGTGATGAGTTTATCAAAACCAATGTGGATGGCACCCGAAATCTCATTAAGGTAGCTTTACAGAATGAGGTAAAACAAGTTCTTTGCCTTTCGACAGATAAAGCGGTCTATCCTACTACCCTCTACGGAGCTTCTAAGCTATGTGCGGAAAAACTATTGCTTGCTGCCAATTCAAAGCAAAAAAACACGACTGTATTTTCTGTACTCCGTCTTGGAAATTTATTTGGTTCACGAGGCTCCATTTCTTCTGATCTGAAAAACAGGCTTGCAGATGAAACCATCACCATCACTGACCCTGATATGTCCCGCTTCAGCCTGACGATGGAGGAGAGTATAGCACTTACCCTAAAAGTGTTAGAGGTGATTAAAGGGGGTGAAATATTCATCCCTAAAATGGATACTTACCGTTTGGGTGATCTCATGATCGCCTTGAACAAAGATGTTGAAATTAAAAGCTCAGGACCACGCCTCACGGAAAAAACACATGAGATCGCGCTTTCTTCAGAAGAAGCTCGCTTTACGTTTGAATGGGAAAACTTTTATGTGTTTATCAGCCCTACAGCAGGACCATATCTCTATTGGCAAAAAAAAGGGAGCCCTGTGCCTCATGATTTTGAAATGAATTCTTTTCAAGCTCCCAAGCTAAGTATAGAAGTTTTGAAACGATTGATTGATACCCATATTTGATAATGCATAACTTCTTACCTTCAACTTTTAACATTTAACCTCTCGCTTTGGGCATACTACAGCGACAGACGATCAAGTCTACTATTTATATTTACGCAGGTGTACTGATAGGTTTTGTCACCAGCGCATTGCTTTATCCTAAGTTTCTGACCGAATCTCAGATCGGAGTGATTGGTCTTCTGGTATCCTGGAGTTCTATTTTTGCCCAGCTAGCTACGCTAGGCTTCAGTGGTGCTACTATCAAATTTTTTCCTTACTTCAGAAATAAAGAAAAACAACATCAAGGCTTTTTATTTTTGATGCTGCTCGTCATGATGGCTGGCTTTGGGCTTTTCCTGCTTATCTTCTATTTGATCAAACCCTGGATGATAGAGGACGCCGGCGAAGAATCTTTACTGGTGGAATATATCAATCTACTGATTCCTTTTACCCTTTTCTCCCTAGTCTTTACCCTGCTGGACATCTATAACCGGGCTTTATACAATGCTTCAACCGGCTCCTTACTTAACGAAACTGTAGCCCGCCTCTTTGTACTGTTTCTGGTCGGTCTTTTCATTTGGGACGTTTATCAATTTGAAGGTTACGTTACCTGGTACGTACTTTCCCGGGGGGTACTGGTACTTTTGCTGCTGGCTTTTCTTTTCTGGAAAGGTGAGCTCAGCTTACGTCCGGATTTCAGTTTACTGACGAAAGAGCGAAGCAAAGGAATGCTTAGCCTTAGCCTGTTTAGCCTCATTACCGGTTTCGGCAACCTAGCCATCATCAGAATAGATAGCATTATGATCAACAGTTTCTATTCTGACGCTGAGGTAGGCATCTATCTCACTACTTTCTATTTCGGGACCCTGGTGCTACTTCCCTCCCGGGCGCTGAGGGGTATAGCACCTACGATGGTTGCCGATGCCTTTAAAAATAATAATTTAGGAGTTGTTAATCGCATATATACCAAGAGTACGATCACCCAACTGGTAGTCGGATGCTTTTTCTTTCTGGGGATCTGGGCAAATATTGACAATGTTTTTGAGATACTTCCCGAATCTTTTGAAGCCGGTAAGTACGTCATCTTATTTGTAGGTCTGATGAATATACTGCGCATGGTGGGAGGCATTAATGATGTGATCATCGGCTACTCCCAATATTATAAAGTAAATACCTACATCATGCTAGGCTGGCTGGCTTTGATTATCCTGACCAACTGGTGGCTGCTTCCCCTCATGGGAATTAGTGGAGCTGCTTTGGCTTCTCTGATTTCGGTACTTGTCGTGAACCTGATAAGGTTTGGTTTTTTGTATATCAGGTTTGGTTTTCAACCCTACAACAAAGGTCACCTGATCATTCTGTTTATCTCTGCAGCTACTTATTTGGTAGTATTCTGGATTCCTGCTATTTCTACTTACATACTGGATATCCTGATGCGAGGGGTATTGATTACTATCATATTCACCACTTCCATCTATTACTCCAAAACGGACATGGACATCAATAAATTAATTGATGATAAACTGAAAAGTATCAGGGATTTTTTAAGTTGATTTCCCTTCTTATTTCAGTAGTTTTTGCAAACATCCTGTAATATATTCTAACTCATCATTCTCAAGCTCAGGATATAGTGGCAGAGACAAAAGTTGTGCTGACTGCTTACTGGCAATAGGTGTGTCATGCTTAGTGTACTCCTGAAATACCTGCATATCAGCCACCGCTTCAGGATAATGAATGGCTGTGCCCACGCCCATTTTTGCCAGCTCCTTCGCCAGCCAGTCTCTTCTGTCAGACTGTATCACATACAGATGATATACATGATGAAAGCCACTTTGTTCAGCAGGTAGTTGAATCGGTAATCCTTTCAGCGCTTCTGTATACTTCCGGGCCAGCGCACGTCTCCGCTCATTCCACTCCTCTAAGAAACCTAGTTTAAAATTTAGTACCGCTGCCTGAAAAGTATCCATCCGGCTGTTGCGACCCAGGCGAATGTGCTTATTTTTTTCTACTTGTCCATGACTGGCAATTTGCCGGCAGGCTTCTGCCAGTGCATCATCCAGGCTTACGATAGCTCCTGCATCCCCTATCCCGCCCAGGTTTTTGGTAGGATAAAAACTGAATGTCCCTAAATCTCCCCAACTACCTACTTTCTTTCCATCAATAGCTGCACCATGCGCCTGTGCGCAATCTTCTATGACTTTGATCTGATACCTGGCTGCAAGTGCACAGATTTTAGGCATATCTGCAGGGTAGCCGCAAAGATGGATAGGTATGATCGCTTTGGTCTTTGACGTTATTTTTGCTTCAATCTTTTCAGGGTCAATAGTATAGGTTTCAGGATGGTTATCTACAAATACGGGCTTTGCGTTAAGCAGGCATGTGGCCTCAGCTGCAGACATCCAACCATTGGCAGGAACGATCACTTCATCCCCCTCTCCTATCCCCAGGGCACGAAGCGAAATTTCCAGTGCATCGGTACAGTTAGCACAGGCAATCGTATGAGAGATATTCAGGTAAGTCGCAAAACTGTCTTCAAAAGCCCTTACAGCTTTTCCACCCAAAAGACTATCTTGGAGCATGACTTCATTGAGTAATCGTTGTATAGCAGAAAGTGTCTGCTTTTGTTGCCTGTACAGGTCCAGGAAAGGAATTTTCATGAAAAATGAAGCAATACGTTTTATTTAATGAATTTTTTTTAAAATTTACGGTCAATTATAATGAATACTTCTTATTAAAAGTACGTTAATCAAATAAGCCCTGTTTGAGGCACTCATTTTCGCTACTTCACTGATAAATTCGTTATACACAATAGTTATACACACAAATCTTAGTCATTTTTTTCTATGAAAAAAATTGCGGTATTGACCTCAGGAGGAGATGCACCTGGTATGAATGCCTGTTTGAGGGCAGTAATTAGAGGAGCAATCTATCACGGTATAGAAGCATACGGTATCAAATATGGATATAACGGCCTCATAGAAGGTGATATCTATAAAATGAAATCTTACTCGGTAAGTAATATTATCCAGAAAGGGGGTACTATATTAAAATCAGCCCGAAGTGCTGAGTTTCGTACCAAAGAAGGCAGGAAAAAAGCTTATCAACAACTACAAAGAAGAGGTATTGAAGGCCTGGTAGTGATTGGAGGTGACGGTACTTTTACCGGAGCCAGTATCTTTTATGAAGAATATGGCTTCCCTATTGTGGGAGCGCCCGGTACTATTGATAACGACCTGTACGGTACTGATTACACCATTGGTTTTGATACCGCGGTGAATACCGCACTGGAAGCAATTGATAAGATCAGGGATACAGCTAACTCACACGATCGTATTTTCTTCATAGAGGTGATGGGTCGTGATTCAGGCTATATAGCCATCCAGTCAGGTATTGGAGGGGGCGCAGAGCTGATTATGGTGCCCGAAACCAGTACTTCTATTGATGATGTAATCCATGACCTCAACCAGGGCCGAAATACTGAGAAGACTTCATCCATTGTGGTAGTAGCTGAAGGTGATGAAGAAGGCGGAGCAATGGAGGTAGTAAACAAAGTAAAATCAAGGCTTAAGGGGAAAGATCTTAAAGTATCCATACTGGGTCATATGCAGCGTGGAGGCGCTCCTACTGCTATGGATAGGATCATTGGGAGCCGATTAGGACTTGCTGCCTTAGAAGGGCTGCTAGGAGGTAAGAAAAACATGATGGCAGGTATCATCAACAATCGTGTGGTGTACACTGACTTCAAAGAGTGTATCAATACATCCAAACCACTAGAGCAGGATCTGTTGAGAATGGTCAAAATTTTGAGTATCTGATTAAATTTCTGGTATGGGCTACCTGCCAATTATTCTTGCCTTGCTCGGCTTTGTTTTTCTTTGGGCTATTGTGAATTATAATAGTATCAAAGTTAAGAAAGTGGAAGTCGAGCTGGCTTCTAGACAAGTGTTTCAGTTTGCCAGCCTACGCAATACCATCATCAAAAGAATGGCGAACATTGTGCATGAAGATGATACCCTGCAAAAAATTGTAGGACAGGTACGTGAACAATTGAATGAGCTCACCACGGATACCAATAGTACGCAAGAGAAAATAGAAGCGGAAAAAAAGGTAACTCAATCTGTAAACGATATACCAGAAGGTTATGTGAAAAATTCTGCGTATAGTGAGGCATACCATCAACTTCAGCTGGCTCAGAACAATTACCAGAAAGCAGCCTCCGTATATCATAAAAGACTAAAAGAATATCATGAGCTGCTCAATAGATATCCTTCTAAAATGGTAGCCAAGGTATCGGGGTTTAAGCCTGTCAGTGCTTAGTGTTATGCTGCATTAGTGTTAAGATGTTGATCATTTTAAGCCCAGAATTCTAACACTACTACATTAAGAACTACAATCTTATAAAACCTAAAACCATTATTCTATTCCTCCGGATCTTCTACCGAAGCAAATAAATTATTCAGTGTTTCTGCGTATGTAGGATGTGCCAGCACACCGTCTCTCAGGTCTTCGTAAGTCAAACCTCCCATCATTGCGATTTGAATCATTGACATCAACTCACCCCCGATGTCAGCCAGGCAAGAAGCTCCTAAAAACTGTTTTGTATCTGGATCTATTAGCACTTTCAGCAAACCTCGAGTGCGGTTAGCCTCTATCGCACGAGCTGCGTGAGACATGGGCATCTGAGAAATCTTGTACCTCTTGTTTTCTTTTTTTGCCAGTTTCTCATTCAATCCTATTCTCCCCAGTTCTGGCTTGGTGAACATCGTATATGGCACCATGCGGTTATTTATAGTTCTTTTCTTTTCACCGAAGAGGTAATCATTAATTATACGGAAATCATCATAAGAAATATGTGTAAATTCGGGCCCGCCCTTACAATCACCTAAAGCAAAAACGCCATTCACATTAGTTTCCAAATGTTTATTGACATCGATATAGCCATGCTTTTTAAGCTTGACATCTGTTTTTTCTAAATTCAGCGTTTCGGTATTGGGATCAGTACCTATTGCAATAAGTAAATGTGATCCTTGCAGCTCTTTTATGTTATCCCCTTTGAGGCTAACACTTATCCCGCTAGCTGTTTTCCTGACTTTGTCCAGTTGACTGCTTAAATAAATCGCTACGCCTTCCTCTTCTAAAACCTCCTGAATTGCTTCTGATACATCTTCGTCTTCTTTAGGCGCAAGTTGTGTTTCATCCTGAATGATAGATACTTCACTCCCCAGCCTTCTATACATTTGCCCAAACTCTAGACCAATATAACCTCCTCCCAGAATAATAAGATGCTCAGGAAGTTCTGTCAGTGACATCATCGACTTTGCGGTTAAATAATTCACATCAGAAAGTCCCTCAATCTCAGGTACTCTTGGACTGGTACCTACATTGATGAATATTTTGTCAGCGGAAAATTCTTTCAGCGTAAATTCACTTTGATTCTCTTCCTTTATTTTTACCTGTAGCTGCTTATTACTTACAAAACTTGCTTCTCCAAAAAAATAATCAATATCTTCGGTTTCAGCCATTTTCTTTTCAATGCCTTCTCTCCACTCCTTCACTATGCCATCTCTTCTTTCTATTACTTTTTTAAAATTAGTTTTTGGCGGGTCGGCTTCTATCCCTACTTCTTCTGCAGTACTGACCATATGGCTTACATGCGCAGAAGCAACCATCGTTTTGGTAGGCGTGCAGCCATAATTTATACAACTTCCACCGGGATGTTCGCGCTCAATTACCGCGATTTTCCATCCTTTTTCTGCTAAGGTAGCTGACAGAGGGTTTCCTGCCTGCCCTATTCCTATGATGATTGCATCGTATTTTTCCATTACGGATAAAGGTTCTGATTAAAAAAAATCTTATTACACTAAAAAAATAAGTAGAGGTGCCTTATCATGTAAATACATGACTCTTTCTCGCCTATAAAATTTATATATATTTCAATCAAAACTAGAGGATAATGTTTGTATGTATTTGAAAAATTTAAGAGGGTTAGCCTTAGAAATTGACCAGCAAACCTCCACTCACACGATCTGCCAGCCCTACATTTCTGCCACTTACATTTTTGCCATAGCCAAGAGAAATGCCAAACGCTTCTGAAAAAGGGTAGTAAGCATTCAAACCGATTTGGGTATAGTTTACACGTGTTTCATTAAAAGGTACTCCCCCTATATCTGGAGCATCGCTGTCTGATATTTGAGTTTCTGACCATAAGTCTACGTAGAACTCAGCCGCTGCAAAGCCCAGTTTGGCACCTAGGACCGTTGCATTAGGAACATCCTTGGTTCTGACAGAGTAGCCTGCATTGAGGTTGGCAAACCAGCCGTCATTGGATTGATATTGTATCAGTATTTTGGGGTCTATACGGGTAGATTGATTCCCAATTGAAAGCACGGCGTTGGCTTCATAATCGCTCAGTGGTGTAGATATACCTAAAGCCCCAACAAATGATAACATTCCGCTTTCAGATTCTATCTGTATAGGATTCCAGTTTAAAAACAATGTAGCATCTTGCAGGTCGCTCACATCCTGGTTTACCATAGGATCATCACCTTTTCCCTTTGCTGCGATATAGGGCAGGTTCAGGATAATATCCAGATGATCTGTAAGCCCATAGACAGTATATAGCGTTAGGCTCTGTGTGGTAATTTGTCCACCATAAGGAGGTGGGGCAGCCATTTTTTCATCGCCAAAATAAAACTCATCGTAAGATTCCCATGCGTATGAAACAGCAATTGTACCCTTGCCTTGACCTTGATTAAAACCACTAATCAAATTTTGTGCGTTTGCAGAAAGACTGCATGTACCAATGATTGTCAATAAAAAAAATAATTTGTGGCTGTAGCGTAAAGTCATTTTTTAAAAGTTTGGATATTAAAGTGACTATTGTTTTGCAAATAGTTGATAGCATAAGATTCACTTATAAATTTTAGATTAATGTCAAGCAGGTGACATTTGTATTATTAAATACACTTACAAAGTTCCCGGAACTATGGCATGTAATAAGTGCTTATTTTTTGTTCAATATTATCCACCGATATCCCTTACCTTTAACACATTCTATAAAAAAAGCCTTTACTGGTTTTGATTTATTATGAATATGTACGGATGCATTACAAATAGTAAATAGTAAGCTTTCACTAAAAGAAATTTTTATGGTGAATTTCACTCAGCAGTCATTCGTCGTACTGTTGCTTTCTATATTTATTGGATTCTTCACTACCTCTTTTGCTGTTGGACAAGTATCAATGTTAGATAGGGCATATGTCAAGCTGAAAGAGCAGCAACTGCAAGAAAGTCGGCAAGCTATTGATATGGCAGCAGAGCATCCTAGTACTTCTGGAGATGCAAGAATGTGGTATTTAAGAAGCTTTATCTATAAGGAGCTTGCTTCTCATGAAAAAAATATCAACCCGCAAAAAGAATTCTTGAATGTTAGCTTAAGTTCGGCTTTCGAATGTTTGGCTATTGACACAGCAGGGCAATATACCAAAGCTTGCCAAGCTATTCTCAAGCACAATTATACTGCATATTTAAACCAAGCCATATCATTTTTAAACAATAAAGATTACCAACAAGTACGCTCCACTTTGAAGCATATATTGGAAAATGAAAACCAATATTCTATTTTTTTTCTTCCTGACGCTTTATTCTACAATGGATATGCATTATTTCAGGAAGGCAAGCAGCGAGAAGCGCGAAATTTTTTCTTTAAGGCATTACAGTATGGTTACCAAGACCCATTAATTTATGAAATAGAAGTCATTTATAGAATGAATGACTCTCAAATAGATAGTGCCCACTGGTATCTTGATAAAGGGAGGAAATTTTTTCCCGGAGATGAAAATTTGCAAATTACTGAGCTCAATTTTTTGATGAAAACAGAAAAATATGAGCTTGCCCAACTTGCTGTTGAACAATTTCTGGACCAACACCCCCAGCATATCGAGACCTTACTTATGGCAGGAACCATTTACGAAAAGCTGCAACTAACTTCAGATAATGATGAGCAATATTTTACTAATCAGGTCTCAGTATACGAGCGCATATTAAAGATAAATGAAGATCACCTACAAGCAAATTATAATTTAGGCATAGCTTACTATAACCGTGCGGTTAGATTGATCAATCATGCTGCCCAAAATTATGATATCGATATCCTGGCTTTTAATCAACTCCTTGAAAAATGCAGTGCCTTATTCTTAGAAGCATTACCGTACATGGAAAAGGTGAGCAAATTAGATAATACCCATGTCAACGCGCTGAAGGCTCTGGAAGGTATTTATTATAATATCAATGACTATGAACGCTATAATTTTGTAAAAATCAGATTACAGGAGTTATAAATATTTGTATGAGATTTCTACTCGTTATTTTTTTTCTTCTAATTAGTTATTGCGTTGATGCTCAATCCATAAATGAGTACAAGCAAACTCAAGATCAGATACATACAATTTACCTATACAATTTTAGCCGGTATTTTGTCTGGCCTGATACAAATTATGATGAATTTCTGATAGGGGTCATGGGAGAGCATGATGTTTACGATGAGATTCGGAAAATGGCTGATTCTAAAACCGTTGGTGGTAAGCCTATTAAGGTTAAAGCTTATGAGAATCCAAAAGACATTGACCAGCACTGCCATATTATTTTTATACCTTATGAAAATAGCTACTGGCTTAGTGAGGTGCTGTCCATTACACAAAATCATCCCATACTTGTAGTGAGCAGCAAACCTGGTATGGGTAAATTTGGTAGCCTACTCAATTTTGTAGCTCATCAGGGTAAAATAACATTTGAAATCAATGAAGAAGCAATTAGAAATCGGCAATTAAAATTTGCTCAACAAATCAAAGCTATTGGCCGCATTCTATAATGTATTCTCGTTTTGTAGGTTTTTCTCCTTCTCAAGATCCTTTTTTGAACCACTTCTATAATTTACTTCAAAAGTAAATTGGGTATAACCATTATCTTCAGTGTAAGCTACACCTCCCGCAAGTTTTTCTGCAGCCAGATGTGCTATATATAGTCCCAGGCCGGTGCTACTCTTTGTTTCATGCCCACGGAAGAACATGGTAAATACTTTGTCTTTTACTTGAGGAGCAATTCCTACACCATTATCTTCCACGCTAATCCTTAACTCGTCTAATTTAGTAACTTCCGCAATTACCCTTATCCATGAGTCAACTTTTTGGCTACTGTATTGAAGTGCATTTTTGATAAAACTCTTTAATATTAATGTGATGAGTGTTTGATCTGTTAGTATGTACAATTCGGGCTCACAAAGTATTTCAAAAGAAAGAGAAGATACTTGATCTCGATAGCTGGTATTTACTTCATCATAAATCTGCTGAATGAGCGAAAGTAAGTTAATGTTTTTAGTTTCAATGTTATGGTTACGAACATGGTGGATCTGTAATACCTTTTGAAGTGTGGTACGTGCTTTGGTACAATTATCCTGTAGTTTATCAAAATACTGATCTAATCCTGTGTTATCACCAGCCTCCATAGCAGCAATTTGCCCTAATCCTTCAATACGCGCAATAGGCCCTATAATATCATGGTATGCGCGATACACAAATAAGTCTAATTCTTTGTTCGTTTTTACCAACGCTTCATTTGTAGTAGCTAGCTCTTGGGTTCTTTGATTCACTCTTTCTTCCAAGGCTTCATTTAAATTAATCAAATCATCATTTTTCTGTTGAATAGTAAATTTTGCCTCTTCAAGTTTTTGGTTTTGGAGTTGTATATTATGGTGTTGTTTTTCTATAAATTTATTTTTTGCGGTTAGTTCACTTGTCCTTTCCATGACCAGAGTCTCCAGCATACGATTACGCTTTTCCACTGAAGTTACCCGGTAATAATAGGCACAACCTGCTACACCAATGACTGCGATAAACACAATGATTTTAAATAAAAGCGTTTGATACCATGCTGGATGTATCACTATCACTAATGGATCCATGAGCTCAATAAATTCACCCTGAGAAGCTCGCCCTCTCACATAAAAGCGATATGTACCAGGCGTTAAGTTGGTATATGAGGCCAGGGTACGATGATTCACCGGCTTCCATTGTTGATCCAAGCCTTCTAAACGATATTCGTATTCATGGTGCTCTGAGAATGTAAAGGATTGTAATGCATATGAAATTTCAAA
Organism: Catalinimonas alkaloidigena; assembly: GCF_029504655.1. Lineage (NCBI taxonomy): Bacteria > Pseudomonadati > Bacteroidota > Cytophagia > Cytophagales > Catalimonadaceae > Catalinimonas > Catalinimonas alkaloidigena. Next base: position 3,916,551 of record NZ_JAQFIL010000001.1, read on the forward strand.
GGCATTATCATCATAAGCTAAATCTACTTGTTGAGGAACAGATTTGTTAGGTTCAAAACTTATTTGTTGCTCCTTTGAATCAAATTCTGTGATTTCAATGACAGGTTTTTTGTAAGGTTTTTCCTCTGTTGAACTTTCTATTTGTATTATGCCATTTAAGGTACCAAGCATTACCTTCTCTGCAGTGGAAGTTTCACTATAATGTACTAGTTCTTTTCCGTTGAGAAATTCCTGATTTGAGTAGTTTTTTATTTTTCCACTCGAACAGTTGTAAGAAGAAACCCCCTCAATTGTGGCAATCCAAATTTTGTCAAAGCCAGTCTTGGAGAGTGAAGTGATACGGTTACTAACCAGTCCGCTTTGTTCATTAATCTGACTGAACTCTTTGGTTTGAAGATCTAATCGGCATACGCCCTGATCAAAAGTTCCTATATAAAGTTTTCCTTGAGAATCCAATGACAGACCAGTAATTTGATTGCTTGGTAGTCCCATTTGACCTTTATCTTTTTTTGTATAATGAGTTAGCTGCCCGGTATTTCTATTCCATTGAAAAATCCCCTGGCTCAATGTGCCTATCCATAAATGTTCTTCATTTTCGGCAAAAACTTTCGGAGTGAAAACTAAATTTTCTAATGGAATAAGTTCAGAAGCAGAATGAATATTATCATCCTGTCCGTTCCAGTAAAAAAGTCCATGTTCAAGTACTCCTATCCATAAAGTCCCTTTTTGATCCAGGTATATTGATTCTATTGATTCATTAGTACTGAAGGTGAGGGGTAGTGTATAATGTTTCCATTTTTTTTTATTATTATCCCAACGCAAAAGTTTACCTTCAGATGTGCCTATCCAAACGCCCTCTCTATCATCAATACTTATCACTGAGATCATACTGGTACTGAAGGAAATGTCTTCAGATTCGTTTAAGCCAATGTCATGTTTTATGAGTTTTTTTTCTTCCTCTATCCATTGAAACATTGAAGCACCTGCGGTTCCCATCCAGATATTATTTGTACGATCTGTTGCGATGGCTGTAATAGGCTGATTTATTAAAGACTTTGGATTACTTCCTAAATAAGAAAAGTAAATATTGTCCGAGTGAGCCAAATCAACTCCCGCGGCAGAAATAACCCATAAAGTGCCAAATTCATCTATACTTATCTGGGATACATTGTTATCACTAATTGAAAATTGATTGGTTATCGACTGTGAAAAATTATAGAGCAAAGGATATTGAGTGTTCCAGCAGAAAACACCTTTATCCTGCGTAGCCATCCAAATGTACCCCCTGTTAAAAAATATATCCTGTATGTATTCGTTGGCAAGCTCTGGAAATGCCTCACTAAATGTTTCTGTTCGCCGATCGTAATGATATATGCCCTTACCGTAAGTACCAATCCACAAAGTGCCCTCTGCATCTTCTTCCAGACAGAATAAATCATTCGTCAATAGCGAGCCTTTCTTGTTCGTTGCCCTATATTGTTTAAAAGTCTGATAATGAGGGTCTATTCTGAACAATCCACTGCCAAAGGTGGCAGCCCAGAGCATTCCATTTTTGTCTTTGTGTAAATCCATCACCACAGAAGTGCCCAGCATTTGGCTTGAATCGTTTTGATCTTGATAAGATGTGAACGTCTGTTGTTGTTCATCAAAATAATAGATCCCTCCCCCAAAGGTACCCGCCCAAATGGCGTTATTTTCACCTTCACATAAACTAAGTACAGATGTAATTTGTCTATTGGTATTAGATGGAGAGACTAGTGTATATTGTATGTAAGATTTTTCTTTTGAAATAAACCTTAAAACCCCATAATTTTTTGTACCTATCCAGATATCCTCATCAGATGTCTCAATCATTACCTGAACCTCAATACGGTTCAGCGGGATTCCAGTATTAGTAGAATCTACAACCGGTATAACTTCATGACCATTGTAATACACTAGACCTTGCTTAGTACCAAACCAACTATTTCCTTGCTTGTCCCTCAAAAAACAATTGACTTTTCTACTTGTAAGACTATCCTGTATAGCAGGTTTGAAGTGATCAAAACGAAAGTTTTTTTCCCATTGTTCGTTGGATTGCCCGTAAGCACTTAAACTCACGATCCAAATTAAGATGAGGATCACTTTTTTATTGATCATATGCTTGTCTTTTTGTGGTAATTTTAATGATCGTATAGGGAGCGGGTTGAAGCAACAAACCGGGGTTGATTGATAAGAGATGATCTACAGACACTTGATATTTCTCAGCAATTTTTTCAAGATCTGGTTTTGCTTCTAATACATATATTTCTTTGGTTGGATTATAGCTTGTATTATTGCCCGATATCTTAAACTCAACCCTCCTGCTGTATGATAAATATTTAGAGGGATCAACTTCTTCTTTTCCTCTAGGTACTATCTTTACGCTTTTTGCTGCTACACCATTTTCGATCATGGCCTGGTACACCGCTGCCCCTCTGCGTTCACTTAAAGTATAATTGTATTGCTGACTCCCAACAGAATCAGCATAGGCATGAATTTCAATGAGTACATCAGGATGCTTTTTATGAAAATCAACAACGTGACTTATGATGGGGAGGGCCTCTTTGGTGATTTGATATTTATCTGTCTGAAAGTAGATATTATCAAAGGAGGCTACAAACTGAGAGTCCTCCACCACAGTAATTTCTAAACTTTCTAAGTATAGCGAAAGTATGTCATTCAAGTTATTATTCTGGTCACCCAATAAGATTTGTTGAGACTGTCTGTATTTTACTTTTTCAAAAGCAAAGGTACCATCTTCTTTCGTTTGGGTACTAATATTTTTGAGCTTATTGCCAAGAGAAACCTTGATGGGTTGATTTTCCAATTCATTAGTACCTACTTTGCCCCTGATATTCACGATATCCGGACTTGCCTTAAGAATTGTGTGTAGATTTATTTGCTGATGCTTCCCTTCATTTGCGATATTAACTTCTGAAAGTGCCTTCATAGCAAATTGTCGACTGTTTACCGCTTTGTTTATTGCGTTTTTTGACTCCTGAGGCAAAACCTGCCAGAAATTATTATCTTTCCCAGATTCATCAACATTTTGGTTTTGCAACGCTCTGGAGCGATAAACTACCATGAGGTAAAATTTCTTCTTATCTTCTTCCGACAAAGAATCAAGCAATCCTGAATCTTGATGTAGTAAAATAGTCGCTGAAGCTTTTTGCTCAAACGAAATTGCGCGAGCCATACGATCTATTTGCTCCTTTCTTTCTTGAGGAAGTAACTCATATTGATGTTGTACATCATTGATTGTCGCTTCATCTGATAAAGCCAGGTGGGTGAAATATTGATACGTCAAGGCTCGTTCTAGCTTTTCTTTTTCTTCTGCAGGAAGTGTCTGCCATTGGTACAGTTCTTCTAAACTCACTGAATGATTCAGTAATTCTTGAAAATACTTGATTCCCCGTTCGCTTGATTGGTCTATCCATGCCTTCTCCTCAACAGATAACTTTTCATAGGTGTAGTTTTCGTCTAGTAGATTATCTTCGCTTTCTTGCAAAAACTCCTTGATCATCATCAGATGAACCAGTTTTTCAATCTCCTTTTTTTCTTCCATAGGCAATTCCTCGTACCAATGGTGAATGTCTTCACTCCATGTCGGGATTTGCAGAGAGAGGTAAAATGACTTTTTATGGGCTAATAAGGCTTGTATCCCTTTTTTATCTATCGGTGAGGTGAACTTATGCTGGCTATCTAGAGCCTCGAGCCCTACATCATCAGAAATCAAAGCGTTAAAAATTTTTTCACGAACGGTTCTCTGCAACCTTTCCTTTTCCTGGCTGGGCAAAGTTGTATAAAACTTATAAGCTCCTTGTTCTTCTTCCGAAAACTGAAAATAAAGCTGACTTATCCATTTATCCCATAAGGTTTGGTTACCAAGCGCAAGCAAAACCTTTGGTTCAGGAATATATTGAAATTTGAAAATATCAAATTTTCCGCTCGTATTACCACGGTTTGAAGTGAGATAACCATTGTTTTCTCCTAACCAAAAATAGGTGTCATCTTTTGAAGAATTAATGGGTTTTCCCAAATTGAGCACTTGATTTAATGAATTATCTAAAATTTGGTACGACATAAAAATATCATAGCCTCCCCAGCTTTGATGTCCATTAGAAGCAAAGAATAATATCTTTTGTGATACATCCCAGTAGGGTGAGGTGTCCTGATAGGGTGAATTAATATCGCTCCCTAAATTTTTTGGCTGTTGCCATTTTCCATTCACTTGCGTACACATCCATAAATCGCTTTCACCAAATCCGCCTGGCCGATTGGAGGAAAAAAATAAAGTATCTCCAGAAGCTGATAATGAAGGATGCTTACTGAAGTAGCCTGGCATATTGATTGTCTCCGGTAAGGCCTCTGGTGTTTGCCAATGTCCGTTTTGAAAGTAACTGACATATATATGATAATCTCCCCGAGCGGTATATTTAGTTAAAAAGTACTGTGTTTGATCTGTACTGATGGCACCAGGCCCTTCATCCAGGGGAGAATTTGTTGAAGAAAAACGATGCGTGTCTGTACTTTCATGCCATCCGTTTGAATCTAAGACAAATAGAAAATTATCACTAAAAGACTCGCCATGTTGATCATGGTACTGATTCCCTCTGCTTTCCTGGCGGGTAGAGGTTACTACTAGCATATCAGTATTAGGGTAGGGAAAAGCTGCTAAATCATGACTTTCAGAATTGATTGGAAATGGCATTTTGACCATTTCAATATCTTTGACAGGGGTAAGCGGGTTACTTTTTACTACAGATATACTCGTAAGTTCTTCTTCAGCTTTCGAAATCCAAAATTCATATTCTGGCTGTTTAAATCGCTCTACATACTGGATAAAGTATCTAAAAAAATATGCTGCCTGATCATACTGAGCAAGTGACTTATGCACTAATCCTAGATTGAGTGTTATCAGTGGATATTCGCTTTTCTCTTGTAACTTTACTCTTTGATAATGAGTTAAAGCTGATTCGTATTGAAACAGGTAACGGTAACAGTCGCCTAGATAATAATTAGCTTCCTCATGCAAACTATCATAAGTGAGGGCTTTTTGGTAGAAGTTGACAGCTTCATAATATTGCCCCTGATTATACTTTTCAAAAGCAGATCTCAACAGTGCTTTCAATGGATTAGGCTTGCCCATTCCAAATGCGAAAGTGTTAAATAGAAAAAGTAGATGTATTCCTATCAGTATGGGTTTTACTTTTGTAGTCATATAAGGGGGGTATAGCGTTTTTTAGTGAGCTGATTATGACTTTTTAGGGTATATATCAGTGATGCTTCCCATGCATAACCCGTGCTAGAGTAATTAATGGTAGGATGATGTGAAAAGTCAGCGCTAAAAGCGAATTGCAAATTGTTGTATAAGACACCGCCAGAAACTGCAATTGCGTCATCCCAACGATACCATAAGCCACCCATCAAAATAGTCTTATGCTTCTTTCGTACAGTAGCCTGCAATACCTCATACTGAAAATATGAACCAATGCTTAGATGATAGTTTGTATCCTGCCATAGCATTATAGTCTGGGGATGAACCTTCCAATTGTTATGTGCATAAGAGATACCTGTGTGCCATTTCAAAAGTAAGGGTAAGCGATTTTCCAAGTTTGTAAAAGAAATATCAGGACGGTTCATATGGGCTATTGAAATTCCACCTAACCACTGCCAGGGACTTAACAACTGGTTCTTAAAAGCATTGTATGACCAAACTGCTCCTGCTTCTGTGGTTACGTATACCAAACCTTGCCTCATGAGGTTTAGAGATGGTACAATATTGGGGTCATAGCCATATTCAGAGTCATACTGAGAGCCCCATTGTAAATTATCCGGATCTATGCTCCTTTGTATCAAGCTCGTGGCTATTCCAAATGAAATTACGTGCTGTTGCTTGTAGTCTAAGGGCAAGTTATATGCGCCTGCGATCTGAATTTCGTTAAATTTTAACCAGGCTTTGGCACCTGCTACCTCACGAGAAAACTTCAAACCCAATCCGCCCTTAATACTTCTTCTCGGGTATTTTTGTATGATTGGATAAGTGAGCGATGCCGAATAAATAGGATACGCGTTAGAAAAAGTATTCCATTGGGAACGATGATGAGTAGCAATCAATGGATGGGTGGAGCTCCCAATCAGGGCGGGATTCACATTAATTGGCAGGACAAAATACTGACTGACCGGCACTTGTTGGGCATAGCAAGTACCAAAACTGATGAACAAAATCAGCAGGCATAATTTTATTGTGTCATTTCCTACGTATAAAGTACAAAACATTGCTAAAAATTCACAATTATATCCGAACGCTGAAAGGTAGTTCCAGACAGAAATTTTCCGGAAATGATATACCTGTATTTTGTAATTGAATGAGATAAGTTGCTCTGTTTCCAACCATTGTCCATAGCATCAAGGAGTGAGGCAGTTTGATAAACCCATCTTCCCCACTGGTCCTGTATACCAAAATGAAAGTTTTCAAAGGATATATATTTGCCGTAGACTTTGATGCCTTGATCTTCGATATTGGTTGCTGAAGTAGAATAGGCATTTGGGACAAACACTCTTTCTAATGCACTAACTTCAGAAAATCCAACGCTAAGCCAGGGAAGTGTTGTTTTTTTGCTGCTGGTAATTGTGAAACGACTTTCTTCATTTGTCAGGTATTGAACCCCCAAAGTGTTTAGCTTGCCATCAACTTCTTGCAGCGCCATTACTTCCAGCGCATCCTGATAATATAAATAATCCTGTTTATTGCTTTGAAAATTCAGGCTAAGGGTTGACCCAAGATAAGTTCCTGATAAAACATTTTGTCTCCAATACGGAATGTTTTTCTGTGGTAGGTAAGTTACTCCTAAAGTAGTATTCTCTCCACTCACATTATGTAATGTCAGTGGTGCATATTGATCAACTGAACCCACCGGGAAAAACTTTTCTCCCTCACCTTGATGATATAAATAGCCTTGAATGTATGAAATAGCACTGCTTTGATGAATAGTGGCATTCTCCTGAAGAATAAGTTTGCTTTTTTCAGGCACCCTCAACATTCCTCTATTTAAGGATAAATGATCCTGAATATAGAAAGTACCTTTTATATTTTTTTTACCTCCATATATTACTTCCACCCCACCGAGAGTAGTTGATGTACTGCTGATGATTTGGTCTTCACCTTTCAGAACTAAAGTGCCCTCTGATGCTTCATATTCTGAATAGTTGAGTATATCTTCTTCCGCTACTAAAGTACCCTGATGAATTAGCTTTCCATGGTTAATTACAGATTTGTTTGTTGTAACAAAGGATGTAACACTTTGTGAAAGCACTCCTTTTTGTACAACTATTTGACCGGTAGCGAAGTTGATGTAGACCAAATTCATTATTAAAATCAAATACAACGTATTTATTTTCCACATAAAATGTAGTTAAATCACTTTTACTGAATTATTAAAAGTTATTAATCACCACTGATTAGTACATTCCAAGAAGAACCATTCCATCTCTTTATACTCCCATTTCCTGAACTATCCAGCCACAACATTCCGTTTTGGCGATCAGCTAATGCAGGTTGGGAACCAATGTTGAGTTGTCCGTTCATTCGCTTTCCATTTTCCCCTCCCCCTCCCAGACCGCTAATTTCCGCCCAATTGTCTGAATCAGTTCCCGTTTTGCGCCAATATCTATCTTCATTATGCCTGTAGTATAAATCTCCTACCTGTCCCCCACTAAAACTGCCACTTTCAGGATTAATAGTACCCGTGAACCAACGTGCTTCATCATCACTTCTTTCATTTGAAGGCACCCATGCAGATCCATTCCAGCCAAGTACCTGGCCATTAGCTGGGTTGGGTGCATTGACTGCCTTACCTTGTAGCTTGGATATGTTTGCATTTCCAATAGCGTCCAGTGAAATGTCGCCTGAAATACTTCTGGAAGCCACTGTACTACCCTGTCCGATAAGTAGTTCTCCACTATTGGTATTGATGGTCTCCAGGCTTCCATCTACTGCTTGAATCAAACCCGTGCCCGCTACATTGCTGTTGATCTTGTCACGCGTAACCGCATCGTCTGAGATTTTGGTTTCCGTTATGGCGTTGTTTGCCAGTTTAGCATTTGTGACAGCTCCATCAGCAATTTTGTTAGTGGTCACTACGGTGTTTTTTAATGTAAATGTACCATCAGATTGTAGTACCAGATCGCCGGTTATACTGACAGAAGCAACTGTTGTCCCATTTCCTACTAATATTTGTGCATCAGCACTTGCATCAAAAGCAATCGCCTTATCCGCGTTGCTCCCTACCCATATATTTCCTTCAGTAAGCGTTGTAGCACCTACCAGACCACCAAGGTTTACTGTGTTTCCGTTGGAAATTTCTAAGGAGGTTCCACTTGTAGTTAAAGTTTGTGCATCTGTATTATCCAGATAAGAGCTAAGGTCAATCGTAGAGGCAGATGCGTTATTGGTTATTTTTAGTTCGTCATTGATTAGTGACAGGTCTTGTATCTCATTTCCAGAATCTGAGTCAGCATCGTTCACATTGTCAGTTGCAGAAACAGTGAAATTTGGATAAGTACCGCTAACGCTCACCGCGCCACTGCCAGTGATACTGACAGTCTGGTCGGGGGCTGTATTAATAATTTCATCACTACCGTTAATATCTATACCTGAGCCGGCTGTGTAGCTATTTCCCTGAAGACTGCTCAAGTCTACTATGTTTCCGCCAGAAATTTCTAGCTGGCTACCACTTAATGACAATGTTTGTGCATCTGTATTATCTAAATATGGTAATAGGTTGATGGCAGTTGCCGAAGGGTTATTAGTGATTTTTAACTCGTTGCTACCTAGAGTCAAGTCTTGAATCTCATTGGTAGGGTTAGCATCAGCGTCATTCAAATCAGCTACAGACACTTGATAATCAGATCCGCTTTTAGTGACTATTACCGCTCCGCTTCCGGTTATATCAAACGGAATATCAGGTGCCGTATTAATAATTTCATTCTTACTGTTGATTCCGATACCACTACCTGCCTTATACTTATATTTACTGAAATTTACTGTATTACCGTTCGTGATGCTAAGTTCATCTCCCACCAAATCAAGCGCTTGTTTATCTGTATTGACACCAGATAAATCTACACTCTCCCCGTTTTCTAATGTTAATGTGTTATTGGAAATGGATAGCTTTAGGTCTTCTTTTTTTACCAGGGAACTGCCTAGCTCAATGGTATTACCACCGCTGATACTTAAGGATAAAGTTGTTTCATCATACATTAACGACGGAGCGGATAGTTGCTGAAACTGAGTCATTACAAAATTACGAGTAGCAACTTCCTGAGCATCTAAGGGGTCCGCTACGTTGGAGATTCGTTTACCTCCAGCATCCGTGCCTAAAGATAAGACTGATGACAAATTTTGTAATTCATTTGTAGAATCCCTATCACCAGTATTGTGTATAATATTCTCTTCAAATTTTATTCCTTTTCCTGGTTTTAATTGTGTTATTTCAGGTGATATATCCCCGTTTGATGGGTCAAGTTTGTGCCAGCTTTCTTCCCACCAGTAAAAAAACTTACCTTCATCTTCTACAAAGATCAGCAAGCCATTATCAGCAGCAGACAATTTTTCGCTTAATGCATTTGCTTCTATTTTGAGTAAACGGGGTACTAATAAACCTTGATCTCTTTGTGTGGAAACTAACTCAAGTACAGCATTAGGGTTCGGGTTTTCAGTACCCATCCCTACAATAGTCTGACTTTTAGCGTTTTTCGTCATTAAAAGCAGTAGAGTGATAATGCTTATCCATAAAATATACTTGTCTTTCCAGACGCCTTCCCTAAATATGTGTAATAATAGATAAGTAGAACTTGTCATAGAAATTCAGGATTCAATTATTCCTAAATATCACTGATATAGTCTCCTTATTAAATCTCAGTTAGCCTAAAATAGCACTTTGCAATATTTCATTGAGTTTTTTCTCTTTTTTAGATTAATATCTGCTAAGAATATTTGTATATACTGGTATATTCTGAGCACTGAAAAAATCAAAGTTTGAAGCGACTTATTTATATTAGTCTACTTATATCTCTCTTCTTATTACTGTGTATTTTTATTTCCAAAAAAATACCCAAAGATTCATTCACAATTCAACTCGCTTCAGGACCTACTACTTTCATGATACCCTGCATAATACGCCAGTGACCGGGGAAGGTACACACAAAAGGATATTCCCCTGGAGTATCCGGGGCCATAAAAGTAAGCTCAATGGTTTGTTCGGGATCTACCAGAGGTGTACTGAAAAGCACTTCGGATAGCTCAGGTATATAATTTTTCTCCGCCCCCTGAGGATCGGTTGCCAGCTGATCTGCTGCGGCACCAACGGTTTCCAGTGTCCCCGGTTGTACAATTAACAGGTTGTGCTGCATAAAGTCAGGGTTTTCAAATACAATTTTCACCGGCTTTCCTGCTTTTACCACAAACTCACTCAAGTCGTATTTCATTTCGTTCTTCACAGTCCTGATCTGTACTACCTGTGTCTTTTCCTCGGTAGCGTCTGTCAGCATTGTATTCATCTCACCAGCGGCAGGTTTGTTCCAGTAGTTTTCCATCAGAGCATCTGCTAGGATTTTACCTGCAAATGGGGAATTTCCGTGGTAGATACGCTGATGGACTATACCTCCATGAATAAACACCTTTTCATTGACTGAAATTATAGGTTCATTTCTAACCACCATCACTTATACACCTCGAGTATTTTCCTGTGCAAAAAGCGAATTACACATTAGGTATATGCCAATGTAAAGTTGAAACACTATTATTTTTTTCTTCATTATAAAGTCTGCCATTTAATCGTTCCACTACTCACATCCAAGAGTCTGTAATAGAGTTTTTCTTCATCGCGACTATAATAAAAATCTCCTATTGCACCTATATTATCGCCGTCCACGGGTTTAACATCACCTAAATAAAGTACAGGGGTACGATAACTATCGGCTTTAGCTCCTATATTAATAGGTGATGAAGGGGCTGTATTGTATCCACCCAAAGAGGTCCAGTTTCCGCTCACTTTGTGATAAACTATATTATCATCAGTATCATAATAAAAGTCACCATTCTCAGCGCCAAGTGGATACAAAAGTGTGGGGGTATTTGTATCTGCATACCATTGTTTACTACCGAACGAAAAAAGCGCAAGCGTCTGAGGCTCCCATGCAGATCCATTCCAGCCAAGTACCTGGCCATTAGCTGGGTTGGGTGCATTGACTGCCTTACCTTGTAGCTTGGATATGTTTGCATTTCCAATAGCGTCCAGTGAAATGTCGCCTGAAATACTTCTGGAAGCCACTGTACTACCCTGTCCGATAAGTAGTTCTCCACTATTGGTATTGATGGTCTCCAGGCTTCCATCTACTGCTTGAATCAAACCCGTGCCCGCTACATTGCTGTTGATCTTGTCACGCGTAACCGCATCGTCTGAGATTTTGGTTTCCGTTATGGCGTTGTTTGCCAGTTTAGCATTTGTGACAGCTCCATCAGCAATTTTGTTAGTGGTCACTACGGTGTTTTTTAATGTAAATGTACCATCAGATTGTAGTACCAGATCGCCGGTTATACTGACAGAAGCAACTGTTGTCCCATTTCCTACTAATATTTGTGCATCAGCACTTGCATCAAAAGCAATCGCCTTATCCGCGTTGCTCCCTACCCATATATTTCCTTCAGTAAGCGTTGTAGCACCTACCAGACCACCAAGGTTTACTGTGTTTCCGTTGGAAATTTCTAAGGAGGTTCCACTTGTAGTTAAAGTTTGTGCATCTGTATTATCCAGATAAGAGCTAAGGTCAATCGTAGAGGCAGATGCGTTATTGGTTATTTTTAGTTCGTCATTGATTAGTGACAGGTCTTGTATCTCATTTCCAGAATCTGAGTCAGCATCGTTCACATTGTCAGTTGCAGAAACAGTGAAATTTGGATAAGTACCGCTAACGCTCACCGCGCCACTGCCAGTGATACTGACAGTCTGGTCGGGGGCTGTATTAATAATTTCATCACTACCGTTAATATCTATACCTGAGCCGGCTGTGTAGCTATTTCCCTGAAGACTGCTCAGGTCTACTATGTTTCCGCCAGAAATTTCTAGCTGGCTACCACTTAATGACAGTGTTTGTGCATCTGTATTATCTAAATATGGTAATAGGTTGATGGCAGTTGCCGAAGGGTTATTAGTGATTTTTAACTCGTTGCTACCTAGAGTCAAGTCTTGAATCTCATTGGTAGGGTTAGCATCAGCGTCATTCAAATCAGCTACAGACACTTGATAATCAGATCCGCTTTTAGTGACTATTACCGCTCCGCTTCCGGTTATATCAAACGGAATATCAGGTGCCGTATTAATAATTTCATTCTTACTGTTGATTCCGATACCACTACCTGCCTTATACTTATATTTACTGAAATTTACTGTATTACCGTTCGTGATGCTAAGTTCATCTCCCACCAAATCAAGCGCTTGTTTATCTGTATTGACACCAGATAAATCTACACTCTCCCCGTTTTCTAATGTTAATGTGTTATTGGAAATGGATAGCTTTAGGTCTTCTTTTTTTACCAGGGAACTGCCTAGCTCAATGGTATTACCACCGCTGATACTTAAGGATAAAGTTGTTTCATCATACATTAACGACGGAGCGGATAGTTGCTGAAACTGAGTCATTACAAAATTACGAGTAGCAACTTCCTGAGCATCTAAGGGGTCCGCTACGTTGGAGATTCGTTTACCTCCAGCATCCGTGCCTAAAGATAAGACTGATGACAAATTTTGTAATTCATTTGTAGAATCCCTATCACCAGTATTGTGTATAATATTCTCTTCAAATTTTATTCCTTTTCCTGGTTTTAATTGTGTTATTTCAGGTGATATATCCCCGTTTGATGGGTCAAGTTTGTGCCAGCTTTCTTCCCACCAGTAAAAAAACTTACCTTCATCTTCTACAAAGATCAGCAAGCCATTATCAGCAGCAGACAATTTTTCGCTTAATGCATTTGCTTCTATTTTGAGTAAACGGGGTACTAATAAACCTTGATCTCTTTGTGTGGAAACTAACTCAAGTACAGCATTAGGGTTCGGATTTTCAGTACCCATCCCTACAATAGTCTGACTTTTAGCGTTTTTCGTCATTAAAAGCAGTAGAGTGATAATGCTTATCCATAAAATATACTTGTCTTTCCAGACGCCTTCCCTAAATATGTGTAATAATAGATAAGTAGAACTTGTCATAGAAATTCAGGATTCAATTATTCCTAAATATCACTGATATAGTCTCCTTATTAAATCTCAGTTAGCCTAAAATAGCACTTTGCAATATTTCATTGAGTTTTTTCTCTTTTTTAGATTAATATCTGCTAAGAATATTTGTATATACTGGTATATTCTGAGCACTGAAAAAATCAAAGTTTGAAGCGACTTATTTATATTAGCTTACTTATATCTCTCTTCTTGTTACTGTGTATTTTTATTTCCAAAAAAATACCCAAAGATTCATTCACAATTCAACTCGCTTCAGGACCTACTACTTTCATGATACCCTGCATAATACGCCAGTGACCGGGGAAGGTACACACAAAAGGATATTCCCCTGGAGTATCCGGGGCCATAAAAGTAAGCTCAATGGTTTGTTCGGGATCTACCAGAGGTGTACTGAAAAGCACTTCGGATAGCTCAGGTATATAATTTTTCTCCGCCCCCTGAGGATCGGTTGCCAGCTGATCTGCTGCGGCACCAACGGTTTCCAGTGTCCCCGGTTGTACAATTAACAGGTTGTGCTGCATAAAGTCAGGGTTTTCAAATACAATTTTCACCGGCTTTCCTGCTTTTACCACAAACTCACTCAAGTCGTATTTCATTTCGTTCTTCACAGTCCTGATCTGTACTACCTGTGTCTTTTCCTCGGTAGCGTCTGTCAGCATTGTATTCATCTCACCAGCGGCAGGTTTGTTCCAGTAGTTTTCCATCAGAGCATCTGCTAGGATTTTACCTGCAAATGGGGAACTACCCGAGTTGAACTCTCTTTCTACCTGATACTTCCAGTTACCTGCCAGTGAAGTTTTGCTATTGCCCACCTGAATAAACATCTGCTCAGGCTCACCGCTGAAACCACCCCACCCACGGTAGTCTTCCAGCTTTACTACCACCAGATTGTTACCATGCTTTAATACATCAGCAGGAATAGGATATATTCTTTCAGTCTGGTAATCGTCCTTTGTCCCCCCTACCCTGAATCCATTCACCCAGACTTCATCGGTTTCATCAATTGGACCTAATGATATGGTGCCTGCCCTTCCTGCTGAATGTGCAGGCAGATTTATAATCTTCCTAAACCAAACGATACCATCTATGTCAAGGCCCGAGCGTTCCAGAAACTCCGGCAACTTCATCAGTTTCCAGTCATCATCTGCGTAACCCATATTTTCCCTTGAAGGCATAGCTGCTTTTTGAGCCTGCAACTCTTCATAACGGGGATTAGCAGCCAGATAGGCTGACATGAAACCATCCCTATGGCGACTGCCTGCCAGGTAAGCAGCTTTAGCAAGCCAGGCATCATTCTGTACATTTTCATCCTGAGTTAAGGCAAAAAGCTTCTCCCCTATTCCTTTTGAAGTTGGCATATCCGCTAAAGCTAAAACGGTAGCCAAACGAGTATGAGGGTCTGGATCTTCAGTAATTTGTGAACGCAATATTGCCTGATTGGCCCAGGGTGTGGAAGGTAAAACTTGTACCGCCGCCTTTCTTACTCCGGCAGCAGGATGATTGAGAGCATCTACAGCCACCCGGTAAGCTTCTTCATTTACATTATCTTCAAGTACTCCCAGCCCGTGCATTGTCCACAGTGCGTGTAAGGCGGCATTACCAAGACCCATATCATCGGTTTCTTTTGTTTTCAACCAACTCAAGGAGTTCAGGCAAAATATCGGTTTCGCCTCTTTCTACCAGTAAGCGTTGAGCAGTGAGTCTCCAGAACATATTGTCATCATTTAGTGCTTCCACCAAGCCTTCAGGATCTTCCATACTCAGGCTCATATGCTCATCAGGTTCAGCTCCTTTGTAGACAATACGCCAGATACGGCCATGCTGACGGTCACGTAGGGGGTTCACGTACGCGTTACCTTCGCCAGTTTCTGCTTCATACCCACCTCGCTCCAGTGTAGGGGTTGGGTTATGCTGTACAATAAAGTTATACCAGTCAGCCACCCAAACCGCTCCGTCAGGTCCTACCCTGGCTTCCACCGGAGACACCCATTCGTCGGCACTTGCCAATAGGTTGCCGCCATTTTTTTCAACAAAGCCCGCTCCTTCTTTTTCTAGAATGGCAGTGTGCACTACACCTCCGGTTGGCTCACAAACGAATGCAATACGGTTCCAGTAGTTTTTGGGGAAATTTCGGGCGGTATAAAAATTGTGACCGGCTGCAGCGGTAAACCCACCCCATACATCTACCTGACGTACATTAGGCGTGAGCGTCTGCATGATATAGTGACCATCTATTTTGGTACTACCGCTTACTGGCAGTCCGTCTACATTTTCATAGTAAGCATTGGGAATACCCATGAAAACACTATGCGTGTTGTTGGCAGTTGAAGCAAAAACATCAAAAGTCTCCGTGAAGCCTAGCCCCCAGGTGTTATTACTGGTACGGGTCAGAAACTCAAAGCGGTTCCCCGCCGGTTCACTCGCATCCGGTTTCAGTCGGTAGATACCCTGACCGAACTGATGATTTTTTCCGCCAATAGTACCTTCAAAACCAGAGTAACCTACTACGCCCCAAATCCAGTTGTCTATACCATACTTAAGGTTAGAGGGTCCGGCATGGGTGTCAAAGGTACCCCAGCCATTTACCAGAACTTTTCGCTCATCGGCCTTATCATCACCGTCAGTATCTTTGAGAAAGAGAAAGTCAGGTGCCTGAGAGACCACTACGCCACCATTGACAAAAGTCAGACTGGTGGGAATATTCAGTTGGTCAGCAAAAATGGTGAACTTATCCGCTTTTCCATCGCCATCAGTGTCTTCGCAAATTTTGATTCTGTCATCGCCCACTCCTGAATCATTTCTAACGGTGTTTGGGTAATCAACAGTTTCTATCACCCACAGCCTACCTTTTTCATCCCAGTCCATGGCGATTGGGTTGATGATATCCGGTTCTGAGGCAAATAATTCCAAGCTGAAATCCGGTGGAACCTGTATGAGCTTTTTAGATTCTTCAGGAGAAAGAGGAAGCTGGTACTTAGGTGCAAGATCTCTTTTCTCGTAGTTGGGTATGCTGTCTTTATCAACATATTCAAGCTTAGGAATATCCCGCACATATGCCTGCCACTGCTCAATTGCCTGATCACTCACTGCCCATAATACGCCCTGTTCAATCATCTTGTGAAACCCGGGCTTACTCCAGGCTTTTTCATCATGACCTGAGGCTGTATAAAATACTCTTCCTTCACCCTGCTCCCGCACCCAGGTCCAGGGCTCATGATGATCGCCTTCTACTCTTTTCATCAATACAGTACGATCCTCATTATGCTTGTGATGGACATAGGTCTCATCCCATGCGGAAAACTCTTCTACACCTTCCATAGCCGGATGCTCGGGCTGAATGATATCCGCTACAAATGTAGCCGTATCATGGCTATGAAACTGGGCACCTACCAGGTCTATGTATGCTTCTGAATTCTGGAAACAGAAGCTGGCACTATGGATAGGAATAAAGCCTTTTCCTCCTTCCACGAAATCTATTAAAGCTTTTTCCTGGGAAGGCGTAATGGTTTCATGGTTAGCATAAATCATCAGCCCATCATATTTGCTGAGCGTTTCAGCATTCAGGTCTGATTGATTTTCTGTATAAGTGAGGTTGATACCTTTCATGAAGAGTGGTGCAGCCAGCATAGGCATCAATATCTCAGAATTATGATGCTCACTATCGTGACCCAGGAAGAGAATTTGTATGGGTTTGGGACCAGTTTCGGCTTGCTGCTGTTCAGATTTACAGCCCAGTATCAACAAACACAGTAGGTAGCAGTACCAATTCCTCGCAATTTTCATGATTTTGTAGGTTGTTTATTGCTAAAGTCATTATTTTAATAAATAAAAACATACAGTATTTTACCCTATATCTGCACTATTTTATCCCAATTGATAAAGAATACATGCATATCATGATAATTTAGTTTTACCTTTATATATCCGCTTCAATTTTACATACCAAACAGACCTTAGAAAGACATTCATTGCATTTAAGTATTACTGCTCAATTCAGAAAAGACTTTATCCTATTCTCTTTTAACATTTGGGTTTCAATGGTTATATTGGGAAGGCATACCATTTAAGTTAATGCTTGAAAAAATTGCCAAGACTCCCTGATATGGCTTATTCCTGCTAATATTTTTATTGTTGCTTGTACTTTTTTTCATTATACAGTCAATCATAAAGGTGACCCAGGCAATGGCTTTGGATTTTATTTACCTTTTTGTTTAGCTTCTCTCGGTTTTATCAATGTCATAGTTGTAAAACTCAAACTGTTCTTATCAACGCTGCTCACCACCATCGTAAGCGGATTCATTGTGTTTATTGCTTACAGTAAGTTTAATGCACCAGATTTAAATGACACAGAAAGTCAACAGTTGACCTATCATTGACCTGATAGTCAAAAAACGATAGCTATGCCTTTTCAAATAAGTAATTTCGGTCATATTTTATTGAAAGCACCGTTCAATGATTCCAGAGGGCTATTTTTATTTGACACCGAAGCAGGAATTACTACCATCTAAGTAAACAAGAATTTACCAATGTAGTGTATTATGAAAAGAGATATGTTGACCTAACCGGTCTACAACTTATCAAAGCTTTTTGTGAGAGCAATACTGGATTATCGTGGTCAAAACTTATATTTGGTTAGAAAAGATAGGGAAGCGATAATATGAAATCATTAACCATTCTAACAAAGACTAATATTGA
Source organism: Catalinimonas alkaloidigena (assembly GCF_029504655.1). Lineage (NCBI taxonomy): Bacteria > Pseudomonadati > Bacteroidota > Cytophagia > Cytophagales > Catalimonadaceae > Catalinimonas > Catalinimonas alkaloidigena. The sequence continues at coordinate 3,934,562 of NZ_JAQFIL010000001.1, forward strand.
CGCACAGTATAGCAAAGTAATGAATGAAAAAAGTTTTATTGATATTTCGCTTAATCATTAGCTTAGCGAGAATGTACAAAGAATAACGCAAAAAAAAGATGCCACAGACAGCAGATATCCATTCTACTGCGCATCAAGAATTTGGGGAAATTCTATAAGCGAAAACGAAAACATTATCAGCAGGGACTCAGTGAAGTTGCCCAATGGGAAATTAAACATGCACCCATCACAATTAATTTGACCAATGGATACTTTATTGCCCCCTGATGTATCATAAGCATAAAAAATTGCCGGAGAGATTTATCCAGCAATTTTTTCACTATAAAAACCAAATCTTTTCTATTGCCGCAGGGTAAAATCAGGCATTTTCATCACTTCACCGTTTTTCTGCGCCGACTCATGGGCAATGATACCCACGCAGGTAATATTGGCTGACTGCACCGCATTAGGATAAGGATCTTCACCCTTTACCAGCGCATCCAGGAATGCATGCACCAGATGGGGATGTGAACCGCCATGACCTGCTCCCTGCGTAAAGGACAAATGCTGATGCTCATCTTCATCATATACCCCTTTGGTGGTAAAATGCTGTATCTCTTCCGGCAGCAGTTTGGCATAATCCGGACATTCTACCTCTTGGGGTATTTCCGGCTCAGGCTTCTTGGCGGTATGTACCACCAGAGGATTACCTTCTATCAGGGGCCATTCCACTCCCTTTTTAGAACCGTAGACTTCAAAGCTCTCCCTGTACTGACGGGCCACATCAAAAAGTGAACGGTAGATATGACCGGTGAGATCAGAGTTTCGGAATTTGATATGCGTAGTTTCTACCGCATAAGGTGAATTGTAGTGCTTGTGGAGTTCTTCGCGAATGGTACCGGAACCAAAGCAGGAAACGTATTCCGCTTCAGCGCGGGTAAGTCCGAGTACAGGGCCTACGCAGTGCGTAGCATAATACATTGGCGGTAAGCCCGGCCAGTAATTGGGCCAGCCGTCCATATCCTGCTGATGACTGGCTTTCAAAAACTGCACTTTGCCCAGTTCGCCCTTCTCATAAAGTTCTTTCATATACAGGAACTCACGGGCATAGACTACAGTCTCCATCATCATATAGGTCAGACCTGTTTCTTGTGTAAGCTTTACGATTTGCTCACACTCCTCCACCGTAGTGGCCATTGGCACCGTACAGGCCACATGCTTACCTGCTTTCAGTGCTTTAATAGACTGTGTAGCATGATCGGGAATGGGCGTATTGATATGTACCGCATCCACTTCGGGGTCTTTCAGCAATTCATCATATGAAGTATAGCGATTTTCAATGCCGAAGGCATCCCCTATTTCGTCTAGTTTGGACTGGGTGCGCTGGCAAATGGCATACATATTAGCGTGGGGATGCTTCTGGTAGATAGGAATAAATTCCGCTCCAAAGCCTAAGCCGATGATGGCAATATTAATCTTATCTTTTCGCATAGGTGTAGTATTAATAGTTAAAAGTCTTTTTCATAAATTCCAGACCATCGGAAGCAAACTGGTCCTGATCATCCGCCAGATGACGCCAGATACAGACAGCTCCTGCCAGTTCCTTGATCTCAGGTGTGAAGCTTTCAATAGAGATGACACCATCATAGGCTATCCCTTCCAGCCCTTTGCACAGGCTGTCCCATCGGACTGAGCCGGTGCCCGGCGTACCCCGATAGTTGTCGGCGATCTGCAGGTGGATAAGTTTGTCACCCGCCAGTTTAACTGCTTTTTCCATATCGGGTTCTTCTATATTCATATGGAAGACATCCACCATGATTTTGGCTGCATCATGATTGATATCTTTGATCAGGCGCTGCACATCTTCCACCGTATTGATCAGGTCTGACTCAAAACGATTGAGCGCTTCTATCGCTAAAGAAAGACCTTCTTCGCTGGCCATACTACAGACTTTTTGGAGATTGGTAACAGCTCTGTCCCACTCTACTTTTCGCTCTTCCGGACTGAGCATGCGGGTTTTACCTACTGCAGCATACATGGGGCCCGCCAGAAAATCAGCATCCCAATCCTTGCAAAGCTTGAAGCAGTCAGCGATATAGTCAAAGCAGGTCTGGTGTACTGCAGGATCAGCATGGGTAAGATCACGGCTAGGCCCAAAAGCTCCACATACTACTGCTTTGAGACCGTATTCTTCCAAAGCTTCTCTCACTTTTTTGCCATCAATCAGATCAGGATATTCCACCGGAATTTCTACTACATCATAACCCATTTTCTTAATTTTCGGAAAGAGGGTCTGAGCAGAAGCTGTATTAAATGGAGATGTCCACAGCCAAGTACTCACGCCAAAAGTAGGTTGCATATGGATATGTTAGTGTCTTAAAAAATGAATTTCAGTTTGCTTTTACCTTTGAAGGGTAAAATACAATGATTGAAAATGTAGTTTACAATTTCATACTGTATGTTACCAATTACAAGCACTTTTTTGCCATCATTAGAATATTTTTACTTTTGCTGGGATAAATTAGTGTAACTATGCCACATGCTCTGCGAAAATCGCCTATCCCTGAGACCCATACTTTTATCATCAGGGAATTAAAAGAACCTTATTTTGATCCCAACTGGCATTTTCATCAGGAGTATCAGCTTTTTGTAGTGCTTAAAGGCTCAGGAACACGCTTTGTCGGCGACAACATCAAATCTTTTGAAGAAGGTGATGTGGTATTCACCGGCCCCAACCTACCGCATCTCTGGCGAAGTGATGTGATTTATTTTGATGGGAATCCCGATCTATATACCCATGGCATTGTTATTTACTTACATGAACACTTTCCCGGAAAAGACCTGATCAGGAAAGAAGAGGCTATTCGTCTCCGTCATTTCCTAGAAAGATCAAAATTAGGTTTGGAAATACTGGGTAACTCAGCGAAAAAAATCACCCACATGATGCAGCAACTTCTAAAAAAAGAGGGCTTGGAAAGCATCATCTTTCTACTTCAGATTCTCAATGAACTGATGCATTCAAATGAAATTTGTGAACTTTCCAGTCCCGGCTACACCAATACGCTCAAGGATGGTGACACTGAGATCATGAACCTTATCCATGCGTATGTAATGGACAACTTCAAGCAAAAAATCAGTCTCAAAGAGGTAGCTTCTATTGCCAATATGACGCCCTCTTCTTTCAGCAGATACTTTAAGATGCATGCAAACAAAACCTTTACTGAGCTAGTCTGTGAGGTAAGAATTGGCTATGCCTGCCGCCTCCTTATCGAAAAAAAGATGAATGTATCTCAGGCCTGCTACGAAAGCGGCTATCAGACGATTACCAACTTTAACCGTCAGTTTAAGACGCTCATGAAGCGAACTCCGCTGCAGTTTAAAAAAGAATATGAAGAAACACCCCATACGCATGCCAAAGTTGCAAGCTCTAAATAGACTACGATTTTTGTTGGAAAACCAATCTTAAAACATATAAGGTTGTAAAAAATTACTACTCTACCCGATGATTTTGAGTAAGAAAAAGAAAAGCTGAATTTTGAGGTTACCATACACTCTAAACTCAGCTTTACCATGAAATATTTATTAGAATCAAAGATAAAAAAACTTTGAATGCCTTTCCTGTTGTCCGCCATTTGTCACGACAGAAATTTGTCTGGCAGTTTGTAAAAACAGTTATCAAAATGCGCACTGTGCAATTCTGTGAGTTAGCTACGGAACTGAATGATGAAGTACGAGAGACTTCAAATGAACGGCGCATCCAAGCTTTTTTCAAAGATGCTCTTCTTGATTATCAACAAGTAGCGGCCCTTCTATCTAGGTTTCTACCCCCCGGAGAAGTGAGTCTGAGTCTTGACCGTACGGAATGGGATTTTGGCCAGTGCCAGGTTAATATTTTATGTATCACCGCTTGTGTAGGTAAAGTGGGCTTGCCTTTATACTTTGAGATGTTGGATAATAAAAGTGGGAATAGCAACTATCAAGATCGGATCGATCTACTGAAGCAGTGTGTAAGGCTGCTAGGTAAAGCACGCATCGCTTCAGTCATTATGGATAGAGAATTTATCGGCCATCAGTGGCTGACTTGGCTTCAGAAGGCTGAAATTCCCTTCTGTGTCCGCGTTCCTAAACATCATACTATCACCTTGCGTAACGGTGAAACCTACCAAGCCGAAGAATTAATGGCTCACCAGTCTACACGGTACTTTCAAAATGCTATTGTGGATGGAGTAAGAGTTAATGTAGCTATTAGAAGACTGGCTAACCGAGAAATGTTGTATGTCATCGGTACTCACTTTGCTAAGCAGCTTCCGCACATATATCGCAAACGCTGGACCATAGAGGTTTTCTTTCAAAGTTTGAAAGGACGCGGTTTCAAATTGGAAGGTTCACATTTACGAAGTCTAGACAAGTGGAAAAAACTATTTGCTTTAGTGTGTATTGCTTTTGCTATTTGCCTGTCCTTAGGCAGAGAGTTCTTGGATAAAACACAAAAAGTAGCGATCAAAAAGCACGGCTATCCAGCCAAGAGTACTTTCCGCAGAGGGTTAGATTGGTTCCGGCAGTATTTAAAAGGCAAGCATCAAGCTGACTTTGATAGGCTGCTTAAACTATTTCTGCGAAGAGTAGAGCGAACTGGGGCCTGCGATTATCAACTGATAAATATCATCGGGTAGAGTAAAAAATTACCATAGCAGTAAACTATTCTTTTGTGTTTTGCTTTATTAGTAGGAGCTAAGCTAGACACATATGCGTGCAAAATACTTTTGTTCTAAGGTGGAAAGGGTACAAAACTCTTTGATCGCTCATCTTCATGGCATACAAGGAATAGATACTAATGATGATGTAGATAACAATCAGTTTAATTTGTCTGCTCCAATTGGAAAACTACAAATCTGGATAGATAACCCTAAAGCTGAACAATTTTTTATAAAAGGAAAGGAATATTATTTGGACATCACAAAAGTGGATTCAGAAACGTTCTGATTATTTAGGAGTAACAAATTGTGTTATTCACTCTTTTAATAACCGGTTTGTGAAGATATTAAAGTAAAAAAGGCATTACAAAGAAATTTTAGCAACTTGAGTTCAGTAATTTGTCGTATCTTCACCGAACTTTGTGAAAAGCCATTGTGTTGAAATGACTTCCCCTTTAAATATCTCTGGATTTTAGTCATATTTTGAGGTTGAATTTTTAGTGCCGCATCTTCACAAACAATGATTTAATCAATCTCTGTAAACTTTAAAAAAATTACATTTCATAAAATTATCCATGAGACAACTAAAGATAACAAAACAGATCACCAGCAGGGAAAGCCAATCACTGGATAAGTACTTACAGGAAATAAGCAAAGTAGACCTGATCACACCTGATATGGAGGCTGAGTTAGCCAGAAGGATAAGAGAAGGAGATCAGGTTGCCCTCGAGAAGCTTACTAAGGCTAACCTGCGCTTTGTTGTATCTGTCGCCAAGCAATATCAGAACAAAGGTATGTCGCTAAACGACCTGATCAATGAAGGAAATTTAGGTCTCATGAAGGCAGCACAAAGATTTGATGAAACACGAGGTTTTAAGTTTATTTCATATGCTGTATGGTGGATACGTCAATCTATCATGCAATCACTGGCTGAGCAGTCCCGGATGGTGCGTCTTCCGCTCAACCGTATCGGTACTTTAACCAAGATCAGCAGAATATTCGCTGAACTTGAGCAAAAGTATCAGCGCGAACCTTCGCTGGAAGAATTGTCTGAAATGTTGGATATCACAGAAGAAGAGATTGCTCTTAACCTAAAAGTTGCCAATCGTCATTTGTCAATGGATGCGCCTTTCGCCAGCGGGGAAGAAAACGGATTGCTGGATGTACTGGAAAATAAAAGTGAGGTAACGCCTGACTCTGACCTGATGCACGATTCGTTGCAGAGGGAGCTGCAGAGATCACTATCTACACTTACGCAGAGGGAAGCTGACGTAATCACGCTGTATTTTGGATTGAATGGAGGAAAAGCCATGACGCTGGAAGAAATTGGCAGCCGATACGATCTCACCAGAGAAAGAGTACGTCAAATCAAAGAAAAAGCTACCCGCAGGCTTAGACATAGCTCACGCAGCAGTGCCTTAAGACCTTATCTGGGCTAGTATTTGTTCTTCCCACATAATTACCGATATTGTTACTATTCTCATTTACTCAGGATTCAAAATGTTTTATGCTGAAGCCAAGTATTTAAAAACCTTTTGTAGCAATACGGTAATTTACTGTAAGGTCAATGCTGTTCGTCCCCACCAATATCAGGTGACCATTCACGATCGGCTGTACCTCAACACATCCGATTATCATAAAGCTTTCTGTGCTATCAGAAAGATATTGAAGGCCAGGTTTAGTGAACTTAACTAGCTATTAAGAAGCTTTTATGGCATTTTATAAACCACAGCGTTTACATTCATCCCAGCCCCTACTGAAGCAAAAACCACATGATCTCCCTTACTTACCCGATGGTGCTCAAACTCTCCTCTCAGCAGTTTGTCCAGCAAAATCGGTACTGTAGCTACTGAATTATTGCCCAGCGTGGCAATGGTCATGGGCATAATATGTTCGGGGATTTCCGGGACGTTTAGTAATTTGAATAATCTTGATAAAATAGCATCATCCATTTTAGCATTTGCTTGATGGATGAGTACTTTTTTGATCTGTTGAAGACTAACATCGGCTTTATCCAGACATTCACTCAGCAGTTGTGGTACTGTCGTAAGGGCATATTCATATAGTTTTCGGCCTTCCATCTTAAGGAAAAGCGTATCGTCCTTATAATCCGGATTGTAGGATACGCCCATATTGAGGAGATGGGCATGTTGTAAGGTATCAGAACGTGTTTTGTGTGCTAAAACCCCTACCCTGCTCTCCTGCTGTACTGCTTCAACTACTACCGCTCCTGCTCCATCAGAATATATCATACTGTCAATATCGTGCGGATCAGAGATGCGGGAAAGTGTCTCGGCACCAATCACCAGTATTTTTTTGGCATCCCCCGATTTGATATAGTAGTCTGCCTGTATTAAGCCCTGTACCCAGCCCGGACAGCCAAAAGGTAAATCATAGGCAATGGTATAAGGATTTTGGATTCCGAGTTTATATTTGATCCTGGCAGCCAGGCTGGGCACCAGGTCTGTTTTTTTATTGGCGTGCAGTACGTCACCAAAATTGTGGGCTACTATGATATAGTCCAGACTTTCTTTGTCAATACCTGCTGAGATGACAGCCGCTTCAGCGGCGTAATAACCGATATCGGAAGTGACCATATCATCTTCCACGTACCTGCGTTCTTCTATTTCGGTGATCTGCTGAAACTTTCGGATGATTTCATCATTAGATTTGGGTATCCTCTCACCGGAAGCATTGAAAAATTCACTATCAAGAAAAGCTTCATTTTTTACAATTTGGGAGGGTATATATCTTCCTGTTCCGGAAATAACAGTGTAATAGGTATCATGAATCATAAAATTTATGTTTTTTTAAAGCATAAAATTTTAGAAATCACTCTATCTATTTTTATGCTTTAGTTGAAATTGAAATCTATAACCTTCCAACTTAAGCAAATGCCGGGCAATTTTTTAAGTTCAGTTAAGTTTTCTTTCCTATTTGATGTCTGATTATTCTTTATTTCTCACATAAATCAGCTTGAATTTTCCTTTTTGATTTTCTCTTTGCTCCACATCAAATTTATTGATAGACTTGATCAAGGGCGTAAGCTTCTGAAAACCATAGTTTCTTGAATCAAAGTTGGGTTGTTTCTTTTGGAGTAAGTTGCCTACATCTCCAAGAAAGGCCCAGCCATCGTCATCGGCAAGGTCGGAGATAGTCGTTGAGATCAAACGAATTACTTTGGGCGTAATCTTGTCTACATCACTTTTCTTCTCAGTCTTTCCTTTCCGAGAATCTGTTTCTTCTTCCTTGGATTGATCCTTTAAGATTTCCAGATAGATAAACTTATCACAAGCGACTATAAATGGATCTGGTGTTTTCTTTTCTCCAATCCCGAATACTTTCATTCCTGCTTCCCTGAGGCGAGTAGCTAATCGGGTAAAATCACTATCACTGGATACCAGGCAAAATCCATTTACCTTCTGCGAATACAGGATGTCCATGGCATCAATGATCATGGCTGAGTCGGTAGCGTTTTTACCGGAAGTATAACCATATTGCTGTATTGGAGTGATCGCATTCTCCAAAAGAAGGTTTTTCCATTTAGACAAATTAGGTTTGGTCCAGTCTCCATAAATTCTTTTGATGGTAGGATTACCATATTTAGCTATTTCCTCCATCATCTCTTTGATATAGGCTGATGGAATGTTGTCACCATCAATCAGTACCGCCAATTTTAAATCTGTTTCCATAAACTAAAAAAACATGCCCTTTTAGGAGCATGTTCTTCATTTCAAAGTGATAATATATTTTATTAAATAACTTTCACATTGACTGCGTTAAGACCTTTTCTTCCTTGTTCTTCTTCATATTCAACCTTATCGTCCTCTTCTATCTCATCGATAAGTCCACTTGAATGAACAAAAATGTCTGCACTTTGATCGGCTGGCATGATAAAACCAAATCCTTTCGTGTGGTTAAAAAATTTTACGGTACCTTCTTTCATTGAATTATTATTATAAGTATTAAGGCAATGTAACTGTAATTCATGGATAGTAGTTCAGTTCTTCAATATTTTTTTTTCAAAAAAGGAAAGTTCGTTTGTAATACAAATGATTTCAGTAGCGAAATACCTTATTATTCAGGTATTTATGGTTATCTTACTTCATGCAAAATATTTTTCCCGAAGGCTCTGTAGTTTACGCAAAAGAAAACCCCGAGCGGAAGCTCATCATCAGGCGTTATGTGGACCGTATCTACTATTGTGTAGATCAGAATGACACTTCCAAAAAAGAACTGGTGTACTTTGAGCGGGAATTAGTGCCTAAGCTTAAATAAGAGAAATTTGGATTATGCCGGTAATGTAAATATTATTATTTTCTAATGTTCGTGCTATAGTAGGGTATTCCTGGTGAATGCCTGTCCGTTATAGGAATGTAGGGTAGGCATGAGGACTGAAGGAAGCAATTCAACTACGTGTCCTATAGTCAGGTGCTAACATCATTTTTTTTGAGATTTAATCACACGGAATTTTATATGAATTTATTTGCTTAAAATTTACTTCACTTAATTCATAAATCCACATAGAATAGTCACTTGGATAAACCTCATAATCAGTTCGGCAACTAAATTCTTTTGTGTCTTCAATATCTAAATACAGTGTTTCAAGTCTTTCCCCAACGAGTAAAACTGTTTGATTATTAATTTCAAAAAAACCAGTATCTACCAACCAACCTATTCCTGAGGAACGTCTAACTTTTGCCTTTCTGTGTCTACCCAGGCTACGATCTGGCTGATCTGTTCTTCACTAAGAATCGCATCTCTATGTATCCAGGCATAGGTTGGCAATGGCATATGCCCCTCTTGTACTTCTTCCGCAATTTCTTCCAGCTTATGATCCATGCGTTTGATATCGTAGTCAGCAAAATCTGAAAAGTTAAGCTCGCTCTTGCCTTTATTGACATGGCTGTTTAACCACCAGCCTACGGGGTTCACTTTTGAGTACCAGGGGTATGCTGTGTGGTTGGAATGACAGTCATAGCAGGAAGCCTGCAAAGTAGTCATTACCTGCTCCGGCACATTGATAAAATGCGTCACATCCGTGCTGCTTTCCGCTTCACCCAAGTTTTCTTCAGGCCTTATAAATTGGATAATGATAAAAAGAGCCAGGAATCCAAATCCGAATATTTTTTTCATGGAATTGAGGTTTAAGATTGATCTGAATAGCACACATCTAATACAATGAAATACTTCTGGCGAATATTGTCAATGAAAAAGCCCGAATTAAGTTAATCCGGGCTTTTTGCACTATGTTGCATTTAGTTACAACTTTCTACTGGTATTTTTCAGACTGATCAATTCACCATCTGCACTATTGAGTAATATTCATCTGATTACTTCCGCCTTCTTTCAGGTCGTTATTTTGAATAGATTTTCTGCGTTTTGACTTTGGATCCGCATTAAGCTTGCCGATACGATAGCTGAAGTTAATCTTGAAGCCCATATTGCGCATACTGTTGGTGCTACTCTGACTGATGATTGGAGAGTTTACTTCGGTAATCATTTTAAATTCATTGGTGAAGAAATTCTCAGCACCGAAGCCGATGCTACCCTTTTTGTCGTTAAAATCTTTCTTAATGCTAAGGCTATAGATGCCGAATCCGGTCTGGTAACCTTGCAATTGCACCTGCTTACCCCTATAAAATCCGAAAAACTGCAAGCCCCAGCTATCGTTGATATTGTAGTTTCCGAACAACCTTCCGCTAAGTACCCAGCCTTCATTTTCTGCCTGATAAAGTGGATTATTCACATTGTTGTCCAAAACCGCATAGTATAGGTCAGTGCCACCGTTGAGTGAAAACTTATTGGATATATTCACATTGGCAAAGACGCTCATGCCATATGCATCTTCACTTCCTATATTCTCATAAGTGGTGAGCACCGTATCCTGACCTATCAGGCTACGTATCGGCTGGATAGATCCACTGGTGTTCCGCATAAAAGTGGAGATATTGAGTGAAGTTCCCTTGAGGAAAGTACTGTAAGACAGCTCATAATTGTTGGTATACTCCGGCTCCAGATCAGGATTTCCCTGCGTAATATTCAGGGGGTTTGAGGCTTGTAAATTAGGGTTGAGAAATTGTAAAGAAGGACGCTGGATACGACGGTTATAAGCGGCTTTGACCATGTCACCGTTCTCAAGTTTTCTGGACAGGTTTACACTGGGGACTAATATACCATAGGAAGGAATTTCCACCTCCTGCTCATCCTGAAAATTCGCCTGAATGGTGGTGTACTCGTATCTTAGGCCCGGTTTGATGCTGTACTTATCCAGATTAAGCGTATAAGATACATAGCCTGCCATCACATTCTGATCATAATTAAAGACATTGCTCAAATCATCATTTTCCACAGCCTCGTAGTTGCCCTCTTCATCACTAATGTAAAACTGGTAATCGCTGGACACTGTCCGCATGATCTCCTTTCCACCAAACTCAAGCATCTGCTTATCGCCAATTGGCATTTGATAGTCTGCCTGTAAAGTAATCTCCTGATTGAAGCTCTGGTTCTCATTTTTAAAACGATCAATCGCGCTCTCATCATTTTGGTTGATGATGTCGTTCACAAAATCGTTAGTACGGTTATTCCGGCTGTAAAGGCCCATCAGTATGAACTCCTGCTGAGGCTTCTCATAGGAATGAACATAAGTCAGGCTTACATCCATATTCTCCGACAAATTGGTCATATTTACATCTCTAAGGCTGCTGCTTAGCAATGCATCATTCTGGAAGGTCTGAGTTAGCAGTGCATCCTGCCTGGAATAAAAGTTGAAAGCACCCAGCTGCACAGAAGCTGAAACCCAGTTTTTCTCATTGATGTCATAGTCCAGACCCAGGGTATAGCGACCAAAAAGCATATTGTTACGCGTATCGGCCTGCTGCGTAGTTAAGATCTCATTGCCATCACTATCAGTAGTCAATTGGTTATTCTCAAAACTGCCCAGGATATTGTATCCGGTTCGTCCGAATCCGCCCAGCGAAAGCCCTACTTTCCCTTTGCGATAACTTCCATTCAGCCCCAGGTTAGACCCACGGTTACCTACGCTGCTATCAACACTTAGCGTCCCCCCCTGCAATTTGTTCTTTTTGGTAACAATATTGATGATTCCCCCGGTACCTTCAGCATCGTAGCGGGCGGAAGGAGAAGTGATCACCTCAACGGATTTGATCTGGTCAGCAGGAATTTGTTTTAGGGCATCTCCCACATTGGTTGCCGTAATGGTGGATGGCTTATTGTCAATCAGGACTTTGATGTTCTGGCTACCTCTCAGATATACATTACCGTCCAGGTCAACCGATAGCATAGGTACCCGCTTGAGTACATCGGTAGCATCTCCTCCTTTGGTAGTCTGATCATGTTCTGCATTATATACTGTTCTATCAACCTTCTCTTCAATAAGGTCACGCTGCCCCAACACCACAACTTCATCCAGCTGTTTGGTTTCTGAAGTAAGGAAAAGATCGCCTAGTTCAACTTGCTTTTCATTTCCGCTGATTTCAACTGAGCTTATTTCAATAGCCTCATATCCGATAAAACTGATGCTCAGTTTATAAATACCTGCCGCTATATTTTTAAGTTGAAACTTACCCTTTTCATCAGCAATGGTACCATCTATTGGTTGGTCAAGGTCCGGCTTGATGAGTGCTACTGTCGCATAGGGTATGGGTGACTGGCTTTCTTTGTCCAGGATGATACCGCTTATTTTTCCATCTCCCTGGGGTAGGTTAGACTGGGCTTTGCCTCCGGCCACAGTTTGTGGAGTCTGTGCTGAAGCTAGTCCGGAAATGGCGATTAAACCGGTAAATAGTATAAGTAAGTTTGCTATGTTTTTCATGATTGAGTGCTCGTTTAATATCTTTTTAGTGGGAATGCAACACGCATGTTGGCCAAAGGATATTTGAATTAACGGGCTAATTTGGTACAGGAAAATTAGAATAGACAGTCGGACAGAACATCACGACAGTTGATTTCTTTTCAGCGATGAAACAGGCATACAGGACATTTACAAAGCCATTAAGCAAGGAAATAGAGAAAAAGATGCATTCTGTCGTCATATTAATATAAACCATAGATTTGGCTGGCCTCAACTTATTATTTACCGTATGTTAGTTCTATAGTGAGACTACCTTTTCATCTCAGGATTCATTCTCTACATTATGGCACCATTCTCTGTACATCTTTCATTTCGTTCTCCATTCATACAGGCTTTGGTGTGGGTAGTGATGGGATTGTTTTTTCTCTTATTTCAGCCTATGGCCTGGCAGGCCTCTCTTCAGATTATCCTGCCAGTTGAGTTCTGGATCAAGCAGGCTATTCTCTTTTGCTTCCTGGTAGGTATTTTTTATCTGAACTCCGAGCTATTGGTTCCTAAGCTGTTGTTTCACAACAAAATTGGTTTGTTTATTCTGATGGTTTTAGCGGCAGTTTTCGTGCTGATGCCTGTCATGAAAACGATAGAAGGCTGGCTCAATCTGCCAGAGCTTATGCATAGAGCTTTCCATCCAGAGAGTGATGAACCCGCCCGGAAAGGAAGCCTCTGGTTTGATTTTTTTTTACTGTTGCTCTCTATGTTCGTTTTAGGGGTCAGTACCAGCGTGAAAGTCATACAGAAGTGGCAGGAAGATGTACAATTGCGCCAAAGCCTGGAACAGCAAAAGATCAGCTCTGAACTTTCATTCCTGAAAGCCCAGATCAATCCACACTTTTTCTTCAATACTTTGAATAATATCTATGCCCTCACTTTATCTGATTTAACTACGGCACGCCAGGCTTTGCATAACTTATCCCGCATGATGCGTTATGTACTCTACGAAACCCGCAAGGATGTTACTTTTCTGAGCCAGGAAATTTCATTTCTACAGGATTACATCAAGCTGATGCAACTCAGGCTTACTGATAAGGTCAAGGTAACTTTTAAGTACCCTTCTTCTTTGCATGATAAAAGTATTGCCCCTATGATGTTTTTACCTTATGTAGAAAATGCGTTCAAACATGGTGTCAGTACCCAATCTTCCTCCTGTATTTTTATTAATATAGAACAGGAAGGAAACTGCATACATTTAGAAGTAAAGAATTCTATTTTCAACAATAAGAGTATGATTCTTGAAGAAAGTAATGGCATAGGCTTAGCCAACACTAAAAGACGATTGGACCTATTGTATCCCGGCAGATATGCTCTTCAGGTCAATGAAAATGCTCCGAAAAATACTTTTCAGGTAGAACTAAAAATTCAGTTATCATGATAAACCTGAAGTGCATAGCCGTAGATGATGAGCCTCACGCGCTCAATATGGTGTGTACCTATATTGAACAAACTCCTTTCCTTGAGCTTACAGGACGCTTTTCTAGTGCGGTAGAAGCATTGAAGATATTACACGAACAAACTGTAGATCTTATTTTCCTGGATATACAAATGCCTGACCTGAGTGGTATTGAGCTTGCCAGGGTACTGGACAGAGGGGGAAGGATGAAAGGCCCGCGCATCATCTTCACCACGGCTTATGACCAGTTTGCCCTGGAAGGTTATAAGGTAGATGCGCTTGATTACCTTTTAAAACCATTCAGCTATGAGGAATTTTTACGTGCGGTAAGCAAGGCCCAGGCGTATGCCGAATTCGCTCAGCCTAAGGGTAATCCCGGCAGAAGCGCTGAGCCTGAAGCAGATTACCTCTTCTTAAAGGTAGAATACCAACTGGTGAAGATAAACTTTAATGACATCCTTTACATACAGGGACTAAAAGATTATGTAAAGGTATATCTGTACAGTAGCAACAAACCTCTGCTAAGCCTGATCAGTATGAAAGCCCTGGAAGATAAACTGCCTGCAAATCGATTTAGGCGTATTCATCGATCTTACATCATCTCCTTAGAAAAGATCAATGCGGTAACCAAAAGCAGCGTGCAGATAGGGAAAGAAAGCATCCCAGTGAGCAATCAATATAAAGAAGACTTCGCAAAGCTGATAGAACGCTGGATAAGTTAATTGAACCTACAAGCAAAACTCAAACTCTATCATGGACAAGGCTGATGTACAATTGGTCAAAGTAGAACGCCATCATTTGGATGAACTTCGGCAACTAAGCCTGACTACTTTTCTGGACGCTTTTGCCGACGCCAATTCTGAAGAGGACATGAGAATATACCTTAATCATGCATTTAGTAAAACACAACTTTCAGAAGAACTTCAGGATACAAACACACATTTTTACTTTCTAAGTTTTGAGGGAGAACTCGTAGGCTACTTTAAAATAAAATTTGGTTTGCCTAAGGTACTTCCTGAAGTGGGTACAGCGCTGGAGATTTGCAGACTTTATATTCACCAGGACTATCAGGGGCAGCAGTTGGGACAATGGATGCTGGATAACATCATACAAATCGCCAGAGATCATCGACTGGACTTTGTATGGCTGGGCGTATGGAGCCAAAATCCGGGTGCCATACGCCTGTATGAAAGAAAGGGTTTTAATAAAGTTGGCGCTTATACTTTTATGCTGGGCAATGATGCCCAAACTGACTTTATCATGAAAAAGGAGCTTGGCTAAGAATTTTGCCAACCTGGCCGTTATCGCTTAACAATAATACTATGAAACGTCTGTTAAAGCTTTCAGGAATTACTTTTATTGGTACTCCCTTCGCTTGCCTGCTTTAGTTCTTTCAGACTTTTCTCCATGCCCGCACTTAGGTTTTTCTGAAATGATTTTTTCATCAAAGATGGAAAAAAGCCTTCCAGGCTTTCCTCCACAGTGACGATAGTGTTATCTTTTTTTTCAGATAATGTCCAGTTGTGAATGGCAAAAGCGCCCATGATTTTACCTGTCCTCCCAAATGCCTGCTGAGGCTCAACTGTATGCAATTGTGAATGAAAGCTGAGGCCTCCGGCTTTCCAGACAAACTCCCTTCCTTCAGCTACTTCTCCTTTTCCTTTTAGCTTGGCTGATTTGACATTTTCCTGCCATTCCGGCCAACGCTTGATGTCAGTGAGCACTTTCCAAACTGATTCTACCGGAGCTTTGATTTCAATCTCTTTTCGCTCAATGACTGGTGCCTTCGGGTTGACTTCTCTTTTCATAAAGCCAGTAAACTCAGTTAATGATAAGCCAAAAAAGGTGGTTGATAAATCCAATGTCTAGCCTAGGGAATCCATTTGATATCTTTGAAGTTAGGCTTTCTTTTCTCCAGAAAAGCGTTCCTCCCCTCTTTGGCTTCGTCTGTCATATAAGCCAGGCGGGTAGCCTCTCCGGCAAATACCTGCTGCCCTACCATGCCATCATCGGTGAGGTTGAAGGCAAACTTGAGCATCTTGATAGAGGTAGGTGACTTTTCCAGAATTTCCTGTGCCCACTGGTAAGCCGTATCTTCCAGTTCGTCATGAGGAACCACAGCATTGACCATTCCCATATCGTAGGCTTCCTGCGCTGAATAGTTTCTCCCCAGAAAAAAGATCTCTCGAGCACGCTTTTGCCCTACCATCTTCGCCAGGTAAGCTGAGCCATATCCACCGTCAAAACTGGTCACATCGGCATCGGTCTGCTTAAAGATCGCATGCTCCTTACTGGCCAGCGTAAGATCACAAACAACATGCAGGCTATGCCCTCCTCCTACCGCCCATCCAGGCACTACAGCAATCACTACTTTGGGCATGAAGCGAATCAGCCGCTGTACTTCCAGAATATTGAGGCGGGGCATCCCTTCATCATCCACATAGCCCTGATGGCCACGCGCATTCTGATCCCCGCCACTACAGAAAGAATATACACCATCTTTGGTAGAAGGCCCTTCGGCTGAAAACAAAACTACGCCGATAGCTGTGTCTTCACGGGCATCTAAAAAGGCTTCAAACAGCTCAGCAACCGTTTTAGGGCGAAAGGCATTGCGAACATTAGGACGGTTAAAAGCGATGCGGGCCACCCCATCCGCTTTACGGTAGGTGATATCTTCGTACTCCTTGACAGTTTTCCACTTATCTTGACTCATAACTATTTTTTTGTGGTCAAATTAGAGGTTTTAAATTTTCTCTCAAATTAAGAATTAAAAATTCATCTCTTTGCAGGACTAATGCGATAGAAACAACTGCATAAAGACCAGGTCCAGCCAGCGGTTAAATTTATAGCCTACTTCTCTGAACCTTCCTACTTCCACAAAACCAAATTTCTGATGAAAAGCAAGGCTAGCCTGGTTATCAGCACTTATGCCTGCTATGATGGTATGAAAACGCTGCTTTTCTGCCAGTTCAATCAGTTTGTGCATCAATTGTTTGCCTACCCCCTTAGCTCTCATATCTTCAGTCACATAAATGCTATGTTCGACACTGTACTGATAAGCTGCCCAGGAACGAAAGATGCCATAACTTCCAAATCCCACAACCTCACCTTCCTGTTCGGCCACGATGACCGGCATCTGAGAATCCTGCTTCTTTTGAAACCATAACTGTTGTTCTTTCAGCGTGTGCGGATCATAGTCATACACCGCTGTGGTATGAAGAATGGCCTGGTTAACGATTTTCAGAATTGAGGGCAAATCTGTGGGGTGGGCATTTCTGATGATAGTTTCCATAGCAGTTAAGTTTACGCAAACCTCACAAGGCTTGTAAGGTAGCAAATATACCCTGATAGCTCATATAACTCATGATGACAGCAAAAATCAATATGGCTATCAGTACGATATTCAGCGCAGTAGAAAATACATGGTCCTTCATGAGCGAAGCTTTATTTCCTAGAATAATGATACAGGCTACGGTGACCGGTAGCACCAGCGCTCCGAATGCCTGAGAGGTGATCATGACTGCAATGGGAGGAGCATCAAATACCGGCACAATTAAACCTAGCAAAGAAATAAGCAGTACAATGCCCCTGTAATTCGCCCTTTTCATGTCAGGCTTTCTTTGATAATAGTCATCCAAAAGCCAGGGTAATAATGCTGTATTTGGAAATTGAGATGAAACGCCGGCAGCGATGATTCCCAGCGTAAATACAGCCACCGCAAAGCTACCGGCTGTGGGTTCAAGTATTTTGATCATCTCAGATACATTGAGCAGGGGCAATGCCTGAGCGTGTAATGTTCCTGCCGCTGCAGCCATGATCGCGGCACTTACTACAAACATCATAAAGCCAGAGAAGAGCGCATCTTTTCGTTGCGTTTTTAATTCAGCCATCGTCCAGCCCGCCTCCTTAACCAGTGTAGTTCTCAAAATGAACAAACCAGAAAAGACCGTAGTGCCTACCATAGACGCAATGACCAGAAAAGCACTTTCGTCTGGGCCTGTGTCTGGGATTTTGGGAATCATTCCACTTGCTATTTCTACCAGCGGAGGTCTCAGCAGAAAGAAGTTCATCAAAAAACTGATAGCCATAATGGCTACAATAAAAGCCAGCACCTTTTCAAATAAACCAGTCTTTCCCAGAAGAAAAATAAAATATACCAAGCCTATGAAAAATAAAGCAAAATACACGGGAGCTATACCTCCTGGAACATACATTTTGGACCACTCAAAACATACATTGGAGACTATGCCCATTACGCCAATTACACTACCGGACACATGAGCTGTAAGGGTAAGAATAAAGAAAATACCTACCATCGGATGGATATGTTTCTTAAAAGCGGCCAGGGCTGTCTCTCCACTCACCAAAGTAAATTTGCCATACAAATGGATGAGGAGGAAGGTAATGAGGCAGGACAGGAATACTGTCCATAGCAGGGTCATCCCATAATCTGCCCCTGCTTTCGCCATTGAAGTCACACTTCCGGTACCTATGGTATAACCAAATAAAAAAATGCCTGGTAAAAGTGATTTTACAATTCTTTTGAGTTGAGACATGCTTGAGGTTTTAGGTTGCGTTAAAGTAATATTGATTTTAGGGTAATCATTTAAGTAATTGTAAAAGCTGCTCAGTTGTTAGCACACGTGCGAACTCCCCTTCCAGGCTGGCCAGTTCAGTCGCATGCATGATTTCCGCTGAATATTTCTTTCCATCCATCCCTAACCTGTCAAAGGTAGCGGTAGCATCAGAAACCAGATAAGTTTCGTAGCCGAGATTACCTGCCATGCGGGTAGTAGTAGAAACACAGTGGTTGGTAGTAAGCCCGGTAATGACCAGCTTTTTTATGCTTAATTTATCCAGTCGCGGCTGCAGCTCTGTTCCGATAAAAGCACTGTTTACACTCTTTTCAATTACCGTTTCACTTTCCAGCGGTCTGACAATGTCTTTGATCTCATTACCAGGCTTTCCTTTCGCCAGTCTGGATTCAGGATTGGTAGAATTGTGCCTGACATGAAAAACTGGCAGTGCATGTTCACGCCAGAACTGCAGTAGCCTCGCGGCATTTTTTTCTGCTTCAGGATTGTTCCTGTGCCCTCCCCAGTATGCGATGTCATCCATACCTTTTTGGATGTCAATCAGCAGCAGGGCGGGCTGACCTTTTGGTGTCATAGGCTAAAGGCTAAATGTATGTATCAATTGTTTAAAGGAAGAAGCAAAATAATTTATGTTCACTTAAGTTTTGTAAAGGAGCCAATAAATTATCTTTTTTAGGGAGATGTATTGCTTCAGATTGATTTAATGATCAGACCAGACTGTTGAAGCGAGTTGACTTCATCAGTTGTTTGTCACCATATTAAATTGTGCCCTGCAATTCATTTTATGGGGATACGTTCGTGACAAAATCATCTTACGACCAGGTAAGGCTTAGCGTTCTATGAGTGTAAAGATGTAAAATCCCTCCTTACTTTCCTCATGTTTACTCAATCCTCAATGGCCGCAATGCCCAATGGCTTAAGTTTATTTCAACTTCCACAATTGAATTGAAGCTCACAGATACTCGTCAAGTTTGAAACTTGACTTGATCTAAAAGCTTCAGTAACATACTGAAGCTAGAGTGGGTATCTACAGTCTTAAAGATATCATAATTAGATCAATATCTCCTTTCCCATCTGTCATTCTGGAAGAAACTTTTCCGTAGTGAAGGTTTAACTATAATGTTTATGCTAAATTAAACTTAAGAAGATATAGAGACAGGCTCAATCTATATTTTTTTATGTCGGAGCACGTAGACTACTGGAACATTCCAGCCACATAGAGATTCTTATTTGTAGGGCACTGTTATATTTTTTGAATTAATTCTATTGTTCTATTAACATAGTTTCTCAACTCTTCGCTATTCATTGGAATTTCAAGATAGTTAGGATTTGAATGATGGCAAGATTTTGAATAACCATTAATATCAGATAAATCATCCAAAAATATTTTCAGCTTATTTAATGGATCATTTTCTTTTGAATCACGGATAGCTTTTAACATATCTCCAAGCCAATCGTCAGATTTAAAGATTGAAAAATATTTAAGTCTAAACATACCTTCAATACTTGGTCTGATACAGCGAGCTACTTCTCTTTGGTCAAATTCTGAGGTTTCGCCAAATTCCAAGAAATTGTACATGACAGTCAAGTCTTTATATATTCCTGTCATCGGTTCCAATTCAATATTATGAGGTATTATGGCGCTTGTTGAATTTTTAAAGACAATCTTTAAGCTTAGGCAATTTTCAGATCTTGTTATAAAATCCTTTACAAAATTTATATCATGCTTGCCACGCTTTGGAGTAAAAAAAATAAAAGTCTTTGATGCCCAGGGCAGCTTGGTGAAGCTTCCAGTCCGGGAATTCCTGTCCGGAAAACTGGTTTGAAAGTTAAGACACGCGTTACGCTGCACTAAACGTGCGCCAGATTAAGAAGGATTGAAATATTGTACTGTAAAGCTGGGCACACCTTAGTAATCGTGTGCCCAATGTCATTACGTTAAGGAAATTTACTAGCTTCAGTCGCAGACTACGCGTCCCGGACTGGCGAGTCCCGGACTGGCGAGTCCCGGACTGAAGCGAGCTTCGGAGCTTTGTACGCGTTAGAAAACGCGCGCCAGTTTCCAGTTTTCATTAGACAGGAATACACATATACGCTTTGTTACATTTATGCCAATTGTATGGGTATTTATACAAACGATATTCCGTGCTCACCACATATTTTGGCTACCTTTTCAAAATCGGGCGGGCCGGGAGGTAGTTCAGATAAAGCCTTGAACATCTTTTCTATGCCTGCGGGAAAAGCACTGGTAATCATTTTCGCCTTCTTAGTCCCTACTACTTTCCAGGAATGTACTACATTTTTGGGAGCAAAGGCAATGTCGCCTTCATTCAATACAGTGGCTTTGCCATTGACCATGATCTCAACTTTCCCTCTGATTACCCTGAATATTTCATCTTCCTGAGTATGTACATGGGGAGGAATTCCTACGCCCGGCTCAACATCATCTACCCATTCCACAATCTGATTATCGGTTTCACTGCCCAATAGTTTGTGGGTCTGTATGTCACCTAAGACATTCAATACTTTTCCTTTCCCATCTTTGATGATCTTTGGTTCTGCATGAGATAAGGCTTCTTCTTTGGGCAACAAACTTTTGCCAATAACGGCTTGTGAAGTTAAAGCAATCCCAAGCCCTATTCCTGAGGTTTTGATAAATTCTTTTCTGTCCATATTACTTATTTTAATATTCATCCGAAAGATATGGACAGCAGGCGCTAAAAAAGTTGCGAATAATACGGTAATACCTTAGAATTTTGTACTGCTTATTCTTTTCTAAGCTGAGTAGGTGTACTTCCGCTTTGCTTTTTAACGAAAAAACTGAAATACTCCGGTGAAGAAAAGCCTAAATCATAGCTTATTTCTTTGATGGTCTTATCAGTAAATTTGAGTTGGTGCCGGGCAATCATGCTCAATTGTTCATCTATAAGATTTTTAGCATTTGTACCCAGAACTTCTTTCACACACTCATTCAGATATTTATCAGAAATATTAAGCAGTTTAGCATAATCACCCACTTCATGGTATTGCGCAAACCGCTGGTCCACTACTTTTTTAAACTTATATACCAGGCTTGATTTAGCGTTATTACAATGAATTACGGATTTGATATTGCATTTACCATCACAGTAGACAAAAAAGGTATTCAGAAGCGAAAGGATGGCTTCTTCTTTATGTTTGAGGTTGGTACTTACAAGTTCATCAAGCATTTCAAGAATCGCCTGAACCCGTTTTTCAATACCGGGCGTAAGGTTTATCTTAGGGATTTCGCCCGCACTAAAAAGCCGCACTTCACTAATATGAAGGTTCTTGAAAACAGGATTATTCAGAATGGCGTGAGGAAGATAGAGTATGTAGCCGGATGAAGTGCCTGCCACTTTTTTAATGATCTTCCAATCAAATCCGGGGTTCAAAAAGAAAACAGCGTTAGCTACATTTTCATACAAAATTTGATCAATCTCTATTCCCTGAATTTCATGCTTTATCCAGCAAACAGCATAAAAATCATCCTGAGGGTTAGAAGTTATCTTTTCAGTGATCAGCGATATTTTGATGTCATTAGCGTTCATATTCATTATGCTACCAGCCGGCTCAGTATTTCCATATCTTTTTTCGGCTTATGGTAAAGCTTAATTTAGTTGTACGTACACATACAATGATATGGCCAATTTTTCATTTATTCAATTTCTCAAGGGCACATCAGAGTTGGGGCTGTCCTCCTGACTGAAAATATCAGCATCAGTAAGAAAAGTCCAATCGCTCAAACAATATGTAAGTTAGATTTTCGCCCATGATACCGTCCCGGCGGACTTATACACCCTTACATCACACCCGATTACAGCTTATCTAACACTCTACTCAAGCCTTCTGCTTACTCACGATAGTCGGCGCCGGTCAGGCTCTCAAGTACTGACTCCTGCCATGCAAGCAATTGCTGTTCTAGCTTTTCCGCGATCTCCGGCTTACTGCTGATCAGGTTATGCTGCTCTTCCGGATCATTATCCATATCAAACAGCTCTTTGCCGCTTCCCTCCTCTCCATCAATCACCAGTTTATAGCGATTATCCAGTATAGCCCGTTCTCCGGCATAATTGTCCTCGCCAATATCAGAATAATGAAAATTCTGAAATGAACGGGTGTATTGTCCGGCCATGATCTTGACCAGGGGGGTAGTTCCCTGCTGTAGTTCAGGGTCAATATAAGGCTCAGGATCAGCGGCAAGAATGGGGCCGGGTTCAAAATCCCAAAAGCAGATGGGCGCCGGACGTTCTTCCATCTCTCCCCTGATCAGGGGCATAAGATTGATACCATCCATAGGACGTTCAGGCAGTGGCTGTCCACTTAGTGCAGCCAGCGTAGGCAGCATATCACTGGTAACAGCATTTACCGAGCTGCTTCTTGCTTCCGGAATGGCCTGCGGCCACTCAATAATTCCGGGTACCCTTATGCCTCCTTCATACATCATGGCTTTCTGCCCTCGTAAAGAAGCGTTGAACTTCCCGCTGGAAGGAACGCCATTGTCTCCACAGTACCAAAGCAGTGTGTTTTTTTGCAAACCCTGCGCTGACAAATGCTCACGTAATTTTCCTATGGCCCTGTCCATGGCGGTAATCTCGGCATAGCGCTCCTGCAATACCGAATCAAGGGGCCGCTGCACAGGCTTGCCCGTTTCCATAGAAGTGAGCGTGACGTACTGTTCTGAAAGACTATCCGGTAAATTCTGATACAAGGCAAGGTCTTCTTCCAGTCCACTGTATGGTTCATGGGGAGAGCCAAACCAGACTACCGCAAAGAAGGGCTTATCCTGCTGCTGTGCCTCTTCTATAAAGCGTATGGTCTCGTCAATCAGAATTTCCGAACTTTCTCCCTCTATTTTGACCGGTGCTGCTCCATCTCTGGAAAGTACGGGATCAATTTCAAAGAAATTATCATGCGAAAGCCAGCTGTCAAAACCCATAGCTCCGGGATTGGTGGGAGAAGCTGCTTTTACCGGCCCTAAGTGCCACTTTCCGAAATGCCCGCTGCTGTAACCGGCATCTCGCAGAACCTGGGCGATAGAGACTTCCTCGGGACGTATTGACCAGTTAGGGGTGAAGGTACCGTAGCGGTTGGGATGGCGTCCGGTAATGACACTACCCCGGGTGGGTGAGCAGACCGGAGAGGCCGAGTAAAAACGGTCCAGCCGGAGCCCGGAGGCAGCCATTTCGTCCAGCACCGGGGTTTGTAGATAAGCATGGCCGTTGTAGGCGGTTTCTTCCCAGCCATGATCATCCCCCATCAGTAAAATGATGTTAGTTGGTTGTTCAACAGTAGTATCTTCCGATTCTACACAGCTTATCAGGATGGTACAGATTGAAAGTAATAATAAGTTGTAAAAAGATAGTGTGTTCATAGTTGAGAGATCAATTGTAAAACTGAAAAGGTAATATCTTACAATATTTTCTCAAAACATAAACTATTCTCCATCTTGACATATTGGCCATAATTTGGAATTATACTATAACCATTCTTTTCATATAGCCTGATAGCTTCAGACTGTCTTTTTCCTGTTTCCAGCACACACTTGACATAGGCCAGTTCTTTAGCCCAGCTTTCCAGTTCACCAAGTATACGACTTGCCATGCCTTTTCCTCTAGCTTGTGGCAGCGTATACATACGCTTTACTTCCATCGCTTCCGGGCTAAATTCTTTTATGGCACCACAAGCCACAGCATTATCATGCTCGTAGGCGATAATAACATATTTGATCTTGTCTAAGGTATTGTATTGAGCGTAGAATGCATGTTCTTCTCCATCTCTCTGAGCCAGTTCAACATCCAGCTGTTGTACGAGTATCTCAAAATCATGATGAGAGGCATCAGTACGCATCAGGCTTAACATATATAAATCATATAAGTCCTAGACATGACTAAAGATAAGCCTTTGACCTGAAATAAAGAACGGCTGAAAAGCTCAGGGGTATGAAAACTATGTCTGCTCACTGTCGACTGCTTCTGCAAATTCTTCCATGACCTGCTGTACCCATGCTTCTACCCGCTCTACGGTTAACTCGGGCTGATTGTCTTCGTCTATCGCCACCCCAGGCACCAACCTTCCTGAAACTCTGCTTTGGAAGCTTCAAAATCATAACCTTCGGTAGGCCATACGCCTACGATTTGTCTTCCGTTTTCAAAGTTCATAAGTAAGTGCCCTACAAGCTATTGTCAAATTGCTAATGCTAGTGTTTATGATTTACTAGTTCTAGTTAGTGTATCTTGTGAACGTTCTAGCTTATGTATTTTGAATTAAGAGTGCTTCTTTTTCCAATGCCAGAAAATGAGCAAGCTGATTCTGGTTATCAAATACAGGATGGATCTCTACATGGCAAAGATACTCTTCACCATTTTTACGATAATTAACTATATCGGCAGCACAGAATTTTTTCTGAACCAGTTTTTGTCTGATCAGCGCCTTGGTTTCGGGTGAAGTATTTTTCCCCTGCAGAAAAACCGGTCTTCTCCCCAGCGCAAAACTAGCCGGATACCCGGTCATCTGGGTAAATCCATCATTGACCCAACAAATAGTTTGTTGTGAATCAGTAACTACCAGGGCTTCGTATGAACTGGATAAGATTGCCTCTAATTCAATCTGCCAATGGTATTGCTTATGTAATTTTTCCAGTGAACGCAGGTCATTGTTTTTTTTTGCTTCATTTTTTCTCTCCAGTAAAAACATGGAATAGACATCCCAGCATAATATGGGAGACAATACCTTTTCGGGTATATTTTTACTTACACTCATTAATAATAATTTTCTATAAACTGATTAGCCACCAATGGATCAAAGATATCTATTATTTAATAAATACAACAAGGCAGATTTGTTCAATATACTGTACTGATTTTTTAAAAATAATACATTTTTTAATAAAAAAAGTGCAGGTATGCGTGGTAGCGAATGCACTTAGTCATTTTACACCTGCACTTTGCAGATAAACAAAAGCTTAGCTGAAAGCTCTTTTAATTAAACAGGATTTATGGTTTACACAAATATTAATGTATTCGCCAGGTCTATTTCCTGTTGGCTGATAACATGTCCTCGGTCTTTATAGATCTTGACAGTGACATCAGCATGCATGTCTCTGATTATTTCTGCTGACGCATGTACTCTATCAACTGGAATATGAGGATCAGGATCACTACTGCCAATAAAAACAGGCGTTTGCTCAAAGTCACCATGATATTTTTCTGCATTGAGCTTGTCCCCGATGAGTCCGCCGGTGAGGGCTATGACTCCTCCGTATTTTTTGGCGTGTCTGCTACTATATTCCAAACTCAGGCAGGCCCCTTGGGAGAAACCTAAAAAGTAAATATTTTCAGACGCAAAACCCTGATCAATAAGCCCCTGCTCAATCGCTGCCAGCCATTGCAAAGCAGAAGAAAGCCCCGGCTCATTCTGGTCGGTGGGCATCAAAAAAGAGTGAGGATACCAGGTATGTTGGGTTGCCTGCGGTGCCAGTAATGCATATTTGTCTACGTTAAGGTAGGATGACAAGCTAAGAATATCCTCTGCTGACCCTCCCCTACCATGAATCATGATCAATACTTTTTCAGCTTCTTCTACTGGTTTTCCTGCTTTTATAATGTTATTGCCGTGCATAAAAATTTAAGTTTAATTGTAACAAGTTTTGATCTTTAACCATGAGGGATACCCATGCAAGTCTGTATGTGCATGGGTACTCACCTGAGCCTCTTTAAAAGCAAATTTACCTTTAAACCAATTTAGGTAATACTGCCTCTATCTCTGCTCTGCGTGCTTCGTACTGAGGTGGAAGAAGCAAACCTGAACCTAACTGATCAAATGGCTCATCAACTCCAAAACCCGGATTGTCGGTAGCGATTTCAAAGAGTACGCCTCCCGGCTCACGGAAGTAGAGTGAATAAAAATAATTACGGTCAATTTTTTGGGTAATATGCAAACCTTTCTCTACCACCCGTTCCCGAAATTTCATTTGCGTTTCTTCATCTTTTACCCGAAATGCTACGTGATGATTTGTCCCAGCACCACCCAAACCTTTAGGTCCATCAGGGGATGCAATCAAATCAACGATATTTGCCTCTTCAACAGCATCAGTCATATAGCGGTAATGCTGACCCTTCTGTTCCAACAAATGGTAATCAAAGATATCTGTAAGCACCTTAGCGGTTGCCTCTGCGTTGTTTATCGTAAGGGTCACCCCATGAAATCCCCGGATGGCAACTTCAGCGCTTATTTCGTCAGTCACCCAGGCTATACGTTTATCTTCCTGCTTAGGAACCACCAGTTCAAACTGTAAGCCATCAGGATCTTCGAACGCAATATATTGTTCACCAAACTTCTCAGCTGCTGGGCTGTAAGTAACATCATATTCTTCAAAACGCTTTGTCCAGAACTCAAAACTGCCTTCAGGAACTGCGTAAGCAATTTGCGTAGCCATGCCACTTCCATTTCTGCCCTTTCGGCTTCCTGCATAAGGAAAGAAGGTAAGTATAGTCCCCGCATGTCCGATCTCATCTCCATAGTATAGGTGATATGTACCGGGATCGTCAAAATTTACCGTCTTTTTTAGCAATCGCAAACCCAATATTTTTGTATAAAAATTCAGATTGCGTTGAGCTGATTCAGCAATTGCTGTAATATGATGTAAGCCTAAAATTCTGTTTTCCATGATATTCAATTTATATAATATTTTACTGAAGTATTGCTTTAAATTAATTTACTGGCCAACAAAAGTATATACGTATATTGTATATACAATTGTTTCTCTTTGATCATTTTTTTAGCAAATCGGTGCAAGCATGGTACGCTTTTTTCTCTTTTAAAATCCAAGTCGGTCATTGCATTATTCCTTAAGAGGTCTTAAGTTTGAGTTAATTTATAATTAGTTTAAATAAAATTAAAATATTATATCAGTTTGATGGTACTACCATTCGCGGCTGTTTAAATTTTTGACTGTTTTTTGCTCTAAGTAGATGGAACCAACAAAAGTATTTGTAGCTGATCATCAGGAACTTGCGGTTGCAGGAATAAAACAGCTACTTTCAAGAGAAAAGCAGTTTGAAATTATTGGTCAAACCAGCAGTAAAAGAATGCTGGAAAAATCGCTTCAACTGTATACGCCTGATATTCTGGTGCTAGACTATGCTAACCTAAGAGATTTCAACCTAAACGATTGCCTGAATCTTTCCGCTGCTTATCCATATCTTAAGGTTTTTATCATTACTGCTGATCAACATCAGAAACGTATTATGCAGGTGCTGGAATCAGGGGTGCTGGCCTTTCTTACAAAAGATTGTAGCGCGCATGAAATCCTAAATGCTTTTCATTCCATTGTCAAAGGGCAAAAATTTTTCTGCAATAAAGTGCTGGATGTGTTGATGAACCATAAAGTGTATAAATCAAATGCGGACGAATCTTCTGATAAGCTTAGTGAAAGAGAAGAGCAGATTATCCGATTCATTGCCAAAGGCATGGGTACCCAACAAATCGCTGCTGAGCTTAACCTGAGCCCACATACAATCAATGCTCACCGAAAAAATATTCTCAAAAAACTGGATGCAACCTCACCGGTTGAGATGATAGTAAAAGCCATGAGCATGAAAATTATCACCATAGATTAGCGTAACCAGCTAATTTTATGATATTAACAAATATCTCACTTTTCTGCCTCTAATTTTTGCCCGATTTCTTCAAGGCAGTTTCGGCATAAGCAAGCACTATAATGCTCAAATATATACTCCTTTGCGCTATCAGTAAGTCTTAAGCCAAAACACTGGCACTCACCTATATTTCCGGGTTTACATTCAAAGGCTTCCATGCATCGGTGACAATATTTAGTTTCGTGCAAAGACATGATAGAAAAAGGGTAGGCAATCAACGATACCTACCCCAATATATTATAAAGCAGTGTCACTTACAAGTTCGCGCATACCTGTAGCTGCTTCTACCATTCTTTTTAAAGCCTCCCTGGTTTCTTGCCAGCCTCTGGTTTTCAGACCACAGTCAGGATTCACCCAAAGCTGCTCCGCAGGCAAGACTGAAGTGGCTTTTCTGAGCAGAGTGATCATTTCTTCGCTAGTCGGAATGCGGGGAGAGTGAATATCATATACCCCCGGACCTATCTCATTTGGATACTGAAAATCCGCGAACGCATCCAGCAGTTCCATCTGAGAACGAGAAGTTTCAATACTGATCACATCTGCATCCATAGCCGCTATATGTCGGATAATGTCATTAAACTCAGAATAACACATATGGGTATGGATCTGAGTTTTATCTTGTACCCCGGATGCCGAAACCCTGAAAGCCGATACTGCCCAGTCCAGATAATGTTCCCAATGCTTCCTCAGTAAAGGCAAGCCCTCACGAAGCGCAGGCTCATCAATCTGAATAACTTTAATGCCATGATTCTCCAGATCTGACACTTCATCTCGGATAGCGTAGGCAATTTGCCTACAAGTTTCGGCACGGGGCTGGTCATTGCGTACAAAAGACCATTGCAAAATGGTGACCGGACCGGTAAGCATTCCCTTGACGAGTTTATCCGTTAAGCTCTGAGCAAAAGTCGCCCACTTTACTGTCATGGCTTCAGGTCTTGAAACATCACCAAAGATGATAGGAGGCTTGACACAGCGGCTGCCATAACTTTGTACCCAACCATAACGGGTAAAAACAAAGCCCTCAAGCTGCTCACCAAAATACTCCACCATATCATTACGCTCAAATTCACCATGTACTAATACATCCAGACCTACCTCTTCCTGCCAG
Source organism: Catalinimonas alkaloidigena (assembly GCF_029504655.1). Lineage (NCBI taxonomy): Bacteria > Pseudomonadati > Bacteroidota > Cytophagia > Cytophagales > Catalimonadaceae > Catalinimonas > Catalinimonas alkaloidigena. The sequence goes on from NZ_JAQFIL010000001.1 coordinate 3,963,875, forward strand.
CGGATTGCTTTTTCAGTTTCTTCTTCAATCAACTGATTATAGGCATCAGCACTCAGCTCTCCTTTTTTGTGCTGTCGTCTCCATCTTCTTACCTCCTTCGTCTGAGGAAAAGAACCAATGGTGGTGGTTGGGTAAATGTTAAGATTAAGTGCCTCAGCCTGTTTCACCTTACGTACTGCGAAGGGATTTCTACGCTCTGCATCCTCAGTCAGAGCAGCCTTTAGTCTTTCTTTCACTTTTGAGTTGTGAATAAGTTCGGAAACCTTACGACTTTCTACTGCCTTTTGGTTTGCTCTAAGCTTAGCTTCAACTTCCTCTGTCCCTACTTTAGTAGCAAGTTGCTTTAGCGTTACTACTTCATCAATCTTTTGACGGGCGAAAGCCAGCCATTGTCTAACTTCTGTCAAGTCAGCGCTCTGATCTTTCTCCAGTGCAAGATCATAAGGCACATGCAGTAGTGAACATGAAGGAGCGATAAATACACGCCCATCTCCCAGTTTTTGTACTGCCTGGTTGATAAGCCCTAAAGATTGCTCATAATCATTCCTCCAGATATTTCTGCCATCTACCACTCCAAGTGAAAGGGTGGTTTTCTCAGGGAGATTTTCCATTACTTCTTCCAACTGTTGTGTCCTGCGCACCAGATCCAGGTGCAGGGCACATACTGGCAAATTGACAGCTGTTTTCAGATTATGTTGAATGCCTTCAAAATATGTAGCCAACAAAATCTTTAGTTCGGGAAAGGTATCACGGATCACTTTATAGGCATATTCAAAAGCACGATTATCTTTATCCTGCAAGTCCATGCCCAGTAAAGGTTCGTCCAGTTGAACCCAATTTGCTCCCTCTTGCTGCAGTGCTTTCAAAATTTCCAGGTAGACAGGAAGCAGTGAAGAGAGAAGCTCCAGTTTATCAAAAGAAGCACCTTTTTCTTTCCCTAACAATAAATAGGAAACCGGCCCTATGAGTACCGGCTTAGCAGGTATGCCCATGGCTTTAGCCTCCTTATATTCTTCTACAACTTTGTTTGAAGTCTTCGTAAAAGTTTGGTTTTCATAAAACTCAGGTACGATGTAATGGTAATTGGTGTCAAACCATTTGGTCATTTCCATAGCCACCACATCAAGGCCGTCTTTCTGATAGCCTCTGGCCATCGCAAAATACAGATCTGTAGGTGATATACCCTGTTTAAGAAGAGCTTGAAAACGTTTGGGTATAGCTCCTACCATCAGCGACATATCCAGCACCTGATCGTAGAGTGAAAAATCATTGACCGGGATTAAGTCAATACCACTCTCTTTTTGCAGCTTCCAGTTTTCAGAACGGATTTGACGGGCTGTATCCAGCAAGTCAGCCTGAGAAATTTTGCCTGACCAATAGTTTTCGCAGGCTTTTTTTAGTTCGCGATGGGCACCAATTCGCGGATAACCCAGATTGTGCGTTTGCATTTTCTTTAATTATAGTAAAACAATGAGAAAATGTCTTTGCATTACTTCGGTACCTTTGCGAACATCTCGGTGTAGTGAAGTATTGATACAATAAACCTACAAACAGTTTTATCACTATGCTTAAAAGACATAATTATACTGTTAACTGTATATGATTAAGGTATCAAACTGACTAAAACCTCAGAGCGCGAAGGCATTGTCATCACATAACGGGCAGGTCTCCTGGCTTGTAACGTTTTTACCATCCTTCCCGCTTTTGGCAGTGGATAACAAGGGTAAAAACAGTAGCGTTACTTACAGTTGCGCGACAGCTCGTGATTTTCACACGATTCCCTATTAGTTCACCTTCGGCAAAACCCGCTATGCTTGATAAAATGAAGCTATCAAAGAACGTTCAATTCAAAACTATAGTAATTCGCTGAGAGAAAAAAATATATTTGTGGGCGTAAAAAACAAAGCTCACTTGTTTTAATTTTATAGCCTGTCATTAAACTTAATATGAAACATTAATAAGGAATAATACTTAATCCTTTATTAATTAGTTTCCATGAAGAAGACAAATTTTCACTTTCAAAGTAGAATCATTTCATAAAAGAACTTTTCTCAGTACACTACCCTATCTTCATAAAATACATTGCCTTTTACAGAAATAATACCTTTTTCGTGTTTCACACCATTTTTAAAAATAATGATGCTAAGCGAAAAATTAGCGCAAAGAGTTAAATTATGCTCAAGCGCCGGAACCCTGTCTTTTAAACAGTAAAAATTGTTAAGGTCAACATCTTTAAACAGTAAAATTCGTATAAATAAGAAATAAATAATAACCTCATTGCCTGAGCCAAGGGTTCCCTGCCCCATTCTGACAACGCTTAAACTTTTTTAATTATGGTAAAATTTAGAAAAAAATGGTGGCTGGAAAAAATCAATAAGATTTCTAGCATAGCTAATACAAAAAAGGAGAGCCTTTATAAAAAAAACAACAATTTTAGTGCGTCAAAATCCCGGTTTGATGAGTTGGCAATGTGGAAAAGTATCTTATATAATCAGAGGAAAAAGTTGATTGACCTCTATACCAATACCGGTACTTTACCTATACAAAAAAAGAATCGTGTTCCCGGAAAAAAAACCTTTATTTACAAAACAGAACAAATTCTGGAAGCACATCTGACAGATCCGAACTTTGGAGTTTGCGCCTTCAGTTTTGAAATGAGCATGAGCCGGGTACACCTTTACCGGCTCACGAAGGATTTCACCGGTCAGTCTCCATCAGAATATATTCGTAACTACAGGCTCCATAAGGCCACCCTTCTACTTACACAAGCTAATAAGTCGGTCTCTGAAGTGGCCTATCTTACTGGCTTCAACGACCTTTCGCATTTCAGCAAATGCTTTAAAAAAGTATTTGGCGTTTGCCCATCCGAATACAAAAAAGTGGAAATCATGAGCTATTTATTTGTTTAAGTACGATATGCAACCAAATTACCAGAATATGTAACCTCAGTACTGCCTACCCCATCAATAAATCCATTAACTTGATCACATAAAAAGTTATAAAAATGAGCATGAAACCTAATACAAATCTATGTCTACTGCAGCTAAGCTATAATTGAGCGATAGCGCAGCAAAAGGGTAAAAAAACATTGTTAAGCTGTTAAAAGGCAGCATTAAGATTTCTCAACGGGCTCCAGTAGCCTGATCATTTGCGTTTTAGGAATAGCCCGGGGTTTTACCTCGTGGCTATTTTACTTTTAATGGCAAGCTAAGTATACATCTTGTCAGTGTATAAGACAATAGGTTACCTTTTTACCAGAAATTGACACATAAGTAACAGCCTAATACGTTTCTAGTACCTACCTTAAGTTTAGTATTTCAAGCATCGCACCAATGCCAGTCGGAGCGCTAAGCCTGTGCGAGTATTGCAAAGTCAATTTTCAACCATTAACAAGTTTCTACCATGAAACTAACCGCTATTCTATTACTAAGCTTACTGTGCTATTTCCAATTCCTCATGGCACAGCCTATTGTAAAAATCGGTGGACATGAAGACCCTTTCGCTATGGAAAAAGAGGTCTACTGGTATCTGAATCAGTTGGGTATACAGGAGAACATTCACCTTACGGTTATTTTCACCTCTATCATCCCGAAAGGTTTTGATGGACTTACAGTCAGTAGAAAAATTCTTGGAAATGGATATCAGGTACTCATGGTACGTATCAACAAGGCTTTGGTAGAAAGGCAACAGCAAAAAGTGCTTGCTCATGAAATGATACATGTCAAACAATACGCGAAGGGAGAATTAAAACTTTTAAAATCCAATACAGTGGTATGGCTGGGCAAAAAACATCGTTTGAGTAAGATACACCATAGAGGGCCGTGGGAAAAGGAGGCTTACAGAAACGACCATGTGCTGGCAGTTCAGCAACGGCAGAAGCCTGATATCACCACACTTGCATCATTTAAGAGTAAAGCAGATAGCCTGGTTTATATGCGTGAAGTCCAGCATTAGCGCATGCGCCTGAACAAGCTCCAGAAGAATACATGCTGTCTATTTATCTCAAATTTTTTCCTCTCTAACAACACCATATTTGTAGTGCATTTTCAGTAAGTTACCAAAGTGTTTTTAACAAGCTTGATAAGGTAAGTTGAAAAGTTTTGTTTTATGTTACCTACTTACAAATTTGTGTTACCTATGAATAAATCTTATTCAGTCTAATTCCTTACCTTGATAAGGTCAATAAAGTTAAAGGATTTAAGCACATGCTCTGCATCAATACTAAAATAGAGAGCAAAACTCCTTTCTTGACAAAAATCATCAATATGGTAATTAGATTGTGTAGCAAATAGAACAGTTCACCTTTGTTTACAAGCATCAAGAAATGATCTTCGGCTACAAACTTCATCTCAGGATGCATCGATACTAACCGAATATACCCAATAAGCTTAAACGTACTGATTATGAAAACTCAAATTCTTCTCATGCTGACGTTGTTACTTTCTTTTTGTATACAGTTAGTGGCACAGCAGCATCCACTGGTAGGTACCTGGCAAATGATTTCCTCCAAAGTGATAGATGTGGATGGTAATGAAATTTTACAGGATAACTCAAACGCAAGGGAAATTAAAATCATTACCCCTACCCACTTTATGTTTATCGCTCACGATATCAAAGACGACTCGCTCATTTTCAAGGGAAGTATAGCAGGAACTGTAAACGTGGAGGGTGACCGCTATATTGAAAGTCCTATCTATAGCTCAGCTGAGGAATATAATCACTTCAAAACCAACTTTAGCTGGCAGGTTGATGGTGATCAATTCATTCAAAGAGGCACTATTACGCTGGCTGATGGCAGCAAAGTCATATTGAAAGAGCTGGTATTTCAGCGGGTAAACTCAACTGAACAATACGTAGAAAACCCTTCGGTAGGAGTTTGGGATCAACTTTCATCATCTTACACCCTGGCTGATGGAACACAGGAATCACATACCAATGCCATTGCTACGCGCTTTCAAATTATTACCTCTACTCACTGGATGAGGATAAGTCATAGAAACAATGAGTTTGAAAATGCTATGGGAGGGCGTTATACTTTGGAAAATGTAAGCGAGGAAGTGAACCTTGAAGATTTCGCTCCCGGATATGGCGGTAAGCATACATCTGAAATTACTAAACTTTACCCTCAGCTTGAGTATGCATCCTTCTCTGTGAACCCTGAGGAAAAGTATGAATTTATCCAGCGTGTAGAAGACGATAAGCTGTATATCAGTGGATTTGGTAAGGACGCGGAAGGAAACAAAATACTAAGCTTTGAAGATATATTTCAAAAAGTAAATTCGCATGCCAATGGAACTACCTTATTAAAATAAATTTTGTGCTATTCTGCTCGCAAGAGCAGTGATCAGTTCTTTTATTTTTCTGGACAGTAATAAATTCGCACTTAGTCCTAAGAAATATAGGGCGGCAAATTAAGGGAGCGCATCCGCTCACAAATTTATTTCGGTCCACCCACTGTAAAGCTAACATTTGACTTAGAGAAATTTTAAATGCTCAAGCGATATTTACAATGAAAAAAGCAGAAGAAATTTTAACGAATCACTTACAGGCACTGGGAAGTGGAGACATAGATCAACTCATGCAGGACTACTCAGAAGAGTCGGTATTTATAACTCCCAATGGTTTATTCAAAGGTCTTATGGCAATTCAGGAAGAGTTTAGTAATTTACTGAGGGCCTTCCCTCCCGGCTCAACTTTAAACATTCTCAATAAACTCATCAAAGATAAATACATGCTTCTCATGTGGTCCGGAGAATCTGAAAGTCTAAACATACCCTTTGCTTCGGACACATTTATAATCAGTGACGATAAAATTATCTTTCAGTCTTTTGCCGGTCAGTTAATCGCCAAATGAAATGAGCTTAAGCACTTTGGTAGCTTCTGAGTATTTCATTTGGCTTTTTTATACCTCATCTGTATGTTTAAAGAATTTTTAAAATTACTTTTTAACTACTATGCTGAGATTTCTATTTACATTGACAACACTCCTTTTTTTTACATTTCAATCATTTGCCCAGGTACCCCCTAAGCATCATCCAAAAACAAAAGGTGATGATTGGAAACTGCTTTTTCAGCCTGACTTATCCGACGCTATCTATCCTGAGGGCGTATGGTCATTTGAAGATGGAGTACTAACTGCCACCGAAGACCAGGCCATCTGGACAGAGGAAGAGTATGATAATTTTATCATTAATCTTGAGTTTAAAACAGCAGAAGGTACCAATAGCGGTGTGATTGTGTATGCCAGTGATATTGATAACTGGATACCCAATTCCGTTGAAATCCAGATTGCTGATGATTATGCTGAGCAATGGGCCAATGCAGACCCCACCTGGCAGGCAGGAGCTGTTTTTGGACATCTGGCCCCTAAGCGTAGCAAAGTAAAAAAGCCGGGCAAATGGAACAAATATACCATTACCTGCAAAGACCAGATGATCTGGGTGATGCTTAACGGAGAAATGGTAAGTGAGATGGATATGAGCAAATGGACGTCTGCTACAACCAATCCGGACGGATCAGAAATACCATCCTGGCTGAGCACTCCCTTTTCAGAACTACCTACACACGGTAGAATCGGCTTGCAAGGTAAGCATGCCGGAGCACCTATCTGGTTCCGGAATATGAAGGTTAAAATATTGCCTTAAGCTTAAGATAAGAGTTAATAACCTCTTAATATTCTGATTAAGAGGTTATTACAATTTCAATTGAAGAATTGTGTTGATTACATTTAACCAATACTCTCTGCGATATTATCAAAAATAGCGCCTAGAACTGAGATCACGAGGCTAAAGATCAGTGCCCACCAGAAGCCGGATACATAAAAGTCGCCTACCATCGCATCGGTCAGGAGTACGATCACCGCATTGATGACCAAAAGGAATAACCCCAGGGTCAGCACAGTCACTGGAATCGTTAGAATTACTAAGATGGGGCGCAATACCGCATTAAAAAGGGACAAAATAACTGCGACGAGCAGCGCTGCCCAAAAGCTCTCTACTTCCACTCCAGGCAGTATATAGGCAGCGATTAACACAGCCACCGCCGAAAGTATCCATTTGATAATAAATGATAGCATAATTGTTGGTTCGGTTGATAATTCTCTGAATATGGCTAAAATATCCTTATCTGGCAATAAGATGCTCAGTATATCCTTCATCTACTAACCTTTGATAAGCTTCCCAAACCTCCTGGGGAACTTCCTGAGAAATCTGAAAACCTTTTTCTGCATAAATTTTGATTCGCTGCAGATCCCCTACAATGAGGTGAATGACTCTTTCATGATTAATTTCCGGATCACTGGCGATACAGTAATTATGATAATCTAAAGGAGGTGAAGAGATCAGGCATTTTTTATCAGGAAAATGCTTTTTAAAAGTAGCAAAAGCTCTTCTTTCCATATAGGGCTTTTGAACCACGATAAAATCCTGAAGATCCAGCCCTTCCGCCTTGATCAGCGACTCAGTTAAACGAAGGTTTTCTCCTGTATTGGTAGACTTATTTTCCAGATATATCCTTTCTTTGGGCACTCCTTTTTCAATAGCGACATCAGCGAAAACCTCAGCTTCCGCTCGTTCCCACATGCCTTCTGTAAGCCGGCCTAGTCCTCCGGAAAAGATAAGATGATCTGCCCAGCCTTCCAGATAGAGATCAGCCGCATGCGCTGCTACACGTAAATCATGGCTTCCCAGCGTGAGGATACAGTCTGCCTTTTCCAGTTGATGATGCATAAGGTGATAATCCCAGATAGTCTGAATACATTTGTTTTTGTCCATAGTCTGCAATTTAGTATTTTTAGTTTTAGTGGGTTTCCCGTTTACTAAAGTGATGTGACGAGCAACCCTAATGATCAATTTGTTCACCAACTCAAGCAAACTTAATCTCATGTTAACAATTTCTTAAACTCCCCTGCCTGAACTAGTTACTATTTAATGTAATTTTGAGTTTTCATCAACCTAATCTTCAACATGCAAAGCAATATCCAAAATAGACGTTCTTTCATCAAATCTGCCGGACTGGTAAGCCTGGGATTTCTGGGGCTTACACAGTATGTCAACGGAAAATCTTTTCTGACACCTGCGGCTAATAATGCGGGCTATGGCGCATTGTTAGCTGATCCTCAGGGAATTCTTAATTTACCCAAAGGCTTTTCTTATAAGGTAATTTTTCGTCAGGGAGATAAAATGACTGACGGCTTCTTTGGCCCAGATTACCCTGATGGAATGGCAACATTTAAAGGTAAAAATGACAGAGTCATTCTGATCCGTAATCATGAAACTAATCCGGGACACGAGAATGGTCCGTATGGCAAGAATCTGGAACTTTTAGGTAAACTGAAGCCCGAACAAGTGTATGATTATGGAGAAGGGAAACAACCGGGAACCGGAGGTACTTCCACTCTCATTTTTAACGAGAAAACGGGAGAAGTAGAAACTTCTTACCTCAGTCTGGCCGGTACAGTCCGTAACTGTGCCGGTGGCATGACGCCCTGGAGAAGCTGGATCAGCTGCGAAGAAAATACCAGCCGTGCCGGAGAGGGGCTGGAAAAAGACCACGGTTATAACTTTGAAGTTCCTGCCTCTGAAAAAATCAATCTCGCTGACCCGCTTCCTTTAAAAGAAATGGGGCGCTTTAACCATGAAGCAGTATGCGTTGACCCCCGTACCAGTATCGTCTACCAGACTGAAGACCGTGGGGATGGATTAATTTATCGCTTCCTGCCCAACAAAAAAGAAAAACTGCACAAAGGAGGTACGCTACAGGTGCTCGCCATCAAAGGACAAAAAAGCTTTGACACACGCAACTGGAAAGATCTGGAAACTCCTAAAATGCCAAAAAACGAAAAAATGGAGGTAGAGTGGCTGGACATTGACAATGTGGAAGCTCCTGAAGATGATTTGCGACTCAGAGGTTTTGAAAGTGGGGCAGCGAGATTTGCCCGCGGTGAAGGTATGTGGTTTGGCGATGACGAACTTTATTTTGCCTGTACCAATGGTGGAGAGATAGGCAGTGGGCAGGTTTTCCGTTATGTGCCCAGTACATACGAAGGAACAGAGCGTGAGAAAGAAGCTCCCGGCACTGTAGAGCTTTTTCTGGAACCCAACGATCAGGATATTTTAAAGAACTGTGACAACCTAACGATCGCACCCTGGGGGGATATTATCCTCTGTGAAGATCACCCTGAGCCTTTTGTCGTTGGCGTAACCCAGCAGGGAGAAATCTATAAGCTGGCTGAAAATGTAGGCTACCGTACAGAATTTGCCGGAGGTGTATTTTCTCCTTCCGGAGATACGTATTTTGTGAATATACAGGGGGCAGGAATCACCCTGGCAATCACCGGTCCCTGGAAAAAACCAGCCTGATCTGGTAGATAAGCTGATATAGAGGGATCTCGTCAGGTTTTGATGAGGTTCCTTTTTAGTTTAACCATGTCAGCAATTCATTACATTAAAGTGCACATCATTTCTACTTATGAAAAAATTATTTGCCGTATTATTTAGCTTGCTGATTATCAACAGTCTACAAGCGCAGGTGATCCCTTTACCTCACGCCCACGCCCACAATGACTACAATCATGAACGCCCTTTACTGGATGCGCTTGCCCACGGATTTACCAGCGTTGAAGCTGATGTATTGCTCATTGATGGTGAGCTGTATGTGGGACATGATATGCCTGAGGGAAAGCACGCTTTGCCTACATTCAAAGCATTGTACCTAGATCCATTACAACGGATCGTACATAACCACAGAGGCAAGGTTTACCCAGATTATGAAGGTGATTTTTACCTGATGATTGATATCAAAACTGAAGCTGAACCTACTTATGCAGTACTCCGTGAACAACTGGCTGCGTACACCTCCATGCTTACTTACTCTGAAAATGGAGAGGTCCATAAAGGGGCGGTAACTATCTTCCTCTCGGGCAATCGCCCCATTACAAGCGTGGAAAAGCAAAGTAAAAGCCTGGTTGCTATTGACGGAAGGCCGGAAGATCTCGGCAAAGATTATCCAAGCTCCCTTATGCCATTTGTCAGCCAACATTTCAGGGCAGTAGTAGATTGGGATGGCGAAGGAGCTATACCGAAGCAGGAGATGGAAAAACTAAGTGCGCTTACTGCCAAAGTCCATGCCGAAGATAAAAAAGTAAGGCTCTGGGCTTCTCCTGAAAATGAAAACACCTGGAAAATACTGATGCAGGCTGAGGCTGATCTGATCAATACTGACAAACTCAGTAAGCTACAGGATTTTCTCATCAGAGGTTATAGCAGTAGGCACTAGTCTTCAAGATAACTTAACATTGGGTTAATATTAAGAACATACTACTATCGTACATTTACCGCTGTAGATTTGATTTTCATAATGGACGGTCACAAAGAGCTGGGAACTTTCTCAGCTTTTTGTATTATATCCAAATCAAGAATTATTGGGATCCAGAAAGTTAAGCAGGCAAACTTGAAGAAAGCGTACCCCTTAGCCTGAGTATCCGTAGCTCAGGCAGGTATAAGTGGTGCAGTGAGGTACAACAGTCGTAGTGCTGGCTTTTGTCAGAGTTTTTCCCTTTTTATTTGTTGCCAGCTACTTGCACTTCATGCGTAAGCATGTATTTTTCACCTACGTCCATAAACTTAAGCTCACCATGAATACTTCCTCGCTTTTCTAGGTCTTTTAAAATATTGACAGGCTCCCCCAAAGGCTCATCTGAAAGGTCATACGTACCGTAGTGCATAGGAATCATTACTTTACCCCCCAAATCATTGAAAGCATGCACTGCTTCACCGGGATGCATATGGGCGGCTTTCATAATATAAGAGGGCTTATAGGCGCCTACCGGTAACATACAAATATCCGGACTACCTAAAATATCGCTGATCTCCTTGAAATGATCGGCATAGGCAGAATCTGCTCCGAAGTAGATACTCTTGTTCTTAGTTTTGATCAGAAAGCTTCCCCACAATTGCCGGTTGAAGTCCTTTAGGTACCGACGGTTCCAATGCTTGGCAGGTAAAAAATACACAGCTACATCTTCATTCAATGTATACTGCTGCCACCATGCTGCTTCCTGGAAACTGACATTTTTTTTCTTTTTGCCCAAAAGATCGCTGATTTTTAGTGGTAAGAGCAACTTCATTTTAGGGTTTTGATCCAGCAGCTGATTTACTGATGTTTTATCAAAATGATCCCGGTGTCCGTGAGAGATCAGCAGGTAGTTTATACCGATCAGATCGTAAATTGAACAGGGCAGGCCTACCTGTCGCTTTATAATCGGAAGGTCTTTGAGACAGGGATCAGTAAAAAAGCTCACGCCATTGATGCGGATAAAAAAAGAGGCATGGCCCAACCATACGATCATATCCTCATCACTGGTTATAAAAGAAGTATTGCGGTTTACTCTGAGTCGAAAATTATCATCTTTCTTCTCGGTTTTTTGAGGATTAGGGCTGAACTGCCACTTCAGGATTTTTTTGAAAGGAATTACCTCCGACGCATAATCAGCGCTTTCAAACATTTTATTTTGAAAGAGGTTTCCTTTATAGTTCTTTTTTATGGTTTTTAGCTCCGGGTTCAGTAAATACATAGTTGGAAAAATAGTGACGATAATCCGCCTTCAAACAAATTATTACGCAAAAAACATTTTATTTCAATTATTGAATGTATTAACTGTTTTTACTCCTAAACGTTTGTTATATTTTTCATTAATACTTTTACTGGTCTCTTGTGGAGATTCTTCAGAAAAAATTAGTGGAAATTATGAAACTACTGTAACCTCTCCTTCCCAACTCTATGAATATGAAGCATTTTCTAAAACATTGAATTCAGATTCTACTCAGGTAAATGATTTAGGCATAAGCCTTAAATTAAACCTTTTTGAAGACCATAGGGCAGAATTAACAATTGACTTTATGGACGCCCGTCCTGATATCAAACAAAAAGGGAGCTGGGAACTTACTGGAAATCAGCGAGTAACAGCTTATTTTGTAGAAAAAAACGGGAAGTATTTTCGGGACACGCTACTTCTTCGTAACGAAGGTTTGAGGTTGATGCTAAAAAGCAAACAAAGTTCCAGCCTTGAAGATATAACCCTAATGAGGTTGCAGTAGATAAAATGGAATTATGATCACTGAAGGCTAAATTAATACACCTTGATAATGATTTTCTTCTCCCATAACAATGATTTATAGTTGAGCCTGTCCATCTTTTAATACTTTGGCTTGCATCACCCATCCATCTCTTTTGATACGACCCGGGAAAAATTCAATAGCTTCATTGACCTTGGTCTCATCATCCTGATTGAACCTTGAGATCTGTTCAAAAGTATAAATACCCAGGGCATTGAGTTTCTTTTCTATGAATGGTCCCACGCCTTTGATAAGTTTCAAATCATCTTTTTCATGTTTGTCAGAACGGCCTATTCTATTGAAGTTGATGTCTGAGGATTTAGCTTTAATGCGGTCCAGTACTTCTGCCTGGCTTGTTTGCTTAGCAGCATTATTTCCATTAGCCTTAGGTGGCGGTGAAGGCAGCGGCTCAGGCGTAGCCTTGGTTTCAAAACTTTCAAGTCTGGCTTGCAAATCAGCCAGTTTCCTCTCCGCTTCCGCTCGCCTTCGGGTACAACGGCTAAGCTGGGCGGTAATGCCGGCCTGTTCCTGCCGGGTTTCTTCCAATGCCCGCTCTTGTTCATTAAGTGTGGACTCGTAGGCATTGGTAACCGTCTTTTTTCCGATCAGATAGCCTAAGAATGCACAGCCACCCAGGGCAACAAGCGCAAGAAATAAATCTAAAATCATGGTTTTAGGCGTTAGTTAAGTTTAATTTCTACACGGCGGTTTTGACTTCTTCCTGCTTCAGTATCATTACCGGCGATAGGTTCAGACTCACCCCGGGTATCAGTCACAATCTGTACTCTGGCTATGCCCGCCCTTGTCAGGATGTCTCTGGTAAACTCCGCCCTGTCCAGCCCATAATCCAGGTTGCGCTGAGCATCTCCGACATTATCCGTATGACCTATCAGTGCGACTGTTGCCTCCTTTTGATGACTTAGGTATAGTTTGAGCTGACTGATATACTGCCGTACTTCATCATTCACTTGCAGAGATGTTTCACCGGTTTCAAAATAAAGATTTTGGGAAGTGTTCTTCAACATTTCTTCCAGCGCGGCGACTTCCTCTTCTTCCAGTTTGTTTTCTTCGGGAAAATCATCTGTGATTTCAAATAAGAGCCCATCCATTAAAGTGTCTCTTTGAAAATTCAGATTGATATTTTCCTGGGCATTTACAAATAATTGCTGACGATCAATGCCAAAATCATTCAGCCAGGTTTTAAATGCTTCCGCTCTGGCCATTCCCAGATTGGGAAGCAAAGAGTTATTGGTTTCAGTATCATCGTACAAACCGATAATGAGCAAGCCCTCATCCTCATGTTCATTCAGGTAATTTTTTAGGGTACTGAGCGCCGTATCAGCAGTATTAGGTATAATTGGAATAGCCTGAGAACGAGCGAATTTGATATTTTCTTCCGCCCCTACTTCCAGGTCTTCACCCGCAAATATCAGCTGCGAAACTGTCTCTGTTCTTAAGGCAAGGTCTGAGGCACTTTCATCTCCACAGTGCCCCTGATGCCAGCAGACATAATAGTACGTCCATAAGCTGATCCAGCCTGCTAAGATGAGCATTAATAAAATTCTCATGCTAGGATATAGTAATCACCAATAATTCAATCCTTATCAGGTATCTTTTTTATTGAGTTGTTTTGCCTGCTCAATCCAATGATCTCTTTCAATCCGACCTGAAAAACCGTTAAGCTTTTCTTCTATTTTTTCAATATCCTGCCTGGTCAGCTCTGCAATATGCTCATAGGTAGTCAGGCCAATTGCTTTTAATTTCCGTTCTAAAACCGGCCCTACTCCTTTGATTTTTTTGAGATCATCTCCAGCAGCCGCTTTTGTTTTGTTTTTTTTCTTCTTCTGGGCTTTGGGGGGGGGCTCAGGAGAAGTTGGGGTTTGCGCTTCCACCACTTCCAACTCCCACACCTTGATGTTCCTACCCATTATGTAAAGCAGTATGCCTAATCCAGCGAGGGTAGCAATTATTTTTAAGATTAATCGGGACATATATTCATCGTTTAGCTGTGATCAATATAAGAAAAACATACCTTTTTGCATAAGCATACTGCTAGTTTGAGGCGTACAGCGAACGGAAGTGTACAATTTTGCTGTTTCAGGCATTTTCTTTCAAAAAACCCTTTATTTTGTATTAAAAGTTAAAACTGAAAATCGTATTTTTAGTTAATAGACCAACATTTTCACCAAATAATAATCATATGGGATCTATAGCTATACCAATTCCTCCCTTATCCGGCAATCAGGATATTGAAGTTGACATCCGGGTCAACGGAGAGTTGAAGAAACAGAATTTCCGGGTAGAAGTTTTTTTCTGGAAGGACTGCAAAGCACAGCAAAACCGTGCTGAATGTATCAGAGAAATACTCTCTAAGTATGATAAAGACTGGCAGCTCTACTACATAGGAATGCCCACCGATGAGTTTGTGCCAATTACATTTATGAAAAAAAGTGCCTGACCTACATCTGCTTACCAATATTAATTTAAAGGCACTTCTTCTGAATCATGTATTAAATTCATCCACAGCGCCACCATACCCTTCTTGTGGCTGCCATATGCCATTTTAAATTTACGCCCCCACACTATTTCGTCATTTTTATAAGAACTACGGGCATACACTTCCTGACTAAAAGAGTCATCAAAGCCCTTGATCAGTACCAGAAACTCCCCATTTTGCTGCTCAAACGTCTCTTTGGTAACTTTAAACAAGGGGCTATCTTCATCCAGTGGGTGCACGATAGTCCAGCTCATGGCCAGGAAATCTACTTTGTTACGCTCAAGCTTAAGGTTCTCATATACTCTTTTCTTCTGCTGATGGTCAAAATAGGTATACACTACTTTTACCTGTACCTCTATCAGCTCACTGCTTCTTTTGTTAGCGATACGAAACATAAAAGCATTGATATCACGATAAGGGGCGATAATCGCATTTTCGCTATAAAGAATTCTGGCATGCGGACGGGAAAAGCGGCCGTATATCAATCCGGTAATAAGTGCAAAGCCCATCAAACCTAGTAAAGATTCTACTGAGGAGACTACTCCTGCCCAAAAACTTACAGGGTTAACTCTTCCATAGCCTACTGTGGTTATGGTCTGAGAGCTAAAGAAAAAAGCCTCATACAGATTACCCATAAAAGCGCCTTCACTCACTGACAATTGGTCAATACCAACGGCTACATAGATAAATGCGAAGATAAGGTTAACCACAAAATAAGAGGCACTTACCAGACACAGAAACCTGATCCAGGACATGGAGATGAGTGCATTATACGCATCATAAGGACGAAGCCATGGCCTTCCTTTCTTCTTTACATTAAAACTCCCGTTTTTATTGATCAGGCGCTGACCGTATTCAAAGCTACTGTTGCCTAAACCCAGGTCTTTAAAGGAGTCATTCATGTGCAGGTTCTGGCTTAACTGACTTAAGTAATCTTTTAGGGCCACTGCATTAAATTTTTGATTTAGATAATTTGAAAGTTGAGCGAAAGTAATTTCATCTTATATTAGAACGTTCAAAACTTTCATAGGATAATATAGCAAATACATTATCATCTGATTTCATCAAACCCATAAGATACCCTTAGTTTCATGAATTGTACTAGAACCCTGAAATTGCTTTTGTCGGTACTCACCCCACTTTATCTGCTCACATCATGCGGTGAAGATAGTTTACAGTTTGCCATCACCTTCCCTGAATCCTTGAGTGAGGAGGCACTGGATGGCAGAATGTTGCTACTCATCTCAGACAATAATGAAGATGAACCTCGTTTTCAGATCAGTGACGGGCCAGATACAAAATTGGTGTATGGAATAGATGTGAACGCCTTGAAGGCAGGTGATGAAGCAATCATTTCAGATACAGTCTTTGGCTATCCGTTAGAATCACTCAGCAGGATCCCTGCGGGAGAGTATTACGTACAAGCACTGCTGCATAAGTACGAAACATTTAATCTTTCCAATGGCCACACCGTTAAGCTGCCGATGGATCAGGGGGAGGGACAGCAATGGAACCGTTCTCCCGGCAACTTTTACAGCACTCCGCAAAAAGTTTATATTGACCCTGCAGCAAAAGAAACGATCCACATCAGTCTTGACAATGAAATTCCTCCCATAGAAGAGCCTGAAGACACTGAATATATCAAGCATATCAAAATACAGAGTGAATTGCTATCAGAGTTCTGGGGTCGGCCTATGTATCTGGGAGCCCATGTCCTCCTGCCGGAAGGGTTTGATGAGCATCCAAACGCTCGTTATCCCCTAGCAGTTTTTCATGGTCATTTCCCCTATACTTTCGGTGGCTTTCGGACTGAAGCACCTGACCCGAACCTGGAGCCGGATTACAGTGAGCGATTTGACATGGAAGGATATAATAAAATTCAGCAGCAGGAAGCTTATGAATTCTACAAAACCTGGACCGGACCGGATTTTCCCCGCATGATCATCATAGAGATACAGCATCAAAACCCTTACTATGATGACAGTTATGCGGTAAACTCTGCTAACCTTGGGCCTTATGGAGATGCCATTACCTATGAGCTTATTCCTTATATTGAGCAACAGTTTCGTGGCATAGGCGAAGGCTGGGCACGTTTTCTTTATGGAGGGTCAACCGGTGGCTGGGAAGCCCTGGCCGCCCAAGTGATGTATCCGGAGGAATATAATGCCTGCTTTGCCGCCTGTCCGGACCCCATTGATTTCCGGGCTTACACCGTTGTGGATATTTATCAGGATTCAAATGCCTATTACCTGCCCAGCAAATATAAAAATACCCTTCGTCCCGGGCACCGTGACTATCTGGGGCATGTGAGTGCTACGCTCGAGGACATGAACCACAAAGAACTGGCTCTGGGAACCAAGAGTCGCTCCGGCCAGCAGTGGGATATCTGGCAGGCTGTATATTCTCCTAGCGGCGCTGATGGTTACCCTAAACCCATCTGGGACAAGCGTAGTGGAACAATAGACCATAGCGTAGCGGAATACTGGAAAGAAAATTATGACCTGCGACATATACTGGAACGTGACTGGGACAAGCTTGGCCCTGAGCTTCAGGGAAAAATCCATATCTACTGTGGCGATATGGATAACTACTATCTCAACAATGCCGTGATGCTGATGGAAGATTTTCTGGAGAATACTGAAGACCCTTACTATGATGGTGAAGTGGCCTATGGTGATGGCGCAGAGCACTGCTGGAATGGTGATCCGGAATTACCCAATGCTATTTCAAGGCTTCGTTATAACACCATGTACGTTCCCAAAATTCTGAAACGTATTGAAGAGTCTGCACCTGAGGGGGCGGATCTTAGCAGTTGGCGCTATTAATAAGAGCAGCTTGCGTAAGCGCAACAACAACATTCTGTATTTTATGCATTATTGAAACATTAATTGTTTTAGCTCGCTGAACTTTTTAACTTTCGGAAAAATATGATTAGGGTCCCTTCTTTTATTTAATTTACTGATTATGAAGGATTTGAAGACTGATTCAAAACAACAGTCTAAAGAAAAACATTCACCCTCTGATGAGGGGGTAAACAAAGATGAAGTATTCAAAGAGCCAAGCAACCGGGTAGAAGACTTCAAATTCAGCAAAAAGGTAGCTACTGTATTTGACGACATGGTCAGTCGCTCCGTGCCTTTCTATGGAGAAATGCAACGAATGGTCGCTGAGATCGCTTCTGACTTTGCTACTCCAGGCTCGGTAGTGTACGATCTGGGCTGCTCCACAGGTACTACCATGATAGGTATGAACAGTATGCTGGACGACAGTATCAAGTTTGTCGGCATAGATGAGTCGGATGACATGCTTAACAAATGCGACGAAAAGCTAAAAAAAGCAAATTTCACCCGTCCCTATGAATTAAGAAATACCAACTTACATCAGGGAATCAAACTTGATAATGCTTCGGTTGTGGTACTCTGTCTTACCTTACAGTTTGTGCGCCCGCTTTATCGTGATAAATTGATTGCTGAAATTTATGAGCAAATGAATCCCAATGGTGCCTTGATTCTTGTAGAGAAAGTTTTGGGAGAAGACTCCATTTTTAACCGCTTGTTTATCAACTATTACTACAACTACAAGCGCAGAAACAACTACAGCGAGATGGAAATCTCCCAGAAGCGTGAGGCGCTGGAGAACGTGCTGATCCCCTATAAGCTCATGGAAAACCGGGAAATGTTGCTCAATAATAAATTCCGGTACTTTGAGGTGTTTTTTAAATGGTATAACTTCTGTGGACTCGTAGCTGTAAAATAATGGTTAAAATAGGTAACTTCTTTTTTCATTACCGGAACTTCATGTTCCCGGTATTTTATCTGGCACTCTTTCTCCCTTCTCCCCCCATTTTTGAGCATTATGTAACGGCCATAATTTCAGGGGGAATCATAGCACTTATCGGCCAGAGCATACGCTGGACGACCATAGGCTTGGTGTACATTATCCGGGGCGGTAAAAACCGACAGGTATATGCTGAGAAGCTGGTCACTGACGGCATCTTTGCCCACTGCCGCAACCCCATGTATGTAGGAAATGTGCTGATGCTGATTGGTACCGGCATACTGGCAAACAGTTTGTACTTTCTGCTGATCGGTGGCCCTTTCTTTATCTTTGTGTATCAGGCGATCATCATGGCGGAAGAGAATTTTCTGCACAATAAGTTCGGTGCTGAGTTTGAAGCTTATAAAGCCAGCACCGGACGCTGGTTACCCAGGCTCAAAGGACTAGGCACCACCCTGAACAGTATGACTTTTCGGTGGAAGCGGGTAATCCTTAAGGAATACAATACTTCCTATATCTGGTTATTGGGCTGCACGTTACTGATCCTCAAGCAAGTGTACGAGCATGAGACTTCCGTAGAATTTGATAGGGCTTTGCCTGTTTTGATTGGCGTGATTATTTTCATTACGCTTACCTACGCTACGATCAAGTATATGAAAAAGACCAAGCGCTTTACCAGTGCTTAGTGAAAAGGGTTCTATCGCAAAAACATAAAGCCGACTTGACAGTCGGCTTTGTTATTTGAAATAGCTTATTATTTCATATTAAAAAATCTTCTCATAATTATATCATGAGGGTTCTGTATATGTTTGTTTTCTTTAGTTTTAGCTTCTGGATGTTCTGAATCAACTAATATAAACTCAAACTCATTAAATTCATATTTGGCATCATAAGCTTTTTCAATGAAGCCATTTAATGAACTTACTCCATCATAATTAAAGAACTGTATTTGTTCATGTGATAGATTATTTTTAGAATCTCTTATCAAAGAATATCTTTCATAGATTTCAGCAGGAATATTCATTTGCTGAACCTCTATATTTCCTTCTTTAACATCAGAATCAATATACCAATACACATTTCTCAATTCAGTATCAGTGCGATACCTATATCTCCATAGATTACTAACAAAATCAGCTTCGTAGTCCACTAACGCAGAAAAGGACTCTATACTATTATCGTCGATTTCAAACCCAACCTGAGGTATTTCATATAGATTATCAGGCTTGTCACTCGAAGTTTTATAATAAAGAACGGGTCCATTTTTGATAGTAATTCCATATTTATATTCTTCAAATAGGTCATTTGGTACATAAGCTGAGATGGAAGAAACATTTCCTGAAAAAGAACGCCAGTATACATCATATACCTCACTATTATTATACTTGCCTCTTATATTAAGGATAACAACTTCATTTAATGGAAGTGATATGTTTTGCCATAATTGCATAGGTGTGAAGTCTTCTTCTGTAAGGTTATATTCTTTATCCAACTCTATTGAAGTAATCCAATTATACCTTGGAGGTTCGTTATTAGTTCTGTTAAATATATATGTAAAAGCTCTTGCTGGCACTTCAGCAATTTTTAACATAGCATTATGTTCGGTAATACCATTTTCATAATAGACGCTTCCCCAGTTTCTCCTTGAAACGTTATAAGTTGAAATATTTGAACTTTCGTTCTGTTCTAAGTAATAATTTATCTTTGCTGAACCAATGCTATCATCATTGTACATAGAGCCTTTAAGAGTCCAGTTTTGAGGTTTCAAATATTGATGTTGCCAGATATGTATTGATTCATTACTATCATCAAATTCATTTCTATTCACACGCATAATGTTGATTTCTTCATCTAAGAAATCTTCAGGTCTGTCTACCCGATAAACTTTACCATTTTCCAACATAAAAGACTCTATTAGCTCTCCATTCGTTTTTCCAACAACCACCCATTCTTCTTCACCATTTTTCAGATAGCTTTCTTCAACCTCTACCTTCAATAAAGCATTGAAAATCTCTATCTCCTGCCTGGCTTCAGTTTGATTTCCTCTCCCATCATAGGCAAGGGCTTTGAGTGCATATTTACCATCTTCATACTGCTTGCTGTTAAAGCTTAATTCGTAAGGAGCTTCTGTATCTTCACCTAATAGTTCATCATCCAGATAAAACTCTACGCTCGCCACCTTCTGATCATCAGTTACTTCAGCCTTTACCGACACATCCAGCCAGAGCTTTGTATCTGTAGTAGGCGACATAATGCTAATATTAGGTGCTACAGTATCCTGTATTTCTTCTTTGCAGGATGCCAGCAAGCATGCAAGTACCAATGCATAATAGCCCAGCCAGTTTCTTTTTATCATCATCAATAAGTTATGGGAAATAAAATATGACCGGCCAAAATTAATAGGATGAAGAAAAGTTATTTATCCTTTATTAAGTGTCTGCTACTTGTGTAATATATGAGAAACTCATGCATAAATCAGAGTATTGAGATAAGCTCTTTCAGATTCGATATTAGCTTACTTCAACCAATACTGGCGAACATTTGGAAGAATGACTTTTCGGCTATTGTAACTGTTGATTGATAAATAGCTTAGGATAAGAAGATTTTAAGGGCCAGCGAAAAAACAAAATAATCACCTCCCTAGATATATATAAAAGCGTTACAATGAATTATAAATTTTTTAAACTGACTTGTGTAGGTTTGTTATTTCTACTGATGACTTTCTCTTCCTGTACTGAGGATGAGGAGCGTCCGGTGCTTCAGTTAGACCTTCCTGATTTTAACAAAATAAATGTAGCACAGAATATCATTGTGAATATTCATGCTGGTGAGCAGAAAGTAGAACTCACTGGCTTAGGTCTATTGGATAGCGTTGAAATGACGGTAGTAGATGAGGAGTTAAGTATTTATAATCCCAATCCGACTTTAGTCAATGATGTGGTAGCTGATATTTGGGTACCGGAACTAATACAGATCATCTGCCGGGAAAACAGCATCACTTATTTTCCTGACAATTTTAGTAGTCGCAGTAATGAACTCACTTTGTTCGGTAGAAATTCTGCTAAGGTAAAAGTTGAACAAAATTTTACGTATGACTCCGTATACTTCGGCTTGCGTGATGCTGCTACCCTTGAAATCGCAAATATCCAAAGTAGGGAAGTTTACGCTTTTTTACGTAACAGTACCCGTAGTAATATTCAAGGTTTTAGCGAGCGCTTTAACTTGGTCATGAACGATGATTCCCAATTCAATATAGATTTTCCCGATGCTACAATTCTGTTCATTGAACCTATAGCGTCTGAACAAGTCACCATTACTACTAGAAATGATGCTTACGCCTGGGTTTATTCTACCAACATTCTGGATGCTAATGTAAATGATGGAAGTATCGTCTACTATAAAGGTAAGCCGGCAATCATTAAGCAAGATTTAAGTGAAGATGGCCAACTGTTAGAAAAGGACCAATAATACTGTTTCGCTCAAAGGCTCTGATTTTTTTGGGCGATCTCTTCCAATCTTATATTTATGTCATCACGGCTGAGCCAGCGTCCCCGTACCATCACCCCTGCGGGACTTTTAATGGCCTCCAGGCTTTCCAGCGGATTTGCGTTGGTTAAGATCAGGTCAGCACTGGCTCCTTCTATCACTTCGCCAAACTCACCTTCCATCTCAAAAAATACTGCCGGGTTAATGGTACCAATCTGTATTGCTTCCAGCGGAGTAAGTCCTGACTGAAGCATACCATTGAGTTCATGATGGATAGAAAAGCCCGGTACATTAAATACCTGAGGGGCATCGGATCCCAGCAACAGCCCCTGTCCATTTTCGTGCAACTGATGAATCATCTCATGGCGAATAGCATTAAATGACTCCCACTGTTCAGCGCTATACTCAGCCCCTCCTACCAGTTCGGTTTTTCTTTCCACCCAGTTTTCCAGCGTAGACTTAGGCATGTATTTCATCTCAGGAGCCTCTGCCAGCATATCCGCCGCTTCAGGAGAAAACCAGCGGTCAAACAGTGCCTGGGTAGGGACTACCCACACTTCATTTTCACCACTCATCTGTACCAGTTCACCTATCGTAGAAGTATCAGCCAGCATGGTAAAGTTATAGCCAAAAAAGCCATTTTCATCGGGCTGTACATTGGCATCTTCAGGTACCAATCCTTCTAGAAAACCATCTACATGGTCTATGGATGCATAGCCGCTTTCCAGTGCCCTTCTGATTCCTACATCTACCGATACATGGCCGGCAAAAGGGATATCTACTTCATGGGCTGTACGCACGATTTCATTAAAAACTTCAAGTTGTATTCCCGGATGAAGCTTCAAGAAATCGTAGTCGGCTTCTTTAGCGCTTACTACTTTCTCACGCGCCTGCGCTACGGTCTGTACGGTATTTCCATTGAAGGAAGGGCTGGAAGTAAATATCCTCGGACTGAGAATTTCGTTATTTTTCGCCTGTTCTCTTAACTCCAGATGAAGCGGGTGCCCTAACATTCCCCTGATGGTTGTCACCCCATTGGAGAGATATAAAAACAGTGTTTGGTCAATCAGTTCTTGGCTTTGCGGTGGAGAAGGAATATGGGCATGCATTTCCGCCAGCCCGGGCATCAGGTATTTTCCGCTGCCATCAATCAGCGCTACACTTTCAGGCCATTCTGCTGCCTGATCTAGGATACGGCTGATTTTACCGGAGTCAACAACGACGAACTGCCCTTCATCAATACTGCCATCACGCACATCTACCACATTAACATTACTAATCACTGTTGAAGTGTTGCTGATATTCTCTTGAGTAACTTCTTCCTGTGTTGTACAGGCAAAAAAAGGTAGGAGTAAAAAGATAAGATACTTCATAGCTTAGGTCGTTTTTGGCTGAAAGTTGATTCCTGAATGTAATGATTTTAGTGAACATTTGCCTGAGCCGGACCCTGGCAAATACCATTGCTTTTTGTAATAGCCTATTCAATCAGGCCCAGCTTTTTTGCTCGCTGCTCCCACTTTTGGCGGGCATAGCTTTGCAAATCGGATATAGAATCGGTCTCATCCATAATCTCAAGCCCGAAGAGCGTTTCTATCACATCCTCAAGGGTAACCAATCCCATCAGCCCTCCGTATTCATCCACCACTACGGCCAGGTGTTCCCTTTTTTCATTCAGCGTTTCAAATACTTTACGGAGCGGTGTATGGTTCCAGATCATGCTCACCTCTCTGCTGATATTTTTTAACAACTCATCCGACTTGCCATCCACCAGATTGGATAAGAGGTCATCTTTGAGCAAAATGCCTGTAACCGTATCTTTACTCTCATTGTACAACGGAATACGGGAAAAGTTCATCGGCTGATTGTTCTGATAATAGTGCATCAGCGTCTGATTTTCTTCAGCCATAACCATGACAGTACGGGGTGTCATCACATCTTCAGCTGTCAACTCGTCAAATTGCAAGACATTCTTGATCAGCTTATAGTCTCCTTCGTCAAAAGCACCACTCTCGTTGGCTACTTCGGTCATGGCGGCAAAATCCTGTCGGCTGAACACACTTTTGCCCTTATCTTTTTTCAGAATCTTGGTAAGTTGATTACTCAGCCATACGAAGGGAGTCAAAATCCACATCAGTACTCTCAAGGCACGTGCCGTCAAAGGAGCCAGCGACTTCCAGTTATTGGCGCCTAAGGTTTTGGGAATGATTTCGGAGAGAAATAAGATTGCCAGCGTCATGAGGGTGGCAATCAGTGACTCATATGTCATCTGAAATCCCAACACATTAAAATAGCTGGAACCGTATAACTTGCCTGCCTGCGCTCCTACCCCGATGGCTCCTACGGTATGAGCTATGGTATTGAGTGTAAGTATAGCCGACAGAGGTTTGTCAATATCTTCTTTCAGTGCAGCCAGTAATTTACCAGTGGCGGGAGCCTCTTGCTCTTTTCTTTTGATATAAGAAGGGGTCACACTAAGTAAGACTGCTTCCCATACAGAGCATAAAAATGAAAAGAGTATTGACAGCAGAAAAAATCCAATAAGTATGGTCATGCCAAAAGGTAGTATTTTTTTACATAAATGTAGTTCTGTTCATTGATGTTTTACAAATCAATCGCAAACAAAAAAAGCAGCAGGCTGCAAAAAAATGTACTTGTAAAAGTTGACCGAAAGCAATATACTAGTAAACAACTTGAACAACCTATCATTATGAGTGACTACTTACAGCAACTGGGTGTACGACAAGACACCCTTTCTATTGAAGAAAAAGCATTTCTGGACGAAAACGGTTACCTCGCTTTAGGAAAACTCCTGTCTGATCAGCAATTAAATGATATACGGAAGGTAATTCAACGTTTGTTGGATGAAGAAGGAGAGCGAGCCGGATTTGAACTGGCTGAGTCTAAGTACATACGTCACCCTAAAGAAGAAGGTGCCGACCGCCTGGCCGACCTGGTCAACAAAGATCCTATATTTGATATTTTCTATACGCACCCCAGGGTCCTGGCAGGGGTTGCTCATGTCTTAGGTCGGGAGTTGAAGCTTTCATCGCTAAACTACCGGGCTGCGCTGCCGGGTTTTGGTCAGCAGAAACTGCATGTTGACTGGCACGAAATTGTAGCACCTGCTGATTATAAAGTCTGCAATTCCATCTGGCTTCTGGATGATTTTTCTGCAGCCAATGGTGCGACTCGTCTGGTAGCCGGAACCCATAAAAATGGTAAATTACCCCAGGATGAACTGGAAGATCAGATGGCTACACATCCCGAGGAAATTATCATTGAAGCTCCCGCCGGAACTGTAGTGATCTTCAATTCCCATACCTGGCATGGCGGTACTACCAACCGTACGGATAAAGCAAGAAGGGCAATACACAGTTACTTCTGCCGTCGTGATCAGCCCCAGCAAATAGATCAGAGCCGATATATTCTGCCCGAAACTAAAACCAGATTAAGTAAAGCAGCCATTGAAGTGCTGGCGGTATGAGTAAAGCAATTACGCTTTGATTTGTACAACTTATGCCTTAACATTTCCAAAGATATATTGCTCCAGATAGGCGTTTCTGAACTTACCTTCCGGATCATACTCCTTCACCAGCTTGATGAAGTCAGGCATTCTTTCATACAGCGAAGCCAAACGAGCTGCAGACATCCGAAAAACCTTGCCCCAGTGTGGTCGGGCATCATAAGGCTGTAAGCTTTCTTCTAGTGCAGGGAGCAATTGCTGTAGCTTTTCTGTTTCCTGCTCCCAGGTAAAATGAAATGCTACACATTCCTGCCGATAGCAGGGGCTCATCCAATAGGTATCGGCAGCGATGGTGCGTATTTCTGAAATCATCAGTATAGGGCCAATCTGATCTTTCAGTGCCTGTATGCTTAGAAAAGCCTCTAACGCATGTTGTTTAGGCACAAAGAATTCCGTCTGCAGCTCTTTTCCACTACTAGGCGTAAAGTTCATACGGAAATGCGGCATGCGCGCATACCAGGGACCAGCTACGCCCATTTGCCTGGTGCAGTTTTCTGCCGAAATTTCAATGATAGGGTGTACATCCCTATCGGCCAACCTGGCTTCATAAAACTCCGGCTCGGCAGGGCCGTCAGGCATATTTTCTATTTTGCGTTTGATCCATACCTGGTTGACCTTATCGCTTTGCCAATCGGTAAAAAGGCTTACACTGTAGCCAGATGACATGATCTCTTCAAAGTTTTCTTTCAACTGGCTTACTGGCAAAGAGAGGTAAATATCCTGCCGCATGTCAAAGGTAGGCTGAATATCCAGTCCAAGTTGGGTGACTATACCCAAAGCCCCCAGATTGACTATTGCTCCCTGAAATGTGTCGCCATCTGCCTCACGTGATAGCTTAAGCAGTTCACCATCTGCTTTGATCATCTCTATACTGTTTACTGCTGTAGGTAGATTACCATTGTTTACTCCTGAGCCATGGGTAGCGGTAGCACAGGCCCCTGCCACCGATATATGTGGCAAAGAAGCCAGGTTGTGCAGGGCATAGCCTCTCTCATGTAAATAAGTAGAAAGCTCACCGTAATTGACACCTGCTTCTACATATACAGTATTCGCTTTTTCGTCAAGCCTGATCTGCTTAAGCTGCTGCAGTGAAACCTGATTGGCTTTACTGTCGGCAATGTTATTAAAGCAGTGACGAGTCCCCAGAGCTTTTATTTTATCCAGGCTCCTGATGGTTTGCTGTAGTTCTTCCACATTTTGAACTTCATACAGCTTATCAGTGCTGTAGGTCAGGTTACCTGCCCAGTTTTTGCGTGCTTCCTGACTCAGTACTTCCTGATTTTGCTGCTCTGTGGATGAATGGCAGGCGGCGAGAGGAGTAAGCAAACTGCCAATGACAGTAGCGGAGGTCGTCTTCAGAAATGTTCTCTTTTCCATAAAACAAGGGCTGTTGTATTGTGTGAAAGTGTTGTCTTCACGCCCAATATAGCTATTTGTATGAAAAATCAAGATACTTAAGCACTGAGCCTGAGGCTGCTTCCTGACAATCAGACTAAGCTACTTCCATCCTGCGAAAGGTAAGGTTGATCCTGGCACGCTTTACCTTTTTTGTTTTGGGGAGCCTGTGCCACCAGTAAGTCTGGGTTGTACCTTTCATCTCCAGCAGGCTTCCATGCGCCAGTATGAGCGATATCGTTTGCCTGCTTTCTTTATGTTTGAAAGCAAACTTTCTTGCCGCGCCCAGGCTCAGGGAAGCAATGCTGCTATCTTTGGCCAAAGCTTTCTCATCGTCACTATGCCAGGCCATACCCTCTTCTCCATCATGATACAGGTTGAGCAGACAGGAATTGTAGTTCGTATCACAATGTTTCTCTACCAACTGTTTGAGTTCCAACAGCTCTTCTGTCCATGCTAATGCCTGCTTGGTGGCGTTGGAGTAGGTATATGAATAATCCTCATCACCATACCAGGCTACCTTTCGTTTGGTAACAATATGTTTTCCAAACATCACCGCCTCATCATATTTCCATGCAATACGATGCATCAGTTTTTCATAATAATTATCTGCCACTTCTGGTCGGATAATATTTCCATAGTAGTATACCTCACCATCGTAAGGCAGATGGTTGATGATTTCGTTCTGGCTAAATAAATTCATTTTTCCACGCTTGATAGGCTAATGACATACAATGCGCGCAGGGTCGGAACCCATTCCGCACTGCTTCCTCTCTGCTGCCAAAAAATATACGGTTTTGTTTATGCATACGTTTACCGCTTTTGCAGTACAATTCACCAAAGATTTTTAGTTTATGATTACCAGCCCACTGAATAACTCCTGTGCTGATCATTTTTCTGAGCTCTCTATCACTTATATTACAATGCAGCCACATGGTTACTCATTATTCATCAATCAGCATTTGTTCTGCCTTTACTGCTTCCCAGCCAATCATCGCCGCTTTGCGCACACTCCCCCAATGATACTGCCCGAACAATCCGCTGGACTGTATCACCCTGTGGCAGGGAATCAGATAAGCGACCGGATTATCACCTATTGCCGTACCTACCGCGCGTGATGCTTTGGGACGTTCTATCTGACGGGCGATGCTTCCATAAGTAGCCAGTTGGCCACTGGGAATCCTGAGCAGCGTTTCCCAAACTTTGAGTTGGAAATCCGTACCTTTCAGGTGTAACTTGATTTCATGGATTTTGTCCCAGTCATGGGTGAAGATCAGACGGATATTTTCCAGAACCGCATCCATTTGCTGAGTGTATACAGCGGCGGGAAATTTTGCTTTAAGCCCTTGTAAAGCAGCTCCTTCATCGTCTGCAAACGCAATGTGACAAACCCCTTTGGAAGTAGAAGCAATTAGCATTTTTCCGAATGGACTTTCCACATAGCTGTAATGGATGGATAAGTTTTCTCCTCCATTTTTAAATTCACCCGGCGTCATTCCTTCTATACGCACAAAGAGATCATGCAGTCGGCCGGAGCCGGACAAGCCACTTTCGTAGGCAGTATCAAAGAGGGAAGACTGCTGTTCCTTGAGTAGCTTTTTGGCATGTTTCAGCGTGATGAACTGCAAAAACTTCTTAGGACTTACACCTGCCCATTCGGTAAAAATTCTTTGGAAATGATACGGACTGAGATGCACATGCTCAGCAACTTCTTCTAAGGAAGGCTGCTCCTTAAAGTTTTGCTGAATATAAGCGATTGCCTCAGTGATGCGGTCAAAGTTCGTTGCTGCCTGTGTATTCATCTTGTTCATGGATCAGTAATAAAACAAAAGTAACACACAATACAGCAGCTACCCACCCGAAATTTGCTAATGTTAATTAACTCACCTATACTAATTTCAAATTAAGTAAGGTGACACTATTAGTTTAAATCATTGCTTTGTAGCAAGATACTCGCTTCAGTTTCTAACTGAAGTGACCAAATGAAGCAAAGTCTCAGACTTTGCCTTCATTCATAATTTCAGTCTTGAAGACTGAAACCAGTTTTTAGTTTAATGTAAATAAGTCTTCATACTTAAAAATTACAAACGACCATCGTGGCGCGATCGCCGCCGATTGAAGATTGATGAATTTCTAATTATCAGGCATTTAATAAATTTTCATTGCAATTTCTATATCAATATAAGTTCGTCATGAGCTTTTATGGGGAAACAAAAAAAGTCCAGACCGGAAGGCCTGGACTTGCTTAACAAAGTCATTGAGACATTAATTGGTCTTCGCCACTGCAGTGGAAGGATCAATATTGGCTTTGATTTCCATGATATTTGTACATGGGAAACCACCTTTTTCCGCATGCTCTTTAATTAAGTCTTCATTTTGAGCTTTGTACACACAGTAAAATTTATCTTCAAGTACATAGCTATTGATCCACTCAATGCCAGTCTCCATTTTATTGAGTACCTCACAGGATTTTTGAGAAGCTCCCTGCAAATCTGCCTGGCTCAGCGACCCTGCACCCGGTATATCACGCTCAATAAGATAAGTTTTCATAGTAGTTGATTTTGATGTTTCCTGCTTTTCTTGTTGCTGGGCAAATGCCGCAGTACTTAAAAAAAATGATAAGATGATCGTAAGTGTCTGTAAAGTTCTCATAATTGTTTTGAGTTTGATGATAACTCAAAGCTATGGGCTTTTTTACAACCAGGATGCTACAAATCAACCAATGAATTGTATAGATCAACCGAATTTAGCCTTCCAGTTTGAGGTATTCCAATGGCTTTAAACCAAACTTCTTCTGAAAGCATTTGGTAAAGTAAGAAGGGCTGTTAAAACCGGCATCGTAGGCTGTTTGAGAAATGTTGCCATCTGCTTTTTTGAGTAAACCCAGCGACTTGTTGAGCCGGTACTCCCGGAGCAGCACATTGGGAGCTAAGCCGGTTGCCGCGGTGGTTTTTCTGTATAGTTGAGAAGTACTTACATATAGCTGCCTAGACAAATCGCCAACATCAAAGTCAGGCTTGTTCCAGTTTTCTGATAAGGAGCAAATAAGCCCATCCAGAAAATTTTCTTCTTCAAGAGAAACCACATGAATGTTCTTATCTGATAACAGCTTTTTTTTGTCTTCTTTGTGCAAGTTATGGACCAGATTAGAAAGCGTAATCTGTTTCCCCTGCCCCAGTAGGCATAAATGTCGGGCATAACGGATGCTTTCTCCAAATAGTTCATCGCTATTCGCTACCGGCACACCGGCGTGCAAGCCTATCCGAAAATGCAAAAGCTCGGCAGCAATATGTAAACGCTTTTGTATAGCCTGAGCACACTGAACCGCCTGTGAGGGCGTGATAAAAGAAACTACAAAGCCCTTGCCTTCCATTTCTATTTTCTGCCCCTCATATTCCTCAATTTGTTGGTGTATTATTTCATTTTGTAGTGAAAAGAGCTCATATGCTTTATCCTTACCCGATGTATGGGTCAGCAGTTTGAAATCCAGGTGATCAGTGACCAATAGCAAACGAAAAGCCGGATCACTATAAAATGCCTGAATGTCAGATTTGCTCAATTCATCCAGGGACTCAGGATCTTGTAGCCTACCCAAAAAAGCAGACACCAGTTTACTGTTTACCTGCATTATTTTGTGAGGAATAAGTCCATGTGCCTCATCATGCATTTCTACTACCGATTCCTTATCCGGCGCCTCAATTAAACAAAATGCATGTCCACGATCCTTGTCAAACCAGAATGTCATACAATCACAATCAAACTGCTCCTGTATCGCTACATCCAGTTTGTGGGCTTCTACCACATCATCAATTACAGCTCCGGGTACAATATGAAGGTCCATGAAAAGCGGCATGTGTATATCATTTGATGTCAGCTAATAATAAAATAAATCTATTTTTAGTTTTATAAAACAATTCATGCAGGAAATCACACAAATCATTCATCTACCCACTCATTTACAGGCTTGAAATGACATATATTGCAAGCATGGGGAGGGTATTGAAAGCTATATTTGCTATATATTTTCAATCTCAAAGCTTTTTGTCCCGAAAAGTATTCAAATGCCCGGTATATATTACTTTGTAGGGTGCAGAGAGGCAAACGAGTACTCATATGTCATTCTGCACGCTTACAAAGTCACATTTGAGTACCCATATGTCATTTTGCAGCCTTGCAAAGCGATATATTTTTGGTTGAGATGATTGTGCAGGCTTACAAAATGGCAAATAGCAACCTAAATTCCATGCTACGTACTCGCATAGTAACAAATGCTTATCCTTATGTCTACCTCTTGCTTCAGGTCTTTTAAATAGATACCGCCAAAGTATTGCGGTTGCCAAGAAGAAAAAAGAGGAGTTAGACAAACTGTTAGCCTTGTACAACATTCAATATACAATTGAGGTAATTATCAATAAAGATTTACATGGCAATCAAGAAATTGATACAAAACTGACGTTCTTGCGCAAACACTACCGTTAAATAGTATCTTAAATAAGCTCTCCACACCCTACCTTCATGCCCCATTTCTCTTATCTTTGTAGGCTATGGCACAATCAAGCGAAGAACTCAGAAAAGTATACGAGTTGCTGAAGTTGGAGAAAGCAGCAGACCTTGAATATTATCGTCAGAAGGTTTTGAACGCCTCGCTGGAGCAGCGTAAGAAAGAAGGCCTCTGCTGGTATCCGGTTACCCTCACCAGCCAGCGCTACAGTATGGGCGAAAAACTGATCATTAAGCTCAACCGCACTACTGAGATTAACCGGCCTCATGTGTTTCAGTCGGGAAAAATTGTCAGCCTCTTCGCCAATACCAATGACCATAAGCAGCCGCCCAGTGTGTCGGGCGTGGTGAATGACGTGCGCAGCAACCAGATGACTATTACGCTCAATGTGGATGAACTTCCTGACTGGATAAACTACGCTAACTTAGGTGTTGACCTTCTATTTGACGAAATGGCTTACCGGGAAATGAACAAGGCACTTAAGAAAGTGATGGATGCCAAAAATGACGGTAGCCGACTGGCTGAACTCAGGGAGATTCTTCTGGGAAAACAGAACGCTGAATTTGACGAGAAGGAAGCCGAAAAAGTTCCGCGTTTAAATGACAGCCAGAATGCTGCCCTGCGAAAGGTAATGCAGGCTCGTGATGTAGCCATTATCCACGGTCCTCCCGGCACCGGCAAGACGACCAGCATGGTGCAGGCCATTATACAAACAGTGAAGCAGGAAGAGCGGGTGCTGGTTTGCGCCCCCAGTAATGCAGCAGTGGATTTACTCACAGAAAAACTAAGTGAAGAAGGGAAAAGAGTGGTACGGATAGGTCACCCTGCCAGGGTAACCGATGTGAACCTCAGCAAAACCATAGATGCCCAGATCGCCAATCATGATTATTACAAAGAACTTAAAAATCTACGCCGGAAAGCTGACGAATACCGCTCGCTGGGTTTTAAGTACAAACGTAAATATGGCAGAGCGGAGCGGGAGCAACGGCAACATCTGCTCCGGGAAGCTTCCCGGGCCAAGGAAGAAGCAGAACAACTGGAGCACTACATCGTCGCTGATATCTTTACCAAAGCCGATGTGATCACTTCTACACTGGTGGGAGCTTCAGGGCAGTTGATGAAAGGTATGCGCTTTCGCACCGTCTTTATTGATGAAGCGGCCCAGGCACTGGAAGCTGCCAGTTGGATTCCCATCCTCAAAGCGGAGCGCGTCATATTCGCAGGAGACCACTTTCAGCTCCCTCCCACTGTAAAATCCTATGAAGCTGCCAGGCAGGGGCTGGGTGAAACCCTGATGGAAAAATGTATCAAGCGTCAACAGGAGATGGGCAAGCCGGTAGATAGTATGCTGCAGACGCAGTACCGCATGCATCAGCAGATCATGGATTTTTCTGGTCAGTATTTTTACAAAGGTGCCCTCAGGGCAGATGAAGGCGTAAGGCAACAGCTACTTTCACCAGACATACCCCCTATGACCTTTATTGATACTGCAGGTTGTGGCTATACCGAAAAAGTAGACCCCGAAACACTGAGTACTTACAATGAGGAAGAAGCCCATCTGTTACTCAAACACCTGGCTGGTCTGGTAGAGCAATTAGGGATAGAACGTATGCATAAAGATGAATTAACCATAGGAGTTATTGCCCCTTATCGCGCCCAGACCAAAACCCTAACTGAGCAGTTTGAGTCTTTTGAAACGCTAAAAACTGTCAAAGACAATATCACCATTGATACAGTGGATGCATTTCAGGGAAGGGAAAGAGATATCATTTACATCAGCTTAGTACGTTCCAATAGCAAGGGAGAAATAGGTTTCCTGGCAGATGAAAGACGGATGAATGTAGCCATGACCCGTGCGAAGATGCGGCTGGTGATGATTGGCGACAGCGCTACCCTGGGAAGTAATACATTTTACAGTGAGATTCTGGATTACATACATTCTATTGATGCCTACCAAAGTGCATTTGAGTTACTCTACTAGGGTGCAAGTGGAGCAGTATTGCTGTCCATCCCTGCACATCTAATGTACGTTAATGAACACTATCTAAAGAAAAAATCCCCCTAAAAATACGATTTAGGGGGATTTTAATAGTTGGCACGGCAGTTGGCTTAAATACTGTGAAACAACATTAACCTTTTAAAACAATATTAACCCAAAATTTGAATAGCCATGACAACTGTTATCAACATTAACCCAAATTTATTTATAGATGTAGAAGGTGCTTTCATTACTACTTCTAAAGCTCCTGTTCCGCTAGCTGAAGTAAGTATGAAACGAGATGTAACCCCCATTTCCCAGATCAAAGTCGGCAAGTTTCGCCGCTTGTTCAACCGTCACATCACAGCTTTCAGACGTTAATCTACCTTTCTATTCAAAAGCTAGTGAATTTCAGGCAATTTTCCGAATGATCCGGAAAATTGCCTTTTTTATTTATCTCAATGATGAAATGATCACCCTCGGCACTCCTTCTGTTTTTAGTACCTTCTCAAAATACATCAGTTCATTATCAAGTATTTGCTGAAAAACACTACGGTATTTGGCGAGTTCTTCATTCAAATCTTTAAAACGATCGTAACAGCCTTGCGTTGGCCTGGCATCCTGTGAATGAATCACAGAATATAAATAAGCAAACTGATTATCCAGCTTAACCGGATAATTGATTGGATCCTGCGAACTCTCGTTACGACTTTGTATAAGCACATCTTCAAGGGAATCAAGCTTTTGTACCAACTGATTACAGGGCGTTATCAGCTTATCCCCGTAAGCTGTTTTCTGGCTGCGCTCAGTAATGAATTTTGCCTGTTCTTTTAACCCCCTGATACTTCTAATCAGATCATGCACGGAACTAAGAGTGTCACGAACCGCCAAAGCAAGTGCTAATTGGGCCTGTAGCTCATCTTCTGAGA
This sequence comes from Catalinimonas alkaloidigena, assembly GCF_029504655.1. NCBI lineage: Bacteria > Pseudomonadati > Bacteroidota > Cytophagia > Cytophagales > Catalimonadaceae > Catalinimonas > Catalinimonas alkaloidigena. The sequence continues at coordinate 3,998,074 of NZ_JAQFIL010000001.1, forward strand.
ATGTCCAGCGGGGGTCTTTGCTGACAGTGAAGGACTGCTCAAACTGTTGCTGTCCATCACTCAGCCTTACGGTATACTTTCCGGGAGCAGCTTTTGGTCCACCCGTATAGCTGAGGGACATTACCGCTTCATCTATAAGTTCAGGCTTAGGGTAAGTTAGATTCCATACAAAATGATGAGCTCCGGCCTGCGCTGAAAGTGCATGGGAATCATCATTACTATGATACGTACGGATGAGCTCACCCTCACTATTCAAGATTTCCAGACTCAGGCTATCCTTTTTGTCTTTCAAGAAATAATGAATTACTGCTCCATCAGGTTTGTTCTGTGGTGCGTTATCTCCCCGATACCCTTCTAACTGGGTGCGATAGGCTTTCGCCGGTTGATACAGAAACACCTCTTTTTGTAGGATGTCTTCACTTATTTGATGTAATGGCGTTACATCGTCCATGATCCAGAATGACCTTCCCTGGGTAGCTACTATCAAATCCTGATGATGAACTTTCAGGTCTGTGATCGGCGTATTGGGCAGGTTAAGCTGAAAGGGCTGCCACCGCTTTCCATCATTGAAAGAGATGAACATGCCAAACTCTGTTCCTGCGTACAATAAACCCTCTTTGTCCGGATCTTCCCTGACCACACGTACAAAGTGATCATCAGGAATACCGTTGGTCAGCTGGCGCCAGCTTTGCCCATAGTCTGTGGTCTGAAAAATATAGGGACGAAAATCATTGTCTCTATATTTATACACTGCCACCGTAGCCTTACCTTCCTGATGACGGGAAAGCTCAATACTATTCACTGTGCCATTCACAGGCATGTTTGAAGGAGTGATATCTGTCCAGTTTTGTCCACCATCTTTTGATAAATGAATAAGTCCGTCATCACTACCAGCCCATAAAACACCTTCCTGCAAAGGGGATTCTTCCAAAGCAAAAATAGTACAGTACAACTCCACACCAGTATTGTCATTCTGAATCGGGCCACCGGGTATCTCTGCCAAAAACGCTTGGTTGTCAGTAGTAAGATCAGGGCTGATCACCTCCCAGCTTTGCCCTTCGTTGGCAGACCTGTGCACATAGTTTGAAGCATAGTAAATAACATCGGGATTGTGTTGGGAAATAAAAATGGGAGCGTTCCACTGAAAGCGATACTTCAGGTCTTTGGGAAGAATACCATCATTTAAATCCGGATAAACTTCCACACTTCTGATATGTCCCTGGCTACGGTCCAGGCGAGTCATAATACCAATATAGTTGCCTGCGTAGATGATGTTATGATTTTCAGGATGCACAGCGATGTGTCCGCTTTCCCCTCCACCTACACTCAGCCAATCCTGTATTGGATCAAGATTGCCTTGTCCTTGACTGGGTACTGAGATGGTTGTATTGTCCTGCTGCGCACCGTACACACGGTACGGAAACTGATTGTCTACAGTCACTCTGTAAATTTCGGCAGTAGGTTGATTGTACTGTGTAGACCAGCTTTTTCCTCCATTGAAACTAACATTTACACCTCCATCATTACTTTGTATCATGATTTCGGGATCGTTGGGATTTAGCCATAAGCTATGGTTATCGCTGTGCGGAACAGAAATATTTTCAAAGTTTTTACCATCATTTAAAGATTTATAGAAGCCCACATTGGACAGGTATAGCGTATGTTCCTGCTTGGGATCAGCAAAAATACGCGAATAGTACCAGGCCCGCTGACGGTACGCATGTTTACGGTTGATTCGCTCCCAGTTTTTACCCCCATCTTCCGACATATACAAACCACCCTTTTCCTCGTCCAAGGCTTCCTGAATCACCCAGACCCTTTTGGGGTTCACCGGAGAAACAGCTATTCCTACACGGCCTACTACACCGCCAGGCAAGCCACCTTCTAATCGCTCCCAACTGTCACCCCCATCGGTAGATTTATACACACCACCCCCCTTGCCTCCATCAATGATAGTCCAGGGCTTACGCTCTACCTGCCAGGCGCCTGCATAGAGGATTCTGGGGTTCTCAGGGTCCATCACCATATCTATGATACCCGTACTGTCATTGATATACAGTACCTTTTCCCAGCTTCTCCCTCCATCCTTGGAGCGAAATACTCCTCTTTCAGAGCTGGGACCAAAAATATTTCCCAGAGCAGCAGCGTAAAGGATATCATGATTTTTAGGATGAGTCTGAATTTTGCTAATCTGTCCCGCATTTTCCAGGCCTGTTGCCTGCCATGTACTTCCACCGTCAACAGATTTGTACATACCTTTACCTGCCGAAATATTGCCTCTGGGAGAAGCTGAACCGGTGCCTACATAGATAATATTATTATCGTCAGTTGCTACTTCTATTGCCCCAATAGAGCCCACCGGGATAAAGCCGTCAGAAATATTTTTCCAGTTCAACCCACCATCAACAGTTTTCCATACCCCTCCACCCGTTGTACCCATCAGGAAAGTCATCGGTTGATCTGCTATTCCGGTAACGGCTGTACATCGCCCTCCTCTGAATGGGCCTATCATACGATAAGAGAGTGATTCAAACAAAGAAGAAGAAATAGCTGATTCCTCTCTTTTATTGGATTGAGCCAATAAGGAGGGGATCAAAACAATAAGACAAAAGAATACTAGAGTCAAGCGGTAATGTTGTTTCATGTGTATCAGTATTAAATGAAGCGTAATTTACAACTCTTGTTCTAATTGCGTTGTTTTGACTGTTTAATCCATACGATTTTAGTAATTTCGCGAGCTGAAATGCCAGGCATATGAACAGAGAAGTCATCCAGTTAGCATCCTACGATTATCATTTACCCGATGAACAAATCGCACGTCATCCCTTAGAAAAGCGTGATCAGGCAAAACTATTACATTATCAAAACGGAAAAATTGAGGACCGTTCCTTTATTGAATTGCCAGAACTGCTTCCTGCACAATCCCATCTCTTTTTTAATGCTACCAAAGTCATTCCCGCACGTGTGTTTTTTCAAAAACCCTCAACTGCCCAGGGAGAGGGCGCACACATAGAAGTTTTTTTGCTCAACCCGATAACACCAAGTACTATAATTGGCGAAGCCATGCTCGCTAAGCAAAAGTGTAGCTGGCACTGTATGATTGGCAATAAAAAGAAGTGGAGAAGCGATTTAGTACTCAAAAAATCATTATCAATCAACAGCAAGGAAATAGTTCTTTCCGCTACGCTAGAAAGGTCCGATGAGCAGATTGTCAGCTTTAGTTGGGACAATCCTGAAATGAGCTTTGTAGATATAGTGGAAGCCGCGGGTCGTACTCCTCTCCCACCCTATCTTAAACGTGAGGCAACAGATGAGGATAAACCTCGCTACCAAACGGTATACTCGGCCCATGAAGGCGCAGTAGCGGCCCCTACCGCTGGTCTTCATTTTACGCCTGAAGTTCTCAAAGCACTGGAGAACAGAGGCATTATTCAGGATTACCTAACGCTGCATGTAAGTGCCGGTACCTTTCAGCCAATTAAAGCGCACGATATTACTCAGCATCCTATGCATTCAGAACAGATGGTAGTCAACAAAACTCACATTGAGCGTTTGTTAGCCCATGAAGAAGGAAAGATTATTGCAGTTGGTACTACCTCTCTTCGCACGCTGGAAAGTCTGTACTGGTTTGGTGTTCTACTCAGCAAAGATGCAAATGCTTCTTTCAAGATTCCCAAGTTAGTTGCTTATCAGGATAATCCTGAAATCCTTATTTCATTAAAGGAATCCATGAATAACATTCTTGGATATATGGAAAAGCACAGGTTTGATCAACTCATAGGTGAAACAGAAATTTTTATTTACCCGGGCTACAAATTTAGAGTTTGCCAGGGGTTGATTACCAATTTTCACCTGCCCAAGTCTACACTTATCTTACTTATCGCAGCATTGGTGGGAGAAGACTGGAAACAGATTTATCAACATGCTTTACAAAATAACTATCGCTTTCTCAGTTATGGTGACTCTTCCCTGTTGCTACCGTAACAAATAGCAAGCTACCTATTCATTCATCGTCAAGGCATCCTCCTCAATATGCTCATTACCCTTCAGGCGATTAAAATAAGAGATCAGCAGATACATATTTACTTCTTTGTGAAGATTGCTCAATCCATTACGATCACGAAACACTTCTACTTCTGTTTGATAATCTTTCATCATAGGTAGAATTTGTCTTTTAAAGTTTCTCAGCCGTTTCACTTTATTTTCCTCATCAATAAAATAAAATTCCTCAACGGTGTATTCATCGCTGGCATCAAATACATCATACTCAAAAACACGCCTTAACAAGGTGATCTCTCCATCTGCTACGACCTGAAAAAGTTTTTTCTCCATACGGTCAAAGAAGCTATTGGATCTATAATCATAGCAGCGATACGCTCTGCTAAAATCACACTCATCAACTGTTTCAATTGAAGTTATCATGGAAGCATGGTAAGTAAGTTGCCTTCCGTCGTCCAAAGTTACTACTGCAGAATTGATAAACGAGTTGATATCAACCTTACCACTGACCACATCCTGGCTGGTAAGTTTTACTATTCCTTCTTGTGGTGCTTGAGCGAGTAGACTGCCATGTAATAAAAATGAAAGGACTAAAAGTGAAATATTTCTCATGTTATGGTTATTTAGGATAAATCTTACATCTGTATTCTATTACAATTATATAACTTTTCTTTAATAAAAATAAACTATTTGTATAATTTTTTATTGATTTTAGCTATTTCTAAGCTTTTATGGTTTTTTAAAGGTGTATATTTTCAACTAATCTTCTTTAATTTTATGTATTTGGCACTTAAAGTGCACACGTATTAATTTTCCCCACAATGAGTTTTTATTCATTTACATTGTCATTCTTACCTGAGTTTATTCCTATATTTTTATTATGAACAGACTTGCTAACTTTATTTTATGCTGTTGCATAGCATCACTATGTGCTTGTGAAAAGCAGAGTGTGAGTCTCGCCAATGCAGAGGTGGATACGATCTTTTCGCGCAGGAATACTTCTACCATCAACAGTACGGGGGGGGCGCCACTCCAGGATGTACATTGGCAGTCATACATCAGGGAGAAATCCTATACAGCAAAGGGTATGGAATGGCTGACCTGTAATACAATGTACCGATCATTCCCCGATCCATATTTTCATTTAGCTCAATCTCTAAACAATTTGTAGTCACTTCCTTTTTGTTGCTAGAAGAGGAAGGAAAGCTATCGCTGGATGATGATGTAAGAAAATACATTCCCGAACTTCCGGATTACGGGCATACCATCGGACTGCGTCACCTCATACATCATATCTGTGGCTTAAAGGATAAGCTCACCCTGTGGGAGATAAGCGGCAGAACATGATGGATGACATACCTGAAAAAGAGATCTTTGCGCTAATCTGCCGCCAGCAGGGACTTAACTTTCCGGAGTGGAATATGCATATAGCAACACCTGATACTTTTTGATGTCCATCTTTATTGAAAGGGTCAGTATAAAGTCACTAAGAGGATTCGCCAGGGAAAATATATTTGCTCCACTGGGTATGCATCATACTCAGCTTAATGATGATGATAAACGTATCATACCTATGCGGCTTCAGGCTATACTGAGCTGGCTGATGATAGCATAGGAAACCTTATTATGCGTTTTGATCTGGTAGGTTCGGGAGGCCTTTACAGTAGCGTAGAGGACCTGTACTTATGAGATCAGAATTTTTATCATAATCGGCTGGGTAAGCGTGGTCAGGCACTTATTGAGTAGTTGCAAACCAATGGTATGTACAATAATGGAAAAGAAGTCAACTACGCCTATGCTTTGATAAACGGAACATATCGGGGCTTGGAAACAATGCATCATACCGGGTCTATGAGGGCCACAGAGCAGTATATCTACGATTTCCTGACGAACAGTTCTCTGTCATTATTTTAGGAAATATAGACAAGCTGAATCCTTTGGCACGTGCATATGAGGTAGCATCAGTTTTTCTCAAAGATCAGTTAGGTCCCGAGGAAAAAGATAAAGAGAGCGTAGATACAGTAATGCACAAACCATACGCAGCGCGGAAAAATTACGTTACAGACATACATCAGCTTAGCGGATCTTATTACGGCCCTGAGCTAAATGCTACCTACCAACTCAAAATTGAGCCTAAAGGAGAAAAAATTATTTTGTATGATGCCCAAAGAAATACTTCAGTTCTTCATGTATTAAATCTCTATGAGTTAAGTAATAACACCTATAAAATTATTTTCAATACTAACTTTCAAACATTCAATATGAATTATGCTGGTACAAGAGGGATAATTTTTCAAAAAATTGCTAATCTTGCTGCAAATGAATAATTTAAATAGAGTTTAACGATTTTTTATTAGCTAGTTATCTAAAAAATTCGTTACTTTGTTTACATAAATACCTAAGTAATTTTTTAAGTATTGCTTCATATTTTTCAACTAAAGATTAACGAAGAGCAGAGACAGCATTAAGCTGATTTTTTGGGATGGGCACTTTATGTGCCCTTTTTTTATATCCATCCACTTCTCTTCTAATTTTCACATCATTTTGTAAATTGATCTTTCAATATCAACATTAACAAAAGCATATCCCATGGCAGAACGATCTCGAAAACCCGATAGCAGGATCATAGTTGGTTTTATTTTCGTCCTGATTGGCGCATACCTCTTACTTTATAACCTTAACCTGCTACCATTTTTCCTACCTAGCTACATCCTTTCCTGGAAGACCCTCCTAATCGCAATCGGCTTGTTGCTTATTGGTACCAGAGAAAATAAAGGTGGAGGCATTACGCTGATAGTAGTGGGTGGGGTCTTTCTTATTGCTGATATACTTGATCTTACCATTGGTCAGCTCATTTCCGAAATTTGGCTATTCTGGCCTGCAATCTTCATTATTGTTGGGCTATCTCTTCTGTTGAGACGCTCGCGTGAAAAAAAAACTGAAAATGTAGATGGTTTCAGAAGCTATGAGTCCGATGAAGATTACTTTGAAGTATCGGCAGTGCTGGGGGGTAATAAAAAAATTGCCTATTCCAATCATTTCAGAGGAGCCAAAGTCACTGCGGTACTGGGGGGCACCGACCTCAATTTGCTAAACGCAAAACCTGCGCCAGGCCGCCACGAGATTGATGTGTTCGCTTTTATGGGAGGCGCTTCCATTATTATTCCAAATGACTGGAATGTGCATCTGGATGTGACCCCTATAGCAGGAGGCGTTGACGATAAACGTACTTTTCCTCAAACTTATATTCCAAATGCTGATACAGAGATTATCATAAAAGGAGTGGTCATCTTTGGAGGGGTTGAGCTTAAAAGCTCCTAATCCTTAAGCTTTAGCCTGCATCCTTATTAATAATCAGTAAAAGCAGGCTTTGGCCTGGCTTTTTCATAAAATCGCCTGATCTCCCGGGTCAGGCTGGGAATTTCTATCAGGAAACCATCATGGCCGTAATCAGAGTCAATGATTGCCAACTGTGCATTTGCCACCCGATCGCTGAGAAACTGCTGCTCACTGACGGGAAAGAGAATATCAGTGGACACTCCAAGAAATAATGATTGCGCTTTTACATTCGCCAGTACTTCGTCCATACCAGCCCGTCCTCTTGCTACATTATGCGAATCCATGGCTTTGGACAGCAGCCAGTAAGAGTATGCATTGAAGCGTCTGACGAGTTTATCTCCCTGGTATCTTTGGTAAGAAGAGGCCTTAAAATGATTTACCTTGCCATTAGTCGTTTCACTTTGGGTTTTTTGATAAGTATTATAATGACGATAGGAAAGTAGTGCAATAGAGCGTGCTGTCGCCAACCCATGCATTCCTGCATTCGCATCTTTATTGGTCCAGGTAGGATCCTGCTCTATAGCCATCCTTTGCGACTCATTGAAAGCTATGCCCCAGGGGGAATGCTGGGCGTTAGAGCAAAGCTGCACCATGTGCGTTATACGATCCGGTTCCATAACCGCCCATTCCAGTGCATGCTGTCCTCCCAGTGACCCTCCGATTACGGTGTGGATTCTGTCAATGCCCAATGACTGTCTCAGCAGGTCAAAGGCTTTGACCATATCACGATTGCTTAGTAGTGGAAAATCGTGAAAATAAGGTTTACGGGACGCAGGGTTGATGGACAATGGGCCGGTTGAGCCATAGCATGAACCCAACATATTAGCACAAATAATGAAATATTTTTCGGGATCGTATAATCTGCCTTTGCCGAATAAACCTTCCCACCAATCCAGGAAGTTAGCATTGGCTGTTAACGCATGGCATACCCAGATTACATTATCTTTAGCCTCATTGAGCTGACCGAAAGTAGTATAACGAAGCTGAAAGCCGGGAAGTGATTCTCCCGACTCCAGCATGAATTGTTCCTCGTAAATGAAATTATCTTCTCTTTGCATTGGCTTTTTATACCAGTACAGTATCTGATATTTGTTTAAATGCTTGTTTGAAATCGTCTTTGATGTCATCAATATGCTCAATACCTACTGACACTCTCAACTGCGTAGGATGTACGCCAGAGTGTGCTTGTTCCTCCTCAGAAAGCTGAGAGTGGGTAGTAGAAGCCGGATGTATAATTAGCGTTTTAGCATCACCTACATTAGCCAGGTGGCTTACTAACTTCATACTGTTGACAAACTTTTTAGCTCTTTCCAGGTCACCTTTCAGCTTAAAAGTAAGCACTCCTCCGAAGCCTCGCTTCAGGTATTTTTTGGCCAGATCATGATACTTACTGGATTCCAGTCCGGGGTAATTTACACTTTCTACTTCAGCGTGCTGCTCCAGCCATTTAGCCAGTTCCAGCGCATTACTTACCGTTCTGTCCACACGTAATGATAGTGTTTCCAGACCTTGTAACAGTAAAAAGGAATTAAAAGGGCTTAAAGCAGGTCCAAAATCCCGCAGACCTTCTACCCTGGCACGGATTGCAAAAGCAATATTGGGCAAGCCCAAAGGGTTATTTTTACCAAATACTTCCGAAAAGACGATGCCATGATAACCTTCAGCAGGCTCAGAAAACTGCGGAAATTTACCGTTGCCCCAGTCATAATTGCCTGAATCCACGATGACACCTCCAATACTGGTACCATGTCCCCCTATCCATTTGGTGGCGGAGGAAGTAACAATTGCAGCTCCATGTTCTATAGGACGGAAAAGATAGCCTCCGGTACCAAAAGTATTATCTACTACCAAAGGAATATCATACTTCTGTGCCAGAGCAGCGAAAGCATCAAAGTCAGGAATATTAAACTCAGGGTTTCCAATGGTTTCTAAGTAGATGGCTTTGGTTTTCTCATCAATCTGCTTTTCGTAATTTGCCACATCTTCACCCTGCACAAAGCGCACATTGATACCTACACGTTTGAAAGCGATTTTGAATTGATTATAAGTACCGCCATACAGATAATTGGTAGATACGATATTATCGCCCACTTCGCAGATATTATTCAGAGCAATAAACTGAGCAGCCTGCCCTGAAGCTACTGCCAGCGCAGCCACCCCACCCTCTAAAGCAGCCATGCGCTGCTCAAACACATCGGTGGTAGGGTTCATGATACGGGTATAGATATTTCCGAACTCCTTTAGCGCAAAGAGATTCGCTCCGTGATCAGCATCTTTGAAATTATAAGATGTAGTCTGATACAAAGGGACTGCTCTGGCACCGGTCGTAGGATCAGGCTGCTGACCGGCATGAAGTTGTAAGGTTTCAAATTTGTGTGTTTCTGACATAGTTTTGTAAGTTGTTTTTGAAAGTAATAGGTTAAAAATTATTGCTTAGGTAAGATGCTGCCATTCAGAAAAGCCATAGGCTTGGCGAAAAGGCAAAGCGCTACCTCTACTTGTCAGTTGCAACAGCAACCGTACTTACCAATATACATCATAAGCGCAAAAAAACATGCAAAAGATGTAAAACTGGACTTACTTAAGAAAGTGTTATTTGTATTCATTTGACTCATTAATTTATATTCTCCCGGCACTTGCCGAGATCAGGATTTAGCACCTTTCCTATCGGAGGGAGGTTGCTAGCGCTTCGGTGAGCCTGTCTCTCCACGCTTCTGTATAAATCAACTACCTTATAGAAAGGTATTCATTGACTTGCAGGCTACAATATTAGGCATCTCTCTCAAAAGTTCCAAGCTTACTTTCAGATACTTCCTATCAGCCTGGCGATGCGCAAATAGGGCATTAAATCAAATTTTATTGTTAGTTAAACACACATCACTAACTTTTTTTGAGATGTCAACGTGATATAAGTAAACACCATCTAAAGCAATCCGTCAACCTTAATTCAAAAACATGGGCAAATTAATTCTGGCACTCATCGGATTTGGTCTGGAAGGTTTTCTGTGAGTGATTCTCATCGGTTCTAACAACCCGTACCGTCAGAAATATGGTTGGAAATATTATTTAATTGCCATTCCGCTGCTTGGCCTTACTGTGATTACCTTTATCATTTTGTATGCTTTCTGGCTATATTGATTCTTGACTGCTCTTTCTGAAAATTTGTATTAATAAAAAAACCGGCCTTAAGCCGGTTTCCCATATTGCAAGTTATTGCTTACTCAATTCTAAACACTGCCCTTACCTCCGCTTCTATCTCTATCGTCTGAAAATCTATGCTGGGCGCTTGTGCCCCTGAGTCAGCAGATTCCATCATCGCCATATTGCGGGCTTTGTACATGACGGGTGGCTGATAACCATTGTTGTTGACCTCCTGAACTTCCAGCACCTCTCCTCTTCTCTCATCAATTCCTTCCAGTAAATAGTCTGCTTTTTCTTTGGCATTTCGTAGTGCCTCTATCTTTAGGTCGCGGCGATATTGCTCAATCTGAGAGTGAGAATATTCAGAGATATTCGCATTCTGAATGCCTTTAGGGTCCAGATAGGCAAACAAGCGATTGATCTTATCCAACTCTGAAAATTTGATACGATACTGCTTCTGGGCAAGAAAATCCTCACGGTCTTTCTTTTTGTTCCAGGGATACCAGTTATAGTTGTAACCGTATACATTCTCTATCTGAAAATCTTCCTCCGGAATACCGATCTTACGAACAGCATTGTAAAGCTCTCTCTCCAGTTTTTCAATAGATACTTTAGCTTTATCCTCTCCTATGTATTCTTTCATGGTGATAGAAAAATAGATTTCATCGGGAGTGATTTCCTTTTTCGCGCTACCATAAACTTCTATTTTTTTGACCATCTCCTGATCATTCTGCGCCAAACTCACACCTGATATCATAAGACATAAGCTTAATAAAAATATATATTTTATCTCTCTCATCTTTATTTCTTTTTTATTGGACTATATTAAAATACTAATCAAAATTTATGCTTCATGCCGTGTAAAGGTGACTTTTATTCTGTTGTAGTACAAACGGGTTTTACCTTCAAAACCGGAATCAGTACCTAGGATGAGCCAGGCCTCACCTTTTTCATCAGTAGTCATCTTAAAGCTTTGCTCTTCATTATTGTTCCTTCTGATCAAATCATACTGCTCATCCTGCCGATTTGTGCCTATATGACCCAGTAACAGCATATCAGTCCCTCCTTCAGCCTGATTCCCTTTGTCAATGTTCATGCGCCAGTTTCCATCTTCCTTTACCGCGATAGGTTCTTCCAGAGTTACGCCTGCTTTCAAAAAAACCGAGCTTCCCGGGCTACCTCCTACCCCTAAATAGGATTCAGGATAGTTGGATGCGAATTCTACACTAAAACTCACGCTATATTGTGTCAGCGTATCAAGACCTTTTATTTTACGTTTCATAAACATAAAAAGGTCATCACTATGGTTATTTCCTTCTATCATCAGCGATTTTTTTGTCTGATTCAAGGGATAAGGTAGCGTGACCCAAGCTGAATCCAGTTCGTAAAATTCTTCTTCTCCTAACGGATAATCTGTAAAACCAACAGACCACTCCTGCAAGCTTTCCTTAAAGTCATAAGCGTACACCAAATCTTTCTTCTCGATGATAGGGTCTTCTTCACAGGCAAACAAAATTACTGAAATGAGTATGGCAGGACTATTCAAATATCTACGCATGGGTTAATATTGTTTTAAACCCATGACACACTACTGACATTCAAGGTTGGAATAAAGAAAGATGAATTTGATCTGAATTACCTTGCCTTGTATTTGTTTAAGGTTAATGAATGTATTTCCAAATCTCTGCGATTGATCTACACATTTCTTCTTTCAATAAAGAACGAAATTATTTAAGATTGCATTCAATGAATTTCGGAACAAATTAGTGCTATCAATCAACCATGAGCAAAGCCCATAAAGGTCCCAACCCTCCCAACGAAGAGCAAGTGACAAAAATATCCTCAGCGCGAAAGATGCTATTGATTGCAATCGTTGTAGGCATTGTTATCGGCATCGCCTACTGGATAAATGAAGATGCTGGTGACTACACTTATGTGCCTGATATAGAAAGTGTTGAAGAACCTGCATTTGTCAAAGAGGGTGAACTTGTTTTTCTGGAACAAAATACTGCAGATACATTAGCTCACATTGCCATAGAAGTAGCTGATGACGACTCACAGAGAAGCCAGGGGCTGATGTACCGTAGCAGCATGGAAGATTCTACCGGGATGCTTTTCATATTTGATGAAGCACGTCCCCAATCATTCTGGATGAAAAACACTAAAATTCCACTGGACATTATGTACGTATCAGAGGATTCTACCATTTTTATGATTTATAAATCTGTCATGCCTTATTCTGAAAAATCCATTCCCTCTGAAGAAAATGCCTTATATGTGGTTGAGGTCAATGGTGGTTTTACCAACCGAAATAATATAGAACAAGGGGATAAAATAGCCTTTGAATTAGAATAGGCGCCACTGATATAATAGTAAGATTATGAGTGTTCCGCCTTATAGTCTGTCTTTATCCCTTCTTTCAGCCATTTACGTATCCGAGATCTGGAGAGAAAAGTGTAAACTTTATACTGATTTAATGATTGCACTATTCTTTAAACTTTTGCAGTATGGGGATTAAGCAGCCCTCATCTCCTCTACATCTGTAGGCTTATTGCAAGTTTTTTCAGGTTAAACGCATTTAAACGTATGTAAAAAAAGAGGAGAGAGCTAACTTTGCCAGATGAATTGGCAAAAGGTTTTTGGAAGCGTTCCTGATTTTAGGATAAATCGGCGCAAGAAGCATAATCTGGTAGATATTTTAGTCATAGCCTTATGTGCGATAGTAAGTGGAGCAGATGATTTTGAAGAGATAGAAGCCTATGGTAAACGAAAGGAGGTATTCTTGAGAGGATTTTTAGAGCTACCGAATGGTATTCCCTCTCATGACACTTTTAATCGCGTGTTCAAATATATGGACAAATCAGCTTTTGGAGGTTGCCTGTATCGTTGGTCTAAGGAGTTATTAGGGTTTATCAAAAGTAGTATTGTCCAAATCAACGTGGATGGTAAGGTGCTTTGCGGTACAGCAAAGTCAGGCTTTAAGAAGAGCGGCATTTGTATATTAAGTGCCTGGGTAGCCGAACACCACTTGATATTAGGTCAGGAAAAAGTAGATGCTAAAAGCAATGAAAAGACCGCTATTCCTGAATTGTTGAAGTCTTTGGATTTGGAAGGCTCCTTAGTGAGCAGTGATGCAGCCGGTTGCCAGCTCAAGAATGCAGACGGTTCGCCGTGCGATTTAATTATAGAGAAAGGAGGAGACTATTTGATAGCTATCAAGAAAGATCATAAGCATATGTATGAGCAGATTACAGACTGGATGAGTAAAAGAAAAAAGCATATGTGCTTTGATGAGTGGATAGATTTTGGTAGTGGCCGCATTGAGAAGAGAGTCTGTTATGTGGAAACCCAGCTTGCATTACTAGATGATTTATCAGAATGGAAACATTTAAAGTCAATCATAATGGTGGAAGCAAACCGGGAAAAGGGTGGAAAAATTACCTATGAAAACCGCTTCTATTTAAGCAGTTTAGAGGTTACTGCTAAAGAGTTTAATAAACTCATTAGAAATCATTGGAGCATTGAAAATCATCTGCATTGGAAACTTGATGTTGTATTCCGAGAAGATATGAGTAGAACTAAAACAGGCAATGCTGCTGAGAATATGACAACCGCTCGGAAGTTAGCTCTGCAACTGCTCAATCAAGTTCAAGATAAGGAAAGCGTGAAGAACAGAAGAAAGATAGCAGGTTGGGATGATAATTATCTGCTAAACATTCTTAAAAACTTGACTAAAAATTAAATGCGTTTAACCTGAAGTTTTTTGGTAAAAAAAGTATTTCTCACTAATTCTGCTAACTTAGCATTAATCTAATAGTTAAATAAGCAAGCAACAATTCATTTTAACTGGTATTAGTGAAGCAGGAAGAACTTGTAGAAAAACTTCGGAAGAAAGACAAAGAAGCTTTGTCTTATCTGTACGATCATTATGCTGATGCTATCTACGGGGTGATTCAAAGGATTGTCGTGCAAACCGATGTGGCTGAAGAAGTGTTGCAAGATGCTTTTATGCGCTACTGGAATAAAATAGACCAATTTGATTCCAGCAAAGGGCGGCTATTTACCTGGATGCTACGTATTGCACGTAATCTCGCGCTGGATAAGCTTCGTTCTAAAGGGATGAAACAACACAGCAAATCCGATAGCATCTCCGATAACGTAAGTATCCTTGACAGCAAACTGCATACGGAAACCGTTACCGATCCTATAGGCCTGGAGAATGCCCTTAAAGACCTGAATGATGATCAACGTTTTGTGGTAGAGCAGCTGTATTTTCGTGGTTATACCCAATCAGAACTGGCAAAAGAGTATAACATTCCTCTGGGAACGGTGAAAACCCGCTTGAGGGCGGCTATGGTCAGGCTTAGAAAATTAATTGTGCCATGAATATTAACGAATGGATAAATTCGGGGGTTATTGAGTCCTATGTATTGGGCGAGCTGAATCAGGAAGAGATGCGCGAAGTTGAAGAGATGGCGCAACGCTACCCCGAAGTACAAAAAGAGATAGAACAAACTGAAGAGGCTTTGGAAGGAATTGCTATGAAAGCTGGTCTACAGCCTCGTCAAGAAGTAAAGTCAAAGATTCTTCAACAAATAGAGCGTGAGCTAAAAACAGATAAACAAGGCTTAGATCAGGAGCCTTCTCCTGAAAAAAATACGTCTGAAATTCAACCCGAATCCTTCAAAAGTATGAAACTATGGCAATACTGGTCGGCTGCAGCTTCAGCATTACTGGTATTGGCAACTGTACTGGCGATATATTACCGCCAGCAATGGCAGGTTACGGAATCTGAACTAGAAAATTACCTTGCTGAAAATCAGAACCTTACCCAGGAGTATCAGGCACTGCGCAGTGATTACGATAAACTACAGGAACAACAAAACATATTATCCAGCCCGAATTTCACGCAGGTAAAACTGAACGGTACGGATGTATCACCTTCTGCCTACGCCGTAGTGTACTGGAATGCTGAATCTGAAGAAGTTTACCTGCATTCGACTGGATTACCCACTCCGGAAAGTGGTAAGCAGTACCAGCTTTGGGCAATTGTAGATGGTCAGCCCCAGAGCGCAGGTGTTTTTGATCTGCAAAACCAGCTGGTAGACATGCAGGAGATACAAAATGCTTCTGCCTTTGCCATTACCTTAGAACCGGAGGGCGGTAGTGAGAACCCTACCCTGGAAGCCATGTATGTGCTGGGTGAAGTGTAGAATGTATCCAGTGAAGAATGGAAGCAGAACGACTCTTATGAGTCGTTCTATATAACTCCACTTCCTATCAGGTGGCCTTGATATCCATATTTTCAGGATCCCAATGCACCATCTTCTTTTCATAATGGCTAATATTAGCCGCCAAAGCAGGCCCGGCTGCTCTTAGGCCAAAAACGGGGTCTTCTACCGTAGCTTTTTCGCCTTTACGCATAGCCTGAAAGAGATTATCGAAATGATCCTGCCGCATACCATCATAGCCATATGCTTCCGGTACCCGATAAGTCATTTCTTTGGGTTCATGCATCTCAGGCCGAAGGTTAGCATACTCTTTTTGATACCATTCTTTGAATTCTTTCTGCGTTGCTTCAGAAAAAGAACCGATACTCATACCCGGTGCTTTAGGTAATTTTCTGCGCCGCACAGTCACTGCATCCCAATCCAGTTCCATCTCCCCTTCAGAGCCTACCATACGTATGCCGCTACGTCCGCCAGAACCATCAGCAAAGTTTACCCTGAGAGAAAAGTTAAAGGCAGGATGGTTTTGAGTCTCTGCATAATCAAACATACCCAGCATCACATCAGCTACATCGCGCTCGTCATCCCAATACCGTAAACCTCCGGTAGCCATCACCCGCTCGGGTCCGTGCGAGCCAGTGATAAAATGCAGCATAGAAAAAAGGTGAACGAACAAGTCGCCTGGAATTCCAGTACCATAATCCTGATAATTTCTCCAGCGGAAAAAACGTTTGGCATCAAAGGGGCGGTCAGGGGCATCTCCTAAAAATTGTTCCCAGGCAATGGCCTCTCTCTCTAAGTTCGGTGGAATAGAATACTGCCAGGCGCCGATAGCACTGTGGCGATCAAAATAGGCCTCAGCAAAATTGAATTTTCCAATTTCACCTGCCTGATAAAGCTCTTTTGCTTTCTCATAAGTCAATGAACTTACGAACTGGCTACCTACCTGAAATGGCAAGTTGCTTTCATTATAAGCTTTGATGAGCTCATGCCCTTCAGGGATGTGTTGCACTATTGGTTTTTCGCAGTATACTGCTTTCCCCTTACGTAAAGCCTCAATAGCAATAGTTTTGTGCCAATGGTCAGGCGTGGCAATAATGACCGCATCTATATCTTTATTATCCAGTACCTCTTTATAATCACGGGTAGTTTTTACACTTTGCCCAAATACTTCTTTGGAATGGATAAGACGGTCATCGTAGCAATCACAGGTGGCGATCAGTTCTGCTCCTTCTCCGCAGCTGAGCGCAGCATGTGTATCCCCAAAACCCATACCTCCCACGCCAATGGTAGCGATGTTGATACGCTCATTGGCCGCGATTCTATTTTTCTTTTTCAGGATTTGAAAAGCATGAGGAGATTGCTGAGCCGCTATGGCAGGAACACCAGCCAGGCCAGCCGCCGAAGCGCCTAACTTTTTAATAAATCTTCTTCGGTTGTTGTTGTAGTTACGCATGTATTGAATGGTTAATGAATTTTAGGTGAGTAATAAATTGATGGGTAACGCCTGCTATTCAATTTTCTGCTTAAATTTTTTGTCTTTGTCACTGGAAAGAAAATCCGCATTTTCGGAAATTCCCCTGCCAGTAGAGTCCATTAATACATCATCATCCACTTTTCTAATTGGTGTATAGCATGAGGAAGGCTCATCTTTGTAAGGCTTATTGGTAAGCAGATTGTAAACCGAAATCAAAGACCAACGGGAATGATCACTATCATTGCTGTCAGAGCGATGTAGCAGGTTGCAGTGAAAAAATAAGGCATCTCCCGCTTCAAGTTCCACATAGACCAATTCGTGCCGTTTCATAGCCTCATTCACTTTTTCCATCCTGGCTCCAACCTGTTCTCCCGCCATATTGTGCTCTACCCTGCCCATTTTGTGCGAACCTTTTAACACCTGTAAACATCCGTTTTCACGATTGGCTCTGGTAAGCGCCAGCATGATACTGACCATATCGGGATACAAAAATCCATTGTTGTACCAGTATCCATAGTCCTGATGCCACTCCCAGGCGCCTCCTTTCTTAGGTTCTTTCTGCATCAGTTTGGAATGGTAATGACCTACTTTGCCACCCAGGATCACCTCTGCGGCATTGACCATTCTTGCCGAACGGCTGTAAATGCCATATACATCGTCCTGAGGCGTATACCAGAGTGCCAGTTTGGTACGTAATCCTTTGCTGTCATTGAAATCAAAAGATTTTTCCTTGATCACCTGATCCTGCACTGAGGTCTGATAAATGAGATTGACTTCCTCAGGCAGAAAGAAATTACGAATAATCACATAGCCATCCCGCTCAAAATCAGCCAGATGTTTGGGAGTAAATGATAGATACTTTTTCATAGCTGAAGGTTTACTATTAATGCTCGTATAAAGAACGAAGGTTAGATCTTCCTCATTTTGAAAGTCTGGCAGATCTATAGTTTTTATAACTCTTTTTCAATGATCTTTCCGCTATCTTTTACTTTAAGTATTGCTTTTTTGCGGCCATCAGGCAGATGCTCTTCCTTAATCAGCCAGTGCTCAGCATCATATTCTTTAGCACCCAGCGCTATATGCTTTTCTGTATTTCCCCTCCAGAGCGGTAGTTTGACCGGCTCCCACTTTTTAGATCTGGCGGAAGCGTAACTGGCGTCCATGATGGCATTGACGATATAGGCATCGTAAAATGTTTCCATGGGACTTTGCTGCTTGTCCAGGGCATTGAACATGTCGGTAAACATCTGGTCATAACCCAGCGCATGAATTTCATCTCCTACCGGCGAAAGCCAGCCGGTTTCCTGTTCAGCCTTTTCAGCTACATAACCCTGCATACCCACAGCGGTAAACATATTATAGCCTGTATTCAGAAAATGATCTAAACGGATAGTACCTTCGGTGCCAGAAACTTCATCGCGCAAATCCATACCTCCCCGGAAAGCCCAACTCACTTCAAACTGAGTAACCGCACCAGTCTCATATCGGACCAAACCTACCGCATGATCTTCAGCACTGATGGGTTTTACCAATGTGTCAGCCCAGCACATGACCTCTACAGGTTTTACATCTTTGCCCACAAAGTTTCTTCCGATCTCTATACAATGGCAGCCCATGTCAATGATAGCACCTCCTCCTGACTTTTCGCTTTCCCAAAACCAGTCGGAATGTGGGCCGGGATGCGCTTCCCGCGAGCGGGTCCAGAGGATCTTTCCCAGCGCTCCTCTTTTGACAGCTTCCAGTGCATCCAGGGTTTTAGCGGTATAGACCAAATCTTCCAGATACCCGTGAAAGACACCGGCTTTTTCTACGGCTTCCAGAATTTCCAATGCTTCTTTTCCATTCATGGCCAGTGGTTTGGTGCAAAGCACCGTCTTACCCGCTTCTACGGCAGCCATGATAGCTTCTTTGTGCAAGTGATTTGGGAGCGCTACAATGACAATATCAGTTTGATCATCTTGTACCGCCTTCTTTAGATCGGTATAAGTACGGGGCACATTGAACTGCTCAGCAAACTTTTTACCTCTTTCTTCAGTACGTGAGTAGACAGCGCCGATGGTATCCCTCCGGCGGTGGCCCAGCAATGTCATGGCATAGAAAGAGCCGATCAGGCCGGTGCCCAGCATACAGATTTGATGCGTTGTATTGTGCATTAGTATTTTGTTAAACCTTTATTCTATAAAATTTGGAAATATTTACGCACAAAACCCATACGTTTTTAACATTTTTCATAATTTTATTATCAAATACGGATAAATTAGTATTATGAAGCCTATACTGGAAAAGCTGACACCTGAGCCGGAATGTTCTTTTGTCTTACAGAAAGACTCTTTTCCTTATTACCCTACACCCTGGCATTATCATCCTGAATATGAGCTGGTGCTGGTACAAAAGAGCAGCGGTAAGCGGATCATCGGAGATCACATTTCCTACTTCTCTGATGGAGACCTGACATTGCTGGGCCCCAACCTTCCTCATGTATTTGATAACGATCCGGCATACTATGAGAAAAATTCCACGCTAAGAGCTGAAGCGATTGTCATCCACTTTGCTGAAGACTTTTTAGGTAAGGGCTTTTTTATACTGCCTGAGATGGCCAAAGTCAAAAAGCTGCTCAACGCTTCCCGGCAAGGCTTGCAGATTGAAGGAGAGAGCAAAAATGAAATTGCTTTTCGCATGGAAAAGATGCTTCGCCTTTCTCCTCCTTTGCGGCTCACAGAATTGCTGAATATACTAATACACTTAGCCCAGACAGAAGCCTACACTACTTTAGCGAGTCCGGGCTTTGTGCAGCATTATGGCAACGCCAATGCGGAACGGCTGGACCCAGTGCTTGCCTACATGATGCAGCATTTTACAGAAGACATCTCTCTGGAAGATGTCGCTGAGCTGGCGAATATGTCTCCTCAGTCTTTTTGCCGATTCTTCAAACACTGCACCCGCAAAACTTTTCTTGCCTTTCTCAACGAATTACGCGTAGGTTATGCCTGCCGCCTGATCAGTGACAACCGATATAATATTTCAGAAGTCTGTTATAAAAGCGGGTTTAACAACCTTTCTAATTTCAACCGGCAGTTTAAGCGCGTAATGCAGAAAACACCTTCGGAGTATAAGCGGGAATATGTTTAGGAGAGATGAGTCACCTCAGAATAGATAAAGTCATCCGTAATTTTTAAGGCTTCTGCTGCTTCTTTTCTTTCTATAGTTTTACCCGCATGAATAGCTTTGTTTCTTAGCACAGCTAGTTCAACAATTCCATACTTCCTTTTAAAGAGATTTAGATAACAAGCTAATTCGTATTTACTTTTTAACCCATTATACTTACTCAAAATGGAGTCTTTAAAACTATTGCTGTATTCTTTTTTTATATGCTTTTCAATTCTGTCAGTCAACAAAACCTCGACAGCAGAGGCACATTCAAATACATTTGAGCGATATTTTTGCTGAAAGAATAATTTTCTTGCTTCATTAAGTAATTGAAATGAAAGTGGAGGCTCTTTCAACTTTTCTACATAATCAATAATTTTACTGATGAGATTTGAATCTAAGGCATTATAAGTTATAATAGAAGCATAAGCTGGCTTTGAGTACTTTTCATTAAATTTTTTGTCAAGCTTTTGCCTTAACTCATTTTTTGTTACATAATTAATTTTTGGTCTAGTATTATAATACTTTGGAGCAAAAGATTCTTTAGTATGAATTGAGAGATACTGCCTGAAAAGTTCTATACTTTTTTTAATATCTTCCATCTTATTAATAATCTTTTCCCCTTCAATTTGATTTGTAAATGGTATAATCAAGATAGCTTTTCTTACAAAAACTTCAATTTCATTATTTTGATCAATGCTAGTAACCATTCCCCATTCAAAATTATCTTTATACCATTTTCTAATACTTTTAGGGGTAAGTAGATAGGGATCATTGAAATTGCTATAAGACAAGGGAGATGAAACTTGAGGGAATTCAATATTAGCATTAATGCTATGTATTTTGATCTTGAAGGATTTCTCTAAAACTCCTTTTTCTACCGCTATTCCTTTTCCAAATTCAATTTCAAAAAAGATAAACTCATCCATCCCCTAAAATAAAAAGACCTATAAGATTAAGCGTTAAGAGAAGGAAAATATATTCTCATTCAGGCAAGCTTCTTCACACTTCTTTCTTTCAGGTTAAAATAGTAAAGCAGTGCCACAAGGAGACTTGCTCCGGCACAGCTCCACCAGAGTATACTAAAGCCATATACATCAATTACGCGGGTACCCAGGTAGGGAGCCAGCATGAAAGCGCTGGCCCAGGATAGAGAGTACAAACCTATATAAGCTCCTTTGTTATCTTCACTCGCACGATGAATAGTATAGGTCACCATAAAAGGCATGGCCATGATTTCAGCAAAGCTCAGCAAAAACATAGCGACTAGCAGTAATGAGAGTCCGGTACTGAAGTTTAGCAAAGCATACGATAGGCCGCATAGCAGTGTACCTATGATTATCATTTTCATCACCTGTACTCTGGGTTCCAGATAATTTACCAGTAACATTTCAAACAGAAAAACAACCAATCCATTAAGCCCCAGCAGCAGTCCAATGGTACCTTCCGACAATTGATGTACTTCCCGGTAATAGATTGGCAAAGTGTTGAAAAGCTGAAAAAATACGATCGCATAAGCCGTAGTAAGCAGGACGAATACCATAAATGTTCCATCCCGATAGGGAGAGCTGCTTTTAAGGGCAGTTTTGATTGGAGCCGGAGCTACTTCACTAGGCGTCCTTTTTCTAAAATAGAAGTAAAAGAAAATACCTGCACATATACAGCTAATACCATCTGCATAAAATAATAATTCATAAGAACGGGAAGCAAGTAAACCTCCGATGGCTGGGCCGACCGAAAACCCCAGATTGATTGCCATGCGGTTCAGTGAAAAAGAACGGGTCACATTCTCAGGTTTTGAATAGGCTGCAACAGAGGCCGTATTGGCCGGACGTAGACATTCTACAACCATACTGGCCAGAAAAAGGGTGGGCAACAAATATTCATATTGGGTAATCATAGGAAGCAGCAGAAACAATACCCCTCCCAGGGTGAGGCTTAGAAACTGCACCCAAAAGTTGCTGATCTTGTCTGACAGCCAGCCTCCCAGCAGTGAACCAGCCATGGCTCCAAGACCATAGGTTGCCAACATAATCCCCGTTTCACCTATGCCAAAGCCCAGGGCATCGGTCAGATAAATACTCAGGAAAGGCAATACCATAGAACCTGCCCGGTTAATGAGCATTACCACGGCCAGCATCCAGGCCGCCTCTGACAGCCCGGCATAAGCATTTCGGTATAAAGACAGTAATTTGTACACAGATTAGGAAATAAGAAATATTGCTTACGGCAATATTCACGAAAGCCTTGCTGATTTAATTAAGAATGAGCAGTTTTTTTTCTCCCCATCAATACAATTGTAAAAACTATAATTGTTTGAAATTCATCAATATTTACAATTCCAAAAATCATCTCAAACAAAGCTTCAAGATGAGCTGTTATTCGCATGATTTCAGAACAAAACATTTATGATTGTAAATCCTACGTCCCAGGGTTGGGAAATTATTTTTCAGAGAGCACACGCCCTGCTGGCTGCCAAGCTGGCCTATTACTTAGCTAACAAATTAAGGACCCCGGAAGCTATCTGGCTGGAAATGCTCACCAGCATAGCCGAGCATGATGATGGTCAAACTGGCTGGAAAAGAAAAAATCACTTAACAGAAGCCAATGCCCCCAAAGACATCACGCAGCAAAAATATAACCTCGAGCAGGCTCGCAGGGTAGTTTCAGAGTCTGCACACAAATCACGCTGGATAGCCCTGATGTCATCACTACATGCGTATCATTTACATCATCCTTTCCAGGGTGATAATCAGGAGGTAGATCAATTTCTGGAGGAGCAGAAAACTTACCAAAAATTGCTGCGTAAATCGCTGAAAATATCTGAAGAAGAAAGCGAAGTTGCCTATACAGTAATGCGCTGGTGCGATGAATGTTCTCTGATTCTATGTAAATCACAGATTCCCCCCCAGGATAAAAAGCTGGAAGTGGGAATGCTTCCTTACGGCACTTCACGTTTTATCCACCAGCAAGGTGACAAAGTCAGCGTTAGTCCATGGCCTTTTGAGAAAAAGCAGTTTGAAATCTCAGTAGAATACTACAGCGTGGACCAGCTTGCCTTTGATAATGATGAGTCACTAAGAAAGCACCTTAAAGATCAGTCACCGAATGTACGATGCTGGCATTTTGCCGAACATAGCTAGCAGTTATACCAGTGCCTCATACAAAATTTCAGCAGTATGCTTGGCAATACGACCGGTTCCGTCTTTGATCTGGTGGCGACAACTTGTCCCCGGTGCGGCGATGATCACCTCCTCCGGCTGCTTACGCACTGTGGGGAATAAGACCAGCTCACCTATCTGCATAGAAACATCAAAATGTTCTTTTTCATAACCAAAAGAGCCAGCCATACCACAGCATCCTGAAGGTATCATATGCATTTCGTAGTTTTCCGGCAGGCTCAGCATTTTCTTGGTAGGTACTAGTGAAGAGAGTGCTTTCTGATGGCAATGTCCGTGCAGCTTAATCACTTTCTTTTCTTTGGTAAAAGCTTCTTTGGTAATATTACCTTTATCTATCTCACGGGCAACAAACTCATCAAACAGATAAGTATGTTCAGCTATGCTTTTTGCCGCTTCCTGCTCTTTTCCACGCGTCAGATCAACGTATTCATCCCGAAGCGTTAAAATAGCAGAAGGCTCAATGCCAATAATAGGTGTCTGTTCACTGACGATATCCTTCAGATAGCTGATATTTTTCTGTGCAATCGCTTTTGCCTTGCGCAGCATGCCTTTGGAAAGATAAGTCCTTCCGCTTTCTTCATGCCTGGGGATTTCTACTTCATAGCCTAATTTCTCCAACAGAAGAATAGCCTTTATTCCGACCTCAGTATCATTGTAATTGGTAAATTCATCGCAGAACAAATAGACTTTTCCTTTACCTGTCTGCTGCTTTACCGGCATTTCAGAATATTCATCCCCAACGGGCGTGGTGGAAGGAGCGGAAAACCCACTCAATGCTACTCTGTTACCCTGCTTATGTTTCTGGTACCACTTGCGCAAAGTGGTTTTGTGCAAGAGCGGCATAGACCGACCCGGCGCAAATCCAGTTATTTTTTTCAGTATGCTGGAAGTAAACGGATTTTTTACTGACCAATTGTATAAGCCCGGGCTCAAGGCAGCTAATGAAGTAAGCCTGGTAAAATTACCGATAATCCGATTCCGAAATCCTACACCTTTAGCATCATAATAATGCTGTAAGAACTCAGCTTTCAGTTTTCCTACATCCACATTAGAAGGGCATTCTGATTTACAGCCTTTACAGGATAAGCATAAGTCCATCACTTCTTTGATCTCTTCATGGGCAAAGCGGTTGGGCTGCTCAGAATTGGTCAGAAAATGTCGCAGGATATTGGCCCTGGCGCGGGTAGTATCTTTTTCATCGCGCGTAGCCATATAGCTGGGGCACATGGTACCGCCTGAAATATGCGTCTTACGACAGTCGCCGGAGCCATTACACTGCTCTGCTGCTCTTAACACCCCCAGATTCTGGCTAAAGTCAAAAATAGTGTCAATTTCAGGAGTTGGATGATCAGGCATATAACGCAGGTACTCGTTCATGGGAGGGGCATCCACAATTTTTCCCGGGTTAAATATATTTTTGGGGTCCCATGTATGCTTTACCTCCCTGATAAGTCCATAGTTTTTATCTCCGATCATGAATCGGATAAACTCAGCTCTCAGCCTGCCGTCACCATGCTCACCACTCAGTGAACCTCGATATTTTTTCACCAGTTGCGCAATATCCTGCGCTATGGTACGAAACATCTCATTGCCCGGCTGGGTCTTCAGGTTAAGAATGGGTCTGAGGTGGAGTTCTCCATCTCCCGCATGTGCATAGTGCACACAGGATAAACCGTATTTTTTGAGGGTAAGGTTAAACTCAGCGATGTATTCAGGAAGGTCGCTCACAGCTACCGCAGTGTCTTCAATCACTGGCTGCGCCTTAGCATCTCCCGGAACATTGCCCAGCAGACCCAAACCGGCTTTGCGAACGTTCCAGGCATCCCGGCTATCCTGATTGTAGAGTACCGGAAAGTGATATCCCAGCTCATTTTCCTGCATTTCTTTGTACATGGCTTCAATGGCAGCATCTACCTCTTCTCTGGTTTCCCGGGCAAACTCAATCATGAGTACTGCTTTTGGTGAACCTTCAATGAAAGAAGCATACTTTCGGTACTCTATATTGGCACGGGTACGCTCTATGATATGATCATCCATCAACTCAGAAGCACCGGCACCATGTTTCATGGCAATAATGTTGGCCCGCAAAGAATCATCAATGGTTTTGAAGTGAGGGCAGGCTACACCTACTTCTTTGGGGGGTAAGGGCAGGCAGTTTAGTTTGATTTCAGTAATGAATGCCAGTGAGCCTTCAGAGCCGCAGATCAGCTTACACATATTGAAAGCTTCACCTCCTTCGGTAAAAATCTCGCTGTCCATCAGCACATCTATGGCATAGCCGGTATTTCGGCGGCGTTTGATTTCCTTTTTAGGAAACTGCGCTCTTATCTCATCCTGAACTGCTTGATCAGAAAGGCGGTCACGAAGGGTTCGGTAGATCCTGGTTTCCAGCTCGCTAACTGCAGTTTCCCCGCTACACTTCTTCTCAAATTCTTCAGGGGTAAGTGCTTTAAAAACCGTTTTACTGCCATCACTTAATATAGCTTTGACCTCCAAGGTATGTTCACGGGTAGTCTGGTAGATAGGCGAATGCAGCCCACAGGAGTTGTTACCAACCATCCCTCCTATCATCGCACGGTTGGCGGTAGAAGTTTCCGGCCCAAAGTAAAGGTCTTGATCTTTGAGGTAGTAGTTAAGATCATCACGAATGACTCCCGGCTGCACCCTCGCCCAGCTTTCTTTTTCGTTGATTTCCAGTATGTTGGTAAATGTCTGAGAAATGTCTACGACTATCCCCTTTCCTACTACCTGTCCTGCCAGTGAGGTGCCTGCGGCCCGCGGTATCAGCGACACTCTATGTTGATCAGCAAATTTAATCAGTTTGATGATGTCTACCTCTGTCTCAGGTATGGCCACTGCCAGGGGCATTTCCTGGTAAGCAGACGCATCCGTAGCATAGAGCGTACGCATCATATGATCGTAATGTAATTTTCCTTCTAGAGTATGTGCCAGTTGTTTGAGCTGCTGATTGTCCATAGTCTTCTTTTCGGTCTTCTTGCTGCTGTAAATGTAATACAAAATAGACAGGGCTTAAGTTTTTCACCTCCAAAATGTTTATAAATCCCCGCTTAAAGGTATATACGGATAAACTAGCCTCTACCTGCATAAGTAAGTCTCACTCTAAATTACTTAGTTATGGAAATTCAATCTTATGTGGTAAGAAGCAACCGACAAAAAGAAGCCAGTAATAATCACCGGTACTTTCTATTGTTAGAGCCCAAAAATCCTTCAAGCAATGTACAACACATTGTAATTTACTTCTTCGTACGGGAAAGAGTGACTAATGAGGACAATGTAGGATACCACCCCCTTAGTCGTACTAAGCATAAAGTGATCCGGTAGTCAGCAATCAGCCTGAAACAAAGAGTTTCAGCCTTCTTTCCCCCACTGCACCAGAAATGCCCCGGCAATTAATAAAAGTACGCCGATGATTTTTCTAAAATTGATTGCCTGCACATCAAAGCCCATCCATCCGTAGTGATCTACAATGACTGAAAAAATGAGCTGACTGGCGATGATCAGCCCGAATAGCTTGGTAGGACCAATAATCGGTGCAATGAAAATGACTGAGGTGATGAAAAAAGCACCTAAAATGCCTCCCAACCACATCCACCAGCGGGTGCGCATAATGTGTTCTGAATTTAGCAGGGAAGGATCAGTACCTACGATAATGTTCAGTATTAACAGTGAGAGTGCTCCGGTAGAAAAAGAGATTAAAGCAGCTAGAAAAGGGCTGCCTAACATGGCTCTGAGTTGAGTATTGGCCCCGGATTGAATCACTACTCCCATGCCTACCAGCAAAGGAATCACTAAAAGTAAGTTTCGCATAAAAAATATCAGACTGGTCAAAATGCCAAAGATATACGAATCCTCCTGATATAAAAAAGTAGATACTCAACTACCTGCCTGCCTGCTGCATCGGCCTATTGGTTACCTGATTGATCAGCAGGCGTAGTGTCTCCATGCGTTTGGCGGGATATAAATAGGAGGCATAATCCAAATATTGAGTAGCCAGCTTCAAATTCTGCTGGTTATAATGATCTACCGCTTCATTGTAATAATTGAGAGCCGCCAGTTGCTTTAAGCCTATTTCTTCATCAATGACGAAATTGTAAGTATAGTGGTCCTGTTGATCAGACTGCACATCTTCAGCATACATCCGGATCATCTCCTGCACTCTTTCAGGCTCTTCCACAAATCCACTTCTGGCATCCGTACTTTCCAAAAGGACAGGAGCTTTCTCATCGCCGGGCTGTGCTATCAGATATACATGATAGGGTAATTCTTTGATGATATAATCAACCTCTAAAGCTTCAAGAATTAAGGCATAAAATGCGCTACCAGTGATACAGTCATACTGTCCTTTATCCAAAAGGTCATTCAAACTGGCATGCGCAGTATAATGCTTCAAGTAGCGATTATGAATTTTGTAAAAAGTGTACTTAAGAAACTGCTTTTCAGAACGATACCGCTGCTTTCTTTTGGCTAACTTTTGGGTAAATTTTTCTATATCATCCAGAGAAGCTATCAGTTGTTCTTCAGTAAGCTGTGTGTCGACTCCTAGAAAAAGAGAAAATTGCTCCTGAGAAATTAATGTCTGTGCTTTCTGTGTGCTATCCTCTTGATGCAAGGACATAGCAGACAACTCCAGGCTTATACTCTGAAGTATGTATATACTGCACATTAATGCTGTGCATATGTAAAGCTTAGAACGACGAACAAATAAAATCTCCATTACGGCACCTCCCTTTCTTTATTTATTTCTCCTGATTGTTGAGTCAAACAAGATACATATTTTCTTAACAATTTGTTAACATTAAATTAACGTTGGGGTAATGACTGATTAACATATGTAATTGCTATGTGTTTAGAAAAGAGAGATTTGTGAGCCTGAAAGTGGCTTAAATTATTTTTCAGCAAGAAAATTGAGCATTTCTACCCAGAAATCGCTGAAGATTTTCAGATTAACTTAATGTTAAGGATGCAAGAAATTACTAAAAAAAGAGTGGATTGATAGGATTAGTTGTCTACCACTATGGTTTCTGTAATCTTATCGTGTGTCGTCTGACGGTTGCGGTCCCAAAAGTACTGAAAGAAACCCAGGCCTATTAAGGAAGCTGAGGCAGTATAACCCATCACCCGCTCCAGACTTCCCCACAAAGAAATTTCATTGCCATTCAGCTTTACCACCCGTATTTTCAAAAAACGTTTGGCGGGAGTCTGCCCCTGCCATCGCCAGGTGAAAAAAGTAAAATACACAAAGGCACCGAAAAAGCTGACCACCAGTCCAAGCGCATCATTCATGTCACTCAGCGGGCGTGTTAACCAGGTAAGGTTATTGATAAGTGATGCTTTTGCTGCCTGGTATGTATCTTCAGAAATAAAGCTCAGCATAAATGAAAAGAGGATGATAGCGGCGATTATTACAGGAGCATAGATAATCACGTACAGATAGACAGTCATGTGGCGACGGAACTGATTTCTTACTTTTTCTTCGATGGCGATTTCCTCCAGCTTACGGTCAGCAATGGCTATGTTTTTTTTCAGCAGCCGGCGGTTTCTCACCAGTGTGGTACGGAATCTTTTTTTGAAAAAAAGGAAAACGAACATGAGTGGAAATAGTAGTACGAAGTACTCAGAGCATAATATGATGATCAGCCAGTCCAGGCCGTAAGCGATGGCCCTGCGAGGAAAACTGGCCAATTTGCTGCCTTGTAGCTTTTCAGCAACTACAATGTGGCTAAAATCAAATTGTTGTTTTTTATGTAGTTGCTCCGAACTCATACTTAACAAAATGATGACATCTTTTTACAAATCGTTATCCACCAGTGACAGGCAAAGCTAAGCATTTACCTTATTTAATATTGTGTAAATATTCTGATAAGCATTCGTTAAGCACAAGGCCCATCGCTTTTTGCTTACACTTTATCCCCTCATAGTTTAAACATTTATCATCCAATTTACTAATTCATTCCATATATTATTATCCAATTGTAATCAATAACCAAATAAAATAGGTAAATCAGTTAATACTTTAATTATATGGTCCTATTTTTTTAACTTTCGCGCTTCTCTAAAAATTTAATGACAGAATCATTAACAATCTAACCTTTCTTGCATAATGATAAAAAAAATAGGGATTCTGGTTACCTGCCTGTGTTTCTGGCAGTTGACCTATGCTCAGGATGACATTTATCCGGTCAATGATGTAAGGGATAACCGACCTGGCATTTATCTTTTTCAAGATGCTACCATTATTACTGATTATCAAGCTAAGCTGGAAAATGCTTCACTCCTCATACGAGATGGATTTGTAGAAGCAGTAGGTACTAATATCAGTGCGCCAGAAGGTGCCAGGGTAGTAGATCTAAAAGGCAAATACATTTACCCCGGCTTCATTGACCTTTACAGTGATTATGGCCTATCCGATTTGCCCAAAGGCAGCACTTTCAGTTGGGGTAGTGCCGAAAAGCTGGGGACACAGAAAGAAGGAGCTTTCAGCCAGAATGACGCGCTTAAAGCACAATACAATGCGTTAGAAGATTTTACCGTTAAAGATGAGGAAGCCAAAGTGTACCGTGCAAATGGATTTGGAGCTGTACTTACCAACAAAAGAGACGGCCTTGCCCGTGGTTCTTCTGCGCTGGTCTCCTTAGGAAATGAGAAAGAAAACAAGACAGTGCTCAAAGCTCCGGCGGCAGCCCATTATTCTTTTGACAAAGGAAGTTCATCACAGTATTATCCGGTATCTAAAATGGGCTTTATCGCGCTATTGCGCCAAACATATATGGATGCCGAATGGTACCAGTCTGCAAATAACAAAGATTATACTGATAACACGCTGGAAGCATGGATTGACCTTCAAAATCTGCCTCAGATTTTTGATGCTCCCGGCTGGTTACAGATCCTCAGAGCTGATCAACTGGGCGATGAGTTTGGCAAGCAATATATCATCCGTGGAAATGGCGATGAATACCAGCGCCTGCAAGCTTTAAAAGCTACCAACGCCACTCTTATCGTTCCGCTAAACTTCCCTGATCCTTATGATGTAAGTGACCCCTATGAAGCACGCTATGTGGACTTCAAAGATATGAAACACTGGGAACTGGCACCCGCTAACCTCGGTATGCTGGCTGCCCAGGGGATTGAATTCTGCATTACTTCCGATGGGCTTAAAGAGAAAAATGACTTCCTGAAAAACCTGCGCAAAGCGGTAGCTTACGGTTTAAGTGAAGAGGACGCACTCAAAGCACTTACATACACTCCTGCCCGACTGATTCATGCTGAGAACCAGCTAGGCAGCCTTAAGGAAGGGGCAGTAGCCAACTTTTTTATCAGCTCGGGAAATATTTTTGAAGATGATGCTGTCATCTATGAAAACTGGATACAGGGCAGAATGTACAAGCAGGCAGATAAAGATGCTCCCGACCTGAGTGGAGTATATACCCTGAACGTCGGCAATGATACTTATAATATGACAGTAAGCGGAAAGCCCGGAAAGCAGGAATTTAAGCTGGTCAATGGTGATACCATTAAAGTAGATGTTACCCTCAGGGGTGACATGATTACCCTCAACTTTGCTCCAGCCCCTGAGAGTGATCAAACCGTACGCCTCTCCGGCTGGATAGATGGAGATGACCTGCAAGGCCGTGGAGAACTGGCTGACGGAAGCTGGGTAGACTGGCAGGCCAGCTATCAGAATGCATTGGAAGATGAGTCAGGAGATGAAAGTGGCGAAGAAGAGGAAAGTATTAACCTGGATGAGCTTACCGCCATCACATATCCTTTTCTGCCATTTGGAAATGAAGAGCTTCCGGAGTCAAAGTCATACCTGATAAAAAATGCTACCGTCTGGACCAATGAGGAAGCAGGCATTATGGAGAATGCCGATGTACTGGTAAGTGATGGTAAAATCGCTGAGGTGGGCGAGAACCTTACTGCCAGCGGAGCGGTGGAGATAGACGGTACCGGCAAGCACCTTACATCAGGTGTCATTGACGAACATACTCACATCGCGGCCAGCAGCATCAATGACGTGGCTACGGTTTCCGCAATGGTACGTATGCAGGATGTGCTGGAATCAAACGACATCAACATCTACCGCCAGCTATCGGGTGGGGTGACTGCCGCCCAGCTTCTGCATGGCTCTGCCAATCCCGTTGGAGGTCAGTCAGCGCTGATCAAGATGCGCTGGGGCGTTTCCCCTCAGGAATTGCTGATTGAGGATGCCGACGGTTTTATCAAGTTTGCGCTGGGTGAAAACGTGAAGCGTTCTTCCAACGAAAACTCAGTACGTTATCCCCAGACCCGTATGGGTGTGGAGCAGGTATTTGAAGATGCTTTCACCCGTGCCAAAGCTTATGACGAAGAATGGAAAGCTTATAATGCGCTCTCTTCACGTGAGAAAGCCAATGCAGTGAAGCCCCGTCGTGACCTGATGCTGGAAACCATGGCCGAAATCCTCAACAGTGAGCGCTTCATTTCCTGCCACTCCTACGTACAGTCGGAGATCAATATGCTCATGAATCTGGCCGAGCGTTTTGACTTCAGAGTCAATACCTTTACCCACATATTGGAAGGCTATAAAGTAGCGGATAAGATGGCTGATCATGGTGCCAACGGCTCTACCTTCTCCGACTGGTGGGCTTATAAGTTTGAGGTACGCTACGCCATCCCATACAATGCAGCCCTGATGAAATTGGCAGGTGTGAATGTAGCCATCAATTCCGATGATGCAGAGATGGCGCGTCGCCTTAATCAGGAAGCGGCCAAATCAGTGAAGTACGGAGATATGTCGGAAGAAGAAGCCTGGAAGATGGTTACCCTTAACCCTGCCAAGATGCTGCACCTGGATGACCGCATGGGTAGTATCAAAGCTGGTAAAGACGCAGACCTTGTACTCTGGTCAGATAATCCGCTGTCCGTTTATTCCCAGGCCGAGAAAACCATGGTAGACGGACGCATCTACTACGATATGGAAGAAGATCAGCAAAAGCGTGAGATGATAGAGAAGGAAAGAGCCAGACTCGTACAGAAGATGCAGGATGCCAAAAAGAACGGGTCATCTACCCGTCCGGCTAGCCGTGAGATGCAACAGCTTTGGCACTGTGATGATATCCACTTCGGGCACCTCGCTCACTAATTTCTCAATGAAAAACATGAAATCAAGCATGAATCAATCAATCAATATATTAGCTAGTTGGGCGCTGCTGTTGAGCTTGTCCATGGCATCAGCCTTTGCCCAGGTACCCGCTCCGGCACCACCTCAGGAACAGCCCATCATCATCATGGGGGCTACTGCCCACATCGGTAATGGTGAAGTCATTGAAAACGCGGCCATCGCCTTTGAAAACGGTGAGATCAGCATGGTAGG
Source organism: Catalinimonas alkaloidigena (assembly GCF_029504655.1). Lineage (NCBI taxonomy): Bacteria > Pseudomonadati > Bacteroidota > Cytophagia > Cytophagales > Catalimonadaceae > Catalinimonas > Catalinimonas alkaloidigena. Next base: position 4,030,960 of record NZ_JAQFIL010000001.1, read on the forward strand.
GACTGCTTCAGAGGCGCAGAGCATGGACCTCTCCGGCTATGAGCAGATCAATGCCGAAGGCAAGCATGTATACCCCGGCTTTATCCTTCCCGATACTGACCTGGGACTAAAAGAGATAGGTGCGGTACGGGCTACCGTGGACAATGAGGAAGAGGGACAACTCAACCCTAACGTTCGATCTATCATTTCTTACAATACTGACTCCGAGCTGATCCCAACATTCCGTTTCAATGGGGTACTTACGGCGCAGATTGTACCGCAGGGAGGCATGATCCCCGGCACTTCTTCTATCGTGCAGTTGGATGCCTGGAACTGGGAAGATGCTGCCATTAAAATGGACGATGCCATGCACATGAACTGGCCGGGTCGCTACCGTTCTCAGTTTGACTATTCTACCTACACTGTGAACAGAGTGCCTAATGAAAGCTATGAAGGTCAGGTGCAAAAGCTGGAAGACCTCTTCTCCGACGCAGTAGCATATAGCCAGTTAGGAAACGATAAGGAAGTAAACCTTAAGCTGGAAGCCGTTCAATCTTTATTTGATGGCAGCAAAGCCCTTCATATTCATGCGGAGGAAGCCCGGGAAATGGCTGAAGCCGTACTCTTTGCCAAAGAGCTGGGGGTGCAGCGGGTGGTCGTGATTGGTGGCTATGAGGCCTATCTGATTGCTGAGCTTTTGAAAGAGCATGATGTGCCAGTTATCATAGACAATGTACACCGCCTGCCTGCCCGGGAGGAAAATGATGTGCTTCTACCCTATAAGCTGCCCGCCATGTTGCAGGAAGAAGGCGTTAAGGTAAGTCTGGGATGCAGCTATGGTATGAATTCCCGTTCCCGTAACCTGGGCTTCATGGCAGGCACCGCCAGCGCTTATGGCGTAGAAAAAGAAGAGGCTTTGAGAATGATCACCCTCACCACGGCTGAAATTCTCGGCCTGGATGATCGCTTAGGCTCTCTGGAAGAAGGCAAATCGGCTACCTTATTCATCTCGGAGGGTGATGCCCTGGATATGCGGGGCAACATCATAGAGCAGGTATTCATCAACGGACGCAAGCCCCAGATGGACGCCATGCAGCAGCGTTTGTATCAGAAGTACAAAGAGAAATACAGCGACGATTGATGATGAATGATTAATTTCAACTTACTCAGAGTTCCCGCGATTGGTCTAGTCTGAGGGAGGGGGGTAAGGTTTGTGGAGACACAAACCTGGGCATATACGCCGTGGGCTTGTGTCACACAGCCCCTAGATGTGTTAGGCGCAAAGTTCCTAGGGGGTGATACATTCGGGTATTCTGAACTCTCTCAGCTTTGCTCTTCAGAGAATTCTGAGGAAGGAGTGGTTTAGAATAATAGTCGTATCTAAAACTACTAATATAGCAATGGTTCTTTTGCATTATTACTCTTTTTTTGAGTCTTCAATATCACTAGCAACTGCATGTAAGAAAGTCTTTCCAAGTTCAGTAAATGTTATATATCCCTCCTAGCTTCAGTGTCCCACTGAAGCTTTTGGATAGGATTCAAGTTTCAAACTTGTTTTTATCATAAGGCTCAAGTTAAAAACTTAAGCCAGAAAGGTGCGGTTCCTATTAGCTCCCTCAGAGTTCTCTGGAGAGTAACTCTGAGGGGGAATAGAGCTGTCTTCTCTTATGTTTTTAAAACATTTCTAAAGTTGTATGGTGAGCTGTATCTTTCCTGCAAAAAAGCATGAGCACGCATTATGTAACCGAAAAAGAATTCAGGGATCAGGATTTCACCCAAACTATTCTGGACAAAGGAGAGTATGAGGACTGTAGTTTTATCAACTGTAAGTTTGCCCGGGCGGATGTCGCCGAAATTACTTTTGTGGATTGCCACTTTGAGGATTGCGACTTCAGCCTGGCAAGAATAGCGCATACCGCTTTTCGTGAGGTAAACTTCAAAGCCTGCAAACTGCTGGGGCTCCAATTCAATACCTGTAATAGCTTTTTGCTTTCTTTTCGTTTTGAAGATTGTCTGCTCAACTCCTCTTCTTTTTATCAGCTCAGCCTTAAGCAAACAGTCTTCAAAAACTGTAGTTTGAAAGAAGTGGATTTTGCCGAAGCTGATCTTAGCCAATCTATTTTTGAGCATTGCGATCTTGCAGGAGCAGTTTTTGATCAAACGAAGCTGGAGAAGACAGATTTTCGCAGCGCCTACAACTTTACTATTGACCCTGATCACAACCGCATCAGGAAGGCGAGGTTCTCCAAAGAGAATATTGCCAGTCTTCTGGATAAGTATCAGATAATCATTGAATAATTAATAAGGCAAAAGCATAGTCGGATAAGTTTAAACCTTTTTCACCAACACATAAGCAATATTACAAAGCGGGTCAGTTGTGAATTTTAATTCATGCACCTGATCCTGATTGATGTCACTAAACAAGCTAATGATTTCGGTATCCGTACGATATTGTATATACCAGCCCATAAAGGCTTCCATATAGGTACGGTAAAGGGTATTGCTAACTTCATCACGGAAATGGCAAATCAGCATCATGCCGTGCGCATGCAAAGCATCAAACATCCATTGAATCAGTTGATGGGCTAATTCTTTATCTACATAATTTAACATTGAAGTAGCATAAATCAGATCATATTTGCCTATTGGTAAAGCGTCGTTGAGCAGATCGTCTATAGTACCTTTTAGCGGAACGATGCCCAGGTGTGCATAGACTTTTTTCACAAAACTGATATGAGATTCCTCCCAGTCATAAGCAATAAAGCGCTTGATCTTATATTCATCAAAGGCAGTGGACAGATCGGCTTCCCTTACATGTGCCGCACCAATGGATAGAACTGATACAACTTCATTACTTTGATTGACGATATCATCTATAAGTCCGGCAATATAATCCCGGCGATGCCTAATCGCTTCTGCAGGATCACTAAATAACATAAAGTCAGAAATACTTTCAGCCAATGCATTATTTGGGGTATGGTGAGGCAGTTGATAGCCTAAGAGATAATCCAGCAGTACGGCATCGTCCTCATTTTCTACCGGGCTTTCAAATGCCTGTTTCGTCAAACAATCTTTAAGTAAGACCTTATGTATTTGATGATAGTATACATGTTCCTGACAAAAGGCTCTCCAATCTTCAAGGCTTAAAGTACGCCTAAGGTTATCCAGTCCGTACAGGATGATCAAAAGCTGATGTACTATTGACTGCGTATCAGTCTGCTCATCATCTGAATCAAGGGTAGTAAAATTCATAGGTAGAGATGTCCTATTCGTGAGCTTAACGAATGGTGGGTGTATTAATCTTAGGTCACAAATTTAAATGAATGGATTCTATTTACGCTCCACCCTTAGCATTTCCTGAATCCGGTGTTGTAACACCATTAGGAGCAGAATCTCTGCTTCTTTCTTCATTACCACTTCCTCGCTTTTCAGAAGTTGCCTTTCCAAGTACATATCCTGCAATAGCCGCCAGTAAAGTACCAATATGCTGTTCTTTCAGTATTCCTAATATCCCCAGGATTACAGCTGCAAAAATAATTACCACCACTGCTGTAAATTCTAATACAAACTCAGCACCGCGTCCTCTTAAAGCAGATAAATCCATTTCACTGGTTGCTCTTTTTGCCCGCTTGGCAGCTTTTTCCTTCACATAATTCAAGTCTTTAGCATAGGCATCGTTGACCTTTTTGTTGATTTCCTCGTCCCACTTCTTTAAATCAGTTATCCACAGGTTCAATAAGCTATAAAATTCTTTTTTAATCTTATTTGAATCATCCTCGGGATTCTTATTTGGATCCTGAATAACCTGCTGTGGGCCTTCCCAGGGATCATCAAAGCCATTATCTATAAGACCCGGGCCACCTCTTAGCCTGTAAGTTTGCCTTGACCTAAGTCTTTCAATCTGATTCCTATACTGTGGCCCAAGATCTTCAGCACATCTTAATAAATCAGGTGATGGTTCCGGTCTGGCTTTTTCCATATTCCGAACTGCTTCTGCATAATACTCCCTTCTATCCCATTTCTCTTTATAGGGAGCCAGAATTTGTCTGTATTCCCAGTTTTCCACTGTCTCCTTATATACTTCTCCATAATAGCTTGCCATATCACGGGTACGAGACCAACTCAAAAGTAGATAAAAAAGAAGGCTCAATAACACTAAAACCAATATCACCAGAAGTACCGCTTCTCTACTATATTGAATCACATCATTAGCAGTAGATGCATCTTCATTAGCAGACAACTGATTTTACTGACCTTCTTGAAAGCGCGTTGGGGGGGGCTGCGCCTCCTGCACAGCAGTATCTTCTACTTCCTGCTCAGCGTTCAATTGAGCTGTATCTGACTCTTGCGCCTGCCCAAAATAAGCTAAGGCTACTGGCTTGGCTTCGTATTTCTCTTGAGAAAATATTGAATTGACTAACATTAATCCCAATGCAACTATTGAAAATACCAATAGTATGTGTGTTGTTCCTGCTTTCATAATTTCATTTTTTTGTGCAAAAAATGTAGGTAGCACGGCTTGCACTTTTTGGTATGAATAAAATCCAAGTCGTGACTGACAGTAAATAAGATTTTAATGTCTTTTCCTTAGCCCATTAATAGTAAAAGGTTATCATCTGAAGCACAATGAGCGTTTATTTCAATGGGTTCAAACTGATATTTTTGTGAGAATTCGGTACTGAATGTACCCTCAGGAATAAGTCCTAAATCAGCAATAGCAGTCCTCCAATCCGTAAGCGATGAACCAAAAATATTAGGGATTTGAAGTGCATATCCTGGTGGTGTAAGCTGCCCCCAGTGAAACACTGCCCCGTATTGTGTTCCCAGTGCCAGTGCATTAAGGATGCCTATATCATTTCCAGGGAACCCTTTAAAAAAGGTACACTCAACACTCACTGTTACGGACCAGCGTTGCATAGCCATTGTTGCCCTGGATTGTCCCATAAACCTCAGTGAAATATAGCCGGTTTTACGCCCGGGTGAATTATTCCACGTATTCTTAAGCTCATCAATAAATTTGAGATAGTTTGGGTTATTCGCATCAAAGAAAAATTCTATGGAGTCAACACGCCATTGGTCTTTCCACATGGCCTCCATCTGTGCCTGATAATTTGGATAAGGATCAGGCCTTCCTGCGGATGCATAATAACTACGATCGCGCACAAGCCGTGGATAGCGTTGCTGTCCAAAAGTGCTTCTTACGAGATCAAGATAGACATGATGAGGAAATAAACCTAGGTTAGTTTTTAACCATCCTATCCAATGTGCATCCCTTGCAAAAGTAGTAGGTTTGCTGGGTGGATTATCTATCCTAGAAGATGATTGCGTGGCCCACCGTTTGGTTACATAGGCCGCTTCAACACCATTGGGATCAATATCAACTTGAAGGTAATGGAGTGGATTTGGAGATCCGAGAGGAGAACGCTGCCCAGCCAACGCGTTATCAAATCCATTTAAGCTGGCCATGAGCAATGTATGCCGCATTACTTCAAGTTTACCACCTACCTGGCCCTGCCAAAGTGCATTATACCGCCATTCCTCCAGGTAATATGCTTCTTCTACTTCCAACACATAGGAATACACAATGCCACAGCGTCCCATAGAAACTAAAGCAGCATTAAAAACTGCATTTTCGCGAATAATCTTAACCCCACCAAACCATTCAGGTATGGTGAGGGTGTTACCAGTAGTCAGATGCTCACCTTCTGGCTCCAGCCAGAATTCCTGTCCACCTCGGCTCACCAGGTGAATTGCCCGTACTGCGTCGGCGAGCGGGGGGCGGTCAAAATCCCCCCCATGTGTTCCGGTTGAAATAGCCCCTGCCAGGCTTTGTCCCTGGCTTCCGCCCAATGAATGCAAAGCTCTGCCCTGTGCCCAAAGCCTTTCGTTCAACGCATGCAGCTTGATGCCTGCTTCTACATGCACATACCTGCTTGCATCCAGGCCAGGGCGTACCAGATTATTCATATTGGTAGGTAATTGACGGTTCAGTTGTTCCAAATCCACCCAGAAATCCTCCGGCTTAGCTGCACCGGTAAACGACCAGCTTGATCCAACAGCTTTGATCTGTGCTTCCCTTTGCTCTGCGTAAAGAACAGAGGCAACCAAATCAGAAAGTGATGTAGGTACTATCCGCCTCCCCCCAGCGCTTTGGTTCATTCTCCAATTGATCCAAGGTATGGGGGCTGCTTGAATTTCATCAATATTTACTTCACGTATCATAATAATATACTATTTTGAGCCAAAAAAAGATTAATCTAACATGCTTTCTTCATTTTCCCCTACCGGTTCCCTTGAGGATGAATACAAAAAGAAATACTTGTTTTCATCATCATAATGAATACCTATTGGACGCTCATTTCTGAGTAAATCTATGCACCATCCATATTTTGATGATGGAAGCTGAATATGAAACCAGAGTTTTCCATTTGGGCGTTTTTCAACACTATTTTCAGGTACTTTCTCTCCCTCATCCCGGAAATTTGCCCAAATGAGTTTGTTGTCATCCTGCGACCAAAGTTTAATCAGTGCTGACCTTGAGATTTTATCCTGGCTAAAAATCAAGGATTGATAGGTCACTATATTTATGTAATATTTCATGATTATATTATTTAAGAGTGTTGAATATTTAGAATTAATTAAAATAATCTTGTACAATACTTATTGTGAAATAATGCGATCACCAGATCATTATATTTTCTAACTATAGCGAATAAGCATGGTGCGCCATTAACCATTGGCTTAACGGTTTCCAAACCTCTTCAGGAGCGTTTTTAGCCATAAATACATCCGCATGCCCGTAGTCAAATGCACGCTGTGAATCTGGTTTAAAATCAGCAGTATAATCGGTAATATCAGTACTGGCAGTAAGGCTGCTGGTAAAAATTCCAAAGTCACCGAATCCTCCTCCTGCTCCCAGGTAAAGGATAGGTACACTTATCTGATCCAGATAATCATCAATGCTCACCTCCTCTTCATCACACTGACAAGCTCTAAACTCATAGACTGTCCGTATGGGCATATAAGGGGCAAGTGTAGTGAGCAAATTAAACCAGCGAGAGTTTTCAGTATAGGCCAAACCCAGAGGCACTCCATTTTCATCAAATTCACCAGCAACAAAGTGCCATAAAGGGGCAGGAACCAGATTAGGCAGGGCACCAACCGCAATAGCTACCTGGGAATTGGTAAGATCAGGAATTGGAAAAGGTAAGGGAAAATCATCATTAGGAGCATTAACCGCCAGGTTTCCGATAGGTGCGAGATCAATACCCTGGGTTAAATTATAAGTACCACCTTCTAGCGTAGCTTTAAATCCAGCAGCCTGCTCACATACCAGAGATCTAAGGTCTGAAGCGGTAGGATCACTCTCATCGTATTTCATGCCTGCTTCCACAGGTATTAGTCCTTTAATATTACGACAGAGGGGATGTTGCTGTGTTTCAATGCCTGCTGCCGTGTAAGCTACGGGTACGCCATAGCTAAAACCTAATACATTCAGGCGACCGAAGCCCTGGCCAGTCAGCCCTCTGATCAGGCGAGCAATTGACAGAGCTGATAAGGTATGTTCCGCATCTTTTTCAACTCCCCAGTTTTCCATGAAGCTAAAATCAGAAGTTTCTTCAGGTACCATGGTCCAGGCCAGGTCAATTCCCCACACATCTATGCCCTTTGATGCCAGATAATAGGGTGAAGAAGTTTGGGCATTTATATTATTAAAGGCTCCGGCAGTCAGAAATATATCATCAAAATCCTGGGACCCTCCATGTATCATAAATACTTCACTTTTGGTTCTTGCCGGACGATAATCTCTTTTTTCTTTGACCACTCTATGGATGCGTACTTTATCGTATTCACCATTTCCAAGACGAATCTCAAACTTGTAGTGGGCAATATTTCCCCCCAAAGACGCTCTTTTTATCTTACAGCGACGGTAATGCCTGGCGATCTGAGTTGAAGGCTTAAGGTTGGAAGGAAGGCTATTATCTGTAAAGTGCTGTAGTTCTACGTTTCTTATTTCTATTTCCCCTGCCAGCTTACCTAGTCGTATTCCAGCATCCTTATTTCCGGGATTTTCAAGAATGACCTTCTCACCCGCATTGCTTTCTATCCCGATCAGTTTGATTTTAGCTTTGTCAATGGTTAATACCTCTTTATAGACACCTGCTTCAACAAATATAGTTTCACCAGGTTTTGCAGCATTAATGGCCTCTTGAATAGAGTTTCCCTGTTCCACAATGATGCTATTTTCATAAATCATTGCATCAAGACGTTCCTGCCATTCCTCCACCCCCTGGTAGTTTTCAGCTTCCTTGATAGCTAGTTCCTCCTGTACCGGATCAGTACAACATATGCACAATATCAGAATGACATAGAAATAAGACTTACTCAGTAGTTGAATTGATAATGAAGTTAAGTTTTTCATGATTGAATCGTTTATCAGGCAGCAATGATCAGACAGACCAAAGCATTTATTTTTCATAAACTTCAGTCATTGATTTCCACCTTATTTTACAAAATTGTATGGAAAAGGAAGGGCCTATCACTTTTACAAACTTTGAATAAAGTTGTGACAAAAAAATGCATAAGACTTAGTACCTATGTTGCGAATGTGTACAAGTTTTCGCGTACATATGTTGTATTGTGCATGTATGTAACCTTAGACAAAATATAACTGCTACACTACAGCATCAGTCAGAAAAATAGTAGGGGTTTATAGTTCAGCTATTGGCGGATGGTTGACAGGGAGGTTCATTTTCTCCAGTAAACTTTGATAACGTTCTTCTGGCCGAAGAATGTCAAAAATGGGATCTACTCCTATGTAAGGCATATTAGAATCGTGCGCTTCATAGGCTTTCTCCAACCATTTTAAGGCTTCCACTTTGTTTCCGGCACGTGTATAAAGTGTAGCAATTCGCCAGGGAGTGACATAAGTTGATTCAGAACGTTCAATCAAGTACTCCGCCAGCTTTTCCAGTGCCCGATGGTAGCCTCCTTCTTCAGCGCCTTTTTCTAATGCTCTCATAGCTCCCTGATCCGCACGCTTGGCATAAGACACCTTCCAGACCTCCAGAGCCTCCTGGTACATACTTTTCATATGGTAGCTGGTTCTGAGGGTAGATAGTGCTACCAAGTGATTGACATCTTTTTTCAGATCTTCACCAAAGAGCGCAATGGCTTTGTCATATTGTCGGGTAAAGTTAAGGTCCATTCCGTACAAAGCACGGTATAAGTCATTGAATGGGTCAAGCTCCATCGCCAGTGCTATCTGTTCCATTGCTTCCTCTGGTTTATTCAGTATGATGAGCACATGAGAAAGGTATGCCCTGGCAGCTGAATAATTTGGGTTCAAAGCTATTGCTTTTCTAAGTGATTTTTCGGCTTCTTCATAATCCCAACCCACCCAACAGCCAGAGCCTCCCAGTATATAATGTACTTCGGCCAGTGTGCTATCCAGTTTCAATGCTTTCCGGGCTGCTGTCTGCAAACTTATAATACCTTTTTCATAAGGAACAAGTCCCTGTTGTAAGCGCCCTATCCAAACCAGACAAACTCCCGCGTATGCCAAAGCATTTTCTGGGTCTAAGGTTTTGGCCAATTCAAAATACTGCAGAGAGGTATTGAGATCTTCTTCAGTTAACCTATCCCAATAAAACACACCTTTAAGATAGGCCCTGTAAGCATCAGGATTTACCTTCGGAGCAACATCAAGCAGTAATTCTTCTTCAGGAGTTAATGTCACTTGTATTTCACGGGCAATGTTTTTAACCACATCATTTTGTAAGGCAATGATCCCGCTTATTTCCTGTTGATAATCCTGTGCCCATAAATGTTGTTCCTCGGGAAAAGCTTCAATCAATTGTAACTGTATGCGTATCTGATTTCCTGTACCCATTACAGAACCTTCCACAATAGCATCTACGCCTAGTTCTCGTGCGATATCCTGCAACAGCATATTACTTTCCTGATAGCGCAGCGTAGAAGTCCTGGATATCACCCTTAAAGCAGAAATCTGACCTAAAGAGCCAATTAGCGCATCGTGGAACCCGTTAACAAAATACTCCTGATCTTCCTCTCCTGTAAAATTGTGTAATGGTAATACTGCAATTGACTTCTGCGAAGGTACTGTCTGGTAGTAGAAGTAGATAAACGTACTAACAAGAACAAGTAATAATAAGATAAGAAAGATCACTCTGTATCTCTTCGTCTGCCGTACTTTACCAACCTCCGGATGAAGAAAAGGCTTGGTGTGTGTGATATGCTTATGTGTATCAGAAAGAGAAGGATTTAAGCTTTTACTCTCATATTTTCTGTTTTTGATCTCTCCGGGAGCGTATCCATAGTGCTTGCGAAAGCAACGGTGGAAATAGGTAGGGCTGTTAAAACCTACCCGATAAGCAATTTCTGATGCAGTACCTGCATCCTGCTGAAGCAGCTTGATTGCTTCATTCAGTCTTACTTCTCTTATAAATCGACTTACAGACTTCCCTCTGAGTAATTTAAGCTTACGGTGCAGATGAGAACGGCTGATGCCTACCTGGGCAGATAAGTCTTGCACCCCAAATTGCTCATTATTCAGATTTTGAAGAACAACATCAGTAAGCTTTTCTAGAAAGGCGTGATCTAACGAAGATTCTTCAGGTGAAGTCATGCTATTGATATTTATACCCTCATAGAATGTACTAAAAATTGTGCTTTCTTGCACCCTATATTCAGAAAACCGCTTATTTCTTTCTGTTGAATAAGCTTATTCCATGATGGCTTATACCTCAGAGATTAATTATGTTAACATAAGATATATGGTTATTAGCCTGAATAAAGGCTAAAATTTACCAAATTACAGCAACCGGCTACTTAACTGTATGCCAAATAAGCGGGGAGGTCCGGCAATGAAGGTAGGAATACCAAAGGCCTCTCCGGTGTTTCCCGCATCTATCAGATATTCTTCATTCAGTGCGTTATTGATGTAAAAAGCTACTTCATAAATGCCTCTCCAAAGCTTCATGCCTGTTCTGACATTAAGCAGTCCGTAGCCATCCTGTGCAATATTGGGCTGATTCTCCTCTTCAAAGTATACTTTAGATTTGTAATTATAGGTTGGCCGGAAAAACACCCTGCCCCAACTTGCCACCGGCATTTCAAAATTGAGCCCTAATGAGCCGGAATGCTTGGGCGTTAAACGAAACGTATTATCTGCCAGCGACTGTTCATTGCCCTCAGAGTCAGTATCATCAAAGCGGGCATGGATAAAAGCATAATTGGCAAACACCTGTAGTGGACGTGCCAACACATACTGCATGGCGGTTTCAAATCCCAGCGCAGTAGCATTACCCACATCCCGTGTCTCAAACACAAGCCCCTGATCCTCTGTAAGTCGGGCTACCTGCGTCTGGAAATCACTATAGTCGTAATAGTAAGCGTTAAGGTCCCACTGTAGCCGGTTGTCTCTGCTAAGCAGTTTTGTTCCCACTTCATAGCTCCACACGATTTCATCATTGAGCACACTTACATCAGTGCCCAGCACCTGTATGACATTCGGCCTCCTCCCCCGGGCAATACTGGCAAAGACATTCAATGATTCGGATACTTCATAATCTAAGGCCAAACGCCCTACTGCGGAAAGGTAGGATTCGGAATGAGATACGCGTCCGTTAGTAGGAGGAAAGATGTTATTGGGAAAATTGCCCAGTACAAATCCTAGTAGACCCAGAGAGTCAGCATCCTGACTTTCAATAGCTCCGGTAATATGTTCAAAGGTACCTCTTACGCCTAGTGTTACATCCAGCGCATCTGTTAGCTCATAAGTACCATCGGCAAAAATCTCAAAGGCATAATTCTTTCCGTAATTGGTTTGCCCCTCCCGATGAAAAGACTTCAGGGGTAAGCCGGCTAAGGGTCCCAAAAACTGTGGTAAATCAGGTAAATTGGGAATCAGATTAGGCGTACCATCAGGATTTACAAGCGGCTCAAGTGGCACAGCGGCCAAAAGCTGCTCTTTTTCGGCCTGAGAAAAGGCTGGATTATTCGTGATACTTCCCCTTACAAAAGGGTTAAGCAAAGCAAACAAGCTTCGTTCATCGGTTTCAACAGGAGTAGACTGTGAGCCATCTTCCCAAAAAAAGTTGACTCCCCCAAAGCCTGAAAAACCCTGCAGGTTGTTATAGTTGAACCTTACTTCCTGACTGAACTGCTTGCCTATTGCTTCTTCGGCAATCCATAAAGCGGGAGCCACTGTTCCATCGGCATCAAAAGCCTCATATGAATCAAAAGCTCTATAAGCCGTAATGGAAGTCAGATCCCACATATTGGTCAGCGAACGGTTTACCAGCAAAGTGGCTCCCCAAACCGTACGGTCAACGCCCAGTTCCTCTCCTCTTTCCAGTTCTGCAAAAGTGAAAGGGCTGGTATCTCCGCCAGCGGGGGCATAAGTACCGCTCTTGAATGAAGTTCCGGGAGGAGTATCCAGTTGGTAATTGAAGATGAAATCTACCACCGTTTTTCGGTCAGGCAGGTAGCGCCAGGCAGTACGAAAGGCTTTGGTCTCTTTACCATTCAGTTTACCTCCAGCATGATTATCAATGAAACCCTCTCTTTCATTGAAAATTCCCGCTACTCTGGCAAAGAGTTTATTTTCTACAATGGGTAAATTGAGATGTCCGGTAAGTAAGTACTGACCATAATTTCCGAAGCCGGCTTTCAACTCAGCAGTCGTTTGGTTCTGTGCTTTTTGCTGTATCAGATGGATGGCTCCTATCTGAGCTCCTCGTCCGAAGAGTGTTCCCTGCGGCCCTTTCAATACCTCTACCCTCTCCATATCGTACAGCTCAACGACCGATCCACGGGATTTACTGATAGAAACACCATCCTGGAAAACCGATACCCGGGGCTCAATACGGGCATCGCCATTATCACTGGTGATGCCTCGCACTACAAAGCCAGGATTATTTACGCTCTGAATCTGCACTTGTAAACCGGGAACATAATCTGAGAGGGCATCAAACTCAAATATATTGGTTTCCTGCAAAAATGAACCGTCATAGGTGGTGATAGCTATTGGCACATCCTGTACCAGTTGTGTTCTCTTCTGTGCAGTTACGATCAGCCCATCCAGCGCCAGGATATCCTCTTCCAGCCGAATGGAAAGTACTTCTTTCTCCCCGGCATTCAGAGCCAGGGTTTCGTTGTAGGTTTTATAGCCTACAAAGCTCACCATCATTTCATATACCCCTTCCGGAATATTGTTGATTACAAACCGACCTTCCAGGTCACTGATACTTCCATACGTACTACCAAGAAGTGTAATATTGGCACCGGGAACCGGTGCACCATCACTTGCCTGTACAATGCTCCCTTCTATGTTTGCCAAATTGTTTTGTGCAAACAATGGGCTTGCATTCAGGCAAAACACAACCCAAAACAGACAAGCCGGGGACAGTGTTTTCATGCTCAAGATGGTACTCACGTAAAAAATATTCCATTTCATATTACTGAAGATAGACATAGGAGTAGCAGATTGCAACAAAAAAAGCTACCTCCTCATGCAGGAAGCAGCTATTTATATTCATCCTTAACCAGTACTAAAGTTAAGGGCTTATAATCAAAAGGGTCAAAGGAGAGATCAGACCAGTTCCATCCGATTTTCCATCACTACACGCGCAAGTTCCATAAAGCTCCTGGCACCAGTTTTTTTCAGGATGCGAGAGCGGTGATTTTCGGCAGTCCGCTTACTTATTCCATAGAGGTCGGCGATATCATGGTTACTTTTGCCTTCAACTACAGCACTCAGAATCTCTTTTTCTCTACGGGTAAGCTGGTTAATCTTGTCAATCAGGCCTCCTTTGGGGGGCTCAGGTGTCCAGTCACCAATCAGCGTTTCAATGATTTTAGGGCTGTAGTATTTTTTTCCATTGGCCACATCTTCTATTCCACGCATTAATTCTTCGCCCGAGGCATCCTTAGGTAAAAACCCTTTGGCACCCAGCTTGATTGACTGCTGGATATTTGAAGGATTGGCATACATTGAAAGGATAAGAAATTTGATCTCGGGCCGGTCTTTGTAGGAAGCACGTAAAAGTTCCAAACCATCTCCTTCACCGAGAGAGAGATCCAAAATACAAACATCTACCTTCTGTTTACTCAATACTTGCTCGGCTTCTTCCAGGGATGAAACTTTACCTACGATTGAGTACTCTTCACGTCCGTCTAACATAAATCCAATCAGGTCACGGATCATCTGATGGTCATCTACAATGAGTATTTTACATTCATTTTTCATAGTCTTTTGGGCAGGGGTAAATATGTAATTAGAGAATAATTATACCTACGTATCAAAACGAAATTTAGGATTTTTTTTACTTAATACAAGATATATATGGCTTTATTCATTTTTGGGCAAAGTTATTATTTTTCCATTTCTGTATTATTTCTTTAAAGTAGCCATCCAGTTTTTTGACAAGATCTTTTTTTTCTGAAGTTTTTTTGGGAAGATCAGCCATGGACTCCAGAAAGTCCAAAAAGCTAGCCTCATGCATAATTTTTAGCGCACTGCTCAACTTATGAACCATCTGCAAGTACAATCTGTAATTTTGCCGAAGAACACTTTGCGAGAGCTGTTCCTTAATCATCAGCAATTCACTTTCCATATTTTTCACAATGCTCTGATAGTGAGCAGGTTGATGCTCACGAAGAAACGCGAGTACATCCTTGCTTCTAAAAGTATTGTCACCTTCCAGGCTCCGACTGATATTATGTAGCTCCTTTTCGTTAGGGGTTAAATACTTACGTAACACGTAAAAGAACTTATCAAAATTAATCGGCTTTTGTATGTAATCGTTGAAGCATCTCTGCCCTTTGTTGTCTAAACTATAAGCTGAAATAGCGATAAATGGAATATTATGATAGTATGAATTTATTTTTTTCAGTTTAACGACCACATCTTCACCACTACCGTCAGGAAGTCTGAAATCTGTCAGTACAAGATCATATTTTTGTTTAGTAGCCATCTCCACAGCTTCCTTGACGTTCGCTGCCAATTCAAGGTTAAGATTCCACATCTTTACATAACCTTTAAGGAGTAACTGGTTATAGACAGCATCTTCTACATACAGGACTTTTTTATCAGAAAGCTGTAAATGCTTATGCAATTCATCACTCTTTTCTCTCTGACTATTACTCTGAACCTTATAAAAGGGTAAGGTAAAGATAAATCTGGTACCCTTACCAAACTCACTTTCCACACGAATGTTTCCCGACATCAGGTTAACCAGTTCTCTTACGATATATAGCCCCAGGCCTGTACCTCCCTTCTGCTGATTGATCAGGAGGTCGTCCTGCTCAAAAGCGTCAAATATTTTCTCCAGATTTTTTGAGAGAATGCCTACTCCGCTGTCTGAAACTACAAATTGCAGCAGATAGTGATCTGCCATCTGCTTTAACTGTTTTACCTCCAGGGTTACACACCCGCGATAAGTATATTTAACCGCATTGCTGATCAGGTTAAAGATAATCTGATTAAAACGAGTGGGATCTCCTAGCACCTCTTCCGGAATATCGTCATCTACCTTTACTTCCAGCGTGGTTTCTTTATCGGCTAGCTGAGGACGAAAAAGATCTTCGGTTTGTCTCAGTTGCTCAGTAATACTGAAAGGCATTTCTTCCAGGCTTATTTTTCCATACTGAAGCTTAGCGGTATCCAGTAGGTCATTGATCAGGGAAAGCAGATGGCTGGCCGAAAAGTTAAGCGTTTTGATATGCTCCTGGCTTTTGTTCAGATCCGCTTGTTGAAGCAAGCGACTGATACCCACGATGGCATTAAGGGGGTTGCGGATTTCGTGACTGATGATTTGCAGAAAGCGATCTTTGGCCTGCTTGGAAACCTCTGCCTGCTCTTTGGCAAGAATAAGTTCTTTCTCCCTTTGCTTTACTTCAGTAATATCTTGTGTAGTACCAATGAGCTTGTCAGATTCGCCATCACCGCTGCGGGTATAAAACTTACCTGTACTCCTGAGCACTTTTTCTGTACCGGAACTTAGGCGCACGTGAAACTCTATGGAATGAGTTGGCTTGTGTTCAGGTAATGCAAGCACCTCATGTATAAAATTTTTTACTTTAGCTCTGTCTTCCTCTACTACCAACTGAGCAAGAGCCTCCATCAATCTCTTACCCCTGATTCTCTTGTCTATGCCATAGATGTTGTAAAGTTCATCTGAGAATATCAAATCTTTTTCCTCTATGTTCCAAGTCCAGCTTCCAACTTTGGCAATATGCTGAGCAAAATTAAGTATCCTATCCTGCTGCAGGAGTTTCTGCTCCACTACTTTGCGATTATGGATGCTACTGATCGCCCCTACCATGAAATCTATCTCTTTTTGCTCATTCATGATCACTGTACCTTTAGCCTCATACCAGCGATATTCGCCGGTTTCTGACAAAAGACGGAGTTCACGGCTAAAGTGTGGTATATTACCTTTCAAACAATCTTCAAGAATTTCAGAGATAGCTTCAATATCATCAGGATGAATAAGCATATCCCATTTCGCCTCCTCCAGATTTTTTCCAAGCACATCAAGCTTTTCTAGTATCCATCTGTACTTGGAAGAAATATAGGTATCATCGTTGGCTTTATTCCAGTACCAGATTCCGTCATTTGTATTCTCCGCCGTAAGTCTGTAACGCTCTTCGCTTGCTTTCAGGCGGGCTTCGGATTCTTTTCTTCGGCTGATATCCTGAATTGTTCCAATGATCTTCTGGATAAAACCTTCATCATCCTGTTCCAGCCGGATGATAGATAACAGGTGTTTCTCAGTGCCATCTTTAGTCTTAATTCTATGCTCAAAGCTCCCTCCCTTTTTTCTTTCCAACATTTTTCTTATAGAGTTCTTCACGTCAGTCCGATCATCAGGGTGGATATACTGAAGATAAGAGGTGACGAATGAATCCTTTTCTTCCTGGCTTTTTACACCTACGATCTGACAGAATGTCTGGGAGTAATGACTTTTAAAACTTTCTCCATCAATGCTGATGGTATAGCTTCCCAGCTGTGCAATCTGCTGGGCCTCTGCCAGCCTTTGTTCACTTTCAAGTAGTTGTTGTTGCGTCAGCTTGATAGAGGTGATATCTATGATACGAATGAAGATAAGCGTATTTTCCAGTAATCTGATCTTTTTACAGACCATATGCCCCCAGCGTTGATTTCTGCGCGAGGTGGTAAACTCAATTTCCATAGATACTTCAGGGTAGTCTTTCAGTGCTGAGCCCAACTCCTTCAAAATTTCAAAAAAAACAGGGCGATCCTGAAATAAATCGTCCAGGTAAGTGGCTAAATTTTCTTTGGTATCTAATTCTAATAAAGCGAGCGCAGCCTGGTTACAGCCTTCCAGAAACAGGGTTTCATGGTTGATAAGCAATATAGCATCAGGAGAAAGATTGATAACCTGATCAGCATAGAGTTTTAGCACTTCACTATTATCATAAGGTCTGTGCTCCTGACTCTCATTTGCTTTCAGGAACAAATCTACCAGCGCTTCTTTATCCAAACGCTCCAGGTATGCGCGCGTATATGCCATAAGTACTCTCTGAGTTCTTTATAAAGTTAACATTTAATCCCAAGGAATATTTTTCATTTTAAAAGTCAAAGCGTTTTACATGGGCTGGCTTACATCTTTAATATTGCAGAAAACATTTCCTGCAATTGAACATATATTGTAATTTGTTCTTTTCACCACAAAAAAAATTTAAAATCTCTTTACATTCTGTGTGCTGTCGGGCAATTTTGACAACTCATTAATGATAACATTATGAATAAGCAAGAAGAGCGTACTTCACTTAATTTTTTAGAAGCGATAATAGAAGAAGATATTTCTAAAGGAAAAAACAATGGCGTAGTACATACCCGCTTTCCTCCGGAGCCTAACGGTTATTTACACCTGGGCCATGCCAAATCCATCTGCCTGAACTTTGGTTTAGCTGAACAATATGGCGGTAAGACCAATCTCCGTTTTGATGACACCAATCCCGTTACTGAGAGTATTGAGTACATCAATTCCATCAAAGAGGATGTACACTGGCTGGGCTTTGACTGGGAAGGCCGGGAATACTACGCTTCAGACTACTTTCCCCAACTCTATGAATGGGCAGTAAAGCTTATTAAGGAAGGTAAAGCTTATGTAGATGATTCTCCCGTTGAGGAGATTCGCCGTATGCGCGGTACCCCTACTGAGCCGGGAGAAGAGAGTCCTTTTCGCAACCGTCCGGTGGAAGAAAGTCTGGACCTTTTTGAAAGAATGAAGAGCGGGGAATTCCCCGAAGGTTCTCGGGTACTGCGGGCAAAAATTGACATGACATCACCCAATATGCAATTGCGCGACCCGGTAATGTACCGCATCTTAAACAAGGAGCATCATCGTACCGGAGATAGCTGGAAAATTTACCCCAACTACGACTGGGCTCACGGGCAAAGTGATGCATTAGAAGGCATCACACACTCTATTTGTACATTGGAGTTTGAAATACATCGCCCGCTCTACGACTGGTTTCTTGAGCAGATTGGTGATTTCAACCCACAGCCCCGGCAAATTGAATTTGCCAGGCTCAACCTCAGCTATACAGTTATGAGTAAACGTAAGCTGCTGGAGTTAGTCAATGGTAATTATGTAAATGGCTGGGATGATCCCCGCATGCCTACCATCAAAGGGATTCGTCGCCGTGGCTACACACCGGAAAGCCTGCGCAACTTTGCTGAACGTGTAGGCGTAGCAAAGCGGGATAATGTAATTGATTTGAGCCTACTGGAGTTTTGCATACGCGAAGACCTTAACAAAAAGGCGCCCCGGGTGATGGGAGTACTCAACCCTGTCAAACTCATCATCACCAATTATCCGGAAGGCAAAACTGAAGAACTGGAAGTAGAAAATAATCCTGAAGATCCGGATGGTGGCAATAGAATCGTTCCATTTTCCAGAGAACTGTATATTGAACAGGATGACTTCATGGAAGAGCCACCCAAGAAGTTTTTCCGCTTGGGGCCGGGAAGAGAGGTAAGGCTAAAAGGCGCTTACATCATCAAATGTGAGGACTTTAAGAAAAACCCAGAGACCGGTGAGCTTGAGGAAATCTACTGTACCTATGATCCTGAAACCAAAAGCGGTGAAGATACCAGCGGCAAAAAGGTAAAAGGAACCATGCACTGGGTTTCGGCTCCTCATGCCATTTCCGTAGAAGTAAGGGTGTACGACAGGCTCTTCAGTGATCCTGATCCCAATGGGCATAAAGACAAAGACTTCAAAGAGTTCTTGAACCCTGACTCTTTACAGATTATTGAAAGCGCTTTTGTAGAACCCAGCCTGAAAGCAGCAAAGCCGCTAGAGCCTTTTCAGTTTATGCGCAAAGGTTACTATACGCTTGATCCGGATTCTACATCAGATCAACTGATATTTAACCAAACCGTCACCTTACGTGACACCTGGGCAAAAATTCAGAAGAAATAAAAATGAACTTTACAGGGAGCAGCAGCTCCCTTTTTTTTGATCCGCTCCTTTTATTCAGGTAGCGTTTGACCATGCCTGATCAAAAGGTAAGTCTGCTTACTTAATAATTTTTAGTATTTTTGCAATCTACCTTTTGTTATAAGAACAGATAAGACAGGCATCGCTAAGGATTTTTGTATATTAATCACAAGGCATCAAAAAAAACTATTCACCCGACAGTTTCATTTTTAGCTGGTTACAAAATTGATTTTTTTAAACAATAGCAATCGCTATTTCATTTAATTTTCAAACTCATGAATAAACTAAAGATAGGAATTATAGGAGCTACAGGATACACGGGCTCCGAGCTTATCCGTATTTTATATGGGCATCCTCAGGCAGACATCAAATTACTGACTTCTGAAAGTAAAAGCGGGCAAAAAATTTCAGAAATTTACCCTGCGCTTCTTGATGTGGTAGACCATGTACTTCAGCCTATGGCAGAAGTAAAAAATCATGAACTGGATGTAGTTTTTTTGGCGCTACCCCACGGCGCAGCTATGAATTTTGTCAAAGACCATTCAGATGCTCCTTTCAAGATCATAGACCTTTCCGGCGATTTCAGACTGAGCAATGTCGAGGTGTATGAAGAGTGGTATGGAATGGACCATATTTTTCCTCAGGGCTTTGAAACGGCTGTCTATGGATTGCCTGAAATCAACCGGGAGCGCATTCGCGACGCCAAGCTGATTGCCAATCCCGGATGCTACCCTACCGCATCCATACTGGCTACTTACCCTTTAATGAAAAGTAAGCTGATCAATCCTGATACCATCATCATAGATGCCAAATCTGGTACCACGGGTGCAGGGGTAAAGCCCAAGTCTGCTACGCATTTTACCAATGTACATGATAACTTCAAGCCTTACGCAATCAAAACACACCGGCACAGCATTGAAATACAGGAAACATTAAGTGCTCCCGGCTTGGAGGCTACCGTACAATTTACGCCCCACCTGCTACCTATTGACCGGGGAATCATCGCAACAGCCTATACACAACCTGAAGGTGAAACAGATGAAAAAAGTGTACAACAAGCCTATGAAGCGGCTTATGCTGATGAGCCTTTCATACGCCTGCGCCAGCAGCCTCCTTCGGTAAAAGATGTGCGTAGCTCTAATTTTTGTGATATCTTTGCTACCTATGACGCGCGCACTAAGCGCATCATTACCGTAAGTGCTATTGATAATCTGGTAAAAGGAGCGTCAGGACAGGCAGTACATAATATGAATCTGATGTTTGGTCTCGCTGAAGATAGCGGACTCAGGCAAGTACCTATCAACCCATAAACAAGAACCAAATACGAAACTTACATGATTCGCAACATAACTAGTGTTAAAGGATTTAGCTGTTGGGGAGCCCATACAGGCGTTAAGTCCATGAGGCGAGATCTCGCTCTCATCTTTTCTGAAGTACCCGCCAGTGCTGCGGCTACTTTTACGCAAAATGAAGTAGTAGCTGAACCCATCAAAGTTTCCAAACGGCATATCGCCAACGGAAAGGCACAAGCTATCGTAATCAATGCAGGAAATGCCAACGCCTGCACCGGAGAACAGGGCCGGCAAGGAGCGGAAGCGATGGTAGAAACCATGGCTGAAGAACTGGGCATTGACAAAGAGCTTGTACTTGTGGCCTCCACCGGCTTAATTGGTAAAGAATTTCCCACAGATGAAATTGTAGAAGGCATACGTGAAAACGTAAAAAAACTTAGCAACAAATCAAATGCCGGGTCTTTTCTCGCCAATGCAATTCTTACTACAGACACTTTTGCTAAAGAGGGCTATATAGATTTTGAGATTGATGGCAAACAAGCCAATATGGCGGGCATTGCCAAAGGCTCGGGAATGATTCATCCTAATATGGCGACCATGCTGGCTTTTATCTGTACTGATGTCGCCGTTGCTCCGGAATTGTTACAAAAAATGGTAAGAAAGGCGGTCAGCACTTCTTTCAATATGATTACTGTGGATGGCGACACTTCTACCAATGATATGGTAGCAGTACTCGCCAATGGTTTGGCAGGGAATCAGGAGATCCAGTCCGAAGATGATCCCGGCTATAATGAGTTCATGCATCAGTTGGAAGAAATGATGAAGCACCTGGCGAAGCTGATTGTTTCTGACGGAGAAGGCGCTTCTAAGTTTATTGAATATACAGTGGTCAACGCTCCTGATGAACTCACGGCCCGTAAGCTGGTCCGTAATATTTCGGATTCAACGCTGGTCAAAGCCGCTATGTATGGCAGGGACCCTAACTGGGGCAGAGTGATTTGTGCAGCCGGTAATGCCGGAGTCCCTTTTAATTACAAGGATGTTGATCTCTACATTGGAGAAGAGAAAACGCTCGTTAAAGTGCTGGAAGATGGCAAGCCGCTGGAATTTGATCGCAACTATATGAAAAAAGTGCTTCGTGAATCTCATATACGTATCCAACTGGATATGAAAAACGGGGATGCACAGGCAGTAGGTTGGGGCGCCGACCTCACTACCGATTATGTGGTATTTAATTCGGTGTATACTACGTAAAGCCGAGAATAAGATATAACGAATCAAGGGAGTTTTTTACTCCCTTTTTTTTAGCCTCAATTTCACTCATAATCCCTCACATAATCAATCTTAAGATAATTGGGCCAGAACGTATTTTTATCCGGAGCTTCAGTTCAGGGGCCCTTGAGGAGCACCAAGCACATTTCTTCATCCGGGCAGGAGGATACTATATTCGCGCCCAGTCTGTGTACCATCTGCTTTATCTCTCATTTTAGGAGCTGTCCGATAAGTTGTACAGTGACTATTAAGATGGTCTTCAAAAATAGTTCTATTCCTTCCCTTATACTAAGATCTGTTAATCAGTTTAAAAGCCAGCGCGGGCGAAATTCTGGACAAGAGATTGAGCATACCTACTTTGGCAATCCTGATCTCTTCCTGACGCTTTTCCAGTTTACTCAGCATTTCTTTTACCGCTTTCTGAGGTGAAATCGCCATAGCAGGTGCATTCCCCTCATGCCAGGGCGTATCTACTACAGTCATCTGCACCTCTATGATTCTTACCGGATTTTCCTGCAACTGATGTCTGAGCACCTGGGAAAAAGAATGCAAAGCAGCCTTGCTGGCGTTGTAAATGGGATAAGCAGCTTTAGGAGCATATACTAAACCAGTGGTAATGTTGATGATGGCAGGGTTTACGTTCTTCTCAAGCAGTGGTAAAAACAGTTTACTAAGGGCAATGGGCGCCATCAGGTTAGTCTGAATTTCTGCTTCCGCTTTTTCCATCATAGCTTCATCACATCTAAAGTCCGTGCGGTGGACGATCGCTGCATTATTGACCAGCACATTACATTCAGGATAATTTTCTGCTACCCGCTGATATAAGTTCTGTCGTTCAGTCTGGTGCGCTAGGTCACAAACGAAAATCTCCAGTTCTGGTATGCTCTGCCGTGCCTTTTCCAGTTTGCTTTTAGAACGACCACAAATCAGCACACGATTTCCTTTGCTTGATAATACGCTGGCGAGTTCTAAACCGATACCGGAACTCCCTCCGGTGATCAGGATGGTATTATCCTGTAATTTCATCACTTACACTGTTTTGATTAAACTTATGCAAAAGAAGTGTAGTGAAGATAGAATTGCATTAACCTAGGTTAACGACGCCCATTTTTCTTCGGATTCTGCTGAGGGCTACCGAAGTGATACCCAGATAGGAAGCGATAAGGTGTTGTCTGATTCTCTGGTCCAGTCCGGGATAACGATCCAGAAAAAGCAAATAGCGCTTTTCTGCGTCAAATAGTAGAAACTCTCTTTCCCGCATTTCTTTTATGATAAAGGCTTTTTCCATCATGGCTAGCAGGAACTCATTCCAGCAAGGGTGCTGCGCACGAATGTCATTCCAGGCCTCATAGTCAATGACCAGTATTTCCGCATTTTCCAGCGCTTCTATGGTGAAGTAGGAAGGGATTTCCTGTATCATGGCACTGTAAGAACTCAGGAATAAGCCTTCGGGAAAAAAGCCTTTGGTAAACTCATTGCCCTTTTCATCTACATAAAAGTAACGAAAGAGCCCTGCGTTGACGAAAGCAAATTTGTGAGGCACCTGCCCTTCCCGGATAAAAAGGTCTCCTTTCCTGACTGACTGAGACTTACAAATGCTGAGCAACTTGGTTTCCTGATCTTCAGGTATGTTTGTTATGGCTCGTATTGCTTGTAACATCAATGTATGCATACCGTTTGATTTTGTTATCCGTACAGCTCTGTTAGGACCAGGTGTCGCCATTTCAGAAATCGGGTAGATCTACAAAACTTATATTTCATTAGCTTCAGTCAGAATAATGGCCTCCTGATCCGTCACCATGATGGTATGCTCATGCTGGGCCACGAAGCCTCCTCTGTTACCTTTGAGCGTCCAGCCATCTTTTTCTTCACGGGCTATGGTAGAATGGGTAGCGATAAAAGTTTCGATGGCTAGCACGCTGTTCTTTCTAAAACGCTCACGATTGTAGCTGTCGTAGCAATTCAGGATTTCCAGTGGTGCTTCGTGCAGACTTCTGCCTACCCCATGCCCAGCCAGATTTCTGATTACCCTGAAGCCAGTCTTTTTGGCTTCGCTTTCTATCATCCTGCCTATTTCTGAGATGCGCACCCCACTTCTTACCCTGCCAATAGCTTTGTGTAATATCCGCTGTGAAGCTTCTACCAGTTTGGCATGCTGATGAACATCATTGCCCACTACAAATGAGCCACCATTATCTGCCCAGAAACCATCCAGTTCGGCTGATACATCAATATTCACCAGGTCACCACCTTTCAACACCTTTTTGGCTGAAGGGATACCGTGGGCTACTTCTTCGTTTAGGCTGATGCAGGTCCAGCCGGGAAAACCATAGGTGAGCTTGGGCGCAGACCTGGCTCCCATTTCTCTCAACAGACTTCCTCCGTATTCATCCAGTTCGGCGGTGCTCATACCTGGCTGAGCAAAGTCACGCATTTTTTTCAGGGTGATGCCTACGGCTTCGCTTACTTTCTGGATGCCGAGCAGCTCTGTGTGTGTAGTGATGGACATAATAAGAGTGTTTTGATGTTATCTTTTACTGATTTGGTGCTCATAAGTATTGATCCATTCCTCTGGCGTGATCTTTTTACTCAGTTCACCTATGAGCTCATAAGGTATCTGATCCATTTTTTTGAAGCGAATACAGCTTTTACCCATATCCAATTTACTTTTTGAATGTTTTGGGTATGCATCGGTAAACCATTTTAATAATTGCTTATCTGAATAGATTCCCATATGATAAAGAGCGATATAGTTTTTCTGTGAGGCAAGACTCATAAAGGGCAATGGCTGCTTAGGGTCTGCGTGATAACCTTTCGGATAAAGTGAGTGGGGCACTACGTAGCCAAGCATGCCGTAACTCATTGTTTCTTCAAAACCTTCAGGCAGGTTTTCCAGTATCGTATTTCTTAATAAAGATACAGCTTCTTTTCTATTCTCAGTAAGCGTTTCCAGATATTCCTCGGGTGTCCTTACTTCTGATTGCATAGCATAAAAGGATTGTTTACCCTAAGGTACGATACGCATGGTAAACCTGCTTCATGCCCATAGGATTTATATCATCAAATGCCTGTCCAATAGCATATCCTACTTATTCTTCCTCTTCCGTCTGACTACTTATCTGGCCTTCGGTGGTGAATCTGGCCGGGGCTGACCACTCACTCCAGTTGAGGTTTTTATCCCTGTACCTCACTCTCCAGAAATAAGTTGTATTTTCATTGAGCTTTCTTAGCTTTTCATCAGTCAGGTCATCATCTTTCTGCAAATCCTGATAGGCGTACCAGTCTTCAAACTGCTTCCAGCTATCAAAGACCGGCTCCTTAAAATCTCCGGTAGTGGCTAGCTGCCAGTGGCTGGCACCATGTTCGGCACTGGCCAGGTCACTGCTGAAAGCATTGGCCTTGAGCATGATATTGAATGGGTTTACCTTAGTATTCTTAGGAGAGATGGCTTGCGGAGTACTTGGTTTTTTATCAAATCTCCAGACAGTAACACTGTCTCTCAGTTCATTCTCTCTCTCCAGATTCTCATTGCCCTGGCTGAAGCGCTTCACCGTAAACTTGGGATCACCCTGGTTGGGATCTACTTCTACCATCACAAAGCCGTATTCGTCCTGCGTGACGGTAAACTCATCGTAGTTTTGCTGGGCAAACTCACCCCAGTAGTCTATGTTGCCTCCGGCGGTAGCTACATTGATCCACAAATGCTTATGGTCACGGGATTGTCCACGGGAATAGCCGTGTGTATGCCCAAAGAAGTGGATGCTGGGCTTGCCGGTTTCGGTGCTGAAAGTTTCCAGCTTCTTCACCACTTCTCCGGTAAAATCTTCTTCTCCCGCCAGCCAGAGTTCCGACTTATGCGGATGATGCAGTTGGGCAAAGACAAAGTCAATGGAATCATTCTCACGGGTTTTGGCGAGTACCTCATCCAACCAGCCCAGTTGTGTGCGGTTGCGATAACCTTCGTTAGAGTCTAAACCGATGATGCGCACATTGCCATAGTCTTTGTACCACCAGTGCTCATCAAATTCAGGGCTGCCGTTTCTGGGCAGGCTAAAGTACTTGAAGAAATACTGGGAGTTACGTTCATGATTGCCGGGAACCGGGTAGACCGGAACCTGAGAAAATAAATCCTGAGCGGGAGTAAAGAAATGTTCATTCCATTGCTCGTATACCCCACCATCCGTTACCAGATCACCGGGAATCATCACCAGCGCCAGATTCTCCGGCACTTCGCCTTCAAATTCGTTTTGCAGGTAAGTGAGGACACCATCCTGCACAATCTCGGCAAACTTATCCGGCTTGCCATCGTCAATCTGCATATCGCTCATTGCCACCAGTTGAAAAGCCTGCTCATCTCTGGCAAAAGGTGGGGTCTTGAACTGATAGATCTCCGATACCGCTTTGCCTGTCCTTACCCGATAATAATACATTGTAAGTCGCTCAAGATCCGCCAGGGAGACTTCATGCACGCGGGCATCGGAATAATTGATCGGAAAGGCTGTGCCCTTGGTCTTATTGCCTAGTTTAGGCGAAGTCCCCCACTCCACGATGCTTTCTTCTCCTGAAGAAGTCTCCCACATCACTTTGATGGAATGAGGCGTAGCATCCTGTAAGTAAGGCTTAATGGTGATTTTGGCAGTAGTGTTTTGCTGGGCAGCGGCAGGAAAGCCCAGCAAAAGCATAAGCAGAATGGAAAGTTGAATTTGTCTGGTCATTGGTGTTTAAGGTTAATAAGGCTAAACAAATATAGGAATAGCCAGCAATTGCCTACTCCTATTGCTTTGCAGAATGACCAAAATTCCTGATTATTTTGAAATAGAGGAAGTAATGGATGTTAATAATACGTTACTTCTTACCGATCTGCCAGTAGTCGGCTTACTTCTTTCCATACATCGGTGGCTACTGCTTCGGGTGAACGGTTGCCATCAATAATGCTGATTTTCTCCTCACCTTTTACCTTTTCAAAGGCTTCATAATACTTGTTTCTCACAAGTTGGAGGTTGTCCAGTGTTTCGTACATTTCGGTAGTATCACGCCCCTTATTGATGCGTTCCATGCTGATCTCCGGTGAAATGTCAATAAATATATTGAGGGCAGGACGCAGCAGTTCGGCACTCATGGCATTAGCCTGTATGACCCAGTCCATCTCCATGTGCACAGAATGATAGGCGTAGGATGAGAGGTAATAACGATCGGTCAGCACCGTATAGCCTTCTTCCAGTTTCTTCAGGATACCATCGGTTTTGCTTAGCAGATGGTTGAGGCGATCGGCCACAAACAGTCCGGCGATGACTTTATGATCGGCTTCCATGCGGTGACTGAAGATGTCCCGTATCATCTTACCGATGGGGCTGTCGGTGGGTTCAAAGGTAGTATATACTTTATGTCCTGCCTTCTCCAGATGCTCGGCCAGCAGCTTAATCTGCGTGCTTTTTCCACTTCCGTCTATCCCTTCCAGGGCAATCATTACATTCTTTGTCATGGCTTATCGGTCTATGCTCACAAAATTATTGTCGCCAAAGATAGGAGGTATGTATCAATTAGGCAGATAATGAGAAGTTATATTTGTAGATACGAACAGCGTGGAGCACTATTCTTCAATCTCCCTATCTATCAATTGTAGTATATGATCAATCAGTTCTACCAGGGGTTGATAGTGGACGTACTCCGTACTCACGCTGTTGGAGATGTATAGCAGGAGATTATTCTCAAAAGCCAGGGAAGTCAGCAGGCTAAGATTGCTGTAGTGCTGCTCACTTAGAGGGATATCCAGTTCCTGGGTGGATATACCGCTAAGGTCAAAGATCGTCCTGACGCTGCCCGCATCCGTTCTGAGCAAGTCAATCATCTTTTCCCGCTCTTGACGCAAACTCTCTTCCTGCCGACGCAGATTATCAATCACCGATTCCCAGGAGGTGAGGTAAACTCTGAGTTCTGCATTGGACACATCTTTCAGACTTCCCGAGCTGATCATTTCATTGAGCAGGGAGTTGTTGGGGTTATAGACAATCTCTGAAGCAAATGCATGGTAGAGTAGTTGGGATAATTCCTGCTCGCCGGGACTCACCCCCTCACTGATCATTCCGGCAATAGTTTTCGCTCCTTTATAATTCTGCTGGTTCACCTCCATCAGGTTTTGTAGCTTGTCCTTGTTTCTTTCAAACTCACTTTTCAACGCTTTCAGATAAAACTGCTCTTTCTCCCGGATGATACGGCGCTGATTCCAGTTGTTGATGCTCAGGGCAATCAGGATTCCGATTACCACCAGCACGATTTCACCGATGGCATAAAGCAGGTATCTGCCAAACCTGCTCTCCCTTAAGAGTTGTCTTCTAATGTTGCGGAAGAATTTCATAGTTTATTGAGTGAATTTACCAAACCATCCGGGCAACTACAGCCACATCCTTTGTAGATGTACTTACTAACTCATTTTTGCCTACAAGATAATAAATGTGCTGACTAATGGGTTAGTATCCCTCCTGATAAAGCATTTACCACTTGAAGTATGAAGACTTATTTACATTAAACTAAAAACTGGTTTTAGTCTTCAGGACTGAAATCATGAATGAAGGCAAAGTCTGAGACTTTGCTTCATTTGGCCACTTCAGTTAGAAACTGAAGTGAGTACCTTGCTTTAAAGCAATGATTTAAACTAATAGTGTCACCTTACTTAGAAGAAGTAGGTTCTACATCAGCATTTAGGTGCAGGGATTCGGAGCACCCAATGCCACAACAAGATGCACTTTAAGATAAGTGCAATGTGAATCTTACCTATCTTCCAGAACATGTCTCATTATCATTTCATCAGGGATAAAGGTTGTTCTGATTTTCTTTCAATAAAAGCAAAGAAGAACATATAGTACATTTTGACTGTCATTCCTCAACGCAGTGGAGGAATCTTAACCACTTTTGCAAATCAAAAACTTTCATTATGTCCGCTACGGTTTGGCTAAGATCCCTTCGCAAGGCTACGGGATGACATAGTATAATAAGCTCTAGTTTAGCAATAATTAGAATAATCTCTAATGATTGATAAGAAAGGGGCTTACCCACCTTATCAGTTATTAAAGGAAGTGCTCTTTATCTCTATGAGTTCAGGGGCAAGTCAAAGCTTTTCTAGGTATTTATACAAGTATCCAGTCTCCTTCCACTCCGGATTGATGCCAAAGTAATAGTACTTTAACCTCAAGTCGGGTGGATTGTACGTAGTGGCATGCTACTTTTGGGCAAAGTCAGCCGGATTTACGCAGCCGACGTAAGTTTATAAGGCTGCGTCAGATGGCGGTAAGGAAAAGTAGTATGACTTGCAGACAACTCCATACAGATTTACGTAGCAGAAGAGCTTATTTACCTAGTTTCCGCCCGACTTGGGCCAAAGTTGGTACAGCCGGAGCGTGTAAGAGCTTGTTGGGAGTTTGTTTGATTTGAATAGAATTGGTCGTCAGTATATATTAAGAGTGAACAAAACTCATATGATATGCAGTCACATTATACGCGACTTACTGACGACCAATGGAAAGTTATTAAACAGTTTATAAACTGGCAAAGGAATAGGGAACTAGATTTACGCAATGTTTTTGATGCAATTCTTTATATTACACGAACTGGCGTTCAGTGGCGGAACTTACCTTTCCCCAATTTTCCAGATTGGCAGGCCGTTTACTATTATTTTGATAAGTGGAAAAAGAATGGAGTTATTGAAAAAATAAACTTGTCACTAAATTTTCTAGAGAGACTACAAAATGACCGGCAGGCAACTCCAAGCCTTGGTTTAGCAGATTCTCAGAGTATCAAACTTGCCCCGATGATCTGTTCACATCGTGGCATTGATGGAAATAAAAAGGTAAATGGTAGAAAAAGACATGTGCTGGTTGATGTCCGTGGTAGAATTTACCAAGTACATGTTCATGCTGCAAACTTCCACGATAGCCCTCAAGGAGTGAATTTATTAGATGAGAAGGCTCCGTATTCCGAACGTTTAGAAACGATAATAGCAGATAAAACTTATCGTGGAACTTTTGCTAAAGCAGTAAAGCAAATAGGGATAGAGTTTGAAGTGCCTAATAGAGAAAAAAGCACAAAGGGATTTGTAATAGAAGCTAAAAGGTGGGTAGTAGAAAGGACTTTTGCTTGACTTAATTTCTATCGCCGAACAGTGATAGATTATGAACATACATCCGAAAGTTCAAAAACATTCTTACTTCTAGCAAATTTGTCTATGTGTATTAAGGCAATCTAACTTTTAACAAAAAGAAATTTCCCAACAAGCTCTAAGATTCAGGAAACACTTTTCCTGCCGCCATTGTGATGTCCTAATAAACAGGAAGCATACTGGAAGAACAGAAACTATTCATCCAGCAGCCCGAAAGTCTCAAAGTTGGTAAGCAGATGATCGGCAAAGCGGAGAAAACCCAGATCAGTAAAATGTACCCCATCTACCGTAGCTTCATGATCATCTCTCAGAGCCCCCTCCTGGCTCACATAATAGATATGCTTAATTCCCTTTTCCTGTAGTTTCTCATATTCTTCTTTCAGTGCCGCGTTCTTTCTTTGCAGCAAATCGTTCAGTTCCTGATTGAGATATGCCCCTTCATAGATCAGGTTTTCTACCAGTACAATGGGCGTTTCAGGCTGATGCTTACGGATGATCTCCACCAGAGGAATCGTACGTGCACTGACTTTATCCGGCTTCATATTGGGTAGGCAATCTATCACATAAAAACGAGCATCAGTTTGGGCGATCAGTTCGGCAATGGGTACTTCCATCTTGCCGTTGCCACTAAAGCCAAAGTTCACCACTTCTGTATCCAGCTTTCGGGAAATGATACTGGTATGCGCCATGCCGGGACGGGAAGCACAACCGCCTTGCGTAATGCTGGTGCCATAAAAAATGATCGGCTTTTGTGTTAAAGGTTCAGGTTTCTGTATCACGCTGCCAGCATCTATACCTATTTCCAGCTTTTCCAGACCATCATACAGGGGAAGAAACATTTTGTACGCTTGCATCTCACTGCTCATATGCTCAACCAGCAATGCTTCATTCTCTTTTCCTGATGGTTTGGCGGTATTGACGTATTGCCACTTGCCCTGATGCTTATAGTACAGGTCCAGCCCTTTGATACCGGTTTCCGCCATATGGGGCATATCCGCGTCATTGAGTACCGTCCACTTCGCACTGATGCTAGATGAATTGGACATAAAACGTACAGTTATGCCAGCTGATGATTTGGACAGTTCCCAGACCGGCTCTCTGACCTTTTCTTTATAGGAATCCGGTAGCCGATGGTAAGGATTAGACTTGAGAGATTCGTCTACACAGCTTCCCTCAATCAGAAAATGATCCTTTCCATAGTACTGAATGCTGTCCTCAGCGGTCTGCTCCTGAGCATAGAGATCTGTTGTGAGCATGGAAATAAGCAAGAGGCAAAGAAGTAAAAAGCCAGCTTTAGGCTGTCGCTTGAGAAAAATCATCATAGGTGTAGTATTGCTGCTTGTACACTAAACGGACTCCAATGTAATAATTATTTCTTTGTACCCAGCAAATACAGAATGACTCCCGGTCCTGACTTCATCTTACCAATATCCCAGGCAAAGCTGTCTTTTTTATTCAACTGATTGACCAAATGCTGCATTTCTTTGACAGAGTACGTTCGCAGGCAGGAGACCATCCCATCCCACCAGACAAATAAAGGTACGATGGGAATGAGGTAGGTATACAATATTCTACCTAATTTGAAAGGGCGGATCATAGGCGTGGTGAGCAGTACAGTAATGGGTGAAAAGAACATCGCCAGAATACTCCTGAAGCTTCTTTCCTGCGCTTCAAAAATAGCGATAGGCTGCTGAGCATCTACCGCGTTTTGTAGTATGCGTTG
Source organism: Catalinimonas alkaloidigena (assembly GCF_029504655.1). NCBI lineage: Bacteria > Pseudomonadati > Bacteroidota > Cytophagia > Cytophagales > Catalimonadaceae > Catalinimonas > Catalinimonas alkaloidigena. The sequence goes on from NZ_JAQFIL010000001.1 coordinate 4,062,877, forward strand.
GGCATCTGACGGTGTAAAGTGATGTAAGGATAAGAATTGGGTTCTCAGGCCTTTAAGTTTTTCAGGCACATCTCTGGCATCTACTGGCTCGGCTAAATAATCTATGTTTTCTGCCTGCTTTTTGGTATAGTCAAAAGCATCGGTATTGGGAAAATAATCGGTGAGCAGGATTTTGAGCAGGGGGTACGTCTTTTTCAACTCCTGATTCAGCCAAAGCAGTCCACCACTACCTCCTGATGCAAGGTCTACGATCTGAGCTGTACAACTATTCTGCAAACCCTTTTGCAACAGAGGAATAACAGGCTCATACATTTTGGTCTTGTTAGCCAGAAACTGCAAAAAGTCGGTACCATAGTTTCTTAAAAAAGAAGGAAACCAGGGCAGGTCTTCAAACTCAAATAAATGGATACGTGCCATAGCTTAGGTCGGATGCTACCTCAATTTACACATTCTTTCTCTTTAAGCACTGTCTAAACAGTACTGTACGCATCGCATTGAAGCTTGAATTGCATTCCATTTGATCAATTTATCTTGATGAACCCATGGTTTCATGCTCGCATAGTCAGGAGGACCTTAACCCATTAAGCAGCACTGATCAGTTTCATTTAAGTGAGGCCCGTCTTTTCAAATGAAGTATTTAATTATTTCTAAAAAAATAATTTATAGCCTCAGAAAATAGTATTATCCTAATAGATATTTCTATGGCATCACTTTTTTGCATATTAATCAAAAAATTTAGTTCCAAAACCAATTAATCTTTTCTATATTTTGGATAATAATTGACCATTAGATATTTTTTCATGCTGATTATTTCTATCCCTAAAAGTGCAAGCACTTCATTACTGGACACTTTTGGCAAGCTACACGCTCTACCCTCAAGGCAGCTAGATTTCAAGAACAATCAAGCGGATGAAAGATTCCCTCTTTTAGGCAGTTACCATAATGATACCTGTAAACTCAGTAAAGAAGATATATCCATTTTTCTTGATAAAAAGAAACTTTATAAGCAACACATTCTGCCCACTGAGCAACATCTGAAATTGCTGAGGACTACCAAAAAAGTTGTTTTACTAAGAAATCCATATGATATCCTCTTGTCTTACCGTCGGGGTACATTAAAAAATATACACGGAGAAAAAAATGGCTTTAAGATCAGTTTTACAGAGGGAGAATGGATTGAAGCAGCGCAGAAAAATGGTTTCCTGGAAGAGTTAAGACAGTTTTACAATGGCTGGGCGCAGCATAATGATGAATATACTCTTCTACTGGGATACAAAGAATTAGTGAGAGAGCCATTAAGGTCAATTAATAAAATTGAGAAGTTTTATGAACTCCCACTCACGAAGAGAAAAATAACGCTTTCAAGAAAGCGGTACTCTCGCCATTCAAAAATAGTGGATATCAATAGCGCTTTTCGCAGAAAACTTATGCGCTTAATCGCAAAAAATAATATCTATGAACCCCTGAAAGGTTGCCAAACCTACCTGCGTGAACATGGTATCAAATGGGTTTAGTAAACCAAACACTATTAAAAAATAATACCGGCCAGATTCAGGATCAAGCCGGTTTTCATATTGATTTATTTCATTGTCAATCGTTTTCGTAAACCCTATCAAGAAAAAGGTAGCGGCTATCATTTTTTGCTTCTACTGCTTTGGACTCCACATCTATCACCATGACCGGAGGAGTAGTATCACTGGCATCCGCCGAAGGCCAGTTTGGTAATCCTTTTCCATTAGGATTACCACTCAGCACAAAATTAGCGAAGTAGTTCTGCATGGTTTCCGATACATTGTGGTCTTCCTCCTCCCAGGCATACACATCAATCAAATGGAGGTTGCCCATGGCATACTCTATTTCAGCAGCATGAGGCGCACCTACCGGATCCGGGCGTGGTGAAGCGTTGTCTTCTTTTTTTACCGTACCTCCGGCTAGTCCTGATTCCAGGGTCTCATCAACCAATGGTGGCCTTAACTTGCTATAGAGATATCTGTATACCGGCTGATCGGAATTTTTTCGGTGGAGGTCAAACCATTTCCAGGTACTGTAAGCAATAAACCGGTCAGATGCCAGAGCGGTAGCTGACAGTTCAATTTCTTGGGGTGATCCATGAGGGTACAATTCCAGTACCTGTTCATAATCTTCAGGATAAGCTTCTTTTACTTTTTGTATGTAGTTTTCTTCAGTATATGGCTGCCCTTGCATAAATGCCATGCCCGGTATTTCAGCTGAATTCCACCCCAAGAGTAAAGGTACCTGGGCTTGTTCTCCGGCTCTAAATATTTCTGGTAAAGATTTAGGAAAGAAATAACCGTCTATCACTGAGGGAAAGCCAAAACGCTTGGACTCATTGTATGCACCAAATATTTCTTCGGTACTGGTTGCCCTAAGTTCTTCTAACGAATTAAAGCCCGCGTTTTCAGCAAACTCTTTACCTATTTGCTCTGCTTCAGCCAGCGGCACCGGCGCTAAGGTAGGTTTGATGGCAGCGCCACTCTCTCCTATCGCTCCGGCAATCAGGTCTTTAGACAGTGGTGAAGCCATTTGCGCACTTACCGAGATAGAACCGGCAGATTCTCCTGCAATTGTCACTTGAGCAGGATCACCACCGAAAGCCGCAATATTTTTTTGTACCCACTCCAAAGCCGCATGCTGATCAAGCAATCCATAATTCCCTGAAGCATTGTAAGGAGCCTCTTCACTCAGTTCGGGATGAGCAAAAAAACCAAAAATATTTAAGCGATAGTTTACAGTAACGGCCACCATACCTTTTTGCGCCATGCTGGCACCATCATAACGAGGTTCGGAGCCATCACCTGCTACAAATCCTCCTCCATAAAAATATACCAGCACAGGAAGACCTTCTGATTTATTGAGTGCCGGAGTCCAGATGTTTAGGTAAAGGCAGTCTTCGCTCACGGTATCCGAACGAAATTCCATATCGCCAAAAACATTGGTTTGTACTGGAGAAGGCGCAAAAGATTTAGTTTCCAAAATCCCTTCCCATGCTTCTGCTTTCTGAGGCGCTTTCCAGCGTAAATCTTCAACTGGTGGTTTGGCAAATGGGATACCGAAAAACATATCCAGTCCGGTTTCCGCATTATGAAAACCTTCTATCACACCATTTTCAATTTTAGTTCGTACAGAGGTATTTTCACTTTGGGCCATGACAGTATTACTCATCAGACAAATACATCCTATCGTATAAATTAATCTTCTCATAATCCGCTTTACTTTAATCATTAACTTCTAATTTAGTTAAAAGTTAATAGGATACTTATATACTAATAAATAAATCACTATCTGGTCTTATATAAAGACAATTGTTGTGATTTATTATTTGTTTTCCGCAGCCTGGCTATTCCACGCAGGGTGTTTGTTCAGGGCTTCCTCCAGCATTGATTTTACCTCCTTTTCATCTTCAGAAAGTGTGGTTTCAGTTAATGCATTTTGCTCCTGTATATCTTCAGAAAGTTGATAAAAGTGACCATCCTGATACAGCTTATAATCCAGCGTTCTGACAAAACGGTTCCGGTGTTGATTCACATTTTTACCCCACCTCGGATCGTAATGAACAAAAGCTGTATTCCGGGCTTCTGGATTTTCACCGCTTAGTAAGGGATAAAAGCTTTTGCCATCAGTGTTTACTTCCTTGCGTACCACATCAGCCAGTGTGGGGAAGAAATCACTGAACTCAATCAGGCCTTCATAGACAATGCCCCGCTTTATTTTGTCCGGCCAGTAAGCAATCAGAGGCACATGCGTACCGGCGTCAATGGTGTTACCTTTTCCTCCCTGAATTATACGCTCATCAGTCTGGGAATAGATGGTAGGATGAGTACCATTGTCTCCGGTAAAGATAAATATGGTATTTTCATCAAGCTCCAACTCCCGGAGTTGACGAGCTATTTTGCCTACTATCTTGTCAGTATAGGCGACCATATCTTTGAAATAGGCGGTATCATTCTGATAACGCATACTTTTATCCATCCAATCTTCAGAATCCGGGGTAGGCACGAAAGGATCATGTACCAATACCATTGGGTAATAGATAAAAAAGGATGAGTCTTGTTTACGTTCTATAAAGTCAAGAATAAAATCAGCGAAGATATCGGGTCCATAGCTGTCTTCAAGATTCTCCAGCACTCTGCCATTTTGTTCAATGAGCGGATCAGCATACCTTTCTCCCTCTCCTCTGGTCTTAGTAAGTTGCCAAAGACAATATTCATCAAAGCCAAACTGATGAGGTCTGCCTGCATCGTTCCAATGGGGAATTTCTTCCTTATAGGCCAGCCCATTCAACTGCCACTTGCCGGCAATACAGGTGGCATAGCCCGCCTCTTTCATCAGATTACCAAAGGTATAGGCTTCATTTTGCAGGTGTCCGAAATAATCATAATTACGATAGTTGTAAAGTCCGGTCATGATCTTGACCCGCGAAGGGGTACATAGGGGCTGAGATACCGCCTGATCAAAGCGGATGCCCTGGGCAGCCAGGGAGTCCAGCACTGGCGTATGATAAGACTGGCTACCGTAGGTACTTAAACATTCATAGCCCATATCATCTGCCATGATCAGTATGACATTAGGAGTCTTACTTTCTTCATGAGAAGTGCAGGCCGTAAAGCCCAAAATAATGAAAAGTAGAAAGAAGTGGTATGTAGAAGTTTGGTCAATAAGTTTATGTGAACTGACTATAAAATAATGGGTGTTGCTTGCTGTTTTTGTCATGAATTAGGTTGTTCTGCAGTTTACTTTGAGTATTTAGACGCCAAATTGATTTAGATGATGATCCAGGTGCTTGTAAAACATATTGTTCCATTCGTTGATGTTCAGCTTACCAAATGAGTGAGAGGCTTTGTTGTCAAAATGAACCTCTCCTAATTCCTGGGTTTTCCTGATATAATTGATCAAACGGGTCTTTTCTTTTTCAAAGTCTCTGGAATCTATGATCAAAAAAGCCGGGGCAGTACGTGTATTTCGCTTATAGGGCTTTTCACCGGTTACTGTTTCTTTGATAAAAGATTTTAAGAAGAATTTCATCAGAAAGTTGGGCTTGGGATGTTTGTCCTCATACACCATTTCATAAGTAACATTGCAGTGCGCCAGCATCTGTGATACATTCATCTTACCCCAAAGTGGTTGTGTGTCCGGCTTGAGCTGATCGATTCTGTGTATTGTATTTTCCGAAACTTCCTTGTCAAAAATATTAGGTAAAGCCATAAGCGAATTTTGTTTAGATGATAGGAAATTACAAAATACCTCTGATTAAAACCCTAGTTGGCACCTCCCTTCCTGATGTTAAGCTTGGTATATCTTTTATATCCATTGAGATCCAGACTTAATACTTGTGTTTCCTTTTCTCGGCCTGAATGGCTTTATATAGTTTTCCCTGCTCTTTACTTTTCTGACGTTTCTCTTTGAGGGTACTGGAAAAGTGACTTTGCTCCCGCTTTAACTTCAGGTAATTGTCATAAGCATCCTGAGAAATTTCACCTGCATTAACAGCTTCCAATACTGCACAGCCTACTTCATGTGTATGGGTGCAGTCATTAAATTTACACTGCTCAGCCAGTTCCACGATCTCATCATAGGTCATTTCTATACCTTCTGCCTGATCTGTCATACCTACCTCTCGCATGCCCGGTGTGTCAATCACTATACTTTTGTTGGGAAGCACCATCAGTTCACGATGGCTGGTGGTATGCCTGCCCTTATTGGTACTGCTGCTAATTAGGCTGGTTTTTAATACTTCCTGCCCACACAAATGATTGATGATGGTTGATTTACCCACCCCGGAAGAACCCAGGAAGCAGTAAGTTTTATGGGGATACATAACTGCATGTAATTGATCAAAGCCCTTTTGGGTCTCATTACTCAGGGGGATCACCTGAATATGCTTGATGCGTTCCTTGATTTGCCCTACTAACTTTTCTACTTCCTCTTCTTGCACCAGATCAATCTTCGTCAGGATGATAAGGGGCTTAATGTCAGAGGCATGACAAATAGCCATGTAGCGCTCTATTCTTTTTAAGTTATAATCATGACCGACAGCCTGAACAATAAAGGCTACATCTATATTGGTAGCGATGATCTGCGTTTCTCCATGTTTGCCTACTGCCTGTCTTTCCAGTAAGCTTGTCCTGGGAAATACTTCCAGAATGACAGCCGAATTCTCATCCATGGGCGTGACTTTCACCCAATCTCCTACCGCGGGAAAGTCCCTTCGGCTACTGGCTGAAAACCTTAGGTTACCGGTAATTTCAGCATGATAAGTGCCCTGCACAGTTTGCACTATATATCGCTCCTTATGCTCTACAATGACTCTTGCCAGCTCAAAGCCTTCCCAGGCATCTGCCGTGATCAGTGTCGCGATCTTTCCCTCATAACCTAAACCTTCTAGCTCCATGATTTTTCAGATTAATGTTGGCTTTAATAAGCATATCGATGCTTTTGCATATATCAATTTAACAAAGCTTTCTGATTTGTGCTCAAAAAAATTTCTCGCAAAATACTTCTCACTACACAGGCTGGGTTACAGCTTTCACAATCTTTATGGTAGGATCAAAAGTATCTATCCACTCCACTTTTTCCAATGCTGTTTGATCAATAAGCCCTTTCAGATAGCCATTCTGCTGGTAGGTTTTGAAGTGTGGATAATGGGAGGTGAATCGCTGATCCAACCATAAAAGGAGTGTCTGTTTTTGAGTAAGGGGAGGACAGAAGCCACATATCAGTATGTTGTCAGCCATGCGCATCATATGGCTCAATATCTGCTGAGCATCATGCCAGGGGATAACATGAAAGAATAAGCTGGCAATAGCAACATCAAAATGTTCCTGAGGCTGATAATTTGTATTGACTTCTATTGCATTAAACTCAATATGCTCTATTTCAGTTTTATCAGCCTTCTTCCGGGCATAATCAATTTGGGATTTGGACTTGTCTATACCCAAACCATATTTGATTTTGGGAGACAATTGATACAAAAGGTCTCCAGTGCCACAACCAACCTCAATCACGCTGGATTCGGCTTCCACCAAAGCTACCATCTGCTTTCTAATCGGTGCCAGATATTGACCTGCCAATAAGGACCTCATATAAGCTTTTTTTTTACAAAAGTAGAAGATTCTACAGACAAAAACACCATCACCTGCCACAGGTTAAGTTCTGCTAAATATGCTGAAGTAAGCGGCTTTTACACATCAGCAAACATATGGTGCAGAAAAAACATCTACGCATCTAAGCGAATAGCTTTAGGCAGATTAAATAAATTCATATAAATTATGATTAGCTTACGCATTGATTCTTTGAACAAACCTCTGCTTCCCTGAAGCCAAGAGCTTTGGCAGTTCTTAGAAACCATAATAAGCAAAACTATCAGTTAGAAATATGGTAAAGAAAAGCCTAACGATAGCGGTATTTATGTTACTTATCTCCTCCCCGGTGGAAGCTCAGTTTATTTTTGGGGAAGTGTTGGATCACGAAACAGACAGTGTTATTGCCTATGCCAACATTTACTTTAATAACTCTTTTAATGGAACCACCTCCGACCTGGATGGACATTTTAAATTGAACATTAGCCAAAATCGTGGGCAGGACATTAGCGTAAGCTGTATGGGTTACTATTCCCAAAGCATTCAGGATTTTAACGAAGGCACATTCTACCGGGTTTATTTAAAACCCAAACCCAATATGTTGAAAGAACTGGTCATTGTATCGGATGATGTAGCACGAGAGAAAAAACTTAAAATGTTTATGAATGAGTTTTTGGGTAGCTCTTCCAATGCCAAAAATTGTACAATAGAAAATCCGGAGGATATTCGTTTAGTTTATTTCAAGTCTACCCATACCCTGGAAGCCTATTGTGATGCCCCGCTAAAGATTCATAACAAAGCCCTTGGATACCAGATCACTTACTTTCTGGAAGAGTTTACTCACAGTGGGCAGAGGACCTTTTACAAAGGTACTTCTATCTTTGAAGAAGATACCAGCCTTACTGCCCGTAATAAGAAAAAGGTACGGATAAGAAGAAGAAAAGCTTATTTAGGTTCAAGAATGCACTTTTTCAGGGCTTTATGGGCTGATAAGCTTGAGCATGAAAACTTTTCAGTACGTAATACTTTAAAAGGAAATTCGCTATCCTGCCAAGAAATAGTGGCCTCTCAAGGTCAATATGTGAAGCACTTGTCTTCAGTTGTTCCGCTTAGTATCTCATACGCTCGCAGGATGAGCTATATCACTTTTTATCAGGACAAAGACATATTATTTACCCAAAACGGTTTTTTTGATCCTGATGGACATTATTGGGATGGTAATATGGCTCAACATAGAATGGGAGATTACCTCCCCTTTGAATATACTTTCTGATTAAACCTAAACTATCAATTCGTGTTCCTATTAGAGCACGCGCAAGCTGGAGTGTATATCTGAATTTTCGTACTTCTGACAATAAGCGTCAAAATATTGCCTGGTAGTATATACGCCAATATTAATCAGCCTGAAAGTTGTTGTTGAAGTAATTTGAACCGTAGTCCGGATACTACATGATTATGTCACCAAAGTAAAGTCAACTTCAAATGAAACTGAGTGAGGGCCAACTGGCAATTGATTTTAAGGCAAAAGATATTAATGAACACGAAATACAACTTTCCTGCTATCGGGGCAAGAAAGTTATGCTGGGCTTTTTCAGAAATGTAAACTGTCCTTTCTGTAATCTGAGGGTACACGAACTGACCAGGTTAAGAGAGCAGTTTGAGGAAAAGGGACTCTACATGATTATCTTCTTTGAAAGTCGTCCAGAATTACTGAAACGCAGTGTTTTTCACCAAGAGGTGTCACCCATCCCTCTGATTGGAGATCCCAAAAGAAAATATTATAATCAGTATGGTGTGGAAAGATCAACCATGAAAATGCTGAATACTGTTTTTAAAAAAGGGAATATAGATATGGTGAAACAGAGTAAAGCACTCAACCTTCCCGAAGAAAAAGATCAGGAAGCTTCTCAAAACCTGATCCCTGCGGATTTTCTGATAGATGAAGAACAACGTATCGTAAAGGCCTACTATGGCTCAAACATCAGGGACCATATTCCCATAGAAGACATCAAAGCTTTCGCTGGTTTATAGCAGGTAAATATGGATACAGTAAGGTTTTAGCTACTCTATTCCAAAAGTTTGAGCAAAGCGGGGAACTTGTGGGTAAAATACTTCAAACTTTCAGCTTGCTACTCATCACTTATTATATCATTAATTCAAAAGCTTCTGCTTTTCATCCTATATAAAGCTTCCTCCTGAATGACAGTTTGATATAAGTTATCGTGTGATGACCTCCATAACTCTGGCTTATTCTCTTTTAAGTTTGTTGAGAGATAAATATTATGCTATAGGTGATTAAAACATATAGCCTATCTCACAAAGGAAGAGACAAATAAAAAGCGGATGAAAACCTATAGTTCTCTATCCGCTTTAAAGAAAATTGACGCTAATCTATTTATTATACATTGTTTTCTACTACATAAGGCTTTCTGTACTCACGACTCAGCATCTTGTCGGCCTCAGGATCTCTGACAAACTTCTCTTTCTTGCCATCAAACTCCAGGCTACGTCCCATACGATAAGAGATGTTGGATAACAAAGGAAGAACGGTTGAATAATAGCCTTCTTCAATATCACAGGTGAGGTCTGACTTTTTACCAGAACGTACAGCTGCGATAAAGTTGGCATAATGTCCACCACTGCCCGGAGCAGCCAGATAATCTACTACTTTATCAGTACCCTCTTCCTCGCTCTCAGAGCTTGGGCCGGGTTCGTTATCTCTACCCATATAGGTTTTCCATGTACCACCATTGACTTCCATCCAGCCTTCGGTACCATAAAAGAGGTTACCTATCTTCACACCCATATCAGCTTCACCTCCGGTATACAGACCACGAACTTCAAACTGTAAGATTTTACCATCCGCGTATTGCAGTTCGGCAGTCTGGGTATTGGCTGTTTCCTGACTGCACTCATCTGGACCATACTTATAATATCCACCCGAAGAAGATACTTTAACCGGATGCTCGTTCTTATTCATACCCCAGCGGGCTACATCAAACTGGTGAGGCCCCTGGTTACCAATGTCACCATTGCCGGTATCCCAATGCCAGTGCCAGTTGTAATGACTTTTCTTCTCATTATAGGGGCGCATGGCAGCGGGTCCAAGCCACATGTCGTAATGGAAGCCCTGCGGCGGCTCACTGTCCGCGGCGATGCCAAAAGAATCACGGGGTTTGTAACATAAGCCTTTTGCCATGTATACTTCTCCAATACCACCGTTGTGCAGGAACTGCATGGCCTTACGTACATTATTGATGGAGCGGTTCTGGAAGCCTACCTGTACGATTCTGTTGTATTTTCTGGCCGCTTCAATCATTTTTCTGCCTTCAAATACATTGTGCGAGCAGGGCTTTTCAACATATACATTTTTACCTGCCTGCACTGCCCAGATGGTAGCCAATGCGTGCCAGTGGTTAGGCGTAGCGATAGAGACAGCATCCACATCTTTGTCATCAAAAACTTTACGCATGTCTACTTCAGTACCTGGCTTCTTGCCCTGGATTTCGTTTACCGCCTGTACCCTTTCGGCCCAGAGGTTTTCGTCTACATCACAGATAGTTTTTACGTATACATTTTCTGATTCGGCCATGCTGGCCCAGCGTTTGAGGTGGCCAAAGCCCTGCCCTCTTGTTCCGATCACGCACATATTCACGCGGTCGTTAGCTCCCATAATTGAATTGTAGCTTTTGGCACTAAAAGCAAAGGGCGCACTCCCCAGCGTAATGCCGGTAGTGCCTAATGCGGCTTTTTTGATGAAGGTTCTTCGGTTGTCTTTCATGATATTAGTTTTATACAAACGATTGCACAATTACAATTTGTAAATTTATCCTCAAAACTCAAAGTATAAGCTAAAACTCGGGTGTTTTAATATGGGTAGGAATAAAGTAGATTGAAGAAACACGATTCAGCCTGGCTACAATGAATGAAAACACAGGAAAGGAAAGTACGACACAATATTAGTCCCTGCCACTTTCTAATAACCGATTTTGTACGTCAGAATAATGAGTCCATGATCAAACTCCTGTAATTCTGTTAATTCGTTTTGGGTCTGCTTTCGTACATTTCCAAACAGCGGTGTGCCGTCTCCCAAAGTGATGGGATTGAGCTTGATTTTGAGGATATCTATCATTTCATTTTCCAGCAACCATCCGGCGAAAACACCCCCACCACAAAGGTAGATATCCGTACCTTCATTCTGCTTTAGCGCTTCAATGATATCCAGCTTAGGAGGATGCACATGCAACTTAGGATCAGCATTATTCAGCTTCAGGCTTTTAGAAAAGATATGATGCTCCATATGCGGATACGCGAGTTGGCCGGGCTTAAGGCCAAATTTATAGCCAAATTCATAAGTACGCCTCCCCATGATGACTGTATCAAAAGATTGCAGGTCACTCAGGTATTTTTCAACACCAGTACCTTCTCCTACAAATGTACTGATATCTTCATCCGCTCCCGCGATATACCCATCCAGCGAGGAGGCTACATAATAAACGATATTTCTCATAGGGCTCAGAAGTAGGTTTGACTATTTTCTCATTTGACTATTTTCTCAGTGATGATCAAAGTAATTTACCTACTTAAGCGACAAAACAAAAGCCTGCTCCCGAAAGGAACAGGCTTAGCTCATGGAGTCGCTTAGACTCATGAAAACCTACATGAAAATCTATCTATGATTATTGTACCATATTTCCGTCCTCATCAAAGGCCAGGATTCCTGACTGAGAACCATCGGTAATGGTCAATTCATATTGTGTTCCCGCTTCAGCAGTTTCCGCATCCACTTCTACTTCTTCTACCTTAGATACTTCCCACTCTTTATACTGAGATTGCTCAAAAGCTGTTTTTACTTCTTCAGGAAGATCTTCATACTTTATCTCTTTGCGGTCAATTTTAGCTACAACTTCTATTTTGCTATCACTTTCATTTATGGGAAGCGCATGGGCTCCTACACTTGCAAATGAAAAAGTGGCTAATGCGGCAACTGCAATTATTCTACGTTTCATATCCTAAAAATTTAGTGTTAAAAAAATATGTATTTGAAATACATTTACTGGAGAAGTAATAACTGTGCCAATTGATATTTTTATTATCAAACAGTTGACAATCAGATACTTATGAATATATTTGGGTTTTGTAGGAGAAAGAACACATTGTGTATTTTAGTAATAATATATACTCAAACTGAGGTTTTATTCTACAAATTAACCCTCATACTATGGCTAAGGGCTCTACTATTTCCTGGACTTTCAACATTAGCTAGTCCGAATTGGATAGGGTGGGATAGCGGAAAATGTAGATGACTTTACTTTGATATGACTCTCCGATGATTTGTTGGATGACAGGAATTTAATGCTGAAATATTCAGCAATATATAAGCGAGCGATGTAAAACTATAAATTCTATTCGCTCCCCTGCTCAACGATCGCGTGTTCTCGTGCGATAATGTCAGATAAGGAATTGTTTTTCAAAAGATTGACGGTCTGATCTCGTACTTCCTTAAACAAGCTCCGGATTCCACAGACTTTTTCGTCCTTACATTCTTCACAACGCTCATAGTAACGATGGGTGACACAAGGCAGGAAACCAATCGCGCCATCAAACAGCCGTACTACATCAGCCATGTTGACCTCATCTGGAGATTTGATCAGATAATACCCTCCCCCTCTTCCCTTCTTACTGCCAAGGACTCCTGCATTTTTAAGATCAAGTAAAATTGCTTCCAGAAATTTTTTAGGGATGTTCTCATGCCTGGCAATATCCCCTATCAGCAGAGGCCCCTGCTCATATTTTTTGGCCAAATAGACCAGGGCGTTGATTCCATACTTGGCTTTTTTTGAAAGCATAAATAGTTCAGCGAATTAGCTTTGAAAAGGATGTATATTGCTGTTTGACAAAAGATAAAAAAAAGTAATTTAAAAGTGACAAACAAAAAAATCTGTTATTTCAGCACAAATAACCTAGTTATGCACTTCCCGGCAATTCATTAAAAAAAAGTCTCAACGGAAATATGAACATTACAACTGGATTCATATGATGGAATAGACAGTCTTCAGCGCAACTTAACGAAAAGCTTTACTAATTTTAATTTCGGGCAATTGAGTCTTATCCGAAAATCTCGCTGGGGTGACCATCAAGACTTCTCGTATTTTTTTCTTTCCAGTATTCTTTAATCCCCTCTTCTCCTTTTTTCTCAGCCCATATTTTAAGGGATTCTCTTTCACCCTGATAATCCATGTAAGGCACCGCCATACCGCAGGATGTCTGTACCATTGCTACCTGGATATCTATTAGCTGTCTGCTGCCCGCATGGGGAGCAAACAATTGAATGTGTTCCTTCCATTCCTGATTTCTATGATGATACACCCTGGCTGTTCCATAAAGTCTGAGAATAAGGGGTTTCCCTTCAAAAGCACAAAACATGACCGTAATCCGCTTATCATGTATCAGATGCGTAGCCGTTTCATTTCCACTTCCGGTAAGGTTAAGCCACATCACACGATTGGCATCCAATACGCGAAAAGTATCCATGCCCTTGGGTGAGAGGTTTACATGACCCTCGGCCATTGCAGTAGCGACAAAAAATATTTTTTGCTTTTGTATAAATGCCTTTAATGCGGGAGTAATTTTCTCAAGCTTCTTTCCCATGGATGTATGATTCTAAAACTGTAGTTATTGGTTTAGAAAAATAGTCCTTTATACAATAATTCCCTACCTAATATTAATTAAAAAAAGGAGCATAATTCGTCAGCCTTCTATGTTCATAAACATATCAATTTGTTAATCTGGGTTTAATATTAAAGTAATATACGCGTAGTAAATTTAACCTTACAAATTCCAGGGATGCGGAAAAAACTTATTCAAATCACCTTAAAAGAGGCTGTCATTCAACTCATTACGGCTTCATGCATACTGGCATTACTTCAATTGATTTTGCCTATCCCCACCTTGCACAAAGCTTTATGGGGCCAGCAAGCAATGGGCGATGCATATACTACTGAGTATGTTATCGTGCTGATGGTATTTACCAATTTTATACGATTATGTAGCGTCGCAGTGCCTCTGCTTTTCTCAAAGACTGAAGAGCAAGAACAGGCACATGTATACCATCAGACCTACCAGTCTTAGCAAAGCCTTCTTTTCAGAAACATAAGGCGGGAATAAATCACCACTATAATTTAGGGTTATTAGCAGAAATAAGGCTAATTTTCACACCTTATGAGCCTGGACTATAGATACATGTTATTGCTTGCCAGCCTGCTGATTCTCTTAAGTGTATTGGCGAGCCGTTTTGCTGCGAGATTAGGCATTTCTTCATTACTGGCTACGTTAGGCATTGGTATTTTGATAGGCAATGGGGGCAAATACGATTTCAATTACGATTTTCCAGAGCTTACCCTCCACATCAGTGAAGTAGCGCTATGCTTTATCATCTTCACCGGAGGCATTAATTCTAACTGGAAAGGACTTCGTCCAATTCTGGGTAAAGGTTTGTCATTGGCTACCATTGGTGTTCTATGTACCAGCCTTAGTGTGGGCTTGATTGTTTATTTGTTGTTTGACTGGCCTTTTCTGGCTGCCTTGTTGCTCGGTGCCATCGTTTCTTCCACCGATGCCGCCGCAGTATTTTCTATACTGGATAGTACCGGGCTCAAACTCAAAAACAGCCTGGGTGAGATTTTGGAATTGGAATCGGGTACCAATGATCCGATGGCATATTTCCTGACCATTAGTTTTTCTTTTTTGCTCGTTCAGCCCGATGCTGGTGTGTTGCAACTTAGTCTCAATTTTCTCATTTCCATGTCAGTAGGTCTGGTGACAGGAATAGTATGTGGAAAGCTTGGCAACTATATCATTATACATAGCAAGCTAAAAAAGGGACAAACCCCTGTGCTTCTCCTTGCCCTGGTGTTACTATTATATGCCGTCAATTCATTATTAGGGGGAAGTCCTTTTCTGGCAGTATATCTTGCAGGACTGCTGATCAGCCAGTCCCACTGGACAAACAAACCTATCAGTATATTTTTCTTTGAGGGTTTTTCCTGGCTCATGGAAACTGCCCTCTTCCTGATTTTGGGCTTGCAGGTGTATATTTTTGAAATTATGGATGTGTTCTGGGAGGGGCTTTTGCTTTCTTTTGTCCTTATACTTCTGGCACGACCAGTAGGAGTATATATATCGCTGATCTTTTTTAAAGATTTAGACTGGAAGCAAAAAAGTTTTGTGTCCTGGGTGGGATTAAGAGGAGCTACTCCTATTGTATTCGCATTGATTCCTCTGGTTAATCAAATTGGCGTAGCCCGGGAGCTGTTTAACGTTTCATTTATCATCGTGATCACCTCAATACTATTGCAAGGCACTACTGTTAAATATATTGCACTACTTACTGATAGTAGTACGGTCAAAGCTTAAAAAGCTACTGCTGAGGAGACAACTCCTTTTTCTCCATCAATACACCATCTGTGGTAAAAGAAATGCCCTGCTGAGAGGACGTTCCGATCATCACTGCCTGAATTACAGGCTTCAGGTCTGACTTTGCTCCCCAGTCTACTATAAAATTAGCCCCTACTCCTCCTTTATCTTCTTCATCTTCTATGACAAACTCTACCGAAGCCAGGGGAGCTAAACGGATTGAGCGATCCAGGTAAGTACGGTACTTAGTCCCTTCGGAATCATAATAATCTACAGTACTTACATAAAGTGTATCTACCATGCTGATATTCCTGATACTGAGCGTAGCAGTAAGCAGGAAACGGCGGTC
Organism: Catalinimonas alkaloidigena; assembly: GCF_029504655.1. Classification (NCBI taxonomy): domain Bacteria; kingdom Pseudomonadati; phylum Bacteroidota; class Cytophagia; order Cytophagales; family Catalimonadaceae; genus Catalinimonas; species Catalinimonas alkaloidigena. The sequence continues at coordinate 4,078,738 of NZ_JAQFIL010000001.1, forward strand.
ACCGCTGCTATGATAAATCTCTGAATAAATTGGCACATAAATTTTTTCCTGATAAGGCATTCCTCCAACATTGACATCTACATACTGGTAGCGCTGGCCGTGGAGCTGAGTTTTCGGTTTAACGTCTGCATTCTGCTCCGAAGAAGAACAAGCGAAGAGTTGCAAGAACAAGAAGTATAAAAAAGAATAACGTAAGTATCGGATCATTATGGTCAAGTCTTCATGGTATTGCTATAAAGCTAAACAAGCAAATTTCTGAGTGAAACAAAGATATTCAAATTCTAAACTATTATTTTCTTGGGTAAGCGTGTGTATCTCATAAATTATGACGGAAAAAGGCTGTTGTAGGCTAATACTTCTACAGACAGCAAAAAATCCTCCCCCAGCAAAGCCGGATGGAGGATTTGAAACACTACAAATTAATCTTTATTTCATGCTTACGGCAGCATCACCTTTGAGGGTCGTCAGGTATTCTACCAGATCTATTAACTCCTGCTGCGTCATGGCGCGCTCCAGGTTATCAAACATTAGTGATTGTTCCATTTCTTCAACAGATGCTACCTGATCCATATTATACGTATTGGTCAAACCGCCATAGGCACGTATTTGAAGTTCGTTTTCATTTCTACTTAGGATATAACCCGTCACGGTGCTGCCGTCGTTCAGCTTTATGGTATAACCTTCATAGCCAAAGCTGATTCCTTCACTCGGATTTAGTATGGATTTATATAATGCGTCCCTGGACAGTTTATTACCAATCTCTGACAGTCCGGGACCATAGTCCACACCTTTACCATCCACCACGTGACAGTTTTGGCAGGAACGGGCGAATACGGTAGCCCCACTTTCGGCATTACCCCTTTGCGTCACCAACTTTTTGATAGGAGGCAGATCACCCTCGGAAGATGCTCCGGGCAAGTCCATCAGGGCTGCTGCTTCTTCGTAGATAGAGTTGCGGGAGGCACGAGAGAGGACCAGCGCAGTGACCGAATCCAGTTCGGAGTGAATATCTCCGTTCCTGACTGCGTCCAGCAATCTGTTCTCTCCTCCCCAGCTACCGGCAAAAGCCATGACAGCCTGCTCCCGGACAGCCTGGGGCTGTTGACGACTTCTGATGATATCCAGGAGCATCTCATGAGACTGACGGTTATCTACCCTGCGGAGTACTGCAATTATGGCATCTTTTTCTTCTTCCCTTCCGTTTCGGAGTACAGCTTCCATGGCATTTCCTCCTCCCATACTTAGTAATAATTTAGCGGATTCAGCACCGATATTTTCTTCTGGCTTATCAATAGCCAGAGCCAAAAGATTTTGATTATATTCTTTCAGGTCATATCGCTTAATCAGCTCTATGTATTCCTGACTGCCTTCTATACTGGTAAGAGATTGCTTCAGCGCACTCTTCAAGCGAGGAGAACTTTGTACTTTATCGGTAGAGATATGGTTCAGTGCCAGCATGGTAATCGCTTCCTGATTAGGGTGTTGCTGTACTGCCAGGTCAGCCAAAACTTCTTCCTTTTTGGGATCGGTCTGGAAGTCAAAAGCACGAAAATAACGCAGACGGTCAGTATAGGTATTAGCCTCCGAACTGTTTATCAGCTCTGCCAGCAATGGAATAGCTTCGCTGGAGCGTGCCCTCCAAATGATGTCCTGCCCGGCAGCATTGTTCCAATCCTCTCCTACTCTATTCATCCATGCCTGAAAACGCTGATCAGCATGCAGATCAGCGCCTATTCCCAAGGCTTCCAGGTACCAGCGATCTTTACCATCATGCTTTATGGCAAGTTCTGCCCATAGATCATCAGCTTCAGTACCTTCCATATATCGTAAGGCAATGGCTACTTGTCTCCTCACTTCAGGAGCATGATCACTGGCCATCTTCTTAAGGATGGGCATCATTTCCAAATCCAGTTGACGTGCCATCCGGATACCTGCAATGCGCAAGTCAGGGTTTTCATCCTGTAAAGATTCCTGCACATATTGCTCACCTTTGCCTTCAATTTTGGACAATAGCCATAATGCACGCGCACGATGACGATCATTTTCTGAGGAAGCCATTTCCTGCAAAGCTCCTTCTGCCTCGCTGCCCCATTCGTGGAGTTGGGTCCAGGCCAGGTAGCGACGTGAAAGGTTAGGGTTTTTCAGTGCTTCAACTGCCTTTTCAGGTGTAGAAATATCTAATTCACCTACATCATAAGCTTTTTCCCTGCTTCCAAACAGGCTTTGGAAGAAGCCTTCTTCGGCTTTTGGGGTAATTCTATAAACTCTGCCTTTCTGCTGATCGCCCATCTGGTGACCTCCTACGCCAGGGTCGTACCAGTCTGCAATGAAAAGAGAACCGTCAGGTCCGATACAAACATCGGCAGGGCGGAACCACTGGTCTTTTCCTTTGACAATATTATCTATACTGGCAGAGTAGCCCGCACCATTTTTTTCCACCGGATAAGCTCTAACTATATTAGGACCGGCATCGGAATGGATAATCTGGTTATGGAATCGTGCTGGTAATAAGTCACCTTCATATACCAAGATTCCTGTAGGAGAACCCGCACCGGTCTGTAATAAGTTAGGCACTACACCAGGGTCATTAAGGTGCCAGTGACGTTTAGGAATTTCTTCATCCATTCCAGTACGGTAAGACCGCCAGTTTTCGCCTGTCATCTCATCGGTATAGCCATAGTTACCATATTCCATCACATAGTTGATGCGCACCCCCTTGTTTCCGTCATCATCATTATCGGACTGCCAGAGGGTTCCGTATGAGTCTACTGCCACTTCGTAGTTGTTGCGGAAATTATGGCCCAGCACTTCAAAATTGCTTCCATCGGGATCGCAGCGAAACACCATTCCTTGCCGATACGGTTGACCTTTAGCGCTGACTTCTATTCCACTCTGTTCGGTTACCGGATCTCCATTTTTGTCCAGCACTTGCTCACCCGCATTGCCGAAGTTAAAATACAGTTTACCGTCCGGACCAAAGACAAAAGCATGAATAGCATGATCATGCTGCTCCCCTTTAAGTCCACTGAACAACACTTCTTTTTTATCCGCTTTATCATCTCCATCGGTATCGGTAAAGAGGAAAACATTCGGACTACAGGAAACGATAGCTTTATTGCCCATTACCCAGATGCCCAGGGCAGCATTGATGTCGTTGCCCTGATAAAACACTTTACTATTATCGGCTTTTCCATCGCCATCCGTATCTTCCAAAATCAGGATGCGGTCACCTTCCTTATTGGTAGGGTTGTTAGGATTGAGGCGAGGGCGATAATTATATCCTTCACAAATCCAGACTCTACCATGAGCATCTATGTCCATGTTGGTAGGATTCATCATCATAGGTTCAGAAGCAAAGAGAGTAGCCTGAAGGTCATCTGCTACTTCTAAGCCGGCCAGGGCGTATTTGACATCACGTTTCTGTTCATCACTCAATGAGTCATAAGCAATGTGTTCCGTGGGTTCGCCGGAACCACCACAGGCCGTCATTAGTACTATTGCACACATCAGTGTCCATAGCAAATATTTAAAAATTTGACCTTTATCATTATCAGCTTGATAAAGTTGCATACGATTAAGTAGTTTAATTTTAGGATTGTCTTAAGACATCAAGATAATAAATAGCTGTTAATATGCTGAAAAGATGACACAAAAAAGCCGATAGCACTAAGAAAATTAACTAGCACCATCGGCCTGTAGCAGAAAACTGTTTTGTTATTCAGAAGATACCGTCAAAATTATCGTCATCTTCTTCCATATCAATTGAATCAGAAAAGCCGATACCTTCAGCATCAACCTCTTCTAATTGCTCAAACAGGAAATCATCAAAGCCCGCCTCAAAGCCCTGGTCAAACTCATTGTAATCCTGGTCAAAACCATCATTCATAAAACTAGTAGAATTTTCCATCCTTAATACTTTATGGTTAAACAATTAATACTAATAATTATCAGAATAATATTAACACATGCCGCCAAAGCAGTCAAGAAAAGGTTATCTAATGCTAAAAGTTGCAGAATATACTGCTGTTTCAGTCGTATACATGCTGAAGCCTACATTTGCAAGAGATGAAATATTCTATGAGAAATCGGCTAATGATGGACTTTATCCTTACCTTTGTTCATGCAATAATTATATAAATCTTCTATTATGAATATCCTCCAGGCAATCCCACCTACTTTTTTTCTGCTATTTTTTTCATTATCATCAGTTTTCGCACAAGTACTATCTTCTCCTTTCGTGGAAGAAACCATAGATGAAATTGATATCGGCTACGGATTAGAGATTGGGGATGTGGATGGTGATGGTACATTAGACATTATACTGGCCGATAAGGAGCAATTTGTCTGGTATCGTAATGGAGACTGGAAGCGTTATGTGATGGTAGATGGGCTTACCAAAAGAGACAATGTCTGTCTGGCAGTACGGGATATCAACCAGGATGGCAAGGTAGAAGTAGCGGTAGGAGCGCAATGGAATCCTGGCGAAACCAGCGATACTGAGGCTTCTGGCTCGGTGCATTACTTAATAAGACCGGAAAATCCTGAAACCCCATGGACTCCCGTACCACTACACCATGAGCCAACAGTTCACCGCATGCGCTGGATTCATGCCGGAGAGAATGATTATAAGCTTGTCGTGCTTCCCCTACACGGACGAGGAAACAAAGGAGGTAATGGTGAAGGCGTGAAGATCATGGCTTATGACGCCCCCAATGAACCTGCGTCTAAATGGGATATTGCTACCGTTGACAGCAGTATGCATTTGACCCACAACTTTATGGTGGATGACCAGAACCACAATGCTGCCACATTTCTGGTGGCCGGCAAAGAAGGAGTTAAAAAATTCAAGTATGAAGGTAACGTTTGGCATTGGGAGGAAATGCCAAAGCTAAATCATGCGGCGGGAGAGATCAGTATGGGAAAACTGAATGATAAGTCATTTATCACTACCATAGAACCCATGCACGGTACAAATCTAATGTTTTACAGCGGTGATAATTATGAAGATAAAACCGTGCTGTATGATGACTTGCAGCAGGGCCATGCTCTGGCTGCCGCAGATGTGCTGGGTATGGGCAGAGATCAGATCATCGTAGGATGGCGTGAGCCTAACAAAAAAGGCAAGGTTGGCATTAAAATCTTTGTTCCTATGGACAGTAGTGGAGAATCATGGATGCACTATTTTATCGATGATAATGGTATGGCCTGCGAAGACCTGAAAGTGGCAGACCTGGATGATGATGGTGACCTGGATATTATTGCCGCGGGAAGAAGCACACAAAACCTCAAAATCTACTGGAACAGTAAAGTGAACAATTAAGCGATTAATTTTTTCACCATATACTTAGGTCAAAATTTTTATTTTGCTAAATCCAATATATAAAACAGTCATTTTGGTCTTTAGCATAGCACTGACTTTTTTCTTCTTTGGCTGTAAAAGTAATAAGAAGTTGAGCGCAAATGCACAAGACCAACAAATTTATGTAGTCAGCCAGGGCTGGCATAGTGGTCTTGTGGTTCCTTCTTCCTGCATAGCGGACTCTTTATGGCCGGAGAAGCATGACTACAGTGAATATGAGCATATACAGATTGGCTGGGGAGACAAGGATTTTTACCAGAATCCCGGTTTCAGTATCTGGTATGGAGCAAAGGCGGTACTCTGGCCGACCAAAAGTGCACTTCAGGTACTTGGATTACATCAGCTTTCAAACTTACAGTATTATGCTAATGAAACGGTTTTGCTGCAAGCTTCTCAGGCCCAGTACACTTCGCTTTGTAAATTTCTGCTGACGCAGTTTCAGCAAAATGACTCTGCCCGATTTATCCCGTTAAAAGAAGGACTATACCAGAACAGCCATTTTTTTCTGGGCGAACAGTCTTATTATTTTCCAAAAAACTCAAACGTATGGACTGCCAGCGCCTTAAAACATGCAGGTTTTGACCTTACGCCTATCTGGTACCAGTCACAAAGATCCTTACTCAAAAGGATGAAGAAAGAAGGCAAGCTGGTCTACTCCAAAAAAGAATAAGATAATCTTGTTTTATGGATAGATATTGATGGGCGTATGGAGAGGTACCGCACGATACAGCTCTTCTATTTCAGCATTGGTTAGAGCAATACAACCGGCTGTCCAGTTACGATAACGGTGGAAGCGACCTCTCCAGCCACAGCCATTCCTAAGTCCGTGGATTTTGATAGCACTTCCGGGCTTTAAACCATTTGCTTCAGCATGTGCCTGATCCCGATCATTAGGATACGAAATCCCCAGATTGAGATAAAATGCACTTTTAGGATTCTTATCATGTATGAAGTAGCTGCCCTCAGGAGTTCGCATGTCACCTTCTCTGCTTTTTGCGCCAACAGGCACTTTACCTAATGCTACTTTATAAACCTTAACCAGTTTTCCTTTAGACCAAAGCTGTAGTATCTTTCTTTTTTTAAAGACAATTAGCCGATCACATACGGTAGCAGTAGGCAAGTGGCGGGTAGGAAATAATGCATACAAAATGGTCATTATCAACACTCCACTCACTACACTAAGCAAACGAAACATATGCTATTAATCTGCTATCCACTCAGATACATTTACCTTACTCTCCAGGAGCACTTCTTCCTGCTCGGTTAAGGCAGGAAAAAAATCTATATTGGTCACCTTTTCTATGCTGTCAATAGGTACTACAAAGGAATAAATATCTTTCTCAGATCCATCATTTGGAAATAAAAACCCTATCGCCTTGATTTCAGGTTCAGTGTAATCCAAGAGTACTTTATAATAAGCTTTGGGGATGCTCACCCTGTTTTTGCCTATCCTTTTGGACCTCTGGTAAAATACCGGTCCTGTCACTACGTATAGCTTCCCATTTTCCAGCGCCCAGTCACGTACCTGCTCTTCCAAAATCCTCCAGATTCCACGATTAAACTCAGGTGCCTGAGGACTCATATTAGACATAAAGAAGCTTTCACTCATCGCTTCTTCGGAAAATTTCATATCACCTGCCGGAGCTAAGTGTCCTCTGTCGTAGCCGGAGCGATAATAATCATCCAAGCTGGCTGAACCTGTAAGTACCATAGGATCTTCCCGAAAATCATCAGAACGCTCTTCTACACCTTCTACTTCTATGCCTGTTAATTCATAGGCTACCCATTCAGCCTGCTCATGTTTTTCTACGTAAGACAGGGTATAGAACTGATGCTGAATTATTTGTTGGTTTTCAGATTTGGGTAGATAATCAAGCGTTCTAGTTTCTGAAACAGAGGGTTCGCTCTGTTTTTCCTGTTCGCTTTGTGTCTGTGGGGATTCAACTGGAGAAGGTTGCCTCTGCCAATTTTTGAGCAGCAAAAGCAGGAGGATAAAAACACCGACAATGATGATTGCCAGGATAAGGTATCGGGTAGATCTACTTGCCATTGATCGCTTTATATTTATTTAATGAGCTAATCAAAGATTAGGCAAAAATAGGCAAGGTGCAAGTTTAGCGATGATGTTTCAGTATAAAGTTAACTATAGGGCGTGCATCTTTTAGTCCATGTACATGCCCTTCTCCTTCCTTCATAACTACTTTTACCTTTCCCTTACGTTCTTTATATGCTTTCACGATCAGGGCACCATTTTCTTCAAAAGGGACCACCTTATCTTCATCTCCCGACACCATAAACAGAGGAATATCAGCTTCCGTGATAGCTTCTATTTTGTCTATAGGGTTTTGCTGGTAGTTGAGTGCTTCTTCCTCGCTCATGCCATATGCTTCCAGACACTGCTGCCAGTCTTCTTCACTGCCCCGACCGCTCATTTTACCTCCCGGCCAGCTTTTTATGTCGCAGACAGGTGCATCGGCATAAATACAGGAGACTTTGTCCGTATTTTCAGCAGCCCAGTTAAACACGATTAAGCCCCCCCTACTCATACCTTCCAGTACGACTTTGGAAGAAAAATCATATTCCTGAGTTACGTACTTGTAAAAATCATCCCAGATTTCAACCGCCTGAGGACTGCCATACAAACCGGACACATCAATGAAAGCCACATAAAACCCACGTGACAAGAGCTCTATATCTACCTCAGGCCGATGGCCAAAAAATCGTGCGCGCCATATCCAGGGATTATCTTTAGCAGGTCGTTTAGGGACCACAATTCTACTCTGCCGCCCCTGAAACTCAAAAGCGTACATACGAAATCCATGGAAATTGCCGGGCTCTCCCTGGATGTTGATTTCAGTTACTGACTGCTCTGCCTGTTGTACATAGGTACAACTCAGGCAGAAAAACAGGAGTAAGTATACACGAATATCAGGTAGTTTCTTGATGTTAATCATCCACGATTACGCAACGATTATTTTTAAGGTCATCTTCAACGGTTTTAAACTTAACATTTTTCTTGATACTTCCATCACTATATTGAACATTCACCCTATCGTTCCTACCTGCTACTTTGGTGGTTTTCGCAGGCTGTACCGGCTCAGCAGGCGGACGGTTTCTCTGGGCTGCTGCAGCATTGGCTGCGCTGCCTCTGTCAAGTGAGGAAGAAACTTCCTCTTTGGATTCTTTGAGCTTTTGTTGCTTTTGTCTTACAGACCGGGCTTCTCTTACCTGTTCAGAGCTTTGTACCGGGATATCAGCTTTCATCAGGAAGGAAATCGTTTCTTCATTGACTTTGGCAATAAACCGCTTAAACAGTTCAAAAGCCTCAAACTTATAGATTAGGAGCGGATCTTTCTGCTCATATACCGCATTTTGAACTGACTGTTTCAGATCATCCATCTCGCGCAGATGTTCTTTCCAGTTTTGGTCAATGATTGCCAAGGTAATAGCTTTTTCCATCGCCTGTATCATAGCTCCCCCTTCGGTGTCAATTACTTTCTGAAGGTTGGCTGATACACCCAGTTGCATTTTCCCATTGGTAAAAGGCACCAGAATATTTTCTACCGTTGCCCCTCGGGTCTCTTTGATGTTTTTCAGTACTGGCAGGGACTTCTGAGCTACGTGTTCATTCTTTTTGCCGTACTGCTCATAAGCGTATTGATACAGATTTTCTGTCAGTTGGTTTTCAGAAATCTGATCAAATTCGGCATGTTCAATTGGGTAATCAATAGCTAGCGTTCCCAATACAGTCAGCTTAAAGCTTTCGTAATTACTTACCCCTTTGGTACCAAGTACAATGTCTTCGCAAGTATCATACAGCATCGTCATGATATCCATGGAAAGTCTTTCTCCCTGCAGGGCATTTTTACGTCTTTCATAGATTACCTCACGTTGCTGGTTCATGACGTTATCGTATTCCAGCAGGCGTTTACGGATAGCAAAATTGTTTTCCTCTACTTTTTTCTGCGCTCTTTCAATGGAGCTGGTCACCATAGAATGCTGGATCACCTCACCTTCTTCCAGTCCCATGCGGTCCATCAGTTTGGCAATACGGTCAGAACCAAACAGACGCATCAGGTTATCTTCCAGGGACACAAAAAACTGTGAAGAGCCCGGATCACCCTGACGACCGGCACGCCCTCTGAGCTGGCGGTCCACACGACGTGACTCATGCCGCTCAGTACCTATAATCGCCAGTCCACCAGCCTGTTTTGACTCTGGTGAAAGCTTGATGTCCGTACCACGGCCTGCCATGTTAGTAGCAATAGTCACTGTACCGGGTTGACCGGCTTCTGCTACTATTTCTGCCTCCCGCTGGTGTTGTTTCGCATTTAGTACGTTATGTTTCACATTCCTCATCTTGAGCATGCGGCTCAAAATCTCAGAAATCTCCACCGAGGTAGTACCTACTAATATGGGGCGGCCTTTTTCAGACAGCTCATTGATTTCATCTACTACCGCATTAAATTTCTCGCGCATGGTTTTGAACACCAGGTCCTGGCGGTCATCCCGAACGATTGGGCGGTTGGTAGGGATCACTACCACATCCAGCTTGTAAATTTCCCAGAACTCCCCTGCTTCTGTTTCGGCAGTACCTGTCATACCCGCCAGCTTATGGTACATGCGGAAGTAATTCTGCAAAGTAATGGTAGCATAGGTCTGGGTAGCCTCTTCTACTTTCACATTCTCTTTGGCTTCAATGGCCTGGTGCAGACCGTCTGAATAGCGGCGGCCATCCATCACCCTACCTGTCTGTTCATCTACAATTTTGATTTTGCCATCAGCAATGATGTACTCCTGATCAATTTCAAAAAGCGCGTATGCCTTTAATAACTGGTTGACCGTATGGATACGCTGCGATTTTACGGCATAATCTTTAATCAGCTCATCTTTTTGCTTCACCTTTTCTTCATCGCTCATTTCTTCATCTTTCTCCAGATCAGCGATAGCCGTACCAATATCCGGCATGATGAAAAATTGTGGGTCTTCACCTGTTTGCGTTATTAAATCAATCCCTTTCTCTGTAAGGTCAATATTGTTATTTTTCTCTTCTATTGTAAAGTATAGAGGAGCATCCGCTTCAGGCATATTGCGAGAATTATCCTGCAGATAAAAGTTCTCAGTTTTTTGCATGATCTGCTTGTTGCCCGTCGCGCTGAGAAAGCGGATCAGAGGTTTGTATTTGGGCAACCCACGGTGCGCTCTGAATAGCGAAAGCCCACCTTCCTGCGTATTTCCTTCCTTTACTTTCTTCTTGGCATCCTGTAGCAGTTCGTTCACAAGCTTTTTCTGTGCTTCATACAAACGAGAAATACGAGGCTTTAGCTCGTAAAACTCATGCTCATCTCCTTTTGGAACGGGTCCGGAAATAATCAGCGGTGTACGGGCTTCGTCTACCAGTACGGAGTCAACCTCATCCACCATCGCGAAGTGATGTTTACGCTGTACCAGGTCACCCATTTCACGGGCCATGTTGTCACGCAGATAATCAAAACCAAACTCATTATTAGTACCATAAGTGATGTCTGCTTTATAGGCAGCGCGTCGTTCATCAGAGTTAGGCTGGTATTTGTCAATACAATCCACTGTCATTTGATGAAACTGGAAAAGAGGTGCCATCCACTCGGCATCTCTTTTGGCCAGATAATCGTTGACTGTAATCACATGCACGCCACGCTTGGCCAGGGCATTCAGGAAAGCTGGCAGGGTAGCTACCAGCGTTTTACCTTCACCGGTAGCCATCTCTGCGATTTTACCCTGATGTAACACGATACCTCCGATGAGCTGCACCTCGTAATGCAGCATATCCCATTTGATTTTCTGTCCGGCAGCCAGCCACTCGTTGCTCCATACTGACTTCTCACCTTCTATGCTTATGTGCTCATGTTTGGCGGCCATCTGCTTATCAAAGAGCGTGGCGTTTACCTCCATTTTACCATTGTCCTTGAAGCGACGTGCAGTTTCTCTTACGATCGCAAACGCCTGAGGTAATACTTTTAGCAATACCTCCTCCAGTACCGTATTGCGGTCTTCTTCCAATTTATCTATCTGTGCAAAAACCCTTTCTTTTTCATTTATATCCATTTTGGGGTTTTGCTCTACACGTTCATGAAGCTCTTTGAGTTGCTGATCAATGCTTTCTAACTCACCATCAATCACCGCTTTTACTTCAAAAGTTTTGCCTCTCAGCTCATCATCACTTATGCCTTGCAGCTTATCATATTCAGCTTTAATCTCCTCAACCATTGGCATGACCTCTTTGATATCTTTGTCAGATTTACTGCCGAATAGTTTTGCCAGTAATTTATTTAGCATATTGATTGGATATTTATATCTCTGTTGATTTCAAATAATTAATGTGTGTAAACTTTGCTAACCCTCGGTCCGAGTTTGCAAAAACACTAATATGTAAAAAAACCGTATTACACAAAAACAGTGCCCTCAAAAACCATGACAGCAGGCCCAATCATATATATATCTGTATAAAAATTGTCTTTCAGCTGTCGGAACGATACCTGAAGAATTCCTCCCTGGGTATTAATTGTTATGGGGCTGGCAAGTCCTTTGACTTTCGCTACCGTGAGCGCAACTGCGGTTACACCTGTTCCTGAGGACAAAGTCTCGTTTTCTACTCCTTTCTCATATATACGCATATGAACCTCATCGCCTTTCATTTCTACAAAACTGGCATTGGTACCCTGAGGCACAAATGCTTCATGATAACGGATTTTTTTTCCTACACCCATCACATCATAATCTGTCAGATCTTCTACAAACCTGACATAATGGCGCGTGCCTGTATTCATAAAGTAGCCGCTTTCAACCTCCTCAATACCTACTACATCCACCATGCGAATGTGAATCTGCTCGCCTTCAATCCGGGCCTCGTGGAAGCCGTCTTCAGCATAAAACTGTGAATGCTTACCGATCATACCCAGATGATGTGCCAGATGAACCGCGCAACGGCTGCCATTCCCACACATACTGGTGGTCGCATCAGCATTGTAGTAAATCATCTCAAAATCATATTCATCATGGTCCTGTAAGAGTATCAGGCCATCAGCACCTATACCGAATTTACGATGGCAGAGTCTCTGAATCAGCTTTTCATCATGTTGCGGAAATTTTCCTTCCCGATTGTCTATCATCACAAAGTCATTACCAGTACCCTGATATTTATAAAAATGCATTGTATTCATAGATGGTTCGTATTTTTGCAGATGGGCTAAAGTTTGATCAGTATATACATCTTAAGATTCACTGCAATAGCCTAGGGTATTTACGCTTGCATCGTGCAAATGCTAGCCCACTAATAATTTTTACAATACTAGAAAAATTTGAGCAGATTAGTGGGTCAAAATAAGAAAGTCCTTAAGCCGGGCTTCATTTTATTTCATCTATTTTTATATATTCAGATTTATGAATCTAATTAGAACCTCTAAGATGAGAAAAATCATTTTTCTTCTTTCCCTGCTTACTTTTTATGCTTGCCAGCCTCAGGAGCAGGAAACACATGACCAAAGACCCAATATTCTCTTTGCCATCGCAGATGACGCTTCCTTTCCCCATATGGGAGCATACGGCACTAATTGGGTAAATACACCGGCCTTTGATCGCGTAGCCAGCGAAGGCCTCTTGTTTAATAATGCTTACACGCCCAACGCAAAATGCGCGCCTTCCCGTTCATGTATACTCACTGGCCGCAATTCCTGGCAGTTGGAAGAGGCTGCCAATCATGTACCCTTCTTTCCTGCAAAATTCACCACTTTCATGGAAAGCCTGGCTGAGCATGGTTACTTTACCGGGCATACTGCCAAAGGCTGGTCTCCCGGTGATCCGGGAGAGAGGAACGGAAAAAGAAGAGAGCTTACCGGACCGGCCTTCAACGAATATATGACCACCCCGCCCGCAGAGTTTATGAGCAATAACGATTATGCCAGAAACTTTGAGGATTTTCTCCAAGCTCGTCCGGATTCGCTACCCTTCTGCTTTTGGTTTGGTGCCATTGAGCCTCATCGTGCCTATGAATACGGCGCGGGTATCAACAAAGGAGGTAAACAAATTGATCAGATTGATGAGGTTCCGGAATTTTGGCCTGACACTGATTCGGTACGCACCGATATGCTGGACTATGCTTACGAAATTGAATATTTTGATCAGCACCTTATGAGGATGCTGGAAATTCTAGAAGAAAATGGACAGCTGGATAATACTATTATTGTTGTCACCGCCGACAATGGTATGCCCTTTCCACGGGTAAAAGGTAACGCTTATGAATTGTCAAATCATTTGCCGCTTGCCATGATGTGGACGAAAGGCATAAAAAACGCAGGCCGTAAGATTGATGATTTTATCAGTTTCATTGACTTCGCTCCTACCTTTATGGAGCTGGCACAAATCTCTCCCGAACAGAACAGTATGCAGGTGATGCAGGGAAAGTCCATGACGGATATATTTCAGGCAGAAAAAGAGGGAATGGTCAACCCTGACCGTGACCATGTACTTATCGGAAAAGAGCGGCATGACGTAGGCAGACCGAATGACTGGGGCTATCCCATCAGGGGAATAGTTACAGATGACTTGCTGTATGTTCAAAACTTTGAGCCGGACCGGTGGCCCTCCGGTAATCCTGAAACAGGCTACCTGAATACCGATGGAGGTGCTACCAAAACGCAGATATTAAACATGCGCTATGAAGAAGACATGCGTGCGTATTGGCTGATGAATTTTGGCAAGCGTCCGGCAGAAGAGCTGTACCGCATTGATGAAGACCCTGATTGTGTACACAATTTAGCGCTCAACCCGGAATACACACCTATGCTGGAAGAACTAAAAGTACGCATGCTGGCAGAATTACAGGCGCAGGGAGATCCTCGAATGATGGGCAATGGGCACGTTTTTGATGAATATACATATGCTAATGAGTCCAATCGCAATTTCTATGAGCGCTACATGGAAGGCGAAGAGGTAAATCATGGCTGGGTCAATGATAGCGATTTCCAGGAAGAGGAGGAGTAGCTTCACAGAAAGTAAGTAGAAGTAGATGAGCATGATTCTCTCTTCCTTTAGGTTAGATGCATGCTTTTAACGCTGGAGGTCAAGCTATGCTACATATTTTCAACTACCTTTCGCTAGTAGGTAAGCAAAGCCATGCAGGCTGCCGAATACAAAAAGAAATAGGATAAAATGCATCATTAGTTATCAAAGTTCCATGAATAGGGGGCTTTTTTTGGCTCCTGCCTGCTGAAAGCATATTCATTTGATCAGTATAGAATCGCCATCCGATGGGCGTCCTCTCTTCATCCGATGCACAGGCGTTGATCATTGCATCCCCATCGGCTTGCCAAGCTGTGCCCATTCGGCTTTTAAAAAGACTGTAATAGAAAACCCAGGCCAAGAAAGCTGAGACTTACGCAAACAACGCTTAAACTTTTGAATAGAACCATACTGATAAATGGTAAGGAGAAGCCGATATGCAAAATACTTATTATTGCTGTGATCTTTTTTTCTCCCTCGCAAATTACAATTGAAAGTTACTTGAACTTTAAAGCTCTTGGCTGTTTAGAATAGGTTGAGTATTAGAAAAACGTACTTATAGGTAAAATAGTCAATCTCCTCGCCTGAGGGGAGATCTTATCATCAAATAATCAATAGAAGCCCGATAAGGATAAGAATAGACAGTATACTAGTTTTTATTTAAGCCCAAAAAAATGTGACAATTTCACGGAAGGAAAGCTGACAATTAGCACTTTACAGAAAAACACTCATCACCTTTTTCCTTACCTACAGCCAACAATCACATCATAAAAACCTTAGACACAGGCATACAAACATATATTCACAATACATGTGAGTATTTATACGTTACTTCTAATACTAACTTATATAGAACATACGCTAACCAAAACATGATGAATGCTACAGTTCTGCCTACGCTACTCTCAGTTCTACTTATTCTTTGTACTGCCGCAAGGGGACAACATATCAGTGGTAAAGTGCTGGATACGGAAACACAAAAGCCTCTCGCTTATGTACATGTGAGCATAGAGAGTGGTCAGAAGGGGACAGTAACCAACAGGTTTGGAAACTTTAGACTAGAGATCAGTAAAGCTACTGAATTACAGTTTTCTTCCATTGGCTATATCACCTACTATCAGCTGGTTGATCCTGCTGCTGATAGCAGCTTTACGGTCTACCTTATTCCCGACACCCATCTGCTCAGCGAAGTATTAGTATTTTCCAGTAGAATCAATATGTTAAAGCGGCCAGAGCGTACGCCAATTAAAGTACCTGTTCTTTTATCGCAAAAAAAATCTAAACCCATAGAGACAGGCAGTTGGGTATGGGATATGAGTTGGTATCCTGAGATAAGAGAAATAGTTATGCCTCCACAGCAAATTGGTGGCATACTCTATGGACCATTCTCATACTTCTCGACTCAGGAGAAACAAAAAAGAAAGATGAAGGCCGTACGCAAAAGAGAAAGAGACCTAAATGCCTATCATACAACTCTGGAGGATGAGGATTTCAAGCAGGAGACACTCAAGGCTTTAGACATGAAAGCCAGAGAATATGACAGTCTGCTGATCATATTCAACCAAGAACATACTGATCTGGTTGCCAACGCAAGTGAAAATGAAGCCATGACTATGCTTTACTTATTTTTTCAGGAGCAGCTTGGCAAATAGCAAAGAAAACTTTCCTTCCGCCTTCTCATACATTGCCCCACGTCACAATTATCCGTAGGTTAATGGTAAAAAATCTAACATAGCATGAAGCTACTACACACCTCTTCCCTATCCTTATTATGTTCCTTTCTTCCTTTTCTGGCGTCCGGGCAGGATAAAAATGAAGAGGAAAAGTGGAACGTAAGCCAGACGCACGGTCCTGCCAGTGAAGTTACAATTACTACTAACGAAGGTACCTGGATGAACCTGGATGTCAGTCCCGATGGACAGCGTATTGCTTTTGACCTTTTAGGTGATATTTTTACCCTGCCCATTGGCGGAGGTGAAGCTCGACTGATACGTGAAGGTCATGCTTATGAAAGCCAGCCCCGCTTTAGCCCGGAAGGCTCACAGATTGCCTTCACCAGCGATGCCGGAGGAGGTGATAATATCTGGCTGATGAATACCGATGGCAGCAATGCGCAACAGGTCACCAAAGAAGATTTCAGGCTGCTTAATAACCCTGCCTGGACACCTGACGGGCAGTACATTGTGGCCCGCAAGCACTTCACCTCCGGCCGGTCTTTAGGTGCGGGAGAGATGTGGATGTACCACATCAGTGGAGGGAGCGGCATACAACTGACAGAACGTAAAAATGACCAGCAGGATGTCAATGAGCCCACTGTCTCGCCTGACGGCCGCTTTGTTTACTATAGCGAGGATATGTATCCCGGAGGCTATTTTCAGTACAATAAAGACCCGAACAGCCAGATTTATGTAATCAAACGCTATGACCGTAAGACCGGAGAAATAGCTACCGTAACCGGTGGTCCGGGAGGCGCCTGTCGTCCGCAGGTTTCTAACGATGGCAAAAAGCTGGCTTTTGTTCGCAGGGTAAGAACCAAATCCATCCTGTTTGTTCATGATCTGGAAAGCGGAGAAGAGTGGCCGATTTATGATGGACTTAGCAAAGACCAGCAGGAAGCCTGGGCCATTTTTGGTACTTACCCCGGCTTTGACTGGATGCCCGATGATAAAGCCATCGTGATCTGGGGAGAAGGTAAACTTTGGAAAGTTGACATTGATCAGGTGAATGCTACAGAGATTCCTTTTACAGTAAGTGCTACCCATCAGATTGAAGAAGCGCTGCATTTTGAGCATGAGCCCGCTCCTGAGCGGTTTACTGCAAAGGTAATACGCCATGCGATTACTTCTCCCGATGAGAAAACATTGATTTTTCATGCCCTGGGCTATCTCTGGAAAAAATCCCTTCCTGATGGCAAACCAGAACGGCTCACTAAGGGAGCGGATTTTGAATTTGAACCGGCAATTTCCAAAGATGGCAATTCCCTTGCATATACAAGCTGGAACGATGAAACTTATGGCGCACTGTATCAACTCAAGCTCAATGAAAGAAGGGCTACACCGGTAAAGCTTACCACCCTCAAGGGAAGTTTTCGTACTCCTGCCTTTTCACCCGATGGTAAAATGATTGTGTTTCGCAAAGAGTCAGGGAACAGCGATCAGGGCTATAATTTTGACAAAGAACCCGGTCTTTATCTCATGGGTTCGGATGGAGGAAATGTGAGAAAAATCACCGATGAAGGTGAGTTTCCCATGTTCAGCCCGGACGGTCAGCGAATCTACTATCAGACAGGAGGCTCCCTATTCGGCTCACTGGACAAAAAGTTCAAGAGTGTCAATCTGAATGGAGAAGATGAGCAGACTCATTTTACTTCCAAATACGCTACGCAGTTTGTCCCCAGCCCGGATGGCAAGTGGATTGCCTTTACTGAGCTTTTCAAGGTATACATCGCGGCTTTTCCTCAGGCGGGTAAAGGCATAGAACTTAGTGCCGACACCAAAGCTATTCCTGTCACGCAGGTAGCCCGTGACGCAGGCATCAACCTGCACTGGTCTGCCGATAGTGAAAAACTTCACTGGACACTGGGTGAAGAATATTTTACTACTGAGCTGAGCAATAGCTTCGCCTTTATGGAAGGTGCTCCCGATGAATTATCTCCTGTGGATACCACAGGACTTAAAGTAGGGCTGGAAGTTGATTTTGATAAGCCGGAAGGAGTACTAGCATTACGAGGAGCCCGCCTCATCACCATGAAAGGCGATGAAGTGATTGAAAACGGTACCATTCTGATTGAGGATAACCGTATCAAGGCAATAGGCTCAACCGATGAAGTGGAGATCCCGAATTCAGCCAAAGTAATGGATGTCAGTGGCAAAACCATCATCCCCGGCATCATAGATGTGCATGCGCATGCGCAGCATTTCCGCCTGGGGCTTAACCCTCAGAAGCACTGGCCTTATTATGCCAACCTGGCTTATGGTGTTACCACCATGCACGACCCTTCGGCTAATACCGAGATGGTCTTTGCCTTTTCTGAGATGGTTAAAGCCGGTAATATAGTAGGTCCAAGAGTATTTTCCACCGGAGTTATCCTCTACGGTGCCGAGGGAGATTTTAAAGCCAAGATCAATAACCTTGATGATGCTCGATCTGCCATTCGTCGTACCAAAGCTTTTGGAGCTTTTTCAGTCAAAAGCTATAACCAGCCCCGTCGTGACCAGCGTCAGCAAATCATACAGGCAGCCCGTGAAGAAGAGATTTTAGTAGTTCCTGAAGGTGGTTCATTCTTTTTTCATAATATGAGCATGATCCTGGACGGACATTCCAGTATTGAGCATAATATTCCGGTTGCTCCACTTTACGATGATGTGTTACAGCTATGGGCAGCCAGCAAAACTACGTATACGCCTACGCTGATCGTCAATTATGGTGGGCTGAATGGTGAATATTATTTTTACCAGAATTCTAAAGTTTGGGAGAAAGAACATCTGCTCACATTTACTCCCCGGGGAGTGATTGATTCCCGCTCACGTCATCGGACTATGGTGCCTGATGAGGAGTATGATCATGGTCATATTCTGACTTCTGAAAGCTGCAAAGCTTTGGCAGACCAGGGTGTAAAAGTAAACCTGGGCGCTCATGGTCAGTTGCAGGGCTTAGGAGCTCACTGGGAACTCTGGATGCTGGAGCAGGGGGGCATGAGTGAGATGGAAGCGCTGAAAGCAGCGACTATAGATGGTGCTTATTATTTAGGCATGGACAAACATATCGGCTCGCTGGAAGAAGGTAAGCTGGCCGATCTGGTGGTGCTGGATGCCAACCCTCTGGATGATATCCGCAATACCGAGCAAGTAAGCCATACTATGGTCAACGGACGTTTATACGATGCCAAAAGTATGAATGAAGTAGGTCTTTATGATCAGGCAAGAAGCAAATTTTACTGGGAGCAGAATAAATACAATCAGCAGTTTGACTTCCATATGGAAACGTGCTCTTTCCTGACACCCCAGTGTCACTGTGGTGTACATTAGCAAAATTGTTTTTTTACAGCTTCCCAGACAGCAGAACGACTTTAATAAATCGTTCTGCTTTTTTGCTGATACTTGAATTATGTTAACAACAATTTGATGATTTGTAACCGCCTCCACTTTAATGCAGATACTGGGCTAAACATACTTCTCCAAATAAACGCAGGCTACATCCTTTTTCACTAAATTCAGGATAGGATAAAGTTTGGCAAGCCTTATGCTTCATTTATTTCTGTATGCATGAACGTGCTAACGCATGGTTGATGTTGACCTTACAGTAACTTCTGAAATCGCATGAAGCATATCCAGTATTTATTTGTATTGCCTTTCCTCTTGTTGATGGCTTGTGGCCCTAGTGAAGAAGAAAAATTTGAGCAGCAGGTAAGAAGCCGCGCCATTGAATATTTTTCTACTTATCAAAAAAGAGAAGATTGGAATAAATTTCTATCTTTTTACCATCCAAAAGTTACTTTTACTGACGCTGCCCTCAAGACCCGTACAAGAGGCCTGGAAGATTTTAAAGAATTCTACAACTGGCCCGACTCAAATTTTCAGAAGATAAGTCCCGCTCAGAAACATCTGGAATTACAGGATATCATCACTCAGGATAGTCTGGTAGTAGCTCGGGGACACTTCAATCCTTTTTACTGGCATGGCGAAAAGCAGGAGTGGACAGGAGGCTTTACCATCTGGCTCTACTTTGACAAAGATTTAAAAATAAGACATCAGGTAGACTATATTCAATACCCTGCATCGGTGATCCTTTCAGCAAGGAGGTAAATGAATAAAACTTATCGGTCTAAGATCAATCTTTTACGATTGTAAACCCTAATGCTTCAGCCTCAATCCGCTGTTCGTCTGCAATGTTAATATAGAGGTTGTTTCCACTCCAGCAATTACATGCTTCACAAAGATATGTATCGGGAGCTAATTCATTTTTCAACTCCAGCGATAAAACCTTTACCCCCTGATCTTTCAAGTAATCTCTGATATTATTCATGTATACCTCTTGATCATGCGCAAAGGCCCAGGGGTTCGCACACTGTGTTTCCGCCATCATCATTTTGATGCGACCTGCTGTACTGCCTTTCAAATCCTCTTCGCAGGAAATAAAACTTACGAAAAGGACCAACAGTAAAATATTCTTTTTCATAACTATCTCTTTTTAGGCTAGACTCCTATATTCACTTTTTGATTGGAATATTATCTTTACAGCATTCTCCACTGCAAATACCTGATCCATGATGAGAAAAAACTATACATATATTTTTTTAATAGCATTTTTGCTATGCAATGCATCCT
Organism: Catalinimonas alkaloidigena; assembly: GCF_029504655.1. Lineage (NCBI taxonomy): Bacteria > Pseudomonadati > Bacteroidota > Cytophagia > Cytophagales > Catalimonadaceae > Catalinimonas > Catalinimonas alkaloidigena. The sequence continues at coordinate 4,099,459 of NZ_JAQFIL010000001.1, forward strand.
TAGAAGCACAAAAGCTCCAGCAAAAACAGATTCAGGCGCTTACTAAAAAGCATCTAAACGATGGTATTCTGGAACTCAAAGAAATTCTCTCCATCCCTAATAATGCCAGTTACCCGGCACATGTTCAGGCCAATGTGAAATGGTGCGAGCAGGCTTTTGGCAAACGTGATTTCCAAACCCGGCTTCTGGAAACTGATGGACCTCCCCTACTGCTCGCTTCACAGTTTATCAGCCAGAAGTTGCCAACGGTACTTATCTATTTGCAGATTGACGGTCAGCCGGTAGATTCTTCTCGCTGGTTTCAGCCCAGCCCCTATGAGCCCGTTCTCAAAACGGCTGATGCTTCAGGTGGCTGGAAAATCATAGATTGGAGCAGCTTGGAGAATGATTATAAGCCTGACTGGCGGATATTTGCCCGTTCTGCTTCCGATGCCAAAGGTCCGGTGATCATGTTTCTGAAAGCAATGGATATTTTAGCCGAGCAAAATGTAAAGCCTTCTTTCAACCTCAAGGTAATCATGGATTTTGAGGAAGAACTGGGCTCACCCCACCTGCCCGGAGCTGTCAAAACTTATGCTGAAGAGTTGATGGCTGATCACATGATTGTCCTGGATGGTCCGCGTCATCCTTCCAATGAGCCTACCCTCACTTTCGGAGCAAGAGGTATACAGACCGTTACGCTAAAGATATTTGGACCTAAAAACCCTCAACACAGCGGACACTATGGTAATTATGTACCCAATCCTGCCTTTCGTATGGCTCATTTGTTGGCTTCCATGAAGGATGAATACGGCAGAGTGACTATTCCCGGCTATTACAAAGGCATCAGCCTGGACGAAAAAACCATTGCCCTATTAAAAACTGTACCTGACGATGAAGCCGCTATCAAAAAGATGATTGGCATCTCCGGTCAGGATAGCGTAGCGGATTTTCTACAGGCTTCACGTCAGTATCCTTCGCTCAACATACGTGGCCTGCAATCGGGTTGGGTAGAAGAAGAAGTACGGACTATCGTACCTGACTTTGCCATTGCAGAAATTGATATACGCCTGGTCAAAGAGTCTGATCCCGAGTACCTTTTAAATCTGCTTAGAGCACACATTGCGGCACAGGGCTATCATTTTGTAGTGGGTGAACCTGCTGATGCTGAGCGCCAAGACTATGATAAGCTCATCAGCATGGAGCATGAATATTCTTATGGTGCATTCCGCACTGAGATTAATTCACTCACCGGAAACTGGCTCTCCGCAGCCCTGGAACGGGCCTTCGGCAGTACACCGATTCGCATCCGTACTTCGGGCGGGTCCATACCAATTTCTCCCTTTGTGATTACGCTGGGTGTTCCTGCCGTTACTGTACCTACGGTAAACTCTGACAACAATCAGCACAGCCCCAATGAGAATCTGAGACTAGGTAATTTTGAGGAAGGCATACGTACTGTGACCGCAATTCTTACTCAGCCCATAGAATAATGTTAATAAAGATAATATTTTAATAGCGTTGGGAGTTTGATATGTAAGAAACGCTGGCAGGTACAACTTTTATTTGTTTTCACAGATTTTACATTTGCTAGTAATACATAGTAATCACCCACATTTGTAAGTAAAGAGCTTTTCTTATGCAATCCATTAAAAACATCCTCCGAGATGAGATGAATATTTTCATGCTTATCGTGTTTTTAGGCTTCACATTTGATTTTGTAACTACCTCATCTCTTCTGGATCAGATCCTTGATGGGCTTATTCTTGCCGTTACGATGGTTTATTTTAGAATCAGAGGTATTTTATAGGGTAAGTAATAAGAGAGACATGTCTTTGATTAAGAGCATGTGTTCCATCTCAAAAAGATTCTTTACTCATAAGCCTATCCAATATTCTGGCATCATTTTCCTGGCTATTTCTCCGTACCAAAAGGAAAGGCGGATAGTCCTTATTTTGCTTTATGGCGAAGACCTGTATTTCAAATGAAAGTATAGCTTTATTGCCTTTAACCTTCATAACTTTATAGATAAAATTGCCAAAACGGACGCAAAACGAAGGAATACCAGACGAGTAAGGAAGGCAGGTAGATGCTGTCTACCTGCGATAATACAATTATCACCCCCTGATTAGTCTGCCCTTGATGAGGTAAGCTTTTGCTGGCAAAGCGATATAATTAAATTGAGTTAGCAGTACATTCCTTTGTCGTTAATAAAGACCGCTTTGCAATTACTTACATTTCCCGTAGCCCGGGTACAGACAATTCTTCCACATTCCAATGGGCCAGCTTCGCCCCTGCCTGATACGCACTTTCCAGGAAGCTCAATAGCGCCTCTTCGGGATTCTCCAGCTCACGAATTTCATCATACATCAGCAAGGCCATAGGCGAACCATTGGCATCTATCCATTGTGCAGTTGCTGGACTCAGTTTTTCCAGGCCCAATCCTTCAGGAGACGGATAGGTATATGAGTAAAATGCAGGAGCAGGAGTATTATCATCACCTGCCCAGAAACCAAAACTAATTACCTCGTGTGAATAGGCATCTTTTTCTACTACTGACGCTCCGGCATCCATAGGAGGGGCTTTTCTTCCCGAAAAACGGGTCACCGTTAGGTCCATATGGTGCCAGTAGAGGTGTACCGGACAGGTTTTCCCATAATACCTTCCGCTAAACTCCTTGAACACGCCATCCACCCACAGCATGATCTTCCAGAACTTTGTAATGGAATCCAGATCCCAGTGATGATACTGCTTTATCTTTCCAAAGCTTTCCTGTATGGGCAGGTCAAAAGGTTGAGGAATGATGTCTACTTCCACACCTATCTCCCGCAGATGCATGCAGAACAACTGATAAAACTCAGCAACCGAGTTGCCATCTTTCAGAGATATCTGTATGTCATCCGCCCAGCTACTGATGATTTCCACCCTGCTGTCTTTGATGTTCAGATTGATCTCAAATACCTCCTGTCCAAAAGGAATGCTACGGGTGCTGAAGCCTTTGGCGCTGATATGCTCGGTAATGTACCACCAATGATTCTTGCGGGGCATGAACTGTAGCTTTACTTTTCCGATGATTTGTAAGATCAGATGCAGCGTCATTTTACTGTCTTTCCAGTCTGCAAGGGGCAAAGCAGGTAACGATAATTGTGTGGCTGAGGATTGCATAAGTAAAAAGTTTAATGTTCCAGAATAAAAATTTGTATGTATGTTCCTGTTTAAGCTACGTGTATAACACTATTTGCAGTTATTTGATGATATGTTTCCGGTAAAATCTGTTTATCTTAGATTACGTGATCATTAAATATATGGTACAAGCCGTCATACATTGCTTCTCTTCCAAGATAAGATACAAAACCACATACCTCAAATGCATACAGCTTCGTTGAGTAATTGCTGCCTCCTTACAGCGTTTAAATAAAGCATAGCCGATGCAAATCAAAGTAGAAAAAGAACCATACTCTCTTACAAAAGCATTGTGGGTTTACCTGATCCTCTTTCTGCTGTATTTTGCCATTGCAGTAGCTCCCGGCTTCTGGCTAAATGACGACAATTGGCAAAGCCTTCCCTTTCTGCGCTGGCTTAATCTCATGCTCATCCCGCTCATCTTCAGCCTGATCATTACCCATACTTCCCGCATAGCTCACCTTCACCTTACCCATCTGTCAGAACCGGAAGTAATAAGGCAGCGCCTGTTACAATCTTTGCAGCAACAGGGCTACAGCATAGCCCGTGAGTTCCCTGATAAAGTGTATCTGCGTTCCCGTTTCTTCCTCTGGGACTTCCTGATGGGGAAGGGTAATTTACAGTTGAAAGAAAAGAAATCATCCGTCCAGATCAGTGGATGCTGGAGCAAAATCCATCAACTGGAAAAGTTGACGCATGAGGGAGAAATACTTCTCCCCAACCCCAAATAGCCTCACTGGCAATATTCATTACATCAGTTGTCAATGCTCACTTCTATGCCGCAATTCACCATCGTCTGATCCAGTGCCATCCCGATAAACATAGGATATGACCAGTTCTTATACCTTCCCCAAACCTCACCGGAATATTCAGGCATGACCTGTTCCTGAATTGTGTCAACCAGCGGTTGCGCTTTCTCCCCCAGATTTCTTACGCTTATAGCCGCCTGTAACACCACCGGCTCGTTTTCATGTTGTAACATACGAGCTAATTCCTGATAAGCTCCTTCATCTTCTATCTGTTTGATCAGAATTTCTGAAGCCAATATGGCTACGCTGGGCGATTCATCCTGTGATAAGCTACTCAACACATTATACTGCGAAGCGATATCCCCCTCATAAGCGTCCAGGGCTACCAGCGCCCAGTAACGCACCCCGCTGTCTTCCGATTCCAGATAAGATGTCAGCTCCCCGGGATCATCGAGCTTACCAACCAGATCAGCAACCTGCAGTATATTAGCGGTAGCATAACTGCTGCTGTCACGTGCCATTTCATATACACTTCCATCCCCTTGCGCACGCATCATCATTTCTCCTTCGTTCAGCAAACCGGTATCATGATGTCTTACCATCCAGTCATATAGATTCTGCTGCATCTCCTGTGCCCTGGCCTGATGCCCTTCTTCACCGATCAGGTTATGCAACTCATAAGGATCATTCTGTAGGTCATATAGTTCTTCTACCGGTTTGGGCGTAAACATATCCTGAGCTTCAGGAGGTAGTTCGCCCTCTTCCTTCACCCTGAACAGCTCCTCAAAGCCTCTCTTTCCCCGGTTAAAGATGACGGCATTCTGTATATATGGTTTATGCGGCATGAAGTGACGTATGTACATATAGCGTCCATCGTAGACCGAACGGGCGACATCATAGCAATCGTCTGCCCGATCGCGATAACCGTAAATATATTCTTTGGGCTGTACTTCTTCTCCCAGAAAGTTTTTTCCTTCCATCATTTGTGGAACTTCGGCACCAGCAAGCGAAAGTACGCTGGGGGCAAAATCCACAAAACCTACCATCTGATCTACTTCCTGAGTCGTAAGATTAGAAACCAGCTCTTTGTACTGATCCGGCACATGCAGCACAAATGGTACCTGTAAACCGGAATTATACAGCCAGCGTTTGTAACGGGGCAGTCCATAGCCATGATCAGCAAAGACAAAAATGATGGTATTTTCATACTCTCCATCTTCCTTGAGCTGCTGTACCAGCTTCCCTACTTCCTGATCAAAGACCGTGATCAGATCATATTGATGTGTCCATATGCTTTTGAATTCGTCTGTCTTTGGATAATAGGGAGGAATCTGCGCCCGCTCAGGATCATGCTTTTGTTCCAGTGACTCTGTATCTTCGGGCCTGTTACTATTGGCATGACCTTCATGGGTAATGCCAAAATTGAAAACACTAAAAAAGGGTTGATCTCCTCCTCTATTTCGCCAGTGCGCTTCTCCTCCGTTCTCATCCCAGCGGCCTTCCGCACTAAAATTATAGTCGGTCTTGGCATTGTTGGTGGTAAAATAACCGGCATCCTTCATGAGTTCGGGCAGAACGCGCAGGTTTTGAGGCACAGGTATCTCAGAACGAAGATGCTGCGTGCCCAGCGAGGTAGCGTATATGCCGGTAATCAGCGTAGACCTGGCTGGAGCGCAGATTGGCGCGTTAGAAAAAGCTTTTCTAAAAATATAGCCTTCTTCTGCCAGTTGATCAATGTTTGGCGTAATAGCATAATCGTCGCCATAGCAGCCCCAGGCCGGGCCAATATCTTCGGCATTGATCCAGAGAATATTAGGAGGCTGAGGTTCCTGACAGGCATATAAGCTGAGAACAACTAATAAGAATATTAAGCTACGTTGCATAAAGTTGATGATAGTTTTTGTAGTTGATATTAATTATTTCGCCAAAATTTGTGAAGACACAAACTTTGCTTATTCGTCCTCCTGACCTGGCACCGGAAAATTTTTGTTGGCATCATCCAGTAGCAGTATCCAGTCCTGCCCCCGGCCCGAACTGGGCGGCGTGAAAGTCTGCATGCCTGTATTATCACCGGTATGGATGATATCTGTGATACCGTAGCGGGGATCGTACCAGGAAGCAGTGACCGCATGGGAGTCAAACTGAGAAAGATCTACTGTAAAAGGCGCTCCCCGGGGAGAATATACCAGTGCGAAGGAAGCATCACTGGCAATCATGGCTTTGATCTTTGCGCCACCTCTTTCAGGGCCATCCAGTACGAGCGCAGTATCCGGTATCAGGAGAGTGAAAGGCCGCGACGCAAATAAATTGCGCACATGCTTCATCTGAAAGCTGCCCGCATGGTCAATGGCATCGTACCAGGGTACGTTAGCGCCAATGACCGGATCACGTCCCGGCTCCCACATCTGCCAGATACTATTATGTCCGTAGGTATGTCCGCAGGCTCCTTCCAGCAAAGAAAAGTAGGCAGCCTGACGCGCGTCATAGTCGTCAAAGCGCAGGTTTTTAGGGTCTTTCTGATTGTAAAAGCCCACCAGTATATTTTCATAGCGCGGCTCTCCATCCAGCGTAGGCTTGACAGGCTTTAGCTGATAATCATGGGCAGCGAATAGTCCGTTATCATGATCGCGGGCACCGTGGGAGGACTGAAACATATTGAAATCCAGCCACTCGGCCTCATGAAAAAAGTCGGAAGACAGGCCCGGTCCTCGTGGATGATAGGTAATGAGATGTGCCCCACCATCACCTTCTCTCAGCCCCTGGGCCATGGCTTCAATGATATCCGCTTCCTCTTGGGTAATAATGTTCTGGTCGCCGCCCAGTATCCAGATGATAGGCTGGTCCCGATAGCGCTCTCCCAGAAACTCACCGTAGGCCCGGGCATTCTCCACGGTAAAAATGCCTGACTCATCGGAGGCATCGGCCTTCCACTTATCGCCCCAGGAGGGCAGCATACCGATAAACATATCCAGCACAGCGGCTTTGTTCACGATATAATCCACATGCTCAAAGTAAGCCTCATTGGGCCGGGCAGGATCATTATCTTCCAGTGGTGTTGCTCCATATGCATTGGGTACATTCAGCCCGCCAAGCTGCGCCAGCACCACTGCCTGGATTACGGTGAAGCCTTTTTCAGCACGGTTTTCCAGGTATTGATCTGCTTCTCCCCTGTCCAGGCGATGAAACAGCTCCCAGGCGGTATCTCCCATATAAAAGAACGGCATGTCATCATCATACATTAGATAGCGTCCGTTGTCAGAAACTTTAAGGCCGGGCACAGGCTGCGCAAAGAGTAGGTTAGTGAAAAGTAGCAATGAGAGTATTCCTGTAATACGCTTAAGGTTTGGTTGTTGCATTTAGTTTTTCAGTGAATATAAAAGCTTATGGCTAAGTCAGCAAACTGTAGCTCTAATAAAAAGCCTGAAGAATCGTTAGTGTTCTTTTCAGCAATTATTAAATTAGGAGAAAATTAAGCGCCTAAACTTATTCTCAATGCGACTATCTTTTATTCCTGCTTTGCTATTTGGTTTACTCATTTTTTCCTGTAGTTCTAATGCACAGGATATTCCTAATAAAGATGAACAGATACAGGCCGCTGTTATAGCAGCTCCCGAAGATAAACGAGCGGAGGCTACCGTATTAGGTTTTGATGCGGAAGGTAAATTAGTCACGCTCAGAGAGGGTAGTAATAATATGATTTGCCTGGGTGATGATCCCAATTCAGCTGGTTTTAACGCTGCCTGTTATCATAAGGACCTGGAGCCATTCATGGCGAGAGGGCGAGCACTCAAAGCCGAAGGAAAATCTCCGCAGGAAATCTTTGACATTCGGGAAGAAGAAGCTAAGTCAGGACAACTTGCCATGCCGGAAAACCCCAGTACGCTACATGTCCTCTCAGGAAAAGAAGGAAAATACAATGCTGAAAGCGAATCGGTTGAAAATGCCAATTACCGCTATGTAGTCTACATTCCTTTTGCAACTGCCGAATCTACCGGTTTGCCGGAAAGCCCTGTGGTACCCGGCGGCCCCTGGATTATGGACCCCGGCACCCACCGCGCCCATATTATGATTTCTACCCCTGCTCAGGAGTAAATAGTGTTATGGTTCTTGGTTCTTAGTGTTATCGCAACTTGGAACCAAGCCCCATAATACTAAGCACTTTAGATGGCAGAAGTAGCTTAACTTTGGCTTACATCCAATTCTGTATAGTTACCCAATTCCAGCGTCCAGTCGTAATCTTTGAACTCTAAGTCGGGATCAGCGTCTTCGGGAATAATATCGTAGCGGCGTAGCATCTCTTTGGCTCCATCCAGTCCGTCAAAGTCACCCCGAAACCAACTGATAAGCGAAGTAACATACACCTTACTTTCTTCCGGTTTATAGGTAGTGGTACGATTAAGAAACTGCCGGGAAATAGCATCTAACTGCTCATCCATTTTTGACACATCAAAAATCGCAATGTAGGGGCAACTCCTGGCCCCACAATTAAGCGCAAAATGGATGCGGGGATCAGTTTCCTCTACCCTAAAAGCTTTCTCAAAATCATCTGCAAATGGATCCTGAATCAGCCCTAAAGACCACTTCACCTTTGAACCACGAATGATGCCGTGTTCAATATCGTCCAGGCTAAGCGCTTCTCCGGCGATAGTAATCTGTTCGCTTTTGAAAAATTTATCCCTATCCTCAAATTTCTCCGGGTTTTTTATCAGGATATGCTGTACAAAGCCATTGTAAACGTTGATAAAGAACGCCTTTTTGGCCGCATCACTATCCAGTTCGCCTTTCAGTTCCTGCATGGGTGCATTGGCAAGCTGCTCAATAATTGGGGAAGCATCCTGTTGATTTTTTGCCCGCTGTACCAGCTGTTTGGAGAGTTCCAGATAGCTAGAGGCATGTGCTTTTTGTGCTATTTTTTCATTTATAGCATCATTATTGTTTGTTTCCGGGAGAAAACAATTCCAGCTTAAAGCTGTAAACAACATCAGTAAGATTGTCATATATTTGATGAATACTTTTTACTTACAAATCCGGCTTCTATATAGATTACGTAACTTATATAACCTACGGATTGATTATTACTTTTTTATGTAACGTTTTTTTCGCTCATCAATACAAATAAAGAACTGCAAATGAAGGTCAGTGTCATCATACCGACATTCAATGAAGAAAATAACATCGCAAAACTCATTCACTTCCTCTTTTTACACGCTACTGATAAGCTGGAAGAAATTATAGTTTGCGATGGTAACAGCAAAGATGCCACGCTCATTAAAGCTCAAAAGGCCGGAGCCAGCACTTTTCTTTCTCCCCGAAGAGGCAGAGCTTCTCAGATGAACTACGCAGCCTCACAGGCAAATGGAGATGTGTTGTATTTTGTGCATGCCGATACCATTCCTCCCAGCACCTATATCAAAGATATACAAAAAGGGCTGGCTGAAGGCTTTCTGCTAGGTGGCTATCGTTCTAAATTTCAGTCCAGAAACCCTTTGCTTAAAATCAACGCCTACTTCACTCGCTTTGATAGTGCAGCTTCGCATGGAGGTGACCAAACTCTTTATATCTACAAAGACTTTTTTGATGCGCTAGGAGGATACAGAGAAGACTATGTTATTATGGAGGATTTTGAGCTGATCAAGCGCGCCCGCAAAACGGCAGTATTCAAAAAGATGCGTAAGAGTGTTCAAATCTCAGCACGCAAGTACAGTAATAACAGTTATCTGAGGGTAAACTTTGCTAATCTCATTGTTTTCAATATGTACCGCCTGGGTTTTTCTCCTGCTGTACTACAAAACACCTATCATAAGCTGATCAAGCATCCCAAGCCAAAAATTGAACAGGAATCTTCTTCTCCACTGCAGGCATATTAGGCTTGATTTTATAAATTGTGCCAAAAATTAATTATGCCGAAGAAAATTTACTGCACAATACTATGCTGCCTGTTGACCTTTTTACCATCAATTCTACAGGCACAAGCTGAAAAAGAGAAAATCTCCGCTTCTATTGAAGCACAGCAAGACGCCTATCGTGATCTTGCCCTGGACATCTGGAACTACGCTGAAATAGGCTATAAGGAGACCAAAAGCAGCCAGGCTTTGCAGCAAACACTTGAGAGCGCCGGCTTCAACATAGAAAGAGGAGTTGCTGAGATTCCTACTGCTTTTGTTGCCAGCTACGGCAGCGGAGAACCAGTCATCGGCATATTGGGAGAATACGATGCTTTGCCTGGACTATCACAAGCAGCAGTTGCTGAACGTAAAACGCTCGTAGAAGGTGCTGCCGGTCATGCCTGTGGCCATCACCTGTTCGGAGTGGCATCAGCCGCGGCGGCTATTGCCATGAAAGACTGGCTGGACAATAATGATAAGTCTGGCACAGTCCGTTTCTACGGAACTCCCGCCGAAGAAGGAGGCTCAGGAAAAGTGTATATGGTACGTGCCGGTCTTTTTGATGATGTAGATGTGGTGCTGCAATGGCACCCTTCCAGTGTCAATGATGCCAGCCCGGGCACTACCCTGGCCAATAAATCAGGCAAGTTTCGCTTTTATGGGGAAGCTTCACATGCCGCCTTTGCTCCCGAAAGAGGCCGCTCCGCACTGGATGGCGTTGAAGCCATGAACTACATGGTCAATATGATGCGTGAGCATACTGAAGAAAGCTCCCGTATTCATTATGTTATCACTAAGGGTGGCGAAGCGCCAAACGTAGTACCTAATTTTGCCGAGGTATATTATTATGTCCGTCATAAAGATGTGGCGGAAGTAAAAGACATGTGGAATCGCCTAATCAATGCTGCCGAAGGCGCTGCGCAAGGTACAGATACCCGGGTAGAGGTAGAAGTGGTAGGAGGTGTATATAATATCCTGCCCAATGAAACCCTCTCTGAAGTCATGTATGAGAATCTACAATTCGTAGGTGGCGTGGACTATGATGCGAAAGAAAAAGCTTTTGCCGAGAAGATATCTGCGACATTTGGTAATAATGCAGTGGACCTCAGCATTGCCAATGAGATTCAGCCCCGACAGATGCGAGAAGGAAAAGCTTCTTCTGACGTAGGTGATGTAAGCTGGGCAGTACCTACCGTAGGATTGGGAACAGCTACCTGGGTGCCTGGTACTTCAGCGCACTCCTGGCAGGCAGTAGCCGCCGGAGGCACCAGCATCGGCATTAAAGGCATGATAGTCGCTGCTAAAACGATAGCCCTTAGTGGCATTGAGCTGATTCAAAAACCCAACATCATAGATGAAGCGCGACAGGAGTTTGATCAAAGAAGAGGAGAAGGCTTTCAGTATGAAGCCCTGATCGGTGAGCGTGAGCCCCCTTTGGATTACCGAAAATAATTGTAAGTGTAAAAGGGGATAGATATAGCTTTACTACATTTTTTTATTCATGGATATCAAGTACGTTCATACCAATATCATTAGCCAGGACTGGCGTAAACTGGCGGAGTTTTATATTCAGGTCCTGGGCTGTCAGTTATTATCTCCGGAAAGAAAGCTATCAGGAGCGTGGCTGGAAAAAGGAACGGGAGTCAAAGGTGCAGCATTTGAAGGTGTACATCTGAGGCTGCCTGGTTATGGAGAATCCGGCCCGACCCTGGAGATTTATCAATACAAGAAGATGGAGGATAAAACTGAGCCGAAAGCGAATCGTCTGGGCTATGGCCATCTTGCTTTCTTGGTAAAAGATGTAGCTGCAATGCTTAATAAGCTTATAAGTAAAGGTGGAAAAAGCTTAGGACAGACCACTCAGCATCAGGTAGAAGGTGTTGGTTTGCTTACTTTTGTGTATGCTACTGATCCGGAAGGAAATATTCTGGAACTACAGCATTGGTCGTAAGGTTTGACACCTCTGTTTTAAAAGAGAAATTTTTTATCCTTAAAATAAACTGATAAGTTCTATAGAATAGAGATATTGACGAGCGCGCAACTATTCCTGGAACTATAAAACTATCTCTGATTCACCATTACTCTTACATTCTCAGCAAAACCTGTATTTTAGCATAAAACCCAACCGCTATGAGTTCCTCTGATGATGCCCTTGATCGTTACATGAAAAAACTGACGGAATTGCAGTATGCCCGACAGGAAACACTTTATTCTGATGAAGAACTCAAGCAAATCGCGTTTGACTCAGGCTTTACTGAAGCTGAATGGCAAGAGGCCCGGAAACGCGCGGAGAAGCAGAAGCAAAGAGGAAAGTACCATATTGTTCATGCCAACTGGCAGGACGCAGTGGAAGAACTGGAGGCAGCCTGTGCCCTAACTCCTAATGATGCCGAAGCGCATACGATGGCTGCTGAAGCTTATATCAATCGTGGGGGCACCCAACAAAATACGGAAGATTTTCGTCAGGCAGAATATCACCTGGATCAGGCGCTACTGATAGACAGCAAATATGAAAATGCATTTAAGTTAAAAAGAGAACTAAATACTCGCCGTAAGATACTTACCACACAAACTCATAAAAGCACAAGAAACCGTAAACTTATTCGCTGGATGATTCTGGGAGGCATAGCATTAGTTGTAATTTTCTGGTATTTCACTTCTTATAACAGCATGGTAAATGCTGAAGAAGAAACCATAGAAGCCTGGGCACAGGTAGAAAATGTATACCAGCGTCGTGCCGACTTAATTCCAAATCTTATATCTACTGTAGAGGCCGCTGCTGACTTTGAAAGAGAAGTGCTCACGGAAGTCACCCAGGCCCGAAGCCAGACTTTAGGAAACCCTGTAGACCCTACTGAACTTAACCCAACTGCGCTGCGTCAGTTTGAACAAAACCAGGCAGCATTAGGAGCATCACTTTCACGGCTGATAGCCGTGGCAGAAGATTATCCTCAAATTACTGCTACTGAGAATTTTCGGGATTTGCAGGTTCAGTTGGAAGGCACAGAAAATCGTATCGCTGTGGAGCGAAGACGGTTTAATCAGGCTGTACAAGCCTACAATGCCAAAGCCCGTAAGTTCCCGTATAACCTCTTAGGATTTGATACTAAAGCCTATTTTTCAGCGAATGCAGGAGCAGAAAACGCACCCAATGTAACATTTGATTGATTATGTCCCAGTCCCTTATCACTAAAGAAGAAGCATTACAAATCAAAAATGCAGTAACAAAGGCTGAAGAACTTTCGGGAGGAGATATTGTCCCGGTAATTTCGCGTCAGTCTTCCTGGTATGAGTACACGCTCTGGCGTGCGGGAGCGCTTTTCTCTCTACTGACTGCAATCGTACTCACCATCATTTACCTGAGCTCTGACACTTTGCTTTGGTTTCCTCCCTATTTATGGTTGCTCATTTGTACTACCGGAGGCATAGCAGGGGCTACGCTTACTGAGTCATTCTCTTTTATAAAACGTTTTTTTATCAGCAAAGAAAGTTTAAAGCAACAGGCCGAGAGCAGGGCAAAACAACTGTTTGTAGAACAATCCATCAGCCATACTGAGCAGCGTACCGGTATTCTTCTTTATATCAGTTTCTTTGAAAAGCATGCTATTATTTTACCCGATATCGGTATTAGTGAGATCGTTGACCAGAACGTATGGGATGAAATTTTACTTAAGCTGGTCAACGATATGAAAAATGGTGCATACGCCTCCGCTATTTGTCATGCTATTGTTAGTTGTGGTAAAGTACTGGAAGAAAGCGGCATACAAAAGGTGATTGAGGATGATAATGAATTACCGGATAAAGTGCATATAGATGAATAAGCGCTTACCCAATCTTCGCAGATGGTTAATGCTGTTGTTCATCCTAAGCTTCCATGCTTCCTGGACCCAGGAAGTTCCTTACCTCTCCGCCCGTGTCAACGATTATGCCGATCTGATACCTGATCCACAAGAGAGGCTACTGGAAGAGAAGTTGTATAACTTTGAACAACAAAGTACGCATCAGCTTGTCATACTCACCATCAACAGCCTGGAGGGCGGTGATCTGGAAGACTTTGCAGTACGCACCTTTGAAAAATGGAAGCTGGGACAAGCCAGTAAAGATAATGGTGTGCTCTTACTCATCTCTTCCGAAGATCGTAAACTTCGTATAGAGGTGGGCTACGGACTGGAGCCTTATCTCACAGATGCCCAGGCCAGCCGTATCATTCGTGATGTGGTCGTACCTTACTTCCGTCAGGATAGTTATGCAGAGGGCATTACCGCTGGCGCAGATGCAATTATTCGTCAAATTGAAGGCACAGGGGAACTGCCTGAACCACAGGAGGGCAGCGGGGGTGGAAGTAGTTTTTTCCATTGGTTGCTTACTGCTATCATGAGCGTGATTGCATTGGGGCTCGTATTATTTCTGGTCAAAAGACACCGCAGAAACCGCCCCAGAGTAAGTCCTGAGACAGGCCTGCCCATGAAGAAACTGAGTGAGAAAGAGGAGGATATCCATCTGGACCCAGGACAGCAGGTGGAAGAATCTATCGGCTCGGTGGATTATGATGTCTGGGTATCAGGAAAAGAAAATGATATACTCATCATTCCCTACAAAAACTTCTGGGAGCAGTCGTACACTACATGTCCTAAATGCGGATATAGAACCTATTACCGTAAAGCTACCAAAGTAATTAAAAGTGCTACGTATGCCCATCATGGTAAGGGTGAGAGAATATATGCCTGTAAGCACTGCGATTACACCCAACATAAAGCGTATCGTATCCCCAAGCTCCAAAAGCAAAAAACCGTTATTATTCCCACCGGTGGCGGAGGAAACTTCGGACGTGGCGGGGGCTTTAGCGGAGGAGGCGGGTTTTCAGGGGGAGGATTTAGTGGAGGTGGTGGTTTTAGTGGCGGCGGCGGAGCATCTGGCAGTTGGTAAAAAGCATTCTAAACTTCTCATTATCAATGATTTGAAATTTTCATAGTATTTTTCTCAAAAAAATCGCAACCTTTGCCATACAATACTTGTATATACAATTAAATTAAATACAAGAGTAATTCTCAAACTATTACAAGTATCATGAAATCACTTAAACTTATTGCAAGCGTTGCACTCATTGCTTCAGTACTGGTATCTTTTACCCTGCCTACCAAAGTAGAATCTTATAATGTAGATGCTGAGCAAAGCACACTCATATGGACAGGGCGTAAGGTAACCGGAGAGCATACGGGAACCATTAATATCAAAGAAGGAAATCTGGAGGTAAATGGCGAAAAGCTTGAAGGCGGAAGCTTTACCATTGATATGAGCACAATTGAGAATGCCGATCTGGAAGGCGAATATAAAGGTAAACTGGAAGGGCATCTCAAATCTGATGACTTTTTTGGCGTAGCCAGCCATCCTACTGCTCAATTTGTCATCACCCAGGCCAGGGCCCAGGAAAATGGACAGTACGAAATCACTGGTGACCTGACAATCAAAAATATTACCAACGAAGTGACTTTTCCTGCTGAAGTAAAAGTAAGCGGAAATCAGGTAACTGCCGACGCTAAAATTGTAGTAGACCGTTCAAAATACAATGTACGCTATGGTTCAGGAAGCTTCTTTGATAATCTGGGAGATAAGACCATCTATGATGAGTTTGACCTGGAAGTAAGCCTGGTAGCCAATACTGCCGTAGGTAAATAAATATTACTCGTTTAGCCTTTACTTGCCTCTTTCGGTATTGCCGGGAGAGGTTTTTTTTTATAAATAAAGCGCTATTCAGTTAGAATAACGCTTTATGAAACATAGTCTGGTTGGTATAATTCAGCAGTAATATTTTTATTTACAGTGTATTGACCGTCTTATTGTCAATAGCTCCATCATAGGTATTACGGTAATACACTTTTTTCTCTATCGCCCTGATGATCTTACTGCCGTAATCAACTTCATACATCTGCGACATCAGATTGAGTCCTCCCGGACTGAATACATTTACTTCCATCAGCTTATCTCCTACGATGTCTACACCTACCAGAAACATTCCGTCCTGTACCAGTTTCGGACGCAGTACCTCTACCAATTGTAACATTTCTTCAGTGACTTCTGCTTTTTTGGGTTGTCCACCCGCATGAATGTTACTTCTAATCTCATCGGCATGATTTACCCTTCGCAAGCCTGCGTATTTGCCATTACACTGCAAGGGTTTACCGTTCATCAGGAACAGGCGGGTATCACCTTCCTTGGCTTTGGGCAAATACTCCTGGGCAATGATATAACCATCTCTGCTTATGGCTTCGATGATCTGGTTAAGATTACTCTTTGACTTACTGTCAACCATAAATACATTGGCTCCTCCCGAACCCTGCAAAGGTTTAAGTATCATCTTTTCCTTCTCATCTTTAAAAAATGCGTGTATTTCTTTGGGATCACGGGTAATAATGGTCCTGGGACGCAGAATTTCAGGAAAGTGCTGAAAGTACATCTTATTGATGGCATCCGACAAACTTCCGGGATGGTTCAAAACGATCACATTATCTTTCAGCGCAATCTGCGCAAAGATGTAGGGTGCGTTCTGTGCCCAGTTTCTTTCGTTCATATCATCGGCCGGATTATTTCTCAGAAATATTACATCCAGATCTACTGAACTGATATGGGTGGTTTCTGCATTCCGCAAATCTTTAAGAAAAGTAGAGGATGATTTGTATTTATGTTCTTTTACCGACTTGGCACGGGCTACCATATGTCCGTCTGAGGTATACCCCAGGTCACCTACGCCAATGATAAATACTTCATGGCCCATTTTATACGCTGAAAGAGCAAGGTATATCGTAGTATACCCTTCCTTTTCTGTTTCTATACTATTAATGACGAATGCTATCTTCATGATTTATGAGTTTAGTAATTGAGATCCCCCGGCGAACTTCCTCTAGCCTGCTTTTGGCCTGTTCGCTATTGATATAAGGCGGTAGAAAGGGAGTTTTTACTACCCGCCGGTGTATTAATTCTTTGACAAAGGGCACATGAGCAAGGGCAAATTTACCGGCATAAAGCGGTTCTACTTCCCCCCCTTTTTTCATGTACTCCATTAATTTTACCAGACCTTTAAGATAAGCCGCATCTTTGGTGAGGCCTCCGCCTCTGTGTACCCTGGTACTGATGTTGAATGCGCTTTTTTCCGCAAAACCGTAATCTTGATTTAGCATGCGGTAAGTCTCTATAAAGTCTGCACCATCACAAACCGACTCTACAGCCAACACTCGGATGGCCAATATTCTTAAGCGGGCTGCGGTAAGTCCGCCCACTAAATATTCTGCCAATACCGCCAGCCCTTCCTGCAGAGGGTCATAGCCTGCCATGCCGGCATAAAACAACTTGAATGGCTGATGCTTACCGTTTCCGTAGGTAAGTATGTGCGTACCTACCTCATGTTGAAGCAGTGCCTCTGCCCTCGCTCCTTCTAAGGAAAAATCCTCTCCGATCAGAAGCCTGCTTTTAGAAACCATAATGCCATTGATATCTTTTCTGATCTCTACGCCCAGCTCCACATCAGGAAAATGTGGGCGATACTGACCCAACTCATTGAGGGCTAACTGTTTAAATTCTTCAGCCTGCATCCGCTCCCTCTCCTCACTCTCTTCCGCTGAAACTTCTTCTAATAGCTCTTTTGCTATTTGAATAATGTCTTTTTCTACTTCACCATACAAGCTATTGCTCAGGTGCAGAAAGTTCTTGCTTTCTCTTTCTTCCAGCATCAGCAGTTGTTTTTCCAGCTCCATCCTTTTGTCACGAAAGAGGAAAGCCAGCGTAGGATCTTCAATATTTTCCAATTGTAAATTGAACAGTCGGCGCTTCTCTTCTTCGGGGTCCAGCGAGATCAGGCGGTAGTTAAATTCGGGAAGCCTACTGTAATGATGTTTTCTAAAGTTCTCAAACTCCACCGATTGGTTGACCGGGCTTACCCGCAGCAGAAAACTCATCTTCTCACTCACTTCCGCCAGCTGACGATCAGCCGAGCGAATCATCTGCGTCAATTGTGTCTTACCCAGGGTAAGGTAGTGACCAAACTGATTGGAAGTCTGTACCCTGATAAACTCAAAGGCCGCTTTTTTCAGCACCTGAGAGATTTTGCGCCTTACTTTACGGTACAGTAATGCATAGAGGTTCCCTTTTTCATCCTGATAGATCAGTGGGATTTCTATGCCTACCTGCAACGTACCTACTTCTTTCGCTCTCTCTAGTGAAAGCAAAGGCGTCAATCCGGGAGGGTGACGTTGCACAGTGTTCAGTACCTGTACTTTTAGCGGGTTGTATACTGCTTCTATGTCTTCAAATCCTTCTTTCAGGGCTTTGATGGTAGCGGGCGAACGATCTTCAGGAGCATATATCTTAAAAGTTTCAATTCCATTTTCTGGAGCCATCCACAGTTCAATGATCATAAAAGCATGGAATGCATGTGAAGCTGTAGCCGCAATGCAGAAAAGCAGTTCATCAATTTCCAGATCCTGACGTGCGACAAGGTAGGCCCCCTGCGTCTTCAGCAAACCAGACAGATAAGTATCTTCCTTATCGGCATAGCGATATACGCAGAGGTAAGGAAGCGGCTTGTCAATAAAGAGCTTACCTCCCTCCGGTAAGCGTCGGTTCACACTCTTGCCATTCGAGAGCGAGCGACACACGTAATTAATGAATGTTTTTTCCAGACTCATGCTTTCACTTTGAAGATCTCTTCAGCCGCTTCACGTACCGGCAGCATAGAAGAAATAAATAACTCTCTAAGGTGTTTAAGCTGATCCTGATTGGCTTCTCCAGTCCACTCGTTCATAAAAAACTTCTTCACTTCTACAGGCAGCACACACACCCTGTCTCCATAGTGATCGTTGATCCACTTACTGAAATAACCTCCCTTAAATTTCACATTCTCCCGCACGTCCAGATGCCTCCCTTCAAAATTATATTCCCTGAAGCTTTGTATCAGCGTATCCACCACAGCAGCCCATTGCTTGCGGTTCATGTTCTGCGTGCCGATGTTGATTTCCGGATTCTCCTCAGGACTGGCGTAACGGTCTACACCTTCCCGACGAAAGTTGTAAGAATGAAAATCATACACGACCAGCCAGGGATGCTTCAGTAGCAGTTGATCCAGATGATCGGCGAGCTGCCGGTAAAAATTATCGTAAACATTCAGGGATTTTTCTATCAGCTCGGCAGGGACGTCTTCTTTCCATACCTGTAAACCCCAGCTATCTTTAGGTTTTGAGTACACTGCCTTTTCCCTTGGCCGATTGACATCTACCTCAAAGCGGGAGTTGTGTACTTTTATCGTATTGTCGGATATATGTAGCCACTCCGTCGTGAAGGGGTCTTCTTCTCTCAGACGCTCTGTCTCATTCAGGTTCAGGTAAGGCAGAAGTTCAGGCCTGATCTGATGCCCATTGTGTATGGCCGCCGTCACGATGGGGCTATCTCCAGTATTGATTTCTATGTGTACCATAACCGTAGAAGTACAATTTGGAAACCATTCTTATCCGGATAGAATCAATTGAGTAAGTGGCAACCCCTTATCAATCGCATAAAAAAGGCTTTTTTTATAGAAATAATGGCCGTCTAAATTTTCTGTCTATAAAAAATTCATCCTTATGAATGGCTATCAGTTGAGGTCAGAAAATGTGGACTTCTACCTCATAGTAGTGGCGATTTGGCTACAAAAGTTGCTCAACACACGCATGCATTTCATTTGTTTTGCACAGGATAAGGCTCATTCTTTTTTATTATATTGTTGGTTCAACTACCGGATCAAAACATGAAAATAAATGTTCAGACTGTGCTCATTCTTTTTTTCAGTCTTGGCAGTGCTATGATGAGTACACAGTTTCCGGTGGATCAACAGTTCTCCAGCATGATCGCTCTAGCCATGTTCTTTACTTTCTTTTGTGGCCTTGTTACCATTTATGGACACATGAGCGCAGTAGAAAAGAAGAGCAGTACCATTAAGCAGAGCCGAAAAGTCCTGACAATGCTGAACTTTGCCTGCCTCCTCATCATCTGTAGTACACTAGGCTGGATCATCGGAGGCGTAGTAGTGTATAGCCAGACCAACTTCTTCGCTTTCTCCATCATGCTATATTTTCTCGGCCTTCGTTTAGGTGCTTATCTGCAATTTCATTTATTAAGTTTGGACAATCTACTGCTTAAATGACGGTACTCAGGCTTCCGGATAGCTGCCCCCCAATGTCCCTTCCATAACTACCGCAATGGTTTGCCCCAAAGATTGTCTGTTAATTTGTTCTCGCCTTTCAAATGTCAATGAAGGATATGGTTGTCTATTGAATAAAACGCTTTTCATATACTCTTACATCACTTAAAGGCTCATGAATATTTTAAGCAGTGTATTCAATGAGCTGCTTTCCGCTACCAAATACTCTCTCCTTTGGTTCTTACTGTATACCCTCAGTTTTGACTTGATAATTATTTGTGAACAATTTTCAAAAAGCTAAGCTCCTATCTACATGATAGCGATTGTTAGGGGCTTTTGTGTTTTGCTATTTCTTCTTCACTAAGCCCGAGAAACTTTGCGGCATTATTATAGAAAATATCCTCCTTCTGCTCAAGTGTGAGAAACTCAACATTATTGATTGATGCTATGCCATCGCTTATTACCTGAGGCCAGACCATCTGGTCACTTCCAAACATGATCCGCTCTCCAAATCCCGCATTAATCAGAGATTTTAGAAAGGCATTGAGTTCCGCTTGGGGTAAAATCCAATTGAGAACAGCAATGTCAATATATAAGTTAGGATGCGCATACATCAAAGCTTTCACATCGTCCACATATGGCCAGCCAGCATGCATAATATAGATTCTCAAATTCGGATACTTCACCAATACATCTTCCAGTTGTAATGGGCTGGCATTGTATGCACGCATGCCCCCCAGCATTTCAGGCATGCGGTGAAACCCATAATTTGGACCACCCGGAAAAATGTGAAATCCAACAGGAATGTCCAGATCTTGCGCCAATTCATAGTATGGCAGCTGAGAAGAATCGTTTGCTAATATCCCCGCATAAAAAGGAGCCATTTCTGCAATAGCTTGAAGAGCTCCTTCCTGATGCTGCTCTCTTAATGCATCTACTTCCCTGCCTGCCCCACCGATTAGTATAACTTCAGAACTATCTTCGTCCCATAGCTGACCATTAGTGACTACAGCTTTTACAATATTGTGTGTAATGAATTTCTCCAGAGTCTTTTCTTTTTGTTCTATGGCAGAATTCACACCTTCATAGGTCTTAGCTCGTAAAGTGGGTGGATGGGTCATTCCAAACATAGGATGTCCTTCATCAAAGGCATGAATGTGCATGTCTATGATCGGACCACTGTATTTTTCGGTTGCCTGAGTTTTCAGGTCATCATGTTCTGCCGTTTGGGTACACCCGCCTGCTACAGCCAGAAAGACTAAGTATTTGAATAAATAATTTTTCATAATGTTGGGGATGGCCCATGCGTTTTGATTCAATGCGTTCAATGCATTTTTATCCTTTGTTAGAGGAAGTTTAATGTTCTTAAGGTGGGGCTGGCTTCATTAAGTTAGTATTAAATTTCAGATGCTATGAAAAACTTTCAGCTTAGTTTGTGGATTGAAATTAAAAATTGACCATGCCAGCCATAATCATGATTGCCCTATTTTAGCTGCTCCATTGTATACCGGATCATGAAATCCTCATTTTTTCTTTCCGATTAATAACAGAGAATCTCCATACTCAAATTCTTTATATTCTTTAAGCAGTAAGATTTCAAAATAGTCCTCAAACAAAAGTCTTAGACTTTCATCGGTCTGGTAATTAACATATAATCCTTTGAATACTTCATCTCCTTCCCCCTTCCAAAATGAATGGCAGATGATTCCATTAAAATTCAATATATCAACTTGCCTTAGAATGGATTTTCTTAATTCTTCGTTGGTCAAATGCTGAAGGACTTTATTTGAGTACATCCCATCAAATTTCTTGTCAGTTTCTAATGTTATTGCATCTAAATGTAAAAATTCATCTTTTGTGTTATGATTAACGAGTCGACTTAGAAATTCTGTGGAATAATCAGAACCGACAACACGATAATTTTTCTTCAATATTTGAAAGTCAGTTCCAGGCCCGGAACCAATCTCAAGCAACAATGAATTTGAAGGCAAGTAAATATTCAATTTACGAATCAATTCACTTCCATCAACATCATTAGCTAATCTGATATATTCTTCAACAGATGCTTTGGTCTTATAATAATTGTTATCCATGTCTTTTAGATTCTAAGTTGTCATATTCTGTTAAAGGCATTACAATGATCTCGTTTAAGCTTCTTGCAGGTTGGGGAGAGTTTAACTGTCCGCCTGCTACAAGTGTATTGAAAGAAAAGTGCTCAATTTTAGTGCTTCAGATTACATTATGCTTATATTTTTACGGTTGGTGCTCTCGCTTATATCCAACCACTAATTAATTCTGATATGGCTCCATCCTAGGGCAAGGCCGGATCCCAGTAACAAATGCACAATACCCCATAATATGGCTACTGCGACTATGCCTCCGAGAGAAGGGAAGAATGTGATGCCAAGGCCAATAGCGAGTGCTACGTTCTGGAATGCAACCTCTATCGCCACTGCTCTACGTTCCGCTGCCAATAGTCCCACCACCCATCCAATTCCCCATCCCAAGCCGACTGCAAATACGAAAGTGAAAAGTACAGGAAATAAAGCAACTTGAGCTAACAGGGCAAGTGATTTAAAGTTGCTTCCGATTAACATGGCAACAATCACGAAAAATACGATCCCCGCGATGAGACGCACCATGCCACGAATGTGATTGGCAGTGTGGGGACGATTGGCACGGAGAAGCATACCGGCAGTGACAGGGACTACCAGCATGATGAGTAAGCTGATAATTACCTGCTGTGGATCCATACTGATGTTCTGAAGTACCTCAAGTGTGGAAGTGTTCATGGATGCCCAAAAAGTGAATAATACCGGTGTAAGTACGATACTGAAAAGCGTAGAGACTGTTGTCATGCTAATGGAGGTTGCCACATCCCCTTTTGCTACACCGGTAAGATAATTGGATAGCGCTCCCCCCGGACAACAAGTAACCAGCAGAAGTCCCAGTGCGATACTCGCTGCATCGCTTAGGTACAGGCCTGCCAGGAAGGCAATGGCAGGCAGTATTCCAAACTGAGCAAGAAGTCCGATTATTGGGGCTTTCGGATTCTTTAAGACGCTCATAACCTTTGCCCAGGTCAAGTCCAGAGATACGGCGAAGACCAGGAAACCTACCATGATGCCGACAATTAATCCGATTCGGGGATCGAAGTTAAAAGGGATTTGATTGATGTCATCCATTAGTCGTCCCTTTTAGTTGACAGCCGGTTTCTCTCCCAGCATACAATGAGCACCAAATCGTACTTCATCATTGTGTTCGGTTCTACAATTGACAAAGCCCGCCTCGCGGAATGCTTTCTCCAGATCTCTCAGTTCATGGAGATAAAAGCCTTCTGTTCCTACCGGTTTGAATTTTATAAAATTGGCCCGGACTGGAAAAGTTACGGCAGCAAGTCCATTGGATTTGAGAACACGATACAT
Organism: Catalinimonas alkaloidigena; assembly: GCF_029504655.1. Lineage (NCBI taxonomy): Bacteria > Pseudomonadati > Bacteroidota > Cytophagia > Cytophagales > Catalimonadaceae > Catalinimonas > Catalinimonas alkaloidigena. Next base: position 4,122,845 of record NZ_JAQFIL010000001.1, read on the forward strand.
TTCTTTAAACACGGCACCAGGATCTTTAATCACATATGCCGTGGCAACCGTACAAGCTTTGTCAAAGACACCCGCTTCAAGAGGCAGTGCATTACCTGCGGCTTTGTGAAGTTTCACCTTGCCCTCCGAGATAGCCCTGGCATTTTTCTTAGATGCCATTTCAATGGCGGTGTCTGATATTTCGACTCCCGTAACGGAGCCCCTGGCTGCTCGTTGTAAGAGTAATTTAATGTTAGCACCGTTACCGAAACCTATCTCGAGGATATCATCATTCGGTTGTATATCCATGAGTTTCACCGTCCACCGAGCATGCGCAATGGTCATTCTCGTCATCCACGCAAACAAAATCTTGCCGAATAGCCCCCTCGGATACTGCATCTGCTTTCCGATCACGTTTATAAGTTTCATGATTTCAGGAGTTGATGTATTACTAAAATACAAAATTTTAAACTTTCTTAATTGAGGTCTTTTTTTTATAGCTGCCCTACATCAGCCAGTGGTATGAAAGTTTGGGAAGAGCGGGGAGCCTTTGTATCTACCCTTTCAGGATGTTGATGCGTGCCAGGGGCGCAAATAAGCACTTTATCTCAAATATTTGATGACCGCATATCAGCCGCTGGCAATTAGGATTTACTCTCTTTTCTACAAATTATCTGAATAAATCTTTGTGCCGGTTTGTTACCAACCTTTATGGCAGGTTCACGAATCTCCTCCGTATTTATCAATCCAAAATTTCCAAATTCTTTCTTTACTGCATCCGAATCATAAAAAAACAAGTGTATTCCATGTTTGGTCTTAAATGTATCTTCGCCAACTTTTTCTCCATCTCCATAACGAATATCCAATTTTGAAATCGCTACAAAGACCAGATATCCATTTGGATTTAGTTGGTTGTAACAATCCTGAATCAGTTTTTCTCGCTCAGACTTATTCAATAAATGAATCAAAGCGTAGCAATAAATTCCGTCATATGATTCCCGGTCAAAAGGCATGTTATGGACTGAACCATGATGAACTTTCAGCCTATTGCCATAATGCTTTTTAGCTAATTCAATCGCTGTTTCTGATATCTCAATTCCGGTGACATCAAATCCCTGATCTATAAATATTTTGGCATTTCTCCCGTAACCAAATCCAGGGATCAATATTTTATTCAATCCTTTTTTTTTGAACAGATTTAAGGTGGAAATGGCAGAATCAGCAGGTTCATAACCCCACATTTCTTTTTTATCCTTAAAGCTTTCTTCCCAAAATTCTGACATCTTTTACTTTTTTATTCAGTATCTCCCGGCCGTTTCTCCCGCTTATGGCCAAGGTCGGCGCTCAGGGAAATTTGAGTGCCGCATTCTATTAGTAAGATTTAAATAGAAAATTTAATAACACTATCAACAGGCAGAAATAGTTAAACTGCCAGAATTAACTACTACGATGGAGCATGCGATAAAGCGTAATGTGGTAATAATATCAACTCGTTGTTTATGTGTCGTTATTAGGAATCAGAAATTAGTTACATCTATCTGTGTAGTTGATATGCATGCTGTATTTTAAATATGCTTACTCGGATTAAGAAAACGAGCAAAAAAGACTATTCCCAATAGAACAATTAGTAATCCGAAAAAGCCATAGATTGATACGGAAACCCAAAACAATAATGGTTCTGACGCCTTCTGGATAAGTCCAACTCTTTGCTCGGTTTCACCCTCCTTAATGGCCAAAAGAACTTTTTCATAGATTAAGTAACTGCCAAATATTACTAAGGACATGCTAATCGCAAAGCTAAGTATTCGGGAAAATATAGTTTTAACTAATTTCATGACTAGGCGAGTTTGCGCCTTGGATTCTTACAAGTAACGTATCTGGTAGCATCATAAAACCCCGCATAACGATGAAGTTCAGGTGACACGGAGGCGTTGGCGCTGTTTTCTTACGGTGCTTTATATACCTGTTTGTTTGAAACAATGTTTCTTTTTTGCTCACTTACCAGCCGTGGTGCTTGCTCGGTGTCAGGAGCTTGTGTTTTACTTTATATCTAAATTAAATAATTGTGTCAGTTTCTTATCTAAATCTTCTATTTGGTTGGAGGTGATATTTCCTAATTTACCTATCACTAAAGATTTATCATTGGTAGCTATTTTACTAGTTCTTACTAAGGAGGCCTTTTTAAGGCCATTTGTTGGGTCAGGCTGCAAGAGAAAATCTGTGGGTTCTTGCCAGTGTAATTGAGTGGAAATAAAACTTACCGTTACATCCAAACTACCTGCAATTGAGATCAGAGCAGGACGTTTTTTCCTACCTGAAAGATCAGTAAATGAATTGGAATGAGAACGATGCCCCCTTTCACCATCAGTACTTTTCTTTTGGTCATTCTCATCATACAAATCTTCATCATCATGCAGAAAAGTAAAACTATCAGACTCGCTGACTAAAGTTTCTATGCCACTCTGAAGAAGCTGTTCTTCATGTTTTTTAAGTACATAGTCTGCAAAATCAGCTATTTCATGAATTCTATCTTCAGGTAGTTTTTCTAGTGTCTCAAGGGTTCTATTGATCAATCCTTGCTAATTCATTGCTTTATACTCTTTTTCTCAATATACGGATTTTCTCTCTTTTCTTTATATAGTCCATAACAGACAAATGCAGCGGGCGGCTCTGCTGGCAGCCTGAACGATGTTGGGCACTGTACTCACTTTATCTCTATTTCTTCAAACTCCAAAATATCATCACAGTTATTAAAGAGTCATTTTTGTCAATTTTCACTGATAGAATGCCATTGTCGCAATAGAATTGCTGCCTTCTTTCAGTAAGAAGTTGAGGTGACAAAACTACGGTTGAAATACAGCACGTGGGCAGAAGACAGGAGGAAACAGATAACTATTCCATCTCCCTTTCCTGATTTCTGATAAGTTCAATGGATTTGTCGGCAAAGCGTTTACCCATTTCCACATAGCCACTGGCCGACATATGCAGATCATCTTTGATCTCCTCTCCTCTCCTATTCACTCCATCATTCAGATCATCGGTATTGATCCAGCCAAAACGAGGATTAGACTCTGCCACTTTTACCTGTATCTCCCTCATCAAAGGCCATTGCGGATAGTTTTTGTCTTCAAGATCATGGTCACTCAGCCTTCCGATAACAAAGTTGATGTCTGTTCTATCCAGATCGTCACTAAGCTGTTGATAAATACCCATCAGGCTCTCTTCGTACACTTCAGCCAGTTGCTCTTTGGCATCACGCTCTCCCTGCATCCAGATGAATGTTACTGAGGCTAGTTCCTCATTTTCTATGTTTGCATTGACCTTGTTGATCAGTGAATCGTAGAGATCGGGCTGCGCCTGAGGTTCATCACCTTCAGGTGGCATCCAGTTTTTATACCAACGCCTGACCGGCTGTCCTCCGTAAGCGCTTTTCACTACGATCACCTTGTCGCTGCCAAATTCGGATTCAACTGTGGGTGTGAAAGATTCCTGAGGCCTTAGTCCCCCCATATTAGATTGACCGGAGAGAATAAAGAGATGCTTACCTTCCTGCGCTAAGGCAGTAGGTAAATTAATGAACAAGGAACCGCAAAGGGCAATTATGAATAATACTTTCATGAAAAGTGAAGTAGTGTGTTTTGATAGTTAAAGTTATAATCCGATATAATAAAGCGTTACTTGCATCTACATGATCAGGAGCAATGTACACTAAAGTTTTGAGCTTTTCATTCCTGCCTGCTTATTGCGATCTCATCCACCGGCAGTGGATGCCCAATGGCTCCTAATGCTGTTAAGGTTTGCATTACTTGGGTCAGCATCGCGGTATCTACTGATACTTCCCCGCTCCATTCTGTTTTGCTGAGCCATGCAGCGGCATCTTCTTCCGGCAGCGCAAAGCGGCTACTGATCAGTTCCAAAGCATCCGGTCTTTGCTTAATGTTAGCAGCATACTCGTTTATCACTTTGAGCATCTTTTGAACGGCTTCCCCTTTACTTTCCAGCACTTTGTTGCGAACTGCCACCACAAAGCAGGGCCAGGGGGTATCTATTTCTCCCACCCTTCTGAACTCTCCTCTGTCTACCAGGGGCTTGGTCATAAACTTCTCCCACATAAAAGCATCAGCTTCTTCCTCCGCCAGCGCTTTGCGCGCACCCTCTATCCCTCCTACTTCTACGAAAGGAATTCCAGCGCTATCCCATCCCTTTTGCTGTGCCAGCACAAAAGCCATGAGGTGAGAACCCGATGTAGGACGGCTGATGGCAAAGCGTCTTCCTCGCACATCCTCAACCTTTTGGAAGTCCTTATGCGCTGCCACATGTATACCCCATGTAAGAGGCGAAGTTACAAATACCCGCGCTATACGAGCTGCCGTACCTTTGATAATGCTAGTCACCACACCTTCGGTGAGGGCAATGGCCACATCTGCCTCTTCATTTTGTAAAGACTGCATCATGGCTCCGGTACCTCCGGGAGCATCCTGCCACTGCAGATCAATCCCTGCACGGGCAAAAGCCCCTTCTTCTATCGCCAGATACCAGGGTAAGTTGAAATGTTCGGGAACACCGGTTACTTTGATTGTTATAGGATTAGACATATGGTCTACTTGTTAAAAATAAATGCAATACTAACTTTAGCAGAATATGATTCAAAGTAGAGAATACAAGTCATCCCTGAAATATTTTGTTCAGAATTTGTTGAAAAGGAATAAAGGCTCTAGACAAAAGCGAAAATCAAATTTACCTCTTCGCTTTTTAAACGAGATAAATGATGGTTTTCAAGAGAGAAGTCATTTCGCAGTGAAACGGAAATATCCTTATTATGCGCCCAATGAATGTGGACATACAAACGGGCAAAAATATTTTCGGCATGACAAAAGAAGCACGCCCAGCCATGGATATTGGCTCGGGTTTATCCTGCTTATTGCATTTACAGCCGGACTTTTCCCTTTACCCATCCAGGCTCAGGATAGTGATCATACACTGAAAGTGGCAGTAGCTGCCAATCTGCTTCTTCCCATGCAGGAAGTCAAAAAGCTGTATGAAGAAAAGTACAGCGGAGAGCTGATTCTGATTCCCGGCTCATCGGGTAAGCTGACGGCTCAGATCATCAACGGCGCACCTTATGACATTTTCCTGGCGGCCGATATGAAATATCCCCAGCAGGTTTTTAATGAGGGGCGGGCAGTGAGCAGACCGGAAGCGCTAACCCGTGGCAGGCTGGTATTCTGGAGTAAAACCAGAACTGAAGCGCCTTTGGAAGAATGGCTACAGAAAAACAGCGACATCAAATCTATCGCCATCGCCCAGCCGGAACTGGCCCCATACGGCCAAAGGGCCAAAGACTGGCTCAGTGAAAAAGGGATCTATGAAAAGGTGCTGCCCAGAGTTATCTTTGGAGAAAGTATCGGGCAGGTAAACCAATACATACGTTCGGGAACCGTAGAAGCTGCTTTTACTGCTATCTCTGCCATGCAGGCTGAGGTGATGAAAGACATAGGTTACTGGCAACCCCTCACCGTAAATAGCGGAGAGGCCAGCCAGCTGGATCATGGATTCGTTCTACTGGAAAATGCGGTAGCCCCGGAGCTTGCCATCAATCAGTTTGTAGAATTTGTAAAATCTCCGATAGCAGCGCAGGTTTTTCAGAAATTTGGGTATGAGACCTATTAATTATACAAAAACATGAATACAGATGAGAAAAAGCTGGTAAATGACCAATAAGCTTTTAGGTTTGTAGATCAACTGCTTGTGCATCATATGTCAGAGTTTCTTCAACCTTTGGTACTGAGCTTACAACTTGCCATGGCAACTACGGTCCTGCTGTTTATTATCGCTATTCCATTGGTATATGCTATTTACTTCCACAGTGGCTCCGCCAAGCCTCTGTTCAAAGCAGTAGTAAGCATGCCCCTGGTACTTCCTCCAACCGTATTAGGCTATTATCTGCTTATTTTTATGCGTCCCGACGGATGGCTGGGGCAATTAAGCCAGCAGCTATTTGATCTCAGGCTGGTATTTAGCTTTCCCGGCCTGGTCATAGGCTCGCTGATTTTTAGCCTGCCATTTATGGTCAACCCAATTTTATCAGCGATTGAAAACCTCCCTTTTTCTTACAAAGAGGCAGCATATACTTTGGGGAAATCACGCTGGAATACACTTTGGCATGTCCTTCTTCCCAATGTGCGGTCCTCCGTACTCGTAGGTCTGGTGATGACCTTTGCCCACACCATTGGGGAGTTTGGCGTGATACTGATGATAGGAGGTAATATTCCTGGCGAGACCAGGGTAGCATCCATAGCTATTTATAATGAAGTGGAGATGTTGAACTTTGACAATGCAGATATGTACGCCGGAATACTACTGGCTTTTTCCTTCTTTGTACTTATCAGTGTATACATCTACCAAAACCGTAGCCCACAGGGAGTGATATGATCAAGGTATCTCTCCATAAATCTCTGATAGGTAGTGAAGGCAGCATAGCGCTGGATATTAGTTTTGGTATGCCTCTACATAGCATATGGGCCCTTATGGGGCCTTCCGGCGCCGGTAAAACCAGTATACTCAAGATGCTGGCCGGCCTTATGAAGCCCGACCGGGGTCAGATGTATGTAGACGAGCAATGCTGGTATGATAGCGAAAAAAAAATCTGGAGGAAGCCTCAGCAACGAAGTATCGGTTTTGTTTTTCAGGATTATGCCCTCTTCCCCAATATGAACGTACGTCAGAATCTGGAATACGCTCTCCCCTCATCATCCTCATCTCAGCTGATTGATGATGTAATGACTTTGATGCATATGGAAAAGCTGCAAACGCAGAAGCCTGCCAACCTATCAGGAGGGCAGCGACAAAGAGTGGCACTGGCACGCGCCATCATTCGTCAACCTAAATTGTTATTGCTGGATGAGCCTTTTGCCGCTCTGGACCGGAACATGCGCGAAAAGCTTCAGCAGGATGTGCTTAGCTTGCATCACAGGTTTAATACTACTATTTTACTTGTCAGCCACGATGTCCTTGAAGTGGCAAGGATGGCCGATAAGGTACTGGAGATTCAGCAGGGAAAAATTATGTATGAAACAAATGCTACCGAAAGGCTTCCCATAATTGATCAGGCCTGCTTTGAGGGAGAGGTCATAGAAATTGATGAGGAAAGGCAGTACTTTATTTTGCTGGACAAAAGAGTAGCTGGGCTGCTACGCTTTACATTACCTCAACATCCACAATTCAAAATACATGACAGGGTAGTAGTAAAAGGGGATCAAATTAAAGTGCAAACTTTAGATTGAACAAAATTATCATATATTGCCAAGCAAAAAAGGAATCATGAAAAGGACTAAAATGCAGGATTACTGGCGCCATAACCTTAAATATCTGGCTATACTTTTGGCTATCTGGTTTATCAGCTCTTATGGCTTTGGTATACTCCTCGCCGATGAGCTTAATCAGATCAAAATGGGTGGATTTAAGCTAGGTTTCTGGTTTGCCCAACAAGGTTCTATTTATATTTTTGTGGTCATCATATTTATTTATGTCTGGCTCATGAATCGCCTTGACAAAAAGTATGAAGTTGATGAGGAGGAAAAACTATCTTGATCAATACTTAATCTGACTGCAGCACTTCTATCGGATTTTGCTGCCGCTTAGGAAGTTACAAATTTCTGTTATGCTTCCTATGCATAATTTATTCCTGATAGAACTACCGCTAAACTAGTAAATGTACTTATGAATGATTCCGCTTCTTCTGACTCCGTAGACTCCAGAATTAGCCGCTTTGAAAAGGAACTTTTCAAGCTGGACACTTCCCAGCTCTTAACTATGATGAAACAACATCTCAGTGATGGCTATTGCATTACTGATGATGAGGGTATTATTGTAGATGTAAACGACTCTTTTTGCAGTACTTTGGAATATCGTAAAGAAGAGTTGCTTACAAAAAACTTTGCAGAGCTCTTACCCCAGGGCATACGTCCTTATGCCCTGATGCTGCATCACGAATATATATCAGGACAGACAGAAGAGAATGCTGCTGAGTGGGCATACGAAAGTAAATCGGGTAAAAAAGTGCTGCTGCGCTCCTCTACTTCCAGGCTGGCGCTTTCTCCAGGTCATACCTATAAGTTAGAGATCTTACAGCTAACTACTCAAGCAGTTGCTGATGAGCAGGAAAGTATGAAGAAGATCATGCATCAGTTTAAAAATACCTTACAGGAAATTGGCGGGCTACTGCAACTGCAAGCAGTGCAGCTTGAAGGAGAAGCCAAACAGGCAGTTGTACAAGCTCAACGTAGAACATCAGCGATTGCCCTCGCCTTTGAGCTGTTGCATAAGAGTACATATAGTGAAGCGATCAATATTGGAGAATACCTCTCCCGCCTGACCGGGCAGTTTGGGCAAAACTGTCAATTACACTTACACCACCAGGATATCTACTGGCAGATAAACAAAGCTTATGCGTTTGGAATCATTATTACTGAAAGCTTAAACAGCTTGATTGCAGCCGGAAATACTGTAATGCTACATCTAACCGCTAGTCAGGACAAGAATATATACGTGTGTGACTTGCGACTTGAGTACGCTTTTAGCGGAAAATTTACAGACTTCAGCAGGCAGTTAATTAATGCTCTGGGGAGGCAACTACAGGCAAAAGTAAAAATCCTACCCGACAGCCATCAAATACTTGATGTACAGTGTCCTTTATGACGCCTCAGAAAGTTCCTCGTATTTACTTTTGACTTGAACAAGTAAGTTATCAAATGATTGTCCCAGTTCATGAATTAGTACCGCTTTCCTTTCCTTATCTATAGCGGCCCCACTGATCTGTGGCTTAACCTGTTCCAGAAACTGACAAAGCTCATTTGCTCTCAACATCTCCAGATGTGACATGACATTATGTAATGTTTTTCTGAAACTGTGTATATCCTGCTGCTCAATTGAGAGTACTAACTTATTTATTGCTTCTTCAAATTCTACACTTATAATCTGCAAAAAATACCTGTATTCGTCTCTGGACTCAAATACTTCTTCTACATACGAGTAATCTATGTTAATATTCATTTTACTCTATCTGCTAATAGTTTCTGATTCATTCCCTAACACTACAATTTGCTTACAATGGAAACATTAAAAAAAGATGAAAGGAGAAGTATATACCTTATGTTTGAATATTTATTAAATGTTAAAATAACGAGGGATTGATCAAATAAACCGTAAGTCGCAACTGACATATGCGTGCCATCATTTAAGCTAAAATGATATTTTAACAGTAAAAAATTGAACTATTAAAACTTGTTTTCTGGGTTTTTTAAACAATGCGAGATATATACGTTATAAACAGTGTACATTATGTAAATTTGTACTCAGCCTACACGTAACCGTAAAACAACACCAAAATTATATACTCCATGGAAGAAAGTAATATTAAAGGTGTAGTTGCCCAACTTAAAGAAGACATTGATCAGGTGTCTCGCCAAACCAAAGGATTAAAAAACGGAGAAAGATTCAGATCAGTAAAAAAGCTCAATGACCTTCGCACAATTCTGGATAAAATTACCGAGATCAATCAGTCGGTAGATCATCTGATAGATGAGCAGCATCAAAAAAGAAACGGTCACCACTAATATTTTCTCCTTTTACGCATCCCTGGTTTAAAAGCATGATAACCTCTCTATCAGGCTAAGGCTATTTCTACGTGTACTTACTTTCCTTATTACTATTTTAAAATTGTTGTATATTGATTGATCATAAATCAACAACCTAACTACAACAATGAAGAAATCTATTTCTAAACATCCTGATCCTGCAGGACGAAGAAAGTTTGTAAAAAGCTCAGTAGCGGCATTCGCTACCATTAGTATCGTGCCCCGACATGTGCTTGGCGGTACAGACCACATCGCGCCCAGCGATAAATTCAACCTTGCTTATATAGGTACGGGCAGACAGGGAAGAGGCACCCTTTTCAGAAGTTTTATCGAAATCCCTGAAGTTCAGATTGTAGCAGCTTGCGAGGTTGATCAAAAGAAACTCGCTGACTTTGAACAAATGGTATCTGACTATTATAGCGCTCAAAAAGAGCAAAATAGTTACCAGGGATTATCCACGTATGCTGATTTCCGAGAAATGTTAGGCAGTTCCGATGTAGATGGAGTGATAGTTGCTACCCCGGACCATTGGCACGCTTTGGCCTCAATCGCGGCTGCCAATGCAAAAAAACATGTTTACTGTGAGAAGCCTTTATCGCTTACGGTGGCCGAAGGAAGGGCAATGGTAGAGGCTGCCCGTAGAAACAATATCGTATTTCAGACCGGAAGTATGCAACGCTCCTGGGCTGACTTTCACCGGGCTGCTGAGCTGGTTATCAATGGTTATATCGGAGACATAGAAAAGGTAGTAGTAAGTGTGGGAGGTCCACCTGAGGAGTGTAATCAGCCCGATGAGCCTACTCCGAAATACCTGGACTGGGATATGTGGCTTGGTCCTGCCCCTCAAAGAGGCTACAGTTCTTTCTTCGCCCCTCCCATAGAGTGGGATGGGTGGCCCCGCTGGAGATATTGTAAGCATTATGGAGGGGGCATGATGACTGATTGGGGAGCACATATGTTTGACATAGCACAGTGGGCCCTGGGGATGGATAATTCAGGACCAGTAGAGATAATTCCTCCTGACGGTAAAGACACGAAAGTACTGACTTACAGATATGCAAATGGAATCCCGATGACTCGTGAAGATTTTGGTAAAGGTAATGCTGTGCGATTTATAGGTTCTGAAGGAACAATTGAAGTAAGCAGGAGCTTTCTGAATATGCCTGAGAATTTAAAACATCAGTCCATTGATCTGAACGACACGCATCTGTATCAAAGCCTCAACCATTACCGGGACTGGCTTAATTGTATCAAAACAGGAGAAAAACCGATATGTGATGTAGAAGTCGGGCACCGTACCGCTTCAGTATGCAACATTGGTAATATTGCTTATGAGCTTGGCCGACCATTACAGTGGGATCCTGAGAATGAGACGTTTAAAAACGATAAAGAAGCTGATAGTATGCTGTCACGCGATATGCGACAGCCCTGGAAGGTTTAAGATGGATTAATGTTAATATTATTACCTCAGGCCGTAAAAAAAATTACGGCCTGTTTTTTTACGTTTAATTTCGTGAATGTTCTAACTGATAATCCTTGTAACACTGATTGATCGCCAGTATCACTTCATACTCATTTGGTCTTTCAACAAACAGATCTTTCATCCGGCAATACATCATAAACTCATCCAGTTTTTCTTTATTCAGGCCCGTCACTTTTTCTACTAAATTACGGTTGTACTCCTGTGTAAGGGCATTAGATCGTTTGTCTGCGGCGATCTTCCTGCGTGCTTCTCTCTCGTATCTTGCTCTTTTATTTAACCTGCCCGCGATAAAAGAAACAGGATTGAGTGGAGAAGCTGTAACTTCTCTTCTGGGACCATAGTAGGAGCCGGGAATATGAATCTGCTCTTCTTCCTCATCTAACTCCATCTCCAGGATAGCTTTCTTAAAAGCATATTCATCTTTAAAGGCAAAGATGGTGACATTTTCAAGTGCATATTCCTGTTCACTGAGGCGTATTTTCAGGTCATAATTATCAGTAGTAGCTGTATCTCCAAAATAAAGGTGCTGGGGCTTATGTGCTACTGTAGAAAGGACAAGGGTATCCTGCTTCGGAAAAACGATATAAAAAAAACCTTCTTCATCGCTTACTACTCCTTTACCACGCTTGCCAATAGAGATTGTGGCATAGGGTACCACTTCATCTTGCTCATCAACTATAGTTCCGGAAAGGCGTATCTCCGACGTGCTCTCCTCACCTTGTACATCCTGCTGAGCGAGCAGCGTTCCTGGTACAATTAAGCATATAAGACACAAAAAAAATGTATTTCTCATTTCAATATCATCAAAATTAAAGCTACTGCCGAACTCAAGTGCATTTTTTCATTATCATCAGACCAACGATTATTCTGTAAAAATAATCCATTTTTTGGATAAACTAGCTGGCAAATCTCTAAAACCAGAGATTAGCTACTGATTTACTCTTTTCAGTAATACAAATATTGCAAGGAAAAGTCTGTCCTATGTCTAACGAACAATAGATTGGTAATTGCATACCAACCACTATTTCTCCATATCATGAATGAGCAATATAAATTTTTCAGCATTACTGCATACCCAACTTTATAAAGTATGCATTGACATTTTGTAAGCCGACGCTTTGACATGAGGGTATTTTGAAAGACACTTTATACGTATAGGAGAATAACTTTGCCCACAAATCTGCCAATCTGTCACGACTTCAGCTGTTGGCATAAGCATTGATCAAACAACAGTGAATTTGAATTTATTAAATCTGAATCAATAAGATATTATGGGAAAAGTTATAGGAATAGACTTAGGAACAACAAACTCCTGTGTCGCTGTAATGGAGGGTAACGAACCCGTTGTCATCCCCAACAGTGAAGGAGGAAGGACGACCCCATCTGTGGTCGCTTTTTTAGATAACGGAAATGGTGAACGTAAGGTAGGTAGTCCGGCCAAGCGTCAGGCAATTACCAATCCTCATCATACAATCAGTTCTGTTAAGCGATTTATGGGTAAGAAGCACTCTGAAGTAACAGAGGAAAGAAAAAATGTCTCTTACGAACTAGAAAAAGGAAGTAATGATACGGTTCGCGTAAAAATTGGCGACCGTCTATATACCCCTCAGGAAATCTCAGCGATGATTTTGCAAAAAATGAAATCTACTGCTGAAGATTACCTTGGCACTACCATCACTGATGCGGTAGTTACAGTACCTGCATATTTTAATGATGCTGAGCGCCAGGCTACTAAGGAAGCCGGACAGATTGCTGGCCTGAATGTCAAAAGAATTATCAACGAGCCTACTGCTGCAGCCCTTGCTTATGGCCTTGACAAGAAAAACAAGGACATGACCATTGCAGTGTATGACCTTGGAGGTGGTACTTTTGATATCTCTATTTTGGAATTAGGTGATGGTGTATTTGAAGTGAAGTCAACCAATGGTGATGTTCACCTCGGTGGTGATGATTTTGACGGAAAAATCATTGACTGGCTGGCGGAAGAATTTAAGAAAGATGAAGGCATTGATCTGAGAAAAGATCCCATGGCACTTCAGCGTCTGAAAGAAGCTGCTGAAAAAGCTAAAATTGAGCTATCTAGTGCTACCAGCACTGAAATCAACCTTCCTTACATCATGCCGGTTGATGGAATTCCCAAGCACTTGGTAAGGACACTGAGCCGTGCTAAATTTGAGCAATTAATTGATGACCTCGTACGTCGTAGCATGGAGCCTTGCAAAAAAGCCTTGGAGGATGCAGGCATGTCTACTTCTGAAATTAATGAAGTGATTCTGGTAGGTGGTTCTACACGCGTACCCAAAATACAGGAAGAAGTAGAGAAATTCTTTGGCAAAAAGCCTTCCAAAGGTGTTAATCCTGATGAGGTAGTAGCAGTAGGAGCTGCCATTCAGGGTGGTGTATTCTCTGGTGATGTTAAAGATGTATTACTCTTAGATGTTACTCCATTGTCACTGGGTATTGAGACTATGGGTGGCGTATCTACCAAGCTGATAGAATCTAACACTACGATTCCTACCAAGAAATCTGAAGTGTTCTCAACAGCTTCTGACAATCAGCCTTCAGTAGAGATCCATGTCCTGCAAGGTGAACGCCCCATGGCTAACCAAAACCGTACAATCGGTAGGTTCCACCTGGATGGCATACCACCTGCTCCTAGAGGGGTGCCGCAGATTGAGGTGACTTTTGATATTGATGCCAATGGTATCCTGAATGTGTCAGCTAAAGACAAAGGTACCGGCAAAGAGCAGAAGATTAGAATTGAAGCTTCTTCCGGACTTACCGAAGAGGAAATAGAAAATATGCGTAAGGAAGCAGAAGCTAATGCTGAAACTGATAAGCAGGAGAAAGAAAAAGTGGAGAAAATCAATTCCGCTGACTCATTGATCTTTCAAACTGAAAAGCAGTTAAAAGAATTTGGTGAAAAACTTTCTGAAGGCAACAAAAAGCCCATTGAAGAAGCGCTTGCTGAACTTAAAGAAGCACATGGCAAGCAGGACTTGGATGCTATTGATGCAGCCATGAACAAATTGAATTCTGCATGGCAAAACGCTTCTCAGGAAATGTACCAGGCAGCGGGTGCTGATCAGGCAGGTGCAGCCGGAGGCCCTGAAGGTGCTCAGCCCGGTGGTGAGGATGCCAACGCTGGTGCAGACGGCGATGTCTCAGATGTAGAATACGAAGAGGTAGACGACAAAGACAAGAAGTAATTTGTTAAGCCTCTAAGGCCCAAATAAATAAGCTGAGAGCTCCACTTGCGTGGAGCTCTTTTTATTCGATTATATTTTTCTTATACCCAAATCGAATATATCTTCAGAGTGAATACTTCATCTTATTACATTTGAGAAAGTGAATTATTGCAGTAATTGTGGCAGCGAACAAATTAATTTTGATATCCCTCATGGAGATAACAGAGCCCGTTATATCTGCCATCAATGTAATGCCATACACTACCAAAACCCCAAAATGGTAGTCGGTTGTCTACCCGTTTTTGAAGATAAAATTCTGATCTGCCGCCGTGCAATTGAGCCCTGCTATGGACTCTGGAATTTACCCGCCGGATATTTGGAGAACAATGAAACCGTAGAGGAAGGCGCAGCCCGCGAAACATGGGAAGAGGCCAGGGCAAATGTGAAAATCATAAAATTGCACTGCATTTATAACCTACCTCATATCAATCAGGTATATCTGCATTTTCTGGCTCACCTGAAAAATGACAGGATTGCCTGTGGAAGTGAAAGCCTGGAGGTAAAACTATTTGATGTTTATGATATCCCGTGGAAGCAGTTGGCATTCAGTTCAAGTAAGTTTGCTCTGGAAAAATACATTGAATTTAAGGAAAGTTATCAGGGCGTACATATGGGTACTTACCAGGCGGATTAAGAGCAATCTACTATGATAATTGTTTCATTTGCTTGTATTTTCGCTTGATTGATCTCTTATAAAAATAATAACATCTCCTTCCTCAATTTTTTTGTACCGGATAATCTACCCGTACATTCTGAGTAATTATATCTAGCCAAAACCCGGATTAGTATCAAATAAATAAGAAATTATATCATTTGGTACGCTTCCTTGACAATGTAACTTTTTACCTCAATACCACAGAAAAATAAGTAGCATGAGCCCTAGTTTTACCGTATACTATCAACGAAGAAGCAATACTACCTTACAGGTGGTTTAACAATATCTAAATTTTTATAAGGGCGACGTTAATTTGTTAAACCTTACTGCAAACTTAAAATAGCGCAATATAATATTGTTTAGGCAATAATTTTTTAACTGTATCAGATAGAAGGATTAGGAGTCATCGTAATTTTTTATAAGTATGATTTTAATGATTTTTGAAATGTACTTAGATAGTTGTTTTCCTTTAGGCGAAACGCTGCAGGAAACACTGAGTAGCAAACAAATTATACAAAGTGAGCTGAGTAATATTTCTCCTTTACTTGCTTTGTTAAGCAGCATTTTCCCAAAAATAGTCTTTGAATGGCTCTACCTTATCATACCAATGGGTTTTTTCTATTCTCTTAGGTGTGATAAAAAAACAAAAGAGCTACACTTGTTTTTTGTCATAACAATAGCGTACCTGACGCTTTTTGCATTTATAAAAGTAGCTGGTGCCCATACTTCATGGATTAGTTTTAACGCAATGAACAACCTTTGGCTCGTAGCTTCAGCCCTGCTGTTAGCAATAAGTATTAAGGTCATTCCTAAAATAATTCGGATATCTAAGTCAGCTGAGCTGGAAAGAATCAACAAGAGACTGACTGAGGAGATCCAGGAAAGAAAAAAGGCAGAGCAAAGTCTAAAAGAACATAAAGAAAATCTGGAATTGGTAGTAAAACAGCGAACTGTTGATCTGGAAAACACTGCCGAAAGGTTACAAAAAGAAATCAATGAACATAAAGAGGCTCAGGCACAGATTAGTCTACAAACTTCACTTTTAGAACAGGTTGATAGTGCCATCATCGCCACTGACCTGCAGTATAATATCATCTACTGGAATCAATGTGCTGAAAGCTTGTTTGGCTGGCAAAGCAGCAAAGTACTGGGTAAGCCTGCATTGGAAGTCATGATTCGTAAAGAACATAGAAAAGCAGGTAAGCGGTTTCTTGAAAAATTAGGCGATAGAAAAGCCTGGTCAGGAGATTTTACTATTCCTCATATTTCGGGGAGAAAAATTCCTGTGGAGTTGAATTGCTCAGCACTACTGGACGCTCAGGGCAGACAGATTGGTTTCACCTGTGTGGCGATAGATATCACTGATTATGTTCGCTCCGAGCGCAAATTATTGCGAGAAAAAGAGAAAGCAATCAAGCAAGCTCATGCCAAACAGGATTTTCTGGCTACTATGAGTCATGAGATTCGTACCCCGCTCAATGTGATTATCGGAATGACGCGTCTGTTGAACGATACTAAGCCGACTAAAAAACAGGAAGAATACTTAAATAGCTTAGAGCTTTCTGCCAATCATTTACTTACGATCATCAATGATATTCTTGATTTAGCCAAAATTGATGCAGGCAAAATCAAACTGGAGAATATTAGTTTTAACGTTCACCAGGTAATTGAAGGCGTAAAGCAATCATTTGCTGCCAGAGCAGCGGAAAAGGGCATTGATTTAAGAATAGATAATGAAAGTATCTTACCAGTTTACCTAAAAGGAGATCAGGTAAGGCTTACTCAAATTCTCAATAACTTAATTAGCAATGCGCTCAAATTTACCAATGAGGGTTTCATTACAATTAGAACGAGGGTTCTGGATAGCAGAAATGAAAAAGTAAGACTACTGTTTGAGGTAAGTGACAGTGGAATTGGTATAGCCGCAGACAAGCTTGAGCATATATTTGAGAATTTCACCCAGGCGCAGGAAGATACAACGCGTAAATACGGTGGAACAGGTTTGGGATTAACTATCTGTAAAAAATTAGTTCATCTCCAGAAAGGAAAAATCAGTGTAAAAAGTAAGGAAGGTATAGGCAGTACTTTCAGCTTTGAGCTAAATTATGAGCTTGACCAACAAAATGAGGCCATCATAGAAACTACACAAGAAATTCAGTACCCGTTACAGGAGGTGTGCCTATTGCTGGTTGAAGACAATCATGCCAATAGAATTGTAGCTTCCAACTTTTTAGGTAAAATGGGTGTAAAGGTAAGCTTTGCTGAAAACGGAGCTCAGGCATTACAAATGGTCCAAAAACAAAAGTTTGACATTGTTCTCATGGACTTACAAATGCCTGTCATGGATGGTTATGAAGCTACAAGAAAGATTAGAATGCTTGGCGAAGAGTATACAAAACTACCCATCATCGCACTGACTGCTGATGTGGTATCAGATGTACGTCAGAAGGTGAATGAATCAGGGATGAATGACTACCTCTCTAAGCCATTTAAGCCTGAGCATTTGAATTACACAATAGCCAAAAATTTAAATATCAAGTCTCAGCCAGCCACGGTTGAAGAAGAGAATGTCATGACACTCTGTCAGATATTGGATGAGTATAGCGATGATACTCAGTTTGTGGCTACGCTGCTTGAATCTTTAAAAAGTAGCTTTGAAAAGCTACCGCTTCAGATCAGAGAAACAGCCAGAGAGCGTGACATCTACTCATTACGTAGAATTATGCACAAGCTTCAGCCTTCAGTCAGAATGATGGAAGATCATGAACTTTTTCCAAAACTGGAAAGCTTAAAACATATGCTTACCAAGGATGATGTAAATGATACTGAAATCCGCCTGATACTGGAAGATATTCATCAAGCTACCAAAAACTCCGTAAGCTATCTGGATAAGCTACAAAGAAAAACCCATAGCCAGAGCGCTAAAGTTTGATGAAAAAGTAAAATGCTTGTTGCTTTCCTGCTAATTTTGTTAGTTGTATGACATATAAACACTAACATAACTATCGCCATGAAGCTACAAACGCTATCATTTTGTCTACTCTTCTCTCTTTACTTTTCATGTGGCTCACAAAACAGCGAGAACATGGCTGAGGTAAATGGTGCAGGTTTGGCAGAGACTAATCCTCCCGCTGAGGGATTTAATGTTAACACTTCAGATCCTGAAGCAATTGAGATCGCTGATAAAGTAATGGAAGCCATGGGGGGCCGGGCAGCCTGGGACAACACGCGTTATATCCGCTGGAACTTCTTTGGCCGCCGCTCATTAGTGTGGGATAAAAAAACCGGTGATGTTCGTATTGATGTGCCTGCTGACTCAGCCACTTACGTCATTAATGTTAACAATGATCAAGGCCAGGTAATGATTGGTGGAGAAGAAATTACCAATCCGGATTCACTGACGAAGTATGTGGAACAAGGTAAGAAAATATGGGTCAATGATAGCTACTGGCTGGTAATGCCCTACAAACTAAAAGACAGCGGCGTTACTTTAACCTATGTAGGAGAAGATAGCATGCAAACAGGCGATATGGCAGATGTGTTAGAGTTGCGCTTTGAAAACGTTGGTTTCACGCCACAGAATAAATATCAGGTATATGTTGATAAAAATGACGGGTTGGTGAAACAGTGGGCATACTATAGTGAAGCGTCTCTTGACTCACCTAACTTTGTTACATCCTGGGATGACTACAAGGACTATAATGGCATCAAACTTTCCAGCAGCAGAGGTGAAAGAGGCATGAGTGACATCGGTGTGTTTGATTCTATCCCTCATGAAAAAGTATTTACACTGAAGCCATACAGGTTCAACTAGGAAAAAAAACGCACTGTCTTACAGTGCGTTTAGTTCTTTAATCGTTTGATATTCAAACTCAAAATCTATCTCAAAGCAGTCAACAAACTGCTTTTTCATGGCTTTCTTGAGTGCCTGAGTGTCCTCACAGTAAAAAATAAAAGCTCCCCCTCCGCCGGCACCGCATATTTTCCCACCGTAGGCTCCATTCTCTTTGGCAAAAGCATACATGGCATCCAGGTTTTCATTGGTGCTTGCCTGAGCCAACAGCTTTTGAGCTTCCCAGTTATCTTCCATAATTTTAGCACAGGCGATAAAATCCTTTTCTGCCAAGGCATGGATAAAACGATACCCACAGTCAGTAAGAATATCTAAAGCTCTTTTCCCCTCTTCTGTCTGGTAATTTTGATATACCTGTTCTACTGCCGACTGAGCATTTCGAGATACTCCCGTATGTAGCAAAAGCAAATTCTTTCTGAAAGCTTCAAGGGTATCTTTGGACACTTTTACATCCAAAGGTTTGGCAGTATCTTCCACACACTCAAAGCAATTAAACCCTCCAAAGACAATTGCGTACTGGTCCTGCCTGCCAATAGCCCAATTGAGCTCCCTATTTTCCAGGTTAAACAAGTCCTCAGCAATCGCGTGTAGGGATTTAGGCTCAGCGTTATACGTTTTGCTGCTGAGCATTTCCAAGAGCTTTACCGCAGTAGAAGTGCTTAACCCACTTCCCCGGGGATAACCGGAAAAGTTAAAGGTCTTGTTTCTCATCTCAATGATAGGCTTGATAGCAGCATTAGATACGTAACCTGTTTTTCCCTGCATAATATAGGGTACATCGGTCCAGCCTCCGGCAAAGTCAATCCTGAGTGGCGCCTTGTACGCATAATTAATCTTGTTAATGATTCGGGTAGTTGAGGTTGGCATAAGTTCAGGAGGAACAGCTCTATCTACGTATTCAATCTTTACTCCCACTTGGTCACAGAGTGCCTGCTTTTCTGCTATGGCAGAATCATCCTGATTAAGCACAAAAATGTCGGGTCTCAATTGGGTGATAACATCAGCAAAATCAATTTTTCCTTTACCGATCTTATGATCGTTAAGTACAGCGAAATCCACATCTTCTAATGCGGCGACCAGGTACAGTCTATTGTTCTCAGGATTTACAGGACGCCCGGGTCCTTTTAACCGTCTTAAGGTTTCATCTCTACCCACACCTACAACCAGCAGGTCACCATATGATTTACACTGGTTAAAAAATACTGCATGCCCTGATTGCAGTATGTCATAACATCCACTACAGAAAACTATTTTTTTGTCCTTGTAAGTATTTCTTAGCTCAGCAAGTGATTCAAGTTGGGTTATCTTGGCTCTGATATTGTCAAACATATTTGCTACTTTTATCAAAATGGTTAAAGGTAAATAAAAAGCTGACAACAAAGGACATGCATTTGCCTTAAATGTAGATTTGAGTTTGCAGCGTCCATTGCCCTAAACGATCGTTGGAAATATTCTCACCAGCCTGTCTGATAAAAAGCTCTCGTGTACCGTATTGTAATGTAATCTTCGCATGATGTCCTTCAATAAACCAGTTGAGACCTAAGTCAGTATTCAGTATGGAATCGTCTAGATAGTCCAGATTTTTTAGCTCTACTCGTGCAAAAGGCTGCAGCTTACCAAGACTTCCCAGCCAGTTGTCGGGCAAAAGTAATCCTGCCTGGGTCAAGAAGATACTTCCCGTTCCCAGCAGTGGCTCGGCATTGCCGAAGCCATCAATGGATACATCACCTTCAAAGCCAGTAGGCGAAGAAGCCTGCCCGGCAGCCGTATTCATCACGCCTACACTCCGATAGTAATCTGTCCCATAATCGTAATTGTAAAGTACTGAATATGCAGTTATCGCCATTCCCCTGATTCCAAAAGGATAGTCCAGGAAGGCATCTACTGCCCAGGAAGTATGGTCCTGGCGTTCCAGGTCACCGGAAACATCAAGAAAGCCACTTGCCTCAGGCTGGTGATAAAAGCCTGCTCCCAGATTAAAAACTCTTTTTGTACCCACATAAGTCTCTGTTCTGAAAGGAGTCAAATTTCCCTCAGGCTCCAGGAATTCATAAGCTACATACCCTCCCAGGGCTGGCTTATCAGAAGGAATATCTACTGCACTTTCAGTATTTACATTCTCCAGGCTTCCGCTTACAAAGGGTTTATTCAGATGAAAACGATAGTCCAGAGGACCGGCCTTCCCTTTGGCATAAATTCCAAACTGACGTCCAAACTGATCGCTTTGCTCTATATTTGGGAAGTTAAAAACCGGTAAGTCCAAGGTCATAAAGCTCACCACGCTGGCATTAGAAAAACGGGACACACCATTCCAAAAGTGCAGCCCCATGCCCAGAGCCAGAGAAAAAGGGTTCTTTTCTCCACTGCTTGGGTTCACCTGTGAAACTACTGAATATTCTGTCCAGGCATCATGGAAAAAAAGTTGTGGTTTTTTGGGTCCCTGCCCGGGAGCTCCTCCATTGATAAAGGTCTGATTGTTAATACCAATTTGGGTAAAAATTAAAAAGCGGGGAGTAATCTGCGAGTAAATGGTTGCCCTGGCCCTGCGTACACCAATATCAAAGCTATGCTCGGCCAATTCACCATTTGCGCCTACTGTACCGGGATTGTTCTCTACCCATTTTGCCCAGAACTGATTGAGGAGGATGATACGAATGTTTTTGCTACTATCCTGCCCAACCGGGATGTTGATACCACCATTATAAATTTCAGATCCCTGAGCATTTAGCTGGGTATGACCGATGAAAAAGAGACCAAGGATTAAGAAAAAAATTGCTTTGCGCATCATTATTAAATGACATTTTAAGTAGCTGAGCATAAACAAAAAGATATTTATTTACTGTAAAAGGTTGACGATAACATTCAGGTTTGAAATTCAAAAGCAACCGGCATGTGAGCTGGAGCTTATTTCAAAGCGCCAAAGATAGAAAAAATATAAATGCTACCCTTAAGGGTCGGGGATTGATCCGAATCAGCCGCCGATAGTAGACATAGATTCTGAAGCGGGGTGGGAAGCCTGCCGGGATTTTTCAGCCTCAAAACCATCTTTGGCACGATTGCCAAACGCTTTTTTCAGCGCATCCTGAATCTCATGATCACTGGCTCCGCTACGCATGAGCTTCCGGATATCCAGCACTCCTTCATCATATAAGCAGGTTTTGAGGGTGCCCTGAGCAGTTACACGAATACGATTGCAGCTTCCGCAAAAGGTTCGGCTGAAAGCAGCAATAATGCCTACATTACCTTGATGTCCGGGAATGTGGTAATTATAAGAAGTTGAATGCGCGGCATCTTTCACTTTCTGTATATCAGGATATCGCCCGCTTAGTTTCTCCAGAATTTTACGATGGGTCCACACCAGTACCGGATAGTGGCTGCCCTCTCCGTTAAAGGGCATCTCTTCAATAAAGCGAACATCTACCGGATAATCACGCGTTAGCTCAGCAAGCGGAATGATATCATCTGTGTTTTTGCCTTCCATCACTACCGCATTAATTTTGGTATGCACCTCATGAGCTATCAGCAGGTCAAAACAAGCTTTTACCTTTTCAAATTCATCTCTGCGGGTGATTTCTTTGAAGCGTTCCCGGTCAAAAGTGTCCAGACTGAGATTAACAGAACGAACTCCCAGTTGTTTAAGCTCAGCTACATAATCTGTAGTCAGCACCCCATTGGTGGTAATGTTGATATCTTCAATACCTTTGATCTGGCTAAGCTGCCGCAAAAAATACATCAGATCTTTCCGCACAAAAGGCTCTCCGCCGGTAATTCTCACCTTAGACACGCCCATCGCTGCCATCAGCCGCACCATCTGGAGCATCTCTTCATAGGTAAGGAGTTCCCGCTTGGGTAAATACCTGATCCCTTCCGCCGGCATGCAGTAAAAACAGCGCAGGTTACAGCGATCTGTGACTGCCAGCCGCAGGTAGGTGATAGGACGTCCGTGATTATCGTATATCAGGTCAGGCATAAAGAAATTTTTCCTAGCTCAAATACAAATGTACATAGCTTTGCGTATTAAACATAACTCACTTAATTTGTGTGCTATGCAACTTAATATTTTATTATTCGGCGTTACCAAAGAAATTGTTGGAGAGCAAAGGCTAAAACTGGAGCTACCCCAGGAGGCTAGTGTAAGCATTCTTTTACAAAGTCTCAAGCAAAACTATCCCGCATTGGAAAATTTGGAGTCTATGCTGGTGGCAGTCAACAATGAATACAGCGAGCAGGATCAGCGCTTACAGGAAAGTGATGAAATCGCTATCATTCCTCCGGTGAGCGGCGGATAGAATAATGAAAGATGAGCAATAAGAAGATAGATATAGCGCTCAGCGATCAGCCACTGGATATCAAGGCAGTGATGGAAGCCGTCAATGACGGAAGTGCCGGTGCGGTAGATGTTTTTATTGGCACCGTTAGAAACAAGACGCAGGAACGTTCGGTAGTAAGGCTGGAGTATGAAGCTTACGACAGCATGGCAATAAAAGAAATGGAAAAGCTGGCGGCAGAAACCGCCAATAAGTGGCCGGTGGCTAAAATTGCGATTCATCACCGCAAAGGAACTTTGTATATTGGCGATATCGCTGTGATCATTGCAGTATCCACGCCGCATCGTCAGGAAGCTTTTGAAGCCTGTAAATTTACCATTGACACCTTAAAGCAGCGGGTACCTATCTGGAAAAAGGAGGTTTTTGAAGATGGAGAAACGTGGGTGGCCGCTCACCCCTAGCCTATGCCCCATATAGAAAAAATCACCCTCTATCCTATCAAGTCACTGGATGGTATAGAGGTAAGTCATGCTAAAATCACCGACAAAGGAGCTTTGTATCTGGACCGCACATTTGCGCTGTTTAACAAAGCGGGCAGAACGGTGAATGCCAAGAAATACCCTACAATCCAAAAGTTACGCGCTGTTTTTGATCTTGCTGAGCTAAAGGTTAAGCTATCTACGCCTGGTGGGCTGATCTCAAGCTTTCAGATGGAACACGAACAGCAGCAAATCGAGGAGTTTTTCAGTGACTATTTAAAAGAGCCCGTGTCTATCAGGCAGAATGATATTTCCGGTTTTCCTGATGATGATGAAAACTCCGGTCCTACGATTGTTAGCACAGCCACTTATCAGGAAGTACAGCAGTGGTTCCCGGATTTATCTTTAGGCAATATCAGAAAGCGATTTCGGGCCAATATTGAATTAGGGGGATGCGAAACCCCTTTTTGGGAAGACCGGCTGTTCAATGCTCCTGGTATTGATCTGAGTTTTCAAGTTGGAACCGTTACTTTTACCGGTAAAAAGCCCTGTGCCCGATGTACGGTACCTACCCGCGACCCATTTAGCAGTGTTGCCGAAAAAAGCTTTATGTCCACTTTCATCAGTCGAAGGGAGGATACCATGCCTTCCTTTGTACAGTCAGAACAGTTCAGCCACTACTACCATTTATGTGTCAACACGCTTATTCCAGCCAGTGAAAAGGGTAAAATTGTGCAGCTAAAAGATCAACTCAACTTACTATGAGGGAACAGCCTGAAGCTCTTGTCCATCTAAATATTCTTTGAAGGTCAATTTTCCATAGCGGGGCGCTACCATATCATGTGTAGTGATGTAAGTGAAATAGCTAAGCTTATCATAGAGGTTCTTGTTGAGTAGCCTCACCAGCATCAGTCCTGGCTTCACAATCCAGAGGGGAATGTTCATAGTAAGCCTGGTATGGGTGGCCTCAGCTACCATTTTCATTACTTCATTACGGCTATGAATTTCCGGTCCTCCTACTTCAGCTACCTGAGGACCGTTCTGAAGATGGTTAATACAAAATGAAGCGAGATCTTTGGGGTGAATGGCATTGGTCAGACATTTACCGTTTCCCGGAGTCATCAAGATTCCACTTTTTGCCATAATGATTAGGTCATTCAGACCAGAAAACATACCCACTGGCTTAATGATCGTGTGAGATAATTTTGTATGCATCAGGTTTTGGGCAAACATTTCCTGTGTCCAGCCCTGCATGAGATTAGGTGAAGTTTCACTGCCATAAATAGAAGTGTAGACAAAGCGGGAGACGCCTGCCTTTTTGGCTTCTTCCAGCAAATTAAGATTCCCTCGGAAATCTAAATCCACAAAATTCCCAGCTTCCGGCGCAAACAAGCTCACACTTTTGCCAATGGTGGAAAACACAATCTCTATATCATCACAAATCCCCTTTAGCTGCTCAGGCTGCCTTGCATCTGCCAGCACCACTTCATCACAATAGGGAAGTATAGCTTTTCTTTTAGCTGCATCACGAATATGTCCTCTCACCCAATACTCAGGATGATCTTGTAGTTGTTTGAGCACTTCTAAGCCTAAAACGCCTGAAGCCCCAGCAATAAGTACCTTCTTCACTTGGTTATAATTTTAGAAACAACAGTTTTCTTTTATTTAAGTTTTATTTATATAGAACTAATCGTATCAAAATGGCTGATCAAAGCATGAAGATTAGGATTGGCACATCAGCACCATAAAACAACGACCCATGATGAAGCAAGAATATGAAAAGTACAGTGAAGAGGATTTTCAGGTATGGAAAATCCTGTACGAAAGACAGATTGTAAACCTACCCCATGCCGCCACCCAGGCTTATCTGGACGGGCTGCAACTCATTAATTTTACTGCTGACAAAATCCCCAACTTTGAAGAAACCAATGCGGTGCTTAAAGGACTTACCGGCTGGCAAATCCATGTGGTGCCCGGCCTGATTGACGATGACAAATTCTTTCAACTGATGGCTGACCGCAGGTTTCCGGCCTCTACCTGGCTACGCAAAATGAGTCAGCTGGATTATCTTGAAGAACCTGATATGTTCCATGATGTGTTCGGACATGTACCGCTGCTTACCAACCAGCCTTTTGTAGATTTTCTGCAAGCGCTTAGTAAAATTGCTCTCAGCTACATTGACAATCTGTGGGCGATTCATCTCATCTCCCGCATTTACTGGTTTACTGTGGAATTTGGCCTGATCAGAGAAAATAATGCTTTACGTATCTATGGAGCCGGAATACTTTCTTCTGCTGGAGAAACCAAATATTCGCTGAGCGAAGAAGCTACCCAGCTTCCTTATGATGTTGATAAAGTGATGGGTACACCCTATCGCAAAGATGTTTTTCAGTCTCAATATTTTATCATTAATTCGTATGAAGAACTATTTAATTCCATATCCGCTATTGGGGGCTATCTGGAAAAACATGCCGATACACCTGAACCTAACTTTGCCTGATATTGAAAAGAATTCATCTGATCTCTAACCCCCGTAACCTGTCCACTGCTTTGATGTATTCCTTTGCCCAGCGCAAAGATACCCGGGTGGTGGATGAACCATTATACGCTTATTACCTTAAGCTCAGACCTGATGTAGATCATCCCGCCAAAGATGAAATCATGGATAGCATGAGCAGTGACCTTCAACAGCTTATTGATGAAGTATTGCTCAAAGATTATGACCGGCCCGTGTTCTTTATCAAAGATATGGCGCATCATCTCATTAAGTTGGAGCTGGATTTCATGCTTTCCATGACCAATCTATTCCTGATCCGTACCCCCAGGCAATTGATTGCTTCCATCGGCAAGGTGATGAAGCAGCCAGCGATGGAAGATATCGGCTCTAAGCAGCAGTACGAACTCTACCACTGGCTCAAGGAGCGTGGGCAGAATCCGCTGGTGCTGGATTCGGGAGAATTACTTAAAGATCAGCGAGGCGTAATGCAAAAGCTTTGTGCCGCATTGGATATCCCTTTTGATGAAAACATGCTGCAATGGGAAGCAGGGGCACGGCCTGAAGATGGGGTATGGGCCAGGTACTGGTATCACAACATTCACCAGTCTACCGGATTCAGTAAGCAGGAAACGAGCAGCCGGCCACTGCCTGACCATCTGAAACCACTGTATGAAGAAGCTAAACCTTATTATGATTCGCTCTATCAGTATTCCATCAAAGCTTAAAAATTTCAGTATGAAAATTTCATATTAACAAACATCAAGACCCTAATAAATTTCAGCCTAAACCTTTAACCTACAACTTTTTACCAACCCCATGCTACAGAAATTCAATCCTAAAAATGCAGATATACAAGTCTATGTGAAAGATGGCCTCTACCCTCGTTCAGCAGCCAAAGTCTCCGTATTTGATAGCTCAGTACAGGGCGGAGATGCGGTATGGGAAGGGCTGAGGGTGTATAAAAATAAAATCTTCTGCCTGGACCGCCACCTGAACCGCCTGCAGGACTCAGCCAAAGCACTCTTGTTTGACAATGTCCCGAGTAACGAAAGCATTAAGCAGGCGATCTTTCAGACCCTGGAAGCCAATGGCATGAAAGACGATACCCACATCCGCCTGACACTCACCCGTGGTGAGAAAGTGACTTCCGGCATGGACCCACGGGTAAACCAGGATGGCTGCTGCCTTATCGTGCTGGCGGAATGGAAACCTCCGGTGTATGACAATGAGAAAGGCATTAGAGTCATTACCTCAGGGATCGCCCGTAACAGTCCTAAACACCTTGATTCCAAAATACATCACAACAACCTGCTCAACAACATACTGGCAAAAATTCAGGCCAATGTTGCGGGTGCTGATGCCGCCATCATGCTGGATGCTTACGGCTTTGTGTCTGAACTCAATGACACCAATCTTTTCATGGTGAAAGGGGGGAAACTGTACACCCCGCATGCCGATGCCTGTCTGCACGGTATTACGCGCGGACTGACCATTGAAATCGGACGTTCGCTGGGCATAGAAGTGATTGAAAAGAACCTATCGCTTACCGAATTCTATACGGCTGATGAGGTTTTTGCCACCGGTACTATGGGCGAGATGACCCCTGTAAGTGAAATGGATGGGCGAAAAATTGAAAACAAAACAGGCGAAAAACTTCTCCCTAAACTCAGAGGGAAGTTTGTCCAGATGATAGATGAGTTGAGTGAGTCTCTGCCTTTCTAAACACAATTGTTTAGCCGCTTACATTTAGCTGAGCGGCTAAACAAAAGCTTTTAGCCACTTACTTCAAGGGTATGGCTGTGTGATTTTTTTCACCAATATTCATCTAGGCCTTTCTTTACCAAATAAGACAGTCCTGTTGCAGATGCAACAGTCATGGTAAATTGTTGGCAGAAGGCTATTTATTCATACCTTATCCATGAACAATTAAGTCAGAACGATTCATCTCAATTAAAACATACCGCTTAAATAATCTTTCAATCTTGTCAAAATTGCTTTCAAATAGACGGATCAATTCGCTGTTCTTGATATTTCCTGTTTTTATGATTAACAGTTTCTTGGGTCTTCCTCTCAAGATATGATCATCAAAGAAATCACTATCTTTTGAGATGACAATTCTGTCTTCCTGATCAGCAATAGTAATAATTTCTTAATCGTCACTGTGATTAGCTTTGGGAAGGTTCAATGTATGTATCGCATCAACCCCATGATTTTCCAACCATATAGCTAATAGTTGAGGAAGTTGTGCATCGATGATAAACTTCATGAGGCTAAGGGATAGATAGCCTTAGTTTGAGTTACCCTCACAGCATAAGCCAAACAAGCCAGCAAATCTTCTTTTACCAAATCAGGATAGTCAGCTAGAATTTCTTCATAACTCATCCCTGCTGCTAACAACTCTAACATATTCTCTACTGGATACCTTAAGCCTCTAATAGTGGGCTTTCCATGACAAATATTCGCATTGATCGTAATTCGTGATAACAAGTCTTCTTGTTCCATAGTCTAACATTAATTTCCATCTAATATAGGCAAAATCATTATTTTTAGCTTGCTACTTCTTTGTGTTGGTACAGCTATCTGCTCCAATCGTTTATCTCAATGCAGATTCAATATCAAGCCTTGTACCATCAGTATTTTAATTTTCAGAAATGATCCAACAGTCTTTTACGTCTCCTCTTTTTAATAAGTTCGTATTCATTCCCTTCAATTTTCTCAAAAAGGCTCCTTCCCAAACTCAGAGAGAAGTTTGAGCAGATGATAGATGAGTTGAGTGAGCCTCTGCTTTTCTAATCATGATAGTTTAGCCGCTTACATCCAACTAAGCGGCTAAACAAAATGCTTTCAGCTACTTACATCAAGTGTATAACAATGCGAATTTTTTCCTTTCTGATATTCATTTATGCCTCTGTGTCAAATAAGTCAGTTCAACTCCCAGGCTAAGGAACGTAAGGAAATCCACTATTTTTGGTTACACCGCAACTACTATATTTTCTTAGCAACTGTTAGAGCAGTTTTTTTCTTTTTAAATATTCATATAGTCCTTTTTGAGTCAAATAAGTTGACCCCAAAATAATAAGTCCGACAATACCTATATCTAAAGGAAGTTTATCACTTAACGAGAAAATAAGGTCACTAAAAATGAGCACTCCACCAATAATTGACATTCCATTAAATGCCCAATTATATGTTCCAAGTTTAGCATGGTCATACCAAACTTTATAGTAATAATGTTCAGGATCTTCCTTGGCAAGTCTTTTGAATATCAGATAAGATTCTTTGAATTTTTTCTTTCTCGCCAACACCATTCCTTTTAAGAATCTTATATGTCTCTCCGATTTTTTATAGTTCCAATGTTCTTCTGATAACTTTTCCAATAGTTGAGAAACTTCCTCAAGGACACTGATCATCTTGTCAAAATGATGATTTTCTGTGAGAGAATTCGCGTAGTGTAATTTAATGTCTATAAACTTACTGATTTTGTCTGTATCCTCTAGTCTTTGATAATTATCATAGTAAATTCGGTTCAATTCATAGAAATTAATGACCTGATCTGGGTCTTTGAAGTCTACTTGTCTTAATTGATCTTCAACATTCATTTTTCAAATTATCTTAACACCTATGAAATAGAGACTTACCTCTTATATTTACATATAATACACCTCTCCAAAGTAAGCTAATCCACTATATTTTTCATTGAAGACGTATTAAATGAGTGGGTTTTGCCCAAATCTGTGAGTAAGTGTTCATGAAAGGTGAATTGATTTTTTACAGATGGTACCATTGAAAGAAGAAAAAATAAGTTTTCAGTCCACTGCGGCAGTCGCCACCAAGTTATCCAGTTAGGGATCTTATACGTTGTGAAAGTCATTGATTAATGATTTATATGGCTGGAGAAGATCCCTACACTACGTTGCGAAATGACAATTAACATATTCAATACTAGGTTACATCTCCCATGCGTATGTTTACTAAGCCTTATAGAACAAAAAAGCTTACTACGACATGGGCACTACACTAACTGACACCCTATTGTCTCTATTCCTTGGAGGCACTTATTTTTTTATGGTATTGCTGACCACTTACCTGGGAAGAAAAAGTAACCTGCACTGGGGCTTAGTAGCCATTGCCTCATTGCTATTTACACCGATAGTTGGCATGCTTCTCTTACTTTGGTTTGGAGAAAGAATGAACTCTTATCATAGAGTAGAACGCCTTAAACAACTGAGAGATCAGGGCATCCTCAATGAAGAGGAATTTAACTGGAAATACTATCCGGCAACTCCTGAAATGTTGCTTCGTGAGTTGGCTATACTGAGGGATGAAGGGGTACTCACTCGTAGTGAATACTCTTCCAAAGCATATCGCATAAAGGAAGAAGGAGTGCCTGGCCACAATCCTGACCATCATATTTCCAGAGCATCCCGGCAGACTGAAATAGCCGTATAATATCTATATGAGCGCTACGCTTGTATTCAAACGCATAGCGGAGATCATAATTGTATGCTGCTCACCTTAAATACCGTGCAGATGGAGTATCAAAAAGCCAATCAGATTTATTATTTTAAGGTAGGAAAAGGCAAGTGGACGGGTCAGTTTGAATTCAGACTTACTGATAAAGAAAGGCTTAAGCAAGAAAAAGTGGGGCTGCAAAACAATTTGCTGGTACAGGCTATGCTGCTCTTTCAAAAGCTTTTTGGCAAAGCCCGTATTGACTCTGAGATTAAGATCTATCCGCAAAAGTATGAGATTGGTAGCGCCTTTAATGTAGTCAGGATTCACAAATTTGGATTGACACTCTATCTACTAAAAGAAGAATACATCCTGAATGCCAATGGTAAAGATGTAGTCGTAAACGCTAATGATAGATTTGGCCCATTTCCTTTTCTCCTGAATAAACAAAAATCGTATCCAGCAGAAATTCTTAATGAAGGTTTGCAGTCTCGCTACTATATGCCCTTGCTGGGTAGCACCTGGATTTGTGAATATACGGTGAAAGATAATGATCATGTAGATGGGCTTTTGAAATGTGACTGGGGGGAATCTATTGAAACCATTCATAGGCTATGACCGCGACTACACTTACCTATCAGCAACGTATTGAGAAGGTTTATAATGCGCTGGATAAACTTACGCGAGAATTAGAATCTCAGCGGGATAGCAGGGCTACCTTTTCTTTGGTATATACCAGGATGACTTATAAGATCCTCTTAAGCCTGAATGAACATACCTACTTAAGTCCCGAAACTGTAACTGCCCTGACGGAAGCCTTTGCCCATAAATACATGAGTGCAGTAGAAGCTTATACTGAAGGCACTCACTGCCCTCCCGCCTGGCAATATGCCTTTGACACCCTTAAGCGAACCCATACCTCCCTGCTAGACGAACTGCTGATCTGCATGTATGTGCATATCAGCTACGATTTACCCTATGCCCTCTGGCAGGTGGATCAGCAATATCCTGATATCCTTAGCATTCATGATTTTCATCTGGTCAATGATGTTTTGCAATCTTCTATTGAGGAAATACAGGAGCTGGTAGCACAGCGATATAGCTATCGCCTTTTCTCACTAGACCGCCTACTCAAAAACAATGATGAAATTATTACCAATTATGGAATTCGGCTTTCGAGAGGTATCGCCTGGTACAATTTCCAAAGACTGAAGGCAAACATTGATATTGAAAGCGCCCTTTATCGGAGTTGCGAAGTCAATACCCGGCTTATCATCAACGGACCCTATCGCATTACCCAACTGCCTCTCAAAATCATCCGCTACCTCTTAAATCTTGACAGGTTATGGCCTTCTGATGATGAAAAAGAACTTGTCTGAGAAAATAATTATTTATGCTTCAGCCTCTGAAGGCATTAAAGCGTTCATATCGTTTTCCCACTCAGGCAGGCTTACTTGATATGGTTTTTCATCTTCGCTTCATTGACACAGCAAACATATTTGCGTATATGTCCATCAACTATTGATTTATTGCTGATTTAGTTATTTAATTTAGAGATATTCCTTCAACACTGCATATGAAAAAATTCAGATGGCCACTCATTGTTTTATCACTGCTCATCATCATCTATATGGCAGTCGCATGGATCGTTCCACAACAATTTGACAAGAAGCTGAATAAAACCCAAAAACCTCCACCCTATCTCGTATCAAATAAAGCACTCCACCTCTACCAATCCCTGGATTTTGTGGCTGACCTACACTGCGATGCCCTGCTCTGGGACCGTGACCTCACCGAAAAGAATGACATAGGCCATGTAGATTTCCCCAGAATGCAGCAGGTCAACATGGCCTTACAGGCATTTACCATCGTTACCAAATCCCCCTCAGGGCAAAACTTCAGAAAAAATTCAGGAGATACCTTTGATAATATTACATTACTGAATTTTTTACAGGCCAAACCGCTATCCAACTGGTTTAGTCTGGCCGAAAGAGCTGTATACCAAAGTCAGCAACTCTTTAAGTTTGCCGATGAATACGAAGACCCTTTCATTGTGGTAAAAAGCAGGGAAGATTTAAACCAGCTTATCACATCAAGAAAAGAGAACAGACGAGTTACGGGAGGTTTTTTAGGCATTGAGGGAGCACACTGCCTGGAAGGCAAGATGGAAAATCTTGAAAAACTATACCAGGAAGGTGTTCGTATGCTGGCTCCTACACACTTCTTTGACAATGCACTGGGAGGCTCCGCCCACGGTATAGAAAAAGGTGGTCTTACCGATTTTGGCCGTGAAGTCATACAGCGTATGGATGCTTTGGAGATGATCATTGATCTGGCGCACGCCTCCCCTGCCCTGATAGATGATGTGCTGGATCTGAGCCAACGTCCGGTCCTGGTTTCACATACCGGGGTCAAGGGCACCCGGGACAATGTGCGTAACTTATCCGATACACATATTCGTCGCATTGCTGCCAATGGAGGCCTGATAGGCGTAGGTTTTTTTGCGGGTGCAGTCAATGAGCCTCTGACGCAGGGAATCGTAGAGGCCATGAAACACATCAAATCTATTGCTGGTGTAGCGTGTATTGCTTTGGGTTCTGACTATGATGGCAGTGCCACCGTTCCCTTTGATGTGACCGGCTTACCATTGCTGGTAGAAGAAATGCTCGCCCAGGGATTTAAGGAAGATGAAATCAGAGCCATTATGGGTGAAAACGTAAAGCGCTTTATGCTACAAAACCTGCCTTAGTGCTTAAAAGCAAACAGAACTGACAGATTTTGTAGTCTAGCGCATTGAAAATTAACATTGGTCCCCAATAGGCAGATGTTCCCCTAGGTTACTTTACAGTTAGAGTTCCGTTTTGTGAGACACAATCCGGGGGCTCAGGCTTATTAATTTTTAACCTTCATTACAAGCAATCTGGCAGCGCTATGACCTGCTTATTTTGGTAAAAACCTAAACCAGCCAAGCTCGCAAAAAGCCATTATGACTGCCCTCAGACTAAATGGCGGGTTAATGACGGGTCAAAGTTCTTTAATTTCGTGTACTGGTATTGCGCTTTTCTCTAATCTTGTTCCCGATGCTGATCAGCAAGGGATTTCAAGCACGTAAGTTGAATGCTCCCGGACTTTTCAGCATGATCACCTAGCTGACAGCCTCAGAGGTGTGGCTGCCAACAGCTATAAGTGATCTTATGTATCCAAATGACCCATTAAACTTAAACCGGAACAAGATGAAAACAACCAAAATGTCTGCACTCACTATTTGTACTTTTTGCCTTATGATGATGACAGTAGCTACAGAAAGCAAAGGGCAAAGCACTGCTGAAGCCCAACAAGCCATTCAGACCGCTAATGATAATTATGTCAAATGGTTTAACCAGGGGCAAGTTGATTCACTGATGACCTTATACCGGGAAGATGCCTGTGTGATAGGCATTGGATGTAACAAAAACTACCTTACGGATTATTATCGCGCACAGATGGGCCGATATTCTTTCAACAAACTGGCTGCTGATCACATCAGCATACAGGATACTATTGCCAAAGAAGAGGGGAAGTTCAGCATTCTGTTTGCCTCTGGTAATGAGGTGAAAGGCACTTATGTTACGGAATGGCAGTATACTGATGGTCAATGGCAAATCAAAAGAGACCAGGCGAATATCACCGCTGGCCGATAAAGGCTGCATCAGCATTAGAGGCGGTAGATACACGATAGCTTATCGTCTCACCGCCCTCGTCTTTCACTCATTTATGCTACCCTCTAGCTGAAGTTTGCAACTTCAGCAACAATGCCTCCGTGCTCGCTATCTTCACCGACCTCACTCATACTCCAAAGGCAGTGCTTTGCATTCATCATATATCCAGCTTAGCCTGCCGGATATGCTCCATTGAAGCATTCCGTAACGCTAAGGAATCCTCACCTTACTAAGCATATTTCCCCACTAGCTGAAGTTTGCAACTTCAGCATCAATACCACTTCTCCAAAAAATACAAAAAACCCAAAACACAGCTATAACGAAGGAATACCGAAGGAGAAGCGAAGGAGAAGCGAAGACAAGCTATAACTCATTTCCAGCTAAAGTACAACTCAGTGAGTCTGCTTGATTTCTGATAACCATTAATCCAATCTTAGCTCACTCCCCCGCAAAGCCGAACAGCTAATTTTTAGCTCGTTGTATAAGCTCACTTACTGCCTGCTCCAGCTCCTGAGGTCTGTTATAAAGGGCTTTAGAATACAGCCACCCCTTTTTCGGTCCAATATTCAGCAAGCCGGTTCTAGCTTTATACAATCCCGCACTTACCGGACTCGACTCTTTCAGTGCCAGTTTCCACTGTATCACCTTTCCACTAGCCCTGGTGTCTTCATCGTCCAGGATACAAAAAAGATGCTTCTCGGTAGCTACCAGCCATGTCCGTTGTTGGGACGTGCGGAA
This sequence comes from Catalinimonas alkaloidigena, assembly GCF_029504655.1. Taxonomy (NCBI): domain Bacteria; kingdom Pseudomonadati; phylum Bacteroidota; class Cytophagia; order Cytophagales; family Catalimonadaceae; genus Catalinimonas; species Catalinimonas alkaloidigena. Next base: position 4,157,830 of record NZ_JAQFIL010000001.1, read on the forward strand.
AATCAGGATTTCATCTACTACCTGCTCACCTTTTCCTACCAGCTCTGAGTCGTTGATGATTTCCCTGATACCTTCCCGGGTAAAAAAACCGCTGGCTCCCAACTTTTCTATATTGCTATCCGCTTCGCCTCCCGGACTGGTAGCTTCAGCCACTTCCGGCTGAAAAGAAAACTCAGCTTCACCAAATTTGAACTTAGCCAATCGTTGAAAGAGCATCTTGAGTTCAATACGAAAATAAAAGAGCATCACTACTACGATGACCTGCCAGAAAAAGGTGGATACAAAATCAAGCCATACCTGTAGTTGCGTAGTGGTATCTTCCATGATGAGGGTTTTTCAAAAGAAGCTGTAGAGAAGGTCTCTTGCTGAATTTAAAGAAATGTCAGCTACAATGAAAATACTTTGCAGATCCCTATACGCTCCCGCATCTAAGTACGCTAAAACAACTCCCACTGCTTTACTTACCTACTCCCGCTTAAAATCTCGTTTGCCTCCGCTCTTGGCCATCAGTTTGGTCTCTTTGATCACAATGTCGTGGGAAAGGGCTTTGCACATGTCGTAAATGGTGAGGGCCGCTACATTGGCGCCGGTGAGTGCCTCCATCTCCACCCCGGTCCTGGAGGTTACGCCTACCGTACATTCCACCACCACCTCCTGTGCAGCATTGATGTATATCTTCAGCTTGCACTTCTCTATCGGCAAAGGATGACAAAAAGGAATCAGTTCATGGGTCTTTTTAGCTGCCATGGTACCGGCAATAACAGCGGTCTGGAATACCGGGCCTTTCTTACTATAGATTTCGTCCTTGTCTCCACTTTGGCTGAGTTCCTGCATAATATCATCCCCTAAAATGACAATACACTGTGCTGTTGCGCTTCTCTGTGTCACTGCTTTATCTCCCACATCTACCATCGTAGGCTGGTTTTTTGCGTCCAGGTGAGTCAGCCTTTGCTTATCTTTTGCCATAGTGTTTTGCTTTGCTATCGCTGCTAAGATAATAGGCAAAGGGGGCATAAAAAAACCTCCGCATAGCAGAGGCTTTTGTCATTCTTATGGTTTCTAATATGCTGTTCCTTTGTTTATTCTCCCAGTCTGCCTTCTTCAGCCGCTTCCTTCATCTCTTCATTGGCATAGATAGCCACTTCCACACGACGGTTTTCCTGACGGCCTTCAGCCGTATCATTATCGGTGACAGGCTGCTCCTCTCCATAGCCCATGGTGGTCAGACGGTCAGGGCTTACGCCTAAACTAAGCAGATATTCCGAAACTGACTCTGCTCTGTCTTCTGATAATTCTTCATTGTAATCATCAGAACCAGTACTATCAGTATGTCCTTCAATCAATATATTGGTATCTTCGTATTTTTTAAGGGTTTCGGCCATCTCCTGAAGGTTTTCTTTGGTATTGTCTCGCAATGCGTAAGAGTCATAGTCAAACAGCAAGCCGGAGTCAAAGGTAATCTTGATCCCCTCACCTACCCGGGTAACTTCAGCGCCTTCCAGGTCTTCTTCCAGTTCTTCTGCCTGTTTGTCCATTTGGCGACCGATCAGGGCACCGGCAGCCCCCCCTACCGTAGCGCCAATAATAGCTCCTACCGCGGTATTACCTGCTTTGTTTCCAATCACTCCACCAATAGCACCGCCTGCTCCGGCACCTATGGCTCCTCCCTTTTGTGTATTGTCCATCGTTTTACAGGCAGGCAATAAGCTTAAGTTGGTCAACAAGGCAAATGCTGCTATCCAGCTTAGTATTTTATTTGAATTATTGTGTTTAATATTTCTCATCAGTCTAATAGTTTGTTTACATGCCTATACATATTCAAAGTATGTACCAAAATCAGTAAGACATATACTTGATAGATATGAGCCTGCAAAAACCTGTAGGAAGCGTTTACATGAAGAAAGAGCATCTTTATGTTTTATAGAAAATAAATGTATACCAAAAAAATCCACATCATTGGGTAAATATTACACACTTCTGTGGAAAGATTACTTTTAAACGTTCTACAAAAAAAATAAATAATGGCTTAAAACAGTCAGCAATGGCTGTATTTAAGGCTTAAGCTAAAATAACTCACTCCAGTGGCACCATATTTACTTACTTTAAGACATAATCATCGTATACACTTATATGGAAAATATAGACCAAATCAATAAAAAAAGGAAGACAATCATCAGACTGATTATACTTATCATGTGCGCTATGCTTATTCCTTTGAGCATCATCGCACAGGATATTAAAGCAGGCGTAAAGGGAGGTGTAAATTTCAGTAATTTTGCTTCTCTGGAAAATGTAGAAGAGCAAAGTATGAGAACCGGCTTTCATGCAGGAGTGTTCGCCCAACTGCCCATTCTGGATGGCTTTGCGCTGCAGCCGGAAATTCTCTATAATACCAAAGGTACCAAAGCTACCTATGACATAGGAATAGCTGAAGGTGATGTAAAATATAACTTAAGCTATATAGACATACCCGTGCTCGCAGTGTTCAAACTGGGAGAGTCGGCCAATATCCACATAGGTCCCTATGTAGGCTTTTTGCTAAACAGCAATATTGACGCGGATGCGGTAGGTGAGTTTGATGGAGAAGATAGTTTTAAAACGCTGGATTTTGGACTTGCCGGTGGTTTTGCTTTAGACTTTGAAATATTATCTGTAGGTACCCGATATAATCTCGGACTTACTAAAATTAATGAAAGTGCCACTTCTGATGCAGTACTGAGTGAAGTGAGTAATTCACTGGCACAGGTTTATATCGCCTTGCAGCTTAATAATTAAACATTTACCCTATTGATTCTATTGACAAAGCGCCTTGATGGCGCTTTTTTATTTTGTCTATACTTTTTAACATTGCCATATCACCTAACGCTAACACTATGATTGACGTAGAGCAGGCCTATGAAACCGTAATGCAACATGTGCTGAGTCCAGGAACGGAAAATCTTCCATTAGAAAAATGTCAGGGCAAGGTATTACAAGAGTCTATCCATGCTGACCGTGACTTCCCTCCCTTTGACCGGGTAACGATGGATGGTATTGCCTATCGCTATGATCATGTGGAGGAAGGAGAACTCCTGGAGGTTGAAAGTCTGCTGGCCGCTGGAGTCCCTCCCCTTACTTTACAAGATGAACAAGCCTGTATGGAGGTGATGACCGGCGCGGTATGCCCTGTCAATGCGGATACGGTCACCCGATACGAAGATGTGGAGTTTATAGAAAAAGAGGGTAAGAAATATGCTAAGTTTTTGGAGCTCCCCAAAAAGAAAGGGCAGAATATCCACCGGCAGGGACTGGATGAGATAGAAGGTACTGAACTGCTGGCGGCAGGCGTGGTAATTGGTCCGGCAGAAATCGCGGTAGCTGCCTCGGTAGGTAAAACACAGCTAAAAGTAAGTCAAAGCCTGCATGTCGGTATTATATCGACAGGCGACGAACTGGTAGGAATAGACGAAAAGCCAAAGCCTTATCAGATACGCCGGTCAAATTCCTATGCGCTCTATGCGGCACTGCAACAGTTGGGAATCACAGCCAGCATCTATCATTTTGCTGATGAGAAAGATATCATTCGGGAAGGGCTCGGCAATGCACTGACAAAGCACAATGTACTGATCATGAGTGGCGGGGTTTCCAAAGGCAAAAAAGATTATGTTCCCGAAGTGCTGGAAGCCCTGGGCGTGGAAAAGCTTTTTCACAGGGTAAAACAAAAGCCTGGCAAACCTTTCTGGTTCGGTAAAAGCCCCAGGCACAAAGTTGTCTTTGCCTTACCCGGCAATCCGGTATCTACCTTCATGTGTTTTCACCGCTACGTAAAACCCTGGATTCTCGCGAGTATGGGCATCAAAGAAAGCAAACTTTATTTTGCGGAGCTGGCTGGAGAGATCAAATTTCCTCCTCCGCTCACATATTTCACCCAGGTTAAGCTAGAAAGCAAAACCGATGGCAAACTGCTGGCCTATCCCGAAGAAGGGCAGGGTTCCGGTGACTTTGCTAATCTTTTGGCATGTGATGCTTTCATGCAGCTTCCTCCCGAAAAAGAAGTATTTAGCTCCGGTGAAGTTTATCCAGTGTTGATTTATCGTTAGGCTGAAGCAGCGTCTGGTTTCAGTTTCACACGCTTACTATAATTATATATCAACCGTAATAATACTTGCATGGCTTAGCACAGGTTGATACTTTAAGAAGTGAAAAGGTAAAGAAGGGATTGATCTGAATATTATCTATGTAAAACCCTGACTTTATTGTGCTTAAGAGGTATCAGATTGTTGCTTTATCAGATGAATGTTTAAATTCAGCTTATCATGTCAACCTAACTCAATATACATGAAAGTCAGAGGTTTTCTTCTTGTATTCTTTCTGTGGGGAGGCTGCACGCAAAATCAGGATAGCACGACAGTCAACGGGTCATACGATATTTCTGAGGCACTGCTCAGTGGAACTATCGTTGACCTTACCTATGCCTATGATAGTTCAACCATTTATTGGCCCACAGAGGATGGGTTTCAATTGAATGAAGAGGCAGAAGGCTTTACCGATAAGGGATATTATTACACAGCCAACTCTTTTTGCGGAGCTGAGCACGGAGGCACACATTTGGATGCTCCGATCCACTTCGCCGAAGGACAGCAGGCTGTAGATGCTATTCCTCTGGAAAACCTGATAGGTTCAGGGGTGATCGTTGACGTGCAGGATTCTGCCGGTACTAATCCTGACTATCAGGTATCGGTGGATGACTTTGAGGCATGGGAAACCAGACAAGGTCAACTCCCAGAGGGAAGTATTGTCTTTCTACGAACTGGATATGGTCAATACTGGCCGGATCGGATGCAGTATATGGGTACTGATGAAAGAGGAGCAGAAGCAGTAGAAAAATTACACTTCCCGGGGCTTCATCCTGAGGCTGCCAACTGGCTGATAGAAAACCGTAATATCAAAGCCATCGGCATTGATACTCCAAGCATTGACTTCGGCCAGTCTACACATTTTGAAACCCATCAGGCGCTGTTCCAAGCAAATATTCCAGCTTTTGAGAACCTAGCTAATTTAGAGCAGTTAGCCTTTCAGGGCTTTACGGTTATCGCGCTGCCCATGAAAATTGGAGGTGGTAGCGGTGCTCCACTTCGCGTTATTGCTATCCATACCGAGTAGTTATTCTTTAGCTCAGGTCTTACCAAGATTTGCTTATAAGTTTTATCAGATTCAACTCATCTCAAAAACTCTTCGGAAGAAATAAGTATTTTCGTGATTTTTAGCCTATTATGCCGGCTCAAAACCACAGTAGTATGCAGCGTACAAGCTTTGTATTGATTTTATATTTGTTACTAATCATTCCTGCGAAAGCCCAGGATGCACAAGTCAAATGGGATGATACTTCAAGTAAAACCTGGCCTGATGCTTTCAGTACTGTTGAAATTCCGTCAACTACTGATAGCACTATTCAGAAAGCACGCTTTTATGCCAGTCAGCAGCAAAGTCCTCAACCGCTGATCGTCTCGCTGCATACCTGGAGTGGAAATTACAATCAGGAAGACCCTTTGGCCAAAGAAATTCTGCTTCGTGACTGGAATTACATTCATCCCGATTTCAGAGGCCCCAACACCACCCCTCAGGCTTGTGGCAGCGAGCTGGTGATTTCTGACATTGAGGACGCAATACGTTTTGCCATTGAGCATACCAATGTCGACCGTAGTGAAGTACATGTCATTGGTGTATCGGGCGGAGGATATGCCACACTGCTGTCTTTTATGAAGCTAAACTATCCGGTAAAAAGTTTCCATGCCTGGGCATCCATTGCTGATTTGGAAGACTGGTACTGGGAAAGTAAAGGCCGGAATTTAAAATACGCCAAACACCTGGAACAGGTGACCACAAATCGTCATCAGTTTGATCCAGCAGAAGCCAGAAGAAGATCTCCTATGCACATGGATTATGATGCTGAGCTAAGAACAAATGCACAACTGAGGATTTATACAGGTATTCACGATGGCTATACAGGTTCGGTACCGGTTACACATTCCATCAATATATACAATAAGCTATTGGATGAAATGTACGGAGAAACTGTCTACCCTGATCAAAGCGTATCATATCAAACCATTGAAACACTGCTTACCAAACGGTTGATGCCAGTTCCTGACACCTCTTTGGCGCTGGGCAGCAGAAAGGTTCATCTGCTTAAAGAAACTCCCCGCCTTTCCCTTATGATTTTTGAGGGGGGGCATGAAATGATTACCCCCCAGGCCTTGTCATTATTACCCATAGAAGGAAATCAGATTAACAAAAAATTCAACATCCTGACCATAGGTGATTCTAATGGAGCAACGGAATCTGGCTGGCCAGAGCAGATGAAAAAGCTTTTACCCTATGCTAGGGTCATCAACACTTCTGTTTCGGGCAATACCATTGGCTTTGATAATCTGGGCCGTGAAAACCTCAACACATTGAAAAACATAGAGGCTTACCTTCAGCATGCTACCGACTCCCTGGCAGAAGAGAAGCTGGATTATATCATCCTAGGTCTAGGTACAAATGACACAAAAAAAGTGTTTGCTGATCGTCAGGATGAGGTAATTAAAAATATGGAAAGCTTAGTGCAAAAAATCAAAGCTTTTCCGGCTTTTAAAAATCACACACCCAATATCTTAATACTCACGCCTCCCCCCTATGGATGAATCAAAAATTAATCAGGATAAATATGGTGGTGGAAATCAGCGCATTCAAAATAACAACAAAAAGTTCATAAAGCTGGCTCGGAAGTACGACTGTACAATCGTGGATAGCTATGCTTTGCTGGAAGAGGATTTTTCAAATTTATCTACCGATGGCGTGCACCTGAATGAAAAAGCACAGTTTAGCGTAGCGAAGCAGCTAGTAAATCAACTCATGACTAGCACTCCGGCACCTTAACAGAAATATTGACTGCCAGACCGCCCTGAGAGGTTTCCTTGTATTTGTGGTTCATGTCCTGAGCGGTTTCCCACATTGTTTTGATGATATTATCCAGCGATACACAGGCATCAGCAGGATCGCTGTCCAGTGCCAGTCGTGAGGCGGTAATAGCTTTGATGGCTCCCATAGAATTACGCTCTATGCAAGGTATTTGCACCAATCCTCCCACCGGATCACAAGTCAAGCCCAGATGGTGCTCCATCGCGATTTCTGCTGCCATCAAGGCTTGTTCTACGCTACCTCCCAGGCATTCTGTGAGGGCTGCCGCAGCCATGGAGGACGACACCCCTATCTCCGCCTGGCAGCCGCCCATAGCCGCTGAGATAGTCGCATTTTTCTTGAACAGTGAACCAATTTCACCCGCTACCATCAAAAAGCTAAAAATGTCATCTTCCTGAACATTTTCTCCTGAGAAACAGATATAGTACATCAAAACCGCGGGAATCACTCCGGCAGCGCCATTGGTAGGCGCAGTAACAATACGTCGGAAGCTGGCATTCTCCTCATTGACTGCCATGGCAAAGCAGCCTATCCATTTGAGTATGGCATTGAAGTCATTGGGACGTCGTTTTACCTCTGCCAACCAGTCTTCTGCATTTTCAAACTTTATGCCACCTATTAACTTATGATGCATGCTGGCTGCTCTACGCTTAACATTTAAGCCTCCGCCAAGTACCCCTTCAGCATAACATCCATGATACATACTTTTGAGCATAACCTGCCAGATTTGGCGTAGTCCAGAACGTATCTCCTCCTCTGACCTCCAGGCAAGTTCATTGGCCCACACCATATCAGCAACCTTCATCTGCTGTGACCGGCAATGTTGTAAAAGTTCTTCTCCATTTTGTGAAGGGTAAGGCAATTGAACCGTTCCCTGAGGGTCAGCTTTTTCGTTCGCTTTTTTTACAAATCCACCCCCTACCGAATAATAGGTTTCTTCAAAAACTCGCTCAGTAGTATAAGCTTTAAATATCAGCCCATTGGCATGTTCAGCTAACCTTTCGCCTCCATGCATGATGATATGTTGAGATGGATCAAAAGGAATGATGTACTGATCAGCAAGATTGATTCTGTGTTCTCTATAGATCTGCTCTTTAATATCCAGAACATTTTGAATGGGAATATCCACAGGGTCCTGGCCGCTCAGGCCCAGCATCACGGCAAGATCAGTACCATGACCTTTTCCGGTAAGGGCGAGAGAAGCATACAGATGTACTTCTACTGCCTGTACTTCTTGCAGGTCAAGCTGCTGACGGAGTTCCTCTAGCCAACGTTGTGCTGCCCGCCAGGGGCCAAGCGTGTGTGAACTGGATGGACCAATTCCAAGCTTGAACATATCAAATACGCTGATCATTTCCATTATTATCCTTAACGCTAAATTTCCACTTTTCGCTTAGCGTATTGGTAATATAGTTCTTGTTTCTTGGTTCATTAGTGTTAAACAGATATTTCAAAGAGCGGTGAAGATATTCAATGGACTCACTCTTTTGTTCACAGAAAAATTATAACTACACAAACTCAGAATCATAACACTATAAAACCACTCCGTAGTGGCCAGGAACTTAGTACTATTTTTTCGGACGGAAAGGCTTGATCACTTCTTCATTACACTCCAGATAGGGACCTTCCAGTAAATCTATGCAATAAGGGATGGCAGGGAAAACCGCATCCAGGCACTGGCGAATTGCTTTGGGCTTGCCTGGTAAGTTAACGATCAAAGTCTGATTGCGAATGCCAGCAGTCTGGCGGGACAAAATAGCGGTTGGTACATATTGCAAGCTCACCTGACGCATAAGCTCCCCAAAGCCGGGCATCATCTTTTGGCACACTGCTTCTGTAGCTTCGGGGGTAACATCTCTTTTGGCCGGTCCGGTACCTCCCGAAGTGATGATCAGGCAACAGCCCTCTTCATCAGCCATACGCTTCATTGTAGCTTCCAGTTGATCCTGCTCATCAGGCATGACCGCATACACTTTTTCCCAGCTTGAAGTGAGGTAATCATTCAGTGTATCGACAATAGCTTTACCGGGAATGTCTTCATAAACTCCTTTACTGGCACGGTCTGAAACATTGATGATTCCTATTTTGATATTCATAGTTAGTTCTTGGTGTTATGGTATAGGGTACTGTTGTTAGAATTGATATGTTTTTGTACTTAAAAAACAGATTATGCTGAAAAATTTGTTTAAAATGAAAAACAAGCTGAGAATTGAAGTTAGCCAGCCCAATATCCAATCTCTAAAATCAAAAAAATTAAATCTCTTAATACATAACAAATATCTGCTGGTCAAAATCCATAGGATACATATACTCAGAAAGCTATATCACTTAAAATCATCTCGGCTGATCATTTGTTTTTGCAGTAATTCACGAATTACAATTTCTGTGAGTTCACTTTTGAAGGCAAACTCATAGCGAATATCCATCACATAAGCTTTAAGGCGCATTTTAAGATAAGACCTTCGCTCTTTTACCTCATTAAAGAATAGCACTGCTATGGGTTTATTCAAAAAGATATATTTAGAGGTTTGTGCAGCCTCGGTGGCAATCTTTCTTACCTGTGAAGTATCAATATCCAGCGGCAAATATATCTCAGCTACCACCTGACAGTTGAGTTCTCCGGCATTGCTGTTAGACACTGAACGGTTCATTAGCTCTCCATTAGGTATAGAAACTAATGAGTCATCCGGTGTTACGATCCTGGTAGAGCGCAAGCCGATTTCAACTACTTCACCATAGAATGAGTCAATCTCAATTTTATCGCCTACCTTAAAAGGCGTATCCAGCAAGATTACAATACCACCAAATATGTTCTTCAGGACGTCTTGCGAGGCGAAACCTACGGCTACACCCACCGAAGCAGTAAGCGCCAGTACAGCCTCTATCTTAGGTTGTATTACCCCAGTTATGATCACAAAAATAACGATGATCCAGCCTAATATTCTGACTACGGGAATCAGTCCTTTGATCGTGATACGGTAATTAGTACTCCTTTCTGAAAATAACTCCAGAACTCTGGTAAGAAACCGGATCACAAAATATCCCAGCGCGAATATGATAAAGCTCCAGAAAATTTTTCCTAATGAAATTTGCCGAAGAGCTTCTGGTGTGCTTTGCTCCTCTTCCTCTGTTACCGAAGTATCTATCAGCGGCCTCTGGCTATTTACAAGTGTATCAGCCTGAATAATGATACTGTTCGCCCGTATCTGCAACTGAGAGCCTGCACTATCCAATGAATTTACTACTGCCCCATTCTGCGTAGAGTCAGCCGCAACTTGTGCGGTTTGCGCTCCAGCAGAAACCAGGTGCTGAGGTACGGGCAACCTCATATTCACAGAGTCTCTCGGAACCAGTTGTAAAGGGCTTATCAGCAGGAGCAGCCATATCGTGATTAGCTGGAACATCAGTGCAGGAAGTTTTTGTCTTTTAACAAGTTCACGACCTGGCGATACAGCAATGGATTGATCGTAAAGACATCGTCTCTTTTAACAATAAACCCATCATCCATCAGTTGAATCAGCTCAAGATTATTATTACCTGGCTTTTTGATCATTTTTGTACCCATAGTCTGGTAATCTGTCAACTCTTTGTACTGTTCTTCGGAAAGCCCATCATGCTGTATCAGCAAATGAAGAGTAAGCACATGTTGTAAGGAAATAGATTTGACAAAGGAAAAATCATAGTCTTTCAGCGCGCCAATGTAGATGGTATCACCAGTTACCCTACGCGCTGACCTGAGCCAGAATAATTGCGAGATACTAAAATTACCGGCAGTTATCTTGTTCAAATCATTAAAATACTCTTTCTCGAGATATTGCTGCTGCTCTTCATCCGACATCTTCTCAAACTTCTTTCTTCCTATATCTTCCAGTGCAGGTTCGTACACCAAGGCATAGCCACTCACCCGGTGACGTTTCAGGATGACTTCCCGTAATTGTTGATTCTGAAAAGGCTGGAGTTCAACCAGATATTCAAAATAATCGGAGATACGAATTGATTTGTCCAGGTATTCCCAGGCGTAAACTGTACAGGTACAAAGCCAGAAAACCTTTTTATTGGTTTTGGAAATCAGTTCAAAGAGAATTTTAAGACAAGCAAAACCTCCTACCCTCCTCAGATAGAAATGCTCCAGGTTTTCAAACACAAAAATCAGGGGTTGAGACCGTTGCTCAAAATATTGTACGATGTCCTCTATGCTCAAAAAGTGCTGGTCAGTAAATAGCTCACTAAAAAAATCAAGCAATGATTCTTCGGTATAAATCTGGCTCATTGTTGTTGACCTTACCAGCTGACAGCGTTTGATCAACCTTTGGTTACTCTGCTTCATGAAAAAGTTGAGCAGCGTAGTAATTCCGCTTCCTTTTTCACCGATGATAGCAGTGCTGGCAAAGCGTCCTTTGTTCCAGTTCTGAAAAGCCTCTTGCATGCTTTTTATCTCATCCGTACGCTCTTCATAAAACACCGGTTCGTCTAGTGGGCGGATACTGAATAAGCGCTGATAAACATAGGGCAATTGCTGGATAGATTTTTCGCTTTCTGTCAGGAAATCCGAAATCTCTGTACTAACCGCTACTGAGTTAGACTCTATCCCCATCTGCTTGCGGTAAGCCTTTAGTTGCTGATTTGCACTTAGGTAAGTCTGCCGAACAAACTTCAGCGTATAAGGTACCGCATTCTTAATATAATCAAATGCTTTCTGCTTAAGCTCTCGTGTCCTTTCCAGCGCTTTGGCTTTGGCAACTCTCAACTTCAGCTCAAGCGCATAATCATTACTCTTAAGCTCGGTCAGCTCATTGATAAAAGATTGGACTGCCTTATGCACATCGCTATCCAGATGAAGATAAACCTCATCCAAAGACTCAGTAATATGCTCTATTACCTTCAGGGCACGTTGCAAGCCTTCTACCGCAATGCTCTGGGCTTTATCCTTATTTTCCTGCTCTCCCTCGAAGACTGAAAGTGCTGAGTCCAGGTTGAAATAAGAAATCTGTCCTACCTCATTGATCATCTTTTGCACCTTTGCCAGCTCGTCGCTTACGGCTAGTTCTGATTTATTGATATTCTCTCTCAGATTGGGTAGGGTCTCAAAGCTCACAATCTGATGGGGAGACACATAATCAATCTCTGAAGTTTTGATACCTCGGTTATATTCATTGGTCTTCACCAGTCCTCTCCGATCCGCTAAATCATCTACTTTTTCTTTGGCCTGGGATTGTATATTGTTCAGCAGAGAAGGCAAGGCCTGCCGATAGAGCACCGCGATGGTCGCCGGGATGACAGTCCGGATCAACTGCAGATCAATGTATTGTTTCTGCTTATTCAGGCTTTCTTCAATCTGTTTTTTCGGTGATTTTTCTATGGCTTCCAGGGCATCATTGATCACACTTTTAGCTATGTTGAGCTGCGGAAGTACTGCCTGCTTTATTTTTAACTTTGCCTCTTCCCGCACTTTGTAGTGCTGGTAGAGTAGGTGATTGCTCAGGATAATGAATTCTTCGTCGATACGCCAATCTTCGTGTAAAGCAAAAAGTGTATTCCTCCACCCTTGAGCAATTCCTAGATAGACCTTTTTTGTGTGATGATTTTTGCTCAGTAATTTGGAATTACTGAAACGACGGGATGGTAGCTCCGCTGTTCCTGCTCTCTCATAAGCACTTAAGTACCTTTGGTGAAGGTCGGCAAGCAGCTCTGTATGGTCATGGATAATCTCCTGATGTAAGCTGTGCAGTTCATCAAGTACTTCCTGTATCTTTGCTTCAAACTTTTCTACTTCCAAAGCAGGTAATTCAGCCAGCCAGTTTTCCCGCTGATAATCTAGTTCCTGCATAAAATGGTTAATTTTAACCATTATACGATCTGATACCTGCCAGACCTGCTGGGAAGTAATGGCTAACTCCCGGTAAATTTTTTCAAATGCAGGAATAAGGGCCAGCGCATATTCTTCTCTATAGTAAAAAGCAGTGAGGTTTCTCAGTGGAAGCTTGTACTTCCAGGGCTCCAGTGGCTTTTGGGTTTTGCGGAACAGTTTACGGAAAAAGTTTTTCACCCTATGCGGCAAATCTCTCCACCTTCTGAGCCATCTTTTCCAGTATTTGATCAGACGAATACGCCAGTTGTCCTCTTCTTTTGTTTCAAAGCGTGCTTCTGCCTGCACCTCATTATGGTAAAGAGGCAGATTATCTAAATATTCCTTACTGGCCTGAAAGTATTCTTCCAGAATTTCATCAATATGGCGCAACTTATTGTCTTCGTACCTATGCGCAATCAGCTCATAAGTATTGCTACTGTAAGTCCGTAATGCCTCAAAAAAGCCTGCCGCATCTTGCTGCTTTTTAGCATCTTCATATTGAGCTGCGAAGTCATGAAAGGCAAGCAGTACCTCCTCAGCAAATTCTTTCTGGTACTGGATCGTCTTGCCCAGCACGGGTAGTGCAGTTGTTTGAATCAGGGAAGAGACACTCTCCTGAACTTCGGAGGGTTTGTTACTCATACCTATACTGATGATAAACTGCTATGAGTTCAACAGTGTCTTTGGGTTTCAGCAGCATTTACTTAAAATGATAGCGCGCTTTTTTGATCGCTTCATGCAAGGCATCGGCTGCTTTTTCAAAGCCCTGGCGTATATCATGGAAAGCTGCTGCGCTGGAATATTTAAGATCTTCATAGCTACGGTAGAGAGAGCTGTCCTTTTCTTTAAGACCGTTTAGCTCTTCATCCAGTTCTACCCTCAAATCTTTAGCCTTTTGCTCAAACTCCTTGATCCTGGCGTATATTTCCTGTAACCTGTCTTTAGCCTGATCTTCTGATTTATTTTGATCTGACATAGGTAAATAATGTTGGTTTTCTCTTCAATTTAACAAAAACACCCATGATTACAAGTAAGTAAGTCGTCATGATCTAAATCAACTCAAAAGAAGCTGAAATTTGATATCTCGGTGATAAAGTGAGAGATCACATTTGGCTCAATGATGACTGTAAAGATAACGCCAAAAAGCGCTCCATAGAGGTGGGCATCATGGTTAATGCGGTCACGCATCTGCTTAGAACGTTGATAAGAGTATAATAAAAACAATGCACCCAATATAAAGCCCGGTATGCCGATGAGGCCAAAAAGATATATTTTGCTGGTGGGATCAAACATAATGGCGCTAAAGACTACCGCGGATACACCACCGGAAGCGCCTAATGAGTTGTATGAAGGATCTTCGCGATGCTTAATATAGGTAGCAACATCAGAAATCACGATAGCCACCAGATACATCCCTACAAAAAGTACGATACCCAAGGTCCCCCCAAAAAGGTAAGCATAATACTGCTCAATGACACTACCGAAGAAGTAGAGGGTAAACATATTGAAGAACAAGTGCATATAGTCCTGATGAATAAACCCAGAGGTAATAAAGCGCCAGTACTCCTGTTTGGTATAGACTGAATACGGGTTAAAAATCCATTTGTACATCACTTCCGGCTTATTCCAGGCATATAGACTGGCCGCTACAGAAATGACGATAAGTATGATTGTGATAGAGTCCATAAGTATAATAGTCCCTTACTGAGGAGTTTTATTTTTCTCTTGCCATGAGATTTTCTGCAAAATGCCTCAGTATCTCTTTTTTATCGGGTTTTACATTGATTTGTTGTAGCTTTTGTAAGCCAATATCAAAAAATTCATTCATCTTCTGCTCGGTCAGCGCGCGGATATTCAGTTGGTCATATATAACTTTCACGGCACTTACTTTTTCTTCTTTATCAAACGCTTCCTTATACAGCCAGCGCTGCAGTTCTGACTTCTGCTGAGAATCTGCTTTTTCAAGTGCCTTGATAAGCAAAAAAGTTTTTTTGTTTACAATGATATCTCCTCCCACCTGCTTTCCAAATTTAGCCTGATCTGCATATACATCCAGGAGATCATCCTTTAGCTGAAAGCTGACACCAATGTTTACGCCAAAATCATATAAATGCTGACAATCTTTAGCATCTGCACCAGCCAGCATACCGCCCAGTTGTAAGCTGAAGCCTAACAAGACCGCTGTCTTTTGCTTAATCATCATCAGGTACTCTTCTTCACTTACCTCCTGACGGCTTTCAAAGTTCATATCCCACTGCTGACCTTCACAAACTTCGGCCGCACATTGATTGAAGGCCTTAAGCACTCCTAATAGTTTGTCCTGCTCAACGCCAATCAACAATTCATAAGCTTTCACCATCATCACATCACCTGAAAGTATGGCAATATTCTCATTCCATTGTTTGTGGACGGTAGGTTCTCCTCTCCGGAGAGGAGCCCGGTCCATGATATCATCGTGCATCAGCGTAAAATTATGAAAGACCTCTACGGCCAAAGCCGGGCCAAGTACTTTTTCCTCAGAGATATGTTCATGATAGAGCTGGTAAGCCAGAAGAGTAAGCACTGGCCTGAGTCTTTTTCCTCCCAGATTCAGAATATAACGTATGGGCTCATATAATTCACCGGGCTGATCCCCAAATTTATGATGCTGTAATTTCTGATTAATTTTTTTAATGTATTCCTGCACCACCGGCTGCATATACTTGTTCAAGTAGAATAGATATTACAAATGATCAAACCTCTGCCAAAAGCTACATTATAACTAAACATTAGTAAAAGATTTTAAGCGCTTTTGTAAAGTTTGGCTTCAGTTAAAATAGCATAAAAAGGAATTTCCAGAGCGTTGTAAAACTGTATAAAAGTATTTACAAATACAACTGATTACGACGGTATGCTAATAGCTTACCTAAGCCTCAGAATTAGCCCTCAATTTGTATTTGAAAAAATTACGGGCAAATTTTTACTTACGTATTATATTTAAATTCTTTTTTGCTACATTAATCTTTTAGTAGCTAATTATAACAGAAATATTAAGTATATACACTCAAATAATCTTAATAAGAAGTTTTTTGCAGCGTTTTACTAAGGTATAATTTAACGACACTTTACTTGTATATCCATCCAGAATACAAGCATTGATACATGAATATCTACTTACAAGCCTATTACAAATTTCTGAGCCTGATAGTATTTAAATTAATACTCATTTTGTTGATGGGCTGCCAAGCCAACATGCATCAAGTCCCGACTGCTCAGCAGGGAATTCTGGATTTGCGGCAATGGGATTTTGAAAAGTACGGCTCCGTCAAATTAAATGGCGAATGGACATTCTATTGGCAAGAACTTCTGAGTAGCGACCCATCCCTTTTAGCTGTAGTAGACAAACCTGATTATATTAGCCTTCCATCTGACTGGAAAAACTATGAATTAAACGGGCAAACTCTTGGTGGACAGGGATATGCCAGCTACGCCTTAGATATCTTACTTCCTGAAAATCACACAGAATTAGGCATCAATATTCTTAGCGCTGCAACTGCCATGTCCCTTTATGCAGACGACTCGCTGATATATGTAGCCGGTAAAGTCGGTAAAGATGCGCAAAGTGCACAGCCATGGTATGCTCCTGATTTTGTAAGATTTTTTCCTCAGGGGGATACGCTTAAGCTACAACTTGAGGTATCAAATTTTCATTATCGTAGAGGGGGCGCTTGGTCCCCTTTTTTTTTAGGAAGCTTCACCGATATCCGCAAAACATGGATTTTAGAAAGCGGGCTGGAGTTTTTTTTAGCAGGGTGTATTTTGATTATGGCGCTCTACTATCTAGGGTTTTACTTTTTTAGAAGAGATGACAGCACCTATCTGATTTTCAGTATCGCCTGTTTTTTTATTGTAATTAGAATTCTCAGTACCGGGAAATATCTTATCCATTATCTGCTACCGCTGAACTGGAACTGGATGGTCAGGCTGGAGTTACTGGGGTTTTACCTCTTTGTACCCCTCTTTTTGAGCTTCCTTTTCCAAATTTATCCAAAACTTATCCTTAAGCAGTTCATTCAGTTTGTCTGGGTGACCAGCATAGCCTTTTCATTATGGGTGATGCTAAGCCCACCCCTCAGTTTTTCCTACTCTATCATCCCCTATGAGATATTTACTATCGTCATCTGCATATTTGTACTCTATAGAATAATAAAAAAATACGACAAGAATGCCCCCGGTCAAACGATATTATTGATCAGCCTGATTGCTTTCTTCCTGGCATTTATCAATGATGTACTGTATGCGAACAACCTTATTTCTACCGGATATATAACTTCTTTAGGCTTATTATTATTTATTCTTTCTCAATCACTTATACTCTCCCAACGGGTTTCCCTGGCTTTGCATGGCCTTGAAAATGCTAACCAAACCTTATCCGTGCAAAACGAAACCATACACAGCAAAAACAAAGAGCTTACACGACTTAATAAAGAGCTGGATGTATTTGTGTACCGAACGTCTCATGACCTTAGAGCACCGCTAACCTCTACCATGGGACTTATTGAGGTACTGAGAATGGAAGATGACCCTAATAAGTTTGAAGCCTATCTGAATATGCAGGAGCAGGCACTCAACCGACTTGATGACTTCATACAGGATATTCTTAACTACTCGAGAAACACCCGCCTGGAGGTAGTGCATGAGCCTGTTGATTTTAAATTATTACTAGAAGAAGTGTTCGTGCTCTACCAA
The DNA here is from genome assembly GCF_029504655.1 of Catalinimonas alkaloidigena. Taxonomy (NCBI): domain Bacteria; kingdom Pseudomonadati; phylum Bacteroidota; class Cytophagia; order Cytophagales; family Catalimonadaceae; genus Catalinimonas; species Catalinimonas alkaloidigena. The sequence continues at coordinate 4,175,348 of NZ_JAQFIL010000001.1, forward strand.
CACCTCAGTAATTACCAGGAAGTGGAAAAAAACACTGAAATCAAACAGGAAGGTATATTTTATGGAGACAAGAAACGTCTGTCAATTATTATGAATAATCTTGTGTCCAATGCTTTTCGTTACTACGATCCTGAGAAAACTAAGCCATATTTAAGAATTAATGTCTTTACGGATAGTCAAAAAGCCGAAATCGTAGTAGAGGATAATGGCCTGGGCATTGATCAAAAGCACCACAAAAAGATTTTTGATATGTTTTACCGAGCGAGTAATAGTGCCAAAGGTTCAGGCTTAGGCTTATTTTTAGTAAAAGAATCAGTGACAAAAATGAATGGTGAAATACACCTGAAATCTGACAAAGGGGCAGGCTGTACTTTTTTAGTGGTTGTACCCAACCAATCACCCTCAGATGAGCAATAAGCTGGGCTATCTGTCAAGCGAATTCTGAATAACACTGATCTTTTATTTCAATCACTTTACAAACTCCAGGTCAATGGTACGTCGGTCCATGTCCGTTTTAAGCACCCTTACTTTTACTTTATCACCTAAAGCGATGATGCGCTTACGGCGCTGCCCAATGATGCGGAAATTTTTGGCATCGTACTCATAGAAATCATCAGTAATTTCAGACATGCGCACCATACCTTCACAGTGAGTTTCAATCATTTCCACATAAACCCCCCACTCTGTCACTCCTGATACGATACCTTCAAACACCCTGTCTACACCAAACTGCTGCATATACTGTACCTGCTTGTACTTGATAGAAGCCCGCTCGGCATCTGCCGCTCGTTTTTCCTGTTCGGAAGAGTGCTCGCATTTTTTCTCATACTTCTGCTGCTCTTCTACAGCCGCATCGTCCAGGTACTTTTGCAGGAGCCTGTGCACCATCACATCCGGGTAGCGACGTATGGGTGAGGTAAAGTGTGAATAGTGTTCAAAAGCCAAACCAAAATGCCCTTTGGCTTCAGTAGTATATTTGGCTTTCGCCATGGTACGAATCGCCAGTTGCTGCAGGATATCCTGCTCGGGCTTACCTTCCACGGCTGACATCAGTTCGTTGAGTGAAGCAGAAATGGCATCATCAGAAGTGTGTAATTTGTAGCCAAAACGTTGGGCAAACTCAGAGAACTCCTGAATCTTGGTGATATCAGGATAATCATGCACGCGGTACACGAAGGTGTTTTTTTCCTTCCTCTTTTTATAATGAAACACAAATTCCGCTACCTTTTTATTAGCCAGCAGCATAAACTCCTCTATCATCTTGTGCGCATCTTTCCGCACCTTAGGCACTACTTCCAGGGGATTACCTGCCTCATCCAGTCTGAAGCGGACTTCAGTGGTTTCAAAGTTCACAGCTCCCTGGGCAAAACGCTCATTCCTTAGCCGTTTTGCAAGGTTGTTTAATGTGATGACTTCATCCGCAAACTCTCCTTTGCCGGTTTCAATTCTTTCCTGTGCATCTTCATATGCAAAGCGGTGGTCTGAGTGTATAACTGTTCTTCCCAGCCACACATCTTTTACTTTGGCATTCTTATCCATCTTGAATACCGCTGAAAATGTAAGGCGATCTTCGTGAGGACGAAGTGAACAAAGTTCGTTGGACAGCTTTTCCGGCAGCATAGGAATCACACGATCTACCAGGTATACTGAAGTGGCTCTTTCTTCAGCCTCACGTTCCAGGGCTGTATTTTCCTGCAAATAATGGGTGACATCGGCAATATGGACACCAATTTCCCAATGCTTGTCATCCAGTTTTTTTATAGATAGCGCATCGTCAAAGTCTTTGGCATCAACCGGGTCAATGGTGAAGGTGGTGACATCACGGAAATCTCTTCTTTTAGAGAGCTCTTTTTTGTTCAGGCTGAATTTGATCTTTTCGGTTTCTTCCACCACATCTTCGGGGAACTCAAACGGCAGGTCAAACTCTGCCATGATGGAGTGAATCTCAGCATTATTCTCACCGGCAGGCCCCAGAACTCTGATCACCTTTCCAACCGGACTTTTATCATCCTCCGGCCACTTGATCAGCTTTACGATTACTTTGTCATTATTCTTTGCCCCTTGCAGGTCTTCCAGGCGCACAAAAATATCGTGATGCATTTTGCGGCTATCCGGCACGATGAAAGCGAAGCGGTTGGACATTTCTACCCTTCCTACAAACTCTTTGCGGGTTCGCTCAACCACTTCCAACACTTCTCCCTCAGGCCGTTTTCCTTCTATACCCGGACCAAAAGAAAGCACTTTCACAATATCACCATCAATAGCATTTTGCAGATAGTCAGCATCTACCTTGATATCTTCTTCCAGTTCATCGCAGATGATGAAGGCAAAGCGAGGGTTTACGAAGTCTACTTTTCCCAGCAGAACCTTAGGCTCGGCAGTAGTCTGATATTTTCCGTTGATAATCTTTTTAACTTTGCCCTCTTCTTCAAGTTTGTGCAGTATGTTGGGCAAAATATTTTTTGAAGCCTTGTCATGAATTTCCAGTCGCTTGGTAATCTGTCGGACCGAGTATGCTTTGGTAAGGTTAGCGTCAAGCAGGCCAATCGTCATATAGGCAAGCTGCTCCTTGGTATAGGCTTGTTTCTTTGATCGGGAACGTGTTTTCTGTTTATTTCTTCTTTTTGACATATTGATTGAAAAAATTCTTGCAGTGTTTGTTGAGCGAAGTTATAAAGAAATCAGAGGGCTCAGTGAAACACTGATTAATATTTTAGTTTAAAAATGGAAGTCTTCTTGTCAAACTCATTCAGAGAAGTGATGTTCTTCTAAATTCTTCAAATTATCAATCTCTGGAATTATTTGTTCAGCCTGCCAGCCCAGGGGCTTTGGCCTATTCAAGAAAAAGCGCAGACCAGTTAGGAAGACTCGATGTTAGTGAAATGAAAATTAATAAATTATGTGATTGTAAGATGGAGGGGTAACTTTTAAAAATATCATGGTTCCAATGTACTAACTGATTTCAATACATTTAGGTTCTAATCCATTGTTTATACTACCGTTATATTCTCCTGCCTGATAGGGTCAAGCGACTGCAAGTGCAAAAACACCTGTGCCAATACTGACACATTACGTTTACAGAAGCGCGCGATTTGTTCCAAAGACTTATCTTTATAATAGAGTCGGTTAACATCACTACCTTTCATATTTTCTTCCTTTACCGCTTGTACATCAAACAAAGCTGCCAGTAAATCTAAAGAAATATAGCTTTTGTAATCGCCAAACTTCCACATCTCCATGGTATCCAGATGATGAATCTCCCATGATTTTTTACCTGCTACATCCATAGATGGAGGTAAGTTAATGCCGTTGATCAGCATACGACGACAGAGGTAAGGAAAGTCAAATTCCTTTCCGTTATGGGCACAGAGCCTTAATTTGCCCTGATCAAACTTCATCACTGTTTCTTTAAAGTTCTCAAGGATTTCTTTTTCATTTTCACCAGAGATACATTTGATCCGCAGCTCTGTTTCATCGTTATCCAGCGTATGAAATATACCTACCGAAATGACAACAACTTTTCCAAATTCAGCATAAATACCTGCCCGCTCAAAAAATAAATCCTCTACGCTTAGCTCTTCTTTATTTTTTAGGTTGGATGCCTTACGGCTCCATTCGCGCTTGAGTACTTCTCCTAAATCATCAAAGCTGGCTTCAGCAGATACTGTTTCAATATCTACAAACATCAGGTTGCTCAGGTTAAGATCTAGTGACATTGCAAAAAAATTGTAGGTAAAAAATAAAAGTTATCTATATAAAAATTCAGATCAAGATACTATTTCTCAAAGTCTTTATAAAGCATACTGGGCTGAATTCCTTTGTTGTGCTGGTATTTTTTACTGTGGTATGCTTCGTATACACCCTCAATGGAATGGTAAAAAATCTGACAGATTTCCACACCTGCATATATACGAATAGGCTGCACACAAAACATTTCCAGGGTCCAGAAACCAGAAAAGCCCACATCGCCGAAGCCAGCGGTAATGTGAACAAACAGTCCCAAACGTCCTATGGAAGAACGCCCTTCCAGCATGGGTACATAATTGTGTGTTTCGGTAAACTCCAGTGTTCTTCCCAGATAAAGTTTATCTTTTTCCAGTAACAAGCCCTCTTCAGGTATCGTAATTTTCTGGGCCGTATTCTCAGTCTTCATGTCCAGCACCTGCTTATCGTATATTAAAAGGTCTTCATGAAGCCTGAGATTATAACTATTGGGGTTAAGTTGCTCTTTACGAAAAGGTTCAATAATAATGTCTTTACCTAATTTTGCTTCAATGGATTTTCCGGAGAGGATCATTCGGTTATAAAGTTCAGAGGTTGAGAGTTCACTGTTCTGGATTATCTATGTCTGAAATAGATTTTACCTGATGCAAATTAGGCAAATAATCATGGTAAAGCATAGGCTTGATACTTTCAAATGCAAATGTTAAAACGATTTTGCTTAGTAGTCAAAATTTTTCTTTCGGACTATTGTATTTTAAAAACCCATGCTTAACTTTGTACTCCCATTCGGAAAAAGCGAAAGTAGCTCAGCTGGTAGAGCGCAACCTTGCCAAGGTTGAGGTCGCGGGTTCGAACCCCGTCTTTCGCTCAAAACTTAAAGCGACTCCCAGATCAGATTAACGGAGAGTCGCTTTGCTGTTCTAAATAAGATGAGTTTTTTACTCATGCCGGGATGGTGGAATTGGTAGACACGCAAGACTTAAAATCTTGTGACCATTAGGTCGTGCGGGTTCAAGTCCCGCTCCTGGTACTCATTGAGCCTGTAAGTTTATCTTGCAGGCTTTTCTATTTTGTATAATCTTTTCAAGCACTCGTCTTCCGATAATTCCAGATAGCCAGCAAATTCATAATCACGGCATAAAGAGCAATAACTCCAAAAAGATGCGCCACATCTGCAAAGCCACTGCCTTTCAACAGTACCATGCGCATTATCTTCACAAAGTAGGCTACCGGATTGAAGCGGGTAATTGCCTGTGCCCAGTCAGGCATATTTTCTATCGGTGTAAACAGACCGCTCATCAGGATAAAAATTACCAGAAAAAACCAGGAAACAAACATAGCCTGCTGCTGGGTGTCGGTAATGGTAGAAACAAACATGCCCATACCCAAGACCAGTACCAAATAAATGCCTGCGAACAAATAGATCAAACCCAGGCTACCTTCAAAGCTGATCTGAAAATGATAATGAGCAATGAGCAGTCCTATCGTCAATTCAGCCAAAGCAATGATAAGAAATGGCAGCAGCTTACCGATAATGAACTGGTATTTTTTAATGGTAGTCACATTCAACTGCTCAATCGTGCCTATCTCTTTTTCCCGGACAATATTCATGGCCGACAGAAAAACCGCGATCATTGTAACCAGCAGCACCAGTATGCCAGGCACCATAAAGGTTTGATAATTTAGCTCAGGGTTATACCAATTACTGCTTTTAACGCTAATTCCTGTGCTATTGTGCTGCTTACTGCTAAGCATCTCAGCACGGACGTTCTGATTAAAATCTTGTAAAACTGTACTGATATAGGCATTGGCTAGTCCGGCTTTGGTACCGTTGATCGCGTTAATCAGCAGTTGGACAGACGCCTGTTTTTGTTTGTACAAATCCCTCTCAAACTCCATAGGGATATTGAGCAGTACATCGGCCTGATCAAAATCCAAAGCCCGGTAGCCTTCTTCCAGATTTTCTGAGTGGGCTGTCAGCTGAAAATAGGTGGAGCCTAGCAGTTTATCCAGAAGCTGCCTTGAAGCCTGACTTTTGTCGTGGTCAATGATAAATACTTTGACATGCTTGATTTCAAAGTTTGCCGCATAAGACAGCAAAAATATCTGTACTATCGGCATCACAAAAAGTATAGGCAGTATGCTGCGATTACGAAAAATCTGCAGAAATTCTTTTTGTATCAGAAATAATATTTTTCTCATGATTGGCTAAGTCTGACGTTGAATTTTACAATACTGAGCCCCAGCAGCAATAAGGTCATCCCGGCTAAGACTGCTGTCTCAAAAGCTACCGAAGCAAAGCCGGTTCCCTTCAGCATCACATTTCTGATAATAATGATAAACCACTTGGCAGGAATTACATTACTGATCCACTGCAGTATCTCCGGCATACTTTCAATGGGAAAAATGAAGCCCGACAGAATGATGGTGGGCAGCATCAAGCCCATGAGTGAAAAAAGGAGGGCGGTCTGCTGAGTTTCTGCAATGGTAGATATCAGGATGCCAAGCGAGAGTGACAATACGATGTAGAGAAATATCTCAGCGACCAGTAAGCCCAGGTTCCCCTCCAGGGGCATTCCAAAAACCGTGGCCCCTATGATAAGAATCGTGGCCGCATTGATCAGCGCTAATACGATGTATGGAATGGATTTCCCTAAAATAATGACTGCCGGGCGCAGGGGTGAAACCAGCAGCAACTCCATGGTACCGGATTCTTTCTCACGTGCAATGGTGATGGACGTCATCATGGCACCAATCAGCAGCAGAATCACCGTAATCAAGCCAGGAACGAACATATATGTTCCTTCCAGTTCAGGATTGTACAGCATGCGCAAATCCGGCTGCACCTGAATGATACCTGCCTTATTTCGTGCTTGGCTCAACTGATAATCCTGCACAATGGCGCTTACATAGTTTGTCAGTGTAGAGGCGGTATTCGGGTCAGTAGCGTCGGCGATCAATTGAAGGTTGCTACTTCCGTTTTTCAATAAATTATGCTGAAAGTCTTGCTCAAAGATGACGGCCAGCTTGATTTCTCCTTTTTTGAAAGCCTGCTCTATCTGGGACTCAGATTGCAGTATGCTGTTGAGCCGGAAGTAACCTGAGGCTAAGAGCTTATCCGTAATCTGCCGCGTAGCCGTGTCTTTGGACTTGTCCAGAATCGCGATGTCCGCATTACGTATCTCATTGGTAATAGAAAATCCAAACAGAATGATCTGTATGATCGGCATCCCAAAAAGAATGGTTAGCGTCCGCACATCACGAAAAATGTGAAAGAACTCTTTCTTGACAAAGGATATAAATCTTTTCATGGCCTAGCAAGTTGGATAAAAACATCATTCATACTCTCGGCATGGAATTGCTTCTTCAACTGATTCGGTGTATCCAGCGCTTCTATTTTTCCAGCCACCATCATGGAAATGCGGTCGCAATATTCAGCCTCATCCATATAATGGGTCGTGATGAAAATAGTGACACCTTCCTCAGCAGCTTCATAGATCATCTCCCAGAACTGTCGGCGGGTAAGCGGATCAACACCACTGGTAGGCTCATCCAGAAAAATGATCTGGGGGTCGTGCAGGGCAGCTACTGAGAAAGCCAGCCTTTGCTTCCACCCCAGCGGTAAAGCTTTTACAAGCTGATTACGCTTCTCAAAAAGTTGCAACTGGTGCAGGAGGCTACTGCTTTTTTCTTTGATCTGCTTTCGGGAAAGTCCATAAATACCTCCGTAAAAACGGATGTTTTCCGCAATCGTCAGGTCTTCATACAGGCTAAATTTCTGACTCATATAGCCGATGTTCTGCTTAATTTTTTCTGACGCTTTGTACACATCAAAGCCTGCCACTTTAGCTTCTCCAGCTGAAGGGCTGAGCAGACCGGTAAGCATACGCATGGCAGTTGTTTTGCCCGCCCCATTAGCTCCCAAAAAGCCAAAAATTTCCCCTCTTTTCACTTCAAAGCTGATCTGATCTACCGCCTTGAAGCTCCCGAAATGTCGGCTTAACTGCTGGGCTTCTATGACATATTGCGTATTCATAAGCTTGACGTTTCTTGCTTGCCCATCAATTCCATGAAGCGGTCTTCTACGCTGGCTTCTATCGGATTAACTATCAGGCCATGATGCCCCAACTCCTTCAGATGCATTTTCAGGGATTCCAGAAAATGCTCCTGCCTGAGGGTAAGGTGAACATGCTCCCCAAAAGCATATGCTGAGGAGGTTTCAGGAAAGGACCTCAGATCATTGAGCAGCCTGTACATACTTTGGTCAGTGCTTACTGCCCACAGGGTTTTGCTAAAGGTCTTTCTGACTTTATCCGGCTCATCTACCGTCATAATTTTACCTTTCTGTATCAGTGCTACTCTTTCACACAGGCTGGCTTCGTCCATATAAGGTGTGGATACCAGCAGCGTGATTCCTTCACTTTTAAGCTTACGCAGCATTTCCCAAAGCTCTTTGCGGGATACCGGATCAATGCCGGTAGTAGGTTCATCCATAAAAAGCACTTTTGGGCGATGAATAAGCGCACAGGAAAGGGCGAGCTTCTGCTTCATCCCTCCCGACAAAGCCCCCGCTTTCCGGTCTTTGAAAGGCTCAATCTGACTATAGATATCTTTGATCAGTTCATAGTTTTCCTGAATGCTGCTGCCAAAAACGGTGGCAAAAAACTCCAGGTTTTCCTGTACACTCAGATCAGGGTAAAGCGAAAAACGTCCGGGCATATAGCCTACATGCTGCCTGATTGTACGATAGTCTTTCACCACATCCCGGCCTCCTACTTTTGCTTTACCTCTATCAGCCAGCAATAACGTAGTGAGGATGCGGAAAAGCGTGGTTTTGCCTGCTCCATCGGGACCTATCAGACCAAAAAGCTCTCCTTCTTTCACATCCAGATTGATTTCATTCAGCGCCTGCACATCACCGAACTGTTTGGATATTTGTTCGGTCAGTATCATGATTCGGCTTCATTTGGATTGAAAATTACTTCGCCGGGCATACCAATTTTCAGGCGCCCATCATTCTTTACCCTTACTTTGATGGCATAGACAAGGTCCACCCTCTCATCTTTGGTCTGTATGATTTTGGGCGTAAACTCTGCTTTGTCCGATATCCAGCTGAGCGTGCCTTTCAACCGGTGAAAATTGGCTTTGTCCTGATCAATGAGCACGTCTACTTCCTCACCAAGCTTTACATCATCCAGTTGGTTGCCACTGATGTACGCTCTCAGCTCCAGATAGTCCAGATCGGCCATACGCAGCAAGGGCGTACCCGCATTGACCATCTCATGCGCTTCGGCCAGCTTCACCAGCACTGTCCCATGAAGGGGAGCGTTCAGTCGGGCATCTTTTATTTGCTCATTAAGCTGGGCAATGCGGGATTCCATGGTTTCTATTTCAGCAGATAAAGGACCAAATTCGGTGCGGGCAGAAGCGATCTGACGATCCAGGACTTCCAGACGGCTTTGCAGATCATCCACCTGCTTGGCAGTAGCGGCACCTTCTTTAGCGAGAATCTGAAAACGCTCTACTTCTCGGGCAGCATTTTCCCTTTCTTCTTTCAGCACGTCCAGCCGTGAAGCAACGCCCGGCTGACGGGCTTTAATGGCCTTGATACCCGCTTTAAGTTCCTGTTTTTTCAGATGCAATTGGGTGGTGTCTAGCTGCGCAATGAATTGCCCTTCATTGAGTTCATCCCCTTCCTTTGCATCAAAATTCAGTATTTTGCCAGGCACTTCGGCAGATAATGTCAGTTCAGTAGCTTCAAAATTTCCGTAGGCATCGGCCACATCTGAGTCCTGCTGACAGGCAGTAAACAGTAGGGCGAGGGCAAATAGGGTCATAGGTGTTTTCATCAGTATATTCCTTTTTCTGTGAGATAGGCCACTTGTGCCTGAATGAGTTGAATTTGGTGTAAACTATGGTTGAGCCGGGCTTTTTGCTCCTCATGCACATCGTCCAGATATTCAGTAGGCGTAATGATGCCCTGATCAAGCTGACGGGAAGCATACTGTCTGACCTCCTCCATCATGCTGATGATCTCTTCATCCTGCTCCATCAACTGCTGGTAACGGCTTATGTCAGCTTCCTGCTTTTCCAGTCGGATACGGATATTTCTTTCCAGATTTTCTTCTTCAGTACTGATGATCTGCTGCTGTATACTTACTTCTTCCTGTTTTCTTTGGGTCCTGCCCCAATCCATAAACTGCCACTGCATCCTCACACCTGCCTGATAATAGGGACTGGTATTGATCTCAAAAAAATTGAGGGGGTTAGGATAGCCCAAACCACCCTGAGCAAAAACTGAAATCTTAGGCTTGTTATCTGTACCAATCAGCTGAGACTGCGCCCCGAGCTTCCGGGATTGCAGAGTCAACAGTTCAAGTTCCGGACGATCAATCTCAGGATCAGTAATGTTGATTACCGGAGTACGCAAGGCTGTTGCTTCAGTGATATCAAATCCGGTCAGTGTACTGAGGGTTTGCATCGCGGCATTTTCTCTGGCACTCAGCTCTGCCATTTGCTGTTTCAGCTTAGCAATTTCGGAACGCAACCGCAGCGCATCAGCGGGCAATGCTACTCCTCCCCTTACTCCCGCTTCCACAGATCTGAGTTTATCCAGAAGCAGTTTTGTGGTAGTTTTTAAAATTTCTTCAGACTGCCGGGCAAGCAGTATGGAAAAATAACTTTGCTGCACCCTGGGTTTGAGCTGCTGAATATTGACTTCCTTCTGCTGTATATCAATTGCCAGTTGCTGCTCTTCCAGCGATTGACGAGCGGCCCTGCTCCCTCCACTATAGATCGGTTGGTTGATATCCAGGTATGCCTGCCAGCGTTCTTTAGGAAGTTCGGGAAGTTCAGTGCCGGGCATGCCTAAAGGAAACTGAATTACATCTGACTGATAAGTTACCTGTCCGTTCAAGCTAAGCCTGGGCAGGTAATCCGCCAGTGTGTTTTCTCTGCGAAGCTGACTTGCCTGTCGTAGTAAATCCTGCTGTTTGAGCAAAGGGAAACGGGCAATTGCTTCATCCTGACATGCCTTCAGACCAATTGTATCAGCCATTTGTGCTATGCCTGAATGCGCATACAAGAGTAAAATGAATATGCCATATTTCATGGTATTGGCTATTAAATTGAAAATCAGATTCTTCTGCTTTACCTAAATGGGTAAATTATGGGTAAAAAATTTAAGGTCGTAGCGCGCTTTTTACAAAATCGGCTATCAAAGTTTTACGCTCTTCTATCATCTTTTGAAATTCAGGATTGTCAGCATCAAGCAATACCTGTATCATAGGTCTGGCGACAAAAGGAAATATGCAAAGCCCTATGATATTTATGATCAGTTGCTTAGGTGGAAAGGGCCTGATATTCCCATGCTCTATCTCATGCTGTATAGCATCCAGAAGTGCCTGAACATTGGGCCGACGCTTTTTGGTTAGCACTTTGTTAATGAATTCATCCGGATGGCGGTTGAGCTCATTGATGACAAACAATGGCAAATGCGGATGCTTGATCAGCATGTTCATATAGGTATCTACCATCTTATCTATTTTATCATCCAGTGTATGCTGCGTGGAAATGATAGCATTAAGTCGGTTAACCATCAGGTCAAAAGCTTTGCTGAATACAGCTTCAAAGAGTTTGTCTTTGGTCTTGAAATAATAGTGAAGCAAACCCTTATTGATCTCTGCTCTGTCAGCAATTTCCTGCATACGAGCTCCGTTGAACCCCTTGCGCTGAAAAACCTGTTCAGCGGCATCAAGTATTTTTTCTTCAGTGTTAAAATCCTGTGTCATTTTTTACCTGTTTGGGTAAACTTACTAATTATCACGAATACAGCTCACGAAAGTTACCCGTTTAGGTAATTTTTTATGACTTATTTCAGGCAGGAGTGGATTTGGACAAATAATCTATGCCAACTGTCTGGTTACGACTAACCTCCTGCCACATTTTGCCGTTATCTATTGCGAAGCTTTTTTAAACTTAAAACCGAACATAAATTTTTTAGCTATGGCCATACTTGGCAATATCATTAAATCCGCTTTAGAACTGACGGATAAGGTTGTTCCTGAATCATCTCCACTTGAGGAGCAACAAGAAGTTCTGAAACAACTCCTAAAAAAAGCAAGGAATACCGCTTTTGGAAAGTACTATAATTTTTCCTCATTACTGGAAGAAAAAGATATACCCCGCGCATTTGCCGCTACTGTACCTTTTCATGATTACAACCAGATTTTTGAAGAATGGTGGGAAAGACAACTGGAAGGGGGTGAAGACATTAGCTGGCCCGGAAAACCTAATTATTACGCACTAAGTTCTGGAACTACCGGAGACAAAGCCAAGCGTATTCCTGTCACTGATGATATGCTGGATGCTATCCGCAAAACAGGGGTGGCACAGGTCCTGGCGCTCTCCAATTTTGACCTGCCTGCGGATTTTTTTGAAAAAGAAGTGATGATGCTGGGCAGTTCTACCGACCTGGGCCATAATGGAGATCATCTGGAAGGTGAAATCAGCGGTATTTCTGCCAGTAACATTCCTTCCTGGTTTAGAGGATATTATCGTCCCGGACCGGAAATATCCGCACTGGAAGACTGGGACGAAAGAGTGGAACTGATTGCTAAAAATGCCAAAGACTGGGATATCGGTGCTTTAAGTGGCATACCCTCCTGGAATGAGTTGATGCTCAAAAAAATTATTGAGTACCACAATCTCAACCATATCCATGAAATCTGGCCCAACCTGTCTGTCTTTACTTCAGGTGGAGTCGCTTTTGAACCTTATCGCAAAAGTTTTGAAGCACTCCTGGGTCATCCTATTACCATTATTGACACCTACCTCACATCGGAGGGATTTATTGCCTTTCAAGCCCGGCCAAATGAGCATATGGCCATGAAACTGTCTACCAGAAATGGGATTTATTTTGAGTTTGTCCCTTTCAAAGACGAACATATTGACGAAAACGGGGCTATTATACAGGGTACAAAAGCACTGACGCTGGAAGAGGTAGAAGAGGGTGTTGACTATGCGCTGATCATCTCCACCGTATCCGGGGCCTGGCGGTATATGATAGGTGACACCATACAGTTTACAGATAAGGAAAAAGCTGAAATTATCATTTCCGGCCGTACCAAGCATTTTCTGAATGTTGTGGGCTCTCAGTTATCTGTGATGAAAATGAATGATGCGATACAGCACTTAGAAGAAGAATTTGGGATTAGAATTCCTGAGTTTACTGTAGCAGCAGTACGTCCTGAAAAGGATTATATACACCATTGGTATTTAGGCATTGATGGTGAAGGTAATACTGATGAAGAAAAGCTGGCTAAGACGCTGGACGAACGCTTGAGAAGCGTCAATAAAAATTACAATGTAGCCAGGGACAAAGCGCTGAAAGATGTTAAGGTTTCTGTGGTGCCTAGCGATGTATTCTACCAGTGGAACGAAAAACAGAAGAAGAAAGGGGGACAAGTAAAAATGCCCCGGGTGATGAAAGAGGAAGAGTTTCAGGAATGGATAAAATTCACCGAAACGCTGTAATGCTATAATTCATCACCTTCAATGGGCAAGAGACTTCCGTCCTCATCAATATGCTCCATTACCTCCTCAGGCGACATATACAGTCGCCTGATTCTTTCTTTATAGGCCAGGGGAATCTGGGCATTTTCAAGAATAAAATGTTTGGTGCTGAGTATTTCGCTACCCAGCTGATGATTGATGGCATACATATCGGCTCTCTGTTCCGCTTTTTTCAAATATTTTTCTGAAGTCAAATAACCTATGCCAAAGCGTATAAGCGCAAAACCGCTTCTGTTTTTGTAATCCATAATATGTCCTAACTCATGACCTAGCCATCCAATCAATGCCTCAGTAGGTAGCTCTTCCACCGGTATGGATTTATCTTTCAGCTTCAGGGCAGGGGTAATTTTTACAACATACTTTCTTCTCTTTTTTCCCTGAAAGATACCGTACCATTTAGGCTGTGCCTGCATAAATGACTTGATAATATCTTTACGAAACACAAAATCTATTGGTGTTTCTGCCAGTTCAGGGTAGTGTGATAAAGCGGCAATAGCTTCATCTCGGATAATGTCAGGTATGGTTTTATTTTTTGTAAATTTCAAAGAATCAGCTTTGGTTAGTGTTTTTGGGGAAGCATTCTTAGCCACAGGTGTATCATCAGATTGAACCTCTCCTTTCTGAGCATAACACCAACTGATCAAAACGAATGTTACAGTGGCAAGCACAAGGCTACGTCGCATATGGTAAAGTATATTCTGAAGATATGCTTATTTACTCTATAGCAACTCAATTGTAGCCTGCTATTGTTTCAATTACACTCATATTTATCAAATTCTTTTCATTTTTTAAGCTTTTCTTTAATGACCGCTGATGGTATTACAATTGTCTTGAATAATAGTATTTAGAACCAGGTAAAAAAAAATAGCTACTACAGCGTAATAGCTACTTTCTAAATTACCAATCTACTTTCTTTACTGCTTCATGATTTTCCTGTCCACCACAAACTGATCGTGTGATATTCTCAAAATATAAGCTTCACTTGCTAATGTGGACAAGTCTAAAGCAATAGCTGTCTCACCATTCATCATTATTTTCTCATCCATGATGATTGAGCCTGTCATGCTTGAAATCATTATACTTACTTCTCCCTGCAGCGCCTGGTTAAACTCAACAGTCATATAGTCCATAAACGGGTTAGGATAAGTACCTACCATAATTGGTATTTCATCTATTTGCTCCCTGAGGTCAGCTTCGGTCAGAACCAGTCCTTTGTCACCCTCAGCTAGTTTCAGCGCGGCCACCTCATTTGCAAAACATGCATTGGTAGCTGCTCCACCAAGTCCACCGGGCTGTACACCACTGGTATTAAGGTGAAGTTTGTCTAGCTGAGTACCATCTTCACGGTAAGCGAATTCAATCGTATTATCTCCGCTGTTTAGGTTGAATGGAGCACCTGCCACTTCATTCCATGCAAAATTATTACTGATCGTCATACCCTGCCACCATTGAATCCAGTTACCTCCATTCACTCTCACCCAGAAGGAATCATTCACAAAGGAAGTAGCTTTCACCCTGGCAAACAGATAGTAAGCTCCGGTCTGCTGTACACTAAAGTTGTATTTTAGGATAGCCGTTTGACCTTCAGGAGCGGCAGCTAAACTACTTCCTGAAAGCTTCACTACATAAGCATCTCCGGAGGCTATATCATCAGCTACCACACTCCACTGATTACCCAATTCATTTGCGCATTCAGCTTCCAGCCATACCTCTTCAGGTGTTAAAGCCGAAGGCTCATCGCAAAGGGTATTCACTTCAATATTTGAGAATTGCGCTGAAGCTACTGCATTGTTATCATGCGCTGTCAATGCCATACCAATCAATACATTGCTGCCCATGCTAATTTCAATACTGCCTAATTCTGTCCACTGCTGAGAAGTGCTTTCACGATAGTAACCCGTGAAGACCGACCCTTCTCTTACGATGCGCAACCATTCTGGAGCACTGCCAGGAGTATTGGAGAAAGACATGTTGCCCCCGGTATTGACTCTATACTGAAAGTTTATGCCCTGCCCGGGGGTTACAACTATCATGGCATGCTTAGCGTTGGCAGCAGTGCTTTCTCTGATCATCACGCCTGCTTTGGCCCAGCTGTCTACTCCTTCCAACTCACTTAGCTGTACTATGATTTCTCCATCGCACGCCAGAGGCTGGTACACGTACCTGAACTCGTCAGAAGTACCCCAGATGTCACTGCCGGATGCAGTGATCTCAAATTCGCCAGCCGAATAACATGCTTCTCCGCTGCTGTTTCCACCTCCAATATAGGTAGCTGTCCAGTCCGCAGGAAGCGGTCCACATCCGGGTGATTCTTCCACGCTAACGACCACCACATCGGTTGCCGTACCTCCATCATCATCTGTGACTGTCAGCAGTAAGGTATGTATTCCCGCCGGCAGATCAACGGTAGGGTTAATTCCAGTAGCGATTTGTATACCACCCTCTGTCCAGACGTAACTCTCAATGATTCCATCACTGTCTGACGAAGCACTACCATCCAGTTGTATTGTAGCAAATCCACTCTGTCCTGCTACCGCCTCCTGGTTAGAACCTGCTGAAGCGAACGGCAATTCATTGCTTACTGTCAACCCTATTACTTCTATCGCTGCAACTGTAGGTCTATTGACTGAAGCATCCATCAGCATGGTCAGCACGCCATCTGTTACTTCAATATCTTCAAACTCCAGTACTAAGTACTTCTGCTGTGCGGCACCGGGTCCTACACCTTCGGCAAACAGATCCAGATCATTTTGAACCAGATTACCTTCCACGAAGATATCAAATACTCGCTGTCCTGCCTGTGCTGTGGGACCATTATAACCATAGTATAGCTCAGCATGATGCGTACGGATGGTATAAGTACCGTTTGGCACAGGTATATTGTAGCTGAGTATACCGCCATTTGTCTCAGATCCCCTCTCTGTCTGATAAAGCGCAGGAGCATTCAAACTTGTGTTCTGATAAGTATGGTCACTATTGTGATACGCAGGATTGATACTCGCATCCGCCGTAAAACTATCTCCATTTAGGTTCAGACTCGGCCCGCCCGCATTGATGCGTAAGGCACTGGTCTCTTCCGGTGCTTCTTCTACAGTGATCACCACTACATCGCTTGCCGTACTTCCATCGTTATCAGTAACAGTAAGCTGTAAAGTATGGATACCCACCGCTAGGTTTACTTTAGGGTTCACTCCCGTAGCAAGCTGAACGCCACCTTCTGACCACACATAACTCTCAATGGTGCCATCATCATCAAAAGAACCATTGCCATTCAACTCTACCTGTGCCAGGCCGCTTTGCCCTGCTACTACTTCCTGATCAGTACCTGCTGAGGCTACTGGTAACTCATTGCTGGCAGTTAATCCGAGCACTTCAATCGCTGATAATTTTGGCTGATTTACTGAAGCAGAGAAGTTCAGGTTCAAGGTACCATCGCTTACTTGTATTTCTACCTCTTTTACCACTGCAGTCATGCTTCCTACATCTGCAATAATATCATAGTTGCTAAGTCCCGGAATTGCATTTCCTTCCGCACTTACACTAAATATCCGCTTGCCAGCACCTCCGGCACCACCGCTGGTAGCCCCAAAGTATATCTCCGCAAAATGCAGTCGCACTAAATAGGTACCTGTTGTTACGGGAATATTATAGGCGAAGCTTTGCAAATTCTGGAGGGTGCTGCGTTCTGTCAGATATAGTTCATCAAAGCTGGTACCCGCAATGCTGGTGATATTGGTATTTGCATAAGATTTACCATTGCCATTAAAATACTGATCGGCCACAAAAGTTTCTCCGAAAGCGTTTATCTGCCCACCCCCAGCGTTGATTCGGATGGCTGAGAACACATCGGGGGCTTCCTCTACGGTAATGGTCACTTCATCAGTGGCAATAGCTCCATCATCGTCGGTGACTGTTAAGGTAAGCACATGTACTCCTACCCCCAGTTCTACCTGGGTGACAGCATTGGTACCATTGTACAGCACCGTTCCACCTTCGCTCCAGTTGTAGTTTACGATCTCTCCATCCGTATCGCTGGAAGCACTACCATCAAGCGTAACGCTTAAGTCTGCAAATCCCGTAGTCGGATCTGCACTAGCCACCGCGGTAGGAGCCTCATTGGGTTCTACATACTCTATCACCTCAATACCACCGATACTTGGACGGTTTGTACCTCCTTCACCTGTCGCTGATGTAAAGAAGATATTGAGTACCCCATCATTTACGGTAACAGGGTTTTGAAGTGCAAAAACGACTCCGGTAGCTGAAGCATTACCCGCCTCGGCATATATATTATAGTTATCAAGCACTTTTTCCCCTTCAATGAATACGTCAAAGAGGCGAGGGCTGCCACCTCCAATAGGAGCACCGCCAGGGGTACCGAACCAAATTTCAGCCATATGCAGCGCTATCTGATACTGGTTAGACTCCCCTGCTACAGGAATAGCATATGAGAAGCTTCCATTATTACTGTCAGCACTTCTTTCTGTCTGATACACTGTTCCATTCAGGTTAGTCAGATCTGTTCTACTGGAAGTTTTATTGCTTCCAGCGAAGTATTGATCAGCCTGAAATTCCTTGCCATCCATCGTAATCGCAGGACCACCAGTATTGATGCGGATAGCAGTCAGGTCAGCACCGCAACCTTCGTCTATCACTCCATTACAGTTATTATCCACGCCATCACAAATTTCAGGAGCTCCGGGGTAGATATCAGCGTTTCCATCATTACAATCTACATCATTGGTAAAGCCATCACCGTCAGCATCTATCGGCCCTCCACCAGGATTAACATTGATACTGAAGTTACGGCTGAATGTATTGTTCACAGCCTGTCCATCATTTAGCGTCAACACGAGCTGAGCTGTACCGCTTAAATTGGTGACAGGTGTATAAATCAGATCTCCGGTTTCCACATTTACCACAGGTTGACCTGTAGAAGTAAACAATTCAGGAGCGTTTGTCTCCAGATCAAAACTTAAGGCCTGTTCTACCTCACTGTCACCATCATCAATGTTGAAGGCCCAGCCAAAGACTGTTTGCTCCTCCAGACTAGTATTGGTGGTAGCATTGGCTGACAGGTCAAAGAAAGGCTCGTCATTCACCGGCGTCACTGAAATCGTGATCGTAGCCGGTGCAGAACTTTCATACCCATCATTCACCTGGAAGGTAAAGCTATCCGACCCACTTTCAGATTCATCGTTAAGTTCTGCATCTGGTGTATAGGTAAGGTTAGGGGCTTCGCCGCTTAAAGTTCCAAAAGACGGAACATCAATAATAGTGTAGCTTAGCTCATTGTCATCAGCGTCCGTTCCACTCAAAGCAATATTTAGTGGTGTATCTTCCTCAGTAGTCAGGTTCTGAGCAACAGCCACAGGTACGAGATTAGCCACACCCGTAAGGGGTATCAGCAGTGGCTTTTCTGAGTAATCATTATTCACTACCAGCGTAGCCTCTTTATCCCCCGAAGTCATAGGCACAAAGTTTACAGTAATGCTGGCAGACTCACCACTGGCAAGCTGTGTATCTATGCCTGTCTGTTCAATTTCAAAGTCAGCCGCATCTTCACCTGTGATTTGCAAGGAAGAAATATTCACAGTAGGATAGCCTGCTTCACCAATATTGGCAATACTGATTGTCTCGCTACTGCTGGTCTCAGTCTCAATGATGCCATAGTCTACACTTTCAGGGGTTGAAGCAAGCAACTGAGGCACTGCCCCTTCTACGTTAAGCGTGAAGGTTTCACTTGCATCCAAACCGTTGTAATCGGTGATCGTTACGGCTATTTCATAGCTTGATTTAGCGTTAAATGGAGGTGTTCCACTCAGCACCCCTGTATTCTCATCAAGCACCAGCCAATCAGGCAGAGCCTCCAGGGTCTGGCTGATGTTAGCAGTATACAGGATCTTGTTTCCAGGATAACCATTGTTAAAGAATCCTGAGAGATCAAAAGTAAAAGGTTGATTCGCTGTGGCTACAGCATCATCAATAGGCAAAGCGAATGGTACCGCTTCCGGACGTATATTGATAAAGTAAAAGGTATTATCATTCCAGTCGCAGTTTGCAGAGCCTGCGCCGCATCCATTTCCGATGAAATCCTGCAATACAATATATTCATTAGGGATTACATTGCCATTATGGTCTATCACTCTATATACCCTCACTCCCAACAATGAGCCGCCATTCTTTCCTGAGGTAGTCTCTCCTGAAACATTGATGCGGAAAGGCTGATTGATAGTATTGGCTGCATCAAAATTAATGTTACCACTATTATCTGCTTTGCGAGGAAGTAGCGTTTGGTACCAGAACTGATTGTGATTGAAGTTTATCCCTCCAACAGTACCTGAACCATTCACTTCAACAAGTTTAGCGCCATTTGATCCCGGCCCACCATGCAAAGCGGACAACTGTATCCCTATCACTGGCTGCTCAGGGTCTGCCTGTACAAACGTAGAAGAAAGTATCAAATCTCCTTCGTATCCACCATCTATGTTAGCTGGCAAAGGAAAATTTGAACTAGGGTTGGTAGTAGGTGTGGCTGTCACTTCTCCTTCATCATTAACATAACTTAGCATGCTAGTCTGGAAACCGAAAGCATCAAATACTTTTTGTGCATTGATTTCATCCCCTCCTTCAGGCTGAGGTGAGTATGCACCATGAAGGGTAGCACTCACATCCTGTGCATTATCAGCATTCGTGGTGAATGAGATGGGCTGCGTGAAGATTCCATTACTGCCGGTACCTGTTGTTCCAATGAAAGTCAGATTGATATCGCGTGACTCTCCGGGCGCAATAGTAATTGGCAGTGCTGTCGGAGCCTCTCCCTCCGGCAGAATCTCAAAGACAAACTCTGTAATATCAGGAATTATGATGTCTGAAATAACTAATGCAGCAGTACCGGTATTGTGCACCCTCATGACGTTAGCGTCATGGACCAGTGCCTGGCCGGGACTACCCAAACGATGGAAAGTATAGTAATCGTCTGCGGGAAAACCACGATCAGTACCCGGCACTTTCGTCATGTTTTCAATCGCCAGGAGCGCACCGCTTGCCGCTTCAACTGTAAGGCTGAATATTTCCTCTGTTACATTTCCATTGTTATCTTCTGCGACAACTACCAAAGTATGCTCACCCACTTCATCTACCACAATCGCTTCGTTATAGGTTTGCACTCCCTGGCTATCCAGCTCGTAAGTCAGGCTGGCGATACCACCGCTATTACTGTTATCTGCTGCCTGAAGGCTAATGCTTACCCTTCCTCTGTACACATTTTCAGCAAAAGCATTCCCTTCAAGTTCCGCGAAGATAGAAGGAGGCAAGGTACTTCCATCCACAGGAGAGAGCCTCACATAATTAACTTTGGTATTACTTCCTCCTGTCCCTTGCGTTAGTATTAGTATCCCATCGGTCACTTCAACGATTTCTGTACCTTCTGCAGTATGGGTGCCTAAGGGGCCATTCACTGCTTCGTCAAAAGTTACGATGGTCACCCCATTTACTTCTACCTCATGATTACTATCATCATCTGTACCCGGATCACCTACACTCACATTTACGTAGTAGAGTCCGTTGGGCAGTTCTATCATCCAGTCACGAGGAGGGTACTGCAAAGGTGAATTCTGATGATTAATAATATTCAGGGTATTTTCTAACCCACCCACACCACTCACACCTCTGTTTCTGGTATTGGCTGTAGCATCGGCAGGCGTGGTGGTACCCGCTTCAACCCAACCGAAAGACAGAGATTCTCCACCTACGGTTTTTGTACCGAAAGGCAGTCCGGTATCATCAACATACCCTTCAGGAGAACTCACTGAGCCATCCTGGAAGTTGAACTGATAAGTCCAGACAATTTCATCCCTTACTGACAGGTTGATGTCCATACCAGCACCCACATAACCCGGTGAAGAAGCAGTAACAGTTGCTGTATAATTGCCCTCAGCTAAGTCCGCCACGTTTACATTAAATGCCATCGGTGAGCCTACTATAACTTCATCTGGCAATACCACCCAGCTTTCTGAAGCCGTTAAGTTTACATTATCTCCCGCAATGCCACTATTGGCACTAAGGGTAACTGTCTGGGCCAGAGCCTCTCCTCCCGTACCTACTATAAAGTTCAGTGAAGCAGGGTTCAGGGTCAGAAGCAACGAACCTTCTTCGTAAGGCTTTACATTACTCAGCACGAACATATAATCCTGATAGTCCCCATTAGTGGCATCCTCAAAACATACCAGATAGCTGTTGGCTTCCACATTTCCATCTCTATCCTTCACAGGATAAATACGGGTACGATGCGCTACTCCACCCGTGTTGATCGCATCTTCAGTGTAGTTAAACCTACCAAATGAATTAGACTCAACAAATATTCCGAAGTAAGCACCCTGCGGATTAAACTCAGTAGAGCCGCTGCTTACCGCAGGATAAAGCGTTTGTGCTTCATCTATTCCATCTGCCAGAATTCCCACTTCATGCGTAGTGACAGAACCTTCTATATTGGTATACCAGCCAAAAGGAAGCTCTTCGGCAGGAGAATAACGTCCTACTGGTTCTATAGAAATATTTCCTGCCCCGGCTTTTACAAACAGTGGAGCGATCACTTCTTCACCTTCAGGAGCAGGAGCAGTACCATTGGAAAGGCTTGTCCAACCGACATTAATACCAATTCCTAATGCATCTACAACTGCCTGTAAAGGCGGTTCCTGATTTCCTTCAAAACCAGACTTTTTCAAAGCATGCAATCCTACATTGATACTTTCACTCTCACCATCATTACTTTCCAGTATCAGGCTGGCTTCCTGATAGCCCAAATCGTTCTGATTAAGATCAGGCTGATAAGTAAGTGTATAGACTGTGGATTCACCAGGTTGTAATGTAATTGATCCTGCGCCACTCAAGCTAAACTGACTGGCGAAAGCTCCACCTATGCTGATACTATTGATTGATAGCTCAGCAGTACCCTGATTGGTCACAGTCAGCTCCTGCTCATCGGTTTGATTGCCTTCGTTATTGACTGTAGTCTCAAAGACAAGTTCACCAGGCTCTACTGCCAGCTGCGCTACCGGGCTAGCCTGATCATCCGCACGTAAGAGCACCAATTGTTGGTTTACACTACCATCTCTGTCATACTGAGCCATGTAGATATTACCGGTATTAATATCTTCTACAATCTCCAGAGGATCATCTAAACCTTGTAAGCCCGGCACATCTTCGTAGGCCTCTATCACATCACCACTATTATTACCTGGCTGTAACACAATGATATCATCCTGTCCGCTAAAGCGGGTTACCAATAATAAACCTTTCATCGCCCCTCCGAATGCGTTACTCTTGTACTCTATCGCTCCGTTAGGGGATTTGTTCTTCCCAAAGTCAAATGCGGGTTCTACATAGTCAGGGTCAGGACCCAAATCATTAGGATATTTAGCTACGTCGGTGTAAGCGCTTTCCTGCTGTCCGGGCAATCCGCTATACGATATGCCACCATGGTTGAGAACAAACTCCCCGCGCAGTGGGTTGGGATGTCCATGATAGCTTCCTTTGAAAGATTTAAACAGCCAGTCTTTCTGCGTTTCTCCACCATTCACTCCCGGAATAGAGGTATCGGTAAAGAGCGTGCCATCAGGACGGCGTACCGGAGCATAATCTGCCGAAGCAGGTGTATTGGGTGAGCTGCTATTATTCCCAGCCGTTCCATTGGTAGGCACATATAACCAACCATTGGTATGCCATACGAGGTCATAGGCATTTCTTACTCCGGTAGAGAATATAGTCAATGGAGAACTGGTGGCATAGGGGTTATACGTACCATCCGTCATCCTTATGCTATTGGCAGGTGCATTATTGATTACACTGATGTTATCCGTAGTATAAGCATCTAACGGCCAGCTATTTTCATCCAGCAGATCCAAATCCAGTTTAAGAACCGCACCAGCCAGTAAGCGTTCTGGACGGAAACCCCAGGCAGCATCAGGTTTACCACCCGCTGTATTACTTCCCTGGCTCAAATAGATATCTCCGTCAGGACCAAAGATAATACTATTGGTGAGGTGATCTTTGAGAGAGCGGGGAAGATGAATTACAACATCCTTCACCGTAGCAAGGTCAGGACCACTCAACTGGCTGATCATACCATCCCACTCAGGGCCATCGGATAAGGTTAGAGCACTATGGGTTACATAGGCGATCAGGTTATCGGCAGTTGCTTCAGGCGCGAAGGTCAGGCCGATGATTAAGCGATTATTATTGTCACGGGCACCATCGCTAGGGTGAGGAGCACCATTCAGCTCAGGAGTAAGAATCTGCAGATTAGAAAGAGAACCATCCGCATTAATGTCCCACCGTTTGATCACTTCGCTGGTAGTACTGCCATAAAGTTTACCATCAGGCCCGATCACTAGGCTGGAGAAGCGATCTTCTATGCCTTCTCCTAAAGCTGCTCCTTTCACCTGGGTAAAACTTACCCCTGCCAGGTCAGCAGTTGGGTTTGTATCATCGTCCGTACCGGTAGTGAAGCGTGACTCAAAAGGCGTAAAGCTCATACGATCATTCAGGTCGCCGATGAGGTTAGCTTCCACCCCGTCTACACGGAAAATGTACTCTGAAAGCGGGTCCAGACGATCTATTGGCGTAAGGATAATGGCATCTCCCCCTCCGGTATCATTCACGTTGGCAGGCACTTCTACCTGATCGTTTGGCCCGTTATCTTTAATCAATTTTACATTACCACTTAGCGTAGCCTTATCCAGTTCGTATCCGTCAGGCGTTAATAAGCCTACGACAATCTGGAAGCTGTTCAGCGCTACACCGGTAGCTCCATCAGCGGGGTTTACCCCAGTGAAGAATGGTTCAGTGATCTCTTCAGGGGTGATGCTAAAATCTTCAAAACTGTAGACAACCGGTACATTCGCGTTTTCTCTACGTTTGGAAGCAAACACCCCTCCGAAGCTTACTTCCTGTCCATCTACATTTGCCCCATTGATCAGGCTGGCGTATAGCGGCATGGTACCCATTTCCACCTCTCTTCCATCATTGAGCGCATAGAAAGCGGTAAGCGTCAGTTCCGCAGGATTAATGAGCAAGCGTAGGGTTACGTTACTATTATGAATAACGTCAAGGTCTTCCAGCATAATCTGAGTCGCATCCGGCGTAAGCCCGTTTTCTTCAGCACGTAATTCTATGATGCCGGCATTACGCACCACTAATTTCACATAATTGTCCTCATCCAAGCCAAACCATAAGCCTGCCTGTTCAAAGTTATTGGAAGCATCTGAATAAGGATTTATAATTGTAGTCTGTAGGCTAAAACTACCTGCGTTTGCATTGAAACCCACTCCCATCGTATTGATTTGGGAATTCACTTCATCGCTAAACCCTTCTCCACTTCCATTTCGGGCAAAGGCTAAGCCTTTAGCAGCATCTATCTGAAGAGTACCTGAAGAAAGACTGAGGCGTGCTGGATCAAAACCAGGTACCTGTGGGTTACTAATGGTACCATCCGCTGACAACCTGGCTGAAGGGGGATCTACCATTGTAAATCCGGTATTCTCAATACCACCCTCTGCTCCTGTAAAATTCAATACAAAGGGCAAAGTCTGAATGATTTCTTCACATGCCAGCGTACTGATAGGCGAACAAGCCAGTACCGGCTTATCATCCGCGCCTATAACTTCTATTGCTGAGATGATAGCATTGTTTACACTTGAGGTGAAATCAATGTTCAAACTACCATCCGTTACAGTGATATTCTCAAAAGTGCGGATGATAGCTGTTCCCGGAGTTACCACCTCTGCATTCATATCAAAGTCAGTTAATGTACCCTGTCCACCTTCAATGTTCACGCTAAACACTCTGTTACCAGTCCCTCCCTGATTCGCACCACTCGTTCCTGGCACACCAAAGAAAGGCTCAACAAAATAGAGATTGACTGTCACTGGTTCAGTGGACTCTACAGGCATCTGATAGCCGAAAGGCAGACCAACACCATCTGTTCCCGCCTGTGCAAACCTGTATTCTAAGAAGAGAAGGTCCTCTTCAGTACCCTGTACATCAAAAGTTTTGGAAGAGATTTCTGATGAGCCTGTCAGGTATTGTCCATCCAGTTGCCATGTATTACTCTGGCTGTCTGTATAGGCTAGCGTTCCCCCTGCATTTATCCTGATTGCTTCAGCTACAGGAGGAGTGGAGTCTGCCGGTCTGATATTGCGGGCAATGACTACTATATCCTGATAATCAAATCCTGAAACATGCTCCTCTGTAGCAATGACATAAGCATTGGCCTCTCCCGGCAAAGGATATACTCTGATATGGTGAGGAATAGCACCGCTAAAAGTATTAAGCGCATCTTCACTGTATAACGTTCTATTGTTGAAAAACGGCCAGTAGTTATAGAAACCGAACGCTTCTAATCCCGGATCAAATGTCAGGCTGCCATTTAGGTTGGGGGTTAATGTTTGTCCGTTGCCAGAAACAGTATTCTGTACAGTGAAAAGTTCGTTCAATGCATTGGCCAGACCGGCTTGGTACCAGCCGAACCCAACAATCGGATTACTACTTTCAGGTCCATACACAGACAAAACCTCCAGTGTGACCGGCGCATCTGAAGCGCGCTCAAACTTCTGTATGCTTACTTCATCTCCCAGTAAACTGTTATAAGTCAAGCCATTGGCTAAGTTGATCAGGTTAGTAGCCGGGTTCTGGTCTCCTGCGTTCACTGCTATGCCATAAGTATCCAGTATCCACTGCAAGGAAGGCTCATTGCTTCCGCCTGTGCCTTGCTTACCTAAGCCACTTAGGCTTGTTTGCTTGCTTTCAGCATCTGTCCCACTTACTTCTATACTTGCAAACTTGGGTCCGTTACTGTCTGGGTTAAATGCCACTTTTATACTAGCAGAGGCTCCCGCAGCCAGCGCGTTAGGCAAGCTACTTTGATCTATCGTAAACTCCGATGCATCTGCACCTGTCAGATTTACGCTGATATCGTTGAGTTCAGCATTTCCGTTGTTTGAAATAAATACGGTATAATTTTCTCCTGCTCCACTGCCTGTAATACCATCTGTCACAATCTTTTCAGGACTTAGAGCGATTACCGGTTTAGGGGCAGCCTGATTGCTTGGCCTGATCAGTGTGATTTTATTGGCACCATATTCGGACACATAGATATTTCCAGTATTTACGTCTTCCACCAGGTCCAGAGGGCCACTTAAATTGGTAAAACCGGGGATACCTGCTTTAGAGGTACCTATATCACCATTCGTACCGTCAGGAACCAATGCTATGATATCACTACCTCCACTATAACGCACTACCAACAAACTACCTGTCAGATTACCATTCTCAGCATTGCTTTTGTACTCAATTACACCATTGGGTGATTTGTTAAACTCAAAGTCAAAGGCTGCGCCACGATAATTTGGATCAGGTAATACTCCATTATATACCGCATCATCAGTGTCAGCGTCCCCCCTGTTCAACACAAACTCTCCACGCAATGGGTTGGGGTGACCATAGTACCCAATAGAAGCATTAGGGTCTATTCTAAACAGCCAGTCACGCTGGACTTTATTACCATTAACGGCAGGAATCTGAGGATAAATATTATGGTCATAGAAAGTGCCGTCCGGGCGACGTGTTCCCTCTATGGAAGCAGGAGAGTTTGCTCCGGCAGCAGTACCGTTCGTAGGTACGTATAGCTGACCGTTGCTATGCCATACCAGGTCATAGGCATTACGAACACCTGTTGCGTAAAGTGTGAGAGGAGCATCTGTATGGTAAGGATTATACATTCCATCTAGGGAAGGAGAGCTCACATCCACGCTGTTGATCGCCTGAGCATTCATAGTTGTCATAGCGTCAAGTGGCCATTCAGAGGAAGGAAGTTTATCCAGATCAAGCCTCAATACTGCCGCAGATAGAAGCCTTTCCAGGCGATTGCCCCATGCATTATCAGGCGCGCCACCGGCACTGTTGCTTCCCTGATTGAAATACAGCACATTAGGTTCTCCGGGCCGGAAGGCAATACTATTGGTGAGGTGATCCTTTTTAGAACGAGGTAAGTTGGTTACAATCAGCTCTTCTGTTTCAAGGTTTAGCCCACTCAGTCTGGATATTTTCCCATCCCATTCGGGAGCGTTATTAAGTCCACCGGAACAATGAGAAATATAAGCGATCAGATTTTCAGCGGTTGCATCCGGATCAAATGTAAAGCCAACTGCTGACCTGGCTCCGTATTTTTGAATCAACACATCAAAGGTTTCTTTATTGGATAATGTTCCGTCCGCCTCAATGATCCAGCGATGGACTTCTCCACCAATAGCCAATCCATAGAATTTACCATCCGGACCTATGGTAAGTGAGGTGTAACCAGCTCCTGAAGCCACTGTTCCTGCTTTGGTAAAAGCTACCTGATCAAGATCTCCAGCGCCCACTGAGCTACCGGACCCGGTAGTAAAGGTAGAGGAGAAAGCTTCAAAGGCTATACCTGTCAAATCAGTTACCCCATCGATCTCAAACCTATAAGTAGTATTCGCTTCCAATGGAATGGCCGGTGTTAGGTTAATTGCATCACCTCCGCCGGTTCCTCCTACGTTGCTTGGTATTTCAGTATTGTCAGCATCCTTAAAGAGTTTGACTGTACTGTTTGTTATAGAGTTATTATCCACCCCATAGTTGCCTATTTCGTTAGCATTGGGCAGATATAAATCATTTGCAGAAATATTGGTGTTGAGTGCGATATTGGTTGAGCCATCCGCAGGTATGACACTGAGTACACGGGGAAGCAGTGAACCAGCGCTCAAAGATTCTATCAGCACTGAGTTTATTTTGGTGTTGGTACCTCCTGCAGCATCTAAGGTCAATGCACTATCCTGAACATTGACCACAACTGTAGCCGTTTCATACTCTTTGGCTGATGCACCCTGAAACTGGCTTATTGCACTAACCCCTTCCACATTGATGGAATGCTGGCTATCATATGCGTTATTGCCCCCTGGCTCATCCCCCACTGTAACGGTTACCTGGTATTCACCATTGGGCACGCCTATTTCCCAGATACCTTCAGTAAGGTTTCCATTGCCCCCTCCGGTATGCCCGTACTGCATGTGGATGATGGTATTCAGTAATAAATCTATGCCGACACGATCACGATTCCGACCGTTAGCTGTCAGATCCAGACCGCTTTGACCATCAACAGTCAACCAACCGTAATCATAACCTTCAGGAGTCACTTTCATACCATAGGGTTGCCCATCATCTTTCAGGTATCCCGGAGGAGGAGTGCTTGCCTCATCCTGGAAGTTGACCTGAATTACCAAAGGTTCAGTGGCAGATTCAGTTACTTCCAAAGTCACGATTAATTCTGCAGACACATAGCCCTCAGCGATAGCGAATACTGAGGTAGTATAAACATCAGGCACTAAGCCTTCCGCATCTATTCCGAAGCTTAAGTTTCCTATACTGGTGTTCTCGGGCAGTATCAGCCAGTTTGCTTCGGGGTCTTCACTAAGCGTAATGAGCGGATCGCCCTCACTCGCTACTAAGGTGGACGCTAAAGCCGAGGTTAAGCCTCCTTCTTCAACACTAAATTCCAGTGTTTTGGGCGTAAAGGTCAGCACGGGCTCCATGAGTGACTCAACACTAAATTCGTCAAAACTGGCAGTAAATTGGGTGCCATTTCTGTGGGTGGCAAATATACCAGCAAAGCTGAGTTCACTGCCTTCATATAGGGTACGGCCATTAAAGAAATTCGTAGGCACTGTAAGTGTTCCCAGCTCAGTTCTTGTTCCTTCATTTATGGTATAAAATGCAGTAACCGCATTGGTAACTGGATCTGCTTCCAGTTCCAATAGCACATCAGCACCGGATGCACCGGTAGCATTAGCCTTGATTTGATCAGGTAGATTGTTTCCGGATGCTCCTTCCCGCTCAACTCTTAATTCTATATCATCATCTGTTATTACCAGTTTAGCGAAATTATCTTCGTCAATGCCAAACCAAAGTCCTGCCTGCGCTGAGCCTGTACCCGTAGTAATCCCTTTCAGGCTGGTACTGATACGGAAGGTGCCTAGCAGGTTCTGCAAACCTACTCCCAGCGTGTTGACCTGATTATTATTGTTGGAACTGGCAGGAGGATCTAAGTAGGCGATCCCTGCCTGAGACAAAATGTCTAGCTGTCCACTTGTCGTATTTACTGTCAACAAAGCAGGCTCGTAGCCATTTACTTCGGGATTACTGATAGCAAGATCTCCATCTCTTCTGGCTTCTGAATGCTCAAGTACCATGGTAAAACCAGTACCTGTTCCATTTCCATCAAGTAATTGACCCGCATCCGCACCAAAATCCAGGTTCAGCGGTAGAGTAACAGCTATGTCTTCACAAGCTAATGTACTGATAGGGCTACAGGCTTCCACTTCTTCTATTACTGCTAACTCAAATACATCACTTACTACTTCAATGCCATCACTGGCTGTCACTTTAACCATCCATATACCCACTTCTGCAGGAGTACCATTGAAGGTACCTTCAACAAAAGTAAGCCAGACTGGAAGGGCAGTATCGTCTTCTAAGCTGGCTGTTAAAGTAAACTCTCCGTCCGCGTCTGCAAATGTATTCTCTGCTATGATGTACTCAAACAATGTACCCGCGGTAGCTGACTGATCCGGAATCATATTGACTACCACCGGAGCATCATATACCTCAGTGAGGTTAAAGGTGAAGGTATAAGCAGCATCACTATAATTTTTGCCATCACTTACACTAAAGCTGAATGAAGCATAGCTATCTCCATTAGCATTTTGTTCAGGGGTAAATGACAGATCAGAAATCTCTTCATGCAGGATGACGGTCTCTTCTGTGATTTCAGTACCATTGAATGTGAGGCTACCTGCGCTTACGGGACTAACTGTTATTTCAGCCAGTTCGTCTCCTTCATCTTCGTCAACAAATACAAAATCTGTAGAAGCAAAGGTATAAACTTCATCTTCATCAATTGTGACCGTAATATCTTCCGATGTGGGGTAGGCATTCAGTGTATTCTTTACGGTAAATGTAAAGATATCTGTAGTCCAAAGTCCTTCTTCGTCGGTTGCCATAAGCTCAACATTATGGACGCCGAGATCTTCATCCTCAGGGTTTGCGATGATCAGTTCTCCAAAAACCAGGGTAACCCATTCTGGACTTCCGCTTCCTAAACTATAGTCAAGTTCATCCCCATCAATGTCAGAAAAGGTCTCCAGCGGCACTTCAAAAGATGTATATTCATTGACAAGAATAGCTATGTTACCGAGCGAAACCTCTACTTCAGGAGCATCGTTTTGTGCTGTCACATTGATACTCATGGTACTAAATTCACTATAGCTTTTACCATCACTTACCGCAAAGCTAAAGCTTGTGTAATCTTCTCCGTTAGCATTAGCTTCCGGCATAAAAGATAGGAGACCGATATTGGCTAAGTAAATTTCAGTATCGCTTACTATTTCATTGGCGTCATAAATTAAACTCCCGGCAGTGGGTTGACTTACCTTTATAGCAATGAGCGCATCCCCTTCATCGGTATCACTGAATGGAAAATCATCAGCCTCAAATGTTAAAGCTGTATCTTCATCAGTATCTAATGTTTTATCTGAAGTAAGTGGAAGGCTGTTTTCAGTTAGAAATTCTTCTACATTGATGATTACATCGGTAGATGCTGAGGCTGTTGGTTCACCATCGTCAGTTACATTTATGGTTAGCGTATATTGGGAGTTTGTGGCAAATTCCAGTGCTCCAGCCAATGTGATAATGCCCAGGTTGTTGATGGCAAATACCTCATTAGTATTTCCTGCGCTAATTGAATAGCTTAAAGTTTGTCCTTCATCCGAATCTTCCGCTATAACTGTCCCTACTTCATCCGCAATATTGGCATTTTCAGAGATATTGAATTCAAAAGACGCATTGACAAATACCGGCGGAGAATTTGCCTCCTGTAATTCTAAGATCTCAATGGCCTGAATGATACCATTATTAACAGTTGATATAAACTGAATATTAAGTTCATTATCAGTAACTTCTACTGTAAAGGTTTCAATAGCAACTACACCTTTTCCATAGCTATCCACCAAATCCAGGTCATCTACTTTTACTTCATCTTCTATCAATACATCAAATACCCTGGCTCCAGGCTCTCCAAAAAAGTTTTCTGCCATATGCAAGGCTACCGTATAAGTGCCATTAGCGATAGGTAAGTTATAGCCAAAATCTGCACCAAAACGACGGGGATAATATAGGTCAGCATCTCCTCCCCCCAACTCATATTCACTGTCGCTTACAGTAGTGGAGGCATTTTCTACCAGATAGTTAATATTCTCTACTACATATATATCACCTTCCTTATTGTAATCACTGCCTCCCACATTCATCCTGTAGGGAAGCGCAATGGGTGGCGTAGACAATACGTTCACATTAATATCCAACACAAGAGGTGTAAAACCTACAGCCGTGGTAATTACTTCACTGTTGAGATGATCTCCTGCGGCTAAGGAAGCTGCACTGATTATAAATTCAATGTTGCCGACAGCGGGTATTTCCGGTAAGCTGAGCCATCCCCCATCAGTTGACGAATTGATGATCATGCCTACTGAGGGATTACCTGTACTTACTCCCAATGAAGTGTTTGCGACAGTTGATTCACCACTTTCAACTTCTACCTGTAATGGTGTGGGGTCAAAGGTAAATGTAGCGGGTACTAACGGAGCCTGCGTAGTTTCGGTAATCTCTACATAATTTATCTTGGAATTGACACCTCCCAATGCATTGATTGTCAGGGCTCCATCATTCACTTCTACGACAAATGTATTGTGGGTCAGCCTCTCAAAACCACTACCCTCAGGCACATGAGTAGAAATGATAGTAGTTCCTTCTACATTGAAAGTATGGACTTCAGGGTCTTGTCCTGTACTGTAGTCTCCAGCGCCCAATTTAACTTCATATACGCCATTGGGTATTTCCAACTCCCAGTATACCTCGGTGCCTCTTGCCTGTCCCGCCCAGTTCCCGATATGATTGCCCTGTACATGAACGAGCGTTCCTTCAACCTTTTGCTGATCAGTTGCACCTGCATACCCACCCCCTAATCGGTTTCGTCCACTACCGTTTTGCGGACTGGTAATATCATGAGGTTGGTCATCGGATACTTTCTTCCAGCCATAGGAAAAATTATTTCCTCTGTCACCAAATGCCTGTCCATAATCCTTGAGATAACCTGCCGGTGGTGTAGTAGCTTCATCCTGGAAGTTTACTTTTATAGATAAAGGCGCTACATATTCAGTAATATTGACAGTAATATCAGCCTCAGCAGCAACAGTCCCGTCATTGACCTCTACTGTTAATATATAAGATGAACTGACATCAAAATCCAGTGAAGCCGCTACTGTGATATTTCCTTCATCATCTATAGCAAACACATCTCCGGCATTTCCAGAAATGATTTCAAATGTCAACACGTCCTCATCGGCGTCACTGGCCTCCACCTGACCTAGAAAATCACCCACTTGCGCATCTTCCTGTATTTCAAAGGTAGCCTCATTGATAGAGGGGGGCATATTGGTGATCTCAATTTCCTCTCCTTCTATCTGAAAAGCGTCTATCCGGAGACCGCCATTCACTGAAGCTGAGTATAGGCCAAGAGCAGAAAGCTGGCCCAGGGGGATATCGCTGGCAGGCGTATCACCTACTGACAAGTTGCTTCCTTCTACAAACTCCAATACTTTCCAATCTTCTGCGGAGGCGGAAAATGCGATAGTCTTCAGTTCGGCATCAGTGTTAAAGTTACTGGCACTGCTGATAGCTGTATTCGTTTTTCCATCATTGTGCACATACCAAACGTCATTTACTTTGATGACTAAGTAGGTAGTATTTGAAGCAGAAGCATGTCCCTGATGCCAGGAGAACTGGATATTTTCATAACTGTCCAGGTTTATGCTGAACTCTTCGGTATATGCAAACCAACGGTCTGATGGAATATTAGCAAACAAGAATCCCTGCTTCTGGTCTGGGGTAGCCCCGGCATTAACATTATCTAAATTTGAAGGTTTACCATTAAAGCCTGAAATAGCTGCCTTAGGCTGTGGATCTTGTCTTCCAAATAGTGTAATCAGTTGAGCATTAGCTCCTTCATAATTATTCCATCCAGCCTCTGTGAGCGGGTCAATTGGTTCAGGAACATTATTCCCGGGATTTACCTCTGTATTATTATTCCCAAAAACTTCTCTATATAGTACCTGGCTGGAGGTAAGGGGTGGAGCTGTAGAAATTTGCAACTGAAAGTCATCAGCGGCAGAAAGGTTATTCTGATCTGTAGCAGTAATGACAATCTGATACGTATGCTCAGTACTAAGGCCTTCACTCGCACTGAAAATCAAAGTGTTAGCTACTGCATTGAAGCCCAGCCAGGCCGGCAGGGGTTGTCCTCCCTGCAATTGGGCAGTGTAAGTAAGTGTCTCACTGTCTATTTCACCAAAAACATCGCTAAAACTAAAACTGAAAGCTGCACTTGCTTCAAAAGGGCCCTGATCTGTTAATGCACTAAGCAGAAAAGGTGGATTACTCCCAGCTTTCACGACTTCATTATAGGCTGTACTTATACGTATGGCCTGAAATATTCCGCTGCTACTTGCATTATTGGCTGATGTACCGGCAAATAAACGCACAAATTCCAGACTCGTACTATTGGCAGAATGACTTCCTACCGGATTCCAGCTTACATCTCCTTCGTTTAGTGGCGGGTCTAGCGCAGCAGAATAATTAATCTGGTTCCCATCCCATACCGCTTTGATCACCCACTGATGACCTGTACCTGTACTTGCATCCTCTGTATAGTCATTAGGAGAACTGGAACCGCTGGCTAAAGCAACC
The DNA here is from genome assembly GCF_029504655.1 of Catalinimonas alkaloidigena. Taxonomy (NCBI): domain Bacteria; kingdom Pseudomonadati; phylum Bacteroidota; class Cytophagia; order Cytophagales; family Catalimonadaceae; genus Catalinimonas; species Catalinimonas alkaloidigena. The sequence goes on from NZ_JAQFIL010000001.1 coordinate 4,209,524, forward strand.
GCAGCTTTTAGCTGGTTTTCCTCATTAAGAATACGAAGACGTACTGACTCGGTATTGCCTAGATCACCATCCTTACTTAATTCAATAAATGAACGGTAGGCATTTCCACTTGGAAGGTTATTGAAATCTTCCACCATAAAATCTACCGCGTAATAGAATGGTACATCCTTTTGGATCGGATAAGGTTGATCAAAGTAATTATCGTCTCCTCCCGTATTATAATTGAACGCGGCATTCCCACTTCCACTAGTGAACTCTCCCCCTTTTTGATTAGTAAAACGGTCAGGAATCTTCCCTTCCTGTGCTACGATGGTAGCTGATCCACCATTGCCACCTCCCGGTACCCACTGAGACACTGCTTCTAACGCTCCCTCTGCATAGTCAAACTCTTCAACCAAAGTAAAGCTACCACTGCTAACATTGAGTATAAAGTTAGTACTGTTACTAAGCGCTTCGCTATCTGTAGCAGTAATTTTTATTTCATATATACCAGAAACAGTAGTTCCTTCTGATGCAGTAAAGGTACGACTAAGTCCATCAAAGCTTAGCCAGGATGGTAACGCGCTATCGTCAGCTAATGATGCGCTGTAAGTTAACCCGCTTCCATCTTCTAAATCCTCAAAAGTATTCTCAGGAAATGTATAGCTCAAGGCAGCTCCTTCCTCTAAGATTACAGGTCCTTCTATTGGATTTAAAGTAACTGGTGCCTGATTTCCACTTGTTAAGCTTACTGAAAAATCATCAAATGAATAACTTAAAGCATTGGTTCCGTTTCTATGGGTTGCAAACAGACCGGTGAAGGTGACATTTTGACTAAATTTTCCATCATGATCTGTACCACTAATGAAAGAAGCGGGTACTGCAAGTATACCTAATGACTCCTCCTCCTGACCATCAATTGCATAAAATGCTTCCGCAGTGCTAGCTAACGGATCTATATATAACCTTAATGTTACAGTGCTGCCCGATACATTAGCTATACTTGCTTGAAGCTGATCACTATTTACGGACAGTGCATTCACTTCTCTGCGCAACGCAATTTCGCTACCGGAAGAAGTTGAGACCAGGACTAACTTGAAGAAATTGTCTTCATTCAGGCCAAACCACAAGCCTGCCTGCTCTGATTTTCCACTCCCACTCGGTGGGTTAATAAGTGTGGTTTTTACATTTAATGGTTCAGAAATACTTTGTAAACCAATGCCTAAAGTGTTTACCTGTGAGTTAGTGTTATTACTTTGTGATGGATTGCGATAAGCTATCCCTGCGGTAGTCGTAACAGTTAAGCTCCCTGAGCTTAAACTCAAATTTGATGGCTCATAACCGGGAACATTGCTATCTGAAGGGGCAAATAAAGGAACTGATGGTGGATCAATCATGGTAAATCCGATCACGTTTCCATTGCCATCTTCTAGGCCATCAGTAGTTGACCCATCAAAATTTAAAACATAAGGCAAGCTTGTATTTTCAATAACTACTTCATTACATGCTAAGGGAGAAAGCGTTAAACATCCAGCAAACGGCTCTAAAGCACCCTGACTGATTAGAAATTCGTCTGAAGCGGTATTACCGTTCCAATCAGTAGCGCTTACCTTGATACTTAGGGCTTCAGACAGCTCTCCTGCCTGAGGGTTTCCTGTAAATATCTGCTCCAAAGGTTCAAAAATGAGCCATGCAGGTAAGTTGCTTCCATCACTAAGTGTAGCGTGATACGTAAGATGGTCATTCGCATCGTCTGCAAATGCATTGACAGGAACCTGGAAAGTGAAGGTTCCTCCTTCAGCAAAGGCTAAGTCCTGCAGCGGGTTAGCCACCGAAGGGGCATTGGAAGGATCGGGTAATGTACCACTCTGATGACCTACCGAGGTTTCCCAAATTTCATATCGTGCAGCAAGATTATTGACAATAGCAGGATAACTACTGGATATGTTATTGAGCTCAGTAGGGTCTTCCTCGATATTATAAAGACTCCAGCTTCCATTGCCAGAGTTAGATTGTATTTTCCATTTTCCATGTCTTACTGCTCTCTCACCGCTATATTCCCAGAATATCTCTCTTGCTTCAACTTGTGCCGGATCGTCAAAAATCTGGGCAAAGCTTTCTCCGGCTAAAGGTTTGATTATATTTCCGTTATAATTTGTGGGATATGCATGGGTAGAGCCGGCAGCTTCAAGCACAGTTGGCATGATATCTTTGACATGCCCTATCTGATCAGTAATGATCCCATTATTTTGTATGCCATCTGGCCAGTGCACTATGAGAGGAGTCGCAATTCCTCCTTCTTCAGTTTCGTTCTTATGTTTCCTGAATGGTGTATTGGACGCATTGGACCACTCTTTCAAGTAAGACAGGTAAGAGCCTTGTTCCCCAATTAATTTACTATCATCATGATTATTTCTCCCTGATACATCCTCAGCACTTCCACCATTGTCTGACATAAACATGATAAGCGTATTATCATACGTCCCATTATCTTTGAGGTATTGCACTAACTTTCCAATAGCCTGGTCCATTCTGGAGACTTGAGCAGCATATACCTGCATACGACGTGTATAGTCAGCTTTGTCCAGATCATCATCATTGGAGCCATTATCGTCAGAAATACTGCTCCAGGCTTTGCCATCTCTGGCACTAAGTTGGGTTCCCGGTGCTATAATCCCTTTGGTGACCATGTTTTGCAACCTGGCATTTCTAATGTTATCCCATCCATCATCGTATACACCATCATAAGCTGCAATGTCGGATTCGTAAGCATGCAATGGCCAGTGGGGTGCTGTAAATGACAGATAAAGGAAAAAGGGATCACTTGTTCTGGTACTTTGGTGATCGTTCAAAAAATCAATAGCAAAATCTGTAGTAGCGTCAGTCATATAAAATCCATCACGCCCGTGACGAAGCTGGTCTGCCGAAGTATAGTCTGTTGCCGGATTCCAGGATTGTGAACCCAGCGCCATTTGCCTGCCATTTTCGGTAAGTAGCTCATAATAGCTGTTCGCTCCACTAATTAATCCCCAGTAGTTATCAAAACCTCTTTCCGTTGGCCAGTGGGCAGAATTTTCACCCACGTGCCACTTTCCTGACATATAAGTGCCATACCCCTCGCTTTTCAATACTTCAGCAATGGTTACCGTTTCGGGAGAAAGATAGCCCAGGTAAGCTGGAGAGTTTCCACTCCCGGAAGTGGTTAAATTTTCCATGCCGGCTGCATGAGGATACTGACCGGTTAACAGGGAAGCCCGCGTAGGACTGCATTTGGCGGTATTATAAAACCTCCTGAATTTGATTCCATTATCGGCAAGTGCATCCAGATTAGGCGTCTGAATTTCACTGCCGTAAGAACTTAAATCTGAAAAACCCATGTCATCAGCTAAGATGACAATTACATTAGGTTTTTGAGCAAAGCTATTGCTTGCACTTAGAAGCATGAATAGCAATAAAAGAAGAACATTCAGGCTGTTAAATTTTGATGGCAAAGAAGTTTTGGGCCACATAGTAGTATTGAAGTATTTGCTGAGGTAAAGATTTGCTGACGCTTATTAATAGATAATTATCTATTAACTCTATAGCATTTATAGGTTAATAGACATTTGTATATATGGAACTGACTAAAGTTTTATCCGACCTATCTCAACATATATTTGAGTAGCAGTACGGCTATAAAACTCTGGAATCAATCAGACTAAAGACAATCAATATTATTTAAAACAAATATGAGCTACTGGACTTGTCTTGATACTGAATCTTATCATGGTAGTGGGTGAACACCTATAACTGTGATAAGCTACAGGTGAAGCAATGACAAGCGCATGAGGAAAAAGAATAAGCATGAAACTTCTATAAAAAGTGCTTATTGCTTGCTTTAATCCAGGTAAGAAAACGTTAATCATAGAGGTAGTAAAGTATAATAACATGTAATATTCATTGCAAATTTTAAGAAGTAGTGTTTTGTATAAGATTACTTCAAAATCAATTTGTTTTTGTACAATAATAAATATTATGAGCTTAATTATCAATATTTATTAATGAAATATTCATATTACTATCTTCTTCATATAAGATTCGTGAATTGATAAATTATAGATAATTTAATTTTATATATGTATAATTATAATATATTTATTTATACAAGTTGAATTCCAATGAAATACATGTGCCTTTTATTACTTTTTTGAAGATTTATTAATCTGCGATTTTTATGCTGTAAAGTATTTTTTAAATTTAAAAAAACCGGAAGGGTAAAATTCGCAAATCAATTAGCTAGGGAATACTGAGTATTAGTCCTTACTTTGAAAAGAACTACATATTACTAATTGTACACTGTCGTAGGATAGGGCTAAACAGCAGAGGGCTGACAAAAGGGTAGGTTAACGCATCCTTATCAGTAATGACAGGTTGTTTATTTATACAGTAATACCTGATCTAACGGTTATTATAAGTGATACAAGCAAAAAGAAATAAACGTTTATCACTCATTTTTTAACAACAGATAACGCTTTAATTTCTGAGATAATGTATCAGCTTTTGCCTGATTTTTGGAGTATAAGTTTTTGACCTGTCCTAAATCATCGCGCAAGTTATAGAGCTGACCTTCACCTTCTAAAGGATAACCTTCAGGGCGAGGGTATCCCGCGCTAAAACCTCCTGAACCTGGACCATTAATATACACCCAATCTCCTTCTCGCATGGCATACAAACCATACACAGACTCTACCAGGAGATCATTTCTCAAAGCAGCACTGGGAGCTTCATTCAGTAAAACAGGCAAGAAACTATAGCTGTCTTCTGCCGTATTTTCCTGATCGATAAATATATCCAGCAAATCTGCCATGGTTGCCATCATATCGGTAAAACAGATAAGCTGGTTGCTGTTAGTATTCTCAGCAATATGTCCTTTCCATCGGGCCACAAATGGCATACGATGTCCTCCTTCATACGCATCTCCTTTCATACCATTTAAGGGGCCAACTGCACTATGCTCATAGCGCTCTACATCTTCAGAAAACCAGACAGGACCATTGTCGCTGCTAAAAAAAATCAGGGTTTCTTCATCAATGCCTGCTTCTTCAAGGTAAGCAAGTATGCTTCCAACAGTCTGGTCAACCTGGTATACGAAATCACCATACATTCCGGCATCACTTTTACCCTGATATTCTTCCAGCGGCAACCAGGGGGTGTGCGGTGCCGGTAAGGCAACATACAGAAAAAAAGGATCATCAGATTGTTGCTGATGGTTTTTGAGAAATTCCAGGCTTTTATCTCTTAGGTGAGGTAATACTTCTTCATGTTCAAAACCTGGAGCAATTTTACCTCCTCTCCAGAATGCTCCCTGTATCGGGCTAACATTCGGTGAGTTATTATCACCTATACTATCGGTAGGTAAGGCAACGCACTGGTCATTTTCTATGTAGTAGTACGGAGGAATATCCAGCGAAGCAGGTATTCCATAGAAGTAATCAAATCCCCGGTTGACAGGCCCGGCACTAAGCTTTCCATCAGGTGCAGGATCTTTCTCGTTCTCTCCCATCCCCAGATGCCACTTGCCTACACAAGCAGTGGTATAGCCCTGCTCCTGCAACATACTTCCTAAGGTCATTCTGTCTTCCTCTATCCAGGAACCATTGAAAATACCTGTGCGCCGTATAGGATACCTCCCGGTGATGAGCCCGTAGCGGGAAGGGACACATACCGCAGCGGGGGCGTGTGCGTCTGTAAAACGCATTCCTTCACTCACCAATGTATTGATCGCAGGCGTTGGAATTTTAGAATTGGTGTTAAAAGCAGATACATCTCCATAACCCATATCATCAACCAGAATGAAAAGAACATTAGGCGGTTTTTCTTCAGTATTTTGGGATTGTTGTGGGTTTGATTGACATCCAAAGAGAGTAATAAGTAGTAAGATGCTGAGGTAGAGAGGTCTATTCATTTTGGTAAGGCTTGAGGTTTAGGTTGTCTGTCAAATAAAAGCATTTCCTGCTTAGCGCACCACCGAATCAGCATATTTTGGGGATAAAATAAAGAAACCCGAGTAGTATTTCCCCGGGTTCATGTTGATCATTCTTTATGACGATTCAACTAATCTACTGTAAACGAAATTTTTGCATTAACCCCATAAGAGACAATTTTGTTGCCCTCTACATTAGCTTTCATCTCTTTAACATAGATGGAAGTAATGTTCTTAACTGATTTAGAAGCTTCAATCAACGCATTGTTTACCGCATCATCAAAACTTTTTTCTGATCCTGCGATCACTTCAATAATCTTTGTAATAGCCATAAGTGAAAAAATTTATTGGTTAATAAAAATGTCAAGGTCTTTGTCTCAGTTTACATTAATATACATTTCCGTAAAACAATTGTTCACGTTTGTGAATATTATTTGATACTCATCAAGCAGGTATCAGGGTGATTCTCTGGAGTCCGGACAGCTTCGTCAGAGGTTCTGAGTACAGCCTATCATTCCAGAACTATGTAATACAAAATACTGTTCTAATGAGTACAACATTAACCCTAATTACATGAACCTGACCCAAACTAAAGATAAAAAAAGTTTTTTCGGGCCTAAAGGTATGTCAGAATCTGGCAGGAAAGAAGAGCCCTATATCTGGCGTTACCTAAGGTCTTATGAAGGCAAAGCGATGGCTGAACTAATTAATTGGGAGGAGAGAATGCAAAAGGCTCCCAGCTTTGTCAACAGGCTATCCAAAGGATTCCAACACAAAGTCAACACCTTAATTCCTGATAAGATACATCGTGCGGTAACACTGGCCATTAAACAAATGGTACGTTCCATTCTCTTTGGCTCTGAGTTTACTTCAAAACGGCCTTTTACTGGCTTAAGCTTTCAGCAAAGGGAATTTAAAGCGATGCGATGTATCAATATCTACAACCGCTTAGCTGCAACTGAAGGGGGAATCACCGGAGCAGGGGGCTTCCTGATGTCGCTGGCTGACTTTCCGCTTTTCCTCAGTCTTAAGATGAAAATGCTTTATGAAATCGCTTCCATCTATGGTTTTGACGTACGAGACTACCGCGAGCGCCTGTACCTATTGAAAATATTTCAATTGGCTTTCTCCAGTCAGCAGCAGCGCAATGTTGTATTTGAAGAACTTAAGCATTGGGATGAATACAGCAAAAAACTACCTTACGATATTCATGCTTTTGACTGGCGTACGTTTCAGTTGGAATATCGTGACTACCTGGACCTCGCTAAACTGGCACAGATGATTCCCGGTATAGGTGCGGTCGTAGGGGTAGTGGTAAATTACCGGCTTACTAAACAACTGGGAAGAACTGCCATGAATGCCTACCGTATGCGCTGGAGAGCCTCTCAGAAAATGGAAACCATTAAGGTATAGGGATCTTCGCATATCCTGAGATAATTTTTAACAGGACTGCTTATAAAAGTCTGGCCTTTTGCTTATGGGTATGCTGATTTCTATATTAAAACGACTTCAAAAGTCGTTCTACTGAACTTTTTATATAAGAGCGGGTAAATATTTACTTCATATCTCCTTTTGCCTTTCCATTTAACTCCCTTAATAGATCGTATACTTCAGATTCTTCTGAGTTTTAGATATGTAAGGAAAAAAGTATCGTCCGATACGCTTTGTTATCCCCTAGCAAAGTGGGGAAATCTTTATTGTGGATAAGCAGACTTTCTATTGAGCTTTACATGCCCCGGTAAGAGGACTAATGATTATTTCCCTATTAGCCTGTACTTCTCATTATCAGGCATAGGAATGACAGAGGCAAAACCATTGCCCCTGCAAGCTGAATTTCGTCACGAAATTATGTTTGGTCAGAAACCGTATCCATCATTAAGCGTTACATTTAAAGAATTGACGAAGCAAGCTATGAAATTAAGCAAAACAACATTTTTATACTTCATGGTTCTTCTACTATTTGTCAGCCAGGCCCATGCCCAGAAAGTCAAGCAGGAATACGAGAAAAGTATTAAAGAGGAGGAAGTACCTGCTGAGATTCTTGACCTCATTAGGCCCATGCTGGAAGAGTCGCGTCGTATCAGGTATTATGAAGAGTACGACGGGGAAAAAACCGGCTATGAAATAGAAATGCTGTGGAGAGACAGGCAACTCAGTGTGGAATTCTATGCTGACGGCCGGCTGATGGATATTGAGGAGCTTATTGATTTTGAAGCAATGGAAGAAGAAGCCCGGGAAGAGATTGCCGAGTATTTTGAAGAGGATTTTGAAAAGCATAAGATTCAACGCCTGCAGCGTCAATATACCCCTGAAGAATCAGATGATGAAGATGAGGAGTTGATAGAAGATTTTATGGAAGAGGATCGCGAAGATCTGACCATTCGTTACGAAATTGTAGCTCGGGTAAAGAGTGATAAAATGTATGGCCCCTACGAGTTCTTGTTTGATGATGAAGGTGAACTGCTAAATGTACAAAAGATAGAAAGAAGATCGCTTGATAATGTCTTATACTAAGCTTGCCTGTATCATATTTCTGCTCTTATCAGGATTATCTATTCCAAAAAAAGGCTTTTCACAATCTGCTATTCGCTGGGAGCCGGAATTGTCCTATACCTGGGAACCTTTTCAGCACTGGTCGTTCAACAGCAGCCTCGGTGGACGCAATGTATGGATGGACGAAGCAAGCAAAGAACTGGAAACTTACGACTGGCAATTTATGGAAGGCCAGTTTTTTGCCAATTATGAGTTTTTTAACGGTGGCGAATTGGGAGGAGGATATAAATACAGAATGATTGCCCCCTTCAATGATGAGTTTTCGGGCTATGAACACCGCCTGATGCAGCAATATGCCTTCGTTTCCTTTGTAGGAGCCCGCAGACTGGCGCATCGCTTCAGAGCAGAGCAACGTATTCGCGATGCCGGAACCAGCAGCCGTTTTCGTTATCGGCTAAGTTATGACTTTCCTACTAACGGACAGCAGCTTGATCCCGGTGAGACCTATCTGATATTCTCAGAAGAAGTTCTCTGGGAGCTTAATGCCTATGAAAACGAGCTGGACAATCGCCTATACTTAGGTATCGGCTGGTATTTCACTGATAAGCGCAAACTGGAAGCAGGTGTACAGTATCGTTTGGAGGCAATCAATATGGGAAGTTCCGAAAGTATCTTCCATATCGTTACTTCCTACTACCTGAACCAGTGAAATAAAGAGGATTCTTCTTGTCTGGGTTGATCTCCAACAATTCCTGCCAAGGAATTGCTTAAGAAATTCATCCTTCAATTTGCTACTCGTTTATCCTATATTTTTCAATTTTGAAGATTTCAGATGCCTCAATTGGGGTCAAAATAGACGGATCTGCAATAGACAAAATGCTTATAGATTACATGTAAAGAAAGTTTTAGAACAAAACAGCGCTTATATATTAGGTTTCAGCGTTAAATAGGAGCAACTGAATGTTAAAATTTAATAATAAACCCAGATTGATTCTGCTTAGATGAACATTAAAATACCTTCACTGAGATCTCACGATGCCTATTTAAGCACTCATTTGTCTCTTGTTTTGTACCCCTAATGAAGTAAATACATTTTTGCAATTGATAGCATCGTTGCAGCAAATATGAAAAAATCTTAATGGTAAAAGTATGACCTGGTACACGATAAGTAATAATTGAACAATGGCCTGCCAGGTTTTAACAAGTATGCGTTTAAGAAGGCAGGTAATAAGTTGGTTACATATCTGATAATCAATCATTCTGCCAGGAAACGTAGCCCAAATGGAAGTTAATTGATCAACGGAATCGCAAATAATGTATTTTTTTCTTTTACATCTTAAAAAAGGAACTCACAGCTTCTCTTCAAAAGCATTTCCCCTAAAGCTTTTGCGGATAACAACGCGCAAAAATTCTTTACAAATCAGTATGAATAAGCAGGAGTCAAAGTAAAAAAGGTCAATTCGAGCTGAACTGACCTTTTCAGGTATTAAACAATTAGATTATGAAATCAGAAATCCATGTCATCATTCCCCCCATCGTAGCCGCCGCCACCTCTTCCACCACGCATGCGGTTGTTAATATCATTGAGACGATAGGTAAATGATAAAGTGAGCTGACGCTGAGCCCGCTGAAACTCAGCCTCTTCGTATAGTGTTTCGGTAATCGTCTCGTATCTGAATTTCCTGCTGTTCAAAATATCTCTTACACTAAGTGAAAGCGTACCTTTCTTTTGGAATACATCTTTGGTAGCACCTAGATCTAAAGAATAATAAGCTTTTCTTCGTCCCTGCGTAGTAACTTCAGGAGCACGGTAGAAACCGCTGAACTGCACATCAAATAATTTGGGCACTTCCCATTTGGAAGTAAAACGTCCACTGGCGGAATACGTATCAGCAAAAAGCTCCAGACCATCAAACTCACCTTCGGTGATAGAACGGTAGAAGTTAAAGTTCGCATTCACATTCCACCAGGAGAATAAATCTTTGGAACCGTTGAGTTCAAAGCCATAAGCGTTTTGTGTGCTCAGGTTTTCAGGACGCGTAAATGTGATCACCACGCTATCTACTGTTTCTGTCCATCGTACTCGCTCTACCACATCGTCAGTAAAACGGTAGTAGGCACCAAAATAGATATTACCGGTAGCATAGTTATAAAGATAACCCAGCTCATAGCTATCGGTAAACTCGGGGTCCAGATCAGGATTACCTGTACGAATATTACGTGCATCTGTAAAGCTGGAGAAAGGGTTCAATTCTCTGAAGCGCGGACGATTGATTCTGCGACTATAGCTTGCCTGAAGAGAGTTTGTTTTACTCAAGGAGTAGGTCAGAAAAGCGCTGGGGAACAGATTGATATAATCCTTATCATTTTTCTCATCAGTTTGTATCAAATGAGTGGTAATATCGGTAGCCTCAGCCCGTAAACCTCCCTGATAAGACCATTTACCAGTTTTGTTGCTCAGAATAGCATAAGCTGCATAAATATTCTCATCATAATTGAAGGTATTGGTAAAGCCCGGTAGGTTAACCCAGTCGCCAGACTCCTCCTGCTCCTCTACAATGTATTCATTATCTATCTGGCGCAGCGTATTACGCACTCCGGTTTCAAATTTCGCGTTTTCCAGGAAAGGATATACGTAATCTGCCTGTATCAGCCACTGTCGTTCGTTCTCATCGTTGAGCGAACGCTGCACCAAAGTAGGGTACATCTCTTCAAAACCTTCAAATTCGTTCTGATCGGCATCTTCTATCTCTGCACTTTGCCTGAATTGTACATTGGCGGTAAATTCTCTCCCCTTTTTCTTGTAAGTACGTTTATAATACAGTTCATACTCCTGGTTTTCCTCATCTTCATGCTCTCGGTCGGTACGCAGCGTACGCTGAATAAGGTCATTGTCTGTGGTAAAATCACGGTACCAGGTATCGGTATTGTTATCCTGATCCGATACATTGTATAGCGCGGAGGCAGTAAGGGTATTGTATTCGTTAAAGATGAAGTCCGTACCTAATCTGATATTGCTGGATATACCTCCCCGCAAACGGTCGTTCTCCCGGCGGGTAATATAAGAAGTATCAGCTCCGTTAAATTCCTGATAGGAGCTACCCATCCCCGGTGTACGACGATAGTTGACCCCGTAGTTAACAAAGAAGTTCATTTTGCTCTGGCGATAGTTCAAGTTTACTGAAGCGCCATAGTTTTCGGGAGTACCTACGTTCGCAGTAAAGGAACCATTAAGCCCAGCCTTCTTTTTCTTTTTCAGCACAATATTGATGATGCCGGCAGAACCTTCAGCATCATAGCGGGCCGAAGGGTTAGTCACTACTTCTACTCTTTCAATCACATCACCGTTTAGGGTACGTAATCCATCAGTATTGCCGATGCCGATAAGGCCGGAAGGTTTGCCATCTACCAGAATTCTCACATTACCACTACCTCTTAAGCTTACATTTCCCTCTACATCTACCGTGACCGAAGGGAGATTATCTAATATTTCGGAAGCATTACGACCGGTATTGCTCAGGTCCTGAGCGACATTAAAGACTCTCTTATCCAGTTCCAGTTCCATCTGTTCTCTTTTTCCTTCTACTACCACCTCAGCAAGGGTGGAGGTATTCTCAGCAAGTGAGATGGCACCCATATTTTTGTTGCTGTTTCCTATCTGTACGTCACTGACCACCTTAGGATCGTAAGACACAAATTGTAGCTTGATCATATAAAGGCCTGGCTTGGCCTCTATTGTGAATTTTCCTTCACTGTCGGTATATCCTCCGGTGATCAGGGTGGAATCGGCACCCTGCAAAAGACTCACGGTAGTAAACTCCAGGGGAGTTCCGGATTCTGCATCTAATACCTGTCCGCTAACACTTCCCTGGGCTAATACTAGTTGGGAACTTAATAGACAGAGGAACAATGAGAGTAAGTTTTTTAGCATGTCAGAAATAAAGGTTTTAATAAGGTTTCGCTAGCTATTACTATTACTTTGAACGAACGAAATAAACTTATTCCCGTATTTTCTAAGGCATACTAGACCAACACGAAAGAGTATTAGACTAAAACCTCATTTCTATGAAAGATTGTTTATGATAATCTATGAATATTAAGAGCTTGTTAATGAAAGTACTGAATTTTTTGCAGGCTCACAGGACCGATAATACCTGATTTTACGGGTTCCCAGGCCGATGCATCAAAGGGACGGTACGTAATATCTACTATGTTTATGTCATAAAACTTTTTCCATTCCACTCCCCTGCGGTCAATATCTCTCATTCTGTTAGCAGAAAGGTTTTGCACGATCAGTTCCAACGTATTATCCTCCTTCATATGATCCTTCGGCAGGATAATTTGATACGGGAGCGTCCAGACTGTACCCACTTCTTCTCCGTTGAGGATCACCTGAGCGCTTTCACGTAGGTCGGCAAACTGCAAAAGATAAGCATCCACGGAATCTTGCTCAGGCGACAGGGAGAAATTAAGCGTATAACGGGCTTTTCCACTGAAATACTGTAAACTGCTGTCTGGCAAGCTGGTCCAGGAGGTTAAAGTGTCAAAATTAAATACCTTTTGATTGAGCACTTCCGTGTTACCGGAGATAAACTTAAGCTCCCACTCATTCGGCAAGTCTAGTGTTCCCTTTTCTGCTTTATAGGGATAGATCGCTTCGCTGCTCAGCGGCAGATCATAGGTAAACAACATACATGATGCCCCGGGAGGAAGCTGAAGATAGATTTGTGTCTGCCCATCTACCACGGTATGATCAGCTTTTCCCCTCTCACCACTATTCGGGTCAAAGATTTCTACGGCCTCGCTCTCAACAGCTAAACGAATGGGACCTTCGGTAAATTCACTGCTCAGATTAGAGATAAAATACAGGTAGCCCTGCTCATGCTGTTTGCGAATGAAGCTAAGCCCCTGTTGTTTCATACTTTCCGGTCTTAAGAAAGGTAAATCTGAAAATGCTTCATGACCATCCAGCAATTGTACACGGGTATTTTGCTGTAATTGCTCATTGAGCTGAGCTAAACTATTTTCCTGCTGATCATATTTGTGGTAGCCCGCTACATAGGAAGGCAGTTTTTCCATGAAAATGACCGGCACTCCGCTTGCTGCCAGTTCATGTAGCTTATGCACACTTTCCAGTGGCATATAATCGGTTGGAGGCACAAGGATAGTTTGATATTCTGCCCCACCTTCCTGCAATTTTACCCCTCCCTCCTCCTGGCGTAAGCCGGCTAACTGACGATCAGTAAGGTAATCAAAAGTATATCCATCGCTATAAAGCCGTTCTGCCAGCTTTCCTACCGCTGAGGCTGAAAACCATTCTTCATAGTGGTGGACATCCAGTTGCAGCAGCCAGTTTCCTTCCTTCTTGGTCCAGAGATCATGTATGGGGAAGTACAGCAGAATATCGTTATCAGGTGAAGTATGCTGCAGATAACGCTGACAATTGCTGATATAGCTGGTAAGTTGAGGAAGCTCGTCCCAAAAGTGGGAGCTACGGCCAAAATTGGTAGAAGCATAAAACAGCCAGCCGGGAAAGCCCGCGCTTTCTGGCGAATAAGCCATGCCATGAAAGAAAACATGGTTGATGCCTGCCGTAAACAGCTCATCTATCTGTGGTTTGACCTGCGAAAGCGATACTTTGAAATGATTTCCCAGCCAGGTGGCAGTCTCTGAACTTACCCAGGGCTTGCCCATCAGATGAGCGGGTGAAGAAGCAAACTTCATCATCAAAGGGCTGGGCTTACCAAAGCGTTCTTCTTCAAAATCTTCATCTATCCTGAGTCCGGGAATATTAAACTTACTGGTACCGAAGGATTCAGTTTCAGGAACGCTAGACAGTCCGTACAAATCCAGTATGTTGCCCGGCGAACCATGGGCCTGATTGCGGGTAAGCCTGCCTCTCTCATCGCTCCAGGAGGTCCAGAGGCTGGTAAAGTTTTCAAATAGCAGGTCTGATATGGTTTGCCGTACATCGTGCAGCACTCTGCCATGCTGCTGATGCACAGTATCCTCCAGGATGGGCAGTGCTTCAATCAGCGAATAGCCTCTTAACCTCTCAAATTTCTCAGGAAAGTCAGTAGACCAGTTGGCACCGTACACTTCGTAGGAATCGTGGTAGAAAGAACGCGGCGGAGTGCTTGAAATCAGATCTGATAATAAAGACTCATGGTGTTGCAGATAGGCACTTACGGCTGTAGAATCAAAATAGTCCATTACCAGGCCTTCACCACCGGGCGCTGCGCGCTTCACCTGCTGTCCGGTGATAGATGTACCTAATAACAATAGCCTCCAGTTCCCTTCAGGCACTTGCTGAATGACTACATCTTCTTCAATGTTACTTATCACAATTTGCTCCCCTGTTTCATTGATGGCCATTACTGTTTCAATACCTCTTAGCTTATGCGCAGTAAGTATCGTATCTGTCCGAAATGAAATCCGATTCGTTTGGGGGAAGTCATAGGTAATAATTTCGGCCCGTTTGGCTGCATTGGCTTCACTGACCTGAGGTCCTCCAAATGGCCAGCCGGTTCCCAGCGTAAGGTCTACTCCCATTCCCAGAGAATCCGCAGTCTGGATTGTATGCTTTACTGCTATTAGCCATTCCTCACTCAAATAAGGAAGGAAATTATCTTCTTCACCCTTCACGCCATAGATAGGAATAATGTGCACACCTCCCATTCCTGCCTGCTGAAAGTCTACCAACTGATCCGTAATGTCTGCTTTGGTAGCAGCACTACCCATCCACCACCAGTAGGTCCAGGGTTTGGAGGTTTGAGATGCTTCAATATGTAAAGGTTCTACTTTTTGCTGACATGCAATTACGAAAAGGAATGGCCATAGCCATTGCAAATACTGCTTCATACTTACTGATACTGACTTAATTTTTTTTTACGCTTACCTTTGATTTTTCTAAAGTAAGGTAAGTAAAGCAGAAAAATTAAAGAAGCAGGTATTTTAGAGAGTTTCTATGAAGAAAAACTTATGTTCAGCTCAAAAGCCTCTTCCTCATGGCGTCCAAAGTGGATGCGGTATTTGACATGTGTATTTGCCTGAAAAGCTGTCTGATCAATATAAGGAGAGCGCACATTTTTTGCCAGAGTCTTCCACTCCCCACCATTGATACTTCGTACAATAGTAACTGCCTCCAGGCAAAACTTTTCAAAATGCAGCTTAGGTTGGTTATGCTCATCAAGGGTCAAATGAGCACGCTCATGATGTTCTTCAGAAATATAATTGCTGGTTTCAGTCATATTTTGTAAAAGCAGTAACCATAAAAATTGTTAGGCTGTTAATGTAAAATGTGAATCCGGGAGAGCATGTCTCTGTTTTTGAGACTATCATTTTCGGTCTCTTCTTCTTCCATCATATCATCATCCATCATATAGTCACGGTTATCGTCATTTTCGCTATCCTCAGTATTCTGACTTGCAGGAGTACATGCCAATGCAGAGACCATAATCAAGCAGGTCCATAGTAATTTTTTCATACCTCTTCAATTTAGGTTGAAAAATAGTTCATTCAACATAAAAAGCGAGGCAATCCAAAAAATGTTTCAGACTCAGTTGAGCTTCATGCCGGTGGGCAGGCATTGGTTAATAGATAAGCGCTGATCCAAGGGTGCCTGTACAGGTGTAGGCAGATAGACCGACGCTTTATCTTCCTGGTCGGGATTAAGGGCAAGGTACTGTTCTGCTTCAGGGATTTCTGCCTGATTAGGATCCGCATTTTTCCAGTTTTCCAGAAACTGCTGATAATACTGATATGCGGTAGCACGATCGTTCATCATTTCGGCTGCTCTTGCCATTCCTAATACTGAAGCGCTTCGCTTAGGAGTGCGTTCTAATGCGATTCCAAAACTTTCCATGGCTTTGTCCGCTTCGCCCATTGCCAGTAAAACTTCTCCATAAAGCTCATGAATCGGCTTAACCACATCGGGAGGACCTGTTGGAGGGTTCATGCTCTCTTCCAGTGCCATTCCTTCTTCAAACAGCTTTTGGCTAGCTGCCGTATTGCCCTGAGCAAACTTAAGGTAGCCGTTCAGCGCTTTTTCATTGATTTCGCAAAGCTTAACATGATAAGCATCTTCTTTTTTCTGAAGCCTTTTCTTGACCTTATCCATATGTTGCAATGCTTCATCTGCAGCCTGCCATTCTTTCAAATGCACTGCACTAAGTCCGGAAGCTAACATCTGGCTGCAACGCACATACAAGCCTCTACCCCCACGATCTTCAATTTCAGGCGCAGGAAGGACTTTCCACTTTTCTGAATTAATGATGTAATTCGCCTGCATGAGAGGCATATAATAATCCGCGGCACCACTTTCCACTTCATTCATGGCATCTTTGATCTTCTGCAGGTTCTGTTGAGACTTTTCAAACTGTCCACTCTGCTCATAACCATAAGACATCCAGGCAAGGCTGTGATAATCCCAGTCGGCGATGGTCAGCTCTTTTCTTTCTACCCACTTCTGAGATGCTGCGAAGGCATCAATATTAGAATTGATCACCTCATCCCACAAGCCCAGTTGCACAAAAATATGGGAGGGCATGTGCAAGGCGTGATTGGACTCAGGGGCAATCCTGGCATAGGTGTAAGCAGCCTCAAGTGCCATAGGTGCATGCAAAGGATCATCCAGAGCATGTATCAGATAATGTACCGCACCCGGATGCTGTTCATTTTCTGCCAGTATTTTTTGAACTACCGCTGCAGCCTGCATACGTTCTTTCTCACCTCCCTGATTGTTTCTCAAAACTCCTAACAGCGAAAGCGCATAAAAGGAAGCAACCTCATGATCGTCAGGATATTTGTCATAGAACTGCTTCATAAATTGCATGTAAGCACGATCTCTGGTGAGTTTATCTCCTTCTTCTCCATACAGTATGTCCAATGACTGCAAATACATTTTTTCTTTTTCTGAAGAAGCTAAAGCTAGTCTTTCTTCGGAAGAAGGGGCAAGTTGATTTAACACTTCCAGAGCGGCAGCTTTGTCCTGGTTTTGCCAGAAAGTACGGTTATGGCTCATGGCTTCGCCCCAGTGGGCCATGGCAAAGTCAGGATCTACTTCCCTGGCTTTCTGAAAAGCTTCCAAGGCTTCCGGATACCAGAAATTATGCAAGGCTGCTACGCCACGCATAAAATGGGGCATGGCTTCTTCGCTACCCTCCACTTCAAAACTAATTTTTCCTAAAGCAAGCGTATCTGATTGAGGAGAAGCAACATGTGTATCCTGTTCCGATGGTTGGCATGCAACAGTGGAAATGATAAAGAATATAAAAAAGCTTATGTGACGCAGCATATCAACCAAAGTTTAGGTATGTAGAGACGAATATTACTTCAAAATAATTAACTTTTACTGATATTACCAGTAGGTAGTCTTTGATTTCTTGAATTATTAAATCATGAATTTCTCAATTCTTGATGCATGACTAATTTTTGCAGGCGTTGAGCGAATCATGTACCCTGCTATTCTCTCTTGATTAGCCACACCTTGCTGATACGGCCAATGCCAAAGCTACATCTCAGGATTGTATCTATAGGCAGGTTCAGCATCGGCTCCATTAAAATCAATGATTTTGCTGTATCTTCCCATTCAAGTTCTACCCACAAAACTTTTCAGCTTTAGCGTTTCCGATGCTTTTTGGTTGAATAGCAGATTATTATATTCAACTTGTGCTTCATTAGCACGGATGTCCATGCAGGTAAGGCTGATCGTCTGCAACCCTCCACTTCTAGTCATTTTGAAATCCACAGTGGAATCTCCTTCTCCTCCGTGCAGGTGAAAATCCTGTATATTTTGTGCGGTAAATTCATTTCCTGAGGCCAGCCACTCCACAAACCACTGCTCTCTTTTAGCGCGCATTTGTTCATCATATAAGGTTACTGATGACCAGATATGAGCTTGTGAACTGTCTGACAGGCTATGCTGAAGCCTATGACCATCCCAACGAATGTCGTGCAGTGCTCTACCTTCAGATGTACTCACGACTTTTATCAAAGTGAAAGGCTCAATATTATCAAATTCATATGTATCCAAAAATTCAGATACATGTTCAAAATCAAAAGATTCTACGATGACTCTCCCTCTGCTTTTGCGATAAGGAGGCTTACGTGTATGATTTACAAATGCACCATTTAAGAGGCACGCTGCTTCACCATTCTCAGCTGTCAGTATCCAGGTTCCTCCCCCCTCTGGGTCTAGGGGCATCAAAAGTTTTCCACTTTTGCTATGACTTGATGAAGGAAAAACTGCCTTTTCGCGAGCAGTACTTTCATCTCGGTTAGATGTAAAAAGAAAGCCTTCTGAAGTAGGCAAATAGGTTAATGTGCACATGAGTTTTGAAATCGAGATTGTGATGTTGCAACATTGAAAAAAGCCGGAAGGTTTAGTGATGGAAGAGATGTCACAATTCTATATATGGTGTGCAGCCATTTAGCCTATAATATTACAGCTCACGGAAAATACCGTTATCAATATGATTAGCCCCATCTTTTAACCTGATATCCTTAAGTATTAAGTATACTATGAAGCAAGCCTTGCTTGATTTGACGTTTTTCATCAAGTATTCTGACTACTGCTGGTTCCGGCGCAATATCCTTTTTACGAACACTATATTTTACTTTTCCATCTAGCTACGCTTAAATAACTCAAGTTGCGAATTAAAAGGTTAAATGAAGCATAGTCTGCCAAAAGATTGTTAAAGTGAAGTTACCACACTTTACCTAACAATTACATGACAGACTATACTATTGCAATATATTGTTTTATGGACGATTATTTAAAAATCAGCCAACCCCACATAGACATTCGTCGCAAAGTAAGTGATGCGGAGATATTAACTACTGCCCTGCTCTCAGCCCAGTACTTTTATGGCAACCAGCACACTACTTGTCAATACATGCAGCAACATCATGGGATGGCCAAAATAGACAAGTCTAACTTTAATCGCCATCTGCATCGCCTATCAAATACTTTAATCAGGATCTTTTTAGCATTGGGGGAGAGTCTCAAGCAACTCAACACTGCAAGTCGCTACTTAATAGATTCGTTCCCAGTAGCTGTTTGTAAAAACATTCGTATTGGGAGGTGCAAGCTACTAAAACATGAATCTTATCGGGGATACAATGCCTCCAAACGACAGTATTTCTATGGTTTTAAGGTACAGGTAGTTACCACCGCCGATGGTATACCAGTGGATTATTTGATCACGGCTGGTTCTATTCACGACAATACAGCTTTACAAGCTATGTCCCTATACTTACCTCAAGGTAGTGAACTTTATGCTGACAGTGCTTATACGCATTATGAGTTGGAAGACCTTTATGAAGAATGCGATCAGGTGCGCCTATTGGTAGAGCGAAAATCTAACTCAAAAAGGCAGGATAACGCAGCTATGCGTTTTTTAAAAAAGCATTACAGAAAGCGTATTGAAACCTGCTTCAGCCAAGTTACTGCTCGCTTTCCCGGAAAAATCCATGCAGTTACCCCACAGGGGTTCTTGCTCAAGGTCGTTCTGTTCCTATTTGCTTTTACTTTTAACAAAACATTATCCACAACTTAAATTAAATAGATAAAATCTAATGATCTGGCCCACCAGACTGTGCTATCATAGATTGACATCAACCTTTAATGGTTTGGCTCATCTTATTCATTCGTGAGTAACCCTATGTTTACCAATCAGCCAAGATACGCAGGATTAGCCTTTGCCAGGAATTTGTGCAATTATTGACCATTCACATAATGAATTTTATAAGGGATGATAGTGTATAAGGCTAGTCAAAAACGTTACTTTACCAGTAGAACATAAATAAATATATTAGCAGCTAATATTGTTTTACTGTCAGCTAGGTGACAATGAGAATCGTAATTTCAGTGATCCTCAAAAAACATTCAGGTAAAACATCAACGTTATCAGTCCACCTGCGGTGACAAGGCCTATCAGAATAATCGCCCACAGCGGTAAGCTAGATTTTTTAGGTTGATCAGAAAGCATCAACTGCTCTTTGAGCTGCTTCAAAAAATAAATTTCAATACCTTGTAATACGTCTCTATGCATATGTACCGCCTGTGCTAACTCCGCATGCTCTCGCATTCGCTGTTCAAACTCAAGGCGCTCACCTTCATTCATTTCTTCATTTACATAGCGGTCAATCTGGTCTCTATGGTTTCCCTTGGTTTCACTCATTTTCTTAGTCTCCATAAAATTCATCTCCACTGTACTGATTTCTCAACTTGTGTTTCAGGGTAGTAAGGCACCGTAGCTTTTGTGTTTTAGCTACATTTTCATTCTTGTAATCCATAGCCTGGGCTATAGCCCCCATACTAAATCCTTTAAAGTAGAACAATTTGAGAATCGTCTTACAAGGCTCACCTATCGTCTCCATCAAATTTGCCACAAAGCGCTGCCTGTCATTGGTAGCAAAATTATCCAGAGGTTCCACATACAGATTTTCAATCATCCAGTTTTCATCTTTGTCCAGCACTGATTCCTTTTGAAGCTTTTTGCGCAGAATATTTTTTCCAATTGCGTATAAATAGGTCTTCAGTGAACTGGTCAGCGTCTCCAGCTTACCGCAGGTGATGTTATGATGTAAACAGATCACAGCATCCTGAAATACATCTGCAGCTGTAGGTTCATCTGCATGATAAGTAGACTGTGCCCATTGTATGAAGCCGTTGCGATGAGCCTGATATATGGCAACGACACTCTCTTCGTCACCCGACTTAATTTGATCTACGAATAGTTGATCTTCGGTGTTGGTTTCTTGCACAACAATACATTTGCGTTAGAGAAACAAGTTTACGGCAAAGCGCAAACTCTATTATTACTTTGTACTTATATTTTTTGCAGATGTAATTAATAATAATTTACCCAAAAAATCAGTATAGCTTCCCTTTTTCTATACAAAAAAACCACCTTTTTAGGGTGGTTTCTATATATTTTCAGAATAAAACTGTTTAGAAAATACTCTCTTCATCCAGTTGCTCTACCGGCTCATCTACCATGAGTGAATCAGGCTCCTCACCGAATATGTCTGATTTGTATTTATCACAATCTATTTCAATAGAAATACCTCCTGCGGGTCTTTCAAATGGTCCTTTTTCATAATCAAGCCTTTCATCTGCATACACGCTTTTCATATATTCTACCCATATAGGCATTGCCATGCGCGCGCCCTGGCCTAGCGCCAGTGTACTAAAATGGACACTTCGGCTATCACCACCTACCCAAACACCTGATACCAGGTCTTTTGTGACACCCATAAACCACCCATCTGAATAGTTTTGTGTAGTACCTGTCTTGGCTCCTACTTCATTTCCTTCTCTTATTTCTCTGGCTATCCCCTGACCTGTGCCTCCTTCCTCTTCGGTAGCACCTCTTAACATATATAACATTAAGTAGGCGGTTTCTTCACTCAATGCCTCACGTGTATTTACCGGGTTTTCATACACGGTATTTCCCTCTTTATCTTCAATTCGTGTAATAAACACGGGTTCAGTCCAGGTACCATGATTGACAAAAGTACTGTAAGCACCTACCATTTCGTATACTGAAACATCTCCTCCACCTCCTAATGAAAGTGCAGGAACAGCCTCAATATTGCTATTAATCCCTAATCGTTTAGCATATTCTACTACGGTTTCAGGCCCTATGCGCTTCATCACGAAAGCAGTAATAGAGTTTTTAGACTGAGCCATTGCCTGCCGAATCGTCATACGGTCTCCTGAATAGCCTCCTGTGGCATTCTGAGGCGTCCAGGTATCCTCTTCGCCATCTGTATATACTGAGAATGTAACCGGAGCATCCACTACCTCATAACAGGGTGAGTATCCGTTATCAATGGCGGCTGCGTAGACAAATGGCTTAAAAGTAGAACCAGGCTGTCTTTTTCCCTGCATTACATGGTCATATTTAAAATACTTATGATTAATCCCTCCTACCCAGGCTTTGATATGTCCGTTATGAGGGTCCATGGACATAAAGCCGGAATGCAGAAAGCTCTGCATATATTTGATAGAGTCAATAGGGCTCATTAGGGTGTCTATCTCATTATTTTCGGCCTCCCAGCTGAATAATGTCATTTCCACTGGTGTATTCATAACCACATCAATGGAGTCATTACCTTTCCCATATGTCTTTTCTAAACTTTGATAACGTTCAGAACGCTTTGCCAACATAGGAATAAAGCCTTTCAGCACTTCACCTTCCTCATCACGCCAAGGTTCTCCTCTTCCTTTCCAATGATCTCTGAACAGTTCCTGCTGATACTGCATATGTGCTTTTACAGCATTCTCAGCATGCTCCTGCATTCTGCTATCAATAGTAGTGTATATCCTTAATCCGTCTTCAAACAGGTCATAGCCATGCTCTCTTGCCCACCTTAGCAACCAGTTTTGTACTACAGTACGAAAATACGTAGCTAAACCCTCATTATGGCTGTCTACTTTAAAATCCAGAACAATTGGTAAAGAGGTAAGCGAATCGTATTGCTGCTCGGAGATAAAGTCGTTTTTATACATCTGGCCAATCACTACATTTCTTCTACCCTTGGAGTTTTCAGGGTTTCTGGCAGGATTATAATAGGTGGAAGCTTTAAGCATACCTACAATGGTGGCAGATTCTTCTATGGTGAGATCGTGAGGGTGCTTATTAAAAAAGGTTTTGGCGGCCACCTTGATACCATATGAGTTACTGCTGAAATTAGCAGTATTGAGATACATAGCCAAAATTTCTTTTTTAGTGTAATATTTCTCCAGTTTTACAGCTACCAGCCACTCTTTTGTCTTAACTATAAGTATTCGTAAACCGGGAATCTGCATAAGCGGCCCCTCGTTCTCACCGGTTCTCGTTTTGTAGAGATTTTTCGCAGTTTGTTGAGAAAGGGTACTCCCCCCCCCTTCCAACCCACTGGCGCCAAAGGTAACCACATTTTTAAACACCCCCCACCCAACACGTGCCAAACCGATTAAATCTATTCCGCTATGTTCGGAAAAGCGTATATCCTCAGTTGCGACCAAAGCATTTACTAGATTGGGCGACAACTCTTCATAGGTAACTGGACTACGGTTTTCCCGGTAGTATTTACCCAGCAGGATATTGTCGGCAGAATAAAGTTCAGACGAAAGGTCGCTTTTGGGGTTTTCAAGGGCTTCAAGGCTGGGTAGCCCGCCATATAAGCCTAAAAAATCCACACTCACCGTGTAAATATAAAGGGGGAACCCTATTAAAAAAGCTATAAAAGCTATCCATACTCCCCTTACAATCCATTTGTAAAGATTACTATGGCCTTTTTTCTGGCCTTGTTGCTTGCTCGTTGTATCAGACATTGTGGTTTTGAGCTGTTTGACAGTAAATCAGGTAAATACTATTAATCCTCTTTGAAACAAAAATCAGACAAAATTGAATCCAAAAAAATAGACCTCAAAATTACATGTAATGCTTTTCGAAAAAACGCAGATATTCATCCACATCCTGTGTCTGCAATAAAATGTTCAGATTGTCCTCCGTTATGACAAAGCTTTCTCCTACTTCGTTCCTTTGCTCAGCTGACAACTGCAGGACAGGGTTTTCCTCTCCACTAATTTCCTCAAAGTAGGCTCTTGCACTTTCTATATCATCAAATTTTTCTACAATAATCATTACTTTACCGCCTTCCAGCATCAGGTTCGCTACAGTTAGATTTTTATCTGCGAATTTTTGGCTGTTAAATGCGTTAATGGCTTTGGGCAAATCTGTGGAAATTTTCTGGACATTATTGTAGAGAATTATAAACGAATGCTGCCGGTCAAACCTTTCTCTGTAATTGGCTCCTCTACGTTTTGCTTCTTCTTCTTTAAAGGTCCTTGACTTTTCCAGTAACTGTTCCGCATAGGTATAGAGATCACTCTCAGGAAACACCTCAAGGAAATTTTGCAACCCAAGCTGATATTGATAGAAATCCTCAGTTTTTCCAGTGATCAGTACCTTCAGAAACTGCATGTTATCGGTAAAGTCATTGTCTGAAAACTCCTTCAGGCTAGCATTAATCATCTGCAATGCTTCTTTGTACTTACCTTCATCATAAAGCTCGTAGGCTGATTTATAGATTTTTTTCATCTTTTCACTAGCTAGGCTACTTTCTTCCCGGTAGTTAGGATTTTCCAGGATCTTGGCATAAATACTTTCAGGATGGTTTTGAAGTATTTGGTTTTTGTACTTGACATAAGCTTCATCTTCCAACCCCTTGTACAAGAGATACAATTCATATAAAACTTCTGGCTCATACTCCGTTTCTGGAAAGCGTGCCAGCATCGTTTCAAACGTTTCTATGGCATTGTGTTTTTCTTCCAAGTCAAAGTTATAGATGCCACCTAAATTATAGTAAGCATCTTCAATACTTACCAGCGCCTCTAATTGTGCTTCTTCGGTGAAAGGAATGTCCGCATAAAGCTGCTGTTTCCTGTTATCTGATGTGTTTTCAGTCACCGGCCCCTGGCTAGGGATATTTTCAGCAGCATCTATTGCATTCACATTATCCTGGGCAAAATTTTCATCAATAGTTTTTTCAGACCTCCTCCAGTTATCTTCCAGTTCACGGTTACCCCAGCGCCTAACGAATTCAGTGCGCCCGATGCTGATTGCGGAAGGGGTATAAAAATACCAGTTTTCTCCGCTGGCAGCCTGATTTTGGTCATCATCTCGTGCGAAAGGTGAGCTTAACTGCTCAAAACTGTTATTTCTTACACTTCGGTTTTGACGTTTGCTTTCTTGTTCCTGTTCAGCCAAAAGGCGGTTTTCATCTTCAATGAGTTGATCCAGATATGTGTCAAGTTCAAGTGAGTCCATTTTAGACAAAGCCAGAAGGCTGTCCTGTTCCTGTATCGTAGTTAAGTGTTTGACAAAATTATCCAGTACTTCCTGCCGTTCAGCAATCTGCTCATACTCTTCTTCATCCTGAGGCAATACCGTCATTGTACTGTCATAATACAGCTTGGCTTGTTGGTAATTTTTCTTATCGCTGTAGTAAATCCTCCCTAATGCAAGATAGGCATATGCTTTCTGACGATTGTTGTTGATGCTGGCCTGTACCGATTCATTATAATATTCCATTGCTTCGTCCAGATTGCCCTGCTTCTGCTCAAAAGAAGCCATCTCATAATAGATTTTATCCTTGTATTCCAGATTCTTCTTGTCTTTAAGCAGCTTCTTAAAATACTTACGGATCTTGCGGGTATCATTCTCTTTGGTAAGATCATAAACCTGAGCCATATTTAAGCGAGCATAAAAATACAACTCATATTCAGGATTGCTTTTGAGTACTTCTTCATAGTTTTGGTAGGCCTGAGCATCAAAACCTAAATCCTGATAAAGTTGTCCAATAATAAAATACGTACGGGCTCTACCTTCATCATTATCCAGTAGAGGAGCTGCTAAAAGCAGGTTACCTACCATCGTACTGTAGTTTTCATTAAGTTGCGCCAGATGTGCCCGGGTAAGAAAAAGCTTTGCTTTATTAACATCATTTAAATCTTCTTTCTTGAGGTAATCCGAAACCGCAATTGCGTTATTTTGCTCCTGTGCTTCTATAAATGTACGCATCAGGTGAATCAAAGCACGGTGACGGGCATCGTCATCTTCACTTTCAGTATTCACATATTTAAATGTCTTGATTGCGTCTTCATAATTCTGCTTATACATTCGGCACATACCCACCAGAATGTAGCTATCATCTGCCCAGCGACTGTTAGGATGGCGCTCAATGGCAATAGACGCCTTTTTTAAACAGTCTTCAATCTGTTGATCTAAGCTACTAATAAGTGCAGTGTCTACTTGGGGATAAATCTCCAAAATATCATTAAAGTTGTTTTCCTGGCTTTCCAAGATAGCCGCCTGAATTTCATCCATACGCATATTGGCATAAAACAAAGCATTATATCTGGAAGTGGTATTATGATATACACTTGCCACCATTCCGCTTCTCTCAGGCGCACAAGCGGATAATCCACCAAGTAATATAGCCCACCAAAGAATGTAATATTTGGAAAAAACTTTTACCTTCAAATGATTAATATTTAGATTTATATTAAAGCTCACTACTGACGCATCGCAGCACGTGCTATTCAATTAGTGTAATATTTTTTAATGCTTACTTTTGTCCTGTAGGGGAATTTAATTATAATACTTTGAAGTCAAGGAAAACATTTTCAAATCGGTTAACAACCAGATATCTACTCATCGTTCGGAATGAGGAAGACTTTGCTGAGAAAACGACATTTACATTTACTTACGCAAAGTTAGCCCTTTTCATTGTATCTGTGAGTATAATTATGCTGATTGGAAGTTTATTTTTAGTAAATACCTTACTAGAGCAGTGGTTTGACCCAAGATATGCACAAGCTGAGTCTAACAGAAAATTAATTGAGCTGTCCATGGCAGTAGATTCGCTAGAACAGGAGGTACAGAAGAAACAACACTTTATAACCTCTTTTCAGCAGGTGGTGCGTGGGGACTCTATTACTGATAATGAACAATTTTATATAGATAACTCTGGTGATAGAGTTGTGAATGCCAGTCCGGAACGTCGTAATGAAATCTCAAATGTAGATTCCCAGTTCAGGCAAGAGTTTGAAGAAGATGGCGTGGAACTGCTCACCGTAAATGCAAATAGTGCATCCAGTCAGTTGGATGAGTTATTTTTCTTTACACCGATTACAGGTATTATATCATCATCCTACAATCCCAAACAGGGGCATTATGGGGTGGATATCGTATCTAAGAAAAATGAACCTATTAAATCAGTAGCCGATGGTACAGTGATTCTGGCCTCCTGGACACAGGACGCTGGCTATGTAATCACGGTACAACATCGTAGTAATGTTATTTCCGTTTATAAACATAACTCCAGTTTACTAAAAAAATCCGGAGATTTTATAAATGCAGGCGATGTAATTGCTATTATTGGAAATACAGGGGAGCTTACCTCAGGACCACACTTACATTTTGAACTTTGGTACAATGGAAACCCTGTAGACCCTGAAGAGTTTGTATCATTTTAATTTATTTACATGACAATGTTCAGCAACAATCAAAAAGAGAAGGTGAAGACAGAAGAAGCTAGTAACTCTAGCAGTATTATTGGCAAAGGCACATCTGTACAAGGCGACTTGAATACAGTAGGCAATATGCGTATCGAAGGTGATGTCAAAGGAAATGTGACCTGTAAATCAAAGATAGCACTAGGCCAGTCTTCTTATGTAGAAGGTACAGTATTGGCCCAGAATGCCGAAATAGCAGGTGAGATCCAGGGTTCAATAGAGATCTCAGAGCTACTTATCTTAAGACCGACTGCTGTGATCCATGGAGATATTGTTACCAATAAGCTCATTGTAGAATCTGGAGCTACTTTCAATGGGTCTTGTCGAATGGGCGTCTCTGTAAATGATATTAATTTTGACGATGAACCAGATGAATTCCAACCAGAAGATGAACCAGAAGAAGACATCAAGTCAAGCTCCAAAGAAAAAGAATCAAGATCAATTTAAGTCTTATATTAAGTACTCAGGCTTGGCATTTCAAATGGTTGCTGTCATGGGCCTAGCAGTATGGGGCGGCATGAAATTGGATGATACAATGGGCAATGATTTTCCGTTATTTACGATTATCTTTGCCCTTATTGCTTTTTCTGGTTCACTAATCCTTACCATCCGAAGCTTACCCAAAGAGTAAATGCCGAAGAAACTGAGTTCTTGGTTTGCACTATTTTTGTTTGCACTAGTGCTAGTCATTATCGCCTACCTCGCCCAAACGATATTTCCCAATCTCGTTTATCAGGGCATATACTTAATCATACTTTTTTTTCTTCTCCTAACGCTTTTTACGCATTATATAACCCGTATGGGCTTAAAGCATGCACCTGATAAGTTTGCGCTGGTATATCTGGGTACGATGACTTTTCGCCTTCTTATAAGCATCGGTATCATTTTAATTGTCTTACTTCAGGAGATACCAGATAGGATTAACTTTGTCATACATTTCTCAATTGTTTATTTAGCATTTTTAATTTTTGAAATATATGCCTTATTAACTACCTTGCGCTCAAATTTTCAAACGAGGGCAGAAAATGCGGATAAAAAGCAACAAAAATTACCGTAAGTTATTCTTAATCAGCTACATATTTTTACTAATCAGTGCAATACCGCTCATTAAAGTACATGCTGCGGAGGTAGAGCCAGATCCAGAGACTGAAGGACCCACTGAGTTTATCTTTCACCACATCGCTAATTCTTACGATTGGCACTTTGCAACCATAGGGCATACTCATGTTACCCTGCCTTTGCCTCTGATTCTTTATTCAGATGACAGAGGACTTGAGGTTTTTATGTCTTCTAATTTTCTGAACGAAGATCATAACTATGTACCCTATAAAGGTTATGCATTAGAAGATGATGGATCACATCTGGTCTCATTGGAGGGGCGAGAATTTTACGATTTTTCTCTTACCAAGAATGTAGCAGCAATGATTCTCAGCGTTATTGTTATGCTGATTATCTTTCCTGCCGCAGCTTCTCGTTACAAGAAAGCACCGGATGCAGCTCCACAAGGCATTCAAGCATTTCTTGAACCAGTAGTCATATTTATCAGAGATGAAGTTGCGATTCCAGCCATTGGAGAGCATAAGTACCAAAGATTCATGCCTTACTTACTTACTGTTTTCTTTTTTATACTGGTAAATAATTTATTAGGATTGCTACCCGGCGCTGCAAACGTCACCGGTAATATCTCAATTACACTTACGCTTGCTACATTCACATTTATCATTACCCAGTTTAGTGGTAATAAAAATTATTGGAAGCACGTATTTAACACCCCCGGCGTTCCCTGGTGGCTTCTTCCTATTATGATTCCGGTTGAAATAATCGGTTTGTTCACAAAGCCTTTTTCTTTAATGGTGAGGCTCTTTGCCAACATCACAGCTGGTCACATCATTATTCTTAGTATCATTGGATTAATCTTCATTTTTGAAAGCATCGCTGTAGGTCCGGTAAGTGTACTGTTTGCTGCAGTGATGAACTTTCTTGAATTGCTGGTTGCTTTCCTGCAAGCTTTTGTCTTTACTCTCCTCTCCGCTATTTATTTTGGAGGGGCTGTAGAAGAGCATCACCACGAAGAGGGTAAAGCCCTGGAAAGTGAAAATGGCCACGCACCTTTGCAGTCAGACTCTGCAATGGTATAAATTAGCTTTCATTTGTTTCATTCATATAAATAGTTAAACTCTTATGTTGTTAGCTTTATTATTACAAGCTGCTACCGAAGCGGTTTCCGGATTAGGAACCATGGGAGCAGGTCTTGGTGCCGGAGTAGTTGCGTTAGGCGCTGGTCTTGGTATCGGAAAAATTGGTGGTTCTGCTATGGAAGCCATCGCTCGCCAGCCTGAGGCTAGCGGACGTATTCAGACAGCTATGATTATTGTAGCTGCACTGATTGAAGGTGTTGCTCTCTTTGGAGTAATTATCTGTCTAATCATAGCAACTGCGTAATGTAAACAAAAAAAAACCGGCTCTTGGCATTCGGCCCTGAGCCGGTTCTTTGATGAAACAAATCATAACTATTCACTATATAATATAAGCTGAAATGGATTTATTAACTCCAGATTTTGGACTGATAGTCTGGCAGATCCTTATCTTCCTGGTCGTACTTTTTGTGCTTTCAAAATTCGCTTGGAAACCTATCATTAACGGTTTGAATGAGCGTGAAAACAGTATTAATGAGTCATTACTTTCTGCTGAAAAAGCAAGGAACGCAATGGCGGAGTTGAAGGCTGATAACGAGAAACTACTGGCTGAAGCAAGGAAAGAGAGGGATAATATATTGAAAGATGCAACGGCAGCGGCTAACAAGCTCAGAGAAGAAGCCAAAGAACAGGCATCTAAAGATGGAGCTCGTATCATCGCTGATGCTAAGGCATCTATTGAAACGCAGAAAAACGCTGCTCTTGCTGAAGTAAAAGATCAGGTAGCTCAGCTCTCAGTACAGATTGCTGAAAAAATATTACGTGAAAAACTTAGTGACGACAAAGCACAAAAAGAATACATTTCCAAACTGGTTAATGACTTAAATGTTAATTAACATATTTGTTTAGCTAAGATAAACCGGACTTTCATACATGGTTAATACAAGAGTAGCATCCCGCTATGCAAAATCACTTATTGATCTGGCGGTAGAAAAGAAAATATTAAAAGAAGTCTATCAGGATATGGTTTTCTTTATGGAAACCAGTAAGTCCAATCGTGATTTTGTTTTGATGCTTAGAAACCCTATTATCACTCACGAAAAGAAGAAAGCTGTACTTTACGCACTTTTCAAAGATAAATTTAATCCAGCAACACTGGCGCTCTTTGATATTATTACTCGTAAAAACAGGGAAAGCTATCTACCAGCGATAGCTGAGTCTTTTGAAATTCAGTACCGACAGCATCAGGGTATCGTGAAAGCAACAGTAACCACTCCAATGCCTCTTACTGATACTTTGAAAAAGAAATTTATAGAGCTGGTTGCTACTCAAACAGGGAAGAAAATAGAGTTGGAAGAAAAGGTAGATCCTTCTATCATCGGAGGCTATGTATTGAAAATAGGTGATCAGCAAATGGATAACTCCATAATAGCTAAACTTAAAACTTTATCGTACGAATTTTCGGACGATAGCTACGTAAAAGCAATCTAAACTGAATTTTACATTAATCTAAAACCTGATATATAATGGCAGAAGTAAGACCTGATGAGGTTTCAGCAATATTAAGAGAACAGCTTTCTAACTTCAAAACAGAAGCTGAACTTGAAGAAGTAGGTACTGTGCTGCAGGTAGGTGACGGTGTTGCACGTATCTATGGTCTCACCAAAGCACAATCTGGTGAGCTTTTGGAATTTGAGAATGGCCTAAACGCCCTGGTACTTAACCTTGAGGAAGATAATGTAGGGGCAGTACTTTTGGGCGAGCAAGGAGATATCAAAGAGGGTGATACTGTTAAGCGTACCAAGCGAATTGCCTCAATTAAAGTGGGTGATGGCCTTGCCGGCCGTGTGGTTAACACCTTGGGAGAGCCTATAGATGGTAAAGGGCCCGTTCAGGGAGAGGTATATGAACTTCCCATAGAAAGAAGAGCCCCTGGTGTGATTTACCGTCAGCCAGTAAATGAGCCGCTACAAACTGGAATCAAAGCTATTGACTCAATGATTCCAATCGGTAGAGGGCAACGTGAGTTGATCATCGGTGACCGCCAGACAGGTAAGACAGCTGTAGCGCTGGATACGATCATCAACCAGAAAGAATTTTATGACAAAGGAGAGCCTGTATACTGTATCTATGTAGCTTGCGGGCAGAAGGCTTCTACTGTTGCCGGTGTGGTTTCCGCACTTGAGAAGAATGGGGCTATGGCTTACACTACTGTAGTTTCTGCTTCAGCCTCCGATCCTGCTCCTATGCAGTTTTTTGCCCCTTTTACAGGTGCTGTTATCGGTGAGTATTTCCGTGATACAGGAAGACCTGCTTTAGTAATTTATGATGACCTTTCTAAGCAGGCTGTCGCTTACCGTGAGGTTTCTCTCTTGCTTCGCAGACCTCCCGGACGTGAAGCATACCCCGGGGATGTATTCTACCTTCACTCTCGTCTTTTGGAAAGAGCAGCTAAGCTCAATGCAAACACTGAGATTGTGAAGCAGATGAATGACCTTCCTGAGGCAATCAAGCCATTGGTAAAAGGTGGCGGTTCTTTGACAGCACTTCCCATTATTGAAACGCAGGCGGGTGACGTTTCTGCTTATATCCCAACCAATGTGATCTCTATTACTGACGGGCAGATATTCCTGGAAACCGGTTTATTTAACGCTGGTTTGCGCCCTGCGATTAACGTTGGTATCTCAGTGTCTCGTGTGGGTGGTTCGGCACAGATCAAGTCAATGAAAAAAGTAGCCGGTACACTTAAGCTAGATCAGGCCCAGTTCCGTGAGTTGGAAGCTTTTGCTAAATTTGGTTCTGACCTTGATGCCGCAACGCAGTTGACCATTGACAGAGGAAGAAGAAACCAGCAGATACTTAAACAACCTCAGTTTTCTCCTCTTTCAGTAGAAGAGCAGGTAGCTATTATCTTTGCTTCTACTAAGGGGCACATGGATAAAGTAGCTATTGACAAGGTTAAGGCATTTGAAACGGACTATATCAACCAGTTGAAGGCTCAGCATCGTGATACATTAGATGCGTTAGCTGCAGGCAAGTTTGATGATAGTATCACCGATGTGCTTAAGAAAGTAGCTACTGAATTAGCGCCTAACTATCAGGAATAGAAAAATTAATGCAGGGCTGTAATGATACGAGCCCTGCTTCATAGATTCACTTAAAAAAACATGCCGAGCTTAAAAGCAGTCAAAAGCCGAATAGCCTCTGTAAAGTCAACGCAGCAGATTACCAAAGCTATGAAAATGGTAGCTGCCTCTAAGTTGCGTAAAGCACAGGATCGCCTGTTGCAGATGCGACCCTATGCAGAAAAACTTACTAAAATCCTCAACAACGTTTCGTCTAACTTGAGTGAAGAAAACGTGAGTGAATACGCAATAAGCAGAGAAGTTAAAAACGTCGTTTTTGTAGTATTCACTTCTGATAAGGGACTTTGTGGAGCTTTCAATACAAGCCTTTTCCGCTACCTCAGGCAGCTAATCTCCAATGAATACAGCACCTACGAGCGGAACAATCGTCTGAAAATCATGACAGTAGGTACTAAAGGTCGTGATTATTATAAGCGTAGAGGGCAAGAGATGATAGATGAGTATGCTGATCTTTTCAGCGAGCAGACATTTGAGAATGTCCGTAATGCTGCCGAAGCGGTCATGGAGATGTATAGAAAAAAGGAAGTTGATAAAGTAGTCCTGGTATATAACACATTTAAAAATGTAGCGACTCAAATCGTTACAAACGAACAGTTTTTACCAGTACAATCTTCTACCGAAGAGAAAGAAGAAAATGCCAATGATAATGGCATTGACTACATATATGAACCTTCTGAAGAATACATTGTGGAAGAACTCATTCCTCAGTCTTTAAAAATTCAGTTTTATAAAGCTTATCTTGAGTCTGCAGCCTCTGAGCAGGGAGCCCGTATGACAGCAATGGACCAGGCAACTGATAATGCAGGAGAGTTACTGAAACAATTAAAGCTCACTTATAACCGCACAAGACAGGCTGCAATTACCAAAGAAATTCTGGAAATTGTAGCTGGTGCAGACGCATTAGAAAGTTAGTATAGTTTTAGAAATACAAATTCTATTTAAAAAGCCCCGATGAGGGCTTTTTTTGTTGTTATACTTACTATTATTCATACTGGTATAAACTAATTGAAGTAGATAAATTACACCCTTATAATAAAACATAAACTGCATACTTGTAAACTAGGATCGTATGGTTTATAAGGAATGATAGACATTTATTAAATGATAAGTAAGGCGTTTAGATTGGCCAGAGCGCTCAGTCTGGATATCGTTATTGGAGCTGTTATAAGCAGTTTATTTTTGGCGGACTACATGCAAGTTGAGTTGCCTATCATCAGCATACTTGCCTTAGCTGTATGTGTATGGCTTATTTATACTGTAGATCACCTTTCAGATGCACATAAAATACCTCACACTGCACATACCTTTCGCCATCAGCTTCACCAAAAACATTTTAAAACCTTAAGTTATATTGCCTTATTTGTCTCAGGACTCAGCATGATCATTTTAGTGAGCTTGCCATTAAAACTGATTCTATGGGGTAGCATTGTACTCAGTTTTGTGGGTTTATATTTCTTATCCATCCGTTGGCTGAAAGTGCAAAATATTTTACCTAAAGAATTTGTGATTGCAATTTTGTACGGCATAGGGGTATTTCTCGCCCCACTTTATATCAGTAATGCTCTCCCTTCTACACAGGTCTGGCTACTTTTTGCACAATATTCTTTGCTTGCCCTATGCAACCTTTTACTCTTCTCCTGGTATGAAAAAGAGCTTGATCAGCTTGATTTACATATTTCTTTTACCACACTAATGGGAGATAAAACTTCAATCAAAATTATAAGAAAGTTGATATGGCTTCTATATCTTATTACAGGAACCGGGGTAATTTTTTATCATTCCGATACTCAATTTCTCTTCGCCCAACTGATCATTTTTTGGATGTCAATTACTTTACATTGTATACTATTGTTTCCTTATTATTTTAAAAAATACGAAAGGTACAGATCAATCGCAGACGCGATATTCCTTTACCCACTTTTTTACTTAATACTGTAGATGCGATCATTTTCATTTCAGCTAATCGCGCCATATTATGATTTACTTGCTAGATTAGTATTTGGTAATACCATTGATAAGGCTCAGAAACATTTTTTTTCACTTATTCCAAAAGGTAGTGAGGTGCTTATCATAGGGGGAGGCAGTGGTAGAATCCTTGGAGACCTGATCAAAGTTGCCCAACCAAATAAAATCACATTTTTGGAAGCCTCTTCAAATATGCTAAGAATAGCAAAAAAAAAATCTGCCAGGATATTAAAGAACAATCATAGGAATACTGAAATGTGCTTTATACACGGCACTGAAAATGATCTTCCTGTGTACAAAGAATATGATGTGCTGATCACATTTTTTCTCTTTGATGTTTATCCAACTCATGAAGCAAAAAAGCTGGCATCAAAGTTATCGGAGCACTTAAAATCTTCGGGCGTTTGGCTCTTTTCTGATTTCTGCCTTGAGGGACAGGGGTTTAGCTTTCTCTGGAAGAAAGTATTGCTTGTTGCGATGTATACTTTCTTCAGGCTGGTAAGCAATTTACATAATCAGTCTTTACCCGATTATCAAACAATCTTTAAGGAGTTACATTATTTACCGGTACAGCAGCAGTATTTCTATCACAATTTTATCATCAGCCTGATTTACCGGAAATTACTTTCTTAGATGGTACTAACACTTCATCTACCATAGTGGGTGAGCCTATCAAGAGAGGTGTCCTTTGGTGAAAAGTTTGAGGTTGAATATCGAGTATTCTTTCAAGTCCATTACAGGCTTTACCCCCCGCCTGTTCAGCGATAAAAGCCAGTGCATTACACTCGTACAACAAACGTAATTTACCCTGAGGGTTTTGTTTTGTAGTTGGGTAAATGTATATCCCTCCTTTCAATAAATTACGATGAAAATCACCTACCAATGAGCCAATATAGCGTGCCGAGTACTTTTTACGCTTGCACGCTTCTATATACGCTTGAATATTACTTTCATAATCATCATAGTACCCTTCATTGATTGAAAATATTTTACCGTCTTTAGGGATGGTCATATTCCGGTGAGAAAGGAAAAACTCACCCAGTGAAGGATCATAAGTAAAGCCATTTACTTTGTTTCCCGTAGTATAAACCAGCATCGTGGAAGAACCATACAGCAGATACCCGGCGGCTACTTGTGCACTTCCAGGTTGTAACACATCTTCAATAGTTGCCTCCGAGCCAATAGGAGATTTACGCCGGTAAATAGAAAAAATGGTGCCTATTGATACGTTTACATCAATATTAGACGATCCATCTAAAGGATCTATGGCCACCAGATACTTTGAATCAGGATTGAGATGCACAATCTCTTCATTCTCTTCAGAAACTATGGCACAAACTTCTCCTCCATTTTTTAAAGCTCTGGTAAAACGAATATCTGCTACTACATCAAGTTTTTGTTGATTTTCTCCCTGTACATTGGTTTCACCAAAATCACCTAATATGTTACCAAGTCCAGCACGATTGATCTCTTTATTCAATATTTTTCCAGCTAAAGCAATGTCTCTTAGTAGTTGAGAAAGTTCACCTGAAGCAAAAGGAAAATCTTCCTGATTTCTTTTGATAAACCTGTCTAAGGTGGTACCAACAGGTAGTCCAAGGTTACTTGTAGTCATGATTAGGAATGTTAAGATAGAATAACAATGAATCGCTCTTACAATTGATGTTCTTTTCTTATATAAGCAAGTAAATTTTGAGCACTTTTTTGCAAAATATCATAAACAATCATAAATCCATCCTGTCCACTCCAGTACGGGTCAGGTACATTCAGGTCTGAAGCATCATTTTCAAACTCTCGCATAAGGAATACCTGATAATGCTTCGGTTCTCTCATATATTCCAGCTTCAATATATTTTTTTTATTCTCCTCATCCATTGCGATGATATAGTTGAAGTCATCAAAATCTTTGGATAAAAATTGTCTCCCTTTATGATCAAGTGATAAATCTTTGGCATTTACCACCTCTATGGTACGACTGTCAGGAGGTTCATCAATATGATAGTCCGAAGTACCTGCAGAATCACAGCGGATTCTGTCTTGTAGATTATTATCCTCAATAAGTTTGTTAAACACAGCCTCAGCCATAGGCGAACGACAAATATTGCCCAGGCAGACAAACAAAACATTGATCATAACGAATTGACTAGTATTAAAAATGAGAAGTTAGGTGAGTTAAAACTAAAATGCCAATACTCTATCACCATTTTACAATTTTTTGGCAATTGTCAAACACCAAAATGAACTACAAGAATTTTGGATCAGCTGAAGTAAAGAGCATTGGTAAATTGAGCTGTTAATAAATTTTTAAAAAAATCAACAATAGACGAATTTTAAATAACTGAAAACCAATCACTTATAAAATTTATGATAAAACATTGTATTTATTTTTGAGTTGGGGGTTACCTTTTTCTTGTATCCAGTATATATAGATACATAACACAAATTGTTTTTATTCATACACCTGTTTACAGCAAGAAAACCTTCTTTAAATAAAGAAGGTTTTTCTTTTTAGAACCTTCCTTTTTGTCCTGAGTAAATATTTATGTTGAGTTCACTATTGAATTAGTATAATATTAAGTTTTATTGTCCTCCAATAAAAAGGCCAACCCAAAATTGGGTTGGCCTTTCTGTGTATTCTCAACTCAGTATTAAAAAGCATACTCATTTTTTTCAATAAGAAAGTCTGCTATAGATCTTCTTAAATCCTTTACATTGTAGAGTTCCATTTTTGTAAATCGCTTAAGCCCCATAAGCATTACTCTCTGCTCATCTCCTTTGGCAAAAGATACAATCGCTTCTTTTCCACTACTATTAATCTTATCAACCGCCATATACAGATACAGCTGAGCCATCTTGATCTGCGCCTGACAAACTTCTTCTCCCCTAATGCTCACCAGCTTTTCAGTACGTAACAGCGTAGATTCTACCGCATAAATCTCAATCATCATATCGGCGATATTCATGAGAATTTCCTGCTCCTCATCTAGCTTGGTGAAGTCCTGAGCAGCTTTTCCTGCTACCATAAGTACAGCTTTTTTCAGATTTTTGAGCACGTCTTTTTCTTTAGCGAACGTAGCTGATAAATCTTTGGTACTAAAATCTGGAACTGAGGTCAGTTCTTTGCCCACAGCCATGGCTGGTCCTAGTAAATCAATCTCACCTTTGAAAGCACGTTTTAGTGTCATGCCTACCAGCAACATTCTATTGATTTCATTGGTACCTTCATAAATTCTTGATATACGAGCATCACGATATGCCCTTTCCATAGGAGCTTCAGCCGAGAAGCCCATCCCTCCATAAATCTGCACGCCTTCATCAACACAGAAATCCAAAACTTCCGAACCGTGTACTTTCAACATAGCACACTCAATCGCAAATTGCTCCACACCTTTCAATTTGGCTTCATTCTCCGGCATTCCCTCATCAATGAGGGCCTGTATCCGGTCTTCTATATCCTGCCCCGCCCGATAATCGGCAGACTCTGTAGCATAAATCTTGCTAGCCATATCAGCAAGTTTTTGCTTGATAGCACCAAAACTAGAAATAGAGACTCCAAATTGCTTACGCTCATTGGCATACTGCACTGAGTCTGTTACCACTTGCTTACAACCTCCGATTACTCCGGCACCTAACTTTATTCTTCCAATATTCAGGATATTAACAGCTATTTTAAATCCATTTCCACGTTCTGAGAGCATATTTTCTACTGGTACCATAGTATCATTAAAAAATACCTGGCGAGTGGAAGACCCCTTAATGCCCAGTTTTTTTTCCTCTTCATTCATCGTGATGCCACCAAAAGATTTTTCAACGATGAAAGCAGATAAATACTTATCATCCTCTATGCGAGCAAAAACAATAAAAAGATCTGCAAAACCTGCGTTTGAGATCCACATTTTCTGGCCGGTAATTTTGTAGTGCTTACCCTCTTCAGTAAGTACTGCTTTGGTCTTACCTGAATTAGCATCCGAACCCGCATCCGGTTCTGTCAAACAGTAACAGGTTTTCCATTCTCCACTTGCCAGCAAGGGTAAGTACTTTTGCTTCTGCTCTTCAGTACCATAATAGAGTATGGGTAATGTACCGATACCGGTATGGGCACCATAGGCAGTAGAAAAAGAGCCTGCAGAGCCAATTACATCGGCTATCAGCATAGAAGTATTAAAGCTCATCCCTAAACCACCATATTCTTCAGGGATTGAAATTCCTAATAAACCTAACTCTCCCGCTTTGTCCAGTAGTGAAGGCATGAAACCAGACTCCATACTATCCATTCTTTCTACATTGGGGCTAACTTCTTTCTTTACGAAATCAAGCGTGGCTTCAGCCATCATCCGTTGCTCTTCACTGAATTCTTCTGGTATGAAGACGTCTTTGGCTGCAGTATCTTTAATCAAAAACTCTCCGCCATTGATGGCTTGTTTTTTTGCTAGTGTATCCATGAGAAGCAGTATTTATAATTTTTTCAGTACAAAATGCATAATAATTTGTTATGCATACATAACAAATATAGCGATTTGTTTGACAAATGGTATGCATGCATAACACTTTTTTTTTAACAACTGCTAATTCATTATGCGTTCCATAGGCTAATATTTTCTTAAGTAAGTTAACTTTTCTTTTTTTTAGAGTTATATAGAAATACAAAGTAGATTAACGAAAGAATAACTGTTACTGAATCTTATTTTTTTGAACAACATATATGGCACATGACCCTGAAGTATTAGAAAAACAACGTAGTGTAGCTGAAAGGCAGGCAGCTTTAGCGCGTAAACATATCAACAACTATAATGGAAAAGATGAACTGGAAAATCTTGATAAGCTCAAGGACGGTGGAGAAATTTTGAAAGAGCAAATTCAGATGGCTTTAACTGAATATAGACGTCATAATAAAGCCTTGTTTTTCTCATCTTTTTCTGGCGGATTAGAAATAGGTTTTAGTCTTCTGCTTATGGGTGCGCTTTATACCATGTTTCACGGAACCATGGAAAAACCAAGCCTGGAGATTGCGCTGGCATTTGCTTATCCCATAGGATTTATCTTCGTAATTCTAGGCCGTTCCGAATTATTTACCGAACATACAAATTTGGCAGTGTTACCTGTCTTAAATGGATCAGTACGGATCGCCAACCTTTTGGAGCTTTGGGGTATCATCTTTATTGGTAACCTCATGGGTGGGTATCTGTTTAGCTTGATCCTGGCGCAGATGGGGCCCGCTATGGGCGTGGTTAGTAAAGAAAGTCTCTACTACTTTGCTGACAAAATGGTGCAGTATGACTGGCTGATCACGCTGGGCAGTGCCATGTTTGCCGGTTGGCTCATGGGCTTACTTTCCTGGCTGGTTACTTCTTCTAAAGATACAATCAGCCGTATTATAGTAATTATTCTGGTTACCACTGTGATAGGAATTGGAGGCTTACATCACTCTATAGTTGGGTCAATAGAAGTTTTTGCCGGCATGATCGTAGATGAGAGGATTACAATAGTAGACTATCTGCATTTTCAAACTTTTGCCACGCTTGGCAATATCCTCGGTGGAACGGTTTTCGTTGCTATTGTAAAATACAGTCATTTGGGTAATACAAATCTGATCAGTGAACGCTTTAGGAAAAGAAAAACCGGAAACTAAAATTTCCGGTTGAAGACAGTATAGACAAGTTGAATATTATTCTATTTTCGTTACTTTGTTTTCATTGCCATTACTCACATTTAGTGTGGGTTCTCCGCTATATTCTATACGACTGGAATCTTCAGGATCTACGTTCAATTCACCGCTCACGTTCATCTTTGCTTTTGAGGCGCCACTACTTTCAACACTGGCGTCTACAATTTCCATTTCCATAGCATCCAAGCGTGCTGCACCGCTTAGATTCGCATCAATTTGTTGTGCGTTTCCGTATAGTTTCAAGCCAGATGCTCCCCGCATATTAAGTGATATACTCTGCACTTCAGCTTTTACAAATGCCTCACTTGAACCTGCCATATCAAGGCTGAGGTTTTCTGTTTCAAAATCACTTACATTTACCTGAGCATTAGCGTTCAATCGCAAAGCACTCAATGTAGGCATCGTCAACCTTACAGCTATTCTTTCCTTATCATCGTTTGTAAAAGCCTGTCCGTACCTGAGCTCCAA
Organism: Catalinimonas alkaloidigena; assembly: GCF_029504655.1. Taxonomy (NCBI): domain Bacteria; kingdom Pseudomonadati; phylum Bacteroidota; class Cytophagia; order Cytophagales; family Catalimonadaceae; genus Catalinimonas; species Catalinimonas alkaloidigena. Next base: position 4,250,409 of record NZ_JAQFIL010000001.1, read on the forward strand.
AGCTGTATGATCGGTATTGATATCCACCTCGTTTACAGCTTCTTCATCTCCGGTGAGGGTAAGGCTATAGGCAATATCCTGTTTTACTTCTACCCGAAAAGGGCCAGCAATATTTAACACTTCAAAATTGCTTACCTCAAATGTTCTGGAGAACCCTCCCGAAATTCCTGAAGGCGGTATGCTGTCAATTTCATCATCCAGATTTTCACGTTCTTCACAGCTAATACATTCCAGGCCTTGCTCCGTAAACATAAAAGTATTATCTCTTACATCTGAAATACTGTAACCATCGCGGTAGAGCGTATTGCGCAGAATAAGGCTTAGCTCACGGTCTATCATAAAAGGATATTGGTACGGAACGTAAAGCGTGACTTCTACTTCTTGATCCCTGAACTTAGCATCATCACTAAAAGTAAATACAGGAGGAAAACTGATGATAGAATCCTCTACTTCTACTTCATAAGCAACCATTTGCGCATACTCTATTGCTGCCTTACGGTTTCTTCCTCGGGCTTCAAACTCTTTTTCAAGCTCGAAAGCTCCTTCTTCGTGCCCACGAAGCATCAGTCTGGGACGGGCAAAATCATTACTTTCAGGGTAGCTACCCAGGGTCAATAAAGCGGTAGTCCCTTCCAGAGATAGTGTCTCATTTATAGTGTACCTGCCTTCTTCTCTGAAGTCCATGATTACCTGAGGTACAGTTACGCTTAAACCTATCAAAGCAACCAGCCAAAGGCCAAAAGCACTCCAACCCACTGTAGAGTTGATTAACTTCCGCTTTACAATCACTGCTATTCCTGAAATGATCAATGCTACAGCAGGAATAAAAATTGCAATAAAAGCAAAAACAGATGCAGTAGCCGGAATACTCTCTTGTAATAGTCTGAGCGGTATTTCACCATCAATTACCGGGTCAAAAGAAGAGAGGCCAAGTAAAATTCCGCCTGATACTAATAGACTAAATACAAAAGCGCCACCAATCAAAATCAGTAATAAGCCTAAGAGTACTCTTGCTAAATCTCCCAATACGTTAAGCATGGGTCCCAGGGCTCTTCCCAGCGCATTGATAACAATAGCAATGAGCCGGAAGGGAAACAAAATAATCTTGAGCAGAAGACTTTCCTCCCCATTCTCATCTACACTAAAGTTTTTTTTTATACTAGACTCAATATTAGTCAAAGTAACCGGTTCACCTTTCATTTGCATTTTGTCCGTAAGTGATTTAGCCTCTGGAGTAATAATCCAGAGGATAACATAAATCAACAAACCGGTACCTCCCAAGAATATACTCAGGACAAATAACAGGCGAATTACTGTCGGGTCTGAGCCAAAGTAGGCTGCGATTCCTCCCGAGACTCCCCCAATCACCTTGTCATCCGGGTTACGAAAAAGTTTCTTGACCTTCGCGTTTAGACTCAAGGCATCGTTGCCCGGGAGTACAATCCAGAGCACAATATAGGTCACCAGGGTAATGGTACCGAAAGAGGCAAAAGCATCAGCGAAGAAAAAGATCAAAAATGCCAGCCTTATCCAAAGGGGATCAGTTTTGAAGTAGTGTGCGATACCAGCTGCTACTCCTCCCAATACTTTTCGTTCAGTATCCCGATACAGACGCTTCCGTCCATAGGTTTCTTCATATGCTTCGGATTTGGTATCCTCAGCAGAGGAATAAGCTTTGTATGAAGTATCTTCTTCCATACCTTCAGCGGCAGCGAAATCTTCCACATTACCCATGGTCTTGATCACTCCCTCAACATCTTCACGAGTGATTACCTGTTTACTGTTACTTAATTTTGAAAGGAAAATCTCAGCGATCCTGCTTTCTATATCATCAGTGATTTCTTTGCTGTCCTCATATGTAGAAAAATAGCGGCTTATGGATTCCAGATAGTTCTTTAACAGCTCATAGCCGTCTTCCTCCACATGAAAGATGATACCACTTATGTTTATACTGATATTCTTTTTCATGTCAGACTTCTTTTACGATTTCTTTTGGTGTGAATTGGAAATTATGTGGTTAGTAGAGGCCACCAACTGCTGCCAGGTATTACCCAGCTCATCTAGAAACTGCTGCCCCTTATCGGTCAATTTATAGTATTTGCGTGGTGGCCCTGATGTTGATTCTACCCAGTGGTAGTCAACCAGGCCTGCCTTACGCAACCTAGTCAGCAGTGGGTAGAGCGTACCTTCTACTACCATAATTTTGGCCGACGTGAGTTCTTCCAGCATATCTGATGCATATACCTCCCCACGGGAGATAATGTGAAGAATGCAGTATTCCAGAATACCTTTCCGCATCTGCACCTGTGTGTTCTCAATTTTCATGTTTCAATTGATTTTCAGTTAGATCGCCTTTGCGACCTCTTTCGTATTCAACCCGGCTGACCTACTCGGTCAGCTCAAGTTGATACTTTTGGGTTAATGTTGTAATCATATACAAATGTATTATATAGTACTATGTTATACAAGGTATCTTATGTTTTTGTTACATTAAATAGAGAAAAAATATTTATAAGAGACAGGTTGTTTTCACAAAACACTGATAATCAACATAAAGCATTATTATTTATCTTTTTCATATGATTTTGACCTTGTTAAGATATTTAAGGCAGCAACTTTGCAGGCTGAGCCATACTGACATGTGAATACATCCATGCTTAAACATTTCTTGGTATTTGCAGATTAACTTCCTTAAAAAGTATGATTGATCAAGTAAGTAGCTTGGAAGAAATTATGGCACATATCTGGGGCACATTAGCCAGAGGAGGAGCAGATGCTAAACATGCCTATCATTTTCCTGTATTCGCCACAGTTATCGCCAATGAAGTTAAGCAAAGGACGCTTGTACTGAGGGATAGCAATATTCAGAAGCGTCAGTTGGTAAGCTTTACTGACATTCGCACACAAAAAGTCAGAGACATCCGTGCCAACACAAATGTTAACTGGCTTTTTTATGATCACAAGAGTAAAGAACAAATTCGGGCAAGCTCAATCGCCACTTTGCATCATATGGATGAGCAAAGCGAGACCTACTGGAGAAATATTCCACCTAAAAATCGGGGAGATTACCTGGGCCCTCATGCTCCCGGATCACAGTTAGACCACTATGCAGGTAACCTACCTCAAGATTTCTTGGAAAAGCCTACTGAAAAAAACACAGAAAGAGGAAGGGAAAACTTCTGTGTGATTATATGTGAAGTCAATACAATTGATTTTCTTAAACTCATGAAGGATGGGCACTTAAGAACACTCTTCACATGGAAAGACAATAGCTGGAAAAAAAACTGGTTAGCTCCTTAATTATGCAAAGGAAAAAACATTGGTAAACACAACCAGTGCTACGGTAAGTAATAATAGCAAAGTAAATAATGTATTACCAAAATCATTAAATAGTACGCGAATCAAAGCCTTCATAAAGGATTAATTAAGATTAGACCTTCTTTGTATTATCTTCAGTATTTTCATGCTCCTCTATTTCTTTATCTTCCTGCATTACAGTCATGACATGAGAAGTAACCAATGCAACGACTAAGCCCAAAAGACCTGCTACGATCCAAGTAAATAACGATAATCCTTCTGTTCCGAATGAGTCAAACATGTGAATGTGTATATTTCAGTATGTAAAATAGTAACTCAGCAAATTGCTGAAGGTTAAAACACGGCTGCAATTTTACCCATTTAAGCTTACTTTGACAATGGATTCATTACTTTTTTAGTGCAATTAATATCCGTGGGAAGCATACAATATTGTTTAAACTATGACGACATTAAATACTAATGTAACTTTGCAGCCTCAGAACAATTACTGCTTTACGTGGGTAATTTTTGAGATGAAGATAAAAGCATGAAAACTTATTTACGTATTCTTTCATTCGCTAGACCCTTTAGCGAAAATATTCCTCAGTATCTGATTTTTACGACTTTATCAATCATTTTTGGATTGATCAATTTCGCAATGCTGATTCCTTTATTGGATGTTTTATTTAATGAGGCGGGAAGATATGCGCAAGCTGAGATGCTCAACAAGCCCGAGTTTTCTTTAAACTTCAACTATTTCAGGTCACTTTTTAATTACTATTTTGCCCAGGTTATTGAAGAGTTCGGAAAAGTAGGAGCACTTGCGTTCATCTGTGGCATAGCGGTTGTCTCTGTCTTTCTAACCAATCTTTTCAGATATGTTTCCGGTATCACACTTGCTAAGATTAGAGCTAAAGTTATCAAAAAGCTCCGAAACCGCATATTTGATCAGGTAAGCCGTTTGCATCTTGGCTATTTTTCAAATGAGCGTAAAGGGGATGTGATGTCTCGTATTACAAATGATGTGCAGGAAGTAGAGGCCTCTGTCGTCAATACGCTGAAAGTAGTTTTTCGTGACCCAGCCATGATCATTGGTTATTTTACCGTGCTTTTCTTCATGTCTTTTAAGCTTACTATTTTCACTTTAATCATTATGCCGATCTCCGGTACCATCATATCAGAGATCACCAAACGCTTAAAGCGAAAGGCTACTCAGAGTCAGGAGTCATTAGGGCGCATTGTCAATATTCTGGATGAAACACTTTCAGGCATGCGCATTGTCAAAGCATTTAATGCAAGAGACTGGATCAGTGATAAGTTTGGAAAAGAGGTAAATCAATACGCCAGGATCAATGTTTCTATGGCACGCAGACAGGAGCTGGCTTCTCCCCTTTCAGAGTTTATGGGTATCTTTGTTGTTACAGGAATTTTGTTATATGGTGGAATATTGGTACTCAACGACAACTCAGAACTGAGTGCCAGTGAGTTTATTACCTATATTATTTTTTTCTCCCAGATCCTTCCTCCGGCCAAGTCAATTAGTAATGCTGTCAGTAGCATTCAGCGAGGTTTAGCTTCAGGAGAAAGAATTTTCAAAACGATTGATACTTTACCGCAGATAGAAGATAAAGCCGATGCGGTAGATTTGGAGAGTTTTAATGATGAAATTACATTTGAGCATGTTAGCTTCGCTTACGAAGACGAGCGAGTACTCAACGATATCAACCTGCGTGTACAAAAAGGGAAAACAGTAGCCATTGTAGGTCCTTCAGGTGGAGGTAAGTCAACCATTGCTGACCTCATCCCCCGCTTTTATGATCCGCTGGAAGGCACTATTTCTATTGATGGCATCCCCCTCACGAACGCCAAAACTGACTCTGTGCGTAAGCTTATGGGTATAGTTACCCAGGAGTCTATTCTTTTCAATGATACTATCTATAATAACATTGCTTTTGGCAAGCCTGAAGCTAATGAAGAAGACGTCATGCGGGCCGCGAAAATTGCCAACGCACATGATTTTATTCTCAGCGCACCCCAGCAATACCAGACCGTAATAGGAGAACGAGGGACTAAACTTTCTGGAGGACAAAGGCAACGCCTTAGTATCGCAAGAGCAATATTGAAGAATCCACCTATTTTGATTCTTGATGAGGCTACATCTGCATTAGACTCTGAATCAGAGAAACTGGTACAGGAAGCCCTTACCAATCTGATGAGAAACAGAACTTCGATTGTAATTGCTCACCGACTGAGTACCATCCAGCATGCCGATGAAATTGTAGTAGTACAAAACGGGCGTATCATTGAACAAGGCAAACACAATGAACTGGTAGAAATGGGTGGTTTGTATTATAAACTTACCGAAATGCAAACTGTCTCTTAAGTAAAAAACTATTTATCTCTTTTTAACTGTTTTGTAAATGAGTATTTTTTGATAAAACTTATACTGTTACACTATGAAACCTTTTAAACTCACGCTTTTTTTACTATTACTACTCTATCATGCAGTTTTTGTGGGCATCGCAATCAATAACAGTTGGGAATGGGTAAGTACCAATTTGCAAACTGTTCAATGGATCACTATCACCGCACTGGTACTCTTTCTAATACTTTTACTGATTAACATTCTTGAACGTCAAAGTTATCAAGGAAGAATCCAACGGCTGGAAGCTGAAAAAGATAAAATCAAGGCAAAAGTGTATGATATGCAACGTCGTAATGAAGAAATTGACGAGTCCATCAAGTCATTTGAACAATCAGTAGAAAACAAGGAAAAAAATAAAAACCAGGATAAAGATAAAATCTAAGTGCAAACTCAAACGATCATTAAAACCGAACTGGAAGAAGCCAGTCGTGTACTAAACAGTTTTATACAAGACGCCAATAATATTTCGCTCATAGAGGAAGGAGCTTCTCTTTTTGCAGAAACCATTAAGAAGGGCGGTAAAATTATCAGCTGTGGTAATGGTGGCTCTCATTGTGATGCCATGCACTTTGCTGAGGAGCTAAGTGGGCGCTACCGAGAAAATCGTCCTGCCTTACCTGCACTTGCCATTTCGGATCCCAGCCATCTCTCCTGTGTAGGCAACGATTTTGGTTATGATTATGTATTTTCCCGTTTTCTTGAAGGGCTTGGCAAAGCCGGTGATGCTCTCTTAGCCATAAGCACCAGTGGCAATTCTAAAAATGTAATAGAGGCAGTACTGATGGCAAAGCAAAAAGGAATGAAGGTGGTGGCCCTTACCGGAAATGATGGAGGAAAGTTGGGCCCACTCGCGGATATTGAAATCAGAGTACCTCATCAGGGCTTTGCCGATCGCGTACAGGAAATTCATATCAAGCTTATCCACATTCTTATATTGCTGATAGAAAAGCAAGTCCTGTAAATCATGGCCTAATACTACATCGGTCGGTAAAGTTCCAATTATGCTTTGCTATGTCTTGTTGAGTCTATTTATTTCGGAATAAAATTACGAGCAGAATCACATGTTAGCAAAAACTTACGGTAGTGCAGTGTATGGTGTTGATGCTTATATGATCACCATAGAAGTAAGTGTAGGGCAAGGAACCAAGTTTTTTATGGTGGGTCTGCCTGATAGCGCAGTCAAAGAAAGCGAACAGCGGGTAGAAGCTGCTATCAAGCACGCAGGCTACAGTATGCCCCGTATCAAAACGGTAGTCAACCTGGCCCCTGCTGATATCCGCAAAGAAGGCTCAGCATATGATTTGCCGATTGCTCTTGGTATTCTGGCTGCCTCAGGTCAAATAGAATCTCCTGATTTGGGGAAATACATGATCATGGGAGAGTTATCCTTGGATGGTATTCTCAGACCGGTTAGAGGGGCATTGCCTATGGCCATTGAAGCCAGAAAGAAGCAGTTTAAAGGCATGATTTTGCCCAAAGCAAACGCCAGTGAAGCAGCTATTGTAAATAACCTGAATATAATAGGTGTTGAAACTCTAAAAGATGCTATTGATTTTCTGGAGGGCAAACAGCCTATTGAGCCTCATTGGCATGAAACCCGGGATATCTTCTATCAGGAGTTGGATAATTTTGAAGTAGATTTTGCAGACGTACAAGGTCAGGAGAGCATAAAAAGAGCGATGGAAATCGCTGCGGCTGGTTCACACAATGTGATTATGGTCGGTCCTCCCGGTTCAGGAAAAACCATGCTCGCCCGTAGACTTCCTACAATTCTACCTCCGCTGAGTTTACAAGAAGCCCTGGAAACTACTAAAATTCACTCAGTAGCCGGAAAGCTTCCTGCCAATACTTCACTCATAGCTCAGCGTCCATTCTGTGCACCTCATCATACCATCAGCGATGCCGCTTTGGTTGGCGGAGGTAATATACCACAGCCCGGACAAATTTCCTTGGCACACAATGGAATACTTTTTCTTGATGAGCTGCCGGAGTTCAAAAGATCGGTTTTAGAAGTAATGCGGCAGCCGCTGGAAGAAAGGGCGGTGACTATTGCCCGGGCCAAAGGAACCGTCGCTTTTCCTGCTAACTTTATGCTTATCGCCAGTATGAACCCAAGTCCTTCCGGGGAGTTTTATGATCCGGGAAGTAATCACCCAGATTCCCCCTCGGCTGTACAGCGCTATCTGGGCAAAATCAGCGGCCCTTTATTGGATAGAATTGATATCCATGTGGAAGTCAATCCTGTCTCTTTTGATGAAATGACGGCCAACCGTAAGCAAGAAAGTAGTGCCAGCATAAGGGAAAGAGTCATCACAGCCAGAAAGATGCAGCAGGAAAGGTTTGAAGTTATTCGTCAAAAGGGTAATATTTCCGAACAGGTGTATTCTAATGCTATGATGCCATCACAACTGGTTAAGGAGGTTTGCCAGATCAACCAGGCAGGAAAAACGCTTTTAAAAACCGCTATGGAAAGGCTTAATTTATCTGCCCGAGCCTACGACCGTATTCTTAAAGTTTCCCGTACTATCGCCGATTTAGCAGCTTCTGAAAGCATAGAGATTGAACATCTAGCTGAGGCTATTCAATACCGCAGCCTGGATCGTGAAGGTTGGTTTGGGCACTAGTGTTCTGAGTTTTTGGTGTTTTAGGCTTCTAAGTGATATAGTTATTGAGGTTAACATGCGAGGTGTTTCGGTTAAAATTCGTACTTAACCCTAACAAACGTACGACAACACCAAGAACAAGGCACCAAAAAGTCAAAAAAAACAGGAGACTCAATTTTTCAAATAATTTTTAGTTATATCAATATCTCATGGCTCAACCTATCCTTAAAGCAGGCATCATCGCCTATGGAAACATAGCTCAGAAGTATCATGCACCTCTTCTTCACGCACTACCTGGTTTTGAACTTACGACAGTGCTGGAAAGACATCATAAAAAAGCTGAACAGGATTATACTCATGTTAAAAGTGTCAGTAGCTTACAAGCAATGTTGGACGACACTGCTATTGATCTGATCATCATTACTACCCCCAATCAATTCCATTTTGCTCAGGCCAAGGCAGCTCTGGAAGCGGGTAAACATGTGGTTTTAGAAAAACCTTTTACAGTAAGCAGTATGGAGGCAGAAATGCTCATGCAAACTGCAGAAACAGAAGGGAAATTGCTTAGTGTATTCCACAATCGGCGTTGGGATGGCGACTTTAAGACCGTACAAAAAATATTAGAAACCGGCGTCTTGGGGGAATTAGTAGAGTTTGAGTCTCGTTTTGACCGCTTTATTAACTACCAAAGAGAAAGTTACTGGCGAGAACAAAATATTCCTGGTGCAGGTGTGCTTTATGACCTTGGGCCCCACCTTATTGATCAGGCACTACAGCTTTTCGGAAAACCGCTCAGGCTGTATGCCGATATTCGTAAGCAGAGGAAAGATAGCCTAACTGACGATTACTTTGATATTGTACTTTATTATGAGCAATTCAAGGTAAGATTAAAAGCAGGAAATCTAGTGAAAGAACTGCAACCACGGTTTATTTTGCACGGCACCCAAGGCTCATTTGTCAAGTATGGGCTGGATGTTCAAAGACTTACTCCTATTACTGCTGAAAAGCTTTATTCACAGGAATGGGGAAAGGAACCTCAGGAGCAATGGGGAACAATCAGTACGAACATCAATGGACTGGATTGTAAGGGCCAAGTAGAAACACTTGCTGGTAGCTACCAAAGCTATTATGAAGATATTTATGATTCAATCGTGAACGGACATCAACCTATAGTCAGTGCGCAGGATGGGTTAAATACAATTGAGCTCATAGAGCTTGCCCAGCTGAGCCATCAAAAAATGGCAGTCTTATCAATTTAATTTTGCTAATTAAACCATATTTTGAGTTTTTTGGGTTATGAGTTTTTTTGATGTGCAAAAGATAGCGCTCAGTTTACGAAAATATCGCCAGTGGCACCGTTGGGTTGGGATCAGTATTGCTCTGTTAGTCTTAATCAGCAGCATTACTGGAATACTGCTTGCATGGAAAAAAGATGTAGCGATTTTACAACCTCCGACTCTAAATAGCAGTTCGCATACAGCTGAAAACTGGCTTTCTATTGATGAGATTGCCCAGTTGGCTGAAGTTGCCCTTCTTGAGCACACTCAATTAGAAGAAGTAAGCATTGACAGAATGGACGTCCGCCTCGATAAGGGTATCGTTAAAGTAAATTTTGTACAGGCTTATTGGGAAGTACAGGTTGATGGCTTTAATGGTGCTGTACTATCTATCGCCCGCCGGCATTCTGATTGGATTGAGCAGGTACATGATGGTTCAATCATTAGTGACTTTTTCAAGCTTCTATCCATGAATGCATTGGGTGTGGGGCTTTTAATACTTATGGCTTCCGGTGTATGGTTGTGGTTTGGTCCCAAAAAAATACGTAAGATGAAAAAAAGACAGCAAGCATGAACAATAAGTTATACTTTTGTATTGAGTAAACACATGAACATTGATTCAATTATGAACCGCATATTTATTTTTCTAACTTCTCTAAGCTTTTTAGGTATAGGCTTTACTGCCTGTTCTCCCTCCAAGACCATCGGGACTCAAAGAGATGATGTGTACAATGAAAACATTGAAAGTCTTCGTATACAATATTCCGATTCGCTGGAGAACTCTATGGGCAGTGCAGACCAGATTAATAGTAGCAACCCTTCACCTGAAACGCCCTCCCTTACTGCCAGTATCAGTACCCAGTATGCTATCAACGATTCTCTGAACTATTTTTTGGATGAAGTAACTGACAGAAATGCTGAAAATAATTCCTATCAGGGGTATACTGTACAAGTCTATACCGGGAATAGTAGGGAAAAAGCTAATGAGGCAAAAAATATGGTTTACGGCATATTACCGGAAGCCAGTCCTACCATTACTTTTGACCCTCCTAACTACAAAGTAAAAGTTGGAGAGTTCACTGACCGGCTGGAAGCGCAACCGACTTATTCATCATTGAAAGGCAATTTTCCAGTTGTACTCATTGTTCCCGAAAGGTTTCCCATTAACAGAGAAGATTAGTCACTACTGCACCTCCTATACTTCACCATGGATCTCAAAAAACAAATAAAATCTCTTGCTCAGGAATATGCGCCTGAAATCGTAAATATACGCAGACATCTTCATGCAAACCCTGAACTTTCTTTTCAGGAATTTAAAACAGCAAAATATGTTGCGGAAAAACTCAAGTCCTTTGGTATTACTCCTACGGAAGGAGTAGCAGAAACCGGGCTTACCGCACTAATAGAAGGAAGGAACCCACAGAAAAAGGTAATTGCATTAAGGGCAGATATGGATGCACTACCGATATTAGAAGCCAATGATGTGCCTTATAAATCTACAAATGAGGGTGTAATGCATGCATGTGGTCATGATGTGCACACTTCATCACTTCTAGGTACAGCGCAAGTGTTGAACCAACTGAAGGAAAATTTTGAAGGAAGTGTTAAACTCATTTTTCAACCTGGCGAAGAGAGAATTCCGGGAGGAGCATCACTTATGATCAAAGATGGAGCTTTGGAGGCTCCAAAGCCTGATCATATTTTCGGGCAGCACGTATTACCACATTTGCCCGCAGGAAAAGTAGGCTTCCGAGAAGGTATGTACATGGCTAGTGCTGATGAAATCTATTTTACAGTAAAAGGAAAGGGCGGGCATGCAGCCATGCCTGAAAAAAATATTGACCCCGTACTTATCACTTCACATATCATTGTGGCACTTCAACAGATCGTAAGCAGGCATGCCAGTCCTAAGATGCCTACAGTCTTATCTTTTGGAAGAGTTGAAGCTGATGGTGCTACGAATGTGATTCCAAATGAAGTAAAGGTAGAAGGGACATTCCGAACCATGGATGAAGAGTGGCGAGCTAAAGCACACCATAGAATGCGTTCAATAGCGGAAAGCCTGGCGGAAGGTATGGGAGGAAGTTGTGAGTTTGAAATCAGAAAAGGATACCCTTTTTTAAAAAACAGCCCTGAGCTAACACAAAGGGCACGAAACTATGCGATTGATCTTTTAGGCAATGAAAACGTAGTAGACCTTGACTTATGGATGGCAGCAGAGGACTTTTCGTACTACACTCAGGTAGCCGATGCTTGTTTCTACCGGTTAGGTACAGGAAATGAAGCCAGGGGCATTACTTCTTCAGTGCACACCCCTACTTTTGACATAGATGAAGATGCATTACAAACTGGCGTTAGCCTCATGAGTTGGATCACAATACAGGAACTCATGCACCAAGAATAAACTGTAGCGATATTGCTAACAAAAGATAAATGATAAAAAGTAACCAGTAAAAAGGTCGGGCTTTCTTTTTTGACTTACCAAAAATGTAGTTATCCAGCCCAAATTTGAAACGATTTTCGTATGGCGTTTTCATGGTTTTAATCTTTTAATCAATTTCACAAAAATGTAAATGCAATCAACTGCATATCATTTGATAACCTTACCTATATTAGCCAAATCGTATTTTTCATTTTCTCTTTGACCAGATAAATAGTACCAATAAAAGCTAACTATAAAAATTAAAGTAAATCGAATATACGCAATTTTGATGAAAATTACCTTGGTTCTCTTCTACCAATACACAATCTGACTCCTCTTTTGCTATGCTTAATGCGTCTTTATCAACATTAATCAGCAGACTTTTATTTGCAACGACACATTTCAATTAGAGTTCTCTTTTCTAAACTCGGCCAAAGGCATTTTTTTATAACAGTCAAAAAATTTAGTTTCTGCAATTTTTTTATATGAAAAATTATATATAATATCACATATATTATGATTTATAGTATTTAGAAGTTTATAGTTCAACAACTTTACTTTCCAAAATCAGGCAAATCTATAAGCTTTCCAGAAATCACGCTGATTGAAACTAAGTTAAGGATGGAAAACCCATCATTCACGAATTAAATCAATTTGTCAACGAATTGTCTAACATGCGTAGTGCGCATAAAATAGCTAGAGCAAAACAAGCTTTAGCTGTTATTCAGAAACTATAAAACTACAATACTAATTAGTTTATTTGTTGATGTTTTTATCATTTAACTCTTCTGCACAAATGTTTCATTATGGAGAAAATCATCAATACAGCAGTAAAAATAGTCAACGTACAAGCTTATAAAGAAACGCATGGACTGTACATTAATGGCCAATTACACCATCTTGGAACAGAAGCGGAATGTAATTTTATGCGGCTCACACTACTAGCGAATAGAAAAGCAAAAAAATAGACTTGGTGTAATCATCTGTACCGACCAGCACACATAAAAATTCACTTACTTATTCTATAAGTTGAATAAGCTGATCCCTAAATTGAGGATTTACAGATGTTGCAATAATGACAGATATGATCAAGCCTATCGTGGCTAATCCCAAATCCTTACCTATCATAGCAAATGCCTGTTTGATTCTTTTTTTCTTGGATTTACTTTTAGTCTTTTCTCTTATTCTGTATCCTAACTCTCTACCTCCCAGCAACCCAATAAATACCCAAGTTGTGCTCATTGGAATAACGCTGATAAATAATTTGTACACTAAGATAAGTGCATAGACAAAGTCAATAATAGTAGCAGAACGAATATCTCTTACCTCACTCTTTTCATTTACAATATCCTGAATTTTATCACCTTTGAGGTAAAAAATAAGCCCTAGTCCGAGAAATACAATTGAGGCAAAACCAATAAACTGAAAAGTACCTAATGTTCTGGGCAGGTAAATTGCAATATTCGCAGCATCTTGCATAATCCATACAGACCATAAGGTTCCACTCGTAATCCATTGAGCTGCAACCCACCATTGCGCAGGCTTTCCTTTAAAGTACTTGGCAGTTAAACGACTTATCGCTAACCAGACGATAAGGCCCAAAGCAAAAGCCATAAAATAGGCATTGATACTTTTTCCAATTACTGAACCAACAGCACCCGGACTTACCGCAAAACTACTTAGTAAAAGAAAAGTCGTAGAGACCGGCATTCTGAGCCGGGTGAGTACCAAGAGAAATATAGGAGCAGCAATTTGCAGAAAAGCAAATTCGTCAGGTTGAGGAAAAGCCAGACTCCCACTATCATCTGTGGCTTGTAGTCTTCCATAGGTTACATCGCCTGAGTTAACTATCCAGCCAATGGTAACTGTGAGTAAAAAAATCCCGCCAATGTAAAGCCATAGAACATACCATTTACGGTCAGCGTTGGAAGCAATAAAAGTACCGATGGTCTGAATACTATCATTGGAAACTGCAGAGTATGCTGCCAGAACAAAGCCAAACCACATTGCGACTCCGGAAAAAGGATAAATAACACCTGCCACCAAAAACAATAAGGCAGTTATTCCTATAAACTTCTTTTCTTCCTTAAAAATATCAAAAAGCTGATAAATTAGCTCCCTGAAGCGATTTGGATTTGACTTCTTATTCTTTTTTGTCTTAGGCATTATTTCAGCTTTCAGATAGGACGATAATGAATTTAATTTTTGCTATTACTCTTTCTCGCTACAATCTAATAAATTCAGTACTCACCAAACTGTGGTAGCATAATCTTGTTTTCAGCTTGCAAAGTTAATAAGCCTCGCAAGATCTTAAGTATTCTTCGTATTATATTTATGTTAACTTTATAGAGTAGCACCAAGGAGCATTTTTTGCAAAATAGTTCTGGATTTATCTTCAAAGTGCTGGAAGTATTTTAATTTTGAGTAAAATTTTAAGAGCAATTTACTTTTATGATTGACTATCAGAACTTTGTGCTGGATAATGGGCTAAAAGTTTACGTTCACCAGGATATTACTCTCCCTACTGCTACAGTTAATTTACTTTATGATGTAGGCTCACGCGATGAAGATGAAGCGAAAACAGGTTTTGCGCATTTATTTGAGCATCTGATGTTCGGTGGGTCTATCAATATACCATCTTTTGACGAACCCCTTCAACTTGTAGGGGGTGAAAACAATGCTTTTACCAGTCCGGATATCACCAATTATTATGTGAGTCTACCGTCAGACAATCTGGAAACCGCTTTCTGGCTGGAATCCGATCGTATGCTAAGCCTTTCTTTTGATCCACAGGTGCTGGAAGTACAACGTAAAGTAGTAATTGAAGAATACAAACAGCAGTACCTCAATCAACCTTATGGTGATGCCTATATGAAGTTAAAAGCATTGGTATACAAAGTTCATCCGTATCGCTGGGCTACTATTGGTAAGGACATTCAACATATAGAAAATGCCAGTATGGAAGATGTAAAAAGCTTCTTTCATAAGTTTTACATTCCTAATAATGCTATTCTTGTAGTTTCCGGTAATGTTGTTTTCGATGATGTGCGCAGACTAGCTGAAAAATGGTTTGGGCCAATTCCGTCTGGAAACAAATACAAACGCAACCTACCCCAGGAACCACTCCAGAAAGAAGCACGGGTGGAGCATGTAGAAGCTGATGTACCCCTGGATGCTATTTACAAGGCCTATCATATTCCCGACCGTCTCAGTCAACATTATTATACCGCCGATTTGCTCAGTGACGTACTCGGCAGAGGAAAGTCTTCAAGGCTTCATCAGGAATTAGTGAATAAACGCCGCTTATTTAGTAATATTAATGCCTATATCAGCGGGTCTATTGACCCTGGTACACTTAATATTCATGGTAAAGTCAGTAAAGATGTCAGCCTGGAAGAAGCTGAATCAGGTATACAGGAAGTCCTTCTGTCTGTGATGGAAGGGCCAATGGATGAGGAAGAGCTACAAAAAGTGAAAAATCAAGCTGAAGCATCCATTGTTTTTTCTGAAATGGAACTGCTCAACCGTTCAATGAATCTTGCTTATGCTGCTCTTTTAGGCAACCCTGACCTTGTCAACTTAGAATCAGACTTTATTCAAAAGGTAACAGCTAAGCATATACAACAAATGGCAAAAACTCATCTGATGCAAGAGAATAGCAGTACTGTATACTATCACGCAAAACAGTAATTGTGGCTATTGCTTACCGAAAAACATGAGATGCTGTTTGGGTAAAAGCTGCTTGTTTTCTATTAGATAAAGTCCAACTGCTGTCATTTCTTTCACAGCCTGATCCTCAGTCATTTTATGCCTTGGCTTGATCATTATACTCGGGTCTTCAGCTTTATATTCTGCCAACACTACTCTTCCGTCCGGCGCGAGAGAAGATACAATGGCCTGCATGGTTTCGCGGGGGTGGGAAAATTCGTGATAAGCATCTACCATAAGTACAAGGTCAACTTTCTCTTTTGGCAGTGAGGGATCCTTAACACTTCCCAATATGGGGTCAATATTGGATACATGTTGCTCCTGCATTTTGGAACGGATGATGTCCAGCATTTCTTCCTGTATGTCTACAGCCAGTACTTTGCCTCCAGGGACTAAAGGGCTGATTTTGAATGAGAAATATCCAGTACCTGCTCCTATATCGGCTACTACATCATCGTATTGCAGTTCTAACGCCCTAACTAAAAGGTCTGTTCTTTCTTCCTCTTCTCTACTTTCCCTTTCCAGCCACGAAGCTCCCCTATGTCCCATAACCTGAGCTATATCCCTTCCCAAATAGTATTTTCCGGTTCCATCGCTACTACTGGGATCACGATACTGATAAAATTCTTCTACTGCATCAGAAGTGGTATTTCTATGCTTTACCTGGCCACAGGATACATTTGAAATGAGCAATAGCAATAAGCATATACTATCTAACGTAAAATCAGACCTGAACTTCTTCATAATAATTCTACTGTCGGATCCCAAAAAAGTTTTGCAAAATCCTGTACCTGATCTTTTTCGATCTTCACCCCTTCTGATTCCAGCATCTCTTGCATCTTGGTAGGAGAACCAAAATGATGCTTACCGGTAAGGAGTCCTTGTCGGTTCACTACTCTGTGTGCAGGGACATCAGGGTATATATGCGCATTATTCATTGCCCAACCAACCATCCGCGCACTTCCTCTGGCACCAAGATAATTCGCTATTGCCCCATAGCTACTTACTTTCCCTTGGGGAATTAGCCTTACAACTTCATAAACACTTTCAAAAAAACTAATCTTATCACTCATCGGAATTGTAAATATATCAGGCGAAATGTTCAAAAATAATATAAAATAAACACTTCAAACCAAGCGTTTCATTGAGCAGATAAAAGATACATTATATATTTGTTATATGATTGTACCCAACATCAAGATCTTACGCTCTAACTATGGTTATCTCGCCGCAATTCTGAGTATTTCATTACTGACAGCTTGTGCGAGCAATAAAAAAGTAGCAGAAAACAGAAGGAGCAAGCCAACCTATCATAAAAGGGAAAGGTCTCAACCTAGAACTGACAACTACAGAAGTAACGTTCCTAATGCAACTACTGCTCCTGTTGAGAAAGTGATTGCAACTGCGCGTTCTTTTACCGGAGTTCCATATCGCTGGGGAGGTACTACCCGGGCCGGCATGGATTGTTCCGGCTTACTGATGACTTGTTTTCAAGCAGCTGATCTTAATTTACCCAGAACTACTTCCGAACAAGTTAAGGTGGGAAAAGGGGTAAGACTGTATGATTTACAGCCAGGTGATTTAGTGTTTTTCGCTGCAAAAAAGAGCAACCCCAATAAAGTAACCCATGTCGGCATGGTAACCGAAGTAAGAGATAAGCATGATGTACGCTTTATTCACGCTTCTACTAAGCTTGGCGTGGTAGAAAATAATATTTATACTGATTATTATAGAAGAATCTTTATCAAAGCGCGAAGGCCGTTTTGAGTTTTCAGAATTTTACCTAATTTTGTTGACCAATTGGAATTTCCATACGGGGAATTCCATTCGGGGAATTAGCTCAGCTGGCTAGAGCGCTTGCATGGCATGCAAGAGGTCACCGGTTCGACTCCGGTATTCTCCACACTGATTATCAAGGTGTTACAATTTATTTTGTGACACCTTTTTTTTTGGTAAAACTGAGGTAAAACTATTCTATAGTTTGAACAGAAATGAGGGATCAAGCTTAAAAGTTGTGGGGTAAGTTGTTAGGGTATAATTTAGCCGTCAAAAAGAATCATTGGATAAAGCTATCATTTCTTTGTTTCTACCGGATGGGATGCTTGACTATTTTGAAGTTACTTCAGTAGAAAAGACAGAAGAGAGCTACACTATTAGTTTAGCAGAGAAGAACCAGCATCCGGAGGAATATGCAGGTGAGAACCTCATCTCCAAAGGCTATTTTGCAGAAATTACTGTAAAAGATTTTCCCATACGCGGTAAAGCCTGCTATCTGAAAGTAAAACGCAGAAGGTGGTGGAATGAAGATACAGGAAAGGTAGTTTTTAGAAACTGGGAATTGGTGGCTCAGGGCACGCGAATGACTATGGAATTCGCGTCTTTTTTAAAAGCATTGCATCGATACCACACCGGTAAGCTGTAAAAGCTTAGGCAACTACTTCCATATAAACGGCAAGTTATTAGAAGAGCAATATGCTGCTCATTTGAGTGACTACAGGCATTGGGATCAGTTAGAGCATGCCGAGGATTATGTTGTTTTTCCTGAGAATGTTGGTGAATATATCACTATTGATGAAACAGCAGTTTCACAGGGTGAACTTTACACAGTGATCACCAACAAAGCGGCCAGGGGGAATAAAGGCTGCCTTATTGCAATGATCAAGGGTACTAACAGTGAACGAGTAAAGTCTATCCTGCTTAGAAAGATCCCATTAGAAAAAAGGAGGCTGGTCAAAGAAGTCACCTTAGACATGGCGGCCATTCCATGGGGGCCAGTATGGAACAGATCGTGACTAAGACATTTACCAAAGCTGTTTTAGTCACCGATCGTTTTCATGTGCAAAAACTGGCTTATGAAGCAGTTCAGGAAATGAGGATAGCTTATCGCTGGGAAGCTATTGAGCAAGAGAACCAAGAAATGGAATTGAGCAAAGAAGTAGGCAGAACCTTCGTTGCCAACAGGTTAGAAAATGGTGATACTCCTAAACAACTACTGGTCAGGAGCAGGTACCTGCTCTTCAAGGACAAAAGCAAATGGACGTCTTCCCAAGTCCACAGGGCAGAAATCCTGTTCAAACTCTATCCACAGCTTGAGCAAGCTTATGAATTAGCTCAAAAGCTAGGACATATATACCAAAACACTAAAGAGAAAGGTGTCGCTTTCACCAGACTGGCCAGATGGTATGATCAGGTAGAAAAAGCTGGCTTTAAATCTTTCAATACAGTCTCTAGAACCATTCAGCAACACTATAAAACTATCTTAAACTTCTTTGATAGAAGAAGTACTAATGCTGCTGCTGAATCTTTCAATGCCAAAATCAAAGCTTTCAGGTCACAGTTCAGAGGGGTGAGAAACATTAGCTTCTTCCTCTACAGACTTTCCAAAATCTATGCTTAGTACTACTGTCCCCCAGATTTGTTGCTTGATCCGAAATGAGACTCTTAAGTAATAATAAAATAAGAGGTATATATCTTTAAAAACATCAACTATATTTCTTCAATAAACCAAAATTGTAATTCATTCTTCTTTTTTATATCTGAGCTTTTAACTTCCTCTTATCAATAAGCCACTCTATTACTCTACCTTCTTTAGAAACAGTTTCAGCCCTACAAATTAATTGTTGTTTGGTAGAAATTGCTTTTCCATAATGTGTTTGCAGCCCTTCAAAAAAGCTGATAATGATGCGATAAGAACTTTGTTGAGGTAGGTAAGTCAGAAAAAACTTCTACCCTGACTAACAGAACTCCATTTTTTCATGCAGAAAATTGCTTAGATAGACTTGTACTTTAGTTTAAAGGAAAGAGAACCCACCTTTCCTAAACCTTTTAATGATATGCTACTATTATTTTGAGTTTGAATAAGAGGACCTAATAGAAGGCTTCACTACTCTTTTTCCATTCAGTAGCCTTATGTATTTTACAAAGAGCAATTTGACTACTCTATGACTTGAAAACTGAAGCTGGTGACAAAGTACTATGTGAAACAGAAAGCTCAAGGTTAAAAGTAGAAATGATACAGTAGGATCAAGCATAGTAAAGAAAAACAAGGCAGTAGCGATCATCAACACATTCAAAATACCAATGATGATAGTCGCGTTTCTATGACTAAAGTTTAAGTCAATCAGCAGATGGTGGATATGGTTTCTGTCCGGACTGAAAGGAGACTGCCCTCTAATAATTCTTAAAATAAACAAGCGTATTACATCAAACAGAGGGACACCTATCACACCCATTACTACTATTGGTCCATTTTCTAAATAATAAGGCGTATTGATTACTTCTCCGTTTAGTTTGAGAAACTGGAAAATCATGGTCGCGCTCAATGTACCAATAATCAATGAACCTGTATCACCGAGAAAAATTTTATTGTTTTTGGAGAAATTGAACTTAATAAATGCCGCTAAGCCGCCCACAAGGCTAAAAGCCAGGATAGCTTCATTGATAAATCCAGCACTAAGGAACCAACTTCCAAAAAAGCAGGCAGTGAACATGCCCAGTGAACTTGCCAATCCATCAATTCCATCTATCAGGTTATAGGCATTGGTAATCAAAATAAAGGTTAAGATGGTGAAAGGAACTCCGAACCAAGGTGAAATTTCATTCACTCCTAATACACCATAGAAGCTCTGCACTTCAATGCCAAGCCCATGGATAATCAACATAGAAGCAATAATTTGCGCTATAAATTTCTTTTTAGGAGAAATAACCAACATATCATCCTTCACTCCAATGAAGAATATTATCGTTAGGGCACCTATTACATACTGAAGGTGATTAAGTTCGTTGATCCCTCCCCAGATAGTTAGGCTTAACAAAATAGAAGCAAAAATAGCAATTCCTCCCAAGGTAGGAATTGGTTTGACATGAGAACTGCGATGATTAGGTTGATCCATCAAATGTTTAATTTCCGCTATCTTGATCACTACTGGTACAGAAACCCCTACTATACCCCAGGCAAAAACACTAGACAAACCAACAATTATTCCACTGGCTATATTTTGCATATTGTCAATCAAGCCGCTCATTAAAGCTATGAAGGGTATTAATAATGCTAAATAGGTAGCCCACTTGAACCCAACTTCAGGAAGGTTTATCTGTCCTATTTTCCTTAGGGGCTTCATAATGCGAAGAAGTGGATTGGGGCTTATATTATTTTTTTCCCAGGCCAGCACATCTTCCCGATTAGCTTTTAACCTTCCTTTAAGGGTACTATTACTTATACCCCCTATCCGCATTTTTACTAAAGTCTTATTTACGTAACCGGCTTCTATTTTATTTTTGTACAGGTAACGTAACATAAACTCATAATCAGCCGAGCAATTAAAAGCTGTATCATACCCCCCATATTGTTGATAGCAGGTCTTCCTTATATAGAATGTAGGATGGGGAGGCATCCACCCATTCAAAAATTTTGAACATTCATATTCGCCAGACTTCCAGTTTCTAATGATGGCATCAGTATTTTCTCTCTCCACATATACCAGGTCTCCGTAAATACAATCTGTCTTATTATCCCTAAATCCTTTCACTACCTCAGCGACTGAGTTTTTGGAATAAAAAATATCATCAGCATGCAATATTCCTATTACATCTCCGCTGGCTAAAGCCATACCTTTGTTGAGCGCATCGTACAAGCCCTCATCTTCCTCTGAAATAAATACTTGTATGTCATTGGCATACTGCTGTATTATATCCTGAGTACCATCTGTAGACTGGCCATCCACCACGATATATTCAATATCCTCATAGTTCTGGTTTAAAACCGACTCTATGGAAGTAGCTATTGTAGCTGCATTATTATAAACGACAGTAATGATAGAGACTTTCAATTTTTTACTTTGTTTTAATTTGGCTAAAAAGTAAGGAGGTCGTAGGTTGGCAGATTCTGACTTATTGCTGATTCAAAGAAATCTATTCTGACTGAGTTTACCCATTGAGAACAGTTTGATTTCTTACCTTGTATACTTTTGAATTAAAGGGTAATGATCGATAATGTGGAAGCTTTCTTTTGAGGACGTTTGGAACGCCAATACATTATTACGAGGATATTTAGCTCTCATTCTGGCAAATGTTTTCTTCACATTGCTAAAAAATCACAGCAAATATCTTTACCATCAAAGATTCAATGCTTTCCAATAATAGTGTAAGCTTGATTCTGTATGCATCACCTACACATATTCACCTGCCACTCCATTAAACTAAACTCCAGCCTTTTTTGCGGATCTAGGACATTCTATGCTTACGTACCATTTACGGTTTTTTAAAATGTTCTTCCATAAGCTTAGATCATAATTTGCAGTATCTCATAAAAGGATATATCTCAGATAATGAAAACAGAGCTTGATCAATATAATAACGACTGGTACAAGCCAGGTAAAACGGTAGCACATCGGCTTTTATGGTACTGTATAAACGCCCTTGTGTTTGAAAGCAAACTATTTCCAGTGAATCAACTGAAAACTAGCTTACTCAGACTTTTTGGTGCAAAAGTAGGTGTAGGAGTAGTTATCAAACCCGCTGTAAGCATCAAATACCCCTGGCGACTCAGTATAGGCAAGCATGTATGGATAGGAGAAAATACCTGGATAGATAATTTAGCTCATGTACAGATTGGTGATCATGTCTGCATTTCTCAGGGAGCAATGTTGCTTACAGGTAGTCATAACTACAAGGAAAGGGCATTTGACTTAATCGTAAAAGATATAGTCCTGGAGGAGGGTGTATGGATTGGTGCAAGGGCTGTAGTGTGTCCGGGAGTAAAGTGTCGATCACATAGTGTATTATCTGTAAGTTCAGTGGCTACAGCAGAGTTATCCGCATATGAAATTTACCAAGGAAATCCAGCGATTTCGAAGAGAAAAAGGAGTAAGCAAGCCGGCAACGGTATACTTAGCTTTGAAGGAGAAATTGCTGAGGCGCTATCAATAAGATAAAGATAAAAGAAGGGCTTGTCATGATAAGGCTGAGATTTATGAAAAACCCATTTACATCTTACACCAAATTTTGATCATATCAGGAGTAGCATTTCCGATAAAATATAATGCCATGAACAGGCGGAAAAACCACAAAAAAAATATTACCCCTTTACTTATTATAGCACTCTACTTTGGGCTAAACCACGCTGTGCATGCTCAGCTTCTTGACTCTCTGAAAGCCAAAGTAGGGACTAATATTACCATTGCGAAAGAAGATTACCAGCCACTGTGGCTGGTGTCAAATCGTTGGGGGACCATTACTGATCAAAAGTTTGATGCCAGTACTTATCTTACATTAAGCAATAAGTATACATTTGGCGGCAAAGGCCCCCTAAGGCAATATTACGGTAGATTTGTTAATCAACCTACCTCCTACATCATCTATGGCGTTACCATAAACAATCATAATCACCTTAAGCAAACTTTTCTTCCCGAAGCCTATGCTAAGGTGAAATGGCACGCGCTACGCTTAGATGTAGGGCGATACAAAGAAGTTATAGGTGAAGTAGATTATCAGCTTTCCAGCGGATCTTTGGGAGTCAGCGGCAATGCAGTGCCTATACCAAAAGTAAGCCTGGGGATTCCAAGCTATACCGATGTGCCTTTTATTGCTCCTGGATGGGTACAGGTGAAAGGGCAGTTCAGTAATGGGTGGATGGACAGTGATTCTCTGGTGAGCAAAGCTTATCTGCATCAGCGAAGCTTTTATGTCAGGCTGGGAAAAAAGCCTTTGGTCAATGCGCGGAAGTTTACCACCATCAACTTCTATGGAGGGTTAAACCAGTTTGTGGTTTGGGGCGGTGAAGATACTGTTGGCAATAAACTCCCCGGAGCATGGAAAGACCTCTTTACCAAAGTAGCTGTGCCCGGTAATAATTTAGGCTTTTTTGATTATGGCGCTACGCTTACTACCCGTGATTTTAAGCTCACTGCCTACACTCAGGTACCTTTTGAGAGTAAGACCAATATGAATCCTTTTAGAATCAAAGATCGGCTGGTGGGTATCTCGTTAAGTTCTATGCACAAAGGGGCAATATTATCCTCCATAACATTTGAAGCCATCAATACCACCTGGGAAGATCGTGAAGCCCCAAATGGGAGATCAGACTATAATTTTTATAACAATGCACGCTATACCAACGGCTGGACCTATCAAGGGAACATCATTGGTACTCCCCTGTTCTTCAACAGGCAAAGAGCAATCCACTACTTTGGTGAGAGTTATACCAGTAAGGCAACAAGCAACTGGAATATTGCTAACAATCGTATTAATGGCTTTCATCTTGGATTAAAGGGACATTTCCCAATTGATTGGTTTTCCTTATCCTATAGAACCTTATTCACTCATACCATTAACAATGGTAATTACTACGATGGCTATTGGGTAAAGGGTAATAAAAACCAAAGTTATTTGATGCAGGAGCTTACTTTTCAACTAAATGCCCTGAAACTAAATGCTGCACTGGGGGTCGATATGGGAAAACTCAGCAGTAATGTTGGGGGTATGTTAGGTATAGAATATGATCTGAATTACAAACCTGACCTTAGATATCTTGGTCCGGTCAGATTCAGAAGAAGAGTTAAGAGTCCGTTTAGGAGAAGGTAAATTTACATGCTACATAGGATAAAGCTGATCTGTTTCTTTTCAAAATCCATGAATCAATAACTTATGAAGTTAGAAAAATTAGAAGCTATTAGAGGGTTTGCTGCTTTATATGTTGTTTTACACCATATTTTGCCCAAGAATCTCAGTTTATGGGACATGAATATTTCCTTCTTATTTAGGTTTGGTCAAGAAGCGGTAATTTTATTTTTCTTACTTTCAGGATTTGTAATACATTATTCCTTTGAAAACTCTAAAAACAAATCATTTTTCTCTTATATAATTAAAAGGGGATTGAGGGTGTATATCCCACTTGTTATAGTTTATTTGATCAGCTATTTTATTGAATCATTTAATACAAGTAGATGGGTGGAAGTAAGCATATTTAATGTGGTGGGAAACCTATTTATGCTGCAAGATCTTGAGTTCTTAAGACCGAATACAATATGTCCTCCCCTTTTTGGAAACACTCCCCTTTGGTCTCTCTCTTATGAATGGTGGTTCTATATGTTATATTTTCTTATCCAGAAGAAAACAAACTACCTTAATCAAAATAAATTTGTTTTCGCTATGTTCACAGTAGCAACTTTGAGTTACCTAATCTACCCATTTTTTCTAAATAGAGTATTGATGTATTTTGGAATTTGGTGGGGTGGGGTGATGCTTGCTAAGAGTTATCTAGTTAATGATAAAGTTAAAATCGCCGACCTCAAATATTATTTGTCTTATAGCTTTTTAGCAATATTGATCTTACTGGTTAACGTATACATACGAACAGGTTTCGTCAATATACAAGCAGGAGCTTATCCATTTGGGGAAGTTAGGCACTTCGTTTTTTCGCTCATAATAATTATTGCTGCAATAGTATGGCAAAAGAAGAAATGGATAGGGTTTGATCATACATTTAGTCCTTTTATTCATTTTGCAAAAATTTCCTATGTAATTTATATATTACACCATCCTCTAATGTATATTCTTGCTGAAGTCAATTCTATACTCAATCCCATCATAGGCTACTGCTTGTTTTTCTTTTTCTTATGTGCGGTATCCTATGTGATAGAAATACTTCTTTATCCTCTGATAAAAAATAAAGTATTAAGCCTTATTTATAGTAAAGCATTCAAACGAAATGTATTAGTCAATTGATTGACTTTATTTATCTTTTTTTATGAGTTACTGGACATACATAGGATAATTGATATTAGTGATGTGTTTTGCTAAGTAATAAATATCCCAGGGTTACTCCCATTGTATTCAAAATAATATCATCAAAATCAAATACTCCTACTTGCTTATCCACAGTAAGAATTCTATCATACAAATGCAAACCTGAGGTTGTTATGTATATATAGAGAAGCTATCAAAAGACCCAGGAATACAAATATCAAAATATTCCCAAACAGGTTTACAGCTGATCCCCATTTAACCGGAAACCCGAGCTGAGTTTGAAAATTACAAAGAGGTAGTGACTGATATTCATGAAGGGTTCAAGGTTTGGTGGCCCTAAGTTTAAGCCTGATAATCTGGAATAATTCTCTCACTGATACAAAAACAATACCCATAACAGAAACAGCAGGTAGATAATCAGCAAGAAAGAAACTAGCGCTTTATTACTTTGCATATCCCTGATAGATTTCCTGATATAAATCTGCGTATCGCTGTGCGATGGCTTTTACCTGGTATTTTTTTACGTTCTCAAACCCTTTTTGGATGAGGTTTTCACGATATGACTGATCAGCGATAACCTTACATACTCCTTCCCGGATAGATGCAATGTCAAATGGATCCGCCAGAAAAGCTCCCTCGCCAGCCACTTCCGGCATAGAGGAGATATTACTTGTGATTACAGGACGGCCTACCGCCTGAGCTTCAACTATGGGCATGCCAAATCCCTCTAATGTGGAAACAAATACTAAAACATCACTTTTTACGTATTCATGAATAAGTCTTTCTTCTGATAAGTGCGAATCCCAGCTGAAATCAATTTTATAACTATTAAATATTTCTTCATCTTCTACAGAAGGTTTGCCTACTATCCTAAGATGAATTTCTAGACCTTTGATAGCTTCAGCTAATCGTGATATATTTTTATTGGTTTTGGTACCAATCTGTAAAAGTATAGGTTTGTTGTTTTTTGGGTAAGGCGCAGGCTGAAATGCAGGAGACACAAAATCGGGAATCACTTTAACTTTTTCTGAGGCACAATTTGTGTGTTTTAATACTTCACATTTGGTAGCTTCAGAAATAACCGTAACAACTTGAGAGTGCCACACTGGCAACTTCAACCAAAACCATAATAAAATTTGTTTGGCAACGAATGAAGGGTGATCCATAAAACCACAATCATGAATCGTAAGAATTGTCTTTTTTTTCTTAAGCAGAATAGTTAAAAAATGGACATCTCCCGTTATATGGTTAATATCCCCTTGCTTGGTAGTGGCTTCAAATATATTATAAATACGCTTTAATAATCCAAGGCTTGAAAATCTAGATATAGCAACATTCGCATCAATGTCATTAGGCAAATGTTCTCTAACTCCCTGAAAAACTTTCTCTATGCTAAAATGATTGGGATGAGGTTTACGCTGGTAAAAGGTTACTTTCATTCTAAAATCTGCAACAATTTGGGGTCATATTCTTTTTCAATAAGTTGGCGTAAAGAAAGCTGTTGGCATTTCATCTTTTTTTTCATTTCAAATACCATAGCATCTACTAAAAAACGAAACCAAAACCCTTGAAGAAAATGAAATATTAAACCCACTGTACCATCTAGAAAACCTCTTTTAATAAAATATCTATAAAAAAAATAAGCCAAACTTCTGCTAAAAATTGGAGATTTTTGAAAGATGTTATTCTTTAACCAACGACGTCTCTCAATGGGCGTACCCCAAAAATCAACTTTCACTTCTCCTTTCTGCTTATTTGCTGACAGCAATTCTACCGCCTCAAACATAGCCCAACGCGCATGGCTAGACGTAAAATCTTTTAAATTATCGGCTACTGTGTCTATGATATCAACACCCTTTTCTACAGTCTTCACATTGCCATTAACTACAAAATGTTGATCATATACCTTTTCTTCGCAGTTACCGAGTGAAGTACGATACAATCTCAAATGAAAGTTAGGATAATGCCCCCCATGTTTTATCCACTGATTAAAGAAGATAGTTTTTCTTGAAAACATATATCCCTGATACTCTCTTTGGTCAGAGTCAAATTGGTATTTGAACCATTTATTTAAAGCAGGAGTAAGTCGTTCTCCAGCATCCAAGTGAAAAACCCAATCTGTATTATATGGATTATTTTCCTGTGCCCAATTTCTCTGCTTTGCATAATTCTCAAATGGATGTTGGATATATGAAACTCCATACTTTTCTAAAATATCGATAGTTGAATCAGTTGAAAATGAGTCAACCGCAAAAACCTTAGCATTTAAATTTTGAATACTTTCTAGACAAGCAGGTAAATTTTTCTCTTCATTAAACGTTAGAATAATGAAAGTTAAATTGTCTAGAATATCCTCTTTGCTGGTATTCTTTGATATATGATTTTGATACATTAGTTCCCGAGAAATCATGATAAATTTGCTGAGTATTTACAATCGTATTATTAGTATTATTATAAGCTTTTGTTAGGTTTTCAACAATACACTCAACTGTAAGCTCTTTACAAACCCACCCCACATTCTTTTGCACAACATATTCACTCATTCCTACTTGATTTGAGAGCAAAGCAGGTGTTCCTACTGCTAAAGATTCAAGTACTACATTGGCAAAATTTTCATTATAGGAGGTAAGGATAAACAGATCGGACTTTGCTAATGCTTTATATTTTTCTTCACCCTGCACCCAACCTTTCCACAAAACACTTGAGCTAATGTCTAATTTTTCAGCTAAAAACTTGAGGCTTGTTACATATTCAGTCTCTCCTTCACCATAGACTTCTAATTGATATGGAAAATCACAACGTGCTAATGCTTCAAAAGTCAGTTCTAATCCTTTTTTTGGGTGAATACGAGAAAGAAATATTATTTTCAATATAGAATGAGCGCCGTTCCGCTCAAATTTACCTTTAGGTAAATCAATGATATTGGGTAAAATAAAACCCTTCCACTTAGGATTAACCCTATGGGCATCCTGCCATTCCAACTGAGAAGTTGCATGCAGTTTAGTTATTTTCAACAGCCAACTTCCCAATAACAAGTGAATAATTTTTTTCTTAATTGAATTATCTTCAGTGAAACTAAATTGACTAAGCATCCCCCTGGGAGATAAAACTGGCTGCACCCCTTTTAACCAGCATACTAAGGTTGCCAAAACAGAAACCAAATTCCACCAGGAATGAATATGTATAATATCGTAATGGCTGCAATTTTTCCATAAAAATTTTAGGAGTGCCGGAGAAAAATGGGTATGATCTCCGGTAAGTCTTTTAAAATAATACACCTTAACCCCCTCTATATATGACTTCCCTTCTGGCAATTCTTTGGTACCATTAGCTGTTGTAGTTGCTACAGTTACATTTTCTCCTATGGCAGCTTGATGCTCACAGAGCTGACTTACGGATAGTGTAGGGCCTCCATAGACAAAAGCAGGCTTATAAGAAGGGGTGATGTGAAGAATTCTCATTGGATAGATAAAGTAACTAGTTTAATTCTTAGGTTTATACATATTGAGTCCTGTATCATTTGAATAGACAAAACCATGAATAACTCTTTCCCAAAGCTTGTAGCCCTTTTCATTTAAATGTAAGCCATCATCTGTATACTCAGGTTTTAACTGACTGTGGAAGGTAAAAAAACCATATAAATCCACATACTGGATTCCGTAAATATCAGTTAACCGCTTAATGGATTGATTTATGTCAACTATTTTCTCATTAGTTGCCTGCTGACTATGTTCTGATTTTTCTATGAGGGGGAATACACTTTGTACATACAGTTCAGTATAAGGAGATTTTTCTTTGATTATTCTTATGAGTAAATCATAGTTATCTATTATTACACTCTTTTTCAATCCATATCGTATGTCGTTAATTCCTATCAGCAAAAAAATTTTTGCAGGTTCTAGTTGAATCGCTTCATCCAGTCTAAATAACACTCCTTCCACGGTATCTCCCCCTTTTCCAAGATTTATCACATCTTTATCATGGTATTTGTTAACCCAGTCATTCCGTTCTGTTATACTGTTTCCCAGAAAAACGATCCAATTATTATTACTTCTTTTTTTTTTTATATCCAATACTATTTCCCGACGGTGCCGCTTACTGAAGATCCCTCTTTCTCTTGATATGAAATAATACATAAGCACTCCATTAGCGGTTATAGATATCCCTAGTAAACATACAAATAACAGCAGCTTTAGCTTCATGCGTTTTTTGAGAATAGATAATCAACTTGCTTTCTTTAATGCGAAAAAAGCCTTTTTATTAAATCCTTTGGCCAGTTTATGGGAAGGCCTTTCCAAAAGCAGATAAAATACATATGAAAATACCAATACGGCAGGTACACTAATCATCCACTGTATGTACTGAGTCAGGCCTTGCATATAATGAGCTATAATAAAGAACACCGGCATATGACATAGGTAGATAGAATAACTCCATTTACCTGCTGACTCAAGCCAGGGTAAAGACTTTTTCTTTTGTAAATAAGAAACTTCTGCTGATATCCAAAAGAATGCCAGAATCGCAAATAAATTTAATGAGATAGTGTAACTCAGAGAAAAGTGAAATCGAGCAATAGAACAAATTATGGATATCAATAGGATAGACGCCCTCAACATAAGAATTTTAGACTTACTTACTTTAGTACCCGTAATCAAATCAAAGTTCTCGGCTATTTTCACGCCCAGTAACCAGCTTGGTAAGCCAATGAGCCAGGTATATAATACACCATGATACATAAAGTTTCCATCATATCCCTGATCTGTGGGAATTTGATGTATGAAACTATCAACCGTATACCCATCCAAAAAAATGAAGACAGCAACTAGTATGTATGAGATGATAATTAATGGATTGATTCCATTCTTTCTTATTTGGATCAATAATATAGGATAAATAGTGTAGTAAATAAGCTCACAATACAAACTCCAAAGTACCGGGTTAACAAAGTCTAAAGGAGTGGCAATTGCAACAATTACTAACATGGGAAGACTGATCCGGATATATCTTTTTACGAGAAAATCAAATAAATGTAGATCTTTGCCATCTCTGTACGGAAAATGAATCACTATTCCTGAAATGATAAAAAAGATAATCACTGCTGCTACCCCTACAAATAGATTGCCTGATAAACCTATCAAATATCTTTCTAGTAACTGATCTTTATCCAACCATAATGTCAAACTTTCTCTTATACCATCATGGTGACCAAGGACTACCCAAAGAGCAAGAATAAAGCGTAATGAATCCATTCCCTGTATCCAACCTTTATGCTTATTCTGTTTGGTTGCTACTTTTAATGTTGTCTCGTTCATTTTACTAAGCTATTTATATTTTATTGCTTAACTGAATGATCCCCAGCTGCCTGCCTGCCCAAAAAAGAACATACATGAGTATTACACTCCAGAAGACCGCATTGAGCATAAATTCAAAGCTATTTCCCCGCCATAGGATCTGAAAAAGGCCAGTATATACCAGGCCGGAACCCATGAGATAGCCTCCAAACAGATTTTCTGCCTGTACTGATATCCAGGAAGCAAAACTACCCAATAGCAAAAAAATGATAAATATTGCAAGTGCACCTCCCGACAAATAAGCATCTACCACCGGAGGGGGTTTAGCCGATACGATAGAAGCACGATCAGCAACGCCAGCCCGGTAGACCCTTTCCATGATCAGTTTTTCGGTAATAGGTTTTTCAGGATAAAATACCCGCGGTATCAGGCTCATAACCGCCTGATCAATAATTTGAAAGCCATAAAAACCCTGTACTTCCGGCGTATGTTTGATATATTTGATAAACATGCTCAGCTCTGAGATACGGCCGGTAAGAAAAGCCCAGTTGTTGGTCATCAAGTCTACTTCTCCTCTTTGGATTTGTGCTATGGCTATCTCTGCTGCTGCGTCTGCTGATGTATCCCCAAACCAGGTGTTTTTTCTTACAATACTATTATAAGAAGGGATATATATGAAAAACAATAAGATTACAGTAGGAAATAGAATCAAGGCAGTTTTCCTGTAAATTGGAAAAACTAAAGCGCCTAGAATAATTAAAGGAACCAAGATTTCTTCTTTCCAGCCTGAAATGAAAGCTTTGTACATATTTAATAAAAAGAGTACTAAAGCGAATAGCATGGATTTGTTGTTTTTTTCAGGTAGTGCATAAGCAAGTGCGATCACAGAAGCAACAAAGCTCAAATTGGCAAACTTAATCTGTACTTGTGCCATACCAGGAATATACTGCAGCACAAAAGTCATCACTGTAAATACTACAGTAAACTTCAGCATTAAAGCAGATAATGAGACTGTTTTAATATTGAAAGTACTTTTCTGATTGTATTTCATAAACATAAGTATGCCATGCGCTAAGGCAGCATGGGCTAAAACATAATAACTCTGACCTTTTGCAATCAGTGAAATATGTTCCCAACTTGCTTTAGTCCAAACATTATATTCAAAATAGTAATAGCCAATACTTTGTAAAAAATAAAAAATGGATGACACTGCCATATATCCCGCAAAAATGATTTGAGTTAGAATAATTGGGCGAAAAAATTGCTCAGTGAAACTTAGATCATCGGGTAAAGGTCTTACTTTTCCGCTAAGGGTGATATAAATTATCCACAATGATCCTAACCAGGCAGTAAAGTAAGATAGGATTGGACTACCACTTAATGTAAAAGCAACCAAAAATGGAATATAAAGTAACAAGTATGCCATTACTTATATTTTACAAATTTGATAATTGTTTATTGATTGCTTCTACTATTCTTTTAAAACTCCAATCTTGAATAAGTAGCAACGACTTCCCTCCCATTTCAGACATACTATCTTTATTTTCAATTATAAGCTTAAGTTTGTTAGTAATATCGGTTAATGAATTGCTCTCAAAAATGTAGCCATTCTTACCTGGTTTTACCAGATCAGATGCACATCCTACCTTGTTGCTTACTAAAACAGGTCTGCTACATGCCATAGCTTCATTGACTGCCAGCCCCCAGGTTTCTCCCGGTCCCTGTGAGGGCAGCGCAAATACATCGCCTAAGCGGTACACCACTGGCATACATGACTGGTTCTGAAAGTCCAGGAAACGAATATTTTTCATATCCTGGGCTGCTGCTTTCATTTGTTCTTCCAGATGTCCATTACCCACAAATAAAAAAATAAGATCAGCCCTGTGCTGCATTTGTTTTGCCACCTGCAAAAGCAGCAGAGGGTTTTTCTTATTTTCAAATTTTCCGCAAAACAAAATTACCTTTTGATCAGCTTTAATCTCTAACTTTTGTCTCCACTGCCGGGCTTCTTTTTCATACTTATTTTCCAGGTCAGCGAAACGACTATTATCAATGGCATGGGGGGCAAAGATCATTTGTTCCTCATTCAGTCCATGTTTAAGAAAGTACTTTTTACTTTCCGTACCCACATAAAAAGCATAGTCAATATGGCGATACACCCACTTCAGCAAAGCTCGTCTCAGGCTTTGTTTTATGCCTCTATGTTCGTCAAGCAGATGAGAATCTCCTCGGAAATACACCGGTATTTTTCCCTTGAAGTAACGTAAGGCTTTCAAATGGCTACGATTGCTCCAGCCAAATACCAGCAAGGCATTGGCTCCCCAGGCAGTGACTTCATTAATCAAGTAAGGGTTGACAATACCTCTGAAATGATGCGTACCCGGATCTTTGGAGGAATTTTTCAGGAAAAGATAGTCATAACCTTCCAGCAAGGGAATATCCCACTTGACCTGTCTGCCAAAACCCTTATCAAAGCTTTCTTCCTGCGCCCCCCGGGTGTAAAAAATTTTAATATTCACGGCAGGAGAAGCCGCCAGCATACGAAAAACCGGTGCGTAATACTGTATGGGGTGGGTGGTGAGTATGGCGAGTTTTGTTTCCAAGGACAGATATCTAATATTAGATTTTAGAACCTAAGATGTTAAACTTTCTGGCTGCTTGCACTCTCTCCAGTACATATTCTTCTTCTCTAATATAAATAGTATTATACGAACCGAAACATCCAAGCTTTGTAAGAACCCGTGAAAAAGGATCATAATCATAAGGCTGAAAGCCTAAACTTAACAATTGCTGGTGTATCTCGTGCTCATCAATTCCATATCTATCGCCACTTCCATTCAACTCGATAATGATTGCATTAAGCGCAGGGTTATTCAAAGTATGAATGGCGCCTTCCAAGACAAATTTTTCATAGCCCTCTACATCAATTTTTATCAAAGAAGGTGCTTTTCCCTTGAGGGTATTATCAAGAGTTTTAACGTTCACCTTAATAGCATCTTTCACAGCTTCGCCTTTTGTGACCACATGGTTTACCGTATCAAGCCCGCTGGTAAAGAAGATAGTATCAGAGGTTGACCCTAGACCTATGTTATTTAGTGATACTAACTCTTCAATCTGATTAACACATGCATTATTTTTAAGATGAATAAAAGTAGAAGGTACTGGTTCTATGGCAATTGTGTGAGCGCCCACAACAGAAGAAGCCAGGACTGTATAAGAGCCAACATTAGCCCCTATGTCAACAAACACATCACTTTCTCTTAAAAAATGCAACAGGAATCCCATATCATTAAATTCATGAAGTCCCGTATACACATTTCCTGTAGCTCCCGTCATCCCTTTGGAAACTAAAAGCCTACTATTTTCAACAAAGGGAAACACGAGCGGATAAGGATTAAGCCAACTTCCTATTTGCCACTTAAGAAACCGTAAGAAAGTTTTTGTTTTATGTTTTTTTGCGAGCGGGTGAGTGCCTAAAAAGCTAAACGTTCTCCAAATACTTCTCATAATTTCAATTTTTTTTCAAAGTGCATGGTCTGTTTTTTTGTCATTTCCCGGGCGGTATAAGGCTGAAAAGCCTGCCAATCGGTATCCGGGCTAAAGGGCAGCTTCAACAGCATATTATACCAGCCCTGATAAATTTTTTCGGCAGTGCAAGCCACGTTCACTGCGTTTACCTCACTAAAAGCCAGAGGGATACCAGCTCCTGTAACTTGCAGTATGGCATTCACACTGCTAGCTTCATGAAAGACCGCTAGCATAGGCTTTCTGGCCAGTATATAGTTATACAGCTTGGAAGCCGTATATTTGGGGTCATCCGAACCGGGCACCAACAACATGCTGGCATCCTTTAGCAAACGCAATGCCTGA
Source organism: Catalinimonas alkaloidigena (assembly GCF_029504655.1). Lineage (NCBI taxonomy): Bacteria > Pseudomonadati > Bacteroidota > Cytophagia > Cytophagales > Catalimonadaceae > Catalinimonas > Catalinimonas alkaloidigena. Next base: position 4,285,046 of record NZ_JAQFIL010000001.1, read on the forward strand.
AAATAAGGAATTCGATCTGTTGATTCATTAACATATTTTGAAACTGCAAATGCCTCGGCAATTGGTTCTACGGTTTTTTTTCCCTTTCCAGACGCAGCATAACTGGTACCAATAAAATACATCCTGATTTTTTGAAATAAACCTGGGTTTTCATTTAAGCCTTTTTGTAAAGCCTGGAAAATGCATGTTATTGAAAACTGCATATCATGCCCTGCTCTTCCTATATATGGAATATGAATTAGGCCATCTTCCGGATCAAAAAACAAATTAGGGATCTTAATTTTATTCAATACATCAAAGTCTTTTTCAAATGCACCAAAGGTAAGCGTAGTACAATTATCTGGTTTGATATTTTTATAACGGTCTTGGAGAATTAGATTATAAGCTTCTGAAACCGCTATGATCCCATCGGCTTTTTTCATCGCAAATGGTTCAGTTAATTGATTGAGTCTGTAAGAAAACCAGAATTTTGGTGGTCTTTCATGTTTAGGCTTTTGCAAATAATAATCAGTAAGCCAGGGATCCTGCATGTCAATTACATATGGAACTTCAAACTTTTTCTTCCAAACCCTCCCCAGTATAGGTAAAGGAAACATAGTTGTAGAAAAGTAGATAAGATCAAACTTTCTTTTTTTTAGCAGCTGATTAACTTTAGCATAATAGAACCATAAAGAGCGTAAAGCAAGGCTTCCTAAGCCCAACTTCTTGGTATATTTAGTAGATAATGCTTTTATCTTAATAATCTCAATATCTTGGGGCACAGTCTGCAGAAGCAATTCATCCTTACTTGCTTCTATATAATCTGGTTCAACAACCACCACTACTGGTTCCCAACCATACTCTTTGAAGTAAGGAAGGCTTTGTCTAACCCGATGCATATCAGCAGCATTGACGGGTGGAAAGGAAGGAGATATGATGAGTACTTTTTTCATTCTTGAGCAAAAACATTATTTACAGCTGACAATAGTTTTTCACTTTCTTGTTCCCAGTTTAACTCATTTTTTCCTAATTCTAAGGCATTCTTTTTGTAAGTTTTTAACACATCTATATTTTCACTAAGAAAAATCAATATTCCCTCCAATGCAGTTATATTACCCACTGGAAATGTTTGGCCAATTTTAGGATATACTTCCATAAACTGTTTTTGTGCCGATGTCTCTGATGCTATAATTGCCAAACCTGATAAAAGATAGGTGAAAATTTTATTAGTAAGACAGATGTCTCTATTCTCACAATGGGGCACTTCAAGTGCCAAACCAATATCCTGCTTATCACCTATAAGAAAAATTTCTTCGGGAGGAATAGCATCCAAAAATACCAACTGATTAGCTCTTAAGCCTATATCACTCGCTATTTTTTTGAAATATCGCCTATTTTGTTCGGAAGATTTTCCAAGAAGTGTCAGTATTATATTCTGCTTGCCTATATTGCCCATTGCATGAATTACATCCTCGATCCCCCGATTTTTACCTATAGTTTGAGAGAACCAAAATAATTTCATCTTTTGATCATCTTGTTCTTTATTATATTTATTCCTACTAGGAAATACATTATTAATAACGATCACATTATTATTAGGGTAATGCTTACAATATAAGCTTCCCATCAATGGACTAGCGGTGGATAAATATACATTTCCTGGTATGAAACTGTCTTCAAGAATTGTTTTAGCCCTATATTCTTTAGTGTCCTTGGCCTGTTCTCCCCTATGATAATCTTCTGCATCAAAAGCATATTTCGTATTATGAATAGAGGCTACTTTTGCAGCTATAGGTAAAGCTCCAAGGTTATGTGCAATGTACAAATCTGCATGAAGCTGCTTTGCAACTTGCAAAAGTTCTACATAACTTCTACAATATATGTAGGGTAATACTTTCGGAAGAGCGTAAATATTATAAAATTGCTTCGCTAGTTTATTTCTGATTTTTGTGAATCTATAAAGCCATTTAGAACTGTAAGGAGTTCCTCCAATTAGTTGATATTTCCACTTCTTATCTCTAAGTAATACCTCATCACTCTTCAATGCCCAATCATCCCAAAAACTATAAAGTACAGTCACATCATAGCCTGCATCATATAAAGCATCCGCTTCCTTAACTAACCTTGGATTTGTAGAAGGCTGTCCAGTGGTAATGAGAACTATTTTCTTCAATGTTTAAGGTTTTTTAGATGAAAATAAAGACTTTCGTAAGCATCAACGATACATTTATCACTAAATTTGTTTTCTGCAATTAGCCTTGCTTCTTTCCGTTTAAGCCCCTGTATTTGAAGCACAGCATTAACCATCTCTTCCACTGTATTACATCTAAAACCATTTATACCCTGTCTAACGACTTCCGGCACAGAGCCTCTGTCCATGCCAATAATTGGTGTGCCACAAGCTAATGCTTCAGCCATCACAATACCAAAAGGCTCATTCCATAAGATAGGCATTAAGAACGCGTAAGCTCCTCCAAGCAAATTGTTTTTCTGTTCATCATTTACAGGCCCAACATATTCAATATTTTCATTCAAGTGGGGTTTAATCTGATGGTCAAAATACTGTTTTGATTTTTTATCATCAGGTATATTTCCTGCAATTATTAGCTTTCGTCCACTTTTCTGTGCTACCTCTATGGCTAAATGCGTACCTTTTATATGCTCTATTCTTCCTAAGAATACGAGAGGCGCATCCTCAGTAATACTTTCCTGAAAAGTATATTGCTTTATCGGGACACCATTTGGGATAGCATATGCAGGTGCGTAAGGTTTAATCTGATCTGCAATATACCCACTGCAACCAGTAAAGTGCATTGAACCTTTCTTTGACAATCTCATCGCTCTACGGATCATCTTTATGGATGGCTCACGTTGATAACTCATCACTTTTGGTAATGAGGTGGGCATAAGCATAGTCAAATAGGCTAACCTGCCAAAACTATGGATTATATCATAATTTAGTCGTTTAAGCGAAGCCACTTGTTTCATATTGTTTAAGGTATCGCTTATTTTACTGGGATTTTCACCTTTGTATTTTATAAGATTACAAGATACGCTAGACTCAGGGTGAGCAAAAAGAGTAACTTCATGCCCTTTATCCAATAAGCCTCTGATAAGCATATCAATAATTCTTTCAATACCTCCATATAATTTAGGGGGTACCGGTATCACTGGGTCTGCGGTTATGGCAATTTTCATGCTTTTTTCTGATATGAAATCAACATCTGTTTATAAGGGAAATAACTTTTGAGCTTATTAATAGATAACTCAACAAACTTCCATGAAACATAAGCAAGAAGGGTTGATATAATGGTTATAAAAAAAGGGGGGGTGGTTTAAAATGTATAATGAGTTTGATTTCAGTAGTTGAACATTAATTTAATTGCTGAGAGGTGAATGTCTTTCTTCTTAGAAAAACAGCTAGTTTTTCTCACCAACTGCCTATTTTTAGCTCTTTAACAAGTATTCACTCCTTCAATATGCTTAGTATATTCCTTCCCCTCTTTATGTTTTGCAATAGGTAGCATTTTTTGAAAGGCTGGCCTTTCATTAGTGCACAACTCCTCTACTTCTATTTGCTTTAGCTTTTGGTAAAGCTTGTCTACTGTTTTAGCTGAACGATCTCCTTTAACATAGACCACAATTTCATTATATTTAGGGCTATACGCATACAAAAGCCAGACTTTGCCATCTTTCTGTCTACCAACATACGTCCAAAGTTCATTTATTTGTATGCTTAGATAGTGGTTACTATGCGCAATATTATTTAATCTCTGAGCACTGTTTTTCAAACTTCGTAGTACGTTATAGCAGTTCACGCCTAAAATAGTTTCAATATCACGTACGCCACAGTTCCTTAATAACATGATGTATATAAGCTTCTTGTTGGCAGGATCAGCACCTGCGTATTGGTAGCTGTTTTGAAACTGCTTACCGCAGCTTCTGCACAAAAAATTTTGCTTATCATTCGTTTTACTTCCCATCGCTCAACGATCCGATTTTTGATACATTTTCACTTGAGTAAAGGACGCATTTGAGCTTGATTGTTATTACACACATAACTATCTAATAAATGCTTCATTACTTCTTATTCTCTATCATACATTCTTTACCACAGCCAAAAAGGATACCTAAAATAATGGTATAATATTTCGTTATCGCATGCGACCTGATCACTCTGGCTAACAAGAGAGGATAGTAAAGTTGACCTGCTTCTTCATCTTCCAAAAATGACATATTTGGTTATAGGTAACTCTCTTGATAAACTCTTCAAATATATTAACTCTTTTAAAGTATTTTTATAAAGAGTATTTAATTTAATCTAATCATACAGAAAATTTTTTACTCATTTTGCGATAAAATTCATAATAACTTGTTTTTCTAAACCCTCCCCAGTATAGGTAAAGGAAACATAGTTGTAGAAAAGTAGATAAGATCAAACTTTCTTTTTTTTAGCAGCTGATTAACTTTAGCATAATAGAACCATAAAGAGCGTAATGCCAAACTTCCCAAGCCTAACTTTCTAGTATATTTTGTGGAAAAAGCTTTAATCTTTATTATTTCTACATCTTGGGGTACAGTCTCTAGAAGTAATTCATCCTTACTTGCTTCTATATAATCTGGTTCAACAACCACCACTACTGGTTCCCAACCATACTCTTTGAAGTAAGGAAGGTTTTGTCTAACCCGATGCATATCAGCAGCATTGACGAGTGGAAAGGAAGGAGATATGATGAGTACTTTCTTCATTTAATTTGATAACGCTGCTTCTATTAGTTGACAAAGTTTTTCCTCTTGCTTTTCCCAAAGAAAGCTTTTTAAGTATGATTGTCTTGCTTTACTTTTTGCTTCAACTAATAAATCTCGGTTTGATAGCAAAAGCTTAATCGCATCAATTAAAGACTTTTCTTGCTCAAAAAGAAAAACTGCTTCAGGTGCTAGTACAGCTACCTCAATTTGACCCTCAGTTTTAGAAGCGATTACCGCTACTCCTGCTTCCAGATATTGTAGAATTTTGTTAGTGATTGTATAGTTTCTACTTAATGGTTCTTTACTTTCAAGTGCAAACCCAATATCATGCTCAGCTATTCTAGCTGGGAGCTCTTCATTTAAAACTAATGAATGAAAGTGTAATGTTTGACATTCCTTATCAGGAAACTTTTCTTCTAAAAGAGAGCGATAAGAAGCACTAATATTTCCTCTTAAATGTAATTCTAAAGGTTGTTCAATATGATGCAAAGCACTAATCAGCACTTCTAATCCTCTACCTGGACCAATCGTTTGAGAAAACCAAAATAATGAAGCTTTTGAATGGTCTACCCTATCTTTATAATCTATTGCTTCCTTTTTTTTACGCTTTGGAAAAGTGTTATAAACAACTGCAGGCATATTAGTTTTGTATACAGCAGCCATTTTCTGTGCCATTATCTCAGATGTAGTCCAGCTTAATGTAGTTGCAAGTGCGTTTTGTTCTATTTTCTTAAGCAGCTTAATAGGTCGGGCTTTTCTTGCCATTGGAAGTAAATCTTCAGAATACCAGTCTTCAATATCAAAAACTACCTTCTTATTATTTTGTAAAAGTTTGGTTCCTATATAAGAGGCCATCTCCTGATGACAAATGTACAAATCAGCATTTTGCTTTAATGCCATATTATATAGTTGTTTAGGTCCATAACCAAGTGCCAAAGCACTATTTTTAATCTTATATTTTGTTAGCCATCCACCTAACCTTCTTAATACTTTCAAATAAAATTGCTGAAGGGTATTTCTCTTTCCTCTCCTGAGATCAGCATAACACTTGTACTCTATATTTAATTTATTTAATAAGCGTAAATCTTCTTTATACAGCTTTTCATCATAAAATGTCGTGAGGATAACTACTTTATAGCCTTTTTTGGCCAATGCCTGTCCTTCTTTCCAAACCCTAGGATTTCTGCATATATGTGACTGTGTTATAATGGTAATTGATTTCACAGTTTTATTCTCTCTATTTAATCATTATAATGAATACATTAAGTTACTTAGAAGAAATATACCACCTATCATAACTTCTACCAGTAAGCTCTTCAAGTAAAATTATATCCTTAGCAAAATATTTTTCTGTAAGCTCATTGACTAGATTTTCTGATATTTTAGATGGGGCGGTAGTAAAGCTCTCGTAAGTTTTATTGCGAATCTTATTATAGTAGCTTGTAGGAATTAAACTTTTGATAATATCATTCGGAAACCAGGTATTAAAAAATCTCATCAAATGATTATTCTTAGGTATCATGGTCTTGTTTGCCTGCTTTAATTTATCAAATTGATTATCAATTTGTAAAAAGGAACAAATAGACCTTATGGTATCATCGGTTTGATTGACTAGGTCTTCAAAACATATAATCAGAATATTCTTTAAAGGAAATAATTCATAGTATTTTCTTAACTGTTCGTAATACAAACTTCTACTTAAATAATGTGGTGGATTGTACCACAGATCATACTGATCTATTTTAGATTTTATTATTTCTTTACTAATAGCTTTTTCAAAATTGTTTTCAGTCTCAACTAAATGGCTTCTATAAAACTGGAATTGAGAATATGCCCTTTTCACAGGTTGCCGCAAGAAAAATATAAGTTTAATATTTGAACCAAGTAAATCTTTTATATTTGGTGCTACATAGCTATAATGCAAATAATCTGGAGTACAGTCCACTCTATATTTTTGATCGGAAGCTTCATTAAAGAAATTAGAATACCAACCTAATCCCTTGCTATAATTATCAGGCACATCAAAGTAGTGAAGCTCTTTTTGATGAGGGACAAAAATATCAGGGTGATCTTTTATAAGATCATAGAAAGATGTTGTTCCTGCTTTCTGAGCACCGCCAATAATTAAGTTAGGAAGTTTCATTTAAAAAGTGGTCTAAAGCCTTTTTGATAATAAAAGTGATGAATAGTTTTAGCTGCCTTCCAACCTATAAGTTTAGATAAAAGTGAAAGTCCTGGGCCAGCAGGAAGAGAAACAGTTGGGTTATCTAGATTTGTTATATGTTTCTCAGCTTTCATTACCAAATCTTTAAATGCAGGATAAAATTCAAATACACGCTGTTGCCATATATTTGCACATACTTTACGCGTTCGTTGACTATCTTCTTTTTCAAGAATATATTGACATCCTAATTCTGTTGAAAGATAAGCTGATTCCATAGCTTTTCGTGATTTTTGCCTAGACAAGCTTTCTGAAATACCTGAACGATAGAATAAACGTGCTCCAGAAGTAAAATGTATTTCTTCAGCATTTAATAAAATACGTAACATATACTCAAAGTCATCGATAAGGGATAATTTCTCATTCCACCCCCCCATTTGGTCAATTATTCTTTTAGGTATCAAAAAAATGCCTGGTTGCATCATATTAAACCCTTCTTTCAAAGAATTTACTACCCAATCAGTAGAATGCATATTCTTCCAGACTCTCTCCGGATTTAATTTAAAAGTTTCAAGCTTATCATCATAAAACCTTCCCCACTCGGCTGAAGCAATACATCTATTTTTGCCTTGTAAAACTTCAACCTGTTTTTCTATCATATTCTGAGACATTATGTCATCAGCATCAAAAAACTTAATCAATTTTCCCTTAGATTGATTAAGCGCATAATTTCTACTTGCTGCAGCTCCTCTATTTAGGCAATGAAAAACCTTTAATCTGCTATCATTATAGCTATCTAAAATAGATTTAGTTTTATCAATAGATCCATCATTAACTACGAGTACTTCAATATTAGAATAGGTTTGCTCTAACACTGATTTTAATGCTTCCTCTACGTAGTTCTCTACATTATAAGCTGGTATACAAACGGAAACTAAGGGATTCTTCATATCAAGCTTCTCCATGCATGTCTAAAATACCACTCTTTTGAGTCCGCTACATAATGTTGTAAGGTTCCTTGCTTGCAGTTTACCTCTTCAAGCGTAGGCATCACAATATAATCTTTTAAAGCCCCAACAACACAATGCTTATCAGCTACAATCATAGCTGTTAAAGCTTGTTCGAGTAAGTAATTTGAACCTTCTTGTTCTTCCATATGCTTTGCCCAATATTCAATTTGATCCCAATTTATCAAATCACTTTTCAAACCAATAGCACCGACATTTACTTTTGGAGGGATATTAAAACCTGCAAGTCGCTCCATTATTTGATCTGAATAATAATAGGAATGAACGCGATCAACTATATAAAATGGTCCTGATGGTTGTAGTAACCATTCCATCATAGTAACTGGCTTTTTTAAGAATATCATATCAGAGTCTAATAGCAGCTTAAACCCACTAGTGCCAGCATGAACATCGGTTAGTTTTTTGATATGTGGATATACTCGCCGCTTATAGTGTAAAAATGGATACTTACTTTCCGGCAAAGAGGTAGCTAAACGCTCATTAATTTGATGATGATCTACCACTTCTGATAGTGGAAACTGTGATTTTATTTTTTGTTGAATATCTTTATTTAGAGTACCGTCATCGTAAAAGATAAATTTAATATTCTTTTCAGACACTCTTGACAATGAATATGCGCAAAATGCAGTCATGAACCAGAATTTTGCTCCAGTAAGAAAACTAACTTCAGACAAATTATCCAGAGGTTGATCTTCATGAATAACTTGTTGTAATGTTTCAGATGCCTTTCTCATCTCATCTTTTCCACGATTGATCTGCCAGGTGTTGTAAATACCCTGCTGAATGGTTTTCTCAACCACTCCTTTAGGTTGATAATAAGTCTTATACAATATTTTACCGAGCATAGTATCCTTTTATTATAGATATATTTCTTTTTATGACTGCTTTTCCTATTAAAATAGAGGGTTTTTCCACCAGTCTGTAGAACCAATATGATATAAGTATCAATATTCCTAGCACAATAAAATCATACAGAATGTGCAATATCAGATTATCTAGAAAGATTCCTTTTCTAAACTGAAGTAGAAGATAAACTCCTATTGGAACATGAATAAGATATAGGCTATAAGAATATTCTCCCACTTTACTAAGCCAATACTTTTTACTTAAAAGAGATGAATGGCTGAAATAAATACTTATCAAAGTGAAAAGGCTAACTATGCCAACTGCTAAATCTTTAGTAAACGCAATCCCAAAAAAACTAATTAATAGTATCAATGTCCCAATACTCTTCTTTTTATTAGTAAACTGATATAGGCCTAAGCCTGCTCCAAACAAAAGCCACTCTCTAAGAAAAAAAAGACCTTCTACTACAGCTGGGCCTCTTGTTTTACCAACTGTTTCGTATGTTCCAGGAATAAAGCAAAGTATACAAATCAACAGAAATACATAATTACTGAATGATCTCCTATAAAGAGTTAGAGCAACAATCAAATAAAATACAATTTCATAAGTCAAACTCCAATAAACCCAATTCATTGTCCCCACTTCTGTAGCAGGCTCAGTTAATAGCGTAATGGTAGCCAAGATCTCAGTTATTGTAGATGGGATTGGACTTACATCGTTATAACCTGAGCAAATAACTCTTGTAAGAACTACCATTAATACTACTCCAATACTAGCATAGTAGGGAGGGAAAATTCTAAAAATACGCCGGAGCATAAACTCATGAGGAGAAGTAGATTTTTGTGTTACCATACTGATACAATATCCACTAAGTATAAAGAAAATAGGCACACCTAACCAGCCGTACTTTGCAAAGGAAGTATAAAAGTTTGTTTCAAAAGGGATAATTTCATTTAAGTGGAAAATCACCACCCATATCGCAGCAAAACCTCTTAGCGAATCTAACCAATAGTTTCTTTCCATGATATTATGTTGTTGTAAGACCTTCATACATTCCACATGCCCCTTTCCATTTGATATAATTACATTCACTCTTCCATGCTTTAAGCGAAAAATAAGCTTTCAGTTTGCGGGGCAAAACACTCCATGCTGGAATAGGTTTCCATGGTGAAATATTATGATCAATAAGAAGCTGAACCCATGATCTAGAAGAGTGATAATTCATTCTAGCTAAATAACTAGATTCTATACGTTTTTTGGGAATAATATGATCTACAACTAAACTAGGAAAATATCCCACTTCCCAACCTTCTTTTATTCCAATAATTACAAGTTCGTTATCTCCACCTGAACTCAATGATTTACCCTTGCGATCAGTAATTTTTGATATACTTTCTTTTCTAAAAGTAGAATAAGAATTAGCAACTTTTTTTCTTAAAACCATTCCAGTTCCAATAGGAGCAAAAGTAGGATATGAATTAAACTCATTATTTTTCACTTTATTATGATAGTTAGATAGTATTACCTTATCGCCTAAGTTTCTACAACCTAAAGCAATATTGATATTATGAAACCAATCCGGAGGAGCTTTTTCATAAACAGGTAAAGATTTTCCACCTGCAATACCCACGTTCTTATGTTTATTCATTATCTCAATTGCATTAATTAAGTAACCTCTATCCAGAATATTATCATCGTCTACTAATAATAAAATATCAGCCTTAGCATTTTCAAAACCTTTCAATCTAGCATAAGTCAAACCAGGCTCATCTTCTTTTACTATTTTCCAGTGTGGATGCCAGTCAAAGCTTAAAGATGAAATTGTATTATTAGTTGATGCATTATCGATAATTATCAGCTCCCAATAACTTAACGGAAGAGATTGTGCCTTTAAACTATTTAAGACTTTCGTTATTATTTCAAGTCTAGGATTAAACGTTGGGATAATCACAGAAATTTTCATAAATCTTGATTACTTTCTTTTTCTAATTATTTTCGCTGGTATACCTGCAACAATAGAATAAGAAGGAATACTTTTAGTAACAACTGCACCAGCTGCAACAACACATCCATTGCCAATTGTTACACCTCCCAGAATTGTTGCACCAGCTCCAATCCATACATCATTTCCAATACTCACAGGCATTTGAATATCAGGACAGGATTTTATGTTTATATTACGCTCAGGTATAGTATGATTACTTGATATTATTTTTGTATGCATTGAGATCAATGTATTATTCCCGATTTTTACTCCTCCATGCCCATATATGACAGTATATGGACCAATAAAAGTACTTCGCTCAATTTCAATTGAACCTCCCCAACATTCAAGAATTACTCCAGTAGTCAAAATACACCTCTCTGCAATCTTTAGCTTACCTTTATCTTTATTGTTAGCTCCTGTTTTAAGTTGAACATTTCTTCCAATAGTCACACTTGGATCAACTAGAATCCCTTTCAAATTAAAAAAAGAAGCTCTTAATAGAAAAAAATAATTCTTGTATTTATTTAATTTCATCTCTATCAGTATTCATTGATCAAAAGCACTTTATTTTCTACGACTTGCCATTTAGCATCAACATACATTGAGCCTACCAAACTTGATGGTAGTATTTGTTGTCTATGAAAATATTCTGATGAAGAATACTCAAAACCAATTATATCTACTTTACTGTCATAATCTTTGCTAGTATCCCCAAAATATACCGATAATATATATTCCCCCGGGAGTAAATTAGGATCGTCAATTGTTACACATATAATACCTGATTTCCAGTGAGATTTATTAAATCCCTCAGGATGAGTACGGGTATTTGTCCCGAAAACCGGAGCACCAGAGTTATTCTTCACAATAATACCTGCATTAGGAATAATATCAAATGGGGAGTTGAACTCTACACATACTTTTAAAGAATTCTTTCCAACTGTTGGGCTTCCTTTATCTAACTCAATTGAAACAATTGAAGGGATATTTGGCTGTGGGGAAAACTTAATTTGATTGCTAAGTTGGGCTGTTTCTTGCATATATGCCTCAACAGCCTCATTAACTTCTCCATTAAACATCACTTTGCCATGTTGCATTACTATTGCTGTTGAACATAAATCTCTAACCGAGCTCATATTATGACTTACAAACAATACTGTTCTACCTCCTTCCCGACTAACCTCCTGCATCTTACCAATAGCTCTTTTTTGGAACTCAGCATCCCCTACGGCTAATACTTCGTCAACGATTAATATTTCTGGTTCGAGGAAAGCTGCTACCGCAAATCCTAAGCGTACTTTCATTCCAGATGAATAGCGTTTTACCGGTGTATCCGCATATTTAGCACAGCCGGCAAAGTCCATAATATCATCAAATTTTTTATCTATCTCCCGCTTGGTCATTCCTAATATGGTACCATTAAGATAAACATTCTCTTTACCAGTCATTTCAGGATGCATACCAGTTCCTACTTCCAAGAGAGATGCTATTCTCCCTCTGGCTTTAATAGAACCAGTAGTAGGGGCAGTAATTTTAGAAAGGAGCTTTAGCAGGGTTGATTTACCTGCTCCATTTTTTCCAATGACACCTAATACTTCACCTTGTGGTACTTCAAAATTGATATCCTTCAACGCCCATACCTGCTCCCCTTTTTGGGCCTTTTGTGTACGGTCATTAACCTGTCCTACAGTAGCATAGGGATCATGTTTACCTCTCATTCTAGCCCACCAACGATTAAGGTCATGAGAAATCGTGCCTGTACCTACTTCTCCTAGTCGGTATAGTTTGGAGAGATTTTCTACTTTTATAGCTGCTTTTTTCATCTTGAAGTTTATGCTTTTAACTCTAAATACATGAATGACACCTACTTTAAACAGTATCCATAAAGGTCTTCTCAGTCTTGTTAAAAATGATAATCCCTGCAATAAGCAATACTAAAGTGAAGATTAGGCTATAACCTAACTGAGCCAAGTTGAAACTCCCAGCACCTAGCAAAGCATAACGAAAACCTTCAATAATGGGAGTCATAGGGTTAGCAGTAATAAGAAATTTATATTTTTCAGGAATAGTAGATACAGGATAGATAACCGGTGTCGCATACATTAACAACTGTACCCCAAACTGTATTAGAAAGTTTAAGTCCCTATATTTAGAAGTTAAAGAGGTGAAAATTATCCCACATCCTAAACTGAGCCCTGCCATCAGAAGAATAAGTGCTGGTAAATAAACTAAATATGCTGTAGGCATGATATCATATCCCTGGATAATGAAATACAGATATACTATCAAAAAGAAGCCAAACTGTATTCCGAACTTAATTAGCCCGGAAACAATTTTTGATATCGGCATGATAATACGGGGAAAGTACACCTTTCCGAATATGGATTCATTTTCTTTAAAGGTCTTGGAAGTCAAGGTAAAAGTTTCGGAGAAATAATTCCATAATACAATACCCGACAGATAAAACAGTATCTGAGGAAGACCGTCAGTAGATATCTTAGCGATTCTTCCAAATACCAAAACATAAATAGCCGTCATCATGATGGGTTGCACAATATACCATATCGGCCCCAATACAGTTTGTTTATACACTGTGACTACATCGCGCCTGACAAACATGCTTAGCAAATCACGATAACGCCACACTTCACCCAATTGAAAATCCAATAAGCTAGCCTTAGGTTTGATAACAGTATCCCACTGTTCTTCTTTATGCATCGTACTTATCATTGTTATATATTTATTCCCAGAAACTTCTTTTTCTTATTACCATAGCTGTAATAATACTGATCATACCCATAGCGAGATTCTTTGGCGGGAACCCCATTATACAGTATCACCGCATTGCTAAGATTCTTTTCTCCCATCAGTTCGTTGAAGAGTTGCATTGAACTTCTAGGGGTATAGCCATGCTTTACTACAAATAAAGTTAGATCTGCCTGACGGCTAATTTCTAAGGCATCTGAGAAAATACCCATGGGTGCTGTATCTAAAATAATATAATCAAAATCCTCATTTTTCAGGTCTAACAGCAATGATTCCATCCTGTAATTGATTAGTAATTCTGAAGGATTAGGCGGCAACGCACCTGAATTAATCACCTTAAGATTGGCAAGGTCTGAAGTATTGACTACTTCTTTGTAGGTAGCAAAACCTGCCAGGTATTCACTTAAGCCCTTAGGATTCTGATAATATTCCTGATGCGCATCTGGTTTTCTCAAATCTGCATTGATAAGCATGACTTTATGGTTTGCCAGTGCCAGTATATATGCTAAATGCTGTGAGCAATATGTTTTACCTTCCCCACTCACGCATGATGAAATTGTAATCACCTTGCCTTTATTACTACCTATCAAATAATTCAAATTCGACCTCAAGGTACGAAAAGCCTCTGCCGTAGCTGTATCAGGCTTTATATCTGAAAGCCTTCTATATTTTTCTTTGTAATTGGGTATTGAACTAACGATGGGGAAGGATGAATTAAGCAGGATATCCTCCTTAGAGGTCACTTTAGTGTTTAAAACTATAAAGAGATACATCAAGCCTAGCGGAGCAATAGCTCCTAATAGTAATGCTAAAAGGTAATTTTTCCTACTATTTGGAGATACCTGGGGACCTGCTACTGTGGCACCATTCACCATACGATAATCTGAGGCATTACCCGCCAGTTTGATGGACTCTTCCATCTTTTTCTCCATCAATAGCATGTAAAGATTTTCACTAAGTCCATAGTTGCGCTGGATACTGATCAATTCTCTTTGTGCTTCCGGTACTTTTTGTAATGAAGCATACAATTTACTTAGTCGTTGATCAATATTCTGAATGGTAACATCATTCGCTCCTCTTAGATTTTCCACATTGGCCATAATGTTGACTTTCAGTTCCTCAATTGATTGTTCTTTTTCAATCAAAATGGGGTTTTTATAGCGTTTTTCAGAAGCTATAGTATTTACTTCTATTTGTGTACTTACTAATTCAGATACGAACTCATTTAATATAGGGTCGTCAATACCCATAGTTGCAGGAATCACTACCTGATCTATAGCTTGTTCATTTTTCAACGTTTTAATCAGGTAATCATAATACTGATTAACCATTAGCACTTCAGCTTTACGCTCTTCCAACGTTTGCACTTTACTATAAATCTGGGCTGTTTCAGCATCCAGGTCTATACTATTATTTTCATCTTTAAAATTAACCAAACGAGATTCTATCTCTTGCAGCGTATCTTTATTGAAATTAAGCTGCTGGTCAATAAAATTGATAGCTTTTTGGTGGTTAAGATTCTTTTCATGCAAATTGATATCACTAACATTCTTCATGTAAGCATTTAAAAAAGCTATTTCTTTCTCAGGATTACTACCCAACAGGGAGATTTCCAAAATAGAAGAGTTAGACACCAATGGATGAACCTGAAGCTTTGCCATGTATTGTCTGGTCAGCGCATCAGCAGTAGCTACTTCAAATGCTAAAATATCCTGAGTTGACAGGCTCTGTTTAGCAGTAATTGTAAAAACGAAACCATTAATATTTTGCTGCTGTCCAAATACACCTTGACTTACATTTTCCTGACCAAAATACAATTCATAGTTCTTTTGATCTATAACGTTTACACGTATCCTTTTACCATACGGAATATTTTCAGATTTAAGCTGGTCAACCGTTAATTGGATAGGGCTATTGCCATATAGTTCAGTTGTTTTAACTACCCCTTCTCTAAAATAAGCTACTTCAAAATCCAGATCAGCAATTGTTGCTGCCACATACTGATATGACTTAAGGAGTACCGTTTCATTAGTCAAATTGATATTATTGTTTGAGCTATTCTCAAAAATCAAGTCAGCATAGGTCATACTTTTTTGAGGATCTTTTACCATTAAGCTTGCTTTTACTCTATAAGTAGGTGTGCTATATCTGTTAATGGCATAAGCTGTAAGCAAGGTGAGTATTACGGACCCCAAAATCAAATACCAGCGGTTTTTGACGAGTCTGAGTAACTTTTGCTGAATGAGTTTATTATCTTCTTGTTGCATAACTTATAGCATTACATTAATAACCTAATAAGCACAGCAATACCTCCTACTGCTCCCAGAACAGAAGATATTACAAACAACTGATTTTCTCTGAAGGAACGGGCCGGTAAAGGGTCCACGACTAAAATGTCCTCCGACTGAAGCTGGTACAGCTCAGTATTGATCAACTCATCATCTAACAGATCTACCCGATGCACCGTAAGCACTCCCTGATCTTTACGCATCAACCTGACATTAGAGCGATCTGCATAAGTGGAAAGGTCCCCGGCATGGGCGATGGCTTCCATAATATTCATTTCCCTTCCTATGATCACATACCTTCCAGGGTTATTAGCTTCGCCAAGTACTGAGAATATAAAAGGTGTCTGGAGCGTAATTCTTACTAAAGGACTTTTAAGATAATCTTCCAGTAAATCGCTGATTGTATCCTGGGCTTCCTGTATGGTATATCCAGCTACTTTTACTTTTCCAATGGCCGGCAGTTCTACCATACCTTCCCGGTCTATGACAAATTGATTGTTGCTTTTCCCCTCTCCCCCTTCTCCTTCTGGAGGTCCACTGAAAAAGTTAAACTGTCCGGGAGTAAGGCTGAATATATTAAGTGAGATGACATCTTTAGGCTTTAGTGCATACTCCTTGTCCTCATAGGTGAAGGTTTTCTCCGGCATGGCTACCTGACTGGGCTGTAGATAGATCAGCTTCTCACGGGGCACACATCCTCCGATAAGGTAAATGCATACAATAAACAGTAAGGCAGTTTGTATTTGCTTCACTTTATAATTGTCTAAGGTTTAGGACAAAATTTAAATGCTGGATCACCGTAGCCACCTTAACTTTCTCAAGCGCTAAAAAGCTTAATAACCAGCATTCTTATTTACTCAGTTCAATATTATAACTTACAAATTGTCTTTAGTTGACATTGTGTCACTTTAAGTTACATAAGCAAGTTTTCAATTTCTCCGTCTGATGATATCTTCTTTTTTCAGGACTTTAAAAATATAACGAAATACATAATATAACTTTAGCGCTATTGATGTATGATTTACATATTCAAAGTAAAAGTTAAATAAAAATAAATATTAAAATATTTAAATAAATACCAGGTAAAAATTAATTAACCGCTAAAACCATATTTATCAATATTTCCTTTCATTGGATATTAGAGTGTACACATATATGGTGATCCGTTAAAAAAGGCTCAAAAAATTTAAAAAAACGCTCATAATGTTAGAAAAAAGTACCTGCTTAGTTTAGACACCTCTCTAAGCGAACATTTGTGAAAGAAATTATAACCTATGCCATATTGAAATACTTCAATAATGGTTTTTTATCAACTGTAATACTGATTTTATAAGTAATATATTCACTTTTGAAGCGAAACATCAAAAATAAGTTCTTATAAGCAAAAAATGGGATTGTGGCAAAAGCATTAAAATGCAGATTGTTTTAAGGAATTAGATTATTTTACAATGATGAAAACCATCTCCATAATTTTTCTTCATGACTGGTCACAGGCAGCCTGGTCTAGGTAATTAAAAAATAGCCCCAACTACAGATACCAAGTGATATGAGGATTGGCCAGGTCCGTCATAGAAAGTACGCTCTCCATTATCATCACCTGAAGCGATGGTGGAACCAATTGTTTTATGACTTTAAGTCTACTTTAAAAAGGCTTGAGTACACTTTATAAGGGACAGGATTTGAAAAAGTGGTGTAATAGTAGCCAAGAGGAGCGAGAAGGTGTAGTAAAGCATGCATTAAGCAACTAAGACTAAGAGCTTATCCTGTCTCATAATTTATCTGCGAAGCGAGAAGGTATCCATGGCAGAGTTGAGAGAAGATGGCCCACCCTCTCCACATGGTTTTTTCTCCAGGGAAGGGCTGCTTTTTAGTAGGCGTAAACCCGGCCAGGGCAGCGATGATGATCAATGCCTGCTGTACACTGAGTTCTTTTCTGCCACTATGCTTTTCTAAGACTTCTATTTGTAGCGGTTCAAATATTTTCTCTGCAGCTAATTGGGCACTTTCTGCTGCCAGATGCTTAAGCCAGATCAATTGCCAGGCTACAATACAGAGCATAGCAATGGCATGAGATAGTCGTGTGAAAGTATCAAACTGTAGCTTTTCTATCTGCATACCACTCTTCAGCACCATATGCCAGCGTTCAATCACCCATCGTTTCCGGTAATAATCTATCATCAGCAAAGCAGCAGCTTGATCTTCTATATTGATGGTAGTGAGTAAATACCATAGCAGAGGCGGTTCGCTGCGCGGTTCTTCTCCTGCCGGAGTATGTGTTTCTTGAGCTACTACCACCCATAAGTCAATATCTTCTCCTTTTTTATAAGTAGGGACAGGGCATGTGATCTTACCCCAGCTTACCTGCAGCTTAGCATTACGCTCTTTTCTCTTGCTGGTCCTGGGCAGGTAAACTTCTACTTTAGTAGTATTGGGAAAAACCACTTCTTTAAGAAGCATCTTTTCTTGCTCATAATGCACCTTTCGGTTGAGATGATGTGCCCTGAAGAGTAATTCTACATGTTTGGAGCGGCGAGCAGCCATGTACTCATAAAAATCAGATTCTCTGTCGGAGATTACGATCACCTTCTTGGCTTTAGCTAAATGCTGATCCACCCACTGTAGGGCTTCTACCCACCGATAACTTTCTTTTTCTTCTAAAGGATAAAACTGCACCTGCTTTGTACGTCCTGTGGATTGGGGAGGCCACAGCTTTTGTCCTACCAGGCCCAAAGCCGTTCCCTGCTCACTCAGAGCCATGGCCGTATGCAGGCAAAGCCCTGGATTTACATGACTGCCGCCTAAGTCGCCCAGACCTTCAGTAGCGACATGACTGGCATAATTCAAGTCTGTTGTATCCTGACTCACCAAAACCACATCCTGGTCGGCACAGCGCTTGCTCGTTTGCCTATAGTGGCCGTAGCTGACGTCTACTTCCTGTTTGGAAAATATCCGCCAGGCTGATTTACGGAAATTCTCTCCTACTGCACTACTAAAGGAAAGCTCAGGGTTAGCTAAAAGACGATCAGCCATCAGTGACAAACTCTTTGCCTCGCGTTTATCTTCTACTGCACTTCCCATAAACTCTTGCATGCCCCAACTCTCTTCCATCTGTTTACCTCCCTTTTTTTTCAACCTAATTTACAACTTTTATAAGACATGAATAGGACTAAGAGGGAAAGCATGGCTAAAAGACCGGGAATATATAAAGGACAAAATTCAGCAGAAAGTTGAGCAGGATGGCTATTCATTAAATTAGTCAGTAGACCAGGCATAAAAAGTAGTCTGGGAGTTATTTGAAAGAAAACGACGACTACTTCCTGGTAAACCCCTACAGGGCAAGCCCATGAGGCATTACCATTTATTACAATAGCTTAGGTTAGTGATCTTTTTCAGGCACTTGTATTTTTTTCCTTGCTTTGACTTAAACGTTTTCTGCTATTATATTCTCCACAACTAGCCGTTCTACTGTATTTGCAAAATACTCTTTACCCCAAAATTAACTCCCCTAAGTTAATTCTTTGCCTAGCGACATTTCTTGAATTTTTCCCTGTCAGTCAAGCTCTTTAGCATAGTCACGATTTTAGCCACTATATAACCAAGTACACTTGAGCAAGAAAATCAATCTCGTAACGCGCTCAAGCGCTGCACAAACAGCTTATCAAACGTAGGCCGGACCTTTTACTTCTGTCAATATTATAACGTCCGATGGTGTCCACTATATTTTGCACTACTTACTTATATACTAAAGCAAAACTGTTAAGTTGTGGCGCTTGCCTCGGGGCATGCGCCCTTTCTTTGATGAAAAGCTTCTCGTCAAAGTGAAAGCCAATAGATTGGAAATGCAAAACCTGTATGTACAGAAAACCTATGAGGTAATAAGGAAAATGCCTGCTGTAGTAGTCACCTACTCTCTTATCCTTTTTATGGATTTCAGTAGCATAAAAGAAAATCACCATCATAAAAACATAGCTGTGCACAAATGAGCAACTTGAGAAATGAATTTGACCAGTGGAAACACCATCTACAAAATTTTGTAGTTTCTGAACTAACTGATCCGGTTTATTGAAGAAATTATCCTCGAGATAAATAGAAAGTACTACAAGTAAACAAAATGTACTGGCGTATACATTTATTATTTAATTCAATAACATACGGACTTTCATACAGCTTAGTGATTTCTCTTATTCATGGTTGTTTTTTTAAAATTCTATTCTGACTTCCTGTACAGTATATAAATTCAATTAATACCTCTACGCACTGTTTTCAATATAAGTATTCAATAATTATTTCAAAGCTTCTACTAATTAACTCCATCATACAAGCTAATTATCATCACTTAAAATGGGATAAGGTACTGTTGTATTATCGCGTAAGATATTGGTGTTTTTCACAAATTATTGGCGCTACTGAGTTTCTCTCATATGTATTTAGTTACTTAAACTGTAATGGTGGGTTCTTACTATTTGTTCATATTATAATACTTACACCTAGAATGAAAGGAAATTTATTTTAGTGTAGAAAGCTTCTTTACAGTGCTTTATTTGGACTTTTTCTAATAAAATTAAGTTGTTAAACCTTTTGCTTTATGTCTTTCTTTACAGGAATAGTACAATCGTTTAGCTGGTTTAAATATTCAATTTTTTAGAAAGATATATCACAAGTAATATATGTGTTTAACACAAACTAAAACCAATACTTCTCTGTACTTACTACCATATTCACCACCTTAGTTTGCTAAATAATGAGCAGAAAATATAATTGTGAACGCAAAACATTACACGCACAATGTTTTGCCTTTAATGGCGTATTTTCTACTCATTTATCAGAATTATGATATAAAAGTTGGTAAAAATTATAAAATAAATAGTTGTATAGCTTTTTATAGTTATCTATTAATCAAACATTGCAAAATTTATTACCTCTACTCTACCACAAAAAATTCGCACCAAAATGACCTGATTGCTAGAAATAGCAAAATTTACTTATTATTGTTTTGTCAAATTTCTTAGCAAGAACTACAACTCAATATTATACAAATGGCTAAGCTCAAAAACATTATTAGACAGCTTTCTGACTCAGATTACATCTCTATACATGAGTCATTGATGGAAAACAGTGCTGAGAAATCGGCTCACCTTCTTAAGGCTATGCGGGAAAGATCTTTATCTGATAACAAAATTATGGATGAATTAGGTGTAAACACTAATGCGTATTACACCTTACGCTCTCGTCTGAATCAGAAGATAGAAGAGTACCTGCTCCAGCAAATGGAGAACCCTCGTACAGACCTTATCAAAAAAGTTGCAAACATCAACGAGGTAATCTTTACTAAAAAGAAGGCAATAGCCATAGCAACACTCAAGAAGATTGAAAAGGAACTTCTGGATTACGATCTTCCCAGTGAGCTTACTGTTGTGTATAAAACACTTCGTAAACTTCATATCAATACTCCTGATCATTTTACTTATTCACAGCTATATAATAAGCACGTAGCTTATATGCTGGCTGTAGATAAAGCAGAAGAGATGCTTTCGCAATATTTCAAAAAGTATGGAGAATACTCACTCTCACGTGAAGAAACCGGCAAATTGGAGCTGAATCTTCTGGCTGAGGAAATGAATAACCTTTGTAACTTATATGAGTCTCACAGGCTTTATGTCTATCAAAGCTGCCTAAATGTTTTTCATCGCCTTTTCGTAGCGGAAGAAATACACGAAAGCAGCGACAAGGAACCTATTGAGGATATTCTAGATAGAGTCCATAACGTCCTGAACTCTTATTACCTGGATTCTATTTACCACCACCTGCAGCTTACATACGAGCTTCTTCGTCTGGAGTACTACAACCACTATAAAGTATACCGCAAAGCAGAGGATTACTATGAGGAAGTAAATGATGCAACCTCTACCCTACTTACTAATTACAGTTTACATACCTACCCCGCTCAGTACCTGATCAGTAAACTGGAACGAGCAATACGGGTTGGTGAAGAAGAGACACTTTATGAAGAAAATGAACTTCTCTTCCATGACTTTGAATGTGACTTTGACGACATTCCTAAGTATGTCACTTATGTAGTCTACCGTTCTTTGTCCTGCTTCTATGTTCAAAAATACAGTGAGGCAGCTCGTTGGATCAACAACCTGTTGAATGAAACCAGTCTCAAGAAGTATCCTTATGCTCAACTGGAAGTAAAAGCTATTCTAGCGCTACAGTATTGTCTGATGAACGATTACGACCTGTTCAATCAGCTTACCAACAGTATCCAGCGTCAGGTTAGAATCCTGGGCAAGGATAATAGCGAGTCTATCGTAATCTTTACTAAAATACTTAAGATTTCGGTTTCTGATGTGAAGCGTGATAAATACAACAAAATTAAGGCACTGGTAGAGAAATTCAACCGATTTGAAATGGTTAACTTTGCACCTACCAAGCTTGTAAAAATGGATGAAGCTTTCATCAATCGTCTATGCTAAGCCTGAGTATTTAAGCTAAGAATTCACCCTGGAGTTTCCCTTCAGGGTTTTTTTATGTTTGATGCTTAAATACATCTCTTAAAGTTTTGTTCAATAATTGTTTATAGCGGTATTAATAGTCTTAAGAATGACTCGCTCACCAGCTTACTTTAGTCATTCCCTTTAAACGAGGCCTCTCAAGCGTATACATATTGAAGGACTTAAGCCTGAGTATCACCATAGGTTTACTGTAATTAGGAGATTATGGTATAGGTCATAGGGTTTCAAAGACTAAAGTGTCCCTCAGGTAAGAGCGAAGTAATGCCAACAATTTTATAGCCGGGGCTTGGTGTCAGTACGCAAGGGTAACTGCTGTCTACCTAAGCAAAGCACTAGGCTGAGCACTACTAAAAAAACGTTTTACGCCGGCTCCTGATAAAGCATATAAAACCAGTTGAAGATAATATAAATAAGGGCCGGTAACACGTGTCTCTGATTGCTATAGGACAAAAAAAACCACACCAAGTTTTGGTGTGGAAAAAAAATAATACGAATTCTAAATAATATTAAACCGCTAATTTTTCTAAATTCTTCTGAGTCAAAGGTTTGTTGATATACTGCTTTACACAAGCATATTTATGTGACTTATTGACATCCTGAGGGTTAATTGACGAAGTCAGCATAACAATGCTGCAATGCTCTTTAGTTTCGTCGGCTAATTTGTCAAATTCATCCAAAAACTGAAAGCCATCCATCAAAGGCATATCAATGTCCAGAAAAATCACCTCAGGAAGAACAGTCTTCCCGTTTTCACCCAACTTTTCAATATTTTTCAAAAACTCAATTGCACTTTTTGCACCAGAGTGTGTATAGATATGATCGCTGATATTAGCAGCTTCTATCATTTTTTGATTGATGAGATTATCAATTTCGTTATCATCAATCAACATTACAGCGCGATGTTTCTTATCTTCTGACATATGCTTCGCTAACTTTTGTGGCTTAAAATTTATTAAGGATTATATTAAGTACGAATAAAGTAGAATTTAAGCAAAAGACGAATTTTCATGCTTCTTCTTTGTGCATTTATGATGCAAGTTATAAGATTTTCTTAAAAAAAATTTAGCAATTCCAGAATATACTTACTTTCATAATTTATAATTATACACATTATTTGTATTACTAATTATATATATCTGCACCAGAGTACAGAATTAAAGTAATAGTAGCAAAAAAAAAGCACCTTATAGGGTGCTTTCCGGGTAAGATATTCAGTGAAATTTACCATCCGTAACCATAAAAGGCATGCTCTCCATCTGGAGTAACCCCCTCAATCAGGATACCACCACTTTTATCTTTCATTACTTCATTAAGTTGCTCAGCATTCATTATTCGTTCATGGTCAATTGAGGTGATGACAAAACCTTCTTCCAAACCAGCATCAGCCCATTTTCCCTCACCTAAATCCACAATCTGAGCCCCTCCGTTGATCTCAAGCTTCTCTAGTAGGTCAGCAGGAGGGGTAATAAATAAAGAGCCTTCCATCTCTACCTCTTCCTGACGTTTAACAACTTCTGTATCACCCATTGTATTTTTAAGCGTAGCATACACTTTGCTCAATTCTCCATCCCTATAATAAGTAACTTTGACCTGATCTCCCGGGCGATTTCTTGCTACCATTTCCTGCAGCTCCGCTACATTAGCTACTTTCTTTTCATCAATTTCCATGATCACATCTCCTGGCCTGATGCCTGCCTCTGAAGCAGCACTTTCCTCAGCCACCCCCTGTATATACACGCCTTCTACCATCCCCAGCCCCTCTTCCTTAGCCAGACGAGCATCAACATTGACAATGGATACACCGAGTAGAGCACGCTGTACAGTACCAAACTCTATCAGATCGTTCATCACTTTCCGCACTAATGAAACAGGTACAGCAAAGGAATAGCCTGCATAAGATCCGGTAGGTGTAGCAATCGCGGTATTGATCCCAATTAACTCTCCTCTCAAATTTACTAACGCTCCCCCACTATTTCCCTGATTGACAGCGGCATCCGTTTGAATAAATGCTTCAATCTGTCGGTTATTTCTATCATGAAGTATATTGATATTGCGTGCCTTGGCACTTACAATACCAGCTGTAACTGTAGATGTAAGTGTACCGAATGGGTTCCCGATAGCAAGTACCCATTCTCCAATGTTCATATTATCCGAATCACCAAAGTCAACATAAGGAAGACCTTCTTCATCTACTTTAATCAGCGCAAGGTCGGTAGTGGGGTCAACTCCTATAACTTCGGCAGTGTACATCCGGTTGTCATCTAAAGTAACTTCTACTTTATCCGCATCCTCAATAACGTGGTTATTGGTCACTATATATCCATCCTGAGAAATGATTACGCCTGATCCTGAGGAACGAGACGGACCTCTTCTTTCTCTACGTTCGCGGTCACCAAAATAATCCTGATAAAGCTCTTCCAGTGGGTTAGAAAAGCCAGACCCTTGTCCTGAACCATTATACGTAGAACGGATAAATACTACCCCTGGCTTTACTCTCTCCGCAGCATATACGAAGTTTATGCCATCTGGCACAGCAAAAAGAGTATCCGAAAGGTATTTAGAAAGCTGTACATTCCTTTCATTCTGTAATGAAGCCGTTTGAGCGGTGTCATCATCAAAATACTGTACTAGACCTACAGCTACTCCTCCTCCGAGTAATGCTGCCAATATGATACCTAAAAAAAACTGTGTCTTATTCATGGTGGGGCTTATCAATAGTCAAAATAATTCGTATTACAACATGTAAATTATAACGTGATCTCAGAAGATGTGTTATCAGCAGAGTGAAAATAATACGTCTGTCGCGAATCAACCGTTTATCTGTTAATATAAAAAAGCAATGCTATAATTGTTGTAAACGGAAAACATTTTTTTCCTTTTTCGTAAGTATTATCATAAGAATAATGTAAAAAAATTTCCCTTAGAGTTGCATAATAATTTAGTCCATACTAATATTGCAATCCCATTGAGGAAAACACTCCTCCTTAGCTCAGTTGGTTAGAGCGGCTGACTGTTAATCAGTAGGTCCTTGGTTCGAGCCCAAGAGGAGGAGCAAATATTTTAAACATTGAAAATCAAGCACTTACCATATCAGTAAGTGCTTTTTTTTATTTGCTTCGCTTATAAGCTTTTGTACTTCATGAATCAAAAGGGATCAAGCTTAAAAGTTGTGGGGTAAGTTGTTAGGGTATAATTTAGCCGTCAAAAAGAATCATTGGATAAAGCTATCATTTCTTTGTTTCTACCGGATGGGATGCTTGACTATTTTGAAGTTACTTCAGTAGAAAAGACAGAAGAGAGCTACACTATTAGTTTAGCAGAGAAGAACCAGCATCCGGAGGAATATGCAGGTGAGAACCTCATCTCCAAAGGCTATTTTGCAGAAATTACTGTAAAAGATTTTCCCATACGCGGTAAAGCCTGCTATCTGAAAGTAAAACGCAGAAGGTGGTGGAATGAAGATACAGGAAAGGTAGTTTTTAGAAACTGGGAATTGGTGGCTCAGGGCACGCGAATGACTATGGAATTCGCGTCTTTTTTAAAAGCATTGCATCGATACCACACCGGTAAGCTGTAAAAGCTTAGGCAACTACTTCCATATAAACGGCAAGTTATTAGAAGAGCAATATGCTGCTCATTTGAGTGACTACAGGCATTGGGATCAGTTAGAGCATGCCGAGGATTATGTTGTTTTTCCTGAGAATGTTGGTGAATATATCACTATTGATGAAACAGCAGTTTCACAGGGTGAACTTTACACAGTGATCACCAACAAAGCGGCCAGGGGGAATAAAGGCTGCCTTATTGCAATGATCAAGGGTACTAACAGTGAACGAGTAAAGTCTATCCTGCTTAGAAAGATCCCATTAGAAAAAAGGAGGCTGGTCAAAGAAGTCACCTTAGACATGGCGGCCATTCCATGGGGGCCAGTATGGAACAGATCGTGACTAAGACATTTACCAAAGCTGTTTTAGTCACCGATCGTTTTCATGTGCAAAAACTGGCTTATGAAGCAGTTCAGGAAATGAGGATAGCTTATCGCTGGGAAGCTATTGAGCAAGAGAACCAAGAAATGGAATTGAGCAAAGAAGTAGGCAGAACCTTCGTTGCCAACAGGTTAGAAAATGGTGATACTCCTAAACAACTACTGGTCAGGAGCAGGTACCTGCTCTTCAAGGACAAAAGCAAATGGACGTCTTCCCAAGTCCACAGGGCAGAAATCCTGTTCAAACTCTATCCACAGCTTGAGCAAGCTTATGAATTAGCTCAAAAGCTAGGACATATATACCAAAACACTAAAGAGAAAGGTGTCGCTTTCACCAGACTGGCCAGATGGTATGATCAGGTAGAAAAAGCTGGCTTTAAATCTTTCAATACAGTCTCTAGAACCATTCAGCAACACTATAAAACTATCTTAAACTTCTTTGATAGAAGAAGTACTAATGCTGCTGCTGAATCTTTCAATGCCAAAATCAAAGCTTTCAGGTCACAGTTCAGAGGGGTGAGAAACATTAGCTTCTTCCTCTACAGACTTTCCAAAATCTATGCTTAGTACTACTGTCCCCCAGATTTGTTGCTTGATCCATCAAAAGGTAATGGGTTTACTGATATCCTTTTTGAAAAGATCGTAAATACCAAAGATCTGCCCATAAGGTCTTATGCCTTATTGGTTCTAGCTTGCCATGTAAGTCAAAAATGCATTCGCATCACTTAGCTGCTCATTTACCAATACGTAACGGAAATCGATTCATCACCTTGGAGAAAAATGATGTAACTACTGCTCACCTTATCAATCCAGTAATAGATTGGCTGTTTACAACCATAATCAGCAAGCATCATTTGAGTTTATTGTATTAGTATAAGTTTCGTTACTAGTGACTATCAGCGTCTGAGCAGATTGGTAAAAATCCCGTGCTTATTTTAACTTTTTGACTCTTGTGTTTCTCCTTATCGCAACACTATTATTAAAGCTTTATCCACTCGAGACTGAATCCAAAATTTATTTTGTCTCGAAATGTGACTTGTTGACATATCTATAGTCATAATGGTATACCTATTAAAATTGAGATATAAATAATCATGAAAGCCAGAAAAGTATTGCTAGTTGGTATGATGATATTCATCAATACCTTATTAGTGTATGGACAGGATTACCGTCCCGTAGAAAAACAAGTCCAACTGGATAAACAAATTGTGAATGCTTGGGTGGTTCAGATAGATGAACCCATGGAGCCCTTCAAGAAAAGTTACTCCAAGTATGCTAAACAGCAGTTAAATGTAAAAGTTAAAAAGTCTGGCAAGCACATAATGGCTGCTAAAGAAGTCACTATACCTCGTTTTTCCCAACAGCAGGGTGACCTAAAAGCCAAATTCTTTACTATTGGCGGTGAAACTACTTTAGCTATTGTTTTTTTGGCAGATAATGATACGCCACTCAATAGTGTGGACAATCCTATAGAAATGTACAACCTGCGCAACTATACCAAAGACTTTGTAAAATACTATAAGACAAATCACTTTCAAGAACTGATAGCTGTTGATAAAAGAAACAAAGATAAGTTGGTGGCTGCCTTGAAAAAAGATAAAAAAGAATACAAAAACCTTAGCAAACGTATCCCTAAAGTTGAAGCGTTAATCTTATCTGAAAAGACCAAGGAGACTAAAAAAGTTACGCTGAAGAACGAAAATATAGATAACCGTTCACGTATCCTGGCACTGGATAAAACTATTAAAAACTTAGAAAATGAAATTGTCAGCATAAATGAGAATATCGAGAAAAACAGCTTGGCAATCAGTAATCTGGAAAAACAGTTTGCTGCTATGGAAAACCCTCTGGCTACTCAGAAATGAAATTTCCCCGCTATCAATACAATGTTCCTGTCGTCTGGCCTGATACTTTTTATGTTTGGCTAATCACGCTTGACCGCATGTGAATTAAAAGAAGTGGAATTATCTGAATATCAGATAATTTCCTAACTGCAGCTAAAGCTTATCTGGGCTTCAACAACAGCCAATGTTCATTTTACTATTCTTGAAAAGTATCAGATTTCATTAGCCTGTTTTGACGAATCGCTTTACCTTTGCCGACCATTGTAAAACTTAAAAAGGAGTATGGCATGAAAACATGGTTTGTTTGTAAAGTAAAGTATCAAAAGCAGGATGAAAAGGGCAAAGTCAAAAATGTGGCCGAGCAGTATCTGGTAGATGCCGTTTCGTTTACAGAGGCAGAGACCCGCATTTATGAGAAGATGGGCGAATTGATAGAAGGTGATTTTTATGTATCAAACATTAGCAAGAGTAACTTTACAGATGTCTTTCACTATGAAGATGCTGAAACCTGGCATAAGTGTAAAATGACTTATACGCTGGAAGTAGAAGGCTCGGGAAAGGAGAAAAAAGTAACTAACTATATTCTACTGACCGCTCCTGATGTCAAAACTGCATATGACAGGGTCTATGAAAGCCTGAAAGGTATGTTGGTTGACTTTAGAGTACCTGAAATTGGTGAAAGCCCGATCCTGGAAGTATTCCCTTATGAAAGTAATGTAGAAGAGAAATGGCAGGAAGCGCCAGACAATTTTGAACCGATTACTACTGAAGAGGGCGATCGTCAGGTATAGGGTGAATTGTTAAAGCCCATTTTGTATCATTAGTTTTCGTATAAAGCGCTTATCGGCACTTCTAAGTTCTATAAAATATAGGCCGTTGGGTAGCTGTTGCTGGCTCAATTCATGTAAATTGACTTCCAGCGGAGAACGAGAATATTTCAGTTTTTCCTCACATAATGCTTTGCCTTGTCTGTCGTACAGGTGAAGCATTATTTCTTTGTTATACCAGAGTACATTTGACAACCAAAAAATGCCACCCGTAGGATTTGGGTAGATACGAAGATTAACATCTTCCGGATTACCCTCAGTAGAAGTCACATTGATCACAGTGAGTAATTTGCTGATGATATTAGAGCAACCCTCACTGTTTCGGGCAATAAGCCTGATCTGGTAAACACCCATAGAATCGTATTGCTGACTCACTCGCTCTCCCCTGTTTATCAATTGGCCATCCCCCAGGTCCCAGGTCCAGCTGATGTTGGTTGCCTCTTCTTTCAGGGCTATCCCTTGAAATACCACCTCACGTCCTTCAGATAGGTAAACTGTATCAGATGAGATATTGAAGTCTGCAAACTTGTTAATAATCACTTGAATGGGACTTACCTCACTTTCTTTTAAACTATCTATATTGGTAATGTAGTATGTCTTATCCATATTGAGCTCACCTACGTTCAGGCTTTTGCCCTTGTGGATAGGCTCCTGCAGCGAGGAATCCTCATAAAAATAAAATACTTCTCCATTAGATGGACTTAGGTTTACTGATTCTCCACTGCAAACCTGTTGAACTTTGAGTTGGGGTTTAGGGCTCTTTTTCAACACCAGCTGCTTACTCACCTTATGCTCACAGGTAGTTTCATCTTCAGCGGTATAAGTAAGCGATACATAAATATTTTCTTCATTTTCATGCTCAGCTGAATAATCATAAATCAGCGTATCAGATGTACCTACGACTACACCATTTATCTCCCAAATAAGGTCAGTCAATTCGGTAGCGTCAACATCGTTTGGCCAAAATTTGAGTAAGTATTTGCTTGCCTTGGAGAGAGAAAGACTGTGTTTGATATCTACTTTTGGTTGAATTACCCTGATATTGACTGGCACAGCCGTACTGGGATAACTTGAGGCATTATTAACGATATAGTATACTGAATCGTTAATCAAGGGGTCAGTGGTAAAACTGTCTCCACTATAAAGTAAATGATCAAGTAACTTATCTCGATATACTTTCAGTTGATCTGTATTGCTGGCAGAAATACTGGCTGGCGAGCCATAGCAAATTACCTGATCTTCAACTATCGGTTTGGGCACCCGCCTTACCACGGTAAGCGTTTTCAGCTTGATACTTTCACAACCTGCACTGCTCAGCACACGCAAACTAATATCGTACTCTCCTTCTTCCTGATACTGCACTGAAGGGTGCTGTTTACTGCTTTCAAACCCATTACCAAAATTCCAATGCCATGAAACCGCATCTGTACTGGTATCTTCCCATCTCAGGGTAGCCAGGTTTTCACTGTTTAAGAAAAGCGTATCTTGCTCGTATGTTCCCAGGTTCACTGACTTAAGACGAAATGAAGCCTGGGGCTGTAATATTTTGATCTGAACCTGACTGATAGGACTTTCGTATCCTTCATCAATTTTCGCCAGATATATAGATGTATCTCCAGCAAGCACAGATGTTGTAAAGCTGCTGTCTTCTGTCAGTAGTACAGTACCCAGCGCATCTTTATAAAAACGATAAAGGCCACTGTCTGAGGGTTGAACAACGACAGTACTGTCTACACATGCATAGATAGTCTCACTTACAGCAGGATTATTTCTGTAATCAATGTATTGCGCTTGCGCTGCCTGCGTTAATTCCTGTAATTCTGCCAAACTTGATGCAGAGAGTAAAGCAAAAGCTACGTATTGATGTTGGGTAGGTGGTAATGTATCCAGTTCCGCACCCACCATATGTGCTACATCATTTCCACTGCCATTTACCCCTGCTTCAGCTTTACTTATCCCCTGTGAAATCCAGGAGTAACGCACAGAATCAGAAAATGGACCTTCCAGATCTGCCACATTATTGTTTGCATTAAGCTTATCAATGGCTCGGTAGATGGGTGACTGACCGCTTAACAATGCTATCCCGCTATAAGTATTATCATCATACACATAACCTAATAAACTTGACATATCCCAGCTGGCCTTATTTTGCGAAGCATTTCCAATATCCCAGTCAGCAAACATCGCACTCATCAGATTGAATAGTGAATCTGGGCCACCGTTGATCATTCTGTATTCCGAGATAAGATACTTTTGTCCATCACCAGAAGTATTCGTAAGCCACCGTTGCTCTACGCTAAGATTGATAGGATTTTCAGCCCCTTGATCATTAAATACTGAGCTGAGTACAATATCAGCTTCAGAAGAATGGTCAAAGCGTATGTTTTCTGTCTTTTCAAAATCCTGGCTGTATGAAACATCGGTAAAATCCTGAATAGTATTGTCCGACAGGCTATCATTTGAAGTGCCAATCATCAGACCAATGTGTTTTGCCAGTGTATCTCCCTGATAAACAAAACCATGGTTTGAGATACCTTTTCCTATATCGCCATTACTCCCAATGGAAAGTCTGATCTTCCCATTATCTAATAATGGCTCATCGGAGGAAGATACGATATAAAAATACTGATAGTCTGTGTACCCATCATCTTCAAAAACCAGGCGAAAATAGATTTGCTCATTACCAGGTAAGTCTTCGTGCAGATAGAGGCTGAATGCATTTTCCCCGCTTTGGATGCTCCCCGAGTGGATGCTCCCCGAGTGGATGCTCCCCGAGTGGACACTCTCTAGTGTATCTAATGTTCCGATAGTAAATACAGAGTCCAGCATGCTTACATATGCTGAAGGTGACGTAAGTGTCACCTTTGCATCCGCGGATGTTTGGCTGAGGTAATTGGTAAAAACAGCTTCAATATTTAAGGTATCGCCATAAAAAGCGTAGGCACCGACATGATTTCTATAGGTAAAGGCAGACATTCTCAATGCAGGTGTTTCAAACGCATTCAGTGCTTTCCCCATATTCAAACGTCCCCTACCCATCTTTTCCAAATGCTGCTTATTGCTCCCCACATCATAAATGTCATCCGTACTTAACCGTATCTTTTCCATGATCTGTAAAGCATTAAGCTCCGGATAGTGAGCCCTGAGCAAAGCAGCAGTACCCGCTACTTGTGGTGCAGCCATAGAAGACCCTCCTGAATTAGCATAAGCATCATCGTCCCGGGTGGTGTAAATGTTATTTCCCGGTGCAGCGAGATCTACAAAATAGCTGGTGGTTGTGACCGAACGATGTTGGTCATTTGCATCAGTATGGGTTACTGACAATACGTGATTAAAGGATGCAGGGTAAAAATCTTCAAACTTCCCACTGTTACCTGCAGCTGCTACCACCACTACATCTTTTTCCAGCACAGCATAATCAATCATGTCCTGGCCAAAATTTGAAAAGGCATTGGCACCTCCCCAGGATAAGTTGATTACTTTGCAGCCCATATTCGCGGCATAAGCAATAGCTTCATACCCCTGATGAAAACTTCCGTCAGCCGTTCTGAAAATTTTGATAGGTACGTATGAGGAGTTGAAACCAGCTCCGCTTATGCCAATTTTATTATCAGTAGTACCTGAGGCTATGCCTGTTACCTGAATACCATGTATATTTTGGTCGGCTGTTGGGTCATTGTCATTATCCGCAAAGTCCCAGCCCAGGTAGTTGTCGGTTAAACCATCTTCATCATCGTCTATTCCGTTGATAGGATCAAGCTTATTTTCCCAGAGATTATCTGCCAGATCCTGATGCCCGAACTCAATACCGGTATCTAGTATGCCAATGCGTATAGAACTGTCCCCTTTTTCTATCGCCCAGGCCTCATAGGCATTGATAAGAGAAAGATAATCCTGTGCCCCTCCTGACTTAGCTGCCCCAGGATCATTAGGCACATATTCACCTGCATGGGTGCCCAGTGGTTTTAGCAGGTAATAGGGCTCTGCGTAGGCTACGTTTTCCAGCTGTAACAAACGCTGGATGGCTTCATTCAGGTCCTGGCCTTCCTGTAGGTGAATTTTATAAATATTTTCCAGATGTACCTGCGTTGTAACCTCACGTGCTTTCTGGCTTTGGGCATGAGATAAATAGGCAGAAGGTACGGCCGACTCAATGGATTGTATGGGAAGTAAAGATGCTATTTCATCTAAATGATGGTCAGGTGCAGGCTGTCTTGCATTAAACGCTTTAGCACTAGAATAGGTGTCTCTGAATTTGACAATAAGGGTATGTGGCGCATAATCATTGGCAGTAATTCCTTCAGGCCAAGAGAACTCACGGATATGCTGTGCAAAGCACATGCTGTGCATCATTAGCAAACCACAAACCCCTATGCTCAACCTAATAAAAAAGCCCATAGCCCTGTATTAATTTACTTAGTAAGAAGACGACTCCTTATTTCCTGAATGCTTTGTATTCACTTGGAAGCTTTCAGGGCTAAATTAGGAGTATACCCAACACTAAGTCTGACTAAATCTAGCAAAATACTACATGAGTTGAAATATTTAGCGGGCTGTTGGCTGACTATAATTTTACGATTTTCCGTTGATCAAGGGAAAATTCCACGGTCAATGTAGGAAAGCGCTATCTTCTCTACCGAACTTACGAAAGAAGCTGTTCTCAAATCAGGTATCTCTTTAGCTTTCATCAGCTCACGGGTATCATGATAAGCAGAAACCATAATCTCTTCTAAGCCTGAATTGACAATATCCACCTCGCCGGGACCAGTCTCCATCAGCTTATGCTGAGTCTCTGACAGTTTATTGCCTGTAAGCTCTTCCATGGCATGCAGAATACGACGATTATTCACCTCTTCATAGCGCTTATCCATACGGCCAAAAGATACCCTGGACAGATTTTTAAGCCACTCAAAGTAAGAAACCGTGACACCACCCGCATTCAGGTAAAGGTCAGGAATGATCATTATATTTTTCTCCAGTAGTATAGCTTCCGCCCCTTTAGTAACCGGTCCGTTAGCTGCTTCTGCCACGATTTTAGCTTTGACCCGAGGTGCATTATCTTCGGTGATCTGGTTCTCTAATGCTGCAGGTATCAAAATATCGCATTCGTATTCCAACAGTTCCCTGGCATTTACAATACTCTGTCCTTTCTGATAATTTACTATGGATCCGCTACTCCTTTTAAGGAGGATGAGCTCTTCAATATCCAGTCCGTCAATATTATAAATCCCTCCGTTATACTCAGCTACCCCAATGATTATGGCGCCTTCTTCCTGAAGAAACTTTGCAGTATGGTAACCTACATTTCCTAAGCCCTGTAAGATAATTCTTTTCCCTTCCAGACCGGTATTCAGGCCGATAGCCTTCATGTCTTCAGCCACACTTACTGCTTCCCGGATACCAAAAGATACTCCCCTACCGGTAGCTTCGGTTCTGCCGCGAATTCCGTGTAGTGAGATTGGTTTACCTGTTACACAACCGTAGGCATTAATTTGCTCAGGAAAAAAGGTGCTATAAGTATCAGCAATCCAGGCCATTTCACGCTCTCCGGTACCATAATCAGGAGCAGGAACATCCAGGGCTGGGCTGATAAAGTTCTTTTTAATCAACTCAGAAGTATACCTGCGGGTGACTGATTCCAGTTCGGAAGCTTTATATTCTAAAGGGTTGATACAAACACCTCCTTTAGCTCCTCCAAAAGGCACATCCATCAAAGCACATTTAAAGCTCATAAGAGAGGCCAGGGCCATTACTTCGTCTTCGTTAACATGTCTACTGTAACGAACACCCCCTTTGACAGGTAGCCGGTGATGAGAATGCTGAACCCGCCAGGCCGTAATCACCCGGTAACCACCATGGGCCAGTTTGATGGGAAAATTAAACTTATATACACTGTTGCACTGCTTGATCTGCTCTATGAGACCCTGAGGGTGGTCTGTATAGACGGCAGCACGGTCTATATAACTACAGACGTCTCCAAAAAAACTGTAATCGCTCATAATATTGGGTTAAGAGTGTATAATATATAAAAAAATAGCACCATAATTTACTCATGGTAAATAGAAATCAAAGACTATATCCTGCATACATTTGAAATGGCCTTTTGGACATTTTTTATAACCAATTTTAGAACAAGGACGACAAGACAATTTATTATTTTCAAAAATGGTAAACTTAGTCCGGTAAGGATACATTCCAAACATTGGAATAGTATTACCCCAAATAGAGAAAATTGTTTTCTTAAAGGCAGCGGCTATGTGCATCAGCCCGGTGTCATGGGTAAATACATAGCGGGCGTTTTTGACAATTGAAGCTGACTGGTTGAGGTTAAACTGCCCACAGGCATTGAAGATGATCGCTTTCTTATTCAGCTCTCTATGCAGTTGAGGTTCCAGAGGTGCTGAAGCCTCGGTCTTCTCAAAAAACTTCACAATCTCCTCGCCTGTTTTTCTGTCGTTTTTATCACCCAGTAAAATGATAGGTTTATTGATGCGATCACACAATTCTATCATACGGTTGACCGGTAATTTTTTTGTGTTAAACTGAGCACCAATGGCATATACTACATATTCTTTCTGGTGAGTTTCGGGAAGCCATTCAAGCTCTACTTCATCTTTCTCCGGAATAAAATAATCCAGCCCCAGACTATCCATCTTCACGCCTAGCGGAGCTACCGTTTCCATATAGCGGTCTACAATATGGACGTTGGGAAGTTTGTTAATCTTAAGATTGGTCATCAGCCATTTTTCTACGTTGAGCTTCATAAAGCTGTAGCTCTTTACCCCCAGCCTCTTCTTAATGATAAGTGTTCTTAAGTTATGATGCAGATCAATCACGTAATCAAAACGTTCGGCTTTTAATATTGTGATCAGTTCCCCCAGGTTTCCGTCCAGCAGGTGAAGTTTGTCAATATAGGGGTTGGCGGCTAATATGCTTTGGTATTGCTTTTTTACACAGTAGTGCACCTCAGCCTGCAGCTGTGTCTTGAGCGTACGGGCTACGGGGGTAGTAAGTACAATATCACCGATAGAGGAAAAGCGCAGAATCAGAATCTTCTTTTTTGACATAGCACAAAAGTAAAAATTAAGGCTGTGCTGATGTAGCTTAGCGCTAGTTTTTTAAAGAATTTCAGAATAGTATGGTGATGGGGGAGAATTTTACGGTGCAGGTGCGTTATATAAGTACTTATACTATTTATTTTTATGGCAAAAAACGTTATTTTATCATATAGAGCCATAGGTTTTGAGTTGATTATGATTAGATTATCCGGCAAGTAAATTTGCAAGTTATGGGAATAAGACTTTACTGGTTTTTGGCAATGCTCGGTGTTCCTCTTTTCGGCATCGCACAGATCATCCAGCCAGATCGTATTGAAATAGAAGTAGAGAGTACCAGCAATGAATTTGTAGTGGTGTCTGCAGACGAAAATGGTTTACTCATATTCAGAGATTCTGAGGAACGTAATCCTAAGGGAAAACATATATGGGAGTTTCGCAAGTACAATACCGCACTCAAGCAGGAATGGAGAAGGGACCTGGCGATGGAATCAGATTATATTTTAAGAGGCTATGATTATGACAAAGGCCAACTTTGTGTACTTTTTCAGGATGGTCCCTACCAGGATCGCAGTTGGCCTATGCTCAATATGTCGGTGGAAACCGGAGACACTGTACAGCATTTTATCAACCGGGTAGCCCCCGTGAACCTGGAGTATTTTGAGATCGTGGGTCAGACCGTAGTACTAGGAGGGCAGATTAACTATAAGCCGGTCGTAATACACTATGATATGCTTACCAGTCGCCTGAGGGCTTTGCCTGGTATTTTTCAGGAAGACGGAGAACTCATTGACATCATCCCCAATGAGAATGACAATACGTTTGACGTACTTATAGGAGAAATGAATGACAATCGCGTCAAAACAGTTACGCTTAAGGCTTATGATCAGTATAGTAATCTTTTACAAAGTGCTCCCTTAAATACTGAAGACCGCAAAAACCTATTAGATGCCCAGGTGACAGAGTTTGACGGAGAAAAACAATTTCTGGCCGGCACCTACGGACCAAGGCGCTCACGCTATTCCCGGGGGGTGTTCATCGCTTCCATACAGCCAAATGGGGAACAGGATATCAAGTATTATAATTATGGGGACCTGAATAATTTCTTTAATTATATGCGCGACAAAAGAGAAGCTCGCATTAAACGGCGCATTGAGCGAAGAAGACAGAAAAACAAGGCGCTTAAATTCAATTACCGGATGGTGATCCATGAATTTATCGCTGATAATGACAAATACATACTCCTGGGTGAGGCCTATTACCCCAAATATAACAGCTATTATTACAGTGGCTTTTATGGAGGATACCCCTCACGTTATGACAATATGTATTTTGATGGCTACCGCTTTACCCATGCTATTGCGGTCTGTTTTGACAAAAAAGGCAACCTGTTATGGGATCATGCCTTTAAGCTGGATAACGTTAAAAGCATGCAGCTAAAACAACTGGTCCATGTCAATGTACAGAATGATAGCGTAGTGCTGATGTACTCCTATGAGAAAGAGATCACTACCAAGGTGATCAAAAATAATGGAGAATATGAGGAGACTACGACCAAAGCTATCAAGCTGGCAAATGAAAATGATACGCTGAAAAATAAGAACGATAGTGAGATTGCCGGTATAGAGAAATGGTATGGAGAGTACTTTTACGTTCATGGCACGCAGGATATTAAGAACAGTCAGAACCGTAGTTTAGACCTAAAGCGAAAGGTATTCTTTATAAACAAAGTAGCCTATGATGGCAGTGGTAGCTGATGATAAAAGTTTTTTTAAAGGGCTGGCCGGCACATTTTTGTATGTTCCGGCTTTTTTATGACTATTCATACCAGAAAAAATTGCTCATTTACGCTTGCAAGATGTAACTTAAGCCTTGTAACTTGCAGCGATTCATGAAACAAATAAAACAAATCATAGATCAGCCTTTGCTGGAAGTAGTCCTGAGCAGGCTATGTCATCAACTACTGGAAAATCATACTCCTTTTGATAATACCGTACTCCTGGGATTACAGCCCAGAGGGATTCAGCTTGCCGACCGAATTAAAGCCAGGCTTGAGAAAATTATCGGACAAAAGGTGCCGCTGGGCTATCTGGATACCACTTTTCATCGAGATGATTTCAGGAGAAGAAGCTCACCCCTGACAGCCAGCACTACCAATGTACCCTTCCTGATTGAAGATAAAGAAGTTATCCTGGTGGATGATGTGCTCTACACCGGGCGCACCGTTCGGGCTGCGATGGATGCTATGATTACCTTTGGCCGCCCCAGCAAAGTAGAATTACTGGTATTAATCAATCGTAAATACGCTCGACATCTGCCTGTTGAAGCTGACTACATTGGCCAGTCAGTTAATACGCTGGATAGTCAGCGGGTAGAAGTATTATGGGAAGAGCAGGGAGATCAGGATGGTGTATGGTTAAGCAATAAACAAGAAAACAAAGCATGAACGCATTGCGCAGCAAACACTTACTGGGTATCAAAGACCTGAGTGGAGAAGAAATCCAACTGATTTTCCAGACAGCCGATAGTTTTAAGGAAGTCATTAACCGGCCTATCAAAAAGGTACCGTCTTTGCGTGATATCACCATAGCCAATGTCTTTTTTGAAAATTCTACGCGTACCCGTCTTTCATTTGAACTGGCGGAGAAAAGACTCTCAGCAGATGTAGTTAATTTCTCATCTTCCGGAAGCTCAGTCAAAAAAGGAGAAACCCTGCTGGATACGGTAAACAATATTCTGGCCATGAAAGTAGACATGGTCGTAATGCGCCACGCCAGCCCGGGAGCCCCCCATTTTCTGGCCAAGCATATACAGGCCAATGTCGTAAATGCTGGCGACGGTACCCATGAACACCCTACCCAGGCCTTGCTGGACACTTACTCTATTTATTCAAAGTTTGGTAGTGTGGAAGGAAAAAAGGTAGCGATCATCGGTGATATTTTACACTCCAGGGTAGCGCTTTCCAATATCTTTGCTTTACAGAAGCTGGGCGCCCAGGTCATGGTCTGCGGCCCTGCCACGCTCCTGCCCCGCTATGTGAAGCAGCTAGGCGTACAGGTAAGCCTGGATGTGCGTGAAGCGCTTGAATGGTGTGATATCGCCAATGTGCTGCGAATTCAGCTGGAAAGGCAGCAGGTCAAATATTTCCCTTCGCTCAGAGAGTACTCACTTTACTACGGCATTAACCTCAAGCTACTGAATAGTTTAAGCAAACCTATTACGATTATGCATCCCGGCCCGATCAATCGCGGGGTGGAATTAAGCAGTGATGTCGCTGATTCTGAACATGCCATTATTTTAGATCAGGTAGAAAATGGTGTGGCGGTAAGAATGGCTGTACTTTATCTTTTGGCCAGCAAGCATCAAAACTAACTGATCGTGTAACTACCCCACTCTTAGTTTATTCATGTTTACATAGCACCACTGTTAATCATTACAACTTTTGAACATGTGTTGCAGATATTCAGGCTGCATATCTGATATTGCGTATCTTTTGCAAAGTATGATATAAAAGATTGAACAGAACTTAGTTTCCTCCGGATAAACAATGCCTTTAATGCGATTTCTACATAATTATACTTTACTCTCCACCTGGCTCTATTTTTTTATCACCTATTTATTCTTCAGTACACAAACCTTTGCGCAGGAGCATGAGCAAGCTGATAGCCTGTGGAGCCTGCTCACCGACCTACAGGATACCAGTCAGGTCCATCTGCGTCAAAAGCTTGCCCGTACTTATCAGCACAACTACCCGGACAGTGCTATGGCTTATGGACAGGAGGCGCTTCGTTTATCTGAAGAGCTCAACTATGATAAGGGCAAAGCTGACGCCTTGTTGCATATCGGGGTATTAAAAAGAGACAAAGGGAATTTTACCGAGGCACTTGAAGATATATTTGTCGCATTGGACATTTACCAGGCAATAAGCGATAGTGTACAGATAGGCAATGCTTATAATGACATCAGTATTGTGTATGGCCTTTCCAATGATTTAGCTACTTCCAGAGACTATTTTCACAAGGCGCTGGATGTGTTTAGGCGCACCGGAGACACTCAAGGCGAATCTTATGCATTAAATAACATTGGAGCGATCTACGAAGAAGAGGGCAGGCTGGAAAAAGCAAAGGAGTATTACCTAGCTTCTATGGCTATTAAGCAAAAAAGGAAAGATTTATACGGAATTTCCAGGGGATATAATGCGCTAGGAAACCTATCCATAAACCAAAAGCATTACGAAGAAGCGCTTAATTATTTTTTCAGGGCAGACAGCCTGTTCATCAGGCGCAATGATGATATCGCCCGCACACATAATCTGAAATCCATTGCACAAGCTTATCTTGCATTGGATGAGCTTTATCTCGCCAGAGACCATGCCCAGCAAAGCTATGCCATCTCAAAACGATTGAATAACAAGCGGTCTCTGGAAATTTCCCTAAGCACACTGGCTGATATTTGTGCTGCTCAGGAAGACTTTCAGGCGGCTTATCAGTATCAGGTGCTTCATGAGGAGGTAACTGACAGCCTGCATAAGGAGAGTGAAGAAGCGTACCTTGCTGAACTAAAAGCCAGATTTGACAATGAATATCAAAAAACAGAAATCGCTCTGCTAAAAAATGAAAAACTACTGCAGGAGGCATCCATCGTTCAGCAGAGAACCATGATTTTTTCTTTGGGGGTCGGGTTATTAATTACCCTGGCTTTTTCAATAGCTTTGTATAAAGCAAACCTTGACAACAAACAAAAAAATAAGCTACTGGCCATCAAAAATAAAGAGATTCAGCAACAGTCTTATGAGCTCTCAGAACAAAAATATGACCTGGTTAAACTCAACCAGACTAAAGACAAACTTTTTTCAATCATCTCACACGATATCCGAAGTCCGTTAAATACTTTAAAAGGTTTTTCTGGCCTGCTCACGCATGAGGTAAGCATCATGAATGGGCATGAGATGCAGCGCATGAGTAAGCAGATCAATACTGCGCTGGACAATTTGAGCCAGTTGCTGGACAACCTACTCAACTGGTCACTGATGCAGACTGGAAATGCCAAACCGGAGTTTACTTCAGTGGATATCAACGAACTGATCAATTTTAATATTAATCTCTATCAAGCTACTGCAAGTGAGAAAGAAATACGGCTGGTCCAGGAATCTGATCAAAATGTATATGCCTGGGCAGATTATCAGTCTGTCAACACAGTTATCAGAAATCTTTTATCCAACAGCATTAAGTTTTCCTACCCTAAGTCTACAATTTACATCCACGCCGCTCAACATGAAGATTTTGTAGAAGTTTCAGTCATTGACCAGGGCGTAGGAATGAGTGAAGACGTACTCAACAGCATCTTTTCCATTGATAAAAAACAGTCTCAAAAGGGAACCCGCAATGAAACAGGCAGCGGCTTTGGGCTTACGCTTTGCCATGAATTAATCCATCAGAACCAGGGACAATTACGTGTAAACAGCAAGCTTCAAGAGGGTAGCACTTTTAGTTTCTCTTTGCCATTGTATAAGAAAAAAGGTGATAAAATCATCAAATAAGCATAAACTATCTGATGCGCATTTTTTCATGTTTATGATTCATATAACAAGCATGTGCTTATCTTATCATGACAGTAAGTATTGAAATACTTATTATTCAACTATTTTTTTTGCGACATGAAGCTTGATAAGCAACTAATCCTAATTTTTGGAATTGTTCCTATACTGTTCACTCAATGTGGACCTACTGTTCAACCCAATAAAAGTGCGAATGTAGATCTTTCTGAGTTTGACACTTACGCCTATCTTCCAAATAGCGATACTGTTGACTACAACAGATTAGAAGAGGATATAGTAGAGGAAGAAACGATGGAAGCCATCAATAGTGAAATGCAGAAAGTAGGATACAATATTGACAAAGACAATCCTGAGCTTTTGATCAAGACACACATTATGTTTGATCAGGAAGAAAACGTAGTTGCCGGCCCTGTTTTACCTCATATGATCATTATTACCCTGGCTATTTGGTAGGACATACATCTCCCTACTACTATACCGGCTATACAACAGTAAATGAGGTGGCAGGCTACGATATTGATGAGATTGAGTACACCGAAGGCACCCTTACTGTGGACAACATAAACACTGAAACTAACGAGGGGTGTATGGGAAGGATGGGCTGAAGAGACAATATCTGCGGATAATTTTGTCAAAGACTGAAGCACCTATGGTAAGCCAACACCTGCCAGAGTGTTTTTTCCTTTTTGGGCGACCTTTTATTAAGAAAGCAAGTTCGTGCTTCTAATCTTCAGCAGATTGCACGCTTTCTACCGCTGGCAGACTAATAATGGTTTTAGTACCTTCTCCTAGTTTTGACTGAAGCTCAATGGTTCCACCCAGCTTATCTACTGTCTCTTTCACAATATACAAGCCGATGCCTGAACCTTTGGATAAATTACTTCCACGGTAAAACATCTCAAATACCCTGGATAATGCATCTTTATCTATACCGATACCATTGTCTTCCAATATGATATTGGCTCTGTTCTCTTCTGTCACCTCTATATT
Source organism: Catalinimonas alkaloidigena (assembly GCF_029504655.1). Lineage (NCBI taxonomy): Bacteria > Pseudomonadati > Bacteroidota > Cytophagia > Cytophagales > Catalimonadaceae > Catalinimonas > Catalinimonas alkaloidigena. Next base: position 4,327,623 of record NZ_JAQFIL010000001.1, read on the forward strand.
AATATTCAGATAATTCTCTAATGCCCAGACATTGAGATATTTAATAGCATTGGACAGGAGGTTGCGAAAAATAATTTGCAAACGCCTATTATCACTGTAATGCTCACCTTTTAATAGATACTTTTCATTAATCTGGAGCCGCTTAGAATTCTCCATATACTGAAGCTCTTCCTTCACATCTTTAATGAGTTCAGGAAAATTAACATGCTCACGCTCTATTTGCAATCGTGTGTTACGTGAGTAATCCAGAATATCTTTAACAAAACTATCCAGTTTATGAATGCTCTTGGAGGTCATTTTTAGATATTCCTTTAGCTGCTTCTCATCTTTTTCATCCTCAATCAGTTCCACCAGGCCCAGTATGGAAGAAAGAGGAGCACGAATATCATGAGATACCCTGTACACAAAGTTGTCCAGTTCCAGATTGGACTTTCTTAAATCCGCAGTGCGGATTTCAACCCTTTCTTCCAGTTTCTGGTTGATAGACCTCACTTCTTCATTAGATTCCGCCAGTTCTTCTGCCTGAACCTGAATTTCTTTTTTTTGACTTTGGATGAGCAGGTTTTTGTCATATAAATCATTGTTAGCCTGCTTCAGGGCATAATTGACTGATTGTAGTTTCTTTGTGCGCTCAGCAACTTCTAACTCCAATCTTTTTTTCTGCTTCTTGATCCTGCTTATTCTCAGGTAATACGCAGTATACATCATCCCACCAAGCAGTAATACAAACAAAGCTCTAGCCCACCAAACAGTCCACCAGGGAGGAGTCACGATTATGATCAATTTTCGTGAATGATCCTCATCATCCATATTCGTAGTCGTTACAATAAATTCGTATTGTCCCGGGTCCAGATTGGTATAGGTTACTTTGCGTTCGTTATCTACTTTCTGCCAGCTTTCATCAACAAATCCTTTCAGCCTGTACTGATAAGATACCTGAGCGGGAAAAGTATAATCAAGTCCGGCATACTCAATGCTAAAAACAGACTGATCGTAGTTTAGCGTAACAACTTCTGTTTCGTTGATGTGAGCCTGTAAAGGTGAATCTTTCTGACCTATGGAAACCGGCTTATTAAAAATCTGAAAATCAGTGAGCACGATAGGTACCGGACGTATAGGTGCTATCAAACTATCAGGGTGAAACATATTGAAGCCATTAGAGCCTCCAAACAATATTTCTCCACCAGGTAGCTGCGCTGATGCGATACGATTAAACTGTAATCCTTGCAGCCCTATACTCATATCAAAGTTCTCAAAAGTTTTATTTTCAGGATAAAAACAAGAGATACCTAGGTTTGTGCTCAACCAAAGTTGTCCTTTTGTATCTTCTTCTATGGCATGTATGTAGTTACTGGGAAGTCCATCCAGGGTAGTCAAGGTCTTAAATTCACCACTTTTCCTATCATAGGATTTCAGCCCACCACCTTCCATCCCCAGCCAGAAATTCCCCTTACTGCTTTCAAAGATACACTGAACCTGGCTTTTACTTTCGCCCTCTTCCAAAATAGCATGTGGGGTAAACTCATTCTTATCCTTATTGTAGCTATAAAAATTACCCAAAGAGGTACCAAACCAAATGGTATTTTCTGAATCAATGAGCAATGAAACCACTCTATTGTCTTCTAATCCTTCACGAGAAATAATTTGCTCTTTATAATATGTAAAGGTCTCTGTCCGGGGGTTGAACCTATTAAGTCCCCCACCGAGCGTAGTCATCCAAATCATCTCTTCTTGATCTTCCGCCAGGCTAAGAATATTGTTGTTATTTGGTCCTTTAACAGGCCCCATAGCTTCCTTATAATGCTTGAACGATTGATTTTGAGGGTCAAAAAGGTCAAGACCTCCATTCCAAAAGCTTATCCATACCCTTCCCTTGCTGTCTTCAAGTAAATTTTTGATTTTATTTCCTCCAATGCTTTCCGGGTCTGTCAAATCGTTTTTATAGCTTCTAAAGCTTCCATCAAGAAGGTTAAAAATATTAAGCCCTCCTCCGTCAGTACCTATCAGGAGCATGCTGTCACTTAAATACAGAAAAGCGGTTACATTATTATGAGATAGAGTATTCTCCCCCGGAATAGCGTAATAATGTAGCGTATTGATATATGAGTTATCAAAGACATTAACGCCTCCATTGTATGTACCCACCCACAACCTGCCTTCACGATCAGTAAATAGAGACTTTATCTCACTTGCTGATATGCTCTTAGGATCGTATAAATTTGTCTTATATGCATAGAAGTTTTGTTCTGCCTCATTGAAGAGACATAAACCATTATCAGTGCCAACCCAAATGCGTCCATCATGAGTCTCAGTGACATCCATCACCTGATTGTTACTCAGTGAAGCAGGATTCAGAGGGTTATGGGTAAAATGAGTAAACTTACCAGCTTCAGCAACATCCATCAAATCAACACCTTTGTTGGGCATACCCACCCAGAGTCTGTCTCTGCTGTCATAGTAAAGCATGGTAAGGTGATTTTCTGCCAGGCTTGAGGGCTCATTCGCCTGATGCTGATAGTGTGTGAATTTTTCAGTTTCAGGATCAAAGTAATTGAGACCTCCTCCATGAGTGGCTACCCAAAATTTACCGTACTTATCCTGTTCAATAGCAACCACCTGACTGTGACTAATGCTCGTATTGTCTTCTGTTTGATGAGTGTATACTTTTGCCTCTAAGGTTGAGGGATTAATCCTGATGAGGCCCTGGCTCGTGCAAGCCCAGATATTTCCAGCTTTGTCTTTGTACAGATCACTGATAAAGTTGATTCTGCCAGAGAAAGGCTTTTGTGTATAATTGAGTTTCGGGTTTATAAAAATATCCTTTTTTCTGTCATACAGACATATCCCTCCTCCCCAGCTGCCTACCCACAAGGTGTTTTGCTCATCCTCTACCAAAGCGGTAATGTAATTACCTGACAGACTGGTACTATCTCCCAGTATTGAGCGATAGGCCATAAAATCATGTCCCATGAACTTATTTAGCCCGTCAGGTGTGCCCAGCCAAACCATACCTGATGCATCCTGATAAATTGCTGATACATAATCGTAAGACAAGCCATCCAGTACTGTATAGTTTTTGAAAACAACAGGTGGCTTTTGTGCGAAGGTATTTCTGCTAAATAACAGAAAACACAAACTAAGAATAAAAAGAAGCAGGATGCTGAGCTTAATTTTATCTGTGTTTGGTTTGTACATGAATCAGCTTAATTAATTCAAAACATTTGTATTTTGCTTCAAGCAAAGAAAAAATGTGCATGAAATGAGTTATGGCGATAGGATAGCCTATTCACCCCTGCATTTCTTACTTCACACAGGAGTGTATAAGGAATAAAAATATCATACACCTGTACGTACTAAAGTATGTTTTTAGCAACTTCTTCTTTTTCGAAAAAGTCTTAGATAAACTTCTGTACACCCTGGATATTTAAATTACTCATGTCCTGTTATCATTAACCCTCGTTAATGTATATAATCTTTGGCAGTAAGTGCATTCATATTATGATTGATTTGAGTACTTACATCAGCAATTTACAGGCTTATTTTTATTGTGCTAACATTTTGTTCTTTATCATTATCATTAAATATTCATTGCAATGAGTGTGGGTGTAAATCCTCTGGCAGTGTATGTAATGCCCTTATGATTTCACCAACTATTTATATAGAACCCTAGGTTTTTGAGTAAAGAACAATTACAGTACATTATCAAAAACCCTTCCTATTACCCACAGGAACTTTCAGAACTCTTTAAATGGGAGCTGGTGGCTACTCATAAACAAAATATAGGTGTGCAAAATAAACGAAGGAAATCTAGCAGGATATGCTTTTAAAGGACTTCTCATGCATATTCTGTATTTTTTGCATCAAAAGCAGCATTCGCAAATGAGGGCTTGGTTTGTTTCTCATAATGAACAAAAGGTTTTTCATGCATGTATCATTGAGCGATGGCAGAACTTTAACATTGGATTTCAAGTTACATACGTCAGGATTTAGTTCTAGGTATAACAATAGTCCGTAACGGCTCTCCTTCAGATTAGACATACTTTTTTTATATTGCCGGTTTGAAATGTGTAGAAGGGCAGATAGCAGCATTACGATGACACTTTTGGATAAATAATCTCGCACTTTATCATTTATAATGAAGAAATTTGATCTAACGCTTGAGGCCATCAAAAATATTAAACAGATCGGAAGTATTGCTTCCAGCAGCCGGTATCTCACCAGAAAAATTATCAAAGAAATTGACTTCAACCAAAAGATCAGGGTGCTGGAGTTAGGTGCCGGTGATGGTGTGTTTACCAAAGAAATACTGAAGAGAATGTCAGCGGACTCCGAACTTTATACTTATGAAAACCATGATAATTTTATTCCTTTGCTAAGGAAAATTAAAGATAAAAGACTGTTTCTGAAAGCTCAATGTGTATCCAGTATTGAGCAGCTACCTGACGATTATTTTAATATTGTAATCTCGAGCCTTCCGCTGGCTAACCTAAGCCATTCGTTTAAAGAAAACATTTACCGCGAGATTCAGTCCAAGCTATGTGATTCGGGTCTTTTTATACAGTATCAGTATCTGCTCAATGATTATCGGGAGATTGAGAAAGCATTTAGTATTTGCGAGCTTGGATTTTGCCTCTTCAACCTACCCCCGGCTTTTATTTACAAAGCCAAAATGCTGGAAGAAAAGGCTGTGGAACTCTCAGAAGCCTAATCACAAAAAGTATAGTAATTGCATCTTTCCTATCAATACAATCTTTCATAGCTGCAAGCTTCCCTTAAGCAGACTGCATGCCTTTGACATTTGTAGCTTGACAGGACCCCCAGTGTATCGTTCCTTTTCAAATTTTGCGCAGAGGTCTTAGATACGCTCATTTTCTGCACCAGTTCCAACCCATAGCTAGAGGGCCCTGCTCTGTTACTAGGTAGCCGCTGTATCTATTAACAATCACTTTTCCATAGCTAATCCATTCTCCATAAGGCACCGAACTACAGGTACATAAGCCCTACGTCTTTGATATTTAAATGATCGTTTTTGGCATAAAAGCGTACTATTCCGTCATACCTCTCTGCCGAAGCGCCATCACAACCTCATTGTATAATACAACTCAGTGATAAAGTCTGATCATATCTTTCTTTAGAAAAATAAAATAATTACACACGAATCACTTGCTCTTTAGACTTGTTATTATTCATCAGGACAACGAGTTTTGCATCAAAAATAAGTTAACAATGAATAATGATCCGGAACTGAACGGAAAATACCTGGGCACCATCACCAAGGACTTTGTAGTGGTTTCTGAAACCTTAAAAGAAGCCTCCTACCAAATCCGTAAACGAGGCTTTTCTGACTACCCGATTTTCCCAATTGCCAAAGTGGAGATACCGATTGGCAAGACGCTGATCGCAAGGGGTGAAATGGCTACCAACTGGCATTACAATATCACCTATCTGGATGAGTTCCTTCAAAGGAAGCTAGTGACAGATGAAGATGATTTTAAAAAAGCTTACAAAGATCCTGATGAGTTTTGTTGTCTTTTTGTGGTGGATAATGAGTTTACCAACTTCGTATTCATCCCTTATCCTGAAGAATAGGCTCATACACCGGGCATGTTTCCTTGAGTTTTGTAGAACAAAATGCCTGTATGTGGTTTATTCTAGCAAGTTGGTTTCTACCTTCCACTACTAAATTTACTTATAGGTTTTTCATGCAGCTTTCTAATTTTTCGGCTTTATCCCGCCCTGTAGATATTTCGTACCGCAGCAACTTCAGCGTACTGCTCATAAGTTTTTTTACTTTACTGGCTGCTTTTTTCTACCAATGGTGGTACCTGGATAATGAATTTGGCGAGAGTATATGGTGGGCAGTTCAGGCTATGCTTGCTGTATTTCTGGCCTGGGCACTGGGTAGAGAGATTGATCCCGACATTAAAGCCAGTGCTTTTGTTGCAATCCCTATTTCTTTCGGATTATTTTTATTCGCGGGTAGCTTTCAGTGGTGGGTCCTGCTGGCCATGCTGTTGTTGCTTAGGGTGGGTAATCATTGTACTGGCAAGTCAGTAAAGTGGCTTGATGTCATTTTTTGCCTGGGGCTGTGTGCATACCTTTGCTGGCAAGGTCATTATTTGGTAGGCTTTGCCTTTTGCGCGGCTTTTCTGGTGGACAGTCGCCTCCCGCCGGCAAATAAACTGAGCCAGTGGTATGCCCTGGCCGCACTATTGATGGCTATTTTGTCCATGATTTTTTTTCCTGCTGAATTATCCAACAATGAATTTCTCTTCTCGGGATGGTGGATAGCAGGTGTAGTACTGGTATTACTCATTTATCTATTGGCCATACGAGAATATAAGCGCCCTCACTCTACCGAAGATTACAGGGTACAACCTCTAAACGGCCAAAGGGTGCAGAGTACACAACTTATTGTCCTGTTTTTTGTATTGGTGATCTATCTGACCCAAAATTTTATGGCCAGCATTGAGCTGGGTGCAATTTGGGCCGTGATCCTCAGCGTGGACCTCTTGCGTTTTTATCAATTGCTTACGAGGCGTTCTCTTTATTGAAATGCGTCCAGCCCTGTGCCTGAATTGGCACCGCCTGCTGTGCTCTCGTGATCAGATTTACACCTTTCTTACGATCATGCACATAGCCAATAAAATGAATATCACGGTGGTTTTTGATCTTTTCAAAGTCTTCCTGTGCGATGGTAAAGAGTAATTCATAATCTTCACCTCCATTGAGCGCACAGGTATTGGGATCAATCTTAAACTCAGCTGCAGTACTGTAGGTAAGCTCATCAATGGGAAGGTTTTCTTCATATATATTCATACCTGCTTCGGATTGCTCACAAAGGTGGAAGATTTCTGAAGCCAAACCGTCAGATATATCAATCATGGAAGTGGGCGTAATTTGCAGGTCACCCAGTTCATGGATAATATCCATGCGGGCTTCAGGACGAAGCAGACGTTTTACGATATAGTCATATGATTGAATCTGAGGCTGCATCTGAGGGTTTTCCTGAAAGGTAATTTTTTCACGCTCTAACACCTGTAAACCCATATAGGCTGCCCCCAAATCACCACTTACGCAAACGATATCGTTGTGGCGGGCACCATTCCTGCGTGCCAGTTTTTCTTTTTCTACTTCACCTATTGCAGTAACCGATATTACCAGGCCAGCCTGAGAAGCGGTAGTATCTCCGCCTACCAGATCTACGTTAAAATTTTCACAGGCAAAACGGATACCCTGGTACAGTGCATCCACTGCTTCTACAGAAAAACGATTACTCAAGCCCACACTTACCGTAATTTGTTTAGGAATACCGTTCATGGCCGCGATATCTGAAACATTGACAGCCACAGCCTTATAGCCAAGATGAGCCAAGGGCATATAAGAAAGATCAAAATGGATGCCTTCGGTAAGCATATCAGTACTGATCAGCATGTACTTATCGCCGGCATCTATTACCGCAGCGTCATCACCTATGCCTACTTTAGTCGTATCATGGGTCGTTTTAAACTGTTTCTGAATGTGCTTGATCAGACCAAACTCTCCTAAATTTGCGATTTCTGTTCTTTTGGGCTGTTCTTCTGCCATGTGATTTTAGGTATTAGGGTTGTGAAAAGTTAGAAGCGGGTAATGGGCGTCTTTACTTCCCATTTTGGCTTCTGACTTCCCTCTATTCATTCAATTCTTTTCTCCTGACATAACTCTATCAGTACGCCATTCGTTGACTTTGGATGCAAAAAACAAATCAGTTTATTGTCTGCTCCTGCCTTGGGGGTTTCATTGACAAAGGCAAATCCATTATTTTTCAACCTGATAATTTCCATCTCAATATCATCTACCTCAAATGCCAGGTGATGGATGCCTTCCCCCCGCTTATTGATAAACTTATCAATGGATGAGTCAACAGCCAGAGACTGTAAAAGTTCCAACTTGGCATTGCTTAAGCGAAAGAAGGTGGTTTTAACATTTTCTCGCTCCACATCTTCGGACTTATACGCGCCCTCTCCCAGTAGGCGGGCAAAGAGTGAAGCCGCTTCCTGATCATCTTTTACAGCGATTCCAATATGTTCTAGACGCATCATACTTTGAAACTTTTTCTTGAAGAGCACAGTTCAAATTTATATATTACCTGGATAGTTTATAAATTAGCGGCTCATTAAAAACAGCATACGGTTATATTTTTTTGAGCAATACATCTAATTTGGATAGCTCATGGTCCTTTTGTTACTTAGAGATATCGGATGATACTTTACATTAGTAAGTTAGCATGTAAAGTTCGTGTTAAATATTGGCTTAATAAAATTTACTTTACAATGATAAAAGTCACAGACAAAGCAAAGGCAAAAATTTATGCTTTGAGAACTGAAGAAGGCTACACTGAAGATCATAACATCAGGGTAGCAGTGAAAGGCGGTGGTTGCTCAGGTCTTATGTATGACCTGGTCTTTGACAGCAAAGTTGAGGATAATGATCAGGTGTTTGAAGACCAGGGGGTCAAGATATTGGTAGACAAGAAAAGCCTGCTCTATTTATTAGGAACTACGCTTGACTTTACCGATGGCCTGAATGGCAAAGGATTTCATTTTGTAAACCCTAATGCCTCCCGGACCTGTGGATGTGGCGAAAGCTTTGCTGTTTAGAGCCTATAGTAACTTCTTTTAAAGTTTTCAAAGCCAAAATCATTACTGATTTTGGCTTTTTGTTTTTAAAACACATGCACTACCACTCCTCTCAGATATTGGTATCATATTATAAATAACACACAAATTTTCTTCCCTTATCCCCTGTAAAACCATGTCACAAGAAACACCTCAAAAACTCATTCATGAAACCGAGCAGGTTGATCTTACTTTTCTTCATTCACTTTCCGATGGAGATCTTGAATTTATACATGAAATGGTGAGTGCATTTATGAGTGAAATACCAGAAACAATTGCCCTTTTTGAACAGCACCTGCAAAACAAAGAATGGTACGCTATTGGCACTTTGGCACACAAAATCAAACCATCCATACAGACTATGGGGCTGAATAGTACTTATGAATTAATGAAGATTGTAGAAGTTAGTGGTAAAAAACAGGAAAGGATAGAGATGCTTCCCACCTATGTAGGCCAGATCACACAAACCCTCCAACAGGCTATCCCTCTTTTGCAATATGAGCTAGACCATAAGTTTCCTGGTTTGAACTCTGAGCTTTGATGCTATGTACCTGATCGTTGTTTGTATGTAGCTTCTTTTTCCATATTGATCATATCTACTACCAAACCAGCCCATGTAAAGTCATGGGCACCATTTCCTTCACCATTGAAGGGATGATAATATTCCCTGAAGCCACTCTTACCTACCAGTTTTTTTATACTTTTTACCAGATGCTGGGCTTCTTTAGTATAGCCTTTCTCCAGGAAAAACTGATGCATAAACCAGTTTAACAGAATCCAGGTGGGCCCCCTCCAAATGTAGGTTGACTGATCTGGATTAAATGACGGATGATTTTTTGCCACAGAAGGAATAGGGAAAGGAGCCCCAAACTCATTCTGATGGAAGAAATGTTTATCAATTACTCTCTTGCATATTTCGTCCGGCATTTCCTTGATGACCAAAGGAAAAAAGATAGTAGGCGTCAAAACATTGACTTTACGATTATGCTTGCCATACACATCCAGAAAAGCAGCAGACCTTTTATCATATAGTATATCCAGCATGCTTTGGATAACTTGCGCTGCCAGCTTGGTAAACTGTTTTGCATCCCTATCCTCCAACTCTTCACAGATCTTTGCCATGGCTTGCAGGTTCTGCGCGTAAATCGTATTGAAACCTGCGTCTTTTACAAGAAAATAATCCTTCTCTCCAATCTTCCTGAAATTGTAATTATGCCAGAAATTACGAATATCTACCGCTACTACTCTACAGAATAAACGCCAGTCAGCCTGCTTTTCTGGAAAACCGACGACCACATCAAAAGTAGGCTTCCAGTCCATTCCCGACTCAAAATTGGAAATGATGGAAATAAGCCCATCTCCATGAAAGTCTCTGTTACGGGCAATCCAATGATAGTACTTTTTTAACTTAGGCAGCATCTGCTGTAAAAACTCTCTATCACCGCAGGATTTATAGATGCGTAAAGCGGCTTGTGCTGCCAGAGGAGGCTGAATAAGCGCACTCATATGTGAGCGAAACAACTTTCGTTTCAGACTGGGCTTTGACTGAAAAATATCTGTAATTCTTTTAGGAAGCACATTATTCCAGTAAATCATATGCCCTACAAACCCATCCTCTTCCTGAAGTGCAAACAGACTCTGCAGGTGACGTTTTGCCATGTCATGCTCTTCCAATGCGCTGAGGATAAAGATATGCAGGCAGGTATCCCAGAAAAACTGATAGGGATATCTGCCTGGTGATGGTTGGGTAAAATGAAATTCCGAGCCTGCTGATTTGGAGTAGCCAGAGATCATGTTATCGTGCATGAGCTTTCTTACCCGCTCACGGATTTCTTCTTCACCCATATTTTACTTTACGTATTTATTCCATAGCCCATAGCTTTCCTTGACAGGGCCACGCGGTATGGCTAAGGCAGCAACAGCCAGTCCGGCGATAGTACCGCTAATATTAAGCGCGAGTACACTGTCTTGCAAAAACCAGGGTACTAAGGCCACCGTTAGTCCCAGTAAGACGTTGAGATAACGTCCTATTCTTACTACTTCACCCATACAGATGACAGACACTACTACAATTAGCGCGCCTCCCAGGTGGTTAATATCAGCAGCTCTGGCTTCTATACCTACACCAAAAGCAGCAGGAGCAAACATAAGCCAAATACCTAATACAGTAGACACAATCAGTGTCCAGGGGAAGCTCATGCCCCATATAGAGGCTTTGAAAACTTTCCAGGGGCTTTGAGGAAGTTCCATGATTTTGGGACTGCGCTCATCCATATTGTGTTCCATAGGCTTACCACCTTTCCAGAACACTTTCCAGAAGGAATCGCCTCTTCTTTTGGCCTGTACCATATGCTGCCCCATAGCCACTACTTCATCTATCTCGAGAGGGATCATCGGCAGCATAATAGCGGCGGCTAGCAGGCAAAATGTACACCAGTGCCCAACGATTACCGGCTGAGAAATCACCAAAAAGATATGTACCAAGCCTAAAGGAATAACAAGTATGCCAAAAAAAGTCACCATCCAGGGCATGGTTCTCCAACGGCTTGGAGCCCCCATCCAGCCCATCAGAAACTCAAAAGTATAAGCCAGGGCACCCATCGCTCCATCTGAGATGGGAAAGGAATGAGACATACTAGAATTAAGTACCAGACGACTGCCCTCGCCAAAGAAGGGGTCCCATATCTGATCTATATAGCCCAGCTGAAATGCTCCCAAATACCGAGAAACCATCCAGCCAATAAACCCGGTTACGATCATGATCCAGCGCTGCGGCCAGCTAGATGGGTTATAACTCCAACCCTGAGGCACCTGAGATCCCATTTTCATATAAGTGATCATATTGGGCATACCAGGGATCAGAATTGTAAGCGCAATCACCAGGACACCTACCAAAGTATCATTGATATAGGCAGCAGCATTGGGTGCCCAGAAGATAAGTGGTGCAATACTTAACCATACGCCCACAAAGCAGCATATCCACATGCTGACCGGACGATTGGGTGTCAGAGAACGCCAGCCAAAAAAGATAAGCAGTAATCCACTGATGATATCGCTCCATTTCATGAAGTTTACTCTTTGCGATAGCGTAAGCCACACTTCTCGCCCCCCACTAGGCTCAGCCGTGGACTGGGCATAACTGAATGTTAGGGGAGACAATACCATCCAAAAACCTAATATAACCAGCATCCAATACACCCAAAGCGTCTGCACATGATGCATATGCAACATTTGCATGCGCTGGTCCTGGCTCATCATCTGATGCTCATCACTTTTATGCTGCTGTCCTTCTTTTTTTTGGTCCTGTTTCTTTTGATGGTGCTGGCGGATTTGTTTTTCTGCCATAGGGCGGGTCACGCCTCGCAAGGCCATTCCTCCTTGCTTATGCTTTTTCTTATTACTCTTCTTTTCTTTATCCTTATCTTTATTTTTGTCTTTCATAATGGGCAAAGATTAAAAAATTAGAAGGTAGCTATTTTTGTTGTGTCTGCTCTTTCTGCAGGCGTTCAGGAGGTTCAATTTTATTCATCCTGTACCATTTCAACGGATCTGCTTTCAGTTCCTGGATCATGTAAGGCAACGTATCTATCAGCCTATGTTTAGGCTCCCAGTTAAGAAGTTCTTTTGCCCGGCTAATGTCCAGTTCATAATGGTCATCAGCACGACTGATCATCCAGGGTTTGATGAAAGGATCGCCGACCAGATCCATTCCCCAGGCTCCTGCTTTGGCCAGTGGCTTGGGCATTTCAAAAGTTTCCCAGTCTTCACCATGAACCAGCCTGCCTATGGTTTTTTGCAGCTCCTCATAGGTAGGGGTCTCGGCCTCACCGATGTTGATCGCAATTTCTTCAGCTAAGGTCTTCCTGTTTTCTACAGTCTTTTCCAGGGCATCCAGTAGGTCTTCCATATGCAAAAACACATTACCGTGCGAAGTGTCGCCCGAGTAAAAATGGCTGGTGAGCTGCTTTTCGTAGATACGTTGTATTTGATGGGAAACAGGAATAGAATGGCCTATATCATCATACACACCTGCCAGCCGTAATAGCACCGCGTGCATATTGCCTCGCTTTTCCCGTATGATTTCTTCGGTATTCATTTTTGACTCAGGATAATTCCAGTTGGGTTCTAACGGACAATCTTCGTTGATCCTGATTCCGGGAGTGGTGGGCTTATAGATCAGATTGGTACTGGAAAACACAAACTGTTCTACTTCAAAGTCCTGCAGTACTTTCACAAAATTTTCCGTTCCCTGAATAGTAACTTTCTCATACAAGGGACTGGGCTCACCGGAAAAATCATAATAGGCAGCCAGATGAATGACTGACGCTATCTTTGAACCATAGGCATAACGTACACGCTCCATGGCAGCACGGATACTTTCTTCTGAGGTAAGATCAAAACATATCCATTCGGCTTCTTTAGGAGGGTAAGGATTTCCCATTTTATCCAACCCTACCACCTGATAGTCTTTTAGCAACCTCTTAATGATGTTGGTTCCTATCATTCCACTACTGCCAGTGACCAAAACCACATCCCTATGATCATCTTGATCACCGCCACTTGCGGCTAGCTCATTGGTCGTTTCCATAGGATTTGTTAAAAAATGATGTGAAAAAATTGTGCAAGATAAATTATTAAGAAGCATGGACGCTCCATGCTTCCTAATGATTTATGCAGCAACACTCAAATAGCTTTCACAGGCTTCTTCGCAGGCACGGCAGGCTTTAGCGCATGCCTGACAGTGATCCATCTCATGCTTGGCGCACTCATCACCACATGCTTTACAAAGGGTACGACATAACTCCACTGCTTCCTTAGCATGCTTACTCTGCCTGGACACAAAATTTATGGCTTGTAAGCATGAATCTGCACAGTCATGATCGGTACGGATGCAATCTACCATTTTAGCAATGTCATCTTCATTAAGACACTGGTCAGCACAATACTGGCAAGCAGAAGCACAATCCGCTAACTTTTGAATAAATTCCTTATGTTCACTCATAATAAAAAGTTTTAAGATTAGAAGATTAAAAAATACTTAGCTAAGTTATGGGTTTAGCCTTCGTCCTAGTTTATAGATATATAAGTTAATGGTCTATATACATAGTGTAAATTATAAAGTATGACATATTGTTTTAAATACTGAAGCATAGCATGTTGCAAATTCCAATTAAGGCATATACTACCACACCCTATGACATCTTTTTATCAAAATCAAATAGGAACATTTTATCATTGTACTTCCTCTATCTTCCCTCATTGAGCGATAGTAGATCAACTGTCCTTACGGCTTAATATACAGGATAACATTTTGGTTAATTTTCTTATCACGCATCTACCTTACTTATGGAACTAGTAAAAAAAACATTAATTTAGATAGTACCGCTATATTGAAACCGCAAACAACATTACATGTACATATATTCATTTTGGAGAATTTACGCAGGTATAGTAGGGCCGTTTATACTTTTGGTTTCCTGCAACAGCAGTTTAGATCATTCCCCTCTATTTGTAGCTGTTTCTCCTGAAGAAAGCGGAATTTCCTTTTCAAACCAGATTGTGGAAAACGATACCTTGAACGTTATTGACTATCCTTATATCTACAATGGCAGTGGGTTGGGGGTAGGTGATGTAAATAACGATGGGTTAAAAGACCTCTTCTTCGCAGGTAATTTGGTTGAAAACCGGCTATACCTTAACAGAAGCAGCGCCAAAGAAGGAAGCACTTCGGGAAATTTTAACTTTGTAGACATCAGTAAACAGGCAGGCATTACTATCAACCGCTGGTGTACCGGGGTTGCTATGGTTGATATCAATCAGGACGGACACCTGGATATTTACGTGAGTGTCGCTAATAAATTCAAGCGTGAAGCCAGCCGAAATCTTCTTTTTGTAAATAATGGTGATGGCATCCCGACTTTCACTGAAATGGCGTCTGCATATGGCCTGGATGATGACGGATACTCCACGCAGGCGGCCTTCTTTGACTATGACAGAGACGGAGACCTGGATATGTACCTGCTTACCAATGGTATGGAGTCTTTCAATCATAATAATACCCGGCCTAAGAAAGTCAATGGAGAAGGCATCAGCAATGATAAACTTTACCGCAATGAAGGCATTGGCCCTGATGGACATCCCCTCTATACAGACATTACCCAGGAAGCAGGTATTCTCAAGGAAGGCTATGGGCTGGGTATTACAGTGAATGACATCAATGATGACGGCTGGCCGGATGTTTATGCTGCCAATGACTTCATCACCAACGATCTGATTTGGATGAATCAAGGCAAAGAGGATTCTCTGATCACTTTTTCTGATAAAGCCCCTGATTACCTCAAGCATCAGACACATAACGGTATGGGCACTGATATCGCCGATTATAACAATGATGGCCTGGTAGACATCATCGTGCTGGATATGCTGCCTGAAGACAATCAGCGACAGAAAACCATGCTATCCAAGCCAAATTACGAAAAGTTTGAGCTTACGCTGGACCTGAACTACACGCCACAGTACATGCGCAATACGCTTCAGCTTAATAATGGTAAAACGCCGGACGGCAGCATGTCATTCAGTGAGATAGGACAACTGGCAGGTGTTTACAAAACCGACTGGAGTTGGAGCTCGCTCTTTGCCGACTATGATAATGATGGCTATCGCGACCTTTTGATTACCAATGGTTACGTACGGGATGTAACTGATCTGGACTATATTATGTATCAGTCCTCAGCTTCACAGTTCGGTACGCAGGAGAATAGAAAAGCGGCAGTGAAAGAACTGGCCTCCAAGCTTAAAGAAGCTAAAATCCATAATTACATTTTCAAAAACCAGCAGGACCTCACCTTTGCTGACATGTCTGAAGCATGGGGAATCGCTACACCTTCTTTCTCCAACGGTACTGTATTCGCTGACCTTGACAATGACGGCGATCTGGACCTGGTCATGAACAACATCAATGAGCCGGCATTTGTCTACGAAAATAAAGCTGAAAGCAAGGGCAATCATTATCTGAAGATCAAGCTTAATGGGTCCGGCCAAAACAAAGCCGGGCTGGGTAGTAAAATTACCCTTTGGTACAATGATCAAAAGCAGTACCACTACCATACGGTGTATCGGGGATATAAATCCAGTGTAGACAGCGACCCTCACTTTGGCCTCGGCCAGTATGCGCAGCTTGACTCTGTGTGGATTGAGTGGCCCGATGGTAAGACTCAACAACTGTATCAGATCAAAGCAGATCAAACTTTGAGCTTATCCTATGAGGATGCTATAACACAGGAGCTTCCCAAAACTGAAAAAACCAAACCGCTACTCACACAATCTTCATTCTCCGGTAAACTTAACTATCAGCATCAGGAAAATGATTTTATTGACTTTAGGTTCCAAAGCTTGCTTCCACGTATGTATTCGCAGGATGGCCCTGCCATTGCTACCGGAGACCTCAACGGTGATGGTCTTGACGATTTTTTTGTAGGAGGAGCCCAAGGTTTTGCTGGTACGTTTTTCACCCAGCGAGCGAACGGGTCTTTTACAGAAATAAAACTGAAAGATGCTGTCAACAGTGAGGATATGGGTGCTTTATTTTTTGATGCTGACCAGGATGGCGACCTGGATTTGTATGTGGTCAGTGGAGGCAATGAATACTATGAAAAGCACGAGGCATACCAGGACAGGCTTTATCACAATGATGGAAAGGGAAACTTTAGTCGTGCTGAGCTGGCTTTACCACAAATGCTGAGCAGTGGCTCATGCGTGACGGCTGCAGACTACGATCAGGATGGTGACCTGGACCTCTTTGTTGGAGGCCGTCTTCGTCCGCAGCAGTACCCTCTGCCACCCCGCTCCTACCTGTTACGGAATGATAGTGGAACGTTTACTGATGTGACGGCAGAAGTAGCTCCTGAGCTGGCAGACATCGGGCTGGTGACCTCTGCCCTCTGGACGGATTATGACAATGATGGAAAAGCAGACCTGTTGCTGGCCGGGGAGTGGATGCCCATTACTTTCCTCCACAATGAAGAAGGCCATTTTGTAAATGCTACTGCCGAAACAGCACTTCCCAACACTTCCGGATGGTGGAATAGCCTCATTGCAGGCGACTTTGACCATGATGGAGACATGGATTATGTAGCTGGAAATTTGGGGTTAAATAGCAAGTTCAAAGCCTCTGACGAGGAAGCGGTAAGTATATATGTCAAGGACTTTGATCAAAATAATACTATAGATCCCATCATGGCTCATTACATCATGGGGGAAGAATATCCCGTCCCGCCTCGGGATGCACTTTTAGGTCAGCTCATCGGCCTGCGCCGCAAGTTTCCACGCTTTGAGATGTACGGGCAAGCCCGCTTTTCCGATGTGTTTACTGAGCAGGAGCTGGAAGACGCTTATATCTTGAAAAGTAGAAGGCTGGGAAGCAGTTATCTGGAAAACTTGGGTAATGGGAAGTTTAACATCCAGGAACTACCTATGCAAGCCCAGTTTTCTCCAGTTTATGGGATGATGACGGATGATGTTGATGGCGATGGCAATCTGGATTTGCTCACCGTTGGTAATTCTTATGCCACCGAAACGCAGACTGGTTACTACGATGCCGGAATTGGCAATGTACTTTTAGGAAATGGCAAAGGAGGTTTTGTCCCTATGCCAATGCAGTCAAGTGGCTTTTTTGTAGACAGCGATGCCAAAGCGATGGTTTCACTACTAGGTAACGATCAAAAAGTCAGCTACCTCATTTCTTCCAATGCTGATAGTCTGAAAGCATACACGCTGACTACTTCAATGACTGAAATGATGATTATCCCTCTGGAAAAAGATGATTTCTACGCATCAATAGCACTTAAAGATGGCAGCAGCTATCGTCAGGAGTTTCATTACGGTGAAGGGTATTTGTCACAGTCAACGCGTAACTTTTGTATTGATACCGCTCTACTGGAAAAAATTACGCTGTATAACTTTCAGGGCCAAAGCCGTGTGATAAAACCACAGCTTGACGAACTGAGTCAGCAGCATACGCCCTGATGACATGAAAAACCGGCAGGCAAGTTATATTCATATTCCCTTTTTAGCAGTATGCTGGCTGCTGTGTACTGCCTGTGAGCCGGATGCAGAGCAACTGAGTCATGCATATATGCTCCAGCTGCTGAAAGAGCTTCCCCCTGGTACGCATCAAACTGAAAATATTTTTGCCAACCAAACACGAATACAACATTTTGATAGCTTGTTGAAGCTACAGCCTGATCATCATCCTTATCAATACCAAAGAGCGCTGGACCTGCTTCGCTTTGGCAATTCTGCGGAAGCGGCTTCGCACTTGCGCCAGCTACTACTTCTGAAGGAACAAGGGCAACTTGAAGGAGAGCTTCCACCGGCAGATCAGGCATCTCTGGCAGCTTACGAAGCCCTGGCTTACCTGCGCCTGGGCGAACAGGAAAACTGCATCATTAATCATACTGCT
Organism: Catalinimonas alkaloidigena; assembly: GCF_029504655.1. Classification (NCBI taxonomy): domain Bacteria; kingdom Pseudomonadati; phylum Bacteroidota; class Cytophagia; order Cytophagales; family Catalimonadaceae; genus Catalinimonas; species Catalinimonas alkaloidigena. The sequence continues at coordinate 4,345,740 of NZ_JAQFIL010000001.1, forward strand.
GCCTCTTGTCTTTTCCCAATCCAAAAAGCAGGTTTTCATCAGCTTCCGCAAGGATCACAAGCTGCTATTGAGCGCTATACCCACCTTCTGGAGCATGATCCAGACAACCTGACTGCCCGCTGGCTACTGAATGTTGCTTATATGACGCTGGGTCAGTATCCTCAGCAGGTACCTTCCCCTTGGCTGATTGCTGACAGTAGTTTTCAGTCCGAGTACCTGGTGAAGCCTTTTGAAGACATTGCTTCTGCCATTGGGTTCGACTTCCGCGGCTTATCGGGCGGACTGGTGGTAGATGATTTTACCAACGATGGCTTTCTGGACATTATGATTTCGGAGTGGGGACAGGAAGACCAGCTTCGTTTTTTTGTAAACAACGGAGACGGTAGCTTTACTGAAAAAACCCAGGAAGCTAACCTAAACGGTCTTTTCGGTGGACTCAACCTCATACAAGCTGATTATAACAATGATGGCTGGCTGGATGTGTTTGTGCTGAGAGGAGCCTGGCTTCGTGAATATGGGGAGCATCCCAATTCACTGCTCAAAAACAATGGTCCCGGAGCGGACGGGCATCCTACCTTTACTGATGTCACCCATATGTCGGGATTGCTTTCTTTTCACCCTACGCAAACTGCTACCTGGAATGACTTTAACCGGGATGGTTGGTTAGATCTCTTCATTGGCAATGAAACCGCAGGCGCCAACTCTTTTCATCCCTGTGAACTATTTATTAATCAAGGTGACGAAAACCCTGGCTTTATAGATGTAGCAGAACAAGCGGGAGTAGCAGTAAGCAAAGTAGCCTTCACTATTGACCCTATCCACGTCAAAGGTGTTACTTCCGGTGACTATAATAATGACGGCTGGCCTGATCTTTTTGTGTCTACCGGTGGCGGGAATAACCTTTCATCAAATTTTCTATTCAAAAATAACGGACTCAATGAGGAAGGTATACTTAGCTTTACTGATGTTACTGACGAAGCCGGGCTTGGAGGAGAAAACTCTACATTTACCACCTGGTTTTGGGATTATAACAATGACGGCTGGCTGGATATTTTTGTAGCCAACTATTGGAAAGGAGATCAGGGAAACATTACCAGCGATATTGCTGCAGAGTACCTGGGCCTGCCCTTTGATGCCGCCACCGGTATGCTTTATGAAAACAAACAGCAGGGGCCGGACGGAAATGTCACTTTTACCAATGTATCTGAGGAAAGTAAGCTTGATAGAATCCTATACGCCATGGGAGCTAATTTTGGAGACCTGGATAATGACGGCTGGCTGGACATGTATTTAGGCACCGGCGACCCTACACTCAGCTCAATCATCCCAAACCGCATGTTTCGCAATGCAGAAGGCACTTTTTTTCAGGACGTGACTACGGCTGCTGGTGTAGGGCATTTGCAAAAAGGGCATGCCGTCTCTTTTTCCGATATTGACAATGACGGAGACCAAGACATACTCATGTCAATGGGAGGAGCTTATCAGGGTGATGTATTTCAGAACGCTTTTTTTGAAAATCCTTATCAGGATGGGCCCCACCGGGATGGTCCCCACCGGGATGGTCCCCACTGGATCAGTATAAGATTGACAGGAAAAAAAGCTAACCGATCTGCCATTGGCACAAAGCTCACATTCACCATTAAGGAAAACGGTATGGAAAGGAAAATTCATCGGGAAGTAAATTCAGGAGGTAGTTTCGGAGCTTCTACCCTACGTGTGGAAGTCGGAATTGGCACTGCCAACTTGGTGAAAAAGCTCACAGTATTGTGGCCTGATGGTCTAAGCCAGGAGTTTATGGGTCTTCAACCTGATAATTTTTATATACTTACGCAGGGTGACAAAAAAATAATCCGCAATAGACTGAAAGAGCTTCATTTTGAGCCTTCTGAACATAGGCATTCACACCTATCTCAACCCTAAAAAAGCGCCTCCCTAAGAAGACGCTTTCCCATCGTTTAACCAACATCTAAAAATACGTTTCTAATAGCCAGGATTTTGATCTTCCTGATTGATATTAGGGTTTGTCTCCAATTCCTGTTGAGGGATAGGCCACAGCTTGTATCGGTCTGCATAGGGCTTTCCACTGGCAATAGCCACATCATCATCCAGCCCCCAGCGACGCAGGTCGTTGTAGCGATGCTGCTCTCCGGCTAGCTCCACTTCTCTTTCATGCATAATAATGGTCATCACTTCGTCTGCTGTATTTGCCGGGTAATCCTCAGTAGGATACAAGCCAAGCTCGTTATCCAGGGTGCGTGGCATGTAAAGCGCTATATCGGGATTATCTTTCTGATCCAATGCACGTGCCCTTACCTGGTTGACCAATGCCAGTACTTCAGTCAGTGGCTTACCGTTGTTCAGTTTAGCCTCAGCGGCCATAAGCAAGACATCAGCATAACGCATCAGCCTAAAGTTAATGCCTGAGCTCTGGTTACTGTCGTCACGGATGTCATAGTTATGGTACTTTCGCCATGCAATCAAATCGCCGAAGGCATCTCTGGTAAATACTCCCTGGTACCAGCGTACACTATCATCGTAAAAAGTCTGCTCATAACGTGGGTCTCCCAGCTCAAAACGATCCGCAAAAGATTGTTTAGGGCGCACATTGTTAAAGCTGGCAAAAGCATATTCAACGCCTCTGAAGGTACTTTCTCCCCCTCCGGCATTATCAGTGCTCCACTGTGCTCCCAACCCATCCTGAAACTGTATTTCAAATAAAGACTCAATGCTATTTTCAGCAGCGGGCTCCTGTTCTTCTCCTATCCCGTTCCACCGGAAGTTCTCAACCAAGCCATAGGTACCGTGCTGTCCATCTATGACTTCCATAAACTCACGTTCTGCATCGTCCCAACGTTCCAGATACAGATACACTTTGCCCAAATATCCGGTTGCAGCACCTCGGGTAGCTCTTCCCAGATCGCTGGAACTGTATTCTTCACGGGTGGGCAGGTTTGCCTTGGCATACTGCAGATCTTCAATCACAAGCTTGTACACATCTGCAGCAGGAGAGCGTGCTTCTTCTATAGAGGCTGTCGGTGGTTCAGTAATCAAAGGAACATCACCCCACTTGTTGACCAGGTCAAAATAAAATGTAGCTCTTAAGAAACGTGCTTCTGCCACAATTCTGTTGCGTAATGTCTCATTCATCTCTATTTCAGGTACCTGTTGTACGATACGGTTCGCTCTACCAACACCAGTATAATAGGCATCCCACATACCACTGATTACTTCATTATTAGCATCCCAGGTATAGTTCAGCATTTGTGCCAGAGTAGCCTGCAGGTTATTGGTGCCAATACTTTCGTCAGAAGGCATATCATTACCGAAGAAATAGAAACGTTGCGCCAGGTTGGTAGCCTGCCAGGTAGCATAGACTGAGGTAAGGCCTAAGAGAGCGTCCTGTTCAGTCTGATAAAAAGTACCGGGTGTAGGCCTGTTTGGGTTATCGATATCTAGTAGTTCTTCATCCCGCTTACAGGAAATTACAATTACCAGATTAGCGAGTATAAATATCACTAAGAACTTTATGGATATACTATATTTTTTCATAATTCTGATTCTTTTTAAGCTCGTGTATTCGTTAGAAGGTTACTTGTACACCCAACATAAATGTACGGGCCTGAGGAAACTGTCCATTGTCAATACCCCTTCCTCTACTTGCCTGATCAGGATCGTTATTCTGTGAGCCTATTTCGGGATCGTAACCTTCATAGTCGGTGATGGTAAAGAGGTTCTGAGCGGTGAGATAGATACGGGCATTAGATATAAATCCTCCGGCATTTTTAAGTGCTACCGACGGTACTGTATAACCCAATGTAATGTTGCGCAGGCGTAAGAATGATCCATCTCCTATGAAGCGGCTAGACTCCCGGGTGTTATTGGCAGGATCACCTCCCACGGCACGCGGAATGGTATTACTTGTACCTTCGCCATCCCAGTAACCTAGCGTACGCTGCTCAAAGTTAAACGGTCGCAGCATCCCCTCGGCAAAGTAACGGTAGCCGTAATAAAGCTCTATGCCTTCTACTCCCTGTAAAAAAGCATTGAAGTCAAAGCCTTTGTAAGAAGCATCCAGGGTTAGACCATAGGTCAGGTCAGGAATAGGATCGCCAATATATGTCTTATCATCTACATTGATTATTCCATCTTCATTCAGGTCTTTAAAGCGAATATCACCGGGACGGGCGTTTGGTTGCTCTGCATGAGCATCCACCTCGGCCTGGTTCTGAAAGATACCGTCCATTTCATAGCCAAAGAAATGGCCAATGGGATAGCCTTCAATGATACGCGTTACCCGGGTCACGTTCACATTTCCGCTGATAATAGGCTGGCCTCCTCCCAAATCCAGTACTTCATTATCCAGTGTAGCGAAGTTACCGCTAATACTGTATTGAAAATTACCACTGGATTTACGATAGGTAGCGGCAAACTCAAAACCTTTATTCCTTACAGAACCAGCATTAAGTGTAGGTGAATTATTTACGCCTGTACTGGGCGTAGGTGGAATGGGTACCAGGATATCTTCAGTCTCCTTGATGTAGTAGTCTGCATTGATCAAGACCTGATTGTTAAACAAGCCTATATCAACCCCCACATCGGTTTGGGTGGAAGTCTCCCACTTCAGATCATCAGAGGCAAGGTTTCTTTGTGCCACTCCAGTACTGACGGTACCGTTAAATAAATAATTAATGGTGTTATCAAGTGTAGGCTGGAAAGAATAGTTACCAATTTCCTGAAATCCGGTCTCACCCCAACTTGCTCTCAGTTTCAGATCGCTTATGAAGGACACTCCGCTCATGAAGCCTTCCTCGCTGACTCGCCAGCCAAAGGATGCAGAAGGGAAGACACCAAACTTATTTCCCGGTGAGAAACGGGAAGAACCATCTCTACGGATATTTGCTGTCAGCAGGTAGCGGTCATTATAGCTATAGGTTAACCTTCCGAGATAGGAAACCAACGCAAATTCGTTTAAGCCTCCGCTCACATTAGGTACTTCATTCACACCATCCAGTACTCTTACTACTGAGTTTACTGTATTTCTTCCGCCAGCACTGGCAGAACGCTGGGTATAAGACTGACGCGTATACCCTACCAGTATCCCCAGATCATGCTGCCCAAAAGTCTTATTGTAATTGAGTGTATTTTCTATTAGAGGGGAAATAGAATAAGCATTGCGCTCATTTAGGGTCGCGAAAGGCTGATTTCGTCGGTCTCCGAATTTATAAGGAGGGGTATACTGATAGCGTGTACCATATATAAAGTCACCTCCTAAGCTTAACCGGTACGAAAGGCCATCCAGAATTTCATACTCCCCATAGATATTTCCTATAACTCTGAAGCGTGTGCTACGATCTTCATATAGGTCTGCTTCTCCTACCGGATTGTTAGCGTCCTGCTCGTCTATGATACGATTACCTGAATACAGACTGGGATTTGGTCCGGTAGTCCCTCCTACATTCTCAGGGTCAAATATCGGACGGTTGGGTGGATAATGAATAATTGAAAAGAAACTTGAGGTAAAATCATTGGCCTGGGTTCGACTAAATGCCATAGATTCTCCAAACTTAAATCTGCCATTTTTAAAGTCAGTATTTACCCTGAGGCTGAAACGGTCAAAATCAGTCTCACGAAGGATTCCCTCCTGTTCCATATAATTCCCTGATACGCTAAACTGAGCATTTTCAGAGCCGCCTGAAACATTCAGGTTCACATTATTGATAGGCGCGTTGCGAAACATTTCTTCCTGCCAGTCAGTCTTGTTGACCAATTCTTCTTCTCGCTGCAAAGCTACTACCCTGGGTAGTCCGGCATTGTCGGTAAGGGCATCAGAAATCTGCTTGTATCCATTAATGTCAGTGAGCTCCAGCAGTCTCCAGGGTTGTTGCATCCCTGTATATGCATCTAAAGATACTCTTGCTTCTCCTGCTTTTCCCCTTTTGGTTGTAATAAGTACTACTCCGTTGGCAGCTCTTGCGCCATAGATAGCCGCTGCTGAAGCATCTTTTAAAATTTCAATAGACTCAATGTCACTGGGGTTGATACTACTCAGGGCATTAAAATTATTTTCACCAGTAGCGCCATTGTCGTTGATTACCGGCACTCCGTCAATCACATACAAGGGCTCTGAGTTACCGATAGAACCAATACCCCTGATTTGCACCTGCATGCCCGCTCCCGGTTTTCCGGATTGTTGCACCACATTAACTCCGGCCACCCTACCCTGTAATCCCTGCTCAACCGAAGTAATTGCCATGTCCTTATATGAGGTCGCATCTACTGAAGAGACTGCACCGGTAAGATCTCTCCTTTCCTGCGTACCATAACCTACCACTACTACTTCACTTAAAGACTGAATATCAGGCAATAGCTCTATATCAATGGTTGACTGATTGCCTACGGTTACTTCTTCGGAAATGTACCCGATTGATGAAAATACAAGTACACTTTCGGAACTGGGTACCGTAAGCCGGTAATTGCCGTCCAGGTCGGTAACTGTACCCGTAGTAGTGCCCTTTACAAGCACGTTTACACCCGGCAGGACACCTTCACCCTCAGCTGTGAGTGTTCCGGTAACAGTCTTTTGTTGGGCATACGATGTTGATACGGTAAGTAACAAGCTCAGCACCAAGCCTGTGACAGGTTGCCATTTTGTGAAAATTCTCATTGAGATGTTAGGTTGGTTAGTTATAAATAAAACAATGTCGCCTGTAAGCTTTGGTATAAGACTTATCAAAAAAAATAGTTTTAAAGCTTTTCCACCAAACACTTAAAAATTATTCTGAAATTAAGTTAATATTTAAAATTTATCAACATTAATGCGCATGATTAAAAAATAAATAATTATGCAATAATTGATGGGTTCCTCTGCGCATATAATAAATTAATCCGTATTTTATTGACAGATATATCTGTTTTCACTCACTTACTTGCAAGTATTAAATTACCTGTTACCTCAGGGGAGTCAGTTAATACCAGTTTGACACTTAAGCTGAAAAGCCCTACTTTTCATTTTAGTTAACATACTGACAGCTCAATCCATACGCACTGTGAAAGCTCTACCTGTCTTTTTTCTTTGGTTTGTTTTTTCCATGTACGTAGCTGCTCATGCAGCATCAGAAAACCCTGCAAAAGACTTACTTAAGAAAGCGCAAAGCTTAGAGGAAAAAAAAGAAGTGGATAGCGCGGCATTCTATTACCTACGGGCGGCTGAGGCATTTCAAAAAAACATGGCCTGGCAAGAGAGCATTAACGTCCGGAAGAAAGCGGGCAACCTGTATTTTAGCAGGCGTATGAGTGATGAAGCTATTGCGAATTTCAACTATCTTCTGGACACGCTCCACTCCTATTTAAGCGACACGCTGAAGGCCGAGTTGTATTTTAAAAATGGAATCAGTCATGCCCGCCTGGCCCGCTTTGTAGATGCGCTCAATCATATGAAACAATCCTGCCAAATAAGAGAGCAGCTCTTAGATCCCCATGATCCGATATTAGGAGAGAGCTTCCATATGCTGGGCAGGTTATATTTTACAATTGGTAACTATCAGCAGTCATTAAACTACCAGCAAAAATACCTGGAAGTCAACCAGCACAATTATCCTCCTGACCACATGGAAGTAAGCGACGCCTTACATTTTGTAGGCTTATCCTATAGCCGACTCTATGAACATGAGCTCGCGCTGGAATACTACTTTAAATCCGCAGATATCGTGGAAAAGGCAGGAAAAAAGGAAAGATGGGCTTTAACCCATATCTACAACAATATCGGGCTGGTGTACGGAAGACAAAATATGCATGAGAAGGAGTTGGAGTATTTTCTAAAAGCCTTGGCCATGAAAAAAGAGCTGGGGATGAACATTAGTGATACCTATCATAATATCGGCAAAACCTACATAGATTTAGAAAGATACACCCAAGCCCAGGACATACTTCACGAAGCGCTACGTTTAAAAATTGAACAAGTAGGTGAGCGGCATACCACTGTAGCGGGTACCTTGTACTACCTGGCTGAATTATACGTAAACCAGGCTCAGTATGACTCTGCGATATATTACGCAGAAAAAGCCCTGTCTATTGAGCAGGAAAACTTTGGAAATAATGGGACTTCTTTAGCCGCCTCTTACCGGCAGCTTGCTACCATATACCAAAAACAACAGCTATGGAGGCAATCACTTGACCACTTGCAGAAAGGGCAAACCGCCCTTGTCAAATATTATGATTCAGGACAAATATCAGCAAATCCTTCTCCTAAGGATAATATCATTGATCCTCTGAGCCTTTTACGACTCATGCAGCAAAAGTCCGAAGTACTATTGCTACGCTACGCTGCCGATCAACAAACTGAGGACCTTAGGATGGCCTACCAGACCAGCAAGGCCGCTACTGAATTGATTGAGCATACATATGCGAATTTACACGACTCTGAGTCGCGTACTTTTCTGGCGGATCATGCCAATAAGATTCTGGAACTGGCCCTGCAAACCGCTTATATGCTACAGCAGGAAGAAGAAGACACTCAGTACCTGGAACTGGCCTTCCAACTTATTGAAAAAAACAAAGCGCAGTTGCTGCTGGAAAATATTACCTCTTCACAATGGAAAAGTAAGGGTGCCATTGCTGATACACTGCTTGAACAGGAGCAGGAAGTCAGCAGTAAGCTTGCTTATTATGAGAAACTAAAATTTGAAGAAGAAAGCCGTTCCTCTCCTGACTCAGTCAAGCTTTACACTTATAATAACCAGATTTTTGCATTGCACAGAACGCAAGAAAGCCTGAATCAATCTATAAGGCTTCGTTATCCACAGTACTATCACATGAGGCATGAGCAGAAATTCATATCGCTTCAACAGGCTCAAAAAGACTTGCTTCAGGAAGATGAGGTATTGGTTGAATACTTTCAGGGAGATAGTGCCATATATTATCTGGCAGTAAGTTCTGATCAGGTTTCTTTTTACCGGAATGAAATAAAAAGTTTGCCTATTAAACCCATGCTTAATGGCTTACAGGAACGAGATTATCAGACCTATACTCAAGCTGCTCATCGCTTGTACAACTACCTCTTATTACCGGTATTAAGAGATTTTTCAGAAAAAAAATTAATCATCATCCCTGATCACCAGATAGGTTATATACCTTTTGAGTCTTTGCTTGTTCAGCCTCCCTCATCCAATCCGGATTATAAATCATTGCAGTATTTGATGCTGGAACACACTATCTCTTATCAGTATTCAGCCAATCTGCTGGCCTCTACGCAACAAACCTCAGTAAAGGAGTATGAACGATCTTTCGCGGGTTATGCCCCTACCTTCTCAAAGCAGAAAAACACCTTACTGGCTACTCGTTCTTCCCAGGATCAACAGTTGGTCAATGAGCTTGAAGCCCTACCCTATGCTGAAGAAGAGGTTCGGACCATAGCGCAGATGCTTAACGGTGAAGCTCATATCAGCGAAACAGCTACGGAAAAAAACTTTAAAGAGCATGCCTCCAATAGCTGGATCATTCACCTTGCCTCTCACACCTTGATCAATGACCGCAACCCTTTGTACTCCAAACTAGTCTTTGCTCCTGAAGACAATGATGAAGAAGACGGGTTACTGCATACCTATGAGCTCTACAATATGCAGCTCAAGGCTGATATGGTTACCCTCAGTGCCTGTAATACCGGCGTTGGGAAAATACAAAAGGGAGAAGGCATCATCAGTCTAGCCCGTGGCTTTATGTATGCGGGCGTACCCAATGTACTGATGAGCTTATGGGCAGTATCAGATCGCTCCACCTCCCAACTGATGCAAAACTTTTACCAGGCGCTGAATAAAGGCAGCAGTAAAGCGGAAGCCTTACGTACTGCAAAACTGCAATATCTGGAGCAAGCAGACGCCAATACTGCCGCCCCCTATTACTGGAGTGGCTTTGTTTTAATTAGCAACAATCAGGACCCTGGAGAAAGTAACTTTCCAGTCCTTTTCTTCCTTCTTCCTATGATAGCCCTTATCTTGGCGGGTTGGTTTTATTTTAGAAAGAAAGCAGCACACAAAACTACCTAAACATTCGCTTAGACTGATATGAAGCATAGAATAATACAGTTAATCTGTTTACTGATTGTTTGTCCGTTTTACCTAAAAGCCGAAGTTACGCTTCCTCATTTTTTTTCTGATAATATGGTACTCCAACGCAATGTAGAAGTACCTGTCTGGGGGAAAGCCGATCGCAGAGAAAATATAACGCTTACTTTTCAGGGACAGGAGTACACTACCCAGGCAGACAAAGAGGGTAAGTGGAAAATCAAGCTGCCTGCTACCCCTGCCGGAGGGCCTCACAGGCTCACGATCACCGGTGAAAATATCATTCGCCTGGAAAATATACTCTTCGGAGATGTATACCTCGCCAGCGGGCAGTCCAATATGGTGTGGGAGATGTATAACTTGCCGGAAGGCTTGGAAACTGCTGGTTCGGCAGATGAGCACCCTGAAATCAGACTTTTTCTGGTAGAAAATAAAAGGGCATTTTCTCCCCAGGAAGACGTGCCTGCAGGCGCGTGGCAAATTGCCGACAGTAGCAGCGTACTGGATTTCTCAGCTATTGCCTATTACTTCGGCCGATACTTACAGCAAGAGCTTGACGTACCTATCGGCCTGATCGGATCTTACTGGGGAGGTACAGCGGTAGAAGCCTGGATGAGTTCCGAAGTGCTGGACAGCATTCCGAAATACAAAAGTATGCTTAACGCAATGGAACGGTATACGCAGTCAGCCGATGAACTGGAGCAGATGTACAGCACCAATCTGGAAAGATGGGTAGAGCAGTCTGAAAAAGAAGACCGTGGCTTTTCAGAAGGTTGGTACAGAGAACGCTTTGACGATCAAAACTGGGAAAGTATGCAGCTACCTGCCCCCTGGAAGTTTGCCGGGCTAGCTGATCATGATGGTGCTGTCTGGTTTCGTAAGACCTTTTTTGTGCCGAAAGCCATGAGTAACAAAGACCTCTACATCCACCTGCCCCGTGTTAATGAGCATGATATCGTTTGGGTAAACGGACAGGAAGTTGGTAGAGGAAAGGGTAATCTTCATCGGGTATATCAAATCCCTCGTTCTCTACTGAATGCAAGGGAAAATGTGATTACTGTCAGGGTTTTTGAAACTGGTTACCAGGGAGGTATCTGGGGACATGAAGAAGATTTTCATATCACTGATCGCAGACATAAGATAGCGCTGCGAGGAGACTGGAAATACCGCAAAGGGGTCAGTTGGGACGAATTACCTGTACGTCCTAATACGGTCTTTAGCGGATCTACACCTATGATGCTGTACAATGGCATGATCGCCCCGCTCATTCCTTTTGCCCTCAAGGGCATAATCTGGTACCAGGGCGAAAGAAATGCCAGCCGGGCCTATGAATATCGTACACTTTTTCCAATGATGATCAAAGACTGGCGCAAACGTTGGCAGCAGGAAGAGCTGCCCTTTCTTTATGTTCAGCTAGCGAATTATAAACAGCCTGCAAAAAAACCCGAACCCAGTGAGTGGGCTGAGCTGAGGGAAGCTCAGCAAATGGCTTTGTCTCTGCCCAATACCGGAATGGCTACTGCTATTGATCTGGGGGAGGCAGAAAATATTCACCCTGCCAATAAAAAAGATGTAGGAAGAAGGCTGGCTTTAGCAGCCCGGGCTGTTATCTATGATGAGGATATTGTACACCAGGGGCCTGTGTTTGATTCTATGCATATCGTAGGTAACCAGATTGCGATAACTTTCAAAACCCATGGCTCCCCGCTGAAAGTAGATGACCAATACGGATATGTCAGAGGCTTTACTATTGCTCGGGAAGACCGTGAGTTCGTCAGGGCCAAAGCTTACATCCTAAACGACAGTACGGTAATGGTCTATCACGATACGATGATCAACCCCGCAGCGGCACGTTATGGCTGGGCAGACAATCCTGAAGACATCAATCTATATAATGAAGCTGGCTTACCTGCCCTGCCTTTTCGCACTGATGACTGGCCTGGAAAAACTTACGAATCAGCGAGTTACAGTTTAAAATAGTGATAAATACTCAAAACATATATGGATTTAACTAGTTCTCAGGATATAAACTTTTTAAACTTTTAGATGATGAATTACAAAGAAATATTATCAAATACACCCATAGAGAGCCAGGATTATCCATTCAACTCTATTGAATTTTTTGACGAAACAGAAGTGAAAGACAAGATGTACGTGGATAAATCCAAGCTAAAATCCAACGCTGAGGATAGATTGGAAGAAGCAGTAGACAGCTATCTGGGAGCGCACCCTGATATAAAAAAAGCAGTTGCCTACCGGGAAGAAACTCCTGACAAACGCTTCGCATTCCGTGAATTTGGAAGAAATTAACATATATCATTTATGTATTACTGAATCTAACTCCTGAGCCTTCGTTCAGGAGTTTTTTTTAATGTTTCGTCAAATTTTTTATTGATGGCAAAAAAGATTCCTGATGAACTGAAAGAAGCTATTCTTCAACTACCAGAAAAGGAAAAAGATAAACTCCTGATCCGCCTGATTGGCAAAGATTCTACGCTGATCAAAAAATTACGCCACCAGCTACTTGAAGATGAGGTAGATATGGAAGCTATGCGGAATGAATTGATAAAAGGTGCTACTTCCCTCTTTTCCAGAGAAGATTTTCACCACTGGACCTATACGCCAGGACTTTTGATGATGGTATTGAGAGATTTTAGCGGAGCGATTGGCAGACATGTCAAAATCACCAAAGACAAATATGGAGAAGTAATACTTCTGGTGTTACTCGTAAATCTGCCCTTCCGTAAGCAATTCGCTATTCTTTATGAAAATCAGCACCGCGCGGATAAGTTTGCTGATTATGTATGTAAAAAAGCACAAACTGCCCTGAAAAAGCTACAGAAGCTAGACAGAGACTATTACCTGGAATTTGACAAAGATGTAAATGAGATGTTAGACCATCTTAAAACATATCCTCCTACCTCAAGGCTTATGAGTACCTATAATTTACCTGCGACATGGGAGTATTAAAGAAGACTGAAGTCAGGAGTAAGACGGAAGTTTAACTTCTGGCTTCATACTTCCCACTTCACCCTACTTTCCGAAAAATATTCCTCCTACAATCGCACCTATCCCCGCCAGTACAAAAATCAACCAACTAGCCTGGCTGGTAAAAAAGGTATCACTGATGTACAAACCTAGCAGGGCTCCTATGGTAGCACCTGATAAAACTTTAGCAATCAAAGGCATGCGTGTGGTTTCTGACATTTTCTGATCGTTATTTTCAATGATAAGCAAAGTCACATCCATAAAGTTGTCTGCTTAGCGACAAGTTCATTTCAGCCAATCTTTTATGCGTGCAGATAGTCCTTCCTCAGCCTCAGGATAAATGACCATAAAATCAGACGGATTCTGGTAAAAACCACGAACAAAAGACCATTCTTCTTCAAATTCATCAGCTGAGACTGCTTCGCTCAAATGATTTTGAGGGTTGATCATCAGCAGCTTTCCCGATCCTAACGTAGCAGCCAGATCGGCCAGATCATAGCCATTTACACTGCCGACAACGCTGGCGGGAACCCACTCCGGATCATAATTTTCATGATTCACCAGTGAAGCATAAGAAATCAAAGGGTCAACCAATGCGATACTGCCAATGGCGGGTTCAAAGGCAGCTGCATGCAACAAGGCTGGCGCTAATGTGCTATGCGCAATAGCGCTTAGTGCTACCTCTGGATTTTCCTCCTGAACATATTGTGCCATCCTTACCATATCCGCTGCCTGACGCGCCACAATGCTCTGATTAAGCAGAATGGAGGCGAACCACTGATTATAGGATACCCCTTCAATGTATGCATCCCCTTTCAGATAGCCGGGACCCAATTCACCCGTTCCCAAAATATCGGCAGAAAGTACAGTATAACCCTGTTTCACCAAAGCCTCAATTTCTTCACCTGTTTGGGATTGCGACATTTTTCCTTCAGGATGGAAATACAGTATCAGCCGGTTATTTCTACCTTCCTCGGGTGCAAAAAGCAGGAAAGGGTTTACATGCTGCTCTCCTACCATCAGATATTTTTGGACCTTATAGCCCTCCCTCTGATATTGACCGGCGAAATGCACTTCTTCAGGCGCTTCAGGCGCTTGATAGCCGGAGATCTTTTTAGCGTCAGCAACTATTTTTTCCTGCTTTAAAGCTGCTCTTTGCTGTACAGTTTTCGCTTTCTTATTTTGTGATTCTTCTCTGTTCAAGTCAAATACATTCTTACTACTCAATGCAGTAGCTACCTGCCCGGTGGAAGTCACTTGCAATTCTTCAATGGAAAATAAAGGTACTTCCACATCCCCTGGATTACCCGGATTTTGCAAATGCTTCTGAAAAAACGCGTACATCGCTTCCCGGTTTTTCTGGGTTGAGCCATGTACATGATCATCTTCGTTCATAGCCATGTTTTCTTCTTTGCCGAATGCTTCATAAGCCTGCTTTACTTCCTGATAAGCACGGCGCGCCCCTTCTATGCTAAAGAAATCACGGGTAGTACTGATAATCATACCCGGTTTGGGGGCTCTTACTTCCAGCAGGTCAGCCAGGTCTAAACCCTGCTCTATGAAATGCATAAAGTTTTGCTCGGCGTCCTGCGGACCTTTGGTTTTTAGCAGAATATCCAGAGTGGTAATGTAGGCTTCCGGTGCCGCAGCGTAAATTCTGTCATCAAAAGCAGCGATATAAGCCGTCTGCGTACCTCCTCCCGAACGTCCTGTCATCCCTATACGTTGGGGATCTACCTCAGGACGGCTGAGCAGATAATCTACCGTACGGATACCATCCCAGATCATATGCTTAGCCAGCGAACTTCCGGAGATAAAACACTGTGCCCCCGCATAGCCATGCTCTTTGGTAGGGCCACCAACCCTGGAGTCATCAGTCCCAGCTTCCGGATACTGCATACGTTCACCCTGTCCGAGCGGGTCAAAAGCCAATACGATAAATCCTTTGCGTGCCAGGTTCAGGATTTTGTGCTGATAAGTATCACTACGAAAGCCCAGAGCTGTGTGTCCACTACAATAAATAATAGCAGGCGCTTTACCTTTTAAGTTTTCCGGCATAAATAAAGCCGCCGTTACATAAAATCCCGGCTGAGATTCGTAGATCAACTTTTCTACTTTAACGCCATCTTTCACCAGAGTCTCTGTGACCTGAGGATTTAGCGGAGTCTTCTCCGGAAAAGCCCCTACAATGTTCATCAGCTTTTTTCGGACTTCATCCTGTCTTTGTGTCCATGCCTTCTCCGTTTTGAGGCCAGCTACATGCTCAGCTCTTTTGTCTAACACTATGGAAGCTTCATCTACCATTTCTTTGTAAAGCGCATCTGACTGGTCGCCATAGTACTGATAGAAATTCAGCAGGGACAGATCTTCTTCCTGGGCCTGAACAGACTGAGAGAAACAAAACGCTACCGTAAGTAAAAAAATGTTTTTCATTAAGCTATGATTTCGCCGATGTCCACCATGTACATCTGACGTTGATTATTTTGGTGAGTAGAGTCAAAGATCACTTGTGTACCCTGCTGATTAGAACGGGGGTGAAGGTCGCAGCGCCATTCACCGTTAAAGTGTTGGGGTTCAAAAAATTTTCCTAACACTACTTTTCTGTCAGTAGGTACATGGTAAAGGTAGAGCGTTTGACGCCGCCCGGGGTCACGATGGGGATACGTATCATTAAGAATCCATTCATTATTTGTGTTTGGCACGTACGTATTATGTCCGTTCTCCACCATTTTATCAGGCCCCACGATCTGGATTTCGTCCGTTTGATCTTTGAACAGATAAAAAGCTGCCAGTTTTCCTTCGGGTTGTGTCCAGGCACAGATATGCTCTGGGTCACGCCATATAAAATGAGATGTATTACCCGAGGGGTCCAGCATATAAGGGTCACTGCCATCCATGTTGATTGTAAACATACGGGTGGTAAAGCCGCGATTTACAGTATCCGGACTATTTACCGGGGCCTCCCGCCAGCGGTGCAAAAAGATAAACCGCTTATTGTCGGGGCTTACCAGCAGGTGGTTGAAATAATGCCATTTGTCTTTCAGCGATTTTCCCTGATAAGGAATATCAGCGGCCTGAGCCAAGGAAAAGATCAGCTCTGACTCCCCCGTTTGTAAGTTCATACGGTAAATACCAATGTCCTGCGGCGCTCTCTGATCAGCATAGGGATCAGGAATGCCTGGATAACCGTAACCAGGACGCATGTTCTGTATTCGGTTGAATTCCGTGCCTACCGCATATCTTCCGTCCTGACTCAGTGCATAGATAGCTTTGGACAGTGTACGCTGCTTACCCGTTTTCACATTCAGCACACGGCTTACAAACTGACCGTCCTCCTGATCATTCCAGATTACTTCTTCCTGACTCCCCGGAATCCACTGCAGCATACATCCCTGCTGCCAGCCCCAGGCATTGCTTTCTCCGATCTCAGTCCAGCGGTCATTGTCCTGCAGGTCCACCATCCCGATTTTAATGATATCTTTTTCAGTGGGTGAGCGCATGGGAATATCCACTTCCATACCCAGCACGTGGCGGCCTGAAGGGTCAACCTGCCATTTGTCGTAATATCCAAACCAATGTGATTTTGGTCCCTGGGTAAGCTGGCGAACGGGAAATTCCTGCATTCGGCTTTTTAAGAAATGAGGGGTGAGGCTTAAACCCAGCCCCATGCATCCGGCTTGCTTAAGAAATTGTCGTCGGTTGTGCATAGTACTCCTGGACGCAGCTCATCCTGCGTCATTATTTTAGATTGTCAATAGTATACTCCTGAATGTAAGAAAAAAGACTGTCAATAGTGGCAACAGATTACTGTGGAAGTTTATTATTTCAATTTAATGTCATAAAATCATTCCCTTGAAGTAGTAAGCCAATCAAAGGTGAAGCTGACAAAGACGTTTTCTGTATAATCATCTTTTTCAAAGAGTAAGCCTATCTTACCATCCTTTAAAATTGTGAGTGAGGAATATGCTGCTTCTCCGGGATAAATCACTTTACCTTCCGTCCAGCTTTGTCCTTCATCGTAGCTGACACGTACATTCAGATTTCTTCGTCCTTCTTCAGACTTGAGATTAGAGAAAAGTAAACAATCCTGAGACTCACCATCCTTTTCAAAGTTATAGCGAATCAGACTGGCGTTACAGCCAGGGTCAAGCAGGCTTGAGTCTGGCTGGCTAACCCAGCTCTTACCTTCATCATCCGATATATGAACGTAGCGCAAGCCCAGTTCATTTACCCTGCTATTGATCATCCAACGGCCGTCAGCCAGTTCCACCACTTTGGATTCATCTGCGGGCTTGATGGGAGTGTCAATCAAAAACCAGCTTTCACCGTGATCATCACTCCCAAACAAGTGCATTCCTTTGTCAAGATTTACTAGGCAGTGCAAAAGCCTCCCCTCACGTGTTTGTGTTCCCCTGCCTGAAGTAATGAACTTTAAATCCTGCTGCCAGTCCGGTTTTGTAATCTGTGTTGTGATATCCTCAGGCTCAGACCATGACTGACCGTGATCCTTACTTTTCATCATGTGTAGATAATAGACATCTTTCTCTTTTTTCAAATCCATAAAATTGTAGAAAAGAAAAACTTCACCGGTCTCTTCATCCAGAATGAAGGATGGGTCAGATGCAGATTGCCCCAGTGGAAAATCTATGATGGTTTTCACCTCTGACCAGCTTTTTCCATTATCCTCACTTCTACGCATGACTATATTGATATCATCACTCCATTTTAAATCACCACAGGATGGTACTCTTTCATCAATAGCTGCCAGCAAATCACCATTGGTAGCGGTAATGAGTGCCGGAATACGATAACAGGATACACTATCCTGAGCAGATGCATCAAACAAAAGATGGTAGGCACTTATCCCTTCAGCGATTTCAGCATGCTCGTCCTGGGCAAAAACAGGAACACATAAGAGCCAAGCATACATATATAGGTATATGCCTTTCATTTTCATTCGGGGAGTTAGGACCATTGTAATTTTAGGCTGAGTATAACAATTTTAGAGATAATCTCGCAACCTACACAAAATTGTAGTTTAGAAGCTACTCTATTGAAGCTTGAATAATACCCTATTAAAAAAAACGACAGGCTTTTCCTGTCGTCATCAATTTACAACTTACGTGCTCAGCATCATACTACTTCCTCAACCGGAGAAACGATGTGGTTGGGGCGGTAAAATTGCATAAGTGCGTAGCTGGCAAGAAAACCGGAAGTAATTCCCTCTATGGTGATGGTGAAAGCAATCAGTGCCGGATTAAGAAAATCACCGAATGGTTCCCGCTCCCGTATGACCTCCATAAATTCAGGAGAAATCACTGTGACGTATAAGCTTACCAATGCAGCAAATAGTGTTACCCCTATTGCTGAGGTAAGCACTCCCAGACCAAAACCTTTAAAGTAAACAAGCCCCTGACCTTTATATTTCTCTTTATAGTGCTTGATCGCCATCATTACAAAGCTGAACAAAATGATGATGTTCAGCGCTCTCAACTCCAGGTTATGCTCAAGCCCGAAAGCCTTCATCAAAAAAAAGAAGCCAACCAGGGCGAGTGTCATCAGCACTCCATATCGGAGGGCGAGTCGCTCTATTAAATTATCTTTCTTAGTATCTGTCATGATTTTGTGTCGTTTGTGGAATCAAACTATTGGTAGCATAACATGACAAACCCACTGTTGTTTAATATTTTAAAGTATTTAGTTAAACAAAATTTATGTATTTTCGGAATTATTCTTTATATGTTTAGTTATTGATGGCACAATATCAGACAGTAAAACAAGGCACCAGCTATCTATAGCATGCTTTTCAAGCTACCTTTCATTTGATAAATCGTACCAATCTCTTCTTCACTCAAAGCTCTATTAAATATTGCCAGCTCATCCATTAGGCCTACATAATTAATTCCCAGGCGAATGGTAGCCTTATCCAAATCCCAGCTAAAAGGCTCAGTGATATTTTCCTGGCTACCCTGTAGTTTTCCATTCAAAAAAAGGCTGGCACTTCCCTTAGCAGTATTCAGATGAGAAAAGCATATGACTACATGCGTCCATTCTTCACGACCGAAGGGCATTGTCTGTGCTGTTACCAGCCGACTCATAAATTCAGGGTGCTCACCCCCCTCCCCTCCCTGCGGATTCCAAACTGCCGCGTCGCCAAACACACCCATCCTGAAATCACGAGGATTTTTATCACTAAAGTCCACCCAGAGCGAAGCGTCATCATACCCTTCATCTGTAATCTGAATGGGGTCACTGTAGCCCGGCTCAAGGTCCTGATTGGGTTCCAGTTGCAGCCAGAAAGAAACAGCACCGCTCCAGTCTTCTTTAGTATAGTTTATATTGTCAGCAGCTTTGAAAAACAACACATGCTCGTTCTTGCGCGTAAAATCCAGACAAGCGCCTGACACCCCCTGATCGCTGACCCGCTGTATATATTCACTTTGCAACCCTCGCTTGCCCTGGGGGAGTTGATCATAGTGCTCAGCCGTAAAGATCCAGGGATCACCCTTAGCAAAGTCAGCTTCCGCTTTTTCATCAAATGAGGCATAAAATGTCAGTGATTCTTTCAGATCTTGACTTTGATCTATTCCTGTGGAAAAAAGAAGGCCGATCAGGATGGTAAGAAGGGGAATAGTTTTCATCTTATTTAGGTTGTCGGTTAGTTTGAGATGAATTTAATAAAAGTGCGGGATATGGAAGAAAATAACTGACAGCTCGTTTATTCTTTTCTGCCAGCTACTCATATTTGGTAAGCATAGCTTAGGACTTCACGCGCACCTCAGTCCGTTTACGCTTATTGAATTTTTCTGCAATAAGCGCGATGATCAGAATCTGTGAGATATGATAAAGCATCACCGGCAAAATATAAAGGCTTGCATTGGGGCTGCTGCCAAACATCACTTTTGCCATCACCGAGCCATGCACCAGAGATTTTTTTGACCCGCAAAACAAAGCAGTGATCCTGTCTTCGGTAGAAAAGTTTAGCCTCTTAGCAATGACATCTATCAACAGTAGCATGAGGAAGAAGAAAACCAGCACCGAAGCATAAAGCAGTAAGAAGTGCGTCCATTTCAAGCCTGAAAATAAGTGGGCAATAAAGGAAGCACTGAAACTGGCGTATACAATAAGGACGATCATGGTCTTATCAAAAAGACCAATGAGTTTATTATGTTTGATGGCAAAGCTGCCAAATCGGGGGTGTAGCAATATGCCTAAACCCAGAGGCAATACAATTTGCAGCATCAGTTTTGAAAACACATCCAGAAAAGAAATTCCCTGCATTTCTTCTACAATCAGCCCCAGCCACAGAGGCGTGGCTACGACTCCTATTAAGCCGGATATGCTGGCATTAAAAATAGCCCCAGCTATATTCCCTCTGGCAATAGAAACCATGATGACTGAAGAAGATACTGTAGAAGGTAAAACCGCCAGAAAGAACACCCCTACCCAAAGCAGATGCAGGGTCTCATCCTGAATCAACGGCTTAAAAGGCAGCACCAGCAGTGGAAACAGCACAAAAGTACTGAGCTGTATCAGAATATGCAGCCGGTAGTTGGAAATGCCATTCCTGAAACTTTCTACGGAAAGCTTCAGCCCGTAAAAGAAGAAGATCAGGCCAATACCAATATCTGTGACCTGATCCAGAGCGAGGAGTGTGGCAGCTTGCGGAAAAAGGTAGGCTACAAGCATCGCCAGAAATAACGACAGTATAAAGCCATTGATGTTAATACCACGTATCCTCATGTACGGTAGAGTGTTCTGTAGAGAAAGTATCAGCTACAAAAGTAAAGAATAGAAAACAAGCTATAAGGCTGTCTGGCTATTTTTTGTACTGCAGAACTATATTTTTTTCACTTTTTCAAAAGAAATACCCGCTCGTTTCACTATCTAATCGCTATCGTTTGTCAGTCAAGAAAAGCTTCCAGCCAGTTGGAATGCGCTTTCATTTTTACAATCAGCAAGGGTATATCCTTGGAAAGTGCGGTCATTTTTTCGGTAACCGAGCCGAGCAACAGCACTTCAGCATCGCTCTTACCTTTGGCTCCCAACACTATCAAACCTGCCTTATAGTACTGAGCCCAGCGATGAATCTCACCCGCTACCTCTTCTTTTTCTACCAGTTTGTAATGACATTTGCCTGTCTCCTCCTGCTTGATCGCTTTTTCCCTGAGCCTGGCAAAAGTTTTTTCTCCGTAGTCCAGATATCCTTCACGATATTTATCCAGGTTACGCGGCAGGTAGGGAAAATACTGAGGCGGCAAGGTATAAAGGTGCAGATATTTCAGCTCCGCGCTAAAAAGTTTTGACAGCTTATGGGCTGACTGTATCACAGGTATTCCGCTTTTGGAAAAATCCAAGGGAGCAATGATCTCCTGAATGGGATATTTCGCAGCTGAAGGAATCAACAACACCGGATGCCCGGTCAGCCTTAAAAAGCGAATAGAAAAAATGCCCTGCCCTTCATCTTCAGTTTTATTACCCAGCAGGCACAGGTCTACCTCATGTTCGTTTACCCACTTAACAATCTCACCGACGCTCTGATTCTGAAAAATCTTGATTTTAATTTCGGCGCCGCTATCTGATAGATACGCATTGATACCCTCTTCTATCTCAGCTTGCACCAGCTTTTCTAAGGGCTTGCTGGTTTCAGGATACAGGTCATGGAGTTCCTTGGGGGGTGTCTCCATGAGTATATTATGTATGAGCAAAATGTCTTTTACCGGAAAAACTTCGTTGAGATAAGCCACATAGCTGAAGAGACTTTTGTCAAAGTCAGTCATATCCAGGCAGACAAGTAGTTTCTTAGGGGTATTCATCATTCTTAGTTCTGGTTGAGAAATTATTTTCTTCTTCTTTCTGCCTTTGCTTCCTGACAAGATCTTTGACCACTTTCTCGTAGGATTTTTTGTCCTGCTCTTTTACCATCATTATTTCTTCTCTGTATTCTTCGTGTAAACCTTTGTAAAGACTGTAACACATGATCAACAATACAAAGGCAAAAGGTAAGCCTGTGGTGATAGCGGCAGTTTGCAAGGCGTTCAGTCCTCCTCCCAGCAGCAATACAGCAGCGACTGCCCCCTCAGCATTGGCCCAAAAGACACGCTGCCCTACCGGAGCATCCAGTTTCCCACCCGAAGTAATACTGTCTACCACCAGGGAACCGGAATCTGAAGAGGTTATAAAGAAAAAGATCACCAGCACAACTCCTACAAATGAAGAGACAAAGGACCAGGGGAACTGCTCCAGGAGCACAAATAAGGCAGTGGCTACGTTTTCCTGTACGGACTCTCCAATTTCAGCCAGGCCTTGTAGCTCCAGATATATACCGGAACCGCCAAAAGCAGATAACCAGAGGAAGGTCAGCAGGGAAGGAATAATCAGAACGCCCAATACAAACTCCTTCACAGTGCGCCCTCGGGAAATACGGGCGATAAACATACCTACGAATGGCGACCATGAGATCCACCATGCCCAATAAAATACCGTCCAGCTATTCTGCCATGCTGTCTGCTGATAATTTTCTGTCCAGAAGCCCAGGCGGAGAATACTTTGCAGGTAATTTCCGGTATTTTGCACAAAACCATCAAAAATATAGAGTGTAGGTCCTAATATGATGATGAAAAGCAGAAAGACACCGGCAATCCTGATGTTCAGCTCACTCAATACACGTACCCCCTTATCTATCCCCAATACTACAGAAGTGGTAGCTGCCAGCGTAATCGCGATGATCAGGATCACCTGAGTGGTCACTGATATCTCTATGCCAAACAAATAATTCAGTCCGGCATTGACCTGCTGCACCCCGAAACCCAGCGAGGTAGCCAGGCCAAATAGTGTGGCCACTACGGCGATAACATCTATGGTGTTGCCCACCGGACCATGAATACGTTCGCCCAGCAAGGGATAAAAAACTGATCTAATGGTCAGCGGTAGTTTTTTATTAAACGCAAAGAAAGCAAGTGCGGCTCCTACGAGTGCATAAATCCCCCAGGCATGCAAGCCCCAGTGTAGAAAGGTCATGTTCATGGCAACACGCGCAGCTTCTACTGTCTCTCCTTCGCCGAAAGGAGGGCTCTGAAAGTGATTCATTGGCTCAGCCACACTCCAGAAAAGTATCCCTATACCCATACCCGCACTGAAAAGCATAGAAAACCAGGCCAGTGTACTAAACTCCGGCTCAGCATGTTTTCCGCCAAAGCGTATACTACCTGTTTTGCTAAATGCCAGATAAAGCACAAAAAAAAGAAATGCATTTACGCACAGAATAAAAAACCAACCGGCATAATTAGAGATACCGGTCTGGAGCGTGGAAAAAACTTCCTCCATCGGCTCACCTACAATAAGGGTAACTGCGATAAACAGCACCGTGATAATAGCTGCCGGCCAAAATACTGGCGCATGTATGTCAAAGTATCTGTTAATGCCTTTCTGGTCTTCAGGACTCTGAAAGTCCTGATCTTGTATTTCTTTGTTCATGGTGTGTAGTTTTCAAATCTAAAAATAGTAGCCAATGTTGATGTTAAAGCGCGTATGCCATTTGGCATCTTCATTGCCTTCGGCCAGTGCATTGCTATAGTCCGGCCCTAGCCAGGGATGATTGATGCCACTGGCAAAATCTACATAAGTATAGACTGGCCCCGCTTTCACCATAGTACCCAACACATTCATCTGGGTATCAGCATAGCTTACTGTGGATTTGTCATAATAAGAATAGTTATCGTAAAATACCAGTTTGGAGATAGGTCCCCAATTTACCGGCACATGATAGCTCAGGCTGGCAGTATAAAGCTGTCCCTGATAAGCTACATTGTATGGAGCGCCATAGGCACCCATCGTTATGATATCATCTGCAGCCTCTTCTCCAATACTCAACTGGTCATCCATAGGAATATCAGCACCCAGTGCGATGGCCTGGAGCTTTATTCCTACCTGATTATAATCACCCCGCATATGCAGCGCCATGGCATGATGATTTCCTAATCCATCAGTAGTCAGGTTATAGATCTGTCCCCATTGTCCGGAAAGTCCGATGCGGGTTTCATCAGAAAGATGATGAACCAGCTTAGCGTTAAACTGATTGCTCTCTTCGTAATCACCAACAAAATCGTAGGAGTAACGCCCGTAATCTGTAGGAGACAATTCCGCGTTTTTGTAATAGGCAAGCACATACCCCCACTTCTTCCCGCTGTGTAAGTACTTAACTCCCAAATCGTAGTCATCTTCCAGCCCGAGATAGTAAGTTACGTTAAAGAACCAGTTGTCTGAGTTATACGTCTGATTCCCAAAAGGCACCTGATGCAAACCCAGCTGTATTTGGTTATTTTCATTAATGTTATAACCTGCCCAGGCACTATGGGGCATAGGGCCGCCGAAGGCATCCGAGTAAAAACGATATTCCGCACTGAGGATAATCCCTTCTAACTCCCCCGTCACATTGATACGAAACATATCAAAAGCCATATCGCCCCCTTTGTTACGATTATCTTCCTGACCTTCCCAGCTTTTCACAAAATAATTGAAGCGCACGGCTCCACCAATCATAATTAAGGGCTTGTCGCCTTCATCCTCCAGGGTATCTATTTCCATTACCTCAAAAGTGTTTTCGTGGACCTTACCTGTCAGGATAAGTACCGGGCGTATTTTTACACTATCAACACTGACTGAATCCGTTCTGATTTGTGCATTTGTTCTGTAGGAAATGACAAAAGTAGAGAATATGAGTAAGCAAAAAAGTGTATGATTTCTCATAACAGCTTAATTTCGTTTTGGAAAAAAATAGAGGGAAGCACATTGAAACCTTCTATCTTCCAAACTAATACGAAGCTGAGCTGTTCAAATTAACCTCAAGATTTGTGAAGTTTTGTAAACCAACAATTATTCAAGGCTTTGAAAGCGATAGTATAAAGGCCATACGGCATTGCCTAAAATCAAGCAAAACACTTGGTCTATAGAAGAAGGTTGATCTGCCGGAGTTTGGGTAAACATCAGCCTTTGAGCTGATTGAGCAAAACTTCAGCTATGCTTTCCACTACTCTACCCTGGCAGCAGGCCTTACTTCCGAACCTTCTACGCCCGTCAATCTGTCACCCAACTCCTTACGCATTTCATCCGCTAAAGCCTTGATTTTTTCTACCACTTCAGGATGCTCATCCGCCACATTGTTGGTTTCGCTGATGTCCTCTCTCAGGTTATAAAGTGCAATTCCATCAAAGTTAAGCTGTTCGTAATCAATGGGAAGCCCATCGTCTCTTCCTTCACGACCGTTCAGTGAGCGGTAAGTGTGGGGGAAATACAGCTTCCAGTCACCGTAACGAACGCCATGCAACTCATTGGTTTTGTAGTAAAAGAAATAAGCCTCATGCGGGCTTTCTTCTGATTCTCCGGTGAGTACACTCCACATGTTCTTACCGTCAATTTTTTTGTCTGGAAGTGATGAACCGGTTAGTGCAGCCACAGTAGGTAAGATATCAATGGTCATCAGCGGCACGTCTATGGTTACGCCTGCTTCCAGCTTCGCAGGATAACGGATGATACAAGGCTCGCGCTGCCCTCCTTCCAGGGCAGTACCTTTACCTTCTCTCAGGGGTAAGGCACTTCCAGCATGCTCTCCGTAAGAGAGCCAGGGGCCATTGTCGGAAGTGAAGATGACCAGTGTATTTTCATCCAGACCATTGCTTTTCAGGCTTTCCATGATCTGCCCAACCGACCAGTCTATTTCCATGATCACATCTCCGTACAGGCCTCTTTCCGACTTCCCTTTAAATTTATCAGAGACAAACAGCGGTACATGGGGCTGAGGATGGGCTACATAAAGGAAGAAAGGCTTGTCTTTATTGTCTTCAATGAAAGCGACACTTCTTTCGGTGATCTGCGTAGTCAGCATAGACTGATCTTCCAGCGTATCAATGACTTCTGTATTATCATAGAGAGGCAGGGGACCAAAGTTAAAAACCGGACCCTGCTGCGGATGCAAAGGCCACATATCATTGGAATAAGGAATACCAAAATAGTCATCAAAGCCCTGCTGATTAGGCATGTACTCAGGCTCATCACCCAGATGCCACTTACCATAAGCAGCAGTAGCGTAACCGTTAGCTTTCAGCATTTCGGCCATGGTAGTCTCTGAAGGGTTGAGCGCGGTTTTGGCATCAGGCATAAGCGCTCCGTGGATACCCACACGGTTAGGATAACAGCCGGTAAGTAAAGCCGCCCTTGAAGCCGAACAAACTGCCTGGGCAGCATAAAAATCAGTAAGTTTCAGGCCTTCGCTGGCCATCTGGTCCAGGTTGGGGGTTTTGATATCCGGTGAGCCAAAAACACCTACATCCTGATATCCCTGATCATCTGTAAAAATAATGACTACATTCGGTTTCCGGGCTTGGGTGTCCGCTTCAGTGGTGGTGTTCTGAGAGTTGCAGGCTAAAAGAGATAGTAATAAAGGCAGAAGGAATAAATATTGATATTTCATTAATTGTAAGGTTGTCATATATGCATTCGTATGTGTAGGCTTAGCGCCCAAGTATACTATTTTCAGATCGTTGTGACAAGATTTTCTTTTCAATTTCAGTCTAATAGTAATGATTACATGAGAAGAATTAACTTCTTCTTTTTGGAAATGCTCTCTGTGTTACTGAGCCTTCCCGGCGTACCTTTTGCCAGAAAAAACCTGATAAAAAATATTCCTGAGGAATAATTATTTCCTTATGTGTCGTTAATTTATAGTTAACATTCATCAAGACAAAAGAGTAATAACCCCCAGCCTTCATGAGCAGTCAAAGAAAAGCCCAGGTAAGTTCCTTAGTACGACAATTCTCAAAAAAAGACTTATTTATCCATCTGATAAGCGCTCTCAAAAGTGAGAGCTTTCTGTATGCCGGCATTCTTAAGGATGAAATTTTGAGCAGACCATTTTCGGAGAAGGAAAAACAGACGATAAGGAAAAGTTCTTTCTATCCACAGCTCAATGGAATTTTAGATAATTGACCCTATCAAATTAGTACCATCACAAAAAAAAGATACTCTATTAAGAACATCATAGGTATTCTCTAGTTAGGATAGTGTTTTAAGTAATGAATTTCAATTTTTTAAACTTTTTTAGTATGAAATACTTATTCGCTATTTTTTCGGCATGCTTTATACTTGGCATAGCCGCCTGTAATTCCGGGCAAAATAAAACTACTGAACGCACTGTACTCGAGGAGGATACTGTTGCCGTAGAGAAAGAGTATGAAGTGGAAAAGAAAATCCGGGAAAAGACGGTAACCATAGATACGGTTACAGAAACAGAAACCGTAGAAAAGAAAGAAGACCTTGAAGGTGAAAGTGGCTCCTAAAGCCATTGTTATTTTTTTAATCCTACATTTTAAATCAAACCTTAACAAAAATGAGATTTTTTAAATTTTTCGCTATGACCATAGCGATCTGCCTGCTTACCATCAGCAGCGGTTATGCACAGGTATC
This sequence comes from Catalinimonas alkaloidigena, assembly GCF_029504655.1. NCBI lineage: Bacteria > Pseudomonadati > Bacteroidota > Cytophagia > Cytophagales > Catalimonadaceae > Catalinimonas > Catalinimonas alkaloidigena. The sequence goes on from NZ_JAQFIL010000001.1 coordinate 4,373,246, forward strand.
ACCTATGGTGACTGATGTTATCGCTACACCACAGTTTTTTATCAGCCTGCTGGCTGGAGTATTACTAGCCGTAGGCTTCCAGGTTCTTTTGTCCGCGCTGTCTGTAGCAGCAGGAATTTCAGCGATAGGCAATATCCAGAAGAAGGCCAATAAATCTTCATCCGATTCCGACAAAAATAAGTCTTCTTCCGATAGCACTTCAACGGGTGTAAAAATCAGCTCCGGACTAGGTGCCTGGACGATGATCACTGTAAGTATAGCGCTTTTCTGCGCCAGTCTGCTGGCAGTTAAGTTGAGCCTTATCGGAAATGCAATCATTGGTATCACTTTAGGACTGGTGATCTGGGCTGCATTTTTTACTACCATGGCTTACCTGGAAGTAAAATCAGTAAGCTCTCTACTGGGAACGCTGATCAATACTGCTTTTGCCGGGATCAAGCATAGCATGTCGGCACTACAGGATATGTTTACCAAATCCCAGACGAGTAAGATTGAAGACATCGCCGAGCATACGATTGATAAGGTACGCCGGGAGATGGAAGATTCTACGGATATGCATGCCATCAGAGACAAAGTAGATGAGTATGTCAACCGCATGGAACAAACCGCTGAGCGCTCACCCGACTACGAGCAAATCAAGCAGGATTTTATTAATATCCTGAGAGATGTGCGTATAGAAGAAAGAACAGACCAGGATTTACAGGGTAAAGAAAGTGAAATATTCATTAAACTGGCATCTGAGCAGCCTAACCTCAGCAAGCAGGATGTAAAAAAAATGGGCAATGTATTTAAGCAAGCCCAACAAGCCGTGAAGGCAGGAGATACCAAAGAAGACAAAGCTAAAAAAGTAGCGGCACAGTTTACGCCTGCCAGCGAAACAGATATTGACAGTTATGTACAGAAAATAGAAGATTATCTCCGCAGTACTGATCGCAACGAACTGGACCCTGAAGGGATACGTCAGGATATAGAAGACATGATTCAAAATCCCAGTCATGCCCAGAGTATTGTAAACCGTCGTGCCGGTCAGATGGATCGTGGTACGCTGGTAGCTTTGCTGGAGAAACAGAAAAAGATGGATCATGCCAAAGCCGAAAAGGTGGTTTCCTTTGTTGAACAGGCCATTGGTACAGTAGCCAACAAAGCTGATCAAAGCAGAGATCAGGCTAGTCATACAGTAAGTGATGCTACTTCTACTGTCAAATCTCAGCTGAGTGAAGGGGAGCAGAAAGCTAATCAGAAGACTGAACAGGCCGGTTCCGGACTGGAGGCACGCCTGAGAGATTACTTGAGCAGCACCCAGCGTCCTGAAATCCAGTACGATTCGTTGAAATGGGACATAGAACGCATTATGAACGATCCTAAGTCTTCTCCTGAGATCGTGAGGAGCAGACTACAGCGTTTTAACAAGGAGACTTTTATCTCTTTGCTTACTGCGAATGATAAAATCTCTCGCAGCGATATTGAGCAACTGGCTAATAAGGTAGACGAGAGCAGAAACAGCATAATTGAGACTACCCATAAGATAGAGGCCGAAACAAGCCGTCGTCTTGAACAGGCCAGGCAGGAATCTCTACATCAGGCAGAAAATGTACGCAAGACTGCGGCGGCTGCCGCGTGGTGGTTGTTTGGCACTGCCATCGTATCAGGACTGGCCTCAGCCGCCGGTGGCCTGGTAGCTATTTTGTAATACGTTTGCTATTTATCGTAATGCAAAAAGGCCATAGGGTTCACTTATGGCCTTTCTCAAATTACACTGATTAGTTTTGGAAAGTACTCACCATAAGTTTTTGTATTAACGCAGTCATTTCAAGTTCATGGAAACTTTGGTTTTTGAAAATATTCAAAGCATAGTTTGGGTTTTCATTTCTACTGTAACTTTTTATTTCTTTACAATAGTCGCTAGTAAAATCGCCGGAATCAGGAGTTTTACTACCTATTCAAGTTTTGATTTTTTAGTTACTCTCGCGATGGGGGCTCTTTTGGCTTCAACCATTACCAGCGACAAGATATCACTTGCGGAAGGGGCAGTTGCTTTATTTACACTTTATGCATTACAAACTGTAATCGCATTTATGCGCCAGAAATGGAATGTTGTGGGTGATATTGTAGACCATAACCCTATTCTGCTTATAGACCAAGGTAAAATTATTGATGAAAACCTGAAGCACGTAAGAATCACACGTTATGAACTGAACGCCAAACTTCGGGGAGAAGGTATCACAGATTACAATCAGGTATGGGCTGCTGTACTAGAAGCAAGCGGTACAATCTCTGTAATGAAAAGAAACAATCCTGATCAAAAATTTGATGATGCTTTGCTGAAAGGGGTCAGATACAAAGTAAAATCCTAAGTCTTTATACACACATTTTTTTTACAACATAATTTTTTTGAAGATGAATACCTCAAATGGCGCCATAGCCTACCTCAAAGAAACGTTTAAAGAATGGCAAAGTGACGATGCCTTTCGCCAGAGTGCTTCATTAGCATATTATGCGATCTTTTCATTGCCAGCCTTACTAATTATTGTCATTAATGTAGCCAGTCTGGTCTGGAGTCAGCAGTACATAGAGCAACAGCTAAGTAATCAGTTAGGAAGTATGCTGGGCCAGGATGCCGCACAGCAACTCCAGACGATGCTCAGCAATTCTAAAGAGCAGGGCAATTCAGTGCTAAGCATCATTATAGGAGTAGCTACCCTGATCTTTGGTGCTACCGGAGTATTTTATCAGCTACAAAAATCACTCAATGATGTTTGGGAAGTAGAGCAGGACCCGGATGCCGGTATAAAACAGCTTGCCATAAGCAGGGTTACGGCCCTCGGACTGGTAATCGCCATAGGCTTTCTTCTCATTGTCTCTCTGGTCGTATCTACCGCTATATCATCCATGAGCGGTTGGATACAGCAACAGCTACCTAACTTCCCTGTATTTCTCTTTCAGGTCATTCAAATTCTGCTTTCCGTAGGCATACTTACCCTTCTGTTTGCTATCATGTTTAAGGCCTTACCTGATGCAAAAGTAGAGTGGCGTTCAGTTTGGCGAGGAGCCTTATTAACTGCCGTACTCTTTACAATAGGCAAATTTCTGATTGGCTTATACATTAGCCATACCGATCCCGGGTCTACCTTCGGTGCAGCCGGCTCAATCATTATCATCATGTTATGGGTTTACTACTCAGGACTGATATTGATATTTGGAGCTGAGTTTACTCAGGTTTACGCCCGTAGAAAAGGACACCGTTTGCAGCCCTCTTCTCATGCAAGACGAACAGCAGAGTACCGCCTGGCACAATTGGAAAAGAAGCATGAGCATACAGACGAAAAGTAGCACAAATTACATTAAGCATATATTCAATCGCCAGTACCATAATATTAGCACTTGCTTTCTTACTATTTTTAAACATGAAAGCTAGAATCCGGTTTCACATGTAAATATTTCTTCTTCCAAACTACTTTCATACTTAGATGAGCTTGGTTAAGGCATCCTCACGCTTAGGGAGAATATATCTTTACACGAGACTAATTTAGGAATGAAAAACCAATTTGATCAGGATTACATGCCCATTGACCATTATGGCATCATTGGAAATCAGCATACTGTTGCCCTGGTAGGAAATAATGGCTCTATAGATTTTATGTGCTTCCCTCGTTTTGACTCTCCCAGTATCTTTGCTTCTATCCTGGACTCAGAGAAAGGAGGGCACTTTTCAATTCAGGCTCAAATGGAGGATGAAGACTTTAAGCAACAGTATTTACCGGATACCAACGTTTTGCTTACGCGTTTTCTGGCCTATGAAGGCATGGTGGAGATTACTGACTTTATGCCGGTAAAAGAAATGGAACATAATTGTACACTGGTAAGAAAGGTGACCGTAATCCGGGGAGAAGTTGATATCAAAATGGACTGCGCCCCCCGGTTCAACTATGCACAGAATAAACACAAGGCCAAGCAACATAACAAACGTGAGATCTCGTTTAGCAGCACCCACTGGAACATACGGCTCCTGGCGGATGTGGATATGAAGCTCGAAAATGGTGATGCCCAGGCCGATTTTACGCTCAAAGAAAAAGAATCCGTGAGCTTCATCCTTGAAGCCATGTCCGAAGAAGGGGATAAAGAAGATGAAAAACGCAGCGTAGAACATTATGTAGACAAAACCTTTCAGGAAACGAATAACTTCTGGAAAAACTGGGTTGCCAAGTCAAACTACCGGGGCATGTGGAAAGATATGATGAACCGCTCTGCCCTCACCCTCAAGCTACTCACATCATATCAGTTTGGAGCACCGGTAGCGGCCCCTACTTTCGGGCTGCCGGAGAGAGTGGGAGGAGAACGCAACTGGGACTATCGCTATACCTGGATCAGAGATGCTGCTTTTACCATGTATGCTTTTATCAGGATGGGGTTTACTTACGAGGCGGGAGAGTTTATGAAATGGATACGTACCCAGTTTGAGAAAAATGTGGATAATCCCAATAATCTACAGCTCATGTACAGTGTAGATGGTGAATCAGACCTGCATGAAACTGAGCTGAACCACCTGGAAGGCTATAAGCAATCAAAGCCTGTAAGGGTGGGAAATGGTGCCTACAACCAGCTTCAGCTGGATATTTATGGTGAGCTGATGGATAGTATCTACCTCTACGATAAATATGGAGAACCCATCACTTATGATTTCTGGGAAAGGCTGACGCATCAAATCAACTTTGTATGTGACCACTGGCAAAAGAAGGATCATGGAATTTGGGAAATAAGGTCAGAGACCCAGGAGTTTATTTATTCGCGCGTGATGTGTTGGGTAGCCGTTGACCGGGCAGTAAGGTTGGCTGAAAAAAGGTCATTTCCTTATCCCTGGAAACGCTGGCGTAAGGTAAGAGATGAGATCTACCACGACATTTATAATAATTTCTGGAACGAAGGGCTTCAGTCTTTTGTGCAGCATAAAGGCAGTGAAGTGGTAGATGCTTCCGTGCTCCTTATGCCTCTGGTCCGCTTTATTAGTCCCTACGACCCTCGCTGGGTTTCTACCCTTGAAGTTGTGGAAAAAGAATTAGTGACAGACACACTGGTATATCGCTACAATAATCAAGTATTTGCAGATGGCCTGGAAGGCTCAGAAGGGACTTTCAGCATGTGTTCATTCTGGTATGTAGAATGTTTGGCCAGGGGGGGGCAGCTAGAAAAAGCCCGCCTCTTTTTTGAAAAAATGCTGGGCTATGGCAACCATCTGGGACTGTTCGCTGAGCAGATTGGCCTGAGAGGTGAGCAGTTAGGGAATTTTCCGCAGGCATTTACCCATTTGGGACTGATCAGTGCGGCCTTTGCCCTCAACAGAGGTTTGAATGGTACGCACTGAACGTTGGAGAAGTAGTCTGCTTTTACAGCTTTTATCACGCTAAGAGTGTCTATCGTTAATGCAATATTGCTAACTTCGCTTTAAAACAACCAAACGACAATTTCATGAAGGAGGAAAACATTATTCAGCTGGTGGTATTTGACATGGCCGGTACCACCGTAGAAGATAAAGACAGCGTGCAGAAAGCCTTACAAAATGCCCTGAGCAGGGTAAATATTAAGGTAGCCTTAGCAGAAACTGTAGAAGTAATGGGTTATCCCAAACCTGAGGCAATCCGAATTCTTCTGGAGCAAAAGCTGGAAGATCAATCTAAAATCACGCCTGATTATATTGAGGAAATTCACCAGTACTTTGTGCAGGATATGGTTAAATATTATCAGCAATCTCCTCAAATCAGCGAAAAGGCAGGTGTAAGTGATACTTTTAAGATATTAAGAAATAACAATATCAAGATCGCACTGGACACAGGCTTCAGCCGCCCCATCGCTGATGCAATCATTGACCGTTTGCACTGGAGAGATAAAATAGACGTGAGCATCACCAGCGATGAAGTAGAGAACGGTCGCCCCTATCCTGATATGATTTACAAAGCCATGAAGCTGACCGGGGTGCAGGATGTCAAACAAGTGGCCAAGGTAGGCGATACCGCTTCTGATATGCAGCAAGGCATGGATGCCGGTTGCAAATATGTCATCGGGGTCACTACCGGAAATTATACGGAAGAGGAGCTCAAAAATTATGAGCACACCCACCTGATTGCCCAGCTTCCCGAAATACTGGAAATCCTTGGCATTGCCTCTGAAAAAGTAGCCTAAAAAAACCCGGCTGTATGGGCCGGGCCTTCTTCTATATTTTGTTTTCTATCTGCTTCAGGTAAGCCGTACTTGCTGCTATGCTCTGGATTGGGTCAGGAGACTGGTCCTGCTCTACAAAGCACTGCTCTACCCCCACTTTAGGTGCCAGCCTAAGTACTTTTTGCACATCAATTACGCCATCACCTACTTCCTGAAAAGCATCTTTGGGTACCTGGGCTTCATCATATTCATCAGCAATTCCTGCCTTTTTATTTTTCAGATGCAGCAAACGTATCTGGCCTTTCATCTTTTTCATCAATTTTTCCGGCGCATGTCCGCCAACGCTGGCCCAAAAGATATCCAGCTCAAACTGCACATACTTAGGGTCAAGTTCTTCAATCAGCAGCTCATAAGGAACTTTCCCATCAATGGGCTGAAACTCAAATGAGTGGTTGTGGTAGCAAAGATGAATACCTGCCTGTTCACATTGCTCACCCGCGCTGTTCAGCCTTTCGGCATAAAGTTTATACTGGTCAAGCGTATCCCTTTCCGCCTTGCTGAGGTAACCAAATACCAGGTACTTGAGTCCGTGCTTCTCGGCTGCTTCTATTACAGATGCTATATCTTTAGACGCTGGAGCATTTGTAGCCTGTAAATCCCAACGCTCGGTTATATAAGCCTGATTAATAAATGAACTCTGCGAATAAAGCCCAGCATCTTTGATCATCGGTAACATATTACCATATTCCAGAGGATTCCCTCCTTCTACCTGACTGTAACCGGCTGATTTTATAGCTTTTAGTGTCCCTGCCGGATCTTTTACCATTTGATTTCTGACAGTATACAGCTGCAAACCAACCTGGTCTATATAAGCATTGTCCTCTCGGAAATAAACAGAAGGCACTAAAGATAAGCTAAGACCTGCCGCTGTGCTTTGTTTGATAAAATCTCTTCTCTTCATGATAAATATTAGGTTGTAGATATTAGATAGAACGTTAACTTTCTGTAAGCTTTGTTAAAGTAAAAATTCTTGTATCAGGAACGATGTGGAAGAGGGTTAGCCTGTGGTACATACTTATATATATAAAAGGGTAACGGTAGGGTGATCAATGCTAAAATTCAAAACTTTAACCCTTAGAAACAGTAGGGCTACAATGAACTACAACACTTTCTTTACCCTGCCTACCTCTCCACTTTCTAACCTTACTTTGATCCCATGAGGGTGAAATGCACTTTTGGTTAGTATATTCTGTACTACTCCTTCAGTAAGCTTACCACTACGCTGGTCTTGCTTCAACACAATAGAAACATCACTGCCGATTTTGATATCATTCCTGTTCTTACCATCCATAATTAACTATTTTTTTCTCACTACTATACTATGAGTTATTACACCATCACTGCTATTGTAATGATAAATCCTTAATCATTCTAACATTACAACCACAGTGTCCGGTATTGCCCAGGGTATTGGGTATAGCTTCAAAACCAAATTGCCTGTACAGTTGCTGTGCCTCCTTCATCTGACTCAGGGTTTCCAGGTAGATTCTTTCGTAGGCAAATTCATTGGCTTTCTGCAGGCAGTACTCCATCAAGGTCTTTCCTATCCCCTGCCTTCTGGCTTCAGGAAGCAGAAACATGCGCTGTAATTCGCATATATTATCCTCACTCCCATCCAATTGCCTTATGCCACCGCCTCTGACTATTTTAACATTCCACAAAGCTACGAAATACACCGCCTTTTCCTGTAGGTACGTCTGATACATGTGGTCAAGTGTGGGATCGCCCAGAATAGTAGTCTGGGGATCGGCATCATAGGCAGACTTGACTATGCGAATTACATGGGCAATAGCCAGGTCATCTTGGGGCTGGATCTCACGAATTGATAACATAATTTAGAAGATTAAGAAAGCGCCTAAATTAATGAATATCCACATGTAAAGTAATTATCCTGCTACATTTGACTGCCTGGACTGTTGTTGAATAAATGCTTTTACCGACATAGGCTTACGTCCCATAATTTTTTCAAAGTCATCGCTTACTTCATCGTATTCATTGGCCTGCATAGCCTCATAGCTGCTGATGATTCCCTGAATTTCAAAGCCGAAAGGAGAATCTCCTCCGTACAGTTTGCGCACCTGTTCCGGATTTACATTCATATATTTTATATCCTTCTGATAAGCCTCAGACAGCCAGTCTGCCACTTCTGCATAGCTGAAGGTTTCAGGCCCGGTAAGCTCAAGCGTAGAATTACCAAACTTATCTGTACTCAGCACCTCCGCTATGGCAGCAGCAATCTCAGCCCGGGGTATGGAATTTATCTTTCCTTCGCCAGCCGAAGCTTCAAGTTTAGCCTGCGCGAGGATTTGTTCTATACCTTCTGTAAACAAATCCGCATACCAGGCATTCCGAAAAATGGTGTAGGTAAGGCCACTACTTTTGAGGAGCGCTTCTGTTTTGGCATGTACTTCGGCAAACAAAAACCTGGACTCGGGCACAGCATTGAAAAAACTAGTGTAGGCTACATGCTGCGTCCCTGCCAGTACTGCAGCGCTCACTGCATTTTTATGCTGCTGAATTCTATGTGCGTTAGGCGCATGACCGGAGATGAGCAACACCTTGTTTACCCCTTTAAATGCTTTGATCAGGCTATTTTTATCATCAAAGTCTGCCGCTCTCACTTCCACGCCCAGCGCTTTAAAGTGACTGAGTTTTTCGGGGCTTCGGCTGCTAACCACCAGCTTCTCTCCATCTGCTAATTTAGGTAAAAGCTGATCAGCAATTGCGTGTCCCAAATGCCCTGAGGCTCCGGTAATTAATATCATGGCAGGATGCGTTGGATTTGAAAGATAGGCTTAATTGAACAAAGCCCGCCCCAAAAAGTTTTGAGGATAGCTTTTTAACTGTTGCTGCAGAAATTAGTTTTAGCAGAGCCTTAAGATTGTTAAATTGCCCATTCACTTTAATTAATACCTATCCTATGAAAAAATTAATCAGCTGTTGCATTTTCACATGCATCACCCTGCTTTCCAATGCGCAAACTGCAATATCTACTGAGCAGGAAAGTTATACTGTAGATACTGTACTTACTGATCTTACCACTCCCTGGAGCATGGCCTTTTTGCCCGATGGCAATATGTTGATCACTGAAAAAGGCGGAAAGCTCAAGCATTTTAACCCTCAGACCCAGGCTGTAAAAGAAATCAAAGGGCTACCAGAAATATATGTGCGTGGTCAAGGGGGACTATTTGACCTGGAATTGCACCCTAACTATGATGATAACGGCTGGATTTACATCACCCATGCCTACTCTGAAGGAGGAAATGAAGGCAATACAGCACTGATGCGGGCCAAACTGGAAGGAGATGAACTGGTAGCGCAGGAAGTACTTTTTAAAGGTACACCGCTTCGCGATGCCGGTCAGCACTTTGGCGGCAGAATAGAGTTTGACAATGATGGTTATCTCTACCTTTCTATTGGCGACCGTGGAGCACGCGAGAATGCGCAAAATCCTGAGAACATACTGGGAACAGTGATGCGTTTTAATGATGATGGCAGTATTCCTGATGATAATCCTTTTGTAGGTGACAAAAACAAACGACCTGAGATATTTTCATATGGCCACCGTAACCCTCAGGGAATGGCGCTGCATCCTACAAGTGGTGAACTCTGGGAGCATGAGCATGGACCTCAGGGAGGTGATGAGATTAATATTGTAAGAAAAGGGAATAACTACGGCTGGCCGGTAATTTCTTATGGTATCAACTATGACAACACTACCTTTACTGATATTCGTGAGAAAGAAGGTATGCAGCAGCCGGTCTGGTATTATGTACCTTCTATCGCTCCCTGCGGCATGGATTTTTATACCGGAGATAAATTCAAAAACTGGCAGGGTGACCTTTTTGTAGGCTCTCTCAAGTTTCGCTATCTAGAACGACTGGAACTGGATGGTGAAAAGGTAATCAGCTCAGAAAAGCTACTGGAAGATATTGGTAGAATCAGAACAGTACGCGAAGGTCCGGACGGAAATATTTATGTAGTAGTAGAAGGCCCGGGAATGATCGTTCGCATGCTTCCTGCCACTATGGACAAAGCTTCACTGGAAAAATAAAGATTTTAACCCGGTTCACCAGTGGATCGGGTTTTGTTTTTTTCCATTGTAGCCGGTGTTATAACCTGAAAATGAAGGAGTTTTTACCTTGTTTCTTCATGGTGCTATTAACCTACAGCAAAGCACCTTTCATCCTCTCCATGAGTTGCCTGGTTTTTAAATTTCATTTTTCTACATGAATGCCAGATCTAAGCGACACACTTTAAGCCTCTACAAACGGGCGATACGCTTAGGAGAAGGAACAGGTAAGAATTCATAAAAATCTACGGTTTTGCCAAAATGCTCCCTGGCACAAAGAGTATTTTTAACAGCTACAGGGATACAAGCATAGATTCAAAATATTACACATATATTCAGAAAAAATAAGGTGTCTAACCAGACACCTTCACTGAATCTTCGCAAAGCCTTACCTGCTCAGTAACATTTTTTTTGATGAAATGGGCTTACCATCTACCACCAAGGTATAGATATAAGTACCTTCGGGTATGCTGCCTACAATTATTTCTACCTGCCCTGCTCCCACATCCAGGTGATCAAAACGTTGTATTTCTATTCCGTGTAGGTTAGTGATTACCAGATCAACTTTTTCTGCTTGTTCAGGGGTGCTGTACCCAATAATGGTACTTTGAGCAAAGGGGTTGGGATAGTTCTTTTCCAGCCAGACTCCAATATTCCCTGTATTGCCATAGGCATTGCTTTTTTTGTCCTTGCCTTGTGCTTCTTCCAGCGCTGCGATTTGGCTTTCCAGTATGAGTATGTGTTGTTGTAATTCCTGGATAGCTTTAATGGCAAGCACGCCAAAGCCGCTGTAATCAAGGGTATATGTGTCAATTCCACGCTCTTCGTCTACAACATGATTCACCAAATGGGGAAAGACCTCAGTTACATCCTGAGCCATGAATCCGTAGGAAGCAGTGCTATTTTTCTTTTCATTTGTACCCTCAAATTGATAAGTGAAAGCTTTTAAAGCTTTTATTTTATCTAAAACAGTCGGCATAGCCTGGACATTGGCTTTTACGCGCTCATCAGAAACTGAAGTATATACTCCGGTGGTTGGATTGAAGTTTCCCCTAAAACTACCATTGGCATATAAGGACAGTCCTCCACTATTAGCCCAAAACTCCCAATCATCCAGGGTCGTAGCATTTTCAATATTAAAACCAAAAGTACTATGGGTAATCTTAAATTTGTATGAACCCGGTTCTTTTCCCACTCCCATATTTCCTGCAACCAATAAACCATTTGCAGGAGGGACAAGCGATGTACTACTGCCAATAGATACTCCACCACCACTGTGAACAAACATTTTTAATGAGTTATTTACCTCTACCTTTAAAGGATGTTGACCACTGGCACTGTTGATATGTAGCCGGGCACTAGGCGATGAAACGCCAAATCCCCACAGACCAGTATTAGTTACCCTGCCACGTTCACCGTTGTTTGTCTCAAAAATCAGGGAATGATTATTATTCGTACCTAACCTACCACTTGCAGAGAGGTTATTTCCCCCAACTACCCAGTTCTGGGCCATTAGATTAAAGCTGCTCAACACAAGCATACTCAACGATAGGTATATTATTTTTTTCATGATTAGCGTATTTTATACGGTTGGATAGCATGCTTACATTAAGCAATTAATGAAGCTGTCCCACAATATTCAGAGAAAGTTATTATGATTATTACCTGTGCAACATAAGCTCAGGATGACCTTCTTCTCCCTTGATGTCACTTCTGCCCATAGCTGTTTATTCCGTTCAAACACCTTTCAGGTAAAAGAAAGTGATAGCGTATTACTAAAACTAAGGAAGAGGACTATTGCATTGCGGGTAACAGGAATCTCAATGAGAAAGATGTATTACCTGCCAAAAGGATTGAACAGAAAAGAACAGTTATATCTACATTGTTTACTAATAAAGTAGATGGTGAACCAGCCAGTGATGAAATGAGAAAGCTTATGCTGGCAAAAATTCACCCAACGTCTTCTTATTTGGGGAGAGAATTTATTTTTTTTACTATCCTGTTATCACTTTGATATTTAATCAAAATCTTGATTCCAGATAAGTTCCAACGGGTTTAGAGGTGATCAACAATATATAAAAGCATCTTTTTACCTGCCACAAATTTTCACAGTAGCAGCATCTGCTTATGCATCAATGATAAGTGGAAAAAATTTCTAATATCAATAAACCACAATGATAATTTATGAAATATTCTATTCATATTTACTTGCTTAGCTGACAATTATTTTTGTTTGATTTGTGCAATAAGAGATAAAGCCAAGTGGAAAATGTTATTGGTTTATCACATTAATACGATCATTGAATAACTTCAAAATTGTGGAGAAATTTTAGAAGATTATCCTTCGTATAAGATTTATCTTCTGAGCTACATTATGGTTGGTTGGTTAGAAGTGGTTCAAATTTATGGGCACCACAGCGGAGTAAGTCATACGTATTTTACAACCTCTAATTTTAACAACGATAAGCTTTTTGAACCAAAATACTGATACATACCTTTTTACATGACTTCTCTGTCAGCCAATACCAGAGCCTCATCCAGTGCTTTTACGATAAAATCAATTTCGTTTTGCTGTACGATCAAGGGAGGCACTACCCAGATACCAAATTTGTCTGAAGGAATATAAATATTTTTCTCTCGGAGAAGGAATTCGGCAATCTCTGTAACTACCGTTTTAGTGTATTTCTCTGATATCTTCCGTAGCGGTTCTTTAGTCTCTCTGTTTTTGACAATTTCCAGGGTATAAAACAAGCCTAGCCCTCTCACCTCTCCTACCGATGGATGCTTTTTCTGCAGTTGCACTAATTTCTCTCCCAGGTAAGCGCCCATTTCCTGTGTATGGGATAAGATATTTTCTTCTTCCAGCACTTCTATGCTCGCTAAAGCGGCGGTACAGGAAAGCGTGTGCCCGGAAAAGCTCTGACCTATGCCAAAAATATTGTCATCAAAAGACTGAGCTACTTTTTCGGAGAAAATAGTTGCCGCCAACGGACTGTACATACCTAACGCCTTGCCCATAATGATGATGTCCGGCTCAATGTCATAGTGCTCAATGGCCAGCATTTTTCCGGTGCGTCCCATGCCCGTCATGGTTTCATCAACGATCAGGAGTATGTCATGCTGGTCACAAATCTCTCTGAGGCGGGGAAAGTAATCCGGTGGCGGAGGAATGATGCCGTTGGAGCCTACTACCGGTTCTACCAATACCGCTGCCACCTTCCCAGAGCCCCCCTCAAAAGTGATCATCTGTTCCAGATAATTGGCGCATGCCAGTTGGCAGGAAGGATATGCCAGACCAAAAGGACAGCGGTAACAGTAGGCATCGGGACCATGTACAAAGCCCGGCACATTGAAAGGCTCCTGAAACCAGCGCCGGGGATCTCCGCTGGCTGATGAAGCCAAAGTAGTAGCCCCATGCCAGGAGCGGTAGCGTGAAATGATTTTGTAAGGAAATGGATACTGTTTGCTGCCTTCCAGCTTTTCGCTGCCCTCCTGCTGCATATGGTTATACTGATACATGCGGGCTGCTTTGATGGCCGCTTCCACTGCATTGGCTCCGCTTTGCGAGAACCAGACTTTCTTGTTCGGACTTCCGGGCGTCACACGGGCAAGCTTTTCAGCCAGCCTGGCCGCTGGTTCAGTCGCAAAATCATCGGTGACATATACTACTTTTTCCATCTGCTGCCGCATGGCTTCCAGTATCTTGGGATGCCTGAAGCCCAGGTTGATACATTCGTGCGCGCTACGCAGGTCAAAAATCTTGCGACCGTCTGTAGTATGTATCCAGCAACCTTCGGTTTGCTCTACTTCCAGGGGCTGGTAGCCATCCTGGGCGGCCCAGCATTGCAGCATGTGCTTTGCTTGTTTACTGGCGTAATCTTCACTCATAGTTTAAGCAGTAATTTCCTGTGGACTGACTTCCGTAACTTCGCCCACCTTCCAGAAATGCAGCCGGTGGCGGAAGTAAATCATGGAAAGGATCATTAAGGCGCTGCCTACAAAGGTCATGGTGTAGGCGGAAACGATAAAAAATCGTAGCCAGCTTAGTTCAGCATGCCCAAAGTTTTTGTAAAAGAGCACCCCTACACTGCCCAGGTAGCCAACTGAGTCAGCAACATAAATCAGAAAGCCTGCTGTGCCTACATATTTAAATGCTGCCAGGAGGCGGTCAAACAATATACTGTTGAAAGGCACGTAGCCCAAATATAAGCCCAGGCCTACCAGAGTCATCCATACCGGAGGGCTAATCCAGGCCTGCTCAAAGGCAAAGGTACTGGCTCCTACCAGAAAGAAGCCAAAGGCTATCAGCAGATGATATGTATTAAGCGCTTTACGGTTACTTTTAATGAACATCAATAAACCCATGATAAGCAGAACTGCTAATGCGATAGGCACCTCAGTTTCGGTATAAATGGCTACATCCTCTCCGTAGCCCAGCGAAATCCATATTTCACGGGCGAAGTTATCTCTAAAGTCGCGGAAGGCAGTCAGGAATGTATAGGCAATGACCAGCAGGATGAGCCCGGGAGCAAATAGCCGCAGAAATTCCCAGCGTTCCGCTTTGTTCATGGGCTTGCGCCTGGTACGCAGACGCTCATCTTCTTCAGAAGGGGGAGGCAGTTGATTGAGCATCCATACGAAAAAAAGCAAAGGCAGTGCGAATAACCCTCCGGTCACAAAAGGCATCCAGAAGTTGGATACGCCCCAGTCCAGCATCACCCAGGCCCCTATAGTTTTGACAAAGCCTGAAGAAAAAATAAAGCTGACGGATAATCCGGCCCCCAATATTTCAGTAAGTTTCCTTCCTTCCAGGTAACTGAATACCAATCCCCACACCATGCCCAGTGGCAAGCCGTTGAAAAAAAGAAAAAGTATATTGTAAGGAGGAGGAACAATGGCAAAAAGGAAAAGCGCTACGCCAGCTATTCCAATTAGTATTACGATAGAGATCGCTCTACGCTTACCACCCATCTCAGATACAATTTTGATTCCTAAGAACTTGGATAGCGTATAACCAAGCACCTGAGAAGTGATCAGCCAGATTTTATAATCTACTCCCCAGAGAGAAAGCTCACTGAAGGTAGCCACCGCAAAGGGTTTGCGAAAAGCATACATACAGGAGTAGGTGCAGAAAGCAGCGATAATGGCGTACAAAGAAAAGACCCAGTCTCCAAGCGGGCCGTGGGTTCGGCTGAGCCAGTTCGTAATTTTAGGATGGTACATAGTGGATTCCTTTGATCGTGAGGGTTGCATCCTGCCATTTGCCATCCAGCAAAATTCGGCAATGGTCATAACCTATATCTAACAGCAATTTTGCGGTATCTTCAAAACAGGCCGTAATCTCTCTCGGATGATGCGCGTCTGAGTTCAACATGATAGGAATATCCAGCGCTTGCATACGCTCCAGTATCCAGGGTGAAGGATAGGGGGCTGTCGTTTTCTTCTTGTAAATACCCCGCGTATTAACTTCTGTAATCAGTCCTTTCTTCTGAATCACTTGTAGGGTCTCTTCTACTGCATCACGATACCAGAGAGCTTCCTCACTAAATAAATTCCCCTCCTCATTTTGAATCCTGATCTTGTCCAGGTGTCCAACAATGTCCGGCGGGTCTTTCTCAACCATTTGCCTGATGAGGCTGAAATATCGTTCTATGGCTTTCTGAATGTCTCCATTAAAGATCTGCTGCAATCCTTCCAGAAAAAGCTCATGCTTTCCGTCTATCTCCCAGGGATGACCCTTTGGAAAGAAATCCACAAAATGTACTGAACCCACCGTATAGTCCAGGTCCAATTTCCTGATCCGCTCATGCCCCGGACCAGCTACATCAGGAATAAAATCTACTTCCAGTCCGGTATAAACTTGAAGTTGTGCGGCATACTGCTCTTTTACTTTTCGGACTTCTGACACGTATTTCTCAGTCTCACTCTCCGGCATCGTCCAGGGCAGTTCGTAAGGAAGCGGAGCATGGGAAGAAAAACCATAGACCGGCATCTTCTGGGTTATGGCAGCCTCGGCATATTCTTCAGCCCTGCCTTTTCCATCACAATAATGCGTATGTCCGTGGAAGTTGGTAAAGCCCATAAATGATTTGCGGGTTAAAGTTTAAAAGTTTATAGCGCTTTGATAATTTAACCAGTTTCAAACAGGAAATTGAATATAGCATAAATAAAGGGGCGCTGGATTAAATTAATGTTATCATTTTTCAGAATAAGTTGAATTAAATTCAACATAAAATAATCATTCCATGAGATTTAACAATAAATTCTTATGGGATTTGCTACTGATCAGAAAGAAATTTTTACCTTGTTCAGGCAAAATTAAGTTAAATTCGCATGCGAAATCTCGTTACCTGCTCACTACTCTTTCTTTCATTAGCCTCGGATATACATGCCCAGATGTTGCCGGGGATTAAACATGTTGTGCTGATTGGCATTGACGGACTGAGTCCGGAAGGCATATTACAGGCCACTACGCCTACCTTTGATTCATTGATGCAGGAGGGGGCTTATTCTATGACTGCCCAGGCAGTACTACCTTCCAGCAGTGGGCCCAACTGGGCTTCTATGATCTACGGAGCCTCTCCTGAAGAACATGCTGTCTACAACAATGAATGGCGCCCTAAAGATATTGGAGATCAGGTGCTGTGCAATGAGGATTCAGGAAGTATGTGGCCCAGTATATTCCGTCTGGTTAGAGAAGAATATCAGGAGGCTGACCTGGCAAGTTTTCATGACTGGCCTACCATAGGAAGGTTAATTGAGCCAGGCGTACTCAATATGCTGGCAGATACCAAAGGTGAAGATCGTACTGCTGAGGCGGCGGCTTCTTATTTGTTTGAACATGAGCCTTCTCTGATGTTTGTTCACCTGGATCATGTTGATCATGCCGGACATTCACAGCAGTGGGGCTCAGCCGAATACCTGCATGCGGTAGAAAAAGCTGACCATCTGACCAACCTGATTCTGGACGGATTACGCAAAAAAGGTCTGCTGGAAGAAAGCCTGATCATCCTCACCTCCGATCATGGAGGCATTAATACCAGCCACGGCGGCAATACGCCCGAAGAAACCACTATCCCCTGGATCATCAGTGGGGCTAATGTGAAAGGCAGTTATGAGATTCCTGATGATATCATGACCTATGACACTGCTGCTACCATTGCCTATGTATTTGGCATACAGCAGCCTTCCTGCTGGATTGGTCGCCCGGTCATTAGCGCTTTTACGGAATATTAAGTGATGAGTAATGATGGATGAATAATGTGATAAACATAATGTACTTATTGCAAAGGTTCAGTGTATTGAATTATCAGAATATGCAATTTTCAAATCTGTAATTATTAATTCTTTTCCATGCAAAAGCAATTTGATGTAGCTATCGTGGGTGCTGGAATAGTAGGCCTGGCAGTAGCACTGGCTTCAGCCCGTAAAGGCAAAAAAGTAGCTGTATTTGAAAAGAAATCCCCGTGCCATCGGGGCTTCTATTCGCAACTTTGGTCTGATCTGGCCTATAGGTCAGGCCCCTGGACCGGCACTGGAAAGAGCGTTACGCAGCAGAGCTATCTGGCTGGAAGTAGCAGAAAAAGCTAATATCTGGCTTACTCAAAATGGCTCCTTACACCTTGCCCATCAGGCAGATGAGATGGCGGTACTGGAAGAATTTATGGCGCAAAACCAAAACAATGGTTATGAATGTCAGCTGCTTACCTCTGCTCAGGCTTCACAAAAAAGTAAAGGTGTTAAACATGAAGGATTGCTGGGAGGCTTATGGAGTGCAAGCGAACTGACTGTTGACCCCAGAGAGGCCATTAGCAAACTACCTGCCATGCTGGAAGAGCAGTATGGGGTAGCGTTTTACTTTGATACCGCCATCAATGCCATAGAAAAAAATAAACTACAGGCGAATCAACAGTCCTATCAGGCCGAAAAGATATTTGTATGCAGCGGCAGCGACTTTGAAACGCTTTATCCGGAAGTGTTTGCAGAGACTGAGATTACCAAATGCAAGCTACAGATGATGCGCACTGCTGTTCAGCCCAATGATTGGAAACTCGGCCCTACCCTATGTGGAGGTTTAACATTGAGGCACTATGCGGCTTTTCAGGACTGTCCCTCTTTACATGCGATGAGCGACCGCTTTGATGCGGAAAACCCAGCCTTTGCGTTGTGGCATATACATGTGATGATGGCTCAGAATGGTTTGGGGGAACTGGTGATTGGAGATTCTCATGAATATGGCAAAGCTTTAGGCCCATTTGATAAAGAAGAAATTAATGGTCATATCATGGATTACCTGCATACTTTCGCCCAGGCACCTGACATGCAGATTGCAGAGCGCTGGCATGGCATTTATGCTAAGCTGCCCGGAAAAACAGAATTTATCGCCCATCCTTCTGAGGAAGTGACTATCGTCAACGCACTAAGTGGCGCAGGCATGACCCTGTCTTTTGGGCTGGCAGAAGAAGTAGTCACTGACATTTTCTAAAAAAATAAGGATAGCCAGTAAGACTATCCTTCACTAATACATTGGTATTTTTTATTTAAGGCAGCATGGCTTTAAAGTCATCGTAGGAGGCTGGGTCTAAGGGATCCGTATCGCAGCCTACTGCATTGGCTTTTTCAGTGATGTTTTCAACCCTGCTACCAGGGTCAGGATGGGTACTCAAAAACTCTGGCGTGCCCCCTGCCTGCCCCTCTTCTTCCAGTTTCTGGAAAAAAGAGCGTGCTGCCGCGCAGTTGTATCGGGTATCAGAGAGATATTCTACGGATTTCTCATCCGCGTTCCTCTCGAAGTTTCTGCTAAACTTTAAACCCACTAAACCTGTGGCGATTTGTCCTAGCTGCTGGGCAGTACCATCGCCTAATACTATACTCAGTAGTAAGCTAGCACCATATTGTCTTTCCATCTGACGTGCTGAATGTTCCAGATCGGCATGGGCAATCTCGTGGCCCAGTACGCCAGCCAGATCATCCTCCGAGTCCAGGTATTTGATCAGTCCGGTATAGACATAGGCAAATCCACCGGGAGCAGCAAATGCATTCAGGGTTTCATCACCCTCTATAATTCTGATCTGCCAGGGGAATTCTTCGTAACGTACCGCATTTGATCTTAAGATTTCATCAAAAATACCTTCCAGGTAATCATATGCTTCAGGATACTCTGATGCGTCCAAAACCGGATATTCTCCGGGGCTAGCCATAATGGTAGAATCCAACTGGCGGCCTAATTCAATCTGCTGCTCGGGAGAAATAAATAATGCACTGTCTTCTTCACAGGAAGAAAAAGCAATAAATAAGGAGCAGCTTATCGCATAAAAGAAAAATCGGAATGAAAATTTATTGTTCATAAAAAAAGCATTAGAAATATTAACCAAATGAAACTTCATCTAGCAAACGATTTCCTGCAAGTTTCATGCTCTTAATGACGCCACCGTAGTTGACATGCACAATATTTATCTGATCGTCAAAAATTTCTGTCAGGATAGAACTTCTTACCTGTATGTTTTCTAACTGCTCCACATCGCTGATTTCAAAGTAACACCACATCGCCATATCTTCTACTTCCTTGCCCAGATAGGCTGCCTGCACCTCTTTTCCGTTCACTTTGATGTTCATGTGCTTCCGCAGATATTCTTCTACATACTGGTCCAGGCTTTGCGGATCCTTAGGGTTAAGCACATCAACAAAGGCCTGCTCAGGAGTTCTGAACTGCTCGTCATTTAATGCTTCTTCCAGATCATCGGCAAAAATCTTGAGGGTAATTTGCAGCGTATTTTCATCAGAAGCGTGGTGAATACTCATCACACTGACATGGAAGGGGTGAAAATTAAGCAGCAAACTTGTAAGGATATATGCTAGAATCATGTTTTTGCTTTCTTAAAACCATTGAATTTTATCTCAGTCGCGAAGCTGGAAGTCTGACAGCCAAAGTAAGATCTGCCTTCCGTCTTCCGGCTCCGGGCCTTTCTTCTAAACGGAAAATCTCCTGAATTCATCCCTTAATCTAGGGAAAGCTTTTCTGCAAACTGATCAAGAGTAGTCTCCGGCTTGCCCAACTGCTTCCAGGTTTCCTCCGCACGGAAAGTTTCAGGATAGTTGTTGATACTTTCTATAATGTGCGCACCATAATTGGCTTTGGAAGTAAAGATTCCCAGTAATTTGAGTATACCTATCGGCATTTTACTGATTTTTAATTTTTTTCCGGAAAAATGCTGAGCAAATATCTGTAGTGCTTCCTCCTGTCCGATCGCTTCCGGCCCCTGCACAATATAATGATGATTGCCTTCGTCTACTCGCAATGCTCGGGCTACCTGCTTACCATAATCATGGGCAGCGATCCACCACAATTTATGCTTAGGTTTACCCACCAACAGCAGGCGATTGCCCGACATAAACTGGCCGGGTATCGCTTCCATAAAGTTTGAGGGATAGAAAATCGTATAAGGAATTCGGGATTCTTTAAGTTGTCTGATCGCATCTCTCTTCACTCCAAACACCCACCAATCTGATGAATACTCCTGTACCAGTGAAGACAGGTTAGCAATGCGCTGCACCCCTTCCTTACGGGCAGCAAGTATAACTTTTCGCATGCCGTCTCTTTCAGCATGAAAACCTTTTTTGGGCTCATCCTGACTTACAGAAAGGCTCAGGTACACCGCATCCATTCCTTTGATTGCCTTGCTGATAGCCTCATCACTCTGCAAATCTCCCTGCATCAGTTCAATATCATCCGGAAGCAGTTTTCTTGCTTTGTCTACATTGCGTACCAGCGCTCTGAGTTGGAAACCTGCTTTATGTAGTTCCAGGGCTACCGGACGCCCCAACATACCTGTGGCACCTATGATGAGTACTTTCTGGATCATGAGGTTAGTAGTGTGAAGTTTCTGGTTATTATGGTAGATTACTTGTAATGCACCCTATCCATATCATAAAAATTTTATTGAATTATCGCTAAGAGAGACCTATAAAGCTAAGCAGAATTGCCGGAAAGAAAATAAACCTAACACTTTAACATCTTCATACTTAATCACTACTTAAACTCTGCCAGGATCTTCAAAGCATCTTCACGGTCTACTGCCAGTTGTGCTTTGAGTAGCTCAATATTCTCATACTTCATGTCAGCACGAATCTGCCCTATGAATTCCACCTGGAGTGTTTCTCCGTAAATCTGCGTATCAAAATCAAAGATATTGACTTCAATATTACGCTGCACTCCATTAATGGTGGGACGCACACCAATATACATCATACCTTCAAACTGCTTACCCTCCCATCTCACTCTGCAGGCGTATATACCATCTTCAGGAATTAGCTTATAACGTTCAGGGACTACTAAGTTAGCAGTAGGAAAACCCCAGCTTCTTCCCAGTTGATCTCCTTTCACTACTTTACCAGTGATTTGATAGGGCTGCCCCAGGTATTCATTAGCTGTAAAAATATCTCCTCCTTCCAGTGCGTTTCGGATTTTGGTGGAGCTTACCCCCACATGATCTACATCCTGGCGGGGGATCTCTTCTACCTGGAAGCCATATTTGTCAGCGTTTTCTTTGAGATAGTCAAAGCTCCCTTCACGATTCTTACCGAAGCGATGGTCATAACCAATGATGAGATATTGAGTATCAATTTTTTTGACCAAAATATTACGGATAAACGCTTCGGAACTGAGCTGGGAGAACGCTCTGGTGAAAGGTATGCGAACGACATGATCAATTCCCACTTGCTCAAAAATTTTTACTTTTTCTTCAAATGTGGATAAAAGTTTAAGTGTGTCGTCTTCGGGATGCAGGACCATTCGCGGATGCGGCCAGAAAGTAACTACCACAGTTTCTCCACTTCTCTGCCTGGCAATTTCAACCAGTCGCTTTAGTATTTTCCTGTGCCCTATGTGTACACCATCAAAAGTACCGCTGGTCACTACAGCAAGCCGGGGCTGCTCAAAAGAAGTGCTACCATCGTGTACTTTCATAGTTAAGGTTTTATCTCTTTTTGTAATTGATAAATGGATAGTTTGTTATGACACTTGCATTTATGATGCGTTTTTTTTGATCAGGTCTACAAACTCATTGATCTGATAGGCATCGCTCACATGAAACGCTCCATTGCGCGTACGGCGCAGGCTGGATAAATAAGCCCCCACACCCAGTGCTTTGCCAAAATCGCGCACCAGGCTGCGGATGTAAGTACCTTTAGAACAGACTATACGAAAATCAACTTCCGGCAGTTCAATTCTGGTCAACTCAAAAACACTTACCGTAACTTCACGAGGCTTTACAAGCACTTCTTTTCCTTTGCGGGCTTTTTTGTACAGGCGTTCTCCTCCTACTTTGATAGCCGAATACATTGGAGGGACCTGCTCAATTTCACCTATAAACTGCTTGCCAACGGCTTCCAGATCATTAGCATTCAGATGGTCTATAGGGGTATCACTATCAAAATCGGTTTCGAGGTCTATTGAAGGAGTCGTCTTACCTAATACTAAAGTACCGGTGTATTCTTTTTCCTGTGCCTGAAACTGCTCTATCTGCTTGGTCATCTTACCTGTACAGAGGATAAGTAAGCCTGTAGCCAAAGGATCCAAAGTACCAGCATGACCAATTTTTTTGAGTTTGATTTGATAACGGAGCTTATTCACTACATCAAAAGAAGTCCATTCCAGAGGTTTATCAATCAGTATAACTTCTCCCTGCTGAAAGTTATAATGCTCTTTGTCAAATAATGAATAATTTTCAGGCATGAATATTTTTTACGTCAATGCGGTAATAATGGCGATGATGCCTACAATTAAACAATAGATGGCGAAGTAAATAAGTTTTCCTTTTTTCACTATAGAGATCATCCACTGGCAGGCTAATAAGCCAGAAACGAAGGCAGCGATAAAGCCCAGCAAAAGAGCTGTTCCGGAAATCCCGCTTGCTAAGGCCGGCTCTTCAATAAAATCTTTTACTTCTAACAAAGAAGCTCCGATGATAGGCAAGAGTACCATCAGAAAAGAAAAGCGGGCAGCTTTTTCCTTTTCAACACCTATCAGTAATGAAGTGGCAATGGTAGCTCCCGAACGGGATATGCCGGGCAGAATAGCGATAGCCTGCGCCATTCCGATGATAAAAGCTTTGGGATACGTAACATTCCCCCCCTGCTTCCTGGCGTAATAGGTCATGGCCAGTAGAGTAGCTGTCAGTAAAAGCATAAAACCTACTAATAGCACATCTCCACCAAAAAAGGCTTCAATCTGATCTTTATAAAAAACACCGATAAGGCCTACGGGGACCATGGAAAGCAGAAGCTTGGAAATATACTTTAGCTCATCATTCCACTGAAACTTAAAGAGCCCAATGATCAGCCGGGCAATGTCTTTACGAAAAACGACTATGGTGCTGAGGGCGGTAGCACTGTGTACCACTACAGAAAAGAGCAGGTTGTCCTTGCTTTGTACTCCTAATAAAACTGTTCCCAGTTCAATATGCCCGCTACTGCTTACAGGCAAAAATTCGGTAAGTCCCTGAACGACTCCTAAGATAATGGCTTCTATGATAGACATAATATATACTCACTTTAGACTTGCGTGAGCAAAGATCATTCAGGTTTGGTCAAAATAGCAAAGAATTCTACGATAAAACCTATCATCACCGTAATTGGACCTAAAGTTAACCCTAAAAAGCCAAACCCATACTGCTCGCCGTCTAATGACATTAACGTAAAGCCCAGTATGAGAATGCCAATTCCGATGACCATCAGAACATAATTTTTCTTTCCAAAAGGAAGTTGACTTTTATCTGCCATGATTTATAGTATTAAAGTTCTTGGTTTTATGGTACAATAGTGTTTAGGGTTATGGTTCATTCTTCTTGGCGCTATAGCTTTAGAGTTCTAAGGGCTAATGTTTTTTACTATCTAATACAGTTCATCCAAGGACATTTTTAAGTATCTGCTTATGGCCCGATAAGTACTTAAAAAGCCAATAAACCCTCCTACGATAAGTAGCAAACCCATTAATATCATAATATTGGTAGGGTTTTGTAACTGTTCAATATCTTCAATCTGCTGGTTGAGGTACTGCAATACAAAGAGCAGGAGTACAGATGCCAGTATGCCTCCTAGTATCCCGTGCATAAAAGAACGCCTCAGGAAAGGACGTTGAATAAAGCCCGAAGTAGCACCAACCAACTGCATGCTCCTGATCAGAAAGCGCTGGGAAAAAAGTGCCAGACGAATTGTATTGTTAATCAACACGGCCACAATAATCACCAGCAACACCGCAAAGCCCAACAAGACCAGGCTAACCTTGGCCAGATTCTGGTTAATTGAACGCACCAGGTTTTCAACATAAGTAACTTCAAAAACGCCATTCATGCGTTCTATATCCAGCTTTACCTTGGCCAGTGCTTCAGTATCCTGATATTCCTGATTGATCTTGATAATGTATGCGTCCCGCAGAGGGTTTTCTCCCAGAAACTGGGTAAAATCTTCGCCTGTATCTTCAATAAACGCTTCTGCTGCCTCTTCTTTAGAAATAAAACTAATCTGCGGTTGCTCTTCGTCAACCGCTACATACTCTTTTCCCGCAAGGGTTTTCTGAATCTGAATTTTATCATTTTCTGAAATGGTACGATTCAGGAATATCTGCATGGTCACATTTTCACGGATCATACGGGTAAGGCTGTTGGCATGAAGAATTAACAGACCGAACAGGCCAATCACAAAAAGTGCCAGCGTGATACTGAAGACCACACTAACATAGGGGTAGCTCCCCAGCTTTTTTTTCTTTTTGTGTTTTACCTCTTTTACTTCCATGACAATTTTTCAGAAAAACGAAAGTCTGTGGTAATTATTTACCTTTACGGCCAGTTTTATTACCTCCACCTTTGTTGCCATTCTTACGGCTATCTTCACTGGCTTTCATTGCCTCTTCCAGACGTTGCTGAAACTTTGACTTCTTCTTGTTTTTATTTCTCTTCTTGTTCTCGTCCAGAATCTTACGGATTTTTTCATCATCCACAAACTTACGGATGATGGCCTGCTGACCGAAAGTAACAATGTTAGACACAAAATAGTAGAAGCTCAAGGCTGCAGGAAATGAATTCAGCACGAACATGAATATGAGCGGCAGAAAATACTGCATATTTTTCATCGGCCCCTGTACGGTACTCGCCTGATTGTTGGACCAGGTATACAATATTGTTGAGGCAGTCATCAGCAGTACGAACAAGCTCACATGATCGCCATAAAAAGGAATGGTAAACGGTAAGTCCAGTATGGAATCATAGGTTGACAGGTCTTCTGCCCAGAGGAAAGGCTCCTG
Source organism: Catalinimonas alkaloidigena (assembly GCF_029504655.1). Taxonomy (NCBI): domain Bacteria; kingdom Pseudomonadati; phylum Bacteroidota; class Cytophagia; order Cytophagales; family Catalimonadaceae; genus Catalinimonas; species Catalinimonas alkaloidigena. The sequence continues at coordinate 4,398,829 of NZ_JAQFIL010000001.1, forward strand.
GCGCAGCTCAATGGCATTGGGGAAGTAATTGAACATCGCCAGCAGTATCGGCATCTGAAGTAGCACCGGCACACAACCGCTCAAAGGGTTGACACCTACTTTCTGATACAATTGCATCTGGTCCTGCTGAGCTTTCGCCATATCGTCCCCATGCTTTTCTTTAATTTCATCCAGCTCCGGCTTCAGGACCTTGATCTTTGCCATGGAGATGTAAGACTTATACGAAAGCGGGAAAAGCAGGGTCTTGATCACCAGCACCAGTATAATTATGATCACCCCATAGTTACTGATAAACTGCTCCAGCCAGTGGAACATATACGAGATAGGGTATTTGCTAATCCACTTTACTATGGGCCAGCCAAAATCAATATTTTCCTCAAAATCAGGGGCGACTTTGGTCATTACCTGCTGGTCGTTAGGCCCAAAGTAATATTTATAAGAGAGTGTGCCGTTGCTTAGGTCTTCCAGCCCCATATTCACCGCCATATTCATCGTCTTGACCAGAGTGGTATTATCTTCTTCCGGGCTGTCTGTTGTTAAACGTGCCTGACTAAAAGACTCATCCGCGATGACAGCAGCACTAAAAAAGCGCTGCTTCATGGTAATCCATTTCAGCGGTACTTCTACTGTTTCTTCCTCCGCTCCATCGCCCATCAGGGATGATAACTGCTCAAAATCTCCATCAGCCGTATAGTAGTTCAATGAACTTCTGCGACGACTTTCTTCCATGTTCTGCTCCAGCGGGCGAAGCCGGCTGCTCCACAAAAACTGCAGATCACTACTGTTTAGTGCTCCTGTAGCATTTTGCAGCTCAAGATGATAACTTATTTCATATCCTCTTCCGGGAATGCTGTATACCTGCCTGATCTGCCCGCCCCCATCCAGCTTCGCTGAAAGTGTGACCACTGTAGTGTCTTCACCACTGACACTTACTTCAGAGGCATCGCTGTTATAGTATAGATTATAAAGGTCTATTTCACCGCTGGGAGTAGCCGCCAGTAAATTAATATCACTGCTTTCTTCATTGAAAAGTACGAGTTGATTACCTGATCCATCTTTATAATTTTTCAGCTCTACCCGCTCTACTGTTCCTCCGTGCGTATTAATTTCCAGAAGCACATCTTCACTTTCAACCGTTATGGTTTCAGCCGCCCCGCTTGCAGCCTGAGCAAATACCCCATAGCGCTCACGATTGCGTGCCTGTTGTAGGGAGTCTTTTTCGGCCGTTGCTCCTGCATCCTGCTCCATTACAGGCTCCTGCTGCTGTGCAGGTGCTTCATCTACCTGTTGAGCCTGTTGCTCATTTTCTGCCGGGGGTGCCGGTTCCGGTGCAAAAAACTGAAAGTAGACAATGAGTAAAAGGCCCGAAAGCAATAAGCCTATTGCTTGGTTTCTATCCATAATATTTTTAATTCTATGATAAGAATAGATACAATTTTATGCGTCTTAAAATTTCAAGAGCGCAATATTAATGATTAATGATCAATGTACAATGAACAAGCAGCAAGAGCTCATTCCTTCCTCTGTGTATAAGTCTTAAGCACTCAACTTTTTAAGTTGAATCTACATATAGGTTGCTCTCTTGCTGTTTTTTATTTCACTATACCCAAAATTATTGTTTATTTTCTTTGGCAGCCTTGATAAAACGTACAAACAAAGGGTGCGGGCTCAGGACCGTACTCTTAAGTTCGGGATGATACTGAGTGCCCAGAAACCAGGGGTGATCTTTAAGCTCAATGACTTCTACCAGTTTTGAATCCGGGTTGATACCACTGGCTATCATGCCCGCCTTTTCAAATCTTTCCAGGTATTCGTTGTTATATTCATAACGATGGCGGTGCCTCTCCTGTATGGTTTTGCGTCCGTAGGCCTGATATGCCAGGCTTCCTCTTTTAAGTTCACAATCGTAAGCTCCCAAACGCATGGTTCCTCCTTTGTTTACAATATTTTTCTGGTCTTCCATTAATGCGATCACCGGCTGCTTAGTTTTAGCATTCATCTCGGTTGAATTAGCGTCATGGATGTCTAACACATTACGCGCAAACTCTATCACTGCACATTGCATTCCCAGACAAATCCCGAAATATGGTATTTTATTTTCTCTGGCGTAACGTGCTGTCACCAGCTTGCCTGGAATACCACGTTCCCCAAAGCCCGGCGCTACCAGTATACCATCCAGCTCACCTAAAACCTCTTCTTTATTTTCTTCGCTTATGGATTCGGAAGAAATCCAGCTTAATCTGACTTTACATTCATTTTCAGCACCAGCATGTACAAATGCTTCAGCAATTGATTTGTAAGCGTCCGGCAGTTCCACATATTTACCAATCACCCCAATGTTCACCTCGCTCAATGGGTTTTTGTAACGACCCAGAAACTCTTTCCACTGCTCAATATCCGGTTCTCGCTTATGAGACAATTTGAGCTTGCTGAGTACCCTTTCATCCAGTTTCTCCTTCCGCATAAGTAGCGGCACATCGTAAATAGTATCCGCATCCACCGCCTCTATGACCGAGTTGATATTTACATTACAGAAAAGCGCGATTTTTTTCCTGATATCCATAGGAAGATGCCGTTCTGAACGACATACAAGAATATCCGGCTGTACGCCTGCTTCCGAAAGACGCTGAACCGAGTGCTGTGTTGGTTTGGTTTTAAGTTCTTTGGCAGCTTCCAGATAAGGAACTAAGGTAAGGTGAATGACCAGAAAGTTGCTACTCCCCAGCTCCCAGCGTGCCTGACGCACTGCTTCTATAAAAGGAAGAGATTCAATATCACCCACACAGCCCCCGATCTCGGTGATGACAATGTCAAACTCACCTTTTTCACCTAAGCGAAAGAAGTTAGACTTGATCTCATCTGTGATATGAGGAATCACCTGAACTGTCTTCCCTAAATAAACCCCCTTTCTTTCTTTGGTGATTACATTGTTGTAAATACGACCTGTAGTTACATTATTGGCTTGTGAAGTACGGACATTTAAAAACCGCTCGTAGTGCCCCAGGTCAAGATCCGTTTCTGCCCCATCATCTGTCACATAGCACTCGCCATGCTCATAGGGATTCATAGTGCCCGGATCAATATTGATGTAAGGATCAAATTTCTGGATGGTAACCCTGAAACCTCGCGACTGTAGCAGCTTACCCAGCGATGCTGAGATTATTCCTTTACCTAATGAAGATGTAACGCCTCCCGTTACGAAGATATACTTAACTGAACCCATAAGATGTTGCCTCCCATTGTTTTTGGACTTTAGCAAATATTATGGGGCACAAAGTTACGGGAATAAATAAGATTATTAAGTAATCCTGACGATTAAAGTTGATGCCAGCACAGATGATTGCTAAACGGTGATTTTTGTAACATTTTGCATATTATTAAGTAGTTAAATGGCAATGAATTTAATACTGACCCAAAAACTTTCAAATAAAACTTACATTAGATACATTAAGGTCTTTTGTGATTTATCCGATTACATTTTTTAGTTATAAGCCTAGATATTGTGGTTACAAAATTCATAAAATTAAATTTTTACGTGTAATTATTACACTTAATCAATAAGTAACGCATTTATTATCATATTTTTTAGTTAAGTTTTTTAATCTTTCTTCTGTACCTATATATAAATTTCTTGAATATTTTAAAAAATATCTCAACTTTATTTGTATATTTGAAAATGTAATATTATTTATTTTTTTTAGTACTTTACTCATAAATAGTATTGCAAGCGCACTGAAACAAAAAGACATACAAGATGCAAAGGCCTATTGCGATCATATTTTTCTGTTTGTCATGCCTGACGGGTTCGCAGGCCTGGGCAGGTAATAGTAACAACCTTCCTCATAGATTAATATTCCCACTTAGTGCTTTTGTCTCACCTACTGCTGATGCCAGCAATACACAAACTGAATATACCGATGAAGATGATAATGGTAGTGAAGAAGTAAGCCTTGATGCTTCTAATTCCTCTGATGCTGACGGTACCATTGAAAGCTATGTCTGGACGGAGAACAATGTGGAGATCGCTACTGGCGAAACTGCCGATGTGGAGCTTGCTGTTGGCGTGCACAACATTACTTTGACAGTTACCGATGATGATGGCGACTCTGATACCGATAATGTAGTCATTACTATTACTGAAGCTGAGAACCAGGCTCCTACCGCTAACGCAGGACAAGACCAATCTATCTCAGATGAAGATGATAATGGAAGTGAAGAAGTAAGCCTTGATGCTTCTAATTCCTCTGATGCTGATGGCACCATTGAAAGCTACGTCTGGACTGAAGGCGGTAACCAGATCGCTACTGGAATCAACCCTGATGTTACCCTCGATGTAGGCGTACACAACATTACGCTCACTGTCACCGACGATGATGGAGATTCTGATACTGATAATGTAGTCATTACTATTACTGAGCCTGCTAACACTCCTCCTACCGCTGATGCCAGCAATACACAAACTGAATATACCGATGAAGATGATAATGGTAGTGAAGAAGTAAGCCTTGATGCTTCTAATTCCTCTGATGCTGACGGTACCATTGAAAGCTATGTCTGGACGGAGAACAATGTGGAGATCGCTACTGGCGAAACTGCCGATGTGGAGCTTGCTGTTGGCGTGCACAACATTACTTTGACAGTTACCGATGATGATGGCGACTCTGATACCGATAATGTAGTCATTACTATTACTGAAGCTGAGAACCAGGCTCCTACCGCTAACGCAGGACAAGACCAATCTATCTCAGATGAAGATGATAATGGAAGTGAAGAAGTAAGCCTTGATGCTTCTAATTCCTCTGATGCTGATGGCACCATTGAAAGCTACGTCTGGACTGAAGGCGGTAACCAGATCGCTACTGGAATCAACCCTGATGTTACCCTCAATGTTGGCGTGCATAACATTACGCTCACTGTCACTGATGATGATGGAGATTCTGATACCGATAATGTAGTCATTACTATTACTGAAGCTGAGAATCAGGCTCCTACCGCTAATGCCGGACAAGACCAATCTATCTCAGATGAGGATGGTAATGGAAGTGAAGAAGTAAGCCTTGATGCTTCTAATTCCTCTGATGCTGACGGTACCATTGAAAGCTATGTCTGGACTGAAGGCGGTAACCAGATCGCTACTGGCGAAACTGCCGATGTGGAGCTTAATGTTGGCGTGCACAACATTACTTTGACAGTTACCGATGATGATGGGGATTCTGATACTGATAATGTAGTCATTACTATTACTGAAGCCGAGAACCAGGCTCCTACCGCTGATGCCGGACAAGACCAATCTATCTCAGATGAAGATGATAATGGAAGTGAGTCAGTTGAACTGGATGGCTCAGGCTCTTCTGATGCTGATGGCACCATTGAAAGCTATGTCTGGACGGAGAATAATGTGGAGATCGCTACTGGCGAAACTGCCGATGTAGACCTTAATGTTGGCGTACACAACATTACTTTGACAGTTACCGATGATGATGAGGCTACTGACACCGATAATGTAGTCATCACCATTACTGAAGCCGAGAACCAGCCTCCTACTGCTGATGCCGGACAGGATCAATCTATATCGGATGAGGATGGTAATGGAAGTGAAGAAGTAACATTAAATGGCTCTGCCTCTTCTGATGCTGACGGTACGATCACTGATTACGTCTGGACTGAAGGAGGCAACCAGATCGCTACTGGCGAAACTGCCGATGTGGAGCTTGCTGTTGGCGTGCACAACATTACTTTGACAGTTACCGACGATGATGGAGATTCTGATACTGATAATGTAGTCATCACTATTACTGAAGCCGAAAACCAGGCTCCTACCGCTAACGCCGGACAGGATCAATCTATCTCAGATGAAGATGATAATGGAAGTGAGTCAGTTGAACTGGATGGCTCAGGCTCTTCTGATGATGATGGCACCATTGAAAGCTATGTCTGGACGGAGAACAATGTGGAGATCGCTACTGGCGAAACTGCCGATGTAGACCTTAATGTTGGCGTACACAACATTACACTCACTGTCACCGATGATGATGGGGATTCTGATACTGATAATGTAGTCATTACTATTACTGAGCCTGCTAACACTCCTCCTACCGCTGATGCCAGCAATACACAAACTGAATATACTGATGAAGATGATAATGGTAGTGAAGAAGTAAGCCTTGATGCTTCTAATTCCTCTGATGCTGATGGCACCATTGAAAGCTATGTCTGGACTGAAGGCGGTAACCAGATCGCTACTGGAATCAACCCTGATGTTACCCTCGATGTAGGCGTACACAACATTACGCTCACTGTCACCGACGATGATGGAGATTCTGATACCGATAATGTAGTCATCACTATTACTGAAGCTGAGAACCAGGCTCCTACCGCTGATGCCGGACAGGATCAATCTATCTCAGATGAAGATGATAATGGAAGTGAGTCAGTTGAACTGGATGGCTCAGGCTCTTCTGATGATGATGGCACCATTGAAAGCTATGTCTGGACGGAGAACAATGTGGAGATCGCTACTGGCGAAACTGCCGATGTAGACCTTAATGTTGGCGTACACAACATTACACTCACTGTCACCGATGATGATGGGGATTCTGATACTGATAATGTAGTCATTACTATTACTGAGCCTGCTAACACTCCTCCTACCGCTGATGCCAGCAATACACAAACTGAATATACTGATGAAGATGATAATGGTAGTGAAGAAGTAAGCCTTGATGCTTCTAATTCCTCTGATGCTGATGGCACCATTGAAAGCTATGTCTGGACTGAAGGCGGTAACCAGATCGCTACTGGAATCAACCCTGATGTTACCCTCGATGTAGGCGTACACAACATTACGCTCACTGTCACCGACGATGATGGAGATTCTGATACTGATAATGTAGTCATCACTATTACTGAAGCCGAAAACCAGGCTCCTACCGCTAATGCCGGACAGGATCAATCTATCTCAGATGAAGATGATAATGGAAGTGAGTCAGTTGAACTGGATGGCTCAGGCTCTTCTGATGCTGACGGTACGATCACTGATTACGTCTGGACTGAAGGAGGCAACCAGATCGCTACTGGTGAAACTGCCGATGTAGATCTTAATGTAGGCGTACACAACATTACTTTGACAGTTACCGACGATGATGGTGATTCTGATACTGATAATGTAGTCATTACTATTACTGAGCCTGCTAACACTCCTCCTACCGCTGATGCCAGCAATACACAAACTGAATATACCGATGAAGATGATAATGGTAGTGAAGAAGTAAGCCTTGATGCTTCTAATTCCTCTGATGCTGATGGCACCATTGAAAGCTATGTCTGGACTGAAGGCGGTAACCAAATTGCTACTGGTGAAACTGCCGATGTAGATCTTAATGTTGGCGTACACAACATTACTTTGACAGTTACCGATGATGATGGGGATTCTGATACCGATAATGTAGTCATTACTATTACTGAAGCTGAGAACCAGGCTCCTACTGCTAATGCCGGACAGGATCAATCTATCTCAGATGAAGATGATAATGGAAGTGAGTCAGTTGAACTGGATGGCTCAGGCTCTTCTGATGATGATGGCACCATTGAAAGCTATGTCTGGACGGAGAACAATGTGGAGATCGCTACTGGCGAAACTGCCGATGTAGACCTTAATGTTGGCGTACACAACATTACTTTGACAGTTACCGATGATGATGGGGATTCTGATACCGATAATGTAGTCATTACTATTACTGAAGCCGAAAACCAGGCTCCTACTGCTGATGCCGGACAGGATCAATCTATCTCAGATGAAGATGATAATGGAAGTGAGTCAGTTGAACTGGATGGCTCAGGCTCTTCTGATGATGATGGCACCATTGAAAGCTATGTCTGGACGGAGAATAATGTGGAGATCGCTACTGGCGAAACTGCCGATGTAGACCTTAATGTTGGCGTACACAACATTACACTCACTGTCACCGATGATGATGGGGATTCTGATACCGATAATGTAGTCATTACTATTACTGAAGCCGAGAACCAGCCTCCTACTGCTAATGCCGGACAGGATCAATCTATCTCAGATGAAGATGATAATGGAAGTGAAGAAGTAGGCCTTGATGCTTCTAATTCCTCTGATGCTGACGGTACCATTGAAAGCTATGTCTGGACTGAAGGCGGTAACCAGATCGCTACTGGCGAAACTGCCGATGTGGAGCTTGCTGTTGGCGTACACAACATTACGCTCACTGTCACCGATGATGATGGGGATTCTGATACTGATAATGTAGTCATTACTATTACTGAAGCCGAGAACCAGGCTCCTACCGCTGATGCCGGACAAGACCAATCTATCTCAGATGAAGATGATAATGGAAGTGAGTCAGTTGAACTGGATGGCTCAGGCTCTTCTGATGCTGATGGCACCATTGAAAGCTATGTCTGGACGGAGAATAATGTGGAGATCGCTACTGGCGAAACTGCCGATGTAGACCTTAATGTTGGCGTACACAACATTACTTTGACAGTTACCGATGATGATGAGGCTACTGACACCGATAATGTAGTCATCACCATTACTGAAGCCGAGAACCAGCCTCCTACTGCTGATGCCGGACAGGATCAATCTATATCGGATGAGGATGGTAATGGAAGTGAAGAAGTAACATTAAATGGCTCTGCCTCTTCTGATGCTGACGGTACGATCACTGATTACGTCTGGACTGAAGGAGGCAACCAGATCGCTACTGGCGAAACTGCCGATGTGGAGCTTGCTGTTGGCGTGCACAACATTACTTTGACAGTTACCGACGATGATGGAGATTCTGATACTGATAATGTAGTCATCACTATTACTGAAGCCGAAAACCAGGCTCCTACCGCTAACGCCGGACAGGATCAATCTATCTCAGATGAAGATGATAATGGAAGTGAGTCAGTTGAACTGGATGGCTCAGGCTCTTCTGATGATGATGGCACCATTGAAAGCTATGTCTGGACGGAGAACAATGTGGAGATCGCTACTGGCGAAACTGCCGATGTAGACCTTAATGTTGGCGTACACAACATTACACTCACTGTCACCGATGATGATGGGGATTCTGATACTGATAATGTAGTCATTACTATTACTGAGCCTGCTAACACTCCTCCTACCGCTGATGCCAGCAATACACAAACTGAATATACTGATGAAGATGATAATGGTAGTGAAGAAGTAAGCCTTGATGCTTCTAATTCCTCTGATGCTGATGGCACCATTGAAAGCTATGTCTGGACTGAAGGCGGTAACCAGATCGCTACTGGAATCAACCCTGATGTTACCCTCGATGTAGGCGTACACAACATTACGCTCACTGTCACCGACGATGATGGAGATTCTGATACTGATAATGTAGTCATCACTATTACTGAAGCCGAAAACCAGGCTCCTACTGCTGATGCCGGACAGGATCAATCTATCTCAGATGAAGATGATAATGGAAGTGAGTCAGTTGAACTGGATGGCTCAGGCTCTTCTGATGATGATGGCACCATTGAAAGCTATGTCTGGACGGAGAATAATGTGGAGATCGCTACTGGCGAAACTGCCGATGTAGACCTTAATGTTGGCGTACACAACATTACGCTCACTGTCACCGACGATGATGGTGATTCTGATACCGATAATGTAGTCGTGGTAATAAATGAACCAGAAACGCAAACTCCTTTCTTCTCCCTGGTACAGGAAATTTTTGAAGCCAATGAAGATTTTAATTCGGCTGTAACTGTAGCGGTTCAACCCGATGATGAAAGTCAGGAAGTATCCTATTCTATTCTACCAGGTAGCATTGACTTTGCTACCCTGACTGCTGATAACAGCAACGGAATTTATGAATTTGAATCCCTTGCTGACCGAAATGGTGAACAAGAGTTTACGATTACTGCCACTGCTGAGGATGATCCGGGGAATCAATATGCGCAAAATTTTACTTTCAGAGTAAATGCCGTAAATGATCAACCGGTATTCAACCTTGCTCAAAATAATGTAAACGTTGAAGCTGCCAGCGGAGCACGAAGCATTACCAATTTTGCAGAAAACATTGCTCCTGGCCCGGCGACTGCTACCGATGAAGCGTCACAAACATTAGCATTTACAGCTACGGCAACTGATCAAAGTCTGTTTGCTGTTCAACCTGCGATTAGTAATAATGGTACGCTTACCTTTACACCGGCTGATGATAACATCGGAAGTACAGCTGTAGAAGTCATCCTTACGGATAGTGGTCCTAATAATGGAGAAAATCAGAACAGTAGTTCTACTACATTTACTTTTGCAGTAACCGAACAGCCTAATGCAGAACCTGAAGCTGAACCAGAATCATATACATTTGATGAGGATAACGTTCAGGTGATTACGCTAGAAGGTTTTGATGAGGATAATGATCCACTTACCTATTACATTGAAAGCTTGCCCATCAATGGTACTTTGACTGTAGGCGGAGTAGAAATTGAAACTGAAGGTGAGATTGAAGGGAAAACTGTCACGTATACTCCAAACCCTGACTATAATGGCACAGATGCCTTCACTTTCGCTGTATCCGATGGCACAGAACCTAATTCAAATGTAGCCACAATAGGCTTAAACATTGATCCGGTAAATGACGCGCCTACTTTTACGATTGAAGATGATGATATAGAAGGGGAATACAATGCAGCAAGTGAACAAACTTTCCCTGGTTTTGCCAGCGAGATTGAGGATGTTGAAGGTCAGGAACTTGAATTTATCCTCACTCCTGCTGATGGCAACACACTGACCTTTACACAAGAGCCAGCGATAGATGCAGCAAGTGGAGATTTGACATTTGTCGTTGCTAACAACAGTGCTGGTATTGCTGGTTTTACAGTCGTATTAAGTGATGGAGATGATGAAAGTAGTTTACAAAGTTTTACTATTGTAGTACAAGCACCGGAGGTTGAAGCTCCCAGCAACATTACATTAACCCCTAATAATCCAGTAGATGAAAACGATGAAGGTGCATTTATTGGAGATTTATCTGCCCAAGGTACACAGCCTATTTCCTTTTCTCTGCCTGAAGGAGAAGCTAATAATGAGCTTTTTACGATCAACAATGGCAATGAACTCTTTACCAATGGTGCGCTGGACTTTGAAACTGTCGGTGCCTCTTTAACTGTAGTGGTACAGGCAACTAATGGAAACGGAAACACTACCCAAAACTTTGATATTGAGGTTACTAATGAGGAAGAACCGCCTACCAGCATCTCCCTGGATGGCAATACCATAGAAGATGGCGATGCGTCCGGTACTACTGTGGGTACTTTATCCGCTCAGGGGGGAGCGCCCGTCCCTATTACTTTCTCTCTAACCAATGCTCTTGATAATAGCAACTTCTCTATCCAAAATGACAACCAACTGGTAACCGCTTTTACTGCTGACTATGATTCCAAATCCTCTTATCAGGTGGAAGTGCAGGCACAAGGGGATGGAGACTTTGAACAAACTTTCAACATCTCGGTGAATCCTCCTGTCATAGTAGCCCCTACCACTATTACACTGAACCCTACTAGCCCTACAGTTGCTGAAAATGATGAAAATGCTTTGGTAGGTACTCTGTCCGCTGATGGTACTGCTCCTATCTCTTTCTCTCTGACTGATGCTGAAGATAATGACTTCTTCACCATCAATGGAAACCAGCTTTTCGTAGATGGATCGCTGGACTTTGAAACTGTCGGTGCCTCTCTAACTGTAGTGGTACAGGCAACTAATGGAAACGGAAACACTACCCAAAACTTTGATATTGAGGTTACTAATGAGGAAGAACCGCCTACCAGCATTTCCCTGGATGGCAATACCATAGAAGATGGAGATGCGTCCGGTACTACTGTGGGTACTTTATCCGCTCAGGGGGGGGCATCAGAAACCGTAACTTTTTCTTTGCCCGAAGGAGAAGCTGATAATAGCAACTTCTCCATCCAAAATGACAACCAACTGGTAACCGCTTTTACTGCTGACTATGATTCTAAATCCTCTTATCAGGTGGAAGTGCAGGCACAAGGGGATGGAGACTTTGAACAAACTTTCAACATCTCGGTGAATCCTCCTGTCATAGTAGCCCCTACCACTATTACACTGAACCCTACTAGCCCTACAGTTGCTGAAAATGATGAAAATGCTTTGGTAGGTACTCTGTCCGCTGATGGTACTGCTCCTATCTCTTTCTCTCTGACTGATGCTGAAGATAATGACTTCTTCACCATCAATGGAAACCAGCTTTTCGTAGATGGATCGCTGGACTTTGAAACTGTCGGTGCCTCTCTAACTGTAGTGGTACAGGCAACTAATGGAAACGGAAACACTACCCAAAACTTTGATATTGAGGTTACTAATGAGGAAGAACCGCCTACCAGCATTTCCCTGGATGGCAATACCATAGAAGATGGAGATGCGTCCGGTACTACTGTGGGTACCTTATCCGCTCAGGGGGGGGCATCAGAAACCGTAACTTTTTCTTTGCCCGAAGGAGAAGCTGATAATAGCAACTTCTCTATCCAAAATGACAACCAACTGGTAACCGCTTTTACCGCTGACTATGATTCCAAATCTTCTTATCAGGTGGAAGTGCAGGCACAAGGGGATGGAGACTTTGAACAAACTTTCAACATCTCGGTGAACTCCTCCTGTCATAGTAGCCCCTACCACTATTACACTGAACCCTACTAGCCCTACAGTTGCTGAAAATGATGAAAATGCTTTGGTAGGTACTCTGTCCGCTGATGGTACTGCTCCTATCTCTTTCTCTCTGACTGATGCTGAAGATAATGACTTCTTCACCATCAATGGAAACCAGCTTTTCGTAGATGGATCGCTGGACTTTGAAACTGTCGGTGCCTCTCTAACTGTAGTGGTACAGGCAACTAATGGAAACGGAAACACTACCCAAAACTTTGATATTGAGGTTACTAATGAGGAAGAACCGCCTACCAGCATTTCCCTGGATGGCAATACCATAGAAGATGGAGATGCGTCCGGTACTACTGTGGGTACCTTATCCGCTCAGGGGGGGGCATCAGAAACCGTAACTTTTTCTTTGCCCGAAGGAGAAGCTGATAATAGCAACTTCTCTATCCAAAATGACAACCAACTGGTAACCGCTTTTACCGCTGACTATGATTCCAAATCTTCTTATCAGGTGGAAGTGCAGGCACAAGGGGATGGAGACTTTGAACAAACTTTCAACATCTCGGTGAACCCTCCTGTCATAGTAGCCCCTACCACTATTACACTGAACCCTACTAGCCCTACAGTTGCTGAAAATGATGAAAATGCTTTGGTAGGTACTCTGTCCGCTGATGGTACTGCTCCTATCTCTTTCTCTCTGACTGATGCTGAAGATAATGACTTCTTCACCATCAATGGAAACCAGCTTTTCGTAGATGGATCGCTGGACTTTGAAACTGTCGGTGCCTCTCTGACTGTAGTGGTACAGGCAACTAATGGAGACGGAAACACTACCCAAAACTTTGATATTGAGGTTACTAATGAGGAAGAACCGCCTACCAGCATCTCCCTGGATGGCAATACCATAGAAGATGGAGATGCGTCCGGTACTACTGTGGGTACCTTATCCGCTCAGGGGGGGGCATCAGAAACCGTAACTTTTTCTTTGCCCGAAGGAGAAGCTGATAATAGCAACTTCTCTATCCAAAATGACAACCAACTGGTAACCGCTTTTACCGCTGACTATGATTCCAAATCCTCTTATCAGGTGGAAGTGCAGGCACAAGGGGATGGAGACCTTGAACAAACTTTCAACATCTCGGTGAACCCAGCTCCTGACCCAGTTTTCACACTAGATCCAGACAGTTTCTCAGCTAAGGAAGATTTTGAAGGTATACAAACTATCACTATAGTTCCTGCAGAGGGTACACCTGCCGCTGAGTATAGCTTTGAACCCCAACTAAGTACCATTGATTTCGTTGATGTTAGCTTTGATGCTGAAAATCTTGAAATTATTTTTCAAGCAGTGAATAATGCTTTTGGAAGTACTGAGGTTTTAGTTACTGCTACAGACCCTAACAGTGGTAATACCGTCACAAACACTTTAAATATTGCAGTAAACTCAGAAAATGACAATCCTACAGTTTCCGAAATTCCTCCTGTCAACGTTACAGAAGATGATCCGGATGAAACTATTACTTTATCCGACTACTTCAGCGATGTGGAAGATGCTACATTGGACTATGCTGTTGAAGAAATCGGCAATGAAAGCCTGCTTACCGCTACCATTGACGAAACCACTGCTGTACTGACCATCAGCTTTAACGAAAATGCTTCCGGCAATACAAGCATTACAGTTTCTGCTACGGATGATGGAGGCTTGTCTGCAACAGCTACGATTGATGTGCAGATTAGCGGCTCCAATGACGCGCCCGTCATTTCTGATCAAAATGAGGTGAGCACGGATGAAGATGTGGACTATCAGATTTTACTTACTGACCTAATCGTAGAAGATGCTGACAACACTTATCCCGCAGGCTTTACTTTAACGATAGGACAAGGCGATAACTATGAAATCGTAGATGGTACCACCATAAGTCCTACTGCCAACTACAATGGAGAACTCACCGTAGAGGTACAGGTCACCGACCCTGAAGGAGCAAGCAGCAATCCCTTTGATTTGTCTATCACCGTTGAGCCTGTCAATGACGCTCCGGTAGCCTCTACCATAGAAGATTTGGAAGTTGAGGAAGACGCTGAACCGGTAAGCATTGACCTTGCACCTTATTTTTCTGATATTGATAATGAAACTTTGACCTACTCAGTAGTTTCAAATACGAGCGACCAGATCACCACTGATATTGATAATGCTAGCCTACAGCTATCTTTTGAGACTAACTTCAGTGGCAATGCTACCCTGAATATACAGGCGAGTGATGGAGAGACTGTCACCGATCCTAACCTTTCTCTACAAGTCGTAGTAATTCCTGTGAATGATGCTCCTGTGCTTTCAGTAAATGAAGTAGGAATTAGCGGTACGGAGGACACATCTGTAGATTTGGAGTCGCTTCTCTCCGAGACAAACAGTGTCCTTACTGTTACTGACCCGGATAGTAATTTTCCAGATGACTTTTTTATTGAGGCACAAGATCTGAATGAAACCAACAATTACACACTTAATAATGACCGAAATAGTGTAATCCCTGCTGAAAATTTTGATGGTGATCTTTTTGTACCCATACGGGTAAACGATGGCAATGCCTATAGCACTTACCAAACATTGAGGATTAGACTTAATCCGGTCAATGACCGACCTCAGATCTTTTTATCTGCCGAAGAACGTGGTACCGCCATACAGTTTAACCGGGGAGATAGTCCGGTGAGCATCACTTCTTCGCTGATCATTAACGATGTAGATAACATAAATATGTCTTCAGCATCTGTATCTTTCGTTGAAAACGGGCCGGTCTTTTATTCACCGGATGAAGATGAGCTCCGCTACCCTGCACAGATAGGTAACATCACCGGACAGTGGGATGCTGAAAACGGAGTGCTTTCTTTGACAGGGAATGCTAGTATCAATGACTACAGAGATGCATTACGCAGTATCACATATTTTAACAATGCCACTACGCCTACCGCGCTTCCCCGGCAGTTGCTTTTTGTCATCAACGATGGTGCATTGGCAAGCAATGAGGCCAATGATGTAAGGTTTATCAGGGTAGAAGACTCTAACCTTCCTCCCGAGCTTACAGACTTTGACAAACAGGTACCGGAAGACGAATCTCTGACTTTAAGGGTAAGCGATTTCAGTGATAACTATGCTGATGATCTTGACCCATTTGATAACGCAATTTATATCACAAGACTTCCTGACCCCTCAAAAGGGAGCCTGGTAGTTGATGGAGAAGCTATTACTGATGGCGATCTTAACCCGGCCATAGGCGGTTTTCTCATAGATTTTGATACTAATCCCAGCTTCAGCTACCAGCCTGAAACAAATTTTAATGGTACAGACTCTTTTGAATGGACAGCCCTGGATAGCGAAACTCAGCCGGGTACTCTTATCAACTCAGCCAGTGTGAGCATTACCGTTTTGCCGGTAAGCGACCCTCCTACCATCAATGCTCCTGCTTCCATCACTGCCAGCGAAGATGCTATGTTCAGCTTTTCAGATACACGTAGCATCACCATTGAAGACATTGACAGTACTACTGACAGCATTACTGTGAGTCTGGCGGTACAGGAAGGCCTACTTTCTTTTGTAAATGAAGGGGTTTTAGCGTCAATCAACTTCCTTGATGGAAGTAGTACAGACACGCCAAATATGACGTTCAGAGGGGTTTCTTCTGATATTGATAATGCGCTTACCAGCTTACAGTATGCTGCACGTAGCGATTTCAACGGCACAGACATATTAAAAATTACCGCTACCGACCCTCAAAACAACTCGGCTGAAGCAGAAGTAAATATTATCATTAACTCCGTGAATGATCTGCCAGCCTTGGTTAATATGGAGAGTGATACACTCAGCTATACAGAAAACGATGCGCCCTTACTCCTTACTGAAAGCCTAAGCATAGAAGATCTGGAGAACGACAATATCGTAGCCGCTACCATATCTATTACGGAGAACTTTGCAGCAGAAGAAGACCGGCTGGGATTTACGCCTACCCCAGGCATTACGGGAAGGGTAAGTAACAACCGACTCATCCTCACTGGTAACGCTTCCATAGAAGTATATCAGTCACTTCTCAGAAGTATCACCTATGAAAATATGAGTGAAACGCCGCAAAGCGGGGTACGCAAAATCAACTTTCAGGTAACTGATGTGGGAAATGGTTCCAGTAACATAGCTTCGCGTTATGCCAATGTCATTCAGACTGATGATTCAATTCAAATTACAGATGTAGAAAGCACTGCACTTGCCTATCGTCCCGGAGATGCCCAGCAAATCCTCACCGAGTCTATTATCCTTAGCGATGCTGATGATGATAGCCTGACTACTGCGATCATTAGCTTTTCCAATGACAGTTATATTGCCGCTGAGGACAGTCTGATCTTTGAATCTGACGAATTCGAGGTCAGCTGGAATGAAGAAAAGGGTACGCTTACAATCAATGGTGAAAATAGTATAGCGGAATACCAGAATGCGCTACGGGCTGTACAGTATATCAATACTTCTGATACGCCTACCCCTGGCAGCAGGTTGATCCGCTTTACAGTATTTAGAAATGGCGTAGCCAGTAATGTAGCGATCCGGGAAATCACAATTATCATCAATGAGCCTCCGCTGCTTACAGACTTCAACCTGGCCCTGCTCAAAAACAGCAGTTACAGTTTTAGCGCTGAAGACTTTGCAAATCACTATAATGATCCTGATAATTCATCTGAAAACCTTACATTTGTAAGATTAAGGATTAGCAAACTGCCCAGCAGGGGCCAGTTACTCCTTAGTGGAGAAGTAATTACTCAAGAGATACTTGATACTGAAGGAGCATTTGAAGTGAGTACTGAAAATATCAATCAGCTGACATATCAGCCTGAAAGTGATTATGTAGGGGCTGACAGTATTGAATGGAATGCTTTTGATGGTGAAGCTTATGCCATCGCCAACGCTAAGCTGACATTCAATATCACTGACCTGACAGTGAATGCAGGAGCTGATGTAGAAGTTTGCCTTGGAGATCCCCTGACATTAAATGTTGAAGTCAGTGGAGGAAGTGGCAATTACACTTATACATGGACCTGCGATCAGGCTGACTGCATGATAGACAATGCCAATGCTGCTGAAGTGAGTGTATCTCCGGGCGGAACTACTGCCTACTTCGTAAAGGTAACGGATGAAAATGGTATAACATCCAACAGTGATACGATCATCGTAAATACTATAGAATGTTATGGACTGCCCCTTAGCATTCCTACGGCTTTTACACCCAATGGAGATGGTCCTAATGACAGTTGGGTAATCACCAATATAGAGACTTACGATAGCCAGGTAGTAGAAGTGTATGACCGATACGGAAAGCAGGTGTATTTCTCAGAAGGCTACCAAAGGCCCTGGGATGGCTCCAGAAATGGTCAACTTTTGCCTGCGGGTACTTACTATTATTTAATCAAGCTTAACGGTGGGGAGCAGTTCCATCGTGGATCTGTAAGTATTCTTAAGTAAGAACATGATTGTAAAAACACTACTTCAGCGAGTTAGCAGCACTATTTTTTTTATTTGTGCATTTTTATATGCTTCAGGCATTGCCGCACAGGGTAATCCCCCTTCAATCAGCAATACCGGCACCGCAACCCTTAACTATCAGGAAGGCAGAGCCCCTGTGACCCTGGTACCCAATATCATTGTTGAGGATGGCGATAGCCAAAATATGCTGCTTGCCACCTTTTCTTTTGGAGGAAATTACCAAAGCAATCAGGATACACTGGTCTTTGAACAAACTGAAAATATCAAAGCGCACTTTGAGGAAAGCAGTGGTACCCTCAGGCTATTAAGCCTTTCCGCAAATCAGGGAGTAAGCATTGCTCAGATGCGGACTGCCATGGCCTCTGTTGGTTATCGTATCACTTCAGATAATCCTAGCAATAAAACAATAGCCGTAAATATCAGTGTAACTGATCTGGAGGGAAACCAGAGTAACACCGCCACCCGTTCCATCAATGTTAGCCCTACTAATGATGCTCCTGAAATTAGCAGTAGTACCACCGCCACAATTAATATCGTCAATGATGAAGAGCAGATTTTTGATGATGTGGAAATTACTGATCCGGATAACGGGCAAATGTCTCGGGTAGAAATTGAGATCGTAGAGGGATTCAACTCTCCGGAAGACAGACTCGTCATCGATAGTGATGATGAAGGCCTGAACCGAGAGACAGAAACCGCTCAAAAAATTGTTCTAACTGGACTAGATGACATCGAAACCTACGAAAGTGCTATTCAGAATTTCTTTTTTAGGCATCAGGTACTGGTTTTTAGGACAGCGGGGCTAAGAAGAATTAACCTCAGGGTTTTTGATGAGAATAATGTAGCCAGCAATACACTGTCTCGTTTTTTTGTTGTGCAGCCCATTTTTGGTGCACGGATAAACCTCCCGCCTTCGCTGGAAAATTTTTCCGTAGATACCAATGAGGATAGTAATTACACTTTCTCTGCCTCTGATTTTGTAGACAGTTTTGATGATCCTAACGGATCAAGTTTGGGTGGCATTATCATTAGTGCCTTACCAGAATACGGTACGCTCCTGCTAAATGGTACCGCTATCAACAACCAGGATATCATCAACCGCACCTTAATTTCTCCTGACCAAATCAGTAACCTTACCTACAGCCCTCCTGCCGGCTTTAACGGCAGCGACGCGTTTGGATGGAACGCTACTGATGGTAGCGACTTTGCTGCAAACCCAGCTAAAGTTATTGTCCGTGTAGAGCCAGTAAACCAGCAGCCTGAGCTTAGCTTACCCGCAAATGCCGATGTGGAAGAAGATACCGCAACCCCCATATCCGGAATTTCTCTTACCGACCCTGATCAGGATGAAATAAGAGTGAGGGTCTCTGTCAGCGATGGTGTTTTGTTTCTGACTCCCAAAGCGGTAGAGGATGAGCTTATAGATTTTATCTCCGGGACTAATAATGGAGAAGCTGATATTGTATTTAGCGGGCCGGCAGCGCTGGTTGCATTTGCTTTAAGCGGCTTAATTTATCAGCCGGATGAGGGGTTTTCCGGAGATGATCAGCTCGCTGTGGAAGTAGATGATAACAACGGAGGCACAGCCAGTGGAAATACGAACATCAATATTCTGATCATCAATGACGCGCCGGTACTCGCAAATATGGAGAATGAGCCCACTGCCTTTGAAGAAAACGAAGAGCCAGTAAGAGTAAGCAATACCTTGACTGTTACTGACGAAGAAAACAATCAGATAAGCTCCGCTACAGTCACCATTAGTGAAGACTATGCGGGAGCACAAGATGTATTAGCATTTACTGCTTCTAACGGGGTTACTGGTGATTATTCAGAAGGCACCCTTACCTTGAGCGGAAATGCTACCCCTGCCGTGTATCAGAACATTTTACGTACTGTAAGCTATGCTAATACCAGTGAGAATCCTTCCGATGTGCAGCGAACAATCACTTTTACAGTTACTGACAATGGCTCTCCCAGTGCTACCAGCCAGGCAGTAAGTCGCATTGTGGAAGTTATTCCCGTAAACGATGCCCCGGTACTGGACAACCTGGAAGAAGCTCCGATTAGTTACGATATTTTGGATAATAACCCGGTAGCGATCACTAACGCATTGACTGTAACTGATGTGGACAATGATAATATGAACGGTGCTACCATCGCATTTGAAGAAGGATATGAAGAGGACAGTGACCTGCTCGTTTTCAATGACCCAATTGGAAACATTACTGCAGAATGGGATGAAGATGATGGAGTCCTCACCCTGAGTGGAGGGGGTACCAAAGCACAGTATCAACAGGCCATTAGAAGTATAAGCTATCAGAAAAATGGTGACGACGACGATGAGGATGAAGATGAAAATAAACTTATTTCTATCACTGTATCAGATGGGAAGGACGAAAGTAATACGCTGAGCAGGGAGATCATTATTATTACCAATGACCCGCCTACCATCAATTCGTTTAGTAAAACAATTGATGAAGATGAAGCCCTCAGTTTTGGCGTGGAAGACTTTCCTTATGAAGATCCAGACAATGGCCCAAGCCAGGGACTACAAAGCATCGCGATTACTGCCTTACCAACAAACGGTATATTGGTTGTAGCTAATGATACCATCACCAATGAGGATGTTGAAAATGCTAATTCCGGTTTTGGAATCAGTGCCGACCAGATTAGCGCATTTCAATATATACCCACACCAAACTTTTCTGGAAGTGATAACTTTAGCTGGAACGCTTTTGATGGCGCCGAATACGCTGAAGAAACCGCAGAGGTGAACATTACTATCACCGCTCAACCGGATGCTCCTTTACCTACTGACTTTACGATTGCCAGTCAGGAAGATCAGCCTTATGCATTTACCGCCGAGCAATTTGCCAATGCAGCTACAGACCCTGATGGAGATGAATTGTCAGCGATTGTTATACGTACTGTTCCCGAAAACGGCACATTACTTCTGAATAATATCAGCCTGCCTGCTAATAGCGAGCTTAGCCTTCAGGAAATTAATAACCTCAGCTATCTGCCCAACGAAAATTTCAGTGGTCAGGATGCTTTTACCTGGGCTGCATCTGATGGCAGCTTGCTGAGTGAGCAAAGCGCCCAGGTGATCATTACTATCAGCCCGGTTAACGATGCACCGATCATCAACAGTTTTACCAAAGCAATAGATGAGGATGAGGCTTCCTACACTTTTGCGGCGAGTGACTTTACTGAAAACTATCTGGATATAGAGAATACGCCCCTCAATTTTATACAGATCACCTCCCTGCCCATCAACGGAAGTCTTTTACTTAATGGCTCTGCCATTGAGGCTGGCACACAAATCAATGCGGAAAATATCAGCAACCTTAGTTATCAGGCGGCAGACGAGCAGGAAGTCGGAATCATCAGCTTTGGATGGAACGCTTCTGATGGAAGTAGCCTGTCAGCCGAAGAGGCCAGGGTAACGATTATCATAGGAACCGGCGTCACAGATTTCAGTATCAGTACAAATGAAGACACGGAGTATAATTTTAACCTGTCACTATTTGCCAATAATTATGGCAACCCTGACGCGCCGCTACAAAACATCAGGATAGAAGCACTGCCCGAAAACGGAGCACTACTGCTCAACGGTGAAAATGTAAATGTAGATCAGGAAATCAGCGCTGATGTGATTAGCCAGCTTAGCTATCTTCCCGATGAAAACTATTTTGGAGAAGATAGCCTGGTGTGGAATGCCAATGGAGGGGATACCTATGCGCCGGTTCCCGCACAAGTATCGATTACCATAGAGGCCGTAAATGATCTCCCTGTCATTGAACCGCTTGCTGATCTCACCCTGCTGGCGGGCAAAAGCAGTGAAGCCATCACTATTATTATTAGTGACCTGGAGACCGAAGCGAGAAACCTCACTTTATCTGCTTCTTCAGGTGATAATACGATTATTCCGGGTGAACAAATTGTGATAGAAGGGGATGGAGAAAACCGTACGCTTACCCTAACAGCCTTGCCTGAAACCAGAGGAGAAGTAATGATTAGCCTGATCGTTTCTGATGGAGAAGCAGAGGTGCAGCGACAGTTTACGGTAAACGTTGTTCCTTACCTGATCAGCCTTGAGGTACAAGAAGTCCTTGACCTATGCCCTGATCAGGAAGAGACTATTGCACTGAATATAGAAGGTAGTGAAGGGCCTTTCACCTTGGAGACAGAATGTGATCAGGAAAGTTGCGAACTTGATTTTTCAGAGGGTAATATTACGCTTAGCCCTTCGGAGACAACTACTTATTATTTAACAGTAGTAGATGCCAATAATATTCGCAGTAATGTAGATACCCTGACTGTAAATGTGAATGAATGTACCAACCTTACATTGGATATTCCTTCCGCGTTTACGCCCGATGGTGATCAGGTCAATGACCTATGGGAAATTGAAAATATTCAGTACGCTACGAATGTAGTAGTGGAAGTGTTTAATCGTTACGGAGAGTCAGTCTTCCGTTCAGAAGGATACCAGCAGCCATGGGATGGTACCCAGGGAAGTACCCTACTTGCAGTTGGGACATATTATTATGTGATCAATGTAGACGGTGGTTTACAATCTTATAAAGGATCAGTTACCATACTCAGATAATTAAAAGAGGATGAAGAATTTATACATTAAAACCGGAATTTTAACGGCTATCCTGCTCTCCATTTCCCTTGGGACAATGGCTCAGCAGTCGTTCAGATTCAGTCAATACTTTCAAAACGCAATCACTTTTAACCCTGCTGTATCAGGCTCAGAAGAGTTTGTAGACCTGAAGATTGGTTATCGTCAGCAATGGTCTGGTCTGGACGACGCCCCTCAAACTTACTTTATCAGTGCTCATGCCCCTTTGGGAAAAAGGGAGAAAAGTTATGGGTTCCAGAACAACTCGCTTCGCATCAGCGACCCTGGCATGTACAATGAACTGGCCAATGCCAGAACCCTCCTGAGAAACCGTATTACCCACGGAGTCGGAGGCTACATTGTCAGTGATATGCAGGGAATTTTTCAGCAAACCAATGGTATCCTTACCTATGCTTTGCATTACAATGTAGGTAATACAGTATTGTCCTTCGGTGTAGGAGGTGGCTTAAATAGCCGTCGCCTTGACATGGAGGGCATTATGGTGGGTAACACTGAAATTCCCGATGAAACATATCAGGCTTATCTGGCACAGCAGGGACAGATTACCAACATTGACCTGAATGCCGGGATTTTTGTGCGCAATGAGAACTTTTACTTTGGGTACTCTGCCAAGAGGCTTTTTCAGAACGAGCTTTTTGCTACCATTGATGCTATAGAGGCTGCCGAAGAAATAGAGCATTATGGTATGCTTGGATTACGTTTTGATGTCAATAACACACTGATGATCACTCCCGGCGCGTTTATCAAGTATACTGCCAGTGGCTCGCTTTTATACGATGCCAATATCAGGTTCAAGTATAATGAACTTGTTTGGGTGGGAGCCTCTTATAGAAATACTGAAACTGTAATTGCTATGGCAGGCTTTAGCCTCAACAACCTGATCAACCTGGGCTATTCGTACGACCTGGGTATCGGTGAAATCAATGACTACCGATCCGGCGTACATGAAATTGGCCTGGGCTTTATGTTATTTAATAAGCAGGATACTTCACCCTACATGTGGTAATTAGAAACTATTAGACTATGAAAAAGTCATTCTCTAACCTATTACTTTTACTAATCGCATTGCTCAGCTCCACTGCTATACATGCGCAAAGGCTATACTTTGAAGCCTCAAAACCTCTTTCAGATACCCTGAATTCTAATGCTGAAGAAAGTCTCCCTATTTATTCGGAGCAGGATAGCACCCTCTTTTTTGTACGCTCACTTTATGCCCAGAATACAGGCGGCCTGCATTCCGGTCAGGACATTTGGTATACCAAAAAAGATACGGCCGGAAGATGGACAGAACCCAAAAATGATCTGGGTAAGTTGAATAATGAAGGGAACAACGCCATTGTTGGAATCAGTTCTTCCGGTCGTACGGTCTATCTGCTGAACGACTACGGCACAGAAAACTCTCAACAGGCAGGCCTGTCATTATCATTCAATAGAGAACAGGACTGGAGTACTCCCAATAAAATCTCTATTCCCGGGATTAGTAGCAAACAAGGTAATTTTTACAGCCTGTATATGCACCCTTCAGAAGAAGTCGTTTTGATTTCTGTGCAGCTAGAAAACTCCCTGGGCCAGGAAGATTTATATGTAAGTACTAAAGACCCTTTTACCAATGAGTGGTCTGAGCCTGTTCACCTTGGTCCTACGATCAACACCGGAGGCTTTGAAATTTCTCCTTACCTGACAGCGGATAAGCAAACGCTTTTCTTTTCCAGTAATGGTCATCCTGGTTACGGGAACGCGGATGTCTTCGTAGCCCATAGGACTGATACCAGCTGGACCAATTGGAGCAGTCCTGAAAATCTGGGTGACCAGATCAATTCCGCCGGTTTTGATGCTTATTTTACCGCTAAAGAAGATAATGAAGTATTCTTTGTAAGTAACCGCCGGGGCAGTTCAGCCGATATTTATACGTCAAGAATCATTACTGAAGAGGAACGTCAAAGAATGCTGGCTCAGCGGGTAGAGGGTGGTGGCAGAGGAGCCGGAATGCTCAACCAAAACAACTCAACTGAGATCGGAGGGCTAGACACTGAAACCCAGGCTCTGCTGGATGAAACCCGAGCCCTGTTGGATGAGTTTAACCGTATCAAAACTGGTGATGGTTCTAACAACAGTAACACCGCTACAAGCAGCGCTGGCTCTGAAAGTGGAAACAGCAGCCTTTTTGCTTCTCAGGAAATGCTTTTCCAGCTGAATTCCGCTGAAATTCAGAACAAGTTTCAAAACACACTGAATATTGTAATTGAGACGCTAAGACAAAACCCCAGCCTGAAGGCTGAGATTGTAGGCCACGCGGATGATACCGGGGGTAAGGATTATAACCTTAAGCTCTCAATAGACCGTGCCATTGAGGTAAAGCAATTTCTGGTAGAAAACGGAATCAGCGAACGGAGAATCATCACCTATGGCAAGGGTTCCACACAACCAGTTTCCGATAACCAAACCCCGGAAGCACGACAGAAAAACAGAAGGGTAGTCATTTCATTTATATAAGCGAGAGGGCCGGTGTTCACCGGCTTTTTGTTTTAGTAGCTTTCCGGCAAATGCCCGCTTCAGAATATAGAGAACCCTCTCTCTTAAGCTGCACGTCAATTACCCTTTCCTGCTCCTCCTGCGCATGCTCAGGTGTATTGATGCAGCCTAAGCCTGATACATGATAAAAAGACACTCCTTCTCTCTACCCAAGCTTTACTTCATTACTTTAGTTTGCTGCTGGCAAAGATTGATAGCTCAAACATAGGATGGCAGGGCAATAGCATGAATCCTGGCTGTCCCCTATCTCCTACCACCCCGCTCTACGGTAATCTGAAGGGTTAGCTTTTGACAAAAAAAGCTTTCAATTGAACGGTCCTGTGAAATAACTTAAAGTTAACATCAACTATTTTCAGCCTGGAACTGTTCTTGCTAACTTAAGACTTTGTTCCATTCAAATTTAATTATTCTGCATAACGATAAACATACAGGCGTAGGTTTTTTAGTCATTGGTGATTGGGGGAGAGAAGGCTCTGCTGAGCAATATGCTACGGCAAATGCATTGGCAAAACAGGCCTTTCACAGACAGACAGATTTTGTAATCTCTACCGGAGATAACTTTTATGAAAACGGGGTGGAAAGCACCCGGGATTCACTTTGGCAAAGTAGTTTTGAAAAGGTATATACTCAGCCTTCCTTACAGATACCCTGGTATAGCATACTGGGCAACCACGATTACAGAAGCAACACTTCGGCACAAATTTTATACTCCCAACAGAGCGCAAGGTGGTGTATGCCCTCACGCTATTATAGTAAGCTGATGAAAGTAAATGCATCCAGCGATGTGCATTTCATTTTCACAGATACGACTCCTTTGATTGGTGAATACTGGGAGACAGAAAACCATCCGGATGTGCTGATGCAAAAGCCTGAAGAGCAGTTGATCTGGCTTGAAAAAACGCTGGCTGAAAGTACTGCCCAATGGAAGATTGTGGTGGGTCACCATCCGGTATTCTCTTCCAGTCCTATGCATGGTGATACAGAGGAGTTGGTCACCCATTTTCTTCCGCTCTTTGAAGAGCATGGCGTAGATGCTTACCTTTGTGGTCATGAACATGATCTGCAACTACATAAGCCTGAGGGAAATACTATGTATCTCGTTTCTGGCGCGGGTTCAGAGGTAAGAGAAACTGATCGTAAGGATATGACTTTATTTAGTGCCTCTGACCAGGGTTTCGCTTACATCTATCTTGATCATGAACACATGGGCATCGCTTTTATCAACAGTCAGGGGGAGACTATTTTTGACACCAGCCACAGCCACGCAACAAATACGCTATCCAAAGCCCTGAAATAATCAAGCCAGCCGACAATCCGTAAATTGCCATTTCTTCCGTGACAGTTTGGACAAAAAAACTATCTTTGCTGCAAACTTAGCAGGCTATGTCATTGATGAATTATATGGTTTGGGCAGCAGACCCTGATCTCGCGACTTTATGGGGCTTAACAATTCGCTGGTACGGATTACTCTTTGCCAGTGGGTTCCTTATCTCGCAACAGATTCTTTTTAGAATATTTAAAGCAGAAGGTCATAAAGAATCAGATGTAGAGACGCTCACCGTATTTATGGTTATTGCTACCATTTTGGGCGCCCGTCTTGGTCATGTTTTTTTCTATGAACCTGCCCGTTATCTGTCTAACCCTATTGACATACTCAAAATCTGGGAAGGTGGGCTAGCCAGTCACGGAGCGGCCTTTGGTATATTGTTCGCACTTTATCTATACAGCAATTACGATATTCGTTTCAATTTCTTTTCAAAATCCAAAAGTACCTTCAAAAAGCAGCCTCGTCCTGGTCAGAGCTTCCTTTGGGTGGTAGACAGAATTGTGATTGTAGTAGCCATGACGGGTGCGCTGATCCGCTTCGGCAACTTCATGAACTCAGAAATTGAAGGTCTCCCCACGAGTAGTGATTACGGGGTAATCTTTGCCTGGAACGCCAAAGAAGCACTTTTGAGTAGTAGCCCGGCAGTAGAAGAGGTAGAGGTATCAGAAGATGAAGATAGAGTCATAGCTGAACCTGTAGGGGATGAATATCGTCCAATCACTTTTACCATCAGATTTAGAAATGCCGATTATCCTGAAGAGGAAATTCGTTCATACCTGGATAGCAGGGTAAAAAGCCTGTTTACCAATTACCAAAGCATTCGCCGGCATATCTACGAACCCGCCGGCACCACGCTTCATTATACGCT
Source organism: Catalinimonas alkaloidigena (assembly GCF_029504655.1). Lineage (NCBI taxonomy): Bacteria > Pseudomonadati > Bacteroidota > Cytophagia > Cytophagales > Catalimonadaceae > Catalinimonas > Catalinimonas alkaloidigena. The sequence continues at coordinate 4,426,383 of NZ_JAQFIL010000001.1, forward strand.
ATCCCAAGACCGCGGTGCTTATGTGGCTGAGGTACATACCTATGGAATACCCCGTCACCCTGCACAGCTTTACGAGTCAGGGACTTCTTTTTTATTATTTTTATTTTCTGCTTTTCCTTTGGAGCTGGATGCGCGAAAAAACACCGGAAGGCCTGTTGCTTGGACTTTTCCTGGTGATACTGTTCGGGTTACGCTTTGTTCATGAGTACTTCAAGGAGAATCAGGTTGATTTTGAAGATGCGATTCCGCTAAATATGGGTCAGTGGCTGAGTATACCTCTGATACTTGCAGGTATCATTCTCTTGATAAGGGTATACAGTAAATCCAGAAAACAGGCACACTAATAGCTAGCAAGCTTTGAAGCCGGCACGTAGATTTTGAGCGTTTGCCCGCTACGGATGATATTGTCTTTCATAGCGTTCCAGTCTCTAATCTGGCGCAGGCTTACGCCATAGCGTTTGGAGATGCCATCCATGGTTTGTCCACGGACGACTTTGTGCTCAAGTAGTTTCAGTTTATCAGACGCAGGTACGACCTCTCTCAGTACCTGCGCAGAACTCCTGACTTCATCTTTCAGTGGGTAGCTGGCAGTAAGGCTTTGATTATTCTTTGCAAAGGTTGCCATCTTATGCATAGGTAAAACAAGTGGCCAGCCTGCTCGTGAAGAAGGTATTATATTTTTGATGAGTGCGGGATTCAGAAACTCAAGTTCATCCTCCTGCATCTCCAGGCTTTCGGCTAGCTCATCAAAATTGACCTCATGATATACCCTGACGGTGTCTACTGCCTGAAAAGGGAGTTCAGGAAATACCGGCCTGATATTATGTTCTTGGGGATAATGGTTCAAGTATACTAAAGCCATGAAGGCTGGCACATAACTACGGGTTTCTGCCGGAAGATACTCTCTGATCCTCCAAAAATCATGGCTGCCTCCTGCCCTGACAATCGCTTTGTTTACATTTCCAGGCCCACTGTTGTAGGCAGCCAACGCCATAGGCCAGCTTCCGTAAATACCATGCAGGCGGTCAAGATAGTTGAGCGCGGCTCGGGTAGAAGCATAGGGATCTCTTCTTTCATCCAGATAATCATTAATTTCCAGCCCCAGCCACTTACCGGTACGATAGCGAATCTGCCATAGACCAACAGCTTCCATATTAGAACGGGCGTCGGCATGCAGCGCAGACTCTACCATCGTTAAGTACTTCAACTCCTGAGGCAGGTCTTTTTCCATGAGCGCTTGCTCTATGAAAGGAAAATAGAGCATACTTTTGCCGATCATACGCTCGGTAAGCTCTTTTTTTCGGATACCATACAGGTCTATAAAGTTCTCAACCTGTTCATTGAATACCAGATTCACTTTTGAAGTCATGTTAGCAAACCTCTTCCTGTAGACAGAGTCGGGGTAACTTACCAGTTCATTTTCTTCAAAACCATATGGGTTCTGGTGCAACGTATCAATCTGCGCGTAAAAAAGGTTATTGGCAGCGCTATCCAGATAGCTTGCGGTAAGTATTGGAGTGGTATTATCTTCACTGTCTGCCTCAGCAAACATAGAAATAATCGTATCAAAAGTAGTGAGTTCTTCTTCCACCTCAGCATTTGCCTGAGGTTCATCTCTACGGAGACTATCTTTGCTGATATCTGCTGAAGAAATACTACGGTTAACTTCTGAGCAAGAATATAAAAAAATGAAAACCAAGCTCAGGCTTAAAAAATAATACGTGCTTTTATCTTCCATATCATATACATAAAGCTTTTATCTCTAAAAATGTTATGTATATCCTACAAGTATTCTTTTTTTCAGATATCCTAAGCCATAAAACAGAATTATCTACTGCGTTTCCAGATCATACCATTGAATATTTTGCAGGTTTTTACGTCTCCCCGTCTGCTCGGCTGCATAATGTTCTGCCAGATAATCCAGAATCTGATCTTCATTTTCACCCAGGTCCCAGAGTTTCTGGGTTTCCTGCATCCATACGATCATACTCTTCCAGCCTTCCCGGCTCGCCCTGTTTTGCGTGATCAGTTTAGCCGAATGGCAGCCGGTACAGTTGCCAATCACCAGGGGTAAAGCTTCATCCACTACCAGACCGGTAGCCTGGTCAATGCTATCTGCCTGACTAAGTTGAAGTGAGTCTGACGACATCTCTGCATTGCCGCTTTCCGGAGACTGACAAAAGCTGAAGACAGCAGATAAAACAAAAAAAATCAGTGCTGAATTAATATTAATTACTTTAAGCATAACTTCTCTTTTTACACCACCATAACCGCAATGCGGTGGCATGCATTGTTCAGATAACCTTTAGGATTCCAGCCGGGGACTAACATGGGCTGCATTTTTCCTTCGCTGTCCTTAGCTCTGGCCCATACCTCATAGTATCCTTTTTCGGGAAAATCAATTTCTGCCTGCCAGTGTTGCCATGCCAGCCGATTTTTAGGCGCTTGCAGCTTACAGGATTTCCAACTTGCACCAAAGTCTATAGAATAGTCAACCGCCTGTACAGAAAGATCACCTGCCCAGGCATGTCCACGGATAGCCAACGGCTGCCCCTCATCTATGCGTGCTCCGGTTTTGGGATAAGTAATCAGAGACTTAACCGGCATAGATTCTATGATGCACATTTCTTCTTCCGGCACTTTTGTACCGGGTGCTACTGGCTTACAAGGAACCCGGTAGGAATCACCTCCCATCTTAGGCCCATCATGTACCTGGTTGCGTATCACAATTCTGCTCAGCCACTTGCCTGAGGTGGAAGCGGGCCAGCCTCCAAATACCAGACGAAGGGGATAGCCGTTCATGAGGGGTAAATCTTTACCATTCAGTGCCCAGGCAATCAGCGACTCATCTTCCAGCGCTTTATGCATCGGTACGCCCCTAGAGATCACTACTTTTTCAGGATCATTACTAAGATGCGTATCCTGCCCATAGTAGCCAATGTAGACGGCATCGTCTTTGATTCCCACATCCTTCAACACATCTTTAAGCTTCACGCCTGTCCATTCAGGGCAGCCCACTGCACCCGTAGTCCACTGATTGCCTTTAGCAGGAGGGTTAAACTCATTACGGCCATTCCCCCCACACTCAATCGTCAGCTGATACGTGTAATTTTTAAATTTACTTTTTAAATCTTCTAGTGTATATACTTTCTTCTTTTGGGCTGACTCACCTTCTATGGTCAGTGTCCATTGGCTAAGGTCTATGTTCTTGGGTGGAATACCATTATTACGGACAAAAAGTGTTTCTGCAGCAGTGACAGGATCATCCAGCAGATGCGGTGGGGTTTCCACATTCCAGGGGCGATCATTTAATACCACCAGTTCGGGGTGTTTACCTTCCAGCGCAAAGGGTGCTGTATTTTCTGTCAAAGCAGCAGGAATAAGCCCTGCCGGCATATGATCGGCATATACGATTTTGGCTCCTAACACTGTGCTCATGGCTGCCAGTGCACTTTTTTTTAGAAATCCTCTCCTGCTTTTTGGGTCACACTCCCTCCCCCATAACAGTCGGTCAGCAGCGAGTGGGTCTTTACGGTATAGCGCATGTAAACCTATGCGCGCTTTTTTATTTTTCATATTTACATTCTTCTAAGCCCTTAATTTATCAATAAATGTTTTTTTTGCAGGAAAAGGCAGTAATTATCTTTAGCATATGACTTGATCAGCCATTGTAGTATGCTTTTTGATTTTGCATTGATATGTTAAAGAAAGTTTTTTTTATAAGCATTTTCCTGCTTGCGCTCATCTTACTTGCACGATTGCTGGCGCCTAGCTGGTACCGTTTTTTAGCAGTAGATCAGCCGGTGCAGAACGCTAAAGTTTTACTGGTGGAAGGGTGGGTATCAGATACTACGCTAAAAAATGCTGCACAAACTTTTTTAGAAGGTAAGTACTCAAAAATAATTGTAGCCAGCATTTTATTTTCTAACGAATACGGTATCAATTCTACCGGAAGTCTGGTATATAACATCAGGGAGCGGGCAAAGTATGACTCACTATTTATCAAGGCACACAGTAAAAAAGTGAGTGGAGAATATGCTGAAATGCTGGTCATGGTCAATGAGGATACTTTAGGTGAGACCTCCACTACCGCCGAGATCAAAAAATACGCCTTCCCGATTCCTCAGCAGGTTGATTCAATACAGCAGGTTAAAATTACTTTTACCAATGATTTTTTTGACTTCGCCCAAAAAGCTGACCGCAACCTCATAGTTGACAGCCTGTTTTTAGACCAAACTTTTGTTCCCAACCGTACCGACGATGTGTACTTTGACCGGAATAAAATTGATGGCTTAAGTACAGAAAGGGCTTACACAAGCCGTGCTGGCTCTGCCGCTGACTATCTGATTGAGCTTGGTATACCCGCTGAAGCTATGTATACCATTGATGCTCCCAATGTAGAATTTAACAGAACCTACACCACTGCTGTGGCTGTGGCTGCATGGATGGAAGAAAACAATTTTCCGGAAAAGCGAATGAACCTTATTTCTGAGAATGCACACGCCAGGCGAAGTTGGATGCTTTTCAAAAAGGCGATGCCAGACAATGTTGAGATTGGTATTATCTCCTCCTCAAGATTTGATGACGATGAGATAAAGTGGTGGAAAAACAAAGGTAAAAGAGCCTATGTATTTAACCAAACTTTAAAGTTTTGGTATGCAGTTATATCATACTTCTTTGTGTAAACATTATTTATGAATAAGCAGTAAGACTTTTTTAAAAAAATAGTATCTTATGGTAGGTACTTTTTTACCTCAACTGTCTGTCTATGAAAAAACTTGTACTGTTTGTTTTCATATCTTCTTTTCATCCCTGGCTTTGGGCACAGGAATTTAACTGGGGGCTTAATGTAGCTCCCGGTATCTCATATCGTATAGGACAAATCAATGGTGTAAGTGACTACGCCCAGTCTGTACAGATTGGGGAAGAACCCATGTACGTATTTGACTTTGGCATAGATATGCGAAAAAATATTACTGAGAAGCTCAGCCTCGGTACAGGGATATATTATTCTCAAAAAGGCTTTTCCAATACCCATGTGGCTGCTGCCTATGACGATCCGCTACTGAGCAGGCGTTATCTACTGGATTTTGTCCAGAACTACCTGGAAGTGCCTTTTTACCTTACCTACAGTGTTTACCAGAATGAGCAACTTGAATTTTACCCTATGTTAGGGATAAATAACAGCATGCTTCTGTCTGAAAAAAATAGCATTTCCACCACGAGCGGAGAGATCAGTGAGGAAACGATGAAAACACTTTCCGAGCCTTACCTCAGCAGTACTAAGCTCCATAACCTTGGCCTTTTAGGTGGAATTGGGATTATGGGTACTGTCGACAGCAAATCGGCGATTGGCTTAGAAGCTATCGGTAAGCTTATGTTTACTCCACTGGAAGATAAGTTTACTGTAACAAACCGCTACTTATACTCATTGAATTTTAATTTTAAGTTTGTCAGGAAAATCCGCTAATTCATACCTCAATCCATTTTAGCAATTCATATAATGCGTATCCCTTATTTTTTATTGTTATTACTGCCATTTTGTAATTATTCCTGTGCCAGCAGTCAATCATTAGATATAGTAGATAAGCCCATTATCTTTGATGAAGAGCGAAAAGCATTGTCGCTGGAGTACATGAGATCTCACTACGGAATTGAGGCAGAAGAGCCTGTCATTGAACCCAGTATGATCGTGGTCCACTGGACCGCCATACCCACATTTGAAGGTTCATTTGAAGCATTTTATAATACAAAGCTTCCATCATCCCGTACAGGTATCAAGGGGGGGGGGGCGCTTAATGTGTCCGTTCCTTACCTGATTGATAGAGATGGCACCATTTACCAGCTCATGCCTGATACAGTTTTTGCCCGCCATGTCATTGGCCTTAACCATACTGCCATAGGCATTGAAAATGTAGGAGATGGTGATCAGCATCCCTTGACCGAAGCGCAGTACCAGGCTAATAAAGACCTTATCAAGCACCTGGCAAATAAGTATGACATTGACTACCTCATCGGGCACCACGAATACCAGCGATTTAAAACCCATCCCCTTTGGCTGGAGAAAGACCCTGATTATCTTACTGAAAAGGATGATCCGGGAGATGAATTTATGAACAGGCTGCGTGCTGATCTCGGTGACCTAAACTTAAAGTCTCTACCCCTTCAAGACAATATCCAACAGGGTATACAAGGAAAAGTCATCTGGCGGGCAGGAAACCTGATGCCCGACATCCAAAATGATGACATTCCTTCACCTGAAAAGCAGGGAGAAGGTATAGCCAGGACGGTCTATATTTATGATCTTACTGATCGTAATGAAGCAGTGTATCAGAATGGTTTCTTTACTGAAGTAAATGAAGCGTTGATTGAAAAAGTAACAAGCGATGAAAACGGATATTTTTCTGTAGCTCTAGCTCCCGGTAGTTATTCTATTCTTATAGAAGAAGAACAGGGGCTGTATGCCAATTTTTTTGACGGCGAAGGTAATATTCATCCGGTACAGGTATACCCGGATAGCGTCAGCCATATAGATGTTATAGTAGATTACAAAGCCGCTTATTAACTTTTTTAGCAGCGGATTCACCAGATAGTGTGATAAGCTATCCTAGCTTTTGTAAACCATCTTGGCATGGGCTTGTTTTTTAGCAATCTGAGGTAAGATTGTAGGGGTATTGAAAAAAAAATATAGTGCTTTTATAACCATTTGACCATCAAATCATTAGAAAAGTAACAATATATTTTATTAAATATTTTTTAATATAACTTTATTCATAAAAATCATTTTTTAGTTATATCCACAGCTTTATATATTATCACAACTAATAAGTCTATCAAAATAAACCCTATGTGAAGAATGAAAATAAATCAAATTTTTCTTTGGAAAGACGCTATTTACTTTTGAGCTCATAGACTTTTGGGTTCTCTATGAGCTCTCTCTGAAGTAATCATACCGCAACTACTTTCACTATGGAAAATATAGAGCAAGTAATCTTAGAAAACACTCTTGTAGGATATTGGGATTGGAATATCGCCGAAAACACCAAATACCTGAGTCCTCAATTTAAATCCATGCTTGGCTACGAGGATCATGAGTTACCAAATAGCCCTGAGACATGGGAAACACTTATTTTTCCTGAAGATTTGGTGCGTGTATCAAAAATTTACCATGGACATACAAAAAGTAAGGGGAAAATTCCCTATAAGTCCGAGGTAAGATATAAGCATAAAAATGGTTCAACGGTATGGGTGGTCTGCACAGGAAGGGTAATAGAGTGGGACGAAGATGACAAGCCTGTTAGAATGGTTGGCTGTTATATTGATATTACCCTACAAAAAGCAGCAGAAAAAAAACTCAAAACCCAGAATAATAGATTCCAGAGTATTTTAGCAGGTACTAATAGCGGCACGTGGGAATGGAACGTTCAAACAGGAGACACAATTTTCAATGAACGTTGGGCAGAAATCATTGGATACACCCTTGAGGAACTTCAACCTGTATCCATTGAGACCTGGCTTAAACATACTCATCCTGATGATCTAAAGCGCTCGGGAGAATTACTGGAAGATCACTTCGTCGGCAAAACAGATTTTTACGAGTGTGAATGCAGAATGCTGCATAAAAATGGGCATTGGGTGTGGGTCCTGGATAGAGGCAAAGTAATTAGCTGGACCCTAGATGGTAAACCTCTGTGGATGGCTGGCTCTCATCAGGAAATTACCGAACGAAAAAACAATGAGGCCCAACTAGAAAAGTACAAATACCTATTAGGCAAAGCCAATCAGGTAGCTAAAATTGGAACCTGGGAAATTGACTTTAAGAAGAACAGGCCTATATGGAATGAGGGAACTCGTAAAATTCATGAAGTAGATGCGCATTACCAGCCCGATATGGAAACTGCCATCTTGTTTTATCCGGAAGGTGAGCAGCGTGATAAAATTACTGATGCGGTAAAAAAAGCCATCAATGAGGGCCTTCCTTTTGACCTTGAACTTCAAATTCTTACCGCTAAAAATAACCTGATATGGGTAAGGGCCATCGGAATTCCCGATTTTGAAAATATGAAGTGCAGAAGGCTGTATGGTATTTTTCAGGATATCGATGAGCAAAAAAAATCAACCCTCAAGCTAACACGAAGCGAGGAACAGTTTAGACAAACCTTTACGCATGCAGCTATTGGTATGGCACTGGTCTCAACGGAAGGAAAGTGGTTACAAGTGAACAAGCAAGTCTGCGATATGCTTGGCTACACTGAAGAGGAATTACTGCAAAAAACCTTTCAGGATATCACGCATCCTGATGACCTTGATATTGACCTCAGCTACGTACAGCAAATGCTCGACAATGAAATAAGCTCTTACCAAATGGAGAAGCGGTATTTTCATAAAAACGGCGGTATTGTCTGGGGTTTGTTGGCTGTTTCTCTGGTAAAAGACGGAGAGGGTAATCCTTTACATTTTGTCTCACAGATACAAGATATTTCTGAGCTTAAAAAAGCCTATAAGCAACTTGAAGAATCCGTCAGTCTTGTAAAAGAACAGAATGACAGGCTTATCAATTTTGCGCATATTGTTTCGCATAACTTAAGGTCACATACGGGCAACCTGGAAATGATGCTGAAGTTTCTGAGCATGGAAACCGATGAGGAAGAGAAAAAGATTTTACTGGAAAATATTACCGGTATTTCCTCTTCTCTTTCTGAAACCATCACCTACCTGACAGAAGTGGTGCGTATTCAAACGGATGTTGACGGACAAAAAGAGTCACTGAACCTGAAGCATTTTCTTGACAAGACGATCAATACCCTGAGTGCGGATTTACGGAAAACTGATGGAGAGATTGTGGTAAGCGTAGATGAAGAGACAGAAATCATCTTTAACTCAGCTTATCTTGACAGCGTACTGTTAAACTTTTTGAGTAACGCACTGAAATACAGGCACCCTAAACGTAAACCTCACATAAAAATCTGGACAGAAAAACAAGATGATTATCTCATACTTTCTATTGCCGACAATGGCAGAGGAATAGATCTGGATAAGTACGGAGCAAAACTTTTTGGCCTATATAAGACCTTCCATGAGCATCAGGATGCCCGGGGCGTAGGGCTTTTTATCACAAAAAACCAGATAGAAGCCATGGGGGGCAAAGTAAGCGTAGAAAGCACTATTAATATTGGAACAACCTTTAGAATATATTTTTGCTATGAAAAAAATAAAGCTTGCGTGCATCATTGACGACGATACTATTTATGTATATGGCGTAAAGAAGTTGATGAAAATAGTAGACTTCTGTGAAAACACATTGGTTTTCAAAAACGGTAAGGAAGCCATCAAATACCTAAAGCCCGTCATTGAACAAGGAGAAGGAATACCCGATGTCATTCTATTAGATATCAATATGCCTGTTATGGACGGTTGGCAGTTTCTTGATGAGTTTGTGAAAATCAAACCAAAAACAAAAGAAATCACTATTTATATGGTTTCTTCGTCTGTAGACCCTGAAGATGTCAACAAGGTTAAAGATTATGCTGATGTATCAGACTACATTATTAAACCGATCACAGAAGAAGCATTGATAAGTCTGATTGATAAAAACCCATAAGTGCTTTGACGCTAAAGCCTTAGTGTACATTTTTTTTTGGCAGACTCGCTCTTTCCCACTAATCTTTTTTATATTCTCTCTCTATTAGCGCTTAAATTACAGGCTGCTTTCCAACCCTTTTTACCCATTGAGTGTCTAAAGAAAAGATAAGCAACAAAGCAAAAGTATCAACCTAAGCCTGGAACTATAGTTTAGCATGCATGATGAAAAAGCGCTTGTCTCCGGATGTATCAAAGGAGAACGGGCAATGCAGAAAGAATTGTATGATCAATTTTCCGGACGGATGCTCTCCGTATGTATGCGCTATTGCAAAAGCCGTGAAGATGCTGAAGACATATTGCAGGAGGCATTTATTAAAGTTTTCAACAATATTGAGTCTTTCCGCAAAGAATCTTCTCTAGGCTACTGGATCAAGCGTATTGTCATCAACACAGCCTTAAACTACCATCGTAAGAGCGTTTATCTTTATCCACATTTTGATATTGAAGATATGCATGATATCGGTGATGATGACCTAACAATATCTAACCATAACTACAAAGACTTACTGAAGATATTACAGTCGTTACCCCAGGGGTGCCAGGTAATATTTAACCTGTATGCTGTTGAGGGTTACAAACACAAAGAAATTGCTGAAATGCTAAACATCAGTGAAGGCACATCAAAATCACAGTATGCACGCGCCAAATCATTGATCAAAGACATGATTACGGAAACAGGGGAGGTGAAACATGGCTAATATGGAAAAAAGGTCAGATTTTGAAGATCAGTGGAGGGACGCATTTGAAGATGCTGAAATCTTACCCTCTGCTAATTTGTGGAAGAATATTGATAATCAGCTTACCATGCAGGAGAATGGTAAGTACCGTAAAGGTTTTATTTTTTATCGTGCTGTAGCGGCTGCTTGTATTGTATGTTTACTTGCACTGGGCTACTATGTCTTGCAAAATAACATGGGCAAAAGTGAGCAGGAACTCGCTAATCAATCAGCAACGCAGCAGCAGGGACAGGCTCCCGAGCAGAAAGCTAATGATGGCTTGGCATTGGAAAATAATAATGAAGCGCCAGAGCATGTTAATGAGCAACAATTACCTGATAGAGCGTCGCAAAGCACATTGAACAACTCACTGGCACAGGAAAACAGGAATGAGACGGAAGAGGCAGGGCAAAGCTCTGAGCAGGCTAAAGCGGACATCTCTGTGAGTCACAAACAAGGTATTGGCGCTGGTCCAACTCAGGCTCTCTCCCCTGAAAACTTAGCCTTGACCCATAAGGATAACGCACGTCTCACCCCAGGTGCTTTTGGGCATCATGATTTGAGCAATGTATTGGCTTTATCCTCAATATCTTCCATGGGGCCTGAGCTTACTGAGATAGAAGTCAGTGACTGGACTAAAGATGTTGTCAGACTCTACAGCGTGCCACAGGTAATCGTAGATGACAAGGGTGCCAAGCAAAAGCCTGAATTCTTTGCCGGGCTGAATCTGGCGACCAATTATTTTGACCCTAATTTCAGCTCAGGGGCTAATAGTGCTTTTGCCCATGGCCTCAGTCCTGCCGCCGATGAGAATTATAATGTTTATAACCTTGACCAGGGCTTCAGTACACTGGGCACGCGTAGTTCTCCTGCGAACAGTGGGCTGGAAAATAAGCCCCGGCTATCACTTTCCTATGGCGTAGATGTAGGGGTAATGTTGACCGAACATATAAGCCTGGAAAGTGGGCTGGACTACGGACGCATGAATACCAGCACCCGAACCAGCTGGATAGCTGAAGATTACGCGCAGGGTCAGCGTATTCCTTTGCTGGCTAGCAATGCGCAGGCGGAAGCAGCCTTTAGTCGTCGAACTCAATTTTCACAACAGGAGCTTGAGCTTACTAATTCTTTCGCGTTCCTATCCGTTCCGCTTAAGCTGGGTTATAATCTGGGCTTTGAGCGTATACATTTTAACTTGAGTTCAGGTGTGGCCGCTAATTTTTTCCTGAATAACCGGCTTTCTGATGAGAGTGGACAGCTCAGTACTGTAAACATTAGCGCAAATACGAACAGTCCTTACCGTCCGGTTTACTATAGTGGTGTAGTGAGTGGTGGTGTAAACTACTTGATAGCCAGTAACTACGCTGTATCGGTATCCCCTAACTATAACTTTTCCCTCAGCGCACTCACTGAAAACGGAAACAACTTTAGCAGTCAGCCCAATGCCTTTGGGGTAGATTTTGGTCTGCGCTATAATTTCAGATAAAAAAAAGAAGCCTGAAATGTTTCACTTCAGGCTTCTAAACTATTCAGACTAAAATATATCAACCATTACTTTTTCCACTCCCGGGAAGCAAACGCTTTATCTACCGGAGTCTGAGCCAGATGGTTACTGTAATTACTGATAGTTTTGACACTGATGGCCAATACAATATTCAGAATATCGTCCTGCTCATAACCAGCATCTAAAAATGCCGAAACATCTTCTTCTGCCGGCCACCCTCTTTTTTCTACCATGGTACGGGCAAATTTGCTCAATGCATTGAGTTTATCTTCCTGTATTACTTTACCATCTCTAATGGCATTGGTTATTTCTTCCGGTACTTTAGACATCGTATCAGCAATGATGCTATGCGCAGCCATGCAATAGTGACAGCTATTTTCATAACTGATAGACAGCAATATGACTTCCTGCTCTACCGCTGAGAAGTTTGTTTTCCCACGAAACAATTTATATCCATGTAGGTAAGTATCCAGTTAAGCCGGTGAATTGGCCATTACGCCGTACATATTAGGCACAAATCCCATCTGCTCCTCCGCGCCTTCTAAAAAACATTTTGCGCCATCAGGTGCATTATCTACTGTTCTGATAGAAAAATCCACATTATTCAAAGTCTCCATAAAACGAAAAAATTATATTTTTTTAAGATTAAAACTGTTATGATAACGGATGCACTCCCAGGCTTTTGAGCAAATTGTGTCTGCCAAAAGACAAAGTCCATGATTAAACAATACTAACTGAAAGGACAAAGTCAGCTCAAACTGGTAGGCAATGGCTTGAAGACTACCCTGATCCTCCGGCAAAATCTTTCAGCTTGTTTTATTTGAAAATACCCCGTATTACTACTTATGTTCGTATTATGCCAACTTTAGCACCTTCAGTATCTGTCATACTGCCTTTCAGAAATGCTGAGCTATCCCTGAGAGAGTCAGTTGAGAGCATTTTACACCAAACACACACTGATTTTGAACTACTACTTATTGATAACAACTCTTCCGATCAAAGCACTACAACTGCCAAAGATTTTGCCCAAAAAGATGAACGCATACGATATATCACGGAATATCATGTAGGCATAGTCCATGCATTGCATACCGGCCTGGCACAAGCTACTTGTAAATACATTGCCCGTATGGATGCCGATGATATCGCTTACCCTGAAAGACTTCTGCGCCAATACCAATATCTGAAACAGAACCCTTCGGTTGATGTAGTAGCCTGTCAGGTCAGCTGTGGTGAAAGCGAGAAATCAGAGGGGATAATGACTTATGTAAATTGGGCTAATGCACTGGTTTCGCACGAAGACATGTTTCTGAACCGCTTTATAGATTCGCCTATTATTCATCCCACTGTGATGTTCAGGAAGTCCCTGCTTACTCAATTGGATAGTTATCGTGAAGGCAGTTTTCCTGAAGATTTTGAATTGTGGCTCCGCTGGATGGAAGCAGGCGTACGATTCTACAAACTTCCTGAGGTATTACTTTACTGGCGGGATAGTGAAAACAGGCTTACCCGTAAAGATGCACGCTATAAGACTGAGGCCTTTTACCGTATCAAAACAGCATACTTAGTGAAGTGGTTACAAAAATACAATCCCTTCCATCCCAAAGTAGTAGTCTGGGGTGGCGGACGGAAAAGCAGGCAAAGGGCAAGCCTTCTGGAAAAAAATGGCATAGAGATTACCGCCTATATTGATATCATATCTGATAAAACCACTGCTAAACCTTGTATCCATTATCTGGATATAGCAGTTCCGGGTAGTTACTTTATTTTATCTTATGTCAGCAAGCGCGGACAAAGAGAGAAAATTAAAGATTACCTCCAGCAAAAAGGTTATCAGGAAGGCAAACATTTTTTACTGATCGGCTGAAATCAGCCCAAAGCAACATCCAAAATCATCATAATGGTAAAGCCAAGCATGACCCCCACAGTCGCTATGTCGGTATTTTTATGGTACTGAGATTCAGGAATCAATTCCTCAACCACTACAAAAATCATGGCTCCTGCCGCAAAAGAAAGGGCATAAGGTAGGATTGGGCGAAAAAATAAGACAGCAGCCGCACCTAACACCCCGGCCATAGGCTCTACCAAGCCGGAAAGCTGACCGTACCAAAAGCTTTTCCTTCGGCTAAGCCCCTCTCGTCTTAGTGGCACTGAAACTGAAATACCTTCCGGAAAATTTTGAATGCCGATACCTAATCCCAATATCATGGCACTAGCCAGGGTCGCGGTAGAGGATACATCCGAAGCTATAGCGCCAAAGGCTACGCCTACCGCCAAACCTTCCGGGATATTGTGTAAGGTGATGGCCAATACCAATAAAATGCTGCGGTGCCATTGGGTTTTCATTCCTTCAGCTTCTTCTGTAGGGAAGCCCAGGTGCAGGTGTGGCAATATTTTGTCAATGCCAAACAAAAAGGCCCCTCCTAAAAGAAAGCCTACGGCAGCGGGAACCCAACTGGCTACGTCACCTTGTTTTTCGGCCATCTCAATGCCGGGGGCAAGTAATGACCAGTAGCTGGCCGCGATCATGACACCTGCGGCAAAGCCCAGCATGCCATCCATAAATTTCTGATTGATGCGCTTGAAGAAGAAGACAAGGCTGGCCCCCAGTGCTGTCATCAACCAGGTAAAGCCGGTAGCTACTAATGCTTGTGTAATCGGCTGTAATGTTTCTATCCAGGTTTTTATAGATTCAAACATATGGGGTAACCCTGGAATGCTATAAGATGTTGGAACAAATTTATTAGCTAATCTTTGCCCCCGATAAACCTGAATACTATTCACCATGAATAGATACCCACTCACCTTTGATAAGTGCTGCTTCACATGTAATACTTGAAAATAATGCACCATAACGGTAATTTACTAGCATGAAAATAACACGAACCCGCCTTTTTATTATCATCGCCGCCAGTTTGCTACCCCTGCATTTATTCTTTGAATTAATAAGTGTAGATACCATAGCTTTATATGCAATGATCTATCAGTTTCTGATAAACTCTATGCCTATTGTGCTAGGCATATTCATTATTTACTTTGGGTTTCGCTATTTACAAACCCAAAAGAACGAACAGGCCATCACGCTAGATCAACAATCCAGTCAGTCTATTCTTAAGATCGCCGTACAATCAGGAGATAAAATTTTACTGCTCTCACTGGATAAAATTGCCTCTTTCTATGCACGTAATAATTATGTCTATGCCTACACAGACGAAGCCAAAGAATACCTGGTGGAGCATACGCTGTCCGCATTAGAAGAAAAACTTCCCCCTCAGTTTGTACGCGTACACCGTTCTTCTATCATCAATGAAGATTACGTGCAAAGCATAGAGAGAGGAAAAGAGGGCAAGCATACCATCACCCTGGAAGACCAAAAAAACAAGAAAATACATGTAAGTCAGTCCTATGGACAGGTAGTAAGAAAGATGACGGCTTTGTAAAGCTGCCTCACATTGTTGTATCTTGAAAGCGAATTTTTTAATCTTTAAAACTATTTTTTTCATGGAATACAGAACTTTTGGAAATACAGACTTAAAAGTGAGTGAGGTAGGTTTTGGTGCCTGGGGCATCGGTGGACCGGCTATGGCTGGTGATATTCCTATCGGCTGGGGCGATGTGCAGGATGAGACTTCTGTTAAAGCACTGCAAAAAGCTTTTGAACTGGGTATCAACTTTTATGATACGGCTGACTTTTATGGCTTAGGCCATTCTGAGGAGTTGATAGGAAATGTATTCGGTAACCGCCAGGATATTATCGTGGCCAGCAAAGTAGGTCATCGTTTGGCCAACGACCAATCCATATTTGTAGATTATTCCAGGCAATACATCCTGAAAGCCTGCGAAGATAGCCTCCGACGGCTCAAGCGAGATACTATTGACTATTACCAATTACATAGCGCCAAAAAAGCTGACCTGGAGCAAGGTGAATGCCTGCAAGCCTTGGAGCAATTGAAACAGGAAGGAAAAATTCGCTACTGGGGCCTGAGCCTAAATACTTATGCTCCTGAGCCTGAAGCTGAATACATGTTGGAAAACCAAATCGGTAGTGGGTTTCAGTTGGTTTTTAATATGATTAACCAACAGGCAGTCCGTATTTTTGAAAAAGCGAAACAACAGGGAATGGGAATTATTGCCCGTATGCCGCTTCAGTTTGGCCTGCTGACCGGTAAATTTTCTAAAGCAACTCGCTTTGAGACCAATGACCATCGCCACTTTCGCCTGACTCCTGAGATTCTGGAAACTTCACTGGACGCATTGGAAGAAGTATGGCCGCTATGTGAGAAGTACGGTGTCAGCAAGACTGAGCTAAGCATGAGTTTTATCCTAAGTTTTGAAGAGGTGTCTACTGTGATTCCGGGAATCAAAACACCCGAACAGGCTGAGAAAAACACGCATGGAATCGTAAGACTTTCTTCAGAAGACAGAAACTTTATCTCTTCTCTTTTTGAAAGTAAGTTCCAACAGGTTTTACAGCAGATGCAGCAGCATGGCTAAGCACTACCCATTCAGCATAGGATTCATTCACCGGATATTTCCTGAAAGCACTTATTGGTGAGGAATCGTATGCTGATGAATTTCAGCTCCGGTTCCTGACAAATTCCAGAATCTGCTGACTAAGCCTATCTGAACTTTTGATACAATCACTCACTGATATACCTCCACGAAAGTTACCTCCTATAAAGAAGCCGGGATGTGTCTCTTCAAACTGCTGAAAATAAGCCTCATGCAATGCATGGCCTATGTTATATTGAGGAATCGCTCTGGGCCACACTTTGCTCTCCATCAAAACCGGATCATCAGGCTCAGCAATCATCATCAGCTGCTTAAACTCTTTAATCACTTCTTTTTTCTTGGCTTCCAGATCATCTTTAAGCAAATCAGGCTTACGTGCCCCCCCCACAAAAAGTGTGAAGGTAGCATATTCATCCTCAGCCCGATTTTCAAATATGACTGAACTCCAGATCGCACCGAGAAACGGTCTTCTCTCCTGCCCCGGGATCAAAAAGCCAAAGCCATCCAGAGGCTGTCGTATGGCAGAACGGCGAAAAGCCAGGTAAAGCACCATTACCGGGGGATAATGTATTGCTTCCAGATGCTGAGCGAGAGACTCGTCCATCATTTGAATCGTCTTGGACAAACGGTGGGCAGGAATAGTAGATAATACAAACTCTGATTCTAATACCCTTACCTCATTGTTTTGCTTGATATTTAAGCGAAAGCCTTTTTCATTCTGCTCAATTTTTTCCACCACACTGTCATACTGTATACTGTCATTCATGCTAGCTGCCAGCGCCCGTGGCAAGGTCTGCATCCCTTCTTTAAATGAAAACTGTTGGGCACTTTGCTTAGACGTTTCGCCGCTTTTTTTTCTCTCCCTCGCCCCTGCGATCGCCCCTTTGATCAGACTTCCGTACTTTTCTTCCAATGCGTACAACCTGGGCATGGCTGATTTGACACTGAGCTTTTCAGGATTTCCCGCATAAATGCCGGAGATAAAAGGATCAACCGCATTGGTTAAAAATTCTTCTCCCAACCTATGCCTGACAAAATCAGCAATACTGATGTCTTCTGTAGGATCTGTTTTCTTTACAAAAGGTTCTTTCAGTAAGCGTAGTTTGGCTGAAGCAGGAAACAGATCGGTACCCAAAAACGACAGTGGACCGGTAGGAAGGGATATCAGTCGTTTGTTTTTGAGGATGTAACGTTTCTTGGCTTCCTGATTAGCAAAAATCAACTGGGGCTGTAAGCCCAATTCTTCTACAAGGCGACCAATGAGAGGTGTAGTATCCAAACCACTAGTAGGGCCATAATCAATTAAAAACCCATCTTTTCGCTCAGACTGCATGGAACCGCCTGCTTCGGACCGGGCTTCTACTATCTCTACTTCTATGCCTGCCTTTCTCAGCCAATATGCGGTGGTCAAGCCTGTGATTCCCGCTCCTAAAATGACTATCTTATTTTTTGCCATGATCAAATTTTCTTTCCGGTAATACTATAAAAGTAATTCAAAACAAATCAATATTTACCTTAGTCTTTTCATCGCTACAAATTAGCGCTTTCCTGATTGGTCAGTATAAAAATAATAATATGGAGCCATGTCTTGTTTAAGCATAGATAACATCAGATATAACAAAGCAAATTTTTTCTATCATTTATAGCATAGGTAGGTCTACTAATCCATAAAAATGCTTAATTTAAGCACACCTATACTTATTTTTTTAAGGGTTCATTTAGGTTATATGGGACTAAGAAAATGGAAAAAGAACAAGCATTTTACAAATCGGAACTAGAAACAGTATCCCTTTGGGGAAAACTGAAAGGCCAGAAAGTAGAGAAGAATGCCGTCATTGAGATCAATAACCTACTTTCGGAAAAAGCGGTAATGGATGTTAGGGCTGACGATATTCAGGAGATTATGGATAAGTATGATCTTAATCTCTATACTGATTTTGATGATGGTTCTATGCGTGAATTGTACAAGAAGTACCTGCGCTTCTGCTTTGATGATAATCATCTGGATAGCGAAGAAATTACCCGCCTAAGACACCTGAAAAAGCTACTCGGCCTTACGGACAAAGCAGTAGAGATCGCTAACCATCAGATCTGTCAGGAAGTGTACGAACGTGAGCTTGATGCGGCACTTGAGGATAACCGGCTGGACGCAAAAGAACTTCAGTTTCTCAAGCAACTGCAAAACAAATTACAACTCCCGCAATCCTGGGTAGATTCTATCTACCAACATAAAGCGCAAAGTATTATCATCAGGTTTGTTAAAGGAGCTATTGAAGAAAAGCGTTTGTCTCCTGATGAAGAAAAGGAGCTTAAGGCCCTGATTGATAATTTAGGCATTGAACCTCAATTGGATACTGCCACTCAGGCTGAGCTTGCCAAGTACCGCCTGTTCTGGCAAATTGAAAATGGTGAGCTTCCCAGTATATATGTTCCTATCAAATTAAAAGCTGAAGAATATGCCTACTTTCTGACTGATGTACAGTCATATGAAGAACGAAAGAGCGAAAAAGAAGACGCCACCACTTCCGCGAGCTCCCTGAAGATAAAACTGTCAAACAGCAATTACTGGCATCCGGAGCATACCTCTCCCTTTACAGCTGAAGAAGAGCAATGGAAGTCCATAGTATCGGGAAAGGCTTACATCAGCAGCCAAAGGATCATTCTCAGAGAAAAAGAGAAAGAAAATGAGAAGTCTGTCAAGCTCAGCGTTATCAAAAATTTTGTGGTATATCCTAACGGGCTTATGCTGATACGTGATAAGCAAAAGAAGATATTTCTGCAAACCAATGCCTATACTGATGTTTTTTCTATGATTTTAGGCAGAGTGCTAAGAAATTTGTAAGCTAACTCAATAAAATGCGCTTTAATATTTGTATTGCCTCAGGTTGGCGCATAACTTGAGGCAGTTTTTTTTAATCAGGCCGCACTATGATCAGTATTCAGCAGCTTACTTTTCAGTATAATGCTCATTCTCATCCTATTCATTTTCCCGATTGGCAGGTAGCGCAGGGAGAGCATGCACTGATTCTCGGCTCTTCAGGAAGTGGCAAAACCACTTTGCTTCACCTTCTCGCCGGGCTCCTG
This sequence comes from Catalinimonas alkaloidigena, assembly GCF_029504655.1. Classification (NCBI taxonomy): domain Bacteria; kingdom Pseudomonadati; phylum Bacteroidota; class Cytophagia; order Cytophagales; family Catalimonadaceae; genus Catalinimonas; species Catalinimonas alkaloidigena. Next base: position 4,445,841 of record NZ_JAQFIL010000001.1, read on the forward strand.
AAACCTAGTCAGGGTAAAATAAAAGTTGGGGAAGAAAACCTGGACCGTTTACAAAAAACCAATCTTGATAAGTACAGAGGCAGGAATATTGGATTGGTATTTCAAAAACCCCACCTCTTAAATTCGCTTAGCCTGGAACAAAACTTACTTCTGGCTCAGTACATGGCAGGCTTAAAACAAGATCGTCAACGTGTAAATTCGGTAATTGAGACGCTTGGACTGGCACACCGCAAAAAAGCCCTGGTACACACTTTAAGCCAGGGAGAAGCCCAGAGAGCCTCCATTGCCCGCTCCGTACTCAATACGCCAAAAGTCATCCTGGCTGATGAACCTACCTCCAGCCTGGACGATGAAAACTGTGAAAAGGTCTTATCCATCCTGCGAGAACAGGCCCAGGCTTATCAGGCCACCCTTGTCATTGCCACCCACGACAAGCGTGTAAAAGATATTATTAACAAGCACTACATAATGCGCTAATATGAACTTACTGCTACTTAGCTGGAGCTATATCAAGACCAAACCGTTAAATACTACACTCAATATCCTGCTGCTCAGTTTGGGCATAGCAATTATTACCGTTCTGCTTTTGCTCAGTCGTCAGATGGAAGAGTCACTGACGCAAAACAGCAAAGGAATAGATCTGGTGGTAGGTGCCAAAGGCAGCCCTTTACAGATTATTCTTTCCAGCGTATTTCATATTGATTATCCTACCGGAAACATCTCACTTCAGGAAGCCAAGAACCTTTCACGTAACCGGCTCATACGCAACACCATCCCTATGGCTTTAGGAGACAGTTATCAGGGAAGCAGAATTGTGGGTACTACTTATGAATACCTGAAGCTTTACAATGCGGAAATAACCAAAGGTAGGCTCTGGACTGAAGTGATGGAGGTCGCTGTAGGCGCGCAGGCTGCCCAGGATCTTGGTTTGCAGGCAGGAGATACATTTAGCAGCAGCCATGGGTTGGCAGATGATAATATCAATGTGCATGATGAAAAACCCTATCGAGTGGTCGGCATCCTCGCTCCTACCCGAACTGTGGTTGATAACCTGATACTCACAGCGGTTGAAAGTGTATGGGAAACCCATGCCAGCCATGAACCAGCTGCCAGTGATAGCAGTACTCATGAAGAAGAGGAACACGATCACCCTGATGCGGATTCCGCTCATACACATGCTTATGACTCTATTGCCACACAGGGCTTGCCCTTGGGAGATTCCGATGACCAAATCACTTCTTTATTGGTGCAATATCGTTCGCCTATGGCAGCTGTACAGTTGCCACGCTACATCAATGAGCGCAGTAATATGCAGGCAGCTTCTCCTCCTTTTGAGACTGCACGTTTGTTTTCACTGGTAGGCATTGGCGTGGATTTGTTACAGGCATTTGCATATGTCATTATCATAATTGCGGGGCTCAGCATTTTTATAGCCCTCTACAACGCGCTGAAAGAAAGGAAGTACGATCTGGCGATCATGCGGTCGCTGGGTGCCAGTAAGACTAAGCTCTTTGTTCATGTCATCCTTGAAGGACTCATTATCACCTTATTAGGGAGTATTCTGGGATTGTTATTAGGCCATATCACTATCGCTGTCCTGGGAAAACTTTTTACACAGTCCAGTCAAATAGGACTTTCCGCCTTCAGACCTATATCCGAAGAATATTTGGTGTTGATCGGGAGCTTACTGATTGGAATAGTCGCTTCTGTGATCCCTGCGATAAATGCCTACCGAACAAATATTTCATCAATATTATCACAAGGATAGTCATCAATAGCTGTAAACTAGTCATTAAAAACAGAATAATATTTTGTTTTTCACCTCTTTCTTTTGAGGATACAAAAGCATATTTTGGCTAATTGTGAATCTTCAAATAAAATGACTTAATTTTTCATTAAATAAATTTTTTGGCGTTCAATTTTGAGCATTTGGTTTTGATTGGCTTATTTTTTTGCAATTCTTTTTATTTACAAAATTTATAGCTTTATTAGCGACGAAAATCTGAATTTGTCTTATTTTACAGTATTAAATACGGATTTTTAGTCACTTTTCCCTTGTTTATTTGTTTTTCATGCCTATCAAAAACCATTATTTATGAAAAAAATTGAAGCCATCATTCGGACTTCCAAATTTGAAGAGGTTGTAGAAGCGCTGGCAGCAGTAGGGATTACTTTTCTCTCCTTTTATGATATAAAAGGTCATGGCTTAGAAAAGGAATACCAAACCTACCGCGGTGCTACTTATGATGTAGGATACATACCTCGTACTAAGCTTGAGATCATTGTTTCGGATGGATTTCTCCAGAAAGCTGTAGATACTATTCTTAATGTGGGACGTACCGGAAAGGTAGGAGACGGTAAAATTTTCGTGACCCATGTAGATGAAGTATACCGCATTCGCAACGGAGAAAAAGGTAACGAAGCATTGAATTAAATAATCCAATCACTTAAGCAAAGTTTAAATTCAAAAGACATTATGGAAGTACTATTTACAACAAACAATCTATGGATGATGATGGCTACCATCCTGGTTTTTATCATGCATCTGGGATTTGCCACGCTTGAAACTGGTCTGACTCAATCTAAAAACACTGTCAATATTCTTTTTAAAAATGCCACGATCCTCCCTATAGGCCTTCTTACCTATGCGCTCTGGGGCTTCAACATCATGTATCCCGGCAGTGATTTTGCCGGCAGCTTTTTTGGTTTTGCCGGATTTGGCCTTACCCTTCCAGAAGGAGCCAATGACGGAGGCTATAATGAAGCTTATACCTATTATACTGATTTTCTATTCCAGGCCATGTTTGCTGCTACTGCCGCTACCATAGTATCAGGTGCTGTTGCAGAAAGAATTAAGCTTAACAGCTTCTTAGTCTTCACCCTGTTATATGTTGGTCTCTGCTACCCTATCGTGGGTATGTGGAAATGGGGTGGCGGTTTTCTTGATGCCCTGGAAACCCCTTTCTATGATTTTGCTGGTTCCACTATTGTTCACTCCGTAGGGGGATGGGCTGCATTGGCAGGTGTAATGTTACTTGGAGCACGTCGTGGAAAATATATTGATGGAAAAATTCGTCCCATTCCTGGTCACAGTATGCCTTTTGCTACTGTGGGTGTATTCCTGCTTTGGTTTGGATGGTACGGTTTTAACGGTGGGTCTGTATTAAGTGCTGATCCCGGGCTGGTCTCTCTGGTATTTGTTACTACTACGCTGGCCGCCGCCGCCGGTGCTTTAGGAGCTTTCATCACAGCAGTTATTGTTGTAAAGTCAAATGACCTGACCATGGTGCTCAACGGTATTCTTGGTGGTCTGGTCGGTATTACTGCCGGCGCTGACCAGATGGGAATAACTGATGCGATTATTATCGGGCTTGTCGCTGGTGCCTTGGTGGTTTGTGCCGTTGTGTTTTTTGATCGTATGCGAATTGATGACCCTGTTGGAGCTATTTCTGTGCACCTGGTATGTGGCGTTTGGGGTACGCTGGCGGTTGGCCTATTTGGAGCACTAGCCAGTGGCGCTCAAATCATTAGCCAATTGATCGGTATTGTGTCTGTAGGAGTATTCTGCTTAGCCACTTCACTACTGATTTTCTACGTGCTAAAAGCTACGATCGGCATAAGGGTTTCCAAAGAAGAAGAAACAGAAGGATTGGATATTGGTGAACACAAAATGAGAGCCTATCCCGATTTGCATAAAAACGCTGAAGAAGTTTATTCTTGATTGAAAGTACCTTCATAAAAACCCCCTGCTCACTTCACTGATCTGAGCAGGGGGTTTCTTTTTTTAATGTGCTCCTACTTTCTCTCGCTCTTCCACGCTAGGGCCGTTAACAGGAAGAGTCACTCCCGGAGGCAGGTCCAATTCAGGAAAGTCAAATTCAATAGGTAGTCCTCCGTCATTATTTGACTGGTTGGACTGACGGTTCTTCAATGCATTGATAATGACCAGTACGGTACCAAATGCCAATACGAAAGACGCTATGATAAAGTCTATAGCCATATTTACTGATGGATTTTGAAATAATACAAATGATTTACTGGCGAAATGTATCCGCGGCTTAAAGATAGTAATGACTGTACAAAAACTGAACCTGAAATGATTCAGAGGAATCACTAATCGTATAATTGCTGCATAGCACACCCATCACTACAATTCCACAAACTTCCTCCCATAAAAAACACTCAACTTTATAATTTATTGTAAAAAACTTACCAAGCTCACCCCTTCCTTCTTTTCTGTTTTTTACCTTTGTATGGAAAATCCCCGCATTGCTCTGATCGTAGTTATGCAGCTTGGGGAAAAATGTTACAATCATACTTAAAAGTAGAATATGGAAGTTAAAGGAAAGCTAATTGAAATTTTTGACACCACTCAGATCAGTGATCGCTTTCAGAAAAGAGAGTTTGTACTTGAGTATGCAGATAATCCGCAGTATCCGGAATTTATTAAGTTTGAGGCCATACAAGACCGTTGTGGCATGCTCGATGAGTACAAGGTGGGCGATGAAGTAACCGTCTCCTTTAATCTGAAAGGACGTAAGTGGACTGATCGGCAGGGAGAGACCAAATACTTCAACTCATTGCAGGCCTGGCGGATGCAAAAGGAGTCAGGCACCCCTTCTGCACCTACGCACGAAGCATCATCTACTGACAACTTGCCCTTTGCGGATGAGGGAGGGGACGAGGATGATCTGCCGTTCTGATGCCTATAGGACTGATTTATTTTATTATTTAACAGTAAATCTTTTTTCTTATTTGTATTTATTATAAATAAGACTAATTTTGCTGCATGTCAGGAGTCAGAATAGTATTTAGTAATGGAAGCGGCTGTATTTATCAGGATGATAGAAAGGGTTGCTTCATTTTAGAATATGGAGGGTACAGTTCATCACTGTCTGTACCCTGTTTTTTTTGTCTGAAGAAAAGCTTAGACAAAATCAATATACCTGCAATGCTCGAGAATGTAAGCTCGGCGGCTGATGTGGAAGTCCTTTCTCCTCATGGCTGCGACCGATGTTTCGTACTTTCAGTCACTGAGCTATTAGGCTTAAAAGAGCTGTTCGCGGGAGCTCGTGTCATGCTGGAGCTCAATAGTATTTTACAGGAGCGTATTTATTCCCCTGTCCTTACCTAAACCATACTGTTTAGAACCTTTCCGAATTGATATTCTGGGTAGCATTTTCTGTAACTATCTCCGATATTTATTAGTATAATGAGTAATTCAGATATCAAAAAAATACATTCATGAAAGATTTACTAAGGTTAAAAACATCTCTTACCGAGGAAGTGGAAGGCTTACTTAACGAACAGATTAAGATGGAAGCCAAGTCTTCTGCTACTTACCTTTCTATGGCTTCCTGGTGTGACAGACATGGCTTTGACAATAGTGCTGACTTTCTATACAGGCAGGCTGAAGAAGAAAGAGAGCACATGATGAAAATTTTCAAATATGTAAACGACCTGGGAGGGGCAGCTTTATCTCCTGAAATTTCAGATATTTCTACTGAATTTGATTCTTTCAGGGGTATTTTTGAAGAAGCTTTGCAGCAAGAAATCGCTGTGACCCAATCATTCAACAGGATTGCGGCCAAGTGTCAAAAACTTCATGACTTTACTACTTTCAACTTCCTGGCCTGGTTCCTAAACGAGCAAATAGAAGAAGAATACATTGCTCGTCGTTGTCTGGAGCTTTTTGAAGTCATTGGAGAAGAAGGTGCAGGTCAGTACATGATTGATAAACAAATCGCGAAAGTGACGTACAAAGCTTAAGTTAATTTTATCAAAAATAATATTGCTTGCCCGGCCATTCATTAGCCGGGCTTTTTATTTAAGTCATGGACACTAATCTATTAAAGGAGCTCTGTGAAGTCTTTGCTCCTTCCGGTGATGAGGGTAAGATGAAAGAATTCATCATCAGTTATGTCAAAAAAGAAATGGCTAACTGGAAAGTAAAACCAGAGATCATTGCCGGAGAGCAGCTACAGGACTGCCTGATGCTACGCTTTGGGAAGCCTCGTACCGCTATCTTCACCCATATGGATTCTGTCGGCTTTACCGTCCGCTATCAGGATCAACTCGTACCCATAGGGAGCCCTGAAGTAAAAGATGGCTATAAGCTGGTAGGTGAAGACGAGCTGGGCCCGGTAATCTGTGAGCTCAAAGTTCAACAGCAAAAAAAAGACAAAAAGAAAAAACTCCACTATAAGTTTGGGCGGGGTATTGCCAGCGGTACCAATCTGGTATTTGAATGTGACTTCAAGGAGAAAAAAAAATACATCACCTCCTGCTACCTGGACAACCGCTTAGGAATTTATAATATGCTGAAACTGGCAGAAACATTAGAAAATGGGCTGATTGTGTTCAGTTGCTGGGAGGAGCAAGGAGGAGGCTCAGTGCCCTTTTTGCTGGACTATATCATGAAGCATCATCCAGTAAGCCAATGCCTTGTCGCTGACATAACCTGGGTCACGGAGGGAGTAAAACACGGAGAAGGGGCAGTAATATCTCTAAGAGACCGAAACATTCCCCGCCGTCCATTTGTAAATAAAATCATAAAGCTGACTGAAGAGTCTGAAGTACCCTTTCAATTGGAAGTGGAAGGAGAAGGCTCCAGCGATGGTCGGGAAATTCAAATGTCACCTTATCCGCTGAACTGGTGCTTTGTTGGGGTTCCGATTGCCAATGCTCATACGCCACATGAGAAGGTGCACAAAAAAGATATTCAAAGTTATTTAGACATTTACCACTACCTGATGCTAAGTTTGTAATATGAAAATAAACGATAAATCCTTTGTCCCCTTTATAGAAGAAGATAAGATACAGGAAACCATTCGTAGGATAGCTCAGGCAATCAATCAAGACTATGCCGGACGAAAGCCTATACTGGTAGCTGTACTCAATGGAGCTTTTATGTTTGCTTCCGATCTGGTAAAATGTCTGGAAATAGAAGTGGAAGTAAGCTTCGTGAAAGTAAAATCCTACCAGGGAACACAAAGTAGCGGACAGGTGAAACAACTTTTTGGGCTGGACACTTCACTGGAAGGCAAAGACGTTATTCTTCTTGAAGATATTGTAGATACTGGTTTTACCGTACAGCACCTTATCAAAGTACTTGAGGAAAAAAGCCCTGCCAGCATCAATATCGCTAGTTTACTTTTTAAACCTGATGCCTTACAGACACCAGTCGATTTAAAATACAAAGGGATTGAGATTCCTAATAAGTTTGTAGTAGGCTACGGTCTTGATTATGAGGGGTTTGGAAGACAATATAAAGAAATTTACCGTCTGGCAGAGTAGCCTCTTTGCTGTATTTTACAATAATATTATTATTAGTATCATCTAGCGTTTATATTTGCCAGCTTATCACGGCAATCACTGAATTATTTCATTAAAACAACATCGCCATGCTTAATATCGTACTTTTTGGCCCTCCCGGAGCCGGGAAAGGAACACAAAGCGAAAAACTGATAAAACATTATAATTTACTGCACATCTCTACTGGGGACCTTTTCAGAAAACACCTGGGAGAGGGAACAAAGCTGGGGCAAAAAGCCAAAAGCTACATGGATGAGGGTAAGCTTGTGCCCGATCAACTGGTAGTAGATATGGTTGACGTTAAACTTCAGGAAAATCACGATGCATCAGGAATCATATTTGATGGCTTTCCCCGTACCATTCCTCAGGCTGAGGCGTTAGACAAATTACTGCAAAGCAAAGATATGCCCATAATTGCTACCGTTATGCTGGAAGTACCGGATGAAGAACTGATCAACCGGCTGTTGGAGAGGGGGAAAACTTCAGGCAGAACTGATGACCAGGATCGTGCTAAAATTGAAACTCGCCTGAATGTATATAAGCAAGAAACCTTGCCAGTAGCTAATTATTACGACAAGCAGGATAAGCTTGCCAAAGTAAACGGTGTAGGTGCGATTGATGATATTTTCCAGCGCATCTCCAGCGCAATAGATAGCAGAAAGGTGTAGGCTTAGCTTGACGATGAACTTTTACAGCACGCCTAGCCTTAAATAAATAGTTTATTACCTACAAATACCTCCTGCTTTGGCATCATCCAACTTTATTGATTACGTAAAATTCTGTGCCCGCTCGGGCAAAGGAGGAGCTGGCTCTGCCCATCTCAGGCGAGAGAAGTTTGTCCCTAAAGGAGGGCCGGATGGAGGTGATGGCGGAAGAGGAGGGCATATCATTCTGCGGGGCAATGCCCAGCACTGGACATTACTCCACCTCAAATACCAAAAGCATGTAATTGCCGAGAGAGGTGAGAATGGAGGGGGAGGCAGGAAGTCCGGTGCCCAGGGTGAAGATGTGATCCTGGATGTTCCGCTTGGTACACTGGCAAAGCATGCTGATAGTGGAGAAGTTGTAGGAGAAATAACTGAGGATGGACAGGAATTCGTACTGCTGGAAGGAGGACGGGGAGGCTTAGGAAACGATCACTTCAAAACCTCCACTTTTCAAACCCCTCGCTTTGCCCAACCGGGTGAGCCTGGTAAAGAAGAGTGGTTCATACTGGAGCTAAAAGTGCTGGCTGATGTCGGGCTGATTGGCTTTCCTAATGCCGGAAAATCCACCTTGCTTTCTGTGATCTCCGCAGCTCGTCCTGAAATTGCTGACTATCCTTTTACTACCCTTACGCCTAACCTGGGTGTGGTGGAATACAGACAGTACAAGTCATTTGTAGTCGCTGATATTCCCGGAATTATTGAAGGGGCGGCTGAAGGTAAAGGGCTGGGAACTCGCTTCCTGAGGCATATTGAGCGAAACGCTGTTCTTCTTTTTATGATTCCGGCTGACAGCAAAGACATCAACCAGGAGTATGATACGCTTTTGGGTGAGCTGGAACGTTACAACCCTGAAATGCTGGATAAAAAACGCCTGTTAGCGATTACCAAGTCCGACCTGCTGGATGACGAACTTACCCGGGAAATGAAAGCGGAAATCACGATTGATATTCCCTATATATTTATTTCAGCAGTAGCAGAGAAGAACATTAGTCAGCTCAAAGATCTATTGTGGCAAACATTACAATAGTTAGTAGCCTGTCATCTTGTCACTTCTTTCGCCATTGGCAAAATAGTTGAACTTCTTAAGCGAAAATTAACTATTGATAAAATAATTATAGTTATGGCTCATAACGAATCAGAAGAAAACAAGCAATATACTGAAGTAACTGCTGAAGAGAGTATGAAAGAGCAACCCAATATGGAGAAAGATAATACAGACTCAATACAAGAAGAGGCTGACAAAGCTTCTGACCAAAATGTAGAGGCTGACGATACGACAGCGCAAGACGATACTATTCAAAAGTTGGAAGAGGAAGTATCTGCCGCCAAAGATAAGTATCTCCGACTATATGCGGAGTTTGAGAATTACCGTAAACGTACTTCTAAGGAAAGGTTAGACTTGGTAAAAACTGCCAATGAAGAACTTATTCTGGACTTACTAACGGTAGTAGATGACCTTGAACGCTCGCTTCAGATCTTTGAAAACAAAGAAGAAGTGGCTCCTATGTATGAAGGGATCAGTCTGGTCAGTCAAAAATTTCATAAAGTCCTGACACAAAAGGCCCTCAAACCTATGGAAGTAGGACCCGGCAGTGATTTTGACAGTGACTTTCACGAAGCAGTAGCTCAAACCCCTGCTCCCGAAGATAAGCTGAAAGGTAAGATTGTGGATGTAGTAGAGAAGGGATACTTTTTGGGAGAAAAGGTGTTGCGCTATGCTAAAGTTGTAATCGGACAATAAAGCTTTATGGCAAAAAGAGACTATTACGAAATATTAGGGCTTTCTCGGGATGCGTCCCAGGATGAAATAAAGAAGGCTTATCGGAAAACAGCTATTAAATTTCATCCGGACAAAAATCCTGATAACCCGGAAGCAGAAGACAAATTCAAAGAGGCAGCGGAAGCCTATGAGGTGTTACGTGACCCTGACAAGAGGGCACGTTACGACCGCTTTGGTCATCAGGGTGTCGGTAGCGGCGCCGGTGGTGGCGGAGGCATGAACATGGATGATATTTTCTCACAATTTGGAGATATCTTCGGTGGCTCAGCCTTTGAAAGCTTCTTCGGTGGCGGCGGTGGAGGGCGTGGACAGCGCCAGCGTAAAGGCTCAAACCTACGCATAAAGCTTAAATTAACGCTTCAGGAAGTTGCTCTTGGCGTTGAGAAGAAAATAAAAGTGAAGCGCTATGTCGCCTGCGATGTATGTAACGGTAATGGCGCTAAAAACGGTACGGCAGTCACCACCTGCCATACGTGTAACGGTACCGGACAGGTGAGAAAGGTTGTCAATACCATGTTAGGACAGATGGTTTCCGCCAATACCTGCCCCACATGTGGAGGAGAAGGAAAAACCATTGACGAAAGATGCGACAATTGTCATGGTGAAGGACGCATATTGAAGGAAGAAGTAATCCCTGTAAAAATCCCTGAAGGTGTAGGCGAAGGCATGCAGCTTTCTATGGCAGGCAAAGGCAATATGCCTAAGCGTGGTGGGGTGCCCGGAGACCTGCTCATTGTGATTGAAGAGGCTGAAGATGAGTACCTGAAAAGAGACGGATCCAACGTAATATATGATCTCCACCTCAGCTTCGTAGATGTTACATTAGGTACTAACGTTGAAGTACCAACCATAGATGGAAGCGTAAAGATTAAAATTGACCCTGGTACTCAAAGTGGTAAAATCTTAAGGCTTAGGGGTAAAGGTATCAAAGAGATAAACGGCTATGGACAAGGTGATCAACTCATTCATGTAAATGTATGGACACCAAAGTCTGTGAGCGATAACGAAAGAAAAATGCTGAATGAGCTTAGAGATTCACCTAACTTTAAGCCTAATCCGGGAAAATCTGACAAAAGCTTCTTTGAGCGAATGAAAGAATTTTTCTAAGAAAACCAGACAGACTTTTTCATCAACTCCTTATCAAGCAATGTCTTACGGCATTGCTTTTTTTATTAGTTACGTGTCAGGAGCAACCTGATTGAAGATGTTTTCGTATTCAAACACATGAAAGTTTTATTAGTATTGATCACAAGTACAATACTGACAGTAGCAGGAGGGCAGGCCCAGACGAAGCAGCATTATCATGTATTGCCAGTGGATGAACAGCAGGTTGTAAGGTTGGAGATGAATGCGCCATCTGTTTCCTGCCGCATCAATTCTACGTATAATATGCGTGCGGTAAGTATCTATGGCTATCCCGAAAATCAGGATTTCAACCCAATTGTTTTCAATAAGGTTAGTAATAACGAACACCTTGTAAAGTTAAAGTTTGAGGACCCAACGGAGAACTTCACATCAAGTATTTCCAGCAGGGTGTTTAAACAGCTAAATGATGGATCTGATAAGCCCTGGCATGTTTATCTGTCACGGGGAATACCTTTTGACCTGGATTTACATTATGGCATGGGTAACTCTTCAGTAGACTTATCCGGCCTTTCGGTTGAGAATTTTAAAATAAGTACCGGAAGTGCCGATGTCAAAGTAGGCTATTTTGACAATGTGTCTAACCGTATACCTATGGACACTTTTTATGCTAAAGTAGACATGGGGGTCCTGGAACTTGACCAAATTAACCTGTCCCGTGCAAGGGAAGTAGTAGCCGATGTAGGCTTCGGCAGATTGATGGTGCACTTTAGTGAGCAGATAGCCGAGAAAAGTAACATCAAAGCCAGCGTGGGAGCCGGCAGTATGATCGTATTGCTGGACGACCCGGATATTCCTTTGATTGTTTATATAAATAACTCTCCTCTATGTCGTATTAAGATGCTTAAACAGTTTGAAGAGATTGAACCTAATGTATATGTCAATCAAAGTTATGATGAGAATGCGAAGAACCTTATCAGTTTTGACATTGATGTCGCTATGGGTAATGTCATCTTCAGAATGAATGAGTAATTGATTAGTTAATTTTGTCTATAAAAATAGGAGGGCGTAATCAGTAATTACGCCCTCTTTTGTTGGCTTCCCGTTACGACTAGGATATATTTACAGTTAAATACTTTAAGAGTCATATATGTATGAATATACTTGAGGCGGAACAGATAAGTAAGAGGTACGCTAAGCATGAGGCGCTTCGTGAGGTTAGCCTGCAAATTCCCCGGCAGGCTATTTTTGGTTTATTAGGACCCAATGGAGCAGGAAAAACTACTTTAATCCGAATCATCAACCAGATTATCAATGCTGACAGTGGCACTATTTATATCAAGGGTGAAAAGCTCAAACCCAAACATATAGCTGATATAGGTTACCTGCCTGAAGAGCGCGGCCTCTACCCTAAGATGAAGGTAGGTGAACACTTGTTGTATCTTGCCCAGCTCAAAGGCTTAAACGCCCGCGATGCGATCAACCGCATCAATGACTGGTTTGATAGACTGAATATCAGTGGGTGGAGTGAAAAAAAGATAGAAGACTTATCTAAAGGAATGCAGCAAAAAATACAGTTCATTGCTACCGTTGTTCATGAACCTGATCTGATCATTCTGGATGAACCTTTCACGGGTTTTGACCCGGTTAATGCGAACCTTATCAAAGATGAGATCCTGAAACTGAGAGAAAGTGGAAAAACCATCATTTTCTCTACCCACCGCATGGAATCGGTAGAAGAAATGTGTAGTCATGTTGCGCTTATCCATAAGGCAGAAAAAATACTGGATGGTACCAAAGCTGAAATCAAGAACCGATACCGCACAAATACTTTCCTGGTAGCACACAGTGGTGTACTGAACGGACTTAATATGGAGTATACGCTGCTTGAGGAAAAAGCTCTGGAAAATGGAGACTTGTACTCTACCCTGCAGATAGATGCTTCTTATGCACCCAATGACTTGCTCCGTGAGCTGATCAACTGTGTAGAAGTGCATTCTTTTCAGGAGAAGATTCCCAGCATGAACGAGATTTTTATCAGAGAAGTACAAGAAAACTAATATGAACAAGATCGGACTAATCATCAAACGTGAGTACCTGACCAGAGTGCGTAAGAAGTCATTCATCATCATGACACTGATCGGCCCCCTGGTTTTCGCTGCCATCGTTATCGTACCGGTATGGTTGGCATCTATGGACAGCTCTGATACCAAGATCATCTCAGTAGTAGATGAAAGCGGATTACTGGCCGAAAGCTTTCTTAACTCAGCCGTTGGGGATGATAATATCATCTACCAATATGTCACTGAGCCAGTTGAAAGTGCCAAGGCAGAGGTAAGCCAGGGCCAGCAATTTGGCCTGCTCTACATTCCACAGATAGATGTAGAAAACCCTCAGGGCATTACACTTTTTTCGGAGAGTAGTCCCAGCTTAAGCATGATCAATGGCATAGAACGTATGCTCCAGGATGAAGTCAAAAATATCAAACTGGAGCGCTCCAACATCAGTAGAGAAACGCTGGATCAGTTGGAAACCAATATAGATATACAGACCATTAGCCTGACAGAAGCGGGAGAGCAACAGGGAGATGCTGGAGTAGCCTCAGTAGTAGGTTATGTAGGAGCTTTTCTTATTTACACTTTCATCTTTCTGTACGGGGCGCAGGTAATGCGTGGAGTGATGGAAGAAAAATCAAACCGTATCGTGGAAGTGGTTATGTCATCCGTACGCCCTTTTCAACTGATGATGGGCAAAATCATCGGTGTTGCCTCGGTAGGGCTTACGCAATTTCTCCTCTGGATTGCACTGACATTCGGGCTGGCTACAGTTTTTTTACAGGGCTTCAGTCCGGAAGATCTGGTAAGGCAGCGCAGCGAACAAATTAGCCAGGGTATGCCTGAGTCTGATATGGCTCAATCGGAAATGGCAATGGGTCTGCAAGAGGCGCTGGCATCTCTGGATGTTACAGGCTTTGTATTAACTTTTTTGTTCTATTTCTTAGGAGGGTATTTGCTGTATGGAGCTCTTTTTGCAGCTATAGGCTCAGCCTCAGATTCCAACACAGATACACAGCAGTTCATGCTCCCCATCTCTACTCCCCTCATACTCTCTATTGTAACTTTAGGGGCGGTGCTGAATGAACCTAATGGCACACTGGCGATATGGATGTCCATGATCCCCTTTACTGCACCGGTAACCATGATGATGCGCATACCTTTCGGCATCCCTACCTGGCAACTTATACTGTCAATGACACTACTGGTAAGTGGATTTATTTTTACCACCTGGATAGCCGGAAGAATTTATCGTGTAGGAATACTTATGCACGGTGCTAAAGTCAATTATAAAGTGATGGCAAAATGGCTCTTGTCCAATCAGTAAATTTGTACAAACCGATGTAAAGCACTAATATTCTTATCGTTATGGATAATTTATTGTCTCATATTCGTTAATTTACATGTATATGGCTATATCCAAACCACTTAAGCCAGCAGAAAATTGATTTCGTACATGAAGAAGCGTGTATATTCTAAAGAAAAGGTGGATAATATCTACCAAAAAAAGAACACTGTAAAGATTGTAGTCCTGATCTTTGCAACGCTCATTGCCGGAGGTTCCGTCTACTATACCAACAGCCTGGTAGAAGAATTAAAAGAAAGAGAAAGGAGTTTCATTAACCTCTATGCCGAAACGCTGGAAATGGTAGCCAACTCCGAGGGTGACGATATACCGTTTCTCTTCCAGCAGGTGATTGTTCCCAACAACAGCATACCTGTTATATTGACAGATAGCTATGGCAACTATATTGAAGGGCGGAACTTAGGCCTTAAGGATTCTTACAGTGAGGAAAAGCGAGCCCGTATCATTGAAGAGCAACTTGAGGAGATGCGGGCATTGTATGATCACATTGAAATTGTACTCACCAATCCCACTACCGGCATGGTAGACGGCTATCAATTTGTATACTATAAGAATTCTTTCCTGCTCACCCAGCTTCAGTACTACCCTTACGTGCAGCTTTCTGTAATCGCTGTTTTTGCTCTGCTAACCTACACTGTATTCAGTTATTCCCGGAGGGCAGAACAAAACCGTGTTTGGATCGGTATGGCCAAAGAAACCGCCCACCAGTTGGGTACTCCCCTATCCTCTCTGATGGCCTGGCTGGAGTTCTTCCGCTCCGATCCCGATCGTTATGATCCCGCAATAATAAAGGAACTGGACAAAGATATTCAACGACTGGAAATGATCACTTCCCGCTTTTCAAGCATCGGCTCTGTCCCCACCCTTAAAAAAGAGAATATCACTTCAACGATCAAAGGAACCATCCACTATCTTGAAAAACGGATTTCTACCAAGGTGAAGATGCAGGTACAAAGCACCTCTGATGATATTGATGTGCTGATGAACCGGCCGCTGTTTGAGTGGGTCATAGAAAATATTTGTAAAAACGCGGTTGACGCCATGAGTGGTGTGGGCAGTATCAATATTGAGATCAGGCAGGAAAAAAATAAAGCTATTATAGATATTGCCGATACGGGAAAAGGGATTCAGAAATCTAAGGTAAATCAGGTATTTACTCCTGGATATACCACTAAGAAGAGAGGCTGGGGCCTTGGCTTGTCATTGGCACAGCGTATCATAGAAAACTACCACCGAGGTAAAATCTTTGTCAAAGAGTCTGAAGTAGACGTAGGCACTACTTTCCGCATCATTCTCCACACAGAAAAACGCTCCGTCAATGGAGAAAAAACACAAAACAGGCCAGAATTGATGAAAGAACATTAATCTCTTTTCTCGTTCATCACTGCTTTATTCCTGTTCATCCATCTTTTTTTGATCTCCTCCTGCTTTGTGTTTACTTCACGACATGATCTATTGTACTTTTGATAAAGTAATAACAATGAGACGACAGCTTTGTAATCATGTATATTGTTTATCTCTAATACATAAAAATTATGTCAGGACACTTTTCATTTTTTAAGAAGCAGGCATTTGTGTTTTTATTGCTTTCAGGCATATCCTTATCGGCTTGGGCGCAGGAAAGTGAATCTCAGGAAACACTTTTCGGAGATTTTACCATCACCAATTCCGGTGGCTATGGTGGACCGGCGGTACGCCTTTCTGCCATCAGCGGTGATTTTGCCGCTTTTTTTGGGGGCTACGGAGGCTGGTACCTCAACAAGAGGTTTATGATTGGTGGTGGTGGCTTTGGCCTGGTCAATAACCTCCCTGTACCCCTAGATATGAGGGTTGACCCTAACCTGGACCTTCACTACGATATGGGGTATGGCGGTTTTATGTTTGAGTATGTGTTTAACTCAGACCGCATATTACACCTGATGACGAATGTGCTGGTAGGAGGCGGAGGCATAGAGCAGGATTTTGAAGGGCTAAGCGATTTTTCAAATACACAAAGTGCCTTCTTTGTGTTTGAACCGGGAGCGCATTTAGAAGTCAATGTAGCCCCTTTTTTCAGGGTAGCCGGAGGAATTACCTACCGCCTGGTCAGTGGCTCTGATACAGTGGGCATTCAGGATAGCGATTTGAGTAGCATGAGTGTGGCACTCAGTTTGAAATTTGGCTATTTTGACTAATGCTTCCCCAAAGATCCCAGCACTTACGACTCTACCAAAATACCCTGATCGCTATCTCGGGCATGAGCCTGCTGATTCCCGGTATTTTTGTGCTCAAAGCTATGTTGACCGGAAGTCAATGGACGCCGGCCAATGAGAGCCGGCTGATTTATAAAATTGTTTTCACTTTTTACCGTATCTACTGCCATCTTCGCGGCCAATATTGCAACGGTCCGTAGCCTGGATAAGCTCATACCCTGGAACCGCAATGTGAGCAGGCGAATCCTTGTTGAAATCCTCATCACTTCGCTGAATGCGATATTCATTATACTAGTCTGGACCTACGTTTACTTTTATTTATTGAATGTAGAAGATGAGCAGTTCACGTCTTCCCTGTTTAACAACATTCTGATTGCCCTGATTGCCAATGCGATTGCCACTTCTATCATGGAAGGCAGTGCTTTTTTCAGAGCATGGAAAGCATCGCTGATTGAGTCGGAGCGTATGCAAAAGGAATATTTAAGGACGAAATATGAAGCACTTAAAACCCAGATTAACCCCCATTTTTTGTTCAATAGTCTCAACACTTTATCTTCTTTGGTGCATACTGATCCTGACCTGGCTGAGGAGTTTATAGATGAGTTCGCACGTTTCTACCGCTATATTTTGGAAATCAAAGACAAAAGCCTGGTAAGCCTGGAGGAGGAGCTAAGCATGGTGGAATCTTATGTGTACCTACAAAAGATCCGCTTCGGAGACGCACTGATGATTGAGAATCATATTGGTATGGAACATATGCAGAGGCAAGTCCCTCCACTCACCTTACAGCTTTTGGTAGAAAATGCGATAAAACATAATGCGCTAAGCGCTGAGCACCCACTCACCATCCGCATGGAGGTACTTGAGCAGTGCCTACAAATTTCAAATAATTTGCAAAAAAGAGATGAAGACGTATTTTCTACCGGAATCGGACTCCATAACCTTGAAGCAAAATACCGCATCCTCTCCACAAAAATGCCTGAGTTCTACCCTAAAGAAGAGTATTTCGTAGCCACTATTCCTCTACTCCAAAAGAACGTTAGAAATGCAAGTACTGATTATTGAAGATGAAAAACCCGCCGCCGACAAGCTGATCAGAAGCCTGGAAAGGATTGACCATGAGATTGAAGTGCTGGATACCCTAGGCTCGGTGCAGCAGGCTGTTGGGTGGCTTAAAGAAAATCGTGCGGATCTCATCTTTTTGGATATCCACCTTTCCGATGGGGTTTCTTTCAAAATCTTTGAGCAGCTTCAAAACGCTGGAATAGAATATATTCAGACACCTATCATATTCACCACAGCTTACGACGAATACGCTATAGAAGCTTTTAAACTGAATAGCATAGATTACCTTCTCAAACCCGTAAACCGACGAGACCTGGAGGCCAGTCTTCAAAAATACCGGCATTTACAGGAACAAATTCCGCCGCTGCAGCAGAACTTTAAGTCACTGATAGATAGCCTGCGAAAGCCTGCTTACAAAAAAAGGTTTATGGTGAGTTTTGGACAAAGGATGAAGAGCATAGATACCCATCAGATTGCTTACTTTTATGCGCATGATAAGCTGGTACAGATGCTTACCTTTGAAAATCAAAGATATGTGGTGGACCATACCATACAGCAGCTTGATGAGATACTTGACCCGGAAATATTCTTTCGTATCAATCGTAAATTTATGGTCAATATAGAGGCTATTGAACAGATGCACAGCTACTCCAAGAGCAGAGTAAAACTTGACCTCAGGCCCGAAAGTACCATGGAGGCAGTAGTAAGTGTAGAACGTTCATCTGATTTTAAAGCGTGGCTTGATCGCTAAAATTTACTAGCTTTGCGCAAACCGTAGTTATGATTCCTTTAGAACATTATTTTATACTCAGCGCACTGCTACTCTGTATAGGGCTGGCAATCATCATTGTCAAAAAAAACGCGATCGTTGTGTTAATGGGTATTGAACTTATTTTTAATGCCGCCAACATCAACCTGGTCGCCTTTAGTCAGTATGATGCTCATTTGCTCCAGGGGCAAACCTTTGCGCTTTTTGTCATCATCATCGCTGCTGCAGAAGCCGCTGTAGCGATGGCCATTGTTCTTAAAGTGTATAACTTCTATAAAACTTCTAATCTCAACGAAGTCAATGAAATGAAGGAATAACGCTATATGTTGTAGGCAGACTAAGGTGGTTTTTGTAAGAAAAAATTTATCTTTAGTAAATGAAACTAGAAGAAGAAATCAAGCAAAGAAAGTTTAGCAGTGAAAAGCATAAAGTCATCATCAATCTGATGTACACTGGTAACTGGGTATACTCCATCAATAAGTCCATTCTCAAGCAATACAATATCTCCCCTGAACAATACAATGTACTCCGCATCTTAAGAGGGCAATACCCCGATCCTTCTACGGTAATGTTACTCAATGAGCGTATGCTCGATAAGATGTCTAATGTATCACGCATTGTAGAAAAGCTACGCGTTAAGAATCTGCTAACTCGCAAAGAATGTCCTGCAGACCGACGTCAGGTAGATATTACCATTACCAGGGAAGGCCTGGCGCTGCTCAAACAAATAGACAGAGACGCCAGCATCTCTGAACAGGCGGCAAAAAACCTTAGCACTGAGGAAGCAGCGCAGCTCAACGAACTGCTGGATAAGGTAAGAGGATGACTGCCCCTACCTTACTTACCTTTGTTACCAGAAGCTCCCAGAGAATCAGGATTATCAAATGTAGATTGGCCTTCAAGCCAGTTAGGAAAAACTTCGCCCAGGCCTTCTAACACAAATTGCATGGCTACCGCAGCTACCAATACGCCCAGAATTCGGGTAAATACCGTAAACACCAGATCATCAGTGTTTTTCTCTACCAGATGCGAAAAAGTAAAGATCAGGAACAGCATGAGCATGGTAACTACCAGCACTGCTGACAAGCCTAAACTATCCATAGGTCCATTAGCCCTTGAACTAAACAGTATTACCGTAGTAATTGAGCCCGGTCCAGCCAGTAATGGAACTACCAGCGGCACAATAATTTTACGAAAGCGTTGTTTGGAGATCTGAAACCAAGTATCTCCCTCCTCCTCACGCTCTTCCAGCTGGGTAGCCTGACCTTTGATCATTGATAGTGCTGTCTGAAACAGGAGCATTCCTCCTGCTACCTTAAACACAGCCACATCTATACTAAAAAAACTTAGTACCTCATGACTTACATTCAGGAAAATCAGCAATACCACGGTAGCTGTAACTGTCGTCAACAGCGCTACCTGAAGCTTGACGCGACGGCTTGCATCATTCATCAGTTCTGACCAAAAGGGCACCAAACCAACCGGATTGACAATGGCTAGCATCGCTGCCACAAAATTAAGCATTAAATTCCAATTCAAATTCATACCCTGTTGCCCGACAAGACTATGCCAATTCATGAGCCGTGACATAAGTGGGTTTTTAAAGCTTTAAATCATGTGCTTGAAGCCTATGTGGATGTACACTGTGGAATCAGTTGCGCAGCATCCGTATTTTTTTGTGTATATTTTACCAAACCTAATAAGCTATGAACCGAAGAAGTTTTTTACAGTACTCCGGGCTGGCAACTTTGGCCGCTCCCTCTTTTTTTAGTTTTTCATCAGCTAAAAAAGACTATCCGCCTCATCTCAAACTGGCACTCAATGCCTACTCTTTTAATCAGGCGCTACGAGAAGGCAGCATGAACCTGGACGAGCTGCTGGATTTCTGTGCCGGGCTGGCTTTTGATGCGGTTGACCCTACGGCATACTACTTCCCCGGCTATCCTGAAGTACCCGATGACCACTTCCTGTACAACTTCAAACGTAAAGCCTATGAGCGAGGGCTGGCTGTCAGTGGCACGGGGGTGAGAAATGACTTTACATCCGCAGATCCTGAAAAAAGAGAAAAAGATTTCCAGTTGATAGAAAGCTGGGTGGTAGCTGCTGCCAAAATTGGGGCACCATCCTTAAGAGTATTTGCCGGTAAAGTAAATGATGATCGCAATGCATGGAAGAAAGGAAGAGAAAGACTGATTGAGGGGCTTAAGCGGAGTGCTGATATTGGTGGGAAACATGGTGTCATGATCAATCTGCAAAATCATTACGAATTTCTGAAAACCGCCGATGAAGTAGAAGAAGTCTTACATGAGGTACAGCATCCCTGGCTGGGACTCATGCTGGACATTGGCAGCCTGAGAGACAATCCCTATGAAGAGGTACGTCAGCTTGCTCCGTATGCAAGAAGCTGGCAGGTGAAGGAGCAAGTGTATGTCAGGGGCAATCCTGAGAAAACAGATATCAAAAGAATTGTATCCATCGCCAGAGAGGCACAATACCGGGGCTATTTTCCTCTGGAAACATTGGGTGAAGGCGATCCTAAACAAAAAGTCAAGGCCCTCTTGCATGAGGCACAGTCAGCGATTAAAGTATAACATACGCCTATGGTATGTACTCTCAGATGCTATTAATACCCAATAAATGGAATGTTATCAAAATTCTTAAGCATGATGTCTTTGT
This sequence comes from Catalinimonas alkaloidigena, assembly GCF_029504655.1. Classification (NCBI taxonomy): domain Bacteria; kingdom Pseudomonadati; phylum Bacteroidota; class Cytophagia; order Cytophagales; family Catalimonadaceae; genus Catalinimonas; species Catalinimonas alkaloidigena. Next base: position 4,466,847 of record NZ_JAQFIL010000001.1, read on the forward strand.
ATGAGACCTGAGATGGCCCACCGTCTGTGGCTACTCTGGGGTAAACCTGTAAACAGATATTGCCGGCATGCCGGTAGGCCTCGGGCACTAAGCTTTCCGCTGCTTTAATACCATTTACATAAACCGTTATCTGCTCATCAAAAGCAAAAATTTCCATCATGTTCCAGTCATTGTAATCTACCAAACCCGCAAAAGCGCGGGCATGGGTGTTGATGGAGCCGGTAGGATGTGCCCAGCTCAGCCCGGGGGCATCGTACACATTAACTTCCAGCCCCACATCCAGGCTTACCTCCTCGGCCTCAGGCTTCAGACGGATAAATACACCGCTATTGTCTTCATAGGCGATTTTGAATTTCAGACTCAAATAAAAGTTTTGGTAGGTACTGTCAGTACAAAGGTATCCTCCTTCGGAGCCGCGACTGTCACCGGTGATTTGCTCATCAAGCACTGCCCAACTGGCATTGTTGAGGACATGCCATCCTTCAAGGGTTTGCCCGTTGAAAATAGGAACTTTATTTCCCTTGTAAGTAGAATGCATATAATCATCAATCAGTGGCTGAGTGATGGAAGATGGTGCCAGCTCCTTCATCTCAATATTGCGGAAGCTTACCTCAGCCTGCGCTCCCCAGGGGGCCTGCAATGCGATAGCCCCCTGCATGCTGCGTCTGCTAAATGTTTCTGCTACCTCCTGATCATTGACTTTTACCTGTACATGATCTCCATCGGCGAGGATATGAAGACGATTCCATCCCTCAGGATCTATGCTCTCACTCCAGAAGGCACGGGCAAGAAAATCTATCGTTCCGCTGGGGTTTTGTATGTCTGAACGGTTATCCAGATTGATCTCATAACCACTGCTGGTAGGGTCACTGCTTCTCTGCTTAGGCACCCGGATAGCGATACCACTATTAGCACCCGGCTTAAGCTTGTATTCTGCCCTTAACTCAAAATTAGCCGGCTGTGCGTCCGAGTATAACCAACCGGCGGCATCAGCATTGCGCTTAATGATCAATACGCTGTCCTGAATACTTGCTTCGGCACTGCCCACACTGCTCCATCCCTCCAGATTCTCACCATTAAAAAGCGGCAGCCATTCCTGAGACTTTGTGGAGACAACATCACTTTCTTTTTGAGAGGGGGCACATGCTGAAAGATAAATCGCGCATGCGCAAATGACTAAATTATGCAGGTTGATACTTTGAAGCAGATTGATCATCATGAAGTGAATATGTATCTGCAAATTAACAAAAAGCTAAATACATACCAGTTTCATCAAGAAATTCATCATTCCAGGCATAGAGTACATACCATCATTACGTTCGTAGGTGAGCTGCCACAAAACTTTTCATTTTACTACGATTGCTGAATCTTATATCTAAAAAGGCCCTGAGGTAGAAAGCTGGGCCATTTATTTTTTCTTTTTTTTATAGGAAATATGAATTAACCCTGCCAATACCAATAGGGACGCTGACATAAAAAGCGGCACAAAATACATATTTTCAGCAACCAAATTCAGGCCTAACAGTAATGCGCCTAACGAAATTACGCCTGCCATAATCGCAAAAGACTTTTCATTGTAATACCACGCATAGGGGAAGAAATGCGCCCCGGTAATGATAACATAGGTCATCACAAAGTACTGAGGGGACTTGAGAAGTATAAGTATCAGGAAAGGAAAATAAAACAGTTGGGCAAAATTAAGCCATAGGCCCAGGGGCTGAAGGGGGTTATTTTTGATTGTCCAGCTTGTGTTCAGTAGTTTAGAGAGTCCCCAGGCCACCGGAAGCATAAGGCCTCCGATGATGAAGGTAATAACGCTCTTGTTATAGTCCGAATAAGGTAATGTCCAGACATAAGAAATCATGAGCCATATGATACTGGCCGCGAGGATAAAATCTATTCCATTCTTTGCTTTTAGCGCGAGTTCCAGCCTCAGCTGATTCAATTCTTTTGCGTTCATAGCGTGTTGCCTGTATGGATGATGCGCTAAATATTTTAGGCAGGAAGCATGTTTCTGATGGCCGCAATTCTCCATCGGTCACCCCCATGCACTACTACAAAAGTACTCCACATTTTCCTGACACTCCCATCGGTATTTCTGATTTCATAGCGGGCATCCGCAATGGCAGTTTCCAGACTGAGAAAGCGTATCTGCTCTACGGCCAGTGTTCTTTCTCCGGGATTACTGCTGGAACTACGCATCATGCCCTGCCTTGCCTCCTCTTTTCCTCTCCGCCACTCTCCCGAAGAAACCAGCTGATCAATATCTTTGGTCAGGATTTCATTGAGCAAAGTGGTATCCTGCTTTTCTCTGGCCTGGGCATACTGATCAATCAATGCTTTTATGTTTTGCTTTTCCTTATCATACATTGTGCTATCCTGAGCGATGGCAGGGATGATCATCAGTACATTAAGCAAAAGGAGGATAGCGTATTTTTTCATGTGATTCATCGTTTGGCTTGGGTAGTAGTTTTTTCTTTGTAAGATACGTTTTTCAGAGATTGCATGGATAAATAAGCCAGGCTTATTTCACCTATTGCGCTCTTATAGTTGCACTTATGTTTTAATGAGGTTGTTTACCCAATGTTTTATTTAGTACTCATTGGCTGTTTGTGAGACCTCCAGTCCGGGACTTCCAGTCCGGGATACAAACAGTGGCAGAAGGATCAGTTTTTTTATTTCTCTTCATTGTCCTTCAGAAGGAAACTTGCGCAGACCTGCTTTAGGCTTGAATGAAATACCAGATTGATCTGGCACGCATTTGCCAAGTGTGCCCTGCTTCACGAAATCATTATATGCTTTTCAATCCTCAGAGCACTTCTATCTTTCCGATAATAGGAAAGTGATCGCTGTAGCCTTTGGGAGGCTTGATGCCATCTTTGTCAAACTCAAATCGCACAGGTCGCTGCTTTTGCCTACTGCTCATGATGTCGGGACGGAAGATTTCCACAGATTCGCAGTCAAACTTTAAGCCCTGCTCACCATAATACAGTCCACGGGAGATCATAAACTGATCCAGCAGGTTCATTGTATTGGTAGATCCATTATAATAGAGGGTGCCAATATCCGGCTGGGCCAGAAAGGGCCACATACAGTTGAACAGATACGCCTGTTCTTCAAAGTAAGTCTTGGGCATAGGTGTATTTTCGCGCTCATTTCCCGAATAACGATCGGCCTTAATGACTTCCTCCAGATGATCAGTACCACTGCTGGCTTTGAGATAGTCCAGTATGCTGCGATCGAAGGGTTCGTCATTAAAATCACCCATCACCAGCACATTACGGTTCCAGTAGCGGTTGAGCAGTTGCAGCGTCTCATCCGTATCGGGCATTGACAAATAGGCCACACGATCTAGCTTGAGCTTATCATCTATGAGTTTGCCCAGGTGGTTGGCTACCGTCATGCGCAGAGGCTCGCTTTCATATCTTCCCCTGCTCCGCGAGGGCCAGTGATTTATATAGACAATCAGTTCTATGTCCGAATTATTCAGCCGAAGAGGCACTTCAAAAATATCACGGGTAGGAAAACGGTTGGCAACTTTAATGGCGCGGGGAGGCATCTCAGGGTCCAGATGAAAAAGTTGCTTGTTGTACAAGAGCGAAACATCTATGCCGCGAATATCAGGACTTTCCACATGCGCTACATCATAACGTTCCGCATCAAGTTTGCTGATCAGCCTTTCCATCAGCGGTTTGTTTTCCACTTCGCAAACGCCCAGCAGATCGGGCATTGTACTATCATGCATCAGGCGAATTACTTCGGCCAGCTTATCCAGTTTGGCTTCCACCACTGCTTCGGTCCAGCCTTCTTCGGCAGTAAAGCCCAGATCGGCGGCTATGGGAGACAGTTGTGCATCAAACAGGTTTTGCAGGTTCCAAAAGGCTACTTTAAGTTCCATAGTTTTGTGATTTTAAAGTCAGTAATCGGGAGACCAGAGCCAGAAGTTTGCTACGGACTTCGGACGCCCGGCTACTTAATTTTCTCTTTCAGCGCGACCATCATATTCATTGAATCAAACGCAAAATCGTAATTTATAATTTACAGTAAATTGTTCTTCAGAATTATAGTTATGCATTTTAGCTTTATACAGGCAAGGGATCACTTCAGCCAGTGAGCGGATAGCATATCCCACAAACCTTTTGAATTCAGGGTAAGACTGACCAATAGAACCCTATGAAATATTTAAAGCGATAGAACCTCATCCTCTTCTGACCTGTGAGGCAAGGTTGTGTAGCTCTTACTTCAGAAAATTGTTAGCCAGTTTATGAATATCTTCTCCCAATTCCATAACCCTCTGCCAAACTATCAGTTTTCTCAAACTAAAATTCATGATTCCTTTCATCAAATAGTAGTGAATGTACAAATTCTGTCATCCGACTCCTGACTTCCAACTTTCCACTCCCCACTCCTAGCTTCTTACTCAGCCTTTGTCCGTATAGCACTAATCATGAAATCGTCAAAAAGCTCAGCTACTTCATCGGGATCAATGCCCTCTTTAAGTGTGTCAATGTAATGGTGACGGGGATCATCAGGCTGCAAGCGCCACATGTGGGTACCATCCTCAAAAATATGGTTGTAGCCCTGCGAATTAAATTCAAAATACTCCCCCCATCCCCTTACCGCTACATAGACGGCAATCAGGTCGGCACTGTGATGATAGTTTCTGTTCCAGCTTTCCAGAAATATGGTGTAGGCACGGGAAATAGGATTGGAATCCTGGGGATAGTCAAATGTCTTTTTGCCGGTTTGAAACAAATCAGCAAAGTCGCCTCCTCCGGTGTAGATGATATCTGTAGGCCAGGCCTGGGCGACATGCACTGTGGCTCCGGGATCAGGCATGAAATTGCCCCAGCGCCCCGGGTTCTGCTGAAAAGGATAACGACCGCCCATACAGACCAGATGCTTCACCTTTTGACGCACCAGTTCCACCCCATTGAGCGGACTGATGTCATCGGGAGCACTGTTAAGCAGATAAGAAAGATTGGTCAGGTAACCTACAGTGACAATGACGACACTACTGTCTTCTTCTGCCGCTAATAACTGACGATAAAGCTGGGTGGCATCCTTTGCTCTTTCTCCCAGTCCTTCATCCTGAGGAAACTCTTCGGAGATGATTCTGGCGTATTTAGAATTACGGTAAACGCCCAGTGTTTTAACCGCCCCGATGGGAATATCCGGCCTTCCGCAATAGGTGTTCACTACATCTACCGTGGGTACGGACCAGGGGTTCAGGCTGCACACCATGGTGCCTAATATTTCCGCATCACCAGCATCAGCCAGTCCGTGAAGCATGGCCAATGCCCCCACATCATCCACATCGGATTCCATATCGGTGTCAAAGATGATCCTGGTAGGCTGGGCTAATACTGAATAAGAGATAAATATGCTTAAAAGAATAGAATAGATTGATTTCATAAGATATTGAATAGAGAAAAATGATTGTTGATTAATAACCGGCGGCCTGACCATCCTTGCGGGATTCGGAAGCTCCGTAGTACACACCGCCTTTGAACATAATGGCCTGATAACCGCCAAATATACCTCTCGCCATACGGATATTATGTCCTTTCTTCATCAGTTCGCTCAGCACTTCGTAGTCAAAGCCTGACTCCAAATAAGTATCGCCAACATTATCGGAATGTCCGTCATACCATATACTTCCCCGATGGTAAATACGGGGTGCATCGCCGGCTTCCTGCAGGTTCATCCCGAAGTCCAGCACATTCATCAGGATTTGTACATGACCTTGCGTCTGCATGTCACCTCCCATGACACCAAAGCTCATGAAAGGCTCACCATCTTTGGTCACAAAAGCAGGGATAATGGTATGAAAAGGACGCTTGCCCGGTGCGTAGGTATTGATATGCCCTTCTTCCAAGATAAAGCCCCCTCCCCTGTTCTGCAAAGGAAAGCCCAGCCCTTTGACCACTTCCAAAGAGCCAAAAAGTGCGGAATTGCTCTGAATGAATGAAATCATATTGCCCTCCTTATCCGCAGCGGTCAGGTAAATCGTATGATCACCCGACTGTAAACCGGGATGATAGACTCCGGCTTTGTCAGGATCAATCAATGCTCTGCGTTGAGCAGCGTATTCTTCAGAGAGCAGTTCTTCTATGGGAATATCACCAAAATCAGGATCGCCATAGTAGCGCACCATATCTTCGTAAGCCAGTTTTTTCGCTTCCAGGAAGTGGTGGATATGCGCTGCGCTGCCATAACCAAAGCTGCCGATGTCAAAACCTTCCAGTATACTCAGCATTTGCAACGCACCCATGCCCTGTCCGTTGGGAGGAAGTTCCCACACGTCATAGCCGCGGTAATTAACCGATACCGGCTCTACCCATTCAGATTCGTGCGCAGCCAAATCCTCCCGCGTCAGGAAGCCTCCCCTTTTTTTCATATGGGCTTCTATCTTTTCGGCTATTTCTCCTTTATAGTAAGCATCTCTCCCCTGCTCACTGATCAAACTCAGGGTATTGGCCAGGTCCGGGTTCTTAAACATATCTCCTTTACGGGGAAAATGTCCGTCGGTAAAGAAGAGCGCTTTGAAATTCTCATGATCACTATTGATCACGCTTTCTTCCATATCTTTCATATTATCGGCCACCTCCTGCGTAATGGGAATCCCCTCTCTGGCATAGGCAATGGTAGGTTGCAGAAGCGTAGACATGGGGAGTTTACCAAACCTTTCGTTGAGCGCAAACCAGGCATCCACACAGCCGGGGGTAGTGACGGAAAGAATACCTGTATGATGAGGTGTGCCTTTCTCCTGCTGTGCCAGCAGATACTCCCTTGTCATGTTTTGCACAGACCTTCCACTACCATTGATGCCGTAAAGCTGCTGGGTTTCTGCATCCCAAACGATGGCGAAAAGATCGCCGCCTATGCCGTTCATACCAGGGTCGGCAAAGCCCAGGAAAGCATTGGCGGCAATGGCAGCATCTATGGCTGAGCCACCCTGCTTGAGAATGTCAATACCGATCTGGGTAGCCAGCGGATGATTGGTAGCGAGCATACCATTGCGGGCCAGCACTTCAGAGCGGGTGGCAAAAGCTTTACCTGAAGAACGGTCCTGTGCGTAAGTAGTGAAGGTGATAAAGCATAATAGAACAAGTAAAAAACAGATTATTCTCATGCGGTCGTAAAGTTGCTTGAAACTGTAAGTTAAGTGAAAATGCTTTTCACATAAAGAAACGCATACATTAACAATTGTAAAACCTCAAAAGCCTTTAAAAAAACTGATATGAGGCACTATGAATCAAATGTAATGACAAATGAAACGAATTTACCAGCAAATGAAACATACGTTATAACGGACATACGAAATACTTGCTAGCTTTATACACAAGGAGAATGAGCTGAAACTTAATATCCTATCATAGATATATCAGCATACACTCATTAGCACAGATAGCATAAAAGATCATTTACGAAGTTTTGTGTCAGTTTCATGTTCGCAAGTCAATACGCCTGCCATCAGCAGTTTATAGTTCTCTTTCTATTGTCAACCTAAAACCTATATGTCATGCCTATTTATATTGATATACACAAGTTAGAAGGAAACCCTACTGAAGAAGATGTTAGGCTTGCCCATCAGGCTGATTTAGCTGTACAGGATGAGTTTGGCGTACGATTCCTGCAATACTGGTTTAATGAAGAGGCCTCTACCGTCTACTGTCTGATTGACGGTCCAAATCCGGATGCCGTAAACGCCTGCCATTGGTCATCCCACTGTCATACTCCCTGTAACATACAGGAGGTGGAACCGGTATACCTTAAGCTTTTTATGGGAGAAGAAGCTCCACTGGACCGTGACATGACGCTCACCACAGATGGTAAAACAGATGCCGCCAACCGTACCATACTGCTTACCGATATACGCAGAATAAACAACACGCAAAATAAATATTATCTGGTTCCGATAAAACCCAAGAACCTGGTAGCGGATGCCATCGCTAAGTTTAACGGTAAATTTGTAGAGTATATCATAGAAGAAAAGATCATCGGCGTATTTGATTCTCCTATCAATGCCATCAGATGTGCCAGAAATATACAGGAAAGTATACAGAGGCGACAGCATAAGCATACTGAAAACAGTGAATGGGATATCCATTACCGAATAGCCCTGAACATAGGCCAGCCCCTCACTGAAAAAGGCGGATTTTTTGAAAAGGCCATCATGCAGGCTGACCGACTGAGCATGATCGCTCCACCCAATCAGGTGATCATGACAGCACAACTAAAAGAGTTGCTGCAGATGGAAACCGAAGGTTCGCTATACCCGGCTACACTTTCTTCTGCTAAAGTATTGAGTGGCTCGGAAGTAGCGTTTACCGATGAGCTGTTTGAAACTGTAGAGCAAAACCTGCAGGCAGAATCCCTGAATGTTGCTAAGCTTGCTAAGCTGATGGGCTTAAGCCGGGTTCACCTTTACCGCAAAGTAAGTGCCCTGACCGGAAAATCCCCCAATGACTTTATCAAGGAAGTACGTATGAGGGAAGCCTGGAGCCTTTTACAATCTAAAAAGAAAAGCATCTCCGAAGTAGCCTACGAAGTCGGGTTTTCCAGCCCGTCTTATTTTACCAAAATCTTCCACAAGAAATATGGATACCCTCCTTCTGAATTACAAATGGCATGAAACATATTTACCTGTATTTAAAACAAATGTAACATAGTAAATGGTACTTCATCGCTAGTTTTAACAAAACAGTCACACGATCAGTCCATCCAACCTAAAGAAAGATACCATGATAACATCTCCAACCCCTACCCTTCAAAAAGACCTTTTGGATAAGGTCAGGGAAATTAAACCTGTGCTCCTCAAATACGCTAAAGAAGCAGAAGAAAACAGAAGATTATCCGACCCTGTACTTGATGCGATGAAAGAAGCTGGTTTGTTCAGGATATGGAAGCCCAAAGCTTATGGCGGATTGGAAACAGATCCTATTACCGCCTTTGAAATATTTGAGGAGCTTGCAAAAATAGACAGTGCCGCAAGTTGGAACCTCCAGCTCACTGCCGGAATTGATATCATCCTCCAATGCTTTTCCGATGAAGCTATGGATGATGTCTTCGCTACGGAAGAAGAAGTGATTGTCGCTTCTTCCCTGCATCCCCCCGGACAAGCCATACCGGTGAAAGGAGGCTACCAGATAAGCGGACACTGGAAAATCTCTACGGGCTGTCAGTATGCCAATTGGTTTTTTACCAATGCCATCGTAATGGAGGGAGAAAAGCCCCGAACTTATGGCAACGGTCAGCCCGTCATCATTTGCCTTATGGCTCCAACCCACGAAGGTAAGGTAGTGGATAGCTGGGACACCATTGGCATGAGAGGAACTGCGAGTCATGATTTTACTTTTGAGGGTATTTTTGTCCCGGAACATCGTATTGCGCCCATGCTGCCCATTGATAATGCTGTCGGCTCCGCTTTTCAGGGAGCACTCTACCGCAACTCTGTATGGTATGCTGTATCTGCGCTGGCGGCACCGGCTTTGGGAATTGCCCGCAGTGCGCTGGATGAGATTTTAGCGCTGACGAAGCAAAAAGTCCCAAACTACACTCAGGCTGTTTTAAAAGACAATCAGCACATTCAAATGAAACTGGCAGAGGCAGAAGCGACATTCAGAGCAGGTAGAGCCTATTTATTTGAAATCCTGCATGATACCTGGGAAACTGCCCTGCAGGGATTGAGGATCACTACCGAACAAAGAATGCAGCTCCAGTTATCCAGCACTTACGCCATACGCTCATGTGTAGACGCTGTCAATATAGCACATGAAATGGCCGGGCTAAGTGGCATGCGAGAATCGGGTAACATACAACGACATTTCAGAGATATCCATACCATTAAGCATCACGCATTTATCTCCACTGACCGCTATCAGGCAGTAGGACAATTGATGCTAGGGCTAGAGCCTAACTGGCCTTTTTTCTATTTCTGATCTTCTGATAAAATCAAGTACCACATAAACTTACTGTGATGAAACACTTTAGCATATATATGATAAGTTGGCTGATCTGTTATGTTCCCGCTTTGGCACAGCATACGCTTGAACCTGTAGAAGTTGCAAGGATAGCTACTTTTGCTGAAGCTCCGGTTTTTGATAAAGAAGGGAACCTCTATGTCTCTGAACCTTTCAGAGGGCCGGTCACAAAAATTACTCCTGAGGGTGATACCAGTGAATGGTTTGCTACTGAAGGAGCGAACGGCCACAAGATCCTGAGTGATGGAAACCACTTGCTCTGCGACAGAATACGTAAAGTGATTTTGAAACTTGATGCCAATGGAGAAGAGCTAAGCGAATTTGTGACTGAATGTGGCGGTAAGCCCCTGCGCGCGCCCAATGACATCGTGCTGGATAATCAGGGAGGCTTCTATTTCACCGACCCTGCAGGGGAAGAAGACTCTATTGGTCGGATAGGCTATGTAGATGCAGGAGGAAAATCACACTTCTTAGCGGAGTGGGTAGGCTTTCCTAATGGTATCGCATTGGCCCCTGATGGTAAGTCGCTATATGTAGGAGATTTTAGGCATAACGAAATTCTTGTTTTCCCCATACTTTCTCCGGCTAATGTAGGCCCAAAAAATTTATTCGCTAAGCTACCGGATCTGGGAGAAGAGTTTGGTGGCCCGGACGGTATCCTCTGTGATGAGGATGGCAATCTATTTGTAGCCCACCTGGGCACAGGAAAAATACAGGTACTAGATCCTCAGGGCAAACTGATGCGCAGCCTGCCTGCCGGGCAGCTTTGGGTGTCCAACCTCACTTTTGGAGGCCCTGATGGCAACACCTTATTTACTACCGGTTGCCCAAAGCAACAGATAATGGAAACAGGCGTAGTGTATCAACTGGACCTGAGTCTGGCAGGCGGTGAAGCCTCCAGGAAATAGCTGGAGCTAATATCCTACTTCAAACCATGGCGACTATGAAAGAATCAACCAAAAGCGCTACTTATCAATAATCAATGTTAAGATGAAACGCAGAACAATACTCAATTTTATTAGAGTAAGTCACTTTGCGCTTATATCCTCACATTATGCTAATGAAAACCAATGGGTCAATGATCTAAATAACAGGCGGAAAAAGTCAATAGAATATACGCTAGCGGCATTTGAGCCATGCCAGTAGAGCATATTGAATATAGCCCCACTGAAAATCAATTGACTTTCGCCCAGCACTTCATCCATCTCAGCTTTTTTAATGTCCTGTTTATGGGATTCATGATGGATGAAGCTGATTTCACAGATTTTGAGAGTTTAATGCAAAAAGATTATTTGATACAACCTCCTGATGATATTAACCTATTTATGGGAGACTATCTGACCAATCAGTCCGGCGATGTTAATAAAAAGAGGGTAATGGATTATAGCAGTGATTCATTTGACTTCGTAATCAATACGTTTCCTCAGATAAATGATGAAATATTGAGCCAGGGAAAAGATAAGCACAAGCCCTCGTTTCTAGAAGGGCATTCAAACCTGGATTTAATTCTTCGGGGAGAGAGCCATACAGCCCATCATCGGGCTCAGGCGATAGTCTGTTTAAGGATGAAAGAGGCAGTTCCTCCCAGTTTTACTGAATACAATATTCTAGGATAAACAACAATAGACTGCTTTGTGACATGTCATAAAATCTGGAACATAGAACCGGAAAGCTTGGGGTTTAATACCAATATCAAACCGACCTTTCATAAATAAGTATAAGCATAGCGGAAAAAGAGGGGTTTCCCCTCTGCTTCCGCATTCTTTATCCTACATACTATCGGGAGGTTACTTTCTTGATTGAAATTCGTCTAATAGTATGAAAACATTTATTTATACCACACTAGCATTGCTATCCCTACACCAAATAGGGTATTCGCAAAGCAGTATTCGGGGTAGCATTTATAACGACCAACAAAATGGCCTAGCCTATGCTAATGTATTACTGCGCAACCAAGCAGATTCGGTTCTGATAAAAGGAGCTGTCTCTGATGAAAATGGACATTTCAGTCTGGTTGATGTACCCAATGGAAATTACTTCATTGAGTATTACATGATAGGGTATACCAAAACCTATTCTAATCCGCTTAAGATTCAAAAGAAGGACCAGCTCTCCGTAGGGATCATTACGCTGGCAGAAGACACGCAGGAACTGGATGAAGTAGTCATAAAAGCCACTAAGCCTCTCTATGAGATGAAGATGGGCAAGATGGTAATTAATGTGCAAAGTAGCATCACTTCAGCGGGGCTCTCTGCCATTGACATACTGGAAAGGTCTCCGGGAGTATTTGTTAACCGGCAAAATAATGTTTTCTCAATAAACAGCAAAGATGGTGTCATCGTCCTGATGAATGGTAAGCGAAGCCGCATGCCAATGGAAGCAGTATACCAGATGCTGGCCGGAATGAATGCCGGAGATATAGAGAAGATAGAAATTATGACAGTGCCTCCCGCTAAATATGACGCTGATGGAGATGCTGGCTTCATTAATATCATCATGAAAAAAGGTAATGGTGTAGCAGGTACGCATGGTACGTTTACAGGTAGCCTGGGGCACAGCAGTGGAAAGCTAGCCAATACCAGTATCAACCTGAACCATCAGGGAAGAAGGCTGAGTGTATATGCCAATTATTCCTTGAACTATACCGAACAACTGCAACGCTGGAGGAACCGCAGGGAAAGTGAAAACGAGACTGAGTCTGTATCCGCTTTGAATATTTCTAACCGGAATACAGAACGTAGGGCACACAATTACCAGTTTGGATTTGATTATCTGCTGGGTACAAATACCATTTTCAGCGGATTAATGAGTGGTTACAGTAACCGTTTTCAGATGGAGGCTCTCACTTACTCTTCTTTTGTTTATGCGCAATCCACTGACACCCTGGTTGATTTGATAATGCTGGAAACGAACCAGTGGAAACATCTGATGGGCAATATTAACCTGCAGCACACTTTTAGCCAGGGACAGGTACTCAATGCCAATCTGGACTATCTGACCTATAATAATGCCAATCCATCGCATTATAGCAATGAATTCTATACCGCTGAAGGATCTTTTGTACGAGAAGAAGAAAATAGAATCAGCAAAGACACTCCCATTGACATTTGGGTAGCCAAGATAGATTATTCTATGAATATCGGCTCATCCATTACTCTGGAATCAGGCATCAAGGGCACATTCTCCCACCTGATCAATGATGTGGCTTTTGAAGAAAAAGAAGAAAGGAATTGGATAAAAGAACCTGCTTACAGTAGCAATGCTGATCTTACTGAAGATATTCTGGCAGCATTTTCTTCCTTAAAAATAGACATAGATGATGCTACCACCCTTCAGGCAGGATTAAGGTACGAACATACCAAAACCTATCTGGAATCCCTGGGTGAAGGTGAGTTGATAGCGCGCAATTACGGCAATTTATTTCCTTCTCTGTTCGTATCCAGAAAATTGAGTAAAGATCATGTGCTACAGTTTTCCTATGGCCGTAGAATCACCCGCCCCACATTCAATGAAATGGCCCCCTTTGTGGTATTCCTTGACCCTTATACCTTCTTTTCAGGCAACGCCAATATTTTGCCCACTTTTACCCATAACCTTAAAGCGGACTATGCATACAAGAGCTTTATGTTCTCCTTACAATACAGCATGGACAAAAATGTGATCATGCGATTTCAGCCACAGATTGATCAGGAGACCAACATGCTTATTTTCGTATCTGATAATATTGACAGAAGGAATACCTTTGCCGTCACCTTTACTTTACCATTCCCACTGACACCCTGGTGGGAAGTGGAAAACAACCTCACTGCTAACTGGCAGATGATCGATACCGAACTCAATGGTGAATATTACCAAAGGGCCCAGAAAGGGTTTCAAGCCAACACTACGCATACTTTTCAGTTGCCTGCGAAGTTTACCCTGGAGTTGGCAGGCAACTACAGCTCACCGGTCATCAACGGCTACTTCAACTGGCTGGCAAGAGGCTTTGTAAATCTGGGTATACAGAAGAAATTCAATAACAATGGTTCCTTGAGATTTTCCTGCAACGATATTTTTGAAACTACACAGTTTAGGTGGAAAACTCATGATAGTGCTGCTTTTGTGCTTGATGGCAGAATGAAGTTTGATAAACGTCAGTTCATCATCACCTATACACAGAAATTTGGTAACAATAAGGTTAAAGGAGCAAGGCAGCGAGCAGGGGCATCGGCAGAGGAACAGCATCGGGTAACCAATTGATATTGAACCCTGATACTGTTGATGAACTACATATTAAAACAAATACTAATACACACATTACCTACAACTTAATTATAAAAAACTATGAAAAGCTTAATTTCAAGAACTTCGCTTTGCTCAGCCATCGGATTGCTGATCTGTTCACCTCAGTTGTAGGCACAATCTGATGAAAAGGTACAATGGGATTACAATGCTACCATTATTGAAGCCTGCAGTTGTACTATGTTTTGTCAATGCTTCTTCAATGGCCAATCTGCCCCCGCCATAGCGGGCAGCATGCAGAACATCATGGAGATGAGGCCGCACATTATTGCCGCTTCAATATGGCCCACAGAGTCAATAAAGGAAGCTATAATGGTGTTGCACTGGATGGGGCAAAATACTGGCTGGCCGGCGACCTGGGAGAAGATTTTTCACAGGGGAAAGCTGACTGGGCAGTTCTGACCTTTGACCCCTCGGTAAGTGAGGAGCAGCGGGAAGGAATCAAAGTCATTCTCAGCCATATTTTACCTCTACAATGGAGCTCCTTTGAAGTGGAACAGGATGCTGAAATGCAGTGGATGGCCGATAATGATAAAGCTGAAGCTCGTCTTAATGATGGCAAGACCGCTGAAATGGTACTCCAGCATCAGCAAGGTATGACTGATGGCCCGGTGGTAATCCAGAACATAGGGTATGCAATGGTTCCCCGCAATAATGGCGTCATACTTATGCCCAATCTGGTACAAGCCTATCATGCAGGAGAAAAACCTTTTGAGACTAAAGGCACTACCGGCTTTATGGTGACTATTGACATAAGCTCAGAGGATGTGATGGCAGGCCAGTAAACACAGATTCAAACAGTAGGTACCCTGCGTTAATGCAGGGTACATTTTCTACATATAACAAACCATTACGTCATGAAAAGAAGAATACTAACAAGCATACTAAGCTTGTCTCTCATTGCTAATTTAACAGCACAGAATACCCCTGAACCTGTAGAAATGGCTAAGTTGGCTACCTATACGGAAAACCCTGAACTGGTAGGTAAGGTAGCCAGAGTTCCCATTGCCTATCGCATGTGCTGGGATGATGGAAAAATCCAGCAATGGTATATCTACTTTGATATGGAGTACCTAAAAGCGCAGAGAGGTGTGGAATAACATTTAGAAATGAATAACTCACTTTTGTAAACCTAATCCTTATACCAATAAATAATACTTCAATATACAGCAGGCAATCCTATTTGTACGATGACTGGGACCAAGCTAAGGCTTAGGAGGGTTGAAAGGCTGTTTGTTGCTTTCCTGTCCCTCAAATGTACCGGTTTCCAAAAGTTTTTCCAGTGGATCGGGCCGAGGCTGAAAAGTTCTCAGGTGTCTAACGATTCCCGCCATGACTTCATAATCTGTCATATCCATCATGACAAAGGGATGAGGCATGTACAAGTCTGTGAAGCGTTGGATGTCGTACTGGTTTAGCTTGGCAGCTACCGAAACCATCGCCTGGTACTTGTCGGTCATGGCTTCCTGGATAGACTGGTTTCGCTGCTCTTCCTCTTCTATTTCCATAATCTCCTTGAGCTTCTTGTGCTGCTGAAATTCACTGTTGAACAGATTGGCAAAAGCGGTCACCGCCCCTTCCAGCCGCGCACCATTTTCACCACCGCCTACTCCCACTGCGTTTTTCTCTTCAGGTTCCCAATGTTCTAACATAGGTGTACCCTGTGACCTTCTCAAATCTACCGTGCTGTCATAGTTACGTGGAATGTATTTGGTGATGTCTATGTATTCTTTAAACTTCACTTCATCCAGCACCGTAACCTGCGGCTCCATCCGAATAATCAGATTTTTAAGGCTCTGGGGAGTAGTATCTGCCGGAACGATCAGGTAAGGTTTGTAACCCACACTGGAAAAGACAATAGAGTCGGTAGCGTTCACCCTGATCTTAAAACGACCATCGGCCGCGGCAACGCCACCCCTGTACGGAATTCAGCGTAGCTACTATTTGGTTAATCTCTAGTTATTGGGATGAATGAAATCCCACGCCTTTAGACGGCTACTGACAGTTGGCCCTATTTAGTATCTTCGCGGTATGTTACTCCAAAAAGCTCTCGTACTCGCCATAATCTAAAGATACATCTTGTTTGAATTACAAAATATAGAAAGTCTGTATTGCAAGTGGTCGCCTTTAGGTTTGTAGGGTAGTAAAATTCTAAGAAAGCAGTAGTTGCTACTAAGTGTGAATATATGTGGGCCACCGTGAATTTTAAGGTAAAAACAGGTTTTCTATGTATGATTTTACGAAGAAAGCTTATTCTGACATCCGCAGAGAACCAAAAGTGCTGAGTTATGCCAAAAAGATTGGCAATGAATCTAAAGCTTACCATGACTATGGTATATCCTGTGAAACATGCTACCACCGATCGTCGGCCGATGAATGCGGGCTTATTAACGGCAAGCCTTGTCCGAAAAATCAAAAACTTTGTACTTCACTTCCAGTTGAGGAGTTGCTTATTCATTTACGGAAAACCTATTACTTGGGTCAAGGACGTATCAAATGGCATGATAGTCAAGTTTCTGAAAATGGATATTTCGGATGAAACTGGCTCTTCCGAAGTTTTGATGAAAGATGTATGGAATTGGATATCTGTATGCTTAAGTCTCCCGGATTGTCATTTAGACTAACTTATAGAGGTGCGAAACAAAATTATCCACCGAATTTTTGCTTGTATCCGAAACAACTAAAAATATGGAAAAACCATGCGCCAGCCCTTGCTTAAACCATAGAACTTGTGAATATTTTACAATTGCCTAAGATTTCATTCCTCTTTAGGGGCGAACGCCTTACAAAGTTTTTAAGGAACGGCCGCTATTGTTATGTTTTTCTTTCTTGTTTCACGATGGGCTTGTCCTTTTACAAGACCGAGAGGGTGAAGTGAAAGAAAAATGTTATTTTCGTTTGTTAAGCTTAGTTCTGATTAGGACACTACACCCAGACGAGCTAGTAGGTAAATATATTAATATCCAGCCCAGTATCTTCTTTAAAATCTTGCGCTTCCTCTAGTGAATCTTCGTCTTTTTCAGGATAATGCCAATTCACGGTAACATCTCCTCCCTGATCTTCATATTCTTTTAGAAATAATAATAATTCTAATATGCCTTTCGATGAACTCGTATTGAAATACGATAATTTAAAATCAAAAGTAATCGGGCGATTGGAAGCAGTGTAATTCTGTAACCACGTCATCAAGCGTTCATAAAAGTCCCACGTATCCTCCAGAAAAGCTTCACCTTCCATTAAACACTTGCCGTTTTGCGCTTGGAAATGAACATGAGGCACAAAGAACGTTCCCTCTTCACCGTGAATTTCTAAATCATTTAACTTAGTTGCTTTCATACTTACTTATTTATTGATACTAATAATGTGAAAAACTTATAGTCGGCACAAGCCTTATGAGCACAAACTCGGATGGGATTTCCAGAAAGTATAGCTACCTGGGTAATCCCTATTCCTGCCCCTTTACTTTTAGTGCTAGAAGGCTGACGACGCTGTACTCTTCTAAGTTCGCGAAGCTCATCTTTGCTCATAGAATTGACCCGCTCATAACTATTGACTAGCTCTTCAACTTCTATTTTTTGAACAGGATTACTACAAATTACCGAGTATTGATTACAATCCTCTATGACGTATACTGTGCCAACACTATCCATATTTTCTGAGTAGGCTACCTTTTCGGCAGAATAAAAATAGATATTCTGAGCCAACTCCAGAAAAATGGAGAATACTTTACGACTGGCTCTCAAGTTCTCAGAAAGCTTATTTTGAATATCTCGTCCAATCTCTACCATGATTGAAGGTGTAATAGGTCCTGTATAATAAACGACGACTCTATTATCTAATACTTTACCGAGCTGTTCGTTCAGTGTATTTAATCTTAAAAACATAATTTTTGCCGACTAGTATGTTTCGTTAAACTTTAATTCCAATCAAATTTATATCGTCCCGCTGTTCAGTATCCTGTTGGTAATTTTCTAATGCCTGAGTAAAGGTCACTTTTTGTTGATCCATGGTTTGAGGATACGCTTTCAAAATAAGATCCTTAAGGCGAACTGAACCAAAACGCTCCCGTTCGGGATTAGGTTGGTCAATGTAACCGTCAGTGGTCAGATAGATTGCATCCCCCTTATGTAGCCGCATTTTCTGCTGAGAATAATTGTATCCCTCTTTGATCAATCCAATTGACTTCCGATCTCCCTTTAAGGTAGATAATTCACGATTTGAGACTACATATAACGTGTTTTTCGCACCACTATAGGTTAGCTTAAATGATGATCCGGAAGACTGAAGCATACAGATACCCAACTCCATTCCATCTCTAATTCTGCCTTCTTTTAGCCGTAGCTTTAAGCTTAAGCCTTTATCTAAATAGTCAAGTATTCTGCCCGGGTTTAGCAAGTTGTTTTCGTAAATAGCTTCATTTAGCAAATTATTACCAATGAGCGAGACCAATGCTCCCGGTACTCCGTGACCATAACAGTCTACCGCAGCAATAATCGTCTTATCTTGGTGCTGCGATATCCAATAAAAATCCCCCGATACAATATCTTTCGGCTTATATAGAATAAAACTATTCGGAATAATACTCTTTAGTTGTTTACCATCGGGCAGTATGGAAAACTGTATTCTTTGTGCGTAATGCAATCCTTCTTTGGTCTTTTTATATTCTATTTCTAACGCCTTTTTTTGCTTAGCCAACGTGTCCTGAGTAGACTGGAGAGCTTGCATATTGCGTCGGAGCTCTCCTTCCCTCTTCTGCAACTGCGTATTTTTTTCCTGAATTACTTTTTGCTGTCTTTGTAGCTCTGCACCATTTTCCTCCGCGCGTTGAAGCAGCATTTCAGCTCTAAATTCAGAATTAAGGTTTTGAGAAGCCACTACTAAAAGACTACCCACGCAACTAAGTAAAGATACCAACGTCACCGCTACGCTTAGGTATCCTGTTCTCATCCCTTCATTATCAAGTTCAACTTCAAACCAAGCATTTATGTAGTCGCTCATTAAAAAAGTGAAAACAATGAGAATAAACGATGCAAGCACATATCTTCTCTCTCTAAGGTCAAATACTAAAAACGGAACCAGTGAAAAGCTAAGTGATAATAAAGAGAGACTAGAAACGAGCATCTCACCAGCCCTCGATAAATAAGCATTATATAAAGCAGCAGCTATGAATGGTGCGAAACTCGCAAAGAATCGACCTATATAGATAAAACCTTGCTTATTGAGTAGAATAGAGATAATGCCAAACAGAACTGATACAGCCGGCACCCATGTAGTAGGCGGGTAAAAGAACACAGATATTAAAATAAAAGGAATACCTGCTGCTGATATTAATAAAACCATAACCTGGTTAGAGATCATGATTTTTCTTTGCAAGTACTCAGGATAAGTTGGCTTTACCCCTGCTCCTGCGACGGCATGGTAACTCGCTAGAATACAAGACCAAAAATCTGATTTTTTGTATTTGAGTAAAGTTCGAGTGGCAAAAAGACCCACAGGAATAGAAAGAAAGAAAATAGAGTGGTACAATCCACCATTTCTGCCAATTTCTTCCTGGTAGAGTATGTAGCGAAAAAATAATACTATGATCGCTACTGAAAAAAAACTACTAATAACTTTACTATTCCGATTCATGAATATTCAATTGTTCAAAATATAGTGCCTGAAGCGAAAATACTACACCACTCAAATACCAATGGTATCTATTGGTTTCTTGTATAAAGTAACTCTTTAATAGTGGTGAAGACATAAGATGGTAATAGTAGAGTAATAGAAGAAGCAATCACGTGCGTTCTTCCAGCATTTGAATTCTTTTTTGGTACTCTCTCTCTTTACGCTGCATTTCCTCCTGAGTAGCGGCTAGTTCTTCCATATTCTGTCGCATTTCCTCTTCCTGTGCTTTTAACTGTTCTGATTGCTGCTGAGCCTGTTCCAGCAAAACTCTAGTGTTTTTATTCACTCGGTCATTCTGAATAAACGATGCGATACCTTCGCCTAAATTATTAACGAATTCTATTTCGTGAGTTTCAAACGGTTTGAATGACGCTATTTCTAATAACCCTTCTACAACATCATTCACTTTTAAAGGTGCTATCAATAATGCTCTAGGAGTAGACTCACCTAGCCCAGATGTTATTTTAAGGTACCCCTCAGGAATGTTGGTCATGTAGGTTGGCTTACCTTCTAAATATGTTTGTCCTAGTAAGCCTTCACCTTCAGAGATTGTTTTTTCAGAATATTTCTTACGTCCGTAAGCATAGCAAGCTACCAGATCAATCTGAGTACGTCCCTGTGTATTTTTTTCCCCCTGTACTACATACAACCCACCCTGATTACCCTCGAGATACTTGACGGTCATGGCAATTATTCGGTCATAAATCTCTTTTTCATCTAGTTTGCTCCGAAGAATATACGATAGCTTCGTAATGCCTTCCGAGGCCCATTGCTGTTTTCGCTCAACTTGCTGTGCCTGAGTCAATCGCTCAAGATCTACTTCTCTTTGTAGTTTTTCCGCATGCAATTGCTCTTTCTGCTCCTCAGCTTCTCGCCTCAGGCTATCACTTCTTCGCTCAGCCTCACTGTTAAGAATAGCCAAGCCCAAAATAGTACCCACTGCCGATAGTATTGCTAGCTCCGTGGTAACGTAGCTAAGCCAACCTGTTTTTAGTAAGCTTATGTATTCGTTAATTAGCACCGGGTCGTACTCTACATTAAACCAAACCTTTTGGATAGGAAAGCTTAATATAGCTACAGAACATACTACCAAAGAACCAAACAAAAACACTTTTTCTCGCAGGTCAAACATGATAAATGGTGCCAGCATAAAACTGATAGCCACCAAATAAAGACTTCCAATTGGCTGATCATCAGGACCACATAGGTAGCTATTATAAAGCATCACTTGCCATACTGGCAGAATAGAAATAAAGAGGCGAGAGTACTTCAAACCACCCAAAGTATTAACAATGATTACTCCTACTCCAGTGATTCCTCCAGCTAAAGGAATATAAAAGAGAGGGGGGGCAAATATTAGTGAAATAATAACGAAAGGAACCGCGATAGTAAATACTAAAATCAGCGTAACTATATTAGTTGCTTTAACCTTTTTCCGAAGATAATTGGGTAAGTGATCGAAATCAGCTCCGGCGTTGAAAATCTTATCTACGGTATTCATTCGTATGAACAGGTAAGTTTGTTTCCATATTTCTATGATTATCTCAAGTTTACAACCAAAATTTACTTATTCAGCGTGATAATTGAGCATTCATACTCCATGTACTTTTTTACTGTTTTTAGTCTTTTGTTCTATGAAAAACTGCACTGCGTATTTTTAGGTAAGGCAATAGATAGTATGACTTCTCCTTCTGAGAATGAAATTACCTGGTACTGTTCAAAGTTAGTGAACGAACTCACCATAAACCTGCCTTGAGAAGTAATTGCCTCAATTTGGTAAATACTCATAGGTACCAGCAATCCAGTAGTTAATAATTTGGCTAGGGCTTCTTTAGCTGTCCAAAGATAGGTATAAAGCTGGGTACGATTTATTTCGCACCCCGCACTAAGTTGTCTTTCATAAATTGTTAGTTGTGACTCAATGGTTTCTGCTTTGCACTTCTCAATAGTTTCTATATCTAGACCCATTGGATGTTCTCTAGGAAAAACCACACAGGCAGCCATGTTTTCCGTATGAGAAATACTGATCGATGGCGGATTGCAGGTAGTGGCCCTTACAATAGGCTGTTCAAAAACTCCTGGAGAAACTAAAATCTCATTGAGCGAGGCAATGTTCAAGAATCGCCCTAGTGATTTTTTTGCTACATATCGACCAGCTAAATAACTCTTACGGCGCTTTTCGTAGCGAAGGCTTTGGTAGTAGGCCATTTCCTCAGGATGCAGATACGTTTCGTGTCGGATTGAAGGGCTATTTTCACTGGCATCCATTGTTCCAACCAGGGCTTTACCTCGCCAATTTTTTCTCACCAACGAAACTTCAAGAACTGTAACCAAAGCCAATATATTTAATACGATACAACCTGAGCAAAGAGTACTAGGAAACCTGAGAAAACTATTGTTGTTCTCAATTGAATTTACCCACTCCGCCACTCAATTTCTGAGTAGTAATTTAAGTTTTCAGATACTACAAGCCGCTTTCGTTATTTTCATAAAAAAACTTATTCTGCTCCAAAGCTTCGGTCAGCCGTTGCAGAATAAGTTCTTGATTACGACTCAAGAACCAATGATCTCCCTCTAATACCTCTAAGGTAAATTCCCTGCTAGTTTGAGTTCGCCATTCATCTACCTCATCTATTGACACTACTTCGTCTTTAGAAGCGGCAAAACCGGCAATAGGAATATCTAACTTACCTGAATCGGCGTATCGATAACTCATCAGCAATGGCATATCGTTTCGCATAACTGGGAGTATCTGCCGTAAGAAATCTACATCGTCTATATAATTAAGGATGCCGATGATTTTTTCTTCAGAATATGACCGGATAGCTGTTTTGGATATGGCCTCCGTTTTCTTCCAGTCTTGGGTCAATTGAGGAGCAATTGTTCCCGATACAAACAACTGAAGTGCTTTGATACCGTGGTGTTTCCACAAGAAACGGATAAGTTCAAATCCAATGATACCTCCAAAGCTGTGCCCAATTACTATGAATGGTTTATCCAAGTATGGTCGGATGGCATTTGCTAGATCAGGAATAAGCTGCTCTATATCTTCGTAAGGAGCCTCCTCACTACGGTTCTCTCTACCCGGTAACTGAAACGACAATACATCGGTGTTTTTAGGAGGATTCAGTAAGAAATGACTGAACATGGTAGCCCCGGCTCCTACCGGATGGATACAGAAAATTCTTTGCTCTATCTCCTGCTTGTTAGTTTTGTTACGTACAAACCACTCATTAACTATCTCCATTTCATCACCCAAATCAAAACCGGCAGTAGCCTCATTTTTGGAACTTTCTTTCTTAGGAGCTGCCGGAGCTTCTGCCGGAGGGCTACCCACTAGCATCGCCGCTAACTCTCCTATACTAGGTCCTTTCGCAATCTTCATGAGTGGGAAGTTAATACCTAGCTTCTGCTGAATCCAATTTCGTAGCTGATTAAGCATAAGTGAGTCCAACCCTAACTGGGCAATCGATAGATCAGCATCAATCTTTTCGGCAGATGTACCCAGGATTTTTGCCAATGCCTCCGATAATTTTACTTTCAAAATACGCTGTTTTTGCTCTGGGGAGGCATGCAGCATCTCATCTTCAAAAGAAGTTGCCCCTGACGTATTCGAAGACTCTTCTTGGTTCAAAAACTTCGCAAATCGTACGTCATTCTCCAGGTGAGTGAAGAAGTTTTTAAACCGTGACCAGTCCAGGTTGGCAACCATGCGCTGAGCGGGCTTTTGCAGTAAAATACTTTCAATCTTGTCGGTAACCTGCTTTACTGATAAAGGCAACCATCCTTGATTGGATAGTACATTCATCACATTCCCACCATCCCGAGACATACCCGCGTATTGTCCTAGTACTCCTAAGTTGATTGAGGAGGCTGATAAGCCTAATGACTGTCGATAATGGGCTAATTTATCCAGAAAATTATTAGCCGATGAATACGCTGCTTGTCCCGGCAACCCAAACAAAGATGATATGGATGAGATCATCAGGAAGAAATCAAGTGAATCATTCTGAGTTAACATATGCAAATTCCACGCTCCTACAACTTTGGGTCTGAACACTTTCATAAAGCGATCTAAGTCCGTATTCTGAAGCGTAGCGTCATCGAGCACTGCTGCACTATGCACAATACCTTTTATTGGCGGCATCGTTCGACGAATCTTATCAATTTCTTTTTGAACATTAGGTTCGTTAGTGATATCCACATTAGCTAGATATACCTGTACCCCGTCAGCTTTCATACGGTCTACTGATTGGAAATCTGACTCCAGCTTACAACCGCTCCGACTCATAAGGGCTAAATGGCGAGCTCCCTTTGTAGACAACCACTTTGCCAAAGTTAATCCAAAGCCACTCGCTCCGCCGGTGATCAGGTACGTAGCATCTGACGGTAATTGTAGATCCAACGCAGGCTTTACGTTAATAGGTTGACTACCGAGACTAACAACTGTTTTTCCGATATATGTATCATTCTGGCTAACCATTTTCTGAACCGCATCATTCAAATCCTGAATTGGATATACTTTAGTCGGAAGACCTTTCAGCTTCTTCTGATCAAACAGCTGAACTATCTCATGTAGTAAAGTACTGCTCAATGCCGGCTTGCGCGTATAGAGGTGCTCGATATTAAGTGAATGATACGATAAGTCACTTTGAGTAGCAAACTGTAGTTTTCTTTCACGTTCGAAACGAAGGTCAATGTATTTACCATACGGTACTAAACATTTGAAGCCTTCCATTACACTGTCTCTCGTAAAAATATTTGCGATAGCATCTACTCCTCTATCTCCGGTAATGCGAAGTACCTGCTCCGCAAAACGATTGGATGAAGTATCTACTACATGTTCTACACCTATTGATCGAAGATAAGTACGCCCATAAGTATTGTCCGAAGTAGCATCAATCGACGCAATTACATTAGCTCCGGTTAGTTGGGCAATTTGAATAACAGCCAATCCAACTGGACTAGTAGCACCATGTACAAATATCCAATCCTCTCGTTCTAGTTGAGCTATCTTATTTAGGGCATAATACGCAGTGAGATAGGCTACTGGGATACCCGCTGCTTCTCTAAAGCTAAGACTGCCGGGTTTTAGCACAACTTGTTTTTCGTTAGCATATATGTACCCTCCTAAACAAGCAGAAGTCCAAGCAATCACTTCATCTCCCAGCTTAAGTTTAGTAACTTTATTACCCACTGCCTTAACTACTCCACTGCATTCCCAACCAAGTGCGTATCTTTCTTGGGTACTTAAATCACTCATGGTTACAGAATCCTGATGCGACAATCCGGTAGCTTTGACTTCAATCGCTACTTCATTCTCACCAAGTTTTGTAGGGTAAGTATTGCGAAAAACAGTTCGTTTGCTTTCCCCTTGTCCTTCAAACGTAGCTCTGAAATTTGCACCCGATGCAGGTAGTTGGTATACACATGACTCCTCAGCGGTTTCTTCAGATACTTCTATTAAGGTGCGTATCAGCCTATCATTACCTCTAAGTGCCATTTCGGGATATTGAATCGTCTCTTTACTCAGTATGCTTTGGTAAAGCCAATCCAATTCTTCCTCTGTAGTATTGCTACTAATATCAACAATACGAGTAGTAATGAACGGATATTCATTCATCATCACTCGAGAGATACCGTAGATAGCAGCCTGGCTAATATTGACCGAGTCACCCTCGTAAATTAATTCTACTCCCTGAGTAATTATTTGAATTGTCGGTTCTAACCCCTGGGAGACAACTGACCGGATCGTA
Source organism: Catalinimonas alkaloidigena (assembly GCF_029504655.1). Classification (NCBI taxonomy): domain Bacteria; kingdom Pseudomonadati; phylum Bacteroidota; class Cytophagia; order Cytophagales; family Catalimonadaceae; genus Catalinimonas; species Catalinimonas alkaloidigena. The sequence continues at coordinate 4,492,540 of NZ_JAQFIL010000001.1, forward strand.
TTGAGTAAGGCATTGATCAGAGCTTCTTGCTGACTCTGAAAAGCTGTGGATTCAATATTCTTCTCATCTTGAGGAGCTAGTGCCCAGAGGTAAATAATTTTATCGACTAATATATCTTTATTTAGCAATGTGAGGAATACCTGCTGTATGTCTGATTGTTCGTTAGGATTAACGATATAATGCTGTTTGCTGATCTCTTCGAAACGTTCTCCTTGATAGATAAGGATTGGGGATAATCCGTCAGCCTGAAAGCGGTTTATCAACTTTTCTGAAATATCGCCCCGTTCAGCGAAAATAGCTATCTTTTCACCTAATGATTTACCCGACTGACCAAGCACATCTGTTTGTAACTCATCTTCCAGTTTCTCCCAGGCAAACTCGTACATACCTTCGTGGCGCTCCCTCTCAACTTCGCCCCGAGAACCATCAATATACTTACATTCTAACCCCTGAATCTCGGCAACTAGCGTACCATCTTCGTTAAAAATCCAGTAATTGGCATTGAGATACTCGGCGTGAACATCACTGATTTCAATGTAGCAGTACACGCTGTTCTCGGGAGATTGATGAACCTTAAATTTCTCTATGTACGTAGGTAGATAGATGCCCGTTTTTTCTTCTTCATTGGTCCATTTACCGGCGTATTCAATAGCATGTAAACAAGCGTCGGAAAGTGTAGGATGAAAGTGGAACTTCTCCGCTTCATGGGTACAACGATTGCTAAGTGAAAGCTGGGCTAATATTGTACTGTTATCTTTATCCGCCCAAAGTTTCTTTATTCGTCGAAAAGTCTCCCCGTACTGCAGTCCGCCCTCCTTAAGCTCCAGATAATAATCAGATACCGAGATTGGTAGATAAAAATTTTTCTGGATATCGGATAGCACCTTGGGTTGAGAACGAAAGTCCTCAGACTCACCTACAATCCTTCCCGAAGAATACTGATCCCATAGTGACTTATCTGCCGAATTTTGAGCACATAGGTAATATTTCTTATTGTCCGATGATATCTCTAAGCGGATAGTTGGCATATTTTCTTCGGAAAGAAATAATGCAGTTTCAAACTTAATGTTTTCCAAATGACTAAAGCTATCCGGAAATGATGCTTTTCCAGCAGCGTAAGCCACCTCTAGGTGCCCAGTACCAGGAAACACTATATCGCCGTTCACTTTGTGATCGTCAATATAATTATGTTTAGCTGGATTGATATCGACTTCCCAAATAAAGTGCTGGTTTTGTATTGCTGATTGGATGCTTTCCGAAAGATGTGGATGTACTTTTGTTCCCAATCGCTTTTGGGCATTTTCTTTAGTTTCAAACCAGCAGTACTCTCGTTGCCAAGCATAAGTGGGCAAGCGCACATATTTAGCATCTGAGCCAAACTGCTTGTACCAACTTACCGGATATCCAATAGTATGAAGCTTTCCTAGAGAAGTCATCATAGTTACTACTTCATCCTCCTTTCTCCTCAGCGAAGGAACGATCAAACTGCCATTTCTGTCGTTTTGACGAAGCAGAGCTAACACTCCTTCGGTTAGTACGGGATGAGGGGCAACCTCAATGAAGACATCATACCCGTCATCAATCATACTTTGGACGGCGTCGGTAAAGTAAACTGTTTCTCTAACGTTTTTGTACCAGTACTCACTGGTTAAGTGCTTTCCATCTTCTTGGTTTCCCGATACAGTTGAATACAATGGAGTTGATGCCTCGTGAGGTGTCAGATCTTTTAAGGAAGAGATTAGCTCTTCTTTAAGCGGAAACATGTGGTGACTATGAAAAGGTACATTTACCCGCAAGAACCGATGAAACACGTCCTGTTTATCCAGTTGCTGAGCAATAATTTCTAGCGGCTCAACATCGCCTGATAATGTGAGCATCTCAGGGCCATTAATTGCCGCAATGGATACCCGATCTTCAAAGCCTTTAATAAATTCTTTAGCCTCTGGTAATGGAAGGGCTACCGCGAGCATTTTTCCCTTGCCAGTAGCTTTATTTTGTCCGCGACTACGATGGTAAATAACTTCAACCGCCTGCTCAAGAGTCAATGCTCCGGCAGTATACGCCGCTGCTATTTCACCAATAGAATGGCCAACGCAACCTTCAGGATTGATGCCCCAGGATTTCCAGAGTTCGGTAAGCGCAATCTGGATTGCCATGATAGCTGGTTGGGCAATTCGCGTATCGCTAACGCGAGATGACTCTTCATCTTTATTCATTTCTTCTAATAGCGACCAGTCAGCTATCCGAGAAAATAGTTTGTCAATCTTAAGGATAACGTCACGAAATAACGGTGATTTCGCAATGAGTTGTTGCCCCATGGCAAACCACTGAGGGCCTTGCCCTGAGTAGATAAATCCAATTTTAGGAGTTTCTTTCCAAGTTCTTTTATTGTAACTCATTCCCGGCCTTCTTTCATCCCGAAGAAAGGCAATTAAATGCTCAGCTAATTCTTCTTTAGAATGAGCGACAACCGTTAACCGATGGTCGTGATGAGTCCGACGGGTAGCAGCAGAATAACATATATTCTCAAAGTTGTTTTCCGTATCTTTTAGATAATTGATAAAGTTCTTCACACTAGTCTTCAACCCCTCTAAGCTCTTAGAAGATATACTGAAAGGCCGGGCTTTGTCTCCTCCTTTTGTGTCCGAATCTGATTGTGAAACGGGTATATATTCCTGTAAAACGATATGGGCATTGGTACCACCCGCACCAAAAGAATTGACCCCTCCAATTAACGGTTTATCGGTGCCATCCAAAGACTCCTGCCTGGTAGGTACTCGCAATCGGTATTCATCGAAAGGGATTTTCGGATTAGGATTCTCAAAATGTAAGTTTTGAGGAATTAAGCGGTTTTTAAGCACCAATGATAGCTTTATCAGACCCGCAACACCTGCGGCCGCCTCAAGATGTCCAATATTACTTTTTACCGAACCCATCCAGCATTTCTGATCCTCAGCCCTATCTTTTCCAATCACTTTTCCAAAAGCCTTTGTCTCAATAGGGTCGCCCACCGGTGTACCTGTACCGTGCGCCTCAACGTAGGATATATTTTTAGGGTTTACTCCCGCCTTTTCGTAGGCTTCTTGCAACATAGCAATTTGTGAGCTCACGCTAGGCACCGTAAAACCATCTTCGGTGTATCCATCTTGGTTTACAGCCGACCCAAGTATAGTAGCATAAATATGATCACCATCTGCTTCGGCTCGTGATAGAGGCTTTAGTAGTACCATACCACAACCTTCACTCCGCACATAACCATTCGCCCGGCTATCAAAAGACTTACAGTGGCCATCAGGTGACAAAAAGTTTCCCTTCGACATTAAAATAGAAGATTCCGGCCTTAAAATAAGATTTACCCCGCCAGCCAGACCTATCTCGCTTTCTCCTGTCCAGATGCTCTGGCAAGCCAAATGCACTCCTACTAAAGAAGAAGAACAAGCCGTATCGATAGTAACGCTTGGACCTTTTAAGTTAAATAAATATGATAAGCGATTAGCTCCTGATGTACGAGAAGCACCCATCGCTACATGAGGGCTGGTCTGATCACGTTGTAAACTAGAGGTTTGTATATCCCAATAGTCATTCATGAACATACCTACATATACCGCAGTTTTAGTACCCGAAAACTCTTCTAACTTGATTCCTGCATCCTCTAGTGCCTCTAGAGTCACCTCCATTAAAATGCGCTGCTGAGGGTCTATACGATTAGCTTCAGCCGGATAAAAACCAAAAAAGCTCGCGTCGAAATCCCCAATGTTTTTAAGAAAACCGCCTTTTCGAGTTTTTATTTTTCCAGCTTTAATTGGATCAGGGTCATAGAATTCGTCCAAAGACCATCGATCTGAAGGAACATCTGTAATTGCATTGCCTCCTTGCTTTAAGAACTCCCAATATTCCTTAGGGCTAGCAACCTGGTCGATCTCATTTCCACTAGGAAATCGACATCCTATACCTACTATTGCTATAGGTTCATTTTTTGCGGTATTCGGGGCATCTAGCACTCCGTTCTCGTAGTTCTTCATCAATTTATGAATTTATAAGTACCGTCTACATCATGCTATCTCAAATATGAAAAGTAGCCGTCTTGAGAGTGGGTATGTTTGAAAACGTTGGTAAAATTAAATTATAACAAGATATATATGATGCTAAGAACAGAGAAATAATTACTTAAGTAATAATAAAACTCAATATATCATTAATTGAAGATGTAGGAATTTAATATAGCATACTCATTGATAAATATGTAGATGAGTGTTGATGAAATGCCGGTTAGCAACGCATTGATCCTGTTAACTTAATCCAAAAAGCAAGAAATCCGGTAGCGTTTGATTAGGTACTATTCCCCTATACTATCTGAAAATCAAAAAGTTAGATGTATTTAATCTTCCTTTTTTCGTAAATTCAGATATCAACGGCGTAGTAAAACCCCTTCAGTAAAACAGTAGTGATAGATAAGTATGAGATAAAAATGAGATTAGACAGCAAGCTTGTAATTGATATTCCGATAGCAGTAGAACAGAAATGGGCGTTAAAAACAGAATAACATACTTTTGGTGGCCTTTGGTAGCGTAAAAGTAAATGTGCTTCCCTCTTCGAGGGGTAATGTTTCAGCAAGTATGTAAAATTGGAAGTTTATAAATTTGAAACAAACCACTTGAAACGTGAAACCAAAAGAACATAAATTAAATGAAGAGTTTCTATGTCAGTTTAAGTCTGAACAGGACATATCTGCATATTTCGGTGAGATGTACAAAGCCGTCATTGAGCAGATGCTGGAGGGGGAAATGGAACAGCATCTTGGGTATGCGCCTTATGATCGGCAGGGTGATGAGCAAGATAGTTACCGCAATGGCAAGAAGGCCAAGTAAGTAAGAAGCTAACTAGGGACGTTAGATGTGTCGGTACCCCAAAACCGGCACAGTAGCTTCACCCTGAAGGTGGTACCTAAACGCCAGTCTGTGATGGCTGACTTGGAAGAGCGCATACTGATCTTCTATGCCCATGGTATGAGCACTAGAGACATCGCTACACAGATGGAATTTATGGGGTAGCTTTCTCAGCTGCTCAAGTATCGTGGATCACCGAACGGGTGCTGGATACGGTTAAGGAATGGCAGATACGTTCGCTGGATGCCTTATCCTGTGCTTTGGCTAGACGGTATCCTCTTCCGCGTCAAGGAAAGCAGTCAGTATAAAACCAAGGCCGCCGAAATTCTAAGATAAAAATAAGCTTTCTTCATATAATTTTTTCAGGAAAGTGATTTCTACGCTGTGGGGTATTGGAATATGGATAACTCTATTAAGTTGCCCACATTCTAATAGCGTAATAGCAGCAACAATAATTCAAGTTGCTTGCCTGTACCGCTTTAAGCGCATACTCAGTACCCTGGTTTATCGTAGCGAAAACTCGCTTAATTAGCCTAGCTCGTACTGCGTTAATGACGACCATCCTAGTGGTTGCACACAGGGGGTTTCCTTCTTTCGTTGGTAATAAATAGGCTTTCAACTCACCAATCAAACCGGGCTACATCGCAATAGGAGGCAAACTTTCGGTCATCAGCAAAAGACATAAAGTTATTGGTTGCCAATATCAGGGCTACAGCAGTTGCTAAACCAATCCCCGCTACTTTTCTCTTTCTAAGAAAATCCAGAAACATCCGATAAAATACTGATTTTAAATCTCAAAACTTCAGTTTAAGTAAGTGGACAAAAGTTATGTGGTAAGCCTTAATTATGCTGCCTTATTGGTATGCGTTACATCACTGAACTTACCGAAAAAGAGAAAGGGCAACTGCATGAAAGATTCCAAAGTGGCCCTACTCATCGCTTTCGTATTCGTTGTCAAAGCATATTGCTGAGTGCAGAAGGGTATCGGATCAACTAATTGGCCGCCATGTTTAGCGCCGACCGGGATATGGTGAGCCGGTGGTTAGGCCAGTGGGAAAAAGAAGGCTTGAAGAGATTACGAGATCAACCTCGGCGTGGCCGACCGGCTAAACTACGTTTGGATAATCCTGAGCATCTACAGGTGGTAAAGAAGCAGATAAAGATAAGTATGTCAAAGTTTAGATAAAGTACGCTTAGAGCTAGCCGATTGGCTTCAGGTAGATGTATCTAGGAAGACACTGAAGCGTTTTTTAAAAAGCTTGGCGGTGGCCGCGCCATTACCGATGGCGGCGCTTCCGGTTATCGCTGAAAGCAAGACAAAACCCTGCTGAGTACCAAGACAAAGTAGAGCGCTTATCAATACTTATAGAGCTATACCAGAACAACAATACTGACTTATTCTTTGCCGTGGTCCCCACCGGGATAAGGCAGGTTTTTGTCTTACTCCCACCGTCCCCTATGGCTGGCAATTGAAGGGAGAGCAAATAAAGCTGGTGCCTAAAGACAGTAAGCGGCTAAGTATATTTGGGCTCATGAGCTTAGACAACCGCTTAGCAGCCTATCCTACCGAGGAAACGACTACGGGAGATTTTGTAGTACGGTGTATGGAGGATTTTATTCAGACCATTGATAGACCTACAGTCGTCATATTAGATAATGCCGCGCGGGGGCACCTATTCATCGATGCCAAGCTGTTTATGCTTGGATAGAACAATGGCAAGAGCAGGATTTGTATATCTTCTTTCTGCCGAAGTACAGTCTCCATCTCAACTATATTGAGATTCTTTGGCGGAAAATGAACTGGGCCGCCGACGGCGGTATAGGTGGCTGAAGTCAGAGAACTACAAAAGTTAGGGTAGGCTTACCAAAGCCGTAAAAAGAATTCTTAGGAGTTTTGGTAAAGAATATAGAATCCGTTTTCAAAACTCTGATTTACCCTTTTAGTTTTGTCCACTTACTTAATGTTCCGGACCGCAGACTAAGGCTTAGGAGGATTCAGTGGCTGTTTGTTGCTTTCCTGTCCCTCAAATGTACCGGTTTCCAAAAGTTTTTCCAGTGGATCGGGCCGAGGCTGAAAAGTTCTCAGGTGTCTAACGATTCCCGCCATGACTTCATAATCTGTCATATCCATCATGACAAAGGGATGAGGCATGTACAAGTTTGTGAAGCGTTGGATGTCGTACTGGTTTAGCTTGGCAGCTACCGAAACCATCGCCTGGTACTTGTCGGTCATGGCTTCCTGGATAGACTGGTTTCGCTGCTCTTCCTCTTCTATTTCCATAATCTCCTTGAGCTTCTTGTGCTGCTGAAATTCACTGTTGAACAGATTGGCAAAAGCGGTCACCGCCCCTTCCAGCCGCGCACCATTTTCACCACCGCCTACTCCCACTGCGTTTTTCTCTTCAGGTTCCCAATGTTCTAACATAGGTGTACCCTGTGACCTTCTCAAATCTACCGTGCTGTCATAGTTACGTGGAATGTATTTGGTGATGTCTATGTATTCTTTAAACTTCACTTCATCCAGCACCGTAACCTGCGGCTCCATCCGAATAATCAGATTTTTAAGGCTCTGGGGAGTAATATCTGCCGGAACGATCAGGTAAGGTTTGTAACCCACACTGGAAAAGACAATAGAGTCGGTAGCGTTCACCCTGATCTTAAAACGACCATCGGCCGCGGTAACGCCTCCCAGATTAGAATTCTGTATCCTCACATGCACCGAAGGTAATACCTGCAAAGAATCCGCATCTATCACCCTACCTTCTATAATGATCTTTTCCTCCTCCTGCCCAAATGATAATAAGGGGAGAAGTAAGAAAAGTAATATAAAGTACCCTACGTACTTATTCATAGAAGCGGATTTTGATACACAACATCATTCTTTTAACGTAAACTCAAAGGGCTATTGTTATAGTTCGCCAGCTTATTTTACTTCTGCTGAAGTAATGAGATCAATATTATCAATAAAGGTTTAATAGACATTATTCTGATTTTTTACTGTTTGCACAATCAAAAGAAATTGAATGAGTCATCCCGCAGCAACGCGGAGGGATCTTTACCACTATAAAAATCATAGAGTTAGGAGGATGGTAAATATTTCTCCGTCACTCCTCGATGGTTGCACTCCGAAATGACAAATAATAATGTGCTATACGTTCTTTTGTTTCCATAAAAGAAAATCAGAATAATGCTTAATGTTAATTTATTGTTGATAAAAACCATTGTATTCCTTTTGCAGGAGAGGCATCAATTCCTCCACGATTTCAGGATGACTTTCAGCAATGTTTTCAGATTCGTAGGGATCGTTTACATGGTCGAATAATTCAATCAGTGGCTCCTCTTCCCTGAAGTATTTCGTGAGGCGATAACGTGCATTGCGGACAGTAGCGCCTCTCCTGAAGTAGCTATACGCCAGCTCATTTGAACCCTGAGCAGGCTCACGAAGCAGAGGCATAAGACTCTCACCATCGGTAGGATAAGCAGGCTCAATATCACTGAGTTCCATGAGCGTCGGATAAATGTCTACCGTTTCTACCACTGTATTGACCGCTGCATTACCTTCCATACCGGGTACTTTGATCATCAGTGTACTTTTGAGCGCCTGCTCAAAAAGCGTATGCTTGCCCCACACCAACTGATCTCCCAGATGCCAGCCATGATCTCCCCATACTACCACAATGGTATTTTCTGCCAGCCCCAGCCTTTCCAGTTCGTCCAGCACTTTACCAATGAGTGCATCGGAGTAGCTAATACTGGCAAAGTACGCATGACGAAGCTTGCGGGCATACTCATCCGACACCGCATGGTCCAGCCCGGCTTCCTCATCATTCAGGTGGTAGCCATTAAACTCTCCACTGCCGTGCAGGCTCTTGAGGTTTACATGTTCAGGAATATGAGACACCGGAGACAGTGGAATTTCATCCCGCTCATACATATCCCAATACTTTTGAGGAGCAGTAAAGGGCAAGTGCGGCTTAAAAAATCCAACGCCCATAAAAAAGGGTTGGTCTTTGTCTTTCAGCTCTTTGATCTTATCAACCGCCAGGCCAGCAGTAAGCCCATCAGGATAACCTTCATCCTCTACCTCGCCTTTCTCGTATGGCTTTACCTGCCGGTTCATGCCCTGCCGGTTGCTGCCATCGGCATAGCCAAAGAAGGCATTCCAGCCGGTACCCCATTTGCCGTAGTCAAACAACAGTTCGTTCCAGCTATGGGGCATTTCTCTCTGCTCAGATACCGGCTCAGTGTATCCGTACCAGTACCCATCGGCTGAATGGCTCATCTTGCCTATACCCACGGTGTAGTAATCATTTCTCCGCAGATGGTGAACAAAGCTTTCCGGCCGTTCTTCTTCTGGCTTACCAATCATATTATCAGCGATAGCGCTATTGGAAAGATGACCTGAGACTGAAGGCCTCATCCCGGTCAGCAGGGCAAAACGGGAAGCCCCGCAGGTAGGCACCTGTACATAATGGTGATTGAAGGTATAAGCCTGAGCAGCTAAACGATCCAGGTTGGGGGTTTGAATAAATGCTTTTGTTTCGGGGTCAATTTCAGAACGGAAGTCATCAACGGCAATGAATAAAATGTTGGGCTGCTCAGACTGAGCATACATGCTGCTTACCCAAAAGTTTAACAATAAGGCAGGGAGTAGGAATAGTTTTTTTCTCATGAAACAGATTCAGGTTGAATTCAATTTTCAATATAGAAAAATAACTAGTTTTTCTTCAATGCTACCGCTACCTGCTTGAGATGATGGAGATTATGACTGGCTACTTTGTCAAATTCATCTTTCAGCGTCCTGACTCCGGTATCGCTGTGCACATACTCTTTCGCACCTAAAGCTTCATAATGTTGCTCCGCCAGGTAGATGATATTATCCCTGACAGAAACATAGAGATTTTTGCTGAGTACCAAAGGGTAGGTTTTGTAATCCAAGCCCTCTTCCCAGGCATCCTGGTCAAAGTTCCAGAGGACCTGCCGCGGTTCGGCGATAATTCTCCTGATCCTCTCGTACAAAACAGTTTCCGTATCTGCCAGATGTACCAGAATCTGTTGTATGCTCCACTTTCCATCTCCGTACGTTTTGCTTAAATCAAACTCAGGAAGTTCAAAGTATGCTAAAGTTTTGTGTTTAGTGTCTGCCAGAAGTTTTAATGTATCCATGTTTATTTTTATTGGTTAATGTTGTACTTGCGTTCGCACAGGAATGTAGTGCCTTTATCAATTATACCAACAGCTACTTAAAAAACTTGCCAAGTCCAATGGAAAAAAGTACTAAGCCATAGCAATAATGCTCTATACAAACATTGACCAGGCTTTTGGTTTTGAGGTAGTTGTAAATAAAAACCCAGCTAAAGCAAAAGGCTGCGATGGGTGCAAACCAGTTGTTGTAGATCACATGCAAAAAACCGAACAGCAAAGCATTGCTAAACAGGAAGAACCATTGCTGTGAAAACAAACCCCTGTAGCGATGAAAGTAGTAACTTCTGTATACTATTTCCTGCGGAATCACTGAAAGGAAGGGGTACAAGCCTAATGTTAAAAGGTAATTATGAGTGTTTTGTAAAGGATACTGAAAAAACAGCTCAGGATAAAAATACCAGGTAAATCCTACTGCGATTAAAGCAAGAAACACAAAGCGTAATGCCGCTTTCTTCCAGGGATACTTATTGAGGATATAGAGTATTTTATTTTCAAAAGTGGGATCATTCCACAAGAAGAAAAAAAATAGCACTGCTGTACTGAGGAGCGGTATGATGATATACATTCCGGAAATAAACCACTTCGTCAACAGGGGCAAAACCAGATAAAACAGAGTGAGTTCCGTAGCTTTGAATGATTTTGAGTAATACCACTTTCCAGGGGAGAATGCCATATATAGTTTATTTGAAGCAGTTAAATACACAGTACTCCCCTGCTCTGAAAATGTTATGATCTAATTTACAAATGAAAGCTCTTAAACACTCTACAATATCCTGCCTGTAGTAAGCTCATGGACGAAAGCTGTAATTCTCCTTTTGAACTATTCACTTTCAAGCCCCATACGAATCGCTGTTTCTACCGGAGAATAGACCGCTCCCTTTTGTTCCAGTTGGAAAGCCTCAGCAGGTAGAAGTGGAGGCTGTGCCATAAAGCGCGGATGTTCTCCATGGTGGGATTGGGCCGCGTGAACCAGGAAGGGATGACAGAGGTAGACCGTACCCGCTTCTCCCGTCGCCCCTACCTCCTGACAGTGGGCTGTTGTCTCAAGCTTTTCTGCTAATTTCATAAACGTTAATCCTTCTTCTCCATATGGCGCCAACAGTCTGGCTACTTCCAGATGAGAAGTGGTTCTTATGCGTGTTGGCGCGTCTTTTTCACTGACATCAGAAAAAAGAAAGAGCATAAGCAGCGCTCTCCCCCTGGAGCGTACATTGATTCTCCAGGAAAGATAGTCATTTGGGTTATCCCCGGGAAAACTGGCATCCACATGCCAACCGGTATCAGCGGGCTCATCAGCACCGGGAAAGCGGACTGGAAAGCTTCCTAAATCGTTTCGGGCGAGCCAAAGGCCTTTTCCTACCAGCTGGTCAAATGCAGTATGCAACAATGGGGTGTTAACCGCCTTGCGAAATGCTTCCTGATGGTAGTTGCCCAGCCTCACCACCGGCTGAGTCCAGGTGGAAGGGTCATCAGGCTCAGCAGCTATGTCCAGCCATAAAATTTTGCGTACTTCTTCTGCCCACGCCTTTGAGAAAGCGTGCTCCAGCCGGACAAAGCCTTCATGAATAAATTGCTGTATATGGGTCTCACTTAGCATCCTGCACAATACTTTCTTCCTGCGCTAATCTAACAATTTCAGTGCATTTTACCTTCCTCATTCTATGAGCACTGGAAATAGTCAGTCAAGATACTATATTGCCATAAGTATATTTAGAATACTCAGTCATGATGAATCTACACCTAAGCCCCTGCCTACTCCTGCTTACGCTATTCGTAAGTGGTGCCTGCCAGAATTCTTCTGACCAAAACGTAAATCAAAACGTTGACATGTCTATCCGAACCAATTTTGAAGGAGGCAGGCTGGGTGAAGTGCGGCAAATTGCAGATAACCACTGGGAATGTGCTGTAGCCGGAGAGTCTGATTCGGAAGGCCGAAACCGGCAGGCCAGTTGGTACTACTTTCGCATTGATGGAGCGAAAGGAGAGACACTTACCATTGACCTGACCAATCTCGTAGGTGAGTACAATTACAAGCCCGGTGCACATGCCATTACTTCTGAAACCCGACCAGTGATCAGCTATGACCTTAAAGAATGGCGACATCTAGGTAAGGAAGAAGTGGAATGGAATGAAGAAAAGGTAGAGCTGCGCCTGAAAATTCAACCCAAAGAAAATAAAATGTGGATAGCGCATCAGCCACCATACACCACCGCACGCCTTGAACGGCTGTTGAACTCATTCCAGGATGATCCATTTGTACAAATGAGCAAGATTGGTGAAAGTGCTGACCAAAACCCTTTGCACCTGCTTACCATCACTAATCCCGAAAGTGCTCCGGGAAACAAAAATATCATTTGGCTGATGGCACGTCAGCACTCCTGGGAGTCTGGTACTTCCTGGGTGATGGAAGGTGCATTTAAATACCTGCTGGAATCTGAAGATGGTAAAAAGCTGCTTGACAAAAATATATTCAAGATCATGCCGATGGCCGACCCCGATGGCGTAGCGCGTGGCGGAGTGCGCTTCAATAAATTCGGTCATGATCTCAATCGTAACTGGGACCTGGTCATTCCAGAAGAAATGCCGGAAATTTATGCCCAGAAAAACGCCATTGTCAACTGGCTGCTGCAGGGTAAAAAGATTGATATCTTCCTTACCTTGCACAATACCGAAGCCGCTGATTACATACAGGGACCAGACTTAGCAGTGGGGCAAAAACTTTTTAAATATATGTCAGAAAACACTTCTTTTAAAGATGAGCAGGGACTCAGAGAGATGCCCGCCACCACTACCGAAGGTAAGCGAGGACGTATGACCGTCAATCAGGCGCTCTGGGCTGAACAGAAAGTTCCGGCTTATTTAATGGAGCTAAAGGTGGAGGAAGTAGAAAAACTCAATGCCAGAAGGTCAGTAGAAGACTGGCTGGCGCTGGGCGCCGGAGTCGTGAATGGTTTGGTAGCCGCGGTAGAATAAGGTAAGTAGATTGAAGCGATATGAAAACCCGGAATGTAGGCATACTACTGCGGGTTTTCAAAAGCGGGCTCTACCAAAGCAGGCTTTCAAGCTTTTTTTACAAGAACATTCCTCCTGATGCTTCCAGTCGCTGCGCGTTGATCCAGCGGGCGTTTTCAGTACATAAGAAGGCGACTATACTACCTATATCATCTGGCAGGCCGACTCTTCCCAGGGCAGTTTGTTGTGCAATATCCTCCTTGATCTGTGGATTGGTGGCAAAAGCCGGTGCGGTAAAATCTGTTTCAATGGCCCCTGGTGCTACGGTATTGGCGGTGATACCTCGTCTCCCCAGTTCTTTTGCCAGATAACGGGTAAATACCTCTATCGCTCCTTTCATTGAAGCATAAGCAGCATTGCCCGGCAGGGTAGCGGGTGGTGCGGTTTCTGCAAGCAGAAAAGGAAACTCTTCAAAGATATCAGCATGTACCTGTTCTTTCAAAAATGCTTCGGTAAGGGTAATGATGTAGGCTTCATGCAACGCCTGCATCTCAAACGCTTTGATGTGGCCCGGACTGGTAAAATAGATCGTAGCCGGAACCGTAGGAAAAACATGTTCATCTGTCGTATAAGTACCTCTTCCGTCCTTGACAAAAACAAATGAATAGTACTCTGTCCGAAACTTAGGAGATTTGAAAGGTAATTCTGAGTGGATATCAGGGAGAAAATGAATCGTAAAATCTACCTCCTGCTCTATTGGCAAGTTCAGTGCCCTATAGAGGTCAGAAAGAGTATGGTATACGATCAATTCTCCCATCTGTAGTTTGTTTAAGCCATTTCCCAACCCTGACGCACGGGCTCTTTGATAAACTGATCGGCTTCGGGTAAGCCTTTGGCTTTCATCTGCTCATAATCCCAGTCAATTTTCTTGCCGCCCATCCGTAAGGAAAGTACACCGAGCAAGGTAATCTCTGTCAGTCGGGCACCATACTCAAAATTAGCGCTGGAAGGATCTCCCCCTTTGATCGCGTCAACCCAATCTCTAAAGTGACCATTGGAACGGGGTATTGTTTGCCTGGGTGGCTTAACAGCATCACGTAAGCTCTCAGGATAAATTTCAGGAGCACGGTTGCCTCCATCATTCATGATAATGCCTTTCTCTCCTACAAACATAGAAGCACGACGTCCATATTCATAGCCTTTGGGTAGGGCTTCGTGCAGCTCAGGCCGTAAGCCACCGGAATACCAGTGCAGCTTAAGCGCTGACTGATCTCCCTGCTTTTTAAAATCATAATAGCCGATCTCACCATAAGGCGCTATGTTCTCATCACTATAGCCTGCCGGAAATATCTGCACACTCTCCGGAGCCTTGAGGTTAAAGGCCCAGGTAGCAGCATCCATATCGTGGCAGCCAAAATCACCCAAAGCGCCGCAGCCATACATCCAGAAGTCTCTCCAGCTCACCGGCACATATTCTTCCTGAAAATCCTGCTCTTTACGGGGGCCCTGCCACAGTTTCCAGTCAAAGCCGACGGGCAGGTTGGGATTTCCCTGAGGTAGCCCTTGCAGGCCGGGATTCCATCTGCCTGCCGGTACCCAGGCATGGGCTTCTCTTACTTTGCCGATGACTCCGGCTCGCAGATATTCTACGGTCTGGCGAATACCATCCGCACTATGGCCGCTATTGCCCATCTGCGTAGCCAGACCGCTTTCTCTAGCTAAGCCCTGTACCTGGCGCGCTTCCCAGATGTTATGCGTAAGCGGCTTCTCACAGTACACATGCTTTCCAGCCTGTAAGCCTAGCGAAGTGATGTAGGCATGAGAATGGTCAGGCGTAGAGCAGACAATCGCATCCAGGGCTGTTTCTTTTTCCAGCATCTCCCGGAAGTCCAGGTACTCAGCTACCTTGAAGTTGGGTGTTTTGGCTGCGTAATGTTCTTCTACCAAATCCATCACCGGTCCCCGGCCCGCTTCTGAGCGATAGTAGAAGTCGGCCAGGTTCCAGTAGTAAGCCGGATCGGCAATAGCCGTCACCTGCACATCATCCAGTTTCAAAAAGGCTTCGGTGTTTTTTCTGCCTTTACCTCCTGCACCTATAATTCCAATATTGACCTTATCGCTGGGTGGTACAAAGCCTTTACCTCCCAGTACATGGCGGGGCATGATCATAAACCCTGTAGCTGAAAGGGCAGCCCCTTTTACAAAATTGCGTCGGTTTACTGTTTTCTGCTTACTGCTGTCTTGATTCATCAGATATGAGTTACTTGTTAGGTATTAAAATGATTATGGTTGAGCCATAAACCACCCAAGATAAGCAGATTATTTTATTTTGGCAGAAGACAGGAAATTATGCTCTTCATCAGCAGCACAAGTATTTAGCTATGCTTCAACTTTTACCACCACTTTACCGATGGATTTACCGCGCTGGAAAAGCCGGATGGCCTCAAGCATCTCTTCAAAGTTGTAGACATGCCCTACATGCTGGGGCTTGAGCTGTAGCGATTGTAACCCACTGAGCATTTCGTGCATCATATCCGTTTGTTCGTATAGATAGATCAGGTTGAAGCCCATGATGGACTTGTTCTGGGTGGGCAAACTCATGGGGTCAATCTTTGGCCGCCTGAGGTATTTCCAGATAAGCCGGGGATAGTTGGGGCTGGAACCATGACTGGTAAAACTGGCTGAACCGTAGGAGACCATACGTCCCATGGGAGCCATCGCCTGCCATCCCTGTTTAAGGACTTTACCACCTATGCATTCCATGATCAGGTTTAGCGGTCGTTCGCCTAAGGCGCTTAGCAGTTTTTCATAAAAATCATCGTCGCGCAGAATGATGTCATCATACGCTTCCTGCTTCCGCAGAAAGTCTACCTTATTCGTTTGGCTTACCGTACCAATGGTATAGGCATCGTATTTTTTGCAGATGCGATTGGCCAGAATCCCTACGCCACCCGCTGCGCTGTGGATGAGAACGGTCATGCCTTTTTGTAAGTTACCCAGTTCTTTGAGCGCATAATAGGCAGTAAGGCCCTGCACCAGAAAGCCTGCGCCCTGCTCAAAGCTCCAGCCTACAGGAAGCGGAATCACATAACGATGGTGGATGTTGATATGCGAAACATAGCCTCCAAACTTGGTAGCGCCCATGACTTTATCACCAACTTTCCACTCCCCCACCTCATCACCTACCGCTATGACCTCACCGGAAAACTCCAGTCCCGGAATGAACTTACCCTTGGGAGCCGCTTTGTACAGCCCCTGCATGGCGAAAACATCGGCGAAGTTGAGGCCTATCGCCTTCACTTGCACACATACTTCGTGGGCCTGAGGATCAGGGAGTGCTTCAGTTTGTAATTTCAGATTTTTGATAGAGCCTGGTTTCGGCATGCTGTATACCCGGCGCTGGCGCATAAGTGATATGATGGTTTGGTTTTAAATCTTTTTTAGCTGAATGAACATAAGATGTGCCCTCTTTTCTTTCAGGTCTACTCTCTAACATTCGGCAGAGAGCTGCAAAATACGAAAGATAAATTTAAGCTTAAGAGAGATAATCAATTCCGGTGAGTTTTTCAGAAACTTCTCATAAGCGGGTTGCCTTTTGCCCGTTTTTGGAGTTTTGGTTGGAATCCACCACCACGGGTTTTCCCTTGCGCTGCTTTTTGCCATCCGGTCCCAGGTACTCACCACCTTTCAGCTTATCATCTAAAGCTGTCCGTAAAGTTTGGTAACGCCCCTTCTGCGGCCGATTGGATAAATATCGGTGCCAAAACTTTGGCCATCAGATGTATAAACTTAGGAAGATTGCGAACAAGCTCCGTATCGGATATTCCCGGATGCGCAGCTAGCGAAATGGTAGAATGGCCCCTAGCCTTTAACCTGCGCTGCATTTCGTAGGCAAACATCAGGCAGGCGAGCTTGCTTTGTCCGTAAGCCTTACGGGAACTGTAACCTTCTTCAAAAGCCATATCGTCAAAGTAGATATCGCCCCAATTATGGGAAAGGCTGCTTAGGGTCACTATCCGTGTATTTTCTGCTGCCTCCAGTTTGGGAAGCAGGAGTCCGGCCAGGAGAAAATGGCCCAGATAATTGATGCCCATTTGCTGCTCAAAGCCATCCTCAGTGATTTGGTAGGGCGTCAGCATCACCCCGGCATTATTGACCAGCAGGTCAAGCTTCTCAAACTGTTGCTTAAATTTTTCGGCAAATGAACGTACCGATTTGAGGCTGGACAGGTCAAGTTCCATGATATGCAGGCTGGCCTGGGCATGGCTTTCTATGATTTTGTCTTTTGTTGCCTTAGCTTTCTCCCTATTACGGCAGGCCAGTACTACTTCCATTCCCCTTGCGGCCAGTGCTTTGGCAGTTTCAAAACCCAGCCCCACATTGGCCCCGGTAACCACTCCTATTTTACCTGCTTGCGAAGGCGTTTCTTCCAGTTTCCAGCCTGATGTCATATGATCTGTTTATACGTTGAACTATTTTTTATTATCTACTGAATTCCTCCCCTTCCCGGGACGAGCTTATCCTGCGCTCTCTCCTAACGCCTTATTCTTTCTCAAAGCAGTAATCTTCTTCAGGATTACGGAAAGAAGTAAACTGAACAATACAAAAGCAATGAATAAAATAAAACCGGGCTGAAGAGAGGTCTTATTGGTGGAAATACTAACCAATGCATCGGTCTCCACATTCATGATGGCAAGTTGATCCTCAAGTATCCCCTGAAATCCAACGTAGGACATAAAAATAGCGATGACATACACATCGGCCATGCTCCACTTTCCGGATTTGAAAGCAAAAAAATATATAACTTTGTTGTTCTTCCACTTCTCTTTTCCTGTAAGGTAAATCTGGGTAGCAAGCAACTTGGTAATGGGAAATACAATACTGAATACGAGGATCAGCAGCCCCACCAGAATGGAATCATATTTTCCTGTTTCCAAAAGGATGACCACTACATCTACAATACTTTTGCTTTGAAAAAAAAGAATCTGATCATTAAAAGATATCTCTTCCCCTATCAGAAAAAAGCTTACCTCTTTAAAGCGGGCATCAATTTCAATCATGGGTGTGGTGAGTCCCGCTCCCAGCACGACCAAAGCCAACAACACTGAAATGATGAAGAAGGGCGTATGTACTGTTTTCTGATGCCTTAATAGCCACCACAGCATCAAATAGGTCAGAATAATTCCTATTACGACATAGGTAAAGAAGTAAGTTTCTTCCTGTAGCCTCTGAAGTGTAGCCTCGCTCCTGCGGTTAAACTCTTCCACACTCGCCACATTATTTTTAGCTAAAATTGTGTTTACCAGCAATGAATCATTGGCTTCAGCATAAGTGCTATCCGTATATTCCTGAACTTTGGTTCTGACCAGATATTTAAGCGCTTCCTTATTATCAGGCGCTTGTATTTCATTGGTAAGGGTCTGGGAAAAGGTAGGTACCAGGGCTTCTATTTTGTCTTTGTTCACAAAAGTATTGACCGCAAACTTCGTAAGCTTACCTTTAAAAGTTTTCTGTTTCTGCTCCAGCAAACTATCTGCCTTATTGACGACAGCATACAGCATCTGATCAATGGCATACTTCAGGGTGTCTTCCTGCGCAGGGGTCAGCTCAAAATCACTGATCCTGTTCATAGCGATCTTGGTCAGATGATCGCTCCACACATTGATAGAAAGCAGACCGTAGCTTATGCTGTTGACCTCACTGTAATCAAATTTGATTTCTGCTCTTTTGGAGGAAAGGTTATAGATATTGAAGGTACACCATCCGGCCGCAAGCAGCAGAGCACCGGAAAAAAATATGGTGAGCGCGCGTTGTAAAAATTTGTTCATAAAGTAAAATTAGATTCATGTAGAATACCCACATACGCCAAATTGTTTAAGCTAAGTATAACGCTTGCTGAAGTTGACGTCTATGTATCAAGTCTACATTATACAAAACCTTGAAATAGAGGCACATACATTTCCTTAGCAATATCAGAAGAGGGAATGCTTAACGCTACTACTTTTACATCCTCTACGTTGACGGTATAGTATAACTTTCCTGTTATTCTTTTGAGGATGCGGGGCTGAAATTATATCGTCGCCTCAAAATTTCCCGAAACTGATCTTTTTCAGGAGACCATTGTATTACAAATACCTGAGCTCGTAGCTGTGGCTACTCCTCTAAATGCAGACGAGCGGCTTTCGTGTTTTGTGGTACGTCAAAGATGATACGGACGGACTGCCTGCTTCTGAAGCGCTCCACCTGGAACTGCTGTTAATTGTCAAAGCTACTTCAGTAGGGTAAACTTCTTGATAAAGTGATTTCTACTTGCGCCAGTTGCTTTAGGTCCAGCTACTTACTATCAGCAGGATAAATGAAATGAGGAAGCTTCATATTTACTTTCCGATACAGAACTTGCTAAATATATTTCCCAGCAGATCATCGGTAGTGATTTCACCGGTGATTTCACCAAGGTGTTGTAAGGCATGGCGAATATCCTGGGCCAGAAAGTCATGGGTAATTTCATTGGCTAAGCCATTAAGCACATCCTGTAACGATTCGCGGGTCTGCAGTAGACTTTGGTAGTGGCGTACATTGGTCACAATAGTCCCGCTGGTCTTGAGTTTGTCCAGGTCTACGAAATCAGTGATCATCTTTTTCAGCCCTTCCAGGTTTTCTTTCCGTTCCGCTGAGATAAAAACAACATCTTCAATTTTTTGAACAGCTTCCAGCAGTTCCGGCCGGGCTTTGTCCACCTTATTACCCACCTTGATAAATGGAATACCCTGGTTCTCCAGCTGATTGATTGCCCGATATACATCCTGAATGTTATCATGCTCCAGATCAAAAAGATAAATGATAAGCGAAGCTTTCTGCATCTTCTCATAAGTACGCTTCACGCCTATAGCTTCTACCTTGTCGGTAGTTTCACGTAAGCCCGCAGTGTCGATGAAGCGGAAACCAATTCCTCCGATATTAATCTCATCTTCAATAAAGTCGCGGGTCGTGCCGGGTATGTCGGAGACTATGGCTTTTTCTTCGTTGAGTAGGGCATTGAGCAAAGTAGATTTTCCGGCATTGGGCTTACCGGCAATCACTGTAGGCACACCATTTTTGATCACATTGCCCAGGTCAAAACTATCAATTAGCAGATTGATCATGCGTAAAATTTCGTTGATCAGGTTTTCCAGTTGCTCGCGATCCGCGAATTCCACATCTTCTTCTACAAAGTCCAGTTCCAGTTCTATCATAGACGCAAAGTGTACAAGCTGCGCCCTAAGGCCTTTAATTTCTTCTGAAAAGCCGCCCCGCATCTGATTGAGGGCTGCTTTGTGAGAAGCTTCAGAATCAGACGATATCAAATCAGCTACCGCTTCAGCTTGGGCCAGGTCAAACTGACCGTTCATGAAAGCACGCTTGGTAAACTCACCGGCCTGAGCCAGCCTCGCCCCTTTTTTCAGTAATAGTTGAATGATCTTGCGGACAATGTAAGGGGAACCGTGGCAGGAAATTTCTACCACATTTTCTTTGGTAAAAGAGTGAGGAGCCTTAAATAATGAAACCACAACTTCATCTAAAATCTCTTTTCCATCTCGTATGGTACCAAAGTGAAGGGTATGGGAAGCTTGCGATTCCAGGTCTTTCCCCTTAAAAACCTGATTAGTGATCTGAATGGCATTTTTTCCCGATAGTCGAATGACAGCTATAGCTCCTATACCCTCAGGTGTAGAAAGCGCTACGATGGTATCTTCTACGCTATATTGCATAAAAAAGTCAGTTATCTGTTCTCTTTTGCAAAGGTACAGGATAACTGACAATCCAAAATTTTATGGCAGCGTTTATTTTCCTGCTGGCTCTGCCTGATTAAATGATTCCAGCATTTTCAGGAATTCATCCGCCTGGCGATAACCACTCACCGGCTGGAATTTAGAGAAATCTTCAGCGAAAAACACAACGGTTGGGTAGCCACTTACTCTCAGGGCTTTGGTAAACTGGGGATTGGTAAACTCCTGGCCTTTAAAGGCAAAGCTCTTATTGGCTTCAGCGTCAAACTTAACCGCATAGAAATTTTCATTCACATACTCCACTACCTTTTCATCGGCAAAAGTGGTCTTATCCATTTTTTTGCACCATCCGCACCAATCCGTATACACATCCATGATGACCTTTTTTGGATTTTCTTTAGAAAGTTCTTGCGCTTCCTCTATCGTTACCCAATTGATTCCTTTAGTTGGTTTGCTTTCTTTAGGAGGTTCAGTAAATGAAGAAACTAAAAAGAGTAATCCCAAAGAAAGTACGCTAAGCATTAATTTATTCATAAGTGTGTTGTTTTCTTTATTTGCAAACGCACTAATTATACAAAAGATTCTCTATAATTCTGACAAAGATTAAGCCAGATGTCTTTTTGCTGAGCCGCTTGCAACATTTCTATGCATATTGCTGTAGAAGTTTTTCGTAGGGGGCTACGTTTTCCACCGATCTTAACAACATTTTTTTTTCTGAATAGCTGAGTAATTCCGAAGATCGCAGCATAATTTGCGGCAAATACTGACTGATCAGTGGAATGCTAGCACCATATACTACCTCTGCGATTCCTGCGAATAAGGCCGCGGCCGTACACATGGGGCATGGCTCACAGGTGGTATAGAGTATGGCATCCTTAAGTTTGCTTGCCCCGATCTTTTGACTGGCCTCCCTAATTGCATTCACCTCCGCGTGTGCAGTAGGGGCTTTACTTTGACTCACCGTATTAAACACTGCCGCCAATACCTTATTCTGCTGTACAATGACTGCCCCGAAGGGAGTTTTTCCCTCATGGGCTCTGTCAATGGCCAGTTGTAAGTAGTCTTCTTCTTGCATAAGCTGAGTGCAGTGGGTTAAGAAATGCTTGTGACGATAAGCTTATGATACTAAATTTAGTTATCAGGATTTTGGCTCGCTTTCTTCTGCTCCTCTTCCACATGCTTCACCAGCTTGTCGCAGAGCTCATTGATCTCATCAGACATATACGTGTCACCCGTGGCGGAAAGAATAGTCTGAGCGATACCGCCTATGGTATCTATAGAAAAACGCTTCATCTCGTCAACAGGCATCTCCTTAGTCCACAAATCTATTCTGAGCGTATTTTTTTGCAGATGGTCCCAAATGGAAAGGCTGATCGCATTGGAAGCGGAATCCGCGCCATCGTCTTTATCGGTGGCATCCCAAAAGATTTTTTCAGGCACATTATCGTCATCCAGATGTATGGTCAGGTTGATTTCTGACTTTTTCATAATTATTTGGTTTTCTTTTCAAAATATGCAGGCAAAGTTAGGCAAAGAAATGAGTATAGAGCAATTTGCCCGATGATACTTTTAGCCACCATACTAGCCATTGGCTTACACTTCCGGTGGGGTAAGCAGGTATACTACCAGCATTGAACAGTTTTTATCAGACTTATTAATGGGAACATGCGGTGTTCGTCCGTCAAAGAAAAGGGAATCTCCGGCTTCCATTTCCACAATATGTTCTCCAATATGATATTCTACCCTACCACTTAGCACGTATTTGAACTCAAAGCCATCTGTGGTGACGAAGTCTCTTTTAGAGTTTGGTTGCAAATCCAGAATTACAGCTTCCACAATTACGCTGGAAGCATGTTTGCTCAGGATATGTCTGTAAATAAATCCTATGGCACTCTCTTTTTCAGTAAATACGTAGTCTTCCTTTTTCTTATGAATGTAGGGGACATGTCCGTTTGCTTCTATGCCTTCAAAAAAAGCGCTGAATTCTACTTTAAGTACCTGAATAATGGAAACCAAAACGGGTAGAGATGGTACGGATCTTCCATTTTCAATCTTTGACAAAAGGCTTTTACTGATATTAGCTTCTTTGGCCACTTCGTGTAGCTTCAGGTTTTGTTGTTGACGTATGCTTCTTACTTTCTTGCCGATACCAGCAATAATCTGGTCATTCATTTCATTTTTTGCGTTAAAACTAATCAAATCCTTCATTTTCATTTCATAGGTTTTTAGCGATCTTCTTTTCCTGCAGGCTCACTTAATATTTTGTTAACAAAAACATAAAATAGCCATCATGCCCAATACTTTAATATAGGCATAAAAAAAGCGATTATTATAGCAACAAACATCTCGCCTTTCTTTTTCATATTCTAAAAAGTTTACATATATTAAACTCATGTTGTCTTATTGTGCGTAATTTTAACAATTACTTAAAGTATTGTTGAATTTAGCTCAATCCTATTTTTCTACTTTTGTACTGAATCCAATCATTAACCCAATGGAAAGGAGACAGTGTGCAAGCAAACCTATTCTTGATTAAATGAGAGGGCTGAAATGGTTTTATCCACTGTTTCAGCGCCTCTTCTCCCACTTTGCTTTTTGTAAGTCATACGATATAATTTTTAACCAAACTATCTGAATCTCATGATGAACCTTTTACAAACGCTAGTCAGGGTGAGGTACAAGGCAGGCTTTAGCTCAGGCTTGCTATTGTTTTCTCTGCTGCTTGGCTTTACTGCTTATGCCCAGGAGATGAGTATAAGTGGAAAAGTAACTGACCCTAACAACGAACCCATCCCCGGCGTAAATGTGCTGGTGAAAGGTACTACTCAGGGCACTATTACCGACATTGAAGGAAATTATCGCCTGAATGTCGCTGAGAATGCCGAAACCTTAGTATTCTCATTTGTAGGTTATGAAACGCAGGAGGTGACGATCAATGGGCGCACTACTATTGATGTGAACCTTGGTCTGGACGCACGTGAACTGGGTGAAGTAGTAGTTACTGCCCTCGGCGTAGAACGTGAAACCAAAGCCCTCGGCTACTCGGTCCAGGAAATTCAGGGAGAGTCCATTACCCAGGCCCGGGAGACCAACCTGGTCAACTCGCTAGCCGGTAAGGTTGCGGGTGTCAACGTCACCGGATCATCTACGACCATCGGCGGTTCTTCCCGTATCACCATCCGTGGAGAATCTTCGCTGGACATCAACAAAAATCAGCCTCTATTTATAGTGGACGGTGTGCCTATCAATAATAATATGATCGGCTCCTCCGGCTCAGGGAACCTGGAAGCGGACTATGGCAATGGCGCCGGTGAAGTAAATCCCGATGATGTTGAAAGCATCAGTGTCCTTAAAGGTCCCAATGCAGCCGCGCTTTACGGTTCCAGGGCTGCCAACGGGGTGATTATCATCACTACTAAGTCCGGCAAAGGAGCCAATGGGATAGGTGTCAGTGTCAACTCTACCACCTCTTTTGAAAATCCTCTTCGCCTCCCTGATTGGCAGGATCAATACGGACAAGGAAACCGTGGTCAATTCGCATTTGTAGACGGTTCCGGTGCAGGCATCGCTGATGGAGTTGACGAAAGCTGGGGCCCCCGTCTGGATGGTCAGCTCCTTCCTCAGTTTGACTCTCCCCGTGATGCTGCCGGTTTCCGTGGGGGCGACATTGACGCAGCTCCAGATGGAAGTACCATCACGCCTACTCCCTGGACCGCTAATCCTGATAACATCAATGACTTCTTTGAAACCGGAGTCACGCTGACTAATAATGTCGCCGTTTCAGGAGGTAACAAGGATGGTAATTTCAGATTGTCCTTTACCAATCTGGACCAGAGCGGTATGTTACCCAATACTGACCTGCGAAGAAATACCATGCTTTTCAGCGGGGGCTATAACCTCACGGACAAGCTGAAAGCAAACGCCATGGTCAACTATATCAGAAGCAGAAGTGATAACCGCCCCTCTATCAGCTATGGTACCGAAAGCATTATGTATCTATGGGTGTGGTATGGCAGACAAATCAATACGGGTAACCTTCGTGATTACTGGCAGCCCGGCCTGGAAGGCAGACAGCAGTTTAATTATAACTACAACTACCACGACAACCCTTACTTCACCATGTACGAGAATACCAATGGGCAGGCGAAAGACAGGGTACTGGGGAATATCTCATTGACCTATAAATTTACCGACGAGCTGAGCCTGATGGTACGTTCCGGCACTGACTTTTATCGCGAACTGAGAGACAGAAAAAGAGCGTTCAGTACGCAGCGCTTTCCCTTCGGTATGTACCGGGAAGACAATATTTTCTTTGAAGAAAGAAACACGGACTTCCTGCTGACTTACGACAAAAACTTTGATGATGTATGGGATGTCAATGTCTCATTGGGTGGCAACCGTATGGACCAGAACTATGAGTATAATGAGTTAGTTGCACCTCAGCTATCCATTCCAGGCATTTACAATTTTGGTAACTCCAGGGTAGCGCTGCAGGCTGAAGAGTTTGTCAATTCCAAACGAATCAACAGCTTATATGGACTGGCTCGTTTCGGTTATCAGAATGTGCTTTTCCTGGATTTAACCGCTCGTAACGACTGGTCCAGTACGCTTCCGGCAGATAACAATTCCTACTTCTACCCTTCTGTCTCGGCCAGTGCAGTGATCAGTGATATGGTGGAGTTGCCCTCTGCCATCTCATTTGCAAAGCTGAGAGCCGGCTGGGCGCAGGTGGGTAACGATACCGACCCTTACCGCCTTACCAATGTTTACAATTACCTGCCTCCCTGGGAGACTACGCAGAGGGTTACCGAATCATCAGTCATCCGAAACCCTGAGCTGAAGCCGGAGATCGTGACATCATTTGAGATAGGTACCGATATGCGCTTCTTTGGCGGTAGAATGGGGCTGGACTTCACCTACTACAATATGAGCAGCCGCAACCAGATCCTGCAGATTGATGTAGACCGCACTTCGGGCTATAGCAGTAAGGTGATCAATGCCGGTGAAATTGAAAACAGAGGCGTAGAACTGATGCTGACAGGTACACCGGTTGAACTTAATAACAGCCTGCGTTGGGATGTATCGGTGAACTGGTCCAGAAACCGCTCACAAGTGGTGGAGCTGGCTGATGATATTCCGTCTTATCGCATCGCAGCCAACCGTGGAGCTGAAATTCTTGCAGTACCCGGTGAGCGTATGGGCGACATCTATGGCTCGGTATTCCAGCGCTACAATGGCGAGATTGTGTACAACGAATCTGGCTTCCCATTAAGAACTTCTGAGCTGGAAAAAGTAGGCAATTACAATCCAGACTGGATGATGGGTATTAACAATACCATCAGCTTCAAAGGTTTTAACCTGGGCGTGCTGCTGGATATTCGTCAGGGAGGCATCATTGTCTCGCAAACCACCTGGATAGGTAGAAATGCCGGTCAGCTGGAAGGTACCGTAGTAGGCCGTGAAAATGGTATGGTGGGCGAAGGAGTGATCGCCACCGCCTATGATGAAGCCGGAAACATCACTGCTGCCCGCCCTAATGATGTGGTAGTGCCTGCCCGTGACTGGAACTACCAGTACTTTCGCAGAGAGAGCAATATTGAGGCCGGCGCCTGGGATGCTTCTTACACCAAATTGAGAGAGATCAGGTTTGGCTATACTTTACCCAACAGTTTGCTGGAGTCACTCCCTTTCCGTGATGTGAGCTTGTCTGTAGTGGGAAGGAATGTAGCACTCTGGACACAAAACCCTCATATTGACCCTGAGAATATGTCGCTATCCGGAGGCACACTGGTTCCCGGCGTGGAAAATATGGCATATCCTACGCCTCGCAGTATAGGTTTCAACCTGAATTTTAAACTGTAAACTGAGGTCTACAACGCAAAAAAATTGAAGCAATGAAATATATTAATAGTAAAAATCTACTCACCATCCTATTAGCGCTCTTTGTCACCAGCGCCTGTGATGATGATTTTGAAGAAATTAATGCCAACCCTAACCAGCCTGAGACTGTCACTTCTGATCTGCTGCTCACCAATGTGATCATCCAGGCGGTAAGGGAAATGGACGGGCAAGCCTGGGGTACCGGAAATGTAGTGGCCCAGCATGTAGCCAAGATTCAGTTTACCGGCCGTGACCGTTATGACTGGACGCCGGAAGGCTCGCCCTGGTTTGACTTCTACGACGTGCTCCGTGATGTCAATAACATTATTGATAATGAGGAAAGTGAAAATAGTTATGTAGCGGTATCGCTGATCATGAAATCCTGGATGTATCAGATTCTGACTGACCTCTACGGTGATATTCCTTATTCTCAGGCTATTCAGGGTAAATCTGAAGCTAACTTCACCCCGGTATTTGATTCACAGCAGAATATTTACGCTGGCATACTGACAGATCTGGAAAAGGCTAATACCATTCTAAATACCAATGCTACACCCATCTCAGGTGACATCCTATTCAATGGAGACCTGAGCCGCTGGCAGAAAATGGCTAATTCATTAAGACTTCGTATCCTGATGCGTCAGTCTGAGCAGATTGATCCTTCTTCCGCCATGTCGGCGATTCTCAATGATGTTAACGCACCTGTTTTTACCAGCAATGAAGATCATGCGGTATTAGATTACCTGAGTTCTGCTCCCAATCAGCAGCCGCTCTATACCACTCGCTCAGGCTCTTTTGATGAGTACCGCCTCAGTCAGTTTATGGAAAATATTCTAAAAGATTTAAATGATAACCGGCTGTTTGCATACGCCCAGCCTACCACCAATTCCGGTGCCGGACTGGTAGGTGAACCGGAGGATTATGTAGGTGTACCCAACGGCTTAGCTGATGAAAGCGCTTTGATATTCAATGGAGGTTCTAATTTTGTATCACGTGTTGGCCTGATGTACTCCTGCTTAGCCTGCGACGATATGGCCTCACCTACTGCTCGTCAGGGCATGATCATGACCTACTCAGAACTGCAGTTCATTCTGGCTGAAGCTGCGGAGAAAGGTTATATCGGGGGAGAAGCTGAAACATATTACCTGAACGGTGTAGAAGCTTCATTTGACTACTTTGTAGAAAGAACAGCGCTGATCGCTCCGGAAATCAGTGAAGCCGTAATGCCGGAAGCCAGCTATTTTACACAAGCTGAGATTGCTTATACCGGCACTCAGGAAGAAAAACTGGAGAAAATCGCGCTGCAAAAGTGGCTGGCGCTATTCTTCAACGGCAACGAAGCCTGGGCAGAATGGAGAAGAAGCGGTTACCCCGAGATTGAGCCCGGACCGGATGCGTTGGTCAATCAGGTGCCTACCCGCTTTATGTATCCTATTGAGGCGCAGTCGCTGAATGGAGACAACTATGATGCAGCCATTTTTTCTCAGGGCCCAGATGTGATCACTACCAAGGTATGGTGGGATGTTCAGTAATCATTAAACAAAGCAAGACAATGAAAAATATATTCAGCATAATTACTCTTATGGTTATCAGCAGCACATTTTTACTCAGCAGCTGCTATGATGAGTTTGACAAGACCGAAGCTTTTGAACCCTTTACCAGGCTTACTTTCACTCCTGCTGACGGTGATTTTGAAGGTGCTACCGATGTGATTATAGAGATCACCGCTCCTGATCTGGAAAGCGCAACCGCTATCGCACTGGGAGATGGCTTGAGTGTAGACTTAGGTACCCTTAATTTCAGCAATGGCGTAGCCACTTTGAGTGTACCTCTGTCAGAAATAGAAGGGGCTGACAGAATTAATTTTACGGCTTCCAATACTGACGGGAGACCTTTTACCACACGCTATCAGATTTCTTACTAACTGTTTTGAGATAATCAAGCTTTGTGATTAGTCCTTAGCCTACCAAAAAGCGTGAGATTCCTGAAATTTCACGCTTTTTTCTTTTAATTAACTTAATTACAGATAACGGCTTTGCTTGCTCATGACTATCCTACTTTCAATTATGAAAACACTACTTAGCTGCTTCACCGCCTTACTCCTGTCATTTCCGATATTCGCCCAGATTCCAGACGAACATCTTGTCGGAGCATGGCATTTTGCTCCTCAATACACGCTACCCGGCAATGCTCACAATATTCCCGGTCCTTTTATTTCTCCTCCGGCAACGCCTTACAAAAAAGTAGATACGCAGGCTTATCCACTTATTTTTCATGGAGAAGACCCTACTGAACGTATCATTAATTTTCTTCCTGCTGACAGCTTGCCTCACGGCCCGTTCTCATTGGAAATGTGGCTGGTTGATCATGTCAATCAGCCGGTGGGTGTGTTGGCTACCGTCAAAGGAAAAGACGTGAATACTGAGCCAGACTGGTTACTTGCTTACTATGATGGTGATGTGATTTTTACCCTGTTAACCGAGGATTCACCCAGAGGCACAATTTTGCATGCCCAGGCTGATAAGCCCTGGAAACGTTACTGGCACCACTTACTAGCCACTTATGATGGCAGTCGGATAAGCTTGTATCTGAATGGTACTGAAGTAAGCAGCACTAGCGTAAAAAAGCGCCTTCAGGATAGATCGGCCTCTCCTGAGATTGAAGTTGCCGCCTATATGAAAAACGAACCTTATATGGATATGGGAAATCTGCTGAGGGATTTGCGCATTTACAATTGTGCGCTGAACAGTGAGCAGGTACAGAGCCGTTTTGAAAGTTTACAAACTACCGTTGAGGAAGGCTGGTTTTACGAAGATAAATTTCATTTTAACGCAGGCCCTTACCTTCATTTTGCTACACAGAAAAGTATCAATCTGATTTGGGAAACAGATCGTCCTGCTACTGCAAGCATCAAATACGGTAAGCAACTTCCTTTGCAGGAAGAAGTAAAAGCTTCTAACTTTGAAACCATTCAGGAAATCACGTTGGAAAATCTGGAAGCGGCTACTCCTTACTTCTACAATATCATTTCTAGGGATGAGGAAGGGAATAAGATAGAGTCAGGTGTACTTACTTTTCAGACGGCTGTGCAGGATGAAGGAGCCTACTCCTTTGCGTTGATTGGAGATACAGAGGCCCGCCCTCATATCAATGACCGCATCACTAAAATGGTATGGGATGAGCGCCCTAATTTCGTACTAAACCTGGGTGATTTGACCGATGGCGGGTTTGAGCCTCATAAGTTTGAATGGAACTACGAATACTTTGCCGGCACAAGACAGTTACACAGCCGCGTTCCGGTTTTTCCGGTAGCGGGTAATGGAGAAGCAGATCTTTTCTGGTATAAAAAATACCACAGATTACCCAATGACGAGGTTTACTATGCATTCCGCTATGGCAATGCTGAGTTTTTTATGCTGAATAGCAATGAGAGCAAGGAACAGTTTAAGCCAGGAGGAGAACAGTACGTCTGGCTGGAAAACGCTCTGAAAGCTTCAACCGCACAATGGAAATTTGTAGCCCATCATCATGCCCCCTACTCCGCTGATGAAAATGATTACGGAAATTCCTGGGAAGGACCATCAAATTACGGAGACCCGACGGTGCGCCCTGTCGTAGCGCTGTACGAAAAATATGGGGTAGATATGGTTTTCTTTGGTCACCTGCATACCTATCAACGTAGCCTGCCGGTGCTGGATGATTTGGTCAAAGAAGAGGGAGGTGTGATTTATGTACAATGTGGCGGTGGTGGCGGTAATCTGGAAGATTTTGCTCCGGCCAGGGCCTGGTTTAGTGCCAAAACCTATCGTGGTCACCACTATGCAACCATTAGCATTCACCACAATAAGTTGCGCTACCAGGTATTTGATACAGAAGGCAGGATGAAAGATTTATTGGATATAGTCAAATAAAAAAGCCAACTCAATAGAATGAGATGGCTTCATTTTAGACATGAAATGGAATCTATCTTTCCAATTTCATTAATTCTGCGTCTATGTTATATTCTTTGACCAGTTCTGTAGTATATTTCTTTCTTCCGTAGGGTACTAACAAATAAAACTGCCCATTCTTGATCTTTGCCAGATTAGAAAACAGCTTCCACTTACTTACTACATCCTGTATATTTTTTTATCACCCTCTACTACCTGAAAATAATCTTTACCTAGATCCTTCTCACCAGTAAGGTCAGGCGTATATGATTTGTCAGAGGTTTTTTCGGTAAAGCTGGTAGGTGATTCATATTCAGGCAATTCTGCCTTAATATCACTATACCCTCTTTTTTCCAAAAGGCGGACAGCTTGCTGCAAGTACTTCATCTGTTTGCTGTCCTTTTTTGTAATCACTGTATCTGTATCCATAGTAAACAAGTAAAATTTTCAATATACCAAATTGTCATTGAGCAGGTGTCTGTCTAAACGACACTCAGATTGTAATAAAACACAAGAGTTTTGCTCCGGAACGGAGACGAATGTGTAATATTAAAAAATTTTATAGCTACCAATGACTATAATAAAACAGCTGCTAAGTTAATAAAGTTCGGTTAAAGTTTGAATAAGTAATAGTATTAATTTGATTTTACACTAGTTTTAGGCTAACCTAAAACTAGTGTATTTGGTTTGATAGCTAACTAATTAAGCTACTAATTCAAAGGCTTCTTTCATGGCATCAGCTGTCTTTTTTACCGCAGCCTCGTCTTCCATATCACGAAGTTCCTGATTGAATGGCTCAGCCCGAATAGGGCCATCAAATCCAATCTGAATGAGCGCATTCAAAAACCCTTTTATGTCTATTACTCCACTACTCATGGGCAGCTCTCTTTTTCCATCTATCTGTTCCAGTCTGCTAAATCCAGAACGTGCGTCATTGAGGTCACAGGCCACAACTTCACTGTTATTCAAAGTCAAAATGTCATTTACATTTTCACCAGCAGTGTACCAGTGGAAGCTATCCAGCACAAACCCTACATTGGGCTCGCCTATGGCAGTGATTAGTTCTTTGGTCTCAGCCATGCTGCGCATAAAAGGGTATTCTTTGGCATTCTGCAAGGTTTTTGGACCTACATACTCCAGACCAAACCGTATGTTATGATCACCTAAAATTTTAGCGACTTCGCGCAGTCGGATTGCGTGTTCCCTGAAGTTTTGCAGGTAATTGAGCGTAGGATGATTAGGCATAATCCAGGTAGTGATCCGGTTCACGCCTGCTTTCTCTAATCCTTCTGCATGCTTAGGCAAAGCTTTTAGGTCAGCCTCAAAAGTACTGCGGTCGTTACGAAACTGTACCGGCAGTCCGGCATTGCCCCACACCAGATTTTTTTGCTTCATATCAGCCAGAAGCTTCTCCCTCTCTGAAGAAGAAATGTCAGCGAGATAAGCTGAATGAGCACTCACCGACTCAAAACCATATTTGCTTGCCAAATCAATTAACTCTTTTTGTCCGACGCTTACACCGATTGAGCCGCCATCCAGTTGCATTGTAAATTTACGTGAAGCAAAAGAGCGCCCAGGGTGGCCCAACACTTGAGTAAGGGGTGCAGATAAAGCGGCTGCGGTAAGTAAGGAAGATTTTTGAATAAATTCGCGTCGGTTGTGCATATTTGTATTGTGTTTTTTCAAGTATAGCACTTTTTAGAAAAACTTAAAAACAGACAAAAAGGTCTGCATTGAAATATCCAAACTGAGCGCATATGTTTATCAATATTAATTGTGCTTAATTCAAAACATTTCAGACTCGATTCTATTTATTAGATGTAAGCTTAAATAGCCATTTTTTTAACTTTAATTGTGTATAGATATGAAATCGGTAGATAATAAATTCATTTTTTTTGCTTTTGCTTTAACAATATTTACTATTTCCGACCTGTTTGCCCAAGCTCAAAATCCTGCGATGACAGATAGCAGCAATGTTTATTTGGGAGAGGCAATCGGAAGGTCTCAGATTGAACTTAGCGAACTTCCGGAGGAAGTGACTGAAAGCATTAAAGCAACTGCGTATGGCGATATGAATATGATCGCTGTTTATAAGCTCAGTATAGTACCAGGACAAGAAACTGCTACGGATAGTATTATTAATGCTTCGATGAGTAAAGATGGTAGTCGTCGTCCGTATCGTATGAGAAATGATAACTTAAGCCTTAACGAAACTTACTACCAGGACACTTATAACGACATTCGGAATGAGGAAATGGAGAGTACAGCTCAGGAAAATGCCACCGACGCTGACATGACTGAGGATGAGGCCGCACAGAAGGAAATGCCCTCAAATGTGGAAGTCTATTATGAGATTGAGGTAAATGACGAAGACAAAGCCGATACCTATGTACTCATGTTTGATGATAGCGGTCAGCTTACTCATACCATCCCTGAAGATATGTAAGCGAAAACATGAAAACGGGCCAGTTGCCCGTTTTTTTTGTTTAAGTACAACTGAACTGCTTCAATTTCAGTGGGCCGAAGCCATAAACTCAGGTCTGGCCTCTTGCTTAAAAAGTACCCAAAGTCCATAACCCCCTAATGCAGTCCCAAAAGGAAAGCCAGGTAGACTTACAATACTCAGAATGATGACAAGTATCCTGGCCCACTCCTGACGTTTAAGTAGTCCCCATCCTCCCAAGATACTTACTCCACCCATCGCAGCCATAAAAAAACCAAACCCTCCTCCTACTAAGGAAGTCACCCACATGGCGTTCTCATCTCCGGATATCAGTCCACTGCCCGCGATAAAAAGAGCGATAATCAATCCTGTAAGTACTGTAAGCGTACCTAATACGATATGCAAATATGCGAGGATTTCAATGTGTCTGCGCATTTCTTGTGTTGGTTAGGGTTGTTAATCAACACAATATAAAAATTCTGGTGAATATTTATTTTAAATACTTCTTCAATTGTCTATCTGTACGGACGGTTGCTTGTCAGGAAAGCTTATGCTTATACGATTCATAACCGAAGGTCTTCACCAGCTCAAAGGTGTCGTCCTCATGCCAGATTCCGATAGAAGGATGCCTGACACCATTGAAAGTAGTGGTCTTCACCATAGTATAGTGCATCATATCATCGAATACCAGCATGTCTCCGGGCTTAAGAGGTTGATCAAAATGATAGTCGCCAACATAATCTCCTGCCAGACAGGTAGTACCTCCGATACGGTAAGCCGGATGTCCTGGTCTGGCGTCTTTGGCGCCCAGAATTTTAGGCTTGTAGGGCATCTCTATGCAATCAGGCATATGGGCAGCCACACTTACATCCAGTATTACCGCATGTATTCCTTTGCTGTCAATCACATCCTGTACCGTAGAAGTGAGATAACCAGTATCCCAGGCTACAGCGGAGCCTGGCTCCATGATAATCTCCAGATCATACTTTTCACGCATACTTTTAACCAGTCCGATCAGATGATTGATATCATAACCTTCTCTCGTCATCAGGTGCCCACCTCCCATATTCAGCCATTTGGCCTGATGGAGCAAGTGACTGAATTTGGCTTCTACTTCTTTGAGTGTGCGTTCTAATGCATGGGAATCACTTTCACAAAGCGTGTGGAAATGTAAACCTTCTATGCCTTCCGGCAGTTTATCTCCAATCTGGTCGGCGGTAACGCCCAGTCGGGTGCCAATGGCACACGGATTATACAGGTCTGTTTCTACCTCAGAATATTCCGGATTGATGCGTAACGCACAGGAGATCTCCTTTGTATTGGCTTTCACTTTGTCTTTAAAGCGCTCCCACTGCGCAGGAGAATTGAAGGTGATATGGTTACAATAACTCATCAGTTCATCAAACTCATCCTCAAAATAGGCCGGACTATAGGCATGTACTTCATCACCAAACTCCTCAAAACCCAATCGTGCTTCGTGCAAAGAAGAAGCAGTAGTACCGTGCAAATATTTTTTGATCAATCCGAAGGTACTGAACATAGCAAAACCTTTGAGTGCCAGTATGATGTTGACACCTGATTCATCCTGTACTCGCTTCATAATCTCCAGATTACGGCGTAATTTACGCTCTTCCAACACAAAACAGGCTGAGGGAACTTCCTTAAAATTGATAGGCATAATAGGTATTCATTGAAAAGGGAGGCTTTACACCTCCCCTATTTTGCTGTATATTAATTGATGTTGTAATCGTCAAAAGCCAGTGGTTCGTCCACTTTTTCATGCCAGGGCAGCCCGTATTTGTTGAGGGCTTCCATAAAAGGGTCTGGATCAAATTCTTCCACATTAAAGACCCCTTCTTTCTTCCACTCTCCGGTCAGCATTAGCATAGCCCCGATCATAGCAGGTACGCCGGTAGTGTAGGATACTGCCTGCGCACTAACTTCTTTATAGGTTTCGGCATGGTCGCAGTTATTATAAACATAATAAGTCTTCTCCTGGCCATCTTTGATCCCTTTAATCTGACAGCCGATAGAAGTCTGCCCTTTATAATTTTCACCCAATGTACCTGGTTCCGGTAGTACTGCCTTCAGAAACTCCAGGGGCACGATATCCATTCCGTTGAATTTAACTGGATCAATACGCGTCATACCTACATTTTGCAATACTGTCAAGTGCTTAATGTACTCCTGTCCGAAAGTCATCCAGAAGCGGGCCCGCTTCAGATGTTTGATGTTTTTGGTAAGTGACTCCAGTTCTTCATGATAGAGCAGGTAAGACTCCTTAGGACCAATCTCGGGATAGTCAATCGGCCGGTGAATTTCCAGTGGCTTTGTTTCCTTCCACGCTCCTTTTTCCCAGTAGCGGCCATTTTGCGTAATCTCACGAATATTGATCTCGGGATTGAAGTTAGTCGCGAAAGCCTTGCCGTGATCTCCGGCATTACAATCAATGATATCCAGGTAGTGGATTTCATCAAAATGATGCTTTTGTGCATAAGCAGTGAACACCCCGGTTACGCCGGGATCAAAGCCACAACCGAGTAAGGCCATCAGACCGGCTTCTTTAAAACGATCCTGATATTCCCATTGCCACTTGTATTCAAATTTCGCTACATCTTTTGGCTCGTAATTAGCAGTATCCAGATAATGTACCCCGGTTTCCAGACAGGCATCCATGATCGTCAGATCCTGATAAGGCAATGCTACATTGATTACCATCTCCGGCTTGAATTTGTTGATCAATGCTACCAGCTCGGGTACATGATCAGCATCTACCCGGGCGGTCTGAATAGGCTGGGCATCAGGATATTTTTCAGCTACCATCCGGGCAATAGCATCGCATTTGGATTGAGTACGGCTGGCCAGCATAATTTCTGAAAAAACTTCAGGAACGGAGGCACATTTGTGGGCAACGACATTCCCTACACCACCGGCTCCAATGATTAACACTTTACTCATAGGTCTAAAAAGTTTATAATGGCATGATGTGTCGCAAAGGTACAAATTCAACCCATAAAGCAAATAGGTGTTTGCCCAAGCTCAAAAAAATGAATCGCTATAAAAAAAAGATTGTCCCGACGGAAGCGAAACAATCTCTCAGAAATTGAAATTACAAAATTCAATCTGTCCTTATCCTAGAAATGCTTTTAACATCCAGATACGCTTTTCAGTCTCGGTAATCAATTCACTGATCACCGTTATAGTAGCTTCATCCTGAAAACTTTCTGCCAGATGCAGTACTTCCTTAAGATCATATAACAGTACCTGGCTGTTCTTCATCGCTATACTTACCGCCTCTTCTCCCTTGCTGATATTTTTGGCAGAGCTAAGCTGCGCCTGCTGAAAATATTCTTCTATGGTATGTAATGGCGTAGCTCCCAATGCACGAATACGCTCTGCGATAACATCTACAGCTTCGCTGGCTTCTCTGTATAAATCCTCAAATTTATCATGTAATTGGAAAAAAAGGTGTCCCTTTACATTCCAGTGAAACCCTCTTAAATTATGATAATACAGCTGATAGTCAGCAAGCAGTTGATTCAGCTCTTGTACAAGTTTTTCATTTCTCACTTCAGTGCGAGATTTAGCGACTACAGTGTTCATTGTTTTGTTGCTTTGATATCCACAAATATACGCATCATGTTATCATCAGAACAATTGATATTTATTATATTAGCATAACTAAAACTTATATTATGACCCTGGAACAACTTCAATACGCTTTGGCGGTATATCATCAGCTCAGTATCATCAAGGCTGCTGAAGCTTCTCATGTGAGTCAGCCCGCACTAAGCATGCAAATCAAAAAACTGGAAGATGAAATCGGCTTTACCTTATTTGACCGTACGCATAAACCGTTGCGTGTTACTGAGTCCGGAAAAGTATTTCTTGAAAAGGCAAAAGAAGTCGCTTTATCATTTAAAGGATTACAGGGCCTTGCGGAAGAATTGCAAAGCAGTGAAAGTGGTTTACTTAAAGTAGGGATTATTCCTACTTTAGCCCCTTATCTCCTGCCTTTGTTTGTGAAGCAGTTCAATGCTAAACACCCTGAAATTGAATTACACATCACCGAATTAACCACCGAAGAGACCCTTTCTCAGCTCAGAAATGGCAAACTGGATGCGGGTATCATCGCTACTCCGGTCAGCGCCAGCGGGCTTATTTTTGAGATTTTGTTCTACGAACGCTTCTTCATCTATATCTCAGAAGACCACTCCTTATACAATAAAGAAAATATTCAACTGGATGAAATCGCCGGTAAAGACTTATGGTTGCTGAAAGAAGGAAACTGTTTCCGAAATCAGATCAACGATATCTGTCATCTGGGCAAGAAGACTACCCAGGAAAAATTCACCTACGAAAGTAGCTCTATTGCATCACTCATGCGCATTGTAGAGCATCAGGGAGGCATTACTTTCATTCCTGAACTGGCAACCTTGGGCGTAAGTGCAGTGAAAGAAAATATGCTCAGAGATATCAGTGGGCAGAAAGTCGTCAGAGAGATTAGTCTGGTACACAGCCGCTTCCACTACAAACAAAAAATATTCAACAAGCTTAAAGCCAGCATAATACAGAGTATTCCCCAGTATATGCTCACCGCCGGTAAGTATGAAGTCGTAGATTCGTTTATTCGTGTATAATTTTTTGGATAAAATAAATCCTTTTTCTAAATTGACCGTTGTATATACAACAAAAGTAGAAACAAAATATGAAGCTTGAGGAAGTCATAAAACAGGATCAGTTTAAAAATTCTTATTATAAAGCGATACTTAATATCAGAGTAACAGAAAGCTGGCTATCCAATCAGGTGAATCAGTGCCTGAAGCCTTTCGGCATATCTCAGGAGCAATACAATGTATTGCGTATTCTGAAAGGTCAGTACCCCAAACCTTCATCTTTACAATTGATTACTGAACGCATGGTTAACCGAATGTCTAATGCTACCCGTCTGGTAGAGAAGCTTAGGCTGGGGGGCTATGTTACTCGTAAAGAATGTTCAAGTAATCGTCGTAAAGTGGATATTCTGATTACTGAAAAGGGTATGGAACTTCTGGAGCAAATCAGGCCGGAAATAGAGGGAAGTATGGACCGCATGAAAAACCTGAGCCAGGAGGAAGCAGAACTGTTAAACAAGCTGCTTGACAAGTTTAGGGGGTAAAAAAAAATTTTGTTAAATTAATTGTATATACAAATATATTATAAACAACTAAATTCATTAATTATGGAAAATGTAGCAGAAAAAAAAGCTAGCTGGGCAGTTGATCCTATGCATTCAGAAATCCAGTTTAAAGTAAAACACCTGGTGATATCTACTGTGACCGGTAGCTTTGGGAAATATGATGCCAGCTTCAGCAGTGAGAAAGAAGACTTCTCAGATGCCCAAATCAGTTTTTCAGCAGACGTCAATAGCATCAGTACCAACAATGAGCAGAGAGATGCCCACCTGAAATCTGATGATTTTTTTAATGCTGAGCAGTATCCTAATCTGGCTTTTACATCCAAAACGTTGAAAAAGACAGCTGATGATGCGTATAAGTTAGTAGGAGACTTAACTATTCGAGATATTACAAAAACTGTAGAACTGGATGTAGAGTACGGTGGTACTATGGTAGACCCTTATGGCAATACCAAAGTTGGCTTTGAGGTTTCTGGAAAAATCAATCGCAAAGAATTTGGCTTAAAATGGGATGCCATAACTGAAGCCGGAGGCGCTGTGGTAAGTGATCAGGTAAAAATTATTGCTAACGTTCAATTTGCCAGGCAGGCTTAAGAAAAAAGCTGGAAGCCGGGAGTTAGGAGTCAGAAGTTTTCCTTCGGACTTCTGGCTCCGGCATTCCAATCTTAAACTTTTCTTAAATCACTCTTTCTTATATACCATTCACGATTGACTCTGCTCATCCCCTCACCTGCCCATCTCCATAAATCTGCCATTTGTAGCTGGTAAGTTCAGGCAAGGCCATAGGTCCACGGGCATGAAGTTTTTGTGTGCTGATCCCAATTTCCGCTCCCATGCCAAACTGAGCGCCGTCAGTGTAAGCAGTAGAGGTATTGGCATAGACAGCTGCGGCATCTACTGAGCGCATGTACGCTTCAATTACCTTTTTATCCTCAGCAACGATTGCCTCGCTATGTTTGGAGCTGTATGTGGCAATATGATCAAGTGCTTCTTCCAGACTGCCTACGGTCTTTATGGACATTTTATGTGCTAAAAATTCAGTTCCGAAGTGCTCAGCCTGAGCTTTATGCAAGAACGCGGCAGGATACACCCCTTCCAGGTACGCATAGCTTTCAGCATCAGCATAGACTTCTACTTCTTTGGTGATGAGCTTGTGCGTAAGGGCTTCCAGATCCGCCAGTCTTTCCCGGTGAATGATCAGGCAATCCAATGCATTGCATACGCTCACCCTGCGGGTTTTCGCGTTAAAAATAATTTCTTTTCCCTTTTTCAGGTCTCCACTTTCATCAAAGTAGGTATGTACGATACCTGCACCGGTTTCTATGACCGGGACTTTGGCATGGTCACGCACAAAATTGATCAGCCCCTGGCTACCTCTGGGAATGATGATATCTATATAGCCCACGGCTTCCAGCATCACCTGAGTAGCTTCACGTCCGGCAGGCATAAGATAAAGCATATACTCGTTGATCTGATGTTTTTTCAGCACTTCATGGATGATACTTGCGATGGCAATGTTAGAAAATTCAGCATCACTCCCACCTTTTAGGACACAGGCATTGCCCGACTTCAGGCAAAGCGCAAATACATCAAAAGTCACGTTGGGGCGGGCTTCGTAAATGATACCGATTACTCCCATCGGCACGCTCATTTTCTTCAATTGGAGACCATTGTCAAGTGTTTTTTCCTCCAAAACTTTTCCCAGTGGAGAACTTAGTTTTGCCACATTGCGCATGTCAGCCGCAATTCCCTGAATACGCTCGGCAGTAAGCATCAGACGATCATACTTTGGATCGTTGGAGTCCATACGGTCCAGATCTTTTTGGTTGGCATCCAGTATAGCTTCAGTCTGCTTAACCGCCAGATCAGCTACTTCATTAAGCACCTGATTGATTTGCTTATCACTCAGTTGATAGGCTTTGCGTGCCGCTTTTTGTACTGCTTCCAGATGTTGGGTAATATTCGTTGCTGTAATCATGTCCCAAAATTAACAAAACTGAATTTACAAAGAAGATTAAGCTCTTGATAATGACCAACGTTTTTAACGATCCACAAAAAAAAGCTACTCCAGAAGAGTAGCCTTGTTATGTTTTATAGAGAATCTACCGCCAGTCGGTATTTGGGATCTTCAATGATATTGACATCAATGACTTTCTCAGCGTTCTTGAGTAATACTCTACAATCATCGCTAAGGTGCTTCAGATGAAGTGTCTTTCCGGCTTTGCGGTAGCGCTCGGTGATCTTATTCAGTGCTTCTATGCCTGACATATCGGCGACTCTGCTTTCGGCGAAGTCAATGATCACTTCATTAGGGTCATTCAACACATCAAATTTTTCGTTGAAAGTAGCCACCGATCCAAAAAATAATGGTCCATAGATTTCGTAATGTTTAACACCATGCTCATCAATATGCTTACGGGCACGGATACGCTTGGCGTTTTCCCAGGCAAAAACCAAAGCAGAGATGATTACACCAATCAGCACAGCAAGTGCAAGGTTATGTAAAAATACGGTTACCAGGGTAACCAATACCATCACCAATACATCAGACACTGGCATTTTGCCAAAGCTACGCATACTAGCCCACTCAAAAGTACCGATCGCAACCATGATCATCAGTCCGGTAAGTGCCGCCATAGGCAACTGCTCAATCAAGCTCGCGCCAAACATGATAAAGAAAAGTAACATTACTGAGGCTACGATCCCCGAAAGCCTGGCACGTGCACCAGAAGATATGTTGATCAGGCTCTGTCCGATCATAGCGCATCCCCCCATACCGGAAAATAAACCAGACAGCATATTGGCTGCTCCCTGCGCAACACATTCTTTATTTCCACGGCCACGGGTTTCAGTTATCTCGTCTATCAGGTTCAGTGTCAGCAAGCTTTCAATAAGGCCAACGCCTGCTACGATGAGTGCGTAAGGAAAAATGATCTGTATGCTTTCCAGGTTAAATGGGATAGCAGGAATATGGAAAGGAGGAAAACTTCCCTGGATAGAAGCTATATCGCCAACCGTCCTGGTTTCTATACCAAAACCTATCACAATGCCTGATACCACCAAAATGGCTGTCAGTGAAGCAGGGACTACTTTGGTAAGCTTAGGTAAGCCCCAGATGATGAGCATGGTAATAAATACCAGGCCAAGCATCAGGTACAATGTAGAGCCACTCATCCACTCCAGTGCGCCTGCCGCATTGATCACCTTAAACTGATCCATTTGAGAAAGGAAAATAACAATTGCCAGCCCGTTCACGAAACCAAACATTACTGAGTGCGGTACCAGACGAATGAACTTCCCGAGTTTTAAGACTCCGGCCAGCATCTGGATACCCCCGGCCAGAATCACAGTAGCAAAAACATATTCTACGCCATGTGCCTTTACCAGGCTCACCAATACTACTGCAATTGCTCCAGTAGCACCGGAGATCATACCAGGACGCCCGCCCAGTATTGATGTGACTAATCCCATCATAAAGGCTGCGTATAAGCCGGTAAGAGGAGAAAGACCCGCTATCAGAGAGAAAGCCACAGCTTCAGGAATCAGTGCCAGCGCAACCGTAAGCCCTGATAAAACTTCGGTTTTGTAATCAACCTTTTGGGTTAAATCAAATAACTTAAAATACTGTTTCATAATTTTGTCAATAGGATACCCTTAGGGTGAGCACCCACTCGTACATTTTTTTAATAATTTCAATGAGGATTCAGGCCGGATTAACCTGCTGGTTGTTATTAGTGTTTCTTAGCAAAGAAGACTCAAATGTACGCATTTATTCAAAGAAATAAACGCTATTATATAAAATTCACATCTTACGGGATATTTTATTGTGAAAAGAACAAACCAATAATCTCTCCAGATTAGTTCAAACTAGAAAGAAAATAATTAGTGTTATTTTGGGGAGATTTTTACCACCATACAATAACAAATGAAATCTCTTAAGATTAAAAATTTACTGCTGCCAGTCTTATTTTTCATCAGCTATTCCCTAGTAGCACAGCAGCTACCTATAATTGATATCCAGAAAGCAGGGTTTTCGGAAGAAAGACTTGCCCGCTTATCCGATTATCTAAATCAGGAAATAGAAGAAGGAGAGCTGGTGGGAGCTGTAAGCTTAATCGTTAGAAATGAGGCTACCGCCCACTTTCAGAGCTATGGCGCCAGCCATTTGTCAGACCAAAGTCCAATGCAAAAAGACCAGCTCTTTTTTATACAGTCTATGACCAAACCCATCATCAGTGTGGCCTTTATGATGTTGTTTGAGGAAGGCCACTTTGATCTGAATGATCCCCTTGAAGATTACCTTCCCGCCTTTGCTGATATGCAGGTACAAACTTCGGAAAATGAAGCAGACAGTCTGGATGAGCCTATTAGGATCTGGCACCTCCTAAGCCATACCGCCGGCTTGTCCCACGGTTTGGGAGGCAGTGCGCTGGACAAAAAATACCGTGAAGCATTATATATGCAGCAACATCAAAATATTGAAGCCCGCGTGGATGTCCTGCCTGCGCTCCCCCTGGTCGGTCAGCCGGGTGAACAATGGTATTACAGTGCCGCACCCGATGTGTTATCCCTGCTCATTGAGCAGTTTTCCGGTATGAGCACTGCCGAATTTTTACAAACACGTATTTTTGACCCACTGGGCATGGAAGATACCGGCTATAATGTAGCGGAAGATCAAAAAGAGCGTGTGGTCGGTTTACACTTCAAAAACCAGGATGGGGAACTAACCGTCAGTGAAAGGCAAACACCAACTTCAGGAAATACTGTTTATGGAGGTACCCATGGTCTTTTTTCCACTGCCAGAGATTATATGCGTTTTTGCCGGATGCTGCTAAACAAAGGAGCCTTGGATGGGCAGCGGCTACTAAGTCCTAAAACTGTAGAACTGATGACCGTCAATCATGTAAATGACCTCTATGGTGAAGGTTATGGCTTTGGGTTAGGTTTTTCAGTTCGCACTGATCTGGCTGACCCCAGGGCCTTAGGCTCAGTGGGTACCTTTGGCTGGTCAGGCGCTTTCAACACTTACTTTTTTATTGACCCTAAGGAAGAGTTGGCAGGCATTCTTATGACGCAGTTCGCACCCTACACCAATTTTTATAATAATAAATTTCAACAGCTTGTATATCAGGCTATTATTGAATAAAAAAAAAGTCGGTAATCATTATTATTCTTTACTTCTCAGGAGCATCTCAGCTTTAGATAACAGAGATAAGCAAACTTTTTACAATTTCAGGTCGTATTCAGAGTGACCAGTATTCTCTTTTTATTTATACCGCGTATGGATTCATTATTTGCTAAAAGGTTGTATCACTCTCATCAGGAATGCACCAAATGTCCTTCTACTAAAGCAATTATTACTTTTTACCACGAACTTATGGGCGTGCTCTTTCCGCCCTATGCACAGGAAAATGTAGGTTCTTTTGAGGATTTTGAAGAAAGAATTCGTGCGATGAAGCTTGATATGGGTAAAATCCTGTATAATAACTTAATCCATGAAGGGGATCAAACCGAAAATATAGCAAATGCTTTCTTTCAGGCTGTTCCCGAAATTTATGATAGCTTACAGAAGGATATTGACGCTACATTTGAAGGTGACCCTGCTGCCCAAACCAGGGATGAGGTAGTACGTGCTTACCCTGGGTTCTACGCGATTGCAGCCTACAGAATAGCCCATAAGCTTCATGAGCTGGGTGTAAAAAGTATTCCCAGATTGATTACCGAGTATGCCCATAGCATTACCAGCATTGACATACACCCCAAAGCTACCATTGGTGAATATTTTTGCATAGACCACGGCACCGGGGTAGTAATTGGTGAGACTACGATCATTGGGAATTATGTGAAAATTTACCAGGGTGTAACATTAGGTGCCTTGAGTGTGAATAAGGAAGATGCCAGCGTCAAGCGTCACCCTACGATTGAAGATCACGTAGTCGTCTACTCCGGGGCAACTATTCTTGGAGGAAACACCGTGATCGGCCATCACTCGGTAGTGGGTG
The DNA here is from genome assembly GCF_029504655.1 of Catalinimonas alkaloidigena. Lineage (NCBI taxonomy): Bacteria > Pseudomonadati > Bacteroidota > Cytophagia > Cytophagales > Catalimonadaceae > Catalinimonas > Catalinimonas alkaloidigena. The sequence goes on from NZ_JAQFIL010000001.1 coordinate 4,536,779, forward strand.
GAAACGTATGGCTTACCCGCTCTATTCCGCCTCACTCCAAAGTCTACTATCAGGCACAAATGCACAATAGTGAGCAAGGACAAACAGATTTAATTATTTTTAAATAAACCATAACATGACCCTTTTTGACCTGATCGGTAATACCCCCTTAGTAAAACTTGAGTATATCTCTCAATATAAAAATATATCCATCTATGGGAAGCTTGAAGGCCAAAACCCCGGGGGAAGTGTAAAAGACAGGGCTGCTTACGGGATGATCAAAGGAGCACTAGACAGAGGAGAAATCAAGAAGGGAGACAGACTGGTAGAGGCCACCAGCGGCAATACCGGCATCGCACTTGCCATGATCGCGCAATCCATGGGTGTACACATGACCTTACTTATGCCGGAGAACGCTACCCAGGAACGTATACAGGCCATGAAAGCCTACGGCGCCAAGGTGGTACTGACTCCCGCTGATAAAACGATTGAATACTCACGTCAGCTTGCGGAAGAAATGGCTGTGAATGAAGGTTACTTTATGCTTAACCAATTTGCCAACCCTGACAACTATGGGATGCATTATCAAACTACCGGCCCGGAAATCTGGCGCGATACTGAGGGTAAAGTAACACATTTTGTATCAGCCATGGGTACTACCGGTACCATTATGGGCGTATCACGTTATCTCAAAGAAAAAAATCCCGATATACAGATTGTAGGTACACAACCTACCGAAGGGTCCAGCATACCGGGCATTCGTCGCTGGTCACCTGAGTACTTACCCAAAATCTTTGAGCGTGAACGGGTGGATAGAATCATTGATGTAAGTGAAGAAGAAGCGCGGGTGATGGCTCGTCGGTTGGCCAAAGAGGAGGCGATACTTTCCGGCATGAGCAGCGGGGGCGCTTTGCAGGCGGCTTTAAAATTAGCCGAAGAACTTGAAGAAGGCGTGATCGTCTTCATCGTCTGCGACCGTGGCGACCGCTACCTAAGCTCTGACCTGTTTGATTAAGCGCATAATACATTTTGCTCATCAAGGAAACAAATACAGATAGTCATAATGTACCAGGGGCTTTTGTCCCTGATTTCCCATCAGTTGTCTGGCTCGTTCTGCGTCATACTGTGCTTTGCCCAGCCCAAAGCTCTGCCCTGCTTCGTCCTTAAGATTGATAATATCGTTTCTCTCAAACTCCCCTTCTATCTTCACCACGCCGACAGGTAATAAGCTGGTAGCCCTTTCAGAATTCACCAAAGCTTTCTTGGCTCCGGCGTTTACACAGGCACCACCACTTGCATAGCCTACGGCATGGCCCAGCCAACGTTTTACGCCGGTTACTTTCTTTTCAGGGATGAAACGGGTGCCTACTTCATCTCCTTTTACAATACGCTCAATGATACGCTCAGTATGACCTCCCGCAATGTGAACACTTATTCCCATATCAGCCAGCTTCTGTGCCATAGCAGCTTTGGTAAGCATTCCCCCCCGGCCAAAGTCTGATTTCTCCATGCTTACCATCTCGCTTAAATCCATGCTACGATCTACCGTTTTAAGCAATTGCGCCTCAGGCTCCTTAGGGTTACGATCATAGATCCCTGCCACATTGGAAAGGATAATCAGCGTCGGAGCATCTACCATAGCGGCAACCAGTCCGGCAAGTTCGTCATTATCAGTAAACATAAGTTCGGTGACAGATACTACATCATTCTCATTGATGATGGGGACTACCCCATGGGCCAGCATGCCTTCCAGGCAGTTGCGCATGTTGAGGTAATGCATGCGGTCACGAAAATCTTCTTTGGTTACCAATACCTGAGCGCAGCTAAGCTGAAATTCCATCAGAATGCGGCTATAGGTGTTCATCAGATGAGTCTGGCCTATTGCTGCCAATAGTTGTCGCTGGGTAACGGGATCTGTTTTTTTCTCCAAATTAAACCTTCCTCTTCCCGCTGCCACTGCGCCCGAAGAAACCAGAATAGGTGAATACCCTAACTGATGCAGGCTGGCCAACTGACTGCAGAGTGACTGCAAAAGACCTGTATTGACTTCACCATTGCTACGGGTGATGACGTTAGAACCAATTTTGACGACTACTTTATGATTTCTCAAGGCTATATATTTTACCTTAACAAAGGTATAAAGAATCATTTTCCGGCAAATGTATTTGAAAAGAGATCGTGAAATTTTAATCCATAGAATATTGATGTATGGTCGGTCTTTGTATATTTTATTGATGAACTCAAGTGAGCTGATCAAAGGTACACTCATCACTATTACCCTGAAGCGCCTCGCTGATGAGAGGAAAAGGTATGGATATGAAATCACCTAAAAAGTGAAGGACATATCAGGTCATAAAATGTTGATTAAAGAGCACGCGCTCTATCCTGCCCTGCACAAACTGCTTGACGATGGGTTTTTAGAAGTTGAAAAAGTTTATATTGGTAAACGGGTTCGTACATACTATAAACTCACCCGGCAGGGAGAAGTGCAGAAAGAGGCTCAGTTCGCTGAATTACACGAATTTCTGAAAACTATTCAGTACATTGTTTTTCCTCAGTTCAATACTGTTAATGCATAAGACTGACAGATGAACAGCCTGAAAGCAGTAGTGAGCAAATAGCAAAAGACAAGTAACACTTTGGATAGCCTGAAAGATAACCTGCTGGATCATATTTGTTGCGTAATTGAGCACGAAAGGAAAGAGTATTACTGCAGCTTAGGATAAAGCTATCGTTCAGCTCAGCCATGATGGGTTGAGTAGAATACAAGGTGAAACCCTCTTTTCTATTAAACTTTAATAAAATTATTCGTATGAAAAAGATTATGTATGCAATCGGCTTGCTGTCTTCTATGAGTGTGAGTATCGGCTATTTGTTTATCATTTTACATTGGCCGGGAGGGCTTAATATGTTTAATTACGGAATTTTAGCTTTTGTATTAATTTTTTTGCCCTTGCTGGCAATTGATCGTTACAAGGTAAATATCAGTCAGGCATTGCCGGAAAAAATCAGACTCATTCTTGGCTTTTCCAGTGCCTTTTTAACAGGTTTTTCGGTAGTCTTCAAGCTGTTACATTTACAGGGCGCCACCATATTAATGATTTTAGGAGCTGTCCTCTTTGCCTTTGGCTTTCTTCCCTTTCTATTCTTCAATATGTACAAAAAGTCAGTTGAATAAGGAGCTGAGGGTATTATTTCCATGCTGCTATTGCAGTTCTGACTACAGAATTGGCTTAACTCGCACTTTTTTATAGCTTAGTAAGCAGCGATCTTTTTTAACTGATCAAGCGAGTTTAACATACGATGAGAACACAACAACCTATTTACACATTGAGCTATTTTGTACAGGTCTCACTTACTTTTCTCTTACTTCTATTCACTTCCGGTGTTAGTAGTAGCTGCGAGTCTCCGGCTTCTACAACGCAATCCACAAATGAACAGATAGAGCAAGCATCTGATGAGATTGAGACTGAGCATATCATCATCGGACATTTGGGAGCACAGCATCTGGCTAACCTGGTCTACCGTAAGGGAGCAGATGGTGATAAGCTGGTGGGTTGGGGACGCACCCCCATTACCGAATGGCCTATGGGTTCAGCTTCAAAGCAAGTAGTAGTCCAAGAGAACCCGGAGCATAGGTACTCCAACGGAGGTTGTGCAATGGACCTGGATGGTGATGGTGTAGATGAAATTGTAGTAGCCCGTGGACATATTTCTAACCTCAAAAATGCCAAGCTGATGTGGTTTGATGAAGTGGAGGGAAAACAACATTGGCAAGGATACGAAATCGCCAGCCTCTGGGAGCAGGGCTTTTCCGCACCTCACGACATTGAGCCTTATATTTTTGAAAATGCTGAAGGAGAACAAACCAAAGCGGTCATTGCCAATAAGTCCAGAAGAGAGATGTATATGTTTGTCGTTCCTGAAGATCCGGCACAGGCATGGAACACTTACCATATAGGTTCTTTTCCCCACAGGAATCAGTCAGGCATAGAAATCATTGACATCAATGATGATGGGAGACCAGACATCGTGAGTGGCATGTTCTGGATTGAAGCTCCTGAAAATCCTGCGCAGGACAACTGGGAATTTCATCAGTTTGGTAATTGGGAAAATGATGACTGGCAATGGGCAGGCATGAACAAACATGGGGTAGCTGACTTTGACGGTGACGGCAGGCTGGAAATTGTAGTCTCTGAAGCAGAAATTCCTGATGCCCGCCTAAGCCTCTTTGACCCTGAAACCGGAAAACTAGAAAGTACCTGGAGTCAACATCCTATTGACAGTGGCCTGGATGCGCCTCACAGCCTGGTGGTGCTGGACCTGAATGGAGATGAAAAGCCTGATTTTCTGGTTGGTGAAATGACTGCCGGAGGTTGGGATTTTCCTTATAATCCTAATCCTAAAATTTACGCCTATATCAATCAGGGAAATATGCAGTTTGACAAAACTGTCTTTTCCGAGGGCTGGGGCGTACACGAAATGCGCATCTTACCCAAAAAGCTTGAAGGTAAAACAGTAATCTATGCCGCTGATGAAATCCAGCCGCAGAAATTCAATGCTATGAATACCCATGTGAGTTACTGGATGATTGCTTCACCCTGACTCTTCTTTTTATAAGCTTTTGAGGTGTGAACAGTAAAAGGCAAACTGCTTATTGGTAGAAGAGTATTCCTGCTTAGGATCAGACAACACCAGCATTTGCTGAAAAGGTACACTTTCAGTTACCCTGCTTCTGCTTATATCTTCTTTTTCTTCAAGGGCAAAGGGAGTGCGCTGGAAAAGCAGCAGCATATCATCCGGGCGATCAATTTCCTCCTCCCGCAGCCAGTATCCGCCAAACTGTAATACTACCACATCCTGTGTGCGTGCTGCTCCCGGTACTCCCGTAGGAAAGTTTTTCAAAAATGCCTCTGCCGGCCATACATTACGAGAAATGTAAGTAAGTACTTCTTTTTTCTGGACAGTATATATATCTATTTTCTCAATACCAGCTGATTTAATGCTGCTGGCAAAGGGCGACCAGCTTTGTAAAAAGGTGTCTTCATCCAGGCCGGTCTGGAAGCCAACATACTGTATGATATAAGGTTTCTGATACTTCATAAAATACTTTTTGTGCAAATTTAAAAGGAAACTTCATACTGTACCCTAAATCGCCAGCTTTGATGAGAGGTATCCACTTCACCTTCCTCAAATTCAAAATAAGTTACATCTGCAGTCAGCTTATTCGCATGTCTGCTGAAGAAGCAATTTAAGGCTAAAGAAAACTCTTCTCTGGCATATTGAGGAAAACCAATAGAGGGCTGGAAAATCGCATAACGAAATGCTGGTTCAAATAGTGGCTTCGTAGTGGCAGCTTCGTGATTCAGCACATAGCCTGCCTGCCAGAACCCTCCTCTCAATTGAGTAAATGTTTGATTTATATGATCATCTATGTTTTTTAGGTGCATCTCACTATGCCAGCTGAATGAACGGTACATGAAGGCCGTCTCAAATAACCACTGGTTTACGCTATACTGACCGGCTTCCCCTATCTCAAAATCAGTCAGGTTTCCTCCTCCTGAAGAAGAAAATCGGGTATACCTACTCCTGTTGGTTACACCAGCCACTGCCACTGAAGCCAGAGGTTCTTCGCGAACTTCCAGGTCTGAGCCAATCATGGGTACTGCTTCTCCTAAAAAATTCCACTGAACACGGGCAGTATACATCAGGTTTTCGTCATCATTTACACGTGCATTGATGCCCGTTCCGGTAAGCACCGCCAGGTTATAGTTAAAGTCGGCTACTTTAGACATTTGAATATGTCCATATACCGAGATCCCTTGTTGCCTGTCTACGGTAAAGGGACGGTTGATGATAGAGCGTTCCATCATTTGCTGATTGCCGCTGGAAATTACCCTCTCCCGGGTATACTCAGTCTTCCATTGGCCTAATTTAAAACTCAGCCAGGGCCATTTCTCTATCATGAACCTGAAGTCCAGCAACCTTGAAGCCCCTAATTCGTACTCAAAATAATACCTCAGCCAGGGGTGAAAGGTATGCCCTCCTACCTTCAGACGTGCGCGATTGATTTTAAAAACCGTTTTCCGTTCCGGGTCAAAGTCCGCAAACGTGATCGGGTCCTGATCGTTAGGCGTGGCAAACCTGAACTGAAGTCTGCCTCCGATCTGCAACTGAAATTTGTTGTTAGGTGCTGTAAACTGAAAGCCTTTTGAGGTATACTCAATCTGCGTAGCCAGCGAATCTTTTTCAAGGCTACCTTTATCTTGAAAAGCCAGGGCAGCGTGAAAAGTGCATACGCAAAAAGCACATACTAAACTTGTGCATAGTTTAATAATCATGGAATAGACGTAAATAATAGTTGTTGCCTATGCTATTTTCAGGCAAAAAAATAAAAAAAATGAGTTTGAGCTGCTTTAGCCAAACCCAGCAGGTATCTCCATGCTGTTGGAAATAAAAATATAAATTTTTTGGCTGAACTCAGTAGCCCTCTACCTGCTTACAGGTACTCAATTGGCCGGATACCATTCACCTAGTCGGACTTCTATGTCCTGATCTCCTTCATTTACCAGTTTTTTGAACGCTTCTACATCACTAAACTGTCCGCCACCCCCGCGAAAATGAAAAGGATATACAACATCAGGTTTAAATTCCAGCACAGCATCCGCTGCCTGCTTAATGTCCATGGTATAAGGCAGGTTCATGCAGACAAAAGCTACATCTATGTCTTCTAAAGCGCGCATCTCAGGGATATCTTCGGTATCGCCGGAGATATAGATACGCTTGCCTCCCATTGAGAGTATGTAGCCGTTTCCTCTGCCTTTAGGATGACGGGAATCTTCGGTTTCTGGTAGGTTATACATGGGCACTGCTTCTACGCCAATAGACTGCCAATTGGTTTCTTCTCCATTGGCCAGGGCATGAGTTTCTTTAAATGTCACATCTCCCAGCTGATCAATCACCGCCTGAGGGGCAATTAGCTCTGTAGCTGAAAGATCTAAAGCGGATAAGGTTTCCGCATTCAAATGATCTCCATGAATATCAGTGATCAGTACGAGGTCAGGAGCATCAAATGAGGAAAAAGCTTCTGCTCCGCCATAAGGGTCAGTGTAAATTGTTTTGTCATCCCACTCCAGCACCATCGTACTGTGTAGCACAGGATTGACCGTAAGATCTCCTTGATCAGTGGAGATTTTATCCTGGGCGGTCAACAATCCGGAGACTAACATCATGCTTACCAAGCTGCAAAGTATTTTCATAGTAGATAGTTTGGTTTAAAGGCTTATAAAGTCCAGTATGTAACTTCAATCTAGTGCTATTTGTTGAGTTTTATGTACAAACGATCAACAAGCTCTTCACTGCATCCTTCCTTTCCTCACTTTCAATATTTATTGCGTCAGCTCTGAGAGTCGGGCTCTGCTCGCTTCAGGCATTTTCCAGCTGTAATCACTCAGAAGAGTCTGAAAAACTTCCTGCCAGAAGCTATCGTTCTGTACTTCTCCTGAGTTTCTTTTACTTCTTAGAAAGCGGGCTATCTCATATACCTGATGAAAAGAGCTATAGCTTAGTTCTGCATTCTCAAATGCAGTAATCGCCTGGTCCAGATTTTTATTAATGATGTTTTCAAAACCTATCTCTTCCCAACGCAATGCCGACTCATAGTCATTGGCCTTAGTTTCTTTTCTGAAGGTAGGCGTAAGTTCATGGTCTATACTCTCTATTTCCCTTTCCAGTTTTTGTATTTCCGGGGAAGGTATCGTCAGGCTGTCTGAAGACTTCTTAAGTTCGGCAAGTTGCATTTGTTTCTGCTCCCTCATCTCCATAAGCTTATTGTATTCTTCGTCAACAGTTTTGAAATACAAAGCCCAGCCTTCTTTCAATTTCTCAGAGGGTGTAATGTGGGCAAAATACTGAGCCAGCAACCTTCTTTCAGAGATTTTTGTATTGTCAGTGACCAATGAGACATATTTATCATATTCTTTGATCTCATTGATGCCCACTTCACGGTCCTTAAAGCCAGCATTAATGATGGTGGTCATGATGACCAGACCTACCGATACCACCGCCCATTTACCAAGGTCAATCCAGATTTTCAGTCTTTCATCAGTCATAGGATTGTAGGTTCAACGATTGATTCAAGTAAGCCGCAGGCAGGAGCTTTAACCCTGAGAATTCCTGCGTAGCACGGCATTTTAAAATTACGGTTTTCCCTTGTATAACACAAAATCTCTATTTTCTGGTAACTACTTCTGTCTGCTTTACTTTCCAATTCGCCAAGAAAGTTTGCAATGACTGTTATATCTTCTCGTGGATTGTCATGCATGCTCATGTGCGCAGCATTTGATGTTACTGAGAATTTGGAATCAAGTTATGGTAGTATTGTACTGTCTGAGAATGATAAAATCGTTCAATTCAAAGTAACTGATCACTTCCTTTAATTCAGCGACATACTGTTCAAGGGTCATCAATGAAGTATCTATAATGCGATCAGACCGACCGCAACCTAACTGATCAAAAAAAATGACAGGCCGGTCAATATCCAGTTCTGCTAAGGGTTTGAGGTAATGACTGGAGCGCCCGGTCCTCCTTGGAGCATGATCATTGGTGTATTATGCTCTACACCTCTTATCTCATACCACACTTTACCGCCATCAACATCAATAAACCCCTCTTCTCGTTTTAATTTGTCCATGAGTTTGCAACTGATTAATATTATGGATAAGAAAAACAGTTTCGCGTAGCATAATTACAATGGTATTATCTTGACTGTAAATACTCCCTATCTACATATATAGCAGACTACGATGAGTTAATCCATATTATGACTTCTTGGCATACACCTTCCTAAAAGAATTGTATATTTTTTAATGAAAAAACAGCTTTGAATCTCTTCTAAGTGATAATCTGCCTCTTGCTTGGTGTATCTACCAAAGGCAGATGCTGCAGGCGGGCCATAAGGTTGACGTTTTTTTCACATAGGTAGTGGTGCGTCATTAAATTTTTTATACTTCCCAATGATTATACCCACAAACAAGATCATAGGAAAAATTACGTTTTGAACAAATTGCGGAATCTCCGACATACCGAATTCAGACTTATATCTCCTGAGCAGAAACGCTGCATCAAAGATGCCTGGCTGGCCGCCATTTTCATTAGATGACTTGAAGATTTGTGTAAGAAAATAGTCTAAGTTACCGGCAGGACTGATATATCCTGTGCAACGCAATATATCACTGCCAGCATTCCAAAATTTATGTGGAATACCAGCCTTGAATAATATTGTTTCACCGGGGCCAGCGTATTTTTTTTCTTCCTCCCAGATTTGATAACCTAGTTTTCCTGAAGTTACTGTAAAAGATTCGTCTTGCTTGTAGTGCACATGCATAGGAGGGCCAGCCTTAGGCTTGACTTCATTTTCTCCTTCAAGATATTCAATCCCATCTTTAACGGTAATTCTCAAAAAAGTTATTTTTTCTCCTGTTGTATTTTCAATCGTGTGTGGAAAAAGGGTTTTCATATAGTTAATTTAGCAATTCCTAACAATTACTGATAACACTCAGACGAAAAAAAGTGCGTGATTTTGAAAGTGATTCTTTACTCTTTGTACCAAATGCTGATTTGTTGCAATACCTTTATTTCCGAGCAATCAGTTCACATCTGCTAAAAGTTGATGTTAGCTCTATTTTTCGTATTCTTTGATCTGCTCCAATATTTCCGCTGATTTAAGAAGGGGTTCCCATTCGCTCCCCGACAGAAAAAAATCCCTAACCTTTGATTCCTTGTTTGTATAACTCAGCTGTTGGTAGAGCCAATATGCCACATAGGCCAGCATTATAAATATCAATAAATTTATTCCTCCATAAATTATAGGGCTTTCTTTAATGGCATCTACGCTCTCCCAATAAACTGACCAAAATGGTAATTGAAAAACCGCTAAGTTTAGACGTTTGAAACTGGAAATTTTCAGCTTTGACAACAGTCGTTGGCTTGATAGAATTTCCTCACTATTTACTACACGGCTTATCAAAAACAACTGATAAAATAGATTGAAACTCCAAGTGTGTAGTTCCCAAAAATGGTTACTAAGAGAATCGTGCCATGGTATCTTTCTTTCTTTAGCCTCAATTTGATTTGACTGGTTCCAATTATTAATCTGAAGCGCAATCAAACTTCCAAGAACTACAAGAACAATTTCTCCGATAGCATATTTTAGATACTTACCAACTTTGCATTCTGAAAGTAGATTTTGTCTGATTCTTATAATGAATTTTGTTATTGGTTATTTTGATCTGTCTTAAAAAAGCACTTCGGCCGAGCATAGCGGCTATGCCCTTGTTGTGCTTTGTTTATCTTTCTACAATTTCCCAATTTCCTTTTCTTTTTTCAACAAGTATTGCCCCATAATAGCCACTCATGCTACCCGTCTCAAATCCTCTTTCATAATGAATTACCAGTAGAGCATTTTCCATTTCTTCATCAAAACAAACTCTTGAAAAAGAAAGGATTGAATATTGTTTATCAGATTTAATCCTATGGTTTGATTCAAGAAGTTGCACATATGGTTCTAAAATTTGCAATCTGTTTTTGTAAAACTCTCTATAAAACAAATTCTCAAATCTTCTAGAGTTTACGATTTCCTTGAATTTAGGATTGTTAGATAATTCTCCAAAAAACATCCATTTATTATCCTCTTTAAGCTGTGCAACGGGAAGCAGTGCATCAGAAACATAAACCCCTAAATTGGTAGTATCGTTAGTTATTCTACTTTTAAGAACATTTATCGATTCAGGTAGTGGAACATTTGTGAAGTCTATCTGATATTTTACCAAAAAGGCATTCAATACATCATTAAGTACTTGTTCCTCAAGCATTTCATATTTCTTGTTGCAGCCTGTACAGAGCAAGAATATTAAAGAAATGAAGTATATACTTTTTTGTTTAATTCATAAATCACAACGGCCACTGCATGCATTAGCGAGGACATCGCCCGAAGCATAGCGCTTGCAGAATGTTAGACATATTATTTTAAATAATTCCCAAAATAAACTATCGGTACCACTACAGTAAATCGGAAATACGTAAAGTTAAAGAATCAATCTTCACCAAAATCTACGAACCATTTAAATGTCATATCATCCCATTCTCTCTTGAATATTTTGATAAAGAACTTTCTCATTCCTCTGCAAAGCGCAAATCCTAAAAGGGGAAGAATTCAGGATCTGAAGTCAGGTTTGTTGGCGTAGATTGCATAAACACCGACTAAAAACATAGCTATTGTGATTCCCCATAAGATATCCTGATTTCATTCTTCATTTAATACCTTCCTATTCATCAGGAATATTCCTGGGACTAGTAATACTCCAGTAACCCATAAAATAGTTGAGACCATTTAATTTTTTATTTCATGTATACTGCGCCTAACGTTTAGTACGTGAAGCGTAGTATCCGGCAGGGAGCTATGATTTCATATACATTCTTTACACCTGTGCTTTCTATTTTTTCCTTAATATTTGTGTCAGTTTTATCATAGTATTAAACGAAATATCAGGATGTGCCACCTGATTTACCGTTCCAGCAATATAGATGTTTTCTTTTGGGCTATAATATGCCAATGAGCCAGAAAGTCCTGAATGTCCGATGAAGTCAGGCACTGCAGCGGTTGGATTGAAAATCCAAGGTAGTTTAAATAAATGTAATCCTATTCCAGAGCGCATTGGAAAAAATATTCTGTTCCATTTTTTCAATTCGTCAATGAATGAAGAGGGAAACAACTTTCCAGTAAAAAATGCTTCAATAAAAATAAGCATATCTTCTGATGTTGATACTATGCCTCCATCCGCTCTAAAAGAGGTCATTGCTTTTGGTATGCTGAGTTCCTCGTTTTTGTAATAAAGAGTCTTTGGTGTATTGTCTGTTGGGTCTTGATATAAATAGGTGTTTGTCAGCGCAAGTGGGTTAATGATTAAATCCTTGCAGTTTTCGGAATATGACTTGTTGGTTAGGATTTCAATGATTTCACCCAATAACTGAAAGTTTGTATCTGAATAATTTGCTTTATTCTTACTCCCCGGAGCAAAAAGGGGACTCATCTTTTTAGCTCGTTCAATCGCTTGTTGAAATGTCCAAAATTGGTCATTGCCATTTATCAATTCGTCTTCCAAACTTTTCCCATTTGCTCCTTTAGCTTGAAAGTAGTCAGGAAGTCCTGATGTGTGAGCGAGTAAGTGTTTAATAGTAAGTTCTTTTGAATACTCTTTCTCTTTGTAGACATGCAAACCTGATAAAATAGCTTTGTCTATGTAGTTGCTGATTTTGTCATCAAGTTTTAATATGCTTTCTGCTTTTAGTTTTAGAATTATTGCAGTCGTAAATAATTTAGTCGTGCTTGCAATGAAGTAAGGCTGGGCTTTGGATAAGTTTCCGGAAGTACCATGCCAAACTAAACTGTCCTTTTTAACGGCAAATGATATTCCGAATACTTTTTTACTATCCACTCTTTTATCTAAAACGGTCTGTAAAGATTTTTCCTTTTCAGTCATACCCGCTTGGTTGTTGGTTTTAGCATTGATGGTAACGGACAGCTGTATGCTTAGTGCGGGACTTAAAGCTCCTGACAATCAAAACAGTGCTCCGTTTATTTATTGCTTTAAGTTACAAATATAGCACTTTCCCACATTAGGTATGACAGCATTGTTGCAAGTGGGTTTTCTTTTCATAACTCAGAATATCAGCTATTTATATTTCCAAGTCAACCTGAACCAACTTGCGGCGGTGCACAGAGTTTATTTTGCTTTGGTGGGTGGGCAACCCTAAAACCGTCCTGCAAGACGGTTACACGGGCTGGCTTTGTAAGCGCTTTGGTAAGTTTAGCCTTGCTGATTATTGCTCTGCTCGGCAATGTTTAAGTAAACTTGCTTCTGCTCTCGCTTACCGCAATCATTTGGTCTGAGCGTGGCTTGTGCGACTTGCCAATGTGCTTACAATTGCATTGGCAATTACGCATACCTTTGAAAATAAAAGTTTACTTGAGTAAACAGGGCCTGAAATTAATTCATTGATGCATTTTCAATATATTCTTTCGGACTAAGCCCTGTTTTCTTCTTGAAAAGGCGTGAAAAATATTGTGGATATTCAAAGCCCAGTTTATAAGCTGTGCCAGAGATTGAGGCGTTTGGTGCAAGTAATAGATTCTTTGCTTCTTCTACCAAATACAAATTAATTTGGTCAACGGCTGTTTTTCCTGTCTCAGCTTTAATGGTGTCACTCATATATCGATGACTCACACCTAACTGACCTGCCAACCAATCTACCGTTGGGATTCCTTTTTCTTCCAATTTGCCCGATTCAAAATACTCATCCAGTATTTCTTTGAAACGAGTAAAGAGAGCTTTATTAATGTCTTCACGATTCAGAAACTGGCGCTTATAAAAACGATCAGCATATTTCAACAAAGCTTCAAGGTGTGATATCATTATGTCTTTACTAAATTCATCCTGATTGTTATTATATTCTGCTTCAATCCCTTTAAAAATAAGTTTGATAATTTTTTCTTCTTTTGGAGAAAGGTGCAATGCTTCGTTTACGTTGTAATTGAAGAAATTGTAATTTTTGATCCGCTTCTGAATATCCAGTCCACGAATAAAATCTTCGTGAAAAGCAATAAACCAGGATTCTGAACTTACCACTATATCTTTTACTGTATATGTCTGATTCGGTGAGGAAAACAATAAGGTGCCGGTGCTGCAATCATACTTTGTGCGGCCATAAATAATTTCTCCTGATACAATGTTTTTCAAGCTGATAAGATAGAACTGATTCGTGTAACTTGCTTCTTCCTGGCTGGATATACATTTTTCAACTTCATCAGCATTTAACTCTTTATGCCCTATGCTAAATAGGGGGTTTTCTGGTTCAGGTAAATTCTGAGCCTTGTTAAATTCCGTAATATTTTTAAAGTTTATATCAATCATCGGAACAAAGTTAATGTAAAACTATAAGAACATCTTTGGCCACCAATGTTACCTTTCTTTAACAACAGCAAACCAAAGATGCTGATCTATAAATAAATGTTTAAATCATTAATCGTTTTGAAAGCGGCTAAATAAGCTTTCTCCACGATTCTGAGGGGGGAAATATTGAGGATATTCTGGTTGTAAAGCGCTCACCTCATCCAATTGATTTATTTCTTCATCACTTAACGCAATATCTGTAGCACCCAGGTTATCAATTAGCTGTTCTTCCTTTCGTGCCCCCACAATTACGCTGGTAACACCTTGTTTGTGAAGCAACCAGGCCAATGAAATTTGGGCAACAGAAGCATTCTTGCTTTCTGCAATTTCCTTCAGTTTATCCACCACATCAAAACCCTGTTCCTTTTCAACCGGTGGAAATTCAAAATTTGCTCTTCGCCCTGAAGCTTCACCATCACGAGTATATTTTCCACTCAAAAAACCTCCGGCTAAGGGGCTATAAATCAAAGTTCCCAACCCCAGATCCATGGATGCAGGTATAATTTCCCTTTCCAGTTCACGACCCACTAATGAATAATAAGCCTGAACCGAACAGAATTTTTCAGTGCCTAATAATTTTGCAAGTCCATCGGCTTTGGCAATTTGCCATGCACTGAAATTGGAAAGTCCGATGTATCTCACCTTGCCCTGATGAACCAGGTCATCCAAGGCTTTCAATGTTTCTTCGAGTGGTGTTGTTGCGTCAAAACTATGAACCTGGTAAAGGTCGATGTAATCTGTTCCTAAACGCTTCAAACTGGCTTCCACTTCACGCATAATTGCAAGACGGCTTGTACCCAGGTCATTGGGTCCGGTAGTCATGGTGCTATACACCTTGGTTGCAATAAGCACATCTTTCCTTTTATCGCCCAAGGCTTTTCCAAGCATAATTTCCGATTCACCTGAACTGTAAACATTGGCAGTATCAAAAATATTAATGCCCGCATCCAATGCCAGACTAACCATTTTTGTGGCCAGTTCCTGTCCGGTTGCTCCAATCATTCCTGAGTAACTTCCACCTTCTTTGTCGAAGGTCATGGTTCCGAGTGTCAACTCCGAAACATACAATCCTGTATTGCCTAAACTTTTGTATTTCATCATTTATAAATTTTTAGTTTTTGATAAAATTATTAGGATACAAAGTAAGTGCACACCAACTGGATATCACTTAAACATTTTGGTAGATGATGTATACATTTTTGTAGTACTCAATCTTAGGGTTCGGCAATCAAGAATATGGGAATTATCACCTTAGGCATTAGAGGCAGTTTTTAACGAATTATGGGCTGTGGAGCTGCATTTGAGGAAATGGCAAACCGTTATTTTTTTTCTTGTTTTTCAACTAATACCAATTCCTTGTTATAGGCTTCAATTCTGGCATGGGCTGTACCGTCAATCAATAAAATAACCACCAGCATGGCAATAGTTGTAATCATACTTGCCCGCCATATAGGCGTATTGATGAATATAATGACCAGGGCACAGGCAGCGATAATTAACGGAATCACTGTAAAAACTATGGTTTTATATTCGTTTAAAGTGCTTTCGGCACGGGCAATTTCTGATGCTACAAAAGCCGAGGCATCACGATTGTAGGCAGTTTCAAATTGGGTGATTCTTGATTTATTGGTATAGAATAATCCAAGTCCTATGGTCAACAGTAAAGCACCTGCTACCAGCATCGGGATGATGTAAGCTTTTGCCATTTCGGTTTTGCCGAGCTGCCAAAACCCAACGCTCGCGGTTAAAAACAAAATCGCGAAAAAGATGAAGAATCGTGTGGAGAAAACTTCGGCTTTTGCCCACTCAGTGGCTGTTTTTAATATTTCCATTTTTTTATGATTTTAACAGTTTTCTAATTAAATATTCCACTTTACACCGGTTTCTTTTTCTGACAAATCCCACAGCTTCTCCGCTACAGGCTTATCCAAAGCATGCGGCTCTAGTTTGCATTCACCAACAGGTCCCTTAAAATAACCTCGTCCTGTAGGACCATAAAAACCCTTTTGGTCCAAATCGTCTTCCGTGGCACACATAAGTTCAGGATAGGAACCTTTTTCAGCCGATTGTACCATTGGAGATAACTTCATCAGTTGCCAAATGAATCTTGTCATTAAACTACCGCTGGTTTTAATCAGTGAGGTTCTGGAAGCACCTGGGTGACAAGCATAAACCTTGACACCAGTCTTACCCGCTTTTTTCAGTCGGTCCTGTAATTCGTAGACACTCATGATCTGCGCTAATTTGCTTTGACTATATACACCATTAGGACTATAGTTTTTATCCCAGTTCATATCGTCAAACTGTATGGTTTTAATACCTAAATTATACCCCATACTACCTACAGTCACGATACGTCCTTTGGATTCTTCAATCCGTGGGAACAGCAGAGCTTGCAGGGTGAAATGGCCGTAGTGGTTCACGCCAAGCTGACTTTCAAAGCCATCAACAGTAAGCTTCTGATTGGGTACCTGGGCAATAGCACCATTACACATCAATGCATCTATACGTGTCACTTTCTCAAGTACCTCTTCCGCTGCTTTTCGTACAGAAGCCTGTTCTGCCAGGTCCATACGTATATATGACACGTCTATATTATTACCGAGTTCTTTTTTCAAAGTCGCAATGACATCATCTGATTTTTTTGCATTACGGTTTAACATCACCACTTTTGCGCCCTTGGACAGCAGTATCCGAGTAGCTTCAAATCCTGTTCCGCTTGTAGTACCTGTTATAAGGTATGTTTTACCTTTAAGAGACCCAATGCTCTCGGGTGTCCATCCCTTCTTTCCAAATTTGTTTCTAGTACTCATCATTCAGTTTTTTAATAAAATTATCATGGTACAAAGTTCGCTCATAAAGGATGTTTACCACTTAAACATTTTGGCAAAAGTTGTATACTTTTTAGCAGGAAGTAGTTTTTCTGTGTAGCAACAACTTAAATATCAATTAATACAAGGGGGCATTAGAAATGAAGCAGCTCCCAGCTTTGCCGGCAGGCAGGTTTTGTAAACTTTGGCTTGTGGGTTGGTTTGCGTGATTTGGAAATGTGCTGTTTGTAGGCGGGACTTAAATTTTGAACTAAAGCTGATTAAGATTGGCACGAGGGGAAACAAAATAAATTCACATCAAACTTGCACTGACCTATCTACGAAGAACCGGTTCAATGAATTTTTCTTCGTTTTAAGCCTATTTTTCAGGTAAATGCATCAGGGCACCCGTCTCATTCCTGCCTTGTACCCAACGTTCAGTTATTAACTCAGGGTGTTCGATTAGCCCATATTGCCGTTTTATAACTTGTTAGCTGCTGGCTCTATTATTAAATTCTTTTTGTGTCATAATCAAGGGAATTCCAATCAACATCAGCGCAACAATATTGATTAGAATTACATTATGAACTGCACCATAGTAAATTGAAATTCCACTATCTATTAAGAACCAAGATAAAAGTCCATACCACATTGCTTTGTAGGCCCACACTTCTTTTTTCTTAAATGAATTCTCCGAAATCATTACCATCAGAATGTGAAATCCAACAATAGTTCCGCCAATAATTCCGAATAGCCAGTTCTTGTATGCTAAAATATTTGTCTCAAATTCATTTCCGTTCAGGAAAACATCTTTTGTGTAATTATTGTGTATTTCAAAGAAAAAAGAGTTTCCAGCAAAAGCTACCAATAGTCCAACTGCAATTGTCAAAACATTTGCATAGGTCAACCATTTTTGCCAAAATTTAAATCTTTTATCTTCTCTGTTCATTTGTTTCTGATTGTTGCAACGGTTAGGCTAAAAAGCGTTGCCATCCCGCAGGATGGCAATGATTTTTTAGGTGTTGTTGCGTAGCGTTATTTTTAATCACAACATATTCAAATAAAATATGAGAACTCTTCTACCCAATCTATTCGGTTATTTTTTCTCAAAATTTGCAGTTACACTTCCTACATTATCAATCACAACTTTCAACTTAGTATCCTGATCAATATTTACGAGTTCAACAGGAGAGCCTGGGATTACCAAGTTTCCTTTTTCTAAAGACAAGCATTTATCGGTTAGAAAATTCACCAACCATCGTAATGAGTGAAGAGGACCTCCCATAATCTCTGAAGCAGGTGCAGACATTATGAAGGAATTATTCTTATAAACCGTAAACTTCTCATCTTTGAATTGCAGACCTTCAGGAGAAACTCTTTGGTTTCCTATAATAAGTCCAGTATGAATGCCTCCAGTACAAATTAGTTCTTGAATGGTCGGTGGTTTAATCCAAAAATTGTATTCATGGATTTCAATTCCAGGACTGATATAGTCAATCGCACTTATAAGATCCTTATCTGAAAGGTTTTTCCCTTCAAGATTTTTCCCGATTCTAAAGACCATTTCTGGTTCAATAGCACAGTTAATGTAATCGCTCCAATCAATATTTACTTGATTTTCTGTCGTGTGTGGATAAAATAGCTTTCCATTAATCGGCTCACTTAAACCAAACTGTCTCCTAATCGAGCTGCTTGTGCACCCTACTTTAAATCCTGCCAGAGTTTCTCCAGATTCTATTCTTCTTTTCGTTACCAAGTCCTGTACTTCATAAGCTTCTTTAATCGAAAGATTTCCTACTAAGGTTTCCTCACCATTCCATTCCTTTTCGTAAAATGAGTGATAAAAATCGTTTGCTATGGATTCGATCATCTTCAAAGGTACTTTAATATTTTTTTATGATACACAACATCCGAATAAACACATCAGACTTATGTTTATTTACATTATACAAGCTTCAATATGAAGTTGATTACTATGCTTTTTCCGGGTGATGCTTAAAAAAAATGCGTTTTTAGTTTATCCATTATCATACTTATATAAACGTTTATCAACACTTATAAGCTTTACTTCAACCTAGCCGCTTGAGGTATACAGTTTTCATAAGCCAGCCCTTTTTTTCCGCTATCTCTCAGGCTTAGCTTCGGTCTTCCTTTCATGCAGTCAGAATATATCAATTTTTCTCCTAAAAGTCTGCTGTATTGCTGCCCTCTAAGTCATTTTTCTAATCAGCACACACAGCTATCAGGGGCTGCTAAGCCTTTTTTCCAGCGAGGTGTTACCCATAAGTGATTTTTTCATTCGGAAGCATGACTTATGGATGCCTGCTAACTGACTATTCTTCCCGAATGAATCACTTAAGTGTAAGTATCTCCCATTTTTTTTCAGTTGAAAGCAAGGTATATGTAAATATAGTTTACTTTTCCCTATGCAGCACTGAGCTGACAAGCCTCATTGAGCACTGTTTTTCAGCGCTTAATAATCTGATCATCAGAAAATTACGCATGTATTATTGTCTGATATCCCTTGAACTACTCACTTTGTTCTGGATTTTAATTTGTCCTGATCTACCATCCATAGGAAATATATTTAGGTGACTACCAGCAGAGCATGCTGATATCAGAACAGATAGACAGGGAAGTAGATACCCTCCGCCCTGTCTTTAAAGATTATGTGACAGCAGTACGCTTTGTTTTTCGGAATGAGCCTGCCTTGTTGCGTTCTTTCCTTCCTAAAGCAATCAATACCAATAAGTGGAAATGGATTTAACAGGCGCATCATTTTTACAACCTAACCATATCATATACCGACTAGCTTGAACCCCATGGTATCAGCGCGGCTGAACCGGAGCAGGCCAAAGCGTCGGTAAAAGCCCTTATGAGTCTGCGCAAAGACCGGATGCGAAAAAAAGGAGAGGCAGAAGAAAATACGGAGGGAAGAAACCAAGCCCTGCGTCAATTGAAAAGCCTGATTAAGGAGTTTCATGCCGCGGCACGTCTGGCGCTCAAAGACCACCCTCAGAAGCTGGAAGCTTTTGGCATAAGGGTACGCTTTCTGCAAAAGCAGTAAAAGCGCAAAAGCCTGAACGGTTTTCCCGGCTATGCCAGTCTCAGACTGCTTTGAGAGTAAGCCGTTCAACTTTTCCTGTCTATTCTTTATCTACAACTGCTGGAGGAGGAACAGAGCATCCAGCCTTGCTTTTGCTTCTTGTTTTCTGTAAACCTGCTGATTTTTTTCATGGCAAAGCCAAATTTACGCCGGCTACGCTCTAAAAGCAGGGCTTACCTTTAAATCAACTGGTACTGATGGGCAAACTGCACCAGCGCTGGCGTACCTTTGAGACCAAGCTTGCGCATGATGGTTTTGCGGTGTGTATCTACCGTATGCTTGCTGATGCATAACTCATCGGCAATCTCGCAGGAGGTTTTGCCCTTACAAACCTCCCGCACCACCTCCTTTTCTCTCCTGCTGATGGCGTTGACGACGATAGGAGGCTCCGCTTTCCAACGCACAATCAGGGTGTTCTGATGATAAAGGCTCAGGGTGGGAGGAGAGGTTTTCTGCCAGTGCGAAATATCATAACAAATGCCTGCACTGTATACAATGTTGCCGATATTGTCTGTGCTCAACACATGGTTTTGCTGTATCAGGTGCACCCAGCCCCCATCCGCATGCTGCAGGCGATAGTCAATATTCATATTATATTCCTTCCTGAAGGCAGCAGGCTGATCTAAGATCAGTTGCCATGCCTTAAGCATCAGCTTCATGACCGGCTCATGCTCTTCAGGGTGCATGACGCGATCCAGAAACCGCAAACCTTCGCACATCACTTCTTCAGGCGTGTAGCCGAGTATCCTGTAAATACTTTTGTCAATGTGCTGGTAAATCGAGTGTACGTGATCATAAATGTAACTGAAACTATTTCCAATTCCTCCGGGTATGGGCTTCCATGAGGGACTGGAAATGGTGTGGGGAGACACGAAAGCCTGTTTCTCCCAACACTGTTGAAGCTGGCAAAACGAGGACATAGTTGATTAGGTTGATAGTGAAAGTCTGACAATTTGGAAACCTACAATATCCTCGGTTTTGAGGGACTGCAGATATCCATATAATACAATAAATTGTTATAATAAGTATAATATATCATTAATTAGAGAATTTGCAAAATATAGTATTGGAAAAAGCAGCAGGTGCTATAAAAAAGGTGGAAAACACCCTAGGGAATAAGTATTTTTAGGGAAAATTGCAGCTAATTTACCGCATAATGGGGGTAATAAAGCATAGAGCGCTTTGTTGACACTTAAACACCCCTATAAACTGCCAAATATTTCACTCTACTAATTTTTTTGATTATACAACTATTCAAAGTAAAAATTTGTATCACAGCATATTTATAGAATTTATCTATATTCATTTTTGTGGATTATTATTTACAATCAGGTGAATTATATGTGCCTGAGCCACGTTATTATGGTAGACAAAATAGGAGTTAACATGAAAAATATACATATATATATTACAGCAATATTATTGTTCTTTATGGCAGGTACTGTTTCCGCACAGTCTAAAGAGGACCGAAGAGAAGCCAGGAAGCAGGAGCGCATGGAGAAGAAACGCATGAAAGCACTTGCTATGGAGCGCAGTAAAGAACAGGCCTACAATCTGGCACAGAACAAAACTTTTGTGTTGGAGGCTGACGCCTTGTATGACCGTTATATGAACCGTTATAACATGGTAGCCAACAGCTTTATCATGATTGACGGTGACAGAATGGTACTGCAGACTGCCGCTCCCAACGGACATTTCGGCTATAATGGGCTGGGAGGCATTACCTTAAACGGTAAAATCCTGGATTATGAAATTCTGGAAGGAAGTGAAAAGAAGCCTGTTAGAATTTCTGCACAGGTCAGCACTACTGCATTAGGACACGGCACCTTGAATATGTCTTTTTCCGGAAAAAACAATGCACGTGCTACTTTCAGAGACAACTGGGGTAACAGAGTTACGTTTTCCGGTCAGTTGAACAGCCTGGATGATTCAGTGATTTACGAAGGCCAGACGATATTCGGATAATCCATTAAATCTTTTAGTGGTTAAAAATGGAACGGATGAGCCCGCAGGCTCATCCGTTTTTTTTATACCTGCTAACCCTACCCTAGCTTAGATTTAATATTTAAGCAATAAAAAAGCCTTCCCTTATACAAAGGAAGGCTTATAAAGAGGATTAATAAGCTTATATGTTGAGCTTTTTCATTTCCTGCACTGCGAAATCAGCGGCTCTGGCAGAAAAAGCCATATATGTAAGCGAAGGATTCTGCGTACTGGTAGAGGTCATGCAGGCACCATCAGTCACAAACACATTTTTGCAGGCATGCAGTCTGTTCCACTTATCCAGCAGCGAAGTTTTAGGATCATGGCCCATACGTACACCGCCCATCTCATGGATATCCAGTCCCGGAGCCTGATGGCTGTCACTCGTCCTGATGTTAGTGAAGCCGGCTTTGGTATACATTTCGGTAAACTGCTCCTTAAAGTCTTCTACCATCTTATCGTCATTGTCATCATACTCTACATTGATCTTAAGTAAAGGAATACCCCAGGCATCTTTCTGCTCAGTATCTAATGCCACATAATTACTTTCTTTAGGAATGGTCTCGCCCATCATATGTGAACCCACACGCCAGTTCCCCCACTCAGGGTTAAGCAGATTTTCTTTCAGCGAACTGCCTAAGCCATCATAATCTCTCTCTACCCGGCGTCCGGCACTGAAGCCTGATGCATATCCTCTTAAAAAGTCTGTCTCCTGCGCATACACATTGCGGAAGCGAGGAATATAACCGCTGGTAGGACGCCTGCCCACGGTAGCACTATCCAGTTGCCCTTCGTATTCGGCAGAGATCCGGGCGCGATAGTTATGGAATGCCACATATTTGCCCAGTAGTCCATTGTCATTGCCCAATCCGTTAGGAAAACGATTGGAAGTAGAGTTAAGTAGCAGGTGATTGGTATGCAAAGCACTGGCATTGACGAAAATGATCTGCGCATAAAACTCTATCATCTCCTTGCTTTCGGCATCTATCACACGTACGCCGGTAGCTTTCCCCTTCTCCTCATCATAAATAATAGAATGTACCACCGAATGCGGGCGAAGCGTCATATTACCCGTCTTGGCCGCCCAGGGTAAGGTAGAGGAGTTGCTGCTAAAGTATCCACCAAAAGGACAACCTCGCTGACAGAGCGCTCTGTTCTGACACTGCCCTCTGCCCTGCTCCAGATGTATCGCCTGCGGCTGCGACAGGTGGGCACAACGGGAACTGATGAGGTTACGGCCTTTGTACTGGCTTTCCAGCTGCTGTTTGAAGTACTTTTCCACGCAGTTGAGCTCCCAGGCGGGCAGAAATTCTCCATCAGGCAGGTTATCGAGCCCGTCTTTATTTCCTGCGATGCCGGTAAACTTCTCTACATGGCTGTACCAGGGGGCTAAATCCTCATAACGGATAGGCCAGTCTACCGCGAACCCATCACGGGCCGGGCCTTCAAAATCATATTTGCTCCACCGCTGGGTCTGACGTGCCCATAGCAGGGACTTTCCACCCACCTGATAGCCTCTGATCCAGTCAAAAGGCTTTTCCTGCACGTAAGGGTGTTCGGTATCTTTGACAAAGAAGTGTTTGGTGTCTTCTCTATAAGCATAACAGCGGCTTACCACCGGGTTTTCTTCTTCTACCTCCTGCTTTATTTTTCCCCGGTGCTCAAATTCCCAGGGTAGCATATTCGTAGTAGGATAATCTTTGATATGCTCTACATTTCTGCCTCTTTCCAGCACCAATGTTTTCAATCCTTTTTCACATAGCTCTTTGGCTGACCAGCCACCGCTGATTCCTGAGCCGATGACGATAGCATCGTACGTACGTTCTTGTTTGCTGTCTATATTTAAATTTGCCATTACATTACAATTAAACCTTCAGTAGAAACACAATCCTGGTAAGGGCCGGGCACCAGTTTATAGGGGAATTTTTCAGTCATGATATACTCAGAGGCCATATACCCCTGAATGGTATAGTGCTTGGCCAGATTGATAAACGCTTTGATATCCTGCAGGGGAGCCATTTTTTCCTCCTCGCTCTCTTCCATCGCTAAAATGGAGGTGAGTACTTCCTCATTTTTCTGCTGATCATCCTCTACAAAGCCACGGCCTATCTGCGCTTTGGCAAAAGGAACAATCTGTTTTAATCCATTCACAAAAGTCTCCTGATTTTCCTTAGGCTCGCAGTCATCCATCATGACCAGTACAAAGCGATATAGGTTTAAGGATTCTGCACCGGGAGATTCTTTGGCAGAGGGAATAATAGTTTCAATTACCCTAGCCAGCAAATCCTGAAGGTCCAGGTCTAGTTGCAGGTTGTCCAGAGCAACGGCTTCTCTTTCGGGGCCAAAATTGCAGGAAGGAATAAGAGCGATACCTCCAGCAAAGAGTGCCGCCTGTTTTAGGGCTGTTCGTCTATTCATAATTTATAATTTAACTGATATTCAAATATCCAAGGCTAATGCTATTTTTAAACAAAGCTTTCAATTTACACATTTATGTCTTTTTCATATAACATATTTTCAAAGATGTAAGTACTTTCAGTCTTTGATTCATAAAATTATAAAAATTCTCAACAAGCCATCATGACCCATTCCTTCCAGAAAAGTATGATTCCGGTTCTAAGTCCCATTGAAAGTTAGCTAAACTAAAACAGGTAAAATCCGCTTTGCCATTGCGATAAAAGTCATGCTTACCTTCCATTAAGCACCCAAAAACTCTCCTCCCCGCTCGGTATGGTGAAAATAATCTACCGCACCTCCCAATGGCTCGATTGAATAAGCAAAGCCATGCGCATCTGGACGATAAAATTCTCCTTCGCCCAGGTATTATTTACCAATCAGGGCTGATTAATACCCTTGCTCTTTCAACATCCTGGGCAGCATTGGCACAGAAAAGACTAAAAACTTAAGAATAAATATTCTCTTTAACTAAACGTTAAGACCTACTTATTCTGGGCCTCATCAGAGCGGGCTTTCTGCTCTACAAAATAGGGCTGAAAGGTATAAGATGAATGCCTGGTCCAGGGCACATTCATTTGGGGCAAATGCTTTTTTACATCGGCTTTTGCTTTCTGATACATGGGATGATCCGCCATATTATTCCATTCCTGCGGATCTACATTGTGGTCATAAAATTCTTCTCCCCCATCTTCATACTGAATGTAACGATAGTCTTTGGTACGTACAGCATGATTGTTCATGCCGAAGGTAGTGATGGCATGCCATTCATCTGCTGTAGCTTCTCCCCTGATTAGTGGCACAAGGCTGCGTCCTTCATTTCTGTGATAGGCAGGCAGGCCACTAAGCTCCAGCAAAGTCGGGTAAAGAGATAATAATTCTACCGGCTCACTTACTATTTTTCCCTCCGGAATATCTTTTCCTGCAAAAATTAAGGGCACCTGTGTAGCTTCTTCCCATAAAGCGTGCTTGGCAAATGTGCCTTTCTCACCCATACGGTAGCCATGATCGGACCACAATACGATAATGGTATTCTCCGCATGAGGGCTTTCTTCCAGTGCGTTGACTAGCTTACCTACCTGATCATCAACAAAGCTTACACAGGCCAGATAAGCCTGAATGATATCACCCCAACTGCCCGACTCAATCGCCCATTCGGTGCTGGGCATCATGGGCAGATCATTAATCTTATGCGCTACCGGAGGGACATCCTCCAAATCATCTGCTTTATAAGGTGGCATCGTCAAACCTTCAGCAGGATGCATCTCAAACCAGGGCTGTGGTACATACAAAGGTACGTGCGGACGCAGGAAACCTACCGCCAGAAAGAAAGGCTGCTCATACTCTTTTTCTAATCGTTCTATCGCCCACTCCGCAGACTGCTGATCGGGCATGAGTGAGTCAGCAACAGGAAACGCGCCCCAGTCGGTACTGGTACGCCCATAGTTTTCTCCCCCAAAGCCATCCCAGACAAAGCGCTCTTCAGGTAGTGGGCCAAAACCTTTGTAGCGCCCTCCTGACTCATCAAACAAGCTATCGGGAGCGTGTTGATGGAACAACTTTCCAATACCCATCGTATGGTAGCCCTGCTGCTTGAAGTATTCAGGCAAGAGGATGATGTCGGAGGTGACCTCATTATCTACTTTGATTTGTTCATCATCAACCATGCCGTAGATCCCGGTAGTTGAAGGACGAAGACCGGTCATGATGGAAGCCCGTGAGGGGCCACATAATGGCGCCTGGCAGTGGGCATTCTGGAAAAGCACCCCTCGCTCCGCCAGTTTGTCCATGTGTGGAGTTTTAGTATCCGGGTGCCCCTGCATCACGCCCAGCCAGTCGTTGAGGTCATCAATAGCGATAAAGAGGACATTCGAACGATTTTCTGTGGAAGTCTCAGATTGTGCAAATAATGCTGTAGAAGTATGTAATAAGGCTAAACTAATAGTAATTACATAAAACAGGTAGCTGAAAGATTTGCCTGGTTTCAGAAACCTGGCAGATCTACAGCCTGAAGTATAATAGGTTGTGTGCATACAGTTACTTTTTTTAATCTTGGTACTAAAAGTAATGGAATAGAAAAGTAATGCCAAGAATCTTTAGCTAGCTAAACAGGTGCCCCCTACTCCCCTACCTGCCGCACGTTTGCCACGCTTGGTCAGTCTCAGCACATTTACAATGTCCAAGGTGGAATCGCATGCCCTCTACTTCTCCCACCCCAAAATATCAGAAAAGTACAAGCACTCCAGCATACAGCTTGCTTAGAAAAAGGATAGGAAGCAGAAAAAACGCCCAAAATAGATAAAGTGTAAAATCAACACTACCTTAAACCATTATACAGACCACCACTTTTGCCCATTCATATTTTATTAAACCTTTCATTTCGTATTACGCAAACTATCTATTATTTTAATGGGAATAAGCTTAGAAGAATAAGCATTTTTTATGCGCAGCAACCTGAATTTACTATTTATCTATGTTTTATGCTATGCCCTCTTATCTGCCTGCCAGGTAGA
The DNA here is from genome assembly GCF_029504655.1 of Catalinimonas alkaloidigena. Taxonomy (NCBI): domain Bacteria; kingdom Pseudomonadati; phylum Bacteroidota; class Cytophagia; order Cytophagales; family Catalimonadaceae; genus Catalinimonas; species Catalinimonas alkaloidigena. Next base: position 4,563,633 of record NZ_JAQFIL010000001.1, read on the forward strand.
TAAGCCGGAAGAGATCATGGCGGCAGAAGCGCTAATACCAGACAAAGTAAGTTACAACTTTCATGTAAAACCTATCCTTTCCGATCGCTGCTTTGCCTGCCACGGCCCTGACGAAGACAAGCGAGAAGCAGGCCTCCGCCTGGATGTCGCTGAAGCTGCCTTTGCCGAGCTTCCTGAAAATGAAGGCAAACATGCAATAGTCGCTCATGACCTTGCCGACAGCGAATTTTACCACCGCATCATCAGTGATGATCCAGAAGTACAGATGCCCCCTCCGGAGTCTAACCTCAGCCTGTCAGCAGAAGAAAAAGCCATACTCATCCGCTGGATAGAACAGGGAGCAGATTACAAGCCTCACTGGGCGTTTGCACCAGCGGAAAAAAAGCCCGTTCCCGTAAGCCAATCTTCATGGATAAAAAACGAAATAGATGCTTTTGTGCTCAGACAATTAGAAGAGAAAGGCCTTAGTCCTTCCGCGGAAGCTGATCGGGAAACGCTCATCCGTCGTCTGAGCTTTGACCTTACCGGCCTCCCGCCCAGCCTGGAAGAGATAGACGCTTTTGTTGCCGATACATCTCCTGAGGCTTACGAAAAGCTGGTGGGCCGGCTGCTGGATTCTCCTGCCTATGGCGAACGCATGGCAGCTCACTGGCTGGATGTCGCCCGCTATGCCGACAGTGATGGTTATCTGGACGACAAGCACCGCGACTTCTCCCCCTGGCGGGATTGGGTGATTGAGGCTTTTAACCAGAATATGCCCTATGATGAGTTTGTCACCCTGCAACTGGCTGGCGACCTGCTGCCCAATGCTACACGGGAAGACATTCTGCCTACTGCCTTTAACCGTCTGCATAAGCGTAATACCGAGGCAGGGATCGTCTTTGAAGAGTACAGAGTAGAATATGTAGCGGACCGTACCAACACACTGGGCAAAGCTTTTCTGGGACTTTCGCTGGAATGTGCGCGCTGCCACGATCATAAATATGACCCTGTCTCGCAGGAGGATTATTACAGCATGTTCGCTTTCTTCAACAGTACCTTTGAGTCGGGCAGCCCGGTCTACGGTCCCGATCAGACTCCCGGTCCAGCACTACTGCTGAGTGATGAAAAGACCGATGCACAGATCAGTGAACTCAGACAGTTCATTTATCAACAGGAAGAAAGCTTAGAGGAAGACAAAGAGCAGAAGCATTTTGCACAATGGAAGAAAGCAAAGCCCAATCTACACAGAGCGTTAGCGCAAGACATGCAGCGGGGTTTACAGGCTTATTATCCTCTGGATAAGTTTACTGAGCTGGGTAATGGAAAAGCCCTGACCGACAATCTGGTCAACGCCCAAAAGCCAGCCACATTGAAAGAGGCTGTCATCAGGGAAGGTATTCAAGGCAATGCTTTTTATGTCAGTGATTACAATTCTATCGCCCTGGGCGAAAAGATCGGCTGGTTTGAAAGAACTGAACCTTTCAGCCTAGACCTTTGGGTGTATCCAGACACAGTTTATGAAGAAGCCGGAGTCTTTACCCATTGTGAAGATGTACGCCTGGGCTTAAAGGGCTACTCTCTCTACCTGCAAAATAATAAGCTGCAATTCATCATGGCCCATTCCTGGCCTCAGAATGCGATAGAACTCACTAGCCGGGAAGCACTTCCCGCCAAAGCATGGAGCCGGATCACTATTACTTATGATGGTTCCAGCCGTGCCGAAGGCATCAGGCTTTATCTGAATGGGAAAGAAGCTGCCCGTGATGTAGTTACAGATAATCTGTATAAAGGGATTCTCTACGAACCCAATATCCACACCTATGCTTTCAGAGGTTTTCACCTGGGCAGCCGTGACAAGATTACCCCCATGAAAGAGGGTGGCCTGGACGAAATCCGCATCTACGAGCGAGAGCTTACGGCTTTGGAAGTCAGCTATCTAAGTCATCCGGAACAAACGAAAGAAGCGCTGAAACAGGGAACAGTTACAGAACAGGCTTTAGCCGAATACTACTTTGCCCGGCACAAAGATGCTCCCCAGGTAGAGGAACTGCAACAGGCACGTAACGAACTCAACGCTCTGATGAACAGCATACCGGAGATCATGGTGATGGGCGACCTGCCTAAGCCCCGTCCCACCTATCTGCTGGAAAGAGGCAGCTACAGTCAGCCGGGTAAGGAGGTGCTGCCAGATACGCCTGACAAGATATTCAGCTTTCCCGACAGTTTGCCTCGTAATCGACTGGGCCTGGCAAAATGGATGTTTGCCCCTGATCATCCCCTCACGGCCAGAGTCATCGTCAACCGTATCTGGCAACTGCATTTTGGCAAAGGGCTGGTCAAAACTTCTGATGACCTGGGCAATCAGGGTGACCTTCCTTCCCACCCTGAGCTACTGGACTATCTGGCTATCTGGCTGCAGGAGCATGAGTGGGACCTCAAAGCCCTGCACAAGCTTATTGTGATGTCAGCGACTTATCAGCAAAGCTCCCAGGTCACGCCTGAACTATTGGAGCAAGACCCGGAAAACCAGTACTTGGCAAGAGCGCCCCGCTTCCGTTTGCCCGCTGAGATGATACGCGACAATGCACTGGCGGTCAGTGGACTGCTGGTAGAAGAAACCGGAGGCGAAAGTGTATACCCTTACCAGCCGGAAGGGCTGTGGGATGAGCTGAGCAACAAATCCTGGCGCTATCCTTATCTGCAAACCGAGGGTGAAGGCTTGTACCGCCGTAGTATTTACACGATCTGGAAGCGCACTTCTCCTCCTCCTTCCATGCTTATCTTTGATATGCCGCAGCGGGGAGAGTGTAAAGTACGGCGCACCACCACCAGCACGCCCCTTCAGGCGCTGGTGCTGCTCAACGATCCGCAGTTTGTGGAAGCCTCCCGTGTGCTGGCTGAGAAAGTACTGCAGATGGATAACTCAAGCCTGGAAGACAAACTGGAAAAAACTTTTCGCCTGCTTACCGGCCGTAAGCCTCAAAGCAAAGAGACACTGTTGCTACAGGCGCACTATAAGGATGAATACGATAAATTTAGTAAGCATCCTGAGGACTTACAGGCTTACCTCAGCATAGGTGCGCAGGAAGTAAAAGCTGAGCAGCAGACAGAGCTGGCTGCCCTGGCCGTAGTAGCCAACAGCATCATGAACACCAACGAAGCATATACCCGAAAATAAATGGCTATGGACAAGCATTTTTCCCAACAAAGCAGAAGACAGTTTCTGAACAAAGCCTCCCTGGGCTTCGGCTCAATCGCCTTGTCCTCTCTCTTCTCTCCCCTCTCTTCTCTGGGAAGCACATCAGCCGGTAAGCTTACTTCTCCTAGCAGTGGGGTCCTCGGCCATGGGCATTTTCCTGCAAAGGCCAAACGGGTGATCTACCTCTTTCAGAGTGGTGGTCCTTCCCAGATTGAGACTTTTGACTATAAGCCCGCCCTCAGGAAATGGCATGGCAAAGAGATACCCGACTCTATACGAGGTACACAGCGTAACTCCGGTATGGTGGCTAATCAGTCTACCTTTCCGTTGGTACAATCTATCTTTGACTTTAAGCAGTACGGACAGTCCGGGGCCTGGGTAAGCGAGCTGATGCCTTACACTGCCAAAATTGTAGATGAGCTTTGCATCGTCAAATCGGTCTTTACCGAAGCAATAAATCATGAACCGGCAGTAATGTTTGTGCAGACCGGCTCGCAGCAGAGTGGACGTCCTTCCATCGGCTCCTGGATGAGCTATGGCTTAGGTTCCAGCAACCAGAACCTGCCCAACTTTGTGGTGTTGGTATCCAAAGGAGGTGGCGCGCAGCCCCTCAACTCATCGGCCTGGGGCAATGGCTTTCTGCCCTCCCACCATCAGGGCGTTCAGTTCCGTTCCGGCAAAGACCCGGTACTTTACCTCAACAACCCCTATGGCATTCACCAGCATGACCGCCGCAGGGCGTTGGATTACATCAAAGAGATGAACCAGATACAGCAGAAGATGAGCGGCGACCCGGAGATAGAATCAAAAATACAACAATACGAGATGGCTTTCCGCATGCAGACTTCGGTGCCCGATGCGGTAGACCTTTCCAACGAGCCTGACTATATCTATGAGATGTACGGAGAAGATGCCCGTACACCCGGCACCTATGCCGCCAACTGCCTGCTGGCAAGGCGACTGGCTGAGAAGAACGTTAACTTTATACAGCTCTACCACATGGGCTGGGACCAGCATGGCAACCTGCCGGGAGGCATTAGCAGACAATGCAAAGATACCGATCAGGCGACAGCCGCCCTGATCCTGGACCTCAAGCAGAGAGGCTTGCTGGAGGATACTTTGGTGGTCTGGGGGGGAGAATTCGGACGTACCAGCTTCTCACAGGGCAGACTGACTAAAGAAAACTATGGGCGTGATCATCATCCCGGTTGCTTTACGATGTGGATGGCCGGAGCAGGGGTTAAAGCCGGAATGGTGTATGGAGAGACCGATGAGTTTAGCTACAATGTAACCAAGAATCCGGTGCATGTGCATGACTTTCAGGCTACCTTAATGCACCTGCTGGGTATTGACCACGAACGCCTGACCTACAAATACCAGGGTCGCCGCTTCCGCCTCACCGATGTGCATGGAAAGGTGGTGCAGGGGGTGTTGAGTTGAGGGACAATACCTTGCCCTTTTATAAACATCTCCGAATGAATGAAATTATATATTTGTGTTATCAAAAGCATTTTTAAACTCATTCAAACCGTCATCTCCATAAAACTTTTCATTATTCCCTTCTTCCCATTCCTCTACTAATATATTTCTCAATCTGTTAAACAACTTATTTCTAACTTGAAAATCTTTACCTTTTAACCTCAACTTGTAGCTCTGCGAATACATGCTTTCTTTCAATGGAACTGGATATCTACCTCCCCAAATAACAAACTCTTCAAATCTGCTAAGCAAGTCTAATTCATCCTTTGTTACGTCATCAATTAAGTCTCTAGCTATACTTGAAATTCCATGACCTTTCCTATAATTCCAACGCTTTTGCTTTAAGATGTCTAAACTTTCATCTTTGAATCTAGCAATAGAAACACCCTTTATAAGGTTTTCGAATGCATAGCCCGAAAGTAACATGTAAGAACCCATGAATCCCATGGTTGCTTTGCTCCTTGCTGAAGGACTTAGATTATGATTACTATACGATTTGATCAAGTTTTGATATATGGAGATAGCTGATATATTCAGTAATTCTGCTTGTTCTAACCAGACAAGTGAATCAGCTGCTATGCTATTGTGGGTTGAATGTAAATCTGCTTTTCTCAACATTTAAATTGTTTTCTACTACAGTTTCTTGTCTCAAAAATTAAATATACCAAATACTTATGATATCAGGTTTTTCAAAGTTTTAATGTAATAGCGTTAGCTCAACTGTCTATCTCTTGGTAAAGATTCCTCCACTATGTTCCGGAATGACACAGCAAGAGAGCACTGCAATAACTACAAAGCATATGGAAATACTCATTTGTAAAGCATGCACCAATTTACCCCGACGCAAGTATTGACAGTCCGGGGAAACAGAAATAAACAATTTTGGTAGTAGAGAGCAGCAAGGGATTCTGTCCAAACACAGACAATCTATTATCCAACACCCTGGGAAGGGTTATGCACTGGCCTGATTTGTTAGTATACTGTTAGGGGATCGTGAGTGAAAAGCCCAATTTGTTAGTATCCCCTGCGGGGAAGGTGAACAAACAGCACCAAAACTACGCGTTCCCCAGTGGGGAATGTAATAAATCAGCCCAAAACTCGGGCTTCCCTCTAACATACAGCCATGCATTTGGCTGATATGTTATTTTCCCCTAACAGCAAAATGATAAAAATGGTCTGATGTCTCTCTGTAAGCGGTTTTTAGCCTCTCCATTTGTTAGTGGGGACAATGACCATCATGTGAGAATAAGCGCGTTAAAACAAAAAAGGGAGGCGAATTGCCTCCCTTCTTCTCAATTTATTGGTTAATGGGCGTGGGTACCAGTATGCCCGGAGGGTCCGGTGCGTTACTGTTGGCGTTGATCTCACTATTGGCATAGATAAACCGTTCGGGATAGGCCGTAGCGCTACCAATATTCAGCGGAATGGGCACTGCGATATCCTGATCGGACTTACGCAGACGTCGGGCATCATTAAAAGCGGTAAGCTGACCAAATCCTGAAACATACCTCTCCTCTATCACTTCTCTGAGAAACGCTCTGTCAGCAGCTATTCCATCGGGATTTTCAATACCGCCACTGGCAAAATCCGCCGCCACAAAGGGCTCATATGAATACGCTAATGTATCTGCCAAAACATCAAAAGTACTTGCCTCATCCAGTTCGGCACGTAGCTCATTCAGGTATGGCAAGCCATCAGATAAATCTCCGGCACGGGCAGCGGTCTCTGCCAGTATGAGTTGATTTTCCGCATAGGTGATGAGGGGCATGGGCTCTACCCTTCCGGCAAAGCCGGTTTCTACTGCCCGGCTTTCGTCAATGGTAAGGTAGGCCTTACGGGCTTCCTCATTGGTTTTGGCATGATTGCGGGAGTCCGGATTATCTACATCCAGCAGTTGCATGGCAAAGCTGTTGCCCGTTCCAATGTCACCGGTACGGCTTCCGTTGAGCAGCTTGAAGAAAAGATTATCATTGTCCTGATTGGAGTCATCTATCGGCTTGTAATACATAGAATTCTCTGGTGAGGATATGCCATTCTGAGCAGCACTGAGCGCTTCAGCATATTGCTTGGTCAGTACGTAATAGCGCGCCTTCAACGTCCAGGCGGCTTCTATCCAGAGCGTAGGATCACCCCCATAAAATATGTCCGGTTCTACATTGGGGCTTCCATCCACACTTTCCAGTGTCTGGATAGCATCGTCCAGCAGCGCCTGTAAGTCAGCGAAGACCTGCGCCTGTGGGTCAAACATAGGGTCATCAATTTCGGGCTCAGCCGCCTCACGGTAAGGAATATCACCAAATAGCGATGCCATATTGCCTACGATGTGGGCTTCAACGACCTGAGATATGCCCAGGTAGATAGGGTCGTCACCCAGTTCTTCCTGTACAAAACGTAACTGATTCAGCGCACCCTGATATGCATCTTCCCAGGTGGCCTCAGACTCTGCCGCCGTGATGTTGTATTCGTAGAGTGTCTTATAAAGCGACTGGAAGCCAATCAGCTGTCCACTCCACATACTGGCAATTCTGGGGAGATGACCATAGTTCATCTGCACATCTACTAACAGAGCGCCTTTCAAAAACAAGCGGGGGTCAATGTTATCCGTAGTGATTTTATTTGGATTGTCATTGATGTCATCTACCAAATCCTCACACCCAAAGGTCATGAGCAATGTCAGACTCAAGAATATATATAGTAATTTTTTCATAACAGTTCTAGTAATTGATTTTCAAGGTGAAAAGAACAGAACGAGTGCTGGGGTTGGTGAAGTAGTCAATACCAAAGCCGTTGGTTACCCCAAACTGATTGATCTCCGGGTCAATGCCCAGGATATCTGTCCAGAGGAACAGGTTACGACCAGTCACTGAAAACTCTACCGAATTTAACTTGGTCACATCCCTCAGCCAGCTGTTGTTCAGTACATAGCCCAGTCTGATCTCACGCAGACGCGTCCAGGTAGCGTCTGACACAGCAAACTCATTCATCACACCATCACCGAAACCAGCGCCACGGCCACGGTACCAGGCTTCATCCAGCAGTACCGGACCGGCACCAAAGTCTTCTATGGCTCCTCTGACGGTAGTACCTGAAGGTATCACGTCACCTGCCACATTGATAAGATCCTGGCTAAGCGTCACTTCATTCCCTACATCGGCATGGGTACCAAAATTACGCAAAATAAAGCGGGTTCTTTCCGCAAAGTCGCCTCCCTGAGAGTGTTCAAACAGTATGTTAAAGCTGATATTTTTATAGCTGGCACGCAGCCCTAATCCTCCTCTCCAGTCGGGATTGGGATCACCAATCACTCCCTGGGTATTAGCGATCTGAGGAAATCCATTGTCGTCCAGCAACAGGCTTCCGTCGTCATTGCGCTGAGGTCTTGTGCCCCAGAGTACACCCAGTGGATAGCCGGGTACGGCACGGGAGCTGATAGACTGGGTGGTCAGATCTACTGATTCCGTTCCTTGCAGGCTTACTACTTCATTTTCATTGGTATTGAAGTTCGCATAGGCGTTCATCGTAAAATCATCACCCTGAAAGATTGCGTAATCCAGTTCCGCTTCAAATCCACGGTTTTGCATCACTCCCGCATTGGTATATTCACTGAGGAAGCCTGAGGAAGGTGTAGTCGCTACTTCAAACAGGAGGTCATTGATTTCATTTTGATAATAGGTCATGCTGAGTGACAGGCGGTCCTGCATAAACCTCAGGTCGGTACCGATTTCCCACTCAGTTTTGATCTCAGGCTTGAGGTCAGGATTACCTTTGTCATCATCCACACGGAAACCACCGCCAAACTGAGAGATGTCCAGACCATCATCGTAGGTGCTGTAGACAAAGCCACCCTCGGCCAGCGTCTGGAAGCGATGCGCCTGGGGCTGTACCCCTACCTGCCCCCATGAGGCTCTCAGCTTACCAAAACTCAGGAAGCCGGTATTATCCAATCCAGCCAGTTCAGTAAACTGCCAGGCGACATCAAAAGCGGGATAGAAGAAATTGCCCTGTACACTGGAAGCAGCTTCCACCGTACCTGAGGCATTGAAATATAACTGATCAAAAAAGTCAAAATTAAATACTGAATAGAGGCGATTGGAACGTATGAATTGCTTAAAGTTTTCAATGCTGGAAACCTCATTACTGGTATTAAGGTCAGTAGTCAGCAGATCCACATTAGCCTGAAAGTTGGTCAATGTGTTGAAGTTAGAACGTCTTACGCGATTATTATAATTCCATCCAATAGTTGTGGTCAGACCGATAGCATCAGTCAGGCTAAACTGGGCTTTACCAATCGCGTCAAAGTTAAACTCACTTTCGGTAATAATATCTTCATCAAAGCGGCCGAATACTTCTCCTCCTGAGCCTATGGGGTAGAAATAATTTCTCCGGTCAGTATAAGTATCCACTCCACCTCTCAGGGTAAATACCAGCCAGTCATTAGGTTCAATATTAATATCACTGTTGGCTATAAAGCGGTCTACCAGGGTATTGCTTATCTGCTCATTGGTGGTCCATAATGGATTATTGTAGATAGGGTTATTTGTAGATCCCAGAGGCCTGCGATAGGCGCGATGCCTCTTGGGGTAAGCAGTTCCATCCTCATCATAATAGGTTCCCTTGTAGTCAGCTATTGAGAAATCAGGGGGATTTCTTAGTAGTCCGAGGTAAAGCCCTGCCACATTGGAGCTTTGCTGAATACGGTTAGACTTCGTATTGGTATAAGCAGCACGGGAAGAAACATTAATCCAGTCGGCGAAGAAAGTCTGGTTGTTCAAACGAACGTTGGTTCTATGGTAATCACTGTTTTTGACAATACCTTCCTGATCCAGCCGGCCCAGGCTGAAGAAGAAAGTTGATTTTTCAGACCCTCCGCTGATAGAAAGGTCATTCTGTAAAAAGTAACCATTCTGGAAAACCTCATCAAAGTTTTCATCTACATAGGTTTCTCTTGAGTTTTTGTTGATGATGGGGTAATAAAGTGTACCATCATCAGCTTCAAAATATTCTCCTGACATATCTACCTCATCTTCTCCACCTGGTCTTTCTGCTATTTTGTCGCCCCACGACTCTCTATCTCCTGAATCCCATTCGCCATTTCTACCCTGCCCAAATTTATTTTGCAAGGGGTGACGGGTGTTTACCTCATCAATAGAATAAGTAGACGAAAAGCTGATTTTAGGCCTGCCCGCGCTACCTTGTTTGGTCGTAATTACGATTACACCATTGGCAGCACGAGAACCCCAAAGCGATGCAGCTGAAGCGCCTTTCAGCACCTGAATACTTTCTATATCGTTGGGGTTGATGTCATTGAGGCGTGACTGCTGAGAAGTACCACCCGAGCGGTTAGCCCCATTTCCACCCCCATACACTGTATTGTTGTTTAGCGGAACTCCATCAACAATTACCAGGGGGTTAGAAGAACCGGTAATGGTATTGGCTCCTCGGATCTGGATGGTGGACCCTGCTCCGGGATCACCATTGGAACGGGCAATACGTACGCTGGCTGCTTTTCCGGCCAGACCATTGATTACGCCTGTTTCTCCGGATTGTACTACTGACTCAGCATCCACCCGGGAAGCTGTAGAGCCCAGCTGATCACGGTTCTCCTTAAAACCCAGCGCATTGACAACCACTTCTCCCAGCTGCTGGATATCTTCCTGCAAACTAACATTGAACTCTGTCTGGTTATTTATCGGTACAGATTTTTGTGTGTACCCTACAGAACTGAATGTTAGCGTTTCTGCATTCTGAGGTATGCTGAGCCGGAATATACCTTCAATATTGGTAGTGGTACCGGTGGTAGTACCTTCCACGATTACGGTAACTCCGGGAAGTGGTTCTCCACTCTCATCGCTTACCGTACCACTGATATTTACCTCCTGGGCAAAGAGCGGTACGTACATTAGCCCTAAACAAAGGCTAAAAAAAAGGACACGTAGATAGTTTCTCATGAATAAGGTCGTTTGATTAAAAAAATACTAATTTACTTTTTTTACCCCCTGAGTCAAATTTGAATTGCTTCAATCTAGCGCAATTCACCCAATTTGGGTGAGAAATATTGACTAGAAAAGCTTACCAAATTTTTGTTTTTTTATGATAAAATATGAGGATATAGCGATATCTGATAAGGTAACTCTCATAAGCATATTAGGTTCAAAATATTGAACATCATTCAGCTAGTGCATACAAAGCATTAAAAGTTATATTTTGCCACGATAAAATATTTTACCGACTCATAGACCGAATTAATTAAAATAAAATTTTAGCTTTCATGGCTTTTACCAATATAAATTCTCCTTCTTTTACATAGATTCGTTCATTTTGCCCGGCTTTTCTAGCAATTGCGGAATACATCTGATATTTTTGGATTTCTACATCATCTTTATCTAGCCCTGATTTATGAAAAACCTACTTTTTCTTCTTGCATTAGCATGCATTTCAATAAGCTGCCAGGACAGTCAGCAGTCTGCAAAAACTGAGACGATAGAAGAACCTGCACTCACCCAGTCAGCACAAGCCGGGGGAGGTATGGTGGCCGCAGCACACCCGCTGGCCACAGCAGCGGGGCAGCAGATGTTATCACTCGGAGGTAATGCAGTAGATGCAGCGGTAGCTGCGGCTTTTACTTTGGCAGTGGTAGAGCCCAGCATGAGTGGATTAGGAGGACGCTTGCAAGCTATCCTCAGACTGCCTGATGGTAAAGTAAGAGGCGTTGATGCTACGACACAGGCCCCTATGTCTTATGATGCCGCAAACGCTCCTCAAGGCAGTTACGGATACCCTACCATTGGTATTCCGGGTGTGGTTGCCGGGCTCACTAAACTTTTGGAAGAACACGGTTCACTTCCCTTGACCAAAGTAATGGAACCGGCAATTCGTTATGCGGAAGAAGGGTTTGCCCTGCTGCCTGGTGAAGCCACCCGACATGCGCTCGCCCTGAAGGAGATTCAGGAGTTTGAAGGCACAAGCACCTATTTTCTTAAAGAAGATACCACTACTTATGCTGAGGGTGAAATACTGGTACAAAAGGATCTGGCCAAAACCCTGAGAGCAATAGCCGAAGGAGGTGATGAAGCGTTTTACCGTGGTGCAATAGCTGAAAAAATTATTGCTGATATACAGGCCAATGGAGGGGTACTTAGCATGGAGGACCTGTCTAATTATGAAGCCCTTGATGCTGATATTCTTAACAGTACCTACAGAGGTAATGAAGTGTATGCGCTCTCCATGCCTTCTTACGGAGCCATCACACTGGAAATTTTGAATATACTGGAAAACATGCCGATGCAGGAAGCCAGCGAAGTGGAATGGGCTAGTAATATGTACCTTGCCGTTGAGCGTGCTTATGAAGATCGCAGGAGCCAGACAGCAGACTCCATTCCGATTCTGATCTCCAAAGATTATGCACAAAAAGTAGCGAGTCAACTTTCTTCTCCTAATGTATTAACTCACTTACCCCCCAAGGATATCGAGGTGCCGCAGAGCTGGCTCGCCGAACAAGGGCATACTACTCACTTGTCTACAGCTGATGGCAATGGTATGATGGTAGCGCTCACCCAATCATTAGGCCCCAATATGGGTTCCAAAGTAGCCAGTCCGGGGCTGGGGTTCTTATATGCGGTAACTTTAGGGGGGTATCTGGGAGATTTTGAGCCCGGACAAAGAGCCGCTTCTCACATTTCACCCATCGTAATCACAAAAAATGATCAGCCTTATCTGGCACTGGGAGCTGCTGGCGGTTCCAGAATTATCTCAGCTATTACTTCGGTAAGTAGCAGAGTGATAGACCAAAATATGGAACTGGCGGAAGCACTTGCTGCTCCCCGCGTTCACCCCGATGATGCAGACAGTGTTTTTGTGGAGACGCATAGTGGTGAGGGCTGGCAAGATGAAGTACTGGAAGCCCTGAAAGCCAAAGGTTTTCTGCTCAATGAAGTACCGGAAGTCGCCCGCTTTGGGAGAGTACATGCGGTAGAATATAATGCTGATACCCAGCAGTTTGTGGGTGCTGCTGATCCGGATTGGGAAGGTGCTGCTGCCGGGGTTCAATAAGCCTTTTTCGGAAGTTTTTTTTCTGCCCCATATTTCAGGTGCTTGAGGTTGGCTACTATGATGATGCTGATGATCACCAGTAAGAACCAGGAGCTGATCTTGCTCAGGTGTACCAGTTTCCAGGTATTTGCCTGATCAGGATACTGCCATGCACCAAAGAAAGTAGAAATGTTTTCCGCTATCCAGATAAAGAAACCGATCAGTAGAAAAGAAAGGATGGTAGGGATAGGGTATACTTCTCCCCTGACTGTGAAACGTACGTAAGACTTGCCAAAGACCAGAAATAAGGAGGCGGTTATCCACCAGCGGAAATCCGGGAGAAAATGATGGGTAAAGAAATTGAGGTAAATGAACAGAGCAATCGGGTATGTCCGGTAATCAGGGGGCCAGTGCATAAACCGCAGTTCCAGCCTTCGCCAGGCCTGGCAGATATAACTGGCTACACTGGCGTACATGAAGCCACTGTACAAAGGTACCCCACCAAGCTTGCTAAGCGCTTCTTCTGGATATGACCAGGAGCCCATCTGCACTTTGTACAATTCCAGTGCCAGGCCGATCACATGAAAAAGGCAGATGACTTTGAGTTCATCCCACGACTCCAGCTTGGTATAGATCATGATAAACTGTATCAGCAGACAAATGATGAGGATAAAGTCATACCGATGGAGGCCTGGAATGTCTATGACTTTAGAGAGGGCTAGCGTCGCAAATATCAGAACAGCGAAAATGCAGGAAAGGGCTTGTTGAATGCCAAAATGAAAGAGCTGCCGTATAAAATGTGTCAATAAGTTATGCTGCTGTTAAAGTTGAATCTGTTTTGCTTCAATCACTTCCCAGAACTCATCCACCTTACGCTTTTTCAGAGAGACCATTACCACCACACTAGCGCTGGCTTTGTAGGCTTCCGGCAAACGGGGTGCTTTGAACAGCTCTATCTTATCTATCCAGCGTGGGTCAATTATTGATCGCTCCTGATAGTCAAGCTCGTACTGCCGTCCCTCAATCTCCATAAGATAGGTAGGTTCAGCTTTTAATTTTTTGGTGAGCCTGGTGTTTAGTTCATTAAGATCTGCTCCTGACTTAGGCATGATGATTACTGCTACCACCAGCGCAATTAGAAAATGATAGATCATTAGAAGTATTTTTAAGTCTGCTTTCCTGAAAATTCGTGTTGCTATTTACATAAATTTGCATGCCCTCTCCATAGGGAATCTCATAGGTATTACATGTGTACAGCTTTTGAGCAAGAGTAAACTATTTTCAGCCTATATTTCACAATACACTGATTATCAATATTTAATACTCCTGATCACTACTGCAATGCATAAAAACCCATTTTTTATTATTGAGTAGAAATCTATATTTCCTGCGACAAAGATTTACGAACCCGCAACACTTTCTGCGAATTATTTATTATATTCCCTATATCATCAGTAAGCTAAAAAGCTGGCTACGACTACCGGCATTGCCATTTGAAAAATAAGCTTACTGCTTTTCAACAGACACAGATAGCTCCACCTCCAGTCAAGATTAATATATACTTAGCCAAAAGCTGAGGCGATTTACAAAGAACCTGATTTGAAAGCTTCTTTGCATTCGCTTCTTAACTACGGTAGAACTTACATTTGCATTCATCCGGATACTCAAAACCACAATAACATGAAAAATACTACACTCACCCCTACTCCTAAAACCCAGAAAAACCAAGAGGAAGAAAAAGATGTACTGATCAATAAACTCATAAAACAACCTGAAATCTATAGCAAACAGGATACAAAAAAACTGTTAGGCGTAGTGAATGACGATCTTTTTGGTGCGGAAGAGCTTGTTAACGTAATAGACCTTAAGCTGGCTATTCTGAGAATATTTGACCAGAATGAGAATTACAAATTTGACAATGCAAGTTCAGGTTATCTGGGTAGACTGAATAACTTAAGCCAGAATAGAAGAAATAATAAGTTTATCAAAAAGATCAAAAAAAATCCTATGGCCATGCGGGTGGTGGCTGAAGGGGATTCCTGGTTTGAACACCCAATTTCTGATGATGTGATAGACTGGATAGATCATCTGGGTGATAAAGATATAGCGATCTACAGCCTGGCCCGGGGAGGTGATTTCCTGACCAATATTCTGGAGGAAAGAGAATATATCACTGAACTTTCCATTATCTCCCCTGATGCTTTTCTGGTCAGTGCCGGTGGGATAGAGCTTGTAAATCATCGTAGAGTTTCCTTAATGGTGAATGCGGAAGGGGGGTATGTTACAGAAGAATACAAGCAGCAACATCCGTTAATCAGAAAAGTACTGGATGATGATACATTAAGTTCTGACACCAAAGCCCAAATTGAAAGAGGCTTACATTTTCTTAACCGGGAGTATTTTTCCCTTATTGCCATTCTGGAATTGAAGTACAAGTATATGATCAAGCAGCTTCGCAAGAAGTTTCCCGACCTCAGAATGATTTGCCATGGCTATGATTATCCTATTCCATCCTTCAGGCGAGGCTCCTGGATCAAACCTATCGGCCGCCTGATGCGCATCATCGGTGACAATGGAAGACACTTTAAACAACCCATGCTGATCAAAAGAATTATTAAGCAGCAAGATCAGAATGATATTGCTTTTGCCATGCTACACCTTTTCAATGAGATGCTGTACGATTTGGTAAATGACCCCGCCTTTGGCAGAGAGGTTTTTATGATTGATTGTCGTGGCTACGCTAAGCCTGTAGACTGGTTTGATGAATTACACCTTGAACCTAAGAAAATAGAAAAAGTGGCTGAGGCTTTTTTGCAGTGTATGAATAGTACAGAACCGCAACAAAAAGTATTTCAAGTGCGCCTCCCAGCCATGCTATAGACTTAGGTTTTACATAATTTCTTCTCCATCTATTTTAAATACCCAGGCAAAATCTACATTGGTAGCGGCCTGTGAAGGTACAGATATTGATAGTCCGTTGGCTTCATCATAATTCCAATCCAATGGCTGGCCATAGCCCAATAGATAAACATCTGATCCTTCCTCAGGCTTCAGCCTGGTGAAGTTGACTTTAGCTTGCGGGGCTTCCAATAGGATACCATAGTAAGTAGGCTCACCTTTTTTCTTGGTAAAACGAATGGATTCTCCCTGCTTATATTCACTTTTCAGCCGCTCAGTCTCATAAATGGCTTCTCCGTTTATATCCAGCCAGTCACCCATGGCCATAAGCCTTTCTACACTGGGAGCCGGGATAGTACCTTCAGGGGTGGGTCCGATGTTTAAGAGATAATTCCCTCCTTTAGCTGCTACATCTACAAGGTTATGGATCAACATTTCCTTTGACTTCCAATTGTTATCATTCTTTTTGTAGCCCCAGCTATCATTCATCGTCATGCATGCTTCCCAGTCAAACTCGCTGGTACCTTCCAGTATCTCCTGCTCAGGAGTACCGAAGTCACCCACATAATCTTCACTGCTGTCGTTCATACCCTGCAAACCCTGACGCCCCTTATCTACCCTATTGTTGATGATTAAGTCAGGATTTAACTGTCTTAAATGTGTATACATCTTTACACCATTTTCATGCGTCCACTCAGGTATCCACTCTCCATCAAACCATATCACATAAGGATCATACTTTTCTACCAACTCCGTTACCTGTGGAAAAAGATAATTATCTACATACTGCTGGAAGTTGGGGTTTTCTTTTTCATCCGTATTGTAGTCAGGATAATGGGGGCCTGCGCGTCAGGGTGATGCCAGTCCGTGATTGAATAATAAAAACAAAGCTTGATGTCATGCTTTTCACAGGCTGCTTTCAGTTCAGCCAGGAGGTCACGTTGAATAGGCGCGTAATCCATGACATCATACTCACTTACATCAGAATCCCAGAGGGCAAAGCCATCATGATGTTTGGAGGTGATCACGATGTATTTCATTCCTGCATTTTTAGCAATTCCCACCCACTTATCTGCCTCATATTGGGTGGGGTTAAATTGCGCGGAAAATTTCTCATACTCTTCTACCGGAATATGCGCAGTATTCATGATCCATTCACTTAGCCCCTCTACTTCTTCCCCCTGGTATTCACCTGCAGGAATAGCATAGGGTCCCCAATGGATAAACATGCCGAACTTGGCGTCTCGCCACCATTCCATACGTTCATCAAAATCTTCTTCAGACTCATTTAGAATTTCTTCCTCGCTTAAGGTAGTACTCAAAATAGAAGAAGTTTCCTTACTCTCCTCTTCCTGCCCGCTATTAGATTGGCACTGGCCAAATATCAGTAGGATCACCACCAAGATGGTGCATTGATAAGATACATTTCTCATACCCTCTTAAACTAGTGTTGTGCGTGATATTTGGAAAGCTAAGCATTAATTGCAAAAAAACATATGGCTACTGACTTTACTTAATTATCTGCCTGCCACGTACTTCCTCCCGGAAATGTATTGGCAATCATAGATTCCTCCTTCATACTGATGCTGTAGCCAGCCGCGCTAGGTGGCATATAATGAGCATTTCTGATAATTACCGGATCTATAAAATGTTCGTGCAGATGATCTACATACTCAATGATGCGGTTTTCCATACTTCCGCTAACTGTTATGTAGTCAATCATGGAGATATGCTGCACATATTCGCATAGTCCTACCCCACCGGCATGGGGGCACACAGGAACATTAAATTTGGCAGCCATGAGTAGCACACTAAGAATTTCATTTACTCCACCCAGCCGACAGCTATCAAGCTGACAAAAATCCATAGCCCCACTTTGTAGCATTTGTTTGAAGATCACACGATTGTGACAGTGCTCTCCGGTAGCAACTTTGACGGGTGCTATCGCTTCTCTGATGGCTTTGTGGCCCAGAATGTCATCCGGGCTGGTAGGTTCCTCTATAAACCAGGGGTCAAACCTGGCCAGTTGCTTCATGTTACAGATGGCCTGTGGCACATCCCACTTCTGATTGGCATCCATCATCAGCCGGATATCACTGCCAATTTCTTCACGGATGATAGCGGCCCTCCGCATATCATCTTCCAGGTTACTACCTACCTTCATTTTAATGTATTTCCATCCCTCTTCCTTTGCCTCTCTACACAGTCTCCTGATTTTCTCTTCCGAATAACCCAGCCAGCCCGCAGAAGTAGTATAAGCCGGATAGCCATGTTCCATCAGGTGGGCAATACGCTCTGACTTTCCTGCTTCTTTTGCTTTGAGCATACTGATGGCTTCTTCTGGCGTAATCACATCACTCAGGTAAGTGAAGTCTACACAGGAGACCAATTCTTCGGCACTCATATCGCATATCAGTTTCCAGAGCGGTTTTTTCTCTGCTTTGGCATATAAATCCCATACCGCATTGACTACTGCCGCAGTTGCCAGGTGGATCACACCTTTCTCAGGTCCCAGCCAACGCAACTGGCTATCACCGGTAATCGTTCTCCAAAAACCCGCCATATCCGAGGTGAACTCACTCAACTTCTTCCCCTTCAGTAAATATGACATGGCTTTGATCGCCTCAACACAAAGTTCGTTGCCCCTACCAATGGTGAAGGTAAGCCCATGCCCTTCCAGCGCAGGTTTATTGGTTTCCAGAATTACATAAGCTGCTGAATAATCGGGGTCGGGATTCATGGCGTCAGAGCCATCCAGGGTTCGGCTGGTAGGAAAGCGAATATCTAACACTCTGATTGCTGTAATTCGCAAGCTGTTTACACTCATTTTTTGGTTACGTTAAACGTTAATACTTTTGATATAGAAGCAGTTGCACCCAATCTATATGTGATTATACGTATAAAGTTATTTTTACCCATAGACAATATCTAGCACTATATTGACTAAGCTTGATGCGTTTTTTGCTAAGTATTTTGAACTGGTGCGATTACCAGAGTGAAGTGTTTTCAGACTTGATGATCCCTTTTGATATCAAAAATCAAGCTTTCTCTCCCTGCCCTGGTAATCTACAATCCGGATGGATTTTACAGTTTGAGAAATACTTATGGTACGGGCTGACTGACTGAGGTAAGCAGAACCATATTGAAATTCATGCTTTGCTACAGAACCATTCTGATATTCAATAAGCACATAAGCATCCATTGGATTTGCCTGCAAGAGTTTTTGCTCTGCCTGCCGGCTCGGACTTAATATTTTTAAACTATCAGCATTTACTGCTGCAATGAAAAGCTTTCTGTCATGCAAATCATGCATCATGCACAGTCCACGAGTATCTCCCTTAAGATATAATCCGCTTTCCTGTGGTGTAAGGGCGTCAAAACCTCCTTTACCATCACCTAGCAGCATTACCCCCAGTGAAGCATCCTGCCACCCGTACAGGATTTCATTGGCGTAAGAGTTACCGCTGAGTAAAAGATCGGGAATGCCATCAGCGTTAAAGTCATCACTTTGTATTCCATATACTGCTGAAAACTGCGCTTCTACCGGCAATGGTCGCATAGCAAATTTATGCCCCCCTTGATTCAAGAGTACAATACTCTCAAAGTGAGAAGCCTTAAATTTCTCAGCTTTGCTGAGCAATTCAGTGGGAATAATCTCACCAACTTCGGAAGACGCAAATTCTTCATAGCCCTGGAAACTCTTTTTGAGAGGTACTAATTGACGAAAAATGTCATCGCGGCTATGGAAGGGATACATGGCCTCTTCATCGTCCCGATTGACTAAATAACGGGTTAAAAGGGGATCTAATTTACCATTGGCATCATAGTCGTAAGCATAGATGTTAAGGGGTTTTTCATCGCTGGGAGCATAATCAACATTTGTTCCCATATTGCCCAACACATAATCCATATCACCATCCATGTCCAGGTCTACTGCTTGTATACTACTCCACCATCCCTGGGTGTTTTCTAAACCAAGCTCTTCTGTAATATTGACTAAATTGCCCTGCTGATTCTGAAAGAAGGTAACCGGCATCCACTCTCCTACTACGATCAGATCAATCCAGCCATCATTATCAAAGTCAGTCCAGCTAGCTGCATTGACCATTCCCAGCTCACTTAATCCTTCCACCTCCTGGGTCTTATCATAAAATCTCTTTTTGTCATTTTCCAACAGATAACTTTTGGGTGCTTTAGGATAAGCATTGGGTAGATACCTTCCTCCCACGAACAGGTCAATATCTCCATCCTGATCATAATCAGAACCTACTACACAGCTACCGCTGGCGGTAACCTGTGGTAAAGCATCCGGCATCAGACTAAAGTTACCCTGCCCGTCATTACTGTAAAGCCTGTCCTGATAAGCTTTTGTATCTGCCTTGAATTCACTGCCTCCACTCACTACATAAAGATCATTGTCACCATCCTCATCATAGTCAAAAAGCAGCATCCCCATGTCTTCATACTCCTTTTCATCCGGCATCCATGTTTGTTGAGCAAAACTTGCATCCCGATTCTGCAGAAAAAGTGTGGCGGCAAATCCTTTGGCTCCTCCCAGCAAAAAATCATCCCCTGGCTCTCCATCTATCTGCCCCACCGCTATACCCGGACCTCCCTGAGAGTACATTTTGGGAAGTAGCGGCTCTGAATAAAAATCAATATGTGTATTCTCCTGATGCTGAAAGTGCACCTTACATGAATCATTAACCTCAGTGAAAAGTGCACTGGATTTAGTAGCTGACTTTTGACCGTTCACCCTATGCGCCTGCTGATAGTCAAATACTACTGCCTGATCAGATTGAATACTCTTCAAAAGCTGCTGCTTTCCATCGGGCCAGATTATCTTTATAGAATCTACCTGCTGCTGTGTACCCAGGCCGATATGGACAGGCGTGTGTATGCTGGATAGATACCCCCGCACCGGCATATGATAATAGTACTGACTGTTTTCTCCCTGATAGACAAATAGCTTAGCACCTATTCCGCCAGGATTCTGCGTACTGCCTTTTAATCTCAGCCTGAGGTAAAAGTTTTTCTCTTCTCTTTCTTCACTACGGTTTCTGAAGATAAAAGCCTCTTCATTGATGTTGTTGACCACCAGGTCAAGATCTCCATCATTGTCCAGGTCAGCATGAGCAGCGCCATTAGAGAAGGAAGGCTTACGAATTCCCCAGGCTGCTGACTGATCTACAAAGGCAAAAGCTCCCGCATTCTGGTAAAGGAAGTTGGAAACTTTTACGCTTTTGAGCTGCGCTGCCAGCTCTTTTTTTCTTTCCTTCTTGTGCAGCTCAGTTCCAAAAACGGTTGATGAAGCTACATAACGCCCAAAATCAAGATTGGTAATATCTTTTACAAAACCATTGGTAATGTAAATATCCCGCAAACCATCATTATCAAAGTCGGCGAAAAGTGGGGCCCAACTCCAGTCGGTGGCATGTACACCGCTCAGCTGACTGACATCCGCAAATTGCGTAATACCTTCAGGGTCGTTGCCACGATTGATCTGTAAAGTATTGCGCATAAACTGAGGGATATAGCCCGCTCCCAGCTCTCTTCTAAAGCGCTCATAGTTCATCTCAGCGATGGTGGTTTTACGACGCTCATTATTTTCGGGCAGCATATCTACAACCATGATATCCGGCAAAAGGTCATTGTTGACATCGCTGATATCTACACCCATGCCATTGTAGCTTTGGTGCCGCTGGCTTCGGGCTGCCTGCTCTCTGAAGCTTCCATCCTGCTGGTTGATGTATAGCAGATCGTTGGGCATAAAATCGTTGGCTACATACACATCCGGCCAACCGTCAGCATTGAGGTCATCAATGGCAATCCCCAATCCGTAGCCTTCATGCATAATGCCTGCTGCTTCCGATATATCTATGAAGAGCGGGTGTCCTAGCGAGTCTGATACACCCGTATTTCGATAAAGCTTGTCAGTAGTAAGTCCTTCTGTCAGTGGATAGTCTTTATCATGCACATAGCTTTTGTCTACAAAATTGACTGTATTGGTCATGAGGTACATGTCCAGGTCACCATCCCGGTCATAGTCAAAAAAAGCAGACTGTACACTATAAGCTGTGTCTGCCAGTCCGTATTCCCGGGCAGCCTCTTCAAAGCTGAGTTGACCATTCTGCTGAATGCCCTGATTGATGAAAAGCAGGTTGGGATAGCTTTTCTCTGCCTTGGAACCGGCTACATTCAGATAGATATCCAGCCAACCGTCTGTATTTATATCTACTACAGAAACTCCGGTAACCCAGCTTGCAGTATTGATTCCTGATTCCTCAGTGATATCCTGAAACTGAAAATTGCCCTGGTTCAGATATAAGCGAGAGGACACCATATTTCCGGAGAAAAAAATATCCACAAGGCTATCATTATTAAAGTCTCCTACTGCTACACCACCGCCATTGTAACAATAGTAATAATCCAGCACATTGACCGAATCATTTTCGGTGATGGTATTGGAGAAAGAGATGCCGGTATCATCACTGGACAGTTGTTCAAACAATTGGAATTCGTGATGAAGCTCACTGCATGACAGCATAGAGGTCACTACAAACAACGACACATATGATAAAAACCGGTACTCCTTCATATCCGAACACTTTTTGTCAAACCCATTTTCCGTATAATCTTTACACTACACGAAAGTAAACTTTAGCCTGTCAATAGCCGGGATTCTGTTCAAAGTTAGGATTGGTATCTACATCGTTTTGAGGAATAGGAAGATATTCATGTTTATTTCTTTGAAACACACTTCCGCTATTGGAACGGTACTCTGGATGCTCCTCAAATACATCGGCAGCAATCCCCCAACGGAGCAGGTCAAGAAAACGATCCCCTTCCAGGGCTAACTCTAACACTCTCTCATCTCTGATGCGCTGACGCATCTGCTCCTGACTCAGACCGGCAGGTAAAGCTGGCATATCTGCTCTTGCTCTTACCTGATTTACAGCATCATATACCGCGGTACTTGGGCCATTAGCTTCGTTCTCAGCCTCAGCATACATCAGAAGCACATCAGCATAACGTATCATCCGGCGGTTGTTGGCTGAGTAAGACCAGCTTCCGGGAGTCAGTGAGCTGGTTCTTTCAAAGTTAAGGTATTTACGTACCCATATTTTATTCAGGTCTTCTCCTGTGAGCGCGTTGCTAAATTCATCCTGATAAATCATTGCCCCCGGATAATTCCACAGAATGGTAGCATAAGCTCTGGGGTCAACATCACCGGATAGCGTTTGCTCTTTCATATATAGATCATACACCCACTGATTGACGCTCACACTCTTTTGGCTGGTATATCCTTTGGGAGCAATATCTGGTTCCCAGGCTTGCCCACGCTGAGGATTAGGTGTACCACTAGGTCCCCAGTTTCCATCGCTACTACTCTCATACTGAAGCTCAAAAACCGACTCTGCATTATTATTGGTTTCTGGTAAAAAGTTGTCCTGATAATTATCTACCAGTTGATATAAGTTGGCGTCAATAATTTTTTTGAATTCAGCAGCGGCAGCCGACCATTCTTCTGTATAAAGGTAGGCTTTACCCAACATGGCAGTAGCGGCTCCCCAGGTGGCTCTACCCAGCTCTTCCGCCGCCCACTCTTGCGGCAAACGACTTTGTGCTTCGGACAAATCCGATTTGATGCTTGCCCATACTTCTGACTGAGAGGCCTGCTCTACAAAAAGGTCTTCCACTTGATTCACCGGCTCAGTGAGCAAAGGGATATTTCCCCACATATTGAGCAGATAAAAGTGGGCAAAGCCCCTGAGAAAATAAGTTTCACCTAAGATCTCAGCCTTTCTATCCTCATCCATTTCAATCTCGGGCACATTAGCCAGCACCTGGTTTGCTCTGGCTACTATGGCGTTGAGTTCTCCCCAGCCTTCATTCACCCTACCATCAGTGGGTACCACATTGAAGGTCCCCACATCATTTACGGCTGGTTGGGGAAAGGTATTGACAATATCCGAACGATGAATAGTAAGGATAGCGCCTAACATGCGCCCCCAGCCGGGAATCGTGGTAAGCGGGCTGTATACACCTACCAGCGCTTTCTCCGCATCTTCAGCGTTCTTCCAGAAAAGGTCCGGGCTCAAACGGTTAGGATCATTGATATCCAATACTTCATCACTACACTGACTGAAAGGAAAAAAGGCTAAAAGCAGGCTCAGCGAGATGATTATCTTATTTTTCACAGAATATATATTACTATGCATAACTAATGTTTTTAACGCTTAAAAAGAGATATCCAAACCTAAAAATACGCTACGGGCCTGGGGATAAGCTTCCACATCCACGCCAGCGCCAAACAAACCGGTAGCTTTGGTACCGCTATTCCTTCCTATTTCAGGGTCATAGCCGCTGTACTGCGTGAGGGTCAGCAAGTTTTGTCCACTGATACTTACCCTGGCGTTTCCTATGCCTATTTTATCAGTAAGCAAAGAAGGTAAATCGTAGCTCAGCTGTATACTCTTCAGGCGGAGGTAAGAGCCATCTTCCACATAGAAAGAAGAAGAGCGCTTATTATTCGCAGGATCAATCACAGTGGCCCGCGGGATATTTGTATTTGTGTTTTCGGGAGTCCAGGCGTCCAGCACATCGGTAATTTTATTACCCCCATCATCAAATATGAACTGAAATTTCTTGGCATTCCAGATATCTACTCCTTCAACTCCCTGTAAAAACATACTTAAATTGAAGTTTTTGTAGGTTGCATTAAAGATCATTCCGTACTCAAAATCAGGAATAGGATCTCCTAAAAATGTTCTGTCATCATTGTCAATATTTCCATCCTCATCCAAATCAACAAAGTTGAGGTCTCCCAGTTGGGCATTGGCACGTCCGTCAGCGTTTATTTCTTCCTGGGTCTGGTAAATTCCTTCTACCACATGTCCGTAAAAACTTCCCAGAGGGTAACCTGCCTCAGTACGGGTAGCCACCAGCGATTGTTGAGTGAAGCCTCCTCCTGAGATTGGGCTTACACCCTCACCCAATTTGATTACTTCATTATCCAATACTGTGAAGTTAGCCGTAACACTAAACTGAAGGCCGTTGCCTACGGGAAGATGGTTATAGGTTCCGGAAAATTCAAAGCCTCTGTTTTCAATGGTAGCGGCATTCTGAGTAATTGAGCTCCCCACCCCACCATACACCGGTATGGGAAGGTCAGTCAGAATATCTTCAGAACGTTTATTAAAGTAATCCAGGGTAATGGAGATTTTATCATCCATTAAGCCAATGTCAGCACCTATATCCGTAGTCTTGGTTGTCTCCCAGACCACATTAGGATTAGCAAAATTGGTAAGGGCTGTTCCTGACTGACGACCACCGTCAAAGAAATAATCGGTATAGATATTCAAGCCGGTAATTGTCACATAATTACCGATATTCTGGGACCCCAACTCACCATAACTACCTCTTAGCTTTAAGTCACTGACAAAACCTTCGGGAAAGAAAGCTTCATCACTAACCCTCCAGCCCAGTGAGATAGAAGGGAAGGTACCATAACGGTTTTCTTCAGTGAAGCGGGAAGAGCCATCTCTACGGATGGTAGCGCTGAGCAGATACTTGCCATCATAGTTATAGTTTACCCTGCCCAGGACAGACTGAAGGGCATATTGTTGCAAATTACCCGTAGAGTTAATCTCTTCATTAGCTGCATCTACCACTCTCAAATCATTGGTAGCGAAGTCTGTTACCTGCGCACCCACACTCCGGCTTTCGCCAACCTGCTGGGTGAAACCAGCCAGCAAGTCAATATTATGCTTCCCGAAAGCCTTATTATAATTCAGTGTATTCTCTACCAAGCTTCCCAGGCTGCGAACCACATTTTCGTTGAGGTCGGCCACATCATTGAAAGCTTCCTGAGAAGTACTGAAAAAGAAAGTAGGAGTAAAATTATAATTATGGGCTACAGTGTAGTCAATCCCTACATTTAGTTTATAGGTAAGTCCGTCAATGAATTCGTACTGCGCACTCACATTCCCCAGTATCCCATCTGTAGTATATCGGTTATCATTAAGTTTAGCCAAACCATACCAGTTAATACCTCTAGCCACGCCATGGTAAGCAGGCTCAATCCCTGCGAATCCGCCATCATTGGTCTCATCATATACCGGAATGGTGGGCAGTTCACCACGCTCTCTGCCAAAGTAGGTATTAGGGTTGTTTACTTCCCGAGCCAAGGACAATGACTCTTCAATTTTGAACCTACCCTTGGTAAAAGATGAGTTAGCTCTGAAATTATAACGTTTGAAATCCGAATCTACCACTATCCCTTCCTGATCAAAATATTGGCTGGAGATATAAAAGGTGGTATTCTCATTTCCACCGGATATACTCAGATTTAAATCTGTGACAGGAGCAGGGTTAATAGATAAATCCTGCCAGTCAGTATCTACTGAGGGGTCAAATTCTGCATCATTGGCTAATGCGCGGGGCTGACCATCATTATCATTGGCAAGGTTACGATAGTCAGCGTATTGGCGGGCATTGAGAAAGTCAAACGTGCTGGTGGGTCCCTGGGTACCGAACTTTGAACTAAAATTAATCTGTGTTTCACCCGCAGACCCTCGCTTGGTAGTCACAATAATTACTCCATTGGCGGCCCGGTTTCCGTAAATAGCCGCTGCGGCTGCATCTTTCAATACCTCTACCGACTCTATATCGTTGGGATTAAGGAAAGACATGGAATTGGTAATATTACCATCAATAACATAAAGCGGCTGATCATTACCAAGTGTGCCCGAACCACGAATTACGATATTAACCCCGGCTCCTGGAGCACCACCACCGTTTTCTACCCTTACCCCGGCCACTTTACCCTGGATCAATCCGGCGGAGTTAGCTGTAGTTACATTATTAAGGTTTTCAGAAGATATAGAGCCTATCGCGCCCGTTACATTAGCTCTTTTCTGGGTACCATAACCCACTACTACTACTTCTTCTAATTGTTTGGTGTCTACCTCAAGGCTTACATCAATCGTATTTCTGTTCCCTACTTCTACTTCCTGTGACAGGTAACCAATAGAAGAAAACACGAGCACATTACTGCCTTCACCCCTGAGGTTGATACGGTAATCTCCCTCAACATTGGTTACAGTTCCGTTGGTAGTTCCTTTTTCCAATACTGTAACTCCGGGTAGAGCATCCCCTTCGCTATCAGTGATTTTTCCGGTTATCGTTTTTTGCTGGGCATAGGTTACGGAGACAGCCATAAATAAAAATATAAATGTATACAGGCATAGTCTCCTCCCCTGAATGGAGTATAAGTTTGTCATAGTCATAGGTTGTTGTGTTAAAAGTTTCAGGCTGATACAAATCTACCGGAAGTAGACAGATCAATAAAACTATTACAATATTAGTCAAATAGTTTTGCTATAACTACCACACTTTCTACCTAGTACAATACTTTTTTTGCAAAAAACGTCTTATTTTTATCATAAATGCACAAAAAGCTCAGATTATTGTGTAAATTTTGTGCCTATTTCAATCTATCCTGCAAACCCTTAACTTATGAAAGCCGAGCTGATAAGCCGCTCTATACACCAAGACAGTTCCTTTTCTTTAGAGAAGCACTGCTACAAAAGCTTCCTAAAAAAATGGCATTACCACCCTGAACTGGAACTGGTAATCATAGTGGAAAGTACCGGTACCCGATTCGTGGGTGACAACATTGAAAAATTTTCACCCGGAGAGATTGTATTGCTTGGCCAGAACCTCCCCCATCTCTGGCTGAATGATAAAGCTTACTTTGCTGATAATTCAACGTTAAAGGCAAAAGCTAATGTGGTTCACTTTAGTGAAAATTTCGCCGGAGGGTTATTTAATATCCCTGAGTTTTCTGGCATCAAGCACTTGTTCGAGCGTGCCCGCCGAGGAATCAAATTTGAAGGGTTAGGAAATGAGGATATAGTACATAAGATCAACGAAATGTATAATCTTGAAGGTTTTGAAAAAGTGATGCGCCTGCTAGATATCCTTCATGAGCTATCCAATTACCCGCATGCGACTTTGCTTTCAAGTGCTGGCTTTGTAGATAATTTTAAGAGTAAGCAACATCACAAACTTATAGTGGTATATGAGTACATCATGAATAACTTTAAGCAGGAAATCACGCTGG
This sequence comes from Catalinimonas alkaloidigena, assembly GCF_029504655.1. Taxonomy (NCBI): domain Bacteria; kingdom Pseudomonadati; phylum Bacteroidota; class Cytophagia; order Cytophagales; family Catalimonadaceae; genus Catalinimonas; species Catalinimonas alkaloidigena. The sequence continues at coordinate 4,591,346 of NZ_JAQFIL010000001.1, forward strand.
ATAAAGTAGCGGAACTGGCCAGCATGAATCCTTCTGCTTTCAGCCGTTATTTCAAAAGCATTAATAAAAAGACCTTTACCCAGTATCTCAATGAGGTCAGAATTGGTTATGCCTGCAAACTATTACAGGAACACCGTTACAATATTGCTGAAGTGTGTTTTGAGTCTGGTTATAATAATATTTCCAATTTCAACCGGCAGTTCAAATCATTGAAAAAAATGTCTCCTACTGCTTACCTCAAGATGTATGCCCAGCTAGAGTATAATTAAGGTGATAGAGTTGAGGTATTATGAAGCGATAGTGTTATGGTTAAAAGCTATGAAATTTTGATATACTTCACATCAAGTGATAGTCATCTGCTATAGCGTTTTAAAACCGTTCAATCCAGTAATAACCCTAAGCACCAGAACACGATCAACCCCAAACTTTACAACTCCAGATGTTTTGAAGCTACGGTATGCCCTAAAAAGATTGCTGCCTTACTGTCAAAATCCTCAGTAGACTCGGTGGTATAAAAAACTACCTGCCCGTTTTTGCTGCATCGTTCCTCCAGGTCCGGGTGGTGTTCCAGATAGCTTAATAAACTATGCGTAACAATCTCGCCCTGCGTAAGCAGTCTGATATGTTCCGGCAGATACCTGCTTATCTTACTGCTAAGCAGAGGGTAATGCGTACAGGCCAAAGCGATGGTATCAATCTGTGAGGATTGAGCCAACAACTGGTCCAGATGCTTCTGTATAAAATAATCTGCCCCTCCCGACGTATGCTCATTATTTTCTACCAAGGGTACCCACATCGGGCAGGCTTCCTGAAAGACTTTTACCTGAGGAAAAAATTTGTTGATCTCAATGATATAAGATTCAGACTTTACAGTTCCGACCGTTGCCAGTATGCCTACATGACCACTTTGAGAAAGCGTACCAATGATCTCAGTCGTAGGACGAATCACACCCAGTACCCGGCGATAGGGGTCCATCAGTGGCAGGTCACGTTGCTGTATGGTACGCAGCGCTTTGGCAGAAGCCGTATTACAGGCAAGTATCACCAAACGACAACCCATAGCAAAAAGATGTCTTACGCATTCCAGGGTGTAACGGTACACCGTCTCATAGGAACGAATTCCGTACGGCACACGGGCATTATCGCCCAGGTAAATATAATCGTACTGGGGTAGCGTTTTGACAATTTCGCGAAAGATGGTGAGTCCTCCGTAGCCGGAGTCAAAAATACCGATAGGGCCATGTATCTGTGTCTGAGGAATCAAGCTGCAATCAGTGGTTTGAGTTTAAATTCACGATCTGACCAACAATTATCAAACCAATGCTGATGAAAAATATGTCTTCTTTTCTGCTATTTTAAACCTTTAATTAAATAAACACTATAAAATTAGTTTATCTGTTAAACTGATTATTGAATTAACTAATTAACATACAATAATACGCAAGTATTTCTACAAGACATTTGTTAGTATATACTTATCATTAATCCAAATATTTCAATATATAATTCTGATATTATATAAAAATATAGAATTATATTTTTTATTCATCTCATAAAAGTTACTTTAGCGGTTAATAAACGAGCAAACAGCCAAATAATTCACCCTCTTAATGGCTGCTTACTTATAATCTTTAATCTTTTTTTCGGATGACTTCATAAAAAAGCGAAAGTGCTGCAACACCTTCGCTTTCTAGCATTCTCCCCTGTAAGACATATGCCTGCAAGCATATAAGGGGATCATTGTTCATTATAAACATGGTAATTTATGAAATTTTCTCTACCTAAGCTTCACGCAGCAGGATTTTTTGTCTTGCTGGGATTTCTTCTTCTTCCTTATCACAATTCACTCCTGGCACAAAGTAGTCGGCCGGTCAGCGGAACGGTCACAGACACTAACGGTGACCCTATCCCCGGGGTAAATGTTTTGGTCAAGGATACAGAAAAAGGGACGATCACCAACATTAATGGGGCATACAAACTATCGGTCACCCAGGAAAACCCCACGCTGATCTTCTCCTTTATCGGTTATCTTTCCAAAGAAGTGGCTCTCGGAAGTAAGTCAGCGCTCAATGTTACGCTCTCTTCAGACACCAAGCAGCTCTCTGAGGTCATCGTATCCGCCCTGGGGTTTGAAGAAGATGCTGATATACAGGGTTCCACCCAGTCAGTAGTGGAAGGGCAGCAGCTCGCTTCCTCCGGAGAAACCGGGCTGATCAATGCCATATCAGGTAAAGCTTCGGGTGTACAGATCACTCAGCAAAGCTCCGATCCGGGTGCTGGCTCATTCATCCAGATCAGGGGAATGAGTACAATTGCCGGTAATACGCAACCACTGATTGTGATTGATGGTATTCCCATTAGCAACACGCTGGAAGGCAATAGCTCCGGTGGAGGTGGAGTGAAACAGCAGTCGCGACTCAATGACATCAACCCCAACGACATCGCTTCCATGACCATCCTGAAAGGAGCAGCAGCGGCAGCGCTCTGGGGTTCAAGAGCTGCCAATGGTGTGATTAACATCACCACCAAACAGGGGAAGAAAAGTGATAAGATCAACATCAGCTACAGTACTACTTTTTCGCTGGACAGGATTAACAAATTCCATCCCCGTCAGAATAAGTTCGGACAAGGTAGCAATGGCGAATACGATCCTACCGATTCCCGTTCCTATGGTGATAAGATCTCGGAAAGGTCAGGTGGCAATGACTTAGTTGACGAAAGTGGAGCGTTCTTTGAAGCCCTGGGCGGCACCCGCTACTACCCTATCCTGGAAAGAAATTCTCAGGAAGAGTTTGTGGACGATAACTATGACGCAATATTTGGCGATGGCTTCTATTTTGACAATAATCTGAATGTCAGCGGCGGAGATGATAAAACTACTTATTATTTCAGCCTGGGTAACTTTAATCAAAAAGGCATACAGCAGGGCAACAGCCAGTACCGCCGTACTACGATACGATCTAATTTACAGCACACCTTCAATTCAGTGGTTGAAGTTCAGAGCAATACGGCCTACATCAACAGCCTGGCTGACCGGATTCAGCAGGGAAACAACACTTCCGGTTCCATGCTGGGCTTGCTGCGCAATCCACCTGACTTTAATGTACGTGACTACAAAGGATACTACTACGCCAATGAAAATGCCAGTCCTATTCTCCGTCAGCGATCGTACAGGCGTTACCTGGGTAATGATCCTTACCCTATTTACAATAACCCGCTTTGGCCAATCAATGAACAGGAAAACTCAACCCTGGTCAACCGTTTTATCAACAGCACACAGTTTAAAATAACTCCTGCAGACTGGTTTCACATCATTGCCCGGGGAGGGATTGACAGTTATACCGATGAGAAAATTAACTACTTCCCTATCAATGACTCCGCTAACCGGGGTAATGGTACTTTTACCGAGCAGATCACCAAAGAAAGTGAACTTAATCTTGACCTGATCACTAGGTTTTTCCAGACCATCGGGACGAACTTTGGAGCTACATATACAGTAGGTTTTAATCTGAACAGCAGAAACTATTACAATACTTCTACCCAGATCAATAACTTTCTGATTGATGACGGTCCCATCAGCTTTTCCAATGCAGTAGTATCTGACCGTTTTCCCTCTAATGAGAAGCGGGAGATCCGTACTTCAAGGCTTTATGCTACTGCGAATTTCTCAGCTTTTGACGCCCTATATCTAAACATATCCGGAGCGGCGGAAACTTCCTCTACTTTTGGAGATGAATCTGACAAAACTTTCTATTACCCTTCAGCCGATCTCGCCTGGCAGTTTACGAATCTGAATGCGCTGGACAAGCTTAACTTTCTATCCTTTGGTAAGTTGAGGTTGGCTTATGGTATTGTTGGTATTCAGCCGCTTCCTTACCGTACCACTACCGTCTTTGTACCGGCTACCTTTTCTAATTCGCCTTTTGGGGATAACCTGAACGGAGCACAGTTTGGTGAAGGCGCTTTCTTAAGAAGTACCGAGCAGGGTGATAGTGAGTTGAAGCCGGAAAGAAAGACTGAATATGAAATCGGTACCGACCTCAGATTTTTCAACGACAGGCTGAATACCAGTTTTACTTACTACCAGAACAAGGTAGTAGACATGCTTATTCCGGTTACGCTGGCACCTTCGGTAGGTTTTTCAACCCAATACACCAATGCCGCCTCACTGGAGAACAAAGGTATTGAGATTGATGTCAATATAGATGTCATCAGCACACCACAACTGCTCTGGAGTGTATACGCAAACTTCAACCGCAACAGAAATAAAGTGCTCAGCCTGGCAGGAACAGAATCCCTTTTTCTGGAAGGTCGTGAAGGAAGAGCTGACTCCCGTGCGGTAGTAGGACAGCCCCTGGGTGTGATCTGGGGAGGTAAGTTTGCCGAAGATACGGAAGGCAACCTGATTCTGGACGAGAATAATTTCCCTACCGTAGCCACACAAAGTGGTGTGATCGGAGATCCCAACCCTGACTGGCGGGGTGGTCTGGGAAGTACGCTATCTTTCAAAAACTTCACTCTGGATTTTCTCTTTGAAACAAATCAGGGAGCGGATTTTCACAATGGTACCCGTGGGGTAATGTATAATTTTGGCACCCATGCCGATACCGGAAATGAGGTAACTTTAGCCCAAGACTTACAAAACTATGCCGGTGAAACCATTCCGGCAGGAAGTACCGTCAGAGGTAATATTACCGACTGGGGAGGTGGACCAGTATTACTGGACCAAAGTTTCTACACTGATCTGGGTAGCGGGTTCGGTCCTGTCAACCAACAGTTTATCTCTGATGGTAGCTGGACCAGGCTACGCAAAGTATCGCTGAGCTACCGCCTGCAGACACCCGGCTTTCAGGAAGCCACCAGACTGAAATCTGTAGAGATCTCGCTCAGCGGAAGAAACCTGTTTCTGTGGACAGATGTGGTGGGCATTGACCCTGATACTAATCTGGGAGGAAGTTTCTTTACCAAGAACATGGACTACTTCAATACACCGGGATCCAAGTCCTACCTCGTTTCTCTTATCATTAATTACTAATCCCCTTTCAACTGAACAAGATGATGAACAGACTATATAAAACACTCTGCTTACTGCTCAGCTTTATAACTATTACCGCCTGTGAAGATATCGTGGAAGGCGTAAATGATAATCCCAACAATCCTACGGATGCCTCTCTCTCACTCATGCTCACCGGTATTGAGGTAGCGAATATAGCGGTACAATCAGGTCACGCGGCACGAGTGGCAAGCATCTGGTCAGGCTATCTGCACGGCGCTGACCGTCAGCACTCAGCTATCAATTCCTACATCATTGACGGAGACTCATTTGACCAGAGCTGGGAGAAGATTTATGCCAATATTATTGGCAATGGCAACCTGATCATTGATAAAGCTACTGCGATTGACAACCGCCTGGTGATGGGTATTACCAGGGTAATCCAGGCCAACATTCTAGGCACTGCTACTGCGGTTTTTGGGGACATTCCCTTCTCACAGGCAGATAACACCAGTGAATTTCCCAACCCTGCTTTTGATGCCCAAGCGGATGTTTACACTGGCTTACAAAACCTTCTGGATGACGCCATTCTGGACCTGGAAACAGGTAAAGGCTCTATTGATGTCGCGGAAATATATTTTGGCGGAGATGGAGCAAAATGGCTGGAAGTGGCACATAGCCTGAAAGCCCGCTATTACCTGGAGTCCAGACAATATCAATTGGCTTATGAAGAAGCTATGCTGGGCATCAGTAGCCTGGGAAACTCTCTGCTGGCTCCTCATGGCGGTACTGCCGGACAGAATGAAAACCTTTACCATTCCTTTCTTGAAGGGGGCCGCTCCGGAGATATTGATGCCAGCGGTACATACATCACACAAATATTAGACCCGACCAATCCTCTCTATCGTGGCAATGCGAAAACCGATGAAGAAGCTCGTTTCAATTACTATTTCAAAAATATAGATGATCCGGCCAATATCACGCCCAATACTGAAGGCACAAATGCTTTCGGAGGTATCTTCGCCGTAGATGCCTCTTATCCGCTGGTCACTTATCAGGAGAATTTGCTCAGCCTGGCTGAGTCAGCGCTCAGAACGCTGGGACTGAATGCCGGTTTGGAGGCATTAAACGATTATCGTAGTTTTATGAACGAGGGAGGTTACCTGAACCCCGCCTATCAGACAGAAGAATATAGCGCCATGTACTTGCCTTATGAAGCTGCTGATCTGGAGGCAGGCGGAATGTTGAATCCACAGGGAGTTAGTGCTGAAGAAGCCTTACTCAATGAAATTCTCATGGAGCGATATATTGCCTTCTTCGGACAGATCAACGGTTTCAACGATATTCGCAGGAGCAGATCGGAAGGGCTGGGAGTACAGCCTCCACCTAATGCGGGTAATGCGTTGCCTGAGCGCTTTATTTACAGCCAGGCGGAAATCAACTCTAATACGAGCGCACCAGAGGATATCCCTGGAATCTTTGTTAAGACACCGATTAATAATCTTTAATATACATCCAATGATTTTAAGCAAACACTACCTAAGCCTGACCTTATGTTTTACCATTATCACGCTATTTGCTTTTTCTGAAATCCGTGCACAACGAAGTGTAGGCGAGGCCTGGACTACCCGCTCGGAAACGATAGCCCAAAATGGGATGGCAGCTACCAGTCAGCCGTTGGCAGGACAGGTCGCTATTGATATTTTGAAGCAGGGCGGAAATGCGGTAGATGCTGCCATAGCCGCCAATGCGGTGATGGGGCTTGTTGAACCCACTGGCAATGGCATCGGCGGAGACCTCTTTGCCATCATCTGGGATGCCAAGAATGAAGAACTATACGGCTTGAATGCCAGTGGCCGTTCACCCAAAAGCCTCAAGCTCTCTTACTTTCAGGAGAAAGGTCTGGACTTCATACCTTATCTGGGACCTTTATCCGTTTCAGTTCCCGGCTGTGTGGATGGCTGGTTTACTATGCACGAACGGATGGGTAGCATGCCAATGCGTGAGATTCTTCAGCCCGCCATCAATTATGCAAAGCAGGGCTACCCGGTTACGGAGATCATCGCTGCCCGCTGGGCCAGAGAAGTAGCTCGCCGCATTGCGTATCCTGGCTTTAAAGAGACTTTTACCATAGATGGCAGAGCACCTCACAAAGGTGAAGTTTTCAAAAATCCCGACCTGGCCAGTACGCTGGAAAAGATAGCCGAAGGAGGTCGTGACGCATTCTACGAGGGAGAGGTCGCCCGTACCATTGATAAGTATATGAAAGAGAATGGCGGCTTTCTCTCCTACGAAGACCTCAGAGATCATACTTCAGAGTGGATTGATCCGGTATCTACCAATTATCGTGGATACGATGTGTGGGAGCTTCCCCCTAACGGTCAGGGAATTGCAGCCCTGCAAATCCTTAACCTGCTGGAACCCTACGACATCAAGGGTATGGGCTTCGGCAGTACCGACTATATGCACCACTTTGTTGAGGCTAAAAAACTGGCTTATGAAGACCGGGCAAAATACTATGCTGACCCGGACTTCAATGAGATTCCGGTAGATCAGCTTATCTCTAAAGCCTATGCGGATGAGAGAAGAAAGCTTATTGATCCCGACAGGGCAGCAGAAAAACTGGACGCCGGTGAGCTCAATCAAAGCCACACCATTTACCTCACGGTGGCCGACAAAGATGGCAATATGGTTTCGCTGATCCAGAGCAATTATGCGGGTATGGGTAGCGGCATGGTGCCTACCGGATTAGGCTTCGGCCTGCAAAACCGGGGGCAGCTCTTCAATGTGCAGGACGAAGACCATTTCAATGTATATGCACCTAACAAGCGTCCTTTTCATACGATCATCCCTGCTTTCGTCACCAAAGATGGAAAGCCTTTCATGAGCTTTGGCCTTATGGGAGGCGCTATACAACCTCAGGGTCACGCACAGATTCTGATCAATATGATAGACTTTGGCATGAACATACAGGAAGCAGGTGACGCACCCCGTATCAATCATTCCGGATCTTCTCAGCCAACAGGCTCAATTATGACCGATGGAGGGACGGTCTATATAGAGGAAGGCTTCTCTCCTATGGTGGTGCGTGAGCTAATCAAGAAAGGACATGATGTGCAATACGGACGCCCCGATGGTTTCGGAGGTTATCAGTCTATCATGTATGATGCAAAAAATGGAGTGTATTACGGTGCCTCAGAAAGTCGCAAAGACGGGCATGCCGTAGGTTACTAAGTTTTACCTGATACAGTAATTTTCCCACCCGGCAAAATCAACATAAAATTTTTCCGGGTGGATTTTCTTATTTCTTCTTGGTCTTTGCTTTAGCTTCTGCCTTTTCTTGATTCTCTTTCACCCGGTAGCGCACAATTTCGCTGATCAGCTCATAGGGTAAAGCACGGCCTAAAGGAAACTGTACCGAGCCTTTGGCAAATTTATACTCTACGAGTTTTCTTTTAAAGGCTTCTATACCGGAAGCGCCCGGATAAAAACCAATATGATTTTTATAAGCAGAAAAATGCACCAGGTTCTTTCCGTTCATTTTGAAAGTAGGTATCTGATAAGAGATAGCTTCTTCAGCCTCCGGTGCAGCTTTATGAATAGTTGCCCTCACTTTTTCTAAAACTTCCTGTATATCCTGCGGAAAATCAGCAATGTATTCGTCTATAGTTTCGGGCTTGGTTTTCTCACTTTTCATGGGCAGATTAAATAGTTTGGTTGTTGGGCTTATTGTTGCGATCTCATCAATTTAGAAGATTTTGATGAAAATAGCGAATGCTATCCAATAAGGTAGAGTAGTTTGAAACTTAAACTTTGGAATGGACCTCTTCTACACTTTCCTTAGATTAAGGCAAAGTAAGAGCATCAAGCTATTTGAAAGCAGGAATAAGCCTGTCCAAGCTCCAGGGTACGAGTACTATCAAGGCAATTCCAACCATTGATATCCACCAGGCCTTCTTTCTTAATCCTTTATACTTTTCTGTAGACATATGCTTATCCATTGGATATTTTGCCATCTTCCTGAAAAGGAGCTTAAAAGCATAGTAATAGGGAGCAAAAATTAATATGCCTACAATAAGTTGAATGAAGAGGTTTTCTTTTATGAAAGGTGAGACAGCAATGCCTGCTTTGTATTGCAGTACCGCAATGATAAGTGATAAAGCCATGTAGTAGCTGGAGAATATAAGCATAAGCATAGTCTGGTACTTCTTTTTTGCATAAGCTGTGCCATTTCGTTTGCTAAGCATGTTAAAGAAAAAATCTCTCAAATCTATCAGTTGCTGCAAAAGCATATGTTTGTTTTGTTGGTCACAAGTTATGCTTCACTAAAGTTGAAGGAGAAGACATATTTTTATTCAGTTCTTCTTTTTCCAATCCAATTATTGCCTGAGTATTCAAACATCTGTCTAATATTTGCTTTCTCTATTTTTTCAATAATGTTTTTGGCAGGACGGAAAATGGGTATTGCCTGGAATCTATTTCCTCCATAAATATATATATTACCCGTTTTTCTATCATAAAAGTATCCTTCAATACTTACTTCTGTTCTTGAATCTAGGTTTATACTCAAAGCTGTTAATCCTTGATTATCCACTACTTCAAATCCTTTTGAATCATAGTTAAACTTACCGCTATTATTTGCATATCTATACCAAACATTATTTTCAATTTCAACTATCAAATTACCATATATATCATATATCGTTATACTCACTTTTAATTTTCCATCAACTATCTTAATAGGAATTAGATCACGACCACCAATACTAATATATCCTGGGGGATTATTACTCTTAAGACTTCTAACATTATTACCGACTTCTACACCTCCAGCTCGGACTATCAAAGTTTCACTATCCTCTAAGGGTTTATCATATTGAAAATCAAGAATACCAGTTAAAGCATTTTCTGCTGAAGCTTTTTTAATTAATTCATTTGAAGTAGTTGTTAGCTTTTCAACTTCTTCAATCAATTCATTTGCTTTATTTGTAAGCTGAATGTTGTGTTGGGTGAGAGAACGGTTTTCAGCTACAATAGTATCAATACGGGTTGAGATTTGGTTGTTTATGTCAGATAAATACTTGATCTCTTTACCTAATTTTAGATTCAAAGAATCATACTCTTCCATTCTGTTTAATTGCCTATTACTCTGTACATTTGACCAAAATGCTGCTATAGCTGCAATAATAGTAACAATTAATATTATGAAGGGGTATATTAATGAAGCATCTATTTTCATTGTACTTGCTTTGATATTGTTTTTTTCCTCCTAAATAACCTTCTTTTAAGTTGTACTCTTTACTCCCAAAAAGATACAGCAATTTCAAAATTTTACCAATCCCGGCAAAAGCGCATTTTTAGCGTAGCTCATTTTTCTGCTTGGCGCCTTTTTTAGAGTGGTAAGAATGAGGTGATTTTCCTTTAATTGGGTAAGAAAAATGGCAAAACACTGCTGCATGTCCATTGAAACGACTGATTCAGTACATCTGTAGTGCTACATGTCCGCTGAACTTACATATTCAGTACACCCGCAGCACCGTTTGTCCACTAAATCACTTCATTCAATGCTGTTGCATTACTGTTTCTTCACTGAATCAAGTGATTCAATGGACTTGCAGCGCTACATCACCTCTCATCCAAGTGTTTTAGTGGGCTTGCGGCACTGCATGGCTTTTGAAATGAGTCATTCAGTCCGTGTGCGGCATTACATTGGCAGTGATTTTCTGTAAAGGTAAGTTTTGCGGCTTTTCAGTAGAACTAAGTTCGCATGAAGAACTCATTTTCAGCCTCCCGGCTTCCATCAAAATAATGCCTGCTTCTACATACATGGCAACTGGCTTTTTCTTTTACTTCAAATTTATGTGAATCAACAGAAAGGACTAAACTTTTCTCTACAATGTCATGCTGACCGCAGGGAAGCATCCTTTCTCTGCATGGAAAAGATCCCTCCGCCTTGCTGCGGGATGACTTTATGAAAAGATAATACAGCGTACCCAGAGAGGTAAGGATTATATTGTTTGGCAGGAAGGTTACCACGCCAAGCAACTCATTAGCAGTAATTTTCTTGATCAAAAGCTAAACTATATACACAATAATCCAGTCATAGCAGGACTGGTGAGCAGGCCGGAAGACTATCTCTACTCCAGCGCAAGGAATTATGCCGGTGAATCAGGAATACTTGATGAAATTGAGTTTTTGTGATCTGTATGTAATACGGTCGCATTGCAAATGCGACCTAACATACATATAAGATAGTCCACATTAAGCAGATGCGACCTAACTCGTAAAGACTAAGTGGCGCCAGGCTAAGTCGCATTTGCAATGCGACGCCTGACCAGCACTTTCAACACTTTATACACTACACCACATACGTATCCCAGACGGAGCCGGCGAATAGCTTGCCAAATTTGGCTACGGCAGCCGTTGCGTCAAGAGCACTCTTAGGGTGAATAGCCTGCATGGTGGTCATCTGTTTGGCAAAGTCTTTCGGCTTAATTTTGAGTATGCCTTTGCCTGCTAATACCCCCTTTTCATCCTCTTCTTCATACACGCTGATGTAAAGCACCGTGGTATCTTCCCACAAATCAAAGCCTTTGTCATCGTGGATGTCTTTGAAGCCGCGGAAGTAATAGGTTTTGCCATCCCGGCTGTGCATCAGCATGCGGTAGTCCATTTTCTTACGATCTTCATCCTCCGGGTCAGTAATGAAGAGATTAAACTTTCCCTCGCTAATGGTCAGCGGATGCTCACTAAGGACAGGCGCATTGACGGTGCCCATCATCCCGGCTTCATGCGCTTCCTCTTCTACAAAACGGTCAATATCATCGCTCTGTACGGTAAGGGTAAAGTCAAAAGATGAGCCTGCTTTCTCTCCTGCCTCATACGCTTTTTGGTAATCCTCTTGCTCATCGGTGGAGAAGAAGCCAGTCATCTTTTCGGTAAACTGTATACCGGTAGTGGGTTCTTCTTCCGGCTTATCGGCAATCTCAGGGAAAGCATAATCCAGTTGGCAGCCCATTTCTTTGGCAATGAGCTGGCAGTTACGCTCCGCTAAGCCTGAAATGGTGAGCAAAGGGTTGGTACCCACTGAGCGGGGAATGATGGCACCATCCATGATATACAATCCTTCGTGCAAAGCAGTGCCCTGCTTGCCGGAGAAGACCTGCCCTTTATGGTCTACCACACCTGTTTCCGCACTTTCGCCCATTACACAACCACCCAGCGGATGTACGGTTACTAAATCGTAGTCCATCAGTTTGGTAAAGGCGGGGTTCTTGACATAAGATCCGCCCAGGGCTTTGGTAGCCTGGTGTAATTTCTCCCCTACCTGATTGAAGATCTTTTGCTTTCCTACTCCTTTCCAGCTGATGTCAATACGGTCATGCTTCAATGACATCTTGCCACTGGAGTCATCATGCGCCATGACCAGATAGACCTGTGTATTGTTCAACGCTCCGTAATAAGGGCCTCTTACCATGCTTTGCAGTTCGCGCCACTTTTCTTTGAAAAAGTCGGAAAGATTGCGATCGGTATCCCTGCCAAAGATGCGGGTAAAATGCACGATGGAGGATAAGACGACCTTACCAATGGCTCCGGGTATGCTGCCTTCTTCCAGGGTCATGCCATCTTCCAGTTTTTCTTTATTGCGTATATCAATCACACTAGTGATACATGGGCCTACATCGCCCATCTCATCTTTCTTCAGAATTTTACCTATGCCTCTGACAGGTGTATCACAGTTGTAGCCAAAGCCCAGCACATCACCATTCCCGGTAAAGCGTTGTCCTACCATATCGGAAGCACTAAGTCCTTTTGCTACTGATCGCAGTAAAATCTCTGTGCTGCCTAAAGCGCCCGCGCTTAGAAAGACTTTTTTGGCACGGACAAAGAGAGAAGGAGCGTCAAACTTATCCCGCCCGGCACCCAACACATCAAAATGTACCAGCCAGGCGTTGCCCTGTTTTTCTACATAGCGAACCGCCACTTCGGTAAATATCTCCGCCCCGTGGTTTCTGGCGTCGGGCAGGTAGTTCATTTGTGTTGTATTTTTGGCAGAATGATTACAACCACTCACACAGTCGCCGCAATTGTTGCAGCTTTTCTGATGCACGCCCACATGATTGACCTGCTCTTTGAAGTTTACATTGATATCCAGGAGCCTGAATTCTTCGTTCATCGCTTTGGCTGAAGCACGCATCCCTTCTGTTTTGGCCAACACTTTATAACCATTCTCTCCTTCAGGATAAGGAGTGGGTTTCAGCATCTCACGAGCACGGGCGACACCAAAATCCAGGGCAAGTTTATCTTTACGCAGAGCTTCCGGCCATTTGGGGTCATCAAACACCCTGTCTTCCGCTTCAATGGAGACATTGGCGTTGATGAGGGAAGTGCCACCCAGCCCACAGCCTTTGAGCACGCTGATATCTTTGCCTACGACAAAGTCAAATAGTCCGTTTTCTGCCCCTAGTTGCGTTTTACCTTTAGACATATGCATTTCATTAGCGGCATCTACTACCGAGCTGGGAAATTCACCTGGCAAAAACTCCTTTCCTTTCTCCAGCAGGCAGACAGACCGGCCACAGCGGGCCATACGTGAAGCAGCAATGCCTCCTCCATATCCTGATCCTACGACTACGACATCATATTCGGGTTTTAAGTTGCTCAGTAGATTTGACAAGCGTTTCATGGCGGTTGAATTTTATGTGTATAGGCTGTTCTATAAGTTCGTACTTGATAGGCTTCCCTTCAAAGCGCGGTTTTTCTTCAGTCCCTTTATTTGTCCAGTGATGCACTACTCTTTTCACACCTATGGGATAAATTGTAACCCCCTGTGCGGTGATGTGGAAGCGAAGAAAGTTTTTGTAGGTTGTCTCTCTAAAGGATGAAAAAGATTCGGTAGGATGAGACTGAAATACTAAAGAGCTGATCAGTAAGTACACGCCAAAGATGAAACCCGCGGATAGAGCGCCAATGGTCAGCATCTCGGTAACAAAAAGTATCGTATAGAGCAGAGAAGCAATTCTCCACTCATGCATTTGGTTATAAATTTCTCCGAAGGTTTCACCGGTAAGCATCAGGGAGTTGACCCGGGAAAAGAGCCAAAGCAATACATACAGATTGATCACGTGCGCAATACCATGAAAGACACCCGCTATCCAATTCCACTTCCCCCGTCCGAAAGAAGTATCGGTAAAGCCTAACACCCCTACGATGAGGATCAGATTCATGATGATACCAAAGGGGTTCAGCACCAGCGCATCATTGACGATAAGAAAAATTTCTCCCAGATTATCCAGCTGATAAGGCACTTCAGCCAGCTGGCTGGTGATGGTAGTATCTGACATACTTTGTAGAAACCAGATGATAAAGAGATAGATAAAGCTCAACATCATGGTCATTTCCCGATTAATAAAAGGAAAAAGCAGGTTTTTGAAAGCCAGCTTTCGCGATTCTGTCCTTGAAGGATACGTTTTTTTGAGTTCAGCATGATGCTCATCGGCGGTGATCAGGTCATCTTTGAGCATATGCGTAGGATGCATGAAGGCCCCCCCTCCCCCGGCTGTAATCAGGTGGCCGCCCCCCTGATCTTCCAGAATTTCGTAGCGGGAATAGTGATGCAGATCGCCGGAAATCGTAGCCAGCAGCTTAAGCTTTTTGGAAGGGCAGTCTTTACGTTTTTTATCTTTTAGCAGTATATGTCTTTCAATGAAAAATTTAAGGTTATCATAGGTATCATTACTTTTGTCAATAGAATCAAAGATCCAGGCAGGCTCGGCAGTACAGAGGATAATCGTATCTCCATCTTCCATCTCATCATTCACGATCTCAGTAAAATACTCACGCTGCGGACGGTCAATGTCGGCATGCAGTTGTACATCTATGCCCCACAGCCAGCAGCGATGCGGCAGTTTGATAGCAAAATAACTACGTTTCTGCTTGGTAAGCCAGTTGCCAATCGCCCGATCCTGACAAAAAAGCTTGATAAAATTGGTGAGCCCATCGTACCAGTCATGATTACCGGGAATGGCAAAGAGATGGGGTCGGTCTTCATCATTTTCCTGCCAGGGAAACGCCGCATTATACGGCCCCTGCATACGATTTTTATATTCAATTACTTCAGGCGTAGGGTATACCTCATCTCCCCCCATGACCAGCACTTCTCCTCTTTTGATCTCCTTACCATCAACCTTAAGAGAAGGCTGGGCAAGGAGATGTGCCATAGTGTAGGTGGAATTGAAGCCATCACCAATGTCAGCTATATAATCTACCCATATTTCTTCGTTGTCAGAATAATCAAAAGATTCGTTGGCACTCAGGGCAGCCTGTATTTCCCGTTTGTCAGCAAAGTTGCCGAAAAGGGAAGAGATTATTGTCTTAAGGCCGGTTGTAGCCAGCAATCTCACATTATACCAACGAACCATGGGTTGACGATCAAATTTCATAGATTAGGGATTACGCGTATAGTTTCTTTACCATCTGATATTTTTCCTTCAAACGGATTCCACCCTGCCCATTGCTCGTCAGCTTATTGTTCAGCAACTGTTTAAGTCTGTTACCGGCGGTTTGCCGGAGATGCCCTTCACACAAGTTTTCCTGCTGGTCATCAAATAGCTGTAGCTTTACCTTTTTAAACTCAAGGCCTAGCAACCAGTTGGTCACAGAATGAAGTTGAATACTTGCCTTGAGTACATATTTTTGCGCTTCATGGACAAAAGTAGAATCTATCTCAAGATAAGAAGCTTTGTCCTTTTTTATAATGTTGGCCTGGTTTTCTTTGGTGCAAATCTCCCTGCCTAATGCTTCAATATATACACTGGCGACTGCGCTGATTGAGAGTTGCCCGTTTATTTCCCTGACCGTAAAGGACGGGTGATAAGCCATAGCACTTATTTTTCCTCCAAACTTCGTTTTACCTTCATAGGATTGACGGAAAGTAAATTGCCTGCCCGGCTCTTTCATGCGGGTGCTATTGGCATCAAAGGCTACTCCTTCAGTCTTCATGCGCTTCAGGTAATTTAAAGCATCTACATAGCCCATATTGATGAGGGTGTTCGTATCTATTTTGTTAAAAAACAGATCAGGGTCCAGGGGCAGGGGATATTCCGGCTTGATGACATGCAGACGGATAGGCTTTCGCTGTCCGTAGGGCGAATCCCCGGCAGCTATTCTTTCATTCAAAGCTTTGATCTGGGCATACTCTTCCAGCAAGCCGCCGTTAGCACTCATCTCAATCATATGGACGTACTGATTAAAGAATCCGGGCAGATATTCTTTGGTATTACCGATGGCCCAGACCAGCCAGATTTCTTCGGCACCTTTCCGCACCGCTTCCATCAGGTTAGCATCTTTGATCCAGACCGCATCACTGTACCAGTCATCATTAATTTTGATGGCGGGCATAAAGATGGGCAGTGAAACTCCGGCAATCAGATGATCTTCGGTAACATTACTATGAGGAATAGCTTCTATCGTTTTATGGCTGAAGTTACAGACATTGAAAGTCGCACACACCTCTTTATTTTCTCTAATCTTTTTCAAGTCAATTCCCAGCTGAGGAAATACCTTTTGCCGTATGCCATCCGCATCGCCGAAAGCTGCCATGCTGGCCAGTTTCAAATAATTTCTAGCCGGACGCAGCGACATAAAGCTACTGATATTCAGGCTTCTCCAACGCTTACACATCTCTTCCGTTTCGAGCCCGGAGGCTAGCATTCCTGCATTGAAAATTCCTCCTGAGGTGCCATCCACATGTTGAAACCGCAAGCTGTTTTCCTGCAAAGCCTGCAGCACCCCTGCCTGATATGCCAGCCTTACACCTCCTCCCGCCAGTATCAGTGATCTTTTAGGCTGAGTATTATCCTGATGCAATTGTATAAGCTTAGGTAGGGACATAGGCTTGTATACTTTGTCGGGTGTGCAGATAAATGAAGATAAAACCTATGATTTCGTAAATCATAAAGAAGTACATCATCCAATTGGGAGAGCCTTCGTAAGCTAAGGATGCTACTCTTGCCAGGATGCCGGAAGCCATAATGACCAGGAATAAGCTGTTAAACTTCTTCTGCGTGAAAATTTCCCTGGTAAACAGTAAGGCAAATAAGCCAAATCCAAATTCCAATGCTCTTAAGAAGCGATACTGACTGAGCAGGTTGTTACGTATTCCTTCAGGTAATTCACTCGTATCCAGCCCCATCAGAAGCGAAAAATCCAGATGCGCATTGAAAAACGCGCCCCAGATTCCTGCCAGACAGACTAGCCCGATATAGGTGTAAAAGAAGAAGTAGCTAATGAACTTCATGGTTGCGCAGGCTTCTTAGGTAGTACAAAAACAGCAACCCTGAAAAAAGATCAAAGAGGGCTACTCCGGCAGCAATCGGACTAAATATCTCATAAATTATGCCCAAGCTAACCGCCGCAAAAGCTCCGATCTTCTGAAATGAAGCCCATAATATGGCCACTTCGTTTGTATAAGCACTGTAGATCGCATGCAGCACCATACCTCCGAAAAGTGTCATAAACATACCTACGATAGCAAAAAAGTGCATAGAGGTAGCGCTTATACTTGCACCAATAAACCCTAATACAAAGCCAGGAGCAACTACTTGTGTAAGTCCTGAGGCTACTGTTATTACTGAAATAAGAATGACCAGAAAGCTAAGGTACTTTTTCATACACTAAGCCGCCTCAAAAGATACTTCACGCTGCTGTGGCTGCTGATTCTTCTGCCGGGCTTTGGCGATAAAGAAATACATGGTAATGCACCACATGATCGTAAGAATGATCCAGCGCACATCATTAAGAAACATCCATTCATTTAATAATGCCCCAAGTTCCTGAGGATCAGTCACTCCTGCTTTGAACTTATTATTGACCCTTTCAATAAACAATTGCTGCACAATGACTGGCGCCAGCAGGCCGATAATCCAGGCCAGCGGCACCCAACGAAATTTAGTTTTCCATTCACTGATCAGCATGATCACAATAGCAACTGCCATGATCGGAATGGTAATGAAGAAGAACTGAGTGGCAGTGTCAGTGATCGGAATGATCGCATCATAATAATTATCTACATTCAAGGTAGTGGGATAATTAGGAAACCAGAAGAAGTGCAGCGACCAGAAAAGCCCCAGGTATATGGAGGCACAAAAGAAGATATAGGCGTTGTTGATGTCTAGCAGTGTTCGTTTCATAGCGATTTAATTTCAGATTGAAGATTATCTTTTGAGGCGGTTCGTTTACATATTAATCATTGCTCCACATTTTGAAAGTTTTCAAGTGCTGTCAGGAAGCTATCCATAGACACAATATGAGGTAAATGACCTCCCGGCATTTCAATAAGGTTTGCATCGGGCAAATGAGAAGCAAGTTCATCAACGATTAAGTGCAGATTTGGCGATGACCCACTGCCCTTCACCAGCATTACAGGTAAATTGAAAGCCATCAGCCGATTCAAATCATCTCTTTGGGCATAAATGGCCGGAAGATTTTGTAGTGACTGTCTGTAATCAATCCACTGTGGCCACATGGGATGCTCCTGCGCAGATTGTCCTTCTCTTAGCACTCCTGCATCCCGCAGGAAGGCTGCAAGCATTTCTTCAGTAATATCACCCATAAATTGATTGTGAAAATTAATCGTCTTTTGTATTTCATCATCAATCAACTTTCTTTCCTGAAGTACCCAAAATGCAGGAGGCTCAATGAGCGTCATCGTACGAATACGCTCAGGATAGCTTAGCGCATAATCCAGTAATACCAAAGCACCAAAAGACCATCCTACGACATCAATAGGGCTATCATAAACTAAAGAATCAAGTGCTGCTGCAAGCGCCTGGCTTTCCATCTTTACTGAATAGTCAGAGGGTAAAGATTGATTTTCAAACCCATACGCTACATTGATGAGCTGCACACGAATTATTTTTTTCTCTTTTGCAATAAATATATGCACAAAAGGCTCCCAACCTATCCAACCGGTTAGGCCGCCTGGAACAAGTAGCAGAGGACTTCCTTCTCCCTCAACTTTTACCTGCATTTTTATTGCTTCAGCCATAGATGTTTTGTCTAGAATATCTGCTGTAGGTTCACTTTCTGATACAGTTTTGCATGAAATCACTTGATAAATGAGTACTGTAAGTGCTAAATAGTAAGTGATCCCTTTTAACCTTTTCATCTGACCCTCATTAGTTTTTGCTAACCGGCGAACCTACATTAGACAATGCCAGTACTTACAGTGAAATACGCTCCTTGATCATGTATTAAGCACTGCTGTTTTCCGCTCTGCTCCTATCCGGTATTGCTCCAAATCAGTGAAAGCCGGAGGTGCGAGCCAATCTTCATTTAGTCCCAGATCAAAGACAGTTTCAAACCCTTCAGGCATTTTGGCTGGCGGTTCGTCATAAGTCATGAACCAGCATTTGAAATGATCGTCCAGTACGCCATTGGCTTCCGGCATAAACATGGTAAAGAAAGGATCTGGTGTGATCTCCAAGTCCCTGAGGTAAGAGACATTAGGGTGGTCACCAATGTAGAGTCTCGCATTGGCTTTGCCGAACAGATTAATGCCTACCTTGGACTCAAAATAGATATAGGAAGCCATCAGCATATTTCGGTATCGACAGTAATTGGTCGTACCCACATTGAGCTTGAAGCTGGGTGACTTAGGGCGGTCTATTTCAATGCGAAAAGCAAACTGACCATCTTTCTCATACTGGCTGGAAACCATATCGTCCGTAATGATAAAATCCAGATTGGCCTGATGCTTAGGCATGCCCCATATTCCCTTGCCTCCTTTAACTGATACTTCAGAACTTACCGGCAGATCCAGAATATATTGCCCGGTGCCAAAAGTCTTCATCATCATGGCAGGCAGCAGTGGCGGCGCAGGTTTGCGTCCGTGTGTGCAGGCAATAGCGATGCTATACTCTATGTATTTACCTATACTGGTATCCAGATAATTGATCACAGTGATCAGTAGCACTGCTTTGCCATTGGGCAATTTAAATGCATGCAGTTCATTACCGGGCAGCAGGGCATTTGCTTTCTCGTAGTCACAGGAGAAACCCGCCATCAGTGCCGGAGAGTTTTTGGCATAGATGGGCATCTTATAAGGAATACCATCTACGAGAGCGTACCGGTCCCGGTACCGCTTGATTCTTTTGGGGATGGCCATGATTGTGTTTGTTTAGGTTGTAGTTCTTGCTTGAGTTCTTTCATTATGATGGGAAATATATCACGGTGGGCATGCTTTCCGAGAAAAACATCCAGATGGCTGTAGCCTTTCAGGATATAAAGCTTATGCATACCCGGCTGTATGCTTTCCAGGTATTTATAGGTGTTCTGCTGGCTTCTAGGCAGAAAGCAGCGGTTCTTTTCTCCACCGAAAAGGACGACCCGGGCATGAAGCTTGGGGGGCTGAGACAGATACGTTCTCATCACATCATCCTGATTGTCAGCAGGCGCTAAAGCTCCTCTTCTTACTCCTTTCTTAATGTGGTCAAAAAAGCTTAAAGGAACTTCGGCAAACTCATGCTGAATCCATGCTTTGGTAGTTTCATCCAGATTCTCCAATCTCCATAAGGCAGGAAAGCCCGCCCCGTAGGTGAAACTTACAAACTTGCCCACCAGCGTATCATTCTCCCGATGGGTCAGCATGACCAGGAAGCGCAGTATTTTTGTTCTGATATCCGGTGCTTTTACGCCCCATTGAGGATTAAGGTACTTGAACATCAATTTGACAATGGGCACAAAAACATTCAGTTTAAAAACAGAGTAGAGGGGGACTACCGGATGTAAAGATACCGCGTTGCTTATAATGACTTTGACCTCAGGCAACAATCCCAGCACGGCCGCAATCATAAAGCTGGTACTCCCCTGACAGTGAATAATGGCTTTGATCTCTTTTGCTCCGGTCTCTTCCAGCACTTTTTTTACGGCCGCCGGATGATCATAAAGCGCTGCCTGATCCAGGTCCCATTCGTTGGGCAACAGATCAATGCTGGCCCGCCAGTTTTCCAGCCACACATCGTAGCCTTCTTCCACCAGCATATGGATAATATTCTTCTCGGTAGGGGGATTGAAGATGTCGGCTCTTACGCCTGCTCCATGTACTAAAAGCACAGGCGTTTTTGCAGGTTGTGAACCTTGGCCGTCAGGCGTGTGGTCTACAACATGTTTTAGGTTGCAGAAAAACCCATCACGACTCGTAAAGGGCACAGTTTCAAACTGTATAGTCATAATCTTTGTGGTTAGGCATGATTAACTTACATATTTTATTACATAAATACAATAAAACAACACTGTCTTCATATAATGCTTTGTTTTGATATCCATGTTTTGGCCTTAAGCTGAGTTGTTTAGCTTGCTGTTGCCGCTGATAGAGCTGAAAAAGCCACTAAACCTTAAAAGATATGGAATGGCAGTAGCCAGCCCCGCCATCAGTGCTACAAACTGACTGATGATTTCTTTCTGAGACAGTGAAACGAATACAATAAGGCTAATCAGCAAGATCAGGAAGACAGAACTGTATAAACTCCAGGTACCGGAACGCCTAAGTTCTTTCTCCATGGCCAGTGATTCTGATTCTTTGATGGTTGACAGTATAAAATTTCTAAAACTTTCATTCATCACCTGTAATGACTCATGATAATATATCAACCCTTTCTCCAGTAGCTTTTTCAACCCTCTTTCATTTTGGGTATTGACAAATCCATCCATCGCCAAATCGTAGAGCAGGTATTTCTCTTCTTTTGAGCAGGTGTTCCATAGCGAAAAATAGAAGGGTTGGGCCATGCTCTGTATCTTCAGAATAATTTCTTCTTTTACATCATTATGCTGAAGGGGCTTGCTTTCTTTTTCCTGTTCTACTACTGCAAGAGAAGGCATAAGCACTATATTTCCGGGCTCCCACTTCTGCGTGAATGCCTGCTTGATCCGACGGAAATACTCTTCATTTACCCGAAACTCATAGGACAATAGTTCTTTAATGCTAAAATTTTCAGCGTACTTCTGATGCAGGGTATTTTCGTGGAGCAAGGAATAAAATACCTTGACAAAGCCCGCCAGTATGTCTTTCCATTTAGACATCTGTATCTCAAGTTCTGCCTTTTGCCCTACATCTTCCAGCTTAGTAATACGTTCCTCGTATTGGTCTATTATCTGGGTTGGCGACAGGCGGGATACAATAATAATGTTATTTTGATTTCTGAGTAAGCGCTCTACAATATCCAGTATTTGTTTATTGGCCAGAGTATCTTCTATTACGTAGCTAAAATGCTCAAGCACTACCTGGCTGTTTTTGATCTTCAGGATTTTGGCACACTCTTTTTCATCCAGCAGGTGTGGTACATCAAAGACCTGGAGATGGTTTTTTTGATACAATTGATGGGTACCGGCAAAAGGAAGTGCCACCACGAAAAGATGCTTATGCCCATCTTCCTTCAAATTTGTACTAAAATAATTATCCAGATAGGCATCGTCAATCTCCATAGTCTGCAGATTATTGAATAGCTCCATAGCAAAGAACTTATTGGTAGCGAAACGGACGACATAGAAAATAGCTACTAAAAATGATAACCAGATCACTGCCAACCAGAAGGTATTTTCTTTAAGCTCGCTCCAGATATATGGCCAGTTTAAACCTCTGCTTACAGTAGCTAGCACTACTCCATCATCAGGAGTCTGATTTACGCTATGATAATGCATACGTATCCCATGCGTATCACAAAGATCAGTTTTCCATTCATCTCCCCCTTTAGAGAATACAAACCCATTTGAAGCTACAAACATATTCGTGAAAAACGGGCGGCTACGATGGAGTAAGCTGTTCCAGCGGGGGCGCAATTTAGTCACCTTTATACTGGATCGGCAATCACATGCTTTAAAATTGAGTGTATTATAATAGTTGCCTTCATGTATAGCCAGCTGAT
Organism: Catalinimonas alkaloidigena; assembly: GCF_029504655.1. NCBI lineage: Bacteria > Pseudomonadati > Bacteroidota > Cytophagia > Cytophagales > Catalimonadaceae > Catalinimonas > Catalinimonas alkaloidigena. Next base: position 4,614,260 of record NZ_JAQFIL010000001.1, read on the forward strand.
AAATACTTTCTGGCTGAGTATTTTCTTCATTCACCACTGTCTTATGCTTATACAAAGTGTGCAGGGCTACATTCCTACTTTCTCTCGCTTTACTGATTTCATAAAGCTCATACTTTGCCCATATTTCCAACTCCTGTACATAAGCAGCGCTGTATAAGAAAATTGCCGGAAGTATACTGCTGACAAACAAATAGGTAAACAGCATGCCCCAGTAAGCATTTCTAAAACCTGTCTTGACAGGTGGCCAGGGGAGATTTTGTAAGTTTTTGCTACGCAGCGGGATGGACAGGATGAATGAAATCACTACCACCAGTAATAAGACGAAAAAGTTTTCGCCCCAACCTAAAGTAATCAGGCTGGTCATTACATAGATAATGAGGCAAACAGCAATTGTAGCCCCCAATATGATTCTACTTTTATACCTCTTTTGCCTTGAATCATCTTCCAGGACTAACCATCCACAGCTATTACTAAACAGGACAGCGTATAAAAATGAAGACAGCACCTGTAAAACTGTAAGCTCATAATACAGGTGGTATAACCCTAGTGCCGTAGCCAGGATGAGATTGTATATCATGATACTAAAGTATCTTTCTCTTTTCCCCTTCACAGGCCAAAGCCAGTCGTAGTAAAATGTCTGCTTTTTAAGCTTGGAGGGCTTATGGTCAAGTAGAGAAATAAGATACAACTGAAAAAAAGCTATTCCCCCGATCACGAGGACACAGATCACACAAAAGCTGATAAGCTGTAAGTAGGGCGATTCTATATAGGCTTTATCGTAGGCAGTCACCAGCATCCAGGGCGTATGCTTCAGCGGACTGATGTAGATCATCTGACTGTTTTCTCCGGCATATACATTGGCGTAAATATTATTCTTTCCAATCAGTGCGGAGCGAACTCCTCTATGATCATCTACATCAGCCAGAAGATTTTCCTGTAAGTTCTTCTCTTTGTCAGAGTGAAAGAGCACATCGCCTTCTTCGTTAATTACACAGAAGGAAAAGGCAGGCGGAAGCAGGGGGTCCATGAGCGCATGCAGGCGAATAGATGCCGCCAGCACCTTGATGTTATCGATGGTTTTGTCCTTAAGATCAATATGGTCACTTTTGGACGGAACAGATACGACTGCCAGCTTCTCTGAGTTTAACCAGGAGGTAATAGACTGCACATAAAAAGTATTTTGCGTGCTGATACGATCTGAATGCCAACCATTGTTATTGGCTATCTCATAAAAGTAAGGGCGCTCCTTAAAGTTTTTAGGTTCTATCGCTTTGCTTTTACTGGTTTCAGTAGAAATCTGGTACTTCCACGTACCCTTATCATCAATCCAGTAAAGGTTTCTTAAAAAAGCGTAGCGATTCAGCTTTTTGTGCAGTGCCTTATATTCATCTTCAAATATATTAATATTGGTAAATGTATGATTAGGGGATTGCTCATAAGCCACCTCTTCCATTTCTTTCATCAGCGAGCTGATGGAATCCAGCTCCTGCTCAAAATCTCTATTGATATGATCAGACAACGCGCTTAGGTCACTTTCTATATTTTTCAGGTCGGCACGATAAGATGCCCAAAAAAGCAAAAACAGTGATAGCAAAGAAGTGCAGATGACAAAAGAAGAAGTAGAAAGTACTACATCTATCCGGTGCAGACGCTCTATAGGGCTGATGAGTGAAAGTTTGATAAGCGGCAACGCAAATATGAGTATCAGTAATATCACGGCAATTACGATGACGACCATATAGGGGATCATTTTGATATCCGCTTCAAAATTTTCAGCATTTACCAGCGCGTAAATGGTCCATACCTCATTGTCACTGGACTGTATGTTAGTAGAAAACAACTTATACTCCGCAGCCGAGAGCTGTACTTTAATGCCCGGCTCATAAACTTCAGGTATTTCTTCTAACTGATCTAGCTTAAGTTTTACCTTTTGCTTCTCAGCGCCCTTTAGCAGGCTATCCACATTAAAACTATTGTCAGAAGACTCTCGGGAGACCTGTAATAATTCTCCATCCACAGTGCTATACGCCAACGCATTGCCTTTAAAAAGCAGGTAATCATCAAATCGCCTGGTTTTTTGGAAAGGTGCAAAGAAGAAATCCACGGTGGCAGCCAGTTCCACACCGCAGGTCTTAATGTTCGTTTTGGTGTTTTCTATGACATAAGGATAAGCTATATCATTTGCCATTTTGAAAGTAGTATCTATAAAACGAAGGTTGGGATTGCCCGAAGTCCTATTCAGTTCTGCGCTCAGCTGTTCAATCAGTGCTTTTCTGTCATCAGGGTCTTCGCAATTATCAAATATACTTTTGATGCTGTCCTTGATATATATGGAATTGGCGGTCTTGCGGTATACTTTATCCTTTTCTTTAAAGTTGATTGCGATCTGTTGCAGGTCTCTTACACGCTTGGAAATCTGAAACGCTTCTCTGGCAGGTAAGTATACCCAAAAGTAATAGCCAAACAGTGCCGCCAACACCATGAAGGTGCCTAGAATGATATACGAACGACGAGGCAGGTTAGAAAACAGTTTCATAATTTAGGAATCTTAATTGCAATGGCTGATTGCTTCTATCAATACATCAATTCCGCTCTATGAATTAGTAGACTAACATGTGTTAATGTAACCTACTTGGTCCTAAAACTTGGATAACTACAATATTTATCCTGTTAGTCAGACTGTTCTCTGGCTAAAGTGCTAAAATGACATTCTGATAGTCATATAGTTATAAGCACTTAGCTGAAAGTACGTAATTAAACGATCATTTTCAACTAAGGAGGCTATTGAAAGCCATGACCAAATAATCACCAAAACACCTAAGTTTAATCAAGTGGCAAGTCTACTTTTATAAAGTTCAATTTTCTGGTCTTTCTCGTTTTTTTCCCCTGGTCTCTGTACAGAAACCGCAACCGAGAAGTTAGGCTACAGGGGTGCCCGCAAAACTCGCATGAATGACTGATTGAAACAAACCAATCATTTTTACCGCAATGCGCTGGATTATGTGGAGACGCTGGATCAGTACAATATTCCCCGCCACGAACTGGAAGAGAGTAAGTCACTACTGGGTCAGTTGATAGCGCTATCCGCGCTACAGCGGAAAGCACACAGCAATGCGCAGGAACTTACCCACAAGAAGCAGGAAGCTTTGGCCCAGTTAGATCGCTGGTATCGCAAACTTATCAGGGTAGCCTACATTGCCCTGGAAGAAGAACCTCAGCAGATGGAAGCCCTGGCGGGGTAGTGGTCTAGCGATCTCCCTTGCCACCGCCCACCCTTTTATCCCTGAAGGGATTCTACGCGCATTGAATTCTACGGGATTAGTTCGTGCGTCGGCTCCCCTCCCAGGAGAAAAGGGGTGTGAGGTAGCGAAGTTCACAAGCATCAACATAAATAGCACCTTATGCAAAGAAAGATGTTTTATGGTGCCGGGCCTGAGCTCTTTGCCAGAGCGAGGAGGCTTAGGGCAACATGTACTCCGGCAGAAACAGAAATGTGGAAATATCTACGTGAAAGCCAATTGGGTTTGAAGTTTAGAAGGCGGCACCCTATTGCCAATTACATTGCTGACTTTTATTGTCATCAGGCCAAGATTGTAGTAGAGATAGACGGCTCAATTCACAAACTTCAGCACATCAAAGAATATGATGAAGGGCGTACCTATGTAATGGAACAGCTAGGAATTGAAGTTCTGCGCTTTAGTAATGAGGAAGTATTCTCTGATATTGAAACAATAGTAGAGAAAATCAGAAATGTAATCTCTAATATAAAGCAAGAGCCTGGCTAAGCTATATTTTTATTTTACACCTTAGAATTTGAGCTACTGATAGTTTGGGAAGATAGCTGCCTGAACGTAAGCCTGAAAATAAAAGAAGGTCTGCCAATGGCTGACTGCCTTGACAAACCTTCATTTTTGAACATCAATCATTGGTCAATTACATTGGCATTCTTCCGCCTGTGACGCCCATCACCTCACCGGTGATATAGCTTCCTTCCTGAGAAGCCAATAACACGTATATGGGAGCAATCTCTGCCGGCTGACCGGGACGCCCTAGGGATGAAACAGAACCGAACTTCTCAATATTGTCCTGGGGCTGCCCACCACTGGGCTGCAGAGGTGTCCAGAAAGGACCGGGGGCCACCGCATTGACACGGATTCCCTTTTCCGCTACCTGCTTAGACAAGGCTTTGGTAAATGCCACAATAGAAGCTTTGGTCGGCGCATAATCCAGCAGATTATCCGAAGGCTGATAGGCCTGAATGGAAGTGGTATTGATGATAGATGAGCCAGCATCCAGATGTGGCATCGCTGCTTTACATATCCAGAAGAGGGAATATACATTTACCTTAAAGGTATTGTCAAACTGCTCGCTTGTCAGCTCATCAATGGACATCTGAGATGTCTGCCTTCCGGCATTATTGACCAATATATCCAGTCCGCCCAACTCATGCACGGCATCTTCTACCAACTGCTTGCAAAAGCTTTCATCAGCGATATCACCGGGCAGCGGAATAGCCTTTTTACCTTCCGCTTCTACCAGCTTGATCACTTCCTGCGCATTTTCTTCTTCGCTGGGCAGGTAGTTGATGGCAATGTCTGCGCCTTCGCGGGCAAATGCGATCACTGTAGCACGCCCAATGCCTGAATCACCACCGGTGACCAGCGCTTTTCTGCCTTTCAGGCGGCCAAAGCCCTGATAACTTTCCTCGCCGTGATCGGGCATGGGATCCATTTTGTTCACCGAGCCCGGTACAGGCTGCGGTTGACGAGGAAAAGGAGGTTTAGGATATTGATCTACAGGATTCTGCTTCTCGTATTGGTTTTTTACTTTATTATCACTCATTTCAAAAAATAATTTAAGTTAAAAAAATAGCTACCTGCTTTACAGGACAGGTAAGCAAACCAATTTGTATAATACAATAGGAGAACAATTGTTACCAACATTTTCAAAAAAGTAATTGGGTTTTTAAAATACAGGCAAGCAACTAGCCTGATATTTCATTTTTCTCTATTTTGGGCCTATGAAAAGTAAAAAATTAGCACTACACATCCCCAAAATATGCCTTAGCCTGCTCTGCTGTTTACTCATTTCCATACCCCTGCAAGCACAAACTTACGACCTTCTGATACGCAACGCCCGCATCGTTGATGGCACTGGCAATGCCTGGTACGAGGGTGATATTGCCACCCAAAAGGGTATGATTGTCAAAATAGGTGAGCTTGGAAGTAGTAAAGCTAAACAAATAATTGATGCCGGAGGCTTATATGCTGCTCCCGGCTTTATTGATGTGCATACCCATGTGGAAAAAAGCCTGCCTGATCGCCCTAGCGCGGATAACTTTCTCTACGATGGCGTTACTTCCATCATCACCGGCAATTGCGGTGGTTCGGAGGAAAACCTGGGCAAATTTTTTAATGCTATGGAGAAAGAGGGCTTATCTATAAACCTTGCCTCTTTGGTAGGACACAATACAGTGCGTAATGCGGTGCTGGGTTCTTCCAATCGTGCACCAAATGCAGAAGAGTTACAGCAGATGGAAGCTTTGGTCGCTCAAGCCATGGAGGATGGAGCTGTGGGTCTTTCTACCGGACTCATCTACGTACCGGGCACCTATGCCGAGACCGATGAGGTAGTCGCACTGGCAAAGGTGGCGGCTCAATATCAGGGTGTTTATGCTTCCCACATCCGCAATGAGGCCAATGAAGTATTTGATGCTATTGACGAAGCTGTGCATATTGGTAAAGAAGCTAACATTCCGGTAGAAATCTCTCATATCAAGATCTCAAGCAAAAAATACTGGGGCAGAACCAACGAATTGCTAGAAAGAATTGAAGATTATCGTGCGCAGGGCATAGATGTAACGGTTGACCAGTACCCATATACTGCCAGCAGTACCAGACTGGGTGTATTGCTACCTTCCTGGGCTTTTTCAGGGGGTACAGACTCACTTAGAGCTCGCCTGGCAGATACTGAGACCCGCAAAAAGATCAAAGCTGAGATGTTGGAAACCCTGCGAAGCGTAGGCTTTGAAGATTACAGCTATTCAGTGGTAGCCAATTGTCCGTGGGAAGAAAAATACAGCGGTAAAAGTATTGCCGAGATCAATCTTATGCTGGGTAAGACAGCCGGAGCGGCTCAGGAGGCAGAGACTATTATGGATATGATGGCTAAGGTGGAAGAAGGTGATCGTGTGCAAATGGTATATCATAAAATGGACGAAAATGATGTACAACATCTGATGAGATATCCCTTTACCATGATTGCCCGCGATGCCGGCGTGCCTGAGATGGGCAAAGGCGCACCTCATCCCCGTGCTTATGGTTCCTGTTCAAGAGTACTGGCCCATTATGTACATGAGTTGGGCGTAATAAGTCTGGAAGATGCTATTCGTAAGATGACTTCTTTGCCCGCCCAGCGTTTCCAACTCCGGGACAGAGGTTTATTGCAGGAAGGCAAGGCTGCAGATATCCTACTTTTTGACCTGGAAGAGATCAATAGCCCTTCTACCTTTGAAAGCCCGCATGCCTATTCGGAGGGCATGGAGTATGTGATTGTTAATGGTAAGCCAGCAGTAGAAAAAGGCAAGTACAATGGAGAAAGGCCCGGCCAGCTACTGAAAGGACAAGAAGCCAAATAATAATAAAGAAGCCGTCAGGAATTTTTTAGGAAGAAGATCAGACGGCTTGACTTATCTTTGACATTTCCTGTTGCACAAATGCCTCCAGTTCATGCTCACTTAAAGCTCCGGCATGTCTTTTTACCTCTTTTCCCTGGTGAAATAATAAGATTTGCGGTAAACCTTTTACTTTATAACGCTTAAGTAACTCAGCATTCTGGTCAGCATCTATTTTTCCTGCCGCAATGTCAGGATTTCGCTGGGCGAAACTTTCTAAAGCAGGTTCCATCATCATGCAGGGGCCGCACCAGGCTGCCCAGAAGTCTAAAACTACCCATTCATTATCCTGTAAAACCTGTTTGATATTCTGTGTATTGACTTGTAAAACGGCTTGCTCTTTTGCAGAGGCAATAGAAGATGGCAAAAGCCTTTTCAACCATAGAAAAGGGAGACGAAAAGCTGCCAGAAAAGTAGAGAGGAAAAAGCTAAGATAAGCTAAGCTCAGCTTGAAGAAGTTTGGCAGGTTCTTTTGCTTTTGAAAATGCTGTTCTGAAGTATTTTGAAAGTGTATGATCTTATCTCTAAGCGAATTTGCTGTATACATTTATGATTTAGTTGGTCTCAAATCGTTTTCTTCTACTCTGTTTGTATACAAAAGATCTCCATTATTTCATGGCAAGTTGTTTTTTTTGAAAAACCCATACAAAAGCCTATAGCCCGGTAGCAAAACCATCATTGTCGCTCTTGAAGATTGTACTGAATATCTTCCACTTCTACCTTGTACCAATGATAATCACCCTCACTGAGTTTCCAATGGATACTTGCCCTGGCAGGCACACGTATTCCATCAAACTCCTTCACTCCTTCCAGCTGTATCACCCACCTTTCCAGGCTCGCCCCACCTTTCTGATGGTAATAACGGTCGGCTTCCACCCGAATCACCTCCCCCTGTTCATTGAAAAAGAACATAGCTTCGGCAGTACTTTCTCCATATCGCATGCGGGCCTTAGCGGTCGTGGCGTTAATTTCTTCCCAGGCTATATAATCATTGAGGGCAGCCGTAGGATACCACACCAGTTCGCCCAGATAGCGCAACATTGCCCCCTGATCTATTTCCGGCCCATTTGCATGCTCAATAGGGATAAGTGACAGCAGCCTGATGTGCATATTGCCCTTCCCTTCCGCATAATTATCCCGTGCAGCGATGGTCATTCCCATTGGAGCCTTAACATGTGCGAGCCAGATAAAACCTGCATCTTCTGTTCTGGTCCATTGCTCTGCTTCAAAGGGCGTCCATTTACCTTCAGGACTCATGCGCATCTCCCCTGACTGTACAAAACAAGCAGTTTCAATGAAACTTTTTCCCAGGATATTTGTCTTCCTGAGCCATTTCTCTACCATAGGAGGTAAATCAGCCAGTTGATCCGCAGTGATTTTGCCTGCCCGATCTCTTACAAGAGGAAAGAAGTGCCTGACTTCATTTTTGACTGATGCATTGAACTGCCAGTGACTATAGCTTAGTACAATTCCAATTAGCAAGATGATATTAGCCAGTGTTCCAAACTTCGCGTCTGACCAATAAAAAATGATGAGGCCTTGTGAAAACAACAGAGCGAAAATACCGATCATCCACCACCATTCTTTATTGAGGAGAAAAGCAATGGAAGTGACGATCAGCACTACCGCAGCCACTAGCCAGACGATTCCGGCGGCTTTTGAAATGCTCATACTCAGTTGACTGACTTCAGCGAATTTAAAAGCCTTGACAAAGCCCATCAGATGAATCAGAGCATGTAGAAATAATAGTATGGCAAAAACAAGTTTCATAGCAGATTTATCTTTGACTTTTCTGATAAGAAACTACAGCATCAGTCAGGAGAGAAAAATGATATTGGTCACCCTATTTATTGACTTTATGAATAGATGATGCTTTGAAAATGAGCATTGTGTACAAAAAAAAGCCTGTCATCATTTGATAAAAACTGATGACAGGCTGATAAACAAGTTAAGTATTATGACTTATGCTTTATCTTTAGCGATCTCTACACCAATTCCTTTTCCCTTGTGAGTGGCATACTGCAGCGCATCCAGCACATCTTTTTCATAGCTGCGATCTACTTCAAAAAAAGAGAAATTGTTCAGAATTTCTATCTGTCCGATTTTAACATCCTCATCCGGCATATGCTTATTAACCATACCGATAATAACCTTAGGAGACATCTTATCTTTTTTGCCCATGTTCATAAAAAAACGTGAGAAAGTAGATCCATTCGTTTGTGCCCCTTTCTTGGGCTTGCGATCACGCTTTTCCTTACGGTCTTTCTTTCCTTTGTCTGCAGAGAATGAAGCATTCAGGTCAGGAGAGTTTTTATAATGCTCCAGCATCTGGTTAAACTCCATAGAAACGAAGTGCTTGATCAGGTCATCTTTATCCAGCCAGGAAAGCTTGCTGATAATTGCAGGCAGAAACTGCTCTATTTCAGGGTTTACGTCAACTTTTTCTACTTTATCTATCAGCGTAAAGAGTTGCTTTTCGCAAATGTCTCTACCACTGGGCACAGGCTTCTGTTCAAATTTTTTATTGACGGTTCTCTCTATTTGTTTGAGCTTACCTTTATCTCTCCCATGCACCAATGTCAGACAGATACCACTTCTGCCAGCCCTACCGGTTCGACCACTACGGTGTACATATACTTCCGGATCATCGGGGAGGCTATGATTGATCACATGTGTCAGATCATTAACATCCAGGCCACGGGCAGCTACATCGGTAGCAATGAGGAGTTGTAAATTCTTCCTACGGAAGCGATTCATAACCACATCGCGTTGTGCCTGTGATAAGTCTCCATGCAGCGCATCAGCATTATAACCATCTTTCATCAGGTGATCGGCAATTTCACGCGTATCATTACGAGTACGGCAAAATACGATGCCATACATATTGGGATTGATATCCACAATACGCTTCAGCACCTCATAGCGATCTTTGGCATGTACCGGAATAAACTGATGCTGGACATTGTCCGCACCGGCATTACGCTTACCCACGCTAATTTCTTCCGGCTGGTGCATGTACTTCTCGGCAATCGCCATCATCTCTTTAGGCATGGTGGCAGAGAAGAGCAATGTCTGCTTATCCTGTGGGGTATTTCCCAAGATAGCATCCAGTTCATCCTTAAAACCCATAGATAACATCTCATCGGCTTCATCCAATACAAGGTGACTAATGTTTTCTACTTTAAGTTTTTTACGTTTAATCAGGTCAAGCACTCGCCCAGGTGTCCCCACAACAATCTGAGCACCGTCTTTGAGTTGCTTCATTTGTTTGGCAATATCTGCCCCACCATAGACTGGCACCACGTTAAGCGTTTTCAGGTATTTAGAGAAAGTAGCCAGGTCATTTGAAATCTGTAGGCAAAGCTCTCTTGTAGGGGATAATATTAATGCCTGTGTAACGTCATTATGTTCATCAACTTGCTGAATGATAGGCAGACCAAAGGCAGCTGTTTTACCAGTACCGGTCTGTGCAAAAGCAATCAGGTCATTTTCGGAATTCAGGACGAAAGGTATGGCTTGTTCCTGTATAGGAGTGGGTTCTTCAAATTTTAGCTCACTTAGTGATTGTAAAATTTCCTCGCGCAAACCCAGCGCATCAAATCTTGTCATTAAAAACTATTATGTGTGTACGGGCGCAAAAGTAGGTAAAAGAAATAAGCTTTACGCACCGCTGCACCTAAATATATCATCATGTAGCAACATAATACAGTAGTAGGCAGTTCCTCCAAGCTATTTTATTTCCTAAAAACTATTGGAAGTGTAGTCTGTTGGGATAGTGTACAGCAAAATTTTTTTTAACTAATACAGGCTTATTTTTATGAAGCAAAAAAACATACTGATAGTCGGTTATAATGAGTTTAATTTACAAGAACTTAACACCATTGAAGATGCTGAGGCTTACCATTTTATTCCCATGTTCAGGTCTGGCATTCAGAAGAGTGAGGATATACAGATTAAAAAATTAGTTGATGAAGCCAGGAAGGAAATAGAAAAAGAGGATCCCCCTATTGATGCGATCATCAGCTTTTTTGATTTTCCTTTCACCCTGATTGCCTTTTTGCTCTGCGAAGAATACGGTTTAAAAGGGCCGACACTCGTACAGGGACTTAAGTGTGAACATAAATACTGGAGCAGGCAGGAACAGCATAAAGCAATTCCTGAGAATATTCCAGCTTTTGATGCAGTCAACCCATTTGAGCCTGGTCCATTTGAGGAACTTAGTGTAAATCCTCCTTTCTGGATCAAACCGGTTAAAGCATTTAGCTCTCAGCTAGGTTTTAAAATTGAAAACAAGGCCGATTACGAAAACTGTATGCCTACTTTTCGGGAAGAAATAGGAAGGCTGGCAGAACCTTTCAATTTTTTTCTGGAAAAAGCTGACCTTCCTGAAGACATACGTAAAGTAGATGGCAACTACTGCCTGGCAGAAGGACTTATTGGCGGACATCAATGCACTATATCCGGCTATGTATACAATCATGAAGTGTATAGCTATGGCCTGATTGACTCGGTTAGATATCCGAACTCTCCTTCATTCTTTTACTATCTGCTACCCAGTACGCTCCCCTCAAGGGTGCAACAAAGAATGGATGAAATCAGCCGTAGGGTAATGAAGCAGATAGGTTTTAATAATTCGCCCTTCAACATAGAGTATTTTTATGATGAAGAAAAAGATAAAATTTATCTGCTGGAGATCAATCCTCGCATGTCACAGTCGCATAGTGACATGTATGATAAAACCAGAGGACATTCTAACCATCAGGTTCTGGTCAAGCTGGCACTGGGAGAAAAACCGCACTTCAAAGAACTGCAAGGTAAATATGAATATGCCGCTAAATTTCAGTACAGGGTATTTGAGGATGGTGTGGTAGAAAGTATACCCGATGAAGAGAAAATCAGACTGATAGAGGAAAAGTATGATGATACGACCATCAAAATTGATGTTGAAGAAGGACAACGCTTATCTGAACTTCCTCTTCAGGATAATCATAGCTATGCGTTGGGCGTAGTGATGACCGGTGCCCAAGCGAAGGAGGCACTACTTGAAAAATATTACCAGATCATTGAAGCAATTGATATCAAAATAAAATAACCAGAGTATGCAGGAAGTGAAGGAATTCCCCCATGCATTTGAAGAAATTGAAAACACCTGGATTCCCATGCCTGATGGCATTCGCTTAGCTGCCCGCATGTGGATCCCCGAAAAAGCTCATGATGAGCCTGTACCTGCGATTTTTGAATATATCCCTTACCGGAAACGGGATTTCAAAAGAGTCAGAGATGAGATCAACCATCAGTACTTTGCAGGTTATGGATATGCTTGCATCCGGGTAGATATTCGCGGCAGCGGAGATTCTGAGGGAGTACTTGAAGACGAGTATCTGGAGCAAGAGTTATCGGATGGAGAGCACATCATCCAGTGGCTCAGTGAGCAAAGCTGGTGCAATGGCAACGTAGGAATTATTGGCATCTCCTGGGGTGGATTTAATGGATTACAGCTTGCGGCACGCCAGCCTGAAGCACTTAAGGCAGTGATTACCGTATGCTCTACTGATGACCGCTACAAAGACGACGTCCATTACATGGGAGGCTGCATGCTGGGAGATAACCTCTCCTGGGCCTCGGTCATGTTTGCCAAAAACAGCCTCCCTCCAGACCCTGAGATCGTAGGAGATCGGTGGAAAGAAATGTGGATGCAACGACTGGAAGGCAGCGGACTCTGGCTGGAAAAGTGGCTGCGTCATCAGGCCAGAGATGAGTACTGGGCGCATGGCTCCATCTGTGAAGATTATAGCGCTATAAAAATACCCGTACTGGCTGCCAGCGGTTGGGCAGATGGCTATACCAATGCTGTGTTTCGCCTTATGGAACACTTAGACGTGCCTCGCATGGGTTTAGTAGGCCCATGGAGCCATAAATACCCAAACATGGGGGTGCCCGGTCCTGCCATAGGTTTCTTACAGGAAAGTATCCGTTGGTGGGATCAGTGGCTGAAAGGTGACGAAACAGGGATCATGGATGAACCTATGCTAAGAGTCTGGATGCAGGAAAGCATGCCACCCAGTACGCAATATGAAAATCGTCCCGGCTATTGGGTGGGGATGAAGGAGTGGCCTTCCCCTATCATTGAAAATAAAAATTTCACCCTCAACCAGGAGCATCTTTTACTGGAGCAGCACACAGAAAAAGAATCGCAGCAGGCTTCAGTTCCCATGAGCGTCAGGTCCCCCCTGAGACTGGGGCTTTTTGCGGGTAAATGGTGTTCTTATAATGCTCCACCGGATTTGCCCAGCGACCAGAGAGAAGAAGACGGCGGGGCCTTGGTTTTCCAGAGCGAAGTGCTTTCTCAGGATCTGGAAGTACTGGGAGCCACCTCCCTGGACCTGATGTTGGAAGCTGATGAGCCAGTGGCTTATGTGGCAGTGCGGCTCTCAGATGTAGCGCCTGACGGCAAAGCGACCAGAGTGACCTATGGTCTCAAGAACCTGGCACACCGTCATGGACATGCAAATCCGGAGCAATTAGTGCCGGGAAAAAAGTATAGGGTCAATTTGCAATTGAATGAGTGTGCTCATGTATTTCCCCAAGGTCATCGGTTTCGAATATCTATTTCCACCTCCTACTGGCCACTGGCCTGGACTCCTCCGGAGGTGGCTACTGTCTGGCTGTACCCTGAGGAAAGCGATATTAAGTTACCGGTAAAAATTAAGAGTGGCATTACTGACCTTAAATTTCCTGCTCCGCAAGGGGCACAACCTACTTCAACTGTGAAATTGCTCCGTAATGGTGATGAAAAGTGGCAGGTGATCCGGGATCTGGTAGACGATAAATCTACGCTCTGGGTACTGAAAGATAGCGGAACCCAAAAAATTGAGGAAATAGATTTACAGATGTCAGACTGTAGTGAGGAAAAGTATAGTATCATCAATGATGATCTATCTACTGTAAGAGGAGAAACCTGGAGCAAAACCCAGTTGGAAAGAGCAGACTGGAATATCCATACCAAAACTCATACTACCCTTACTTCTGACAAAGACTACTTTTACATTCATGCTACTTTAGATGCGTACGAAGGGCAGTCACGTATCTTCTCTAAAAACTGGCATGAAAAGATTCCTAGGCACTTATTATAGCAGGCACAAAAGGTTTCTTGCATGCAAAAATCAAAGGCTACCCGAAGGTAGCCTTAATTGTAGGTTATGAAGTGTAAAATCTTAAGCGTAATTATTAAGCATTACCGGCATTACCAGCATCAAAATATCCTCATCAGATTCTGTATCCTTAGGCACAATCAAACCAGCACGGTTTGGAGCAGAAAGTTTAAGAATAACCTCATTTGAATCTAGGTTATTTAACATCTCTATCAGGAAGCGAGCATTAAAGCCTATTTCTATATCTTCTCCATCATGCTCACAACTTAATTGTTCATTTGCCTCATTAGAGAAGTCCAGATCCTCCGCTGAAATATGAAGCTCATTTCCTGCAATTTTCAGCCTTACCTGATGGGTGGTTTTGTTGGCATATATCGCTATACGCTTCAATGAACTTAAGAACTCAAGGCGGTTAATCACCATTTCGTTTTTGTTATCCTTAGGGATTACATTCTCATAATCCGGATAGCGCTCATCAATCAGGCGGCAAATCAGCTGGATATTATTAAACTTAAAGAAAACGTTAGAAGCATTGAATTGCACATTAACCGGCACCCTATCCGTGGGCAATGTGGTTTTCAGTAAACTCAATGCCTTACGAGGAATGATAAGTGAGGTTTTGTTAGATGAATGTACATCTGAACGCAAATAACGAATCAGGCGATGACCATCAGTGGCTACAAAAGTACTATTATCATCCTTTAAGTTAACATACACACCTGTCATAGCCGGGCGCAATTCGTCTGTACTGGTGGCAAAGAGGGTATTACTTACTGCACTAGAAAGCACATCTGAAGGAATTTCAACATCATAACCATCTTCTACCTTTGCTATGCTGGGGAAATCGGTGGCATTTTCTCCGGATAATCTGTATTGTCCGTTGGCAGAGTGAATTTCTATGTTATAAGATGAACTATCAATGGTAAAAGTTACTGGCTGTTCAGGAAGATTTTTGAGCGTGTCAATTAGGATACGAGCCGGAACAGCGATACTTCCACTCTCTTCAGCATCAACTTCCATCTCAGTAATCATGGAAGTCTGCAGGTCAGAGGCGGTAATGGTCAGCTTACCGCTACTCACCTCACAGAGGAAGTTTTCCAGTATAGGCACTACCGGATTGGAAGCAATTACTCCGTTGACAGCAGATAATTGCTTTAGCAAAGCGGAGGAAGAAACGACAAACTTCATAATACAAGAGTACTTAAAATCAACAAATTAACGCTAAGTTCTTAAACTAATATTTTAATGGGTAAATATATAAATTTATATGAGAAGATTGACCTGCCCAACAAATTAAAACAATTGTCTTCTTTAGCAGCTATTTTTTTTATAAAATAAAAGCCCGGCATTTTCATACCGGGCCTTGACTGATCTAAATTATCTTTTCTGTTTACTCACTAACCGAAATACGTTTGAAAGCAATAACTTTCATGCCTTTGTTAACGCTATCCAGGTACTGAGCTACACTCATACTTGGATCTTTAACATAGGCCTGATTCACTAAAGTGTTGTCTTTATAGAATTTGTTAAGCTTACCCTGAGCAATTTTTTCAATGATATTTTCAGGCTTACCTTCAGCTTTAGCCTGATCACGCCCAATTGTCAATTCACGCTCAATGGTGGCCTGATCTACTTCATCCTTATCAAGTGCGACGGGGTTCATGGCAGCAATCTGCATACCTACATCACGTCCTGCTTCTTCTGCATCCCCACCGGTATTCTCCAATGCTACCAGTACTCCCAAACGGTTTCCAGCGTGGATATAAGAGACTACCATTTCGCCAGTAAGCCTTTCGTATGCACCGATGTCTATTTTCTCACCTATTTTACCAACCAATTCAGTCAGTTTTTCTTCTACAGTAAGATCACCAAGCTTCAGCTTTTGAAGTTCATCTACATTAGCTGGCTTCTCATTGAAAGCTACATCAAGGATAGCATTACCCGCCTGCTGAAATTCTTCATTTTTGGCTACGAAGTCAGTCTCACAATTGAGTGAGATCATTACAGCTTCCTTAAGATCATCACTTGATTTGACAAATACAGTTCCTTCATTTGTTTCGCGGTCGGAGCGAGAGGCTGATATTTTTTGTCCCTTCTTTCTAAGGATCTCTACTGCTTTATCAAAATCGCCATCTGCTTCAACCAGAGCCTTTTTGCAGTCCATCATTCCGGCTCCTGTCATCTGGCGGAGCTTATTTACATCTTTTGCAGTGATAGCCATAACAGAATATTTTTTCTAGGTTTTATGAATTGTGTTAATTACTGTCTTTCTTATATAAAAAAAGAACATCGAGCTAAGGCCGATGTTCGTATGTATAAGATATTTTACAGGAGTTTACTCTTTTGATCCTGAGTCTTTTGGCTCAAGCTCTTCCTGCTCGTCAGCTTTCTTCTTCTGGTTTTCTTCTTCCTTCAGTTTAGCTTCCTCTTTTTGCTGCTTGCGCTCTATTAAACCCTCCTCTACTGCTTTACCCATATGCTTCACAATCAGCGATATAGATTTGTAAGCGTCATCATTCGCGGGAATAGGATACTGAACTTCGTTAGGGTCAGAATTTGTATCAACAATTCCAATCACTGGAATATTCAATTTCTGAGCTTCTTTGATAGCGATATGCTCACGCTTAATATCTACTACAAACAGCGCTGCAGGAAGACGAGTAAGGTCGGCAATACCTCCCAGAACTTTTTCCAGCTTATCTCTTTCTCTGGACATCATCAGGCGCTCACGCTTCGCCAGGTTCAGATAAGCTTCTTCTTTGGTAAGCTTATCAATAGAAGACATCTTACGTAAAGACTTACGTATGGTAGCGAAGTTAGTCATCATACCCCCCAACCAGCGGTCGGTTACGTAAGGCATTCTAAGGCGTTTTGCTTCTTCAGATACTACCTCTTGCGCTTGCTTTTTGGTAGCTACAAACATCACCTTACGACCAGATTTTACAATCTGCTTCATAGCATTGGCTGCATCATCAAGACAAACCAATGTTTTGTTAAGGTCTATAATATGTATCCCGTTTCTCTCCATAAATACATAGGGAGCGATTTTCGGATTCCACTTACGGGTAAGGTGTCCAAAGTGAACACCAGCATCTAATAAGTCTTTATATTCTAATTTTTCCATGCTATTGATTTTGTTGAGTTACTCAATTAGGAGCTCGTTAGGGCACAAACTCGAGTAATCACAAAAATTAAGTTTAAAATAATATCTATCGTTTACTGAACTGGAATGCTCTTCTTGCTTTCCTACGGCCGTACTTCTTACGCTCCACCATACGAGGGTCACGAGTCAGGAAGCCTTCTTTCTTAAGTGATGGGCGGTGCTCATCATCATTGCTTACCAAGGCACGTGACACAGCCAGACGAATTGCTTCTGCCTGTCCTTTTACCCCTCCTCCGCTTACAATGATTTTCAGATCATAGCTCCCATCCTGCTCAGTCAGCGTGAGGGGCTGTTTCACGATGGTTTGCAGAATTTCTGAAGGGAAATACTGTTCTACAGGTTTTTTGTTGATTACAATCTTACCGTTACCAGGCTGCATGTACAGTCTGGCTACTGAAGTTTTGCGTCTACCAATTGTATTAATAACTTCCATAGATGGGATTCAGGCTTATAGGTGACTTAAATCTAGTTTTTGTGGCTGCTGAGCTTCATGAGGATGCTCTGATCCTTCATAAATATGCAGGTTTTTAAATACTTCTCTTCCCAAACTGTTTTTAGGAAGCATGCCTTTAATGGCCTTTTCAATTACGCGAGTAGAAGATTTTTCCATCTCTTCACGAGGTGTAGAAAAACGCTGACCTCCGGGATACCCTGTATGGCGGATATACTCCTTAGCATCTATCTTCTTACCAGTCAAACGCAGGCTGTCAGCATTGACAATAATTACTTTGTCACCACAATCTACGTGAGGCGTAAAACTAGGCTTGTGCTTTCCTCTTAAAATTTTAGCCACTTCACTGCACAAACGGCCCAGTGGAGCGTCACCGGCGTCAACGATGTGCCACTTCTTTTCTACTGTTGACTTGTTAGCCGATACCGTTTTATAACTTACAATATCCAATTTTATGTTATTTTTAGGTTCATCAAACCAATACTATTACACCTTTTTCTAAAAAGAACACAAAGGTAGCGGGTATTTCCATTAAATGCAACACGCCCTCTAGCTTTTCTCAAGATTAGCTTAACTTTTCTAATTGCTTCAGGACAACAGCAAAGTCTTTAGCGTAAGGCGCTTTTACAGAAACGTTCTCTTTGTTTAATAGTTCAAAACTGATCGCTTGGGCATGTAGCGCTACTCTTTTGATCAGAGGCAACTCTTCGGCATCCTTTTTCAGGTTATAATTTTTTTTCAGTTCCGACAAATAAAAGGGCTTACCACCATACTGCTCATCTCCACTAATAGGAGCTCCCATTGCCGATAAGTGTACCCTAATCTGATGCATACGCCCAGTCACAGGCTGGCATTCTACCAAGGTATGTTTCCTGTAAGCTTTTAGGGTATTTACGTAGGTCAGCGCCTCTTTTCCGTCTCTTTTACTGATTTTTACCACACCTTTACTTGTCGCATGTATTGGCAGGTCAATTTTTATTTCATTGTAATCATGAATACCGTCGCAAACAGCATGGTATATCTTTTTGACCTTACGATGCTCAAACTGCATTGAGGCAGACCGGTAAGCTTCCGGGTTCTTAGCAATCAGCAGTGCTCCTGAAGTTTCTTTATCAAGTCGATGACAAACCTGTGCATCTGCCACATAATCACGCGCCATTGCGATGATGCTAATATCATCATGACGATCATCCAGGGTGGACACAAATGCGGGTTTATTGATCAAGACATAATCGTCATTCTCGAATAATATCAGATCACTGAAGCTAACTTTATATAATTGTTGTATAGCCTGTGCGGCGTATGATTGACGTGATTCCATATCCATATGACTAAAAATACGAGCTGAGGGTTACAGTAAATCGCAGAAACATTAAGCCATGGCTTACTATGTCTGCTCTTCATCCTCAACATCCATGTACTCTTCTACTTTATCTTTGTTCCCTACCGGAAGCTTAAAACTGAAAACAGACCCTCTATCAACTTCGCTTGATACCCTTACCTTAGAATGATGCAGTTCAATGATGTGCTTTACTATCGCAAGCCCCAGGCCGGTACCTCCTTTATTTTTGGAGCGGCTCTTTTCTACTCTATAAAAACGCTCAAAAATACGGTCAATGTCTTCAGGAGGAATCCCTCTTCCGTAGTCTTTCACATACACCACTACATTACGCTCTTCTATCTTAAAATATACTTCTACTGCCCCGTCTTTCTTGGTGTATTTAATAGCATTGCTGATAAGGTTTACCAGCACTTGGTAGATACGCTGATGATCGGCAAATACATAGGTAGAGGTTTGCTGCCTGAGAACCATCTCAATATTTTTCTTTTCTGCTTCGCTCTCAAACTGTTCAAAAACTTCTTTTACCATCAGAGAAATATCAAAATGCTCATAATTCATTTTAATATCTCCGGTTTCCATTTGCGAGAGGGTAAGCAGGTCTTGCACCAGCATATCCAGACCATCCAGGCTTTTTCCCGCTTTTTTCAGAAATTTGTAGCGCACCTTTTTGTTTTCCATGGCTCCATCCAGTAGCGTATGGACAAAACCCTGGGCAGCGAAAATAGGCGTCTTTAACTCATGGGATACGTTGGCGACAAACTCCCTTCTAAACTCTTCCATCTTCTTCAGGTCGTTGATCTCTTTTTGCTTATTGGCAGCATACTCAAAGATCTCTTCATTGATCTGTTTCAGAGGGTTTAAAGCTCGTTTGCGCTTCCTTTCTCCTACAAAAGACAGGTCTTTACGTTTAAGTTTATCCAGCACATGATAAATCTTGTTGATCTCTCTAAAAATTAAAAATTCCAGGCTAATATTAATAAGTATGTAGGAAGAGGAAAAAGAAAGTATCAGCGCCACCATTAATGCGGTTAAACTAACTCCCTCTACCAATGATAAAAAAGCAGTGGTGACGATTGAAATAGAAATACCTAATAAAAAAGCAACACCTCTCGCATTGACCAACATACTATAGAATTTTGATCACTATTCTTCCACACCAAACTTATAGCCTACCCCTTTGACGGTGGCGATATACTGACTGCCCACTTTCTCGCGCACCTTACGAATATGAACATCTACTGTGCGGGCAAGTACATATACGTCGGCACCCCATATATTTTGTAAGAGGTCATCACGGCTATGCACTTTATCAGGATTTTGGGCAAGGAAATAAAGCAGTTCAAATTCCTTCTTAGGCAGGCTTACCTGTTCGTCATTTACAGTAACCATATAACTGGTTCTATCAATCGTAAGTCCGCCGATGGTAATTTTATCACTTTTCTGCTTTTTCTTGGCTTCTCTCCTAAACATCGCACTGATACGGCTCATCAGAGCACGGGGCTTGATAGGCTTTGTAATATAATCATCAGCCCCGGTATCAAAGGCTGCCACCTCTGAGTATTCTTCAGAACGCGCTGTTAGGAATACAATATAAGTATTATAGAGTTCCGGGTTTTCGCGCAATTGCCGGCAAGTTTCCACACCATCCTGATTGGGCATCATGATATCCAGAAGAATCAAATCTGGTAAAAAGTTAGCGGCAATTTCTACCGCTTTTTTTCCATTGGTAGCCGTCTTTACCTTATATCCTTCTTTCGCCAGGTTATATTCCAGCAGGTCTAAGATATCGGGTTCGTCATCTACCACAAGCACTTTGTGCTGCTTGCTTGCCATAAGGTTTAAGATAAAGGTTTAATTATCAACAATTTGCTCGTAGTACAAAAGTCATAATTTGAAATCAAAAATAAAGACAAAAAACAGGAATAAAAAATAAGAAATCCATAGACTGATTTCAACCCTTGACAGTATCTTCAAACGCTTGTTTCCAAAAGGAAATGAACGGAAAAGTACAAATAGTGTAGTGCTAAGCCTGGAAGGTGTAAGCGTAATTCGCAAAGAAATTCCACAGCACAACTATGCCGATGGCAAAAAACTTTGAGAGATAAAAATTATGTTCTTTTTTGCCATGCAGAAAGAACACGATAAGGTTATTGATACCCAAACCAATGACTCCTATGACCATAAATGAAAGATACTGTTTCAGCAAATGTGGATCGTTACTATGAAATGTCCAGTGTCTGTTCAGAGCGTAATTCATACTGGTAGCTATGATAAAGGCAGTACTATTTGCCAAATACTTGCGCCAATGCATCTTTTCCTTCAATATCCAGGTGATGAAGAAGTCCAGAGACACTCCCAGTACCCCTACCATACAAAAATGTAAAAATTGAATAAATACAGGCTGGTCTAAATAAGCATACATTTTGCAGTATTTTTATTTAAATTTAGCAATAATATATACTAAAGACCAAATAGTTAAATTTTTAATTGCTAAAATAAATACCTACTCTTAACTGTCAGCACTTTCCTTTGCAAAGTATACATCTCAATTTGTGAGCTCGTACGCATAAATACCCTTTAACAATCTTCTTAAGGCGGCAAAAGATTCAGTAAGTTCGGAGCAAGTTTTTATCTTTGCGAAAGCTTAACATTTTTAGACTGAATTATTTATGTCGCTCTCTAGCAAATACAACCCACAGGCCGTTGAGGACAAATGGTACCAACAGTGGATGGACAAGAAATTTTTCCATTCAACCCCTAAGCCTGATAAAGAACCATATTCCATCGTCATCCCTCCGCCCAATGTAACTGGAGTACTTCATATGGGCCATATGCTCAACAATACTATACAGGATGTACTGGTGCGCAAGGCTCGTATGGAGGGTAAAGAAGCCTGCTGGGTGCCGGGTACCGATCACGCATCTATTGCCACTGAAGCTAAAGTAGTGGCTATGCTGAAAGAAAGAGGCATCAAAAAGCATGACATCAGTCGTGAAGAATTTCTTCAATATTCCTGGGAGTGGAAAGAAAAATATGGCGGGATTATTCTTGAGCAGCTGAAAAAGCTGGGAGCTTCCTGCGACTGGGACCGCACCCGCTTCACGATGGAAGACCATATGTCGGAATCGGTGATCAAGGTTTTTGTAGATTTCTATAATAAAGGTTACATCTACCGTGGCTATCGCATGATCAACTGGGACCCACAGGGAAAGACCGCCCTGGCCGATGACGAAGTGATTCATAAGGATGTAAACTCCAAGCTTTACTATGTAAAATATCAGATTGAGGGTGAAGATAAGTTTGTCATCATCGCTACTACCCGCCCGGAAACGATACTGGGAGATACTGCGGTCTGTATTAATCCTGAAGACGAACGTTATCGTCATCTGAGAGGAAAAAGAGTAATTGTTCCGCTGGTCAATCGCGCTGTGCCGGTAATTGAAGATGAGTATGTGAGCATGGAGTTTGGTACCGGCTGCCTGAAGGTTACGCCGGCCCACGACCCCAACGACTATGAGCTGGGCATTAAGCACAAGCTGGAGACACTGGATGTGATGAACGAGGATGGTAGCATGAGCGACGCTGCGCAGTTTTTCGTAGGAGAAGATCGCTTCATCGTCAGAAAAAAGATTGCCAAAGAAATTGACAAGCTGGGCCAGCTGGAAAAAGTAGAAGATTACAAAAATAGTGTAGGCTTCTCCGAAAGAACCGATGCTGTGGTGGAACCCCGACTATCTGAGCAGTGGTTTGTGGCGATGAAAGAACTCACCAAACCCGCGCTGGAGCACGTACTAAATGATGATGTGCAGCTACACCCCCCCAAGTTCAAGAACATGTACCGCTCCTGGATGGAAAATGTGCGCGACTGGTGTATCTCCCGTCAGCTGTGGTGGGGACAGCGCATCCCTGCTTATTATCTTCCTGATGGTGAATTGGTAGTGGCTGAAACACCAGAAGAAGCGCTGAAGCTGGCGCAGGAACAAAGTGGCGATTCCTCCTTGACTTCAGAAGACTTGCGCCAGGACGAAGATGTGCTGGACACCTGGTTTTCTTCCGGCCTCTGGCCTATCACAGTTTTTGACGGTATCCGTAATCCCGATAATGAGGACATCAATTACTATTATCCTACCAATGACCTGGTGACTGCACCGGAAATTCTTTTCTTCTGGGTAGCCCGCATGATCATTTATGGCTACGAATACCGTCAGGAAAAGCCTTTCCGCAATGTGTACCTGACCGGGATAGTGAGAGATAAGCTGGGCCGCAAAATGTCCAAATCCCTGGGCAACTCACCTGATCCGCTGGAACTGATCAAAGACTATGGCGCGGATGGAGTCCGTACCGGAATGTTGTTTAGCTCACCGGCAGGCAATGACCTATTGTTTGATATCAAACTCTGTGAGCAAGGCCGTAATTTTGCCAACAAAATATGGAATGCTTTCCGTCTGGTAAAAGGCTGGGAAGTAGAAGGTGAGCGAACCAATGAGCAAAATAGCACAGCGATCGCCTGGTTTGAAGCCAAATATAATCAGGCACTGATAGAACTGGAAGATCATTTCTCCAAATTCCGAATCTCAGATGCTTTGCAGGTAGTGTATAAGCTGGCATGGACTGACTTCTGTTCATGGTACCTGGAAATGATCAAGCCCGAAGACAGGCAGATAGATCAGATGACCTATGATGCTACCATCCGTTTCTTTGAGAAGATGATGAAAATACTGCATCCTTTTATGCCTTTCCTAACTGAAGAAATCTGGCATGAGATCAAAGTACGTACAGAAAACGACTATCTAATTGTAGCCCCCTGGCCGGAAGCAGATACTTCCGAGAGCCGCCTTGACGCTGATCAAACATTAGTCAGCAATGGTCAGGTAGCCATTGATATCATCAGTAATCTGCGTAATGTAAGAAGCAGTCGTGGTATTGCAAACAAACAGCCTCTGGAACTCAGCGTTCGTACCGATTCTAAAGAGACTTTTGATCAGTTTGGCAGCATTATCCAAAAGTTGGCAAATGTAGAAAGCATCAGTTTTACCGATGATAAAATTGAAGGTGCCGCCAGTTTTATGGTCAATACCCCTCAGGGAAAACCAAATGAATGCTTTGTGCCGCTTGGTGGTGCCGTAGATGCAGAGCAGGAAAGAGAAAGGATGGAAAAAGAACTGGAATACAACCGGGGCTTTCTGGCATCAGTGAACAAAAAGTTGAGTAATGAGCGCTTTGTCCAGAATGCTCCGGAAAAGGTAGTGGCTATGGAACGTAAAAAGCAGGCAGATGCCGAAGCTAAGATCAAAGCACTTGAGGAACAGTTAGCAGCGCTGTAGTATCGCTTATTTTTATCAAATTCCAGCAGATACACTCTCTTTTTTCTAACTAAATTTTCTGAGAAAAACTATAAAAAGTAATATTCACTGCCTTTTCATACATGTTCATTGCTAGAAACTTATAGCGATTGCATAGCTTTTGTGCATAGCTCATGGAATCAAAAAAGATGAGTCTTATGAAAAGAAATGTATATTCTCTAATTTTATTATTTTTTGTTTTTACCGCCTGTGAACAGGTAGATGAGCTTACCAAGTTTAATATGGACTATGACACTTCCATAACCATTCCTTCAACTACCGGGCTTAATCTACCGCTGGACATTTTCACACCAGATGTAAAAACTAACTCAGAATCTACTTTTGGGGTAAATGATACGCGAAAAGATTTAGTAGAAGAGATAAGGTTAAAAACATTAGAGTTGACAATTCAGACGCCTAATGATGCAGATTTCAGCTTCCTGAAAACTATTGACATTTACATAGAGGCTGAGGGTTTACCCAAAGAAAAGATCGCCTGGCATGAGGATGTATCTTCCATCTCAGGAAATATGCTTGCTTTAGAAACCACGGGTATTGATCTGAAAGAATACATTAAACAAGATGAATTCTCTTTGATCACAGAAGTAGTAACTGATGAAGCACTCAGTTCTGATTATACAATTGACGTACATACCATATTTGGAGTGAATGCCAAGATTCTGGGTATTTAGAACTTTGTACTTTTTCCTCTTAATACAAAGCGGCATAATTTATTAAATTGTGCCGCTTTTTTACTTTTCAAGCAATAGCTTATGGCTCACTTACCTCTACCCACATTCCTTCCAAACCAGCATTGATGGTATTGTCATACATAGCTTCGCAGTAAATACTGGGTTGGTAGAAACGGCCTTCGTAGCTGGCATTCAACATGATTCGGAAAGTTTTACGTTCTCCGGCAGCCAGATCAAAATAAGTATATACACGGTCATCGCGGATATCCTGATAGTCATAGGCGGACTGTTGGTTAAACTGCTCCATATCCAGCAGGCGGGTATTCAATATCTCCCAGCCTGAAGGCACGATATGCGATAAAGCTAACTGCTGAATATCACCATTTGTACCGGGATTATGCACCATTACTTCAGCTACGAAGTCAGTTCCCTGCTTGATGTCCTCAATTTCTAGAGCTTCACCGTTGATTCCTTTGTAAACCATTTTCATCTGCAAGCCATTACTCAGCATTGTTTCATTGCCAAGGGCGGGCCTGCCTCTGAGGATAACTCTCGCGTATAATTCCCCCTCACCCTGATTGACTACTTTCACATTGTGCTCACTTCTTCCGTTCATGGCAATAGGCCGCTGCACTACCGATAGCTCCGACTGCAAATTAATCGCAGGTTGACCGTCAATCTCAATACTGGCGTTGATGCCTTCTCCCAGTTCCATGTTCTCAGCAAATTTGGTAGTAGCCATAAGGGCAAAGGCTGTGGTCTGGGTGCTCATCCAGTTGTCATCATTGCTTAATGCAGAAGAGATACGGCGGAACAGCGCCAACCCTTTTTCTCTCTGGTTCATCAGTGCTAAAGTCTCCAGGATCATAGCTTCATCTCTCAGGGCAGAGCCGTAAGTACCTGCTGTTTCTTCATAGCTTTGCACCTCATTGCTCAAACCAGAAATGAGGGATTCAGCAACATCATTCTGTTCTAACAAGGCATAGGCAGTAGCAAGTCTCCACTGAGCAGCCAGACTCAGGCCACTAAGTTCTCTCATACGATTCATAGCTCCCTGTTCTTCCTGTCCGGCTAGGGCCAGCGTGTAGAGGCGATAAGCCTGTATCAGATCTTCACGGGCATACTGCTGGCTTCTTCCCCATTGGGTAGCTCTTCTTTTTTGGTAAACCATCCATGACTGAATCAGTCCGGCGGGAACAAAATACCCTTTCTGCTGCGCTTCCAGTAAGAAGTGTCCAGCATAGCTGGTGCTCCACTCATCAGCATCATTGGAGCCAGGCCAGTAAGCAAAAGCGCCCTCATTCGTTCGGAATGCACTTAACTGCCTGATCGCCTGCTTAATGTGTGTTTCAACTCTTGCCTGTTCTTCCGCTGATAATTCCTGCACATTACTCAGATACAATTGGGGAAAGGCCGCCGAAATGGTTTGCTCTACACAGCCGTGCGGATAGCTGATGAGATACTCCAGGCGCCTGCCAAGATTAAGGGGAGGTATATCAGAAAGTTCTATGACAGCCTCATTGGTACCGGACATGCCGATGGCTTCAAAGCTGGCTTCCCAGTTACTACCTGCGCTCAGCAAAGAACTCAGGGCTGTAGTAACTGGAGGATTAGGATTGCGCACATCTATCTCTACATTATAACCTGCCCTAACCGGCCCGGCAGCCGCATTAATTTCTACAGTCCCTGTTCCTACCTGCTCAGACACCTGCAAATTAAAATCTAAGATACGATCACCGGGATTGGCAAAAAACATCTCTTCTGAACGTTTACCCTGCAGGCTCATCAAATTACCGGTACTCACGCTTACCCTTACACTCTTAACCGAATTATCCATTGCAAATACGTCTACGGGTAGCTGAAGACGCTCTCCGGGACTCAAAGTTCTGGGCATGGTGCCCAGCACCATCAGTGGCTTGCTTACCGGTGTACTTTGCTCGGTATGGCCGTAAGCTCCTTCATTAGCAGCTACAACCATCGTACGGACAGAACCTACGTAGTTAGGCATGCGAATGGTGTGAATATTTTCCTCTCCATCTTCCAGAAAGAAAGGGCCCAGGAATTTTACCACCGGGTCAAAGCGGTTAGCACGACGGCTTCCTTCTCCCCGAGCAGCTTCATCCCCTCCGATAGACAGAATTCTCTCCAGTTCTCCCCCATAAGCGCCGATCACATACTCGTACATGTCCCAGGTTTTGACACCTAAAGCTTCGCGCGCGTAGAAGTAATCATGAGGAGCGGGAGTCTTAAAATTGGTGAGGTCCAGCAGACCTTCATCTACCATTGCGATAGTATAGGCCATAGGCTTTTCATTGGCTTCCGTGACCGTGATGATCATTTCACCTTCGGGTTCCACTTTTTCCGGCATGCTAATCACCGGCTCCAGCAATGTTTCCGGATTACTGACTTCCAAAGGAATAATGCCGTACATACGGATTGGCAGGTCATTGACAGTCTGCGCATGAGGCTGTAGCAGTGACACATGCACATAGATATTGGGCGTCATCTTTTCTGTGATCTCAAAGATAAAAGGAGTCTCTCCTTCTTCTTCCATTTCTACCCAGTAAGATTCCAGTACCTCTGTTCCATTTTCTATGCTGACCAGCGCTCTCCCTTCACCTTTGGCAGGAATGTTTACAGTGGCTTCTTCTCCTACTTCGTAGCTTACTTTGTCTGCCGAAAAACTTAACATGGCGGCTGCCTGAGGTGCATTGCGCCCATCGCGACCGGCATATTCCGGCCAGTCCAGATAAACGACTTCTCCGGTGCAATGGCCTGACTCAGTATCACAGGCCCGTAGGTAATATCGCCCCCAGGCTTCTTCATTTACGCTAAAGCTCCAGTTTGTTTTTCCATTGTCAACAGAAATCGTCTCCTGTAAAACAGGCTCATGGTATTCATTTCCTACGTAATTGGCTATGTAATCTTCTGATTGCTCCCACCACCAGCGCCAGTCCAGTTTGTATAATGACATGTCCAGTTCACGGCGGTTGAGCAGTTCTCCTCTTTCGTCTACTACGACCAGGCTCACCTGATGAGATTCTCCGGTAAGCAATGCACCACCCATACTTTCACCTTCAGGTACATCCAGGCCAACAAAAGAAGAATAAGGGTAATAGGGCAGCGTAAAGCGGTCAATACTGAAATTTCCTCCTTCTTCATAGACTCTGCCGAAGAAAGTGGCATTCAGTACGCCCGGTACTTCCTGCTCCAAATCCAGGTCTACGTCAAAGCTGGTACGGCCATTCTCATCTACCCTGCCATCAAATACTTCGCGACGTTCATCTGAAAAATCTCTGGCTTCATCCTCAAAAGTGTAGTTGGGGAAACCTTCAAAGTCAGTTTGTCCGGGGCTAAGTTGCATCTCAAACTCAGCCCGTAAGTTGCGGGCATTTGCTCCGCTGAGCCAGCTTACATTCAACTGTCCACTGGGATTCGGATTACGGGCGACGAACCTATCCGTTCGGAAGTCCAGATCAATTTTCAGTCGATTAGGACGAACGGTCTCTACACGCAAATTTTTGGTGAAGGAGGCCCCTCCTACCTGTACATTGGCAGTCCAGTTTCCGGTAAGGGCATCTGCTTCGGTAGCCGTGCTGAAATTGTAAATGTTTCCTATTGCATTAGTCCTTACGATGCGTTGTACCATCTGCCCACGTGGATTTTCCAGTTGAAAAATGACCGGATGGTTGGCAGGTAAAGTTTGGGCTTTATCTTCCAGTATAAAGTTAATATGCAGTGAATCACCGGGGCGCCATACGCCCCTGTCACCATAGATAAAGCCCTTCAGGCCATTGCGGACTTCCTGTCCGGATACTTCAAAGCTACTGAGAGACAGAGAGCTACCATCATCCACACGTAGATAGCCCCGCTGCCTCCCATCGGAAGCTACCAGTAGGTAGGGACGACGATCAGTTTCAATTAAAGCTTCTCCATCTCCGTCAGTTGAGGCCTCAGTGATCAGGCGTTGCTGAAAGTCGTATACATTTATATCTACTCCCGAGAGGGGTTCGGCAGAACGCAGATCGGTGACAGCAATATAAAGCAGATCGTTTTCTCCCCGCTTGGCAATAAGCCCCAGGTCAGATGCCAACAGCTTGGTCTTGGCACTGCGGCGAAACCCGTAGTAGGATGGTGAGCAGGGATTGTCTCTTTCTTCCCAATTGTAGTTAGGGGCATAATAATACTGATTATAAGCATCCCAGTAAATTTTGGAAGGGTCGTCCCAGTCTTCGGAAAGGTCATAGTCCGTCAGATCATTTTCTTCAGCATCTGCTGTGTTACAGCTATAAAGTGACTGGCTTAGTCTAAAACTTAAAACGACCTGATACAAAGCACCGGGATCTGTCTCAATGATCTCCCTAAGATCCAGCGTAAAGCGGTTCCACTTACTGAGGTCAGTAGCACCGGAGGCGTTGAGCGGCACTTTTTTCTGGGCTACCGGACGGGCTACCCTGCGGATTTCCTGCTCTCCATCGTATTGGTTGACCTGAAAAAACTGATTGAGATTATCTTCAAAAATTTTCACAATGGTCACATCAATTTCCCGCAGATTAGCAGCCTCAAAGGGAAGCATCATGCCATCGGTAGAAGGCAGGATCACTCCTTTGTTGACGAAACGAACGCCGGGTTTGATAGGCTCAAAGAGGACATCCACTTCTGTAGTTTGCTCCAGGCGTTCGCCTTTACTATTTTTAATGCCCTCATTAACCACCAGCGTATAGCGCCCACTCATAGCTTCAGGAGGATATACCCGCAAAATATTATTGTCTATGATAAGTCGTGGGTTACCTTCACCGGATTGTCGTATCTGAATAAGCCCTTCCAGGTCTTGATTCTCCTGTAAAGGGTCTGAAAAACGCAGTTCCACATATTGCTCTGGCTCTTCTGTTACTGTATGTCCGATAAGTGAAAAGCGACCTAATGAAGGTACAGGTATCTCTATCTCATCGCTCTTGTTTACAGAAATGAGCTCTCCATTACTTTGCAAAAGGATATTAACGTCTCCACTTAATCTGCTGATATTTCGCACTGTAAATTGGTGAGTGAGGGCATTATGCTGCCAGTCTATTTCCAGGGTATTTTCATCCTGCATAGCTGTCAGCATTTTTTCCACAGATGAGGCATCCGCTACATCTGCTGTTAACAACCTTCCTTCCAGTACGGGTTTGGCAAGGTCTTCACGATCCTCGTATGTAAGACCATTTAACTCCACCGCATAATTTTGCTGCATGGTACGAAGAGCATACTCAAAACTTTCAAGTTCGTCGGGCACTTCTATTAGTTCTTCCAAAGCAAACTTTACCTGATATTTTTGTCCTGAACGCAGTCTTTGTTCAGGCATAAATTCAAGCGTACTCCTATCCAGCCAATACGTTTCTCCTTTGATAGAAGGGTTAAAAGAAAAGTATTCCTCATCAACTTTTTTACCCAGCTGGCTAGAGTCAGCAAGGGCCTGGTTAAATTTTATACGTATGGATGACTCTGAAGAGATTATTCCGGCAGTATAGCCTGAGATATACGCACTGAAAGCCTCATCTACCTCTTCGGTCCCCTGGAAGTCTTCATCTGAGAACAATGAGCCGCCCCATACCAGTAGGAAAATAAGGAGAAGGCCACCGCCACCGACTATTCCTCTCTCTTGCCAAGAGGCCCGTACGTACCAGGCGTGAAGCCATGAAATAGCATTCCTGATCCAGTAAGAAATTTGATTGAGTAGTTGTAATAGAAACGCTCTGACTGTGTTCATAATATCTTTGAAACGATATCAAATAAGCTAAATTATACCACATATAGAAGGATAAAAAATTCTATGTGTATTCAAGGTCGTAAAAATAGGAATGGTTTTTTTTATAAAAAATTTTGGTATAACAGGTGTAGGAAAGAAGCCTTGATTTAATTACAAAACACGACAAGAGTTTTTATATTTGTAACTTCATAAAAATTCAAAAGCTTTGAACCTTATTGCTGGTTTAATTGTAAAAAGGCTTAGAACGTTCTTTCAAAAAAATTAAAGATTACCCGCTTGGGTTCTGGACTCGTTTTCTAACTCCAACACTTAGATAAATACCGAGTGAAGCTTACCATCAAAACCGGGCCTCACCCCTTGCTTTTGTGAGGGGCTTCGGTGAATGCCGGAGTTAACAGTGGATTGTTGCGATGGTTTAGCAGCTCAAAACCTGTCATAAAGGGGGTTAGTAAAACCCTCCAGACTCAAGTTGGGTATTTTTTCAACTTTCATCACCCTCCCTCAATCGTTCTGCTTCAAGCTGGGCTTCTTTTACGGTAACCCTTTCGCCATCAACTTTGGCAACAATGAAAGCATCCTGTATTCCCATCTTACGTATATCCTGGGCAAAATCCTGGGCAATTTCCAGCTCACGAAATTTTCCTAAGGTATACTGATCCAGTTCGCCACTATAATCTATGTTAAGTTTTGCCAGTCCCTCCTTATATTTTTCTAGGTCAAAATTTTCAAAAGCTCCGATTTGTACCTCAAAAAAGACGCCGGTATAATAGGGCGAAATCTCTACCAGCAGATTATTTACACGGTTCAGGCTATCAGTCTCAGCCTTAAGTTTTTCATTTTCAAGCTGGAGATTTTTATAACGCTCGGTTAATTCTGGCCACCTGCCGAAAAATGGAGGGTAATATTCTATGTAAATGATATAGGCAAGTGCAAGTAAGAGCAGAAAACCTAAAATTCGCATCCAGTAAATAAGCTGTTTATTATATCTGCTCAGAGCAGTATTTCTCTTACTCAGTGTCTGGTATTCTTCTGCCAGCGTCTCCATACTATTTATATAAATTTGTGGTCATTTCGGGCAGTATTTTTTTGCCCGGATAATATTTGCTATTTAAGCGCGCT
Organism: Catalinimonas alkaloidigena; assembly: GCF_029504655.1. Lineage (NCBI taxonomy): Bacteria > Pseudomonadati > Bacteroidota > Cytophagia > Cytophagales > Catalimonadaceae > Catalinimonas > Catalinimonas alkaloidigena. The sequence continues at coordinate 4,645,942 of NZ_JAQFIL010000001.1, forward strand.
TTGGCTTATAAAATCACATCGTCTGTATTTTATGCACAATTTGATAAACTCCGTTTGAAAAATAAAGATAGGACTTTATATTTGTCGCACATGGTAAGAATTAGCAAGACATATGTAAAAACTAACTGGTGGTGGCGCGCAATTCATTTTGTCGCGAACGGCTAGTTATTTAATGTCTTTATCCATAAAGCATGATTCATAAGCCTACTGTTCGCTCAGTAGGCTTTTTTATTTTAAACAGAGAACCAATGCAGACAAAACCAAGCAAGCACGCTTTTCATCTGGTGAGTGAGCACCGCCGAATGCTCGCAGACACCATTACACCGGTCAATATTTATTTGAAAATTCGTGACCGCTATGATAACCCTATCCTGCTGGAAAGCTCGGACTATCACAGCAGCGACAATAGTTTTTCCTTTATCTGCTGTAGTCCTATCGCTTCCTTTTCAGTAAAAAATAAAGTAGTACGCCAAAAATTCCCGGATGGTACTTCTACTGAGACCAAAACCGAGAAGAAGCAGGACATTATTGAAATGCTAAGCCAGTTTGCGGCTTCTTTCAAGGCTGAAGATCATCCGTATAAATTCAGCACCAATGGCATGTTTGGTTATATGGGATATGATGCCGTTCAGTATTACGAAGATATAGAGATGGATGCCGATACTGAAAAAGATTACGGAATACCGGAGATCCACTATGCGGTATACCGCTACGTCATCGCTATTGATCATTTCCGGAATGAGCTGTATGCCTTCCATCATGAAGTATCGGGGGAGGAAGCTTCTCATGATAAGCTGGCTGATCTAATCTCTCTCATCAATAACCGCAATATCCCCACCTACCGCTTCCAGCGACAGGGAGAAGAAAGCAGCAACTACTCTGATGAGGAATTTCTGGATATTATCCGCAAAGGACAAGCGCATTGCTTTCGGGGAGATGTATTTCAGATTGTGCTTTCACGCAGATTCCAGAACCAATTTAAGGGTGACGAATTCAATGTGTACCGCGCACTGCGCTCTATTAACCCATCTCCATACCTCTTTTATTTTGACTATGGCAGCTACAAAATCTTCGGTTCTTCACCGGAAGCACAGATCGTCATCAAAGAAGGTGAAGCCAGTATCTATCCCATCGCCGGAACGTTTAAGCGTACCGGTAATGATGCAGCGGATGCTGAGTTAGCGAAAAAGCTTATTGACGACCCGAAAGAGAACTCCGAACATGTAATGCTGGTAGACCTGGCTCGTAATGACCTGAGCAGACATGGCGATGAAGTCACTGTAGAAACTTTCAAGGAGGTACAGTATTTTTCGCATGTTATCCACTTGGTATCTAAAGTTACCAGCAAGCTGGCGCCAGAGACATCTCCCATTCAGGTAGTAGCCGATACTTTTCCGGCAGGCACCTTGTCCGGAGCACCGAAACATATGGCGATGCAGTTGATCAACAAATATGAAAGCACCAAAAGAGGATATTATGGTGGAGCCATTGGCTTTTTAGGTTTTGGCAGTGAGCATCATACTGCACAGTTTAACCATGCTATCATGATCAGGTCATTCATCAGCCAGAACAATACTTTGTATTATCAGGCGGGTGCAGGTGTAGTGGCTAAGTCGGTGGTAGAAAGTGAACTGCAGGAAGTCAACAACAAACTCGCTGCCCTAAGAAGAGCGCTTGATGTCGCGGAAGATATATCAAATTAAAAATTGCAGATTCCAAATTACAGATGATGGGGAAGATAGAGCAGTTTGAAGATTTACCTATCTGGAAGCATGCTGCTGCTTTGGCATTGGATATCTATCAAATTGCTGAAGAAGGCAAACTAAAGCAGGATTTCAGTATGAAAGATCAAATTAAGAGTGCTGCTATCTCTATTTCCAGCAATATTGCCGAAGGATATGAATATGGAAGTAATAAAGAATTTGTAAGATTTCTTCGCTACGCAAAAGGTTCAGCCGGAGAATTAAGAAGCCAGTTGTTCATTCTAAACCATACAGGACTTCTTGAAGCTGAAAAATATGAATCTTTAAAAAGTTAATTATTAGAAATATTGCGACAGCTTTCTGGTTTTATGAAATACTTAAGAGAACACTAATTAATTTTGAATCTTTAATATGCAATTTGCAATTCACTCATGAAAATACTAGTTCTAGATAATTATGATTCATTCACCTATAACCTGGTGCATATCCTGCGGGAGCTGGGTTATGGCGAGCAGATGGACGTAATCCGAAATGATAAGATCAGTCTGGAGGAAGTAGGAAAGTATGATAAGATACTCCTTTCTCCCGGTCCCGGTATTCCCGAAGAAGCAGGCATTATGATGGATGTAATCAAAAAGTACGCGCCTGAAAAAAGTATCCTGGGCGTATGCCTGGGCCATCAGGGCATAGCAGAGGCTTTTCAAGCCAGACTCTACAATATGCCTACGGTACTCCATGGCTATGCCGATAAGGTTACATTACAAGACCAAGATGAATATCTCTTTGAAGGTGTGCCTCAGGAATTCAACGTATGCCGCTACCACAGCTGGGCTGTAGAGACCGCTTCTGTTCCTGAAGATTTGATCATCACAGCTCTGGATCCGAAAGGTGAAGTAATGGGTCTGCGCCATAAATCTTTTGATGTGCATGGTGTGCAGTTTCATCCAGAGTCCATACTCACGGAACACGGTAAGCTAATGATCAAAAACTGGTTAACTCATTAAAGGATTAAACTGCTAAACGGCAGGATCATGGAAAAGAAATATTTGAGTTTGAATGATCTTGAGGCTTATCAGATTGCCTACCATTTGAGCAATAAAGTCTGGAAAATCGTACTTCGCTGGGATAATTTCAGTCGTAATACTCTTGGACAGCAGTTTGTCAGGGTAATTGATTCTGTTTCAGCTTACATTGCGGAAGGATCTGGCAGGTTTGGTAAAAAGACAAAATTCGTTTCTACCGCTATGCAGCCGGTTCTAATTACGAATGCCTGGACTGGAATAAGAAAGCCAAAGAAAGAAAGTTGTTGACACATGAAACTTATGATTATATCTTTCAGGAACTCAAAAAGTTACCCAAAGCCATCAATACCCTCATCAAATACACAAATGAGATTTAGCCATTTAGCCGATAATCATTTAATGATATAACAATTCACTCATTAGCTCCAAAGCAAGTCAGTAATTCAACCATTTGACAATTTGGTCATATAGCCATTTAATCATTCAGCAATTCAACCTATGAAAGACATCCTCAATAAACTTATAGAATATAAATCTTTAGACAAAGATACAGCACAGCTAATCCTCACCAAGCTGGCGCAGGGAGAATACAACCAAAGCCAGATGGCTGCTTTTCTCACTGTTTTTCTGATGCGAAGCATTACGGTAGAAGAGCTGGAAGGATTTAGGGATGCGATGCTGGAGCTTTGTGTGCCCCTTCACATCGAAGAGTACGATGCGATTGACCTCTGCGGTACCGGTGGCGATGGTAAAGACACTTTCAATATTTCTACCACCGCCTCTTTTGTAGTTGCAGGGGCTGGACAGCCAGTAGCCAAACACGGTAACAAAGGTGTTTCTTCAGTAAGTGGTTCCTCAGACCTGATTACTCACTTTGGTTATGAATTTACCAATGATTCTGATCAGCTGAAAAAGAGCTTGGCAGAAGCTAACATCTGCTTTTTGCACGCGCCCCTGTTTCATCCTGCCATGAAAAATGTAGGCCCCGTACGCCGTGAACTGGGTATGAAAACCTTCTTCAACATGCTGGGACCTATGGTTAACCCTTCCTTTCCCAAAAGACAACTGGTAGGTGTGTTCAGTCTGGAACTGGCTCGCCTGTATGCGTATCTCTATCAAAAAACGGATAAAAAGTTTGTGATCCTCCACTCTCTGGATGGTTATGATGAGATTTCTCTCACCGGGCCTTTCAAAATGATTACCAATGATCAGGAGCAGGTTTTACAGCCGGAAGACCTGGGCTTTTCAACGCACAAAGCGGAGGCATTGCATGGAGGCGAATCTATAGAGGATGCGGCACGTATTTTTACAAACATTCTGGAAGGTAAAGGTACCAAAGCGCAAAATGAAGCTGTACTCGCAAATGCTGCCATGGCTATTCACTGCGGTAAACTCGGGCTCAGCCTGCAAGACAGTATTGCTGCCGCTCGTGAATCACTTGCATCCGGAAAAGCCCTGGAAACGTTTAACAAGTTGATAGCGACACAGTCTTCCTAATATATTATTTCATCATAGAAGAGCGTTAACGTTAATTTATGCTTTACTGGCTTGGTAATGAACTGTGCTTCCCTCACGTAGAAGAAGCTGAAGAGTGGGGAGGCCTGGCTTTGGGAGGGGATCTATCACCCGAGAGACTACTCTTGGCTTATCGTTCGGGGATTTTCCCCTGGTATGACATAGGGCAGCCAATCATCTGGCATGCTCCTGACCCTCGCTTTGTTATGTTTCCCAAAAAACTGAAAGTGGCTAAAAGCATGAGGCCAATTTTTAACCAAAAAAAGTTTGGAGTGACATTTGACACCGATTTTTCTTCTGTGATCAGAAACTGTCAACAGACAAGACGCAGTGGTCAGATAGGTACGTGGATTACCGACGAAATGCTGGAAGCCTACTGTTATCTTCATACATTGGGGTACGCCCATTCCGTAGAAGTATGGCAGGAAGACAGACTGGTTGGCGGCTTGTATGGCGTTTCTTTAGGTAGCATATTTTTTGGAGAATCTATGTTTAGCAAGCTTAGCAATGCTTCCAAAACCGGATTTATTACCCTGGCCTGGGAGCTTCAAAAAAGAAATTTTAGCCTCATTGATAGTCAGGTACATACGCCCCACTTAGAAAGTATGGGTGCCGAAGAGATTCCTCGCAAAAAGTATATGAACTTACTCAGGCAAGCCTTGAGACAGCATACACATAAAGGTAGCTGGACAGACTGGCTTGAATAAAAAATGAGTTACCACCGTAGCGGTAACTCATGTAGAGATATATAAATAGGGGAATCTTAACTATCTTTTCTACCTCTGCCTCGGTTATTTCCGCGACGCTCATGCAAATCTTCTTTGATTGTGAGGTACTCGTTGAATTGTTCTTCTGACAGTAGGGACTTTAGTTCATCTTCCATTGCCGTCTGCTGTTCTTCTCTTAAAGCCATTCTCTCTTCCCTGCCTGAAGCCTGTTCCGCTTTTTCTCTGCCTTCTTTCATGTTTTTGAGAAAAAGCGCTTCCATCCCTTCAGCCTGCTCTTCTGTAAGGCTTAACTTTTCAGTCAAATGGGCTGTCATCTTTTCAGCTCTATCCTCAGGAGACCTGCCTTCTCTCTGTGCGAATGCGGTGGTACTTATCAATATTCCAAAAGCGAATGCTATTATTTTTGTTTTCATGATTGTATTTGTTTTCGTTTCTGGAACTTAGAGCAGTCTTATAAGCAAAGGTTTAAAACCTCTCCCAAAATTTTTCTACCAATTACACCTACTCTATTCTATTCAGGCTTAGGCATGAACAATGTACAAGGTTTTTAACCTTTAACTTTAAACTTCATACCTGTCACCACATCATAATCGCAAAATTACCTTCCAGGTGCTGGTAATAAAGCCTTGCCCTCAGTACATAACGGCGACCTTTGATAAGCCGGTAGCGTAGGTGTGCATTATAATCCTTCCCGCTATCATCATCAGCACCCCGGTAACGCCATTCGCCTCCATCATCTTCAAAAAGCACCAGAATGGTATCTGACTCACCGAATGTGCGTATGCTGTAGGTACGCGAAGTTTTGGGGATAATGACATAGTCTATCTGATCTCCAGCTTTGATACTGAGTTTTTTGGAACGGAAAGGTTTGAGCTCTTCCAGCTCTTTTTCCAGAGGAGGATAAAAGGTTTTGACCCATTGAATATCTCGCTCAGATAGACCAGGTGCCGGAAATATTCCTTCTTCACCATAAATTTCGGGCTGAAGAATCAGGCCAGGTCCGAAGGGGTAGTGCATAATAGAATTGGGGTCCCAGTTTGAACCCTGCACCGTATCGGGATCAAGCTTGCGGATGATATTATGATAAGTTTTATCCCTTGACCAATTATTGGGCGGCTGGGCAAGCGCAGCATACACTGCCTCTTCATCCCAAATGATTCCAGCATTAGGATTCTGGTGCTCATGTGGTAGCCCTAGTGTATGTCCAATTTCATGTAGCGCCGTGTCCAGCCCATCCTGACCCGATAAATTCCAGCCAAAATTCATGGTTCGCTGACCTGCTCCAATATTGAGCACATAGGTACCCAGGTATGACCATGCCCCATCCCCTTGCATGAAACCAATTCTTACCTCAGCATCTTCACGATTATCTACCTCCTGAAACTCCAGGCCAATGCAGATTTCTTTCCACTTTTTGAAAGCCTCCCTGACCACATTCTGCTGATCTTCAGGGCCCACCCAACTTCTCCAGATACGCTCCCCTCCCGGCGTAAATATGAATTCACCATCTTCTTCCTGATCAAAAAAGTAGTAATGAATCACCGTACCATTCACCCATTTATTATCAGTAATAATAATCGCCGAGGCTCTAAACGGATTGACTTCAAGTTCAAAAACCCTGGTAGGCGTAGGGGGCATGGAACAATAATGCGCAGTCGGATTACTTTTAGTAAGCTCGTCTTTTGATTTAGCTTTCTTTTTGGATTTGGCCATGGTTATGCAATATTATGTGTGATAATTCTTAAATGACAGTAACTTCTAACAAGAGCTCAGGATTGAACATGCTCTTATGTAAATGAAATTTAAAAAAATTAGAGAGTGATGACTAGCTCCTACTTCAAATACTTTTGACTCAAAAAATGATTTCCATAAGTACAGGTATGGAACCTCAGCATGTAAATAGCTTATAAAAATTAAAAAATTGTAAAGCTAACTTTACAATTTGCTGGTAAAAGTAATGATTCTTGTTCACTGCTATTCTGGCTTAGGTACAATTTCATATGAAAAATTACTTTATATCCTGTATCCTTTACCAATAAGAAAATAGCTGAATACTGGTAAAACGAAGGTGAGTCAATTTTATTCACTGTATTTCAGCAGAACATATTAGTTTTTTTGAACAATACTCACACTTGTTTTCACCCTTGAGATATTTTTGTTTCACTATCATGATAAATAATTAAACAAATTTTATACATATTTGCATTATATTAATATTACGTATAAAATTATAGCAATATGTTAGCACAATTAGTTTATGTCAGCCTGAGAGCACCGATTTGTACTGAAGATGAAATTCAAAAAATATTAGCTTCTTGTAAAAAGAATAACAAAGAGAAAGATGTAACCGGAGTACTGCTGTATTCTGACACACACTTCTTGCAATATTTAGAGGGCGATTACAAAAACATCGCCTCACTTTATGATACAATCAAATTAGACAAAAGGCATAAGCATGCACTTATGGTAAGTAATGCTCCAATCAGCAAAAGGTCATTCCCAGGCTGGCAGATGGGTGCGAAAAAGTTTGATAAACAGGATATAGTATTTCAGTCTGAGATGAGTGCCTCAGAGCGCATAGCTTTCAAAAGTTTGCTAAGCGGCGAGTCTGAAGATGGTCAACTGGCACTTCACTTAGTTTTAAAGTTCTTCAAATAAGCGGAAGGACTTCAACGAATTTATGGTCTTTTTGAGAGGACCTAAGCGTCGTCAGAAGCCACGGTTTTTCTTTACCAGATGGTTAAGCTTTTGCCCAAACGGTGATCTCCCCTACCTACCAGCTGGTAGCTAAGTGTCAATTCGTTGGTTTGCATAATTAGCCGCGCTTCTCCAGTAGGGATTTCAAATGCATAGCCTAGCTGTAGTTTCTGCAAGCGTAAACCCAGATTAAAAGAATAAGCCAGCTGATGTCTGTAACCCGCTCCCACCCAAAACTTATTTTGAAAAACACCTTTAAGTTGTCCTTCAGGGCTTCCACCACGTTTCTGATCGTATTGGTAAAGGCCATTCACCACCAGCCCAAACTGTTCTGAGAGCTGGGTCCTGTAACCGGCTTGCACCATATGTTTATAATCATAAACGATAAAGGTCATCTCTTGGTCCAGATTTCCTTGTCCTTTAGTGGCATCATGCAGGGCATACCCAAGGTAAAAATTTTCTCCTGCCAGCATTAAGCCCAGATTGATATCCATGCGCCCGTTTTTGGTATTTTGCATGTATTGCAGTACGAAGGGATCGTTACTTTGCTCCAGATTCATTTTGCTGGCATCCATCCCTTCCATATTGTATGTAAGGCTGGTACCTGCTCTCAAACTGATTGATCGGGTAAGTTTGAGGTTGGAGCTGTAGCTGAGGTAGAACTGGTGCTCGTAATATGGGCCGAATGCATCTTTCATAAATGATAGTCCAAATGCATGCTTGGCTCTGGATTGCTCAATTTTCTTTTCCTCTTTTTTATCATTTTCTTTTGCTTTCCACGTTTTTAAATCAGATACATTGAGCTCGGTAGCAAGATAGAAAGTGGAGGGCGCCCCTTCTACTGATGACCACTGACTGCGGTATAAGGAGTTTATGACTGAGCCTTCAAAACCGGTAAGCGCAGGATTAAAATATTGTTTGAGCAATGGAAAGTTAGCTGACTGCTTTCTGCTTTGTGCCAGCAAGCTTAAAGTAGAGAATAGTAATATGCCTAATAAGTAAATTTTCTTCATGCCTTTGGCTATTTGATGACGCTCAGTACGCCGCGTTTGCTTAGTTGAATATCCTTGATGGTAATGATGTAGTAGTAAGTTCCATTTTGTACGCTACCCTGGTTGCTTCCATCCCACCCCTGTTCTGGATCAGTAGTCTGGAAAACTCTCCTGCCCGCCCGATCATATACTTCTATGAGGACATCATCAAAGAACTTAAGGTCTGGCACGAGCCATATTTCGTTAATTCCATCTCCATTAGGAGAAAATGTATTGATGAAATTGATGGACTCTGCTGGCTCAAAGGAGGTTTTATTGAGCGTGAAAACGGCTTCGGTAGCATTAGCATACGCATCTGCGCTTTGCACTCGGATAGAGAAAGTCTTTTTTCCTGAAAGGCCACGGTTTGAATTCAGAAACAATGCATCTCCGATGATTGAAAACAAATCATTTTCACTATCCCCTTCACCTTCCACCAAAGTATAAGTATGAGTTTCATCATCATCTTTTGTAGTAAAAACAGCTATTGGCTCTTTCAGAGAAATGTCAGGGCTGAAAGCATTTCTGGAAATAAGGATTTGGGTAGGCGCAAGATTTGCGCTGAGTAGCACTTGAAGCTGAGCTGTAAGATTTTTGGTGTTGGTACAAGCTTCTGTTACTATTTCTCCCTGAAGGAAATAAGAACCTGCCTGATCCTTATTATAATTTCCAATGTGCCATTCAACAAGTAAATATTTTTGGCTTCCGTCTGAGCAACTAACCTGAACCGCTTCGGGTAAGTCTATGGATTCAAAAGAGGTAGCGTAAGGCACTTCAATGGAAGAAATAGATGCCACACTCACAATGTTTACCGTAGTTTTCCTGATGCTTGCCTTTACTTCTTCGCCTCTATTGCCTGCCGCATCTTCCAGATAAAAAGAACTTGCTAGCACTCCATCCGGCAAAGTGAGCAGGTTCAAGTCATCGATTTCCATCTGAGCTTCAGTGACTTCAAGCTGGCCTTCTACGACTTTACCTTCGCCCTGGCCGTTTATGGCATAATACAACATACTTCCTACTTCTAAGCCAAGTAGCTTAAAACCATAGGTGTACACATTTTCCATGTCTACATCCTCAAGTGGCTCATCAAACGCATAGGTATTTGGAGGAACAGTATCATAAATAACTTTCAGGCTTTCAGAAGAAGGGAGGTTTTTATTACCAGCTTCATCCTGAGCCACTGCGGAGATAATTTCAATTTCTACCTCACCATCCTGCTCAGGAACAATCTGAGCAATGTAATGCTGCTGGTCTTCAGTTTGCAATTGCTCAACGGTTCCATTTTTTACTGAAATATCTTCCTCAGCAAAACCGCTTACTACTTCAGAAAAAGCAACATGAACTTCAAAAGATGTATTGAATACCTTGGCGGAAGTGGAAAGTGTCACTTCGGGAGAACTACTATCATATGTTAAGCGCAAGCGTTCAGATGCCTGATTCGTATTTTCTGCTGCATCAATCACTAATCCATCTTTTATTTCCAGGCTTAGTAATCCTTCGGTTTGAGGCTGAATGCTGAGCGTATAATGCTTAGCGCTTATTAACTGCATATCGGAAGCAGTAGCATTTTCTAACGCTATATCGTCCAGCGTAAAGTCACTTACGGCTTCACTGAAGTAAATGTTTACAGCAAACGCTGCTTTAACCGGGCCTTTGATAGTGGTAGAAATACGTACTGTTGGCCTTGTCGTATCTTTATAAATCGTGGCAGTAGCTATACCTCCGGTATTTCCGGAAGCATCGGTAAGCGTAAGCGAAAGGGTAAGCTCTCCATCGGCAAGACCACTCACATCTATAGCATTTACCAAGTGATCTTCTGCCTCTACCGCTCCACTGCCGCTAACTGTAGTTGCTTCCGACTCACTTTGGATAGCATACTCATAAGTACTTCCTACTTCAGCACTGTTTATGATAAAAGATATGTCCAACTGTTGTGCTGAATTGATTACACCCTCATCAAAAGTAAGGGTATAGCCTTCAGGGGCAGTATTATCCTCTATGGTAATGGTCGCCCTTGCACTTCCCTGGTTTCCACTTCTGTCCGTGGCAGTGAGGACAACTATATTTTCGCCCAAATCTTCTATACCAAATTCAGACTTATTTAGATTGAGGGTAAGCCTGTCAGAGCAAGCATCTATAGAACCACCATCAAGCTGCTCAGCACTGACGCTGGCTTTACCCTCTTTATCTAATTGAACCTTGATATCTTTTGTAAGCACTTTAGGCGCAGTAAAGTCATATATCATGACATTGGCTGCGGTTGAAGACGTATTACCGGCATTATCACTTACTGTAAAAGTCACAGTATTTTCACCCAGTTCCTCACATGAAAAATAAGTCTTATCTACGGTATAGTGTAGCTCACTACAATTGTCACTACTACCTCCATCCAGATAGTCGGCAATTAGCTCTGCCTGACCGTTTTCGTCTAATATCAGAAAGTAATCACTGGCTTTAACCTCGGGTGCTTCTTCATCTAAAATCACCTCATAACTAATTGAACTGTGATAAGCATCTCCTTCGCTGTCCACCACTGTACAGCTTACAGTTTTTGGTCCGTCAGCATCAAAACGAGCATCTAAAGCTTGCTCACCATAGAGCTCTCCATCACCGATATCCCAGCGATAAGACTGTGCTGCTTTCAGTACCAGGACAGAAATATCATCCATACCCCAGTTATCGTAGCTGGAGCCTGAATTGGAAGGCTGAAACCAGCGAAAACGTGTGCTATTCGTTTTGGCAGCTTCGGGTATAGCAACTGAAAACTGTGTCCAGCTATACAGGTCAATGCCTTCGGGAGACAAAGTACCGATCTGGTAAGGTACCCAGTATTTGATAGTGTGCCATTGTGATCCGCCGTCGGTAGAATACTGAAGATAGACTCCTTCACTGGGTTCGTCAGGGTTTTCGCAACCGCTGCTGGGATCATCTCTGCCAAAGCGCATGCTGAAGGTAATCTGCCCTCCTATGTTTACATCAAGGTCGTTGGTAGCCACAAACCGCTGTCCATTCTTATCATTAATAGTTGCCCAGAAATAGTCTGAATTGTCCGGGGTGTCGGAAAAAATACCGGAGCAGGCCTGTCCGAGATTGTAAGGACTGGAAGACCAGTCGTCAGGCATATGCCCCGAGTCAAAAGAATAAGTTGTACCTACTTCAATAAAGCCAGCCTCAAAGGTCACATGCTGATTACCACAGCTTCCGCTTTCTTTATTGGAATTGATGGTGAACTGCTGCGCTTGCAAGGACAGGCTACTTTGCCAAATGATAATTGTTACTAATACGCTGGTCAATTTACTTTGCATGAGTGGCTATCGGCTATAGGAGATAATATCTAAAATCAGTAAAATAAGGCTCGGCTGATCTTGCACTGGCCAGTACCATTAGATGGTTATTGGCATAGCTTCCGCAGTTTCCCTGCATTACTTCTCCCGGAGCAAGTAGAATGCTGACATAATTTTCATTGCTGTCCTCTTCAGGACTGCTGAACCACTGTAGATTGAGCTCTTTATCGGACTTATTTTCCAGGCGGATAGCAAAAAAGTCAAATGCAACTCCGTTCATAAAGTCATCGCAATGTATCCGACGATAGCTGATGCTGTAAGCTTCTTCTTCTTTGAAAGTGGTCCACTCATCTAATGCCAGTAGCTCATGAGTCATCATAAAAAATGAACAAAGGCACAGCAAACAAATTCTTTTCTTACTCATCAACATGCGTTCGTGGTTTGAGGTAGAGTCAATTCTGACACAACACTTAGTCTTTTCATTAGTGCTTTTCAGCATTTTATACTAATGATTCCGAAAGTTAGGCAGGTAGGTATTAAGTTGTGGTGCGATGGAACTGGGTAAGACACGCTCGTAGTGTTTTCTCATTTTTGACGGAAGGCCATGTATAAAATACAATAATCAAAGAGAAGACTGCGTACCTCTTTTATTTCATCTTAATGAAACAAAATATGTCAATATCTAATAAATATAACTAAGCAAAGTATGACTATAACTTATCCTGAATAATATTAAAAATCAGCTTCATAATATCCATATGGACGGATATACTACAAAAAGTAATGAGACTAAGCTTGAAAATTAGGTACTTAGAGAAGAAAAACCTTACGCATATTAATATTGCACAGAAAGTAAAAATATTAACAAAAAGCTGCGTAAAATTCATTGAATAAGCAATACAAAATGAAATACAGAAAAAAGCCAGTAACTATTGATGCCATACAGTGGAACGAGACCGATACTCAATATAAGGGAGTGAAAGCATGGTGTGAGAGCTTTGGAGATCGTTTTGAAGATCACTTCATAACGGATGATGGTTTTAAAGTGAACACCCTGGAAGGGAGTAGTTATAGTATCAGCCCGGGAGACTATATCATCAGAGGGGTGAAAGGTGAATACTATCCCTGCAAAGCTGATATTTTTGCAGAGACTTACGAAGCTATTTAAAAGGTAAACCAATACTTCTTGAATGAGCTTTTTTGGGCTGAACCCTCATCTCAATTTCTCTTTGCGTTTTATTTTTAATCTTCAATACCTAATTTTCCATCTTCCTTAGTACTTAACACTACAGCAGTCAGACAGATATGAAACGTATAGCCTCATTCCTTTTCTTTTGCCTCTTTTCTTCCTCCCTATGGGCACAGGCGCCCGCACCTTATGGTCCTGTTCCCTCTGAACGCCAGCTGGCCTGGCAGGATTTGGAGTATTACGCTTTCGTTCATTTCAACATGAACACCTTTAGCGATATGGAGTGGGGCTATGGCAATGAATCACCCAAATTGTTTAACCCTACACAACTTGACTGCCGCCAGTGGGCCAGAATAGCGAAAAAAGCAGGCATGAAAGGTATTATTCTCACTGCCAAGCACCATGATGGCTTTTGCCTCTGGCCTTCAGAATACACCGAGCACTCGGTCAAAAGCTCACCCTGGAAAAATGGACAAGGCGATGTGCTGCAGGAATTACGTGAAGCCTGCGATGAATATGGTCTTGAAATGGGTGTCTACCTTTCGCCCTGGGACAGAAATCATCCTGACTACGGTAAGCCGGAGTACCTGACGTATTTCAGAAATCAGCTTCGCGAACTCCTGACCCAGTACGGCGACATTTTTGAAGTCTGGTTTGATGGCGCCAATGGCGGTGATGGCTATTACGGCGGTGCCAACGAAGAGCGTAAGATTGATCGCAAGACCTATTATGACTGGGAGAACACCTACAAGATCGTCAGAGACTTACAGCCTATGGCAGTGCTCTTTAGCGATGCTGGCCCAGATGTGCGCTGGGTAGGCACAGAGGAAGGCTTTGCTAATAAAACCAACTGGAGCCTGCTGCGGAGGGATGAGGCCTGGCCCGGATGGCCCCGCTATCTGGAGCTGCGCTCCGGCCATGAGGATGGCACCCACTGGCTTCCTGCTGAGGTGAATACTTCTACCCGTCCTGGCTGGTATTATCATGAGTCAGAAGACCATAAGGTCAAAACTTTGCCGGAACTGCTGAACATCTACTATCATAGCATTGGCCGTAACGGTACTTTCCTGCTCAACTTTCCGGTAGATACCCGCGGGCTTATTCATGAGGAGGACTCAGCCCGTGTGATCCAATTAGCAGAACAGATCAAGAAAGATTTTGCCAATAACCTGGCAGTTAATAATAAAGTAGAAGCCAGTCAGGTAAGAAATGGCGAAGTTACCTATGCCGCTGACAAGGTAAATGACAATGATCCGGAAACCTATTGGGCTACGGACGATGGTGTCACTTCTGCTTCACTCACTATTGACCTGGGTGAACCTACTTTTATCAACCGTTTTCTGGTGCAGGAGTACATTCCTTTGGGCCAAAGGGTAAAATCTTTTACCCTGGAAGGACTACAAAATGGAAGTTGGAAAACCATAGCTGAAGAGGCTACTATCGGTTACAAACGTATTCTTCGCTTCCCTGATATTGAAGTTTCTAAAGTACGCTTCACTGTAACTGAAGCCAAAGCTTGTCCGCTGATTTCCAACCTGGAACTGTACCGGGCACCTAAAGTGCTGAGCGAGCCACGAATTCTGAGGAATAAAGAAGGGGTAGTAGAAATCATTTCTCCCGACCTGGACGCCAGGGTCTACTATACGACCAATGGTCAGGAGCCCACTGCTGCTTCCAAACCCTATACCAAAGCATTTAACTTTGCTAAAAAAGGAACAATAAAAGCCATTATTATAGATGCCCAAACCGGTAAAAGCAGCCCGGTAGCATCTGTGGATTTTGATATCAGCAGGGCTGATTGGAAGCTGCTGCAGCCAAAAGGTAAAGCCAAAGAGGTAAACGCGATCTGGGATGGAAAGGCCTCTACCCAATGGGGCGTAGAAGATGTTGATTTTCCCGCAGAATGGATTGTTGATTTAGGAAAAAGCTACCGCTTGAAGGGTTTAACCTATCTACCCGATCAGAGCAGATATGCGGCAGGTATTGTTTCCAACTATGAAGTGTATGTCAGTGAAGATGGTAAAAACTGGGGTACAGTGGTGGCAGAAGGCGAGTTTTCTAATATTCGCAATAATCCCATAGCGCAGCAAATTAACTTCAACCCCAAGTCAGGTCGCTTTGTAAAGTTTGTAGCCACTAAAATTACAGATGGGCAGGATGGCGTAAAAGCCGCAGAGTTGGGAGTGATTACCGAGTAGGTTGGATACAAACTGATGTTTCTGGTAGAATAGTTGGCTATATACCGTCTGTCTTCCTCTTCAAGTATGTTTTCTATCATATGCTCACAAGAAAACCTGACCGAAAAGAACACCAGGATAAAAAGCTTCTTAATAAGAGGGCTTATAAATCTTTAGATGAACTAAAACAACAGTTTCGGATATCAAGGCAATTGATATCTTCCAGAAACCACTGTGCCAACTGCTTAATTTTTAGGCAGAAAAATCTCTGCCATCATACAGCGGGCACTGCCTCCGCCACAGGTTTCAATCGTGTCAAGTGGACTGCACAGAATATCGGTATGCTTCTCTATCTGCTTGACCTGTTCTTCGGTCAATGAACGGTAAGCCTGCTCCGACATCACCAGCAGCTTTTGACCGCTTTGGCTTTTCACCTGCAGCATATTGCCGGCGAACTGATTACACTGCTCCTCAGTGATATGGAAGATTTCTTTTCCTGACTCTTTTAATGTCTGGTTGACCATTTCACGTTCTTTTGCATCCCGTATAGCTTCATCACAGAGAATGGCGATATCTTCTCCTACACTCATCATCACATTAGTATGGTAAATATCGGATAAACTACCTTCTGATGTAGTCTGAGAAGCGGTGAAAATCACTGGCTTATAGCCAAATTCTTTACAGAAAGCCGCAAACAGATCTTTATGCGTGCGCGGCGACACACAGGCGTAAGCAATTTTATGCTCCCGATCCAGAATCATGCTGCCGGTACCTTCCAGATATTGTTCCTGCGCTTCAAAGCTGGAATAGTCCAGCCTCCGCCCTACCTTATAGCCCATCTTCTTCAGGGTATCAATGATATCTTCGCGACGTTCCAGCCTGCGGCTCTCTGCCCACATCGGGTAGGTGACCACTGTGCCATCCGTATGGGTGGATATCCAGTTGTTAGGAAAAATAGAATCAGTCTTGCTAGGTTCTATGGTATCATCTATGGTGATAACGTAGACCCCAGCAGCTTTCAGTTTATCCACAAACTGATTGAATTCCGCCAAAGCCTGCTGCTGAATGTCTGCCGGACTTTGGGTATCCAGTTTTTTCTGGTAGAGGTTGTTTTCAGCCGTTTCAGCATTATAGCCAAACTTAACCGGCCTGATCATGAGTAGGGTATCGGTGAGTTGCATATTAATTACTTATTGTGAAAGTAGTTCTAGGGGTCATGGTTCTTGCTTATATGGGATTCGTTTCTTACGTAAAATATAAAACATAACACCACTAAGAACCAAAATGCCTTATCACCAAGAACTTCAAATTATTAAACAGTTATCGCCACATCATCTCTTAGCAGAGGCATGCTCATACAATGGGTACCACCACGCGCTCTGGAAAGCTCGGCGGAAGGTAAAAGGATTAGCGTATCTCCGGTTACGATTTCGTCTATGTCTTTGCCGTTTTCTACCTGCTCAATGATTTCAGCAGAACGTAATACCAAAAAGCCCCGCTTTCTGAATTCTTCTTCGGTTTTTACATTGCGGTCATAGCCAATGACTACACCTTCCCTGATTGCGAGAAAATTACAGGCATCGGTCCATTGCTCACGTTCGCTATAGGGAAACTCTCCTCCGGCACTGGGAATGATTTCGCAGCGCTGGGCTCCAAAATCTTCCTTACTGATCTGCTCCATCAGGTCGTCCAGATAATTCAACTTGTTGATGTTTACGCTGAACATATCATTTCCTTCATCTACGCGAATAAATTGTGTGATTTCCACATTATAGACAGGCTCACTGTGTTTCCCGTTCAGTGCTCCGCTAAAGTCAAATTTGCTCTGTTTGGCCAGCATTTCCTTTTTAGAAAAAGGGCTGAACAGTATCCAGGTGTCTTTTTTGACCTGCGTAAAGACAGTATCAATATGCATATAAGCACGACGCCGGGGAATTTTGATCACTGACACCTTCTTGATCAGATTAGTCCGAAACACTTCATCTACCAGACGGTCAGCCGCGGCGATAGAAGTACGTTCACTCAGCCCTACCAATACATGACCAGGGCTGACCATCATCACATCTCCCCCTTCTATGGTGACTGCTTTATCTTGTATTTCTTCTTCGCTGGAAAGGAAAAAAGGATTAGGCTCCTGCAGTTCTATCACCTGCTGGGCAAGCTCGTCAGGCTGCTGGCTGGTGGTCTGCTTAAGTAGTTCAAAGTGAGCAATGTATTTAAAGAGCAAAGCTTCACGATCGCGGGCATCTTCATAGGGTTTACTCAGCAGTATATGATCATGGATCGTAATGCCAATGTCACGGGTAAAGATCAGGTTAGGAATAGGCGCAAATATGAAGTATTCTTTTCCATCATCATCCATTAAGATTCCGGTGATCAGGGTTTTGGCCAGTTCGGCAGGTGGCATTTCCAGCAGATGTTTCTGAGCCCGGAGTCCGCATTTTTCTATCGCACAGACTGAAGGGATGAGTAGATATTTTACGTCCTCATTGTGCAGAATACGGGTTAGCATTTCTTCCACCTTCAGCACATAGTCAGAGTCAAAGCTGTTGTTACGTGAAGCTTCCTGATAGGCCGGGTCATTTGCTTTTCCCTTGATTTTATCCTGATCCAGGAAACACAACAGCACTTTCAGATATTCGCCATACTCCTGCTGCATTTTTTCCAGATATACAATATCATCGTAGAGCAGTTGTTCCTTGATACGAGGTACGATCTTGCCAATTCCCGCATCAGGGCTATGTACTAACAAACGTCTTAAACGACCAATCTCAGAAGTAACTTTGATGTTATGGTTTGTCATATGCTCAGGGCTTATGTTGTTTCTACTATCATTCTCAAAGTTAAGATAATTCCCTGCACTTTGGATGCGCTGATGTTGATCTTTTCAGGAAAGCTCTATACGTAAATGGTTACATGATTAAATGATTGCTTGACTAAACGGCTTAGGATCATTTGGCAGTTCAGCCATTTTACCATTTGACCCTATCTAATTTAGTCTACATAGCTTTAGCAAAGAAGCCCCCAACTACTTAACTTTGAACTTCAAAAATATGAAGCAAACCCTATGAATATACTGGATAAGATTGTTGTCCGGAAAAAGGAAGAGATAGCGCAGCGCAAGGCAGAAACAAGCGAGGAAAGCCTTAGAAAAAGTTCGCTCTTTGAGCGCAGTACATTTTCATTGTCGGGAGAACTCAAAAAGAAGCAGCCTGCCATCATCGCTGAGTTCAAGCGCAAATCTCCTTCCAAAGGTATCATCAATGCAGAGGCGGATGTGATGCAAACTACCACTGGCTACGTAAAAGCCGGAGCTGCGGCTCTGTCTGTCTTGACCGATATAGATTTTTTTAACGGCAGCGACAAAAACCTTCGCATCGCTCGCCAGCATAATAATTGCCCAATCCTGCGCAAAGATTTTACCATTGATCCTTATCAGATCACCGAAGCCAAAGCTTTAGGAGCGGATGCGATTCTGCTGATCGCTGCTATTCTCAGTCCTGAAGCGGTAAAACAACTGGCTTCCTATGCGCGTGAACTGGGCCTGGAAGTACTGTTGGAAGTGCATAATGCGGAGGAACTGCAGCAAACCGCACTTGACGATAATATTGCTCCTTTCTTAAACGTAGTGGGCGTTAACAACCGTAACCTTAAAACTTTTGAAGTGAGCATTCAGACCTCCATTGATCTGGCTGAGTTGATGCCAGAAAGCATGGTGAAAATTTCGGAAAGCGGCATCAGCAATGCAGAAAATATCCGAATACTGACTGAACATGGCTACCAGGGATTTTTAGTAGGAGAATATTTTATGAAGCAAAGCGACCCTGCTGCAGCCTGTAAAGCATTCATTCAACAAATCTGATGCAGGCTGAACTATCAAAAGTAAAATTTAGGTTGATGAAGTGATGGCAAATACGCGAATAAAACTCAAAGTCTGCGGAATGAAGTTTTCGCACAACATGCACAAAGTAGCACAGATGAAACCGGATTATCTGGGATTTATCTTCTACGAAAAGTCGCGCCGCTACATGGCCGATACACTCAAACCTAAAGATTTGCAGGAGTTACCCCGGCAAACCAAAAAAGTAGGCGTATTTGTGAATGCCACTACTAAGGAGATGCTAAAACAGGCAAAAAAATATCAGCTGGATTTTTTGCAATTGCATGGACAAGAAAGCCCCGAACAGTGCGAAGAGATCAAAAAAGCTGGCAAAAAAGTTATTAAGGTATTCAGCATAGGCCAGCAGGATTTTGATTTCAGCCAATTGGAAGCTTATAAGCCTCATGTCAGCTATTTTCTTTTTGACACTGCCGGAAAGCATCCGGGAGGCAATGGAGAAACTTTTGACTGGGGGCAATTACGTTCTTATGACCAGGAAATCCCTTTCTTTTTGAGTGGAGGCATCAGCCTGGACAATGTGCCTCAGTTGAGAGAGCTCTCTTTCTTTAATATTCATGCCATAGATGTCAATAGCCGCTTTGAGATAGAACCCGGCCTCAAAGATGTGAATCTGGTACAAAAGCTAAAAGATAAGTTGTACGGAAGAAGTGAAAGGAAATCAGAGAAAGTGCCGTTTCAATTCCGCCGGAAAAATCAGTAATTTTCAGGCTTAGTAGAACACTTAGCTTAGATCATTTGGCAAACACTATTTAGATTAATGCTCTGAAATGAATTCAGGGTAAAATTCTCAATTCGCTATGGAAGTAAAAGATATTCAGTACAGTCCTTATAATGTTAATGAAAGAGGATATTACGGCCAGTTTGGTGGCGCTTTTATCCCGGAGATGCTGCACCCAAATATTGAAGAGCTGCAGCAAAACTACCTGCAAATCATCAATGCCCCTGATTTTCAACAGCAATTTCGCAAGCTGCTTAGAGATTATGTAGGTCGGCCAACGCCACTATACTTTGCGGAACGGTTTTCAGAAAAATTTGGTGCTAAAATCTACTTTAAGAGAGAAGACCTCTGTCATACCGGTGCGCATAAAGTCAATAATACCATAGGGCAGATCATTTTGGCAAAGAAACTGAACAAAAAATTCATCATTGCCGAAACCGGAGCCGGACAGCACGGCGTAGCTACAGCCACTGTCTGTGCCCTCATGGGCATGCCCTGCAAGGTGTTTATGGGCTCAGTAGATATGCAAAGGCAAAAGCCGAATGTGGAGCGTATGCGCATACTGGGGGCGGAAGTGATTCCTGCAGAATCAGGGAGCAAAACCCTGAAAGATGCGACCAACGAAGCCATGCGCCACTGGATCAACAATCCTAAAGACAGCCATTATATCATTGGTTCTGTTGTGGGGCCTCACCCCTACCCTGATATGGTAGCCCGCTTTCAGTCAGTGATTAGTGAAGAGATGAAGTGGCAGTTGAAGGAGCAAACTGGCTCAGCAAACCCTGACTATGTGGTTGCCTGTGTGGGTGGAGGAAGCAATGCCGCTGGTGCCTACTATCATTATTTTGATGATGAGGATGTCAAGCTTATTGCGGTAGAGGCTGCCGGAGAAGGTGTGGCATCCGGTCGTTCTGCCGCTACCACCGCACTGGGCAAACCGGGCATACTGCATGGCAGTCGGACTTTACTGATGCAAACCGATGACGGTCAGGTGACCGAACCTCACTCTATCTCTGCCGGGCTGGACTATCCGGGTATCGGCCCTATGCATGCCAACCTTTTTGACACCGGACGTGGTACATTCTATAGTGTCACCGATGATGAATCTATGAAAGCCGGAGTACTGCTGAGCCGTTTGGAAGGCATTATTCCTGCCATTGAATCAGCGCATGCCATTGGAGCACTGCATCAAATGTGCCTTAATGCTGAGGATGTGGTGGTCATCAGTCTTTCTGGTCGTGGAGACAAAGATCTGGAGACATACATCAAGTGGGGAAAATACTGAAAACTAAATTGTTAAATGGCTGAATGGTTAAACTGTTGGATACTCATTTCCGGCCATTCAGTCATTTAACAATTTAATCATTTAAACCTATGAAACACTGTGCTTATCTGAGCATGGATAGCCTGGACGGCTTCTTCAGTTATGACCGGTTGACCTTTGAACCTTTACAGGCATTGGGCTGGCAGGTAGAAGAAGTATCCTGGAGAAATGAATCTGCCGACTGGAATCAGTATGATGCGGTGGTGATCCGAACCACCTGGGACTACCAGGATGACCCACCGGCTTTTATGAAAGTGCTGGAGCAGATAGAAAGCTCTGAGGCTCAATTGCACAATAGCCTTGAACTGGTACGCTGGAATCTTAGCAAAACCTATCTGAAAGAACTGGAAGAAAAAGGGATCGCCATTGTGCCTACCCTCTGGGATCAGAAGTTTAGCCCTGAGAATTTCAGAGGCTGGGCTAAGTCACTGGAAAAGCAGGAGCTGATTGTGAAACCTGTAATCAGTGCCAATGCAGATTTTACTTACAGGTTGGCAGTCAACACCTCGGACGTAGAATTGGAGAAGATTGCTCCGGACTTTCAGCAGCGCCCTTTTATGGTACAGCCATTTATGAAAAGTATAGTGGAGGAAGGAGAGTACTCGCTATTTTTTTTCGGAGGTAATTACAGCCATACCGTGCTCAAAAGGCCCAAGAGGCAGGATTTCAGGGTACAGGAAGAACATGGTGGAAAAATTGAGGCGGTAGAAGCCCATGAAAAGCTACTGAATACCGCATGCCAGGTGATGGAAGCTATTACACCTCAGCCTTTATATGCGCGTGTGGACCTCATCAATAACCAATATGATGAGTATGTACTGATAGAGGTAGAACTTATAGAACCTTCTTTATATTTTGAATATTGCAAAAAATCTCCCGGGCTCTTTGCCCAAGCATTAGACGCTAGCACACATTAATCATTTACCATCATCCATTATGATACAAACGACCAATCGCATAGATCAAATTTTCAGGGAAAAGCAGGGAGATATACTTTCTGTCTACTATACTGCGGGCTTTCCTGGGCTCAATGACACTGTTCGGATTGCTCAATATCTGGAAGAAGCCGGAGCCGACCTGATTGAAATAGGGATGCCTTTCTCTGACCCTCTGGCAGATGGCCCTACCATTCAAAACAGTGGTACTCAGGCGCTCAGTAATGGAATGACCATTAAAAAACTATTTGAGCAACTCAGTGATATACGCTCTTCAGTCCATATACCCATCATCCTGATGGGTTACATGAATCCGGTAATGCAGTTTGGTGTAGAAAATTTCTGCAAGCATTGCCAGCAAGCCGGAGTTGACGCGCTTATTCTGCCAGACTTGCCCATGCAGGAGTATCTGGAGGAGTACAAAGAATTGTTTGAGTCGTACGGCTTATACAATATCTTCCTGATTTCTCCACAAACTTCAGAAGATCGCATTCGTCTGATAGATGAAAACTCTCACGGCTTTATTTATATGGTTTCTTCCGCCAGCATTACCGGCGCCAAGCGTGGCATTTCTGAGGAGCAGATTACCTATTTTAAGAGAATTCAGGCCATGAAACTTCAACATCCTACGCTGATTGGTTTTGGCATCTCCAATCACGAAACTTTCAGCAAAGCGTGTGAGCATGCCAGCGGAGCCATCATCGGCAGTGCTTTCATCAGGGTATTGGAAAAGAGCCAGAGTTTGCAAAAGGATATCGCACAATATGTAAAAGAGGTGAAAGGGATAGGCTAAAAAAAATAGCCTTCAGCTTATATATGACCAAAGGCTATTCAAGGACGTCTGATTAAAGGAAATTCAAGTGAATGAATGCTGAGCAAGCCCGGTATTCAGAATCAAGTGTGAGCCACTTCTTTTTCTCGTATATCTGATAAAGCCAGCAATGGCACCTGGGTTTCCATCACCATTCTGCGGGTGATGCTTCTTTTCAGCAGGCGGTCCATAAAGGTACCCTTGTGGGGAATCATCACCAATAAGTCAGGCTGGTAGTTCTTAATTTCATCCACAATACTATCTGCTACCTTGGTAGCATTCGTCATTTTGTAAGCGTGATGTGTACCTTTCAAAACCTGTTCCAGCTCATCTTCCTGCATTTCTTCTGTAAGCTCATCCGTTTGCTTTACCGGCATTTTCTCTACATGGAATATTTCAACATCCGCTTTAAAGCCTTCAGCAATTTCCTTAAGCAGTCTGATGCTTTTATCTTTTTCATGAATTGCGTTCTCGTCTCTGGCAAAAAGTATTTTTTCAATGTTGTGAAACTCCACACCAAAAGGTACGACCAGTACCGGAAAATCCGCTTTTCTAATTACAGCAGTAGTCGTGTTACCCAGGAGCTTATTCTCAGTCAGATCGTTTTGCATGCCCATTACTACCAGGTCAACATGATGTTTTTTGACCAGCATACTTAATTCTTCATCTACCATAGAAACATAAGTGATGCCTGTAACTTTTATATTATAGGTTTGGGACAGCTCATTGCCTAATTCATTTAAGCGCTCCTCATTGTTGGCAATCATATGATCTACAGCAGAAGGAGACATAAATGCGTTTGAAGTATGTACAGACATTTGAAAAGCATTAAAAAGCAGTAATTTTGCGTTAAAGTAGGCGGCTAACTTAGCAGCATAATGTACCGCATTCTGGGCATCGCTGCTATAATCGGTGGTGACTAAAATGGTTTTCATGGCTATGTGTGCTTTGTTGATTGATACCTCAATTTAATCATTACACGAAAGAAAAAATATGATGCGGGTCACCGTTGAACATGACTAATATTAGTTTTTTGCTTTGTACACATAAGTTTTCACCTCTTAACTGCTAACCCAGCCATTGACGTAGCGTAAGCAAGTCAAACAAATGTTGTAAAACACAGCTTGCTTAACTGTTCTCCAAATTTTTTTTGATTCATATTTGATCTTAAAGCCGTCTATGTCAGCAACTCTACGCACAGAAAACCTTAGCTTCAGTTACAGCAAGCAGGCAAGAATACATGATCTGTCTTTACTCATTCCGGCAGGAAGCTGTTTTGGACTTTTAGGTCAAAATGGCGCTGGTAAATCTACGGTAATGAAGCTTCTGCTCGGTTTGCTGAAGCCACAGCGTGGCAAAGTATTTTTGTTTGGCAAAGAGTTACAAGAAAAAAAAGACATCTTCAAGAAAGTCGGGGCTTTGGTAGAAGATCCACCTTTATATCCCTATCTGTCTGCCGAAGATAATATGAAGATAAGTGCCCTGTACAGGAATATTTCAAATAAACGTATAGCAAAGACGCTGGCGCAGGTGGGACTTTCAAGCAATGCGAAGCAGAAGGTAAGCACTTTTTCTACCGGGATGAAGCAACGCCTGGGCATTGCCTTGACGCTACTCCACGACCCACAGCTCCTGATTTTGGATGAGCCGGTCAATGGACTGGACCCGGAAGGGATTGTGACTATTCGCAAACTTATTCAACATTTACATCATGAAGGCAAGACAATTTTACTCTCCAGCCATCTGTTACATGAAGTTGAGCTAAGCTGTGATCATGTAGGAATTCTGCATCAGGGAGAATTACTTTTTCAGGGAAAGCTGAAAACACTACGGCAGGAGCAATATGCTGCTCATCCGGTAAGTCTTGAAATCAGCGATCTACAAAAAGGAGCACAGACTCTGAAGCATAACCACTACCAGGCCAGTATACATCATGATTTACTTGATGTCAACCTTCAGCACAAAGAGGAAATCTCTACAGTTATTGATCTCCTCAGACAACAGGACATCAGTATCTTTCAGATCAAAGCGAAAGCGTTAAGACTGGAAGACTTATACCTGCATTTTACACAAGCCAAAACATCTGCCCATGGAAAAATTTAAGCTAAGCCTGGAAGCAGAAATTCTGAAAGCCAAGAATTCGCTAGCTTTGTGGTTGTCGTTTTTAGGTACTACCGGCATTATCATCGCTTTCTTTTTCATACTGTTATTAGGTACTGAAAGCTTTCTTCCTTCAGGGCAGGAACAACCCTGGCGTCACTTTTTCAAAATATACTATGAAGGTACTGCATTTATGTTACTACCTCTTTTTGCCATTATTACCGCCACACTGGTATGTTACATAGAGCACAGTAACAATACATGGAAGCACTTGCTGATCTCTACCGTTCCCCGTTATTCTCTATACCTGTCAAAGCTTTCACTTACCTTCCTGATAATAATTACAGCCCATCTTTATTTCATCATTTTGATGCTTATCTCGGGAGGGATATTAGGATTTATCCGGCCGGAGCTACAGCTTTTTGACGCTCCTCCTGATTTTATATTTCTGTTCAAGCTAGCCATAAAAACCCTTTTGTCGGTTAGTGGCATGTTAGCTATTCAGTTTTGGGTAAGCATGCGCTTCAAGAACTTTATTGTTGCGCTTGGCGTGGGGGTAATAGGTTTTGTGCTTTCTAGTTTGTTGATTGATAGCTGGTACTATGTGATTTTTATTCCTTATACCTATCCCCTACTATACCTGAGAGAAGCATTTTTAGAGATCTGGCTCAGCAGGGTAGAAATTTTCAGTATTGCCTTTTTCTTGCTTTACACGCTACTGGGACTTTTTGATTTTCAGAAAATGACCATAAAGATGTAAGTATTTATACCTTAATTTACCGAAATGAGATTTTTTTTACTAAAATGATAAAACTAAAAGCGCAAAATGCTGCATCTTAAAGTTTTTTTTCACAAAATTTGCAATATCGTTGGCAGTATAATAGTCTTGATTAGCAACATACATGTCAGGAACAGGCTATTTTTCATCAAAAAAATTTCCTCTAAGCACTAGGCTTTTATGATTTGACTTTTTTGATGCAATTATTTTAAGATATTGTCAGTTGTAACTAATATAGCCTTATTTTTGTTGCTTAAGACAAAATCAAGTCTTCAGACACAAGGCAGAGAAATAATTAAGAATGCATTTAGTAAAAAATTGTAGAGGTGTTATGAGAACTATCAACCGCTTGTTATTCTTGGGATTAGCATTAAGCCTGGTTATCAGTACCGGCTTTGCTCAGGAGACATCTAGTACTTTGGATCAGCAGTATAACGAATTGATAGAATCATCTAATTCTGTTAAGTCCAGTTCAGGCAGAGAATACAAAGTAATTAACCTTCAGGACATTAATGCCATCTGGAGAAATGTGCAGAACAGTATGGCTGCTTCTAAAGAAGAACTTTCGGCTACTCAGAATAAGGTGGAGAACCTCAACCAGGAAGTTGCCAAGCTAACGCAAAAAATTGATGAGCAGCAATCTACTGTGGAAGCCAGTGAACACGCTGCAACACATATTTCAGTACTAGGACTTGATATTCCTAAGGATAAGTTTGTGGCTACATTTTGGATCACTACGGCAGTACTTTTAGTATTACTGGGAGGAGCTATATTTCAGTTTAAGCGGAGCCGTAATGTCACCCAAAGAACACAGCTCAACTTTGTGCAATTGCAGGAAGAAATGGAAGAGCTTCGCCGTACTTCTCTTGAAAAAGAACGCCGTCTCAGAAGGGAGCTCCAGACTGAAAGAAATGCCGTTGAGGAAATGGGGCGTAATACCGGTATTAAGCGTTAAAGGATAAGATCACTAAGAAAACGACAAAACCCTACAAACCGCCATTGCGCGGTTTTTTTTGTCTTTTTTACAGATAGGCTTATCTATATTTGTGAATGTTTAAGCCTATTCGCCTATTTCAATTATTCCTTCTTTTTGTAATCCTTGCCTGTCATAAGAAAGCAGAGCATCCTTATAACTTTATTCAGGAAGGCATAGCCTCTTATTATGCATCTTCTTTGAGCGGAAATCATACAGCCAGTGGTGAAGTCTACCACCCTGACAGCCTTACGGCAGCACACCGCTATTTACCCTTAGGGACAGAGATACTGGTGATCAATCCAAAAAATCACAAGCAGGTCCTGCTGAAAGTAAATGATCGCGGCCCTTTCCACGGAAAGCGTATTCTGGATATCTCGCACCGTGCAGCAGATTCTTTAGGGATAATTAACAAGGGGGTGGCAAAGGTCATCGTCAAAGCTGCCCTAAGACCGGACGTAGCTGAGAAACTTAGTCTTCAACTGAATGCAGCCAATTCCACCACGCCATAAAGCCTACCTCAGCTTCACTTCATTTTCCAGTGGCTTGCCCTCTTCAAAATCCCGTATATTCTGCAAAGTTGTTTCAGCGATATTTGTCATCGCATCTTCGGTAAAGAAGGCCTGGTGTGAGGTAATCAGCACATTGGGAAAGGTCATGAGGCGCGCTATGTCATCATCCTGAATGATGTGACCCGATAAATCCTGAAAAAAAAGATTTTCTTCCTGCTCATAAACATCCAGGCCCAGAGAGCCTATCTTACCGTATTTTAAAGCTTTGATAATGGCTTTGGTATCTACCAGCCCCCCCCTACTCGTGTTGATCAACATCACCTCATCCTTCATAGTGTTAATAGCTTCTTCATCTATCAGGTGGTAGGAATCTTCTGTAAGCGGACAGTGAAGGGAAAGAACATCTGAAGCTTCCAGTATTTCCTTCAGGGATACATATGTAAGCTTACCTTCCTTTTCAAACTGCTCATTGGGATATGGGTCATAAGCCAGTACCTTACAGCCCAGCCCATACATGTTGGAAGCAAAGATCTGTCCTATTTTACCAGTGCCAATTACCCCTACTGTTCTGCCGTGCAGATCAAAGCCCATAAGGCGGCTTAGAGAAAAGTTTCCGTTACGAACACGTTCGTAGGCAAGATGCGTTTTACGGTTAAGCGTAAGTATCATCGCAAGTGCGTGTTCTGCCACAGCATAGGGAGAATAGGCAGGCACCCGCACTACCTTGATATCCAGCTCTTCCGCTTTTATAAGGTCAACATTATTAAAGCCGGCACAGCGCAATGCAATCAGGCGAATACCCTGCTGATGAAGTTTGTCTAAGGTTTCTCCCTTCACCTGATCATTCACAAATACACAGACCGCCTCATAATCGTTGGCCAGAATGGCGGTAGAAGTTTCCAGGCTGGTATCGTAATAGGCAAGTTCATGCTGGTATTGGCGATTGGCCTTATCCATAAACTCCTTGTCGTATGACTTCGTACTAAAAAAGGCTACTTTCATACTTATCTGTTATTTAAAAATTCCTCTACGTGTTTACGCAAATCCGGAAAAAAATAGGAGAAGTCTTCTTCAAATGACACAAAATCTTTTTTTAAATCAAGGGCTGCGTTTTCCAGATTTGATTGAAATTGTGCCCTCTGACTAATCCCTGTTAATGACCTGCTGATGCCTTCTATATCCTGATAACTCAAAAGCCAGTCATGCTTTGACATATAAGTAAGTACCTTCTGTGCGGAAGGGGTAAGCACTTCGCGGTGTTTCTCCAAAACCTGATATACATATTCACTAAATTCTGACAGAGGTACATCAGCGTATTTTGCCCACTGCTTAGCCAGCAGATGATCATAAAACATATCAATGGCTACCCCAGCATAATGGCCATATTTATTGCCCAGGCGGTGCTTACTTTGTAAATGGCGGGGATGTTGATCTGTGAAAGAATCTATTTCACGATGCATCTGAATCCCCCTGGAGATTTCGGGAGAATAATTCTCATACTTATTTCCTTTCACAAAATCTCCCAGGAAATTGCCTACAATCAATGATTCATCTTGCTCAGAAAGGTAGAAGTGCGCCAGAAAGTTCATGCTAATTTATAACCTGATAAGTAAGGGGGGAGTTACACAAAACATTCACAAAAGGCTACCTTTAATCATTTTATTTGTGAAAGTAGTTACGCAAAGTTTAGAAGCGATGGGCAATGTGTAACCACAGTGAGAAAGCCTTTTAGATACCTGTCAGCACTTCCATCACTACTCCCTTTTCCGGTTGGCCAGCCAGCAAGGGCATAGCCTGAGCGATCAACGCTTGCACACCTTCCATATGGAGTGATTGATCATGATCTTCTTTACTATCCCATACTTCAGTAACCCACACACGCTCTTTATCTTGCGCGTCTCTGCTTACCATATAAAGATGACAGCCCTTGGCATCTGAAACCAAAGCTGAAGCTTGTACCAGAATGTCAGCCAAGCTATCACCCTTTCCTTCTACTGCCTGTAAATTACCGTGAAGCCCGTATTTTTTCATGTTGATGCGTTATGAGTATATGGTTTATAATTCATTTACGATTGTGCGACCTTCCATCCTCCAAAAATAGCATGTCCGGCAGTCATCCAATAGACTTCTACATCTTTAAATCCGGCATTTTCCAGCCAATTTAGCTGCTCTGAAAGGCCAGAGGGCTGATCAATGGTGTCAGCATCAGGATGCTTGAAGTAATTCCATTTTTCATCTACAAACTCCTGATAAGCTTCTAAATTTCCTGCTTCTTCAGTAGTCTCTCTCACCCACTGCTCCCAGAGAGACGCGGCTACCTGATGGCCTTTCTGTGTGACAGGTCGTATAATGTCAGCAATGAGTAAAGCCCCTCCCGGATGTAAGCGCTCTTGTAAATCCTGAAATAGTTGCTGTTTTTGTTGCGCATTAAGATGATGTACTGCCAATGAGGATACAAAAGCATCTGCCGGCCCTATAGATGCTCTCCAATTGGTCTCGGCCAGATTAAATGCGTAGGCAGAAAATCGTGGAGAGAAATTTTTCAGCTTACTTCTGGCTTCTGACAGCATCTCATCGGATAAATCATAGCCATGTACTTCTGCTTCAGGAAATTTTTCAAGGATATTTTTGCTTAAAAACCCTGCCCCGCAACACAGATCTACCACCAGCTGTAAAGATGGAACGGCATCCAGCAGCTGACAGATAATATCAGCCTGCTGCTGTCGGTGAGGAACAAAGAAGTCGCTGTAGTCAATAAACTTCCGGGAGTCCTGTTCCGACCACTTATCTTTTTGAGGTGAGTCCATGGGGAGAATGCTATGGTTTCAAAGCAAGAAAGAAGCGGCTCAATAAAATTATAACAGCTTCAATCAAGATGATATAAATCGTTCCGGTCAAATTACAATTCTTTGTCATCGTACTGAACATCGGTAAATTCACCATCTCTCACTTCATAAACATTCTTGGTATCCTCATCAATAGCATCGTATGAGAAAGTACCTGAAATCAGCTTTGCCTCACGGTCTATTTTGGTAATGGTCAGTATATTGGTCTCTGCCATTTCCGTTTCAGCTTTAAAATCTACTGTATTATTATCATCCAGGGTATAATAGCCAATCATCAACTTTTCACTGTCATCACCGACAAAGGTATCACCTTCACTAAGGCTGGAAAAATCACTGGAGATTATGCCTAGCACCAATGCATAATTTACACCATCATTGATCCTTGCTCCTCCAATTGCCAGGTTATAAGAACCATTACCGAGTGGGCTTAATACAGAAGTTACAAAAACACCGCTTGCTGAAAATTCATTTCCATTTATGGTGGCTGTTATTGAGGCTATGCCATTTTGGGACAGATTATCTTCAATATCTTCTAATATGTCTTTTGCTACATCATCTTCATCATCATTGCTGCATGCGGCCAGGAAAGTTAGACATACAAAAAAGAATAAGAGCGCGCTTGGATTTTTTTTCATTGGGGTCAGATTATTTAAGGTTGATGACAATAAACTTAGCGGTTAAAGTATTTAAAAGCCACATGTACATTGAATAATTGTCTTTTTATCAAAAGAGGCCTGAAAAGATGATGAAAAATTACGATCTGCTATCAAACTGTAATAATCTATTACAGTTCTCAATAAAAACTAAAGGCTATGAACAACCCAATAGATCAACAATTGCGAGAGCAACTGGTCCGGCATCTGCAAGGTGGACAGGCTTTCCTGCCAGTTGAGCATTTGCTAAAAGAGATCTCATTTGATCAGCTGGGTATCGTACCGGAGGGTATACCTTATTCTTTTTATCAACAGTTCTATCACATGAGGATCGCCCAGTACGACATACTGGAGTTTTCCCGAAATCCAGACTATGTGGCACCTGACTGGCCGGATGACTATTGGCCTGAGCAATCAGCTCCGGCTGATGAGCAGGAATGGAAGCAATTGGTTGACCATTATTTTGAAGAAAGACAGCAGCTTTGTGAACTCGTTTCAGACCCAAAGAATGATCTGTTCGCCCCATTCCCGCATGGCTCAGGACAAACTTTACTGAGAGAAGCCATACTGGTCGTGGAACATTCTGCTTATCATAGCGGACAGCTGCTGCTTATCTTAAGACTTTTGGGATTGCATGAATAATAAGTATGCCACTACCTGTGCTGAAATTTGCAGATGTCTGGAAAACACAGCTATTTTAGGAAGCTAACCAACCCAATGACCAGCCATGAAAGAGTTTATGTGCCTTGCCTGTTTTTTTACGCTGACAATTCACGCTTTTGCTCAGACCGATTACCCCGAAGCTGAGTTACAAAACGATCAGCTTGAACTTGATGTTTATCTGCCCGATGCGCAGCAGGGCTACTACCGCGGCACGCGCTTTGACTGGTCAGGAGTAATCAACAGTCTGCGATATAAGGGGCATGAATACTTTGGTCCCTGGCGTGAGCACGATCCGCTTGTCCACGATGCCATCACCGGACCGGTAGAAGCCTTTACGCCCATAGGTTTTGAAGAAGCCGAAGCGGGTGAGCCTTTCCTGGTCATAGGAGTAGGTACGCTACGCAAGCCCGATGCAGAAGCTTATCAGTTTCACAAAACCTACGACATTATCAATTCGGGTAAGTGGAAAGTAAAGAAGAATGCTGATCGCATCGTGTTTACGCAAGCACTCAGCACTAAGGAAGGCTATGCTTACGAATATACCAAGACGCTGAGGCTGGTTCCCGGAGCACCTAAATTCCTGCTGGAACACAGCCTGAAAAACACCGGTAAACTTCCTATTGAAACTACGGTTTATAACCATAATTTTTTTACAATAGACGAAGAGCCCACCGGGCCAAATATTGTGACCAAGTTTCCTTATCCCATTAGCGCTGAGGGCCGGGGATTTGGAGAACTCATTACTGTGCAAGGCGATAAATTGGTCTACACCCAAAAGCTGCAAAAAGGAGAAAATGTGTATACGCCAGGTATAGAAGGCTTCAGTGAGCATCCAGAAGATTACCACATCAGCATAGAAAACAAAAGGACAGGTGCAGGCGTAAATATCACCTCCGATCAGTCCTTGCTGAAGCTGGTCTACTGGGCCTCTGTCAACACAGCTTGCCCTGAGCCTTATATCACCATAGACGCCCAGCCCGGAGAGACTTTTGGATGGACGATTACCTACGAATTTTATACTTTTGAGCCGGCTACCAGCGGGCGAGAGTAATACGCTTTTGTACTGCTCAAACGTATTAATGTCTAACAAGCAACTCCTTTATCTCAGCAGAAAGCAGTGTTAAGCTTTAGACTCCCAAAATCTATTCAATAAGCTCATCATTCACTTTTACATTGACCATCGTCAGGTCCTGGATCAGACTTTTGTCGTAGGCAGCGTTTTCGGCTTCAATGTCCAGGTTCTTAAATGTAAAGTCAGAAAGCTTATCATATTCTGTGGTGGCAATGTCAAAAAACACTGCACAATCCAGATCAATGTTTCTCATGGTGATATTTTCAGAATAAGAGAGAGGCACTTCTTTACGGCCTTTTAAATCAAAAAACTGTGTCCAGGGCTTTACATAGATCATGCTGTAGGCCTGTCCTTTGATATTTTCTACCGTAATATATTCGTACTTCTGTGGTGTATCGGGCCTCATTTTCAGCCAAAGCAACCTTCTGGCTTCATTGACATAGCAATTGCGCATCAATATATTTCTGTTATGAATAGATTCACTGCCGCAGGTTAAGGTAGAATGGCAAAAGCCAAACTCACAGTCTTCAATAATGATATTGGTATTTTCTCCATTGTCAGCAGCGGTATCTGCCCAGGGACCTTTTCCACCCTTCAATGCAATTGCATCGTCATTGACAGACATATAGCAGCCTTTGATCAGTACATTGGAGCATACGTCCAGGTCAATGGCATCGGTACTGGGTGCTTTGACCGGCGCGTGAGGCGAGTAGATGTGCAAGTCCAGAATCTTTACATTATTACACTGATAATAGTGACTGGTCCAGAAGCCTGAATTATGTAATTTGACATCCTGCACCTGCACATTGTCGCTATTCTAGATAAAGACCAGACGAGGGCGGGAGACTTCCAGATTAGTACATTCAGGATCTTCTTCACGCCTTTGCCAGAAGGCTTTCCAGTATTTCAGACCGTTACCATCTATGGTACCTTTGCCTGAGATCGTAAAACCATCAACACCATAGGCATTTACCAGGGCCGGGAAGTACTCCAGGCTCTGCCCTTCCATCCGGGAAGGCATTTTCGGATAGTCGGCTATGTTGTCTGAGCCTTTCAGGACCGCTCCTTCTGATATATGCAGATGGGTATTGGGCTTGAAAAACAAAGCACCACTCAAAAAAGTACCTTGGGGTATGATCACTACTCCACCCCCATTGCTGTGGGCCTCATCTATAACCATTTGAATCATTGCTGTCTGGAGTACTGTACTATCGTTCCTGACTCCATAGTCGGTAATGATATAGGGAGTGCCAAGTTCCTCTAGCGTAACTTTGGTTGAACTCAGAAACCACTCAGGAATCACAGTACCATCGGGGAAAAGCTGTTTCTGATTTTCTTGTGATAAGGCTGATTGAGAGAGCCAGCAGATACAGCTAAGGAGTAATAATACGTATTTCATTTTTTAGCTTAATTGTGCATTATGTAAGGCGTGAATATACAATTAATTTATTCTCTGCTGAAGGATTTTAATATGAAGAAGGTCTATCTGTTAGCTAAGGCTATGATAAGTTTTTATCTACAATCACTCATCACTTAGGCGTTGATACTTCTGTCTTTTCTTTAACTTTCACGCCTTTAACCAGCAACCAGACCATAAACACCAACTCTCCAAAGAAGGTAAACATCAGATAAGAAGTATTGAGGTCGGGTAGAAAAAATGCCCTGAGAGTATCCAGAAAGTAACCTAGACCCGCAAGTAGCAGCAAAATCCCATAAATTTTGGGCACATAATCTGCCTTAAACACCAGATAGCCCAGCAGTATCAAGTAAATACCAAAAACCATCAGTGCGAAGCTCCACTCCATCCTGAATGCACTGACAAACAATGAGATACTTTGATCTAATTGCGTAGGCATGATCATATTTGCCTGTTCATTCAGCGCTACGTAATTTAATACCTTGATCAGATTGATCAGCGCTATTAAGTACATAGCCGTATAGATCAACCTGAACCAGGCAGTAAGCAATGACAGGCTTTTATGTACAGGCTTGAGAAAAATATAGAGCGCCCAGGCTACCACTACATCACTGATCAGCGTTAATAGGTGAAGAAAGATGCCGGTTGTGAACAACCCTTTATGATTAATGATGTTACTACTTGTCTCCGCCGGGTCTTCACTTATGAGCTTTTGGAAGATATAAAACTCCGAGACCGGAGCGGCAAACACCATTATAAGTAAGCCCAGGCCAGCAATCAAAGCTGAACGGCCTAATGAGATTTCCTTATTAGTTATTGTATTCATCTACTGTAAATGTTAGTTTTCTTATTGTCTGAGAGGATTTCCAGCACATAATTAAATATGCGGAAAAAGCTGATATGAATGAAATGCCTGAAAATATTTATCAAAAAAGTAGATAGTAATGCAAAAATTGTATTAGATAATTAAATGTTTCGTGACTATGCAAAGGGAACTCAAATTTTGCGTGTACGTACACTTGATTGCGTTTTAGTCGTTGATAGTTCAACCAAATTGACTAATCAAGCTATTTGGTATTAAGTAAGTTGACACTATTATTTTAAATCATTGCTTTGTAGCAAGATACTCGCTTCAGTTTCTAACTGAAGTGGCCAAATGAAGCAAAGTCGTAGACTTTGCCTTCATTCATGATTTCAGTCTTGAAGACTGAAACCAGTTTTAGTTTAATGTAAATAAGTCTTCATACTTATCATTAATATACTTTCATTAAGTCTCCTTCAGTTTGTTGGAGACTTTCTTAATTTCATGGGTTAGGATATTATACTTATCCAGATGAGCTTCAAATAAATCTTCTAAAGAGTCAAGCCTAGTTACGAATTGCCTGGGAGAAACAGCCTTGAAGGCAGGAAAATCCGAGTAAACAAAACCTGAAACGGCAGGAGCAAAAGCCTCAAGTTCTGCAAAATATCGCTCTTCAGCTGTGCTACTGGACTCTTCGCTTTGTGCCCCCCAGATTTGCGTGATCAGCACTAAAATGAGCAGCAATAGATGTCTTGTCATTTTCTATTTAAGTTACACACTGCATTATCAATTAGAATTGAAGATATGGTGTTCGTTAAGATACATCCTTTACACAAGTTATAGATTAAGGTTTACACTAGATTCGTTTCAAGCCTTACTGATTGTTCTTTAGTTCTTAATTCATTTTCATTAAAGTATCCTAAAAATACATTTCTGTAAAACACACGCCAAATTCCGTTGCCCATCTCCAAAGCTCCGATGTATTTTCCTTGCAATGATGCGGATACATACACCCAGTTGTAAGAGCCCCATCGTACAGAGCCGTTCCTGCTTACTTTCAAGACTTTCAGTTCTGAGTCGTAATCAAAGTTGGAGATTCTTTCCGGAAAAGGACGCGTAGAAAATTCATGCACGGAAGCAGGCGTTTGCATCTCCAAAGCTTCGTGGGGTCTTACATGATTATACTCCTTTACAAAACAATTTAAACGTCTTTGCTGTGCTCTTAAATCATAAGCTGAAGGATTGGTCCAAGTCCCTGTATTATTTCTTATCGTTCCCTTTTTCTGGACATGTTATTTGTTGTTTTGTACTTATAGTCTGACAACCCAAGAACTGTGAATCCTGACTTGTCAGACTAAGTTTAAAAATTCCACCCTAAGTAAATCTGTGGTTCAAGAAGAAAGTAGTTTCTCCATTTATCGTCCAATTCCTTAAATCCATCTGGAGCATTGTTATCAAACATCCAGTACATACAATTAATCTGTGGTTCTATGAAAAAATGTTTTTTCTTACCAAATTTGATATGGTAGCCCAAATGATACGAAGTATAAAGTTTAAAATCATTTCCAATTTTTTTTCCGTCTAGATCCATATAGGTTTGAAATTGAGGTAGAACTTCAACTGTTGCAAATAGTCCTTTCCATAGCATACGTTGGTACGTTATGCCTATTCCTGTTTCTCTCACATGTCCTGGATAGAATTCACTTTCTTTCTCCAATTTATCTAAAAGACCATCCCACCATGTGATTCCCATGGGCTGAAACAATCGCCAGGAGGCAAACTTCAACCCTATGATGTTCTTATTATCTAGGTTGCGTTTTATATGAAGCTCTAAGTGTTGTGTACTTGTTCGATCGTCCCAGGAATCCACGATAAGTCCTTCAGGAACAAAATAAGGCAAACTTACCCTCCACTTATAATCCACTTCAGCTTTATTATCCACCAGTGAATCAGTTTGAGCAAAAGCACTTAGCGTGCAAGAAAATAAAAGAATTGTAAATAGATTTTTCATGATACTAACAGTTTAATAGGTTCAATAATTATATTAATTTCCAATTGCTACAAAGTACTTCCCGATTTCATTAGCTCTTTTGGGTAAGGACAAAAGGAAACATCATCTCATGATTTTTCACTCTGCTTTATCAAATTGACAATGCAAAGATGAAGTGGAAAGAGAGGTGAATCGTCCTGAATTATAATTGCGGACTTTATAGTATGATTTGAGACCTTTTAAACAGGCTTAAGTTTGATTAGACTTCAACCAAGCTTTGGGTGTCATCCCTTCGATTTTTTTAAAGAAGGTATTGAATACCGTTTTAGAATTAAAGCCGCTTTCATAAGCTAGCGCTAAAAGGGTAAGGTGGCCATTGGCAGGATTTAGGGTAATCTCTTTGAAGTGCTCCACACGAAAACTATTAATGTACTCATTGAAGTTTTGGTCAATTCGTTCATTCAGCAACCAGGAAAGTTTGTTGCTGCTAATATTCATGTTTTTAGCTAACTCGCGTAAGGATAAGGAAGGATTTTGAAACCACTTTTCTTCCTTCATTCCTTTTTCTAAAATGTCTAATGCTATGTCGATTTCAGCATCTGACATTAAGGCTTTAGTAGGGGTGATTTGTATTTGTATTTCGGGATTAGGTGGCAATAGTTCTACTCGGAAAGCAGCTTGTACTAAATCCTGAAATCGCTTAAGCCGGCGCAAAGGTTTAAGCAGCGGAATATTCATAAAGTTTATGATTTGACCGGTACACATCCTGATGTTTTCTTCCAAAAAGTCCAATGCCATTTCGTGTTTGTCCAAATGGACCAATAAAAAAAGTTGCCAGGGAAAAAGCGTTCCCCCAGAATCCTCTTTTATCATTGAGCCAACCCTGCTGATATCAATATCTGTCTTATCTTCTGGATTTACCAATTTGTATAATACTCTGCATTCTTCTGGTCTCTCTGCCAAAGGGGTTTTATCTAAGAAGTCATTTAGCTTTTCGTAATCTTTTGTAAGAATTAAGCACACTTGTTTTAGTGCAATAGGATGTGTAAAATCGGGGTTGATGCTCAATGAGGTCTCTATACATTCCAGCGCTTTTGTATAGTCCTCTTTTAAATAATAAATATTCGCTTTGGTAAAATAATGATTTGGAGACAGAGGGTTTATTTTTAAAATATTATCGGCATGCCATAGTGCTTTTTCGAAATAACCTACTGCTGTATACAATTCGCATAAACCTTCTTCTGCCTCCGTATAGGATGGATTAAGTTCTATTGCTTTTTGAAAGGTTTTATGACCATTGATGAAATCCCAATGACCCCAAAAAAGTAGTGTTGCTTTACCAAAATACCCTATGTAGGATTGTTTATCCAATTTAAAACCTTTGCGAAGGTTCTCTTCTGACAACTGTAATAATGCGCTATTATTTCCCCAGGATCCGTACATGGCATAACTATAACCCAAACCAAAGTAGGGTAAAGCAAATGAAGGGTCTATTGTTACACATTGTTCATAGAGTTCTACCGCATTTCTGATTCCTTCGCCATCCCACATTAAATGCTGATAACGACCTTTAAGATAAAGGTCATAGGCCTCCATATTTTTAGTTGGTGCTTCAATTAAATGTTCTTGAATGTTGAGGTGACCAAAATTTTCTCGGATCTGGTCAGCAATGTGTAAGCTTATTTCATCTTGTACTGCGAATATGTCTTCTAATTCCCGATCGAAATTCTTTGACCAGAAGTGAGTGCCGTCATTAGTACTGACTAACTGAGCTGTAATGCGAACCCTGTTTTTGGCTTTCCGGACGCTCCCCTCCAAAACTGTACTTACTCCTAACTGCTCACCAATGGTTCGCACGTCTATGTTTTTATTCTTAAATGCAAAAGAGGATGTGCGGGCAATGACTTTCAAGCCCTTCACGGTGGTTAGGGCGTTGATTATTTCTTCAGTAATGCCATCGCTGAAGTATTCGTTCTCCGGATCGGTACTCATATTAACAAAAGGGAGAACCACAATGGATTTGTTGGATGATGATATGTGTAGATGGTTGCTCATTTTCTACTATACTTTATCAGGGCTTCTTCGAACTGATATTGAAATTTCAATGATTTTTCTTTTAATTCTGACTAACGGTCAAAATGACTGTTGAACTTCAATTATTTATAGATTAAGCAAAATCAATAATTGAAATTCATTTTTTGGCTTTATTCGTTAGCTTCTTTAGTTAATTCTGTTTCTTCTTATAGGTGAATTGGCTACAACATATTATATAAACACAACAAAGTTGTGTCTACTTACAATATATTCCTAATACCCACATCACACAAGGCTTAACTTTGTCCTTCAGCTATACTGTGAGCTACTTAAACACTAGCAGTTTGCAGAATGAACAGATGTTTTTGTTGTAATCAGCTTCCTTGCAGCACCGTCCACTGTGCGTTTAGCTCCGGCAACATAGTCTGCGGTGGGATTTGGTCATGTTTGAGTTAGTGAAAACTGTGCTGCCCCCAGTGTAAGCTGGATTGCACTAGAGGGGAACGCGTTACAAACGCGCTCCAGAATTGTAATTTATTATGAGTTAGTATTTAGCTTTCTTAAACTTTCAGGGCTTATGGCCCCACTTTTCCTTCCACTTCTTTGACCAGCAGCTGAGGATCGTAGCCATAGCCTTCTTTGAATACATACTCCACCGCCTTAATTGCAGAGGCATCAGCCATAAGATCACCATTGAGCAGCACGAAGTCAGCCCGCTTTCCCGGCACGACAGCACCGATATCCGCTTTCTCTAATACTCTGGCGCCATTACTGCTCATGATCATAATGGCTTCTTCCGGACGGAAGCCTGCTTCTATAAGCAGCTCATAGTTTCTCTGATCACCATAGCCCGGCAGATTGTGCCTGCCTGCATCCACTCCCGCAGTGAGGGTGCCTCCCCTCTTAAAAAACTGGTATTCAAAAGCCATAATACGCTTCAGCCGGGCTTCTCTAAGCGCTCCTCCCTCCTCCTCATTTTCGTACTGCTGCCTTCTCTCTTGGTACTGCGCCTGCAGGCCGGGCGACATGGCTTTGAGGCTACGCTCGTCGGCTAGCGCACGCATGGGTATGCTGGACTCATATATAGACAGGGTGGAGGTGAGAAATACATTCCGCTCAATCATATGCTGATGCAGGCGACGGACTTCCTCACTCCCGATATCCAAACTGTCAATATAGCCTCTTGACCCATTACAAAGGCCAGCGCTCTTGTTTTTCCTGAAATCGCTGGCGCTATTGAGTCCATGCTCAATACCATCTATACCCATACTGACAGCTTCCTCAAAGGTAATGGAGCATAAGTGTCCCGTCACCTTGGCATTGTGTTGATGCGCTTCATCAATGATGACCTGCAAATCTTCCGGACGGGTATGGCGGTATACTTTGAACCAGCGTACGCCCTGCTCTACCCAATGTTGTATAGTATCCCTGATATGGGCTTGGCTTCGGGGAATGATCATATTGGGATTGCCTCCCGGGCCGGTGAAGTAGGGTCCGCTGGTGATAATATCCGGTCCTATGGCTTCTCCCTTTTCGATTTGCTCAGCCAATGCTACTTCTTCATAGGGCGAAGCCGCTCCGCAGGTGTGTATGGTGGTAACGCCCGCCGCCAGATACAGTTTGCTGGCTGTACTGCCCATAAAAGGCTGGCCCGGCATGTGCAGATGATTGTGTACGCCTACTATGCCGGGGATGATGGTTTTGCCTCTGCCCTCAATCACTTTGGCACCTTCAGGAATTTTCATGTCATTTACCTCACCTATTTCCTCAAAGTAGCCATTGCGAATCAAGACAGTTTGATTTTCAAGGGCTGGGCTTCCCAGTCCGTCAAGGAGCTTCACCTGGGTAATAGCGATCATCGGTTCATCGTATACAATGTACTTGCGTACTTCCTTAGAAAGCTCAGTTTGCTTCGTTTCAGGCCTGGTATTGTAGGTAGTTTCGCTGCTGCGACAGCTTAGCAGTTGGATATGTAAGAGCAGTAAGCAAAGATACTTCATGTAAATAATTCTATGCCAGGTAGCGGGTTAAAAGCTTATAAGCGGTGAATTGAAAGTCAAAACATCCCATTTTCATTGGGCATATTCGGAGGTACGGCCTGCCCAAAGTCCCAGAGTTCGGCGATTTTGCCTTCTTCAAAACGGAAGATATGCATTACTGCCATTCCCAAATCCTCCGGCTTTTGACTGATACGCGAGTGTACGGCTACCAGATTGCCATCCTCCAAAGCTCTTTGTATCTCAAAAATCTTATCAGGGTTTTGCCTGGCATCTTCTTCCATGGCCAGCATCAATGTTTGTCCATCCCCCTTGAAGTAAGCGTTGTGATGTTTGAAATTTTGCCCTACATACTTTCTAAAGGCTTCTCTTGAAGCTCCCTGAGCAGCCAGTTGCAAGAAGTCCTGTGCGATCTCTTTAGTGGTCATGGTTTTTTTGTTCAGTATCAAGTTGTAATATGTAAAAATTAATCAGGCTTTCATGAGCTTGCGACGCCACAGGCCTCGCCAGTAACCTTTTTACGCTAATATTTAAAGCACAGCAGCTTTTCTGTTTTCTATCATCAGCACATATCGGGTAATGATGCATGACTTTTTTATACCAACCGTAGCGGATAAATAAGCTTTGGCTCAATTTACATTTCCTGCCTGGAAGAGGAAAGGGGTTCTTTCTTTACCAGTTAAATCTTGATAGCTGGAAGCCCCTCTATCACATCTAAGGTTTGAGAAACACTTAACTGATCTGAATTTAGGCAGTGTACATAGTCCGGCCATACATAAGCCTGGAGCTCCTGATTGACAATGGCCACTCTCTCATTCATGCGGTTTTCAACTTTGCGCAACTGGTCCCTTCGCTGATTTTCTTCCAGAGCGCAGCGAAGCCACACTACTTTGATGGTCCTGACCTGCGCTAATTTCTGAAAACCTTCCTCCAGTATTTGTATACCCCCAGGACTCCATACATTTTCAATAGCCAGCGGCATGTCATACTTCAAATATTGCTGTCCTAATAGCAGTGCGATTTCGGCTACGAACTTTTCTTCTTCTGCTGTCCAGCGGGGAAAATCTGCCTTGTAAATCCACTCCGTCAGGTAATCACAATCTATGATAGCGCCATTTTTGCGTTTGGCCCAAGCCCGGGCAATGGTAGACTTCCCTACTCCACAGGCTCCGGTGATGATCAGTACTTCCATGACTTAATGCTTATAAAAGCACAAAGGTATACTAATCGTTTACAAAAGCAGGTTACTATAAGGGTTTAGAAAGCAGCATGGGTATGTAATGTTGACGATAATAATAGGCCAGTAAGATGTTCCCCAGCAAAAGAAAGATAGCTACTGCCAAACCTTCGGGAGCCAGAAAGCTATGATAAAGAAAAATATTTACTACAACAGGAAAGATCACTACCGTTGCCAAAGGGACAAAAAAACCTGTGATAAAGGCAATGGCACAAATCAGTTCAATGATTTTAATCATGGGAATCATGTATACAGAAACCTCCATGCCCTCATTAAAAAGCTTTACCTCTCCTGCCAGGTCTGGCTGAGGCACCAGATTAAAAAGAACAACGATGGAAGAAAACAGAAAGATAAGCCCCATCAGTATACGAATGATTTTTACAGTTATTTTCATGAGTTTTTTTTATCGTATTGGTGAATAGCAAAGCGCTACAATACCGCATTCAAAAGCTCGTACATGAGAGCTTTGCAAATTTCTTTTTTGTTCCAGGCTTCCAAAAATGCTCATACCCTTGCCAATCGCTGTGGGATTGATAAAGAGATGGTACTCATCTATCAGGTCTTCCCGGATCAGGGAAGACACAAAACTACTGCCACCATAGGCGATGATATCCTGCCCCTCCTGATTTTTGAGATGCTTCACTACAGAAACAAGATCACCATGCTCTACTTGCGTGTTTTTGCCTTCCATCTTTTGGACTGTTTTAGAAAAGACAATTTTTGGTGTGTGCACAAACTTTCGGGCAGCATCATCCGCGCTTTCCGCATCAGCCAGCCGAGATTCCCAGCTTGGAATGAAGCCTTCGGCCAGTTTACGTCCCAGCAGGATGCAGTCTACTGAGGCAGTGATTTTATCTACATATTCATTTAGGGCAGCATCCCAGTTCCACGCTATCCAGTCCATTTCACCATTGGGCCCGGCCACAAAGCCATCCAGGGAAATTTGCATCTGTAGTTTTAGTTTTCGCATACTATTGATTGTTTACTTGTATCAGCATTGAAGCAGTGAATTGTAGAACGACCCATAGCCGTTCTACAGATTCAATCGTTATTGTTGTTTTCTGATTTTTTCTCTTACTGCTGCTTATAGGCATAACTGATCATCCACTGTATGCCGAATTGATCGGTACACATACCGAAATAGTCTCCCCAGGATGCATGCTCCATGGGCATACTTACTTTTCCACCAGCAGAAAGCTTCTCAAAAAGTTGATCTGCTTCCGCTTCACTTTCTACTTGTAGAGATAAAGAGATATTATCACCTACATTCAGCTTATGCCCCATTGACTCAAGGGTATCGGTAGCCATTAGTATGTTTTCTTTTCCAATGGGCAAGGCGATATGCATGATCTTTTCCTGATCAGGGGCCGGCATTTTATCGCTTTCGGGTATTTCATTAAAGCGATGCAGAGCAGCGAACTCTCCGCCAAAAACAGACTTGTAAAAGTTAAATGCTTCTTCAGTATTTCCGTTAAAGTTCAGGTATGGATTAAGGATTGGCATGTGTTTAATGATTAATGATGAATGAATAATTAAGTATTGACGAAAGATTTTGAAGGCTTTGCCTGGTTTTACTCAGCATTATCTGTTTCAACCACATAAGAAGTCATCTCCTTGATCTTCCCATCTTTGTGACTGCTTAAGAGATAGATGTCGCAGAAGGCATAGATTTTTA
Organism: Catalinimonas alkaloidigena; assembly: GCF_029504655.1. NCBI lineage: Bacteria > Pseudomonadati > Bacteroidota > Cytophagia > Cytophagales > Catalimonadaceae > Catalinimonas > Catalinimonas alkaloidigena. The sequence goes on from NZ_JAQFIL010000001.1 coordinate 4,689,726, forward strand.
CTTTACCGGATTTGTCCGTCACTTTCATGATGCCATCTACGGCGGCTGTTTTTCCGTGGGTGATCATATGATTAATTTTAAATTCGTGAGTACTCTCACTTTCCATAGCTTTGATTGATTTGGTAAATTCTTCTTTTCCGCGAATGATACTTTCCCCTACCATATTCCAGATAATATCGTCGGTTACCTGTGCGATGATGTAGCCGGAGTCGGATCTTGAGAAAGCTTCATTAAAGCGGTAAAAAAACTCCTGATTATTGGTCATGATTGATTGTTGTTTATTTCATAATTCATTAAAACTATGCCCTGCTCATACACTTTCGTATTCATCAGTCTCAGATGAGAAAGTCTGAAATCTGGAGGAAACAAATGCTTACCCTTTCCTATGGCAAGCGGGCAGACTCTAAGCTGATACTCATCTATAAGCCTTTCTTTCATGAGGGATTGCGCCAGCTTTAGGCTGCCCCACAAAACCATATCTTTTCCGGGCTGCTGCTTAAGGTTGCGCAATTCATCAGCCGCATCGGCTCTCATTACTTTAGCCTCTTTCCACTCTCCCCAGGGAGCAGCTTCAAGGGTTTTGGAAAAGACTAGTTTGGGCATACCGTTCAGTCTATCCGCAATTATCTCGGTGTCAGTAGTGGCTGTGGGCCAAAATTCTGCAAATAACTCATAAGTGAGCCTACCAAGAAGTATGGTATCAATAGTGTCCATGAAGTACAGAAGGTCCTGATCTACTGCACGATTGGTACTAAATGCATCCATAAAATCCAGTTCCCCTTTTGGGCCTGCAGCGAATCCATCAATAGTTGTAAATTCCTGTAATATTATTTTTCTCATTTTTCTTAGATGTCTGACTAGGAGGATTATGCCTGCTCATAGGCCTGTTTTAAAGCAGCGACATCCAGCTTTTTCATTTGCAGCAGTGCTCGGGTAACATTTTGAGATTTGCTGGAATCAGGGGCACTGAGCAATTCATGTAATATAGTGGGCACTACCTGCCAGGAGAGGCCGTATTTGTCTTTAAGCCAACCGCAGGCCTGCGCCTTTTCATCTCCTCCTTCAGCAAGCGTATTCCAGTAATAATCCACCTCTTCCTGATCTTTGCAGTGGATGATAAATGAGGTAGCTTCGTTGAAGGTGAATCCATGTTCCAGATAGCTATCCATCGCCTTAAACTCCTGTCCATTCAGCCTAAAGGCAGCATAATTAATTGCACCTTCCATATTGGGGTCTTGTCCTTTTTCGTAGCGTGAAATCTCTTTAATTTCTGCCTGCTCAAATACCGAGGTGTAAAACTGCATAGCTTCTTCCACTTTGCCTGCCTGATCCCCCACAAACAGTAGGCAGGGTACTATCTTCTGCTTAATCTCAGCCTGATCTGCCAGTATGAGCTGCCAGGAGACACCGTACTTATCCTGCACCCAACCGTAGTATTCGCTGAAAGGGTATTGTTGCAAAGGCATCATGACAAAGCCTTCATCAGAGAGTTCTCTCCACAGGCTGTCCACTTCTGCTCTGGACTCACAGTAGATAAAGAAGGAAACCGAAGGGGTAAATTTGAACTGAGGACCTCCGTTGAGTGCCACAAATTCCTGCCCCTCTAGCTGAAAAGATATAGTCATCACTGTTCCTTCGGCTTTCCCATGAATTTCGTGTCCTTCTTTTCCAAAGCGCGTCAACTCCAAAGTTTCAGAATTTTTGAAAATAGAAGTGTAAAACTTCACGGCTTCTTCTGCCTGATGATCAAACCATAGGTTGGTAGTGATCTTTTGTGTCTGCATTGTTTTTACATCTGTCATAAGTCTGGCTTTTATATGTTTGACATTAATTTTCTTCAATAAGGGAAAGAATATTTCCGGCAGGATCTCTGAACCATGCGATATTGGGCCCCTTCGCCTGTGCAGCGCCACGGAACACTCCCTTTTCATCCGTTTTGATCTCACCTCCATACTGTTCAAATGACACTCCTTTTGCGCTTAGACTATCTACCGCTTCATCAATATCATCTACCGGAAAATTGAGAATGGTGAAGGTGGCTGGTTCATGATTGGGTTTAGGATACACCAGAATATTGCTGCTTCCGGCTATATGAATTTCCAGTATTCCCATAGGATTATCTGCTACTTCCAGACCCAGCACTTCGCCATAGAAGGCTTTTGCTTTTGCCAAATCATCTACCGAAAATCCGCTGAATGCTTTACTGTGTTTCAACATGCGTTTATTAGTTTTATATAAAAATGCTATTTATGGCCAGGCCTCCAGTTTGGGCATGCGCATCACATCCTCTCCCAGATACCACTCTATACCAGGTGCTATGGTAGCTGGCCGAGAGCCTCCCAACTTCCTGAATGCCAGGCTGATTTTTTCTTCCTGCCCTCTCCAGTTTTTTTACATTTTCAGTCAGCTACTTTCCTTTTGAGAGCACATAATTCTCATAAGCGTACTGCTCACTTTCCCCATCAAAAGCCTGAGATACCGCAGCCTTATAGATCAAGCTTCCCTCCTGATCAGGGTAAGATACTCCGAAAAAAACTTTATCCTGACTGTCGGGCAGCATGTGCATCCATGTGTTAAAAGCTTCGCCTATTCCTTCAGGAAAATACCGGACAGTAAGCGCGATTAGCGTCACTTCCTCAATGAGCGCATATTCTTTCACGACCTTATTTTAAGAATAAAAACTTATTTTAAGTATATTGCAAACCTACAGTCTATTTCCGAATTTTAGAGGGTGCGATTGCGACAGTTTGTGGGGTGAATCACGACATTAATACTAACCAGCTTTTTGACATGAAACATGTATCTATTCTTGTTCCCCGTGGACATATTAGCGTAGTTAATATTGAGGGCACTTACCAGATATTATCGGAGGTAAATGGCCTGCTCAAAGAGATGGGCAGAGAGCCAGTATTTGAAGTTCACCTCGTAGGTTTGGTGAAAACAGAAGAAAAACATGGCCTTTTTAGTGTTAAGCCTGATGTGGGTATAGAGAATGTGCCCAAAACGGATCTTATCATCATTCCTGCCATACATGGAGATCAGGAGAAGGTGCTGTCCCATAATCAGAGTTTTATGCCGTGGGTGATACAGCAATATGAAAATGGTGCAGAAGTAGCCAGCTTTTGCATAGGTTCATTTTTCCTGGCTGCTAGCGGTTTGCTCAAAGGCAAACAGTGTACTACCCACTGGAAGTTTATCCATGAGTTCAGGCAAATGTATCCGGAAGCACAGGTGGTAGATGATAAGATCATGACGGAACAGGAAGGGATTTATACCAGCGGCGGCGCTTATTCTTACCTGAATTTATTACTCTACCTGATAGAAAAATATGCAGGGCGAGAAGTTGCTGTTTTCATTTCCAAAGCCTTTATGATTGACATTGATCGTACCAGTCAGTCACCCTTTATTATTTTCCAGGGACAGAAAACACATGAAGATGAAGAGGTCAGGCAGGCGCAAGAGTTTATTGAGCAAAACTTTCAGGAAAAGATTAGTCTGGATACACTCGCTTCTATGTTTGCCATGGGCAGAAGAAATCTGGAGCGCAGATTTAAGAAAGCTACCAGCAATACAGTTACTGAATATATCCAAAGGGTGAAGGTAGAAGCCGCAAAAATGAGCCTGGAGTCTTCCCGTGAGAATGTGAATGAAGTGATGTACAAAGTAGGCTATACCGATAACAAAGCTTTTCGTGCTGTTTTCAAAAAAATCACCGGTTTGTCTCCGGCTCAGTACCGCAATAAGTACAATCGTGAAGCAGCCGTGTCTGCAAGCTAAACTTTAGGGCAAAAAAAAGCGGAAGATAATTCTCCCGCTTTTTAACACTTTAGAACTTAACCTTATCTAATCTTTTCTTTCAGGGTTTCAACCTTGCGCTTGGCGTCGGTCCTGCCCAGCGCATAGGCTTTTTCGTAGAGCAATAGTGCTTCCTGATAAGATGCCTGTTTCTTTTTGCGCGCCAACTGCGTACGTTTGGCTACTTCTTCTACAGCCTCTCCTCTGGCGAAGTAAGCATCAGCCTGGGAAATTTGCTGTTGCAGGATCATCGCTTTGATGTGAGCCTCAGCATTGGCCAGTTCTTCATTCTGCGCCATGATTTCCTCAGTTTTCCGCACAATTTCTTCCTCCCTGACAGCTACTGTCATCACCAGAGAAGCATTGTCTGCTTCCAGCCCTTCTACCTGAACCTGTAGCGCAGTAACTTCCTCGTTTTTAGCAGTGATTTCTTTTTTCAGCTTTTTGATGTTAGCTGCATAAGTCTGGCTTACGGACTGAGAAGTTTGCAGACTTTTCTCGAGCTCAGCAATTCTTTCCTGTGTCTCCAGAATATACCCCTGTATGCTTTCCATCCGCTGGATGTAGCTATCGGTAGGACCGGTCTCCAGGTTGATAGCCATATACTGACGGGCAGCATCGATAGAATCCATTAGTACGCCTACTTCTTCCAGCATGCGTGCAGCCTGCTGGCTGTGGATCAACTCTAACTGTAAGCTGTCAAGCTGCGCTTGTAACTGTTCTTTTTCCTGTTTTGCACCACAACCAAAAAGGGTACTTATTAACAACATGACACCTACGAGTGCCAGCCTATTTTGTCTGATCATTTTTTATTTGATAATATGATAATTAGACGATGCTTGAGCCTAAAGTCACTATTCAAAGAAAAAATTATTTCATTTAAAGATATTAATTTATTAAAGCCCGTTTGATCTTACCAGTTCAGACAGCGAGGGGCTATGCCATTGACGTACTTGCGAATGGCTTCAATCTCTTCTGCTGTACTACCTCCGTCAAAACCACCTAGCGCTGCATAGCCGATTTTTTCATTGTACTGCTTCAGAAACTGGCTGGCAAGCGGCATATAGCTCCAGTGCCATTTTTCTTCATTGTAGCCGTGTGGCCTCTCGCTGCCTTTTTCGGTATACACCTGGCAGAAGCCATACTCATGGGCATAAGCCAATAACCAGTCGTACACTTTTTTACCCTCACCTGAAGCGAAGTAAGCATTATTCAATGCGTTCAGGTCAATATCAGTGCCCCAGTGATGGCGAGATGTGCCGGGCATGGAACTGTACTCCAGTATCTTTAAAGCCCTTTCCTTCGGATCAGTTACAGCCTGGCTCAGGTCCATTCCATCTACTTTTCGCTGACCATTCCACTTGGCTTCCCAGATGCTTTTCTGGGCGGCGAAGTTTCGTGTGGCTGAGATAATATGAAGCTTTACACCCTCTTCCCCGGCTGCTTCTGCCATACGCACAAAATCCTCATAAGCCTCTTTTCTGAGGTAAATTTCATTTTTACTGGTATACTGAGAAGCTATTTGGGTAAAGCTACTGTCCTGCGCGGGTTGGATTTTGCCCAACAGTGCTTCTGTACTTAGCTCAATCTCTATCCCCCTGTCACCTTCTGGCTGACTTACATTTTGGGACAAGCTCTGTGTCTTTTGGTTTACTTTTTCAGTAGCCCCTGCTTTCTTTTCCTGCTTTGGCGACTGGCAGGCCGTACTTAACATTAGCAAAACTATACAGCTAATTATGCTCATTTTATTCATAATTCATTCGTCATTATTCAGTAAACGCTTAATTCGGTCTTTGTAATTTCTACTGACCTTTAATACAAGCCCGGTATTCAGTTGTAGTTCCAGCTCACTCATTCCTCCGGTATTGATCTGCTGCACGTGACTTAGGTTGACAATACTGGATTTATGAATTCTAACGAACTGATCTCCCGGCAAATTCTTCTCCATATTTTTCATGCTGTCGCGCAGCAGGAAATAACGCGCCTTGGTATGCACCTTTATATAATAATCATACGCCTCAATCCACATTATCTGATGATAGGGCAACAGATGCACCCGCCCTTCTGTTTTCACCGCCAGTCTACCCGTAGGTTTTCCTGAGCCTGAGGAGAGGAGGCTTCCTTCTCTACCTTCGGCAGCCTGCCGCTGCTGGTTCTGCAATAGATCATTCAGACGCTGCTGTTTCTCCTGCAACTGCTGTTGCCTGATGCGGGCTTTGGCAAAATCAAGTGCTTTGAAGAACCTCTCATCCGTAAATGGCTTAAGCAGATAGTCTATGGCATGCACTTCAAAAGCCTTTAGCGTATATTCGTCATAGGCGGTGATAAATATCACTTCGGGACGGTATTCGGGGGGGAGGCTGTTGAGAACTTCAAAACCGTTGATACGGGGCATTTGTATATCCAGCAATAGCAAATCGGCTTTTTGATCCTGTAAAACTTCCAAAGCTTCCAGGCCATTAGCACAGCGTGCCAGCACTTCTACCTCTTTATCTTTCTCAAGCAGATGCTGCACGCCTTCCCGGGCTTCCGGTTCATCATCTACAATAATACATTTGAGCTTGCTCACTGTTTTTTTAGGTTAGTAGTAAAGAACTGAGAGGGATTGTGTATTAAAGTTGAATTCTTCATTTCAGTAATATTTACTCGCTTACTATCTTCTTTTTTACGTTCAGCCTGTCATCTGTATTGTTGATCGGCAAGCTTAGCCTGACCAGCACACTATCTTCCTGGGCGGTAAACTGAAGGTGCGCCTTGCCCTGATAGAGCTGCCGCAGTCTGTCAATGGTATTGCGCAAGCCTATACCCTTGCTTTTGGCCATCACCCAGTCGTGAGGAGCTACATCTGTGCTGTTGTAAACTTCCAGTATCAGATAGTTATTTTCATAATAGCTGCTGATACGAAGTTTTGCAAGGCCTAAAGAATGTGCAATTCCATGCTTAAAAGCATTTTCCACGATAGGCTGCAACACCATATTAGGCACCTGCGCTTGCTTTGTGCGCTCTTCTATATGCATTTCTAGCTGCAGACGGTCCTGAAAACGGACCTGCTCAACATTCAGATAATGCTGAATTAAGCTTAGTTCTTCTTCCAGGCTGATGAACTGTTTTCTTTTCTGGCTGAGGTTATTGCGCAGCATCTCACTCAAACCAATAATCATGCTGATGGCTTTGGCCTGATCGTTACGCCTTACCATCATAACAATGGCATTAAGTGCATTGAAAAGAAAATGGGGCTGTAACTGCATACGCATACTGTTGAGCTGGGCATCACTGAGCTGAGTCTTAAGCCCCAAAGCCTGCAATGCCTGCTCCTGATAGCGGTGCCGGTAATCCAGCGCTGTCAGTGCAAAAAGGACCAGCCAGTACACGCCTGCTCCATTCGTAATGTCAAACCAGGTATCTCCCCAAAGTATGAGCAATTCTCTCCAGTTCAGACTTTCCTGAGGAAGAAAGAGACGTTCCAGTAGCAGACCACTGATGTAAGTCAGGCCTTTGTGTAAAACTCCAAAAAGTACACTCATCAAAACATGGAAGATGATAAAGGAGGCTCTCCTCCACCGTTTAGAATATAAAAAAAAGTCTATGACAAGATAGCTGAGCGCCCAATAACTAAGATACGTTGAGAAGGGGTAGCGTATCATGCTTTCCCACTCAAAGTTTAGCCCAAAGCTAATGGCATGGCTGTACTGCTTTACACCTGCCAGAATCCCCAGCAGACACCAGGCCAGAAAATTATAGGTCAGCAGCCTTTTGATCTGTAAAACACGCTCAATGGAATGCATAGGATGTTAGCAATATAGAAAATCAGGGCAGTGATTTAAACAAATTGATGCTGAAAAGGATAGTCTGATATGAGCAGTTTGAATACCTTCCTGAAAAAATTTACTTCTCGCATGCAACCTGTCGTATTTGGAGGTGCAGCGGCTACAGTGCTGATTTTCGTACTGGCTGGTAGTCTTTTCCCCAAGCATGTCTCTGATCTCTTTGGTCAGATTCAGACTTTTATCATCAATGATTTTGGATGGTTTTATGTCCTAAGCGCTAGCGCCATACTACTCTTTGTCATTTACTTAATGATCGGTCCGCTCAGTCATATCCGTCTGGGAGGGGATGGCGCTCGTCCTGACTTCAACTATTTTACCTGGTTTACCATGCTTTTCAGCGCGGGCATGGGCACCGGCCTGGTATTCTGGAGTGTGGCTGAACCTTTGAACCACTATCATAAGCCTCCCCTGGGTGAAGGAGAGTCTTATGCTGCCCTGAGAGAAGCATTTCAGTTTACCTTTTTTCACTGGGGGCTGCACCCCTGGGCAATCTATGCCCTTTTTGGGTTGGGCATTGCATACTATCACTTTCGCATAGGGCTGCCATTGGCACCCCGCTCACTTTTCTACCCACTCTTTGGTGATAAAATCTTTGGTTGGCTAGGACATTTCATTGACATACTTGCCACAGTAGGGACGCTCTTTGGCGTGGCTACTTCTTTGGGTTTAGGTGCCATGCAGATCAATTCAGGCCTTAGCATACTTAGCCAACTGAATCAGTCTACAGGAGTACAAGTCATCATTATTGCTACGATAACACTTGTTGCCACTATTTCTGTTGTGCTGGGTTTGGACAAAGGGATCAGTCGCCTCAGCCGGTTCAATGTCCTGCTGGCTTTTCTTCTGCTGGTGTTCGTTTTCGTTGCAGGTCCATCCGTTTATCTGCTCAATACTCTGGTAACCGGCATAGGAACTTATTTGCAGCAGTTACCTTTCAGTAGCTTCTGGGTCAATATGAACAGTGAAAATACCTGGCAGGCTGACTGGACCTTATTTTATTGGGCATGGTGGATTTCCTGGTCACCTTTTGTAGGCATATTTGTAGCCCGTATTTCTAAAGGACGTACAGTTAGAGAGTTTATTATGGGCGTATTATTTGTGCCCACACTGGCCACTTTTATATGGCTTTCAGTTTTTGGGGGAACAGCTCTTTTTTACGAGATTGAGGAAGGAGTATCTCTTTTCAATGAAATTGAGGGCACTCCCTCCATTGCGTTGCATAGGTTATTGCAGGAGCTGCCATTCTCCACCATCAGCCTGATATTTGCTACCCTACTCATTACTATCTTTTTTATTACCTCTTCAGATTCCGGTTCATTTGTAGATGACATGGTCACTTCAGGAGGTCACCCTAACCCGCCAGTGGGGCAAAAAGTATTCTGGGCAGTATCGGAAGGGGCAGTGGCTGCCACACTTCTTCTTTCGGGTGGGCTTGATGGTTTACGGTCTGCCTCACTGACCTCCGGCCTACCCATGACGATTCTGCTGCTGATGAGTGGAGCGGGGCTTTATAAGGCATTAAGCAATGACCATAAACTCCCTAATGTTCCCAAAGCCCGGGAAATCAAGAAAAAATTAACGGAAAAAAGAAAGTGAAAGCTTTATAATGAAGGTCTCCTGATCATGTAAAAGGGATTGCTCAGCTTCTCGGTCCGTTTATCCAGAAGCAGTCTGGCAGCATTTTCTCCCATTTTCTGGAAGTCGGTAGAGATCACGGCGATTCCATCGTGCAGCACCTCTTTGATCGGCGTATCATTATAGGAAATGATCCCCACATCTTTGCCTATCTCCAACTGGTTTTGTTTACAGTACTTGATGATATTGACCAGTTCATCTTCCTCAATTACGATGTACAGACTACGTGGCTTTACCAAATCTGCATCAAACACATTGGTAATACAATATTCATAATGGTAATCGGTACAAAACTTTTTGAAGCCCGTCATGATATCGGGTACATACTGATTACCGTCCGGAAAGATGAAGTTAATTCTCTGGTAGTTACTTAAGCGATCCATCGCAGAAGCCAGCACATCATAAATATCTTTTTCAAAGTTTTCGCAAACTGCTTTGTAATTTCCTTTCAAGGTTTTTACGTCCTTATCAATCAGCAGTAGCTTCTCTTTTGGCACCGAGGAAATTACTTCTACAGTCTTTTCAGAAAAATCTTTGAAGCATGGGATGATAGCGTAATAGTGATAGTTACCCTGGCTTTCGTCTAACAACCTTTTTAGCATTTCGGTGCTGTAATTATGCACACAGGTCTCTACACTTGCCTGTTCGCCCAGCGTTTCTACAAATGCCTGTACAATTTTTTTCTTATGGGCACTGATCTTATTGATGATCAGGAGCACGCGGATCTTATCTACGGGATGATCACAGTTTACATAATAACCTTTGCCCGGTACAGATTTGATGATACCCTGCTCCCTCAGCCTGGTATAGGCTTTTTCTACGGTGTCTCGTGAAATCAAAAAGTCTTCACTGGTTTCATTGATGGAAGGGATACGTTCACCCCGCTTAAAAATCCCATTTTCAATATCCGATTTGATCAGGTTCATCACCTGCTCATACTTTGGGGTATGTGAATCCTCCTGAATCTGGGTAAAGTTAATTGTAGCCATAAATAGGTTGTTATAAAACACTAAAGAGATTAATCTTGCTCAAGACATGCTACCATCCATTCTATTGCAAAAATGACAAATTAACAGCAGCTTTTTCCACAAAATTAAATATACAATTCTTTTTTTAATCTCTCTTTGCGCATTTTGAGATTATCAAAATTTTGAATTTTAAACATAAACAAAAAAATGTGACAATTGCTCTCTCAGGCGCATTAAGGGACTTTTTTTTATGCTATAAATAGCTTCCGCATTGTATAGATTAGTGCTAAAAATATTTTTTCTTTGTGCCTTCTAAAGCTGAACCTTACTGATGTATGTCATCAAATGTAGCTAAAAAACCTCCTTCCGTAAACGTGTCCAGAATGGCCGTCGGTGCTTTTTTTATCATCCTCGGAATCATCTTTTCTACCTGGGCCAGCCGCATACCCAACATTCAGGGGCATCTGCAACTTAGCGACGGAGCTTGGGGTAGTGTGCTTTTCGCACTTCCTTTTGGGTTGCTCACCGGCTTGCCTCTCTCAGCCTGGGCAGTAGCTCGCCTGGGTAGCCAGCGCACAATGCTCGCCGCCACTCTTTTTCACATCTTCACCCTTCCATTCATCGGACTGGCTAACGAAAGTTGGGTACTGATGAGCATCCTGTTTTTCTTTGGTCTGTCAGGAAATCTGATCAATGTAGCAGTAAACACCCAGGCTGTAGCTGTTGAAGCCTTGTATAAGCGCTCCATTATGGCATCTTTCCACGGGCTATGGAGCCTGGCAGGCTTTGCAGGAGCAGCGCTCGGAGCCCTGTTTATCTCCCTGGGCCTTAGTCCCTTTATACATTTTTGTATCATCGGAGGGTTGGTATGCATACTATTGGTATTTGCGTACCGTCATACCCTGGCTGATGAAAATACTGAGCAGAAACAGCAAAAGGTTTTTGTAATGCCCGACCGCCAGCTCCTGGTATTAGGCATGATCGCTTTCTGCGGCATGATCTGCGAAGGTACGATGTTTGACTGGAGCGGCATCTACTTCAAAAAGGTAGTAGAAGTACCTGAAGCCTACATCGCAGTAGGCTATGTCGCCTTTATGTGCAGCATGGCTGCCGCCCGTTTTATTGGTGACCGCCTGGCGGGAAAATTCGGTACTTTCAGGATGATTCAGCTAAACGGACTATTGGTCACTATTGGCCTATTAATTTCGGTTGCTTTCCCCAATATTGTCAGTGCGACTTTAGGGTTTATGCTGGTGGGACTGGGTGTCTCTACCATCGTACCATTGTTGTACGGCGAAACCGGAAAAACCACCACCATGTCTCCTGGCTCAGCCATCACCGCGGTCTCTTCAGTAGGATTTCTGGGTTTTCTCTTTGGCCCTCCGGTAATTGGTTATATTTCCGAAATTACAGACCTGCGCTGGGCTTTTGCCCTGGTCTCTCTCTTGGGCATCAGCATTGTACTGATTAGCAGTAGCGTAAAAAAGATACAGTAATTTACTTTATCACTATGGAAGAACTCAAAAACCTCCTGATATTGACGGTTACAGTCGTGAGTGTGTTGATAATTGCTTCCTTACCCTGGATGTTTATTCTTGCATTTGGGTTTCGTTCGCTGGCAGCAGAGATGGAACAGGTAGAATTAACTTTTGGCCTGGGCAATGCTTATGTCAGCTTGTTGATAATTGCCATGGTGAGTAGCGCCCTGATCCTGTTTTTTCTTGTAAGTTGGGTTGTCAAACATAAGGACCGATTTTTTAAGCCTTAAGAATCGCTCACGCTTACAATGTCCAAAAACAGAATCATTAAACCCTGGAATATGCAAAACTGAAGATCTGCCAGATTATTAAATCTGGCAGATCTCAGCTTAATCAGTTGTAAGGTACTTTAACTTTAACATTGTCAAAACCAAAACTACTGCTGCTGGTACCTCCAATCAGAACTTGCGTGATTTCGGTTGAGTAGGCAGAAAGATTCCATGTACCCGTACCCAGGCTTGACCATTTCCACCAGCCTCCTCCTTTCTTCTTAAACCACAACTGAATTGGTCCATTGGTTACTTTGATACCCAACAGATCAAAAGTTCTCTGGGAGCTACTGTAATCATAGGCATAGATTTTAATCCACTGTGAACCATGATGGGTGTCTAGCTTACGAGGCTCCAAAATTGGGTTGATATTCAAACAGGAGTTTCCCGAGGGCTTACCAAACTCTCCACTACCGGTGATACAGGGGTTGAAATTCTGATAACTCAGATGATAATGGTTATAGTTGCTGGTAAATGCCGGATTATAGCCAGCGCCATTATTTTCTTTTACATGTATCCATGCATTACCCACCTTATGAATGTAAAAAGGCCAAAAGGTAAATGTATTCTGAGCATTGTCAGGAATAATAGTAAGTGCCATCTGGTCATTGAAATCTACATAATCAGTCACTCCTGCCGCAGTAGCCTTTGCATTCGTTGATTTTTTCTTGCTTTCAGGAAATCTAAGGTTAGCAATCTCTTCACGTACTTCACCCGAGGCGGGAGCCTCAGTAATATCAGGGGCGGTAGCCAAACGGCTTACTTCTTCCTGCTGAATATCAGGAGCCGTATCAGGAACCAGCTCTTTGCTGTCTTCAGAACAGCTGACAATAAAGCTCAAAAAGATAGCCGGCAAAAGAGCTGCGCTTAAGGTTGATTTGATACTCTTTCTCATCACAAATAGTTTAAGGTTAACATTTATTTGTTGGTAAAGAGTCGTACAAAGCTTGTAACCAGTTCCTGGCTATTATTTTGAAAATGTTAACTTAAGTTAAATACTGAAAATTTAAAATTTAACGCTTGAGTGCATGGTATACAGTTTAATTGATCAGTAGAATATTGTTTGTGTAAACCCTTAAATACCAGGGTAATAAGCGGGGTTTTTTATCTGTAATCAAGCAAGAACAACGATCAGATTAGCATATTATGTAATTATTAAATCTTAAAACTATTTAGAAATAAATCTATATTTTTAGCATATTCATAAAAAAAGCACTAACTATCATATAACTGTTAGAGAAAGGTACTATCAAGACCAAGCTTATGATCAGTATTAAGGCTGAGTGTAACAAGTAGTGCTTGATCTGTCAATTTCTACATGCTCAAAATAAAATATGCTAGAAAGACCTATTGGTATCAGCCCAGGTTTCAACTACAGCAAAATATTAATTTGAGTACAATACCAGAAAAAATCAGGGTACAACCAATCGGTTGCGGCCAGTTTGGTATGACCCTTCGCCTGAGTTTTTTCGCAATATATTTTTATCCGGCACAATATCAGTCTTAAACAAATTTTTGTTATCTGCGATGGAGCGGGATGCACAATGGATTTCAGAAATCAAGAAAGAAAATAGAGGAGCTTTCAGGGCTGTGTATGATCATTACGCAGACAAGATCTTCTACGTCTCTTTACGCTTTCACCTTAGCGAAGATGAGGCTAAAGAAATGGTACAAGCTGTATTTCTGAAGCTCTGGGAAAAAAGAGAAAGCCTGAAAGAACATCTGTCTCTCAACGCATTCCTCCTTACTATTACCAAAAATAATATCCTTAACCTACATAAGCGAAAAGCTGTCGAACTTGCGGGCATGCAAACTTATCTAAAATACCAACCTACTTCCGCCAGCACTACTGAAGATTACCTTAGCTTTTCCGAACTTGAAAATTGTACCCTTCGGTTTATTAACTCTCTACCTTCTCGTCACAAACAGATTTTTCTACTAAGTAGAAAAGAAGGGATGAAAAATGAAGAGATAGCCAGCCAGCTTAACTTATCCAAAAGAACGGTGGAGAATAATATATACCAGGCTGAGTTAGCAATACGTCAGTTTCTGAAGAAAAATAAAATTCTGGAAAGAAGCTTTGTTTTCCTCACGGTCTGGATTGGCTTATAGAAAAGTAAAAAATTTTAGTTCGGATAGAGTAAATGAAGTTGTTGGATTGTATACATAGTATACACCAGCAAAAACCGCTTCATTCGCATGGCCCCGGAACTTTTAGCAAGGTTTTTTAGAAATGAATGCTCACCTGATGAGCAGCGAAAAGTTTTGGCCTGGTATCTGTCAGGAGAGGCAGACGCGGAACTCTCGGAAAAAATTGAAGCTTACTGGAAAGAAGAAAAAAGCAGCTCCCATGACCAATGGGGTAAGAAAGCTTTATTTTCATCCATTGAGAAACAAATTAATTCTAATCGCAGCACTACTAAAACCAATACCAAGAAAGGAGAAGCAAATTCAAAAAATTTTTGGAGAAGCTGGAAATATGCTGCGGTTTTTGCCTTACTGCTGCTCACAATAGGGTGGTGGTATCAATCTGTATATAAGCTAGCTCAGCCTCCCCAAAACCCACTGGTTAAACAAACAGTAGATGAGGAAGCGTTTACTATAAAACAGACTGCGAGAGGAGAAAAGCTTACCATCACGCTGGATGATAAAACTGTCATTCAACTCAATGCTGAGAGTACTATTCAGTACAAAAAGAGTGCAGTAAGAGAGGTGTTTCTGGAAGGAGAAGCTTTTTTTTATGTCGCCAGAGATACTGTTCATCCCTTCCAGATCCACACTGCTAGCGTTACTACTACCGTGCTGGGCACTTCATTTAACATTAAAGCTTTTTCCGATGAGGATGACATAGCTGTATCGGTAGTATCAGGGAAAGTAAAGGTGGAAAAAAAAGATACTGCACAGACCCAAACCGTACATCTGATCCCCGGTGAGCAGGTAGTCTACACTCACCGTGACACTGCATTTGCCAAGAAGAATTTTGAATTTCAAAGCGTAATATCCTGGAAAGACGGAACTCTCTTCTTTAAAAACGCAAGCTTTCCGGAGGTAGTCACCACCCTGGAGCGCTGGTATGGCGTAGAAATAGATGTTCAACGAAAAGGTATTGAAAACGGCTTTAGCGGCTCATATACCAATAGATCTCTGGAAAGTGTGCTGGAGGGTATGAGCTTTGTTCTGGATTTTGAATATGAAATTAACCATAAAACCATCATCATTAAATAAACCGCTTGCCAATGAAAATTTACCGACAAACAAACTTACAGTAGTCTCCAGGAGATCTACTGACTGCCATATGATGTAAATGCTCCGGTAGTAGCTCTGTCCTTTTTACATCAGTACTAATACAAAGCAACCAATAACTATCACTTTAATGAAACCTAAACTATTACTACAATCAACCACTATGGGTAGGTTCCTGCTGCTTGGAGTTCTGACTCTGTTTTGCTTTAACACCAAGCTTCTTGGCAGTAACGACTCGGAACAAAAGAAAAGTATTGAAGAGATTTTCATTGAAATCAGACTCGATAAGGTCAGTCTGGGAGAAGCAATTTCCTCCATTGAAAAAGAAACTGACTTCAGTTTTGTCTATAATGAAAATGTGCTCAGGAAGAAGCACGATATATCACTGGATGGTACTATAAAATCCTTAGGCGATGTATTAAGAAGTATTTCTCAGCAAACCCAACTGGCCTTTAAACGCATGGGTAACAATATCCATATCAGTGACAGTAAAGCAGTTGGTCAGGTAGTAGAAGAAGTAATGGGAGCAATACCACAAATCGTAGTCAGTGGTACAGTTACTTCTTCTTCAGATGGTTCAAGCTTGCCCGGAGTAAACGTGCTTGTAAAAGGAACCATGATCGGTACAGTTACAGACGCAGAAGGGAAATATAGCATCAACGTGCCAAATGATGATGACATTTTAGTGTTTTCATCCATTGGATTTACCAGCCAGGAAATCCCCCTCAACGGCAGAAGTGTGGTCGATATCTCTATGGAAGAAGATGTACAGTCCCTGTCTGAAGTTGTTGTGGTTGGTTATGGAACCATGAGGAGAAGTGATGTTACAGGTTCTGTTTCCAGTGTAACGCCTAAAGAACTTGTAGACAGACCCGTAGTGAACATCGGACAAGCTCTACAGAATAAAGTATCAGGGGTACAGGTAATTAAGCAGGGAGCTGGATACCCCGGCTCCAACCCGCAGATTCGCATCCGGGGTACTAACTCCATTAACTCAAACAGCGATCCGCTCTTTGTAGTAGATGGAATAGTAGGGGTGAATAATGCCTTAAGAAATATTAACCCCCAGGATATTCTGACCATGGATATCCTGAAAGATGCCTCCGCTACCGCTATTTATGGTACTCGTGGTGCAAATGGTGTAATCATTATCACTACCAAGCGCGGCGAGGTCGGTAAAGTAAGCGTCAATTATAATGGCTCAATGACCCTGGGAACGATGCAGAGACATAATTACACAGTTACTGCTGACCAGTTTTTTTATTTATATGAGCAGGCGTTCACCAACACCCCTAAGTATGGTACACTGGACAGATCAAAGGATTTCAGAGGGGACTCTGGTACAGGATTATCTTGGTCCGAAATGCCACATTTATTCGAACAGGTTCAACAAGGGGAATACTTTATGGACCTGGTTGGGAATGATGGAAACTATTATAAACCAAGGTTTTATTCAAACTGGGAGGATATTGCTTTCGAAAACTCTCTCTCACATGATCATTATGTTGATGTAAGCGGAGGGTCAGAAAATGCCAAGTATTCAATCGGTCTGGGACATACGAATCAGGATGGCCTTTTGTTAGAATCTTACTACAAACGTATAAATGCCAGATTCTCCACTGATATTGAGTTAAACGATTGGCTGGGGGTAAGTACCAACATATTGTATTCCCGGGCCAAAAGTGCGCGAGGAGATGACCAACTCAGAACTGTCTCTGAGACCTGGCCTATTCTGCCGACCAGGTATCCTAATGACCCTGATGTGTATGGTATATATGCGGGCAAATGGAGTGAGGGCAGAGACTTCCCAGTAGGTGAGAACTGGAGAAATATAGTGTATACAATGAATCAGAGAGACGGATACTATCTAAACACCCAGTTTACGGGAGGTATAGTATTTAACGCTCAGATTACCCCTAATTTAAGTTTTAAGACCAACCTTTCAGTAGATAACCGTAGTGAAGACAGCCGGTGGTTTAACGGAGATTTCCAGGGTAACCGGACTTCAGACGCCAGGGGTAGTAATCAGAGATGGCTGTATTGGCAGAACGAAAACTACTTCAACTATGACAAATTGGTGGGAAATCACTCGTTTTCCGGTATGATCGGACTTTCATGGTCAGAAACTGTCAGAGATTGGGTAGAAGCGAGAGCATCCAATTTCCCATCAAACTTCTACAGTTATAATAACCTTAATGCCGGCACAAATACACCAGCAGCTTATTCTGAAAATCAGCGAAGTGCTCTAAACTCCTACTTTGCAAGGGTCAATTATGCATATAATGACAAATATATGTTTACGGCAACCGGCCGTATGGACGGATCCTCAAAGTTCGGTCCGAACAATAAATACGCTTTCTTTCCATCAGTTGGCGTGGGCTGGAGAATTTCCAATGAAGACTTCATGGCAGGTAATAACCTGGTCTCAAATCTTAAAATACGGGCCAGCGCCGGTAGAACCGGTAACCAGGAGATTGGTAGTTTTGTAACCCAAAGGTATATCAACACCACCAACGTAATGTTTGGTGATGGCAGGCAGGCAGGCTTCTATCCTGGCTCTACCGGTAACCCGGACCTAAAATGGGAAACAACTACACAGTGGGATGTAGGAATTGATCTGGGCCTGTTTAACAACCGGGTTAATATCGTCGCTGACTATTATCATAAACTAACTGACGATATGTTGTTCAACCTCCCTCTACCTGAATCAACCGCACCCGGAAGTGCTTTCGTAAATTATGGAGCTGTAGAAAACACTGGAGTAGAAGTAGAATTGGCCACTACCAATGTTATAAATGATAACTTCTCCTGGGATACCCGCTTAACAGTATCTGCCAACAGAAATGAGATCAAGAAACTTGGTCCCACCGGCGCAGACGTATACGTGGATACCGGCGCAGGTAATGGTACCTCTGTATATAGAATCGGAGAACCCATAGGATCTTTCTTCGGGCTCAATCGTATGGGAGTTTACAGTACCCAGGAAGCCGCATTGGCTGCCCGCTATGGCAGGGTACCCGGCGATCTGAAGTTTGAAGATGTAAACCAGGACGGAAAGATAGAATTGATTTCTGATGGGGATGTAATCGGTCATTCTTACCCCAAATTTTATGGCGGTTTCATCAATACCTTCAGCTATAGAAATTTTGATGCGAACATTACCATACAATTTGTAGGTGGAGTGGATAAGGTTATCGTTCATGAGTCCGCTGAAGACCGCCAGTTTGTATCGGGTATGGTAAACAGAGTGTTGAATGCATGGCGTCCTGACCATCAGGAGAACACGATGGTTGCGCAAGTTAGAGCTGGAAATGCAGGAGCTCGCTACGACTCTTTCACTGATACGCACTCAATTTACAATGCAGCTTTTATCAGAGGACAGTCGGCCTCCCTGGGCTATACATTTTCTAACTTAATAGGCATAAACAGCTTGCGGGTTTACTTTGCGATGGAAAACTTCTTCCTGTTAACCGCAATTGAGATGGAAGGGTATGATCCTGAAGGTAGTTCACTGGATAAAGCACGCGACAATATTCAAAATATTGACAAGTACCAATATCCTAATCCAACCAACTTCAGCTTAGGGGTTAATGTCAATTTCTAATTTAAAAAGAGTTTATGCCATGAAATACTTAACAAATAATATATTGATAAGATGCACCACAATGACTTTGGTGTTATTCTTTGTTACGCTTAGTAGTTGCGAGGACTTTTTAGAAGAAGTGCCTACCGACCAACTTACTGCTGAGGCCGATTTAACCTCCAGGGAGTATGGGGAACCCCTAACCATTGGGGCGTATAGAATGCTATCTGCCTGGACTGGGGGTGCCAGAGATTGGGGTAATGTACTACCCAATACATTGGAGTTTCCTACCGGCGGAGCCTATACCGGTGAACCCCATGCCCAATTTGATAAATACTCGACCAACCAGGTAACTGGTAACCTGCTCGACAATTTCAACAATCAATGGTCAAATTGGTATGCTGGCGTACAAGATGCTAACCTCGCACTGGAATTGCTTCCCAACGTAGATCTGCCGGAAGCAGAATTGGCCCAGTACCAGGGAGAAGCACGTGCCTTAAGAGCATTCTACTATTTCTGTATTGTACGGTACTGGGGTGATGCGGTGCTGATCACAGAACCTCTTGAAAACGTGAACCAGGCGGAAATGCCACGGACCAGCCTCAAGCAAATTTATGATGAAGTGATCATCCCTGATCTTGAATTCGCCTTGGGGGTTGTTCCTGCTGGAAAGTCAGACAATGGACGGGTAACACAGGATGTGGTCAGAGCGATATTAGCCGATGTGTATCTTACAGTATCAGGATATCCTTATCAGGAAGTAGAAACTGATCCTCAAAGAGACTGGTGCAGAGAAGGCCTATGGTCTATGCAGGATTATCCGGTAAATAGTGCCAGTTCCACCGCTTTTTTACGAAAAGCCAAAGTCCTGCTTGATGAGTTGTACGGTACTTATTCCCTGGGAACTTACGATGATTTGCACGACCCGGCTATGAATAATCTGGGCGAAGCCATATTTCAGGTACAGTACTCATCCGATCCCGGGTTTAACAATGGCATCGTACAGCCCTCTTTACCCCTGTTGACTAAAATTTCAAAATCAGATGAGAATGGCTCATTTGTTCCAGCTGAACATTATTACAATTCTTATGCTCCCAATGATAAGCGTATTATGGAACGTCAGATGTTTTTTACCTGGGATACCAATATTGACGATGTAACAGATACGGTCCGTTTTTCACCTCCTCACCTGTTCAAGTATTACGATGAGGCTGCAGTAAAATCAGTCAATGGTTCCGGACTTAATTGGTCTCATTATCGGTATGCTGATATTTTATTAATGCTTACAGAAGTGAATTGGGCATTAAATGAAAGCCCTTCCGAGATTGAGAAAGGCATCAACGAAGTAAGAGCAAGAGCCGGATTAGCTCCTCTCAGTGGTGTTACGCTCAAAGATATTCTTAGCGAACGTGCCTGGGAGCTGGTGTTTGAAAACAAGATGCTCTGGGATCAGCGACGTACAAGAAAGTGCATAGTATATGGTGATGGACAAATTTCAAGTATC
This sequence comes from Catalinimonas alkaloidigena, assembly GCF_029504655.1. Lineage (NCBI taxonomy): Bacteria > Pseudomonadati > Bacteroidota > Cytophagia > Cytophagales > Catalimonadaceae > Catalinimonas > Catalinimonas alkaloidigena. The sequence goes on from NZ_JAQFIL010000001.1 coordinate 4,710,088, forward strand.
CAAAACTTTATAGGCCATCAGCCTCAAATTTTCAATTTTGCTTTTACTTCTCAGCATTTGTTATCGCCTATACCCGGTGATGAAATGATCAACAATGGAGTAATCCAGCAGAATTTTGGATATCTGCCAGTACAAACCAGCGGTAGTAATGGTGAATAATCATCTAAACTAAAAATTGAGCAATATGAAAACTAAAAATATCTTGTCATTCTCATTACTGATGACTTTTATTCTGATAATGGGTTGTACCGACCAGCCATACTTTGACATCCCACGGGATGACAACGGAAACGTAATATTTACTGATATTTCAGAGGTCACCACGACGGGTGTAACCACTGCGGATGAGGATTTTACCATCTTTGCCCATTTCCCTAATGCACAACCAGGGGATGTGATGGAAGCAGAAGTGTTAAAAAACCAGGTGCCTTCATGGAATCCGGATGGAGCATTGCAGTTATTGCCCTTAGAGGGAACTAAGAAAGATGTAACTGTGGATGAAGACCTGAACACTTCTGTAACCTATACCAGGGGAGAAGCCGATTTAATGAATGTAGGGGATGCCGTAACTGTGGTGTTTTCAGGGGCTACAGATTCAGGCATCATAGAGATCAGGCTTGAAGAATAGTGGCTGACTGAAAACTCTTTTCTTATATAGGCATTACTGTATTTTCAGTAATGCCTTTTTCTTTTATTGCTGTAACACTAAGTTTCAACCCAAATTTCTATACCACTTAATTCGCTACACTTTAAGAAATTCACCGTTGAAAATAGTAAAGACTCCCTCCAAAAAGGAAGCCTTTTATGCAATTAAGCCATGTCGGCGACTTCCTGTTCCTGTCCTTCCGCTTCCTGATAAGCTTCCATAGGGATACAGCTGCACATCAGATTACGGTCTCCATAGGCACTGTCAATTCGGCTTACTGATGGCCAGAACTTATGTGCTCTCACAAATGGCTGGGGATAAACAGCCTTTTCACGACTGTAGCTGAAGTTCCACACATCACTTAAGGCCACTTCAGCCGTATGAGGCGCATTCTTCAGTACATTATCTTCTTTGTCGGCTATGCCATCTTCCACCTCTTTGATCTCCTGACGAATACTCACCAAAGCTTCGCAAAAGCGGTCCAGCTCGGCTTTAGACTCACTTTCGGTAGGCTCAATCATCATCGTACCGGGAACCGGAAAGGATACTGTAGGTGCATGGAATCCGTAGTCCATCAGTCGCTTGGCAATATCTTCTACCTCAATGCCCGCTTTCTTAAACTCACGACAATCAATAATCATCTCATGCGCGCTGCGTCCATTTTTTCCGGTGTAGAGCACCGGGAAATGACCATCCAGACGCTGCTTGATGTAGTTAGCGTTCAATATAGCTATTTTGGTAGCATTGGTAAGTCCTGATCCACCCATCATAGCAATATAGGCATAAGAAATTGTCAGGATGCTGGCACTGCCGTAAGGTGCAGCGGAGATGGCATGAATAGCCTGTTCCCCTCCTACTTTATGCACCGGGTTTCCTGGTAAGAAAGGCTCCAGATGAGCTGCTACGCCAATAGGTCCCATACCTGGTCCGCCTCCTCCATGAGGTATACAGAAAGTCTTGTGCAGGTTAAGGTGACAAACATCCGCCCCTACATTGGCCGGGCTGGTCAATCCTACCTGCGCATTCATATTGGCTCCGTCCATATACACCTGCCCGCCGTGCTGATGGATAATGTCGCAGATCTCCATGATCTCTTCTTCAAATACGCCGTGGGTACTGGGATAAGTTACCATCAGCGATGAAATCTGGCTATGATATTTTTCTGCTTTGGCTTTAAGGTCATTCAGATCAATATTTCCTTTGTCATCGCAATTTACTAATACTACTTCTCCCCCGGCCATTACCGCACTGGCGAAGTTGGTTCCATGGGCAGAAGTGGGGATAAGCACTTTATCTCTGTGACCTTCGCCCCTGCTTTCATGGTAAGCCTGTATCACCATCAGTCCGGCATACTCTCCCTGGGCACCGGAATTAGGTTGAAGAGAAACTTCTGCAAAACCTGTAATCTCGCTCAACCAGGCTTTTAGTTCTTTAAAAAGCTTTTGGTAGCCTTCAGCCTGATTCAGGGGAGCAAAAGGGTGCAAACCTCCGAATTCAGGCCAGCTCAGCGGCATCATCTCAGTAGCAGCATTCAGCTTCATGGTGCAGGAGCCCAGAGAAATCATAGAATGTACCAGAGATAAATCTTTATTTTCCAGACTTTTGATATAGCGGAGCATGTCATGCTCGGCCTGGTATATATTAAAGACCGGATGTGTCAGGTATTCAGAGGTGCGTTGCAGATTTTCAGGCCAATTGATGGTAATCTCGCTGGTTTCCGCATGTAGATCAAAAGTTAATTCTTTATTGGCTACTTGGGCAAAAATTTCCAGCAGGGCCTGCACATCATGCAGTCGGGTGGTTTCGTCCACTGAAATGCCGACAAAATCACCTTCATAACGAAGGTTTACCTCCTGCAGCTCGGCAATTTTCTTAAGCAATGCCTGATCTTCTACTTTAAGCTTAAGCGTATCAAAGTAAGCAGCGTTTAGCTGCTCAAAACCCAGGCTGTTTAGTCCTTTCTCTAACAAACGGGCCATGGCATGTACCCGCTCAGCAATCTTTCTGATCCCTTTGGGGCCATGATACACCGCATACATTCCTGCCATTACGGCCAGCAAAACCTGCGCTGTACAGATATTAGAGGTAGCCCGGTCACGCTTGATGTGCTGCTCACGTGTTTGCAAAGCCATACGATACCCTTTCTTACCGGTAGCATCCTGAGACACACCGATAATTCTGCCCGGAATCTGCCTTTTGTAAGCTTCGCGGGTAGCAAAATAAGCTGCATGAGGTCCGCCATAGCCCATAGGTACGCCTAATCGCTGGCTGGTACCTACCACACAGTCGGCACCAAACTCACCGGGAGGAGTAAGCATGCTCAAGCTTAGGAGGTCAGCGGCAACTGCCACATGTACGCTCTGCTCATGAGCTTCTTCGGTCAACGCGCTATAATCGTGAACCGCTCCATCGGCATCAGGGTACTGCAGAAGTACGCCAAAAAGGTCTTCATCGCTAAGGTCAAGCTCACTGAGCTCGCCAATCACCAGATTGATGCCTACCGGCTTAGCCCTGGTTTTCAACACATCTATGGTCTGAGGGAAAGTGCGGCTGTCTACAAAAAAGGTATGTGACTTCTTTTTAGCCCCCTTGCGCAATCCTAAAAACATGCTCATGGCTTCGGCAGCAGCAGTTCCTTCGTCCAGAAGAGAAGCATTTGCCAGTTCCATGGCAGTCATATCCATCACCATGGTCTGGAAGTTGATCAAAGCTTCTAACCTGCCCTGTGCAATCTCTGCCTGATAGGGGGTGTAAGCAGTGTACCAACCCGGATTTTCCAATATATTTCTTTGAATAACGGAGGGCACAATACAATCGTAATAGCCCATGCCTATATAAGACTTAAAAACTTTATTCTTAGCCGCCAGCTTTTTGAAAGATTGCAGAAAGTCATACTCTGACTTAGGCTCAGGGAGCTTCAGCCTTTTCTTGAGTTGAATGGCTTTGGGAATCGTTTCATCAATCAGGTCTTCCAGCGAAGAAGCCTTGATCGCTTCCAACATTTCCTTGATTTCTTCCGGACGGGGGCCATTGTGACGATGTTCAAAAGTGGTAGGAGACGAAAGATTTATCTTCATGAGCTACAGAAATAATTTTTCATGTCTTAAAACCTGCTGTGAATATAAATCACTAACGCTCAGCTCAATATATTCATCTAAATCCATAAGCAGGCTTTGCTTAGTCTGGCTTTTTAGCCAAACCGCAAATATAGAATACAAGTACGGAAAAATAAGAGCGCGCTGCTCTTTTTATTCTTTTCTAGCAGATAACCGCACTTGGTGAGGAGTAGTTCATCAAATTAGGACGAATATTAAGCACAAATGTTTTCTTTCGGACAAGTCTGAAACTCCTTAAAACCTGACAAAAGCCAAGTGGATGAATGTCTGTACAGGTAAGACTATTTTATCTCAATATTTCTCTTGATGGCTAAGCAAGGAAAGGCGAAGAAAAGCGAATACTATATCTCCTATGCCTTCTTCTGTACTTTCAGCAGGCCCGGCTACATTGAGCGTTCGCACCGCCTTTGCTTTTAACCAGTCTGTTAGCAATTTTTCTGATACTTTCAAGCCAGGGTCAAGGAGGAGTAAGGGCTTGTGATAGATTTCTGCAGCCTTCATTGTCCAGCGAGTGCCCGCATCTTTGGGCTTGGCCTGTGAAGTTAGGATCAGGGTAGCATCCGCATCCCGCACATTCCACTCGCTGCGTAGCGAACGAGGGACATCAGGAGCATTTTCACTTCTCTCCTGAGGAGTTTCTTCTAAGGTAAAGCTTTCCGGGATCACTCCATCCTCACAAGTACGTCCCGGGGGGCACCACCCTCAGTGTAGTATTCCCAGTTTCTGTGCAACACGCAGTGCAACCTGGTCTACGCCTGTCTGTCCACCGGAAATAATTTTGACTATCATTTATCACTCCTGTTCCGGCAGGGCAAAAGCCACATAGGCATCGGAAGAAGGAGTACCGCCTCTTCCTCCTCCTCCGGCAGCGATAACTACATATTGCCTGCCACCCACCATGTAGGTAGCCGGAACGGCATAGCCACCGGCAGGAAGGGTAGCCTGCCATAACTCTTCACCGGTCTCAGCATCAAAGGCCCGAATTTTCTCATCGGTAGTAGCCCCAATGAACACCAACCCTCCTGCCGTGCTGATACAGCCGCCAAAGGTACGGTTGCCGGTAACAGGGATTCCCATTTCAGTGAGCTCTTCAATCTCGCCTAAAGGCACTTTCCATTTGAGTTCTCCGGTAGTCAGGTCAATAGCATTGAGGCTGCCCCAGGGTGGTTTGGATAAGGGGTAGCCTTTTTTGTCCATAAATTTATTATAACCAGCTGTCACATAGCGCTGAGACTGCTTTTCTGAGGAAGATAGGCTGGTATTTTCCATACTTTCAGCTCCTTCCTCCAGAAACAGTACAATTGAGGCCAGCTCTCTGTCAGAAAACTGGCTGTAGGCAGGCATAGCGCCATTTCCATTCCTGATGATTCCTGCAATTTTCTCACCTTCATAACGCTCGCCGACCTCCAACAGAGAGGGAAAAGAGGGCTGGATACCCTGCCGGTCGGCACCATGGCAGGCCGAGCAGTTGAGTTCATAAAGATTTTGCCCCAACGATCTACTTGGTTCAGCATCCGGTTGATCATCCATCACCGCTACCTCATCCCGCACCGTGACCGGACGAATCTTGTTGATGGAAGCCAGTTCGTTGGCATTAATATACATCACTTCAGTATGAGGATTTACCGAAGCCCCACCCCAAAGGCCACCGCCCCAGGTGCCGGGCATTCCCAGACTCCCCTGAATACTGGGGGGAGTGAATCGCCCTTCGTAGCGGTATTTACCATATTCTTCCAATGGATCATCATCGGTGCCGGTAGAGAACGTTCTCAAATCATCTTCGGTCAAAGTCTGGCGCGTGTAGAAGCCGGTTTTAGGGTAAGGCTGGGTAGGCCAGGCCTCTTCTCCCGCTATGTCAGAAGCGGGTACGGGCTGTTCTTCCATTTCAAAGAGTGGTTCGCCGGTTTCACGGTCCAGTACCACCAGATAACCCATTTTGGTAGGTTGTACTACTGCGTCTTTTTCCTCACCATCTAGTGTTATACTTACTAAACTGGGCGCGCAGGGCAGGTCATAGTCCAGCAGGTCGTGGTGTACCACCTGATAATGCCAGATATACGCTCCGGTAGCTGCATCTACAGCAATTACCGAATTGCCATAGAGGTTTTTACCTTTACGATTGGCGCCATAGAAGTCATAAGAGGGAGAGCCGGTAGCCAGGAAAACCCAGCCTCTTTCTTTATCCAGACTCAAGCCTCCCCACACATTGACCGCCCCATACCATTCACCCTCCTGCCAGTCCCAGGTTTCGTAGCCAGGCTCTCCTTCCTGAGGTATGGTATGGAACACCCAGGCCATCTCTCCGCTGCGCACATCATAGGCACGTACAAAGCCAGGAGATGAATTATAACCTTCACCGGTAGCCGATCCCATGATAATCAGGTCTTCATAAATGATACCGGGAGAGGTAGCAGAAAGACTGAGATCTTCCGCAGGATAGATAAGCCCTTCTCTTAGGTCAACCCTGCCATTACTGCCAAAGCTTGAAATAATTTCACCATTACTGGCATCCAGGGCAATCAGATAATAACCAGCGGTGAAAAGGATACGCTTATCTTCTCCTTCACGCCAATACGTAACGCCCCGATTGACTCCCGAAATGGTATTTTCTGCTTCCGGTACAAACTTCCAGATTTCTTCTCCGCTCTGTGCATCCAGGGCAACGACCGCAAGTTTGGGAGATGTGATATACATTACGCCATCAATGATGAGCGGATTGCATTGAATAGTAGTACGCTCTCCGGCATCTCCACTATAATATTCCCAGACCGGCTCCAACTGCTGTACATTGGTGGTATTGATTTGCTCCAAAGCAGAAAACTGATTGGCGGCGGCAGTACCACGATATACTTCCCAGTCTTGATATGCGGCAGAAGCATCAGTGTGGGCATGCGGCTGGCAGGCTGTGAAGTAAAGTACTAAGTAAAATAGTAAGCAGGCATTACAAACGCGCACAAGAATGAACGCACTAAAAACACGCGCTAGTATAGGGGAATATTGATTCATTACAGTCAGGTTGTTGAGTATCTACTTAATCACTTAGCTCCTAAAATAGAAAGCTTTTATAAAGCCGCGCAAAGTCTCGGGCATTATTTTCTAGGATTGATACTTCTATCCCGGTCTTCTTTAGCATCCCTACCCTTTTTTTAGCCTCAGCACAGGCATATCCCTGCTTCCAAAACTAGTATTGAGCCTCGGCTTGGTACTCGTCGCCTCCCTCCGAAATGATTTTTAGGCTTAGCCGGGCAATTTCTTTAAGTATTATGAGGGTTTTGAACATCACTTTGCCCTCTGTACCTGCTGCTCAGGTAATTTTAAACCTCAGAAAACATATTTAAGCAGCTAACCTACCCTATTACAAGGCTCAGTCCAGCATTGGGTAGACGTTTCCCTTCATTGATTAAGCCTTATTTTCATCATTTCGCTCATTTTCCATCCATGTTATGTTAGTATAATTCATATAATTTATTTAAATATTAATATTTTTATCTTTGGTATTACAAAAAACTAAAGCGGATATGAAAATCTCATCTTTCAATCAAAATGAATTGACCTACTATGTAGACATCGCTGTGCAGGCAGTCATTTCTATTCCTGAACTTGAAGCTGCTATGGCAGAGGCAGGACTCACCCTTGAAAAGGTGAAAGTAGGATTTGCGCTATGCGAAGATGTCTTCAACTGGCAGACAAAGCAGGAGGAAACCCAGAGTAATGCGAGTATAGCAAAGCGTCGTCTGAACCAGGCACGTGATACCATTGACAGCATTTATACCAAACACCGTATTGCCGCACGTTTTGTCTACCGGGAAGATGAAGGTATACTTAAGAAGCTGCAATTGCAGGGTAGTCGTAAGAGACGTTATACGGATTGGCTGGATCAGGTACAGCAGTTTTACAAGCATCTGGATACAGAAGCGTTGCAGCCAGTAGGTATTCTTCCTGAAGAAGTTAGCGAAGTGAAAAAGCTCATTGGTAAACTCACAGAACTACAGGTACTGCGTTTTGACAGCCGTCGTCTGGCCCAGCAGACTACCGAAATGAAACAGAAGGCAGTACTAAAGCTGCGTCAGTGGTTCCGCTACTTCATCAGCACCGCCGAACTCGCCTGCAAAGATAACCCTCAACTGCTGGAAGCTATGGGAATTGTAGTGCCTTCTAAGTGAAATAGACAGCATGGGTTATAAACGGCACGCCAGGTAGATACCTCCAGGGAAAAAATTGCGAGCAAGCGTTGTAAATGCGCGCTAGAAAAGGCTTAACTGACGCGCGTTTGTAACGTCAGGCGTGGAGCGTGTGATTACGCTCCCCATGATAGATTTAGTCTGGTTTTTCTTTATTTTCGCAATTTGAGTATCACCGCCAACCCATACTATACTTATGAGAGCTATTTCCATTGCCAGCCTGCTATTATTGCTGTGCCTTCATCTTACTGCTTTTGCGCAAACACATAATGCTTACGAGATCTCATTTGCCAATGCGGTACATCATGAAGCCGAAATCAAAGCCACCTTTACCAATCTGGAGCACAAAGTCTTGGAAGTACGTATGAGCCGTACTTCTCCCGGTCGCTATGCCCTGCATGAGTTTGCCAAGAATGTATATGACGTCAAAGCGGTAGATAGTAAAGGCGAAGAATTGGAAATCACCCGTCCTAATCCTCACCAATGGAATATCAGCGGGCATGACGGCACAGTGGTATTAAGCTACACACTTTTCGCCAACCGAGGCGATGGTACTTATTCACAGGTAGATGAAACGCATGCCCATCTCAATATACCCGCTACTTTTATATATGCTCCTGCCCTTGCTCAGCGCCCTGTTCAGGTGAAATTTAATGTACGGGATGATCTGAACTGGAAAGTAGCTACGCAACTCAAAGACTTAGGTGATAATCTGTACTACGCTCCTGACCTGGACTACTTTATGGACAGCCCTACCGAGATCAGCAATTACCAGCTCCGCGAGTTTCAGGAAGAGTCTAATGGAAAAAGCTATAATATCCGCCTCGTTCTGCATCATCCCGGTACAGAAGCTGAACTGGATGAGTATTTTGAAAAAGTGAAGAAAGTAGTACAACAGGAAAAGGCAGTCTTTGGCACTTTACCCGATTTTGATTATGGTACATATACTTTTCTGGCCTGCTATATGCCTAACGCTTCCGGTGATGGCATGGAGCACCGTAACTCTACCATACTTACCAGCACCAGTAGTCTGGCCGAAGGTGGTATGGAGAATAATATAGGTACGGTTTCTCATGAGTTTTTCCATGCCTGGAATGTGGAAAGGATTCGTCCTCTTACCCTTAAGCCATTTGACTATGAAGAGGCTAATATGTCGGGGGAATTGTGGTTTGCTGAAGGTTTTACCAGCTACTATACCACTTTGATCTTGTGTCGGGCAGGCCTGATCAGTCAGGAAGCATATATAAATGGCCTCGCTGGTGGGCTCAATTATGTATGGAACTCTCCTGCTTTGCAATACTTCACGCCTATTGAAATGAGTTATCAGGCGCCCTTTGTAGATGCTGCTCGTTCGGTTGACCCGGTGAACAGGGAGAATACTTTTATCTCTTATTATACTTACGGCAGTGTGCTTGGACTGGCACTTGATCTCTCTCTTAGAAATCTGGAGGGTGGTCATACGCTGGATGGCTATATGCGTGCACTATGGGAAAAGTATGGGACAACAGAGCAACCCTATACCATCAGAGATCTACAATCTACCTTAGCTGAGTATACCAATGCTGAATTTGCCAATACATTTTTTAGTCAATTCATCTTCGGTAGTCAGATGCCTGATTATGAAAACCTCCTTGCCAGCGTTGGGGTAGTTTTTGAGAGAGCTAATCCTGAAGCACCTTACTTTGGAGCTTATGTTCAGATGCAGGGAGGAAAGGGCATCATTGCCACTAATCCTACCGAAGGCAGCCCCGCTTATAAAGCAGGCTTAAATCAGGGAGACGCCATACTAGCCCTGGGAGATACTCTTCTCACAGCAGTTGATGACTTTGGTAAGTTAATGAGCAGTTTTTCTGTTAAAGAAACAGTAGAAGTAGGCTTTGAGAGATATGGAAAACCTAGAAAAGTGAATATGGAGTTGAAAGCTGATCCAGCCTATGCTACCTCATTCATGGAACAAAAGGATGAAAAACCCGGAAAAGAAATGCTGCAATTGAGGAACTCATGGCTGGAGGCCAAATAATCTTAATGCTAAAAGTATAATCTTTCTTCAGCCTCAGTCAGCCGTTGGAAATACAAGTCTTTAAAGCATCAGCTTTGTACAACAGTCTTACTTTCAAAACCTTACAGTGGAGGTAAGGCTTTTTATTTTCTATAGCCATCCGGCATTCCAGTCAACAATTAATGTATAATATATCTACATTTATGTTGAATAATTTACCCAACAAATTATTGAATAGAATAAAAAATTATATGTAAATAGTTGATTTTCAGCAGATTACTAATTATTAAAAATTACTGGATCTATTTTTTCATAGTGTATTATAAATAAATTGGTAATAATTAAATTAATATAATTATGAAAAAGATAATATTGACACTCGGAATAGCAGTTGCTTCATTTGCCACATTGCAAGCACAGGATCAAACCCAAACTCAGGATAAGCAAGAGATGATTGAAGGGGAAGGTATTGAGAAAATAAAGAACTCTGAAATTCCTGAGGAAGTAAACGAAGGATTGAAAAACAGTGATTTTGAAGGTGCTGAAGTGGCAGAAGCTTACATCTTGAGTGGAACTGCACTAGACCAGCATTTAGGAGACCAAGCATTAGAGATGTATATCGGTGATCAGTTCCCTGATAAAGTATATCAGTTACAGGTAAGCCATGATGATAATCCCGCTATACTCTATTTCACTAAAGAGGGAGAGTTATATGCATCCAAAGATTTAGAAATGTAATAGGTAGAGTAAGTTAAGTAGTTAGGAAGTCAAGTTAAAAAGGCTGTGCACGTATGTTGCACAGCCTTTTTTCATGCTTAACCACAATTTAACTACTAGAAATATTCCGAGACTATTTTATTCAAGCGCGAGGTAAATAGGTCACCAAAATATTAAATAAAAGCGTTCCATCTTGTCATCATCCACTAAACAGTAGCTGCCTTTTGGGCATCCTGCTGGGCATTATGGTAGTAGAAATTCATTTCTTTGATTTTATCTCCCTCCCAGCGGTACACAACGATTTCTTCCATCGTCATTGGCGCAGGCGCGCCTTTAAAATTTACCTTCATCCAGGTCTCGGCCATGCTAACGCCTGCGTCTTCATTGGCAGTAATCACATTGGTTCCTCCGCCAAGAAACTCCTGTACCATCTCCAACCACTCATGTACTGCTTTCTTTTGGGCATCAACTCCTTTACGGACTTCTCCATTTGGCTTCTCAATAGCTTGCATGTCAGGGTGAAAAAAAATGTCCAATGCTTCCAGATCTTTTCCCTGATCCAGCATAGCATGTAACTCTTTGGTTTTTTGTAAATAGCTCATAGTTAGGTAGGTGTTAAGGGTGAAACAATATACTTTAAATAAGTATATTTTAATGACAAATCCAAGAGTTCAGAGGGGCAATTTATCCCCCATGTTGGGGGATTTATAAGAAAAAAGCTTCAAGAAAAATTACAGCACATATTTTTATACTTATTTTGAGAATAAATATAAGCTACAATGAGAATTTCAGCTCTTTATTTGATTTGAGGGAGTTCAATAGCATCAAAAGCACTGGGTTCAGCCATCATAGCTTCTATGTCTTCTGCTTTGCGTGGGGCAAGATCTGAAAGCAGTTCGTAACCATCTTTCGTAATTAGATAGTCATCCTCAATGCGCACCGGAATATTCCACCATTTTGGATCACAGGGACTTCCTTCCGGAATATATATACCGGGTTCGATCGTCACTACCATCCCTGCCCGTAGCGTATCATACTCACCAAGATCGTGGACATCCAGGCCAATGTGGTGGGTGCAACCGTGAGGATAATAACGATTACGGCCAGTAGCAGGGTTGATAATATCTTCTTTTTCCAGGCTTTCGTAAATACCAAGCTCCACCAAACCTTCGTTAATCACTTTTGCCGTAGCAGCATAAATTTCTTTGAAGGTAGTACCCTCTTTACAAATCGCCATCGCTGCTTCCTGTGCTTCATAAACCAGGTCATAAATAATTTTCTGTTCTTCGGTAAATTTACCATTTACCGGAATGGTACGGGTCACATCGGCAGTATAGCCGTGGTACTCTGCTCCCAAATCCATCAGGATAAGTTCTCCATCCTCTATTTCCGGCTTATAATTTTCAATGTAGTGCAATACACATCCATTGTGTCCGGCTCCCACAATACTCGGATAACCTTCGTACTCTGCCTGATACTTTTTGTAAATAAACTCATGCATGCCCTGTACTTCCAGTTCCGACATGCCCGGCTGCATGGCTTTCATCACTTCTACCTGACCCAGGGCTGATATTTTTACTGCTTTACGCAAAAGATCTAATTCTTGCTTAGTTTTGATTCCTCTAAGCTCACTCATCAGACTATCAAGAATTTTAATATCCAGGTTATTCTGACTAGGTTCAGGTTCTATGACCAGTTCTTTTTCATCCGGATAATTAATTTTTTGTTTGAAGGACGCTATCAGATCGTAGAGATCACCTTTCTCCTTGGTGTCCCGTACATCATCATAAAAATCGTAGAAGAGCACTTTGTCAAACTTAGAAAAGTCAATATTGTAGTCCTGAAAATCTGTTCCTTCAAAAGTCAATTTAAATTCCAGTTTTTCTTTTGCTCCCTCTTTTCCCAGTCGCCCACCATCGTATAGCTCTTTTAAAGCGTCATGTCCTTTTACAAAGATGGTTTCATCTACGGAATGACCATTCATTTGCTGCTCTTCTTTGAATATCAACAGTACCGAATGAGGTTCACGATGCCCGGTGAGGTAATAAAAGTTTGGGTCCTGATGATACATATAATTTACATCATTGGCCCGGTTACGAACTGGATTGGCAAAAAATACTGCTACCGAATTGTCTGGCATTTTATCACGCAAAGCTTCACGCCGCTCGGCATGAAAGTCCATAGGAAGAAAATCGTCAGGAAGGTTAGGCTTCTGCGCAAAAACATCACTCCCCAGACATGCTGTCCAAAGCAATAAGCTAATCCATATATTTTTCATGCGACAATCTCAGGTTAGGTGCTAACAAAATTACGAATATAATCTCATCAAATTATATCATCTCTACTGAAATGCGCTTTTTGAAAGAATAGTTGCAAGTTCGCAATCTATCAGGCACTGAACTGCTCAGGCGCTACTGTAAACGAAGCACTGCCACTACCGGAAGGTGGTCAGATGCATAAGTTTCGGAAACTACTTCATGCTGAAGCACCTCAAACGAGGACTGAGGCCGAAATGCGATAAAATCAATGGCTTTGGTAGGATTTAATACCGGAATAGTGGGAGGACAATCATTACAGCTTCTTTGAAAGTGTTGGTCTAAAATTCCAATTACTTCAGAATCAAGAGTAGCATTGAGGTCTCCGGCAATGATTATGGGGAGTTCTTCATCGGATATAAGTTCTCCTATCTTCTTGATCTGCAAGAGGCGATTGGTATTTTCTTTTTGGGCATCCAGATGAGTTGAGCCAAATCTTAGGGTCCTATTGTCGGGAAGTCGTACTTCAACAGTAGCTAGCACCCTGGCTTCTCCACCGGTGCCTGCTTGTGTAGGTAGAGGATGTGTCTGTTCTTCTGAGATTGGGAAGCGAGATAAAATGGCTACGCCATACGCTCCACCATCATGGTCAATGGCTTTGCCAAAGTAATAATTCATCTCTAACTGTTCGGCCAGCATTTTAGCCTGATCTATCTCACCCGACCTGCCCGTCATCACATCTATTTCCTGCAGAGCGACCAGGTCAGGATTTTGCTTCCTGATCGTTTCAGCTACCGCTTTTACATCTATTTTACCAGCTTCGGAAGGTGGATTACAATGATGCACATTATAGGCCATGACGCGTAGTTCCGTTACAGCTTTTGCAGCTTCATTTTCCTGGCTGCTTTCCGAAGTGGTGGGTGTACAGGAAAAAGAAACCGCCCAAAGAGCGGCTCCTAATACTAATGCAAATGGATTAATTTTTAGCATTGAAACAAACATTAGTGTTTTCTTTCCAACCTGATTACCATCCTGGGGATTACCATCCCGGAGATTACCATCCCGGATTCTGCTCAAGGTTGGGGTTTAACAATATTTCGGTTCTCGGTAAGGGATAAAGATAGTCTTTATTCTCGTCAAAATCTCTTTCTCCCAGACTGGGATAAGGATTAATCAAACCGTTAGCATCCAGCGCAATATCTTCTCCCAGTTTCAGATACAATACACCATCCTGTTTATCTCCTGCTTCGCCACTGAAAATGATTACATCTATATCGCCATCATCTTCCAGATCGTATTCCCCTGCTCCCGGAAAATACATACCGCGGATATCCTGTACCAGCTTTTGGCCTTCTTTCCAGCGCATCAGGTCATCCCAGCGGTAGCCTTCCATAAACAGCTCAATGCGGCGTTCGCGACGTATTTCCAGAATAATGCCCTGATTTGGCCCTGCTTCTACATTGACATACTGCGCCTGCAGGTAAGGATCAGGATTATTGTTAGCAGCTTGCAGGTTCATACCCGGCATGCCTACTCGGGCTCTCAGCAAATTAACCGAGCGCTCCAGATCGTCTTGGGTTAGTATGCCCAGCTCTGCCCGGGCTTCGGCATAGTTTAGCAATACTTCTCCATAACGGAAGATGGGCATGTCTGTGATAGATTCATCATTACTGTCAAAAGCAGGCTCAGTCACAAATTTGGTGAGTTGATAACCAGTAACAGTAGCGCCCAGATCAGGAGGAAGCACGAAAGTTTCTCCCAGACGAGTATAACCAGGCGTACGAATCGTCTGTGAAAGTCGGGGATCACGGTTTTGTACTTCTTCCACAAACTCTATCTGGTTAAAATCAGGCTGATCGGTAAAGCGGCTTCCATCCTGCATCAGATAGCTGTTGACCAAATCTTTAGGCATGCCGGGCATACCGTAAGATGAGGTGATGGTAAAATAATTGACATTGTGGTCAATGCCATGCTCGGTTACAAACTGACGCCCTAAAATCACTTCATCTCCAATAGCATCATGAGAAGAGAAGAAGTTACGATAATCTTCTTCCGGATTACCAGAAGAGTAAACTGTATAAGTACCGGACTCCATCAATGCTTCAGCAGCTTCCCACGATGCATTCAAAAACTTTTCACTACCTTCCAGACCATGATATTTTCTAAAAGTCCCCTCATACAGCCCTGCACGGGACTTCAGGGCCATAGCAGTCCATTTGGTAGCACGATACACTTCTGTACTTGCATTCATATTTTCTATGGCGTAATCCAGATCAGCCAGTACCGAATCCATTACCAACTGACGAGAGTCACGTGTTTTGTTCAGTGCTTCCTCATCGGTAGGTTCTACCGGCTCTGAATACCAGGGTACATCTCCAAAACGCTTGACCTTGTCAAAGTAGAAGTACGCTCTGAAGAAACGGGCTACCCCGCTATAATGACGCTTGGCAGCCTCATCCTGACAACGCTGATAGTTTTGCAGAAAGTAGTTGATCTTTCTCAGGTCATCCCAGGTCCAATCAGCCGTTGCTGCATCGGTAGGGATCACTCTATCACCCCTCAGGCGTTCATCGGCTGAGTTGAGAATTACATTATCTGTTCCATCATCTTCCCGGTAAATCCTTTCAGGAATCATCAGGTAAAAGGAATTGGTATAAAGCTGCAAATCGCTGGCTTTCTGAAAGAAGTTGTCAGTGGTTACTTCTGACAAAGGGCTCATGTCCAGTTCATCCTCGCTACAGCCAGCAAACAGAAGAACAAACATTCCAAGAATGGCTAAATATATTTTACGTTGCATGTGTTTAAAATTTTGGTGCATTGACACAATCATCTTAGAAATTGACAGTGACTCCAACAGAGAAAGTTTTACTGAATGGATAAGTTTGGGCCGTCCCACGGTCATCTGCCTGGGAAGTTTCCGAGAAATCCACATCGGCAGAAGCGGCTTCAGGGTCTACATAATCTGTAAGCTTGCTAAAGGTCACAAGATTCTCTCCGCTGAAGTAGAACCTTACGTTCTCCAGATTAATACCTTCCACCCATTGACGAGGCAAAGTATAACCAATACTCAGGTTTTTCAGGCGGAGGTAAGCTACGCTTTGCAGGTAGCGGTCATTGACCGTTCCTAGCTCACCATCACTGCTCAGGGCAGAGTAACCTCTCAAACGAGGAAAGTATGCATCGGGATTATCTTCTGACCACATGTCATTCACCAGGTCTTTCCTCAGGAATGAGTTATAAGGGCGATTGTACATGGCCCAGAACAAACGGGAGTCACGGTTAGGATACCAGTCCTGTTTGCCAATGCCCTGGAAGAAAACGGAAATATCAAAATTATTCCAATCCGCCTGTATGCCGAAACTGTAAGGGAACTGAGGTGTAGCATTTCCAATTACTCTTCGGTCCCCGGGATTTTCCAGGGTATTGTCTCCTTCGCTGACCAGGCCATCACCATTCAGGTCAGCATATTTGACATCTCCTGCCCTGGGCATACCAAACTCCCCGGGAGATGAATTAATTCGGCCGTTCACCCGGGTCTGGTCCGCATGATTTAGCGCTTCTTCATCGGAAGCAAACAAACCTTCAATATGGTAGCCCCAGATTTCACCTACAGTCTGTCCTTCGTAGTAGTCTCCCAGGTAATTGTTAGGGTTATCAAATTTGGTGATTTCAGTTACCTGATTGGAGACTGTTCCATTCAGTACAAGGTTGAGAGGCTTGCCCCCCACATTAAAGCTTTCCTGGAATGAAAGTGATACTTCAAATCCTCTGGTCTGTAAGTCAGCGGCATTTTCCTCGGGAGAGGGTGTACCTAAAACCGCTGGAAGCGTTCTTCCCTGGGTAAGCATACCCAAAGTATTTCGCTGGAAGAAATCCACATTAGAAGTCAGGCGGTTTTTCAAAATTGAAATATCAAAACCCAGGTTGAGGGTATTTACTTTTTCCCAGGTAATATCCAGTGGATTGAGGCCAGGAGGATTTACATACTCTAATTTATTGCCATCTATAGCATAAGCGCCTGAAGTGTACTTGCTCAAGGTAGGTACATAAGCGTAATAATCATTTCCTAGCTGATTACCTAATGAGCCATAAGAAACCCTCAGCTTCAGATCGTTGACATACTCGTTTAATCTGGCGAAGAAGTCTTCGTTGGCAATAGACCATCCGGCAGAAACTGATGGGAAGAAGCCCCAACGGTATTCGGAAGGAAAACGAGAAGAACCATCATATCGGCCGTTTACTTCTAACAAATAACGGCTGTCGTAATCATAATTGACACGGAAGAAATACCCATGAATACCCCATTCCCAGGCATCCCCGTAAGCTTCAGGATCGCTACTTCCCAAATCCAGTGCGTTCAACTCATCAGAAAGGCTGTTTTTCTTACGAGCATCCACCGACTCATAACTCTTAAGTTCGCGGTTAAAACCAATCATCTCACTGAAGTGATGACGTCCAATATTATGCTCATAATTGGCGTAAAGGTTTAGCGCAGTATAGTTTTCCTTTAAGTTCAATTCCCTCAGCTGATCATTGCCCAGATAATCTATCTGTCCGGGATATACCGACCAGGGCACTCTCACGTTTCTTTCTACTTCATCATGAAAATCCCAGCGGTTGGTGTAGTTAAATTTAACACTCAGGTTTTCTACGGGAACAGGTGTGAGGGTAGCGCCAAAAGTGTTTACCAGTTGTCTTTTGTTGATGGTTTCTTTTGCTTTGCCATAAAGCAAAGAGGCAAACACCCCATCTCCAATAGTATAATTGTTCAACTCGGTTCGGAAAGTAGCGGTACCATCAGGATTGGTCAATGTGTAAGAAGGCAGGGCATGTACCCAGATCAGGCTTCCCCAGGGATCATCCCATCCATACATGCTACCACCATGGGTGAGCTGGTCGCTGGTATTGACCATGATATTTTCTGAAAGGCTCAGCCAGTCGTTTACTTTCAGGTCAAGCTTGGCTCTACCGTTATACGCCTCAAAATTATCATCCTGTATTTTCAGGATACCGGTTTGCTTGTAAAAACGTCCTGAGAGCAAAACACTTAGTTTTTCTGTGCCACCGGTAATGGTAACATTGTGGTTTTGTGAAGGCTGCCATTTGCGGAACATGGTGTTCCACCAGTCCGTATTTCCATAGTAGATGTACTGCTCTCTCCCATTGCGATTATCCAACACTACATCAGGAAGCGAAGGATCTTCTGACCTTCTTCTCAACTCTTCATAATCCGCTTCAGAATAACCGGTATAGGTCCTTCCTACAGACACCTGAAAAGCTTCATCCACCAGCATAGCCGCCTGATAAGGGTCAGTGACAAAGTCGGTATTAGTGGTAGCAGTTCCCCAGGCAAAGTTGTTGGTATAGCTTACTCGTGTACGGCCTGCCTGAGCGGTTTTGGTTGTTACCAATACTACGCCGAATGCCCCTCTGGCTCCATATATAGCTGAAGCAGCAGCATCTTTCAAAACTGTAACCGACTCGACATCAGCAGGGTTTATCTTATTAATATCACCCTCTACACCGTCTATCAGTATCAGCGGGCCACCGCCATTGATAGAAGTATAACCTCTCACATTGAGCTTTGGCTCAGCACCGGGATTCCCGCTACCACGGTTAATATTTAAGCCGGGAAGTGTCCCCTGCAAGCTTTGGGTTAGGTTTACATTGGGACGCTTGGCCAGCTCCTGCGCATCCAGTTGAGAAACCGCACCGGTAAGATTGGCTTTCTTTTGCGTACCATAACCGACAACCACTACTTCGTTGAGGCTTTTTACATCTTCAAACAGACTTACATTCAGGCTGCTCTGTCCGTTTACTTTTACTTCCTGCGTCTGATAACCTACAAAAGAAAATACCAGGACAGGATCATCAATATCATCGGCGATGTTCAGCCTGAAATTTCCATCTATATCAGTGATCGTCCCGACAGTAGAATTTTGGATCAGCACGGAAACTCCGGGGATGGGCTGTCCTTCCTGATCGGTTACTTGACCACTTACATTTTCCAGAGGCTGTTTTTTGAGCTGAGGCCGGCGCTTTAAGGTCACAGAAATTGTTTGCCCGTTGATGCGGTATCTTATGGGAGCTTGATGAGCCAGCATTTCCAGTACTTGCTCAATGCTTTCTTCCCGGCTGATGATGGTAAACACCTGATTCAGTTTTGCTACCTCCTCTGCATAGGCAAACTGAAAATCGTATCGAGATTCAATTTCCGCAAACACCTCTATCAGCTTTACATCACTAAGAGAAAGCGAGATGCTTGTCGGTTCATGATTTTCTGGTCCCGCTTTCAGAGGCGGTGAGGCCAGATGCAATAAGGCAAGCAATAGCAGCGCATAACTGCTGATGAAGCCCTTCTTCACAAAAGGTAATTTTGGTTTCATAGTAGGTTTTATTGTGGTGTAATAGATATATTTTGGTTTGCATTGATTTCGTATTCAGCCCCCAGCAGAAAGCAAAGGTCATCCAGTACATAGCTGATGGGCTGGTCTTGATAGCTTGCGGTAACTGAGCGGTCCAGCAGGCTGGCTTCACAATGAATTCTTACGCCATAAGCACGTTCCAGACGAACTATGACCTGGGCCATGTTAAGCGTCTTGAACGCCAGCACACCTTCCTTCCACGAGAAGACCTCTTCAGGAATATGGGAGATGTGATTGAGCTGAGCATGTTGCTGATCCAGCAGTGCTCCTTCATGGGGTTTAAGTCTAATTTTTTCTTGCTGGCCGTGTTTATTGGTGCTGACTTCTACCAAGCCGCTGGCTACTGCTACCATAGCCTCACTGTCATGGACATTGACATTAAAGGAAGTGCCTAAAACGCGGGTGGAAAGCGACTCAGTTTCTACAATAAAAGGCGTCTGCTCATTTCTCCGAACTTCAAAAAAAGCCTCACCCTCCAGGTAAACTTTTCTTTCTTCTGTGCCGAAAAGATTTTTCTCAAACCTGATCATGCTCAGATAATTGAGCTGAACTGTTGAGCTATCCGGTAACATGACTTTTCTTTGCTCGCCGGCCTGTGTACTGTAAGTTTGCCATGCTAATTTGGCTACGGATGGCTTCGTTGAAGTAGCATCACCTTTGAAATAAAAGAAGTAGCTAAATCCTAGTAGCAGCAGTAATGAAGCGGCTGCTTTCCCTATTAGCGCTGAACTCATAGAATTTTTGGAAGCAGAAGGACGAATGCCTCGCTGAACATTTTTCAGTATTCTCTGCCTGACTTGCTCAGGTGAGTCTTTCAGTTCATTCCAAACCTCCCCTGAGTCTGACTGCTGTTCGTCAAAAAACTGGTCTAGCACCTTAGTTTCAGTAGCTTGTGACTGCCCTTTTACATATCGGGCGAACAGCTGCCTCCAGAACTTTTGTTGCTCCATAGTTATCGCTTTACACAAGCAAGTATCAGAAAGCAGGACTTCTACTTAGTGCAAAGCGATTATGGATATATTAAATGAAATGCTTAAGAATTAACAGAATAGTAACGGGATTGATCTTGTTTTTCAAAATCTTAGTAGCATGGTACAAATGATTTTCTACCGTACGCACTGACATGCCCAGGCGCTCGGCAATTTCCGTCACACTCCGGTCTTCATACCTTCTTAAGACATAAACCTGCTTGCAGCGCGGGGGCAATTCTTCTACGACCTGTTCTATTTTTTCTCTCAACTCATTGAGAATATACTGATCTTCTGCCGAAGCCTGATGTAAAAGAGTTTCCAGTATATCAATGTTCCTTTCCGGAATATGATTGCGTGAGAGGGTGGTAAAGACTTTATTTTTTACCATTTGGGTCAGGTAAGCCTCAGGATTCTGCAAATCCAGGCTCTTTCTTCTGGACCACAAATCTATAAATACATCCTGCACCAGGTCTTCAGAAACTTTCTGATCCTGAAGAATTTTGTAGGCTATAGAAAAGCAGCGCTGCCACTGTTGGTTAAAAAATTCGCCAAAGGCAACTTCTGAATCGGACTGGATTTGCTCCCAGATAAGAAGATCGCACATAGGAAATCAATTTTGAGGCAAATAACGAAGGCTAGAGAATGATTAGAAAATTGGAAGGTTATGATTTTGTTATATTTGGATCCGGGCATGAAGAAAAAAACAGCACACTTCTGCGCACTGCTTTTATTATTAATACCATCTGCACAAGCAGATTTAGCGCAAATTATTTTAGCTGGAATACCCGTGAGATGTTAAAACCAAAATGGATATCTCCTGAGAAAAAATTGCCGGTCGTTTCGGTGATAAAACCTTCTTCTATCATCGCCCGGGCATTGGTGAAATGTAGCTGAAACACATGCCCTCCCGTTTCAATATCAAAACCGATGGCAAAGGGGTTGTAGTACATACTTTCTTCTGCCTCTGCATTGATGCGATAATAATATTCTGCATTCAACGCTACTCTATTGGTGAGTTTGTAACGACCTCCTACTCCAAGTGCATACAGCTTATTGTCCATCTCCGCTGTAGCCACCAAATTACGATGTACCAGTGTGGGCATAAGCTGAAGCGAGAGTTTACTACTGAACTTCCTTGCCATCAACAACTGATAGGTATAATCAACCCTTGATTTGAATTGTAGTTCACGCTCAGGATTTTCAATTCTGAGGGTATTGATGGCCATACTCGTAAAAGCAGTAATGGTAAGAGGGAGCAGGCGTGCACCACGCTGCTGCTGCAAAAGTTGATATTTGACAAATCCATCTATTACTTTCTCCAAAGAGCTACGCCCAATACCAATATTTAAACGATCAGTAATGCCGTACTCTAAACCAAGGCGGATATTGGACTCGTCCAGTCCAAAAAACTCATAGGCCCCACCATTGAGTCTGCCAAAACGGTGAGAAATTAAAAAAGTAAGTGCGCCCTCTCCATCGGTTTCTACCGAATGTCCATTGATCAGCCGGCTGCCTTTAAAAGTTGCGTCTTCAATCAGTACTTGTGCACTGTCTTGTTCTTTTTCAAGCTCATCCAGCAGTCCCTGTGCCCTACCGGCACTACCAATTATTAATAGAAGGCTTACAAAAATTATGGTTTTATTGCACATAAGGCTGGTATTGAAAACTGACACTTACTTCTACTTCTTCTGCAATGTTATAAAAGACAACTTTGGGAATATCTATATCGTAATCTTCAAGTCTGATAGGAAAAGTGGCTTGCATGCTCAGGTCGGAACCATTGCTCTTCACCGTACCAGGCACTTCAATCTGATGCGTAACTCCATGAATGGTCATTTCTCCCTGAGCAGTAACCTTTTGTTCAGTCTTGCCTGCTTTATAACCATGAAGCTTACCCTCAAATTTAGCATTGGGATATTTATCAGACTCCATATAGTTTTCGTTAAAGTGCTCCTGCATGAGAGATTTCTTAAACTCAAAACCTTTGATAGGTATCACAAAAGCTATTTCTCCCGCTTCAGCATCAAAGATACTCTTGGCTTCCATATTATAGGCTTCTATGTCTTCCATGGGGGCTTCTGAAAAGAAGGATACTTCGCTGGAAGATAATCTGTACTTCTGTGCGTATGAGTTTGAGAAAAAATGACTAAACGTAAATACAGTGATGATCAAAAAATATTTCATAAGAGATTAGTTGTTAGGTGCTCCGCTATCTACCCAGCAGGCGATGGCCTGTATCTGGGCATCTGATAAGTCTTTTCCCGAGGAAGCAGGAGGCATAACCCCACTTTGCGTCACAGACCTGATACGTGAAGCATTGTTCATAATAAGCTGTGCTGAACTTAGGTTTGGAGCCTGTATCCCGCTATGGCAAGCAGGTATGGCACAATTGGCATTGATGATGGGTGTAATATCATCAGCCAGTGAATGCGCTTCCTCACCACAGAACATTTTCCCAAACAGCTCTTCTTCATTGTCACTGGCACAGGCCATTACCATTATGCATACAGTGCATATCACCATTTTTTTCATACGTTTTCTACTTTATAGATTGTATAGGAAGTTAATTGTCAGGGGCTCCGCTATCTACCCAGCATGCGATGGCTTCTATTTGTTCATTGGAAAGTGAGCCCCCCGAACTTGGCGGAGGCATAGTTCCTGAGCCTGTTCTGCTTTTGATAGCAGCTGCCCTGTTCAATATGGTTTGTTTTTCCGTGAAGTTGGGCAGGCCGGTACCCGCTACATGGCAACCACTTACTGCACAGTTGGTGCTGATAATATCACTGATACGGGCACTAAAAGATATTTCGGTATCTACACTGGCGGTAAGCTCGGTAGTACAACCATTGGCGTCCTGAACAGTCACTACATATTCACTGGCTTCCAGCTCTTCAAACGCATTGTCGGATTGAAAATTTTCACCATCCAGACTATAAGCATAGGGAGAAGTCCCTCCGTTTGCTTCCACCATAAGTGTACCTTCTGCCTGCCCACATTCAGAAGCAGTTGTGCTGGCCTGTGCATTTATTTCCACCTCTTCATTTCCAACAGTCACTGTCAGACTGGTAGTACAGCCTTCAGCATCTTCAGCACTAATCTCGTAGGTAGCGGGGGCTAGATCAGTAAAAGTATTATCGGACTGGCTGCTGCCTCCATCCAAACGATAACTTACTGTTCCCTGTGCACCACTTGCAGACAGGCTTATTGTACCATTTTCCGCTTCGCAGGTAGCATTCGTAACATTTGTAGTGCTTAAAGTGAAGTTATCGGGACAGGTCACGCCTTCTTCATCTTCATCGCAGGAGAATAAAAAGCTACAGCATAGCAGGGCAAAAAAATAGTTAAAGTACTTCATAGCATCTGAGGTTTGTTTCACACACGATTGGTTGAGCAGCGTACTGCTTTTATGTTATTAGAACAAAGCCAAATATTGATTGGGGAAGATATTCCGGGGCAAATGCCCCGGATTATCCGTAGCCTAGATCCACTTATATGTGGTATTTTGAATGTCTTGGTTTCAGCGCTTTCCCCAACGGTAGTGGACTGATAAAAATGTCCCCAGTGTAGACAGCTTAAGGCTTCCTTCTCCTACCCCTGCCAGTGGAAGCTTTACAAAAGGTTCTACCTGCATCGCCCAGTGATTACCTAATGCTCGTTCGTAGCCGAGTGAAATATTAGCTACTTTGAACAAATGGTTATTCTCATGCTTGTACCCATAATCTCTGCTATAATACTTCCCGTACTTACCACTTTCTTTATACACATATTCATAATCTTCAGTCAGCATCATATAAGATGAAAGCCCTCCGCTGATGAAAAATCTACTTTTAGCTCCACTCAGTGCATACCACCTCAGGTTGAGAGGAATATCCAGCACTTGGCATTGACCATTGATACCGACAGGTATATTTTTGTACTGATACTTCTGCTGATAATCATCAGGTGAAGCTGAATACACTTTTTTGGTGAAAACAGCCCCGCTGCTCACACTCAGATTAGGTAAGACAAAGAACTCCAATTGAATAGCCGCTTTGGTACTCACGTTATGAATATCTTGGAAGCCCACACTACTCAGATCAGGTGAAAGCGCAAAGCTTATACCCCAGCGATTTACCAACTGTCGTCTGTTAACGACCACATCCTCTTGTGCAGGTGCTGTTTCGGTCACACCTAGCAGGTGCAAAGTTTGCTTCGGCATTTTCCATTTGTCTTGTGCTATTCCATTAGCATTTAGCAAGCGAACGGTTTCGGATTTGTCAATTTCATTCAGGATGATACCTGTAAAACCTGCATTGGCATTGGTTGTACCCTCATCCGCCTGCGTCATTTCAGTGTTCTGTTCAAAGGCTGATTGATTTTCTTCCATTTTCGCACCTTCCTTTAATGCTTGGCCTTCGGTATCTACACTTTCCTGCCCCTCCGTTTTATCTTCTGCCAGTATAGGTGGCGGTGGCACTATAGGAAACTTCTCAGCTGAGTAAGCCTGTCGCGCTTGACTTAATTCTATTTTTTCTTCTAACTGAGCTTCTGTGTTCCTGCTTTCATTTAACCACCAGGCTGTGCCCAAGACCAAAAGCAGTACTGTTAACCCAATTAAACCCTTCCTTAAGCCCCCCCAATAACCACCTCCAGCCCTGTTGAGACGAGCCTGCATACCTTTCCATCCTTTGGAGTTATAGGGCACCTCCAGGTTATCGGCTGCTTTTTTAAACAAAGCATCAAGTTCTTTATCGCTCATACCTTGCATGCTATTTTGCTATTTTTTTTCAACATCACACGCAAATTTGCCCTTGCCCTGAATAAGTTGGACTTGGAAGCTCCTACAGAAATTTGCAATGCTTCAGCAATCTCTTCATGCGTATAACCATCAATAACAAATAGGTTAAAGACAGTACGATAAACCGGGGATAAGTCTTGTATCAGCCTGATCATCTCTTCATATGAAAGATGACTTAGTATGCTGCGCTCATCCGCCACCTGATTACCTTCTTCAATGGGTTGATGATGCTTGTGCTTTTCATTTTTGTGATAATGATTAATAGAGGTATTAATCAGTATTCTCCTGAACCAGGACTGAAAAGGCTTTTGCTGGTCAAAAGTTTCCAGCTTGGCAAAGACCTTCATAAAACCATCATTTAACACTTCTATCGCCTCTTCTTCCGTATCTGTGTAGCGTAAACAAACACTCATACCGTAGGGATAAAACCTCTGGTAAAGTTTTTCCTGGCTTTTTCTTTTACCTTTCAGGCAACCAGTGATTAGTGTCTGTAGTGTACCATCACTCACGTCTAGGCTTTTGTTTTTGATCTATACAAGCGAATTGAAGGGGGGGTTGCTTAAGGTAAGGAAAAAAATAAAAATAGCTGGCCCGCAACATGCGAACCAGCTATTTGCTTCAGCAATCTAGCTCTACCTACGAAGTTTAACTAACTATGAGAATTCCTAATTTTTATAGTTAGTAGTCAGGACAGGAAGGATGTAACCTATGATTTCAATTTTTTTTAATATTTTTTTTATACCTGAACCGGTGAAGAAAAAATAATCCCAAAAATCGCTTTTCTAATACAATAGCACTGTCAAAAAAGTCAAGATTTCCACAATGAATTCCTATCACTCTCTGTCTAAAGCACAAAGCTGCTTTTCGCCAGCCTGAAGTTTTTGCTTGCAAGCTTGTACGCCATCGGATAAAAGTGTCCACCTATGAACATTAACCTTATTTTACAGGCTACACAAACCCTTGTTTATCAATTATTTATAATTTATGGTACACTGCTAGCATTTCATAGTGTCACTGCTGTATCCCTGAGCGCGGGAGATATGAAAAACTTAAACACTCATGAAATGCGAACTCTGTTATTTACATACATAATTTTACTTTTTGCCGTAAACGCAAGTCTGGGACAGGCTACGATAGTTGTCAAGAACGATCCCATGCCAGAGGAAATTTTGCTTCAGGCAAAGCACTATGCAGATATTTTTGGTTTTAAAGATGATGTACTAATTGTCATTAGCTTCAGCCATAGCGTATCTAAAATCAATAGTGGGTATACTCTATATCAGAATGTACAACATTTAGGCGGAGGACATCAGGTTCATATCATCATCAGTAAGAGAGAGGACCGTAATTTCCAGTTTTATACTTTGGCGCATGAGATGGTGCATGCACAGCAGTTCGTAGAAGGCAAACTGGTCAAGTGCGGGGATTCCTTTTTTAGCTGGAAGGGAGACAAATGCCTGAACACCCGATACATTGCCTATCATCACAGGCCCTGGGAAAAAGAAGCGCATAAGCTTGGCACAAAACTTTATCAGGAGTATCGGAAAACCAAGCAGATGCTGGCATCACACTAAGCCTGATATCTTTCTCTGAGCAACCCCATCATGTAGAGATTAGCTTCCCACTGGTTGGTGAGCGGCTCCTTAACAAAAGGCAGTTGCGGCATATAAGGTGCCGGCCCGAACTCAGGGGTTACAGTAAGCACTTTAGCCCCTTGCTCTTTTTTGAGTTTTATAATTTCATCCCACCACACAAGGTGCCGATGCAATGTCTCCTGAAACTCAGGGGCTTTGGGCTCAGAAACCTGGGGTGCCTGCTGAAAGCCGATACGGGCATGAATATGATCCACCCTGGGGTATACTTCTTTGAGCATGGCTTCCTGCTCAGGAGCTTCCAATAGCGACTCAGATACCACACACCAATGTGAAAAATCCGCACATAGCCTTAAGCCAGGCAATGTTTTCAGGTAATAGGGCATTGTATCAATAGCGTAAGAAAACTTCCCACGATGAGTTTCATGTACTATTTCAACGCCTGTTTCTTCAGCGATCTTATCGGCCAGCTTGAGGATCTGCACATTGTGCTCCTGCGAAAAATAGTCTTTCCCGCTTTGCGAATTGATAAAAAGAGGCTTTACCGCTGCCAGGTTCCTCAAGTACTTATCATAGTCTGCTTCGTAGGTCTCCGTAGGCGATAATATGCATTCCCAATGCTGAGCAATGAACTCCAGCTTATATTGTTGCATTAGTCCTGCAATCTCATCTCTTTCATCTTCATCCAATGGCAAGGACATTTCCACACCATCGTAACCCGCTGTTTTTACATTTTCAAAAAAAGCTTCATAAGGCAGACTTTCACTTCCCCATCGGGGGCAAAAAAATTGTATATTCATTGGGTTGATTGGTTAAAGGGTCAGCCTGAATTTATTCCTGACAGCGCGGCTGCCGCCTGTCGTCAGGACAGGTTCAGGGTCAAACGAGAAGCATTGTATTGCTCAGGCTCACAACTTTGTAATGTATACATAATACCCTCCGTAGGTATTTCCTTGCTGATCTTTGTACCAGGACAGCAATTCAGTTTTTCCAGCCGGCAGATTAATTTCAAAACCCACCAGCTTTTGGTCATCTTCAATACTGCTACTTGCTTTGTGCTCGCCAATTTGTATTCCCGCCTCGGTCAATGGTAATGCCTTACCTACTGAATAGGCTTCGCCTCCGGGAATTTGGTCACCGCGGGCTACGGTACCACTGATCAAGGCATCTGCTTCTTTGGGCCATCGGCTAAGCTCAATACGATAGTCACCGGCTTCAGCTACTTCCAGTGTCCAATATCCCTGATTGTTTTGGGCATTGCGAATAAGCTCCTGATTCCAGGCAGGGTAACCTTCTTGGGTGGGATGGAAATCATGACAGGTCAGGGTGACTGACTCAGCCTTTTCATTGCCAATAATGATGCGTGCATATTGTTCAGCATCTTCGCTTACCTTGGTCCACCATGCTTCATAGTCTTGTCTCAATTTATCGGCTACCTCCGGATACTCATCAATCAAATTCTGAGTCTGCCCAGGATCGTTTTCCATGTCAAAGAGAAGGGTATCATAGACCAGACGCCAGCGATTGGTCATCACAGCAGCATTTTTTCCTTTCTGCAGCATTTCTCCCCTTTGCGTATCTGTCACCAATGTTCGTTCCTCCCAGATCGGCTCATCTTCCCGGATCAGACGCACCAGGCTTTTTCCAAAAAAACTTTGGGGAGTTACACCGGCCACTTCCATATCCAGGCCACATAAATCAATCAGGCTGGGCAGTATATCCGTATAGGCTGAGATTTCATCCACATCTTTTCCTTCGGGCACATTCCCTTCAGGCCAGCGGATGAATAGCGGTACTCTGTGCCCTCCATCATAAGGAGATCCCTTTTTACCCCGCATCCCAGCGTTGAAACCATTTTGGGGAAAGCTCTGCTGATCCAGATTCACACCGGCTGATGTTCCATTATCTGTCATAAATACCAACACCGTATTTTCTCTTAACCCCAGTTCTTCCAGCTTCTTTTCCAGCAAGCCTAGGTTATCATCAATATTACTGATCATGCCATAAAAGTTAGGATTAGGAATGTCAGGATTGTTGGCATACATATCTATATAGGATTGGGGGACATGAAAAGGGCTATGGGGCGCATTGGTACTGATATAGCAGAAGAAAGGCTGATCCTGGTTTTCCTCTACAAATCTTATGGCTTCGCTAAACCAAACATCGGTACAATAACCTTCGTATTTTTCCGGCTTACCGTTGTGGTAGTAAGTATCATCAAAATAATCGTTGTTCCAATAGTCGGGGGTTTGCCCTACCCCACCTCCTCCATGTACCACTACCTCTTCAAATCCATTGTCCTGAGGTCGGAAGGGATAGTTATCACCCAAATGCCACTTACCGAATATACCGGTACGATATCCATTATCCTGGAAAACCTCTGCCATCGTAGGAAAGCCTTCTTTCAGCAGCGACCTTCCGATGATGGTATGCCACACTCCTACCCTGTTGCAGTGTACACCCGTCATGATACCTGAACGGGTGGGGGCACAGGTGGTCCCGACGTGGAAATTAGTAAAGCGGGCACTTTGCGCATGCAGCGCATCCATATTAGGGGTTTTAATCCAGGGATTGCCATGCGCCGCAATATCGCCGTAACCCTGATCATCGGTGATGATGAAAATGACATTGGGCTGGGAAGCTGCTCCCTCTTCATTCTGCGTGTTTTCTGAAGGCTGGCAGGCGATCAGTGAAATACTGAGAAATACAAAAAATGCTATTTTAAAGTACAGAGACTTCTTCACACTCATTATCCATTCAGTCATTGGTCATCAATCATTAGTCATTACTTATATTAGAAAGCTTCTCTAAGCCCAGCATTAGCGCTTGCGTACCTAGTTTGCCGTGTCCCTGTGCTTTTACGGCTTCATACATCTGCTTGACAAGTGCCAACCCGGGCAGTGCCAGTCCCATGCGGTTGGCTTCCATCAGGGCAATGCCCATGTCCTTAATAAAATGCTCCACATAGAAGCCGGGATCAAAATTACGATCTACGATACGAGGCGCCAGATTATCCAAAGTCCAGCAGGCAGCGGCACCTCCACTGATAGATTTGAGCATGGTAGGTAAATCTAAGCCAGCTTTATAGCCGTAAAGCAAACATTCACATACGCCTATCATAGTGCCGGAAATAGTAATCTGATTACACATCTTGGTATGCTGACCATTTCCCGCACCACCCTGATAGACAATATTTTTGCCCATAATCTCGAAGAGTGGCATCACAATATCTACTGCTTCTTTGTCACCCCCTACCATGATGGACAAGCTACCATTTTTTGCACCGACGTCTCCCCCCGATACCGGGGCGTCAATAGCTGATACACCCTTTTGCTTCGCTTCAGCGTAGATCTCCTCCGCCAGGCTGGGCTCGGTAGTCGTCATATCTACCACAATGCTACCTTCTTTGGCAGACTGTAACACACCTTGCTCTCCCAAATAAACTTCCCGCACATCCTCAGGGAAACCTACTATGGTAAAAATGATCTGTGCTTTCTCGGCCACTGCTTTAGGAGAATCTGCCCATTCAGCACCTGCCTCTATAAGGGGCTGTGCTTTCTCCTTGGTCCGATTATATACTACTGACTGATATCCCTGCTGCTGAATGAGTGAAAGCATAGAAGCTCCCATAACACCTGTCCCTATCCATCCAATGCTTGTTTTTTGGTCTAAATTTTTCATAAAAGTCTAAAAAAGTTAAGGTTTGATTGCTCACTAAGATAGTATTTATAACCGCAAAACCACAAACATGTAGCATGTCTGCCAGTTAAAAGTCTGCCAACTAAACCAATAAAATAAGAATATGAAGTTTATCAATATCAAAGACAGCAGGATGCCCGCTCTGGGATTTGGGACCTATACACTGAAAGGAAAAAATTGTGAGGAAGGCGTAGAAGACGCTATTCGTCTGGGCTATCGCCATATTGATACTGCTGAAATGTATGATAATGAAACTGAAGTAGGAAAAGGCATCAAAGTTTCGGGCATCAGTCGCGAAGAACTCTTTATCACCACTAAGGTCTGGTATACACATCTCCATAAAGACGCGCTGATCAATGCGGCCCATCAAAGTTTACAAAAACTAGCGCTAGATTTTGTAGACCTTTTATTGATTCATTGGCCTAATGATAGTGTAGCGCTGGAAGAATCACTTCAGGCGATGATGCAACTTCAGGAGGAAGGTAAAGTCAAACATATCGGAGTCAGCAATTTTAATCGTAAGATGGTGGAAGAAGCCAGAAAAATAGCCCCCGTAGTTTGTAACCAGGTTGAATATCACCCTTACCTGGACCAGTCTAAGCTGCTGGATACTGTACATGAAAATGACATGTTTCTGACAGCTTACTGCCCTATTGCCAAGGGTAAAGTAATGGATGATGAGCAACTTCGTGCTATTGGGGAGAAATATAACAAAACTGCTGCGCAGATTTGTTTAAAGTGGCATATGCTTCAAAAGGGGGTTGCTGCGGTGCCTCGCTCCGGAAATCACGAAAGGCGTAAACTAAACCTTGATATTTTTGATTTTGAGCTTACCGCTGAAGAAATAGATCAAATCTGCGGGAAACAGGGAGACAAACGCTTGATAAACCCTGCTTGGGCACCTGAGTGGAATTAGATAATTTCTCGGTATGCAGGCTTGACCAGATAGGCGTGGCAACATATGCTCTGATAACCTAATAAATTTAATTATTCTCATATGCACCCTGCTGGACTGTCTGTCCCGGATGACATTCACAGTTACATAATAAGCTCAAATCAGCACTTTTTTTGCGAAAATCTTTCATAGATCACATTCAAATTAATCTTTGTTTTATTGTACTATTTTAATAATTAATATAATAATATCATTATAAAATGAGAGCAAATACCGTTGGTCGGTCATGATTCCAGAAGTTCCCAAAATGCTTATCTGTTAAAATATTGCCCATTATTACATCTGTGTATTTTGTTAAATTGGCTACTGTTTAAGTAAAAAAATAAGTTTTTATTGCGTAAAAAGCAGTTTTCGCTAGCATTAACTTTTCCTGTCTTCCCAAGCTTTATCCCTTCTTCTTTCATTCCTACATGATCAGGGCTATATCAAAGTTGAAATATCCGCTTTAATATAGCTTTGCAAATAATGAATGTAACTTTATCGCTAAAAAGAGAAATTAAATTGCACTAAATCATGATAATTTAGCAAAAATTTGTCCGTATTAGGTAATCTGGCAAATCAAATATTCAGATTGAAGCGTATGAAGAACTTTTCCAAAATATTATTTGCATTGCTTTTTTTTGGCCTCCTTTCGGAAGTCAATGCACAAAACTGCCCTACTGGTGGTGGTGGATACATTATCCAAAGTGAGCAATTATGTGCCGATCAGGATGTACAGTACCAAATTATCTATCCCAATTTAAAGACATATAATGATAATAAGGTAAACATTGATTGGGGAGATGGAACCGTAGAGGAATTTGATTTGGTGCAAAACGGGTCTATGTGGGAGTATAATGCCCATCATACTTACCCCCAGGGATTAGGTGATTGTATATATACAGCAAGAGCCTCTGCCTATGTCAATGGAACTGAATGTGAAGAGTCTATCATTACAAAGGATGTGATTGTCTGGGACACCGATGATGTTTTAGGCGAAGGTTTACAACCTAATGTAGAGACTTATTATGTTTGTGCGGGTAACTCGATTAATGTAAGCTTTGAAGACTTAACACAATTTACCTGTCTTGATCCTGAGCACCCGGACAATTTAGGTAGATGGGTTGAGTGGGAATATGGTACTGCCAATACCATCACAGGCGATGTCAAGATCGGTGGACAAACCAAGACCTTTCCTTTCAAAGAAGCTGCTGAGCCAGTATGGCTGGACCCTACTGCTACCTCTTCAAACGTTTCCACACTCAATATCAGTGTGCCTAATACCAGTAAATCAGGTGAGTTTTTTGAACTTACGTTGCACAACTGGAACAGCTGTAACCCTTATAAGGATTCTACTGGAGTTTTGACGGGTATTCCTTCAGTATCCAAAACGGTGTATATCCGCGTAACAAACGGTGCTCATGCTGATTTTGAAATAGATAATAATCCTGCATGTGTGGATAACCCTGTTCTGTTTACCAATAAAAGCTCTCCGGGCATGCAGTATGAATGGGATTTTGGAGATTCCAGCACTTCTACAGATGTTAGCCCTACAAAAACCTATTCAGCCCCGGGAGATTATACTGTTTCTTTAAAAGTAACCAATACTTCTGTTACCGGTAATACAGGTACCTGTTTCAATACTGTTTATAAAACAATCACCATTTTACCTCAACCCGTAGCAGATTTTGATATTAGCCCATCTGGTCCTCAATGCGGAAATACCAATGTAACACTGAGCAATACCTCAACCAATACCCCAAGCGGAACAACATGGAACTGGGAAATTAGAAGAGAAAAAACTGACGGACAACTGGTTGACCTAAACGGAAGCGCGACCGCTGGGTTTGCAGCGACTACCGAAGATATCACCAGCTCACTTCCGTACTTTGGAAGTAAACCTACGGCTACTTATTATGTCAAGCTCTACGCCAATACACCCAATGCCTGTAGTGACGAATCTGGTTGGAAGACATTGGTAGTCAATGCTAATGTAGGTACTCCTGTGTTTTCCTCTCCCGTAACGAGCCTTTGCCAGGGAAACAATACCACACAATATAATGTGACTGCTACTAATGTGGTGAGCTACCTTTGGGAACTAACGCCTGCAACGGCCGGTAGCATTAGCAATACCGGTGAAGTTAGCTGGAACAGCAGTTTCAGTGGTGCAGCCACTGTCAAGGTAACGGCTAAAGGTTGTGGAGCAGATAAGTCTGAGAGTGTAAATGTTACTGTAACTCCGGCAGTGGGCGATCCTGATCCAATTTCTGGAGATGAGGAAGTGTGCCAGGGAATTAGCAGCAGTACTTATTCTACCCTGGCATCCGATGCTATCAGCTATGAGTGGACCCTCTTAAATGCAGGCAGCAGCAGCATTTCAGGCAGCTCAACCTCCGCAGTGGTCAGCTGGGACCCTAGCTTTGTAGGCACTGCGATGATAATCGTAAGGGCGGAAGGCTGCAATGGCTTTTCTGCACCTGACACCCTTTCAGTAGAGGTAATACAATCACCACAATTAGATAATCCAGCTTCTGACTACGAAGAAAATATCTGTTCAGGAGAAACCGCAAGCTTTACCCCTTCCGTCACATTAGGTGGGTCTTCCTTTAAATGGACCACCACAGTAAGCGGTTCAATATCAGGTGTGACCACAAGTGGAGATCAGCTTGTTGGCAGTAGTATCTCAGATGTATTGACAAATTCGGGTACAATTACTGGCACAGTTACATATCATATTACGCCTTATAAAGATAGTTGTGAAGGAGAAACAAAAGATTTTACAGTCACTGTAAACCCTGGCAAGCCGGATGATGCAGGAATTATTAGCGGCCCCACCCCTGCTGCTATCTGTGAAAAAGAAAGCGGCATTGACTTTAGTGTAGCAGCTATTACCAATGCTAAAGACTACATCTGGACATTACCTGCAGGCGCAAGTATTACCTCAGGTGACAAAACGAATACAATTACTGTAGACTTTGGCACTGTAGCAGCTGGTAATCATGTTGTGGAGGTGTATGGTGAAAACGGTTGTGGAATTGGTGCAAGTTCTTCATTTAATATCGAGGTTAAGCCCAATCCTGACCTCATTGTTAATGTGACCAATTCTGAAATTTGTCACGAAGAAGAAGCGATTGCCACCTTAAGCAGCAGCCCTGCTTTTACCGGCACTTTATATTCCTGGACGATAGAAAGTATAGGGGCTGATATTACAGGAGCCAGTAATGAGAGCAATCAAACAGAGCTCCGCCAGCAGCTTTCCAATACTGGTATTGCTCCACAGGATATTACCTACAGAATCACCCCTGTGCTTAACGGGTGTGAGGGAGACTATCAGGATGTTACCTTTACTGTTAACCCATCTCCTGTGCTTACCATTAGCCCAACTGCTACTACTTTATGTAATGGTAAAGAAACAGATATTAGCCTTAGCGCTAATGTATCTGGTACTACTACTTACAACTGGACTGCAATAGCCGATGAGGCTGATTCATTATCCGGTTTTAGTGATGGCACAGGTGATGAAATCAAGCACACGCTTGTAAATACAAGTAGTAAGCCACAAAAGATCACGTATACAATAACCCCTACGGCTTACGGCTGTGATGGAGATAGTAAGACGGTAGAAATTACTGTCCAGCCTACACCTGTACTTACTACCACCGTAGTAGCCAGCGCCATTTGCACTGAAGAAGATGCGGAAATCAGCTTATCCAGCAATGTCGTCGGTACTACTTTTGAATGGACAGTTTCCAGCGATGCAGGAATTACAGGGGCTGCCCCGGGAAGCGGGAGTTTAATTCAGCAGACTTTGGAGAATACTACTTCTGCTCCTAAAGCAGTAACATATACCATCACTCCCAAATTCAATGGTTGCGAAGGGGCAAGCCAGGATATAACAATCACCGTTAATCCTAAACCTGATTTACAGGTCACTAATTCATCTCCTGAGATTTGTGATGGCGAGCAAACCAATGTCAGCCTTTCGTCTTTGGTAAGCGGTACTATTATTAGCTGGACAGCCAGCTATGATGCTACTTATGTGAGCGGAGTTTCTGATGACAGTGGGACCAAAATTGAACAAACATTAAGCAACAGCAGCAATGTGGTTCAGACGGTAACTTACCATATTACCACTGAAGCCAATGGCTGTAGCGGAGAGAGCCAGGATATAGAAATCAAGGTTAAACCTACACCTATTCTGACGCTTAACTACGCTGGCACCGTCATCTGTAGCAAAGATAAAGCAGAGGTAGTTTTCAGCAGTTCGGTAGCAAGTGGTATGACTTATTCCTGGACAGTAGACATCAGTGATCCCTCCAAAATCAACGGAGCGTTTCCCGGATCAGGAAGTGGTTTCAGTCAAACCTTAACCAATAGCGGTACATCTCCGGTAGATGTAACCTATAAGGTAACGCCCTCTGCCAATGGATGCTCGGGAGAGATAAAAGAAGTAACATTTACCGTGAACCCAACCATCAGCGATGCTGTTGCCGGCGGAGATGCTGAGCTTTGTGGACTCAATTATGACATGTCAGCCACTACTCCAGCTGTAGGATCAGGAAAATGGACATTCGTAAGCGGTCCGGGAACTGCTAGTTTTGACGATGAAAACGCTCCAAATGCAAATGTAACAGTTTCTACTTCTGGCATTTACACTTTCCGCTGGACCGTAAGTGGTGTTTGCGGAGGTAGTAATATGAACGATGTTACACTGAATTTTAAAGATTATCCTACTACTTCTGATATCAGCGGGCCGACAGAAGTTTGTGTAAACTCAAGTGATATACTTTATTATGTAGACTGGCATTCAGGCTCTTCTTACAGTTGGAGTGTTTCCCCTGACAATGCTGATGCTCCGGAAGTGTTGTCTTCTAACCAGATTGCTGTATTAAACTTTGGAAGTAACCCCTGGTCGGGAGAACTGATTGTTACAGAAACTAATGATGGTTGTACTGCTCCACCTAAAAAGATTGCGATTAACGCCTATTCTATTCCTGTAGCTGATGCCGGTGATGATCAAACTATCTGCGCAAACAGTACCACCACTTTAGGTGGCACACCAAGTGCCAGCGGAGGATCTGGCGATTATTCATACCAGTGGTCACCTACTACCGATTTAGATGATGCAAACTCAGCTAACCCTACGGTCACGCTTAGCAGTAACCGTACCTATACGCTTAAGGTTACCGACCTTAATACCGGCTGTATTTCTGCAATTGATGAAGTAAAAATTACAGTAAAACCCCAGTTGGAGGCAGGTCTTATCAATGGTACCCAAAGCATCTGCTCAGGAACTGCACCTGCTGCTTTCACTCAGAATCCTGCCAGCGGAGGTGATGGAGCTTATACCTATCAGTGGCAAATATCTAGCGATGGAGGAGCTACTTATGCGGATATTACAGGAGCTGATGATGAATTGTATAAAGAAAACTCAACTTTAACTGCCACCACATACTACCGAAGAAAAGTTACCGACGGAGTTTGTGGAGAAAAAATAACGGACCCCATCAAAGTAACTGTGGAGCCTCCACTGACCGCTGGTACCATTGGTACTGATGATATTATTGTAGCGGGAGATACTCCGAATAAACTTATAAATATTGCGGATGCTCAGGGTGGCAGCGGCTTACAGTACAAATGGCAAAAGTCCACCAACGGAGGTAGTACATTTACAGACATAGTGGGTACCAATAGCGCGGAGTACCAGCCCGGTGCGCTGTTCATGACGACAGTATTCAGAAGAGTCGCTTTTGATGGTGTCTGTACTGATATAGCATCCAATACAGTAACCATAGAAATAGAAGATGCAGCGGAAGCCGGTACCATTGAAGAGGACCAGCTGATCTGTATTAATTCTGTTCCCGCTCCTATTACTCAGAAAGACCCAGCAACAGGAGGTGTCGGAAGTTTTGATTATCGCTGGTTGTATTCTGAAGATGGAACCAACTTCACCGTTATTTCCAGTGAAAATGATATCAATTACACCCCAGTCAATCCTTTAGACACTACGACTTATTACAAAAGAGAAGTGAAGTCTGGTACGGCTGGCTCCTGGGTAAGCTCTAATACCATTATTGTAACGGTAGAACCTGAACTTGATCCCGGAGTAATTGGTGGAACGCAAACTATTTGTGAAGGAAGTAACCCTTCGGCTTTCACTGAAGAGCAGGCTGCGAAAGGTGGCTCGGGACAATATGGTTATCAGTGGAAGTTTTCTACCGACCCCAGCCCTGGCCGTACTTATACAGATATTCCTTTTGCCACCAATAAGCTGTATGATGAGATGGCTCCTTTGTCCGATACAACTTATTACGTAAGGGAAGTACGTTCCAGAAATGGCGCCTGTGATCCTGCACTTTCCAATGTGATAGTTGTTTATGTAAACCCTGCTTTGGAAACCGGTACTATTACAGGAGAGCAAACTATCTGTGAAAACACCAGGCCCTTCACATTCACGCAGACTGAGGCATCAGGAGGAAATGATACTCTGGTGTATCAATGGCAAAGAAAAATCAATAACGGAGATTTTGTAGATATTCCAGGAGCTGATGCGAAAGAAGCGAACTATACTGAGCCAGATTCGTTGGTGGCAGTGGCTGAGCAGATCACGAAATATACCTATCGCAGAAAAGTTACAGGAGGCGTTTGCGGATATGATTTCTCCAATGAGATAGTAGTGACAGTGGAACCTACGCTTAATCCCGGTGACCTCACTGGCGACCAGGTAATTTGTGCAGGAAGTCAACCTAATCCGTTTCCTACACAAAATCCTGCCAGCGGTGGAAGTGGTTCTTACAGCTATCAGTGGCAGAAAGCTACAGGAAACGGAGCCTTTGCAAATATTGATGGAGCAGAGTCTGCGGATTATATAGAAACTCAAAACCTGTCCGATACCACCTATTACCGGAGAAAAGTCTTTTCCGGTGAATGCGGAGAGCAGATTTCTGATACCATTCGGGTAGTAGTACTTCCTGCTCTTGACCCCGGGAGTATAGCAGAAGATCAAGCCGTTGTATTGTTAGGTACACCTGATAAGTTCACTGAAGTTGATCCGGTCACCGGTGGAGACCCTGCTGACAGAGAGTATGTCTGGCAATATTCATCCTCTGAAAATGGCGTATACACTAGCATTTCCAGTTCAAACTCAAAAGAGTATCAGGTGACTGGCAAATTAACTCAAACTACCTATTATCGCAGAGGGGTAAAATCAGGAAACTGTGATACATTCGTATATACCGAGCCTGTAGAAGTGATTGTACAGACCACCCTTTTGCCGGGAGCCATAGGGGGTGAGCAGACAATCTGTGAAGGCGGTATTCCTAATAATATCGTAGAAACAGTACCAGCTAGCGGAGGAGATGTAAACTCATACTTATATCGTTGGAAATACACTACTGATCCCAATGAACCATATCAGGATATAGATGCAAGCTGGGTATTAGATCCTGAGGGGCAAGAACTGCAGTTTGTTCAGGGATTGATGGATACTACTTATTTCAAAAGGGAAGTGAAGTCCGGAGCCTATTTATGGATAATCTCCGAAGACTCAATGGTCATCAATGTACAGCCTGCTTTACAGCCCGGCTCTGTTAAAATTGAAGGAGCAGATGAGGTGTGCTTTGGTGATACTCTCGGTACATTTGAGGAAGAAACTGCTCCTCAGGGTGGAAGTGGTAGCTATGAGTACCAATGGATGTATGCCACCCAAAGCGGAGGACCTTACCAAACGATAGCTGGTGCTACAGATTCTGTTTTCCAGGCAGCTGCTACCCTTGCTCCTGATACTTACTATTATGTAAGAAAAGTAATCTCCGGTGAATGTGATGATGTACTTTCTAATGAATTAGTGGTCACCGTTCATGAGTTGCCCAATGTTTCACTTGCCAGTTCAGTTCCGGACAACATTATCTGCCAGTGGACGGAGGTGACTTTTACAGCAGGAGGAGCGGATATATATGAGTTTTTCCTGAATGGTGTTTCCGTACAGGGGCCTTCAGCCAATAATATGTATATCACCGATAGTCTTGTAAATATGGATGAGGTATATGTAGTAGGAACTGATGAGAAGTCATGTAACGCAGCAAGTAGCAGTATCACTACCTTAGTCAATGATCTGCCAACAGCCAGTATTGAGGGTTCTACCGATATTTGCAAAGGTAGTCAGACCGGTCTTACGCTGAGGATGACAGGAAATATACCGATGGAGGTAGTGTATACTGATGGCATACAGAACTATACCCTGAAAAACCTGTCGTATGAAACGATCCTGAATGTTAAACCTTCAGTAAGTACTACTTATACCTTACTATCAGTGAAAGACGCGAATGGCTGCGCTCAGCAAATTTCAGATCAGGAAGCGGTGGTGAATGTAGGTGATCCAGTGGCGGAATTTAGCATCCAGGGTGATAATCCCGCTTGTAACCCTCAGACATTAATCTTTGTCAATGAAAATATCCAGGAAGGGGTAAGCTATACCTGGAGCTGGGGAGATGGAACAGAGGATGTGGTAACCACTGCCAGTGATTCCGCTGAAATAGAGCATACATTTGTCAACTATTCCAATAGCCGGGACATGACGTTTCAGGTTACCCTGACTGCTACGCATGAAAGCATAGGCTGTACTGACAGAGCGGTTTCCAGCGTGCATGTTTATCCATCTCCTGAAGTGAGGGTAGAAGCCGACAAGCAGGAAGGTTGCGGACCTTTGCTGGTCAACTTTTTCAACAAATCTTTTGGTGTAGATGGACATCGCTGGTATTACCGAGTGAAAGGAACTGATCAGGTGTTGGAAGAAACTGCCAGCAAGAATGCTTCTTATATTTTACCGAACACTACTTCAGAAACCATTACTTACGAAGTCGTGTATGAAGCCAGTCTGGATAAGTGTCCCGCCCAGCCCGAAATCATTGAAGTAGTTGTGCATCCTGAGCTGGAGCCGTTTTTTACAGTGACTCCCGCTCATCAGAACCTCCCGAATTCTACTGTCAGCATTTCCAATCAGACCAATGAAGGGGATTGGGATTACCATTGGGATTTTGGTGATGGCAATACCAGTACTGAGAAAGACCCTGCTAGTCATACATACGAAGATTACGGGCAGTATATTATTACACTTACAGTCTCTAATGGAGCGTGTGAAAAGCAGTATGAAGAAAGGGTGATGATTGATATTGACCCCAGCCTGCCTTTCGTTGAGTTTAATGTTGATACCCACGAAGGCTGCGGTCCGCTGACGGTTACCTTTACCAATGCGTCCAATTATGTAAACCCTGCTACTTTCCAGTGGAATTTTGGTGATGGCACAGGAGCTTCGGGAGTTGAGCACCCTATCCATACCTATGACAAGCCAGGGAAATACTCTGTAAAACTGGAAGCTGTCAACATTTTTGGAGAGCATAAGGTGATCATGAAAAAGTTTCTGGTAGAAGTATACGATCAGCCCACTGCGATCTTCAGTGCAGGACCTCCAACTGTGTATTTGCCTGACAGGCCCATTGCCACAGTCAATCAGAGCACGGGGGCTACCGCTTACGAGTGGCACTTTGGTGATGGCACAGTATCCAATGAGTTTGAACCTACACATATCTACACCGAAGAGGGTTTATATGATGTGATGCTGATTGCCTTTAACGACAGTGGCTGTTCCGATACCTTACTGATAGAAAGACTGATCAATGTGAAGAAACCAGAGGCGGGTAAAACCAGAATTCCCAACTCGTTCACTCCGAATCCTGATGGATCTAATGGAGGAAACTATCAGTATGGAGATGTCAGCAACGATATATTCATCCCTATAATTGATGGTGTCTCAGATATGTCCATGACTATCTACAATCGTTGGGGTAAAGTGATGTTTACCAGTAAAAGCAAAAACATAGGTTGGGATGGCTATTATGAAGGACAACTTTGTCCGGCGGATGTATATTACTATAAAATTGAGTTGAATTTTTCTAATGGAGAAAGGAAAACGGAGTATGGAGATGTGACATTAATTCGCTAATGAATTAAAACTTGTATAAACAGTTTGTGTGTATAGCTAGCCTGGAATCAGGCTAGCTTTTTTTTCTTCCCGGAATTTCTTTCCCATCAGCAATTGCTGGTTTCCAATCATTTTTCAATGCCCTATAAATCAAACAAAGTAAGAAAGTTAATTCTGAGCTTCATATAATGGCTCCTTACTTCAATTGTGCGGTTGTGTTACCCGCATCAAAATACTTACTAAATATCACTTTCATTTTCTAAATACATTGTAAGTATGCTCTTCAGGAGTAATAAAAAGGACACTAGCATGATTCTCCATCCCTCCAAAAAGGTGTAATTTGTAATTTTCTAATAAAATTTATGAATAATACAGGTGTAATATTTTTTGTATTTAACTATTTTTATATATATTTGTATTATATCAATGCCAAATAAACTTTTATCTGACTGAATTATTATGAAAGCTTGCAACAAAAGAATAAGCGCCCAGTCAAATACTACTGTCCGTTCTGGAGAAGATAGACTTAAAGGTTTAGCAATAAATACTTTCTTTTTATTTTTTATCCTTACCAGCTTAACCAATCAGGTCAATGCTCAGGATCCTCAGTTTAGCCAGTTCTTCGCTGCTCCTTTGTATTTGAACCCTGCCTTCACGGGTACTACCAAAGAACATCGTTTTGTAGCCAATTATCGGAATCAATGGAGAAATGTAGCAAACGGATATGTGACTTATGCGTTTTCCTACGACTACAATATGAGAGATGCGAGAAGTGGTTTCGGCCTGATGGCCACAGCCGATAAAGCTGGTGCCGTAGAAATGGGAACCAAGAGTGTAGGCTTCTTATATTCTTATAAGATTAAACTGTCAAACAACTGGATCTTAACGCCCGGTCTCCATTTTGCATATGGTAGCAGAGGTATTGATAAAGATAAAGTAGTGTTACTGGATCAATTGTCTTACGGAGACGCTACTATCGCTTCAAATGACCCTTTGGTATTCTCACTAAAAGACCACGACTACTTCGACTTCGGATCAGGCTTATTGTTGTATAGCAAAACCTTCTGGATAGGGGCTTCTGCTTTCCACATGAATCAGCCTAACATCAGTATGATAAGTGATAACAGTGAGCTTGCTATGAAAACTTCTATACATGGAGGAGCTAGAATAAGACTATATAACGGTCCTTTCCGTAGAAATATCGTACCTAGTATCGCTCCATCTTTTATTCTGAAAAAGCAGGGAAGCATAGAGCAGTTAGATCTTGGCGTTAACTTCCACTACGATCCTGTAATGTTCGGGATGTGGTATCGTGGTATGCCCTCCAAACAGAATTTAGAGGAAAAAAATATAAGCCAGGATGCTCTTATTTTCTTAGTGGGTATGAAGCATAAGCAATTGGAGTTTGGCTATAGCTATGACGTTACACTCTCTTCCTTAGGACCTACTTCAGGTGGTGCGCACGAAGTGTCTTTGACCTATCATTTGCATAACCCCAATCGTCGTCGTCCTAAAGTAAAATATAAAGATATTCCATGCCCTACTTTCTTGCTGGATAATTAGAAAAAAGGATGAAATTTCTCAATCGCTGAAATGCTCTTTATTCCAGCCTTGATCGTTAATCTTCCACAAACATAATTATGAGTCGCTTATAGTCAACATAACATTTTGCTTCTTTAATCATACTAACTGAACTATCCATGCCCATTACTTTATAACTTTTATCATGGATTTGAGCAGTCAGCTGCCCGCTTCCATAACCTGCATCCGGTATACGTTCGCCTGCTTTGGGAGCTAACAAATCAGTCAGGCTTTCACCATATTGATATACATAGGCATGTTTACTATTATATAGAATAGGAATTCAGGCAGTCACTGTTTTATGGTGTTATATTAATAAATAATAAAATTAACCATAACGCTATAAGAGCACTATAATACTTAAGAAACTACTCAGCTTCCTTGAGTAATTTGATGGACTCAGAATTGATACAATAGCGTAATCCGCTGGGAGCAGGCCCATCAGGAAATACGTGTCCGAGATGACAGTCGCATACATTGCACATCACTTCTACTCTCACCATCCCAAAGGAATTATCTTTCTCGTACTTAATTACATTATCTTTTACCGGCTCGGTAAAACTGGGCCAGCCTGATCCTGACTCAAACTTTTCGGAAGAATCAAATAATATGGTCTCGCAACAGATACAGGCATATTGTCCCGGTTCGTGTGCATGACAGAGCGCACCAGAAAAAGCCGCTTCAGTACCTTTAAGACGAGCTATTTTATACTGTTCTGGCGTAAGTTGAGCTTTCCACTCTTCATCCGTTTTTTCTACTCTTTTGTCAGGCTTCGGGCTTCCCTGATTGGCATATCTGATTACATCATTCCAGTTTATCATATTCTTTAATTTTACGTAATTAATTTTCACATCCG
This sequence comes from Catalinimonas alkaloidigena, assembly GCF_029504655.1. Taxonomy (NCBI): domain Bacteria; kingdom Pseudomonadati; phylum Bacteroidota; class Cytophagia; order Cytophagales; family Catalimonadaceae; genus Catalinimonas; species Catalinimonas alkaloidigena. Next base: position 4,753,816 of record NZ_JAQFIL010000001.1, read on the forward strand.
GCTAATTTGTATTACCTGAATGAGCAGGATATGTTCAGTTAAAATGTGTTTTTTTCAACTCACCTTCTGATCAAAGCGGCGCATAGCTAACAAACCCAGTACCGGCCCAACCGCCAGAAACACATAAATATAGGTAGGCTCAATATGCTCTAACAACATACTCAGCAATTGAATACTTAATATAGTGATAGAGAAGCCCAGGCAATTGACAATCGTAAGCGCGGTGCCCCGGGATGCTGCCGGAGCGTTCTGAGCCACCAAGGTTGAAAATTGTGGGGAGTCCGCAACAACTAACATTCCCCAAAACAGCAAAAAAATAATAAGGACAACAGAGGGTAGATAAAACGCAAGTGGGGAAAGTATACAGCAGATACATGAACCTAGAAGTGCGAAATAAGCAGCCTTTTTGCTACCGTACTTCTGAGAAAAATATCCGCTAGCGACACATGCCAAACCTCCTATCGCAATGGTATAAAAAGAGAGCATGGATGTGCTCCACTTTATCTCGGTATGCAATTGCTGATAGCTTAGTAATAGTACAGGCACAAAAGCCCAAAAAGCATACAGCTCCCACATATGGCCAAAGTATCCAAAAGCAGCCAGACGGAAGCGACGATTCTTAAAAACTTTAAAAAAAGCGCTAAGATCAGGCGTTTTAGAAAACTTACGATGCGGTCCGTCGGCTACCAAAAAAAGTATCAACAATCCACCTATGAAGGACATGGCCGAGGTAATCACAAAAATAAATCTCCAGGGCAGTGACAGGTTCAGGCTCTTCAGCAGGTGAGGGAAAGCAGTGCCTATCACCAATGCTCCTACCAAAAAGCCTAAAGCTTTGCCTAATCCTTCATGGAAGTAATCTGAGGCGATCTTCATACCTACCGGATAAATACCTGCCAGAAAGAAACCGCACATGAACCGTAGCAGAAGTACTGTCAATTCTGATTGCCCTTCTATGATCAATCCGAGATTAGCTGCACCCGCTGCCAAAGCACTAAAAAAGAATACTTTTGAAGGAGAGAAGCGATCTGAGAGCGTCAGAAAAGCATAGCTTAAAGTACCTACAATAAAGCCAAACTGAACGGAAGAAGTAATATAGCCCAGGTCAGAAAGAGCGAAATTAAAAGCTTCAATAAGATCAGGCATCACTGCGTTGCCTGCAAACCAAAGTGAGGTACAGGCAAACTGAGAAAATACAATAACTACCAGTACCCAACTTCTACTACGAATCATTTTTTAACACCCTGCTTAAATGGATTTTAAATACAAATAAACACCAATACTTTGAAAATAGTAACTTGCGAACACCATCGCATGGATTATTTATCATAAATAAAGAAACCCGCTCCAAAAGGAACAGGTTTCTAGTTCTTGTCAGCGACATGACAAGTTATTGGATTATAAAAAAGAAGATGTTTGTTTACCCTATCATATTTCCATTTTTATCATAGGCAATAGTACCAGTCTGTGTACCATCAGATAGAGTGATTTCATACCTTATTTTTTCTGCTTGCTTTACTTCGTGTACTTTGGATACCTCCCAGTTGCTAAACTGCGAATCTTCAAAAGAAACCTTTACTGCTTCAGGTAATTCTTCATATTTGATTTCTTTGCGATCATCAAGCGTGACCTCTACTGAGGACTTTTCCTGTTGACTGAGATTTGCCTGTGCACCAAATGAGGCAAAAGAAAAGGTGGCCAGGGCGGCTAAAGCAATTACTGAACGTTTCATATCTAAAAAATTAATTTGTTTAAAAAATCAAATAAAAAAATACAGTATGTCTTAAGGAAATAAGCATGCCAATCGCGCCAATTTATTCATAACGTTCTTTATATCAATGACATATAAGGATATTTTCGCTTTAATACAGAAAAAATTGAACGTATATTATTTTAAGAATATGTACCCAAAATGAGGTTTTATTCTACATACTAACGGAATTTTATTCTTTCTCATCACTCAAATTGCTTTCATATGGTAATACCGAGACGTGCTGCTGTTACAGAAAAAGCTCCGTCTGTTCTTGTGATAAACTGAGTTGGCAAATCTAAGCAGAATTTACTTTACGGTTCTCCCGATGAGCAAATGGTATTTTTCACGCTACTATAAGGAATTACATTGTTCATTTAGGTTTAAAACATTTGCGCTATATGTTACTCAAATGTATTTCTCATGCGCTCTTACAGTAGGAAAAAATTCACCAGCAATCCTCCCAGCAGCCACAGATAAGAAATGATTGCCAGATACTTGAGCACAATTTCTATCGCTCCCTTATCGGCCATTTCGTGGTGGTGATGATGTCCGCCTTTATCTTTTTTTCCGAAGGCCAACCAGGCAAAAATACCCAAAATTACCAGGAAAGCGATATTAAGAAAGAATGTATAGTTGATCTCAAAATGCGACTGCTCAGCCATACTTTTCCCCCTGTCACAGGCAGTAAGCCAAAAGCGCTAAAACCGAAGTGCAGAAGAAGTGAAGTGACAAAGAGGGCGGTAAAAAGTAGGAAAAGAATGTAAAATGACATTTTCCACCCCTAGTATTTGGCATTAATCCTCAAGACAGGAAACACGACCAGGTCGCTGAAAATAAAAGCCATGATACCAGCAAAGCTAACACCATTACTATAGAGTAAAGATGCCAGGGGAATATTTCCCATTGAGCCGATAACGGTACAGAATGCTGCTACCGGACCTACTACCACATGTTCCAGCAGCGTAAAGAAACTGTATGACGTTTGATCACCTCCGGTTCCGATGAATAATGTCTCAAAAAAACTGGAAGGAACAAAGGCAGCGATAATTCCGGCCAATGTGAAACCTACTGTTACATCTTTCCATACCATATTCCACTCCATAAAATACTGCATGCTTACCTTTTTCCAGCCCTTAACAGAGGTGATTTGTTTTTTCCAGTCGGTTTTTCCATATGTGATTGTCCATCCTCGCCTAAGCGTTCCCGTACCTTTTTAATGAGCTTTTGTGGTTTGGTAAGTCTTACCACAAGCTATGAGATAAGTATCAGTAAGACTCCTCCTACATACTCTCCCACAACGAACTGCCAGGTCAGAAAGATGGAAATGATGATGCCCAGCTCAACCACAAGATTGGTTAAGATTGGTTGAAGCCAACAGAAAAGCGATAGAAGGGACGAAACCCGCCCCTTTCTTGAATAATGATTTGGTAGTTGCCAAAGCAGCGAAGCTGCATGAGCTGCTGATAAAACCAAAAAATGTCCCTAGAAATACGGCCTTGCTATCTGCCTTACCCATACTCTTTTTCATACGTTCCTGCGTCACAAAGACCTGTATCATACTGCTTACCGCATAGCCCAGAATAAATGCCCACAGTGCCATCCAGAAAAAGCCCAAAGAAGTCATGGCAGCTACGGCATACTGCTCAAAAAATGAATTCATCCGTGTGAAATTAAAGAATGCAAAAAAATAAAGACGCTATTCAATTGCCCTAACTTAAACATAGCCTATATGTTCGTCAGTGAAAAAATGACATGCTGTTACCAATTAAGCTTATCAGGCAATATACATTTTAGCTATTAGGCTGAACATAAGTTAGTGAGCTATTCATGTCTTATAAAAGTTGTAAATTAGGTTGAAAAAAAAAGGGAGGTAAACAGATGGAAGAGAGTTGGGGCATGCAAGAGTTTATGGGAAGTGCAGTAGAAGATAAACGCGAGGCAAAGAGTTTGTCACTGATGGCTGATCGTCTTTTAGCTAACCCTGAGCTTTCCTTTAGTAGTGCAGTAGGAGAGAATTTCCGTAAATCAGCCTGGCGGATATTTTCCAAACAGGAAGTAGACGTCAGCTACGGCCACTATAGGCAAACGAGCAAGCGCTGTGCCGACCAGGATGTGGTTTTGGTGAGTCAGGATACAACAGACTTGAATTATGCCAGTCATGTCGCTACTGAAGGTCTGGGCGACTTAGGCGGCAGTCATGTAAATCCAGGGCTTTGCCTGCATACGGCCATGGCTCTGAGTGAGCAGGGAACGGCTTTGGGCCTGGTAGGACAAAAGCTGTGGCCTCCCCAATCCACAGGACGTACAAAGCAGGTGCAGTTTTATCCTTTAGAAGAAAAAGAAAGTTATCGGTGGGTAGAAGCCCTACAGTGGGTGGATCAGCATTTAGCTAAAGCCAAGAAGGTGATCGTAATCTCCGACAGAGAATCTGATTTTTATGAGTACATGGCTGCTCGCCGCTCCAAACATGTAGAATTACTCTTCAGGGCACATCATCTCAACCGAAAGGTGCATTATGAGCAAGAAAAGATGCTTCTTAAAGAAGTGGTTTTTCCCAATACTACTAAAGTAGAAGTTTACCTGCCCAGGACCAGCAAGAGAAAAGAGCGTAATGCTAAGCTGCAGGTAAGCTGGGGTAAGATCACATGCCCTGTCCCTACTTATAAAAAAGGAGAAGATATTGACTTATGGGTGGTAGTAGCTCAAGAAACACATACTCCGGCAGGAGAAGAACCGCGCAGCGAACCGCCTCTGCTATGGTATTTACTCACTACCATCAATATAGAAGATCAAGCTGCTGCTTTGCTGATGATAGATTATTACCGGAAACGATGGGTGATTGAACGCTGGCATATGGTGCTGAAGAGTGGTATGCAGATAGAAAAGCTACAGTTTGATACTTTCACACGACTATCTCATGCCATTGCTATGCTCTGTATTGTAGCCTGGCAATTGATCTGGCTTAAGCATCTGGCAGCAGAAAGTGCCCAATTAGCTGCAGAGAAAATATTTGAACCGCTACAAATAGAAGTCTTAGAAAAGCATAGTGGCAGAAAAGAACTCAGTGTACAGCAGGCATTGATCATCATCGCTGCCCTGGCCGGGTTTACGCCTACTAAAAAGCAGCCCTTCCCTGGAGAAAAAACCATGTGGAGAGGGTGGGCCATCTTCTCTCAACTCTGCCATGGATACCTTCTCGCTTCGCAGATAAATTATGAGACAGGATAAGGTTAGTGAGAGAAAACCCTGCCCGGTTAACATAAAAACAAATGGCAGGATTTATGACATTTTTTAGGCTGTAAGCATTAGCTACACTATAAATTCCTTTTTTTCATCTCTTCCATAGCATAATTCGTTGCCCGGGCAGTGAGTGCCATAAAGGTCAGGGAAGGATTTTGGTTACCCACTGAAGTCATGCAGGCACCGTCAGTTACAAATACATTCTTACAAGCATGCAACTGGTTCCAGCGGTTGAGTAAAGAAGTTTTAGGGTCCCTGCCCATTCTTACTCCGCCCATTTCATGGATGTCCAGGCCGGGTGCTTGCTTGCTATCCATGGTACGGATGTTTTTGCAGCCGGACTTATCCAGCATCTCTTCGCCCTGTTCCAGAAAGTCCTGCAAAACTTTCTCATCATTGTCATCATAACCTACTGAAGTAATCAGTTGCGGGATGCCATAAGGATCTTTCTGATCTTCACTAAGACGTACATGGTTCTCTTCTTTGGGTACGGTTTCACCCTGCATCATCATGTAAACCTGCCAGTCACCGGGCTGACTGAGTTCATCTTTCCACTCTCCACCAAAACGATTTGCTTCTACCATACCCCGCTGCCAGCCCTGACGTGAAGCACTAAAAGCCACCATGTAGCCACGTAAAAAATCAGTATCCTGCTGAAAAACGTTGCGGAAAGAAGGCATAAAAGCAGTGGTAGGCCTTCGGCCATAGTAGTATTTATCTTCAAAACCTTCATAGCTGGCCAGCATACTGCCGCGATAATTATGAAAAGCCACATACTTGCCCAGTAACCCGTTGTCATTACCCAAACCTTTGGGAAAGCGGTTTGACGTGGAGTTGAGCAGAAGTAAGTTAGAATTGAGTGCTGCGGCATTGACAAAAATGATATTGGCGTAATACTCCATCATCTCTTTGGTATGAGCATCTATTACCCTTACGCCGACTGCTTTACCTTTGTCCTCATCATAAATAATAGAATGTACCACTGAGTCAGGTCTTAATGTCAGATTGCCAGTTTTAGATGCCCAGGGAATAGTGGATGAGTTAGAACTGAAGTAAGCGCCAAAAGGACAACCCCGATAACAAAGATGACGTGCCTGGCACTTGCCCCTACCCTGTTGAATATGAATTTCCTGAGGCTCGGTGAGATGGGCACAACGACCGATGATCACATGACGGTCAGCATAATTTTCTTTTACCCGCTGCTGTATGTGTTTCTCCACACAGTTCAGATCAAAAGGAGGCAAAACCTCACTATCGGGAAGGTTAGGGATATTATCGCGATTACCGCTGATGCCTACAAACTTTTCTACATGAGCGTACCAGGGTGCAAGATCATTATAACGAATAGGCCAATCTACTGCGAAACCATCCCGGGCGGGAGCTTCAAATTCATAGTTACTCCAGCGCTGTGTCTGTCTTGCCCAGATCAGTGACTTACCTCCTACCTGATAGCCCCTGATCCAGTCAAAAGGTTTTTCCTGCACATAGGGATGCTCCTTATCCTTTACAAAAAAGTGCTCGGTAGCTTCTTCAAAAGCATAGCAACGGTCTGCGATTGGGTTTTCTTTCGCAAACGCAGGCGTGAACCTACCCCGATGAGGAATCTCCCAGGGAAACTTGTTGGTGGTGGGATAATCTTTGACATGTTCTACCTGCCTGCCCCTTTCCAGCACCAATGTTTTCACACCTTTTTCGCAAAGCTCCTTGGCTGCCCAGCCTCCACTGACTCCCGAACCGATGACGATTGCATCATAGGTCATATCCTTTTTAGCGTCTCCCTGAATATACATAGCTCAATTTTTTAGCGGATAAATCTAATAAGCATTCTTCAGCAATACCAACAATATTTTTGAGGAACCTATCATTGGGAAAGAAATAATTCACCCTGCATTACCGCCACTGCCTTTCCTTTAAGCTTCACTCTCTCCCCCAGGTATTCTAGTTCCAGATCTCCTCCCCTCGCAGAAGCCTGATGTGCTTTCAGCATTTTCTTACCTAATATCTCTGACCAGTAGGGAGCCAATGTGCAATGGGCAGAACCTGTAACAGGATCTTCATTAATGCCACAGGCAGGGGCAAAAAAGCGGGAAATGATATCGTAATCAGAATGAGTAGAGCTTGCACTTACAATTATTCCCCGACAATCTATCTCTGCCATCCGGTTGAAATCAGGCTTCAGCCTTCTCACTTCTTCTACATTCTCTAAGACTACCAGATAATCGTAATCGTTCTTGCCCAAGAACTTAATTTCAGTATCAAATAATGCTTTTATTTCTTCCTGTGCTATCGCCTGAGCAGGAGTAGCGGGGAAATTCAGCACAATCTTGTCATGTTCTTTACTAGCCCTTAGTTCACCACTCAATGTATAAAATACAGCCGTCTCATCTGATGAAAGTAGCCCCATATCCCATAACAAATAAGCACTGGCCAGTGTAGCATGGCCACATAGCTCTACTTCATTAGCAGGGGTAAACCAGCGAAGATGAAAGCCCTTATCTTTTTTTACCAAAAAGGCGGTTTCCGATAAATTCATTTCGATAGCAATCTGCTGCATTAAGCTATCTTCAAGAGGTGCTGAAGTGATACAAATGGCAGCTGGATTTCCTCCGAAAAGCTTGTCTGTAAATGCATCAATTTGGGTAATTATGATCGGTTCGTTCATCATGTAGTGCGTTATATTTCTTCTATGGTGGACGTACCTTTTGCCTGGTCGCCGCTGGTCCACTGCCACTGTTCGTGCAATCTGATTCTTCCTTCAATCAGCGCTGGGCTTGATATACATTTACCTGTTTTAAATGCATTGTCTGTGCTCACATGCTGATAGCGCATTTCCAGCCGCCCGCTTTCCAGCCAGCGACCGATCATATTGCCCTGCCGTATTGTTCCTCCACTGTATGTTGCCCATACCAAATCCTGCTGCTGATAGTAATGAAAAATTGTCTCATTGCCCACATCCCCATGAGCATCATTAGATAAGGAACGAAAACGTTTGTTATTAAGATCGTATTGCATAAACTTTGCGTGTAGTGGAACAATAATAATATATTTCATCTAAGCATAACAACTTTTTTAAATATAAGCTACCATAAGTTATACATAGCTAATCTTCCATGCTAAGATTTTTAGAAGCGCTCCTGCCCATTTTTGGTGTTGTGATACTCGGCCAATTCTTTTACAGGTATAAATTTCCCGGAAAAGCTTTCTGGCCTCTGGCAGACCGGCTTACCTACTATGTTTTACTTCCTGCCTTACTGATTAGTAAAATTGCAGAGGCAAAGCTTACTGATACCAGTATTCTACCAATGGCTGGTTTATTGGTGCTGGCCACTTTTATGCTGGCGTTGACTTTAGTTTTACTGCAATTTTTTATTAAAACTTCTCCTTCTCGCTTTACATCTATATTCCAGGGTAGTATTCGGCCCAATACGTATGTAGGTCTGGCAGCGGCTAGTGCCCTTTACCATGAACAGGGACTGGCGCTTATTGCAATTGCTATAGCAGGAGTGGTGCCTTTGGTCAATATACTGAGCGTCGGTGCTTTTACGATTTATGTTCCACAAACAAACCGTAACGGGCAGCAACTGGCCCGAACATTTGTCACCAACCCCCTCATTATTGCCTGCCTGCTGGGGATAGTATTTAATATAACAGGCCTGCCAGAGACTGGAATTGAGCTACTGAATATTTTCAGCCGTGCCGCACTACCACTGGGCTTGCTATCAGTGGGAGCCGGGCTTAATTTCATCGCTTTGAGAGCTTCTATGCGCGCTATCAGCATCACAACTATCCTGAAGTTAATAGCCTTGCCCTCACTGGTTATGCTGCTTTTTTACCTTTCCGGCATTGAAGGCATTAGTCGTGAGGTAGCACTTATCTATGCTGCCGTTCCCGGGGCTATTTCTTCATATATCCTTGCCCGACAGCTGGGAGGAGACAGTGAACTTATGGCAGGAATCATTACGCTGGAAACCTTTCTGGCAATGTTCTCTATTCCCTTCTTATTATGGCTTTATACCTAAAAGAGTAATTATATAAAGGGCTTTCATAATTATTCTCTGTTTTTTGATAAATCTTTTTTTTTAAGAGAATAATTAACCGGAATACCTTATCTTAACGTTTAATTAATTATTTTAGCATTGTTATTTTTTGTCTGATCAAACCAATAAGGGTAAGTGATGATCCCCCTCCGAGAAGGATAAATTAATATTTACATTCAAGTTTGTATACGATGCACCTTAGTGAGTCTGATGTAGCTAATTATCTGATCAATAATGACTACTTCTACAAAATAGAAGAACTGGCAGAGGTGCGCAATGTCAATGTACAGATCATCATTGAAGATATTTATGATCAGCTGAACCACAATATCGGTTCATATTACCAAATATCTAAGCAGTATATGACGCATCACTGCTCCAGCACTTATTTTTTATCCCTTGCCAGCAGGATCCTGGATATGTTTTATGCAAAAGAAATAGAAGGAACTGCCCGTGGCTTCCCAATGCCTGGCAATTAATTTTTTTGTTTATGGCCAAAGAGATTGAAAGAAAATTTTTAGTCGATGAGCTTCCCGCTTTCATTACCAGCCAGTACCATGGTATAGATATCTTACAGGGTTACATTACTAACGATACTTCCGGCCGCCAAGTGAGGATCAGAAGGAAAGGGGGTAAGTATTACCTCACTGTAAAAGACAGGGGGCTTCTGGAAAGAGAGGAAGTGGAAATAGAGCTTTCAGAAGCGCAGTTTCATGCACTCTGGCCCCTCACTGAAGCGCGCAACTTACATAAAAAACGTTTTGAAGTTCCTCATGGCACCTTTACCATTGAAGTGGACGTGTTTGAAGACAAACTTTGTGGTCTGGTGATGGCTGAAGTTGAGTTTACATCTGTTCAGCAGAGCCAGCAGTTAGATGTTCCCTCCTGGTTTGGCAAAGAAGTAACCGAGGACTTACACTATACGAATAGTCATCTGGCCAGTAGCCAGCAGGTTCCGGACGTAAGGCTCTAGATTTTTTGAGAGGATACGCTCTTAATATCCACTCGCTCATACCAGTGTGAGAGCTCGGATATACATTCATAGGAACGTATCTCTTTGACCCGGTCTCCCTGCATCCCATCAAAACTTACTTCTATAAAAATCGCGTTGTCATAATAAAGACATATACCAAAAGTCTTGTACTGCTCCCGCACTACCTGAAAATCAATCAACTTACAATTTTCATAAATGTAGTTGATCTGTTCTTTAGGCTTCAATAAGTTAAAACTATAACATTCCATAGATACAAATAAGCTAAACTCTACCCTGAAGCACCAGACAAATTTTTAGCATTCCTTACAATGTAGTGGTAGTGCAGATATGCATCTAAAAATCCTGTTGGTCATAAGCAGGTTACGATTCATCCTAAAATACTGCCGCTTCAGTTGGTTAAATTATTAATCTCATGACTTGCAGACCACCTTTGTCATATATCCTAACTAACGTATATGAAAACGGTTATTATATTTCTTTTTTCTCATGCATTTTTATTTGCAAGTCAGGCTCAAACTCTCCTGCAGGGCAATATTCATGACCAACAGAATAAGCCGCTCACTGGAGCAAATGTCTATCTGCTAAACACCTATGATGGTACTTCAAGTGACTCTCTGGGTGACTTTTCTTTTGAAAGCAGCGCTGAAGGACAGCAAAGCCTGGTGGTAAGTGCCATCGGATATCAGCCTTACCAGAAAGTAATTCAAATTGGAGATACTCTCCTCACAGTTGATGTTAGACTGCAAGAAAGCAGCAGTGCCCTGGATGCAGTTACTATCACTGCCGGAGCCTTTGAGGCGGGCGAAAGCAAAAAATCAGTAGTACTGACACCTCTGGACATCGTTACTACTGCCGGAGCTCTGGGGGATATCAATGGTGCCTTACAAACGCTACCCGGCACACAAACTGTTGGAGAAGATGGCAGACTGTTTATCAGAGGCGGTGAAGGGTATGAAACACAGGTTTTTATTGATGGAATGCTGGCACATACCCCCTACAATGCCAGTGTGCCTAACTTACCTACCCGAGGCCGCTTTTCTCCTTTTCTCTTCCGGGGTACCACCTTTAGTACTGGCGGCTATTCCGCAGAATATGGGCAGGCACTTTCTTCAGCCCTGATACTGGCAACGCATGACAAAGCGGAACAAACCCAAACCGATATCTCACTGATGACAGTAGGTACAGATCTTACCCATCAGCATGCCTGGGAAAAAGCTTCAATAGCGGCTAAGGCTGAGTATGTCAATCTGAAACCCTACCAGCTTCTAATGCCCCAGGATCTGGATATGTATAAGGCCCCAGAAACTTTTGGCGGATCACTGGTGGGACGTAAACGAACTTCAAATACCGGCTTACTCAAAGGCTATGTGAACTATAACCAGGCTGAGCTAGGCCTGCATCAAAATAATATCAATCATCTGGATAAAGCTGATAGTATTTATCTCTCTAACAATAATTTATACGCTAACCTCAGTTATCGTGAAGTTATTGGTGAAAAATGGACAGTACGTTCAGGGCTTTCCTACACTTTTGACCGACAGTACAGAAGTCTGAACGAAAATCGGATAGAAGAAGAAAAGCAGTACTGGCATGCTAAAACCGTTTTCACTTATGACTTGTCAGATGAAGTAGCGATCAGAATGGGTGGAGAACATATGGATCAGCAAACAGAGCAAAAGTATGGTCAGGACATGTATGTTGAGACCCAGAAATTTGAGCTCGGACAAAACATTAGCGCAACATTTATTGAAGGAGATATTTACCTGAGCTCTCGTCTGGTAATTCGTCCGGGACTAAGATACACTTATTCAGGCACGCAGGATCAATACGCCCTTTCGCCTCGTTTCTCCATGGCATACAAGACAAGTAAAGACAGTCAGCTCTCATGGGCATACGGGCAGTATTATCAACAAGCAATTACACAATGGCTATTACAAAAACCAGAACTTGAAGCAGCACGAGCAGACCATTACATTCTCAACTATCAGTTGGTCCGGCAGGGTAAAACTTTCAGAATTGAAGCCTACCACAAGCAATATGACCAACTGATCAAATTTGAGACTGATCCAAGCGGAAAGCCTGTCGACCTGAACAATGAAGGAAAAGGCTACGCCCGGGGCCTTGACATTTTTTGGCGGGATCGCAAGTCTATTCCTAATGGAGATTACTGGATCTCCTATTCTCTGCTGGACACAGAGCGAGATTATCTGAACTACCCTCAAGCCGCTATGCCCGGTTTTGCTTCCCGCCATAATTTCTCTGCCGTGTACAAGCATTTTATTCCGGAGGTAAGAACCCAGTTTGGAGGTAGTTATCAGTGGGCGAGCAGCCGCTCATACCATGACCCTAACCAGGAAGAATTTCAGTCGGGCAGAACCCCTTCCTACCACAACCTAAGCCTGAACGCTGCATTTCTTTACAAGCAAAATATTATTTTCTACGCTTCTATGAGCAATGTGCTGGGCACCCGTAACATTTTTGGATACGAATATGCCGAGCAGGCGGATATGAGCGGAAAGTTTGCCCGGGAGGCCATTGTACCACCCGCTCCCAGATTCTTCTTTATGGGAGTGTTCATTACCCTTAGCAAAGACCAACAAGCCAATCAGTTAGACCAACTATAAACATTACACTTATGGTAGTATTATTTATTCTATTCCACTTTCTAACAAGTCTAGGCTTGGCAGATTGTCAAATCAACCCACCAGCGTATCCACTTACCTTAAGCATTCAGAGCATCTGCCTGGCGGAGGGTAGAATCAGGCTGGACATATTTGATGTGCCGGATAGCTTTCTTGAAACTTCTATTGTTTCTCGCATAGCTCAGTTAAAAAAGAAAGTCAGCATCCAACGGGACTTCGAATTACTACCACAGGCTACCTGTGTAGTCTCTGTAATCCTTGAGCAGCATGCAAAGGAAGACTGGACGTTAACGCAGTGGGTATTTCCTGTGAAGGCTACGACTTTTCTCAAGACGCAATGGGGATAGCCTCCCTCTGTTGAAAAATGTACAGATCAACATCCATAAATCACAAAGCATATAAATTCATTTACACTAAACGATAAAAACCATGAAATCATTAACATTTAGTATCGGATTGTTATTCATCACCTTCTCTCACACCCTCCTTGCCCTGAGCGACTATGAAGAAGCCATGAAAAAAGGGATCACCGAACTGCATAGTGCACAGGGGCCTGAAGCTATGAATCGCGCTGCCAATTTTTTTGAAAGGATTGCGGCCACCGAAAATGAAGAATGGTTACCCGCTTACTATGCCGCGTATGCGAGAATTACTCTGGGCGCCATGGAGAACTCAGACGAACAATTGGATTTGGCTCAAGCTCATTTAGATAATATCGCTGATAAAGAAAGTGAAAATTCTGAAGTAATTGCCCTGCAAGGATATTTGTATACGATACGTGTAGCCCTTGACCCGGCTAATCGCGGTCCTCAACTGGCTCCCAAGACGATACAAACTTTGTCAGAAGCTGTGCAAATGAACTCCAGGAATCCAAGAGCGCTTATGCTCCTGGCTCAGATGCAGTATGGTACTGCCCAATTTTTTAACAGCGATACCCAGGAAGCCTGTCAAATGATTGATAAGTCCATTTTATTATTTGAAGAGAATACAGGTAGCGGGCCTCTGCAACCCAATTGGGGACAAGACATAGCAGAAAGAATCAAACAGCAATGCACAGAAGAATAAAAGCAATAAACAAATAAAAAAATTCACAAAATTTTATTCTGTTTGATGTAAAAATCCTAAAAACCAAGACAATCCCGCCACTTTTATTTGGTATAGATTGTAATTATTTGCGAAATAAATATTGCTATTATATAACTATATGGTAATTTTATAACTATTCCTGTGTAGCTCCGTATCTCTGATTACCAAATATTATTTGGCATCTATAACATTAACCAAAAATCAGAAGATGGAACTCAGAATTGTAAAATCATTTAAGACATTCAGTATCGTGGCATTAGCAAGCATGATATCACTTAGCAGCTTTGCCTCTGTCAGTCCTTTTGACGACGCACATATTCAACTCAAGTCTATTGAGTCAGGAAAAAAAGCTATAGTAACAGTTTGGAATTTACCCGAAACCCAGTCAGCTAGTCTCAGAGTACTCAATGCCGAAGGCAAGTTAGTGTACAAAGAAAGCTTTACCAGCGCTGCTTATGCCAAAAAGTTTGACTTCTCTCAACTTCCAGCCGGTCAGTACAAAGTATTGTTATGGGCGGGTACTCATACCCAGAGCGAAAGTTTTGAGGTCATGCATAATGGCAGCATAAACATAATGGAAGACAAATTCGCTGATAAAGGTTTTAAGCCATATTTAAAAGTTCGTGAAGGCAATAAAGTAGACTTACAGATAGAAAACCGCTTCGCTAAAAAGATGAATATCACCATTAAAAACCAAAAAGGACAAGTTGCCTATCAAAAACAAATTGACCCTCAGGGAAAATATGCGCATAGATTAAATCTCAGTCAATTACCCAAAGATAATTATATGCTAAGTGTAAAGGGTGAAGGTTTTGAGTATGCCCAGGAGATCAGTATATTCTAGTATTAAGTATTTTTTATCATGAAAAAGCCTGGTCCTTGCCGGGCTTTTTTACTTTCCAGCGCTCCTATTTACCACTCATCCTTACAATTCTGCAGTTCAGCAATTTTTCTTAGCTTGGAGCATCCTAAGTACCTTACTTTAGAAACTTATGTACACTCTTAGCTTCAGCAAACTAAACATTCGTAAGCTTATGTCAGAACTTGGGATTAACCTGGGACTGGCTATGCTCATTATGTTTTCTATCTCTCCACAAAGCTTCTTCTCATTGGAAGGACTGAGCAAAATCTGGGATGATGTGCTGTACTCATTTGTACTTTGTCTTGGGCTGGGCTATGGTAATGGTACCCTCAACTGTATTCTTGATAAACACTACAGTTGGATTGATTTTCCAGTGAAAAGGCTGATCTATAATGTGGTCGTACTTCTGCTTTATTCATTTTTATTTTCACTCATTACCGTTTATGTTTTTATCAACATACGCTTCAGGGAAGAAGCTTCCGGCCTAACCTTATCAGAATATATTTCATTTACCTATATGCCATTGGCGATCGCGGCAGTCATTACCATTTTTATTACCAGCCGTGGATTTTTGATGGGATGGCGACAATCGGTGATAGAAGCAGAGCAACTCAAGAGAGCACAGATCGCTTCTCAGTACGAATCCCTGAAAAATCAGATCAATCCCCACTTTCTGTTCAACAGCCTCAATGCCTTAACCAACTTGGTTTACGAGGATCAGGACCAGGCGGCACGCTTTATTCGCAAGCTCTCTGAAATCTACCGTTATGTCTTAGATACCCAGGATAAAGAAGTAATCTCCCTAAGGGAAGAAGTAGCTTTTGTGCATTCCTGTATTTTTTTGCACCAGATTCGTTTTGAAGATAATCTTCGGGTTGACATACAATTGGCTGAAGATGAAAACCTTATGATTCCTCCCCTATCCCTGCAAATGTTAGTAGAGAATGCCATCAAACACAATGAAATATCTGGTGAACAGCCTTTACACATTTGTATTAAAAGTACAGACGGTCAAATTGAGGTCACGAATAACTTACAGAGGAAGCGGCAGGGGGAAAATTCCTTAGGCTTAGGCCTTCAAAATATCAAAGCACGCTACGAGCATCTGAGTGGAAGCCCAATTGAGATTACTGAAGACCAAAAAAGCTTTACCGTAAAATTACCCCTGCTTAAATTTTCTGCCACATGAAGATATTGATCATTGAAGATGAAAAAGCAGCTGCCAAACGCTTAATTTCACTGATAAGGCAACTTGATGCCAAGGCTGAAGTATTGGATGTATTAGATACTGTAAAACTTTCAGTTCGTTGGTTTCATGAAAACCCCGGGCCAGACCTTGTCTTTATGGACATACAATTGGCTGACGGGCTCAGTTTTGATATTTTTGAGCAGTATACCCTCAGCATTCCGGTCATATTCACTACTGCCTATGATCAGTACGCGATCAAAGCCTTTAAGGTAAATAGTATTGATTATCTGCTCAAGCCCATTGTTCCGGAAGAATTAGAAAGTGCGTTAAAAAAGTTCAAAGATCATTACCATCAGCAATCCGGACAAATTGACTTTCGCCAGATTCAACAGACGATGAAGGCCCTGACAAAAGCGTACAAGAGCCGTTTTATTGTAAAAGTAGGTGAACATATCAAAGCGGTTGAGGTGGGTGATATACATTATTTCTGCAGCCGGGAAAAGATGACATATATGTTTGCTCACGATGGTCGCCATTACATTGTAGATTATTCATTAGATCATCTGGAAAACAGCCTGGATCCCAAAGTATTTTTCAGGATAAGCCGTAAATATATTGTTAGCGTGCAAGCCATCGCGGATATTATCACCTATTCCAGCAGCCGGCTCAGGCTCATACTCCGGCAATCAGATGATAAGGATATATTGGTGAGCAGGGAAAGAGTAGCAGGATTCAAAGCCTGGCTTGACCAGTAAGGACCACACTGGGTGTTCCATACTGGATGTTCCATATTGGATGTTCCACACTGGGTGTTCCACACTGGGTAATTAATACCCAGCCAATGTAGAATAAAGTTCATACACCAGAAGTCCAATATGCTGTTTAGAGGGGTTTGGCACGCTGGCAACAAGTTTGACTATACACAGGTGAAGTAAAGGTTAATAGCTGGGCTTAATTTTTTAAACTAGATAAATAATATTTTTTCATTACTAAGCTCTTCTAATGAGGTTTACATGAGGCTAGCGAAAGCGGTACAGAAATTCTGTACCGCTTTTTTTTATTTACCTTTGTTCATATACAGTCTGATTCTTCTGTCAAGCCTATGCTTAAATTGGAGACCATTTTTAGATTTGAGGTCTATTCATTCTACTTTAAATTATCATGCTGAGCTTAGTATAGATAAGCCCGTCCTTCTGGACAAATTCAAAAGATACATTTGTCATTCACATCTGACCTGTCTCAGATCAGCATAGCGGTTTGCCTGTTAGACACACATATAAAATATGCTACTACCCATGTTTTTTTTTATCATTCAATATTTCATATAAGATTCACCATATTTATTTTAAGATTAGTTTAATAGCCATCTTAAATAATAGCTTTTATTTTTTCACTGAGGAGGAATAGGAGTAAAAAAAACAGAAAAATACTCACTAGTGGGTATTGACTTTTTGACAATAAGAAAATCTACGTAAAGTAATCCTATTTAATTAAATATTATTTCAATTCTCTATGGTTGAGAGCTTGTTTTTACTTATTTTTAATATTGAACATTACATCAAAAGTACATTCATTTCACATTTGTGATGATAGAGCCGTTTAAATTTTTTGCCAGTTTATATGTTTGCTTAGCGGTGGCTTTAGCTCCATTCGTCACTTTTGCTCAACCTCAAGACGTTATTTATACTACCGAGGGTGGTGCAGTTAAAGGATTTATAAAGAGCGTTGATGATTCCCGAATTCTTTTTGAAAACAATCAATCTATCAGTTTGGGAAAACTAATACTGGGCATCAAGGTTAATGGTGATATTTTAACAGCCTCCACTAAAGATCAGCACTATAAATGGATTTTTAATGACAACCCCCAACACGATAAAATAATCACTTCTAAGCATGAGGTTTTTGCAGCCGAAAAGGTAGATATCATTAATGAAAAAATAGCCTTTCAGGATCTCTTCAATGGTAGATACTTTGTATTGGATAAATCCGAAGTAGCCTTGATATTAAGAAACTCAGGCCATCATTATTTGGCAGATCCGATAAAAGCAAAAAAAAGCCTGGAGTCTTTAGATAACCTTAATACTTATTCTTCTCGGGAGCCAACAAGCACCGTTGAGTTAAGCGCGGAGGAGCAGGATTATTTTTCCCGCAGAGCTTTAAAAAAAACCCAGGCTTTAAGTGTGTACCTAAGCATTATTTCTGACGCTAAGGCCGATGAGCTAGATCAGGATGATGCAGTACAACAAGCCATACAGCTTTTCATTGATGAAGACAGATTGGTAGAAGTTACGAGCCTGAACAGCGAAAATGTACGGAGTTATAAGATTGGAGAGTATTTGAACCATGTCAGGGTGCTGCCTTACGCAAGGGTAGAAATATTATGGAACCAGGTAGCTTACGTCAATCAGATCAAGCGAAGTGCCGATGGTAATTATTATGGTCTGATTACCGTAGAACAAATTTTCAGAGGATTCAACGAAGAGCAGGTAGTAGTGTATGAGGACTTAACTCGAAAAAATCTGCAAGTAGTCGTAAAGCCTTACAATCAGGTAATTGATGGCAAGGAAATTAAAAAGTGGGATGTGTTCCTTTCGGACATAGGCGTACAAAATACCAGTTCATTATGAGGCTGCTCCTAAGCTTAGTGCTTATCACAAATTGTGCAATGGGGCAAAATACACCTATGCATTTTGACGATGAAAATTTTGCGTACCAGGTAAAGCAGGTGGATGAGTTTATAGAGCGCTTTAATAATACCAATGAAACGCTGATCAAAAGTTATCTCAAAGACAGGTACAACCTTGAGGTATCCAGAGAGGAACTGGTCGCCAGTTTATTTGATTTTTCAAAAAAAGACTGGAATAAGCAACAGATAGAACAGTTTTTAGAAGATGTAGTCTACCAAACCGACCCTCCATACATTAGTTTTTATGACCAGGGCTGGTATGCAAAAGTAGTTTGCAAGGGTAGGTATGATAGAAAAAATGTTTATTTCTCACTAATTATGTCTGTCAAGCATGACCTGGATAACGAAACCGTCAACTGGGTAATCAACAGTATAGACGCAGATTTTTTAAGGATTCATGGAGAGGTAACAAATGATATGATACTGCCGCCTAACAGCCACGGAACAGATTTTCTGGAGCTGAAAAGAATCTTTAATTCTCCTGAACTATACATAGATCGTAGCCGCTCAAATGAAAATCCGGTAAATAAACTTTTACAGAGTGTGAGGCAGGGAAAGCTACAATACATGCATGTGGACAATGTATCTTATCATTTTATGCAGTTGGATAACTGGATTTTCAAAGTAGAAGAATTTGACCGGCAGGAAAAAAATAATGGTTGGCTGATCAGCGAACTATACACTGCTGACCAGGCTGAGAAAGACCGGTACTTAAGCAGTCAATTATACATTTTGCCTCACTAGCTTATGATATATATTCTTATGATATGAAGGGAAAAATACATTACCTGATGCTTATGCTTTGTCTGAGTATTACAATTTCCAGTACTCAGGGACAAGGCCTGACAGAATTTGACAAAAGTCAGATTGAGAGAAGAGCGAGGTTGAAAATGGATGAGTTTGAAGAATTACTTTTTCTAATCTCTGACCCTACCCGTAGTAGAGGAGCAGTAAACAGGTATATTCTGAGCAGCTACTCTCAGGAAGACAGCCTGTTTAACCGGGTTTTCTACAACGAAGATGTCATCATTGAAGACGATATTTCAAAGATTGTGCTCACAAATGACAACATTGAAGTATCAGCACTTGATGTAGTAACCTACCTTAATAATTTTAAACTGCAGTACGAAAAGAATATTGAAAAGACCGTTCACTTCACTGACTATAGCTTTTCTGAGCCTGTCCAGGACGCATATACCTATATTGTTGTCAGTTATACCAGTAAGTTTAATGGAAAAAATATTAACCTTGATGACTATAACTATCCTGCTGTAAAAAGAAAAGCCACCTTGAGGACAGAATACAACTTTAAGCGTGATGCATGGCAGGTATGGATCTCAGGCGTAAACTACGACCGTGATGTATTGACTTCAGAAGCAGAGGAGTTGACGGTGATTGAAGATAAAGACCTGAAAAAAGAGACAATCGCTCCACCTCCTGATCAGCAAGAAGAAGAAAGCCTCCCTGAGCTTCAGTTTACCTCTACCATTCCAAAAAATATTAAAAAAGGAGCAAGCCTCCCTTTGAAATGGAACAACTCCGTTGAGGATGCGGAAATCAGTCTCTATCAGGAAGGGCAGGAGATGATGACCTTAAGAAAAGGTTTATATGGACAGCAATGGGATTGGAATGTAAATCAAAAGCCCGGCAAAAATTACAGCATTACGCTATACGAACCAGCTACCAACAGAACAGTGAAGAGCTCTTCTTTCCAGCTTAAGCCTCGCTTTCCATTGGTATTAAAAGTTGGAATTCCTTTAGCAGCAATAGGGGTAGCGGTATTACTACTAAATGATCCTGGTCCTGGCCCCGGACCTGAGCCAACGCAAGATCTCTCAGAGCCTCCCGGTTTACCTACGAATTAGCCAAGCGAAGATTAAAAACAACGACCCTTTGAAACACATTCTGTATGAAAAAATGTTGTAAACAAATCACTATTGGTTTACTAATATTCATTAGTATAATATCAAGCTCACCTTTAGTTGCACAAACTCTGGACGACTACAAGCTTGTTACATCTGAGGGCACAGCCAATGCTGTAGATACTTATATTGACCAGTCCACAGGTGACTATTACCTAATAGGCCTGATGAACAAAGCAATTACATTTAGAGGCTGGGGAAGTAGTCGTACGCTGAATGATGATCCCCTAACGCGTGATTTCTTTTACGCAAAAGCTAATTCATTAGGTGTACAGCATCTTTACAGAATCTCAGTTCAGGGAGATGAAGCCTATATAAGTAATATTGCAGTCGGAAAAGAGTATGTGTACGTGCTTGGCTCTTTTACAGGCTCACTAAGAGTATTTGATAGCAATGGTAATGTAATAGCAAACGACTTTGGAAGTACAGTAGTCAATTCAAATGGGAATACCGATGCGTTTCTGTTGAAGATACAAAAAAGTAATGGGCAACTGCGAAGAAGCTATGCCATAGGAGGTGCAGGAAGAGATTTTGGCCACAAGGTAGTTATAGATAATACCAATGATGTTATGATAGGCGGGAGATTTAATGGCACTGTCAACTTCGGGCTAAATTTCCTAGACTTTGTCTCTAGGACGAGCGATGGTAATGATTTGTATGTGGTTAAATATGATAGCGATGACTTTTTTGTTGACTTTGCACAAATAGGTGGGGATGAACCACAGGATCAGATTTGGGCGATGACATCAAATAATAATAATGATATTTTTATATCCGGAGTGTTCAACAGAAGTGTAGAAATAGGGTCTTTTTCATTGAATCCCGATAAAGTCAAACAGTTTTTTGTAGCCAAACTGGATGTCAACCTTAATCCACAATGGCTTAAACTTTTAGAAAGTGACTCTACTACCACAGAAGTTAGAGATTTAACATTTGATGAATACAGTCAGAACCTTTACCTGCTTGGAAGAATAGAAGGTAACCCAAAGTACGATGGGACTAGCCTCAATACGCCATCTCCGAATGATGATGCTTTACTATTAAAAATAAATTCTAACAATGGTTCACTTGTGAAATCAAGTATTTTTGGAGGAAACAGTTATGAAGATGGCAAACAAATTACATTTGACTCGTTCGGTAATTACTTTATTACAGGCACTTTCAATAATACATTTACCATTTCAAGTAATAACCTTAGCAAAACCACCAATGGAAGTACAAACAGTACTTTTTTAGCAGCATTTAACAGAAACGATGATATCGTATACCTCAACAGTTTCACCTCTTCCAACACAGTATTCGGAAGCAGATCTCTAATATTAGCCGAGGGTAGTGAGTTGCAACTTAGTGTGCCTCTTGTATATAATAATAATGTAGCCGTAGGGCTGGATGCGGAAGAAATAATTGTTAATAATTCAGGTAATCTGGATTCATATATTGGAAGTTATAAATTTAGCACCATACCTATAATCATCAGCGGTGCTCATGATTCTGACAATGGCTCAACGGATAGATTTTATGATTATATAGTGTTTGGAATAAACCTGGGCTCTGATGACTTAGCACTACAATCCAGGTTCGTAGATGAGAACGGAAATTATACCGACTTTATTACCCCTACTTCTGATGGCCCAGAGGACGTAAAATTTAGTATTCCCACCAACATTGTTGCAGGAATTTCTTACCGACTTGAAATGAATAAATCAGAATACAAAGATATATTTCGTTTCAATACTTTTAGTATTCCTCCCGATATACATCAAACTGGATCGGAAGCAGACGTAGTCGCCGGGGATAACCTCAATATCCCTGGCCGCTACTTCGGGAACCAGACCAGTGGGGTAAGCGTAAGTTTAGTAAATGAGGAAAATGGGAATGTGGTTCCTGCTCAGGTAAGTTCAGTAGCTCCTAATATGATTACCATAAGTATTCCCCAAGCCTATCCAGGTCGGTATACGGAACGAGTAACCGTAAATGGTGAGACAACGGATGGGGGGAATATCATAAATGTATTCCCTCAAATCACTGAAATCATTCCTACAAACAATATTCCCGGAGGTAATATGGTGATCAATGGGAACACATTTATAGACGACAGCCATGCTGAAGATAAACTGGAAGTCAGGTTGATAGAAGAGGATAATACTACAAACACAATTGCTATTACTGACTTTACGAGCGTAGAAGCTGAAAAAATCACCCTGAAGCTTCCTGAAGATTTAGCCGATGGTACGTATCAGGTAGAGGTAGAAACAGATGGATTTGTTTCCAATAAAAAAACCATCACGATAGAGAACACAAACCCTGTTGTAAACGCTCTCCTGCCTACTTCAGGTCTGGTTGGAGATGAAATTACCATTTCTGGGCTTAATCTTGAAGCAAGCACTGTAAAAGTAACCATCAATGGAGTTGAAGCTTCCCTGGTTACTGCAAGTGATATTGAAGTTAAAGCAGTGGTTCCTGAGCTTGAACCCGGTGTTTATGAGGTGATACTGGCATTAGATGAAGTAGCTTATAAATTGGCAGACACGTTTACTGTGCTCGCGCCTCCTATTATAGTAAATCCCTTGAATGTTACTTCCGGTGTAGCAGGGGGTGAAATTATTATTACAGGACTCAACCTGGAAGCCAGTACGGTACAGCTTACAGTTGATGGAGTAGATGCTCCTATCATAAGCGCAAGTGATACTCAGATCAAAGCTACAATACCTGAACTTGAAGCAGGCACATATCAGGTTTTGCTCTATTTAGATGGTGAGGAGTATAACATAACAGATACGTTTAAAATTATTTTTAATAAGCCTGTTATCACCGAAGTAGATCAGGACTCTGTGGATATAGGAACTATCGTTACAGTGAGTGGCTTAAATCTTAATCTGGCAACAAGTGTTTCTTTGGGCAGTAATGAAACGTCCTTTGAGACTGTTGATAACACTACTTTAAAACTAACTGTACCGGATTTATTTCCTGGAAATTACCGAATTAGCATAAGTGACCAAAGTGGCGAGGAACCCGCTACTTATGAGTCATTGATAGTCTCCCAAAAAATCAGCAGTTTATCTCCCTCTGAAGTATTTAGCAGTAGCGAGATTACAATAGTTGGAAGTAATTTCCGCTCTATAGCCTCCCCTCCTACTATTGAAGTATTACTGAATGACTTAGCAGTAGATGATATCAGTGTAAATGAGGAAGGCACTGAAATCTCTTTTATGCTAACTGTCAGTCAAGACATCATCAATGAAGAATATACTGTCAAAGTCAATGTCAATGGTGTTGTCGTAACTGCCGATGAAACCATTCTGATCAAGGAGGATGAAACAGCTGCACTGGTAGTATCTACTTTTCCTTCCAATGCGCTTAGAAAAAATGAATTTAATGTTTCTGTTCAGGCATCTGATGCTGAGTCCAGCATACAAAAAGTAGAAGCCGCCTTTGCCGGAATCATGGATGAAGCATTCGGTCCCTTTCAGGAGATCACACCAGACGAAAGCCTTTACACACTGTTGACCGATAATGGAGATGAGTTAGGCGTAAAGTACCAATTCAAAGTCACTAACGGTGCTGGCCTGGAGAAAATAGAGACAGGCCGTACCTATTGGCGTTATGCTGAAAACATTGAAAAAGTAAACCGTAAGAGCTTTACTTCCGCTCCTACTCAACAAAACTACCAACTGGTGGCTATTCCCTTTAAGCAGCAGACAGTAAATGCAGCTTTAGGAAACAAAGAGTATAAAAAAGAAGACTGGCGCTTATTTCGCCTCAACCAGGCTAATACTAGTGAAAATGTATATCAGGAGTATAATGCGGGATTTACCCAATTTAAAGCTGGTGAAGGGTACTGGCTCATTGCTAAAGAAGGTATACTTGATAGTATAAAAGGTGATGTGGCAGAGCCTAATGAAGAGGGGAATATTATCATTCCCGTAAGGGAGGGATGGAATCTTATAGGTAACCCCTTTCCTTTTGCGCTGGATTGGAGCGTAGTGGTATCAGCTAACCCTGATATCTTTTTAGATCAGGCAAGACTTAGTGTATATAATGGTAGCTATAATAAAGAAGATGAAAGCTTATCAGCTTATGAAGGAGCATTTGTTAACATCAAAGAAAGTGGCAACTTAGTTATTCCCTTTAGTGCAAAAGCCGGAAACAATCAAAAACAAAGCAATGTGGAAAAAGAAAAAGGAGTCACTCTGGACGCATCAGCATGGCAGGTGAGTTTATCAGTGCATGTTTCTGACGAATTGAAAGAGGACTTAATATTAGGTATGCATAATGCATCGGAATCAGGTAAAGATTTTTATGATGCAGATGTTTTTCCATCGTTTTTTAGTTCTTCTGCTGCCTCATTTACCAGAGAAGGCCTGGTGCTAGCCACTGACATCATTCCTCCATCTTCATTTGCGGAATGGACCGTTAAGCTTGATGAAAAAGTTAATAATGAAACTGTCTATCTCAGTTGGGATAATGATCAGTGGGTGAATAATAAATTCAGACTATGGCTCTATGATGAAAATCAAAAGCAGGTGATAGATATGCAGGCTGCGCAATCTTACCAATTCCAACCGGCTGCCTCTCAACATCTTAAAGTATTGTATGGTACTGAAGAAGCATTGCTCAGGTACGTACTTCCTACAGAGGTACAAATCGGACCGGCATACCCTAACCCAGTTGTGGATGAGGTCAATGTTACTTTGATGGTTCCCGATCATGCTAGTGGTTTCGTCAACTGGCAATTAGTGGATATAAAAGGAAGAATTACTAAATCCGGGACGATACCACTGCACTACGGCATACAGAAAACCTCCGTTCAGCTCGCTGAAAAGCAGGGGGTATATTTACTACAATTTTTGTCTTCGGAAGGTGAAGTGCTAAGCCAGGAAAGGCTCATCATCAGGTAAGCCAGGCCGAAATGGAAAAAGCGTTAAGGCATCAGTATTTGTTTATTGATAGGGTTTTGATTTTATCACCCTTCAGTTCAGTAAGTAAAGTATCTATCACCCAGCTACGTTCTTCTATACCGGAGGTGTTCACTACATACCGCATAAAGCTTTCTATGCTTTCCTGGTTAATACTATCATTAACAGTGAAATACACTTTTGCTTCTTCATCAACAAAGTACTCATTTACATAATTATTGATTCTGCTTAACCTGAGATTTGTATTGATAATTTCATTATCAAGAGATTCAATTTCTCTGAGTAAATTATCATATAGCATATTTTTCTGAGCATTGGTTAAGCCAAGGGGTAATGGCAATGATTTGGGCTGATTGGCTAGGGTAGAATCCTCTGTCAGTATTGTATCTGCTTCAATCACATTTTGCCCTGATGCTTTAATGGGCGGCATAGTTTCCTGAGTGAGCCGGGAAGAATCTGTGCCTGCTGAAGTAGAATCCATCAACTGTGCGGGAACACTTTCGCTCTTCTGGCTCTGTATCTGCGCAGTTTCTTCATTTTTTACAGCCGGTGCATCAGAGGAAGTAAAGACATACCAGAAACCAAATGCCAGCAATACGAATACCAGCAGGATGCCGGCAATCATAGCTTTATTCATTTTCTTTTTGGTAGGAACAGGGGCCTGCAATATCTCTATCAGTTCCAGGCTGGATTGCACTCTCTTCTTGGCATCCTTGATGAGGCATTTGCTGATTATTTTCCTATAGGGCTCAGGTACATTTTTAATTTCTGAGGGGAGTGGGTTATGCAATACATTATGCATTATTTCCATTGGGCTTTGGGAAGTATTTCTATCGCCAAAAGGAGATTTATCAGTAAAGATCTCTGTCAGTATCACGCCAAACGACCACAAATCCACATTGGTAGTAATCTGCTGATTGATCCCGTACTTTTTAGGGTCAAACTGTTCAGGAGCCATATATTCCATCTTACCCACCAGCTCAGATGAGGCCTTTTTTTGCCCCATATTGAGCGTCTTCATATCAATTTCTTTGGATATCCCAAAGTCAGCAATTTTGGGAATCCAGGTCTCCTTCTCTTTTACCATCAAAATATTATCAGGAGAAAGGTCACGGTGTATGACTCTTTTTTCAGTATGAATATAGTGTAAGCCCTGAAGTATTTCTTTGATTACTTCCTTGAAAACTTCTTTTGAGGGTGAGGATTTCAAGAAATCCAGCAAATTACCCGCATTGGCATATTCAAGTATACCCACCTGCACATCTTCGGCTATACCAAAGCTATTGGTAAACCTTACGATACGAGCGTCATGCACTCTAATGATATTTTTGTGGGTAAACCTGCGCGAGTTGCGCATTTCGCTTATTATATCATATTTCTGGGCATCGGTATTTGTGTAAAATTTGAGCGCGACTGTTTCTTCAAATTGACGATCGTACGCCTGATAAACTTTGGCAAAGCCTCCCTCCCCTAGTAAATTGGTATGATCGTAAACAAACCTTCTTCTAAAATCCTGTTCAGAGATGACTACTTTTTCACCCTCCTGCATAATGTATGATTCAGTGTCTGAAGTTAAATAAAATTGCTAAGTGAGCAGCAAATAAATTTAACATTATTTATTGTAATTGTTAAATGTTCAGCACAGACAAAATGAGGATTTTCAATAAAATTTTAATATATTTAACTACAATTAGTCCTTAGCTTATCACAACATTTTTATGTCCAGAGCTACACAATCCTTTAAGACAGGCATGTCTTTTATAGGGGGTGGAAATGTTCCTGCTTACACACTTGAATTTCTTACCGCCTCACCTAAACACGAGGTGTCAAGCTTTGAAACTATAGTAGTGCCATATATTGAGATTGGGAGGTCTAGAACTTGTGCTGTCAGGTTTTCAGAAGAGGTAAGTACAGTCAGCAGAAAACATGCTGCACTTGAGAGAAAAGGTAATGATGTATACATCAAAAACTTATCAGCTACTAATCCTACCCTTGTCAATGGTTCTCCGGTAGCTGAAGAATGGAAGTTAAATAATGGTGATGAGTTTCAGCTTTCCTTTGAAGGTCCACGCCTGAGATTCAACATCGCGCAAAGTGGATCTACCTCTATGGGGGTAACCAAACGGATTGGCTTGGTTGTCAACCAGGCGGTAAGACCATACCGGGTAGCAGTGATTACAATGATAAGCCTATTGATTATAAGCGGACTGGTAGCAGGTTTTTTTATCTATCAACTGAACCGGGAAACAGAAGTACTCGCCGGACAAACAGATACTTTGCGTAAGAGTAACAAAGCCATTACTGATTCACTCGCCCACGCTATCAAGAAGAATGAGGCGCTGAAACAAGAGATGCTGGCCAACAAACAAAACATGGAAGCTCAGCTTCAGTCTACTGTCGCGAACTTTGCTGCCAAGCAGAAGCAACTGGTACAGCAGATCAATAATACTAAAAAAGAAAGCCCCGAAGAGATAGTTGCCATGGCTATTGCCCAGGTCAAGGAAAGTGTGTTTTATATGGGCATAAAAAATGTACGTGCTGAGATGGACGGAGAAGTCCTTGTAGATGAACCTCTACCCGAAAACTGTCACTGCACAGGTTTTTTATTAGATGACGGTAAGTTTGTCACGGCCAGGCATTGTGTGGAGTTGTATTTTTATGAAAAAAATGAGCTCAATTTACTGGCCAGTTTAGGAGGAACAGTTACCTACGATTTTTATGCTGTATCTTCTGACGAATCCATAAGATTTGACTTCACCAACCATGACTTTATGATTGATCATTCTACCGACTACTATGTGGATGAAGAGTATAATGGACAGGAAGTAGTTTTGGTTCAGGCAAATAGTTATGACGGTACCGACTGGGCATATTTCCAGACAGATCAGAAGGGAACTATCACAGCAGCCCCCCAGCTTTCGGCTTCACTCAAAAGCGGTACTGAATTACATTGCCTTGGCTATACGTATGGCAATACTTTTCAGCAGTTAGGTAACGATAATGGTCTGGAGGTGCTATATAGCAAAGCTAGTGTAGCCAAAGATGACCTTGATAACAATACCATCATTGTTTCCGGCTATGGCTTTGATAATGGTAACTCCGGGGGACCACTCTTTGTCATCAGAGATGGTGTACCGAAAGCTATTGCCATTGTATCAGCAGGTTATACCAACCCATCTACCGGAAGGGATGATGCATTAGGCTCAGTAGTCCCTATCAAAAACATTAGCAAATGATCTTATGAGAAAAGCAGTTGAATTCATTTTGGTATTCTATACGCTATGTTTTTTTAAAGTAGAAGTGCATGCCCAGATAGATTCCACCTCCATCCGTATCCCTCAGTTGGTAGCCTTACAAAACAATCAGAATTTAGTCAACAAAGCCATAGATGGTGCCATCTATCTCGTTCGACAGGAATATATGCTGGAGTCTTCCTCCGGTGAACGCTTGGGAAGAGGGATTTTAGATTATTTTGGTAAGACGTACAGGATTGGCGTGCTGGTGAACAGAGACCTTTGGCTACCCAGCAGCATAAGAGAACCTTGGCGGACAGATCCTAATTTCAAGGAATATGAAGCGGATTTTGAACCCTTTTGCTCATTAACCAAGGTTAAAGCAATCAATTCTGACAATGATTATAGGGTATTTGAGATCAAGAAACTGAACTTGGAATCACCATTGACCAGCTTCAAACCAGGTGTTGCCGGATTAAATGCCAGCGATTCGCTTCCTCAAAATGGCAAGTTGCTGGTTTATTATGTTGAAGAAGATAACAGTCCGGATGAGTCTGTAATTAAGTCAACCAATATCAACCTTAATCAGATCTCCTGGGATAATGAAGGTATGGCAGAGGTTAAGGATATTCAGTTCAAAGACCGAATGATACTGGGAGGAGCTTTATTTGTAGAAAAAGTGAGTCTGGGCAAAATAGATATTGAATTAGTTGCCGTATATACTGATGTAGAGGAGAACTGGGTGCTTCAGGCGGTTCACCCTATCATAACAAATCACATTCCAAGTAATTAAGCATTAAATTTTACCATTGTGAGTCACAAAAAAGGTAGTTTAAAATATTTTGGGGCCACTGATGTGGGACAGGTCAGAGACCATAATGAAGACAGTTTTGTCATCATTGATCTCTCTCAGGAGGAGAATAATGCCCGGGGAACAGTATTTATGGTGGCGGATGGTATGGGTGGCGCCAATGCCGGGGAAGTAGCCTCCGCCATAGCGTGCAATGTAGTTGAGGATAGATTTCTCAAACTGCAAACGATACCTGACACACAAAGAAACATAGAGAAATACCTCAAAAACCTTCTGCTGGAAGCACATCAGCAAATTTTACAGCATGCCAGCCAACACCCTGAATGTACAGGCATGGGCACTACCGCTGTGATCGCCTGGGTCATTGATGACCAACTGCATGTGACATGGTGCGGGGATAGCCGTTGTTATGTCTACCAAAAAAAACAACAGTATACGCTGAAACCCCTTACTGATGACCATTCCCTGGTATGGCAAATGGTACTCAGCGGAGAGCTCTCTGCTGAAGAAGCCAGAATTCATGAGCAGAGTAACATTATTCTTCAGGTATTGGGAAGTACAGACTCTAAGCCCAAACCATCATACCTGAACAAGAGATTGGTGGAAGGTGAAAAAATACTGCTCTGCAGTGATGGGCTTAATGGCATGTTGAGTGACGCGGCAATACAACAAATCCTGGAGGGCAATGATAAGATCAAGGATACTACCGGAGTTTTGATTGATGAAGCCAATCGGGCGGGAGGCTCTGATAACATTACTGTAATCTACGTAGAAGTAGAGGCCACATTAAATACGGCAACGAGACAAAAGCGAGGCGTGTTAAGTACTCTCAAAAGTAAATGGCCTTTTGTATTGGCACTGTCTTTACTATTGCTCGTTCTGGTTTACTCGCTTATAGCCTGGAAGGGAAGTAAGGCTAGTCCTGAACCCAAAACAGAAGATAGAATTCAGCCCACAATTTCAGAATCACACTCTGCTCAGTCCTCGCTCACTAAAGAATCAGATGAGATGGAGGGTGATGCAAAAGCTACCAATGCAGAAGCCGATAAGCCTGGGGTTACCACTGGAGAAGAGCATTTAAGCGCGACTAAGTACAACTTCCTTGGTGCCCTTGATGAATTAAATATTCAACTGGAAGAACAAATCAATAATACCAAAAAATTAATAGAGGGGTGTCAGACTTGTAATGATAACCCTCAACTAGAGAATGTGAATGAATCTCTTTCGGCGACACATGATCTGATAAAAAGTCAGATAAAATTAACCAATCAAAATTTGCCTATCTCCAGTCAATCTAAAGAAAAACTTTCTTCAATAAGTCAGTCAGTAAATGTATCTTATGATGCTGATAAAAAATTTAATACGAATAGCATAGTATCCGAACAAGAATATATGGTCAATACCATTACTAAAGTAGTAAAAAAAATTAATAAACAACTGGAGACTTTGACTATTCAAGTGCAGGAGCAAAATTAAGTGATATGAGAAACCCATTCAAAAAGAAAAGCTCTAAGACAAAAAAGGAAGTGCCTAAACCTCCAATTGATCCGATCAAAGAACCCTGGAATAGACTGCCTAATGAAAGGCCGTTAAAGCAGACTAATAAAACAATTGTTGGAAAAAAGCCGGAAAAACCTTTTCTGGATCAAAAAGCGCAAGATGATACTTTTGACAGTGGATATCAATGCCCAGAATGTTCTTATCCATTAAGGAATCAGGTATCTGTAGCCACCCCTTGCCCTAATTGTGGTTTTGTGGGAGTAAAAACTGAGCAGGAAACCACTGCAAAGCGCACCATGACTTTCAGTAGTCTTAACTTTGGCAAGATATCCAACAAGAGAAAATTTTCGCTGATCAATGAGGCGGCACCCGATATGTCTGTAAGTGCAGAGCTCGGTGAAGTTGAGGAGATTTCACTTGGTCGTGATGAGTTAGACCCTGACAACCCCAGTATATCTGGCAACGGGCACATTCAACTTAGAGAAAGCCAGGGAAAGTGGTTTATTAAAGACATCAGTTCTAATGGAGCCACCTTCGTTCAGGCCTTGAATTATCATCCTTTATATGAGGGCAGCAGACTGATATTAGGCAACCGTATTTTTCTTTTTTCATCCAATGTTACCAAGAACAAACCTGTGCAGGTAGAACCAAATAAGACAATGCAATTTGGTCAGTTTAACATATCAGAAAGTCAGCAGGGCACTTTTACTTTAGTGGATGAGTTAAACGGTACGGCGAAGCAGTTTACCGGACCTGAAGTGACACTTAACCGCTTTAACCTTGACCCTGATGACCAAAGCATTTCCAGCAAACAACATGCGAGTGTTGAAAAAAAGCAAGATATGTGGATGATAATTGACCGTAGCTCTAACAAAGCTACATTTGTTCAGTGCAAGAACGAAGTGCATATCCCGCATCAGACTAAGTTAATTTTAGGAAATAAAGTATTCAAATTTGAGATTGAATGATCTCTATTTCTCAATTCATGTCTGCTCCTGAGAGAATAAACCTTCAACCTCCTCAATCCATTCGGATGAATGGTGCTGATATTATCATCAAAGAGGAAATAGGAAAAGGAGGATTTGGTAGTGTATACCTGGCGGAGCGTGATGGCGTTTATATTGCTGTCAAACTTTACCGTATGTGGGAAGTCCTTCCTGCCGAGCGAGAGGATATCCTCCAAAGATTCTTGCAGGAATACCAGATCAGCAAAGGAATTGATTCGCCCTATGTATTAAAAATCTTCAATTATCATGAGCTTGCCGGTAACCCCCTACTAGTCATGGAGTTTTGTGGGGGGGGCAGCCTGAGAGATATCATTGGCGAAAATCTGGATGACCGCAAAATTTCAAAGGTTGTATATGACATTTGTAATGGTCTTTTATGCATGCATCAGCATAACATTGTACACCGTGATGTTAAGCCGGAAAATATACTCCTGAAAGGAGGTAATTATTGCCTGAGTGATTTTGGCGTATCCGCAAGTTTACACAACAGACTTACCCAGACGGATATACGAGGAAGAGTCAAACAGATCTTTGCAACTGCTGCCTACTCACCACCTGAGCAAGCCGATGGTGCCATGGCATACAAAAAAACGGGGCCGACAAATGATATATTTGCTTTGGGAGCCGTACTATATGAGTTACTGACACAGGGGCACCTGCCGTTCGGATCTTTTGAGCAATACCAAAACGACCCATTGCAATACGAAAAGAGAAAAATCAGCGAGGAATGGGATTATAAAAGGTTAATCGACTCAGATGTTAAAGCTTTTTGGAAAAATATCATCGTCAAGTGCCTGAAACCACTGGCAGAAGATAGATTTCAAGGTGCTGATGAAATCCTGGATTTACTTAAGAGCAGTGATTTCTCAAGTAAGCCTGTTCCCTCCAAAGCAAGACAAATAGCTCATAAAAAGTTAACCAACTTAGCTCCCAGAAAAAGCCAGCAACAAAATTTTTACATCAGTAAGATCGCCGAAAACAAGAGTAAATTCAAGCTTACAATCGGGCGACTCGACGACGAAAACTTCGCGGCCAATGACATATTAATTGATGAAGGAAAAAGCGCGTTTATCTCTCGTTATCATGCTACTTTAGAAAAATTTTTTGATAAGGAAGGTAATGAGAAGTGGTACATTAGAGACGGTCAGTGGATCAAAGTTGAAGGTCAGATGAAATGGAGGCCCTCAACCAATGGTACTTTTGTCAACGATATTCAAATCGGTCAGGAAGGATACTTGCTTACCGATAGTGATATCATAAAGATAGGTAATACTAAATTAGCATTTGAATAAGTCAAGGCTGGCTGAATTTTCTCAACTACTTCATTGTCATCATCTGTAGAGAGGACTGTTTATTCTTCATTCACAATATATACTGCAAACTTTTTTATCATTCCTGAGGCTCCGCTTCCCATCATGCTGAGTCCTGCGCTAATGCTTTCCAATAGCCTGGTTCTTACCTCTTTGGTGATATCATGAACTCTAAATATTTTTGGAGCTACTCCATCTTTGACCATTTGCTTAAACTGTCTGGAAGTAAGCTTTGGATTATCTGCTTCCGCTAATATTCTTGGTAATCTTTTCCGGGCTCCTCGGGAGAGTTTTTCTGATTGCTTGAAAGTCTGCATGAGAGGCCGGCCAGTAGCTTTACTTAGATTCCTCCCAAATTGAACAGTCCCTTTTATTGAAGATGCTCCTCCAACAATTGAAATGGTATCTAATGCCATGGTCCCGTATTGATAATACTCACTGTCATCGAGCATCTGATTATGGCTTGGGTCAATAAACTCATTCACAATTCTACCTGCAGAAAGCCCGCATTGTGCAGCGGTAGCCGCCGCCCCGGCCCAGGCCAGCGTGGTGATTGCCAATGAACCTCCTCCCGTGACAGGCGTTGCTGCAATACCACCTGCCGCTGCAACTCCGGTTAAAACAGCAGCACCACAGCTTGTAGTTAAGCCAAAGACCTCCCACCCCCAGCTAAAGTTACTCTCAGCAGCAACCTCTTTCACTGTTTTCTTTTCCAGGCTCTCTTTGACTTCACTAATCACTATCCAGGAACCCAAGCCTTCGGGCATTAAACTCGGTCTGATTACATAAGAATTTCCCCTGCCTACATAAGCAATTCCACAATACCTGAACTCAGGTAGCTGGTTGATCCTTTTGATAATATTTTCTTCTTCCTGCTTACTTAGATAGCCATATCCCATGGAGTAAAAATATGAGTTCTGATAACATTATCCTCCAATTAGCACAGTAGGTGCACCGAGTACGATAACCCCACCATGCGAAGTAGAATCGCCCATACGCGCGGCAGGCTTTCCTCCAATCATGACAGTGGCTGAGCCCAGTATGATACTGTCGGGTGGACCTACACATGTACACATATCACCCATTACAGCAGCGGGCATTCCGGCAATCAATACAGTAGGCACTCCTGGTCCGACAACAGGGCCTCCCACATGTGGAACCGGCGGTAAGCCGGGAGTTACCATTGGGCAAGTATGCATATCTCCTATTCTGGCAGCAGGCTTACTCATAATTCCCTCCCTCCTCTGAATATTTTAACAGTAGAACCCATTTTTTTAGGTGCGGCCTGCTCCGGTTGTGGTTCAGGTTCTTCTCTGGGCCTTTCATAAGCCGGAGCACTACTATAGGGTAGTTTTGAGAGTATTTCATTGAATGTGCTTATTTCCTGGTGAAGCTTGGCTATCACCTGATAGATTTGCCTATGCGAGTATTTGAGATTCAATATGTTATTGATCATATTTTCAAAGGTACCGGCAGCAAAGCTTCTGTTAAAGGTATTATACACATTAAGCCTGTCATCTTCCGGCATACAGTTCAGTTCTGTAGAGACTAACCTGATGTGTCTTAAAAAGAACTTGAATAAATATATAGGAGATTTGTTAGGGATTTCCAGTTGAAACTCATCCTGGAAGATAGCCATGGTCATCAGCATACTTTCAGACAAAGCCAGGACATTCTGATTAACTGTCCTATCATCCAGCGCACGGTTTTTTTTGATAAATTGAGTAAGATGCTGCCTGGTATCATTGAGCAAAGTCTCAAACTCACGGTAAAATTCTACCAAGGTCGGGTGACTGCTCATACTGGTACAGGGCGGAATGTAATCTTCCACCTGCACTTCCCCCCCTACCACTCTGAATTTTCCTATCGTAAGGTGGTAAGTGCTAAACTCTTCAGAATTAACCTCTTTGGAAGGAATGATGTCAACCGAATATTTAGGAATGGAAAACGGATGTCTAAGCGGGTGCTCTTCCGGATCAGGATCACCTATAGGAGTCCTATGGTATGGGTCAACGGTTACCACAATGGCATACTGCTGGTTAGAGGCATTGTTCAGATCAAACTTAACTTCAAACTGATTGCGTTCCAAACTATACAGCTTACTAATATAGGGAGTAATCTCTATTCTGATACCACCCCTGGTGATTGCCCTGCAGGACAGGAGCGTAACTTTTATAAACTGTGTCTGCTCAATATCTATCTGAAAATTTACTGAAGTATCAACATCATCAGAGGCCGGTAGCAATCCATACTCGTTGTCAGTCAACCTTAAAGCAGCTATATCTTTGAAGTGGTCAATGATCCAGTCTTCGGTTTGATGAAAGTGATCTTTATTCACTTTCATTCCATCTATCCAGTTGACCGATGCTTTTCTTAGGTTAGGATGCATATATCAATAATCTATTAAATAACTGTCGTATAATTTAGTAATCCTTTTCCATAATTGTCCCCTAATCTAAATGATTCTTGCTCAGGATTTACCAGAATCTTTATTTCCCAGTCAAGCTCAGCAGGAATGAAGTAAGCAAGTAGAAACTCAATATATTTCTGCTCTTTTCCATCAGGTAAAAACCCAGGGAGAGCCTGCTCTTGAAGAGGGCCAATTCTTATGGTAAGAGCATCCAGTTCACCTACATAAACGTCATCGAGTAAAAAATTATCACCCAGCTCAAATGCACCCAGACTGTTGTCTTCCAAATGAAAACTTTCATATTTACCCAATGTGCTTTCTAAAGATACCGGAACTTGCAAAAGAATACTCAGGCACTGCGCTGTCAGTTCTATATTTCCAACTATATTATGTACATTAGGTAACATGTAAGCAAGACATAACGATTGGTAATAATCTAACGGAAAAGGTATTTGCCAGAAATCTGCAATCAGTTCATCCACTATCGCTTCAGAAAGGCCTACAAGAGATTTTTGTTCTTCTATTTCAATGGCAATCCTTTGTTGATAAAACATCTGCTCCAGAGGCAGGAAAAACTTTCTTGCGCTTTTTTCTTCTTCCCGATGTATTTTAAGCTCTTTCACCGATTCTTCGGTATCAATATGCTTGGTCTTCCTGAGATTTGTATGAAACAATCCCTCCGGTAGCATATCATAGAGTCCCTCACGATTGATATTAAAGTGTGCGGCTGAATGCCCCATTTTTTTATCTTCAATCACTTCCACTTTGGCCAAGTCAGGCTGGTAATTTCTGGAAAATGTCCCTTGAGGTTTAATATACAATTTCTCAGGGTCTACCCTACCCTCTTCTATCAAAGCAGCAATCACTACCTCTACATACAGGTCAAGCTTTAGCTTAAGTGGCAGTTCTTTGAGTGTTGCGCTGGTATCTTTAGGAATGGCATTCATCTCAGGAGAATTCTTGTAATACAATTTTTACCGTAATTGGTAAGAAGATGGAAGAACGCCGCTGCAAATTCATTGACAGCTCCTCACAGATTTTATTCCACTCCTCTACTGATAATTCCTCTTTTTCATGGGGAGTAATTTCAACATTTAACACCCTGCGCAGCCCTTGCCGATGTGAGGGCGCGTTGATATATCCTTTATTGATATCTATGTGGGCTATCGTCTCTCCCAATTCAGCATAACAGGCAGCTTTTATGTCTTCCCGAGTGACGATCCTGTCCCTGGAAAGTAAGTTGCTACGGAAAGTATACAATTTTTCCTGTTCAGAGGGTTTGTCTTTTCCTCCGAATGATGTGGTCATAGAAAACACACTCTTGGCTTTGATGTCTATGGAACGTGTTTTGAATGCGCTTCCGGCTGGAACCTTGTTAGCAAGCGCCCCGGTAGTATTCCAAAAAGAAACGTAAATATCTTTCGCCTTATCCGGCTTAAGCATAAGGTACTGATCGGTGTCACCTTCCTGTGTTTTGTTGGCAAGGTTATTTTCAATCCTGTTCAAAATTTGCTCTAACTCTACAATTTCCTTGGAGCCAATAGAACCGCTGGCTGCCTTAAATGCTGCGGCCTCATCCCGCATGAGCTCCAGTACATAATTCAACATTTCACGGGCATTGCGACTGTCAAACTTGCCTACCCTATCTCTGCGTATCGCAAAAATTCCCGGTTTCATCTGCTTGGCATCAAAGAACGGAAGCCCCTGAAAAGGCTGATTATCGTTTGAGGCTACCTTGTGTATGGCTAGAAAATAATCATCAGATTTCAGGGGGATGATATTAAGACTTTCATCAAGGCGATAAGGCCGGCGGTTGTCAATCAATTGCCGGTTGCAGGCCGGAAAGCAGTTAATGGCCATGGTCATATCTTCGACAGCATCCTGAGGAATCAGTTGCGATAATGATAACTTTATCCAGAGAAGCGGTTCTTTAAAATTTTTTAATACCTCTTCTTCAAAAAGCGCTTCAAAAGCTTCAGGGTAATTCCTCAACTGTGCCTTGGTCATGATGTCACTACTACTGATGGTAAGAAAATGCTGCTCGTACAACTGATTTACTTTATCCTCAATTTTGGGTAAGATGTCCCACTCCTCCTGCAATTCATTTCTAAGCTTGCTTATTCTGTCTTCTACAGTCAGGCCGTAGCCCGAGCGGGTACTCATATTGTTTTCTCCTACTGAACATTGAGTGACGGGTAGCAGGTTAAGGAATTTCTGTTTTTCGGGATGGTTGCGCCAGTCAAAGAAAAAGCTAATTTGTGGAATGTTTCCCAGATTAGCATTCACCTTGACCCCCACCCATATGCTTTGATTGGGGAAGCTTTCTCCTTTTTTTGTGCTGCTCAGCGTTTCCCTCGTATTGACATCTATCTGCTGCAGAAGCCGCTTTCCCACACCTATATAACGTATGCTGACATCAAAAATATTGGCCGGAAGTGTAGGAGAAAAAAAAACCGCTTTCTTACTGATTTCAGTGGGTTTTGCCGGGTTGATCACTTCTTTGTCAATTGAAAACTGATCTTCTGGGCGAAGTGTATAAAGTGGCTCTACTGCACTGGCGTGCATGATGGTATGGGCCGGCAGAGGAGTAACCAGGCTTTCCGGTAAGAGCAGATGCGCCAGTTTTTCTAATACCCGGCTCTGGGAAGAAACGATCTGGTTGGCGGTGCGCTCAAACTCCACCGCGCAGGCTCCCAGCAGCAGGTCTACCAAGGGATCAAAGCCATCCATATCAGCCTGCTGATAGCCCCAAAGGTCAGCTACATACTTTACTAAACGGCGTTTGATGTTGGATTTGCTAATATTCATATGCAGAGAGCGTTTCCTTAAAATTAATGAATTGAAAGTGGACTAAAATATATAAACTCCTGATGTTGGAATAGCTCGCGTGTTTTCTGAATTGTGCCGGATACAGTAATATGGATTCTTTTTTTCAGGCGGTTTTGTGGATTACTTCCAACAGCATAATCTTTGGGATCTTCTACTTTCACTTTGGTTTGGATAGCATCCATCCGCTTCTCATAGCAAGCAATGGCCTCTTTGATCTGTGTCTCAAGTGCGTTTTCCCACTTGCTGATGCTCTTGATATTCTCAAAATCCTGGTTCCATACGTAGCAGCCAAAATCGTAATCATAGCGGTACTCAGTGAGGTGTGTTTTGAGGATGATGTGAATGTAATCCGCGATCCCTTCCTTCAACTCAGCTAAGCGATGTCTTTTTTTCTGAGTCAGTTGCTCAGTTTGTAATGGAAATGTATAGTAGGGGCGCATAGGTTTTAGTCTTTATGAGTGTAGAGGTAACTTGGCTTTCCCGGATAAACAGTTTTTAGCTTTCCGTCTTCATAAGTAACTACAGTTACTGTTGAGGTGGGACTATTCAACTGTGAATCGTAGCCAACTACATACCCCATATCAAAAGTGGTGACCAAAAGCCTATTGTTGGCTACTATAGCCGGATACACCGCGGATCTTAATACCGCTTCCTCTAGTATCTCAAAGCTATTAAATTTACTTTTTTCCAGGCTATCTGCTTTATTATCTAGCTGATGACCTGATCTTCTCTTTTCGTAACCGGGCAGTCTGGCATTGGTCTTAGCCAATATTTTGTCTACATATCTAGTTTTAGGTTTAGAGTTTGGGTTATCATCGTCAGCATCATCAGGGTGAGGGTCAGGATGCCATGTCGCATAATCATGATTCATCCGAGCATGAAATTTGTCTTCATACTCAAAAATTACAGGTGGCTTGTTTTCAGGAAGAACTATTTTCATATCAGTTCAATTTATTTTCACCAGGGCACCTTTCAAACTGGCCATAGGGCCACCATCCAGATCCAGTTGGACTCCTCCTTTAAGTGAAGACATTATCCCCCCCTCAAGGTTTAGGTCAGTACCACCTTTCACACTTGCCGCGGTTCCTGCCTCAACTTTGGTATCAGTACCAGACTTGACATTTAGCTCAGTTCCCGCTTCCATTTTTGTATCCGTACCGGATTTGATCTCCAGCCCCTGACCTACATCCAGGCTGGCATTAGCTCCTGCTTTGATGTCAATATCCTCATCTGCATTCATGGTGATGGAATTAGCCTGTATATCCAGTGCTCCCAAAGTCATGATCGTGATCTTTCCATCTCCTTCCATACTTAGCCGAATCTCGTTGGTCGCACTATCAATATCATCATTGGTAATGATAATTTCTTCTTTATCGTTCTCATCTACAAAGTGAATCTGATTCCCAGAGCGTGTCCTGATCACCTTTCGGTTGGTATCCGAATTATGCCACTCTTTGGGATGATTGCTGCTATTGTTATGGAAGACACTTCCCATCACATAAGGTAATTCGGGATTGTCATTGATAAACCCTACAATCACTTCATCCTCTATCTCTGGCGTGAAGAAGAAGCCGTGCAGATCAGATGACTGCCCGGCATAAGGCTGCATCATACGTACCCAGGGGGTCATTGACCCGCTATCTTGCCATTTAAACTGCACTTTCACCCTACCCATGCCTTCAGGATCATCATTTTCTATGACTGTCGCCTGTTGAGCTTCACAGAAAGGAATGCGTACTCTCGGGTTATCGGGAGGACTGGAAGCCGCATCAGGAATGGCCTGTATGGTATTGCTATAACTGAAGCTTTCATCTATGCTATGATTGATCGCCGTGATGATGAACTTTTCAAGGTCTACCTCATTGGCTTTTTCACCGGTAATATTGATGACCGAACCTACTCTGAGTTGTGTATGATCGGTTGTTCCGCTAAGCACCACCATATCACGGGAGCGGGTGGCCATCTCATGGCGGACATAATCATCCAGAGCGTCAGCAGATTGAAACTCATGATACGGTATGCGTAGGGATTTACCAGAGAAGGCGTCCGGCTCAATTTTATTCAGTATTTCGTTGCCAAAAGTATCAAGATCTGAAATATCACCGGGCCTCGCTCTGCTTTCGTAAACCTCATGCTTGAGGTAATCATAAGCTTTGGCTTTAAAATTTACCGGCACTACCCGCATAGAGAGCTTCATATCCTGCAGATCTTTTTCCAGCAGTAAATCAATCGCAGAACTTGAGGGTTGCGCGCCAAAAATAAACTCATCACCATCATAATAGAGCCACTCACCGTAGGTATCTGCCAGTCTTTGCAGAAACTGCATATTTGTCTCCCGATACTGCACAGCATACTCTATGTTTTCAGTGTATCTGGGATCAACTTTAGCGCTCATATTGGCTGGCACATCCTCTAACAACTGGTTGACAATATCCGCCAAAGTCATTTCATGAAAAGAGCGGGTTGTGGCTACGCCACTGAGGTAAACGGTAGGGCTATGGGCAGTAACAAATATCATCCTTTCTCCTCTTTGAGAGCGGGTCATTCGGATGTCAGTCACTATTCCTTTAAAGCTAAAATCTCTTTTGAGTTTATTAAATACTCCTGAAGTAATTTCAGCGGTAAGCGGCTGATTCAGATAATCCTTAGCCTGATTAAGTATTTGTGAGTTATTGTCCTTAAATGCGTTAAGAGGAATGACGACCTGAATAACATTATGGTCAAATAAACTCTGACTGATGTCCAGATCTGCTATTGGAGAAATGGGCTTGCCCGCAATGGTGACATTTACCTTTACTTGATGTGCCAAAATAATGTGATGGTTTTATCTACAATCAGTAAAATAGATCTATCATCTTTACTGCCTAACACTGATAAGTCATTTTGAATAGTACATCATGCGCACATGCTATACAGCTAAATAAAACTGGTTTGATTTTTTATAAATGCTTGAAATAGACTAATAAGCTCAATAGAAAATCAAAACAAGTTCCTGATCATTACCTTATCCTGTTAGCTACTGTTTAAATTGAATAACTGCACCACTTTAGTACTGAGTATTTCAAGCGGTGCAGCCTATTTTGTTTATTTAGCAAAATCAGGCCATTCGTTCTCATGTACCGCAGGGCCATCATCACCTTCAATTGTGATTTCCCGTGCAGAAAGACCAAAATTTTCAGTGGCTTCCGAGTTTTCACTGTAGGTTTGAGAGTAGTCTACAATGTAGACATCTTTCAGACTAATGGTCTTTACAGGCTTTTTATCGTCAGTTTCATCCATAATCTCAATCTTGGCCTCCTTGGTTTGGGTATTGGCCAGGGTCATCCAGGTGGGCAGGAAAACACTCTTGGACGCTTCAATACTGAGGCTTACATATCCTCCGGTTATGTTGCCAGAAGGCTTACCTGAAAAATCGGTACCCCGTGAGAAATTGTAACTAAAAGCCAAAACTCTCCTGTCAGTAATTTTGTCTAATGTTAATCTTACTTTTTGAGCCATGATAATTAATAGTTAAAGTTGAAGTTGTGTATTTTTTAAGTTGATATTTCCAAATGCTGTACAGCCATCAGTTTCAGATAAGTATGTATTATATACCCGCTACCTGCCAAGCCACTTGTTTTCGGAAATAGAGTTAGCTAGATCTTATTCTTCAGCAAATTCAGCAGCCCACTCATCCGCAGTATCTCCTTTAGTACCTCCCAGTTTCAAAAGGAAATTTTTGGCAGGAAAAAAGGGCGTGATGTGTAGGTCAATATTAATTCGCTTGGTTTCGGGGTCCTGCTCCAACTTCATCAGTTTATAGTCCTGAATAATCTTGGTGCTTCCCATGATACTTTTTAGATATCCGGAAATCTCACTACTCAGCTCTTTTTGAACTTTAGGAGTCCAGTTCACAAAAGCCTGTCGGTTAAGGAAGTCAATAAGCACCTTGCCTATATAATCAAATACACGAACTACTGAGTATGTCTGCAAGCCTATGTCGTTTCCGGTATAGAGGGTTTTGGCAGAAAAAGCCATAATCTTATCCCACT
This sequence comes from Catalinimonas alkaloidigena, assembly GCF_029504655.1. Classification (NCBI taxonomy): domain Bacteria; kingdom Pseudomonadati; phylum Bacteroidota; class Cytophagia; order Cytophagales; family Catalimonadaceae; genus Catalinimonas; species Catalinimonas alkaloidigena. The sequence continues at coordinate 4,796,274 of NZ_JAQFIL010000001.1, forward strand.
CTTTTACCATAGGTACCAGGCCGCGTTTTTCCAGTTCAGTGATTTCACTTTTCTTCAATGGAAACCTCACTCCGTTTACCTCATTGATACCACCATGCATTTTTCCGGCAGTAGGCTGTGCAATGAGTGTGCTGTAAATTTTTCCTGCTAAAGCGGCAGAGGGAGGAACATGTAACTCTTCCTCTTCGCCCAACTCGTCATACTTTTCACGGCCTACCAGCCAGTTACAAGCCATGATCACATTGGAGCGATGAATCTCTCCGCCGGTAAGGTTGGCTACATCAAACTCTTCCATTACCGCGTCAGGATCATCCAGGTGTGCGAAGTCAGTAACCAACATTACCTTATTCTGGTAGGCAATTTTAGCCCATTTTTCTACTACCATATTTGACCCCAGATAGCCGGGAATTACCAGTAAAGAATAATTTTCCCTGAGATCCAGTCTGTCATGGCGGGCTTTAAGCTCTTCTGCTATTTTATCAATGACTAAAGTATTATCAAGGTCTTTCAGGCGGTCAAGGTCTGCGTTAAATATGGTAATGTTCCTTACCTTGTCCTGCTCAGAATTTTTAAAGAACAAGGCCATAGAGCGATAATTTTGCTCTAACTCGCGGGTAGCCTCCATGGCTTTGGCAAGGTTCTGATTCAGTAATTTTTCCGCTGATTGACTTCTTTCTTCGGCTTTACCCACCAATTCAGTAATATCATCAGATTCACTGAGCAGGGTATGCCAGAGCTGAAGTTGCTTTTTGAGTTCTTCCCGGTCTTTCTTCCGGCCCGCTTCGTTGAGGAAAATGTTTTTACGTGCTTTACCTTCAGGGCTCATTACTTTAGAGCCATCTACTGAGGCTTCAATGAGTTCAAACTCTCCGTATTCTACCAACTCTTCCAGGCTTTCTTCCAGCACCTGGTTAGGGTTATCAATTTTTGCTCCTTCCTTGGTCTTGGCAGGTGCCGCCGCTGCGGTCGCAGGCGATTTTTGAGCTTTCTGATCAGCCATAGTTTTTTTGTTTATTGGTCAGCGTTTTCGATTTCCTGTATCATTGCTTGCAGAGCTCGCAAATAAGCTTTTTTCGCATCCGGGTTAGTCATGGCAGACTTAAGGATTTTGTTAGACCTGAGTTGCTTTGCAAATTTTTGATAATTTTCTTTTTGTGCATCCAGCTCTTTCAGGAAATCACTCTGTCCGGAAATTCCTTTTTTGTTGAAGTCACCCAGGTTACTGAAGTTTAGCTCTTCCTTTACCGGTGCTCCCTGCTCATTTTCAAACTCAACTTTTACATTGGGCTTGAAATGATCAAACACATCGTCAACGGATTTAAGGCCCGTAATAGGCTCTGGCTTGGTAGGTTTACTGGTAAGCTTTTGCACCAGCAGGGTCCTGTTGGAAGAAATCTGTGAGATTGCTTCAAAAGATTCCTTAGGCACTAACTGACCTCCGATTTCTACTTGGTTCATGAGTTATTGGTTTATTAATTATATTAAATTCGCTCTTACCAATCCTTCGCATAAGGAAAAGGGCGTTCCTCCAGAGGAATATAATTCATATCCTCCGCTTTGCGGCTGTAGGCCAGCCCACGATGGGTAGGCACAAAAGGTTTAGCGCCTTTAGACTGATTACATCCACCATCACCTCTCTGTAATGACGTACACAAAATCACCGCATTGATCGCAATGGCACTTGGTCTCCCGCTTCCTCTGAGCATATGATCCGGAGCCAAATGATCCACATTGAAGTAGCGCTTGTCAGTATGACAAAACAAACAGTTCTCACAGAAATATATTGAGCCAATCAGATGCCTGTAACTTTCTGTGATTTCTATCCCATCTTCACCTTTCCTAATCCTGAGCGCATTATAATAATAGGCTTGATCTTTTTGGGTTGATAAGAATTCTTGTCGCATGGTGGCTTATCTTATATCAATATTTAAATCTTAGGGATTAAGGATAAATAGCACTTCAAACAAGCATGCCTGTTGCCCTTATTAGTATGTATCCAAAGCTGATAATAAGTAGCCTCAAATGGGTTAATATTCCCATTTCAACTCTTTTTTATCATCCAGGCTCAGTTTGATGACTGAGCCTTTTTTTACTTTCTCGGCGATGATCATCCGAGAAATGGGCCTTCTTAATTGGTTTCTGATTACTCCAGTAAGTGGTCTTGCACCATACTCCGGTGTGTATCCGGATAGCGCTAACTGCTGCTTGGCTTCATCTGATATTTCCAGGGTAATACCCTGGGCTTCTAACTGCTTTAATAGCTTTTTGAGGTGGATCTCAAATATCTTGACGACATTCTTTTCTAATATAGGTGAAAATGGAATGATTTCCGTCACCCTTGCCAGAAATTCAGGACGGAAGCTACCGCTCATGATATCCATCATCTCATTAGAAGTAGGAAGGTTTCCTTTCTCTACTTCATCAATAATATGGCGGCTACCGATATTAGAAGTGAAAAGTACTACTGCGTTGGAGAAATCCCCTTCTTTACCCAAGCGATCGTGAAGTTTTCCTTCATCCATGATCTGCAAAAAGATATCAAATACCGAAGCATGCGCTTTTTCAATTTCGTCAAAGAGCACTACTGAATAAGGCTTTTCTCTGATTTTATTAACTAAAATTCCTCCTTCTTCATAGCCAACATATCCTGCTGGCGCACCCAACAGCACTGCTGCCGAATGTGCTTCTTTAAACTCTGACATATCAAAGCGAATGAGCATATTTTCGTCATTAAACAGGAAGTCTGCCAATGACTTGGCAAGTTCGGTTTTCCCCGTTCCGGTCGGTCCAAGAAAAAAGAAGGAACCTATGGGTTGCCCTGCTCTGGTAAGCCCTGAACGGGATTCTAATATAGCGTCAGAAATCACTTTAATCGCATGATCCTGCCCTACTACCCTCTTCTTCAAATGCTCTTCCATATTGAGCAATTTCTCTCGCTCCTGTGTCTGGATTTTACCAATAGGAATACCTGTTTTGTAAGCTACTACAGCAGCAATATCTTCTTTCTCTACAGCGCCTCTTTTCTTTTCTGTAAGTGTAAGCAGAAAGTCTATGGTTTTGTCCAGGTAATCCGCAAACTCATCAGCAGATGCCTTTTCGTGGGTCTTTTCTTCTTCTACAATTTGACCTAATAGAATAGGGCTGATTTTATCGTTGAGCTGCCGGTGAAACCATCTTAGATCAGGTAGTGACAACAGCTTCTCTTCATCTTCTCTGAAGCTTTTTAGTTCTTCCTTAAGGGTTTTCAATTCATTTTCGGAGGTTTCATCTGCCATTCGTATCGCTGCCATGGTGCGGTCTAACAAATCTATGGCAGAATCAGGAAGCCTTCGGTCTTTTACGTATCTTTTCGCCAATACAACCGCTTCGGATGGCGTACTTTCTGACACAGAAATCGTGTGATGCCCTTCATACAAAGGTATCAGGGTTTTGATCATACGCGTTGCAGCCTCTTCATCGGGTTCTTCTACTCTGAGCACTTCAAAGCGACGGTTAAATGCCTCTTCTTTCTCTATGAACTTTCGGTATTCATCATTGGTGGTAGCCCCAATGACCGTAATCTCACCCCGGGCCAGTTCGGGCTTAAGCAGATTCGCAGCTCCGGCGCCTACCGGGCCACTACTATCCAGCAGCAGATGAATTTCATCTATGAAAAGGATAGCTTTGTCAAAGGTTTTCACTTCCTTGATAATATTCTTAAGGCGATCTTCCACTTCTCCCTTGTAGGAAGCGCCGGCTACCAACGAACCCAGGTCAAGTTCAAAGACAAGTGCCGCCCCCAAATGCATGGGCACTTTTTCCTGAATGATACTCAGGGCAAAACCATCAACCAGCGCAGTTTTACCCACACCGGGCTCGCCTATTATGAGCACATTCGGCTTGGTTCGTCGTCCAAGGATCTCTATCATCATACGTGTCTCACGGTCGCGCCCTATGATGGGATCAATTTTATCTTCTTTAGCCAGGGAGGTTTTATCTACGCAATACTTATAGAGTGCCTGGGATTTTGCAGATTTTTTTCCACTGGTACCATTGGATGCGCTACCTACTGCCTGCTGAATAGCGTCTTCCTGTATGACTGTTGCCAGAAGATCATCCTGCTTAAGGGGAAAAGTTTTGAGCTGGTCTTTTGAAAATGCTACATTAGGCTTGCATAGGGCGGAAAGGAGAGTGAAGGGGGTAATCTCTTCTTCGTTTAATTTTAAGCGTATCAGGTCGGCCTCTTCAATACTAGCTGTTACTTTAGTATCTCCCAGTGGCTCTTCGGGTATCTGCGTATTTTTGGACAGGTTTTCAATACGAACCTCTGCCCATTCCTGTAAGTAGGGGATGTCCTGACCAATAGAATTCAAAAGGTCACGCAGCCCCACATCTTTATGTAATAATGCAAGCAGCAGGTGACCGGGAGTAAATTGCGCATTTTGATACTCCTTAGCAAGCGATTGGGCAATTTGAATAGCATGCTTGGTTTGGTCAGATAAGTTTAAGGTTGTTGTCATGGGGAAGTGATATTTTACGTAAGGCTAAGCAATCAAATAAAGCCAAAAACCCTGGCATAGGTCATAATATCTTTAAAGGTCTTGATTTTAAGTTTTTCCTTCAGGTTTTTCCTGTGGGTCTGGGCTGTATATTTGGAAATAAAGAGTTCTTCGCCAATTTTTTCACTGCTATAACCCATTGCTAACAAAAAAAACACTTCTTTTTCTCTTTCACTCAGCGAGTCAAATTTCTTCTTATTGCACTTAAGAAACTGATTATCCCGGGTAAGCATCTTCAATATTTTAATGCTTTTGGGGAGCTCTTCCAGTGGCTGCTCTATTTTTATAACTGCTTTCCTGTACTGCGTGTTCTTCTCTACCGTTACCTTCCATGCCTTTTCTTCAGTAGTTATCATGAGGTGTAAGATTTAAAACAATTTAATAAGCTTTGGGTAGAGAGAATGCTGTTACTTATTAACTTGAATTGTATACAATAACTAATATTACAAATAAATTATGAACATGCAAAGAAAAAAAATTGTGTTTCTGTTGTTTTTAGCATACTGCTCTTTTTGACAAAAAGTCAATACCCACTAGTGGGTATTTTATTAAAAACCACACACTTTATCTGTAATTTTTTATATAAAAATTTACTAAAGGATACAAATAGCGTATGTTATTGAGCTTCTAGCATGATAGTTTGATTTCTGGTAGTTTGTATGATAATTGTATTGTTCTTAAGCTCATAAGCAGCACCTGAGCTGTAAGAATCTGATCCAAAAGGATTGACAATACGGAGGATACCACCTTTTTCAGATGATATCTCTACATGACTGACTTTATTGTTTTTCATCTCAGCCGAGACCACAAAGGCTCCCTGAGCTCTCAACCCACTGAAACTTACCTGGCCCCAGTGATCAGGTATTGCAGGGAAAATACGTATAGCATCCGCATGGCTCTGCATGAGCATCTCCTGAAGACCAGCAGCAAAAGCAAAATTTCCTTCCAAAGTAAAAGGACGATAAGTAGCACTGGTATATCCTTTTCCTGATTGATCGCCATTGACATGGAAGCTATTAGGCAAACAGAAGGCTGAAGCAAAGATTTGCAAAGCTTCCGCCGCGCTTTCCCCGTCAAAAGCACGAGCTTTCATATTAGCCAGCCAACTGAATGAATAACCTACCCATTGCTTTGTCCCTAGGGAGTCCAGTGTGGCTAGGGTATTATCAATAATTTCTTGTTGCGTCTTTCCTTGTGAATAATCCAGAAGACCCAATGGATGAAAGCCAACCATATAAGAATGGTGACGGTGTGATTCGGCAAGAGGGTGTTCAGGAGCCAGCAGTAAACCAAGTTCAGAATCAACTGCCAGAGCTGGCCATTGGGACAAATACTCCACCCAAAGTTGAGCCTCCTCTTCCTTATTGAGCACCAATGCTAATTCAGCAGCCTTTTCAAAGGTCCAGCGTATCAGTGCCAGATCAAAATTTGTGGTCTCTTTAAACCATGCCTGCACTGAGTTATTATAAATTTCCGGAGAGGCACTGATCGGAAGAGAGCGGTACCCATTTTCATCCACTACCGAGATATTGTGTAAATAAATCGCAACATCAGCGATCCAGGGGTATGCCCGGCTTCTCAGAAATTCCTGATCCATACTGTAGCGCCATTCAAGGTAGAAGTGATGACCTAACCAAGCGGCAACGGTAGGGCCAAGCGCATACTGAATCCAGCCTCCCATCGGGTCGCCATCCAGCGTGGTGACTCCCGGAGCATTTAAACCTTCTACACCAAAGTAATCTTCAGTATACTTTTTAAAAGTGTCTCGCTTGTTCCATAACCAATTCGTATATCCCGAAGCTAGTTTTAAATGGTTACCGGTATAGGCTGGCCAGTAGCTTAGTTGTGTATTGAGATCATGGTGAAAGTCACCTTTCCAGGGAGGAAGCTTGCCGTTGTCTGCGGTCCACACCGCTTGCAGCGAAATAGGTGGGGTATCGCTCCGAGCTACGCTGCCAAATTTGTACATCTCCCGGTAGTACTGCTTCTCCAGCAATGCGTCGGGCAAGTCAAGCATGGACTGATTCCAGTAGGATGTCCACCAATTTACATGAGATGGCCAAATAGCTTGATCCAGATTTCCATCTATAAGGGGGAGTCGGGCTTTTTTATTATTTGAGATTGTCCAGAGGCCGACCAGTTTGTTACCGGAAACCTTCTGCCATTTTACCAACACTTCGTAAAAACTATCTTCGTAGGTAGGTTGATGATAGTGAATGACATTATCATTTTCGGTCAGCGTTCCTTTCGGATAGCCTAACCTCTGTAAGCTCTGTCCATCTACTGAATTAGCGGGGCCTGCCTCTGCTAATGAGGCATAGTCGGGTATTATCAATTGAGGCAATATGTTTTCCGGTAGATTCTCCAGGATAAAAACTCCGTAATTTTGTGTCGCATGGACATAGGTATGTAAACTTCCTTTGTTTTCAAACTCAATAGAGTTTAAGCCATTTTGCAGATTCAATTCGTTGGATATCACCTTTCCTAACTTAGCCAAGTCAAACTCTAAAGCAGCGCCTGGAATTTTGGTAGGCGCGGCGTTCTGTTCGTAGGGAACATCGCCCAGCTGTTGTACAGAATCATATTGGTTACGCTTCACTTTCTTAATGACCCAGCTAAACTTTAATTTGTCTATGCCCGGCATAGGGCGGTCATCCCACAGGTCTACTCTGTCCAGTGACATTCTCAGCCTGTTTTCTTTTTTCCAGACCAGCGCACCTAGCATGCCATTACCCATAGGCATGCCTTCATCCCATCGCTGAGCGAGGGAGTCAAACTTAAGATTATGCTCTTCATGAGGTGGATGAGGTAATTGCCATTTCTTCGCGCTTAATAAGTGAAATGGTAACACCATCATGACCATGAGAAACAGTACTTTACCCGTGTATTTCATATCTTTTAAATAAATTTCAATTTATTCCTTATAAGCTGGGTTTGAATTAGGCATTCGGGCATTTATACTAGTTCTCCAGTAGTGCAGCAGATTTCTTAACTCCTGGGTCTTTGCGGGGTTTGAAGAGGAAAGATCATTGAGTTCGCCTATATCATTTACCAGTTTATACAATTCTACGTGCCTTTTCTTCATAAAACTCAATAAGTTTAAATTGCCCTGATCTGACAGCTACTGAAGGCCTACCTCCCAATCTGTCTCGGTGGACCGGAATGACATGCCCATAAACAAATAACATCTTTCTAACGCCAAACTGTTGCCGCACTCTTTTGATAAAGTGGTTTAAGTTTTGCCCATAGTTTTCTGAATGAACCAAACCCGCTATATCTCGAGCATCTCCCTCACCCTGCTGCCAAAACATGCCCTTAACTTCAGGAGAGAACCCCTGATGGCGTAGCTGTGCCAAGCCCTCTTCCACCGTATCAACAAAATACCTGAACTGCTTTCCGGAGTGTGCAGTATCCTCTTTATTTTCCCCCAGATACCAGTCTTCATAAAGATTGGGGCCTGAATAAGCATGTTTAATCAAGGCAACCTTTTGTTCATGGTAGTGTTCTTGAAGTCTGGTTCCCAAAGAAAGCTCTACACCAAATTTATCAGGTGTTTCAGAAGCCTGGTACAAAGGCTGCCAGGTATAGGGGGCTTTTCCTTTCAGCAAATGGGAGTGGAAAATCATTACACTAGTGTCGATAGCAACATTCGGTGGCAAATTGACTAAATATCCCTGTCCGGTAGCGTTAAATTGTCCGCCAATTAAGTAGACACCAACTGGGTTTTGCTGAGAAAACAAGTTATAGCCAGAGAACAGCAACAAAGTCCAAAAGAATGGGAGATAGCTTAAGGTGATTGCTTTCATAAACAAGATTACTCAATATAAGTGACAGCTAAGTTTTGAATGACCGGCTCCATCACTGCTTCTTCTACGCTTAACTTTACTTCTGAAACTTTTTGGGTAGCAAACCTGGCAATATGCTTGTGGCCGATGCTGCTGCCTTCATATAGGGTAAGCCATTTGTCATCATCTTTACCTTCTACCACAAACTTTCGTACTCTTTCGCCCTGGGCGATATCCTCTTCTATGATCAGATGATTGATGGACTGAGGCTGTTCTAATGACAGAATAAGCTGCTTTCCTTTACCCGAGGTTCGGGCAATCGGTTGAGAGAACCTTCTGTCAATTTCTTCGCCCCACTCCTGCAATCGTTTCACGTCAGCCTCAGGAAGTAGGCCCCGGGGATC